>NZ_BMRZ01000001.1 GCF_014648895.1 Streptomyces tanashiensis
ACCGTCGGTGTACGGCTTCTTCGCCTCCAGGCCGAAGCCCTGGGCGCGGTGCCGGCGCAACTGCTCGACCTCGTTGAAGGAACCCGGGTCGAGCAGCAGCTCGATGCGCTCACGCGCCGTCAGCTTGCCCTTCGCGTGCTGCGCCTCGGTCGCGCGCTCACTCGGGCCACGCAGCGCCTGCTCGCGCAGGACGTGCAGCTCGGCCACTCGGCCACGGGCGTCAGCGGGCTCGCTCGGGATCTGGTCCACAACGGTCATGTACCGACCCTACGAAGTCACACAAGAAAACCCCGCCGTCGACTCCGTACAGTCTCGCGTGTCGAATCCTGGTGGGGCTGGACAGAACCCTTGCCCGTCCAGCCCGAGTCAACAGCCAGACACCCCTCGTGTTTGTCGGGTTCCGACATAGACCTAGACGAGAACCTCGCAACCATGGGTCGTACCCCCGGTACCCGGGGTGATCCGCAGCCGCAGCGCGGACCCGGTGGCGAGGACCTCCACCGAGGGATCGTGGCGGAGCACCCGGCGGACCGGACGGTTCCACACCAGCTCCAGCGGCTGCCCCGTGCGCAGCGGCTCGGAGACCCTCAGATCGAGGACGGAGCGGCGGCGCCGGACGAGGACGCTCGCGGGCGCGGTGACCGTGAGGGGTCCCACCGTACCGGCCTGCCAGAGGTTCGCGGCGGTCATTCCGAGGGACGGGACGGCGATCGCCTGACGCTCGGCGGTGTTGTCGAGAACGTGCAGCCAGCGGGGGTCGGCGGCGCGGGCGGCGACCGTGCGCCGGGAGGCGCCCGGCATCAGGAGGTACACGTACGAGGCCGCGACCGGGTCGGTGCCGTGGTCCAGCCAGAGGGTCTGGTAGCGGCGGGTGCGGCGCTCGGTGGAGCTCGTGGTGTTGATGTCGCTCCAGGCGCCGGTACGGTCCTCGCGCAGGGTGCGCAGGTCGCGCGTCCCCCGGGGGAAGACCCAGCCGCCGTGGCCCTCCAGGTGCGCCCAGCCGCCGCCGGTGGTGAGGGCCTGGGTGCCCGCCTCCCCCAGGAGCCGGTTGTCGACCACCGTCTCGACGGGCACCCCGTCGGTCGCGGTGATCCCGGCGCCCAGGCAGATGACCGCGTCCGCCGCGCAGAACCAGGACTTGCGCGCCTCCAGGGTGGAGCCGAGGCCCTTGAGGTGCTGGCCGACGGCCGCGTACTCGCCGTCGGTGGCCCCGCCGACCCAGCGCACGGCCGGTCGGGGCGCGCCCCACTCGCCGCCCGCCCGGTCGGCGAGCCGCTTGGTGGAGACGGTGGTGCCGGGGAGGCGGTACGGATCGACGGTGGGCCAGAACCAGTCGGTGTACTGGTCGCCGAGGTCCGGGGTCCACCAGGAGAGCATCCCGGCGCCGGTGTGCCAGCCGCGCGGGTTCTCGCCGTTGCCGCACTCGTAGTACGTGATCCGGTCCGAGGCCATCGCGATGCCGGCGGCCCAGCCGGGGCGGCGGTGGACGGCCCGGTCCATCGCGGCGAAGAGCCGGTGGCCGGTGGGTTCGGGGGCGGCGGGGACGGGGGCGGCGGCCACCGCGTGCAGCCGGGCGAGGTCGGCGACGCCGAACTGGCGGGCGGCGAGGATCGGGGAGACGGTGTCGCGCTCGATCCACCCCTTCACGCGCGCGTGCCACCGGTCCCGCTCGGCCGCGGACGCTCCGCCCGCGAGGAGGGCGATGGCCGCGATGACGCCCTGCCCGTGGAAGTGGTCGGAGCGCATGATCCGCCGGTCGTCGTTCTTGAGGTAGCCGCGGCTGATGGCGCGCCCGTTGACGGCGTCCATCATCAGGCCGTCGTAGAGGAAGGGCGCGTAGGCCTTCTCGACGCTGTCGAGGACGATCTGCCGCTGGGGGTCGGTGACGGCCCAGCTGGAGCCTGCGAGGAGGGAGAAGAGCCGGCCGAGCCCGTCGAGCATGACCTGCCCGTACGTGCCGGAGTAGGCGACCCAGGTGTGCTGGACGAAGGAGCCGTCGGCGTAGAGGCCGTCGCCCTGGGCGACGTACGGGAAGACGGGCGAGAGGGCGTCGCGGGCGAGGGCGATCTTGGCGGGGTTCGCGCCGAGGACCCCGCGCAGGGCGACCGAGCGGCAGAGGTCGACGCGGTTGGCGCCGGTGGAGGTGCCCGAGTAGTTCGTGAGGACCGAGTCGGGCACGAAGTGGTCGACGGCGGCGCAGGCGGCGGCGATGCGCTCGGCGCCGAGCCGCGGGTGGAGCACGGCCACGATGTCCATGAGGAGGCGGGGGCTGCCGATCTGCCACTCCCACCAGTTGCCGTAGCGCGGGGCGCCCGCCCGGTAGACCGTGGCGGAGAGGTGGTCGAGGCCGCGCAGCACGTCGGCGAGCAGGCTCTCGTCGCCGGTGAGTCCGGTGCCGGGCTGCGCGTACGCCTGGGTCATGGTCCACAGGCGGCTGTAGCTCTGGGTGATGCCGGCCGGCGGGTCGAAGGGGGCGTCGGGCCAGAGCGAGGTGGGCGTGGCGGCCATGCCCGCGCGGAAGGTGCGCGCGAGCGTGCCGGTCTCGGCGAGCCGGCCGGCGTAGGGCTCGGCCCCGGCGTCGAAGCCGGAGCCGAGCTGGAGGTCGAGCCAGCGGAGCCGCAGTGTCTCGAACTCGTCCGCCGGGTCCGCCGCGCGGGCGGAGGGGGAGAGTGCGAGGGCGGTCGCGGCGGCGGCCGTCGTGCTCAGGAAGGTGCGGCGGGACCAGAGGGGCAGGGACACGGGAGCCTCCCGGGGGAAGTGGTGGAGACCGGTCGGCGCCCGGTGTAACACCCTGTTTCCGACGCAATCAATGAGCACGGCAAGCGCTTACCGCCTCGGGGCCTCCGTCAGCTCCCACAGTGGAAGCGGGCGCTCCCCCAGTCCGCGTGGTCGTTGCCGTTCCCGTCGCCGCCGTCGCCGACCACCAGGTCGACGTAGGAGGCGCCGGTGACGTCGGCGGTGAGCGACCAGGCGGGGTCCGCGGCCTTGAGGACCGGGGACTTCACCTTCTCCGCGCCGTCCGCGAGCACACTGAACTGGACGCTGCCGCGGCTGGTCTGGACGTCGTCCACCCCGACCTCGGCGGTGAGCGAGGTGCACCGGCCGCCGAGGTAGTAGCGGACCTTGGCCGGGGCGTGGGTGCCCAGACCCTTCGCGTACGTCACTCCGCCGATCCGCAGCGGGGAGCCGTCGCCGGCGCCTGTCTCGCCGTTGGAGAGGTCGCGCTCGACGGGTCCCCAGCCGTTCTCGGACGAGGTCCAGTCGAGGTCACTGGCCCAGCTGTCGGCGGTGGGCGGCGGCGGCAGGGTGCGCACGGTGGTGGCGGCGGTGAGCTTCCGCTCCCCTCCCCCGACGGTGTAGGCGACGGAGGCGCCCAGCGGGTACGGCTGGTAGGCCGCGTCCACCGGCGGTGTCACCTGCCAGGTGGCGGTGGCCTTCGCGCCCGGGGCGACCGTGCCGAGGGCGACGGGCGCGGCGGGTTCGGCGGTCCAGCCCTCGGGGAGGGTGAGGACGGCCCGGGCGCCGGTGGCCTCGGTGGCCTCGTCGTTGCCGAAGGTGGCGGTGACCTGGTTCGGCCGGCCGGGCTCCAGGGTCTCGGGAGCGGTGACGGTGAGCGTGCCGCAGGCGGCGCGCTCGGCGGCCGGGCCGAGGTCGGTGACGGTGAAGCCGTCGAGGACGAAGTCGGCGCCGTCGGGGGCGTCCCCGCGCTTGCGCAGGCCGGTCCAGGTGTCGCCGCAGCCGGCGGTGACGGTCTCGGTGAAGTGCCCGGTGGTCCGCTGCTGCCCGATCGGGGTGCGCCGGGTCTCGACCGCCCCGGTGCCGTTCGCGCGGTCGTAGCCGGTGACCCACTCGTACGCGCCCGCGTGGCTGGACTGGTAGTCGTACTCCACGCGGTAGTTGTGGCCGTCCTTCATCGGGACGGTCCAGGGCGCGGTCCGGTAGACGAGTCCGCTGTTCTCGTCGTGCGACTTGAGGGTCTCGGCGCCGCCGATGACGTCGTCGATCGGCTTTCCGTTCCAGCCGGCCTGGGTGTACGGGGCGTGCAGCTGGGCGATGTGGGTGCGCGGGTCGGTCGTGCCGCCGGAGTCGCCCTTGAGGAAGGGGCCCCAGCCCTGGTCGACGGCCTCGAAGTCCTCGTACGCGACCGTCCCGGCCTTCGTCGCGGGGGCGTTGGCCACGATCCGGACGTCGTCGATCCGTACGGTCGCCTCGCTGCCGCTCGCGGCCTGGATCCGCAGCGGTACGGAGCCGCCGGCGGGTGCGGTGAAGGTGACCTTGGCGCGCTGGAAGCGGGTGCCGTTCCAGTCGGAGGCGGCGACCCGGTCCTCCAGGGAGGAGCGCTCGACGGTGACGGCGGTGCCGCCGGCGGAGAGGGTGGTCGGGCGGGTCTTGCCGGGTTCGACCTCGATGAGGGCGGAGGCGGTGTACCGCTTGCCGGGGGTGAGGCCGGTGATCTGCTGGCGGACCGAGGCGGTGGTGGTGCCGCCGAGCTTCGCGCTGTTGCGGCCCTGGTCGTCGGTGTCTCGGGCGACGGTGCCGGCCGTGGTCCAGGCGCCGAGCTTCGCGTCGTTGAAGCCGGGGTCCTTCACCGGGGTGCCCTGGCCCCACCGCGGGGCGGTCTGCGCGGGGGCGCTGTCCGGGTAGAGGACGTAGGGCTGTCCGGCGGTGGCGTCGAGGGTGATCCGTCCGCCGGAGGGCCGTACGGTGCCGGTCTTCACGCGGCCGTTGTCGGTGAGCTTGTAGACGGTGTACGCGCGCGTGCCGCCGGGTACGGCCCAACTGGTCGTCCCGCCGGACTTGTTGTAGTGGTAAAGCTTCTTGCCGCCGTCCCACGGGAGCAGGTAGCTCTCGCCGTCGAGGACCTTGCGGCCGTTCTCGTAGAAGGTGCGGCGGCCGTTCTCGACGGTGCCGCGGACGCCGCCGGTGAAGGTGATGTCGTCGCCGTTCCAGCGGGTGATCTTCTGCTGCTGGAGGTACTTGGCGGGCAGGTTCCGCTGCCAGATGTTGGCGGAGAAGGCGTTCCAGTCGGTCTCGCCGGTCCAGCCCTCGAAGTCGACCAGGGCGGTCTGGCCGAGGACCGGGTGGTTGTTCCAGACGTCCTTCTCGCCGTTGCGGATGAAGCGGATGATCTGCGAGTTGAGGCCCTTGTTGGTGGCGCCGCCGTAGTCGAGGTCGTTGGCCCAGTGGGCCCAGAGGGAGGACCGCTCGAACTTCTCGGACCACTCGGTGGCGACGTTCCAGCCCTGCGCCTGGACGGCCTGCATCGTCTTGTCGGCGATCCAGCCGTGCGTGTAGTAGACGTCGATGTAGAGCATCGACAGGTTGGGGTCGGTCTCGTCGCGGAGCTGCTGGAAGCGGCGGGCGAGGTCGCCGCTGTTCACGTCGCGGCGCTGGTCGATGTAGTAGCTCTGGTTGAGCCAGTTCCAGCCGGGCTTGGTCTTGTCGACGAGGGTCTCGCTGAAGTTCTTCGCCTCGGGGTACGACTCGGTGGCGTTCACGTGGACGCCGAAGCCGGCGCCCCACTTCCTGCCCTCGCGCAGCAGGGTGTTGAGGTCGGCGAGGCCGCCGGCCCGCTTGTTGTAGTTGCCGCCGTAGTCGGGGTGGGCGGAGTCGTGGCCCTCGGAGCCGTACCCCTTGAGCAGCGCGAACTGGCCGAGTCCGTCCGTGGAGAGCGAGATCCGCTTGACGTCGTCGAGGGTGCGCAGGAAGGGGTGGGTGGCCTGGGAGGCGAAGTTGAACGGGATGTGGGCGACGACCCTCCCGGGCGTCTGCTCGCTGCCGGGGGCCTTGATCCCGATCGCGCGGAAGGCGACGGCGCCGTCCTGCCAGTCGGTGGTGCCGTCGGCGTTGGCGTCGGGGGTGACGACGACCTTCGCCCAGGGCAGGTTGTCGCCGCTCTCGGGCTGCGGGGCGCCGGCGCCGCGGTAGGTCCACTGGCCGGACCAGACGCCGACGCGGGTCTCCGCGCCGTTCCTGCGGGCCTGGTGCCAGAAGCGGGCGCCGTCGCGGGCGGAGGCGCCGGAGGGCTTGTCGTAGCTGGAGTTGGACTCGACGGCGGCGGCGAGCCGGCCGGTGTTGACGATCGCGTAGCTCGCGCCGACCGGGTTCGCCTCGGCGGCGGTGGCGTCGGTGACCTGGGCGAAGACGTCGGCGGTACGGGTGGAGTCCGGGTCGAGCCGGGTGAAGGCGGTCGCGGCGCCGGTGTCCGAGGAGCCGACGGAGACCAGGTCGTGGCCGGGGACGTCGATCGTGCCGACGCGGAAGGTCTCGGTGTCCCGGACGGCGGTCACCTTGAAGGTGGTGGTCCGGCCGGCCACGCTCAGCCGGGCGTCGATCTCGACGCCGGGCAGGTCGGGGAAGACGAGGGTGTACGCGGCGGAGCCGGCGGTCAGGACGGGGGCGCCCTTGGCCTGGACGGCGTGGGCGGTGCCGTTGAGGACGACCTGTGTGACGGGGGCCGTGCTCCCGAGGAGGCGGGCGCCGCTCGCCCTGTCGGTGTACGACAGGACGCGGGGGAAGTCCTCGGCGACGGCGACGGAGAGCTGGTCGGAGCCGATGACGGCGTCGGCGGACGCGGCCGCGGGGGCCCCGGTCGTGTCGGCCAGGGCGGGCCCGGACAGGGCGAACACCGTGGCCGAGGCGGCCGCGAGCGCGCAGGCCGCACGGAGTCTGGAGGAGAGGGGGAGGGACATGCGGACCAGTCAGCCGCGCCCCGGCGGCACCGTCAACGAGATCGCGCCGAGCGGACCCCTCCAGTCCAAGAACCCCCTTCGGTTAGTCCAAGTGACCACCGAAGGGGGCTCGTTCGCCGCTGTACGGGTCAGCAGCCGCCGCAGTTGTAGAAGGTCACGTCCCAGTGGTTGCCCTCGTCGGCGTAGACGTTGCCCGCGCCGGACCTCCACTGCGGGGCTCCGTCGCCGCGCACACCGATGTAGGTGAAGGTGTTCTTCACGTAGTTGGTGATGCAGGTGGCCTTGCCGAAGTCGAGCTTGTAGCCGTTCCAGTGCGAGTAGGTGCCGCTCGCGTGGCCGGTCTCGGTGCCGCCGGTGATGTTGAGGGCGCAGCCGCTGGCACTCCGGAGGGTCTGGGCGCCCTGGGCGGTGGCGAGGTTGAGCTGCTCGAAGGACGTACAGGTGGAGTTGTTGCGGTCCGAGCAGCCGCCGGACGAGGACCAGGTGATGCCGGAGGACCGGAACATCGAGGTCGCGGTGGCGTGGCTGATCTTGGTGACCGCGTGGGCCTCGCCGGCGGCGGTGAGGACGCCGACGCCGGGCGCGAAGAGCGCGCCGAGGACGAGGGCCAGAGCGGTCAGGACGGAGCGGAGCTTCATCGGGAGTGCCTCCTGCTGGTGACCGTGACGGATGGGGACGGCGGTGCAGGTGGAGCCGGTGGATCCGGTGGCGCTGGAGAGATGGTGCCGTAGTTCTACGCGCGTCCGCCAGAGGGCGTCGGTGTCCGTGTGACGCCATCCGGATGAACATCCTCCAGGGATGTTGAATGTTGAACGGAATAGGGTTACAGTCGTTCTCGTTGAAGGTTCAACAAACACCGACAAGGAGCACGTCATGGGTATCTTCGGCCGCAAGAGCACCGAGTCCGCCGTCGCCACCGCCACCCTGCCCGTCGACCCGGCGCTGGCCGCCCTGAGTGGCGACTACACCATCGACCCGGCGCACAGCAGCATCGGCTTCACCGTCCGTCACGCGATGGTCACCAACGTCCGCGGCACCTTCGCCGAGCACGAGGGCGCGCTGAAGCTCGACGGCTCGAACCCGGGCGCCTCCACCGCCTCGATCGACGTCAAGATCGCCTCCATCGACACCGGCATCGGCGACCGCGACGGCCACCTGCGCAGCGGCGACTTCTTCGACGCCGAGCAGTTCCCCCTGATGAGCTTCCGCTCCACCGGCGCCGAGCAGCTGGGCGGCGACAAGTACCGGATCACCGGCGACCTGACCATCAAGGACGTCACCAAGCCGCTCGCCATCGACCTGGAGTTCAACGGCACCGCGACGGACGTCTACGGCAACGAGCGCGTGGGCTTCGAGGGCTCCGCCGAGATCCTGCGCTCCGCGTGGGGCCTGACCTGGAACGCGGCCCTGGAGACCGGCGGCGTCATGGTCAGCGACAAGGTCAAGCTGAACTTCGACATCTCCGCGATCAAGAACGCCGCCTGATCCTTTCCGGCACCCCCGGACACACGAGCGCGCCCGCCCTCCGCAGCAGCGGAAGGCGGGCGCTCGGCGTTTCCGGGACCGGGCGTCAGCCGCGCTTCTCGGCGGCGGTGCGGAAGGCGAGGGCGGTCTTCGCGGCCCCGGCGAGGTCGCCGCCTCCTCCTCCGAGCAGCACGCTGCCGAAGGTTCCGGAATCGGTCCACGCGCACAGCACCGGCTGAGCCCCGGACGCCGCGAGGGTCCCGCAGCTCAGCTTGCCGCCCCAGGGGCCGGCGTCGAACGGGGTCACGTCCTGGGCCTTCGCCCCGGCGAAGAAGTTCCGCAGCTCCTGGTCGAGCGTGTCCCTCCCCTTCTCCGCGGCGAGGGAGGGGTCCCACTCGACGGCGTCGATGCCGAGCATCAGGTCCGGGGCCCCGTCGCCGTCACGGTCGTAGTACCACTGCCTGCCCCTCGGCCTCTTCTTCCCCTTCATCGGGTCCTCCCCCGCAAGGAGCCGGTACTCCCCGACGCGTTCGGGCCCTTCGACGACCCGGTCCGGGACGGCCTCACCCTGCCCGGCCCCGGCCACCGCGGCGGAACCGGCCCCCGACCGCGCCGCCGGGGGCTCCCCCTCGAACGAGAGCGCCCTCGTGACGCCGAGGGCGACGATCGCCGCGACCACGCCGAGGACGATCCTCTGCCGGCGCCGGGCGCGCGCCCAGGATCCGTCGGCGCCACCGTCCGTGACACGCGCGTCGGCCTCCGCGGCTTCGGCGAGCGGGGCCGGCGAGGAGGGCGCGGGGCCGCGGCCCGGGGCCTCCTGCCGCCAGGAGCGGGTGAGGCGCCAGACGAGGGCTGCGGCCAGGACGGCGACCAGGAGCGTCCCGATGGCCTGGCCCTGGGCGAAGGACTCCGAGGAGGGGTCCACGGCAAGGATGATCATGACGAGGATCGTAGGGGCGCGGCGGGCCCGGGCGGGTCACGATCCCGCATCGCCCCGGCACGCGATCGCGCAGGTCAGACGGACTTCGCCGCCTCCACGACCGCCGGGACGAGGCGGTCGTTCTCGGGGGCGCCCGGGCCGGCCAGGAAGCCGAAGCGGCGGCGGGTGTAGCTGTAGGCCAGGCCGGTGGACGGGTCGGCGAAGGCCTGGGAGCCGGGGGCGCCGCTGTGGCCGACCGCGGTCGGGCCGAGGGACGGGTGGCGGGTGGCGAGCGGGACGAAGCCGAGGCCGAAGGCGTTCTCGGAGCCCGTGACGAGGTCGGTGCCCTCGGAGTGGATCCGGGCGAACTCGGCCAGGGTGCCGGGGGTGAGCAGCGGAGGCCGGCCGTCGAGCTCGCCGGCGATCGCCGCGTACATCCGCGAGAGGCCGCGGGCGGTGCCGACGCCGCCGCCGGAGAGCGGTGCCTGGACGCGGACGGCCCGGGAGTTCCCGTACCCGACGTCGTCGAACGGCGGATCGGCGTGGAGGTTGAACGCGATCGCCATGAAGCTGTCCGGTGCGACCGGGTTCTCGGCGAGGAAGGCCTGCTCGGCGGGGGTCGGCCGGACCGGCAGGGCCGTACGGAAGCGGGGTTCGAGCTCCTCGGGCAGGCCGAGGTGGTAGTCGAGGGCGTACGGGACGCGGACCCGCTCCTCGTAGAGTTCCTGGACCGTCCGGCCGGTGGCCCGCAGCACCACCTCGCCGACCAGGGCGCCGATCACCAGGGCGTGGTAGCCGTGACCCGTGTCCGGCTCCCAGAAGGGGCGCTGCCCTGCGAGGCGCGCGGCGATCAGGCGGTCGTCGGCGAGCTCCTCGTCCGAGAGGCCGCCGTCCGCGCCGATCAGTCCGGCGCGATGGGCGAGCAGCTGCCGGAGGGTGATCCTCTCCTTGCCCTCGGCGGCGAACTCGGGCCACCAGGAGGCGACTTCGCGGTCCAGGTCGAGGACGCCGTCCTGGACGAGGAGGGCGGTGATCAGGGCCATGACGCCCTTGGAGGAGGAGTACAGCCCGAGCAGGGAGTCGCCGTCGACGCCGTCCCCGCCCCAGAGGTCGACGACGAGCCGGCCGCGGTGGTGGACGGCGAGCTGGGCACCGCCGTCCCGCGCCTCGTTCGCGGCGATCCCCGCGAACACCTCCCGTACGGACTCGAATCCGGGCTCCACCGTGCCGTGGACGTCGGGCATGGCTCCACTCCCCCTGTCTGTCGCTGCCGTGGTCACCCAGCAGAACGATCAAGGGCGCGGTTCCCTTCCCGTTCCGCGGAGTGGAGTTCGATCCTGCCCGGAACGGCCGCTCGACGCCGTTGTCAGTGGCGGCCGCTAGCGTCGCCGGCATGGAATTCCGCATCGACAGCGCCGTGTTGACCGACGCCGTGGCCTGGGCCGCGCGCGTGCTGCCGGCCCGCTCCCCCCTGCCCGTGCTCGGCGGACTGCTCCTGGAGGCGGCGGAGGGCGGACTGCGCGTCTCGGGCCTCGACCACGAGGCCTCGGCCCGCGTCGAGGTCGAGGCCGACACCGCCGTCGAGGGCCGGGCGCTCGTCCTCGGCCGGCGTCTGCTCGACATCTGCAAGGTGCTGCCCAAGGGCCCCGCCGAGCTCGCCGTCGAGGGCGCCCGCCTCTCGGTGACCTCGGGCGACGCCCGCTTCGGCCTCTCCCTGCTGCCGCTCGACGACTACCCCGCCGCGCCCGCCCTGCCCGAGGTGCGCGGCCTGGTGGACGGGGACGCCTTCGCCGCGGCGGTCGGCCAGGTCGCGGTGGCCGCCGGCCGGGACGACTCCCTGCCCGTCCTGACCGGGATACGCCTCGCCCTGGACGGCGCCACGATGACGCTCGCGGCCACCGACCGCTACCGCTACGCGGTCCGCACCCTGGAGTGGCAGCCGGAGGCCGGTGCCCCCGCGGAGGGGGCCGACGTGGTGGTGCCGGCCCGCCGCCTCACCGAGATCGCCCGCTCCCTCGCCGGCACGGGCCCGGCCCGTCTCGCCCTCGACTCCGGCTCGCTCGGCTTCGAGAGCGCCGACACCCGCAGCACCACCCGGCTGCTCGACGGCCGGCTCCCCCGTCACGACAAGCTCTTCGCGCTCGGCGAGCACGCCCTCGCGGTCACCGGGCGGGCCCCGCTGACCGAGGCCGTCAGGCGGGTCGCGGTCGTCGCCGAGGGCGACAGCCCGGTCCAGCTGGCCTTCTCCCCCACCGGCCTGCACCTCCAGGCGGGTTACGAGGACGACGTGGCCTCCCAGCGCCTCCCCGCCACCCTCACGGGGGCGGAGTCCCTGACGGTCGCCTTCAACCCGGGCTACCTCCTGGACGCGCTGGGCTCACTGGCTTCGCCCGAGGTCCACTTCCACCTCCTGGGGCCCGGCCAGCGCGCCCTGCTCACCGACGGCCCGGAGGCGACCCACCGCCATCTGCTGATGTCGGTGAAGCCGCTGGTCTGAGCCGTCAGAAGCCGCCGCCGCCGTCGAATCCACCGCCGCCGCCGAAGTCCCCGCCGCCCCCGAAGTCGCTCGACCCGAAGTCCCCGGAGCTGAAGTCGGCGCCGGAGAAGTCGCCGCCCTGGAAGTCGCCGCCGCCGTACTCGGAGGCGTACGCGGGGGTGGCGAGCATGGAGCCGAGCATGGTGCCCACGAGGAGGCCGGGCAGCATGCCGCCGCCGAAGTAGCCGCCGGCCCAGGGGCCGTAGGCGGGGCCCGCCTCCCAGTAGGGGCGGCGGCCGGTGTCGGTGTCGACGGTGCGGGCCACCGGGTCGAGGCCGTCGTCGAGGCGGGCCGCGTCGGCGGCGCAGACCGGGACCTGGCGGGGGGCGCCGCCGGCCGGGGTCCAGGTCCGGTCGTCGGCCGCGGGACCGTGACGGGGGTCGAAGAAGCACGGGGGCCGCCGCTCGGGGAGCGGGCGGGACTCGCGGCGGGCGGCCAGGACGGCCAGGGAGTAGCGGCCGTCCTCCAGGGCCTGGGTGACCTCGCGGACCTCGTGCGGCCGGGCGACCGCGCCCATGAGGGACTTGGCCCGGTCGTAGGAGTCGAGGGCGCGCTCGTAGTCGCCGCGCATGGCGTCGTCGGCACCGCGCTCGGCGGGGTGGAAGTCGAGGCGTTCGAGCTCTTCACCGAAGGCGGTGATGTCCTCGTCGACGACGACCCGGAGCCGGTCGAGCGCGGCACGCTCCTCGGCCTCCTTGCGGAGCCGGTTGCGGCGGACGACGGCGTAGGCGCCCGCGCCGCCGGCGACGACGACCGCTCCGAGGGTCACGAGCCCGGCGACGGGGACGCCGGAGTCCGTGCCGGCGGAGCCCCAGGAGGCGGGGGCGGAGCCGCGGAGGGTGGGCAGGGCCTGGTCGACGAAGTTGTTGAGCTCGGTGGCCGCGTCGGCGCCGGGCTGGCGTACGGAGGTGACGAGGTTGTCCACGGCGTCCCGGGACATCACCGAGCGGTCGGCGCGGGCGTCGAAGCCGTCGCCGAGGCGGATCGCGTACAGGCCGGTGATGCCGGTCTGGGTGCGCAGGTTCTGGAAGAGGTTCTCCGGCGGGAACTGCGCGTTCGCGGGGAGCACCGCCACGAGGAGCGGCTTGTCCGCGTTCTTGATCTTCTGCGCGAGGGCGTCCGCGTCGGCCTTGGAGAGCTGGTCGGCGGCGCCGGGGTCGACGTACACCGGGCCCTGTTTCAGGGCGGCGGCCGCGTCGGACACGCCCGTGGCCCTGGCGCCCGCGGTGGGCGCCAGGACCAGAAGCAGCAGCAGGAACAGCCCGCCGAGGGCCGACCACACGGATATCGCCCTGGTCCTCATGGTTCGACGCTACCCGAACCAGACCAAACCGAACACAGATGGGCGATACGGACTATTCCGCCGGGTCGACCCCGGCCCGCAGCAGGCCGTACGTGAAGGCGTCCTCCAGGGCCTGCCAGGACGCGGCGATGACGTTCTCGCCGACGCCGACCGTGGACCACTCGCCGTTGCCGTCGCTGGTGGTGACCAGGACCCGGGTCGTGGACTCGGTGCCGTGGCGGCCCTCCAGGATGCGGACCTTGTAGTCGACCAGCTCGAACTTGGCGAGCTGCGGGTAGATCCGCTCCAGGGCCACCCTCATCGCCCGGTCGAGGGCGTTGACCGGGCCGTTGCCCTCGGCGGTGGCGACGATCCGCTCGCCCTTGGCCCAGAGCTTCACGGTCGCCTCGTTGGCGTGGGTGCCGTCGGGGCGGTCCTCGACGATCGCCCGCCAGGACTCCGTACGGAAGTAGCGACGGGCCCGGCCCTCGGCCTCCTCGCGGAGCAGCAGCTCGAAGGAGGCGTCGGCGGCCTCGTACGTGTAGCCCTTGAGCTCGCGCTCCTTGACCCGCTCGACGACCCGGGCGACGAGCGCGCGGTCGCCGCCCAGGTCGACGCCGAGCTCCTTGCCCTTGAGCTCGATGGAGGCGCGGCCGGCCATGTCGGAGACCAGCATCCGCATGGTGTTGCCGACCAGCTCGGGGTCGATGTGCTGGTAGAGGTCGGGGTCCACCTTGATCGCCGAGGCGTGGAGTCCGGCCTTGTGGGCGAAGGCGGAGACGCCGACGTACGGCTGGTGGGTGGAGGGGGTGAGGTTGACGACCTCGGCGATGGCGTGCGAGATCCGGGTCATCTCGGCGAGGGCGCCGTCGGGGAGGATCTTCTTGCCGTACTTGAGCTCCAGGGCCGCGACGACGGGGAAGAGGTTGGCGTTGCCGACCCGCTCGCCGTAACCGTTGGCGGTGCACTGGACGTGGGTGGCGCCCGCGTCGACGGCGGCGAGGGTGTTGGCGACGGCGCAGCCGGTGTCGTCCTGGGCGTGGATGCCGAGGCGGGCTCCGGTGTCGGCGACGACGGTGGCGACGACGGCCTGGACCTGGGCGGGCAGCATGCCGCCGTTGGTGTCGCAGAGGATGACGACGTCGGCCCCGGCCTCGTGGGCGGCGCGGACGACGGCCTTGGCGTAGTCCGGGTTCGCCTTGTAGCCGTCGAAGAAGTGCTCGCAGTCGATGAAGACCCGGCGCCCCTGGGAGGTCAGGTAGGAGACGGTGTCGCGGACCATCTCCAGGTTCTCTTCCAGAGTGGTGCGCAGGGCGAGCTCGACGTGCCGGTCGTGCGACTTGGCGACCAGGGTGATCACCGGAGCGCCGGAGTCGAGGAGCGCCTTGACCTGCGGGTCCTCGGCCGCGCTGCCACCGGCCCTGCGGGTCGCGCCGAAGGCGACGAGTTGCGCGTTCTTGAACGCGATCTCCTGCCGGGCACGGGCGAAGAACTCCGTGTCGCGCGGGTTGGCGCCGGGCCAGCCGCCCTCGATGAAGCCCACGCCGAAATCGTCGAGGTGCCGGGCGATGGTCAGCTTGTCCGCGACGGTGAGGTTGATGCCTTCACGCTGCGCCCCGTCGCGCAGCGTCGTGTCGAAGACATGGAAGCTGTCGTCGAGGCGCGAGCCCTCGGCGTTCTCCGTGGTCATGGCTGTGATGGCTCCTGTCGGATGTGGCTCCGGAAGGGATGGATCCACTTGCCCCCATTCTCACGCGTCGTCCGTTTCCGGCATGGGTGGGGCCGGAAAACGAAAAAACCCCTCGCGGGTGCGAGAGGTCTGCGCGCGGGTCTGAGGCACGGTGTCCACTGCCGCGGGGGTGGTGCCGCGATTCAGTGGCCACTGCGGACCGGCGCGCCGCTGCCGATAATCATCGTGGTAGCAAGCACGCCGGAAGTCTGACACAGGTGCGCGGCCGACGGGACGCCGGTCTCACGATACGGGCAGTTGATCTCGCTCCTGCCCCGGCCGCTCTCCCGGCCCCTGTCCGGGCAGCGCGGAGCCGGCTGCGCCGACGCGGCCCAGGTCGATGTCGCGGGTCTCCCGCATCGTGAGGTAGACGACCAGGGAGACGGCCGCGCAGCCCGCCACGTACCAGGAGAAGCCCGACTCGGCCCCGGCGTCCTTGAACCAGAGCGCCACGTACTCGGCGGTGCCGCCGAAGAGGGCGTTGGCGATGGCGTACGGCAGGGCGACGCCGAGCGCGCGGATGCCGGTCGGGAAGAGCTCGGCCTTCACGCAGGCGTTGATCGAGGTGTAGCCGGTGACGACGAGGAGCGCGAGGAGGGAGAGGCCGAGGGCCGGCCAGAAGGAGCCGGCGTGCTTGAGCATCGTCAGGATCGGGACGGTGAGGAGGGTCGAGCCGACCGCGAAGGTGATGAGGAGCGGGCGGCGCCCGATCCGGTCGGAGAGCCGGCCGGCGAGCGGCTGCAGACAGGCGAAGACGATCAGCGCGCAGAAGGAGACCAGGGTGGCGGTCTGCTTCGGCAGCCCGGCGGAGTTGGAGAGGTACTTGGTGAGGTAGGTGGTGTACGTGTAGTACGCCACGGTCCCGCCCATGGTGAGCGCGATGACGAGGAAGACCTCCCGCCGGTGCGCCCACA
Organism: Streptomyces tanashiensis; assembly: GCF_014648895.1. GTDB lineage: Bacteria > Actinomycetota > Actinomycetes > Streptomycetales > Streptomycetaceae > Streptomyces > Streptomyces tanashiensis. Next base: position 15,537 of record NZ_BMRZ01000001.1, read on the forward strand.
GGGCCTTGAGGGTGCCCTGCTGTCCCCGCGCGACCCCGGAGTCGGCGGTCTCCTCGTACACCTCCGTCTCCAGCATGTTCCGGCGCAGGTAGAAGACGACGGCCGCGCCGAGGGCGCCGACGACGAACGGGATCCGCCAGCCCCAGGCGTGCAGGGCGTCGGCGGACAGGGTGTGCTGGAGGACGAGCAGCAGACCGAGGCCGAGGATCTGGCCGGCGGTCATCGACACGTACTGGAAGCTGGAGGCGAAGCCGCGGTGCTCGGGCGCGGAGGCCTCGGTGAGGTAGGTGGCGCTGGCCGCGTACTCGCCGCCGACGGAGAGGCCCTGGAGGAGGCGGGCGAGGAGGAGGACGGCGGCGCCTCCGTATCCGGCGAAGGAGTAGGTCGGCGCGACGGCGATCAGCACGGCGGAGGCCGACATCAGCGTCACCGTGAGGGTGAGCGCCGCCTTGCGGCCCTTCCGGTCGCCGACCCGGCCGAGGAGCCAGCCGCCGACGGGGCGCATGAAGAAGCCGACGGCGAAGATGCCGGCGGTGTTCATGAGCTTGGCGGTGTCGTCGCCCTCGGGGAAGAAGGCCCCCGCGAAGTAGGTGGCGAAGCTCGCGTACACGAACCAGTCGAACCACTCGACCATGTTGCCCGCGGAGCCGACCCAGATCTTCTTCCAGTGCTCTCGTCCCATGGGCAGGAACCGTGCCGGAGATCACGCGGCGCCAACAAGGCTGTAGCGCACAACGATCGGGTGTACTTACGTGCGTTACGGTCGCGAGAGCAGGCTCTGCTCGAGGAACTCCCGCACGTGTGTGAGGACCTGCTCCCGGCCCGTGCCCGGGATGCCGACGGCGACGTGCACGCTGAAGCCGTCGAGCAGGGCCCGCATCCGGGTGGCGAAGCGGTCCGGGTCGACCGCGCGGAACTCCTCCCGCGAGACGCCCTCGGCGAGGATCGCGACCAGGTCCCGGTGCCAGGCCCCCTCGATGGCGGCCTGCCGGGCGCGGGCGTCGTCGTCGGCGTTCTGCGAGCGGTTCCAGACCTCCAGCCAGAGCGTCCAGTGCGGGTCGCGGGGCCCGCGGGGCACGTACACGTCGACGTATCCGTCGAGCCGGTCGCGCGCCGTCCCCGGCCGGGACAGCAGAGCGCTCCGCTCGGCCCCGAGCCGCCCCTCGCTCCATTCCAGGGTCTGCAGCAGCAGCTCGTCCTTGGTCCGGAAGTAGTAGAGGAGGTGCCCGCTGCTCATCCCGACCTGCCGCCCGAGCCCGGCCATGGTGAGCCCGTCGAGCCCGCGCTCGGCGATGGTGTCCATGGCCGCGGCGAGCACGTCCTCCCGCGGCGGGGCCGCCTGGTTGCGCCGCCGGGGGTGGGAGGGGGTGGTGGGGTTGCTGCTCTGACTCACTCGTACGTTCTACAGGATGCGGCCGACGGGCCCTCCCCGAAGGTGACGCCTGGGACGGCCGTCTCGCTGTCGGCGCGGCGCCGGCCCCCGTCGGACGAGTGATCCGCGGGGGCCGGGCGGGTCAGACCTTCGGCTGCTGCTGCGTGATGCAGTGGATGCCGCCGCCGCCCGCGAAGATCGTGCGGGCGTCGACCAGGACGACCTCGCGCTCCGGGAAGAGGCGGCGGAAGATCTCGGCCGCCAGCTCGTCGTGGGGGTCCTCGAAGGCGCAGAGGACGACGCCGCCGTTGCACAGGTAGTGGTTGATGTACGAGTAGTCGACCCAGTCGCCCTCCTCGTCCTTGAGGACGGTCGGGGCGGGGACCTCGACGACCTCCAGGGGCCGGCCCTGGGCGTCGGTCTGGCCGCGCAGGATGTTCACGTACATCTTGGAGCGCTCGTAGTCGGGGTGGGCCGGGTCCTGCTGGCTGTGGACGAGGACCGTGCCGGGGCGGGCGAAGGCGGCGACGATGTCGACGTGGCCCTGGGTGCCGTAGAGGCCGTAGTCGCCGGCGAGGCCGTGGGGCAGCCAGATCGCCTGCGTCGTGCCGAGCTTGGCGTGGATCTCGTTCTCGACCTGCTCACGGGTCCACTCGGGGTTGCGGCCGGAGCCGAGCTGCACGGTGTCGGTCAGCAGGACGGTGCCCTCGCCGTCGACGTGGATCGCGCCGCCCTCGTTCACCAGCGGAGACGTCAGTACGGGGACTCCCGCCGCGTCCGCGACATGGCGGGCGATCTTGGAGTCGTGCTCCCAGCGGGCCCAGTCCTGGGCACCCCAGCCGTTGAACACCCAGTCCACGGCGGCGAGCTCGGTGCCGTTCGTGACGAAGGTCGGGCCGATGTCCCGCATCCAGGCGTCGTCGAGCTCCCGCTCGACCAGGTCGATCTCCGGGCCGAGGAGCGCGGCGGCCGACTCCCTGTCGCCGGGCGCGACGACGACGGTCACCGGCTCGAAGCGGCGGACGGCGCGGGCCACCGACGCCCAGGCGGAGCGGGCCTCGGCGAGCTCCTCCTCGTTGGTGAAGGTGGGGTTGGTGCCGGGCCAGGCCATCCAGGTGCGCTCGTGCGGCATCCACTCGGCGGGCATACGGAAGGTCATGAGTCAGGTCCTAGAGGAAGTAGAGGCGGTTGAGGGAGACGGACTCGGCCGCTTCGGAGCGGATCGGGGAGCCGTCGAGCGAGACGAGGCCCGTGCGGTCGTCGACCTGCACGTCGCCGACACGGGAGTTGAGCCTCAGGTCGGCGGGGCCGATGCCGCGGGTGCCGCGCACCGCGACCCGGCGGCGCCGGGTCGGCAGGGCGTCGGAGCCGAGGTCGACGGCGGCCCGGGCGACGAAGGCGACGGAGAGGTCGGCCGGGGTCGCTCCGTGGGCCCCGAACAGCGGCCCGAGGACGAGCGGTTCGCAGGTGTCGGTGGCGGCGTTCGGATCGCCCACGACCCCCCACGCGGGGAAGCCGTTCTTGATGACCATCTGCGGCTTGGCGCCGAAGAACTCCGGCCGCCAGAGCACGATGTCGGCCATCTTCCCGACTTCGATCGAGCCGATCTCGTGGGCGAGGCCGTGGGCGATCGCCGGGTTGACGGTGAGCTTGGCCATGTAGCGGAGCACGCGCGCGTTGTCGTCGTGCGCGCCGTCGCCCTCCATGGGTCCGCGCTCGGCCTTCATCTTCCCGGCCATGGCGAAGGTCCGGCGTACGGTCTCGCCGGCCCTTCCCATCCCCTGCGCGTCGGACGAGGTGATCCCGATCGCGCCGAGGTCGTGCAGGACGTCCTCCGCGCCCATCGTTCCGGCCCTGATCCGGTCGCGGGCCATGGCGGCGTCGCCGGGGAGGTCGGTCTTCAGGTCGTGGACGGAGACGATCATCCCGTAGTGCTCGGCGACCGCGTCGCGGCCGAAGGGCAGGGTGGGGTTGGTGGAGGAGCCGATGACGTTCGGCACGCCCGCCATCTTCAGGACGTTGGGGACGTGACCGCCGCCGCAGCCCTCGATGTGGAAGGCGTGGATCGTACGGCCTTCGAGCACCTTCAGGGTGTCCTCGACCGAGAGGCACTCGTTCAGGCCGTCCGAGTGCAGGGCGACCTGGACGTCGTGCTCCTCGGCGACTCGCAGGGCCGTGTCGAGGGCCCGGGTGTGGGCGCCCATGTCCTCGTGGACCTTGAAGCCGGACGCCCCGCCCTCGGCGAGGGCCTCCACCAGTGGCGCCGGGTCGGAGGACGAGCCGCGGGCCAGGAAGCCGATGTTGACCGGCCAGGCGTCGAAGGCGTTGAAGGCGTGCCCGAGGGCCCAGGGCGAGTTGACGCCGACGCCCCAGACGGGGCCGAACTCCTGGCCGATGACCGTGGTGACGCCGCTCGCGAGCGAGGCCTCCATGATCCGTGGCGACAGGAGGTGGACGTGGGTGTCGACGGCTCCGGCCGTGGCGATGAGCCCCTCGCCGGAGACGATGGTGGTGCCGGTGCCGACGACGACGTCGACGCCGTCGAGGGTGTCGGGGTTTCCGGCCCGCCCGATGGCGTGGATCCGGCCCTCGCGGATGCCGACGGACACCTTGCGGATGCCCTGCACGGCGTCGATCACCAGGACGTTGCTGATCACGACGTCGCAGGTCTCCCGGACGGCCGCGGCCTTGAGGTGGAGGCCGTCGCGGGCGGTCTTGCCGAAACCGGCCAGGAACTCGTCGCCGGGCTTCTGGGAGTCCGACTCGACGCGGACGACGAGTCCGGAATCGCCCAGGACGACACGGTCCCCGGCGCGGGGGCCGTGCACGGATGCGTACTCGTACGGGTCCATCACTCGTCCTCGATTCCCAGGTAACCGCACGCCCGCGCCCTGCGCAGGGCCTCCTCCTTGGCACCGGGCGCGTCCAGCGGGCCGTCGACCAGTCCCGCGAAGCCGATGGCGACGCGGGCGCCGCCGATCGGGACGAGCCCGACCTCGGCCCGGCCGCCCGGGTCGAAGCGGAAGGAGGCTCCGGCGGGGATGGCGAGCCGCATGCCGTAGGCGGCGGACCGGTCGAAGTCGAGGCGCGGGTTGGCCTCGAAGAAGTGGAAGTGGGAGGTCACGCTGACGGGGACCGTCGCCGTGTTCCGTACGAGGAGGGTGAGCGCCGGCTCGGTCTCCGGGTGTCCGGGGCCGGGCAGCAGCGCGCCCGGCGCCGCGGCGCCCAGGCGTCCTCCGCCGATCGGGTCGGTGACGACGGCGAGCCGCGAGCCGTCGTCGAAGACGGCCTCGACGTGGACCTCGGTGACCACGTCCGCGACACCGGGCAGGACGTCGTCGGGGCCGAGGACGGAGCGGGCCGCCTCGATCGCCTCGGCGAGTCGCTTGCCGTCGCGGGCCGCCTCGCAGACGGTGTCCGCGACGAGCGCGGTCGCCTCGGGCACGTTGAGCCGCAGGCCCCGGGCCCTGCGGGCCCGGGCGAGTTCGGCGGCACCGAAGAGGAGCAGCCGGTCGCGTTCCGTGGGAGTCAGTCGCACGCCCCACACACCTCCTGCCATGGGCGACACGTTTGAGCGACACTCTAAATGTTGAGACGGACTCTTCCAAGCATTGACGTCACCGACAGGCGTAGGTCACATTGAGCGCCGCTCTAAAACTGTCCCGTCCGCCCCCGCAGGGAGTCCACATGCCGATCGAACAGCGTGGCGTCGACACCATCCCCGAGGCCGAACGCACCAGCGGCCCCCGCGACCTCGTCTCGATCCTGCTCGGATCCAACCTCTGTCTGGGGGTGATCGTCTTCGGCTGGCTGCCGGTCTCCTTCGGCCTCGGTTTCTGGGCCTCGGTGACCTCCGTCGTCACCGGCACCCTCGTCGGAGTCGCGGTCACCGCCCCGCTCGCGCTCGTGTCCCTCCGCACCGCGACCAACCTCTCCACCTCCTCCGGCGCCTTCTTCGGCGTCCGGGGCCGGCTCGTCGGCTCCGTGGTCGGCCTGCTGCTCTCGCTCGGCTACACCGCGCTGACCCTCTGGATCGGCGGCGACGTGATGGTGGGCACGCTCGCCCGCCTGATCGGCCTGCCGACCGGCGGCGCGGCGCACGCCGCCGTCTACGCGGTCCTGGCCGCCTGCACCGTGGTGGGCGCGGTGTACGGCTACCGGCTGCTGCTCCGGCTGAGCAAGGCGCTCGCCGTCGGCATGACGGTGCTCCTCGCCGTCGGCCTGGCCGCCTACGCCGGGGACTTCACGACGGCGGCGGTGCCGGACACCCCGTATCTGCTCGGCTCCTTCTGGCCGACCTGGCTGCTCGCGGCCGTCGCGGCGGGGCTCAGCGGACCGGTCGCCTTCATCACCCTCCTCGGCGACTACACCCGGTACGTCTCCCCCGAGCGGTACAGCGCGCGGACCGTGTGGCGGGCCACCTGTCTGGGCCTGACCGTGGGCCTGCTCGTCCCGCAGCTCTTCGGCACGTTCACCGCCCTGGCGGCGCGCGGCGGCCTGGACTACGCGGGGCCGCTCGTCGACGCTTCCCCGGCCTGGTACCTCGTGCCCCTGCTCGTCGCGGCCACCGCCGGCTCCGTCGGCAACGCCGGGCTGATGCTGTACTCGATGGGGCTCGACCTCGACGCGATCCTGCCGAAGGCCACGCGTGCGCGTGCCACCCTCGTGGTCGCGGCGGTGGCGACGGCCTTCGTCTTCCTCGGCCACTTCGCCTCGGACGCCCAGACGGCGATGACCTCGTTCGTGCTGCTGCTCACCGCGATCGGCACCCCGTGGGCGGTGATCACCCTCATCGGGCACGCGCGCTGCGGCGGGCGGTACGACCCGGAGGCGCTCCAGGTCTTCAACAACCGCTCGCGCGGCGGGATCTACTGGTACTCGGCGGGCTGGCACCCGCGCGCCACCGTCTCCTGGGCGATCGGCGCGGCGATCGGCCTGGCCGCGGTGTCGACGCCGCTCTACGAGGGGCCGCTGCTCGCCCTCACGGGCGGGATCGACTGCAGCTTCGTCTTCTCGGGGATCGCGGGCGGCGTGCTGTACGCCGTCCTGACGCCGAACAGGGCTCCCGAGACCGTGACGACGGCCCCGGAAGCCCTGGCGGCGACGGAGTAGGTCCTAGTTGCCGAGCTGGTGCATCCAGCCGTGGACGTCCTCGGACTTGCCGGTCTGGATCGCGAGCAGCGCCTCGCGCAGCTTCATCGTGACCTCGCCGGGCTCGCCGCCCGACTGCTGCCACTCGCCCCGGGCGGACTTGACCGTGCCGACCGGGGTGATGACGGCGGCGGTGCCGCAGGCGAAGACCTCGGTGAGGGTGCCGTTCTCGGTGTCGGCCTGCCACTGGTCGATGGAGACGCGGGCCTCCTCGGACTCGTAGCCGAGGTCCTTCGCGACCTTGAGGAGCGAGTCGCGGGTGATGCCGGCGAGGAGCGAACCGGTGAGGGTCGGGGTGACGATCTTGTCTCCGTACACGAAGTACAGGTTCATGCCGCCGAGTTCCTCGACCCACTTGTGCTCGACCGCGTCGAGGTAGCAGACCTGGTCGCAGCCCTTGGCCGCCGCCTCGGCCTGCGCGAGCAGGGAGGCCGCGTAGTTGCCGCCGGTCTTGGCGTCGCCCACACCGCCGGGGACGGCGCGGACGCGGTCCTCGGAGGCCCAGATCGAGACCGGCTTCACGCCGCCGGGGAAGTACGGGCCGGCCGGCGAGGCGATGACGACGAAGAGGTACTCGTTGGCCGGGCGGACGCCCAGGCCGACCTCGGTGGCGATCATGAACGGACGCAGGTAGAGCGAGTCCTCGCCGCCGTGCGCCGGAACCCAGGCCTCGTCGTGCCGGACGAGCACGTCGCAGGCCTCGACGAAGGTCTCGACCGGAAGCTCGGGCATGCCGAGCCGGCGGGCGGAGGCCTGGAACCGGCGGGCGTTGGCGTCCGGGCGGAAGGTGGCGACGGAACCGTCGGGGCGGCGGTAGGCCTTCAGGCCCTCGAAGATCTCCTGCGCGTAGTGCAGGACGTTCGTGGCCGGGTCCAGGGAGAGAGGACCGTACGGCACGAGCTGGGCGTCGTGCCAGCCGCGGCCCTCGGTCCACCGGATGGTGACCATGTGGTCGGTGAAGTGGCGGCCGAATCCCGGGTTGGCCAGGATCGCCTCGCGCTCCGCGGCGGACAGCGGGCTGGAGGAGGGCTTGAGCTCGATCGTGGGCGTCGTCATGAGTGCGTGTCCTTCACCGGTTGTGTGGGTAGGACCGCGCGCGCACTCCGCCGTCGGGGACGGCTGTCCCTGACGAGGCGGCGTCCGGGCATGCCCGTATGCCGCGGCCCCACGTTCGATTATCGCCCGTGGGGGCCGGTGCGGAAAACGGGTGAGCGCGGTCCGTGATTCGGGGGGAGCGCCCCGCGGCCGCGCATGGGACAGCCGCCGGGCGCTGGTGCGACCCGGCGGCTGCTGTCTGATGTCAGTCGGCGCGGGTCAGCTCGCTACTCGCGCGGCGAGCGCGTCGCCGATCTCGTCCGTCGTGCGGACGCTGTCCCCGCGCTCGGTGAGGTCGGCGGCGACGGCCTCCTCGACCCGGGCGGCCTCGGCCTCGTAGCCGAGGTGGCGGAGGAGGAGGGCGACGGAGAGGACGGTGGCCGTGGGGTCGGCCTTGCCCTGGCCCGCGATGTCCGGAGCGGAGCCGTGGACCGGCTCGAACATGGACGGGAACTCGCCGCTCGGGTTGATGTTTCCGGAGGCGGCGACGCCGATGCCGCCGGAGACGGCCGCGGCGAGGTCGGTGATGATGTCGCCGAAGAGGTTGTCGGTGACGATCACGTCGAAGCGGGCCGGGTCGGTGACGAGGAAGATCGTCGCGGCGTCGACGTGCAGGTAGTCGGTGGTGACCTCGGGGAACTCGGCCGCGACCTTGTTGAAGATGTTCGTCCAGAGGTGGCCGGCGAAGGTCAGCACGTTGTTCTTGTGGACCAGCGTCAGCTTCTTGCGCGGGCGGGCCTGGGCGCGGGCGAAGGCGTCCCGGACCACGCGCTCGACACCGAAGGCGGTGTTGACCGAGACCTCGGTGGCGACCTCGTGCTCGGTGCCCTTGCGGATGGTGCCGCCGTTGCCCGTGTACGGACCCTCGGTGCCCTCGCGGACCACGACGAAGTCGATCTCGGGCTGCCCGGCGAGCGGGGTGGCGACGCCGGGGAGCAGCTTCGAGGGACGCAGGTTCACGTGGTGGTCGAAGGCGAAGCGGAGCTTCAGCAGGAAGCCGCGCTCCAGGACGCCGGACGGCACCGACGGGTCGCCGATGGCGCCGAGCAGGATGGCGTCGTGCTTCTTGAGCGAGTCGAGGTCGGCGTCGGTGAGGGTCTCACCGGTGGCGTGGTAGCGCTTGGCGCCGAAGTCGTACTCCTCGGTCTCCAGCTTCACGTCCTGGGGAAGGACGGCCGCGAGGATCTTGAGGCCCTGGGCCACGACCTCCTGGCCGATGCCGTCGCCGGGAATGACTGCGAGATTGATGCTGTGAGACATGTCGGCACCCTACTCTTCGTCCCATCGTCTGACACGTTCCGTCCGCCATGTGGACGAAGCGCCATGCCGGGGGGACGGTGTCGGACCAGGCGTCAGTGGCCGGTGGAGCCGCCGTTGTCACGGCGGTCGAGGGCGCGCTGGAGGGCGGCGGCGGCGTTCTGGCGGGCCTCGTCGCTGGGACGGTTGGCGGAGTGGCGGACGCGGCGGGCGGTCTGAGCGGCCATGAGGGATCGACTCCTTGAGATCATTGGTGATCCGGATGTGCGGAGATCAGCTTGTGATCGAAGGCGCCGGAAGGGGCGGGGAGCGCCGCCGCAGGGGTTGCCTGCGCAGGGCGTCGCGCTCTCGACCGCCATTCGCTTGATGAAGCGAGACGTTCGGCTCCTACAAAGCTAGGGCAGGCCTCCTCATCTGTCTCCACAATTACTCGGACTTCCTACTATCTGAGACGGCACCTCACCCTCCCGGATCCCCGGCTCACGGATGAGTGACCGCACGGTGAGGGATCGTGCCAGCTCAGGGGTGGCGACATGGCCCACGGACCGGGTCGGGCGGGCCGGTCCGAGATCGGCGATCCCGACCGAGGGCGGTGCTCCGATCAGGGACAGTTCCGGCATCACGGCCATCCCGCGCCTGACCTCCTCCTCACTACCTAGGTTGCATTCCTACCTAGGTAGTGGTGAGATGCATCCATGGCCGCAGACCGCAGATCCAGCTGGCTCAAGGGAGTCCTCGACCTGCTCGTCCTCTCCCGCCTGACCGACGGGGAGAGCTACGGGTACGAGATCGCCAAGGCACTCGCCGAGGCGGGACTCGGCGAGATCAAGGGCGGGACGCTCTACCCCGTCCTGAACCGCCTGGAGGAGGCCGGCCTGGTGGAGGCGGAGTTCCGCGCCGCCGAGCGCGGCCCGGGACGGCGCTACTACCGGCTCACGGCTCTCGGCCGCGAGCGCCTCACCGCCGAGAGCGGGGCGTGGCTGGCCTTCCACCGCGCCGTACAGACCATGCTCAGCCCAGGGGGAACGACACCATGACCACCGACGCCTACTTCGCCGAGCTCTCCGGTTCGCTGCGCGCCGCCCACGTGCCGGACGAGCAGATCGCCGCGACCGTCGAGGACCTGCGGGCCCACCTCGCGGAGACGGGGACGGCCCCGGAGGAGGAGTTCGGCCCCGCCGCCGCGTTCGCCGCGCAGCTCGGGGGCCTCGCGCCCACGCCCGGCGAGCCGGACGGGCGCGCCGAGTCGTGGACCTGGACCGCCGACCTCTTCAACGACCGCCGGATGCTGGCCGTCCACGGCGACCAGGGCTGGGAGGTGGAGTCGCTGGACCCCCTCGGCCGGTTCGTCTGCCGCCGCTCCGCGACGGCGGCACTCCGCTGGGAGTACCGCCGCGAGATCATCGGCGCCCGGCGCCGCACCAAGGTCCTGGCCGAGCTGGAGCCCGAGGGCTGGGAGCTGTGCGGCGAGTGGCTGGTGTACGGCTACTTCAAGCGGCCGCGCGCGGCGACGGCAGGCCCGGCGGGCGCCCTGGGGGCCCGGCCGGCCGCCCCGCACCGCCGGCTGTTCCTGAGCCGCCGCGGCAAGCTGGCGCTCGCGGTGTGGGCCGTCGTGGTCGGCGGCGCGACGGCGGCGTGCTTCATCGGGACGCTCGGCATGGGCGGCCTCGCGATCACCATCGCCCTGACCTCGATGTTCTCCGCCCTGTTCACCTCCCACCTGGAGACGGCCAAGGGGCGGGTGGACCAGGACCGCTCGGTGTCCTCCTGACCCTCCCTCACATCACGTCGCCGTCCCGCCAGTCGAAGACGAGCGGGGCGGCGGGGTCCGGCAGGGGCAGGCCGTCCGCGGGGCGCAGGAACACGGAGCCCTCGTCCTCGGCGAGGTGGACGATCCCCTCGGGTCCGAGCGCTTCGAGGCGCCCCTCCCAGATCCGCCAGCCGCGTGCCCGGTAGAGCGCCGCCCCCTCGTCGGAGGCGCTGAGCGCCCCGAAGGCGTACGCCCCGTCGATGACCCGCTCCAGGCCGTCCATCACGGCGCCGCCGAGCCCCTGCCGCCGGAGGTCCTCCCGGACGGCCACCCCTTCGACGTATCCGATGCGGTGCGAGCGGCCCCGGTGGAGCGGCCTGCGCAGCACGACGGCGCCGTGGGCGACGATGCCCCGCTCGTCCTCGATCCAGGCGTGGACCCCGCCGAGGGTGTGGTCCCAGTCGTCGTCGGAGAAGTCGCCCTCGAAGGCGGTGTCGAGCATCTCGCGTACGGCGCGGAGCCGGGCGGCACCGAGTTCGTGGGTGGGCGCGATTCTCACGGTCATCCCCTCACCCTAACCCCTCATAACCCATTGACAGGTTAATCCGACCCTGATTGAGTTCCCTCATAACTAGTCAAGGCGCCTTAAGGGGTTAGACCGATGTCCGTGCTGCCGACCCACCACCGCACCGTCACCGTCCGGGGCCACGAGATCGCCTACCGCGAGGCCGGCCCGGCCGACGCCCCCGTGCTGCTCCTGCTGCACGGCTTCCCCACCAGCTCGCACATGTTCCGCGACCTGATCCCGCGGCTCGCCGGCTCCTACCGCCTGATCGCCCCCGACCACCTGGGCTTCGGCCGCAGCGCGGCCCCCGACGCCGCCGAATTCGACTACACCTTCGCCGGACTGGCCGCGCTCACCGCCGAGTTCACCGAGGCCCTCGGCCTCGACCGGTTCGCGCTCTACATCCAGGACTACGGCTCCCCCATCGGCCTGCGCCTCGCCCTGGCCCACCCGGAGCGGATCACCGCGATCATCAGCCAGAACGGCAACGCGTACGAGGAGGGCCTCGGCGCCGAGGCCTGGGCCCCCGTCCTCGCCCTGATCGAGAAGCGCACCCCGGAGACGGAGGAGCCGGTCCGCGCGATCCGCTCCCTCGACGGGATCCGCTGGCAGTACGAGACGGGCGTCCCCGCCGAGTACCGGGACCTGCTCAGCCCGGACGCCTGGCACCACGACGCCGCCCTGATGGCCCGCGCGGGCCAGGACGAGATCCAGCTGGGCCTGATCGCCGACTACGGCTCCAACTTCGCCCTCTACCCGGCCTTCCAGGAGTACTTCCGCACCAGCCGGGTCCCGCTCCTCGCGGTCTGGGGCGAGGGCGACCAGGTCTTCGTCCCGGCGGGCGCCGAGGCCTTCCGCCGCGACCTCCCGGACGCCGAGATCCACCTCCTGCCCACGGGCCACTTCGCCCTGGAGACCCACGCGCCGCGGATCGCGGAGCTGATCGGCGACTTCCTCGCGCGGCGCGTCCTCGTCAGGCCGTAGCCTTCTCCAGGTCGCGGGCCATCCGCTCCACCCAGTCGGTGAAGCCCTCACGATGGCGGCCGTCGCTCTCGAGCAGGGTCGCGATCTGTGCGTCCGTGAGCCGGTCGGGGCCCGGCACGGTCAGCAGCCGGTACAGCTCCTTCATCAGGGACAGCATCCGCAGCGCGTCGATGTGCTCGATCGCGTCGACCCCGTGTCCGGGGCCGATGGTCGTCGAACCGGGCATGTCGTGCCTCCTCACCGAGCCCCCTCCCAGCAGCGTAAGCCCACCGCATGAGAACCGCCCCCGTCCTCAGTTGGGGGACCGAGGAGGGGGGCGGTGATCAGGGGCCTCTACGAGGCGGGCGGGCGTCAGCCCATGTGCGGGTAGCCGTACTCGGTCGGCGGGACCAGCGTCTCCTTGATGGCGCGGGTCAGCGTCCAGCGCATCAGGTTCTGCGGGGCACCGGCCTTGTCGTTGGTGCCGGAGGCGCGGCCGCCGCCGAAGGGCTGCTGGCCGACGACGGCGCCGGTCGACTTGTCGTTGATGTAGAAGTTGCCCGCGGCGAAGCGCAGCTTCTCCATCGTGTACGCGGCGGCCGCGCGGTCACCGGAGATGACCGAGCCGGTGAGGGCGTAGTCCGAGACCGACTCCATCTGGGTCAGCATCGCGTCGTAGTTCTCGTCCTCGTAGACGTGGATCGCGAGGATCGGGCCGAAGTACTCGGCCTTGAAGACCTCGTTCTCCGGGTCGGTGCAGGCGATGACGGTCGGGCGGACGAAGTAGCCCACCGAGTCGTCGTAGCTGCCACCGGCGATGATCGTGCAGCTCGGGTCGGCCGCGGCACGGTCGATCGCCGCCTTGTTCTTGGCGAACGAGCGCTCGTCGATGACGGCGCCGATGAAGTTCGACAGGTCGGTGACGTCACCCATGGTGATGCCGTCGACCTCGGCGGCGAACTCCTCCGCGAAGCCGTCGTTCCAGATGGACGCCGGGATGTAGGCGCGCGAGGACGCGGAGCACTTCTGGCCCTGGAACTCGAAGGAGCCGCGGGTCAGCGCGGTCTTCAGGATGGCGCGGTCGGCGCTGGGGTGGGCGACGACGAAGTCCTTGCCGCCGGTCTCGCCGACGATCCGCGGGTACGAGCGGTACTTCTCGATGTTGTTGCCGACCGTCTTCCACAGGTGCTGGAAGGTCTTGGTCGAGCCGGTGAAGTGGATGCCGGCCAGGTCGCGGTGGTTCAGGGCCACCTCGGAGACGGCGATGCCGTCGCCGGTCACCAGGTTGATGACGCCCTTCGGCAGGCCGGCCTCCTCCAGGAGCTCCATGAGGAGCACGGCGGAGTGGGTCTGCGTCGGGGACGGCTTCCAGACCACCACGTTGCCCATGAGGGCGGGGGCGGTGGGCAGGTTGCCCGCGATGGCCGTGAAGTTGAACGGCGTGATCGCGTAGACGAAGCCCTCCAGCGGGCGGTGGTCCAGACGGTTCCACACGCCCGGGGAGTTCGCCGGCGGCTGCTCGGCGAGGATCTGGCGGGCGTACGCCACGTTGAAGCGCCAGAAGTCGACGAGCTCGCACGGGGTGTCGATCTCGGCCTGCTGGGCGGTCTTGGACTGGCCGAGCATGGTGGACGCGGCCAGCGTCTCGCGCCACGGGCCGGCGAGCAGCTCGGCGGCGCGCAGGATGATCGCGGCGCGGTCGTCGAAGGACATCGCGCGCCAGGCCGGAGCCGCGGCCAGGGCGGCGTCGATGGCGTCCTGGGCGTCCTGCTCGGTGGCGCCGCGGAAGGTGCCGATGACGGCCTTGTGGTTGTGCGGCTGGACGACCTTGAACTCCTCGCCGCCGCCGAGGCGCTTCACGCCGCCGATGGTCATCGGCAGCTCGCGCGGGTTCTCGGCCAGCTCCTTGAGCTTGACCTCGAGGCGGGCGCGCTCCGGGGAACCGGGGGCGTAGCTGTGCACCGGCTCGTTGACCGGAGCGGGGACCTGGGTGACAGCGTCCATGAGTCTCGATACTCCTTGTGAGAGGTGGGCTCAGCCCTTGGTGAGGATGGAGCGGACGAAGAAGAGGAGGTTGGCCGGCTTCTCCGCGAGGCGGCGCATGAAGTAGCCGTACCAGTCGGTGCCGTACGCGGTGTAGACACGCATGCGGTGGCCCTCGGCGGCGAGGCGGGTCTGCTCCTCGCTGCGGATGCCGTACAGCATCTGGAACTCGTACTCGTCCAGCTTGCGCCCGGCGCGGCGGGCCAGCTCCTGGCCGATGGAGATCAGGCGCGGGTCGTGCGAGCCGATCATCGGGTAGCCCTCGCCGTCCATCAGGATCTTCATGATCCGGACGTACGCCTTGTCGATCTCGGGCTTGTCCTGGATGGCGACCTCGGCGGGCTCCTTGTAGGCGCCCTTCACGATCCGGACGCGGGAGCCGTTCGCGGCGAGGCGGCGGGCGTCGTCCTCGGTGCGGAACAGGTAGGCCTGGATGACGCAGCCGGTCTGCGGGAAGTCCTTCCGCAGCTCCTCGTGGATGGCGAACATCGAGTCGAGGGTGGTGTGGTCCTCGGCGTCCAGGGTGACGGTCGTGCCGATCTCGGCGGCGGCCGCGACGACCGGGCGGACGTTCGCGAGGGCCAGCTCGTGGCCGTTCTCCAGGGACTGGCCGAACATCGACAGCTTCACGGACATCTCGGCGCGGGCGCCGAGGCCCAGCTCCTTGAGGCGGCCGATGAGCTCCAGGTAGGCGTCCCGGGCGGCGTACGACTGCTCGACGGTGGTGATGTCCTCACCGACGACGTCGAGGGTGACCTCCAGGCCGCGGGCGCTCAGCTCGGAGACGATCGGGACGACGTCGTCGACCGTCTCGCCGGCGATGAAGCGGGCGACGACCTGCTTGGTCCCGGGGGCGGCCGAAACGAGACGGCGCATCTTGTCGCTGCGCGACGCGGCGAGGATCACGGGACCCAGCACGGGGACCTCCAGAAGGACAGGGTGACGAAGGGTGCCGTACCCGATCTTTCGTAAGAATCCGGGAACAGCACGAAGAACCACCGTGAAACCTATGGATCGCTCCGATCGTCCGCCATCTACAGCTGTCACGCATCCGTGCGCGGCATCTCATACAGATGTCTGAGGGGGTGCGAGAATGGCGCTGTGAAGGGCGATTACCAAGAACTGGTGGACGAGATCTCCGCGCTGCTCGGCGCCCCGGCGACGCTGGAGAACCGCGACTTCGGGCTGATCGCCTTCGGCGCCCACGACAGCGACGACGACACCGCGATGGACCCCGTCCGGACGCGGTCGATCCTGACCCGGAAGTCGACCCCGGCCGTCCGCGCCTGGTTCGAGGGCTTCGGCATCACCCGGGCGACGGGCCCCGTCCGCATCCCGGCCGCCCCGGACGCCGGGGTGTTCCGCGACCGGCTCTGCCTGCCCGTACGCCATCGGGGCGTCGTCCTCGGGTACGTCTGGCTGCTGGACGCCGAGCCCGGCCCCACGCCCGCCCAGCTCACGGCCGCGATGGACGTCGCCACCCGGATCGGCGGCCTCCTCGCCGACGAGGAGCGCGCCGACGCCGACCTCTCGCGCGAGTTCGCCGCCGTCCTGACCGCCGGACGCGGCTGGCAGAGCGACATGGCCGTCGCGGCGCTCCGGGTGGCCCTGGGCCCCAGCGCGGACGGTCTGCACACCGTCGCCTGCGTGACCCCCTGGCAGGGCGAGGCCCCCTCGATCCGGTCGGTCCCCGGCGCGGCGGCG
This sequence comes from Streptomyces tanashiensis, assembly GCF_014648895.1. Lineage (GTDB taxonomy): Bacteria > Actinomycetota > Actinomycetes > Streptomycetales > Streptomycetaceae > Streptomyces > Streptomyces tanashiensis. Next base: position 31,437 of record NZ_BMRZ01000001.1, read on the forward strand.
GTCGCCGTGCTCCCCGAGGGCGAGTCCGGGGAGTCCCTCGCCGTCCTCGTACGGCTGCGCACGGCCGAGGACCTCTCCCCCGCCCACACGGCCGCCGACCGGCTGCGCGCCGCCGCCCCGGCCGGCATCGCGAGCCCCCGCCGGGGCCTCACGGAGCTCCCGGCGGCCTGGCGCGAAGCCAACACGGCCGCCCGCGCCGCCACGGCCCAGCCGAAGCTCGGCCCCGTCGCGGAGTGGGCCGGGATCGGCCCGTACCGGCTGCTCGCCGCGCTCTACCACCCCGAGATCGACCCCGTCGTCGCCCCGCTGCTCGCCCCCGCCCACGCCGAACTGGCCCGCACCGCCGAAGTGTTCCTCGACAACGCGGGCCAGGCGGGCCGTACGGCGGCGGCCCTGGGCATCCACCGGCAGACGCTCTACTACCGGCTGTCCCGGGTCGAACAGCTCACGGGCCTGGACCTGGACGACGGCGAGGACCGCCTCCTGCTCCACATGTCCCTGAAGTCCGCCCGGCTCTGAACGACAGCCCCTCCGGGCCGGTTTATAGGATCGCCCCATGACCACGGGGAGTTGGGCACCGCCGACGCACACCGAGCAGCTGCTGTACGAGGCCGGGGCGCGCGGGGACCGGGCGGCCGTCCTGGACGCCCTCGGACGGACGCGCCTCCACGTGCTCGTCGCACGGCTGCACGCGGACGTGCCCGACTTCGCCAGGCCCCTCCCCAGCCGGCGCGACACGTCCGCCCGGCGCACCGTCGTACCGGTCCTGACCGAGGGCATGCTGCCGCCGTGGCACGCGGAATGGGTGTTCCGGCAGACCACCCTCGACCGGCTCGCCTCGGCCTGGCCGAACGACCGGTGGTGGCTCGCCGTCAACCCGGACACCCCCTTCGCGGCGACCGTGCCCGCCAGGCCCGCCGACCGGCGGGCCTGGCAGGAGGCGGCCGAGCGGGGCGGCGGACCCGCCCGGCTGCGGCTGCTCACCCATGCCGGCGAGCACCTGCACGGACCGGTCGCGCACGCCCTCGCGCTCGGCGCGCACCTCGCCGTCCTCAACGGCCTGGTGTGGAACGCGCTCGGCGCCCACTACGAGGACTACCCCACCGACATCGCCCGGCTGCGCCGGCCCTGGGCCGTCCACCACCGGGCGGACTTCCGGGACAAGCTGCGGACGCTGATCGCCACCCGGCTCGTGGGCCGGGTCCCCGAGACCGTGCTGGGGATCCGGCGCCGCCTCGCCGCCCGGCTCGGCACCGCGCCCACCGACGGGCAGTGGGCGAAGGAGGTCACGGCCGCCTTCGAGCGGGACGACCCGTACGGCGAGGACCGGGCCGAGGCCGCGGAGTTCCTGCGCCGGATCACGCACTTCGAGGAACGGTTCCGCGCCGACGGGCTGCTCCCGCCGGGCGGCCGCGTCGACACCCTCGCCGCCTTCGACCACGGCCGCGCCGTGAACGTCGCACGGCTCGCGCTCGGCGCGCGGTACTGCGACCCCGCGGAGGCGCAGGACTCCGTGCTGCGGGTCCTCGAAGCCGCCCGGCGGATGTACGGCTCCTGGGAGGCGTTCTCACTGGGCTATCTGCTCGCCCGGCTGATCCACTTCGACGAGGGCGAGCCCGAGCCGATGTACCAGGAGTCCCTGACCCTCCACCGCGTCCTCACCCAGGACCCCTCCAGCCCCTACCGGAACATCCCGTGGTCATGAACCCCCACCGCCCCCAGCCCCACGGCACCCCCTGGATCCCGCCCTCCGAGACCGAGCAGCTGCTGCACGAGGCGGCGCTGCGCGGCGACTTCAGGGAACAGATCCGTGTCCTCGCCGGGGCCGAACTCTTCATCGGCGCCCCCAGGGCGCAGGTGGACGCCGAACCCGACGCGATCTACTGGCGCGCCCAGCAGGTGGCGAAGGGGCTCGTCGTCCGGCCCGTCCTCACCCGGGGGACGCTGCCGCCCTGGCAGCCGGACTGGGTGTTCCACCGGATCACGCTCCGGTGGGCCGCCGAGTGCACCTGGCGCGACCCCCGGGTGCTCCTCGCCGTCAACGGCGGCACCCCCGGCGAGCTGCTGCTGCCCGCCACGCCCGAGCACCGCGCGGGGTGGCTGCGCGCGTACGGCGAGCGCGAGCACGGCTCGGGAGACCGGTTCGCCGCCCTGCGCCACGGGCCCCTGCACGGCCCGCTCGCCTTCGGTCTGGCCTGCGGCGCCCATCTGGCCTTCGGCAACGGCGTCCCGTGGAACGACGTGGGTTCCGTCTACCGGGGGTACACCGAGGAACTGGAGACGCTCCGCGACTCCTGGGACATCACGGACCGGGCCGGCTGGCGCGAGGAGCTGGACGCTCTCCTCGACGGGCGCAACAGTCCGCCGGAGCCGGACTTCGCCCTCCGGGTCCGCGAGGAGCTCAGGATCGGGCGGGGCGCGGTGCCGGCCGCCGACGACTGGCGGGAGACGGCCGCCGGGCACGCCCAGGACCTGGGCGCGGGCCCCGCGGCGGTGCGGCACGTCGAGGAGCTGGTGCGCCGCATCCTGCGCTACGAGGCCCGGTTCCGGGCCGAGGGGCTGCTGCCGCCGGACGGGCGCGTGCGGAAGACGGTCGCGTACGACTACGGCCGCGCGGTGAACCTGGCCCGCTGGGGCCTGTCGGCCCGGTTCTGCGCACCCCCCGAGGCCGAGCAGGCGATCGTCCACGCGGGAGCCCTGGCCCGCTCGGCGTACGGGTCCTGGGAGGAGTACTCGGCGGGGTACGCGCTGGGGCGGGTGCTGCGCTTCGACGGGGAGGAGTACGGCTGCTTCCACGAGGGGAACGTGGCCGCCCACCGCGCCCTGACGGAGTACGGGGGCAGCCCCTGGCGCAACATCCCGTGGCGCTGAGCGCCGCCCCCGGCGGCCTTCGCCCCTACTGACCCTCCATCAGGACCCTGAGTCCCGCGGTGAGGTCGTCGGCGCTCGGCGCCGTGTCCGGGTCGACCATCCACTGGATCATGACCCCGGTCGCCAGCGCCTGGCAGAGCAGCCCCGCCACCCGGGCCTTCTCGGGGTCCTTCTCCGGGTCGATGCCGAGGAAGCCCTGGGCCATGCCGAGGCGGCCCTCGCGCTGCGGCTCCTTGATGGCCTCACGGAGCTTCTCGTCGTCGTCGATGCGTGTGACGACCTCGGTCTGCAGCTTCCAGACCGGACGGCTCGCCCCGGCGGCCGCGACGACCTGCTCCCAGACGGCGTGGAATCGTTCGTACGGGTCGGCCGGCAGCGTCTTCTCGCCCTCGGCCCCGGCCGCGCCGGCCCGGTCCCCCCACTCCTCGGTGAGCGCCAGGAAGGCCTGCTGGAGCAGGGCGTCCTTGGAGCCGTAGTGGTAGCCGATGGAGGCGAGGTTGGTGCCCGAGGCGGCGACGATGTCGCGCGCCGTGGTGCGCCTGTACCCCTTCTCCAGGAGGCAGCGCTTGGCGCCTTCGAGCAGGTCTTCCTTGTGTCCCATGACAGCACTGTACCCGGCCTCTAGACACTTGTGTAAGACGAGCGTCTAGAGACCGGGTACGGGCGAGCGGGGTGCGTCAGATCAGGTTGACCGAGCGGGCCGAGGCCGCGCCGATCTCCTCCGCGATCTCCGCGAGCACGGTGGCCGGCACCGTGTCGTCCACGGTGAGGACGACGAGCGCCTCGCCGCCCTCCTCCGCGCGCGCCACCTGCATGCCCGCGATGTTCAGACCGGCCTCGCCGAGGATCCGGCCCACCGTGCCGACGACACCCGGACGGTCCTCGTACCGCAGCACGACCATGTGGTCGGCGAGCGCCACGTCCACGTCGTAGTCGCCGACCGCGACGATCTTCTGGAGGTGCTTCGGGCCGGCCAGCGTGCCGGAGACCGCGACCTCCTCGCCGCTCGAGAGCGTGCCGCGCACGGTGACCACGTTGCGGTGGTCGGGCGACTCGGAGCTCGTCGTCAGACGGACCTCGACACCGCGCTCCTGCGCGAACAGCGGGGCGTTGACGTACGACACGGTCTCGTCGACCACGTCCTCGAACACGCCCTTGAGCGCCGAGAGTTCGAGCACCTTCACGTCGTGCTGGGTGATCTCGCCGTAGACCTCGACGTCGAGACGGGCCGCGACCTCGCCCGCGAGGGCGGTGAAGATCCGGCCGAGCTTCTCCGCGAGCGGCAGACCCGGCTTCACGTCCTCCGCGATGACACCGCCCTGGACGTTGACCGCGTCCGGGACCAGCTCGCCCGCGAGCGCCAGGCGCACCGACTTGGCGACCGCGATACCGGCCTTCTCCTGGGCCTCGTCCGTGGAGGCGCCGAGGTGCGGGGTACAGACGACCTGGTCGAGCTCGAAGAGCGGGGAGTCCGTGCAGGGCTCCTTCGCGTACACGTCGAGGCCCGCGCCGGCGACCCGGCCCTCCTTGAGCGCCGAGTACAGCGCCGTCTCGTCCACGATCCCGCCGCGCGCGGCGTTGACGATGCGGACGGAGGGCTTGACCTTGTGCAGCGCCTCGTCACCGATGAGACCGATGGTCTCCGGCGTCTTGGGCAGGTGGACGGTGATGAAGTCGGCGACCTCGAGCAGCTCGTCCAGGGCCAGCAGCTTCACGCCCATCTGGGCGGCGCGGGCCGGCTGCACGTAGGGGTCGTACGCGACGATCTTCATGCCGAAGGCGGACATGCGCTGGGCGACCAGGACGCCGATGCGGCCGAGGCCGACGACGCCGAGGGTCTTCTCGCTCAGCTCGACGCCGGTGTACTTGTTGCGCTTCCACTCGCCGTTCTTCAGCGCGGTGTTGGCCTGCGGGATGTTGCGCGCGGTGGCGACGAGCAGACCGCACGCGAGCTCGGCGGCGGTGACGATGTTCGAGGTCGGGGCGTTCACGACCATCACGCCGGCCTTGGTGGCGGCGGAGACGTCGACGTTGTCCAGACCGACACCGGCACGGGCGACGACCCGGAGCTTGTTCGCGGCGGCGAGGGCCTCGGCGTCGACCTTGGTCGCGGAGCGGACCAGGATCGCGTCCACGTCGGCGATGGCGGGGATCAGCTCGGCGCGGTCGGCGCCGTTGCAGTGCCGGATCTCGAAGTCCGGGCCCAGCGCGTCGACGGTGGCGGGCGACAGCTCTTCAGCGATGAGTACGACAGGTTTCGAGCTCACGTGAGTCCTCACAGGTCCAGTGCGGACGGCCGTCCCGACGGCCGCAGGCGGTGGAGGGGGCTTGCCGCGTGAAAGCGCACGACGCTGTGGGCCTGACGCGTATGTTGTTGAGCAGTGTAGTGGTGCGTCGGCGCCGTTCATGCGCCTCGTTGGAAGGATCACCCGTCCGTGGTTGGACGGGGTGTCCAACGATGTGGCGAGGGGCCGGACACACCGTCCGGCCCCTCGCCCGAAGGCTTACGCCTCCTCGTCGTTCACCCAGCTCATGAGCTTGCGCAGCTCCTTGCCGGTGGTCTCCAGGAGGTGGTTCTCGTCCTGGGTCTTGTACTCGTTGTACTTCTTCAGACCGCCGTGGTACTCGGCCATCCACTCCTTGGCGAAGGTGCCGTCCTGGATCTCCGCGAGGACCTTCTTCATCTCGGCCTTGGTGGCGTCGGTGATGATCCGCGGGCCGGTGACGTAGTCGCCCCACTCGGCGGTCTCGGAGACCGACCAGCGCATCTTCTCCAGGCCGCCCTCGTACATGAGGTCGACGATGAGCTTCAGCTCGTGGAGGCACTCGAAGTACGCGATCTCCGGCTGGTAGCCGGCCTCGGTCAGGGTCTCGAAGCCCGCCTTGACCAGCGCCGCGGTGCCACCGCAGAGGACGGCCTGCTCACCGAACAGGTCGGTCTCGGTCTCCTCGGTGAAGGTCGTCTTGATGACGCCGGCGCGGGTGCCGCCGATGCCCTTGGCGTACGAGAGCGCCAGCGCGAAGGCGTTGCCCGTCGCGTCCTGCTCGACGGCCGCGATGCACGGAACGCCGCGGCCCTCCTCGTACTGACGACGGACCAGGTGGCCCGGGCCCTTCGGGGCGACCAGGGCGACGTCGACGCCCTCGGGCACCTTGATGAAGCCGTAGCGGACGTTCAGACCGTGGCCGAAGAAGAGCGCGTCGCCCTCCTTCAGGTGGTCCTTGATGGACTCCTCGTAGACCTGGGCCTGGATCGGGTCCGGGGTCAGGATCATGATGAGGTCGGCCTCTTCCGCCGCCTCGGCGACGGAGACGACGCGCAGGCCCTGCTCCTCGGCCTTGGCCTTGGACTTCGAACCCTCCTGGAGACCGACGCGGACGTCGACACCGGAGTCACGGAGCGACAGCGCGTGGGCGTGGCCCTGGCTGCCGTAGCCGATCACCGCGACCTTGCGGCCCTGGATGATGGACAGGTCGGCGTCGTCGTCGTAGAACAGCTCGGCCACTGGGAATCTCCTTGAGGTGCTGGTGGTGCGTCCCACCGTACGGCGGGGAGCGGGAGGAAAGTTTTCGGGTCTCGTCAGTCGGACCGCCGGATGGACCGGCGGTCGACCTCCGGCGACTCTCAGGCGCTGCGGTCGAGGGCCCGCAGGGACCGGTCCGTGATGGACCGGGAACCACGCCCTATGGCGATCGTGCCGGACTGCACGAGCTCCTTGACGCCGAACTGCTCCAGCATCTTGAGCATGGCGTCGAGCTTGTCACTCGAACCGGTGGCCTCGATGGTGACCGCCTCGGGCGAGACGTCCACGGTCTTGGCGCGGAACAGCTGCACGATCTCGACGATCTGGGAGCGGGTCTCGTTGTCGGCGCGGACCTTCACCAGGACGAGCTCGCGCTGGATCGCAGCGCTGGGCTCGAGTTCGACGATCTTCAGGACGTTGACCAGCTTGTTGAGCTGCTTGGTCACCTGCTCCAGTGGCAGGTCCTCGACATTGACCACGATGGTGATGCGGGAGATGTCGGGGTGCTCGGTGACGCCCACGGCGAGCGAGTCGATGTTGAAGCCGCGGCGGGAGAACAGGGCGGCGATCCTGGCGAGGATGCCGGGCGTGTTCTCGACGAGAACGGAGAGCGTGTGCTTGGTGGACATGTCTGGGTCTCTTCCTTTTCGCTCTTCGCCTCAGTCGTCTTCGCCGTCGCCGAAGTCGGGGCGGACGCCCCGCGCGGCCATGACCTCGTCGTTCGAGGTGCCGGCGGCGACCATCGGCCAGACCTGGGCGTCCTCGTGGACGATGAAGTCGATCACGACCGGGCGGTCGTTGATGGCGTTGGCCTCGGCGATGACCTTGTCCAGGTCGGCCGGGTCCTCACAGCGCAGGGCGACACAGCCCATGGCCTCGGAGAGCTTGACGAAGTCGGGGACGCGGGTGCCCTTGTTCGCCTGGACGTCGTCCGGGCCGGAGTGCAGGACGGTGTTCGAGTAGCGCTGGTTGTAGAAGAGCGTCTGCCACTGACGGACCATGCCCAGGGCGCCGTTGTTGATGATGGCGACCTTGATCGGGATGTTGTTCAGGGCGCAGGTGGTGAGCTCCTGGTTGGTCATCTGGAAGCAGCCGTCGCCGTCGACCGCCCAGACCGTGCGGTCCGGCATGCCGGCCTTGGCGCCCATCGCGGCGGGGACCGCGTAGCCCATCGTCCCGGCGCCGCCGGAGTTCAGCCAGGTGGCCGGCTGCTCGTAGTCGATGAAGTGGGCGGCCCACATCTGGTGCTGGCCGACACCCGCGGCGAAGATCGTGCCCTCCGGCGCGAGCTGGCCGATGCGCTGGATGACCTGCTGCGGCGAGAGGCTGCCGTCCTCCGGCAGGTCGTAGCCGAGCGGGTAGGTCTCGCGCCAGCGGCTCAGGTCGCTCCACCAGGCGGTGTAGTCGCCCTTGTTGCCCTCGCTGTGCTCGGCCTGGACGGCCTGGACCAGGTCGGCGATGACCTCGCGGGCGTCACCGACGATCGGGACGTCGGCGGCGCGGTTCTTGCCGATCTCGGCCGGGTCGATGTCCGCGTGGACGATCTTGGCGTACGGGGCGAAGCTGTCGAGCTTGCCGGTGACGCGGTCGTCGAAGCGGGCGCCGAGGGCGACGATCAGGTCGGCCTTCTGCAGCGCGGTGACGGCGGTGACCGCGCCGTGCATGCCCGGCATGCCGACGTGCAGCGGGTGGCTGTCGGGGAACGCGCCGAGCGCCATCAGGGTCGTGGTGACCGGGGCGCCGGTGAGCTCGGCGAGGATCTTCAGCTCGGCGGTGGCGCCGGCCTTGATGACGCCGCCGCCGACGTACAGGACGGGCCGCTTGGCGGCGCTGATCAGCTTGGCGGCCTCGCGGATCTGCTTGGCGTGCGGCTTGGTCACCGGGCGGTAGCCGGGCAGGTCGGTCTGCGGCGGCCAGCTGAAGGTGGTCTTCGCCTGCAGGGCGTCCTTGGCGATGTCGACCAGGACCGGGCCCGGGCGGCCGGTGGAGGCGATGTGGAAGGCCTCGGCGATCGTCCGCGGGATGTCCTCGGCCTTGGTGACGAGGAAGTTGTGCTTGGTGATCGGCATCGTGATGCCGCAGATGTCCGCCTCCTGGAAGGCGTCCGTGCCGATCGCCTTCGAGGCGACCTGGCCGGTGATCGCGACCAGCGGGACCGAGTCCATGTGCGCGTCGGCGATCGGGGTGACCAGGTTGGTCGCGCCGGGGCCCGAAGTCGCCATGCAGACGCCGACCTTGCCGGTGGCCTGGGCGTAACCGGTGGCGGCGTGGCCCGCCCCCTGCTCGTGACGGACGAGGATGTGACGCACCCGCTGCGAGTCCATCATCGGGTCGTAGGCGGGGAGGATCGCGCCGCCGGGGATGCCGAAGACGGTGTCGGCGCCCACTTCCTCGAGAGAACGGATGAGGGACTGCGCACCCGTGACGTGCTCGACGGTGGTGGCGGGCTGCGCGCCGTTACGGGGCCGCGGCTGCGGATGGTGCCCGGTGGCCTGCTCGGTCATCAGCATCTCTTCTCGAGGCAGAGGGTTTTTGCGAGGTGTTGTGCGAGGTTTACGTCGTTTTGGGGTGAGCCAGTGCAACAAAAAACCCCTCGTGCCGTGAGGCAAGCGAGGGGAGCGCGTCGGGTGCGTTCTCAGCGGGACCTACGGGGGCCCTGCCTCAGCCGACGCGCTTTCCAAGTACGAGAATTCGGGTGCGCATGGCACTGACCCTCCCTCTCCGCCCTCACCACTGTCAAGTGGGTGGGACAGGCGTCTCATTATTTGAGCGGATCGGGGGACGGTTTCCCGACACGCACGGGCACCGCTCCGGGCAGCGGGTACTCGTCCCGTACGAGGGCCCTGCGCAGCCGGTACTCGTCGAGCGGGCCCGAGAAGGCCATGCCCTGGGCGTGGCTGCACCCCATCGCGCGCAGGGCGATGACCTGCTCCGGGACGTCGACGCCCTCGGCGACGGTCTGCATGCCGAGCTCACCGGCGATGCGCAGCACCCCACGCGTGATCTTGCGGAGCCGGGCCGACTCGACGACGCCTTCGACGAGCCCGCGGTCCAGTTTCAGTATGTCGACGGGGAGCCTCCGCAGGGCGTTGATCGCCATGTGTCCGCTGCCGAACCCGTCGAGCGCGATCCGCACGCCGAGCCGACGCAGGGTGACCAGGCGCTGCTCCAGCTCGTCGAGCGAGGTCCGGGGGTCGCTGTCGGCGAGCTCCACGATCAGCGAGCCGGACGGCAGCCCGTGCCGGGTGAGCAGTGACTCGACCGAGCCGAGCGGCAGCGAGCGGTCCAGGAGGCGCCGGGCGGAGAGCCGGATGGACACGGGCGTACGGTGGCCGATCTCCGCCCGCTCGGCGGCCTGCTCCACGGCCTCCTCCAGCAGCCAGCGGCCGAGCTCGGCGGTGCGCTCGCCGTCGTCGGTGACCCGGAGGTACTCGGCCGGGGTGAAGAGGATGCCCTGGCTGGAGCGCCAGCGGGCCTGGGCGCTGACGGCGGAGATCCGGCCGGTGGAGAGGTCGACGACCGGCTGGTGGAGCAGGGCGAACTCGCCGTCGTGGAGGGCGGTGCGCAGCCGGGCGGCCAGCTCGGTCCGCCGGACCACCTCGGCCTGCATCTGCGGGGCGTAGAGCTCGACGCGGTCCTTGCCGGCGGCCTTGGCCCGGTACATGGCGAGGTCGGCGTTGCGCAGCAGGTCGCCGGCCTCGATGCCGGGCTCGGCGAAGGCGACGCCGATGGAGGCGGCGACCCGTACCTCGTTCCCGCCGTCCACGCGGTAGGGCTGGGAGAGCGTGAGCCGGAGGCGGTCGGCGATCTCCTGGACCTGGTTCCGGCGGGCGGCCCGGTCGCGTCCGCCGTCGCCGAGGATGAGCGCGGCGAACTCGTCGCCGCCGAGCCGGGCGGCGGTGTCCCCGGCCCGTACGGAGTCGTGGAGGCGGCGGGCGGCCTGGACGAGCAGGTCGTCGCCCGCCTGGTGGCCGAGGCGGTCGTTGACCCCCTTGAAGCCGTCGAGGTCGATGAAGAGCACGGCGGTGCCGGGGTCCGAGGAGCGCCGGCCGCTGAGCGCCTGCCGGACCCGCCGGGTGAAGAGGGCGCGGTTGGGCAGGTCGGTGAGCGGGTCGTGCTCGGCGTTGTGCTGCAACTGGGCCTGGAGGCGGACGCGTTCGGTGACGTCGCGGCTGTTGAAGATCAGGCCGCCCTGGTGCCGGTTGACGGTCGACTCGACGTTGAGCCAGTCGCCGCGGCCCGAGCGGAAGCGGCACTCGATCCGGGTGGTGGGCTCCTCGGCGGGCGAGACGGCCAGGAAGCGGCGCACCTCGTGGACGACCGCGCCGAGGTCCTCGGGGTGGATGAGGGAGGCGAGCTCGGAGCCGATGAGTTCGTCGGCCTCCCGTCCGTACACGCCGGAGGCGGCCGGGCTGACGTAGCGCAGCATCCCGGTGGGCGCGGCGATCATGATGACGTCGCTGGAGCCCTGTACGAGCGACCTGAAGTGGTTCTCCTTCTGGGCCAGTTCGTGGGTGAGGGCGATGTTGTCGAGGAGCATGATGCCCTGGCGCACGACGAGGGCGAGCACGACCGTGCAGCCGGTGAGGACGACGACGCGGTCGATCCGCCGCCCCTCGACGACGTTGTACAGGATGCCGAGGGTGCAGACCGCGGCGGCGAGGTACGGGGTGAGGGCGGCGAGCGAGCCGGCGACCGGGCGGCTGTGGAGCCAGGGGCCGCGCGCGGTGGCCGCGCTGTCCGGTGGACGGCGCACTCCCCAGGGCGCGTAGGCGAGCAGCAGCGAGCCGGCGAACCAGCCGGCGTCGAGCAGCTGGCCGGAGGCGTAGTTCTCGCGGAGCAGCGGCGAGGTGAACAGGGCGTCGCACAGCACGGTCAGGGCGAGCGCGGCGATCGCCGTGTTCGTCGCCGAGCGGTTGGCCTGCGAGCGCCGGAAGTGCAGCACGAGGACCATGCTGACGAGCACGATGTCGAGCAGCGGGTACGCGAGCGACAGCGCGGCCTGGGCGACGGACTCGCCCTCGAAGTGCGCGGTGCGGGCGAGGGCGAGGCTCCAGGACAGCGTGAGCAGGGAGCCGCCGATGAGCCAGGCGTCGAGTCCCAGGCACACCCAGCCGGCCCGGGTGACGGGCTTCTTGGCGAGGACGAGGAGGCCCACGATGGCGGGCGGCGCGAAGAGTAAGAAGAAGAGATCCGCGACGGAGGAGTCCGGCACCTCGGCGCGGAGCACGACCTCGTACCAGCCCCAGACGGCGTTCCCCGCGGCCGCCATGAAGGAGGAGAAGGCGAAGAGCAGCCAGGCCGGGCGGGCGCTGCCGCGGTGGGTGCGGCCGTAGAGGAAGCAGGAGACGGCGGCGGTGAACGCGGCGGCGCTGAGCCCGAAGTCGCCCATGAAGAGCGCCAGTCGGGGGGATCCCCAGCCGAGGGAGGCGCCGGTGGTGTAGGCCGCGCAGACGAGTCCGAGGGCGACCTGGGCGGCGGCCCCGCCGAGGCGGGGGCGCCCGGGGTCCGGGTGCCCGGAGCCGCCGGCGCCGCCGACGGGGCGGCGCGTGATGACCGCCCCGGGCGCGCTCACCGGATCCTCCGGTGCCGCGCCGCCGCACCCGGCCGCGTCGTGCGGCCGCGCCGCCGGCTCGTCGGCACCCCCGGGGGCGTGCCCGCCGCGGTCATGGGCGTCACGGTCGCGGGTGTCGCGGCCGGCGTCCTGCGGCTCGGCGGCGCGTGGCGTCCGGTGTGGCACCGCCTGGTCCGGCACCGACGGTGCGAGGCCCGTGGCGAGGCGTGGAAGGCTCGCCGGCGGCGGTGTCGCCGCGTCGGATCGTCGGTCCTCCGGCCGTGCTTCACCCGTCGCCCCCCTCGGAATCTGATGTCCCGTCACTTCGCTCCCCAGCGTCAGCCCGTTCTCGACGCAGTCCCCCGCCACCGGACGATACACCAGGACCGTCACTCAGGGACAGGGTCGCAGTACTCTCCGTGACGATCAGGGGGCTTGTGTGCGGCGCGTGTCGGGGGCGCGCCACCCGACCGGCCGGAGCGCGGCCCTCCGGTCAGCCGGTGGTGAGGAGGACGTTGGCCAACTCCTCGCCCGCCGCGAACCGCCGCAACTGTCCCGCGATCAGCCGCTTCGCCCTCGGCATGAAGGCCGAAGTGGAACCTCCCACATGGGGACTGATCAGGACACCGGGAGCGTGCCACAGAGGGTGCCCGGCCGGCAGCGGTTCCGGGTCGGTGACGTCGAGCGCCGCCGTGATCCTGCCGCTCTCGACCTCCTTGAGCAGCGCGGACGTGTCGACGACCGGGCCCCGGGCGACGTTCACCAGGAGCGCCCCGTCCTTCATCCTCGCCAGGAACCCGGCGTCGGCGAGACGGGTGGTCTCGGGCGTGAGCGGAGTGGAGAGCACGACCACGTCCGCCTCCGGCAGCAGTGCGGGCAGGTCCGCCAGGGCGTGCACCGGGCCGCGCTCTGTGGTGCGCGCGGAGCGCGCGACGCGCGCCACCCGCGCGCACTCGAAGGGCGCGAGCCGGTCCTCGATGGCGGCGCCGATCGATCCGTACCCGACGATCAGGACGGACTTGTCGGCGAGCGCCGGGTAGAAGCCGGCCCGCCACTCCTCGGCGTCCTGGCCGCGCACGAACCCCGGGATGCCGCGCAGCGAGGCGAGGATCAGGGCGAGCGTGAGCTCGGCGGTGCTGGCCTCGTGGACGCCCCTGGCGTTGCAGAGGGCGACCCCCGGCCGCAGCGAGCCGATGCCCGGCGTGACGTGGTCGATGCCGGCGGAGAGGGTCTGCACGACCCGGAGGGAGGTCATCCCGGCCAGCGGCCGCACGGCGATCTCCGAGCCCTTCATGTACGGGACGACGTAGAACGCGCAGCGCGCCGGATCGGCGGGGAATTCGGGACCGCCGTCCCAGAAGCGGTAGTTCAGGCCCGACTCACCGGGCGCGGGGAGCCCCTCGATCTCGTCGGCGGGAACGGGAAGCCACACGTCAGCGGTCGTGTCTTCGAATCTCATGACCGGGAGGCTATGCGAAGAATCCCGGGCGCCATTGGTTACTTTGGGGGACGGCACAGGGAGGGGTACCGGCAGGTGGAGCGCAGGAGTATCGGGGCGACGGCGCTCGACGTGGGGGCGATCGGCCTGGGGTGCATGCCGATGAGCTGGGCGTACAGCCGTTCGGAACAGCGCGGGGACCGCTCGCTGCGGACCGTGCACGCGGCGCTCGACGCCGGGGTGAGCCTGCTCGACACCGCCGACATGTACGGGCCGTTCACCAACGAGCTTTTGGTGGGGCGGGTGTTGAAGGAGCGCCGGTCCGAGGCCTTCGTCTCGACCAAGTGCGGACTGCTCGTCGGCGACCAGCACGTGGTCGCCAACGGCAGGCCGGGGTACGTGCGTCGGGCCTGCGACGCCTCGCTGCGGCGGCTCCAGACCGATGTGATCGACCTCTACCAGCTGCACCGGGCGGACCCCGAGGTGCCCATCGAGGAGACCTGGGGCGCCATGGCCGAGCTGGTGTCGGCGGGCAAGGTGCGGGCGCTCGGCCTCTGCGCCGTCGGCGCCCGGTCGGCCCGCCGGGGCGCGACCGGCGCGGGCCGCGACGGGTACGAGGGAACGATCCGGCAACTGGACCGCATCCAGCAGGTCTTCCCGGTCGCGGCGGTGGAGGCGGAGCTCTCGGTGTGGTCGCGGGAGGCACTGGTACGCCTGCTGCCCTGGTGCGCGGCGCGGGGCGTCGGCTTCCTGGCGGCGATGCCCCTGGGGAACGGCTTCCTGACCGGGACGCTGACCCCGGGCAGCGGCTTCGAGCCGGACGACCCGCGGGCCCGGCACCCCCGGTTCACGGCCGAGATGATGGCGGCGAACCAGCCGATCGTGGCGGGCCTGCGCCGGGTGGCCGCGCGGCACGGGGCGGAGGTCACCCCGGCGCAGGTGGCGCTCGCGTGGGTGCTGGGCCTCGGGCGGCACGTGGTGCCGGTGCCGGGGGCGAAGCGGGAGCGGTGGGTGGTGGAGAACGCCCGGGCGGCGGCACTGCGGCTCACGGCGGAGGATCTCGGGGAGATCGCGAGGCTGCCGGCGCCGCGTGGGTCCTGGGACTGAACGGCCCGCGGAGAAGTCGGTCCCGGCGGCCGGGAACCTGATCGGGTCGAGCGGTGTATCAAGGGTGTGGGGATGCCGCTCGACTCGTCGAAGGGGACCGGACCATGAGCCGTCCTGTCGTGAAGGCCCTGTGGGGCGCCGCCGTGCTGGTGCTCGTGGCCGGCTGCTCCTCGGGAGGCACCGGGGAGCGCTCCGGCACGGCTCCGCCGACGACGGTCTCCGCCCCGCCGTCCTCACGGTCCTCGCCGTCCGCTCCGCCCTCCGCCGGCCGGGTGTCCGTGGCGGGCACGCTCACCGAGGGGCTGAAGTCCCCCTGGGGGCTGGCGGAGCTGCCCGGCGGGGATCTGCTCGTCTCCTCGCGGGACGAGCGGACGATCACCCGGGTCGACGGGCGGACCGGCGCGAAGACCCCGCTGGGCGAGGTGCCGGGCGTGGTGCCGGGCGGTGAGGGCGGGCTCCTGGGGCTCGCGGTGCGGGACGGCTGGGTGTACGCGTATCTGACGGCCGCCTCGGACAACCGCATCGTGCGCATGCGGTACGGCGGCGGGGAGGGTGACCGGCTCGGCCCGCCGGAGCCTGTGCTCACGGGCATCCCGAAGGGATTCGTGCACAACGGCGGACGGATCGCGTTCGGGCCGGACGGCATGCTGTACGCGGGGACGGGCGAGACGGGCCGGACCGGCCTCGCCCAGGACCGGGCGTCGCTGGGCGGGAAGATCCTGCGGATGACACCGGAGGGCGGGCCGGCACCGGGCAATCCCTTCCCCGGCTCGGTGGTCTATTCGTACGGTCACCGCAATGTGCAGGGCCTCGCCTGGGACCCGGCGGGCCGGCTGTGGGCGGCCGAGTTCGGGCAGAACACCTGGGACGAGCTGAACCTGGTGGAGCCGGGGCGGAACTACGGCTGGCCGGAGGCCGAGGGGCGGGCCGGAAGATCCGGGTTCGTGGACCCGGTGGCCCAGTGGCCGACCTCGGAGGCCTCCCCGAGCGGAATCGCGTACGCGCGGGGCGCGATCTGGATGGCCGGGCTGAGAGGCGAGCGGCTGTGGCGCGTGCCGCTCTCCGGAGCGGAACGATCCGGGGACCCCGAGGCGTTCCTGACAGGTGAGTACGGACGCCTGCGCACGGTTGTCGCGGCGGGCGGCGACCGGCTCTGGCTGGTGACCAGCGAGACCGACACCCGGGGGACTCCCGGGCCCGGGGACGACCGGATCCTCCGGCTGGAGGTGAGGTGAGGGAGGCGGTGACCGTGTTCGGCGGACTGGACGAGTTCTTCGCGCCGGGGCGCAGGCACATCGAGGAGGAGCGGCGCAGGGAGGCCCTCACCCGGGAGGACCCCGGGGACGCGGACCCGGGGCGGGGTCCGGTGGACCTGGCCTCGGGCCGCGTGACGATACGTCTCCCCCGCCCGGCGGACGGCTCCGGCGGGGCGGGGGAACCGGCTTCCGGTGCGGCGGCCGAGGGGTCAGAAGGGTCGGAGGGGTCAGAGGGTCGTGTCGAGGAGGTGCAGGCGGTGCGCCATGGCGGCGGCCTCGCCTCGGCCGGCGACACCGAGCTTGGCGAGGATGTTGGAGACGTGGACGCTGGCCGTCTTCGGTGAGATGAACAGCTCCTCGGCGATCTGGCGGTTGGTGCGGCCGGCCGCGACCAGGCGCAGCACGTCCTGCTCCCGGGGGGTGAGGCCGAAGCTGTCGTCCCCCGGCTCCACCGGTGACGGGGCCTGCTTCTCCGGGGTGAGGGAGAGGCGGGCGCGGGCGGCGAGGAGTTCCACGTCCTCGCGGAGCGGGCGGGCGCCGAGGCGGACGGCGGCCACCTGGGCCTCGCGGAGCAGGGCCGCGGCCTCCTCGCGGCGGCCTCCCTCGACGAGCAGGGCGTCGGCGAGGCGGTGGCGGGCGCGGGCCAGCTGGTGCGGGCGTTCGAGCGGCTCGTAGGCGGCGACGACCTCGGCCCAGCGGGCGGCGGTCTGGCGGCCCTCGGCGCGGGCGAGCTCCTCGGACACCTGCCGGGAGTGGGCCTCCCAGACCGGGGCCGGGGTGGCGAGGGCGCGGACGCAGCGGCGGACGACGTCGAGCGCCTCGGCGCGGCCCTCGTCGGCGGCGGGCAGCCCCCGGCTGTCGGCCTCGGCGGTGACGGCGGTCAGGACGAGCGGCCAGCCGTAGCGGTGGGTGCCGGGCGGGAAGCCGGTCTCCGCGGTGGCGGCGAGCTGGCGCCGTACGTCCGCGAGGCGTCCCTCGGCGGCGGCGACGGCGATCTCGGCCTGGGCCATGGGCAGGGTGTACTGCGGGATCGGGTCGCGGGTGCCGTAGCGGGTGCGGGCCTCGGCCAGGTGTGCGGTGGCCCTGGCCGGCTCGCCGCGGGCGGTGGCGAGGTGGGCGAGCTGCAGCAGGGCCGTGCCGCCCGGCTTGGTGCTGCTCGCCCCGGAGCGGAGCAGCAGCTCGGCCTCCTCCTTGCTCCGGTCCCATTCGCCGAGCGAGAGGAGCGACTCGGAGAGGTTGGCGCGGATCCAGCCGGCGCTGTCGACGAGGCCCCGGGAGCGGGCCAGTTCGATCCCGGAGACGGCGATCTCCACGGCCTCGCGGGAGCGGCCGAGGGCCTCCATGGAGGAGGAGAGGTTCACATGGGCGCGGGCGGCCTCGTGGAACTGGCCGAGGGCGATGGTCCGTTCGCGTGCCTCGTGCATCGCGGCGAGCCCGCCCTCGGTGTCACCGGCCGAGACCATGATGGTGCCGAGGGTGATCCGGGCGTTCAGTTCGATCGGTTCGGCCTTGACGAACCGCGCGTACTCGACGGCGCGTTCGGCGGCGGCGAGCGCCTCGGGGCCGGGGTTGCGGAGCATGCCCCAGCCGGCCGCGCCGACCAGGACGGTGGCGTGGACGGCGGACGGCGGGAGGCCCTTGACGAGTTCCTGGGCGCGGGCGATCTCGGGCCAGCCGTCGCCCCGGCCGAGGTTGGACTGGAGGCGGGCCATCTCGGTCCAGAACCAGGCGGCGCGCAGCGGGTCGTTCTCGTCGCCGTCGAGGAGCCGGAGCGCCGTGCGGCAGATCTTCGCGGCCCGCTCCCGCTCGCCGCTGAGCCGGGCGGCGACGGCGGCCTCGGCGAGCAGGTCGAGGTAGCGCAGGGAGGTGGTGTCGGGGTCGCAGCCGCAGGCGGGGTACGCGTCGGCGTAGTCGATGGGGCGCAGGGACCCGCGTGTCTCGGCGGGGACCTTGTCCCAGAGCTCCATGGCCCGTTCGAGGAGGCTGAGCTGCTCGGTGTAGGCATGGCGCTTGCGGGTCTCGACGGAGGCCTGGAGGACGGCGGGGAGGGCCTTCTCCGGGGCGTGCGCGTGGTACCAGTACGTGGCGAGCCGGGTGGTCCGCTCGTGGGCGCGGACGAGGCCGGGGTCGGCCTCCAGGGCCTCGGCGTAGCGCCGGTTGAGGCGGGAGCGTTCGCCGGGCAGCAGGTCGTCGCTGACGGCCTCGCGGACGAGGGAGTGGCGGAAGCGGTAGCCGTCGCCGTCGGGGACGGCGAGCAGGATGTTGGCGCCGACGGCGGCCCGGAGCGCCTCGATGAGTTCGTCCTCGGAGAGGCGGGCGACGGCGGCGAGCAGTCCGTACTCGACGGTGGAGCCGCCCTCGGCGACGATCCTGGCGACCCGCTGGGCGGCCTCGGGGAGCGTCTCGACCCGCACGAGCAGGAGGTCGCGCAGGGAGTCGCTGAGCTGGCCGGCGGCGCAGCCGGCCTCGTGGGAGACGACGAGTTCCTCGACGAAGAAGGCGTTGCCGTCGGAGCGTTCGAAGACCTCTTCGACGAGTCCGGGGTCGGGTTCGGCGGCGAGGATGCCGGTGAGCTGGCGGTGCACCTCGGCGCGGGTGAAGCGGGAGAGTTCGATGCGGCGGATGGTGCGGAGCCGGTCGAGTTCGGCGAGGAGGGGGCGCAGCGGGTGGCGGCGGTGGATGTCGTCGGCGCGGTAGCTGGCGACGACCACGATCCGGCCGCGGCGCAGGGTGCGCAGGAGGTAGGTGAGCAGGTGCCGGGTGGAGGCGTCGGCCCAGTGCAGGTCCTCCAGGACGAGCACGATCGTACGGTCGGCGGCGAGCCGTTCCAGGAGCCGTACGGTCAGTTCGAAGAGCCGGGCGGTGGAGTCCTCGTCGGAGGGCTCGTGGCTGCCGGGGTCGCCCAGTTCGGGCAGCAGGCGGGCGAGCTCGCCCTCGTGGCCGTCGGCGGCGGCGGTGAGTTCGTCGGGAAGGCGGCGGCGGAGCGCGCGCAGGGCGGCGGCGAAGGGGGCGAAGGGCAGGCCGTCGGCGCCGAGTTCGACGCAGCCGCCGAGGGCCACGACGGCACCCTGGTCGCAGGCGGTGTCGAGGAACTCCTCGATGAGCCGGGTCTTGCCGACGCCCGCCTCCCCCGCGATGAGCAGGGCCTGGGGCTCTCCCGCGGTCGCGCGGGAGAGCGCCTCGGTGAGGGCGGTGAGTTCGCCGGCGCGGCCGACGAAGACGGGGCTGACTGACCTGGTCTCCACGGCGCCGAGCATCGCACAGACTTCCGTGCCGTCGCTCATAAGGGGGTCACGCGGCCCGGACGAAGCGACCGCGACCGCCGTCGGTCACCTGTCCCTCCTTGACCTGGCCCGCGTGGCGGCGGCCGAAGAGGTGCAGGCCCTTGTGGGTCGCCGCGGCCTCGTGGGCGAGGCGGTGGGCGGCGGCCTCGGCGATGAGCTCGGCGTGGTGCATGGTGTGGAGTTCGTACGCGAACATCGTGTGCTCCCCTGGGTTTCCCGGTTTCGGTGTCGCTCTCTGCGATGCCTCTACTTTCGTTTCCCAGGGGGTGCCGTCACATCGGGCGAGTGCCGCATGTTCGGGGCAGGGGGGTCCTTAGGAGGGTCCTAGGGGGGCCTTAGGTCGTGCCGCGGGGTGCTCAGGACCCGGCGGTCGGGAGGCTCAGGAACAGGTCGAAGTAGGTACCGACCGACAGGAGCAGCCCGAGGCCGCCCAGGACGGCGCCGGCGACGGCGACCGCGCGCACCCAGGCGGGGCGCCGGGGCAGGGTGAGCACGAGGGCGGCGACGATCAGGGCGAGCAGGGCGAAGACGCCGTTCACGAGGGCGGTGCTGTGCCAGGCGTCGCCGTAGATCTCGCTGATCTGCTGGGCCGGGGTGCCGCTGCCGGAGGTCTTGATCTGCCCGACGAGCGTCTCGCGCTCGGCGACGACCTTGCCGGTCCACGTGCCGGTGAGGGCGACGGCGGAGAGGGCGGCGGAGACCACGGCCGCGGCGCCGGCGCCGATGCCGGTGGCCTCCGGGGAGGCCGCCTCCTCGTCGTCCTGCTCCTCGTCCTGCGCGTCGTCGTCCTGCGCGTCCGGCTCGTCGGGCAGGTCGGCGTCGGCGGCCGCGGGCGTCCCGGCGTCCGGGGTGGTGTCCGCGGCCTCGGTGGTCGCGTCCTCCGCCACCTCGTCGGTCTTCGCGGTCGCGGTCTTCTCGGTCGTCTTGGTGTCCATGCGGCGCACGCTAGGGCGCCCACATGAGAGGCGGCTTAAGACGCCTTCGCCGCGCGCCATTCCGGGGCGAGGACGGCCCAGATCTCGGTGTCGGCGCGGCTGCCGCGGTACAGGTAGTTCTCCCGCAGGACGCCTTCCCTGGTCATCCCGAGGCGGCGGGCGACGGCGACGCTCGCGCCGTTCTTCGTGGAGGCGTACCACTCGACGCGGTGGATGCCGCGCTCCTCGATCGCCCAGTCGATGATGGCGCGGCAGGCCCGGGTGATCAGGCCCTTGCCCGCGGCGGAGGGCTCCAGCCAGCAGCCCGCCTCGGCGGTGCCGTTCGCGACGTCGAAGGTCCGGAAGAGCACGCCGCCGACGAGGGTGCCCCCGTCCCAGATGCCGTAGAGGCGTCCGGTGTCGCTCGCGGCCTTCTCGGCGTACGAGCGGAGGTAGGCGCGGGCGGATTCGAGGTCCGCGACGACGTCGGGGAGGCCGATGTGCTGCCCGATGAACTCCCGGCCCCGGTCCATGTGGGCGAGCAGCTCCTCGGCGTGGAAGGGCTCCAGGGGCCTCAGCTCGGCGCCGTCGTCACCCAGCGATATCGCGAACATCGTCGTTCCTCTCCTCCGCGGCCGCAGCCGTCACGCGCTGTACGGGGATCTTCGCACGCGCGTCGGCGGCCTCGCGGCACTCGGGCGGTTCGATGCTGATCCTCGGGAGGAGCCGGTCGAGCCACTTCGGCAGCCACCAGTTCGCGCCGCCGAGCAGGTGCATGAGCGCGGGGACGAGGAGGGTGCGCAGGACGAAGGCGTCGAGGGCGACGGCCGCCGCGAGCGCGATGCCGAACATCGCGATGACCCGGTCCCCGCTGAGGACGAAGGCCAGGAAGACGGAGATCATGATGACCGCGGCCGAGTTGATCACGCGGCTGGTCTCGGCGAGGCCGATCCGGACCGCCCGCCGGTTGTCGCCGGTCTCCAGCCACTCCTCGTACATCCGGCTGACCAGGAAGACCTGGTAGTCCATGGAGAGTCCGAAGAGGACGGAGACCATGATCACGGGGAGGAAGGGTTCGATCGGTCCGGCGCTGCCGAGGCCGAGGAGCTCGCTCCCCCAGCCCCACTGGAAGATCGCGACGACGATGCCGAAGGCGCCGGCGACGGCGGCGACGTTCATGACGGCGGCCTTGAGCGGGATGCCGATCGACCGGAAGGCGAGCAGGAGCAGCAGGCAGCCGAGCGCGACGACGACGCCGACGAAGAGGGGCAGCTTGCCGACGATGATCTCGGCGAAGTCGTCGTACGAGGCGGTGACGCCGCCCACGTGGACGTCGAGGGAGGTGCCGGTCTCGGCCTTCGGGAGGACGTCCGTCCGGAGCCGGTCGACGAGCTCGCTGGTCGCCTTGGACTGCGGCGAGGAGTCGGGCACGACGGTGAGGACGGCGGTGTCGCCGGCGCTGTTGTACGTGACCGGGGAGACGGAGGCGACGCCCTGGGTGGCTCCGAGGGCGGTCGGCAGCTGGTCGAGGGCGACCCGGTCGTCGGCGCCGTCGAGGCCGGCGACGAGGGTGAGGGGCCCGTTGACGCCCGGCCCGAAGCCCTCGGCGAGCAGGTCGTACGCCTGGCGCGTGGTCGCGGTGGCCGGGCCGTTGCCCTGGTCGGAGGTGCCGAGGTGGAGCGAGAGGGTCGGCAGCGCCAGGACGCCCATGACGACGACGGCGACCGCGCCGAGGAGCTTGGGGTGCCGCTCGACGAAGGCGGACCAGCGGGCGGCGAAGCCGGTGGGCAGTTCGGGCTGGGGTCCGCGCTCGGCGAGCACCCGGCGTTCGCGCCGGGACAGCGCCCGTACGCCGATGAACGAGAGCAGCGCGGGGAGCAGGGTGACGGAGGCGGCGACCGTGAGGAGCACGGTGAGCGAGGCGGCGATGGCGACGCCGTTGAGGAAGCTGAGCTGCAGGATCAGCATGCCGAGGAGGGCGATGCAGACGGTGGCGCCGGCGAAGACCACGGCGCGGCCGGTGGTGGCGACGGCGGTCTCGGCGGCCTCGGCGACGGAGAGGCCGCGTTTGAGGCCTCTGCGGTGCCGGGTGACGATGAAGAGGGCGTAGTCGATGCCGACGCCGAGGCCGACGAGCATGCCCAGCATGGGGGCGAAGTCGGCGACGGTCATCAGATGGCCGAGGAGCACGATCCCGGAGTACGCGATGCCGACGCTGACGAGCGCGGTCGCGATGGGGAGCGCGGAGGCGGCGAGCGAGCCGAAGGCGAGGAAGAGGACCACGGCCGCGACGGCGACGCCGACGATCTCGGCGATGTGTCCGCCGGGGGCCTCGGTGAGGGCGACGGCGCTGCCGCCGAGTTCGACCTGGAGGTCGTCGGAGGCGGCGGCCCTGGCGGTGTCGACGAGGGCGCGGGCCTGGGTCTCGGGGATGTCGTCGGCCTGCGCGTCGAAGGTGACGGTGGCGTAGGCGGTGTGCCCGTCCTCGCTGACCTGGCCCCGCGCGTCGCCGTACGGCGAGGTGACGGCGGCGATGCCGGGGAGGTCGGCGACCTTGTCGAGCATCGCCTCCATGCGCTGCTCGACGGCGTCGGCGCGGACGCTGCCCCGGTCGGTGTGCCAGACGATGGTGTCGCTGTCGCCGCCGAGGCCGTGGAAGCCCCGGTCGAGGAGGGCGGTGGCCCGGCCGGACTCGGTGCCGGGGACCTCGTAGTCGTTGGAGTACGCACTGCCGGCGAGGGTCGCGCCGGCGGCGGTACCGCCGAGCGCGAGGAGCCACAGGAGAACGACGACGAGACGGTGCCGGAGGCACCACCGTGCGATTGCGGCCAAAGGACGTGCTCCTGACTGGATCTGTACTCGCGCCCCACTGTTACAGCCAAACGTGATCGTTTGCCCGTTTCGTGGCGATCCTCACAGGGTGTGCGAGAGGCCGGGGACCAAGGTCCCCGGCCCCTGGGGACCTCAGCCCGAGACGCTCGCGCGGCCGTTCTCGATGTGGCCCATGAGCCGGCGGCGGAAGCCGCCGGGTGCGGTCACCTCGACGTCGTACCAGCCGTGCGCGTCGGCGGCCGAGTGGACGACGGTACGGGTCCTCCCGGGCTTCACCGTGACGGTGCGGGTCCAGTCGGCGAGGTCGTCCTCGTCGACGTACCCCAGCGGCCGGACGGTGAAGGAGACGGCGGCCGGTCCGGTGTTCCGGACGGTGAGGTGCAGGTCACGGTCGTGGTGGTCGACCCGGGTGGCGAGCTCGGCGCCGCCCGTCGCGGGGCCCTCGAACTCGCGCCGGAAGCCGTTCGGGCCGGTGATCGTGAAGCGGTAACGATCACCCGGAACGGGGACGGTCCACTCCCCCTCCCCCCTGACGTCCCGGTGCTGGGGGACGGCGAACTCGCCCGCGTACGGGTAGAGCGCGAAGTGCGCGCTCGCCTTCCCCCGGTTGCTGAGCGCGACCGTCACGGCACCGTCACCGGTCGTCGCGGAGGCGTCCGGCTGGTACGGCAGCGGGCGGGCACGGCGGACGCCGGGCTCCTGGACGGGCATCCGCTGCACGGCCGGGGGCTGGGGCCGCCAGCGCCCGGTGAAGGGCGGGATCGGGCCGGGCTGCTCGACCTCGGGCTGCCGGCGGCCGCGCTGGAAGTCGAAGGCGGAGGTGAGGTCACCGGTGACGGCCCGCCGCCAGGGGGTGATGTTGGGTTCCCGGATGCCGGTGAGCTTCTCCAGGAAGCGGATCACGGAGGTGTGGTCGAAGGTCTCGGAGCAGACGTAGCCGCCGACCGACCAGGGGGAGACGACGAGCAGCGGGACGCGGATGCCGAGGCCGGTGGGCTGGCCCTTCCAGTGCTCGTCCGTGTCGTCGGCCGGCGGGACGGGCGGCGGGACGTGGTCGAAGAAGCCGTCGTTCTCGTCGTAGTTGATCAGGACGACGGTGTGGCGCCAGACGTCCGGGTGCGCGCCGAGGGCGTCGAGCACCTTGTAGACGAGGGTCGCGGAGGCGATCGGCGAGGAGGAGCCGGGGTGCTCGGAGTCGATCGCGGAGGGGACGAGGTAGGAGACCTCGGGGAGGGTGCCGGCGGCGACGTCCGCACGGAAGGCGTCGGCGAGGGTGCCGCTCTCGACGCGGCGGAGCCCGCGCTCGAAGAGGGAGCGCTCGGCGGCGGTGAGCGTGGCGACGCCCTCCTCCAGGAGGCCGAGCAGCCTCGCCCGCTCGGTGAGGTCCTCCGTGTCGCGGACGGCGGCGTAGAAGGACTCCATGAAGGTGTGCCCGCCGGTGCCGGCGAGCGCCTTGCGGGCGATCTTCTTGAAGGTGGTGAAGAACTCGATGTTGTTGTCGGTGAAGTTCTCCCACTCGGTGTACGTCTTCCAGCTCCGCCCGGCGGCTTCGAGCCGCTCGGCGTAGGTGGACCAGCCGTAGCCGGGGTGGGTGCCCTCGGCGTAGGCGGCGTTGGTGACGGCCCGGCTGCCGTCGGCCTCGAAGCCGGTCCAGCCGGACCAGAGGTGGTTGCGGTTGGGGCTCGTCGAGGTGTGGATGGACGAGTGGTAGGCGTCGCAGACGGTGAAGGTGTCGGCGAGCTCGTAGTGGAGCGGGATGTCCCGCCGGTCGTAGTACGCCATGGTGGCGGCGGTCTTGGCCGAGACCCAGCCGTCCATCCAGCCGCCGTGCCAGGCCTTGCCGCCGCCGCTCCAGGAGTGGTCGAGGTCGCCGATGTACTGCAGGTCCTTCTGCTGCGTCTCGGCGGCGCCGCGGATCGGGAAGGGCAGCACGGTCCGGCCGAGCGCGGCGGGCTGCTCGAAGACCGGCTTGCCCGAGGGGAGTTCGATGGCGTTGCGGTCGCCGAATCCGCGGACCCCGCGGAGGGTTCCGAAGTAGTGGTCGAAGGAACGGTTCTCCTGCATCAGGATCACCACGTGCCGGATCGCCGCCATCCCCCCGGCCGGGGGCTCCGCGGCCATCGCCGCCTGCAACGACGGCGGCAGCAGCGAACCGGCCGCGGCGACACCGAGGGCGCCCCCGCCCAGTGCGAGGAGCCTTCGGCGGGACATCTGGGACTTCTCGGGGGACAAGACCGACCTCCAGTCGACTGCCCATGGTTCGCCTTCGAGCCATGGGGTGGTTCGCCGGGGACGGTAATGAGACCGGATGACCGAGAAGAGGCCTCACGGGGGCGCGGTGGTGAACGTCCGTCAGACCGCGACGACGATCCGGGCGACCGTCGTCGCGGGGTGGTGGAGCCTCAGGTCCCGGTCGGGGTGACGCAGTGACCGGGGCCGCTCGGGAGGACCCGCTTCTCGTCGTACAGGTCGGCCAGGGTGACGCGGGGCCCCTTCCCCGACCGGCCCGCCTTCCACCGGCCCTCGGCGGAGAGCGGGTGGAGGTAGCCGTCCTTCGGGGCCGCGCAGTCGTGGTTGGCGACCTCGCTCGCGTAGCCGACCAGGACGAGCTTCCCTCCCTTGGCCGTGACCGTCATCTGGCGCCGCACGGCGATCCGCGACACCTCGGGGACGTCCGGCATCACCTCGTGGCCCCTGGCCCACACCAGGGGGTAGACGAAGGCGTAGTCGGCGTGCACCGTCATCTCCCCCGTCGCCGAGACCTCGTAGGTCATCGTGCCCCGCGACCGGACACCGCTCTCGTCCAGGTACGCCTCCTCGGGGTCGAAGCGGGTGACCAGGTCCTTGCGTACGGCCTCGTCGACCCCGTGCGGATCGAGCAGGGCGAGCGCCGCCGCGGGCTCGGCGCCGGCCAGGACGTCCTCCGAGACGTTGGTCTCGACGAGCAGGGTCTTCACGTCCTCGAGGACGGCGGTCATCTCCTGCGCGCTGAGCCCGCCGGCCGCGAAGGGCACGGGGACGTAGATCCCGTCGGCCCCTTGCACCCAGCCGGAGGCGGGCGAGTTCCGGAACGGCATGTCGCTCGTGTACGGCCACTCGAGGGGCCAGAGCTCCTCGTGGAGCGTCTGCGCGCCGAACGGCTCGTACGGCGGCCGCTCCCCCGTCACGTCGCTCAGCCAGTACCCGAACCCGCCGAGCAGCAGCACACAGGCACCGGCCGCGAGCGCGATCTTCCGGCGCCGCACCACCCTGTCCCGCCGCAGCGCCTCCTGGCGTCCGGGATCGCTCTCCTCCGCGCGCAGCCGGGCGACATATTCCTTGGCTTCCAACGACATTCTCCGTTCCCTCCCCTGCTCCGTCAGAGATCGACGGAGCGGAGCGGAGCCTCTCATATGCGGTGCCGGCCGTCACCGCCGTTTCCCTCTTCGTCGCCGGGGCGGCTTCCTAGAATGGCCGGATGAGTCTGAGCGGGCTGCGCACGGGGGACCCGAGGCAGGTCGGCGAGTGGACGCTCGTCGGTCGGCTGGGTGCGGGCGGCATGGGCGTCGTCTACCTGGCACAAGGTTCCGACGGGCGGCTCGTCGCCCTCAAACGGTTACGGGAGGACCTCGCCTCGGACTCCGAGTTCCGGGAACGGTTCCGGCGTGAGGCGGCGGCGTTGCTGCGCGTGCAGGGGACCTGCACGGCACGCGTGCTGACCGTCGGTCCACACCGGCGGCGACCCCACCGCCTCCGCCGTCACCTTCCGCGGCCACGGGCCCGGTCACCAACACCCACAGCGGCCTGTGCCTCGACACCAACGGCCCCCAGCGCCCCGGACTCGACGTGGTGCTCCGCACGTGCGGGAACTTCAGCGGTCAGATCTGGCGCCACGACGAGACCGGCCTGCACCTCACGAACACCCCCAGCGGCCTGTGTCTCGACACGAACGGGAAGCCCGCCACCGGCGTCCCGGCCGTGCTCAACCCGTGCGGGAACCACACCGGCCAGCAATGGCGCTACGACGCCGAGAGCGGCCGGCTCGCCAACCCGGCGAGCGGCCTGTGCCTGGACACGAACGGCGCCCCGGCGAACAACGTCGCCCTCGTACTCGACCCGTGCGGCAACTACACCGGCCAAGGCTGGCGGATGTGACAGCGGCCCCGCACCGGAACTCCGGTGCGGGGCCGCCCTCTTGAGCCGTACGAGAACTCCGTACGGCTCGGCATCAGCCTTCGCTGACGCCCAGCTTCTCCAGGATCAGGTCCTTGACCTTCGCCGCGTCCGCCTGGCCACGGGTGGCCTTCATGACCGCGCCGACCAGGGCGCCGACGGCCGCGACCTTGCCGCCGCGGATCTTGTCGGCGATGGCCGCGTTGCCCGCGATGGCCTCGTCGACCGCCGTGCCGAGCGCGCCGTCGTCGGAGACGACCTTCAGACCGCGCTTCTCGACGACCTCGTCCGGGGTGCCCTCGCCGGCGAGGACGCCCTCGATGACCTGACGGGCCAGCTTGTCGTTCAGGTCGCCGCCGGCGACCAGGGCGGAGACCCGGGCCACGTCGGACGGGGTGATGGACAGCTCCTCCAGGGAGACGCCCTGCTCGTTGGCGTTGCGCGCCAGCTCGCCCATCCACCACTTGCGGGCCGAGGCCGCGTCCGCGCCCGCCTCGGTGGTGGCGACGATCGCGTCGACCGCGCCCGCGTTGAGGATGGCCTGCATCTCCACCTCGGAGACGCCCCACTCCTCGCGGAGCCGGTTGCGGCGCACGCGCGGGAGCTCGGGGAGGCCCTTGCGGAGCTCCTCGACCCACTCGCGGGCCGGGGCGACGGGGACGAGGTCGGGCTCCGGGAAGTACCGGTAGTCCTCGGCGTTGTCCTTGATGCGGCCGGAGGTGGTGGAGCCGTCGTCCTCGTGGAAGTGACGGGTCTCCTGCACGATCGTGCCACCGGCGGTGAGCACGGCCGCGTGGCGCTGGATCTCGAAGCGCGCCGCGCGCTCCACCGAACGGAGCGAGTTGACGTTCTTCGTCTCCGAGCGGGTGCCGAAGGTCGTGGTGCCGTTCGGACGCAGCGACAGGTTCACGTCGCAGCGCATCTGGCCCTTGTCCATGCGCGCCTCGGAGACGCCCAGGGCACGGATCAGCTCGCGCAGCTCGGCGACGTACGCCTTGGCGACCTCGGGGGCACGCTCGCCCGCGCCCTCGATCGGCTTGGTGACGATCTCGATGAGCGGGATGCCGGCCCGGTTGTAGTCGAGCAGGGAGTGCGAGGCGCCGTGGATGCGGCCGGTCGCGCCACCGATGTGGGTGGACTTGCCGGTGTCCTCCTCCATGTGGGCGCGCTCGATCTCCACGCGGAAGACCTCGCCGTCCTCCAGCTGGACGTCCAGGTAGCCGTTGAAGGCGATCGGCTCGTCGTACTGCGAGGTCTGGAAGTTCTTCGGCATGTCCGGATAGAAGTAGTTCTTCCGGGCGAAGCGGCACCACTCGGCGATCTCGCAGTTCAGCGCGAGACCGATCTTGATCGCGGACTCGACGCCGATCGCGTTGACCACCGGCAGGGAGCCGGGCAGGCCGAGGCAGGTCGGGCAGGTCTGCGAGTTCGGCTCCGCGCCCAGCTCGGTCGAGCAGCCGCAGAACATCTTCGTCTTGGTGCCGAGCTCGACATGGACCTCCAGGCCCATGACGGGGTCGTACGCGGCCAGCGCCGCTTCGTACGACAGCAGTTCAGTGACGGTCACGGTGAGACTTTCCCTCTCAGCCCAGCAGGACGTCGTCGTCGCCCAGGCGCTTCAGCTCCCGGTAGAGGATCGCCAGGCCGGTAACAATGGCGGCGGCGGACACGGCGGAGTCGATCAGCCGCAGCACGTCGTGGTCGTTTCGGGCCAGCTTGGCCTGCTTCGCGACACTGACGGCGCCGAACGCGGTGGTCGCCAGCGACACGTAGATGCCGGTCTTCGACTTCTTGAAGTTCTTGGCCTTCTTTGCCATGGCACTCACAGCGACGGAGCCTCCTCAAGCAGCGGGTGACCCCACTTTTCCACGAAGGCGGCCTCGACGGCGGCGCCGACCTTGTACAGCCGGTCGTCCTTCATGGCGGGGGCGATGATCTGCAGGCCGACCGGGAGACCGTCCTCGGGCGCGAGGCCGCAGGGCAGCGACATGGCGGCGTTGCCGGCCAGGTTGGTCGGGATGGTGCACAGGTCCGCGAGGTACATCGCCATCGGGTCGTCGGCGCGCTCGCCGATCGGGAAGGCGGTGGTGGGCGTCGTCGGGGAGACGATGACGTCCACCTCCTCGAAGGCCTTCTCGAACTCGCGGGTGATGAGCGTGCGGACCTTCTGCGCCGAGCCGTAGTACGCGTCGTAGTAGCCGGAGCTCAGCGCGTACGTACCGAGGATGATGCGGCGCTTGACCTCGTCGCCGAAGCCGGCCTCACGGGTGAGGGCGGTGACGTCCTCGGCGGACCGCGTGCCGTCGTCGCCGACCCGCAGGCCGTAGCGCATGGCGTCGAAGCGGGCCAGGTTGGAGGAGCACTCCGACGGCGCGATCAGGTAGTACGCGGAGAGCGCGAGGTCGAAGGTCGGGCAGTCCAGCTCCACGATCTCGGCACCGAGCGACTTCAGCAGCTCGACGGACTCGTCGAAGCGCTGCACGACACCGGCCTGGTAGCCCTCGCCGCGGAACTGCTTGACGACGCCGACGCGCATGCCGGCGACCGAGCCGTTGCGCGCGGCCTCGACGACCGGCGGGACCGGGGCGTCGATGGAGGTCGAGTCGAGCGGGTCGTGTCCGGCGATCGCCTCGTGGAGGAGGGCCGCGTCCAGGACCGTACGGGCGCAGGGGCCGCCCTGGTCGAGGGAGGACGAGAAGGCCACCATGCCGAAGCGGGAGACGCCGCCGTAGGTCGGCTTGACGCCGACGGTGCCGGTGACGGCCGCGGGCTGGCGGATGGAGCCGCCGGTGTCCGTGCCGATGGCGAGCGGGGCCTCGTACGCGGCGAGGGCGGCCGAGGAGCCACCGCCGGAGCCGCCGGGGATCCTGGTCAGGTCCCAGGGGTTGCCGGTCGGGCCGTACGCGCTGTTCTCCGTGGAGGAGCCCATCGCGAACTCGTCCATGTTGGTCTTGCCGAGGATGACGACGTCGGCGGCCTTGAGGTTCTTGACCAGGGTCGCGTCGTACGGCGGGATCCAGCCCTCGAGGATCTTCGAGCCCACGGTCGTCGGCATGCCGACGGTGGTGAAGATGTCCTTGAGCGCGAGCGGCACGCCGGCGAGCGGGCCGAGCTTCTCGCCGCGGGCGCGCTTCTCGTCGACGGCACGGGCCTGGGCGAGCGCGCCCTCGCGGTCGACGTGCAGGAAGGCGTGGACCTTCTCGTCGACGGCCTCGATGCGGGCGAGGTGCGCCTCGGTGACCTCGACGGCGGTCAGCTCGCCGGCGGCGATCTTCCCGGCGATCTCGGCCGCGGTGAGCTTGATGATGTTGTCCGTCATGACTGTTAGTCCTCCCCCAGGATCTGCGGCACCTTGAAACGCTGCTGCTCCTGGGCCGGGGCGCCGGAGAGCGCCTGCTCGGGGGTGAGCGACGGACGGACCTCGTCCGCGCGCATGACATTGGTCAGCGGCAGCGGGTGGGAGGTCGGCGGTACGTCTTGGTCGGCGACCTCGGAGACGCGGGCGACCGCGCCGATGATGTCGTCGAGCTGGCCGGCGAAGTGATCGAGTTCTTCGCCCTTCAGCTCCAGACGCGCCAGCCGTGCGAGGTGGGCGACCTCCTCGCGCGTGATGCCAGGCATGCGGATCCTCACGGGGTGAGCTTGATGGTGTCGGACCATCCTATGGCGCCGGTGCCGCTGCCCGTTAAACGGTTTGCCCCGGGCGGGGGTGGATCACTGCACGACCTGGCCCGAGGGGTGGTCCAGGTCGACCTCGGCGGCGATGTCGGCGGGACGGCGCCAGCCGTGCTCGCCGCGGGCGAGGAGCCAGGCGGTGGCCTCGCCGGGCGGCATGGCGGCGGCGACCAGCCAGCCCTGGACGGCGTCGCAGCCCAGGTCGCGCAGGCGCTCCCAGGTCTCGTCGTCCTCGACGCCCTCGGCGACGACGAGGAGCCCGAGCGAGTGGGCGAGGTCGACGGTGCAGCGGACGATCTCGGCGTCCTCGGTGTCGACCGCGAGCCGGGCCACGAACGAGCGGTCGATCTTCAGTTCGCTGACGGGCAGCCTGCGCAGATGGACGAGGGAGGAGTAGCCGGTGCCGAAGTCGTCGAGGGACATCTTGACGCCGTGGCCGGTGAGGCCGTTCAGCGTGTCGGCGGCCCGCTGGGGGTCCTCCAGGAGCACGTGCTCGGTTATCTCCAGCTGGAGGGCGCCGGCCGGGACGCCGTGGCGGGCGAGCCGGGCGGCGACGGCGCCGGCGAAGCCGGGGGTGTGGACGTCGCGGGGCGAGACGTTGACGGCGACCGGGACGTTGAGGCCCTGGGCGCGCCAGCGGGCGACCTGGGCGAGGGCGGTCTCCAGGACGTACTCGGTGAGGTGGGGCATCAGGCCCGAGGACTCGGCGATGGCGATGAACTCGTCCGGCGGCACCTTGCCGCGCTCGGGGTGGACCCAGCGGACGAGCGCCTCCAGGCCGGCGACCTGGCCGTCGAAGCGGACCTTCGGCTGGTAGTGGAGTTCGACCTCGCCGGCGTCGAGGGCGCGGCGGAGGTCGCCGAGGAGGCCGAGCCGGTCGGGCGTGTTGGAGTCGCGCTTGGACTCGTAGACCTCGACGCCGGTGCGGTCGCGCTTGGCCTGGTACATGGCGACGTCGGCCCGGCGCAGCAGGCCCTCGGCGTCGAGGGCGTGGTCGGGGAAGACGGCGACGCCGGCGCTGGCCTCCAGGACGAGGGTGAGCCCGTCGAGGTCGAGCGGCGAGGAGAGCTCGGCGACGAGGTGGCGGGCGACCCGCTGGGCGCTGGTGGTGGAGTCGGCGGTGGGCAGCAGGACGGCGAACTCGTCGCCGCCGAGCCGGGCGGCCTCGGCGCCGCGGGGCAGGGCGAGGCGGAGCCGTTCGGCGATCTGCAGGAGCAGCCGGTCGCCGGCGAGGTGCCCGAGGGTGTCGTTGACGGAGCGGAAGCGGTCCAGGTCGATCAGGACGAGGGCGGCGCGGGCTCCCTCGCCCTCGGCCTCCTCCAGGGCGTTCCAGGCCCGCTCCAGGAGCCACTGGCGGTTGGGGAGCCCGGTGAGCGGGTCGCGGAGCTGTTCCTCGGCGCGGGCGCGGGCGATCCAGAGGGTGGAGTCGAGGGCGATGAGGGGGACGGCGAAGAGCGGCAGGAGGATCGGCCGGGTGGCGGCGACGACGCAGATGAGCGGGGCGATGCCGAGGAGGGCGACGGCGACGAGGCCCTGCCGGAGGAGGGCGGTGCGGGCGATGGTGGGCAGTCCGCGGCCCTGGGGTGCGAGCGTGTACCACAGGAGGAGGCGGGTGACCACGAGGTAGGTGCCCGCGGCGAGGACGACTTCCGGGAGGTCCCCGATCGTCCAGTCGAGGGGCCGCCAGGGCTGTTCGACCGTCGGTACGTCTCCGAAGGCGGCGAGGACGAGGGCGGCGGCGCCGACCCCGAGGATGTCGGCGGCGCCGTGCTGCAGGCCCTGGCGCCAGCGGTGCCGGCGGGCGGCGCCGACGAGGGCGACGACGGTGAGCGAGACGAGTCCCGCGGGCACCCAGCCGTACAGCAGGAGGACGGCGAGGGTGAGGGCGGCGCCGGAGCCGGTGCCGCCCCACCAGCGGTCCCGGCCGAGGGCGACCAGGTGGCCGACGATGAGGCCGGTGAGGACGGCGAGGGACCAGCCGGCGACGCCGCCTGGGAAGAGTCCGTGGCCGGCGCCGATGGCTCGCTGGAGCCCGGCGACGAGCACGACGGCGGCGATGCCCACCACGGCTGCGGGCAGCCGGGAGGGGAAGCCCAGGGGGACCACACGGCCGTGCGGCCGTGGGACCCTGGCGGCGCTCTCGGTCGGTTCCATTCCCGTCCCTCTCACAGGCGGCGGTGCCGTCGGTGTGCGATGGGCCGCGCTGACGCGGCCGTTCGTCGTCCGGCCCGTCGTCCGGCGTGCGGCCGCCGACGGGCGGCCGCTCCCGGTGTCACGGGGCCGTTGTCCTGACGCCACGCCGGCAGAGCCCTCGCGCGGGCGTGCAGGACTGGACGCACGGTCACCACACTAGGCCGCCGAGGGCTCCGACGGGCAGCGCTCTCCCTCTCTTGCCCGAATGCGACCTGGCCACCCGTAACGATCTGGTATGCGCCGAACGGGTGAGCTTCCGACGGGTGTCCGGGGGCTACTCGGCGACGGGCACCGCGGCCTCCCGAGCTGCGTCGGGCCCCTGTTCGAGCAGGACGGAGAAGCCTTCCTCGTCCAGAACCGGAACCTTCAGCTGCATCGCCTTGTCGTACTTCGAACCAGGGTTTTCACCCACCACGACGAAGGCGGTCTTCTTCGAAACGGAACCGGTCACCTTCGCTCCGAGCCGCTGGAGCGACTCTTTTGCGCCATCCCTGGTGAACTTCTCCAGGGTGCCGGTCACCACGACCGTCAGACCTTCCAGCGGACGCGGGCCCTCGTCCTCTCCGGCCCCCTCGTCCTCCAGGCTGACCCCCGCGGCGCGCCACTTGCGCACGATCTCGCGGTGCCACTCCTCCGAGAACCACTGCTTCACGGCGGCCGCGATGATGCCGCCGACCCCGTCGACGGCCGCCAGCTCCTCCTCGCTCGCCTGCTCGATCCGCTCCAGGGAGCGGAACTCGCGGGCCAGCGCCTCGGCCGCGACCGGCCCCACGTGCCGGATGGAGAGCCCGTTGATGAAGCGGGCGAGCGGGCGGGTCCTCGCCGCCGCGATGTTCTCCAGCATGGCGAGCGCGTTCTTCTTCGGCTCGCCCTTCTGGTTGGCGAAGACCGTGACGATCTTCTCCTCGCCGGTCTTCGGGTCGCGCCTCGGCAGTCCGCTGTCCGGGTCGAGCACGTACGCCTTGATCGGGAGGAGCTGCTCGATGGTGAGGTCGAAGAGGTCGCCCTCGTCCGCGAGCGGCGGCTCGGACGGCTCCAGGGGCCGGGTCAGCGCCGCCGCCGCCACCGCGCCGAAGTTCTCGATGTCCAGGCACTGGCGCCCGGCGAGGAAGAAGAGACGTTCACGCAGCTGGGCCGGGCACGTCCGGGCGTTCGGGCAGCGGAGGTCGATGTCGCCCTCCTTCATCGCCTTCAGCGGCGTCCCGCACTCCGGGCACTCGGCGGGCATCACGAACTCCCGCTCGGTGCCGTCCCGCAGGTCGGCGACCGGACCGAGGATCTCCGGGATGACGTCGCCGGCCTTGCGCAGCACGACCGTGTCGCCGATCAGGACGCCCTTGGCCTTCACCACCTCCTGGTTGTGGAGGGTGGCGAACTCGACCTCGGAGCCGGCCACGGTCACCGGCTCGACCTGCGCGTACGGGGTGACGCGTCCGGTCCTGCCGACGCCGACCTTGATGTCGACCAGCCTGGTGTTGACCTCCTCCGGCGCGTACTTCCAGGCGATCGCCCAGCGCGGGGCGCGCGCGGTGGAGCCGAGCCGGCCCTGGAGGGGGATCTCGTCGAGCTTGACGACGACCCCGTCGATCTCGTGCTCCACGGAGTGACGGTTCTCCCCGAAGTACGCGATGAACTCGCGGACGCCGTCGAGCGAGTCCACCACCCGGTTGTGCCGGGCGGTGGGCAGGCCCCACTCGTGGAGCAGCTCGTACGTCTGCGAGAGGCGGGAGATGTCGAAGCCCTCACGGGCGCCGATGCCGTGCACCACCATGTGGAGCGGGCGGGAGGCGGTGACCTTCGGGTCCTTCTGCCGGAGCGAACCCGCGGCCGCGTTGCGCGGATTGGCGAAGGGCTTGTCACCGGCCTCCACCAGACGGGCGTTGAGCCCCTCGAAGGCCTCCATCGGGAAGTAGACCTCGCCGCGGATCTCCACCAGGTCGGGGACGCGGTCGCCCTTGAGGCGCTCGGGGATGTCGGCGATCGTCCGGACGTTGGGCGTGATGTCCTCGCCGGTGCGGCCGTCGCCGCGGGTGGCGGCGCGGGTCAGCCGCCCGTGCTCGTAGGTGAGGTTGACCGCGAGGCCGTCGACCTTCAGCTCGCACAGGTAGTGGTAGTCGGGCGTGCCGACGTCCCGTGCGACGCGCTCGGCCCAGGTGGCCAGCTCCTCGTCGTCGAAGGCGTTGTCCAGGGAGAGCATGCGCTCCCGGTGCTCGACGGAGGTGAACTCCGTCTCGTACTGCCCCGCGACCTTCTGGGTCGGCGAGTCCGGTGTCCGCAGCTCCGGGTACTCCTCCTCCAGCGCTTCGAGCGCGCGCAGGAGCTTGTCGAAGTCGCCGTCGCTGATGACCGGCTGGTCCTTCACGTAGTACCGGAAGCGGTGCTCCTCGACCTGCTCGGCCAGCTCGGCGTGCTTCTCCCGTGCCTCGGCGGGCAGGGCCCCCTGTTCGACTGCCACCGTTTCGTCCTCCCGTTACTCAGGGTTGTCCGCGAGCGACCGTGCCGCTCTGACGCAGTGGGCGAGCGCCGCCCGGGCATAGGCGGGCGAAGCACCCGCGAGACCGCACGAGGGCGTGACCACGACGGACTCCGCGAGAGTCCCCGGATTCAGCCCCAGCCTGCGCCACAGCGTCCTGACACCCATGACGCTACCGCCCGGGTCCGACAATGCCGTGTCGGTGGACGGCACCACACCGGCGAAGAGCTTCGTCCCGGCCTCCACGGCCTCGCCGATCGGCTCCTCGTCACGTTCGGTGAGGAGCGAGAAATCGAACGAGACGCCCGCCGCCCCGGCGCGCCGCAGCAGCGCGAAGGGGACGTCGGGGGCGCAGGAGTGGACGACGACCGGCCCGTCGTGGACGGCCATGACGTCCCGGAGGGCGCTCTCCACGACCTGCCGGTCGACGGCCCGGTGGGTGCGGTAGCCGCTGGCGGTACGGACGTGGCCGCGCAGCACGGCGGTGAGCGAGGGCTCGTCGAGCTGGAGGACCGGCTGCGCGCCGGGGACCCGCTTGCGCAGCTCCGCCAGGTGCGCGCGGAGGCCCTCGGCGAGGGAGCCGGCCAGGTCGCGGCAGGCTCCGGCGTCGCCGAGTGCGGCCTCGCCGCCGCGCAGCTCCAGGGCGGCGGCGAGCGTCCACGGGCCCACGGCCTGGACCTTGAGGGGGCCCTCGTACCCCTGGGTGAACTCCTCCAGGGCGTCGAGGTCCTCGCCGAGCCAGGAGCGGGCCCGCTTGGTGTCGCGGCCGGGCCGGTCGCTGATCCGCCAGCCGCTGGGCTCCACGTGCGCGTAGAGGTCGACGAGCATCCCGATCGTCCGGCCGATCATGTCGGCGCCGGGGCCGCGCGCGGGCAGTTCCGCGAGGAACGGGAAGTCCTCGAAGGATCCCGTGACGGTCTTCGCCGCCTCGCGCGCGTCGCCGCCGGGCAGGGACCCGACGCCGGTGGCCGGGCCCCAGAGGTTCGTGTCGCCCATGTCTACCGCCCCGGGCGCACGGTGAGGTCGTTGATCTCCGCGTCGCGCGGCAGGTCGATCGCGGTGAGGATCGCCGTCGCGACCGACTCGGGATCGATCCAGCGGGAGGCGTCGTACTCCTTGCCCTCCTGCTGGTGGACCTTCGCCTGCATGGGGCTGGCGGTGCGGCCCGGGTAGACCGAGGTCACCCGCACCCCGTTGGCGTGCTCCTCGTGGCGCAGGGAGTCCGCGAGGGCCTTGAGGCCGTGCTTGGAGGCGGCGTACGCGCCCCACTCGGCGTGCGCGTTGAGCCCGGCGCCCGAGTTCACGAAGACGACGTGGCCCTGGGAGACCCGCAGCTGGGGCAGGAAGTGGCGGGTCAGCTCGGCCGGGGCGACCAGGTTGACGTTCAGCTGGTGGTGCCAGGTCTTCGGGGTGAGCTCCCCGATCGGGCCGAGGTCGACGACGCCCGCGATGTGCAGCAGGCTGTCGACCCGGTCGGGGAGGCTCTGGTGCGAGAAGGCCCAGGACAGCCGGTCCGGGTCGGCGAGGTCCCCGACGAGGGTCCGCGCGCCGGGGAACAGCGCCGCGAGCTCCTTGGCCCGGCCCGCGTCGCGCGCGTGGAGCACGAGTTCGTCCCCGCGCGCGTGGAGGCGGCGCGCGACGGCCGCGCCGATGCCGGAACCCGCTCCGGTGATCACATGTGTAGCCATGGGCACCATGCTCGCATCAGCGGGAGGCGATCTCCGCCTCCAGGTGCGCGAGGGCCGACGGGCCGTCGTCCGCGAAGAAGACGAGGTCGGTGAGGGGGATCGGGAGGAAGCCCTCCTCCTCCATGCGGTGGAACTGGGCCTTCAGTCCGTCGTAGAAACCGGCCGTGTTGAGGAGGACGACGGGCTTGGCGTGCTTGCCGTGCTTCTTCAGCTCCAAAATCTCGGTGGCCTCGTCGAGGGTGCCCGTGCCGCCGACCATGACCACGACCGCGTCGGACTTGGCGAGGAGCAGCGCCTTGCGCTCGGCCAGGTCCCCGGCGACGACCATCTCGTCGGCGTTCTCGCGGGCCTTGTGGGCGAGGAAGTCGACGGAGACGCCGACGAGCCGGCCGCCCGCCTCCTGGACGCCGTCCGCGACGACCTTCATGAGGCCGGTGTCGGAGCCGCCCCAGACGAGGGTGTGACCGGCCTTGCCGAGCAGGCCGGCGAACTCGCGGGCCGGGGCGGTGTACCGCTCGTCGAGGTCGGCGGCGGAGAGGAAGACGCAGATGTTCATGGCCTCCACCGTAGGGGGTCGCGGAAGAAGTCCGGCGGGCGGCGATGAGTTCCGGCGACGGCCCCGGTCTGCCCTGCCATGGACGAGGTGAGCACCATCCCGGGCGGTGTCCGGGGCCGGGTCGTGTCGCGGGACGGCACGGAGATCGCGTACGAGCGCTACGGGGACGGCCGTCCCCTCGTGCTGGTGGGAGGCGCGGACGGCGGCGCGGGGCGGGCGCTCGCCGGGCTGCTCGCCCGGCGCTTCTCCGTCGTGACCTACGAGCGGCGCGGGGTAGCCGCGGTGGAGCGGGAGATCGAGGACCTGGCGGCGGTCCTGGAGGCGGCGGGCCCGGGGGCCGCCGTGCACGGCACGGAGACGGGCAGTGTCCTCGCGCTCGCGGGGGCGGCGGCCGGGCTGCCGGTGGACGCGGTGTCGGTGTACGAGCCGGAGCCGCTCGCGGACGGGCTCGTCCGGGCGGTCCACGCGCGCGTGCTGGTCGTCGACGGGGGCGCGAGCCCGGCGGCGACCCGGCAGGCGGCACGCGCGCTGACGGCGGCCCTCCCCCGGGCCCGGCACCGCACCCTGACGGGCCAGACGCACGAGGTGGCCCCGCACGTGCTGGCCCCGGTCCTGGCGGAGTTCCTGGACGAACCGGTCCCGTGACTCAGGCGGTGGCCGTCGCGGCGGTGCGCCGGGTGGTCGCCGCGATCGTCGCCGAGCCCACCACGCGCGTGCCGTCGTACAGCACGATCGCCTGGCCGGGGGCGACGCCGCGGACGGGCTCGTCGAAGGAGACCGTCAGCTCGCCGTCCTCCAGGGCCGCGCTCACGGGCGTCTCGCCGCCGTGGGCGCGGAGCTGGGCGGTGTAGCGGCCGGGTCCCTCGGGGGCGGTGCCGCACCAGCGGGGCTTGATGGCGGTGAGGGCGGTGACGTCGAGGGCCTCGGCGGGGCCGACGGTCACGGTGTTGTTCACGGGCGAGATGTCGAGGACGTAGCGGGGCTTGCCGTCCGCGGCCGGGTGGCCGATCCGCAGGCCCTTGCGCTGGCCGATGGTGAAGCCGTACGCGCCCTCGTGGCTGCCGACCTTCGTGCCGGACTCGTCGACGATGTCGCCCTCGGCCTTGCCCAGCCGGGCGGCGAGGAAGCCCTGGGTGTCGCCGTCGGCGATGAAGCAGATGTCGTGGCTGTCGGGCTTCTTCGCGACCGCGAGCCCGCGCCGCTCGGCCTCCGCCCGGATCTCGTCCTTGGTGGTGAGGGTGTCGCCGAGCGGGAACATCGCGTGGGCGAGCTGCTTCTCGTCGAGCACGCCGAGGACGTACGACTGGTCCTTGGCCATGTCGGAGGCCCGGTGCAGCTCGCGGGTGCCGTCCTCGTTCAGGACGACGGTCGCGTAGTGGCCGGTGCAGACGGCGTCGAAGCCGAGGGCGAGGGCCTTGTCGAGGAGCGCCGCGAACTTGATCTTCTCGTTGCAGCGCAGGCACGGGTTGGGGGTGCGGCCGGCCTCGTACTCCGCGACGAAGTCGTCGACGACGTCCTCGCGGAACCGCTCGGCGAGGTCCCACACGTAGAAGGGGATGCCGATGACGTCGGCCGCCCGGCGCGCGTCGCGCGAGTCCTCGATCGTGCAGCAGCCGCGTGCTCCGGTGCGGAAGGACTGCGGGTTCGCGGAGAGGGCCAGGTGCACGCCGGTGACGTCGTGACCGGCTTCGGCCGCGCGGGCGGCGGCGACGGCGGAGTCCACTCCGCCCGACATGGCGGCGAGGACGCGGAGGGGGCGCTGGGGCGGAGTCTGAGTCATAGCCCTACCAGGGTACGGGGCGCCGGGAACCGCGGTCGCGGTAGTAAGCGTTCTCCCGGGCATGGGGAGCGACTCGAAGGGCACGGGGACCGGGGCGGGCGGGCGGCGCGTGGGGCGGCGGGCCGTGCTGATCGGCGGCACGGCCGCCGCCGTGGGCACGGTCGCGCTGGCCCGGGACGAGCTGGCGCGCCTCTGGTGGCGCCTGCCGGGGATGGAGAAGAAGCGGGTCGAGGGGGAGCTGGACCACAAGGGCGCCGAGTGGACGTCGGCGGCGCGGGCGAACTGGCGGCGGGCCGACCGGCCGGACGACTACACGATCGACCGTGTGGTGATCCATGTCGTCCAGGGGAGCTACGCGACCGCCCTGAAGGTCTTCAAGGATCCGGGACACGGGGCCGCCGCGCACTACGTGGTCCGCAAGGACGGTCATGTGGCGCAGATGATCCGCGAGCTCGACGTGGCCTTCCACGCCGGGAACCGCGACATGAACGAGCGGAGCATCGGCATCGAGCACGAGGGCTTCGTCGACCGGCCGCGGGACTTCACGAAGGCGATGTACGAGGGGTCGGCGCGGCTCACGGCCGACATATGCGCCCGGTACGGGATACCCGTGGACCGGGAGCACATCATCGGGCACGTCGAGGTCGAGGGAACCGACCACACCGATCCCGGTCCGCACTGGGACTGGGACCGGTATCTGGAGCTGGTGCGGAGGGCGCGCTCGCGGCTCAGCTGAGGCCGGCGGTGCGGGCCCGTTCGACGGCG
The DNA here is from genome assembly GCF_014648895.1 of Streptomyces tanashiensis. Taxonomy (GTDB): domain Bacteria; phylum Actinomycetota; class Actinomycetes; order Streptomycetales; family Streptomycetaceae; genus Streptomyces; species Streptomyces tanashiensis. The sequence goes on from NZ_BMRZ01000001.1 coordinate 71,499, forward strand.
GGTCCGATCGCCCCGGCGACCGCCGCCACGTCCTCCTTGGTGGAGGTGTGGCCGAGGGAGAAGCGCAGGGTGCCCCGGGCGAGGTCCGGGTCGGTTCCGGTGGCGAGCAGGACGTGGCTGGGCTGGGCGATGCCGGCGGTGCAGGCGGAGCCGGTGGAGCAGGCGATGCCGGCCGCGTCGAGGAGCAGGAGCAGGGAGTCGCCCTCGCAGCCGGGGAAGGTGAAGTGGGCGTTGGCGGGGAGCCGGTCGACCGGGTCGCCGCCGAGGATCGCGTCGGGCACGAGCGCGCGGACGGAGGTGACGAGTTCGTCGCGCAGGGTGCCGACCTCGCGGGCGAACTCCTCCTGCCGCTCGGCGGAGAGCCGGGCGGCGACGGCGAAGGCGGCGACGGCGGGCACGTCGAGGGTGCCGGAGCGGACGTGCCGCTCCTGGCCGCCGCCGTGCAGGACGGGGACGGGGGTGTGCTCGCGGCCGAGGAGGAGGGCTCCGATGCCGTACGGGCCGCCGATCTTGTGGCCGGAGACCGTCATCGCGGCGAGCCCGGAGGCGGCGAAGTCGACCGGTACCTGACCCACGGCCTGGACGGCGTCGGCGTGCAGGGGGACGCCGAACTCGGCGGCGACGTCGGCGAGTTCCCGGACCGGCATGATCGTGCCGATCTCGTTGTTCGCCCACATGACGGTGGCCAGGGCGACGGATCCCGGGTCGCGGGCGATCACCTCGCGCAGCGCCTCGGGATGGACGCGGCCGTGGGCGTCGACGGGCAGGTACTCGACGGTGGCGCCCTCGTGCGTGGCGAGCCAGTCGACGGCGTCGAGGACGGCGTGGTGCTCGACCGGGCTGGCCAGGACGCGGGTGCGGCGGGGGTCGGCGTCGCGCCGGGCCCAGTACAGGCCCTTCACGGCGAGGTTGTCGGCCTCGGTGCCGCCGGAGGTGAAGACGACCTCGCTCGGCCGCGCGCCGAGCGCGGCGGCGAGCGTCTCGCGTCCTTCCTCGACGGTCCGCCGGGCGCGCCGTCCGGCGGCGTGCAGGGAGGAGGCGTTGCCCGTGACGGCGAGGTGGGCGGTCATCGCCTCGATCGCCTCGGGCAGCATGGGCGTGGTCGCGGCGTGGTCGAGGTAAGCCATGGTGGGTCGATTCTACGAGCCCACCCACCGGCTCCCGGCGCCCGGCCTGTTTACGCCGGGCGCCGACGGCGGTTCTCAGCCGCGTCGCCCGGGGTCGGAGTTCGGCCACGCGGGGCGCTGCCCGGGGCGCGCGGGGTCCGGTCGCGCGGGGCGCGGGGCGGTTCGCGCGGGGTTCAGTCGCGCGGGGCGCGGGCCAGCTGGCGGGACTGGGCGACCAGGCGGCCGGCGCTGTCCCACACCTCGGCGTCCTCCTCCAGGAAGCCGCCGGCGAGGTTCCGGGTGGTGATCGAGATCCGCAGCGGGCCGGGCGCCGGGCGGCAGCGCACGTGGGTGGTGAGCTCCACGGTCGGGGTCCAGCCCTTGAGGCCCAGCTCGAAGGAGGTCGGCGGCAGGGCGTCTACCGCGAGGAGCAGGGACAGGGCGTCGGGCTCGCGGCCGTCGGCGAGGCCGAACCAGGCGCGCATCTCGCCCTTGCCGGAGGGGGCGCCGACCGCCCAGCCCACGCAGGCGGGGTCGAGCCGGAGGTCGAGCCGGTCGGCGATCGCGGAGGAACCGGGGATCCGCGGGGCCGGGTTGTCGGCGGCGCTGAAGCAGTTCTCGATCGGGGCCATCGCCGGGGGCGTCGCGACGGTGCGGACGTCGTCGGGGAGGGCGTCGAGGGATCCGTACGAGGCGAGGACGCGGATGCGCTCGACCTCGGTTCCGTCCTCGGTGAACTGGAAGAGCGAGGCCTGGCCGGTGGAGAGGGTCCGGCCGGTGCGGACGGTCTCCGTACGGATCACCGCGGGGCCCGGCACGGAGGGCGTGAGGTAGTGCGCCGAGATCGTGAACGGGTCCGGGTGCGGGAGGTGGTCGCCGAGGGCGCGGCCGAGCAGGGCGAGGAGGTAGCCGCCGTTGACGGCCTGGATGATCGTCCAGCCGGCGGAGAGGTCGGCGTCGTAGACGCCGGGCTCCCGGAGGGTGATCGCGGTGTCGCGGTCGAACTCGCTCGTGACGGTGGCGGTCTCGGTGCTCGTGCTCATGGATCCGACGGTACCGCAGGGTAGCTACTGAGCGGTAGCTTTTTCCGGCTCCTCGCGGGCGGAGGAACGGCGGTTCCAGGCACGGGGCGCGCGCCAGTGGTAGCGCATCGCGAAGAGGCGGAGCACGAAGGCGGTCAGGACGGCGGTGCCGCTCGTGAACGCGTTGAGCGTGTCGAACCGGATGCACAGCACGACCATCGTCGCGCCCACGATCGCCGGGACGGCGTACAGGTCCCGGTCCCAGCGCAGCAGCGACGGCACCTCGTTGGCGAGCACGTCCCGCAGCACGCCGCCGCCGACGGCGGTCGCGAGACCGAGCGCGGCGGAGGAGGTGAGGCCGAGGCCGTAGTCGTACGCCTTGATGGTGCCGGTCACGCAGAAGAGCCCCAGACCGGCCGCGTCGAAGACGTTCACCGCGGTCTGGGTGCGCTCGACCTCCGGGTGCAGGAAGAAGACGAGGACCGCAGCGACCAGCGGCATCAGGAAGTAGCCGAGATCGGTGAAGGCGGCGGGCGGTACGGCGCCGATGATCAGGTCGCGGAGGAGACCGCCGCCGAGGGCGGTGACCTCGGCGAGGACGGCGATGCCGAAGACGTCGAAGTTCTTGCGGACGGCGAGGAGGGCGCCGGAGATGGCGAAGACGAAGATGCCGACGAGATCGAGGGCGTGTTGGACGGAGGGGGTGAACAATTCGTGGAGCACGGGGCCATTGTCCCGGTTGCCCGGGGTGCCGTGGCCGGGCGGTGCCCGGCTGCCGTGTGGGCAGGCGTCCCGCGGGGCGGTGCCCCTCGCGGGGGCCGCGCCCGGGACGGCGCCTCAGCGGCGCCTCCGCGTTCCGCGCCCTGGACCCGCACCACGAGCTTGGTGCGCGAGGTACGGGTCAGGGCGCGTAAGCCTTCGGCGCCGGCAAGGGCGCCGTTCCGTTGTGCCCACCCTCCCCCAAGCTCTCGGCTTCGCTCGAGCAGGGGGGACCCCCATCGCCCTGGGGGCACCTCCCGGACGAAGCCTGGGGGAGGAACGCATGCCCACAACAGGCGGAGCGCCTGCCCACAACGGGATGGGCAGGCGCTCCGGGGGTCACTCCTTGGGCGCGTCGCCCTCGGCCGCGGCCTCCGGCTCAGCCGGGGTCGGGGCCTCCGCCTCGGCCGGCTCGGCCGCCTCCGGCTTCGACGGCTCCGGCTTCGGTTCCGTCGGCTGCGGGGCCTTCGTGATCGTGACGTCCACCGATTCGCGGGCGGCCGGGATCGTCACGCCCTCCGCGTTCTCCGGGTGGTGGCAGGCCACGCGCTGGCCCGGGCGGAGCTCCAGGAGCGGGGGCTCCTGGGTCTTGCACAGGTCCGTGGCCTTCCAGCAGCGGGTGTGGAAGCGGCAGCCCGGCGGCGGGGCGATCGGCGACGGGACGTCGCCCTTCAGCAGGATGCGGTCGCTCTTGGCTCCCCGGCGGCGCGGGTCCGGGATCGGGACCGCGGACATCAGGGCCCTGGTGTACGGGTGCATCGGGGACTCGTAGAGCGACTTGCGGTCCGCGAGTTCGACGATCTTGCCCAGGTACATCACCGCGATGCGGTCCGACACGTGGCGGATCACGGAGAGGTCGTGGGCGATGATCACGTACGTGAGGCCGAGCTCCTGCTGGAGGTCGTCCAGGAGGTTGACCACCTGGGCCTGGATGGAGACGTCCAGGGCCGAGACGGGCTCGTCCGCGACGACCAGCTTCGGCTTCAGGGCCAGGGCACGGGCGATGCCGATGCGCTGGCGCTGGCCGCCGGAGAACTCGTGCGGGTAGCGGTTGTAGTGCTCGGGGTTGAGGCCGACCAGACCGAGCAGGCGCTGGACCTCCTTCTTCACGCCGCCCTCGGGCTCGACGCCCTGGAGCTTGAAGGGGGCCGAGACGATCGTGCCGACCGTGTGGCGCGGGTTCAGCGAGCCGTACGGGTCCTGGAAGATCATCTGGATGTCCCGGCGGAGCGGGCGCATGCCCGAGACGCCGAGGTGCGAGATGTCCGTGCCCTGGAACTCGACGGTGCCGTCGGTCGGTTCGAGGAGCCGGGTGATGAGCCGGCCCATCGTGGACTTGCCGCAGCCGGACTCGCCGACGACGCCGAGGGTCTCACCGGGGTAGACCTCGAAGTCGAGGCCGTCGACCGCCTTGACCGCACCGGTCTGGCGCTGGAGCAGCCCCTTCTTGATGGGGAAGTGCTTCTTCAGGCCGTTGACCTTGAGCAGAGGCTCCATGTTGTCGCTCACAGTTTCGGCGCAATCTCTTCGGTCCAGATGCGGGTCCGCTCCTCCTGCGGCATGTGGCACGCCGAGAAGTGGCGGTCCCCGGCCGGCGCCAGCTCCGGCCGCTGGGTGCGCGTGATGCCGCCCTTGGGGACGTCCGCGTACGGGCAGCGGGGGTTGAAGGCGCAGCCGCTCGGGATGTTGATGAGGCTGGGCGGGTTGCCCTTGACCGGGATGAGCCGCTCGGTCTGATCGCGGTCGATCCTCGGCATCGAGCCGAGCAGGCCCCAGGTGTAGGGGTGCTGCGGCTCGTAGAAGACGGACTCGGCCGGTCCGCGCTCGACGCAGCGACCGCCGTACATGACGAGGATGTCGTCGGCGAGCTCGGCGACGACGCCGAGGTCGTGGGTGATGATGACGACCGCCGAGCCGAACTCCTTCTGGAGGTCCCGCATCAGGTCGAGGATCTGGGCCTGCACGGTGACGTCGAGCGCGGTGGTCGGCTCGTCGGCGATGAGCAGTTCGGGGTTGTTGACGAGCGCCATGGCGATCATCGCGCGCTGGCGCATGCCGCCGGAGAACTCGTGCGGGTAGTTCTCGAACCGCTTGGCGGGCTCGGGGATGCCGACCCGGTCGAGGAGTTCGACGGCCCGCTTGCGCGCCGTCTTCTTGTCGACGTCGTTGTGGATGCGGTACGCCTCGACGATCTGGTTGCCGACCGAGTAGTACGGGTGCATCGCGGACAGCGGGTCCTGGAAGATCATCGCCATCTCGCGGCCGCGCATCCGGCGGACCTCGTCCGGGTCGGCGGAGAGCAGCTCGCGGCCGTTGAGCCAGATCTCGCCGGAGATCTTCGCCTTCTGCCGGCCGTACTGGCCGACCGTGTGCAGGCCCATGATGCCGAGCGAGGTGACCGACTTGCCGGAGCCGGACTCGCCCACGATGCCGAGGGTCTTGCCCTTCTCCAGCTGGAAGCTGAGGCCGTCGACCGACTTCACGAGACCGTCGTCGGTCGGGAAGTGGATCTTCAGGTCGCGTACGTCGAGGAAGGCGTCGGACGGGGCGGACTTCCCGGTGTCGACGGGCTCTCCCACGGCCGCGCCCGTCTTCGTCAGCTTGTCCGTCATGCGAGCCTCACTCGGGGGTCGATCACCGCGTACAGCAGGTCCACCACGAGGTTCGCGATGACGACGCAGGCGGCGGTGATGAGGGTGACGGCCAGGATCAGCGGCAGGTCACGCTCGCTCACGCCCTTGATGGCGAGGCCGCCGAGGCCGTGGAGGCTGAACGCGGTCTCGGTCAGGATCGCGCCGCCGATGAGGGCGCCGAGGTCCATGCCGAAGATGGTCAGGATGGGGGTCATGGTGGAGCGCATGGCGTGCTTGCCGAGCACGACCGGCTCCGGCAGACCCTTGGCCCGCGCGGTGCGGATGTAGTCCTCGCCGAGGACCTCCAGCATGGTGGCGCGGGTGAGTCGCGCGTACATCGCCGCGTACAGGAAGGCGAGGGTGACCCAGGGAAGGAGCAGTCCGCCGAACCAGCCGCCGAAGGACTCGGTGATCGGCACGTACGAGGCGTCGACCCAGTGGAGCTGGGTGCGGAAGACGAGCATCGCCAGCATGGCGGTGAAGAAGATGGGGAGCGAGACACCGGCGAGCGCGGTGATCATCGCGGCGCGGTCGATGACCGTGCCCCGCTTGAGCGCGGAGACCACGCCCGTGGACACGCCGAGGACCAGCCACAGCACGGCGGCGCCGACGACCATGGAGAGGGTGACCGGGAAGGCGTCGACCAGCATGGTCCAGACGTCCTGCTCGGTACGGAACGAGTAGCCGAAGCAGGGCGCGGCACAGTGGATCGTGTCGCCGCCGCCGGTGTAGTCCCGGCCGACGAAGATGCCCGAGACGAAGTGCCAGAACTGCACCAGGATCGGCTCGTCCAGGCCCAGCTTCTGCCGGATGGCCTCGATGGAAGCCGGATCCGCCTGCTTGCCGACGAACATCGCGGCAGGATCGCTGCCGGTCATCTTGGGGATGAGGAAGAAGATGCTGAGCGTCACCAGAGTGACGACGAGCAGCATCACGACGACTGCGAAGAGCCGTCGGATTATGTATGCAAGCATGCGGTCGGCCGGTCGGCGGCCGGGGAACCCGATCGGGTTCCCCGGCCGCCGCCAACGGCCATCACCTGCCCTTCGGACCTGGCGGCGGGTGGTGCGCCGGTGAAGCGGGTCGGATTACTTGACGACGCCGAGCGACGCGTAGTCGTAGCGGCCGTTGTAGGCGTCCGCCGTGTAGACGTTGGTCAGCCGGGAGCTGCGCCAGATGATGTTCTTCTCGTGGGTGAAGGGCAGGTAGACCGCGGCCTCCGAGACCTTCGTGTTGATCTGCTTGTAGAGCTCGCCGGCCTTGGTCGGGTCGGTCTCCTTCAGCGCCTGGTCGAACAGACCGTTGACGGCCTTGTCGTTCAGCTCCGAGAAGTTGTTGTTACCGCTCTGGAGGATGAAGCGGCCGTCGACCAGCGGCTGCAGGAAGCCCTGACCGGTCGGGAAGTCGGCGCCCCAGCCCATGATGATGATGCCGTAGCCCTTCTCCTTGACCACCTTCGGCGAACCGATGATGCCGGAGGTCTGGGCGCCGTCGAACTGGTCGATCTGGGCGTCGATGCCGACGGCCTTCAGCGACTGCTGGAGGGACTCGGCGGTCGCGATCTCGATCTTCTTGTTGTTGCGGACCGCGATCGTGGTCTTGAAGCCGTCCGGCTTACCGCACTTCTTCAGCGCCTCCTTGGCCTTGGCCAGGTCCGGGGCGCCGGCGAGCTTGCCGTACGGGTCGTACTTGGCGTCGGCACCCTTGAGCGCCGGCGGCAGCATGTTGGAGGCGATGTCGCCACCGGCCTGCGGGCCACCACGGGCGGTCTGCAGGGACTTCGAGTCGGCGGCGTAGATGATCGCCTTGCGGCACTCGATGTTGGGGATCACCGTCTGCGGGAAGACCGCGTAGCGGATGAAGCCCGTCTGCGGGTTGTCGACGTTGTCCTTGTGCTGCTGGAGCACCTTCTGGCGCGCGGCGGCGCCGACACCCGTCGCGTTGATGTCGAGGTCGTACTCGCCCTCGACCAGGCGGTTGTCCATGTCGTCGGCGTTCGTGGTGAACGTGACGCTGATCCTGTCCGGCAGGGCCTTGCGGACGGTGTCCGTCTTGGCGTCCCACTTGTCGTTGCGGACGAGCTTGATGGACTTGTTGGGGGTGTACGACTCCCACTTGTACGGGCCGGAGGAGAAGGGCTTCAGGCCGTACTTGGCCTTGGTGTCCTTGTCCTGGCGGACCGGGGAGGCGGCGGGCATGGCCAGCATCTGCAGGAAGTCACCGTTGGCGACCGGCAGCTTGAAGATGATGGTCTTGTCGTCCGGGGTCTCGATCGCCTTCAGGCCGAGCTTGTCCGCGGCGGTGTCCTTGTACGGACCCTTGTACTCGCCCTTGGGGTCGAGGACCTGCTGCAGGTAGATCGGGCCGCCGGAGATGACGTCCTGCGCCCAGATGCGCTCGATGCCGTACTTGATGTCCTTGGAGGTGATCGGCTTGCCGTCCTCCCAGGTGATCCCGTCCTTCAGCGTGAAGGTGTAGGTGAGGCCGTCGTCCGAGACCTTGCCGGCGTCGGTGGCGAGGTCCGGGACCAGCTCGGTGGAGGCGGCGCCCGGCTCGGCCTTGAAGGTGACGAGCTGGCGGGTGTAGTAGCGGGCGAAGTCCCACACGAAGCCGTAGTAGCCGCGCTGCGGGTCCCAGTTGTCGGCCTCCTGCGAGCCGATGAACTTCAGCTCGCCGCCCTTCTTGTCGGAGGCGTTGGCGACCTTGTTCACGGCGGCGTTGAAGCCGGCCGCGCCCGCCTTGCCCTTGCCGCCACCGTTGTCGCCGCTGCCGCCGCCACAGGCGGTGGTGACGACCATCGTGGCCGCGGCAAGCAGCGCGCCCGCGGCGATTCTGCGCTGAGAGCTCTTCAGCATGGGTCCAGCAACCTCCGGGATAGTGGCGGCCGTTACGGCGGTCCGCCGATTGGGGATGGGCCTCCTGTCGCCAGCGGCAGGGGCGGGTCTTGCGTGTCGTCGGCGAACGGTCAGCGGGAGCCCTTCGGGTCGAGCGCGTCACGCACGCCGTCGCCGAAGAGGTTGAACGCCAGAACGGTGATGAAGATCGCGAGGCCGGGGATCACCATGAACAGCGGGTCCGACTCGTAGGTGGTGATGGCCGTCGACAGCATCTGGCCCCAGGAAGCGGTGGGAGGCTTCACACCCGCGCCGAGGAAGCTGAGCGCCGCTTCGGTGAGGATGTTGGTGGGGATCATGAGGGTCGCGTAGACCATGATCGGGGCGAGCAGGTTCGGCAGCAGCTCGCGGCGGAGGATGTAGAAGCGGCCGGCGCCCAGGCTCTGGGCGGCCTCGACGTACTCGCGGTTGCGCAGCGAGAGGGTCTGGCCTCGGACGATACGGCCGACGTACGGCCAGCCGAAGAAGCCGATCACCAGGACGAGCGCGGCGATGCGCACGCCCGATCCGTCCAGTCCGAGGAACTCGTTGGGCAGCACCGAGACCAGGGCGATCGTGAAGAGCAGCTGCGGGAAGGCGAGCATGACGTCCATGACCCGGCTGAGGGCCGCGTCGACCCAGCCGCCGAAGTAGCCGGCGATGACGCCGAGGACGGTGCCGAGGAAGACCGCGAAGACCGCCGCGAGGAAGGCGACGAGCAGGGAGATCCGGGCGCCGTACACGATCCGGCTGAAGACGTCGCGGCCGTTGACGGGCTCGACGCCGAAGAGGAAGTCGGAGCTGACCCCGCCCCAGGAGCCGATCGGGGTGCCGAACAGCGGGTCGATCTGGTCCTCGTGGAACTCGTCCGGCGGGTGGCCCAGGAGGCCGACGATGACCGGCGCGAAGATCGCGACGAGGATGAGGAAGACGACGACGAAGGCGCCCGCGAGGGCCAGCTTGTCGCGCTTGAGGCGGGTCCAGGCGATCTTCCAGGGCGAGCGCCCCTCGATCGCCTTGGAGGCGCCGGAGTTGTCCGGAGTGCCAGGAGCGTCGGGCGCGCCGTCGACGGTGGCGGTCGCCTCGCCCGCACTCGTCTCGTGCAGTGGTGCCGTCATCGTGGTGAGGACCCCTCTCGGCCGCCGGTAGCCGGCCCTTGCCCGCCGCGGGTAGCGGCTCGGTGGAACAACATGCTGGGCACCTGCTCGAAAGGAGCGGAACGCCCGGTGTTCCGGGGAGTCTTCAATGCGTTTGTGATCACCCGCCAGCCCTGACGGGGAATGTTTGCTCAAACGTGATGCGGTGCTGCGACTTCCGTTATCCGGACGTCGTGATCACCTGAGCGGACCAACCGGGGCCCTCTCGCCCGCAATCGGACATGTCGCTCAACAGGTGTCGCGAGCTGTCGAATTGGGGTGAACGAAGGCCTCCGGAGTGGACTCCGGAGGCCTTTGCCGACAAGTGGGACAGGAGGGACGTCTCAGTATCCGGACGGAGCCGGTGGCGGGTACCCGTACCCCGGTACGGCGGCGGAGCCGCGTCCGGCGTGCGCCTCCCGGTCGTAGAACGGGCGCGCGTTCGCCCGCAGCCACAGGGCCACCGGGTCGTACGCGTCGGAGAGGGCGACCGTCGAGACGGGCAGCTCGTCGGGGACGGCGCCGATCGACTGGCGCATCATCGAGCGGACCGTGTCGACGGCCGCCGCGGACGTGTCGTACAGGTCGAGGCCGATGACGAGGTACGGGGAGCCGAGGGCCGGCTGCACCCAGCCGCGGCGCAGCGCCCGGACGGCCGGGGTGCGGTGCGCGTTCTGCGTGAGCAGGGCGTAGAACTGCGGGATCTCCAGGGCGGGCTCGGTGACGCGCAGCGGTCCGGCGGGCATCCGGTCGAGGCCGGTCGCGATCCGGCGCAGGTCGGCCCAGGGGATGCCGACGCCGCCGCCGGGGGCGTGCGGATTGAGCCAGACGCCCCAGCGGTCGGGGTAGAGGGCGCGGGCGATCTCGCGGCCGGTGACGAGCTCGTGGGCGCGGTTCCAGCCGGAGGCGGCGAGCTCCTGGGCGGAGGTGACGCAGGGCGCGTAGCCGAAGCCGTCGACCTCCATGTTCCCGTACTGGGCGTCGGGCGAGCCGGGGGCGCCCTGCCAGAGCAGCATCCAGAGCTCGCCGTCGGCGAGGGCGTGCAGCAACTGCTCGTACGCGTCGTAGCGTCCGGGTGCCACCTGGCGCAGCATGTGCTCGACCGTTCCGGCCGCAGCGGTGCCTGACGCGCTCACCCTGGGTCCCGCCCCTCTTCCGTCCACCACGTACGTCTGTCCAGCGATCCAGTCAGTTCAGCTTAAACAGGGTGCCGCTCACACGGCGGCGCGCTGGTAGAAGGGGCGCACCCGCTCCAGCATCCAGTCGCCGACCGGGTCCTGCGCCATGTCGAGCAGGATGAGGTTGACCGGCCAGGCGACCTCGACGCGGCCGAGGGCGCGGCCGAGGGCGTCCAGGGGGGCGTTCCGGTCGACGCCGTCCCAGCCGGCGAGCTGGACGCCGACGAAGAGGGCCGGTTCGGTGCCCTCGACGCTGGCGAGGGCACGGCGGGCGGTGGTGACGACTCCGGTGGCCTCGAACTCGGCGGAGGCGGCGGCGAGGAAGTCGACGGGGTCGTCCTGCCAGTCGGGCTCGAAGAGCCGGACGCGGCCGCCGCTGGCGGGGCCGTCGAGCGGGGTGCGGCCGGCGCGGCAGAGCTCGGCGACGGCGGGCGGGGGCAGCGGGACGCCGACGGTGCCGCCGGGGTTCACGGCGATGCCGAGCTGCGGGGGCAGGCCGCGGGCGAAGTCGCGGGCGGGGGCGACGGTGAAGGACATGTGGTCGCCGACGCAGGCGAGGAACTGCTGTTCGGAGCTGAAGACGGGGACGTAGGCCGCGCCGTCGATCTCCATGGTGGCGAGGTCGAGGCCGGGGCTGTCGGGGCCGCCGCCGTTGGGCAGGGGCACCCAGACCGGACTGCGGCCCAGCACCTCGACCAGGCGTCCGCCCGCCTCGGGGTTGCCGAGTGAGGCGGCAAGGACCTCTTCGAGCTCATTGCCCGGCCACGTCACGTCCACGGTCGCGTTTCCCCTTCTCGCACGGCCTGCCGCACCGGCCGCCCGGCAGCACCCTAACGCCGCCCCGGCGCCGCCGTGGCCAAAAGGGAAGGGTACGGGCGTCCCGGGACGGCCCGGGACGCGGCGTGGGGAGCGGACGGTCAGGCGGCCTCCCGGAAGCCGATCCTGCGGAGGGAGTCGGCGGCGTCCCGGTCGAGGAGGGTCACCGAGGCGCAGCCGTGCGGCAGGCTGCCGGACTCGGCGGCCCGCAGGAGCCGGCCGACGGCCCTCCGGTGCCGGGCGAAGGCGTACGCGGAGACGCCGCGGCCCCGGGCGTGCTGCCCCTCCCGCGCGGTGTCGGGGGTGACGTCGAGGAGGAGCAGGTGCAGGGCGCGGCCGCGCCGTCTCGCCTCGCGGGCGAGCCAGGCCCGCACCCAGGACTGGGTGCCGCAGTCGTGGACGATCACGCTCGCGCCGGAGCGCAGGACGCGGCGGAGTCCGGCGTAGTGCGCGATCCGGACCAGGGGGCGGTAGACGGCGTACGGGAGGAGGCGGGGCATGCGGGCCTCCCAGCGCTCACGGGTGTCCTGCGAGTCGATGCCGCTGTCCCCGGCGGCGCGCTTCATCAGGGTGGACTTGCCGCTGCCGGGCAGCCCGGAGACGACGACCAGGTCGCCGGCGGCGAAGGTGAGCGCACGGGGCCCGCGGCCGCCGCGCTCGCGCAGGTCGCGCAGGATGCGGCCGCGGCGGCTCCGGGCGCGGGCCCGCTGGGACGGTATGCCGGTACTCGCCGCGTATGCGCCGGTGTGCTGGATCCTCATCGCTCTCCCCCTGTCGGGTCTCAGGAGACCTGAGGAGACCCTTGCCCACGAAGTGTAAAGAAACGGTAATGCGGCACAAGCGATTTGCCCCGCCGACACCGCGTGCAATGATGTGCGCGCCAGGCGCGCACAGTCGCCGCACAATCGCATACCGGCCGCTCGAATCCGCGCGGGAGAGTTCCGGACCGCCGAGCGCGTCCGGGCGCCGAAGGAGCAAGACCCTCCCTTGAATCTCTCAGGCCCCGTACCGCGTGGATGAGGCAGATCTGAAAAGCGGGACACCCTGCCGTGTCCCCACCCAAGGTGCAAGCCGACCTCTCGGTGACGAGATGCTCTCGGTGAACCTCTCAGGTTCCATGACAGATGGGGAGGACGTCCTCGCCCGTCATGTGTTTTCGTCACCGATCACGCCCTTGGGACCCGGGAGCCACCCATGAGCACTGCCCCCCGTCTGACCGCCCTCGATGCCCTGCATCGTTCGCTGGGCGCGACCATGACCGACTTCGCCGGCTGGGACATGCCGCTCCGGTACGGCAGCGAGCGCGACGAGCACAACGCCGTCCGTACGCGGGCCGGCCTCTTCGACCTCTCCCACATGGGCGAGATCACCGTCACCGGCCCGCAGGCCGTGGAGCTCCTCGACCACGCCCTCGTCGGCAACATCTCCACCGTGGGCAACGGCCGCGCCCGCTACACGATGATCTGCCAGGAGGACGGCGGCATCCTCGACGACCTGATCGTCTACCGCCTCGGCGAGACGGAGTACATGGTCGTCGCCAACGCCTCCAACGCCCAGATCGTCCTGGACGCCCTCGTCGCCCGCGCCGAGGGCTTCGACGCCGAGGTCCGCGACGACCGCGACGCGTACGCCCTGCTCGCGGTCCAGGGCCCGGAGTCCCCCGGCATCCTGAAGTCGATCACCGACGCCGACCTGGACGGCCTGAAGTACTACGCCGGCCTGCCCGGCACGGTCGCGGGCGTGCCGGCGCTGATCGCCCGCACCGGCTACACCGGCGAGGACGGCTTCGAGCTGTTCCTGAAGCCCGAGCACGCCGAGGGCGTCTGGAAGGCGCTGACCGAGGCGGGCGAGGGCGTCGGCCTGATCCCCTGCGGCCTGTCCTGCCGCGACACGCTCCGCCTGGAGGCGGGCATGCCGCTGTACGGCCACGAGCTGACCACCGCGCTCACGCCCTTCGACGCGGGCCTGGGCCGGGTCGTGAAGTTCGAGAAGACGACCAACGAGGGCCGCTTCGTCGGCCGCGAGGCGCTGGAGAAGGCCGCCGAGCGCGCCGAGACCGCCCCGCCGCGCAAGCTCGTCGGTCTGGTCGCCGAGGGCCGCCGGGTCCCGCGCGCCGGCTTCCAGGTCGTCAAGGACGGCGAGGTCATCGGCGAGGTCACCTCCGGCGCCCCGTCCCCGACCCTCGGAAAGCCGATCGCCATGGCGTACGTGGACGCGGCGCACGCCGCGCCCGGCACCGAGGGTGTAGGTGTGGACATCCGCGGCACCCACGAGCCGTACGAGGTCGTCGCGCTGCCGTTCTACAAGCGCCAGAAGTGACGCAGTCGTCTCATCCCCGGTCTCATCCCGCGAGACCGACGTTCATCAGTACTCCCCCGATCCAGGAGAATCAGGTCATGAGCAACCCCCAGCAGCTGCGCTACACCAAGGAGCACGAGTGGCTGTCGGACGCCGTGGACGGCGTCTCGACCGTCGGCATCACGGAGTTCGCGGCGAACGCCCTCGGTGACGTCGTCTACGCCCAGCTCCCCGCCGTCGGCGACACCGTCACCGCGGGCGAGACCTGCGGCGAGCTGGAGTCGACGAAGTCCGTGAGCGACCTCTACTCCCCCGTCACGGGCGAGGTCGTCGCCGCCAACGAGGACGTGGTGAACGACCCGTCGCTGGTGAACACGGCTCCGTTCGAGGGTGGCTGGCTGTTCAAGGTGCGCGTCACCGGTGAGCCGGAGGAGCTGCTCACCGCCGACGAGTACACCGCGTTCTCCGCCGGCTGAGACCGGGCCCGAGACCCCTAGGGATCGATTCATGTCGCTTCTGAACACTCCCCTCCACGAGCTGGACCCCGACGTCGCCGCCGCCGTCGACGCCGAGCTCCGCCGTCAGCAGTCCACCCTCGAGATGATCGCCTCGGAGAACTTCGCTCCGGTCGCGGTCATGGAGGCCCAGGGCTCCGTCCTCACCAACAAGTACGCCGAGGGCTACCCGGGCCGCCGCTACTACGGCGGCTGCGAGCACGTCGACGTGGCCGAGCAGATCGCCATCGACCGGATCAAGGACCTGTTCGGCGCCGAGTACGCCAACGTCCAGCCGCACTCCGGCGCCTCCGCGAACCAGGCCGCCCTCTTCGCGATCGCCCAGCCCGGCGACACGATCCTGGGCCTGGACCTGGCGCACGGCGGCCACCTCACCCACGGCATGCGCCTGAACTTCTCCGGCAAGCAGTTCAACGTGGTCGCGTACCACGTGGACGAGGCCGGCCTGGTCGACATGGCCGAGGTCGAGCGCCTCGCCAAGGAGCACCGCCCGAAGGTGATCATCGCGGGCTGGTCCGCCTACCCGCGCCAGCTGGACTTCGCGGAGTTCCGCCGGATCGCCGACGAGGTCGAGGCCTACCTGTGGGTCGACATGGCCCACTTCGCGGGCCTGGTCGCCGCCGGTCTGCACCCGAACCCGGTCGAGTACGCGGACGTGGTGACCTCCACCACGCACAAGACGCTCGGCGGCCCGCGCGGCGGCATCATCCTCGCGAAGAAGGAGTTCGCGAAGAAGCTGAACTCCTCGGTCTTCCCCGGCTTCCAGGGCGGCCCGCTGGAGCACGTGATCGCGGCCAAGGCCGTCTCCTTCAAGATCGCGGCCTCGGAGGAGTTCAAGGAGCGCCAGCAGCGCACCCTCGACGGCGCCCGCGCGCTCGCCGAGCGCCTGGTCCAGGACGACGTCACCGCCCACGGTGTCTCCGTCCTGTCCGGCGGCACGGACGTGCACCTGGTCCTGGTGGACCTGCGCGACTCCGAGCTCGACGGCCAGCAGGCCGAGGACCGTCTCCACGAGGTCGGCATCACGGTCAACCGGAACGCCGTTCCGAACGACCCGCGCCCGCCGATGGTCACCTCGGGTCTGCGCATCGGCACGCCGGCGCTCGCGACCCGCGGCTTCCAGGCCGAGGACTTCGCCGAGGTCGCCGACGTCATCGCCGAGACCCTGAAGCCGGGCTTCGACGCCGACAAGGCCGCGGCCCTCAAGGCCCGGGTGACCGCGCTCGCGGACAAGCACCCGCTGTACCCCGGCCTGAAGTAATTTCGTACCCTTTTGTTCGTACGGAATCTCCGGGGCACCGCGCACACTGGACAGTGGGCGCGGTGCCCCGCCCCTTGCTCAGCCCTTTCTGCTCCACCCCGGCAGACAACGGCGTCTAGCCCCCACAAGGAGTCCTCCCGTGGCCATCTCGGTCTTCGACCTGTTCTCGATCGGCATCGGCCCGTCGAGCTCCCACACGGTGGGCCCCATGAGGGCTGCCCGGATGTTCGCCCGCCGGCTGAAGAACGAGGGCCTGCTCGCCCACACGGCGAAGATACGGGCGGAGCTGTACGGCTCCCTCGGCGCGACCGGCCACGGCCACGGCACCCCGAAGGCGGTCCTGCTGGGCCTGGAGGGCAGCTCGCCGCGCACGGTGAACGTCGAGACCGCGGACGACGAGGTCGAGCGGATCAAGTCGAGCGGCCGGATCAACCTGCTCGGCGCGCACGAGATCCCCTTCGACTTCGACGCCGACCTGATCCTGCACCGGCGCAAGGCGCTGCCGTACCACGCCAACGGGATGACGATCTTCGCGTACGACGCGGAGGGCGGCCTGGTCCTGGAGAAGACGTACTACTCGGTCGGCGGCGGCTTCGTCGTCGACGAGGACGCGGTCGCCGGCGAGAACCCGATCGTCCCCGACGACACCGTCCTGAAGTACCCCTTCCGCACCGGCGACGAGCTGCTCCGCCTCGCGAAGGAGACCGGCCTGTCGATCTCCGCGCTGATGCTGGAGAACGAGAAGGCCTGGCGCACCGAGGACGAGATCCGCGAGGGCCTGCTGGAGATCTGGCGGGTCATGCAGTCCTGCGTGTCGCGCGGCATGTCCCGCGAGGGCATCCTGCCCGGCGGCCTGAAGGTCCGCCGCCGCGCCGCGAACCTGGCCCGCAAGCTGCGCTCCGAGGGCGACCCGAAGATGCACGCCATGGAGTGGATCACCCTCTACGCGATGGCCGTGAACGAGGAGAACGCGGCGGGCGGCCGGGTGGTCACGGCTCCGACGAACGGCGCCGCGGGCATCATCCCCGCCGTCCTGCACTACTACACGAACTTCGTGCCCGGCGCCGACGACGACGGCATCGTCCGCTTCATGCTGGCGGCCGGCGCGGTCGGCATGCTCTTCAAGGAGAACGCCTCGATCTCCGGCGCCGAGGTCGGCTGCCAGGGCGAGGTCGGCTCGGCCTGCTCGATGGCGGCGGGCGCGCTCGCCGAGGTCCTCGGCGGCTCGCCGGAGCAGGTGGAGAACGCGGCCGAGATCGGCATGGAGCACAACCTGGGCCTGACCTGCGACCCGGTCGGCGGACTGGTCCAGATCCCGTGCATCGAGCGGAACGGCATGGCGGCGGTCAAGGCCGTCACGGCGGCGAAGATGTCGATGCGCGGCGACGGCAGCCACCTGGTCTCCCTCGACAAGGTCATCAAGACCATGAAGGAGACGGGTGCCGACATGAGCGTCAAGTACAAGGAGACCGCGCGCGGCGGTCTCGCGGTGAACATCATCGAGTGCTGAACCGTTCACGCACACGGCCGGCCGGCCCCGGGACTCCCGGGGCCGGCCGTTCCCGTTCCCGTCACGCCGCCCTTCACGCCGGGCTCGGCACCACGCTCCGGCCCGTCTCGTGGGCGTACAGCATCGCCCGGTCCCGCAGCGCGGCGTGGACCGCCATGCGGGCGTCCCGGCGGCGCTGCGCCGGACCGTCCGGCAGGTGCAGGATGCCGGCGTTGCCCCGCGAACCGCGCTGGATCTCGGCCGTGCGGGGGATCCGCAGCCCCTGGTAGCGGTCCAGCCGGGCCGCGGTCGTCGCCGCCGCCGGGTCCGCCAGGCACGCCGCCAGGTCCATCGCGTCCTCGACCGCCTGGTTGGCGCCCTGCGCCATGAACGGCAGCATCGGGTGGGCCGCGTCGCCGAGCAGCGTGAGCCGGCGCGAGGACCACACGTCCAGCGGGGGACGGTCGTGCAGCGCCCACTGGTGCGTCGACTCGACGGCCGCCACGACGTCCGCGACCAGGCCCGTCCAGCCGCCGAAGACCCCGCGCAGCGCCTCCGGGTCGCCCGGGGCCGACCAGGACTCGCCGGGCGACGCGGCCATCGGCACGGTCGCCGCGAAGCTCAGGTACTCCCCCGCCGCGACCGGGTAGCACACGAAGTGCCCGCCCGGGCCGAGCCAGAGGCGTACCAGGGGCTCGCGGGCCGTGTCCGGGAGGGCGTCCACCGGCACCAGGCCCCGGTAGATGCCGAGCCCGGCGAACTCCGGCTCGTCACGCCGGAACGCCTCGCGGACCGTGGAGTGGATGCCGTCGGCCCCGACCACCAGCTCCGCCCCGCGGACCGTCCCGTCCTCGAAGCTCAGCCGCACGCCCTCGGGCCCGGTCTCCCGGGCCTCGCTCAGCCGCTCGCCGAGCCTGAGGGCGTCGGGGTCGACCAGCGAGAGCAGCGCGTCGTGGAGGTGCGCGCGGTGCACCGCGTAGTACGGGGCCCCGAACATCCGCTCGCACTCCGCGCCCAGCGGCGTCCGCGCGATCGGCCGCCCGCTCCACCCCCGTACCTCCATGGCCTCGATCGCCACCGCCCGCTCGCGCAGGGCCGGGCCGAGGCCGAGCCGCAGCAGCGGCCGGACCGCGTTCGGCGAGAGCTGGACCCCCGCCCCCACCTCCGCGAGCCGCCGCGCCTGTTCGTACACCGTGTACGGAATGCCCATGGAGGAGAGCGCACCGGCCAGGGCCAGGCCGCCGATGCCGGCGCCGACCACCGAGACGTGCGGCCGCTCCTCCGCTCCCCACTCGTCCAGATCCCCGAACCGCACCTTTGAGACCGCCTTCCGCGTCGCTGCTGTGTCGGCACCGTCGGCGTCGCCGGCCGCGGTCTCCCCCGGTCCGGCCGTCCGCCGCATCCCGAGCATGGGCGGGCCGCCCGCCCCCGGCAACGCGGGTCACGGCCCGCGCTGACAACTGTCGCGGCTTCCATGACGTCCGTCACCGGCGCCCCCGCGCGCCCGCTCGGGGCCCCTGCCGCGCGCCTAACGTCGAGGCCGCGCCCCGGAGTCCGTCTGCGGGCGACGACCCCACGACGCCCCACGAGACCGGGAGGCACACAGTGACACGAGCGGAGGGACCGCGGTGACCGCCGCGGTGGCCGTCGAAGGCCTGCAGAAGCGGTACGGCGACCACGAGGCCGTACGCGGAGTCGACTTCACCGTCGCCGAGGGCGAGATCTTCGCCCTGCTCGGGCCGAACGGCGCGGGCAAGACCACCACCCTGGAGATCCTGGAGGGCTTCCGCGAACGCGACGGCGGCCGCGTCGAGGTCCTCGGCCGCGACCCCGGCGTCAAGGCCGACGGCCACTGGCTGCGCGGCCAGGTCGGCCTCGTCCTCCAGGACATCGCCGTCGAGCCCTATCTGTCGGTGCGGGAGACCGTCGCCCGGAACGCCGGGTACTACCCGGACCCGCGGAACGTCGACGAACTCCTCGACCTCGTCGGCCTGAACGAGAAGAAGGGCGCCAAGGTCAAGGACCTGTCCGGCGGCCAGAAGCGCCGGCTCGACCTGGCCCTCGGCGTCGTCGGCCGGCCGAAGCTGCTCTTCCTGGACGAGCCGACCACCGGCTTCGACCCGAACGCGCGCCGCGGCGCCTGGGACGTCGTGCGCAACCTGCGCGACGACGGCACCACCGTCGTCCTCACCACCCACTACATGGACGAGGCACAGGCCCTCGCCGACTCGGTCGTCGTCATCGCCGAGGGCCGGATCGTCGCCTCCGGCACGCCGGACACGCTCGGCGGACGCGACAGCGCCCAGACCCGGATCCGCTTCGCGCTGCCGGCCGGCGCCTCGCTCGCCGACGTGCCCCTTCCGGTGAACGACGTCGAGGACGGCCTCGTGACGGCCGAGACGACGGAGCCGACGGCCGCGCTGCACCGGCTGACCGGCTGGGCCCTCGACCGGGGCACGCCGCTCGACCGGCTCACCGTCGAGCAGCCCACCCTCGAGGACGTCTACCTGAGCCTGACCAGCGAGTACGTACAGCAGGAAGCCTCCTCGCCGTCGTCCGCGCGGGGGCGCAAGACGCCCGCGGGACGAGGGCGCCGACCCGGACGGAGCCGCTCATGACCACCCTGATCCCCCCGACCGCCGAGACCGCGGCGGCGGCCCCGTCCGCGCGCGCGGACGCGCCCCGCGAGCGGAACCCGCTCGCCCTGCTCGGCCATCAGATCCGCTACGAACAGCTGTCGTTCTGGCGCAACCCGCAGTCGATGGTCTTCACCTTCGTGCTGCCGATCGTCATCATCGGCATCTTCGGCGCCGTCTTCAGCGGCAGCGAGGGCCAGGACTTCTTCTTCGGCCTCACCGGCATGCAGTACTACACGCCGGTGATCGCCGCCGTCTCCGTGCTCGGCGCCTGCTACGGCCAGCTGGCGATCGTGCTCGCGATGCGCCGGCAGACCGGCGTCCTCAAGCGGCTGCACGCCACCCCGCTGCCCGCCTGGGTGTACTTCGCGGGCCTGCTCGTGCACTGCGTCGTCGTCAGCATCGTGGACGTCGCCCTCGTCTTCGGCATCGGCGCCCTCTACGGCGTCGACCTGCCCACCCACTGGGGCGCGGTCCTCCTCACCCTGGTGCTCGGCGCGGCCAGCTTCTGCGCGCTCGGCGTCGGCGTGGCCTCGCTGATCAAGAACTCGGAGGCGGCCCCGGCCGTCGTGCAGTTCATCCAGTTCCCGCTGGTCTTCATCTCGGGCAGCTACTTCCCGATCCACGCCGAGCTGCTCAACACCATCGCGGGCCTGCTCCCCGTGAAGCCGTTCAACGACGCCATGCTGGCGCTCTTCACGCAGGACGCCGGCTTCCAGTGGCGTGACCTCGCCGTCCTCGCCGCCTGGGGTGTCATCGGTGCCCTGATCGCCGTCCGCAGCTTCCGCTGGGACCCGCGCCCCGAGTAGTGGGGGGGGAACGCATCAGGAAGGCCCGGCCGGGTTTCCCGGCCGGGCCTCCTGCTGTGTGACACCCCGTGGGGGGCGGGGGTCACGCGGCGGGCACCGCGGGGGATCCGGTGCCGTGCGGTACGGGGGTGTTCTCCGGGAGCGGGAAGGCGTGGGCCAGCACCGCGTAACTGCGCAGCTCCTCCAGGAGGCTCAGGCCCAGCCGGTTGTGGAGCATGTGCGCGTGCGAGAAGAGGACCATGCCGGGGTGGGACGGGGACTGCGCCCGGATCTCCTCGGCGTGCGCGGCGAGGAGGGACGGGGACTGCGCCCGGATCTCCTCGGCGTGCGCGGCGAGACGGTCGTGCCAGCCGGCGAACGGGCCGTGGGCCTCGGGGTCGAGGGTCACGGCGCCCTCGACCCGGGTGATCGTGTCGAGGAGCGCGGCCGGGTGGCCGGCCTCGGCGGCCCAGGCGCGCCAGGCGCCGAGACCGTGGGCGAAGTAGTACGCGCGCTCCGCCGGGTCCCCGAGGGCGGCGGCGACGGCCAGGGTGCCGCGCAGGGCGAGCAGGGCCCGCTGCCGTTCGCCGGTCACCCGGGGCAGGGCGGCCAGGACGAGGCCGCTGGACAGGGTGAAGAGGGACTCGGCGGCCGGCATGAGGGCCCGGCCGCCGTAGCGGTCGAACTCCGGCTCGTAGACGGCCGGGTGGACACCGGGCGGCAGCAGGTCCTTCACGGTGGTGTTCTCGCCGGTCTCGCCCGCGGCGGCGAGCCGCTCGGCCCCGCTGCGGTAGGCCGCGGGGTCGAGCGGCTCCTCGCCCGGGGCGGGGGCGCCGGCCACGGCGAGACGCGCGGTGAGCGCGGCCTCGACCCGGGCTCGCGCCCCGGCGTCGAGGTCGCCCACGCGCAGCCGCAGATGGGGACCCGACTGCCAGTAGCGGATGAAGAACCACGGTGTGCCGGGGACCAGTTCGCGGACGGTGGGGCCGATGACGTCGGTGACGACCCGGTCGTGGGCCGACCGGGCCGTGGTGCCGAGGTGGAGGTGCCAGGCGGTCCACTCGGTGGGCCGGGGATCAGGTGGCGGGGTCACGGGACGCTCCTTCAGAGTCTGAGGTCGAGCAGCGCGCCGCCGGTGGGCTGCGGTACCCCCA
The DNA here is from genome assembly GCF_014648895.1 of Streptomyces tanashiensis. Classification (GTDB taxonomy): domain Bacteria; phylum Actinomycetota; class Actinomycetes; order Streptomycetales; family Streptomycetaceae; genus Streptomyces; species Streptomyces tanashiensis. Next base: position 93,163 of record NZ_BMRZ01000001.1, read on the forward strand.
CGACCACGGACAGGACGACCATCTCGTCCGGGTCCAGGCCGAGGACGCGCTGGGTGGGGATCTCCTTGAACGCCCGCACCGGGCGGGCGAAGAGGCCGGAGGCCGCGGCGGACAGGCAGAGGCCGTGCGCGGCCCAGCCGGCGGCGTGCTGGACGGCGCCCCAGCCGGCCGGCCCGAGGCGCTCGAAGAGCTCCCGGGTCCGCACCGAGAGGAAGACGGTCAGGGGCGCGTCGCGGATGCCGCAGCCGTTGACGGGCGAGACGCCGTAGCCGTACCGCTCCTCCAGGCGTTCGGGTGCGGTGGGGTCGCCGCGCAGCAGGTGCGCGGCGCCCTCCCGCAGCCGGTGGACGCCGTCGGTCCGCCCGTCGACGCCCTGGACGACCGCGGTGACCTTCAGGGCCGCGAAGGCCGCGGCCAGTTCGGGTCCGGGCGGCGGGACGGAGAGCCAGCGGGCGGCGCTGTCGAGGGCCTCGGCGGGCACGCGCGCGCGGCGGCCGCTCATGCCGTGCAGGGCGCGCGGCATCCGTCCGGAGTGGCGCCGCCACAGGAGCTCGGCCCAGTCCGGCACGACCGCGGAGGGCCCGAGGCCCTCGGGGACGGCGGTGGTGAGCGGGGCGGGGGCGCTGCCGTAGGTCTGCGCGCGGTTGACGTGGATCAGGGCGGCGAGGGCGGGGTCGGTGCGGTCCAGGTGCGCGGGGGGCTCCGGTACGGGTCCCCCTCCCCCGGCCGCCGGTCCGGCGCCGTCCAGCTCCACCACGAACGGCAGGGACCAGGCCCAGGCGTCGTCGAGGCCGAGGGCGGGCAGCAGGGTGTGGGCGTCCGGGCCGGGCGGGCGCAGTCGCGCGGGGACGCCGAAGAGTTCCAGGCCGAGGCTCAGCGACCGCAGCACGAAGCCGAGTTCGATGGCGACGAGGGAGCCGCGGAACCACTGGTAGGCGGGCGGTACGGAGGTGTACCGGCCGGTGAGGAGGACGTTGCGGGCGGGCGCGGCGGGGGTGCCGGTGAGGGCGTGCCGGTCCGGTTCGAGGAGGCGCCAGGGCATGCCCGCGCCCCCGTCCACGAAGGCGTGGACGGGGAAGAGGCAGCGGGGCGAGGCGTAGGGCCGGTGGTCGTTGTAGGGGTTCTCGGGCTCTCTTCGCCGGGGCCCGAAGGCGGTCACGAGGGCGCGGCCGAGCCGGTCCCCGTCCGGTCCGGCCGCGTACGGGGTCACCGGCGGCACGGCCGGGAACGGCAGCGCCGCGAGCCGGTCGTGGGTGCCGGCCGGCAGGGCCCCGCGCGGGCCGCCCCCGCGCGGGGGCGGGGGCGGCACGTGCGTGTCGGGCGGCGGCTGCGGCACCCAGGTCCACGGGGGCGCCTCGGGTGCGTCGTCCCCGGCGCCGTACGCGTACCAGAGTGGCTCGCGGGCGATGCTGTTGTCGCCGTCCGGGCCTGGCAGGTCGACGGGCCCGCGCCGGGGCGGTACCCCGGAGTCGCCCCAGCGGGGTGCGGTGGCCGGTCCGATCGGCGGCGCCGTCACGGGAACGGGTGGGGGTCGAGGGGCAGCGCCCGGTGCTCCTGGCCGGTGCCGCGCAGCGCGGCCGTGAGCCGGGGCAGTCCGGCGAGGCGCTGCTGGGCGTGGCCGAAGCACATCGGGAGGATGCCGGGGACGACCGCGCGGGCCACGTGGATGCCCGCGTCGGCGTGCTCGCGGCTCGTCTGGTCGACGAGGACGATCCGGTCGAGTCCGGCCTCGGCGAACAGCCCGCGGACGAAGTCCAGGGCGCCGCGCACGTCCCCGCCGGAGCCCCGGTCGAGCCGGCCGGGCCAGTCGGGGAAGGCCTCGTCCAGGGTGACCCGGGGTCCGCCGAGGGCGGCGGTGGCGCGGGCGGCGGTCTCGGGCAGGGAGGAGAAGCGGACGTGGTCCTCCAGCTCCTGGACCAGCCACGGGTCCTCGACCATCGGCTCGACGTCCTCGCGGGTCCAGTCGACCGGGTTGGTGACGAGCTGGGCGACCTCGCGCAGGGCGCCGCGGATCGCGGACTGCGGGTCGGCGCCGGAGCCGGCGGAGGAGAAGGTCGCGGGGAAGGGGTTCAGCCGGTTCACCGCGAGGACCCAGACGACCGGCAGGCCGATGTCCCGGGTGGCGACGAGGAGATGGACGTCGAAGCCCCGGGACTCCATCAGCTCGATCATGGCGCGGCTGGTGGGGTCGGTGAGCGTGTGGTTCGGGATGGTCGGCAGCGGGGCGGCCCGGTGCCAGGAGAGCAGGAACGCGTCCCGCTCCGCGAGCTCGAACAGCGAGTGCAGGGCGGCCTCTTCGAGGTTCGCGCCGACGGCGCAGCCGCTGGACGACTCGTAGAAGTAGTGCTTGCGGCCCGGTGTCCCGGCCTCGCGGGCGGCCCTGCGGTCCCGGCGGTGGTTGTACTCGTACTGGTAGAAGGCGTGGTCGGCGGGGACGAGCAGCGCGCGCCCGTCGTCGAGGTCGTGGCCCCACACCCAGTCCATCGGGGTGTCCGCGTCGAACGGCGTGGCCCGGCTGGTGGGGTGGGCGAGCTGCTCGGCGGTGTACTGCCCGAGCCCGGCCGGGTCGACGGCGTGGCCGGCGACCTCCCGGTACGAGCGGTGGGTGAGGACGGGCAGGTCGTACGGGAAGCCGGCGAGCCGCTCGTACGCCTCCAGGATCGCGACCGGTCCGGTCTCGGCGAAGGTGCGGGCGCGGCCGTGGCCCATCGCCGGGGCGTCCGGCACCACGGCCATGCTCATCGCGAAGGGCGCGCGGGACTCGCGCAGGAGCGCGCGGACGGGCCCGAAGCGCTCGTCGACCAGGCGCTCCTGGAGGACCCCGCGCTCGACGAGCCGGCTCGCGGCCGTGCGGGTGGAGTCGTCCGGGAACGCGGGCCGGTCGGTCAGCGCGAGCGGCGCCGGGGTGCCGGTGCCGTCGAGCCGCTCGTACGCCGGTCCGCACAGGGGGCAGTGGAAGCTGCGGGCGATGCGGTGGCGGCGCAGGCCGCGCGGGGAGACCGCGAAGAGTTCGCCGGGCCCGAGCGGCCGCTCCGCGAGGTGCTCCAGGGTCGCCCGGAGCAGTTCGGGGAGGAGCGGCGCGCCCGGCCCGGGGGCGGCGGTCGCGTGCCGGAGGTCGCCGACGAGGGGGTGGTCGGGGACGGTGCGGTCGCGGACCTCGGCGCAGCCCGCGCAGCCCGCGTCGGTGCCGGGCCGCCAGAGCGGGCCGACGAGGACCTCGTCGGCGCGGAGACGGACGGAGAGGTGCGGGCGGCCCGCGGCGCGGGCCTCGTCGAACCGGCCGCGTTCCCAGCCGAGGTCCCAGCCCCGGTCGACGGCGACGGTCCCTTCGGGGAGGAGGCCGGCGAGGGCGTCGAGCGCGTCCCGCCAGGCCTCATCGGCGGGGAGGGCGTCCAGGCCGGGGCCGAGGGCGAGCGTGAGGGTGTCAGTGGGCATCGTGGGCCTCCACGGGGCCGTACCAGAGGGGGAGCTCGCCGAGCACCGGGTCGTGGCGGTGGGCCTCGCCGCGGTAGGTGGTGCCGGTGGCGGCGAGCTGGGCGCGCAGCGCGTCCAGGGCGGCGCGGTCGGCGAGGAGCAGGGCGTCGGTGGAGAGCGGGTCGACGGTGCCGGGGGCGGTCGTGCCGGGGGCGGGGGCGGTCTGGGTGCGGGCGAGGGCGGTGCACAGGGCGTTCCGGACGGCCTCGGCCGTGTCGGCGCCCCAGGCGCGTCCGAGGACGGCGCCGTCGGCGGTCACCTCGGCGAGCCGCCAGTCGAGCCCGGGCACGCGGGCGATCCGTACGACCGGTTCGTCCGGGCGGAGGGCCCGGAGGCGGGCCAGGATCCGCAGGCCCTCGGGGTCGGTGCCCCCGGGGGCTCCGCCGCCCGCGGCCACGGCGGGGTCGCCCGCCGGGAGGGCCGCGGGCGGCTCGTGCGGGGTGGCGGTCTCCGCCGGCGGGAACGGGGTCTCCTCGGCGAGCAGGCGCAGCGCGCCGTCGAGGAGCCAGTGTTCCCGCGTGAGCCCTGCCGCCGGGGTGGGAGCCCCGGGGATGCGGGCGTGCGGGCCGGCCGCCGGGGTGGGAGCCCCGGGGATGAGGGCCCGCAGGGCCTGGAGGGTCGCCGCGACGGCGGCGGTCTCCTGGTGGGCGGCCCAGGCGAGGACCGTGGTCGTGGGGCGGCCGGCCGTGCGGAGCTCGGCGGCGCGCAGGGCGAGCGGCATCTGGGGCAGGTCGGCGCCCTCGGTGAGGGCGAGCGGCCCGGTCCAGCGGGCGGCGAGCGGGGCGGCGGCCTCGCGGGCCTCGTCCGGCTCGGGGCGGTCGTCGGCGGGGGCGTCGGCGAGGGTGTGCGTGTGGACCTCCGCCGTACGGGCCTCCGCCGTACGGGCCTCCGCGTCCTGGAGGGAGCCGGGTCGGCCGGGCGCGGCCGCCATGGGGGCTCCCTCGACGGTGACCCGGTCCGAGACCAGGTCCGTCCCGTGCACGACGTGGGCCTCGCCCACGTCCGCCGTACCGGTCAGGGTGTCGACGAGCAGCTGGGCCGCGAGGGCGCCGGCGAGCGCGTCGGCCACGGGGCGGGGCGCGGGCGCGGTGGCCTCGGCGGCGGCCCAGGCGCGGGCCCGGTCGTGGAACGCGTCGCGGACGGCCGGGTGTCCGGGGCCGCTGAGGGCCGGTCCGACGAGGGTGACGCCGGTCGTGCCGATCCGGACCGGGACGACCAGGGGCGCGTCGGACGGGGGACGGGGGTCGTCGTCCTCGCGGATGTCGAGGACGGCGTCGGGGGCCTGGGCCCCCGCTTCCGTGAGGACCGTGCCCACACCCGCGCGGCGCAGGCCCCGGACGGCGGGTCCGGTGGCGGCCCGCGGCCCGGTGACGAGCACGGTCGCGGCGCGGAGCCGGGCGAACGCGCCGTACGGGTCGTCGAGGAGGCCTTCGAGCCGGGCGAGGGACTCGGCGTGCCGTTCCCGCACGTCGGCGGGGGGCTCGGGGGCGGTGTACGCCGCCGGGTCGAGGAGCAGTCCGTTCGCGCGGAGCCTGTCGACGAGGTGGCGTACGGCGGGGCGGGCGCGTTCGGTGCCGATCTCGGCGACGAGCGCGTCCTCGTCGGTGCCGTCCTCCAGGAGCGGGACGCAGCCCTGGGCGACGGCGTGCAGGACCTCGGAGCCGCGCAGGACGAACTGGGCGCGGACGCCGCTGAAGTAGACCCCGCCGGGGACGGGAGCGTAGTGCAGGTCGGGGCGTGCCTTGAGCATCGTCACCGCTCCTCAGCCTGGGTGCTCGGGTGGTAGGTGAAGCGGCCGCCGGCGGTCCGGCCGACCTCGACGACCCACTCGGTGGCGTGGGTGCCGTCGACGACGCCGGGCAGCGCCTCCTCCAGGTAGCTGCCGCCGGTGTCGGCGCCGCGCCGTTCCAGCATCCGGGGCAGGACGCGGGCACCGAGCGCGCTGCTCAGGTCCACGTACTGGGGCTTCTGCTGGAGGCGCTTGGACTGGATGTCGGGGGCTCCGACGGAGAGCGGGCCCTCGTCCTCGGGGACGGTCTTGACGACGACCTCCTCGGGGACGCCGTGCTTGGCGCGCCAGGCGTTGAGGGCGAGGAGCCGCTCGTGCTCCTCGGGTCCGGCGGCGAGCGCGGTGCCGAGTTCCTCTCCCCCGTACCAGCGGCGGCGGCCGATGAGGACGTCGCCGACGGCCATGCGGGGCGCCGTGCGGGTGGTGGCCCTGTCCCAGGGGGTGGCGGCGTGCCAGCTGTTGGGGAGGGCGTTGAAGAGGCGGCCGCTGATGGCGAGCCCGGAGGCGACGGAGAGCGGCGGCGGGAAGAGGCCGGGGTGGCCGGTGCCGAGGGGCAGGACCCGCAGCGGGGCGCCGTCGGCGTCCTCGACGCGCAGGGAGTCGGTCTCGGGGTCGTGGGCGAGCCGCAGTCCGAACCAGTCGTCGGGGGTGAGGCCGCCCGGCAGGATCGGTGTGTGGGCGTTGACGTTGAGGCGGTGCAGGCCCAGGTCCTCGGTGACGCGGGCGCCGTCGTGGCCGTACACCCGGCGTACGTGGTCGGCGAGGCGGGGCAGCGCGCGGCCGCCGAGGCGCCGGTCGGCCTCCAGGAAGCGGGCGTAGAGCATGCCGTGGCCCGGCAGGCCGTCGTTGAGGACGAGGTGGCCGTCGCCGCGCTGGAGCAGGATGCCGTAGATCAGCGGGTCGCGGCGGAAGCGCTCCGGCAGGTCGCCGGTGAGGCCGGCGACCTGCTCCGGGCTGATGCGGAGGGTGTCGTCGCCGCGCTCGACGGCCTGGCCGATGAGGGCGTGGAGCGCCTCGGTGACCTCGCGGCGCAGCTCGTAGATGCGCTCCAGGGAGCCGTCGGCGGGGCCGATGCCCTTGAGCGCGGTCGGGTCGCCGGGGCCGTCGGGGCCGTAGACGGCGGCCATGGCGGCGGCGCGGCGGGAGACCTCGCCGACGACGAAGGGGGCGTGGGCGGCGAGGGGGACGTTCGCCCCGGGGCCGAAGCGCTCGACGAACGCGGCGGTCATGAGGACCCGGACGTCGTGCAGCCAGTCGAAGACGGTGAGGAGTTCGACGGCCGGGCCGAGGTCCTTCAGGGACTCCTTCCAGGGCTCCGTGGCCACCGTCAGCGGCGGCATCACGTAGTCCTCCTCGACCGTGACGTGCGCGGGGCGGCCGGCGGCGTGGCTGAGCTCGCCGAGGGCTCCGCGCAACTCGGCCAGCGCGGCGCCGCGTTCGGCGGCGGGCGCGGCCGTGAAGGCGGGCAGCCCGGTCTTGACGCGGTCGGTGAGCTCCTTCGTGAGCGGGCGGTCGTCGTCCGGGGAGAGCAGGTCGTCGTAGTCGGCGGAGCCGTCCTCGGCCTCGTGGAAGGTGCACAGCAGGCCCTGGGCGACGGCGCCCCTGACCTGGCGGTCGGCGTCCTCGGGGGTGCGCCCGGAGCGTTCGGCGACGTGGGCGACGACGGACGGGAAGGGACGGGGGCCCATGGACACCGCGTCGAGGAGGTCGCCGGCGGGGCCGTCGAGGGAGACGGCGGCACGGCGCATCCCCTCGGGCCCGGGCCGCAGGAAGAACAGCTTCCCGGCCGCCGGGTCGGGCGCGGAGGTGGGCGGGAGTCCGATCCAGAGCTCTTCGAGGGGCCGGTCGGCGGGGTCGGGCAGGCCGCCGACCACGTAGTTGAGCATCACGCGGTCGAGGCCGGGGAAGGCGGTCGCGCCGGGGAATCCGGTCTCGTCGGGGCCGGGGGCGGCCGGGTCGGGCTCCGCGATGCCGACGGCGGTGAACCGGGCCAGCGGGCTCGTGCGGACCATGGCGCGGGTGACGTACTGGATGAGTCCGCGCTCGGACTTGCGGGACTTCGCCGGGACCCGGCCGGGTGCGGCGACGGCCGTGCGGTAGCGCTCGGCCTCCTGGTGGACCTCGGGCGCGACGAGCGCGAGGGAGCGCAGCAGGTCGGGGTCGCCGAGGAGTCCGGCGAGGACTCCGCGCTCGCGTTCGGCCGCGTCGGGGTAGCCGGCGACGAGTTCGCCGCGGATCCGGTCGCGCTCCTCGCGGGCGCCGAGCCAGGCCGCGATCGCGGGTCCGGCGGGCTCGGGGGCCTTCTTCGGGGCCTTGTCGTTGTGCACGGAGCGGCGCAGGGCGATGAGTTCGCGCCGTTCGGCGTCGTCGGTCGCGGCGCCGATCCGCTCGTACAGCTCGTCGGAGGCGGTGGCGGCGGCGTCGGCGAGGGTCCGTTCGGCGGCGGTCAGCAGGGCGAGCAGGCGCCGCAGCTCGGGGTCGGCGAGCCGGGCCCGGCGCAGCGGGTTGACCCGCAGGAACCAGAGCGGCTCGGGCGTCACGGCGGTCATCGCGGGGCTCCCTCGGGGGCGGTGGCGGTCGTGTCCGGGTCTCCGGCGGGGCCGTTCGCGGCGATCCGCTCGCGCCAGGAGACGCCGAGCACCTCGTCGACGGTCTCGGCGATCGCGAAGCACGTGTAGTAGCGCTGCATCGGGGAGACGGTGAGCAGCGGCAGCTGCTCGTAGAAGAGGTTGGTCAGGAGGCGGAAGGCGGCGAACCACGGGGAGGGGGAGGCCGTCACCCCGGCCGCGCCGACGGTCCGGTGGAAGTCGCTGTCGGGCTGCTCGCCCTGCGGCACGACCCGGGTGGCCCCGGGCGGGCCCATCTCGGAGCGGTCGAGGCCGTCGGTGGCAGCGTCGAGGAGGTCGAGGGTGAGGGTGCCGGCGGCGACCGCGCTCTCCAGCGCCCCGGCTCCGTAGGCGAAGCCGGTGCGCCAGGCGGCGGCGGTCGCGGAGACCTCGCCGCTCAGCCGCTGTTCGACGACCCGGCGGAGGACCGGGGCGTCCTGGGCGAGGCGCTGCCGGAAGACGGGCCGCACGTCCTTGGTGGGCGCGGCCCAGGCGAGGAAGGCCTCGACGTGGGAGCGCGGCGAGAAGACCCCGTAGCCGAGGCCGAGGGCGTGGGTGTCGGCGAGCGCGGCGAAGGCCTCGGCGAGGCGGAGGGTGCCGGAGCCGGGCCCGGCCGCGAGGTCGTCGACGGTCCGCAGCAGGGCGGGGGTGAGCGCCGCGTGCACGACGGTACGGAAGGTGTCGAGGCGCGGGTCGCGGGAGGTGTGCGCGGTGCCCGCGCCGCCGGGGGCGATCCGCTCGACGGTGCCGTGCTCGCGCAGCGGCAGGTAGGGAGGCTGGACGGCCTCCAGGCGGCCGAACTCCCGCGCCTGGTCGAGGTAGGTCTCCTCGGTGAGGGCCCGGGGCGGGTCGAGCGGGCCGGCGTCCAGGCCGCGGACGACCGCGTCCCAGTCGGGGCCGCCGCCGGGGAGGCCTGCGGCGTCCCGGGCGAGGATGTCGACGTGCGGTCCGTGCAGCCATCCGCGGCGCAGCTGGACGGCGGGGGCGCCCGCCTCGTTCAGCGCGCGGGCGACCGGGACGACGTACCGGGCGAGCCAGGCCGGTGTGACCGGCATCCGTGTGTGCAGCCGCACTCCCGTCAGGCCGTCGGAATCCGGCTTCACGGCAGTGCGCTCCAGCGCATCAACCCCCATGCTTTCGCACCTTCCGAGAAATCGAGAATTAACGTCCTGTGTTCCGCTCGAAATGATGCCGCGAGGGAATTGCGGCGGAACAGGGAAAAGGAGTCGCCGCTGACATGTGTCACGCTTTCCGTGACGCTCGGGCCAGGGCTCCGCCGACCCCCTCGGGGTCGGACTGGCCGAAAATAGACAACCCGGTCGGATCATCGCTGTAGGGTCCGCGCCATGACTACGGAAACCACCGACGCGGAGTGCCTGGCTCTCACGCGCAATCTGCGCCGTCGCGGCGCGATCGTCCTCGCCGTCTTCGCCCTCGTCTGGGCCTTCGCCGGCGGTTCGGGGATAGCGGCGGTACCGGTTTCGGTCACCGTCGGCGTCGTCGCGGCGGCCGTGACGGCCGGCGCGGTGGTCCTCGCGTTCCGGGGCACCGCGGGTCCCGTGACCCGTCTGGTGCGGCTGCCGGAGAAGTGGAACCGGGGGGTCGGCCTGGTCAACGCGGCCGAGCTGGTGGCGATCTTCGCGGTGATCGCCGCGTCGAACGCCTCGGGGCACCCGGAGTTCATCCCGGTCGGGATCTGCCTGGTGGTGGGCCTGCACTTCTTCCCGCTGGCCCGCCTCTTCGACCAGGGACAGTACAAGTGGACCGCGATCTTCCTGACGGCGGTCGCGCTGGTGGGGCTCGCCGTCCTGGCGGCCGGCACCACGGCGGAGACCATCCGCACGGTGGTGGGCCTGGGCGCGGCGCTCGTGCTCTGGGCCTCGTCGTTCCACGTCGCCCTGCGCGGCTGACGCCCCCCGCACACTCCCGAAACGCACGCGAGGATGCGCCACCCGGCCTGAGCCGGGCGGTCGCATCCTTCGTGCGTCGTGCGTTCAGCCTCGGTTACTCGGTCAGCAGGCCGAGCAGGTGGAGGACGAGGACGACGAGGTGCCGATCGAGCCGCTGGAGGCACCCATCTCCGGGAGGGCGACACCCTGGGCGACCTCGAGGGTCTCCAGCTCGTCGACGTTGAAGTCGTCGAACGCCTTGTCGTCGCCGTTCTTGATGTCGTCGATGCTCATGCTGCGATTCCTTTCAGCGTTTCGGTCGGGGGAGGTTCAGCAGGCGGAGCAGGTGGAGGACGAGGAGGACGAGGTGCCGATCGAGCCGCTGGAGGCACCCATCTCCGGGAGGGCCACGCCCTGGGCGACCTCGAGGGTCTCCAGCTCGTCGACGTTGAAGTCGTCGAACGCCTTGTCGTCGCCGTTCTTGATGTCGTCGATGCTCATGTGAATTCCTTTCGGATTTCTTCTCGGCAACCGTTCGGCTGCATCACCAATAATGCTGACCGGCCACCCGGTGCACCAGCCTTTCCAAGCACGGCCTGACGTTTATCACGCCCGGAATAACGGGCGTCATGCCGAAAGCCTCAGGGATTCTCGGGAAGGGACCACTCGGGGCTGTTGAGCATCCGCCAGCCCTCCCCCGGCTCACCTGCGACGGAGTCGTCGGGGCGCCGGCTGCCGAGCAGGAAGTCGCCCACCGAGGACTCCTGGAGGTAGTCCAGGCCGAGCACACGGGCGGACATGTCGGCGTCGCCGTTGCCCAGGGCGCAGGGGGCCAGGCCGAGGGCCGTCGCGACCAGGTACATCGTCTGGTAGAGCACGCCGGTGTGCCGGAGCGTGGTCGCGTACGCGATGGCCCGGTACTTCCACGACATGCGCTGGAAGCGGGCCGTGACGGTGACGAGCACGTCGGGGCGGGCCTCCATGCCGGTGGCCCGCGAGGCCACGTGGAAGAGGGACTCCCGGTCGGCCTCCTCGTCGTTGCGCAGGATCAGCCGGTGGCCGACGGGGTCGTAGTAGTAGATGCCGGGCTCCAGGCCCGCGCAGCGCCGCACGGTGACGTACAGCTCCAGTTCGTAGCCCTGGCCGCCGCTCGGGTACGGACGCGAGACCACCTCGTCGCGCGTGCCGCCCGGCTCGGGGGTGTAGTGGGCGCGGACCCGGGCGACCCGGTAGAGGAGCTCACCGAGCTGGCGCGCGGTCATCTCCTTCTCGCCGTACCCCCGGATGGAGCGCCGGGTCTCGATCGCGGTGGTGAGGGACGGGTCGCGCTCCGCGATCTCCTCCCGGGTCGGCCGGTACAGGGGCACGAAGGGGCCCTCGGGCACCGGCTTCACCGCCGGCCGCGGCTCGATCGCGCCCCGGTGCGGATAGACGGCGCCGAAGACGTCGTCGTACCGGCCGGAGCGGATCCGCGAGTGGAACAGCAGGTCGTGGAAGTCCCACTGCCGCAGGACCGGTTCGGCGTCGGAGGCGAAGGCGCCCTCCTCGTCGGCGAGTTCGGCGAAGCCGGCGCCGACGAGGTGGCCGAGGACGTCGGCGGTGGAGGCGGCGTCGAGGCCCGCGTCCGCGCCGAGCCGCGCGGGGGTGCCGGGCGCGCCGAGGGCGGCGGCCAGGGTCCGGGCGGCGGTGTCGGTGAGCACCGCGCGGTACTTCACGAGCGGCGACTCCAGGACGAGGGCACCGTCGCGGCTGCGGCAGAAGGCGAAGCGGGAGAGGCGTACGGTCGCGTCGGAGCCGACCGCGACGGGCCGGTACTCCGCGTCGCGGGCCACCGGCTCCAGGCGCAGCAGCATCCGCCGCGCGCCGCCCTCCGGGGCCCGGCCGCCCCGGGCGAGGACGGCGTGGGCGACCAGGTGCCGGGCCCGGCCGAGGATCCGCTCGACGTGGACGCGTTCGGCGGGGAGCAGCCCCTCGTACAACTCCTCGGTGGGCAGCGGTCCTTCGGCGAGGCGCCGCAGGGCGGTGCGGACGCCGCCCCGGACCGGCCGGACGGCGAGCGAGGTCGCGGGCCCGGCGAGGGTGGCGGCGTCGCCGTCGTCGGCGAAGAGCACCCGGACACCGGCGGTGAACACCGGGACGGCGGGCGCGGGTTCGCCCGCGGCGGGCGGGGTGGACCCGGCTCCGCCGGCCACCGGCGCGGCGGGCGTCGCGGCCCCGGGTCCGGCGACCACCGGCGGGGTGGTCTCCGGTGCGGGCCCCCGTGCGCCGGCCGTCGGCGGGGTGGTCTCCGGTGCGGTGGGGTCTGCGTGGGTCTGTGTGGTCTGCACGGGGCCTCCGTGGGCGCGTGGACGAGGGTCCGGCGCCGGGGGCCGAGCGGCCCTGGCGCCGGCGGACGGGACGGCGCCGCCCGCAGGGCAGACGCCGGGCAACACTCTCGCGCCGGGAATTCACCCCCGGTCCCGCGCCACCGGAATCGGTGACATTTCCCGGGCGGTCCGTGACGGGGAGCATTCCGCGCCGTGACGCCCGTCATCCCGGAGGGCCCCATTCCCGTGTCCACCGGCGGAAATGACCGAGGTCATCGATCGCGTGACACATGCAAGCACCGGGGCGAACTCCCTCGGAGTTCCACCCGTTCGCGCCCATGCTCGGAGAGCGAATCGACAGACCTTTCGCTCCCGGAAAACCGTCACGTAAGGAATCCGCTGTGTTCTCTCGCCGCCATGCGATACGACTCGGACTCACCGCCGGTGCCGTCGGCGCTGTCGGCGCGGCCGGCGGGGTCTTCCAGGGCCTCACCTCGGGCACCCCGGCCGTGGCCGCCGAGCCTCCGGCCGGACCGCCCGCGGTCACCCCGTTCACCGTGCCGCTGCCGCGGCCGCGGGTCCTCGCCCCGTACCGGCGGACCCGGTCGGCCGACTACTACGCGGTCACCATGCGCAGGGCGAGGGTGGAGATCCTGCCCGGCCTGAAGACCGAGGTCCTGACGTACAACGGCACCTTCCCCGGCCCCACCATCCGGGCCCGCAGCGGCCGCACCGCCGTCGTCCGGCAGATCAACGGGCTGTCCATGCCGACCTCGGTGCACCTGCACGGCGGGGCCAACCCGCAGGAGCAGGACGGCGGGATGATGGACGTGATCCAGCCGGGGGCCGCGAGGACGTACGTCTACGCCAACCGGCAGGTGGGCGCCACCCTGTGGACGCACGACCACGCCCACCACATGGAGTCCGAGCACGTCTACCGGGGCCTCTCCGGGCTCTACCTCCTCGGCGACGAGGCCGAGGACGCGCTCGGGCTGCCCTCGGGGCCGTACGAGGTGCCGCTGATCCTGCGGGACGCGCACTTCGACGCGGACGGCCAGATGGTCTACACGATGGACGACGCCCTCAACCGCACGACCATCCTGGTCAACGGGGCCCCGTGGCCGCACCTGAAGGTGAAGGCGCGCAAGTACCGCTTCCGGATGGTCAACTCCTGCAATCTGCGGATCTTCGTGATGGCGCTCTCCGACGGCAGCCCCATCGTCCACATCGGCTCGGACGGCGGGCTGCTCCCGGCGCCGGCGCCCTCGCCGGTGATCGTCCTCTCCCCCGGCGAGCGCGCCGACTTCGTCATCGACTTCTCCCGGTACGCGCCGGGCACCCAGGTCACCCTGTCGAACATGCTGGGTCCCGGGCCGACCGAGCTCGTCGGGCAGATCATGCGCTTCGACGTCGAGGAGAAGGTGGACGACCCGAGCCGGGTGCCGGACGTCCTCACCACCCTCCCGGCGCTGCCCACGCCGACCGTCGAGCGCTCCTTCGAGCTGCGGATGGACGAGCCGGGCACGGGCCACCAGGCGTACATCAACGAGAAGACCTTCGACCACGACCGGATCGACACCGAGATCGCGTGGGGCTCCACGGAGGTGTGGACGGTCAAGAACACCAGCACGACCGTCCCGCACAACTTCCACACGCACCTGGTGCAGTTCCGCATTCTCGAGAGGGACGGAATGCCGGTCTATCCCGCGGAGGCGGGACTCAAGGACACGGTGCTCCTCTTCCCGGGACAGACCGCGAAACTCCAGCTGACCTTCGACACGCACCGCGGGGTCTTCCCCTATCACTGCCACATGATCGACCACAGCGCCATGGGAATGATGGCGCAGATGCGCATCGCCTGACCCTTCCCCTGATTTTCCCGCCTCTTTCGGAAAGGAGGAACGATGTACGTACGCCGCATTCTCGACGCCCTCGGGAAGGACCCGGGGCGCGTGGTGATCGACCACGCCGACGAGGCCGTCACGGCCGGCCGGCTCGCCGGCTCCGTGCGGGCCGCGACCGCCCTGCTGCACTCCCGCGGCGTCCGCCCCGGCACCACCGTCGCCGTGCTGACCGGCCCGAACCGGCCGTCGATGCTCGCCGCGCGGTACGCCGTCCATCTCCTGGGCGCCACCTCCGTGTACGTACGGTCGATGAACCCCCGCACGGACACGGAGACCTTCTCCGTCGCCACCCAGGCGCGGCTCCTGGAGGACCTCCGGGTGTCGGTGCTGCTCGTCGACGACGAGAGCGCCGAGCGCGGTGAGTGGCTCACCCGCCGCGTACCGGAGGTGACCCCGCTGACCATCCCCTGGGGGGCGGCGGCCGAACCCCCCGGGCCGCTGCCGGCGCGGCTGCCCGAGCCGCGCCCGGAGGACCTCGCGACCGTCGAGTTCACCAGCGGGAGCACCGGCCGGCCGAAGATGGTCGCCCAGCGGAACGACACACGTGAGGAGCTCGTCCGCCGCCTCGCCCATGGCCTCGATCCCCGGGGACCCGCGACGCTGCTGTCCGTCACGCCGATCAGCCACACGACCGCGCCGATGGCCGACGCGGTCCTCGCGAGCGGCGGACGGGTCGTCCTGCACGACGAGTTCGACGCGGGCGATGTCCTCGATGCCTTCGAGCGCCACGGGGTCACCGACGTCTACCTCGCCGTACCGCACCTCTACCGGCTCCTGGACCACCCGGCCGCCCCGCTCACCGATCTGTCCTCGCTGCGCCGCATCACCTACAGCGGCACCCCGGCGGCGCCGGCGCGGGTGGCCAGGGCCGTCGAGCTCTTCGGCGACGTGCTCATCCAGGTGTACGGGACGACGGAGGCGGGCGGCATCAGCAGCCTCAACCCGCTGGACCACCGCGAGCCCGAGCTGCTCGGCTCGGCGGGCCGCCCGTTCCCCTGGGTGCGGGTGGAGATCCGCGGCCCCGGCGGCGGACCGCAGGTGGAGCGGGGGGTGACGGGCGAGATCTGGATCAGCTCGCCCACCGTCACGGCCGGCTACATCGGCGACGAGGAACGCACCGGGACGGTCTTCCGCGACGGCTGGCTGTGCACCGGCGACCTGGGACACCGGGACCGGTACGGCTACCTCCGGCTGGACGGCCGGATCGGCGACGTGATCAAGCACGGCGGTCTCAAGCTGGATCCGGCGGCCATCGAGGAGGCGCTGATGCGCCATCCGCAGGTGCGCCAGGCCACGGTGTTCGGGGTCCGCGACCGCGACTGGGTGGAGCAGGTGCACGCGGCCGTCGAGCTGTACTCGGGGGCCGGGCACACCTCCTGCGACCTGCGGGGATACGTGGCCGCCGCGCTGACCCCGGAACACACGCCGGTACGGGTCTCGGTCTGGCCGCGGCTGCCGCTCACACCCTCGGGCAAACCGGACCGCGCCTATCTGCGCTCCGTCTCGCCGCCGGACCCCACCGCCGATCCCGCCGGCGTCGGAGCCGGCGGGCCGGCCCCCAGCTCCCCGCGCGGAGCCACCGCGCGGGCCGACCCCGTCCGCGCGCGCGGACCGGGTCACCAGCCCGATCACGCCTCCTCGCGAACCAGAAAGGGCGTTCCATGACCGGTTTCGGCCACTTCGCCCGGTCGCTGCGGCTACGGCGGCTCTACCGCCACAGCACGGCCGGCCTGATGATCACCCCTCTCGACCACTCGATCCACGACGGTCCGGTGGTGCCCAAGGGCACGACGCTCGACCAGCTCGCCGCCAAGATCGCCGCCGGCGGCTCGGACGCCGTCGTCGTGCACAAGGGCAGCGTGCGCCACATCAGCCCGGAGCGGTTCGCCGCGATGTCGCTGATCATCCACCTCAACGCGAGCACCAGCCAGGCGCTCGACCCCAACGCCAAGTACGTCGTCGCCGGCGTCGAGGAGGCCCTGCGCCTCGGCGCGGACGCGGTCAGCGTCCACGTCAACCTCGGCTCCGACGACGAGCGGCAGCAGATCGGCGACCTCGGGAGGATCGCCGACGCCTGCGACCGCTGGAACCTGCCGCTGCTCGCCATGGTGTACCCGCGCGGGCCGCGGATCAGCGACCCGCGGGACCCGGCGGTCGTCGCGCACGCCGTGACGATCGCCGCCGACCTGGGCGCGGACCTGGTCAAGACCGTCTTCCTCGGATCCACCGCGGAGATGCTCGACCTGACCGCGGCCTGCCCCGTACCGGTCCTCGTCGCGGGCGGGCCCGCCCTCGACAAGGAGGAGGACGTCCTGGCGTACGTCCGGGACGCCATCGCCGGCGGGGCGGGCGGGGTGGCCATGGGCCGCAACATCTTCCAGGCCAAGGACCCGCGCGCCCTCGCGGCCAAGGTCGCCCGGATCGTGCACCACTTCCCCGAACAGCACTTCGCCGGCGCCCCGTTCGGCGATCCGGACCAGGGGCCGGTGCACAGCGAACGTCTCACCCCCGATCACCTCGACGACTCATCTCTCGACAACCACCTGACAGGAGGTCCGCATCATGACGGACGCCAAACTGTGCTGGCTTGACATCCGCGAGGCCGGCGACGCCACCGCCGCCGTCCTGGAGGAGGCGGTGCACCAGAAGATCGACGGCATCGTCTCCGCCGACCCGGCCGTCTTCGCCGGCCTGCCGCCCACCGTGCGCAGGGTCCTGCTCTTCGAGGACGGAGCCGCGACCGTCCCCGCCGACCTGGGCGAGGCCGACGTGGTGATCGTGCCCGGCCCGCGCGACGCCCGCGCCGAGCTCGAAGCGGCCCACCCGGGCGTGCAGTTCGGGCGGTACGTGGAGATCGTCGACGCCGACACCCTGGAGGACGCCTGCCTGGCGGCGCGTCTGGAGGCCTGGAGCGTCCTCGACTTCCGCGACCCGACGAAGATCCCGCTGGAGATCGTCATCGCGGCCGCGTCGGGCGCGCCCGGCTCGATCGTGACGACCGCGGCCGACACCGAGGAGGCCGAGATCCTCTACGGCGTCCTGGAGCACGGCTCGGACGGTGTCCTGATGCGGGGCCGTACGGTCGGCGACGCGACGGCGCTGCGGACCGCGGCGACGGCGCACGGCGGCGAGATCTCCCTGGTCGAGCTGGAGGTCACGGCGACCACGCACATCGGGATGGGCGAGCGGGCCTGCGTCGACACCACGACGCACTTCCGCAAGGACGAGGGCATCCTCGTCGGTTCGCACTCCAAGGGCATGGTCCTGTGCGTCAGCGAGACCCACCCGCTGCCGTACATGCCGACGCGGCCGTTCCGGGTCAACGCGGGCGCCCTGCACTCGTACACCGTGGGGCAGAACGGCCGCACCCACTACCTGAGCGAGCTGCACGCCGGCAGTTCCGTCCTGGCGGTCGACGTGGACGGCCGCACCCGGCCGGTCAGCGTGGGCCGGGTGAAGATCGAGACGCGTCCGCTCATCTCGATCGACGCGGTCGCGCCCAGCGGGCAGACGGTCAACCTGATCCTCCAGGACGACTGGCACGTGCGGGTCCTGGGCCCCGGCGCCGCGGTGCTGAACAGCACCGAGCTCAAGCCGGGCGACCGCATCCTGGGTCACCTGCCGACGGCCGACCGTCATGTGGGCTACCCGATCAACGAGTTCTGCCTGGAGAAGTAGGAGCACCCGGCACCACCTTCTCGTGACGCCCCGCCCCGGCACGCCCCGTGCCGGGGCCGGCTCGCGTCCGGGGGTCACGGCGCCCCTCACAGCAGCCCGCACTCGGCGGCGATGCGGGCCGCGTCGAACCGGTTGCGGCCGCCGAGCTTCTTGATCGCCGCCGAGGTGAGGTTCCGTACCGTCCCCGCCGCGAGGTAGAGCTCTCCCGCGATCTCCTTGACCGTCGCCCCGCCCGCCGTCAGCCGGAGCACGTCCGTCTCGCGGACGCTGAGCACCGCCTCGCCCGCCGCCGGCGTCCGCAGCAGCCCCGGGTCGACCGTGAGGCAGCCGCCCGCGACCCCCACCAGGGTGGTGATCAGCTGCGGCAGCCGGGCCGTCTTGGGGACGACGCCGAGCGCCCCGGCGGCCACCGCCCGGTCCACCACGGAGGGCGTGGCCGAGCCGACCATGAGCGCCACCCCGCAGGTCGGATGGTGCGAGCGGACCTCGGTGGCCGCGCGCAGGGCCTTGCCGCCCATGGTGCTCTCGCCGAGGAGCAGGACGGTGGGGCGGTGCCGCTGGACGGCCGGCAGGACCGACTCGAAGGTCGTGGCGAGACCCACGACGTCCAGGCCGTTGGTGCCGTTCAGGGTCTCGGCGAAGGCCTCCAGGACCAGCTGGTGGTCACCGGCCACGACGACGCGAATGGACATGTCTCTCCCCGTGGTGACTTCTCGCAGTGGGTTGCGGCCGGCTCAGCGGCTGGGGGCCCGGGCCGCCTCCGCGGCCAGGCCGTCGACGACGGAGCGGACCCAGGCGCGGTCCTCGGCCGTCCCCGGTTCCGGGCCGTCCCCGGCGGCCGGGGCCCGCTCGATGTGCCGGGCGCCGGGCGGCAGCGCGCCCGCGAGGGCGGCCGAGACGATCCGGAAGGCCCGCCGGAGGCCCTCCGCCGCGCCCGGTGGCGGCAGCACCACGACCGCGGCCGCGACGGGCCCGGCGTCGGCGGCGATCTGGCCGGGCAGCCGGGCCGCCTCGTCCGGGTCGCCGATGTCGATCCGGTACGGGAGGGCCACGAGCCCCCGGTCCGCGAGCTCCTTGCAGAGGAAGGCCGCGTTGGTGGCGGCGTCGTCACCGCGGCCCGGATGGCCCGCGCCGACGACGGCGACGATCGCCCCGGCGGCACAGAGCCGGGTGGTGAGCTCCCGGCCGACGCCCGTCGTCGCGTCGACGACGAGGACGACGAGACCGTCGAGCCGCGGCGGAGAGGATCCGGTACGGGCCACGTGAACGCCCTTTCGAGGAGATCGTCGAGCGGGTAGCGTGCTGATCGTGTCAATGGGGTGAATCGGGTGGCTCGTGCGACCTGGCAAGGGGGACACCACGTGGACGAGGTCTCATCGCTCGATCAGCACACGCTGGGCGTCTATCGCGCGATCCTGTTCCACAAGGAGCACGATCCGGAGCGCCTGGCGAAACTGCTGAACTGCACGGCCGAGCAGGTGGAGGAAGCCCTCGTCCTGCTGACGCGGCTCTCCCTGCTCGCACCGTCCCGGGACACCCCGGGCGGGGTGCGGGCGGTGAACCCCTCACTGGGCCTGAAAGTGCTGCTCCAGCGGGAGGAGCGCGAACTCGCCTCGCGGCAGCAGCGGATCGAGCAGAACCGGGCGGCGCTCGCCGCCCTCGCCGCCGAGTACACGGCCTCGGGCCGGTCGGGCGGTCTGGACGGGGCGGAGCACCTCGACAACGTCGACGACATCCGCACCCGGCTCGAAGCCCTGGCCGAGTCCTGTACGCACGAGTCGCTCGCCTTCCATCCCGGCAAGGCCCTCACCGAGGAGTCCGTCGAGGCCGGCCGGCCCCTGAACGAGCGGGCGATGGACCGGGGTGTCCGCTTCCGGACCGTCTATCTCGACAGCGTCGCGGGCGACCGGGTCACCCGGGCGCACGCCCAGTGGATGGCCGAGCGCGGCAGCGAGATCCGTACCTCGCCGACGCTCCCCATGCGGCTGCTCATCGTCGACACCACGGCGGCGGTCGTCGCCGGGCTGCCGGGCCAGGCCCAGCCGTCCGCACTGCTCTTCAGCAGCCAGCCGGTGGTCCTGGCCATGCGCGCCCTGTTCGAGGCGTACTGGGAGCACGCCTCCCCCCTCGACGGTCCCGGGGACGCCCTGCCGGGCGGGCTCACCCCGCAGGAGCGCAAGCTGCTCCAGCTGCTCGCGAGCGGTCTCACCGACGAGGCCGTGGCGCGTGCGCTGGGCATCGGGGTGCGGACGGAGCGGCGGATCGTCGCCGACCTGATGGACCGGCTCGGGGCGTCGAGCCGCTTCGAGGCGGGGGTGCAGGCGACCCGCAGGGAGTGGATCTGAAGCGGTCCCGCGGCGGTCGCGGCGGTGGTCACACGCATGGTGATCAGTCCCGGGGGGCGGTCGGCCAGACGAAGTCGTCCGGGATCTGGGGGATGCAGGGCAGGCCGGGGAGCGTGGGCACGCAGGGGAAGCTCGGCATCTCCGGGTGAGGCGGCGTCGGCCAGACGAAGTCGTCACCGCCCTGGGTCACGGCCGGCGGGGCGGCCGGGGCGGCCTGGGCCGGCGAAGCGAGCAGGACTCCGCCGAGGACGGCGGCGGCGACGGTGGCGAGGATGCTGCTGGTGGCGCGGAGGCGACAGGACATGCGGGTCTCCATTCCAGGGCGGCAACGGTACGAGTGCGGTCGTACGCGCTTCTCGGGAGGTCCTCGGCGACCGGGGGGTTTTCAGCCTTCCCGGCCGCACACCCAGAGGAAATCACCGCGGGGGCCCGCCTGTCCGCTTCCGGACAGGCCAGGAAGCTGCCTGGCAAAGAGCTGCCGCACGACCTGCGGGGAAAACGGAGGGCTTCTCCGAGCGGACCCGCGTCTTCCGGCCAAAAGCCCAGGCCGGAGGCGCCCCCGGGCCCGGGCCGGGATCCGGCCACGCCACCGTGCGTCGCGCGTCCCCGGGAACCGGGAACCCGCCGGAAACGACGCCGGGCCCCGGGCGGGCGGCAACGCGGGGTTGCTGCGCCCACCGGGACCCGGTGGATGGGGCCTGGCGTCAGGCGCCGGCTCAGGCCTTGCTGTAGTGCGCCCAGAACTCGTCCCAGGACAGCACACCGTCGCCGTTGTCGTCGCGCTGCTTGATGAGCACCTCGGCGACCGTCTCGGTGACGTTGAAGTCGCCGTGCTTCGCCATGAGGCTCTTGTACTCCGCGGCGGTGATGAAACCGTCCCCGTCGGTGTCGAAACTGTCGAATGCCTTGCGTGCGTCGTCGATGTCCGCCACTGCGTCCGCCCCTTCTCGGTGCTTGTCTGACGGGGGTCAGATTAGCTGGCTCCCCGGTGCCGGATGATGGGGGCATGAACGACGACGTGGCACGGATCCTGGCGGCGGCGGCACACGGGGAGTTCCCTCCCCCGGACGGAGCGACGACGGTGGTGCCGCAGCCGGGGCCCCGGGACGCGGGGGTGCTCGCCTTCACGGCCCACTCGGTGGTCTTCACGGACGCCGACCCCGAGTGGGTGCGGGCGGAGCTGGCGGCCACGTCCGCCGACCCGCTGGCGGCGAGCATGAACCCGGCCTTCCTGCTGGCGCTGATGGCCCGCACCGGCCGCCGCATGAACACGATCGACCTGCTCACGGTCGCCGACGCGCTGCCGGGCCCGCCCCCGCTGGAGCTCCGCGAGATCGACGACCCCTCGCACCCCCGGGTGGCGCGGGCCCTGAAGTACCGCGACGAGGTCCGGGTGTGGGCGGCCGACGGCGGGGTCCTGATCCTGGGCCGGGGTGTCGCGGGCCGCTGGGAGGCGGCGATCGAGGTGGACGAGGAGGTGCGCCACCGGGGCCTGGGCCGGGCCCTGGCGACGGCGGCCCGCCACCTCACCCCGGGCGACGTGGTGTGGGCCCAGCAGGCCCCGGGCAACGCCCGCAGCGTCCGCGTCTTCCAGGCGGCGGGCTACCGCCCGGTGGCCTCGGAGGCGCTCCTGACCGCCGTCTGACCGGCCCGGCGCCCGGCCGCCGCCCCGGCCCGCTACCGGAAGATGCCGGTGTGGCCGAGGGAGTAGCGGCCGGGCTGGGGGTAGACGGCGAGGCCGTGGGGGCCGCTGCCGACGGGGATGCGGGCGAGCTGCTTGCCCGTGGCGGTGTCGATCGCGTAGACCTCGGAGTCGTAGCGTCCGGAGAGCCACAGGACCTTGCCGTCGGCGGAGACGCCGCCCATGTCGGGGGAGCCGCCGTCCGGGAGCGACCACTTCTTGGTGAGCTTCTTCTGCTCGAAGTCGAAGACGGAGACCGAGCCCTCGCCGCGGTTGGAGACGTACATCTCGCGCGAGTCCCGGCCGACGTAGAGGCCGTGGCAGCCCTTGCCGGTGGGGAGCAGGGTGGGGGTGGTGAACTTCTCGCCGTCCAGGACCCACATGCCGTGGGCCATCATGTCGGCGATGTAGAAGGTCTTGCCGTCGGGGGAGATCTTCACGTCCTGCGGCATGGCGCCGTCGAACGGCAGCTTCTGCTGGCCGATCACCTCCATCTTCTCGGTGTCGACCTTGAGGAGTTCGCCGGAGAACTCGCAGGAGACGACGAAGTAGCGTCCGTCGGCGGAGAAGTCGGCGTGGTTGACGCCGAAGCAGCTGACCGGGACGGACTTCTTCCGCTCCATGGTGTGCGGGTCGCGGAAGACGAGTTCCCGGTCGAGCGAGGCCATGACGACGGCGTACTTGCCGTCGGGCGTGAAGTAGAGGTTGTACGGGTCGTGGACCTCGACGGGCTTGCCCGCGACGCCGGTGGCGGGGTCGATGGGGGTGAGCGTGTGGCCCCGGTTGTTGTTGACCCAGAGGGTCTTCATGTCCCAGGAGGGGACGACGTGCTGGGGCTGGACGCCGACCGGGATGGTCTCGACGACCTGGTAGGTCGTGGGGTCGATGACCGAGACGGTGTTGGAGTTGGTGTTGGGGACGTAGACCCGGGAGGGGAAGTCCCGCACCACCGGGGAGAGCTTGTTCGGCCGGTCGGCGGCGTAGACGTCGTGCGGGTCGAGCAGGGGCGGCATCCCGGGCAGTCCGGCGGGGGCGGCGGCCGGCTTGGGCAGGGCGGGGGCGGCCTTCTTCACGGGGGCGGCGCCCTCGGGGTGGTTCGCGGTGCCGCAGCCGGCGAGGGCGGTGAGGAGGGCGGCGGCGAGAAGGGTCCGGGTGCGCGCCGTGAGGTGTCTCTGTGCGGTGTGTGCCATCAGCTCAGCAGCTCCGTGGTGGTGACCGCGCTCAGGCCGCGGCGGTCGAGGTCGGCGAGGAGGAGGGGCAGCGCGGCGGCGGTGTCCGGGTAGCCGAAGTGCAGGCTGACGACGGATCCGGCGCGGACCGGCCCGGTGACGTTGCGGACGACGGCCGCGGCGCCGGGCGAGGTGAAGTCGAGGGAGTCGACGTCGTACGAGAGGACGTGCGGGTATCCGGCGCGCCGGGCGGCGCGCAGGACGGCGGGGGCCGCGTTCCGGGCGCGGGAGGGGCGGAACCAGGTGCCTACGGACCCGGTGAGCCGGCGCAGGCGCCCCGCGCAGGCCTCGATCTCGGCGAGGGCCTCGGCCTCGGTCATGGCGTTGATGTCGATGTGGCGCTGGGTGTGGTTGCCGAGGTCGTGGCCGCCGTCGAGGATGCGGCGGGCCATGCCGGGGTGGGTGTCGAGCCAGCCGCCGACGGCGAGGACGGTGACGCGGGCTCCGGCGTGCTCCGCCTGGGCGAGGAGCCGCCGGGCGAGGGCGGGGTCGCCCTGGCCGTGGAAGGTGAGGGCGACCCTGGGCCGGTCACGGGGGCCGTGGGTGATCTCGTCCGGCTGTCCGGGGAAGCGCCGGGGGGCCGGGGCGAGGGGCGCGGGGGCGGGGCGGTGCCCGGCGGCGGGGGCCGGGGCGGGTTCCGTGCCGCAGGCGGTGGCGAGGGCTCCCGCGAGGGCGGCGGCCGCGCCCGCCCGGAGGGCTCCTCGGCGGTCGGTCGGCTTCACGCGACCATTCAAGAGGGACTTCGCCGGATTGGTGACGATTAGGCCAATTCAGGACGTTTGCGGGCATACCTGGGGCGTCCAGCATGCGGACGATCCCGGGAAACAATCGATGAACCGCATAGCCATTCAATGTTTGCAAGGTGAGTGCTGCACGTCACCAACGATTCACTGTTGAACTGTCCGCTTTTATCCCATCTTGCCCCACTAGGGACTTTTGGCGACAAGGCCCCCTGTCTGCCATAGTCGGAGACACGACCCCCATTGACCCGGGCCAGGTCGACCTAGCGGCCGTGGATACACCCCCCCGTCCACGGCGCACCACACGGAAGCCCCCACGCGCCTCACCACGGCGCACGGGGGCTTCCGTGCGTCCGGGGCCAGGGCCGTCGTCCGGGCCAGGGCGTCAGGGGCGGTCCGCCACCCGCATCTCGAACCAGGTGGTCTTGCCGCGCGGCGCGAGGTCCACGCCCCAGCGGTCGGCGAGCTTGTCGACGAGGAAGAGCCCGCGGCCGCTGATGTCGAGCTCGTGCACCGGCATCAGGCAGGGCAGTCCGCGCGAGGGGTCGCGGACCTCGATCCGGATCCAGCCGCGGCGGCGCTGCAGCCGCAGCGCGAAGACCCGGGCCCCGGTGTGCCGGACGGCGTTCCCGACGAGCTCCGAGACGAGGAGCACCGCGTGCTCGGCGATCTGCGGACCCAGCGCCCACTGTCGCAGCACGACGTGATGGGTGAGCCTGCGGGCCACCCACGCGGACTCGGGGCGGGACGGCAGCCGCACGTCCTCCTCGGCCGGATTGCCGTACAACTCCACTGCTTCGGCGGCCTGTTCGTCCTCCGCGGCAGGTGACCACCGCGGCGCGGCGGCGCTCGCGCGCTGCCACGGTTGTTCCCTACCCTCCAGGCCCGCCATGCCCCCCATCATGGCCGCACGGAGACGTCCGCGGGGGCCGTTCCGGTGGAATCGGCCCCCGCATGTGAAGGATCGTCACCCGACCCGTGAAGGATCGTCAGGCGAACTTCGCCTTCCCGGGGCCCTCCTCGACGAAGCTGCGCATCCCGCGCTCGCGGTCCTCGGTGGCGAACAGACCCGCGAACCAGTTCCGCTCGATGGCGAGACCGGTGTCGATGTCGGCCTCCAGACCCTGGTCGATCGCCTCCTTCGCGGCCCGCAGGGCGACGGCCGGGCCCTGCGCCAGCTTCGCGGCCCAGGCGTGCGCCTGCTCGTACACCTCGGCGGCCGGGACGACCCGGTCGACCAGGCCGAGCGTCAGGGCCTCGTCGGCCTTCACCATCCGGCCCGTGAAGATGAGGTCCTTGGCCTTGGAGGGGCCGACCAGCCGGGACAGACGCTGGGTGCCGCCCGCACCCGGGATCAGGCCGAGCAGGATCTCCGGCTGGCCCAGCTTGGCGTTGTCGGCGGCGATCCGGTAGTCGGCGCAGAGCGCGAGCTCGCAGCCGCCGCCGAGCGCGTAACCGGTGATGGCGGCGACGACCGGCTTGGGGATGCGGGCGACGGCGGTGAAGGAGTCCTGGAGGGCGCGCGAGCGCTTGACCATGGCCACGTGGTCCATGACCTGCATCTCCTTGATGTCCGCACCGGCGGCGAACACCTTCTCGCCGCCGTAGAGGACCACGGCCCGCACGTCGTCGCGGTCGGTCGCCTCCTGGGCCAGCTCGCGCAGCCGGTCCTGGGTGGCGACGTCCAGGGCGTTCATCGGGGGGCGGTCGAGGCGGATCGTGCCGACGCCTTCGGCGACTTCGAGGTTCACAGTCATGGGAGGAAGGTTAGTGGCCGTTAACGGGAGCGGGCCCGGTGCTGTTGCTCACAGCACCGGGCCCGCGCTCAGTCGCGTACGACTAGGCGATCCACTCCGACCAGTCCATGTTCCAGCCGTTCAGGCCGTTCTCCGGCGTGATCTGCTTGTCCTTGGAGTTCTTCACGATCACGACGTCGCCGATGATCGAGCTGTCGTAGAACCAGGCGGCCGGCATCGAGCTGTCGCCCGCGCCCCGCGCGTCCTGCAGACCGACGCAGCCGTGGCTCACGTTGGAGGAGCCGAAGGTGGAGGCGGGGGCCCAGTAGTTGCCGTGGACGAAGGTGCCCGAGTTCGACAGACGCATCGCGTGCGGCACGTCCTTGATGTCGTACTCGCCGCCGAAGCCGACCGTGGCCCCGTTCATGCGGGTCACCTTGTACTTCTCGCTGATGACCATCTGACCGTTGTACGTGGTCGTGGACGGCGCGCCCGCGGTGATCGGCAGCGTCTTGATGACGGCGCCGTCCCGCTCGACCTTCATCGTCTTGGCGCTCGCGTCGACGGTGGAGACCTGACGGCGGCCGATCGTGAAGGAGATCGACTTCTTCTGCTTGCCGTAGACGCCCGGGCGGCCCTCGACGCCGTCCAGGTTCAGGGCGACCGTGACCTTGGTGCCGGCGGCCCAGTAGTCCTTGGGACGGAAGTCGAGCCGGTCGTTGCCGAACCAGTGGCCCTCGATCTCGACGGCCGGGACGGCCGTCACCTTGATGGCCTTCTCGACGGCCTCGGGGTCGGTGATGCCCCGGGTGAAGTTGATGGAGACCGGCATGCCGACGCCGACGGTCGAACCGTCCTCCGGCGTGTAGTGGCCGATGAAGGTGTTCTTCGGGACGAGGGTGGTGAAGGTGGTGTCCTTCGCCGACTCACGGCCGTCCGCGTCCTTCGCGATCGCGTGGACCTTGTACTGGGTGGACGCGGCCAGGTGCGCGGTCGGCGACCAGCTGGCACCGTCCGCGGCGATCTTGCCCTCGACCGCGGTGCCCTTGGAGTCGGCGACCGTGACCGTGGTCAGCTTGCCCTGCGACGCGGTGATCTTGAGGGCACCGCTGGTGGCGACCGAGTCGGCCCCGTCCTTCGGAAGGATCGTCACGACCGCCTGGGAGGCCGCGTTCTCCTGCTTGCCGCCGCCCTGGGCCGCCGGGCCCTGTCCCCCCGCACCCCCGCCGGTGGCGGTCTCACCGCCGCCGCAGGCGGTCAGGACCAGGAGCAGCGCCCCCGCCGCCAGGGCCTGCAGCCTGACGCCCCCGCGTCGCCGCACGCTCTTGACCGATGCCCCCGATATCGGCTGCCCGTTCACTGTGGTCTTCTCCCCTCGCACGGCCTGGCAACGCCACGACCCCACCCCCGTGCGCATCCGCTCGCGCACACAGCGCTAGATAATCACACCGCAGGACACGAAAGTTCCTCGTGAATGTCACCGTTCCGTCCCGATCGGCGTGCTAGGGGCGGATGCGCGGAGCGGGCCGGGCTCAGTGCAGGGCGGAGCCGGCCTTCCAGAGGTTCCACTCCAGGTTCCAGCCGCCGAGGCCGTTGTCGGGAGCGACCTCCTTGTCGCGGGAGTTCACCACCTCCACCACGTCGCCGACGAGCGTCCGGTCGAAGAACCAGCCCGCGGGCGAGTCCGCGCTGCCGCCCTTCTCGTCCCGGAGTCCCACGCAGCCGTGGCTGACGTTGGCGGAACCGAAGGTGGAGGCATCGGCCCAGTAGTTGCCGTGCAGGAAGGTCCCCGAGTCGGTGAGACGCATCGCGTGCGGCACGTCCTTGATGTCGTACTCGCCGCCGAAGCCGACCGTCCTGCCGTCCATCCGCGTCACGTCGTACAGCTCGGTCACGACCATCTTCCCGTTGTACGTGGTGGTCTTCGGCGCCCCCGCGGTGATCGGCACGGTGGTGAGCAGCTCGCCGTTCCGCCGGACCTCCATGGTGTGCGCCGCCGCGTCGACCAGGGAGACCTGGGAGCGGCCGACGGTGAAGCCCACCGTCCTGCGCTGGACGCCGTACACGCCGGGCGCCCCCTCGACGTCCCGCAGCCCCAGTTCCACGGTGACCTTCGTCCCGGGCCGCCAGTACGCGGCGGGGCGGAAGTCGAGCCGCTCCTTGCCGAACCAGTGGCCGACGACCTCCACCGGCGGCTCCGAGGTGATCCGGATGGCCCGCTCCACCTCGGCCCGGTTCTCGATCGGCCGGTTGAAACCGAAGGAGACGATCATGCCGGTGCCGACCGTGGAACGGTTCTCCGGTTTGAAGTAGCCGATGAAACGGGACTCGGGGACCACCGTGGTGAAGGTGGTGTGCCGGGCCGAGCGGCGCCCGTGCCCGTCGAGCGCGACCGCGTCCACGCTGTACTTGGCGGCCAGCGCGAGCCGGGTGTCCGGCCGGGGCCGCCAGCGCAGCCCGTCCGGCGAGATCTCCCCGGCGACCTCGGCCCGCCGGCCGTCCTCGATCTGAGCGACGGTCACCCGTTCGAGCCGCCCGCTGTCCAGCTTCACCTCGACGGGCCCGTCGGCCGGCACCGCCCGGCTGCCGTCCTCCGGACTCACCCGGATGACGTCGCCCGGAGCCCGCGCCTTGCCCGGCAGGCTGATGTCCACGCCCCCTTCGCCGTCGGCCCCGGTGCAGCCCGCGAGCCCCATCGAGAGCCCCGCCATCAGTCCCGCCACCACGAGGGCGTGGCTCGCCCGCTTCCATACAAGTGTCACGCTCGGCCCAACGACGGCCACCCTCCAGGGGAAACGTGCGTGCGGGTCATGTTGGGAGCACGGCCGTGCGGGCAGAACAGGGGGAGAACCACGCGTGGGAGCGACGGCCGGGACGCCGCCGCTCCCCCGGGTGCGGGCCCGACGAGCCGCGGGAGGCCGGGACGGTGGCGAGCGCAGCCGAGCAGGAGGCGGTACCCGAGCATGCCCTGGAGCGGGCCGGGCCACCGGTGTGGCCGGGGGCGCCGACCCCGCTGGGGGCCCGCTGCCGGGTCGGCCCGGGCGGGGTGACGGGCACCAACTTCGCCCTGTGGGCGGGCGGGGCGGAGGCCGTGGAGCTGTGCCTCTTCGCCGCCGACGGGACGGAGACACGGCTCCCGCTGACCGAGCTGACCCACGAGATCTGGCACGGCTTCGTGCCCGGAGTCGGGCCGGGACAGCGGTACGGCTACCGGGTGCACGGCCGCTGGGACCCCTGGACCGGCGCCCGCTGGAACCCGGCGAAGCTGCTCCTCGACCCGTACGCGCGGGCCGTCGACGGCGATTTCGCGGCGCTGCCCCCGGAGGCGTACGGACACGTCCGGGACTGGCCCCAGCAGCACGTGGCCGACACCGTCCGCGACGAGCGGGACTCCGCCCCGTACGTCCCGAAGGGCGTCGTCGTCCATGACGACGACGACTGGTCCGACGACCGCAGGCCCAAGACGCCCTGGCAGGACTCCGTCATCTACGAGCTGCACGTCAAGGGCTTCACCCGGCTGCACCCGGGCATCCCGGAGCACCTGCGCGGCACGTACGCCGGGCTCGCGCACCCGGCCGCGATCGACCACCTGGTCCGGCTCGGCGTGACCGCGGTCGAACTGCTCCCGGTGCACCAGTTCGCGCACGAGGACCACCTCCTGCGGCGCGGACTGCGCAACTACTGGGGCTACAACTCGCTCGGCTACTTCGCCCCGCACGCCGGATACTCCTCCTCGGGAACGGCCGGGCAGCAGGTCGGCGAGTTCAAGCGGATGGTCCGGGCGCTGCACGCGGCCGGCATCGAGGTCATCCTCGACGTCGTCTACAACCACACGGCCGAGGCCGGCGAACTCGGCCCCACCCTCTCCCTGAAGGGCATCGACAACCGCGGCTACTACCGGCTCCAGTCCGACGCCCGCCGGTACGCCGACTACACCGGCTGCGGCAACACCCTGCACGTCGTGCAGCCGCAGGTGCTCCGCCTCATCACCGACTCCCTGCGGTACTGGGTCACCGAGATGGGCGTCGACGGCTTCCGCTTCGACCTGGCCGCGGCCCTCGCCCGCTCCTTCCACGACGTCGACATGCTCTCCCCCTTCCTGGCCGTCATCGCCCAGGACCCGGTCCTGCGCCGGGTCAAACTGATCGCCGAACCCTGGGACGTGGGCAACGGCGGCTACCAGGTGGGCGCCTTCCCTCCCCTCTGGACCGAGTGGAACGACCGCTACCGGGACGCCGTACGGGACTTCTGGCGCGGGGCGCTGCCCGACGTGCGGGACCTCGGCTACCGGCTCTCCGGCTCCAGCGACCTGTACGCCTGGGGCGGCCGCCGGCCCTACGCCTCCGTCAACTTCGTCACCGCCCACGACGGCTTCACCCTGCGGGACCTCGTCACCTACGAGCGCAAGCACAACGAGGCCAACGGCGAGGGCAACCGGGACGGCACCCACGACAACCGCTCCTGGAACTGCGGGACGGAGGGCGAGACGGACGACCCCTCGGTCAACACCCTCCGGCTGCGCCAGCAGCGCAACCTCCTGACCACCCTCCTCCTCTCCACCGGGGTCCCGATGCTCGTCGCCGGTGACGAGATGGGCCGCACCCAGGGCGGCAACAACAACGCCTACTGCCAGGACAACGAGCTCGGCTGGCTCGACTGGTCGCTGCCGGACGACCCGGGCCGGGCCGGGCTGCTCGCCCTCACCCGCCGGCTCCTCTCGCTGCGCCACCGCCACCCGGTGCTGCGCCGCCGGGCCTTCTTCTCCGGCCGGCCGCAGGGCGCGGACGGGCTGCGGGACCTGGCCTGGTTCACCGCCGAGGGCACCGAGATGACGGAGCGGGACTGGTACGCGCCGACGGCCACGCTCGGCCTCTACCTCTCGGGCCGCGACATCCCCGGCCGGGACGAGCGGGGCGAGCAGATCACCGACGACAGCTTCCTCGCGGTCCTGCACGCGGGCTCCCGCCCCCTGGAGTTCCGCCTCCCGGGCCCGCCGTGGGCGGCGACGTACGAACTCATCGTGGACACGTCGAGAGAGGACCAGTCGGAGGCACCGGGCACGTCGCACGCGGGGGGCGGGACGATCACGGTGGGGGCGCGGTCGATGGTGCTGCTACGGGTGGGGGCGTAGCCCGCCGCCCGTTGTGGGCATGCGTTCCTCCCCCAGACTTCGTCCGGGAGGTGCCCCCAGGGCGGAACGGGTGGGCACAACGGAACGGCGCCCTTGCCGGCGCCAGAGGCTGCTGTGCCTGGACCCGCACCGACTGTGCGCCGCGCAGGGTGGTGCGGGTCAGGGCGCGGAACGCGGAGGCGCCGCTGAGGGCGCCGTCCCGTGTGCCCACCCGTCCCGCCCAGCGGGACGATTGCCCACACGGGGGTCTCACGCGCCGCCCAGGATGCCCCGTTCGTAGCCCGTCGCGACCGCCGAGGCCCGGTCGTTCACGCCCAGCTTGCCGTAGATGTGCGTGAGGTGCGTCTTCACCGTCGCCTCGCTGATGAACAGCTCCGCCGCGATCGCCCGGTTCGCCGTGCCCTTCGCGACGAGGGCGAGGATCTCGCTCTCCCGGGCGGAGAGCGTGCTGTCGGCGGCGGCCGGCGCGCGGACGGCGGTGACCAGCCGGGAGGCGACGGCCGGGGAGAGGACCGTACGGCCCTCGGCGGCGGCCCGCACGGCCGCGAACAGCTCCTCGCGGGGCGCGTCCTTCAGGAGGTACCCGGTGGCGCCGGCCTCGATCGCCGGGAGGGTGTCGGTGTCCGTGTCGTACGTGGTGAGGACGAGGACCCGGGAGCGGGCGCCGCGCCGGGTGAGCGCGGCGATCGCGTCCACCCCGCCGCCACCGGGCATGCGCAGGTCCATGAGGACGACGTCGGGGTCGAGTTCCAGGGCGAGTTCGACGCCCCGGACACCGTCGGGGGCCTCGCCGAGGACGCGGAAGCCGGAGCCCTCGGCGGCGAACATGCCGCGCAGGCCGTCCCGTACGACCGGGTGGTCGTCGACGATCAGGAGCGTGATGTCAGTCATGGCGTTCCCAACGGTACGCGAGCGGAGATCGCCGTGCCCTCGCCCGGCGCGGTCTCCACGGCGACCGTGCCGGCGAGGCGCTCGGCGCGGGCCCGCATGCCGTCGAGCCCGAACCCGCCGCCGTCGGCGGGCCGTTCGGGCCGGGCGAGCGGGTCGAAGCCGCGGCCGTCGTCCCGTACGTCGAGGGTGATCTCGTCGCCCATGTAGGAGAGGGTGACACCGGCCCGGGCGGCCCCGGAGTGGCGCGCGGCGTTGGACAGGGCCTCCTGGGCGATCCGCAGCAGGGTGGCGGCGACCTCGTCGTGCAGCGGCGCCTCGGTGCCGGTCACGGTGAACCGGGTGTCGACGCCGGTGCGTTCGGCCCAGTCGGCGACCGTCTTGCGGAGGGCCTCCGGGAGGGCGTCGTGCTCCAGGGCGACCGGGCCGAGGTTCCGTACGGAGCGGCGGGCCTCGCCGAGGCTGTGCCGGGCGAGGTCGGCGGCCCGCCGGAGGTGCGCCTCGGCGTCCTCCCGGCCGGGGGCGGCGTTCGCGGCCTGGAGCTGGGTGACGATCCCGGTGAGGCCCTGGGCGATGGTGTCGTGGATCTCGGCGGCGAGCCGCCGCCGCTCGTCGGCGACGCCGGCCTCCCGGGCCTGGAGGAGGAGCTGGGCCTGGAGGGCCGAGTTCTCGGCGAGGGCCTGTTCCAGGCGGCTGTTGGCGCGGCCGAGTTCGGCGATGGTGGCGGCCCGCTCGGCGGCCTTCTCGGCGTCCTTCGTGGCGAGGTGGGAGAAGCCGAGGGACAGCGCGGCGTTGAGGGCCAGCAGCCCGCCGAAGGCCAGCCACTGCACGAGCGAGGCGGGCGGCAGGCCGCCGGACTGGGAGCCGGCCATGATGACGGCGGTGACGAGGAGCCCGGCGCGGGCGAGCCGGCGGGGCAGCAGGTGGGTGGCGTCGAAGTAGCCGATGCAGGCGTAGATCGAGAAGAAGGGGCTGAGCCAGGTCAGCGCGAAGGCGAGGGCGGTCCGGAGGACGAAGTGGACGGTCGAGGCGGGCCCCGGCGCACCCGGCACGAGCACGGGTCCGCACCCGGGCGGCTCGGGCTCCCACCCGGTGGCCGCGGCCACCCTGCGGCAGCGGTGGTCCCAGAGCACGTGGAGGAGGAGCACCGCCGCCACCAGGGCGGCGGCCTCCCCCTTCTCCTCGCGGTCCATGAACTCGTCCGCCGACGCCGCGGCGATCGCGACGGCGATGCCGAGCAGTCCGTACGGCCCCCAGCGGAAGAACTGCCGCCAGCGGTCCTCGACGGTGGTGGGCACCCCGTCCCCCTCTTCCCTCACTCCCAGCGGAACCAGCGCACCGAGGCGCCGGTCAGCAGGGCCGTCCACAGGGCCGGCACTCCGAGGGCGGCCCAGCCGGGCCAGCCGCCCGAGGCGGCCGCGTCGAGTGCCTCGGAGGCGGCGCCGAACGGGGTGAACCCGACGATCCGCTGCAGGGTATCCGGCATGGCCTGGACCGGCACCCAGACCCCGGCCGTGAACATGGCGGGGAAGAAGACGACGGAGCCGATGGCCGTGGAGACCTTCTGGGTCCGGGAGACGGCGCACACGGCCGAGCCGAGGGCCAGGGCGCCCGCGACGGCGAGCAGCAGGGCGAGCAGGTATCCCGCGAGGTTCTCCGGCAGGGCGACGCCGAAGGCGATCCGTCCCACCGTGATCGCGAGCACCGAGGAGACGAGCGCGGCCGTGCCGTGCAGCACGAGCTGGGCGGTGAGCACCGCCCCGGGCCGGACGGGGGTGGTGGACATCCGGCGGAGGATGCCGCGTTCGCGGTAGGCGGCGAGGACCGGGGGCATGGCCTGGAGCCCGGCCATGATGAGGGCGAACAGCACGGAGACGGGGACGTAGACGTCGATGACGCGGCGCCCCCCGAGGTCCTCGGAGGCCTCCCGGAAGGAGGGGATCAGACCGAGGATCACGAGCAGCACCGTGGGCGAGAGCATCACCCAGAACAGGGCGGCGGGTTCGCGGCCGAAGAGACGGAACTCGGTGCGCAGGACGGTCGCGGCGGGGCCGGCGGTGCTCATCGTTCGGTTCCCGTCAGGTCGAGGTAGGCGTCGTCGAGGGAGGCGTCGGCGACCCGGAGCTGGCCGGCCGTGATGCCCTCGCGGGCGAGGAGGGAGACGAAGGCGGCGACGGTCTCCTCCGTGCCGGCGACGACCGCCCGGCCGTCCTCCGTGCGGACGGACACGGCGCCGGGCAGGGTCCGCAGCGCCTCCGGGTCGAGCGGGGTGCCGGCGGCGAAGGAGATCTCCTTGGCGGCCGACGCCCGGGCGATCAGGCCGCCGGGGGTGTCGAGCGCGGTGATCCGGCCCCGGTCGAGGACCGCGATCCGGTCGCAGAGGCGCTGGGCCTCCTCCATGAAGTGCGTGACGAGCAGCACGGTCACGCCGGAGTCCCGGAGGGACTCCACCAGCGACCACACCTCGCGGCGGGCCCGCGGGTCGAGACCGGTGGTGAGCTCGTCGAGGACGACGACCCGGGGGTCGCCGAGGAGGGCGAGGGCGATGAACAGCCGCTGCTTCTGGCCCCCGGACAGCTTCCCGAACCGGGTCCGCAGGTGCGGAAGCAGCCCGAGCCGCTCGGCGAGCTCCTGCCGGTCGGCGGGCCGCTCGTAGAAGGAGGCGTACAGGTCGAGCGCCTCGCGGACGGTCAGCTTGGCCTGGAGCTCGCTCTCCTGGAGCTGCACCCCGAGCACCCGGGTGACCTCGTCGCGCTGCGCGGCGGGGTCGTACCCGCACACCTTCACCCACCCCTCGTCGGGGGTCCGCAGCCCCTCGACGCACTCCACCGTGGTGGTCTTGCCGGCGCCGTTGGGGCCGAGGATCCCGAAGATCTCCCCCTCGCCGACCTCGAACGAAACCCCGTCGACGACCTTCCGGCCGCCGTACGTCTTGTGCAGTCCCCGCACCTCGATCGCTGTCATGTCCCCAGACTGCCGAGCGGGCCGGATCCGGAACATCGGCCATCGCGCTCGAACCGGCATCAGCCGATCGGTCGATGCCGGAGTACGACCGAAAACCGGATGAGCCGCGACAGTGGTGAACCGTATGGTCGGACCTGATGCCCGAGAAACCGATCCCCCCGCACCCCGACCGCTCGACGGTCCGCGTCCTGCTCCGTCTCTGGCCGTACGTGCGGCCCGTGCGGAACCGGCTGTTCACGGCCGCGATCGTCGCGATCGTCGCCTCCTGTCTGTCGCTCGTCATCCCCCTCGTCCTGAAGTGGCTGGTGGACGGGCCCGTCGCGGACCGGGACCCCGGGGGCGTCTGGCTCGGGGCCCTGTACCTGCTGCTCCTGGGCATCACCGAGGCTGTCCTGTTCGGCTTCCGCCGCTGGCTGGTGGCGCGCCCGCTGTCCTCCGTGGAGGCCCGGATGCGCGCCGACCTGTACGGCAGGCTGCAGCGCCTGCCGATCGCCTTCCACGACCGCTGGGCGTCCGGACAGCTGCTCTCGCGCGGGACGACGGACCTGATGCTGGTCCGGATGTTCCTGGCCTTCCCGCTGACCTTCCTCCTGGTCAACGGCGTGACGATCCTCGCCGGTTACGTCCTCCTCCTGGCCCAGGACTGGTCCCTCGGCCTGGTGCTGCTCACGCCCGTCATCCCGCTCGTGATCGTCTCCAACCTCTTCGAGCGCCGGTACGGAGCGGTGGCGCGCAGGGCCCAGGACCAGGTCGGCGACCTGACGACGGTCGTCGAGGAGAGCGTCCTCGGCATCCGGATCGTGAAGGGCTTCGGCCGGCACCGCAGCCAGGCACGGGCCTTCCGCGCACTCTCCGGAGAACTCCGCGGCACGGAACTGGCCAAGGCCCGGCTGCTCGCCATGATCTGGGCGGTCATCACCGCCGTACCGGAACTGGCCATCGGTGCGGCCCTCGTGCTCGGCACGGTGCAGGTCGCCGACGGGAACCTGTCGGCGGGCACGCTCGTCGCGTTCCTCTCGACGGCCCTGGCCCTGCGCTGGCCGGTGGAGTCGATCGGTTTCCTGCTCGCGATGAGCCAGGAGGCGGCGACCGCGACGGAGCGGTACTTCGAGGTGATGGACGCGGCGGAGGAGCCGGACACCGCCGGGGTCACCACCGCCGCCGGCACCCCGGACGGGGTGCGCTTCGAAGGCGTCACGTTCCGCTACCCCGACGCCCCCGAGGAGACACCCCCGGTCCTGGACGGCATCGACCTCCACATCCGCCCGGGCGAGACGCTGGCCCTGGTCGGCGGCACGGGCTCCGGCAAGACGACCCTCACCGCCCTCGTACCGCGCCTGCACGAGGCGACGGCCGGCCGGATCCTCCTCGACGGCGAGGACATCGCCCTCATGGAACGGCAGAAGCTCCGCGCCCTCGTCTCGATGGCCTTCGAGGAGCCGACGCTGTTCTCGGCGAGCGTCGGCGAGAACGTCCTGATGGGCGCGGAAGGGGCCGGTGACCCCGAGCTGCGGCGCGCCCTGGACATCGCGCAGGCGGACGGCTTCGTCGACCGGCTCCCGGACGGCACGGCCACCCAGGTCGGCGAGCAGGGCCTCAGCCTGTCGGGCGGCCAGCGGCAGCGGCTCGCCCTGGCCCGCGCGGTGGTCGGCAGGCCCCGGTTCCTGGTCCTGGACGACCCCCTCTCGGCGCTCGACGTCCACACGGAGGCCCGCGTCGAGGCGGCCCTGCGGGAGGTCCTCAGGGAGACGACGGCCCTGGTCGTGGCGCACCGCCCGTCGACGGTGATGCTCGCCGACCGGGTCGCACTGCTCTCACGGGGCCGGATCGCCGCCGTGGGCACCCATCAGGAGTTGCTGCGGAGCAGCGCCGAGTACGCCTGGCTGATGTCCGGCGAAGGGAACGACAACCGATGACGGACACACCCGCGGAACCGACCCACGAGTCCCCGGCGGACCCCTTCGACCGCGACGACCTCCCGGCACCCAGGGGAGCGACGGGAGGCCTGCTCCGGGACCTCCTGTCCACCCACCGCACGCGCGTGGTGATCGCGGCCCTGATCCTCCTCGTCAAGGAGGCCGCGGTCCAGGCGGGCCCCCTGCTCGTCGCGTACGCCATCGACCGGGGCGTCCCGGCCTTCCGTGCGGGCGATCACGGCCCGGTGATCGCGGTGGCGATCGGCTACCTCCTCTGCGCCACCCTCTCGGGCGTCCTCCAGTACGCCTTCGTCCGCGGCGCGGCCCGCATCAACCAGGACGTGCTGCTCGACCTGCGCGGCCGGATCTTCCGCCACGCGCAGCTGCTGAGCGTCGACTTCCACGAGCGGTACACCTCGGGCCGTCTGATCTCCCGCTCGACCACGGACGTCGAATCACTGCGCGAACTGCTCTCGGAAGGCCTCCAGGAGCTGATCGGCGTCGTCCTCTCCTTCGCGTCGATCTCCCTGGTCCTCCTCTGGCTGGACTGGGGCATCGGAGCGGTGGCGGTGGCCTCCTTCGTGCCGCTCCACCTCCTGATCCGGCTCTACCGGCGGCGCGCGGGCGAGGTCTACTCGGAGCGCTCCACGGCCATCGCGGGCGTGATCGTGAAGTTCGCGGAGACGATGAACGGCATCCGCCCGGTCCGGGCGTTCCGCCGCGAGCGGGCCAACGACGAGGAATTCGCGGTACTGAACCACCGCCACGAACGAAGCAACGGCGACGCCCTCCTCGAGATGGCCCGCTATGTGGTCGGCTCCCGCCTCGTGGCGAACACGGCGGTGGCGGGCATGTGCCTGTGGGGCGCGTACCGCGTCGCGGACGGCACGCTCGAACTGGGCGTCCTGGCGGCGGCGGTGCTCTACATGCGCCGCCTGTACGACCCGATCGACCGCCTCGGCATGTTCCTGAACTCGTACGAGTCGGCGGCGGCGTCGCTCGCCAAGATCGCCGGGCTGCTGGCCCAGGAACCGGGAGTCCCGGAGACGACGGCACCCCGGGAGCTGCCGGCCAGGCAGGGCGGCAGGGAGATCACCTTCGAGAAGGTCGGCTTCGCCTACCGGACGGGCGGCGAGGTGCTCCCCCGCTTCGACCTGACGATCCCGGCGGGCCAGACGGTGGCGGTGGTGGGTGCGACGGGCGCGGGCAAGTCCACCCTCGCGAAGCTCCTGGCGCGCTTCTACGACCCGACCGAGGGCCGGGTGAGGCTCGACGGGGTGGACCTCCGTGACCTGGCGACCCCCGAGCTCCGCCGCGGGGTGGTGATGGTGACGCAGGAGGCGTTCCTCTTCTCCGGCACGGTCGCGGACAACATCGCGATCGGCCGCCCGGAGGCGACGCGTGCCGAGATCGAGGGGGCGGCGAAGGCGATCGGGGCGCACGACTTCATCACCTCGCTCCCGGACGGCTACGACACGGACGTCCGCAAACGGGGCGGCCGCATCTCGGCGGGCCAGCGCCAGCTCGTGGCCTTCGCCCGCGCGCTCCTCGCGGACCCGGCGGTCCTGATCCTGGACGAGGCCACGAGCTCTCTGGACGTACCGGGCGAGCGCGCGGTGCAGCGGGCGATGGACACGGTCCTGGCGGGCCGTACGGCGGTGGTCATCGCCCACCGCCTGTCCACGGTGGAGGTGGCGGACCGGGTCCTGGTGATGGAGGGGGGCCGGATCGTCGAGGACGGTCACCCGGCGACCCTGGTGAGGGGCGAGGGCCACTACGCGGGCCTCCACCAGGCCTGGCGCGAAAGCCTGGTGGGCTGAGGAGCAGAGGCTCACGAACGGAAGTGGGGGATGGGCGGGGGGTTGTGTTCGAGACGTAGAGCGTGATGTGTGGCGCCCCGGCGCCGTACATCATGCAGTCCCGAACACAACCCCCCGCCCATCCCGCACGACCCACGTCAGACCTGCCGCCCCCGCAACAACACCAGCGACAGGACACCGGCCAGAAGCATCAGCAGGGCGGCCCCCAGAGCCGCACCGGACATGGCCTCCACGAAGGCGCTCCGGGCGGCGTCGACGACGGCGGGGGCGGAGCCCAGCGCACCCCCCAGGGTCTCCCGGGCGGCGGGCGGCGCCGAGGAGGGCATGGCGGCGGTGTACACGGCGGCACCGATCGAGCCGAGGACGGCCATCCCCAGCGCCCCGCCCAGCTCCGACCCCGATTCGAGGACGGCGGCGGCGGCACCGGCCCGCTCGGGCGGCGCGGCGCCGAGGGCGAGTTCGTTGGCGAGGGTCATCGCGGAGACGAGCCCGGCGGCGTAGACGGCGCTGCCCACGAGGACGACCCAGAAGGGCGTGGCGCGGTCGATCGTGGCCAGCCACCCGAAGCCCGCGGCGGCGACGAGGAAGCCGCCGCCCATGACGTGGGCGCGGTCGACCCGCTGGGCGAGCACCGCGGCGACGGGCGCGGCGACCATGACGCCGCCGGCGGGGACGAGGCTCCAGAGGGCCGCTTCGAGGGGGCTCTGTCCGAGGACGGACTGGAGGTACTGGGTGAGGAAGACGGCGAAGCCGACGGTGGCGACCATGGCGAGCAGGTTGACGAGGAGGGAGCCGCCGTAGGCAGGGGTGCGGACGAGCCGCAGGTCGATCATGGGGTGGTCGAGCCGCGCCTGACGGCGGACGAAGACGACCCCGAGAAGGAGCCCCACGGCGATGCCCAGGGCGGGCACGGGGGCCCATCCGTCCTTGGCGAGCTCCTTGATCCCGTGGATCACGGGCAG
Source organism: Streptomyces tanashiensis (assembly GCF_014648895.1). Taxonomy (GTDB): domain Bacteria; phylum Actinomycetota; class Actinomycetes; order Streptomycetales; family Streptomycetaceae; genus Streptomyces; species Streptomyces tanashiensis. The sequence goes on from NZ_BMRZ01000001.1 coordinate 132,221, forward strand.
CAGCGCGGCGAGCGAGAGCCCGGCGCTGACGAGGTCGAACCGCCCCCGGCCGGCCGCTCCCTTGGACTCGGCGAGCAGCAGGGGCGCGAGGACGAGGAGCAGGACCATGGCGGGCAGGTTGATGAGGAACACGGATCCCCACCAGAAGTGTTCGAGGAGCGCGCCGCTGACGACGGGCCCGAGGGAGATGCCGCTCGCCATGACGGTGGTCCAGAGGGTGACGGCCTTGGCGCGCTGGGCCGGGTCCTGGAAGAGGGTGCGGATCAGGGCGAGGGTGGACGGCATGAGGCAGGCGCCGGCGACGCCGAGGAGCGCGCGGGCGCCGATGAGGGCGCCGGGGCTGTGGGCGTAGGCGGCGGCGACGGAGGCGGCGCCGAAGAGGGCGGCGCCGAGGAGGAGGAGTCTGCGGCGCCCGACGCGGTCGCCGAGGGAGCCCATGGTGACGAGGAGTCCGGCGAGCACGAAGCCGTACATGTCGAGGATCCACAGCTGCTGGGTCGCGCCGGGGCGGAGGTCGGCGGCGATGGAGGGGATCGCGAAGTAGAGGACGGAGACGTCCATGGAGACGAGGAGGAGGGGGAGCATGAGGACGCCGAGGGCGGTCCATTCGCGCCGGCCGGCGCGGGCGGGTCCTGCGGCTGTCGACGGGCCTGCGGTGAGTGTCATGCGGGCAGCGAAGCAACACGGGGCGTACAGCGCCACGAACGCCCTAGTGCACCCCCCAACACCCCTATGAAACCCCAGATCACACGGCTGTACGCCGCACAGGTGCACTAGTACACTCGCCCCCCGTGACGACGGAACCGCCCTACCTGAGCATCGCCGCCGAGATCCGGGGCCGCATCCAGACCGGAGCGCTGGCCCCGGGTGACCGGGTGCCGTCGACGCGGGCGATCACGCGGGAGTGGGGCGTGGCGATGGCGACGGCCACGAAGGTGCTGGCGGCGCTGCGCCAGGAGGGCCTGGTCCGGGTGGAGCCGGGCGTGGGCACGGTGGTCGTGGACCCGCGGCAGGCGCGGCAGGCGACGGCTCCGGCGCTGACGCAGGCCCGGATCGTGCGCGCGGCGCTCGAACTCGCCGATTCCGAGGGCCTGAACGCCCTGACGATGCGCCGGCTCGCGACGGTGCTGGACACCTCGGCGATGGCGATGTACCGGCACGTTCCGGGCAAGGGCGAGCTGGTGCGGCTGATGGCGGACGAGGCGTGCGGGGAGGTGCCGCTGGGTCCGGTGCCGAGGCACTGGCGGCCCGGTCTGGAGCGGGCGGCGCGCTGGCTGCGCGAGGTGTACGCGCGGCACCGGTGGATGGCGCAGGCGATGGCCTCGTTCACGCGCCCGGTGGCCTCGCCGAACGCGATGGCCTACACGGAGTGGGTGCTGGCGGCGCTGCGGGAGACGCCGCTGACCTCGTCCCAGAAGCTGCACACCCATCTGACGCTGTTCGCGTTCGTCCAGGGTCTGGCGCTGGCGGACGATCTGGAGGAGCAGGCGCGGCTCGACACGGGCCTGTCGGACGGCGAGTGGATGGAACAGAACGAGCCACGCTTCGACGCGATGCAGTCGGGGCACCCGTACCCCCTCCTCGACGCCGTCACCCGTGACGGGGGCTTCGAGCTGAGCCTGGAGAGTCTCTTCGAATTCGGGCTCCGGCGAACGTTGGACGGCGTCGCGGCCATGATCGACGAAACGTCCGGTTAACGAACACGGCCTTACGGGCAGCGGACGATTTCCGGCCAACTTCCTGACGCGGTCCTGACAGGTCCCCGTCATTCCTGTCACTCTCTCCCCGGTTCTTCGCACCAGAGTTCACCGCTTCACCCGAACGAGTCCGGGGTCATCCGAACGCGTTCGGTGTCACACGTACGTGCTCCACAGCTCTCTCCTTGCTCTGCCCGGACGGGCTCACCCAAGTCCGCCGGTACCCCCCTCGCATAAGGAGTCTGCGTGAGATCCACGCCCAGCCGTCGCGCCACCGCGACCGGCGCTCTGATCGCCGCCGCCGCCATGCTCACCATCGGTGTGCAGGCCGGCACCGCTTCGGCCGACATCGACACCTTCGCGGCGGCCCCCAAGGCGCTGTCCGCCGGCAAGGCCAACCCGGGCAAGCTCCCGGCCGACCTCACCCCCGCCCAGCGCTCCGCGCTGATCAAGGCGGCGGACGCGGACAAGGCCGCCACGGCCAAGTCCCTCGGCCTCGGCGCCCAGGAGAAGCTGGTCGTCCGCGACGTCGTCCAGGACCGCGACGGCACGACCCACACCCGGTACGAGCGCACCTACGCCGGACTCCCGGTCCTCGGCGGTGACCTGATCGTCGCCGAGACGAAGGCCGGCGCCACCACCGGCGTCATCAAGTCGAACCGTGCCGAGCTCAAGAACGTCGACCTCGCCGCCGACGTCGCCCCGGCCGCCGCCGAGAAGCAGGCCCTCGGCCTCGCCGCCGCGGAGGGCTCGAAGAAGGCCGCCGCCGACCGCGCCCCGCGCAAGGTCGTCTGGATGGCCCAGGGCGCCCCCGTCCTCGCGTACGAGACCGTCGTCGGCGGCCTCCAGCACGACGGCACCCCGAACGAGCTGCACGTCGTGACGGACGCGAAGACCGGCGCCAAGCTCTACGAGTGGCAGGCCGTCGAGACCGGCATCGGCAACACGCAGTACAGCGGCCAGGTGACCCTCGGCACCGCGCCCTCGTACACGCTGACCGACACCGGCCGCGGCAACCACAAGACGTACAACCTCAACGGCGGTACGTCGGGCACCGGGACGCTCTTCACCAACACCACGGACACGTGGGGCAACGGCCTCGCCTCCAACAAGGAGACGGCCGGCGCCGACGCGCACTACGGTGCCGCGCTCACCTGGGACTACTACAAGAACGTGCACGGCCGCTCCGGCATCCGCGGTGACGGCGTCGGCGCGTACTCCCGGGTCCACTACGGCAACGCCTACGTCAACGCGTTCTGGCAGGACAGCTGCTTCTGCATGACGTACGGCGACGGCTCGGGCAACAGCAAGCCGCTCACGTCCATCGACGTGGCCGCGCACGAGATGACCCACGGCGTCACCGCCGCCACCGCCAACCTGACCTACAGCGGCGAGTCCGGCGGTCTCAACGAGGCCACCTCGGACATCTTCGCGGCGGCGGTCGAGTTCTACGCCAACAACGCCAACGACAAGGGCGACTACCTCGTCGGCGAGAAGATCGACATCCGCGGCAACGGCACCCCGCTGCGCTACATGGACAAGCCGAGCAAGGACGGCTCGTCCAAGGACTCGTGGTACTCGGGCATCGGCTCCATCGACGTCCACTACTCCTCGGGCCCGGCGAACCACTTCTTCTACCTGCTCTCCGAGGGCAGCGGCGCCAAGGTCGTCAACGGCGTGAGCTACGACTCGCCGACCTCCGACGGCCTGCCGGTCACCGGCATCGGCATCGACAAGGCCCGGCTGATCTGGTTCAAGGCGCTCACCACCAAGTGGGGCTCGTCGACCAACTACGCCGGCGCCCGCACGGGCACCGTCGCGGCGGCCACCGAGCTGTACGGCGCCGGCAGCGCCGAGGTCACGGCCGTCGAGAACGCCTGGGCCGCGATCAACGTCGGTTCCCGCCCCGGCGGCCCCGGCGGCGGCACGGTGTTCACCAACGACGCCGACGTCTCCATCCCGGACAACGGCGCCGCGGTCACCTCGTCGCTGACCGTCTCCGGCGTCGCGGGCAACGCGCCCTCGACCCTCAAGGTCGGCGTGGACATCGTCCACACCTACATCGGTGACCTCGTCGTCGACCTGATCGCCCCCGACGGCTCGGTCTACAGCCTGTCGAACCGGGCCGGCGGCAGCGCCGACAACATCAACCAGACCTACACCGTGAACGCCTCCTCCGAGGTCGCCAACGGCGTCTGGAAGCTCCGCGTCCAGGACAAGGCGTCGATCGACACCGGCTACATCAACAGCTTCAAGCTGACCTTCCCGTAAGCGGCACCACACGGGAGCGGGCGCCCGGAGGGAACCTTCCCTCCGGGCGCCCGCGCGTCTGCATACCCTGGACCGCATGATCAGGGTGCTGCTTGCCGACGACGAGACGATGATCAGGGCCGGAGTGCGAGCCATCCTCGCCACCGACCCCGGGATCGAGGTGGTGGCCGAGGCCGGCGACGGGCACGAGGCCGTCGAACTCGCCCGCGAGCACCGGCCCGACGTGATCCTGCTCGACATCCGGATGCCCCGGCTCGACGGGCTCGGCGCGGCCGAGGAACTGCGCGCGACGGTGCCGGACGCGGCCGTCGTCATGCTCACCACCTTCTCGGAGGACACCTCCATCGCCCGGGCGCTCGGCAGCGGCGTGAGCGGATTCCTCCTCAAGTCCGGAGACCCGCGCGAGCTGATCGCCGGGGTCCGCGCCGTGGCCGGGGGCGGCGCCGCCCTCGCCCCCACGGTCGCCCGGCGGGTCATCGACACCCTCGGCGGCGAGCGGTTCACCCGCGCGGCCGCGGCACGCTCCCGCCTGGAGCCCCTCACCGGACGGGAACGGGAGGTCGTCGCCCTCCTCGGCGCCGGGCTCTCCAACCAGGAGATCGCCGGCCGCATGTACGTCGTCGAGGGCACCGTCAAGGCGCACGTGAGCGCCGTCCTCGGCAGGCTCGGCCTGCGCAACCGGGTCCAGCTCGCCGTCCTGGCGTACGAGGCGGGCCTGGTCCCCGATGCGTGAACGCGCCTTCGACCTGGCGCTCTGGCTGCTGCTGTGCGTCCCCGTCCTGCTCAGGTCGGACCCGAACGACGGCGGGAGCTGGACCGAGGTCGTGGTCGGCGTGGCGCTCCTCGGCGGCTGCGTCGCGGTCAGCCGGCGGTGGCCGCCGGTGCCGATCGCCGTCATGGTCGCGGTGAGCCTGTCCTCCACCCTGGAGCTGTTCACCGCCTCGTACACCCTGGCCCTGGTCGCCTTCGGCTATCTCGCCGGACGGCGGCAGGAGCGGACCCGGGCGGCGCTGTGGCTGTTCGGCGCGGTCGCGGTGGCGGGGCTGCTCCTGACGACGGTCACGCACACCTCCCTCGGCCAGTGGTTCACGCTGCTGCTCACGCTGGCGCTGGCGGTCGTGGCGCCCTGGCTGATCGGCCGTTACGTGCGCCAGTACGACCGGCTCGTGCGCAGCGGCTGGGAGCTGGCCGACCGGATGGAGCGGGAGCAGGAGGCCGTCGCCGACCGGGAGCGGCTGCGGGAACGCTCCCGGATCGCGGGCGACATGCACGACTCCCTCGGCCACGACCTGGCCCTGATCGCGGTCCGCGCGGGCGCCCTGGAGGTCGATCCGGGGCTCGGGCCCGCCCAGCAGCACGCGGCGGGCGAGCTGCGGCGGGCGGCGGCGGACGCGACGGCCCGGCTGCGGGACATCATCGGCGTGCTGCGCGAGGACGACGCCGGGGCGCCGACGACCCCGGCCGGGGAGACGGTCGAGGAACTGGCGGCCCGGGCCCGGGCGTCGGGACTCGACGTCACGCTCACCCCGACGCCGGTGCCGACGCTGCCGGGCATGTCCGGCCTCGCCCTGCACCGGGTCGTGCAGGAGGGGCTCACGAACGCGGCCAAGCACGCGCCCGGCGCGGCCGTCGCGGTCTCCGTCGCCCCGGACCCGGCGAGCGTGCGGGTCCGGGTGGTCAGCGGCCCCGGCGCGGCGGAGGCGCTCCTGCCCTCGGGCGGGACCGGGCTCGTCGGGCTCGACGAGCGGGTGCGGCTCGCGGGCGGTGCGCTGACGCACCGGGTCACCGGGGACGGCGGATTCGTCCTGGAGGCCGTCCTGCCCAGGAACCCCCCGGCGCCGCTGCCCGCCGCGCCGACCTCGGCGAGGGAGCTGGACCGGGCCCGCCGCGAGGTCCGCAAGGGCCTCGCGCGGGCGATCTGGATCCCGCTCGCGCTCCTCGTCGCCCTGGGTCTGCTGATGGCCGGGGTCGCCCTGTGGACCCAGCACCAGTCGTACCTGGAGCCGGAGGACTACGGCCGGATGCGGGTCGGGCAGTCGCTCGCGGAGCTCTCCGAGGACCTGCCCGAGCATCCGCTGGACGGCCCGCCGCAGCGCACGCCGGCGGAGCCGCGCGGCATGGACGAGTGCCGGTACTACCGGTCCACGATGCTGGCCGCGATCCCGGTGTACCGGCTCTGCTTCGTCGACGGGCACCTCGCCGGCAAGGCCGAGGTCCCGTAGCTACCTCAGGAGCACCCCCGCCCCCTCCCCCGTCGTCTCCTCCGGCAGCGCCGCGAGGCCGAGCTCGGCCGGGTGGGCGAGCAGCGGGTGGGCGGGCAGGACGCGGACCGTGCAGCCGAAGGAGCCGGTCCGGTCGAGCTCCAGGGTGCCGGCGTAGGGCAGGCGTCCCTCCAGGTCGGGTCCGCCCGCCGGCTTGAGGGTGACGGTGCGGGTGGCGGCGAGGGTGTCGTCGGCGTCGACCCGGCCGGTGACGGCCTGCACCTCGACGTCGTCGGGGCCGAGCGCGCCGAGCGTCACCCGGACGCGGACGACGGGCGTGGCGCCCAGTTCGGCGTCGGCGAGGTCGTCCGCGAGCCCGTCGCCGACCTCGACGCGGTCGACGGCCACCTTGGGCCAGGCCTCCCGGACGCGCGTCTTCCAGGCGGCGAGGTCCCGCGCCCGGTCCGGACCGAGGGCCCGGCGGGCGCCGGCGGCGGGCACGTACAGCTTCTCGACGTACTCGCGGACCATCCGGTCGGCGAGCACCTTCGGGCCGAGGTCGGCGAGGGTGCGCCGGACCATGGCCGTCCAGCCGGACGGCACCCCGTCGGGGCCGCGGTCGTAGAAGCGGGGCGCGACCCGGCGCTCGATCAGCTCGTAGAGGGCCGCGGCCTCCAGGTCGTCGCGGCGGTCCTCGTCGGCGGAGGCGGCGCCGTCGGCGGTGGGGATGGCCCAGCCGAAGTCGGGCCGGAACCACTCGTCCCACCAGCCGTCGAGGACGGAGAGGTTGAGGCAGCCGTTGAGGGCGGCCTTCATGCCGCTGGTGCCGCAGGCCTCCAGGGGGCGCAGCGGGTTGTTGAGCCAGACGTCGCAGCCGGGGTAGAGGCCGCGGGCCATCTCCATGCCGTAGTCGGGCAGGAAGACGATCCGGTGCCGGACCCGTGGGTCGTCGGCGAAGCGGACGAGTTCCTGCACGAGCCGCTTCCCGCCGTCGTCGGCGGGGTGGGCCTTGCCGGCGACGACGAGCTGCACGGGCCGCTCGGGGTGGAGGAGCAGCGCCCGCAGCCGGTCCTTGTCCCGCAGCATCAGGGTGAGCCGCTTGTACGAGGGGACGCGGCGGGCGAAGCCGATGGTGAGGACGTCGGGGTCGAGGACGGACTCGGTCCAGCCGAGTTCGGCGGCGGCGGCGCCGCGCTGCCGCCAGGAGGCCCGCAGCCGGTCGCGCACGTCGGCCACGAGCCGTTCGCGGAGGGTGCGGCGCAGCTCCCACAGCTCCCGGTCGCTCGCGTCCGGGGAGAGCCGGGTGACTTCGGGGGCGACCCAGGTGGGGGCGTGGACGCCGTTGGTGATGGAGGTGATCGGCACCTCCTCGGCGTCGAAGCCGGGCCAGAGTCCGGCGAACATGGAGCGGCTGACGGCGCCGTGGAGGGTGGAGACGCCGTTGGCGCGCTGGGCGAGGCGCAGGCCCATGGCGGCCATGTTGAAGACGCCGGGTTCGCCGCCGAGGGGGGTCTCGTCGCCGAGGGCGAGGATCCGGCCGAGGTCGACCCCGGGGAGGGCGCCGTCGTCGCCGAGGTGGCGGGCGACGAGGGCCCGGTCGAAGCGGTCGATGCCGGCCGGGACGGGGGTGTGGGTGGTGAAGACGGTCCCGGCCCGGACGGTCTCCAGGGCGCTGCCGAAGTCGAGTCCCTCGCCCTGGAGTTCACGGATCCGTTCGAGGCCGAGGAAGCCGGCGTGGCCCTCGTTGCTGTGGAAGACCTCGGGGGCGGGGTGGCCGGTGAGCCGGGTGTAGGTGCGGACGGCGCGGACGCCGCCGATGCCGAGGAGCATCTCCTGGAGGAGCCGGTGCTCGCTGCCGCCGCCGTACAGCCGGTCGGTGACGCTCCGTTCGCCGGGGGCGTTCTCCTCGACGTCGGAGTCGAGCATGAGGAGCGGGACGCGGCCGACCCGGGCGATCCACAGGTGGGCGTGGAGGCTGCGGCCGCCGGGGAGGGCGAGGGTGATCCGGGCGGGGGTGCCGTCGTCCTCGCGGAGCAGGGTGACGGGCAGCTCGCCGGGGTCGAGGACGGGGTACTGCTCCTGCTGCCAGCCGTCCCGGCCGAGGGACTGCCGGAAGTAGCCGTGCCGGTAGAGCAGGCCGACGCCGATCAGCGGGACGCCGAGGTCGCTCGCGGACTTGAGGTGGTCGCCGGCGAGGATGCCGAGGCCGCCGGAGTACTGGGGCAGGGCGGCGGCGACGCCGAACTCGGGCGAGAAGTAGGCGACGGCGGCCGGGACGTCGCCGGAGCGGCCCTGGTACCAGCGGGGGGCGTGCAGATAGTGGTCGAGGTCCTCGGCGGCGGCGCCGAGGCGGACCAGGAAGTCCCGGTCGGCGGCGAGGGCGGCGAGCCGGGGCGCTTCGAGGGCGCCGAGGACCCGGACGGGGTCGGCGCCGTTCGGCACCGCCTCGGAGGGGGGTACCAGGGATTCGAAGAGCGCCCGGGTGGGCTCGTGCCAGGACCAGCGCAGGTTGTGCGCGAGGTCGGCGAGGGGTCGAAGGGTGTCGGGGAGGACGGGACGCACGGTGAATCGACGGATTGCCTTCACGTTGTCCACCTTCGCAGGCGAGTACGGAGCGGAGCGGGCGCACCACGCTGTGCGTCCGGCGTGCCGCTCCGACGTTAGGGCAGGGGACCCCGTCGGGCCACGGCGCACGGGGTCAGACGGTGGGTACCGCCGGCTCGTACGGGGAGCCCTGGTTCACGGTGGCCGGGTCGAAGGCTCCGGTCGCCGCGTACCGTCCGGCGATGGCGGCGAGCTCCTCGGCGGGGATGACCTGGTGGATGTCGGTGAAGCCGTGCGGGGCGCGCGCGTGGGCGAGGTCGATGACGACCTCGGGGCCGAGCTGCCGGTTGGCGTGCTGGAGGGCGGTCATGGCGGGGCGGCGTTCGCGCTCGTACGCGGCGAGGCCCTCGGCGGGGTCGGCGTGCCGGGCGAGGGCGTGGGCGAGGGCGCGGGCGTCGACGATCGACTGGGTGGCTCCGTTGGAGCCGATCGGGTACATGGCGTGGGCGGCGTCGCCGATGAGGGTGGTGCGGCCGTGGGTCCACCGGTCGAGGGGTTCGCGGTCGACCATCGGGTATTCGTGCGCGGTGTCCGCGGCGCGCAGGACGGCGGGGACGCTGACGCCGTCGAACTCCCAGCCCTCGTAGTGCGGGAGGAAGGCGTCGACGGGGACGGCGCGGTTCCAGTCGCCCCGCAGCCGCTCCTCGCAGGCGTCGCCGGGGGTGTCGGCGGGCCGGGCGAGGGCCCAGTTGACGAGGACCTCCCGGCCGGGTCCGGTGGGCCGGCCCATCGGGTAGACGACGGCCTTCTGCCGGTCGTCGCCGGCGATGAGCATGAAGGAGCCCACGGCCCGTGCGGGCATCCGGGAGACCCCCCGCCACACGAGCATCCCGTTCCACGGGGGCCCGCCCTCCGCCGGGTACAGCGCCGCGCGGACCGCGGAGCGGATGCCGTCGGCGCCGACGAGGACGTCCGGTTCGAGGGAGGCCCGGCCCCGGACGGGTCCGTCGCGGTGTTCCAGGCGCAGCCGGGGCCGGCCGTCCGGGAGCAGTTCGACGCCGGTCACCTTGACGCCCGTGACCAGGGCCGCCGAGCCGAGCCGGGCGCGGACGGCGCCGGCGAGGACCTGCTGGAGGTGGCCGCGGTGGACCGACAGCTGGGGCCAGCGGTAGCCGGCGCCGAGGCCGCGGGGTTCGCGGGATATCAGGCCGCCGGAGCGGTGGTAGTAGCGCAGTTCGCGGGTGCGCAGGGCGCCCGCCTCCAGGGCGTCGAGCAGGCCGAGCGCGTCGAGTTCGCGGACGGCGTTCGGCATCAGGTTGAGCCCGGCGCCGAGGGGGCGGATGGCCGCGGCGGCCTCGACGACCGTCACCCGTTCGAATCCGGCGGCGTGCAGGGCGAGGGCGGCGGTGAGGCCGGCGATGCCGCCGCCGGCGATCACGATGTGCGGGCTGTGACCGTAGTGCGGCCGGTGGTCCGGTCCGTGGGGAGCGGGGGTGCGGAGGGCGGGGGTGCGGGGGGCGGGGGTGCGGGGGACGGGGTTGTGGGGGGACATCTCGAATGCTCCTTCGCGCCGATGGGGCCTGTCCTACGCGGCCGACGGGCCGACGGGAGCCCCGGCGGGACGGCGCCGCGCGGTCGCGCGGCGCACCATGGTCTCGTTCTCCCTGGTCAGGTCCAGGATCGAGCGCAGCAGCGCGACGGGGGCCCCGCCGCTGCCCTCCTCGTACAGGCGCACCTCGTCGCTGTACGCCTTGCGGGCGATGCCGAGGTGCCGGGCCCGGAAGGTCTTCAGGATCCGCAGGACGCGGCCGAGCGCCTCCGCCGAGGCGGCCAGCACGGGCGGCAGCCGGTCGGCGCCCTCCCAGCTGACCGCCGCCGACAGCTTGCTGACGGCGGAGACACCGCCGCGGTGCCGGGCGTGGAAGGCGCGCCAGGACGGCAGGGCGTAGGGCAGGGACTCGGCGAGGAAGGCGTCGTAGGCGGCGTCGGAGCGGTCGCACTGCCACAGCGTCAGGTCGACCAGCCAGAGCGGGACCTGTGCGGCGGCCGGGCCGAGGTAGTCGCGGCCGTCGATCTCGACCTCCTCGAAGTACGGGCGAAGGGTGAGGGCGAAGTACGCGGGCGGGACCTGCGCGACGGTGAGGTCGATGGAGTCCACCATCGTCCGCACGTGGCCGGCGACGCGGTCCAGGGCGGCGGCGAAGCCGGGGGCGTACGGTTCGAGGCGGGCGACCCGGGCGCAGTCCTCCAGGGCCGCGACGAGCCCCGGGAAGACCATACGTACCGCGTCCTGGAGGCGGGCCTCGGTCGGGTCTCCGGTGTAGGTGCGGCGGCGGGGGCCGTCGGGGTTCCAGGTCGTGTAGTGGTGGACGGTGTCGCGCGGGATCATGTCGGTGCGGCGGCCCAGGAGTTCCAGGACGGGCAGCGCCTCGGGCACCGCGGCCAGCGGCTGCACGCCGTGCCGTTTGAGGGAGCCGAGCAGGATGCCGAGGTCCCGCATCGCGGCGAGTGCGCCGCCGACGCTCCACAGCGCGGCCCGTTCGGGGTCCGGCAGGAGGGCCCGGAGGGCGACGGTCAGGGCCGCCGTGTCGGCCCGCGCGTTCATCGCGGGGACCGCGGCGAGCAGGGCGTCGGCGCCCAGCGGGTCGGCGGCGCGTATCTCCTCGGTCATGTGACGCGGGTCGCCGAGCACAGCGGGCTCCTCTTCTTCGGGGCTCGGTTCGCCTCCGGGGCGCTGGTGCGGCCCCTCGGCTCACTCGCCGGGTGGTCGTGGGCATCGCGGAGCGGGACGGGGTCAGTACGGATCGGGCACCCGGTCCTCCGGTGCCGCGGCCCGCTCCGGGAGGTGGAGGCGTACGGAGAGCAGGGCGGCGAGCGCGGCGAGGGCGGCGCCGGTGAGGAGGGCGGCGCGGAAGCCGGCGGTCTCGGCGGCGGCCCGGGCCGCGCCGGCGGCCCCGGTGCGGGTGGTGTCCGCGGTACGGGCGGCGGCGACGGCGACCAGGACGGCGAGGCCGAGGACGGAGCCGAACTGCTGGCTGGTGTTGACGAGTCCGGAGGCGAGTCCGGTCTCCTCGGGTGCGGCCTCGGCCGTCGCGGCGACGTTGGTGGTGACCATGACCAGCGGCAGGGCGGCGCCGAGGAGGAGGCTGGGGGCGAGGACGGTGCTCGCGAAGGTGCCGTCCGGGGTGAGCGCGAGGGCCAGCCAGAGGGTTCCTGCGCACAGCAGGACGAAGCCGAGGGTCATGGCCCGGTGCAGGCCGACGCGGAAGATGATCCGGCCGGTCTGCGGGGCGACCGCGACGACGACCAGGGAGAGCGGCAGGAGTCCGAGGCCGCCGCCGAGGGGCGCGTACCCGAGAACGCTCTGGAGGTAGAGGCTGACCAGGAAGAACATCGGGAACAGCGCGGTCTGCGCGAGTGCGGCGAGGATGTTGGCCAGGCGGAGCGCGGGCCGGGCGAGGACCGCGGGCGGGACGAGCGGGGCGGCGGCCCGGGTCTCGACGGCGGCGAAGGCGAGCAGCAGCGCGAGCCCGGCTCCTCCGGCGCCGAGGGTGCGGGCGGACAGCCATCCGGCTTCGGCGCCGCCGACGAGGGCGTGGGCGACGAGGCCGAGCCCGGCGGTGGCGGTGAGCGCCCCGGCGAGGTCGAAGCCGCCGCGGGGCGCGGCTGCGGTGCGGGGGGCGAGGATCCGGAGGGCCGGGGCGGCGAGGGCGGCGGCGAGCAGGACGTTCAGCCAGAACGGGGCGCGCCAGCCGAGGGCGTCGGTGAGGACGCCGCCGAGGACCGTGCCGAGGACGCCGCCGAGACCGCCCATGGCGGCGAAGGCGCCGAGGGCCCTGTGCCGGGCGGGGCCGTCGGGGAAGAGCAGGAGGAGCAGGGCGAAGGCGGCGGCCGCGGCGAGGGCGGCACCGACGCCCTGGGCGGCGCGGGCCGCGACGAGGGCGTCGGCGCCGGGGGCGAGACCACCGGCGGCGGAGGCGACGGCGAGCAGGCCGAGGCCGCCGAGGAAGACCCGCCGGTGGCCGAGGAGGTCGGCGACGCGTCCGCCGAGGAGGAGCAGTCCGCCGAAGGTGATGAGGTAGGCGTTGGCGACCCAGGAGAGGCCGGTGGAGCCGGAGCCGAGGTCCTCTCCGACGGAGGGCAGCGCGACGTTGACGATCGCGGTGTCCATGATCAGCAGCAGCTGGGTGGAGGCGAGCAGGGCGAGCGCCCCGCGCCGTGGGACCGGTGGTGGTGCCGTCACCGGGTCGTCCCCAGGCCGTAGCCGTCGAGGCAGGCCCGGGCGAGGTTCTCGCACTCCCCCGCCGCGCCGGCCCAGGTCTGCATGGTCAGGTAGACGTGCGGGGCGCCGTGGTAGAAGCGCTCGTACTGCTCGTGGCGGCCGGCGAACTCCGAACCGAGGGCGTCCCAGGCGAGTTTGAGCAGCTTGACGCGGTCCTCCGCGGAGTGGCCGGGCGTCGCGAAGTAGCGGCGGACCAGGGGCCCGAGTTCGGGGTGGAGGAGGTCGCGGCCGCTCGCGGGGAGCTGGACGAGGGCACCACCGGCGAGGAGCTTGACGTCCTGGACGGCGCGCGGGTAGAGCTCGCCGGCCATGATCCGCTGGGCGAAGGAGATCTCCTGCCCGGGGCGGACCCCGCCGCGCCCGCCGTCGACCTCCTCGTAAGAGGCCTCGGCGGCGAGCACGAAGGCCTTGGCCTGGGCGACCATGCCGAGGAGCCGGCCGAGGGCCTGGGTGACGGGCGGCAGTTTCTCGGTGCCGTTCGAGCGGGTGAGGAGGATCGCGAGGCCGGTGAGGAACTCCAGCTTGGTCCAGAAGCGGGTGGCGGCCTGGTGGACGAGGTTCGGGTAGGCGGGGGTCTGCCACCAGATCGCGCCGGTGGTGGCCGGGTCCCGGTAGGTGAGCACCCGCTCCCAGGGCACGAAGACGTCCTCGCAGACGAGCATCGCGTCGTTCTCGTCGTACCGGGAGGAGAGCGGGTGGTCGAAGACGGAGCGGGAGCGTTCCTCGTAGGAGGTGCGGGAGATCAGCTTGAGGCCGGGGGTGTCGAGCCGTACGGAGAAGGTGACGGCGCGCTCGGTGTCGTCGGCGGCGAGCGGCTCGATGGTGCCGACGAGCAGCTCGTCGGCGAAGACCGCGCCGGTGCCGATGGTCTTGGCGCCGCGGACGACGATCCCGCCGTCGCGTTCCCCGACGACCCGCAGGGTGAGGTCGTCCTCGCCGCGCCCGGAGGCGGGGTTGGTGAGGGTGAACGCGACGTGCAGGTCTCCCTCGGCGATCCTGCGGTGGAAGGCGAGGGCGTGGTCGGCGCCGTCGAAGGTCTCGCCGGTGAAGACGGCGGGCGCGGCGGCGAATCCGGCCGCGCCCGCGGCCATGTAGTCGGGGGTGCGGCCGAGGAAGCCGTAGCTCGCCGCGGCCGTGGTGCGGAAGGCGCGGCGCCGGGCGACGAGGTCCTCGTAGGAGCGGGGCACGGCGCAGGCGCGGCGCACCCCGCCCTGGACGAGGACGGGGCGGTGCACGGGGTCGTCGGCGAGGTCGTAGAGGCCGGCGAAGGAGGCGGCGGAGGCGCGGAAGGCGGGGTGGGCGGTGACGTCCTCGACCCGTTCCCCGTCGAGCCAGATCTCGCGCCCGTCGCGCAGTCCCTCCAGATACTCCTGCCCGGACCTCGTCACCGGTGTGTCGCCTCTCCTCGGGTGCCACGGCTCTGCCGTCCCGAGCCTGTCCCGGTGGACCCGGCCGGACAATGAACGTCCGTCCAGGGGTCCTTAAGAACCGTCCAGGGGCTCCCGAAGATGTCAGGTCGGCGGGATCAGGCGGCTCTGACCTCCCCCGCCCGGTACTCGCCGGGGGTCACCCCGAACCACTTGCGGAAGGCGAGGTGGAAGCCGACGGCGCTGCGGTAGCCGACGCGGGCGGGCAGGGCCGACTGCGGGAGGGAGGTCTCGGTGAGGAGCCGTCCCGCCTCCTGCATGCGGCGGGCGGCGAGGTAGCGGGCCGGGGAGTCGCCGACGAGGTCGCGGAAGGCGGCGGTGAAGGCGGAGCGGGACATGCCCACCTCCCGGGCGACGGAGTCGATGGTCCAGGGCTCGGCGAACCGGGTCGCCATCATGACGACCGCCCGGCTGATCCCGGGGTGGCGGAGCAGCGGCAGCGAGGCCGGGTTCCCGGCGAGTTCGCGGAGGAGCGGGCGGAGCGCGAGGACGAGCGCCATCTCGAAGGCGCGCAGCGTGATGAGCCGGTCGCCGGGGCCGACGGGCCGGTCGGGGGCGGCGAGCAGCCGGAGGGTGTCGCGGAGCAGCGGTTCCCGTTCGACCTGGGGGCCGTCGAGGACGAGGGCCCAGGGCAGGGAGGTGTAGAGGTCGGTGGCGGCGCTGGCGTCGTAGTGGAGCCCGGCGCAGAGGAGGCGGCTCTCGGGGCCGCTGCCGTCGATGACGATCTCGCCGGAGGTGCCGGGCTGCCGTTCGGGCAGGACGGCCTTGAGCGGGAGGCCCTGGCGTTCGGGCCGGTCGGAGAGGCGGTGGGCGGCGCCGGTGGGGAAGACGACGAGGTCGCCGGCGTGGAGTTCGACCGGGGTCTCGTCGTCGGTGGTGATCCAGCAGGTGCCCTCGACGACGTAGTGGAGGACGGCGCAGCTGCGTTCGGCGTCGCCCTCGATGGCCCAGGGGGCGCGGACGTGCCAGCGGCTGTCGAAGACGCCGGTGAGCCGGAGGGGTTTGAGGAGTTCGCTCAGGAGGTCTTCGTGTTCGCCCTCGACGAAGGAGTCATGCCGGTCGAGGGGGTCTCGCCGGTCGCGACGGTCGGTTCCCGCGGTTTCCATGGACGATCCTTCAACTTCCGCCCCGGTTTGTTAATTGAACGGCCGAAGCCGTCGCGGCGAGCCTGGAGGGACGCCGTCACGGCAGCGGTGACAGCCTATCGAAGGGCCTCAGACACACATGTCCAGTGAGATTCCGATGCGGGTGGCGGTCGTGGGCGCGACCGGCTTCCAGGGCGGTGCGGTGGCCCGCCTCCTCGCCGAGCGCCACCACCGGGTGCGGACCCTGACCCGGCGCCCCGAGGCGGACCGGCCGCCGCTCCCGGGCGCCTTCTTCCTCGCGGGCGACCTGGGGGTCCCTGGCGATGTGCGGCGGCTCTTCGCGGGGGCCACGCACGCGTTCGTCACGATGCCGCTGGTGTACGACGAGACGCGGGTGGAGGCGTACGCGCGGAACATCGCGGAGGCCGCCCTGGCGGCGGGGACGTCCCGCCTCGTGTTCAACGCCAACACCCGTCTCCCGCTGGGCCCGACGGACGTCGCCGCCTTCGAGACGCGGCGGCTCGCGGAGCGGGTGCTGCGGGACAGCGGGGTGCCGCTGGTGGTGGTCCGGCCGCCGGTGTACCTGGACAACCTGTTCTCGCCGTGGAACGGCCCGGCGCTCGTCGACGACGGCGTCCTCGCCTATCCGCTGCCGGAGTCCGCGCGGACGGCGTGGCTGTCGCACCGGGGTCTCGCGGAGGCGGCCCTCGCGGCGCTCACCCGGGAGGGCCTGGAGGGCCGGACCTTCGACATCGGCGGGGACCGCGCCCTGACGGGCCGCGACCTCGCGGCGGCCTTCGGGCGCGGGCTGGGCCGGGCGGTGCGGTACGAGGAGCTGGATCCGGCCGTGTTCGAGCGGGGCCTGGCGCAGCTGCTCGGCCCGGAGACGGCGGCCGGGGTCGCGGGGATCTACCACTACATGGCGAGCGGCGCCGATCCGCTGCTGATGGCGGACGACGACGGGGTGTCGTCGGAGGTCCTCGGCCTGGAACCGGCCCCGGTGGAGGAGTGGGTGGCCCGCCAGCCCTGGCAGGTGTGGTCGACGGACGCGGAGGAACCGGACGCCTCGCCGCGCCCCTGACTCCGCCCGCAGACCGAGCCCCGCCCCACAGAGGCGGGGCTTCTTTCTTGTCCGGGTCGGGTGCTTGCCGATGTGCCTACGTCCGAGTAGTTAACAAAGCGCCGGATTGCCCACCCGAGAACCGTGGGAAGGCTCCTGCGGTACACCCCCGAACCCGTCCCTCCGTGACCTTCGTTCATCCCTGTTTCATCCCTGTGGACCCGCCATCCGAGTGAACGCGGACAGGAGCCGTCATGCCCGCAACCCGCCGGCCGTCGACGGAGCTAGAAAGAGCGCACCACCACCCGCACCCCCGTAACCCGTCAGGTGATGCTGTGAATCCGCTCATGGGACGCATTCCCGTACTGGACGTACGCCCGCTGGTCGACTGTGGCCGGCGCCCCGCGAAAGCGGTGGCCGGAGAGTCCTTCGAGGTGACGGCGACCGTCTTCCGCGAGGGCCACGACGCGGTCGCCGCCAATGTCGTACTGCGCGGCCCGTCGGGCCGCCCCGGCCCGTGGACCCCGATGCGCGAACTGGCCCCGGGCACCGACCGGTGGGGTGCCGAGGTCACCCCGGACACCGAGGGCCTGTGGACGTACACCGTGGAGGCCTGGAGCGACCCGGTGGCCACCTGGCGCCACACGGCGAGGATCAAGATCCCGGCCGGGATCGACTCCGAACTGGTCCTCGCCGAGGGGGCCGAGCTGCACGAGCGGGCCGCGAAGGGCGTCCCGAAGAAGGGCGGCGGCCGGGAGGCCGTGCTCGGGGCGGCGGACGCGCTGCGCGACGTCTCCCGTCCGGCGGCCGTGCGGCTGGCTGCGGCGCTCGCCCCGCAGGTGGTCGACGCCCTGGACCGGCACCCGCTGCGCGAACTGCTCTCCGCCTCCCCCGCGTTGCCGCTGCAGGTGGAGCGCGAGCGGGCCCTGTTCGGCTCCTGGTACGAGTTCTTCCCGCGCTCGGAGGGCGTGCGGAAGGTGAAGGGCCGTACGGTCCCGGGGAACTTCCGCACCGCGGCCGAACGGCTCCCCGCGGTCGCGGCGATGGGCTTCGACGTGGTCTACCTGCCGCCGGTGCACCCGATCGGCGAGACCCACCGCAAGGGCCCCAACAACTCGCTGTCGGCGTCGCCGAGCGACGTCGGCGTGCCCTGGGCGATCGGCTCGCCGGAGGGCGGGCACGACGCGCTCCACCCGGACCTGGGGACCTTCGAGGACTTCGACGCCTTCGTGGCGCGGGCCCGGGAGCTGCGGCTGGAGATCGCCCTGGACTTCGCGCTCCAGTGTTCCCCGGACCACCCGTGGGTGGAGAAGCACCCGGAGTGGTTCCACCACCGCCCGGACGGTTCGATCGCGTACGCGGAGAACCCGCCGAAGAAGTACCAGGACATCTATCCGATCGCGTTCGACAAGGACATGGACGGGATCGTCGCCGAGACCGTGCGGGTGCTGCGGCACTGGATGGACCACGGGATCCGGATCTTCCGCGTGGACAATCCGCACACCAAGCCGGTGGTGTTCTGGGAGCGCGTGATCGGCGAGATCAACCGGGCGGACCCGGACGTGATCTTCCTGGCGGAGGCGTTCACCCGTCCGGCGATGATGCGGACGCTCGGCGCGATCGGATTCCAGCAGTCGTACACGTACTTCACCTGGCGCAACACCAAGGAGGAGCTGACGGAGTACCTGACCGAGCTGTCCGGGGAAGCGGCCGCGCAGATGCGGCCGAACCTCTTCGTGAACACCCCCGACATCCTGCACGCCTACCTCCAGCGGGGCGGCCGGCCGGCGTTCGAGGCGCGGGCGGTGCTCGCGGCGACCCTCTCGCCGTCCTGGGGCATGTACGCCGGCTACGAGCTGTGCGAGAACACCGCGCTGCGGGACGGCAGCGAGGAGTACCTCGACTCGGAGAAGTACGAACTGCGGCCGAGGGACTGGGAGTCGGCGGAGCGCTCCGGGGCGACGATCACCCCGCTGATCACCGCGCTGAACCGGATCAGGCGCCGCAACCCGGCCCTCCGCCGGCTGCGGAACCTGACCTTCCACGACACCGACAACGCGCAGGTGATCGCGTACTCGAAGCGCTCCGGTTCGAACATCGTTCTGGTGGTCGTCAACCTCGACCCGCACCACACCCAGGAGGCTTCACTCTCGTTGAACATGCCGGAACTCGGCCTCGACTGGCACGAGACCGTGCCGGTGCGCGACGAGCTCACCGGCGAGACCTATCACTGGGGCAGGGCAGCTTACGTGCGCCTGGAACCGGGCGTCACGCCCGCGCACGTACTCGCCCTGCGACCGTCCCCGCAGACCGGAGGGTCACCCACCACATGACTGTCAACGAGCCCGTCCCCGACACCTTCGAGGACACCCCCGCCAAGGACCGCGATCCCGACTGGTTCAAGCGGGCGGTGTTCTACGAGGTCCTCGTCCGCTCCTTCCAGGACAGCAACGGCGACGGCGTCGGCGACCTGAAGGGCATCACGTCCAAACTGGACTACCTCCAGTGGCTGGGCGTGGACTGCCTCTGGCTGCCGCCGTTCTTCAAGTCCCCGCTGCGGGACGGCGGCTACGACGTCGCCGACTACACCTCGGTGCTCCCCGAGTTCGGCGACCTGGCCGACTTCGTGGAGTTCGTCGACGCGGCCCACCAGCGCGGCATGCGCGTGGTCATCGACTTCGTCATGAACCACACCAGCGACCAGCACGAGTGGTTCCAGGAGTCGCGGCGCGACCCGGAGGGCCCGTACGGCGACTACTACGTCTGGGCGGACGACGACAAGCAGTACGCCGACGCCCGGATCATCTTCGTCGACACCGAGTCGTCGAACTGGACCTTCGACCCGGTCCGCAAGCAGTACTACTGGCACCGGTTCTTCTCGCACCAGCCGGACCTCAACTACGAGAACCCGGCGGTGCAGGAGGAGATCCTCTCCGCGCTGAAGTTCTGGCTGGACCTGGGGATCGACGGCTTCCGGCTGGACGCCGTGCCGTACCTGTACCAGCAGGAGGGCACCAACTGCGAGAACCTCCCGGCCACCCACGCCTTCCTCAAGCGGGTGCGCAAGGAGATCGACGACCACTACCCGGACACGGTGCTGCTGGCCGAGGCCAACCAGTGGCCGGAGGACGTCGTCGACTACTTCGGCGACTTCCGCTCGGGCGGCGACGAGTGCCACATGGCCTTCCACTTCCCGGTCATGCCGCGGATCTTCATGGCCGTCCGGCGCGAGTCGCGCTACCCGGTCTCCGAGATCCTGGCCAAGACCCCGGAGATCCCGTCCGGCTGCCAGTGGGGCATCTTCCTCCGCAACCACGACGAGCTCACGCTCGAGATGGTCACGGACGAGGAACGCGACTACATGTACGCCGAGTACGCCAAGGACCCGCGCATGCGGGCCAACATCGGCATCCGGCGGCGGCTCGCCCCGCTCCTCGACAACGACCGCAAGCAGATGGAGCTGTTCACCGCGCTGCTCTTCTCGCTGCCCGGCTCGCCGGTGCTCTACTACGGCGACGAGATCGGCATGGGCGACAACATCTGGCTGGGCGACCGGGACGGGGTGCGGACCCCGATGCAGTGGACCCCCGACCGGAACGCGGGCTTCTCCTCCTGCGACCCGGGACGGCTCTACCTGCCGGCCATCATGGACCCGGTCCACGGCTACCAGGTGACCAACGTCGAGGCAGGGATGGCCTCGCCGTCCTCGCTCCTCCACTGGACGAAGCGGATGATCGAGATCCGTAAGCAGAACCGGGCCTTCGGCACGGGGACGTACACGGAACTCCCGGCCTCCAACCCGGCGGTGCTCGCCTTCCTGCGGGAGACCGCCCCCGAAGAGGGAATGGACGCCGACCTGGTCCTCTGCGTGAACAACTTCTCGCGGTTCGCGCAGCCGACCGAGCTCGACCTGCGCCGCTTCGACGGCACCCGGCCCGTGGAGCTGATCGGCGGGGTGCAGTTCCCGGCCATCGGCCAGCTGCCCTACCTCCTGACCCTTGCGGGACACGGCTTCTACTGGTTCCGTCTCAAGAAGGCCTGAGCGGGAGCCAGTTCCCGCTCGCTCGGGGTGGGACGGTTTCCCCCGTCCCACTCTGGGCACTGTGAACGACACACGATCCACGCCACGATTCAGGTCCATCCGGGCCTTCTTGCCGGGCCCATACGGATCTTCCCCTTCCGACACGTCCCGCACATCCGGACAGTCACAGCCGCAATCCGGGACACTCTGCGCATTTGAACGTATACGAACGCCACTTGCGCGCCCCGGGGAAAGGACGCGATGCCATGCCGGAGACCGCATCCACCACCCGGGCCCCGGACGCCCTCCTTCCGGCCCTCACCCCCCTGCTCCACGAATGGCTGCCGAGACAGCGCTGGTTCGCGGGCAAGGGCCGCCGGGTCACCGGATTCACGCTGGACGCGGCCACCGAGCTGCTGCCCCTGGACGGCGCGGGACCCGGTCTTCTCCATCTGCTCGTACGGGTCGAACAGCCCGGCCGGCCGGCCGGGACGCCCGCCGACTGCTACCAACTCCTCCTGGGCGTACGGACCCAGCTCCCGCCCCGCCTCGCCCCCGCCCTGATCGGGCGGATCCGGCAGGGGCCGCTCGCCGGACGGGCCGTCTACGAAGGGCTGCGCGACCCGCGGCTCGCCGGCCTCCTCTACGAGCGGCTGCGCACCCCGGGCCGGACCGGCCCCCTGCGCTTCCACGCCACGACCCCCCTCCCGCCCGCCCTCGCCCCCCGCATGCTCGACGCCGAACAGTCCAACTCGTCACTGGTCTTCGGAGATTCGTTCATCCTGAAGATCTTCCGAAGGGTCAGCCCGGGGGCCAACCCCGACCTGGAACTCCCCCTCGCCCTCGCCGGAGCCGGCTGCGCCCGCGTCCCGGCACCCGTGGCCTGGTTCGAGTCCGGTGCCTCCACCCTCGGCGTCCTCCAGCCCTATCTGCGGGACTCCCGCGACGGCTGGCGGCTCGCCCTCGACGCGCTCGCCGACGGGAGGGAGTTCACCACGGAGGCCCGGGCCCTCGGCCGCGCGACGGCCGAGGTGCATCTGGCCCTCGCCCGGGCCCTCCCCACCCGGCGCCTCGCCCGGTCCGAGACCGAGCTGCTGGCCGCCGCGATGGACCGCCGGCTGCACGAGGCGGCCCAGGCGGTCCCTGCGCTGCTGCCGCACGTGCCGGGCCTGCGGGCCGTGTTCGCCGCGGCGAGCGGCGGGGCCGCGGTGCAGCGCATCCACGGGGACCTGCACCTCGGGCAGACGCTGCGCGGCTCCGACGGCGGCTGGGCCGTCATCGACTTCGAGGGCGAACCGGCGAAGCCGCTGGACGAACGCCGCAGCCCCCAGCCCACCGTCCGCGACGTCGCCGGGATGCTCCGCTCCTTCGACTACGCGGCCCGCACCCACCGGCCCTGGAACGCCGACTGGGCGGCCCGGTGCCGGGCGGCGTACTGCACGGGCTACGCCGAGGCGGCGGGCGTGGACCCCCGGGCGGACCCGGCGCTCCTGCGGGCCTACGAGACGGACAAGGCGGTCTACGAGGTCGTGTACGAGGCCCGCCACCGTCCGGACTGGCTCCCGGTCCCGATGTCAGCCATCGAACGCCTGTCCACGCCGTGACCCCGACCCGGCCCGTGTGGGCAATCGTCCCGCCGGGCGGGACGGGCGCGGCCCGCAACGGCGCGGCCCGCAACGGGGCCCGTTCGGCCGAGTTTCCCCGCGACCCGCATCACCGTTGCGCATTCGTACCCCCCGTACCCCCCAGGAGGCACCCCCGTGACCGCCCGACCCGCAGGCAAGACGGCCGGCAAGACGCCCCGTAAGGCGCCCCCGCTCGACCCCGGCGACCGGGCCCGGCTGCTCGCCGGGGAGCATCACGATCCGCACGGCGTGCTCGGCGCGCACCCGGTCAGGGGCGGGGTCGTCATCCGGGCCCTCCGCCCCTGGGCGAAGGAGGTGGCCGTCCTCACCAAGGGCAGGCGGATCGAGCTCGACGACGACGGCGACGGGCTCTTCTCGGTGCTCGTCCCGCTGCTCCGCAAGGTGCCCGCGTACGAGCTGCGGGTGCGGTACGACGGGGACGAGCTCGCGGTCCACGACCCGTACCGCTTCCTGCCGTCCCTCGGCGAGCTGGACCTGCACCTGATCGGCGAGGGGAGGCACGAGGAGCTGTGGACGGCGCTCGGCTCCCACCCGATGACGCACGAGGGCGTCGAGGGCACCCGGTTCGCCGTGTGGGCGCCGAACGCGCGCGGGGTGCGGGTCACGGGCGACTTCACGCACTGGGACGGCACGGCCCTGCCGATGCGTTCGCTCGGTTCGACGGGCGTGTGGGAGCTGTTCGTGCCGGGGGTCGGCGAGGGCGCCGTCTACAAGTACGACATCACGCGGCCCGACGGCTCGCACACGGTCCGCGCGGACCCGATGGCCCGGCGTACGGAGTGCCCGCCGAACACCGCGTCGATCGTCACCGCGTCGCACTACACGTGGGACGACGCGGAGTGGATGGAGCGGCGCGGCTCCCGCCCGCCGCACGAGGCGCCGATCTCCGTGTACGAGGTGCATCTGCCGTCCTGGCGGCCGGGGCTGACCTACCGCCAGCTGGCCGAGCAGCTGCCCGCGTACGTCCGTGAGCTGGGCTTCACGCACGTGGAGCTGATGCCGGTCACGGAGCATCCCTTCGGCGGTTCCTGGGGCTACCAGGTCACCGGGTTCTACGCGCCGACGGCCCGCATGGGCACCCCGGACGACTTCAGGTTCCTGGTGGACGCGCTGCACCGGGCGGGGATCGGGGTCCTGATGGACTGGGTCCCGGCGCACTTCCCGAAGGACGACTGGGCGCTGGCCGAGTTCGACGGGCGGCCGCTGTACGAGCACGAGGACCCGCGCCGCTCGCACCATCCCGACTGGGGGACCCTGGAGTTCGACTACGGCCGCAAGGAGGTGCGGAACTTCCTCGTCGCCAACGCCGTGTACTGGTGCCAGGAGTTCCACGTGGACGGGCTGCGGGTGGACGCGGTGGCCTCGATGCTCTACCTCGACTACTCGCGGGAGCACGGCGAGTGGCTGCCGAACGAGTTCGGCGGCCGGGAGAACCTGGACGCGGTGGCGTTCCTGCAGGAGATGAACGCGACGGTGTACCGGCGCTGCCCGGGGATCGTCACCTTCGCCGAGGAGTCCACCGCCTGGGACGGGGTGACGCGGGCGACGGACCAGGTGGGTCCGGGCGGCTTCGGCGGTCTGGGTTTCGGCATGAAGTGGAACATGGGCTGGATGCACGACTCGCTGGAGTACATGCAGAAGGAGCCGGTGCACCGCAAGTACCACCACCACGAGATGACGTTCTCGATGGTGTACGCGTACAGCGAGAACTACATCCTGCCGATCTCGCACGACGAGGTGGTGCACGGCAAGCGGTCCCTGGTGTCGAAGATGCCGGGCGACTGGTGGCAGCAGCGGGCCGACCACCGCGCGTATCTGGGCTTCATGTGGGCGCATCCCGGCAAGCAGCTGCTCTACATGGGGCAGGAGTTCGCGCAGGGGGCGGAGTGGTCGGCGGACCACGGCCCGGACTGGTGGCTGCTCGATCCGGCGTACGGGGCGGAGGCGGACCACCGGGGGGTGCGGGATCTCGTCCGGGACCTGAACACGGTGTACGCGGCGACGCCCTCGCTCTGGGAGCGGGACACCGTTCCGGAGGGTTTCCAGTGGGTGGTGGGGGACGCGGCCGACGACAACGTCTTCGCGTTCCTGCGTTTCGACGCCTTCGGTTCGCCGCTGCTCGCGGTGTCCAACTTCTCGCCGGTGGTGCGGCACGACTACCGGCTCGGGGTCCCGGACACGTGCGCGGCCTGGGCGGAGGTCCTGAACACGGACGCGGCGCGGTACGGCGGCTCGGACGTGGTGGGCACCGACCCGGTGAAGACCGAGTCGGTGCCGTGGCACGGCCGTGACGCGAGCGTGCGGATGACGCTTCCGCCGCTGGCGACGGTCTGGCTCAGGCCCGCGTGACGGCCGGGGTGACGGGGCTCGTGACGGCCGGCGTGACGGTCGGCCTGATCACACCGAGTCGCTGAGTGGCCCGGGTGAGCGCCACGTACAGGTCGTTGACGCCGTGCGTGGCGCCCTCCCGGATGCCGTCGGGGTCGACGACGAGCACCGTGTCGAACTCCAGGCCCTTCGCCTGCCGGGGGTCGAGGAGCACCACCGGGCGCGTGAGGTCGGGCTTCGGGCCGTACGCGGCGCCGGGGAGTGCCGTGATCAGCCCCGGGTGGAGGCCGGGCGGGGCGATCACCGCGATCCGGCCCTCCTCGCGGAGTTCGGCGGCGACCGCGTCGGCGGCCTCCTTCACCGGGTCGTCCGCGGTCCGGTCCCAGGGTTCCACGCCGGTGGAGCGCACCGAGCGGGGCGGTTCGAAGCCGGGGTCGGCGGCGCGGCGCGCCTCGGCGGCGACGGCCATGATCTCGGCGGGCGTGCGGTAGTTGACGCCGAGGCGGACGTGGTCCCAGCGGTCCTCGACGTACGGGCCGAGGATGCTCTCCCAGGTGCCGACGCCGGCCGGGTCGCCGGTCTGGGCGGGGTCGCCGACCAGGGTCATGGAGCGGCTGGGGCTGCGGCGCATGAGGAGCCGCCAGGCCATGGCGGAGAGCTCCTGGGCCTCGTCGACGATGATGTGGCCGAAGGCCCAGGTGCGGTCGGCGGCGGCCCGCTCGGCGGCGGTGCGGTGGTCGGCCTCCTCGTGGCGCTCGGCGAAGCGTTCGGCGTCGATGATGTCGTGGGCGGAGAGGACCTCGGAGGCGTCCTTGTCGAGTTCCTCCTTGTCCTCGAACTCGTAGGTGCGGGAGGCGAAGGAGACGTCGAGGACGCCCTGCGCGTACTGGATCTGCTTCTGGCGTTCGGCCTCCTCGGCGGCGCGGGCGGCGGAGTCGTCCTCGCCGAGGAGTTCGGCGGCCTCGTCGAGCAGCGGTACGTCGGCGGGGGTCCAGGGTCCGCCGTCGCGCCGGATCGCCTCGGCGTCGGCCTCCGTGAGGTGGGTGGGTCCGGCCAGGTATCCGGCGAGGAACTCCCGCGGGGTGAGGCCGGGCCAGAGGGTGTCGATCGCCGCGTGGACCTCGGGGTTGGCGGCGATGCCCTTGGCGAGGAGGGCGATGTCGTCGGGGCCGAGGAAGTTGGGGCCGCCGTAGGGGTCGGCGCCGATGCGGTCGGCGAGCTGTTCGGCGAGCGCGTCGAGGATCCGGAAGACGAAGTAGGGGCGGGCGAGGTTGTGCGGGAGGGCGGTCTCGCGGGCCTTGTGGCGGGCTTCGAGGGCCATGTCCCAGTCGATGACCAGGTCGCCGTCCTCGTGCGGGACGATCAGCGGTTCGCCGCGCTCGGGGACCCGCTGGTGGTCCCGTACGGCCGCGGCGAGGGCGTCGGCCATGGCGGCGGCGCCCTTGACGGCGGCGGCGTGCGGGGTGTCGGTGCCGGTGGCCCGGACGCCGGGGAAGAGTTCGGCGGGGGTGGCGAGGAGGACGCCGGTCTCGCCGAGGGAGGGCAGGACGTTGCCGATGTAGCCGAGGAAGGCGGGGTTGGGGCCGACGATGAGGACGGCCCGCTTGGCGAGCTGCTCGCGGTGCGCGTAGAGGAGGTACGCGGCGCGGTGCAGGGCGACGGCGGTCTTGCCGGTGCCGGGGCCGCCCTCGACGACGAGGACTCCGCGGTGCGGGGAGCGGATGATGGCGTCCTGCTCGGCCTGGATGGTCTGGACGATGTCGTGCATGCGGCCGGTGCGGGCGGCGTCGAGCGCGGCGAGCAGTACTTCGTCGGCGTTCCGGCTCTCGTGGCCGGTGCGGGTGGCGTCGGCGAGGTCGAGGACCTCGTCGTGGAGGGAGACGACCTCGCGGCCCTGGGTGGTGATGTGGCGGCGGCGGGTGAGGCCCATCGGCTCGTACCCGGTGGCGAGGTAGAAGGGGCGGGCGATCTCGGCGCGCCAGTCGACGACGAGCGGGGTGCGGTTCGGGTCGTCCTCGCGGATGCCGAGCCGGCCGATGTGGTGGTCGCGGCCGTCCTGGAAGACGAGCCGGCCGAAGCAGAGTCCGCTCTCCCCCGCGTTGAGCGCGGAGAGCAGCCCGGACTGCTCGGCGACCATCACGTCCCGTTCGAGGCGGCCCTGGCTGCTGCCGACCCCGGGGGTGCGCAGCGCCTGCTCGACGGCGGCTTCGGCCTGGTCCCTGAGGTCGTCGAGTCGTGCGTAGAGATCGGCGATGAATTGCTGCTCATTCCGAAATTCCTCGGTTGACAATTCGACTCCCGGCGCGATACAGTGCGTTTATTGAACTTCTCCGCGTCTGGAGCATGTCCGGACACGGAATCCATAAATATACGCGAAACAATGCCCCGACTGTCCATTCTAGTCGGGGCATTTCTGTGTGCCCTGTGGAGCGCGTGCCCCGCGGAGTCAGTGCGAGGCGGGCGGCAGCAGGGGTTTGCGGACCACCGGGGAGGACAGCACGATCGAGGTCGTGGTCCTGCCGAGGGCCGAGGTCTGCTCCAGGATCTCCTCCAGGTGGATCGTGTCGGTGACCGCGACCTTCAGGATCCAGCAGTCCTCGCCGACCACGTGGTGCACCTCCAGGATCTCGGGGCGCGCGGTGAGCTCCAGGGTGCGCGGGTGCTTCAGGGTGTAGCCGCCGTGCGGGTTCACGCGGATGAAGGCCTGGATGCCGTAGCCGAGCAGGGCCGGTGCGACGTGCGCGCCGTAGCCGGTGACCGCCCCGCCCGCCTCCAGGCGGCGGACGCGCCCGGTCACGGCCGCGGGGCTGAGCCGGACGCGCCGGCCGAGCTCGCTGAGTTTGATGCGGCCGTCGGTCTGCAGGAGGTCCAGGATCTGCCGGTCGATCGGGTCGAAGGCGGTCGCCGAGGTTTCGTCGGTGGCGGCGCGCGAATGCCGTGGTTCCTTCGGCGGGACGGCCTGCACTCCCATGTTTCCCCCTTCAATCGGCGAGCGCACAACGTAACACTTGACCCCGGAAGCAAGGGAGTTGAGGTTCATGGACATTCTGGTCATCGGCGGCAACCGCTATTTCGGAAAGCGGCTCATCACGCTCCTCCGGGAATCCGGGCACCGCGTCACGGTGCTCAACCGGGGTTCTTCCGCCGCCCCGGAGGGAATCGAGCGGCTGATCGCCGACCGCGACGACGAGAAGGCGCTCACGTCCGCCCTCGCGGGCCGCTCCTTCGACGTCGTCGTGGACCAGGTCTGCTACACCCCGCGCCAGGCCGAGATCGCCCGGCGGGTGTTCGCGACGCGCACCCGGCGCTATGTGATGACCTCCACCGTGGAGGTGTACGAGTACGAGGACTCGGCCGTGCCGGTCGCCGAGTCGGCCCTCGACCTGGCCGCCGTGACCGTCGACACGGGCCTGCCGTGGGGGGACCCGGAGTTCCTCGACGCGCACTACGGCGAGGGGAAGCGGCAGGCCGAGGCGGTCTTCGCGGCCGGGTCCCCGTTCGCCTGGGCCTCGGTCCGGGTGGCCCATGTGCTCGGTGGCGCCGACGACTTCACCGGACGTCTCGACCACTACGCGCGGCGCATCCGCGCGGGCGAACCGATCTCCGTGCCGGTGGTGAACCACCCGGCGACCTATGTGTACGTCGAGGAGATCGCCGCCTTCCTCGCCTGGGCGGTCGGCGCGGACTTCACCGGGCCGGTGAACGCGCACTCCCACGGCCCGCTCACCACCGCCGACCTCTGCGCGGAGATCGAGAAGCTGGTCGGCGGCCGGACCGTCTTCCGGGAGGTGGAGGTCGGCGAGGTCTCGCCGTTCTCCTTCGCCCGCTCGTACGGCATGGACAACTCCCGTGCGACCGCCCTCGGTTACTCCTTCACCGACTCCGGCGAGTGGCTCGCGCGGGCGGTCTCCGAGACGGTGGGGGTGGAGCGCTGATGGGCTACCGGATGCTGGGGGACGTACGGGTCGGGGCCGTCGGCCTGGGCACGATGCCGCTCTCCATCGAGGGCCGGCCCGACGGGGCGCGGGCCGTCGCCACCGTGCACGCGGCCCTGGACGCGGGGGTGACCCTCCTCGACACCGCCGACTCCTACCACCCGCCGGGCGGCGCGCCGGGCGAGGGCGAGCTCCTCGTGGCGCGGGCCCTCGCCTCGTACGGCGGCGGCACGGACGGCGTGCTCGTGGCGACGAAGGGCGGCCGGGGGCGCACGGCCGACGGCGGCTGGACCGTCGACGGCCGGCCCGGGCACCTGCGGCGGGCGGCGGAGGGCTCGGCGCGGCGGCTCGGCGTCGAGGCGATCGGCCTGTACCAGCTGCACAAGCCGGACCCGGCCGTCCCGTACGCCGAATCCCTCGGCGCGGTACGGGAGCTGCTGGACGCGGGCACGGTCCGGCTGGCGGGGATCTCCAACGTGGACGCCGCGCAGATCCTGCTGGCCCGGGAGATCCTCGGCGACCGGCTGGTCTCCGTGCAGAACCGCTACTCGCCGGCGGTGCGGGACAGCGAGGCCGAGCTGCGGCTCTGCGCGGAGCTCGGCCTCGCCTTCCTGCCGTGGAGTCCGCTGGGCGGGATCTCGCGGAGCTCCCTGGACGGGACGTCCGCCCAGGAGGCGGACCCGGAGTTCGGGGCCTTCCACCGGGTCGCGCGGGCCCGCGGGGTCAGCCCGCAGCGGGTGGCCCTCGCCTGGCTGCTGGCCCGCTCGGCGACGGTGCTCCCGATCCCGGGGGCGAGCCGGCCGGAGACGGTGCGGGACTCGGCGGGTGCCGCGTCGCTGACGCTCTCGCGGGAGGAACTGGCGGAACTGGACGGCCGCTGAGAGCGAGGGCGGCCCCGCGTCGACAGCGAGGAGGGCGGCCCCGGCCGCTGCCGGTGCCGCCCTCCTCCCGAGGCCCGGATCCGGCTCAAGGCCCGGGACTCGGGGTCCTTCCCGCCCTCGCGGGGCGGGTCGTGTGCCGCGCTCCCGGGTCAGACGCCCGCGCGGGCCTTCTCCTCGCCCTCCTCGGCGCGCTGGTCCGGCACCGGTGCCGAGGCGTGGTCGTCGACCAGGGTCTTCTCGTCGAAGGGGACCCGGCCGGCGAGGACCTCCTCGACCCGCGCCCGGTCGATCTCCTTGGTCCACGTGCCGACGAGCACCGTCGCGACCGCGTTGCCCGCGAAGTTGGTGAGGGCGCGCGCCTCGCTCATGAAGCGGTCGATGCCGACGATCAGGCCCACCCCGTCGACCAGCTCGGGCCGGTGCGACTGGAGGCCGCCCGCGAGGGTGGCGAGCCCGGCGCCGGTGACGCCCGCGGCACCCTTCGAGGCGATGATCATGAAGACGAGGAGCGAGATCTGCTCGCCGATCGAGAGCGGGTCGCCCATCGCCTCGGCGGTGAAGAGCGAGGCCATCGTCAGGTAGATCGCGGTGCCGTCGAGGTTGAAGGAGTAGCCGGTCGGCACGGTGATGCCGACGACCGGCTTGCTGACGCCCAGGTGCTCCATCTTCGCGATGAGCCGGGGCAGCGCGGACTCCGAGGAGGAGGTGGACAGGATCAGCAGGAACTCGCGGCCCAGGTACTTCAGGAGGGACCAGATGTTGATCCCGGCGACCAGCCGCAGGAGCGCGCCGAGGACCACGAAGACGAAGAGCCCGCAGGTCAGGTAGAAGCCGATCATGATGACGGCGAGGGACTTGAGCGCGGCGGCGCCGGTCGCCCCGACGACGGCCGCGATCGCGCCGAACGCGCCGACCGGAGCGGCCCACATGATCATGCCGAGGATGCGGAAGACGAGCCGCTGGATGTGGCCGATGCCGCGCAGGACGGGCTCCCCGGCGGAGCCCATGGCCTGGAGCGCGAAGCCGGCGAGGAGCGCGACGAGGAGCGTCTGGAGGACCTCGCCCTCGGTGAAGGCGGAGACGAGGGTGGTCGGGATGATCCCGAGCAGGAAGTCCGGGGTCGACTCGCTCGCGCCCTCGGCCTGCTTGGCGCCGGCCTCGGCGATCTCCTTGGTGAGGTGGAGCCCGGAGCCGGGCTCCAGGAGGTTGCCGACGAGCAGACCGATCGCGAGTGCGACGGTCGACATCACGAGGAAGTAGCCGAGGGCGAGGCCGCCGACGGCGCCGACCTTCGCGGCCTTCCGGACCGAGCCGACGCCGAGCACGATCGTGCAGAAGATGATCGGCGAGATCATCATCTTGATCAGATTGACGAAGCCGGTGCCCAGCGGCTTGAGCTCGACGGCGACCCCCGGCGCCAGGAACCCGACCGTGATGCCGAGCAGTACGGCGCCGATGACGGCCAGATACAGATAGTGCGTACGGTCCCGGCGTGCGGCCACGGGGTCCTCCTCGTGCTGATGGGTGTCCACGTCCCGGTGGACTCCGCGACTATCCATCAGGCTGTGACCCGGGTCACGGTTACGTACGTTTCGTTCACGACCGAAACGACCGACCCCCCGGTGGAGAAGGGCACGATTCGGGAACGCGGTGCCGCCCCGCCCGTTCCCACGTGCACACTTACCCGCATGCGTCTCCCGCTCCCCCGCCCCCGCAGCCTGGCCGGCCAGCTCTTCGCGATGCAGGTCGTGCTCGTGGCCGTCGTCGTGGCGGGGTGCGCGGTCTTCGCGTACGTCACGGACCGGGCACAGGCCGAGGAGACCGCGCGGCGCCAGGCCACGGCGACCGCCGCCGCCGTCGCCGACTCCCCGTCCGTGGTCGCCGCCGCCCGCTCCGCCGACCCGACGGCCGCCCTCCAGCCGTACGCGGAGTCGCTGCGCCGCCACGCGGGCGTCGCCTTCGTGGTGATCATGGCCCCGGACGGCACCCGCTGGACGCATCCCGAGCCGGCGCAGATCGGCCGCACGTACCTCGGCCACATCGAGGAGGCGCGGCGGGGCCGCCTCTACTCGGAGACCCACCTGGGCGTCCTCGGCCCCTCCGTGCGGACGGTGGCACCGGTCTTCGACGGCGACCGGGTCGTCGCCCTGGTCAGTGCGGGCATCACGATCGACAAGATCAGTGAGCAGGTACGCGAGCAGGTGACCGCCCTGCTCGGCATGGCGGGCGTGGCGCTCGCGCTCGG
This sequence comes from Streptomyces tanashiensis, assembly GCF_014648895.1. Lineage (GTDB taxonomy): Bacteria > Actinomycetota > Actinomycetes > Streptomycetales > Streptomycetaceae > Streptomyces > Streptomyces tanashiensis. The sequence goes on from NZ_BMRZ01000001.1 coordinate 163,844, forward strand.
CGGAGCGGGGACGTACGTCGTGAACGCGCGCCTCCGCCGCCACACGCACGGCATGAACGCCACCGAACTGAGCCGGATGCACGACTACCACGAGGCCGCGCTGCACGCGGTGCGGGAAGGCCTCGTGATGCTCGACGGACGGCGGCGCATCGCCCTCATCAACGACGGCGCGCGGGAGCTCCTCGGCCTGGACGGGGCGGTCGTCGGCCGCCCGGCCGCGGAGCTCGGCCTGCCCGCCTCGCTGACCGGCGCGCTGCTCTCCTCGGAGCCGCGCGTCGACGAGACGCACCTGACGGCCGACCGGGTCCTCGTGGTCAGCACCCGCCCGGTGGTGGGCGGGGAGCGGCGCGGCACCGTCGTCACCCTCAGGGACCGCACCGAACTCCAGGCGCTCTCGGGCGAGCTGGACTCCGAGCGGGGCTTCACGGAGGCGCTCCGTTCCCAGGCCCACGAGGCGGCGAACCGGCTGCACACGGTCGTGTCGCTGATCGAGATGGGCCGGGTGGCCGAGGCCGTGGAGTTCGCGACGGCGGAGCTGGAACTCGCCCAGGCGCTCACGGACCGGGTCGTCGACGCCGTCGGCGAACCGGTCCTCGCGGCGCTGCTGCTCGGCAAGGCGGCGCAGGCCAACGAGCGGGGTGTGGAGCTGGTCCTCACCGAGGACAGCCGCATCGACGACGGCCGGGTCCCGGCGGCGCTGCCCTCCCGGGATCTGGTGACGATCCTGGGCAACCTCATCGACAACGCGGTGGAGGCGGCCGGCGGGACGCCGCACGCGCGCGTGACGGTCACCGTCGCGGCACGCGCGGGCGACGGCGAACTGCTGCTCCGGGTCGGCGACAGCGGCCCCGGTGTCCGTGCCGCCGACCGGGAGGCGGTCCTCGGGCGCGGCTGGTCCACCCGGGGTCCCGGCCGCGGCCTCGGCCTCGCCCTGGTGGGCCAGGCGGTCGCGCGGGCCTCGGGCACGCTGGACCTGGCGGAGGCGGAGGAGGGCGGCGCGCAGTTCACCGTGCGGCTGCCGCTGCCGAGGGACGGCGGGGCCCCGGGTGCCGTCGGCACGGAGAAGGAGGTGACCGCGTGAGCAGGAGCCCCCTCCGGGTCCTCGTCGTCGAGGACGACCCCGTCGCGGCCGACGCCCACGCGCTCTACGCGGGGCGCGTGGAGGGCTTCGGTGTCGTCGGGGTCGCCCACTCGCGGGCCGCGGCCGTGCGGATCCTCGACCGGACGCCGGTCGATCTGATCCTGCTCGACCTCTACCTGCCCGACGGCCACGGACTGCAGCTGCTGCGGGCCCTGCGCGCCGCCGGGCACTCCGCCGACGTCATCGCCGTGACCTCCGCCCGCGACCTGGCGGTCGTCCGGGAGGGCGTGTCCCTCGGCGTCGTCCAGTACGTCCTGAAGCCGTTCACCTTCGCCACGCTGCGGGACCGGCTCGTCCGGTACGCCGAGTTCCGGGCGGCCGCCGGGGAGGCCTCCGGCCAGGACGAGGTGGACCGGGCCCTCTCCGCGCTCCGGGCCCCGCACCCGGCCACGCTCCCCAAGGGGCTGAGCGCCCCGACGCTCGAAGCGGTCACCCGTACCCTGCGCGCCACCCCGGCGGGGCTCACGGCCGCCGAGGCCGGCGCGGCCGTCGGGATCTCCCGGATCACCGCGCGCCGTTACCTGGAGCACCTGGTCACGGAGGGCCGGGCCGTGCGCGCCCCGCAGTACGGTCAGATCGGGCGGCCGGAGCTCCAGTACCGCTGGCTCGACGGCCCGGCGCGCGGGCACTGAGCACCCGCGCGGTTACCGATCGGTTCCCATGTTCCTACGACGAAGCACGTTTGGGGGAACGCACCGTAGCCAGCCGTCACTTCTTGTACCTAGCGTGGCCGGGTGCACCAACCCTCCCCACCCTTCGACGCCCAGGCCGCGCGCCGGCTCCGCGAGGCCCTCGGCATGGCCCCCGGGCACGTCGCCTACGGCCTGCGGGCGCAGTACGGCATCCTCGTCGAGCCCGAGATCGTGGTCGCCTGGGAACGCGGCACGGCGGTCCCGGGCGAGCAGCAGCTCACCGCCCTCGCGGGCGTCCTGTGGTGCTCCCCCTCGGACCTGATCGCCGCCGCGTCCACCCTGCGGGAGCACCGGGTGGCGCGCGGGCTCTCCGCCGAGGAGCTCGCCCGGCGGGTGGGCGTGTCGGCCTCCGCGTACCAGCGGATGGAGGACGAGGGCCGCTGGCGCGGCACCGAACGCCAGACGGCCGCCCTCGCCGAGGTGCTCGGCCTGGGGCCGCGCGAGCTGATCACCGCGACCGGCGGCGACGAGGCACTCGCCGAGCTGCTGCGCGACGCGGCGACCACCCGCTGGCAGGCGTACGTGAAACCGGCGGTGAAGATGATGCCGCTGCCCAAGCGGGTCGTGGAGTCCGCGCTCCAGCGGCTCCACACCGAGTACCACGCGCGGATGGTGGCGACCAGCAGCTGGGGCGCCTCCGCGGCGACCGGCGACGAGGGGCGCGCCTACCTCGGGGAGATCACCGCGCACTTCTGGGCGGCGGTCGGACCGTGACGGCGGAACGGCCCGTAGATTGGCGCCGTGAGACGACACATACCCTTCGAACGACTCCACAACTTCCGTGATCTGGGCGGCTATCGGACCGCCGACGGCGGGACCGTGCGGTGGGAGACCCTCTACCGCTCCGACTCCCTCGGCAAGCTCGCGGACGCCGGCCCGGCCGACCTGGAGCGCTTCCGCGCGCTCGGCGTGGGCACGGTGATCGACCTGCGCTATCCGTGGGAGATCGCCGGCAGGGGCCGCCTGCCGGAGACCGAGGAGGTCTCCTGGCACAACCTCTCCATCGAGCACCGCCCCTACGACCAGGAGGCGATCGACCCGGCCCTCGACCCCTGGCGCTACCTCGCCGACCGGTTCGCCGAGGTCGCCGAGGACGGGGCGGAGGAGCTCCGCGCGGCCCTGGAGCTGATCGCCGCCTCCGAGGGGCCGCTCGTCTTCCACTGCGCCTCGGGGAAGGACCGTACGGGTCTGCTCGCGGCCGTCGTCCTCGCCCTCCTGGACGTCCCGGACGAGGAGATCCTCGCGGACTTCGCGCTCACCGAGCTGGCCACGGAGCGGCTGATCGGCGACTGGCGGGCCGCGCACCCCGGCCGGGAGCCGCGCTGGCCGGGCTACGGCCGGGCGCCCGCCGACATCATCCGGCTGTTCCTCGCGGATCTGCGCGAGCGGTACGGATCGGTGTACGGGTACGTCACCGGTCACGTCGGGCTCGACCCGGCCGTGGTGACGGCGCTCAGGGCCCGTCTCGTGGAGGCCCCCCGGTAGCCTCCGTGAACGCCTCGCGGGGCCGCCGGGGTCAGTGGGATCCCGGCGGACCGAGGGCGCGTCGGCGGCCGTGACGGGCGCCGGCGCGGATGCCGAACTGCCATGGCCCGCCTCGGTGTTCGCGCGGACCGCGCTCGCCGCCGTGCGCCGATCTTCGCCCCGTCCCCCGTCAGTCCCGCCGGTCGAAGTCGAAGAGCTGGCCCGCCGCGTCCGGCGCGCAGGGCGCCTGGGCGAGCCGTGCCCAGGCGGCCGAGCGGTCGCCGACGACGGTGACGCAGCTGCCGGGGGTCGCGGAGTCCACCGGGACGATCCGGTAGCCCTCGACGGGAGTGCCGTACGCCTCCAGGGCGAAGGACTCGACCCGGGTCGGGTCGCCGCACTCCGAGTCCTCGTACGCGGCGTCGGGTATCCGGCCGCCGGAGGGTATGCCGGAGCAGCCGGGGCCGAAGTCGGGGTGGTCCGAGACGATCCTCCACCGGCCGCCGCCCACCTCCGCCAGCGAGTAGCGCGGGACGCCCTCGGCGGCGCACGGCAGCTGATGTATCTGGCCGGTGCGGGCGCCGCGCCGCTCGCCCAGGCAGAACTCGGTGCCGGTCACCCGGATGCGGACGTCCCCGGCGGCGGGTGCGGTGGGGGTACGGGGCGGATGCCCGGCGTGCCCGTCCTTCAGGAAGGCGACGACGCTGATGCCGGCGAGGACGAGCCCGGCGAGCGCGACCGCCGCGACGAGGCCGCGCCGTATCCGCGACCGGGGCCCGGGCCGGGCCGGGCCCGCACCCCCGCCGGGGCCCTCGGCGGCCCCGGGCCAGGCGGGCGCCGGCCCGGGACCCTCGCCGGGACCCTCGCCGGGGTCGGCGCCCGGGTCCTCGGTACGGTCGGCGAAGGTGTCCTCGGCCCCGCCCCCGCCCGCGGCTTCCGCCGGGCCGGGCCCGTACACCCCCCGTACCGCGAGTTCCTTCCGTACCGTCTGCCAGTCCGCCAGCTCGCCCGGTGCGACCCCGCACGCGCGGACGAAGGCGGTGAGGAGCTCCTCGCGGGGCAGGGTCGGGCGGGACAGCATGTTCGCCACCGTCGAGCGGGGCAGGACGTCGCCGCGGGCCTCCGCGTGGGCCGACAGCTCGCGGTAGGTCAGGCCCGACCAGTCCTTGAGGGCCTGGAGGCACGCGAGGAACTCGGCGGCGCTCCGTGCCTCCCGTGGATCAGGAGCGTGCTCCCCCGGCGTCATCCGCGCCTCCCCCTTCGGCCGGACAGCGTTGGGACATGTCCGGGACAGGCCCCAAGCCTTGTTGATCGCGCGCCGTGGCTCAAGAGTGGAATTCGGCATTTCCGGGGGTGATGCCGTGCACGCCGAGTGGCCCCGACCGTCCACGGGGGGACGGTCGGGGCCACTCGGACCGTTCGGGTCCCGGAAGGAATCCGGGAGAGGCGGGGGCGGAGGTCCCGGCGCGGGGGGGGCCGGAGGACCGGGCCGTCCGGACCGCGCGGGTCCTCCCGCGGGAGGCTAGAAGACGGACTCGGCCTCGCGCATGCGGTCCTCGGGGACCCTCTTGAGCTGGGTCACGGCCTCGGCCAGCGGCACCATCTCCACGTTCGTGCCGCGCAGCGCCGTCATCCGGCCGAAGTCGCCGCGGTGCGCCGCCTCCACCGCGTGCCAGCCGAAGCGGGTCGCGAGCACCCGGTCGTACGCGGTCGGCGTGCCGCCGCGCTGCACGTGACCGAGGATGACCGGGCGGGCCTCCTTGCCGAGGCGCCGCTCCAGCTCGACGGCGAGCTGGTTGCCGATGCCCTGGAAGCGCTCGTGGCCGAACTGGTCGATCTCGCCCTTCTTGTAGTCCATCGAGCCCTCGGCGGGGTGGGCGCCCTCGGCGACGCAGATGACGGCGAACTTCTTGCCGCGCGCGAAGCGCTCCTCGACCATCTTGACGAGGTCGTCGATCTGGAAGGGGCGCTCGGGGAGGCAGATGCCGTGGGCGCCGCCGGCCATGCCGGACTCCAGGGCGATCCAGCCGGCGTGGCGGCCCATCACCTCGACGACCATCACGCGCTGGTGGGACTCGGCGGTGGTCTTGAGGCGGTCCATGGCCTCGGTGGCGACGCCGACGGCGGTGTCGAAGCCGAAGGTGCGGTCCGTGGAGGAGATGTCGTTGTCGATCGTCTTCGGGACGCCGACGACGGGCATGCCGGCGTCGGAGAGCATCCGCGCGGCGGTCAGGGTGCCTTCGCCGCCGATCGGGATGAGGACGTCGATGCCGTACTCGCGGGCCAGGTCGGAGGCGGAGTCGGCGGCCTCGCGGAGCCGGTTCCGCTCCAGGCGGGCCGAGCCGAGGATGGTGCCGCCGCGGGCCAGGATGCCGCTGACGGCGTCGAGGTCGAGGGGCCGGAAGTGGCCGTCGAGGAGGCCCTTGAACCCGTCCTCGAAGCCGATGACTTCGTCGTCGTGGCCGGTCAGCGCCCGGTGCACGACCGACCGGATCACTGCGTTCAGGCCGGGGCAGTCGCCGCCTGCGGTGAGAACTCCGATGCGCATCGTGCTGTGTCTCCTGCTCGGTCGCGGTCCGTTATGAGCCACCGCAATTCTCACACGCTCCGCCTGACGGGCGCGCTCGCCGGCGGTCAGCGCGTCCTCGTGGGGGGCTCCTGGGGGGCCTTTCGGCCCGGGTTTCCGGGCCCTTCGTCCGGCGGGCGACGTAACCATCGGCGGAGGTATTGTCAAGGGGGTAATGCCGCCCTATAGGGGCTTTCTGAGCACTGTCGATTGACGAACGGGCCGCAGAGGTGTCGCGAGGGCGCCGCTCGGCCCCTTCCGCAGGACTGGACAGGAGACCACGGCGTGACGCGCAGCGTGTACGTGACCGGGATCGACCGCGGTGACGGCCGCCAGGTCGTCGAGCTGGGAGTCATGGAGCTCCTCACCCGCCAGGTGGACCGGGTGGGGGTGTTCCGGCCACTGGTGCACGACGGCCCCGACCGGCTCTTCGATCTGCTGCGCGCCCGCTACCGCCTCTCGCAGGACGCCTCGACGGTCTACGGCATGGACTACCACGAGGCCTCCGCGCTCCAGGCCGAGCGGGGCACCGACGAGCTGGTGTCCCGGCTCGTCGACCGCTTCCACGCGGTCGCCCGCGACTACGAGGTCGTCCTCGTCCTCGGCACCGACTTCGCCGCCACCCAGCTCCCGGACGAGCTCGCGCTCAACGCGCGCCTCGCCAACGAGTTCGGCGCCTCCGTCATCCCGGTGGTCGGCGGCAAGGGCCAGACCGCCGAGTCCGTACGGGCCGAGGCGCGCAACGCCTTCCGGGCGTACGACGGGCTGGGCTGCGACGTGCTCGCGATGGTCGTCAACCGGGTGGCCGCCGAGGACCTCACGGCGCTGGAGCGGCTCGCGACCCGGGTCCCCGTGCCCTGCTACGTGCTGCCCGACGAGCCGGCGCTCGCCGCGCCCACCGTCGCCCAGATCACCCACGCGCTCGGCGCCTCCGTCGTCCTCGGCGACGACGCGGGGCTCGCGCGGGACGCGCTCGACTTCGTCTTCGGCGGCGCGATGCTGCCGAACTTCCTCAACGCGCTGACCCCGGGCTGCCTCGTCGTCACCCCCGGGGACCGCGCCGACCTCGTCATCGGCGCGCTCGCCGCGCACTCGGCCGGCACCCCGCCGATCGCCGGCGTGCTGCTCACCCTGAACGAGCGGCCCAGCGAGGAGATCCTGACCCTGGCGGCCCGCCTCGCGCCCGGCACCCCGGTCATCTCCGTGCCCGGCAACAGCTTCCCGACCGCCACCGAGCTGTTCTCGCTGGAGGGCAAGCTGAACGCGGCCACCCCGCGCAAGGCGGAGACCGCCCTCGGTCTCTTCGAGCGGCACGTGGACACGGCCGACCTCCTCAAGCGGATCTCGGTCGCGCGCAGCGGCCGGGTCACCCCGATGATGTTCGAGCACGAGCTGCTCGAACAGGCCCGGGCCGACCGGCGCCGGGTGGTGCTCCCGGAGGGCACCGAGGAGCGGGTGCTGCGCGCCGCCGATGTGCTGGTCCGCCGTGACGTCTGCGACCTGACGCTGCTCGGCGACGTCGAGGCCATCCGCAAGAAGGCGGCCGACCTGAGCGTGAACCTCGGCGACACGCAGCTGATCGACCCGCAGACCTCGGAGCTGCGCGACACGTTCGCGGAGAAGTACGCGGCGCTGCGGGCCCACAAGGGCGTCACCGTGGAGCTGGCGTACGACGTCGTCTCCGACGTGAACTACTTCGGCACGCTGATGGTCCAGGAGGGGCTGGCCGACGGCATGGTGTCGGGGTCCGTGCACTCCACGGCGGCGACCATCCGGCCCGCCTTCGAGATCATCAAGACGAAGCCGGACGCCTCGATCGTCTCCTCGGTGTTCTTCATGTGCCTCGCCGACAAGGTCCTGGTGTACGGCGACTGCGCGGTCAACCCCGACCCGAACGCCGAGCAGCTCGCGGACATCGCCGCCCAGTCGGCGGCGACGGCGGCCCGCTTCGGCGTGGAGCCGCGGATCGCGATGCTCTCGTACTCCACGGGCACCTCGGGCTCCGGCGCCGACGTCGACAAGGTGCGGGAGGCGACCAAGCTGGTCCGCGAGGCCCATCCGGAGCTGCGGATCGAGGGCCCGATCCAGTACGACGCCGCCGTCGAGCCCTCCGTCGCGGCGACGAAGCTGCCGGGTTCGGAGGTGGCGGGGCAGGCGACCGTGCTGATCTTCCCGGACCTCAACACGGGCAACAACACGTACAAGGCCGTGCAGCGTTCGGCCGGCGCCGTGGCCGTCGGCCCGGTGCTCCAGGGTCTGCGCAAGCCCGTGAACGACCTCTCGCGCGGCGCGCTCGTCAGCGACATCGTCAACACGGTCGCCATCACGGCGATCCAGTCCCAGGCCCAGGAGCTGCCGGCATGACGACTCCCACCCGTGTACTCGTCCTCAACTCCGGCTCCTCGTCGGTGAAGTACCAGCTGCTCGACATGCGTGACGACAGCCGCCTCGCGCAGGGGCTCGTGGAACGGATCGGCGAGGGGACCTCCCGGCTCGTCCACACGCCGCTGCAGGGCGGGGGAGGTCGGAAGCGCGAGAAGAACGGGCCGATCGCGGACCACGCCGCCGCGCTGAAGGCGGTCGCCGAGGAGCTGGCGGCGGACGGTCTGGGCCTGGACTCCCCCGAGTTGGCGGCGATCGGCCACCGGGTGGTGCACGGCGGACTGCGGTTCACCCAGCCGACGGTCATCGACGAAGAGGTGCTCGCGGAGATCGAGCGGCTCGTGCCGGTGGCGCCGCTGCACAACCCGGCGAACCTCACCGGCATCCGTACGGCGATGGCGCTGCGCCCGGACCTGCCGCAGGTGGCGGTCTTCGACACGGCCTTCCACACCACGATGCCGGAGTCGGCGGCGCGGTACGCGATCGACGTGGAGACCGCGGACGCGCACCGCATCCGCCGGTACGGCTTCCACGGCACCTCGCACGCGTACGTCTCGCGGGAGACGGCGCGGCTGCTCGGCAAGGAGCCGGAGGAGGTGAACGTGATCGTGCTGCACCTGGGGAACGGCGCCTCCGCCTCGGCGGTGCGGGGCGGCCGGTGCGTGGACACCTCGATGGGCCTGACGCCGCTGGAGGGCCTGGTCATGGGCACCCGCTCGGGCGACATCGACCCGGCCGTGACCTTCCACCTCAAGCGGGTGGCGGGCATGTCGGAGGACGAGATCGACGTGCTGCTGAACAAGAGGTCCGGTCTGGTGGGGCTCTGCGGCGACAACGACATGCGGGAGATCCGCCGGCGGATCGACGAGGGCGACGAGCGGGCGGCGCTCGCCTTCGACATCTACGTCCACCGCCTGAAGAAGTACATCGGGGCGTACTACGCGGTGCTCGGCCGGGTGGACGCGGTGGCGTTCACGGCGGGGGTCGGCGAGAACGCCGCGCCCGTGCGGGAGGCCGCGATCGCCGGTCTGGAGGAGCTGGGGCTCGCGGTGGACGCGGACCTCAACGCGGTGCGTTCCGACGAGGCCCGGATCATCTCGCCGGTGTACGCGCGGGTGGCGGTCGCCGTGGTGCCGACGGACGAGGAGCTGGAGATCGCACGCCAGAGCTACGCGCTCGTTCTGGACGAGGCGAGCTCGAACGAGTGAACGCTTGAGCGGGCCCGCGCCCATTTGTACTTTCCGCCAGACGGAATATTCCGCAGTGAAACAAACCGATAGGATCCGCCTCATGCGCCGTTCCAAAATCGTCTGCACGCTGGGCCCCGCCGTCGACTCGTATGAGCAGCTGAAGGCTCTCATCGAGGCCGGCATGAACGTGGCCCGATTCAACTTCAGCCACGGGTCCCAGGCAGAGCACCAGGAGCGGTACGACCGCGTCCGGCAGGTCTCCGCGGACACCGGTCGCGCCGTCGGTGTCCTCGCCGACCTCCAGGGCCCGAAGATCCGCCTGGAGACCTTCGCCGAGGGACCGGTCGAGCTGGTGCGCGGTGACGAGTTCACCATCACCACCGACGACGTCCCCGGTGACAAGTCGATCTGCGGCACCACCTACAAGGGTCTGCCGGGCGACGTCTCCAAGGGCGACCAGGTCCTGATCAACGACGGCAACGTCGAGCTGCGGGTCGTCGAGGTCGACGGCCCCCGGGTCAAGACCATCGTCGTCGAGGGCGGTGTCATCTCCGACCACAAGGGCATCAACCTGCCCGGCGCGGCGGTCAACGTCCCCGCCCTCTCCGAGAAGGACGTCGACGACCTCCGCTTCGCCCTGCGGATGGGCTGCGACATGGTCGCCCTCTCCTTCGTCCGCGACGCCGACGACGTCAAGGACGTCCACAAGGTGATGGACGAGGAGGGCCGCCGGGTCCCCGTCATCGCCAAGGTCGAGAAGCCGCAGGCCGTCGAGAACATGGCCGACGTCGTCGCCGCCTTCGACGCGGTCATGGTGGCCCGTGGCGACCTCGCGGTGGAGTACCCGCTGGAGAAGGTCCCGATGGTGCAGAAGCGCCTCGTGGAGATGTGCCGCCGCAACGCCAAGCCGGTCATCGTCGCCACCCAGATGATGGAGTCGATGATCACCAACTCGCGGCCGACCCGCGCCGAGGCGAGCGACGTCGCCAACGCGATCCTGGACGGCGCCGACGCGGTCATGCTGTCGGCCGAGTCCTCGGTCGGCGCGTACCCGATCGAGACCGTGAAGACGATGTCGAAGATCGTCGCCGCGGCCGAGGAGGAGCTCCTCTCCAAGGGCCTCCAGCCCCTGGTCCCCGGCAAGAAGCCGCGCACCCAGGGCGGCTCCGTCGCCCGCGCGGCCTGCGAGATCGCGGACTTCCTCGACGGCAAGGCGCTGATCGCCTTCACGCAGTCCGGCGACACGGCCCGCCGCCTGTCCCGCTACCGCACGCAGCAGCCGATCCTCGCCTTCACGACGGACGAGGGCACCCGCAACCAGCTCACCCTGAGCTGGGGCGTCGAGTCCTTCCTGGTCCCGTTCGTGGACAACACGGACTCCATGGTCGACCTCGTGGACGCCGAGCTCCTCAAGCTCCAGCGCTACAACGCGGGCGACACCATGGTCATCACCGCCGGCTCGCCCCCCGGCGTCCCGGGCACGACCAACATGGTCCGCGTGCACCACCTCGGCGGCGGCGAGCACAAGTGACGCCGCGCTGACGCCATGACGAGGGCCCCCGTCCGGATCGGACGGGGGCCCTCGTCATGGGCGGCTCCCGGAGTGGTACGCGGGGTCAGCTGGGCTCGATCGTGTTGCGGAGGCCCTTGACCTTGAGGGTGCCGCCGAACTGACCCGCCTGCTTGAGCTTCACGTTGGTGAAGAAGACCTCGGGGATGTTCAGCGGAGGCGGGGACTCGGGGCCGAAGGTGATCGGGATGATGCCGAGGAGGTTGCCCTTCAGCTCCTCCGTGTACATCGTCACCGTGCCGCCGGTGATCGTCGACGTGGTGCCCTTGTCCGAGCGGACGTGCCCGGTGAGGCCGTCGGAGTGCTCCGTCAGCTGGTGCAGGTCCTTGATCCCCACCGAGGACGCGGTGAACTTCAGCACCTTCTTGATCTTGCCACTGCCGGTCTTCACCTCGACGATGCCGTGGTACTTCAGACCGTGCAGCGTGAGCCACGAGCTCTCCAGACGCCAGGGCTCGTCCGGGAGGAGCGGGATGCCCTGCTCCAGGTCGGCGTCGGCGAGCGCCTGCTCGTCCAGTTCGGGGCACGGGAAGCGGGGCTTGGCCCCGTCGGGTATGTCCGTGTCCTGCTTGACGTCGAGCCCCTTGGCGCTCTCGGGGAGCTCCTCGACCTCGGCACCGGCCTTCGCCGCGGCCTTCTCGATCGCCGTCCGCGTCCCCTCGTCGTCCGGGTCCGCCGCGGGCTTCGGCTTCGAGGACGCGGTGGCGGTCGGCGCCGGCGCGTCGGCCGTCGGCTTCTCGGCGGGTGCCGCGGTCTGCTGCGGGGCGGAGGTGGTCGGCGCCGCCGTCGTGGGCGTGGCCGTCGGCTCCTTGTCCGGGCCGTCGAAGAGGTCCTTCAGGGCGTCGCCGACGCCCAGCGGGTCCAGCGGGTTCTTGGACTTCGTGGGCGAGGCGGTGGCCGTGGGGGTCGCGGTGGGCGCGGGGGCGTTCTGCGCCTGCTCCCGCGTCTGCTGCGCGGCCGTCTGCCCGGTCGCCGTCGCGGTGGGCGTCGGGGTCGCGGACGGGGTCGCGGTGGCGGACGGGGTCGCGGTCGCCGAGGGGGTGTCCGTCGGCCTGACCGTGGCGGTGGCGGTGGGCTTGGCGCTCTCCTCCGGCTTCGCCGTCTCCGTCGCCTCCGGTGTCGGCTCGTCCGAGCGCGTCACACAGGGGCCGGGGGCGAAGGGCAGGTCCTTGTCGTCCGCGAGGGCGAGCTTGGGCGTGAGGCCCATGCCCACGAACACCGCGGTCGGCATGGCCGCCAGTGCCATCGCCTTCCCGGCGGGGCCCTGGATCCTGTTCAGCAGCGACTTGCGCGGGGCCGCGTGCCGCGGGCCCTCCTTCGCGAGCGCCGACTGATTCTCGTCACCCCGCACTGTTCCTCCCGCCGTTGGCGTCGATCGTCGATTCGGTCGCCTGGTGCTCCGCCTCGCGCTGCTCCGGGACCACGGCCGCCGGCACGACCTCCGTCTCGGGCTCCGCACCGGCCTCGTCCGAGGCCTCCGGCCGACCGTCGTGCTGTGCGTCCTCGGTCTCCTCGACCGGGGGCGCGGGCGCCCAGGCGGCGGAGAGGCCGCCTCCGATGAGGGCGAAGAGGAATCCGATGACGAGGCCGCCGAAGTTCGACACCGGGATGGAGACGAGTGCCAGGATGATCGACGCAACGCCCGCGAAGACCCGGACGACGGGCTGGAACCACATCGTCAGACCGAGCGTGATGAGCAGGACGCCGATGATCAGCGCGCCCGCGCCGGCGGTCGTCTGCATGGCGAGCGTGACGTTGCCGAGCCGCATGTCCCCGTACGGGAGGTAGGCGATCGGTACGCCGCCGATCATGGTGAACAGTCCCGCCCAGAAGGGCCGGGTCTGCCTCCAGACCTTGAACCGGTTCTCCTTTTTGGGGACTTCGCGGGAAGCGGGGATCTCGGCGCTCATGGAACAGCTCCCTGGAAGCGGTGTTGCTGAGAAAGATGGAGAGAACGAACCTGGCGGGTGGGACCGCACGCGACGGCCCCACCCCTCAGGACGGATCGGTCCTCAGGGACCGGCCGGTCCTAGTAGCACTCGGCGTCCGTGCCCCGGTGCAGCGACAGGTGCAGGTCGGGGAGCTTGAAGGTGCCGGCCGTGGTGGCCCAGGCCTTCTGCTGCACGTTGTTCAGCGTCGCCTGCTCGGCGCGCTGGCCGAAGCCGTACGGGTTGGCCTTGGTGTTGGGCTGGATGCCCGGCTTGCCCGGCGACTTCGGGAGGGCACCGGCGGCGACGCCGATGTCGATGTTGGTGAACTCGGCGTCGGCCTTGAGCTCGGAGACATCCAGGTAGATGCCCTTCGCGTAGACCTTGTCCGCGTCCTTGCCGGTCTTGGCGGCCTCGGTGCCGGCCTCCAGGCGGAGGGTGACGTCACCGATGAACGGCACCTTCGGCGTGACGACCGACTGGCACATGTTCGTGATCCAGGCCTCGGAGAAGCCGGACACGGCCACCGGGGCGGCGAAGTCCTTGCCCTCGAGGTCCTTGCCCGCGTCCACGCTGCCGTACTGGACGAAGTCCGTACCGACGAGGCTGTTGGCCTTAACCTTGAATTCCTGGCCGGAGATGCTGAAGGACGCGGCCAGCGCGCCCTGGGCCAGGCCGACACCGATCGCGGCCGTCGCGGCCACGCTCGGGACCATGACGACGGCGAACCGCTTCCATCTGGTCCCGCCACGAACCTGGGACTTCATGAGAATTCCTCCTTCTCGGACGTACATCTCCGGAGGGCCCGGGGGGCCACCCTGGGATGGGAGAAGAGCTACGTCCTCGGGAAGGAGAGCGCCGAGGCATCAGGCGGCGCGATGCGCGTCCGAATCACCGGCGATCACCCCCGAGCGACAACCATGGGTCACGCCTTCGGGCGCGACCTGTTGTGGACAGGCCCCGTTCGGTGAGAGCGGGAACCCCCCTGTCCGCGACCGGTGCCGGAACACCGGTCCACTCGGTGGGGACCCTGGCCGCGATCCCGGTTGGTTGCCGGGGTGGTGCGGTTCGGACCGAGCGTCGCCGATCGTGGTCCATTCCGGGCCCCCGCACAAGGGGGTTCGTTACTGGCTAGTAACGGGTGGATAACCACGTCATGGCGGCGCGGTACCGAACGGGCACTCTGGGTACGTTCGAGCGACCGGGAATGTCGGTAGATCATCGGATGAATCCGGACAGAATGCCGGGTTCGATTTACTGCAAGTAACAGCGGCCGCGATTACCAAGTTTTGGTAAAGCGCGGCCGCGTTTTGTCACCCTGCTGCCAAATCGTCAAACGATCCGGCGCCCTGAACCGGGCCGGACAGCCCTCAGAACAGCACCCGGGCGAGGGCCTGCCGGGCCGCCGTCACGCGCGGGTCGTCGGAGCCGATCACCTCGAACAGCTCCAGGAGGCGCAGCCGCGCCGCGTTCCGGTCCTCGCCCGCCGTACGGCGCACGGTCTCCACGAGACGGCCGAAGGCGTCCTGCACGTGACCGCCCACCAGGTCGAGGTCCGCGGCGGCGATCTGCGCGGTGACATCGGCCGGATTGTCCGCCGCGTTCCTGCGGACGGCGCCGGGGTCCAGATCCTGCACCCTGGTGAGCAGTTCGGCCTGGGCGAGGCCGAGCTTGGCCTCCGGGTGGGCCGGGTCGTCGGCGAGCACGTTCTTGTAGGCCTGGACGGCGCCCGCCAGGTCACCCGCGTCGAGGGCGGACATGGCCGCTTCGAGGAGGGCGTCGTACGGGCCGGCGGGCCGCGCGGCGGGGGCGGAGGCATCGGCGTCGGCGTCCACGGCGATGCCCGTGAGGCCGAAACGCTCCTCGCCGACCTGGATCAGCTGGTCGAGGGTCTCCCGGATCTGCGCCTCGGGCACGGCGCCCTGGAACAGCGGCAGCGCCTGACCGGCGACCACCGCGAAAACGGCCGGAATTCCCTGGATGCCGAACTGCTGCATCAGCATCTGGTTGGCGTCGACGTCGATCTTGGCGAGCAGGAAGCGGCCGTTGTACTCGACGGCGAGACGCTCCAGGAGGGGGCCCAGCTGCTTGCAGGGCTCGCACCACTCGGCCCAGAAGTCGAGGACGACCGGAACCTCGGCGGAGCGCTGGAGCACATCACGCTCGAAGCCGGCCTCGTCGACGTCGATCACCAGGGCCGAGGGGGACACGGCGGCGGAACCGCCCTGCCGGGCGGCTTCGGCGCGCACCTGCTCCGCCTTCGCCTTGGCCTCTCCGGCCGCCTTCACCGCGGCGAGGTCGACGACGCCGCTCATGGACATGTTTCGGGGCTGCATGGATACATCCTCCCCCCTCCGCGCGCGTAACCGGTAAGTCATGGCTGAACCGTGCCGTCCGCGCATCTCCCGCCGGTGTGCGAGACGCGTGGACGACACGGTTCTTCGTCTTCGGTGGCACCGGGTCCCCACCCGGCACCTTCTGTCGTGCCGGGTCCCCACCCGGCACTGCGGTTGTCGCTCAGGCCGCTCAATGCCTTTCGCTACAGGTCGTAGCGTAACTCCAGGGGAGGAGCGCGCGGGAGGGCGCGAGCGGGATCCGCGCGGTGAACTGCCTCACATCACCGGCCTCTGGCGGTATACCTACCGGCGGGTATGGTCGCTTTTCATGTGTAGTCGCACCAACCCCCGCAGCAGCCGTACCGGGCGCCCCCGCTCCACCGAGGCCCACACGGCCATCCTGGAGGCGACCCGCGCGGCCCTGGTCGAGCTGGGCTGGTCCAAGCTCACGATGGGGGACGTGGCGGGCCGCGCCGGGGTTGCGAAGACGACGCTCTACCGCCGCTGGGCCAACAAGAACGAGCTCGTCGTCGACGCCGTCGCCGTCCTCTTCGACGAACTCGAACTGCCCGACCTGGGTTCCCTCCAGGCCGACATCGAGCACGTGGTGCTGCAGTTCGCGGCCCTCCTCGAACGGCCCGAGACGAAGACGGCCCTGATGGCCGTCGTGGCCGAATCGACCCGGGACGAGCCGCTGCGCGAGCGCATCCGCGCCTCCATAGTCGACCGCCAGAAGCGGCTGGTCCTCGCGGGCCGCGAGCGGGCGCAGCAGCGCGGTGAACTCCCGGCGGGCCGTGACCCGATGGCGGTGGACGCCACCGACGACCTGATCTTCGACGTCATCGCCGGCGCGGTCGTGCACCGGGCGCTGGTCAGCGCCGAGCCGGTCGACGCGCCCTGGGTGGCCCGGCTCTCCGCCCTCCTGGTGGGCGGCCTGGGAGCGGCCGCGGCGGCCGGGGCCTGAGACGACGAGGGGGCGGTACGGGAGTCCCGTACCGCCCCTTTGTCACGTCCTGCCGGATCAGAAGCCCGGGGGCTCCGTGTAGACGCCCCACTCGTCGCGCAGCGCGTTGCAGATCTCGCCGAGCGTGGCCTCGGCGCGGACGGCCTCCAGCATCGGGGCGATCATGTTCGAGCCGTCGCGGGCGGCGGCCAGCATCGCGTCGATCGAGGCGCGGACCTTGGCGTCGTCGCGGCGGCCCTTGCGCTCGCCGAGGACGCGGACCTGCTCCCACTCGACCTCGTGGCTGACCCGCAGGATCTCCAGGTCGCCGGTGACGGAGCCGTGGTGGACGTTGACGCCGACGACCCGCTTGTCGCCCTTCTCCAGGGACCGCTGGTACTGGAAGGCGGACTCGGCGATCTCGCCGGTGAACCAGCCGTCCTCGATGCCGCGCAGGATGCCGGAGGTGATCGGGCCGATGGGGTGCTGCCCGTCCGGGTGGGCGCGGCGGCCGCGCTCCTTGATCTGGTCGAAGATCTTCTCGGCGTCGGCCTCGATGCGGTCGGTGAGCTGCTCGACGTACCAGGAGCCGCCGAGCGGGTCGGCGACGTTGGCGACGCCGGTCTCCTCCATCAGCACCTGCTGGGTGCGGAGCGCGATCTCGGCGGCCTGCTCGCTGGGGAGCGCGAGGGTCTCGTCGAGGGCGTTGGTGTGGAGGGAGTTGGTGCCGCCGAGGACGGCGGAGAGGGCCTCGACCGCGGTGCGGACGACGTTGTTGTACGGCTGCTGGGCGGTGAGGGAGACGCCGGCGGTCTGGGTGTGGAAGCGCAGCCACTGGGCCTTGTCGGTCTTGGCGCCGTACACCTCCTTCATCCAGCGGGCCCAGATCCGGCGGGCGGCGCGGAACTTGGCGATCTCCTCGAAGAAGTCGAGGTGCGCGTCGAAGAAGAAGGAGAGGCCGGGGGCGAAGACGTCGACGTCGAGGCCGCGGGAGAGGCCGAGCTCCACGTAGCCGAAGCCGTCGGCGAGGGTGTACGCGAGCTCCTGCGCGGCCGTCGCCCCGGCCTCGCGGATGTGGTAGCCGGAGACGGAGAGCGGCTTGTACGCGGGGATGTTCGCCGCGCAGTGCTCCATCAGGTCGCCGATGAGGCGCAGATGGGGCTCGGGCTCGAAGAGCCACTCCTTCTGCGCGATGTACTCCTTGAAGATGTCGGTCTGGAGCGTGCCGTTGAGGACGCCCGGGTCGACGCCCTGGCGCTCGGCGGCCACGAGGTACATGCAGAAGGCCGGGACGGCGGGCCCGGAGATCGTCATGGACGTCGTGACGTCCCCGAGCGGGATGTCCTTGAAGAGGACCTCCATGTCGGCGGCGGAGTCGATGGCGACACCGCAGTGGCCGACCTCGCCGAGGGAGCGGGGGTCGTCGGAGTCGCGGCCCATGAGGGTGGGCATGTCGAAGGCGACGGAGAGGCCGCCGCCGCCGGCGGCCAGGATCATCTTGTACCGCTCGTTGGTCTGCTCGGCGTTGCCGAAGCCGGCGAACTGGCGGATGGTCCAGGTGCGGCCCCGGTAGCCGGTCGGGTGGAGACCCCGGGTGAAGGGGTACTCACCGGGCCAGCCGATGCGCTCGAACCCCTCGTAGGTGTCGCCGGGCCGGGGCCCGTAGACCGGCTCGACGGCGTCGCCGGAGAGCGTGGTGAAGTCGGCGTCCCGCTTGCGGGCCTTGTCGTAACGGGCCTGCCAGCGACGGCGGCCTTCCTCGATGGCGTCAGCGTCCATGCTTCGAATTTACTAGGACGTCCTAGTAAATGTCGATGGCAAACCCCCGCACATCAGTGCGGGGGTGAGTCCTCAGGCCTTGACCGGCTCCGGCCGCACGCCGCTGACCAGCGGAAGCGTGTCACGGACGACCTTGCGCTCGACGAAGAAGGCGGCGAAGGGGATGGTCCCGGACAGCAGCACCCACAGGAGCCGGCCGAACGGCCACTTCGCCTTGGAGCCCAGGTCGAAGGCGAAGACCAGATAGATGATGTAGAGGACGCCGTGGGCCTGGGAGACCGCGAAGGTCACGTCCTCGCCCATCTCGAACCCGTACTTGAAGACCATGCAGGTGCACAGCACGAGCAGCATGACGGCGGTCACGTACGCCATGACGCGGTAGCGGGTCAGCACGCTGGATTTCATGGCTCCGAGCGTAACGGCACGTTCCGGGCGATCTTCGCGGGGGCCCGGTTCCGGGTCAGCCCTCGTCGAAGTCGTGCGCGGAGACCCGCAGCGGGCGCAGCATCGCGAAGATCTCCGCGCACTCCTCGGCGTCGTACGCGCCGAGGCCGAACTCCATCTCCATCAGGTCGCGGGTCGCGGACTCCACCACCTCGCGGCCCTTCTCCGTGATCGAGGCGAGGGTGCCGCGCCCGTCGTTGGGGTTGGGGCGCTTGTCGACGAGACCCGACCTCACCAGGCGGTCCACCGTGTTCGTCACCGAGGTGGGGTGGACCATCAGCCGCTCGCCGATCTTGGACATCGGCAGCTCGCCGGCCTTCGAGAAGGTGAGCAGGACCAGGGCCTCGTACCGCGCGAAGGTCAGTCCGTACGGCTTGACGACCGCGTCGACCTCCGCGAGGAGGATCTGGTGGGCGCGCATGATGGAGGTGATCGCGGCCATCGAGGGGACCGGGCCCCAGCGCTTCTGCCAGAGTTCGTCGGCTCGGGCGATGGGGTCGAAGGGGAGACTGAGCGGCTTCGGCACGCATTGACCTTACCGACTGGTCATATGCCGGTCAGCCCCGTCTCGCCTTTCGGTCGCCCGCAGCTCGGCGGCGGCCGCGAGGAGGCAGAGCGTGCCGAGGACGCCGGTGCCCGCGACGACCATGTGCACGGGGGCGAACTCGGCCGCGATCCCGGCCCCGGCCATGCCGACGCCCTGGACGGTCATCATGCCCGCGGTCATCAGGGTCATGGCCCTCCCCCGCTGCTCCTCGGGGACGGCGGCGACGAACCAGGCGTCGAGACCGAGGGTGTACGCCCCGGTGGCACCGGCCAGGAGGAGGGCGACGGCCGCGAGGGCGACGCCGGGCTCGGGGGCGTACAGGAGGTAGGGCAGGACGCCGGTGACGGCGAGCGGCAGCACGATCCGGGAGCGGGTCGCGGCGGAGAGGAACGATCCGGCGAAGAGCTCGCCCGCGATGGTGCCGACGGGCAGCGCGCACATGAGGAGCCCGAGGGCGGCGGTGGAGACGCCGATCTCGTCGGCGTAGGGGGCGGCGAGCGCCTCGGGGACGACGGCGAAGAGCGGCGGCACCCAGAACATCAGCATCAGGGCCCGCACGCGCCGGTTCCGCAGCACCGCCCAGGTGCCGGAGAGCCCGCTCGCCTCGCCGGCCGCCCGGGCGGGACGGCGGGCGGTGCCGAGGCGGAGCAGCAGGGCCGAGACGAGGAAGGTGGTCGCGGTGACGGCGAGGGCGCCGCGCGGGGGGACGAGGGTGAGGAGGACACCGCCGGCGGCGAAGCCGGTGAGGAGGGCGCTCTGCGACACGATCCGCAGCAGCGACCGCCCGAGGACGAACAGGTCGCCCTCGCCGAGGATGTCGGCGAGGGTCGCCATGCGGGTGCCGTTGAAGACGGGCGAGACGACGGCGACGGCGCAGCGCAGGACGAGCAGGACGGCGACGGGGGTGGCGGGGACGACCATGAGCGCGACGCAGCCGGCGCAGACGAGGTCGCAGACGACGAGGATGCGGCGGGGCGGGAGCCGGTCGGTGAGACCGGCGAGGAGGGTGCCGCCGAGGAGGTACGGCAGGAACCCGAGCGCGAAGGTGAGCGAGGAGAGGAGCGGCGACCGTGTCAGGTCGTACACGAGCACGGTGAGCGCGAGCTCGCTGACGACGACACCGAGCAGCGAGAAGAGGTGCGCCACGAACACGACCCGGAACTCCCGCACGGCGAAGACGGCGAGGTAGCCGGGGGCGGGGGCGGTCGTCGCGGGCGCGGCGGGGAGGCCGTCCTCCGAGGCGTGGGCAGGGGTGGGCGCGGGCGCCTGGGACGGCGCCCGGGTGTCGTTCTCGGGCATGGCCGCAGCGTGCCCGGCGCGGGAGTTCCGGCCTAGACTTTCGGCTCCAGGCGAATGTTCCGGTCGTTCCAGGGGGCTGCGTGCCGTACCACCTGCATTTCGGCGAGGCCGACCCGCTGCGGATCCGGTTCGCGATCTCGCCGCTCTGGGAGACGCACTCGGCCGTGCGGGTCCTCGCGCGGCCCGCCAAACAGGGGTACCACCTGCCGTGGATGCGGCGGATCGCGGACGCCGCGCGGGAGCTGGACCTCGGGCCGCTGCAGCTGCTGATGCCGCTCCGCGGGCACAGCCCGGACTTCCTCTATCCGCCGCCGCTGGGGCCCGCCGCCGCCTTCGAGGACGAGATCGCCGCGGTGCGGGAGACCGACCCGGCGCTGGTCCTGGACGACTTCGAGCGGGCGCTCGCGGAGACCCCGGGGGCGGCCGCGACGCCGGAGGGCCGGCGGCTGCTCGCGGATCCCGCCGGGGCGGTGGTGCACCTCGCCGAGCTGCTCCGGGAGGCGTGGGAGGCGCTGATCGCCCCGGACTGGCCCCGGCTGCGCGCTCTCCTGGAGGCGGACGTGGCGTACCACTCGCGGCGGCTCGCGGAGGGCGGGCTCGAACGCCTCCTGGACGAGCTGCACCCGGCCTTCGCGTGGGACGCGGGGACCTCGACGCTCACCGTCGCGTACCCCGGCCGGCACATCCGGCCGCTGGAGGGGCAGGGGCTCGTCCTGATGCCGTCGGTGTTCACCTGGCCCGACGTGGTGAGCGGCTTCGATCCGCCCTGGCAGCCGACGGTGGTCTACCCGGCGCGCGGGATCGGCGGGCTGTGGTCGGAGTCCGGGGACCGCACCCCGGAGGCGCTGGCCCGGCTGCTCGGTCCGGTGCGGGCGGGCGTCCTGTGTGCCCTGGCCGAGCCGATGGGGACGACGGCGCTCGCCCATCTCCTCGGCCGGGCACCCTCGTCCGTCTCCTCGCATCTGACGGTCCTGCGGGACGCGGGGCTGCTGACCTCGCGGCGGTACGGCCACCAGGTGCTGTACGAGCGGACGCCGCTGGGCATCGCGCTGTCGGGGGCCGGCCCGGGGTGACCCTCACGCCTCCAGGCGGCGGCGCAGGGTGTAGGTGACGGCCTTCCGCGCGACCGGGTTCAGTTCCTCGACGGCGGCCATCAGGGCCCCGAGCTGCTCCAGGGCGGTGAGCGCGGCCTCCGCGCCCGCCGGGTCGACCCCTTCGTAGAGTTCGAGGCCGACGAAGGAGGCGGCGACCGCGCGGGCGAGCCCGGCGGGGTCGGTGAACTCGGCGAGCGGGGTTCCGGCGAGGACGCGGACGAGCACCTGCTCGATCTCGGCGATCCACAGGTCGAGCCCGGCGGCGGTGGCCGGGGCGAGCCGGGGGTGGGTCTGGGCGCCCGCGAGCAGCTGCCCGAGGACGGCGACATGGCCGGCGTCCCGCTCCTCGGCGTGCATCTCGCGCCCGAAGGCGAGCAGTTCGGCGAGGCTGCCGACGGAGCGGAGCCGCTCCCGGTGGCGGGCCACCCGCAGCTCGGCGCCGTGCCGGCAGGCGGCCGCGAGCAGTTCGTCGACGGAGCCGAAGTGGTAGAAGACAAGGGCCTGGTTGACCCCGGCGGTGGTCGCGATCGCGCGCGCGGAGGCCTTGGTGATGCCCTGCTCGACGAGGGTGCGCAGGGCGCCGTCGAGGAGCTTCTCCCGGGTCTCCTGGCTCCTGGCGTCCTGCGCCGCGGCCTTCGGGACCCGCACGGCCCCCCGCCCGTCCCCGGTCATGCCCGTACCTCCTCGCGCACCGGGCGCAGCCCCGCGCGCACCCCGTGGGAGCCTACGTCGGCGTAGGTGGCGGTGAAGGACCCGCGGTAGCCGAAGAGCGGTCCGAAGCGGCGGTTGACGACCCGGACGTCGATGCGGAAGCGGCCGGTGCGCTCGTCGAAGGACTCCCGCACCTCGGCCCGGCCCGCCACGAGGTCCGGGACGCGCATGTCCACCGGGCCCTCGCGGAAGCGGTGTTCGCCGGAGGTGACGAGGAGCGAGCCGTCGGGTTGCGCGGTCGGGTGCAGGTCGCTGGCGAGGTGCTGGTGGGTGCCGAGGTAGTCGAGGACGCAGTCGCGCTCGGGGCTGTGGACCATGGTGGCGTCGAAGCGCCGGGGGCCGCCGGGCAGGGCGAAGGTGCGGACGAAGGTGACGGTCTCCCGCCCGTACGAGTCGAGGTAGGGGACGTTCTCGATGGTGAAGGGGACGTCGCGGCCGGTGCGGGGCAGCAGGATGTTCCGCAGGCCGCCGAGGGCGAGGAAGGGCTTCACGAAGGCCCGGCCGTGCCAGATGCGGTCCATGACGCCCCGTCCGACGCACATCTCGCCGCTCGCGAGTCCGACCGAGAAGCGCCGCTGGAGCTCCGGGTGGAGCCGCTCGAACTCGGCGTCCCCCATGGCGGTGCGGAAGATCGAGGTCACGGCTGCTCCAGGGTGGCGAGGAGCCGGGGCTCCGCGTGGCGGGCGGGCGGGGTGCGCAGACAGCGCCGGGCCGCGGGGGCGCGCGACGAGGGCGGTACGAGGACGGCGGCGGCGAGCCCGAGGATCGTGAGCGGGACGGCGGCGGGCGAGACGAGCCCGAGCGGCAGGGCGGTGGCGAGCCAGGGCACGGCCACGAGCAGGATCCGGGCGGCGAGTTCGAGGAGCCAGCGGTCGCGGGAGCGCTCGGGGGTGATGCCCCGTTCGCACCAGAGCCGCAGCCGGTCGAAGGACCAGGCGGTGGCCCAGCCCATGAGGGGCCGGAAGACGAGCCGGTCGGCGAGCCGGCCGGCGCGGCCCCAGCGGGGCCGGTAGTCGTAGCCGGTGAGGAAGCGGACGCCGTCGGGGGTGGGGACGTAGCGCCAGTAGCCGCTGCCCTCGGCGAGGAGCGAGAGCGGGTGCGGCGAGGCGAAGCGGAGGGCGGAGACCCGGTCGCCGCCGGCCCGGTGGCGCTCCCCCGCGGAGACACCGGTGCCGGCGACGACCAGGAAGGGCAGTACGCGCGTCGCGTAGCGGAAGTGCTGGGGCTCGCCCTCGGCGCGCGGGAGGTACGAGATCTCCGTGAACCGCAGGTCCCACCGCTGGTGCCGGCCGGGTTCCTGCGTGCGCTCCCAGAGGGTCTCCAGGTCCGCGCGCACGCGCGTCTCGATGTAGAGACCCATGACCGTTCCCCCAGCTCATCCGGCATTTTGAGCGAGTGCTCAAAACTGCCTCGGGAGGGAAGGTAGCCGATTTTGAGCAGTCGCTCAACCGGTGGACACGAAGAAGCCCCCGGTCCTGGGTCCAGGACCGGGGGCTTCTCGCGTACGGGCGGGGGCGTCAGGCCCCGAGGTGGCGCTCCACCGTCTCGACCTTCGAGGTCAGACCGTCCGTGACGCCGGGCCGGATGTCGGCCTTGAGGACCACGGAGACGCGCGGCGCGCGGGCCTCGACGGCGGCGACGGCGCGCTTCACGACGTCCATCACCTCGTCCCACTCGCCCTCGATCGAGGTGAACATCGCGTCGGTGCGGTTCGGCAGGCCGGACTCCCGGACGACCCGGACGGCGTCGGCGACGTACTCGCCGACCTCCTCCCCCACCCCGAGGGGGGTCACCGAGAACGCGACGATCACGCCTTCACCGCGCTCTCCGCGCGGGCGCGGGAGGCGATGACCGCGTCCTCGGCCTCACGCTTCAGCTTCCGCTCGGCGTAGAAGCCGCCCAGGGGCAGGACCGAGAGGACGAAGTAGAGGGCGGCGGTCCCGAAGCTCCACTTGGTGCGGTTCCAGGCGTCCAGCCAGAAGAGGACGTACAGGATGAACAGCACGCCGTGGATCGCGCCCATCACCGGCACCGCGTTGAAGTCCGTCGTCCGCTTGAGCACCGAGCAGACCAGCAGGAGCAGGAACGAGACGGCCTCCGGCGCGGAGACGAGCCGGAGCCGGTGGAGGGAGGAAGCGGTCTTGATGTCCACGGAGGGGGTCACCTTCGTTCGATCTTGTGAACGGATGCACAAGGGCGCGTCCATTGTGCACGGCGACTTTGCTGTCTCTTTAGCCGGGGGCCCAGTACCTTCCTCGGGTGGCAACGTTCCGACTCCAAGGCAGCAAGGTGCTCGCCGTCTCGATGACCGGCGACGCCGTCAAGGCGAAGAACGGCTCGATGGTCGCCTATGACGGCCAGATGGCGTTCAAGAAGATGAGCGGGGGCGGTGAGGGCCTGCGCGGCATGGTGACCCGCCGGCTCACGGGTGAGCAGATGGAGGTGATGGAGGTGCGCGGCCAGGGGACCTGCTGGTTCGCCGACCGGGCCTCCGAGATCAATCTCGTCTCCCTGCACGGCGACAAGCTCTGGGTGGAGGCGAGCAACCTCCTCTGCACCGACGCGGGGCTGCGCACCGGCACGACCTTCACGGGCCTGCGCGGCGGCGCCACCGGCAACGGCCTCTTCACCACGACCGTCGAGGGCACCGGCCAGGCGGCGATCATGTCGGACGGCCCGGCGGTGGTGCTGCGGGTGACCCCGCAGTACCCGCTCCAGGTCGACCCCGGCGCGTACATCGCCCACCAGGGCAACCTCCAGCAGCACTTCCAGTCGGGTGTGACCTTCCGCACCCTGATGGGCGAGGGCGGCGGCGAGGCGTTCCAGATCCGCTTCGAGGGCGACGGGCTCGTGTACGTCCAGCCGAGCGAGCGGAACACGATCGGGGGCGACGTCTGATGCCGTTCCGCGAGATCAACTCGAAGATGGTCGAGGCGACCGTCATCCCGGGGCAGCGGATGTTCAGCCAGCGCGGCGCGATGCTCGCGTACCGCGGCGACGTCACTTTCACGCCGAACATGGCCGGCGGCCAGGGCGGCCTGATGTCGATGATCGGCCGACGGGTGGCCGGCGAGGCGACCCCGCTGATGACCGTCGAGGGCAACGGCACGGTGATGTTCGGGCACGGCGGCCACCACATCCAGGTGATCGCGCTGACGGGCGACACCCTGTACGTCGAGGCCGACCGGCTGCTCGCCTTCGACGGGACCCTGGAGCAGGGCACGATGTTCATGGGCTCGCAGGGCGGGGTCATGGGCATGGTCCGCGGCCAGGTGACCGGCCAGGGCCTCTTCACCACGACCCTGAAGGGCCACGGCTCGGTGGCCGTGATGGCGCACGGCGGTGTCATCGAGCTGCCCATCACCCCGGGCCGCCCGGTCCACGTGGACCCGCAGGCGTACGTGGCGCACCACGGCGACGTGCGGAACAAGCTCTCCACGGCGCTCGGCTGGCGCGACATGGTGGGGCGCGGCTCGGGCGAGGCGTTCCAGCTGGAGCTGAGCGGCAGCGGCGCGGTGTACGTCCAGGCCTCGGAGGAGAAGCTGTGAGCACCCCTGTCATCCACGACCCGCACTCCCTGCCGTCGGACGACAACG
Organism: Streptomyces tanashiensis; assembly: GCF_014648895.1. Classification (GTDB taxonomy): domain Bacteria; phylum Actinomycetota; class Actinomycetes; order Streptomycetales; family Streptomycetaceae; genus Streptomyces; species Streptomyces tanashiensis. Next base: position 189,526 of record NZ_BMRZ01000001.1, read on the forward strand.
TCAATCCGTACACCTTCTGCGTGGAGCTCAAGGGCTCCCAGTGGTTCCTGCAGAAGGGGAAGATGATCGCCTACTACGGGCGGATCGAGTTCAACGGCATCGGGCACGGACGCCTGGACCGGCTGGTGCGGACGTCCTTCCACTCGCCGCTGCACGCGAGCGACTGGGTGGTGGCCGAGGGCAGCGGGAAGATGCTGCTCGCGGACCGGGCCTTCGACGTGAACTCGTACGACCTGGACGAGGGCAATCTGACGATCCGCTCCGGGAACCTGCTGGCCTACCAGCCGACGCTGTCGCTGAAGCAGTCGATCGTGCCGGGCTTCGTGACGCTGATCGGCACGGGCAAGTTCGTGGCCGCGTCGAACGGTCCGGTGGTCTTCATGGAGCCGCCGATGCGGGTGGACCCGCAGGCGCTCGTCGGCTGGGCGGACTGCCCCTCGCCCTGCCACCATTACGACCACGGCTACATGACGGGCGTGATGGGCGGTGTCCGCGCGCTGACGGGCATCGGCGGGACCTCGGGCGAGGAGCACCAGTTCGAGTTCGTCGGGGCGGGTACGGTACTGCTGCAGTCGACCGAGCTGCTGATGGCGGAGCGGGCGGTCGGCGCGCCGCCGGCGCAGGCGGGCGTTCCCGGCGGGCACGGGGCGCCTGGTTCCGGCCAGGGGCCGCTGGGGTCGGTACCGCGCCTTCCCGGCCAGCTCGGTGACCTCCAGCGTCGCTTCGGCCTGTAGCCGGTAGTCTGCGGAGTGTGACGTCCTCGAACGTCTGCGCCGGTCCGCGAGCCCGGCATGATCGGCAGGGTGCCCCCTGAGCCCGGAACACCGGACGCGGTGCCCGGCGTCACACTCCCCGACTTCGTCAAGTATTCAACTTCTTAGGTAGAATCCATATATGGAGACCGAGACGGCCACCCCCTGGCTCACCGACGGCGAGCAGTGCGCCTGGCGCACGTTCCTGGACGTCCAGAGAATGCTGACGTACCAGCTGGAGCGGGACCTCCAGCCCTTCGGCCTGACGATGAACGACTACGAGATCCTGGTGAACCTCTCGGAGTCCGCGGAACGGCGACTGCGCATGAGCGACCTCGCCGCCGCCACCCTCCAGTCGAAGAGCCGGCTCTCCCACCAGATCACCCGCATGGAGAACGCGGGGCTCGTACGCCGCGAGAACTGCGAGTCCGACCGGCGCGGGCTCTACGCCGTGCTCACCGACGACGGCATGGAGACCATGCGCAAGGTCGCCCCGCACCACGTCGAGTCCGTGCGCAAGCACTTCATCGACCAGCTCAGCGGCGAGGCCCTCGGCGACCTCCACCAGTCCCTGAAGCCGGTCGCCGAGCAGCTCCGCGGCCGCCGCGGCAAGCCGTGACCTGACAGAGAACGGGAAGGGCCCCTCCGGTGACCGGAGGGGCCCTTCCCGTACGTGCCGGGGATCAGTTTCCGGTCAGGCTCGCGACCAGTTCGTCGGAGGCCGCGTACGGGTCCAGGGCGCCCGCCACGATCCGCTCCGCGAGCGCGTCCAGGCGCCGGTCGCCGTGCAGGTCGCCGATGCGCTCGCGCAGGGCCGTGACCGCGATGGTCTCCACCTCGCGCGCGGCACGGGCCCGTCGGCGCTCCGCCAGGACCCCGTGCTCCTCCATCCACGCCCGGTGCTTCTCCAGGGCCTCCACGACCTCGTCGATGCCCTCGCCGCGCGCCGCGACCGTCTTGACGATCGGCGGCCGCCAGTCGCCCGCGCCCCGCGCCTCGCCGAGGCCCAGCATGTGGTTGAGCTCCCGGGCGGTGGCGTCCGCGCCGTCCCGGTCGGCCTTGTTCACCACGTACAGGTCGCCGATCTCCAGGATGCCCGCCTTCGCGGCCTGGATCCCGTCGCCCATACCCGGCGCGAGGAGCACGACCGAGGTGTCGGCCTGGGAGGCGATCTCGACCTCCGACTGCCCGACGCCGACGGTCTCCACGAGGATCACCTCGCAGCCGGCCGCGTCGAGGACGCGGATGGCCTGCGGGGCGGACCAGGCGAGGCCGCCCAGGTGGCCGCGGGTGGCCATGGAGCGGATGTAGACGCCCGGGTCGGAGGCGTGCTCCGACATCCGGACCCGGTCACCGAGCAGCGCTCCCCCGCTGAACGGGGAGGACGGGTCGACGGCCAGGACGCCGACCCGCTTGCCCGCCCTGCGGTACGCGGAGACCAGCGCGGACGTCGACGTGGACTTGCCCACGCCCGGCGAGCCGGTCAGGCCCACCACGTACGCGCCGCCGGTGAGCGGCGCGAGCGCCGCCATCACCTCGCGCAGCTGCGGGGACGCCCCCTCCACGAGCGAGATGAGCCGGGCCACGGCCCGCGGCCTGCCCTCCCGTGCCTGGGCGACGAGTTCGGGGACGTCCACCATCTGCGCTGCTCCTTGCCTGGGCCGGGTGCTTACTTGCCGTTGCCGGGGACGCGCACGATCAGCGCGTCGCCCTGGCCGCCGCCACCGCACAGGGCCGCCGCGCCGACGCCGCCGCCGCGCCGCTTGAGCTCCAGGGCGAGGTGGAGCACGACACGGGCGCCGGACATGCCGATCGGGTGGCCGAGGGCGATCGCGCCGCCGTTGACGTTCACCTTCTCGGGGGTCACGCCGAGGTCCTTCATTGACTGGACGGCGACCGCGGCGAAGGCCTCGTTGATCTCGATCAGGTCGAGGTCCTCGACGCCCAGGCCGTCCTTCTTGAGGGCGTGCAGGATCGCGTTGGACGGCTGCGACTGGAGCGAGTTGTCCGGGCCCGCGACATTGCCGTGGGCGCCGATCTCGGCGATCCACTCCAGGCCGAGCTCCTCCGCCTTGGCCTTGCTCATCACGACCACGGCGGCGGCGCCGTCGGAGATCTGCGAGGAGGTGCCGGCGGTGATGGTGCCGTCCTTGGCGAAGGCCGGGCGGAGCTTGCCGAGGGACTCGGCGGTGGTCTCCGCGCGGATGCCCTCGTCCTTGGAGAAGATCACCGGGTCGCCCTTGCGCTGCGGGATCTCGACCGGGGTGATCTCGGCCTCGAAGATGCCGTTCTTCTGGGCGGCGGCGGCGCGCTGGTGCGAGAGGGCGGCGATCTCGTCCTGCTCGGGACGCTGGATGCCGAGGCGGGTGTTGTGCTTCTCCGTGGACTCGCCCATGGCGATGCCCTCGAAGGAGTCGGTGAGGCCGTCGTAGGCCATGGCGTCGAGCATCTCGATGGCGCCGTACTTGAAGCCCTCGCGGGACTTCGGCAGCAGGTGCGGGGCGTTCGTCATGGACTCCTGGCCGCCGGCGACGACCACGTCGAACTCGCCGGCGCGGATCAGCTGGTCGGCGAGCGCGATGGCGTCGAGACCCGAGAGACACACCTTGTTGATGGTGAGCGCGGGGACGTTCATCGGGATGCCGGCCTTGACGGCCGCCTGACGGGCGGGGATCTGCCCGGCGCCCGCCTGGAGCACCTGGCCCATGATCACGTACTGCACCTGGTCGCCGCCGATGCCGGCCCGGTCGAGGGCCGCCTTGATGGCGAAGCCGCCGAGGTCGGCGCCCGAGAAGGACTTGAGCGAGCCGAGCAGGCGACCCATGGGCGTGCGGGCGCCCGCGACGATCACTGAGGTGGTACCGGTCGTTCCAGACATGAGGCACGGCCCCTTGGGATGAGGAGTGAACGAGGGTTTACCGCCAATGTACTGAGCGGCGCCGCGCGCGGTCACCGGCCCGATGGTGTGATCGCGCGCACGTTGCGTAACCACCCTTCCAGCGGTGCACTGGAGGCATGCTGACGCGTATCGACCACATCGGGATCGCCTGCTTCGACCTGGACAAGACCGTCGAGTTCTACCGTGCCACGTACGGTTTCGAGGTCTTCCACTCCGAGGTCAACGAGGAGCAGGGCGTCCGCGAGGCCATGCTCAAGATCAACTCGACCGACGACGGCGGGGCCTCGTACCTCCAGCTCCTCGAGCCCACCCGGGAGGACTCGGCGGTGGGCAAGTGGCTCGCCAAGAACGGCGAGGGCGTGCACCACATCGCCTTCGGCACCGCGGACGTCGACGGCGACGCCGAGGCCATCCGCGGCAAGGGCGTCCGGGTCCTCTACGACGAGCCGCGGATCGGCTCCATGGGCTCCCGGATCACCTTCCTCCACCCCAAGGACTGCCACGGCGTCCTCACGGAACTGGTCACCTCGGCCAAGCCGTCCGCTGACCACTCCTCAGCGGAGCACTGACCTCCGGATTCCTGGCCCGGTAGAGTGGGCGGCTCCGGGCCGGGGCCGGTCGGGGCCGCTCCGTGCGGCACCGAAGTCGGGATGTCGGGGTCGTCCGATCTGCCACCATTCCCCGGGGGCCGTCCTCGGCCTTGAGGGCGTGCTCGTTGGAGTTGCGACCAGGGTTGGGGTCTCCCCTGCTCGAAGAGCTCGGGGAAGGATGGGACCGCGCAGTGCGGGGCTACGAACGCCAGGAGAGCCACCGAGCTGAAGACGACCATCTCGCCAGGTTCGAAGCCGAGATGGACCGGCTGAAGACCGAACGCGAGAAGGCCGTCCAGCATGCCGAGGACCTGGGCTACCAGGTCGAGGTCTTGCGCGCCAAGCTCCACGAGGCGCGCCGCACCATCGCGTCCCGGCCCGCGTACGACAGCGCCGACATCGGCTACCAGGCCGAGCAGATGCTGCGGAACGCGCAGGCGCAGGCCGAGCAGCTCCGCCAGGACGCCGAGCGCGAGCTGCGCGAGGCCCGCGCCCAGACCCAGCGCATCCTCCAGGAGCACGCCGAGCACCAGGCCCGGCTCCAGGCCGAGCTGCACAACGAGGCCGTCCAGCGCCGCCAGCAGCTCGACCAGGAGCTCAACGAGCGCCGCCAGACCGTCGAGGCGCACGTCAACGAGAACGTCGCCTGGGCCGAGCAGCTCCGCGCCCGCACGGAGTCCCAGGCCCGCCGCCTGATGGAGGAGTCCCGCGCGGAGGCCGAGCAGTCGCTCGCCACCGCCCGCGCCGAGGCCACCCGGCTCGCCGAGGAGACCAGCCGCCGGGTCGGCGCCGAGGCGGAGACCGCCCGTGCCGAGGCCGAAGCGATTCTGCTGCGCGCCCGCAAGGACGCCGAGCGGCTCATCGGCGCCGCCTCCAGCCAGGCGCAGGAGGCCACCACCCACGCCGAGCAGCTCCGCTCGTCCACCGCCGCCGAGACCGACCAGGCCCGCCGCCAGGCCACCGAGCTCTCCCGCGCCGCCGAGCAGCGCCTGCAGGAGGCCGAGGAGAAGCTGCGGCTCGCCCGCGCCGAGGCCGAGAAGGCCCTCGCCGAGGCCAAGGAGTCCGCCACCCGGCAGCTCGCCTCCGCCGAGTCGGTCAACGAGCAGCGCACCCGCACCGCCAAGACCGAGATCGCCCGGCTCGTCGGCGAGGCCACCAAGGAGGCCGAGGCCCTCAAGGCGGAGGCCGAGGAGAAGCTCCGCGAGGCGACCGCCCAGGCGGAGAAGCTCGTCACGGAGGCCTCCGAGAAGGCCGTCACCGCCGCCGCCGAGGACTCCGCCGCCGCCCTCGCCAAGGCCGCGAGGAACGCCGAGGAGATCCTCACCAAGGCGTCCGAGGACGCCCGCGAGACCACCCGCAAGGCCTCCGAGGAGGCCGAGCGGGTCCGCCGCGAGGCCGAGACCGAGGCGGACCGGCTGCGCGCCGAGGCCGGGGAGCAGGCCGACGAACTGCTCGGCTCGGCCAAGGACGACACCAAGGAGTACCGCGCCAAGACGGTCGAGCTCCAGGAGGAGGCCCGCCGGCTGCGCGGCGAGGCCGAGGCGCTGCGCGCCGAGGCCGTCGACGAGGGCGAGCGGATCCGCGGCGAGGCCCGCCGCGAGGCCCTCCAGCAGATCGAGGAGGCGGCGAAGACCGCCGAGGAGCTGCTCACCAAGGCCCGCACGGACGCCGAGGAGCAGCGCACCAAGGCCGGCGCCGAGAGCGAGCGGGTCAAGTCGGAGGCGATGGAGCGCGCACAGACGCTCCGGACCCAGGCCGAGGAGACCCTGGAGCGCACCCGCGCCGAGGCCGAGCGGCTGCGCGCCGAGGCCGAGGAGCAGGCCGAGTCGGTGAAGGACGCGGCCGAGGAGGCCGCCGCCGGACTCCGGGCGGACGCCGAGCGGGCCGCCGAGGCACGCCGGGCGGAGGCCGCCGCGGAGCTGACCCGGCTGCACACCGACGCCGAGGCGAAGGTCACGGCCGCCGGCGAGGAGCTCGCCGACGCGCGGACCGAGGGCGAGCGGATCCGGCGCGAGGCCGCCGAGGAGACGGAGCGGCAACGGAGCGAGGCCGCCGAGCGGATCCGTACGCTCCAGGAGCAGGCCGAGCAGGAGGCCGAGCGGCTGCGGGCCGAGGCCGCTTCGGACGCGTCCACCACGCGCACCGAGGCCGAGTCCGCCTCCGTACGGCTCCGCACCGAGGCCGCCGAGGAGTCCGAGCGGCTGCGCTCGGAGGCCCAGGAGACCGCCGACCGGGTGCGGGCCGAGGCCGCGGCCGCCGCCGAGCGGGTGGCCGCCGAGGCCGCCGAGGCGCTGGCCGCCGCGCAGGAGGAGGCCGTCCGGCGCCGCCGGGAGGCCGAGGAGACCCTGGAGTCGGCCCGCTCCGAGGCCGGCCGGGAGCGCGAGCACGCCCGGGAGCAGTCCGAGGAGCTCCTCGCCGCCGCCCGCAAGCGGGTCGAGGAGGCGCAGGCCGAGGCGCAGCGCCTGGTCGAGGAGGCGGACACACGGGCGACCGAGATGGTCGCCGCGGCCTCGCGAGCCGCCCAGGAGCTGCGGGACTCGGTGGCCGGTCTGCGCGAGCAGGCCGAGGAGGAGATCGCAGGGCTGCGCAGCGCCGCGGAGCACGCGGCCGAGCGGACGCGCACCGAGGCGCAGGAGGAGGCGGACCGGGTCCGCGCCGACGCGTACGAGGAGCGGGAGCGGGCGTCGGAGGACGCCGTCCGCACGCGCGAGCGTGCCCAGGAGGAGTCGGAGGCCGCGAAGGCGCTGGCGGAGCGGACGGTCACGGACGCGCTCGCCGAGGCGGAGAAGCTGCGGGCCGACACCGCCGAGTACGCGCAGCGGGTACGGACCGAGGTGACGGACTCGCTCGCCTCGGCCGAGCAGGACGCGGCCCGCACGCGGGCGGACGCCCGGGACGACGCGAACCGGATCCGTTCGGAGGCCGCCGAGCGCGCCGAGTCGACGGTCGGCGAGGCGCGTACGGAGGCGGAGCGGATCGCCGCCGAGGCCGCCGCGCTGCGCGCCGAGGCCGAGCAGGTCAAGGCGGACGGCGAGGCACAGGCCGAGGCCCTGCGCGCCGAGGCACGCGCCGAGGGCGAGCGGGTCCTCGACGAGGCCCGCAAGGCCGCCGACAAGCGCCGCGCGGACGCCGCCGAGCAGGCCGACACCCTCGTCGGCGAGGCCACCGCCGAGGCCGAGCGGCTCACCGCCGAGGCGGTCGAGCTCATGGAGACGACCGAGCAGGACGCCCTGCGGCTGCGCGCCGAGGCCGAGCAGGTCAAGGCCGACGGCGAGGCACAGGCCGAGGCCCTGCGCGCCGAGGCACGCGCCGAGGGCGAGCGGGTCCTCGACGAGGCCCGCAAGGCCGCCGACAAGCGCCGTACGGACGCCGCCGAGCAGGCCGACACCCTCGTCGGCGAGGCCACCGCCGAGGCCGAGCGGCTCACCGCCGAGGCGGTCGAGCTCATGGAGACGACCGAGCAGGACGCCCTGCGGCTGCGCACGGAGGCCGAGCAGGTCAAGGCCGACGGCGAGGCGCACGCGCAGGCCCTGCGCAACGCCGCGCTGGCCGACGCCGACCAGATCCTGGACGAGGCCCGCGCGGCCGCCGACAAGCGCCGTACGGACGCCGCCGAGCAGGCCGACACCCTCGTCGGCGAGGCCAGGGCCGAGGCCGAGCGGATCGTGAACGAGGCGGCCGAGCTGGCCGATTCGGTCGGCGCGGACGCCCGTGCCGAGGCGGGCCGGACCGTGGGCGCGGCCTCGGAGGAGGCCGAGCGGCTGCGCGCCGAGGGCGCCGAGGCGATCGCCGAGGCCCTGCGGGACGCCGAGCGGATCCGTACCGAGTCGGAGCGGGTGAAGGCCGACGCCGCCGCCGCGGGCGAGCAGATGCGCGCCGAGGCCCGCGAGGAGGCGGACCGGACCCTCGACGAGGCCCGGGAGGCCGGGGCCCGGAAGCGTTCCGACGCGGCCGAGCAGGCCGACCAGCTCGTCGCCAAGGCCCAGGAGGAGGCGCTGCGGGCGACCACGGAGGCCGAGTCGCAGGCCGACACGATGGTCGGCGCGGCCCGCAAGGAGGCCGAGCGGATCGTCGCCGAGGCGACCGTCGAGGGCAATTCGCTGGTGGAGAAGGCCCGTACGGACGCGGACGAGCTCCTGGTGGGGGCGCGCAGCGACGCGACGGCCATAAGGGAGCGGGCCGAGGAGCTGCGGGGCCGGATCGAGGGCGAGATCGAGGAGCTGCACGAGCGGGCGCGGCGCGAGACGGCCGAGCAGATGAAGACGGCCGGCGAGCGCGTCGACAAGCTGGTGACGGCCGCGACCGAGCAGCGCGCCGAGGCGGAGGAGAAGGCGAAGGAGCTGGTCTCCGAGGCGAGTTCGGAGGCGAGCAAGGTCCGGATCGCCGCGGTCCGCAAGGCGGAGGCGCTCCTGAAGGAGGCCGAGCAGAAGAAGGCCTCACTCGTCGCGGAGGCCGAGGGCATCAAGGCGGAGGCCGAGCGGATCCGCGCGGAGGCCGCGGCCGAGGCCGAGAAGACGGTCGCGGACGGACAGCGCGAGCTGGAGACCCTGACGCGGCGTCGCAAGGACATCAATGCCGAGATCTCCCGTGTCCAGGACGTCCTGGAGGCGTTGGAGTCTTTCGAGACGCCGTCCTCCGGAAAGGACGGGGTCAAGGCGGGTGCGTCGTCGGGGTCCACTCGTACGGGTGGCAAGTCCCAGGACGGCTAGCCACTCAAAAGGCTGGACATTCTCCAGATCAAACGGGCATACGCTCGATGACACGCCGCTTCGGCCCCTAGGATTCCCTCTAACACCTCACCGGTCTCATTCGACAGGAACCCCATGAGCGACACTTCCTCTCCCTTCGGCTTCGAGCTCGTGCGGCGCGGTTACGACCGCGGTCAGGTGGACGACCGCATTACCAAGCTCGTGGCCGACCGCGACAGCGCCCTGTCCCGCATCACCTCGCTGGAGAAGCGCATCGAGGAGCTCCACCTCGAGACGCAGAACGCCCAGGCGCAGGTCACCGACGCCGAGCCGTCGTACGCGGGGCTCGGCGCCCGGGTCGAGAAGATCCTCCGGCTCGCCGAGGAGGAGGCGAAGGACCTGCGTGAGGAGGCCCGTCGCGCCGCCGAGCAGCACCGCGAGCTGGCCGAGTCGGCCGCCCAGCAGGTGCGCAACGACGCGGAGTCGTTCGCGGCCGAGCGCAAGGCGAAGGCCGAGGACGAGGGTGTCCGGATCGTCGAGAAGGCGCAGGGCGAGGCCAACTCGCTGCGTGCCGAGGCGCAGAAGGACGCGCAGTCGAAGCGTGAGGAGGCGGACGCCCTCTTCGAGGAGACCCGCGCCAAGGCCGCCCAGGCCGCCGCGGACTTCGAGACGAACCTGGCGAAGCGCCGCGAGCAGTCGGAGCGGGACCTGGCCTCGCGTCAGGCGAAGGCCGAGAAGCGCCTCGCGGAGATCGAGCACCGCGCCGAGCAGCTCCGCCTGGAGGCCGAGAAGCTGCGGACGGACGCGGAGCGCCGGGCCCGTCAGACGGTGGAGACCGCGCAGCGCCAGGCCGAGGACATCGTGGCCGACGCGAACGCCAAGGCCGACCGGATCCGTTCGGAATCGGAGCGCGAGCTCGCGGCGCTGACGAACCGCCGCGACTCCATCAACGCGCAGCTCACCAACGTCCGCGAGATGCTGGCGACGCTGACCGGTGCCGCGGTGGCGGCGGCCGGCTCCCCGATCGACGACGAGCGCACGGCCGGCGTCCCGGCGCAGCAGTCGCGATGACCCGCGCGGCCGTCGCGTAACGAAGAGGCGGCATCTGCCAGAACCCTCCGTCATTCCGGTGGCGGAGGGTTTTGCGCGCCCGTAGGTTGGGACGCATGATCGAGCTTGAGGGCCTGACCAAGCGCTACGGGACGAAGACCGCGGTCGACCACCTCTCCTTCCAGGTCCGTCCTGGCGTGGTCACCGGCTTCCTCGGGCCGAACGGGGCGGGCAAGTCGACGACGATGCGGATGATGCTCGACCTGGACAACCCGACGAGCGGGACGGTCCGGATCGACGGCAAGCACTACCGGGAACTGGCCGAGCCGCTGAAGTACATCGGGGCGCTGCTGGACGCGAAGGCGATGCACGGTGGCCGTTCCGCGTACAACAACCTGCTGTGTCTGGCGCAGTCGAACCGCATCCCGGCGAGCCGGGTGGGCGAGGTGCTCGACCTGGTGGGTCTGACGCCGGTGGCGAGGAAGAAGTCGAAGGGTTTCTCCCTCGGCATGGGGCAGCGGCTCGGCATCGCGTCGGCGCTCCTCGGTGATCCCGAGATCCTGATGTTCGACGAACCCGTCAATGGTCTGGACCCCGAGGGAATTCACTGGATCCGCAATCTGATGAAGGCGTTGGCGGCCGAGGGCCGGACGATCTTCGTTTCCAGCCATCTGATGAGTGAAATGGCGCTGACGGCCGATCATCTGATCGTGATCGGGCAGGGAAAACTGCTGGCCGACACGTCGATGGCGGATTTCATCCAGCAGAATTCCCGGAGTTATGTGCGGATGCGCTCTCCGCAGCAGGAACGACTGCGGGACGTGCTCCACGCCAACGGTTTTGTCGTGGTCGAGGCGGGCAACGGCACCCTCGAGGTGGACGGGGCGACGACGGAGAAGCTGGGCGAGCTGGCGGCGGAGAACGGGCTCGTGCTGCACGAGCTGAGCGCGCAGCGCGCCTCCCTCGAAGAAGCGTTCATGCAGATGACGGCCGGCGCGGTGGAGTACCACGCGCACGGCACCGACGTACACAGCGGCGCCGCGGCGCCCGGCCCCCAGTGGGGCACGACCTCCCAGGGAGCCTGAACGATGGCAGCGGCATCCGCGGTCCTGCAGTCCGAGTGGACCAAGATCCGGACGGTGTCGTCGACCGTCTGGACACTGGCGAGCGCCCTCCTCGTCACGGTGGCGATGAGCGCGGCGCTGTGCGCCCTGTTCAAGTCGACCTTCGACGATCTCAGCGAGGTGGAGCAGGCCACCTTCGACCCGACGTTCGCCAGCTTCTCCGGGATGATCCTCGGGCAGCTGGCGATGGTGGTCTTCGGCGTCCTGGTGGTCGGCACCGAGTACTCCTCGGGCATGATCCGCACCTCGCTCGCGGCGGTCCCGCAGCGCGCCACCTTCCTCTTCTCGAAGATCGCGGTGGCCGGCGGGCTCGCCCTGGTCGTGGGCCTGGCGACCAGCTTCCTCTCCTTCTTCCTCGGCCAGGCGCTGCTCGGCGAGCACCGCACGGACCTGGGCGCGGACAACGTGCTGCGCGCGGTGGTCGGCGGCGGCCTCTACATGGGGCTGATCGCGATCTTCTCGATGGGCGTGGCGACGATGCTGCGCTCCTCGATGCTGTCGCTGGGCATCCTGGTGCCGTTCTTCTTCCTGATCTCGCAGATCCTCTCGGCCGTCCCGAAGGCCAAGGAGGTCGCCAAGTACTTCCCCGACCAGGCCGGCTCCAAGATCATGCAGGTGGTCCCGGACGCGATGGGCTCGGAGAAGGCACCGTACGGCCCCTGGGGCGGGCTCGGGATCATGCTGCTCTGGGTGGCGGTCTCGCTGCTCGGCGGCTACCTGGTGCTGAAGAACCGGGACGCCTGACCCTCCGGAACGATCGCGCGCGTCCCCTGGGGGAGAACCCCGAGTTTTCCCCCGGGGGCCGCCCGGAGGCTCTCTCCGCTTCGCCGGAACCGTCAACGGCTGGATAAGCTCCTAGCTCATACGGGGGGCTCCGGCCGACGGCCGCCACGCCCCGACATGGATGAGACCGACCTGTCGATGGGGCTGGAGAATGATCGAGGCAGTCGGCCTGACGAAGCGCTACGGCGCCAAGACGGCCGTGTACAACCTTTCCTTCCAGGTGAGGCCCGGTGTCGTCACCGGGTTCCTGGGGCCCAACGGGTCCGGCAAGTCGACGACGATGCGCATGATCCTGGGGCTCGACCGGCCCACCGCGGGCCAGGTGACGATCGGCGGCCACCCCTTCCGGCAGCTGCCGAACGCGCCCCGGCAGGTCGGTGCGCTGCTGGACGCCAAGGCCGTGCACGGCGGCCGGAGCGCGCGCAGCCACCTGCTGTCGCTCGCGCAGCTGGCCGGCATCCCGGCGCAGCGCGTCGACGAGGTCCTCGGCGTGGTCGGTCTCCAGGACGTCGCCAAGCGGCGCTCGAAGGGCTTCTCGCTCGGCATGGGCCAGCGGCTCGGCATCGCGGCGGCCCTCCTCGGCGACCCGCAGGTGCTGCTCTTCGACGAGCCGGTCAACGGCCTGGACCCCGAGGGCATCCTCTGGGTGCGGAACCTGATGAAGAAGCTGGCCTCCGAGGGCCGCACGGTCTTCGTCTCCAGCCACCTCATGAGCGAGATGGCGCTGACGGCCGACCACCTGATCGTGATCGGCCGGGGGCAGCTGCTCGCGGACATGAGCGTCACGGACTTCATCTCGGCGAACTCCGCCGACTTCGCCCGGGTGCGGACCCCCGGGACCGAGCCGGGGCAGCGGGAGAAGCTGACCTCGGTGCTGACGGAGGCCGGCGGCCAGGTGCTGTCCGAGCCGGACGGCGCGCTGCGCGTCACCGGCCTGCCGCTGCCGCGGATCAGCGACCTGGCGCACGGCGCGGACGTGCGGCTCTGGGAGCTGTCCCCGCACCAGGCCTCGCTGGAGGAGGCGTACATGCGGATGACGCAGGGCGCCGTGGACTACCGCTCCACCGACGACCGTCTCGCCCACCTCCAGCCGCCCGTGCAGCCGGGGCAGCCGGGGTACGGCATGCCGCCGCAGCCGCCGGTCCACGAGGTGCCGCAGCAGGGCTGGTACGCCCCGCCGCCGCCCGGACAGAACCCGTACGGCGGGGCGCCGCAGGGCTCCTACGCCCCCGCGCCGGGTCCGTACGCCCCTCCGGCCGCTCCGCAGCCGGGCCTCCCGCAGCCGAGCGACACCCCGAAGGACGCCCGATGACCGCCCCCACCCACCACCACGCCCCGGCGCCGCACGCCTACGTCTCCCCCATCCCGGTCCGCGCCGCGCACCTCGGTGACGCGCTCGCCTCCGAGTGGACGAAGATCCGCTCGGTGCGTTCGACGATGTGGACGCTCGGGGTCATGATCCTGCTGATGTTCGCCATCGGTCTGGGCGTGGCCGCCATCGCGTCCGGCTCCGGCGCCCCGATGGGCGACGAGTCCGCGCTCGGCTTCGGCTTCTTCGGGATGCTGCCGGCGTCGATCTGCGTGATCACGCTCGGCGTCCTGACGATCGCCTCCGAGTACGGCACGGGCATGATCCGTACGACCCTGACGGCCTGCCCGAGCCGGGCGCGGGTGCTCCTGGCGAAGGCGATCGTCTTCTTCCTGCTGGTCTTCTCGGTCACCACGGTGGTCGCGACGCTCGTGGCGCTGGCGCAGGTCGGCATCGTGGACACGGCGGCGGCGCCGACGGGTGGCGAGTGGCTGCGGGCGACGGTCGGCGCGGGCGCCTACCTGGCCGTCCTCGGGCTGATGTCGCTCGGGGTCGGGACGCTGATCCGGCACTCGGCCGGCGCGATCACGGTGATGATCGGCCTGCTGCTGCTCCCGCTGGTGGCGGCGCTGTTCATGTTCTCCGAGGCGCTGAAGTCGGTGCAGGAGTTCCTGTTCACCTACGCGATCCCCTCGCAGATGATCGCGCTGTACAGCGAGCGGCCGCCGTTCGGCGACTCGGGCCCCGCGGGCTGGGAGCCGCTGCTGATCATGGCGGCGGTCGCGGCCGCGGCGCTGGGCGGTGCCTTCGCCCTGCTGAACAGCCGGGACGTCTGACCCTCAGTACCTCGGCGCGTTACGGGACCGCTGCACCCTGCTGGTGCGGCGGTCCTTCGCGTTCCAGCAGGCCTTGTGCCAGTGGCGGCGGTCGTCCACCCCGCCCCACTCCGGCCAGGCGACCACGTGCGGGGCGCCGGGCGGGATCTCCTGGTCGCAGCCCGGGCAGCGGTAGCGCTTGCCGGGTGCGCTCGCCCCGGCGACGAGCCGGACGTACCACTCCTCGCCCTGCCAGGTCTCGGTCCGCTGCGCGCCGCCGTACCGGTCGCCGTGATCGCCCTGCTGCACGGGCTTCTCGCCGCCTCGGGAGCGGTTGTGACGCGGGGACACGGGCACACCTCACAGGGTCTGGGAACACGGACCGTTCCCTCCAGCCTACGGGCCGCCACCCGGTGCCCCGGGCCCCGTCCGGGACGGCTTAGCCGAAAATCGCAAGAACTTCATGAACGGCCGTTGCCTTTGGCACGTGTCAGACGTTGGTGCCTGTGCGAGGGGAGATACGCGTCGGCCGCAAGGAGGCAGAAGGCGATGCGCGTGGGTACGTTCGTTCTGGCAGCCCAGTTCCCGGGCCAGGGCCAGGGGGAGGCACTGCACCGGGCGGTGCGGACCGCCGAGGTGGCCGAGGAGGCGGGGCTCGACTCCGTCTGGCTCGCCGAGCACCACTTCGTGCCGTACGGGGTCTGCCCCTCGGCCGTGACACTGGCCGCGCTGCTGCTCGGCCGCACCCGGCGGCTCCGGGTCGGCACGGCGGTGAGCGTGCTGCCGACCGTCCACCCGGTCGCCCTCGGCGAGCAGGCGGCGCTGCTGCACCTCACCTCGGGCGGCAGGTTCACCCTCGGGGTGGGCAGGGGCGGGCCGTGGGTCGACCTGGAGGTGTTCGGCGCGGGCCTGGAGGCGTACGAGCAGGGGTTCCCCGAATCGCTGGACCTGCTGCTGCGCTGGCTGACCGAGCCGCGCGTCGGCGCCGCGGGGGAACGATTCGCGTTCCGCGAGGTGCCCGTGGTGCCCCGCCCCGACGAGCTGATCGGCGGGGCGGCCTCCCCCGAGGTGGTGGTGGCCTGCACCTCGCCGAAGAGCGTGCGGCTCGCGGCCGAGCGCGGACTGCCGATGCTGCTCGGCATGCACTGCGGCGACGAGGACAAGGCCGAGATGGTCGCGGCCTGGGCCCGGTGCGCGCGGGAGGCCGGGCGGGACCCGGACGAGATCGCGCGGATCGCGGCCGGCCATGTCTCGGCGGGGGTGGCCCAGCTCGCGGACCGGCGGGCGGACGCGGCGGAGGCGCTGGTGAAGGCGATGCCGGGCTGGCTCAGGCAGGGGCTCGACGCGCATGTCACGGTGGACGGCCGGCACCGGGCCATGCGGGACCCCGTCGCGTACACGGAGCTGCTGTGCGGGCTCCACCCGGTGGGCACGCCCCGGCTCGCGGCGGACCGGCTCGCGGCGACCGCGGAGCGTACGGGCATCACGCGCTTCGCCCTGCTCGCGGAGGGCTCGGGCGACCTCGCGGCGACCGAGGAGAACGTCCGGCGCCTGGGCGCGGAGGTCCTGCCGCTCCTGGTGTGAGAGCGGTCCCGTCCGGGACTGTGCTGCCGCTCCGGCACCTGTCGGCGGCGATGCGCGTCGGCTCGCATCGGTCGCGTCCTCCCGCGATGCGGAGCGGCAGCACCATGTCTCAGCAGTCGCGCAGTTCCGGCGACTGGTTCAGCAGCTGTCCCCGTACGGACGTGAAGCGGGCGAGCCGCTCGTCCACCGACGGGTCCAGCGGGAAGACCGCCACGCGGTGGCAGTTCTGGAAGGCGAGACGCACCCCGAAGTGCCGCTGCAGCGCACCACGAATGGCATCGCTCGCGAGCGCGCGCAGCAGCTGACCACGTGCCTGCTCATTCGGCGGCGGCGTCTGGTTGTCGGCGAACTCTCCGCCGTCGACCTTCAGCTGTGCCACCAGAGAACTGATCATCTCCCATGCGTAGGGCAGGGAGGTCCGGACGCAGTCGACGAAGTCGGCTTCGTCGACCTCGCCTCGCTCGGCCTGTTCCAACAGTGCCGGTGAGACGTCGAGCGACATGGGTTCTCCTCTCGCGACCCCGCGGACGGGGTCTTGCGGGCAGGGACGAAGGCCGGTCGTACGCCACGCAGCGTGCACGGACGACGACCTCCAGCTTCCACGGTAAGCGCGCAGTCCGGGCGGCACCAGAAGAATGGGCACACAACCGGCTGATAACCGACGGGTGTTCGGCTCACGACGACCCCCACCCGGCGCCGGGCCGATGCCCGAATCGCGCGGAAGAGCGCCCGTCTTGTAGCGTTGGCGACCATGCGTCTCGTCATTGCCCGTTGCTCCGTGGACTACGCGGGTCGACTCACGGCCCACCTGCCCTCCGCGCCCCGTCTGATCCTGGTGAAGGCAGACGGCAGCGTGTCCATCCACGCGGACGACCGGGCGTACAAACCGCTCAACTGGATGTCCCCGCCGTGCACCCTGAAGGAGGGGGTCGACGGTGAGGCGGGCATCTGGACCGTGATCAACAAAGCGGGCGAGAAACTGATCATCACGATGGAGGAGATCCTCCACGACTCCTCGCACGAACTGGGCGTGGACCCGGGTCTGATCAAGGACGGCGTCGAGGCGCACCTCCAGGAGCTGCTCGCCGACCGCATCGAGACCCTCGGCGAGGGCTACACCCTGATCCGCCGCGAGTACCCGACCGCGATCGGCCCCGTGGACATCCTGTGCCGGGACGCCGACGGCGCGACGGTCGCGGTGGAGATCAAGCGGCGCGGCGAGATCGACGGCGTCGAGCAGCTGACCCGCTACCTGGAGCTGCTCAACCGCGACCCGCACCTGGCGCCGGTGAAGGGTGTCTTCGCGGCCCAGGAGATCAAGCCGCAGGCGCGGGTCCTCGCGACGGACCGCGGGATCGGCTGTGTGGTCCTCGACTACGACGCGCTGCGCGGGATCGAGGACGACAAGCTGCGGCTGTTCTAGCCGCGGCGCAAGGACGAGTACGGGGACGGCCCCGGGTGCGGTGGACGCACCCGGGGCCGTCGTCGTGTCCGTACGGGCGTCAGGCCGGCGACTCCGAGCCGGCGGGGGTGCCGGAGGAGGCGCCGAGGGTCGTGGCCTCCCCCGACTCCGGCGGGGGGGTCGTCGTCGGCGGGACCGTCGTGGGCGGCGGAGTGGTGGTCGGCGGCGGGGTGGTGGTCGTCGTCGGCGGCTTCGGCGTCGTCGTGGTCGGCTTCGGCGACGAGGTGGCCGTCGGCGGCCGGGTCGTCGTGGGCCGCGTGGGCGGTGTCGTGGTCGCCGTCGGCGCTCCGGTCGTCTCCGACGGGCTGTCCGAGGGCGACGCGGAGCCCGAGGTCGACGGGTCCGTCGAGGAGGACGGCGACGCGCTGCCGGAGACGGTGGGGCTCGGGGAGTCCGAGCGGGTCGCCTTCCCGGTCTCGCCCGGGTCGGCCTCGCCCTCGGCCGGCGGCTCCTCGCCGTCGAGGCCGTCGTCGGTGCCGTTCTCGCTCGCGGTGCTGTCGGAGGTGACGCGGTCGGTGGCGGGGTTCTCGCCGTTGCCCGAGGTGGCGCCGAGGGTCACGACGGTGCCCAGGACGGCGACGAGGAGCGCGCCCGCGCCGACGGCGACGAGGTTGCGGCGGGCGCCGTTGAGGATGCCGCCCTTGAGGCCGGGGCGGCGGCCGCCGCCCTCGGCGGTGTCGGGGCTCGTGAGGAGCGTCGGGCCCTCGTCGGCGAAGTCGGGGAACGCGGGGACCGGCGCCTTCGCCGGGGTGCGGACGGGCCCGCCGGGCAGCGGGGCCGTGACGGGCTCCGGTCGCGGGAGGGCGGGGCGGGCGGCCGGGCCGCGCAGGGCGGGGGTGCCGCGCGGCGGGGAGACGGGCTCCTCGGCGCGGGGTGCGGCGGTGTGCGCCCCGGAGAGGTCGGAGACGAGGGCGAGCGCCCGGCGGCCGGCGACGGTGCCGCGCTTGTCGGCGAGCACCCCGCGCATCCCGATGGAGGCCTCCAGCTCGGCGCGGGCGCGCTCCAGGTTGCCGGCGCAGATCGCGAGGACGCCGAGTTCGTGGTGGAAGTAGGCCTCCTCGGCGACCTCGCCGGTGAGCCGGGCGGCCTCCTGGCCGGCGCGCAGGGCGCGTTCCCAGGCGCCCCAGTGCAGTCCGGCGGCGAAGGCGGGGGCGGCGGCGCGGGCGAGGAGGACGGCGGTGGCCCGGTGCTCGGGGGCGGCGTCCCCGGTGCCGGGGATCAGCGCGGCGAGGGCGGCGAGCAGGGCGTCGGACTCGGCGGCGGCCCGCTCGGGGGTGACGGAGGGGTGGGCGGCCCACCAGGCGTAGTGCTGGGCGACGGTGTGGGCGCGGTCGGCGGCCCCGTGCTCGTAGCCGTGGGCGAGGAGCTGGGTGAGGACTCCGGCGGCGAGCCGGTAGCGGGGGCCGACCGGGGAGAGCAGTCCGCAGGCCATGAGTTCGCCGAGGGCGGCGTCGGCGTGGGTGTCGCCGACGAGCGCCGGGAGGTGGGCCTGGTGCGGGACCTCGCCGCCGAGGGCGACGGCGAAGCGCAGCGCGGCCTGGGCGGAGCGGCTGAGGCGGGAGGCGAGGAGGGCGGCCGGTGCTGCGCCCTCGCCGAGGCTGGGCAGCGGTATGTCGCGCAGTTCGACGTCGGGGTCGTCGATGCCGTCGAAGGCGGCGGCCGCGACGGCGGCCGCGGCCGCCGGGTCGGTGGGTCCGAAGGCCTCTTCGAGGGCGCCGAACGCGTCGAACTCGGCGGGGGTGACGCGCAACCGGTCGCGCTGGCGGAGGAGGGCGCCGGCCTGGACGAAGCGGAGCGGGAGGCCCTCGGACTCGAACCACAGGTCCCCGGCCCAGTTGGCCTCGTCCTCGGTGAGGGTGCGGCCGACGGCGCTCTCCAGGAGCTCCAGGGCGGCGGCGCGGCCGAGGCCGGCGAGGAGGATCTCCTCGACGTGGGCGTCGGCGGAGGGGGCGGGTGTGTCGGGGCCCGCGGCGAGGAGGAAGGCGCACTCGGGGGCGGCGGCGAGGAGCTCGTCGAGGGCGGCGCCGCCGAACTCCAGGTCGTCGACGACGACCACGGCGCCGATGTCGCCGAGCCGGTCGAGGAGGCCGGCCCGGTCGGGGCGCTGGTCGGGGGCGTGCCGGACGGCGGTGACGAGCTCGTGGAGGAGTTCGGTGGGGGTGCGGTGGTGACCGGAGAGGCGGACCACGCCGTCGGGGGCGAGGCCGGCACAGTCGGCGGCGACGGCGTCGAGGAGGGCGGTGCGGCCGGATCCGGGGGCACCGACGAGGCGGGCGCAGCGGCCGCGGCCGAGGATGCCGGTGAGCCGTTCGCGCTCCTCCTGGCGTTCCAGGAGGGGCAGCTCGGGTGCGGCGGGGCCCGGCGGGACGGGCGGGGCGGCGGCGCGGGCGGCCTCGGCGCGTTCCTCGGGGGTGCGGGGGCGGGGCGCGGCCGGTTCCTGCCCGGGCGGGCAGGGTTCGATCTCGCTGCCGTCGACGGGGTTGACGGTGAGGAGCAGTTCGCCGGAGACGAGCCGGACGACGCGGGCACGCGGGGGCGTCTGTGCGGGCACGCCGCGGCCCTGACGGGCCTCCTCGCCCTCGGTGTCGTGACCGTACTCCTCCGACCCAGGGTTGATCGGGTCCATGGTGCAAGCCCCCAAGAAGCGGTGTCCTGTGCCCGCCGGTGGTTCCGTCCTGTGCGGGCGGGTCCGTCATTGTGCGGGCGACCGAACCCTAGACCGTGGTCAGACCCTCGGGAACAGCCGGGGTGCTCCCGAGACCAAGACGTCACGGTCTTGTGAGGATTGAGCGTGACGCCTGGTTCACACAGCTGCTTCACAGACGGCGGGGGCGCCGGGGGCGCCCCGGAGGGTCACACCCGGGGCAGGGACTCGAGGGCGAGGCCGCCCTCGATGGCGAGGATGCGGTGCAGTCGGGTGGCGACGAGGAGCCGCTGCATCTGGGGCGGCACTCCGCGCAGGACGAGGCGCCGGCCGCAGCGGCCGGCCCTCCGGTGGGCGCCCATGATGACGCCGAGTCCGGTCGCGTCCCAGGAGTCGAGGCCGGTCAGGTCGAGCACCAGGTCGCCGACTCCGTCGTCGACGGCCGAGTGCAGGACCGTACGGGCGTCCGCCGCGCTGCGCACGTCGAGGCGGCCCCCGACGACCAGCTCGACGTGGTCGCCCCTGATGTGCATATGCGCTCCCCGAGAGTGCTCCGTCTTCGCAACAACTGACTGCCGCACCGGCAGATACGTTGCGCCTTGTCAGCGAACCGATACCGAAATTCACCCCACGGAGTGAGGGCGGGGTGGCGGGTCCGGCTCAGTACTTGTAGAAGCCCTGCCCGCTCTTGCGGCCGATGTCACCCGCGTCCACCATCCGGCGCATCAGCTCCGGGGGCGCGAACTTCTCGTCCTGGGACTCGGTGTAGATGTTGTTGGCGGCGTTCACCAGGATGTCGATGCCGGTGAGGTCGGCGGTGGCGAGCGGGCCCATGGCGTGGCCGAAGCCGAGCTTGCAGGCGATGTCGATGTCCTCGGCGGTGGCGACGCCCGACTCGTGGAGCTTGGCGGCCTCGACGACGAGGGCCGAGATGAGGCGGGTGGTGACGAAGCCGGCGACGTCGCGGTTGACGACGATGCAGGTCTTGCCGACGGACTCGGCGAACGCGCGGGCGGTGGCGAGGGTCTCGTCGCTCGTCTTGTAGCCGCGGACCAGCTCGACGAGCTGCATCATCGGGACCGGCGAGAAGAAGTGGACGCCGACGACGGCCTCGGGGCGCTCGGTCACCGCGGCGATCTTGGTGATCGGGATCGCGGAGGTGTTGGAGGCGAGGACGGCGCCGTCCTTGACGATCTTGTCGAGCGAGCGGAAGATCTCGTGCTTGACGTCGAGGTTCTCGAAGACGGCCTCGACGACGATGTCCGCGTCGGCGACGGCGTCGAGCTCGGTGGTGGCGGTGATCCGGCCGAGCGCGGCCTCCGCGTCCTCGGCGCCGAGCCTGCCCTTGGCGACGAACTTGTCGTACGACGCCTTGATGCCGTCGGTGCCGCGGGTCAGGGCGGCGTCGGTGACGTCACGCAGGACGACGTCCCAGCCCGCCTGTGCCGAGACCTGTGCGATGCCGGATCCCATGAGTCCGGCCCCGATGACGGCGAGCTTCCTGGCCACGATGTTCCACCCCTTAACGCCTGTTCACTTCTGGCTCTCCGGCGGAGATTAGCGGTCGCGGGGCGTCATGTGACCGCGAAGTAATGCGCGTCACGCCCTCTTTGACGGACGTCACACTCACGACACCCCTTCTCCGGGCCGCCGCCCGGCGTCCGGCGGCGCGGCGGGTGCGCGGGGGAGGTCTCAGCCCTCGCGCACCGCGTACGTCAGGACCTTCTCGCCGAGGAGCTCCTCGATCTCGTCGAGGAGGACGAGGGCCTCGCGGGAGACGGTGGTCGCCTTGCGTCCGGCGGTCATCTCGCCGGTGATGTAGCCGACGACGGCGCTCTCGATCCAGGCGATCTGGCCGCCGACGAGCAGCGGCAGCGGGTCGTCGGCGGCCGCGCCGGTCTCCTCGCGCAGGGTGGCGACGACGGCCTCGTGGACCTGGTCGCGCAGGTGGAAGAGGCGGGCCTTGAGCGGGGGCGCGTGCTCGATGACGTTCATGAAGGCGTCGAAGCCGTCCATGAGTCCGTACGCCGGGGACACGGCCCCGATGTCCTGGCGCAGCTCCCGCAGGACCGCCCGGGCGGCGGACTCCCCCCGGTCGCGGCCGCGGATCATGCGGGCGAGCCGCTGGGTGACGCCGTCCATCCGGTCGAGGAAGAGGTCCTCCTTGGCCGGGAAGTAGTTGTAGACGGTGTTGACGGAGACGTCCGCCGCCTCGGCGACGTCCGCGACGGTCACGGCCATGAAGCCGTGCTCCAGGAAGAGCCCGGTCGCGATGTCCGAGATCCGCTGCTTCGTCTCGCGCTTCTTGCGTTCCCTGAGTCCCTCGGCCATGGGCTCATCCTAGGCTCCCTGAAACTTCGGCGCCGATGCAGTTTTGCCATCTCTGTAATTTTGGAGGCGTTGCAAAATTACAGTGACTCTGTTTTCGTGGTCGCCATGCCCATCATCAGCACGGCCGGGCTCGCCCGGACCTTCACCGGCAGGAACGGCCCCGTGGAAGCCGTACGGGGGATCGACCTCACCGTCCGGCCCGGCGAGATCCTCGGACTCCTCGGCCCCAACGGCGCCGGCAAGACCACCACCCTGCGGATGCTCACGACGCTCCTCCCGCCCACCGGCGGCACCGCCACCGTCGCCGGCCACGACCTCGTCGAGAACCCCGCCGCCGTACGCCGGCACATCGGGTACGTCGCCCAGTCCGGCGGCCTCGACCCCCAGGAGACCGTCCGCTCCGAGCTCGTCACCCAGGCCAGGCTCTACGGCCAGGACCGGGCGGGCGCGGCGGCCCGCGCCGAGGAGCTCGCGGCCGACCTCGGCCTCACCGAACTCCTCGACCGGAGGACCCCGGCGCTCTCCGGCGGCCAGCGCCGCCGGCTCGACCTCGCGATGGGACTCACCCACCGCCCGGAGGTCCTCTTCCTCGACGAGCCGACGACCGGCCTCGACCCCGGCAGCCGCACCGACCTGTGGGCGCTGGTGCGGCGGCTGCGCGACGAGCACGGCACCACCGTCGTCCTCACCACGCACTACCTCGACGAGGTCGACGCGCTCGCCGACCGGCTGGTGATCGTGGACAAGGGCACGGTCGTCGCCGAGGACAGCCCCGCCGGCCTCAAGGCCGCGCACGGCGCGACCACCCTCCAGGAGGCCTTCCTCGCCGTCACCGGCCGCGGCCCGGCCCCCGCCGACACCACCCCCGTAGCGGTCTAGGAGACCCCGATGCTGCTCCGCGACACCGCGCTCCTCTTCGGGCGCTACGCCCGCCAGACCCTGCGCTCCCCGTTCCAGATCTTCTTCGGCGTCCTGATGCCGCTGCTCTACCTGCTCTTCTTCGGGCCGCTGCTCACCGGCCTCCCGCTGGGCCGCGAGGGCGACTCCTGGCAGATCCTCGTCCCCGGCCTGCTGCTCCAGCTCGGCCTCTTCGGCGCCTCGTTCGCCGGCTTCTCGATCATCATGGAGAAGGGCTGGGGGGTGTTCGACCGGATGCGGGTCACCCCGGTGAGCAGGCTCGCCCTGCTGCTCGGCCGGGTCCTGCGGGACGCCGCGCTCTTCGTCTTCCAGGCGGTCCTGCTCGTCCTGGCGGCGATCCCGATGGGCCTGCGGGCGCCGGTCGTCGGGATCCTCGTCGGCTTCGGCTTCGTCGCGCTGCTCTCCGCCGCGCTCGCCTCGCTCTCGTACGCGCTGGCCCTGAAGCTGCGCACCCCGCAGGAGTTCGGACCCGCGATCAACACCCTCGCGATGCCGGCGATGCTGCTCTCGGGCCTGATGCTGCCGATGGCCCTCGCCCCGGGCTGGCTCGACGTGGTCTCCCACCTCATGCCGTTCCGCTATCTGGTGGACGCGGTCCGGGAGGCGTACATCGGCCACTACACGACGCCGACCATGCTGTACGGGGTGCTCGTCGCCCTCGGACTGACGGCGCTCGCCGTGACGGTCGGCACACGCACGTTCCGGAGCGCCGGTGCCTCACTAGGCTGATCCCATGGTCAATCTGACGCGCATCTACACCCGTACCGGCGACAAGGGCACCACGGCGCTCGGTGACATGAGCCGGACCGCAAAGACGGATCTGCGGATCTCGGCCTACGCCGACGCCAACGAGGCCAACGCCGCCATCGGGACGGCCATCGCCCTGGGCCGGCTCGACGAGGAGCTCGTGAAGGTCCTCACCCGGATCCAGAACGACCTCTTCGACGTGGGCGCGGACCTCTGCACGCCGGTGGTGGAGAACCCCGAGTACCCGCCTCTCCGCGTCGAGCAGGGCTACGTCGACAAGCTGGAGGCCGACTGCGACCGCTTCCTGGAGCAGCTCGACAAGCTGCGCTCCTTCATCCTGCCGGGCGGCACGCCCGGGGCGGCCCTGCTGCACCAGGCGTGCACGGTGGTCCGGCGGGCGGAGCGCTCCACCTGGGCGGCCCTGGAGGTGCACGGCGAGACGATGAACGCCCTGACCGCCACGTACCTCAACCGGCTATCGGACCTGCTCTTCATCCTTGCCAGGACGGCGAACAAGGAGGTCGGGGACGTGCTCTGGGTCCCGGGCGGGGACCGCTGAACCCGTCCCGGACTTCTGCTCCGGCTCCTTCTTCTGCCAGACGAGGTAGCTGAGCGCGATCAGACCGTGGATGCCGACGGCCCGCCAGGCGCCGAACATCCAGCTCCGCAGGCCGTCGGTGTTCCCGTCGTCGCCGACGTACGCCATGGCGAGGAGGAGCAGGGCGGTGGCGACGGCGCCGCCGACCAGCGTGCCGAGCCAGATCGCGCCCTCGTGGCGGGCGCGCGCCATGCCGTACTTCGGGGGCTTCGGGGGCGGCGGCCCGCCGCCCAGGCGGTGTGCGGCGTGGCCGTCGAGCCACTTCACGGTGCGGTGGCCGTGCCCGACGGTGTAGCCGATGTAGAGCGCCGCGAGACCGTGCTTCCAGCTGGGGTCGGCGCCGTTCTTGAGGTCGATCGCGGTGACGACGAGCAGCACGATCTCCAGGAGCGGCTCGCACAGGAGCAGCGCCATACCCGTCCGGGGCATCTTCAGGAGGTAGCGGGTGGCGAGGCCGGCGGCCAGCAGGACCCAGAAGCCGACCTCGCAGAGCACGATCAGCGTGACGATCACGGCGTTCCCCTTTCGGTTCCCCTTCAGCGTCCCGTGGGACCGGGCCCCGTTCGTCGTCGCCGTTGACGAAGTACGACTACATCCTTCGACGGAGGCCGGCGGGCGCGCGGATCGGCCCGGACGAGGAGGTCCGCGCGCGCGGGGGCGTGTTGGATGAGTACGTGACACTCCCCCGCCCGCACCGCACCGACCTGTTCATCGCCGCCGTCGGCCTCGTCGGCGGCCTCGTCCTCTGGTCGTTCGGGCTGTACGTGACGGGGGACCACGTCTTCGGACAGCGCTGGGCGACACTGATCCCGCTGGCCGTGATGTCCGGGGCGGAGGCCGTGCGCCGCACCGTCCCCCGGGCCGCGCTGGTCGTCGGCACCCTCGCGATCGTCGCCGACCAGTTCACCAACGGGAACCTGGCGACGGTCCTGATGTTCACGGACGTGGTCTACGCGGCCGTCGTGTACGGCCCGGCCGCCTCCGCGCGCCGCATCCCGTACACGACCGGCCTGATCACGGTCGCGGTGACCGCGGTCTTCCTCATCTGGTGGCAGAACGCGTTCGGGCTCCTCATCGGGGTGCTGACCGGCATGATCTGCTTCCTCCCCGCGATCACCGGCGCCATCGTCCGCAACCACCGCGAGGCGGCGGACGCCGCCCGGCTGCGGGCCGAACAGACCGCGCTGCTCGCCGAGATGGACCGGGCGCAGGCCGTGGTGGCCGAGCGGGCCCGGATGGCGCGAGAGCTCCACGACATGGTCGCGAACCACCTCTCGGCGATCGCGATCCACTCCACGGCCGCGCTCTCCCTCGACGAACCGGCCACCACCCGGCAGGCGCTGACGGTGATCCGGGAGAACAGCGTGGCGGGCCTCGCCGAGATGCGACGGCTCATCGGCCTGCTGCGGGACAGCAGCGGGGACGCGGAGCCGGGAGCGGTGCCGAGTCTCGACGCGCTGGACGGTCTGCTCGCCCGGGCCCGTACGAACGGCTCGTCCGGCGGCCTGGAGTTCGTCCTCGAGGACACCCGGCCCGCGGACGGAGCCGCCCTGCCGGCGCCGGTGGAGCTGGCCGCGTACCGGATCGTGCAGGAGTCGCTGACCAATGCGGTCAAGCACGCCTCCCCCGGTACGGTCACCGTACGGGTCGGCCGCGGCGACGGGGTCCTGACCGTGGCCGTGGACTCGCCGTGCGGGAAGCGGCCGGGGCCGTCGGCGCCCGGGACGGGTTCGGGTCTGGTGGGGATGCGGGAGCGCGCGGAGCTGCTCGGCGGGGAGTTCCGCGCGGCGGCCGCGGGAGCGGTCTGGCAGGTGCGGGCGGTGCTGCCCGCGGACGAGAAGGCAGGGAACGCATGACGATCCGGGTGGTCGTGGCCGAGGACCAGTCCGCGGTGCGGGCGGGGCTGGTGCTGATCCTGGGCAGCGCGGCGGACATCGAGGTGGTCGGCGAGGCCGCGGACGGCGAGCGGGCGGTGGAGCTGGCGCGCGAACTGCGCCCGGATCTGGTCCTGATGGATGTGCAGATGCCCCGGATGGACGGGGTGACGGCCACCCGTCTGGTGGTGTCGGAGGGGCTCGCCGATGTGCTCGTCCTGACGACGTTCGACCTGGACGAGTACGTCTTCGGGGCGCTGCGGGCCGGGGCCTCGGGCTTCCTGCTGAAGGACACGGACGCGAAGGACCTGATCACGGCGGTCCGGACGGTGGGGCGCGGGGAGGGCCTGATCGCCCCGGCGGTGACGCGGCGGCTGATCGCGGAGTTCGCGGCCCCGAGGCGTCCGGTGGCGAACTCGGCCGTACTGGACGTGCTGACGCCGCGGGAGCGGGAGGTGCTGTCGGCGCTGGGCCTGGGTCTGTCGAACGCGGAGATCGCGGTACGGCTGGACATGGCGGAGGCGACGGTGAAGACACACGTCAGCAAGGTGCTCGGGAAGCTGGAGCTGCGCAGCAGGGTCCAAGCGGCCGTGCTGGCACAGGAGTTGGGGGTTTAGAAGAACTTTGCCGACGATGGTCTGGACCTCTTGACGATTGGTCCAGACCTTCCTACGCTCGCGGGGCGCGCGCATCTTCACGGACCACCCCCACCTTGTCCGTCCGCAACTTGAGGAGCACCGTTGAGCACTCAAGCACCGACGCGCAGAACAGGGTTCAGACACCGGACCGCCGCCGGACTGACCGCCCTGATCCTGCCGCTGGCCGCCATGGTCGGCCTCGCCTCCCCCGCGGAAGCCGCCACCTCGGCCACCGCGACCTACACCAAGACCCAGGACTGGGGCACCGGCTTCGGCGCCAACTGGACCATCAAGAACACCGGCACCACCACCATCAGCTCCTGGACCGTCGAGTGGGACTACCCCTCCGGCACCGCCGTCACCTCCGCCTGGGACGCCACCGTCACCAGCTCCGGCACCCACTGGACCGCCAAGAACGTCGGCTGGAACGGCACCCTCGCCCCCGGCGCCTCCGTCTCCTTCGGCTACAACGGCGCCGGCTCCGGCGCGCCCACCGGCTGTAAGATCAACGGCGCTCCCTGCGACGGCACCACCCAGCCGGGCGACAACCCGCCCTCGGCCCCCGGCACCCCGGTCGCCTCCAACATCACCGACACCTCGGCGAAGCTCACCTGGACCGCGGCCACCGACGACAAGGGCGTCAAGAACTACGACGTCCTGCGCGACGGCACGAAGGTGACCACCACCACCGCCCTCACCTTCACGGACAGCGGCCTCACGGCCGGCACCGACTACTCGTACACCGTCGTCGCCCGCGACACGATCGACCAGACCGGCCCCGCCGCCGGCCCGGTCGCCGTCCGCACCACCGGCGGAGGCGGCGGCCAGCCCCTCCCGAACGCCGTGAAGATGGGCTACTTCACCAACTGGGGCGTCTACGGGCGCAACTACCACGTGAAGAACATCGTGACCTCGGGCTCCGCGTCCAAGATCACCCACATCAACTACGCCTTCGGCAACGTCACCGGCGGCAAGTGCACCATCGGTGACGCCTACGCCGACTACGACAAGGCCTACACCGCCGACCAGTCCGTCGACGGCGTCGCCGACACCTGGGACCAGCCGCTGCGCGGCAACTTCAACCAGCTGCGCAAGCTGAAGAAGGCCTACCCGAACATCAAGATCCTCTGGTCCTTCGGCGGCTGGACCTGGTCCGGCGGCTTCGGCCAGGCCGTGCAGAACCCGACCGCCTTCGCCCAGTCCTGCTACGACCTGGTCGAGGACCCGCGCTGGGCCGACGTCTTCGACGGCATCGACCTGGACTGGGAGTACCCCAACGCCTGCGGTCTGTCCTGCGACACCAGCGGCGCGGCCTCCTTCAAGAACATGATGCAGGCCATGCGCGCCAAGTTCGGCGCCAACAACCTGGTCACCGCGGCCGTCACGGCCGACGCCTCCGCCGGCGGCAAGATCGACGCCGCCGACTACGCGGGCGCCGCGCAGTACATGAACTGGTTCAACGTCATGACGTACGACTTCTTCGGCGCCTGGGCGGCGCAGGGCCCGACGGCCCCGCACTCCCCGCTCACCTCGTACGCCGGCATCCCGCAGGCGGGCTTCAACTCCGCCGAGGCGATCGCCAAGTTCAAGGCGAAGGGCGTCCCCGCCAACAAGCTGCTGCTCGGCATCGGCTTCTACGGACGCGGCTGGACCGGCGTCACCCAGTCCGCCCCCGGCGGCACGGCGACGGGCCCGGCGGCGGGCACGTACGAGCAGGGCATCGAGGACTACAAGGTCCTCAAGAACAGCTGCCCGGCCAACGGGACGATCGCCGGCACCGCGTACGCCCACTGCGGCACCAACTGGTGGAGCTACGACACCCCCGCCACCGTGAACTCGAAGATGAGCTGGGCCAAGAACCAGGGCCTCGGCGGAGCGTTCTTCTGGGAGTTCAGCGGTGACACCAGCAACGGCGAGCTGGTCGGCGCGATCAACACCGGCCTGAACTAGGACACGAGAAGAAGCGGGGACGGCGCAGCACGCCGTCCCCGCTTCTTCATGCCTCAGGCCACATTCACCCTCTGGCCGGGAGGCGCCGCCTCCAGCCAGGCCATGAAGCCCGTCCGGGCGTCCTCGCTCATCGCGAGCTCCAGGCGGACGCCCTCGTACATACAGGGCTGGATCACGGCGTCGGAGAGGAGCGCGAGCTCCTCCTCGCCCTCCGGCATCCGGCGCTCGAGGGCGACGATGGACGCGCGCTCCAGGACACGGCGCGGGCGGGGCGAGTACGAGAAGACACGGAACCAGGCGATCTCGTCACCGCTGTAGCGGGCGACGCCGTACACCCAGCCCTTGCCGGTCGGATCCGGCTCGTCGGGGATGTTCCAGCGCAGCGAACAGTCGAAGGTGCCGCCGGCGCGCTGGATCAGTCTCCGGCGCAAGCCGAAGACGAAGAGCCCGATCACCACCAGTGCGACGACCAGGCCGCACACGAGCAGAGCGAGGAACATCTTCACCGACCTCCTCGCTGCGTCCCGTAGCCGGCACGGCCGGCAGAACCGAATACAACCTGCATCTGCATCGCCTCAGCCGCGACACGGTCCGGAAAATTCCGGATCGTGCCGCGGCTGAGGGCACTCCTGCTCGGCGCGGTCCGCTAGCGGACCGATACCGCGCGCAGCCGGACCTCGGCGCGCCGCTCGGCGGCGGCGTCGGAGTCCGTCTTCGCACGCTCCAGCGCGCGCTCGGCGCGCTGGGCGTCGATCTCGTCCGCCAGCTCGCAGATCTCCGCGAGCAGAGACAGCTTGTCGTCGGCGAACGAGATGAATCCTCCGTGGACGGCGGCGACGACGGTCGCGCCCTCGCTCGTACGGATGGTCACCGGGCCCGACTCCAGCACACCGAGCAGCGGCTGGTGGCCGGGCATGACGCCGATGTCGCCGGAGGTGGTACGCGCGATGACCAGGGTGGCCTCGCCGGACCAGACACTCCGGTCCGCGGCGACCAGCTCGACGTGCAGCTCAGCAGCCAAGGGTGGCTCCTCGGGTCACCACCCGGCGGTCGTGCCGGGTGTTGGGGTCAATTCTAGGGGGCGTGGAGAGGGGGACGGGACGGATCCCGTCCCCCTCGGGCGAGCACGGGGCTCAGGAGACGCCGAGCTCCTTGGCGTTGTTCTTGAGGTCCTCAAGGCCACCGCACATGAAGAACGCCTGCTCCGGGAAGTGGTCGAACTCACCGTCGCAGATCGCGTTGAACGCGGCGATCGACTCGTCGAGCGGAACGTCCGAACCGTCCACGCCGGTGAACTGCTTCGCCGCGTGGGTGTTCTGGGACAGGAAGCGCTCGACACGGCGGGCGCGGTGGACAACGAGCTTGTCCTCCTCGCTCAGCTCGTCGATACCGAGGATCGCGATGATGTCCTGGAGGTCCTTGTACTTCTGCAGGATTCCCTTGACGCGCGTGGCGGCGTCGTAGTGGTCCTGCGCGATGTAGCGCGGGTCCAGGATCCGGGACGTGGAGTCCAGCGGGTCCACGGCCGGGTAGATGCCCTTCTCGGAGATCGGACGGGAGAGAACCGTCGTCGCGTCGAGGTGGGCGAAGGTGGTGGCCGGGGCCGGGTCGGTCAGGTCGTCCGCGGGGACGTAGATCGCCTGCATCGAGGTGATCGAGTGACCACGGGTCGACGTGATGCGCTCCTGGAGGAGACCCATCTCGTCGGCCAGGTTCGGCTGGTAACCCACCGCGGAGGGCATGCGGCCGAGCAGCGTCGAGACCTCGGAACCGGCCTGCGTGAAGCGGAAGATGTTGTCGATGAAGAACAGCACGTCCTGCTTCTGCACATCGCGGAAGTACTCCGCCATGGTCAGACCGGCGAGGGCGACGCGGAGACGGGTGCCCGGGGGCTCGTCCATCTGGCCGAAGACCAGCGCGGTCTTGTCCAGAACGCCGGACTCTTCCATTTCCGCGATGAGGTCGTTGCCCTCACGGGTGCGCTCGCCGACGCCGGCGAAGACGGAAACGCCCTCGTGCAGCTTGGCCACACGCATGATCATTTCCTGGATCAGAACGGTCTTGCCGACACCGGCGCCACCGAACAGACCGATCTTTCCACCCTTGACGTACGGGGTGAGAAGGTCGACGACCTTCAGGCCGGTCTCGAACATCTCGGTCTTCGACTCGAGGTCCGCGAACGCCGGGGCCTTGCGGTGGATGGACCAGCGCTCGCCGACCTCCGCCTCCGCCTCGGGCTCGTTCAGGATCTGGCCCAGCGTGTTGAACACGCGACCCTTGGTGACGTCGCCGACGGGCACGGTGATGCCGTCGCCGGTGTCGACCACGGGGGCCTGGCGGACCAGACCGTCGGTGGGCTGCATCGAGATGGTACGGACGATGCCGTCACCGAGGTGCTGCGCGACCTCGAGGGTCAGCGTCTTGAGCTTGCCCTCCTCGGCCGGGTCGGCGACCTCGACGTGCAGGGCGTTGTAGATCTCCGGCATCGCGTCGACGGGGAACTCCACGTCGACGACCGGGCCGATGACCCGGGCGACGCGGCCCGTGGCGGCGGCCGTCTCAACAGTGGTCGTCATTACTTGTCACTCCCCGCGGTCGCGTCGGCCAGGGCTGCGGTGCCACCGACGATCTCGCTGATTTCCTGGGTGATTTCGGCCTGGCGGGCCGCGTTGGCAAGTCGGGAGAGGTTGTTGATCAAGTCTCCCGCGTTGTCGGTCGCCGACTTCATCGCGCGGCGCGTGGCGGCGTGCTTGGAGGCAGCCGACTGGAGCAGCGCGTTGTAGATCCGGCTCTCGACGTAGCGCGGCAGAAGGGCGTCGAGGACGTCCTCCGCCGACGGCTCGAAGTCGTACAGCGGTCGGAGGGTGTCCGGCTCGCCGGCCTCCTTCGCCACCTCGTCGAGGCTGAGGGGCAGCAGCCGGGCCTCGATCGCCGTCTGGGTCATCATCGAGACGAACTCGGTGTAGATGATGTGGAGCTCGTCCACACCGCCCTCGGCCGTGTCCTTCTCGATCGCCTCGATCAGCGGTGCCGCGATCTTCTTGGCGTCCGCGTACGTGGGCTCGTCCGTGAAGCCGGTCCACGTGTCGCTCAGCTTCCGCTCACGGAAGTTGAAGTGCGCGACACCACGGCGTCCGACGACATAGATGTCGACCGCGCGGCCCTCGCCCTCCAGCTTCTTGATGAGCTTCTCCGCCGCCTTGATGGCGTTGGAGTTGAAGGCACCGGCCAGACCACGGTCGCTCGAGAGGAGCAGGACCGCGGCACGGCTCGGGTTCTCCGCCTCGGTGGTCAGCGGGTGCTTGTCGTTCGCACCCGTGGCCACCGCCGTGACCGCGCGCGTGAGCTCGGTCGCGTACGGAGTCGACGCCTGCACCTTGCGCTGCGCCTTGACGACACGCGAGGCGGCGATCATCTCCATCGCCTTGGTGATCTTCTTCGTCGCGGTGACGGATTTGATGCGACGCTTGTAGACCCGGAGCTGCGCTCCCATGAGTCAGGTCCCTTCCGTCGTCACTTCGAGACGTTGACGGCGGCAGGGGCGTCCGCGCCGAGCAGCTTGCCGTCAGACGTCTCGAACTGCTGCTTGAACTCCGCGATGGCGTCGGCGACGGCCGTGAGGGTGTCGTTCGACATCTTCTTGCCCTCGCGGATGGAGGTCATCAGGCCGGAGTGGCTCTGGCGCAGGTACGCCAGGAGCTCGGCCTCGAAGCGACGGATGTCGGCGACCGGGACGTCGTCCATCTTGCCCGTGGTGCCGGCCCAGACCGAGACGACCTGGTTCTCCGTGGGCATCGGCTGGTACTGAGCCTGCTTGAGCAGCTCGACCATGCGCTGACCACGCTCCAGCTGCGCCTTCGAGGCCGAGTCCAGGTCGGAACCGAAGGCCGCGAAGGCCTCGAGCTCACGGAACTGGGCCAGGTCCACGCGGAGGCGGCCGGCGATCTGCTTCATGGCCGGGTGCTGGGCGGAGCCACCGACTCGGGAGACCGAGATACCGACGTTCAGGGCCGGACGCTGGCCGGCGTTGAACAGGTCGGACTCCAGGAAGCACTGGCCGTCGGTGATGGAGATGACGTTGGTCGGGATGAACGCGGAGACGTCGTTGGCCTTCGTCTCGACGATCGGCAGACCGGTCATCGAACCCGCGCCCAGCTCGTCCGAGAGCTTCGCGCAGCGCTCGAGGAGACGGGAGTGCAGGTAGAAGACGTCACCCGGGTAGGCCTCACGGCCCGGCGGGCGGCGCAGCAGCAGCGACACGGCGCGGTAGGCGTCGGCCTGCTTCGACAGGTCGTCGAAGACGATCAGGACGTGCTTGCCCTGGTACATCCAGTGCTGACCGATGGCGGAACCGGTGTACGGCGCCAGGTACTTGAAGCCGGCCGGGTCGGACGCCGGGGCGGCGACGATCGTCGTGTACTCGAGCGCACCGGCCTCTTCCAGGGCGCCGCGAACGGACGCGATGGTCGAGCCCTTCTGGCCGACGGCGACGTAGATGCAGCGGACCTGCTTGTTCACGTCGCCCGAGCGCCAGTTGTCGCGCTGGTTGATGATCGTGTCGACACACAGCGCGGTCTTGCCGGTCTGACGGTCACCGATGATCAGCTGACGCTGACCACGGCCGACCGGCGTCATGGCGTCGACGGCCTTGTAGCCGGTCTCCATCGGCTCGTGCACCGACTTACGGGCCATAACGCCCGGGGCCTGCAGCTCGAGGGCGCGGCGGCCCTCGGTCGCGATCTCGCCGAGACCGTCGATCGGGTTGCCGAGCGGGTCGACGACGCGACCCAGGTATCCCTCACCGACACCGACGGAGAGGACCTCGCCGGTGCGCTGCACCGACTGTCCCTCCTCGATACCGCTGAACTCGCCGAGGACGATCGCACCGATCTCGCGCTCTTCGAGGTTCAGCGCGAGACCGAGGGTCCCGTCCTCGAACTTCAGCAGCTCGTTCGCCATGGCCGAGGGAAGACCCTCGACCTTCGCGATACCGTCACCGGCCAGGCTGACCGTGCCGACCTCCTCGCGCGAGGCCGCGTCCGGCTGGTACGACTGGACGAAGTTCTCCAGTGCGTCCCGGATCTCCTCCGGCCGGATCGTGAGCTCCGCCATCTGGGTTCCCTGCTCTCCTTGTTGGGCCCGAAGTTTCTTAAGGGGTCTGGGGGCCGACCCCCAGGAATCTTCTGCAATCTCTGCACGGCCCAACCGGGCCGCTGGTGATGCTGTGTTGCTGTGCTTCTGTGCTGTTGCGGTCGCTGCCGTCAGCCGGCCAGTCGACGGGTCGCCTCGCCGAGGCGCTCCGCGATGGAACCGTCGATGACCTCGTCGCCGACGCGCACGGTGATCCCGCCGAGGACCGCGGGGTCCACGTCCAGGTTCAGGTGCATCTCGCGGCCGTACAGCTTCGCCAGTACGGCACCGAGGCGCTGCTTCTGCCGGTCCGACAGCGGCACCGCCGAGGTGACGACGGCGACCATCCGGTCCCGGCGCGCCGCGGCGAGCTTGGACAGGGACTCGAGTCCCGCTTCCAGGCTACGTCCCCGGGGCTGGGTCACCAGACGGACGACCAGACGCTCGGTGGTCGCGTGGGCCTTGCCGCCGAGCAGGCTGCGGAGCAGCGTGCCCTTCGCGGTGGCCGTGGCGGCCTTGTCCGTCAGCGCCGAGCGGAGCTCGGTGCTGGAGGACACGATCCGGCCGAACCGGAACAGCTCGTCCTCGACACCGTCGAGCGCGCCCGCCTTCTGCGCCGCGGTGAGGTCGGCGGTGTTCGCCAGCTCCTCGGCCGCGTCGACCAGGTCACGCGAACGCGACCAGCGGGAACGCACCATGCCGGAGACCAGGTCGACGGTCTCGCCGCCCACCTGTCCGCGCAGGAGTCGCTGCGCGAGCTCGGCCTTGGCCTCACCCGACTGAGCGGGGTCGGTCAGGACCCGGCGCAGCGACACCTCGCGGTCGAGCAGCACGGTGACGGCGGCCAGCTCGTCCGCGAGCTTCGTCGCGTCGACCGGCGTGTTGTCGGTCAGCGCGTCGAGGGACTCACGGGCGGCGGACAGTGCCTCGCGGCTCGCTCCGTTCATCGGACAGCCTCGGCCTTCTCCTCGAGCTCGTCGAGGAAGCGGTCGATGGTGCGGCTCTGGCGGGCGGTGTCCTCGAGGGACTCGCCTACCAGCTTGCCGGCCAGGTCGGTGGCGAGCTTGCCCACGTCCTGACGCAGCGACGCGGACGCGGCCTTGCGGTCGGCCTCGATCTGCGTGTGGCCGGCCGCGATGATCTCCTCGCGCTGGCGCTGGCCTTCCGCCTTCATCTCCTGGATGATCGCGGTGCCCTGCTCCGTCGCCTCCTGGCGAAGACGCGCGGCCTCGTGGCGGGCCTCGGCGAGCTGGGCCTTGTACTGCTCCAGCACACTCTGAGCCTCGATCTGGGCCGACTCGGCCTTCTCGATGCCACCCTCGATGGCCTCGCGACGCTCGTCCAGAACCTTGTTGATGTTCGGGAGGAGCTTCTTGGCGAGGAAGCCGAAGACGATGACGAAGGCGATCAGGCCGATGACGAGCTCGTCGAGATGCGGGATCAGAGGAGGCTGGGGCTCCTCCGCCTGCGCAAGAAGAAGCGCGTTCACATCAGTGCCTTCCGTAAAAGAATCGGGCAGTCGGTCCGGCTTACTGGTAGACGAAGCCCATGACGATGCCGATGAGGGCGAGCGCCTCACAGAACGCGAAGCCCATGATCTGGTTGGTGCGGATCAGGCCGGCAGCTTCGGGCTGGCGGGCGAGCGCCTGCGTACCGTTACCGAAGATGATGCCGACGCCGACGCCGGGGCCGATCGCGGCGAGGCCGTAACCGATCGAGGCGACGTTGCCGACGACGTTGGTCTTGGCGCTGCCACCTTCGGCGGCGAGGTTGATCATGTCGAGAGCAGCGGACATGCCGTTACTTCCTTCTCTTTCAATGACCCGATGGGGGTTGGCCACCGGACGACTGATGGATTCGGGGGTGGAGCTACGGGGCCGGAACGGCTCAGTGGTGCTCGGAGAGCGCGCCCTGGACGTAGCTGCAGGCCAGGAGGACGAAGACGTACGCCTGGACGGCCTGGATGAAGAGCTCGAAGGCGGTCATCACGAGGACCATCACGAACGAGGCGCCGGCGTAGACGAAGCCCAGGCCGTTCATGAGGTACCAGGTGGCCAGCGAGAACATCACGATCAGCAGGTGACCGGCGAACATGTTCGCGAACAGTCGCACCGCGTGCGTGAAGGGCCGGATCAGGAGGTTCGAGAAGAACTCGAGGACGACGACCATCGGGAGGATGGCACCGAGGGACTTGTCGTAGCCGACGATGTTCTTCCAGCCGCCCACGAAGCCGTGCTTCTTGAAGGTGAGCGAGATCCACATGACGTACACGATCAGCGCGA
Organism: Streptomyces tanashiensis; assembly: GCF_014648895.1. Lineage (GTDB taxonomy): Bacteria > Actinomycetota > Actinomycetes > Streptomycetales > Streptomycetaceae > Streptomyces > Streptomyces tanashiensis. Next base: position 225,694 of record NZ_BMRZ01000001.1, read on the forward strand.
GACCGGCCGGGAAGGCGATCAGCGAGGTGACCGGGAACTGGGCGAGCGGAATGATCGACCAGAGGTTCATGATCCAGACGAAGAAGAACAACGACACCATGAAGGGGACGTACTTCTCGCCGTCCTTCTTGCCGATGATCTCGTAGACGATGCCGCGGCGCACGAAGTCGTAACCGGCCTCGCCGACCATCTGCATCTTGCCGGGGATCAGCTTGGGCTTGTTGAAGGCGGCCCAGAAGAACCCGACGACCACGATGGAGCCGAGAACGGCGAGCAGCATCGGCTTGGTGATGTCGATGCCCCCCACCGTGGCGATGGGCTCGTACATGAACGTGTGCAGGCCCGGCGCCGGGAAGCCACATCCACTGAAGATGTGGCAATCCGGGTCGAAGGCAAGCGTCTGGTCAGCACTCACCGCGGGCTCCTTCAGCGTGGCGCATAGGTACGGCAACCTCGTTGTGTCGGCGCGGCGCGCAGCCGCGGGTCGGCACTGGACTGGTCTTACGGATAAGGGGGCGGCGGTTCGGCATCGAGCCTCTCGCTGGGACAGGCGCCGTTTCGGATGCCCGCGTCCGCAGTGCCGCAGTTGGCACCGGACGATAGCAGGAAGCCGAACGCGGCTTTATCCCGGCCCTACCCTTCACGACTTCGGCCCCGAGTTTCCGGGGTCGATGTACGTGATCTTGGCCTTCATGTAGGCCCGGGCCTGTGCGGCGACCCACACCACGGTCGTCGCGAGCAGCGTGAAGGCGAAGGCCTTGAAGTCGAACAGCGTCGTGTTCTTGAGCAAGGCCAGGAAGATGAAGAGCACCAGCAGCTGGGCCGTGTAGAGCATGAGCCCCATGGCCTGGAAGAGGTGCGGAAGCGACTTCGCCGTCCGCTGGAGAACCAGCTGCCCGATCCCCATGAAGAGAAGGACCACCAGGGTGCCGACGACGGCACCGATCGCACCCTTGCCACCGGCGACCACCCCGCTGATCACCGTGGCGACGGCGCCGACGGCTGCGGTGGGTACGGCGGTGTGCAGAAGGATGCGTGCGTCGTTCGACGGCATGGCGGTGTCTCCGCTTGCTCTGGAGGGGGCGATGGTGTCGTCATGGACGAGCGTAAGCCCGGTCCGAGGTGGGTCTCGGGGCCAACAGACCGTCGCACTACGGTCTTTCGGCACTGTCGCCGGGTCTCGTGAACCGTATCACAAACTATTTGAATAGGTCTTTACCCATAAGGTGTGCCAACAGTCACACATGAGAGTTACCCCGCGCGTGTGTGCGCGACAGCGAGGCACCTTGTCTGCTATTGGCCCCGGATGGGGCTTTCGTCAACCGCGCGCCCCGGCCTTACTCCTGTCGGAGAAGCGCGAACGGTGACCGATGGCGGTCGCCCCGTTGACCCCCGCGGGCACGGGCTCCCGCTCCTCCTCCGCGGACTCGGCCGCCTCGGCGGACGCGGCGGGCCCGTCGGCCCCCGCCGGCACGACGGCCGGCTTGCGACGGCGGTAGCGCGGCGGCACGACGGACTGGGCCCAGCGGGGAGCGCGCGGCGTGAACCGCGGCAGCAGGAGCAGCACCAGGCCGATCGCGCTCAGCGCGACGACCCCGAGGACGATCCACATCGAGGTCGAGTGGACCGAGTAGGCCAGCGTGCCGAAGGCGATGAGCGCCGACCAGAAGTACATGATCAGGACCGCGCGGCTGTGCGAGTGCCCGATCTCCAGGAGCCGGTGGTGCAGGTGGCCGCGGTCGGCCGCGAACGGCGACTGGCCCTTCCACGTACGGCGCACGATCGCCAGGACCAGGTCGGCCATGGGGATCGCGATGATCGTGAGCGGCAGCACGAGCGGGATGAAGACGGGCAGGGCGGCGTGCGTGGCCTGCCGGGTCGAACCCTCGAAGATCTTCAGCGCGTCCGGGTCGACCTGGCCGGTGATCGAGATGGCGGAGGCCGCCAGGATCAGGCCGATCAGCATCGAGCCGGAGTCGCCCATGAAGATCCGCGCCGGGTGCATGTTGTGCGGGAGGAAGCCCAGGCACATGCCCATGAGGATGGCGGCGAACAGGGTCGCGGGGGCGGCCGCCTCGATCGTGTAGCCGTACCAGAGGCGGTACGCGTACAGGAAGAAGGCCGCGGCGGCGATGCAGACCATGCCGGCGGCGAGACCGTCGAGGCCGTCGACGAAGTTCACGGCGTTGATGGTGAGGACCACCAGGGCCACCGTGAGGAGCGTGCCCTGCCAGGGCGTGAGGGCGACCGTGCCGACACCGGGGATCGGCAGCCACAGGATCGTCAGACCCTGCGCGACCATCACACCGGCCGAGATCATCTGCGCGCCCAGCTTGATGAGCGCGTCCAGCTCGAACTTGTCGTCGAGGACGCCGATGAGCCAGATCAGCGCGGCGCCGGAGAGCAGCGCGCGGGGCTCGTTGGACTGCTCGAAGACGCTGTTCAGGTTCTGCAGGTGGTCGGCGACCAGCAGTCCCGCGCACAGCCCGAAGAACATGGCGATGCCACCGAGCCGCGGAGTCGGTTCTCGGTGTACGTCGCGGGCGCGGATCTCCGGCATCGCCCCGGTCGCGATGGCGAACTTCCGCACCGGCCCGGTGAGCAGATAGGTCACCGCAGCCGTGACACAGAGCGTCAGCAGGTAATCACGCACGGGCTGCCCCACAGGAATAGCTGGCCATCTCAGCCCCACACCCTAGCCGTGCCGTCCATGTGCTTGGAGACACACGGGCCGTCCGAACGGTTGCGCTCGGGCTCGGGTCAGCGCCCATACGGGGGAAATCGGGAGGTCAGCTCCCGTACTTCCGCCCGTACCCGGGCCGTTTCCCCGGGGTCGTCCCGCAACGCGACGGTGAACAGTGCGGCAATTCTCGCCATCTCCGGGGAGCCCATCCCCTGCGTGGTGACGGCGGCGGTGCCGAGCCGGATCCCTCGGCTCTCCCCGTAGGGCAGGGCACAGGTGTCGAGGACCATGCCGGCGGCGGCGAGCCGGGCGCGGGCCGTGCGCCCCTCGACGCCGAGCGGCGCCGGGTCGGCGGTGATGAGATGCGTGTCCGTGCCGCCGGTGGTGAGCGCGAAGCCCTCGGCGGCGAGCGCGGCCGCGAGGACCTTCGCGTGTTCGACCACCTGATGGGCGTACGCCGTGAACGCCGGGGTGGACGCCTCGCCGAAGGCCACCGCCTTGGCCGCGATCGTGTGCATCTGGGCGCCGCCCTGGGTGAACGGGAACACCGCCCGGTCGATCCGCCCCGCGAGCTCCTCGCCGCACAGGATCATGCCGCCGCGCGGCCCGCGCAGCACCTTGTGCGTCGTGGCGCAGACCACGTCGGCGTACGGGACGGGGCTGGGGGCCGCTCCCCCGGCGACGAGACCGATGGGATGGGCGGCGTCGGCGATCAGATACGCCCCGACCTCGTCGGCGATCTCCCGGAAGATCGCGTAGTCGAGGTGGCGGGGATAGGAGATCGAGCCGCAGACGATCGCCTTGGGACGGTGGTGGCGGGCGAGCGCGGCGACCTGCTCGTAGTCGACGAGCCCGGTCTCGGCGTCGACTCCGTACGGCACGAAGTCGAACCAGCGGCCGGAGAAGTTGGCGGGCGAACCGTGCGTGAGGTGCCCGCCGTGACCGAGCCCCATGGCCAGAACCGTGTCACCGGGCCTGAGAAGGGCCGCGTACGCCGCCAGGACGGCCGAGGAGCCGGAGTGGGACTGCACGTTCGCGTGGTCGGCTCCGAAGAGCGCGGTGGCCCGCTCGACGGCGATCCGCTCGACGGCGTCGGCGTACTCGCAGCCGCCGTGGTGCCGGGCGCCGGGATAGCCCTCCGCGTACTTGTTGGCGAGCGGCGAGCCGAGCGCGGCGAGCACCGCCGACGACGTGAAGTTCTCGGCCGCGATCAGCTGCAGGCTGTCGGCCTGCCGCCGTACCTCGCCGAGCAGCACGTCGGCGACCTCGGGGTCCTGCCGGCGCAGGACGTCGAGTTCCTCATCGGGGGGCGCGGTGACCGGCATGCCACCAATGTAGGCGCGCCCCCGCACCCCCGCCTGTCGGCTCCTCCTGACGCACCCCTCGCACCGCCGATGCCGTCAGCGCCGCGCCGAGACCCCCGTCAGGGCCGTCACCACAGGGACCCGATCCCCGACGCGCCCCTCGCACCGCTCGGCCCCGAGGGGCCTCCCGGGCTTCGCGGCGCTGCGGCGGCCTCCGACCGCCGCTCACGGCCGAAGCCCCAGGGCCCGTCAGCGCCGCGCCGAGACCCCCGTCAGGGCCGTCACCACAGGGTCCAGTGCCTGGTTGATCTCGTCGCCGATGGAGCGGAAGAAGGTGATCGGGGCGCCGTACGGGTCGTTGACCTCGTCCGCGTCCACCGAGGGGGCCAGGAGCCACCCGCGTAGAGCCGCCGCCGCGCGGACCAGGGCCCTGGCGCGTTCCACCATGCCCTCGTCGCGCGGGTCCGGGAGCGTCGCCGGGTCGATCGCGCGGACCAGGCGGGTGAACTCCTTCAGCGTGAAGGTCCGCAGGCCCGCCGAGTGGCCCATCGAGATGACCTGCGCGCGGTGGTCTCGGGTGGCCGTCAGGACCAGGTCGGCGCGGATGACGTGCTCGTCGAGGAGCTCGCGGCCGACGAAGCCGCTGTAGTCCGCGCCGAAGTCGGCGAGGACCAGTTCCGCGTTGGCCTCCATCGGGGCGCCCTCGTGGCCCCAGGTGCCCGCGCTCTCCACGATCAGGCCGCCGCCGAGGGGGTCGCCGAGGCGGTCGCTCAGGGCATGGCGGGTCAGCCGCTCGGTGATCGGCGAGCGGCAGACGTTGCCGGTGCTGACGTGGAGGATGCGGAAGGTGCTGCTGTCGTCGTCGAACCCCGCTATGCCACGCCCCTCAGGGGCGGTCAACTGGCCACCTCGAGGTCGGGTACGACCTTCCGGAGCTCCTCCGGGGACAGCGCGCCCTCGCGCAGCAGCACCGGCACCTTGCCCGTGACGTCGACGATGGACGAGGGGACGAGGCCGGGGATCGGGCCGCCGTCGAGGTAGACGGAGACGGAGTCGCCGAGCATGCCCTGCGCCGCGTCGCAGTCCTCCGGCGCCGGGTGGCCGGTGAGGTTGGCCGAGGTGACGGCCATCGGGCCGACCTCGGTGAGCAGTTCGATGGCGACCGGGTGCAGCGGCATCCGGATGGCGACGGTCCCCCGGCTGTCGCCGAGGTCCCACTGGAGGGAGGGCTGGTGCTTGGCGACGAGGGTGAGCGGGCCGGGCCAGAAGGCGTCGACGAGCTCCCAGGCCTGCTCGGAGAAGTCGGTGACCAGGCCGTGGAGGGTGTTCGGGGAGCCGATGAGCACGGGCGTGGGCATGCCGCGGCCGCTGCCCTTGGCGGACAGCAGGTCCCCGACGGCCTCGCTGCTGAAGGCGTCCGCCCCGATCCCGTACACGGTGTCGGTGGGCAGCACGACCAGCTCGCCCCGGCGGACGGCGGACGCGGCCTCGCGCAGACCGGTCACGCGGTCGGTCGCCTCGTTGCAGTCGTATCGCCGTGCCATCAGTTCCCGGCCTCCTCGTACGCGTCGTTCGTCATGGCGCTCATGGCATCGCCTTGCGTGCGGTCGCGAAACGCGGCCGGTTGTTCAGGTCCGGGTGGTCGGCGGCGTCCGCCCAGCCGGCCTCCTCGTTGAAGATCCACGGCACCTGCCCGCCCTGGGTGTCCGCGTGCTCGATGACGACGAGGCCGCCGGGGCGCAGGAGCCGGTGGGCCGTGCGCTCGATGCCGCGGATGGTGTCGAGACCGTCCTCGCCGGAGAAGAGGGCCATCTCCGGGTCGTGGTCACGGGCCTCGGGCGCCACGTACTCCCACTCGGTGAGCGGGATGTACGGCGGGTTGGAGATGACCAGGTCGACCTGGCCGTCCAGCTCGGGCAGCGCGGTGAGCGCGTCGCCCTGGTGGACGGTGACGCGGGAGCCCTCGGCGTTCTTGCGGGTCCACACGAGGGCGTCGTCGGAGAGCTCGACGGCGTGCACGCGCGAGCGCGGCACCTCCTGGGCCATGGCGAGGGCGATGGCCCCGGAGCCGGTGCACAGGTCGACGATGAGCGGCTCGACGACGTCCATGGCGCGTACGGCGTCTATGGCCCACCCGACGACCGACTCGGTCTCCGGGCGCGGCACGAAGACGCCGGGCCCCACCTGGAGCTCCAGGTAGCGGAAGAACGCCCGTCCGGTGATGTGCTGGAGCGGCTCGCGCGCCTCGCGGCGGGCGACGGCCTCCCAGTAGCGGGCGTCGAAGTCCGCGTCCTTGACGTTGTGCAGCTCCCCCCGCTTGACGCCGTGCACGAACGCGGCGAGCTCCTCGGCGTCGAAACGCGGTGAGGGAACGCCGGCGTCGGCCAGCCGCTGGGTGGCCTGGGCCACCTCGGCAAGCAGCAGGTTCACGCTGGTCCTCCGTGGTGCGGGGTGGGGCTTGAGGGGGGCCTTACGCTGCGGCGAGCTTCGCCGCCGAGTCGGCGTCGACGCACGCCTGGATCATGGCGTCCAGGTCGCCGTCGAGCACCTGGTCCAGGTTGTACGCCTTGAAGCCGACGCGGTGGTCCGAGATCCGGTTCTCCGGGAAGTTGTACGTACGGATCTTCTCGGACCGGTCGACGGTGCGGACCTGGCTGCGGCGGGCGTCGGCGGCCTCGGCCTCGGCCTTCTCCTGCGCGGCGGCGAGGAGCCGGGAGCGCAGGATGCGCATCGCCTGCTCCTTGTTCTGGAGCTGGCTCTTCTCGTTCTGGCAGGAGGCGACGATGCCGGTCGGCAGGTGGGTGATGCGGACGGCGGAGTCGGTGGTGTTGACCGACTGGCCGCCGGGGCCCGACGAGCGGTAGACGTCGATGCGCAGGTCGTTGGCGTGGACCTCGACCTCGACCTCCTCGGCCTCGGGCGTGACGAGGACGCCGGCGGCGGAGGTGTGGATGCGGCCGGCGGACTCGGTCGCGGGCACGCGCTGCACGCGGTGCACCCCGCCCTCGTACTTCAGGCGCGCCCAGACGCCCTGGCCGGGCTCGGTGGCGCCGTTGCCGCCCTTGGTCTTCACGGCGACCTGGACGTCCTTGTAGCCGCCCAGCTCGGACTCGGTGGCGTCGATGATCTCGGTCTTCCAGCCGACGCGCTCGGCGTACCGGAGGTACATCCGGAGGAGGTCGCCGGCGAAGAGGGCGGACTCGTCGCCGCCCGCGCCCGCCTTGATCTCCAGGATGACGTCCTTGTCGTCGCTCGGGTCGCGCGGGACGAGGAGCAGGCGGAGCTTCTCGGTGAGCTCCTCCCGGTCCTTCTCCAGCTGCTTGACCTCGGCGGCGAAGTCCGGGTCGTCGTGCATCAGCTCGCGGGCGGTCTCGATGTCGTCACCGGTCTGCTTCCAGGAGCGGTAGGTGGCGACGATCGGGGTCAGCTCGGCGTAGCGCTTGTTGAGCTTGCGCGCGTTCGCCTGATCGGCGTGGACCGAAGGGTCCGCGAGCTTCGTCTCGAGATCGGCGTGCTCGCCGACCAGTTCCTCGACCGCCTCGAACATCGGGGGCTCCTGGGGTTTTCGTCAGTTGCTACGGGACGGCAAAGCGCCGGTCCCGGCCACCCGCGCGGGGCGACCGAGGACCGGCGCAGGGGCTCGCTACTTGGCGGAGCCGGCCTTGCCGAAGCGGGCCTCGAAACGGGCCACGCGGCCACCGGTGTCGAGGATCTTCTGCTTGCCCGTGTAGAACGGGTGGCACTCGGAGCAGACCTCGGCACGGATGGTGCCCTCGGTCAGGGTGCTACGAGTGGTGAACGACGCACCACAGGTGCAGCTGACCTGGGTCTCGACGTACTCGGGGTGGATCTCGCGCTTCAAGGTGTCTCCTAGTTTCGGGAGGGCGCCGGGTCGCCGCCGCGGGTTGCGGACAGCGTGAACCGGGGCCGACGTACCAGTCTGCCAGGACCGGCCGCATCTCCCCAAACCGGGGTCGGGCCGAAGGTATTCCCGGGCGGCCCGGGGGCCGCTCCCGGGGGCTACTTCACGACGCCGTCGGCCTTGCCGGTGGCGGTGTCCTTCGTGGCCGACGCGGGGATCGGCAGGTCGCTCTTGAGGGCCTTCCAGACCTGCCGGGACTGGGCTTCGAGGGGGACGACGCGGTTGGGGTCCCGGGGGTCGTACTCGACGGGCAGGGTGACCATGTGGACGTTCTGGGGGCCGATGCCGGAGAGGCCCTTGGCGAAGCCCATCAGCTCCTGGACCGAGTCGAGCTCGGAGTCGGGCGTGATGGCCTTGGTGGCGGCGTCGGCGAGCCCGTACAGCTTGGTCGGGTTCGAGAAGACGCCGACGTCCTTGACCTGGTCGATGAAGGCCTTCATGAAGGCCTGCTGGAGCTGGATGCGGCCGAGGTCGCTGCCGTCGCCGACGCTCTTGCGGGTGCGGACGAGGCCGAGGGACTGCTCGCCGTCCAGGGTGTGCGTGCCCGGGGCGAGGTCGAGGTGGCTCTTGGAGTCCTTGATGGCCTGCGTGGTGGTGATCTCGACGCCGCCGAGCTCGTCGATGAGCTTCTTGAAGCCGGTGAAGTCGACCTCGATGTAGTGGTCCATGCGGATGCCGGACATCGACTCGACGGTCTTGACGGCGCAGGCGGGGCCGCCGACCTCGTACGCGGTGTTGAACATGGCCCGGTGCTCGCCGGGGACCGCGGTCCCCCGCTCGTCGGCGCAGGCGGGCCGGTCGATGAGGGTGTCGCGGGGTATGGAGACCACGCTCGCCTTCTTGTGGCCCTCGTAGACGTGCACGACCATCGCGGTGTCGGAGCGGGCGCCGCCCTCGTCCTTGCCGTAGGCGCCGTTGTCGCCGGAGCGGGAGTCGGAGCCGAGGACGAGGATGTCGAGCGAGCCGTTGTCGACGTCGTCGGGGCGCTCGGTGCCGAGCTGGGCGTTGATGTCGACGCCCTTGAGGTTGCCGTCGAGCTTGAAGTAGACGTAGCCGAGTCCGGCGCCGCCGAGGACGAGGACCGCGACGGCCCCCGATATCAGGATCGGCGCCTTGCGCCGCTTGGCGCGCTGCTTGCGGCGTCGGCCGCCGCCCGCGCCGCGTGCGCGGCCGCTCTTGCTCTGCTCGGTCATCGTCTTCCTTCGGCCTCGGATTCACCTTCTGTGACGGCGACGCACCCGAAAGGGTTGCATACGGGCCTGTGAGGTTTGGGTGAGCTTCGCCCGGAACAGCACTGCGCCCACCGTGCGGGGCACGGTGGGCGCAGTGGTTCACGCAGGTCACGACGGGGTTACGGGACCGGGGTCCGGCTCTCGTCGTGTGACGCAGCTCTCGCGTCAGTCGTTGTTGCCGGCTCCAGGGGTGGTCTTCTGGATCTGGAGCAGGAACTCGCCGTTCGACTTCGTCTGCTTCATCTTGTCGAGCAGCAGCTCGATCGCCTGCTGCTGGTCGAGCGCGTGGAGCACGCGACGCAGCTTCCAGGTGATGGCGAGCTCGTCGCTGCCGAGGAGGATCTCCTCCTTGCGCGTACCCGAGGCGTCGACGTCGACGGCCGGGAAGATGCGCTTGTCGGCGAGCTTGCGGTCGAGCTTGAGCTCCATGTTGCCGGTGCCCTTGAACTCCTCGAAGATCACCTCGTCCATGCGGGAGCCGGTGTCGACGAGCGCGGTCGCGAGGATGGTCAGCGAGCCGCCGTCCTCGATGTTGCGCGCGGCACCGAAGAAGCGCTTCGGCGGGTAGAGCGCGGTCGAGTCGACACCACCGGACAGGATGCGGCCGGAGGCCGGCGCCGCGAGGTTGTACGCGCGGCCCAGGCGGGTGATCGAGTCGAGCAGGACGACCACGTCGTGACCCAGCTCCACGAGACGCTTGGCGCGCTCGATGGCCAGCTCGGCGACGGTGGTGTGGTCCTCGGCCGGACGGTCGAAGGTCGAGGAGATGACCTCGCCCTTGACCGACCGCTGCATGTCGGTGACCTCTTCCGGACGCTCGTCGACCAGGACGACCATCAGGTGGCACTCGGGGTTGTTGTGCGTGATCGCGTTGGCGATCGCCTGCATGATCATGGTCTTGCCGGTCTTCGGCGGGGCCACGATCAGACCGCGCTGGCCCTTACCGATCGGCGACACGAGGTCGATGATGCGGGTGGTCAGCACGCCCGGGTCCGTCTCCAGGCGGAGGCGGTCCTGCGGGTACAGCGGCGTCAGCTTGTTGAACTCCGGGCGGCCGCGGCCGGAGTCGGCGGCCATGCCGTTCGCGGAGTCCAGGCGGACCAGCGCGTTGAACTTCTCGCGGCGCTCGCCCTCCTTCGGCTGACGCACGGCGCCGGTGACGTGGTCACCCTTGCGCAGGCCGTTCTTGCGGACCTGGGCGAGGGAGACGTACACGTCGTTCGGACCGGGCAGGTAGCCGGAGGTCCGGATGAACGCGTAGTTGTCGAGGATGTCGAGGATGCCCGCGACGGGGATCAGGACGTCGTCGTCCGCGACCTGCGGCTCGCCGGCCTGGAAGTCGTCACGGCCACGACGGCCGCGGCGGTCGCGGTAGCGCCCGCGACGGCCACGACGGCCGCCCGCCTCGTCGTCGTAGTCGTCCTGCGGACCGGCCTGCTGGCCACCCTGCTGGCCGCCCTGCTGGCCCTGGCCGCCCTGGCCCTGGCCACCCTGGCGCTGACGCTGGCCGCCCTGGCCACCGCCCTGCTGCTCGTCGCCCTTGCGGTCGCGCTGACGGTCGCGGCGGTCACGGCGGTCGCCGCGCTCCCCGCGCTCGCCGCGGTCACGGCGGCCACGGCCCTCGGCGCCGTCCTCGGCCTTGGCGTCGCCCTGCGGCTCGGCCTTGACCTCGCGGGTCTCGGTACGGGCCTCGGTCTTGACGACCTGGGCGGCCTCGGCCTTGGCCTCGCCCTCCGGCGAACCGGCGGGGGCGGTGGCGCGACGGCGGCGGCGCTCACCGGCCGGGGCGTCATCGGCGGCCGGCTGGCCCGGGATGTCGATCTGCTGCTGGGCGACGGCCTTCTCGGCCTTCTCCGCCTTGGGCGCGGCGGCCTCGGCGGTCTCGGCCGTGCGGGCCTTGGAGGTGGCGCGGCGCTTCGGCTTGGCGTCGGCGGCGTCGGCGGTCTTGGCGGGGGCGGCGGAGCCGCCACCGGCCTGCGCCTCCTTGATGACCTCGATCAGCTGGCTCTTGCGCATCCGCGCGGTGCCCCTGATGCCGAGGCCGGACGCGACCTGCTGCAGCTCGGCCAGGACCATGCCCTCGAGGCCGGTGCCGGAGCGGCGGCGCCGTGCGGTGCCGGTGGCACCTGCGGCGGGCGCGGCGGTGTCGACACTGTTGTCGGCAGTCACGCCCATCAGATCGGTGGTGTCGCTCACGAAGGGTCCTTCCCTGGAGCGGACGTCGGCCATCTGGCTCGGCGACCGGTTGTGCTGTCCGGCAGGGTCCTGGTTCGTGGACCGTGTCCGGGGCGGTGGTCCCGCCGGGTACGGCGGAGAGAGAAAACGTGCTGTGGCGTCCGGCCCGAGCGCCCCCTGCTCGGCCCTCGGCTCGAAAGAAGAGCGAGGGGTGTCGTGCCGGTTCCGGAGCGTGCTCAAAACTGCTCAGGCAGGCTGCTCAGGCAGTTGAGGAGGCTCCCGGAAGAATGGGTGGTCCCTGATGGGGACACTCCGCACCGCTCCACAAAGAGGTCAGGTGCAGACTTGAGGTTAACACTACCGGCTCCAACAAACATTCCCCCTCTCCCTCACCGGCAATCTCCTGTCCGAGGCGCTGCCCGGCGCCCCGGCCGCCACACGCCTAGGGCGCCAGCGGCAGGACGCTCGCTCCGGACGCGTCGAGGTCGAGCCGGTTCGCGGCCCAGCCCTCGCCCGCGAGGCGGGCGACCTTGTCGGCCGTCCCGTGTTCGGCCAGCGCGAGGACCGTGGGGCCCGCGCCGGAGATGACCGCGGGGACGCCGTCCGCGCGCAGCCGGTTCACCAGGGCGATGCTCTCCGGCATCGCGGGAGCCCGGTACTCCTGGTGCAGCCGGTCCTCGGTGGCCGAGAGCAGCAGCTCGGGGCGGCGGGTCAGGGCCTCGACGAGGAGGGCGGCACGGCCGGCGTTCGCGGCGGCGTCCACGTGCGGGACGGTGCGCGGCAGGAGTCCGCGGGCGGTCTCGGTCAGTACGGGCTTCCCGGGGACGAAAACCACCGGAACGATGGAATCCGAGGGATCCATCCTGATCGCCCGCGCGGCACCGGACTCGGTCCAGGCGAGCGTGAAGCCGCCGAGGAGACAGGCGGCGACGTTGTCGGGGTGGCCCTCGATCTCGGTGGCGAGCTCCAGGAGCGCCGCCTCGTCGAGCTTGGCGTCCCCGCCTATGGTCACGGCGCGGGCGGCGACGATGCCGGCGCAGATGGCGGCGGAGGAGGAGCCGAGGCCGCGGCCGTGCGGGATGCGGTTGGCGCAGACGACCTCGAGGCCGCGCGGCTGTCCGCCGAGCAGGTCGAAGGCCGTGCGCAGGGAGCGTACGAGCAGGTGGCTCTCGTCGCGCGGGAGCGTCTCGGCGCCCTCGCCGGCGATGTCGACGTGCAGCCCGGAGTCGGCGACCCGGACGACCACGTCGTCGTAGAGCCCCAGCGACAGGCCGAAGGCGTCGAAGCCCGGGCCGAGGTTGGCGCTGGTGGCGGGGACGCGCACCCGTACGGCGGCGGCGCGGAACGCGGGACCGGCCATCGCTCGATGACTCTCCTTGATTGCGACAACGGGTATTTCAAGAGAAGTACTCGGAGACCCGGGGGCCGTTTCAGCCGCGGAGGCGACAACGGCAACGACACCGCGCATATGCGTCGGGGCGGGTTCGGTACAGCCTATCGAAGGAAGGTTCTGTGGCGACATAGGGCGCACAGGAGGCGCACGATGCGTGTCGCGCGCCAACCTGTGCGCCTATGTACGTTCCTGATCGGGTTTCGATCAGTGCTGCTGCCCCGGTCGGGGGCGCCGCCGGCCTCTTCCCGGGCCGGCGGTCCCCCGTCGGAGGGTCCGGATCAGGCCAGACCGAGGCGCTCGGCGGCGGCCGCGGCGTCGACCGGGACGGTGACCGGCTGCGGCGCGCCGGCGACGGCCCAGTCGGGGTCCTTGAGGCCGTTTCCGGTGACGGTGCAGACGATCCTCTGGCCGGGGTCGACCTTGCCCTGCGCGGCGGCCTTCAGCAGACCGGCGACCGAGGCGGCCGAGGCGGGCTCGACGAAGACGCCCTCCTGTGCGGCCAACAGGCGGTAGGCCTGCAGGATCTCACGGTCCGTCACCTCGTCGATGAAGCCGCCCGACTCGTCGCGCGCGGCGATCGCGTAGTCCCACGAGGCCGGGTTGCCGATGCGGATCGCGGTGGCGATCGTCGACGGGTCCTTGACGACCTCGCCGCGCACGAGCGGGGCGGAACCGGAGGCCTGGAAGCCCCACATGCGCGGGCGGTGCGTGGCGAGACCGTCGGCGGCGTACTCGCGGTACCCCTTCCAGTACGCCGTGATGTTGCCGGCGTTGCCCACGGGCAGGACGTGGATGTCGGGGGCGTCGCCGAGCATGTCCACGATCTCGAACGCGGCGGTCTTCTGGCCCTCGATGCGGACCGGGTTGACCGAATTGACCAGCGCCACCGGGTAGTTCTCGGAGAGGCTGCGGGCCAGGGTCAGGCAGTCGTCGAAGTTGCCGTCGACCTGGAGGATCTTCGCGCCGTGCACGAGGGCCTGGCCCATCTTGCCGAGCGCGATCTTGCCCTGCGGCACGAGGACGGCGGAGACCATCCCGGCGCGCACCGCGTAGGCGGCGGCGGAGGCCGAGGTGTTGCCGGTGGACGCGCAGATGACGGCCTGCGCGCCCTCCTCCTTGGCCTTGGAGATGGCCATGGTCATGCCCCGGTCCTTGAAGGAGCCGGTGGGGTTGGCGCCCTCGACCTTGAGGTGCACCTCGCAGCCCGTGCGCTCGGAGAGGACCTGAGCGGGGACGAGCGGCGTGCCGCCCTCACGGAGCGTGACGACCGGCGTCGTGTCCGTGACCGGAAGGCGGTCCCGGTACTCCTCGATGATGCCGCGCCACTGGTGGGTGCCCTTGTGGGTCATGGGTCCTTACTCCCCTTCAACACGCATGATGCTGGCGACACCGCGCACGGTGTCGAGCTTGCGCAGCGCCTCGACGGTCCCGGAGAGGGCGGCGTCGGGCGCGCGGTGGGTGACGACGACGAGGGAGGCCTCGCCGTCCTTGCCCTGCTGGCGCACCGTATCGATGGATACGCCGTGCTCGGCGAAGACCGTCGCGACCTGGGCGAGGACGCCCGGCTTGTCGGCCACGTCGAGACTGATGTGGTACCGCGTCACGACCTCGCCCATGGAGCTCACGGGCAGCTGGGTGTACGCGGACTCGCCGGGGCCCGTCGCCTCGTTGAGACGGTTGCGGCAGACGGCGACGACGTCGCCGAGAACGGCGGAGGCGGTCGGCGAGCCGCCCGCCCCGGGGCCGTAGAACATGAGCTGCCCGGCGGCCTCCGCCTCGACGAAGACCGCGTTGTACGCCTCGCGGACGGAGGCCAGCGGGTGGCTGAGCGGGATCATCGCGGGGTGCACGCGCGCGGTGACGGACCCGCCGTCGGCGGCCCGCTCGCAGATCGCGAGCAGCTTGATGGTGCAGCCCATCTCCTTGGCGGAGGCGAAGTCCGCGGCGGTGACCTCGGTCATGCCCTCGCGGTAGACGTCGTCGAGACGCACGCGCGTGTGGAAGGCGATCCCGGCGAGGATGGCGGCCTTGGCGGCTGCGTCGAAGGCCTCGACGTCGGCGGTCGGGTCGGCCTCGGCGTACCCGAGGGCGGTGGCCTCGTCGAGCGCCTCGCTGTAGCCGGCGCCCGAGGTGTCCATCTTGTCGAGGATGAAGTTCGTCGTGCCGTTGACGATGCCCATCACACGGTTGATCTTGTCGCCGGCGAGCGACTCGCGCAGCGGCCGGATGAGGGGAATGGCACCGGCGACGGCGGCTTCGTAGTACAGGTCCTGCCCGTGCTGCTCGGCGGCGGCGTAGAGGCTCGCGCCGTCCTGGGCCAGCAGCGCCTTGTTCGCCGAGACGACGGAGGCGCCGTGCTCGAAGGCGGTGGTGATGAGCGTGCGGGCCGGCTCGATGCCGCCGATGACCTCGACGACGACGTCGATGTCCCCGCGTTTCACGAGGGCGGTCGCGTCGGTGGTGATCAGCTCGGCGGGGACTCCCCCGCGGACCTTGTCGGGCCGGCGGACGGCCACGCCGGCGAGCTCGACCGGCGCGCCGATGCGCGCGGCGAGGTCGTCGGCGTGCGTCGTCATGATGCGCGCCACCTCTGAGCCGACCACTCCACAGCCCAGCAGCGCCACCTTCAGCGGACGCGTACGCATCATCCGACCTCGTTTCTCGTACTACTTCGTATCTCTACGGTTTCGTATCTCTACGGAGAACCAGTCTCACTCACCGGACGAGGGATTCCGCCCCTCGTCCGGATCCTGAGACATCTATTTCATCACTCGACTATTTCATCATCCGACGTCGAGACGCAGGAGATCTTCCTCCGTCTCGCGCCGGACGATGACGCGCGCCTCGCCTTCGCGGACGGCGACGACGGGCGGCCGGAGCGCGTGGTTGTAGTTGCTGGCCATGGAGCGGCAGTACGCACCGGTGGCCGGCACGGCGATGAGGTCGCCGGGCGCCAGGTCCGAGGGCAGGAAGGCGTCCCGTACGACGATGTCGCCGCTCTCGCAGTGCTTGCCGACGACACGGGAGAGCATCGGCTCGGCCTCGCTGGTCCGCGAGACGAGGCTGACGCTGTACTCGGCGTCGTAGAGGGCGGTGCGGATGTTGTCCGACATGCCGCCGTCGACGCTCACATACGTCCGCAGGCCTTCGAGGGGCTTGACGGTGCCGACCCGGTAGAGGGTGAAGGCGGTGGGGCCGACGATGGCGCGCCCGGGCTCGACGGAGATCCGCGGCGTCCGCAGCCCCGCGGACTCGCACTCCCGGGTCACGATCTCGCTCAGCGCCTTGGCGATCTCGTGCGGCTCGCGCGGGTCGTCCTCGGAGGTGTAGGCGATGCCGAGCCCACCGCCGAGATCGATCTCGGGCAGCTCGACCCCGTGCTCGTCGCGCACCTCGGCGAGCAGCTGGACGACGCGCCGGGCGGACACCTCGAAACCGGCCATGTCGAAGATCTGCGAGCCGATGTGGGAGTGGATCCCGATGAGCTCAAGGCCGTCGAGCTTCAGCGCCCGGCGCACGGCCTCGGCGGCCTGCCCGCCGGCGAGGGCGATGCCGAACTTCTGGTCCTCGTGGGCGGTGGCGATGAACTCGTGGGTGTGGGCCTCGACGCCGACGGTCACGCGGATCTGCACGCGCTGCCGCTTCCCGAGGGACTGGGCGATGTGGGCGACCCGCACGATCTCCTGGAAGGAGTCGAGCACGATCCGCCCGACGCCGGCCTCGACGGCCGTGCGGATCTCCTCCTCGCTCTTGTTGTTCCCGTGGAAGGCGATCCGCTCGGCGGGCATCCCGGCGGAGAGGGCGGTGGTCAGCTCGCCGCCGGAACACACGTCGAGGTTCAGCCCCTCCTCCTTGAGCCACCGCACGACGGCGCGGGAGAGGAAGGCCTTCCCGGCGTAGAACACGTCGGCGTCCTTGCCGAAGGCCTCGGCCCAGGCGCGGCAGCGGGCGCGGAAGTCGGTCTCGTCGAGGAAGTAGGCGGGCGTGCCGAACTCCTCGGCGAGCGCGTCGACCGCGATCCCGCCGACGGTGGCGACCCCGCGCTCGTCCCGCGTGACGGTCCGGGCCCAGACCTTGGGGTCGAGGTGGTTGAGGTCGGCGGGCGGCGCGGAGTAGTGGCCCTCGGGCAGGACGTCGGCGTGGCGGGGCCCGGCGGGGTGGGCGGAACGGCTCATGGTCTGCGTCTTTCAGATCTGGTCGGGTGCGCTGATGCCGAGCAGGGAGAGGCCACCGGCGAGCACCGTCCCGGCGGCTTCGGCGAGCGCGAGCCGGGAACGGTGGGCGGCCGAGGGTTTCTCGTCGCCGAGCGGCAGAACGGTGTGCTGGAACGCGAGCAGCGCGTCGGCGGTGGCTTCGAGGTGCCGGGCGACCCGGTCGGGGGCGCGGTGGCGGGCGGCGGAGAGGAGGACGACGGGGTGGTCGCCGAGAACGCCGAGAAGCTCGGGAGCGTGGATGTCCGTCTCGTACGAGGGCGCGATGCCGAGCTGCGTCCCGTTGACGAGCAGCCGCCGGACCCGCGCATGGGCGTACCGGACACGGAAGAGGGAGTTGCGCTCGTGCTGGACGAGGAGGGGCGGCCCGTCGAGGGGACGGTCCTGGGGCGCGGCCCGCAGCAGCGACCAGCGGCCGGCGTCGGCACCGAGGAGCTCGCGCTCGTACGCCCCGCCCCGCACGTGGATCCGCTCGTCCCCGCCGAAGTCCGCGTCGGCCCCCTGGCTCCGCAGGAGCCGGAGGACGACCTCGACGACGATCCGGGCCCGGGACTCTGTCACCTCGGCGAACCGGACGGTGGTGCCGGCCAGGGCGTCGCCCTGCCCGTAGGCGGGTCCGGCGGTACGGATCGCCCGAACGAGTTCGCCGCCGGCATCGCGGCGGAGGGTGAAGTTCAGGAACCCGGGTCCGGTGATGTCGACGGCGAGGATCCCGGGGCTCTCGAGGAGCCGCTCCTGGAGGATCCCGGCGACGTCGAGGGCGCTGCGCCCGGCGGGCCGGGCCAGGGTGAGCGCGACGCTGCTGGCGTACTCCCCGGTCCCACCGGGCCGGGCCCGCTCGACCTTGACGCGCGGGGGGACGTCGACCCGCAGCGCACCGTCGTCGACCGCACGGCGCACGGCGTGCTGCACGGTGAGGGAGAGGTCCGCGGGGGTCACGGGACAAGCCTAGGGGAGGAGGGGGGTCGGAACGCGAACCGGTTTCGCCATGCGGGCACCTGCAGGGCGACGGGGGCACGCGAGCCGGTTTCGCGATGCGGGCACCGGCCCTGGCGACGTCGGAACGCGAACTGGTCTCGCGATGCGGGCACCGGCCCTGGCGACGTCGGAACGCGAACCGGTCTCGCCCTACGGGCACCTGCCCTGGCGACGTCGGCACGCACCGGCCTCGACTCAGCCCGCGCACACTCCTGGCAGCGATCCGTCGACGGCTGCGGCGGGTTCCTCTCCCCCGTCCTGGCCGGCTGCCTCGGGCCGCTCCCGCCGCTCGCGGTGCATCAACTGCCGCACCACGCGCACGAGCTCCGAGGGCTCGAACGGTTTGGCGAGGAAGGCGTCGACACCGGAGGAAACCCCACCGACCTCGTGCTCACCGCAGGCACTGATGATCGCCACCGGCAGATGACTGGTCCGGGGGTCGGCCCGCAGCCGCTCCGCGGTCTTGATGCCGTCCAAGCGGGGCATGACGACGTCCAGGGTGACGACATCAGGACAGACCTGATGTACGACATCCAGACACTCGGCACCATCGGCCGCGGTCACGACCTCGAACCCCTCGAGTTCGAGATTGACCCTGATCAACTGCCGGATCACCTTGTTGTCATCGACAACGAGCACCCGACCGGACACGCCTGACACACGAACGAGAGTAGGCCGCCCCCAACGGCTGCGTCCGGGTTTTACCCACTTCTGACCCGTGCGGGGGACCCAGCCCCCGGTGACGCCCCGGAAATACCTGTTCACAGGCACGCCCGGAGAGCTGGTAGGGTTCTACCCGTCGCCGCCGAACGCGGCGGACGCCCCCGTAGCTCAGGGGATAGAGCAACGGCCTCCGGAGCCGTGTGCGCAGGTTCGAATCCTGCCGGGGGCACTTCGCAGAAGTGCCACACAGACCCCGTGATCAGCGGAAACGCTGAACGCGGGGTCTCTTTGTATGTGCGGCCCTGAGCCACCGCAAGCAGGCTCCGCGGATATTCGTGGAGAGACCCTCGGGGCATCGTCCCCCGGTCAGTCCAGGCAACCGCGAAGGCCCCGGACGGGTCCAGGGGCCTTGAGGCCGGCGGCGGATCACCCTCTGATCGCTCGCACCAAGGCGTTGTTCTCGTCGCTCAGTTCAAACTCGTAGGGGAGCCCGAAGAAGCCGAGAAGCCGCCCCAAGTCGTCAAGGCGGGCGGGGTCGACGACGCCGTTGAGCAGGACGTCCGAACCGTCGATCGGATCGATCTCCACCTGGCACCAACTGGTCTCCAGCTCGTAGCCGTGCCAGGACGATGAACGAGAGCTCCAGCCGGCACGGACGAAGCGAGCGGCTACGGCGGACGCGGTTCGACAGCCGCGGAGCACACCGCACACGTTGTGGCCCAGGTCGATCCACTGCCGATCGAGCGTCAGGCCCTCATCGGATATGTCCATGCCCGGAGTATGAAGCAGCAGCCGAACCCTGCGAGGACCGACGGTCGTGCGCCATCGCACGGAAGCTGTGGCCGGATGTCGAGATCGACAGCGCTTCAAGCCCGACTCCATCGAAGACGTCCGCTCCTCCAGCGACTGCTGGTCCACCCGGAGCAGGGCTTCATGACCAGCCGGCAGGTCCCCCGGATGGCCGTGGACTCCTCATCGACGCACCGTGGCACACTCCTCCTCTGATCACGGGGGTGCATAACCCTGTGACCTGGGAGGGGACCACTGTGCGCAGGATCAGACGGGCCGCCGTTGCGATAGCGGTCATCGTGCTTGGAGCCACGGGCTGCGGCAAGGGCGGTACAGGCACCGAGACGACCACGACTCCTGTGCCGGCGCCGCCACGGCCCAAGGGCACC
The DNA here is from genome assembly GCF_014648895.1 of Streptomyces tanashiensis. Classification (GTDB taxonomy): domain Bacteria; phylum Actinomycetota; class Actinomycetes; order Streptomycetales; family Streptomycetaceae; genus Streptomyces; species Streptomyces tanashiensis. The sequence continues at coordinate 245,433 of NZ_BMRZ01000001.1, forward strand.
GGACCGTTCACGAAGGAGTTCGTGCGCACCGATCTGGAAAGCTCGGCCGCGGACGCGGGTGTTCCGGCGAATGATCATGAATATGCCCGTCCGTTCGAGGAGGCTCCGGCGGGCTCGCCTCCATGGTGCGCCGTCGCTTTCAGAGGCATCGGCGACAAGAAGACCCCGCTTGATTTCGAAGACTTCAAGGCCGTGGTGGGCGAGTTGCGTGAACGCGACTGGCAGCAGTCTGGAGGGCTGAGGGAGCGCGAGAACCTGGACGGCGTGATCGGCGATGCCGTCGCGAGCCTCAAGCAGCGTGGCTGGTCCGTGACCGCTCAGTACGGGATCGCCGTGGACGGGGAGACGAGCGCGATCACTCTGACGGCCTACGACCAAGCGTGCATGAAGCGGACTGGCGCCGGCTGACCGATCCCCCTTGCACAGCGAGGCGAACCGGTCAACGGTGCGGCCCAGCCCGGCCGCCGGCCGCACCAGCCGGGGAGGCTGGTGGCTGAAAGTAGATCGTTGACTCGCCCAGGGCAGCCCACCAGGATGCGCGTCATGTTGCGAGGAGATCATCAAGAGAAACTCGCTATCGGAGCTGCCACGCCGGGGAACACAACTAGGGGAAAGCAATGAGGAGTCCGCGCGCATTCCTCCGGGCTCGATCTCAAGCCCGCGGCGACAAGGCCATCGAGGACCTGAAAGCAGCGCTTGGTCAACTCGGAATCGATGAAGCCATACCCGAGCCCCTGGAGCGTGGCCTCCGCCACTACACGAGGTACGAGGTGAGGCTGGCGGCCGCGTCGATCGTTGCGCTTTGGGTGGCCGGCCTGTGGTCCGCAGCAGCATTCGGCCTTCTGGTCAGGGCTGGCACTGCCGTGGCGGCCACGGCCACAAACCTCAGCACCCCCTCACTCGCTTCCGTCGAAAAGCTTTGGAATGAGCGGGGTCCTGAGTCGTTCTGGATCGCCTCGTTGATGCTGGCGGGAGCCATGGCCCTCGCCGCGCTGGTGCTTTTCTTGATCGCGAGCTCAGGCTTCTTCATATCGTCGATGCTGTCCGGATCACCTACTGCATATCGGATACTGGGGACGCGAAAGGGTTGGTATCCCGCCCTCATTTATCGACCCGTCTATCACGCGACGCAAGTCATCGTGAAATGTGGTCGGGCGATCCGAGAACACGGCGAAGAGAAAGTCATCAAAGTCGGCGAAGTTCCCACCGTTTCGGCACAGGCAAGGGACGACATCCAGAAAGCACACCGACTGCGGGGCACCATCGCGCCGTTCGGGCGCCGCAAGAAGGTGATTCGCGATCACACGGCCCGCGTCGCTGCACGGCTTCAGGAGATCGAGGACGACCTTTTCCGTACCCCCGACGATGCGCTGCGCATGCTGGCGACTTCGTGGTTGTCGATCGCCGAGCGTTACGCCGAAGGCCGTATCGGCGCCCTGCTGGATGACGATCTGTCCACGGTCGAGCCGGCACGCACGAGGATTCGCGACAGACTCCGTGACGCCCTTGCCGTCGCGCTCACCGTCGGGACGGTCTTCTTCACCGCCTCCCTCGAACTGCCTCAGGCGATTGAGGGGTACGTGATCGCGGGTTCTGCGGTGGCTGTGCTGATCCTCGTCTACGGGTCGAAGGCCGTACTGGATCGTCGCGTCCGATGACCGCCAAGAATCGGCATTCCCGATATTGCCAGGCCGGCGACCGGTCAGGGTCGGGGGCCGTCGGGTCGGGTGGTGCGCCGGGGAACGGCAGACCCGCGCGGCGTTGTGGGCCGCGCGGGTCGGTGGGACGGGGGTGTTACTTGACGTTGATCGCCGTCCAGGCGGTGGCGACCGCGTTGTACTGGGTGCTGCCCGTGCCGTAGAGGTCCTTGGCCGCGTTCAGGGTGGCCGTGCGGGCGGCGGAGTAGCCCGTCGTGGACGTCATGTAGGTGGTGAGGGCCTTGTACCAGATCTTGTACGCGGCCTGGCGGCCGATGCCGGTCACCGTGGAGCCGTTCGAGGTGGGCGAGTTGTACGTGACGCCGTTGATCGTCTTCGTGCCGCTGCCCTCGGAGAGCAGGTAGAAGAAGTGGTTCGCCGGGCCCGAGGAGTAGTGGACGTTCAGGCGGCCGACCGACTTCGACCAGTAGTCCGCGGAGCTGCCGTCCTTGCTGGGCTTGTCCATGTAACGGAGCGGCGAGCCGTCGCCGTTGATGTCGATCTTCTCGCCGATGAGGTAGTCGCCCTGGTCGGACGCGTTGTTCGCGTAGAACTCGACCGCCGTGCCGAGGATGTCGGACGTCGCCTCGTTCAGGCCGCCGGACTCTCCGCTGTACCGGAGGTTCGCCGTGGAGGACGTCAGGCCGTGCGACATCTCGTGGCCGGCCACGTCCAGGGACGTGAGCGGGTGGGTGTTGCCGATGCCGTCGCCGTACGTCATGCAGAAGCAGGAGTCGTCCCAGAAGGCGTTCACGTACGCGTTGCCGTAGTGGACGCGGGAGTAGGCGGCGACGCCGTCTCCGCGGATGCCGTTGCGGCCCAGCTCGTTCTTGTAGAAGTCCCACGTCACGGCCGCGCCGTAGTGGGCGTCCGCCGCCGCCGTCGCGCGGTTGCTCGCGAGGCCGTTGCCCCACGTGTCGGTGGAGTTGGTGAAGAGGGTGCCGGTGCCCGACGTGCCGCCGTTCAGGTCGTACGTCTTGTGGCCGCCGCGCGCGGTGTCCGTGAGCGTGTACGAGGGGGCCGTGCCGAGCGTCACCTGCCCGCTGTACATCGTGTTGCCGACGCCCGTCTCGATGGCCTCGTCGGCGAAGAGCTCCTTGCCGGTCGTGGCGTCCGTGATGACGGTGCGGCGGCTCGGGGTGCCGTCGGACTGGACGCCCGTGACGACCGTCTCCCAGGCCAGGACGGGCTTGCCGGTGGCCGCCCAGATCACCTTGCGGGCGCCGGACGCGGACTCCTGGGTGTTCGCGGCGGAGGCGAGGGCCGCCTTCTTCGCCGTCGCGGGGGTGACCGCCGCGGTGGTGGTCGCCACGGATATCCGGGCCTCGGTCGCCTTCGTGGTCGAGCGGGCGCCGGACTTCTTCTCGTGCACGACCAGGTCGCCGCCGATGACGGGGAGGCCGGCGTAGGTGCGCTCGTAGCGCGTGTGCACGGTGCCGTCCGCGTCCTTGACGACGTCGCGGGCGACCAGCTTCTCCTGAGCGGGCAGGCCGATGGCCTGCGCGGTGGCGCCGGCCTCGCCCTGGGCCTCGTGGATGGCGGCGGCGCGCTGGGAGCCGGTCAGCTGGATCGCGGTGGCACCGGCCTCGCGCTGGGCATCGGCGCTGGCGGATCCGGTCTGGACTCCGACGACGACCATGGCGGCCGATGCGATCAGGGCGGCGGCTCGGGCGGTGGTACGGCGGTGCGAGGACTGCTGGCGGGTCACGCGGGCTCCTTCGCTGGAAAGCGTGGGGGTTGTGGGGGTGGGTGGTGCGGGTGTGAGCGTGCCAGCGAAGAAGTCTGTTTGACAGGTCTGCAACAAGGATTTGACCATGTGTTGTCCGAAGGACAGCGAACTCTGTTCGCTATGCGGGGAGTTCGGGCGTCACCGCGCGGCCCGCTGCCCAGATTCGGGCAGCAAGAAGCCCCCCGGAGGATCTCCGGGGGGCTTCTGGGGTGTTGGGGCGGTTGTGACGTTACGAGCCTTTTGGGGTGGTCGGGTTCACGCCGTGCGCTTGCGGGCCGCCGCCTTCTTGGCCGTCGTCTTCTTCGCCGTCGCCTTCTTCGCCGTCGCCTTCTTCGCCGTCGTCTTCTTCGCCGGCGCGCCCTTCGTCGTCGCGCCCTTCTCCGTCGCGCTCCCGGCCGCCGCGGTCTTCCTCGCCGTCGCCCTCTTCGCCGCCGTCTTCTTCGTCGGCTTGAGTTCCGTCACCACCGCGTCCTCCCCACGCGCCTCCCTGGCCGCCCGGACGCTGTTCTCCAGGGCCGCCATCAGGTCGATGACCCGGCCTCCGCCGGTCTCCTCGCCCGGAGACGGCGGCGCGACGCCCTCGCCGCCCGCCGCCTTCGCCGCGATCATCTCCTCCACCGCCGTGCGGTAGTCGTCGTGGAGGGTGCTGATGTCGACCTCGCCCAGCGTGGCCATCAGGGCGTCCGCCAGGTCGAGTTCGGCCTCACGGACCGTGACCGGGGTCTCCGGGGCGACGCCCTCCGGAGCGCGGATCTCGTCCGGCCAGAGCAGGCCGTGCATGGCGATCACGTCGTCCACGACCCGGAGCATGCCGAGCCGCTCCCGCCCCCGCAGGGCGTACTTCGCGAGCGCCACTCTGTCGCTGCGCTTGAGCGCCTCGCGGAGCAGGGTGTACGGCTTGGCCGCGGGCACGCCGTTCGCCGAGAGGTAGTACGCGGCGTCCATCTGCAGCGGATCGATCTGCCCGGCCGGCACGAAGGCGACGATCTCGATCGTCTTCGCGGTGGGCAGCGGCAGCGCGGCCAGGTCCTCGTCGGTGATCGGGATCATGGTCCCGTCGGCGTCCTCGTACGCCTTGCCGATCTCCGCCTGCGGCACCTCTTCCCCGTCGAGCTCGCACACCTTCTTGTAGCGGACCCTGCCGCCGTCCTCGGTGTGGATCTGGCGGAAGGAGACGGACCGGCTCTCGGTGGCGTTCACCAGCTTGATCGGGATGCTGACCAGCCCGAAGGATATGGCGCCGTTCCAGATGGATCGCACGTCTCTTCCCTTTCGAGTCGAATCACCCGCAAACGTGGGATTCTCATCGTATGACGCCGATCACAGAGGTGGAGGGGCGGCGCCTGGCGCTCAGCAACCTGGACAAGGTCCTCCACCCGCTCACCGGCACCACCAAGGGCGAGGTGCTCCACTACTACGCGACCGTCGGGGCCTTGATCCTGCCGCATCTGCGCGACCGCCCGGTGTCCTTCCTGCGCTACCCGGACGGTCCCGGAGGGCAGCTCTTCTTCACCAAGAATCCGCCGCCCGGCACACCCTCCTGGGTGAGGACCACCCCCGTGCCCCGCTCCGAGGACCCCCGCGCCCGGCAGGTGGTGATCGAGGACCTGCCCTCGCTCATGTGGGCCGCGAACCTCGTCGTGGAGTTCCACACGCCGCAGTGGCGGGCCTCCTCCCCCGCCGTCGCCGACCGGCTCGTGTTCGACCTCGACCCCGGGCCGCCCGCCGGCGTCGTCGACTGCTGCCGGGTCGCCCTGCACCTGCGCGAGCGGCTCGCGGCGGACGGCCTGGAGGCCTTCGCCAAGACCTCCGGTTCCAAGGGACTCCACCTGCTCGTCCCGGTGCTCCCCACGCCGTCCGCACGCGTCTCGGCGTACGCGAAGCTGCTCGCCGTCGAGGCGGAGGCGGCGCTGCCCGGGCTCGTCACGCACCGCATGGCACGGGCCCTGCGATCCGGGAAGGTCTTCGTCGACCACAGCCAGAACGCCGCCGCCAAGACCACCGCCACCCCCTACACCCTGCGGGCGCGCGCCCGGCCCACCGTCTCGGCACCCGTCACCTGGGAGGAGGTCGAGGGCTGCGCCGCCCTCGCCGGCGATCGCAGCGGTCCCGACGGCCCCGACGATCGCGGTCCCAGTGATCCCAGTGGCCCCAGTGGCCCCGGCGATCCCGATGCGCTGGTCCTTCTCATGGGCGACATCGCGCCACGTCTGGAGCGGTACGGGGACCTCCTGGCGCCACTCTTCGCGCCCGAGCGGGCGGGAGCCGTGCCGTGAACCGGGCCCGCTCGGCGAAGGGGGGCGGCGCCGGAGGCCCGGTCCCGGAGGCGGGTGGGGGTGGTGCCGGTCCGGTTTCCGCGGCGGGTGCGGGCGGCGCCGGAGGCCCGGTCCCGGAGGCCGGTGAGGGTGGTGCCGGCCCGGTCCCGGCGGCCGGTGAAAGTGGCGCCGGGGGCCGCTCCCCGGGGCCTTCCGCCGGCACCGGGACCGCCGTACTGCTGCCGCCCGTCGACGTCATGCGGCCCCGGGCCGCCGACGAGATCCCCGCACAGGCGGAGCCGCCCCGGGAGCTCCAGTACTCCCTCAAGCTGGACGGGTTCCGTGCCCTCGCCTTCGTCCTCGACGGCGGGAAGGTCGTCCTCCAGTCCCGCTCCCGCCGGGACCTCGCTCCGGAGTTTCCCGACATCGCCGCGCACCTGCGCGACCAGCTGCCGCCGGGGATCGTCCTCGACGGCGAGCTGTGCGCCTACCGGGACGGCCGGCTGAGCTTCACCGACCTGCTCCGTTCGCACGCCGACCGGGTACGGGGCGGGGTGCCCGTCTCGTACGTCGCCTTCGACCTGCTCGCCGTCCCCGGGCGCGACGTGCGGGCGCTGCCGCTCCGCGACCGGTGGGAGCTGCTCGGGGCGGCCCTGCGGGAGGCCGGGCCCCCGCTCCAGCGGGTCCTGGCCACGGCGGACGAGGAGACCGCGCGGGGCTGGTTCCGGGACCTGCGGGACGCGGGAGTCGAGGGGGTCGTCGCGAAGCGGCTCGACTCGCCCTACCGCGCGGGCTCCACCTGGGCCTGGCGCAAGATCCGGCACGCCGACACGAGCGATGCCCTCCTGATCGGTCTCGTCGGTCCGCCGGAACGGCCCCGGGCCCTGGTCGTCCGGCTCCCCGACGGCCGCGCCCTGACCACCTCGCCCCGGCTGACCCCGGCGCAGTCGCGCCAGGTCGGCGGCCTGGCGGGCGACCGCGCGGGGCCCCTCGCGGAGGACCCGGAGCACGGGCCGGTGCGGTGGGTCGACCCTCCGCTCCCGGTCGAACTGCGCCAGGTCGCGGGACGGCACGGGACGGCGGCCTTCGTGCGCGTCCGGTCGGAGGGGTAGCCCGGAGGCGGTACGCGGCGTGTCGCCCGCCCGGATACCGAGTGCAACTGCCTTGCTCCGCACCGTACATGGCGGAAAGAGACCGCAACGGGCGCTCCGGGCACGGCAGGTGTCGCCGGTTCGGCCTTGTTGTCCGTCCTGTGGTGCACACTTGCTGCCTGGCACAGCGCTCACGGGGAAGGCGGCCTGGCAATGCTGACGGGGATCGAGGAGGTCGACTGGGCCTCGCTGGGGCACGCGTACGGCCCCGCGGACGACGTGCCGGAGCTGCTCCGCGGACTCGCCTCCGCCGACCCCGCGGAGCGGGAGACCGCGCTCGACGGCATGTACGGCGCGGTGCACCACCAGGGCGACGTCTACGACTCGACGCTCGCCTGCATCCCCTTCCTCCTCGAACTCGTCGCCGACCCCGCCGTCCAGGACCGGGGCTGCATCGTCGAGCTGCTCACCAGCATCGGCGGGATCGAGCTCGACGACGACGAGGAACTGGACGAACTCGACGCGGACGACGAGGAGTTCATCCCCGCCGCCAACTACGCGATGGCCGCCGCCGCCATCGCCGCCGGCGCCGACGTCTTCCTCGGGCTCGTCTCGGACCCCGACCCCGAGGTGCGGCTCACCGCGCCGTGCGCGCTCGCCTCGCTGCACCCCGAGCCCGCCCTGGTGCTGACCCTGCTGCGGGAGCGGCTCACCGTCGAGCGGGACACCGAGGTGCGGCTCGCCCTGGTGGCCGCCGTCGGGCGGATCGCCCTGCGGCACGCGTCGCTGCGCACCGAGACCGTCGACTGGCTCGGCTGGCTCGCCCGCGCCGCGCAGGACCCCGGGCTCCGGCTCGCGGCGCTCGCGCAGCGGGCGCGCTGCGCGCCCGGGGACATCCCGGACGACGTCGTGCCGTGGGTGACCGGGCTCCTGGAGGAGATCAGGACCTCGGCGGACCGGCCGGCCCCCGGCACGGAGCGCGCCGCGGCACCGACCCTCATCGGGCAGGTCCGCGAACTCCTCGAGGAGCACGCCGCCGGGCGGCCCGCGCCGTGGACCGAGGAGCTGCTGCGGACCCTGCACGCCGCGCTCGACGACCGCGTCGACGACCGGATCGCGCTGATCGTCGCGCAGCTGCGCAGCCCGGACTGGGGGCAGCGCTCGGACGCGATCTGGTTGTGCGGCGGTTTGATACGGGTCTGGCGCGGGCGGTACGAGGAGGTCGTCCGGCTCGTCGGCGCGCAGCTCCAGGATCCCGAGCCGCGGCTCCGGGAGGCGGCCACCTCCTTCCTGGAGCGGCTCTTCGAGCTGGGCGCGCCCGCCGCCGACGCGCTCGCGGCCCGCCTGGCCGCGGGGCCGGCCGGGTCCGGTCAGGGCCAGAGCGCTTTCGTCGGGCGGTCCGGGCGGGACGGGGCGCTGCTCGCGCTGGCCCGCGCCGGGGACACCCGCGCGGTCCCGCTGCTCGCGCGCGCCCTGGAGGAGCCCGAGGTGCGGCGCGAGCTGCTGTACGCCATGGACGGCCTGGGGCCCTCGGCGGCGATGCTCGCCCCGCTGCTCCGGCGCCGGCTCGCCGAGGTCGAGCTCGACGAGCGGCTGTACGACCGGGCGGCGCCGCTGCTGTACGCCCTGGCGGCCGTGCGGGGCGGCCAGGCCCTGCCGGAGGTGCTGCGGGTGCTGCGCGGGGCGCCGGCGAACCGGCGCGACTGGGTGCGGGAGGCGGCCCTGCGCACCCTGGCGGCCTTCGGGCCCGCCGCCCGGGAGGCCGTACCGGACATGCGAAGACTCCTGGCCGCCGAGTCGGCCGCGGTGGCCACGACGGCGGCGCGGGCCCTGTGGGCGGCCGAGGGGGACCGGGGGGACGTGCTGCCGGCTCTGGAGCGGTGGCTGCGGCCGGGCACGACCGACGCGGACTGGTGCGCCGCCGCGCAGGCCCTCGGCGAGATCGGCCCGGCGGCGGCCGCGGCGGCCCCTGCCCTCCGGCCCGGCCTGGTCTCGCGGGACCTGTGGGTGCGGGTCCGCAGCGCCGCGGCGCTGTGGCGGGTGACCGGCGAGGCGTCGGCGTCGCTCCCGGTGCTGCTCGCGGCCTGGGAGGAGAACCGGCACGCGCGCGCGGACATCGCGGAGTGCCTGGCGGAGATGGGTCCGGCGGCCGCGGAGGCGCAGCTGGTCGTCCTCACCGAGCTGACGCGCAGGCGCCGTCACAACGCCCGTGAGGGCGGCTCCGGCAGCCACGACATCCATCACGACGAGAAGCTGCTGACCCTGTGCCGGGCGGCGCTGGCCCGGATGGAGCGCGGCACGTTCTAGCCGGGGGCGTCGCCCGGTCGATCCCCGACCTGCCACGAGCGGCCACGAACTGCCACGAGCGGCCACGACCCACGACGACCGGCCACGACCCGCAACGGTCGGCCATGATCCGTCACGACCGGCCACGACCGGTCACGACCGACGGCGCGGCTCAGTGATCGCCGTGGAGCCGGCCCGCGTTCCAGCCCGACAGTTCGGCCGGGCGGTTCGTGATGATCCCGTCGGTGCCGAGGGCCTCCAGGGAGTTCCAGCGGGTCGCGTCGTCGACCGTCCAGACCGTCACCGCCACGCCGGCGGCGTGCAGGCTCTTCGCCAGACCGGGGTGGGCGAGCAGCTCGCCGGCCGGCGGGTTGTACGTGCTCAGGCCGAGCTCTCGGGCGACCGCGACGGGATCGGGGTCCAGCTCGGTGCGCAGCAGGCCGAGGGGCAGCTCGGGCGCGAGCGCGCGGGTGTACTTCAGCGCGTCGACGTCGAAGCTCTGCACGACGACGCGGCCGGCCATGCCGTGGTCGCGGACCTCCTCGACGATCCGGGCCACCTCGGCGCGACTGTGCCGGCCCTTGATCTCCAGGAGCATGTTCCCGCCGCGCCTGCGCAGGTCGTCCAGCTGGGCGGCGAGGGTCGGGACGCGGGCACCGGCGTAGGCGGGGCCGAACCAGGAGCCGGCGTCCAGGGCGTCCACCTCGGCGGCGGTCAGCGAGCGGATCGGGCCGGTGCCGTCGGTCGTCCGGTCCACGTCGGTGTCGTGGAGCACGTACGGCACGCCGTCCTTGCTGGGCTGGACGTCGTTCTCGATCCACTCGGCGCCGCCCCGGCGGGCGACCTCGTCGGAGACCAGGGTGTTCTCCGGCGCGGCGGAGGAGGCGCCGCGGTGTGCGATGACCGCCATCGGGGAGCCGACCGGGCGGAGGAGGGGGTTCGCGCCGAGTTTCGTCACCCGGACGTCGTCGAAGGAGACCCGGGCGCCGTCCACGAGCAGGGCCTGGCCTCCGTCGGCGGTACGGGTGAGGCGGCTGGTGCGGAGGGCCTCGCGGCCGTCGAGGAACCAGCGGGCACGGGTCCCGTGCACCTCCACGGCGAGCCGTACGTCCCGGTCGCCGCCCGCGGCGGCCGGCAGGGCCGCCTTGTCGGTGACGTCCCAGGTGTCGCGGTCGGTGCGCCGCGCGAACTCCAGGAGGCCGCCCGGGGCCGCGCCGCCCCGCAGGGCGCCGACGGACCAGGGGGCGGCACCGCTCGCGGGCACGTCCACACCGAGCGCCACCCAGGGGGCCGCGCTTCCGGTACGGGCCGCGCTTCCCCCGCCCCCGAGCCGGGCCCCACCTCCGATACGGGCCGTGGTCTCCAGCCTGAAGTCGGTCAGGTGCCGGCCGAAGACGATCCGTCCGGGCTGTCCGCCGCCCCCCGGCGCACCGACGAGGCGGCCGCCCTCGACCTTCCAGTCGCCCCCGGCGGCCTTCCAGCCGTCGGGAAGACCCGCTCCGGAGAAGTCCTCGACGACGACCCGCTCCCCCTTCACCGCGGGGGCCGCGACGGGCCGGAGCCCCGGCGACGGTGTGCGGTACACCAGGAAGACGGCGACGAGACCGCACAGGACGGCCAGGACGAGCGCGACGAGGGTGAGACGCCTCCCCCGGCCCGTACCGGAAAGCGCTGTGCGGTGCTTGGTCATGCGCCACACCCTAAGGAGCCCCGGCCCCACGCCCCCGGGCGGGCCCCCCGTTCCGGTTTGTCCCCGATGACCACAGGTGGACAAGACGCCTTCGTTCGTGTTTATGGTCCGGAGGGGGCCGACCGACCGAGGAGGCATGTGAGACCGCGTGGCGTGCGCAGCGCCGCGGGCGTCCTGTGCGCCCTCGGCCTCGCCCTCGCGCTCACCGGCTGCGGTGGCCGCGAGGGCGGCCTCAAGAGCGCCGGGCCCACGCCCACCGCCGTGGGGCCCGTCCGGCTCTGGCCCGATCTGCCGCCCGCGACGAACCCGCCGATCGACTACGGGGAGTCCGACACCCAGCGCGTCCCCGGCGTCGAGGTCACCGACAACGACGTCCACTCGGTCGATCCGGTGGCGGTCGTCCGCGCCGAGGTCCGCGCCCACCCCGACACGTACACCGGCGCCGACGGCCTGTACGAGGAGACCGTCCGGGCGATCGAGGCCTGCGGCACGGCCCCGGCCGCGTGTCCGGTCCTGAAGCCCTACTACCGCGACCTCACCGGCAACGGCCGCGACGAGCTGATCGTCGGGATCCGCATGCCCGAACAGCAGGTCGCGGTGCGCGTCTACGTCGCCGAGAACGGCGGCCTGACCAGGATCATGTCCACCGTCGACCAGGTCATCAGCGTGGAGCTGGCCGGCCGGGACCTGATCCTGCGGGTCGGTTCGGCCGGCATCCCCGGGTACGAGTACCGGACCGCGTGGACCTGGGACGAGCAGCAGGGCAGCATGCTGCCCACCCGGGACGAGATCGTCCGGGTGAAGCCGCCCGGCACCGGTCCCTCGACGGTGCCCGCGCCCCGCCTGGTCAGCCCGACGCCCACCCCGCCGGACACGCCCGCTCCCGCACCCCTCCCCCCGGAGGCCACGCAGTGAGGGCGCCCCGGAGGCCCGCCTGGACCGCGACCCTCACCTGGAAGGCCGCGGTCTTCATCGCGGTGATGTGCTGCGCCCTCGCCGCGCTGCTCGGCGTCCTCGTGCACGTCTCGGTGACCGGCCAGACCGTGAGCGACTCCCGGGACAAGGCCATGGCGCGGCTCACCGAGGTCACCGGGCTCTACGAGGCGGGCGAGCCGCTCCCCCGGTTCGCCGGTGTGGATCCGCCCGGCCTCCCGGCCTCGCTGCGGGCGCTCGCCGCGCGCGGGGAGCGGGGCACGATGGTCACGGAGTACGAGGGCCGGCCGACGATGTGGGCGGCGGGCCCTGCGGACGGCCGCGCCCTCGCCGTACGCCTCGACTACACGCAGAGCGCCGAGACGATCGACGCGCTCGACCGCTCGATCCTCGGCTCCTCCGTCCTGGCGATCGGGGCGACCCTGCTCGTCGGCGTCTTCGCCGTCACCCGGGTCACCCGCCGGCTGCACCTGACCGCGCAGGTGGCCCGGCGGATCAGCGCCGGCGACCTCGACGCGCGCGTGGACGATCCCCGCACCAAGGACCCCTCGCGTCCGCAGGACGAGGTGGCCACGGTCTCCGGGGCGCTCGACACGATGGCCTCCTCGCTCCAGCGCAAGCTGCAGACGGAGCAGCGGTTCACCGCCGATGTTGCGCACGAGCTGCGGACCCCGCTGACCGGGTTGTCGGCCGCGGCGGAGCTGCTGCCGGAGGGGCGGCCCTCGGAGCTCGTACGGGACCGGGTGCGGGCGATGCGCGGGCTCACCGAGGACCTTCTGGAGATCTCGCGGCTCGACGCCCGCACCGAGACGGTGGACCTGGCGGTGCACGAGCTGGGGCCGCTCGCCGAGCGGGTGGTGCGCGCCTCGGGCACGGACACGGAGGTACGGGTCGTGCGGGACGCCACGGTGGAGACGGACCGGCGGCGCGTGGAGCGGGTGCTCGGCAATCTGGTGGCCAACGCGCACAAGCACGGGGCGCCGCCGGTGGTGGTGACGGTGGACGGCCCGGTGGTGTCCGTGCGCGACCACGGGCCGGGCTATCCCGCGTACCTCCTGGAGTCGGGGCCGCAGCGGTTCCGTACCGAGAGCGGGGGCAAGGGGCACGGTCTCGGGCTGACCATCGCGGTGGGCCAGGCCGGGGTGATCGGCGCCGAGCTGGTCTTCGCCGCCGCCCCGGACGGGGGCGCCGAGGCCCGGCTGCGGCTTCCGGAGTACGTACGCCTCGCCGCCGCCGAATCCGAGGAGTGACGGCGGCACCGCCGCACGGACTCGCAGGTTCCGGACCGTTCCGGACCCGAGGAGCGACGGCACACCGTCACACAAAAGGGACATAGGGCATACCGCTTGCTACGTTGCGCCCATGACCGCACCACGGCGACCGGACGCACCCCCGCCCGGCATCCGTGTCCCGAAGCGGCGCGGCGTGGAACTGTCGCTCCTGATCGGCGCGGTCCTGATCTCCGTCCTCGGCTACGCGGAGGTCGGCCTCGCCCGCAGCGGCGCCGTGCCGCCCGACGCCGCCCGGTACGGCGCCGGGCTCGGACTGCTCGCGCTCGTCGCCCATCTCGCGGTCCGCTTCCGCGCCCCGTACGCCGACCCGCTGCTGCTGCCGATCGCGGTCCTGCTCAACGGCCTCGGCCTGGTGCTGATCTACCGCCTGGACCTGGAGACGCCGAAGGACCAGGCGGCGGCGACGCAGCTGGTCTGGTCGACGCTCGGGGTGGCGCTCTTCATCCTGGTCGTCCTGCTGCTCCGCGACCATCGCACGCTCCAGGGGTACGCGTACGTGTCGGTGGCCGCCGCACTCGCCCTGATGATCCTGCCGATCTTCTTCCCGGCGGTGAACGGCGCCAAGATCTGGATCCGGCTCGGCGGGCTCTCCTTCCAGCCGGGCGAGTTCGCCAAGATCCTGCTCGCGGTCTTCTTCGCCGCGTACCTCGCCGCCAACCGCAACGCCCTCGCGTACACCGGCCGCCGGATCTGGAAGTTCCAGTTCCCCACCGGGCGGGTGCTCGGACCGATCGTCGCGATCTGGCTGCTGAGCGTCGGCGTCCTCGTCCTGGAACGGGACCTGGGCACCTCGCTGCTCTTCTTCGGCCTCTTCGTGATCATGCTGTACGTGGCGACCGGCCGGACCGGCTGGATCGCGGTCGGGCTCGTCCTGGCCTCCGCCGGCGCCTTCCTCGTCGGCTCGCTCGAACCGCACGTCCACAGCAGGGTGCAGGACTGGCTCGACCCCTTCGCCTCGATCCGCGCGGGCGACGGGCCGGGGCAGCTGGCCCAGTCGCTCTTCGCCTTCGCCGCCGGCGGGATGCTCGGCACCGGGCTCGGTCTCGGCCACTCCGTCCTCATCGGCTTCGCCACCAAGTCCGACTTCATCCTGGCGACGGCCGGCGAGGAGCTGGGGCTCGTCGGCCTCACCGCGCTCTTCCTGCTGTACGCGCTGCTCGTCGCCCGCGGCTACCGCGCCGGCCTCTCGCTGCGCGACCCCTTCGGACGGCTGCTCGCTATCGGCCTCGCCTCGATCGTGGCGCTCCAGGTCTTCGTGATCGCGGGCGGGGTGATGGGGCTGATCCCGCTGACCGGCATGGCGATGCCGTTCCTGGCCCAGGGCGGCTCCTCGGTCGTCACCAACTGGGTGATCGTCGCGCTCCTCATCCGGGTCAGCGACTCCGCCCGGGCACCCCAGCCGGACGCCTCCGACACCGGGGAACTCGCCAGGATCGGGGAGGGCGCGCGGTGATCCGCTACATCCGGAGGGCCGCCGCCCTCTGCCTGATCCTTCTCGTCGCCCTGCTCGTCAACGCCGCCCGGGTGATGGTCATCGAGGCCGAGTCCCTCGACGACGACCCGGCCAACCGGCGGATCGCGATCGACCGGTACGCACGACCGCGCGGCGAGATCGTCGTCGACGGGAAGCCGGTGACCGGCTCCCGGGACAGCGGGCAGCAGCTGCGCTGGGAACGGACCTACAGACAGGGGCCGTTGTACGCGCCGCTGACCGGATACGCCTCCCAGACGTACGGCACGACGATGGTCGAGCACGCCGAGGACGAGATCCTCGCGGGCACCGACCCCATGCTGGCGCCGCTCCCCCTCTGGAACGACCTCACCCGGGGCCGTCAGCCCGGCGGCGACGTGGTGACCACGATCCGCGCCACGATGCAGGAGGCGGCCTTCCGGGGGCTCGACGGGAAGCGGGGCGCGGTCGTGGCGGTCGAGCCGTCCAGCGGCCGGATCCTGGCGCTCGTCAGCTCCCCCTCGTACGACCCGGGGATGCTCTCCGGGACGGGACGGAAGGTGAAGGACGCCTGGCGGCACCTCACCACCTCGCCGAACCAGCCGATGCTGAACCGGGCGCTGCGGCAGACGTACCCGCCGGGCTCCACCTTCAAGATCGTGACGGCCGCGGCGGCCCTGGACGCGGGGGTGGTGCGGGACGTGGAGGCGCCGACGGACACCCCGGACCCGTTCGTGCTGCCGGGCACCCGGCACGTGCTGCCGAACGAGGCGAAGGGCTGCGGCGACGCCTCCCTCGCGTACGCGATCCAGTGGTCCTGCAACACGGTGATGGCCGGGCTCGGGGTGGAGGTGGGGCTGACGGGGATGGTCGAGGCGGTGGAGCGGTTCGGCTTCAACGACACGACGCTCCGGGTGCCGTCCTGGGTGGCGAAGTCCAACTTCGACCGGGAGATGGGCCCGGACCAGCTGGCGCTGTCGTCGATCGGCCAGTTCGACACGACGGCGACCCCGCTCCAGATGGCGATGGTGGCGGCGGCGGTCGCCAACAACGGGGAGATCGCCCACCCGTACCTCGTCGACCGCACCACGACCTCCCGCGGCACGACCGTGGACCGCACGGGTCGCCGCGGCTACCGGCAGGCGATGAACCCCGCGACGGCCATGCAGCTCCAGCGGCTGATGGTGCGGGCCGTGGAGGAGGGCACCGGCGAGAACGCGGCGATCCCCGGGGCCCGGGTCGGCGGCAAGACGGGCACCGCCCAGCACGGCTTCGGCAACACGGGCACCCCGTACGCCTGGTTCATCGCCTGGGCCCAGGCGGACGACGCGGCCCAGCCGGCGGTGGCGGTCGCGGTCGTCGTCGAGGACGCGGAGGCCTCCCGTACGGACATCAGCGGGGGCGGCAGCGCGGCCCCGGTCGCGAGGGCGGTGATGGAGGAGGCGCTCCGGCTGGAGGCCGAGGCGCGGAACCCGTAGCCCGGTTCTCCGTGCTGCCCCGGGCCCCTCCCCGGGGGTCAGCCGATCGGCTTGCGGATCTCGGCGCGGATCTTCACCGTGGTCTCGGCGAGCGCGGCCAGGTCGATGTCCTGCGGGTCGGTGGTGGCCGTCTCGGGGGTGACGAGGGCGACGGCGGCCGCGGTGTTGTCGTCGCCCCAGGCGCACATGGGGAGCGTGGTCGTGCCGAGAGCGTCCTTCGAGGTGGTGACCTGGCAGCTGACGGTCACGCCGTACCCGGCGGGGGTGAACTCCCTGGGGCGGACGACGAGCGTGGAGCCCTTGTCCGTGGCGGCGCCCTGGAGGATGGACGTACGGCTGGACTCGCCGTTCTTGATGCGGCCGTACATTCCGGAGAGCACGAGGGTGGCGTCGTCCTCGCCCTTGTACTGCCCGACCGCCGCCTTGGCGTCCTTCACGGTGAAGTCGGGGGTGTCCTCGATCTCCTTGCCCTGGGTGTCGGAGAGGTCGGAGACCAGGGTGTACCGGCCGGCGAGGAGGGTCTCGGGGACGACGAGCTCGTGCGTCGCCTCGGGGAAGGAGCCGGTGACGCCGTCGAGCCCGGCCTTGGTCGCGTAGAGGAGACCGCCGACCACGGCCAGGGAGCCGAGGACGATGGCGACGATCGCCCCGGCCGACAGCTTCTTCTTCGGCGGCGGCCCCATGGGCGGCTGCCCCCAGGCCCCCGCGCCCGGCCCGGGGTACTGCGGCGGGACACCGTGCGGAGGGCCCTGCGGGGGGTACCTCGGCGCAGGACCGTGCGGGGGATACCCCTGGGGAGGCCCCTGCGGGGGATACCCCTGCGGAGCTCCGAACGCGCCGGGCTGCTGCGGGGGCGGTACGGGCCCGCCGTACGGCTGGTGGGGCGGTGGATTCGGCGACGACGGCGGCGGCATGGTCATGACGGGCACGCTACGGCACCCCTACGACACCTCCGCCGCCCCCTCCTCGATCGCCGCCTCCACCTCGGCGACCCGCTCGGCCTCCTCCGCCGCGAAGCGCTCGCGGTCCAGCGCCTCCGCGATCTCCTCGTCCTGACGCATCAGCAGGTCCAGGTTGGAGTCGCCGAGGTCGAAGACGCCCATGTCCAGGTAGGCCTTCTGGAGGCGTTCGCCCCAGAGGCCGATGTCCTTGACGCAGGGGACGATCCGGCTGAAGAGGAGCTTGCGGAAGAGGTGCAGGAACTCGCTCTGCTCGCTGAGTTCCTCGGCCTCCTTCCTCGGGATGCCGAAGTTCTCCAGGACCTCGACCCCGCGCAGCCGGTCGCGCATCAGGTGGCAGCCCTCGATGACGAACTCCTCGCGCTCGCGGAGCTCGGCGTCCGTCAGCTGCCTGTAGTAGTCGCGCAGCGCCATGCGGCCGAAGGCGACGTGCCGGGCCTCGTCCTGCATCACGTACGCGAGGATCTGCTTGGGCAGCGGCTTGTCGGTGGTGTCGCGGATCATGCCGAAGGCGGCGAGGGCGAGGCCCTCGATGAGGACCTGCATGCCGAGGTAGGGCATGTCCCAGCGGGAGTCGCGCAGGGTGTCGTCGAGGAGGCCCTGGAGGTTGTCGTTGATCGGGTAGAGCATGCCGATCTTCTCGTGGAGGAAGCGGCCGTAGATCTCGGCGTGCCTGGCCTCGTCCATGGTCTGGGTGGCCGAGTAGAACTTGGCGTCCAGGTCGGGGACGGACTCGACGATCCGGGCGGCGCAGACCATGGCGCCCTGCTCGCCGTGGAGGAACTGGCTGAACTGCCAGGAGGAGTAGTGCCGGCGCAGGTCGCCCTTGTCCTTCTCGGTCATCCTCGCCCAGTGGCGGGTGCCGTGGAGCGTCAGGACCTCGTCGGGGGTGCCGAGCGGGTCGTACGGGTCGACCTCGATGCCCCAGTCGATGCGGGTGGCGCCGTCCCACTGCTTGTCCTTGCCCTTCTGGTAGAGGGCGAGGAGGCGGTCGCGGCCGTCGTCGTAGTCCCAGGAGAAGCGGGCGGCGCCGGCGGCGGGGACCTCCCAGACGGGTCCGGCGGGGGCGTTCACGTAGAGGTCGTGCGTCGACACTGACGACTCCTTCCGTCCGTTTCCAGCAGGCTCACACGGTGGTAGACGGATCGTCAACAAGTCGGACGCGAGGGATTGACGGCATTGCTGACGAGCAGTCTGATAACCGCATGACGCCGTCGAGGACCTCCACCGAGCCCGACTTCAGCCTCCTCCGGGACGCCCTGGGGCCGCTGCGCGACCGCGAGCAGGTCGCCGAGCGCCTCCTGGAGTCCTCCCGCAGGCACTCCTACGACCCGGACACCGAACTCGACTGGTCCGCGCCCTTCGAGGACGGCCTGTGGTTCTGGCGCCCGAGCTGGTCTCCCTCTACGACACCCCGCTCTGGCGCCGGATGTCCGAGGAGCAGCGGATCGAGCTCTCGCGCCACGAGGCGGCGTCCCTCGCCTCCCTCGGCATCTGGTTCGAGATCATCCTCATGCAGCTGCTCGTCCGGCACATCTACGACAAGTCCCTGACCAGCCATCACGTCCGCTACGCCCTCACCGAGATCGCGGACGAGTGCCGCCACTCGATGATGTTCGCCCGGCTGATCCGGCAGAGCGGCACCCCCGCCTATCCGGTGCCGAGGATCTACCACAACCTCGCGCGGATCCTGAAGACCGTGTCCACCACCCCCGGCTCCTTCGCCTCCACCCTGCTCGGCGAGGAGATCCTCGACTGGATGCAGCGCCTGACCTTCCCGGACGAGCGGGTGCAGCCCCTCGTCCGCGGGGTGACGCGCATCAACGTCGTGGAGGAGGCCCGTCACGTGCGGTACGCGCGCGAGGAACTGCGCCGGCAGATGGCGACCACCCCGCGCCGGGAGCAGGAGTTCACCCGGCTGAGCTGCGGCGAGGCCGCACGGGTGTTCTCCACCTGCTTCGTCAACCCGGGGGTGTACGAGGCCGTGGGCCTGGACCGCCGCGAGGCCGTCGCCCAGGTGCGGGCCAGCGGGCACCGGCGGGAGGTCATGCGGTCCGGGGCGCGGCGGCTCACGGACTTCCTCGACGACGTCGGCCTCCTGCGCGGGGCGGGCCGCCGGCTCTGGAAGTCGTCCGGGCTGCTGGCCTGAGGGAACCGTTCCGCGGTTACGCTGCGGTCCATGACGAGCGCCGCCACCCCCGCGTACCGCAGGCTCAGCGTCGAGGAGCGGCGCGGGCAGCTCCTCGACACCGCCCAGGAGCTCTTCGCCCACCGGGCCCCCGAGGACGTGTCGCTCGACGACGTCGCCGAGGCGGCCGGCGTCTCGCGGCCCCTCGTCTACCGCTACTTCCCCGGCGGCAAGCAGCAGCTGTACGAGGCCGCCCTGCGCTCCTCCGCCGACGCCCTGAACCGCTGCTTCACCGAGCCGCCGACCGGGCCGCCCACGGAGCGGCTGGGCCGGGTGCTCGACCGCTACCTGACCTTCGTCGACGAGCACGACGCCGGCTTCAGCGCCCTGCTGCGGGGCGGCAGCGTCGCCGAGACCTCCCGGACCTCGGCGATCGTGGACGAGGTGCGGCGGGCCGCCGCCGAGCAGATCCTCGTCCACCTCGGGGTGGAGCGGCCGGGCCCCCGGCTCGGCATGCTCGTCCGGACGTGGATCGCCGCCGTCGAGGCGGCCTCGCTCATCTGGCTCGACGAGGAGAAGCAGCCGCCCGCGCGGGAGCTGCGGGAGTGGCTCGTCGACCATCTCGTCGCCCTGCTCGCGGCGACCACGGCGAGCGACGAGGAGACGGCGGGGGTCGTGAAGCGGCTGCTGGCGCAGGAGACCCCCGAGGGGCCGGTGGCGACGCTGGCCCGCCGGGTGATCCCGGTGGTGGGCGAGGCGGCCCACCTGCTGTGAGGCGGTGAGCCGGGAGAGACTGAGGGGGTGAAGAGCGAGAACACCCCCTTCCGCGGCGGCCCCCTCGACGGCCGGTCCCTGCCGGTCCTGGTCGGCCCGATCGGCCACCCTCCGAAGTGGTACGAGATCCCGGTCCCGGCGCACGACGGGCACCCGCCGACCCTGCACACGTACCGGCGCGAGCCCTCGGGCTACACGAAGCGGCTCGGGCTCCAGCGCGGCTGGGTCTATGTGTACGCCCCCGAGGGGCGGGAGCGGCGCGAGCTGAAGTGGCCGTGGTCGAAGCCGACGCCGAGGCCGAACGGGTGACGCGGCGGGGCACGCCCCGATTCGTACGGTAATCAGATGAAGTGACCCGTCATCATCCCCGTGGAGGTGGTGACGTGTCGCGAAGGCTGCTGCGCACGGTCTGCACGGGGGCGCTCGCCGCGGCGACGGCGCTCATGGGGGTGCTCCCGGCGGCGGGCGCCGCCCCGGACCCGCCCGCGGACCCTCCGGCGGAGGCCCCGATCGCCTGGGCGGACCCGGCGGCGGAACCGGTGGGACCGGTCGACCCCGCGTCCGCGGGAGCGGACAAGGAGTCGGCGGCACCGGCGTCGGCCACGGGAGCGGCCGCCCCCGCGGCCCGGCCGACCCCGACCACGGATCCGGACGGCCCCGCAGACCCGTCGACCCCGACCACGGATCCGGACGGCCCCGCGGCCCGGCCGACCCCGACCACCGATCCGGACGGCCCCGCAGACCCGGCCCCACCGGCGACCGGTCCCGTCGGTCCCGCCCGCCCGGAGGCCTCCTCGGCCTCCCCCTCGCCCGCCGTCGAGGACGCCCTCGGTGACGACGTCCAGGACGACGCCGCCGCGCTCCCGCCCTCCGGCGGTGGCTCCGTCGGCGCGTTGCTCACCCGGCTGCGGACGCTCTACCAGCAGGCCGAGGCGGCGACCGAGCGGTACAACGCCGCCGAGGAGGCGCTGAAGCTCCAGGCAGCCGACACCAGGACGGTCACCGCCCGGCTCACCGCCGCCCGGACCGCCCTGGCGCAGGGCCGTGCGGCGGCCGGCCGGATCGCCCGGGACCAGTACCAGGGCAGGTCGGCGCTCTCCTCGTTCCCCTCCTCCCTGCGGCTGCTCTTCGCCGCGGACCCCCAGTCGGCCCTGGACCAGGGGCACCTGATGGCCCGCGTGGCCCGCGAACGGACGGCCGCCGTCTCCCGGCTCACGAGCGCCGAGCGGCGGGCGGGCAGCCTCGCGAGCGCCTCGCGCAAGGCGCTGGACCGGCAGCAGGGGCTCGCCGCCGCGCAGCGCGTCCGGCGCGACGAGGTGCGGGCCAAGCTGCTGGAGGTCGAGAAGCTGCTCGCCGCCCTGTCGCCGGACCAGCTGGCCCGGCTGACCGCGCTCGAACACGTCCAGACCGCGGGCGCGCAGCGCGAGCTGCTCGACTCCGGCGTCCTGGACGGCCCGCGCACCCCGTCCGGGGCCGGCGCGGAGGCCCTGCGCTTCGCGGTGGGCCAGATCGGCAAGCCGTACGAGTGGGGGGCGGAGGGCCCGGAGGCGTACGACTGCTCGGGGCTGACGCAGCGGGCGTGGGCGGCGGCCGGCCGGGAGCTGCCGAGGACCAGCCAGGAGCAATGGGCGACGCTGCCCCGGGTGCCCCTGACCGAGCTCCGTCCCGGCGATCTGGTGGTCTACTTCCCGGGCGCGACCCATGTGGCCCTCTACCTGGGCGGGGGCCTGGTGGTGCAGGCCCCGCGCCCCGGCGGGAAGGTGAAGGTCTCACCGCTGGCGGCGAACCCGCTGCTCGGGGCCGTACGGCCCGATCCGGGGGGCACGGCCCTGGAGGCGTACAGCCCGCCCGCGCTCCCCGACGGCGCCAGGGACGGCGGGGACGAGGGCTACGACCGGACGTGAACTCCCCTTCCCTGTCCGCCCCTTGCCCTCGTCCGTAATATGCAACAAGCTTGACGGGTCCTTACCGATGGCCGACCGCCGACCCGGACACGGAGCCCCGTCATGCCCAGATCACTGCCGGACACCCGCCCCCGACGCGCCCTCGCCGCCTCCAACTTCGTCAACGCCGTCGGCAGCGGACTCTTCCTCACCGCCGGAGTCCTGTACTTCACCCAGGCCGTACGGCTCCCGGCCGCCACCGTGGGCCTCGGACTCGGCATCGCCGGGCTCCTCTCCCTGGCCGTGGGCATCGCCGTCGGCCACCTCGCGGACCGGCACGGGGCGCGCGGGGTCTTCATGACGACCCTGACGGTGCAGGCGCTCGCCACGGCGGCCTTCGTGCTCGCCGACAGCTTCTGGCCGTTCGTCCTCGCCGTCTCCGCGGCCACCGGCGCCAAGGCGGCCGGTCTCGCCGCCCGGGCGCCGCTCATCCGGCACTACGGAGGGGACCGGCCGCAGGAGTTCCGCGCCTCTCTGCGGGCCGTGACCAACGTCGGCATCTCCCTCGGCGCGCTCCTCGCGGGATGGGCGGTCCAGGTCGGCACGCTCGGCGCCTACCAGGTCCTCGTCGCCGGGAACGCGTGCGCGTTCGCGGCCTCGGCCGCCGTCCTGTTCCTGCTGCCGCCCGTCGCTCCGGCGCCGGCCGCCCGCGGGCCCCGGTGGATCGCGCTGCGCGACCGGCCCTACCTGGCGCTCACCGCGCTCGACGGCATCATGGCGATCCAGTTCAAGGTGCTCACCGTCGCGATCCCGCTCTGGCTGGTGGGGTCCACCACCGCCCCGCACTGGCTCGTCTCCGGCACCATGCTCACCAACACCGTCCTGGTCGTGGCCCTCCAGGTGCGGGCGAGCCGCGGCGTCGGCTCGCCCCGGGCCGGCGGCCGTGCCTACCGGCGCGCCGGAGCGGCCTTCCTCGTCTCCTGCGCCCTCGTCTCGCTCTCCGCGGGAACGCCCGTGGCGGTGGCGGTCGCCCTGCTGCTGACCGCCGTGGTCGTCCACACGGTCGGCGAACTGTGGCACGCGGCGGGCGGCTTCGAGGTGTCGTACGCCCTCGCACCGCCCCACGCCACCGGCCAGTACCTGGGCGTCTTCGGGCTGGGCGCCGGTCTCTCCGAGGCCCTCGGGCCCGGGCTGCTCATCGCGCTCTGCATCGGCTGGGGCCGCCCCGGCTGGTTCGCCGTGGGCGCCCTCTTCGCGGTGACCGGCCTCCTGACCCCGCTCGCCGTCCGCCGGGCGGAGCGGTCCGGCACCTACGAGAAGAGGGAGACGACCCCCAGCACCCAGACCCCCGCGAACACGACGCCCCCGACCACGCAGCCGAGGCCCGCGATCACCCCGCCGGCGTTCCACCCGCCGGTGTCCGGCGCGTGCTCCTCGTCCCCGTCGTCCTCGTAGGAGGCCGGGTCGTCCCAGTCGACCGGCCGTCCCAGCTCCTCGGCGCGGGCCGTACGCAGCGCCGCGAGCCGCTCCTCGGCGAAGGCGGTCGCCGCCATCGACTCGGGGCCGCGCCACGCGAGGGCCTTCATGCGCCACCCGGGCGACCCGTACCGCTCCTCGAAGGCCGCCGTCTCGTCCGGGCGCCGGTCCTCCTCGAGGTACATCCAGCGCCCCGCCTCGGCCGCGTCCCCGTACAGCCGGTACACCTCGGCGAGCCGGCGGCGCAGCGTCAGGTCGTACGGGAAGGAGGAGACGAGCCCGCGCAGGCGCTGGCGCGCCATCGGCACGCGTCCGGCGGCCAGGTCCGCGTCCACGCGGGCGAGGGTGTTCTGCTGAGACATGAGCACATGATCGGACACCGGGGCGGAACGGCTCGACCCGTTTTACGACGACGGCTCCGCCGGCCGTCGTCGCTGTGTGCGGGTGAGTTCGGAGAGCAGCGTCCACGCACCCTCCGCCGGCGACCACGGGGCGGCGGCGGTCTCCAACTGCCAGCCGTCCCCGCAGCAGCCCCGAGGACTGCTGGGCAGCCTCGGGCTCGGCGCGGTGAACATCGGAAGCTCCATCACCTGCACACCCGCCGCGACCTCCTCCTGACCTCGGCACCTCCGTCGCCGCGCCGGTGGCGCGGCCCTGAAAAGGCCGAGGGCTCCCGTGGGCGATGCACGCCGGCGGGAGCCCTCGGCACCGGAGCGGCCAACCACCCACGGCGACCACTCCGACGCGGGTCGGCGGCCTGTCAGCTCGCGGAGACCGAGGCCAGGTAGGCGTTCGTCTTCTCCGGCTCGAAGAAGAAGTTCTCGAAGTCGGCCGGGTCGTTGAAGCCGTTCGCGAAGCGGTCGGCGACGGGCTGGAGTTCGCCGGCCGCGCCGAGCAGGTTCAGGACGTGCTCCGGCGGGGGCGCCAGCATCGCGTTCGTCCACTTGGTGACGTGCTGGGCCGTCTTCCAGTAGCGGTCGAAGGCGCCCTGCATCCACTCCTCGTCGAAGGGCCTGTCGCCCTGCTCGACGATGGCGGCGAGGTACGCGGCGGCGCACTTGGACGCCGAGTTGGAGCCCTGGCCGGTGATCGGGTCGTTGGCGACGACGACGTCGGCGACGCCGAGGACCAGGCCGCCGCCGGGCAGCCGGCCGATCGGGTTGCGGACGGTCGGCGCGTACCGGCCGGCGAGGGTGCCGCCGGCGTCGGTCAGCTCGACCTTCGTCGCCCGCGCGTACTCCCACGGCGTGAACTTCTCCATCAGCTCCAGCGTCAGCGCCAGGTGCTCGGAGGGGTCCTTGACGCCCTGGAAGACGTCGAGCGGGCCGCCGGGGACGCCCTCCCAGAAGAGGATGTCGGCGCGGCCGCCGGTGGTGAGGGTCGGCATCACGAAGAGCTCGCCGACGCCCGGGACGACGTTGCAGCGGACCGCGTCGAAGTCGGGGTGCTCGGGGCGCGGGCCGAGGCCGTGGACGTACGCGACGGCCAGGGCGCGCTGCGGCTCGCTGTACGGCGAACGGGCCGCGTCACGGCCGAACATGGAGACCAGCTCGCCCTTGCCGGCCGCGACGAGCACCAGGTCGTAGCTGCGGGAGAAGTAGTCCAGGTCGCCGACGGCCGCGCCGTGTATCACCAGCTGGCCGCCGCGCTGGGCGAAGGTGTCCATCCAGCCGGCCATCTTCACGCGCTGGTCGACGGACTGGGCGTGGCCGTCGAGCCTGCCGACCCAGTCGATGAGGCGGGCGGAGTCGGGGCCGGCGACGGAGACGCCGAGGCCCTCGATCCGCGGGGCCTGGGACTCCCAGAAGTCGAGCCCGAGGTCCCGCTCGTGCTGGAGGGCGGTGTCGAACATGCACTGGGTGGACATGACCCGGCCGTTGCGGATCTCGTCCGCGGTCCGGTTCGACATGAGGGTGACCTCGTACCCCTGCGACTGGAGTCCGAGGGCGAGCTGCAGGCCGGACTGGCCGGCGCCGACTATGAGTATCTTCCGCATGGGCGGGGCTCCTGGCGTGACGGGTCGAACTATTCGGGGGGGGCGGGCTATTCGGGCGTGGCTTCGAGGGCGTGCGCGACCATCGCGAGCAGGCTCTCGACGACGCTGTACCGCTTGCGCGCGTCCATGATCACCACGGGCACGTGCGCGGGCACGGTCAGGGCCTCCCTGACGTCGTCCGCCTCGAACAGCTCGGTTCCCTCGAAGTGGTTGACGGCCACGATGTACGGCAGCCCGCAGCTCTCGAAGTAGTCGAGGGCCGGGAAGCAGTCGGTGAGCCGGCGGGTGTCGGCGAGCACGATGGCCCCGATCGCCCCGCGCACCAGGTCGTCCCACATGAACCAGAAGCGCTGCTGGCCCGGCGTGCCGAAGACGTACAGCACCAGGTCGTTGTCGAGGGTGATCCGGCCGAAGTCCATCGCCACCGTGGTGGTGAGCTTGTCCGGCGTCGCGGTGAGGTCGTCGGTGTCCTCGCTCGCGCGGGTCATCAGCGCCTCGGTCTGGAGCGGGGTGATCTCCGAGACGGCGCGGACGAAGGTGGTCTTGCCGACGCCGAAGCCGCCCGCGACGACGATCTTCGTCGCGATCGGGGCGCGGGAGTGGTCGAGCTGCCAGTCCTGGGCGCCCTCTTCGGTGTCGGGCTCCGCGGGGTCGGCCTCCGCGGTGTCGAGGAGGGGATCCTCGGCGCCGGGCTGGGCGGGGATGCCGGCGACCGCCGGGGTTTCGGAGACGGCGGTGGCGTCAGAGACGACGGAGTCCACTCAGCACCCTTTCGAGGAGCGCGCGGTCGGGCTGGCCGGTGCCGTGACCGGTCCCGTACACACGGATCTTTCCCTGGTCGGCCAGGTCGCTGAGCAGCACCCGGACGACCCCCAACGGCATCTTCAGAAGAGCCGAGATCTCCGCGACCGTCCGCATCCGGCGGCAGATCTCGACGATGGCCCGCATCTCCGGCATCAGCCCGCGGGCGGCGGGCCCGCCGTCCGTCAGGACCTTGCGGGCGGCGGGCGCTTCGAGCGCCGCCACGAAGGTCTCGACGAGCAGGATGTGACCGAAGCGGGTACGGCCGCCGGTCAGCGAGTACGGGCGCACGCGCGCGGGGCGCCGCCCCTCTCCGCGTACCGGCAGCTTGAAGGCGTGATGAGCTGAGGACATGGCCGTCACTGGGTGCTCTCCATCGATTTGCGCAGCTCGCTGCGGACTTCGGGGGTGAGTACGTGACCGGCGCGGCCCACGAAGAGCGCCATGTGGTACGCCACGACGCTCATGTCGCAGTCGGGCGTGGCGTGCACGCCGAGCAGCGAACCGTCGCTGATCGACATGACGAAGACGCTGCCCTCCTCCATCGCCACCATCGTCTGCTTGACCCCGCCGCCGTCCATCAGGCGGGCGGCGCCGATGGTGAGGCTGCCGATGCCGGAGACGATGGTGGCCAGATCGGCGCTGGAGCCGCGCGGCCCGTCAGGACGGCCGGCGTCGGCGGCGACCGTCGTGGCCTGCTGGGTGGCCGGGTCCGACGAGAGCAGCATCAGGCCGTCGGAGGAGACGACGGCCACCGAGCGGACACCCGGGACCTCCTCCACCAGATTCCCCAGCAGCCATTGCAGGTTGCGGGCTTCCGTACTCAGTCCGAACGTTCCCGTCGCGGTCAACTGCGTGCCTCCTCGACTGTGTCCCCCGTCATCTCCTCTGTACGTGCGGTCCTCGCGGCTTCCGTGCGTGCCGTGTCGAGCTCCGCCTCCACGTCCCGGCGCCCGGCCTTGGCGCCCTGGTGGAAGCCGCCGAGCCGGCGGCGCAGGGCCTCCGCGTCCACGCCGCCCTGGCGGGGCGTGGTGTCGGCGGAGGGCTGACGGACCACCTGCGGGGTGCGCTTGGGCAGCCCCTTGTCGGTGACCCGCTCCCACTGCGCGGGGCGCGGTCCGGGTACGGCCGCGTCGGCGGCGGGCACCTCGGCGGGCGCCGGCTCCCCGTCGGCGGCGCGCTCGTGGGTGTCCGGCTCCGGCGGCGGGTCGGGCAGCCGGACCTGGAGCGTGGTCTCGGAGACGGACTCGTACGGCGCGTCCGGCGCGTACTCCGGCTCGTAGGCCGTCTCGGTCTCGGGCTCGGGCGCGTACGCCGCCTCGGTCTCGGGGGCGTACGCCGGCTCGGCCTCCGGCTCGGGGGCGTACTCCTGCGCCTGCGCCTGCTGCTGGACGGCCTCCGCCTCCGTCCCCGCACCCGTCTCCGCCGCCAGGAACGCGGCCTCCGCCGCCTCCACGAGCGGGTCGCGGTGCCGGGACGGCAGGGTGTTGGAGTTGGCCTCCGCGACCGAGCCCGGCAGCTGGAGCACGGGCGAGGTGCCCGCGACCCGTACGGGCTCCGACACGGCCGTCGGCGGGGTGGTGGGCAGCAGGGGCAGCGGCAGGACCACGACGGCGGCCGTACCGCCCGGCTTCTGCTCGCGCAGCTCGACGCGCACCCCGTGGCGGGCGGCGAGCAGCGCGATGACCCGCATGCCGAGGCCCTCGCCCTCGAAGGCGTCCGGGTCGGCCTCGGCGAGGCGCGCGTTGAGCTCGGCGGACCGGGAGGCGGTCATGCCGATGCCCGCGTCCTGCACGGAGAGCATCACCTCGCCGCTCTCCAGGAGCCAGCCGGAGAGCTGGACCTCGGCGTCCGGCGGCGAGAAGGAGGTGGCGTTCTCCAGGAGTTCCGCGACGAGGTGGCTCAGGTCGTCCGCGGCGAAGCCGGCGACCTGGGCGTGCGGCGGCAGCGACTGGATGGTGACCCGCTCGTAGCGCTCGATCTCGCTGACGGCGGCGCGCAGCACGTCGACGAGCGGGACGGGCCCGGCGTGGCCGTGGACGTGCTCGTGGCCGGCGAGGACGAGGAGGTTCTCGCTGTGGCGGCGCATGACGGTCGCCATGTGGTCGAGCTTGAAGAGGGTCGCGAGGCGGTCCGGGTCCTGCTCGCGCTCCTCCAGCTTCTCGATGACGCCGAGCTGCCGCTCGACGAGCCCGAGGCTGCGCAGCGAGAGGTTGACGAAGGTGTGGTGGACGGTGTTCCTGAGCCGTTCGAGGTCGGCGGTGAGGAGGGCGACCCGGCCCTGGAGGTCGGCGCGCTGGGCGGCGAGTTCGGCGCCGACGGCGTCCTTGGCGGCGGCCAGGTCGGCGCGCTCGTCGGTGAGCCGCTCGGTCTGCGCGGCGAGGCCGGAGAGCTTGCCGTGCAGGGCGTTGAGCGAGCGGACGACCTGGGCGAACTCGTCGTTGCGGCCGGTGAAGCGGACCGCTTCCTCGCGGTGCGGCTCGGGGGCGGCGGCGAGCCGGGCGGCGCCGAGGCGGAGCACGGCGAGCGGCCGGGTGAGGGTGCGGGCGACGTAGGTGGAGATGCCGATCGCGACGAGGAGGCAGCCGCCGAGGTAGGCGATGCGCAGTTCGAGGGCTTCGACGTCGTCGTCGCGGAGCGCGGCGAGGCGTTCGACCCGCTCGGTGGCGAGGGCGGACTCGACGCCGCGCATCTGCTCGATGCGGGCGGAGAGGGCGGCCTCCAGGGCGGCCGGGTCCGTGCCGCGCTCGGCCTCGGTCAGTTTGGGCTGGTCGGTGAGCGAGGCGAGGGCGAGCTCGGCGGTCTTGACGTCGGGGCCGGTGACGGTGGCCGCGAGGGAGTCGCGGGCGGTGGCGCCGGCGGCCTGGTCGAAGTCGCCGAGGGCGGCGAGCTCGCGGACGCGGGCCTGCTGGGCGGCGGCGGTGAGGCCGTCGCGGGCGCGTTCGGCCTCGGCGGCGCCCTCGGGCACGTCGGCCACGTAGGTGCCGGTCTGCGGGTCGTAGTGGACGTCCCCGGAGGGCTCGGGCTGGGGCACGGAGAGTGCGGCGAGGAGCAGGCCGCGGGTGGTGGAGGCCTGTTCGACGGCGCGGCCGAGGGCGGCGGGGGCGCGGGTGGCCTCGGTCAGTGCGGCGTCGGAGGCGCGGGCCGGGGTCTTGTCGGCGAGCTCGTCGGCGAGGGCCTGGAGCTTCCCTATGACGTCCGAGTACGCCTTGTGGGCCTCCAGGGCCGTGCCCTTGCCGGTCAGCGCGCTGCGGCGGACGGAGGGGACCCCGGCGAGTTCGCGGCGGAGTTCGGCGGGTGCGGCGGGCCGGATCTCGTCGATCTGGCGGTCGACGCGGGTGGAGCGCGCGTCGGTGATCTGCCGCTTGTGCTTGGCGTCGCCGCTCTGGGCGTCGCGTCCGGCGGCGATGTACGCCACGACCTCGTCGCGCTCGTCGGCGAGGGAGTGCGCGAGGGTGACGGCCTGCCGGTCGAGTTCGGCGAGGGTGACGAGGCGCTGCGACTCGGTGAGCTCGGCGGAGGCGGCGAGGATCGCGGGGGCTCCGGCGGCGAGGACGGTGACGCCGACGAGGGCGACGCCGGCGACCAGCCGGTTGCGGACGCGCTTGGGCCGGCCGGCGGGGGCCTGCGGCTCACCGGGGGTCTGGCTCTGCGTGCCGTTGTTGCTCCGAGGCCGCTTCTTCTGCACCGGTGCTCGCATTCTTGATTCGTCCGCCCATGAAGCAGGGGTGACGACCGGTCACATGGAGCGCCCCCACCCCTGGTACGGCTTCCGACCATTCCAGCGCTTCCGGCAAGGGGACGGGCATCGGCCGCTCCGCCACCCGAACGAGTGAACAACACTCAGTAGTTGGCGAACAACTTCCGGAGGCGGCGGCCGGGGGCCCGTACGGGGCGCCGGTTGGATCTTCCGGGCGGGCTTTGGCAGGATGCCCGCCCGCAGCTCCCCGGAGGTGACCCTTCCGCCTCGCCGGCCGCTTCCACGGGGTTGGTACAGGCCTTTTCCGGTCATTTGCAGGTCCGGTGAAGGAGTTCACGGCGGAATGCGCGGGTGCGGGCAGACTGGAGGCCATGCGCAGCGAAGTCGCCTCCCTTCCCGGCAGCCCCGAACGCCCCAACGAGGACTGGGCGGCCGCCGCCCTGCCCGCTTCGGGGAGCGGGGGGACGGTCGTGCTCCTCGACGGCGTCACACCTCCCGCCGGTGATGACGGTTGTGTGCACACGGTCCCGTGGTTCACCGCACGACTGGGCGGGGCTTTGACCGAACTGTCCGGTTCCCGCCGGGACATGCCCCTGTCTGAGATCCTGTCGCTGGCCATCCGGCGCGCCGCGGACGCCCACCGCGACACCTGTGACCTTTCTCACGTGCGAACGCCTCAGGCGACCGTGGTGCTCGTCCGCTGGGACGAGGCGTCGGTCGAGCACCTCGTCCTGTCCGACTCCGCGCTGCTCCTGGAGGCCCCGGACGGGACGGTACGGGCCGTGCTCGACGACCGGCTCGACCGGATGCCGGACGAGGTGCGGCGCTCCCTGGAGGCGACGGACCGGCTGCGGAACCGGGAGGGCGGCTTCTTCACGGCGGCGGCGGACCCGGCGGTCGCGGACCGGGCGGTGACCGGGACGACCCCGCGCGCGGAGGTGCGGGCGCTGGCGGCGCTCACGGACGGGGCGAGCCGCTGGGTGGAGCTGTTCGGCGCGGGCGACTGGGCGGACTGCTTCGGTGTGCTGCGCGAGGAGGGCCCGGCCGGGTTGCTCCGGCGGGTGCGGGCGCTGGAGTCCGCCGACGCGCGGGCGGGCGGGGCGCACCGCTGGAAGCTCCACGACGACGCGACGGCGGTGTACGCGGAGCTGTCGGACCACTGACCCCGGTCCGCTCCCCCTCTCCGGCCTTCCGCTGATCCCCGGCCGCTTCCCTTCCCCGGTTCCCAGCCGACCCCGTCCGCCCCTCAGCCCTCCGAGCGGACGTTGAAGTGGTTCAGGAGGCGGGCGAGTTCGGCGACCTCGGCGCGGTCCCAGTCGGCGAGTTTGCGGACGTAGCGTTCGCGCCGGGCGTCGCGGACGCTGCGGAAGCGGCTGCGGCCCTCCTCGGTGAGGCGGACGAGCGAGGCGCGGCCGTCGGCCGGGTCGGGGTCGCGGGCGACGAGCCCGAGGTCCTCCAGGACGCGGAGCTGGCGGCTCATGGTGGCCTTGCCGACGCCGAAGTACCCGGCGAGTTCGGTGGCCCGCTGGGGGCCGGCGTCGTCGAGCCGTACGAAGAGTCCGTAGGCGGACGACTCCAGTTCGGGGTGGACCTCGCGGGCCATCTCGCCGGACTGGGCGCGGGCGCGGCGCAGGAAGACCGCCAGCTCCCGTTCGAGAGCGAGGAATTCCTGGTATCCACCACCTCCGGCGGTGACCCGGCCTTCACTTCCCGTACCGCTTCCGTGCACGTCAGCACCTCCCGCACGCTTTCCGGTCGCTGAAAGTTTCTTCCGGCGGCGTCCATCGCCGCAGCTCCTTCAGTATTTCGCAGGCGTAGACCAACGGCGGCAACCAGGCCCCCTTCCGCCGGGCGGGTCTACGTGCGTAGCGTCTTTCCCGGCAGCCCCGAATGACATGTCCATTCCAGGCATGGTCGCGGGTCCGCCCCACCGCTCCCCCACCGAGCCTTTCGGAGGCACGCAATGCGTGTGCACAGATCCGGAACGACCCTCGCCGGCGCCGCCCTCGCGGCCCTGGCCCTCCTCCTCCCCCTCGGCCTCTCCGGCACCGCCACCGCCGCCCAGGACCCCGGCGCCCGGCAGGCGACCCCCGCACGCGGCTCCGCCTACCTGGGCATGGGCGTGATCGCGCACGACGGGCAGGGCCCCACGTCCGGCGCCGCCACCCTGGCCGCGCAGACGGAAGGCGTGGACGTCTCCAGCCACAACGGCAACGTGGCCTGGTCCACGCTGTGGAACAGCGGGGTCAAGTGGGCCTACGTCAAGGCGACGGAAGGCACGTACTACAAGAACACGTCCTTCACCCAGCAGTACAACGGCTCCTACAACGTCGGCATGATCCGCGGCACGTACCACTTCGCCACCCCGGACACCACGACCGGAGCCGCCCAGGCCGACTACTTCGTCAACAACGGCGGCGGCTGGTCGAAGGACGGCAGGACCCTGCCGGGCGTGCTCGACATCGAGTGGAACCCGTACGGCGCGACCTGCTACGGCAAGACGGCGTCCGGGATGGTCGCGTGGATCCAGGACTTCGTGAACCGCTACCGGTACCGGACGGGCCGCGACCCGGTGATCTACACGGCCACGAGCTGGTGGAAGCAGTGCACCGGCAACTCCGCGGCCTTCGCCTCGACCAACCCGCTGTGGATCGCCCGGTACGCCTCCGAGGTCGGCGAACTCCCGGCCGGCTGGCCGTACTACACGATCTGGCAGTACACCTCCTCCGGCCCGACGGTCGGCGACCACAACCACTTCAACGGGGACTACTCGCGCGTGCAGGCGCTCGCGAACGGCTGACCCCCCGTCTCCCTCCGTCCGACGGCGGCCTCCCGGGTGTGCGGCACCCCGGGGGGCCGCTTCGGCTTTTTCCACCCACCCTCTTGCCCATTGGTATGGACCAATGCGACGCTCTACGGCGGCCGCCCGGATTTCAACTTCCGTGCGCCCCGCGCGCGTTGCTCGTTCCGTACTCCCCCACGCACGAGAGAGAGCCCCCGCATGCCCTCCTACCGCCGCACCACCGCCGTCGCCGCCTCCGCCCTGTCAGCCGCCGCGCTCGTCGGCCTCACCCCCACCGCGGCCGGTGCCCACGGGGCCGTCTTCAACCCCGTGAGCCGGGTGGCGGCCTGTTACGCCGAGGGCCCCGAGACGCCCAAGTCGCAGGTGTGCAAGGACCTCGTCGCCGACTCCGGCACCCAGCCGCTCTACGACTGGAACGAGGTCAACATCGCCAACGCCGACGGCCGGCACCAGGCCCTCATCCCGGACGGCAAGCTCTGCTCCGCCAACCGCGAGAAGTACCGGGCCCTGGACTGGGCGCGCACCGACTGGCCCGCGACGGCCGTCGCCGCCGGCTCCTTCGACTTCAAGGTCCGGGTGACGGCCCCGCACTCGGGCACGATGACCGTCTACATCACCAAGGCGGGCTTCGACCCGACCCAGCCCCTGAAGTGGTCCGACCTGGACCCGACCCCCGTCGCCGTCTACGGCACCACCCGCACCGCGACCGACGGCTACTACAACTTCACGGGCAACCTCCCGGCCCGCACCGGCCGCCACATCGTCTACAAGGTGTGGCAGCGCAGCGACAGCCCCGAGGCCTTCTACAGCTGCTCGGACGTCACCTTCGGCGGCACGGCCACGGCCGCGAGGGCGCAGGCCCAGGCCCCGACCGAGGCGAAGATCGCGGCGGGCGCCTCGCTCTCCACCGTGAGCCACGCGGGCCACGGCGGCGACGAGCAGCCCCCGGCCCTCTCCGCCGAGACCGCCGAGTCCCCCTCCTCGCCGCTCCCGATGGCCCTCGCCGGCGCGGGCGCCCTCGCCGCCTTCGCCGGCGGCAGCCTGCTCCTGGGCCGCCGCCGCAACCCGTCCGCCTCCTGACCGCTCAGGCCACGGACCCCTCCGGCTCCTAGGAGCCGGAGGCACCGGGCGGGAAGAGGGCGGTGAGCCGGGGTATCGCCAACCCCTCCGGCCGAGGCCCCCGGGACTCCCCGTCCTCTTCCCACTCCCCCGCCGCCTCCGCGGCGTCCTCCGCCTCCTCGACGGCGTCGAGGAACTCCTCGCCGTCGTCGCCCTCCTGGCCCGTCAGCTCGTCCCACGCGTCCTGGGCCACGTAGTCGAGCTCCTCCCACTCGGGCCACTCGTCGTCGTCCCAGGAGTCGTGGTGCCGTCCCACGAGCGCCCGCACGCCGGGCACGTCGGCCAGCGCGTCCGGATCGGCGAGGACCGACTCGTACACCTTGCCGCCCTGGCCGACCAGCCAGAGCGTGAAGTAGTGGAAACCGTCGTCCGTGCAGTCGCCGCCCTCGATCCGGTTCGCCGCCGTCCACACCGCGCGCGTGTCGGCGCGCTCGCACGCCCGCTCCAGCCGTACCTGGAACTCCACACTCTCGGCCGCCGGACGCCCCAGCAGCTCCTCCCGCAGCCACTCGAGGCGTTCGTCCCGGTCACCGGTCCGTCGGCCCAACTCGTCGATGAGAGCCCAGAAGGCGTCGTCGTTCATGCGTACGAGCATGCCAGCCGCGACCGACATCCGGGTACCGGGTTCCGGGTACGCCGGAGCGGGGTGCCCGCCGGGGGCACCCCGCTCTGCTACGGGGGGAGTTACGCGGCCACGTCCACCGGCACCACCGCCGGGGCCAGGGCGATCTCCAGGACCTGGCGGACGTCCGTCACCGGGTGGACCTCCAGCTTCTCCAGGATCTCGGCCGGGACGTCGTCCAGGTCGGCCTCGTTCCGCTTGGGGATCACGACCGTCGTGATGCCCGCCCGGTGCGCGGCGAGGAGCTTCTGCTTCACTCCGCCGATCGGCAGCACCCGGCCGGTGAGGGAGACCTCGCCGGTCATGGCCACGTCCGTACGGACGAGCCGGCCGCTCAGCAGGGAGGCGAGGGCGGTCGTCATGGTGACGCCCGCGCTCGGCCCGTCCTTGGGCACCGCGCCCGCGGGGAAGTGGATGTGCACGCCCCGGTCCTTGAGGCCGGTGACGGGCAGCTCCAGCTCCGCGCCGTGCGAGCGGAGGAAGGAGAGCGCGATCTGCGCCGACTCCTTCATCACGTCGCCCAGCTGACCGGTGAGGGTCAGACCGGCGGCGCCCGTCTCCGGGTCGGCGAGGGACGCCTCCACGAAGAGGACGTCACCGCCCGCGCCGGTCACGGCGAGCCCGGTGGCGACACCCGGCACGGCCGTCCGCCGCTCCGCCGGGTCCTGGGCCGACTCCGGCACGTGGTGCGGCCGCCCGATGAGCTCCCGCAGGTCGTCGGGGCCGACGGCGAACGGCAGCTCGCGGTCGCCCAGTTCGTGCTGGGCCGCGACCTTGCGGAGCAGCCGGGCGATCGCCCGCTCCAGGGTCCGGACACCGGCCTCGCGGGTGTACTCGCCGGCCAGCTTCCGCAGCGCGGACTCCTCCAGGACGACCTCGCCCGCCTCCAGACCGGCCCGCTCCAGCTGGCGCGGGAGCAGGTGGTCACGGGCGATGACGACCTTCTCGTCCTCCGTGTAGCCGTCGAGGCGCACCAGCTCCATGCGGTCGAGGAGCGCCTCCGGGATGGCTTCGAGGACGTTGGCCGTGGCCAGGAAGACGACGTCGGAGAGGTCGAGTTCGACCTCCAGGTAGTGATCGCGGAAGGTGTGGTTCTGCGCGGGGTCGAGGACTTCGAGGAGGGCGGCCGCGGGGTCGCCGCGGAAGTCGGAGCCGACCTTGTCGATCTCGTCGAGCAGGACCACCGGGTTCATGGACCCGGCCTCCTTGATGGCGCGGACGATCCGGCCGGGCAGGGCACCGACGTACGTCCGCCGGTGGCCGCGGATCTCGGCCTCGTCCCGTACGCCGCCGAGGGCGACCCGGACGAACTCGCGGCCCATCGCGTGGGCGACGGACTCGCCGAGGGAGGTCTTGCCGACGCCGGGCGGGCCGACGAGGGCGAGGACGGCTCCGCCGCGGCGGCCTCCGACCACACCGAGGCCGCGCTCGGAGCGCCGCTTGCGCACCGCCAGGTACTCGGTGATGCGCTCCTTCACGTCGTCGAGGCCGGCGTGCTCGGCGTCCAGGACCGCGCGGGCGCCCCGGATGTCGTACCGGTCCTCGGTCCGCTCGTTCCAGGGGAGTTCGAGGACGGTGTCCAGCCAGGTGCGGATCCAGGAGCCCTCGGGGGACTGGTCGCTGGACCGCTCCAGCTTCTCGACCTCCTTGAGGGCGGCCTCCCGCACCTTCTCGGGCAGGTCGGCGGCCTCCACGCGGGCGCGGTAGTCGTCGGACTCGTCGCCCTCGGCCTCGCCGTTGAGGTCGCGGAGCTCCTTGCGGACGGCTTCGAGCTGACGGCGGAGCAGGAACTCGCGCTGCTGCTTGTCGACGCCCTCCTGGACGTCCTTGGCGATGGTCTCGGCGACGTCCTGCTCGGCGAGGTGCTCGCGGAGCTGGGCGGTGGCCAGCTTGAGGCGGGCGACCGGGTCGGCGGTCTCCAGGAGTGCGACCTTCTGCTCGACGCTGAGGAAGGGCGAGTATCCGGAGTTGTCGGCGAGGGCGCCGACGCCGTCGATCTGCTGGACGCGGTCGACGACCTGCCAGGCGCCGCGCTTCTTGAGCCAGCTGGTGGCCAGCGCCTTGTACTCCTTGACCAGTTCGGTCACGGAGCCGGGCAGCGGGTCGGGCAGGGCCTCCTCGACGGTGCCGCCC
Source organism: Streptomyces tanashiensis (assembly GCF_014648895.1). Classification (GTDB taxonomy): domain Bacteria; phylum Actinomycetota; class Actinomycetes; order Streptomycetales; family Streptomycetaceae; genus Streptomyces; species Streptomyces tanashiensis. The sequence goes on from NZ_BMRZ01000001.1 coordinate 281,728, forward strand.
TCGACCCACAGGGCGGCGCCGGGGCCGGTGGTGCCGGCGCCGATGCGGACGCGGCCGAGGCCGCGGATGAGCGCGCCGGGATCGCCGTCGGACAGGCGTCCGACCTGTTCGACGATGCCCAGGACGCCGGTGCCGGCGTAGGTCCCGTCGACCCGCGGCACGAGCAGCACGCGGGGCTTCCCCGTTCCGGTGCGGGCGGCGGCCTGGGCGGCCTCGACGGCGGCCCGTACGTCGTTGTCCGACAGGTCCAGCGGCACCACCATTCCGGGCAGCACGACCTCGTCGTCGAGCGGCAGCACAGGCAGAGTGAGCGGCACAGACGCCATGGACTCAGAAGCCATGATCTCCCCTTCGGCAGTCAAGTTGAGCTATACGCACTCAATGCTTGTGAGCCCGAGGATGTTCCCGGACGTTCGTTCGCTCTGAGCGATCACCCTCGCACGCACCCGCGTGGAGCAGATGTAATGCCCACATGGATATTTCGGCTATTACGAAAGTCTGGGTGGCGGGCTGGACCGTCTCCCGGGGCACCCCGTCCGCCGTCACCGAGCCCTGGGGCTACCGGATCGACGTCGGCCTGCCCCGGCACGTCGTGCGGCACGTCCTGCCCGCCCCCGACGCGGCCTCCGTCGGCGCGCTCTGCGCCCGGCTCACCGCGCCGTACAGCTGGCTCAAGGTGATGGCGGGACCGGAGGAGGTGGAACCGTGGATCACCGAGGGATGGACCGTCCCCGACGACCCGGGCTTCATGATGGTCAAGCCGCTGGACCCCGGCGCCCGCCCCGCGCCGCCCGAGGGGTACGCCAGGACCACCGAGGTCCAGGACGGTGTCGTCCGGGTCCGGATCCTCGCCCCGGACGGCGCCCTCGCCGCCCGCGGCCAGATCGCCCCCACCGGCTCCACCGCCGTCGCCGACCAGATCGAGACCGACCCCGCGCACCGGCGCCGGGGCCTCGGCGCGAACGTCATGCGCACCCTGGAGGCCGCCGCCGCCCAGGCCGGCGCCACCACCGGAGTGCTCGCCGCGACCACGGACGGCCGCGCGCTGTACGACTCGCTGGGCTGGCACCACCGGGGCCCGCTCACCGGGATCGTCCGCACGGGGCCCGAGGACGACTGACGGGGCGGATCCCGCGCGGGACCCCGGACGGGGGGAATCCCGGGCGTCCGGCTGCGCGCGGGACCCCGGACGGGGCATGCTCGACCCATGGCGAGAGGCGTACGGAGGACGTGGTCGTGGTGCGGGGCCCTGCTGCTCGCGGGGGCCCTGGCCGGCGGGGTGAGCGGCTGCGGCCCCGGAGTGCCGCCCGCGCCCGGCGGGTCGCCGTCGAGCGTCGGCGCGCCGGCCGTGCCGAGCCCCACGACCGAGCCCGGCACACCGGCGGCGGACCCCCAGCCGGGCGAGGTCCTCGTCGAGGTGGTCGTCAACGGCGGCTTCGCGGGCGTCCGCAACCAGCTCGTCGTCCACTACGACGGCAGCTGGACCAGCCGCGCCGGCACCAAACCGCCCCGCACCGGCAAACAGACCCCCGCCGAGGCCGCCGAACTGCGGGCGGCCCTGGAGGACCCCGCGTACGCCCTGGTCCCGGAGCGCCCGACGGGCAGCCCGGTCGCGGACGGCTTCCAGTACTACGTGACGTACCGCCACCGCCTGGTCGTCGCGGGCGACGGCGAGCGCCCGCCGGCCCTCCAGCGCGTCTTCGCCGCCCTCCCGGAGGGCGGCCCGCCGACGAGCCCGTGAGCGCGTGAACCGGGATGCTCTGCTTTCCGGCGAGCCCGTGAGCGCGTGAACCCGTTGGCGCGTGAACCCGTGAGCGCGTGAACCGGGAGACGGCCTCCCGGCGATAGAGAGGGCGTGAGACTGTTGCGCCCCGCAGGGGGAGGCCCCTCCGGGGGCGACGAGGACGACGACGCGGCGCTGCTGCGCGCGGTCGCCCGGGGGGACACCCAGGCACTGGCCGTGCTCTACGACCGGCACGCCGGCTGGCTGCACGCCCGGCTGGCCCGGCGCTGCCCGGACGAGGAGACCGTCCGGGAGGTCCTCCAGGACACCTTCGTCACGGTCTGGCGCTCGGCCGGCGGCCACCGGGGCCGCGGCGAGGCCGGCGGCTGGCTCTGGGTGATCGCCGCCCGGCGCCTGGTGGACGCCCGGCGCGCCGGCGCCCGGGCCGAACGGGCCGCCGCCCGGCCCGCGGAACCGGCCGGCCCCGCGCCCTCCGCCGAGGACCGGGTCCTCGCGGGCCTGGAGTACGGCGAGGTCGGCGCCGCCCTCGACCGGATCTCGCCCGAGCTCGCCGAGGTCCTGCGGGCCACCGTCGTCGACGGGCTGACCACCCGCGAGACCGCCCGGCTCCTCGGCATACCCGAGGGCACCGTCAAGACCCGCGCCCTGCGCGCCCGCCGCGAACTCCGCGCCGCCCTCGGCCCGCACCCTCTGGGAGGCACCGCATGACGGCCCCCTGGCACGTCTCCGACACCCTGGCCCACCGGTACGCGGCGGGCGCCGCGCCCGAGACGGACGCCTGGTCCCTGGAGAAGCACGTCGAGTCCTGCGGGTCCTGCGCGACCCGCGTCTCGGCGGCGGTCCGCGCGGGCACGGCGGGCCCGGCCCTGGCCGCGATCCGCGCGGACCTCCTCGCGTCCCTCGGCCACGTACCGGCCGGGGCGGACACGATTGCGCCCGCCACGCGCGGGCGTGGCCACGAACCGGTCGCACACCCACCGCACACCGCGGCGAGCACCACGCACCCGCAGGCCGGTACGCCGGCCCCGGCGACGCACGGCGAAACAGCCGCCACGCGCGGGCGTGGCCACGAACCGGTCACGCACCCACCGCACACCGCGGCGAGCACCACGCACCCGCAGGCCGGTGCGGCGGCCCCGGACCGGCCGGAGCTCGGTGCGGCGGCCGCCGCGGTGCACGCTGCCCCCGCCGGAACAGCCGCCACGCGCGGGCGCGGCAAACCCGGCTCGCACCCCGGCCCCGCGCCCGTCGCGGCGTCCCCGGCCCGCCCGGGACCCGCCCGCGCGGGCCTCGCGGCCGGGCCCGGGCGGATCGCCGTCGCGCACCCGCTCGGGCGGTGGGCGCGGATCTGGTGGGCCGCCGGGCCCGCGCTGCGCGGCTCCTGGATCGTGGCCGTCGCGCTCGTCCTCGGCGGGGCGTTCGCGCTCGCCCACGCGGCCGGGTTCCGGGGTGCCCGGAGCTGGCTGCTCGCCGTCTCCCCCCTCCTGCCGCTCGCCGGGGTCGCCGTCTCGTACGGACGGCACGCCGATCCCCTGTACGAGATCACCGCCGCCACCCCGTCGGGCGGCCTGCGGCTGCTGCTCACCCGTACCGCCGCCGTGCTCGGCGTGTGCGTACCGCTGCTGACCGCCGGCGGGGCGCTGCTGCCGCCGGCGGCCGGGACCCCGGGGGCGGCGGCCTGGCTCCTCCCCGGCCTGGCCCTGACCCTGGCCACGCTGGCGCTCGGCTCGTTCGTCGGCTGCCGTGCGGCGGCCGCGACGCTCGGCGGCGGGTGGCTGCTCGCCGTGACAGGCCCCCTGCTCGGACCCCAGGGGCAGGGCGCGGCCGGCGTCGCCCGGTACTTCGCGGGCCCCGCCGTGCAGGGTGCCTGGGCCGCCGCGGCGCTCGTCTGCGCCGCCCTCCTCGCGCTGCGGCGCCGTTCCTTCGACCACCTGGAGACCCGGTGAACCCCTCGGCCACCGTCGCGGTGACCGGACTGACCGTCCGGCACCGCCGTACCGTCGCCCTCGACGCGCTCGACCTCTCCCTCGGCCCCGGCGTGCACGGGCTGCTCGGCCCGAACGGGGCCGGGAAGACCTCCCTCATCCGGGTCCTCGCGACCGTCGCGGCGCCCTCCTCCGGCCGGGTGGAGCTCCTCGGGACCGACTCCGCCGGCCACGGCGAGCGCACCGCGATCCGGCGCCGGCTCGGCTATCTGCCGCAGGAGTTCGGCTACTACCCGGCCTTCACGGTGCGGGAGTTCGTCGCGTACGTGGCCTGGCTCAAGGAGGTGCCGGCCGACCGCGCCCCGGCGGCCGTGGAGCGGGCCGTCCGTCGCGTCGGGCTCGGGGACAGGATCGACGCGCGCATGAAGACGCTGTCGGGCGGGATGGTCCGGCGCGCCGGGATCGCGCAGGCCATCGTCAACGAGCCGGAGCTGCTGCTGCTCGACGAGCCGACCGCCGGACTCGACCCGGAGCAGCGCGTCGAGTTCCGCGCGCTGCTCCGGGAGCTCGGTACGCGGGCGACCGTCGTGGTCTCGACGCATCTGGTCGAGGACGTGGCGGCGGCCTGCACCGACGTCGCCCTCATCGAGGCGGGACGGCTCGCGTTCCAGGGGGCGACGGCGGAACTCGTCGCGCTCGGCGGCGAGCCGGCCGAGCCGGGCGGCTCGCCGACGAGCGCCGTGGAACGCGGCTACACGACCGCGCTGCGCGCCCACCGGGGCCCCACGGGCCGCGCGCGGGAGTCGCTGCGATGACCGGGACCTCCGCCACCCCTCGTACGAAGGAGACGCCGCGGTGACCGCGACCCTCACCCCGTCCCGTACGGACGCACCCGCGCGCGTACGGGCGGCCCGCCCGCTCCGGACCGAGCTGCGCCGGGGGCTCGGGCCCTGGGCCGGCGCCGCCGTCGCGGTCACCGTGCTGGTGGCGATGTACGGCAAGGGACCGCAGTGGCAGACCCGCTGGACGGACGTGACGGCACTGCTGCACGTGACCGTCGGGCTGCTCGGCGGGCCCCTCGCGCTCGCGGCCGGCTGCTGGCAGGGGGGCCGCGACCGGCGGCGCGGCACCACGGAGCTGTGGGGATCCGTCCCCCGCTCCCCGCTGCGCCACCTCCTCGTCTCGGCCGCCCCGTCCGCGCTGTGGCCCGCCGCCGGCGTGCTGCTCGCCGACACCGTGTCCCTGCTGGCGACCTGGCCGTACACCTCCGTGGGCCGCCCCTTCCTCGAACTCCTCGCCGCCGACGCGGTCGCCGTCGCCTCCCTGGGCGCGCTCGGGCATCTCGCCGGACGGCTGGTCCCCTGGCGGCTGACGGCCCCGCTCCTGGGGATCGTCGGATACGTGGGACTCGCCATCGGCACGTACACGCAGTCGGAGGCCCGCTGGCTGAGTCCGGCCTCCGAGTACACGTACCCCTGGGCCCGGACGGTGTGGTGGTTCGGGCCGGTGTCGATGGCGTGGACGGCGGGGCTCGCCCTCGCCGCGCTCCTCGCGTACGGGGCACGTCCGGCCCGTCTGCGGGCGTTCGCGCTGATCCCCCTGGCGGTCGCGGTCACCGCCGCGGGGCTGATCCTGCGCCTGCCGTCGGACGAGGGCCCGTGGCGGCTCGATCCGACCCTGACCCGCGCCGTCTGCGACCGCGGCAGTCCGCAGGTGTGCGTGACGGTCCTCGACGAGAAGCTGCTCTCCGCCGTGTCGGAGGCCCTGGCCCCGCTGAACGCGCGCCTCACGGGACTGCCGGGCGCTCCGACCCGCTGGGCGGTCGGCCCGGTCGACCCCCGCCCCGGCGACGTGGAACTGCCCGATCCCACGCAGGACATGGTGCGCGGACGGGTGGAACGCGCCGATCTGTACCGCAACTCCGCCGTGGCGCAGCTCTTCGCGGACACGTGCGAGCCGGGCGACCTCATGGGCCCGAACGCCGAGCGGGCGAGCCTCGTCAACGCCGCCGTCATCGAGTGGCTGGCGCCGACACCGAGCGACTTCGGGCCCGACACGGCCGTCGCCCAGCCCTACATCGACCGGCTGAACGCGAAGTCCCCCGCCGCCCAGCGCGACTACCTGACCCGCTACCTCGCGGCGAACCCCTGCCACCCGGACGAGGTGCCGATCCCATGAGCCTCAAAGGCTCCTTGACCCCCTGGGGCCCCTTGAAGGCCATGAATCCCCTGAGCCCGATGAGTCCCCTGCGGCTCTACGCCCGCTCCCGCGCCCTGCCCGCCGCCCTCGCCGCCCTGGCGGGCACGGCGGTGGCCGCCGCCTGGGCGGCCCACTGGCTGGTGTCGCTGCCGGCGTTCGACCACACGGCCCGGCTGCCGGTCGTGGTCTTCGGCCCGCTGCTCGCGGCCGCCGCGATCGGCACCGGTCTGCACACGCCGAGCGACGAGCTGGACCGTACGGCGGTACGCGCGTGGTGGCCCCGCCGGCTGGCCCATCTCCTGGGCGCGACCGTCCTCGCCGTGGCGCTGCTCGCCCTGGCGGTGCCGGGTCACGCGGAGGCGTTCGGCGCGCCGGCGGCCGTACGCAACACCCTGGGCCTGGCGGGCGTGGCGGCGGCCGGAGCCGCGCTGATCGGCGCCCGGCTGAGCTGGCTGCCGCCCGTCCTGTTCGTGGGCGGGGTCTATCTGGCGGCCCCGGGCGAGCCGGGCGGTGCGGCGGACTGGTGGGCGTGGGTGATGCAGCCGGGCCCGCAGGGCGGGTCGTGGACGGTGGCGGTGGCGGCCTTCACGGCCGGTGCCACGCTGTACGCGTGGCGCGGCGCGCGCCGCGCGACCGCCGCCTCCTGACACGGACCTCGCGTCACTCCTGCGGGGCCGCGATCTCCGCGTACCGGCGCCGGAGGTACGCGCCCACCCGGGCCGGCATGTCCATCGAGGACGGGTCGAGGGCCCACTGGATCTGGAGGCCGTCCATGACGGCGAGGTGTTCCTGGGCGACGGCCGGGCAGTCGGTGTCGGCGCGGAGTTCGCCGCGCCGGACGCCCTCCTCCAGGAGCGCGACGGTGTGCCGGAGCACGCGCGCGTAGCGCTCCCTGAAGTACTCGTGGGCGGGGTGGCCGATGTTGCCGGACTCGCCCACCAGGACGTTGAACATCCGGACGATGCCGGGGCGGCGGGTGTTCTCCTCGATCAGGGCGACGAGGGTGTCCAGGTAGTCGGCGTACGAGTCGGGATCGACGCTGAACAGGCGCTCCTCGTCGTGCTGTTCGCTCTGCGCGAGGACCGAGAGGAGCAGGTCCTCCTTGCTGCGGAAGTGATGCAGCAGGCCGCCCTGGGTGATCCCGCAGTCGTGGGCGATCCGGGCGAGGGAGGAGGCGTGGAAACCCCACTGCCCGAAGTGGTCGACGGCGGTGTCGAGGATCTTCTGGCGGCGTGCGTCACCGACCGCGTAACTGCCCCTGCCCCCGCTCTTGCGGGGCGTTCGGCCCGTGTTCTCCGGCATGCGGCCCACCTTAACCGGGCCCGAAATAGGGCTTTCATCCTGTGATCCAGGACACAAAGCAGAAACCTAGTGGTCACTCGGTTTTCACGCTTAGCCTGTGGTCGCCCAAGGTCGGCACCGCCGCCGGCCCGTGACCGCCGAAGCCTTCCCCGCGCCCTTCGGTCGATCAGCCCCGGAGCCAGCCATGCACCCGTACCAGGACCCCGCCCGCCCCGTCGACGAGCGCGTCGAGGACCTCCTCTCCCGCATGACGCTGGAGGAGAAGGCCGGACAGCTCTTCCACACGATGCTGATGATGAACGCCGACGGCACCCCGGTGACCGAGGCCGACGGCGAGACCCTGGAGCTCGGCACCCCGCAGCTCGTCCAGGACCGGCAGCTGACCCACTTCAACCTGCTCGGCAGCCACGGCGCCCGCGAGATGGCCCTCTGGCACAACGCGGTCCAGGAGATGGCGGCGAGCACCCGGCTCGGCATCCCCGTCTCGCTCTCGACCGACCCCCGCCACGCCTTCACCGACAACATCGGCGCCTCCTTCAACGCCGGCGCCTTCTCCGCCTGGCCCGAGGCCCTCGGCCTGGCCGCGATCGGCGACCCGGAGCTGGTCTTCCGCTTCGCCGACACCGTCCGCCGCGAGTACCTCTCCGTCGGCTTCCGCACCGCGCTCCACCCGCAGGTCGACCTCGCGACCGAACCCCGCTGGTCCCGCCAGTCCGGCACCTTCGGCTCCGACGCGAAGCTGACGGGCGAACTGGTCCAGGCGTACGTCCGCGGCCTCCAGGGCCCCGAGCTCGGCCCGGACTCCGTGGCCGCGATGGTCAAGCACTTCCCCGGCGGCGGCCCGCAGAAGGACGGCGAGGACCCGCACTTCCCGCACGGCAAGGAGCAGGTCTACCCGGGCGGGATGCGAGAGCACCACCTGGAGCCGTTCAGGGCCGCGATCGCCGCCGGCTGCTCGCAGATGATGCCGTACTACGGCCAGCCGGTCGGCACCGACTGGGAGGAGGTCGGCTTCGGCTTCAACAAGGGCGTCATCACGGGCCTCCTCCGCGAGGAACTCGGCTTCACCGGCATCGTCTGCACCGACTGGGGGCTGCTGGAGGACGCCCGGATCCTCGGCGAGACGCACGAGGCCCGCGCCTGGGGCGTCGAGCACCTCGGCGTGGCCGAGCGGGCCGCGAAGGCGCTGGACGCGGGCGTGGACCAGTTCGGCGGCGAGGAGTGCCCCGAAGTGATCGTGGAGCTCGTCACGACGGGCCGGATCACCGAGGCGCGCGTCGACGCCTCCGTACGGCGGCTGCTGCGGGAGAAGTTCCTCCTGGGGCTCTTCGACGAGCGCCGGTACGTCGACCCCGACGAGGCCGCCGAAACGGTCGGCCGCGCCGACTTCGCCGCCGCCGGCGCCGCCGCCCAGCGCCGCTCGCTCACCGTGCTCACCGACGGCCCGCTCCCCCTGTCGGGACGGCCGAGGCTGTACGTGGAGAACGTCGACCCCGCGGTCGCGGCGGCGTACGGCGAGGTCGTCGCCGACCCGGCCGAGGCCGACCTCGCGGTGCTGCGGCTCCGCACCCCGTACGAGGAACGGCCGAACAGGTTCGAGTCCTTCTTCCACTCCGGCAGCCTCGCCTTCGCCCAGGAGGAGCTGGACGCGGTCCTCGCCCTCCTGGGGACCACTCCGACCGTGGTGTGCGTGAACCTGGAGCGGCCGGCCGTCCTGCCGGAGATCGCCGAGCACGCGGCGGCGCTGATCGCCGACTACGGCGCGAGCGACGGGGCCCTCCTCGACGTGGCCTTCGGCCGGGCGAAGGCGGCGGGGAGGCTGCCGTTCGAGCTGCCGAGCTCGATGGCGGCGGTGGCGGCGTCCCGGCCGGACGTCCCGAACGACACGGTGGATCCGGTGTTCCCGCACGGCCACGGCCTGGAGATCTGATCCGGGATCCCCTGCCGGGCATCCCGGATCCCATATCCATATCTCGGATATTGGATCCGGAATCCACCCACAGACCGCGGGGCATCTGACGACCCCGCGCACGATCCGGGGCCCGCCCGTGGGGGGCCGGGCCCCGGATCTCTTCTCCCTGCCCGCATGTCATGCTCATGAAGGGATCGCACGCATGCGCACGTACCTCGCGCTGTCCGCGGCGGCAGCCGTCCTCGCCGCCGCCGGAGCCACCGCCTACGCCACCACCCCCGACAGGACCGAGAAGACGCTCCCCCTCGCCGGGATGCGGATCCTGATCTCCAACGACGACTCGATGCAGGCGGCGAAGGCGAGCAACTCGGACGGTCTCGGCCTGTACGAGCTCCGGCGCGCGATGTGCGCCGCCGGAGCCGACGTCGTCGTCATGGCACCCTGGCAGGTCCAGTCCGGCAAGGGCACCGCCGTCACCAACGGCGGCGTCCTCACCGCCCAGCGCCGCACCGCCCTGCCCGCCGGCTACGAGAACGACTGCGCCCAGGCACCCGCGCGGGGAGCGGTCTACGGCGTCTGCCTCGCCGACGGCCCCTGCACCAAGGACTCCCCGTCCGCCACCCCCGCCGACACGGTCAAGCTCGCCCTCCGCGCGGGCCTCGAGGCCAAGGCCGGCTGGACCGAGGCGCCCGACGTCGTCCTGACCGGCATCAACTCCGGCCCCAACGTCTCCGCGAGCGTGAACGACTCCGGCACCGTCGGTGCCGCCGTCGCCGCGATCGACCAGGGCGTTCCGGCCATCGCGTTCTCCTCCTCCGGCGACGAGAGCAACCTGAACTTCCCCCGCGTCAACTACCGCGCCCATGCCGAGTTCGGCGCCCGCTTCCTCGCCGGTCTCAGACAGCGTTCCCTGCTGACCGGCGAGTTCGCGCTCAAGGTCGACTACCCCGACGTCAGCACCGGGCAGCGGGCCGGGACCCCGGTCTGGACGCGCGTCGGGGACGGGGCCGTCGTCCACCACGCCTTCGAGCAGCGCGGGACCGGCGACTCCTTCGACATCGCCCTCGGCCTCTGCCCGGTGGACGGCACCGGCGAGGGCGAGTGCGCCGAGGGCCGGAGGGACGCCGACTCCACCTGGCTGCTCGACAAGGGCCACGTCACGGTCGCCCCGATCACCTGGGACCGCACCTACGGCACCCCGGCCGGAGCCCGCCGCGAACTGAAGGCGATCGAGCGGTACGTGGAGCGCGAAGCCCCGCGTCCGTAAGGCTCGTTAAGCGTTTGTCCCGGCCGTCGCCACCGCATGAGGATGGCCGGGACGAACCGTACGCACACGAGCCACGGAGTGATCATGACCAGCCCCGTCACCCTCGACCGCCGCGAAGGACCGTACGGAGAAGTCGTCCTGCGCCGCCGTGCGGAGCACTACGAGATCATCGCCAACGGCACCTTCCTGATGGACACCTCCGACGGGCGCTCCGAGCGGCTCCTGATCGACGCCGCCCTGGCCGCGCTGCCCGAGGAGTCCCGTACCGGCGCCTCTGTCCTCGTCGGCGGCCTCGGCGTCGGCTTCTCCCTCGCCCACGCCGCCGCCGACCCCCGCTGGGGCCGGATCGCGGTCGCCGAGCGTGAGGAGGCGATCATCGACTGGCACCGGCGGGGACCCCTCGCGGCGATCTCCGGGGCCGCGCTCGCCGATCCGCGGACCGTGATCCTGCACACGGACCTCGTGGCCCACCTCCGCACCACCACCGACACCTACGACGCCCTCTGTCTCGACATCGACAACGGGCCCGACTGGACGGTCACCGAGGACAACGAATCCCTTTACTCGGCCGAGGGATTGGCGGCCTGCGCGGCCCGGCTGAACCCCGGCGGAATCCTCGCCGTCTGGTCCGCGCGACCCTCCGCCGATTTCGAAGAGTCGTTGCGGAATGCCGGATTCAGCGGGGTACGGACGGAAGAGATCCCCGTTGCCCGGGGCGTCCCCGACGTGGTCCACCTCGGCGTCCGTCCCGGGTAGCTCCTGGATAGCCGGGACGCCGCCGGTGCCTCTAGGCTGCTGAGCCGACAACGGCGACGCGAGGCGGGGCAATGGAGCAGACACACACCACGAACCACGGTGCGGCGGCCACTCCGGGGGCCCAGCGGCGCGTCCTTGTGGTCGAGGACGACGCCACGATCGTGGAGGCGATCTCCGCGCGACTGCGCGCGGAGGGCTTCCTCGTGCAGACGGCGACCGACGGACCCGCGGCCGTCGACGCCGCCGAGGCCTGGCAGCCGGACCTGATGGTCCTGGACGTGATGCTGCCCGGTTTCGACGGACTTGAGGTGTGCCGCAGGGTCCAGGCCCAGCGTCCCGTCCCGGTCCTCATGCTGACCGCACGGGACGACGAGACCGACATGCTGGTCGGCCTCGGCGTCGGCGCGGACGACTACATGACCAAGCCGTTCTCGATGCGCGAGCTGGCCGCCCGGGTGCACGTGCTGCTGCGCCGGGTGGAGCGGGCCGCGCTCGCGGCGGTCACCCCGCGCAGCGGGATCCTGCGGCTCGGCGAGCTGGAGATCGACCACGCGCAGCGCCGGGTCCGGGTCCGCGCGGAGGACGTGCACCTGACCCCGACCGAGTTCGACCTGCTGGTCTGCCTGGCGAGCACGCCGCGGGCGGTCCTCTCCCGCGAGCAGCTGCTCGCCGAGGTCTGGGACTGGGCGGACGCCTCGGGGACCCGGACCGTGGACAGCCACATCAAGGCGCTGCGCCGGAAGATCGGGGCCGAGCGGATCCGTACGGTCCACGGGGTCGGCTACGCGCTGGAGACCCCGGCGCCGTGAACCGGCCGGGGCCCGGGAAGCCGCACGTGGGACAGAGACCGCACCGGCCGCGCCGGATCGTGATCTCGATCAAGACCAAGCTGGGCGCCCTGGTCGTCGGGGCGGTCCTGCTGACCTCCTGTCTGGCCCTGGTCGCGATCCGCACGTCCACGGAGTTCCGGTACATCACGATCTTCGCGATGATCGCGACGCTGCTGATCACCCAGTTCGTGGCGCAGTCCCTGACGGCGCCGCTGGACGAGATGAACACGGTGGCCGGGTCGATCTCGCGCGGGGACTTCTCCCGCCGGGTGCGGGGCGCGGACCGGCGGGACGAGCTGGGCGACCTCGCCTCGACGATCAATCGCATGGCGGACGACCTGGAGGCCGTCGACCGGCACCGCAAGGAGCTGGTGGCGAACGTCTCGCACGAGCTGCGCACGCCGATCGCCGCGCTCCGGGCCGTCCTGGAGAACGTCGTGGACGGAGTGTCCGAGGCGGATTCGGAAACGATGCGGTCGGCGCTGAAGCAGACGGAGCGGCTCGGCCGGCTGGTGGAGACGCTGCTGGATCTGTCACGTCTTGACAACGGTGTCGTCGCGCTGAGGGCGAGCCGTTTCGAGGTCTGGCCCTATCTGTCGGGGGTGCTGCGGGAGGCCAATCTGGCGGCGTCCCAGCGCGGCCTCTCGTCCACCTCGGGCCTGCACCGGCGTACGGACGTGCATCTGCACCTGGACGTGTCGCCGCCCGAGCTGGTCGCGCACGCGGACGCGGAGCGGCTGCACCAGGTGATGGCGAACCTGATCGACAACGCGGTGAAGCACTCCCCGCCGCACGGCCGGGTCACGGTCCGGGCCCGGCGGGGCCCGTATCCGGACTCGCTGGAGCTGGAGGTCGAGGACGAGGGTCCCGGCATCCCGGAGGCGGAGCGGCACCGGGTCTTCGAGCGGTTCAACCGGGGTTCGACCCCGGACCGGCACGGCCCGGGCAGCGACGGCGGCACAGGGCTCGGGCTGGCGATCGCCCGCTGGGCGGTGGATCTGCACGGCGGCGGGATCGGAGTGGCCGAATCGTCACGTGGCTGCCGCATCAGAGTCACTCTTCCGGGCAGCCTTCCCCGGAGAGATTGACGTAGGGTTCGAACCGGAAGCGCACGTTCTGCGTGTACGTGAGCAGGACGTGATCAGGGGTGCGGTCGAACAGGGCCGTGCCTGCGCTTTTCTGTACCCTCACACATGCGGAACCCCGCTTGTTTCCCGCCATTCACGGCGTCGAAACACGCTGTCAAGTGTGACTTGCACAACGTTGGAGTGCCTGGCCTGCACCTCTCGGCCGGACAGGCGTAGCCTTTATTTCCGCTGTCCATCACCTTGCGAAGCGGAAGAGGGCGGTTGCCGCCGTGTCGTCTCAGTCCCCCAGTACCCCGAGCTCCCCGGCCCACCAAGACGGGCAGGGCGTGAGCCCCGCAGCCGCCTTCGGTGCCAATGAGTGGCTCGTCGACGAGATCTACCAGCAGTACCTCCAGGACCCGAATTCGGTCGATCGTGCCTGGTGGGACTTCTTCGCCGACTACAAGCCCGGAGCGTCGGAGACCCCGGCCGCCCCGGCCGCCACCACTCAGAGCGCGCCCGCCGCGGCGCAGGCGGGCCCCGCACAGGCCGCGCCTGCCGTTCCGGCCCCCGCGCCCGCCCCGGTCGCGGCCCCGGCCCCGGCCCCGGCTCCCGTGAAGCCCGCCGCGGCCCCCGCGCCGGTCGCCGCGAAGCCCGCCGCCGCCGCTCCGGCCGCGGCGAAGGCCGCGCCGGCGAAGGAGGCCCCCGCCGGCCCCGAGCTGATCACGCTGCGCGGCCCCGCCGCCGCGGTCGCGAAGAACATGAACGCCTCCCTGGAGGTGCCGACGGCCACGTCCGTCCGCGCCGTCCCGGTGAAGCTGCTCTTCGACAACCGGATCGTGATCAACAACCACCTGAAGCGCGCCCGGGGCGGGAAGATCTCCTTCACGCACCTCATCGGCTACGCGATGGTGCAGGCGATCAAGGCCATGCCGTCGATGAACTACTCCTTCGCGGAGAAGGACGGCAAGCCGACCCTGGTCAAGCCGGAGCACGTGAACTTCGGTCTCGCGATCGACCTGGTCAAGCCCAACGGCGACCGCCAGCTCGTCGTCGCGGGCATCAAGAAGGCCGAGACGCTCAACTTCTTCGAGTTCTGGCAGGCCTACGAGGACATCGTCAAGCGCGCCCGCGTGGGCAAGCTGACGATGGAGGACTTCTCCGGCGTCACGGTCTCCCTGACCAACCCCGGCGGCCTCGGCACCGTCCACTCCGTGCCGCGTCTGATGCCCGGACAGTCGGTCATCATGGGCGTCGGCTCGATGGACTACCCGGCGGAGTTCCAGGGCACCTCCCAGGACACCCTGAACAAGCTGGGCATCTCCAAGGTCATGACCCTGACCTCGACGTACGACCACCGCGTCATCCAGGGCGCCGCCTCCGGCGAGTTCCTGCGCGTCGTCGCCAACTTCCTCCTCGGCGAGGAGGGCTTCTACGACGAGATCTTCAAGGCCCTGCGCATCCCCTACGAGCCGGTCCGCTGGCTCAAGGACATCGACGCCTCGCACGACGACGACGTCACCAAGGCCGCGCGCGTCTTCGAGCTGATCCACTCCTACCGGGTCCGCGGCCACGTCATGGCCGACACCGACCCGCTGGAGTACAAGCAGCGCAAGCACCCCGACCTGGACATCACCGAGCACGGCCTCACCCTGTGGGACCTGGAGCGCGAGTTCGCGGTCGGCGGCTTCGCCGGCAAGTCGATGATGAAGCTCCGCGACATCCTCGGCGTGCTCCGCGACTCGTACTGCCGCACCACCGGCGTCGAGTTCATGCACATCCAGGACCCGAAGCAGCGCAAGTGGATCCAGGACCGCGTCGAGCGCCCGCACTCCCGCGTGGAGCGCGAGGAGCAGCTGCGGATCCTGCGCCGGCTGAACGCGGCGGAGGCCTTCGAGACCTTCCTGCAGACGAAGTACGTCGGCCAGAAGCGCTTCTCCCTGGAGGGCGGCGAGTCCGTCATCCCGCTGCTCGACGCGGTCATCGACTCGGCCGCCGAGTCGCGCCTCGACGAGGTCGTCATCGGCATGGCCCACCGCGGCCGGCTGAACGTCCTGGCGAACATCGTCGGCAAGTCGTACGCGCAGATCTTCCGCGAGTTCGAGGGCAACCTCGACCCGAAGTCGATGCACGGCTCCGGCGACGTGAAGTACCACCTGGGCGCCGAGGGCACCTTCACGGGCCTCGACGGCGAGCAGATCAAGGTCTCCCTGGCCGCCAACCCCTCGCACCTGGAGGCGGTCGACCCGGTCCTGGAAGGCATCGTCCGCGCCAAGCAGGACGTCATCAACAAGGGCGGCACGGACTTCACCGTCCTGCCCGTCGCCCTCCACGGCGACGCGGCCTTCGCCGGCCAGGGTGTCGTCGCCGAGACGCTGAACATGTCGCAGCTGCGGGGCTACCGCACCGGCGGCACGGTCCACATCGTCATCAACAACCAGGTCGGCTTCACCGCCGCCCCGGAGTCCTCGCGTTCCTCGATGTACGCGACCGACGTGGCCCGCATGATCGAGGCGCCGATCTTCCACGTGAACGGCGACGACCCGGAGGCCGTCGTCCGCGTCGCGCGGCTCGCCTTCGAGTTCCGCCAGACGTTCAACAAGGACGTCGTGATCGACCTCATCTGCTACCGCCGCCGCGGTCACAACGAGGGCGACAACCCGCAGTTCACCAACCCGCAGATGTACAACCTGATCGACAAGAAGCGTTCGGTGCGCAAGCTGTACACCGAGTCGCTCATCGGTCGCGGCGACATCACCCTCGAAGAGGCGGAGCAGGCGCTCCAGGACTTCCAGGGCCAGCTGGAGAAGGTGTTCGCGGAGGTCCGCGAGGCCACCGCCGCCCCGGCGGCGACGACCGTCCCGGACGCGCAGGCCGAGTTCCCGGTCGGCGTGACCACCGCGGTCTCCCAGGAGGTCGTGAAGCGGATCGCCGAGTCGCAGGTCAGCATCCCGGAGCGGATCACGGTCCACCCGCGTCTGCTCCCGCAGATGCAGCGCCGTGCCGCCTCGATCGACGACGGCACCATCGACTGGGGCTTCGGCGAGACCCTCGCCATCGGCTCCCTGCTGATGGAGGGCACCCCGGTCCGCCTGTCGGGCCAGGACTCCCGCCGCGGCACCTTCGGCCAGCGCCACGCGGTCCTGGTCGACCAGGAGACCGGCGAGGACTACACCCCGCTGCTCTACCTGACCGAGGACCAGGCCCACTACAACGTCTACGACTCGCTGCTCAGCGAGTACGCGGCGATGGGCTTCGAGTACGGCTACTCGCTGGCCCGCCCGGACTCCCTGGTCATCTGGGAGGCCCAGTTCGGTGACTTCGTCAACGGCGCGCAGACCGTCGTCGACGAGTTCATCTCCTCGGCCGAGCAGAAGTGGGGCCAGACCTCCGGCGTCACGCTGCTCCTGCCGCACGGCTACGAGGGCCAGGGCCCGGACCACTCGTCCGCGCGCCCGGAGCGCTTCCTCCAGATGTGCGCCCAGGACAACATGACGGTCGCCATGCCGACGCTGCCGTCGAACTACTTCCACCTCCTGCGCTGGCAGGTGCACAACCCGCACCACAAGCCGCTCATCGTCTTCACCCCGAAGTCGATGCTGCGTCTGAAGGCCGCGGCGTCCAAGGTGGAGGAGTTCACCACCGGCGGCTTCCGCCCGGTGATCGGCGACTCGACGGCCAACCCGGCCGATGTCCGCAAGGTCGTCTTCTGTGCCGGCAAGGTCTACTACGACCTGGAGGCCGAGCGTCAGAAGCGCGGTGACACGGAGACCGCGATCATCCGTCTGGAGCGTCTGTACCCGCTGCCGGGTGCCGAGCTGCAGGCCGAGATCGCCAAGTACCCGAACGCCGCGAAGTACATCTGGGCGCAGGAGGAGCCGGCGAACCAGGGTGCCTGGCCGTTCATCGCGCTCAACCTGATCGACCACCTGGACCTGGCGGTCGGCGCGGACATCCCGGCGGGCGAGCGCCTGCGCCGGATCTCGCGTCCGCACTCCTCCTCCCCGGCGGTCGGCTCGGCCAAGCGCCACCAGGCGGAGCAGCAGCAGCTGGTCAACGAGGTCTTCGACGCCTGATCGACCACTCCGTACGCGTACGGAAGGAGGCCCGGCACCCCTTGTGGGTGCCGGGCCTCCGGCGTTTCCGGTGCGCGTACGGGCGGTCAGCCCAGGTTGGCCTCGAAGTCCCAGTAGGGCCGGTTGCGCTGGCGTGCCGACAGGGTGTGCGGGTGCTGGGCGCCCAGCGTGCGGGTGAGGGTGAGCAGGGCGTCCTCCTCCAGCTTCCCGGCCTCCTCGGTCTCCCTGAGTCCGCGCAGGTCGGTGGCGAGGGCCACCTGGCACGACAGGGTGAGCGGGTGCTCGTTGCCGAGGGTGTGCCGGGCGCGGCGGAGGGTGTCCCGGCTGAGCTCGGCCGCGTCGTGCACCCGGCCGTTGAAGTTGCGGGCGGCTCCGGCGTTGAGCGCACAGCCGAGCACCCAGGGGTGGTCGGACCCGAGCGAGGAGGTCAGTCCGGCGAGCGCGGCCTCCAGGATGGCCAGGGCGTCCGCGCGTTCGCCGGACGCCTGGAGGACGAGGGCGGTGTTGGCGAGGACGCCGGTGGCGACCGGGTGCGCGGGTCCGAGGAGGGCCCGGTAGCCGGCCTCGGCCTCGCGGCTGAGTTCGCGGGCGTGGTCGAGGTCGCCGTGTTCGCGGAGGTAGTTGGCGTAGTTGTTGATCGACGAGAGGGTGATGTAGTGGTCGCGCCCGTGCACCTGCTGCATCTGTTCGAGCAGGCTCGCCATGGTGGCACCGAGGTCCTGCTGGAAACTGCCCTCCCGCCGACGGCACAGAGCGAGCTGCGCCCGGGCGTACAGGGTCTGCAGGTGCTGCGGCCCCATGATCCGGACGTGCACGCGGACGTTGGCCTCCTGACGGGCCAGCGCCTCACGGTACTGGCCGAGTAGGCGCTGGTCCTGAGCGACGTTGTTGCCGAGGATGAGGGTCTGCGAGTGCAGGGCGCCCAGAGCGCTCTCCGCGCGGGCGAGGGAGGCGATGTCCTGTTCGTACGCCTCCTTGTATCGTCCGAGCATCCGCAGGGCGACCCCGAGGTTGTTCCCGGCGACGAGGGTGAGGAATTCGTTCTCGCCGAGGAGGCGCTGGGACTCGGCAACGACGTCGCGCTGCATCCGTTCCGATTCCTGGTACTGCCCGAGGTAGCGGAGGTCACTGGCGATGGAGATGGCCGAACGGAGAGAGCCGAGCGGGTCGGGAGTCGCTGCCTCGTCGAGGCGGGCGCGCAGGGCGAGATCGAGTTGGTACGCGTCGCGGAAGCGTCCGTAATTGCGCAGGATGGAGCACTCCTGGTTGGTGAGCTCCTGCATCTCGGGGCTCACCGGGTCCATGAAGGTGGACCAGGTCTCCCGGATCCGCTCCGCGAGCCGGATGCCGGCCCGGTATTCGGCGCTGCGGAAGCAGTAGCGCAGACAGTTGAGCACGGCGGTCTGCACGCGTGGGTTCCGGCTGGCCAGGGCTCCGGAGGGTTCCAGGTGGGGCAAGAGTTCGGCGTAGCGGGGCCAGTTCCGGCTGTCCAGGGGGTTGCCGGGATCGGCCTCGGCGAGCAGGGTGCGGACGGCCTTGCGGTGGGCCGTGCGGTGTTCGCCGTCGGTGAGCCGGGCGACGATGTCGTGGACGAGCCGGTGCATGTGCACGGACTCCTGGTGGGGCCCCATCTCCCCGCTCGCGACCGGGCCGCGTGACTCACGGCTGAGCACGGAGTAGTTGACCAGGGTGTCCAGGGCCCGCGACCAGGCGGCGAGGTCGGTGACCATCCAGCGCAGGTCCTCGGGGAGGTCGGCCTGCGGGTAGGCGCGGACGATGCCGAGCGGGATGCGGCCGGGGGCGAAGGAGGCACACAGGCTGAGCACGTCGATGGCCTGCGGCTGGGTGCGTCGGAGCCGGTTGATCAGTATCGACCAGGAGGTCAGGGAGGCGTTGGGGATGCCGTCGCCGCCAGCTGGCTCGTCCATCGCATTGATCCGTCCCTCCCGGACCATGCGCAGGTACTCGGGGACCTCCATCCGGGACTCGCCGAGCCAGGCGGCGGCCTGGACCAGCTGCAGCGGCACGTCGCCGAACTCGGCGGCGACCTCGTCGGCCTCGGGCGCGGTGATGTGCGGGGCACGGCGCATCAGGTAGGCCGTGGACTCGGCCCGGTCGAAGCCGCGGATGTTCAGGGTGTCCGTGAACTCGTCCCAGCCGCGGTTTCGGGAGGTGATCAGTACGTGGCCGGGACCGTGCGGCAGCATCACGTTCGCGCCGTCGGTGTCGTCCCAGCCGTCGAAGATGACGAGCCAGCGAGAGTGCGGGTCGCCACGGCGCAGGGCCTCGCGGACTGCGCGGATGCGTTCGCCGGGCTCGTTGCCGGTGGTCAGGCCGAGTTCGGCAGCGAGTTCGCCCAAGCGGTCGCGCTGCACGTTGCGGTCGTCGGAGCTGACCCACCAGACGACGTCGTAGTCGGAGCTGAAGCGGTGGGCGTACTCGGCGGCCATCTGGGTCTTGCCGATGCCGGACATGCCGACCAGGGTGCATGCGGCGTTGCCGCGCCCGGCGTCCATGAGTCGCGCCTGAAGCTCGGTGAGCAGGTCGTCGCGGCCGGTGAAGCGCGGGTTGCGGCGCGGGATCTCGCCCCAGATCTCAGGGGGCGTGTCCGGGAAGCGGACGAGGGCCCCGGCGGGCAGCCGGCGGCCCGCGGCACGGCGCGGATCGATGCCGAGCCGGCTGAGCAGCCGGGCCTCGGCCTCCTCCTCGCCGACGCCCCACAGGCTGACGGGTTCGAGGACGGCGGTGGCCGGGAGCAGGGGCCGGTTGGTGAGGTTGACCGCGGCGAACCGCTCGGAATGGGCGGCGACGAAGCCGCGCAGCACGTCGTTCCACTCGCCGGCCGCACGTGGGCCGAGCTGGAAGAACCAGTCGTCCAGGACGAGCAGCACCTGGCCACGGGCGAGCAGCAGGTCGCCGAGGGAGTCTTCGAGGGGCACCTCGCGCGGAGGGTCCCAGCGCTGGAGGGTGGCGCGCACGCCGTGGGCATCGAGCCGTTGGTTGACCCAGGTCGCCCAAGGGCGGTGATAGCCGGGAAAGACCACCAGGACGTGTTCCGGCCCGTTCCTGTCCCCGTGGTCCGCCGCACCGCCGGACCGCTGTTCCGCCATCTGTCGTGTCTCCCGTCCCGCTCCCGCGCAACGCAGTGTCATGTGCCGTGGGCACAGTGTTACCCAGCGGCCAGGGGAGCCGCGCCGAGGCTCGCGTGGTGCCGCCTCATTTGCTCCGCGAACTCCCGCCCCTCCGGAGTCAGTTCATCGGATTCAAGCAGGATCGCCAGCGCTTCACCCACCTGATCGTGGAGTTCGTCGAACTGTTGCCCGGCATCGGACCGCCAGGACTTCCGCACCCCGTCGACGGTGGCCGCGCGCCGCCACAGATCGGCGAGCGCCAGATGCGCGTAGGCTCCGTGCAGCACACCTGCGATGGGCCGCAGGTCGGGCCGCCAGCCGACCTGGTGCACGGCGTCCCGCCCGGGGCCGTACAGCGGCACGATCTCGTGAAGCGTGGCCAGCTTGCTGTGGTGCAGCTCGTGGACGAGCGTCTCGGCCATCCCCTGTGCCCCGTCGGGCAGCGAGGTCAGCACGGCTCCGGGAGCGGCGCTCAGTGTGGCGCCGCGGTGCCGCGACCCTCGAGGGACGAGCGGCACGATCACACGGACCGAGCGGGTGACCTCGACGGCCCGGCCGGGGTCGGTGTACGCGAGCAGCTCGTGGGCCGCGTGCCAGCGAGCGGACCAGGCGGCGTGGTCGATGTCGTCGTGGTCGGCGGCGGTGCCGACGGAGCCGCCCGCCGCGCCCACCGGCACCCTGTACGGGTCGAGGTCGTCCAGACGTGCGGTGCCACGGGGCAGCGGACGCACCGGGCTCCAGTCGGGCCCTCGGCCCGCGAGCACGCCGTGGCGCCGGTCGACGAGGGTGAGGACGGCGGGCGCGGGATGCCGGGCGCCGTCCGGATGGAACCGTACGGTCCGGTCGTCGGCACTGATCCGGACGCGGTCCGCGGCCACCCTCAGCCGCCCCACGCCCGGCAGGGAGAGCAGGCCGTCCGGGTTCTCGACGGTCAGGTCGAGCGGGCCGCCGCAGCGCAGGGCTGCAGTGAGCGAGACCATGTCGAGGCGGGCCAGCAGCCGGTCGAAGCCGGGCCCGGCGGGCTCGGCGAGCACGGTGGCCAGCCAGACACCGGTCATCGGGTAGTCGAGGACGTCACGGACCACGGCGGGGTGGCCTCGCTCGACCCGTTCGAGCAGGTCCCAGGAGCGCTCGAAGCGGCCGAGGGCGCCGGGCTCGACGGCCTCGCGCTGCCCGTGGACGCGGACCAGGAGCGCCTTGAGGAGCAGCAGCCGCCGGGTGTGCAGGGCGGACCGCAGCAGGGTCAGCCCGGCCGGGGCGGAGCTGGTCCGGGCCAGCTCGGCGAAGGCCGGCGCGGGCAGCGGCGCGACGTTCATGCCCGCCTCCCCTTACGTCGTGCCGGTCCGCCGTCGACCGGCGGGCATCTGGCCGGAAACGGCCGGTCGGCACAGCCGCTCCGGCGGAGATCAGCCGTGGACCCCGTCCCCGGCACTCTCCAACCAGGAATCCCCCAGCTCCTGCGTCCGCCAGAACACCCGCTCGACGGCGTCTGCCAGGTCGGGATCGTCCATGAAGCGCAAGGTTCGCAGGTCCACGCCGGTGAGGTCGGGCAGGCCCCGGGGCCGTCCTCCGGCCCGGTCGACGCCTGCGCCCCGCTTCGTGTGCTCCAACACCCTCGGCTCCTCCTCACCGGCCTTTGCCCCCCACGGTCGTAGCGGCGGAGCGGTTCTTCCCGACGCCTCGGAGACGGAAACCCGTTCGACTCAACTGCGCCCATGCGCGCCCCCGTTATCCAGCCGTTCCGTTTCCCCTTCGCGCCATGCCCACCAGGGCGGCGCGATCCGGCGCCGTTCCTCGCGTGAGAGGAGGTCCGGCCGCGGGCGGGGGACGGCGCCGACCTCGGCGAGCAGGGCCCGGGTCCGCTGCACGTCCGCCCAGTCCACCGGCACCAGTACGCCGTCCAGCCGCCGCCACTGCTCGGCGGCCTCCTCCAGGACGGTGGCGGCGTGGCCGACGCGGTCCATCAGGTACAGCACCGCCCCCTGGGCGTGGAGGGCCCGCGCCAGAGTAACCGTGCCGGGGGTGTCGCCGCGGGCGGCGCGGGTACCGTCGGCGGCGCGCTGGAAGGCGGTGAGAGCGCCGACGAGCTGCCCGTCCCTCGCCGCCTCGCTCAGCTGCAGCTGCACCCAGCCCAGTTGGAGCCAGACCTCGGCCCGGGTCTCCGGGTCACGGGTTGTGCGAACGGCCTCGTCGAGGAGGTGACGGCTCTCGTACAGGTCCGGCAGGAAGCCCGCGCGGTCGAAGCGCAGGGCGAGCACGCTGCCGATGAGGATCCGGGCCCGCTCGCGGGCGGCGGCGCCGGCGGGTAGGCAGGTGAGGGCCTCGCGCAGGACGGACTCGGCACGGTCGACCGGCCCGGTCCCGGTGTCGGCGGCGGCGCGGCGCAGCAGGGACTCGCCCCAGGTGAGCAGGAGCCGGCCTCGCTGTCCGCTCTCGGCGGGGGCGAGCAGAGTGGCCTCCTCGTACGCCTCGTCCGCCGCCGCACCGTCGCCGGTGGTCTCGTACAGGCGTGCTCGCGCGACGGTGTGACGCACCTTCAGGGCGCGCCCGTCGCCGACGAGGGCTTCCGCGCGGTCCAGGACGGGGGTGATGCGGTCCGGTCCGGCCTCGGCGAGGTGCAGGGCGTCGGCGAGGTCGAGCAGGGCGGCGGCGCTCTCCCCGAGGGCGAGGGCCTTGGTGAGCTCCTCGGCCGCCGCGGCGCCGTCGCCGCGCGCCAGGAGCAGCCTTCCCCGGCGCAGGTGCAGGGTGGGCCGGGCGGCCGGGGGCCACTGGTCCGTGTCCCCGGCGAGCGCGTCGAGCGCGGCGTCGAGCTGCCGGACGTCGTCGGTCTCCTGCCACAGGGCGTGGTGGACGACGGCCCGTTCGAGACGGGCCTCGGCCCAGTGGTCGTCTCCGGGCCGGGCCAGTTCCCCGGCGTGGACGAGGGTGTCGGCGGCCCGGGTGAGGAGCTCGCGGCGGTTGCCCGCCCGCCGGGCGGCCCCGGTGCCCGCCTCCGCGGACAGGATGCGGCCGAGGACGACCCGGGCCTCGACGGGCGCGGCCGGAAGCGCCTCCTCGGCGCGCTCGCGGGCGGCCGAGAGGAGAGCGGGGTCGGACTGGGCGCGTCCCTGGTCGAGGAGGCGGCGGGCCTCGGTGAGCGGGTCGGGGGTGACGAGGTCGGGGTGGTAGAAGCGGAGCACGCGCGCGGGGATGCGGGCGAACAGTTCCGCCTCGGCGCCCTCGGGCCCGGTGGTGTCGTCGGTCGCGTCGGGCGGGGTGGCGAGGCCGGGTCCGCCCTCGCCGTCGGCGGCGGGGCCGTGGCCGGCGAGCCGGGCGGCGGCGAGCGCCGGGAAGTTGCGCATGCCCTGGCCGAAGTTGCGCTCCACGTAGGCCGAGCAGTGCTTGAGGACGAGGGCGGCGGCGCCGGGGTCGAGCGAGCCGAGGAGGAGCTGCTGGATGCCGGGCGGATAGCTGAAGCAGGGGTACGGGGCGGGGCCGGGGAGCCGGCGCAGGAGCCCGCTGAGCAGGACCTCGGCCAGCTCCATGGGCCCGGTGTCGGGCAGCATCGCGCGCTGGACGAGCTGCATGACGGGGAGGGTGAGCGGGGCCGCCGCGAGCTGGACGGCGAGCCGGAGCGCCCCCGGGGAGGCGCCCGCCCGGAAGGCGCGCAGGAGTTCCTCGTCGCCGCGAGGGGCGCGGGGTGTCCGGGGCGCCTGCGGCCGTGCCGGTTCGGGGGTGAGCCAGGCGGCCCAGCCGCGGACGGTGTCGCCGCCGTGGCCGGTGTGGAGCCGGGCCCAGGAGGCGAAGGCCTCGGGGGTGGGGGTGAGCACGGGAACGGCCCGCCGGGCCGGGTCGAGGACCGCCCAGGGTTCGTCGTCGGAGCGGAAGGCGGCGGGGCCCCCGGGGCGCGCGGAGCGCTGGAAGGTGCCCGGTTCGGCGGGGAGCGCGGTGCGCGGCCAGAGGCGCGGCGGCAGCGGCTGGACGAGGGCGAGCGGGGAGTGGCGGGGCCACTGGCGCAGGAAGCGGTGGGCGGCGCCGCGCTGCCAGAGGGGTCCGACGCAGTCGCTGACGACGAGGGTGAGGCGGCGCCCGGTGGGGTCGTGGAGCTGGTCGACGGGGCGGAGCCGTGGCCGGCCGTCGGCGCCGGAGGTGGTGGTGACGAGCGGGGGGCCTTCGCCGGTGTCGTACAGGCGGTGGACCTGGACGTCGCGGAACGCGCCGGACTGCTGGCAGGCCTGGCGGAGCTCCTCGACCATGCGGTCCCAGACGATCATGGCGGGGCCGGTGTCCATGAGGAGCTGGATGTCGGGCCGGCGGCCGGCGGCGGGGCGCAGGACCGGGGTGAGGATGCCGGCCGCGGCGCTGCGCTCGGCGGTGGCCTCCTCGTCGAGGGTGCCCTCGCCGGGGCGCGGCGGGGCGGGCGCGTACCCCCGCAGCGGGCGCAGGGCCTTCTGGAGGCCGAGGAGTCCGGGCAGGGCGTTGGCGCCGGGCGCGCGTACGGGCAGGGCGGCGCCCCGTCTCGTACCGCCGCCGGGGCCACCGCGTACTCCGTCCGCCGCGGCGGCTCCGCCGCGCATGTGGAGGGCGACGGACTCGTGGCTTCCGGTACGCCGGGACGGGCGCTCGGGCGTGCGCGAGGGCGCCTCCTCGCGATTGGCCGGATCTCGCCCCTCGTCGGCGGTCGGGGCGGTCACCGTGCTCCCGTCGTCCGTGCGGGAGGGCGGCTCCGGAGCCGGGGTTTCCGGTTCCGGCAGCCACTGGGACAGCCAGAGCGCGTCCGCGACCGCCTCGGCGGACGGGTCCGCCCCGCCCGCCCGCAGTCTGCGGGTCAGCTCCTCCAGAGGCATCCGGTGCGTCCGGTGCATCCGGTCATCACCTCGGCTGATCGAGTGGCTGCATGAGCATGTCCGCGATGCGTTCCCTGGTCACCCGCTCGGCGCGGGAGGCGTGCTGGGTGAGGTAGAGCGCGTTGAGCAGCTGGTCGGTGGCGATGACCTCGCCCGGCTCGCGGTTCAGGAAGCGCTGGACCAGGCCCTGTTCGCCGTCGCCCGAGGCGGCGTCGGTCCCGAGATGGGCCTCGATCATGGCGCCGAGCTGCTCCTCGCCGGGAGGTTCGAGCTCCAGACGGATGCAGCGGCGCAACAGGGCGGCGGGGAAGTCCCGTTCGCCGTTGGAGGTGAGCACGATGAACGGGAAGGTGGTGCAGCGGATCCGGCCGCCGTACACCGGCACCTTGCGGCCGTCGTCGCTGAGCACCTCGACGACGGGCTCCCGGTCGGCGAGCCGCTCCAGCTCGGGGATGGCGAACTCGCCCTCCTCCAGCGCGTTCAGGAGGTCGTTGGGCAGGTCGAGGTCGCTCTTGTCGAGCTCGTCGATGAGCAGTACGCGGGGCTGCTCGGAGGGGAGCAGCGCGGTGCCGAGCGGTCCGAGCCGGATGTACGAGCCGATGCCGGCCGGGGCCGCGGCGGCGGAGCCGGGCGCACCGGTCTGGGCGCGCTCCAGCTGGACGTCCTGGAGGCGGCCGATGGCGTCGTACCGGTAGAGGCCGTCCTGGAGGGTGGAGCGGCTGACGATGGGCCAGCGCAGCACGCGGCCGAGGCCCAGCTCGTGGGCGACGGCGTGCGCGAGGGTGGACTTGCCGGTGCCCGGGTTGCCGGTGACGAGGAGCGGACGGCGCAGGTACAGCGCGGCGTTGACGGCGTCGGTCTCGGCGGGCCGGGGATGGTGGTTCTGGACGAGTCTGCGCTTGACGCCGAGCCGGCGGTCGGAACCGGCGAGGGTGTCGTCGGCTCCGCCCGTCGAGAAGTCGCGCCAGGGCGGTGGGGCGGGCAGGCGCCGTATCTCGTCGTGCGGATGCCCGGCCCCACGGTAGATCCGCCAATCGTTCACCATGAACTCCTTCTGGCTGTGGTGTGCTTGGCCGGGCCCTCCGAACGTACCGCCGGGGGACCACCCCTGCCGACCCCCAAATCGGTCGTCCCGGGCGGGCCGTGAGCCGCCGGACGCGCGGCGCGGGGCGGTCCGGACGGATCCCCCGACCGCCTCGGACCGGAGTCGCGCCCCGCCGTCCTCACGCGCCCCGTCCCTGCCGGACGCACGGCGCGCCCCGCCGGCCTCACGAGCCCGGCCCGCCCCGGATGCACGGCGTACCCCAACGGCCTCACGAGCCCCGCCCGCCCCGGACGCACGGCGCGCCCCGCCGGCCTCACAGGTCCTCCTCGCCGAGCAGCGGCGGGGCTTCGAGGCGGCCGCCGTGCGGCGGGCGGTCGGGCGGGTCGTACAGGACGGCGACGGTCTCCGCCCAGGCGAGGTCGGGCCGCTCCGGCGCCAGGGTGCGCAGGGAGCGGACGCGTTTGCCGAGCCCGTGGGCCGTCACCGCGTCCGCGAGCAGCCGGCCGGCCTGTTCGTGGAAGTCCGCGCAGTCGGTGTGGCCGTCGGCGCCGGTCCGCCAGAGGGCCAGCGGGTGGCCGGCGGTCAGGGCCGCGTTCATCGCCATGAGCCCGTCCCCGCTGCCCACCTGCCCGCAGAAGACCGGCACGGTGCCGCCCTCGGCCTCCCGGAGCCGGTCGTACGTCTCCGCCCAGGTCTCCCGGCGCACGCGCGCGGTATGGGCGTCCGGGCCGGCGCCGGGCACCTCGGCACGCAGCGGGGCCGCGCACAGCGGTCCCCGCTCCCCGGCCTCCCAGCGCTCCCGCCACTCGGGCGACGGCTCCTTGTCGTGCCGCCGGGCGTCCCGGATGACCACGATGCGGCGCTGCCCGAGGGTGATGGCCCCCCACGCCTCGTCGGGGCCCTGCGGAGGTTCGAGCCGCCAGGTGTCGAGCGGCTCGTCGAAGAGCTCGCGCGGCAGCACCGCCTCCACCGCGGCCAGGTGCGGCCCGTTGTCGCCGAGCCGGAGGGCCTCGGCGAGCGGCCCGCTCAGGGTCTTCCTGAGCTCGGCCCGCACCACGCCGCGGTCGTCGCCCTTCAGCGGGGTGACCGTGTGCCCGTCGCGGAGCAGCTTCACGCGCCAGGGGTAGAGCTCGCCCCAGCGGGGCGTGTCGATCTCCAGGAGCACGTCCGCGCGTGGCCGGCGCTCGTGGGCGGTGAAAGGGGCCGCCGAGCGGTCCGCGCCGATCAGGCCGTCGATCTCACGGCGGAGGAACGGGCCCGCGTCGGCGGCCCGGTCGATGAGCCAGCCGCGGAAGGCGGCCACGTCGCCGCGACCGCCGGGGCGCCCGGAGACACGCCGGACGACATGGGCCGCGTACAGGAGCACGGCGTCGAGGCCGGGGTCACCGGGATCGCTGCGGTCGGGCGCGCGCAGCCCGTACAGCAGGGCCGCGCCCTCGCTCCACGTGCGCGGGTCGTCCTCGAACGCGTCCGGGGTCGTGGTGTTCCTGATCCAGGCCTTCACCTGGTCGACCAGGTCCATGATCTCGCCGGGGTTGATCGGCGGGGGCAGGGCGGCGAGCTGTCCCCGCAGCCGGGTGCGCAGCTTCGGGCTCAGCGGGTGCGGGCCGCCGAGCCGCTCCTGCGCGCGCGTCCAGTCGGATCCGTCGTCCAGTGACTGGTGGTAGTGGTCGAGGTGATGACGGTCGTGGTCGCGCAGGGCCTCGGCCCAGAACTCGCCCCCGGGCGCGTCGTGCAGGCGGCGCAGGGCGGCGAGGGGGACGAGGGCGCCCTGGTCGGACCAGCGTCCCTTGTTGAAGCCGATCACGGCGCCCTGGAGGTCGTCGACGACGGGGCCGCCGGAACAGCCCTCGACGGGCAGCACCCCCTTCGTGACGAGGGCGCGGGCGTCGACGCCGCTCAGCCGGCCGTGCACCTGGCGGATGCCCAGCTCCCCGGTCTCCCGGGACCAGCCGTGCAGACCCACCTCGGTGGTCCGGGCCGGAGGCAGCTCGCCGAGCAGGACGCAGGAGGCCTTGCGCGTGCCGGGCACGCGCACGAGGGCGACGTCGGGGAAGCCCCAGGGCTCGGGGCGCACCCCCGGGTCCTCGGGCCGGGGCAGGGCGAGCACGACCGTGCCGACGGACCGGCGCGCTGTCTTGCCGTCCTGCCAGGTGATGCCGACGGCCGGCTCCTTCCTCCACACCTCGCCACCCCCCTCGGCCACGACATGGGCGCACGTCAGCACCCAGCCGGGGGCGATGAAGAAGCCCGTGCCCCAGAACTGGTCGCCGTGCGGGTCATACCCGCCGTCGGGAGCACCGATGCGTACGAGTGCGGGGCGCACGAGAGCGTCGAAGGCGCTCATGCGGTTCCATCGGCCGCCGGGCGCCGCTGCGGGACGATGCCCGGCCGTTCCTCCGCGGCCTCCGGCTCGGCGGAGCCGGGTGCGGGCTCCGCCGCCCGGCCGGCCGCCGGGCCCGGTTCGGTCCAGGTGAGGGAGACGTTCACGGAGGCCTTGCCCGCGCCGTCCGCGAGGACGCCGATCACCTTGCCCGACTGTGCCGACAGCTCGATGCCGAAGCTGACGGCGACCTCCACCGGCCCCTGCGGGTCGAGGCCGGCGCGCAGGGAGCCGACGACTCCGCGCACCACGTCCGTGAGCCCGCCGGCCATCGAGACCACCCGGTCCCTGACGCCGGTGTCCTGGAAACCGCCGCCTCTGCCGAGCTCCTCCGCGTCGCTGACACGTGCCCAGACAGGCGTGCCGTCGTCCAGTCGAATCCGAGCGATCCCGTGTGCCATCGCGGCCCCCGCTCCCCGAAGCGATGTTGGATCCAGATGTTGGATCCAGATGTTGGATCCAGAAGGCTAATCGGTGGGGCTGACGGGCGACAGGGGACGTGAGGGCCACGTCCTATCCTGATCGCATGTACTTCACCGACCGTGGCATCGAGGAACTGGAGAAGCGACGCGGCGAGGAGGAGGTCACCTTCGAGTGGCTCGCCGAGCAGCTGCGTACGTTCGTCGACCTCAACCCCGACTTCGAGGTGCCGGTCGAGCGCCTCGCGACCTGGCTCGCCCGTCTGGACGACGACGAGGACGACGACGAGTAGGACACCCTTCCGGCGGCGGGCTCATCTCTCCCGCAGCCGGTCGTGGGCGAGGCCGAACGCGCCGTGCGCGACGAGCAGCGCTCCGGCCGCCGCCCAGCCGCCGCTGCGCCGGGCGACGCCCCAGAGCAGCAGCGGCATCCCCACGAGGAGCTGCGCCCCGCCCAGTACGCGCGCCCTGGGGCCGCGCGGGTACGGGCCGGGGGGACCGCCCTCCACCCTCTCCGGCTCCGCGGGCGCGGCGTCGCGCCGGCCCGCCCCTTCCAGCTGCTCCGCGCCCTGGGCGAGGGCGGCGGAGCGGAGCCGTTCGGCGCTCTCGCCCGGGACGATCCCGGTGGGCAGCGCGAGTCCGTCGCGGGCGAGGACCGCGACGACACCGATGAGCCGGGCGCGGGCGTCGGCGTCGGGATCGGGCTCGGTGAGCGGTTGGAGGGCCTGTACGTCCAGGACGGGATCGAGGGCGAGCCGGGCCGCGAAGGTGCGCATGGCCTCGTCCTCGCCGACGGGGGTGCCGTCCGCGAGCCAGGTGTAGCCGACCGTCCGGCGGAAGCCCGCGGCGAGCGTGAGACCGGCGCGGTCGCGGTCCCACCAGAGCCCGACGACGGGCCGGCCCGCGGCGGGGACGGCGAGAGCGGTCGCCCAGCCGGTGACGACCTGTTCGACCGGCTCGCCTCCGTGCAGCCAGGGCTTCCCCTCGGGTACGAGCACGCTCCACTCGGCACCCGCGGGGGCGAGGAGCAGCTGTTCCCGGAGGAGTTGGGCCGGCGGCCGGACCGCCGGGGGCTCGGCGCGGCAGAGCAGCAGGGCTCCGGCGGATCGCGGTCCGGACGTCGGATTCATGGGCCCTACGCTAGGACAATTTGTCCGCATATGAAGTAGATCGCCCCTGCCCTGTCAGGGAAGAGTCAGGGTTGACTCCGCAAGGCCGCGATATATCGTGTCTATCGAGAGACGCGATATGTTGCGTTGCCGATACGGGAGGTCAGCACCATGACAGAGTGGTCCGTCACCGAGCCGACGAAACTGGCTCCGGCCGAGCCCGTGACGCTCCTGCAGGTCCGCATCGTCAACGGCACGGTGAACGTGGTGGGGACGGACGAGAGTTCCGCCCGCGTCGAGGTCTCCGAGATCGAGGGTCCTCCGCTGATCGTGACGCAGGACGGCTCCACGCTGACCGTGACGTACGAGGATCTGCAGTGGAAGAGCATCCTCAAGTGGTTCGAGCGCAAGGAGTACCGGCGCCGGGCCGTCGTCTCCGTCGCGGTCCCCGCGGGCGTCGACGTCGAGGTGGGCGTGGTCGGCGCCGAGGCGGTCGTCACGGGGATCAGAGGGCGTACGGAGGTGCGCGGCGTCACGGGCGACACCACCCTCCTCGGCCTCTCCGGCCCGGTCCGCGCCGAGAGCGTCTCGGGGAATCTGGAGGCCCAGTCGGTCACCGGCGCGCTGCGCGTCAACTCCGTGACCGGCGACGTGACGGTGATCGAGGGCGCGGGCTCCTCCGTGAAGGCCGACACGGTCAGCGGCGACATGGTCATCGACCTCGACCCGGCCAGGCTCGACGGGCCGCCCGCCGACATCCGGCTCACCAGCGTCTCCGGCGAGGTCGCCATCAGGCTCCCCCATCCGGCCGACGCCCGGGTCGAGGCGAGCACCACGAGCGGTGCCGTGTCGAACGCCTTCGAGGACCTGCGGGTCGGAGGCCAGTGGGGTGCCAAGTCCATCACCGGCACGCTCGGTTCGGGCCGGGGCACGCTCAAGGCGACCACCGTCTCCGGGTCCATCGCCCTGCTCCGCCGTCCCGAACCCCAGGACGACGGCGACGCGGCCCCTTCATCCGCTTCCTCGTCCGCCCCCTCGTCCGCTTCCCCGTCCGCTTCCTCCGCGACCGGAAAGGTGCTCTGACATGCCGCCCGTCTTCGCCCACGGACGCCTCCGCCTCTACCTCCTCAAACTGCTCGACGAGGCCCCCCGCCACGGGTACGAGGTGATCCGGCTCCTGGAGGAGCGCTTCCAGGGGCTGTACGCCCCCTCGGCCGGCACGGTCTACCCGCGCCTCGCCAAGCTGGAGGCCGAGGGCCTCGTCACCCACGCCAGCGAGGGGGGCCGCAAGGTCTACTCGATCACCGACGCCGGCCGCGCGGAGCTGGCCGGGCGCGGCGCCGAACTGGACGACCTGGAGCGGGAGATCCGCGAGTCGGTCTCGGAGCTGGCGGCGGAGATCCGCGACGACGTGCGCGGCGCGGCCGGCCGGGTGCGCAGCGAGATGCGTGCCGCCGCCGGGCAGAGCCGCACGGTGGATCCCCCTTCCTTCGCCGAGGCGAAGGAGGAGATGCGCCGGTTCAAGCAGGAGTGGAAGCAGCAGGCCCGCGAGGCCCGCGAGGAGGCC
The DNA here is from genome assembly GCF_014648895.1 of Streptomyces tanashiensis. GTDB lineage: Bacteria > Actinomycetota > Actinomycetes > Streptomycetales > Streptomycetaceae > Streptomyces > Streptomyces tanashiensis. The sequence goes on from NZ_BMRZ01000001.1 coordinate 313,286, forward strand.
CGTTCGGCGCGCCGCCAGGCGAAGGAGTTCCAGCGGATCGCCCAGCAGGTGCAGGAGGAGGTCCAGGACCGGTTCTCGCGGGGCGACTGGCCGAAGGGGGTCTGGGAGGGGATCTCCGGCATCACGGCCCAGCTCGGTGACCTGGTGGCGGGCACGACCCACCCGAAGGCCGCCTCGCGGGAGCCGTCGTTCACGAAGACCCACGCCGACGAGACCCCGACCGGCGAGGCGCCGGAGTGGGCGCGGGACACGGCGGGCACGGGCGACCCGGCCCGCGACCTCGACCGGCTCCTCGACCGCTTCCGCGACGAGATCCGTGACGCGGCCCGCGACCACGGGGTGACCCAGGACCAGCTGACGGAGACCCGCCGCCACCTGTCGACGGCGGCCCTCAGAATCACCGCCCTCCTGAACCCCGACCGAAAGCCCTGACCGACCGCCCCCGAGACCCGCCCCGCCCACTCGCCGCCCCAAGGCATGGACCGGACGGCGGGGGGCGTCAGCGCCAGGCAGAGCGGCGCATCCGTCACCCTCCGGCCGGGATGCGCGTCCGTCAGCACCCGCCGGACAGCGGGTCGTCAGCTCAGGTCGGACGGTGCCGGCACGGACCCGTCGCCACCCGACAGCACCTGCCGGACGGCGAGTCCGCCGGCACCCGCCGGGCGGCCGGGCGTCAGCCTCGGGCTGCCGGGATGCGCGCCGTCAGCCTCGGGTGACCGTGACCGTCACCCGGGCTCCGGGGGCCGCGAGGATCCAGGCCCTCCCCCGGTCCTTGCGGAGCACCAGCGCGGCGCCGCGCGCGGTCACACGCCAGTCGCCGGGCGGCAGGGAGAGCTCGGTGACGCGGGAGCCGCGCCGGCCGGCCGCGTCGTACGACAGCCGGTAGACCCCGGCCGCCGGGTCGTACACGGAGGAGCGGACCGTGCCGGCGACCGCCTCGGCGTAGGGCTCGGCGGTCAGCTCCTTGTTCGGGCGGAAGGCCCCGGTGGCGTCCACGGCGCAGTAGCCGGCGCCGTAGCACCACTCCCAGCCGGTCCAGCCGGAGCTGTAGCGGCCGAGGGAGGCCATGGCCTCGCGGTAGAAGCGGTTCATGTTCGGGCGGGAGTTGTTGAGCGGCCCCCACTCCCCCACGATCACCGGCACCTTGTACTCCTTGGGGTACAGGGTGACCGCCGCCTCGTAGTTCTCGATCCAGCGGGCCGACGGGTCGTAGTCGCCGCCCGCCTCCATCGCGCCGTTGTAGAAGTGCGGGGCGTAGACCACCTTCGGGTCGTCGATCCTCCCCAGTCCGGTGGGCACGCCCTCGCCCACGATCGGGGTCGGCTCGACGAAGATCCACCCGTCCTTGTCGACCGAACGGATCTGGTCCGCGATCCGGTTGTACATCGGGGTGATCTGGTCCCGCTCGATGCGCCGGGCGGCCGTCGCCAGGTCCTCGCCCTCGCGCATCTCGCCCATCGGCTCGTTGATCGGGTCGTAGCCGAGCACGGCCGGGTGGTCCTCGAAGCGGTCGGCGAGCACCCGCCACATGCGGGCCTGGGCACGCTGCAGGTCCTCGTCCTCGTACAGGTGGGTGAAGGCACGCTGGACGGCGGGTTCGAAGTACTCGGAGAACCAGTCGTCGGGGTGCGGTGTGAAGGGCAGCCCGTCGGTCCTGGTGGCCCAGGCGGGCACGCCCCGGGAGCCGAACGCGGGCCCGAAGATGTCCTGGTGGGCGTCGAGGATGACCTTGACGTCGTACTTCGCGGCCCAGTCCAGGATCCGTTCGATCTTGCGGAGGTAGGAGGTGCTGTACTGGCCGGGGCGGGGCTCCAGGTCGTCCCAGAAGACCAGGAGCCGGGCCGTGTTGTAGCCCTTCGCCCGCATGTCCCGGAGGTACTTCTCGGTGATCGCGGAGAGGGCGGTGTCGCCGCTGTGCGACTTGTCCGCGAGGTTCCAGCCGCGGAGGGTGAGGACCCGGCCGCGGGAGTCGGTGAGGGCGGGAATCCCGTCACCACCGGCCTCCGCACGGGCGCCGGCCTCCGCACGGGCGCCGGTCTCCGCACGGGCGCCGGTCTCCGCCATCGCGGCGGTCTCCGCCATCGCGGCGGTCGGGGCGAGCAGCGAGGCGACGACGACGGTCGCCGCGAGGGTGGTTCGCAACAAGGAGGACCTCCGGCACGACAAAGTGAGTGATGTTCACGTTTCGCGTGCCGGAGATCTCATCAGGTCAAGCGACCTGTATCAAGGGGGCCGTCACGAGGTCTTCAGAACGATCTTTCCGAAGAGCTCGCCGGAGGCCATCTTCTCGAAGCCCTCGCGCGCCCGGTCCAGCGGCAGGACCTCGTCGATCACCGGCCGGAGACCCGTCGCCGCGCAGAACGACAGCAGGTCCTCCAGCTCGTCCTTCGAGCCCATCGTGGAGCCGACGACCTTCAGCTCCAGGAAGAAGATCCGGGTCAGCTCGGCGTGCGAGGGCCGGTCACCGCTCGTGGCGCCCGAGATGACGACCGTGCCGCCGGGCCGCAGCGACTTGACCGAGTGCGACCAGGTCGCGGCGCCGACGGTCTCGATGACGGCGTCCACCCGCTGCGGGAGCCGTGCCCCCGGCTCGTACGCCTCGACGGCGCCGAGCTCGATGGCCCGCTTGCGCTTGGCCTCGTCGCGGCTGGTGGCGAAGACCCGCAGGCCGGCCGCCTTGCCGAGGGCGATCGCGGCGGTGGCGACGCCGCCGCCCGCGCCCTGCACGAGCACGGAGTCCCCGGGCCGCACGCCGGCGTTGGTGAAGAGCATGCGGTACGCGGTCAGCCAGGCGGTGGGGAGGCAGGCGGCCTCCTCGAAGGACAGCTCCTTCGGCTTGGGGAGCACGTTCCAGCGGGGCACGGTCACCCGCTCGGCGAAGGTGCCCTGGTAACGCTCGGTGAGGATGGACCGGGGCTCGTCCGGGCCGACGCCGTGGCCCGACTGGCCGATGACGGAGTGCAGGACGACCTCGTTGCCGTCCTCGTCGATGCCGGCGGCGTCGCAGCCGAGGATCATCGGCAGCTTCTCCTCGGGCAGTCCGACCCCGCGCAGCGACCACAGGTCGTGGTGGTTGAGCGAGGCGGCCTTGACGGTGACGGTGGTCCAGCCGGGACGCGCCTCGGGTTCGGGGCGTTCGCCCAATTCGAGGCCGTTCAGGGGCTGGTCGCGGTCGATTCGGGCGGCGTAGGCAGCGAACATGGCCCCGACCCTAGGGGCCCGCGGGCGGCCGGGGGAACCACGCCCCGGTGTGACCCCTGTCGCCTGGACAGCGCGCGCCGGCACGCCTCGGCGCACGCCCCTGAGCTCCCCGTATGCCGAAGGGCCCCGTCCCGGTGTCCGGAACGGGGCCCTTCGGCGTGCCTGGTGCGCGTCAGCGGCGCGCGACGCCCTCGGCGCGGGCGGCGGCGGCGACCGCGGCCGCGACGGCCGGGGCGACCCGCTCGTCGAACGGCGACGGGATCACGCAGTCGGCGGCGAGCTGGTCGCCGACGACGTCCGCGATGGCGTCGGCCGCGGCGATCTTCATGCCCTCGGTGATCCGGGAGGCCCGGACCTGGAGCGCGCCGGCGAAGATGCCGGGGAACGCGAGGACGTTGTTGATCTGGTTCGGGTAGTCCGAACGGCCGGTCGCCACGACGGCCGCGTACTTGTGCGCGACGTCGGGGTGGACCTCGGGGTTCGGGTTGGCCATGGCGAACACGAAGGCGTTCGGGGCCATGGCGGCGACGGCCTCCTCGGGGACCGTACCGCCGGAGACGCCGATGAAGACGTCCGCGCCGGCCAGGGCGGTCTCCAGGGAGCCGCTGAGGCCCGCCTTGTTGGTGAGCTCGGCGATCTCGCGCTTGACGTCCGTGAGGTCCTCGCGGTCGCGGCTGACGATCCCCTTGCGGTCGGCGACGGCGACGTCGCCGAGGCCGGCCTGCAGGAGGAACTTGGCGATCGCGACACCGGCCGCGCCGGCACCGGAGATGACACCGCGCAGCTCGCCGAGGGTCCGGCCGGTCAGCTTCGCCGCGTTGCGGAGGGCGGCCAGGGTGACGATGGCGGTGCCGTGCTGGTCGTCGTGGAAGACGGGGATGTCGAGGCGCTCCTGGAGCTTGCGCTCGATCTCGAAGCACCGCGGGGCCGAGATGTCCTCCAGGTTCACGCCGCCGAAGGACGGGGCGAGCCGGACGACGGTCTCGACGATCTCGTCGGTGTCGGTGGTGGCGAGGGCGATCGGGACCGCGTCCACGCCGCCGAACTGCTTGAAGAGGATGGCCTTCCCCTCCATGACCGGGAGGGAGGCCTCCGGGCCGATGTCACCGAGGCCGAGCACCGCGGTGCCGTCGGTCACGACCGCGACGACCTGGGACTTCCAGGTGTAGTCGTTGACCAGCTCGGGCTGCTCGGCGATCGCGGTGCACACCTTGGCGACGCCGGGCGTGTACGCGAGGGAAAGGTCGTCCTTGTTCCGGACGGGCACGGTGGCCTGCACAGCCATCTTGCCGCCCCGGTGAAGGGCGAAGACAGGATCGAAGGGCTCCTCCGGAGCTCCTTCCGTACCACTGTCATTGCGAGGATTGACGATCTCCGCTGCCATTGGGTTGACCCCTTAAGTCTGCTTCATTTGAGGGTTGGCCGCTCCTGGTGTGGAGCGGTGGGCGGGTCCCGCGGCCGCCGTGTCTGGCAGCCGCGCGGGCGCGCCGCACAACGCGCCCTGAGCCCCGGATGAGGGGTGTAAGGATCCTTCTTACCGGACGGACGGCACCGCAGACGAGTCCATATCCGCTCGGTGACGCGACTCATACCGAGCGCATCCGGACACGGACGGAGAACGACACGTCACCCGATGTCCCGATAGATGGTTTCCGCACCCGATTGGCGGAGTTCCATTCGTCCGAATGCCGAGATGAACCGCAGATTTTTCGGTGACGGGGAAGGGATTCCGCAGAAGGTCCGGCCTTGATGTACCGGCCTGTCGGGATTTCGGGGTCACCCGTTACCCGATTTTGACATCCGTGGCCGTCGGTTTGTGGCAGTCCGAATGGCAAGATGCCGTAATCACACGAGGTCGCGACACTCGAAGATGCGTCCGCGACCACCTGGCAGCTCCCTCACACGCCGGAGGAACCCGACCATGACCGCACGCTCCACGCGCTGTACGACCGCCAAGACCCGCACTTCCCGTCTTGCCGCGGTCGCCGCCATCGCGGTCGCCGGCTCGATGCTGCTGACCGCCTGCGGCGACCAGACGGAGAGCGCGAGCACGCCCACCGACACCGGCTCCGCGTCCGCCGGCAAGGCCCCGCTCTTCTCGAAGCTCCCCGCCGACATCCAGAAGGCGGGTGTCATCAAGGTCGGCACGGACGCCTCGTACGCCCCGATGGAGTTCACCGAGGGCGGCAAGATCGTCGGCGTCGACCCGGACCTCGGCGAGGCCCTCAGCAAGCAGCTCGGCGTCAAGCTCGAGTTCGTGTCGGGCACCTTCGACGGCCTGATCACCTCGATCTACTCCGGCCGCCAGCAGCTGATCATGTCCTCGATGACGGACAACAAGAAGCGCCAGGAGGGCCTGGACGACAACGGGAAGAAGATCGGCAAGGGCATCGACTTCGTCGACTACTTCAGCTCCGGCGTCTCCCTGCTGGTCAAGAAGGGCAACCCGCAGGGCATCAACTCCCTCGACGACCTCTGCGGCAAGACCGTCGCCGTCCAGCGCGGCACGATCTACGAGGACACCTTCAAGGCGCAGGCCGCCAAGTGCGGCGACAAGAAGCTGACCATCCAGGCCTTCGACACCGACGCCGAGGCCCAGACCCGCGTCAAGGCGGGCGGCGCGGTCGCCGACCTGAACGACTACCCGGTCGCCGCGTACATCGCGAAGACCTCGGGCGGCGGCAACGACTTCGAGGTCGTCGGCAGCCAGAGCGACGTCGGCCTCTTCGGCATCGGCGTCTCGAAGGAGAACACCCAGCTGCGCGACGCCGTCAAGGAGGCGCTCGACGCGATCATCAAGGACGGCTCCTACGCGGAGGTCCTGAAGAAGTGGGACGTCGAGGACAGCGCGGTCAAGTCGGCCACGATCAACGCCGGCAAGTGACCTCTCCTCGTACCACTGAAGGGCAGTCGTCATGACTGACAAGATCAGCAAGGAACCGGCCGCCGCTCCGGCCGGTCCCTCCCCCTCGGGCGTCCCCTACGAGGCGATCAAGGCCATCCCCGTGCGGCACTACGGCCGCTGGATCAGCGCCGTGGTGGTCGTCGGGCTCCTCGGGTGGCTCGTCTACGCCTTCTCCCAGGGCAATGTCATCTGGGACACGGTGTGGGACAAGGTGTTCGACCCGTCCGTGATCAGCGGCATGTGGAACACCATCATCATCAGCGTCTCCGCGATGGCGCTGGGTCTCGTCCTCGGCATCCTCTTCGCCGTGATGCGGCTCTCCAAGAACCCGGTGACCGGTGCGGTCGCCTGGCTCTACATCTGGTTCTTCCGCGGCACCCCGGTCTACGTCCAGCTGCTGGTGTGGTTCAACCTGTCGCTGATCTTCCAGTACATCGACCTCGGGCCGATCTACAAGAACGAGACCGTGGACGTCATGACGCCGTTCATGGTGGCCCTGCTCGGCCTCGGCCTGAACGAGGGCGCCTACATGGCGGAGATCGTCCGCGCCGGCATCCAGTCGGTCGACGAGGGCCAGACGGAGGCGGCGCACGCGCTGGGCATGTCCCAGACGAAGACCATGGGCCGCATCGTGCTCCCGCAGGCCATGCGCGTGATCGTGCCCCCGACGGGCAACGAGTTCATCAACATGCTGAAGACCTCGTCGCTGGTCTCGGCCGTGCAGTACACCGAACTGCTGCGTGCCTCGTCGAACATCGGCAACACCGCCGGCGCCGTCATGGAGATGCTGTTCGTGGCCTCCATCTGGTACCTGGCGCTGACCAGCGTGTTCAGCGTCGGCCAGTACTACCTGGAGCGCCGCTTCTCCCGCGGTTCGACCCGCAACCTGCCGCCCACTCCGTTCCAGCGGGTCAAGGCCAACCTGACCACGTTCAAGCGTTCCCCGGAGGCATCGGCATGACCGGTCAGACCATGGTCAAGGCAGAGGGCGTCCACAAGTCCTACGGCGCCGCCCACATCCTCCGCGGCATCGACCTGGAGGTGCAGAACGGCGAGGTCTTCTGCCTCGTCGGCCCCTCCGGCTCCGGCAAGTCGACCTTCCTGCGGTGCATCAACCACCTGGAGCGCATCGACGGCGGCCGGCTGTCCGTCGACGGCCAGCTGGTCGGCTACCGGCAGAAGGGCGACAAGCTCTACGAGCTGAAGGACAGCGAGGTCGCGGTCCAGCGCCGTGACATCGGCATGGTCTTCCAGCGCTTCAACCTCTTCCCCCACATGACGGCCCTGGCCAACGTCATGGAGGCCCCCATCCAGGTGAAGGGCGACTCCAAGGCGGTGGCGCGCGAGCGGGCCGAGCGCCTGCTCGACCGGGTCGGTCTGCGGGACAAGATGGGGAACTACCCGTCGCAGCTCTCCGGCGGCCAGCAGCAGCGCGTGGCGATCGCCCGCGCGCTGGCGATGGAGCCGAAGCTGATGCTCTTCGACGAGCCGACCTCGGCGCTCGACCCGGAGCTCGTGGGTGACGTCCTCGACGTCATGCGCGACCTGGCCGAGTCCGGCATGACGATGATCGTCGTCACGCACGAGATGGGCTTCGCCCGCGAGGTCGGCGACTCGCTGGTCTTCATGGACGGCGGCGTGGTGGTCGAGTCGGGCAACCCGCGGGACGTCCTGACGAACCCGCAGCACGACCGGACGAAGGCGTTCCTCTCGAAGGTGCTGTAAGCCGTACGGAAAGGGGCGGTGCGGGCTCGTGCCCGCACCGCCCCTTTCCCGTCCCCCGGCTACTTCACGGCCAGCAGGAGGGTGTCCGAGGGCGAGGCCCAGACCGGCCGCGCCTCGCCGAAGCCGGCGGCGCGGAGGGTGTCGGCGTGCCAGCCGGCGGAGGGCGCGTCGCCGTCGGCGTGCTCGCCGTAGATCTCGAAGCGGCGGGCCGTGGGCTCGGCGAGGACCGGGTCCGCGGCGGCGACCGCCCACCACTCGGCCCAGTCGAGGGCGCCGGCGCCCTTGGCCCGGTCCATGGCGGCGTGCCGGTGGGCGCGCTCGGCGGCGTTGATCCGCGGGGTGGCCTCGTCGATCATGTGGTCGGCGTTCATGAGGACGCCGCCGTCCCGGACGAGGCCGGCGAGCTGCCCGTAGAGGGCCGTCAGGGGCTCGCTGTGGAGCCAGTGGAGGGCGGTGGCGGTGAGGACGGCGTCGTACGTGTCGTACGGCAGGCTCCGCACCCATGCGGGGTCCTTGAGGTCGGCGGTCACGAAGGTGACGCGCTCGTCGCCGGCGAAGGAGCCCTCGGCGATGGCGAGGAGGGCCGGGTCGAGGTCGACGCCGGTGCTGGTCGCGTCGGGGAACCGCTGGAGCAGCCGGCTCGTAATACTCCCCGTACCGCACGCGAGGTCGAGGACGCGGGGCTTCGGCCCCACGAGCGCCTCGACCATGTCGAGCATCACGCGGAACCGCTCCTCACGGTCCGGCATGTACCACTCCTGCTGACGGTCCCAGCTCTGCTGCCAGCCCGCCCAGTCGGTTCCGGTCATGGTCGTTCCTCCCCGCGTTCGCCCTACCGTTTGTAATACCCTCGAAGGGGAAACAGCCGTTACCCCTTCCGACCGAGACACTAGCCCGCCGAAGTAAGGACTACAAGTGGAACTGGCCCATTACTCGGATTTCGCCGTACGTCTGGTCAACACCGAGGAGCCGGCCCGCAGCAAGGACACCCTGACCTCCGTCGAGGTGCTCCGGGACCTCTTCGGACCGGCCACCCAGATGGCCCGGAGGGTCACGGAGGCGGACCTCCCGCGCTTCCGCACGGTGCGCGCCCGGCTGCGGGCGGTCTTCGCCGCGGCCGACGAGGGCGACCACACGGGAGCGGTGGACCTGCTGAACTCACTCCTCCTGGAGTTCCCCGTCAGCCCGCAGATCTCCGGCCACGACACCCTCGACGAGGAGGGCCGGCCCCGCTGGCACATGCACCTCGCCGACCACTCCTCGAACGCGACGACGGGCTACGCCGCCATCTCGGCGATGGGCCTCGCCTTCCACCTCACGGAGTTCGGCGCGGACCGGCTCGGCCTCTGCCAGGCGCCGCCCTGCCGCAACGCCTACCTGGACACCTCCACCAACCGGTCCCGCCGCTACTGCTCGGACCGCTGCGCGACCCGGGCCAACGTGGCCGCCTACCGGGCCCGCAAGCGCCTGGAGGCCGAGCGGTCCGACCGGACCGGCCTCACCGAGGACACCAGCCAGGAGAGCACCACCCCGGCCGAACGCTGACGCCCCGGCGTCACCGGCCGGTACCGCGCCCGCACCCGCCCGAGGACCAGCTCGGGCGGTACGGCCCCGAAGACCCGGCTGTCGCCCTCGGCGTCCGGGTTGTCGCCGAGCACCCACCAGCCGCCGTCACGTCGCTCGATCAGCCGCTTCACGATGAGCAGATCCTGCTGGAGCGGATGCCGCAGCACGGCCACGCACCCCGCCCGCAGCCGCGCCCCGTACTGCACGAGCAGCTGGTCGCCGTGGAGCAGCGTGGGCACCATCGACACCCCCGTCACCTCGGCGATCCCGAACGGGGCACCGGCCTCCCCCACCTGCTCCCGCCCGGACCTCGTCATCCGGCACCTCCCGATCCACTCCTGCGTGGACTCGTCCACTCGTACACGAGTCCCATGGTGACCCTGGACTTTTGACCTAAGCCCCAGGGGGCGCCCGCGAAAACGCCCTTCTCACCGAGTAATGTCCCACCTGAGAAGACGATCACGAGGAAGGACGGCTCAATGCTCTCCCGCCTGTTTGCCCCCAAGGTGAAGGTCAGCGCCCACTGCGACCTCCCGTGCGGCGTGTACGACCCGGCCCAGGCCCGCATCGAGGCCGAGTCCGTCAAGGCTGTCCAGGAGAAGTACCTGGCCAACGACGACCCGCACTTCCGTGCGCGCGCCACGGTCATCAAGGAGCAGCGCGCGGAGCTCGCCAAGCACCACGTCTCGGTGCTCTGGAGCGACTACTTCAAGGCCCCGCACTTCGAGAAGTACCCCGAGCTCAACCAGCTGGTCAACGACACCCTGAAGGCCCTCTCGGCCGCCAAGGCGTCGACCGACCCGAAGACGGGCGAGAAGGCGCTGGAGCTCATCGCCGAGATCGACCGCATCTTCTGGGAGACCAAGAAGGCCTGACCTTCTTGACCTTCTGATGTCCACCCGGAGGGGTACGGCCGCGCCGCGGTCGTACCCCTCCGGGCGTTTCTACGCCTCCGTCGGGAGCGTGTAGCGGCGCTTCTCCTTCGAGGTGGCGCCCAGGCGGTCGTAGAAGCGGATCGCGCTCTCGTTCCACGCGGGGGTCTGCCACTGGAGTTCCGGGAGTCCGAGGGTGCGGGCCTCCGTGCGGAGCGCCGCGATCAGCAGGGGGCCGAGGCCGTGACCCCGGGAGGTCTCCGTCAGGTAGAGGCAGTCCATGTGGAGGTACTCCGTGCCGTCCCAGGTGGAGAGCTCCGGGGCGCAGGTGGCGTAGCCCGCGAGGGTGCCGTCGGGGAGGGCGGCGACGAAGCAGCGGAGGCGGGGGCGCTCGGGGCCGAAGAGGAGGCCGGCGAGACGGTCCGCGAGGCCGGGGGCCGGGGGCGCGGACTTCTCGTACGCGGCGTGCTCGGCGATGAGTTCCACGACCCGGGGCAGGTCCTCGGGGCGCGCGTGCCGCACCTCTGCCCGGCCCGGGCCGTCCTCGCGTTCGCTCATACGGTCATCATGCACGGTCCCACCGACAGCGTGGCCGTCGCGCCCTGGCGGCGGAGCCACTCGCGGTACGGGGCCGCCCGCAGGGCCACCTCCCGGTAGGCCGCGGCGAGTTCGGCGTACAGCACGTCCAGGGGCGCCCCGGGGCGCGCGTACAGCAGGAGGCGGACGCCGAGCGGGTCGCCGCGCAGGGGCCGGACGGCCATGTCCTCGCGCGGGACCGAGGTGGGCTGGCAGGGGGCGACGGCCTCGCCGAGGACGATGAGCGAGGCGGCCGTGTGGTAGTCGCCGTGCAGCAGGGGCGGGTCGATGCCGGCGGCGCCGAGGACCCGCCGGAGGCCGTCCCATTCGCCGTCGACGGTCGGGTCGACCATCCAGTGGTCGGCGGCGAGGTCGGCGAGGTCCACGACGGTGCGGGCGGCGGCCGGGTGGTCGCGGGCCATCGAGATGAACTGCGGTTCGCGGGCGACCAGGACCCGGCCCGTGAGCCCCTCGGGGACCCGCAGCGGGCAGCCCTCCACCTCGTGCACGAAGGCCACGTCGAGCTGCCCGGCGGCGACCGTGCGCAGCAGCGCGTTGGCGGAGACGTCCACCCGGAGGCCGACCTCCGTGCCGGGCAGCCGCTGCCGGAGGCGGCGCAGCCAGCCCGGGAGCGCCCGGCTGGCCGTGGAGCCGACGCGGAGCCCCGGCCCGTCCTCGCGGGCGGCCGCGGCCCGGGTCTCGGTGACGAGCGCGGCCATGTCGGCGACCAGGGGGCGGGCCCGGCTGAGCAGGGAGCGGCCGAGCGGGGTGGGGCGGCAGCCGGTGCGGCCGCGGGAGAAGAGTTCGGCGCCGAGGGAGTTCTCGATGCGGCGCAGCTGGGTGGTCAGCGAGGGCTGGCTCATGCCCAGTTGGCGGGCGGCCTTGTGCAGGCTGCCCGTGTCCGCGATGGCGCAGAGCGCGCGCAGATGTCTCACCTCCAGCTCCATGCCCCGAGGGTAGGGCGGCTCCCGGAGTCGCACCAGACGCCCGGAACCTCTCAATCACCTTTGATTCCAAGGGAGTTGATGAGTCGTTCAGGGGGTCGGAGGGGTGGTGATGCGGTGGGGCTATCGGCGGTTGACATCATCCCCACGCGGCCCGGCTCCCCCGAGACTCTCTCCGACCCCAACAGGAGGAGCCCCCCATGCGTCACCCCAAGGTCCTCACCTCCGTGCTGACCGCCACCCTCGGTCTCGGCCTCGCCGCCTCGCTCGGTACGGCGCCGGCGGCGGCGGTCGGCACGGCCCCCCACGCCAACGCCGCCGTGGCGTACGCCGGTTCGGCCGAGGAGGCCAAGGCCAACCAGGCCTTCTTCGACGCCGTCGTGAAGTCGGTGGCGAAGAAGCGGGCCGCCACCCCCGGCGCGGCCGCCGTCACCGTCGTCTACAGCGCCGCCAACGCGCCGAGCTTCCGCAGCCAGATCGCCCGCTCGGCCCAGATATGGAACAGCTCGGTGGCGAACGTCCGGCTCGTCGAGGGCAGCAACCCGGACTTCGCCTACTACGAGGGCAACGACTCCCGTGGCTCGTACGCCAGCACCGACGGTCACGGCAGTGGCTACATCTTCCTCGACTACCGGCAGAACCAGCAGTACAACTCGACCCGGGTCACCGCCCACGAGACCGGACACGTCCTCGGACTGCCGGACCACTACAGCGGCCCCTGCAGCGAGTTGATGTCGGGCGGCGGCCCCGGCACGTCCTGCCAGAACGCCCAGCCGAACGCGCAGGAGCGGTCCCGCGTCGACCAGTTGTGGCGGTACGGCCTCGCCTCGGCCTTCAAGAGCTGACGCGTAGCCACGTACGGCGGTGGCGCCCCCTCCCCGGGGCGCCGCCGTCCCGGCCTCAGGCCGCCTGGAGGAGCCTGCGGCCGAAGTCCGCACCGGCCGGCAGCTGGCGCCGCACCCTTTCGAGGGCTCCCTCGAAGTCGCCCCCGGCGACGCACGCCTCGAAGGCGGCGCCGCCGTAGTGCAGCGTCAGGCTGAGGTCGGCGCGCTCACCGAGCGTCAGCAGGCAGGCCAGGGTGGCCTGCTGGGCGGCGCCGTCCACGACGACGGGGAGCGGCAGGTCCCACTCCAGGACGCAGCCCGTGAGGGCCCGCCCGCCCTCGTCGGCGGCGGTGAGCGCGGCGAAGCTCTCGCCCGTGTACTCGACCCCCCTGATCCGGGTGGCGACGCGCCGCCCGTCGGCCGTGATGACGATCGCTTCCGCGCCGCTGCGGTCCCGGTACCAGCCGGTCCAGACTTCTGTCGACTCCGATGACATGCGCGGACTGTAGCGGTATGACCGGCTCCGCCGCGCGCCCGGTCACCCAGGGGCCGGACTTCTCCCGATCTCGCCGTTCTTGCCGGTCACGTGCGGGGTAGTGGCTTCCGCACCCTCGTGGAGCGGGCACTCCGGGTTGCGGCACGGCTGCACCTCCCACTCCGGCACCCAGGCCCCGAGGACCTTGTGCCGGGTGGCCAGCGTGCCGAGCGGTCCGCCGCAGGCCGGGCAGTGACGCTCGGCCAGGGGGTCCCGCGTCGTGCGAGGCACCTCGTCGCCCATGCATCCAGGGTAGGCCGCCCCGCGCGACACCGCTTGGCGCCGCTACCGCTTCCTGGTGTACGTGCGGACGATCACGCCGTTGTCGAAGACGCGGACGTCGCCGAGGTCGAAGTCCCGGGGCTCGAAGCCGGCGCCGAACATCGGCATGCCGGAGCCGTAGACCTGCGGGTAGGTCTTGATGACCAGCTCGTCGATCTCCTCGATGAGCTCACCGGCGATGGTGGAGCCGCCGCAGAGATAGATGCCCAGGGGGCTGTCCTCGGCCTTGAGCTCGCGGACACGGCCGACGAGGTCGTCGGCGATCAGCTCGACGTTGGGGTGGGGCGACTCGGCGAGCGAGCGGGTGGCCACGAACTCGCGCAGGTGGTTGTACGGGCTGGTGACGCCGATGTCGAGGGCGAGCTGGTACGACCGCCTGCCCTGGATGAGGGTGTCGTAGTGCTTGTTCTCGGCGTCGACCCCGAACATCTCCCGCGCGTGCGTCGGGACGGTCTCGGGGTACTCGGCGTTCATGGTCGCCATGTACTCACCGGTCGAGAACTTGAACATGGAGCTGGCGTCGCCCTCGGGGTCGCCGATGAAGCCGTCGATGGTGCAGGCGATGTAGTAGGTGAGCTTGCGCAAACCGGTCCTCTTCGTCTCGGGAAGCGGGCTGCCGTCGCAACCACGACACTTATAGTGCTTCACTTGTAGTGGTTACGCAAGGCCTATTTTCGAAGAGAACCGATTCAGCACACGAGGGAGCCCGACATGGCGAGAAACCCGGAGCGCCGTACGGCCCTGCTCGACGCCGCGATCGAGGTCCTGGCGGACGAGGGCGCCCGCGGGCTGACCTTCCGGGCGGTCGACGCCCGGGCGGGGGTCCCCACGGGCACCTCCTCCAACTACTTCTCCGACCGGGACCAGCTGCTCTCCCAGGTCGGCGACCGGATCTTCGTCCGGCTGACCCCGGACCCGGACGACGCGGCGGCCGCCATGCGGCACGCTCCCAGCAGGGAGCTGGTGCTCGACCTGATGCGCTGGATCGCCCGCAGGCTCGCCGCCGAGCGCACCTGCTACCTCGGCCTCTTCGAACTCCGCCTCGAAGCCGTCCGCCGGCCCGAGCTGAGGACCCAGCTCACCCAGGTGCTCCGCTCCGACCTGGACGCGAACGTCCAGGGGCACCTCGACGCCGGGATGCCCGGGGACGCCGACACGGTGCGGCTGCTCTACTTCGCCCTCACCGGACTGCTCCTCGACCACTTCACCGTCCCCGGGATCCTGGGCGACCGGGACCTGGACGACATGATCGAGACGGTGGTCACCCGCATCGTCCCGGAGACGTGACCACCCGCCGCCCACGCCCGCCCGGGGATCAGCGCGTACGGCGCGTGACGAACTCCGCGAGGGCGAGCAGGTCCTCCGCCGCCGCCAGATCCGGCACCGCCTGCGCCAGGTGCTCGACGGCGCGCCCCATGCGCTCGGCCGCCTGGGCCTGCGCCCAGTCGCGCCCACCGGCCCGCTCGACGGCGTCCGCCGCCGCCCGTACCGCCGCCGCGTCGAGGGCCGGGCGGGAGTACAGCTCGGCCAGCTCCTCCCCCGCGGAGGTGCCGGAGGTGAGCGCCGCCACCACGGGCAGCGACTTCTTGTGGGCGACGAGATCGGCACCGGCCGGCTTGCCCGTGCGCTCCGGGTCGCCCCAGATGCCGATGAGGTCGTCGATCAGCTGGAAGGCGAGACCCGCCTCCCGGCCGAAGGCGTCCATCGCCGCGACCTCCTCCTCCCCCGCGCCCGCGTAGAGCGCGCCGAGGGCGCAGGAGCATCCGAGCAGGGCACCGGTCTTGGCGGTCGCCATGGCCAGGCACTCGTCGAGGGAGACCTCGCGCGGGTCGCGGCGCTCGAAGGCGCAGTCGGCCTGCTGGCCGGCACAGAGCTCGATGACGCAGGCGGCGAGGCGCGCGGAGGCCGCCGGGGAGGCCGGGTGGGGGTCCTCGGCGAGCAGCCGCAGGGCCAGCGCGCTCATCGCGTCACCGGCCATGAGGGCGTCGGGGATGCCGAAGACGGTCCAGGCGGTGGGCCGGTGCCGCCGGGTCGGGTCCTCGTCGACGATGTCGTCGTGGAGCAGCGTGAAGTTGTGCGCGAGCTCCACCGCCGCCGCGGCGTTCACGGCCCGGGACTCGTCCGCGCCGAGCGCGCGGGCCGCCGCGAGGACCAGGGCGGGCCGGATCGCCTTGCCCGGCCGGCCCGCGTCCGGGGTGCCGTCGGCGCGCTCCCAGCCGAAGTGGTACATCGCCACGCGCCGTACGGAGTCCGGGAGGGACTCGACGGTCGACCGCAGTCGGGGGTCGACGGCCGTACGCGTCCGGTCCAGGAGCGTCACGGCCCCCTGGCCGTCGGCGACGGGGTCCGGGCTGGTCATGGTCACGGTCATTTCCTTCGCATCCTTCGCGACGGGCCGCCACGGCGGGTCCGCCACGGAGATCGGCCGCGGCGGTCCTTCGCCGCGGCGGGCCGGGGAGCGCCCGGGGGCGGGCGGGTTCGGCCCCCGCCCCCGGGCGCCGCCGGCTCAGCGCCAGCGGCTGACCTCGACGTTCTCCAGGACACCGAGGGCGTCCGGGACGAGGACGGCCGCCGAGTAGTAGGCCGTGACCAGGTAGGAGATGATCGCCTGCTCGTCGATGCCCATGAAGCGGACGGAGAGGCTGGGCTCGATCTCGTCGGGGAGGCCGGTCTGGTGCAGACCGATCACGCCCTGGTCCGCCTCGCCGGTACGCATGCAGATGATCGAGGTGGTCCGGGCGTCCGAGACCGGGATCTTGTTGCACGGGTAGATCGGGACGCCGCGCCAGGTCGGGATGCGGTTGCCCGCGATCTCGATCGTCTCGGGCACGAGGCCGCGCTTGTTGAGCTCGCGACCGAAGGCGGCGATGGCGCGCGGGTGGGCGAGGAACATCTTGGAGCCCCGGCGGCGGGAGAGCAGCTCGTCCATGTCGTCCGGGCTGGGGGCGCCGTCGTGCGGCTGGAGCCGCTGTCCGTAGTCGCAGTTGGAGAGGAGGCCGAACTCCTTGTTGTTGATCAGCTCGTGCTCCTGGCGCTCGCGGAGCGCCTCGACCGTGAGCCGCAACTGCTGCTCGGTCTGGTTCATCGGCTGGTTGTAGAGGTCGGCGACACGGCTGTGGACCTTCAGCACGGTCTGGGCGACGCTCAGCTCGTACTCGCGGGGCGAGGCGTCGTAGTCCACGTAGGTGTGCGGGACGACCGCCTCGCCGACGTGGCCCGCGGAGAGGTCGATGGCGGCCTCGCCGTAGGTGTTGGTGCGCTGGTCGGGCGCCGACGCGACCCCCGCGAGGTGGGCGGCGAGCGAGCCGGCCCGGTCCGCGAGGTTCCGTACGTCGTCCCGGGTGAGCTCCAGGACCGTACAGGCCGTGGCGGCCCGGGCGGTCCAGTCCCAGGTGGCGTCCGCGTCGACCAGCGCGGCCTCGCCGAGGTAGGCGCCGTCGGCCAGGACGCCGAGGACGGCCTCGTCGCCGTAGGGCCCCTCGCCGATCTGCTCGATGCGGCCGTGCGCGAGGAGGTGCACCCGGTCGGTGGGGGCTCCGGCCACGGCGATGATCTCGCCCGCCGCGTACTCCCGCTGGGTGCAGCGGGCCGCGAGCTCGGTCAGCGCGCCCTCGTCCTCGTAGCCACGCAGTGCGGGGAGTTCGCCGAGTTCGGCGGGGATCACCGCGACGCGCTCTCCGGTCTGCACGAAGGTGACGCGGCCGTCACCCACGGAGTAGCTGAGCCTCCGGTTCACCCGGTACGTGCCGCCCTGCACCTGGACCCACGGCAGCGTCCGCAGCAGCCACCGGGAGGTGATCTCCTGCATCTGCGGGGCCGACTTGGTGGTCGTGGCGAGGTTCCGCGCGGCGGCGGTCCCGAGACTCTGCTGCGGGGCCTGCTGCTCCGCGCGGACCTCGCCGTCAACCGAACCAACGGACATGGAACTCCCTCTCGTATGACTGAGTTGCGAGTGAAGCCTTTCAGCACGGAGCGTGTCGGCGCCATTACACATTCGGGTGGGACTGTTCGACGATCTTCGGGGCATGTCACGTGATTTCCATCCGAACAGACCAGCCCCACAGACCTCCTGACGATCTGTCCGGATCTGCTCGCACACGGCCCGAACGGATGGCAGCGGAGTAGCGGACTCCGGTACTCCGGAACCTCACCCCGCCCTCCGGAAGGAGTCGGTCATGGCCTCACCCATGTCCGCGAAGAAGTTCCTCGGCGCCCTGCGCGCCGAGCACCTCGCGGTCGTCCAGGTCGGCGACTGGTCCACCCACAACCGCAACCACAAGGGCCCCTGGGGCCCCGTGCACGGCGTGATGATCCACCACACCGTGACCCGTGGCACCGCCGCGACCGTCCGGCTGTGCCGGGACGGCCACGAGAACCTGCCCGGGCCGCTGTGCCACGGCGTGATCGCCAAGGACGGCACGGTCCACCTCGTCGGCTACGGGCGGGCCAACCACGCGGGGCTCGGCGACGACGAGGTCCTCCGGGCGGTCATCGCCGAGCGGAACCTGCCGCCGGACGACGAGGCCACCACGGACGGCAACCGGCACTTCTACGGCTTCGAGTGCGAGAACCTCGGCGACGGCGAGGACCCGTGGCCGGACGTGCAGCTGGAGGCCATCGCGAAGGCGGCGGCCGCCGTCTGCAGGGCGCACGGCTGGACGCACCGGTCGGTCATCGGACACCGCGAGTGGCAGCCGGGCAAGGTGGACCCGCGCGGCTTCACGATGGCGTCGATGCGGGAGCGGATCGCCGACCTGCTGCGCTGACCCGCCGGGCCGCCGCGCCGGCCTCCGGAGGGGCGGCGAGAATGACCGGGTGAACGCGTTCGACCTCTCCCGCCTGCGGCCCCGGCTCCCCTCGCCTCTGGAGCCGGTGGAGGACGAGCGCTTCACCCGGCGCGGGCTCACGCTGCTGCTGAAGCGCGAGGACCTCATCCACCCCGACCTGCCCGGCAACAAGTGGCGCAAGCTCGCGCTCAACCTGCGCGAGGCGGCCGGCCGGCCCGTGCTCACCTTCGGCGGCGCGTACTCCAACCACCTGCGGGCGACGGCGGCGGCGGGACGGCTGCTCGGCTTCCCGACGGTCGGGGTGGTCCGCGGCGACGAGCTGGCCGGGCGCCCGCTCAACCCCTCGCTCGCGCGCTGCGCGGCGGACGGGATGCGGCTGGAGTTCGTGGACCGGGCCACGTACCGCGCGAAGGGCGACCCGGCCACGCTCGCGAAGCTCCTGGAACGGGCCCCCGCGGGCGCGTACGTGGTCCCGGAGGGCGGCAGCAACGCGCTCGCCGTCCACGGCTGCGTGGAGCTGGGCCGCGAGCTCGCCGGGGCGGCGGACACGGTCGCGGTCGCCTGCGGCACGGGCGGCACCCTGGCGGGCCTCGCCGCCGGTCTCTCCCCCGGGCAGAGGGCGCTGGGCGTCCCCGTACTCAGGGGCGGCTTCCTCGGCGGGGAGGTCCGCGCCCTCCAGGAGACGGCCTTCGGCGGCCCGCGTGGCGAGTGGAGCCTGGACGAGCGCTTCCACGGCGGGGGCTACGCGCGCGTGCCCCCCGTTCTGGAGGCGTTCGCACAGGACTTCGAGGCGCGGCACGGACTCGCCATCGAGCGGCTGTATGTCGCCAAAATGCTGTACGGCCTGACGGCCCTCGCGGAGGAGGGCGCCTTCCCGGCCGGCACCCGGCTCGCGGCGGTGATCACGGGCGCACCGGACGCCCGGGACACCCCGGACACCCCCTAGTCGGTCTCCCGGAAGGCCGCCGCCTCCTCCAGGTCGAGGCGACGGAGGAGGGTGCGCATCATCTCGTCGTCGATCCGGCGGGCGTCGCGCAGCTGTACGAAGACCTCGCGTTCGGCGTCGATCATCTCGCGCGAGAGGCGGCGGTAGGTGTCGTCCGCGGTCTCCCCGGTGATCGCGTTGACCGCGCCGAGGCGTTCCCACACGGCGTTGCGGCGGCGCTCCATCACCGTGCGCAGCCGGTCGGCGAGGGGCTGCGGCAGGGCGTTGCGCTCGTCGGCGAGGAGTGCGTCGAGGCGTTCCTCGGCGGCCCGGGAGGCCTCGCTCTGGGCCTGCGCCTCGGCCAGGGTCTCGGCGTACCGGTCGCGTCCGGGGAGCTTCAGGAGCCGGATCAGCGGCGGCAGCGTCAGGCCCTGCACCACGAGGGTTCCGATCACGGTGGTGAAGGTGAGGAAGAGGACGAGGTTCCGCGCCGGGAACTCCACCCCGTCGGTGACGACGGGGATGGAGAAGGCGATGGCCAGGGAGACCACGCCGCGCATGCCGGCCCAGCCGACGACGAGCGGCGCCCGCCAGTCCACCTCGGGCTCCCGCTCCCTGATGCCCGAGGACATCCAGCGGGGCAGGAAGGTCGCCGGGTAGACCCAGACGAAGCGGACGACGACCACGGCGACGAAGACACCGACCGCGTACCAGGCCGCCTCGCCCATGCCGTACCGGCCGAGTCCCTTGACGACGTACGGCAACTGGAGGCCGATGAGGGCGAAGACGGCGGACTCCAGGATGAAGGCGACCATCTTCCAGACGGCCTCCTCCTGGAGGCGGGTGGCGAAGTCGACCTTCCAGGCCTTGTGGCCGAGGAAGAGGCCGACCACGACGACGGCGAGCACGCCGGAGGCGCCGACCTCCTCGGCGGCGGCGTACGCGATGAACGGGATGAGCAGGGAGAGGGTGTTCTGGAGCAGGGCCTCGGTCAGGTGGGTGCGGAGCCAGTGGATCGGGACCATCAGGACGAGGCCGACGCCGATGCCGCCGATCGCGGCCAGGGCGAACTCCCACAGGCCGCCGGCCCAGCTGATGCCCTCGCCGACGGCGGCGGCGAGGGCGACCTTGTACGCGGTGATCGCGGTGGCGTCGTTCACGAGGGACTCGCCCTGGAGGATCGTGGTGATCCGGTTCGGCAGGCCGAGGCGGCGGGCGATGGCGGTGGCGGCGACCGCGTCCGGCGGGGCGATCACGGCGCCGAGCACGAGGGCGGCGGTGAGCGGCAGATCGGGCACGAGGACGTACGCGAGCCAGCCCACGGCCACGGTGGCGAAGAGGACGTACCCGACGGAGAGCAGCGCGACGGGCCTGATGTTGGCCCGCAGGTCCAGGTACGAGGACTCGACGGCGGCCGTGTAGAGGAGCGGGGGCAGGATCAGCGGCAGCACGATGTGCGGGTCGAGGGTGTAGTCGGGGACCCCCGGCAGGTACGAGGCGGCGAGGCCCACGGCGACCAGGAGCAGCGGGGCGGGCACCGGGGTCCTGCGGGCGAACCCGGCCACGGCGGCGCTCGCCGCCACCAGTGCCACCAGCTGCAGTGCGTCCATGCCCGACCCCGTCCCGTGCCGCAACGTAACCTGGCCATCATGAGCGAGTGCCCGCACGTAGCCGAAATGCCGCGCCCCGAACCGGTGCCGCTGGCCGACACCTGTCCCGAGTGCCTGGCGGACGGCACGCACCCGGTCCAGCTGCGGCTCTGTCTCAGCTGTGGGCACGTGGGCTGCTGCGACTCCTCGGCGGGACGGCACGCGACGGGCCACTTCTCCTCGACCGGGCACCCGGTGATGCGGACCTTCGAACCGGGCGAGGCCTGGCGTTGGTGCTTCGTCGACGGTTCGATCGTCTGACGGCTGGGTACGTCACCCCTCCGCGGGTTCTCCGCGGCTGCCGGGTCGGGGGCGAGGATTCACCTGGTCTCCAGGGCTCACGGCGACACGGCAGGACGGATCGCGATAGTTTCACGGCGGACCGCGCAGGCTCCCTGCGTACCGCCCGGTTCGGGGGCCTCTCCCCCCGAGCCCCGAATGAGCTTGTGCCACCTTGGAGGTGAGGGTGTCCCAGATCGCAGGCGAGCCCGGGACCCAGGACTTCGTGGAAGTCCGGCTGCCCGCTGCGGGTGCCTATCTGTCCGTGCTGCGTACGGCCACGGCCGGCCTCGCGGCGCGCTTGGACTTCACCCTCGACGAGATCGAGGACTTGCGGATCGCGGTCGACGAGGCCTGCGCCATCCTGCTCCAGCAGGCCGTGCCGGGGTCCGTCCTCAGCTGTGTCTTCCGGCTGGTCGACGACTCCCTCGACGTGACGGTCTCCGCCCCGACGACGGACGGCAGGGCGCCCGAGCGGGACACCTTCGCGTGGACCGTGCTGTCGGCGCTGGCCGGGAAGGTGGAGTCGTCGGTGGCCGATGACCGTACGGTCTCGATCAGCCTGTACAAACAGCGCGGCGCGGGGCCAGGCCCGGCGTGAGGAGCGGGGACGCGACGGCCGGCATCCCTGAGCAGCAGGCGCGGCCGAACAGGGTCGCTACGGAGCAGGCGGACCAGATGAGCGAGCACGAGCAGCACCACGAGGTTCCCGAGACACCAGGAGTCTCCGAGGCCCCCGCGAGTTCCGAGGGCTCCCCCGAGGCTCCCGAGGCGCGTACGCCCGACGAGGCCGAGGCGGCCGCGGCGGCGGAGAAGGCCGAGGAGGAGGACGACGACGAGGGCCCGGACGCCCCCGCCGTCCCGGACCCGCACGACCGGAGCGGCGCCCGCGCCCTCTTCGTCCAGCTGCGCGAGCTGCCCGAGGGCTCCCCGGAGAAGGCCGAGCTCCGCAACCGGCTGGTGCGCATGCACCTGCCGCTGGTGGAGCACCTGGCCCGGCGCTTCCGCAACCGCGGCGAGCCGCTGGACGACCTCACGCAGGTGGCGACGATCGGCCTGATCAAGTCGGTCGACCGGTTCGACCCGGAGCGCGGGGTGGAGTTCTCCACGTACGCGACGCCGACGGTCGTCGGCGAGATCAAGCGCCACTTCCGTGACAAGGGGTGGGCGGTCCGGGTGCCGCGCCGGCTCCAGGAGCTGCGGCTCTCGCTGACCACGGCGACGGCGGAGCTCTCGCAGCAGCACGGCCGCTCACCGACCGTGCACGAGCTGGCGGAGCGGCTGGGGATCTCCGAGGAGGAGGTCCTGGAGGGTCTGGAGTCGGCCAACGCCTACTCGACGCTCTCCCTGGACGTCCCGGACACGGACGACGAGTCGCCGGCGGTGGCGGACACGCTGGGCGCGGAGGACGAGGCCCTGGAGGGGGTCGAGTACCGCGAGTCGCTCAAGCCGCTCCTGGAGGACCTGCCGCCCCGGGAGAAGCGGATCCTGCTGCTCCGTTTCTTCGGGAACATGACCCAGTCGCAGATCGCGCAGGAGGTGGGCATCTCGCAGATGCACGTCTCCCGGCTGCTGGCTCGGACCCTGGCGTCGCTTCGGGAGAAGCTTCTGGTGGAGGAGTAGTCCCTCGGGCCTACTGGCCGGGGCGCCGGATGCCGAGCGCCTCGGTCGTGGCCGGGTTCACCAGGAGCACGAGCCCGGTCACGGCGAGCACGGCGAGGGCGATCCCGAAGGGGATCACGCCGTCGGTCTGGAGCATCTGCCAGGCGACCGGCAGGGCGAGGATCTGGGTGATCACGGCCGGGCCTCGACTCCAGGAGCGCATCGTCCACAGGCCGCGGGCGGCGGCGAGCGGGATCAGTCCGAGTGCGATCACGGTCACACCGCCCGTCACCCCGCTGGTGACGTCGCCGCCGTCGGCCAGGGTCCGCACCAGCATGTAGACGCCCCCGGCGAGCAGCCCGAGGGCCTCGACGAGAGCCACGCCCGCGGCTGCGGCCAGGCGGGCGGGGCGGGGGGTCTGCTCCGTACTGCTCATGAAAGGCAGCGTAACGGGGACGCCGGGGGAACCGGGGCCGGGCCCCGGACCGGGGGTCCCGTCGGAGGTGTCCGGGGATCGGGCTGGGCTGGGCCCGGTACCGCCGGGTAGGTACGCTGGCGGTCATGCGCGCACTTCTCGTGGTCAATCCGGCAGCCACCACCACCAGTGCCCGCACCCGTGACGTGCTCATCCACGCGCTGGCCAGCGAGATGAAGCTGGAGGCGGTCACCACCGAGTACCGGGGGCACGCGCGCGACCTGGGCCGGCGGGCCGCCGAGGCCGGCAACATCGACCTGGTCGTGGCCCTCGGCGGGGACGGCACGGTGAACGAGGTCGTCAACGGACTGCTGCACGGCGGCCCCGATCCGGACCGGCTGCCGAGCCTCGCGGTCGTCCCCGGCGGTTCGACGAACGTCTTCACCCGCGCCCTCGGACTGCCGAACGACGCCGTGGAGGCGACCGGCGCCCTGCTCGACGCGCTGCGTGAGCGGCGGACACGGACGGTGAGCCTCGGCCTCGCGTCCGGGACACCCGGCACCGAGGACGAATCGGTGCCGGAACGATGGTTCACGTTCTGTGCCGGACTCGGTTTCGACGCGAGCGTCATCGGCCGGGTCGAACAGCAGCGCGAGCGCGGGAAGCGGTCGACGCACGCCCTCTATCTGCGCCAGGTGGTGCGCCAGTTCCTGGAGGAGCCGCACCGCCGGCACGGCACGATCACCCTGGAGCGCCCCGGCGCCGAGCCGGTCGAGGACCTGGTCCTCTCCATAATCTGCAACACCTCCCCCTGGACCTACCTGGGCAATCGTCCGGTGTACGCGTCCCCGGAGGCGTCCTTCGAGACCGCGCTCGACGTGCTCGGACTGCGCCGGCTCTCCACTCCGGCGGTGGCCCGTTACGGCACCCAGCTGCTCACCTCGACCCCGGAGCGGGGTCCGCGCGGCAAGCATGCCGTGTCTCTGCACGACCTGACCGACTTCACCTTGCATTCGAAGGTTCCCCTCCCCCTGCAGATGGACGGCGACCACCTCGGGCTGCGTACGAGCGTGACGTTCACAGGCGTACGCCGTGCACTGCGTGTGATTGTGTGAGCGGAAGGGCCCAAAGTCCTTTCACTCGAACGTTTAGGCGCGCATCCACCCCTAAGAAGTACGGCTGTGACCTAGCCGACACCGAGGAATCAAAAAAAACTTTCCGGAAGGGGTTGTATCCGCCCCTGGGGTTTGGGAGTCTCTTCTTGGCGATCGGGACGGCCCGCAACACCGGCCTCCACTGAGAGCCAGAACCCCTCCTCAGCACAAGGACCACACCAGTTCACCTGGCAGTCGGCCCTTCCCTTGCGGAGGGATTCGTGAAAGCGTTCACATTCACAAGCAACTCGCACGTAACACTGAGAGAGGTAGCAGCCATGGACTGGCGTCACAACGCCGTTTGTCGTGAGGAAGACCCCGAGCTGTTCTTCCCCATCGGCAACACCGGTCCTGCGCTGCTGCAGATCGAGGAAGCCAAGGCCGTCTGCCGCCGCTGCCCCGTCATGGAGCAGTGCCTGCAGTGGGCGCTCGAGTCCGGCCAGGACTCCGGCGTCTGGGGTGGCCTCAGCGAGGACGAGCGCCGCGCGATGAAGCGCCGTGCCGCTCGCAACCGGGCGCGTAACGCCAGCGCCTGAGCCACCTGCACAGCCTGAGGCAAGCGGCGCGTACACCGCGTACGCAATCACCGCCCCCGAGCCGCAGCGCGCAGCAGTAACCCACAGCATTCGAGCCCCGGACCGATCTCCTTCGGTCCGGGGCTCGCTGCTGTGCTGCCTCAGCCCGTCACTTCTGCGGCTGTACGGGGATGTCGAGGACCACCTTCGTGCCGCGCTCGGCGCCGGGCAGCATGTCGAAGGAACCGCCCAACTCCCCTTCCACCAGGGTCCGTACGATCTGCAGGCCGAGGTTGCCGGCCCGCTGCGGGTCGAAGCCCTCGGGCAGGCCGCGGCCGTCGTCCTGGACCGTGATCAGGAGCCGGGCGTCC
Source organism: Streptomyces tanashiensis (assembly GCF_014648895.1). Taxonomy (GTDB): domain Bacteria; phylum Actinomycetota; class Actinomycetes; order Streptomycetales; family Streptomycetaceae; genus Streptomyces; species Streptomyces tanashiensis. Next base: position 338,413 of record NZ_BMRZ01000001.1, read on the forward strand.
GCACGGGTCTCGCCGCGGACGGCGCTGACCTCGACGGTGCCCTGCTCACCCTGAGCGAAGGCGTGTTCGAGCGCGTTCTGCAGGACCTCGGTGAGGACCATGGAGAGCGGGGTGGCGACCTCGGCGTCGAGGATGCCGAAGCGGCCGTTGCGCCGGCAGGTGACCTTGCCCGGGGAGATCTCGGCGACCATCGCGATGACCCGGTCGGCGATCTCGTCGAACTCCACGCGCTCGTCCAGGTTCTGGGACAGCGTCTCATGGACGATGGCGATCGAACCGACGCGCCGCACAGCCTCGTTGAGGGCCTCGCGGCCACCCTCGGAGTCCATCCGCCGGGCCTGGAGGCGGAGCAGGGCGGCCACCGTCTGGAGGTTGTTCTTCACCCGGTGGTGGATCTCCCGGATGGTGGCGTCCTTGGTGATCAACTCGCGCTCGCGGCGGCGCAGTTCGGTGACGTCCCGGAGCAGCACGAGCGAACCGATGCGGGTGCCCTTGGGCTTGAGCGGGATCGCCCGCAGCTGGATCACCCCGCCGTTGCCCTCCACCTCGAACTCCCGGGGCGCGTAGCCGGAGGCGAGTTTGACCAGGGCCTCGTCCACCGGGCCCCGGGAGGGGGCGAGTTCGGAGGTGATCTGGCCGAGGTCCTGGCCGACCAGGTCGGCGGCGAGGCCGAGCCGGTGGTACGCGGAGAGCGCGTTCGGCGAGGCGTACTGGACGACACCCTCGGCGTCGAGGCGCACGAGACCGTCGCCGGCGCGGGGCGAGGAGTCCATGTCGACCTGCTCGCCGGGGAAGGGGAACGTTCCGGCGGCGATCATCTGCGCGAGGTCGGAGGCCGACTGCAGATAGGTGAGCTCCAGCCGGGAGGGGGTGCGGACGGTCAGCAGGTTGGTGTTGCGGGCGATGACGCCGAGGACCCGGCCCTCGCGGCGCACGGGGATGGACTCGACCCGGACGGGGACCTCCTCGCGCCACTCGGGGTCGCCCTCGCGGACGATCCGGCCCTCGTCGAGGGCGGCGTCGAGCAGCGGACGGCGCCCGCGCGGGACCAGATGGCCGACCATGTCGTCCTGGTAGGAGGTGGGGCCGGTGTTGGGCCGCATCTGGGCGACGGAGACATACCGCGTGCCGTCGAGGGTGGGGACCCAGAGCACGAGGTCGGCGAAGGAGAGGTCGGAGAGCAGCTGCCACTCCGACACCAGCAGGTGGAGCCACTCGAGGTCGGAGTCGCTCAGGGCGGTGTGCTGGCGGACGAGGTCGTTCATGGAGGGCACGGTGCGAGCGTACCTGCGGAATTACAGGGGCGGTGAACCTGGATCTCCGGGGCTCCGTGTTGGAGGATGGGCCGGGAAACACCGCGTTCCTGTGGATGGACAGACAAGAATGGTCTAGTCCACAATGAATGAACCGAGCCTCCATCCTCCCCGCACAGGAGGATGGACGAGGTACCCGGCGCTCTCTGCCCTGACTGCGCCGAGACCTCCCACACGGCCGTGGGACCGCACACCCCCGGCCGAGCAACTCCGGGCTGCGGTGCCGGGCGGGCTGAGGGTCCCGCCAGGCGCCGCGGCCCGCGGGTGCCGCTCCCCCGCTCAGCACCCCTCTCTCCTCGCGCCCCCTTCGCGCTCCCCGCCTTCGCCGCTCCCCGCCTTCGCCGCTCCCGGTCTCAGTCCACCGCCTCCGGCCAGGCCCGCATCGCCGCCTCGGCCACCGCCGCCAGCTCCTCCGCCGTCGCCCCGTCGCGGGCCTGCTGGGACATGCCCTGGAGGACGGCACCGCTGAAGCGGGCGAGCACGCGGGGGTCGGTGCCGGCCGGCAGCCCGCCCGACTCGACGTCGCGGCGGATGCGGTCCTCGAACGACGCCAGGTTCGCGTTCCTGCGGTCGCGCAGGGCCTCCTCGACCTCCGGGGTCGAGCAGTTGATCGCGGCGGAGATCATCAGGCAGCCGCGGGGGTGCCCCGGCTCCGTGAAGTGGTGGGCGGCCTCGCGCAGCATGCGCCCGATGGCACCCCGGGCCGTCGCCTCCTCGGCGAAGGCCCTGCCCCCATAGGCGCCGTACGACAGCGCGTACGCCTCGACGACCTCCTCGAACAGCGTCTTCTTGTCACCGAAGGCGGCGTAGAGGCTGGGGGCGCTGATGCCCATGACCCGGGTGAGGTCGGAGACGGAGGTCGTCTCGTAGCCGTGCTCCCAGAAGGCCATCGTCGCCTGCTCCAGGGCCGTGAGCCGGTCGAAGGAGCGGGGGCGGCCGCGCTGTCTCGTCACCATGGAGTGAATTCTATAGCGCTCGCTACGAATCGTGGGGTACGGTCTTTACGTAACGACCGCTACAGAAGTGAGGGGGGCGTCGCCATGGGCGTGCTCGACGGAAGGCTGGCCGGGAAGACGGCACTGGTCACGGGCGGCAGCCGGGGCATCGGACGGGGGATCGCCGAGCGGCTCGGCCGCGAGGGCGCCCGGGTCGGGGTGCACTACGGGACGAACGAGGCCGCGGCGAAGGACACGGTCGCCGCGATCGAGGCGGCCGGCGGCTCCGCCTTCGCGGTGGGCCAGGAGCTGGGGGTGCCGGGGGACGCGGCGGAGCTGTGGCGGGCCTTCGACGCCCACGCGGACGGCCTGGACATCCTGGTGAACAACGCGGGGATCGGGACCTCGCAGCCGTTCGCGACGATCGGCGACGAGGAGTACGACCGGATCTTCGCGGTCAACACGAAGGCGCCCTTCTTCCTGGCGCAGCTGGGCGCGGAGCGCCTGCGGGACGGCGGCCGCATCATCAACGTCTCGACCGGGCTGAGCCGGGCGGCGGCGATGCCGGACCTGATCGCGTACGCGATGTCGAAGGGCGCCCTCGACGTCTTCACCCGCTATCTGTCGAAGGTGCTCGGTCCGCGCGGGATCACGGTCAACGCGGTGGCGCCGGGGATCGTCGACACCGACATCAACGCCGCCTGGCTCCGGGGGAACGAGGAGGCCTGGGCCGGGGCGGCGGCGATGGCGGCGCTGGGCGGGGTCGGGACGCCGCCGGAGATAGCGGACGTGGTGGCCTTCCTGGCCTCCGAGGACGCGCGCTGGGTGACGGGCGACTGGATCGACGCGACGGGAGGCTCGCTGACCTGAGCCCGGACGGTCCGGAGTGGGGTTCGAGTGGCTGGTGGAGCGGGCGCGGCCGACGATGGATGCGGCGCCGTCCGCGGGGCGGAACGGCATGAGGGGAAGGCCTCCCCTCTGCTAGATTTGGACTTAGATTGGTCTATACCACACGGTCCTTCAGCAGCCCCTCACCAGATCGGCAGGCACAGCGTGGAAGTTGTCATCGTCAAGGACGCCAAGGCCGGCGGCGAGCTCATCGCGGACGGCATCGCCGACCTCCTGCGCCGCAAGCCCGACGCGCTGCTCGGCGTGGCCACGGGCTCGACCCCGATCCCGATCTACGACGCCCTTGTCGCCCAGGTCTCCGCCGGTGCCGTGGACGCCTCCCGGGCGCGGATCGCCCAGCTGGACGAGTACGTCGGCCTGCCCGCGGGGCACCCGGAGTCGTACCGCTCCACCGTGCTCCGGCAGGTCGTCGAGCCGCTCGGGCTCTCCCCCGAGGCGTTCATGGGCCCCGACGGCTCCGCCGAGGACGTCCTGGCGGCGTGCGAGGCGTACGACACGGCGCTGGCCGAGGCCGGTGGTGTGGACCTGCAGATCCTCGGCATCGGCACCGACGGGCACATCGGCTTCAACGAGCCGTGCTCCTCGCTCGCCTCCCGCACCCGGATCAAGACGCTCACCGAGCAGACCCGCGTGGACAACGCCCGCTTCTTCGACAACGACATCGAGCAGGTGCCGCACCACGTCATCACCCAGGGCATCGGCACCATCCTGGAGGCCCGTCACCTGGTGCTGCTCGCCACCGGCGAGGGCAAGGCCGAGGCCGTGGCGCAGACCGTCGAGGGCCCGGTCGCGGCGCTCGTGCCGGCCTCCGCGCTCCAGCTGCACCCGCACGCCACGGTCGTCGTGGACGAGGCGGCCGCCTCCAAGCTGAAGCTCGCGGACTACTTCCGCCACACGTTCGCGAACAAGCCCGCCTGGCAGGGCATCTAGGACCACGTGCGAAGGGGCCCGGCACCTGGTTCAGGTGCCGGGCCCCTTCGCGTACGTCCCGTCAGGCGCCGGTGCCGACCACGGCCTCGGCGGCCGCGCGGCCGCAGACCCGGGCCGCGCCGTGCGTGGCGATGTGCAGGGCCCCGCGGGGCTCCGCCTCGTTGAGGCCCATCTCGACCACGACCGTGTCGGGGCGGGCCGCGAGGAGGCCGTCCAGGGCCTCGGTCATCCACGGGTGCCGGTGGGCGTCCCGTACGACCGCCACGATCCGCCGCTCCCCCGCGGCTGCCAGGACGGCGTCCACGGACGGCTCGTCGTACGAGCCGGTCTCCGTGCCGGGCAGCAGCCGCTGCAGCTCGGCCGCGATGCCCCAGGGCGTCTCGTCGCCGACCGCGAAGTTCGCGACCGGGGTGAAGGAGGCCACGTAGGGAGCGTCGGTCACCGGCGTGTGGGGGTGCTGCCCCCGGGTCACCCTGAGGGCCCGGCGGGCCGCCACGAGTCCGATGTCGGCGCCGGGCGCGGTCCCCTCCTGCACTGCCGCGCCCGGCACCGATCCAGCCCCCCTGGCCCGGTGCGCCTGGGTCCAGGCCGCCAGGGCGCGCACGCGCGCCGCGGCGTCGGCCAGCCGCTCCTCGGGCAGTTCACCGGTCCGTACCGCGGTGACGAGCGCGTCGCGCAGCCGCAGCACGGTGTCCTCGTCGCACAGCCCGCCGCCGACGCAGATGGCGTCGGCGCCCGCGGCGATCGCGAGGACCGATCCGCGCTCGATTCCGTACGTCGCCGCGACGGCCTGCATCTCCATGCCGTCGGTGACGATCAGCCCCTCGAAGCCCAGCTCCTGGCGCAGCAGTCCGGTGAGGATCTGCGGGCTCAGGGTGGCCGGACGGTGGGGGTCGAGCGCGGAGAGCAGAATATGCGCGCTCATGACCGCTTTGGTACCCGCGGCGACGGCCGCGCGGAAAGGTACCAGCTCACGGGCGTGCAGTGTGGCGAGGTCCACATCGATCCGGGGCAGCGCGTCGTGGGAATCCACGTTGGTGTCGCCGTGTCCGGGGAAGTGCTTCGTGCAGGCCGCGACCCCGACGCCCTGGAGGCCGTCGACGTACGCCACGGTGTGCCGGGCGACCAGGTCCGGGTCCGGTCCGAAGGAACGGACGCCGATGACCGGGTTCTCCGCGTTGGAGTTGACGTCCGCCGAGGGCGCCCAGTTCAGGTCGACGCCGCACTGCACGAGCCGGCGGCCGAGCTCGCGGGCGACGGCCCGGGTGAGCTCGACGTCGTCGACGCTGCCCAGCGCGTAGTTGCCGGGGAAGGACGAGCCCTGCTTGACCTCCAGGCGGGTGACGTCCCCGCCCTCCTCGTCGATGGCGACGAGGACGTCGTCCCGCTCGGCGCGCAGCTGCGCGGTGAGCGCGGCGAGCTGCTCGGGGGCGACGATGTTCCGGCCGAACAGGCCGACCGAGGACAGGCCCTCGCCGATGCGGCGGAGCAGCCAGTCGGGGGCGGTGGTGCCGACGAAGCCGGGCTGGAGGACCGTGAGCGCGTCACGGGTCAGGGTGTCCGAGCCGTGTACGAGTGTGGTCATGGGGGTCCGTTATCCCTTCACCGCGCCGGCGGTCATGCCGCCGACGGCCTTGCGCTGGAGGAAGAGGAAGACGACGAGCACGGGGAGGGCGAAGAGCGTGGAGGCGGCCATGGTGGCGCCCCAGTCGCTGCCGAACGCGGTCTGGAACTGGGTCAGCCAGAGCGTCAGGGTCTGCGACTCCTTGTCCTTGTTCAGCATGAGGATCATGGCGAACTCGTTCCAGGCGGTGATGAAGCCGAAGAGCGAGGTCGACATGAGGCCGGGGGCGAGCAGCGGGAAGATCACCTTGCGGAACGCCTGGCCCCGGGTGCAGCCGTCGATCTGCGCGGCCTCCTCCAGCTCGACCGGGACGGCGGCGATGAAGCCGCGGAGGGTCCAGATCGTGAAGGGGAGGACCATGACGAAATAGATCAGCGTGAGCATCGGGATGCTGTTCAGCAGGTCGTTCTCACGGGAGATCATGTACATCGCGATGACCATGACCTCCCAGGGGGCCATCTGCGCCATCATCACGATGAGGACGATGCCCTTGCGTCCCTTGAACTTGAGACGGGCGATCGCGAAGCTCGCGGCCAGGGCGACGACCAGGGCCAGCAGCACGGCGCCGATGGTGACGGTGAGGCTGTTGGTGACGTACGTCCAGAAGAGGTCGACGCCGGTCGCGGTCTTGTAGTTCTCGAAGGTCGGCGTGAAGACGAAGACCGGGTCCTTCGTCATGATCTCGTGCTGCGGCTTCAGCGAGGACGAGAACATCCAGTAGACCGGGAAGACGAACACGACCGCGAGGACGAGGGCGCCGAGGTTCTTGGCGACCGCCGCGACGGTGAGCGGCTTCCTGGTGCGCAGCTTCTGCGGAGTCGGGGTGGTGGCGGCGCTCACAGCTCCTCCTCCTCCTTCAGGATCAGGCGGAAGTAGAAGGACATGACCGCGATGAGCATCACGATCGTCAGGATGGAGATGGCGGCGGCGACACCGTAGTGGAACTGTCCGACGCCCTCGATGTAGGCGAAGACCGGGAGCGTCTCGGAACCGCGGTCGGGACCACCCAGGTTCATGGCGTAGACCTGGGCGAACGCCTTGAAGATCCAGATGATCTCCAGGAACGTCGTGATCATGAAGAAGGACCGGAGGTTCGGGAAGACGACGGCCCAGAAGGTGCGCCAGCCGCTGGCGCCGTCCATCTTCGCGGCCTCGTACAGCTCGGACCCGATGGTGGTCAGGCCGGCGTACATGTTGAGGGCGACGAACGGTACGGAGCCCCAGACCAGCAGGATCAGGACGATGACCAGGGTGGAGAAGCCGGTCTCGAACCAGTTGTGCTGGTCGTAGCCGGAGAAGCCCAGCGTGCGCATCAGCCAGTTCACGACGCCGAACTGCTCGTCGAAGAGCCAGCGGAAGACCGTGACGGAGGCGACGATCGGCATGGCCCAGGCGAACATCAGGGCCAGCGAGAGGACCAGTCGCATCTTCTTGCCGAGGCGGTTGAGCAGCAGGCCGATGCCCGTGCCGATCGCCATGATGAGGGCGACGTTGACGGCCGTGAAGACGACGCTTCGGACGACGACGGTCCAGAAGTCGGAGTCACCGAGGAGCTCGGTGTAGTTGTCGAAGCCGGTCCAGACCGTCTCGCGGGTGATGAATTCCTTCCGGTTGAGCTGCTGGAAGGAGAGGATCACGTTGCGGATCAGCGGGTAGAGCAGCAGCACCGCCATGGACAGCAGGGCGGGCGCGACGAGCAGGTAGGGCAGCACCCCGCTGGGCAGGGAGCGCCTGCCGCGTGGAGGCTGAAGGACTTCCTTCGGGCCCGGAGAGGGTGGCGGAGTCTGAGACTTCCCTGCCGCCCTCCCGGGCGCGTCCTGGGGACCGGCGGTCGCCGTCCCCTGGGAGTCCACGGTCATGGTCTTATTCCTCGCGGTTCTGGGGCTCCCGCGCCCACCGGGGCACGGCCCGGGGGAGCGGGCCGCTGATCACTGCATCGCTGCAACGCGCCGGTGGTGCGGCCGGTGCGACACCGGCCGCACCACCGGGGCTACGGATTACTGCTGGTTGATGCGCTCGTTGATGACCTTGTCGGCCGCCTCGCCGGCCTTCTTGGCGTCCTCACCCTTCAGGACCTTGGTCATGTAGTCCTTGATCGGGTTCGGGGCGGTCTCGACGTTGGCCCAGCCCGGGGTGACCGGGGTGACCTTGCCGGAGGCGGAGGAGAGCGCCATGGCCTCGGCGAAGGAGCCCGCGGCCGGCTTGAACTGCGCGGCGTCGGTGTTCGGAAGCAGCGCGCCCTCGGTGGCGGCGGCGTACTTCGTCATGAACTCCTTGCCGGCGGCGAGGGCCAGCCACTCCTTCGCGAGGTCCTTGTTCTGGGAGCGCTCGGCGATGGCGAGGTTCGAGCCGCCGAGGAAGACGGAGCCCGGCTTGTCGGCGGTCTTGCCCGGGATCGGGAAGTAGCCGAAGTCGGCGGTCTTGCCGGCCTTCTTCATGGCGTCGATCGCGCCGCCGGCCTCCCAGCCGAGACCGATCCAGGACGAGACGCCGCCCTTGGGGATGATGTCGGTGGACTGCTGCGGGGTCGCCTCGTCCTTGTCCTTCGGAGCGGTGGAGTAGGACGCCAGCTCCTTGTAGAAGTTCATGGCGCTGACGGCCTCGGGGGAGGACAGGTTGCCCTTCCACTTGTCGCCGTCCTTGACCGCGAGGTCGCTGCCCTCGTCCCAGATGAGGCCGGCGAGCACGTACCAGGACTGACCCGGCAGGTAGATCGCCTGCGACTTCGGGTCGGAGGCCTTGAGCTTCTTCAGGCCGTCGATCCACTCGGCGCGGGTCTTCGGCGGGGTGACGCCGGCCTTCTTGAACGCGGCCTTGTCGTAGACGACGACGCGGTTGGCGGCGTACCACGGGGCGGAGTAGAGCTTGCCGTCCAGCTCGTTGGAGGCGACCATGCCCTTGTTCCAGGCGTCGTAGCCGAGCTTGGCCTTGTCGCCCGACAGGTCGGCGAGACCGCCGGTGACCGCGTAGCCCGCGGTCTGCGTGTTGCCGAGCTCCAGGACGTCCGGCGGGGTGTCCTCGGAGAGGGCGGTGGTGACCTTCTCCTGGATGCCGTTCCAGATCTGCTTCTCGACCTTGACCTTGACGCCCGGGTGCTTGGCCTCGAAGGCCTTGTTCACCTCGGCCATCCAGGCGTCCGGCGCGGAACCGTCCATGACCCAGACGGTCAGGGTCTTGTCGCCGCCGGCCGTGGCCTTGCCGCCGTCCTTGCCGCTGTCGCTGTCCGAACCACACGCAGCGATGGAGACCATCATGCCCGCGACGCCGATCGCCGCGATGAGCTTGCGCTTCACGCCACCCTCCTCAGGGATGCCTGCAACCCCTGCCCACCGCGCGAAGACATACGTCGGGTAGTGCTCGTGGGGCTGGGACCTGGTCTTTAATGGTTTAGACCAGTACCCGGAGCTTGGCCTAGACCTTTAGGGGTGTCAAGGGTGTATAAGAAGGGCAGTCGCGTCCGTTATCGGACCGACACCTGAGGGAGGGCGACGACCCGTGACCGGTCCGTGCCACCATGTGAGCCGCGACAGACGGAGGAGCCGGTGACGGCAGCAGCACAGGAGTCGGGAAGGCAGGCCATGGCCACGGACGCGGGCAGTACGGAGACAGAGAGCGGGACACCGACCCGCACCGCGCGCGTGCCCAAGTACTACCGACTGAAGCGGCACCTGCTCGACATGACGGAGACCCTGCCGCCCGGCACGCCGGTCCCGCCGGAGCGGACGCTCGCCGCCGAGTTCGACACCTCGCGCACCACCGTGCGCCAGGCACTCCAGGAACTGGTCGTCGAGGGCCGCCTGGAGCGCATCCAGGGCAAGGGCACCTTCGTGGCCAAGCCCAAGGTCTCGCAGGCCCTGCAGCTCACCTCGTACACGGAGGACATGCGGGCCCAGGGCCTGGAGCCCACCTCGCAGCTCCTCGACATCGGGTACGTCACGGCCGACGACACCCTCGCCGGACTGCTCGACATCTCGGCCGGCGGCCGGGTGCTCCGCATCGAGCGCCTGCGCCTCGCGAGCGGCGAGCCGATGGCGATCGAGACCACGCATCTGTCGGCGAAGCGCTTCCCGGCCCTGCGCCGCTCGCTCGTGAAGTACACCTCGCTGTACACGGCGCTCGCCGAGGTCTACGACGTGCACCTCGCCGAGGCCGAGGAGACCATCGAGACCTCCCTCGCCACCCCGCGCGAGGCCGGACTGCTCGGCACGGACGTGGGCCTGCCGATGCTGATGCTCTCCCGCCACTCCCTGGACGCCCAGGGTGAGCCGGTGGAGTGGGTCCGGTCCGTCTACCGCGGCGACCGGTACAAGTTCGTGGCGCGCCTCAAGCGCCCCAACGGCTGAGCCTCACGTACGGCACGGACGGCCGCACCTCGGCGGGGGGTGCGGCCGTCCGGCGTTTCCGGGACGGCGCGCGACGGGCGGGCGACTCCGTGACGGTGTGCGACGGGCCGGGGCGCGACGGGACGGTGCGCGACGGGACGGTGCGCGACGGGCCGGTGCGCGACGGGCCGGGGCGATTCCGGGGGCCGTACGGAGAGGTGACGGGCCCCCGGCACCTTCCGCCTGGCAGGAACGTGACGCCTCCCGGAAACCCCCTGGTGGGCGGCGCGCGGAGGCTCGTGGCACGCACTGGCCCCTAACGGCCACGCGGTTGGCGCCAGCCGTTCTCCGGTGACAGGGCACCTCCGGCAGGCCAGTCTTGGACCTGTCGAAGCCGCCCGGCAGAGCCCGGGAGCGGCCCGGGGGAACACCCCCGCGATCCCCACTCCGCACCGTCCAGGAAGGCAGCCCCGCCATGCCCAGCAGCGCCCGTTTCGCCACTTTCGCCCGCGTTCAGCTCCGTGCCGCCGTCGCCCTGGCCGTCCCCGCCGCCGCCGCGCTCACCCTCGTCCTCGCGGCCCAGCCGGCGCCCGCCGCGACGGTCGCCGTCACCGCCTCCGACGCGACCGCGACCGGGACCCCGCAGCCCACCGACGGCAACGACGGATTCTCCTGGGGCTGATCCCCATCTACCTCATCGGCGTCTCGATGAGGGAACCGGACGACGAACCCGCACCGGACACCGACCCCCCACCGGCCCCGTCCGCCGCACGGCTCGTCGAGACGCTGCACCGCGTCGCCCGGCCGCAGGACCGCTTCGAGTCCGCCCGGGCGCTCGTCCTCGACCGGACGGTCCGGCTGGCCCTGTACATCCGGGGCCCCGACGAGATCGAGGCCGTCGGCCACGCGCTGCTGCTCTGCCGGCTCCTCCTCGGCCACTCCCCCGAGCTCTCCCGCCACCGCATCGCGGACTTCCGGCTCCTCTGACGCCCCCACCGCCCGGGGAGCCCCGCCCCCAGGAACCCAAGGAACCCCCATGCCCAGGGCCCGTCCCAGCGTGTCCGTCATCATCCCCAACTACAACTACGAGAAGACCCTGCGCGCCTGCCTCACCTCGGTCTTCGCGCAGACCCACGCCCCGCTCGACGTCATCGTCGTGGACGACGCCAGCACGGACCGGTCCCGTGACATCGCCCGCGAGTTCGACGTCGTCCTCATCGCCAACCCCCACAACCGCGGGGTGTCCGCCGCCCGGAACATGGGGGCCGCCGCCGCCCGCGGCGACGTCCTCTTCTTCCTCGACTCCGACACCGCCCTCCACCCCGAGGCCCTCGCCCACGCCGCGGACCTGCTCGGGAACGACCCCGGCCTGGGCTGCGTCCACGGCGTCCTCGACCCCGAACCGCTCTTCGACGACGGGCCGGTGGAGCGCTACCACGCCCTGCACGCCCACTTCTGGCGCCGCCGCGCCGCCGGCGAGGTCCGCACCGCCTTCTTCGCCCTCGGCGCCCTCCGCAAGGAGGTCTTCGAGGAGACCGGCCCCTTCGACGAGAACCTCCGGGACTCGGAGGACGTCGAGTACAGCGGCCGGCTCGTCCGGTCCCACCGGATCCTGATGACCGAGGCGATCCGCGGCCGCCACGACGACGTGGACCGGCTCGGGGCGATGCTCTCGGAGCAGTACCGGCGCTCGCAGCTGCTGATCGCGGCGCTCGGACAGATGCGGGAGGGCGGCCTCACCGCCAACCGGCCGCTCGGTGTCCTGGCCGCCGCGCTGACGCTCCCCACGCTGCCGCTCGCCCTGCTCTCCCCCTGGCTGCTGCTCGTCCCGGCCCTGTGCGCGCTGCTCTTCGCCTGCGCCGACCCGGGCCTGAGCCGGTTCGCGCTGCGGACCCGGGGACCCGGCTTCCTCCTCTACTTCACCGCGGTCCACTTCGTGCTGCACCAGGCGATCGTCCTGGGCGCGGCCCGCGGCGCCGTCCGCTGGCTCACCGAGCCGGACTTCGGCCCGAGCGTGCGCCGCCGGCCCGCCCCCGCCGCCCCCACCACCTCCGTATGACCTCCCGTACGACCCTCCCCACAGGAGTACGTCCATGGCCACGCCCACGCTCACCGGCCGAGAGGCTCCGGCGGTCCGTCCGCCGGCCTCCCGTCCGCCCGGTCGCCTCGCCGACCTCACCGCCCTCGTCCGCCCCGGACAGTGGACGAAGAACCTGGTCGTCGTCCCCCTCGGCCTGCTCGGCGCCCCCCGCCTCGACGGCGGCGCGCTCGGCGGCGCGCTCGCCGCGATCGCCGTCTTCACCCTCGCGTCCGCGCTGATCTACCTGGTCAACGACATCGGCGACCGGGACCGCGACCGGCGTCACCCGGAGAAGCGGCACCGGCCGATCGCCGCCGGACGCATCGGCGTCGGGACCGCCGTGTCCTTCGCCGCCGCGCTCGCCGCCCTCCTCGCGGCGACCGTCGGGCTGACCGCGCTCACCGGCACGGCCGGACTCGCGGACTGGTGGCCGGTCGCCGCGTACCTCGCGCTCAACGCCGCCTACAGCAAGGGGCTCAAGCACGTCCCGCTGCTCGACGTCTTCATCGTGGCCCTCGGATTCGTGCTGCGCCTCGCCCAGGGCTGCCTGGCCACCGGGAACCCGGTGCCGAGCTGGCTCGCGCTCTGCGTCTTCTCCCTCTGCCTGCTGCTGATCCTGGGCAAGCGGCGCCACGAGATGGCGGTCGGCGGGGTGCTGCACCGGCCCGCGCTGCGCGGCTACACCCTCGGCTTCCTCGACCAGCTGCTCGCCTTCACCGCGGTCCTCACGGCGGTGAGTTACGTCCTGCAGGTCCAGGGCAGCCCGGTCTTCGGGACGCACGGCCCGCTCGTCGCGGTCCTCACCGCGCCGTTCGCGCTCTTCGGGCTGGCCCGCTACCTCCAGCTGATCGTCGTCGACGCGGGCGGCGGCAACCCCTCACGGGCCCTGTTCAGCGACCGGATGACCGTCTCCAACGCCCTGCTCTGGTCGGCGCTGCTCGCCGGCGCCTGGCTGCTCGGCCGCCTCGGGTCATGACGCCCATGACGCTCACCACCGCCGCACCGGCGCCCCGCACCGCACCGGAAGCACCGGCCTCGCCGCGCGGTCGCCTCCGGCGCGCCCTGCCCGTCCTCTTCCCCGTCGCGGTCGTCACCGGCATCGGCTTCGCCCTCCACGACCGGGCGGACGAGCTCGCCGCCCTCGTCCTGCGGCCCGACTCCGTCCCGTACCTCCTCGCGGCGCTCGCGGCCAACGCCCTCGCCGTCCTGCTCTCGATGGCCACCTGGCGGACCCTGCTGTCCGACCTGGGGCCGCGGGTGCCCGGCCGGACCGCGACCCGGATCTACTTCACCTCCTACCTCGGCAAGTACGTGCCGGGCGCCGTCTGGGGCGTCCTCGCCCAGCTGCGGATGGGCGGCGCGGCCGGGGTGCCCGCGCCGGTCGTGCTCGCCGTCTTCCTGCTCAACCTGATCGTGGCCGTCCTCACCGGCCTCGCCGTCGGCCCGCTCGCCGCGCCCTGGACGATCGGCGCCGAGGCCTGGTGGCTGGTGCTGCCGGGCGCGGTCACCCTCGCCTTCGCCGTCCGGCCGGGACTGCTCCACCGCCTCGCCGCGTCCGCCGCGCGCCTGGCCCGCCGGCGCCCGCCGGAGACCCGGGCGAGCGACCGGGGCATGCGCCGGGCCCTCGCCTCCGCGACCGGCTCCTGGGCGGCCGGCGGGCTCCACCTGTGGGCCCTCGCCGTGATGCTGGGCGCCCCTCCGCTGACCGCCCTGCCGGTCTGCGTGGGCGGCTTCGCCCTGGCCACGGCCACCGCCAGCCTCGTGGTGGTGCTGCCGGACGGCTGGGGTGCCCGCGAGGCCCTGCTGCTCCTGGCCCTGACCGCCGTCCTGCCCTGGCAGGAGGCGACCGCCGTCGCGGTCGCCAGCCGGGTGGTCTGCACCCTCAGCGAGGTCCTCGTCGGCGGTGCCGCCCTCCTCCTGACCCTCCCCCGCCGCCCGCTTCCCCCCACCGACCCGAAGGAACGGACATGACCGCCCTCTACTCCGTCGACGACTGCGAGTCGCTGACGACCAAGCAGGTCCACGGCCTGTACAAGGACCACGTCAACAAGAGCCAGGTCTCCCTGATGACCTCCTTCGGCTTCGGCCAGGAGCTCGTCGAGAGCGCCGAGGGCGTCTGGATCACCCAGCGCGACGGCCGCCGCGTCCTCGACTTCACCGGCGGTGTCGGCGTCCTCAACCACGGCCACAACCACCCCCGGATCCTCGCCGCCCGGCAGCGGTTCCAGGAGCGGAAGAGCATGGAGGTCCACAAGACCTACTTCTCGCCGTACGTCGCGGCCCTCGGCCACAACCTGGCGGAGCTGCTGCCCGGCGACCTGAACATGTCGTTCTTCCCCAACTCCGGTGCGGAGGCGGTCGAGGGCGCGGTCAAGCTGGCGTACAAGTACCACGGCGGCCGGCGCTCCCGGGTGCTGCGGGCCGACATCTCCTTCCACGGCAAGCTGCTCGGCTCGGGCAGCCTGACCGGCCAGAACCAGTCCGGGTTCCAGTTCCCCGGCATCCCCGGCGTGGGGATCTTCCGGTACGGGGACCTGGAGTCCGTCCGGAGCCTGGTCGCCGAACTCCGCACCGACAAGGGCGAGTCGGACGTGTACGCGATCCTCGTCGAGCCGCTGTCGGCGTCGACGATGAACGAGTGCTCGGAGGAGTTCCTGCGCGGTCTGCGGGAGCTGTGCACGGCCGAGAACATCGTCCTGCTCTTCGACGAGATCTACACCGGCTGGGGCAAGACGGGCACCCTCTTCCACTTCATGCGGTACGAGGGTCTGGTCCCCGACATCCTCACCACCTCGAAGTCCTTCGGCGGCGGCAAGTCCTCCATCTCCGCGTTCGTCGCCCGCGAGCCGGTCTTCCGCAAGGCCTACGACAACCTCACCGACGCCCTGCTGCAGTCGACCTCCACCACCTACTACGGCTTCGGCGAGGAGGCGGTGACCGCGATCGAGGCGGTCAACGTGGCCGTGGAGGACGACTATCCGGCCCGCGCGCGGGACATCGAGCGGATCCTCGCCCCGGGTCTGGAGCGGATCGCGAAGGAGTACCCGGACGTGGTGGCGGAGGTCCGCGGCCACGGCGCGCTGCACGGCGTCTTCCTGCACAAGGGCCCGAAGATCCTGGAGCTGGTGACGAAGCTGGTGCCGGGCGCGATGACGAAGGACCCGCGCTTCCGCACCAAGCTCATCACCTCGTCGGTGGTCAACGCCCTGTACCGGGACCACGGCGTCTACACGTACTACACGCTCAACGGCGAGAACCCGCTGATGGTCGCCCCCTCGCTGGTCGCCGAGCCGCACGAGGTCGAGTTCTTCCTGGACTGCCTCGACAAGACCCTGGCCCAGGGTCTGCCCCGTCTGCTCACCCGTTTCGTCAAGGAGAAGGTGTCGTCGCTGTGGTAGAGCGCATCGTGGTCACCGGCGGTGCCGGAATGCTCGGTTCGACCCTGATCGAGCGGCTGCTCGACGAGGGCCGGCAGGTGCACTGCGTGGACCTGCGGGCCCCGCGCACGGAGCACGCTCACCTCACGCACACGGTCTCGGACGTCCGGGACACCGTCACGATGAAGCGGGCCACGGCGGACGCCGACGTGGTGGTGCACTGCGCCGCCGCCCTGCCCAGCTACCCGGCCGACACGATCCGCTCGGTGATCGTCGGCGGGACGGAGGCGGTCCTGACGGCCGCCGAGGCGAACGCCGTGCCCCGGGTCGTGCACATCTCCTCGACCGCCGTGTACGGACTGCCGAAGGTGGTGCCGACCCCGGAGGAGTACCCGCGCGAGCCCGTCGACACGTACAGCGCCGCCAAGGCGGAGGCCGAGGAGGTCGCCGAGCGGTTCCGCGGCCGGGAGATGTGCGTGCCGATCCTGCGGCCCAAGACCTTCCTCGGGCCGGGCCGGATGGGGCTCTTCGCGATGCTCTTCGAGTGGGCCGAGGAGGGCCGGAACTTCCCGGTCCTCGGCCGGGGCGACGTCCGCATCCAGATGTTCGACGTGGCCGACCTGGTCGACGCGGTGGTCACCGCCATGGAGGCGCCCGCCGAGCGGGCCGACGACACCTTCAACCTCGGCGCCACCGAGTTCGGCACGATACGCGAGGACTTCCAGGCCGTCCTGGACGCGGCCGGGCACGGCAAGCGGGTCCGCTCGCTGCCCGCGAAGCCGGCGCTCGCCACGCTCAGTCTGCTCCAGCGCTCCGGGCTCTCCCCGGTCTACGGGCGCCTGCTGCACAAGCTCCTCGACGACAGCTTCGTCTCCACCGAGAAGGCCAGGGACGTCCTCGGCTTCCGGCCGGTCCACTCCAACCAGGACGCGATCCTGCGCACCTTCGCCTGGTGGCGCGAGCAGCGGCGCACCGCCGGCGCCCGCCCCACGAAGAAGAGCGAGGGCGTCACCAGCGTCGAACCGTGGCGGCAGGGAGCACTCTCCCTCGCCAAGGTCCTCTTCTAGGAGAACTCCCCGATGTCCCTCCCCCTGGTCTCCGTCATCGTTCCCAACTACAACTACGGCCGCTCGATCGGCCTGTGCGTCGAGGCCGCCCTCGCCCAGACGTACCCGAACATCGAGGTCCTCGTCGTCGACGACTGCTCCACCGACGACTCCGCGGCGATCGCCGCCGCGGCCGGCGCCCGGGTGGTCTCCACCGGCGTCAACGGCGGGGTCGCGGTCGCCCGCAACCTCGGTGCGGAGCTCTCCTCCGGCGAGATCCTGGTCTTCCTCGACTCCGACGTGGCCATGCACCCCGACGCGGTCGCCAGGTCGGTCGAACTCCTCGCCTCCGGGCAGGGGTACGGCGCGATCTGCGGCACCTACGAGCCGGAGCCGCTGATCCGCGACAGTCTGATCGAGGAGTACCGATCGCTCCAGCAGTACTACCTGCTGCTGAAGTCGGAGGGGGTCATCGACACCGTCCACACCGCGATCCTGGCCATGCCCCGGCGGGTCTTCGACGAGGTGGGGCCGTTCAACCCGATCCTGCGGCACACCGAGGACCAGGACTACGGGCGCCGGATCTCCGAGCGGTACACGGTGCTCAGCTCCCTGGAGGTGCGCGGCCGGCACGACCACGACGACACCGTGCGGATCGTCCTCGACAAGGTCTTCGCCCGCGCCCGGCTCGCCGTGCCGCTCATCCTCGGCAGGCGGCACCTCCAGGGCGGCTTCGTCACGGGACCGCGCGCGGGCGCCAGCCTGGCCGCGCCCCTGACGGTCGCGGCGCTGGCAGCGCCCTTCCTGTGGGGGCCCGCGTGGGCGCTGCTGCCGCTCGCGCTGTTCGTCCTGGGTGTCTGGGGCGACCTGGACATGTACCGGGAGGTGCGGCGGCACCGGGGGCGCCTGTTCCTCGGGTACTTCGTGGCGGTCAACTTCCTGGTGAACCTGACGGTGTTCGCGGCGATCGGGGTCGCGGGCGTGCAGTGGCTGTGCTCGAAGCGGTTCCGGCACCTGTACGACCCGCAGCCGCGCCCCGACCTCGCGCGGCTGCCCGCGGGTGCCTCCCATGGCTGACACGCTCGCCCCGCCGGAGACCGTCCCCGCGGCCCCCGCCCCTCCCCGCCGCCGGAACCGGCTGGTCCTCGGCACCGCCCTGGCCTGGCTCGCGCTGCTCCTCGTCGAGTGGGCGGCGGACGGCCGGATCTGGCTCGGGCACCTGGTCGGCATCGTGCCGCCGGCCGTCTTCGTCCTGGTGCCGCTCGGGCTCGCGGTCCTGGCGCTCCTCGCCCGGGGCGCCGCCCGGTGGCGGACCCTCGCCGCCGCGGCGCTGGCCCTGATCCTGGGCTTCGGGCAGTCGGGCTTCGACCCGGCGGCGCTGTGGCGGGCGGAGCCGCGGCCCGGCCCGGACGCGGTACGGGTCTTCGCCTGGAACACCAACTCGTGGAACCAGCTGCTCGGCACCCAGGACCACTTCTACGCCTTCCTGAAGGCGAAGGACGCGGACGTGTACCTGCTGCACGAGTACCAGCACGTCACCGCCGACCGGAAGGGCAGGCTGCCGATCGACGATCTGGCGCGGCTGCGCCGGGAGTTCCCCGGCTACGGGGTGGCGGTCCGGGGCGAGCTGGTGACGCTCTCGCGCTTCCCGATCCTGCGGCGGCCGGCCGTGGGCCCGGCCCGGGAGGTGCCGCCGGGCGCGGACTGGCCGACGGAGTACCGCGAGAACAAGGTGCTGCGGACGGACGTGCTGGTCAGGGGGCGCACGGTGTCCTTCTACAACGTGCACATGCCGGTGTGGAACAGCATGCCGGACGGCCTCCTCTCCGCCGCCTTCTACCGTCACATGCGGGAGCGGTCCGCCCCGCGCCGTGCGCAGTACGAGGGCCTGGAGGCGGACCTGGCGGCCAACCGCAACCCGGTGGTGGTGGCCGGCGACTTCAACGCGACGGCCGCGATGTCGGACCTCGACCCGCTCCGGGAGCGCCTCGACGACGCCGCGGAGGTGAGCACCGACCCGTACCCGACGAGCTGGGAGGAGGGCGGCTGGAAGCCCTTCTGGCGGACCGACTGGGCGTTCACCGGGAACGGGGCGCGGGCGGAGCGGTACGCGTTCGGCGCTCCGGAGAAGCTGTCGGACCACGCCGTGCAGGACCTGTGGGTGTCGCTGCCGGGGAGCGGATGACGGCGATGGTCCTGTACTGCGCCCTCGGCTGGGCGGTGTTCCTCGCCCTGCACCTCGCGCTCAACGGCCGCTGGTGGCCGTGGCTCGCGGTCTCGCTGTTGCCGCCGGTCGCCCTCGCGCTCGTCCCGCTGGCGCTGCTCGCCGCCGCCGTGGTCACCGGCGGCCGGCTCGCGGCGGCGCTGGCCGGGGGCTGTCTGCTCGTGGCCTGGCCGCAGAACGGGATCAACCTGCGGGGGCTCCTCCCCCGGGGGCCCGAGGAGGACGGCCTGCGGCTGGTGTCCTGGAACACCCAGCACTGGAACCAGGGCGGCGACCCCGACCGCTTCTACGCCTTCCTGCGCGCGCTCGACGCCGACGTGTACGTCCTCCAGGAGTACCTGAACGGCTTCGAGGGCGGCGCGGTCTGGGACATCGACGACGAGGAGCGGCTGCGGGCCGCGTTCCCCGGCCACCACCTGGCCGTCGGCAACAACTCCGTGACGCTGTCCCGGTTCCCGCCCGCCGGGCCGCCCGTGCCGGTCGGCGCCTGCTCGCTCCGGGTGGACCTGCGGGTCGGGGACGGTGTCCTGTCGACGTACAACGTGCACATCCCGGTCCAGCTCACGGTGATGAACCCGCTGCGGCCGGCCTTCCTCCGGGACGTGCGGCGCCGGGCGGCGGCCCGCGACCGGGAGTACGCGGCGCTCGTCGCCGACCTGCGGGGCAACCCGCACCCGGTGCTGGTGACCGGGGACTTCAACACGAGCGCCGCCATCGGCGACATCCGCCGGATGCCGCGCTCGCTGCGCGACGCGATCGGCGCCTGCCGTGCGCTCCTCCCGGCCAGCTGGAACGCCCGCGCGCGGCTGCGGCTGTGGCGGATCGACTGGGCGTTCACCGGCGGCGGCGCCCGGGTCGGCTCGTACCGCTTCCGCGCCGCGGAGGGCCTCTCGGACCACCTGGTCCAGGAGCTGACCGTCACCGTATGAGAGAGAGGGAAGACACCATGGAGTACACGAACCTGGGCGGAACCGAGGGTCCGCGCGTGTCCACGCTGTGCCTGGGCACCCTGCCGTTCGGCACCCGGATCGACGAGGCTGCGGCCTTCGCCGTGCTTGACCGTTTCCACGAGGCCGGCGGCACCTTCATCGACACCGCGAACACCTACGCCTTCTGGGAGCCGGGCGCGACCGGCGCGGAGAGCGAGCTGCTCATCGGCCGGTGGCTGCGGAGCCGGGGCGTCCGGGACGAGATGGTGCTCGCGACCAAGGTCGGCGCCCTGCCCGATCCGCCGGGCTCGGCCTGGCCGGAGTGCGCGGAGGGCCTGTCGGCGCCGGTGATCCGCCGCCAGCTGGAGGAGAGCCTGCGGAACCTGGGCACGGACCGGATCGACCTGTACTACGCGCACATCGACGACCGGTCGACGCCGGTCGCGGAGACGATGGGCGTGTTCGGCGAGCTGGTGGACGTGGGGAAGATCGGCCGGGCCGGCTGCTCGAACTTCGCGGCCTGGCGGATCGAGGAGTCGCGGGGCGCGGCGGTCGCCGCCGACGTGCCGGACTACGCGGCCGTGCAGCAGCGGTACACGTACCTCCGGCCGCGCCCCGGGGCGGAGTTCGGGGTGAACCCGCACGCCTCGGAGGAGCTGCTGGACTACCTGGGGACGCGTCCGGAGCTGACGTTCACGGCGTACACGACCCAGTTGACGGGGGCGTACACCGATCCGGGCAAGGAGATCCCGGACCAGTACCGGCACGCGGGTTCGGAGCGCCGTCTGAAGGTGCTCGCCGAGGTGGCGGCGGAGCTCGGGGTGACCGCGAACCAGGTGGTCCTGGCCTGGGCGCTGGGCGGCGGGCTGCCCGTCCTGCCGGTGATCGGGGCGAGTTCGCCGGAGCAGCTGGACGAGACGCTCGGCGCGGTGGGGCTGCGTCTGGACGACGAGCTGAGGAAGCGGCTCGACGATGTGGACTGAGCGGGTACGGACCGCGGTGCTGCGGCACCGGGCCGCGGTCGGGGTGGTGTGGCTGCTGGTGCTGCTGCTCGGCGGGGCGACGGCGGTGCTCGGCCTCGGGCGGCTGGACCAGTCGTTCACCGCCTCCGGCGGGCCGGGCCACCGGGCGAACCTGGCAGTCCAGGAGCGGTACGGGAACGGTGCGGCGGTCGCCCCGCTGGTCGCGGTCGTGACCTGGGACGTGCGCACCCGGGAGTCCGCCGAGCGGCTCGCGGACGCGCTCGACCGGGTGGCGGGACCGGGCGCGCGGACGGTCTCGTACGCGGGGACGGGCGACGAGGGCTTCCTCGGCGCGGACGGCCGGACCGCGTACGCGCTGGTCTACCCGGGGGCCGGGAAGCCGGACCTGGCGGGCCTGGCGGCCGTCGAGGAGGCGGCGGTCTCGCTGCGCGCGGGGCTGCGGTCGGCGCTGCCCGAGGCGCGGGTCGAGGTGACGGGGGTGCTCCCGCTCCAGCACGACAGTGCGCTCGCGGGGCCGGGGGCGGCGGCCCTCGCGGTGAAGGCGGCCTGTGCGCTCGGGCTGCTGCTGGTGCTCGTCCTGGCGTTCCGCTCGACGCTCGGGGTCCTGGCGCCGCTGCTCCTGGCGGCCGTGACCTCGGTCGGGGCGCTCGTGCTGGTGGAGGCGGTGGCCGGGTTCGCCGAGATCAGCTTCGTCGTGGTGTACCTGGTGCCGGTGACGGCGTTCGTGGTCGCGGTGCACCGGTGGGCGCAGCCGCCGGGGACGGCCGACCGGTCGGCGGTGACGGGCGGCGCGGCGGGCGCGGCGGCCTGCGCGGTCCTCGCGGTGTGCCCGGCCGCGTTTCTGCGGTCGGTCGGGGTCGCGGGCCTCGCGGTCTGCGCGGTGGGCACGGCGGCGGCCCTGACGCTGACGCCGGTGCTGCGGTCGGTGGCGGGGCCGGTGGCAGGGCTTCGGTCCGCACGCCGCGCCCGTGCGTTCCCCGCCGTCGGTCTCGTCCGACCCGCCCGTGCGCTCCCGGCCGTCGGTCTCGTCCTGCTCGTCCTGCTCACGGGCGCGGCCACGCAGCTGCGGGTCGGGAATCCGGAGGCCCGGGCCCTCGTGGCGAGCGGTCCGGCCCGGGACGGTCTGGACCGGCTCGCGGCGGCCGGGGTGCCGTCGGGGGTGCTGAACCCGCTGGAGCTCCTGGTGCCCGAGGGCGGGGACGCGGCGGAAGTGGCCGCTCGGGCGGCGCGGGTGCCGGGGGTGCTGCTCGCTGCGGCGCCCGCCGCCTGGCAGCGCTCCGGGTCCGCGCTGGTCGTGGTCGTCCCGGCGGAGGAGCCGATGACGGCGGCCGGGGCCGGGACGGTGACCGCGCTGCGGTCGGCGCTCGCGGACACGGGCGTCCTGGTGGGCGGTTCGGGTGTGGTGGACCGGGATCTGGTGGACGGGGTGTACGGACTGCTGCCGTACGCGGTCCCTCTGGCGGCCCTCGCGGCCTTCGGGGTGGTCGCCCGGCGCCTGGGGCCGGGCCCGGCGGCGCGGGCGGTGCTCGGCGGGCTGCTCGCGGCGGGCGCGTCGGCGGGGGCGCTCGTGGTGGTGTGGCAGTGGGGCCCGGCGGGGACCGGCGCGGTGACGGGCTGGGTGCCGCTGGTGGTGGGCGCCTTCGCGTTCTGCGTGTCCCTGGAGCGGTCGGCGGCCTCGGCGTCGGGCGGGCCCGGGTGGGCGGGCGGGGTGGCGGCGGTCGCGGGCGCGCTCGCGGTGCTGGCGGTGGGGATCGGTCCGCAGGTGGAACTCGCCCTGCTGGTCTCCGGGTTCGCGGCGGGCGCGGTGGCCGCCGTGGCGTCCGGCCGTCTCCTCGTCGTGCGCGCGGGGGTGCGCCCCGGAGTTCACCCCAATTGGTCTAGACCTAGACGGTCTCTCCCCTCTAGCATCGACGACCGCGATCACGAGTTCGACCGGTCGCGCCACGGAAGGTGACGAGGGGGAGATACCTGATGCTGGAGGCGCTCGGCATAAAGGAGTCGACGGAGGCCGTCTACCGCCTGCTCCTGGAGCGGCCCGAGTACGACGTAACGGAGATGGCGGCCCATCTGGGCCGCCCCGAGCCGGAGGTCCGCGAGGCGCTCGCCTGTCTCGCGGACCTCAAGCTCGTCCTCATGGACGACTCCTCGGGCGAGGTCGAACCCTTCAACCCGGACGTCGGCTTCTCGTTCCTGCTCTCCCGCGCCGAGGCCGAGCTGAGCAAACGCAAGCGCCAGGTGGAGCAGGCCGGCCGCGCGGTGGCCGGCATCCTCGCCTCGTACGCGGACTGCTCCGAACCGGGCGTCCGGCACGACCTCGTGGACCGCATCACGGGACTCGACAACGTCCGCGAACGCCTGGAGGACCTGGCCGCGAACGCCCGCACCGAGTGCCTCTCGCTGCTGCCCGGCGGCGCCCAGCTCCCCGACACGATGGACGCGAGCCAGCCGCTCGACCAACTCGCCCTGGAGCGCGGGGTGAAGATCCGCTCCCTCTACCAGGAGAGCTTCCGCAACGACCCGCCGACCGTCGAGTACGTGCGCTGGTACTGCGACCTCGGCGGCGAGGCGCGGACCGTGCCCGTCGTCCCGATGCTCATGGTGATCGTCGACCGCGAGGCCGCGCTCGTCCCCGTCGACCCCGAGGACGGCCGCGCGGGCGCCCTCGAGGTGCGCAGCCCCGGCCTGGTCCACGCGCTCGTGGTCCTCTTCGACCGGCTGTGGGACGCGGGCACCCCCTTCGGCGAGACCCCGCGCCGCGACGCGCACGACCTCTCCCCGCAGGAGCGGGAGTTGCTGATGCTCCTCGGCATCGGCTGCACGGACGACATCGCTGCCCGGCGGCTCGGCGTCTCGCTGCGGACGGTCCGCCGGATGAGCTCGGAGCTGATGAACCGTCTGGGAGCCCGCAGCCGGTTCGAAGCCGGGGTACGGGCCGCCAAGGAGGGCTGGCTCTGACGAGTCGCTTCCGTTATGCGGACAGGGGTTCCCAGCGCGGGAGCCGTCCCCTAGATTTCCCCAGCATTACCGAGGTGATCAGCGAGGGGACGGAATCGCCATGTCAGACGCGCCAGATGCGACACAAGGGAAACAACCGACCATCACACCCCTGCGGGTGGTGATCGCGCTCTGCCTGATCGCGCCGTTCGTGGCGATGCTCTGGGTGAGCTCCTACGCGAAGGTCGAACCGCTCTTCGCCGGCATCCCGTTCTTCTACTGGTACCAGATGCTCTGGGTGCTGATCTCCACCGCACTCACCATGATCGCGTACAAGCTGTGGCAGCTGGACCAGCGTGCCCGCAAGGGAGGTGACACGCGATGAAGGACGGCGTGAACGGTGTGGCGCTCGGCGTCTTCATCTTCTTCTTCGTGGCCGTCACGGTCATGGGCTTCCTGGCCGCGCGCTGGCGCAAGGCCGAGAACGAGCACAGCCTCGACGAATGGGGTCTGGGCGGCCGGTCGTTCGGCACCTGGGTGACCTGGTTCCTGCTCGGCGGCGACCTCTACACGGCGTACACCTTCGTCGCCGTCCCCGCGGCCATCTACGCGGCGGGCGCGGCCGGCTTCTTCGCCGTCCCGTACACGATCCTGGTGTACCCGCTGATCTTCACCTTCCTGCCCCGGCTCTGGTCGGTCTCGCACAAGCACGGATACGTCACCACCTCGGACTTCGTCCGCGGCCGTTTCGGCTCCAAGGGCCTGTCGCTCGCGGTGGCGGTCACCGGCATCCTCGCCACCATGCCGTACATCGCGCTCCAGCTCGTCGGCATCCAGGCCGTCCTGGACGTGATGGGCGTCGGCGGCGGCGAGAACACCCACTGGTTCGTCAAGGACCTGCCGCTGCTGCTCGCCTTCGGCGTCCTCGCGGCGTACACGTACTCCTCGGGCCTGCGCGCCCCCGCGCTCATCGCCTTCGTCAAGGACACCCTGATCTACATCGTCATCGCCGTGGCGATCATCTACATCCCGATCAAGCTGGGCGGCTTCGACGAGATCTTCGCCAAGGCGGGCGAGGCGTACGCGCAGACCAACCCGGCGACCGGCAAGCCGCGCGGCGCGCTCGTCCCCGGCGAGGCGGGCCAGTGGACCTACGCGACGCTCGCGCTCGGCTCGGCGCTCGCGCTCTTCATGTACCCGCACTCCATCACGGCGACGCTGTCGTCCCGGAGCCGTGAGGTCATCCGCCGCAACACCACGATCCTGCCGCTCTACTCGCTGATGCTGGGCCTGCTCGCGCTGCTCGGCTTCATGGCGATCGCCGCCGGGATCAAGGTCAAGAACGGCCAGCTCGCCATCCCGCAGCTCTTCGAGACCATGTTCCCGGACTGGTTCGCGGGCGTCGCGTTCGCCGCGATCGGCATCGGCGCGCTCGTCCCCGCCGCGATCATGTCGATCGCCGCGGCCAACCTCTTCACCCGGAACATCTACAAGGACTTCATCAAACCGGACGCCACCCCGGCGCAGGAGACCAAGGTCTCCAAGCTGGTCTCGCTCCTGGTGAAGGTCGGCGCCCTCGTCTTCGTCCTCACCATGGACAAGACGGTCGCGATCAACTTCCAGCTGCTCGGCGGCATCTGGATCCTGCAGACCTTCCCGGCCCTCGTCGGCGGCCTCTTCACCCGCTGGTTCCACCGCTGGGCACTGCTCGCCGGCTGGGCCGTCGGCATGGTCTACGGCACGGCCGCCGCGTACGGCGTCGCCAGCCCGACCCAGAAGCACTTCGGCGGCTCCTCCGCCGAGATCCCCGGCATCGGCGAGATCGGCTACATCGGCCTCACCGCCTTCGTCCTCAACGTCCTCGTCACGGTCGTCCTGACCTTCGTCCTCAAGGCCGTCAAGGCCCCCGAGGGCGTCGACGAGACCTCTCCCGAGGACTACACGGCGGACGCGGGCGACGCCGGTGTCCGCACCGAGCTCCCGAAGGTCGGCGCCTCGACGCACTGACCCGCGGACGCCCACGGCAGGGGCCCGGGATCTCCACCAGGAGATCCCGGGCCCTTCGCGTACCCCCCACGAGGCAGACTGGCGTGCATGGACTTCATGATCAGGGCGGTACGGCCCGAGGAGTACGAGGAGCTCGGTGACCTCACCG
This sequence comes from Streptomyces tanashiensis, assembly GCF_014648895.1. Lineage (GTDB taxonomy): Bacteria > Actinomycetota > Actinomycetes > Streptomycetales > Streptomycetaceae > Streptomyces > Streptomyces tanashiensis. The sequence continues at coordinate 364,174 of NZ_BMRZ01000001.1, forward strand.
GGCTGACCTACCTGAACGACGGACTGCTGCTGCACGGCGAGGACGACTTCTATCTGGACGTGCTCCGCGACACGGCACGGCGGGCCCGCGAGAGCGAGGTGCTCGTCGCCGTCGACGCCGAGGGCGGGATCATCGGCGGGGTCACCTTCGCCCCCGGCGCCACCCCGTGGGCGGACATCGCCGTCGCCGGCGAGGCCGAGTTCCGGATGCTCGTGGTCGCGCCGGCGGCCCGCGGCAGGGGCGTCGGGGAGGCGCTCGTGCGCACCTGTGTGGACCGGGCGCGGGCCCTGCCGGAGTGCGCGCGGCTGGTGCTCTCCACGGACGCGAAGATGGTCTCCGCGCACCGGATCTACGAGCGGATGGGCTTCGTCCGCACCCCCGACCGGGACTGGGAGCCGATCCCCGAACACGCTCTGCGAACGTACGCCCTGGAGCTGTAACCCTCGGGGGCGACACAACATGTGGGGGGTGCAGCAAGCGGCGCCCCCCACATGTATGCTCGTCCTCGCTGTCGACGCAGGGGAATCCGGCGCGAATCCGGAACTGTCCCGCAACGGTGTACTACGTGCGGTTTCGTGCGCGGTGAGTCCGAGATCCTGCCGGCAGCGCGCCCGGTCCGTCCGGTCCGGGTGCCACAGACGTCCGGGCCTCGCGGAGTGGGCCGGTGGACGCGGCGTTCCCGCGCGTGCGGGTGCCCGCATGCCCGCCTCCCCCGCCCTGGCCCCGAGCCGAGCGAGGGAGAGCCCCCACGTGACCATCGCGCCCGCCGATCCGGCCGCAGCGATCGAGACCGACGGCCCCGGGACCGTACTCCTGCGGACCCTGACCGATCTCACCGCCGACCTCCCGGACACCGACCCCGGCAAGGTCGCCGCCGCCGCTCTGCGCGGCCGCAGCGCCACGTCGGACGAGGCGGAGCTGCGCGAGCTGGCCACCGAGGCGGCCGCCGGCCTGATCGCCGAGGACCCCGCGTACTCCCGGCTCGCCGCCCGGCTCCTCACCATCACCATCGCCGACGAGGCCGCCTCCCAGGGCTCCGTCACCTTCTCCGGCTCCGTCGCCGTCGGGCACCGCGAGGGCCTGATCGCCGACCGCACCGCCGAGTTCGTCACGCTGCACGCCGCCGCGCTCGACGCGACGATCGACCCGGCCGGCGACGACCGCTTCGGCTACTTCGGTCTGCGCACCCTCTACTCGCGCTACCTGCTGCGCCACCCGATCACCCGCAAGGTGATCGAGACCCCGCAGCACTTCATGCTGCGCGTCGCCTGCGGCCTGGCCGAGGACGAGAGCGTCCGCGCCCTCGACGAGGTGGCCGCGCTGTACGGTCTGATGAGCCGCCTGGACTACCTGCCGTCCTCCCCCACGCTCTTCAACTCCGGCACGCGCCACCCGCAGATGTCCTCCTGCTACCTCCTGGACTCCCCCCAGGACGAGCTGGACTCCATCTACGACCGCTACCACCAGGTCGCGCGCCTCTCGAAGCACGCGGGCGGCATCGGCCTCTCGTACTCCCGCATCCGCGCCCGCGGTTCGCTGATCCGCGGCACCAACGGGCACTCCAACGGCATCGTGCCGTTCCTGAAGACCCTCGACGCCTCCGTCGCCGCAGTGAACCAGGGCGGCCGCCGCAAGGGCGCCGCCGCGGTCTACCTGGAGACCTGGCACGCGGACATCGAGGAGTTCCTGGAGCTCCGCGACAACACGGGCGAGGACCAGCGCCGCACCCACAACCTGAACCTGGCGCACTGGATCCCGGACGAGTTCATGCGCCGGGTCAACGCCGACGCCCCGTGGTCGCTGTTCTCCCCCTCGGACGTCCCCGAGCTCGTCGACCTGTACGGCGAGGAGTTCGACGCCGCCTACCGCAAGGCCGAGGCGGCGGGCCTGGCCCGCAAGACGATGCCGGCCCGCGACCTCTACGGCCGGATGATGCGGACCCTCGCGCAGACCGGCAACGGCTGGATGACCTTCAAGGACGCCTCCAACCGGACCGCGAACCAGACCGCCGAGCCCGGCACCGTCGTCCACTCCTCGAACCTCTGCACCGAGATCATCGAGGTCACGAACGACGGCGAGACCGCGGTCTGCAACCTCGGCTCCGTCAACCTGGGCGCCTTCGTGCAGAACGGCGACATCGACTGGGCGCGGCTCGACGAGACCGTCCGCACCGCCGTCACCTTCCTCGACCGGGTCGTCGACATCAACTTCTACCCGACCGAGCAGGCGGGCCGCTCCAACTCCCGCTGGCGTCCGGTCGGCCTGGGCGCGATGGGCCTCCAGGACGTCTTCTTCCAGCTGAAGCTGCCGTTCGACTCTCCCGAGGCGCGCGCCCTGTCCACCCGTATCGCCGAGCGGATCATGCTCGCCGCGTACGAGGCGTCCGCCGACCTCTCCGAGCGCAACGGTCCGCTCCCCGCCTGGGACAAGACCCGCGCGGCCCGGGGCGTCCTGCACCCCGACCACTACGACGTCGAGCTGAACTGGCCGGAGCGCTGGGCCGCGCTGCGCGAGCGGATCGCCGCCGTCGGCATGCGCAACAGCCTGCTCCTCGCCATCGCGCCGACGGCGACCATCGCCTCGATCGCGGGCGTCTACGAGTGCATCGAGCCGCAGGTCTCCAACCTGTTCAAGCGCGAGACGCTGTCCGGCGAGTTCCTCCAGGTCAACTCGTACCTCGTCGACGAGCTGAAGAAGCTCGGCGTGTGGGACGCGCAGACCCGCGAGGCGCTGCGCGACGCCAACGGCTCGGTGGCCGGCTTCACCTGGGTCCCGGCCGAGGTGCGCGAGCTGTACCGCACGGCCTGGGAGATCCCGCAGCGCGGCCTCATCGACATGGCCGCCGCCCGGACCCCGTTCCTGGACCAGTCGCAGTCGCTGAACCTGTTCCTGGAGACACCGACGATCGGCAAGCTGTCGTCGATGTACGCGTACGCCTGGAAGCAGGGCCTGAAGACGACGTACTACCTGCGCTCCCGCCCGGCGACCCGGATCGCCCGCGCCGCCCAGGCCGCCGCCCCGATCCCCGTCCAGCAGGCGGTCCCCGACGCCGACGCGCTCGCCTGCTCCCTTGAGAACCCCGAGTCCTGCGAGGCCTGCCAGTAATGAGCTCCACCGAGAAGAAGAACCTCCTGGACCCGGGCTTCGAGCTCACCCTCCGCCCCATGCGCTACCCGGACTTCTACGAGCGCTACCGGGACGCCATCAAGAACACCTGGACCGTGGAGGAGGTCGACCTCCACTCGGACGTCGCCGACCTCGCCAAGCTCACCCCCGGTGAGCAGCACATGATCGGCCGGCTGGTCGCGTTCTTCGCGACGGGCGACTCGATCGTCTCGAACAACCTGGTCCTGACGCTCTACAAGCACATCAACTCCCCTGAGGCGCGGCTGTACCTGAGCCGTCAGCTCTTCGAGGAGGCGGTGCACGTCCAGTTCTATCTGACGCTGCTCGACACGTACCTGCCCGACCCGGACGACCGCGCCGCCGCGTTCGACGCGGTCGAGGAGATCCCCTCCATCCGCGAGAAGGCGCAGTTCTGCTTCAAGTGGATGGACTCGGTCGAGAAGATCGAGAAGCTGGAGACGGCCGCCGACCGCCGCCGCTTCCTGCTGAACCTGATCTGCTTCGCGGCGTGCATCGAGGGCCTGTTCTTCTACGGCGCCTTCGCGTACGTCTACTGGTTCCGGTCCCGCGGCCTGCTGCACGGCCTGGCGACCGGCACCAACTGGGTGTTCCGCGACGAGACGATGCACATGAACTTCGCCTTCGAGGTCGTGGACACCGTCCGCAAGGAGGAGCCGGAGCTCTTCGACGACGCGCTCCAGCAGCAGGTCACGGACATGCTGAAGGAGGCCGTCGAGGCGGAGCTGCAGTTCGGCCGCGACCTGTGCGGCGACGGCCTGCCGGGCATGAACACCGAGTCGATGCGCGAGTACCTCCAGTGCGTCGCCGACCAGCGCCTCCAGCGCCTCGGCTTCCCGCCGGTGTACGGCTCGGAGAACCCGTTCGCGTTCATGGAGCTCCAGGGCGTCCAGGAGCTGACCAACTTCTTCGAGCGCCGTCCGTCCGCCTACCAGGTGGCGGTCGAGGGCTCGGTGGACCTGGACGAGGACTTCTAGGTCCCCCTACGGAGAAGGGCCCCGCACTCGGCGAGTGCGGGGCCCTTCTCCGTGAGGTGCGGGCGATCAGGCGTTGGGGACCGTCTCGTAGCGCGGGGTGCCCTCTTCCATCTGGCGCAGGGCGTCCTTGCGGTCCCGCTTCGACAGCTTGTCGATGTACAGGAAGCCGTACAGGTGGTCCGTCTCGTGCTGGAGGCAGCGGGCGAAGTAGCCGGTGCCGCGCACCTTGATCGGGTTGCCCTGGGCGTCCTGGCCGGTGACCGCCGCGTAGTCCGGGCGGGCCAGCTCGGCGTAGGCCGTCGGCACGGACAGGCAGCCCTCGTTGGACTCGTCCAGGACGCGCAGCTCGGCCGGGAGCTCCTCCAGGACCGGGTTGCAGACGACGCCGACGTGCCGGACGCCCTCGTCGTCCATGCAGTCGTAGACGAAGACCTTGAGGTCCACGCCGATCTGGTTCGCGGCCAGGCCCACACCCTCGGCGGCCTTCTGGCTGGCGAACATGTCGTCGATCAGCTTCGCGAGCTCGTCGTCGAACTCGGTGACGTCCTTGCACTCGCGGTGGAGCACGGGGTTGCCGACGACCGTGATCGGGCGGGCCGTGCCGCGCTCACGGTAGGCGAGCTCGCGCGCCTCACAGTCCTCCGTGTCGACCACGTAGCCGTCGTTGATCTGCGTCTGCTCGTCCGTGTCCTGCTGCGCCATGTCCGGCCGCGCCTTCCTGAAAACCCGATTCCGTCGAAGGACAGCCTACGGGCCCCGAAGCGAACGCTCAGCAGACCTCTTCGAGATCGCGCCACTCGCGGGAGTCCGGGCTGTCCGCCACCCAGCCGTCGAGGAGTCCGCGCACCAGGCCCGCGGGGGCCGCGATGCCGCACTCCCGCTCCGGGACCCACAGCTCGCCCGGCGAGCGGTGGCCCAGCGGCCCGGGGTGCCCCGGCTCGCTGTGGTCGTGCGGATCGGAGTGCTCGCCCTCGCCCTCGGCGCTCGGCATGGTCGACTCGGAGCAGGCGCGGCAGAGCAGCCGCACGGAGGACGACCAGTCCTCGGCGGCGAAACCCGCCTCGGCGGCGAGCTGCTCCAGGGCGTCCCGGTCGGCCTCGGTGGCCGCCTCCAGGAGGACGACCCAGGTGGGGACGGGCGAGGGCGCCCACAGCTCGATCTCGTCGAAGACGGGGTAGGAGGGGCCGGCGGTGGTGGTCCGCTCGCCGTTCGGCACGCCGTCGTGGAGGACGACCTCGCCCCAGCGGCGGCCGGAGGACGGCAGCGGGATGGAGAGGACCTCGATCCGGGCCGGGTCGAGTCGGCGGCCCCACACGACCTCCGCCTCGCCCTCCGGCGACAGCCGGACGGCGGCGCTGCCCAGCTCCATGCCGGCGGGCTCGCCGGTGCCCGCGGCGGCGCCGGGCACCTTCAGTCCGTACGCCTGCCAGGCGCGGCGGGCCAGCGGCCAGTCCTGGAGCGCGGTGGCGGCGATGCCCACGTTCCACCAGTCGGGGGCGCCGGTCTCCTTGTCGAGCAGCGCGACGGCGCGCAGCCCGGCGGCCCGCGCCTGCTCCCAGTCGTGCCGGAACTTGTGCAGCAGGGCCAGGTTGAACCAGGACTCCGAGAGCCAGGGCTCCAGATCCGCCGCGCGCGTCAGAAGTGCGCCCGCGTCCTCGTACCGGCCGTCGCCGATCAGCGTGAACGCGCGGTCGGTGGCCTGCCGCCACGAGGCGGAGGGCCGATGCCGTACCTTCCCGAAGATCCTCACGATTCCCGCCTGCCGGTCGCTTCACCCTCTTGTTCGCATCCAACCATGCCCGGTCGGACGCGCGCTCATTACCCATGGGTTACCCAGCGACGGCCGAGGTCACCCCAGTGGCTCCGCCCCTTGCCAGGACCCTGGCCAGGCATTCGACGACATCCGGGTGATAGTCGCGGGCGGTGCCGAGCCTGAGCCTCTCCAGGGCCCCCAGGGCGGCCCCCGCCCCGTCCCCCGCGAGATCGTCGTAGGCGTTCACGGCCCGGACGATCCGGGCGGCCCGCGGCTGCTCCCGGTACGGGTCGGCCTGCCGCTCCACGACGACGGCGACGGCCTCGGGGACCCCGGTCCTGCGGACGACCTCGCCGCCCAGGAGGGCGATGCGGCGCTGCTCCTCGGCCGGCAGGAGGGCGGTGGCGCCGCCCTCGACCGGGTCGACGAGGGAGAGCTGTCCGATGTCGTGCATGAGCGCCGCGTGCTCCAGGACGGTCAGCTCGGTCCCGGAGAGGCCCAGCTCGCGCCCGACGGCCGCGCTGAGGGCGGCGACCCGGTGGGCGTGCCCGGGCGGGGTGCAGCCGGCGATCTCGGTGGCGCGGGCGAGGGAGGCGATGGTCTGCCGGTTGACGGTGCGCACGGCCGCGTACCGCCGGAAGGAGAGCTGGGTGAGCAGGAGGGGCACGGCGAGCACGGGCAGGGCCCACAGTCCGGCGGCGGCGACGCCGAGCGCCATCACGGTGCCGGTGGCGCAGACGGCGGAGCCGATGCCGAGGAAGGCGCGGAGTTCGTCGCGGAGGAGGGGGCCGTACGGGAATCCGGTGCGGGCGCGGAGGACGAGGGCGGCGAGCACGGCATCGCACAGGGCGGTCAGGACGAGCAGGAGGACCAGGAAGAGGGCGTACGCCGGGCCCTGGCCGAGGTGCTCGGTGACGGCGCCCGCGTTGTAGAGGGGCTGGAAGCAGAGTGCGGCGAAGCCGACGGTGAGGACGCGGCGGGCGAGGTGGTCGGGGCCGGGGCCCCGGCCCCGGGCGATGTGCGGGACGATCCCGGCGAGGCCCGCGGCGGCGACGACGGCGACGGTCTGGAGGACGCCGTGGGTGGTGGCGCTGCCGGCGCTGGTGCCGAGCAGGGCGTACGCGAGGGCTCCGGCGGCGCCGAGCGGCGCGGGCTCCCGCTCCTGGGGCGCGGCGCCCCAGCGGGCGAGCTCGCCGAGGGCGACGAGGGTGCCGAAGGCGAGGGCGTTGCCGGGTTCGTCGACGCCGGACCAGAGGGTGGCGCCGAGGCCGGCGAGGCCGAGGAGGAGCGCGGCGCCGCGCACGGCGCCGACGGTGAGCGCCCCGGGTCTCACGCGGGCTCCTTGGCCGAGGGGGCGGGGAGGGGTTCGCGCGGCGGGGGCACCTGCTCGGGCCGCGGGGCGGTCTCCGTGGCGGAGGCCGTCTCGTCGGCGGTGGCGGCGGGCTGCCAGCCGTGCCGGTCGAGGGCCTGGACGAGGGCGGTGACCATCCGGGGGTCGAAGTGGGTGCCCGCGCAGCGCTCCAGTTCGGCGAGGGCGGTGGGCACCGGGCGGGCCCGGCTGTAGGAGCGGGTGGAGGTCATGGCGTCGAAGGCGTCGGCGACGGCCACGACCCGGGCGAACTCGGGGATCTGTTCGCCGTGGAGCCCGTACGGGTAGCCGCTGCCGTCCATGCGTTCGTGGTGGTGGAGGATCGCGGACCGTGCCTCGCCGAGGAAGCCGATGCCGCGGACCATCTCGTGGCCGTACTCGGGGTGCAGTTCGATGATCCGGCGTTCCTCGGGGGTGAGAGGGCCGTCCTTGCGGAGGACCCGGGTGGGCACGCCGAGCTTGCCCACGTCGTGCAGGATGCCGGCGAAGCGGACGACGTCGAGGCGGTCCTCGGCCATGCCGAGCTCACGGGCGATCAGGACGGAGGCGTGACCGACGCGTTCGCTGTGACCGCGGGTGTACCGGTCCTTGATGTCGACGGCCTGGACGAGGGCGCGGATGGCGGCCTGGTGGGCGGCGCGCTCGCGGTGGTACTGGGCGAAGACCCAGCAGGAGATGTACATGGGGAGGACGACGAAGAGCGCCGCGACCGGCCCGTAGGTGCTGCGCCAGAGGACGGCCATCATCAGTCCGGCGAGGCCGTGGACGGTGTGCGGGGCGAGGGCCCGGCCGAGGAGGCCGCGCCAGGCGGTCCGCGGGGGCAGTCCGTCGGCGGTGGCCCGGATGCCGCCGTCGAGGGCGGTGAGGACCAGGCAGAAGGCGAGGGCGGCGGCGCCGGCGGGCAGCAGCGCGTACGGCAGGTCGGGGGCGTCCGGGCCGCTGCCGAGGGCGGCGGGCCCGCCGAGGGCGCCGGCGGTGAGGGCGGCGGCCCAGACGGCGAGGGCCGTGGCGGCGGCCCGCCAGGCGCGGCGGGGTGCGGCGGGGGGTTCCGCGACGCGGGCGAGGAGGCTGCCGGGGACGGCGGTGAGCGCGGCGGCGGCGGGCGGCAGGAGCAGTGCGGAGGCGAGGAGCACGGGGAAGAAGGAGCCGGCGCCCATGGGGACGGAGCCGCCGAGGGCGCGGCCGATGAGCCGGCAGCGGGCGGGCAGCTCGCAGAGCGCGTACAGGGCGGCGAGGAGCGCGACCGTGTCCCAGGGGACGGATGCGCCGGGGCGCAGCGCGGGCAGGGCGCACGCCCCGGCGCCGAGCAGGGCGCAGCCGATGTACACCCGGGCCGCTCGCGGAATGACCTTCACGCCCATCACGCCCGTCACGCTAGCGAGTTGGGCGTCCCGGGACGGCACGGTCCGGGTGATTCGCACCATCGGGTGATACAAGCTGATGTATGCGCGAGGCCGCCGCGAAGGGATCGCGGCGGCCTCGACACCCGGTACGGGAGGGGTGTTACTCCTGCGGCGCCGGGGTCGTCGGGGCGCTCACCGTGATGTCCTGCTCGGGCACCAGGTGTCCGGCGCGGATCAGGTCGATCCGGCCCATGACCTTGGCGCGCAGGTCGGTGGGGACGTCGTCACTGCCGCAGCAGCGCTTGACGAGCTTCTTCACCGCCTGCTCCAGGCCGTACTTCTCCAGGCACGGGGAGCACTCCTCGAAGTGGACCTCGAACTTGGTGCAGTCGGTGTCGGGCATCTCATTGTCGAGGAACTCGTAGAGATGATCCAGGACCTCTGAGCAATCCGTCTCGTGCGGCTCTCCGCAGCTCATGAGCCCGAGCCTTTCAGATCGTTCGACGACTCTCCGGCGCCCGCGGGTACCAGCCCGCGGTCGCGAGCGTAGTCCTCGAGCATGCCGCGCAGCTGGCGGCGGCCCCGGTGCAGTCGGGACATCACCGTACCGATGGGTGTCCCCATGATGTCCGCGATCTCCTTGTACGCAAAGCCCTCGACATCCGCGAGATAGACGGCGATGCGGAACTCCTCGGGAATCGCCTGGAGCGCTTCCTTCACATCGGAGTCCGGGAGGTGGTCGAGCGCCTGCGACTCGGCCGAGCGCAGACCGGTCGACATGTGCGACTCGGCGCGCGCGAGCTGCCAGTCCTCGATCTCCTCGGCGGCGCTGCGCTGGGGCTCACGCTGCTTCTTGCGGTACGAGTTGATGAAGGTGTTCGTGAGGATGCGGTAGAGCCAGGCCTTCAGGTTCGTGCCCTCACGGAACTGGTGGAAGGACCCGTACGCCTTGGCGTAGGTCTCCTGCACCAGGTCCTCCGCGTCCGCGGGGTTGCGCGTCATGCGCAGCGCGGCCGAGTACATCTGGTCGAGGAAGCCGAGGGCGTCCCGCTCGAAGCGCGCGTTGCGCTCCTCGGTCGTCTCCTCGGGGCCGTCGTCGGTCCCTGTGTCGGTCCCAGTGACCGGACCCACCTCCTCCAGCGCGGCGGCGAGCCCGAGGGCGGACCCGCTCGTTTCGGAGGATAGACGAGGAACCGCTCCGCCCGCCGCCCGAATCGGGGCGGCCTTGGGCGCGGGCAGCACTGTCCAGTCGAGGTCAGCGGCCTGCGCACGCTCCGGGCAGATGGTCGAACCCATGCGACGGACTCCCTCTTCCTTGCTCTCACACCGACGCTCTCCACAACAGTGACCCCCCGCTCCGCATTCCCGGTGCGGGGGCGGGTGTCAGCGGAGCGCGGAGATCCATTCGGTGACCCCGTCGACGAGGAGACCGAGGGCCTCGTCCTGGCCGAGCGGCGCGCGCTTGGGGACGGCGAAGCCGTGGTCCCCGTACGGGATCTCCACGAGCCCGTACGGGCCCTCCGGGTACTCGGCGGGCCGCCCGAAGGGGTCGTTGCCGCCCTGGACGACGAGGGTGGGCAGTCCGGTGGAGAGGAGCTCCTCGGCGCGGGAGCGCTCGGGCCTGCCCGGCGGGTGCAGCGGGAAGCTCAGGGCGAGGACGGCGAGCGCGCCCAGCTCCCGCCCGGTCCGGCAGGCGACCCGGGCGCCGGCGCTGCGGCCGCCCGCGATCACCGGGAGGCCGGGCTTCGCGAGGGCCGGCCAGAGGCCGCGCCAGCCGGTGTCGAGGGTCTTCGGCGCGGGCGCGACCTTCTTGCCGGCGACCCGCCAGGGCTGCTCGACGAGGGCGACGGTCACGCCGTGCGCGGGCAGCGCCCCGGCCAGGGCCTGGAGGTCGCGGGCCTCGACGCCGCCTCCGGCGCCGTGCCCCAGGGCGAGGACGGCCCAGGGCTTCGTCCCCGCGCGCCAGGTGATGCGCGCCTCACCGGCGTCGGTGGAAACGTTCTCGTACTGTGTCACGTCCCCATCCTGCCGCCCCGCGGGTCCCGGAGGTCAGAAGAGCGTGCCGACCTCCGGTCCCGCCAGCTCCTCCAGGAGCTCGGGACCGTTGTTGCGGACGTTGCTGACGGCGGTGGCGACCGGGTAGGCCCGCATCAGGCCCCCCGGCGGCGGGGCGAGCAGCCCGCGCAGCTCCTCGGGGGCGGTGCGCGCCGGGTCGAGCCAGGCGTCCCAGCGGTCCTCCGTCAGCATGAGCGGCATCCGGGGGTGGATGTCGGCGAGCGAGCCGGGGCCCTCGGCCGGGGCGACGCCCAGCGGTCCGGTCTCGGCCTCGGTGGTGACCACCGAGCAGGTCACCCACCACGCGGAGGGGTGGCCGTCGGGCAGGGTGCGGTCCCGCCAGAACTCGTAGAGCCCGGCCATCGCGAAGACGGAGCCGTCCGCCGGGGTCACGAAGTACGGCTGCTTCCGCGTCCGCTTCCTCTTCCCCTCGACCTCCAGGTCGCGCTCGGCGGCCCCCGTCACCCACTCGTAGTAGCCGTCGGCGGGCAGGATGCACCGGCGCGACTGGAAGGCCCGCTTGAAGGAGGGCTTCTCGTCGACGGTCTCCGCGCGCGCGTTGATCATCCGGGCGGCGCCCTCCGGCGACTTCGCCCAGGACGGCACGAGCCCCCATTTCAGCGCGCGCAGCTGGCGAACCGGGCGCGGCGATCCGGCGTCTTTCAGAGGACGCTCCAGAACGGCCCAGACCTCTTTGGTGGGGGCCACGTTCCAGTCGGGGGCCAGGGTCTCCTCCGGCTCCCACTTCTCGACCCCGAAGAGACCCACGAGGTCCTCGGGACGCCGACTCGATGCATACCGTCCGCACATACGTGCCACACTGCCACGATCCCCGACCTCCCGAGGAGCGGCCCGGAAGATGGACTTCGCGATCGACCTCCTGAGCCCGCAGCCCGCCCCGGCCGAGTGGATCGTCTGGTTCACGGCCGGCTGCGCGCTGAGCCTGGTCGTGTTCCGGCGGCTCTGGCTCCTGGCCCGGAACGCGGTCACCATCGCCCACGAGGGCGGGCACGGGCTCGTCGCCCTCGCCACCGGCCGCCGCCTGGAGGCGATCCGGCTCCACTCCGACACCAGCGGCCTGACCGTGTCCCGGGGCCGCCCGACCGGCGTCGGCGTGGTCCTCACCCTCGCCGCCGGCTATCCGGCGGCGCCGCTGCTCGGGCTCGGCGGCGCCGCGCTGCTCGGCACCGGCCACGTCACCCTGCTGCTGTGGATCGCGACCGGACTCCTGCTCGCGATGCTGGTGATGGTCCGCAACGCGTACGGGATCCTCACCGTCGTCCTCACGGGCGCCGCCTTCCTCCTCGTCTCCTGGCAGACCGGCCCCGAGGTCCAGTCCGTCTTCGCCTACGCGGTGGTCTGGTTCCTGCTGCTCGGCGGCGTCCGGCCCGGCTTCGAGCTCCAGGCGAAACGGCGCCACGGCGGCGCGCCCGACTCGGACGCGGACCAGCTCTCGCGGCTCACCCACGTGCCCGCCGGGGTGTGGCTCCTCTTCTTCCACACGGTCGCGATATCCGCCCTGATCGGCGGCGGGCGCTGGCTCCTGGGCTTCTGACTCCCCCGTACAGTGAGTCCATGACCGCAGCAGCTTCCGTGCACACCGACCCGCCCACCGACCTCTGGCCCGCCCCGTACGCGCGCGGCGCCGTCGACGCGACCGTCACCGTGCCCGGATCGAAGTCGGTCACCAACCGCGCCCTCGTCCTCGCCGCGCTCGCCGCCGAGCCCGGCTGGCTGCGCCGCCCCCTGCGCTCCCGCGACACCCTCCTGATGGCCGAGGCGCTCCGTACCCTCGGCGTGAAGATCGAGGAGGGCGTGGGCCCCGACGGCTCCGGCGAGGCCTGGCGGATCATCCCCTCCCCGCTGCGCGGACCCGCCGCGGTCGACGTCGGCAACGCGGGCACGGTCATGCGCTTCCTGCCCCCGGTCGCGGCCCTCGCCGACGGCCCGGTGCGCTTCGACGGCGACCCCCGCTCCCACGAGCGCCCCCTGCACGGCGTCATCGACGCGCTGCGCGCGCTCGGCGCCCGCATCGACGACGACGGCCGGGGCGCGCTCCCCCTCACCGTGCACGGCGCCGGCGGTCTCGACGGCGGCACGGTCGAGATCGACGCCTCCTCGTCCTCCCAGTTCGTCAGCGCCCTGCTGCTCTCCGCGCCCCGCTTCAACCAGGGCGTCGAGGTACGGCACGTGGGCAGCCGGCTCCCCTCGCTCCCCCACATCCGGATGACGGTCGACATGCTGCGCGCGGTCGGTGCCCGGGTCGACGAGCCGGAGCACGGCGGCGAGCCGAACGTGTGGCGGGTGACGCCCTCCGCGCTGCGCGGCCGGGACCTCGTCGTCGAGCCCGACCTGTCGAACGCGCAGCCGTTCCTGGCGGCGGCCCTGGTGACCGGCGGCCGGGTGACGATCCCCGACTGGCCGGCGCGGACCACCCAGCCGGGCGACGAGCTGCGCCGGATCTTCACCGAGATGGGTGGCTCCTGCGAGCTCACCGACGCGGGCCTGACCTTCACCGGCACGGGCCGCATCCACGGCATCGACGTCGACCTGGGCGAGGTCGGCGAGCTGACCCCCGGCATCGCGGCGGTCGCGGCCCTCGCCGACTCCCCCTCCACCCTGCGCGGGGTCGCGCACCTGCGGCTGCACGAGACGGACCGGCTCGCGGCGCTCACCAAGGAGATCAACGAGCTCGGCGGCGACGTGACCGAGACCGAGGACGGTCTCCACATCCGCCCGCGCCCGCTGCACGGCGGCGTCTTCCACACGTACCACGACCACCGCATGGCGACGGCGGGCGCGATCATCGGCCTCGCGGTCGAGGGCGTGGAGATCGAGGACGTGGCGACGACGGCGAAGACCTTGCCGGACTTCCCGACGATGTGGACCGAAATGCTCGGGGTCTGAACCATGCGGCGCTACGGCAAGAACACCGACGAGGACGACATCCGCCAGCGGCCCAACCGCAAGGGCACCCGTCCCCGCACCAGCATCCGCCCGAAGCACGAGGACGCCGTCGAGGGCATGGTCCTCACCGTCGACCGGGGCCGGCTGACCTGTCTGGTCGACGACCGGACCGTGACGGCGATGAAGGCACGCGAGCTGGGCCGCAAGGCCGCCGTCGTCGGCGACCGGGTCTCCCTCGTCGGCGACCTCTCCGGCGAGAAGGACACGCTGGCCCGGATCGTGCGGATCGGCGAGCGCAGCTCGGTGCTGCGGCGCACGGCCGACGACGACGACCCGTACGAGCGGGTGGTCGTCGCCAACGCCGACCAGCTCGCGATCGTCACCGCGCTCGCCGACCCCGAGCCGCGCCCCCGGCTGATCGACCGCTGTCTGGTGGCGGCGTACGACGGCGGGCTCTCCCCGCTGCTCGTCCTGACCAAGTCGGACCTCGCGCCGCCGGACACGCTCCTGGAGATGTACGGCGCGCTGGGCGTGCCCCATGTGGTGACCACCCGCGAGGAGTTCGTCGACGGGGTCGCCGCCGAGCGGGTGCACGAGCACCTCAAGGGCCGCACCACCGCGTTCGTCGGCCACTCCGGCGTCGGCAAGACGACCCTGGTGAACGCCCTGGTCCCGGCGGACCGTCGGCGTACCACGGGTGTGGTCAACGCGGTCACGGGCCGCGGCCGGCACACCACGACCTCGGCGCTCGCCCTGCCGCTGAACGACAAGGAGGGCGGCTGGGTCATCGACACCCCGGGCGTGCGCTCCTTCGGTCTGCACCACGTCGATCCGTCCCGGGTGATCCTCGCCTTCCCCGAGCTCGTACCGGGCACGGAGAACTGCCCGCGCGCGTGCAGCCACGACGAGCCGGACTGCGCGCTCGACGCGTTCGTGGCGGAGGGGCACGCCGATCCGGCGCGGCTGTTCTCGCTGCGGCGGCTGCTCGCGACCCGGGAGCGACGCGAGGGCGACTGAGCCGTCGGCGTTTACGTCCGCTCGCTGTCGGTAAGTGCATAATCGCACCAAGTGCGACGAAGCAGTCACCGACGGCGTGGGAGGCACTGACGATGGCGTGGCTGCTGGTGGTGATCGCGGGGATCCTGGAGACGGGCTTCGCGGTCTGCCTGAAGCTCTCGCACGGTTTCACCCGGCTGTGGCCGACGGTCGCCTTCGCTGCCTTCGCCCTGGGCAGCTTCGGACTCCTCACGCTGGCGCTGCGGAAGCTCGACGTGGGTCCGGCGTACGCGGTGTGGACGGGGATCGGCGCGGCCGGGACGGCGATCTACGGCATGGTCTTCCTCGGCGACGTGGTCTCCACGCTCAAGATCGTCTCGATCAGTCTGGTGATCGCGGGCGTCATCGGGCTCCAGCTCTCCGGCTCGGCGCACTGAGGGCCCACCGGCAGGGCCGGTGCGACGACGTGACTGAGGGCGATCCGTACGGCGAGTTCGCAGCCGGCCGCCCACCCCTCGCCCGCGCAGGCCGCGGTCTCCGCGACGAGCTCGCCGGGCGCGGGCGGACCGGCGTCGGCGCGCCGCTGGGCGGGGACGGGGGCGAGCCGGGCGCCGGGGCGCACCGGCCGGGGCTGGGGCAGCCGCTCGTTCCAGGCGCCGGTGAGCAGGGCACGGAGTATCGGGCGGACGGCGGCGCGGGCGACGATCCACTCGGCGACGGCCACGAGGTTCCGTTCGGGCGGTCCGGGGGCGGCGAGCAGGCGGCGCACGCCCTGCAGATAGGTGTCGGCCTCCCTCCGTACGAGGGCACGGGCCAGCCCGTCCTTGGAGCCGAACTCGTTGTAGAGGGTCTGCCGGGAGACCCGGGCTGCGGCGGCGAGGTCGGCCATCCGCACGGTGGACCAGGAGCGGTGCGCGAGCGCGGCGAGCGCGGCGTCGAGCAGTGCCTCGCGGGCGTTCGCCATCCTCACCTCCGGGAGGGAACGGTTCTCCGCTCAGCGTCGGCAGGCGTCCACACCCTGTCAAGGGGCCGCGGTGGACGCTTCCGCGTGCGCTCCCGGCTCGGGGATAGAGTGCCGACCATGGCCGACTACCACGATGATCTGCGTCTCGCCCACGTCCTCGCGGATGCCGCCGACGCGGCCACCATGGACCGATTCCAGGCGCTCGACCTCCAGGTCGAGACGAAGCCGGACATGACTCCGGTGAGCGAGGCCGACAAGGCGGCGGAGGAGCTGATCCGCGGACAGCTCCAGCGCGCCAGGCCGCGCGACGCGATCCTCGGCGAGGAGTACGGCGTGGAGGGCACGGGCCCGCGCCGCTGGGTGATCGACCCGATCGACGGCACGAAGAACTACGTGCGCGGGGTGCCGGTCTGGGCGACCCTGATCGCGCTGATGGAGGCCGGCGAGACCGGGTTCCAGCCGGTGGTGGGCGTGGTGTCCGCCCCGGCGCTCGGCCGGCGCTGGTGGGCGGCGAAGGGCCTCGGCGCGTACACCGGCCGCAGCCTGGCCTCGGCGACCCGCCTCGGCGTCTCGAAGGTCGCGTCCCTGTCGGACGCCTCCTTCGCGTACTCCTCGCTGAGCGGCTGGGAGGAGCGGGGCCGCCTCGACGGCTTCCTCGACCTCACGCGCGCGTGCTGGCGGACCCGGGCGTACGGCGACTTCTGGCCGTACATGATGGTCGCGGAGGGCTCCGTGGACATCTGCGCCGAGCCGGAGCTGTCGCTGTGGGACATGGCCGCGGTCGCGATCGTCGTCCAGGAGGCCGGCGGCACGTACACCGGCCTCGACGGCCGCCACGGCCCGCACAGCGGGAACGCGGCGGCGTCGAACGGGCTGCTGCACGGGGAGCTGCTCAGCTACCTGAACCAGGAGGGCTGAGCGGCCCCGTCCGCGGGCTGTTCCGGCGTCAGCCGAGCTTCCACCACTGGCCGGCGTCGTTCGCGTCGCACGGCTCCATGGCGTTGTAGTAGCCGACGCCGGGCGACTTCAGGCACTGGCCGGTGGCCACGTTCTTGGCCATCCGCCAGCCGTTGCCGCCGTCGATGAGCCGCCACTTCTGGTTGTCGTGGGTGCCGCTGCCGTACTGGTCGTTGAGGCCCTGCCAGCCGTGGGGCGCGTCCCAGATCTGCGGGACGTTCGTGCGGCGGTCGACGTCGAGCACCTTGCCGTCGCCGCCGTGGCTGATCACGCTGGTGCCGTCGCAGTAGTTCCACACCGCCCAGGTCTGGGCGGGCGAGCCGTTGGGCGTCCAGGTGACCAGGCGCTGCCCGTTGACCTCGCTGTTGTTCAGCAGGTCGAGGGCTCCGCCGCGGTAGGTGGCGACCTCCGTGGTGGAGTGCAGGGCCGGCGGGAACAGCATGCAGGTGTCGTCGGAGGCGGTGGCCTGCGCGGCCGGAGCGGTCGCCAGGGCCGCCCCCGCGACGGCCAGGGCGGCGCCGAGACCGGCGGCGAGGGTACGGAAGGTGTTCATGAGCGTCCTCTCGTGGGTGGGGTAGGGGGGTGTCACGCGCCGACCTGGAAGCCGTGGGCCCTGCCCAGGCGGTCCAGGGTGGTGCGGCCGGGCATGCCGTCGGCGTCCGCGCCGGTGTAGCCGCAGCGGCGCTGCCAGGCGGCGTACGCGGTGACGGTCCTGGTGCCGAAGGAGCCGTCGGCCCACTCGGCGGGCAGCAGCCCTTCGGCGGCGAGCGCCTTCTCGACGGGCAGCACGTCGGCGCGGTGGGCCGCCGCGCCCTGCGCCGCGGCCGGGTCGGTACGGGCCGCCGCGAGCACCCGGGCCAGGCTGATCACGGACCGCAGGCGGGAGCGGTCCGCCGCGCCTCCGGTTCCGCCGGCCTTCGCCGCCCCCGCGGCGGCGAAGAGCCGGGCCGGGTCGATCCTCCCCGGGTCCCAGTGGTCGTTGCCGGGGACGTTCACGTGGCCGAAGTGGCCGCCCCTCCCCCGCCAGTCCGTACGGGACCGCTCCCGGCCCGCCCAGACGTCGGGCACGCCCCAGGAGCGGGCCGCCGCCATGAGCGCGCGGAAGTTCGGGCCCGGCTTCCAGTAGGAGGTGAACGGGGTCGCGGCGCGGGCCAGGACCTCGATCTGCACGCAGACCCGGCCGGTCCGGTTGGTCCGGGTGTCCCCGTCGTTGCGCAGCGCCCGGGCACTGCGGTCGAGCGGCCCGAACTGGCCGAGCCGGTCGGTGGTGGGGTCGTACAGGAGGTGGGGTTCGCTGCCCTGCCGGATCAGGTAGGCGCCGACGGAGGCGAAGGCCGCGTTCCCCGCGCCGCTCTCGGTGGTGTGCCAGACCACCCGGGGCGGCAGCTCCGGGGTGTCCATCGGTCCGCCGATCGCCCCGTCACCGAGGCGTACGGCCCCGGGGATCCATGCCGTTCCCATCGGGCTCAGCTCCCGAAGGTCTGCACGAACCGGCCCCAGTTGCCGCGCCGGCGGGGCGCGTAGCCGACGCCGAGGTTGCGGTAGGCGCCGTTGAGGATGTTGGTGCGGTGGCCGGGGCTGTTCATCCACATCCGCATGGCCTCGGGGACGCTGTTGGACGGGGTGACGTTCTCCGCGCGGGCGGTGTTGCCCGGGTAGCCGGCGTCACTGATGCGGCGGCTGAAGTCGGAGCCGTCGGTGCCGTTGTGCTGGGTGAGGTCGTTCGAGGCCATGTCGTCGGCGTGGCGCTGGGCGGCGGACGACAGCCGGTCGTCGAGCCGCATGTCCGGCACGCCGGCGCGGCGGCGCTCCTCGTTGACCATGGCCAGCATCTCGCCGTGGACCCCGCCCGGCGCGGGCTGCGGCTGGGGCTGCGGCTGCGGCCGGCTGCCGCCGCCCTGGCCTCCGCCGGTGGTGCCCGCCGGGGCGAGCTGCCAGAGCTGGCCCTGGTTGGCGGGGTCGCGTCGCCAGACACCGAGCGGCGCGCCCTGCGCGTCGGCGGTGAGGTACGCCGGTCCCTCGTCGGAGCGGGCGCTGCGCAGCAGGACCCGGTCGTTGCCCGCGTCCTCCAGGTGCCAGCGCTGGTTGGCCTGGCCGTGCTCCTGGAACAGGTGGGTGGTGTAGTTCGAGAAGTTGTAGTCCATCACCATCGCCTGGCCGGGGGCGTGGGCGTTGTGGGTGAGCTGGGTCTCCAGGAGGAAGGTGCCGTTCTCCTTGGCCCAGAAGACCCAGCCCTGGGCGGCGGTGCCGTTGGGGCCCCAGGCCTGGATCCGGTTGCCGTTGCCGGTCTGGCTCGCGTTGACGTCGGCGGCCCGGCCGTTGCCCGAGATGAGCGTCCAGACCTGCCCGTTCTGCGGCTGTGTCGTCATGTCGTGATGTCTCCTGTCGTGTCGGTGACCTGACGGGAAGTACGGTCACCGACGCCGGTAGACATCCGGTCAACGCGCGTAGCGCGAGGGCGGCGGTACGGGTGGTGCGGCGGCGCCGTACCGCTACGGGCTCGGCAGGGCGGCGAGCAGGGCCCGTACGGCCGCCTCCTCCGCGGTGATGCCCAGCCGCGCGTACACCTCGGCCGCGTCCCCGAGGCAGGCGCGGGCCTGGCGGGGCCTCCCGAGGGAGGCGAGCGCCGAGCCGAGGGTGTGCAGCAGGGCCGCCTCCAGGGCCGCGCTGGTCTTCCGGGCGAGCGGCAGCACCGCCTCGGCCGCCTCCGCCGCGAGCGTGGCCCGCCCCGACTCCGCGTGGATCCGGGCGGCGAGGTCGCCCGCCGCCGCCTCGAACACGGCCACCTGGAGCCGGGCGAACTCCTCCCGCGCCCCGGTCGCCGCCGCGAGCGCCCCCTCGGGGTCGCCGCACAGCCGCAGCACCCGCGCCAGGTAGTAGCGCCCGGTCGCGGCCGACACCGGCCCGGTCCCGCTCATCAGCCGTGCCCCGCGCTCGGCGGCCCGCCGGGCCTCGTCCAGGCGCCCGCCGTGCGCCGCGTTGAAGGCGAACTCCCCGAGGGCGCCGCCCTCGGCGCGCTCGGCCCCGAGCGCCCGGAACACCTCGGCGGCCCGCCCGGCGTGTCCGGCGGCCTCCTCGTGCCGGCCGTTCACCCGTGCGTTCCCGGCGAGCGTCAGGAGCGCCTTGGCCCACACCCGGGCGGCGGGTCCCGCGTCGGCGTCGGGGGCGAGGGATTCGCAGAGCACGACCGCGCGGGTGATCTCCTCCCGGGACTCCTCGTAGCGGTTGACGTGCCAGAGCATGCTGCCGCGCACGTACCGGGCCAGCGCCTCGGGCGCGAGGTCGCCCCGGGCCCCGGCCGCCTCGGTGATCCGCGCGGCGAGGGTCGCGATGACGGTCGTCTGGGTCCGTTCGAAGAGGACGGAGCCCATCTTGTCGACGAGTTCGGCCGCCTGGGCGAGCGGCAGGGCCGGGTCCGCGCAGGCGAGGGCGACGGCGGCGGCGTGGACGGGTGCCTGGTCGCGCATCCAGCGGACGGCGTCGGCGCCGGTGGCGAGCGGGCGGCCGGTCCCGGTGACCGGGGTGTCGAGCAGGCTCTGCTCGGCCGGGTCCACCGAGCGGGCGGCGGTGTCGGCGCGGCGGGCGGTGGCCAGGCAGAAGTCGAGCAGCCGTGCCGCCGCCGCGCTCCGCTCCGTGCCGCTCTCCTCCTCGGCCAGCCGGGCGCGGGCGTAGGCGCGGACCAGGTCGTGGTAGCCGTACCGGCCGAAGCCCGGCGAGTGCAGGAGGTTGAGGTCCACGAGCTTTTCGAGGAGCTCGTCGGCCGCCGCCTCGGACCGGTCGAGGAGGGCGGCGGCGCAGGGCAGCGCGACGTCGGGCGCGTCGGGCAGGGCGAGCAGCCGGAAGGCGCGGGCCTCCTCGGGCGTGAGCCGGTGGTACGAGAGCGCGAAGGTGGCTTCGACGGCCCGTTCCCCGTCGTCGAGCGCGGCAAGCCGCCGCTCGTCCCGCAGGCCCTCGGAGAGCGCGGCGAGGGTGAGGCCGGGGTCGGCGGCGAGCCGGGACGCGGCGATCCGCACGGCGAGCGGCAGCCGGCCGCAGGCGGCGACGATCTCCTCGGCGAGGCCGGGTTCGGCCGCCACCCGGTCGGGTCCCGCGATCCGGGTGAACAGTTCGGCGGCCTCGTCGGCGGGGAGCGGGTCGACCCGCAGGTGGTGGGCGCCGGCCAGGCCGGGCAGGCGGGTGCGGCTGGTGACGAGGACCGCGCAGTCGGCGGAGCCGGGCAGGAGCGGCTCGACCTGCTCGGGCCCCGCGGCGTTGTCCAGGACCACGAGGACCCGGCGGCCGGTGAGCACGGAGCGGTAGCAGGCGGAGCGTTCGGCCGTGCCCGGCGGCACGTCCTCGGCGGCCGTCCCGAGGGCCCGCAGGAACTCGGCGAGGACGGCGGCCGGTTCGCGCGGGGTGGGGTCGGCGCCGCGCAGGTCGGCGAAGAGCTGCCCGTCGGGGAAGCGGCCGGCCGCCCGCCGGGCCGCGTGCACGGCGAGGGTGGTCTTGCCGACACCGCCCATGCCGTCGAGCGCGGACACCACGACGGCCCGGCCTCCGGTGCCCGCGAGCCGGTCCGCGAGGGCGTCGACGGCGGGCCCGCGCCCGGTGAAGTCGGCAAGGTCGGCGGGGAGTTGCTCCGGTACGGGCCGGACGGGCGCGGCCGCCTCGGCGGGCCCTTCCGCCGGTCCGCCGAGCAGGGTCGGATCGCCGCGCAGGATCCGCAGCTGGAGCCCGGCGGGCGAGTCGGGCGCGGGGGCGTCGCCGGGGGCGTCCGGGGCACCGGGGCCACGGCGGGTGCCCGGGCCGTCGGGGGCCGTGCGGGGCTCCGGGGGGAGCGACGCGCGGGCGTCCTCGTAGACGGCGAGGGCCTCCGCCGTGCGGCCCGCGCGGTGGAGGGCGCGCATGAGGACGGCGACGAGGCGCGGGCGGCCCGGGTGTTCCAGGCAGAGCGCGGCGGCCTCGGCGGTGAGCGCGGGGCGGTCGTCGAGCTCGGCGTCGAGTTCGAGCCGCCGTTCCACGGCCGTGAGGCGTTCCCCGGCGAGGCGGGCCCGTACCGCCTCGGCATGCGGTCCGGGCAGCCCGGCGAGCGGTTCGCCGTCCCACAACCGGTGTGCGGCGCGCAGCAGTTCCCGTGTCACGTGCGGCGACATGCCGTGCTCCGCCTCGGCGAGCAGCCGCCGCCACTCGGCGATGTCGGTCCCCGCGTCCGGGACGCGCAGGGCGTAGCCGTCGCCGACGCGGACGATCGGCGACTCGGCCAGGTACGGCCGGAACGCGGACCGCAGTCGGTGGACGAGCAGTTGGAGCGCCTTGCGGGGATCGGCCGGGGCGGCTCCGTCGCCCCAGATCCCCTCGGCGAGCACACCGTGGGCGACCGTCCGGCCCGGCGCGTCGAGCAGCACCGCGAGCAGGGCCCGCTGCTGCGGCCTGCCGAGGGCGATCTCCTCCTCCCCGTACCAGGCCCGCAGCGGCCCCAGCAGCGCGAACCTCAGCTCGCCCGTCTCCCTCGTCTCCCCCATGGCCCCCGTCTTTCCCTCTCGTTTCCGCTGGTCGGCGCGGCGCGCCGAGGGGCGGCAACCCCGACGGGCGGCGCGGCCCGGCCGCCTATGATGCGCCACGCAACCCGCGAAGGACTCATGGCTCAGGGGGGTGTCATGGGACTCGATTTCGCCGTTCTCGGCCCGCCGCGCGCGTGGCACGACGGACGGGAACTCGCGCTCGGCCGGCCGCAGCAACGGGCGCTGCTGTGCGCCCTCCTGCTCGCGCCCGGCGAGCTGGTGCCCACGCGGCGGCTGATCACCGCGCTGTGGGGCGAGGACGAGGAGGAGTGGCCCAAGGACCCGGTCGGGCAGATCGGCACGCACGCCCACCGGCTGCGGCGGCTCCTCGGCCGGCCGGACGTCCTGGTCGCCGGGTCGGGCGGCTACCGGCTGGCCGTCGTACGCGAGGCGGTGGACGTCTTCCGGTACGAGGACGAGGCCGGCCGCGCCGCGGCGCTGCTGCGCCGTGCGCCGGAGGAGGCGCGGGAGCTGCTCGTACGCGCCCTGGGGCGGTGGACCGGGACCGCGCTCGACGGGGTGCCGGGGCCGCTCGCGGCGCGCGCCCGGGAACGGCTGGCGGCCTCCCGGCACGCGGCGGGCATGGCGCTGCACGAGGCGGAGCTGGCGCTCGGCCGGCACGCCGGGGTCCTCGCGGCGCTGCGCTCGCTCGTGGCGGAGCGCCCGGAGGACGAGGAGGCGCACCGGCTGTGCCTGCTGGCCCTGCACCGCTGCGGGCGGCGCGCGGAGGCGCTCGCGCTGTTCGAGGCGCTGCGCGAGCGGCTCGACGTCCGGCTCGGGCTGGATCCGGGTGCGGCACTGACGGGCCTCCACGAGCGGATCCGGCGCGACGATCCGGCGCTCGCCGTGGCGGCCGGCGGCCCGCGCCCCTGCCAGCTGCCGCCGGACATCCCGGACCTGGTGGGGCGCGGGGCGCAGGTGCGGGAGGCCGAGCGGCTGCTGCGGTCCGGCGGTGCGGGTGGCGGCGGCCCGGTGGTCGTGGCCCTCTCGGGGCCGGACGGGGTGGGCACGTCCACGCTCGCGGTGCATCTGGCGCACCGGGTGCGGGACGCCTTCCCGGACGGCCAGCTCCATGCGCGGGGCGACGCGCCCGGGGCCGTACGGGAGGTGCTCGCCGGTTTCCTGCGGGCGCTGGGCGAGCGGCCTCCGCGGGGTGCGGGGGCGGAGGAGCTCGGGGCGCGCTACCGGGCGGTCCTCGCGGGGCGGCGGGTCCTGGTGCTGATCGACGGGGTGCCCGAGCCGGGACCGCTGCTGCCGGTCGCGGCGGGGTGCGCCGCCCTGGTGACCGGGGCGGGGGCGGCCCGGGAGGAAGGGGCCGTGCTGCTGCCGGTCGGGCCGCTCGATCCGGACGACGCGTACGAACTCCTCGCCCGGATCGCGGGCCCGGACCGGATCCGGCGGGAGTCGGACGCCGCGCGGGAGCTGGCCGGTCTGTGCGGCCACCTGCCGGGGCGGCTGCGGTCGGCGGCGGCCCGGCTCGCGGCCCGGCCGCAGTGGTCGGTGGCGGACCTGGTGGGGCGCCTCGCGGACGGCGGCCGGTTCTGAGGCGACGGCCCCCCGCCCGGAAGGGCGGCCGCGTGTCGTCCGCCCCTCCGGGCGGGGGCCGTGGACGCGGAGTGGCCCCGGCCGGAGGGGGTCCGGGCCGGGGCCACGTTCGAGGGGGCGGGGCGGGTCAGTACAGGTCGGAGAGGAGCTCGGCCTGGGTCGTCGCGGGGAGGCTCCGCGCGGTCACGCCGGTGAAGGTGCCGCACCGGGTGTTCGTGTACCAGATGTGGAGCCCCTGCTCCCCGGTGACCTGGAGGCAGGCGTAGGCGTACCCGCCCTTGTTCCAGCCCAGCGAGGCGCACTCGCGGCCGTCGGCGCCGCGCACCACGAGCCGGCCGTCGCTCTGCATGACCGCCTTGGTGCCGCAGCCGACCGTGTGGCTGGCCCAGGGGGCCGTGGCCCGGGACCAGTCGCCCGGCGTGGAGGTGCGGTAGAGGACGAGGTTGCCGTCGGCCTGCATGATGAGCCGCGTGTAGCTCGTGCTGACGTGCCAGCCGGGGTACAGCGGCTCGTCGCCCCACAGCGTCTGGGTGCCGGGGTCGTACGCGGCCTGGGCCGTGCCCGTGCCCGTCAGCGTCGCGGCCAGGGCGAGCAGCCCCGCCGCCGCGGCTCCGGCCGTCCTGCGCAGCGTCTTCTTCACGATCGTCGACATCCCCGTCGCCTTCCTGTGGTCCGGTGTGCGTTCCGATCCTCGGAGGCGGCGGTAGACAAACGATGAACGTCCGCTCGCGGGGCACTCGTGCGGGGCGTGCGCGCTCCCCCGGGGCGCCTCGCGCGCCCCCTTGTCGGCCCCTGCTCCCGGTGCCACTCTGAGAGTCCCCCCACTTGTGAACTTGTGAATTCGTTCTCTTTGAAGAATTCACCAAGGAGGTGGCTCCGTCCATGCTCGTCCGTGACGCCATGAGCACGGTGGTCCTCACCATCGGCCCCGCCCACACCCTCCGGCAGGCGGCCCGGCTGATGTCGGCGCGCCGCGTCGGCGCGGCCGTCGTCCTCGACACCGACGCCGGCGGGCTCGGGATCCTCACCGAGCGCGACATCCTGAACTCCCTCGCCCGTGACCAGGACCCCGACCGGGAGACCGCCGGCTCCCACACCACCCGTGACGTCGTCTTCGCCGCGCCCACCTGGACCCTGGCGGAGGCGGCCGAGGCCATGACGCACGGCGGCTTCCGTCACCTCGTCGTCCTCGACGACCGCGGCCCCGTCGGCATCGTCTCCGTGCGCGACATCATCCGCTGCTGGATCCCGGTGCACAGCGTCGCCGGGTAGGCCGCGCCCGGCCCGGGTACGCGAGAGCGGGCCGGACTTCCGTACGGAAGTCCGGCCCGCTCCCTACCTACGGCAAGCGCCCTCAGCCACGCAGGGCCTGGACCGCGGCCTCCAGCCGCTTGCCGAAGTCACCGTCCGCCTGGCGGAAGTTGTCGATCGCCCGCTCGGCGATGTCGTCGCGCGAGACCTTGGCGATGAAGCCGGCCAGGTTCTCGACGAGGCGGCCCTTCTCGCCCTCCGACATCAGACGGTAGAGGGTGCCCGCCTGCACGAAGTCGCTGTCCTCGGCGTGCGAGGAGGCGGCGTGGTCGCCGGTCGCCCCGGTCACCGCGGAGCCGACCCAGAGCGGCCTGTCCGTCTGGTGCGGGCCGCCGAAGCTGTTCGGCTCGTAGTTCTTCGCGCCCTTGTGGCGGCCGTCGTAGAGGAAGCCGTCACGCGAGTGGGTGCGCGCCTCGGTGGCGTGCGGGCGGTTCACCGGCAGGTGGTCGGCGTTGATGCCGACGCGGTAGCGGTGGGCGTCGCCGTACGCGAAGAGACGGCCCTGGAGCATCTTGTCCGGGGAGGGGCCGATGCCCGGCACGAAGTGCGCGGGGCTGAAGATCGACTGCTCGACCTCGGCGAAGATGTTCTCCGGGTTGCGGTTGAGCTCCAGCTTGCCGATCTCGATCGGCGGGTAGTCCTCGTGCGGCCACACCTTGGTGAGGTCGAACGGGTTGAAGCGGTAGTTCGCCGCGTCGGCCGCGGGCATGATCTGGACCTGCACGGTCCAGCTCGGGAAGTCGCCGCGCTCGATGGCCTCGCGCAGGTCGCGCTGGTGCGAGTCCGGGTCCTCGCCGGCGAGGCGGTTGGCCTCGTCCTGGGTGAGGTTCTTGATGCCCTGGTCGGTCTTGAAGTGGTACTTGACCCAGAAGACCTCGCCGGCCTCGTTGTTCCACTGGAACGTGTGCGAGCCGTAGCCGTTCATGTGGCGGTACGAGGCGGGGATGCCGCGGTCGCCGAAGAGCCAGGTGACCTGGTGGGTCGACTCCGGGGAGAGGCCCCAGAAGTCCCAGACGTTGTCCGCCTCCTGCGAGCCCGTGTACGGGTCGCGCTTCTGGGTGTGGATGAAGTCGGGGAACTTGATGGCGTCCTTGATGAAGAACACCGGGGTGTTGTTGCCGACGAGGTCGTAGTTGCCCTCCTCGGTGTAGAACTTCAGCGCCCAGCCGCGGGGGTCGCGCACCGCGTCCGCCGCGCCGAGGTTGCCCGCGACGGTGGAGAAGCGCAGGAAGGTCTCGGTCTCCTTGCCGACCTCGGAGAGGAACTTCGCGCGCGTCCACTGCGAGACGTCACGGGTCACCGTGAAGGTGCCGTAGGCGCCCGCACCGCGCGCGTGGACGACGCGCTCCGGGATGCGCTCGCGGTTGAAGTGGGCGAGCTTCTCCAGGAGGAGCTGGTCCTGCACGAGGACCGGACCGCCGACGCCCGCGGTCTCGCTGTTCTGGTTGTCGGCGACCGGAGCCCCGGCCTCCGTGGTGAGCGGTCCCTGCGTCACGTGCGCCTCCTGCGTCATGTCCTGCGTGTCCTGTCCCGTGGCCCGGATCCCTGCATGAGATCTTGGCCAGTGCCGGTTTCGATCCTACAATGGACAATGTCTAAGTCAAGTGAACTTCCAAAGTCACACCGGTTCGGGACCCCCTTCCCTCGACTGTTAGGCTGGCCCTCATGAGTGACCTGTTGGAACGACTGCGCGGACGCGGCTGGCGGATGACCGCGCAGCGGCGTGTCGTGGCCGAGGTCCTCGACGGGGACCATGTGCATCTGACCGCCGACGAGGTCCACGCACGTGCCGTGACGAGGCTGCCCGAGATCTCGCGCGCGACCGTGTACAACACGCTGGGCGAGATGGTCACTCTCGGCGAGGTCATCGAGGTCGCGACCGACGGGCGCGCCAAGCGGTACGACCCCAACGCCCACCGGCCCCACCAGCACCTGGTCTGCGGCCGCTGCGGCGCGATCCGCGACGTGCACCCGGCCGGCGACCCGCTGGCGGACCTTCCGGACACCGAGCGCTTCGGCTTCACCATCTCGAACGTCGAGGTCACCTACCGGGGCATCTGCCCCAGCTGCGCCACGACGGCCTGACGGCCCGACAGCACGAGAGAACGAGCCCCCGCTCCGGCGGGGGCTTTTTCACGTCCCCTCACACCTTCGGGAGCGCGGACACGACCGAAGCCGGGACACGACGAAGGCCGGACACGACGAAGGCCGGACACGACGAAGGCCGGACACGACGAAGGCCGGACACGACGAAGGCCCGGATCCAAGAGGATCCGGGCCTTCGTTTGCTACTGAGTAGCGGGGACAGGATTTGAACCTGCGACCTCTGGGTTATGAGCCCAGCGAGCTACCGAGCTGCTCCACCCCGCGTCGGTAAAAACGACTCTACGGGACCCCCGTCACCAGCGCAAATCCGTTAACGCGCCGCCCCCGCTACGCCGTGAGCTCCTGGTGCAGCGCCTCGCTCAGCCGCGCCGCCCGCTCGGCGACCTCCGCCGGGCCCAGCTCCACCGCGCGGTCGCACCAGCGACGCCCCTCGGTGAGCTCGCCCCGGCGCGCCGCGAGCAGCGCGAGACGGAGCGCGGCGCGGCCGTGGCCGGCCCGGGCCGCCCGGGTCCACCACAGGGCGGCCTCCCGCTCGCTGCCCTCGCGGGCGAGGAGCAGCCCGAGGTTGAAGGCGCCGTTGCGGCTGCCCGCCTCGGCGGCCTCGCGGTACCAGCGGTCCGCCTCGGCCAGGTCGCCGCGCCCGGCGGCGAGCATCCCGACCCGCACCTGGGCACGCCGGTGGCCCTGCTGGGCGGCCCGCTCGTACCACTCCTCGCACTCGGACTTCTCCTCGCGGGGCGCGCCGAGCACGGCGGGGCCGGGCTCGGGGCGGCGCGCGTCGAGCACCGAGGCGAGCCGGAAGGCGGCCTCGGCGCTGCCGCCGCCCGCCGCGCACCGCAGGTGGCGCTCGGCGGTCTGCTCGTCGCCGTCGCGCAGGGCGGCGATGCCGACCTGGAGCGCGGCCTCGGTGTGTCCGGCGGCGGCGGCCCGCTCGTACCAGACCAGGGCCGTGCGGTCGTCGTCGCGGCCGGCGTGGAGGATGCCCAGATTGAAGGCGGCGTCCACGCTGCCGGCCTCGGCGGCCTTGGAGAACCAGGGCTCGGCGCCGTTGGCGTCGCCCGCCTGGAGGAGCAGGACGGCGAGCGCGTTGGCGGCCTCGCGGTGGCCCGCGTAGGCGGCGCGCCGGTACCACTGCTCGGCCTGCGGGATGCGGTCCTGGGCGGCGCAGAGCAGCCCGAGGTTGTAGGCGCCGTTCACGTCGCCGGCGTCCATGGCGGCCCGGTACCAGCGCTCGGCGGTCTGCTGCTCGCCCCGGGCCGCGTGGAGGGCTCCGAGGGCGTTGGCGGCGTTGCCGTCGCCGTCCTGGGCGGCCCGCAGCCACCACACGGCGGCGCTCTCCTCGTCGCCCGCGTCGCGGAGCAGGAAGCCGAGGGCGCAGGCGGCCTTCGCCTCGCCCTCCTTGGCGGAGCTGAGGTACCAGCGGCCGGCCTCCTTGAGCTCGCCCCGGTGCTCCAGGATCGCGCCCAGGTGGAGCGCGGCCCGCCGGTGGCCGCGCGCGGCGGCCTGCCGGAACCACTGCTCGGCCTCGGCGGCCTCTCCCGAGCCCTCGCCGGCCGGCCCGGGGACGGCGGGCCGGGTGCCGGTCGCGGGCGCGCCGGAGGGCACGATGGCGGCGGTGCCGGGGACTCGGAGCCGGGTGCCGGTCTCGTGCGGTCCGCGGGTGGTCTCGGTGGCGCGGCGCTCCAGGGCGAGGGCGAGGCGGTAGGCGGCCTCGCGGTGGCCCTGTTCGGCGGCGGCGCGCAGCCAGCGCTCGGCGCCGACGTCGCTGCGGTGCTCCAGGAGGTCGGCGAGGGCGTACGCGCCGAGGGCGTGGCCCTGCTCGGCGGCCTGGCGCAGCCAGTACTCGGCGGCCGGTTCGTCGCCGCGCTCGCGGTGGTGGCGGCCGAGGGCGTGGGCGGCGGGGGCGGAGCCGGCGACGGCGGCGACCCGCCACCAGCCGGCCGCCTCCTCGGCGTATCCGCGCTGGTGGAGCAGGACGCCCAGGTTGTTGGCGGCGGCCCGGTCCCCCTCGGCGGTGGCACCGCGCAGGTACGGTTCGGCGCCGTCGAGGTCACCGCGGCGCAGCAGCAGCGCGCCGAGGGCGCTCATCGAGGCGAGGTCGCCGCGCTCGGCGGCGCGCCGGTGGCGAGCCTCGGTCTCGGTCTCGTTCTCGGCGTCGGTCTCGGCGGTGGTGTCGACGGCCGCATCGACGGCCCCGACTGCCTCGATGATCTCGTCTGCGGCGTTTCTGGCGTGCCGCTGCACAAACCGCCCTGTCTCCAACAGAGTTGCCCTGTCCCCCATAAATACCATCGTCGCACCACCCGCAACCCGAGCACACCTGGTATACCGCAGCCAGTGAGGTCACTCAGCGTTTTGTCGACATGCCCACAGAGAGACAAGTCAAACACGACTCACGCCAACTCGCCCCTTCCCTACCGCTCTTCGGCACCCCCAGGCACGCCGACACACGACAAGGGCCCGGATCCTTATGGATCCGGGCCCTTGTCCTGAGTAGCGGGGACAGGATTTGAACCTGCGACCTCTGGGTTATGAGCCCAGCGAGCTACCGAGCTGCTCCACCCCGCGTCGGTGAACCAACAGTATCACGACGCGGGGGTGGAAAACCTCAGGTCAGCCGCCCGACCCGGGCGTCTTCAGCTTCGCCCCGGCCTCGGCGGCCTTCTGCAGCGCCGCCTGGAGGTCCTCCTGAGCCTTGCCGTACGCGGCCCAGTCGCCCTTCTGCAGAGCGGCCTCGCCCGCGTCGTACGCCTTCTGGGCGTCGGCGATCGCCTGCTGCAGCGCGGCGTCGTTCGAGGCGGGCGGCTGGGTCGTGCCGGGCGGCTGCGTGGTGCCCGGCGGGGTCGTCGGCGTGGTGGGCGCCTCCACCCCGAAGACCGCGTTGAGCGCCTTGGTGAGGTTGTCCTCGAACACCGTGGTGTCCTTGGTCGTGTCACCGTCCGGCTGGTCCGCGTCCACGTACGACACCGCGACCTTCTTCAGGAGCGGGTAGAGCGCGTTCCGCCCCTGGGCGTACACCGGCTCCACGTACAGGAACCCGCCGTCGAGCGGCACGGTCAGCAGGTTGCCGTACTGGATGTCCGAGTCGGCGCCCTTCATGTCCCGGACGAACTGGGCCACGGACGGCAGACCGTTGAGCTTGCTCTGCACCTGGGCCGGACCGGGGACGTCCTCGGTGACCCGCAGCAGTCTCAGCCGGCCGTACTCCTTGCTGGTGGCGTCGGCGTCGACCGCCATGAAGCCGCCCAGGTTGGGCCGCCCGTTCGGCGTGAACGTCGTCGTCAGCGAGAAGCGCTGCGCCGTGTCCCCCGGCATCTTCATGCTCAGGTAGTACGGCGGGACCGCGTTGCCGTCCTTGTTGGTCGGGTCGTCCGGCACCTGCCAGGCGTCCGAGCCGCTGTAGAACTGCGCGGGGTCGGTGACGTGGTAGCGGGTCAGCAGCTCGCGCTGGACCTTGAACATGTCCTGCGGGTAGCGCAGGTGCGCGAGCAGGTCGCCCTTGATCGCGGACTTCGGCTGGACCGTGTCCGGGAAGGCCTTCATCCAGGTCTTGAGGACCGGGTCCTGGGTGTCCCACTCGTAGAGCTTCACCGTGCCGTCGTAGGCGTCGACGGTGGCCTTGACCGAGTTGCGGATGTAGTTGACCTGGTTCTGCTGGGCGACGACCGTGCGCTGCTGGTTGCCGACGGTCAGCGAGTCGGCGGTGGTGTCGCCGAGCGTGGTGCGCGAGGCGTACGGGTAGCCGTTGGTCGTCGTGTAGGCGTCGACGATCCACTGGATCCGGCCGTCGACGACCGCCGGGTAGGCGTCGCCGTCGATGGTCAGCCAGGGCGCGACCGCCTCGACGCGCTCCTTCGGCGTGCGGTTGTAGAGGATCCGCGAGCCCTCGCCGATCGCTCCCGAGTAGAGGATCTGCGGCTCGCTGAAGGCCACCGCGTACGCGGCGCGGTTGAAGGTGTTGGAGAGGCTGACGCCGCTCTTCTCCTTGTAGCTGGTGGTCTTCTCGCCGTTCTCCTCGTAGTCCAGCTCCTTCTGGGGGCCGCCCACGATCGAGTACTGGTCGGTCTTCTCGCCGTAGTAGATCCGCTGCTGGTAGGTCCCCAGCGAGCCGGTCGTCGGCAGTCCGGACTCGGTGAAGACCGGGGAGCCGTTGGCGTCCGTCTGCGTGCCCGCGGCCATGATCGCGCCGTAGCCGTGGGTGTAGGTGAAGTGGTCGTTGATCCAGTTCCGCTTCGGGATGCCCTTGATGTTGAGCTCGCGCAGACCGACGACGGTGTCCTTGCCGTTGTAGCGGTCCACGTCCAGGGTCGTCGGGAACTGGTAGTACTTCCGCTTCTGCTCCAGCTGCTGGAACGTCGGCGACACGATGTTCGGGTCGAGGACGCGGTAGCTGGCCGCCGTGTCGGCGTCCGCCCGCAGCTTGTCCTTGGCCTTGACCGTCGACTTGCCCGAGTAGTTCTCGGGCTTCGTCCCGTCGATCGCGTACGCCTTGCGGGTCGCGTCGATGTTCTTCTGGATGTACTGCGCTTCCTTGGCCTGCTCGTTCGGCTGGACCTGGAACTTCTGCACGATGGCCGGGTACAGGCCGCCGATCAGGATCGCGGAGAGGACCATCAGACCGAAGCCGATCACCGGCAGCTGCCAGGTGCGGCGCCAGAGCGTCGCGAAGAACAGCAGCGCGCAGATGATCGCGATGCAGAACAGGATGGTCTTCGCCGGCAGGTACGCGTTGGCGTCGACGTACCGCAGACCCGTCCAGTTGCCGGTGGCCTTGAAGTCACTCGACTTCACCGCCAGGCCGTACCGGTCGAGCCAGTACGCGACGGCCTTGAGCGCCACGAAGAGTCCGAGCAGCACCGAGAGGTGGCCGGTGGCGGCGGCGGTGGCACGCGCGCCCGGGCTGGTGATCCGCAGCCCGCCGTACAGGTAGTGCGTGAGCGCGGCGGCGATCAGCGACAGGATGGCGGCGGCGAAGCCGAACGAGAGGAGGAAGCGGTACCAGGGCAGGTCGAAGGCGTAGAACGACACGTCGAGACCGAACTGCGGGTCCTTCTGGCCGAACTTCACCCCGTTGACCCACATGAGCCAGGTGCGCCACTGGCCGGACGCGGAGGCACCGGCGATCAGGGCCACCAGGGCGGTGACCGCGAGGAGCACCCACTTCTTGAACGGGGCCAGACCCATCCGGTACCGGTCGAGGCTCTGCTGCTCCAGCGACATCGCGCTCAGCGGCGGCCGCAGCCGGTACGCCAGCCAGATGTTGAAGCCGACGGCGAGCCCCATCAGCAGGCCGAAGACCGCGAAGAGGCCGATCTTGGTCCACAGGGTGGTGGTGAACACGGACGAGTACTCGACCGAGCGGTACCAGAGCCAGTCCGTCCAGAACCCGGCGAACATCACGAACGCCATGGCGAGGACGGCCAGCACCCCGAGTGTCATGAGCAGGGTGCGGGCCCGCCGGGACGGCCGGCCGACTCTCACCCTCGGCCCGGACGGGCCCTGGCCACGGTCCGGCATCTGGAAAGCCAACGTGCGCCCCTCGATGTTGATGCGTCTGAAAGCAGGCCCAGCGATCGTAGAGCCCACTGATGCAACTTACTGAGGCTTTACCTAGTTCCCGTCTTCGGGGGAAGAGGAGGCAGGATATTGGTCATGTCCAACGTTTCCCCCTCCGGCCCGGCCATGGCCGCGAGCCCCCTCACCCGCGCGGTGCTCGAGATCGACGAGTACGCGTCGGGCCTCGGCTGGGACCAGCCCGCCCGCCTGTTCGCCCTGGTCGACACCGCACGGCTCCGCGCCCAGGAACCCAAGCTCGCCACCCAGCTCGGCCTGGGCGACGACGCCACCGCCTACACCCCGATCGAGCAGGACAAGCTGCCTCGCGGCAAGGCCCTCGACGAATTCCTCGGCACGATCGCCTGGCCCGCCGCGGTCGCCGGCTGCGCCCTGACCGTGGAGCGGCTCATGCTGCCCCCGTCGGCCGAGGCCCAGGTCCCCCAGGGCCTGAACGAGAAGCAGCTCGCCAAGTGGGTCGCCGCGCACCCGGACCGCCAGGAGGTCCGGATGACCGTGGCGGTGCTGCGGGACGGCGCCCGCGAGGCGGCGATCCGGCTGCGCGAGAAGGACTCCGCGACCGAGGTGCTGACCGGCCCGGACCTGGTGCCGGGGCTCGCCGAGGCACTGGCGGCGACCTTCGAGAGCTGAGCCCGGACGCGAGAGGGGCGCCCGGTCGGTGACCGGGCGCCCCTCTCGCGTACACGCGCGTGCTCAGCTCTTCGAGCAGCTCGGCAGCGACTTCGTGTCGCCCTTGCGGAGCTTCTCCAGCGACTTCGTGGCGTCGTCGATGGTGTCGACCTTGATCAGGGTGAGCCCGTCGGGGGTGTCGGCGGCGGCCGCCTCGCAGTTGTCGGCCGGGGTGAGGAAGTACGCGGCGCCCGCGTCGCGCGCGCCGACCAGCTTCATCTCGATGCCGCCGATCGGGCCGACCTCGCCCTTGTCGTCGATGGTGCCGGTGCCGGCGATGAACCGGCCGCCGGTGAGGCTCTCCGGGGTGAGCTTGTCGACGATGCCGAGGGCGAACATCAGACCGGCGCTGGGGCCGCCGACATCGGCCAGGTTGATGTCGATCGTGAACGGGAAGACGTGGTCGGTGCCGGCCTGGATGCCGACGACGGCCCGGTCGCCCTCCTCGGAGGTGGTGGTCGTGATGACGACCTTCCGGGTGACGGTGGGCTCCTTGCGGGCCTTCTCCGCGGCGGCCGCCTCCTTGGCGGGGACGATCGTGAACTCGACGTCCTGGCCGGGCTTGCGCTTCGTCACCTGCTTGGCGACGTCCGCCTGCTCCTTCACGGGCACGCCGTCGACGGCCTTGATCACGTCCCCGGCGTGCAGCTTGCCCTCGGCCGGGGCGTCCTTGACGACGGTGGCGACGACGACCCGGGCGACCACCGGGACGCCCAGCTCCCCGAGGGCCGCCACCTTGGCGCTCTCCTGGGACTGGCTGAACTCCTCGGCGTTCTCCTGGCTCGACTCCTCCTCGGTCTTGCCGTCCGGGTAGAGGGTGTCGTGCGGCACCACCACGTTGTCGTGGGCGAGCCATCCGTAGACGGCCTCGACGGCGTTCATCTTGTAGTCCGCGCTGGTGACGCGGACCGTCGTCATGTTGAGGTGGCCGTCGGTCGGGTAGGTCTTGCGTCCCGAGATCTGGAGGACCGGTTCTCCCCTGGCCTCGCCGAGGGTGTTGACCGTGGGGCCCGGGCTCATCTCCGCGTACGGCACCGGGATCAGAACGCCCGCGATGAGCAGACAGATCAGGACCAGGGTGGAGGCGAGCATCGTCGCGGTGCGGCGTGGCATGGAACGACAGTACGGGACTCGCCTGTGGGTGCACCCCTGGGGCGGTCCGTACGGGGCGGCCCGCGTCAGCCGGACGGCGAGGTGGTGACCGCGGAGGCCGCCGCGGCGGGCTCACGCTCCGTACGAGCGGAATCGGCGGTCGTGGTGTGGGCCCGCTCCATGGCGTCCCGGAAGCGTGCGT
Source organism: Streptomyces tanashiensis (assembly GCF_014648895.1). GTDB lineage: Bacteria > Actinomycetota > Actinomycetes > Streptomycetales > Streptomycetaceae > Streptomyces > Streptomyces tanashiensis. Next base: position 398,678 of record NZ_BMRZ01000001.1, read on the forward strand.
AGCCGGCGAGTTCCGCCACGTCGCCTATGGTCTTGTTCCTCGAAGCCCAGCTTCCCCATATCGCCGCGCCGACGACTGCGAAAAGCGGAATCAGCAACCAGGCCAGCGCTGCCATCCCGACCTCCCATCCCCAGTGAGTTGATCAGCAGACTGTGTCATCTGTGAGGTCAACGCTGGCGCCTGGGGGGCGGTTACGCAAATCGGGCGTTCGGCTACGCCCCGTCGGCGCGTCGCCTTGCCGTTCCTAGCAAGCCCCCACCCTCCCCCAGCCTTCGGCCGGGGGGACCCCCAGCCAGGGGCGAGGGCTCAGCAGGAGCCGACCCACTCGTCCGTGCCGTCCGAGAAGGTCTGGTGCTTCCAGATCGGGACCTCGTGCTTGAGGTCGTCGATCAGCTTCCGGCAGGCCTCGAAGGCCTCGGCGCGGTGGGGGCAGGAGACGGCGACGACGACCGCGATGTCGCCGACGCGCAGGTCACCGACGCGGTGGACGGCGGCCAGGGCACGGACCGGGTAGTTCGCGACGACCTTCTCGGCGACCCGCCGCAGCTCCGCGTCCGCGGTCGGGTGGCAGGAGTAGCCCAGCGCGTCGACGTCCGCTCCGCCGTCGTGGTTGCGCACGGTGCCGACGAACAGCGTCGTGCCGCCGGAGGCGTCGTCTCCGACGGCCCGGAAGACCTCGTCGACCGAGAGCGGGGTGTCACGGATCGCGAGCAGCTTGATCGGGTCGTCCGCTGCCTGCTCGCCGGGGTGGTCGTGCGTCTGCGCCATGCGCCCATGGTGCCGCACGGCTCCGGCTTCCGGTAAGGGACCTTTCGACCTGTGGACGGAACCCTCCGTAGGAGGGTCCTACAAGCGACGTCCGGGCAGGTCCTAGAGGCCCCGCCGCTTCCGCATCTGCCGCACCAGGGCCGCCGTGCCGAGCAGCGCCACCGTCGCACCGGCCGCGCCGGCCGCCGTGGCGTCCTTGCGGCCCAGGCGGCGGCCGGCGACCGTGTGGCGGCCCTCGACCTCCTCCAGGAGCGCGGCGAGGACCTCCTCGTTCGTCCACTTCGGGCGCCAGCCCGCGTCGTGCAGCCGTCCGACGCTCACCACCCAGGGGTGCATGGTGTAGGCGAGGTCGCCCGCCGGGGACGGGGTGAGCCCGATCCGGTGGAGCCGGGCCGCCGTGCCGAGGGCCACCGCGGAGGGCAGCTCCATGCGCCGGATCCCGGAGAGCTCCTCGACCTCCTCCTGTTCGAGCCAGCCCTCGCAGCCGACCGCGAACTCCCCGTCGACCTTCTCCAGGGCCGCGTACTCCAGGGCGCTCACCAGGTCCTCGACGTGGCAGAACTGCCAGGTGGGCCGGGATCCGGCGACGACGAGCAGCCGGGGCGACTCGAAGTAGCGGGTCAGCGCCGTGTCCGTACCGCCGACGAGGACGGCGGGGCGGACCACGGTGACGTGGAGGCCGGGGTGGGCGCGGGGGGCGCGGCGGCCGAGGCGCTCGATCTCCAGCATGTCGCCGACGCCGGTGGCCTCCGCCGTCGCCCTGAGCTCGGCGTCCTCGGAGAGCGGGATGTCGTTGTCGGGCAGGGCGCCGTAGACCATCGCGGAGGTGCAGAGCACCACGCGGTGGACCCCGGCCGCCGCGGCGGCGGTCAGGACGGTCTGGGTGCCGCGCACGTTGTAGGCCGTCCGGGCGGCGGGGTCGGTCTCCAGGTCGAGGTCGACGGCGAGGTGCACGACGACGTCCGCGCCGCGCAGCTTCTCGGCGATGGCCGGGTCGCGCACGTCGAGGATGTGCCACTGCGCCTCGGCGACGTCGCCCCGGCGCTCGTCGATGGCGACGACCCTCTTGATCTCGTCGGACGCGGCGAGGCGCCTGGTCAGCAGGTCACCGACGCCGGAAGCGGCGCCGGTGACCGCGACGACGGGGCCGCGCACGGCGGACCGGGTTGAGTGGTTTCGCGCTCCGCGAACCTGTGGATCTGGGGAACTCACCGGGCGTCTCCAGCGGTTGTCTTCAGTACGGACGCGCATGACGCGTACGGACCAGGTGGCGTCCATCCTGCCGCAGGGCACGCCCCGGCGGAGCACCGAGCCCGATTCCGGCCCGGATGTCTACGCTGGTGGTGTGCGGGGCCTGTCTGGACAGGCCCTGGTCGGGCAGTCGCCGTCGGCAGGAGGCCGGCGGCCCTACGAGCCGAGGAAACCTGTGAGTGACACCCCATTCGGATTCGGCCTTCCGCCGGAGGAGCCGGAGAACGGCGACGAGGGCAAGAAGAAGGACCCCGCCGGAGGTGGCCAGGGGTCCGGTGGCAACCCGTTCGGTGCGAACCCGTTCGGCTTCGGCGGGCTGCCCGGCATGGGCGGTCCCGGAGGCGCGGACAATCCGTTCGCCGCGATGTTCGGCTCCCTGAACCCCAACGATCTGGGTGCGGCCTTCCAGCAGCTCGGGCAGATGCTGAGCTACGAGGGCGGTCCCGTGAACTGGGACATGGCCAAGCAGATCGCGCGCCAGGTGGTGGCCCAGGGCACCGCCGACGGCACCAAGGACGCGAGCGTGGGCCCGGCCGAGAAGTCCGCGGTCGAGGAGGCCGTGCGCCTCGCCGACCTGTGGCTGGACGGCGTGACCTCGCTGCCCTCGGGCGCGAGCACGGCCGTGGCGTGGAGCCGCGCCGAGTGGGTCGAGGCGACGCTGCCGGCGTGGCAGCAGCTCGTGGACCCGGTCGCCGAGCGGGTCGGCTCGGCGATGGGCGACGTCCTGCCGGAGGAGATGCAGGCCATGGCCGGCCCGCTGATCGGCATGATGCGCTCGATGGGCGGCGCCATGTTCGGCCAGCAGATCGGGCAGGCCGTGGGCGCGCTCGCCGGTGAGGTCGTCGGCTCGACGGACGTCGGTCTGCCGCTGGGCCCGGCCGGGCGTGCCGCGCTGCTCCCGCTGAACATCGAGGCCTTCGGCAAGGACCTGGGCGTGCCCTCGGACGAGGTGCGGCTCTACCTGGCCCTGCGCGAGGCCGCGCACCAGCGTCTCTTCGCGCACGTGCCGTGGCTGCGGGCGCACCTCTTCGGCGCGGTCGAGGGGTACGCGCGCGGGATCAAGGTCGACACCTCGAAGCTGGAGGAGGCCGTCGGTCAGCTCGACCCGACGCATCCGGAGCAGCTGCAGGAGGCCCTCCAGCAGGGCATGTTCCAGCCGGAGGACACCCCGGAGCAGAAGGCGGCCCTGGCCCGTCTGGAGACGGCGCTCGCGCTGGTCGAGGGCTGGGTGGACGCGGTGGTCCACGAGGCCGCCAAGTCCCGGCTGACCTCGGCGGACGCGCTGCGCGAGACGCTGCGCCGGCGCCGGGCCTCGGGCGGTCCGGCCGAGCAGACCTTCGCGACGCTGATCGGTCTCGAGCTTCGTCCGCGGCGGCTGCGGGACGCGGCGCGCCTGTGGGCCTCGCTCACCGACGCGCGCGGGGTCGACGGCCGGGACGGGCTGTGGGAGCACCCGGACATGCTGCCGACGGCGACCGACCTGGACGACCCCGACGGCTTCGTGCACCGCGAGCACCTCGACTTCTCCGAGCTGGACAAGATGCTCGGCGAGGCGGCCAAGGGTGAGAACCCCGAGGACGGGGACGCCGGGAAGTGAGCCTCTACGACGACGCGGTCCTCGTGCTGAAGGGGTACGGGGACCAGCCGGAGCTGCGCGATGTCTACCTCGACCATCTCGCCCGGCACCCGGACGGCATGTACAAGCCCTGCGAGGCCGGTCATCTGACCTCCAGCGCGCTGGTGATCGACCCCGACCGGGGGCGGGTGCTGCTGACCCTGCACAAGAAGCTGGGGATGTGGCTGCAGATGGGCGGTCACTGCGAGGAGGGTGACGCGACGCTGGAGGCGGCCGCGCTGCGCGAGGCGGCCGAGGAGTCCGGCATCGCCACGGGCCTCACCCTGCTGCCGGGCGGTCCGGTGCGGCTCGACCGGCATCCGATCCCGGCGCCGTGCCACTGGCACCTGGACGTGCAGTACGCGGCGCTCGCCCCGGCGGACGCGGTGGCGGAGATCAGCGAGGAGTCGCTGGACCTGCGCTGGTTCGCGTACGAGGACGTGGCGGGTGTGGCCGACACGTCGGTGGTCGAGCTGCTGAAGGGCACGCTGGCGCGGCTCGCCTGAGCATGCCCGAGGGGCGGCCTCCGGTGGAGGCCGCCCCTCGGTCGTGGGTGCTCAGTTCCAGGCGTTGTTCTGGTTCTGGGCGTGGGAGCCGTGCTGGCCGGCACCGAACTGGGCGGCGATGCCCTGTCCGATGGCCGCGTTCTGCGGGGGCATGACCTCGCTCGGCTGGACGAGCGCGAAGCCCTGTCCGAGGAAGCTGAGCTCCCAGCCCTCGCCCGTGTCGCCACGGCGGCGGCGGATGCTGGAGTTGGTCGTCTGCGCCTGCATCTGGACGCGCAGTCCGGTGGACCAGGCGACGATGGCGTCCGCGTCGACGCTGACGTACTTCTCGGGCGTGACCTGCATCATCAGCGGCTGCCCGGAGGTCATCAGGGCGACCTTGCCGCGGCCGGAGATGTTCAGCTGGTACTTGCCGGAGCCGGAGATGCCGTACTGGCTGTCGACGGCGATGACCTCGGTGTGGAGGGTCGAGTCGAGCGCCAGGACGTAGGCGCTGTCGACGGTCAGGCCCTCCTGCTCGACCTCCACGACGTGGATGTGCTGGGCGAGGTTGGCGAAGTAGACCGTGCCCTGGCCGGAGCAGCGCATCAGGTCCAGGCCCTCACCGGTGCGGGCCTGGGCCCGGCGCTGGCTCGGGGTCTTGTACTCGCCGTCGAAGTCGACGAGTCCCTGGTACGCGACCATGGCGCCCTTGCGGGCGAGGATGTCGTCCTGCCCGGTGAGGCTGACCCGCAGGAGCTGCGGGTTCTGGATGACGTACCGCTCCTGGCTCTGCTGTTCGGCGTGGTTGAAAAGCGGGCTCTGCATGGTGTGTTCTCGCTCCCCCTCAGCCCCGGACCCGCAGGCGGTCGGTGCTGTCCTCGCTCGGCTGTACGACGACGATGCCCTGGCCCGAGAAGGCCATCTGGTACGCCTCGCCGCTGCCCCGCCCGATGAGGGAGGACGCCTTGAAGCTGCGCTTGCCCTTGACCTTGAGCGCGGGCGACCAGGCGACGAGCGCGTCGGGGTCGACGTACGTCTCGTCCTCGCCGCGGCCGCAGTCGACGACGAGCGGCGTGCCGCGCGAGGTGAGCGCGACCCAGCCGGTGCCGGCGATCTCCACGTTGAACAGGCCCTGGCCGGCGAACTTGGCGAGTCCCTTGACCCGCTCGACGCCCCACTGGAGGTGGGCGTCGAAGGCGAGGACGTTGGTGCCGTTGACCGAGATCGAGTCGTTCTGGAGGTTGATGACGACGACGTCGGCGCCGTAGTCGGCGAGGTAGAGCAGTCCGTCTCCGGAGCACTTCATGATGGGCGCGCCCTCGCCGGTGGCCCACTGCTGGGCGACCTGGCGGACGGCGGGCGGGTTGGGCTCGTAGGTGATGAAGCCCTCGTAGGCGACCATCGAGCCGGTCCGGGCGTACAGGTCCTGGCCGGATGCCATGGCGACCTTGAGCATGGTGCGGCCGTGGTTCTCCATCCGGGCCGCGACGGGGGTCGGGGCGTAGCCCGCGAGTTGCTGGTTCATGACGGGCTCCCTCAGACCTCGTAGGGCTGGACGACGATGAAGTTGCCGGGGGCTCCCCGGAACTGGAGGTTCACGGTCTCCCCGCTGTGGCCCGGGTAGGCGTTGCGGCGCAGCCGCACCTGGCTGGAGAGGATGACCTGGGACGCGGACGACCAGGCGACGACGGCGTTGCAGTCGGCGAAGGTCGTGGGCGTGACGGGCAGGACGACGGGGACGCCGTGGGTCTTCACGACGACGGTGCCGCTGCCCTGGAACTGCATGGTGAACAGGGCGCCGCCGGGGATGCCGTGGCCCTCGATGCGGCGGACCTCGTACTGCAGGGACTCGTCGAACGCGAGGACGTTCTCCGCGGAGACGCAGATGCCGTCGCCCTGGAGCTCGATCGGGTGCAGATGGGCGCCCTCCTCGGCGAGGAAGACCTGGCCGCGGCCGGTGCAGCGCATGAGCTGCATCTCCTGGCCGGTGGCGTTGCCGACGATCCGGCCGGCGAAGCCCGCGCCCTTGTAGCCGAAGTCGACCTTGCCCTGGTACATGACCATGGAGCCCTGCCGGGCGAGGACGGGGACGCCGCCCATGGCGAGGTCGACCCGCATGAGCTGCTGGTTCTGCGGGGTCCAGCGGGCGCCGGTGGCGGTCTCCTTGTACGGCGCGAGCGCGGCGGCGAGCCCCGCTCCGGTGGCAGGCACGCCCTGCGGGACGCCGGGCTGCTGCCCGTACGCCGGGGGCTGCTGCCCGTATGGAGCGGGGGCGGCCTGCCCGTACGGGGCCTGCGGCGGCTGGCCGTGACCGGGGTACGGGCCGGGTGCCTGGCCCGGGATCTGTCCGGGGTACTGGCCGGGAGGCTGTCCCGGGACCTGGCCGTACTGCGGCTGCGGCGGCTGCGGCGGCTGGCCGTACGGGGCGGGGGCCGGCGCGGGCGGCGGCACGGGGGCCGGGGCCATGGGCGCGACCATGGTGGGTGCCGTGTGCACCGGCGGCGCGGGCGGGACGGGCGCCTGCGGGGCCGCGGGCGCGCCGAAGGCGGGCGCGGGGGCCGGGGCGGGCGCCGCGGGCGCGCCGAAGGCCGGGGGCGCCGCGGCCTGCGGCGGCGGGGCGAAGCCGGGGGCCGGGGCCTGCTGCTGCGGGGCGGCGGGCTCCTCCTCGGCGACCTCGCCGCCGAAGTTGCGCAGGAGTGCCTCCAGGCCTCCGTCGAAGCCCTGGCCGACGGCGGCGAACCGCCACACGTCCTTCAGGTAGAAGTCGCCGAGCATCACCGCCCGCTCGGTGGAGAACTCCGCGCCCGTGAACGCGTAGCGCGCGACCTCCTCGCCGCCCGCCACGATCCGCAGGTGACCGGGGCCGACCTGGGACATCTGGCCGGCGCCGTCGATGGTCGCGGTGAACGACAGCTTGTGGATGTTCGCGGGGATGCGGTCGAGGGTGACGCGGAAGGACTCGGTGTCACCGGACTGCGCGCCGAGCAGCTGGATGGACTCCTCGGGCGACTTCGGCTGGTTGAAGAAGACGAAGTAGCGGTCGTCGGAGAGCCGCTCGTCCGCGTCGAGTCCGAAGCAGCTGATGTCGAAAGTCAGTCCGGGCGCCGCGATCTGCACGCCGACGTACAGATCGGTTCCCGCGGTCAGATCACTGATCTTGGCCTTGTGGCCGCGTTGGAATTCCCTGGCCATGCGTAACGACCGTCCCCCATCCCGAATGGCGAATGCTCGCGCCAGGCTAACCGCTGGGCACGACATTGAGACAGGCCAGGTCGTTTTCGGTACGGAATCGGGAAACCCGTGCGGGCGCGACCGGCGGCGCCGTCACTCCTCGCGGGCCGCCGGAAGGTGCGGCAGGCGTTCGGCGGCGACCACGCCCTCCAGGTAGCCGCGCGCCCGCTCGGTGCGGGGGTACGCCTCCAGGAGCTGCCAGAACCGCGGTCCGTGCCCGGGGACGAGCAGATGGGCCAGCTCGTGCAGGAGGACGTAGTCGACGACGTACTCGGGCATGCCCTGGAGCCGGTGGGAGAGGCGGATGCTGCCCTCGGAGGGGGTGCAGGAGCCCCAGCGGGTGTTCTGGTTGGTCACCCAGCGGACCGAGCCGGGGCGGGCCCGGCCCCCGAAATACTGCTCCGAGAGACGCAGGGCCCGCTCGGTGAGCTCACGGTCGCCGAGGATGCTGCGGCTCTCCTGGGCGGCGAGCTTGTCGAGCATGACCCCGACCCAGCGGCGCTCCTCCGCCTCCGACATGCGGGCCGGGATGAGCACGATGGTCCGGTCGCCCTCGCGGTAGGCCGAGACGGTTCTGCTCCGCCGCGCGCTTCTGCGGACCTCGACCGCACTCGTCCCCGCCCCGCGGGGCGGTTCGCTGGTCACGCTGCGCTGTGGGTCGGCGGGCACGGCCCCGACGTTACCCGCTGTCAGCGCGGGAAGTCCCGCCTCCGGAGTGGTTTCGGGAACGATCCGACCCCACCCGGCACCATTTGAATGACTAATCCCCTGGCCTGTGGACAACTTTCGGCGACCGTCACGGCGGCGGGGCATTCTCGACTCGGGGACGACGGAATGCCGTTGTCGATCATGAATGCGATGTCGGCCGAGGACGGACGGGGGCGGGGAAATGCATCCGATGGTGAAACCGGCGCTGCGCCGGGCATGGCGGAGTCTGCGGTGCGTCCAGTTCGGGGTCGCCCCCGCGCACGCGGTGGTGCTCGGCCCGGTCGACCAGGCGACGGGGGCGGTGCTCGGGCTGCTCGACGGCACCCGCGGGACCGCTCTGCTGCGGGCCGAGGCACGGGCGCTCGGGCTTCCGGACGGACGCCTGGAGGCGCTCCTGGGCAGGCTGGAGTCGGCCGGGCTCCTCACCGACGCGGCGACCGGACGGCCGGGGAAGGCGGGGCCGGCCGCCGGCGCGGTGGACGTGGCGCTCGATCCGCTCCGCGCCGACCTGGCCTCCCTCTCCGTGGTCCACCCCGAGCCCGAGCGGGCGGCGCGGACCCTGGCGGCCCGGCGGGCCCTGCGCGTCCAGGTCCGGGGCGCCGGGCGGGTCGGGGCGACGGTGGCGGCGCTGCTCGCGGCGGCGGGCGTCGGCACGGTCGAGGTGCTCGACTCGGGCCGGGTCGAGCCCTGGGAGACGGCCCCCGGCGGCCTTCCGGCCGAGGCCGTCGGCGAGCGCCGGGCGACGGCGGCCCGACGCCTGGTCGGCCGCTGGTCACGGGAGCCCGCCCGTTCCGCCCGCCCGCGAGGACCCGGCGGACCGGGTGAAGGCCGTGCGGAGCCCGGACTGTCACTCGTCGTGGTGACACCGCGGGACGGTCTCGGCGCGTACGTCCCCGATCCGCTCCCCGCCGAGCCGTGGCTCTCCACCGGCACCCCCCATCTGTACGCGGGCGTCCTGGAGGCCACCGGGACGGTCGGGCCGCTCGTGCTCCCCGGCGGCACGGCCTGCGCGCGGTGCCTCCAGGAGGAGCGGACGGACCGGGACCCGGTGACGCCACGCCTCCTCGCCCAGTGGCGCTCCGGCGCCCCGCATCCGCTGCCGGCCTGCGACCTCGGCCTCGCCACGGCGGTGGCCGGGCTGGCCGCCGCGCACGCGCTGGCCTTCCTCGACGGCGACCTTCCGGCGAGCACGGGCACCCGCTGGACGGCGTCGCTGCCGCTTCTGGAGTGGCGGTCGGAGCGGCTGAGACCGCACCCGGCCTGCCCCTGCGGGGCGGCGCGCGGAGGAGAAGGGGAGCGCACCTCGGCGGCCGGGGACACGCACGACACAATGGCGGGGTAACGGCCCTGCGCGGCACGGCAGTCTGGGTTTTGGAGGGGCGTATGTCTGATCTTCCCCGGAAGGCGGTCACCCGGACCGCGAAGTTGGCCGCGTTGCCGCTGGGCTTCGCGGGCCGGGCCACCTGGGGCCTGGGCAAGCGGATCGGCGGCAGATCGGCGGAGCTCGTCGCCCGCGAGCTCCAGCAGCGCACGGCCGAGCAGCTGTTCAAGGTGCTCGGTGAGCTCAAGGGCGGGGCCATGAAGTTCGGGCAGGCACTGTCCGTCTTCGAGTCGGCGCTTCCGGAGGAGGTCGCCGGGCCGTACCGGGCGGCGCTGACGAAGCTTCAGGACGCGGCTCCGCCGATGCCGACGCGCACGGTGCACGCGGTCCTGGAGGAGGGGCTCGGTGCCGAATGGCGGGAGCTGTTCCTGGAGTTCGAGGACAAGCCCGCGGCGGCGGCCTCGATCGGACAGGTGCACCGGGCCGTGTGGCACGACGGCCGCGAGGTCGCGGTGAAGGTGCAGTACCCGGGCGCCGGGGAGGCGTTGCTCTCGGACCTGACGCAGCTGAGCCGCTTCGCCCGGCTGCTCGGTCCGCTCGTCCCGGGCATGGACATCAAGCCGCTGATCGCCGAGATGCGGGACCGGGTCTCCGAGGAGCTGGACTACGCCCTGGAGGCGGAGGCCCAGCAAATCCACGCGGAGGAGTTCGCGGACGATCCCGACGTGGTGGTGCCCGCCGTGGTGCACCGGGCGGAGCAGATCCTCGTGACCGAGTGGATGGACGGGGTCCCGCTCGCGGAGGTGATCGCGGACGGCACCGAGGCCCAGCGGGACCGGGCGGGGCAGCTGCTCGCCCGCTTCCTCTTCTCGGGCCCCGCGCGCACGGGTCTGCTGCACGCCGATCCGCACCCGGGGAACTTCCGGCTGCTGCCCGGCGCCGACGAGGACGAGGGGCCGGAGGGCTGGCGGCTCGGTGTCCTCGACTTCGGCACCGTGGACCGGCTGCCGGGCGGGCTGCCGGAGACGATCGGCACCTGTCTGCGGATGGCCGTCACGGGCGAGGCCGAGACGGTGTACGAGCTGCTGTGCGCGGAGGGCTTCGTCAAGGAGTCCGTCGCGCTCGACCCGGACGCGGTCCTGGAGTACCTGCTGCCGATCATCGAGCCGGCCGAGGTAGAGGCCTTCGCCTTCAGCCGTGGCTGGATGCGCACCCAGGCGGCCCGGATCGCCGACCCGCGCTCCCCCGCCCACCAGCTGGGCAAGCGGTTGAACCTGCCCCCCTCGTACCTGCTGATACACCGGGTGACGCTGAGCACGATCGGGGTGCTGTGCCAGCTGAACGCGACGGTACGGCTGCGGGACGAGCTCGCCGAGTGGCTGCCGGGCTTCGAGGAGCCGGATCCCGCCTAGGCGGTGTGCGGCTTCCGCCAGACGAGGGTGTAGCGCCAGAAGAGGCGGCGGCGGATCCGGGCACCGGGCAGGATCCGCCGGGCGAGGAGCGCGATCTCGGCGAGGCTCTCCTCGGCGTCGCGGGTCGCGGCGGTCATCGCCACGGGCCGGGGCGCCGGGCGGCCCCGGTTCTTCAGCAGGCCGGTGGCGGCATTGAGGGGGACGGAGAGCAGGCCGAGGAGGTGGTCCGCCGGGGTGTCGGGGCGGGACAGGCCGAGGACCACCAGGGTGCCGCCGGGGGCGAGCCGCTCCCGGAAGCGCGTCAGCGCCTCGGCCGGCGGCAGATGGTGCAGGGTCGCGAGGCAGGTGACGGCGGTGTAGGCGCCGTCGTCCCCGGTGTCGGCGAGCGCTTCCTCGACGGCGAAGGCGACCGGGACGGTCGGGGCGGTCAGTTCGCGGGCGCGGGCGACGATCGCCGGGTCGGCGTCCACGGCCCGGACGGCCGTGGCGCGGGTGGCGAGAAGCCTGGCGAGGTCACCGCTGCCGCAGCCGACGTCCAGGGCGCGGTCGAGGCGGCGCGGCAGCCGTCTCAGGATCCACCGGTGGTAATGGGCGTTGTGATCCCAGGGGTGGGCGGCGTTGAACCGTTCGAGTGCGCGCAGGACGCGATCCGTGAGGGCTGCCATCGCGACAGTCGATCACAGGAGGTGCGGCTCACCACCAGGAGGAGTCGAGACGTCCTTCGATGGCCCGGATGTTGGCGCGGGCGCACTCCTCGCAGAAGTACTCCCGCCGGCCGTTCTCGACGGAGCAGGTCCAGGTCACCGGGAGGGGGTCGGCGGTCCTGCCGCAGCGGGCGCAGGAGACGGGCTCCTGGGGGACGCGGGCTTCGTTCACCCTGGTGACGATAACCCGGCGCGGGGCCACGGCGCGGACAACGCACCGCGGGGGCCGGTCCGTTCGGACCGGCCCCCGCGTGGCCCTGTCCGTCGGACAGGGCCGGGGCATCACGGCGATGCTCAGTGCATGACGGCCATGGCGAGCGCGCGGCGGGCGCGCAGCGAGACGCGCTCGGCGCGCCGCTGCATGCGCCGGGCGGCGACCAGGCGCAGGGCCTGGCGTTCCGCGTCGGCCTCGCGCAGCCGCTCGTGCATATGGGCACGGGCCAGGGCTTCTGGGATGAGTTGCATTTCACGGGTCCTGTTCTGACGCGCGGTGTACGCGGCGGCGGGGGAGAAGACTGGGGTCGCGGAGCCTGCGGGCTCACTGGCGGAAGAGGTCATCGGGGCCTGCTTCTGGGGATCGTGCGTGAGGGGACGGTCGATGGTTCCGGTGGCGCTCATGCCGCGACCGGGTTCTTGCGCGGACGGCCACGGGGCCGCTTGCGGGCGACGACCACGCCCTGGACGAAGAGCTCGCCGCCCCAGACGCCCCAGGGCTCGCGGCGCTCCTGGGCGCCGGCCAGGCAGGCCGCCACGAGCGGGCAGGTCTTGCAGAGGGACTTCGCGTACTCGACGTCGGCCGGGGACTCCGCGAAGAAGACCTCGGGGTCGTAGGCGCGACACGGGACGGGGACGCCGAGGTTCTCGATGGCGTCGTCGAGCGCGGTGAGCGTGGTGAGGGGGGTCAAAGCGGGGTCCTCCGTGAGGCCGGGCAGGGGGAGCGAATCGGAAGGCGGTACGGACGGGGCGTGCGCTTCGAGTTGCACGGTGGTCTTTCCTCGTCTGGTCGTTCCGGCCTGTTGGCCGGGGTTTCGGCTGGTACCGGGTGTTCTGCCCGAGGCCCCTTCGCGCCGTCGTCCCCGTTCGGGGACAAACAGAAGGGCCGCGGATCCCGGGTGGGGTTCCGCGGCCCTGAAGGCGCCGGTCTGATCATGGATCAGACTGGATCACTCCAGGGTTCGAGCCCACGGAAGGCCCACATCATGTGGTGGTGCGTCGTCGTCTGCTGCTTGGTTCCGGCACCGGTCGCCGCAAAGTCATAGGCCTTGGCCTTGCCTGCTGCTCCTGCTTCCAGTGCCTTGGTCGGTCGCTCATTGCGCGGAGCCACGGCGGCCACACCGAGACCGGAAAGACCGGTGACGGGCAGGCCGGCGACGGGCAGACCGGTGCCAATGAGCGCCGAGGCGGAGAGGCCGAGCGAGCAGGCGGAGACGACCGAGCGATCGGTCATTTTGGCGGTGCTGACGAAGCTGGCGGTGCGGGTCTGAATGGTGTAGCTGATCACTGGAATCGCCTCCTCTCGGCGTCTCGGAGGGCTCGGGTGCGAGCCGGACCCTCATGTTTATTTGGACAAGTACAGCACGAAGACAGGGCTTCGAAGAAGCGCTGTTTCCGTGGTTAAGAACCTATGGGGCTTGACGGGGCGGGCGCAAACTATTTTTCCCACGAGTTTTCGTCAGACCTCGCTCGCGCCCGTCCCGCCCTCCTCACCTGCGCAGATGGCCAGGACCTCGGCTCCGAAGCGGTCGAGCTTGCGGGCGCCGACGCCGGCGATCGAGGAGAGCTCCCCGTCGGTGGCGGGGACCCGCTCGGCGATCGCCATGAGCGTCTTGTCGGTGAACACGCAATACGCCGGCTGGCCGAGCTCCCTGGCCTGTTCCGACCGCCAGTCCCGGAGCCGCTCGTACAGGGCCTCGTCCATGTCCGAGGGACAGTCCTCGCAGCGCATCAGCTTCATCGCGCCGGCCTCGGTGAGGGTGGCGCCGCAGACCCGGCACAGGACGGGGCCGCGGGGCTTGCGCCGGACGGGGCCGCTCCCCCGCTCGACGGAGCCGGCGAAGCCCCCGGAGCCGGTGGAGCCGAGGGAGCCGGAGCCGGGGCGCAGGCCCTTGAGGAAGCGGCTGGGGCGCCGGCCGGCCCGGCCGCCCGGGGAGCGGGAGAGCGCCCAGGAGAGCATGAGGTGGACCCGGGCCCGGGTGACGCCCACGTACAGCAGGCGCCGCTCCTCCTCGACCTGCTCGTCGGTCTTGGCGTAGGTGATCGGCATCATGCCCTCGGTGAGGCCGACCAGGAAGACGGCGTCCCATTCGAGGCCCTTGGCGGCGTGCAGCGAGGCGAGGGTGACGCCCTGGACGGTCGGGGCGTGCTGGGCGGCGGCCCGCTCGTCGAGCTCGGCGACCAGGTCGGAGAGGGTGGCTCCGGGCTTGGCGCGGGCGAAGTCCTCGGCGAGCCGGACGAGGGCGGCGAGGGACTCCCAGCGGTCGCGGACGGCACCGGATCCCGCGGGCGCCTGGCTGGTCCAGCCCTTGGTGGAGAGGACGGCCCTGACCTGTGCGGGAAGGTCCTCGACGTCGTCGAGGAGCGAGTCGTTGCCCCCGGCGCGGGCGGCGCCGCGCAGGGCGATGCCCGCCTCCCGTACCTCCTGGCGCTCGAAGAAGCGCTCGGCGCCGCGGAGCTGGTAGGGCACTCCGGCGTCGGCGAGGGCCTGCTCGTAGACCTCGGACTGGGCGTTGATCCGGTAGAGGACGGCGATCTCGCCGGCCGGGACGCCGGATGCGATGAGGTCGCGGATGCGGCGGGCGGTGCCCTCGGCCTCGGCGGGCTCGTCGGCGTACTCCGTGTAGACCGGCTCGGGGCCGGGGTCGCGCTGGGAGATCAGCTCCAGGCGGTGCTCGGCGGCCCGGCCCCGGGCCTGGCTGAGCAGCCCGTTCGCCAGATGGACGACCTGGGGGGTGGAGCGGTAGTCGCGGACCAGTTTGACGACCGTGGCGCCCGGGTGCCGGGTGCGGAAGTTCAGCAGGTGGTCGGGGGTGGCGCCGGTGAAGGAGTAGATCGTCTGGCTGGCGTCGCCGACCACGCAGAGGTTGTCGCGGTCGCCGAGCCACAGGTCGAGCAGCCGCTGCTGGAGCGGGGAGACGTCCTGGTACTCGTCGACCACGAAGTGCTGGTACTGGCGGCGGATCTGGTCGGCGATGTCGTGCCGGTCCTGGAGGATGCCGACGGTGAGCAGCAGCACGTCCTCGAAGTCGATCACCGAGCGGTCGCGCTTCAGCTGCTCGTACATGGCATAGATCTGGCCGATCTCGGCCGGGTCGCGCGGGGCCTCTCTGACGGACTTGGCCACGGCGGCCGGGTAGTCGGCGGGGACGGTCTGGGTGACCTTGGCCCACTCGATCTCGCTGGTCACGTCCCTGAGCTCGTTCCGGTCGAGCCGGATCCGGCAGCGGGCCGCGGCCTCGGCGACCACCTGGATCTTCCGCTCCAGGAGCCGGGGCAGCTCGCCACCGACTGCTTTCGGCCAGAAGAACTGGAGCTGGCGGAGGGCCGCGGAGTGGAACGTCCGGGCCTGGACCCCGCCCGCGCCGAGCTGCCGGAGCCGGCCGCGCATCTCGCCCGCGGCCCGGTTGGTGAACGTGACGGCCAGCACACTGGAGGGCTGCAGGATGCCCGCCCGCACTCCGTACGCGATGCGGTGGGTGATGGCCCGCGTCTTGCCCGTGCCGGCTCCCGCGAGGACGCACACCGGCCCGTTCAGGGCAAGGGCGACCTCGCGCTGCTCCGGGTCGAGCCCGTCGAGCACCGCGTCGGCCGTCTCCGGGACCTGCGGGAAGAGAGTGGAGTGCGTTGCTGCTGTCACCCCGCCATGCTGCCAGGTCGGCGGAGCCGGTGCGGCGGCTCGTCCACAGGGGCGAGACGCCGGTCATACGAATTCCGGGAATGGGGCCGCCGGGACGTACGTTCTTCTTCTCGGCACCCGTCCGCGAACAAGAGGAGCGCCTGGTCATGCAGGGCACTGTGACGATGTACAGCACCACGTGGTGCGGCTACTGCCGTCGGCTGAAGAGCCAGATGGACCGCGAGGGCATCGCGTACACGGAGATCAACATCGAGCAGGACCCGGACTCGGCGGCGTTCGTCGAGAAGGCCAACGGCGGCAACCAGACGGTGCCGACCGTACAGGTAGTCCCCTCCAGCGGTGGCTCTGAGGTCGTGATGACGAACCCGAGCCTTGCCCAGGTGAAGCAGGCGCTGGGCGCCTGACCCTCGCGACACGCAACCCCCGACCAGTCTGACGCTGATCGGGGGTTTTGTGCGCCAACAGAAGCTCTCAGCGCGTATTGCCAGAGCCGCAGGTTCAGAGCGTGAGCACAGGCCGCGTGGAGAAGTCCTCGCAAAGGTCTTCGCCGTCCGGGCCATACACGAACTCGACCATGGATGGGTTGCGATTGGCGGTGGCCAGGGGCAGCCATGCAAGCATGTGACCGTAGCCGCCGCACACCGACTCGCCACCGTCTCCGCCGTGGACCGCAGTGGCTTCGCTCGTCAGCTCCGTACGGTAGGTGTCGTAGGCGATGCGTAGGCCGAAGGCGCTCAGTTGGTTCTGCGGGCCTGTGCGGTCCCCGTAGGGGATGCGGTCGAGGGGGCAGTCGTTCCCCCACCGAAACAGGGTTTCTGCCCCAGCTCCACAAGCGTGCTCCCACTCGTCGGGGCTCGGCATCCGCAGGCCACGAGCCGCAAGAACAGCCGGCATGTCAGCAGGCAACTCACTCAGGTTCTCGTCCTCCACAGCCATGAGCACAGTGGCCAAGGCGACGCTCCGGCGGGGGCTGAGCACCTGCGCGAGGTGGGCCCGCAGGTCAGGTCCGTAGCCGAAGCCCTGTTCCAGGCTCTCGGCGTAGTCGGCAGTCTGCTGCGGAGTCGGTTGCCAGCTGTCCAGGTCGAAGCCGAGGGACACCGACCCTCCGGGTATCAGAGCGAATTCCTGCTCGTTCCGCTCGATCCGTACGCGATGCAGCGGGGCACCAAGGTGCTCGGTGGTCTCGATGAGGGTCACCCGGCCGTCCACCAGGCCAGCGGCCTCCTCGGCGACGCGGCGTGCGGTAGGCAGTTCGAAGGACCGCCACTGGTCGAGAGTGAGATCAGCGAGAGGCATGGATCGCAGTGTTGCACGCAGGTCTGACACGGCTCACGACCACCTCCGCCATGGCACAGAAGGCCCCCAGGTCGGGGGCCTTCCTCGGTTGCTCAGCCTGCATCAGGCAGAGAATCGAAGTCCTCCCAGCGGCTGACGATCTCCCACTCCACACCCGTAAGCGGCTTCGGCTTCTCGTACGGCTTTCCGTGCAAGGAGGTCGGCGTGATCGGTGAGAGCACCTGAGAAGACTTCGAGGGCACGTTCCAGTACGTGATGCCCTGCTGCTTGATGTTCTCGATCAGGTCGCCAGGATCGATGGCCAGGACGTCATGTCCGAAGTACGCCTTGACCTTGTGCTTCTTCAGCCACTCGCGCCGTTCGTCGACACTCGACCGCTCCCACCACTCCGCGTAGCCCTCGCCCGTACCCGTCCATACGGTCACCGGCTTCGGCCCCTCCTGGCTGGTGACCTTCTCCCGGTCCTGGGCAAGGCTGGCAACTTGCGAGCCGTACGCGACGGCGCTGATCTCGCCCTGCTGAAGTTCCTTCAGGAGCTGGTTCATCCTGCCGTCGATCACGGCGAGCTTCGCTGCACGACTGTCGTCGATGGTCGTCTTCGACTCCATCCGCTCCAGGTGGCCGATCTCGCCCAACAAGGCCGACTCCAGCCAGGGGTACAAGTCCTCTGCCCAGAACCTCTGCTTCGGGCACGCCGGGATGCCCTTGGTCTTGTTGCCATGACAGCGGTATCGCTCACGCTTGCCCTTGGCCGGGTCGCCCTTCACGAAGTAGAGAGAGCTGCCGCACAGCATGCAGAACGTCACGCCCACCGTCGGCGACGTAGAGCCCTTCTGCTTCTTGTACTTGACCGAGGCGACGGCTTCCGACAGCTTCGCCCACTCCTCCTCGTTCAGCACTGGCTCAGAGCGCATGATGGGGGTGCCGTCATCGTTGCGCGCTACGGCTCCACTGGCACGTGCGTACTCCCCGAGGAGCGAGCGGCTGACCAGTACGGCTTGCACTGTGGTCGGCGTCCACCTGGCTCCCCGAGGCTTCGGGTCCGCCAGTCGAGTCGTGCTCTCGCCTGCCGCCGCGCGGATACGGGCGATGTCCTGAGCCGTGGGTACGCCTTGCTCGTTCAGCCAGTTGGCGACGGCCGAGAAGCTCGGCTTCTCGATGAAGCGTCGGATCATCTCGATCAGCGTCGGGCCGTACTCGGGGTCGAGTTCCAGGGTGAAGCCTGCGTCGCCCTTCACCGCTCTGCGTCCGAACGGGACAAGGCCACCCGGCCAGCGGCCGGTCTTCCGCATGGTCTCGCGGGAAGCCTTGTTGCGGGCCTTGATGGCGTCCAGCTCGGCCTCTGCGACCACGGCCAGGATCTTGGCGATGGTCTTGCCCCACGGCTTCGAGAGGTCGAATCCCTCCTCGCAGGAGATGAGGCCCTTACCGTTCGCCTCGCACCACTCGATGATGTCCGAGAGGTGGCGGACCGACCGCGCGATACGGTCGATCTTCAGGATGATGATGTGGTCGAACTGGTCCTTCTTGTTGTTGAGCCAATCCCCCAGGGACGGGCGCACCCACGGCGAGATGGACGCCGACACGTCGATGTCGACGGCGAAGTCGATCAGATCCATTTCCTCCGCGTCCGCCCGCTTGCTGATGCGGGTCCGCTGCGTTTCCTCGCCAGTCTGATTCTCGTTGCCTACAGACAGACGGACCACACCAAGCGCCCTGGGCTTGTCGCTCACCCTTGCCCCTCCCCGTGACATGGGCGGCCTCCCCTGGCTGTCAAGAGAGAAGTCTACAGACCGTGCCGACCGTCCTCTTCCCGGACGGTTCCACCCTGACGAACCCGAGCCTCGCGCAGGTCAAGCAGAAGATCAGCGTCTGAGACGCGCGGCGGCACGACGAAGCCCCCGGCCGGACGGCCGGGGGCTTCGTCGTGCGTGAGGACGGTCAGACCACGTCGCCCGGCTTGGGGAGCGGCTTGCCGTACCAGCGCTCGATCAGGCGCGAGGCGATCGAGATGCCGTACGGCGGCAGCACCTCGCCGGACTCGAAGCCGGCCGCCAGGTCCTCGCGGGAGAACCAGCGGGCCTCGTGGATCTCCTCGCCGTCCACGTGTATCTCGGAGGACGTGGCCCGGGCGAAGAAGCCCAGCATCAGGCTGGACGGGAAGGGCCAGGGCTGGCTGGCGATGTACTCGACCTCGCCGACCGTGACGCCGGCCTCCTCGAAGACCTCGCGGGCCACCGACGCCTCGATGGACTCGCCCGGCTCCACGAAGCCGGCGAGGGTCGAGAAGCGGCCCTCCGGCCAGTGCACCTGGCGGCCGAGCAGCGCCCGGTCCTGCTCGTCGGTGACCAGCATGATCACCGCGGGGTCGGTGCGCGGGTAGTGCTCGGCGCCGCAGGCCTGGCAGCGGCGGATGTGACCGGCGGCCGCGATGACCGTGCGCTCGCCGCAGCGCGAGCAGAAGCGGTGGAGGCGCTGCCAGTTCTCCAGGGCCACCGCGTGCACCATGAGGGCCGCGTCGCGGTCGGAGAGCAGCAGACCGGCCTCGCGCAGGCCGGCCGGGCGCGCGGACTGGTCCATGCGGCCGGGCAGGGAGTCCTTCTGGAGCGCGAAGTAGGAGACGCCGTCGCCGTCCGTGCCGAGGAAGTAGCGGTGGGTCTCGGTGACGGGGGCCTCGAAGGCCGGGGTCATCACGAGCTCCGTGGTGCCGTCGGCGCGGTCGTCGATCAGCACCTGCCCCCCGGAGACCACGAAGACCCGGGTCGTGGGGTGGCTCCAGGCCGCGGCCAGCCACGCCTCGTCGAGGCGGTGGTGGGCGGCGCGGTCGATGCCGCTCGGGGCGGTGAGCGAGATCGGGCGGTCCGCTGACGCGTTCTTCAAGGTGCTCACAGGTGCTTCCAACTCCCCCGGATCGGTGTGTGGGTTCAGCGCGCGGCGGCGGCGAGGGCGGCGGGCAGGTCGCCCCACAGGTGCGCGGTCGTCTCGACGCCCTTCATGAGGAGATCGAGTTCGATCTTCTCGTTGGGGGCGTGCCAGCCGTCGGACGGGACGGAGATGCCGAGGAACAGGACGGGTGCGTCCAGGACGTCCTGGAGGTCGGCGGCCGGTCCGGAGCCGCCCTCGCGGGTGTAGCGGACCTTGGCGCCGTCGAAGGCCCGGCTCATGGCCCCGGCCACCGCCTTGAGGGCGGGGTGGTCGAGGGGGGTGAGGCAGGGGCGGGTCGGGGCGCCGAAGACGATCTCGTACCGGATGCCGGCGGGGACGAGGCCGGCGAGCCAGTCCCGCACCGCGAGCTCGATCTTGGCCGGGTCCTGGCCCGCGACGAGCCGGAACGACAGCTTGAGCTGGGCCGAGGCGGGGACGATCGTCTTGCCGCCGGGGCCCTGGTAGCCGCCGCCGATGCCGTTGACCTCGGCGGTGGGCCGGGCCCAGACGCGCTCCAGGGTCGTGAAGCCGGCCTCGCCGAGGGTGCCGTGGGACTTCGCCGTCCGCAGCCAGGCCGCCTCGTCGAAGGGCAGCTCGGCGACGAGGGCCCGCTCGGCGTCGGTGAGTTCCGTCACCCCGTCGTAGAAGCCGGGGATCGCGACGTGCTCGTGCTCGTCGTGGAGGGCGGCGACGATCCGGCCGGCGACGGTGGCCGGGTTCGGCACGGCGCCGCCGAAGGAGCCGGAGTGGATGTCCTGGTCGGGGCCGTACAGCTCGATCTCGCAGTCGGCGACCCCGCGCATGCCGGTGCACACGGTGGGGGTGGTCTCGGACCACATGCCGGTGTCGGAGACGATCACGGCGTCGGCGGCGAGCCGCTCGGCGTGCTCCTCGACCAGTGCGCGGAAGTGCGGGGAGCCGGACTCCTCCTCGCCCTCGACGAGGAGCTTGAGGTTGACGGCGGGCGCGGTGCGGCCGGTGGCGGCGAGGTGGGCGCGGACGCCGAGGGTGTGGAAGAACACCTGCCCCTTGTCGTCGGCGGCCCCGCGCGCGTACATCCGGCCGTCGACCACCGTCGGCTCGAACGGGTCCGTGTGCCAGCCGTCCTCGCGGGCCGCCGGCTGCACGTCGTGGTGACCGTAGACGAGGACGGTCGGGGCGTCCGGGTCCCCGGAGGGCCACTCGGCGAAGACGGCGGGGGCGCCGTCGGTCTCCCAGACCTCGACCGTGGTGAAGCCGGTCCCGGTGAGCTTGGCGGCGAGCCACTCGGCACTGCGCCGTACGTCCCCGGCCCGGTCCGGCTGGGCCGAGACGGAGGGGATGCGCAGCCACTCGGCCAGGTCGCCGAGGAAGGCGGCACGGTGCTGCTCGATGTACGTGCGTACGGTGTGGACGGCGCTGTCCGGGGTCTCGCTCATGCCCCCGAGCCTATCCGGCGTCCGGGGGTGCCCCGCCCAGCAGGAGGGCCTCGAGCTCGGCCCGGCCGGGCAGGCGTGCGGGACGGGCGACCTCACCCGTTCGGACGTACACGAAGGCGGCGTCCACCTCCTCCGGCGCGAGGCCGTGCTGCTCGGCCCAGGCGAGCCGGTAGAGCGCGAGCTGCAGCGGATCCGCGGAGCGGTCCCGGCTGGTCTTCCAGTCCACGATCTCGTACGCGCCGGACTCCGGGTCCCGGTAGACGGCGTCGATCCTGCCCCGGACGACCCGGCCCGCGAGGGAGAGGTGCACGGGGACCTCGACGCGGTACGGGGTGCGGTGGGCGTACGGGGTGCGGGCGAAGGCCTCCTTGAGCTCGTCGAGGTCCCGCTCGTCGAGGATCTCGGGTTCGCCCGCGAAGTCCTCGCCGCCGGGCAGCTCCTCCGGGCCGAGGAACGGCAGCGGGAGCTCCTCGAATCGGGACTCCACCCACGCGTGGAACCGGGTGCCCCGGCGGGCCGCGGGCTGCGGCGCCTTGGGCATGGGCCGGGCCAGTTCCTGGGCGAAGCCGTCGGGGTCGGCGGCGAGACGCAGGACCTGGGAGGCGGAGAGGTACGCGGGCAGCAGGACGTCCCGGGTCGTCGCGCGGGCGCGACGGAGCTCGGCGGTGAGGGCGGTGAGGTCGCGGTCCCAGGAGGCGATGGTCCGGGTGTCCTCGGGGGTGAGTTCCCCGTACGGCTCCGAGGGCGGGGCCTCGGGCTCCCTCGGTGCGGGTACCGCGTCCGCGTGGGTGTCCTCGGGGAGGGTCTCCTCGTCCTCGTCCCAGACGGGCTCCTCCTCGTCGGGCCAGAGGCTCCCGGGGTCGGGATCCGGGAGGTCGGGCGCCGTGCCGGTGGGGTGGTGCCCACCCGTTCCGCCCTGCGGAGCGTAGGCCCGCAACCGGGCCGTCACGGCTTCCGCCGCAGCCCTGCGCCTCGTCAACGCCTCGCCGTCCAGCGGGAGCGGCCAGGCCCGGTCCGCGTCACCGTCCCGCAGGGAGGGGTTCTCCGCGTCCTGTTCCGGTTCGTCCGCCCAGGCCTCGATGTCGCCGTGGCCCGCCGCGCAGTGCTCGTACAGCGCCCGGAGGAAGTCGGAGGGGCCGCGGGGCTTCTTCTGGGCCGGGCCCCACCAGTGGGCGGAGCCGAGGAGCAGGGAGCGGGGGCGGGTGAAGGTGACGTAGCCGAGGCGGAGCTCCTCGGTGTGCTGGTGGTCCCGCATCGCGTTCTTGAAGGACGTGAGGGACTTGGCGTCCCAGGTGTCGATCCCGGGCAGGGTGGCCGCGTCGCCGCGCAGGGCGTGCGGGAGCACCTGGGGCTGCGAGGTCCACGACTCGCGGGCGCGGGCGCTCGGGAACTGGCCGGTGACCAGGCCGGGGACGGCGACGACGTCCCATTCGAGGCCCTTGGACTTGTGGGCGGTGAGGACCTTCACGGTGTTCTCGCCGCCCGGCAGGGCGCTGTCGAGGCCCTTCTCGAACTGGACGGCCGTGCGCAGGAAGCCGAGGAAGGCGAGGAGGCTGGCCTCGCCGTCGAGGGAGGCGAAGCCGGCGGCGATGTCGAGGAAGTGGCCGAGGGTCTCGCGGCGGCGGGCCGCGAGGGCGTGCGGGGAGGCGGAGAGCTCGACCTCCAGGCCGGTCGCGCCGAGGACCCGGTGCAGGACGTCCATGAGGGGGTCGGCGAGCGAGCCGCGCAGGGCGCGCAGCTCGGTGGCGAGGCGTGCGAAGCGGACCCGGGCCTCGGCGGAGAAGGCCAGGCCGTCGTCGGCGCCGCCGGAGTCGAGGAAGGTGTCGAGCGCGTCGGCGAGGGAGACGACCTCGGCGGGGTCGACGCCCTCGACGGCGGCGGCGAGCCGCTGGTCGGGGTCGGCCTCCTCGCCGCCGCGGTGGACCAGCAGGCGGGCGCGCCGGCCCAGGAGGGCGAGGTCGCGGGCGCCGATGCGCCAGCGGGGGCCGGTGAGGAGGCGGACCAGGGGGGCGTTCGCCCCCGGGTCCTGGAGCACCTCGCAGACGGCGACGAGGTCGGCGATCTCGGGCAGGTGGAGGAGGCCGGAGAGGCCGACGACCTCGACGGGCACGTCGCGCGCCACGAGGGCGGCGTGGATGGCGGGGAAGTCGGTGGCGGTGCGGCACAGGACGGCGATCTCGCCGGGCTCGCGGCCGGTCCGTACGAGGTGGGCGAGGGAGTCGGCGAGCCAGTCGATCTCCTCGGCGTGGGTGGGGAGGAGCGCGATCCGTACGGTGCCTTCGGCCTCGGCGCCGGGTGCGGGGCGCAGCGCCTCCACGCCCGCGTGCATGGCTCGGAGGGGGGCGGCGAGCCCGTTGGCGAGGTCCAGGAGGCGGCCGCCGCTGCGCCGGTTCTCGGAGAGGGAGTAGCGGCTCGCGGGGCTGCCGTCCCGGTGCGGGAAGTGCTCGGGGAAGTCGTCCAGGTTCGCGACGGAGGCGCCGCGCCAGCCGTAGATGGCCTGGCAGGGGTCGCCGACGGCGGTCACCGCGTGTCCGGTGCTCCGGCCGGAGGGGCCCTGGCCGAAGAGTCCGGAGAGCAGCAGCCGCTGGGCGACGGAGGTGTCCTGGTACTCGTCGAGGAGGACGACCCGGAACTCCTCGCGCAGGATCGCGCCGACCTCGGGCCGGGTGGTGGCGAGCTCGGCGGAGCGGGCGATCTGGTCGCCGAAGTCGAGCAGGTCGCGGGAGCGCTTGGCGGCGCGGTAGCGGACGACGAGGTCGAGGAGCTCGCGGCGGGCGGCGGAGGCCTCGGGGATCTTGCGCAGCTCGGCGTTGCTGAGCCGGGCTCCGGCGAGGGTGTCGAGGAGCTCGGCGTCGTACGCGAGGAGCCGCTCGGGCGGCACGAGGTGCTCGGCGAGCTCGGCGTCGAGGGCGAGCAGGTCGGTGATGAGGGTCGCGAAGGACCGGGTGAGCGCGGGGTACGGGCCGGGGGCCTCGCGCAGCACGCGCGCGGCGAGCTGGTAGCGGGTGGCGTCGGCGAGGAGGCGGGAGGTGGGCTCCAGGCCGATGCGCAGGCCGTGGTCGGTCAGGAGCTGACCCGCGAAGGCGTGGTACGTGGAGATCCGGGGCTCGCCCGGGGGGTTGTCCGGGTCGATGACGTCGGGGTCGGTGACGCCCGCGCGGACGAGGGCGGTGCGGACGCGCTCGGCGAGCTCGCCGGCCGCCTTGTTGGTGAAGGTGAGACCGAGGACCTGCTCGGGGGCGACCTGGCCCGTGCCGACCAGCCAGACCACCCGGGCGGCCATCACCGTCGTCTTGCCGGAGCCGGCTCCGGCCACGACGACCTGCGGGGCGAGCGGCGCGGTGATGCAGGCCGTCTGCTCCGGGGTGAACGGGATGCCGAGGAGCTCCTTGAGCTGCTCGGGGTCGGTGAGATGCGCGGTCACCTCAAAGAGGCTAACGGGGCCGACCGACACTCCGGCCCCGTACGGATGTGACCTGCGACGTCACGCGGGCGTGCCGCTGTCCAGCTTCGAGAGGTCCACGGTCTCGTCGGCCGGCGGGACCTTCACCACGACCGGCTTGTCGTAGTCGGAGAACACCATCGCGCCGGGCTCCTCGCCGCCCGCCTTGACCAGCTTCAGGATGTACGGCTTGCCGCGCTCGGAGACGGACACGGTCGTCGTCTCGCCGCCGGCCTTCTTCTTCACCAGGGTCGCGACGGGCGTCCCCGCGACCTCGCCGTCCGGCCCCCGGACCAGTCCGCTGCGCTGCTCCTTGTCCTTGTCCAGGTCGGCGAGGAGCGCCTTCAGGTCGCAGACGCCGCCGAGGTCCTCACTGCCCGCCTGCCCCGGGGCGATCTTCAGCCAGCGGCCCTTGATCAGTTCGAGGGTGGCCGTGATCTGCGGCTCCGGCAGGCCCTGGGAGGCCATCGAGGCCCGCCAGAACGCCTCGTCGCCCTTGATGTAGGTGACGTGGTCGACGCGCCGCAGCTCCGAGGTGCCGCCCTTGATCTTCATCAGGCCGGTGCATTCGTCGTGGTCGTTGACGGCGAAGTCGATGTCGAGGGGCTGCCCGTCGCTGACGACCCGGCCGGTCATGCGCAGGGACGTCGCCGACCGGGTGGCGGTCACGGCCCGCTCGGCGATCTCGTCGGCGGTGAGGTCCGCGAACGGGTCCGGGGAGGGGGCGACGGACACCTCGGGGGCCGCGGGGGCCGCCGCCGCGGCGGCCGTCGTCACGGGTCCCGCGACGACGAGGGCGGCGCAGACGACGGCCGCGGCACGGAGCTTGCGGTGGGGGTGGGACGCCATGCGAGCCTCCTCGCGGTTTCCCCGAGGCTCCCACCAGGGTCACCCCGTGCGCGCGTGCCCGCGACTTCTGGGCCTCACGGCCCGGGGTGGGTCAGGAAGCGCCCTTCATCAGCTCTTCCATGTCCACGACCTCGGAGGCCGGCGGGGCGGTGACCGTGACCGCCTTGCCGAAGTCGCTCAGGGTGACCGTGCCCGGGTCGTCGCCGCCGGTCGTCACGACGCGGAGGATGTAGGGCTTGGCGGAGTCCTTGGCCACGTAGAAGGTCGTGGTCTCGCTCTTCTCCTTCTTGCTGAGGACGGCGGTGGGCGTGCCGTCGACGTCGGCGTCGGCCTCGCGGGTCAGGCCCTTGGTCGGGGTGTCCTCCTCCATGTCCTTGACGATCTTCTTCAGGTCGCAGAAGTTGTCCTCGTCCTCGCCGGCGCCGGCGGGCATCTTCATCCAGCGGCCCTTGACCGCCTTGGCCATCTCGTCGGAGCCGCCCTCCTCGCCGGTGCCGGACGACCAGAAGGCGTCGTCGCCCTTCATGTAGCTGGTGCCGCCGGTGGCGAGCATCTCGGCCTTGCCGCCCTTGGGGGTCGTCATGGTGCCCTGGCAGTTGCCCTTGTCGTCGACGGCGAAGTCGACGGTCGTCTCCTCGCCGTCGGCCTTGCCCACGCCGTTCATGCGGAAGGCGGTGGCCGCCTTCGTCGTGTCGATGGACTTCTTGGCGATGGCGTCGGCGGTGAGTCCCGCGAAGGGGTCGGCCGCCTTGTCGTCGCCCTGGGAACAGCCCGTGACACCCGCGACCACGGCCGCACAGACCGTCGCCGCCGCCCAGAGCTTCCGGTTGGCCCTCATGCGCGTACTCCTCACAGCGTTCTTCACAGCTTCTCTTCACCGCGCCTTGAGACAGGCGCGCAAAGAGTGACCTGTGAGACCGGGCGAGGGATGCACGGAAGGTGACGTGACCCGGCCCACACGACCGCGGGGCGGGCTCAGTCGACGACCTGGCGGCCCTCCGGGCGGGCGCTGCACGAGGCCCGGAAGGCGCAGGTCGTGCAGTGCTGGCCGGTGCTCGGGGTGAACCGCTCGTCGAGGACCCGGCCCGCCGCGTCGGCGAGCAGCTCGCCGACCCACTCCCCGGTCAGGGGCTGCTGCGCCTGGACCTTGGGAAGGGCGTCTCCGCCCTCCTTCTTCGGGGCGGCCTGCCGCAGCTGGACGAGTTCCGCGCCGCCCGGCTCCGGACGGTCGCCGCCGAAGACCTCGTCGAGGGCGCCCTCCCGCACCGCGAGCTGGTAGACGGCGAGCTGCGGGTGGTGGGCGACCTCGTCCTTGGTGGGGGCCGACTTCCCGGTCTTGAAGTCGACGACGTAGGCGCGCCCGTGCCCGTCGGTCTCGACCCGGTCCATGGAGCCCCGGATGCGGACCTCGTACTCCCCCGCCTCCAGGGTCACGTCGAAGCCGTGCTCGGAGGCGGCGGGGGCACGGCCGCCGCGGTCCATGACGTGCCAGCTCAGGAAGCGTTCGAGGGCCACGCGCGCGTGCTGCTTCTCCTGCGCCGACTTCCAGGGCGCGTCGAAGGCGAGGGCGTCCCAGACGGAGTCCAGCCGGGCCATGAGGACGTCGAGGTCGGCCGGGGTGCGCCCGGAGGCGACCTCGTCGGCGAGGACGTGGACGACGTTCCCGAAACCCTGGGCTGCGGTGGCGGGGGCCGCCGCCTTGACCTCGCGGCCCAGGAACCACTGGAGGGAACAGGTGCCGACCAGGTTCTCCAGGGAGCTCGGCGACAGCGCCACCGGCCGGTCGCGGTCGCGCAGCGGCTCCGCGCTGCGCGTGGGCTCGAACAGGCCCCACCAGCGGTCCGGGTGCGCGGCCGGGACCAGCGGCTGGCCCTCGTCGTCGGTGAGCGCGGCCAGCCGGGCGAGCCGGTCGGCGGCCGCCTCGCGGAGCTCGGGGGAGGCCTCCGGGTCGACGGTGGTGGCGCGGAGCTCGGCGACCAGGGCGGCGACGGCGAGGGGGCGGCGGGGGCGGCCCGGGACGTCCTTCGGCTCGGCGCCGAGCTCGGTGAGGAACCGGGACGGCTGGTCCCCGTCCTCGGCGGCGGCCTTCACGGCGGTGACCACGAGCCGGTCGCGGGCGCGGGTGGCGGCGACGTAGAAGAGCCGGCGCTCCTCGGCGAGGAGGGCGCCGGGGGTGAGGGGTTCGGCGAGGCCGTCGCGGCCGATGCGGTCGGCCTCCAGGAGGGAGCCCCGGCGGCGGAGGTCGGGCCAGAGGCCCTCCTGCATGCCGGCGACGACGACGAAGCTCCACTCCAGGCCCTTGGAGCGGTGGGCGGTCATCAGGCGGACGGCGTCGGGGCGGGTGTGCCGGCGGGTGAGGGTGTCGGCGGCGATGTCCTGGGCGTCGAGCTCTTCGAGGAAGTTGAGGACGCCCCGGCCGCCGACGCGCTCCTCGGCGCGGGCGGCGGTCTCGAAGAGGGCGCAGACGGCGTCGAGGTCGCGGTCGGCGTTGCGTCCGGCGGGGCCGCCGCGCAGGGCGGCGCGCTCCAGCCGGCCGGGCCAGGGGGTGCCCTTCCAGAGCACCCAGAGGGCTTCCTCGGCGGTGCCGCCGGCGGCGAGCAGGGTGCGGGTCTCGCGGAGCAGGGCGCCGAGGCGCTGGGCCCCGCGCGCGTAGGCGGGGTCGTGCACGACGAGGCGCTCGGGTTCGGCGAGGGCGCGGGCGAGGAGGACGTCGGAGGGGGGCGGGAGCTTGTTGCCGGCGGCGCGTTCCTCGTC
This sequence comes from Streptomyces tanashiensis, assembly GCF_014648895.1. Classification (GTDB taxonomy): domain Bacteria; phylum Actinomycetota; class Actinomycetes; order Streptomycetales; family Streptomycetaceae; genus Streptomyces; species Streptomyces tanashiensis. The sequence goes on from NZ_BMRZ01000001.1 coordinate 426,713, forward strand.
CCTCAGGGCGCGGCCGAGCCTCCGGAGATCGGCCGGGTCCACTCCCGCGAGTGGCGAGGCGAGCAGCTCCAGGGCGGTTTCCACGGGCAGCCAGCCTGTGGTGCCGTCCGGCTCCGCGGCGACGGGCTCCGTGTCGGGCCCGGGCTCGGCGGGCGTGGCGTCAGGATCGGGTGCGGCGCCGTGGGTGGTCGTGCCCATCTGTTCCGCCCCGGGGGCACCTCCCGGACGAAGTCCGGGGGAGGACAGCGTGCCCGCGACGCCCGCCACCGCCCTCAGCGCCAGCAGGAGCGGAGTCACCGCCGGCTCGTGGCGCAGGGGGGTGTCCGCCGCGTCCGTCTCGACCGGGACTCCGGCCGAGGTGAGGGCGCGGCGGAGGGACGGCAGGGAGGCGGCGGCGCGGGTGAGGACGGCCATGTCCTGCCAGGGCACGCCGTCCTCCAGGTGGGCGCGGCGCAGCAGGTCGGCGATGTTCTCGGCCTCGGCCGAGGCCGTGGGGTACGTGTAGGCCTCGGCCCGGCCCCCGTCCCGCGTGGGAGCGAGTTCGCGGTGGGCGCGGACCTTGTCGGCGGGGAGCCGGGGCATCGGCATCCGCTGGGCGAGCAGCCGGGTGGCCCCGAGCAGCGCGGCGCCGGAGCGGCGCGAGGTGCGCAGGACGCGGACGCCCGCGCCGCCGAAGGTGGCCGGGAAGTCGAGGATGCCGTTCACGTCGGCGCCGCGGAAGGCGTAGATGGACTGGTCGGGGTCGCCGAAGGCGACGACGGTGCTCCGGCCGCCGCCCGCGAGCGCGTGCAGGAGCCGGACCTGTGCCGGGTCGGTGTCCTGGTACTCGTCGACGTAGATCGCGTCGTACGCGGGCAGGCGGGCGTCGCGGGCGAGCGGTACGGCCCGGTGGACGAGCTCCGCGTAGTCGAGGACGCCCTGGAGGTCGAGGACGTCGAGGTACTCGGCGAGGAAGCCGGCCGCCGCCTTCCAGTCCGGGCGGCCGACCCGGTCCGCGAAGCGGGCGAGCGCGTCCGGCCCGAGGCCCAGTTCGCGGGAGCGGGCGAGGACGGCCCGTACCTCGTCGGCGAAGCCCCGGGTGGTGAGGCAGGCGCGGAGTTCGTCGGGCCAGCGGACGCGGCCGAGGCCCGTCTTCTCCAGGTCGATCTGGCCGGCGAGCAGTTCACGGACGGCGAGGTCCTGCTCGGGTCCGGAGAGCAGCCGGAGCGGTTCGGCGAAGAGCTCGGCGTCCTGGTGGGCGCGGATCAGGGCGTAGCAGTACGAGTGGAAGGTCGTCGCCTGCGGCGGTCGGCGGCCGCCGAGCCGGGTGGCCATGCGGTCGCGGAGTTCGACGGCGGCCTTGCGGCTGAAGGTGAGGACGAGGAGGCGTTCGGGGTCGGCGCCGTTCTCCATGCGGGCGGCGACCGCCTCGACCAGCGTGGTCGTCTTGCCGGTGCCGGGTCCGGCGAGGACGAGGAGAGGTCCGCCGGTGTGGTCAACCACTTCCCGCTGCACTGCGTCCAGCTGAGGGGGATCCAGCGGGGCCGGCGTGGTGCGCACCAGTCGGTACGCGCCCGGGGTCCGCTGCCGTCCCGGACCCGGGTACGGCTGTCCCTGGTGCGGCGGCGTACGCCGGGTGGTGGAGGAGGAGCTCACGTGGATCGCCGGTCCTGGTGGGTGTGGTGGTGCGGGTGAGGCGGCCGTGTGCCGTGGCCGCCGCCTCGGGAGACGCGAACGTCGACGTTACGCGAAGCGGACCGCCGACGAGCCGTACTCCGTACCGCGTCCACCCCCGCGGGCCCGTCCCGGCCGGGCGGACCGGGGCGGCGCCCTCAGGTGTGAGTTCCGGCACCCCGGCCGGCGCCCCCGGCGCCTCCGCCGGTCCCCGGCTCGTCCCCCGTGCCGCCGTCCCAGCGGGCCCGCCGCATGTCGATCCTGGGCACGTGCCCCTCGGTCGCCGGGCCCGCCGCACGCAGCGGAGTGCCCTCCTCGCGGTAGTGCCCGAGGGCGCGCAGCTCGTGGCCGGGCAGGAGCGTGCCGTCGGCCCGGACCACCCGCCACCACGGGGCCGCCCCGCCGTACAGGGCCATGACGCGGCCGACCTGACGCGGTCCGCCCTCGCCCAGCCACTCGGCCACGTCGCCGTAGGTCATCACGCGGCCGGGAGGGATCGCGTCGGCGACGTCGAGCACCCGTTCCGCGTACTCGGGCAGTTCTCCGGTCTCCCCCACGGGCTCCTCCATGCTCATCCGACCCATCCTGCCTCACCGCACCGACATGGCCCTGATGCCTCCGCACGGCAGCTCTTCGTGCCACCATCGTCCGGGCGGTGACTGGTGATACGAGATCAAGAGCGACAAGTACAAGAACACGAACAAGATCGACAAGACGCACAGGCAGAGACGGACATGGTGATGGGGCAGGACACGAAGCCTCCCGAGGGGGCTGAGCCCGACGTGCCCGAGCGGGTCTCCGGCGACGAACCGCTGCTCGCCGCCCGCGTCCACCGGCCCTCCGACCTCATGCGGCTGCTCGTCGGCCTGCTCGCCATCGGACTCGTCATCGCCATCGCCGCGTTCGCCCACGCCACGACCTCGGGCCTGGAGGAGGACATCAACAAGGGCGCGGTCGGCGCCCCCGACGTCTTCGTCAAGATCGCCGGTCTCGTCTCCTCCATCGCCGTCCTCCTCGTGCCCGTCGCCTTCGCCATCGAACGGCTGATCAAACGCGACGGGCTGCGGATCGCGGACGGCGTCCTCGCCGCCGTCCTGGCGCACGGCGTCACCCTCGCCACCGACCTCTGGGTCGCCCAGGCCGCGCCCGGCACGATCCAGGACGCGCTGACCCAGCCGCAGTCCGGGGGCGGTCTCACGGACCCGGTGCACAACTACCTCGCCCCGGTGATCGCGTACATGACCGCCGTCGGCATGGCCCGCAGGCCCCGCTGGCGGGTGTCGCTCTGGGTGGTGCTGCTGCTCGACGCCTTCACGATGCTGGTGGCCGGCTACACCACCGCCCTCTCGATCATCCTGACCGTGCTCATCGGCTGGACGGTCGCGTACGGCACGCTCTACGCCGTCGGCTCGCCGAACGTCCGGCCCACCGGGCAGACCCTCCTCGCCGGCCTGCGGCGGGTCGGCTTCCGGCCGGTGACCGCGCTGCGCGCCGAGGGCGTGCCCGACGCGGCGGACAGCGGGGACCGGGGCCGCCGGTACATCGTGACCCTGGAAGAGGGGCCGCCGCTCGACGTCACCGTAGTCGACCGGGAACAGCAGGCGCACGGCTTCTTCTACCGCGCCTGGCGGCGGATCACCCTGCGGACCATCACCACCCGCCGCTCGATCGTCTCGCTGCGCCAGGCCCTGGAGCAGGAGGCGCTCCTCGCGTACGCCGCGATCGCCGCCGGGGCGAACGCGCCGAAGCTGATCGCCACCTCCGAGCTCGGCCCGGACGCCGTGATGCTCGTGTACGAGCACATCGGCGGCCGGAGCCTGGACTCGCTCGACGACGCCGAGATCACCGACGACCTGGTCCGCAGCGCCTGGCGGCAGGTCCGGGCGCTGCAGTCGCGCCGGATCGCGCACCGCCGGCTCTCGGGGGACGCGATCCTGGTGGATCGTTCCGGCAGGGTGATCCTCACGGATCTCCGGGGCGGCGAGATCGCGGCCGGCGACCTGATCCTGCGGATGGACATCGCCCAGCTGCTCACCACCCTCGGTCTGCGGGTCGGGGCGGAGCGGGCGGTCGCCGCGGCCGTCGAGGTGCTCGGCCCGGACACCGTCGCCGACTGTCTGCCGCTGCTCCAGCCGATCGCGCTGAGCCGCTCCACGCGCGCGACGCTGCGGAAGCTGGCGCGGGAGCGGTCGGCCCGGGAACGTGAGGCCGTGCTCGCGGCCTCGGAGGCGGCCAAGCACGAGCGGGAGCTCGCCAAGGCCGAGGCCGCGGCGGACAGGAAGGCCGTGCGGGCGGAGACGAAGGCCGAGAAGAAGGCGGACAAGAAGGCCGAGAAGCGGGCCCTGGACACCGCCCTCGACGAGGCCCGCGAGGAGGACCTGCTCGCGCAGATCCGGCAGCAGGTGCTGCTCATCCGCCCGCAGGCCCCGGTGGAGCCGGTCCGCCTGGAGCGGATCAAGCCGCGGACCCTGGTCAGCATGATCGCGGGCGCGGTCGCCGCGTACTTCCTGCTGTCGCAGATCGCCCGTACGCCGCTGTCGACGATCAGCGAGGCGGACTGGCGCTGGGTGGCGGCCGCGGTGCTGTTCTCGGCGATCAGCTACGTGGCGGCGGCGATGAGCCTGCTGGGCTTCGTGCCCGAGCGGGTCGGGTTCTGGCGGACGGTGGTGGCGCAGGTCGCCGGCTCGTTCGTGAAGATCGTCGCTCCGGCGGCGGTCGGCGGCGTCGCCCTGAACACCCGCTTCCTCCAGCGCTCGGGCGTACGCCCGGGGCTCGCGGTCGCGAGCGTCGGCGCCTCGCAGCTCTTCGGGCTCGGGGCGCACATCCTGCTCCTGCTCTCCTTCGGCTATCTGACGGGCACGGAGAAGTCGCAGTCCTTCACCCCGTCGAGGACGGTCATCGCCGGGCTCCTGACGGTCGCGGTGCTCGTCCTCGTGGTGACGGCGATCCCGTTCATGCGCAAGTTCGTGTCGACGCGGCTGCGCTCGCTCTTCGCCGGTGTGGTGCCGCGCATGCTGGACGTGCTCCAGCGGCCCGTGAAGCTGGCGACGGGCATCGGCGGGATGCTGCTCCTGACCATCGTGTTCGTCCTCTGTCTGGACGCCTCGATCCGGGCGTTCAGCCACGGGAACCAGACGATCAGCTACGCGACCGTGGCCGTCGTCTTCCTCGCGGGCAACGCGCTCGGTTCGGCGGCCCCCACCCCTGGCGGTGTCGGCGCGGTCGAGGGCGCGCTCACCTTCGGCCTGGTCACCGTCGGCGGCCTGCCGATCGAGGTCGCGACCCCGGCGGTGCTCCTGTACCGCCTCCTCACGCTGTGGATCCCGGTGCTGCCGGGGTGGATCTGCTTCAACTGGCTGACCAAGCGGGAAGCCCTGTAGCCGGTCCGGAAGGCCGCCGCCCCCGCCACCCGCTTGGACCCCCGTCCCGCGCGGCGGCGGGGGCGGCGGCCCACGATGGGCCTATGCCGATCTCCGCCGCCCAGCGCGCCGCTCTGCTCACCGCCGCCACCGTGCTGCTCGCCGCCGGATGCTCGGACGGCGGGGACGACGCGGCGGACCCGGGGACGCCGACCGGCTCGGCCGGCCTCTCGGCGCTCACCTCGCAGAAGCTGTCCTGGGCGCCCTGCCCGGCGCCGTCCGCCGCCGAGGGCGGCGGTCCCCCGCCCTCCCCGCTGCCCGGGGGCGCCACCTGGGAGTGCTCCTTCCTCCAGGCGCCGCTCGACTGGGCGGACCCGGAGGGCGAGACCATCGAGCTGGCCCTCATCCGGGCGAGGGCCCGCGACGCCTCGAAGCGGATCGGCTCGCTCGTCTTCAACTTCGGCGGGCCCGGCGGCTCCGGCGTCACCGCCCTGCCCGGTTTCGCGGCCGACTACGAGTCCCTGCGCTCCCGCTACGACCTGGTCTCCTTCGACCCGCGCGGGGTCGGCCGCAGCGACCCCGTCGAGTGCGCCACCGACAAGGAGCTCGACGCCTACTACGCCCTGGACTTCACGCCCGACGACACCGCCGAGGAGCGGACGCTGTCGGACGCGCAGAAGCGGTACGCCAAGGGCTGCGAGCGGGACGCGGGCGCGGTCCTGCCGCACGTCGGCACCGAGAACGCCGCCCGGGACATGGACCTGATGCGCCAGGTCCTCGGCGACGAGAAGCTGCACTACTTCGGCATCTCGTACGGCACCGAACTCGGTGGCGTCTACGCCCACATGTTCCCGAAGAACGTGGGCCGGGCCGTGTTCGACGCGGTCGTCGACCCGGAGGCCGGCGTCGAGGACGGCGCCCTCGGCCAGGCGAAGGGCTTCCAGCTCGCACTCGACAACTTCGCCCAGGACTGCGTGGACCGCGGCGACGAGTGCTCCCTGCCCGGCAGCAGCGTCGCCGAGATCGAGGAGGGGATCACGGACCTCCTCACGGCCCTCGACAAGAAACCGATCCCCGGCATCGGCGACCGCGAGCTGACCCAGACGCAGGCCACCAACGGCATCGCGCAGGCCCTGTACTCGAAGGAGTTCTGGCCGTATCTGGAGCAGGGGCTCGACGCGGCCGACGGCGGTGACGGGGCACTGCTCCTCTCGCTGTCCGACTCGATGAACGGGCGCGGCGAGAACGGCTCCTACAGCAACATCCAGGCCGCGAACGCCGCCATCAACTGCGTGGACTTCAAGGAGCGCTACACCCTCGGGCAGGCGAAGGAGCGGCTCGGCCAGTTCCGCGAGGCCTCCCCCGTCTTCGGCGACTTCATGGGCTGGTCGCTGGCGAGCTGCTCGCAGTGGCCGGTGCCCGGGGTCTGGGAGCACCCGGACGTCTCCGCGCCCGGATCGGCGCCGATCCTCGTCGTGGGGAACACCGGCGACCCGGCCACGCCGTACGAGGGCGCCCGGTCGATGGTGGAGGCGCTCGGCAAGGGCGTCGGCGTGGAGGTGACGTACGAGGGCGAGGGCCACGGCGCCTACAACAGCGGCAGCGCGTGCGTGAAGAAGACGGTGGACGAGTACCTGCTCGCGGGCAAGGTCCCGGCCTCGGGCACGGTCTGCAAGTAGCGCGCCCAGGACGGCCGGAAGGCCCCGGACCTGAGGTCCGGGGCCTTCCGCGCGGTGCGTCCTAGTAGACCGGCTTCTCGGGCTCGATCTGGTGGACCCAGCCGATCACGCCGCCGCCGACGTGGACCGCGTCCGCGAAGCCCGCGGACTTGAGCACCGCGAGGACTTCCGCACTGCGGACACCCGTCTTGCAGTGCAGGACGATCCGCTTGTCCTGCGGGAGGTCCTGGAGGGCGCTGCCCATGAGGAACTCGTTCTTCGGGATCAGACGCGCGCCCGGGATCGAGACGATCTCGTACTCGTTCGGCTCGCGGACGTCGATGATGTCGATGTTCTCGCCCTCGTCGATCCACTCCTTGAGCTGCTTGGGAGTGATCGTCGAGCCGAGCGCCGCCTCCTGGGCCTCCTCGGACACGACGCCGCAGAAGGCCTCGTAGTCGATGAGCTCGGTGACGGTCGGGTTCTCGCCGCAGACCGCGCAGTCGGGGTCCTTGCGGACCTTGACCTGCCGGTACTGCATCTCCAGGGCGTCGTAGATCATCAGACGGCCGACCAGCGGGTCGCCCACGCCGGCCAGGACCTTGATGGCCTCGGTGACCTGGATGGAGCCGATGGACGCGCACAGCACGCCCAGGACGCCGCCCTCGGCGCAGGACGGGACCATGCCCGGCGGCGGGGGCTCCGGGTAGAGGCAGCGGTAGCAGGGACCGTACTCGGACCAGAACACGGACGCCTGGCCGTCGAAGCGGTAGATCGAGCCCCAGACGTACGGCTTGTTCAGCAGCACGCAGGCGTCGTTCACCAGGTAGCGGGTGGCGAAGTTGTCGGTGCCGTCGACGATCAGGTCGTACTGGCTGAAGATGTCCATCACGTTGTCGGCCTCGAGCCGCTCCTCGTGAAGGATCACGTTCACGTACGGGTTGATGCCGAGCACGCTGTCGCGCGCCGACGCGGCCTTGGAGCGGCCGATGTCGGCCTGGCTGTGGATGATCTGGCGCTGGAGGTTCGACTCGTCGACCTCGTCGAACTCCACGATGCCGAGCGTTCCGACGCCGGCGGCGGCCAGGTACATCAGCGCCGGGGAGCCGAGGCCACCGGCGCCGACACACAGCACCTTGGCGTTCTTCAGCCGCTTCTGCCCGTCCATCCCGACGTCCGGGATGATCAGGTGGCGGGAGTACCTGCGGACCTCGTCTACGGTGAGCTCGGCAGCCGGCTCGACCAGGGGTGGCAGCGACACGGGGACTCCGGTGGTCGGGATGTCAGTACGGTTGTTCTCCCCGTAACACTGCCACGCCCCTTCTCATTCCGAGACACCCGGTCCGATCCGCGAGACGATTTCGTCCCAGTAGCCGGGCAGGGTGTGGAATTGGTCGCTTTGTCCCGGCCGGCCGGGACGGTCCGTGAAGAAGATCGTCCCCGCGCCCTGCCAGCGGGCGATCCGCAGGGCCTCGTCGAGGTGGGTGCGCGGGACGCCGTGGACGAGGTGGACGAACTTCGCCTCGGTGTACTCGGCGGTCCACTCCGCCACCTGCGACCAGCGGTAGTCCACCCAGGAACCGGCGAAGGTCACCAGCTGGTCGGCCGCCTCGGCGTACCCCGGGTGGGGGTGGGTGCCGTGGCCGAGCACGAGGTGGGCCTCGCCGCCGAGGACGGTCTCCAGGGTGGCGGTGAGCCGCCGCGTCCCCGCCAGGTCGGCCCGGTCGGCCGGGGCGCGGTCCAGGTAGAAGCCGCCGACCTTGTACCAGTCGAGGAAGCGGTGGGCGTCGGAGACGAGCTCCCCGAAGGGCCGGGAGCCGTACGCCAGGTCCAGGTGCCCGAGGACCCTGACCCCGGCGTTCCGCAGCTTCCCGGCCGCCTCCAGGCAGTGCGGGTCGGGGCGGCTCCCGGGACCGTCCGCCACATTGAGGACCGCCCAGTGCAGCGGGGTCCCGGGGCGGGTCAGTTCGGCCCACTCGACGGGGGCGAGCAGCGGATGGGCGTAGCCGGGGACGCCGAAGCCGAGCGCCTGGACGGCGCCGGTGGCCGTGGTCGTCGTCAGATGCGACACGCCGCCTCCATCCAGATGTCGGCGAGGGACTCCTCCAGGTTGATCCGGGGCCGCCAGCCGAGCCGGTCGCGGGCGGTGCGGACGTCGGCCTGCTGCCAGGGTCCGCAGCCGTCGGGGTACGGGTACGGGGCGGAGGCCAGCTGGTCGGCGATGGTCCCCTCGGTACGGGGGGCGCCGATCATCGGGCGCTGCGGGATGCCGTGCGGGGCGTCCAGCTCGTGCAGGTTGCCGGAGTAGCCGGCGACCCGGGCGAGGACGGCGGCGGCGTCCCGGAGCCGGACGGCGCGGCCGGTGCCGATGTTGACGACGCCCTGGGCGGCGGAGAGGGAGGCCGCGTGGACGGCCCGCGCCACGTCCCGTACGTCGACGAAGTCCCGCTGCACGCCGAGGCCGCTGAGCTTGAGCTCGCCGTCCCCGGCCTGCATCGCGCGGCGCATCGCCTCGGCGAGGCGGCCGAGCGGGGAGCCGGCGGGCGTGCCGGGCCCGACCGGGGAGAAGACGCGCAGGACGACGGCGTCGAGCCCGGAACCGAGGACGAGTTCGGTCGCGGCCAGCTTGGACACGCCGTACGGGCCGCCGGGGCGCGGGATCGCGTCCTCGGCCGTGGAGGAGCCTGGCTGGCTGGGCCCGTACTCCGAGGCGCAGCCGACCTGGACGAGCCGGGCCCCGCAGCCGCTGCGGCGCAGGGCCTCGCAGACGGTGGCGACGGCCACGGTGTTGTGCCGGGTCAGCTCGCGGGCGCCGCCGCGGGTGGCTCCGGCGCAGTTGACGACGACCCCGGGGTGGACGGCGTCCAGGAAGCGCGTGAGCGCGCCGGGGCTGCCGGAGGCGAGGTCGAAGCGGACGTCGGCGTCGTCGCCCCGGCCGAGCGCGGTGAGGTGGACGGCCGGGTCGGCGAGCAGCCGGTCGGCGACGAAGCGGCCGATGAAGCCGTTGGCTCCGAGCAGTAGCACCCTCATCGTGCGGCCCCTACGTGCCGACCGGCCGGTGCTGGGGGTTGGGTGGTCATGGTCTTCGGTCTCCTTGCGGGGTGATGAGAGAGGTGACGGGGCGCGCCCGCGGCGTCGGCTCCGCGGGTGCGGAAGGGTCTCGGCGGTGGAGGCCCGGCGGGATGGTGGTCGCCGGGCCTTCCGGGGCTCTTCATGGGGTGGCGTGGGCGGAGGCCCTCGTGAGGGCGCCGGTCGCGTGGGCCAGCAGGCCGAGCGCGGCGGCGCCGCAGACGAGGGTGGGTACGGCCCCGGGGCCCCAGGCGTCGACGAGGGCGCGCACGGGGGCGGCGAGGGCGTCGAAGCCGGGTACGGGGACGCGGGCGGCGAGGACGCTCGCGACGGCGAGGGCCTCGGCGGCACAGGCTGCGGCGAGGGCGGCGGAGGCCGTCTCGGGGAAGCCGTGGACGGTGAGGAGGCGGGCGAGCAGCAGCAGCGTGCCGAGGGCGAGGGCCCCGGAGCTGAACCCGGTGAGGGCGAGCAGGCCGGTGAGGGCGAGGAGTTGGAGGGTCACGGTGCCGAGGAGCAGCGGCCGGGTGGCGGCGGCGAAGTCGGCGAGGCCCCGGCTGTCGGCGATCCGGCGGCGGGCCCGGCTCGCGAAGAGGTGGGCGCACCAGGCGGCGGGGGCGACGGCGAGGGCGAGGCCCAGGAGGGGCGCGGGGGCGAGCGGCCAGGGCCCGTCGGGGCCTCCGCCGAGGACCTCCTCCAGGAGTCCGTCGCCGCCGACCGCGTACGCCAGGAGCCAGAGGGTCCAGAGCCGGGCGGCGGGGACGGTCCCTCCGTCGGGGGCGCGGAAGGGGCCCCGGCGGACGGCGAGCAGCAGTGCCGCGCCGAGGGCGAGCGCCCCTGCGGCGGCGACGGCGAGCCGCACCGGTCCGTGGCCGAGGGCGAGCCCGAGGCCGGTCAGACCGGCGGCCCCGCCGGGGGCGAGGGCGGCGAGCGCCCAGGGCGCGCGGGCCCGCTCGGGCTCCGGGGCGGGCGCGGGCCTCTCCTGGCCGCGCGGCACGCGCGCGTACAGCTCCTCGGCGAGCGAGAACACGTCCCGGTGGCGGAAGCGTGCGGCGGTCCGGTCGGTGAAGCCCTGCGCTTCGAGGCCGGCGGCGATCTCCAGCGGGTCGACGGCGTGCTCGCAGAGCTCCCGGTGCCGGTGCATGAGCACCTTCACGGGGTCGGCGTTCCCGCGACGGGGCCGCGGGGCGGCGGGGCCGGGCGCCGACTCCGCTCTCCACGCGGCACCCGGCACCGGAGCGTGGCCTCGGTCGGGACCGGGCTCAGGGGCGGCGGTTTCCGGCACACCACCCGCACCGTGCCCGGCCGGGCCCGGTCGGGCGGGGGCCTCGGCTTCCGCCGGTCCGGCCGGGGCGTCCGGCAGAGACCCGGTCTCGTCGGCGCCCGGTCGGGCGGGGGCCTCCGCTTCCGCCAGGGCCTCCGCTTCCGCCAGGGTCTCCGGGCGTGGGGGCGGCTCGGGGGTCGGGGCTATCCCGGAGGGTGCGGCGTCGACGGGGTCCTCGGGGGCGGGGGCGCGCAGGTCGAGGGAGCCGGCGGCGGTCAGGGCGGGGGTGCCGAGGAGGGCTTCGGAGCGGGCGTCCCAGGCTCCGGGGCTCGTCGGGGCGGCGGAGCCGCGCATGGGGGTGCCTCCTTCAGGCATCGGGGGCTCCTGTCCCCGCGGTCACGGCCTTGTGCGCCCAGCTGCCCGGCACATGGGCCTCGGCCGGGTGGGCGAAGGGGACGCCGTCCCCGGGGCGGTGGCGCACCGGCGCGTGGGAGAGGAGTTCGAGGTAGATGCCGCGGAACGCGGCGAGGTTCTGTTCGACCGTGAAGAGTTCGAGCGCGCGGGCGCGGGCGGCGGCGCCGAGCCGGTGGCGGCGCTCGGGGTCGCGGAGCAGCGCGAGGCAGGCGTCGGCGAGCGCCCGGGGGTTGCGCGGGGGGACGACGAGGCCGGTGCCGCCGATGATCTCGACGACGGCGCCGACGTCGGTGGAGACGGTGGCCCGGGCGCAGAACATCGCCTCGACGAGGCTGGCGGGGAAGCCCTCGACGACGCTGGACAGGACCACGAGCGCGCCGGAGGCGTAGGCGTCCTCCAGGGTGGGCGCCTCCGGTCCGCCGAGCTCCTCGAAGGTGACGGGGTTCTCGCCGACGGCGTGCGCCCCGGGGGCCTCGTCGGGGAAGAGCTGGGCCGCGACCCCCTTGCAGTAGGTGAGGTACGCGCCGGCGGCCGGTTCGGGTGCGGGGACGGCGACGATCCTCAGCCGGGCGTCGGGCTGCCGGGCCCGGATCTCGGCGAAGGCGTGGAGGAGGCCGATGAGGTCCTTGGCGGGTTCGACGCGGCCGACCCAGACGAGGGTGGCCGGGTCGCCGCTCTCCTCGTCCTCGCCGACCTCGGCGAAGCGGTCGGCGGCCATGCCGGGGTGGACGGTGCGGATGCGGGCCCGGTCGGCGCCGCACTTCTCCTGCCAGCGGCGGGCGTGGGCGTTGCCGGGGGTGAGGAGGGCGGCCTGCCGGTAGATCTCGCCGGCGAGCCGGCCGTGGAGGGCGGCGAGCAGGGTGCGCAGGGGGCCCGAGCGGTCGGCGCCCGCGGCGGAGAGGTAGTGGGCGCGGAGCGGTACGCCGTACTCGGTGACGAGCAGCGGGGTTCCGAAGAAGCGTTTGGCCAGCAGTCCGGGGAGGGCGGTGGTGCCTCCGGCGGCGGCGTGGCAGAGGTCGGCCGCGCCGAGCGTCTCCTCCTCGTACCAGTCGAGGGAGAGGGGGCGGAGGGCGCGCTCCAGCTGCTCGGCGAAGGCGAGGTGGTCGGGGAGTCCGGCGGCGGCCGCGCCCCGGCGTGCGCCGGGCGCGCGGCAGGCGGCCTCCAGGGCGCGGACGGCGTCGTCGGAGCGGAGTGCGGCGGGGAGTCCGCCGCGCCCACGGGCGAGTTCGGCGAGGGCGTAGAGCCCCTCGGCGAAGGAGGTCGCGTCGTCCTCGGCGCAGAGTCCGGTGGCGAGCCGGTGGTAGGCCTCGGTGAAGCGGCGGCGCTCGTGGCGTCCGTAGGCCCGGCGGGAGGCGCGGGGCTCGCGGAGGCCGGCGCGCTCGGCCTGGTGCGCCGGGGCGGCGTCGGGGCCGAGGTCGGCGGCGCGGGCGATACGGGCGTGGGGCGGCAGGGCCGGCGGGGTGCCGGTCCGGCCGAGGGCGTAGAGGTCGAACTGGTGCTGTCCGAGCCCGCGTACGAGCCGTTCGCACCAGCGTCCGGACTCACCGGTGGCGTACGGGTAGCCACCCTCCGTGAGCAGTCCGATCCGCACGCGTGCACCCCCGATCTCCCTTGACGGCGGCCACCGTCGGCCCGGTGACTCGCAGCGGGAAGAACGTAAGCGGAGACACCGGTGGTGCGACGGACGGTTGTCCGTCGCACCACCGGAAGGGGTGAATGCACGTAACTTTCCCACCCCGGTCGCGTTCTGTCGCGGTACGCGGCGGAACGGTCACGGAGGGTCAGGCGGCGGCCAGCTCCTGGCGCCGTCCCCTGCGCTCCGCCGCGAGGACCGGATCGAGCGAGGGCACGGCGGCGAGCAGCTGCCGGGTGTACGGGTCCTGGGGCGCGCCGTACACCTCGGCGACCGTGCCCTGCTCGACGATCCGGCCGCCGCGCATGACGGCGACCCGGTCGCTGACCTGCCGGACGACGGCGAGGTCGTGGGCGATGAAGACGAGCCCGAGGCCGAGTTCGGCCTGGAGCTCGGCGAGCAGCGCGGTCACCTGGGCCTGGGTGGTGACGTCGAGCGCGGAGACGGGCTCGTCGCAGACGATCAGCCGGGGTTCGGCGGCGAGCGCGCGGGCGATGCCGACGCGCTGGCGCTGGCCGCCGCTGAACTCGTGCGGGTAGGCCTCGTACCGGTCGGGGTCGAGCCCGACCCGGTCGAGCAGTTCCCGCACCCGGCCGCGGATCCGGGTCTCGTCCCGCTCCCCCGCCACGCGCAGGGGGTCGGCGATCGACTCGCCGACGGAGCGGCGCGGGTTGAGGGAGGCGACCGGGTCCTGGAAGACCATCTGGAGCTCGCGGCGGTAGGGGCGCAGCTCGCGCTCCGGCAGGGAGCCGATGCGCGTACCCCGGTAGCGGAGTTCGCCGCCGGTCGGGTCGAGGAGCCGGACGAGCATCCGGCCGAGGGTCGTCTTGCCGCTGCCGGACTCACCGACCACGCCGAGGGTCTCGCCGGCGCGGACGGCGAGCGAGACCCCGTCGACGGCGGTCACGGCGACCTTGCCCCGGCCGAACTCCCGTCGCAGGCCGGCGGCTTCGAGCAGCGTCTCCCCCTTCTCGGTGGGGGTCCGGACGGGCCCGTCGAGCCGGGGCACGGCGGAGAGCAGCGCCCGGGTGTACGGCGCCGAGGGCGCGCCGAGCACCCCGGCGACGGGCCCCCGCTCGACCTCGCGCCCGTCGCGCATGACGAGCACCTCGTCGACGCTCTCGGCGGCGACGCCCACGTCGTGGGTGACGAGGAGCAGCGCGGTGCCGGTCTCGCGCCGCAACTCGTGGAGCAGGTCGAGGATCTGGGCCTGGACGGTGACGTCGAGCGCGGTGGTGGGTTCGTCGGCGACGAGGAGCTTCGGCTCGCAGGCGAGGGCCATCGCGAGGAGGGCGCGCTGCCGCATGCCGCCGCTGAACTCGTGCGGGCGGGAGCGGGAGCGGCGGGCCGCGTCGGGGATGCCGACGCGGTCGAGGACCTCGACGGCGCGGGCCCGGGCGGCCTTTCTGGATACCGGATGATGGATCCGATAGACCTCCGCGATCTGGTCGCCGACGGCGTAGTACGGATCCAGGGCGGACAGCGGGTCCTGGAAGACCATGGCGGCGACCCCGCCGCGCAGCCGCCGCAGCTCGGCGGGACCGGCGGCGGCGACGTCGATGCCGCCCACCCGCACGGAGCCGCCGACCCGGGCGCCCGTGCCCCGGTGGAGGCCGAGGAGGGCGCCGGCGACGGTGGACTTGCCGCTGCCGGACTCGCCGACGAGGGCGAGCGCGCGGCCCTCGCCGAGGGTGAAGGAGAGCCCGTCGACGGCCCGTACGGCCCCGGCCTCCCGCTCGAACTCGACGGTCAGGTCGCTGACTTCCACCAGCGGGGACTCGGTCACGTCAGGACCACCCTTCGGTCGGCGGCCGCGTACAGCAGGTCCGCGAGGACGTTGGCGAGGACGACGGCCGTGCCCATCACCATGACCACGCCCACCACCACGGGCAGGTCGATCGTGCGGACCCCGTCGAGCAGGGTCTTGCCGAGGCCGGGGATGCCGAAGAGGGACTCGGTGAGCACGGCCCCGCCGAACATCGAGCCGAGGTCGACGGCGCTGACCGCGATGACCGGCGGCACGGCGCCGCGCAGCGCGTGGCGGGCGACGACGGACCGCTCCCCCACCCCGTACGCCCGGAAGGTACGGATGTGGTCCTCGGCGAGCGTCTCCAGGGTGGAACTCCTGGTGAGCCGCGCGTATTTGGCGGATTCGAAGAAGCCGAGGGTGAGCCAGGGAAGCAGCATGTTCCAGGCCCACTGCTCGGGGTCCTCGCCGAGCGGTACGTACGAGGGGAAGGGCAGCCACTGGAGATAGGCGCAGACGGCCATGAGGAGCAGCAGACCGAGGATGAACACGGGCGTGCCGGTCCCGGCGAGGGTCAGCACGGTCAGGGCGCGCTCGGTGACGCCGCCCCGGCGGAGCGCCGAGAGGAGCCCGGTGCCGACGCCGACGAGGAGCCAGATGACCATGGCGCCGAGGGCGAGGGAGGCGGTGGCGGGGAGCCGCTCCAGGACGAGCTGGGTGACCTGCTGGTCGTTCTGGTACGAGAGGCCGAGGCAGGGCGCGTCGCAGTGCGTGACGGACGTGCCGGTGGAGTGGTCGCGGCCGGTGAACACCCCCTGGAGGAAGTGCAGGTACTGCACGAACGCACTGTCGTTCAGGCCGAGTTGCTCGCGCACCTGGGCGATCTGCTGGGGGTTGCACCGCTCGCCGCAGGCGAGCCGGGCGGGGTCGCCGGGCGCCAGGTAGAAGAGGGCGTACACGAGGACCGAGAGCGCCAGCAGGACGAGCACGGCGCCCGCGAGCCGCTTGAGGACGAAGCGGGTCATCGGGAGGCCTCCTTGAGGGAGCCCGCGCGGGAGGCCCGGCGGGACTCCTTGCGGGTGCCCACGCGCAGCCGGCTCGCCTCGCGGGGGTCGAGCGCCGTGCGGACGGCGTCGCCGAGGACGGTGAAGGCGAGCACGGTGACGAAGAGCAGTCCGGCGGGCAGCAGGACGTACGCGGGGTCGGCCCGGAACCAGGTCTGGGCGGTCGACAGCATCTGCCCCCAGGACGGGGTGGGCGGGGTGACGCCCACCCCGAGGAAGGAGAGGGAGGCCTCGACGACGATGTTGGTCGGGAAGGAGATCGCCGCGTAGGTGATGACGGGAGCGGCGAGCGAGGGCAGCAGCTCCCGGCGAGCCGTCCGCCACCGGCCGGAGCCGGCGAGGCGGGAGGCGGCGACGAAGTCGAGGCTCCTGAGGGTGAGCGTCTGGGCGCGCACGATCCGGGACGTGTAGGCCCAGCCGAGCAGGCCGATGACGAGGATCAGCAGCAGCGGCCGGGGGAAGTCGCGCGGGACGACGGCGGTCAGCGCCAGGGCGAGGACCAGCATCGGGAGGGCGACGAGGACGTCGGTGAGGCGGCTGAGGAGCCCGTCGAGCCACCGGCCGCCGAGGCCGGCGGCGAGTCCGACGAGGACGCCGATGAGGATCTGGACGGCGGTGGCGCCGACGGCGACGAGGAGCGAGATCCGGGCGCCGTAGAGGAGGCGGACGAACAGGTCGCGGCCGGTGCCCGGTTCGACGCCGAGCCAGTGGTCGGCGCTCGCCCCGCCGAAGGCGCCGTACGGGACGCCGCCGCGGGCCGAGTCGACGAGGTCGTCGTGGTACGTGTGCGGGTCCTGGCCCTCCAGTGCGGCCAGCAGCGGCGCGGCGAGGGCGAGGAGGACGAGCAGGAGGAGGACGGCGGCGGAGACGAGGGCGGCCGGGCGGGTGCGCAGCCGTCGCCACACCTGCCGGGCGGCGCCCGTGGCGGGGAGGCCCGCCACGGGCGCCGGAGCGTCGGTCAGGCTGGTCACTTGACCGCGACCAGCGAGACGTCGAGGACGCCGGTCCAGTCGCCGATGACGACGTTCTTGACGTCCTTGCCGACGAGCCGCTTGTAGACCGGGTGGAAGAGCGGGACGTCGAGGGCCTGCTCGCCGATCTTCTTGTCGAGGGCGCCCCAGCGGGCGGCGGCCGCCTTGAGGTCGGTCAGCTTGTTGATCTCGTCGATCTCCTTGTTGACCGCCGGGTCGTTCAGCTGCGCGTGGTTGTAGTTGGAGCCGTCGGTGACGATCTGGCGGCCGTCGAAGATCGGCGCGAGGAACGGGCCGCCGGCCGGCCAGTCGGCGCCCCAGCGGGAGAGGAAGAAGCCGGGGGCGTCCTTGACGCTCCAGCGCTTCTCGTTGAAGGAGTTGGGCTCCTGGCCGTCGAGCTTGACGGTGATGCCGGCCTTGCCGAGGGCCTCCTGGACGGCAGTGGCGATCTCGGGGCTGGTGGTGCGGTTCTGGGCGGTGGAGTGCAGCAGGGTGACGGTCAGGCCGTTCGGGTAGCCGGCCTCCTTGAGCAGCGCCTTGGCCTTCGCCGGGTCGCCCGTCTTCCCGGCGGGGAAGTGGTCGTACGCCGTGAAGCCGAAGGCCTTCTGCTCGGGCAGGAATGTGGTGGCGGGCTCGGCCAGGGCGGAGCCGCCCGCCGCGTTGACGACGCTGGTGCGGTTGACGGCGTACGAGATGGCCTGGCGGACCTTCGGGTTGTCGAAGGGCTTCACCTTCGGGTTGAAGGCGATGTAGTTGGTGAAGCCGAACCGGCCGGTGCCGACGCGGGCGGCGAGCGCCTTGTCCGAGCCGACCTGGGCGAGTTCGGCGGGGCCGAGGTTGGTGTCGGTGGTGACGGCGGCGGCGTCGGCACCGGAGGAGGTGGCGAGGCGCTGGTTGATGACGGCCTCGTCGAGGCCGGACTTCACGTCGATCCTGTCCGGGTAGGCCTTGCGCTCCTCGTCGGTCTTCGGGTCCCAGTGCTCGTTGCGCTCCAGGACGAGGTGCTCGCCGTCGTTCTCGTTCTCGACGACCTTGTACGGGCCGGAGGAGACCGGGTGCTCCTCGTACTTGGCGCCGGTGTCCTTGGCCTTCGGGACGGGGGCGAACTGGGTCTGGGTGGCGACGAAGGGGAACTCGCCCTCGGGCTTCCTCAGCTTGAAGACGATCGTCCGGGCGTCGGGGGTGACGATGGACGCGAGGCCCTTCCCCTTCTTTCCATCAGACGCAGCCTTGTACGGGCCCTGGTAGGTGTCGCCGCCGACGAGCCAGTCACGCAGGTAGGGGGCGCCGCCGGAGAGCTCGGCCGCGAAGGAGCGCTCGATGCCGTACTTGATGTCGGCGCTGGTGATGGGCGTGCCGTCCTCGAACTTCAGGCCCTCCTTCAGCGTGTACGTCCACTCGGTGGCGTCCTTGTTGGGGCGGCCGGTGTCGGTGGCGAGGTCGGGGACGACCTGGGTGCCGGCCGCGCCCGCCTCGCGGTTGCGGGTGGTGAGCGTGCGGAAGACGAGGGAGGGGACGTTGCCGCCGCCGGAGGTGTAGAGACGGGCCGGGTCGAAGTCGCTCTGGGCCTCGTTGTTGAGGACCGTGAGCGTGCCGCCCTTCTGCGGGGCACCCGCGGCCTTGCCGGAGGTTCCGCCCTTGGCGCCGGCGTCCTCGGGACCGCAGGCGGCGGCGCCCGAGGCCAGGACGACACTGACGGCGGCCGCTGCCACGCGGCGCGAGATGACGGACGAATGACGCATCGGAAGGAGACCTCTCGGGGTGAACTGCGGGAAAGGGAAAGGAGATTTCCGCAGGCACGGAGAAAGGGCCCGAAAGGGGGGGACGGCGCCTGCGGGAATGAAGAACCCGGGCGCGGCGAGAAAAAGGAAGGCCGACGAGCGCTCGGGCTGCGTCAGCTACAGAGAATGTCGGCGACCGTGTGTCCGGTCACGCCGAAGAGCGCCAGCTCAAGGGCGGCGCTATCGGAAACGGCGTGACGGTGCGACATGCCGAGAAATATGGACGAACGCGTGAGCGATGTCAACGCGCATCCCCGCGATCCCGAGACACCCGTCTCGGGATGCGGACAGCGCCCATTCGGACGGGTCGTCAACTCTTGGGATACACCCAGGGGTTGGGGCGGCACTTGATCCCGTCGACGTTCAGGGACTTCGTCTGCTGCTGCATCACGGGAGCGAGCGCACCCGCCGTCTGACAGCTCACGTGCCCGTGTCCGAGCCGGTGTCCGACCTCGTGATTGATGAGCATCTGGCGATAGGCGTACATCGCCTTCGGACCGAAGGTCGACGATCCCTGCGCCCAGCGGAAGGCGTTGATCATCACGCGCTGAGTGGAGGCCGAGTCGCAGGAGACGTTGTCGACGGTGGTGTCGAGTCCGGACTTCGCGCACCACGCGCCGGTGGTCCCCGGACTCGCGAGCGTGATCACGAACTTCGGATCGCCGCTGGAAATGCGCTCGAAGGTCATCTCGCCCTGGCCGGCCCAGCTGCGCTTGTCGTTGAGCGTCTTCTGCACGGCGTCCGCGAAGAGCTTCGGATCGAGTCCGAGCCCCTTCTCGACGTCGATCCGGTAGCGGATCAGCTCCCCCTTGCCGGGCGCCTTCGCCAGGCCCGGCACGGCCTCGAACTCCCCGGAGCCCTTCAGCTTCGGGTCGATCGGGAACTGGCGGGTCATCAGCTGCTCGTACGTCGGCGGAGTGACGGCCGGCGCCGGCTTCGACGGGACGGTCCGGTCGTCGGAGCGGGAGGCCGAGGTGTCGTCCGTGGGCCGCTCGGCGGGTTTCTCGGCGGCCCGGGCGACGGGCGGGGCCTCGTCCCGGTCGGCGACCTGCCCGGCGACCACGACGGCGAGGACGGTGGCGACGGCGGCGGCCGCGACTCCGGTGAGGGTGCGGCCGAGACCGCCCCCGCCGGCCGGGGCCTCCGTCTCCGGGTCGCCCACCGCGCTCTCGCGGCGGGGCCCGGGGATGAACGGCGCCTGGGGATCGGCCTGTTCGGTCGCGGCGGTCCGGCGGGCGCCGTGCCGGGGACCGGAGGACCCGGGGCGCGGGGCGGAGGTCTCCTCGTGCTGCGGGTGCCCGCCCCGCACGGACGCCCCGTGGACGGGGACACCGTGCGCGGGGGTGCCGGGCGTGCCGTGCGCGGGGGTGTCGGAGGCCCCGCCGGCGTACGCGGGGGTGCCGTGCGCGGGGGTCCCGTGCCGCGGCGTGCCGTACGCGGGGGCGCCCTGGACCGGGGCGACGGGCGTGGAGGCCCCGAACCGGCCGGCGCCCCGCGCCGGAGCCCCGTACGGGGGTGCGCCCTGCGCCGGGGCGCCGTACCGCGGAGAACCCTGCGCGGGGGTGCCGTACATCGGCGTCCCGTGCGCGGGAGTGCCGTACTGGGGAGTCCCGTGCGCGGGAGTGCCGTACTGCGGGGTGCCGTGCGCCGGAGTCCCGTACTGCGGAGTCCCGTGCGCCGGCGTCCCGTACACGGGGGTGCCGTGCGCGGGGGTGCCGTACCCCTGCGGCCCGGCGGCCTCCTGGCCGTCGCCGCCCGTCGACCTGCGGCGGCGTCCCGTCCCGGGTGGTGGTCCCGCCGGAACCGCCCCCTGCCCCGTCCCCGCCCCGGCCTGTTGCCCGGTGTCGGCCACCGGGGGCGCGGAGCCCTTGCGACTATGCCGTCCCACGCCCCGGATCAGCTCCCGCCGTCATCGGCGATCAGTTCCCGGACGGCCTGGGCGACCGTCTCGGGGTACTCCATCATCGCCACGTGCCCCGCCTCGGGGAGGGTCAGCAGGCGCGAGCCGCGGAAGGCGGCGGCCGCCCTCCGGGCCATCCGGTACGAGACGAGCCGGTCGCGCAGACCGTAGACGAGCAGCGTCGGGGCGAGGACCCGCTCGGCCTGCCGCCACAGCCCGTGCTGCCCGCCGAGGGTGTACGCGTCGACGATGCCGCGCGAGGAGAGCGCCATGGCGTCCCAGAAGTAAGGGAGCTCCAGGCGGCGCTCCATCTCCTCGACGGCGTGCCGGAAGCCCTCCTCGGTGACCTGGCCGGGGTCCCCGTAACAGAGCGAGAGGACGCCCTTGACCCGCTGCTCGGCCGTCCAGTCCTTGGTGAGCTTCGCGAAGAACGAGGCGACGCCGGGCACCGCGAGCAGCGCGGTGGGCCAGGCGGTGCGCTGGACGCGGAGCTCGGGCAGCGCCGGGGAGACGAGGGTCAGGGTGCGGACCAGGTCGGGCCGGACGGCGGCGACCCGGGTGGCGACGGCGCCGCCCATCGAGTTGCCGACGAGGTGGACCGGTCCGCGTCCGGCGGCGTCCAGGAAGCGGATGACGGCGCGCGCGTGCCCGGTGACGGAGTAGTTGCCGTCGTCCGGCGGCGGGGAGTCGCCGAAGCCGGGCAGGTCGACCGCCTCGCCGTCGACGAGGTCCGCGAGCAGCGGCATGAGGGCGGACCAGTTCTGCGAGGAGCCGCCGAGACCGTGGACGTACAGCGCGGGTGGCAGACCGGGCAGGTTCCCCGGCCGGGCGCGCACGGTGAGGGTGAGTCCGGGCAGTGCGACGGAGCGGAGCTCCTCGCCGTCGGCGACCCGGACGGCGCGGGTCCGCGACGTGGTCGGTGCGGCGGCGGTCCGGGTTTCCGGCAGCTCGGTCGAGGACATGGCCGCAATATTACGAGACGATCACGCGCGGACGTGTGTGGGTGCGGTCACAGGTGCGTGTGCGGCGGGGCGCGTTCGCTCCTAGGCTCGAAGAGAGGGCCATCGGGAGCACCGCGACCCGCACCCCCGGAAGGAACCGCATGACTGTCGATCCGAGCGAGCCGGACACATTCCCCGAGGAAGAGGTCGACGTGCTGGACCAGGAAATCCCGGAGGCCGACGCAGCCGAGCAGCACACCGAAGTGCAGCAACGCGAGGACGAACAGCCCACCCATCTCGAGCGCGACTCGGCGAACGAGGCCGACGCGTCCGAACAGGCGCGTGTCGTCGCCCTCGACGAGGACGACTACCGCTGAGCACACGACTCCCGCTGATTTGTTCGGTTTAATCTTGAATCGACTGTCGACCCGGGCGTCCGGTCCGTGAAATTCTGCGTTCGCACCGCACACAGCCGGGTTACCCAAAAGTACGATGGCGGCGCGGCGCGACAGCGCGCATGGATCGATTTTTGGGAGGCCGCGTGAGCGCCATCGAGCAGACAGAGGCAGCACGCCCTCGGGGCACGCGCCTGCCGCGACGTGCCCGACGGAACCAGCTGCTCGGCGCGGCCCAGGAGGTCTTCGTCGCCCAGGGGTACCACTCCGCCGCCATGGACGACATCGCCGAGCGGGCCGGTGTCAGCAAGCCGGTGCTGTACCAGCACTTCCCCGGGAAGCTGGAGCTGTATCTCGCCCTGCTCGACCAGCACTGCGAGTCCCTCCTTCTCGCCGTCCGTACGGCCCTGGCCTCCACCACGGACAACAAGCTCCGGGTCGCGGCGACCATGGACGCCTACTTCGCGTACGTCGAGGACGAGGGCGGCGCCTTCCGCCTCGTCTTCGAGTCCGATCTGACGAACGAGCCTGCCGTGCGCGAGCGCGTGGACCGGGTCAGCCTGCAGTGCGCCGAGGCCATCTCCGACGTGATCGCCGAGGACACCGGCCTGTCGAAGGACGAGTCGATGCTGCTCGCCGTCGGTCTCGGCGGCGTCTCCCAGGTCGTCGCCCGCTACTGGCTGTCGAGCGGTTCCGGCATCCCCCGCGACAAGGCGGTCGGGCTGCTCACCTCGCTCGCCTGGCGCGGCATCGCGGGCTTCCCGCTGCACCCGGTGGACGGCCAGCTCAGCGCCGAGGGCCACTGAGGCACCCGCGCGCCTCGGAGCCTGTTCGCTCCTGGCGTGCGGCGGCTGACCCGTGCGGGTCCCCTCACCGGGCTAATGTGTGCAGCGTACGGCGCGGGTATTCGCGCAACGCTGACCGTTCGGAGGGACATAGCCGTGGAGGTCAAGATCGGCGTGCAGCACGCACCCCGGGAGATCGTTCTGGAGAGCGGGCAGTCCGCCGAGGAGGTCGAGCGCGCGGTGGCCGACGCGCTGGCCGGCAAGGCGCAGCTGCTCAGCCTCTCGGACGAGAAGGGCCGCAAGGTCCTCGTTCCGGCCGAGAAGATCGCGTACGTGGAGCTCGGCGAGCCCGCCGTGCGCCGCGTGGGTTTCGGCGCGCTCTGAGCCCCGGGATCTGACGGGGAAGGCCCGGTGGACCGCTTCGGTCCACCGGGCCTTCCGCTTCTCCGCCGGTCCGCCGGCAGACCCGTATGGCCACGTCAGGGGGTACGGGAGGATTGCGTTCCGGACGCCGGGGGTAGGACGCCCTTGACCGCACCACCCGCCCCGCACCCCTCGCGAGGTGATCCGCCGTGTTCCTGGAAGCCCTCGGTTCCGCCCTGCTCGGCTTCGCCCTGGCCTGGGCCGCCGTGCACCGGCTGCCCGACCGCCTCCCCGTCCGGGCGATCGTCCTCGTCACCGGGACGCTCGGCGGCGTCTTCGGTGCCCTCGTGACCCACGGGGCGCTCGGCCCCGGTCACTTGCTCGCCACCCTGATCGGCGCCGTCGCGGTCGCGGCGGTGCTGCTCTCGCTGCTGATCCGCCCGGCCTCGCGCAGACTGCGCCGATCAGCCGCTGTCTGACCGGCGCAGGCGCTTCGGGCCGCGCGACCGCTCAGGCCGCGAGGCCCAGCGCGGCCATCCGCTTGGTGTGCGCCTCGGTGATCCGGGAGAACATCCGGCCGACCTCCGCGAGGTCGAAGCCGTCCGCCACGCCGCCGACCAGCATCGTCGAGAGCGCGTCGCGCTCGGCGACCACGCGCTGGGCCTGGGAGAGCGCCTCCCCCATCAGACGGCGCGCCCAGAGCGCGAGCCGGCCGCCGACGCGCGGGTCGGCGTCGATCGCCGCGCGGACCTTCTCCACCGCGAAGTTTCCGTGGCCGGTGTCGTCGAGCACCGCGAGGACGAGGGCGCGCGTGTCGGAGTCGAGCCGGGCCGCGACCTCCCGGTAGAAGTCACTGGCGATCGAGTCGCCCACGTACGCCTTGACCAGGCCCTCCAGCCAGTCCGACGGCGCGGTCAGGCGGTGGAAGTCGTCGAGC
Source organism: Streptomyces tanashiensis (assembly GCF_014648895.1). GTDB lineage: Bacteria > Actinomycetota > Actinomycetes > Streptomycetales > Streptomycetaceae > Streptomyces > Streptomyces tanashiensis. Next base: position 450,644 of record NZ_BMRZ01000001.1, read on the forward strand.
GCCTTGGCGAAGGGCTCCATGGCCGAGGTCGGCTCGGCGTCGACGGCCGCGAGGCGGTCCCGCAGCTGCTCGAAGTGGTGGAACTCGGCCGCGGCCATCTTCGCCAGCTCCGCCTTGTCCGCGAGGGTCGGCGCCAGCTTGGCGTCCTCGGCGAGCCGCTCGAAGGCCGCGAGCTCTCCGTAGGCGAGGGCGCCGAGGAGGTCGATCACGGCGGCGCGGTACTGCGGCTCGGCGGAAGCCTCCGCCCAGTCCTTGGCGGCGATCCCGGTGGGTGTGGCGTTGTCAGGCGTCTCCATGGAGCGCACAATAGCCCGCTCCCGGGGCCCTGGAAGGCCCTGGTCAGTCAGTGTGACCGTGCCCTCATCACGATTTCTCCCAACACACATGCGCGAATCCGGGGTACAGTGATAAGGCGCCTGCTGAGTATGCGGACATGCTTTCGCACGTTCGGACGTATTCGGTGGGCCGACTCATGAATGAGGATGCCCGGTCGGTGGCCCGATCGGCTCCGGCCCGACAGCCCTTCCGGCGGACCCGCGGAAGGGTCACCCTCAGCGGTACGACGCTCGAGCGACGGCAGTGGTCCCGTGCCACCCGGCGGTGATCTCCCCTGATCCCCCCGGAAGATCCCGGCACGGTACGACCCCCTTCGTTCGCCTCGCGCCGCGTCTCACAGAAGAGGCAGCACCCTGACTACGACTTTCCGAGAACTCGGAATCCTTCCCGAGACGGCCGAGGCCCTTGAGGCCGTCGGTATCGTCAACCCCTTCCCCATCCAGGAGATGACCCTCCCGGTCGCCCTCACCGGCACCGACGTCATCGGCCAGGCCAAGACCGGCACGGGCAAGACCCTCGGTTTCGGCCTCCCCATCCTGGAGCGCGTCACCGTCCCCACGGACGTCGAGGCCGGCCGGGCGAAGCCCGAGCAGCTGACCGACGCCCCGCAGGCGCTCGTCGTCGTCCCCACCCGCGAGCTGTGCCAGCAGGTCACCAACGACCTGCTGACCGCCGGCAAGGTGCGCAACGTCCGCGTGCTCGCCATCTACGGCGGCCGGGCGTACGAGCCGCAGGTCGAGGCGCTCCAGAAGGGCGTCGACGTCGTCGTCGGCACCCCCGGCCGTCTCCTCGACCTGGCCGGCCAGCGCAAGCTGGACCTCTCGCACGTGAAGGTCCTCGTCCTCGACGAGGCCGACGAGATGCTCGACCTGGGCTTCCTGCCCGACGTCGAGAAGATCATGAACATGCTTCCGGCGAAGCGCCAGACCATGCTGTTCTCGGCCACCATGCCGGGCGCGGTCATCGGCCTGGCCCGCCGCTACATGTCGCAGCCCACCCACATCCGGGCCACCTCCCCGGACGGTGAGGGCGCGACCGTCGCCAACATCAAGCAGCACGTCTACCGTGCGCACAACATGGACAAGCCGGAGATGGTCTCCCGCATCCTGCAGGCCAACGGCCGCGGGCTCGCGATGATCTTCTGCCGCACGAAGCGCACGGCGGCCGACATCGCCGAGCAGCTGGAGCGCCGCGGCTTCGCGTCCGGCGCGGTCCACGGCGACCTCGGCCAGGGCGCCCGCGAGCAGGCGCTGCGCGCCTTCCGCAACGGCAAGGTCGACGTCCTCGTCTGCACCGACGTCGCCGCGCGCGGCATCGACGTCGAGGGCGTCACCCACGTCATCAACTACCAGTCGCCCGAGGACGAGAAGACCTTCCTCCACCGCGTGGGCCGCACCGGCCGCGCGGGCGCCAAGGGCACGGCGGTGACGCTGGTCGACTGGGACGACATCCCGCGCTGGCAGCTCATCAACAAGGCGCTCGGACTGGACTTCCACGAGCCGGTCGAGACGTACTCCAGCTCCGCGCACCTCTTCGAGGAGCTGGACATCCCGGCGGGCACCAAGGGCATCCTGCCCCGCGCCGAGCGGACCCGTGCGGGTCTGGGCGCGGAGGAGCTGGAGGACCTGGGCGAGCCCGGCGGTCGCCGCGGTCGCGCCCCCAAGGCCGCCGAGAAGACCGAGGAGCGCCCGGCCCGTACGCGGACCCCGCGCCAGCGTCGCCGCACCCGTGGCGGCAGCGACCTCGACGACGCCGTGGTGTCGGCGGCCCCGGCCGTCGAGACGCCGGCGGACGAGGCGCCCGCCGAGTCCGGCCCGCGCACCCCGCGCCGCCGCCGTCGCACCCGCGTGGGCGCCCCGGGCTCCGTGCCGGTCGCGGCCCGGACGTCGACGCCGGCTCCGGCCGCCGAGGCCCCGGCCGCGGTCAAGGTCGCCGAGGCTCCGGTCGCCGTCGAGGCTCCGGTCGTCGAGGCCCCGGTCGCCGTCGAGGCGCCGGTCGTGAAGACGCCCGTCGCCGAGGCTCAGGTCGCCGAGGAGCCGAAGGCTCCCCGTCGCCGTACCCGCGCCGCCCGTCCGGAGGCCGCGCCGGCCGCTCCGGTCGACCGTGCCCCCGCGGCCCCGGCTCCGGCCCCGCGCCGCCGCCGTGCCCGTGTGGCGCGTCCGGTCGAGGAGACCGTGTCGTTCCAGACGCCCGAGTCCGCCGCGGTCGCCCTGATGGCCAAGCGGGCCGTCGAGACCCCGGCCGCCGAGGCCCCGGTCGTCGAGGCCGCTCCGGTCGTCGTCGAGGAGCCGAAGAAGGCCCCGCGCCGCCGCACCACGAAGAAGGCCGTCGCCGAGCCGGTCGCCGCCCCGGTGGCCGAGCCCGTCGTCGAGGCCGTCGCGGCCCCCGTGACCGCGGCCGTGGCCGAGCCCGTCGCAGAGACCCCGGTCGTCGCCGAGGTCCCCGCGCCGCGCCGTCGCCGCACCGCCCGTCGGCCCGCCGGTTCGCCGGTGACCGCCGAGGCGCCGGTGGCCGAGGCCCCGGTCGTCGAGCCGGTCGCCGCTCCGGTCGCGGAGGAGCCCGCGCCGCGCCGCCGTCGTACGGCCCGCCGGCCCGCCGGTTCGCCGGTGACCGCCGGGGCGCCCGCCGAGGTCATCGTCGTGGCTTCCGTGGCCGCTCCGGTCGCGGAGCCCGTCGCCGCGCCCGTCGTGGAGGAGACGCCGAAGGAGGAGGCCCCGAAGAAGGCCGCCCCGCGCCGCCGCACCACGAAGAAGGCCGCCGCCGAGCCGGTCGCCGAGACCGCCGAGGCACCGGCGGCCGAGGAGGCCCCCAAGGCTCCCCGTCGCCGCACGGCCAAGAAGGCGGTCGTCGCCGAGGCTCCCGAGGCCTCCGCGCTGAAGACCGAGCCGAAGGCCCCGGCCCGCCGCCGTACGACCAAGAAGGCCGCGGCCGCCGAGGTCGAGGCACCGGCGGCGGAGGAGGCCCCGAAGAAGGCCGCTCCGCGCCGCCGCACCACGAAGAAGGCAGCGGCCCAGCCCGAGAGCTGACGCCTGCCCGCAGCACCCGAGCGGCCCGGTCCCTCCCCAGGGACCGGGCCGCTCGGCCGTCCCCCGCGCGCGCCGTTACAGTCCAGATATGAGCAAGCCCCGTTCCCTCGTCCTGCCGCCCCGCACCCGTGCCCGCCGGCTGGAGACCGCGCGCGGCCGGTTCGCCGTGCTCGACACGGCGCCCACGGGTGAGCCGCGGGGCACGGTGCTGCTGCTGCCCGGGTACACCGGCAGCAAGGAGGACTTCCTCGCGCTGCTCGGCCCGCTGAGCGAGGCCGGGTACCGGGCGGTGGCCGTGGACGGTCGCGGCCAGAACGAGACGCCGGGCCCCCGGGGCCGGGCCGCCTACCGCCGCAAGGCGCTCGCGCTCGACGCGGTGGCGCAGGCCGCGGCCCTCGCGGACGGTCCCGTGCATCTGGTGGGCCACTCGTTCGGGGGCCTGGTGGCCCGTGCGGCGGCCGGCCTCGCGCCGGACGCCTTCCGCTCGCTCACCCTGCTCTCCTCGGGTCCCGGCCGGGTCGCCCGGCCTCAGCGGATCCGCGTGCGGGTGCTGCGCGCCGCGCTCGCGGTGCTGCCGAAGGAGCGCGTGTGGCAGGCGATGTGCTGGCTGGACAGCCGGGGCGAGGAGCCGGACACGGGTGACACGCCGGAGCTCACGGGCTTCCTGCGGCGCCGCTGGATGCGCACCCGGATCGCCCAACTCGCGGGCGCCGGAAGACTGCTGTTGAACCGTCAGGACGGTACGGAGGAGCTGGCGGCGCTGCGCCTGCCGCTGCATCTGGCGTACGGGGCGGACGAGATGGTCTGGTCGCCGGCGGACCTCGCGGCGGCGGCCGCCCGGACCGGCGCGCACCGCACGGTGGTGGCGGGCGCCGGCCACTCCCCCAACGTCTCGCACCCCCGGGAGCTGACGGACCGCCTGACCGAGTTCTGGGAGCGCGCGATCGCCCCCGCCGGGGTCAGTACTGCGCCTTGAGGTGCTGCCAGAAGCCGTCGCGCAGCGCGCGCCGGAGCGAGGCGTGGCCGCGCAGGGAGCGGCTGAGCAGGCGCTCCGCCTCGACCAGCAGGTCCTGGTCGACGGCCCCGGGCAGGTAGGGCGCGCCCGGCAGGAGCTCGGCGAGCCGGTCCCGGCCGCGCTCGGCGAGCCAGGCCGCGGCGATCTGGGCGCCGACGAAGCGCACCTCCTCGCGGGAGGGCGGCGGCTCGCCCTCGTTCTCGTACGTGGTGACGGGGCGGCGCGTGACGTACGGGCGGCAGAAGTCGAGCTCGAAGGTGCGCTGGCTGTCGACCTCCCAGAGCAGCGCCTCGGCCTGGTTGCGCCCCTCGGCGGCCTCGATGCCCCAGAGGTGGACGCGGGCCCCGTAGCCCTGGGCGGCCTCCACGGCCGAGACGAGGTCCTCGTCTCCGCCGACGAGGGCGGCGTCGCTGATGGCGCGGTGGCGGGCGAGGGACTCCAGGTCGGTGCGGATGAGGGAGTCGACGCCCTTCTGCTGGTTGTTGGCGTTGAGGTTGCCGAGGCGGACCTTGACGTCGGGGAGCTCGGCGATGGCCTGCTGCTCGGGGGTGTGGATCCGGCGGCGGGCCCCGTCGTACCAGTAGACGCGGAGCAGTCTGCTGTCCGCGAAGATCGTGCGGGCCTTGTCGATGAAGGCCTCGATCAGCCCCTCCGCGTCGAGGTCGAAGTTGCGCCGGTCCTCGGTGCCCGCCACAAGCAACCCGGCCGCAGCATGGACGTAACCCGCGTCGACGAAGATGGCGTGGGTGGACGGGGTCTTGGCCACCTCGGCCAGCATCCGCTGCAGGAGCTCATTGGTGCGCTCCAGGCGGGCGTCCAGGGCTCGGAGGCGGGCGTCGGTCTCGGTCACCTGGGTGGTGTCTGCGTCGTTCATACGGGGCTCATTGTCCGCCGCTCCGGGCCCGGCCGCCACACCCCCCTACCCGCCAGTAGTTAGACATCCGAAAATTTTCCTTAGCGTAAGGAATGTTTGCAGGGTGCACGTCGTTGGACCCGTACGTAACGCAGTTCTCCATCAGGAGGATCAACTCAGACGAAGGGAGAAGCCTGTGCGCTTCGAAATCCTGCGACTCGACGACATCGACGGCACGCCCGTCGACCGGACCGTCGTGGACGCCGCCTCCGTCAATCGGATCGTGCAGCAGGCCGCCGCGATCGGCCAGCGCATCTGGATCCGCCCCGCCGAGACCTCGGCCTCGTAACAGGTCAGGTCCACACCACGCACCGCGCCCCCGCACGGACTTCGCAAGAGCGGAATCCGTACGGGGGCGCAGTGGTGTCCGGGGACGGCGCCCCGGGCGGCGGCTCAGGCGTTCTGGATCACCTGGGTGACGCCGTTGATGATCTGCTGGACCGCGATGGCGGAGAGCATCATGCCGGCGAGCCGGGTCACCAGGACGACGCCGCCGTCCTTGATGACGCGGATGATCAGCAGCGAGTAGCGCATGGTCAGCCAGAGCACGACGTGCATGGCGGCGATGGCCGTCCAGACGGAGACCTGCGAGGCCACGCTGTCGGCGTTCTGCACGGCGAGGATGACCGAGACGATCGCGCCCGGCCCGGCGAGCAGCGGCATGCCGAGCGGGACGAGGGCGACGTTGACGTCCTTGGTCTGCTTGGGCTCGTCGGTCTTGCCGGTGAGCAGGTCGAGCGCGATGAGCAGCAGCAGCAGACCGCCCGCGATCATCAGCGCGGGGACGGAGACGTGCAGGTAGTCCAGGATCTGCTGGCCCAGGAGACCGAAGACCGTGATGACGCCGAAGGCGACGGCGACGGCCTGCCAGGCCATCCGGCGCTGCACCTTGGCCGGGCGGCCGGAGGTGAGGGCGAGGAAGATCGGGGTGATCCCGGGGGGATCCATGATCACGAAGAGGGTGAGGAACAGCGAGCCGAAGACGGCGACGTCGAACACGGTGGGGTGCCTTGCGGGAGAGGTGGAACGGTGGGGTGTACCCCTACGCAGCGGAATGCAGGATTCCGGCGACAGGGCAGGAGAAGCCACCGGGGCACGGCACGGAGCCGTGCGGGCGGCGTGAGACAGGTGGGGGTGGGCACGCGCCGCGCGGGAGACGGCGGGCACGACGACCGGCCGCCGTCACGAGGAGCGGCGGAGAGGGGCCCGGAGGGGGCTAGAGCGCTCCCCCGGCACCGGGGACCGGGAAGGCACCCGCAGCGCGGCGGGTGATCTCGCCGTAGATCTCGGGGTCGGTGGTGTACTCGCCGAGGCGGCAGGTCTTGCGGCTGCCGTGGTAGTCGCTGGAGCCCGTGGCCAGCAGACCGAGCTCCTTCGCGAGTCCGCGCAGCCGGGCGCGCGTCGCCTCGTCGTGGTCCATGTGGTCGACCTCGATGCCGTCGAGTCCGGCCTCGGCGAGCCGGGCTATCGAGGCCTCCGGCAGCACCTGGCCGCGCTTGACGGCGAGCGGGTGCGCGAAGACGGTGACCCCGCCGGCGGCCTTGACGAGCCGGATCGCGTCGACCGGGTCCAGCTCGTGCTTCTCGACGTACGCCCGTCCGCCGTCGGCGAGCCACTCGGGCGTGAACGCGCCGGACACGTCCGGCACGACCCCGAGCTCGACGAGCGCCTCGGCGACGTGCGGGCGGCCGACGGAGCCGTCGCCGGCGATCCGGGCGACCTGCTCCCATGTGACGGGGACGCCGAGCTCCTGGAGCTTGGCGACCATGCCGCGGGCACGGGGCACGCGGTCGTCCCGGACGAGCTCGCGCTCGGCGAGGAGCGCGGGCTCCTCCGGGTCGAAGAGGTACGCCAGCATGTGCAGCCCGATGCCGTCCATCCGGCACGACAGCTCGGCCCCGGTGACGAGGGTCAGCCCCTCGGGCAGGGCGGCGACCGCCTCGGCATGGCCGCGGGTCGTGTCGTGGTCCGTGAGCGCGACGACGTCCAGACCGGCCGCGGCCGCGTTCCGGACGAGCTCGGCCGGGGAGTCCGTACCGTCGGAGGCCGTGGAGTGGGTGTGCAGATCGATGCGCACGACGCGGTACTCCAGGGACTCGGCACGGACGAGGGACGCTCCAGCATAACGGGCGAATCGAACACGTCCGTACGGAACGTCACCGGCCGCACCGCCGTCGACACCCCCTAGCCGAGCAGTCTCGGGGTGAGCGCGCCGCAGGGCAGCAGGTCGACCTCGGCGCCCGCGTCGCGCAGGTCCGTCAGGACCAGCTCGTCGTACATCAGGAGCCCGGACTGCTCGGGCCAGACGATCGCCCACAGCCAGAGGCCGCGCGCCTCGCCCGCGAAGACCGCGCGGTCCTGCGGGGCGCCGGTGACGTGCCAGAGCGGCGTGGGCCGCCCGGCGGCGAGCACCTTCGCCTGGGGCGGTTTGTCGATGGCCATCCCGGAGCCGGGGTCGAGTCCGTCGATGCCGGCGTACCGCGCGCCGAGCCCGACGCCGAGCTCCTCCGCGACGAGGAGCAGCTCGCCGATCCCGCCGAGCGGGCCGGGTCCGGAGCAGGCGACGGCCGTGGCGCGTCCGCCGCTGCGGTCGTCCCCGGCGTACGCGACGCCGGTGAAGAGCCAGCCGACGGGGAGCGGCCACGGCATCCACACGGGGACATGGGACCGGTGCACCACGACCCCGAGGCCCTCGACACTGGGCGGGATCACGGGCTGGAGCGGGTGCACCGAGCCGTGCACGTCACACTGCCAGGAGTCGGCGAAGAGACCGGGCGCCCTGACCCTGCCACCGCACTTCGGACAACTGGGTTCGCCCCTCATAGGGCTCAACGGTCCTAGCTCTTCCGCCCCGCGTCAAGGACGACCGCAGACGATCACCCGTCCGGCCCGGACCGTTCACCCTCGGTGGGCCCGCGCCGTCCGCGGGCGGATCCGGGCACCGGTGTCCGGTGGCCGGCCCGGCGTCCCGCCCGTCCCCTCAGTCCAGGTCCACGGACCTGCGCAGCGGGTCGCGCAGGTCCGTCCCCCGGGCCAGCCAGCGCTCCTCCAGGGCCTGGGCCCCGTGGACCCGCTTCCACGCGGCCTCGTTCGAGGTCATCGGCAGCAGCGGCAGGAAGCGGACGGGGTCCATCGGCGCGTCGAGCTCCAGGTCCTCCACCAGACCGCCCGACCCGGCGACGAGGACCGAGCTGAAGGCGGCGCCGGGCCAGAGCGGGTCGCCGACGTCGAGCGAGGCGCCCGGGGCCACGACCACGCCCTCGACCTGCGGGGTCGCGGCGAGGACCGCGAGCGGGCGCAGCACCTTGTCGGTGTCGGCGAGCCCGGCCCGTACGGTGAGGACGAGCTCCGCGCGCGGGCCCTTCACCGGGTCGGCGAGCGCGGAGGTCGGATCGGCCATCGGCTGTGCGGACATCCCGAGGGTCGCGTACCGGACGAGGTCGCCGTCGACGAAGCGCAGCACCTCGATCCGGTCCGTGCCCAGGAAGGTCACCGCGGCCCGCGCGTCCGGTTCGCCGAGCGCCGTGCGGAGCCGGGCCTCGACCAGTGCAAGAACTTCTCCCATGCGGGGAGCATAGATCGCGTATGGAACGGGCAAAGTAAGGGATTGACCCTCTGTCGGCTGATAGTGTTGGCCACTGGTCGGGATTCCCGACTGCTCGTCACACGTCATCCCCGACAGGGGACCGGCCGGAGGAGGTGGGACTGCGATGGACCGAAGTCGATCGGGCAGTACCAGCCGCTCTTCCGCCGCTCCGCACCCCCGCCCGGTGCGCTTCCTCCGGTGACGTCCGGGTCCGGCACGGACCCGCCTCTCCGGCATCTCGCTCGACGGAAGAGCATTCCTCGCCTTTCTCTGTCTGTAGCGACCGCCGTCACCGCGACCCTCCGGTGCCGCCCGCTTTGTGGACGACGTACCTCCCCGTCCCCATTCCGGGCTGTGCCACGCTCGCCGACGGCCGATCCGTGAAGGAGCACGCCCATGTCGATGATCCGTGACCTCACCGCCGCCGTCCGCCCGAGCCTGCGGCACTCCCTGCGCAAGACCCCCACCACGTACACCTCGTACGACCCCACCCGTGACCACTCGGCCTCCAGCGCCGTGGTCGACTGCGCCGTCTACCGCGACGGGCGCCGGATCGACGACCGCGAGTGCCTCACGCCGCGCGGCGCGATGCGCCAGGTGCGGGAGAGCGGCGGCTTCGCCTGGATCGGCCTCCACGAGCCGACCGAGGCCGAATTCGCCGGTATCGCCGCCGAGTTCGGGCTGCACCCGCTCGCCGTCGAGGACGCCGTCCACGCCCACCAGCGGCCCAAGCTGGAGCGGTACGACGACACCCTCTTCACCGTCTTCAAGACGATCCACTACGTCGAGCACGCCGAACTCACCGCGACCAGCGAGGTCGTCGAGACCGGCGAGGTCATGTGCTTCACCGGCCCCGACTTCGTCATCACCGTCCGGCACGGCGGCCAGGGCTCCCTGCGCAACCTCCGCCACCGCCTCCAGGGCGAGCCGGAGCTCCTCGCCAAGGGCCCCTCGGCCGTCCTGCACGCCATCGCCGACCACGTCGTCGACGGCTACATCGCGGTCGCCGACGCCGTCGAACTGGACATCGACCAGCTGGAGATCGACGTCTTCTCGCCGGCGGCGAAGGGCTCCACGCGCGGCACGGACACCGGCCGGATCTACCAGCTCAAGCGCGAGGTACTGGAGTTCAAGCGGGCCGTCACGCCGCTGCTCCGCCCGATGCAGCTGCTCTCCGAGCGGCCGATGCGGCTCGTCGACCCCGACATCCAGAAGTACTTCCGGGACGTCGCCGACCACCTCGCCCGCGTCCAGGAGCAGGTCGTCGGCTTCGACGAGCTCCTCAACTCGATCCTCCAGGCCAACCTGGCGCAGGCGACCGTCGCGCAGAACGAGGACATGCGCAAGATCACCTCGTGGGCCGCGATCGTCGCCGTCCCCACGGCGGTCTGCGGCGTGTACGGCATGAACTTCGACCACATGCCCGAGCTGCACTGGAAGTACGGCTACCCGATGGTGCTCACCGGCATCATCGCGGTCTGCTTCACCATCCACCGCACGCTCAAGCGCAACGGCTGGCTGTAGCGGCACCGGGCCCCGCGGGCCCGGCCCGATCGGCGGGGCGCCCCCCGAGGGGCGCCCGCTAGGCTTCGGGCCATGACAGAAGAGCTGCTCGGGTCCGCCCTCGTCGAGGAGGCCACCAAGAAGTCCGGCCTGGTGTGGGTACGCGGCACGGGGCCCGCCCGCGCGCTCTGGCACGTCTGGCACGACGGTGCCGCGCACGTCGTCGGCGACGGCCCCGGCGAGCAGCCGCTGCCGGGCCTGGTGGACGGCGGCACGGCCGAGGTGACCGTCCGCAGCAAGGACAAGGGCGGCCGGCTCGTCGCCTGGACCGCCGCCGTCCGCGAGCTCGCCCCCGGTACGGAGGAGTGGGACGCGGCGGTCGCCGAGCTGAAGGGGAAGCGGCTCAACGCCCCCGACGGCGAGGCCATGCCGGGGCGCTGGGCGCGCGAGTGCCGGGTGGTGCGGCTCGACCCCCGGTCCTCGACCACGGAGCTGCCGGACGGCTCCCTGGCGGCCGTACCGCTGCCGACCCCGGCGAACACCCGCCACCCGATCCCGGCCGGGCTGCCGAAGCTGCTGTTCCGCAAGAAGCGCCGCTAGGTCCTCGGCAGCTGCTTGCCGTAGTCGAGGGTCTCCTCCTTCGAGGGCTCCGTGAGCGGGAAGTCCTTGTTCCACTCGGAGAGCACCACGACGCCCGCTCCCCCGCCCCGTGCGAACTGCACGGGGTACGGCTCGCCGTCCAGGGAGACGTCGAGCGTGCCGCCCTCGCCGTCGGCGCCGCCCTTGACCTTGACCGTGCGGACCCCGCCGATCTGGTCCCGGTCGCCCTTGGTCTTCTCGCCGTGCAGGCCGATCAGGCCGTCGAGGAGCGACCCCATGTCGGTGAAGCCGCGCAGCTGCTTGTACGAGGGGTCGCCCTGGGGGACCTTCACGTACTTGTCGTCGAGCTTGTCGGCGGCCTCGGAGTCCGCCTCCGAGGGCGTGTCGCCCTCCTTGCCGTCGTGCGCCCAGAAGCCCGCGTCGGCCTTCAGGTAGAGCGCGTCGCCGACCCTCAGCAGCTCGAAGACGCTGTTCTTCGTCGTCACCGAGCCGGTGGCGCCGTCCTGCTTGAGGCGCATGTTCAGCTTGAAGGTGCCGCCCTTGCTGACCAGGGTGCCGGACAGCCGGACGGCCTTCGCCGCGTCCGCCGCGGTCTGTGCCTTGCGCTCGATGTCGGGTGCGGAGAGTCTCCCCACCCCGTTCGTCCCCTCGTCCGGATCGGCGGCGCAGGCCGTGAGTGCCACCGTCAGTCCGGCGCAGAGCGCCAGGGGCGTGACCGCCCTGCGGATACGCGATGACGGGGTACGAACGGTCATCTGCGCTGCCTCTCGTGTCGTGGGGGGGGGGGCGACGGGCACGGCCCGTACGGGATGCCGCGGGCGGCCGCGTTCCGGCCGGGCGGAAGGGCCTGGTCCGGTGCCGGGGCCGATGGGGGGGAACGGCAGACCGCAGCGTACCCGGGACAGGTGACGGGCCCCGCAGGCAGCCGTACGGAGTCACTTCCGGGGCGGGGCGGAACGGCACGGGCTAGCCTGAACCCGGCAAAGCTCTGCAATCACCGGCAAAGCTCTACGACGAATCGCATCGGCGACTCGAATCGTGCGGCACCGAGGAGGCGCGTGGCATGGCGGCAGGCGCCCCCCGGATCTTCGTCTCCCATCTCGCCGGAGTCCCCGTCTTCGACCCGGTCGGCGACCAGGTCGGCCGGGTCAGCGACCTGGTGGCCATGCTCCGGGTCGGCCGCAGGCCGCCCCGGCTGCTCGGCATGGTCGTGGAGGTGCTGAGCCGCCGCAGGGTCTTCGTCCCCATGACCCGGATCACGGGCGTCGCCTCCGGCCAGGTCATCACCACCGGCGTCGTCAACATGCGGCGCTTCGAGCAGCGCCCCACGGAGCGGCTCGTCCTCGGCGAGCTCCTGGACCGGCGCGTGACGCTGGTGGAGTCGGGCGAGGAGGTCACCGTCCTCGACGTCGCCATCCAGCAGCTGCCGGCCCGCCGCGACTGGGAGATCGACAAGGTCTTCGTCCGCAAGGGGAAGGGCGGGGTGCTGAGCCGCAAGGGCGAGACCCTGACCGTGGAGTGGTCGGCCGTCACCGGCTTCTCCCTGGAGGAGCACGGGCAGGGCGCCGAGAGCCTGCTCGCCACCTTCGAGAAGCTGCGCCCCGCGGACCTCGCCAACGCGCTGCACCACCTCTCCCCCAAGCGGCGCGCCGAGGTCGCCGCGGCCCTCGACGACGACCGGCTCGCCGACGTCCTCGAGGAGCTGCCGGAGGACGACCAGGTCGAGATCATCGGCAAGCTGAAGGAGGAGCGTGCCGCCGACGTCCTGGAGGCGATGGACCCGGACGACGCCGCCGACCTGCTGTCCGAGCTGCCCGAGGAGGACCAGGAGCGGCTGCTCACCCTGATGCAGCCGGACGACGCGGCCGATGTGCGCCGGCTCCTGGCGTACGAGGAGCGCACGGCGGGCGGTCTGATGACGACCGAGCCGATCGTGCTGCGCCCGGACGCGACCGTCGCGGACGCGCTGGCCCGGGTCCGCCAGCAGGACCTGTCCCCGGCGCTCGCCGCGCAGGTGTACGTGTGCCGGCCGCCGGACGAGACGCCGACCGGCAAGTACCTGGGCACGGTGCACTTCCAGCGGCTGCTGCGCGACCCGCCGTTCACCCTGGTCAGCTCGCTCGTGGACAGCGATCTGCCACCGCTGGGCCCGGACACCCCGCTGCCGGCCGTCACCAGCTACCTCGCCGCGTACAACATGGTCGCCGCGCCCGTGGTGGACGAGAGCGGCTCGCTGCTCGGCGCGGTCACCGTCGACGACGTGCTCGACCACCTGCTGCCGGACGACTGGCGGGAGACGGAGTTCCACGAGGAGGGGGCCCGGCATGGCGGCTGAGCGCACGCACGACCGGGAGCGCGAGCGGGAGCGGGAGCGGTCCATGCCCCGCATCCGGCTCGACCTGCCGCGCGAGCGCCGGTCCCGGCTGCTGCCGGAGTACGACCCCGAGGCCTTCGGCCGGCTCTCGGAGCGGATCGCCCGGTTCCTGGGGACGGGGCGGTTCCTGGTCTGGATGACGCTGACCGTCGTCGTCTGGATCGGGTGGAACGTCTTCGCGCCGGTGTCGCTGCGGTTCGACGAGTACCCGTTCATCTTCCTGACGCTCGCGCTGTCGCTGCAGGCCTCGTACGCGGCGCCGCTGATCCTGCTCGCGCAGAACCGGCAGGACGACCGGGACCGGGTCAATCTCGAACAGGACCGGAAGCAGAACGAGCGGTCGATCGCGGACACCGAGTACCTGACCCGGGAGATCGCGGCGCTGCGGATGGGCCTCGGCGAGGTCGCGACCCGCGACTGGATCCGCTCAGAGCTCCAGGACCTGATCAAGGAGCTGGAGGAGCGCCGGGATCTATTCCCGTCCGGCGACGAGCGGGGACGTGACGTACCCGACCGTTGACAGCCCTTTCATGGGCCCGTGGTCGGCGCCGTACCATCGTCGGTATGGCTACGGAAGACGCGGTGCTCGAAGCACTGGCGACGGTGAACGACCCTGAGATCAACAAGCCGATCACTGAGCTCGGCATGGTCAAGTCGGTGGAGATCGAACCGGACGGCAAGGTCGCCGTCACGGTCTACCTGACCGTCTCCGGCTGCCCGATGCGCGAGACCATCACCCAGCGGGTGACCGAGGCGGTCTCCGGCGTCGAGGGCGTCACCGGCGTCGACGTCTCGCTGGACGTGATGAGCGACGAGCAGCGCAAGGAGCTGGCGGCGGCGCTGCGCGGCACGAGCGCCGAGCGCGAGGTGCCCTTCGCGAAGCCGGGCTCGCTGACCCGGGTGTACGCGGTGGCGTCCGGCAAGGGCGGCGTCGGCAAGTCCTCCGTGACCGTGAACCTGGCCGCGGCGATGGCCGCCGACGGTCTGAAGGTCGGTGTCGTCGACGCCGACATCTACGGTCACAGCGTGCCGCGGATGCTGGGCGTGGACGGCCGTCCCACCCAGGTCGAGAACATGATCATGCCTCCGTCGGCGAACGGCGTGAAGGTCATCTCCATCGGCATGTTCACCCCGGGCAACGCGCCGGTGGTGTGGCGCGGCCCGATGCTGCACCGGGCGCTCCAGCAGTTCCTCGCGGACGTGTACTGGGGCGACCTGGACGTCCTCCTGCTCGACCTGCCCCCGGGCACCGGCGACATCGCGATCTCGGTCGCGCAGCTCGTCCCGAACGCGGAGATCCTCGTCGTCACCACCCCGCAGCAGGCGGCCGCCGAGGTCGCCGAGCGGGCCGGCTCGATCGCCGTCCAGACGCACCAGAAGATCGTCGGCGTCGTCGAGAACATGGCGGGCCTGCCGTGCCCGCACTGCGACGAGATGGTCGACGTGTTCGGCACGGGCGGCGGCCAGAAGGTCGCGGACGGTCTGACGCAGACCACGGGCGCGACGGTCCCGGTCCTCGGCTCGATCCCGATCGACGTACGGCTCCGCGAGGGCGGCGACGACGGCAGGCCGGTCGTCCTCTCCGACCCCGACTCCCCGGCGGGCGCGGCGCTCCGCGCGATCGCCGGCAAGCTCGGCGGCCGTCAGCGTGGCCTCTCGGGCATGAGCCTGGGCATCACCCCGCGCAACAAGTTCTGATCACGGCCGAAGGGCGCCCCCGGGAGGGGGCGCCCTTCGTCGTGTCTAGGCGCCGTACGCGCCGAGGTCCTTCACCCGCGAGAACCCGAGGCCGTACGCGCTCATCCCCCGCCCGTACGCCCCGATGTGGACGTCCCCCGCGGAGCCGGCCAGCACCCATCCGAACTCGGACTCCCGGTAGTGGAAGGGCACCGGCACCCCGTCCACCGGCAGCGACAGGGTCGACCAGGCCGGCCCGTCGAGGTCGTCGGCGAGCTCGAAGGCCGTCTCCGTCTGCTGGTCCAGCCAGTGGTCCCGCAGCCCGTGGTCGAGCGAGGCGGGCCAGGTGTGGGCGAGGAGCCCGGAGCCGGCCAGCCAGGCGGCGGAGGAGACCGTGGTGGCGTCGAGGACGCCGGTGCCGTCCCCGGTGCGGCGCTCGGGGTTCGCGGCGACCGTCACGACGACGGCGAAGCGCTCCTTCTCCGCGCTGCCGGCCTCGGACTTTATCGACGGCTCGTCACCGTGGCCCATCGAACCGTGCTGGACGGTGCCGTCCGCCGCCGTGCCGATCTGCATCAGCCGGCGCGGGCCGGTGAACGCCTCGTCCAGCCCGTACCAGGCGAAGGGTGCGCGCAGAAAGCCATCGGCTTCCACCCGACTCGTCGTCTTCATCTCGGCCGCCTCCTCGTTCCGTCAACAGAGGGAGGATAGCCACCGCTGAGGAGCGGGTCGGTGACAGGCCGTCGTCAGGTGGCGTCGGAGTCGTACGGAGGACGCTCGCCGGTGTCCGGCTTGTCCTGCTTCTTCAGCAGGTCCGGGGAGCCGTTGACCGCGGCGGGAGCGGTCGGGGGCGTGGTCTCCCGGCCGTGGACGGCGTCGGCGACCTCGTTCATCTCCTTCTTGAGGTCGAACGAGCCGCGCAGCTCCTTGAGCTCCTTGAGGTCCTCGTTGCTCTCCAGCTGCTTGCGGAGGAACGTCTTGGGGTTGAGGTCCTCGAACTCGAAGTCCTTGAACTCCGGTCCCAGCTCGCTGCGGATGTCCTGCTTCGCGCTGTCGGAGAACTCGCGGACCTTGCGGATGAACCGCGAGACGTCCTGGATCACCTTCGGGAGCTTGTCCGGCCCGAAGACGAGCACGGCGAGGACCACGAGCGCCACCAACTCGAGTGCGCCTATGTCGCTGAACACCTAGTAGCTCCTTCACGCCGGTCCAGGGCCCGGTCCAAGGTACCCGCCGAAACTGCCGGACGGGTACCTCGTGGTGTCCGCCACATGGCACTCAGGTGCCCTGGGAGGATCCGAGCGTCAACGTCTTTGTCAGCTCTTTGCCGTCGCGGGTCAGGGTGAGCTCCAGCTTGTCGCCGGGGCGGTGGGCGCGGATCTTCACGATGAGCTCCTCGCCGTTGTGCACGCGCTGGCCGTCGACCTTGGTGATGACGTCTCCCGGCCGGAGTCCCGCCTTGGCGGCGGGGCCGCCGGCGGTGACGGAGGCGGAGCCGTCCTTGCCCTTCTCGCCGACGCGGGCGCCGTCGCCGTTGAACTGCATGTCGAGGCTCACGCCGATGACGGGGTGGGTGGCCTTGCCGGTGTTGATGAGCTCCTCGGCGACGCGCTTGCCCTGGTTGATCGGTATGGCGAAGCCGAGGCCGATGGAACCGGGCTGGCTCGCGCTGCCGCCCTCGCCCTCGCCGGAGCCGCCGCCGGCCGCGCGGATCGCGCTGTTGATGCCGATGACCCGGGCCTTGGAGTCGAGCAGCGGGCCGCCGGAGTTGCCGGGGTTGATGGGGGCGTCGGTCTGGAGCGCGTCGACGTAGCTGATGTCGCTGCCGTCGCCCTTCTCCCCGCCCGCGGTGATCGGGCGCTCCTTGGCGCTGATGATCCCGGAGGTGACGGTGTTGGAGAGGTCGAAGGGGGCGCCGATGGCGACGACGGGGTCGCCGACGCGGACGTTGTCCGAGTTGCCGAGCGGGAGCGCCCTGAGGCCGGAGACGCCGGTGACCTGGACGACGGCCAGGTCGTAGCCGGTGTCCTTGCCGATGAGCTTGGCGCGGGCCGTCTCGCCGCTGGAGAAGGTCACCGAGATGTCCTCGGAGGACGCGGCCCCGTCGACGACGTGGTTGTTGGTGAGGATGTGGCCCTTGGTGTCCAGGACGAATCCGGTGCCGGTGCCGGAGGATCCGTTGCCCTTGACGTGCAGGGTGACCACGCCGGGCAGGGCGCTGGCGGCGATGCCCGCGACGCTGTCGGGCGCGCGGTCGGTGTCGCCGGCCTCGGCCTGCGGCAGCTCGACGGTGGTGAGTCCGCCGTTCCGCTCGACGTAGGCGCCGATCCCGCCGCCGATGACGCCGGTGACCAGGGCGAGGACGAGGGCACCCGCGAGCGCGAGACCCTTCCGGGACTTCTTCGCGGGCAGCGGCGGGGCGCCGGCCCCGGGAGCGCCCCAGGGGTCGTACTGCACCCAGGGCGTGGCCCCGCCCTGGGGCTGCGGCTGGGGGTGCGGGTGGGGGTGCGGGTGGGCGTGCGGCTGGGGCTGCGGGTGGGCGTGCGCCTGCGGCTGCGGATGGGGCTGCGGGTGTCCCTGCGGCGGTACGGAGGCGGGCGGGCGCTGCACGGGCGGTGCGGGCGCCCAGGGCCCCGGCTCGCCGTAGGGCGGCGTGCGGTACTCGTCGGGCGCGTGCAGCGGCTGTCCCGCCTGCGGGGCGGGCGCCCCGACCGGCGCGGGAGCCGGCTCCGACGGGGGTACGGGGACGGGCTCGGCCACGGGCTCCGGCGCGGGCGCGGACTTCGTCAGCTCGACGGCCGGCGCGGGCGCGGAGTCCGGAGCCGGAACGTCGAGGGCCGGCGCGGGCTGCGCGGCCGGCGCGGGCTGCTGCGCGGCCGGCGCGGCCACGGCTGCCGCAGGCTCTGCCGCGGCTGCCGGAGGCTCTGCCACGAGAGGCTCCGCCGCCACGGCCTCCGGCGCCCGGGGCTCCGTCGCCGGGGCGGCGGGCAGCGGCGCCGTCTCCGTCAGGTCGGCCGGCTCCTGCCCCGGGGCGGGCTGGGGTGCGGGCAGGGGGAAGTCACCGTCGCCCGCGTCGGCCGGCGGCGGCGTGGGTATCCGCGCCGCCTCCGGTGTGCTCGAAGGCCGGCTCCACCAGTTCGGCTTCCCGTTGTTCATGCTCTCCCCGCAAACCGCTGACCCGTCCGCGCCCCTTGGGTCGGGCGCCCCTGTCCCTGGATTCAACCAGGTCGCGGGTCAGCGGTGGGAGCCGAGCGGCCCGGTCGTCGGGCTCGCCATCGGGCTGGGCCCGGGGGCGAAGGCCAACTGGAGGGCCGGAGCGGTCGGCCGTATGAACGGCGAGAGGGCGAGGAGCGACTGCGGGGGTGCGGCCACCAGGGGGGCGGCGGCGGAGCGCACCGCGCCCTGACCCGTGACCGCGACCGGTCCGTGCGGGACGGCGGCCGGGGTCACCGCGGCGAGCGGCTCGGCCGCGGCGACGGACTGGGTGACCGAGCGCTCGCCGGAACGCGTGCCGCGCCCGGCCCCGGGGCCCGTGCCGCCGCCGGTGGCGGTGGCACGCATCGGGGTGACGGCGCTGCCGGCGCCCTGGCCGCCGCGGGGACTCGCGGTCACCGAGGATTCGAGGGGCAGGGTGCCGCCGAGGGCGATCGCCGCGA
The DNA here is from genome assembly GCF_014648895.1 of Streptomyces tanashiensis. Taxonomy (GTDB): domain Bacteria; phylum Actinomycetota; class Actinomycetes; order Streptomycetales; family Streptomycetaceae; genus Streptomyces; species Streptomyces tanashiensis. The sequence continues at coordinate 469,330 of NZ_BMRZ01000001.1, forward strand.
ACGAGACGGCACCGGCCGCCGCGACGGCGAAGCGCCGCCCCCGTCCGAAGGTCCCGGAGGGGCGGTAGCCGACCTCGTGGATGCGGAAGCCCGCCCCGGGCGGGCCGGGGTGCGGGGTGACGACGGCGGCGGTGGCGAAGCCGTCCGACTTCACTCCGCCCGCGCCGAGGAGCTCTTCGAGGGGGCCGCGCGGCCCGCCGGGTCCGCCCGGCTCACCGGGTCCCCCGGGGAGGCCCTGGAGCCGGGCCAGGAAGCCCTCGGAGGGCGGCGGCGGGGCCGCGGAGGCGAAGACGCTCTTCAGGGTGCGCTGGGCGTCGGCCTCGGCCTTGCAGCGGGCGCAGGTCGCGAGGTGCGCGAGGACGCGCTCGCGGGAGTCGTGGCCGAGTTCGCCGTCGACGAGCGCGGCCAGCCGGTCCCCGAGGTGGTGTTCCGCGGGGGTCGGTGACGTGGGACGTGTGGCGCTCACGCTGTCCCTGCCTCCCATCCGACGGAGGCGAGCGCACGCTCCGCCCGTGCCTCGGGCGAGCGGTGCTTGAGGGCCTTGCGCAGGTGGGAGCGGCCGCGGTGGATGCGGCTGCGGACGGTGCCGAGCTTCACGCCGAGGGTCGCGGCGATCTCCTCGTACGAGAGGCCTTCGATGTCGCAGAGGACGACCGCCGCGCGGAACTCGGGCGCGAGGGTGTCGAGGGCCTGCTGCACGTCGGCGTCGAAGTGCGTGTCGTTGAACGCCTGCTGCGGCGAGGGCTCGCGGCTGGGGAGCCGCTCGGCCGCGTCGTCGGCGAGCGCGTCGAAACGGATGCGCTGCTTGCGGCGGACCATGTCGAGGAAGAGGTTGGTGGTGATGCGGTGGAGCCAGCCCTCGAAGGTGCCCGGGGTGTACGTCGACAGCGAGCGGAAGACGCGGACGAAGACCTCCTGCGTCAGGTCCTCGGCGTCGTGCTGGTTGCCCGTCAGGCGGTAGGCGAGGCGGTAGACCCGGCCACTGTGCGTGCTGACGATCTCCTCCCAGGTGGGAGGGGTCCACGCCTGCGATTCCGCATCCGATGCGAAGGTCGCGGTGGTGGGAGCGGAGTCGGTGGTGCGGAAACGGTCAGCTGTGTCGGTCACGGATTTCGGCTCACCCGCCGACCTGAGAAGACGCCGAAGCACTCCTCCCCGATCCACAGGCGCAGCCGCACCTCCCCTGTCGGCTCTGGTGGTGTCCAGTGGAGCCCCTACCATAGCCACCTCGCCCGTTAGCTCCGGATAAGAATCTTTACGCGAATTTGGAACCGGCTCGCCCGGCTGCCTCCTGTCGCGTCCTACCCCTGGTGAACGCCCGGTCCCATCTGCGGGTTCCCACTGACAGCGGATACAGTCACCGTTGCGTCAACTACGGGGACAGGAGAGGGCCATTACCGCCAACCGGCAGACGAGCTGGTCGTTCGCCGACGCCTTCGTCGCCGAGGACGAAGCTCTGCGCTGGGCCCGTGAGCGGGCCCGGGAGGCAGGGCTGCCCTCGGTGTCGCCGGGCACCGGTGGGGCGCTGCGCCTGCTCGCCGCGACGGCGGACGCCAAGGCGGTGGCGGAGATCGGCACCGGCACGGGCGTGTCGGGCATCTACCTGCTGCTCGGGATGCGGCCGGACGGCGTCCTGACGACGGTGGACCTCCAGCCGGAGCGGCAGCAGCTCGCCAAGACGGCCTTCCGTGCGGCGGGCTTCGCGGGCAACCGGGCCAGGTTCATCCCCGGCCGCGCCCTGGACGTGCTGCCCCGGCTCGCGGACGGCGGGTACGACCTCGTGTTCTGCGACGGCGACCGGCTGGAGTACCTGGACTATCTCGCTGAATCGTTGCGCCTGCTGCGACCGGGGGGTCTCGTCTGCTTCGAGGGGGTCTTCGCGGACGGCCGCACGGTCGATTCGGGGGCCCAGCCGGCGGAGGTCCAGCGGATCCGCGAGCTGCTGCGCGCGGTGCGGGAGAGCCAGGAGCTCATCCCCTCCCTGCTGCCGGTCGGCGACGGCCTGCTCTGCGCGGCGCGACGGGGCTGACCGCCCCCGGCCTCACGGGCACCGGCCCCGGAGACACCTCTGCCCCGGGACGGCGGACCGTACCGGGGCAGGGATGGAAATCGTGGAGAAGAGGGTCAGCCGACGACCTTCTTGAGGGCGTCGCCCAGCGCCTCGGCCTCGTCCGGGGTCAGCTCGACGACAAGCCGACCGCCGCCTTCGAGCGGAACGCGCATGACGATGCCCCGCCCCTCCTTGGTCACCTCGAGCGGGCCGTCACCCGTCCGCGGCTTCATGGCCGCCATGCTTGTTCCCCTTCCTGAAACCAGCTCATCGTCAGCCGGGCAGCTCCTTGATACGGAGCACGCGTCACCGGCTTCGAACACATTGCTTCCAGGTCATTATCCCGCATGGCAGGACCCGATGACCAACATCGATCGGCATCGCTTGCGCAACGCGCTCCCGCAAAACCCCACATTTCGGCGATCGGCCTGCGATACTTCGCCGCTCGACGTCGGACGGACGCCCTCCGATCTCCCTCGAATCTTTGACGCAGCTCACATGGGCGGCGCGGGTGATCTCCGCCATGCTGGGCTGGTCAACCACGCAATGAGGCGAAGGGATCCCGATGGCCGACACGGTGCTCTACGAGGTGAGCGACGGACTCGCCACCATCACGCTCAACCGGCCCGAGGCCATGAACGCGATGAACGTGGCGGCGAAAGTCGCCCTCCGGGACGCCGCGGAGACCGCCGCGGCCGACCCCGCCGTCCGGGCGGTGCTGCTCACGGCGGCCGGCGACCGGGCGTTCTGCGTGGGCCAGGACCTGAAGGAGCACGTCGGGCTGCTCATGGCGGACCAGGAGTCCGGCACGCGCGAGACCATGAACACGGTGCGTGACCACTACAACCCGATCGTGCGCGCGCTCACCGGCATGCGCAAGCCGGTCGTCGCGGCGGTGAACGGCGTCGCCGCCGGGGCCGGCTTCGGCTTCGCGCTCGCGGCGGACTACCGGGTCGTCGCGGACACGGCCTCGTTCAACACCTCCTTCGCGGGGGTCGCGCTCACCGCCGACTCGGGCGTGTCGTGGACGCTGCCCCGGCTGATCGGCGCGAGCCGGGCCTCCGACCTGCTGCTCTTCCCGCGCTCGATCAGCGCTCAGGAGGCGTACGAGCTCGGCATCGTGAACCGCCTGGTCCCGGCCGCCGACCTGGCCGCCGAGGCGCAGAAGGTGGCCCGCGCCCTCGCGGAGGGCCCGACCGTGGCGTACGCGGCCCTGAAGGAGTCCCTCGCCCACGGCGCCGACCACTCGCTGAGCGAGGCCCTCGACAAGGAGGAGGAGCTCCAGGCCCTCGCGGGCGCCTCGGAGGACCACACGATCGCCGTGCGTGCCTTCATCGCCAAGGAGAAGCCGCAGTACCTGGGCCGCTGAGCAGCAACGGAACCCGTTCGTACGAGCGGTGGGCGGGTCTATAGGATCCGCTCACCATTCGTACGCACTTACCTGGGGGGTTCCGTGCGTCCTTCTCCCGCGCGCCTTCTTCGCGGCGCGCTCACGGCGGGTGTGGCCCTGGGCCTGTCCGCCACCGCCCTGTCCTCGCCCGCACAGGCGGTCGACGGCTGGGACCGGTGTCCCGACAACGCCGTCTGCGGCTTCAGTCAGCCCGGCTACCAGGGCGACATGATCGTGATCCGGAAGGCGATGCTGTCGCTCGGTTCCTGGGACAACCGCATCCGGTCGTACGTCGTCAGACTGTCCGGGTACAGCAGCGCGATCTGCCTGCACCCCAAGCCGGGGCTCGACCCCGAGGGGGCGACCCACTCGTACTTCTCGGAGAACCTCGACGAGAGTGCGCACCCCGAGCTGGACCGGGCGGTCAGCTCCGTCGACGTCGGCCCCGACGCGGACGACTTCTGCGGCTCCGAGGGCCGGTACCCGACCATGTACGACCTCGTGAACCGCCGGCCCGCGACGCTGCCCGCGCCGGGCGCCTTCGGCGACCTCAACCGCGACGGGTACGCCGACGTACTCACCCGCAACATGGTCGGCCAGCTGTGGGGCTCCCACGACTACACCAGCGGAAGCAGCCCCCGGCTCGTCGGCGGGGGCTGGAGCACCATGACCAAGCTGGTGCGGCACGGCGACTACGACGGCGACCGCAACGAGGACGTCTTCGCCCGCGACGGCTCCGGCGTCCTCTGGCTCTACCCCGGCAACGGCGCCGGCTCGTTCAAGCCGCGCGTCAGGATCGGCGGCGGCTGGAACACCATGCGTGACCTGGCGGCCGCCGGCGACCTGACCGGGGACGGCAAGGCCGACCTGCTCGCCTCCGACGCCGACGGCGTCCTGTGGACGTATCCGGGCAACGGCCGGGGCTGGTTCGGCGCCCGCAAGAAGGTCGGCTCCGGCTGGAAGGCGATCAACGAGCTCGTCGGCGCCGGAGACATGAACTCCGACAAGAAGGCCGACCTCGTCGCCCGTGACACGGCCGGCAGGCTCTGGCTCTACCCGGGCAACGGCCGCGGCTGGTTCACGGCGCGCAAGCTCATCGGCACCGGCGGCTGGAACTCCCTGGGAGAGCTGGCCGGCCTCGGCGACATCAACGGTGACGGCCGCGCCGACCTCGTCGCGCACACACCCGATCCCGACACCCGGGACCGCAACCGGCTCCGTGTCTACAACGGGACCGGGGACGGGCGCCTCCAGGCGCCCTGGACCCTCGCCTCGATCCGCACCTCGCACTACGTCTTCTGACCCTTTCGCGAATGGACTCCCGAGCCATGTTCCGCACCCTTCGGGGTCGTCGCGCCCTGGCCGCCGCCGTCACCACGGCGGCGTCCCTCGCGACCCTCATGACCGCCGCTCCCCCGGTCGCCGCCGACTCGTCGCGCTGCCCGTCCGGGCGGCTGTGCGTCTTCCAGTACCGCGACTTCAAGGGCGAGATGAAGATCATCACGTCCAGTCAGCCCACCCTCGGCGCCTGGGACAACACGATCTCCAGCGTCGTCAACCATTCCGCCCTGCACGCCGTGCTCAACGTCGACGCGAACTACCGGGGCGGCGACTCTCTGGTCATGGACCCGTACAACGGTTACAACGGCGGCGGGACCAGCCTGGACGGCTCGATCATGGGCCAGCTCGACAACAGGATCAGCTCGATCCGCGTGGCGACCACCGCCTGGGAGGCCAACGGCGGCACCGCGTGGATGGACTGGTGGCCGCAGCAGAAGCGCCCCTCCGGCCTCCCGGCCGCGGCGCAGTTCGGTGACCTGAACAACGACTCCCGCCCCGACCTCCTGGAGCGGGCCGACGACGGCCGGCTGTGGTACCTCCACGGCTACTCCGCGCGCTGGGACGTCGCGCCCAAGGCCGTGCTGGTCGGCGGCGGCTGGAACGCCATGACGCAGATCGTCCGGCACGGCGACTACGACGGCGACCGCAACGAGGACGTCTTCGCCCGCGACCGGGCCGGTGTCCTCTGGTTCTACCCCGGCACCGGCAAGGGCTGGTTCAAGCCGCGCGTCAAGATCGGCAGCGGCTGGAACACCATGAAGGAGATCAAGGCCGTCGGTGACATCACCGGTGACGGCCGCCGCGACCTGGTCGCCCGGGACACCGCCGGTGTCCTGTGGACGTACCCGGGCAACGGCCGGGGCTGGTTCGGCGCCCGCAAGAAGGTCGGCGGCGGCTGGAACGCCATGAACCGTCTCGTCGCTCCCGGCGACATGAACGGCGACGGCAGGTCCGACCTGGTCGCCCGGGACGGCTCCCGCGGCCTGTGGCTCTACCCCGGCAACGGGCGGGGCTCCTTCGGCGCCCGCACCAAGCTGCCGTACGGCTGGCCGTCGGACGCCCCCGTGTTCTCCGTCGGCGACGTGACGGGCGACGGCACGTCGGACCTGATGCGGCCGATCGACTGGAACCAGCTCTACGTCTACCCCGGCAACGGCCGCGGCGGCATCGGCGCCCCGCAGGCCGACATGGGCTGGGACACCGCCGAGCGGGTCCACGTCTTCTGATCCGGCCGGATCAGTGGCCCGGGGTCAGCTTCCGCCCCGGGCCACACAGCCCGCCAGATGGTCGTCGACCAGACCGCAGGCCTGCATCAGGGCATAGGCCGTGGTGGGGCCGATGAAGCGGAGCCCACGCTTCTTGAGGGCCTTGGACAGAGCCGTCGACTCGCCGGTGACCGCCGGGACGTCGGCGAGCGTGCGCGGGGTGGGGCGCGTCGCCGCGTCGGGGGCGTGGGACCAGATCAGGGCGTCGAGCTCACCGGGCGACCACTCGGCCAGCAGCTTCGCGTTGGCCAGGGTCGCGTCGACCTTGGCGCGGTTGCGGATGATGCCCTCGTCGGCGAGGAGCCGCTCGCGGTCCGCGTCGCCGAAGGCGGCGACGGACGCGATCTCGAAGCCGGCGAAGGCGCGCCGGAAGCCCTCGCGACGGCGCAGGATCGTGATCCACGAGAGGCCCGACTGGAAGGCCTCCAGGCAGAGCCGCTCGAACAGCGCGTCGTCGCCGTGGACCGGACGGCCCCACTCCTCGTCGTGGTACGCGACGTAGTCCTCGGTCGACAGGCCCCAGGGGCAGCGCAGCCGCCCGTCGGGTCCCGCGATCGCCTCGCCGGTCACTTCTCGCCGCCCTCTGCGCCCGCGTCCCCGGCGGGGGCCGCGCCGGCGAGCGCCTCCTCGAGCTCCGCGATCCGGGCGTCGCGCTCCGCGAGCTCGGCGCCGAGGCGGACGAGGACGTCATCCACGTCGGCCATCCGGTAGCCGCGGGCGGCGACGGGGAGGCGGAGCGCCTCGACGTCGGCGCGGTCCACCGGGCGGGCGGCCGGGAGCGGGTCGACGAGTTGCTCGGGCGCCACGTCGGGCAGCACCTCGCTGTCGCCGCCGCCGACCACGGCGAGGGTCACCGCGGCCACGACCACGACCATCGTGATGAGCAGAAACCAGAACACCTGCGCGCCTCTCCCCGGAGTGGAAAACGTCCCGTGCCGATCGTGCCATGCGCCACCGACGGTTAGGGTCGCAGGCGAACGGACGCGAGGGAGGACAAAAGGGATGCTGCGCTTGGGACGGCGTGAATTCGGGCCGCACGAGCCGGTGATCATGGCGATCGTGAACCGGACCCCGGATTCCTTCTACGACCAGGGCGCCACCTTCCGGGACGAGCCCGCGCTCGCCCGGGTCGAGCAGGCCGTGGCGGAGGGGGCGGCGATCATCGACATCGGCGGGGTGAAGGCGGGCCCCGGCGAGGAGGTGACGGCCGAGGAGGAGGCGCGCCGCACGGTGGGTTTCGTCGCCGAGGTCCGCAGGCGCCACCCCGACGTGGTGATCAGCGTCGACACCTGGCGGGCGGACGTCGGCGAGGCGGTCTGCGAGGCCGGGGCGGACGTCCTGAACGACGCGTGGGGCGGGGTCGACCCGCGGCTCGCGGAGGTCGCCGCGAAGTACGGCGCGGGGCTCGTCTGCACCCACGCGGGCGGCGCGGAGCCGCGGACCCGGCCGCACCGGGTGGAGTACGAGGACGTGATGGCCGACATCCTGCGGGTCACCGTGGGGCTCGCGGAGCGCGCGGCCTCGCTCGGCGTGCGGCGGGACGGGATCATGATCGACCCCGGCCACGACTTCGGGAAGAACACCCGGCACAGCCTGGAGGCGACGCGGCGGCTCGGCGAGATGGCGGAGACGGGCTGGCCGGTTCTGGTGTCGCTGTCCAACAAGGACTTCGTGGGCGAGACGCTGGACCGGCCGGTCAAGGAGCGGGTGCTGGGCACCCTGGCGACGACGGCCGTCTCCGCGTGGCTCGGGGCGCAGGTGTACCGGGTGCACGAGGTCGCGGAGACCCGGCAGGTCCTGGACATGGTGGCGTCCATCGCCGGGCACCGCCCGCCGGCGGTCGCCCGGCGCGGGCTGGCGTAGCGACGCGGGAACGGAAGGGGGGCGCCGGGATCCGGCGCCCCCGTCGGGGAGAGGACGTCCCTACTTGCCCGTCTCCTTCGTCACCAGGGCCACCGCCTCCTCCACGTCGTCCGTGACGTGGAAGAGGAGGAGGTCGCGCTCCGAGGCCTTGCCGCCCGCGACGACGGAGTCGCGCAGCCAGTCGACGAGGCCCTTCCAGTACTCCGTGCCGAAGAGCACGATCGGGAAGCGGGTGACCTTGCGGGTCTGGACCAGGGTCAGGGCCTCGAAGAGCTCGTCGAGGGTGCCGAGGCCGCCGGGCAGGACGACGAAGCCCTGCGCGTACTTCACGAACATCGTCTTGCGGACGAAGAAGTAGCGGAAGTTCACGCCGATGTCGACGTGCGGGTTGAGTCCCTGCTCGAAGGGGAGCTCGATGCCGAGGCCCACCGAGACGCCCTTGGCCTCCCTGGCCCCCTTGTTGGCCGCCTCCATGGCGCCCGGGCCGCCGCCCGTGATCACCGCGAACCCGGCCTCGACGAGTGCCTTGCCGATCCGTACGCCCGCCTCGTACTCCGGCGAGTCCGGCTTCGTGCGGGCCGAGCCGAAGACGCTGATCGCGCTCGGCAGTTCGGCGAGGGCGCCGAAGCCCTCGACGAACTCGGACTGGATGCGCATGACCCGCCAGGGGTCGGTGTGCACCCACTCCGAGTCGCCCTCGGTGTCGAGCAGCCTCTGGTCCGTGGTGCCCGGCTGGACCTGGTCCCTGCGCCTGAGCACCGGCCCGAGCCGCTGCTCCTCCGGCTTCGTCTCCCCTTCAGGGATACCCATGGCCTGCTCCCTCCGTCGATCCAACGATCTTCTGGTCCGGTCAGCGTAGGACCACAGAGGTGACGAAACGCGAAATTACGGAAGTCAGGCGGTCAGCCAGTCGCGGAGCCGTGCCTCGCAGTGGTGGATCCGCTCGACGGGGACGTGCTCGTCCCGCTTGTGCGCGTAGATCGGGTCGCCGGGGCCGTAGTTGACGGCGGGCACCCCGAGGGCGCTGAAGCGGGCGACGTCGGTCCAGCCGAACTTGGGCTGCGCGCTGCCGCCGACGGCCTTCATGAAGGCCTCGGCCGCGGGGTGGGAGAGGCCGGGCAGGGCGCCGGGGCTCTCGTCGTCGACGACGAACTCGGCGATGTCGCAGCCGTCGAAGAACTCCCGGACGTAGGCGAGGGCCTCGGCCGGGGAGCGGTCCGGGGCGTACCGGTAGTTGACGGTGACGGCGCAGGCGTCGGGGATGACGTTGGTGGCGACGCCGCCCTCGATCCGCACGGCGTTGAGGCCCTCGTGGTACTGGAGGCCGTCGATGACGGGCTTGCGCGGCTCGTAGGCGGCGAGGCGGGCGAGGATCGGGGCGGCGGTGTGGATGGCGTTGGAGCCCATCCAGGAGCGCGCGGAGTGGGCGCGCTCGCCGGCCGTGTGCAGGATGACGCGCAGGGTGCCCTGGCAGCCGCCCTCGACCTGGGCGTCGGAGGGCTCCAGGAGGACGGCGAAGTCGCCCTCCAGCCAGTCGGGGTGCGCGGCGGCGATCTTCCCGAGGCCGTTGAGGTCGGCGGCGACCTCCTCGTTGTCGTAGAAGACGAAGGTGAGGTCGCGGTTGGGCTCGGGGACGGTGGCGGCGATCCGCAGCTGGACGGCGACCCCGGACTTCATGTCGGAGGTGCCGCAGCCCCACAGGATGCCGTCCTCGTCGAGCCGCGAGGGCACGTTGTCGGCGATCGGCACGGTGTCGATGTGGCCGGCGAGGACGACGCGCTCGCCGCGGCCGAGGTTCGTCCTGGCGACGACGTTGTTGCCGTACCGGTCGACGGTGAGGTGCGGCAGGAGGCGCAGGGCCCGCTCGATCGCGTCCGCGAGCGGCTGCTCGGTCCCGCTGACGGAGGGGAAGTCGACGAGGGCGGCGGTGAGCGCGCCCCCGTCCAGGGAGAGGTCGAGGGGGCCGTCGAGCGGGGTGATGTCTGCCATGTGCCGACCCTAACGCGGCCTCCAGTACGGTGGGCCCCGTGTCCGAGCCCATCCGCCCCCGCCGTCGCGGCCGCCTCGCCCGTTCCGCGGCCGCCTTCGCCGCGCTCCTCGGCCTCGCCTCGTACGTGGCCTTCCACCAGATGACGGGGAGCACGGGGGCGCCCCGGTGCAGTGTGGGCCGTGGGGACAACCGCTACGAGTTCACTCCGGAGCAGGCGTCCAACGCGGCGACGATCTCGGCGGTGGGCACCACCCGGGGGCTGCCGGAGCGGGCCGTGACGATCGCGCTCGCGACCGCGCTGCAGGAGTCGGCGCTGCGGAACATCGAGCACGGCGACCGGGACTCGCTGGGTCTCTTCCAGCAGCGGCCCTCCCAGGGCTGGGGGACGCCGGAGCAGATCATGGACCCGGTGTACTCGGCGGGGAAGTTCTACGCGGGTCTGGAGAAGGTCCCGGGGTACTCGCGGATGCCGCTGACGGTGGCGGCGCAGAAGGTGCAGCGGAGCGGTTTCCCGCAGGCGTACGCGAAGCACGAGCCGGACGCCACGCTGCTGTCGGCCGCGCTGACGGGCCGGTCGCCGGCGGCGCTGACCTGTACGGCGAGCGTGGCGAAGGGCCGGCCCGGTGATCCGCGGCAGGTGCGCGAGGAGCTGGTGCGGGCCTTCGGCGAGAAGGCGGCACCGAAGGCGGTGACGGGTGGTCCGAGCGCGGGCCGTTCGGCCTCGGAGCCGCCGGTGCTCGTGGTGCCGGTCCGGGCGGCGACGGGCGCGGGGAGCGCTCCGGGGGCCGGTTCGGACGAGCGGCGGGGCTGGGAGCTGGCCCAGTGGGCGGTGGCGCGGGCGGACGCGCTGCGCATCACGGAGGTCTCGTTCGGGGGCCGGGTGTGGCGCGCGGGCGAGGCCGGCGGGGGCTGGTCGAAGTCCTCGGGCGCGGTCGCCGGGGGCGGGGATTCCGTCCGGATGCGGCTCGCCCAGTAGCCGACGGGGATCGAGCGCCCGTACGGTCCTTCACTCGGCCGTGGCATGGCTCCGGCTCGCGGCGGAAGAAATTCGAGCGGCATGCGGGCCGCCCTCCGTCCACGCCACTCCTCCCCCTCGATCCCCTTGTGTCACAAGGGAAGTGACGGTTCGGCAGGGCTTCGCGCAATGACACGTTCGTCCGTTTTCCTCCCCACCCGACAATACGACGCATTGCCAATTCTTTACCTTCGGCCGCCGCAACCTCCCCCGCCCCAGGGCCGGTTGTCACTGCGTCCAACGCACACCGTCGCACCTCGCCGAAGGAGCACCATGTCCCTCCCCCTGACCCGTCGGATCGCCCGCGCCGCCCTCCTCCTCGCGGCCGGAGCAGCCCCCGTGGTCGGTGCGGCCGGCTCCGCGAGCGCCCTCGACCACAGCCTCGCGCCGACCGGCGCCCTCGGCGGCATCACCGCCCTGGACGCCGCCGGTGCGGGCACCGCCGTCGACAGCGCCGCGCAGACCACCACCGGCGTCGTCGGCGCCACCGGCGGAAAGGCCGTCGGCACCGCCGTCCCGGCCGCCGGCAAGACCGTCGGCGCGGCGGGCAGGACCGCCACCCCGGCCGCCCAGAAGGTGGCCGGCGAGACCGCCGGCAGCGCGGGCGAGGTCGTCGGCAAGACCGCCGGCGCCGCCGCCGAGAGCGCCGAGGGCCCGACCGGCGGCGCCCTGGGCGGCGGCCTCGGCAACCTGCCGACCGGCCAGGCCCTGGGCTCCGCGCCGCTGGGCGGCCTGCCCATCGGCGGCTGACCCCGCGGGAACGCCGGAGGGCCCGGGGAGCACACGCTCCCCGGGCCCTCCGGCGCTTCGTCAGCCGAGGCGCTTGACCGCGGCCTGGACCCGCTCGTCCGTCGCCGTGAAGGCCACCCGCACGAACCGCTCCCCGGCCTCGCCGTAGAAGTCGCCGGGCGCCACCAGGATGCCCTTCTCCGCCAGGTACGCGACGGTCTCCCAGCACGGCTCGTCCCGGGTCGCCCACAGGTACAGGCTCGCCTCGCTGTGCTCGATCCGGAAGCCGTGCGCCTCCAGGGCCGCCCGCAGCGCCGCCCGGCGGGCCGCGTACCGCTCCCGCTGCTCGGCCACGTGCGCGTCGTCGCCGAGCGCCGCGACCGTCGCCGCCTGCACCGGAGCGGCGGTCATCATGCCGCCGTGCTTGCGGATCTGCAGCAGCTCGCCCAGGACGGCCGCGTCGCCCGCGACGAACGCGGCCCGGTAGCCCGCCAGGTTGGAGCGCTTGGACAGCGAGTGGACCGCGACGATCCCCTCGTACGACCCTCCGCAGACGTCCGGGTGCAGGACCGAGACCGGGTCGGCCTCCCAGCCCAGCTCCAGGTAGCACTCGTCGGAGAAGACCAGGATCCCGTGCTCGCGCGCCCAGGCCACGATCCGGGTCAGCTCGTCCTTGCCGAGGACCTTGCCGGTCGGGTTGGACGGGGAGTTGAGCCAGAGCAGCCTGACCGCGGCGGGGTCGAGGTCGGCGACGGGGTCGTCGTAGACGACGGGCGTCGCGCCGCAGAGCCGCGCGCCGACCTCGTACGTCGGGTAGGCGAGGCGCGGGTAGGCCACCTGGTCCCCGGCCCCGAGCCCCAGCTGCGTCGGCAGCCAGGCCACCAGCTCCTTGGAGCCGACCACCGGCAGCACGTTCTCGTGGGCGAAGCCGGTCGCGCCCAGACGCCGCTCGCACCAGCCGGTGAGCGCGTCCCGCAGCTCCGTCGTCCCCCACACCGTGGGATAGCCCGGCGAGTCCGCGGCCGCGACCAGGGCCTCCTGGATCAGCGCGGGGACCGGGTCCACGGGCGTGCCGACGGACAGGTCCACGATTCCGTCAGGGTGCGCCACGGCCGTCTTCTTGTACGGCTCCAGCTTGTCCCAGGGGAAGACGGGAAGGCGCGAAGAGACTGCGCTCACGGGTTGGCTCACTTCCTCGTACGTACGGAAAACGCTTCGGTCCCGTACAGCGGCGAGGCCGTACGGGACCGAGGGCGAACAATCAGCCGTTCTGCGGCGGCAGGGCGGCGATGAAGGGGTGGTCGCGCTCGATCTCGCCGAGCTTGGAGGCACCACCGGGCGAACCGAGCTCGTCGAAGAACTCGACGTTCGCCTTGTAGTAGTCCTTCCACTCCTCCGGGGTGTCGTCCTCGTAGAAGATCGCCTCGACCGGGCAGACCGGCTCACAGGCCCCGCAGTCGACGCATTCGTCCGGGTGGATGTACAAGGACCGCTTGCCCTCGTAGATGCAGTCGACGGGGCACTCCTCGATGCACGCCTTGTCCTTGACGTCGACACAAGGCTGCGCGATGACGTAGGTCACGCTGTCGTTCCTCCTCGATAGGGCTGGTCTGCGCGGGAGCGCGGCGTCGTCGATGCCCGCACCTAGTATCTCCGTTCTTGAGGGCGATCCGAACAGGAGGGGCGGAGAAGCTGTGGAAATCACCGGCGGAGGACGCCTTGAGGTCCGAATTACCAGCGCTGACGTGGGAAAACGTGTCTCCGTTCGGTACGTGACGGACTCGGCGGAAGCGGGCGCGAGGTTCACCGACGCGGTCGGAGTTCTCACATCATGGGATTCCGGTGTGCTGTTGATCACACGAAAGAGCGGTGAGAGCGTCCGGATCGCGGAAACCGCGCTGGCCGCGGGGAAGGTCGTCCCGCCCGCACCGGCCCGCCGCCGCGGCCCCTCGGCCACCTTCCTCGAACTCGCCCGCGCCACCGCGCGCGCGTGGCAGCCGGTCGAGGGCGAAGCCCTCGGCGAGTGGACCCTGCGGGCCGCCGACGGATTCACCCGCCGCGCCAACTCCGCCCTCCCCCTCGGCGATCCGGGGCTGCCCGTCGCCGAGGCCCTGGAGCACGTGCGCGCGTGGTACGCGGCCCGGAAGCTGCCCGCGTACATCCAGACCGCCACCGGCGCCGAGGGCACGCAGGAGCTGCTCTGCGCCGCCCTCGACCGGCACGGCTGGCGGCGCGAGGTGTCCGCCGAGGTGCGGATCGGGGCCCTCGCCCCGATCGGCGACCTGGACGCCGACATCTCCGCCGTACGCCTCTCCCGGACGGTCGACGAAGCCTGGCTGCGCCGCTACCAGCGCTTCGAGGAGGCGAGCCCCGCCGTCCGCTCCGTCCTCACGTCCGGTCCGAGTGTGTGGTTCGCGTCCGTCGCGGGCACGGGAGGGGTACCGGCGGCGATCGGACGCTGTGTGGTCGACGGCCGCTGGGCCGGCTTCATGGCGGTCGAGGTCGACCCCGGGCAGCGACGCCGGGGCCTGGCGACGTCCGTCATGACGGCGCTCGCCCGTCAGGCCCTCGACGAGGGCGCGTCGGCGTCCTGGCTCCAGGTGGAGACGGACAACGACGGCGCGCGGGCGCTGTACGACGGCATGGGCTTCGCACCCCACCACCACTACCACCACTACCGATGGGCCGAGGCGTGACGGAGGACGTACCACCACCGGGCGGACCGGAGGGCACATCCGCGGAGGGGGGCCGGGACGACTGGCGACAGGAGTTCGCCGAGGAGGCCCGGGCCGAGCGGCCCGACCTCGCCCGGCTCTGCCTGCTGATCGGCGCGGTGGCCGACCCCGCGGTCACCCGCCGCGACCTCGACGAGGCCGAGATCGAACTCGACCGCCTCGCCGGACTCGTCCCGTACGCGACCCGGATCACCGGCGACTGGGCCGCCGAACTCGCCGCGCTCCTCGGCCGCCACGAGGGCTTCGAGGGCGTGCCCGCCGACTACCAGCGTCTGGAGTCCTCTCTCCTGCACGAGGTGCTCCGGCGCCGCCGGGGCCTGCCCATCCTGCTCTCCGTCGTCTGGATGGAGGTCGCCCGCCGGGCCGGCGCCCCCGTGTACGGGCTGGGCCTGCCCGGCCACTTCGTCGTCGGCTTCGGCGACCCGGCCGACCTGAACCTCGCCGACCCCTTCGCCGGCGGACGGGCCATGACGGGCACGGACGCCGAGCTCCTGGTCACGAGCGCGACGGGCGAGGCGCTGGACCGCTCGATGCTCCGCCCCGCCGAGCCCGGCGCGATCGCCCTGCGGATCCTCAACAACATCCGGGCCTGGGCGGCCCCCCGCCCCGAACGCTCCGACGTGGCCCTGTGGGCGGTGGAACTGGCCCTGCTGCTCCCCTCCCACCCGGCGAGGCTCCGCTACGAACGGGCGGAGCTGCTCGTCCAGCGCGGGGAGTTCCTCACGGGCGCGGTGGAGATGGAGGCGTACGCACAGGTGATGGACGCGGTCGACCCGGAGTCGGCGACGGCGATCCGGCGCCGGGCGCAGGCGGCGAGGGCGCTGCTCAACTAGGGCCTGATCCGAAGGACAGGTATGGGGCGCGCCGGCCGGCGACGGGCAGAGGGGGGCGGGGCGACCGGATTCGAACCGGCGTCCTCCGAGATGTCATCGCGGCGCATTACCTCTGTGCTACGACCCCGCCCCTTGCCCCGCACCCTACGCGGGCCCCCGCCCGGCCCGCGACCCCATTTATGGGACCGCAGGGGGCGCCGTGGGCCGTCATGCGCGCGAGCCCCCGTCCCGGGCGCGGGACGGGGGCTCGGAGGCGCGGACGGGGGCTGTCAGCCCTCGCCGGAGAGGTCGATCGTCTTCGTTCGCTCCGCGAGGTTCTTGCCCTTCAGGGCGTCGCGCATCACGAAGGCCACGTCGTCGGCGGACACCTGGTGCTTGGTGCCGTCGCCCTTGGTGATCATGACCCCGTCGAAGGTGCCCTCCAGGAGCCGCTCGATCGCCTTCTTGTCGTAGACCTCGACCAGCCGGCCGTCGACGGCCTTCATGGAGAGGATCTGCGGCAGCGACCGCGCCGGACCGAAGTCGATGTGCCTGCCGCCCGCCTGGATCCTGATCAGGCCCGACATGGCGGGGGTCGCGAACTCCTTCATCGCCCGGTCCAGCTCGGCCTTGGTGACCGTCGGGGAGACCGTGGTGACCGGCAGCTCGACCAGCGTGCCCCGGCCCGTCTCGACCTGGGCCCGGAACGCGTCCCGCACCGAGATCATCGAGCGCTGGACGTCCAGGCCCTTGCCGGGCTTGCCCTCGACCGGGGTCACCTTGTTCGGGGCGAACAGGATCGTGCCCTCCGTCGCCGAGGCGGAGCTGCCGGCCAGGTCGGTCAGGGCGACGGCGAGCTTCTCCTCGTCGACCGGGAAGACCGGCTTGGCGACCCGCTCGCCGCCGAAGAGGGAGCCGATGACCGAGACGGGGTTGTAGTCGCTGCCGGCCGCCGCGCGGACGGTCTCCTGGCTGTCGAGGGCCAGGCCCGCCTTGTCCGGGGCCAGCTGGACCTTCTTGCCGCCGACGCTGAGCTGGAGCGGGGCGCCGGCCCGCTTGCCGAGCGCCGCGTCCAGCTTGTTGACGGCCTCCTCCTTCGTCCCGCCGCCGATGTCCACGCCGAGCACCGTGGTGCCCTTGGGGACGTCGGAGTGGTTGAGGAGCAGTCCGGCGGCGTAGGCGACGCCGGCCAGGCCCACGACCCCGGCCGCGACGAGGACCAGCTTGGAGCGGCCCTTCTTCGCCGGGGCCCGGTCGGCCGCCGGCGCCTGGCGCGGCGCCGGCGCGGGGGCCTGGGGCGTCCGCTCCTCGATGCGCGGGGTCAGGTTCGGCCGGGCCGCCGTCGGCGGGACGACGGGGATGCCGCTGGTGAGCGTGTCACCGGAGATGTGGGCACCGTTGTCCGCCGGCGCGCCCGGTCCGGACCGCGGGCCCGGGGCGGGCGGCTGCGGCGTCAGGATCGCGGTGTCGTCGGACATGCGGGGCGCGCCACCGCCGACGAACGGGGAGCCCGGGCCCTGGCCGCCGCCGAAGGGGCGGGGCGCGGTGGTGGCGCCGCCGAGGGAGGCGGTGCCGGTGACCGGGCCCGTGGTGGGACCGGTCGGCGCCGCCGGGGCGCCGGGGCCGCCCGGGCCGCGGTACGCGGGCGTGCCGCCGCCCGGGGTGCCGGTGTACATCGGCGTACCGGCGGCGGGCGTGCCGTCGTACCGGGGGGTACCGCCCGACGGGGTGCCGTCGTACATCGGGGTCCCGCCCGAAGGCGTCCCGTCGTACATCGGCGTGCCGCCCGCCGGCGTCCCGCTCTCGTACAGCGGGTTGCCCGGCGGCGTCTGGGCGGCCGCGGTGACGGGGCGGCTCGACGGGGTGGTGCCGACCGTCGGGACGCCGGAGGTCGCCGAGCCCGCGAAGCCCGTGCCCGGGGCGTCGGGTCCGGCGAGCGCGGGCGCCTGGGCCGGCTTGGCGGCCGGCGCCGGGGCGGGCGCGGGGGCAGGGCTGGGGGCCGCCGCCTTGCGGGGGGCGAACCAGTCGCTCGTCTCCTTGGCCTGCGGGGCCTGTGGGGCCTCCTCGGCCGCCCGCGGGGGCTCCGGCGCCACGGCCACCGGCTCGGGCTCCGGCTCCACGACGGGAGCGGGCTCGGGCTCGGGGTCCGGGGCGGGCGCCTCGTTGACCGTCTTGCGGACCACGACGGGCGGAATCGGACGCGAACCCGGGATGTTGATCCGGATCCGGGTCGTCAGCGTCGTCTCGGTCTTGGGCTCCTCCGGCGGCGCGGACGCGGCGGCGGGCTCCTCCGGCACGTCCTGCGTGGGGTGGAGCGACGGATACTGGCGGGATCCGTACGGCGGGGTACCCGAGGGGTAGGCGGCTCCGCCGCGCCCCTGGGCGCCGGAGGACGAACTGTCAGTCTCTCGACCTGTTTCACGACTCAAAGCAGGATCTCCCGGTTGGCTCCACCGCCCGCTCTTGCTGATGCTCGTGTTGACCCGGGCGGTTCGGCGGCGCGCACCACCATACTGAACCCCGCCGGTTCATACCCGACCCCTGGGTGAAGGACGACGGGCAATCCGGCCGAAGTCAGGGCGTCCCCTGCTCAAGTCGTCCTGTTCACGGGGCCGGTCGCGACAGTCGGGGCAGCGTGGCGCACATCACAGCGAGCGCCATGCCCCCGAAGAGGAAGAGCAGCTCGCCGGCGCCTCCGCCGAACACCCCGTCACCCTCGGGGCGTCCGAGGCTGAGCAGGACGACGGCGACGAGCCAGCCGCCTCCGGCGGAGGCCACGCCGACCTGGGTGCCGGTGGCGCGCAGCCCCCCGTAGAAGAGGCCGGCGGTGGCGAGGAGTGCGAGGAGCAAGCCGCCGGGGAACCAGGCGGCTTGGACGAGGGATCCGGCGACGCCGACGAGGGCGCCGAGGGCCAGCAGGGCGCCGTACCAGGCGTACCGGACGCCCGGCGAGGGCGTGGGGGCGGGCGTGGTGGTGCTCACGCGGTCACCCCCGCGAAGAGGTCCGTCTCGCGCTCGCCCTCCGGGGCGCCGGAGGCGCCCTGGACGAGTTCGTAGTACTCGGTGGTGAAGATCGGCTGGCCGAGGTCGTTGGAGAGGGCGAAGAAAGGACCGTCGACGGCGACTTGGGTGACGTGCGCGGCCATCGCGGCGCTCTTGCGGGCCGTGTACACGGGGTCGGCGGCGATCTCTGCGGTGATCCGGTCCTCGTCGACGACGCCGGGGACGTCGTCGATCCCGGCGACGGCCGGGAAGACCGAGCCCTCGGCGCGGAGCCGGGCGAAGCCGGCCTCGGCGACGGGGCGCGGGACGCGGTTCCAGTAGATCTTGGCGATCGTGTGGGCCGGTCCGAGGTCGGGGCGGTAGTCCGGGTCGGCGGCGAGTCCGGCGGCGCGGGTGGCGACCCGGTGGGCCTGGATGTGGTCGGGGTGGCCGTAGCCGCCGTCGGGGTCGTAGGTGATCAGGACCTGCGGGCGGGTCTCGCGGATCACCTCGACGAGGTGGGGCGCGGCGGTGTCGACGTCGGTGTTCCAGAAGGCGTTGGCGCGCTCGTTCTGCTCGGCGCCCATCATTCCGGAGTCGCGGAAGCGCCCGGGGCCGCCGAGGAAGCGGTGGTCGGTGACTCCCAGCTCGGTCATCGCGGCGGCGAGTTCGCCGACGCGGTGCGGGCCGAGCCTGTCCTCCCGGTCGGGGGCCAGGTGGGCGAGGTCGGGCGGGATGACCTCGCCCTCCTCGCCGAGCGTGCAGGTGACCAGGGTGACGAGGGCGCCCTCGGCCGCGTACCTGGCCATGGTGGCGCCGTTGTTGATCGACTCGTCGTCCGGGTGCGCGTGCACGAGCAGCAGACGGCGGGCGGGGAGATCGGACATGCCCCCACCCTACGAGGTCGGACCGGGGGCACCCCCCGGGTCAGAACTTGAGGCCGCCGATCATGCCCGCCACGTTCGTGGTGAGGGTGCTGATGGACGGGGCGATGGACGAGCTCGCCAGGTAGAAGCCCAGGAGCGCGCAGACCGCCGCATGTCCAGCCTTCAGCCCGGATTTCCGGATCAGCAGGAAGACGACGATCGCCAGCAGCACCACCACGGAGATCGAGAGTGCCACGGCGGTTCACCTCCACCTTCGGTCGGATATTCGAGCGGTTCGGTCGATCAGCATGTGCCAGGGGGCATGTCAGTCGGATGCATACCCACCTAGCGCTACGGATCATAACTATCCGTACGGCCGCATCGATCGGCGGACGGAGGCACGAGGGGGGCGCACGGCGCTAGTTTCAGCCGCATGACCTCGTCTTCACAGCAGCCGGCCACACCCTCGGCCGAGCTCTCGTTCCCTCGTCAGCACGCCCGGACCCAACGGTTCACCCTGGGGGTCCCGCGTGGTTTCTCGGTCTCTCCCGACGGAGAGCGCGTGGTGTTCGTCAGATCCGGTTCCGGGACGGACCGTTCGCACCGGCTCTGGGTGCTCGACCTGCCCCGGGGCGGTGAGCCCGCGGAGCGTGTGGCCGCCGATCCGGCGGCGCTGCTCGCGGGCGCGGAGGAGGAGTTGTCGCCGCAGGAGCGGGCGCGCCGGGAGCGGAGCCGGGAGGGCTCGGCCGGGATCGTGGCGTACGCGGTGGACGGGGCCGTGGAGTCGGCGGCGTTCGCGCTGTCGGGGCGGCTGTTCACGGCGGAGCTGCGGGCGGGGACCACGCGGGAGCTTCCGGTGCCGGGGCCGGTGATCGACCCCCGTCCCTCGCCGGACGGACGACTCGTCGCGTACGTGGCGGAGGGCGCCCTGCGGGTGGTGGGCGCGGACGGTACGGGCGACCGGGAGCTGGCCGGTCCGGAGGACGAGCACGTCTCCTACGGATTGGCCGAATTCATCGCCTCGGAGGAGATGGGCCGGGAGCGCGGCTTCTGGTGGTCGCCCGCCTCGGACCGGCTCCTCGTCGCGCGGGCGGACGACCGGGCGGTGCGGAGCTGGTGGATCGCGGACCCGGCGCACCCGGAGCGGGAGCCGCAGCGGGTGGGGTACCCGGCGGCCGGCACGGCCAACGCGGAGGTGCGGCTGTTCGTCGTGGGCCTCGACGGGTCCCGTACGGAGGTGGTGTGGGACCGCGAGCGGTATCCGTATCTGGCGCGGGTGCACTGGTCGGCGGCCGGGGCGCCGCTGCTGCTCGCGCAGGCGCGGGACCAGCGGGAACAGGTGTTCCTGGCGGTGGACCCGGAGTCGGGGAAGACGGCGACCGTACGGGCGGAGGCGGATCCGGCGTGGCTGGAGCTCCACCACGGGGTGCCGGCCTGGGGGCCGGACGGCGGGCTCGTGCGGGTCACGGACGAGGGCGGGGCCCGGGTCCTCGCCGTCGGGGAGGAGGCGTGGACGGGTCCGGAGCTGCACGTCCGGGCGGTGCTGGACATCGGGGCGGACGACGTCCTGGTGTCGGCCTCGGCGGGTGAGGCGGCGACGGAGCCGGAGACCGGCGAGATCCATGTGTACCGGGTGTCCGGGCAGGGCGTGGAGCGGCTGACGCGACTGTCGGAGGGTGCCGGCGTGCACGGCGCGGTGCGGTCGGGGGCGGTGACCGTCCTGGTGTCGGCGCGCCCGGAGGCGCCGGGGAGCGTGGCGCGGGTGCTGCGGGACGGCGAGCGGGTCGCGGTGGTGGCGTCGTACGCGCAGCGGCCGGTGATCTCCGCCCGGGTGCGGCTGACGGAGGCGGGGGCCCGGCGGATCCCGTGCGCGGTCCTGCTGCCCCAGGGGTACGCGGAGGGGGACGGGCCGCTGCCGGTCCTGATGGATCCGTACGGCGGACCGCACGGGCAGCGGGTGCTCGCCGCCCACAATCCGCACCTGACCTCGCAGTGGTTCGCCGACCAGGGCTTCGCGGTGGTCGTGGCGGACGGGCGGGGCATGCCGGGCCGCTCCCCCGCCTGGGAGAAGTCGCTCCTGCGCGATCTCTCGCCGACGCTCGACGACCAGGTGGAGGCGCTCCGGGCGCTCGCCGGGAGCTTCCCGCTCGACCTGGACCGGGTGGCGATCCGCGGCTGGTCTTACGGCGGCTACCTCGCGGCGCGGGCGGTGCTCCAGCGGCCGGACGTCTTCCACGCGGCCGTGGTCGGGGCGCCCGTGACGGACTGGCGGCTGTACGACACGCACTACACGGAGCGGTACCTCGGCACCCCGCAGGACGACCCGGAGGTGTACGCGGCGCAGTCGCTGCTGACCGACGACGGCCTGTCCGCCCCGGAGGAACCGGCCCGGCCGATGATGATCGTGCACGGTCTCGCGGACGACAACGTGGTGGTGGGGCACGCGCTGCGGCTCTCGTCGGCGCTGCTCGCGGCGGGCCGGCCGCACGAGGTGCTGCCGCTGTCCGGGGTGACGCACATGACGCCGCAGGAGCGGGTGGCGGAGAACCTGCTGCTGCTCCAGGTCGACTTCGTGAAGCGGTCCCTCGGCATCGCCCGCTGAGTCACCAGCCGGGCGGTGCCGGGTGGGGCGGGGCCGGGGGGCGCGCCCCGGCCGCCGGGTACGGACCGGGTGCGGCGGCGGGGGCGCCGCGCCCGGCCAGGAGCACGAGCACCGCGACACCGGCGAGCAGTTCGAAGACGGAGGTGAGGACGTCCGCCGCGCCCGCGGAGGTGAGCTCGCCGAGGCGGACGAGGGTCTCGAACCGGACGGCGCGGGCGACGCCGCCGAGACCGCCCGCCGTCAGGAACGCGGCGGCGAGGAGCCCGAAGGCCCGGGAGTGGCGGGCCCGTGAGAAGCAGGAGACGGCGGCCGTGCCGTACAGCCCGACGGCGACGGCCGACAGCCAGCCGGGCGGGGGCGCGAGGGCGGGTTTGACGACGGAGCGGCCGCCGGTGAAGCGGTCGACGGTGAACTCCGGGGGCAGTTCGCCCGCCCAGTACAGCTCCCACAGGGTCACGAAGAGCGCGGCGAGCGCGAGGAGGACCCCGGCGGCGACGGCGGGGCCGCCGCGGGGCCGGGTGGGCGGGTGCTCGTGCGGGGCTTCCGCCGGACGGCGGCCGACGGCGGCGGTGAGGACGAGCCCGGCGGCGAGGGCCAGTTCGAGGAGGGCGGTGACGAGGGCGCCGCTCCCGGGCGCCCAGAGCCCGGGGAGGCGCAGGGCGAGGGTGACCGCGCCGGCGGCGGCGAACGCGGAGGCCGCGTGCCGTGAGCGGAGGGCCGCGACGACGGTGGCGGCGTAGGCGGCGAGGAGGACGGGGTCGATCAGGGAGGTGGTGGACCGCCCCCGGATCAGGAAGTGGTGGTCCCCGGCCCAGTACCACGCGAGGTCGGCGGGCGAGCCGAGCGCGGCGAGGTCCTGGAGGATCCACACGGCGGCGATGAGGGCCAGCGCGGCGCAGAGCGCGGCGCCGGTGAGACGTGCCGGTCGTGTCACAGTCACGGCCCCGATACTCACGGTCGCGACCGACCGAAACAAGCGGTTCCGCATGAACGGCACATGGCGGCCGGCCGGGGCGGCGTGGTGCTGCCCCGGCCGGCTCACGGCACCCGCACGGCCGTACGGGACCACTGTCCGATGTCCGTATATCGGAACCGATTCCGCCGGGTTGCCCGTGAGTTACGGCTCCTCGGGCTCCTCCGGCGGCACCACCTGCTTCTCCTCCGCGAAGTGGCAGGCCGAGTCGTGCTTCGCGGGGCTGTCCGTGAGGCGGAAGACGGCCGGGACGGCGAGCAGCGGGACCTCCAGGGTGCAGCGCTCCTGGGCCTTCCAGCAGCGGGTGCGGAAACGGCAGCCGGAGGGGATGTTGGCCGGGGAGGGGACGTCACCGGTGAGGATGATCCGCTCGCGGTGGGCGCGCGCCTCGGGGTCGGGGACGGGGACGGCGGAGAGCAGCGCCTGGGTGTAGGGGTGGGTGGGGTGGTCGTAGATCTGGGCGTCGGTGCCGATCTCGACGATCCGGCCGAGGTACATGACGCCGACGCGGTCGGAGATGTGCCGCACGATCGACAGGTCGTGGGCGATGAAGACGTACGACAGGGAGAACTCGGACTGGAGGCTGTCGAGGAGGTTGACGACCTGCGCCTGGACGGAGACGTCGAGGGCGGAGACCGGCTCGTCGGCGACGATGATCTCGGGCTGGAGGGCCAGGCCGCGGGCGATGCCGATGCGCTGGCGCTGGCCGCCGGAGAACTGGTGCGGGTAGCGGTTGATGTACTCGGGGTTGAGGCCGACGACGTCGAGGAGGTCCTGGACCTTGCGGCGCCGGTCGCCCTTGGGCGCGACCTCGGGGTGGATCTCGTACGGCTCCCCGATGATGTCGCCGACGGTCATGCGCGGGTTGAGCGAGGTGTACGGGTCCTGGAAGACCATCTGGATGTTGCGGCGGACGGCCTTGAGGGCCTTGGGGGACATCGTGGTGATGTCCTCGCCCTTGTAGCGGATGGTCCCGGAGGTCGGCCGCTCCAGGTTGACCAGCATCTTCGCGACGGTCGACTTGCCGCAGCCGGACTCGCCGACGATGCCGAGGGTCTCGCCGGCGGCGAGGTCGAAGTCGACCCCGTCGACGGCCTTGACGGCGCCGACGTGCTTCTTGAAGACGATGCCCCGGGTCAGCGGGTAGTGCTTGTGGAGGTCCCGGACTTCGAGAATGGCCTCAGCCATGGAGGCACTCCTTCCAGAAGTGGCAGGCGCTGGCGCGCGGCACCGGGGACTCGGTCACGTCGTACAGCGGGGGCTCGTCGGTCCGGCAGACGTCCTGGGCCATGGGGCAGCGGGGGTTGAAGGCGCAGCCGGGCGGGATGGCGAGCAGGTTGGGCGGGAGGCCCTTGATCGCGTAGAGCTCCTGGCCCTTCTGGTCCAGGCGCGGGATGGAGTCGAGCAGGCCCCGGGTGTAGGGGTGCGCGGGGGCCTTGTAGATCTCGTGGACGGGGGCCTGTTCGACGATCCGGCCCGCGTACATGACGGCGATCTTGTCGGCGACGTCGGCGACGACGCCGAGGTCGTGGGTGATGAGGATGAGGCCCATGTTGAGTTCGCGCTGGAGCTCGGCGAGGAGGTCCATGACCTGGGCCTGGACGGTGACGTCGAGGGCGGTGGTCGGCTCGTCGGCGATGATCAGTTCGGGTTCGAGGGCGAGGGCCATCGCGATCATGATGCGCTGGCGCATGCCGCCGGAGAACTGGTGGGGGTACTGGCCGACGCGTTCCTTGGCGGCGGGGATGCGGACCCGGTCCATCAGCTCGATGGCCTTGGCCTTGGAGTCCTTGCGGGACATCCCCTTGTGGACCTGGAACATCTCGCCGAGCTGGTCGCCGACGCTGATGACGGGGTTGAGGGAGGACAGCGCGTCCTGGAAGATCATCGCCATCTTGGCGCCGCGGACCTTGCGCCGTTCCTCCTCCTTGAGCTTCAGGAGGTCCTGGCCCTGGAAGAGGATCTCGCCGGCGCTGATCTTCCCGGGCGGGATGTCGAGGATGCCCATGACGGCCTGGGCGGTGACGGACTTGCCGGAGCCGGACTCGCCGAGGACGGCGAGGGTCTCCCCCGCGTCGACGGAGTAGTTGACGCCGTTGACCGCCTTGGCCACCCCGTCCCGGGTGTGGAACTCCACGTGCAGGTCGCGGACTTCGAGCAGCATGGGTCCCTACCTCAGCTTCGGGTCGAGGGCGTCGCGCACCGCGTCGCCGAGCATGATGAACGCGAGGACGGTGATGGCGAGCGCGCCGGCCGGCCAGAGCAGCATGTGGGGCGCGTTGCGGATGTACGGCGACGCCGAGGAGATGTCGATGCCCCAGGAGACGGTCGGCGGCTTCAGACCGACTCCGAGGTACGACAGGGTCGCCTCGAGCGAGATGTACGTGCCGAGGGCGATGGTGGCGACGACGATCACCGGGGCGACGGCGTTGGGCGTGATGTGCCGGAGCATCATCCGCGAGTTGGAGGCGCCGAGGGCCCGCGCGGCCTGGACGTAGTCGTGCTGTTTGGCGGTGATGACGGAGCCGCGGGCGATGCGGGAGATCTGCGGCCACCCGAGCAGCACCATGAAGCCGATGACGGGCCAGACGGTGGAGCTGGTCACCACGGACAGGAGCACGAGGCCGCCGAGGACGACGGGGATGGCGAAGAAGACGTCGGTGATCCGGGAGAGGAAGCCGTCCCAGGCTCCGCCGAAGAAGCCGGCGAGCCCGCCCAGGATGCTGCCGAGGATCGCGACGCCGAGGGTGGCGAGGACGCCGACGCTGACGGAGGTGCGGGCTCCGTAGACCGTACGGGTGTAGACGTCGCAGCCCTGGCCGTTGAAGCCGAACGGGTGGCCGGGCTGGGAGCCTTCCTGGGCCTTGGAGAGGTCGCAGTCGAGCGGGTCTCCGGAGGCGATCAGCGAGGGCCAGATGGAGATGACCACCAGGAAGAGGATGATGAGCCCGGAGATGATGAAGACCGGGTTGCGGCGCAGGTCGTGCCAGGCGTCGGACCAGAGGGAGCGGGCCTTCTTGTCGGGGCCGGCGCCCTCGGGACCGCCGGCGGCCTCTTCGGCGGCGTCGACCGAGGGACGCTGCTCCAGGGTCTCCGCCTCGGCCGTGGCGAGGTCGGACGCACCACCGGCGCCGGTCGAGGCGATGGCGCGTCCCTCCTCGCCGTACGACTCAAGCGGCTCAAACGGCTCGGGCTCAGGCATAGCGGATCCTCGGGTCAAGGACGGCGTACAGGAGGTCGACCAGGAGGTTGGCCAGCAGGAAGATGAGGACGAGGATGGTGACGAAGCCGACCACGGTCTGTGTGTTCTGGCGGACGATGCCCTGGTAGAGCTGGTAGCCGACGCCGTGGATGTTGAAGATCCGCTCGGTGACGATGGCGCCGCCCATGAGCGCGCCGATGTCGGCGCCGATGAAGGTCACCACCGGGATGAGGCTGTTGCGCAGCAGGTGGCGGCTGATGACCCTGTGGCGGGGCAGGCCCTTGGCGACGGCCGTGCGGACGTAGTCGGCGCGCTTGTTCTCGGCGATCGAGGTGCGGGTGAGCCGGGTGACGTACGCCAGGGAGACGGAGGCGAGGACCAGGCCGGGGACGATGAGCTCGCTGAAGGTCGCCTCGGGCGAGACGGCCGGCTTGATCCAGCCCCATTTGACGCCCAGGAGCAGCTGGACGAGCAGGCCGGTGACGAAGGTCGGGACGGACAGGACGACCAGGGTCAGCAGCAGGACGGTGGTGTCGACGGGGCGGCCGCGCTTGAGGCCGGTGACGACGCCGAGGCTGATGCCGATGACGATCTCGAAGAGGATCGCGACGATGGTCAGCCGGATGGTGACCGGGAAGGCGCTGGCCATCAGCTCGGTGACGGGCTGGCCGTTGAAGGCGGTGCCGAAGTCTCCGGTGAAGACGTTGCCCATGTAGGTCAGGTATTGCTGCCAGACCGGCTTGTCGAGGCCGAACTCCTTCTCCAGCTGGGCGGCGGTCGCCGGGTCGCACTGGCGGTCGCCGCACAGTCCGGCGATGGGGTCGCCCATCACGTTCACCATCAGGAAGATCAACAGCGTGGCGCCGAAGAAGACCGGGATCATCTGCAGCAGCCGCCGGATCACGTATCGACCCACGGAGGCCTCCAGGGTGGGTGGGTTGCGGGACGGCGTACGGCCCGGCGCGGGGGTCCGCGGCCCGGGCCGTACACCGCCGAACTGCTACGGCGTCACTTGACCTTGATCTGGTCGTAGACCGGGACGCTGAAGGGGTTCAGGGACACGTTCGAGACGTTCTCCGAGTAGCCGGCGCTGCCGTTCTGGTACCAGAGCGGAATGGCGCCCATGTCGTCGCGGAGGACGCCCTCGGCCTGCTGGAAGAGCCCGATGGCCTTCGCGGTGTCGGCTTCGGCGTTGGCCTGGTCGACGAGCTTGTCGAACTCGGGGTTCGAGTACTTGCCGTCGTTGGACGAGGCGTTGGTGTAGTACAGCGGCTGGAGGAAGTTCTGGATGAGCGGGTAGTCCATCTGCCAGCCGGCCCGGAACGGGCCGTCCATCTTCGACTGGGTGACCTGGTTGCGGAAGTCGGCGAAGGTGCCGACCGGGTTGCCGACGCAGGCCTTGTTGTTGCCGAGCGCGCGGTTGATGGAGTTGCAGACGGCGTCCACCCACTCCTTGTGGGAGCCGGTGTCGGCGTTGTACGAGATCTTCATCGTGCCGCCGGGGATGCCGCCGCCCTCGGCGACGAGCTTCTTCGCCTCGGCCGCGTCGTACTTGCAGAAGTCGCCGCAGATGTCCTTGAAGCCGCCTTCCTCGCCGAGGACCGGGGAGGTCCAGTCGACGGCGGGGGTGCGGGTCTTCTGGAAGATCGTCTCGGTGATCTGGTTGCGGTCGATGGCCATCGAGAGGCCCTGGCGGAGCTTCTCCTGCCCGGGCTTGTCCCAGGCCGGGTCGTAGAACGGGAAGGAGAGGGTCTGGATGATGCCGGCCGGGACGTTGATGTAGCGGCCGCCGAGGTCGGCGTCGACGTTCTTGAGCTGGGAGGCGGGGATGTCGTCGACGAGGTCGAGGTTCCCGGCGGTCAGGTCCGTGTAGGCGGTGTTGTTGTCGGTGTAGACCTTGAGGGTGATGCCGCCGTTCTGGGCCTTGTCGGCGCCGGGGTAGGCGTCCCAGCGCTTGAGGGCCATCTGGGAGCCCTTGGAGTACGAGTCGACGGTGTACGGGCCGTTGCCGATGGGCTTCGAGAGCCAGCCGGCGTGGTCCGTGTAGAACGCCTGCGGGAGCGGCGCGAAGGCCGCGTAGCCGAGGGTGATGGGCCAGGTGGAGAACTTCTGGGTGAGCTTGACGGTGAAGGTCTGGGGGCCCGTCACCTTGAGGCCGGACATGGTCTCGGCGGTGGGCTCGCCCTTCTCGGGGTGGACCTGGTCGTAGCCCTCGATCTGACCGAAGAAGTAGGCGTTCTTCTGGTTGTTCTTGAGGTGGGCGCCGTAGTTCCAGGCGTCGACGAAGGACTTCGCGGTGATCTTCTCGCCGTTGGAGAAGGTCCAGCCGTCCTTGACCGTGATGGTGAAGTTCTGCGAGTCGGTCGTCTCGATCGACTGGGCGAGCATGTCCTTGGCCTCGCCGGTCTTCGGGTCGTACTGCTTGAGCCCCCGGAAGATCATGGAGAGGACCTTGCCGCCCTGGACCTCGTTGGTGTTGGCGGGCTCCAGCGGGTTCTGCGGGTCGCCCCACGAGGAACTCACGATGCCGTCGGCCCCTCCGCCACCGCCGCTGTCGTCGCCACCGCCACAGGCCGTCGCCGCGAGGGCGACGGCGGCGGCCAGTGCGGCCCACTTGGCGTGCGTGGCTCCGCGCATGGAGTGCCTCCCGTATGTCCTAAGTCTGACTTAGGCCCCAATATCACCCGATATTGACGGAGGTGCACTTTTACGGCGCCCGGACGGACGTCCCTGGGACGGCCGGGACGTCCCACCGCCCCCTCGGGCGCCCCTCACGGTCCTAGAGTTCCCGCCATGCCCCAGAGACTCGCCGCCCGCGCCGGCCTCGTCGCCACCGCGACCGCCCTCGCCGCACTCGCCCTGCCCGCGTCCGCCCAGGCCCAGCCGGGAGCCTCGTACGTCGGCTACGGCCAGGCCAACAACGCGACCGCCGTGAAGTGCGTGCAGAACGGCCTCAACAACATCATCTCGGACCACTACGCCACGCAGCACGACCTGATCGACGTCGACGGCGTCTTCGGCCCCGAGACCGACGAGGCCATCCGGTACGTGCAGTACCGGATGCTGGGCGCCTCCGAGGCCGACGGCGTCGTCGGGCCCAGGACGGGCGACCTGATCATGCGGTACGAGTTCGGCTGGTACACCGGCTGCTTCCCGTACGTCC
The DNA here is from genome assembly GCF_014648895.1 of Streptomyces tanashiensis. GTDB lineage: Bacteria > Actinomycetota > Actinomycetes > Streptomycetales > Streptomycetaceae > Streptomyces > Streptomyces tanashiensis. Next base: position 498,308 of record NZ_BMRZ01000001.1, read on the forward strand.
CCACCAGCCGCTGACACGACGAAGGGCGCCCCGGTCCGTGGGTACGGACCGGGGCGCCCTTCTCGCGCAGTGCGTCAGTGCACCGGGACGACCTGCTTCTCCTCGGCGAAGTGGCACGCCGAGAAGTGGGCGGCCGGGCTGTCCACGCCCTGGAAGCGCTGCGGGACCGCGAGAACCGGGGCCTCCTGCGAGCACTTCTCCTGCGCCTTCCAGCAACGGGTGCGGAAGCTGCAGCCCGACGGCGGGTTGGCCGGCGAGGGGACGTCACCGGTGAGGATGATCCGCTCGCGGTGCGCGCGGGCCTCCGGGTCCGGCACCGGCACCGCGGAGAGCAGCGCCTGCGTGTACGGGTGCGTCGGGTGCTCGTAGATCTGCTCGTCCGTACCGATCTCGGCCATCTTGCCGAGGTACATGACGCCGACGCGGTCCGAGATGTGCCGGACGATCGACAGGTCGTGCGCGATGAAGATGTAGGACAGGTTGAACTCGTCCTGGAGCTTCCCCATCAGGTTGATGACCTGCGCCTGGACGGAGACGTCCAGGGCCGAGACCGGCTCGTCGCAGATGATGATCTCCGGGTTGAGCGCGAGGCCTCGGGCGATGCCGATGCGCTGGCGCTGACCGCCGGAGAACTGGTGCGGGTACCGGTTGATGTACTCCGGGTTCAGACCGACGACGTCGAGCAGCTCCTGCACCTTGCGGCGCCGGTCGCCCTTCGGGGCCACCTCGGGGTGGATGTCGAAGGGCTCGCCGATGATGTCGCCGACCGTCATACGCGGGTTCAGCGAGGTGTACGGGTCCTGGAACACCATCTGGATGTTGCGGCGGACGGCCTTCAGCGCGCGCCCGGACAGCTTGGTGATGTCCTGGCCCTTGTAGAAGACCTCGCCGGCGGTGGCCCGCTCCAGGTTCATCAGGAGCTTGGCGACCGTGGACTTGCCACAGCCGGACTCGCCCACGATGCCGAGGGTCTCGCCCTGGTAGAGGTCGAAGGAGACCCCGTCCACGGCCTTGACCGCGCCGACCTGCTTCTTGAAGAGGATGCCCTGCGTCAGCGGGAAGTGCTTCTGCAGATTGCGCACCTGGAGGATCGGCTCGCCGGGGGCCTCGTGGTTGTTGCTGAGGTCAGCCATGGATCGTCTCCTTCCAGAAGTGGCAGGCGCTCTTACGGCCCGGGAGGTCCGCGCCGTTCTGCTCGGTGACCGGCACGAGGGCCGGGATCTCCGTGCGGCAGATGTCGTCGGCCTTGGGGCAGCGCGGGTTGAAGGCGCAGCCGGTGGGCACCTTGAGCAGGTTGGGCGGCAGGCCCTTGATCGCGTAGAGCTCCTGGCCCTTCTGGTCCAGGCGCGGGATCGACTCCAGCAGACCGCGGGTGTACGGGTGGGCCGGACGCTTGTACAGCTCGTGGACCGGCGCCTGCTCGACGATCCGGCCGGCGTACATCACGGCGATCTTGTCCGCGACGTCGGCGACGACGCCGAGGTCGTGGGTGATCAGGATCAGGCCCATGTTGTATTCCTGCTGGAGCTCCGCGAGGAGGTCCATGACCTGGGCCTGGACGGTCACGTCGAGAGCCGTGGTGGGCTCGTCGGCGATGATCAGGTCCGGCTCCAGGGCGAGCGCCATGGCGATCATGATGCGCTGGCGCATACCGCCGGAGAACTGGTGGGGGTAGTCGGAGACCCGGGCCTTGGCGGCGGGGATCTTGACCTTGTCCATCAGCTCGACGGCCTTGACCGTGGCGTCCTTCTTGGACATGCCGTGGTGCACCCGGAACATCTCGCCGAGCTGGTAGCCGACGGTGAGGACCGGGTTGAGGGAGGACAGCGCGTCCTGGAAGATCATCGCGATCTTCCGGCCGCGGATCTTCCGGCGCTCCTCCTCGGACATCTTCAGCATGTCCTGGCCGCGGAACAGGATCTCGCCCTGCGGGATCTTGCCGGGGGGCATGTCGAGGATGCCCATGATGGCCTGGGCCGTGACGGACTTGCCGGAGCCGGACTCGCCGAGGACGGCGAGGGTCTCGCCGGCGTCCACGGAGTAGTTGACGCCGTTGACCGCCTTGGCCACACCGTCACGGGTGTGGAACTCGACGTGCAGGTTCTTGACTTCGAGCAGCGGACCGGTGTGGTCGGAGCCGCCGCGCGGCGCGGGGACGGCCGCGGTCTTGTCGATGATGCTCATCTGGTACGCCCTCCTCAGCGCAGCTTGGGGTCGAGGGCGTTGCGGACGGCTTCGCCGAGCATGATGAACGCCAGAACGGTGAGGCTCAGCATGATCGAGGGCCAGAGCAGGACGTGCGGGGCCACTCGGATCTGGGCGACACCCGCGGAGATGTCGACACCCCACGAGACGGTCGGGGCGGCGAGGCCCAGTCCCAGGAAGGACAGGGTCGCCTCGGCCGAGATGTAGCCGCCGAGCGCGATGGTCGCGACGACGATCACGGGGGCCATGGCGTTCGGCAGGATGTGCCGGAAGAGGATCCGGACCGTGCCGGCGCCGAGCGCCTTCGCCGCGTGGACGTAGTCGGCCTGCTTGACCGTGATCACGGCACCGCGCATGACGCGGGTGATCTGGGTCCAGCCGAGGAACGCGAGGGCGAAGACGACGACCCAGACGGTGCGCTCGGTGAACGACTGCAGGATGACCATGGCGCCCAGCAGGAACGGGATGCCGAAGAAGATGTCGGTGATGCGGGAGATGAACGCATCGATGACGCCGCCGAAGTAGCCGGCGATCATACCCATGACGCCACCGAGGATGGTGACGATCGCGGTGACCGCGATGCCGACCGTGACGGAGGCGCGGGTGCCGTGGATCAGGCGGGCGTAGACGGAGCGGCCCTGCTGGTCGTAGCCCAGCCACTCGGGCGAACCGACGCTGCCGAGCTCGGGCTTGCTCAGGAAGTGGTGCACCAGGTCACCGGCGCTCGGGGACGCGCTGGTGAAGAGGGTCGGCCACGCCGAGATCAGCAGCAGCAGCGCGATCAGCACCGACGAGACGATGAAGTACGGGTTGCGGCGCAGGTCGACCCAGGCGTCGCCCCACAGGCTGCGGGCCTTCTCGGCCTTGGCCACCGGTGCGGACGCGTCCACGGAGGGGGGCGCGACGGCATCCTCGACGGCGGCAGCGGTCTTGGTCACGTCAGGCATACCGGATCCTCGGGTCCAGGACCGCGTACAGCAGGTCGATGAGCAGACTGGTGACGAGGTAGACGATCACCAGGATGGTGACGAGTCCGACCAGCGTGGAGCCTTCACGGCGGGAGATCGACTCGGCGATGACTCCACCGACGCCGTGGATGTTGAAGATGAACTCGGTGACGACCGCACCGCCCATGAGGGCGCCGATGTCGGTGCCGAGGAAGGTGACCACGGGGATCATCGAGTTGCGCATCAGGTGGACACCGATGACGCGGCGGCGCGGCAGGCCCTTGGCGACGGCCGTGCGCATGTAGTCGGCGCGCAGGTTCTCCGCCATGGAGGTACGGGTCAGTCGGGCCACGTACGCGAGGGAGAGGCCGCCGAGCACGATGGCCGGGGCCAGCATCTCGCTCAGGACCGGCTCGGTGCTCACGTTCGGGGCGATCCAGCCCAGGTTGAACGCGAAGACCATCTTGATGATGTAGCCCAGGACGAACACCGGGATCGAGATGATCAGCAGGGTGAAGATCAGGATGAGGTTGTCGGCCAGGCGGCCGGCGCGCAGACCGCCGATGATGCCCAGACCGATACCGAAGACCAGCTCGATGGCGAACGCGAGAACGGCCAGCTGGAGGGTGATGGGGAACGCGTCACCCAGCACCTCGGTCACCGGGCGCCCGTTGCGGATCTGGGTGCCGAAGTCCAGGTGCAGGATCATGTCCCGCATGTAGAAGAGATACTGCTGCCATTCCGGCTTGTCGAGGCCGAGTTCATGGCGCTTCGCGGCGAGCGTCGCCGGGTCGGCGCCCTTGTCGCCGAACATGGCAAGCACGGGATCACCGGGCAGAAGATGCACCATGGCGAAGATCAGCAGGGTCGTCCCGAAGAAAACCGGGATCATCTGGAGCAGTCGTCGTGCGACATAACGCCCCATCATGCCTCCGTTGAGATGTGACAGCGCAACCGACGGGCCCTCCCCCGACAGCATGCCCGGATCCGGGCATGCTGATGTCGTGGAAGGGCCCCCCAGCCGCTGCGTAAGGCACCGAGACGGGACTGACGATCCGTCAGTCCCGTGACGGCGTGCGGACTACGCTTGGGTGATTACTTCTTGACCTCGACGCCGGTCAGGATCGGGTCGCCGTCCTGACCGTAAGCCACGCCCGAAACCTTCTCGGAGTAGCCCGCGTTGACCTTGTAGTACCAGAGCGGGATCGAAGGCATGTAGTTGATCAGGTCCTTCTCGATCGCCTGGTACGCCTTGACGGAGTCGTCGAGGGTGGCGGCGGAGTCGGCCTTCGCGATCTTGGCGTCCAGCTCCTTGTTGGAGAAGTCGCCCTGGTTGCCCGCCGCACCCGTACGGAACAGGTCGGAGATGAAGTTGGCGTTCACCGGGTAGTCGAGCACCCAGCCGGAGCGGTAGAACGACTTGACCTGCTTGGTCTTGCGGGCCTGCAGGTCGGCCTGGAAGTCCGGCTTGCCGTCGCCGACGCACTGGACGGTGGTGGCCTGCTGGATGGAGTTGCAGACCGCGTCCACCCACTCCTTGTGGCCACCGTCGGCGTTGAACTGGATGGAGATCTTGTTGCCGGGCACGCCGCCGCCGGCCTTGATGAGCTCCTTGGCCTTGGCCGGGTTGAACGTGGTGACGTCACCCGCGGCGTTCGGCTGGTAGCCCAGGACACCCTTCGCGACCCAGCCGGTGGCGGGCTCACGCGTGCCGTTGAGCACGGTCTTGGTGATGGTGGCGCGGTCGATCGCCATCGACAGACCCTGGATGACGCGCGGGTCGATCGGCTTCGGCTTCTTCCACTGGTCGGCGTAGAAGGCGACGGCGACGGTCTGGATCGCGGAGTAGGCCTGGTCCACGGCGCGGTCGCCGAGGTCCTGACGGTAGACCGGGAGGTCCTTCGGGCCGATCGTGCGGAGCACGTCCACGTTGCCGGACTTCAGGTCCTCGTACGCGGCCTCGACGGTGGTGTAGTTCTTGAAGAGCACACCGCCGTTCTTCGCCTTGTTCGGGCCCTTGTAGCCGTCGAAGCGGGTGATCTCGATCTTCTTCTTGTGGTCCCAGGTCTTGAACTTGTAGGGACCGTTGCCGACCGGCTTCTGGCCGCCGGCGATCGGGTCCTTGTAGAAGGACTCCGCCATCGGCGCGAAGACGATGTAGGCGAGCTTGTGACCGAAGTACGGGACGGCCTTCGAGAGCTCGATCTTGAAGGTGGTCTCGTCGACGACCTTCAGACCCTCGAGCTTGTCGGCGGCCTGCTTGGCGCCCTCGGCGTCCGGGTGGACCTTGTCGTAGCCCTTGATGTCCGCGAACCAGGACGCGAGGCCCTGGGCGTTCTTCAGGCTGGCGTTCCAGTTCCACGCGTCCACGTAGGACTTGGAGGTGACCGGGGTGCCGTCGTGGAAGGTCCAGCCCGGCTTGAGCTTGACCGTCCACGTCTTCGAGTCCGTCGTGGTGACCGACTCGGCGTTGATCATCTCCAGCGAGCCGTCGGCCTTGTAGTCGACCAGGGTCGAGAACAGGCCGGACATGACGGCGGAGCCGTTGGACTCCATCGTGTCACCGGTGAGCAGGGGCTTCTCAGGCTCGCCCAGCTCGATGGAGAAGATTCCGTTCGGGTCAACAGCGCCCTTGGCGTCGCTGCCGCCGTCGCTCTTACCCCCGCCACAGGCGGTCGCAGCAAGGGCGACGATGATCGCGCCCGTTACCCACTTGGCGCTCTTGGCACCGCGCATGGGTTCCTCCTCATGAGTCCACTTTGTCACTACAAGAGGGGCACTCCGAGTTTCGCCGACACCCCTGACGGCTTTGGACTCAAGTGCCCCGAGTGTGCTCGTGAGTCGGCACTCCCCACAGTGCGTGACCCATTGACCCGAGCTCAATGGAGCCAACTATTAAGTACGTCCGGGCTGTAAACCACACTTAAGTGGTCTCGTTTTGACAACATCACCAGGGCCCGGAAGACCGAAATCCGGACAAACTGAGCACAGACAGACACGCCCGAAACGGACCGTTAACACACGTACCGGAGAGCGATCGCCGATATCCGGACACCGCAGCTCCGAAATGGAGTTGACGGAACTTGACGAAAAGCCCGGGCCCCCACAGCTTCTGTGGGGGCCCGGGCTCCGTTGCTGACGTCATGTCAGCCGAGAGCGGCGAAGATCACAGGACCATGATCTACCCCGCCGTGCTCGGCCGTATGCGACCTTACTCAGCCGTTCTTGGCGCGGGAAGACGCGCGACCACGCGCGTTCTGGTCGAGGATGACCTTGCGGATGCGCACGGCCTCCGGGGTCACCTCGACGCACTCGTCGTCGCGGCAGAACTCCAGCGACTGCTCCAGGGAGAGCTTCCGCGGCGGAACGATCGCCTCGAAGGAGTCGGCGGAGGAGGAGCGCATGTTGGTGAGCTTCTTCTCCTTGGTGATGTTCACGTCCATGTCGTCGGAGCGGGAGTTCTCGCCGACGATCATGCCCTCGTACACCTCGGTGCCGGGGTCGGTGAACAGGACGCCGCGCTCCTGGAGGTTGGTCATCGCGAAGGCAGTGACCGCACCGGCGCGGTCGGCGACCAGCGAGCCGTTGTTACGGGTCGTCAGGGTGCCGAACCACGGCTCGTGACCCTCGTGGATCGAGTGGGCGATGCCCGTACCGCGGGTGTTGGTGAGGAACTCCGTACGGAAGCCGATGAGGCCACGGGACGGAACGACGAACTCCATGCGGACCCAGCCGGAGCCGTGGTTCGACATGTTGTCCATGCGGCCCTTGCGGACGCCCATGAGCTGCGTGACCGCGCCCATGTGCTCCTCGGGGACGTCGACCGTGAGGCGCTCGACGGGCTCGTGGACCTTGCCGTCGACGAGCTTGGTGACGACCTGCGGCTTGCCGATGGTCAGCTCGAAGCCCTCGCGGCGCATCTGCTCGACCAGGATGGCGAGCGCGAGCTCACCGCGGCCCTGGACCTCCCAGGCGTCCGGGCGCTCGGTGTCGAGGACGCGGAGCGAGACGTTACCGATGAGCTCGCGGTCCAGACGGTCCTTGACCTGGCGGGCGGTGACCTTGCGGTTCTTGACAGCGGCCTTGGCGTCCGCGCCCTTGCCCGTGCCACCACGGCCGACGAGCGGCGAGGTGTTGGTACCGATGGTCATGGAGATGGCCGGCTGGTCGACCGTGATCAGCGGAAGCGCGATCGGGTTCTCCGGGTCCGCCAGGGTCTCGCCGATCATGATGTCGGGGATACCGGCGACGGCGCAGATGTCACCGGGGCCGGCGACCTCGGCGGGCTTGCGGGTGAGCGCCTCGGTCATCATCAGCTCGGTGATGCGGACGTTGGAGATCGTGCCGTCCCGCTTGATCCACGCGACCGTCTGGCCCTTGCGGAGCTCGCCCTGCTCGACGCGGAGCAGCGCGATGCGGCCGAGGAAGTTGTCGGCGTCCAGGTTGGTGACGTGCGCCTGGAGCGGCGCCTCCTCGTCGTACACCGGGGCGGGGACGTGCTCCAGGATGGCGGAGAAGAACGGCTCCAGGTTGTCGCTGTCCGCGGGAACGGTGCCGTTCTCCGGCTTGGTCAGCGAGGCGATGCCGTCACGGCCGCAGGCGTAGACGATCGGGAACTCGATCTGGTCCTCGTCCGCGTCCAGGTCGAGGAAGAGGTCGTAGGTCTCGTTGACGACCTCGTCGATCCGGGAGTCCGGGCGGTCCGTCTTGTTGATGCAGAGGATGACGGGCTTGCGCTGCTGGAGCGCCTTGCGCAGCACGAACCGGGTCTGCGGGAGCGGGCCCTCGGAGGCGTCGACGAGGAGGACGACCGCGTCGACCATCGACAGACCGCGCTCGACCTCGCCACCGAAGTCGGCGTGGCCGGGGGTGTCGATGATGTTGATCGTGATCGGGGCCCCGCCGTCCTTGGGGTGATACTTCACCGCCGTGTTCTTGGCGAGGATCGTGATGCCCTTCTCACGCTCCAGGTCGTTCGAGTCCATCATGCGGTCGTCGAGCTGCTGGTGGGCGGCGAAGGCACCGGCCTGCTTGAGCATGGCGTCGACGATGGTCGTCTTGCCATGGTCGACGTGGGCGACGATGGCGACGTTACGGATGTCGTGGCGCGTGGGCATGGGTGCTTGCGCTTCTCTCGGATCGTGGGATGCGGCGTCAGTTCCTCGTACGCCCGCCGGGCGGACGCGCCACGGCTATGTCCTATGGTACGGGGCTGCCGCGCAAGGGGCTTCCCCGGCCAAGATCCGAGAGGTGTCAGCGGGAGTTATGGGGGGTGTGGGGCAGGTCGTGCGACCGGGTCAAAGGGCCGTCGCGATCCTGCCCGCCGGGATCACCGGCGGGCAAGGAAATTGAGCTGCTTCTGAGGTTGTGACCTGCGGTTTCAGAGGTTTCAGTGCTTTCAGGGGGTTCGCTCGGCCCCCTTGGAGGATTCGGGCTTCTTGAAGCCGATGTCCTGGTAGCGGGGGGCGGCGAGACCCCAGGCACCGGCGTTCACGAGATCGGCCCTGGCGGCGACGAGCTGCGGGCGCTGGTAGAGGGGGATGGAACCGGCCGCGGCCCAGATCCGGGCGTCGGCCTGGCGCACCAGGTCGCGGGCCTCCTCCTCGTCGAGCGTCCCCGCCGCCTGGTCGAACAACTGATCGATACGGTCGGTGCCGACCCGGGAGTAGTTCTGCTCGACAAGGAGCGAGCCGTCCGAGGCCGGCTCGGGCTTGGCGAAGATCGGCCGGGCGTCGGTCGCCGGGAAGGCGGAGGCGGGCCAGGAGTAGAGGGCCAGGTCGTAGTCGCCCGAGGCCACGTGGTCCTTGAAGAAGCTGTCGTCGGAGACCTTGGTGACCTCGGTGCGGATCCCGACCGCGTCGAGCATCCGGACGATCCGGTCGCCGACCGCCCGCAGCGACTCGGAGCCCGGCCCGGACGGCAGGACGAAGCGGAGGCTGAGCGCCTTGCCGTCCTTGCCGAGGGCCTTGCCGGCCTCGGGGGCGGTCACGGGGGCGGCGGTGCCGCGCGGGGCATAGGCCCCGGCCACTCCCCGGTCCGGCTTGGCGACCGACTGGGCGGCGCGGGCGCCGGAGCCGGTTCCGGTGTCGAGCGCCTCGGCGCGGGCGAGGAGCGCGGCGCTCTCGCGGGCCGCGGCGGGGGCCGGGGCGAGGACGTCGGTGCCGCTCTCGGGGCCGTTCGCGCCGATGACGGGGGCGGGGACGGCGCGGCGATCGCCGGGCTTGTCGTCGCCGACGATGTAGAGGCCCTCGTCGGAGGCGGTGTCGCTCCCCTTCTTCTTGGCGTCGGTGGAGCCCTCGGCCTTCTCGGCGCCGGTGGAACCCTCGGCCTTCTCGGCGCCGGTGGAACCCTCGGCCTTCTCGCCCTTCCCCTTCTCCTTCGCCTTCTCCGCGGCCTTCTTCTCCGCCTCCTTCTCCGCCTCGCTGCCCGCCTTGGTGCCGGCGGGCTTCTGGAGCGCGCCGCCGGGGACCCAGCCCGCGTCGGCGAGGAGCGCCTGCGCCTCCTTGGTGTCCTGGCCGCCGAGCGCGTCGCTGCTGTCCGCGTACGCCGCCTGGCCCGCGAGGGCGAGGTGGCTGCCCGGGGGCTTCGCGGGGAGTCCGAGCGGTCCCAGTACGGATTCGGCCAGCTCCTGGCGGTTGATGGCGCGGGCCACCGCCCGGCGCACCCGCTCGTCGGCCAGCGGGCCGGACTCGCCGTTCAGCGAGAGCTGGGTGTAGGCGGGCTCCAGGGACTTGCGGACCACGTACTTCGCCAGGGCGTCCTGGGCGCTCGCGTACCGGGCGATCGCCTCCTGGTTCTTCTTCCGGGCGGCCTTGACCTCCGCGGCCTTGTCGTCGTCGGAGCCATGGGCGAGGGCCCAGGACTTCAGGGCCTTGGAGGGGGTGATCGCGGCGCCGGGGCCGTGGGCGGCGGCGGCCTGGGCGCCGTTCCGGCCGGCGCGGGCGTCGCGGAGGGCGAGCGCGATCCGCTCGGCCGCGGACCGGTCGATCTCGGCCAGGTCGAGGGTGCCCGCGGCGAGCGCGGTCGCCCGGTCGGCCCGGGGGACGGCCTTGAGGACGACGGTGTCGAGCTTGGCGGACTGCCCCCACCAGCGGGGGTTGCGGGCGAGGGTGACGTCGCCGCTCTTCCGGTCGATCGTCTTGAGCAGGAACGGTCCTGCAGTGGCCTTGAGCGTGGTGCGCGCCCCGTCGTTGAAGGAGTTCGGGGAGCCCATCACCTGCTTCGGATAGAGGGGAGTGAAGAGGGACTGCCAGTCGGCGTAGGGCTTGGCGAAGGTGACCCGGACCTCCAGGTCGTTCTTGCCGCGCTCGATCTTCTCGATCCGCTCGTAGCCGGAGTTGCGGGCGGTCCAGTACGCGGTGTCGCGGCCGCTCAGCGCGCGCCACTGGGCCACGAAGTCCGGGGCCCCGATCTCGCGCCCGTCGCTCCAGACGGCCTGCTGGTTGAGCTTGTAGAGCACGACCTGCTTGGGCTCGGTCTCGACGACCTGCGCGGACTCCAGGTAGTCGGGGTTCAGCCGCGGCCGGCCTCGCTCGTCGAGCGTGTAGAGGGCGGGGAGCACGGCTCCGGCGATGCGCGCGGTGGTGCCGTCGGCGTCGGCCTGGAAGGTGTTGAGCGTGGTGGGCAGGGCGTCGACGGCCCAGCGGAGCGTGCCCCCGTCGGCGACCCGGTCACGTGCCGCGGGGGCGTTGTCCTGGGCCGCGGCGGGCGCCTCGTCGGCCTCGTCGCCGGAGCTGCATCCGGCGAGGACGGTGACGGCGAGGACCGCGCTGGTGAGGGTGGCGACGGAGCGGAGCGTGCGGGAGCGGGGGCTCCTTGAGCATGTCCTCCCGCGAGGGGCGCCGATCTGGGACATGACTTGTACCCCTTCGTCCAGATTTATGCCATTTGGAGATGATCAGACCTATTGCTCATACACTGAAAAGGACGGAGCGGATTCGGCCACGGCGACACGGCGGCACGACCGGCAAAGCCCACTCGTGCGGCCCAACCCCGCCGGGACCGGGCGCTCCGGACGAGTGGAAACCCGTGCACATGGCTTCCCAAGCGGGATGTGACGCGCGACACTCCTGCCGAAGCCGCTCGCGGAAGTGAGGGCAACCCATGTCCGTTCAGGACGATCTGGCGGCCGTCAAGCGTCGCCTGCAGGACCTGGAGCACACGGTCGAAGAGCTGGAACGGCGCGTCGGGTCGGAGCGGGGAGCACCTTCCACGCCGGCCACCGGCCGCCCCGAGGGTCTGGTGACCATCCCCGACGCCCCGTACGACAGCGGGCTGTGGGTCGACACGGACGACGAGGGACTGGGAGCACGCGACCGCCACGCGCCCTAGACCGTGGAGCAGAGCAGAGCCGAGCCGTAGAGCCGTAGAGCCGTAGAGCCGTAGAGCCGAGGAGGCCCTGTTGGCGACAGGTACGCAGCCCCCGACGAGTCACGGAGCCGCGACGGGGGTGCGCTCCCCGGGGCGCGCCGCCATCGCCGCCCGCCATCTGCGCACCGACCGCTGGTGGCTCTCCCCCGCCGCCACCGCGGCCGGACTGCTCGCCTTCGTCGCGTACTCGACGTGGCGGGCCTTCGCGAACGCCGACTACTACGCCGCCCCCTACGTCTCCCCCTTCTACTCGCCCTGCCTCGCGGAGAACTGCGTCCCCATGCGGGGCGGCCCGAACTGGGCGATCTTCGGCAGCTGGTGGGGGCTCTCCCCCGCCCTGTTGATCCTGGTCTTCCCGCTGGGCTTCCGGCTGACCTGCTACTACTACCGCAAGGCGTACTACCGCGGGTTCTGGGCGGCTCCCCCGGCCTGCGCGGTGGCCGAACCCCACCGCACGTACACCGGCGAGACCCGCTTCCCGCTGCTCCTGCAGAACCTCCACCGGTACTTCTTCTACGCGGCGCTGCCGGTCGCCGGGATCCTCACGTACGACACGGCGCTGACCTTCCGGAACTCCGACTACGCGTGGGGCCACGCCGGGCTCGGGACGCTGATCTTCCTCGTCAACATCGCCCTCATCTGGGCGTACACCCTGTCCTGCCACTCCTGCCGGCACATCGTCGGCGGCCGCCTCCGGCACTTCTCGAAGCATCCCGTCCGCTACCGGCTGTGGACCTGGGTGGGGCGCCTGAACCGGCGTCACATGCAACTCGCCTGGGCGTCGCTGATCAGCGTCGCCGTCTGCGACCTGTACGTGTATCTGCTCGCCACCGGCGCCTTCGACGACCCGAGGTTCTTCTGACATGAGTCCTGTGAGCTCCGTGGAACGGCAGCGGTGGGACGTGGTCGTGGTCGGCGCGGGCGGCGCCGGGCTGCGGGCCGCGATCGAGGCGCGCCGGGCCGGCGCGCGCACCGCCGTCATCTGCAAGTCCCTCTTCGGCAAGGCGCACACGGTGATGGCCGAGGGCGGCATCGCCGCGTCCATGGCGAACGCCAACGAGCACGACGACTGGAAGACGCACTTCCGGGACACCATGCGCGGCGGGAAGTTCCTCAACCAGTGGCGGATGGCCGAGCTGCACGCCCAGGAGGCCCCCGAGCGGGTCTGGGAGCTGGAGACCTGGGGCGCGCTCTTCGACCGGACGCCGGACGGCCGGATCTCCCAGCGCAACTTCGGCGGCCACGAGTACCCGCGGCTCGCGCACGTCGGCGACCGCACCGGTCTCGAACTGCTGCGGACCCTCCAGCAGAGGGTCGTCGGCCTCCAGCAGGAGGACCACCGCGAGACCGGCGACCACGAGTCGCGCCTGAAGGTCTTCCAGGAGTTCACCGTCACCCGGATCCTCAAGGACGGTGACGGGCGGGTCTCCGGGGTCTTCTGTTACGAGCGGGAGAGCGGGCGCTTCCTCGTCCTGGAGGCGCCCGCGGTCGTCCTCGCGACCGGCGGCATCGGCAAGTCCTTCAAGGTGACCTCGAACTCCTGGGAGTACACGGGCGACGGTCACGCCCTCGCCCTGCTCGCCGGGGCGCCCCTGGTGAACATGGAGTTCGTGCAGTTCCACCCGACCGGCATGGTCTGGCCGCCGTCGGTGAAGGGGATCCTCGTCACCGAGTCCGTACGCGGCGACGGCGGGGTGCTGCGGAACTCCGAGGGCCGGCGGTTCATGTTCGACTACGTCCCCGACGTCTTCAAGGAGAAGTACGCCGAGTCGGAGGAGGAGGGCGACCGCTGGTACGAGGACCCCGACCACAACCGGCGCCCGCCCGAACTGCTGCCCCGCGACGAGGTGGCGCGGGCCATCAACTCCGAGGTCAAGGCGGGGCGCGGCTCCCCGCACGGCGGGGTCTTCCTGGACGTGTCGACCCGCATGCCGGCGGAGACGATCCGGCGCCGGCTGCCCTCGATGTACCACCAGTTCAAGGAGCTGGCGGACGTCGACATCACGGCCGAGGCGATGGAGGTCGGGCCGACCTGCCACTACGTGATGGGCGGCGTCGCCGTCGACTCGGAGACGGCCGCCACGGTCGGGGTGGCCGGGCTCTTCGCCGCCGGTGAGGTCGCGGGCGGCATGCACGGCTCCAACCGGCTCGGCGGCAACTCGCTCTCCGACCTGCTCGTCTTCGGGCGGCGGGCCGGACTCCACGCGGCGCAGTACGCGATGTCGGGGGCCGGCGGCGGGGTCGTCGAGGACGACGTGACCGCCGCGCGGGCGGAGGCGCTGGCCCCGTTCGACCCTGTCGCCGCGGGGCCCCCGGAGAACCCGTACACCCTCCACCAGGAGCTCCAGCAGACCATGAACGACCTCGTCGGGATCATCCGGCGGGAGAGCGAGATGGCCGAGGCCCTGGAGCGGATCGCCGCGCTGCGGGAGCGGACGGGGCGGGTCGTGGTCGAGGGTCACCGGCAGTTCAACCCCGGCTGGCACCTCGCCCTCGACCTGCGGAACATGCTCCTGGTGAGCGAGTGCGTGGCCCGGGCCGCCCTGGAGCGCACCGAGTCCCGGGGCGGGCACACCCGCGAGGACCGCCCCACGATGGAGCGGTCGTGGCGCCCGGTGAACCTGCTCTGCCGGGCCGAGGACGGCGGCGTCGCCCTGGAACGGGTGCGCACCGAACCCATCAGGCCCGATCTGCTCGCCCTCTTCGAGAAGGAGGAGCTGGCGAAGTACCTGTCGGAGGAGGAGCTGGACGCATGAGCACGTATCAGGCCCACTTCCGGATCTGGCGGGGCGACACCGACGGCGGGGAGCTGACCGACTACACCGTCGAGGTGCACGACGGCGAGGTGGTCCTCGACATCGTCCACCGTCTCCAGGCCACCCAGGCCCCCGACCTGGCCGTGCGCTGGAACTGCAAGGCGGGCAAGTGCGGGTCGTGCTCGGCCGAGGTCAACGGCCGGCCCCGGCTGATGTGCATGACCCGGATGTCGGTCTTCGGACGCGACGAGGTCGTCACCGTCACCCCGATGCGCGCCTTCCCCGTCGTCCGCGACCTGGTCACGGACGTCTCCTTCAACTACACGAAGGCCCGGGAGATCCCGGCCTTCGTCCCGCCCGCCGGGCTCGGCCCCGGGGAGTACCGGATGCGGCAGGAGGACGTGGACCGCTCGCAGGAGTTCCGGAAGTGCATCGAGTGCTTCCTGTGCCAGGACACCTGCCATGTGGTGCGCGACCACGAGGAGAACAAGGAGGCCTTCGCCGGGCCCCGGTTCCTCATGCGGGTCGCGGAGCTCGACATGCACCCCCTGGACGCGGCGGAGGAGGCCGGGCTCGACCGGCGGCGGACCGCGCAGGAGGAGCACGGCCTCGGCTACTGCAACATCACCAAGTGCTGCACCGAGGTCTGCCCCGAGTCCATCCGGATCACCGACAACGCCCTGATCCCGCTGAAGGAGCGGGTCGTGGACCGGAAGTACGACCCGCTGGTCTGGCTCGGGAAGACGATCAGGCGGCGGAAGAGCTGAGGCCGGGCGCCGGGCCTGGCGGCGGCCGGGCCAGGTCAGCCCAGGTCAGGTCAGACCTGACCTGACCTGGGCTTGGCGTCAGGCCGCGGCGCCCGCGCTCCAGCGGCCGAGGACCGGCTCGGCGAGGGTGCGGGCGGGGCGGCACAGGGTCTGCCCGTGGAGGTCGAACAGCTCGTCGCGCGAGGAGAAGCGGCCGAGGTCCGTCCGGAGGTGGGCGGACAGGTCGCAGGGCGCCGACCCGGCGCACGCCGCCGGCGCGTCCCAGTCGACGGTGGTCCGGGCGACGGCCTCGAAGAGCGTCTCCGCGCCGGAGTTGGTGAACCCGCCGCCGTGCTCCGCCGGGCCCAGCCCGGTGAAGAGCTCCGCGATGGGCACCCAGACGCTCTCGTCGGCTCCGGTGCTCGCGTCGGCGCCGGTGTCCCCGTCGGCGCCGGTGTGTCCGGCCGCGCCCGTGTTCCCGTCCGCGCCGTCCAGCCGGAACTCCGGCCAGGCCAGCAGGACCTCCTCCGGGACGAACGCGCGGAGCTTCGGGAACCTCGGGTACCAGAAGGTGCCGTCGACGAGCAGGCCGCGCACCCGGGTCTCCACGCCGAGGGACCGGGCCACCGCCTCCAGGACCGCCATCCGCTGGCTGCACGAGCCGCGGCCGAGCCGCAGCGTGCGCGACACCCGGCGCCGGTCCTCGACGGAGTACACCGGCCGTACGGCGGTCACGAGGATGCCGTGCGCCACCTGGAGCCGGGCCCGGTCGGTGACCGCGCCCCGCGCCTCGGACTCACGCAGCACGCGGGCCACGAGGGCGGTCACGAGCGGGTGCTCCCGGTCCAGGATCGGAGTGGGCCGGGTGGACCCGGGGACCTCACCGGCGGGCGCCTCGGCGCCACGGGTGCGGTCCGTCAGGACGGTGCGGACAGGCATCAGCAGACGGCTGGTCATGTCGTACTTCCCCCTCGCCGGCGGCCCGCCCGGGCCGCCCGGCACCATCCTCCTCCGCCCGGTCCCGCACCGGCACTCGGGTCCCCTCTCTCAGAGCCAGCCCGCGCGGTAGGCCGCCCAGTCCTCCTCGCGCGCGGCGAAGTCCACGTACAGGGCCAGGCCGAACCGCTCGCGGCCGGGGTCGGTCCGGCCGAGGCCGAGTCTCGCGCCCCTGACGGCCGCGGCGACCGTCTCCGCGTCCTCGTGGTGACCGAGGTCGTCCTCGTGGAAGAACGGGAGCCCCATCAGCAGGTCCGTGCTCTCGGGCGTCACTTCGAGGGCGAGGGCCGTCTGCTGGGCGACGTACCCGCCGTACAGGCTCTCCAGTGGCATCCAGGTGTCGTACGACATGACGGCGATCTGGTCGACGCGCCGCGCGACCTCGCCGAAGAACTCCTGCGACCACCACTTCTCGCTGCCGTTCGAACTGAGCGCGCCCAGCGCCGTGTGGGCGCCCGGCAGCGGGTCGATCTGGTGGGCGGCGACCGAGAGCGGGGCCTTGCGGGCGCGGGTCAGCTTCCCGAGGTCGTCGAGGAGGGAGAGGTAGTCCCGGTCGTCGGAGTGCAGCGGCTCCAGGTCGAAGTGGACCCCGTCGAAGCCGGCGTCGAGGATCTGCCGGGCCGAACCCACCACGGCGCGGCGCGACCCGGCGTCCTCCAGGCGCAGCCCCACCGGCCCCTCGGAGGCCAGGACGTCGCCGAGCCAGGCCTGGACCCGTATTCCGGGCATCGCGCGGTGCACCCCGTCGATCAGCCATCGCGCCCGGGGGTACTTCGCCGCCGGGAGGGTGCCGTCGTGCTCCAGGGGCCCGGCGTGCACGTACAGGTCGCGTATGCCGCTGTCCTTCAGCCGCGCGGCGAGGGCCGCGAGGTCGGCGTCCTTCTTCCGTCCGTCGACCCAGGCGTGCCCGATCCAGAACGCGTCCTTGCCGCGGGTCCGCGCGTCGTCCCTGAGGTCTCCCGCGTAACTGACGCGCAGGGCCAGGGCGCCGAAGAGCGGGGGCACCACGAGCAGCAGGACGACACCGAGGACGAACCAGCGCCCCCGCCTCCACACACGCCTCAGCCGTCCGTCCACCCGAGCCCCCCAAGAGCCGTCGCGTCACTGGAACCACCGTAGCGGCGGCTACTGACAGTGACGTCCTGGCGGGGGAAACGGTTTCGGGACGCGACGAGTCCGTGGTGTCGGCCCGGTCGCGGGACGGCATACCCGGACATAGCCTCACCTCTGTGACGCGAATAGCCACCCGAGCCCTTCTCGCGATGCTGGTGGCGGCGTGGTGGCTCCTCGTGCCCGCCGTGCACGGCGCCCACGCCGACGACCCCGTCGTCCTGTCCCGGGACGGCCAGATCACCGACCGGGTGGACGCCCTCGGCGACCGCCGCGCCTCCGTGGTCCAGGCCCTCGACCGGCTCTACGACGACCGGCGCGTCCAGCTCTTCGTCGTCTACGTGCGGGACTTCTCCGGGCGCTCAGGCCAGAGCTGGGCCGACGCCACCGCGGAGCGCAACGCGCTCCGCCTCGACGACGTCCTGCTCGCCGTCGCGACCCACGACCGGCAGTACGGCTACTCGGCCGACCCCGACTCCCGCCTCACCCAGGCCCAGCTCGACGAGGTCGCGCGGACCGCGATCGAACCCGCCCTGCGGCAGAACGACTGGGCCGGCGCCGCCATCGGCGCGGCGAACGGCTACGACGCCGTCCTCGCCGGCCGGCCCGTCCCCACCCCGACGCTCACCCCCGGGCCGGCCGACCCCGGTGCCGCGCCCGACGACGGCACCTCGGCGACCGACCTCGTGCTGCCCCTGGTCCTCGTCGGCGGCGCGGGGGCCGTGGCGGCCTACGCGTACACCAAACGGCGGCGGCGCGCCGAGACCCGTACGACACCGGGGGGCGGCCGGGGCTGGGGCCCTCCGAAGGAGACCGCTCCGCCGTCCCTGGAGGAACTCGACGGGGAGGCCCGCCGGACGCTGGTCGCCACCGACGACGCCGTCCGCACCAGCCAGGAGGAACTCGGATTCGCGTCGGCCCAGTTCGGCGAGGAGGCGGTACGCCCGTTCACCGGGGCGGTCGACTTCGCCCAGGAGCAGCTGACGGCCTCGTTCCGGCTGCGGCAGAAGCTCGACGACTCCTTCCCCGAGGACGACTCGACCCGCCGGGCCATGCTGGACGAGATCCTCCGGCGCTGCGCCGAGGCGAACGCCCGTCTCGACGCCGAGACGGAGGACTTCGACCGCCTCCGGGCCCTGGAGCGCACGGCTCCCGAGGCGCTGGGCACGGTGGAGGCGGCCTTCCGCGAGCAGACCGGCCGGATCGGGACGGCCGAGGCGTCACTGGCCGCGATGCGCGAGCGGTACGCGGAGACGGCGGTGGCGCCCGTCGCCGGCGACGTCGAGCAGGCGAAGGACCGGCTCGTGTTCGCGACGACCCACGTCAACCAGGCCCGGCAGCAGATCGACGCCGGTGACAACGGCGGGGCGGCCGTGCACATACGGGCCGCCGAGGGCGCCGTGGACCAGGCGGCCCGGCTGATCGAGGCGGTCGACCGGCGGGCGCAGGAGCTGGCCGAGGCCGAGGGGAAGCTGCCGGGGGCGCTCGGGGAGACGGACGCGGACCTGGCGGAGGCCGGCGGCTTGCTGAAGGGGACCGCGGAGGGGGTGTCCACGGCCGATCTGCAGGGCCGGATCGCGCGCGCCGAATCGGTGATCGCCGAGGTGCGGCGGGGCGTGGACGCCGGGCGGTACGACCCGATCGACGCGCTGCGCCGGGTCGAGGAGGCCGACGCGGCGCTCGACGAGGCGCTGGAGGGCGCACGGGAGCGCGAGTCGGGCACGCGGCGCGCCCGCGCGCTCCTCGATCAGGTGATGCTGACGGCCCGTTCGGCGATCGGGGCGGCCGCCGACTACGTCACCACGCACCGGGGCGCGGTGGGCAGCGAGGCCCGTACGCGCCTTGCCGAGGCCCAGCGCCGCTGGGAGAAGGCGCGGTCGCTCGCGGCCGCCGACGACCCCCAGGCGGCGTTGGCGGAGGCCCAGCAGGCGGACGCGCTGGCCCGGCGGGCGCAGGACCTCGCCGAGCAGGACGTCCGGACGTATGGGAACCCGAACGGCCTGGGCGGTGTAACAGGGGTGGGAGGAAGCGGTGGCGGCGGGCTCGGCGGTGCGGTGCTCGGCGGCATCATCCTCGGCGGACTGTTCGGCGGTGGACGGGGAGGCGGACATGGGGGGTTCGGTGGAGGTCAGGGTGGCGGGGGTTTCGGGGGCGGAGGTCTCGGCGGCGGGCCCGGCAGCTTCGGCGGCAGCGGCACGCGCGGCCGGCTGGGCGGCGGAGGCCGTTTCTGAGGACGGCCGTCCTCTCCCTTCTGTCCCTCTCAAGGAGAAGAGCCATGAGCAGCAAGCAGACCGTCCTCGGCCGGGTCACCCAGCTGGCGAAGGCGAACATCAACGCCCTCATCGACCAGGCGGAGGATCCGCAGAAGATGCTGGACCAGCTCATCCGCGACTACTCGAACAACATCGCGGAGGCGGAGGAGGCGGTGGCGGCGACCATCGGCAACCTCCGGCTGATGGAGCAGGACCACCAGGAGGATGTCGACGCGGCGAAGGAGTGGGGCGGCAAGGCGCTCGCCGCGAGCCGGAAGGCGGACGAGCTGCGGAGCGGCGGGCAGACGGCGGAGGCGGACCGCTTCGACAACCTGGCGAAGGTGGCGCTGGGCCGCCAGCTGCAGTCGGAGAAGGAGGCGCGGACGGCGGAGCCGACGATCGCCGCGCAGACCGAGGTGGTCGGCAAGCTCAGGACGGGCCTGGACCAGATGAAGGCGAAGCTGGGCGAGCTGAAGGCCAAGCGCGACGAGCTGGTCGCCCGCGCGAAGTCGGCCCAGGCGCAGAACCGGATGATGGACGCCGTGAAGAGCATCGACGTGCTCGATCCGACGAGCGAGCTGAGCCGCTTCGAGGACAAGGTGCGCCGGGAGGAGGCGAAGGCGCTGGGCAAGCAGGAGCTCGCCGCCTCCTCCCTGGACGCCCAGTTCGAGCAGCTGGACGCGCTCGGCGACAGCGCCGAGATCGAGGCCCGGCTGGCCGCGCTCAAGGGCTGATCCGTCGCTTCCTCGCGTCTGTGTGGGAGCCCCTCTCAGAACATGCTGAGGAGCTGCTCCACCGTGGGCTCCGCCGCTCCTTCGCCGTCCGGCAGGGCCAGTTCGAACCAGACGGTCTTGCCGCGCGGGGTGCGGCGCGAGCCCCAGGAGGAGGAGAGCAGCCCGACGAGCTGGAGGCCGCGGCCGCCCTCGTCGGTGTCCCGGGCCCGCCGGCGCCGCGGCTGGACCAGGCCGGCGTCCCAGACCTCGCAGACGAGGGTGCGGTCGCGCAGCAGGCGCAGCCGGATCTCCCCCTCGCCGTAGCGCAGGGCGTTGGTGACGAGCTCGCTGACGAGGAGTTCGACGGTGTCGACGAGCGGTTCGAGGTCCCAGGCGGCGAGCTGGGCGCGGGCGAGTTCGCGGGCCCGGCCGACCGAGCGGGGTTCCCTGGGCAGCCGCCAGTCGCCGACCGCCTCGCTGGGGAGCCCCTGGATCCTGGCCATGAGGAGGGCGATGTCGTCCTCGCCGTGACCGGTGTTCAGGCTGGTGAGGACCCGGTCGCAGACGTCCTCCAGGGGACGGGCCGGATCGGTGAGGGCACGCCGGAAGGCCTGGAGGCCCTCGTCCAGGGGGTGGTCCCGCGACTCGACGAGCCCGTCGGTGTAGAGGGCGAGGAGAGCGCCCTCGGGCAGCTCGACCTCGACCTCCTCGAAGGGTTCCCCGCCGACGCCGAGGGGCATCCCGGGGGGTACGTCGAGGAGCAGGGCCTCCTCGCCGGGTTCGACGAGCACCGGCGGAAGGTGCCCGGCGTTGGCGAAGGTGCAGCGGCGGGTGACCGGGTCGTAGACGGCGTAGACGCAGGTGGCGAGGTAGACCTCGGAGAGTTCGGGGCCGCGGTTCTTGTGGGTGCGGGACTGCTGCGCGCCGATGGGGGCGCCCAGGCCGCGGGCGATCTCGTCGAGGTGGGAGAGGACCTCGGCGGGCTCCAGGTCGAGCTGGGCGAGGGTGCGGACCGCGGTGCGGAGTTCGCCCATGGCGACGGCGGCGCGCAGGCCGCGGCCCATGACGTCGCCGATGACGAGGGCGGTGCGGTGGCCGGGGAGTTCGATGACGTCGAACCAGTCGCCGCCGACCTCGGTGGCGGCGGTGCCGGGGAGGTAGCGGCAGGCGATGTCGAGTCCGGCGGCCTCGGGGTCGCCGGGCGGGAGCAGGCTGCGCTGGAGGATCAGGGCCCGCTCGTGCTCGCGGCGGTAGAGGCGCGCGTTGTCGATGCAGACGGCGGCGCGGGCGGCGAGTTCGACGGCGAGGGCCCGGTCGCGCTCCCCGAAGGTCTCGCTGCCCTTGGTGCGGGAGAACTGGACGAGGCCGACGACGGTGTCGTGGGCGACCATCGGGACGACCAGGGTGGACTGGACGAGGTCTCCCTCGGAGCCCGGGACCGTCCGGATGCGGCCGGTGCGCAGGGCTCCGGCGCAGGGCGAGTTGAAGGGGTAGCGGTGGACGGCCCCGACCTCGATGGGTACGGGTCCGCAACAGCCGCTGCCCGCGCCGTGCCCCTCGTCGGTTCTGAGGGGGGTGTCGGAGACGGCGCTGGCGAAGGCGACCCTGCGGAGTTCGGCGCTGCCCGCCCCGTAGCCGACGTCGTGGGAGTTCCCCCACCGGCCGGGCGGTGCCTCGTCGCCGGTGAGGAGGCCCTGGTAGAGGTCGACGGAGGCGAGGTCGCAGAAGCCGGGTACGGCGACGTCGAGGAGCTCGCGGGCGGTGGCCTCCAGGTCGAGGGAGTTGCCGATGCGGGCGCCGGCCTCGTTGAGCAGGGCGAGGTTGCGGCGGGCGCTGGCGGCTTCCCTGGCCGCGTTGTGACGGCGCGTGACGTCGATGCCGAGCCCGGCGACTCCGATCGGGCGGCCGGAGCCGCTGTGCACGCGGTAGAGGTTGATGGACCAGTGGCGGCGGTCCCTGGCGCCGGGGGCGGCGCCGACGATCTGGAAGTCGGTGACGGACTCGCCGGTCTCCAGGACCCGCCGGAGCGCGGTGGTCATCCGGTCGGCCTCGGCGCGGTTGAGGTAGTCGTGGACGGTCCGGCCCCGGTGGTCGTCGGCCTCGCCGCCGAAGACGGTGGCGAAGCGCCGGTTGGCCCGCTTCACGGTGAGGTCGGTGCCGAAGAGAAGGAAGCCGAAGGGGGATTGGCCGAATATCGCCTGGGAGGCGGCGAGGTCGGTCTCGATCCGGCGGAGGGCGCGCACGTCCACGACGATGCACAGCGCGGCCCGTTCCCCGGTCTGGGTCTCGCTCGGCATGACGTACATCTCGGCGATGCCGCGGGGCCGGTCCTCGCCGGGCATGCGGAACGGGACGAGGCCCGTCCACTCCTTGCCGTCGAGGATCTCCTTGACCCGCCGGTGGCCGCGCTCGCGCAGGTCGGCGGGCATGAAGGCCTCGACGGGGTCCTTGCCCCTGGCCTCCTCGGCGGTGACCCCGAAGAGGTCCACGGCCCTTCGGCTCCACTGCTCGACGAGGCCGTCGGGCCCGATCGAGAAGGACGCCACCCGGATGTAGTCATAGATGGAGCCGGGCGGGCTGCTCTGCCACACGACGCCGCCGCTCGCCGTCTCAGGTATCTCGCTCACGCGACCGTCCCCTCCAGCTCACCGCACCGGACCGGCCATGCCCGCAGTATTCAATACGGCAGGCCCCGACGGCACGACGTTCACGATCACAGGGTGGTCTCGTTCGTCCCTCGCCGAGTACCGGTGATCGTTGTCCCACCCTGTTTACTCACCAGGGAGAGCCAGCTCGAACCATACGGTTTTGCCCGTCCTTCCTCTACGGGTTCCCCAGCGGCGTGCGGAACAGGCCACGAGACCCAGGCCGCGACCCCCCTCGTCCTCGGGTCCCGGGGCCCGCTCGGTCGGTGGATCCGGAAGCGGATCGGAGACCTCCACCAGGAGCGCCGGCGGATGCGCGGGGTCGGCGCCGTCGGAGCGGGGGCGGACGAGCCGGACCCCGATGGGGCCGGAGGCGTACCGCAGGGAGTTGGTCACCAGCTCGCTGACCAGCAGGACGGTCACATCGCCGAGGGCCGTGTCGAGCTCCCAGGCGCGCAGGGTCGCACGCACCGCGTGGCGGGCCGTGCGCACGGCGTTCGCCTCCGCCGGGAAGTGCCACTCCGCGCGGTCGCCGTCGGTGTCGATCACACCCGATCACTTCCCCAGCCGTGCGTCAGCAGGAAGGTTCACGCCCCCTCCCAAGGGGACATTCTGGACATACCCGCTATATGGTGCGGGATATCCCGTCGGGGGCGTCAGCGGGCGCACGGTGGCACGAACGGCGTAGGAAGTCAGCCGCGCGCTCCGTCGACGGGGGCCGGCGGCAGCCTCAGCGCGGCCTCGGCGACGGCGGGGCGGTCCTGGTCGAGCCAGTCGACCGAGTCCAGCTCGTGCCGGGAGAGCCAGCGGAGCTCGTCGTGGTCCTCCAGGGGACGCGGTTCGCCGGAGAGCAGCCGGGCGGTCCACACCCGCAGGACGTATCCGGGCTTCAGGGGCCACTCGCCGGGGATGCGCTCGCCCGGCTCGACCTCGACACCGAGCTCCTCCCGGAGCTCGCGGACCAGGGCCTCTTCCGGGCTCTCGCCCGGTTCGAGCTTGCCGCCGGGCAGTTCCCAGCGGCCGGCGAGCTCGACGGGGGCGCTGCGGCGCGCCGCGAGCAGCCGCCCCCGGTCGTACAGGGCGCCCGCGACGACCACGACGCCGGCTCCCTGGCCGGGGCCGGCGTCGCGCCGGGGCTCGTGGGGCGTGGGGTCGGTGGTGCGTTCCGTCATGGGCGCGAGGGTAGCCCGACCCGGTCGGTGCCCGCCGGGGTCAGAGGGCGGGGGTGCCGATGCGTTCGACCCAGTAGAGCTGCTTGTGGCCGCGGTCGTCGAGGCTGTCCGCGATCTTCTGGGCTTCGTCCTTGGTCGCGTACCGCCCCACCCGGTAGCGGTTGCCGTTGTCGTCCTGCCGTATGACGAGCCAGGGAAGAACAGGGCCGCTGTCGGTCATCAGGCTTCTCCCTCCGCCGGTCCGGGCACCGCCAAGGATCTCCGGGAAACCGCAATCCGCATATGCCGGAGCTTACGCCTGACCTTCACACAGCGGATACGGGTTTTCACAAAGAGGCACGGATCGGCCGGGAACCGACGGAGGGAGGCCGAAGGTCACACCACGGGCGCCGCCGCGGGAACGATCGGCACGGGCATGAGGACGGGGCCGCCGGCGCCTTCGGGATCCTTGCGGCAGACGTCCCCGCAGTCGGCGTCGAGCGAGCAGCAGAGGGAGCAGACCGGGCCGGACCGCACGGGGCAGTCGGCGATGTCCGGCAGCTCGTAGGCCGTCTCGCACTCCGCGCAGGTGTGGGTCGCCCGCTCGTCGGCGACCTCGGCGCCGGGGCCGTTCACCGTGTTGGGGCGGGCCAGGTAGTAGCGCCCCTTGGTCGCCCAGGCGATGAGCGGGCAGAGCACGACGGCGAGGCCGGCGGCGATGAAGGTGGAGAACGCCTCGGCGTACGTACCGAAGAGACCGAAGAAGGCGAGGATCGAGACGACGGAGGCGATGACCATGGCGCCGAAGCCGGCCGGGTTCACGGCGTACAGGTAGGCGCGCTTGAACTCGATGTACGGGGGGCTCCAGCCGGCCCGCTTGTTGATGACGAGGTCGGCGGCGACGGCCGCGATCCACGCGATGCCGACGTTGGAGTAGAACCCGAGCAGCTTGTTGAGGGCGGCGAACATGTTCATCTCCATCAGCGTCAGCGCGATGGCGAGGTTGAGGAAGATGTACCAGACGCGCCCGGGGTGCCGGTGGGTGACGCGGGAGAAGAAGTTCGACCAGGACAGCGAGCCGCTGTAGGCGTTGGTGACGTTGATCTTGATCTGGGAGACGATCACGAAGAGCGCGGCGGCGGGCAGCGCGAAGGAGCCGAGCCAGGGCTTGAGCGCCTCGATCTGCGGGGCGATCGGCTCCAGGGCGTGGGTCTTGCCGACGGCCTCCAGGGCGACGAAGGCGAGGAAGGCGCCGCCGAGCTGCTTGGCCGCGCCGATCACGACCCAGCCGGGCCCGGCGGCCAGCACGGCGAGGTTCCACCGGCGCCTGTTGGTCTCGGTCTTGGCGGGCATGAAGCGCAGGTAGTCGGCCTGCTCGCCGATCTGGGCGATCAGGGAGAGCGCGACGCCCGTGCCGAGACCGAAGCCGATCCACGAGAAGCCCGCGCCGGCGCCCTCCGTGCCGCCGAAGGAGGCGAAGGCGCCCCAGGCGTCGGGGGCCTCGAAGGCGAGCACGGCGAAGGGCAGCACCAGGCCGATGAGCCAGATCGGCTGCGTCCAGGCCTGCACCTTGGCCAGGGCGCCCATGCCGCGGAAGACGATCGGGATGACGATCAGGGTCGTGACGAGATAGCCGATCTCCACCGGCAGCCCGACGGCCTGGTGCATGGCCTGGGCCATGATCGAGCCTTCGAGGGCGAAGAAGATGAAGGTGAAGGAGGCGTAGATGAGCGAGGTGAGCGTGGAGCCGAAGTAGCCGAAGCCCGCGCCGCGCGTGATGAGGTCCATGTCCAGGCCGTACTTCGCGCACGCCCGGGCGATGGGGATGCCCGTGAGGAAGATGAGCGTGGCGGCGGTGAGGATCGAGGCGAGTCCGCTGCCGAAGCCGTAGGTGAAGACGATCGAGGCGCCGATCGCGAAGTCGGCGAGGTAGGCGATGCCGCCGAGCGCGGTGCCGGCGACGGTCCCGGGCGACCAGCGCCGGAAGGAGTGCGGGGCGTACCGCAGGGAGTAGTCCTCGCGGCTCTCGTCCGCGGCCAGCCTGGCGTAGCTGCGGCGGGGTCCGGCGGGCGGCGGGGCGGCCGCCTCCGGCTCCGGGGTGGGGGTGGTGACCGTGTCCGTCATGAGGGTTCCTGTCGTCCGACCGGGTCGCGGGTACGGACGAGGAAGGTAGGAGCCGTGCGTGACGGAGGCCGACGGCACGCGATTGCCGGGCGGTTACGCGAACTGACGCCCCGTTAACTCCCGGTCACACCCCCCGGACACCGGACCCCGCTGAACGGTCACGGTCGGCGCCACCGCGAACGGCACCCCAGGGCGCCGCCCCCGCCACACCGTTCCCGAGGCTCCATCCCGAGCCCGCGCCCCGAGCACGCGTCACCGCGCCCCGCCCCCGCGCCGCCGCCCCGCGCCAGTACCCCCGACTCCCCCTCACCCCTCCCGCCGCCCCGGCGTCACCGCACCGGCAGGTGGTACGCGATGCGGTAGCGGTCGGCCGGGACGACGACGTCGGCGGTCTCGACGGCGCGGCCCGAGGCGTAGTACGTCCGCTCCACGACCATGACCACGTGCCCGGGCACGCCGCCGAGGGCCAGGAGTTCCTCGGCGAGGCCGGGCCGGGCCCCCACCTCCTCCACGACGTTGTCCACGACGACGTCGATGGCCGCCATGCGCTCGACGACGCCGCAGCCGCCCAGGGGCCCCTCCTCGGGCAGCATGACCGGGGTCCGGCCGGTGACGGCGAGGGGCTCCCAGGAGGTGGAGACCATCATGGGCTCGCCCCCGTCCCGGTACACGTACCGCGTGCGCATCACCCGCTCCCCCGGCTCGATGCCGAGGCGCTCGGCCACCTCGACGCTCGCCGGCTCCTGCTCGCTGCGCGACTCCCAGGTGCCTCGGGCCCCTTCGGCCGCCTGCTCCTGGCGGAAGGGGCTGGCGCCGGACACGGGGCGATTGCCGGAGCGGGCGATCCGCCGCGGCACGGGGCGCTCGCGCACATAGGTCCCCGAACCCGAGCGCCCCTCCACGAGCCCCTCGGCCATGAGTACCTTGCGGGCCTCCAGCGCGACGGTGTCCGACACCCCGTACTCCTCGCGGATGCGTGCCTGCGAGGGGAGGCGGGTATGCGGCGGAAGCGAGCCGTTGGCGATCTTCTCCCGCAGATCGCTCGCCACGCGCAGATAGGCGGGCTGCTCACCGAACGTCACTGGACACTCCCCTCAGGTTGACTTACAGCTACAGCCTGGCAACCGACGGTCGCGATCCGCAAGCATGGGCCAAAGTTTCACTCGAAGTGATGACACTCGCGGCTACCCGCGGCCACCTCGGCGAGATGCCGTCGAACCCCTTGACCCCTATTGGTCCAGACCAATAGGTTCCTGCCCGCACGCTCCATCCCGCCTCGCACAGGAACGAGCCCATGCGCCCCAGAGCCCTGACCAAGCTGACCCTCGGCACCGCCGCCGCGGCCGCCCTCGGCCTCCTCGCCACCCTGGCCCCCTCCGCGGACGCGCACCAGCGGCCCCCGCAGGCATCCGCGCACACGCCCGCGCTCAAGCGGATCGGCTACTTCACCCAATGGGGCATCTACGGCCGGAACTTCCAGGTCAAGGATCTGGAGACGAGCGGCACCGCCGCCAAGCTGAGCCACATCAACTACGCCTTCGGCGTGGTCGGTCCGGACGGCAAGTGCCTCATGGGCAACGCCCCCGGCTCCGACCCCTGGGCCGACTACGTCCGCCCCGTCGACGCCGCGAACTCCGTGGACGGCGTCGGTGACACGGCCGATCAGCGGCTGGCCGGCAACTTCAACGAACTGCGCGAGCTCAAGGCGGAGAACCCCGGCCTCAAGGTCATGATCTCGCTGGGCGGCTGGAGCGGCTCCGCGCACTTCTCGGACGCGGTGCGCACCGCCGCGGGCCGCAAGGCCCTCGTCGCCTCCTGCATCGACACGTACATCAAGGGCAACCTGCCCGTCGACGGCGTCCGCGGCGGCGCCGGGGCCGCCGCGGGACTCTTCGACGGCGTGGACCTGGACTGGGAGTGGCCGGGCTCGGACGGCGCCCCCGGGAACGTGATCCGTCCCGAGGACAAGCCCAACTTCACCAAGCTCGTACGGGAGTTCCGCACGCAGCTCGACGCCTACGGGCGCTCGCTGCCGCAGCGCAGGCACTACGACCTCAGCGCGTACGTGCCCACCGCGCCGGCCAAGATCGACGCGGGCTTCGAAGTCGCGAAGATCATGCGGGACTTCGACTTCGTGAACCTCCAGGGCTACGACTTCCACGTCTCCGGCGAGAAGACCACCGCCCAGCAGTCCGCGCTCTTCGCGAAGGACGACTTCAGCGTCGACCAGACCGTCAGGGCCTGGCTGCGGCGCGGTGCCCCGGCCCACAAGCTCGTGGTCGGCATGCCCTTCTACGGCCAGGGCTGGACCGGCGTGACCGGCGGCGGCGACGGGCTCGGTCAGCCGGCGGCCGGCCCCGCCCCGGCGACCTGGACGGCGGGCTCCGAGGACTACAAGTTCCTGAAGAAGCTCGCGGATTCGGGGACGTACAAGCTCTACCGGGGACAGCGGAACGGTCACGCCTGGCTCTTCGACGGCACGACCCTGTGGACGTACGACGACCCGACCGTCCTGCGCGCCAAGGCCTCCTACGTCCGGCAGCACGGGCTCGGCGGCGCGATGGTCTGGTCGCTCGACGGGGACACCGCGGACGGCGAGCTGATCACCGCCATCGACCGGGGCCTCACCCGGCACTGACACCCCTTCCCCGGCCCCTCCGAGGGTCGGGCCCGAGAGCCGCGGACCGGCGCCCCCGCCGCTCACGGCGTTCCGCGACGGCGGTCGGTCACGGGCCGTCGTCGCGGGCCGCCGTCTCCGGTCCGCACACGACGGGGCCGGGCCTCCCGACGAGGGAGACCCGGCCCCGTTCCCGTACGGTCCGGCCTGCTCAGGCCTGGGTGCCCTCGCCCGCCGGCGGCGTGCCCGTCAGGCCGAGCGCGCGCCGGGCGTCCGCGCCGAGATCCTCGGGAAGGGCGTCCCAGGCCCCGTCGTACGCCTCCCAGTAGGCGTCCGCGTCGGCCGCCGCGGCCAGCTCGCGCCAGCGCGCGGAGGCCGTGGAGAGCTCCTTGCGGAGCGCGGCGACCGGGGCCGTGGATTCGCCGGGCCAGGAGTGCTGCCCCAGCCCCGCGTGCGCGGCGTCGATCGCCTCCAGAAGCTCCCCGGCCCATGCCTTGTTGGCGGCGAAGTCCTCGTCCGGGTCGTCCTCCGGCTCCCGGTAGGTGACCGTCTCGATCGGGTTCACGGCCGTCAGGAAGAAGCTCTGGTCGAGGGTCAGGGTGGACTTGTCGGAGCGCACCGAACCCGAGAAGGGCTTCTTCTCGGCGGCGAACGCGCAGGTCACCGTCCGGTCGCCGAGCCGCCAGCTCTTGCCGCTGGGCAGGTAGTAGTAGATCCAGACGTCCTTCGGGATCGCCCAGGTGTCCATCGCGTAGGCCGTGTTGATCGTCTCGCAGCGCTTCTGGGCGAGGTCGTCGACGGTGTCCTCGCCGGGCCACTTGTCGAAGCCGGTCACCTTGAAGCCGCCGGTGACCTCCCCGTCGTGCGGGCGGGCGCAGTCGACGATGGTGACGTCCGTCGTGTACTCCTCCAGCCCGCTCTCGTCGGTGAAGCACTGTCCGGTGCGCAGCGAGAACGGCGACGTGGAGCGGGAGGCCTCGTCCACGCCCTCCTGGAAGCCGTTCCACGCCGAGCCGATGCCGCCGGTCGCGAGGCCGACGACGAGCAGCAGGCAGCTGAGGGCGGAGAGCGTGATCCCGGCGATCGCGAGCCCCTTGCCCGCCTGCTCATTCTTCCTGATCTGCGGCAGGGCGACGAGGCCGAGGATCAGGCCGAGGGGCGGGAGGCAGCACACGATGCCGGAGACGAGGGAGCCGATGGCGAGGCCGTTGGTGGAGCGGCGCGGCGGCTGCCCGTACGGGACGGCTCCGGGCATGCCCGGCTGTCCGTACGGCGTGTAGGGCATCCCCGGGGAGGTGTACGGGCCCGGGGCGGGCCATCCCCCGGGCTGCGGCGGGCCGCCTGCGGGCGGCGGGGTCGGCTGGCTCGGCTGGCTCGGCTCCACGGGTGCGTGCTCCTGTTGCGCGGCGGGCGATGCGAACAAACGCTCGGTCGCGCATCGTACGGAGGGGGCGGCCGCCCGCAGGCGACCGCCCCCCTGTTTCAGCCGTGGATCAGAACTGCAGGGCCCAGGAGTCGATCTTCCCGGTGTCGACGTTCGCGTTGTCCGTGACGCGCAGCTTCCACGTGCCGTTGGCGACCTCCGAGGAGGCGTTCACGGTGTACGTGGTGTTGATGTTGTCCGTGCTGCCGCCGGTGCCGAAGGCCTTCAGCGTGTACGCCGAGCCGTCGGGGGCGATCAGCTGGACCTGGAGGTCACCGATGTAGGTGTGGACGATGTTCACCGGCACCTGGAGGGCGGCGGGCGCGTTGCCCGTGACGCCGCTGACGGTGACGGGGGACTCGACGGTCGCGTTGTCGTTGATCGCGTAGTCCGCGGTGTTCTCGAACTTCGGGCCGGTGGGCGGCGTGGTGGTGCCGCCGCCGACGTACAGCAGCCTGTTCGGGGAGCCGCTGCCGGGGCTGGTGACGACGTTCGGCGTGGCGGCGTTCACGAGGGCCGTGGAGACCTGCGCCGGGGTCGCCGTCGGGTTGGCCGCCAGGTAGAGCGCCGCGGCGCCGGCGACGTGCGGGGTCGCCATCGACGTACCGGAGATGGTGTTGGTGGCGGAGTCGCTGGTGTTCCAGGACGAGGTGATGGAGGAGCCCGGTCCGAAGAGGTCGAGGCCGCTGCCGTAGTTGGAGTAGCTGGCCCTGGCGTCGCTCGACGTGGTGGCGCCGACCGTGATGGCCTCGGCCACGCGCGCGGGTGAGTGGTTGGCGGCGTTGTCGGTCTCGTTGCCCGCGGCGACCGCGTAGGTCACGCCGGAGGCGATCGAGTTGCGGACGGCCTGGTCGAGGACGCTGTCGACGCCGCCGCCGAGGCTCATGTTGGCGACGGCCGGCTTGACGGCGTTCTGCGTCACCCAGTCGATCCCCGCGACGACCTGCTCGGTCGTGCCGGAGCCGGAGTCGTCGAGCACGCGGACGCCGACGATCTTCGCCTTCTTGGCGACGCCGTACGAGTTGCCCGCGACGGTGCCGGCGACGTGGGTGCCGTGGCCGTGGCCGTCCTGGGCGGTGTTGTCGTTGTCGATGGCGTCGTAGCCGTAGGAGGCGCGGCCGCCGAAGTCGCTGTGGGTGATGCGGACGCCGGTGTCGATGATGTACGCCGTGACGCCCTGGCCCGCGGTGTCCGGGTAGGTGTAGCTCTGGTTCAGCGGAAGGGCCTTCTGGTCGATCCGGTCCAGGCCCCAGGAGGGCGGCGAGGGCTGGGTGCCGTCGACGTGGAAGACGCGGTTCTGGACGACGGACCTGACCGCCGGGTCGGCCGCGAGCCTGCGCGCCTGCGCCTCGGAGACCTCGACGGAGTAGCCGTTGATCGCCGAGGTGAACGTCCGCTTGATCTTCGCGCCGAACCGGGCGGCGACGGCTCGGCCCGCGGCGGTCTCCGCCTGGGCGGACTCGTCGAGGGTGACGATGTAGCTGCCCGGGACGGTGCCCTCGGCCCCGGCGTTCTCGATGACGCCTTCGGGGGCTGCCGGTGCGGCGGCCGCCGGGAGGGCGGTGAGGGAGCCGAGGGCGAGGGCGGCGACGGCGATGGCCGCGGCGGTGGCCGTACGGCGACGCGGTGCACGCATCACTGACATGTGGGGGTCCTCCTCGTGGGGGTAAGGCAGGAACACGACACGATTGCGACATGGACATGTCAATACGTCACGGGAGGCCCGCGCCGTCTCGCACGTCCGGCTGCCGAGCGAAAGATTGACTGATCCATAGGAATCCCACAAGGGCTCGCACACGTGCGCAACACCCGTGCCACACAGCTGACATGCTGCCCCTCATGACCGTCTACGAGTGCCCCGAATGCCGCATCCAGTCCCCCGTCGACGCCCTCACCTGGTGTTGCCCGAAGTGCCGCGGCCCCTGGGACCTCGCGTTCGCCGGTGCGCCGGTCTCCCTCCCGTCACTCGCCTCACGTGTGAATTCATTGTGGCGTTACGCGGAGGCACTGCCTCCGGTCCCGCACGGGCCCGAGGTGAGCCTCGGCGAGGGCCGCACCCCGCTCGTCCGCCTCACCGACTCGGTCTCGGCCAAACTCGACTTCCTCATGCCGACCCTGTCCTTCAAGGACCGCGGCGCCGTGATGCTCGCCGCGCACGCCCGCCGCCTGCGACCCCGCACGGTCCTCGCCGACAGCAGCGGCAACGCCGGCACGGCGATCGCCGCGTACGGCGCGCGGGCCGGGCTCGACTGCGTCGTGTACGTCCCCGAGGGCACGTCCCCGAAGAAGCTGGAGCAGATCCGGGCGCACGGGGCCCGCATCGTCGAGGTGCCCGGCGACCGCGAGGCGACGGCCCGGGCGGCCCGCGAGGCCGCCGACGAACCGGGCGTCTTCTACGCCTCGCACGTGTACAACCCGTACTTCCTGCACGGCACCAAGACCTACGTCTACGAGCTGTGGGAGGAGCTCGGCGGACGCCTCCCGGACACGATCGTCGTCCCCGTCGGCAACGGCACCCTGCTCCTCGGCGCCGCCCTCGCCGTCGAGGAGCTGTACGGCCACGGCCTGGTCGACACCCGGCCCGCGCTCGTCGCCGTCCAGGCGGAGGCCGTGTCCCCCCTGGCCGAGGCCTTCCACGCGGGCGCGGAGGACCTCACGGGCCCGGCCGCCGCGCGCCCCACCCTCGCCGAGGGCATCGCGATCCCGGCCCCGCCCCGCGCCCGCCAGATCCTGCGGGCGGTCCGCGCGACCGGCGGCACGTTCCTGACGGTGACGGAGGACCAGATCCGCGCCGCACAAAGGGATCTGGCCGGTCGCGGCCTCTTCGTCGAGTCGACCGGCGTGGCCTGCTGGGCGGCGGTCGGCGCGACCCCGCCCCGCCCCGGGCTCACCGTGGTGCCGCTCTGCGGCGCGGGGGTGAAGACCGGCCTGGCGCCGTGAGGCCCGGGCCGGACCGCCCCCGGACGGGGCGGTGGCCTGACGAGCGTTCGGGGGCTACGAAAACACCTGGTCGCGCCGGGACGTTCCCCGGCAGACTGCGCCCATGAGCAGCAGCCGAGAGGTGACCGGGATCGAGGCCCACGTGGCGGGCGCCACCGGCCGGGTCGCCCTGCGGGACCCCCGGGACAGCGGGTACGGCCATGTCGTGGAGCGGTACGTGAGCACGAAGCGCCACGGCCGGCCGCGCTACATGGAGCTGCTCGGAGGCCGGTACCTGAACCCCGACCAGCCGCCGCCCCGCGGCTTCGTCCGCGGGATCGTCGAGGACGCGGCGGCCGTCACGGACGAGGAACTGGACGCCCTGCTCGCCTACGAGTGGCGGTCACGGTACACGGCGGCCTGGCTGATCGGCGTGGACCGGCGGGCCCGGTTCCGTGAGCGGCTCGGCGAACTGCTCCTGGCCAGCGAGGTCTGCTACGCGGGCGGGGCCTACTGCTTCGCCCTCGCCCGGCTCGGCACCCGCGCCGACGCGGAGCTCCTCGCCGCCTACCTGGACCGCTACCTGCCCCGTACCGACCTCAGGTACGACCAGCCCGAGGCCCTCGGCGCCCTGCTGCGGCTCGACGCCGGCCTGGGAAGCTCGTACGCCGAGCGGTTCCTCGTCCCGGACGGCCTCTGGGACACCTGGGTCGGCGCCCTCCCCTGGCTGCGCGACGACCCCGGGTTCACCCCGGAGAGGCAGCGGTGGTGGAGCGACCTCCGGTGCGACTTCGCGGACGGCTGGACCCGTCCCTGACACCGCACCGGGGGCGCTCACGCCCTCGCGCGGATCAGAACTCGTCGGCGCCGTTGCGGAGCTCGTACGTCCAGTAGCCCGTCTTCGCGGCGGCCTCGTCGACGGCGAGGCCGCCGGCGGGGGCCTTCACGACGATGCTGCCCTCGGCCGGACCCTGGGGGGCGAAGAGGTTCACGTTGAACTCCTTCACGACCTTGTTGTCCTCGTGGGCGCCCCCGAGCGCGACCCGGACGTTCGCGTAGGCGGGCTCGCCGGCCTTCAGGACGACCAGCTTCGCCGGCTTGCTCTTCGCGACGGCCGGGATGTCCTTGGCGGTCTGGATCGGGCCGAAGGCGATGAGCGGGTACTCCAGCAGGGTGCACGAGCGGCCGGAGGTGTTGGTGGCGGTGAGGACGATGTGCTCGGTCGGGACCTCGTCCGCCTTCGCCGCCGTCACCTTGATGTCACCGTAGGCACAGGCCGGGGCCTTGGCGGAGCTGTTCTGGCCGGTGGAGCCGGTGGAACCGGTGGAACCGGTCTTGGATCCGCCGGTGGAGCCGGTGGAACCACCGGCCGTGGAGCCGCCCGTGGCCGAGCCGCCGGAGGTCGAACCGCCCGTGGAGCTCGAGCCGCTCTTCGCGGACGTCTGGTCCGCCGTACCGCCGCCGGCCGTGCCGTTGTCACCCGTGCCGGCCGAGGTCTGCGCGGAGCTCGCGCTTCCCGCGTCCTTGGCGCCCGAGGCGCCGTCCCCGCCGCCGCAGGCGGTCAGGCCCAGCGAGAGGGCGGCGATGGCGGCGGCGGCCAGGACGGTGTGCTTGCGGTGGTTGCGCATGGTGGTTCTCCCCCGTTGACGCGGTCGGTCGGGGCGCACGCTCGGTGCCTGCGCCTCGTGGCACCGGCCTGTTCTCCCCGGTGCTGCATCCAGCTTCCCGTTCGGCGCTGCCGTCCCGCTTGCGTACCGCTAACGATCCGCTGTCAGCCGCGAGAGGTGCGCCGCCGCCCGCGCCGAACCCTCGGTGAAACCGGCCGCGTCGGCCGCGACGATCGCACGTTCCAGCTGGTCGGCGGCCTCTTCGAGACGGCCGATACCGGCCAGCGCCTCGCCCAGGGTGATCTGCAGCGAGGCCCGGATGACCACCGCGTCGGGCGCGACCAGTTCCCCGGCGCGAAGGGTGTGCGCGAGCGCCGCCTCGTACTCCTCCGCCTTCAGACAGTGGCCCGCCAGGTGCTGGAGGGTCAGCACCTGGGTGGACGGGTGGCCGATGCGGTCGGCGAGCGAGACGGCGTGCAGCATGAGCAGCCCGGCCCGCTCGTGCTCCCCGGTCGCGTCCAGGACGGCGGCGTAGTTGACGTAGGCGATCGCCTCGCTGATCGCGTCGCCCGCGCGGGCCGCCAGACCGGGCGCCTTCTCCAGGTGGACCAGCGCCTCGGCGTCCCGGCCCTCCTCGTGCAGGATCCAGCCGAGCAGGGCACAGGTGCGTGACTGGGCGTCGAGGTCGCCGATCGCCTCGGCCGAGGCGAGCCCGGCCTCCAGGAGCGGAGTCCAGCCGTCCCCGATCCGCATGAGCATCAGCGGCCACTGCACGAGCGCCAGCCGCCAGGCCCGGTCGTGCAACCCGAGGGCGGCCGCGGCGGCGACCGCTCCCTCCAGGGCGGGCCGCTCGGCCACGTACCAGTCGAGCGCCGCCGTACGGTCCTCGAACTCCCTCGTCGCGGCGGGCCGTCGGGCGTCGGCGGGCAGCGAGTAGCAGGGCTGCGAGCCGGGCTCCGCGGCGGCGTCGGCCGCGAGGCCGGTGTACAGGTAGTGGTCGAGCAGCCGGGGCAGGCCCTCGGGGTCGGCCTGCGCGGCGACATGGCGGGCGTAGAGGCGCACCAGGTCGTGCGGCGTCCAGCGGCCGGGGACGGCCTCGGTGAGCAGGTGCGCGGCGGCGAGCCGGTCCAGGTCGGCGGAGGCCTGCCCCGGTGTCGTGCCGGCGAGCGCGCCCGCCGCGAACCGGTCCAGGTCGGAGCCGGTGTGCAGCCCGATCGCGCGGAACATCCGGGCGGCGGACTCCGGGAGCTGCTGCACGGTGAGGCGCAGCGCGGCGGAGACGCCCCGGTCCTCCACGTCGAGGAGTGCCAGCCTGCTCTGTTCGTCGGCGAGTTCGCCGACCATGGCGTCGAGCGTCCACTGCGGCCGCTCGGCCAGGCGGGCGGCCGTGACCCGGAGGGCGAGCGGCAGGCCGTCGCAGAGCCGGGCGAGCCGGGTGGCGGCGGCGGGTTCGGCGGCGACCCGGTCCTCGCCCAGCACGGTGGTGAGCAGGGCGGCCGAGGCGGCCGGCTGCAGGTGCCCGAGCGGCACGGGACGGGCGGCGTCGGAGGCGATCAGGCCGCCGAGCCGGTCGCGGCTGGTGACGAGCGTCGTGCAGGGGGCGCCGCCGGGCAGCAGCGGCCGGACCTGCTCGGAGGAGCGGGCGTTGTCGAGGACGACGAGCAGCCGGCGCCCGCCGGTCAGGGAGCGGAACAGCGCGCCGCGCGCGTCGACGGTCTCCGGGATCCGCTGCGGCGGGACACCGAGGGCCAGCAGGAACTCCCGCAGGACGGCGGCGGTCTCGGGCTCCGCGGTGTCGCTGAAGCCGCGCAGGTCGGCGAAGAGCCGCCCGTCGGGGAAGTCGGCGCGCCGCTCGTAGGCCCAGTGGACGGCGAACGCGGTCTTGCCCACGCCGGCGGGCCCGGTGACGAGGCAGACCGGGCCGTCCCCGGCGCGGGCGGCGCGGTCGAGCGCGGCGAGTTCGGCGCCGCGTCCGGTGAATCCGCGCGGGGCCCGCGGCAGACCCTCGGGCGCCGGGGCCTTGACCTCGACGGCGGGCCGGGGCACGGAGACGGGCTCGGCGGAACGCAGCAGCGTCGCGTACGCCTCGCTGAGGGTCTCCCCCGGGTCGACGCCCAGCTCCTCGGCGAGCAGCCGCCGGGTCCGGTGGTACCAGTCGATGGCGTCCGACTGGCGGCCGGAGCGGCCGAGCGCCAGCATCAGCGCGGCGGCCAGGGACTCGCGCAGCGGGTGGGCGACGGCCTCGGTACGGAGGACGGCGGCGGCCCTGCCGTGCTCGCCGAGCTGTCCGTACGCCTCCGCCAGCGCCTCCACCGACGCGAGGCGCATCTCCTCCAGGCCTCCGGCCGCGGCCTCCAGGGGCCTGCTGTGCACGGTCCCGGTGAGCGCGGGCCCCTGCCAGTACGACAGCGCCTCCCGCAGCATCCGCACCGCGTCGGCGGGCCGGCGCTGCACCCCGGCGAGCCCGACGAGCTCCTCGAAGCGGTGGGCGTCCACCAGCGACTCCGGCATCCGCAGCACGTACGCCGAACCCTGCGTGGCGAGCTCGACCCCGTACGCCTCGGCCCCGTGCTCGGCGAGCAGCGCCCGCAGCCGTGAGACGTGCCCCTGGAGGACGGTCTTGGCGTGCGTGGGCGGCTCCTCCTCCCACAGGGCGTCGATCAACTGGCCGACGTTCACGGCACTGTTGGGCCGCAGCAGGAGCATGGCGAGCAGACTGGACCGCTTGGCGGGCCCCAAGGCTACGTCCCTGTCCTCCGTCACCAGCGCAACGGAGCCGAGCAGCCGGAACTCCACCTGTATACCTCCGCGATCCCTCTCCCCCATTCCGAGGAATCGAGGATACGTGGGAGTAGCAAGTCACCCGCCGGGTGATCCCGCACCCCAGAACGAACAGGGCCGGACCCCGAGGCCCGGCCCTGCTCATCACTCTCGAACGTCAGACGTTGAAGCGGAATGTCTGCGGGCTGATCCTGACCTGCGACGGAGCCTCGCACAGGGCCCTGACCTGGGATTTCCTCGTTGGCATGCGTTGGCTCCCGACGGCCGTATACGGGTGTCCTGCGGACTGGCTGCGGACTGGCCGGGGGTCCCGAGGCAGAGAAATCCATGGCACAGGGGCGGGACCTGCAACGAAACTGCGCAGGTGAGCGACTCCTACCCCTGCCCGTGCTGCGGACACCGCGTGCTGAGCGCGATGCCCGGCTCGTACGAGATCTGCCCCGTCTGCTTCTGGGAGGACGACGGGGTCCAGTTCCGCTGGCCGGCCATGAGCGGCGGCGCGAACAAGGTCTCCCTGATCAAGGCCCAGCGGAACTACCAGGACTTCGGCGCCTGCGACGAGCACGGCCGACGCTTCGTGCGACCCTCAGCAGCCGGCGAGCCACTCGACTCCGCCTGGCGCCCCATCGATCTGGCGCGGGACTCCTTCGAGGACTGGGCGGCCGAGGGCCGCGCCCCCTGGCCCGAGGACCTCTCGGTGCTCTGCTGGTGGCTCCCCACTTTCTGGCGCCGGGACCACTCCGCGTCATGACCTCCCACATCGAGACACTCGTCCAGCAGCTAGACGGCAAGGCCGACGAGTCCTACGACGCCCGCGCGGAGCTGATCTGCATCGGCTCCGACGCCACCCCCGCCATCATCGACGGGCTCCCCTCCCTCGGCGGCTTCGGGCAGCTGACCGCCATCGAAGTCTTCGAAGAGGTGACGGACCCACGCTGCGGCCCCGCTCTGATCGCCCTCCTGCACAGCGACAACCCCACCGTCCGGGAATGGGCGGCGATGGCTCTGGCGAGCCGAAGATCGACGGCGCGGTCGAGCCCGTGCGCCGTGCCTATCGCGCCTGCCTGGAACGGGCGACGCCACCGGACTGGAGCGAGCCGGAAGGCATCCACTGGGCCTGACCGAACTCGGCGCCCGCACCCCCGTCGTCCCACCGCTTGCTGCTCACCTACGAGCCACCGCTGCGGGCAACGCCCCGACCTGGATCGGCCATACCGACCTGCACCTGCCGCTGGATCGACGAGCGCTGCGGCTTCGTGAACGGCCGCCCCCGCCCACAACCCTGTCATTCTCAATCACTTTGTCCCAGTCTCGCTCGACCTCGGTCGCCCCAAGGAACGAACGGGGAACGACGGGGAACGAAAGAGGCAACAGGCAACACCGCCGAACCCCGATTCCCCAGGCGCGCCTCATGCCAGACTCACTCTCGAACGCGAAGCGAGACGGAACCGTCACAGTAAGTGTTCACCGTCGAGTTTCATGTCGACCGGTGATCGTCGGATGACGGCTCCCCGCGAGGGCGGACGGCTCTCGCGGTCACTGTTCAAGGGGAGGGTGACGATGAGCACGACTTTACGTTTTGGACCGGAACTTCGTCGTTTACGACTAGAAGCAGGACTGACTCTGACCGAGTTCTCCGTGGCGCTCAACTACGACAAGGGGCACCTCAGCAAGGTCGAGCGCGGGGAGCGTTCCGCGTCCCCCGAACTGGCCCGGCGGTGCGACGCCTTCCTCGGCGCGAACGGCGCGCTGCAGCGCCTGGTCACCCGCCCCGAGACGGACTCGGACTCGGGCGCCGCCGAATCCCCCATGGGTCCGAGCCGCTGGCTCGTCGGGCGCCGGGAAGTCCTCTCGGCGGCCACAGGAGCGCTGATCGACCTCGGCCTGAAACTCGGCGGTCAGGCGGTGTCCTCCACCGACGATCCCCTCCTGCCCTCCTTCCGCATGCAGTTCGACCAATTGCGGCAGCTCGGCCAGTCCACCGCACCCAAGGTCCTGCTGCCCCTGCTGGCGACGCAGACCCGCATGATCACCGGGCTGGCCGCCGACGCCCGGTCCGCTCATCGGGCCCCCGCACTCTTGCTCGCCTCTCGGTTCGCGGAGTTCACCGGCTGGATGGCCCAGGAGGCCGGGGACATCGACGCGGCACTCGGCTGGACGGGCGAGGCCGCCGAACTGGCGCGCGCCGGAGGCGACCCGTACCTCGGTTCCTACGCACTGGTGCGACGCGCCCTGGTCACGATGTACGCAGGGGACGCCGCCGGCACCATCGCCCTGGCCCGCCGCGCCCAGAGCAGCGAGCTCCCACCGCGCATCCGGGGACTCGCGGCCCAACGGGAGGCCCAGGGACACGCACTCGTCGGCAACGAAGTCGACTGCCTCCGCAGCCTCGACAGGGCATGGGAACTGCTCGTCGGCGACGACGCCCGCAACGGTGCCGAGCCCGTGATCGGCACCTCCCATGTGAGCGATCCGGCAGCGATGTCGACTGGCTGGTGCCTGCACGACCTCGGCCGTCCCAAGGCCTCCGCCGAGGTACTCGACCGGGAGTACCTCCGCCTCCCGCCGCACGCGCTGCGCACCCGCGCCCGATACGGCTTCCGCAGGTCCCTGGCCCATGCCGCTTCCGGAGAGGTCGAGCACGCGTGCACGATCGCCGCAGAGCTGCTCGGCGTGATGCCGGCCGTTCCGTCGGCGACGGTGAATAGCGACATCCGGCGTCTCTCGCGGGAACTCTCCCGGTTCCGGAGCAACCGCGCCGTACGCGATCTGCAGCCCGCACTGGCACGCGTACTCGCCCCCGCGCAGGACTGACACACGTTTCACGACCGACACTGGCTCGAGCCGCCCGGCTCGCCGGATCCCCTGATCCCGTTCGGTCGAGACCTGCGGACCT
The DNA here is from genome assembly GCF_014648895.1 of Streptomyces tanashiensis. Taxonomy (GTDB): domain Bacteria; phylum Actinomycetota; class Actinomycetes; order Streptomycetales; family Streptomycetaceae; genus Streptomyces; species Streptomyces tanashiensis. Next base: position 538,566 of record NZ_BMRZ01000001.1, read on the forward strand.
TCTGATCCCCGCCCGATGCATCACACCGAGCAGCGCTCGCTTCCTTCAGGCTGCCCGCGGCCAGTGACCCGTCGGGCGGCGCACCCTCCTCCGTACGCCTCCGATGGCTGCGCCATGCCGCCACGAGGTCGTGCCCTCTCTCCGTCCTCCATTCCACTCATGAAGGGAATCGGCATGTCCGACGTCTTCATCAACTACCGCACAGGCGACGAGGAATCCGCCGCGACTCTGATCGCCCGGGAGCTCGTCCGGCGGTTCGGCCGCGATCACATCTTTTTCGCCAGCGATTCGATCGAGCTCGGACACCGCTTCCCGGCGGAACTGGACGGGGCGGCGGAGAAGTGCGACGCGCTCATCGCGGTGATCGGCCCGCGCTGGGCGGAGGTCCCAGGGCCCGACGGCCGCCCCGCCCTCGAAGCCGAGCAGGACTGGACCCGCCGCGAGATCCGGACCGCGCTCGACCGCGGAATCCTAGTCATCCCCGTGCTCGTAGGAAAGGCGACGCGGATCGACCGCGTCGTCCTCCCGAAAGACCTGCGTGAGCTGGCGGACTGCCAGTACAAGCGCTTCGACCACCGCAACAGCGACGCGGACCTGGCAGTGCTCGGCGACGCCCTGGCCCGGCAACTTCCCGAACTGCTCGAGGTGGACCGCGACGCCCCCGCGGCGCGGGACAGGGCGAAGTCGAAGTCCCGCAAGGGGTCGGCCAAGGACGCGGGACACTCCAGGATGCGGACGCGCGATGTCGAGCAGCGAGTGCGTGGCGGCATCGGAAACCTCAACGGCGACCTCGGTACGTTCGTCAACGAGCCGCAGGGGCCGGTGAACACCGGCCCGGGGCCCCAGTACAACGCCCCCCACTTCGAGGGCGACAACACAGGGGTCCAGTTCACCGCGGGCGACAACAGCAGCACGGTCCACCAGCGTTTCAAGCGCGAGCGCCGGCCCTCGGACGACCGACGATGACTGCACAGGACCGCGTCACCGTCAACGATGCGCGTGGCCCGGTGAACAACGGCACGGGACCCCAGTACGTCTTCTACGGCGCCCGAACCACCTGGAGGAACCGTAGAAGTGCGGAACCCCTGCGGATCGTCCGCGAGGACCGGTTGCACCTGGCCGACCGGTTCGCCCCGCCGGGGAACTACCGCGCTGCCGCCGACCGCCTAGAGAAACCCGGCTCGGTGGTGCTGCTCGACGCTCAGCCCGGCACCGGTCGTCGCGCCGCGGCGATCATGCTGCTACACGAGCTCGGTGAGGACTGCGAAACCCCCAGAGGAGACGTCCGGTTCGAGGAGCTTCCCACCCCGGACAAGCCCACGAGCAAGGACGAGGACAGGGACTGGGACGGAGATGGAGGCGGCGACGCAAGACCTGCTGCCCCCGGTGCGGGAGACCGCCTCCTCCTCGACCTCTCCCGGATGGCTGGCGAGGAGGAGTACGCCGGCGTCCAGCGCCACTTGGCCGGGCTCCGGTCACAGGTTCAGGAGGCCGGGGCCCACTTGGTCGTCGTCCTGCCCTCGGGCATGACACAAGCCCATCCGCCAGAGCTCGCACCGCACACGGTGACGCTGGAACGCCCCCGGGGCATCGCCGTCCTCACCCGGCACCTTCGGATGGACCGGATGCCCTTCCGCCCCGCGGACCTGGAGCGCCCCGGCCTCCGGCTTCTGTACGACCGCTCCCCCATGCGGGAACTGGCACGGCTGGCAAGCCTGGTGAAGACTGCTCGCGACAGCGGCCGGTTCGGCACCGCTTTCACAAACTGGCTCGACCAAGCCCTGTGTGCGGTGACCGACCGTGCCACCGAGGTGAGCCGGCGAGTGGCCACGGCATGCACCGCGCCCGAACGGGCCCTGCTGCTCGCCGCGGCGATGTTCGAGGAAGCGCATGCCGACACCGTCCACGAGGCATGGCGCAGCCTGCTGACAACGGTGGGGCACGAGGAAGAGGCGGCCACCGAGCTCGCGCGGATGGATTTCGGGCAGCGGTTGACGGCCCTCGGGATCGAGCGAGACCCGGACGGACGGCTCCGCTTCGAGCAACTTGCCTACGCCGACGCGGTACGAACGTACTTCTGGGCGAACTTCCCCGGGCTGCGCGACGAGCTCGCGGAATGGATCGGCGTGACCGCCGGGCTTCCCGGTCTGACCACCGACGACCAGGCGAACATCGTCGTCCGCTTCGGCGAGCGGTCTCTGGCCACCGGGCGGCCCGACGACCTCTTCGAGCTCGCGACTCTGTGGGCGAAGGGCGCAACCGGGGCCTCCAGCGACCCGCGCGCCGTAGCCGCCCTCGAACTCGGACTCAGTCACGAGGGGTTCGGGGGCTGGTTTCGCAGACGGATGTACGACTGCGTGAACTCCCCCTCCTTGTCGGACGGTGTCGTCCGCGCCCTGACCACCGTGTGCGTCCGGAGTCTCGCCTCCACCCATCCCGATCAGGCCGTGGTGCGGCTGCGGCACCTCGCCGTACGGGAGGGGGAGGCGGCCCGCGCGGCCGAAGAGGCACTCTTCGAGATCGTCCGCAGCGACCGCCGGCTGTACCGATTGCTGATCGACCGCCTGCGGGGCCCGGCACGCCGGGAGTCCCGGGCGGCTGAGCCCCCTCTTCGGCTCCTCACCGAGCTGTTGAGGAGCGATCGGGTACCTGACCCGCCACGGTGGCCGGACCTGTCCTTGGGCTGGGGGACGGTGTTCTCCCGGCCATCCACGAAACTCTGGGACCCCATGGTGAAGAGCTGGCTCGACACCGTGGCGGGCGACCGTACGCAGGAAATGGCGCTGGAGGTGATGGTCGGGGCCACGCACGGCCGCAAAACCGCCCTCCATCGCCTCTATGCCATCGCCTGCGACTGGGCGGGCACGGCACGCGACCCGGCCCGGACAGCCGTCGCCGGCCGCTTGTGGCAGCACATCGACCAGGCGCAGTACGCCCGCGCCGACCGTACGCGGCGTGCGGGCGACGGACCACGGACCACGGAAGAGGCACGATGAGACCCCGCTTTCCCAGCCTGCTGCTCGTCGCTCTCTGCGGCGTCGCACCGGCTGTGCTCGGCAACCTCCTGCACTGGTCGGCTTGGCTGTGGGGCTTCATGTCCATGGGCACGGCCTCGGGCTCCCTCCTGCTCGTGCTGACGTTCCTCGACGGTGGCCATCCAGAGGCCGATCCGTACGGGACCGAGGAGCCCGAGCCGCCCGCAGCGCCCACAGAGCAGCCGTACCAGGAGACGCGGGTGATCGACGCGGCGCTGCCGAGCGCCGTGGACGGCTACGACTTCCTCTTCTCCGCCACCGTGTGGTGGCGGCCTGTCCCCGACCACACCGGCCGGTCCAACAGCGCCTCCCCGGCCCTCGCCGTGTCCGCGGTCGTCAGCCGGGCCCTGGAGATCGTCCGTCGCGAGCAGCCGGACAGGGCGAGCGTCGCGCGGTTCCTCCTGGAGGGAGAGCTGAGCGTCCCGCTCCCCGACCGGAGCGGACGGGTGATGGCCTTGGCTGCCGACGCGACGCTGACGCTCGCCCCCGCTGACCGCGAGCGCCTGCGGAAATTGAGTGACCTGCGCAAGGACGAGGAGATCTGGGAGTACGAGCGCCAGCACGAGCGCAACAAGCGGCGCTACCTCGGTGACGACGTGCTCGAGAGCCCGGGCAGTGCGGTGGTCTGGTGGCTGGCCCGGCACGAGGACGAGATCGAGAAGGCGGTCGACATGATCGGACCGCTCGCGCAGATCGCCTCGGCCGCCAACAACGAGGAGGTGCCCGAACTCTTCCGTCATCTGCTCGTCCCGCCCGTGGACGCGCGGAGCGAAGCGACCGGCAGCGGACCGCTCTGGGGCGACCCTGACCCGGGAGCAGGGCCGTTCGACCGCGAGGCGGAGGTCGGGGCCGCCGATCGGCTGGTCCTGCTGCTCACGGCGGCGGGCGTTAAGCCGGACATGGACGAGTACACGGTGCTCGTGAACCGTTTCGTCATGAGCTTGGAGATGGCCGAGCTGTACGAGGCCGCCGACGAGATCAGACGGGCCCTCTTCCCGACGCCCGATCAGAGCGACGGCGCGGACGAGGGCGAGGGCCCGGACGCCGATACGGGCGAAGGCGACACGACGTCCCCGTACTTCTGGGACGCCTCCTACAAGCCACACCGGCCCACGGCGCCCCGCGCACCGAACGAGGACGAAAGCTGATCCGTCAAGCATTCACGCCCACGGGGCCCGACTCCGAAGAACCGGGCCCCGTGGGCACGTCACGCATCAGACGTTGAAGCGGAACTCCACGACGTCGCCGTCCTGCATGACGTACTCCTTGCCCTCCATGCGGGCCTTGCCGGCCGCGCGGGCGTCGGCGACCGAGCCCGTCTCGACGAGGTCGGCGAAGGAGATGACCTCGGCCTTGATGAAGCCCTTCTGGAAGTCGGTGTGGATCACACCGGCCGCCTCGGGGGCCGTCGCGCCCTGCTTGATCGTCCAGGCGCGGGATTCCTTCGGGCCGGCCGTCAGGTAGGTCTGGAGGCCGAGGGTGGCGAAGCCGACGCGGGCGAGGGTGGCGAGGCCGGGCTCCTCGGCGCCGACGGACTGAAGGAGCTCCATGGCGTCCTCCTCGTCGAGCTCGGCGAGGTCCTGCTCCAGCTTGGCGTTGAGGAAGATCGCCTCGGCCGGCGCGACCAGGGCGCTCTGCTCGGCCTTGAAGGCGTCGTCCGTCAGCTCGTCCTCGTCGACGTTGAAGACGTACAGGAACGGCTTGGTGGTGAGGAGGTGGAGGTCGTGCAGGAGCTCCGCCTTCTCCGAGCCCTGGACGATGCCCTGCGAGAAGAGGGTGTCGCCCTTCTCCAGGATCGCCTGGGCGGCCTCGACGGCGGCGACCTTGGGCGCCGTGTCCTTCTTGATCCGCATCTCCTTCTGGAGGCGCGGCAGGACCTTCTCGATCGTCTGGAGGTCCGCGAGGATCAGCTCCGTGTTGATCGTCTCGATGTCGTCCTTCGGCGAGACCTTGCCGTCGACGTGGACGACGTTCTCGTCCTTGAAGGCGCGGATGACCTGGCAGATCGCGTCCGACTCGCGGATGTTCGCGAGGAACTTGTTGCCCAGGCCCTCGCCCTCGCTGGCGCCGCGCACGATGCCCGCGATGTCGACGAAGTCGACCGTCGCCGGGAGGATGCGCTGGGAGCCGAAGATCTCCGCGAGCTTGGTGAGGCGGGCGTCCGGGACGCCGACGACGCCGACGTTGGGCTCGATCGTGGCGAACGGGTAGTTGGCCGCCAGCACGTCGTTCTTGGTCAGGGCGTTGAACAGGGTCGACTTGCCGACATTCGGCAGACCGACGATTCCGATCGTGAGCGACACGGTGGCGACTTCCTGAAGTGTGGATGGTGGGCCGATCCCCCAGTTTACGGGCGGGGCGAACCGGCCAGCGACGCCGACCTTCGGTCGTTCTCGGGGGCAAGGTCACCCAAAGGGCGTGTCCCGGACCCGGTTCCCGCCCCCTTCCGACCTACGTTGGTCGAGTGGAGCAGCACAGGACAAGTCAGCCGCAAGGGCGCCGAAGGCCGCAGACCCCCGCCACGCCACCGGTCGCACCGCCCGGCGCGCTCGTGGAGGGCGCCGCCGTCTACCGCGTGACCGGCAGGGCCGGGCGCACGCCCGGACGTGCCCGCGTGGAGCGGGCCGCGGGTGCCGCCGCGGCCCCGGCCGGCCGCGTCGCGGGGCGGCCCGCCGGGCGCCGGCCCGTGCCGCCGGTCGTCCTCGCCCTGCGCCGGCTCCCCTCGCCCCGCCTCACCGGTCTCGGCGCCGGGCTCTTCGCCTCGGCCGTCATGCTGGCCCTGGGCCTCCTCGACGAGCTCCTCCTCGACGGCTCCCCCGTCGTCTACGGGCTGCTGTTCCTGCCGGTCAGCGCCCTGACCGCGCTCTGGGTCCGGACCGCCGACCTGGTCACCGCCCCGATCGGCGTCCCCATCGCCTTCGCCGTCGGCGTCGTCCCCATCGCGGGCGGCACGGGCGGCTTCGGCGGCCAGGCCATGGCCATCGTGACCGCCCTCGCCGTGCACGCCGGGTGGCTCTACGGCGGCACCCTCGTCGCCGGTCTCATCGCGAGCGTCCGCAAGGTGCGGGAGATCGGGCGCCGCCATCAGCGCGGTGCCGCCCGGACGGCCTCCGGGGCCGGCGTCGGCGCCGGGCCGGGCGAGGGGCCGGGCGGACGGGCTCCGGCGGCGGGCCGGAGGCCGGTCGTGTAGACGGGGGATCGGATCCCGCAGCCGGGATCCTGTAGCCGGGATCCAATATCCGGTGTTCGAATGTCGGATATTGGATCCCGGATCACCGCCGGACAGCCGCCCTCAGGCCGCCCCCGCCGCCATCCCCGCCCCCACGATCCCCGCGTTGTTCTGGAGCTCCGCCGGGACGATCTCCGCGCGGATGCCCTCGATCAGCGGCAGGAACTTGTCGGCCTTGCGGCTCACGCCGCCGCCGATGATGAACAGTTCCGGCGAGAAGAGCATCTCCACGTGCGCGAGGTACTTGCGCAGCCGTCGGGTCGCCCAGTGCTCCCAGCTGAGGTCCTCGTCCTCCTTGGCCTTGGTCGAGGCGCGGGTCTCCGCGTCGTGGCCCTTGAGCTCCAGGTGGCCGAGCTCGGTGTTGGGGACGAGGCGGCCGTCGACGAAGAGGGCCGAGCCGATGCCGGTGCCGAGGGTCAGCAGGATCACCGTGCCCTTGCGGCCCCGGCCCGCGCCGAAGGTCATCTCCGCGACCCCGGCCGCGTCCGCGTCGTTCAGGACGGTCACCGGGAGCCCGCCGAGGCGGTCGCCGAGCAGGGTGCCGGCGTCGACGCCGATCCAGGACTTGTCGACGTTGGCCGCGGTACGGATGGTGGAGCCCGTCACGACGCCCGGGAAGGTGACGCCGACCGGTCCGGTCCAGCCGAAGTGCTCCACGACCTCCGCGACGCAGCCCGCCACACCGTCGGGTGTGGCGGGCTGCGGGGTCAGTACCTTGTGGCGCTCCTCGGCGAGAGTGCCGCGCTCCAGGTCCACGGGAGCGCCCTTGATGCCCGAGCCGCCGATGTCCACTCCGAAGACGTTCATGGACCCCACGGTAAGGGCTGGCGCGCCCCGCTACTCCTTGACGGGCGCAGCCGCCGCGAGCTTCTCCGCCTCGGCCCGCAGGTCCTTGTTGCGGAGCTCCTTGGGCAGCGAGAAGGTCAGGGACTCGTCCGCCGTCTTGACGATCTCCACGTCCGCGTAACCGCGCTCGGCGAGCCACTCCAGGACCTCCTGCACGAGGATGTCCGGGACGGAGGCACCGGAGGAGAGACCGACGCTGGTCACGCCCTCCAGCCAGGCCTCGTCGATCTCGCTGGCGAAGTCGACCAGGTACGCGGCGGGAACCCCGGCCTGCTTGGCGACCTCGACCATGCGGATCGAGTTGGAGGAGTTCTTCGAGCCGACGACGATCACCAGCTCGGCCTGGCCGGCGAGCTCCTTGATCGCGATCTGGCGGTTCTGCGTGGCGTAGCAGATGTCGTCGGACGGCGGGGAGATCAGCTGCGGGAACTTCTCCTTCAGCGCGTCGACCGTCTCCATCGTCTCGTCGACCGAGAGCGTGGTCTGGGAGAGCCAGACGACCCGGGAGGGGTCGCGGACCTCGACCTTGGCCACGTCCTCGGGGCCGTCGACCAGCTGGATGTGGTCGGGGGCCTCGCCGGAGGTGCCGATGACCTCCTCGTGGCCCTCGTGGCCGATGAGGAGGATGTCGAAGTCCTCCTTGGCGAAGCGGACGGCTTCCTTGTGGACCTTGGTGACCAGCGGGCAGGTGGCGTCGATGGTCGCGAGCCGGCCCACGCGGGCCTCCTCGTGGACGGTCGGGGCGACGCCGTGCGCGGAGAACATCACGATGTTGCCGGGCGGCACCTCGGTCGCCTGGTCGACGAAGATCGCGCCCTTCCGCTCCAGGGTCTGGACGACGTACTTGTTGTGGACGATCTCGTGCCGGACGTAGATCGGCGCCCCGTACTGCTCCAGGGCCTTCTCCACGGCGATCACGGCACGGTCCACGCCCGCGCAGTATCCGCGGGGTGCGGCGAGCAGGACACGCTTCGGGCGGTTCGTCGCGGAGGCGGAATCGGGCGTCGGCGCGGGCGTTGCAGTCATGCGTCCCATCGTAAGGCCGCGTCGGTGAGCCCTTGGAGCCGCGCCGTGGCCGAAACTGGCGCCATGGCTCAGGAGACGCGGGTGCCGGACCACGAGAAGCTGCGGCGGAATCTCGGTTTCCGTGACCTCGTCGTGTACGGACTGCTGTTCATCGCCCCGATGGCACCGGTCGGCGTCTTCGGCACGCTCGACGCGAAGTCGCACGGGGCCGTCGCACTGGTGTACGTCGTGGCCACGGTCGCCATGGCGTTCACGGCGTTCAGCTATGCCCAGATGGTGCGGGTCGCCCCGCAGGCCGGTTCCGTCTTCACGTACGCGCGCAAGGGGCTCGGCGAAGGGCCGGGATTCATCGCCGGGTGGATGGCGATGCTCGATTACCTGCTCATCCCGGCCGTCGCCTACCTCTTCGCGGGCATCGCGATGGAGGCGCTGGTCCCGGAGGTGGACCGGTGGGTGTGGACCGGGATCGCCGTGGTGGTCACCACGCTGCTGAACCTGTGGGGCGTGCGGGCGGCGGCCCGGGTCGGCTTCGCGGTGCTCGCGATGGAGATCGTGGTCCTCCTCGTCTTCGTCGTCTCCGCGGTGGTCGTGCTCGTACGGGACGGGGCTCTGCGCGACGGGTGGTCGCCGCTCACCGGCGACGGCTCGTTCTCGCTCGCCGCGGTGATCGGCGCCGTGTCGGTGGCCGTCCTGTCGTACCTGGGCTTCGACGCCATCGCCTCCTTCGCCGAGGAGGTCACCGGGGGCTCGGCGAAGGTGGCGCGGGCGCTGCTGTTCTGCCTGGCGCTGGCGGGTGTCCTGTTCGTGGCCCAGACCTGGCTGGTGGCCCTCCTCGAACCGGTCTCCTCGGCCGAGCTCGCCGCCGACCCGGCCAAGCAGGGTTCGGCCTTCTACGACGCCGTGGACGCCTCGGTCGGCGGCTGGCTGCACGACCTGGTGGCCGTCTCCAAGGCGATCGGCGCGGCCTTCGCGGCGCTCGCGGGGCAGGCCGCGGGCGGCAGGCTGCTCTTCGCGATGGGCCGCGACCGGCGCCTTCCCCACGTGCTCGCCCGCACCGACGGCGGCGTCCCGCGCGTGGCGCTGCTCGTGTCGGCGACGGTGACGATGGTCGCGGCCCTGTGGGCGGCGCGCCGGGACGACGGCCTCGACCACCTGGTGTCGGTGGTCGACGTCGGCGCGCTGACCGCCTTCGTCCTGCTGCACGCGAGCGTGGTGGGCTGGTTCGCCGTACGGCGGGCGGAGGGGCCGCCGCACTGGCTGAAGCACGTCGTCGTGCCGGTGGTCGGCGCGGCGATCCTGATCGCGGTGATCATCGAGGCCTCGGCCGCGGCGCAGGTGGTGGGTGTGGTGTGGCTGGGCGTGGGCCTCGTGGTCCTCGCGGTGCAGGGGGCGACCCGGACGTCCACGCGCGCGTGAGCGCGATGGGGGCTCCCCGCGCGCGTGATCCGTCGCGACCGACGCGCGCGCCCCTGACGTTGTCGTACAGCGCGGTTACGCTCGGTCCATGGGTCTGACTACGTCCGCAGAAGCACCGCTTCCCGTCGGTGAGGTCTCCCGGATGATCGGGGGGTGGATCGACCGGCTCGGGGCGATCTGGGTCGAGGGGCAGATCACGCAGCTGTCGCGGCGCCCCGGCGCCGGGGTCGTCTTCCTGACGCTGCGGGATCCCTCGCACGACATCTCCATCGGCGTCACCTGCTACCGCCAGGTCTTCGACGCGGTCGCGGACGTCGTGTCGGAGGGCGCCCGGGTCGTCGTGCACGCCAAGCCCGAGTGGTACGCGCCGCGCGGCCAGCTGTCGCTGCGGGCGGTGGCGATCAAGCCGGTCGGGATCGGCGAGCTGCTCGCGCGCCTGGAGCAGCTGAAGCGGAGCCTGGCCTCGGAGGGGCTGTTCGCGCTCGACCGGAAGAAGCCGCTGCCGTTCCTGCCGCACCTCGTCGGCCTGGTCTGCGGCCGGGCCTCGGCGGCCGAGCGGGACGTCCTGGAGAACGCGCGCCGCCGCTGGCCCGCCGTGCGCTTCGAGGTGCGGAACGTGGCGGTGCAGGGCGTGAAGGCGGTCCCGCAGGTCGTCCAGGCGGTCAAGGAGCTGGACGCGCACGAGGACGTGGACGTGATCATCGTGGCCCGCGGCGGCGGCAGCGTCGAGGACCTGCTCCCGTTCTCGGACGAGCAGCTGGTCCGGGTGGTCGCCGAGTGCCGTACGCCGGTGGTGTCCGCGATCGGGCACGAGCCGGACTCGCCGCTGCTCGACCTGGTGGCCGATCTGCGCGCCTCGACGCCGACGGACGCGGCCAAGAAGGTCGTCCCGGACGTCGGCGAGGAGCTCGACCGGGTCCGCGGGCTGCGGGACCGGGCCCTGCGGACCGTCCGCGGTCTCCTGGAGCGGGAGGAGCGCGGCCTGGCGCACGCGCTCGCGCGGCCCGTCATGGAGCATCCGCAGCGCATGGTCGAGGTCCGCGAGGACGAGCTCGCGGCGCTCCTCGCCCGCAGCCGGCGGGTCCTCGGGCACCTCCTGGACCGGGCGGACTCGGAGCTCTCGCACACGCGGGCGCGGGTCCGGGCGCTTTCGCCCGCCGCGACGATGGAGCGGGGCTACGCGGTGCTCCAGCGGGCGGACGGGGCCGTGGTCCGTTCCCCCGAGGAGGTCGCGGAGGGCGAGGAGCTGCGGGCGAGGGTCGCCGAGGGCGAGTTCGCGGTGCGGCGCGTGGCCGACCCGGCCTGAGCGGGCGACGGGCCGAGGAAGAACCGGATGCGGAGGATGGAGCGACAGATGGCAGCGGGTACGGACACGGGCGCGGAAGAGGCGGCCCTCGGGTACGAGCAGGCGCGGGACGAGCTGATCGAGGTCGTCCGGCGGCTGGAGGCGGGCGGGACGTCCCTGGAGGAGTCCCTCGCGCTCTGGGAGCGCGGCGAGGAGCTGGCGAAGGTGTGCCGTCGCCGCCTGGAGGGCGCCCGGGCCCGACTCGACGCCTCGCTGGCGGCGGAACGAGCGGCCGAGGCGGAGGCGGAAGCGGGGGACGGGGAGGAGTAGCACCCGGGCGGGAGGCGGCGGGCGGCAGGCACCCCGGGCACGGCCGGTGGCACCCCGGGCACGGCGCCGGCGGCATCCCGGCCACGGACGGCCCGCACCCCGGGCACGGTCGACGGCAACCCCGGCCACGGACGGCGCGCACCCCGGGCACGGTCGACGGCAACCCCGGCCACGGACGGCGCGCACCCCGGGCACGGACGGCGCCGCCCCCGGTCGCAGGCGCCCTGCGCCCTCTTCCAGGCGGCGTCCCGCCCTTCTGGCGGCTCTGCGTGCGCCGGGCCCCCGCATGTAGACTTCAAGTGAAGCGGATCACTATCCGGATGGATTAGTTGAAGTTTCACCAATCTTCGGCGTACTGTCGAGACATCGCTTGGACCCCACAAGCGGCCCCCCTTTGCAGTCCGGAAGGTACGCAGCATGTCTCTCGCCCTTGACGCCGTCGCCCAGGACCTCCTCTTCCGTGAGGCCCGCACCGCCAACACGTTCACCGACGAGCCGGTGACCGACGAGCAGGTTCAGGCGATCTACGACCTGGTGAAGTACGGCCCGACCGCCTTCAACCAGACCCCGCTGCGCATCACCCTGGTCCGCTCCCCCGAGGCCCGCGAGCGCCTGGTGAAGCACATGGCCGAGGGCAACCAGGCCAAGACCTCGGCCGCCCCGCTGGTCGCGATCCTCTCCGCCGACAACGAGTTCCACGAGGAGCTCCCGGCCCTGCTCCCGCACTTCCCGCAGGCCAAGGACATGTTCTTCTCCGAGCGCCCGGTCCGTGAGGGCTCCGCGCTGATGAACGCCGCCCTGCAGGCCGCGTACTTCATCGTGGGCGTCCGCGCCGCCGGCCTGGCCGCCGGCCCGATGACCGGCCTGGACTTCGCCGGCCTCCAGAAGGAGTTCCTGGACGCCGACCACACCCCGCTGATGGTCGTCAACATCGGCAAGCCGGGCGAGGACGCCTGGTTCCCGCGCTCCCCGCGCCTCTCCTACGACGAGGTCGTCACCACCGTCTGAGTGGTACGCCGGAAGGGCCCCGCACTCCTGGAGTGCGGGGCCCTTCCCTTTGCGTCCCTCTGTGTCTCAGACCTTCTTCGACTGGAGCGAGCCAGCCATCTCGGCCAGCCGCTCGAAGGAGGCCGTGCCGGTCACCACCGTCGTCGCGCCGTTCTCCGTGCGGACCAGGGCGTCGTACTTCGGGCCCTCCCAGCGCTGCCAGACCCGGCCGGCCACCGTCTCGGTCTTCCCGGTGTTCTTCGCCTTCCGGGTCACCTCGGGCACGAACTTCCCCGGTTCGGCCGTCGACTGGTTCACGGCCACGTACTGGGTGTCCGGGGAGAGGAAACCGAGCTGCCAGGCGTCGGACTTCTCGCGCTTGTACGAGACGACCGTCGCCTTCCAGCCCTCGCCGAGGCCCTCGGGGGCCAGCACCGGATACGGCGCCGCCCGCTGGGCCGTGAGGAGCTCGACCCGGTAGTCCTTCGCCTTCACCGGATCCGCGTTCTCGTCGTGCGGGATGAAGAGATACATCACACCCGCGGCGACCATGATCACCCCGAGGGACTGGAACATCCCGCGTACCGTCTGCCTGCCTCGCATACCTGCCACGCGCACCATGGTCGCATCATGGTGTTGTGCTCATACGTGGGCCCCTCTGCTCATTTTGTCGACGTACCGATAGAGTCGCAGCACCCTCTTTTTTCCGGCCGTCGCCGTACAGAAAGGTGCGTTCCGATGACCGAGCACCACCACCTTCCGCCCGAGCTTGTCGTTTCCCCCGAGGCGCCCGACCGCAACCTCGCCCTGGAGCTGGTCCGCGTCACCGAGGCCGCCGCCATGGCCGCCGGCCGCTGGGTCGGTCGCGGCGACAAGATCGGCGCGGACGGGGCGGCGGTCAACGCCATGCGGACCCTGATCTCCACCGTCTCGATGAACGGCGTCGTCGTCATCGGCGAGGGCGAGAAGGACGAAGCCCCGATGCTGTTCAACGGCGAGCGGGTCGGCGACGGCACCGGCGCCGAGGTCGACATCGCCGTGGACCCGATCGACGGCACCACGCTCAACGCCAAGGGCATGCCGAACGCGATCGCCGTCCTGGCCGCCGCGGACCGCGGCACCATGTTCGACCCGTCCGCGGTCTTCTACATGGACAAGCTGGTCACCGGCCCCGAGGCCGCCGACTTCGTCGACATCAACGCCCCCGTCTCGGTCAACATCCGCCGGGTCGCCAAGGCGAAGAACTCCGCGCCCGAGGACATCACGGTCGTCATCCTGGACCGCCCCCGCCACGAGGGCATCGTCAAGGAGATCCGCGAGACCGGCGCCCGGATCAAGTTCATCTCGGACGGCGACGTCGCCGGTTCGATCATGGCCGTCCGCGAGGGCACCGGCGTCGACATGCTCATGGGCATCGGCGGCACGCCCGAGGGCATCATCTCCGCCTGCGCCATCAAGTGCCTCGGCGGCGTGATCCAGGGCAAGCTGTGGCCGAAGGACGACGCCGAGCGCCAGAAGGCGCTGGACGCCGGCCACGACCTGGACCGCGTGCTCTCCACGAACGACCTGGTCTCCGGCGACAACGTCTTCTTCGTCGCCACCGGCATCACCGACGGCGAGATCCTGCGCGGGGTGCGCTACCGCGCCGAGACGGCGACGACGCAGTCGCTCGTCATGCGCTCGAAGTCCGGCACGATCCGCCAGATCGACTCGACGCACCGGCTCTCGAAGCTGCGCGCGTACAGCAAGATCGACTTCGACCGCGCGAAGTAACGATCAGGCACGACGACACGAAGAGGGGCGCCCCCATGTGCGGTGGGGGCGCCCCTTCCCGTACGGACCGGGGAAAGCTTCCTCGATGCCGTCAGCCCGCCTGGGCGATCCGCTCGGTCGCGGCCGCCTTCCGCAGCTCCACCTCACGCCGCCGACGCCGGGCGAGGACGACGCGGCGCTCCGCCGCCGTGAGCCCGCCCCACACCCCGTACGGCTCGGGCTGGAGCAGTGCGTGCTCCCGGCACTCGACCATCACCGGACAGCGCGCGCAGACCCGCTTCGCCGCCTCCTCGCGGGCGAGTCGCGCGGCGGTCGGCTCCTTGGAGGGGGCGAAGAAGAGTCCGGCTTCGTCCCGGCGGCACACCGCCTCCGCGTGCCATGGACCGGCCTCGTCCTCCCGGGCAGGGGCGCGCTGAGGGGGTACGGCGGCGACCTGGAGGGGCTGATGCGGCAGTTGCAGCACGGTCTACTCCTGACGACGGCTTCGCGAGCGAGCGGCGATGCACCAGCCCTACCCGCTGTGCGCGCGCCTATGCACTGCGTGCCCCGTCGTTCCGCACTGCGGATACCCGAGGACGAATTCCGGTCACCTCGGCGGGCCCCCGGGCGTCAGTGTCCGAGGTGCTTGCGGAGCTTGTCCTGGAGGTCGGTGATCCACTTGCCGCGCTTGGGCCTGGCCTCGACGTTCCCGAAGACCGAGTAGCCGTTGATGACGACGACCGGGGCCTGCGGGTCGACCCCTTCCAGGGTCACGACCTCGAAGTTCCCGAAGATCCCGCTGCCGCTGCCGCGCAGGCTGATGTTCTCCGGGACGCGCACCTCGACGTTGCCGAAGATGGAGGTGGCGTTGATGGTGGTCAGGCGCTGGGCGAAGATCGCCTCGGTCAGGTCGACCTCGATGTTCCCGAAGAGCGCGAAGGCGTTGGTCCGGCGGCTCACCCGCCAGCGGCCCTTGCGGGTCGTGCTGGAGAAGATCGCGACGAGGTTGTCGGCGGGGCCACCGGCGTCGTCGGAGCCCCAGGCGAAGGCCGGTTCGGGCTCGGGGGCGGTCCGGGCGCCCGGCAGGTCGCGGACGATCGGCTCCAGCTCCCCGACGGTCTTGGCCCGGTAGACCGCGTCGATCCGGTCCGAGTGCTCCTCGGCGTCGAGCCGCCCCTCGGCCAGGGCGTCCCTGAGGATGTCCGCGATGCGGTCCCGGTCCGCGTCCGAGGCCCGCAGCGAACCCTGCGGATCGGCGAAGGCGGGCTCCGCGAGAGCGGGCTCGGCGGGGGCGACCGGCCGCTGCGGCTGCGGCTGCGGCTGCGGCTGCTTCTCGGGTTCGGGCTGCTTTTCGAGGTCCACGGAGCCAGCCTAGCGAAACGCGATAGATCGCAACCAGAGGGAACACCCTGGTCCCGTCCCCTAGGGGATGCCCCGGCCTCCGCACCCGAACTCCGGACCCCGGCCGCGCGGAAACACGCCATTCCGGTGCGGTCCCGGGCGCTAGTGAGCCTTACCTCACAGGATCCGGGCCGCCCCCGCGTCTTACGCTGGAGGGCGCGCGCGCCAATGGAGGCGGCGCAGCTGTCTGCCGAGTGAGGAATGGCCGCCGTCATGCCTGAGTTTGCGTACTCCGATCTGCTCCCCCTGGGAGAGGACACCACGCCGTACCGCCTGGTGACCTCCGAAGGTGTCTCCACCTTCGAGGCCGACGGGCGTACGTTCCTCAAGGTCGAGCCGGAGGCGCTGCGCACGCTGGCCGCCGAGGCCATCCACGACATCCAGCACTTCCTGCGCCCGGCCCACCTGGCCCAGCTGCGCCGGATCATCGACGACCCGGAGGCGTCGGGCAACGACAAGTTCGTCGCGCTCGACCTCCTGAAGAACGCGAACATCGCCGCCGCCGGCGTGCTGCCCATGTGCCAGGACACCGGCACCGCCATCGTCATGGGCAAGCGCGGCCAGAACGTGCTGACCTCCGGCCGCGACGAGGAGGCCCTGTCCAAGGGCATCTACGACGCGTACACCAAGCTGAACCTGCGCTACTCGCAGATGGCCCCGGTCACCATGTGGGAGGAGAAGAACACCGGCTCGAACCTGCCCGCGCAGATCGAGCTGTACGCGACGGACGGCGGCGCGTACAAGTTCCTCTTCATGGCCAAGGGCGGCGGCTCGGCCAACAAGTCCTTCCTCTACCAGGAGACCAAGGCGGTCCTGAACGAGGCCTCCATGATGAAGTTCCTGGAGGAGAAGATCCGTTCGCTCGGCACGGCCGCCTGCCCGCCGTACCACCTGGCGATCGTCGTCGGCGGCACGAGCGCCGAGTTCGCGCTGAAGACCGCGAAGTACGCCTCCGCGCACTACCTGGACGAGCTGCCCACCGAGGGCTCGGCCGAGACGGGCCACGGCTTCCGCGACAAGGAGCTGGAGGAGAAGGTCTTCGAGCTGACGCAGAAGATCGGCATCGGCGCGCAGTTCGGCGGCAAGTACTTCTGCCACGACGTCCGCGTCGTCCGCCTCCCCCGCCACGGCGCCTCGCTGCCCGTCGCGATCGCCGTCTCCTGCTCGGCCGACCGCCAGGCCGTCGCGAAGATCACCGCCGAGGGCGTCTTCCTGGAGCAGCTGGAGACCGACCCGGCACGCTTCCTGCCGGAGACGACCGAGGAGCACCTCGCCGGCGACGAGGACGTCGTCAGGATCGACCTCAACCAGCCGATGGACGAGATCCTCGCCGAGCTGACCAAGTACCCGGTCAAGACCCGTCTCTCGCTCAGCGGCCCGCTGGTCGTGGCGCGCGACATCGCGCACGCCAAGATCAAGGAGCGTCTTGACGCGGGCGAGGAGATGCCGCAGTACCTGAAGGACCACCCGGTCTACTACGCGGGTCCGGCGAAGACCCCCGAGGGTTACGCCTCCGGCTCCTTCGGTCCGACGACGGCCGGCCGCATGGACTCGTACGTGGAGCAGTTCCAGGCGGCGGGCGGCTCGAAGGTCATGCTGGCCAAGGGCAACCGCTCGCAGCAGGTCACGAACGCGTGCGGCGCGCACGGCGGCTTCTACCTGGGCTCGATCGGCGGCCCGGCGGCCCGTCTCGCGCAGGACTGCATCAAGAAGGTCGAGGTCGTCGAGTACGAGGAGCTCGGCATGGAGGCGGTCTGGAAGATCGAGGTCGAGGACTTCCCGGCGTTCATCGTGGTGGACGACAAGGGCAACGACTTCTTCCAGAACCCGGCGCCCGAGCCGACCTTCACGCACATCCCCGTGCGCGGCCCCGGTCTCGGCTGATCCCCCAGGCTCCCGCGAAGCCCCTGGTCCGTCCGTCGGGCCGGGGGCTTCGTCGATCTCCGCTCAGAAAGTCGCTACCGACCGGTAGCCTTCTCGTCGCCTACTGGTCAGTATGGGGCGCGAGCATGTCAACCACTGAGCCGGTCGACCACTCGGGAGCCCCCCATGCCCTCCGCCAAGGCCACCACCATGGCCACCACCGCCCTCGGCCTGACGGCCCTCCTCGTCGTCGGCCCCGCGCCCGCCGCCTCCGCGGCCGACCCGGACACCCACGTCACGTCGGCCGCGGCCCTCGCCGACATCGACTACGCGACCTGGCGCCGCGACGTGGCGGCCGTGGTCGCCGAGGCCCGCCCCTACATCGAGGCGCGCTCCGAGGACGCGGGCCGCGAGAAGCAGGCCATCGTCCTCGACATCGACAACAGCTCCCTGGAGACGGACTTCCACCCCTTCTGGGAGCTTCCCACCCCGGCCATCGCGGACGTGCGCGCCCTGGTCCGCGACGCCCACGCGCGCGGGGTGGCCGTCTTCTTCGTCACGGCCCGGCCCGGGATCATCCACTCCCTGACGGACTGGAACCTGAAGAAGGCCGGCTACCCGGTCGACGGGCTGTACGTGCGCTCGCTGCCCGACCTGTTCGCCGAGGTCAGCGCGTACAAGACCGAGAAGCGTGCCGAGATCGAGGCCAAGGGCTACACGATCATCGCGAACATCGGCAACAACACGACCGATCTCGTCGGCGGCCACGCCGAGCGCGCCTTCAAGCTCCCGGACTACGGCGGCAAGCTGTCGTAGCGGTCCCGGGGATCAGCGCGTGGTGATGTGGAACTCCAACTGCTCGTAGTCCCCGTCGGGGGTCGTACGGACGTAACCGCGCGCCTCCTTGAAGTCCCCGGTGCCGCCGGTGACGGCGATGTCGTAGGCCGCGGGCGTCTCGTTCGAGATGTCGAAGGTGACGAGGGCCTGGGCGGTGATCTGTCCGCCCGGCCCGCCGTTCAGGACGAAGGTGCCGACGCAGTTCGCGTCGGCCTGGTCCCCGGAGACGCGCACCACGGCGCAGGTGACCCCGTCGCGGCCGACCGTGTCGCCGCCCTTGGTCTTGTACAGGTCGTCGGCGACCGTGAAGACGTCCCCGACCTTGGGCGTCTGCCCGGTCTCGGTGGCCCCCTCGCCGGGGACCTCCTTGGCGTAGAGCGTGAACTCGAACCCGTCGACGGCCTGGGCCGGGGCTGCGGCGGCGAAGGCGGCGGCCGCGACTGTACACGCGCCGAGCACGCCGATCCTCCTGAGGCCGGTCCTCCTGAAGCTGCGGGTCATGTCCTGCCTCCCGTGGGCTGGGGTTCCCCCTCGGCATGCTTCACATTGTCCGGCGATCACCGCGGATTCGCCCGTCCGGCGCAATCCCCGGCCCCCGGGTCGGGGATCATGGCGCCATGCCAGACAGAGCACGTCCGATACGTACGTCCGCCCTCCCCGCCGCCCTGGTGGCGGCCGGGCTGCTGCTGACCGCCTGCGGGACGACCCCGGCGCCCGACCGCCCGGCGGGGGCCCGCGCACCGCGGGCCACCGCGACGGCGCAGACTCCGGAGAAGGCGGAGGCGGCCGCGACCCTCGGCGGTCCGGGTTCGGCCTGCGCGCTCCCCGTCTCCTTCGCGCTCGCCGAGGACTGGAAACCCGAGGCGATCAAGGACCCCGAGGACCCGGAGTTCGCGGCGCTCACCCGCCAGGGCCCCGCCGTCGTCCGCTGCGAGGTCGACGCCAAGCCCTCGGGGAACATCGGCTATCTGCGGGTGTGGACGGCCGGGAAGGGCCCGGCCCGGACGGCTCTCGAGGCCTTCGTGAAGGCGGAGAAGGGCAGTTCGAAGGCGTCCTACCGGGAGACGGAGGCGGGCACGCTGCCCGCGACCGAGGTGACCTACACCGTCTACAACGAGCTGATGGAGGAGTCCAAGGAGGAGCGGGCCTTCGCGGTCTCCACCCCGAAGGGGACGGTCATCGTCCATCTCGGCGGGCTCGACACGGGCGAGCACCGGGCGATGCTCCCCGCCTACGAGCTGGCGAAGAGCACGACGAAGGCGCTGTGAGCAGGACCGTGGCCCCCGTCCCGCACCGGACGAGGGCCACGGCGTTCCCGGGCGGACCCCTAGGCGAACTTCTGGTTCGCGGATCCGTCGCAGTTCTGGAGCCGGACCGGCTCCTTCGCCGCGCCCTGGGTGAGGCAGAGCCCCGTCGCGGCGGCGGGGCGGACGGTGGCGCCGTCACGGACGAACTTCTGGTTGGCGGCGCCGCTGCAGTTCCAGACGATGACGGCCTTGCCGGCCTGGTAGGCGGCTCCCGGCACGTCGAGGCAGCGGTCCTGGGTGAGCTGGGTGTGGACGGTCTGCCGGGCGGAGTCGTACCACCAGCCCTGGTTGCGGCCGCCGTGGCAGTCCCAGCCGAGGACGGCGGTCCCGTTGGCCGACTCGCCGGCGTTCACGTCGAGACAGTTGCCGGTCGCCTGGTTCCTCAGCGGCGCGTACGCGTCGTCCCAGGCGAGCGGGAAGAGCGACGGGGTGCCGGAGGAGTTGACGTCGGCGCAGCTCGCCTCGCGCAGACCCGAGTTGTAGATCTGGGTCAGGCAGGACGCGAAGGCGCCGTGGCCGCTCCTGTTGGGGTGGAAGGACTGGCGGACGGAGTTCTCGTCGATGCCGCCGGGCTTGGAGAGGTCGATGTAGAGGCCCCGGGCCCAGGTGTCCTCCATGCAGACCTCGTGGCCGTGGAAGAGGCGCGAGTTGTCGAGGTAGGTGGCCCCGGTGTCGGCCGCGATCCTCCGCATGCCGCGCTCGAACGCGGGGACGGCGGTGTTGCGGCCCCACTTGGTGTCGGAGTCGTACCCCATGCCGCCGCAGGCGAGCTTGCCGGGGAAGTTCGGGTTGTCGTGGAAGTCGGGGCCGATCGGGCTGGGGTAGCCCATGACGACGAGCTTGTAGTCGCCGTCGGCGTATCCGGCGTCGCGCATGACGGTCTTCAGGTCGCGGACGGTCTGCTCGACCTTGGGCACGAGTCCGTCGACGCGGGCCTGCCAGCCGGGCGCGTACTTGGGCTCGCAGGTGCCCTGGCTGAGCACGTACCGCTGGACGCAGTCGGTCATGACGGGCCCGAACTGCAGGTCGTCGTTGGCGCCGGCGACGAGCAGGACCATCTTGATGCGGGTGTTGCGGGCCTTCACCGCGAGGTTGTCGCTCTGGACGAGCTCGTCGGCGTACTGCTTGGAGCCGCCGATCCGGATGTTGCCGGTGTAGGCGCCGGAACAGGCCACGTTGAAGGTGAGGTCCGCGGGGATCCCGGTGCGGTGGATGGCGGCGTCCGGGGAGCGGTGGCACCAGTTGGTGGGCCCGTTGGTGGGCGACTCGTACGTGCCGACGCCCTCGCCGGAGATCTCGCTGTCGCCGAGCGAGATCAGGCCGGTCCTGCGCTGGGCGAGCGGGCGCTCCTCGGGGCTGCCGTAGAGCTTGGTCGCCTCGGCGGCCCGGATCGCCTCCAGCTCGGGGGAGAGCGGTACGGAGGTGATTCCGGCCGTGGTGCTCGTGTCGGCCGCGCCGGCGGGGGCGGCGGCGGTCATGCTGCCGAGGGCCGCCGCGGCCGCGGCGACGGCCGCGACGGACCAGCGGAATCTGTACCTGGTGCGCTTCACTGCGCCTCCTGGAAGTGGGGTTACCCACGGTTTTTACTGGCCGGTACGCGCCATGGGAATACATCGAACAAGACAAGTGCTCATCTTTTATTGGAGGTTGGATACATGAACCAGGACGATGGATACCGGATCGAGCACGACTCCATGGGAGAGGTGCGGGTCCCCGCGCACGCCAAGTGGCGGGCCCAGACCCAGCGGGCCGTGGAGAACTTCCCGGTCTCCGGGCAGCGCCTGGAGCGCGCCCACATCGAGGCCCTGGCCCGGATCAAGGCCGCCGCGGCCAAGGTCAACGCCGAGCTCGGGGTGATCGAGAAGGACCGCGCGGAGGCGATCGTCTCGGCCGCGGGGGAGGTTGCCGAGGGGCGCTGGGACGAGCACTTCCCCGTGGACGTCTTCCAGACCGGTTCGGGCACCTCGTCCAACATGAACACCAACGAGGTGATCGCCACCCTCGCCACCGAGCGGCTCCCCGAGGGCCGCGAGGTCCACCCCAACGACCACGTCAACGCCTCGCAGTCCTCGAACGACGTCTTCCCCTCCTCGATCCACATCGCGGCCACCGGCGCGGTCACCCGCGACCTGATCCCCGCCCTCGACCACCTGGCCGCCTCCCTGGAGCGAAAATCGGCCGAATTCGCGTCGGTGGTGAAGTCCGGCCGTACGCATCTGATGGACGCCACCCCGGTCACCCTGGGCCAGGAGTTCGGCGGCTACGCGGCCCAGGTCCGGTACGGCGTCGAGCGGCTGCGCGCCGCACTCCCCCGCCTCGCCGAACTCCCCCTCGGCGGCACGGCGGTGGGCACGGGCATCAACACCCCGGCCGGCTTCTCCGCGGCCGTCATCGACGAGGTCGCCCGCGCCACCGGGCTGCCGCTGACGGAGGCCCGCGACCACTTCGAGGCCCAGGGGGCCCGCGACGCCCTGGTGGAGACGTCCGGGCAGCTCCGGACCATCGCCGTCTCCCTCACCAAGATCGCCAACGACCTGCGCTGGATGGCCAGCGGCCCGCGCACCGGCCTCGCCGAGATCAACCTCCCCGACCTCCAGCCCGGCTCCTCGATCATGCCGGGCAAGGTCAACCCGGTGATCCCCGAGGCGGTCCTGATGGTCGCCGCGCAGGTGACCGGAAACGACACCACGGTGGCGGTGGCGGGCGCGGCCGGGAACTTCGAGCTCAACGTGATGCTGCCGGTGATGGCCAAGAACCTGCTGGAGTCCGTACGGCTGCTCGCCAACGCCTCCCGGCTGCTCGCCGACCGCACGGTCGACGGGATCACCGCGAACGTGGAGCGCGCCCGCGAGTACGCCGAGTCCTCGCCGTCCGTCGTCACCCCGCTGAACAAGTACATCGGCTACGAGGAGGCCGCCAAGGTCGCGAAGAAGTCCCTCGCCGAGCGGAAGACCATCCGCGAGGTGGTGCTGGAGTCCGGCTACGTCGAGCGGGGCGACCTCACCGTCGAGCAGCTGGACGAGGCGCTGGACGTGCTGCGCATGACCCACCCGTAGCGGGCCGGGCCGCGGGCCCCGGGGCGCGTCCCCGGGGTGCGCCCCCGGGGACGCACCGGGGACGCACCGGCAAGTGACCGGCCGGTAGCGACCGGCCGGTAGCCGACTCCTCCGTGATCTGTGCCGCAGCGGTCGTGGGAGCGCGCCCCTAAGATCTGCGCATGACAGGATCGGACGGCTCTCAGCACTGGGCGCCGGGGGAGCACATCCTCTGGCGGTACCGCGGCAACGGCACCGGAGCGGTGCACATCTGCCGGCCGGTGACGGTCGTCCAGGACACGCCCGACCTGCTCGCGGTCTGGATGGCGCCCGGCACCGAGTGCGTCCGGCCCGTCCTCGCCGACGGCACGCCCGTCCACGAGGAGCCGCTCGCCACCCGCTACACCGCACCGCGCACCACCGAGCGGACGCGCTGGTCCGGCAGCGGGGTGCTGAAGCTGGCACGGCCCGGCGAGCCGTGGTCGGTGTGGCTGTTCTGGGAGCGCGGCTGGCGCTTCCGCAGCTGGTACGTGAACCTGGAGGAGCCGCGGGTCCGCTGGTCCGGCGGCCTCGACTCCGAGGACCACTTCCTCGACATCTCCGTCTACCCCGACCACAGCTGGCTGTGGCGGGACGAGGACGAGTTCGCGCAGGCCCAGCGGTCCGGGCTCATGAGCCCGGCGCAGGCCGCCCGGGTGCGGGCCGCCGGGGAGCGCGCGGTGGAGCGGATCAAGGCGTGGGGGGCGCCGTTCGCGGACGGCTGGGAGGACTGGCGGCCCGATCCGGGATGGCGGGTTCCCGAGCTGCCGGCGGACTGGGATCGCACCCCGGCGCACACGGCGCCGTGAGACCCTTGATGCGCCCCCGGGGTTCAAACGTAGGATCGTCCTCCGCACGGCAGAGACGGACCGAACACCACGTCAGACCGACCGAACAGCACGTCAAAGACGCAGCACAGCACAGGACCTGACCAGAAGTCATCCACGAGGGGGAGAGCAGTGCCGGACGTGCGCCCGGGTGTTCCGACCCCAGCCGTTGCCGCAGCTCGCGGAACGTCCAGATCCGCTGCATACGAGGGGTTTACCCCCGCCGAAGGCGCGGCATCGGCGAGAAGAGCGAGTGCATCGCACCACCGGCCCGGACGGACGGAATCCCACGCGTGACGGAGCATCCCACCTCCCACGAAGGCCGGCAGCCCCTGGCTGCCCGGTCGCAGGAACGCGCGCGCCCTCGCCAGGAGGCGGCGGCCGGCCTGCCCTCCGACGTGCCCGCCCAGCCGGGCGGCCCGGCGGCCCCGGACGCGTCCGCGCAGCCCACCGGACCGGACTCCCCCGGCGGCACGGGCCGGCCGGGCACCCCCGCCGGCGCGAACCACCCCGGCTCCGCGGCCGGCGGCACGGGCCGGCCCGCCGACTCCGGCGGTACGAACCGTCCGGCCGGCCCCGGCGGTTCGGGCCATCCCGGCTCCCCCGGTGCGGTGGCCGTCGCCGTCTCCCCGCAGCCGCCCGGCGGCGGGTCCCGCGGCGGGGACGGCAGCGCGCGGCGCGAGGGCGACCGGCTGCGGTTCGTCGGCGCCGCGACCCGGCGCATCGCGCGCGGCATCGACCTGGACGAGATCGTCCTGGGCCTGTGCCGGGCCACCGTGCCGACCTTCTCCGACGAGATCCTGGTCTACCTCCGCGACCCGCTCCCGGTGGGCGACGAGCGGCCGGTGGCGCCGTTCGTGCTGCGGCTGCGCCGTACCGACCGGCTCCGGTTAAGCGATCTGGAGGGCGAGGAGCTCGTCCTCGTACCCGATCCGGATCCGACCCCCGCGGCCGAACTCTGCGAGGTACGGAACGGCGGGGCGCTGGCCGAGGTGCTGCGCGGGGTGCGGCCGGTGTTCGGCGACTCCGCTGCCGCCAAGGCGGCGCTGGCCGAACTGCTCGGACCCGAGCACCCGCTGCCCGGTGGGCTGCGCGCGGTCCTCGCGCCGCTGCGCGGCCGGCGCCGGGTGATCGGCGCCGCCGTGTTCCTGCGCCGCCCCGAGCGGGCCGGCTTCGAGCCGAACGACCTGCTCGTCGCGGCGCAGTTGGCGACGCACACCGCGCTCGGCATCGACAAGGCCGTGCTGTACGGCCGCGAGGCGTACATCGCGGACGAGCTCCAGCGGACGATGCTGCCGGACTCGCTGCCGCAGCCGACCGGCGTCAAGCTGGCCTCGCGCTACCTTCCGGCGGCGGAGACGGCCCGGGTCGGCGGCGACTGGTACGACGCGATCCCGCTGCCCGGCAGCCGCGTCGCCCTCGTGGTCGGCGACGTCATGGGCCACTCCATGACCTCGGCGGCGATCATGGGCCAGCTGCGCACGACGGCGCAGACCCTGGCCGGTCTCGACCTGCCGCCGCAGGAGGTCCTGCACCACCTGGACGAGCAGGCGCAGCGGCTCGGCGAGAACCGCATGGCGACCTGCATGTACGCGGTGTACGACCCGGTCTCGCACCGGATCACCGTCGCCAACGCGGGCCATCCGCCGCCGATACTGCTGCACCTGGGCGGCCGCGCCGAGGTGCTGCGGGTGCCGCCCGGCGCCCCGATCGGGGTCGGCGGGGTGGACTTCGAGGCCGTCGAGCTGGACGCCCCGGCCGGGGCCACGCTCCTGCTCTACACGGACGGTCTCGTCGAGTCCCGGCTGCGGGACGTGTGGACCGGGATCGAGCAGCTGCGGGAGCGCCTGGCGGCGACCGCGCAGCTCACGGGCCCGGACCACTCGCCGCCCCTGGAGGCGCTCTGCGACGACGTCCTCGACATGCTGGGCCCCGGCGACCGGGACGACGACATCGCGCTGCTCGCGGCCCGGTTCGACGGGATCGCGCCGAGCGACGTCGCGTACTGGTTCCTGGAACCGGAGGACGCGGCCCCGGGGCGGGCCCGGCGGCTCGCCCGGCGGGCCCTGGCCCGCTGGGACCTGGAGGAGCTGACGGACTCGGTCGAGCTGCTGATCAGCGAGGTCGTGACGAACGCCGTGCGGTACGCGGAGCGGCCGGTGACCCTGCGGCTGCTCCGGACGGACGTGCTGCGCTGCGAGGTCGGCGACGACTCCCCGCAGCTGCCCCGTCAGCGGCGGGCGCGCGACACGGACGAGGGCGGGCGCGGGCTCTTCCTGGTGAACCGGCTGGCCCGGCGCTGGGGGGCGACCAGGCTCTCGGGCGGCAAGGTGGTGTGGTTCGAGCTGGCGACCCGTACCTGAGCCGGCGCCGGAGCGTTCCCGTACGACCGAAGGCCGGACCCCTGTGCGGGGGGTCCGGCCTTCGGTCCGTCGTCAGCGGGGCGGGCGTCCCGTGCTGTTCGCGTCGGGCCCGCCGCCGGCGTCCGGCGGCTGGATCGACGTCGGCGGGGACGTCGGCTCCTGGGTCTCCGTCGGTTCCTGGGTGGGCTCCGGCGGCGTGGTGACCGGGTCGGTCGTCGGCTGCGGCGGGGTGGTGGCCGTCGAGGTCGGCGGGGCCGTCGGGTCCGGGGAGGCCGTGGTCGGCTCCTCGGTCGGCTCGTCGGTCTCCGGGGCCTCGGTGGTCGGGGTGGGGTCCGGGAGCGTGCCGTCCGGGGCGCCGCCCTCGGTCTCCAGGTCGAAGGCGGCGTCCGAGCCGCCGTTCAGGGCGCGTTCGGTGTAGTCGCCCCAGATCTGGGCGGGCGTGCGGCCACCGTTGGCACGGCCGGGGTTGATGGTGTCGGTGAGGGTGACCTGGTTGCCCTTGGCGTCCTCGCCGAAGAGGCCGACGGCGGTGACGAGTTCGGGGGTGTAGCCCACGAACCAGGCGGAACGGTTGTTCTCGGAGGTGCCGGTCTTGCCGGCGGCCTCGTAGTCACCGGCGGCCCGGAAGCCGGAGCCGCTCTGCACGACGCCCATCATGGCCCGGGTGGCGGTGTCGGCGGCCTCGCGGCTGATGACCTGGTCGCCGATCGCCTTGGCGCCCTGGACCGTGCGGTCCTTGTGCGCGGCGGTCTTCACGAGGGTCGGGGTGACCTTCTTGCCGTGGTTGTCGAGCGTGGCGTAGGCGCCGGCCATGTCCAGGGTCGAGGCGCCCATGGTGCCGAGGGAGATGGCCGGGGACTCCGGGAAGTCCGCGCCGTCCTTCATGCCGAGGGCGAGGGCGGTCTTCTTGGCCTTGGCCGGGGTGACGTCGACGATCATCTGGGCGTAGACCGAGTTGATCGAGCTGTTGGTGGCCTTCTGCACGGTGACGGGGCCGTAGCTGTCGTCGTCCTCGTTCTCCGGCGCGAAGGCGATGGGGCTGCCGACGACCGGCCGCTTGCTGGTGCCGTCGTAGATGGTGCCGAGGCCGATCGTGCGGCCGTCCTGGGTGACCGCGCGGTTGTCGACGGCGGAGGCGAGGACGATCGGCTTGAAGGTGGAGGCGGGCTGGTAGTCGCGGCGGGTCGCGTTGGACATCCAGTGCTCGGTGGCGCCGACGCCGCCGTACATCGCGACGACCGCTCCGGTCTTCGGGTCGACGGAGGTGGCGCCGGCCTGGACGGTGGCCTGCTTCTTGTCGCCCTTGCGGTCGAGCTTGGCCTCCAGCTGCTTGTCGACCGCCTTGACGAGGTCCTTCTGCTTCTTCTCGTCGATGTTGAGGGTGATCGTCCAGCCGCCGGCCTTGATGTCCTCCTCGCTGACGCCCTGGCGCATCAGCTCCTGGTTGGCGGCCTCGACGATGTAGCCGGTCTGGCCCTCCATGCCGGGGGCGGGCTTGGGCTTCTGCGGCACGGGGAACTTCATGCCGGCGCGCTCGGACGCGCTGAGCCAGCCCTCGCCGACCATGTTGTCGAGGACGTAGTTCCAGCGATCCTCGACGAGCTTGCGGCCGGTGGTGCTCGCGGAGGTCCAGTCGTACTGGTTGGGCGCCTGGAGCAGCGAGGCGAGGTAGGCGCCCTGTGCGGTGGTGAGCTGGGTGGCGTCGACGCCGTAGTACGAGCGGGCGGCGGCCTGGATGCCGTAGGCGCTGCGCCCGTAGTAGCTGGTGTTGATGTACCCGGCGAGGATCTCGCTCTTGCTCGACTTCCGGTCGACCTTGATGGCGATGACCATTTCCTTGAGCTTGCGCGTCGCGGTCTGGTCCTGGCTCAGGTAGAAGTTCTTGACGTACTGCTGGGTGATGGTCGAGCCACCCTGCTTGCCCTTGCCGGTGATGGTGTTCCAGGCGGCGCGGGTGGTGCCCTTGATGTCGACGCCGTTGTCCTTGTAGAAGGTCTTGTTCTCGGCGGCGACGAACGCTTTCTGGACCGGCAGGGGGATCTTCTCGAGGCCGACGATCTCACGGTTGATCTTGCCCGTGCGGGCGAGGATCTTGCCGTTGGAGTACTTGTAGATGTTGCTCTGCATCGTCGCCTCGGCGTTCGCCGACGGCACCGGGACCAGCAGGTAGACGACGTACAGGGCCCCCATGCCGAGCAGGCAGAACACGAGGAAGGTGCCCAGGAGCTTCTTCCAGGTGAAGAGGCGGCGTATGCCGCGCTTCTTCGCCTTGCCCTTGTCCGGTCGGCCCATGTGTCCAGTCGCTCCGCTCGTCTTGTGTCCGGCGCCCTCGGTGCTGAGCCCGTCCGCGCCGGATCAGCTTGGCAAGCTAACACCGGCGAGGCGGACAAAGGACAACCGATCACGTCTTTTCCGGACGTGAGAATCAGCACCCACACCCAGAGGAACCGACGCTCGGGCGGACCGGATGGTTGCGTGAAGGATCGGTTCCGCTTGGTGACCGTCCCTGGAACCCCGGGCTATACATCGTGCGTATACACCCCGTGTACAGTGATTCCCATGTCCATCGGTCACACCCTGCTCGGACTCCTGGAGTCCGGACCGCGCCACGGCTACGACCTCAAGCGCGCCTTCGACGAGAAGTTCGGCCAGGACCGGCCGCTCCACTACGGCCAGGTCTACTCGACCATGTCCCGGCTCCTGAAGAACGGCCTCGTCGTCGTCGACGGCATCGAGGCCGGCGGCGGCCCGGAGCGGAAGCGGTACGCCATCACCGAGGCCGGCATCACCGATGTCGCCCAGTGGCTCGCCACCCCCGAGAAGCCCGAGCCGTACCTCCAGTCCACGCTCTACACCAAGGTCGTCCTGGCCCTGCTCACCGGCCGCGGCGCCTCCGAGATCCTCGACACCCAGCGCGCCGAGCACCTGCGCCTGATGCGCGAGCTCACCCGGCGCAAGCGCGACGGCGACCTCGCCGACCAGCTCATCTGCGACCACGCCCTCTTCCACCTGGAGGCGGACCTGCGCTGGCTGGAACTGACCGCCGCCCGCCTCGACGCGCTCGCCGAGGAGATCCGCCGATGAACGCCACCCCGCTGCTGCTCGCCACCGGCCTGGACAAGACCTACGGCCCGACCCCGGCGCTCGCGGGCGCCGACTTCGCCCTCCGGGCCGGCGAGGTCGTCGCCGTCATGGGCCCCTCCGGCTCCGGCAAGTCGACGCTCCTCCACTGCCTGGCCGGCATCGTGCGCCCCGACGCCGGGACCATCACCTACGACGGGCGCGAACTCACCGCGCTCTCCGACGGCGCGCGCAGCTCCCTGCGCCGCACCGACTTCGGCTTCGTCTTCCAGTTCGGCCAGCTCGTCCCCGAGCTGACCTGCGTCGAGAACGTCGCCCTCCCGCTCCGTCTGAACGGCGAGAAGCGGAAGGCCGCCGAGGCCAGGGCCGCCGAATGGCTCGCCCGCCTGGAGGTCGACACCGTCGCGGGCAAGCGCCCCGGCGAGATATCCGGCGGCCAGGGCCAGCGCGTCGCCGTCGCCCGGGCCCTCGTCACCGCCCCGCGCGTGATCTTCGCCGACGAGCCCACCGGCGCGCTCGACTCCCTCAACGGCGAGCGGGTCATGCGGCTCCTCACCGACGCCTCCCGGGACACGGGCGCCGCCGTCGTCCTCGTCACCCACGAGGCCCGGGTCGCCGCGTACTCCGACCGCGAGGTCGTCGTGCGGGACGGTTCGGTACGGGACGCGGAGTGGGCGGCATGAGCCTAGGCACCTGGACCCGCGACCTGTCGCTCGGCGCCCGGTTCGCGGTCACCGGCGGCCGCTCCGGCCTGCTCCGCACCCTGCTCACCGCGACCGGCGTCGGCTTCGGCGTGGCCCTGCTCCTGCTCGCCTCCTCCTTCCCGAACATGCTCTTCCAGCGGGAGGTACGGGAGTCGGTCCGGGCCGTCGACGGCAGCGAGCAGGTCACCTCGCCGCGCCCCGACTCCTTTCTCCACCTCAGCCGGAACACCGTCTACCGGGACGACGTCATCAGCGGACTGCTGCTGCGCCCCGAGGGCGACGCGCCCCCGCTCCCGCCGGGCGCCCCGGTGTTCCCCGGGACCGGCGAGATGCTGGTCTCCCCCGCGCTCGGGAAACTGCTGGACTCCCCCGAGGGCGCCCTGCTCAAGGAGCGGCTCCCCTACAGGACCGTCGGGACGATCGGACAGGCCGGACTCATCGGCCCGGCCGAACTGCGGTACGTCGCCCACGTCGACTTCCTCGACACCGAGAACCTCGACGGACGCGGCACGCGCTACGGCTGGTCGGTGCCCGAGGAACCGATGAACGCGTTCCTGATCCTCCTCGTCGTCGTCGCCTGCGTCGTCCTGCTCCTGCCCGTGCTGGTCTTCATCGCGACCGCCGTCCGCTTCGGCGGCGAGCAGCGCGACCGGCGGCTCGCGGCGCTGCGGCTGATCGGCGCGGACACCGCCATGACCCGGCGGATCGCGGCGGGCGAGTCCCTCGCGAGCGCGCTGCTCGGACTCCTCGTGGGTCTCGGGCTCTTCGCGGTGGCCCGGCAGTTCGCCGGGACCTTCACCATCTGGGACGTCAACGCGTACCCCGGCGACGTCGTGCCCATGACGGCGCTCGCCGTGCTCGTCCTCGCCGTCGTCCCCGTCGCCTCGGTCGTCGTGAGCCTCTTCGCGCTGCGCGGGGTGGCCATCGAACCGCTCGGCGTCGTCCGGACCTCCACCCCGCGCCGCCGCCGGCTGTGGTGGCGGCTGCTGCTCCTCGTGGCCGGGGGCGCCTTCCTCGTCCCGCTCGTCGGCGACGTCCAGATGGCGGAGACCAGCATCGACGCCGTCGGTGTCGTGGCCGGCACCACGCTCGCCCTGATCGGCCTCACCACGCTCCTGCCGTGGCTCGTCGAGGCCGGCGTGAAGCGGCTGCACGCCGGGCCGGTGGCCTGGCAGCTCGCGGTCCGCAGGCTCCAGCTGAGCAGCGGCACGGCGGCCCGCGCGGTCAGCGGCATCGTCGTCGCGGCGACCGGGGCGATCGCGCTGCAGATGCTCTTCCAGGCGATGGAGACCGAGTTCACGCAGGTGAGCGGCGAGGACACCTCCCGCGCCCAGATCGCGATCGGCACCGACGCCAGGAACGCCGAGGAGGCCCGCGGGGTCATCGACCGCATCGCGCGGACCGAGGGCGTCGCCGGGGTGATCGGCATCGTCGAGTCGCACGTCTGGCGGCCCGGGCCGCTGAAGGGGGGCGAGGAGTTCTCCCCGACGGTCTCGCTCCGGGTCGGCGACTGCCCCTCCCTGAGGGAGTTCGCGACGCTGCCCTCCTGCACGGACGGGGACGTCTTCGTCTTCCTCGCGCACGGCGCGCAGGGCAACCCGGACGACTCCTACGTCACCCGGGCCGCCCGGCCCGGCGCCCTGGTCGCCCTGCGCGACCCCCATCCGCACCCGAGCGCGCCGAAGCCCCCGAAGGGCACCCCGCTGCCGCAGTGGCGCATCCCCGCCACGGCCAAGGTGGTGGACTCCCGCCCCGACCCGACGGGCATGTACGAGTACGGCGTCCTGGCCACCCCGTCGGCGATCGGCACGCTCCCGCTCGACGAGCCCGACGCGCAGGCCATGGTCCGGCTCGACCCGGCCGTGCCGGACGCCGCCGACCACGTACGGAACACGGCGGACGCGATCGATCCGACGTCCTGGGTGCGCACCCTGAAGGACACCGAGCGCGACGCGGCGTTCTCCAGCGTCCGCACCGGCATCCTGGTCGGCTCCACCCTGACCATGCTCCTGGTGGCGGCCTCGCTCCTGGTCGCGACGCTCGAACAGCTCAGGGACCGCAAGCGGCTGCTCTCCTCGCTGGTCGCCTTCGGCACCCGGCGCTCGACCCTCGGCTGGTCGGTGCTGTGGCAGACGGCGGTGCCGATCCTCCTCGGACTCGCGCTGTCCGTGGCGGGTGGTCTCGGCCTCGGGGTGGTCCTCCTGAAGATGGGCGGACAGCCCGTCCAGGACTGGTGGAGCTTCCTGCCGGTGGTCGGGATCGGCCTCGGGCTGATCGCGGTCGTGACGCTGCTGAGCATGCCGGTGCTGTGGCGGCTGATGCGGGCGGACGGCCTGCGGACGGAGTAACCCGCCGTTCGCATGTACGGGAGGGGCGTCGGCTCCTGGCACCGGGGGGTGTCAGGAACCGGCGCCCCTCCCGTACGAGGTCAGGCCGGTATCCGTACCGGAAGCTCCTCCATCGCCTCGCGCAGCGCCTCCGCCAGCTCCTCGAACTCGGCGTGCCGGGCCGCGCCCGTCCGCATCGCGAGGGCGATCCGCCGCGAGGGTGCCGGCTCGGCGAACCGCCCGGTCCACAGGGCGGTGTTCCGGGCGGTCTCGACGGTCACGGCGGTGCGCGGCAGCAGGGTCACCCCGAGGCCTCCGGCGACGAGCTGGACCAGCGTGGCGAGCCCGGCGGCGGTGGTGGTGACCTCGGCGCCGTCGGTGCGCCCGGCCTCCCGGCAGATGTCGAGGGCCTGGTCGCGGAGGCAGTGCCCTTCGTCGAGGAGCAGCAGCCGGAGCTCCTTGAGGGCCTCGCGCGGGATGTCGTCCCGCCCGGCCAGCGGGTGTCCCTCCGGGGCGACCAGGACGAAGTCCTCGTCGAAGAGGGGGAGTTCGGTGACCCCGGGCACGCCGAGCGGTACCGCGAGGAGCAGCAGGTCGAGCCGTCCTGCGGTGAGCCCCTCCAGGAGCGAGGAGGTCTGCTCCTCGTGGACCTGGAGGTCGAGCTCGGGGTAGCGCCGGTGGACCAGCCGCAGGACGGTGGGCAGCAGGTAGGGCGCCACGGTGGGGATCACGCCGAGCCGGAGGACGCCGGTGAAGGGGGCCTGGGCCGCCTCCGCCTCCTCCATCAGCTCCGCCACCGCATCGAGGACCGCCCGCGCGCGGGTGGCGAGCCGCTCCCCCGCGGGCGAGAGCAGCACCTTCCGCGTCGTACGCTCGAGGAGCTGGACACCGAGTGCCTCTTCGAGAGCCGAAACCGCGCCCGAGAGGGCGGGCTGGCTCATGCCGATGGCCGCCGCCGCGTCGCGGAAGTGCAGATGCTCGGCGACCGCCACAAAGGCTCTGAGCTGGGAGAGGCTCGGCTGCTTGCCTCGGTGCGGGCCGTGCGTCGTGCTGTACGGGGATGCCACTGATAACCACCTTCGATCAACACGACCCACTCTAGCTATTTCACTGATCAATGCACTCCGTGCCATGCTGTGAGCCGTCCAACCCCCACGGAAGACCTCAAAAGGGACCCTTCCTGCCTGCAAGGAGAGCGCGTGCTCACTGTCGGTGACAAGTTCCCCACCTACGACCTGACCGCCTGCGTGTCGCTGGAGAGCGGCAAGGAGTTCGAGCAGATCGACCACAAGGCCTACGAGGGCAAGTGGCGCGTGGTGTTCTTCTGGCCGAAGGACTTCACCTTCGTCTGCCCGACCGAGATCGCCGCGTTCGGCAAGCTGAACGACGAGTTCGCCGACCGTGACGCCCAGATCCTCGGCGTCTCCGGTGACTCCGAGTTCGTCCACCACGCCTGGCGCAAGGACCACGCCGACCTGCGTGACCTGCCCTTCCCGATGCTGGCCGACTCGAAGCACGAGCTCATGAGCGACTGCGGCGTCCGCGGCGAGGACGGCTTCGCCCAGCGCGCGGTCTTCATCGTGGACCCGAACAACGAGATCCAGTTCGTCATGGTGACCGCCGGCTCCGTCGGCCGTAACCCCAAGGAGGTCCTGCGGGTCCTCGACGCCCTGCAGACCGACGAGCTGTGCCCGTGCAACTGGAACAAGGGCGAGAACACCCTCGACGCCGCCGCGCTCCTCGCGGGCGAGTAAGGGCGACCTGACATGGCTCTCGACGAACTGAAGTCCGCCATACCGGACTTCGCCAAGGACCTGAAGCTGAACCTCGGTTCGGTCATCGGCAACAGCGACCTCCCGCAGCAGCAGCTGTGGGGCACCGTCCTCGCCTGCGCGATCGCCTCGCGCTCGCCGAAGGTGCTCAAGGAGCTGGAGCCCGAGGCCCAGGCCAACCTGAAGCCCGAGGCGTACCAGGCCGCCAAGTCCGCCGCCGCGATCATGGCGATGAACAACGTCTTCTACCGGACCCGGCACCTGCTGTCGGACCCCGAGTACGGGACGATGCGCGCCGGCCTGCGGATGAACGTCATCGGCAACCCGGGCGTCGAGAAGGTCGACTTCGAGCTGTGGTCGCTGGCCGTCTCCGCGATCAACGGCTGCGGCCAGTGCCTCGACTCGCACGAGCAGGTCCTGCGCCAGGCCGGTGTCGACCGCGCCACGATCCAGGAGGCCGTGAAGATCGCCGCGGTGAT
This sequence comes from Streptomyces tanashiensis, assembly GCF_014648895.1. GTDB lineage: Bacteria > Actinomycetota > Actinomycetes > Streptomycetales > Streptomycetaceae > Streptomyces > Streptomyces tanashiensis. The sequence goes on from NZ_BMRZ01000001.1 coordinate 572,507, forward strand.
CCAGGCGGTCGGCGTCACCCTCGACGCCGAAGCGGTCCTCGCCGAGTAGGGCGTCACCGTACGAGAAGGGCCCCGGGGCTTCCCGCCCCGGGGCCCTTCCGTCATTTCCTGAGCACCGCCATGAGGGACAGCATGTCCTCGGTCATCGGGACGTCGATCCCGGAGAGGTCGACCTCCTTCGCCTCGCCGAGCGGCTTCCCGTCCGCGTCGGTGCTGTACTGCCGGTAGATGCTCAGCGCGATCTCGACCTGGCCGTCGAGGACCCGGAGCTCCCCGCCCTCGCCGCCGTTGTCGTCGAAGAAGGCCTCCTCCCCGAGGCCGTCGATCCGCGTGCCGAGGTCGTAGTACTTCGCCCGCGCCGCGAACTCGTGGCCGGGGTCCATCACCTTGTGCAGGGTGTACGTGACGCTCGCGCTGTATCCGGCGTCCGGATCGCCGAAGACCATCGAGCACGACGTCTCGTACACGGCCGGCTCGTTCATCTCGGGCCCGTCGCCGTCGGCGCTCCGCTTGCCGAGGATCCCGCCGAGCGCCTTCAGCTTCGCCGCCTCGCAGAGCTTCACGTCCGTGCTGTACCCGCCGAGGTCGGGGCCCGGTTCCTTCTTCTGCCCGTACGCGTAGAGCCCGCCGCCCCACACCGCCGAGGCGAGCACCGCGCCGCCGAGCGCCCACAGCCAGGGGCGGCGGGCCCGGGGCGGGCGCGGCGGCGGGGCCTCGGTGAGCACCTCCGGGGCGTCGAACTCCACGCCGCCCACGAGCTCCGGCTCCGATATCACTTGCCCTCCCCGTGGACGGCCCCCGGTGCCGGGACCGGTGCCACGGCGAAGGCCGTCGCCCCGCGCGGCTCCGGGGTGCTGCGGAGGGCCTGCTCGGTGCTGTACGCGCGCAGGTAGCCGACCACCGTGTTGGCGACGGCGACCAGCGGGACGGCGACGACGGCGCCGCCGATGCCGGCGGTCAGGCCGCCGGCCGCGACGGCGAGGACGACGGCGAGCGGGTGGACCCGGACCGCCCGGCCGAGGATGAAGGGCTGGAGGACGTGGCCCTCGATCTGCTGCACGGCGAGGACGACGACGAGCACCATCAGCGCGGTGAACAGGCCGTTGGTGACGAGGGCGACGACGACCGCGAGGGCGCCGGAGATGACCGCGCCGACCAGCGGGATGAAGGCGAACAGGAAGATGAAGACGGCCAGCGGCACCGCCATCGGCACGTCGAGGAACCAGAGTCCGAGGCCGATGAAGACGGCGTCGATGAGGGCGACGAGCACCGTGCCGCGCACATAGGCGGTGAGGGTGCGCCAGGCGCGCGGGCCGGCGCCGGCGACGCCCGGCCGGGCCTGGGCGGGCACCAGCTTGAGCGTCCACTCCCAGACCTTCTTCCCGTCGTAGAGCAGGAAGAGCGTGGAGAACATGGCGAGCAGGATGCCGGTCATCGCCTCGACGACGACGGTGACCCCCTGGAGTCCGACCTGGGTGATCTGCTCGGCGTTGGCGCCGACGGAGTCGCTGAGGTTCTTGGCGATGCCGTTGATCTGCTGCTCGGTGACGTGGAAGGGGCTGTTGAGGAGCCCTCGCTTGAGCTCCTCGATGCCGTTCTTGACCTGGTCGGACAGGTTGTCGATGTTGTCCATGACCTGCCAGACCACGAACCAGCCGACCAGGCCCATGACGACGAAGCCGGAGACGGCGGTGACGGCCGTGGCGAGCCCGCGGGGCAGGCCCTTGCGGCGCAGCATGGCCACGGTGGGCTGGAGCAGGGCCGTGACGAGGAGCGCGGCGACGAAGGCGAGGACGACCAGCTGCACGGAGCTGATCACCTTCATCAGCACCCAGACGGTGCCGGCGAAGACGAGCAGCCGCCAACTGGCCTCGGCGGCCACGCGCATGCCCCAGGGGATGGCGGCGACGGGGTCGGGGCGGGCGGCGACGGCCGGCGCGTACGAGGGCGGCGCGGGGACGGAGCGGCCTGGCTCGGCGGGGGTGCTGTCCGGCGCGGGGTCCTCGGTCTCCGGGAGCGGTGCGGCGGTGTCGGGGTCGACGTCGGGCCGTACGGGGCCGGGCGCGGGCAGGGCCTCGTGCGGGACGTCGGGGGGACTCCCGTACGGCGGACCGAGCGGATCTTCCCGTTCCGCCTCGGCCCGGCGCTCGTCGAGGCGTTCACCGATGCGGCTCAGGCTCGCGCCCAGCCGGCCCAGCCATCCTGGCACTCCGGACATCTCTTCCCTCTTCCCCCCGCTCATTCCTCCTCGCGAACCTACACGCAAGAGGCCCCCCACCGTAGGACGGCGAGGGGCTCCTGAAGGTTGAGCACGTGGCTCTAGTACCAGCGGTTGGCCTGCCAGAACGACCAGGCGCCACACGGGCTGCCGTAGCGGCTGTCCATGTAGTTGAGGCCCCACTTGATCTGGGTGGCGGGGTTGGTCTGCCAGTCGGCGCCGGCCGAGGCCATCTTGTAGCCCGGGAGCGCCTGCACGAGACCGTAGGCACCCGAGGACGGGTTGGTCGCGCGGTAGTTCCAGCCGGACTCGTGGTCCACGATGTTGCTGAAGCACGAGAACTGGTCGGACGGCATCATCTGCCGGGCCATCGCCTTGACCTCGGCGATGCTGTAGGAGCCCTGCGCGGCGAAGGTCGACGCGTCGCGGACGGCGGAGCGGTTGGCGCGCTCCTCGGCCTCCTTGCGCTCCTTCTCGGCCTTCTCCTCGGCGGCGACCTTGTCGGCGGCCTTCTTCTTCGCCTCGGCGTCCTTGGCGGCGCGGATGCGGGCCGCTTCCTCCGCGGACTTCTTCGCGGCCGAGTCGGCCGCGGCGGCCTGGACGTCGGCCTGCTCCGAGAGGGACGAGACCTGTACCTGGGCCTGCTGCCCCGCGGGGATGTCCGCGAGCAGCGTCGTGTCGGCCGCGGTGGCTTCGAAGTTGTCGTCCGAGGCCTGGGCGGCGTTGCCCGAGGCAACACCCACGACAGCGCCGACGGTGGTGACCGCAGTGGCCGAAGCCACCGCGAATCCCCGGACCGAGATCCGGCTCACACGGTTTCCTTCCAGCACGTCCGCACAGGTGACCACGCGGGCGAAATCTTGCCCCTGGCACTGGTCTCCGACATACGGGGTCACAGAAGACACGGGCCCGTGGTGCTGTGGGCGGCATACGGTCGACGGCTGTGGAGTTGTGTGGTGCTTGTGCGCACCCCTGAGGGTGCACGTGTGCCGTATGCGGGGCCTGACGGAAGCAAGACTCTGCCGGACGGCGACGCCGCAAGGCAATTCCGTGTTGCGTGTGAAAGCTCACACCTCGGCAGGCGCAGGTGTTTTGACGGATACAGGGGACAGCAGGGCGCCGCCCGGCTAAGCTCCTGGGCTTTGCCGGGCGGCGCCAACTGCCTTACCCGTACGGACGGGTACGAATCGGTCAGATCTGGCCGTCCTCCAGCATCTCCGTCACGAGCGCGGCGATCTGCGAGCGCTCGGAGCGGGTGAGCGTGACGTGGGCGAAGAGCGGATGCCCCTTCAGTTTCTCGACCACGGCGACGACTCCGTCGTACCGCCCGACCCTGAGGTTGTCGCGCTGGGCGACGTCATGGGTCAGCACGACCCGCGAATTCGCCCCGATTCGGGACAGAACGGTCAACAGGACGTTCCGCTCCAGGGACTGGGCCTCGTCCACGATGACGAAGGCGTCGTGGAGGGAGCGGCCCCGGATGTGGGTGAGCGGCAGGACCTCCAGCATCCCGCGCCCGAGCACCTCCTCGATGACCTCGCGGCTCGCGACCGAGGACAGCGTGTCGAACACCGCCTGCGCCCACGGGCTCATCTTCTCGGACTCGCTGCCCGGCAGGTACCCGAGCTCCTGGCCGCCGACCGCGTAGAGCGGACGGAAGACCATCACCTTCTGGTGCTGCCGGCGCTCCAGGACCGCCTCCAGGCCCGCGCAGAGGGCCAGGGCGGACTTGCCGGTGCCGGCCCGGCCGCCCATGGAGATGATGCCGACGTCCGGGTCGAGGAGCAGATCGAGCGCGATCCGCTGCTCGGCGCTGCGGCCGTGCAGCCCGAAGGCCTCCCGGTCGCCCCTGACCAGCCGTACGTTCCCCTCGGGGGTGACCCGGCCGAGCGCCTTGCCGCGCTCGGACTGGAGCACCAGGCCCGTGTGGACCGGGAGCTCGGCGGCCTCCGGGACGTACAGCGTGCTCTGCTCGAAGAGCAGGTCCACCTGCTCGCCGGAGAGCGCGAGCTCGGACATCCCGGTCCAGCCGTTGGCGTCCGTGATGGCGAGCTCGGCGCGGTACTCCTCGGCGAGGAGACCGACCGAGGAGGCCTTGATGCGCAGCGGCAGGTCCTTGGAGACGACCGTGACGTCGTACCCCTCGGCCTGGAGGTTGCGCGCGACGGCGAGGATCCGTGAGTCGTTGTCCCCCAACCTGTAGCCGGCGGGCAGGACGCCGGGGTCGGAATGGTTGAGTTCGACACGCAGGGTGCCGCCCAGCTCCCCGACGGGGAGGGGGGCGTCGAGGCGTCCGTACCGGACCCGGAAGTCGTCGAGCAGGCGCAGGGCCTGCCGGGCGAAGTAGCCGAGTTCGGGATGGTGCCGCTTGGCCTCCAGCTCCGTCACGACGACGATCGGGAGCACGACCTCGTGCTCCTCGAAGCGCGAGACGGCGTTGGGGTCGGCCAGCAGGACGCTGGTGTCGAGAACATAGGTGCGCCGGTCGGAAAGGCGGCGCTTCGTGCTGGTCACCACGGAAGGACAGACCCCCTCGGAAGACCCCTGTGAGGTCGGGGTGCGACGGAACCGGTGTCGCTGCGGAATGGGACCGGGCTCAGGCCGCGATGCGCGGGCCGAAGCTCGGCCCTCCGCTTCTTCCGTACGTGTCCCGCACGGTCGTCCTGGTGCAAGGGGCCTCCCGGGTGGCGGTCTCCGTGCCGCTCACTTCACCAGGGATATGCCCTCGAACACCCTCTGCCATGCCATGGCATATGACGACGTGTTCATGAACACGAGGTGATCGGTTCCGACCGGGAATGTCCGGTGGGGAGGTCCGTGGACGATCAGGTGCCGTAGCGCCGGTGCCGGGCCGCGTAGTCGCGCAGCGCCCGCAGGAAGTCGACCTTCCGGAAGGCCGGCCAGTGGACCTCGCAGAAGTAGTACTCGGAGTGGGCGCTCTGCCACAGCATGAACCCGGACAGACGCTGCTCGCCGCTGGTCCGGATCACCAGGTCCGGGTCGGGCTGGCCACGCGTGTACAGGTGCTCCGAGATGTGCTCGACGTCGACGATCTCGGCGAGCTCCTCGAAGCTCGTCCCCCGCTCCGCGTGCTCCAGGAGCAGCGAGCGGACCGCGTCCGCGATCTCCTGGCGGCCTCCGTAGCCGACGGCGACGTTCACGAGTATCCCCGTGTTGCCGTGGGTGGCCTGCTCGGCCTCCTTCAGCACCGTCTGGGTACGGGCGGGCAGCAGGTCCATCGTGCCGACGTGGTGGACCCGCCACCGGCCGTCGGCGGCCAGCGCGCGCACCGCGTTCTCGATGATGCCGAGCAGCGGGACGAGCTGTTCCTCGGGGCGGTTCAGGTTGTCCGTGGAGAGCATCCAGAGCGTGACGACCTCGACGTCCGTCTCGGCGCACCAGCCGAGCAGCTCCTGGATCTTGTCCGCGCCGGCCTTGTGTCCCTGCTCGGGGGTCCCGCCGGACGCCTTGGCCCAGCGACGGTTCCCGTCGAGGATGACCCCGATGTGCTTGGGCACCTGGGTATGGTCGAGGCGGCCTTCCACCCGGCGTGCGTAGAGCCCGTACACCAGGTCGCGCAGGTTCACTGTTCTTTACCCCTCCATGCAGTGTCGGCCCCCGAAGCCGCCACATTACTGCGCACGGGCGACGGGCTCCCAGCCCGGGACTGTCACAAGTCCGTGATAAGCAGAGATACGTGACTGATTCCCCCCTGTACCGCGCCTCCGCGGACCGCTACGAAGCCATGGAGTACCGCCGCACCGGCCGCAGCGGCCTCAAGCTCCCGGCGATCTCCCTCGGCCTCTGGCACAACTTCGGCGACGACAAGGCCCTCGACACCCAGCGCGCGATCCTGCGCCGCGCCTTCGACCTCGGCGTCACCCACTTCGACCTGGCGAACAACTACGGGCCGCCGCCCGGCTCCGCCGAGCTCAACTTCGGCAAGCTCTTCGCCCAGGACTTCGCGCCCTACCGCGACGAGCTGATCATCTCGACCAAGGCCGGCTACGAGATGCACCCCGGGCCGTACGGCGAGTGGGGCTCCCGCAAGTACCTGATGTCCTCGCTCGACGCCTCCCTGAAGCGGATGGGCCTCGACTACGTCGACATCTTCTACTCGCACCGCTTCGACCCGCACACCCCGCTGGAGGAGACGATGGGGGCCCTGGCCTCCGCCGTCCAGCAGGGCAAGGCGCTCTACGTCGGCGTCTCCTCGTACAACAGCGAGCAGACCGCCGAGGCCGCGCGGATCCTCCAGGAGATGGGCGTCCGTCCCCTCATCCACCAGCCCTCGTACTCCATGATCAACCGGTGGACCGAGGAGGACGGCCTCCTCGACACCCTGGAGGCGGCCGGCATGGGCTGCATCTCCTTCGTCCCGCTCGCGCAGGGGCTGCTCACCAACAAGTACCTGAAGGGCATCCCGGAGGGCTCGCGGGCCACCCAGGGCAAGTCCCTCGACCCGAACCTGCTCTCCGACGAGGTGCTGCGGCGCCTGCGCGGCCTCGCGGACATCGCCGGGCGGCGCGGGCAGTCCCTCGCCCAGCTGGCGCTGTCGTGGGTGCTGCGGGACGAGCGGATGACCTCGGCGCTGATCGGCGCGTCCAGCGTCGCCCAGCTGGAGGAGAACGTGGCCGCGCTCGCGGGCGCGCCGCTGACGGACGAGGAGCTCAAGGAGATCGACTCGTTCGCCGTGGACACCGCCGGGACGAACATCTGGGCCGGCCGGGGCTGACGCTCCCGGAGGGGAACCAGGACAAGAAAAACGGGCCGGTCCGTGGGGGGGATACGGACCGGCCCGAGGGGGGGTTTCCACCATAACCCTTCGATAGTCGTCTTGCGCGCCACGTGCGCTGAACGAACCGCGCCGGATCCGCCGGATCCCAAGCGGCACAAGGGCTCCGGGGCCCTGTGGCGGGTTTGCGCCCCGGCGTGGCGGCGGGGTTCCGTCCCTCCGAAGAGGGACCGGATCCCGGGGGCGCGGCGTTGACGCGACGGAGCCCGCACGGGCCCCGGCCGAGCCGCCTTCCGCAGGTCGGCCGCCGGACCGCCGGCGCAGCGGCGTGATGCCGTCCCGCCGGGCGGGGGCAGGTTTCAGGCCTGGGCCGTGAACGCGCCGAGGAGGAGGCCGAGCAGGCCGCCGGCGAGCATGAAGGGGCCGAAGGGGATCGCCGAGGAACGGCCCGCCCGCCGCAGCAGGACGAGGCCGAGCCCGTACACCGCGCCGAGGAGGAAGCCCGCGAAGGACCCGGCGAAGAGCACCCCCCAGCCGTACCAGCCGAGGGCGGCGCCCAGCGGGACCGCCAGCTTCACGTCGCCGAGGCCGAGCTGGCTCGGGCTGATGGCGTGGAGCACCAGATAGGCGCCGCCGAGGACGAGCCCGCCCAGCAGCGCGTGGATCCAGGATCCGGCGTCGTACGGGAGCAGTTCGGCGCCGCCGAGGAGCAGCGGGACGGCGGCGGCGAGCGGCAGGGTCAGGACGTCCGGAAGCCGGTGCACGCGCGCGTCCACACAGCCGAGGAGGACGGCGAAGGGCGCGGCGATAAGCCAGACCACGAGCTCCGGCCGGGGACCGCCCGTGACGGCGGCGAGCACGGCACAGGCCAGGGCGGTGAGCAGCGGGGCGAGGAGCGGGCTCGCGGTGGTCGCGCAGGCCACCCGCCCGGGCCCGCCGAGCCAGCCGCGCCCGGGCCCGGCCAGGACGTGCCCGGCGGGACAGCGGTCCCGCCACGGGTCCTCCGGCTCCACGGAGAGCCGGTACGCGGCCCGGGGCACGAGCAGCCCGACGGCGGCCCCCCACAGGGCGGCGACGGCGATCAGCGTGACGTACACGGACGAGACCCTAGGCGCCCGTACCGCTACGGTCTGCCGCATGGGGAAATGGGTGGACGGGACGGGGACGCTGGCGGTGGCCGCCCTGGAGATCCCGCTGGAGGTGGCGGCCTCCTACCGGGCCCGGCGGCGGGGGCTGCTCGGCCGGGACGGGATCGCGGGGGCGCTGCTGATCGTCCGGACGAACAGCGTGCACACCTTCGGCATGCGGTTCGCGATCGACGTGGCCCATCTGGACGGCTCGTTCACGGTCCGGTCCGTGGTCACGATGCGCCCCGGGCGGCTCGGCATGATCAGGCCGCGCGGCCGGCACGTCCTGGAGGCGGAGGCGGGCGCGATGGCCCGATGGGGGCTGGCACCGGGCGTACGCGTGCGCGTGTCCCGCGGAGAGGTCACGGCGGACCCGAGCCGAGAAGCGTGAACGCCCCGTAGACGCCGGACGCGAGGGCCAGCCCGGCGAGGACGGGCACGGCGGTGCGGGTCCGCACGCGCGCGAGGGCCACGGCGGGCGGGAGCAGCAACCCGAACGCGGGCATCATCAGGCGCGGCCGGGAACCGAAGTAGGCGGCGCCGACGAGCGAGACGAACACGACGCCGATCGTGTACACGAGCAGCGGCAGCGGCTGCCCCTGGCGGACGCACAGCGCGAGGAGCCAGCCGAGGAGCGCGAGCGCCGCGCACAGGCCGAGGGACGCGGGCCACGGCAGGCCCACGATGAACCGTGCCAGGGCGACACCGCCGTCGATGGAGTTGCCCCAGGCCGCCTGGACGTCGAAGTAGGCGGTCGGGCTCCCCTCCCGGACCCCGACATAGGCGACGTACGCGAGCCAGCCCAGCGGAGCGATCAGCACCCCGGCCACCGTCCGCGCGGGCAGCCGCCGCTCCCGTACGAGGGCGACGAGGGCCGTGACGCCGAGGGCGGCGATCAGCGCGGCGGCCGTCGGCCGGGTGAGCCCGGCGACCGCGCACAGCACGCCGGCCAGGATCCAGCGCCCGCGCAGCACCGCGTACAGCGACCAGGCGGCCAGGGCCGTGAACAGCGTCTCCGTGTACGCCATCGACTGGACGAACGCGGTGGGGTACACGCCCCAGAGGACGGCGAGCAGGACACCGGCGCGGGGCCCGAACGCGTGCGTGCCGCACCGGGCGATCCCCCAGGCGGCCGCGAGCCCCGCGGTCCAGGAGACGAGGAGCCCGGCGGTCGCCGCGTCCAGGGGAAGGACGGCGGAGAGACCACGCTCCAGAGCCGGGAGGAGCGGGAAGAAGGCCAGATCGGAGTGGACGTCACCCTTCGGCAGGGTGACCTGGTACCCGTACCCGTGCTCGGCGATCCGCACGTACCAGACGGAGTCCCACCGCCCCTTGAGCCGGTGCAGCCCGTCCTTCCCGGTCACGCCGGCCGCGATCGCGAGCACGACGAGCCCGACGAGACGGGTGGCGGCATAGCCGCCGAGGGCGGCGAGGGTGGCACGGTCGGGCCGGCCGGGTCGGGGCAGGGGCATGCGCCCGATTATCCCGGGGGCCCGTTCCGCTCAGCCGAGGGGCCTTATCCGGACGAACTTCGCCGCCATGACGGGACCGAGCTGCTCCACGATCGCGTGCCCGGGCTCCTGCGGCGAGGGCAGGTCGCCGAGGAAGGAGGTCACGATGACCTCGTCGATGCCGAGGACCCCGCGCGCGCTCTGCTCCTCCAGGAACGCGAGCGTGCGGCGCCAGTCGGCGACGGGGACCTCGCCGGAGGCCTCCGCGGAGACCTCGGCGAGGAAGGAACGGACGGTGTCCTGGACGACGTCCCAGAAGAAGACGTGCGGCAGGACACCGCCCTGATGGAAGACATGGGTCTCGTACACACCCCGGAACTCGGGGATCCGGGTGACGAGATCACTGACCAACTGGACGCTGGAAGTGAGGTTCGGGCTCGCCGTCATCTGTCCAGAATGCTCCCGCCGAACGGGGATGTCCCGCCGTATTTACGCTTTCCTGGCGACGTCTTTCGCCGGGTTTTCCACAGGGGGTGCGAAGTGTCCCTCTTCCGTGGATCGTTGGGCGTATGTACGAGTTGGCGATCCTCGCCAGGGGCGGGGTCCTCCTGACGGTCTGGGCGGTCGCGGCGGGCTGGCCGCCGGGCCGGCTGGCCGGACGGCTGCGCCGCGACGGCTGGCAGCGGATCTGCCGGGGCGCGTGGGCCGCCCCCGGGAGAGAGGTGGACTGGCGGCTGAGGGCGACGGCCCTCCAGCTCCTGCGCCCGGAGCTGGTGTGCAGCCACGGCACCGCGGCGCGACTGCACCGCATCGAGGTACTGGGCGGGGAGCCGGCCCCGGAGCACCTCGACTTCACGGCACCGCCCCCCGGCAGATCGGCGCGCGGCGCCGGGATCCGCATCCACGCCACCCTCTTCCTCGCGGACCGGGACCGGTCGCTCCGGCGGGGGCTGCGGACGACGACCCCGGCGCGAACGGTGGGCGATCTGATACGGGCCTCCGCGACCCGGGAGGAGGCCGTCGTCGTCGCGGACTCCGCACTGGCGCGCCGTGCCGTCTCAGGCGTACGGCGCGAGGCGCTCGTCCGGTACGAGGAGCTCGCCGCCGAACTCGCCGCACCCCGCCGGGGCGCGGCCCGCGCCCGCACCTGGCTGCGGCTGGCCGAACCGGCCTCGGGCTCCCCGGCGGAGACGGTGGCCCGGCTGAGGATGGGCGACGCGGACCTGACCCCCGAATGCCAGCCGACCCTCCGCACGGGGGACGGCCGGCCCCTGCGCCCCGACTTCCTCTTCCGCGCGGCGGGCCTGGCGGTCGAGGTGGAGGGATACGCCTTCCACGGCACCCGCCGGGCACACGAACGGGACGTCGCCCGCTTCAACGCGCTCCAGTCCTGCCCGGAGGTCCACCGCGTCCTGCGCTTCACGGCACGGGAGGTCTTCCACCGCCCGGACCGCATGACGGCGACGATCCGGGCGGCGCTGACGTCTCTGTCGGCGGCGGCCTCCCTGCCGGCTTAGGGCGCGGGGGCCGACGAGGTCCGGGGGAAGGAGATCTCGACGCGCCGGTTCTTCTTGCGCCCCTCCTCGGTGCGGTTGTCGGCGATCGGGTAGTCCTCGCTGTACCCGCGGATGTCGAAGGTCGTGCCGGGGTCGAGGGCGCGGGCGAGCACCTGCTGCACGGCCACGGCCCGCTCCTTCGACAGCTTGAGCCCGTGCTCGTACGTCCCCAGGTTGTCGGTGAACCCGAAGACCCGGACCCGCCCGGAACCCATCTTGTCGATCTCGGCGGCGATGGCGGCGATACGGGCGGTGGCGGCGGGCGTGAGCTTGGCGCTGTTCTTCGGGAACAGCACCTCGGCCTGCAGCGCGAACGTCACGTCCACGTTGGTGTCCTGGCGCCGCTGCTGCCCGCCCTCCTCCTCGACGATCTGCTTGATGTCGAGCACCTTGGCGGGAGCGAGGGTGGCACCGTCGGGCAGCATCAGCCCGGGCGAGTTCGCGTCGATGACGGGCGCGGGCGAGGAGCTGCCGGCGGCACCGGGCGGATCGTCGGCGTACGCGACGGGCACGGCGACCGGCCAGAGCGCGACGGAAACGAGGACGAGGGCGGCGAGGCGGCGGTGTGTGGTCGTCGTCATGGCGTCGCCTCAGGAGAGCTTGAGGGTGGCGGGTTCGAAGGTGGGGAGCTGGAAGGAGACTTCTGTGGTGGAGGCGGGGGGTGCGGGGAATTGCATGAAGACGGCCGCAGTCGCCTTCGGCTTCAGAACGCTGAGCCCCGTCGTGGTCAACGGCCGACCGTCGGTGTCGCGCAGCACGTAGTAGCGCTTCTTCCCCACCGCGTCCACAAGGGTGGCGCCGCCGAATGAGCTGCCATGCTTCATGACTTCCGTCTCGTCCCCGCTCGTCTGGGACGAGATGGCAGCGGCCGAGTCCGAGCTGTTCTTCAACTGCCCCTTGATGGTCAGGAATCCACCCGCATCGCGCTCGACAGAGGTGATGGCGAATTCCAGCCCCTTCTGGCCCCGCACGAGAGCCAACGTCTCGGCAGGCTCCTCAGGCCCCTGTGAGCCCTGGGTGGCCGATGCGCCCTGCTGGGGAGCGGCACTCGTAGAGGTGGGCTTGTTCTCGCTCGGCTTCTCCTCGCCACCGCACCCGGCCACGAAGAGTGCCACGGACGTGATCGCGACGGCGACCACCCCACTGCGGGTCTTCCTTGCGTAGCGCGCGTTCATGAAGCGTGCTTCCTTTGCTCGTCGCGGGTCAGTCCGACAGTCGGACTCTGAAGAGATCTGCGGCTCCGGGGAGGCTCGGGCTGTCCGGGTCGATCACCCACGACTTGCCGTCGCATAGGAGCTCCACCACGGGGTCCTCGTCGTCCGGCTCTTCGCCACCCTCATCCGGGCCCGTCGGCGTCGGACCCGGTGTGTTCTCGGGGGGATCCGGAGGGGGTTCCGGCGGGTAGAAACGGCAACGCGGTTCGACAACAGCCTCAGCAGACGCCTTGGCCTGACTCGACTCCTGGCCTGTCGTTTGCACGGTCACCTTGAAACCATGCTCACCGATGGCGAGAGGCCCGCATGATTCGAGCGCCGCCTCGTTCCGGGCCGCGAACTCCGCTGCCTGCTGGCACGCGGAGCCTTCGTCGTAGGACCCGCCCTCGAGGAACCCATCCCACTGCTTCGGATCGAGAATCACGTCGATCCAGCCGTCACGCAGCTGATCCCGGGCGTCCTGAGCAGCAGCGAGGGCTGCCGCGTCCGCGGCGGTCTGCGCGCTGTTTCGCGTCAAAGCGGCCTGCCCCACCAAGAAGTAGGCGAACGCCAGAAACAGGAGCCCTGCAATAACCGCGATGTAGACAGGAAAAGCCTGCCCGCCATCACGACCAGAACCGTGCGCGGCTACTCGCCGCCGGTCAGGTCCGCGATCTTCTGTGTGATGGCATCCTTGATCGATTTCCCGATGTCCGTACCGGTGATCGCGATGACGATCGCCACCACCACCACAATGATCCCCAGATACTCCACCGCCGTCTGACCGCGGTCCCTCGCCCGTCGTTCCGTCCAACCGGCGAGCTGCACACGTGCCTTGGTCAGGGCCTTCAGCATCGCGTCGTTCATCGTGGTCCCCTCCGCGTTCAGACGCCTGCGCATGGGCACGGTACGCCGACGGGCGGGTCGGCGGACAGGGCCCGTTCATCGGGTGGGCCCGATGACGCAGGTCGCGGCGATCCGGTCCATCATTCCCACCCCCCTCACACTCTGTCCGCACTCTGGCACATCGGGTTGCACCCGCGAAGACCTTTCCCCGGAATATGTCACCGCACCGCGTCAGCCGCTCACTCCCCCGTCACCGACCCGAAGTCCGTCCCCGTGCCCAGGAACAGGCCCGCGCCCAGCAGGATCATCGTCGCCGGGACCATCAGCGTCGTGATCACCATCGTGGCTTTGGGGACCGCCTTCGCCGCCTTGCGGCGGGCGTTCTGCGCGTCGGTGCGGCGCATGTCGTTGGCGATCTGGATCAGCGTGTCGACGATCGGGGCGCCCAGCTCCTCCCCCTGCTGGAGCGCGGTCACGAACTGGGCCACCTGTTCCGAGTCGTTCCGGCGCCGCAGTTCGTCGAAGGCCTGGCGGCGGCTCACGCCCATGTCCATCTGCCGCAGTGTGATACGGAGTTCGTCCGCCCACGGCCCCTCGTACTTCTCGGCGACCCGTTCCAGCGCCTGCCGGAAGCCGAGGCCTGCCGAGACGACGACCGCGAGGACGTCGAGGAAGTCCGGGAGGGTCCGTTCGATCTGGTCCTTGCGGATGCGGACCGCCGACCAGATCCCGACCTCCGTCCAGAACGCGCCGAAGGCCAGGAGCAGCAGGGCCGTCACGTACGAGCCCTTGCTGAGCATCACCAGGCCGCCGAGGCCGCCGAGGAAGCCGTAGACCGCCCGCCTCGCCCCGTACCGGTCGATGGTGAGGCCGCCGGGGTTCCCCGCGAGGTCGATCCGGCGGCGTACGGCGCTGACGCGCTTGGGGCCCATCAGGCGGAGCACGGCCGGCGACCAGCGCATGCCCAGGCGGTCGACGGCCGAGTCGACGGCTCCGGTACGGGTGGAGCCGACCTCCAGGGCGAGCCTGAGGTCGTCGGGGAGCTTGGCGTCGGCGCGGTAGAGGCGCAGTCCGTAGCTGATGCCGACGACGGCGAGTCCGGCCAGGAGGGCGAGGAGGAGGTCCACGGCGGCGGTCCCTACACGTCGATCTTCGAGAAGCGGCGGATGACGGCGAAGCCGACCACGTACAGGGCGAACGCCGTGACGACGGCGAACTGTCCGATCCCCGAGCCGGTCATCCGGTCGAGGGCCCCCGGTTGCATGTTGTCGATGAGCAGGAGGGAGCCGACGCCGATGACCGGCACGGAGTACGCGGTCATGCTGACCTGGGAGAGCTGGGTGCGGACCTCGCGCCGGGTCTCCTTGCGCTCCTCCAGCGTCTCCGTGAGGTTGCGCAGGGAGGAGACGACGGTGCCGCCGGCCCGGTTGGCGAGGACGAGGGTGGTGACGAGGACGACGAGCTCACGCGAGGGGAGGCGTTCGGCGAGTTCTCCGAGGGCGTCGTCGAGGGACGTGCCGACGGCCAACTGCTGGGCGACCTTCTCCAGTTCGTCGCCCGCGGGCGCCTCCAGCTCGTCGGCGGCCAGGCTGAGGGCCATCCGGAGGGCGAGTCCGGCCTGGGTGGCGTTGGCCAGGATGCGGGAGAGCTCGGGGAGTTGGTTGATGAACTTCTCGATGCGCTTCTGGCGCTGCCAGCTGAGGAAGCCCATCGCGACCCAGATGCCCAGGAGTCCGCATATCGGGCCGAAGAACGGGGACAGCACCGACTGCCCCACGATCCACAGGACCGTCACCGTCGCCGCGAGGGCCATGGTGAACTCGCCCGGTGTGACGTCGAGTCCGGTCGCCGCGATCCGCAGCTCCAGCTTCCGGCCGAGCGCGGTCTTCCGTACGCGCCGGTCGACGCCACGGAAGCGCCGCCTGCGGCGGCCCGCCACGGCCGCCGGTTCACCGCTCTCGTCGAGGCGCGCGACGAGGGCCGCGTGACGGCGGGCCCCGCTCGCGTACAGCTGGACGCCGACGACGCCCAGGACGCAGGCGAGCAGTGCCGCACCGGCCGTGAGCCAGAACGGGTCGGTCATCGCTCCGCCTCGGGGCGCCAGGTGGGGTCGGTCATCGCGGTGCCTCCGGTGGCGAGACGGGCGTCGGTCATCACTCCGCCTCTCGGGTGGTCAGGTGGGCGTCGGTCGCGGCCACGCCGAAGGCCTGGGGGATGGGCTGGCCCGCCAGGTAGAGGCGTTCGGCGACGCGCCGGGGCAGCGGGTGGTACGTGAACCGTCCGTACACCCGCCCGTCGGCCGCGACCGGCTGGGCCTGGAAGCGGCAGACCGTGGCGAGCAGGAAGCGTTCCCGGCCGTGCGAGGCGAGGACGGAGATCTCGGTGATGCGGCGGGTCCCGTCGGGGTGCCGGGTCAGCTGGACGAGGACGTCGACCGCGCTGTTGATCTGGTCGCGGAGCGCCTCGAACGGCACCTTGACCTCGGACATCGACGCGAGCGTCTGGAGCCGCATCAGGGCGTCCTCGGCGGAGTTCGCGTGGACGGTGGCGAGCGAGCCGTCGTGGCCGGTGGACATCGCCTGGAGCATGTCGAGGGTCTCGCCGCCGCGGACCTCGCCGACGATGATCCGGTCGGGGCGCATGCGCAGGGAGTTGCGGACGAGGTCGCGGATGGAGATGGCCCCGCGGCCCTCGATGTTCGGCGGGCGCGCCTCCAGGCGGATCACATGGGACTGCTGGAGCTGGAGTTCGGCCGAGTCCTCGATGGTGATGATCCGCTCGCCGTCCGGGACGAGGCCGGAGAGGGCGTTGAGGAGGGTCGTCTTCCCGGTGCCGGTGGCGCCGGAGACGATCAGATTGAACTTGGCCTGCACGAGTCCGGAGAGCAGGAGCAGCATCTGCTCGTCGAGCGAGCCGAGGCCGATCATCTCGTGGAGCGTGTACGCGCGGGGGAAGCGGCGGATGGTGAGGGTCGCGCCGGTGAGGGAGAGCGGCGGGATGATGACGTTGACGCGCTCGCCGGAGGGGAGCCGGGCGTCGACCATGGGGTTCGACTCGTCGACGCGCCGGTTGACGGTGGAGACGATCCGCTCGATGGTCTGCATCAGCTGCTCGTGGGAGGCGAAGCGGAGCGGGAGCAGTTCGACCCGGCCGCCGCGCTCGATGAAGATCTGGTCGGGGCCGTTGACCATGATCTCCGTGATGGAGGCGTCTTCGAGGAGCGGTTCGAGGACGCCGAGCCCGAGGGCCTCGTCGACGACCCGGCGGATCAGCTGGGCCCGTTCGGCCGTGGAGAGGACCGGGCCCTCGCGGCTGATGATGTGGCCGAGGACGCGCTCCAGGCGGGCGCGCCGCTCGGCCGCCGCGAGCGCGGACATCTCGGTGAGGTCGATCTCCTCCAGGAGCTTGGCCCGGAAGGCTGCGACGAGGTGCCCGTCCTCCCGGGCGGCCGCGGCACCGCTCTCCTCGGGGGCGTTGATCCGGGCGCGCAGGCTCATGGCAGGTCCTCCTCGTCGGGCATCGGCATGGTGGCGGTCTTCGTGACGGAGCCGAATCCGTCCCAGAAGGGCACGACGGAGGGGATGGTGACCGTGACGGTGTAGACGGCCTCCCCGTCTCCCCCGCCGGAGGTGACGGTGGAGCGGTCCGCGATCCAGCCACTGACGGCCGCGTCGGCGGCCGTCTCGGGGTCGGGCGTGTCCTCGTCGTCACTGCTCGCCGCGCGGGCGGCGGCGCGGGCCGCCGTGCCCGCCTGCTGTGCGGCGTACGCGGCGATGCCGAGCTGGAGCCCGGCGAGGCCGACGAGGAGCAGGATGGGGAGGAATCCGAGGTACTCGATGGCTGCCTGGCCGCGGTCGCGGGGGGCCTGTGCCCTGGGGGCGCTCATGGCAGCCTCTCCTCCGACACCGCGCCCGCCCTGCCCACCACCGGGAACAGTCCGCCGAAGCCCGGGACCAGGACGGGCACCTGGATCTCGACGACGGCCGTGACCAGGCCCCCGTCCGTCGAACAGCTGGGACGCGCGCCGCTCGCCCAGGCCCCGTCCAGGTGCCGCTTCGCCGCCTCGCCGCAGTCATCGCCGACGGCATACGCCCGCGCCGCCTCGTCCGCCGCGTTCCCCGCCAGCGTGTACGTGTAGCCGACCAGGACGACCTGCCAGAGCAGGGCGAGGGTGAGCAGGATCAGCGGCACCATGCCGAGGAACTCCACCGCCACCTGCCCCCTGTCGTCGTCCCGGTGCGCCGCCCGCATCGTTCAGCGTCCTCCGGTGCGGCGGCGCAGCCCGAGGGAGCCCCTGTCCCCCGCGCGGGCGAGCTCCTTGCCGGGCTGTCCGGCCGCCTGGACCAGGCCCAGTTCGCCGGCGAGGGTCCACAGGGCCTGCTTGACGGTGGACTTGGCGTCGAGTTCGTGGAGCCGGCCGGCGTCCACGACGGCCTGGAGTTCCTTGAATTGGGCGGGGACGGCGACGCCCGCCACCCGGGTGCCGGTGATCTTCTGGACGAGGGGCGGCTGGATCTCGGTGGAGCGGTGGTGGCGGTTGACGAGGGTGACGGTCTCCTCGGCCTTGCGGACCTGGAGCCGTTCCCACATGCGGACGGTCCGTTTGGCGGCCCGGACCGCGACCACGTCCGGGGTGGTGACGAGGAGGGCGGTGTCGGCCATCTCGATGGCGGCGGCGTTGGCGCTGTCGAGCCGGGATCCGCAGTCGAGGACGACGACCTCGTGCCGGCCGCGCAGGGCGCTGACGACCTGGCGGGCGGCGCGGTCGGTGACCTCTTCGCCGCGCTCGCCCTCGGCCGGGGCGAGCAGCAGCGAGAGTCCGGTCTCGTGGACGTAGACGGCGTCCTGGAGGACGCGGGGGGAGATGTCGGCGATGGTGGCGAGGTCGGCGACGGAGCGGCGGAACTGGACGTCGAGGTAGGAGGCGATGTCGCCGCTCTGGAGGTCCATGTCGACGAGGGCGACGCTGCGTCCGGAGGCGCGGGCGGCGAGGGCGAGGTGGACGGCGGTGACGGTGGCGCCGACGCCGCCCTTGGCTCCGCTGACGGTGACGACGGTGCCGCCGGGTCCGGTGATCCGTTCGGCGCCCCCGCCGAGGTGGCGGCGGACGCCCAGGGACCACTGGGCGGCGGCCTGGACGCGGCTGGCGAGTTCCTCGTAGCCGAGGGGGAGGGTGACGAGGCCCCGGGCGCCGGAGTCCATGGCGGCGGAGAAGAGCACGGGGCTGGCGTCGGCGGTGATGAGGACGACGCCGACGGCCGGGAAGCGGAGGGCGACCTCGCGGACGAGTTCGAGGGCGGGGACGGGCCCGATCCGTTCGTGGACGAGGACGACCTCGGGGAGTTCGTCGAGGGAGGCGGCGGCGAGGCGCGCGAGGGTGTCGACGAGCTGGGTGGAGTCGGTGACCGGCTGGGCGGGTTCGGCGTCGGGGAGCTGGCTGAGCAGCGTGCTGACGGACCGGGCCGCGTCGGGGTCGCCGACGGCCGGCAGGATCCTGGTGGTCATACCGGCCTCACTTGTCCTTGTCGAGCGTGTAGGTGCGGTCGCCCTTGTCGGCCGGGGAGCCGGCCGTGGACGGGGCGACGAGGGCGAGGCGTACGTGCTCGGCGAAGGACTCGGCGTACGCGACGCGCTGGGTGTCGAGGGTGGAGAGCGCGAAGGTGATGGGGACCGTGGAGGTGGCCCTGTCGGCGCGGTCGGAGCGGGCGGAGACCGGGGTGAGCTGGCCGACGTCGAGGACGCGGGCTCCGGCGACGATCATCCGGGACTGGTCGGGGTCGCCCTTCTTCTCGCCGGCGAAGGTCGCGTAGATGTTGACGGTGGCGCCCGCGTTGATCTTTCCGGCGACGCCGGTGGCGGCGTCGACCATGATCGCGATCTCCTGCTCCCCCGGCCTGAGCTGGGGCCGTTCGACGATCATGTCGGTCTGGAGGAGGGAGCCCTCCTTGAGCTCGGTGACGGCGATCCTGCCCTCGATCTGGCGGAGGTCGGTGACGGCGGTCGGGGAGAGCCAGCGCCTGGGCATGGAGATCTTCTCGAACGTGCCCGCGCTCAGGGGCGTGTAGGGGTGCACGTCCTCCTTGAGCCGGTACGCCGTGGTCTCCGGACCGACCTTGGAGTTCACGTCGCTGATGACGGCGAGGACGCCGGCGAAGGCGCCGAGGGCGCACAGGACGGAGAGCAGCAGCAGGATCACGCCGCGGCGCTGGCGGGAGTTCATGGCCGTATTTCCTCGGTCGGAGACGTGGGGCGGTGGCGGGGTCGGGGGCGCGCGGGTCCGCTCACGGCAGTGCGGCGCGGGCCGGACCGGCACCGGGCCCGAGGGCGCGCGCACCGGCCGCACCGCCGGCGCCCGGTCCGAGGGCGTGTGCGCCGGGCGGTCCGGCGGCTCCGGGGCCGTGTCCCCCGGCCCGCGGACCCGGCCCGAGGGCGCGGGTGCCGGGGTCGGGCGGCGGTGGGGCGGCCGGGGGCAGCGGTGCGGCGCAGAAGCCGCAGCGGTCGCCGATGAGCTCCATCCGGCACCAGTGGCAGGTCTCGCGCCGTACGGAGGAGACGAGCTGGTGGAGGACGTGCAGGTCGGGCAGGTAGGCGGCGAACTCGACGAGCTTCCCGGTGCCCCACCAGCCGGGTGAGGACGCGGGCAGCGGCACCTCGTGCACGGGTCCGGGGATGCGCCACCGGGGTACGAGGGTGGTGGTGGGCCAGTCGGTCTGGAGCTGGCCCCGGGCGAGGAGGAGTTCGGTGGCGAACTCCGGTCCGGCGAGGGCCTCCCCGCCGGAGCCGGAGCCGAGCCGCACGATCTGCGGGGTGGGTCCGGCGAGGACGGCGAAGTGGGCGCCGGGGAGCCAGCCCTTGAGGTGGGAGCCGAGGCCGACGGGGACGCGGTCGAGCCGGGACACGGAGCCGAGGACGGCGCCGGCGTAGATGTAGTGGGCGAGCAGCCGGGCGGCGGAGGCGAGGACTCCGGGGCTGAAGTCGCAGCCGGCGAGCTGCCGCAGCTGGCGGACGAGGACGGCCGCTCCGAGGGGTGGCAGGTCGGTCCTGACCAGGGCGATGCGGTCGCTCTCCAGGAGGGCGCGGACGGCGCGCAGGCGGTGCTCGACGGCGGCCGGTGCGGCGGTGGGGCAGACGACGACCACGTGTCCGTACCGGGCGAGGAGTTGCTGCATGTCCGCGAGGGAGGCGTCGAGCGGGCGGGTCCCGGGGGGCGGGAGGACGGCGGCCTGCGGGGTCCCGGGGTCGGCCGGCGGCAGCACCAGGTCGGCGCCGATGACGGCGATCGCTGTCGGCACGTCGGACCCCCCGTCCCCTCCGGCCTCCGGTGCCCCGGGGGCCGCGGATCACTTACCGCGTTCGTGGCGTCACCGCGGGGTGCCGCCGCCTCTGCACCTTATCCACGTCCCCCGGGGTGGTGAACAGACAATCCGCCAAGCTGCCCCCACTAATTTGCGCCCTGACCTCGGGCCCTGACCTCGGAGGCCGCGTTCCGGCCGAACGCCGTTCGCTGCCCGAGGTATTGACAACGCGATTGGTCTGGACCAACTTGTTGCGACAGCGGTGGCCACCGCCGGTACCCCCTTACCCCGCACCTCCCCTCCGTACGACGACGTACGGCACCTCCACCTCCCCAACTCCCCCACCGGAGGACGCACGTGGACCGCACCACCACCCGCCCGCACGGACGGCGCCGGCTCGCCGGAGCCCTCGCGCTCGCCGTCGGCTCGGGGCTCGTCCTCGTCGGCGGAGCCGGCACCGCCCAGGCGGCGGACGTCAACGTCGCCAAGAACGCCGGGTTCGAGAACGGCCTCGCCAACTGGTCCTGCTCCGCCGGCAGCGGCGCCGCCGTCTCCTCGCCGGTCCGCACCGGGGCCGGCGCGCTCCGGGCCACCCCGGCCGGTCTCGACAACGCCAAGTGCGTGCAGACCGTGACCGTGAAGCCCAACTCGACGTACACGCTGAGCGCCTGGGTCCAGGGCGGCTACGCCTACCTCGGCGCCAACAACACCGGGACCGGCACCGGCACCGTCTCCACCTGGACGCCCGACAGCGCCTCCTGGAAGCAGCTCACCACCACCTTCACCACCGGCGCGAGCACCACCTCGGTCGAGATCTACACCCACGGCTGGTACGGCACCTCCCCGTACTCCGTCGACGACGTCAGCGTCTTCGGGCCCGACGGCGGCGGCGGCCAGGACCCCGACCCGGTCGTCCCGTCCACCCCGGCCGGCCTCGCCGCCGGCACGGTCACCACCGGCTCCGTCGCCCTGAGCTGGGGCGCGGTCAACGGCGCCACGGGCTACAAGGTCTACCGGGACGGCGCCAACCCGCAGACGGTGAGCGGCACCTCCACCACCGTCACCGGGCTCACCGCCGACACCGCCTACCAGTTCCAGGTCTCCGCGACGAACTCCGCGGGCGAGTCCGCGAAGTCCGCCGCCGTGTCGGCCCGCACCGCCAAGGCCACCGACCCGGGCCCCGGCCCGGCCGTGCCCAAGCACGCCGTCACCGGCTACTGGCAGAACTTCGACAACGGCGCCGCCAAGCAGAAGCTGCGGGACGTCCAGGCCGCGTACGACATCATCGCCGTCTCGTTCGCCGACTCGACGACCACGCCCGGCCAGATCACCTTCAACCTCGACCCTGCCGTCGGCTACACCTCGGCCGCCGACTTCAAGGCCGACGTCGCGGCCAAGAAGGCGGCCGGCAAGTCCGTGATCCTCTCGGTCGGCGGCGAGAAGGGCAACGTCACCATCAACAGTGACGCCACCGCGACCGCCTTCGCCGACAGCGCGTACGCCCTGATGCAGGAGTACGGCTTCAACGGGATCGACATCGACCTGGAGCACGGCGTCAACGCCACGTACCTCACCAAGGCGCTCCGCCAGCTCTCCGCCAAGGCGGGCTCCTCCATGGTCCTGACGATGGCGCCGCAGACCATCGACATGCAGAACACGGGCTCGGAGTACTTCAAGACCGCGCTCGCCGTGAAGGACATCCTCACGGTGATCAACACCCAGTACTACAACAGCGGTTCGATGCTCGGCTGCGACGGCAAGGTCTACAGCCAGGGCTCGGTGGACTTCCTCACCGCGCTCGCCTGCATCCAGCTCCAGGGCGGCCTGGACCCGTCCCAGGTCGGTCTGGGCGTCCCCGCCTCCACGCGGGGCGCGGGCAGCGGCTACGTCGACCCGCAGATCGTGAAGAACGCGCTCGACTGCCTGACCAAGGGCACCGGCTGCGGCACCTTCAAGCCGGCCCAGACCTGGCCGTCGCTGCGCGGCGCCATGACCTGGTCGACCAACTGGGACGCGACGGCCGGCAACGCCTGGTCGAACGCGGTGGGCCCGCACGTGCACAACCTGCCGTAGCGGACCCGGAATCACAGCGCAGCGCCGCCGCTCCCCCGGCGGCGCTGTGCCGTCTCCTCAGGCGGGCAGGTAGTGGCGCAGCACCGGGTCGAGCAGCCGGATCCACTCGTCGACCCGGGCGGGGCGGCGGCCGTCGACCTCGCAGTCGTAGGCCGAGCCGTCGTAGAGGGTGACGGTGACGCGCAGCACCCGGTCGCGCCGGACGCGCTCGTACCGTACGGCCCCGATCTCGCTCCAGAGGAAGTCGGCCTCCTCGCCGAAGAAGTGCAGGGCCACCCCGCCGCCGTCGACGGCGATGCCGGAGTTCCGGTCGGCGGCGGTGAAGTCCGGCGCCGGGGGCGGCGGGACGAGGGGCGGCGGCGGCACGTGGAGGTAGGCGGGATGCGGTACGGGGGCGGGCGCCGGTACGGAGGCGGGTACGGCGTCCTGGACACCGGCCGGCCACGCCTGCGGCGGGGTGCCGGGCGACGGCACGGCGTCGGCGGGCTCCACCGCGGCCGCCGGGGCGGACACCCGGGGGTCCGCCGGCGGCGCCGGCGCGGGCAGCGCGGGCACGGGTGACACCGCCGGAGACGCCGCCCCCGCCGCCAGCTCGTCCATGAGGGCGTCCGGAGTGGGCCGTTCGGCGGGATCCTTGGCGAGGCAGCGCCCGACGATTCCGCGCAGCGCCTCCGGTACGGAGGCGAGGTCGGGGGCCTCGTGCACCGACCGGTACATGAGCCCCATCGGGGTCCCCTCCCCGAAGGGCCGCCCGCCGGCCGCGGCGACGAGGACGGCACCGAGCGCGAAGACGTCGGCGGCACCGGTCACCTCCTCGCCGAGGGCCTGTTCGGGGGCGAGGTAGCCGGGGGTACCGAAGGCGTTGCCGGTGGCGGTGAGCCGGGTCGACTCCAGGGCGCGGGCGATCCCGAAGTCGAGGACGCGGGGCCCGTCCGCGGCCATGACGATGTTGCCGGGCTTGAGGTCGCGGTGGACGAGCCCGCACGCGTGGATCGCCTCCAGGGCCTCGGCGAGCGCGGCCCCGAGCGAGCGCAGCCGCTCCTCGCCCATGGGGCCCTGGGCGGTGAGGAGTCCGGAGAGGGTGGGTCCCGGGATGTAGGCGGTGGCCAGCCAGGGGGCCTCCGCCTCGGGGTCGGCGTCGACGACCTGCGCGGTGTGGAAACCGCCGACCTGCCGGGCCGCGGCGACCTCGGCGCGGAAGCGGGCGCGGAAGGACGGGTCGGAGGCGAGTTCCGGCCGGGCGACCTTGACGGCGACGGCGCGCCCACCGCGCGATCGGGCGAGATAGACGGTGCCCATGCCGCCTTCGCCTAGCTTGTGCTCGATGACGTATCTACCGATGAGGGTCCCCACGCGGGACATTATGGCCGAACTCCACACCTTGACCCGTCCATGACATAGCCGGACCATGTGCCCGGACACCCGCACGACTTGGTCGCACTCCCCCACACTCCCCACCCAGGAGACAGCATGCGACGTCCCACACGCGGCAGAAGGTCCGCCACCCTCGCGGCCCTCGTGGCGTTCGCCCTCGCGGCGCCCCTCTCCGCCCTCACCACGCCCGCCGGGGCGGACCCGGCGCCGACCGCCGCCCGTATCGCCGCCGGGGCCGAGGAGGTGATCCGGCAGTACGAGATCGTCGGACCGTCCACCCAGGCCGCCCGCACGGCGCTGACCGCCACCGGCGTCTCGATCGACGAGGTCGACGCCCGCTCGGTCGTCGTCAGCGCCAACACCGAGCAGCTCGCCCGGCTCAAGGCGCTCGGCTACGCGCCGATCGCCCTGCCCGCCCCGCCGGACCGCCGCGCGGACGGCGAGAAGAAGGCCGGCCCGCTCGACTTCCCCTCCGCCGACGCGAAGTACCACAACTACGCGGAGATGAGCACGGAGATCGACCAGCGCCTCGCCGCCTACCCGTCGATCATGAGCAAGCGGGTCATCGGCAAGACGTACCAGGGCCGGGACATCGTCGCCATCAAGGTCAGCGACAACGTCGCCACCGACGAGAACGAGCCCGAGGTCCTCTTCACCCACCACCAGCACGCCCGCGAGCACCTCACCGTCGAGATGGCGCTGTACCTCCTGCGCGAGCTCGGCGCGGGCTACGGCACCGACTCCCGCATCACCAACATGGTGAACGGGCGCGAGATCTGGATCGTCCCGGACCTCAACCCGGACGGCGGCGAGTACGACATCGCGAGCGGCTCCTACCGCAGCTGGCGGAAGAACCGGCAGCCCAACTCCGGCTCCTCCTACATCGGCACGGACCTGAACCGGAACTGGGACTACAAGTGGGGCTGCTGCGGCGGCTCCTCCGGCACGAAGAGCTCCGAGACCTACCGGGGCACGGCCCCCGAGTCCGCCCCCGAGGTGAAGGTCGTCGCCGACTTCGTCCGCTCCCGGGTGGTCGGCGGCAAGCAGCAGATCACGGCGGCCATCGACTTCCACACGTACAGCGAGCTGGTCCTCTGGCCCTTCGGCTGGACCACGGCCAACACCACCACCGGCATGACCCAGGACGACCGCGACGCCTTCGCGACCGTCGGCGGGCGGATGGCCGCGAGCAACGGCTACACGCCCGAGCAGTCCAGCGACCTGTACATCACGGACGGCTCGATCGACGACTACCTGTGGGGCGCGCAGAAGATCTTCGCGTACACCTTCGAGATGTACCCGTCGAACGGTGGCGGCGGCTTCTACCCGCCCGACGAGGTCATCGAGCGCGAGACGAGCCGCAACCGCGACGCCGTCCTCCAGCTCCTGGAGAACGCCGACTGCATGTACCGCTCGATCGGCAAGCAGGCGCAGTACTGCGCGGCCTGACGGTCCGTACGTGAAGGGCGCCCCGGCGGAGACCGCCGGGGCGCCTGACTGTCACGGGCTCAGCCGAGGACCGCGAGCGCGTCGATCTCGATGAGGAGGCCGGCCGGGAGACCCACGTAGACCGTGGTGCGGGCGGAGGCGGGGGCCTTGAGGTTCTGCTCCTCGAAGTACTGGTTGTAGATCGCGTTCATCTCGGCGAAGTGGTCCACGTCCGTGAGGTAGACGCGCATCATCATCACGTCGTCCCAGCCCGCGCCGCCCTCCTCCAGGATCGCCTTGACGTTGGCGAAGGTCTGGAGGGTCTGCTCGCGCAGGGTCGGACCCGCCACCGTCGGGGGCTCGCCCTCGACCGCCGGCAGGAAGCCGACCTGGCCGGCGACCTGGAGGATGTCGCCCTTCCTGACGCCGTGCGAGAACTTCGCGGGCGGGGCGGTGTGGGTGGCGGGGGTGAGGGCGGTCTTCTCGGTCATGCGCTGGCTTCCTTCGTCGGGGCGGTGCCGGAGTACTCGCGGCTGATGGCGTCCGCGGTGTCGCGCACCTGCGGGAGGAGGGTGAGGAGTTCCTCGGCGGTGACGACCACGTTGGGCGCCGAGACCGACATGGCGGCGACGACCCGCCCGTCGGCACCCCGGATGGGGGCGCCGACGCAGTTGATGGACTCCTCGTGGCCGCCGAGGTCGGTGGCCCAGCCCTGTTCGCGCACGGTCGCCAGCTCCTTCAGGAAGGCGGCGGCGTTCGGCGTCGAACGGGGCGTGTACGGGGGGTAGTCGAGCTTGGCGGCGACGGCGCGCCGCTCGGGCTCGGGCAGGTCGGCGAGGAGCAGCTTGGCGACGGCGGCGACGGTGATCGCGACGGGCTTGCCGATGCGCGAGTACATGCGGACCGGGTAGCGGCTCTCGACCTTGTCGATGTAGACGACCTCGCCCTCCTCGTACACCGCGAGGTGGATCGTGTGCCCGATCCGCTCGTTGAGGGCGGTCAGGTAGGGGTGGGCGATCTCGCGGACGTCGAGGTTCTCGACGGCCTCCTGCGCGAGCGCGAAGAGGCGGGCGCCGAGGCGGTAGCGCTGGTCCTGCTGCCGGTGGACGAGACCGTGCTCGTGGAGCGTGCGCAGCAGCCGCAGGGCCGTGGACTTGTGGACGCCGAGCCGCTCGGCGACCTGCCCGAGGTCGGCGGGTCCCTGGGCGAGCAGCGGCAGGATGCTGAGCGCCCGGTCGACGGTCTGGCTCATGGCGTACGTACCTCCTGGTCGTCCCCCGTCCAGCCGGGGCCGAGGTGAAGTGTGCCCCAGGCGGCGTCGTCGAGCGCGGCCAGCCGGTCGGCGTGGCCCCGGCGGGGCGGCGCGGCGAGGTCCCCGGGGACGGTGAGCACGGCGGCGGCCACGAGGTGCCCGTGCCGGAGCCGCGCGGTCATGCCGAGCCCCCGGAGGGTCCCGGAGAGAAACCCGGCGGCGAAGGCGTCGCCGGCGCCGACGGGGGAGACGACGGTGACGCGGGGGGCAGGCGTGCGGGTGACGGTGTCGGGGCCGGGTGCGGGGCCACTGCGCGGGGCCTCTTTCCCCACCCCGCCCCTTCCCGGACCCGGGCTCCGCCCCGGACCCCGCGCCTCGAACGCCGGCGGGGCTGGATTTCCAGCCAAAGGCCCCCCGCAGCGCTCGAAGGCCACCGCGCCTTCCGCCCCCCGCTTCACCACCAGCACCGCCGGCTCCGCCAGCACCGCTCGGATCGCGGCCGGATCGGCCACGCCCCACAGCCGCTCCGCCTCGTCGGCGCCGACGAAGACGACGTCGGCCCGGCGCGCGAGGTCGAGCAGTACGGAGGGGGCGCTGCCGTCCCGCCACAGCCCCGGCCGGTGGTTCACGTCGAACGACACGAGCGGCCGCCCGGGGCGCGGCGCCGTGAGCTCCCGCATCAGGGCCAGGCAGTCGGCGGAGAGCGCGGCGGTGATGCCGGTGAGGTGGAGGATCCGGGCGCCGGCGACGGAGTCGTACGGCACGGTGGCGGGCGACATGGCTGAGGCGGCCGAGCCGGCCCGGTAGTAGACGACCTCGTGGGCGTCGGTGGCCCGGTCCTCGTCGGTGCGGAAGTAGACGCCGGTCGGCCGGTGCGGGTCGCGGCCGACGGCGGTGACGTCGACGCCGTGGCCGCCGATGGTGTCGACGAGGTGGTCGCCGAAGCCGTCGCGGCCCACGCGGCCGACCCAGCGGACGCGGTGTCCGGCGGCGGCGAGGGAGCAGGCGACGTTGGACTCGGCGCCGCCGATCGCGCGGGTGAAGGAGGGGACGTCGGCGAGGCGGCCCGGCCGGGAGGGCAGGAAGGTGACCATGGACTCGCCGAGGCAGACGACGTCCGGGGCCGCGTCCACGGGCGCGGGTCCGCTCACTCTCGGGCTCCCTCAGACTCGTACGGGTCCGTCGACCGGGTCCATTGACCCGGCCTCGGCCCGGATGTTAGACAGCACTGAGCACTATGCGCAATGAGCGTTGCACATCCTGCAACGACCACGATGAGGAGGCCTCATGCCCGACCCGGCGAACGGCACGCCCGACCTGGCGAACGAGCGCGTCGACCACCGCTTCAAGGCCCTGCCCCCGGACGCCGAGGGACTGACCGTCGGCGAGCTCTCCGCCCAGCGGCGCAACCTCTTCACCGGCGGCTTCACCACCCCGGTCCTCGCCCTCTCCGCCGAGTCCGTCGAGCACAACCTCCGCCTCCTGGAGACGTACGCCGAGCGCCACGGCCTCGCGTTCGCCCCGCACGGCAAGACCTCCATGGCCCCCCAGCTCTTCGAGCGGCAGCTGGAGCACGGCGCCTGGGGCATCACCGCCGCCGTCCCCCACCAGGCCCGCGTCTACCGCGCCCACGGCATCTCCCGGATCTTCCTGGGCAACGAGCTCGTCGACGCCGTCGCCCTGCGCTGGCTCGCCGCCGAGCTCGACGCCGACCCGGACTTCCGCTTCATCTGCTACGTCGACTCCGTGCGCGGCGTCGAGCTGATGGACGAGGCCCTGCGCGCGGCGGGCGCGGCCCGTCCCGTGGACGTCGTCGTCGAACTGGCCGCCGGCTCGACCGGGCGCACGGGCGTACGGACCGAGGCGGAGTGCGCGGCCGTCGCCGACGCGGTCGCGGCCGTCCCCACCCTGCGGCTCGTCGGCGTCGCCGGGTACGAGGGCACGATGCCCGGGGCCGACGCCGAGCGGGTACGGGAGTGGCTGCACCGGCTCGTCGGTCTCGCCGCCGACTTCGACAAGGCCGGCCGCTTCGACCCCGCCGCCGGCGAGATCGTCGTGAGCGCGGGCGGCAGCGAGTGGTTCGACACGGTCGCCGAGGTCTTCGCGGAGATCCCCGAGCTCTCCCTCCCGGTCCTCAAGCTGCTGCGCTCCGGCGCGTACGTCTCCCACGACGACGGCCAGTACCGCACCCGCACCCCCTTCAACCGGATCCCCGAGGAGGGCGCGCTCCAGCCGGCGTTCCGGCTCTGGTCGCAGGTCGTCTCCCGCCCGACCGCCGAGCAGGCCTTCACCAACGCGGGCAAGCGGGACGCCGCCCACGACCTGCACCTCCCCGAGGCGCAGGTGGTCCGCGACGCCCGCACGGGTGAGATCCGGCCCGCGGAGGGCATCACCGTCACGGGCCTCTCCGACCAGCACGCCTGGCTCGCCACCGGGCCCGGCGCGGACCTGGAGGTCGGCGACTGGGTGGGGATGGGCCTGTCCCACCCCTGCACGATCTTCGACAAGTGGCAGCTGATCCCGGTCGTCGAGGCGGACGGCACGGTGGTCGACCACATCCGCACGTTCTTCTGATCGCCGGAGGGGGCGGACATGGACCTCGTCTTCCGTGACGCGGAGGTCGTCGACGGCAGCGGCGGCGACTCCTACCGGGCCGACGTCGGGATCGAGGGCGGCCGGATCGTCTCGATCGTCAAGGAGGCCGCGGCGGCCGGCTGCCAGCGCCCGACCGCCCGCCGCGTCCTGGACGCCGAGGGCCTCGTCCTGTCCCCCGGTTTCATCGACATGCACGCCCACAGCGACCTGGCGCTGCTCCGCGACCCGGACCACAGCGCGAAGGCCGCGCAGGGCGTGACGCTGGAGGTCCTGGGCCAGGACGGCCTGTCGTACGCCCCCGTCGACGACCGCACGCTGGCGGAGGTCCGCCGGGCGATCACCGGCTGGAACGGCGACGGCTCCGACGTCGACCTCGACTGGCGCACGGTCGGCGGCTACCTGGACCGGCTCGACCGGGCGCACGGGGGCCGCGGGATCGCGGTCAACGCCGCGTACCTCGTCCCGCAGGGCACGGTCCGCATGTACGCGATGGGCTGGGAGGACCGGCCGGCGACGGCGGCCGAGCTCGACCGCATGCGGCGGCTGGTGGCCGAGGGCCTGGAGCAGGGCGCGGTCGGCATGTCCTCCGGCCTCACCTACACCCCCGGGATGTACGCACCGGACTCCGAGCTCACCGAGCTGTGCCGGGTCGTGGCCGGGTACGGCGGCTACTACTGCCCGCACCACCGCTCGTACGGGGCAGGGGCGCTCCGCGCGTACGAGGAGATGGTGGCGCTGACCCGGGAGGCGGGCTGCGCCCTCCACCTGGCCCACGCCACCATGAACTTCGGCGTGAACGAGGGCAGGGCCCCGGAGCTCCTGGCCCTCCTCGACGAGGCCCTCGCCGCGGGCGCCGACATCAGCCTCGACACGTACCCCTACACCCCGGGCAGTACGACCCTGCTCGCGCTGCTCCCGAGCTGGGCGAGCGAGGGCGGCCCGGAAGCCGCCCTGGACCGGCTCCGCGACGGCGCCACGGCGGAGCGGATCCGGCACCACCTGGAGGAGCTCGGCTCTGACGGCTGCCACGGGGTGCCGGTCGACTGGACCACGATCGAGATCTCGGGCGTCTCCGACCCGGCCCTTGCGGGGTTCGTGGGCCGCCGCGTCGACGGCTGGGCCACCGCGCACCGGCTGCTGGTCGAGGACCGTCTCGGCACGACGATCCTCCAGCACGTCGGCCACGAGGAGAACGTCCGGACGATCATGCGCCACCGGGTGCACACGGGCGGCTCGGACGGCATCCTCCAGGGCCTCAAGCCGCACCCGCGCGCGTACGGCACGTTTCCCGAGTATCTGGGGCGGTACGTGCGCGAGCTCGGCGTCCTCTCCCTGGAGGAGTGCGTCGCCCACCTCACCTCCCGGCCCGCGGCCCGCCTCCGTCTCCCGGACCGGGGCCTGGTGCGGGAGGGCTACGTGGCGGACCTGGTCCTCTTCGACCCGGCGACGGTCGCGTCCCCCGCGACGTACGAGAACCCCCGCACCCTTCCCGTGGGCATCCCGCACGTCCTGGTCGACGGCCGGTTCGTCATCGAGGACGGCCGGCGGACGGACGTGCTGGCGGGCCGCTCAGTCCGGAGGACGGAGACCCGCTGAGTCGTGGGCCGGCGCCGCCGCGCGCGGATCGCGGGTGCGCTGGGGCGGAACGGGCGGACGCGACGGAACGGCATCCGCCGGGAGGCCGGCGGGCCACGGCTCCCGCCGCACCCAGACCAGGCCCACCACCAGCACGAGCCCGGCCAGCACGAACCCGTACCACGGCGTGTGCCCCGAGGGCTGCGTCTCGTACACGAGCGCGGCCGACAGCACGGCGAGCACCTGCCCCGCCCGGCCGCGCCAGGCGACCGCCGCGACGACGACCGTCCCCCACAGCAGGTACCAGGGCTGGACCATCGGCGAGAGCGCGACGAGCGCGACCAGCGAAAGACCGAGTCCGAGGACCGGGTCGAGGCGGCCACGGTAGGCCCGCCACGCGAGCGCCGCGACGACCGCGAGGGCCACGACGAGGCCCAGCTTCTGGACGACACCCTTCACGGGCTCGGCCTCGCCCTCGAAGAGCGTCCCGAGGCCGAGGCCGAGGTCGCTCGTGAGGGACAGCGGCGTGTGGATGGCGGCGGCGACGCTCTGCGTCCGCAGCCACCCGAACCCGGTCCCGGCGAGCGCGGACGCGCCCGCGGCCACGGCGCCGGCGACGGCGCCCGGCAGGACGAGCCCCTTCACGAGGCCGCGGGCGCCGCCGCCGCGCGCGAGGAGCACGCCGATGAAGAGCAGGGCCACCGCCGCCGGGGACTTCACCATCATCGCGAAGCCGACGAGGACGCAGCCGAGCACCCACCGCCCGCGCGTGGCGAGCAGGACGCCGCCGAGCATGAGGCCGATCATCAGTCCGTCGTTGTGCGTGCCGCCGACGACGTGGACGAGGAACAGCGGGTTGAGGGCGGCGAGCCAGAGCGCTCCGCCGGCGCCGTCGCGGCCGCCGCCGAGCCCGCGGACGGCCCAGACGATCAGGGCGAGCGCACCGAGGGCGATCAGCCGCATGCCGAGGACGGCGGGCACGACCGCCCCGCCGGTCAGCTTGACGACCCCGGCGGCGAGGAGCAGGAAGGCGGGCCCGTACGGCGCGGGGGTGTCGGTCCAGTTCCCGCCGACGCTCGCCGCCGCGTCCGCCCCGAGGTCGCCGGGGCCGAGGACGGAGGGCCCGGCCCCGTACACGTCGTGGCCTTCGAGGACCATGGCGCCCTGGGCGATGTAGCTGTAGACGTCGGCGCTGTGCAGCGGCGGGGCGAGGAGGAGCGGCGCGGTCCAGCAGGCGAGGGTGGCGAGCACCCCGTGCCGCAGGCCCCGGGCGAGGAGGACGCCGTAGCGCCACCAGGCGGCGACGAGCAGGGTCAGGCCGAGGTACGCGAGGACGGCGCCGACGACCGTGATCGCGGAGCCGCGCGGCTCCCACAGTCCCCAGCCGCCGCGCACCGGCAGCGTGCCGGCGGCCCAGCCGCCCACGGCGACGGCGAGCGACCCGCCCGCACCCAGCCACCGGCATCCGGAGGCACTGAAAACCCACATGACGGGCCAACCTATCCCGACCGCCCCGGGTCTCCCGATTTCGAGACCGCGGCCGAGCCCCCGCCCCGCTGTGCCCTGCGGGCGTCCGGCCGGGCCTACCTGGGCCGCTTGCCCGCTCCCCGGCCCTTCCCCGGCTTCCCGGGGCGGCCGTCGTCCTGGGCGGTGGCGGTGGCGGACGGCGAGGCCGTCGGCGGGGCGGTGGTCGCGGCCCCGGACGGAGCAGCGGTCGCCGTGGTCTTCACGGAGGGATCCGTACCGGGCACGGCTGTGGCACCGCCGCCCGAGGAGCCGGTGGAGCCGGGGGCGGACGCCGTCGCCGAGGCGGTGCCCGGCGTCCCGTCGGACGGGTCGGCCTGGATCATCGCGGGCGGCCCGTCGGCCCCGCCCTCGTCGGAGGACCGCGTTCCGCCGCTCTTGCCGAGACCGCCGCCGAGCAGCGTGGCGGCGAGTCCGAGGACGGTGACGGCACCCCCGGCGAGCAGCCACACGGCACCGCGGCCCCGGCGGGCGGGGGCGTGGCGGCGGCGGGCGCGCCGGGGTCCGGCGGCTCCGGGATCGTGGTGGCTCATGGCCCGGATTGTAGGGAGCACGACACCCCCGATGCGATCCGGGTCACACAGGGCCCCACCGGCCCCGTTGTCCGACGTGTCCCAAAACACTCGGCGCCCCGGCCGACCCCGCCGTAAGCTCTCGTCATGCAGGTGATCCAGTCCACGAAGCTCGCCAACGTCTGTTACGAAATCCGGGGTCCGGTGCTCGAAGAGGCGATGCGGCTTGAGGCCGCGGGTCATCGCATCCTCAAGCTGAACACGGGCAATCCGGCCGCCTTCGGCTTCGAGTGTCCGCCCGCCATCCTGGAGGACGTGCTCCGGAACCTCTCCGAGGCGCACGGCTACGGCGACGCGAAGGGGCTGCTCTCGGCCCGCCGGGCGGTGATGAGCCACTACGAGACGAAGGGCATCCCGCTCTCCGTCGAGGACATCTACCTCGGCAACGGCGTCTCGGAGCTGATCCAGATGTCGATGCAGGCGCTTCTCGACGACGGCGACGAGGTCCTCGTCCCGGCCCCGGACTATCCGCTGTGGACCGCCTCGGTCTCGCTCGCGGGCGGTACGGCCGTGCACTACCGCTGCGACGAGCAGTCCGACTGGATGCCGGATCTCGCGGACATCGAGCGCAAGATCACCGACCGCACCAAGGCGATCGTGATCATCAACCCGAACAACCCGACGGGCGCCGTCTACGACGACGAGATGCTCCGCTCGCTGACGGAGATCGCCCGGCGTCACAACCTGGTCGTCTGCTCGGACGAGATCTACGACAAGATCCTCTACGACGGCACCACGCACACCCCGACCGCCGCGATCGCCCCCGATCTCCTCGTCCTCACCTTCAACGGGATGAGCAAGAACTACCGGGTGGCCGGTTTCCGCTCGGGCTGGCTCGCGGTCTGCGGCCCGAAGCACCACGCGTCCTCGTACATCGAGGGCCTCACGATCCTCGCCAACATGCGCCTCTGCGCGAACATGCCGGCGCAGCACGCGGTGGCCGCCGCGCTCCAGGGCCGGCAGTCGATCGAGGACCTGGTGCTGCCGGGCGGGCGCCTCCTCGAACAGCGGGACACGGCGTACGAGCTGCTCACGCAGATCCCGGGCGTGACGTGCGTGAAGCCGAAGGGCGCGCTGTACCTCTTCCCGCGCCTCGACCCGAACGTCTACAAGATCAAGGACGACCGGCAGATGGTCCTGGACCTGCTGCGGGCCGAGAAGATCATGGTCGTGCACGGGACGGGCTTCAACTGGCACGAGCCCGACCACTTCCGGATCGTCACGCTGCCGGCGGCCGCGGACCTGGCGGACGCGGTGACGCGGATCGGGCGGTTCCTGGACGGCTACAGCCAGCCCTGAACCCCACGCCGGACGTTGCTCAACTTTAGACCGGATCTAAGCTAGGATGGCCGCAGGGCAACTGCAGGAGGCCATCCCCATGTACGAACCGATCCGCACCAAGTCGGTCCACCGGATGGCCGACGACGCCCAGGACGCGTATCCGCACCGCTCCCGCGAGGAGGAGCTGGACATCCAGCTCGCAGGACACCTCGCCGCCCTGCTCGCCGTCACCGACGAGCTGGGCGACACGGAGGCCGGCGAGCTCATCGCCCGGCAGGTGGCGCGGCTGCGCGGCGCACCGCCCGCGCGGCACGCGGGACTGAGCGGCTCGCCCGCGCAGGACCTGCACCGCAGGGCGCACGCCCTCGCGGGCCGCGCACTGGTCGTCGCCGCCTCCCGGGCCGACACGGCCGCCGCGATCCTCGCCGCCGGGCGCATGGACGCGCACACCGCGGCGCTGGCCGGGGAACCCACCCTGGCCGCGGTCGCCACCCCCTGACGGCCCCGGTCCGCGCGGCACGAACCGCGCGGACCGGGCGCCACCCAACGCCCGCGCGAAGACGCGAACCCCGGGGATACGGCGGTCGCCGCTCCGGTTCGGTACCGGGATCGCTCCTTCACCCCCCGTACATCCGACTCCCCCTGGAATGTGGGTTTCCGCGAGCACGCTGCCCGCGTGAGACGCATCCTGGGAATCGTCCTGGCCGTCCTGCTCCTCGGCGGCGTGGCCGCCGTCCTCGTGACGGGCGGCGACAAGGACACAGGCACGGCAACGAAGACCGTGCGAGGAGTCATCGGATCGGAGAAGGCCGAGTTCTTCGCCGATCCGCAGGTGGTGAAGGCGCTGGCCGCCAAGGGCTTCACCGTGGGCACCGAGACCTCCGGGTCCTGGGACATGGAGGAACGGCCCCTCGACGGCTACGACTTCGTCTTCCCGTCCTCCAAGGGACCGGCCGACGAACTGCGCGCCAAGGCGCAGGCGGCGTCGAAGGACAAGGCCCTGCCGGCCCCGCTGCGGCCCTTCTACTCGCCGCTGGTCGTCGTCGCCCACAGCGCCGCCGCCCAGATCCTCGCCGGCAACGGCCTGGCGACCCTCGGCCCGCGCGGGACGAGCGGCACCCTGAAGATGGACGCCTACCTCGCGGCGGCCCGCGCCGACCGGACCTGGCAGCAGCTCAAGGGCTCCGCCGGACACACCGAGCTGAGCGGCACCCTCTTCATCACCTCCACCGACCCGGTCGCCTCCAGCTCCGGCGCCCTCTACCTCGCCGCCGCGAGCTACGTCGCCGACGGCGGACGGGTCGCCGGGGACAAGGCGGCCGTCACCCGCACGGCACCGCTGCTGCGCAAGCTGGTCCAGGTGCAGGGCGCCCAGCAGTCCGGATCGGACGCGCCCTTCCGGGACTTCGTCAGCGGCGTCGGCAACCCGCTCGTCCTCGTGTACGAGTCGCAGGTCGCCTCCCAGCTGCTCGCCGGACGGCCCATGGGCGACCTCGTCGTCCTCTACCCGGACACCACGGTCAACAGCGACCACACCCTCGTACCGCTCACCGAGAACGGCCGGGCGCTCGGCGAGCTCCTCTCCACCGACCCCGAGCTGCGCAAGCTCGCGGTCCGCCACGGCTTCCGCCCGCAGGGCGCGGCGAGCGAGTTCACCGCCGCCACCGACGGCCACACCGCCTACCTCAACCAGACGCTGACCGGAGTCCGCCAGGCGCCCGTGCCCACCAGCAAGGTGCTGCACGAGATGGCGCTGCGGGCCCGCGACCAGGGGGACACCGCATGACCACGCCCGAGGATCCGAGAAGAACGATGGCCCTGACTCCGCCCGAGCACGACACCCCGCTCGTCCTCACCCCGCCCGAGCCCGTGCCCGCAGTCCGCGCCGAGCAGGCCTCCGGCCTGGTGCCGCTGGACGAGTCCGTCCGCACGGAGATGTCCCGCCGGGCCGTCGAGTACGTCGGCTCGCTGTCCGGACTCGACCCGCGCTCCCCCGAGTTCGCCGGCCGCGTCGACGAGATCGCGTCGCTCGGCGCGGGCGAGATGCGCACCGCGGCGCAGCAGTCGAACCGGATGCTGGACCGCACGGTCCGCTCGCTCGGCCAGGGCGGCGGCGACGCGCAGACCCGGGTCGGCTCCTCCCTCGTCGAACTCCGTCGCACGGTCGAGGACCTGGACCCCCGGGACAGCCCCGCCAAGGGTTTCAAGGGCCTCCTCTCGAAGCTCCCCGGCGGCAACAAGCTGCGCGACCACGTCGCGAAGTACGCCTCCTCTCAGGCCACCCTCAACCGGATCGTCGGCGCGCTGCGCAGTGGCCGGGACGAACTGAGCCGCGACAACGCCGCGTTGCAGACGGAGCGGGCCCGGCTGTGGGAGACCATGGGCAAGCTCCAGGAGTACGCGGTGCTCACCGACGCCCTCGACGCGGCCGTGGAGGAGCGCATCGCGCTCACCCCGGACCCGGCCCAGGCGGACACCCTCCGCGCCGACCTCCTCTTCCCGGTCCGGCAGAAGCACCAGGACCTGCTGACCCAGCTCGCCGTCTGCGCCCAGGGATACCTGGCGATGGACGTGGTCCGGCGGAACAACGACGAGCTGATCAAGGGCGTGGACCGGGCGGCGACGACGACCGTGTCGGCGCTGCGGATCGCGGTGATGCTCGCCTCGGCCCTGGAGAACCAGCGGAAGGTCACCGAGCAGGTGACCGTGCTGCGCTCGACGACGGAGGACATCATCCGGCGCAACGCCGACATGCTGGAGGACCAGGCCGGGCAGATCCAGGTCCTGGCGGCGAACCCGGCGGTGGGCGCGGAGACGCTCCGGACCGCCTTCCAGCAGATCTACCGGACGCTCGACGCCATCGACACGTACAAGGCGCGGGCGACGGAGTCCATGGCCGCCACGGTCGAGTCGCTGACCGCCGAACTCCAGGAGGCGAGCGCCCACCTGGAGCGCAGCCGCCGCACCGGCTCCCCGGAGGGTGGCGGCCTCGCATGAGAACCCGCGCCTGGGCCCGCACGGCCTCCGCCCTCGCCCTCGCCCTCCTCGCCACCGCCTGCTCCGGCGGCGGCGGTGACGACCGTCCCGTGGACCACGGCACGGAGTTCGAGGCGGGCACCCTCCGGGTCCTCGCCTCCTCCGAGCTGGCCGACATGGGCCCGATCCTCGACGAGGCCGCCAAGGCGACCGGGATCACCGTCCGCCCCACGTACGCGGGCACCCTGGACGCCGTCGAGCGCATCGCGTCCGGCGAGGCGGACAAGGCGTACGACGCGGTCTGGCTCTCCTCCAACGACTACCTCCGGCTCCGCCCGGACACGGCGAAGAAGATCACCAACGAGACGCCGGTCATGACCTCGCCGGTGGCCCTCGGAGTGCGGCCCGCCACCGTCGCCCGGCTCGGCTGGGACCCGGCCAAGGTGACCTGGTCGCAGCTGCACCGGGCGGTCGCCGACGGAAAGCTGACGTACGGCATGACGGACCCGAAGCGCTCCAACTCCGGCTTCTCCGCGCTCGTCTCGGTGGCCTCCGGGCTCTCCGGCGCCCAGTCCGCGCTGACCGAGCAGGACGTCACCCGGGCCACCCCGCGCCTGAAGGAGTTCTTCACGGGCCAGAAGCTGACCTCGGGCTCCTCCGGCTGGCTCGCCACGGCCTACGCCCGCCGCACCGACGTCGACGCGCTCGTGAACTACGAGTCCGTGCTGCTGTCCGCGCCCGGGAAGCTGACGGTGATCCGGCCGTCCGACGGGGTCGTGACCGCCGACTACCCGCTGACCCTGCTCACCTCGGCCCGCCCCGAGGCGAAGGAGGCGGCGGGCCGGCTCACCACCTGGCTGCGCACCCCGGACGCCCAGCGGCGGATCACCGAGACGACCCTGCGCCGCCCGGTGGTCGCCGGGGTCCGTCCGGCCTCGGCGCTCGCCCGGGACCCGCGCCGCGAGCTGCCCTTCCCCGGCAGCCGGGCCGTCGCCGACGGTCTCCTCGACGCGTACGACAACACCCTGCGCAGGCCTTCCCGCACGGTGTACGTGCTCGACACCTCGGGCTCGATGGGCGGCGAGCGGCTCGAACGGCTGAAGTCGGCGCTCGCCGAGCTGACCGGCGACTTCCGGGACCGGGAGGAGGTGACCCTGATGCCCTTCGGCTCCTCGGTGAAGCAGGACGAGGTCCGTACGCACACGGTCGACCCGGCCTCGCCGAAGGTGGCGCTCGACGCGATCCGCGCGGACGCCCGGAAGCTCTCGGCCTCGGGGGGCACGGCGATCTACTCCAGTCTCCAGGAGGCGTACGCGTTCCTGGGCAGGGCCCCCGACGACACCTTCACCTCGGTCGTGCTGATGACGGACGGGGAGAACACCGACGGCGACCCGGCGGCCGCCTTCGACACCTTCTACCGCTCCCTTCCGGCCGAGCAGCAGCGCACACCGGTCTTCCCGATCCTCTTCGGGGACTCCGACCGGGGCGAGCTGGACCACCTCGCGAGCCTGACCGGCGGCAAGCTCTTCGACGCCACCCGGGGTTCGCTCGACGGCGCATTCGAGGAGATCCGTGGGTACCAGTAGCCGCCTGCTCGGGTACGCCGAGTCCCGCAAGAACCTCACCGGCAGCGTCTGCGGGCTGGCCGGTGTCGGGATCGCCCTCACCGGCGCGGCGGGCGGGCTCTGGCCGCTGGTGGTCGCGGGCCTGTACGCGGCGGGGGCGCTGATCGCCCCGCCCGAGCGCCCCGACACCCCGCACTTCCCGGACGCCGGCGAACAACTCGACGCGCTGCGGGCCGATTTCGAGACCCTGCGCGCGTATCTGACCGAGGTGGACCTGCCGCCCGCCGTCCGTGCCCGGCTGACCGAGCTCGCCACCCTCGTGGAGGCCCTGCTCGAACCGGGCTGGGTGAGCGACCCGGACCACCTCCACGTCCTCGGCCGCGCGGTCCGCCAGGACGTCCCGGAGGCCGTCGACACCTTCGTACGGACACGGTGGTGGTCGCGGTTCACTCCGGGGGCCGAGCCTCCGGAGACCCATCTCGAACGCCAACTGACCGCGCTCCACGAGGAGACGACGGCGATCGCGGCGGCCCTCCGGGACGCGGAGGCGATCCGTCAGGAGACCCACACGCGCTATGTCGAGGAGAGGGGAAACTGAGCGGCGGCGCACCAAGATCAACTATGTTCGGTGCATGACATTCCCACAGCGTCCCGCGTCCCGCCGCACCGTCCTCACGGCCTTCGCCGCCGCCGCCACGGCGGGCGCCCCGGTCCTCGGCCAGCTCGCCGCCGCGGCCCCGGCCGCCGCCGCGGCGGACCCGGGCGAGTACCCCTCGAACACCGCGCTGTACAGCGACCCGAAGCGTGTCGAGGGCACCGCCTACGGCCGTCGCTACAGGATTCACCAGAAGATCGACCCCGACCTCGACGCGAAGTCCGCGTTCCCGCGCACCGCGATCCTCGCCCTGCACGGCGGCGGCATCGAGATCGGCACGAGCGAACTCGCCCTGGGCATCGCCGGCTACGACCCGGCCGACGTCACGGAGATCTCCAAGCCGATCCTGTCGACCACGTACGACTACTTCCTGTTCGAGGGCCTGCTCCCCATAGGCAACAAGGATCTGCACGTCACGTCGAGGAACTGCGACGACCACGTGGCCCTGTCGCTGGCCGCGAGCCACCTCAACGTGCTGTCGCTGCACGGCTGCAAGTACGAGCAGCTGGGCATGCCGGAGCCGGCGATCTGGCCGCCGACCGGCGACCCGCGCCTCGCCGTCGTCGGCGGTCTCAACGAAGACTTCCGCGCGGCGCTGGTCCACGAGATCGGCAACGCGGGCTTCCCGGTGGTCGACGCCTTCGACTCCCGGTACGCCACCCGCCTCCAGGACTTCAACGGCAGCCACGTCACCAACCCGTGCAACCTCACGATGCTCCGCAAGGGCGCCCAGATCGAGATGACGACGGAGCTCCGCCAGAGCCTCTTCGGCGACTCCAGCTCCCGCTCGAAGCGCGCGTCGACCTGGGACGAGTCGAACGGCCAGTTCGAGGCGTTCCGTGACGCCTGCCGTCGCGCGATCGCGACCGTCGAGGCCGCGCAGCCGATCCTCTAGGGGACATGCGCCGGCCCCCGGAGCCTGAGGGGGCTCCGGGGGCCGGTTGCGTCGTGATGGACCGTCGTGACCCCACTGGTCAGGGCGGTGTTTCGGGGCAGCCCACCACGAGTCTCGGGGGACTAGCCCAGGCGCTCGACCAGGGCGTTGTACTCGTCCCACAGTTCCTTCGGCGTGTGGTCGCCGAAGGTGTTCAGGTGGTCGGGGACGAGGGCGGCCTCTTCGCGCCACACGTCACGGTCGACCTTGAGGAGGAACTCCAGGTCCTCGGCCGGCAGGTCCAGGCCCTCGGTGTCCAGGGACTCCGCGGTCGGCAGGATGCCGATCGGGGTCTCGACGCCCTCGGCCTTGCCGTCGAGGCGCTCGACGATCCACTTCAGGACGCGGCTGTTCTCGCCGAAGCCGGGCCAGACGAACTTGCCGGCGTCGTTCTTGCGGAACCAGTTCACGTAGTAGATCTTCGGCAGCTTCGCCTGGTCGGCGTCCGCGCCCACCTTGACCCAGTGGGCCATGTAGTCGCCCATGTTGTAGCCGCAGAACGGCAGCATGGCGAAGGGGTCGCGGCGCAGCTCGCCGACCTTGCCCTCGGCGGCGGCGGTCTTCTCGGAGGCGACGTTCGCACCGAGGAAGACGCCGTGGTTCCAGTCGAAGGACTCGGTGACCAGCGGGACGGCGGAGGCGCGGCGGCCACCGAAGAGGATCGCGGAGATCGGGACACCCTTGGTGTCCTCCCACTCCGGGGCGATCGTCGGGCACTGTCCGGCCGGGACGGTGAAGCGGGCGTTCGGGTGGGCGGCCGGGGTCTCGGACTCCGGCGTCCAGTCGTTGCCCTTCCAGTCCGTGAGGTGGGCCGGGGCCTCCTCGGTCATGCCCTCCCACCACACGTCGCCGTCGTCGGTGAGCGCGACGTTGGTGAAGACGGAGTTGCCCCAGAGGGTCTTCATGGCGTTGGCGTTGGTGTGCTCGCCGGTGCCGGGCGCGACGCCGAAGAAGCCGGCCTCGGGGTTGATCGCGTAGAGGCGGCCGTCCTCGCCGAAGCGCATCCAGGCGATGTCGTCGCCGATGGTCTCGACCGTCCAGCCGGAGATCGTGGGCTCCAGCATGGCCAGGTTGGTCTTGCCACAGGCGGACGGGAACGCGGCGGCGACGTACTTCGCCTCACCCTGCGGCGGGGTGAGCTTGAGGATCAGCATGTGCTCGGCGAGCCAGCCCTCGTCACGGGCCATGACGGAGGCGATGCGGAGCGCGTAGCACTTCTTGCCGAGCAGGGCGTTGCCGCCGTAGCCCGAGCCGTACGACCAGATCTCGCGGCTCTCGGGGAAGTGCGAGATGTACTTGGTGGTGTTGCAGGGCCACGGCACGTCCTCCTGGCCCTCCTCCAGGGGAGCGCCGAGGGTGTGGACGGCCTTGACGAAGAAGCCGTCGGTGCCGAGCTCGTCGAGGACGGCCTGTCCCATGCGGGTCATGGTGCGCATCGAGACGGCGACGTACGCGGAGTCCGTGATCTCGACGCCGATGGCGGAGAGCGGGGAGCCGACCGGGCCCATGCAGAAGGGCACGACGTACATGGTGCGGCCGCGCATGGAGCCGCGGAAGATGCCCTTCTCGCCCGCGAAGATCTCCTTCATCTCCGCCGGGGCCTTCCAGTGGTTGGTCGGGCCCGCGTCCTCCTCCTTCTCGGAGCAGATGAAGGTCCGGTCCTCGACGCGCGCGACGTCGGAGGGGTCGGAGGCGGCGTAGTACGAGTTCGGGCGCTTCACCGGGTCGAGCTTCTTGAAGGTCCCCTTGGCGACGAGCTCCTCGCACAGGCGCTCGTACTCGGCCTCGGATCCGTCGCACCAGACGATGTTGTCCGGCTGGGTGATCTCGGCGATCTCGTTCACCCAGGAGACGAGCTCCTGGTGCTGGGTGGGAAGGGGAGCCGCGTTGTCGCGCGCCACGATTGCTCCTTGTTGAGGGGTGTATTCCGCTGTATGCCCCGTGGGGGCTGCGACCCGGATGCGTCGTAGCTGCTCATCCGGTGCCGACCGCACTCATTTGATCATCCGACGGATTCGCCCATATGTCCAGGGGGGTGCACACGTGAGCATCGCCACTCATGTCCGGTACCTAC
Source organism: Streptomyces tanashiensis (assembly GCF_014648895.1). Taxonomy (GTDB): domain Bacteria; phylum Actinomycetota; class Actinomycetes; order Streptomycetales; family Streptomycetaceae; genus Streptomyces; species Streptomyces tanashiensis. The sequence goes on from NZ_BMRZ01000001.1 coordinate 614,806, forward strand.
GGGTGCGTAGCTAGGATTCGTTTCCATGACTGCAGCCACGCCGGAAGTGACCCCGACCGAGCGCTCCCTGCCGCTCCCGACGAAGCCCCGGCTCAGAGGATGGCTGCACGCGGGCATGTTCCCCGCCGTGATCGTCGCGGGCCTCACCCTCGTCGCCCTCTCGGACTCGCCCCGCGCCCGCATCGCCTGCGGGATCTACGTCCTCACCGCCTGCCTGCTCTTCGGCATCAGCGCGCTCTACCACCGCGGCAACTGGGGCCCGCGCGGCGAGGCCGTGCTCCGGCGCCTCGACCACGCCAACATCTTCCTGATCATCGCGGGCACCTACACCCCGCTCACCCTGCTGCTGCTCCCCGACTCCACGGCGAAGCCGCTCATGTGGGCGGTCTGGGCCGCGGCCGCCGCCGGCATCGCCTTCCGCGTCTTCTGGGTCGGCGCCCCTCGCTGGCTGTACACGCCCTGCTACATCGCCATGGGCTGGGCCGCCGTCTTCTTCCTGCCCGACTTCATGCGCGCGGGCGGCATCGCCGTCCTCGTCCTCGTCATCGTCGGCGGACTGCTCTACAGCGCGGGCGGCGTCATCTACGGCATCAAGCGCCCGAACCCCTCCCCCCGCTGGTTCGGCTTCCACGAGGTCTTCCACTCGCTGACCCTCGCCGCCTTCATCGTCCACTACGTCGGCATCTCCCTGGTGGCGTACCAGCACGCCTGACCAGGGACAATGAAGGTCATGAACGACCGCCCCAGCCTCCGCGAGCGCAAGAAGGCGAAGACCCGCGCGGCGATCCGGAAGGCCACCTACCGGCTCGCCGCCGAGCAGGGCTGGGACGCCACCACCACGGAACGCATCGCCGCGGCCGCCGAGGTGTCCCCCTCCACCGTCGTGCGCTACTTCCCGGTCCGCGAGGACATCCTCCTCACCGACGAGAACGACGCGGTCCTCGAAGCCCGGCTGCGCGCCCGCCCCGCCGGCGAGGAACCCCTCGAATCGCTCCGGGCGGTCGTCCTGGAAGCCGTCCGCACCGCCCTCGACGAGGAGCCCGAGGAGACCCGGCTGCGCGCCCGCCTCATGGTGGAGATCCCCGCCGTGCGCGCCCGGCTCACCGAGACCACCGCCGCGACCGGCCGCCGCCTCGCCCGCGCGATCGCCGACCGCACGGGCCGGGACGCGGACGGCCTGGAGGTACGGATCTTCACGGCGGCGGTCCTCGGCGCGCTGCGCGAGGCGACCGTCCACTGGGCCGAGCACGGCCGCACCGACGACCTCGTCGCCCTCCTGGACCGGACGGTCGACACCCTCAAGAACGGCCTGATTCCCTCACGGCCGGCCTGACGCCCCCACGGCCGGCCCCGCTCCCTCACGGCCGGCCCGGCGCTCCCAGCGCACCCCGGACGATCCGCGCCGACTCCGGATTGTCGGCGCACCCCCACACGCCGTGCGGGCAGTAGTCGGTGACGGTCTGGTAGACGGGCCGGTACACCGCGAACCAGTCCAGCATCCCCCGCACGTAGACCGGGTTGTCCCCGTTCCTGAAGAGCCCCCACTCCGGGTACGACACGGGCTTGCCGTGCGCCGCCGCGAAGCGCACATGGTGCGCGAGACCGTACGCCTCGCCCACCTGCTCCTCGAAGGAGAGCCCGGCCGGCTGGTCGTAGGCGTCCATCCCGATGATGTCGACGACGTCGTCGCCGGGGTAGCAGAGCGGCCAGGCGATCGCGTCGAGCCCCCGGCTCGGGGTGAAGTCGAAGCGGAACCGCTGCCCGGGGACCTCCCGCAGCACTCCCACCACCCGCCGCCAGTACGCCTTCCAGGCCGTCGGGTCCGGGCCGCAGCGATGGCTGTACGTGGTGCCGTTCATCTCCCAGCCGAGCACCAGGACCGCGTCGCCGAGCCCGTGCTCCACGAGCCGCTCCCCCAGCGTCCTGAAGTGCCCGTCGTACGCGCCGCCGGCGCCCTGCCGCAGCCCCGCCCGCACCTGGGCGTCCGGCAGCCCGGCCTCGTTCCGGTCGAGCAGCGGCACGTTCAGCACGAAGAGGCGCCCCGGCCGCTCGGCCTTCCAGCGCGCCCAGGGCCCGAAGAGCGCCGGATGCCCCTCGATGTTGGACCAGCGGTCGCCCGGCAGATAGGTGTGCCCGACGGTCAGGGAGTCCCCGCCCAGCCAGGCCTGCACCTGCGCGATCCGGCGCACCCCGGCCTCGTCGGATCCGGTGAAGAACCCGGACGGGACTCCGGGCAGCGGCCGCGGCTCGGGCGCGGTCCGCGCCCCGGTGTGCCGGCCGCCGGGCGCGATCCGGTCGGGCACGAGGAGGAGGACGACGACGGCCGCGAGCAGCACGGTCAGTGCGGCCCGCGGCCAGGTGAAGCGGGAGAGCCGGGAGGGGGGTCGGCTCACGTCAGCTCGTCCAGAAGTCCCACCACCGGGTCAGGATCAGCATCCCGATGATCCCGATGTGCAGGACGGGCAGGGCGAAGGTGAACTCGCCGAGGAAGGTCCGCAGCCCCGCCGGCGCGGGCAGGACGCCCTCCCGGACGTTGTGCGCGGTGACGTACCAGAACATGACGATGGTCGCGACCCAGGCCAGGCAGCACCACAGGCAGAGCGAGTTGATCTCGTACAGCGACTGGTACATCAACCAGGTGCAGAAGCCGACCCCGAAGAGCATCCCGGCATCGAGGCCGAGCCAGAACCAGGCCCGGTAGCGGGCCCCGGCGAGCAGCCCGGCACCGGCGGCGGCGACGACGGCGTAGGTGACGAGCCCGAGCATCGGGTTCGGGAAGCCGAACACCGCCGCCTGCTCGCTCTTCATGATGTTGCCGCAGGACACGACCGGGTTCAGGCTGCACCCGGGCTGGAACCCGGGGTCCTCCAGGAGCAGGAACTTGTCGATCGTGATCACCCAGCCGGCGAGCACGCCCGCCGCACCGGTGACGAGCAGCAGCCAGCCGAGGGCCCGGCTCGCGCCGATCGCCCCGCCGGTCTCCCGCGCGGTCTCCTCCTGCCGCTGACCCGGCACCCCGCCCCGTGCGTTCACCGTCGCCATGACGCGGCCCCCTTCCCGCTCAGCCCTGGATGCGGCGGACCGGCAGCAGGACGTGGGCGCTGTCGGCGAGCATCTCCTCGTCCGAGACGAAGGCCCGCAGCCGCGCCTCGTCGACGGGCTGTCCGGGCACACCCTCGGACCAGGGCCGCACGGAGCAGATGAAGTAGACCTTGCCCTGCTCACGGGCGGCGGCCTGCCACTCGTCCGGCACCGGGCACTGCACCTTCAGGAAGGGCAGCGTGAGCACGGCCGAACCCGCCTCGACGAGGAGGGAGGCGTTGATCCCGGCGTCCTTCTCCAGGTCGAAGAGCCGGTCGCCGACCGAGAGGCCCATCGACTCCAGGGCCGCGCGCATCGCCTGCTGCCCGGCCTCCGGCCCGTCCCGGCCGTCGCCGAGCGAATACGCCATCAGGAAGGGCGTCCCCGCCGAGTCGGCGGAGGGCTCGCTGGACCACGGAATCACCGTGAGAGTTCCCAGCGGAGAGGCGCTGCGCGCCGAGGAGACGACGTTGGAAGTGGTCATGAATCCGGATGCTAATGCTCCAACCACCCTTTCCCCGCGCCGAATTCACTCGAACGGCCGACATTCACGCCGCTGGCATATCCGCCGCAACGAACCCGGGTTTTCATCGTTGTGCCCTGAGGGCATAAGCCGACCACCAGGAGATCACTGATGATCGTCCCGCGCCGCGTCGCACTGCGGTCCCTGTTCGCCCTGGCCGTCACCGCCTTCACGGGTGGTGCGCTCGGCCGTGTCGCGACCCGCCCGGACCGACCGGGATCGGAGGGGGCGCGCGATCCGCACGCCTTCGACGAGATGTACCGGGGCCACCGGCTCCTGGGCTTCTCCGGCCCCGGGGGCGGGCCGACGGCCCTCGTCGACGGCCGTCCGCTGCATCTGATGCGCTGCGCCGACGGCGGCTGGGTCAGCCCGATCGACCACTACGAGTCCTGCCCGACGCCCCTGGCGGCCACCCGCGCGGCCGTGGACGAGCTGGGCACGGCCCGGCTCTCCCCGCTCGCGGGCGCCCACGGCGTCCCCACCGACCCGACGGGAGGGAGCCCGCGTGGTGTACACGCGTAAGAACCAGCGCGATCTGACCGGCGCCGAGCGCCGCAAGTTCGTCGCCGCCGTCCTGGAGCTCAAGCGCACCGGCGCGTACGACCGCTTCGTCCGCACCCACATCGACCACTACACGGCCGACGGCGAGGGCCGGCTGCGGATCGCCCACATGACGCCGAGCTTCCTGCCCTGGCACCGCAAGTTCCTGCTGGACTTCGAGACGGCCCTGCGCCGGATCGACCCGACGGTCTCCGTCCCGTACTGGGACTGGACCCGGGACAATTCTCCGGCCTCCTCGATCTGGCGCGAGGACTTCATGGGCGGCAACGGCCGGCGGGCCGACCTCCAGGTGATGACGGGCCCCTTCGCGCACGCCACCGGGCGGTGGACGATCACCCAGTCGATGACCGACATCCGGTATCTGACCAGGGACTTCGGCCGCCCCCGGGACCCGATCACACTTCCCACCCCGGCCCAGCTCGACGCGGTGATGCGCGAGCGGGTGTACGACGCGGCACCCTGGAACTCGACGAGCGCCACCGGTTTCCGCAACGCCCTGGAGGGCTGGGCGCCGGGCCGGGGCAACGAGCGCTTCCGGATCCACAACCGGGTGCACCGCTGGGTCGGCGGCCTCATGCTCGGCGGCGGCTCCGTGAACGACCCGGTCTTCTGGCTGCACCACTCCTTCGTCGACCTGATCTGGTCGCGCTGGCAGCAGCGGAACCCCGGGGCCGCCTATCTGCCGGCGGAACCGCCGCCCCTGGGGGACGCGCAGTACCGCAAGGTCGCCGCCCGGCACGAGCCGATGGCGCCCTGGGGCGTGACCCCCGCCTCGATGTTCGACCACAGCCGGATCTACCGGTACGCCTGAGCCCACAGACGGATGTCCCCCCGGCCGGCGGCCGGGGGGACATCCGTGGGGAGCGAGGGGGATCAGCCGCCGTAGCCGCCGTCACCGTGCCCGTGGCCGCCGTCGGCGTTGATGCAGGTGTTGCCGAACGCCGGGTTCAGCAGACCGATGACGTTGACGGTGTTGCCGCAGAGGTTGACCGGGACGTGGACCGGGACCTGGACGACGTTGCCGGAGGCGACACCGGGCGAGTGGGCGGCGACGGCCTCGGCGCCCGAGTCGGCGACGGCGAGGCCGGCTCCGCTGAGGGCAACGGCACCCGTGCCGGCGAGAACAGCGGCAGCCTTCGCGATGCGAGACATCAACAACTCCTTGGACGTGGAAAGCGACCGCAGGAATCACGGCCGTCACTCCCGTTCAACGCCGATCTCCGGACCGGGTCACGGCCTTTGGGCCGAACGGGAAGGGGAAAAACGAAAAAGATGGCCCGCGGCCCGAATGCCGTCCGCCGCCGGATACGACGGGACGCCTTCGGTCCGCGGGCCGCGGCCATGCGACAAGCCTTCTCTTGCAACGACCGACAACCCTTGGGGTGGCGGGGAAGAATCGTGTCTTCACCCGCCTGGTCACCGGTCGTACTAATGAACGGGGACGCGGATGCGTCAGCCGGCGTCCGGCGCCAGACCCAGCTGGGGGTCGAGGGCTCCGCTGAGCACCGGGGTGAGCAGGCCGACCTGAGGCTTCGCCAGGTCCGGCAGCCCGGCGAGGCCGTTGCCGCTCGGGGCCTCCACCGGATTGCCGACGACGGCGCCGGGGGTGGCCGCCTTCATCTCCGAGTGCGGGCTGCTGAGCAGGGCGCGGCCTGGCTCGCTGCCCTTGAGGACCTCGGGCAGCGGCGCGTCGACGACGGTCTCCGGCAGGGTGCCGGTGAGCGGGACGCTGGGCAGGGCGACGTCCGGGAGCGCGCCGAGGCCCTTCTGGAAGCCGGTGGGTGCGCCGGGCATCGGGACGGGAACGCCGGTCGCCACGGTCGGCGCGTCCATCGGCAGCACCGGCTCCAGGCCCTGGAGCGGGAGGATCACCGGCGCCTCGACGGCGGCGGCGGGGGAGGCCAGGGCGGCGGAGGCGAGTGCGGTCATGAGGAGTCCCATGCCCGCGTGAGAACGCAGAGTCATACGAGGAGAACGAGCCCCTCGGCCGAAACGTCGCGGGACTAACCCGTGTGCAGCAACGCGCAGGGCCCTCACCGGTGAAGGCGAGGGCCCTGGTTGACGCGGTGCCGGCCTGGGGGATCAGTGCCGGCGGGCGATACGTCCGCCGCGGAGGTAGACGACGGCGCCACCGATGATCAGCGCGGCGCTGACCGCGGCCGCGCCCATGAGGGCGGCCTCGCTGCCGGTCTCGGGGAGCTGCGGGTGACCGGGGTGACCGGGCGTCGTCGGCGGCTGCGAGGGCTCGCACTCCTCGCCGTAACCGGACTCCTCGCACTCACCGGGCCCGCCGGGGTGGCCCGGCGGGGTGGTGTGGGTGGGAGGGGTCGTGGTCGGCGGGTTCGAGGGCTCGCACTCCTCGCCGTAACCGGACTCCTCGCACTCACCGGGCCCACCGGGGTGGGTCGGCGGAGTGGTGTGGGTGGGAGGGGTCGTGTGGGGAGGCCGCGTGGTCGGAGGGGTCGTGTGCGGAGGCCTCGTGGTCGGCGGGGTCGTGTGCGGAGGCCTCGTGGTCGGCGGAGTGGTGGTCGGAGGCGTCGTGGTCGGCGGAGTGGTGGTCGGGGGGTGCGTGGGCGGGTGCGTCGGGGGATGGGTCGGCGGGTGCGTCGGGGGATGCGTGGGCGGGTGCGTCGGCGGGTGCGTCGGGGGGTGGGTCGGCGGATGCGTGGGAGGCTCCGTCGGCTCACCGGGCTCCTCGCCGTAGCCGCCGGGGCCCTCCGCGTGGTCGCAGAGGTCGCCGACGGCTTCCGCGACGTAGCCCCCGAGCTCCATGCTCTTGCCGCAGACGTCCGCGGGCAGCGGGGCCTGGACATGGCCGGCCGCGCCGGAACCGGGCCCGTCGCCCGCACCGGGGTGGGCGTTCGCGGCCAGGGCGAAGCCGCCGCTCAGCGACAGGATGCCGGTCGCTGCCGCCGCGGTGAGTACTTTCCTGCTGATGATGGACCGCATACCGCTCTTCCTCTGGAGAAAGGGAGAGACCGGCGAGGATCCCCCCTCGCTCCGACCGGCCTGATCCGCAACGACGATTCATGTGGGATCGGCCAGAGGGTATGGGTCGGCGCCCGGCGCACGACCGGGGCCACACGGCAGCTGATCAGAAAATCATTCGATCAGCCGACCGTGAGGAACGGCGACGTCAGAGGCGCCGTAAGTGCCCGTGGGAACAGTGATGCTGAGGTGGCGTCAGCCGCCCAGCGGGAGGCCGCCGGGGACCGGGAGCCCGCCGAGCAGCGGGGCGCCCTTGGTGGCGGTGTTCAGCTGGTCCGCCGCCTTCGTGACGGTCTGGACCGGGGAGCCGTCCGTGGTGCTGCTCAGCATGTCGCTCTTCAGCCCGTTGGCGGCGATCGCTTCGAGGCCACCGTTCAGGCTGGTGGGGGTCAGCGCCTCCGCGGCCATGGCGGGCGCGGCAGCACCCATGGCCATCAGCGAACCGGCGACAACCGCGGCGACCTTGGTGGGCTTCATGGAGTGAATCCTTCCTCTGTGCGTTCAAGTCACGTTCCGTACAGGGTTCTTGGCCGAATCCTGTACATCGTTCTGCTTCTGTAACGAGGAGTGAGCGCCCCGGAAACTCCGGGAGGAAGGATTTCTCGGTACTGCACCCGATCGATGCGGGCCGGTGCTATTTGCCGATCGCACACGGCCGTACCGGCCCGGCGGAGGCCGGACCGGTACGGGTGCGCGGGGCGCTACCGGACGGGCAGCGGGGGCTTGACCGGCAGCTCGGGCGCGTCAACGGGGAGCTCCGGCGGGTCGGCGGGCAGCTCGGGCGCGGTGACCGGGAGCGCCGGGAGCGTGGGCAGCCCGGCCAGGTCGGGCGCGGGCAGCCCGCTGCCGAGCACGGTGGCGACGACCAGGTTGACCAGCGAGGTCAGCGTCGAGGTGACCTGCGGGACGACTCCGCCGGCATCGCCGGAGGTGACGGCGGCGAGCAGGGCGGCGACCGCCTTCTCGACGCTCGCGAGGGCGTCGTCCACGACGTCCGCCGGGGCAGCGGCCTTCGCACCGGCCGCGACGGGCAGGGCCACGGGCGGGGTCACCGGGAGGCCCGCGGCCGGGGGCGTGACCGGAAGGTCCGCGGCCGGAGGCGTGACCGGAAGGTCCGCGGCCGGAGGCGTGACCGGAAGGTCCGCCGCCGGGGGGTTCACCGGGGTCGCGGGGGCCGGGGTGTCCGGGAGGGGGGCCGGGGTGTCCGGGAGGGGGGCCGGGGCGGTGGCCTTCGCCTCGTCGACCGCCGCGTCGATCCTGGCCTCGAGGGCGGCGGCATCGGCGGCGGGGAGTTGGCCGGCGTCGGCCTCGAGCGCGGCCGTGACGAGTTCGGTCACGGGGGTGGTCACCGAGCCGAGCTCGCCGAGCGCTTCGGCCTGGGCCAGCAGGGCGGCGGCGTTCGGGAGGGGCGCGCGTGCGGCCCGGTCGGCCGCGGGGGACGGGTGGTGCTCGTCGGCGAAGGCGGGTCCCGCCGTGCCGAGGGTGATGGCGGCGGATATCGCCAGGGCGGTGAGACGGCGTATGGCCTGGGGACGCATATGTGTTCCTTTTCCTTATGCGTCGGACAACTGCTCTCCCACGGTGCCTGCGGATATAGCCCTCCGCAACCGCGGAACTACTGAGCGCCACGTCTCCGTTCGAGTGAATCCACCCTCGCGGACTGCCCCTCGAAGGGGCGTACGCCGTTGCACCGAACGGCGCACGAGGGTGCGTCCGAACGAGTACCGAACCAGTGCCGGCAAGGAAAAAGCCGGTGCGCCCACCCCCGGGGTGGGCGCACCGGCTTCGGAAGGACCGATCAGGCGTGCCAGATCAGGCGTTGACGCAGGTGTTGCCGAAGGCCGGGTTCAGCGCGCCGATGACGCTGACGGTGTTGCCGCAGAGGTTGACCGGGATGTGGACCGGGACCTGGACGACGTTGCCGGAGGCGACACCGGGGGACTTCACGGCCGCAGCCTCGGCTCCGGCGTCGGCGGCGGCGGCACCGGCGGCACCGGCGACGGCGGCGGCGGCACCCACGGACAGGACAACGGCCTTGGCGATACGGGACATGGGGAGGTGCTCCTCGATCGAATTCATCCAACTCGGACTGCGCGGACTGTTCGGCCCGGCTCCCTCAACAACGCCCCGCGTTTTCATCGGTTGCTCTCCCGAACGGGTGACGTTCAACCGATCTTTGGGCCATAGGAGGGCCATTCGAGGGACTGGGCGTGGAATGGCGCAACACGCTCAACGAGGAACCGGCCGCACAGATACGGGAGTTAGCGTTTCCGGGCATCTAATGCGTACTATCGCCCCGCATCGGGGTTATAACGTTCCCGAACGTTGCTTCCGGGCCCGCCGCGCGTTCACCCATTTCGTGCGGACGACACCTTCTTCTCCCCCGGCCTACTCGGGTCTTCCCTCCCTTCTCTCATCAAAGCGGAGAACCTGTATGCGGAATTCAGCGGTTCTTGCTGTGCGTCGCAGCGTGTTGTGCGCCTTGTCGTGTGCGGCCCTGTCCGCCGCGCTCCCGGGCGCCTCCGCAGCCGCACCACAACCGCGGGAGGCGACCCGTGTCCCCTTCGCCGCCCGCCACCAGGCCGTGCAGCACGGGGGGATCGTGCGCGCCGCCAACACCTCGGCGAAGGGCGCGAAGGGCACCGAGTCGGTGAACGACCGCGCCACGATCGCGTACGTCGACGTGGACAAGGACCCCAACACGTACAACTCCAGCCGTGCCGCCCTCGCGGTGCCGGCCGGCGCCCGCGTCACCTGGGCCCGTCTCTACTGGGGCGGGAACCTGCGGGTGGGCGAGCAGAAGCCGCCGAAGGACAACGGCCGCGTGCTGATCGCCGAGCCGGGGGGCCAGTACAAGGCGCTGCTCGCCGACTCCCTGATCGGCCACCGCACGGCCGACGGGGCCGACGCCTTCCAGGCCTCCGCCGACGTCACCGAGCTGGTCCGGTGGGCGAAGCCGGGGCAGTGGACCGTGGCCCAGGTCAATGTGGCCATGGGCCGCTCCGCGGTGGGCGGCTGGGGCGGCTGGACGCTCGTGGCCGCGTACGAGAAGGCCTCGGAACCGCTGCGCAGGATCCGTGTCTGGGACGGTTTCGAAACAGTGGGTCCGCGCGCCGGCGAGCTGCGCGTCCCGGTCGACGGGAACCGTTTTCCCAAGGGCGTCTCCGGGCGTCTCGGGTTGATCGCCTATGACGGCGACCGCGGCACTTCCGGGGATTACCTGGCGGTGGAAACGAGCCGTTCGGAGAGCACGCGTCTCTCCGATTCCGCCAATTCCGAGGACGACGTGCTGAACTCCAGCATCACCGAATTCGGCGCCGGTCGGACCGTACGTCATCCCGATCGTACGAACACGCTCGGATACGACTCCGACGTGTTCGACCTGCGGGGAGCGCTGCGCGCGGGGGGCGACCGGGTCCACGTCCGGATCGGCAGCCGGAAGGACACCGTCTGGCTCGGCGCGGTCTTCCTCCAGGCCGACGTCCGGCGCTGACGTGCTGTCACCACTCGATACGGACCTCGCGTCCGTCACCGTCCTGCACGCGGTCCAGCCCGGCGACGGCGGGGTCGCCCGTGTCGTCGTCGACCTGGTCCGCGCCCAGCGCGCCGCCGGCCTGCGGGTCGCGGTCGCCTGCCCGCCCGGCACCGGGCTCTCCGCCGCCGTCCGCGCCGAGGGCGCCGAGACCCACGACTGGCGGGCCGGCCGTGACCCCGGTCCCGCCGTCCTTCGCGAGACGCGGGACCTGGCCTGGCTGATCCGCGTCGTACGGCCCGGGCTCGTCCACGCGCACAGCGCCAAGGCCGGGCTGTGCGCCCGACTCGCCGTGCGGGGACGGATCCCGACGGTGTATCAGCCGCACGCCTGGTCCTTCGAGGCGGTCGAGGGAAGGACCGCCGCGGTCGCCCGGCGCTGGGAGCGCTTCGGCGCGCGGTGGACGGACCGGATCCTCTGCGTGAGCGAGGCCGAGCGGCGTACCGGCGAGGAGGCCGGGGTCGCGGCGGACTGGTCGGTCGTCCACAACGGCGTGGACACGGCCCGGTTCACGACCGACGGGCCGCCCGGGAACCCCGCGCCCACCGTCGTCTGCGTGGGCCGGCTCTGCCGCCAGAAGGGGCAGGACGTCCTGCTCGCCGCCTGGCCCGCCGTCCTCGCGGAGGTGCCCGCGGCCCGGCTCGTCCTGGTCGGCGACGGCCCGGACGAGGAGCCGCTGCGGTCCGCCGCCGGTCCCTCGGTGCGGTTCACCGGCGCCGTCGCGGACACCGTGCCCTGGTACCGGGCCGCCGACGTGGTCGTCCTGCCGTCCCGCTGGGAGGGCATGGCGCTCGCGCCCCTGGAGGCCATGGCCGCCGGCCGGCCGGTCGTCGTCAGCGACGTGGACGGGGCGCGCGAGAGCCTGCCGTCCGCCCATGAACCCCTGTGCCTGGTCCCGCCCGAGGACCCGGCCGCGCTCGCCACCGCTCTGGTCCGCCTCCTCGGCGCGCCCGGGCTGCGGCACCGCCTGGGCCGCGAGGCCCACGAGCACGTCCTCAGCAGATTCGATGTCCGGCGCACCGGCGCGGCCGTCGCGGACGTCTACCGCGAGCTGGCCGGAGTGCGGGGGGCCGAGCACAGAGAGCCGATCGCGAAGTGACCACGGAAAGTACCAGCGTTCCCCCCTCGCCGGGCCCCTGGCCCACGGCGAGCCAGGCGGCCTTCGGCCTCGCCTCCCTGGCGCCGCGCCGCGGCACGCCCGGCCGTCTCGCGCTGCCGCGCCACCGCCGCGTGCCGCGCCGGTCCGGCGTGGCGGCGCTCGTGGCGGTCGACGCCCTGGCCGTCCTCGGCGCCGCGTCGGTGCTGAGCGCGGCGCACCAGGACCTCCGGCTCGTGCTGCCGGTCCTGGCGGTCGTCCTCGTCCTCGACGGGCACGCGGGGCTCTATCGGCCGGCCGCGCACACCCGGGCCCTCGACGAGCTGCCCGCGCTCGGCTCCCGCGCCGGGTTCGCCTGGTGCCTGGCGGCGGCGGCGGTCGCCGCGTACTCCCCCGCCCTGGCGATGGGGCCGCTGCGGCTGTGCGCCGCCTACGGCATTCATGTGGCCGTGGTGTGCCTGGTCCGCGCCGTGCTGCTCGGGCGGCGGCGCCGGATCGCGCGGGAGCGTCCGCGGTCGGCGCTCGTCGTCGGCGGGGCGGGGGCCGCGCGCCGGTTCGCGGCCGCGGCCGCCCAGCACCCCGAGTACGGGATGCGGCCGGTCGGGATCGTGGGCGTCCCGGAGCAGGGCGGAGCCCCCCGGATGCCCGGGGAGGCCGGGCTCCCGGTGCTCACCACGACCGAGGAGATCAAGCGGGCCGTCATCCAGAACGCCGTGCGCGACGCGGTGTTCCTCGACGACGAGCCCGGTCTGGTGACGCTCTTCCAGCAGTACGGCTGCGCCACCTGGCGGGTCGGCGGACGGCACCAGGACGGGCCGATGGGCGCGCACATGTGGGGGTACGCCTGGCGGCCGGTCGTCCCGCTGGGCGAGCGGCGCGGGCGGACCGCGAAGCGGGCCCTCGACATCGCGCTCGCCGCCCCCGCGCTCGCGGTCGCGCTGCCGGTGCTGCTGCTCTGCGCGCTGGCCGTGCGGCTCTCGGACGGTCCCGGGGTGCTCTTCCGGCAGGAACGGGTGGGCCAGCACGGGCGCCACTTCACGCTGCTGAAGTTCCGTACGCTGCGTCCCTCCGACGACACCGAGTCGGCGACCCGCTGGAACGTGGCGGGCGACCGGCGGATGAGCGCGGCCGGGAGCTTCCTGCGGAAGTCCTCGCTGGACGAGCTGCCGCAGCTGTGGAACGTGCTGCGCGGCGACATGAGCCTGGTCGGGCCCCGGCCCGAACGGCCCTACTTCGTCGCCCAGTTCAGCAAGATCCACACGGGGTACGCGGCCCGGCACCGGATGCCGGTGGGGCTCACGGGTCTCGCGCAGGTGCACGGGCTGCGCGGGGACACCTCGATCGAGGACCGCTGCCGCTTCGACAACCACTACATCGACCACTGGTCGCTCTGGCAGGACGTCTGCATCCTGCTGCGCACGGCGGCCGGCCTCGTCCGACCCACGGGGAGCTGAGAATGGCCACGGCCGTGACGGTGACGACGACGGTTCCGGACTCCGGTGCCGAGGTACGGGACTGGGCCCGCAGGGCCGGGGCGCTGTCCCCGGTGCTCGCCGTGATCGCGCTGCTGCTCGTCCCGGGCGGCGGCGGCGCGCAGGGCGGCACCGGAGGCACGGGGACGGTCGCGGACGCGGCCTCCGGGCTCCTGGTCCTGATCTGCCTGGTGCGGGTGATGCGCGGCGGGACCCGGCCGCTGACCCGGGCGGCGGCCGTCGTCCTCGGTCTGCCGGTGCTCGGGATCTGTCTGGCCGCGATCACCTCGCACGACCCGGCGGCGAGCCTGCCGGGCGTCGCCCGGTACGTGCAGATCTTCGTCCTCGTGCCGGCGGCCGTGCTCCTGATGATCCGCGACCGGCGGGACTTCGCCCTGGTGGCCTGGAGTCTGGTCGCGTTCGCGCTGCTCCAGGGCGCGGTCGGCGTCGTCCAGTTCCTGACGGGCACGGGCGCCTCGTACCAGGGTGAGGACATCCGCGCCGTCGGCACCTTCGGGGCCACCGACGTGATGGGCATGGCGACGGTCGTGGCGTACGGGCTCGTCGTCGTCACCGGGATCGCGCTCGGCAGCGGCCCCGGCCGCGTCCGCACGACCGCGCTGGTCTGCGCGGGTCTCCTCTTCCTGCCGCTGGTGCTGTCGTTCAGCCGGGGCGCGTGGATCGCGACCGTGCTCGCCTGCGCGATCCAGCTGCTGCTCGCCGGGGTGCGGCGGGCGGCACGGGCGGCGCTCGTGGCGGGCGCGCTCGGCGTGGTCCTCGTCGGCGGTCTCGGGATCGGCTCGGAGATGGTGAAGGAGCGGGTCACCAGCATCACGCAGGTGGCGGCCGCGCCGGACCAGTCGGTCACCGACCGGTACACGATGTGGGCGGCGGCCGGGCGGATGTGGCACGCGGAACCGGTCACGGGCGTCGGCCTCAAGGGCTTCCCCCAGTACCGCGACTCGAACGCCTCGCTGGCACTCTCCTCCGGCAGCGACACGGCCGGCGCGGGCGCCGCCTTCGCGCGCCAGCCGCTGCTCTCCCCGCACAACATGTACCTGCTCGTGCTGAGCGAGCAGGGCCTGGTCGGGCTGCTCGCCCTGGCGGGCAGCTGGGTGGCGCTGCTCGTCGGCGCGCTGCGGCGGCAGCGGCTCGGCGCGGACTGCGCGCTCGTCGCGACGGGACTGCTCTCCTGGCAGCTCATCGACTTCTTCTACGCGGACATCGGCGGCCCCTCCACGGTCCTGATGTCGGTCGTCTTCGGTCTGGCGGCCTGGTGGTCGCTGGCGGAGGTGAGGCGTGCGTGACCCGTGGGCCGGGGAACCGGAGCCCACGGACGCGCCGTGGGCCGACGGGTCGCGCCCCGCGCCCCGGCCGCCCTGCGGCGCCCCGCTGAACGACCCCTGGCAGGCCTCGCCTCCGGGTCCCACGGACTCCCCGTGGGACCCGGAGGCCGTCGTGCTGCCGGGGCCGGGAGCGGTGGCGGCCGGGACGGCCACGGGAGCGGGAGCGGGAGCGCGGGCCGGGACGGCCGCCGCGGTGGCCGGCGCCCGCGCCGCCCGCGCCACGCGGCCCCCGACGATCCCCGGGCCCGGCCCGGCATCCGCCCCCGGCCCCGGCGCGGCGGAGGCCGCGGGGGCCGCGGGGGCCGGAACGGGGCCGGACCGGCCCGGCACGGGATCCGGCTGGTCCGGTACTGGATCCGATTGGCCCGGCGCGGGATCCAACCGGTCCGGTACTGGATCCGGCTGGTCCGGTACTGGATCCAACCGATCCGATACTGGATCCGAATGGTCCGGCACGGGATCCAACCGGTCCGGCACTGGATCCGAATGGTCCGGCACGGGATCCAACCGATCCGGTACTGGATCCGAATGGTCCGGCACGGGATCCAACCGATCCGGCACTGGATCCGAATGGTCCGGCACGGGATCCAACCGATCCGATACTGGATCCGAATGGTCCGCCGCCGGGTCGGGCCGAGCCCGCGGGGAGTCCGGCCGGGACACTGCCGGGCCCGGCCGGGCCGGCGCCGGCTCCGGGCCCGTCGGTGTCGGGGGTTCCCGGGACGCCCGGCTCGTCGCCGGGGCACGGTGGGTGCCGCGCCGCCCCGCCGGGGCTCCGGCCGCCGCGCCCCGGCCTTCGGTCGCCCCTCCCCCCGGACGCCGGGCGCACGCCCGCGCGCGGGTCTCCCGCGCCCGGGCGTCCGGAGGCGGCGGGTTCCTGGCGAGGGCGGCGGCCGTGACCGCGGGTCTGACCGCGGCCGGGGCGGTCCTCGGGCTCGTGCGGGACCAGATCATGGCCGGGTACTTCGGCGCCGGGACCGGCACCGACGCGTTCCTGGTGGCGTGGACGGTGCCCGAGTTCGCCTCGACGCTGCTCATCGAGGACGCGATGGCGCTGATCCTGGTGCCCGCCTTCTCCCGCGCGCTGGCCCGGCGTTCGTCCGCCCTGTCCGGCGATCCGGTGCGTGCCCTGGTGCGTGGGACGCTCCCCCGGATCGTCCTCGCCCTCGGTGTCGCCGCCCTCGTCCTGATCGTCGCCGCCCCGCTGCTCGTGACCGCGCTCGCGCCGGGGCTGCCCGACCCGGCTCTCGCCGTCGACTGCACCCGGCTCACCGGCACCTGCGTGCTGTCCTTCGCCCTCGTGGGGTACTGCTCGGCGGCGCTGCGGGCGCACGGCCGCTTCCTGCCCCCGGCGGCGATCTACGTCGCGTACAACGCGGGGATCATCGGCACGATCCTGGTGCTGCGCGAGCCGTGGGGGGTGCGGTCCGCCGCCGCCGGGGTCGCCGTCGGCGGGGTCCTGATGGTCCTCGTCCAGGCCCCCTCGCTCCTGCGTGAGCTGCGGACGCCCCGGCGCACGGAGCCGGTGGCGGCCGCGCCCGCCTCCACGGGCGAGGGCCGCATCCTGGTCCTCGGACTCATCGCGCCCGTCGTCGCGTTCTCCCTGTGCCGCCAGTCCCAGACCCTGATCGAGCGGTTCCTCGCCTCGCCGCTGCCCGCCGGCGCCATCTCGCATCTGAACTACGCGCAGAAGGTCGCGCAGATGCCGATGATCCTCTCCCTGATGCTGTGCACGGTCAGCTTCCCGGTGGTCGCCCGCGCGCTCGCGGCGGGCGACCCCGAGGCGGCCCGCCGCCGGGTCGAGCGGGATCTGCTGCTCGCCGCCGTCGTCGTGCTCGTCGGCGCCTCGACGGTGATCGCCGCCGCCCCCCGGATCGTCGAGCTGCTCTTCGAGCGCGGTGAGTTCACCGGCGCCGACACCGTCTCCACGGCCGCCGTCATGCGGGTGTACGCGCTCGGCCTGCTCGGCCAGACGATGGTCGGCGCCCTCGTCCGCTGCTACTTCTCCGCCGCCCGCCCGCTCTGGTACCCGGCCGTCGCCATGGCCGCCGGCCTCGTCACGACCGCCGCCGCCGGCGTCCCCGGCGCCCACTACTGGGGCGCGGTCGGCATCGCCGCCGCCAACGCCCTCGGCATCACCCTCAGCGCCGTCCTGCTGCTGCGGGGCGCGCACCGCCAGGCCGTCCCCGTCCGCGTCGGCCATCTCGGCGAGGGACTGCTCCGGCTCGCCACCGCGAGCGCCTGGGCCACCGGCGCCGGCTGGCTCGGCCAGCTGGCGATCGACTCCTCCGCCCTCGCCGTCGCCGTCGCCGGACTGATCGTCGTCGGTGTCTTCGTGCTCTTCATCGCCTGCGCCGCCAAGGCGCCCGAGATCCCGCCCCTGCCCCGCTCCGCCTTCCGGAGGACCCCCCATGCCCGCCGCCACCGCGCTGCGCCGTCCGCTGCCGAAGCCGCCCCTGTGGAAGCCGCCCCTGTGGGTGGCGATGTACCACTCGATCACGGACACCGCTGACGATCCGTACCGGGTGACCGTCTCCCCCGTGCGCTTCGCCCGGCAGCTGCACTGGCTCGGCGACCGGGGGCTGCGCGGGGTCTCGGTGCGGGAGCTGCTCGCCGCCACCGCCGAGGGGCGCGCCAAGGGGCTCGTGGGCCTGACCTTCGACGACGGGTACGCGGACTTCCTCGACTCGGCGCTGCCGCTGCTGCGCCGGCACGGCTTCACGGCGACGGTGTACGTCCTGCCGGGCCGCCTCGGCGGCGAGAACGGCTGGGACACGGCCGGGCCCCGCAAGTCGCTGCTCGACGAGGACGGCATCCGGCGGATCGCCGAGGCCGGCATGGAGATCGGCTCGCACGGCCTCCGGCACGTCCGGCTCACCGAGGCCGACGACGCGACGCTCGCCGCCGAGACCCGGCAGAGCCGTGAGCTCCTGGAGGAGATGACCGGCCGGCCGGTGGACGGCTTCTGCTACCCGTACGGGCAGGTCGACCCGCGCGCGATCCGCGCCGTGCGCAAGGCCGGTTACCGCCACGCCTGCGCCATCGACCCGGGCCCGCACACCGGCACGTACGCCCTGCCCCGCATCCACATCGGCGAGAACGACACCCCCTGGCGGCTCACCGCGAAGCGGGTCCTGCACCCGCTGCGCCGCCGCCATCCCGCCGATCTGCCCACCGCCCCGTACGCCCCGGCCCCGGTCGGTGCGCCGTGAGGGTCCTGCACGTCATCACCGGGCTCGGCATCGGCGGGGCCGAGCAGCAGCTGCGGCTCCTGCTGCGCCACCTCCCGGTGAGCGGCGGGGTCGTCACGCTCACCAACCCGGGCGCCGTCGCCGCGGGCATCGAGGCCGACGGCACACCCGTCACCCACCTCGGCATGACGGGGAACCGCGACATCGGGGCGCTGCCCCGGCTCGCCCGGATCGTCCGGCAGGGCCGCTACGACCTCGTCCACACGCATCTGTACCGGGCGTGCGTGTACGGCAGGACGGCGGCCCGGCTCGCCGGGGTCCGCCGGGTCATCGCCACCGAACACTCCCTCGGCGAGACGCAGATCGAGGGCAGGCCGCTCTCCGCGGGCACCCGCGCCCTGTATCTGGCGTCCGAGCGGCTCGGCACCTCCACGGTCGCCGTCTCGCCCAGCGTCGCCCGCCGGCTCGCGGACTGGGGCGTGCCCCCGGACCGCATCCGGGTGGTGCCGAACGGCATCGAGACCGGCCGGTTCGCCTTCGACGCGCGCGCCCGCCGCCTCACCCGGGGCGTCCTCGGCATCCCCGAGGACGCGTACGTCGTCGGCGGCGTCGGACGGCTCACGCCCGGGAAGAGGTTCGACCGGCTGGTCCGGGCGGTGGCCTCGGTGCCGGAGGCCCGGCTGCTCCTGGTCGGCGAGGGCGAGCACCGCGAGGAGCTGCTGCGGGTCGCCCGGGAGTGCGGGGCCGCCGGCCGGATCCTGCTCGCCGGGGCCTGCGAGGACCCGCCGACCCACACCCCGCTCGGGCCCACGCTGCCCGAACTCCTCTCCGCCATGGACGTCTTCGTGTCCACCTCACCCGACGAGACCTTCGGGCTCGCGGTCGTCGAGGCGCTCGCCGCCGGCCTTCCCGTGCTGTACGTGGCCTGCCCGGCGATCGACGACCTGTCCCCGGACGCGGCACCGGGCGCGCGCCGGATCGGGGAGTCCGTGCCCGAGCTGATCTCCGCGCTGCGCGGCCTCGGGGACGCCCGGCCCACCCGGCTCCCGCCGCCGGCGGCCGCCCACCGCTACGACATCGCGCACAGCGCACGGCAGTTGATGTCCCTCTACGACCAGGCCGTCCACGGCACCCCCTCCCCCGCGAAGTGAGAGAGCCCGCACCATGAACACCACCCCACCCCGCGCCTTCCTCCCCGCCGGCCTGCGCTCCCCGGGCCGCTGGGCGGTCCTCCCTGCGGCCGTCCTCGCCGGGGCGGTCCTCGGCGGCGGCTACGGCGCCCTGAAGACCCCGGAGTACGCGGCGACCAGCTACGTGATCGTCGTACCGGCCGAGAAGTCCGACCCGGCGGCGGCGCTCGGCTTCGCCCAGGCGTACGGGCGGGTCGCCACCGACATCGCGGTGACCGGCGACGCCCAGGTGTGGGCGGGGGTCACCGCCGACACCCTGCGGAAGAACGTGCTGGCCGCGACCTCCCCCGACGCGCCGATGATCTCGATCACGGCACGGTCGGCGAAGCCCGCCCAGGCGGTCTCGATGGCCGACGGGGTGGCCCGCGCGCTCGTCCTCAACAGCACACACGTCGCCGGCAGCACCGGGGTGAAGGTCGTCCAGTTCTCCCGCGCCACCAAGCCCGTCGCCCCCGTCTCCCCGTCCACGTCGCTCTCCGCGCTCGTCGGCGGCTGTGCGGGCGGTCTCCTCGGCGGCCTGGTCCTCCTGGTCCGCCCGAAGCGCCCCGCCTCCCGCGACGGGGCCCGGCATTCCCGGCAGGCGACCGCCCCGGCCCCGTCCGCCCCCGTGCCCGCCCCGGCGGTCGCCCAGCACCAGCCGGAGGCGGTGTGAGCCCGAGAGCCCTGCGGACCGAGGTCTGCCGTGACGAGGAGGAGTTCGGGCGGCTTTCGGCCGAGTGGACGGCGCTGTACGGGCGCTGCTCCTCCGCCACCCCCTTCCAGTCCCACTCCTGGCTGCACTCCTGGTGGCTCTCGTACGGCCGGCCCGGTGCGCTGCGGGTGGTGCTCGTACGACGGGAGGACGGCGAGCTCGTCGCCGCCGCTCCCCTGATGCGGGCCCGCGGGCCGCTGCCCGTCCTCACCCAGCTCGGCGGCACCATCACCGACTTCACGGACGTGCTCCTCGACGACGGCTGCCCGGAGGCGGCGTCCGCCCTGGCCGGGGCCCTCGCGCGGGCCGCCCGGGGCGCCGTCGTCGACCTGCGGGAGGTCCGGCCCGGCGCGGCCAGCGAACGGGTCTTCGCCCACTGGCGCGGCCCGCGCCGCCGGCTGCCCGACTCGCTCTGTCTGGAGCTGCCCGCCGTCCCCATGGAGGGCCTCCTCGAACGGATCCCGTCCGGGAAGGCCCAGCGGGTCCGTGCCAAGCTGCGGAAGCTGGACGCGCTCGGCATCGACGCGCACGTGGTGACCGGCGAGGAGGTCCCGGCCGCCCTCGACCGGCTCCTGAGCCTCCATCAGCTCCAGTGGCAGGGCCGGGGCGTCACCGCCGAGCACACCAGCGAGCGGTTCGCCCAGCACCTCACCCGGGCCGTGCGGCCCATGGTCGAGCGCGGCGACGCGATGGTGACCGAGTTCCGGCTCGCCGGGGACGTGGTCGCCGCCGATCTGACCCTGATGTCCCCGCGGCTCGCGGGCGGCTATCTGTACGGCGCCGACCCCGCGCTGCGCGCCCGCAAGGTCGACGTGGCGACGATGCTGCTGCGGCACGGGGCGCGGGAGACCAGTGCGGGCGGGCGGGCGACGCTCAGCATGCTGCGGGGCAGCGAGTCGTACAAGCAGCACTGGCGGCCCGAACCGGTCCGCAACCGCCGGCTGCTCCTCACCGGGCGCGGTACGGCCCCGCTCCTCTGGCTGTGCGCGGGCGCGGCCGACGCCCGGCGCTGGGTGGCCCGGCAGGCGCGGGAACGGGCCTGGGTGGGGCGGGCGCTCGGCCGCGGCGGTGGTGGCGGATGAGCTCCGCCACCACCGCCGTGAGGGACGTCAGAAGGGCCAGACCTCCTTCAGGGTGTCCTTCCAGTCGAGGTCGACCTCGTCCTTCCAGTTGTCCTTCGGGACGCAGACGGGCCCGCCGATCCAGCTCTCGACCCACGAACCGAGCTCGACGGTCCAGCAGTCGGGCTTGGGTTCCGGCTTGGGCTCCGGCTTGGGCTCGGGCTTGGGCTCCGGCCTCGGCTCGGGCTTCGGTTCCGGCTTGGGCTCCGGCTTCGGCTCCGGCTTCGGCTCGGGCTTCGGTTCCGGCTTCGGCTCGGGCTTGGGTTCCGGCTTCGGCTCGGGCTTCGGCTCGGGCTTCGGCTCGGGCTTCGGTTCCGGCTTCGGCTCGGGCTTGGGTTCCGGCTTCGGCTCGGGCTTGGGCTCAGGCTTGGGCTCAGGCTTGGGCTCAGGCTTGGGCTCAGGCTTGGGCTCAGGCTTGGGCTCAGGCTTGGGCTCAGGCTTGGGCTCAGGCTTGGGCTCAGGCTTGGGCACAGGGACCGTCGGGTCCGTCGGGTCTACGGGGTCCGTCGGATCGGTCGGATCGACCGGGTCCACCGGATCGGTCGGGTCGACCGGGTCCGTCGGATCCGTCGGGTCGACCGGGTCCGTCGGCTCCGTCGGGAGTTCCGGTTCCGTGCCGTACAGCATCTGCCGGAACACCAGCGACGACCGCGGATTGTCGTCGCACTGCCAGACGCCGTGCGGGCAGTAGTCGGTGATCGTGTGGTAGAGCGGCTTGTGCTGCTTCATCCACTCCAGCATGCGCCGCATGTATTCCGGATTGTCGCCGTTCCGGAAGAGCCCCCATTCGGGGTAGGAGATCTGCTTTCCGTGCTCGGCGGCGAAATCGACCTGCTTCTGGAGCCCGTACGGTTCGCTGACGTGCCGGTCGAAGTCGCTCCCCGGCGGCTGGTCGTACGAATCCATGCCGATGATGTCGACGACGTCGTCGCCCGGGTAGCACTCGGTCCACGGAATCGCGTCGCGCCCGCGGCTCGGATTGAAGTCGAAGCGGAACTTCTGGCCCGGTACGGCACGCATCGCGGTGACGATCCGGTTCCAGTACTTCTTCCACGCGGTGGGATCGGGAGCGCACCGGTGGGTGTAGGTGGTGCCGTTCATCTCCCAGCCGAGGACGATGACGGTGTCCCTGGCGCCGAGCTCGACGAGGCGTTCGGCGAGGGTCGTGAAGTGGTGGTCGTAGTAGCCGGCGGCGCCGAGCTGGAGCTGGCGGCGGACCTCGTGGTCGGGGACGCCGGCCTCGTTGCGCTCCAGCATGGGGACGTTGAGGACGAAGAGCCGGTCGGTCCGCTCGTTGCGCCAGTCGGCCCAGGCGTCGAGGAAGCCCGGGGGTCCCTCGATGTTCTTCCAGCGGTCGCCCGGCAGGTAGGTGTGGCCGACGCGGAGCTCGTGGCCGCCGAGCCACTGCTGGAGCTGCCCGATGCGGGCGACCCCGAGCGCGCCCGATTCGAGGAAGGCTCCCATGGCGCCGGAGAGAGTCGGACCGGGGTCTTTCGTCGTTACGGATTCGGTGGCGTGCGCGGGGGACGAGAGCACGACTGAGCCCGAGGTGAGGAGACCGGCGGTGACCACCCCCAGCCACACTCTCGCTGTTCTCCGGTGGGCAGCTGCCATGGCCGCTCCTTCGCTCCGTAGGCCATTTGATGGTCCGTCAATCCGATACTCCGAAAGTATTCCTAATGAGCCGACCGTGAACTCTGCTTCCATCTGATCAGTAGTCCATTAGAGGATTTCATCGCCCACTTGGGGCACCCGAGATGAAGGGCATGCCGTGCTGAGCCATCAGCATTTCGACATCAGCGTCCCCACCGTCCTGGTGCGGCTCGACCGGAACCCCTTCCATCACGGCACACTCGGCGCCGCGCGCTCGCTGGGACGGGCGGGAATTCCGGTCCACGCGGTCATCGAATCGAGCACCAGTCCGGTCACCCGCTCCCGCTTCCTCCGCTCGGCCCGGGAGCGCCCCGGGACGAATTCCTCCGCCGAGCTCTCCGCCCTGCTGAACCGCGTCGCGGACCAGATCACCGACGATCCGTCACATCCCGTGCTGGCCGTGCCGCTGGACGACGTGAGCGCCCTCGCCCTGGCCCGGCGCCGTGCCGGACTCGTCCCGCGCTTCCTGCTGCCCGAGCAGACCGAGGAACAGCTGCTGCGGGTCGCGGACAAGGCGGAACTCGCCGAGACCTGCGCCGGTCTGGGCCTGCCCCATCCCCGTACCGAACTCCCCGAGGGCGCCGACGAGGCCGCCGCCATGGCCTGGTCGCTCGGCCTTCCGGTGGTCGCCAAATGGAGTCGCCCCTGGCTGCTCCCGGCCGGCGGCGGGCTGCGCAGCACCTCGATCGTGCGGTCCCTGGCCGAGGTGCGGGAGCTCTACGCCCGCACCCCGGAGGCCGGCAGCCGGCTGCTGCTCCAGGAACTGCTCCCGGCGGGCCGGGACCTCGACTGGTTCTTCCACGGGTACGTGGACTCCGCGGGCCGCTGCTCGACCGGGGCGACCGGCCGCAAGGAACGCTCCTGGCCGGACGGGGCGGGGCTGACCGCCTCGGGCCGCTGGACGGTGAACCCCACCGTCGACCGGACGGCCCGCGAGCTGCTCGACGCGCTGGGCTACCGGGGCGTGTGCGACCTGGACTTCCGGCTGAACAGGGCGACCGGCGCGTACCACCTGCTCGACTTCAACCCCCGGCCCGGCGCCCAGTTCCGACTCTTCACCGACCCGGACGGCCTGGACGTGGTCCGGGCGCTGCACCTGGACCTCACCGGCCGTCCCGTGCCGCCGCACTCCCCCGCGTACGGCCGCCGGTTCCTGGTCGAGAACTACGCGACGCTCTCGCTGCTCGCCTCCCCGCGCCGCCGGTACGCGCCGGAGCCCGGCGGTACGCGGGAGCGGACCGAGTGCGCCTGGTTCGCGGCCGACGATCCGGCGCCCGCGCTCGCCATGGGGGGCGCGTGGCTCACGCACCTGCTGCGCAAGGCCCTGAAGACGCTGCGCCGGGCGGTCGCGTCCCGCCTGGCGGGCCCGGCCGCCACCCCCGCGGCGCCCCCGGCCCGCACCTCGACCGACCAGCTCACCCCACGATGAACGCGGAAGGCACGATGTCGAAGTCGATGTACGACCTGGTGGTCGTCGGGGCCGGACCCTACGGCCTGTCCGTGGCCGCCCACGCGGCGGCCCACGGGCTGAACCTCAGGACCTTCGGTCGCTCGATGGAGTCCTGGCACGCCATGCCCTCGGGCATGTTCCTCAAGTCGGAGCCCTGGGCCTCCCACCTCTCCGACCCGGAGGGGGCGTACGGGCTCGACGCCTACGCGGCGACCAGGGGCGTCCGCGCCGAGCACGGCGTGCCGCTCCCGGTGGACCTCTTCGCCGCGTACGGCGACTGGTTCGCCCGGCAGGCGGTGCCCGCGCTCGACGGGCGGCTCATCGGCTCCGTGGCGCCCGCCGCCGGGGGCTTCGAGCTGCGCACCGAGGACGGCGAGGCGCTGCGCGCCCGGACGGTGGCGCTGGCCGTCGGCGTCCTGCCCTTCCTGGAGATCCCCGGGCCCCTGCGGGAACTGCCCCGGCGGTACGTCACCCACTCCAGCCACCACGGCGAGCTCGACGGATTCGCCGGCCGGGACGTCACGGTCGTCGGGGCCGGACAGGCGGCCCTGGAGACCGCAGCGCTCCTCAGCGAGCGGGGCGCCGCCGCCGTACGGATCGTCGCCCGCGCCGACCGGCTGAACTGGAACACCCTGCCGCCGGCCCTCGACCGCGGCCTGTGGCCCTCGCTGCGCGCCCCGCACACGGGTCTCGGCTGCGGCTGGCAGAACAAGCTGTACGCGGACACCCCCGGGATCTTCCGGCGCCTTCCGGCCGCCACCCGTGAGCGGATCTTCGACGCGGCACTCGGCCCGGCGGGCGCCTGGTGGCTCCGCGAGCGGTTCGCGGCGGTCGGCGACGTCCGCCTGGGCCATTGGATCACCTCGGCGGCCGTGACCGGGGACGAGCGGCTGCGGCTCGACGTTGCGGGGCCCGACGGGACGTCCGTCGTGGAGACCGACCACGTGATCGCGGCCACCGGCTTCACTCCGACCCTGGACCGGGCCGGGGTCCTCTCCCCCGCGCTGCGCGGGGCGCTGCGCAGGGTCGGCGCGGGCGGCGCTCCGGAGGTCGGCGGCCTCTTCGAGTCCTCCTGGCCGGGTCTCTTCCTCGCCGGTCTGCTCACGGCCCCTTCGTACGGGCCGTCGATGCGGTTCGTCTTCGGCGCCGAGTACACGGCGGGGCGGCTGGTGAAGGGCGTCCGGCAGCGGCTGCGGGCGGGCGCCGGGAGCGGGTTGCCGGGCCGGCCGCGGACGGGCGGGAAGGCGCCGGTCGCGGCATGACGGAGGGCCGGTCCCGGGGAGCGGATGCTCTCCGGGACCGGCCCTCCGCGCCTGCGGGCGCCGGGACTCAGGCGTTGATGCAGGTGTTGAAGGCGGCCGGGTTCAGGGCGCCGATGACGTTCACGCTGTTGCCGCAGACGTTGATCGGGACGTGGATCGGGATCTGCACGACGTTCCCGGAGAGGACGCCCGGCGAACCGACGGCGAGACCGTGCGCGTCCGCGTCCGCGAAGGCGGGCGACGCCACACCCAGGGCCATGACGATTCCGGCGACGACGGCCGCAGCCTTCTTACAGTTCATTTCGTCTGGATCCTTTCCTCGGCGGAATACGTTTCCGCTGCACACAACACAACGAACATCCCGCGCAAAGGAAACCGGAATAACAGCGGCACCTTCGCTTTCACTCCATTGCCCGCACGGAACAGGGCCGGAGGGAACGTGAGCGCTCCCTCCAGCCCTGTCGTGCGCGAAACGGATCAGCCGTTGTAGGCGCCGTTCCCGGAGAGGACCGGGATGTCCTCGATGAGGTGCGACAGCGGCTCGTCGCCCTTGGCCTGGGTGGAGTTCTCGGCGCACTGCTGGTTCTGCGGGGACGACAGGACGTTGACGTCCTGGACGGCGACCGGAACCAGGAGACCGAAGAGGGGGCCGACGTTGCCCTTCACCGGGGCACCGAGGCAGAGCTTGTTCAGGGAGCCCTGGACGGCGGAGAACTGCGGGCTCATGTCGCCGTGGGTCTTGGAGTTGCCGAACGACTGGTGCGCGCCGTTGCCCGAGAGCGAGGTCGTGCCGCCGTCGTCGGCGATGGCGAGCGCCGGGGAGACCGCCGCAGCAGAAACGCCCACGACGGAGGCCGTGACAGCCGCAGCCGCCATAATCTTCTTGATCACGGTGATTCCGTTCCTGTTCCCACCAATCGACCTGATTGATGCGACGGGATCAACTGCGGCCGCGGGCTTTGGTTCCGGCGCTTCACTCGTTCGACTGGGTACGCGTTTCGCGCTGCCGCGTGCGCTCCGCCAAGGGGGTGACACGGCGGAACCCCTGCGTCCGAAGGCCTGTTGATCAGGTCGCTCCCTGCACGGAGCAGGTTCTAGAAGGGAACTCCCGTGATCAAGAAGGTTATGGCCACCGCGGCCACGGCCGCGGCCATCGTCGGCGCCTCCGCCGCCGTGGCCTCCCCGGCGCTCGCCATCGCCAACGACGGCGGCACCACGTCGCTCTCGGGCAACGGTGCGCACCAGGAGTTCGGCAACTCCGCCACCTACGGCAACATGAGCCCGCAGTTCGCGCTCGTCCAGGGCTCCCTGAACAAGCCGTGCATCGGTCTGCCGGCCAAGGTCAACGCCGGTTCGCTGATCGGTGCCATCCCGATCGCCGTCCAGGACATCAACGTCCTGTCGTCCCCGCAGAACCAGCAGTGCACCGAGAACTCCACCCAGGCCAAGGGTGACGAGGCTCTGTCGCACATCCTGGACGACATCCCGGTCCTGTCGGGCAACGGCGTCGGCAACCACTGACGTTCCGCCTGAGCACGACGACGTTCACACGTCAGGGGCCGCCCTCCGGGGCGGCCCCTTTCGTCCGTCCGCAGGTGCTACCAGTTCGGCCAGACCGGCGTCGCCATCAGGCGCTCCCACTCCCGGTCGGGCATCCCCGGCACCGCCCGCCCCGCCTGCACCCACTGGGTGACCAGTGCGGAATAGACGGGGAACGGAGTGCTGTCGGCCGGGGGCGGGTCGCTCACATATCGGCTCTTCGGAATGAAGGCCATCCGTTCCCATTTTCCGGGATCCGGCGCCATTTTCGCTCCTTCCGCTGCGATTCCCGCATCATTACACAGGCGCCGCAGGAGAGTGATTCGTCCCGTTCAAGTCGCGTCGCGTACCTGTGTGCGAGCGGGTCGAAAATACGGTGCGGAGATGAAATTCCCGCTCCCTCGGCCGGCCCGGCGTCCGCTGCTCGCCGCGGCGGCTCTCGCCTCTCTCGCCGCACTGTCCCCCGGGGCGCTCGCCGTCGCCCCCACCGGTCTCCCCGCCCCCGAGAAGGGGCTGAATCTGCTGGTCGTCGGCATCGACAGCCGCAAGGGCATCACCGAGGAGGAGAAGGAACGTTTCCACCTCGGTGGGAAGGGGTGCGACTGCACGGACGTGATGATGCTCGTGCACGTCTCGGCGGCGAACGACCGGGTCGAGGTCGTGGGCCTGCCCCGCGACTCCCTCGCCTCCCTCCGGGCGGGGCACGTGGACCGGCGCACCGGGAAGACGCACGCCGCCCACCAGGCGAAGATCAACGGCGCCTGGACGGAGGGCGGCTCCGCGTTCACGGTGGAGACCGTCGAGTCGATGACCGGGCTGCCCGTCCACCGCTATCTGGAGATCGACTTCCGGCGCTTCATGGACACCGTGGACCGCGTCGACGGCGGCGTACCGATCTGTACGGAGCAGCCGCTCAAGGACCCGTCCACCGGCATCGACCTCCAGCCGGGGACCAAGCGGGTGGCCGGCGGCGAGGCGCTCCAGTACGTGCGGTCCCGGAAGGCCGACGGACAGATGGACTTCGGCCGCATCCGCAAGCAGCAGAAGTTCGTCGTGAACACCCTGCGCCGGCTCCACGACGGGATCCTCGACGACCCGGCGCGGCTGAAGGCCCTCGCGGACACCCTTCGCGGGACGGCGGCGGCCGAGCGGGGGATCTCGACGGCGGAGCTGCTGACCCTCGCCGCGCACCTGCGGGACCTGCCCCCGGAGCGCACGGAGTTCACGACCGTGCCCGTACGGGGCTTCAACCCGGACATCGAGGGTGTCGGGTCCACGCTCGCCTGGGACGAGGAAGGGGCCGCGGAGGTCTTCGGGCGCCTGGCCGAGGACCTGCCGCTGCCCGCCGCGGGGGCCGTCGCGCCGAGCGAGATCCCGGCGGCCGTGTACCGGCCCGCCCGGGGTTCTTCGCTCATCTGCCCGTAGGCCGTCCGGTGGACTTCCCGGAACCTCCGGACCGCTGACCAGTTGATCAGCACGGCTCGGCACTCAGCGGGCCAGGACCCGAAAGGCCTGAACAATGAAGAAGCTCTTGGCGACGGCTGCTGTGGCCGCGTCCGTCCTCGGCGCGACGGCGGCGGGTGCCGGTCAGGCGCTGGCCATCGCCGACGACGGCGGCACCACCTCGCTGTCCGGCAACGGCGCGCACCAGGAGTTCGGCAACTCCTCGACCCACGGCGACATGAGCCCGCAGTTCGCGCTCGTCCAGGGCTCCCTGAACAAGCCGTGCGTCGGCCTGCCGGCCAAGGTCAACGCCGGTTCGCTGATCGGTCTGATCCCGATCTCGGTCCAGGACGTCAACGTCCTGTCCTCCCCGCAGAACCAGCAGTGCACCGAGAACTCCACCCAGGCCAAGGGTGACGAGCCGCTGTCGCACATCCTCAGCGACATCCCGGTGCTCTCCGGCAACGGCGCCGGCAACAGCTGAGCCGCGACGCCCGGCCACGGCGCGGCCCCGCCGCCCCTCCTCGGAGGGGTCGCGGGGCCGTCCCCGTTCCGGGCCGGGGTCTACCGCGCCGGGGTCTTCCGGGCCGGGCTCAGAGCTTCCGGCGCAGCTCCGCCGGGTCGGTGACCGGCGCGTCGCACGTGAAGTGACGGCACACGTACGCGGCGGGCGCCCCGGCCACGAGCGGCCGGTCCTTCAGGAGCGGGAACTCCTCGCCGCCGGGGGCTCCGGTGGCGAGGACCGCTCCGGGGGTGGTCGCCGCCAGGGCCGTACGGCGCAGCTCCTGGAAGGCCGGGTCGGCGGGGTCGCCGACCACGGCGATCTCGCGGGGTCCGTCGAGGAGGGCCTCGGCGACGGCCAGGCCCCAGCCGATGAAGCGGGGCGCGCGCGGGCCGAGGGCCTTGACCACGCCGAGGGCCCCCTCGGCCGCGGCGCGGTGGGCCTCCGAGCCGGTGTGCGCGGCGTACGAGAGGAGTGCTCCGGCGGCGGCGGTCCAGCCCGACGGGGTGGCGTTGTCGGTGGGGTCCTGGGGGCGCCGGATGAGGGTCTCGGCGTCGTGGGCCGTGTCGTAGAGCGCGCCGCCCTCGGCGGTGAAGCGGTCGAGGACGAGGTCCAGGAGGAAGCCGGCGAACTCCAGCCAGGCGCCCTCGCCGGTGACGGCGGCGAGGGCGAGGAACCCCTCGGCGACGTCGGCGTAGTCCTCCAGGACGCCCGCGTTGGTGCCGGCCCGGCCGTCCTTGGACGTCCGGGTGAGGCGGGCGGTCTCGTCCATGTGGACGCGGACGAGGAGGTCGGCGGCCTCGGTCGCGCGCTCGATCAGGTCGGGGCGGTCGAAGAGGGCGCCGGTCTCGGCGAGGGCCGCGATCGCGAGGCCGTTCCAGGCGGCGACGATCTTGTCGTCCCGCCCGGGACGCTCGCGCTCCTCGCGGGCGGCGAGGAGCCGGGCCGCGATCGAGGCGATCCGGCCGGCGTCGGCCGGGCCGGCCTCCTGCGGGAGCTGCAGGACGGAGCTGCCGTGCTCGAAGGTGCCGTCCTCGGTGACGCCGTAGTGGGCGGCGGCGAGGGCGGCGTCCTCCGCGCCGAGGACCTCGGCGAGCTGCTCGGGGGTCCACACGTAGTAGGCGCCCTCGACGTGCCTGCCGGTGCCGTCGTCGGAGTCGGCGTCGAGCGCGGACGCGAAGCCGCCCTCGGGGGTGCGGAGTTCACGGACGAGGAAGTCCGCGGTCTGCAGGGCGACCCGGCGGGCCAGGTCGCTGCCGGTGGCCTTCCACAGGTGTGCGTACACCCGGCACAGCAGGGCGTTGTCGTAGAGCATCTTCTCGAAGTGCGGGACGACCCAGGCGCGGTCGACGGCGTAGCGGGCGAAGCCGCCGCCGAGCTGGTCGTAGATGCCGCCGCGGGCCATCGCCTCGCAGGTGTCGGCGGCCATCTGGAGGGCGCCCTCGGACTCCGTACGGGCGTGGTGGCGGAGCAGGAACTCCAGGGCCATCGACGGCGGGAACTTGGGGGCGCCGCCGAAGCCGCCGCGGGTCGCGTCGTACTCGCGGGTGAGCGCGAGGAGGGCCTGCGCGAGCTCCTTCTCACCGGGGACGCCGTCGCCGCCGTAGGCGAGGGAGCGGCCCGCCAGGTCCTTCACGATGCGGTCCGCGACCTCGGCGACCTCCTCGCGCCGGCCGGCCCAGGCGTCCTTGACGCCCTCCAGGACCTCCGGGAAGGAGGGCATCCCGTGGCGGGGCTCGGGCGGGAAGTACGTACCGAAGTAGAAGGGAGCGGCGTCCGGGGTGAGGAAGACGGTCATCGGCCAGCCGCCCTGGCCGGTCGCGGCCTGGACGGCCTCCATGTAGACGGCGTCGACGTCGGGGCGCTCCTCGCGGTCGACCTTGACGGCCACGAAGTGGTCGTTGACCAGGGCGGCGGTGGTGTCGTCCTCGAAGGACTCGTGCGCCATGACGTGGCACCAGTGGCAGGAGCTGTACCCGACGCTGAGGAGCACGGGGACGTCGCGGCGCCGGGCCTCCTCGAAGGCCTCGGCCGACCACGGCCACCAGTCGACCGGGTTGTCGGCGTGCTGCAGGAGGTACGGGGAGGTCTCATGGGCCAGTCGGTTCGGCATGTCCCCATCCTGCCGCAGCGGTCTCCTCCTTTCTCCGCTCTCTCGCGCCGACGCGCGCGACGCAGGACACTGGGCCGGATTCGTCGGGCACGCGCGGAGGGGGAACGCAGATGCGGGAGAGTCACCGGGCCGAGGCCGAGCGGCTGTTGGAGCGGGCCGTGGCGGAGGAGATACGGACCTCCGGCGGCCGGGCCGACACGGAGGCGCTCCTCGCGCGGGGTCGGGCCGAGCTGGACGTGATGGCGGCGGGAGCGGTTGACGCGTACGCGGTCTACCTGCGGGCGGTGGAGGAGGCGGAGGCGGGGCCGCCGCGACCGGCGGGCCGTTTCGCCGGCCCGGCGATCGGGGGCCCAGCCCTGGTCACGGGGGTCGCCGCGGCCGCCGCGTTCGGTGCGGACCTGGCGCTCGGTACGGCGGCGGGGACGGCGCTCGGCGCGGGCGCGGCGGTCGCCGTGGCCGGGGCGGCGGCGACCGTCCTCCGCGCGACGACCGGGCACCGCGCGACCGGCACGCCGGGCCGGGCCGCCGGGATCGAGCAGCTACGACTGGCGTGGCTGACGGCCTTCGAGGCACGGGGGGTACGGCCGTTCCTGGAGCGGGAGCGCGCGGGGGCGGGCGGACGGACGCCCGATGCCGGGACGGGGCGGCCGGAGGCCGGGGGTCTTCCCGCCGGGGCCGCGGGGCCTGCGGCCGGGGCCGGCGGGACGGAGGACGGAGCTGCCGGGGGCGGGCTCGGCCGGGCCGGGGCGGAATCCGGGGTCCATGGGGCCGGAGCCTGGAGGGGCTGGGACGGCGCGGGGGCCGGGCTCGGCCAGGCCGGGGCCGGGGGATCCGAGGTTCCGGGGGCCGGAGCCCGGTGGGGTGAGGACGGCACGACGGGGGGTGCCGGGGGCTCCGGGGCTTGGGAAGGCCAGCGGGGGCTTCGTGGGGGCGATCGGAGTGCGGCGGCTCGGAGTCGGACCGTGCTGGCGCGTTCCTTCGGGCATCTGCCCGATCCCGGTGGGGTGTTCGCCGGGCGGCGGGACGAGCTGGCCCGGATCACCCGCTGGGTGCAGGCCGGGCGGGCCGCGCCGGTCACCCGGCCGACCGTCGTGCAGCTGCACGGCGCACCGGGGTCCGGCCGCACCGCGCTCGCCGTGCGGGCCGCCCACGCGCTGCGCGACCAGTTCCGCGGGGCCTGCGTCGTGGACCTGCGCGGCGCGGCGAGCGGCGAGCGGCCCGTCTCGACCCGGGAGGCGCTGCTGCACCTGCTGAACCGGCTCGGCGCCCCGCGCGACCGGCTCCTCTTCCGCGAGGGTGCCTCGGCCGACCAACAGGTGCGTCGGCTCTCGGAGTTGTACCAGCGGCAGCTCACCGGGGTGCCGGTCACGGTGATCCTGGACGACGCCGTGGACCCCGCCCAGGTGCGGGCCCTGCTGCCGGAGCGCTCCGACAGTCTGGTGCTCGTGACCTGCCGGGAACCGCTGGACCTCGGCGAGGACCTGCCGGCCGACGTGCACACGCTGCCGGTGGCCGCGCTCGACGTGGCGGGCGCCGAGGAGCTGCTGCGCGCGACGGCCGGCGCGCCCGACCCCGGGCCGTACGACGCCGAGGCCTTCGAGCGGATACGAGAGCTGTGCGGCGGCCTGCCGCTGGCGCTGCGGGTCGTGGGCTCCCTGTTGGGGCACCGCTCCATGGAGGACGTGGCGCACGTCCTCGCCCGCCCCGGCTGGGGCCCCGATCCCGTCGAACGCGCCCTGTCCGTCCGGTACTTCCTCGACTTCGACGAGGACGCCCGGCAGCTGCTCCGGCGGCTCGCGCTGGCCGGGCGGGCGTCCCTCGGCGCTGCGGCGGCCGCCGCCCTGCTCGACGGGAGCGGGCCGGAGGCGGCCCGGCGGCTGCGGGAGCTCTCCGGGGCCGGTCTCCTCGACCACGTGCGCGGGGAGCGCTACCGGCTGCACGACGTGGTGCGCGGCTTCGCGGCCGTCCGGCTCCTGGACGAGGAGGACGCGGCCGGGATCGCGGCGGCGCAGGAGCGGCTCATCCGGAACCACGCGGAGCTCGCGGACGCGGTGATCCGGATGGTCGACGGCAAGATGTCGACCCGTGCCGACCGGTTCGACGGGCACGGCTTCGGCTCGCTGGAGGCGGCGCTCGGCTGGCTCGACGAGGAGTCCAGTTTCATCACGGCGGCCCTGCGGCACGCGGAGGGCGTCGACCAGCAGACGGTCCTGGGCCTGCTCAGCGCGCTCTGCGACTACTGCCTGCTGCGCGGCGACCTCTACCGTCTCGGCGAGATCAACGAGCTGGCCGAGTCCGTCGGGCAGGGGCTGCTCACCCGCTCGGTGCGCTGGCGGACCGGTATCGCGGCCCGGCAGCTCGGTGAGCTCGACAAGGCCCACAAGACGCTGACCTCGGTCGTCTCCCAGTACCAGGAGGCGCACCAGGACGCGGGGGCCGCGCTCGCGCTCTGCTCGCTGGGGATCACGCTGCACCACCAGGGGCGGCTGACGGAGGCCGCGGCGCGTCTGCGGGAGGCGCTGGCGCTCCAGGAGCCGGAGTCGCTGGCCGCCGACCGGGGCTGGACGCTGCACGCGCTCGCCGCCGTCGAGCGCGACCGGGGCGACCTGGCCGAGGCGACGGCGCTGCTGGAGCGGTCGCTCGCCCTGCACCGCGAGCACGAGTCGCTGCACGGTGAGGCGTGGGCGCACTTCCAGCGCGGCCAGGTGCTGCTGGTCCGGGGTGACGTGCCGGGCGCGGAGGGCGAGCTGCGGCGCGCCCTGGAGACGTACGGGCGCGTCCACGACGGGCGCGGCGAGGCCTGGGCGCTGACCCAGCTGGCGCGGGCGCGGCTCGCCGCCGGGGAGGCGGAGCCGGCGGTGGAGGAGCTGCGCGGGGCGCTCGCGCGGCACCGGGAGCAGGAGGACGCGCGCGGCGAGGCGTGGACGCTGTACTACCTGGGGCAGGCCCTGGAGGAGCGGGGCGACCGTGACGAGGCGGTGCGGGAGCTGGGCCGGGCGCGGTCGATGTTCTCGCGGATGCGGGACCTGTACGGCCTCGCGTGCGCCCGGCACCACCTGGGCCGGGTGACCCGGGACCAGCAGGCGGCCCGGGCGGGGAACCTGCGCAATTCCGGGTTCGCCCGGCAGCTGCTGGTGGACGCGCGGGCGGACTTCCGCCGGATCGGGGTCGCGCACGGCGAGGGCTGGGCCTGTCTGGAGCTCGCGGTCGTCGACGCCGGCAACGGCCGGGTGGCGCAGGCGCTCGCGCTGTGCGAGGAGGCGCGCTCGCTGTTCGACGCGTACGGCGACCGGCGGGGCGCGGACTGGGCCCGGCTCCTGCGCTGCGGGCTGCTCCCGCACGCGGCGCCGGGCACGCCGGAGCCGGGGACGGCGTCGGCGCGCGAGGAGCTCGCGGCGCTGGCCGCGGACCGGCATCCGTCCCGCGATCCGAGGGTCGACGACTGCGCCGAGGCCCATGGACTGCTGCTGGACCGGGGCATCGCGGCGGCGACCCCGTGGCAGGCCTGGGACCTGGGCCTGGTCCCGTCCCGTCACGCCCGGGAGGTCCTGGGGGTGCCGGGGGCCCGGTGACGGGCCGGCTCTCCGCGGGCTCGCGGACGACGGGCGACGGGCTCGCGGGCGACGGGCGACGCCCCCTGTCCCGCACCTCACGGGTGCGGGACAGGGGGCGGTCGTGTCACTTGCCCGGGGCGCCGGCCTGCTTCGCCGGGGTGTCCGGGGTCGTCGCCGCCGGGTCCGGGGCCTCCTCGAAGGAGACCTTGCCCATGTGGCGGTTCATCGACTTCATCAGCATCCAGACCGCGAGGGCCAGGGCGGCGAAGACGACGAAGCCGAGGACGCCGGGGGTCACCTTGTTCTTGTCCAGCTCTTCTGCGGCGAAGGGGACAAGCTGGGTCAGTGCCAGGTGTGCGCTCATGTCAGGCATTGTCGCGGATGCCCGCGAAGAGATCTTCCTCGGGGAGGGAGGTCGGGACCAGCGCCTTGCTGAGCTCGTACTCCTCCGTCGGCCAGACCTCCTTCTGGATCTCCATCGGGACCCGGAACCAGCCGCCGTCGGGGTCGATCTGGGTG
Organism: Streptomyces tanashiensis; assembly: GCF_014648895.1. Lineage (GTDB taxonomy): Bacteria > Actinomycetota > Actinomycetes > Streptomycetales > Streptomycetaceae > Streptomyces > Streptomyces tanashiensis. The sequence continues at coordinate 649,633 of NZ_BMRZ01000001.1, forward strand.
CGGTGGGCGATCAGGGCCTTGTCGCGGATCTCGAAGAAGTCCGCGCAGGGCACGAAGGTGGTGAGGGTCCGCTCCTTGCGCTCGAACTCCTTCCAGCGCTCCAGCCACTCTCCGTACGGGGACTCCAGGCCGCGGGCGAGGAGCGCCTCGTGCAGGGCGGTGGTGCGGGGGCGGTTGAAGCCCTGGTTGTAGTAGAGCTTCAGGGGCTGCCAGACCGGGCCGAACTCGGCCTCCGGGTACTTCTCGGTGTCGGTCGCGCCGTCGAAGGCCACCATCGTGATCTTGTGGGTCATGATGTGGTCGGGGTGCGGGTACCCGCCGTTCTCGTCGTAGGTCGTGACGACCTGCGGACGGAAGGAGCGGATCTTGCGGACCAGCTCGCCGGCCGCGGTGTCGACGTCCTCCAGGGCGAAGCAGCCCTCGGGCAGCGGGGGCAGCGGGTCGCCCTCGGGCAGGCCCGAGTCGACGAATCCGAGCCATTCCTGGGAGACGCCGAGGATCTCCCGGGCCTCGTCCATCTCCTTGCGGCGCACCTCGTGGATGTTCGCCTCGATGTAGGGGTCGCCCTGAAGCTGGGGGTTCAGGACCGAGCCGCGCTCGCCGCCCGTGCACGTCACCACCATGACGTCCACCCCCTCGGACACGTACTTGGCCATCGTGGCCGCACCCTTGCTCGACTCGTCGTCGGGGTGGGCGTGAACGGCCATCAGTCGCAGCTGCTCAGTCAAAGCTCGATCCTCAGTGATTCGACGCGGAGCGTGGTCTCTATAGTGACGGAATCGGGGGAGTGAAAATTCCGCCACCCCCGGCTTCGAGAGGATCCCCCATGAGCGCGGTGCGAGAGCAGCTGCCCGAGGGGCGCTACGGGCGCTCCGCGGACGAGCGGGCGGATCGCACGCTGCGGATCGCCGGAGCGGTGCTCGGGGTTCTCTTCGTCGGCCTCCTGGGCTGGTTCGGCTGGTACTACGTCGTCGACAGCAGGATCAGCGCCGAGATGATCAAGTTCGACGTGGTGAGCGCCACCGAGGTCCAGGTGCACCTGGAGGTCCGGAAGGACGAGGGCGTCAAGGGCGTCTGCACGCTGCGCTCGCGCTCCGAGGACGGGGCCGAGGTGGCCCGCAAGGACGTCCGGATCGACGACGACGCGACCCGGGTCGACCGCGTCTTCTCGCTGCGCACGACCGCCCGCGCGACGAGCGCGGAGCTCATGGGGTGTACGGCCCGGTAGCGGTGGGTAGGGACGGTGTGTCGAGTCCCGGCGAGTCACCACGGTGACCTGGGGTGACGCCATCTTGATGGTTTTTGTCCTCCCGCTTTTCGCCACTCATTGTTAGGCTCGTGGTTTCGCCCACCCGGGACAGCACAGTTTTCCCGTGTAGGGCGATGCTTTGTATTCCCAGTACCTACGAGGAGCACCTGTGACCCAGACCAGCGACAACGTCACCTGGCTCACCCAGGAGGCGTACAACAAGCTCAAGGACGAGCTTGAGTACCTGTCTGGTCCCGCGCGTACCGAGATCGCGACGAAGATCGCCGCGGCGCGCGAAGAGGGGGACCTGCGCGAGAACGGCGGGTACCACGCGGCCAAGGAGGAGCAGGGCAAGCAGGAGCTCCGGGTCCGTCAGCTCACCCAGCTGCTCCAGCACGCCAAGGTCGGCGAGGCGCCGGCGGACGACGGTGTCGTCGAGCCGGGCATGGTCGTCACGATCGCCTTCGACGGCGACGAGAACGACACGATGACCTTCCTGCTCGCCTCCCGCGAGTACGCGAGCGGTGACATCGAGACCTACTCGCCGCAGTCGCCGCTCGGCGTCGGCGTCAACGGCAAGAAGGCCGGTGACGACGCGGAGTACGAGCTGCCGAACGGCAAGAAGGCCTCGGTGAAGATCCTCAGCGCGAAGCCGTACACCGGCTGATCCGCACTCCTTGAGCGAAGGGCCGGCCCCCGTGGGGGCCGGCCCTTCGTCCTGCATGGACATGCAATGATGCCCATCTGACGTCGCGTCACCAGGGGGAGGCCGAGGTGCTGGGACCGCTGCGCGAGGACGCACCGCGCCGGATCGGACCGTACGAGGTGCTGGCCCGGCTGGGGGCCGGCGGCATGGGCGAGGTGTTCCTCGCGCGGGACACCGACGGCACCGGCGGCGGTGTCTTCGTCGCCGTGAAGACGGTACGGCGGGACGTCGCCGGCGACCCGGCCTTCCGGGACCGCTTCCGGCGCGAGATCAAGGTCGCCGCGCTCGTCGACAGCGCGTACGCCGCCGCGCCGGTCGGCGGTGACGCCGACGCCGGGGTGCCCTGGCTGGCCACCGCGTACGTCCCCGGGCCCAGCCTCTCACAGGCCGTGCGGCGCGGCGGCCCGCTGCCCGTCGCGACCGTGCGGGCGCTCGGCGCGGACGTCGCCCGGGCCCTCGCCGACCTGCACGGGGCCGGGGTCCTGCACCGGGACCTCAAGCCCGGCAACGTCATGCTCTCCGTCGACGGCCCCCGGCTCATCGACTTCGGCATCGCGCGCAGCAGCACCGCGACCACCATGACCGCGACCGGCCTGATGGTCGGCACGCCCTCCTTCATGTCCCCCGAGCACGTGGCCGGCGCCCGCCGGGTCATCGCGGCCTCCGACGTCTTCTGCCTCGGCTCGCTCCTCTGCTACGCGGCGACCGGCGAGGACCCCTTCGGCGACGGGCCCCTCGCGGCCGTCCTCTACCGCGTCTCCCAGGCCGATGCCGACCTGACGCGGGTCCCGGAGGAGCTGCGCGGGACCGTCGCCGCCTGCCTGGCCGTCGACCCGGAGGAGCGGCCCACGCCGCAGGAGCTCGCCGGGCTCCTCGGCGCCGGGACGGGGAAGGTCTTCCCCTGGCCGGAGGGCGTACGGGACCACATCGGCGAGTACGGCAGGGAGCTCGCCCAGCTCGTCGCCTCGGGCGGGCCGCTCCTGGAGGCGCCGCCCGCGCCGGCCGGTCCCGTGGTCACCCCGACCGTCCCCGGCCTGCACTCCGTCCCGACGCTCGCGCCGGTGGCCCCGCCCACCGTGCCCGCCGCGGTGGCGCCCCGGAAGCGGCGGAAGCGGCTGCTCGCCGCCGTCCTCGCGCTCGCGGCCGTGGCCGGCGGCCTCGGCACGTATCTGCTGTGGCCCGACCCGGCGCCGCCGAAGACGCCCGTCACGGCGGGCCCGCCGGCCGGGCCCCGCGTCCCCGGCGTGAGCGACCGCGGCCCCGCGGACGCCTCGGGCGTCGTCGCGCAGAACGCCGCCCAGCGCCCGGCCGGCTGGAAGCCCTGGCGGGCGAAGCTGACCGCCCCCGCGCTCGGCTGCTCGGCCGGGGAGAAGGTGCTGGTGTGCCGGACGACGGACGGGCGGTACGAGGCGCTGGACCCGGCGAACGGGAAGCGGCTGTGGACCGCGGACCTGGTGGCGGACCCCCGCGACGACATGAGCTTCATCGGGCCCACCGGCGGGATCTTCATCGCGGGCGGCACCGCCGTGCCCGCCGTCCACGACGGTTCGGTCGCCCTGCTCTCCGGTGAGCGCGTCCAGGTCCGGGAGGCCCGCAGCGGCGCGGTGCGCTGGGAGAAGAAGAGCACCGCAGGTGCCAAGATCCGCACGCAGCCGGTCGTGGGCGACGGGGCGGTCTTCGTGCCGACCGGTGACGACGACAGCGGCCGGATGACGGCCTTCGCGCTGGCGGACGGCCGGGAGCTGTGGACCAAGGCGCTCACCAACGCCGACCTCGCGCGCGGGTATTTCCGCGACTTCGAGCCGGTCGCCTACGCGAACGGGCTCGTGTACGCGCTCAGCGACGGCGGCTTCGTGGCGTTCGACGCGAAGACCGGCCGGCAGCGCGGCCAGGTGCCCCCGGCGGCCAAGGAGTGCGACAGCCTCCTCGTCCAGGGCCGGTACGCCTACTGCGCGCCGCTCGACGCGACGAACGAGGCCCCGCTCGTGCTGCACCGCCTGGACGCCACGACGCTCGCACCGGTGGGCGGTGGCCCGCTCGCGGTCCCGGCCGGGGTGGCGAAGTCGGGCGCCTGGCCGACCGCCGTGTCCGCCCGGGCCGCCGTCGTCCTCGACCGGGGGGCCATGCGCTGGGCCGACTGGGGCAACACCAGCGCGCCCGAGGGCGCGTTCGTCCTCGACCCGGCCACCGGCGGCCTCCTCGGCCGCTACCCGCTTCCGCCGGCCGGGGCGGCCGACGTCGGGCGGCAGCTCGTCTCCGACCCGCTGATCGCCGGGAACTCCCTGCTGTGGGCGGACTTCTCGTCCCTGCACCTGGTGCCCTTGGGCAACGGCGGCAAGCCCGGCAAGGAGCGGGTCGTGCCCGTGCCCGGCGCTCCCGGGCCGCGCGCCAGTGACCCGTACGACCGCGTGAACGGCACCTACCTGGACCGGGAGATCCGGCCGCCGGTGGTCCTGCCGCTCGGCGGTGTCGCCCACGTCGTGTACGACACCGGGGTCGTCGCCTCCGTCGCGCTCCCCGGCGAGAAGGAGTAGTCCCGTGCTGGAAGCCCTGCCCCCGGGACCCCCGCGGCTCCTCGGGCCCTACCGGCTGCTCGCCCGCCTCGGCGCCGGCGGCATGGGCGAGGTGCACCTCGCCTGCCGGGCGGACGCGCCGACGGCCGATCCGTACCGGATGGTCGCGGTGAAGACCGTGCGGGAGGACCTGGAGGTCGACGGGGACTTCAGGACCCGCTTCCGGCGCGAGATCGCGGCGGCGAGGACCGTGGACGGGCCGGGCGTCGCGCGGCTCGTGGACGCGGACGCCGACGCGCCGTCGCCGTGGCTGGCGACCGAGTACGTGCCGGGGCCCTCGCTCGCGGAGGCGGTCGTACGGTCCGGGGCGCTGCCCGTCGCGGCCGTACGCGCCCTGGGGGTCGCCCTGGCGCGGGCGCTCGCGGACGTGCACGCGGTGAAGGTGCTGCACCGGGACCTCAAGCCGGCGAACGTGCTGCTCGCCTCGGCCGGGCCGAAGCTGATCGACTTCGGCATCGCGCAGGCCTTCGAGGCGACCGCGCTGACCTCGACCGGTCTGGTGGTGGGCTCCCCCGGCTTCATGTCGCCGGAGCACCTGGTGGGGAGCAGGGCGGTGGTGCCCGCCTCGGACGTGTTCTGCCTGGGCGCGGTGCTCGCGTTCGCGGCGAGCGGCCGGGGGCCGTTCCACGACGACGAGATGGCGGCCGTGATCTACCGGATCAGCCGGGCCGAGGCCGACCTGGACGGGGTGCCGGAGGAGCTGCGGCCGGCGGTGGAGCGCTGCCTCCGGCTCGACCCGGCGGAGCGGCCGTCGGCGGCGGAGCTGACGGAGCTGCTCGGCGGCGGGGACGCGCCCGGGGTGTTCCCGTGGCCCGGCACGGTGCTGTCGCTGCTCGCCGAGTACGGGGAGGCGGCCCGGAGCGCCGGCGAGGCGGCGGCCTCCGGCGCGGGCGTGGCCGACCTGCCGACGCTCGGCCCGGTGGTGCCCTACTCCCCCACGGCGGTGACGGACCGGCCGGTGCTCCCTCCGACGCCCGTGGAGCGGCGCCGCCGCCCGTGGGGCGCGGTGGTCGCGGGCGCGGTGGCGGTCGCGCTGGTGGCGACGGTGGGCGTGGTGCTCCTGAACCGGAACGACGGGCAGGACGGTGGGTCCACGGGCGGGGTCGCGGGACCCTCGGCGACGGGCCCCGGGGCGGGCACCACGCCGCCGGTCGCCTCGCTGAGCCGGGTGGTCCTGCCGTACGGCGGCGAGGGCCGCGGCAACGACTTCGGCGCGGCCGCCACCGACCGCGCCCACCGCCCGGCGGGCTGGTCGCCCTGGACCGCGAGGGTCGAGCAGGGCGTCGGCAGCTGCGCGCTCTCGCCGAAGGTCCTGGTCTGCCCCGGGTCCGGCGGTGGGGTCACCGGGCTGAGCGCGGCGGACGGCAAGGAGCTGTGGAAGGTGCCGGGCCGGGGCGAGGGCCTGCGCAGCGGGCCCCAGTACCCGGCGGTCGTCGGCGGCACGGCGTATGTGACGGGTCCGGACGGGGTCGTCTCGTACAACGTCGAGGACGGCCGGGAGCGGGGTCGTGTCCCGGGGCCCGGGGCCGACTGGGCCGTGAAGGGCACGGACCTGCGGGACGGCGTCCTCTACTCGACGTACGTGAACATGCGTGACGAGGGGACGGGACTGGTGACCGCCGTGCGTCTCGCCGACGGCGAGGAGCTGTGGCGGACGCCGCTCGACGCCCTGCCGGAGGAGCCGGTGGCGGCGGCGGGCCGGGTTCTGGTGCCGCTGGGGGTCGTGCCGGTGGCGCTGGACGCCCGTACGGGCAGGGAGGTGGCGCGCGGGGCGGCGGGCTGCCAGCGGTTCGTGGTGCACGAGAAGAGCGGCGGCGTGCTGTGCACGGGCTCCTCGGACGGGTCCGTGACGGTGCTGGACGGCACGACGCTGAAGCGCGAGCGGTCCTTCGGCACCGGCGTGACGGCGGGGCCCGCGGTGAACGCGGACGGTCTGGTGGCGGTGGCGAGCGGCGCGGCCGTGAGCGTCTACGACCTGGAGAGCGGCGCGCGGCGCTGGTCCCTGCTGCCCGTGGTGACCGAGGGGGTTCTGCGGGAGGTGTACTTCGCGGGGGACCGTGTGCTGGCCTTCGGCAAGAACGAGGCCGTGTCCGTCGCGGCGGCGGGTCCCTCCTCCGACGACGACTACGGGCGGTTCGAGGCGAGACTTCCCGACGGGTTCACGGTGCAGGCCGCCGGGGAGGCGCTGGCCGCCGGAGGGGCGGCGTTCCTCGCCTTCCCCGACGGCCTCGTGGTCTCCGCGTACCTGCCCTGAGGCCGTCGGCCGTCACGCCGTCGCCGAGCGGTACTTCCGTACCGACAGCGTCCGGAAGACGACGACGATCAGGATCGACCAGAGGAGCGACGCCCACACCGGGTGCTGCATCGGCCAGGCGTCGGAGGTCGAGACGCCGGGGTTGCCGAAGAGCACGCGGCAGGCCTGGACGGTCGCGCTGAACGGGTTCCACTCGGCGATGGGCTGGAGCCAGGAGGGCAGGTTGCTGGAGTCCACGAACGCGTTCGAGATGAACGTGACCGGGAAGAGCCAGATCAGCCCGCCCGAGGTCGCCGCCTCCGGTGTGCGGACCGAGAGGCCGATGAGCGCCCCGATCCAGGAGAAGGCGTAACCGAGGAGGAGCAGCAGGGCGAAGGCGGCGAGGGCCTTGGGGATGCCCTCGTGGATGCGCCAGCCCACGAGCAGGGCGACGATCGCGAGGACGACGAGGGTGAGCGTCGTCTGGACGAGGTCGGCGAGCGTACGGCCGGTGAGGACCGCGCCCCGCGCCATCGGCAGCGAGCGGAAGCGGTCGATCAGGCCCTTGTGCATGTCGTCGGCGATGCCCGCGCCCGCTCCGGCCGTGGCGAAGGTGACGGTCTGGGCGAAGATGCCGGCCATCAGGAACTCGCGGTAGACGGTCGGCGAGGTGGAGCCGTCGATCTGCATGGAGCCGCCGAAGACGTAGCTGAACAGCACCACGAACATGATCGGCTGGATGAGCCCGAAGATGATCATCTCCGGGATCCGGGACATCTTGATGAGGTTGCGGCGGGCGATCACGAGCGAGTCGTTGACGGACTGGACGATCCCTCCGCGCGGGCGCGGGGCGGTCAGATGGTCCGGCGACCCCAGGATGGTGGTCACTTCACGGCCTCCTTCCGGCTCTTCCGGCCCCCGGCCCCGACCGGCGGCTGTTCCTCCTCCTCGGCCCGCTCGGCCGCGTGGCCGGTGAGGGAGATGAAGACGTCGTCGAGGGTCGGGCGGCGCAGGCCGATGTCGTCGATCTCGACGCCGACGGCGTCCAGGTCGCGGATGACCTCGGCGAGCAGCTTGGCGCCGCCGGCGACGGGGACGGTGAGCTTGCGGGTGTGCTCCTCGACGGAGACCTCTCCGTGGCCGATCCCCGCGATGCCGTAGCGGGCGAGGACGTCCCGGGCGCCGGTGATCATCTCCGGCTCGTGCACGACGACCTCGACGCGCTCGCCGCCCGTCTGGGCCTTGAGCTGGTCGGAGGTGCCCCGGGCGATGACCCTGCCCTGGTCGACGACGCAGATGTCGTGGGCCAGGTGATCGGCCTCCTCCAGGTACTGCGTGGTGAGGAGCAGGGTCGTACCGCCGGCGACGAGCTCCTTGATGACGTCCCAGAGCTCCTGGCGGTTGCGCGGGTCGAGGCCGGTGGTCGGCTCGTCCATGAACATGACCGGCGGGGAGACGACGAGGGCGGCCGCCAGGTCGAGGCGGCGGCGCATGCCGCCGGAGTACGTCTTCGCGGGCCGGTCGGCGGCGTCGGCGAGGTGGAACCGGTCGAGCAGCTCACCGGCCCGCACCTTCGCGGCCTTCGCCCTCATCTGGTAGAGCTGGCCGACCATCTGGAGGTTCTCGCGGCCGGTGAGGTACTCGTCGACGGCCGCGAACTGGCCGGAGAGGCCGATCGAGCGGCGGACCTCGTTGGGGTGCCTGAGGACGTCGATCCCGGCGACGACGGCCCGTCCGCTGTCGGGCTTGATGAGGGTCGTCAGGACGCGCACGGTGGTCGTCTTCCCCGCGCCGTTCGGGCCGAGCAGACCCAGGACGGTGCCCTCCGGCACGTCGAGGTCGACCCCGTCCAGAGCTCGTACGTCGCCGAAGGTCTTCACCAGACCCTCGGCGTATATCGCGCCTGGCATGTGGATTCTCCCAGGGAGATTCGGGCGTTTCCTACCGATCCTAGGATTTCGGCGCGGCTCCCGCCCGGTGAATCCGTGACCCGGGACACACGATCAGGCCGGGGTACGGGCCTCGCCCGGCCCCGCGGGCCAGGCCCGCACCTCCGCGAGGCGCCGGCGCAGCTCGACGACCCTGCCCATGTCACCGAACCGCTCCATGCCGAGCAGCGCGCGCTCCCAGCAGGCCACGGCCTCGGCGGGCTCGCCGTGATCGGAGAACGCGTCCCCGAGGCCGAACAGGGAGACGGCCTCGCCGTGCAGGTCCCCGCCCTGCCGCTGGAGGACGAGCGCCCGCCGGTACGCCTCGACCGCCTCCGCCGGGCGGCGGGCGCCGCGCAGGACGTCCCCCCTGATCCGCAGGCCGATGGCGAGGCTCACCCGGTCGCAGGTCGCGTGCTGGGTCTCCTCCGCCTCGTCGAGGACGGCCAGGGCCTCGTCGTGGCGGCCCAGGTTGGCCAGGGCGTCCGCCAGGTTGTTCATCGTCGCCGCGCTGTCGCTCTCGTGGACGAGGGCCTGCTGGTAGTAGCGGAGCGCCGACTCGTGGTCGCCGAGGTCGGTCCAGCAGGTGCCGATGTTGCTGAGGACGGCGCCGAGCTCGCGGTCCCGCCCCGGCCTTCCCTCGTGGACGCTGAGGGCCTGGCGGTAGTACTCGATCGCCTCGTCGGGACGGCCCACCTGCATCCGGCTGTTCCCCAGGCCGTTCAGCATCCACGCCTCGGCCAGTTCGTCCCCGTCGGCCCTGGCCGCCGCGAGGCCGATGGTGTGGCTGGACAGCCAGTCGTCGCTCCGGCCGAGCCTGAGATACGCCCAGAGGGCGGCCGCCACCTTCCACGCGAGGGCGTGGAGCCCGGCGTCGTGCGCCAGGCACACCCCCGCGACCAGCAGCTTCCGCTCCCGCTCGCACCAGGCGTACGCCTCGTCGTAGCCGGCGAAGGAGACCGGCCCCCGCTCCTGCCCCGGTATCCGCTCCAGCGGTACGCGGCGGGCCGAGGGCGCGAGCCGGGCGGTGGCCGCGTCGGCACCGTGCAGACACCAGGTGACCAGGCGCTCGACGGCCCGCAGCCGCTCCTCCTCGGTGTCCGTCTCCTTGGCGAGCTCCCGCGCGAGCGCCTGCACCAGGCAGTGGAACTGGTAGCGGCCCGGTGCGGGGGACTCCAGGAGGTGGGCGTCCACGAGCGCCTCCAGCCAGTCCTCCACGGACAGCTCGTCGCACTCCAGCAGGGCGGCGGCCGCCTCGACGCCGAACGCCACGCTCGGCATCAGCCCGAGCAGCCGGAACGCCCGCGCCGGGCCTGCCGGACCCGCCGGGTCCTGGAGGAGCAGTTCGTAACTCATCTGGAGCGCCGTGCGGACGTGCAGGTCGTCGGCGTACAGCTCGCGCAGGACACGGCCGTGGTTGTTCAGACGGTGGGCCAGGTCCCGGACCGACCAGGCGGGGCGGGCGGCGAGGCGGGAGCCCGCGAGGCGCAGCGCCAGCGGCATCCCGCCGCACGCGCGCAGCACCTCGGCCGTCGCCTCCGGATGGGCCGCGACCCGCTCCTCCCCGACGATCGAGGAGAGCAGCCGGTGGGCCTCGTGGTCCGGCAGGGCCCCGAGGTCGATCCGTACGCCCGGGAAGCTGACCAGCCGGCGGCGGCTGGTGACCAGGACGGCGCTGCCCGCCGCGCCCGGGAGCAGGGGCCGCACCTGGGCGGCGTCGCCCGCGTCGTCCAGGAGGATCAGCATCCGCCGGCCGGCGACCAGGCTGCGGAAGAGCGCGCTGCGGGCCTGCACCCCGCCCGGCACCTCCTCCGGGGCCACGCCGAGGCTCCGGAGCAGCAGCCCGAGCGCGGTCTCCGGGGGCATGGGCATCGTGGTCATGCCGCCGAGGTCCAGGAAGATCTGCCCGTCGGGGAACCGCGCGCGGATCTGGTGCGCCGCCTGCACCATCAGGGTCGTCTTCCCCATGCCGCCACCGCCGGAGACCCGGTGGACGAGGACCGTCGCGCCCTCGGGCCGGTCGGTCACGGCGAGCTCGCCGACGATCCGCCCGAGCTCGTCCTCCCGGCCGGTGAAGTCGGCGATCGCCGAGGGCAGCTGGTGCGGTACGCGCGCGGTGGAGGCCCTCGTCCCGACGGCGGCCGGCGGGTCCTCGGGCGCCGCCGGCACGGCGAGCGCCGGGTCGAGCCGGAGGATGCGCCGGTGCAGCTCCACGAGCCCCGGCTCGGGGTCGACACCCAGCTCGCTGCGGATCGTCCGGCGCGCGGTGTCGTAGGCGAGGAGGGCGTCGGCCTGCCGTCCGCTGCGGTGGAGCGCCAGCATCAGCTGTCCGTGGAAGGTCTCCCGCAGCGGATGGGCGGCGACGAGCTCGGCCAGTTCGGCGGCGATGCCCTGGTGGCGGCCCAGGTGGAGATCGGCCTCGTAGCGCCACTCCAGGACCTGGAGCCTGGCCTCCTCCAGGCGCCGGACGAAGGGTCCGCGCTCGGTGTCGGGCAGGGCGACGTCGGAGAGCGGCTCGCCGCGCCACAGGGCGAGCGCCGAGCCCGTCAGGGCCTCGACCGCCGTCCAGTCCTTGGCCAGTCTCGCCGCGCGCGCCCGGCAGAGGAATCCGTCGAACAGGGAGACGTCCAGCTCGTCCTCCGCGACGCGCAGCCGGAAGCCGACGGGGGCGACCTGGATGCGGGACTCCGTCCCGCCGCCGTCGTCGAGGTCGCGCCGGATGCGGGCGACGTGGTTGTGGAGGGAGGCGCGGGCGGTGGCCGGAATCGAGTTCCCCCACATCGCGGTCTTCACGGTGTCCCAGGACACCAGGGTGTCGGGCCGCATCAGGAGCACGGCGAGGAGCGCCCGTGCCTTCGGCGTCCCGACCGGCCGGGGTGTGCCCCCGGCGTCCTCCACGACGAACGAACCCAGCAGGCCGAAGCGCACGGCGACCATCCCCCCATAGCCGTTCACCAGCACGAGGGAGGTGATCCGACGGAGGCATCGTAGGCACGGAGTGGCCGAAAGGTGAGGTGGTTTCGCATGGTGGGCGCTACGGCGTGTCGGACCCGTCCCGGGTGTCCCGGACGGGGGCCCGGGACACCGTTGGCGTGCTGTTGGCGGGCTGTTGGTCGCGGGGGTGAAGCTGGGGTCCTGGCACGGAGCACGACGATGACGGGGAGCACGAGATGGCGGTCGGCGTACACGGCACGGGCAGGACCGGCGGGACGAGCGGGACGGGCAGGACCGGTGGGGCGGGGGCGGCCGGCGGGGTGGGCGAGCCGGGCGACCGGGGGTGCTCCGGATGTGCCGGGTGTGACACGACGACGCCCTGGGCGGAGCTGGCCGCCGAGATGCGCCGCATCAAGTGCGCCACCGAGCTGAGCTACGGCAAGCTCGCGCAGCGCACCCACTACAGCCGCTCCTCGTGGGAACGGTTCCTGAACCAGAAGCAGTTGCCGACGCGGGTCGCGGTCGAGGAGTTCGCCGCGGCGGCCGGGACGGACCCGGGCCCGCTCCTGCTCCGCCTGGAGCGCTCGCTGGCGCACGAGACGGCCGCCCGCGCGGCGGCCGCCGCCCACGACGGGGCACGGGGCGGGGAGCCGGCACTCGTCCCCGCGGTCCCGGCCGCCCGACGGGACTCCGGCCGCCCGGGCCTGGGCCGGCCACTGGGCCTGCTCGCGGCGGGGGCCCTGGTCGGCGGCGGTCTGGTGACGGTCCTCAACCGGGCGGTCCGGGTCCGCAGGGACCTCTGAGGCGGGGCCGCACGGAGGGGGGCTCCGGGGCAGGGCCTCAAGGAGACCGAGGAGGCGTCCGCGGGGACGCCGGTCGAGCGGTGCGCGACCGGCGGTCCCGCGTCCGCGGGAGCTCAGCCGAGCACGGTGTACCCGGCGTCCCGCAGCGCCTCCTCCACCTCCCGGCAGTGCTCCGGGCCCTTCGTCTCCAGGTGCAGCTCGACCTCCGCCTCCGTCAGACCGAGGCGCGGATCGGTCCGTACGTGGCTCACGTCGAGGACGTTCGCGTCGACCACCGTCAGGACCGCGAGCAGGGTCGCGAGCGCCCCCGGCCGGTCCGTGACGCGCAGCCGCAGGCTCAGGTAGCGGCCCCCGGCGGCCATGCCGTGCCGCAGGATCCGCTGGAGCAGCAGCGGGTCGACGTTCCCGCCGGAGAGGACCGCCACCACCGGCCCCTCGAAGGCCTTCGGGTCACTCAGAAGGGCCGCCACGGGGCTCGCGCCCGCCGGTTCGACCAGCAGCTTCGCCCGCTCCAGGCAGAGCAGCAGCGCGGAGGAGAGCGCGTCCTCGGAGACCGTGCGGACCTCGTCGACGTACTCCTGGATCAGGGCGAACGGCACGTCGCCCGGACGCCCGACCTTGATCCCGTCCGCCATCGTCACGGGCGACTCGATCACCACCGGGTGTCCGGCGGCCAGCGAGGGCGGGTAGGCGGCCGCGCCCTCCGCCTGGACGCCGATCACCCGCACGTCCGGGCGCACCGACTTCACCGCGAGCCCGATGCCGGCCGCGAGACCGCCGCCGCCGATGCCGACGAGGATCGTCCGCACCTCGGGGCACTGCTCCAGGATCTCCAGGCCGACCGTGCCCTGCCCGACGATGACGTCGGGGTGGTCGAAGGGGTGGATGAAGACCGCGCCGGTCTCGCGGGCGTACTCCTCCGCCGCCGCGAGCGTCTCGTCGACGACATGGCCGTGCATCCGGACGTCGGCGCCGTACTCCCGGGTCGCCGCGACCTTCGGCAGCGGGGCACCGACCGGCATGAAGACGGTGGCGTGCACGCCGAGGAGTTTCGAGGCGAGCGCGACGCCCTGCGCGTGGTTGCCCGCGGAGGCGGCGACCACTCCGGCCGCCCGCTCCTCGGGGCGCAGCCCGGCGATCCGGACGTACGCACCGCGGAGTTTGAAGGAACCGGTCCGCTGGAGGTTCTCGCACTTGAGGTGGACCGGGGCTCCCACCAGCGAGGACAGATGACGGCTGCCTTCCATCGCCGTCACCCTGGCCACCCCGGCCAGCATCTTCTGCGCCCCCCGCACGTCGTCGAGCATCAGCCGGTGCAAGGGGTGTGGCGTACGGAAGCTCATGACAGCAAGTCTCGCAGCTCACGACCCCCGTGGCCGCCCGTCGGGCGGGCGTCGGGACGGGTTTGCGCAGCGCCGGTACGGACCCCGGCGGGGCCGCGTACTCTGTCCCCCACCGACCGACCACCCCCGCACGAGAGAGACCCACAGCCATGCCCAATTCTCAGGACATGACGACTGCGCTCGACCCCGGTCTCCTCGATGCCCTCCAGCACCAGGTGGCCGTCTTCGCCCGCCGGGCCGAGCAGACCCGCCTCGGCGGCACCGGCCAGCTCCGCAACTCCATGGACCGCGCGGCCTACCTCCTCCTCAACCGCCTCGACCAGGAAGGGCCGATGGGGGTGAAGGCGCTCGCGGCGGGCATGGGGATCGACTCGTCCACCGTGACCCGTCAGGTCGCCCCGCTCGTCGACACCGGCCTGGTGAAGCGGACCTCGCACCCGGAGGACGGGCGGGCGGTCGTCCTCCAGCTGTCGCCGCGCGGGCTCGCGCGTCTGGAGGAGGTCCGCTCCTCGCGCCGCCAGCTGATGGTCGAGGTCACGGAGGGCTGGACGCCCGACGAGCGGGAGTCCTTCTGCACCCTGCTCACCCGCTTCAACACCGCCCTGTCCGCGCGGCAGTCGGCGCACACGGGCCACGCGCCTGCCGAGTCGGCGGCGGGCCGGGCCGGGGAGTCCGCGCAGACCTCTTGACCCCGCCCCCGCGCTGTCCTCAGATGAGGAGGTGCGAGAGCAACAGCGCGGACGGAGCGCCGAACAAGCCCACCGCACCCGGGAGTTCGAGGCGTTCGTGGCCGGGGCGGCGGGCCGGCTGCTGCACGCCGCGACGCTGCTCACCGCGGAGACCCGCACCCGCAACCCGTACGCCCAGGCCCTGCTGACCGCCGCCCTCGCGCACACGTACGCGGTGTGGAACCGGCTGCGCGACGAGGACCCGTACGATCTCGCGCGGCGCGACCTCGCCGGCCGCTTCGCGCGCGGCGCCTGGCGCCACCACGGCGGCCAGGGCGGGGTGCTCGCCGTCCTCACCCCGCAGGAGCGGCTCGTCGTCGTGCTGCGGCTGTACGAAGGGGTCGCGGAGGAGCAGGTGGCGGCGCTGCTCGGCCTGTCCGAGGCCCGCGTCCGCGCCGTGTGCGCGCGCTCGGTCGCCACCCTCAGGGCCGCCGCCCGGGGCGCCACGGGGGCCGCCGCGTGAGCCGGGGCGCGAGCAGGCGCGCGCGCCGGGGTGCCGAAGCCCGTGCCGGCCGGCGGGCGAAGGCCCGTGCGCGCCGGCGGGAGGCCCTCGCGTGAGCCGGCGGGAGGCCGTCGCGTGAGCCGGTACGAGGACAAGGAGGCGGCGGTCCGGCGGCTGCTCGACACGCCGCACCCGCCCGTCCCCCGCGACCTCGCGCTGCGGGCCGCCGAGCGCGGGGCCCGTCGGCTCCACCACGCCCGGCGGGTACGGCGCGTGCTGTGGGCCCTGGGCGCGGTCGCCGTGCTCGCCTTCGTGGTGTGGGCGTCGATGACCCGCCCGTGGGAGGTCCCCCCGGCGGAGACGACCCCGCCACTCGAAGGCTGGTGACGGCCGGGAGGCCCGGCCGTCACCGCGCGCGGGACTAGCCCAGCGCCTGACGCAGGTCGGCGAGCAGGTCGTCGACGTTCTCGATGCCCACCGAGATGCGGACCAGGTCGGCCGGGACCTCCAGGGCGGAGCCCGCCACGGAGGCGTGGGTCATCCGGCCCGGGTGCTCGATGAGGGACTCGACGCCGCCCAGCGACTCACCGAGGGTGAAGAGCTGCGCGCGGTTGCAGACCTCGACGGCCGCCTCCTCGCCGCCCTGCACGCGGAAGGAGATCATGCCGCCGAAGGAGCGCATCTGCTTGGCCGCGATCTCGTGCCCCGGGTGCTCCGGGAGACCCGGGTAGAGGACCTGGGTGACCTTCGGGTGCTGGGTGAGCATCTCGGCGATCTTCGTCGCGTTCTCGCTGTGCCGGTCCATGCGCACGGCGAGGGTCTTGATGCCGCGCAGCACGATCCACGAGTCGAAGGGCCCGGCGACCGCGCCCATCGCGTTCTGGTGGTAGGCGAGTTCCTCGCCGAGCGCCTCGTCCGCGGTCACCAGGGCGCCGCCGACGACGTCGGAGTGGCCGCCCATGTACTTGGTGAGCGAGTGCACGACGACGTCCGCGCCGAGCGCCAGCGGCTGCTGGAGGTAGGGCGAGGCGAAGGTGTTGTCGACGACGAGCTTCACGCCGGCCTGGCGGGCGACGCCGGCGACGGCCTCGATGTCGGTGATGCCGAGGAGCGGGTTCGAGGGGGTCTCGACCCAGATCAGCTTCGTGCGGTCGTTGACCGCACCGCGCACCGACTCGATGTCGGAGGTGTTCGCGACGGAGAAGTCCACGCCCCAGCGCTGCACGACCTTGGCGAAGAGCCGGAAGGTGCCGCCGTAGGCGTCGTTCGGGATGACCACGTGGTCGCCGGGCACGAGGAGCGTGCGCAGCAGGCAGTCCTCGGCGGCGAGGCCCGAGGCGAAGGCGAGACCGCGACGGCCGCCCTCCAGGGCCGCGAGGTTCTCCTCCAGGGCGGTACGGGTCGGGTTGGCGCTGCGGCTGTACTCGTAACCTCCGCGCAGCCCGCCCACGCCGTCCTGCTTGTAGGTGGACACCTGGTAGATGGGCGGGACGACCGCGCCGGTCAGCGGGTCGGCGGTGTTGCCCGCGTGGATCGCGCGGGTCTCGAAGCTCTGATGAGAGTGCTGGTCGCTCATGAGTCAGGAGCGTAGTGCCGCGGGCCTCCCGCCGCTTCGTTCGTCTCACCGGGTGTCCTGGACAATGGACACATGGAGATTCTCTGGTTCCTGATCGCGCTCGGCCTGCTCTTCGGCGTCCTCGGTCCCTACCTGCTGCGCCGCCGGGGCGGCGGCGGGATCCGGCAGGTCGCGCCGGGGGCGCCGGACGCGGCGGACCCGGAGGCGTACGGCTTCGTGCGACAGGAGGACCAGGACGTGCGGCTGCCGGGCTCCGACGACGAGCTCCTCCACGTCCTCGACGTCGTCCAGGCCACCCAGGACTGGCGGCCGGCCTCGCGGCTGCTCGCCGCCACGGGCAAGGAGGGCGAGGTGCGCTGGCAGCGCGTCCAGGCCTTCGCGGGCGCGGCCTCCCTCGAACTGCAGCAGCGGCCCGGCGCCGGCGGGGCGTGGCTGCGGACCTGGCGGGCGGAGGCCCCGAAGGACGCGGGCGGCGCGGCCGTGCACGCCGAGTTCCTGGTCCAGCAGGCCTGGCGCTCCTCGGCGGCGGGGACGGACGACTTCCGGATCATCCTGGAGGAGGCGCTGAAGGTCACCGAGGAGGCGGCGCTGCTCGCCCCGGGCGACCCCGTCCCGTACATCACGCAGCTCGCGGTGGCGCGGGGGCTCGGCTACGACCACGAGCGGTTCGACCAGGTGTGGGCGCAGGTGATCGACCGCGCGCCGGCCCACATGGGGGCGCATCTGGCGGCCCTGCACTACTGGTGCGAGAAGTGGCACGGCTCCCGCGAGGAGGCCGACCACTTCGCGACGACGGCCGCGGCGCGCGCCCCGCACGGCTCGCTGCTCGCCGCGCTGCCGCTGTTCGCGGTGTTCGAGCACGTGCCGGACGTGGTGCTCGTGCAGGACTTCTTCCGTACGGCGGTGGTGTCCAAGGCGATGGACGGGGCGCTGTACGCGGTCCACTCGGCCCGCGCCGACGACCCGATGCTCGCGCACGTCCGCCATCTGCTCGTCTGGTTCCTGGTGCGCTCGGAGCGCTGGGCGGAGGCCATGCACCAGCTGGTCCGGGTCGACGGGCACATCGGCGCGGTGCCGTGGACGCTGAACGCGGACCCGGCGGAGGCGTACACGCTCTTCCGGAACCTGGCGGTCGCGGGCTACGAGGCGAACGGCGGCAGCCCGGCGACGCTGCCGCGCTGACCGGCCGGCCGACCCGCCGTCACCTGCGCGAACCCACGGAATCCAGGTGGACGGTATCCGTCCCCGTGGGCCATGATCGAGACTCCCCCCACCTGCTCGTACGATGATCGTCACGCCTTTCCCGTGGGGGGAATCTGCCCGATGGGCGCCACTCTGCGCGCGCTGCGCGCCCTCGTCCTGCTCGCCGGCTTCCACCTGCTCGGCCTCCTCCTGCTCGCCCTGCTCGGCGCGCTGGACTGGGTGGCCTGGCGGTGGGCTCCGGCCGTGTGGGCGCTCAAGACGTACGCCCTGAGCTTCGTCCTCGCCGTCCCCGTCGTCCGCGGCATGCTCATGCTCCGCACCCCCCGGGACGAGGGCGTCGCCGGCGTCCCCGTCACCGAGGCCGAGGAGCCCCGGCTCTGGGCGGCCGTACGCGAACTCGCCGGGCGCGTCGGGACCCGGGCGCCCGACGAGATCCGGCTCACCGCCGACATGAACGCCGCCGTCACCGAGGACGCCCGCCTCCTCGGCCTCCGCGGCGGCACCCGCCGCCTCTACCTCGGACTCCCCCTGGTGGCCGGCCTCCCCGAGGCCCGGCTGCGCGCCGTGCTCGCCCACGAGCTCGGCCACTACGCCAACTCCGACACCCGCCTCTCCGGCATCACCGAACGCAGCCGCCTCCACGTCGCCCGCACCGTCGGCCGGTTCGAGGAGAAGTCCGGCCTCAAGGTCGCCAAGGAACGCGCCCGGCAGGAACGGAAGTCCGCCCGGCGGGTCGCCAAGGGCAAGACGGCCAAGGAGGTCGACACCACCGGAGCCGGCTTCTCGTACCGCGTGATGGCGCGGATCTACACGGCGTACGGCCGCTTCTCCATGCGCGCCACCCAGAGCGGCTCCCGCCGCCAGGAGATCGCCGCCGACCTCGCCGCCGCCCGCATCGCCGGCCGCGACGCCACCGCGTCGGCGCTGCGCGCGCTTCCGGCGCTCGACACGGCGCACGAGTTCTACCTGAACTCGTACGCCACCCTCGGCGTCGAGTTCGGGATGCTGCCGCCGCACGGGGAGGTCTTCGGCGGAGTACGCCACCTGCTCGACGCCCGCGCGGAGGAACTGGCCGGGATGCGCGCCGAACTGCCCACCGAACCCGCCACCCCGTACGACTCGCACCCGCCGACCGCCGAGCGCGTCGCCACGATCGAGTCCCTGCCCGACGACGGCCGGTCCGCGGAGGAGGACCGCCCGGCCTTCGCTCTGTTCGCCTCCCCCGAGGCGGCCCTGCGCGCGGTCGAGGACGCCACCCTGACCCCGGAGGCGCTGTCGATGCGCCGACTCGACTGGCCGGAGCTGGTCCACGCGTCGATGACCGCGCGCTACGTCCGGGACACGGAGCCGCTGCGCACGGCGATCACGGAACTGCCCGGGACGCGGGACGATCGGGCGGCCGGCGAGGGCACCGCCCTGGACCTCGGCCTCGGCCTCGCCATCGCCCGTCAGACCGAGGCCTTCCTCGACGCCGTCGACACCGGTGCGGTCTGGGACCTCGTCGACCGGCTTCCCAAGTCCGAGGAGGCCGCCGCCGCCACCGGGCGGGCGGCCCGCGAGTTCGCCCGCTCCTCGCTGCGACGCGAACTCGCCCGCCTCCTGACGACCGCGCTCACCGCGGACGGCCGGGCCCGCTGGCAGCTCTCCTGGTCGGCCCCCGCGTCCCTGCTGCTCCCCGACGGGTACGCCGACGAACTCCCCGCGGCCCTGGACGCGGCGATCGCGGACCGCCCCGACACCGAGCCGCTGCGCAAGCTGCTGGCGACCGGCGGCGCGCTGTGACCGTACTGCTCTGGATCGTCCTGACCCCGCTCGCGCTGTGCGTGGCGGCCGTCGCCCTCGTCTTCCTCGTGGCGATCGTCCGCGGCCTCACCCGGGACGTCCGCACCGACCCCGGTGCCGCGGAGACCGCCGCCCGGGTCGCCGCGCACGGGCTGCTGCCCGCCGAGCGGCAGCACACCGAACGGGCCGCGCCCCTGGCCCCCGCCCTCGCCGTGGCGCTGGCCGCCGCCCGGGCCGGAGACTGGGCGCCTGCCGCCGAGCTGCTCGACGCGACCGCGGAGGCCCGCGACTGGGAGGGCCGCACGGCGCTCTGCGAGCGGCTCGCGGATCTGGCCGCCGAGGAGGACGGGTGGCTGCGGGACTGGGAGGAGGCCCGGCCGGCCGATCCGGGGGCGGCGCTGGTGCGGGCACGCGGGACGGTGTTCCTGGCGTGGAACGTACGGGGCGGGCAGCGGGACGAGGACACCACGCAGGAGCAGGCCGAGGGGTTCCGCCGCGTCCTGGCCCGCTCCCGGGCGGAGCACACGCGCGCGGTGGCCCTGGCGCCGGCGGAGGACCCCGCGCCGTACGTGGGCGCGATCTGGACGGCGATGGGCCTCGGCCTGCCCCACGAGGAGCTGCGGCGGCTCTGGCACGAGGTCACCGACCGGGCCCCGCACCACTACGAGGCGCACTTCGCGGCGCTGCAGTACTGGTGCGGCAAGTGGTGCGGCTCGGCGGAGCAGGCGCACGCCTTCGCGGTACGGGCGGCGGCGGGCGCCCCGGCCGGCAGCCTGCTGACGGCGCTCCCGCTGATCGCCCACTTCGAGCACGACACCTCGGACGCGACGGACGTCGACCGGACGCCGGAGATGTACGCGGCCGTGGACGCGCTCCTCGCGGACGTGACCGCCGCCGACCCTGACCACCCGCGCCTCCCGGAGGCCCGGCACCTGCTGGCGTACTACCTCTGGCTCCAGGACCGGCACACGGAGGCGATGGAGCAGTTCCGCCTGGTGGACGGCTACGTCGGCGCCCTGCCCTGGCGGTACAAGACGGACCCGGCGGAGGAGTTCTGCCGGGCCCGCGACGACTGCGCGGGGCACGTACCGGACGGGGAATCCCGCCCGCCCCTGCGGCGTTGACAGGACTGCCGACCGTCGAGGAGAGATGCAGCATGTTCCTGTCCCGCACCCCCGTCCTCCCCACCCCCGAGCAGGCCCTGCCCGGCCGGGCCGAGCCGGAGTTCTCCGTCCCGGAGCGCCACACCGTCCTCGGCAACCCGCTCCTCGGCCCCTACCCGGAGGGCCTTGAGGTCGCCGACTTCGCGCTGGGCTGTTTCTGGGGGGCCGAGCGCAAGTTCTGGCAGACCGAGGGCGTCTGGACGACCCTCGTCGGCTACCAGGGCGGCATCACGCCGAACCCGGCGTACGAGGAGGTCTGCTCGGGCCTGACCGGGCACACCGAGGTCGTCCGCGTCGTCTTCGACCCGTCGAAGGTCTCGTACGCGTCGCTCCTGAAGCTCTTCTGGGAGTCCCACGACCCCACGCAGGGCTTCCGCCAGGGCAACGACGTGGGCACCCAGTACCGCTCGGCGGTCTACACCCACTCCCCCGCCCAGGCGGAGCAGGCGGAGGCCTCCCGCGAGGCCTACCAGAAGGTCCTGACGGGCTCCGGCTACGGAGAGATCACCACGACCGTCCTGCCGGCCGACGGGACCCGCCCCTTCTACCCGGCGGAGGCCTACCACCAGCAGTACCTCGACAAGAACCCGGCGGGCTACTGCGGCATCGGCGGCACGGGCCTGTCCTGCCCGATCGGCGTCGCGAAGGCGGACGGCTGAGTCCCGCTCGTCAGGTTCGGGCGACGGCCGCGCGGAGACGGGCGGCCGTCGCCGCCGCCTCGTAGCCCTCCGGGACGCCTTCGACCAGGAGGACGTCGCCGGTCATGTGGCGGGTGCGGAGGGGGATCAGGGCCTGGTAGGGCTCGGAGTCGTACCAGGCGCGGGCGTTCTCGTACGTCGGGAAGCCGATGATCACGAGGGCGCCGGGCCAGGTGCCCTCGCGGACCTCGCGGGCGGGGGCGCCGTGGACGAGGAAGCGGCCGCCGAAGGGGTCCAGGGTGGCCTGGATCCGCTCCATGTAGGTGAAGACCTCCTCGTCGAGGACGGGCTTCGGGTGCAGGTTTCCGATGGCGTATGCGGTCATGACGCCAGCGTGCCGGGGCATGCCGTACCGGGTCGATTACCCGGGACGTCATGCCCCGGCCGTCATGTACCGGCCGCCGAAGGGGTCGAGGGCCGCCGTCGGTCAGATCGTCGACGTGTCGATCACGAAGCGGTAGCGGACGTCGCTCTTCACGACCCGCTCGTACGCCTCGTTGATCTGGTCCGCGCGGATCAGTTCGATCTCCGCGCCCAGGCCGTGCTCGGCGCAGAAGTCGAGCATCTCCTGGGTCTCGGCGATGCCTCCGATCATCGAGCCGGCGAGGGTCTTGCGGCCGCCGATGAGGGAGAAGAGGCCGACCTTGACGGGCTCCTCGGGGGCGCCGACGTTCACCAGGGCGCCGTCCGTCCTGACCAGGCTCAGGTAGGCGTCGAAGTCGAGCGGCGCCGAGACCGTGGAGATCACCAGGTCGAAGGTGCCGGCGAGCTCGGTGAAGGTCCGCGGGTCGCTGGTCGCGTGGAAGTGGTCGGCGCCCAGCTTCAGGCCGTCCTCCCGCTTGCGCAGCGACTGGCTGAGGACGGTCACCTCGGCGCCCAGCGCGTGGGCGATCTTGACGCCCATGTGGCCGAGACCGCCGAGGCCGACGATCGCGACCTTCTTGCCGGGGCCGGCCTGCCAGTGGGCGAGCGGGGAGTAGAGGGTGATGCCGGCGCAGAGCAGCGGGGCGGCCTCGTCCAGGCCGATGCCCTCGGGGATGCGCAGGGTGTAGTTCTCGTCGACGACGATGTGGGTGGAGTAGCCGCCGTACGTCGGCTCGCCGTTCTTGTCGAGCGCGTTGTACGTGCCGGTCATGCCGCTGGTGCAGTACTGCTCCAGGCCGCGCAGGCAGTACGCGCACTCCCGGCAGGAGTCGACGAAGCAGCCGACGCCGACCCGGTCGCCGACCCGGAACTTCGTCACGCCGGGACCGACCTCGGCGACGATCCCGGCGATCTCGTGTCCGGGGACCATCGGGAAGATGCCCTCGCCCCAGCCGTCGGTGGCCTGGTGGATGTCCGAGTGGCAGATTCCGGCGTACTTGATCTCGATGAGGACGTCGTGCTCGCCGACGGGCCGGCGCGGCACGGTGGTGCGCTCCAGCGGGGCGTTGGCGGCGGGTGCGGCGTACGCGGGGACGGTGGTCGCGTTCGTGGTCATGCGTCCAGCGTGCCGGAGCGCGAGGAACGTACCCAGCCACCTGTTCTGCCTACGACCGGTGTGCCTACCACTGGCAGGGTCAGGATCGTACGTCCGTCCGCGCGGGCCGGCGGCGATAATCGGGCGGTATGGACCTCAGTGCCGAACTCAGTGAATTCCTGCGCTCCCGCAGGGCCCGGCTGAAGCCCGAGGACGTGGGCCTGCCCGAGTTCGGGCGCCACCGTCGGGTGCCGGGCCTGCGCCGCGAGGAGCTGGCGCAGCTGGCCGGGGTGTCCGTGGCGTACTACACGAGGCTCGAACAGGGCCACGGGCGGAACGTGTCCATGGAGGTGCTCGACTCGATCGCGCGGGCGTTGCGGCTGAGCGAGGCGGAGCGGGAGCATCTCACCCGGCTGGCGAAGCCGGCGCCGGGGCGGCGGCGGCCGTCGCGGCCGCAGCGTCTGCGGCCGGGCGTGCAGCAGTTGATGGACGCGATGGCGGGGGTCCCCGCGTATGTCGTGGGGCGCCGCACGGACGTCCTCGGGTGCAACCGGATGGCCGCCGCGCTGTTCGGTGATGTCGCCGCGCTGCCGCCGGAGGAGCGCAACATCGCGCGGCTTCTCTTCCTGGGCGACAACTGCCGGGACCTGTTCGTCGACTGGGAGCAGAAGGCGTGCGAGGTCGTGAGTTTTCTGCGGCTCGACGCGGGCCGGCATCCGGACGATCCGCTGCTGTCGGCGCTGGTCGGCGAGCTGTCGGTGAAGAGCGAGCCGTTCAGGAGCCTGTGGGCGGCGCATCACGTGAAGGACAAGGGACACGGCAGCAAGCGGCTGCACCACCCGCTGGTGGGTGAGCTGACGCTGTGGTGCGAGACGCTGATGCTCGCCGACGACCCGGAGCAGTGCCTGGTGACCTTCCACGCCGAGCCGGGTTCGCCCTCGGAGGAGGCGCTGGGGCTGCTGGCCAGCTGGGGTGCGGAGCACGCCCTGCGGTGACGGCAGGTGACGGCAGATGACGACGGACGGCGGCCCCCTCGGAGCGAGGGGGCCGCCGTTCTCGTCCGTGCGTGGATCAGACCGCCGAGCCGGCCTTCCACTCCGACCAGCTCATGTTCCAGCCGTTGAGGCCGTTGTCCGGCTTGATCGTCTTGTCGTTGGAGTTCTTGACGATCACGACGTCACCGATGATCGAGTTGTCGAAGAGCCAGGCGGCCGTCTGGTTGGGGTCGCCGGCGCCCTTGACGTCTGCGAGGCCGACGCAGCCGTGGCTGGTGTTCACGCTGCCGAAGATCGACCGCGCGCCCCAGTAGTTGCCGTGGATGAAGGTGCCGGAGGTGGACAGGCGCATGGCGTGCGGCACGTCCTTGATGTCGTACTCGCCCTTGCCGTCGTCGTCGGTGAAGCCGACGGTGGCGCCGTTCATCCGGGTCTCCTTGAACTTCTCGGAGATCACCATCTGACCGTTGTAGGTGGTGTTCTCCGGGGAGCCGGCGGAGATCGGGATGGTCTTGATCGTCTTGCCGTCCTGCTTGACCGTCATGGTCTTGGTGGCGACGTCGACGGTCGAGACCTGGTTGCGGCCGATCTTGAAGGTGACGGTCTTCTGCTGGACGCCGAAGACGCCGTCCGCGCCCTCGACGCCGTCGAGGTCGAGCTTCAGGGTGACGGTCGAGCCCTCGGTCCAGTACGCGTCGGGGCGGAAGTCCAGACGCGTGGAGTCGAACCAGTGGCCGACGACCTCCTGGCCGGAGCTGGAGGAGACCGTGATGCCGCCCTGGACGGCCTTCTTGTCGGTGATCGCCTTGTTGAAGTTGATCGAGACCGGCATGCCGACGCCGACGGTCGAGCCGTCCTCGGGCGTGAAGTTGCCGATGAAGCTGTTCGCCTGCGAGACGGTGGTGAACGAGGAGTTCTCGTGGGCCTCCAGGCCCGCCGCGTCGGCGGCGGTCACGGCGATCTTGTAGACCGTGGCGCGCTTGAGCGGCCCGCTCGGCTTCCAGCTGAGGCCGTCGGCCGCTATCTCGCCCTTGACCTCGGCGCCCTCGGCCGAGGTCATGGTGACCGCGGTGAGCTTGCCCTCGGTCACGGTGACCTTGGCGTCGTTGTTGATGGAGGCGTTCTGCGCGCCGTTCTTCGGCGAGATGGTGATCTGCGCCTTGGAGGTCTTCTGCGCGGCCGCCTCGTCGACCTGGGCCTGTGACTGCGGCGTCGCGGAACCGGAGGCGCCGCCGTCCTTGTCCCCGTCGTTGCACGCCGAGAGCACGAGTACGCCGCTGAGCACCGCGGCGGCGGCCGCCAGGCTCCTGCGGCGCTTGCCGACCGTCATCACACGCTTCTCCATCGTCGCCGGTTCCCTGCCAACATCTTCTATGAACGCCCATGACACCCCGTCCGGTTCCGTGACCGAACGGTTTTGTGGGGAACACCACTGATCCACACGCACGGGCGGAGCATCCGGTTCCCGGTGCCGCGCAAAGGCCCCGGGACGGCGTCCCGGGGCCCGCGAACAGGGCGGATACCGGTCTTACGACCGGACGTCGTCTTCCTCGGCACCATCTTCCTCGCCGAGGTCCCACTCCAGCGCATCGGGGTCGTACTCGATCTCCTCGCTGCTCCAGGAGGCCTGGACCATCTCGATCCCGGGGACGTCGCGGATCAGGTCGAAGGGCTCGACGAGGTAGGCGAGCGCCTCGGCGCTGTCCTCGCGCGCGGCCTCGCGCGCGTGCACCCGCTCCTCCTCGGGCATGAAGTCGTCGCCGTCGATCCGGGCCTCGGCGGCCTCGGTCAGTTCGGCGGGTCCGTCGATCTCCAGGACGACATCGACGCGAAGGCGGACATAGCGTGCGGTCTCAGATGTGCTCATGGGTCGGAGCGTAGGGGTCCGGGGGGTCTCGGCTTTCCCGCGACCCGCTGTGTTCCGTAGCATCGGCGCACCGACCAATTCGCGGTTTCCGCAAGGGGGATCGAAATTTCCGTGTCCGCCGCCCGACGCCCACTGCTGACCGCCGTGACCGCGGGGACGCTGCTGTGCGCCCTGTGGTTCGTGCCGTCCGCGAACGCCACCGACCAGCAGGGCGGGGCGCGGATCGGGGTGACCCAGGACGGTCCTCTGACGGACGACGGGCGCCTGGCCGAGACGGGCCGGGACACCACGCCGTATCTGCTGGGCGGGACGGGTTTCCTGGGGGTCGGGGCGGGTTTCGTGGCGCTGGCGATGCGCAGGCGGGGCCGCGCCTTCTGACGTGACGCGGCGCCGGGGTCGTGACCTCCGGGGCCGCGCCTTCGAGGCGATGCGGCGCCCGGGCCGCGCCTTCTGACGTGACGCGGCGCCGGGGTCGTGACCTCCGGGGCCGCGCCTTCGAGGCGATGCGGCGCCCGGGCCGCGCCTTCCGGCCGTGTACGCGAGGAAGGGCCGCCTCCGGGGATCGGGGGCGGCCCTTCTCGTACGGTGCCGTCGTTACGCCAGCGGGCCGGTGACCGGCTCGACCGCGGCGACCAGCTTCCCTTCGCGGACGAAGGCGTCGGCGGCCGCCAGGTCGGGGGCGAGGAACCGGTCCGGGCCGGGGCCCTCGACGCCGGCCGCGCGCAGGGCGTCGATGGCGGCCTGCGAGGCGGGCGCCGGGGTCAGGCCCGTGCGGAGCTCGACGCCCCGGGTGGCGGCGTACAGCTCGACCGCGATGATCCGGTTGAGGTTGCCGATCGCGGTGCGCAGCTTGCGGGCGGCGGACCAGCCCATGGAGACGTGGTCCTCCTGCATGGCGGAGGACGGGATGGAGTCGGCGGAGGCCGGGACGGCGAGCCGCTTCATCTCGCTGACCAGGGCGGCCTGCGTGTACTGGGCGATCATCAGGCCCGAGTCGACGCCGGCGTCGTCCGCGAGGAACGGCGGGAGGCCGTGCGAGCGGTTCTTGTCGAGGAGCCGGTCGGTGCGGCGCTCGGCGATGGAGCCGAGGTCGGCGGCGGCGATCGCGAGGAAGTCGAGGACGTACGCGACGGGGGCGCCGTGGAAGTTGCCGTTGGAGGCGACGCGGCCGTCGGGCAGGACGACGGGGTTGTCGACGGCGGCGGCGAGCTCGCGCTCGGCGACGAGCCGGGCGTGGGCCATGGTGTCGCGGCCGGCGCCGGCGACCTGCGGGGCGCAGCGCACCGAGTAGGCGTCCTGGACGCGGGGGGCCTCGCCGGCCTGGGCGTGGCCGGTGAGGCCGGAGCCCTTGAGCACGGCCAGCATGTTGGCGGCGGAGGCGGCCTGGCCGGGGTGCGGGCGGATGGCGTGCAGCTCGGGCTCGAGGACCTTCTCGGTGCCGAGGAGGGCTTCGAGGGAGAGCGCGGCGGTGATGTCGGCCGACTTGTAGAGCGTGTCGAGGTCGGCGAGGGCCATGACCAGCATGCCGAGCATGCCGTCGGTGCCGTTGAGGAGGGCGAGGCCCTCCTTCTCCTTGAGCTCGACGGGGGCGATGCCGGCGGCGGCGAGGAGCTCGCCGGCGGGCTTGAGCACGCCGTCGGGGCCCTCGGCGTCGCCCTCGCCCATGAGCGCGAGGGCGCAGTGGGAGAGCGGGGCGAGGTCGCCGGAGCAGCCGAGGGAGCCGTACTCGTGGACGACCGGGGTGATGCCGGCGTTGAGGACGTCGGCCATGGTCTGGGCGACCTCGGGGCGGACGCCGGTGTGCCCGGAGGCGACGGTCTTCAGCCGGAGGAACATCAGGGCGCGCACGACCTCGCGCTCGACGCGCGGGCCCATGCCGGCGGCGTGCGAGCGGACGATGTTGCGCTGGAGCTGGGCGCGGAGCTCGTGGCTGATGTGCCGGGTGGCGAGCGCGCCGAAGCCGGTGGAGACCCCGTAGACGGGCTCGGGCTTGGCGGCGAGCGCGTCGACGATGTCCCGGGCGGCGGCCAGGGCGCGCACGGCCTCGGTCGACAGCTCGACGCGGGCGCCGTGGCGGGCGACGTCGATGACGTCCTGCGGGGTCGTGCCGGACGTGCCGAGGACGACTGTCTGCATATCCATATTCAGCACCCTACGGATTGAAGACCGACATGTCACTAGTCGACTTCGTCACCGGTCCAGAGGGAGCCGGACCCTTACAGGGAGATGATCGCCCGTCCCGCCCCGATCGGCCCGCCGGGAGCCCGCCGGCATCTCGGGACGTCCCGGCGGGCCGTGGGACCGGTGAGGGGTGCGCGGCGCCGCTAGGTTCCCCCTGACCGCCACCGACAGCTCCAGCACCTCCAGGGGAACCCCATGCGCATACGCACCGCCGCCACCGCGATGACCATGGTCGCCGCGGCCGCTCTCGGCTCCTTCGCGACCGCCGCGCCGGCCCAGGCCGCCGACCGCTACAACATCGAGATCGACCTCGCCGACGGCAAGTGCCTCGACGTGCCCAACTCCGACTTCCGGGACCGCGTGGAGGTCCAGGAGTGGAGCTGCAACGGCACCAACGCCCAGCGCTGGGACGTCGTCTACGTGAGCAGCAAGTACTTCCAGGTGCGGGTGCACGCCAACCCGGGCCTGTGCCTGAACAACTGGAACGGCAAGGGCGCCAAGGGCGACCCCATCATGCTCCACCCCTGCAACACCAGCAACGACTCCTGGTTCAACCAGGTCGGTTCGGGCTGGAACGACTACTTCCAGTTCCAGCCCATCGACGCCGGCTCCACCTGCGTCACCGCCTGGGGCGGCACCGCCCAGGGCGCCAAGATGAAGCTCGACACGTGCTCCAACAACAGCTACGGCTCCTACTTCGACCTGTGGAACATCGTCCACTCGGAGAACTGAGCCGTCACGGGCCGCGGCCCTCCGGGGCGTCCGGCTCCGCCGGCAGCGGGCCCGTCGGCGGCGCGTCGCGGAAGCGGCGGCGGTCCCGGGCTCCGGGGGGAGCGTCGGCGAGGCGGATGACCGTGCCGTCGCGGCCCGCCACGACGGGCTTCGACGAGCGGTCGGCCTTGGCCCGGTACTGGGCGGCGTCGGCCAGCCGGAAGAGGCGGCGGGCCGACCTGAGCGGGCCGATGGGGTCGCCGGTGGAGGCGACCCCGCAGGCCACGCCCTCGCCGAGCTCCAGCTCCGCCGCCCGTACGCACAGCTCCTCGGCGACCGCGACGACCTCGTCCGCCGTCGGACCGACGCTGAGGAGGCAGAACTCGTCGCCGCCGAGGCGGGCGGCGAGGGCGCCGGGGAGCATGGCGCCGCAGCGGGAGAGGACCGAGCCGAAGCGTTCGAGCAGGCGGTCGCCGACGGCGTGGCCGTGGGTGTCGTTGACGTGCTTGAGGCCGTTCAGGTCGCAGACCATGAGGCTCACCACGGAGCCGTCCGCCCGGTAGCGCTCGATGGCCTCGTCCAGACGGGTGTCGACGGCCCGCCGGTTGGCCAGGCCGGTCAGCGGGTCGGTGAAGGCCAGCTTGCGGACCTCCTCCAGGCGTTCGGCCTGGGCGATGCCGGCGGCGACGACCGCCGCCAGGACCGTCGCGAAGTCGGCGTCCGCGCGGGTGAAAGGTTTCTGCTCCGGAGGGCGGGCCACGTACAGCTCGCCCCACGCGCGCCCGTGCAGCACGATCGGGGCGACCACGCAGCAGCCGCGCCCCCGCCGCCGCAGGCCCGTCACGCGGCCGGTCGGGACGGGGTCGGCGGCCGTCTCCACCCAGGCGTCCGGCTCGCCGCCGCCCGCCCACTGCTCGTGCAGGAACTCGGTGATCTCGGGGAACTGGTGCACCGGATACGTCTCCGAGTCCGGGAACTCCTCCTCGCCCACGGCCCGGTCCCCGGCGTTCACCAGGACCTTGAGGCGGCCGTGGTCCCGCTCCCAGACGGACAGGGCGGCGAAGCTCCCGTCGAGCCCTTCACAGGCCCCGAGCGCCGCCGCCCGCCAGAACTCGCGCGGAGTGTGCGCCGCCGCCATCGCCTGCGCCAGCGCCACCACGGCCCGCAGCCGCACGTCCTCTCCCATTCCTCCAGCTTAGGGAGGTTTGATCCGTTTTCCCTACCGAGACGTCACCGTAAGTCACATTTGGTACAAAACGGTAAGAATCGGGGATCACTCGCCCGGCCAGTTCGGCTTCCGCTTCTCGTTGAACGCCGCCACGCCCTCCGCCCGGTCGCCCGAGAAGGCCACCGAGCGCCAGGCCGCGTCCTCGACCTCAAGACCCGCCCGCAGGTCCAGGCCCATGCCGAGGCGCATCGCCTTCTTCGCCGCGCGCAGACCGACCGGCGAGTTCGCCGCGATCCGCCCGGCGAGCTCCAGGGCCGCCGTCCGCGCGTCCTCCTCCAGGAGGTCGACCAGGCCGAGCTCACGGGCCTCGGCGGCCTCCACGCGGCGGGCCGTGAAGACCAGCTCGGCGGCGCGCGCCGCGCCCACCCGGCGCGGGAGCAGCTGCGTACCGCCGCCGCCGGGGATGACGCCCACGGAGACCTCGGGGAGGCCGACGACGGCGGTCGCGTCGGCCACGATGACGTCGCAGGCGAGCGCCAGCTCGAAGCCGCCGCCGAGGGCGAAGCCGTGCACGGCGGCGACGGTCGGCATCGGCAGCTCCAGGACGCCGGTGTAGGCGGCGCGGGCGGTCGGGCGCTGGCGGACGAGCTCGGCGTCGGTGAAGGAGTTGCGCTCCTTCAGGTCGGCGCCGACGCAGAAGGCGCGGTCGTTCGAGGACGTCAGGACGGTGACCCGGACCTCGGGGTCGGCGGCGAGGGCGTCGCAGGCGGCGCCGATGGAGCGGGCCATCTCGGAGGAGACCGCGTTCATGGCCTTGGGCCGGTCGAGGACCAGCTCCGCGACGTGACCGTCCTTCCGGATCACCACGAACTCACCAAAGCGCTGCTCGGACATGACCGCACACCCTCCCGGTTCAGGCCTGTTAACGGCTGTTAACAGGCGTTCACCGGGAGATCCTAAGTCGGACGGCGGCTCAGGAGCCAGGGTTCGACGACGCCGAGGCCTCGGACCGGGCGCTGCCACATGGGCTGGAGCGCGAAGCGGTACGCGGCGGCCTGCCGGCCCTCCTTCTCGGCGCGGGTCGCCTCCTCGGCCGCCTCCGCCTCCGAGGCGGGTGCCTCGCCGGTCCTGGTCAGTTCCTCGGCGAGGGCGCCGTCGACGAGGACGGCGTCCTTGGGGGCTATCGAGGTGAGGCGGCTGGCCAGGTTCACGGTGGTGCCGAAGACATCGCCCATCCGGGTCGTCACGGTGCCGAAGGCGATGCCGACGCGCAGTGCGGGCATCGTCTCGTCGTGGCTGAGGGTCTCGATGAGCCGGAGCGCGATCTCGGCGGCCGTACCGGCGTCGTCGGCGCAGTACAGCACCTCGTCGCCGAGGGTCTTGATGAGCCGGCCGCCGTGCGCGGCGACGAGATCGGCGCAGGTGGTCTCGAAGGCCTCGAC
Source organism: Streptomyces tanashiensis (assembly GCF_014648895.1). Taxonomy (GTDB): domain Bacteria; phylum Actinomycetota; class Actinomycetes; order Streptomycetales; family Streptomycetaceae; genus Streptomyces; species Streptomyces tanashiensis. The sequence goes on from NZ_BMRZ01000001.1 coordinate 680,817, forward strand.
GAGCTCGCCGAGCTCCTCCTCCTCCAGGCGGCGGGTGAGGCGGGTGAAGCCGACGAGGTCCGCGAAGCCGACGGCGAGCCGCCGGTCGACCATCTCCTCGTCGTCGGCGGCCTGCACGAGCACCCGGCCGGTCGCGGCGGCGAGCTGCCGCCGCCAGACGTAGATGAGGAACTCCTCCAGCTCGGGCAGGAGCAGCTCGACCAGCGGGTACGTGACCTCGGTGCGGGTCATGCCGGGCTCGGGCGGCTCGGTGAGGCCCTCCAGGAAGGAGTCGATCTGCCACTCGGCGAGCCGGGCGGTGGTCTGTCCGGTGGAGCGGGCGACCTGCACGGCCATCGGCTCGCTGAGCAGCCCGGCCTCGACGAGACCGGCCAGCCGGCGCAGCGCGAGGACGTCGGCCTCGGTGAGCGCCTTGGCCTGGCCGATGTCGGCGAAGCCCATGGCGCGCCAGAAACGGGAGGCGAGCTCCATGGAGACGCCGGCGGTGCGGGCGGCCTGGAACGGGGTGTAGCGGCGTTCCGCGCCGAGGATGAGCTGTTCGAGGCGGATGGCGAGCGGATCGTCGCTCGGCTCGGCCGTGTGGTCGACCTCGTGGTGGGGGGTGGGGTACGTCGGCGGTCCAGCCGGCTCGGCTCCGCCGCCCGCGTTCGCGTCGTCGACGGTCACCGGCCGCCTCCTGCCCGTTCCCTGCCCACTTGTCCTGCCGATCTGTCGCCATGGATCGCGCTCCACGATACGGCAGGTGTGTGCTGGCTCACGCCCGATCGCCGCCACGTGGCGGCCGTGCGCGCGGGCCCTCCGGGTGAACGGCCTGGAGGGCGCGGCGCCCGTGGGGGTGTGCCCACACCCGTGTCACGTCCGCAGGTGGACGATGTCGCCCGCTCCCACCGCTTCCGTGCCGCCGCCCTCGGTGGCGACCACCAGGCGGCCGTCGCCGTCCAGGGCGACGGCCTCTCCCTCCAGCATGCGCTCGCCGGGCAGCTCGGCGCGGACGCGGCGGCCCAGGGTGGCGCAGCCGGCCGTGTAGGCCGCCTGGAGGCCGGAGGCGTCCGGGTCGCCGTCGGCCCGCACCCAGTCGCCGTACCACTGCTCCAGGGAGCGCAGGACGGCCCGCAGGAGGGTGTCGCGGTCGGTGGAGACCGCGCCGGCGAGGAGGAGGGAACCGGCCGCCGGGACGGGCAGCTCGTCCTCACGGAGGGTGACGTTGATGCCGAGGCCGACGACGATCGCGTCGGCGCCGGCGCGCTCGGCGAGGATGCCGCCGGTCTTGCGCTCCTCGCCCGCGACGGAAACCAGCACGTCGTTGGGCCACTTGAGGGAGGTGTCGACGCCGGCGGCCTTCGCGAGGCCGGTGGCGGCGGCCACGCCGGTGAGCAGCGGGAGCCAGCCCCAGCGGTGGACGGGCACGGCGGGCTTGAGGAGGACGGAGAGGAAGAGTCCGGAGCGGGCGGGCGCGGTCCAGGTGCGGTCGAGCCGGCCGCGGCCGGAGGTCTGTTCCTCGGCGACCAGTACGGCGCCTTCGGGCAGTTCGTCGGCCCGTGCGGCGAGGTCGCTGTTGGTGGAGCCGGTGGCGGTGACCACGTCGAGCGAGGTCCACAGTCCGTCGGGGAGGACGAGCGCGCGGCGCAGCGCGGGAGCGTTCAGCGGGGGCCGGTCGAGGTCGGACCAGCGTCCGCCGGAGCCTTGAGAGGACGTCATGCAAGCCAGACTAGGTGTGGCAAAGACCGCAGTGCCGAACCGTATCGGCGTCGATACGCTACGGGTCAGTAGGCCAGCAGTAGCCCATTCGTAGTCAACGAACCCCCCGTGACCAGGCAGGGAGCCGCATCCCGATGTCCGAGCCGGCAGAGCAGTACGAGATCGACATTCACACGACCGCGGGCAAGATCGCGGACCTCAAGCGCCGTATCGACGAGGCCACGCACGCCGGCTCGGAGCGCGCGGTGGAGAAGCAGCATGCCAAGGGCAAGCTGACCGCGCGCGAGCGGATCGCCCTCCTCCTGGACGAGGGCTCGTTCGTGGAGCTGGACGAGCTGGCCCGCCACCGCTCGACCAACTTCGGTCTGGAGAAGAACCGGCCGTACGGCGACGGTGTCGTCACCGGCTACGGCACGGTGGACGGCCGTCCGGTCGCCGTGTTCTCGCAGGACTTCACGGTCTTCGGCGGCGCGCTGGGCGAGACGTACGGCCAGAAGATCATCAAGGTGATGGACTTCGCGCTGAAGACGGGCTGCCCGGTCATCGGCATCAACGACTCCGGCGGCGCCCGCATCCAGGAGGGTGTGAGCGCGCTCGGCATGTACGGCGAGATCTTCCGCCGCAACACCCACGCCTCCGGGGTGATCCCGCAGATCTCCCTGATCGTCGGCCCGTGCGCGGGCGGCGCGGTGTACTCCCCCGCGATCACCGACTTCACGGTGATGGTGGACCAGACCTCGCACATGTTCATCACGGGTCCCGACGTGATCAAGACGGTGACCGGCGAGGACGTGGGCTTCGAGGAGCTGGGCGGCGCCCGGACGCACAACGCGACCTCGGGCGTGGCGCACCACATGGCGGGGGACGAGAAGGACGCGATCGAGTACGTCAAGTCCCTGCTCTCGTACCTCCCTTCGAACAACCTCTCGGAGCCGCCGGCCTTCCCGGAGGTCGCGGAGACCGAGGTCACGGACGAGGACCGCGAGCTCGACACGCTGATCCCGGACTCGGCGAACCAGCCGTACGACATGCACAAGGTCATCGAGCACGTCCTCGACGACGGCGAGTTCCTGGAGACGCAGGCGCTGTTCGCGCCGAACATCCTGACCGGCTTCGGCCGGGTCGAGGGCTTCCCGGTGGGCGTGGTCGCGAACCAGCCGATGCAGTTCGCGGGCTGCCTGGACATCGACGCGTCCGAGAAGGCCGCGCGCTTCGTCCGGACCTGCGACGCCTTCAACATCCCGGTCCTGACCTTCGTGGACGTGCCGGGCTTCCTGCCGGGCGTGGACCAGGAGTACGGCGGCATCATCCGGCGCGGCGCGAAGCTGATCTACGCGTACGCGGAGGCGACGGTCCCGCTGATCACGGTCATCACGCGGAAGGCCTTCGGCGGCGCGTACGACGTCATGGGCTCCAAGCACCTGGGCGCGGACCTGAACCTGGCGTGGCCGACGGCGCAGATCGCGGTCATGGGCGCGCAGGGCGCGGTGAACATCCTGCACCGCAGGACGATCGCCGAGGCCGAGGATCAGGACACCGAGCGGGCGCGGCTCATGCGGGAGTACGAGGACGCGCTGCTCAACCCGTACATCGCGGCCGAGCGCGGCTACATCGACGGCGTGATCCTGCCGTCGGACACGCGCCCGCAGATCGTGAAGGGCCTGCGTCAGCTGCGGACGAAGCGGGAATCCCTGCCTCCGAAGAAGCACGGCAACATCCCGCTCTAGCCCCTCCGGACCCTCAAGGAGCCGACATGATCAAGGTCGTACGAGGCAACCCGACTCCGGAGGAGTTGGCCGCCGCACTGGCGGTGGTCCAAGCCCGGGCCGCGGCCACGGCGGCGGCGTCCGCCGAGGCGGGCGGCCCGGCGGTGCCGGAGGGGTGGTCGGATCCCTCCCGTATCGCACGGACGGTACGGCAGCGGCCGGGCCCGCGGGCCTGGGCGCGGTCGTACTGGCCCGTCTAGTCGTCACAGCCGGAAGGCCGGACCCCGTGTGCGGGGGGTCCGGCCTTTCGCATGCCGCGCCGACACCGCGCGGGCGTCACGTACGGCGGAGGAAGAGGGCGGAGAGCACGGCTCCGGCGGCGACGATCGCGGCGTTGACGAGGACCGCGAGGCCGATGCCGTCGAGGAGCACGGGCGCGGTGACGACGACGGCGCTCATGACCGGGGTGCCCATGGTGATGCCGATCTGCTGGGTCATGGTCGCGAGCCCGGTCGCCATGCCCTGCTCGCTCTCGGGGATGCCCGAGGTGGCGGTGACCATGAAGCCGACGATCGCGAGCATGTTGCCGACGCCGCCGGCGAAGGTCGCGGCGAGCAGCAGCGCGAGGCTGCCTCGGTCGTCGCCGAGCCCGTACAGGGCGAGGGTGGCGACGGCCTGGAGGAGTCCGCCGGAGACGAGGGCGGCTCGGGCGCCGAAGCGGCCGATGAAGCGGGAGGCGGCGACTCCGCCGAGGACCGTGCCGGCGCCGAGGACGCCGAAGGAGAGTCCGGCGGCGAGCGGGGAGAAGCCCAGGACGTCCTGGAGGTACAGGGTCATCAGGAAGACCAGCGAGGTCTCGGTGACGAAGGCGACGAGCCCGGCGAGATTGCCCCACACGACCGTGCGGCGCTTCAGGACGTGGATCGGGACGAGGGGCGAGGCGGCCCGCCGCTCGACGAGGACGAAGGCGGCGAGGAGCGCGGCGCCGACGGCGAGGGCGGTGAGCGCGGTGGGGTCGGTCCAGCCGTGCTCGCCGGTGACGGTCAGGCCGTAGACGAGGGCGAGCAGCCCGCCGGTGACGGTGATCGCGCCGGGGACGTCGAGGCGGGGCCGGACGGCCGGGCGGCTCTCCTTGAGGACGGCGGGGGCGACGAGGAGCACGGCGAGGGCCACCGGCACGTTGACGAGGAAGGCCCAGCGCCAGGAGAGCAGGTCGGTGAGGACGCCGCCGAGGATGGCGCCGGTGGTGAAGCCCGCGGACATGAGGGCGCCGTTCAGGCCGAGCGCCTTGGCCCGCAGCGGGCCCTCGGGGAAGGACGAGGTCAGCAGGGAGAGCCCGGCGGGGGTGACGGCGGCGGTGGCGAGGCCCTGGGCGACCCGGGCGGCCATGAGGACCTCGGGGCCGGTGGCGAGCCCGCCGGCGAGGGAGGAGACGCCGAGGAGGGCCATGCCGCCGAGGAAGAGGCGGCGGCGTCCGACCAGGTCGGCGACGCGCCCGAAGAGGAGGGTGAATCCGGCGGCGGCGAGGGCGAAGGCGGTGGCGATCCACTGGAGGCCGCCGAGGCTGAAGCCGAGTCCCTGGCCGATGACGGGCAGGGCGACGTTCAGGATCGAGAAGTCGACGGCCAGCATGAACTGGGCGAGCAGGAGGACGACGAGGACGAGCCGCATCCGGCCGGTCATCCGGGCTTCGGCACGGTCCGCGGCCGCGGGTGCGGGCGTCGGGTGATCGAGGGCAACCATGCGAGGGACCCCTTAATGGGAGGCTGGTTCCGTTAAGATGTCCCGTACCGTAGCAGAGTCGAAGGCGTTAATGGAACAGGAGACCCGTTTGACTGAGAGCCGGCCGGCCTCGCCCGGCACCATGCGCCCCGGCGGCCGCACCGCGAAGGTCCGCAGGGCGGTCCTCGACGCCACCCTGGACGCCCTCGCCGACACCGGGTTCCACGCCCTGAACATGGACCGGATCGCCGCGGGCGCCGGCGTCGGCAAGACCACCGTGTACCGCCGCTGGGGCTCCCCCGTCGGCCTGGTCACCGACCTCCTCCACGACATGGCGGAGCAGTCGCTGCCCGCCTCCGACACCGGCAGCCTCGCGGGCGACCTGCGGGCCAACGCCGAACTCGTCCGGGCCACCCTCGTGGACCCCCGGATGGGCGCGGTCTTCCGCGCGGTCATCGCCGCGGCGGCCTGCGACGAGGAGTGCGCCCGCGCCCTCGCCGACTTCTACCGGACCCGGCTCGCCGAATGGGCCCCGGTCGTCACCAGGGGCGCGGCGCGCGGCGAGATCCCGGCGGGGACGGACCCCGTCGAGCTCCTCCGCGCCGTCTCCGCGCCGCTCTACTACCGCTTCGCGGTCACCCGCGAGGAGCTGGACGGGGCCGTCGCGGAGCGGGCGGTGACGGCGGCGCTGGTGGCGGCCCGGGACGGGGTGTTCGTACGGGCCTGAGCCGGGCCCTCCGGACGCGAATAGTGCTTCCGCACGGGGGCGCCTGAGTATCCGTACTCAGGCGCCCCGCCCGTCCCGCCCGGAGGATCGGAGGCATGCTGTGGTCCGACCCGAAGAACCAGCCGCCGAAGTTCCTGCGCGACATGCAGGCGATGCTCCGCCGCACCGGCGTGCTGCTGGCGCTCGCGATGGTGGTGGCGATGTTCGTGGCGACCGCGCGCTGACCACGCGCGCGTACGGGCGGGCCACGCGCGTACGGGGGCGGGCCACGCGCGCGTACGGGCCGGGCCACGCGCACGGACGACGGACCACACGCGCGCGTGCGCACGCCCGCCACTGGCTACGCTGCCCCCATGACTGCTGATCCGCGCCGTGTCGTGCTCGCCTCCGCCTCCCCCGCCCGGCTCGGTCTGCTCCGGCAGGCCGGACTCGCCCCCGAGGTGATCGTGAGCGGCGTCGACGAGGACAAGGTCCACGCCCCGACCCCGGCCGAGCTCGCCCTCGCGCTCGCGGAGGCGAAGGCCGCCCATGTCGCCGCACGGCCCGAGGCGTTCGGCGCGCTCGTCATCGGCTGCGACTCGGTCCTGGAGCTCGACAAGCAGGCCCTCGGCAAGCCGGCCGACGCCGCGGAGGCCACGGCCCGCTGGCGGGCGATGCGGGGCAGGGTCGGCATCCTCCAGACCGGCCACTGCGTCTACGACACGGCCGCCAAGCGCTACGAGTCGGCGACGGCCTCCACCGTGGTCCGCTTCGGCGAGCCGACGGACGAGGAGATCGCCGCGTACGTGGCGAGCGGCGAACCGCTGCACGTGGCGGGCGCGTTCACCCTGGACGGCCGCTCCGCCCCGTTCATCGACGGCATCGACGGCGATCCCGGCAACGTGATCGGCCTGTCCCTGCCGCTGCTGCGCCGGCTCCTGCGCAAGCTGGACGTCGAGATCACCGACCTCTGGGCCTGACCGGCGGCCCGGAAGGCGCTACGCGGGCGCCGGCGCCTCCTCGGGGGCGTCGGCCTCCTTGTCGTCCTCCTTGCCGTACGCCACCAGGGTGAGGACCAGGAGTCCGAGCACGGCCACCAGGAAGGTGAAGGCCGGCCAGCCGAGCAGGGCGACGGCGACCGCGCCGAGGAGGCCGTGGACGATCGCGCAGCCGATGAGCAGCCCCCGGCCGAGACGGCCCGGGCGGCGGTCGCGGATGCCCGCCACGAGGGCGACGAGGGCGCAGAGGAGGAGGGCGGCCCCGGAGGCGATGCCGAGCCCCCAGGTGCCGGCGACCATCGCGTCGGGGTCCATGCCGTCGAGGGACATCGACTGGGCCTCCAGGAAACCCGCCATGACGGCGTTGATCGCGACGATGCCGGGCGCTTCGAGGAAGAGCACCGCGGCCGTCACGAGGGCTATCGGTCTGCGGGCCACCTCGGCCACCCCCTGGATTCGCCTGTTACCGACAGTACGATCGACAGCGCGAAGGCTACTGGCCGGTAAACCCTCGGACAAGAGTTCGCGCACGGCGGGCGACGGCGGACGGCGGGGCAAAGAATCGTTGAGCCATTCGTAGGGACTCCACAAAGAAACCCGAATGGGCCCTGGCTACAAGAACAGAGACCTGCGCCACACCTCGGAGCTACTGTGCCGTAAAGGAACCCTGCGTACCGTGGTGCGACAAGGGAATTCACGACCCGAGCGGGCCCGGGGTCACGCTCCGTGTGGGCAAGCTCACCACTGGGGACGGGTCGAAAGGCCGTGTCGGCAGTCCCTAAACTCAGCTTGTTTCAAGGAGGGAGCCATCGTGCGCAAGGTGCTCATCGCCAACCGTGGCGAAATCGCTGTCCGTGTGGCCCGGGCGTGCCGGGACGCGGGTATCGGCAGCGTGGCCGTGTACGCCGAACCGGACCGGGACGCTCTGCATGTCCGGGCTGCTGACGAGGCGTTCGCTCTGGGCGGTGACACCCCGGCCACCAGCTACCTGGACATGGCCAAGGTGCTCCAGGCCGCGAAGGACTCCGGTGCGGACGCCGTGCACCCCGGTTACGGCTTCCTCTCCGAGAACGCGGAGTTCGCCCAGGCGGTGCTCGACGCGGGTCTGACGTGGATCGGCCCGCCGCCGCAGGCGATCCGCGACCTGGGTGACAAGGTCGCCGCCCGTCACATCGCGCAGCGCGCCGGCGCGCCGCTGGTCGCCGGTACACCGGACCCGGTCTCGGGCGCCGAGGAGGTCGTGGCCTTCGCCCAGGAGCACGGGCTGCCGATCGCGATCAAGGCCGCCTTCGGCGGTGGCGGCCGCGGCCTGAAGGTCGCCCGCACCCTCGAAGAGGTCCCCGAGCTGTACGACTCGGCCGTGCGCGAGGCCGTGGCGGCCTTCGGCCGGGGAGAGTGCTTCGTCGAGCGCTACCTCGACAAGCCCCGCCACGTCGAGACCCAGTGCCTGGCCGACACCCACGGCAACGTGGTCGTCGTCTCCACGCGTGACTGCTCGCTGCAGCGCCGCCACCAGAAGCTCGTCGAGGAGGCCCCCGCGCCGTTCCTGACGGACGCCCAGAACGCCGAGCTGTACGCGGCGTCGAAGGCGATCCTGAAGGAGGCCGGCTACGTCGGCGCCGGCACGGTCGAGTTCCTCGTCGGCACGGACGGCACGATCTCCTTCCTGGAGGTCAACACGCGTCTGCAGGTCGAGCACCCGGTGACCGAGGAGGTCGCCGGCATCGACCTGGTCCGGGAGATGTTCCGGATCGCCGACGGCGAGGAGCTCGGCTACGACGACCCGGCCATAAGGGGTCACTCCTTCGAGTTCCGCATCAACGGCGAGGACCCGGGCCGCAACTTCCTGCCCGCGCCCGGCACCGTCACCCTCTTCCAGGCGCCGACCGGCCCCGGCGTCCGCCTCGACGCGGGCGTCGAGTCCGGCTCGGTGATCGGCCCGGCCTGGGACTCGCTCCTCGCCAAGCTGATCGTCACCGGCGCCACCCGCGAGCAGGCCCTGCAGCGCGCGGCCCGCGCGCTCGCGGAGTTCAAGGTCGAGGGCATGGCCACCGCCATCCCGTTCCACCAGGCCGTCGTGGTCGACCCGGCGTTCACCTCCGACCCGTTCCAGGTCCACACCCGCTGGATCGAGACGGAGTTCGTCAACGAGATCAAGCCGTTCGCCCCGGCCGGCTCGGAGGCGGACGAGGACGAGTCGGGCCGCGAGACGATCGTCGTCGAGGTCGGCGGCAAGCGCCTCGAGGTCTCCCTGCCGTCCTCGCTCGGCATGACGCTGGCGCGCACGGGCCTTGCGGCCGGTGCGAAGCCGAAGCGGCGCGCGGCGAAGAAGTCCGGCCCGACCGCCTCGGGTGACACCCTCGCGTCCCCGATGCAGGGCACGATCGTGAAGGTCGCGGTCGAGGAGGGCCAGGAGGTCAAGGAGGGCGACCTGATCGTCGTCCTGGAGGCCATGAAGATGGAGCAGCCCCTCAACGCCCACCGCTCCGGCACCGTCAAGGGCCTGACCGCCGAGGTCGGCGCCTCCGTCACCTCCGGCGCCACCATCTGCGACATCAAGGACTGACGTCGCACGCAGTACGGTACGAAGGGCCCGCAGGCAGCCGCCTGCGGGCCCTTCGCCGAGGGGGTCCGTTCCGCACATGCGCGCCGACGCACGCCGCAACCACGAGCGACTGCTCATCGAAGCCCGCGCCGCCTTCGCGGCACAGGGCGCCGACGCGCCCCTGGAGGAGGTCGCACGCCGCGCGGGCGTCGGGATCGGCACGCTCTACCGCCACTTCCCCACCCGGGCCGACCTGTTGAACGCGGTCTTCCAGGAGGCACTGGCCGAACTGCTCGACCGCTCGCGGGAGCTGGCCGACACGGACGAGCCGTGCCGGGCGCTGGTGGAGTGGCTGCGGGCTCTGATCGCCCACGCGGGCGAGTACCGGGGGCTCGCACACGCGCTGATGTCCGCCTCGTACGACCGGAGTTCGGCCCTGGCCCGGTGCAGCGATCCCCTGCGCGCGGCGGGCGAGCGGCTGCTCGAACGGGCTCGGAAGGCGGGTCAGGTGCGCGCCGACGTGTCGATCGGCGACCTGATGCAGCTCACCAACGCGATCGCGCTGGCGGCGGAGCAGTGCCCGGAGGACGCGGAGCTGGCGGACCGCCTGCTCGCGCTGACGCTGCGGGGCCTGAAGGACTGAGGGGTTTCGGGGACGGCGTGGGACCCCTGGGGGAGGGTCCCTCGGGCGACTTCAGCGGCGGCGCATGTCCGCGACCCGGGCCGTACGCTCCAGCGTCTCCGCGGCCAGTCCGCCGCCCGGTCCCCGGAACTGACCGGCCGCCATCCGCCCGCGCTGGACGGGGAGCGGCATGTCACGGCGGGGCCGGGCGCCCGGGGGGACCTGCTCACCGCCGGTGGGGCCGGTGGCCGCGCCCGTGCCGGCGACGGCGATCTGCACGCCCTGGTCGGCGAGGGCCTGGAGCTCGGTGGCGGCCCGCTCGTCGTGCGCGGGGGGCTCGTCGGTCACCAGGCGGGTGATGACGTCCGTCGGCACCGTCTGGAACATGGTGTCGGAGCCGAGCTTGGTGTGGTCGGCCAGGACCACGACCTCGGCCGCCGCCTGCACGAGCGCCCGGTCCACGCTCGCGGAGAGCATGTTGGACGTGGACAGGCCGCGCTCGGCGGTCAGACCGCTCCCGGAGAGGAACGCCCGGGAGACCCGGAGCCCCTGGAGCGACTGCTCGGCCCCGCTGCCCACGAGCGCGTAGTTGGAGCCGCGCAGGGTGCCGCCCGTCATGACGACCTCGACCCGGTTGGCGTGGGCGAGGGCCTGGGCGACGAGCAGGGAGTTGGTGACCACGGTCAGTCCGGGCACGCGGGCGAGCCGGCGGGCCAGCTCCTGCGTGGTCGTCCCGGCACCGACGACGATGGCCTCGCCCTCTTCGACGAGGCTCGCGGCGACGTCGGCGATGGCCGTCTTCTCCGCTGTGGCGAGATGGGATTTCTGCGGGAAGCCGGATTCTCGCGTGAATCCGCCCGGCAACACCGCACCGCCGTGGCGGCGGTCGAGGAGTCCTTCTGCCTCCAGAGCCCGTACGTCTCTCCGTACGGTCACTTCGGAGGTCTGGACGACGCGGGCGAGCTCGCGGAGCGACACGGCTCCATTGGCTCGCACCATTTCGAGGATCAACTGACGACGTTCTGCAGCGAACACGAAACTGACAGTAACGTGACCGGCCGATACTTTTCAGCACTATGCGCCGAATTGCAGAAGATGCGCACGGACGGGGCCTCCAAGTGGTATGGGAGACCCCGCCGTTGATCGGTTCCGCGCCAGGGCTATGCCCTGCCTTGCCGGGGGTTGTCCGGGTCGGCGAACCGTTCCCGCAGGCGGGAGGCGCGCCGGGACCTGGTGTTACGCCTCGCCCGCGGACTTCCGGGTGTGCAACTGCCGTGCCACTTCCGCGATCGAACCCGACAGGGAGGGGTACACGGTGAAAGCATTTGCGATCTGTTCGACCGTCAGATTGTTGTCGACCGCGATCGAGATGGGGTGGATCAGCTCGCTCGCCTTCGGGGCGACGACACAGCCGCCGACCACGATGCCGGTGCCCGGACGGCAGAAGATCTTCACGAAGCCGTCCCGGATGCCCTGCATCTTCGCGCGCGGATTGCGCAGCAGCGGCAGCTTGACGACCTTGGCGTCGATCTTGCCCGCGTCCACGTCGGCCTGGGTGTAGCCGACGGTGGCGATCTCGGGGTCGGTGAAGACGTTCGAGGAGACCGTCTTCAGGTTGAGCGGGGCCACCGCGTCGCCGAGGAAGTGGTACATCGCGATCCGGCCCTGCATGGCGGCGACCGAGGCGAGCGCGAAGACGCCCGTGACGTCGCCGGCCGCGTAGACACCGGGGGCGCTCGTACGGGAGACCTTGTCGGTCCAGATGTGACCGGAGTCCTTCAGCCGGACGCCCGCCTCCTCCAGACCCATTCCGGCCGAGTTCGGGATCGCGCCGACCGCCATCAGGCAGTGGGTGCCGGAGATGACCCGGCCGTCCGCGAGGGTGACCTCGACCCGGTCGCCGACCCGCTTGGCGGACTCGGCGCGGGAGCGGGCCATGACGTTCATGCCGCGGCGCCGGAAGACGTCCTCCAGGACGGCGGCGGCGTCCGGGTCCTCACCGGGCAGGACGCGGTCGCGGGAGGAGACGAGGGTGACCCGGGAGCCGAGCGCCTGGTAGGCGCCCGCGAACTCGGCGCCGGTGACGCCGGAGCCGACCACGATGAGCTCCTCGGGGAGCTCCTTGAGGTCGTAGACCTGGGTCCAGTTCAGGATGCGCTCGCCGTCCGGCTTGGCGTCGGGCACCTCGCGCGGGTGGGCGCCGGTCGCGATCAGCACCGCGTCGGCGGTCAGCGTCTCCTCGCTGCCGTCGGCGGCCGTGACGACCACCTGGCGGGAGCCGTCCACGGCCTGCCGGCCGGAGAGCCGGCCGCGGCCGCGCAGGACCCGGGCGCCGGCCCGGGTCACGGAGGCGGTGATGTCGTGGGACTGGGCGAGCGCGAGGCGCTTCACCCGTCGGTTCACCTTGCCGAGGTCCACACCGACGACCCGGGCGGCCTGCTCGATGTGCGGGGTGTCGTCCGCGACGATGATGCCCAGCTCCTCGTAGGAGGAGTCGAAGGTGGTCATCACCTCGGCGGTGGCGATCAGGGTCTTCGAGGGGACGCAGTCGGTCAGGACGGACGCGCCGCCGAGGCCGTCGCAGTCCACGACGGTCACCTCCGCGCCGAGTTGGGCGCCCACCAGGGCCGCCTCGTATCCGCCGGGTCCGCCGCCGATGATCACGATCCGGGTCACTGGGATCTACGCCTCGCGCTCTCGTTCTGCCGGGGGGTCCCCCCGCTGGGATGCAGTGCGTACGCCATTGTCCCGCACGCTTCAAGTGCGTACCCCATTCTCCCGCACGCCCGGCGCGGCCTCGCGCCGGGGCCTCCGAAGGGGTGCGGGAGGGCCGCCGGACGGCCGCGGGAGGGCGGGCCCGCGGGGCGCCGGCCGGTGCGCACGGCCCCCGTACGGCCCCCACCTCGGGGTTCTCCGGACACCCCGCCCCCTCCCGTACCCTCGGTCCCATGTCGCTCTACGCCGCTTTTGCCGGCAACCTCGACGCGCGGCTGATGAGCCGCCGCGCACCGCACTCCCCGCTGCGCGGCACCGGCTGGCTGAACGGCTGGCGGCTGACCTTCGGCGGAGAGCAGATGGGCTGGGAGGGAGCGCTGGCCACGATCGTGGAGGCCCCCCGTTCGCAGGTCTTCGTGGCGCTGTACGACATCGCGCCGATGGACGAGGACTCCATGGACCGCTGGGAGGGCGTGGGCCTCGACATCTACCGGCGGATGCGGGTGCGGGTGCACACCCTGGACGGCGAGGAGCCGGCCTGGGTCTACGTCCTCAACGCGTACGAGGGCGGGCTGCCGTCCGCGCGGTACCTGGGCGAGGTCGCCGACGCGGCCGAGTCGGCGGGCGCGCCGCACGACTACGTGATGGAGTTGCGGAAGCGTCCCTGCTGATCCGACCGGGTGGCCGGAATCCCCCATTCGTCGGAAACGACAAGACAACGATCGCATGTCCGTCAGCATCGTCATCTACGCGCGTAGGAATTCTCCGGCTACGCTGCTTCGCGTACCAAATCCGTCCGGGGCTCCCCTCGGACCCCCCTCCCCGAGGCGAGAGAGTCAGTGAACGCAACTGCCACCCCGTACGAGGCCGCCGAGGCCGCTGCCGCACGTCTTCGCGAGCTGACCGGCGTCGAGAACCACGACGTCGCCCTGGTCATGGGCTCGGGCTGGGCGCCCGCCGTCGACGCCCTCGGCGCCCCCGAGGCCGAGTTCCCGGTGACCGAGCTCCCCGGCTTCCCGCCGCCGGCCGTCGAGGGCCACGGCGGCAAGGTCCGCTCGTACAAGATCGGTGAGAAGCGCGCGCTGGTCTTCCTCGGCCGCACCCACTTCTACGAGGGCCGCGGCGTCGCCTCCGTCGCCCACGGCGTGCGTACCGCCGTCGCCGCCGGCTGCAAGACCGTCGTCCTGACCAACGGCTGCGGCGGCCTCCGCGAGGGCATGCGCCCCGGCCAGCCGGTCCTGATCAGCGACCACATCAACCTGACGGCGGCCTCCCCGATCGTCGGCGCGAACTTCGTGGACCTCACCGACCTGTACTCGCCGCGCCTGCGCGCGCTGTGCAAGGAGGTCGACGAGACGCTGGAGGAGGGCGTGTACGTCCAGTTCCCCGGCCCGCACTACGAGACCCCGGCCGAGATCAACATGGTCCGCGTCATGGGCGGCGACCTCGTCGGCATGTCCACCGTCCTCGAGGCCATCGCGGCCCGCGAGGCCGGCGCCGAGGTCCTCGGCATCTCGCTCGTCACCAACCTGGCGGCGGGGCTCTCGGGCGAGCCGCTGAACCACGAGGAGGTCCTGCAGGCGGGCCGTGACTCGGCCGCGCGCATGGGCGAGCTCCTGACGCGGGTCCTCGACCGGATCTGAGTTTTCACCGCGCCCCTCGCACCGGTCGGCCCCTGGGGGCCGACCGGGCTTCGGGGCGCTGCGGCGGCCTCCGACCGCCGGGGTGGTCCCGGCCTCCCGTCGGCCGGTGCCGCTGCGCGGTCCTCTTCCCCACCCCGCCCCTTCCCACAACCGGGGCTCCGCCCCGGACCCCGCGCCTCAAACGCCGGCGCGGCTGGATTTCCAGCCCGCCCGGCGTTTGAGGGCATGGCCGGAGGCCGTACGGGGTCTGGGGGCTCGCCCCCAGTTTCGGGAAGGGGCGGGGTGGGGGAAGGCTCCGCGCAGCGGCACCCCGCACCCCGCCTACCCGCCTCACCCACCGCGCACCCCGGCGCGCCCCGCCCCACCCCGAAAGGCACACCGTGACGCAGGACGACCTCCTCACCCGGGCCCAGGCCTGGCTCGCCGAGGACCCCGACAGCGAGACCCGCGAGGAGCTCGCGAAGCTCATCGAGGGCGGCGCGACCGCCGAGCTGGCCGCCCGTTTCAGCGGCACGCTGCAGTTCGGCACGGCCGGGCTCCGCGGTGAGCTCGGCGCCGGGCCCATGCGGATGAACCGCTCGGTCGTCATCCGGGCCGCCGCCGGCCTCGCCGCGTACCTCAAGGCCAAGGGCCAGGAGGGCGGGCTGGTCGTCATCGGCTACGACGCCCGCTACAAGTCGGCCGACTTCGCCCGCGACACCGCCGCCGTCATGACCGGCGCCGGGCTGCGCGCCGCGCTGCTCCCCCGCCCGCTGCCGACGCCCGTCCTCGCGTACGCCATAAGGCATCTGGGCGCCGTCGCCGGTGTCGAGGTGACCGCGAGCCACAACCCGCCGCGCGACAACGGCTACAAGGTCTACCTCGGCGACGGCTCGCAGATCGTGCCCCCGGCCGACGCGGAGATCGCCGCCGAGATCGACGCCATCCGGTCGCTGCACGACGTGCCCCGCCCGGAGGCCGGCTGGGAGACCCTCGGCGACGAGGTCCTGAACGCCTACCTGGAGCGTACGGACGCCGTCCTGACCCCCGGGTCCCCCCGCACCGCCCGGACCGTCTACACGGCCATGCACGGCGTCGGCAAGGACGTCCTGACGGCCGCGTTCGCCCGGGCCGGCTTCCCGCCGCCCGCGCTCGTCGCCGCGCAGGCCGAGCCCGACCCGGCGTTCCCGACGGTCGCGTTCCCGAACCCGGAGGAGCCGGGCGCCATGGACCTGGCCTTCGAGGCCGCCCGCGCCGTGGACCCCGACCTCGTCATCGCGAACGACCCGGACGCCGACCGCTGCGCCGTGGCCGTGCCGGACGCGGACGTCGAGGGCGGCTGGCGGATGCTCCGCGGCGACGAGGTGGGCGCGCTGCTCGCCGCGCACCTGGTGCACAAGGGCGCCACCGGCGTGTTCGCCGAGTCGATCGTGTCGTCCTCGCTGCTCGGCCGGATCGCCGATGCGGCGGGCGTCGGCTACGAGGAGACGCTGACCGGCTTCAAGTGGATCGCCCGCGTCGACGGCCTGCGGTACGGCTACGAGGAGGCGCTCGGCTACTGCGTCGACCCGGAGGGCGTCCGCGACAAGGACGGCATCACGGCGGCGCTGCTCGTCACCGAGCTGGCCTCGGTCCTCAAGGAGCAGGGCCGGACGCTCACCGACCTGCTCGACGACCTGGCGGTGGCGCACGGGCTGCACGCCACGGACCAGCTGTCGGTGCGGGTCGAGGACCTGGGGATCATCGCGAACGCGATGGCCGCGCTACGCGAGCGGCCGCCGGTCTCCCTCGCCGGTCTGACGGTCGTCTCGGCCGAGGACCTGACGAAGGGCACGGAGTCGCTGCCGCCGACGGACGGGCTGCGCTACCACCTGGAGGGCGCCTACAAGGCCCGGGTGATCGTCCGCCCGTCCGGCACCGAGCCGAAGCTCAAGTGCTACCTGGAGGTCGTGGTCCCCGTCGGTGACGGCAGCGAGCTGGGGACGGCCCGCGCGACGGGCGCGGAGCTGCTCGCCGCGATCAAGCGGGATCTGTCCGAGGCCGCCGGTCTGTAGGGCACGGTCGGAGGGCACGGTCGGAGGGCACGGCCGGAGGGCACGGCCGGAGGGCACGGCCGGAGGGCACGTACGGAATCGATTCCGTACGGGCCCTCCGGCCGTCCGGGTGAACCCCGTACGGCATGTGCCGTGCGGCGCGGACCGTGCGCCGGGTGCGCGCGCCGGGGTGACCCGGTGTCCGTCACCCCCGCGCCGGCGCCGCCCGGGCTCAGCCGAAGCGGCCGTTGACGTAGTCGGCGGTGCGCGGGTCGGCCGGGGAGCCGAACACCGTCTCCGTCGGGCCGTGCTCGACGATGACGCCGGGGGTGCCCTGCTCGGCGAGGAAGAAGGCGCAGGAGTCGGAGACGCGGGCCGCCTGCTGCATGTTGTGGGTGACGATCACGACGGTGACCTCGTCCTTCAGTTCGGCGATGGTCTCCTCGACGCGCCGGGTGGAGGTCGGGTCGAGCGCCGAGCAGGGCTCGTCCATGAGCAGGACGCGGGGGCGGACGGCGAGCGAGCGGGCGATGCAGAGGCGCTGCTGCTGGCCGCCGGAGAGCGCGCCGCCGGGCTGCCGCAGCCGGTCCCTGACCTCGCGCCAGAGCCCGGCCTTGGTGAGGCACTCCTCGACGAGGTCGTCCTTGGCGGCCTTGTCCGCGCGGATGCCGCCGAGCTTCAGGCCGGCGAGGACGTTCTCGTACAGGGACATCGCGGGGAACGGGTTGGGCTTCTGGAAGACCATGCCGATCTCGCGGCGGGCGTGGGTGATGCGGCGGCCCCGGTCGTAGATGTCGGCGCCGTCGAGGAGGACCCGGCCGGCGAGCGAGGCGGTGCCGGTGAGCTCGTGCATCCGGTTGAGGATGCGCAGGAAGGTCGACTTGCCGCAGCCGGAGGGGCCGATGAGGGCGGTGACCTCGCGGGCGGGCATGGCGAGGGAGACCCGGTCGAGGACCTTGCGGTCGCCGAACCAGGCGGAGACGGCGTCGGCTTCGAGCGCGCCGGCCCGGGAGGGTACCGGCGTGCCCGCCGGTACGGGCGGCAGGGTGACGGTGTCGGCGAGATCGGTCACGGGGTGACTTCCTTGCGGTCGGCGGGGTTCAGAGGAGGTTCGGGAGGAGTCGGGTCAGCTGGCCCGAGACGAGGACTCCGAGGGCGACGAGGACCGGGACGGCCGTGACCCAGGTCTGCCTGGTGCCCCAGCGCCGCCGGGCGGCGACGGTGAGCAGGGCGGCGGCGAGCAGCGCCTGGACGCCGAGGAGGATCCCGGGCCAGACGTCGGTCTCCCCGGCGAGCGGTTCCTCGGCCGCGGTGATCCACCCGGCCTTCAGCGGCCGGGGCGGGCTGGGCTGCGCGGTGCCGAGCAGCTTGGCGTCGACCCGGACGACGTCCTCGGGGGTGTACGCGCCGCCGCTCGCGGTCAGCAGGGTGAGCCGGCCCTCCCCCGGTCCGAGGCGGGCGGGCAGCGGGTCGCCGGGCCGGCGGACGGCCGTCACCTCGTACACGGCCTTCCCCTGGCCGGTCGTCACCTCGACGCGGGCGCCGGGCGGGAGCCGGTGCACGCCGAGGAAGGGGCTGCCGTAGCCCCACTGGCGGCCCATGATCACGCTGGCGCCGGGCTGGCCGGGCAGGGCCGTGTCCCGGCGGTGGCCGGGGCCGGACATGAGGACCCCGGAGGTGGTGCCCTCGGCGACGACCTCGCGCAGGCCGAGCGCGGGGATGCGGAGGAGGGCGACGGGGGCGCCGAGGGCGACGGGCCTGCCGTCGTAGGTCGACTGGCCCACGGGCGCGGTGCCGAGGGCGAGTTGCTCGCGCAGTTCGTCGTAGGCGGTGGACTGGTCGCGGGCGTGCTGGAGGTGGCCGACGACCGTGAGGTTGGCCGCGAAGCCGATGAGGAGGGCGGCGAGGACGCACAGGGCCGCCCCGGCCAGGGCGAGCCCGGCACGGGGGGCGGCGGGGGGCGGTGCGGTCGTCACGGGCGGGCGCCGCCCTCGCGACGGCGGGTGCGGCGGGTCTGGAGGACGGCCGCCGCGCCGAGGAGGCAGAGGGCGAGCGAGCCGAGCGCGGCGGACACGGCGGCGCTGGTGCCGGTGGCGGCGAGGCTGCCGGAGCCGCCGTTCGTGGTGGCGCCGGTGGATCCTCCGCTCGTACCGCCGGAGCCGGACCCGGAGCCGGAGGAGCCGGAGCCGGAGGAGCCGGAGGAGCCGCTGCCGTCACCGGTCGTGCCGGAGGTGTCGGCGGAGGCGGTCGGGGTGGGGGTGGGCGTGCCGCTGGGCTCGTCCGTCGGGCCGTCCGTGGGCTCGTCGGTCGGTTCGCCGGTGGGCTCGCCGGTCGGGCTGCCCGTGGGCGT
This sequence comes from Streptomyces tanashiensis, assembly GCF_014648895.1. Taxonomy (GTDB): domain Bacteria; phylum Actinomycetota; class Actinomycetes; order Streptomycetales; family Streptomycetaceae; genus Streptomyces; species Streptomyces tanashiensis. Next base: position 699,534 of record NZ_BMRZ01000001.1, read on the forward strand.
CGGGGTGCCGGTGGGCGTGCCGGTCGGGGTGGGCGTGGGGGTGCCGGTCGGGGTGGGCGTGACGTCCGGGCCCGCGTAGAAGCTCGCGAGCTGCGAGGAGGCGGTGTAGGCGGCCGGGTCGGCGGGCGTGTACTGCGCCAGGACGGGGAACTCGGCGTTGACGGTGTCGCGCATGGTGGCGCCGATGTCCGCCTTGCCGTCGACCAGTTGCTCCGTGCCGAGGTCGACGACCTCGTCCTCGACGAGCGTGAGGAAGGTGACCGTGCCGGCGGCGGTGGCCGGCTGGACCTCGGCCGTGATCGTGAAGGGGCGGCCGACGGGCGGGTTCGCGCTGTCGGCGGTGACGCTCAGGTTGGTCGCCTGCTGCTCGATGGCGGCCCAGTCGTCGCCGGTGACCTCGATCATCCGGGAGAAGTAGTCGGCGCGTGCCTCGCCGTCCGCCGTCTCGCAGGAGAGCCGCAGCTCGTACCGGCCGTCGAGGGGCCCGGCGGGCACGAGTTCGCGCAGCCGGTCCTGGAGCGTGGCGTAGCCGGTGCCGGTGGCGGTGAGCGGGCCGGTGATCGGGGTGGTGCCGAGCGGGCCGCCGGGGACGACCTCGGCGATGGGCGCGCCGAGCGTCGGGTCGCCGGGGTCGACGAGGACGAGGACGCCCTTGACGTAGGGCTTGTCCGGCGCGGTGGGCGCGGGGCAGGCCGCCGCCGCGGTGACGGCCGTCGGGCCGGCGGAGACGGCGCCCGAGGCGGGGGTGAGGGTGAAGGTGCCGTGCCGGGTGGCGGCACCGGCGGGCGTGGACACGGCCAGGACGATCGCCAGGGTGCCGCAGAGGAGCGCGAGTGCCGTGAGCAGCGCCACGGGTGATCTGAGCTGTGCGACGGGGTTCATGGGGCGGGGTTCCTCCGAGGCGGATGGCGGGTCGTTGAGGTGAGCTGAGGCGAGGCGAGGGGGCGTCGTGGGGCGGGGTACGCCGGGGGCCGGGCACCACGCGGGTGCCCGGCCGGTGTGCGGTCAGGAGGAGCCGGTGATCAGCGCTCGCCCTTGACGGTCGTGGCGCCGCAGGCGGTGCCGAGGGTGCCGAAGCCGTAGTTGGCGATGGTGGTGCCGGCGGCGCAGACCTTGGAGGAGGAGCCGACGAAGGTCGACGAGACCGTCGCGTTGGTCAGCTTGGCCGTCGGGACGACGTTGTAGACGTCACGGGTGAAGGGGAAGGAGAGGTTGAGCGTCTTGTCGGCGTTGCGGGGCGCGACGGTGCCGACGGAGCCGAGGACGGCGGCGCCGCGGCGGTCGGTGACGACGGCCTTCTCCTGCGCCGTGTACTGGGCGACGGAGTAGGGGGCGATGTCACCGGCGCTGTCGAGGACGGTGCCGTCGTTCTCCTGGACGCCCTGCTGGACGCAGGCGCCCGGCGCGGTCACGCCGATGGAGGCCAGGAAGAACTGGCGGGTGCCGGAGTTGGTCTGGGGAAGGATCGGGGTGAGCGTCACGCCGTTGAGGGACGTCGTGGTGCACTCGTAGACGGCCTTGAGCTGCGCGGCCGTCAGGTCGGACGGCAGGGCGCTGTCGGAGCGCTTGACCCAGGACACCGCGTCCTTGGCGAAGGGGATCCAGGTGAGGTCCGTGGTGCTGGTGTCGACCGGGCCGCGCGAGGAGCGGGCGAAGTCGAGGCAGCCGGAGTTGGTGTCCACGGCGTTGCGCAGGGCGTCGATGCCGGCCGAGGAGCCGTTCGGGCGGTTGATGACACAGCCGGTCGCCTTGGTCTTGACGGTGGCGGTGCCGGTGGCGTCCCAGGAGGCGATGATCTTCTGGCCGAGGGCGTTGACGACGACGTTGCCGAGGCCGTTCACGACGTCCTGGGTCGTGTCGGAACCGACGCCGGCGAGCGTGCGGTACTGGGTGACCGGGTTGGGGTCGGCCTGCGCGGCGGGGGCGAGGGCGACACCGAGACCGAGGGCGGCCACACCGAGGGCGGCACCGATACGAGCGCGGGACTTGACGTTCACTTCTGATCTCCTCCGCGAAAACGGATGACATGGAATGGACGCACAAGCAGAATCCGGATTCTTTATCCGGCCGGTCCGTCGACCGGCCGGGAACAACAATTCCGTACGGGCTGCCGGGGCGGCCACCACGTTCAGCCGCTCTTCAGGTTACGAATTCCTGTCCTAGGTGAATCCGAGGGAATTCGGCGGCGGCCCGCGATTCCGAGGACGGTGGGCCCGGCGACGCCGGCGAGGCCGCCGACGACGAGGACGGACAGAAGCACCCAGCGGATGACACCGAGGACCTGGGAGGGCGTGCTGCCGGTGCCGGCCAGCTTCTCGGCGGGAGGACCGGCGGAGCCGCCGTCCGCGCCCCCGCCGGAGGCCGTCGACGGGCCGCCCGACGACGTGGCCCGGCCGGTGCCGGCGCCCGCGCTCCCGGCCGTACCGCCGCTCGCGCCCTCGCCGGAAGCGGTGGAATCCGCGCTCCCGGAGACGGAGCCGGAGCCGGCGTCCGTCCCGGCCGCCGTCCCCTGCCCCGCACCCGTTCCGCCGCCGGTTCCGGTGGTGCCCGTGCCCCCGGTGCCGTCGGGCCCGGTCGGGGCCCCGCGCTCCAGGCGGTCGGCCGCCGCGGCCGCCCGGGCCTTCAGCCCGGCGGGCAGCGGGGCGTAGCCGAAGGGCAGTTCGCCGGGGGCGGTGCCCTGCCGCTGGCCGGGTCCGGCCGCGTACCGCAGCACGCGCGCGTAGTCCTTGCGGGCGTCCGCCGGGAGGCTGGTGGAGGCGGCGGCGTAGGTCACGGCCGTCAGCGGGTAGGCGCCGTTCCTGGCCCGCGCCGGGTCGGGGACGAGGACCCCGGGCACGGCGGAGTCCCGGAACTGTTCGACCGCCTTGAGCAGGGACGTCGTGGTCGGCCGGACGTAGGTGCCGTCGGCGTTCCGCAGGGCGGCGATCTGGAGCTGGTAGCGGGAGGCGGACGCGGTGTCGGTGATGCCGTAGGCGTGCCGCTGGCCGATCAGCACGTCCCTGCCGACGAGCTTCGGCCCGTTGGTCACGTTGTCGTGCTGTGCCTGGTCCTTCGCGTTGTTCGTGCCCCGCCGCACCCAGCGGGCGGCGTCGTGCATGTCGAGCGCGTAGGGCGAGCGGTCGGTCATGCCGTACGTGATGGTCTTGTCGTTCGAGGTGAGTTCCGTCTCCGTGGGGTCCGCCTTCATGAATTCGTCGGCGCCGCGCGAGGCGAGTCCGAGGTCCTTGAAGTACGGGTTGATCCGCATCCCCCAGGGGTCCTTCTTCCCCTCCAGGAACTCCCGGGCCTCCTTGTCGGCGCGCAGATAGTTCCAGATGATCCGCGCACTGTCGGAGCGGTCGGCGGCGAGCAGGATTCCGCCGGGGTAGACCTGGGGCGCCTGCGGCGAGCGCTGGAATTCGGGATTCAGTTCCAGGAATTCCGGGTCCCGGACGATGGATTCCGGATTTCCCTTCAGATGGTCCGGGACGGGCGCGGTGTCGGTGAGGAAGCGGACGTCGTACGGATACGAGGCGGTGAGCAGTTTCGCGAGGAGGCGGGGGCTCAGCTTCAGGTCCTCGACGAGCCCGATGCCGCCGGCCTCCCAGAAGAAGCCCACGGTGAGCCCGTTGACGGCGACGGGCGCGTGCACGAAGCCGGCCTGCGCCCCGCCCTCCACGGGCTCGACGGTGAAGGCGAGGCCCGGCGAGGTGGAGGTCGGGTTCAGCAGGCCGCCGCGGGCCAGGTCCTCGCCGCGCTGGGTGAAGGTGAAGCGGGTGGTGCCGTCGGCACAGAGCGCCGACTGCCAGGAGGTGAGGGCGTCGGTGACGAGCTCGGAGCCGGTCATGCGCCGCTCGGCCTTGTCCGTGGGGCAGGGCTCGCGGACCGGCAGGAAGTCGAGCGGGAAGACGATCCGCCGGTCCCAGTTGGTGGTGGAGAACGGGGAGGTGTTCGGCCGGTGGTTGTTGCCGGTCGAGCCGTCGGGTTCGTGGGAGCCGCGGGGCACCACGACGAGCCAGCAGCCCCGGCCCCGCACGTGCGTGCCGGTGCCGACCGGGTCGCCGCAGCCGAGGTGCGGGGCCTCCCGGGTGGTCTGCAGGTTGAAGGCGGCCTCGCCCGTGCCGTCGGGCTGGGTGGCGACGAAGAACTCCTCGTTGGTGTCGCCGGAGCTGAAGTAGGTCCAGTCGGTGACCTTCTTCGTCGGCGGCCCCGACACGGGGGTGAAGGGCACGAACGGGCTGGTCAGCTGCCCGGGGACGTCCGGGTCGGGGATCTGCTCGGCGTACTCCCTCTCCAGCGGGTCGGTGCCGGGCACGAGCTCCCGCCGGGCGATGTGCGTGCCGAAGTTGCCGCCGCTGGTGACCCCGGCGCCGAACTGGCACTGCTCCCGCTTCGGCCCGGCCGGGTCGTCGCCCCAGCACTGCATGATCTGGAGGTAGTCGGTGTTGTAGCTCTGGGTCGGCGTGCCGCCCTTCCAGGTCACCCGCAGCCCCTGCGCGCGCAGGTTCTTCGTCTGGTGGACGGTGACTTCGAGCCGGGAGAAGTCGTCGTACGGTCCCTTGGAGCCGCGCTTGGTGACGGCCGAGCTCCCGCTGTCGGCGGCCGCCGCCTCGGGGCCCGGCACCGGCGGGAGGAGTGCGAGCAGGACGGCGGCGAGCAGGGCTCCGACGCCGACGGCCTTGCGCCGGGCGCCGGTTCGGGCGGTCATCGGGTGCCTCCGGTGCGCTCGGCGCGGGTGGCGAGGGCGCGTCCGACGAGCGGGGGTCCGACGACGGTCGCGAGGAGCAGGACGGCCGAGAGGGCCATGAGCAGTCCGCGCAGTCCGCCGCCGGTGTCGGCGGCGAGGGTGACCGGGGTGCCGGCGATCCCGACGGCGCCGGGGTCCTGGCCGGTGTTCTGGCCGCCGGCGCCCGTGCCGCCTGCCGCGGCCCCGGTGATCACCTCGCCGGTGTCGGGGTCGACGGCCCCGCCGCCGGTCGCGGCGCCGGAGGCCGCGCCCGCGCCGGCGGCGCCCGTACCGCCGCCGCTCGCGGAGGCACCGGAGCCGGATCCCGTGCCGCCGTTCGCGGCGGATCCGCCGGAGGAACCGGAACCGGTCGAGGCGCCCGAGGCGCCGTTCGGCGAACCGCCGCCGGGGGCGGAGCCGTTGGCCGAGCCGGAGGCCGAACCTCCCTGGTTCACCTGCGTGTTCGTGCCGCGTGCTCCGCCCGTGCCGTCGGGGCACTGGGTCGCGCCGCGCCGGTCGCAGCCCTTCGGCATCGGCGCGTTCTTGGCGAGGGTGTTGGTGCCGTCCGCCGAGAAGGTGGGGTTGCGGCAGTCGGACAGGTCGACGGCGCCGGTGGGCGCCCCGGGTATCCGGCGGACCTGCTCGAAGCCCGCCTGGACGAGGTTCCTCGGCAGCGGCGAGTAGCCGAGCTCCTCCGCCTGCTGCTGGCCCTCGCAGAGGAAGTAGCGGGCGAACGTGCCGAGCGAGCGGCCCTTCTCCTCGGTGTGCGGGGCGGTCGTGCTGGTGGGGACGACCATGTAGCTGTAGCTGGAGAGCGGGTAACTGCGGCGGTCGGTGGAGCGGTAGACGCCGTCGAGGATCTGCGTGAGGTAGTCGGTCGAGCTCCGGTCGTCGTTGATCCGGGCCCGCAGCAGGGCGACGGCGACGCTGGAGGCGGTCGGCTCGACGTAGTACCCGGCGGAGTTGAGGATCTTGGCGACCGGGAAGTGGGCGTTGATCGCGTACGAGTATTCGACGTAGGTGATGGCGCCCTCGCCCTGCGGCTGCCGGACGTGCGCGGAGACGCCGAGCGAGCCGGACTTGGCGACGGTGGTCGTGCCGGGCACGACGGGGAAGTACGAGGTCATCCCGCAGGGCGTCTGGCGGCCCGCGCGGCGGCAGTAGTCGTTCCAGACGGAGCCGTGCTCCTTGGCGAGCCAGGTGGTGAACTGGGCGGTCGTGCCCGAGCCGTCGGAGCGCACGACCGGGACGATGCGCCGGGCGGGGAGCGTCAGGCCGGGGTTGTCGGCCTTGATCTCGGGCGCGTTCCACATGGTCAGCTGCCCGGTGAAGACCTTCGCGAGGACGGGCCCGGAGAGGCGCAGGTTGGTGACCTGCCGGCCGCCGATGCGCAGGTTGTACATGAAGGAGGTGCCGCCCGCGACGATCGGCATGTACGCGTAGCCGCGGCCGGGCGGGACGTCGGTGGCGTTGCCGTCCTTGAGTCCGTACGGGATCTCGGAGACGGCGAAGTCGACGGTGCCGTTCTTGAACTGCTCGCGGCCCTGCGAGGAGCCGTTGGCGTTGAAGTTGACCGTGAGGCCGACGTTGGCGCCGATGTTGCGGCGCCACTGCTCGACGGCGTTGGAGCTCCAGGTGGAGCCGGAGCTGGTGATCTTGGTGTAGCCGGCGGCCTGCGCGGCGGGCGGCCGGACCAGGAGGGCGAGCAGCGCGCACAGGACGGCGGCCGCGCCCAGGAGGCTGCGGGTGACGGACACGGGTCTCACGGCGTACTCCTCGGTGGCACGGGTGCGGATCGGCGCCGCTCCTGGCGTTTCGTCAGCTGCCCGGGCCCGCGACCGCCCACGATCCGGGCGAGGACGAAAAGGAGCAGGACGAGGAGCATCAGGACGGCGGCGGTGCCGAAACCACGGGCGATCATGTTCGGTTCGGGCGACTTGACGAGCTCGAAGGTGGCGAGCGGCAGGGAGACCTGGGCGCCGGAGGTCGGCAGGGCGTTCAGTTCGGCGGTGAAGCCGGCGGTCAGCAGCACCGGCGAGGTCTCCCCCACCCCGCGCGCGGTGCCGAGGATGACGGCCGTGGTCAGCCCGGAGCGGGCGGTCGGCAGGACGACGTGCCAGACCGTGCGCCAGCGCGAGGACCCCATGGCGTACGAGGCCTCCCGCAGCGTGCCGGGGACGAGCCGGATGACGACGTCGGCGGCGCGGATGATGATCGGAAGCATCATCACGGAGAGGGCGAGCGAGGCGGCGAGGCCGGAGCGCTCCATGCCCAGGGACAGGATGACCGTCGCGTAGACGAACAGGCCGGCGACGATCGAGGGCAGCGCCGTCATCGCCTCGACGACGGTGCGGACGAGGCGCGCGAAGGGGCCCGGCACCTCGGTCAGGAAGACCGCGCAGACGATCCCGGCGGGCACGGTCAGCGCGAGGGCGATGCCGACCTGTTCGAGGGTGCCGACGACGGCGTGCAGGATGCCGCCGACGTCGAGGGGTTCGAGGGGTCCCGCGAGGCTCATGTCCTCGGTGAAGAAGTTGAGGTGCACGAGGGCCTCGCGGCCCTCCCAGAGGGTGAAGGCGACGACGAACACGAGCACGGCGAGGAGGACGAGCCCGAGGGTGCGCACGACGACCCCGGCGATCCGGTCGCGGACGGCGGGCCCGTCCTCGTCGAAGGAGACGAGCAGCGCGTAGAGCCCGAGGAAGAGGGCGTACGCGACGAGGACGAAGCCGACGGCGCCGCTGAAGGGCAGCAGGCGGGCGAAGAGGAGCCAGGTGAGGGCGAGGGCGGCGGCCGCGGCGCCGAGCACGGCGTACACGTCGGAGGCGCGCAGGGTGCCGGTGGCGCGCCGCCGTTCGGGGCCGGGCGCCGGGGCCTGTCCTGCGGGCGGTCGCAGCGCCGGCCGCTCCGGGGCGATGGTCATGTGGTTCCCCCTGTTACGCGTCGCTGGCGGCGCCGGAGCGGCTGCGGGCGACGATGGACGAGGCGGCGAAGTTGACGATCAGGGTCATGACGAAGAGGGCGAAGCCGGCCGCCATGAGGGCGGACATGCCGAAGGGGGTGGCCTCGCCGTAGCGCAGGGCGATGAGGGAGGACACCGAGCTGGTGCCGGTCTGCAGGACGTGCCACTGGAGGGTGAAGACCTGCGAGATGACCATGTAGACGGCGATGGTCTCGCCGAGGGCGCGGCCGAGGCCGAGCATGGTGCCACCGATCATGCCGCCCTTGCCGAAGGGCAGGACGACGCTGCGGATCATGCCCCAGCGGGTCGCGCCGAGCGCGTGGGCACCCTCGCGCTCACCGGCCGGGGCCTGGGAGAAGACCTCGCGCATGATCGAGCAGATGATCGGCGCGACCATCATGGCGACGACGAGCCCGGCGACGAAGGTCGACGAGGTGTAGACGGTGGGCGGGGCGAGCGGGTCGTCCGGGTCGGCGCCGTCGACGCGGAGGAACGGGATCCAGCCGAGGTACGTGGCGATCCAGCGGGCGATCGGGAGGATCGACTCCTCCAGCCAGAAGACGCCCCAGAGGCCGTAGACCACGGAGGGCACGGCGGCCATGAGGTCGACGGTGGAGATCAGGGTGCGGCGCAGCCGGGGCGGGGCGTACTCGGAGATGTACAGCGCGGCGCCGGTGGCGAGCGGGACGGCCACGGTGATCGCGACGAGCGCGATGAGGACGGTGCCGAGGAGGACGGCGGCGATACCGAAGCGGCCGGCGTCCGGCTCCCAGCTCTCGGTGGTGAGGAAGGAGGGTCCGGCGCGGTCGAGGGCCTGCCAGGCGCGGTGGAGCAGGAAGCCGCCGACGAGGAGCATGACCGCGAGGACGAGGCCGCCGCCGGTGCGGGCGACGGTGCGGAAGACCCGGTCGGGCAGGCCGGGGTCGGCGTGGAGCCGTCTCGGCGTGTCGGGCGGCGGGGCGAGGAACTCGGTCGTCTCGGTCGTCACGGGAAGGACGTAAGTCCTGCCCGGTGGACATGTGTTCCCCTCGATGTGAACGAGGGGAGTGCGCGGGGCAACTTCCGTTCACCGTAAGGCGGTCGAGGCCCATCTGGGCCCCTCGGCGGCGATCAGGGCGCGGAACCGCGCATAGGCGGTGCGGCAGGTGGAATGGCGCTCGTAGGAGCGTCCCGAGAGGGCGGCGGTACGCCCTTCGGCGTCGCGGAGCAGCCACACCCAGCCGTTGCCGCCGGCGGTGTGCTGCACGCCCCCGGCCATGTCCGCGTGCCCGGTGCAGAGGGCCGTGAAGGCCTCCCGGCACCGGGCGTGGTCGTCGTAGCAGCCCCCCGACCGCGCGACGACCCTTCCGTTCTGGGCGACGAGTCGCCATCCGTACCGCCCGTCGGCCCCCATGTCGACCAGACAACGCGTCCCGGACACACCGGTGTCCTTGGTCATCGCCCCCACCCCCACAGTCTCGGCAGGGGCAATGTATTGAGACGGGCGTGACAGTTGGGCGTTAAACCATGTGCGGGTTGCACGCTTCACCGGGCCGTTGCCCCTAGGACATCCGGCCGGGCGGAGGGGGTGCGGCTCAGCCCGTCGCGATCAGGATCACGAGCAGCAGCAGCCCGGCCACCGCGGGTCCGACGATCTCGTACGCCCAGCGCACCTGCGGCTCGCCCTGGGCGCCCGGGGTCTTGGCGCGCAGCTCGGCGAGCTCGCGCAGGTCGGCGACGGTCTTGTCGCTCGGCGCGATCCGGGAGGCGGTGTCCCGCACGTCGGCGGTGACGGACTTGTGGCCGTGGGGATCGTCCTGGGACTCGCGGGCGGCGCGGCGGGCGGCCCTCTTCCGCTGGCGCAGCGAGACGGGGATCGCCCACAGTTGGTACTTGGCGCCCTCCTGCGTGAAGACCTCGCTGGAGTAGCCGGCGCGGATGTCGGCGACCGTGGCCCAGGGCAGCACGATCGACCGGAACGGGTTGCGGATCCGGAGCCGGTCGGCGTTCGCGTACACGGCGGGCCGGATCGTGAAGGCCACGATCAGCGGGACGGCGAGGACGAGACCGGCCAGCGCGATCCAGGGCGAGCGCCCCGCGCCGCGGAGCATCGCGTCGCCCGCGAAGAGGGCCGCGATGACCAGCAGGAAGACCCCGCTCGCGACGCCGAGGGGCGACCGGAAGACCTTGTCGTCGGAGGCCGGAGCAGCCGGCGGCTGCCCGCCGGAGGTCTCTCCGCCGGAGTTCTTCCCTGCGGACGGCTGCTCGGGGGTCGACTCGCGGCTCGGCTCGTGGCTGGGCTCGGGGGTCGGCTCGGGGGTCGTCATGCCGCCGATTGTGCCTCAGGCGGGCGGGTGGGGGCTCAGGCGGCCCGCGCGGCCACGAGATCCGCGTACACGATGATGTTGTCGGGGCGGTGGCCGTCCACGAGCTCCCCGCCGCAGGTGACGAGGCGCAGCTCGGGGCGCGTGGTGTTCCCGTACACCTTGGCGGTCGGGAAGGCGTCCTTGTCGACCTGCTCCAGCTCCCGGACCCGGAAGACGGCGCTCGTGCCGTCGGCGCGGGTCACTGTGATCTCGTCGCCGACCCGGACCCGGGAGACGTTCTTGAGGACCGCCGGGCCGCGGGCGGTGTCGAAGTGGCCGACGAGGACGGCGGGGCCGGTCTCCCCGGGCGTGACGCCCTTGTCGTACCAGCCGATGCGGTCGGCGTCCGCGACCGAGGGCACCTCGACGGTGCCGTCCGTGTTCAGGCCCAGGGAGAGGACCGGGCCGGCGTCGACCCCCGCGGCGGGCACCCGCACCCGGACGGGCAGGGAGCGCGCCAGCGCCCGCACGGGGGCGGTGGTCGCCTGCGGCGCGGGGGCGGTGGCCCGCGCGATGTGGGCGGGCGGGGTGGCGGGCCCGGACCCGCCTCCGGCGGAGCAGCCCGTGAGCGCGACGAGCGCGGCCAGGAGCAGGACGGATGCGGTACGGGTACGGGCGGGGCGACGGCTCACGGAAGGCTCCGGACGGGACGGGTGCGGCCGGTCGCCGCGTGGGGCGCGGCGACCGGCCTGGGGTGGGGTGTGCTCCCGCTCGGGTCAATGGGCGGGGAGGTGCGGTTGCGGGCCCGGGAGGGGCCCCGTACGGGGTCAGACGCGGTCGGCGGCGGCCCGGCGGCGCAGGACGACGAAGCCGAGGCCCGCGGCGGCGAGCGAGGCCGCACCGGCGCCCGCGGCGATCAGCGCGGTGGAGTCGCCCTCGGCGGCGATTTCGGCGCCGGCCGCGACGCCGCCCTTCGGGACGACGGAGGTCTGGCCGCCGTTGTTCACGGTGGTGCCGGTGTTGCCCGCGGGGGCCGGGGTGGTGACCGAGGGCGCCGGGGCGGGCGCGGCGTCCTTCTCGCAGCCCTTGGGGAGCTTCGGGAAGGCGGTCCACAGGTACGGCGTGTCGCCGCCCTGGGTGCGCTGGCCGAGCTGCGGGGTGGCGGTGTTCGCGCCCTTGATGGTGAGGCCCATGCCCAGGTCGGCCGCGTGCGCGCGGTCGACGGTGACGATCGGCATGCCCTTCTCGTCCTTGAGGACGGCGCTCGGGCCCTTCTCCAGGTCGTTGGTGAGCGTCACGGTCAGCAGCGCGAAGACCGAGGGGATGTCCTGCCGGACGGTGCACGCGCCGACCTTGACGACGGGACCGGTGGTGGGGCCGGGGGCGGGCTTGGTGTCCGGGGTCTCGACGAGCCGCGGGGCGGCCTGCGTCATGCTGCCGTTGATGTAGGCGGCGAAGCCGCCGCCGGGCTCCACGACGATGACGGCCTTGCCGTACTGCACGACCTTGCGGGTGCCGTTCAGGGTGGTGAGGACCCGGGTCTCGCCGTTCTCCACGGTCTGGAGGGTGTAGCGGCCGAGCTTCACGGCGAGCTCCACGCGGGTGCCGTTCGCGAGCTCGTACGTGCCCGGGCGGGCGGCGGGGACGTAGTTGCCCTGCCAGGTGGAGGTCAGGCCGGTCTCGAAGAGCACGAGGAACGTGCCGTCGTCGTTGCCGGCGACCGGGTGGCCGTCGGCCTCCAGCGTGCCGACGCGCTGGCCCTCCTTGGTGAGCTCGGCGCGGTAGTGCCCCTCGCCGACCTTGAAGATCTTCGCCTTGGCACCGTTGGGCAGGATCTGGGTCCGGACGTAGGTGCCGCCCTCCTCGTCCGCCGCGACCTCGGCCTTCGGGGCCTCGGTCTTCGGGGCCTCGTTCTTCGGAGCCTCGGTGCGCGGACCCTCCACCTTCACCGTCCCGGCCTTCGGGGACCCGGTCCGGGGGCTCTCCACCTTGACCGTCCCGGGAAGGGCCGGCTTCGTGACCACCGGGCCGTCGGCGGCGAACGCGGCGCCGGCGGCGAGGGCCGGGGTGGTGATCGCGACGCCCGCGACGAGGGCGGTGGCGACGGCGGTGCGGAGGGCGGTGCGCATAACGACTCCTGTGATTCAGGTAGGTGGCGGGCGTGAGTCGCATGCCGCTTTTTCTCGGTCCGACTGTTTCCGGTGAGGTCTGGCTGGCTGCTGAAAGAAAATCTATTGATCTTGCATTCGGGAGCTGTCCGTTCCATGTCACGGGCCTGTGACAGGGCTCACCACGCCGTCGGACCCCCTGTGACCTCGGGCTCCATGAAGGGGCACCCCTGTACAGGTCGCTACGCGCGTAGATATGCTCGACTGGTGACCATGCCCACCACTGCATCCGCAGCATCCGCATTCGCCGACGTGACCGCGTCCGACAGTGCGCTGCGCCGCTTCCTCCACGGGCTGCCCGGCGTCGACGCCGTCGGCCTGGAGGCGCGCGCCGCGTCCCTCGGCACCCGCTCGATCAAGACCACGGCCAAGGCGTACGCCATCGACCTGGCCATTTCCATGATCGACCTGACGACACTCGAAGGCGCGGACACCCCGGGCAAGGTCCGGGCGCTCGCCGCCAAGGCCGTCAACCCCGATCCGACCGACCGCACGACCCCGAAGACGGCCGCCGTCTGCGTCTACCCCGACATGGTGGCCACCGCCAAGGCCGCCGTCGCGGGCTCGGGCGTCAAGGTCGCCTCGGTCGCCACCGCCTTCCCGGCCGGGCGCGCCGCGCTCCCCGTGAAGCTGGCCGACACCGCCGACGCGATCGCCGCCGGCGCCGACGAGATCGACATGGTCATCGACCGTGGCGCCTTCCTCGCCGGCCGGTACATGGAGGTCTTCGAGCAGATCGCCGCGATCAAGGCGGAGTGCGGCGACCGCGCCCGCCTCAAGGTGATCTTCGAGACCGGCGAGCTCTCCACGTACGACAACATCCGCCGCGCGTCCTGGCTCGGCATGATGGCCGGCGCGGACTTCATCAAGACCTCGACCGGCAAGGTCGCGGTCAACGCCACCCCGGCGAACACGCTCCTCATGCTGGAGGCCGTGCGCGACTACCGCGCGCAGACCGGCGTGCAGATCGGCGTGAAGCCGGCCGGCGGCATCCGCAACACCAAGGAAGCGATCAAGTTCCTGGTTCTCGTCAACGAGACCGTGGGTGAGGACTGGCTGGACAACCACTGGTTCCGCTTCGGCGCTTCCAGCCTGCTCAACGACCTGCTGATGCAGCGCCAGAAGCTGGCGACCGGCCGTTACTCCGGCCCCGATTACGTGACGGTGGACTGATCAACATGGCATCTGCATTCGAGTACGCACCGGCACCGGAGTCGCGCTCGGTCGTCGACATCGCGCCGAGCTACGGCCTGTTCATCGACGGCGAGTTCGTCGACGCCGCCGACGGCAAGGTCTTCAAGACCGTCTCCCCGTCCTCCGAGGAGGTCCTCGCCGAGGTCGCCCAGGCGGGCACCGAGGACGTCGACCGCGCCGTGAAGGCGGCCCGGAAGGCCTTCGAGAAGTGGTCGGCGCTGCCCGGCTCCGAGCGCGCCAAGTACCTCTTCCGCATCGCCCGGATCATCCAGGAGCGCAGCCGCGAGCTGGCCGTCCTGGAGACCCTGGACAACGGCAAGCCGATCAAGGAGACCCGCGACGCGGACCTCCCCCTGGTCGCCGCGCACTTCTTCTACTACGCGGGCTGGGCCGACAAGCTCGACCACGCGGGCTACGGCGCGAACCCGCGCCCGCTCGGCGTGGCCGGCCAGGTCATCCCGTGGAACTTCCCGCTGCTCATGCTGGCGTGGAAGATCGCCCCGGCGCTCGCGACCGGCAACACGGTCGTCCTGAAGCCGGCCGAGACGACCCCGCTCTCCGCCCTGTTCTTCGCGGACATCTGCCGCCAGGCCGGGCTGCCGAAGGGCGTCGTCAACATCCTTCCCGGATACGGGGAGACGGGCGCCGCGCTGGTCGCGCACCCCGACGTGAACAAGGTCGCCTTCACCGGTTCGACCGCCGTCGGCAAGGCCATCGCGCGCTCGATCGCCGGCACCGACAAGAAGGTGACCCTGGAGCTGGGCGGCAAGGGCGCCAACATCGTCTTCGACGACGCCCCGATCGACCAGGCCGTCGAGGGCATCGTCAACGGCATCTTCTTCAACCAGGGCCAGGTCTGCTGCGCGGGCTCGCGCCTCCTGGTCCAGGAGTCCATCCAGGACGAGCTGCTCGACAGCCTGAAGCGCCGCCTGTCGACGCTCCGCCTGGGCGACCCGCTCGACAAGAACACCGACATCGGCGCCATCAACTCCTCGGAGCAGCTGGCCCGCATCACCTCGCTGGTGGAGCAGGGCGAGTCCGAGGGCGCCGAGCGCTGGACCGCCGCGTGCGAGATCCCGTCGGCCGGCTACTGGTTCGCCCCGACGCTCTTCACGGGCGTCACGCAGGCGCACCGCATCGCCCGCGACGAGATCTTCGGCCCGGTCCTGTCGGTGCTGTCCTTCCGTACGCCCGACGAGGCGGTCGCGAAGGCCAACAACAGCCAGTACGGCCTGTCGGCCGGCATCTGGACGGAGAAGGGCTCCCGCATCCTCGCGGTCGCCAACAAGCTCCGGGCCGGTGTCGTCTGGGCCAACACGTTCAACAAGTTCGACCCGACCTCGCCCTTCGGCGGCTACAAGGAGTCGGGCTTCGGCCGCGAGGGCGGCCGCCACGGTCTGGAGGCCTACCTCGATGTCTGATGCGACGCGCCTCAGTGTCTTCAAGACCTACAAGCTGTACGTCGGGGGCAAGTTCCCCCGCTCCGAGAGCGGCCGGGTGTACGAGGTGAGCGACTCGAAGGGCAAGTGGCTGGCGAACGCGCCGCTCTCCTCCCGCAAGGACGCGCGTGACGCGGTCGTCGCCGCCCGCAAGGCCTTCGGCGGCTGGGCGGGCGCGACCGCGTACAACCGCGGCCAGATCCTCTACCGCGTCGCCGAGATGCTGGAGGGCCGCCGGGACCAGTTCGTCCGCGAGGTCGCGGACGCGGAGGGCCTGTCGAAGTCGAAGGCGGCCGCCGTCGTCGACGCGGCCATCGACCGCTGGGTCTGGTACGCGGGCTGGACCGACAAGATCGCCCAGATCGTGGGCGGCGCGAACCCGGTCGCGGGCCCGTACTTCAACCTGTCGACCCCGGAGCCCACGGGCGTCGTCACGGTCGTGGCCCCGCAGGACTCGTCCTTCCTGGGCCTGGTCTCGGTGATCGCCCCGGTGATCGCGACGGGCAACACGGCCGTCGTGATCGCGAGCGAGAAGGCCCCGCTGCCGGCCCTCTCCCTGGGCGAGGTGCTCGCCACCTCCGACCTGCCGGGCGGCGTGGTCAACATCCTCTCCGGCAAGGCCTCCGAGATGGGCCCGCACCTCGCGGCCCACCAGGACGTCAACGCGATCGACCTGACGGGCGCGACCGAGGGCGACCTCGCCCGCGACCTGGAGATCGCGGCGGCGGACAACCTGAAGCGCGTCCTGCGCCCCCGTACCGAGGACTTCGCCGAGTCCCCGGGCACGGACCGCATGACCGCGTTCCTGGAGACGAAGACGGTCTGGCACCCCACGGGTTCGCTGGGCGCGAGCGGCTCCTCGTACTAGTCCCACCCCCACGACGGTCCCCGGGCAGCAGCACTGCCCGGGGGCCTTCGTCTTGCCCGGCGGGACCGGTCGACCCCAAGATCGAACGATGATGAGGGGACTGGTCAAGGGAGACAACGCCTTCGTCCCGACGGCGCCGCTGCGCGTCGCCGTGCGGAACGGGGTGGACGTCGCGGTACTGCTGCTGGCGGAGGGGGGCCGGGTCAGGGGGGACGCGGACATCGTGTTCCACGGTGCGCCGGTCCATTCCTCGGGCGCCGTACGGCTGTCGGAGGGCGGGGACGGGGACGGCACGGTGTGGCTGGAGACCGGCCTCCCGGCGGTCGAGGAGGACATCACGCGCGTCCTGGTGGTCGCTTCGACGGAGAGCGGCACGCTGCGGGACGTCGAGGGACTGTCCGTCGCGGTCCTCGGGACGGACGGCACGGCGGTCGTGGGGTACGAGGTGACCGACGCCGGCGGCGAGACGGCGATGGTCCTCGCGGAGCTGTACCGGCGGGCGGGCGGCTGGAAGTTCCGCGCGGTCGGCCAGGGCTACCTGGACGGCCTCACCGGCCTGGCGGTGGACCACGGCGTGGACGTGCCGGAGGGCCACGGCGCGGACGTGCCGGAGGGCCACGGCGCGGAAGCGGCGCCGGACCACGGCGTGGACGTGCCGGAGGACCACGGTGTGGACACGGCCGAGGAAGCCCCGGTGGAGAACCGGGCCCCGGAGACCCGGGCCCCCGAGCCCAAGGCCCCCGAACCGGACCTCCCGCCGTCGCCCCCGCAGGCCGTGGCCAAGGTCGTGGAGCCCCCGGCGCGGGTCCCGGCGGCCCCCTCACTCTCCCCGTTCCCGGAGCCCGTCGCCGACTGGACGTTCGGCGCCTTCTTCGAGCCGCACACGCTCTCCGGCCCCGGCAACGACGTGATCTCCGTCGAGGGCCTCCCGCCCGGCCCGGTCGTGGTCGAACTCGCCCTCAGGACCGAGGGGTACACCGGGGTGTGGACCCTCACCCCGGACAACAAGGAGGACGACCTCCTCGTCAACAGCACGGAGGAGAACTTCCGCGGCCGCCTGCTCGTCGTCGTCCCCGAGAACGGGCGCCTGCGGCTGAAGCTGAGGGCGGACGGGCCCTGGCAGGCACGGGTGCTGCCGCTGGCGGCGGCCCGGCGCCTGTCGGAGGAGACCATGGAGGGCTGGGGCCCGGACGTCCTGCTGCACACGGGAGGGACGGCCGACGCCGCCCTTCACTACCGCGGCAGCAGCAACTTCATCGTCGACGTCTTCGAACTGGCGGGGCACGACGACCCCACCGTGCTCCCGGACGCCAGGCCCGGGTACATCAACGAGATCGGGAGGCGCCGCGAGACCCTGGAGCTGCCCGAGGGCCCGCTCCTCGTCCACCTCGCGCGGGCGGACGGCCCGTGGCGCGCGCGTCTGAAGCAGCCTCGCGCGGCGACCGCCTGGCTCCGCCGGGCCAGGCGCTGAGCCGCTCCCGCGTGCCCGCTACGGCAGCAGCCCGCGCGTGACGCCACCGACCACCGGAAGGTCGGCCACGGCCCCGCCCTTCGTGACGTGGTCGGTCACCAGGTTCGTACCGACCGGCTTGAAGTCGGCGACCTGGGTGCCGAGGCCGTTGTCGAGCGGGTCGACGCCGGTGTTGGCCAGCGGGTCGAGCTGGAGCCGGGTCAGCGGGCCCACGCCGTGGGTGACGCCCGCCAGCGCGCCCGCACCGGCCGCGCCGGCGTCCGTCCTGCTCAGGGAGTCGACGGGCAGCGGCACCGGGGCGGCGGCCTGCGCCCCGGCCCCCGCGCCGAACACCGCGGCACCCGCCGCAGTGACGGTGAGACCTGCCTTCAGCAGGGCGCTGCGGCGGGGGGTCCGGGGGTCTGCGTGACGCGCCATGGAGATCCTTCCAGCGGGTGAGCGGGCGGGCACCGACAGTAGTCGAGGTGTGATGCTCGATACCAACGGCCTTCCTCGGTGGTCCCCTGGACGGGGGAATGCCTCACACTGGTGTTCCGTGAGTTCCCAACCGATCCCGACCCGGGTCGTCCTGCTCGCGGGCCCCTCCGGCTCCGGCAAGTCGTCCCTCGCCGCCGTCACCGGCCTCCCGGTCCTGCGCCTCGACGATTTCTACAAGGAGGCCGGCGACCCGTCGCTCCCGCTCGTCGACGGCAGCGCGGACGTCGACTGGGACTCCCCACGGTCCTGGGACGCGGACGCCGCCGTCGCCGCGATCGTCGAGCTGTGCCGTACGGGGCGGACCGACGTCCCCGTGTACGACATCGCCACCAGCTCCCGGGTGGACCGCGAGCGGCTCGACATCGCGCGGACCCCGCTCTTCGTCGCGGAGGGCATCTTCGCGGCCGAGATCGTGACCCGCTGCCGCGATCTCGACGTCCTCGCCGACGCGATCTGCCTGCGCGGCCGCCCCTCGACGACCTTCCGCCGCCGGCTCCTCCGTGACCTCCGGGAGGGCCGCAAGTCCGTCCCCCTGCTGCTCCGCCGCGGCTGGCGCCTGATGCGCGCCGAGCGCGCCATCGTCGCCCGCCAGGCCTCCCTGGGCGCCCACCCCTGCGCGAAGCCGGAAGCCCTGGGCCGCCTCGCGGCGGCCGCCGCCGGCCGCCACCGCACGCCCGCGGCGAGCTGACCCGGCGGCCGCCCGGCCCGCGGCTCCGCACGCGGAACGCACGAAGCGGGTCGTACGAGACCCCCCGGACTCGTACGACCCGCTTCGCTTTTCCCCGTACCCCCGTACGGTCCCCCGTGTTTCCCCCGTACCCCCCAAGGCCCCGTTTCCCCCGTGGCCCCGCAGGGTGCGTCCCCCCGACCTTCAGGCCACCAGCTCGCCGAAGGACTCCTCCTCGTCACGGCCGAAGCTCAGCACCTCGTCCTCGCGCAGTCGCCGCAGCGAGCGCCAGATGCTCGACTTCACCGTGCCGACACTGATGTCCAGGATCTCCGCGATCTCCGGATCGGTACGGCCCTCGTAGTAGCGCAGCACCAGCATCGTCCGCTGGAGCTCGGGCAGGCGGGCCAGGGCCTGCCACAGGACCGCGCGCAGCTCCGTACCCCGCATCGCGTCCGTCTCGCCGACCGTCTCCGGCAGCTCCTCGGTCGGGTACTCGTTGAGCTTGCGCCGGCGCCAGGCGCTGATGTGCAGGTTGGTCATGGTGCGGCGGAGGTACCCGCCGACCGCGGCCTTGTCGCTGATCCTGTCCCAGGCGCGGTACGTGGAGAACAGCGCGCTCTGCAGCAGGTCCTCGGCCTCGAAACGGTCACCGGTGAGGTGGTAGGCGGTGGCGTACAGGGAGGCACGACGCTCCTGGACGTAAGCCGTGAACTCGGCTTCCGAACAGCCCGTGCGCTCCCCCGTGACCTCCCCGTACGCCGCTCCCCCGTCAGCAACGGCCACCATGTACGGCGCCTTGCGCTGACGCCCGACGCTGCGAACGCACCCCCGCCCGTTCACACCGCCGGACTTCTCCGTGCTCCGCACGACGTCGTGGAGACGCGTGACAACTGCGCTTGAGGTGGTGCTGTGCAGTGCGTTCATCTCGCGCCCCCCGTCGGTTGGAGTGTGTTTCGGTCCGTGTGCCAAGAAGCTTGCCCCCCGGACTTCATGGCGTTGTCCGCCGACTGTCACAGCCGTGTCACAGGGGCCGGAACAGATGCGAGTCCCTGAGCGGTCGAACTCGGACGGCCCCATGGGACAGAATGACGACGTGCCTTTTCTGCTGCTGATCGAGGACGACGACGCCATCCGCACGGCCCTCGAACTCTCCCTGTCCCGGCAGGGTCACCGGGTGGCCACCGCCGCGACGGGCGAGGACGGGCTCCAGTTGCTGCGTGAGCAGCGGCCGGACCTGGTCGTGCTCGACGTCATGCTGCCCGGCATCGACGGTTTCGAGGTCTGCCGGCGCATCCGCCGGACCGACCAGCTGCCGATCATCCTGCTGACCGCGCGCAGCGACGACATCGACGTGGTCGTCGGCCTGGAGTCCGGCGCCGACGACTACGTGGTGAAGCCGGTGCAGGGCCGGGTCCTGGACGCCCGCATCCGGGCCGTGCTGCGACGCGGGGAGCGCGAGTCGACGGACTCGGCGACGTACGGCTCGCTGGTGATCGACCGTTCGGCGATGACCGTCACCAAGAACGGTGAGGACCTCCAGCTCACGCCGACCGAGCTGCGACTCCTCCTGGAGCTGAGCCGGCGGCCCGGACAGGCGCTGTCCCGCCAGCAGTTGCTGCGGCTCGTGTGGGAGCACGACTACCTGGGCGACTCGCGGCTCGTCGACGCCTGTGTGCAGCGGCTCCGCGCCAAGGTGGAGGACGTGCCGTCCTCGCCGACGCTGATCCGTACCGTCCGCGGGGTCGGCTACCGGCTGGACGTCCCTGCGTGAGCAAGGGGATCTACGCACGGCTGCGGCTCTCGAGCCTGCGGCTCCGGCTCGTCGTCGTCTTCGCCCTCGTCGCGCTCACCGCGGCCGTCGCCGCCTCCGGCATCGCCTACTGGCTGAACCGCGAGGCGGTGCTGACGCGTACCCAGGACGGGGCGCTCAACGACTTCCGGCAGGAGATGCAGAACCGGGCGGCGACGCTGCCGCTCCGGCCCACCCAGGACGACCTGCGGCGGACCGCCGAGCAGATGGCGGCGGGCAGCGCCGCCGACTACCAGGTGCTGCTGCTCGGCGAGCGGGCCGCGGGCAAGCCGATCGTGGGCGCCTCCGACCCGGACGACTTCACGCTGGCCGACGTGCCGCGCTCGCTCCAGGACGCCGTGGACACGAAGCGGCAGGTGACGGAGGCCAATCCGTACCCGTACCACCTGTTCTGGCAGCGCACGGAGCGGAACGGGACGCCGTACCTGGTCGGCGGGACCCGGATCGACGGCGGCGGCCCCGCCGGGTACATGTTCAAGTCGCTGGCCGCGGAGAAGGCCGATCTGAACTCGCTCGCCTGGTCGTTGGGGATCGCCACCGCGCTCGCGGTGGCCGGCTCGGTACTGCTCGCGCAGGTCGCGGCGACGACGGTGCTGCGACCGGTGCACCGGCTCGGCGAGGCGGCCCGGCAGCTCGGCGAGGGGAAGCTCGACACCCGGCTGCGGGTCACCGGCGCGGACGAACTCGCCGATCTCTCCCGTACGTTCAACAGCGCGGCCGAGTCGCTGCAGAAGAAGGTCGCGGACATGAGCGCGCGGGAGGAGTCCTCCCGGCGCTTCGTGGCCGACATGTCGCACGAGCTGCGGACCCCGCTGACCGCCCTGACGGCCGTCACCGAGGTCCTGGAGGACGAGCAGGACTCCCTGGACCCGATGATCGCCCCGGCGGTCGCACTCGTGGTGAGCGAGACCCGGCGCCTCAACGACCTGGTGGAGAACCTGATGGAGGTGACCCGCTTCGACGCGGGCACCGCGCGGCTCGTCCTCGACGAGGTGGACATCGCCGACCAGATCACCGCGTGCATCGACGCGCGGGCTTGGCTGGACGCGGTGGACCTCGACGCGGAGCGCGGGATCGTGGCGCCGCTCGACCCGCGCCGGCTCGACGTGATCCTGGCGAACCTGATCGGGAACGCGCTCAAGCACGGCGGTTCGCCGGTGCGGGTCTCGGTCCGCACGGAGGACGAGGAGCTGGTCATCTCGGTGCGCGACCACGGCCCCGGCATCCCCGAGGAGGTGCTGCCGCACGTCTTCGACCGCTTCTACAAGGCGAGCGCGTCCCGACCGCGGTCCGAAGGCAGCGGGCTCGGTCTGTCGATCGCCATGGAGAACGCGCTGATCCACGGCGGTTCGATCACGGCGTCGAACTCGGTCGGCGAGGACGGGACGGTCGACGGCGCGGTGTTCGTGCTGCGTCTGCCCCTGGACGCCTCGGGCATCACGCGCGAGGTGCAGACCCGCAGCAGCCAGGGTGAGGTGGAGGAAGCGTGAGGCGCCGCGTCCATGTCCTGGCGGCAGCGCTCACGGTGCTGGTCACCGGCTGCGGGATCCGGACCACGTCGGTCCCGGTGGACGCGGGCGCGGCCCCGTCCCGGGTCCCGTGCAGCGTGACCGAGGACGGTACGACGGAGACCGCGGCACAGGGCGTGCCGGTCCGGGTCTTCCTGGTCTGCGGCTCACAGCTGGAGCCGGTGGACCGCCGGTCGCCGCAGCCCGAGGAGAAGGCGGACGGCGACCCGGTGCGGACGGCCCGGGGGCTGCTCGCGCAGCTGCTCGCCGAGCCCTCGGAGAGCGAGCGGGAGGCCGGTTTCACGACCGAGGTGCGCGGGCCGCTGACGGTGGCCGGCGGGCACCGCGGCGACCCGGCGGGCACGCTGCGGCTGAGCCGGCAGCCCGAGGACCTGGCGCCGACGGCGCTCTCGCAGCTCGTCTGCACCTTCGCGGAGAGCTCGGCGGGCCCGGGCGGCCACACGGTCCTGCTCGGCGGGCCGGGGGCGTACGCGCCGAAGCGGTACCGGTGCACGACGGAACTCCGCGAACGCCCGGAGTCGACCCCACCGACGGCCCCGCCCCCGTCAACGGGCTGACCCCGTCCCGTGTGGGCAATCGTCCCGCTGGGGCGGGACGGGTGGGCACACGGGACGGCGCCCCGTGCCGGGCCTAGGCCTTTCGTGCCTTGACCCGCACCACGAGCGCACTGCACCAGGAGTGCGGGTTCAGGCGCGGAAGCCTCTGGCGCCGGCAAGGGCGCCTTCCGTTGTTCCCACCCGTTCCGCCCTGCGGAACGATTGCCCACAACGCGGGCGCGGCGGAACCGATTCCTCGGTACGGGGCGTCTTGGGGGGCGTGCAGCGTCAAGGTTCTGGCGGCAGTGCCGCCGTGGTCGTCCGCGTGGCGGGGTTCGTCCTCCTCCTCGCGCATCTGCTGCTCGTCGCCTGGGTCAGCCTGCGCCCACGCGACGTGGCCTGGGTGACCGCGCCGAACACGATCCCGCTGCACGGCCTGCGGGCCGATCTCGCGCTCGGCGGCGCCGAGGCCGCCCGGCTGATCGGCGAGGGCCTGCTGCTCCTGGCCCCGCTCGGGGTGCTGCTCCCGATGGCCGACGGACGGCTCCGTGTCTCCGGGTGGGCCTCGCTGGCCCGGACGACCGCGGCGGGCGCGTTGGTGTCGCTGGCCGTGGAGCTGCTGCAGACCGCGGTGCCGGGTCAGGTGGTGGACGTGGACTCGGTCCTCCTGAACACGACGGGCGTCGCGCTGGCGCATCTCCTGGTGGTCCCGGCCGGCCGGACGCGGCTGCGCCGCAGGTGGGAGGCGGGGAGTCCGTCCTCCTCCGGGGGGAGCACTCCGGGCCGGGGTTCCGCCCTGCTGCGGAACGAGGCGCCTCAGGGTGCGACCCCGACGATTTCCAGGGTCCCGATCGCCCCTTAGACCGACGCTTCGTCCCCCTTCCCGGCGGCAGTATGGAGTCATCGGGAGCCCGGAGAAGCGGCTCCCGGACCGAACTCCGAAGGAGCCCACCATGGCCGCACTGACCCGCCCCCGTGACGGACGCGTGCTCGGCGGAGTGTGCGCGGCGCTGGCCCGGCGCTTCGGCACCTCCGCGACGACGATGCGTCTGATCTTCCTGGCCTCGTGCCTGCTGCCCGGTCCGCAGTTCCTGATCTACCTGGGTCTGTGGATCTTCCTGCCGGCGGAGAAGACCGCGAGCTCGGCCTGGTAGCCGTCGCGCACGCAGCCGAAGGGGCGCGTACCCGGAGATCCGGGTGCGCGCCCCTTCGGCGTGTACGGCGGGTGTCAGCCGATCGGGAGGCCGCCGGCGCCCAGCGGCAGGCCGCCGAGGAGGCCGCCGAGCGGGGTGGCGCCGAGGCCGCCGGCGGCGGCGTCGAGCGGGAGGCTCTGGGTGGCCTGGCCGGCGGCGGCCGGGAGGGTCTTCACGCCCTGGTCGACACCCTGGCCGAGGGCGCCCTGTCCGGCACCGAGGGACTCGGAGGCGCCGTCAGGGAGCGTGGTGAGGCCGTCACCCAGCGGGACGGCCGAGGTCACCGTGCCCAGCGCGTCGGCGTCGAGCGGCAGGGACGGCGCGGCGTTGGCCGCGCCGGCACCGGCGGCGACGAAAGCGGCACCGAGAGCGGCGACACCGAGCTTCTTGGCGGCAGACTGCTTCATCAGAAAATCTTCCTTGGGGAATCCGGGGGCTTCGGGGAAAGCCGGGAGGGGAAATCCTGGGAATCGAGAGCGGCTCTGCAACCTAACCAGCGAACGTCGCCTCCGCAAACACCGAAAAGCGGCCGGGTGTCGTATCGACCCGGCCGCTCCCGCCCTCCCTCGGGGCGCCTCTCAGCCCTCCGTACGGGAAGACTCGCTGGTCGTGGCGGTCTGCTGGAACAGCCATTCGGACTTCAGCTCGGCATATCCGGGCTTGATGACCTCGTTGATCATGGCGAGTCGTTCATCGAAAGGAATGAACGCTGATTTCATCGCATTGACCGTGAACCACTGCATGTCGTCGAGCGTGTAATCGAATGCCTCGGTCAGCAGCTCGAATTCCCGGCTCATGCTCGTCCCGCTCATGAGCCGGTTGTCCGTGTTGACCGTGGCCCGGAAGTGGAGCGTGCGGAGCAGACCGATGGGGTGTTCGGCGAACGAGGCCGCGGCGCCCGTCTGGAGGTTGGAGGAGGGGCACATCTCCAGCGGGATGCGCTTGTCGCGGACGTAGGCCGCGAGGCGGCCCAGGCGGACCGAGCCGTCGTCGGCGACCTCGATGTCGTCGATGATCCGGACGCCGTGGCCGAGCCGGTCGGCGCCGCACCACTGGAGCGCCTGCCAGATCGACGGCAGTCCGAAGGCCTCGCCCGCGTGGATCGTGAAGTGGTTGTTCTCCCGCTTGAGGTACTCGAAGGCGTCGAGGTGGCGGGTGGGCGGGTAGCCGGCCTCGGCGCCCGCGATGTCGAAGCCGACGACGCCGGTGTCGCGGTAGCGGTTGGCGAGTTCGGCGATCTCCAGGGCGCGGGCGGCGTGCCGCATGGCGGTCAGCAGGGCGCCGACCCGGATGCGGTGGCCGTTGGCCCTGGCCTGCCGCTCGCCCTCGCGGAAGCCCTCGTTGACGGCCTCCACGACCTCTTCGAGGGTGAGGCCGCCCTCCAGGTGCTGCTCGGGGGCGTACCGCACCTCGGCGTACACGACGCCGTCCTCGGCGAGGTCGACGGCGCACTCGGCGGCGACGCGGAAGAGGGCGTCCCGGGTCTGCATGACGGCGCAGGTGTGCGCGAAGGTCTCCAGGTACCGCTCCAGGGAGCCGGAGTCGGCGGCTTCGCGGAACCAGATGCCGAGCTTGTCGGGCTCCGTCTCGGGGAGCTGCTCGTAGCCCTGCTCCCGGGCGAGTTCGATGATCGTGCCGGGGCGCAGTCCGCCGTCGAGGTGGTCGTGGAGCAGCACCTTCGGGGCACGGCGGATCTGGTCCGCGGTGGGGACGTTGGGGGTCTGGCTCGTCATTTCCGCACTCTAGCCCCTACGCGCGTAGAACACCTCTCGTGGCGCCGTTTTTCTCGTGGCGGGACGAGGAGCGATCCGCCTAGCCTGCCCGCATGACCTCGACCGCGCCCGAACTCCCGCGCATCCACCGGTTCCTGTCCGACTTCCACCGCCGGCAGGCGGCCCGTACCGTCGAGTTCCCCGGCGCCTTCGCGGTGCTCGACGACGCCTACCGGCACTCCCGGGGGAACAACCACGTGCTCGCCGGAGGGGAGGTGGACCCCGAGGCGCTGGCCGGATACACGGAGGAGGCGCTCGGCCATCTCCCGTACCGCTTCGCGTACGTCCTCGACGAGACGGCCGCCGCCGCCTGCGTGGCACCGATGGAGAAGGCGGGGTACCGGCACGCCACCTCGCTGATCATGGCGCACCACGGCCCGGTGCCGGAGCACGGCGGGGCCCGGGAGGTCGACTTCGACGAGCTGCGCGGCCCGGTCGCCGCGTCCTGGCCGCGCTTCGCCCCGCAGGCGCCGCCGGAGCACATCCGCGACCTGGTGGAGCGCCGGCTGGCTCGGCGGCGCGGGGCCGAGGTCGTGCGGTTCTTCGCCGTGCACACCCCGGAGGGCGAGGTGGCGGCCTGGGTCGACCTGTACATGGACCCGGCGACGGGCGTGGCGCAGATCGAGGACCTGGTCACCGTGGAGGCCCACCTCGGGCAGGGCTACGCGGGACGGGTGCTGGACACGGCACTCCACGAGGCCGCGGCCGCGGGCTGCACGACCCGCTTCCTCACCGCGTTCGCGGGCGACTGGCCGCACCGCTGGTACGGCCGGAAGGGGTTCGCGATCACCGGTGCGGTGGCCCGGTTCGAACGGGTATAGGCACAAGGGGCGTTCGCTCTCCGGACGATACGTAACAGTGACCGCGCGTACGGCTGGCGTACACCTCCGCTTCTGAGACTGTTCTGCCATGGCGCACTTCGCACTCGTGGGGCCGCCCGAAACCCGGAGACCCCGGCTCGGACGTCCCGTCAGTTCCCGGTCGGCGACGGCGGCGGTGGGCGGCGTGGTGCTGCTCCTGCCGGACGGTGAGCCGGTGTCGGCACGACGGGCCTCCGCGAGGGCGCGCGCGGCGATGCTTCCGCTGGGGCGCGGCCTGGTCCGGGCGGGCCGGTCCGAGGGACTCGCTGCGCACGTGGTGCGCTACCGGGCGCGCGGCTGGAACGGGGCGGACGCGGACCTCGTGGCGGACGCCTCCTGGGCGGTCGCGGAGGCCGTACGGCTCTACGGCGACGTACCGGTCTGCCTCCTGGGGCACGGCATGGGGGCGCGGGCGGCGCTGCGGGCGGCCGGGCATCCGGCGGTGAGCGCGGTGCTCGCGCTCGCGCCGTGGCTGCCGGAGGACGACGTGGCGGCGGAACCGGAGCCGGTGCGGCAGCTGGTGGGGCGCAGGGTGCTGCTCGTGCACGGCACGAACGACGCGCGGACGGACCCGGAGCTGTCGTTCCGGTTCGCCGAGCGGGCGAAGAAGGCCAACCGGGAGACCTGCCGCTTCGAGGTCCACTCGGACGGACACGCGCTGCGCCAGTACGCGGACGAGGTCCGGGCCCTCGCCGCGGACTTCGTGCTCGGCGCCCTCTTCGCCCGGCCGGTCGCCCGTCCGGTGACCGACGCGATGGCGGCTCCCCCGCCGCTGGGCCTGCGGATGCCGCTGGCGGCGGGCTTCGGGGGCTCACGCCGGAGGTGAGGGCTCCTTCGGCAGCAGGTGGCCGCGCCTGCCGAGGAGGAACTTCTTGAAGGCGGCCACCGGGGCGGTGTCCGGGTGGCCGTCGAGCCAGGCGACGCCGATCTCGCGGACCGCGCGCGGCGCGGTGACGGTGAGTTCGACGACGCCGGGGCGGGGGACGGCCGGCGGGGGCAGCAGCGCCACGCCGAGCCCGGCGGCGACGAGGCCGCGCAGGGTCTCGGCCTCCTCGCCCTCGAAGGCGACCCGGGGCTTGAAGCCGGCCTCCGCGCACAGGTCGTCGGTGATGCGGCGGAGCCCGTACCCCGGCTCCAGGGTCACGAAGGTCTCGTCCGCGGCCTCGGCGAGGCGCACCCGCTTGCGGCCCGCGAGCCGGTGGTCGTCCGGGACGACGAGCCGCAGCCGCTGCTCGTCCAGGCGCCGGGCCACCAGGTCGGGGGCGTCCGGCACCGGGGAGGTCAGGCAGAGGTCGAGGTCGCCGGCCCGCAGCCGCTCGATCATGGCCTCGCCGTAGTTCTGGACGAGGGTGAAGCGGATCCTCGGGTGGTCCACGCGGAAGGCGCGGATGAGTCCGGGGACGGTCTCGGAGCCCATCGTGTGGAGGAAACCGAAGGCGACGCGCCCGGCGGTCGGGTCGGCGTCGGCCCGCACGGTGTCGGCGGCCCGCTCCACCTCGGCGAGGGCCCGCTCGGCGGCGGTGAGGAAGCGGCGGCCCGCCGGGGTGAGGGAGACCGTGCGGCCGCGCCGGGCGAAGAGGGTGACGCCGAGGTCCTGTTCGAGCCGGACCATGGCCCGCGAGAGCGTCGACTGCGGGACGCCCATCTCGGCCGCGGCACGGGTCACGTGCTCGTGCCGGGCGACGGCTGCGAAGTACGCGAGCCGCGGAGCGAGCAGCGCACCCATGTCTTCTTCGTTACTGTTCGGTGACAGGCGAGGCTGCGACCTGTACTCATGCACCATGGGAACGATTACAGCAGTTCCGTGCATTGGACGCATGAAGCGGAGCGTCCTACGTTCGTGACATGCCTTCCGCCAGTACCAAGGCGGCCGCCACCACCGCGTCCGCCGACACCCGCCTCGCCCCCGGCGCCCCCGGCCACCGCCGGATGAGCCTCGCGCTCTTCGCCGCCGGACTGGCCGCCTTCGCCCTCCTCTACTCCACGCAGGCCCTCCTCCCGGCCATCTCGGCCGAGTTCGGCGCCACCGCGTCCGCCGCCTCCTGGACGGTCTCCGCCGCGACCGGCGCCCTCGCCCTCTGCGTACTGCCGCTCAGCGCCCTCTCGGAGCGCTTCGGCCGGCGCACGATGATGATCGCCTCCCTCACGATCGCGGTCGCCGTCGCGCTCCTCGTGCCCCTGGCCCCGAACCTGGAGTCCCTGATCGCCCTCCGCGCGATCCAGGGCGCCGCGCTCGCCGGACTCCCGGCCTCGGCGATGGCGTACCTCGCCGAGGAGGTGCGGCCCAAGGCGCTGGTCGCCGCGATCGGCCTCTTCGTGGCGGGCAACTCGATCGGCGGCATGAGCGGCCGGCTGGTGACCGGCTGGGTCGCGCAGATGTGGGGCTGGCGGGCGGGTCTGGCCGCCGTCGGCCTGACCTCCCTGGTGTGCGCGCTCGCCTTCCGGGCGCTGCTCCCGAAGGCCCGGCACTTCACCCCCGGCACCCTGAACCCGAAGGCGCTCGCCCGGACCGTCCGGGGTCACCTCGCCGACCCGCTGCTGATGCGGCTCTACGTGATCGGCGCGCTGTTCATGACGGTCTTCGGCGCCGTGTACACGGTGATCGGCTACCGCCTGGTCGAGGCTCCGTTCTCGCTCCCGCAGGGCGTGATCGGGTCGATCTTCCTGATCTACCTGGTCGGCACGGTCGCCTCGGCGGCCGCGGGCCGGCTCGTCGGACGGCTCGGCCGGCGCGGGGCGCTGTACCTGGCGGTCTCGACGACGGCGGCGGGCCTGCTGTTCTCGCTGTCCGACTCCCTCGCCCTGGTCCTCGTGGGCCTGGTCCTGATCACGGCCGGATTCTTCGCCGGGCACGCGGTCGCCTCCTCCTCGGTGAGCCGCACGGCGAAGACGGGCCGCGCGCAGGCCTCGGCGCTGTACCAGTCCGCGTACTACCTGGGCAGCAGCGCGGGCGGCACGCTCGGCGCGATCGCCTTCCACGCGGGCGGCTGGGCGGGCACGGTCCTCATCGGCCTGGTCGCGGTCCTCGGCGTCGTCTCGGTCACCCTGTACGGCTCGCACAGCGCCCGGGTCGCGGAGCGCCGGCTGCATCCGGCCGCGGTCTGAGACAGGACAGAAGGCGCACGCGGGATTGCCCTCCCGTGCTGCAACCTTTCACACTCCCCCGTACGTCCTCAAGGACAGGGACTCTAGGGGGAGTTGACGATCATGAACAGAATCACGCAACGCATAGGCAGAAGGGCGGGCATCGCCGCCGGGATCACGTCGCTCGTGGTGCCGATGACGATCGCGCTCGGTACGGCCCCGGCGCAGGCGGCGTCCTGCAACGTGACGACGGGGCCGTACCAGAAGCAGGTGGAGAAGTTCCTCGGACGGACGGTCGACGGGCGCCAGTCGCTCGGCGACTGCCAGGCCATCCAGGCCTTCCAGCGCAAGCACGGCATCACCCCGTCCGTGGGGTACGCCGGGCCGCTGACCTGGCGCACCATGAACACGATGATCCAGCAGAAGGCGGCCGGGTCGAACCCCAACAAGGACCGCAGGTGTCCGACCAACAAGGGCCGGATCGCCTGCGTCGACCTGACCCGCCAGCTGAGCTGGATCCAGGACGGCTCGCGCCTGAAGTACGGGCCGGTGCCGGTCCGCACGGGCAAGGACGGCACCGAGACCCGTACGGGCGCCAAGAAGATCTACTGGCGGAACATCAACCACTGGTCGACGCTCTACCACGTCTCCATGCCGTACTCGCAGTTCTTCGACGGCGGCCAGGCCTTCCACTCGACCACCAAGTCCATGTGGAACCCGCCGGGCTCCGGCGGCTGCGT
Source organism: Streptomyces tanashiensis (assembly GCF_014648895.1). Classification (GTDB taxonomy): domain Bacteria; phylum Actinomycetota; class Actinomycetes; order Streptomycetales; family Streptomycetaceae; genus Streptomyces; species Streptomyces tanashiensis. The sequence continues at coordinate 729,297 of NZ_BMRZ01000001.1, forward strand.
CAACATGACGTCGAAGGACGCGAAGGCGTACTGGAACCTGCTCAGGAACGGGGACGACGTCTTCGTCTACGGGCGCAAGCCGGGAACCTGACCCCGGCTGTCGGTCCCCTGCGGTAGCTTCCCTCTCACCGGCACCGAACGGGTGCCGGTGAGGGGTGAGTGGGGTGTGGACCCGATGAGCGACGCCGCGACGGCGACGACCGAGGAACTCGACAAGTACCGCAGGGAGCTGACCGGTTACTGCTACCGGATGCTCGGATCCTCCTTCGAGGCGGAGGACGCGGTGCAGGACACCATGGTCCGCGCCTGGAAGGCCATCGACTCCTTCGAGGGCCGCTCCTCACTGCGGTCCTGGCTCTACCGGATCGCCACCAACGTCTGCCTGGACGCGCTGAACGCCGGCAACCGGAGGGCACGGCCGATGGATCTGACCTCCCCGACCCCGGTGGCGCAGGCGCAGCTCGTCAAGCAGCCGGAGATCACCTGGCTGGAGCCCGTCCCCGACGGCCGGGTGATGCCCTCGGTCGGCGACCCGGCGGAAGCGGCCGTCGCCCGTGAGACCGTGCGGCTCGCGTTCGTGGCCGCGCTCCAGCACCTGCCGCCCAAGCAGCGGGCCGTGCTGATCCTGCGCGAGGTGCTCGCCTGGAAGGCGAGCGAGGTCGCCGAGCTCCTCGACACCTCCGTCGCCTCGGTCAACAGCGCCCTCCAGCGGGCCCGCGCGACCCTCGCCGAGCAGGCGCCGGCCGCCTCCGACCCGGCGAACCCGCTGGACGAGGAGCAGCAGGCGCTCCTGGAGCGCTATGTCGCCGCCTTCGAGGGCTACGACATGAAGGCGCTGACGGCGCTCCTCCACGAGGACGCGACGATGTCCATGCCGCCGTACGACCTGTGGCTCCGCGGCCACGACGACATCGTCGGCTGGATGCTGGGCGTCGGCGAGGTCTGCGCGGGCTCCCGGCTCGTGCCGACCGTGGCGAACGGCTCCCCGGCCTTCGCCCAGTACCACCCGGACCCGGCGGGCGGCTTCAGCCCGTGGGCGCTGATCGTCCTGGAGCTGCGGGACGGCAAGGTCGGCGGGATGGACTTCTTCCTGGACACCGAGCGCTGGTTCCCGCTCTTCGACCTCCCGGCACGGCTGGAGGCCTAGAGATCCAGGGTCTCGTCAAGCCCGGTGAGGCGGAGCAGGGTCCGCAGCTGGGGGCCCGCGCCCTCGAAGCGGATCCGGTGGCCCCGCCGTCCGGCGGCGAGCTTCAGCCGGGCGAGGGCGTCGACGGCGGCGAGGTCGGCGCGTGCGAGCGCGCCGACCCGGCAGACGACCTCACCGGGCGGGGCGGCGGCGAGCTCGGCGCAGAGCCGGGCGACGTCCTCCCGACCGGGCCGGGCGGGCAGGGTCACGACGAGGGGCTGACTGGTGTCCACGTTCCGTACGACCGTCCGGGCCGGCGGAACTCATCGCTAGGCTCGCGATCATGACTCTTGAGCCTGTCGAACTGGTGATCTTCGACTGTGACGGCGTTCTGGTGGACAGCGAGCGGATCTACTGCCGGGTGGACCGGGAGGTCTTCGCCTCCCTCGGTGCCGAGTTCACCGAGGCGGAGATGGCCGAGTACTTCGTGGGCTCCTCGCACGAGATGCTCACCGCGATCGTCGAGGAGCGGCGGGGCCGGCCCCTCGAACCCGGCTGGCAGGCCCCCTTCAGGCAGCGGTACGAGGACGCCCTCGACGCGGAGCTGACCGCCGTGGAGGGCGTCGTCGACGTCCTGGACGCCCTGTCCGTCCCGTACTGCCTCGCCTCCAACGGCAGCCACCCCACCATCCGGAAGAACCTGGGCCGGGCCGGGCTGCTCGACCGCTTCGAGGGCCGCGTGTTCAGCGCCCGCGACGTCGCCCGCGGCAAGCCCGCCCCGGACCTCTTCCTGCACGCGGCCGCGTCCATCGGCGTCCCGCCGGAGCGCTGCGCGGTCGTCGAGGACAGCCCGTACGGCGTCCAGGCCGCCCGCGCCGCCGGCATGCGCGCCTTCGGCTACTGCGGCGGCCTGACCCGCGCGGACCGCCTGACGGGCCCCCGCACGACCGTCTTCGACGACATGCGGGAGCTGCCGGGGTTGCTCGGGGAGCCGGTGCGTCCGGTGTAGGCGCCTCCCACCGGCTCCCTCGGGATCCCCGGTCTCAGGCGATGCGGTCCAGCACGATCGGGTTCGGGGTGAACGTCGTGCCCTCGGCCGCGATGTCCCACGAGTCGTTCAGGGACTTCAGGGCGTAGTCGAACTTCTCCGGGGTGTCCGTGTGGAGGGTCAGCAGCGGCTGGCCCGCCGTCACCGTGTCGCCCGGCTTCGCGTGGAGCTCGACGCCCGCGCCCGCCTGCACCGGGTCCTCCTTGCGGGCACGGCCCGCGCCCAGGCGCCAGGCGGCGATGCCGATGTCGTACGCGTCGAGGCGGGTGAGGACGCCGGTCGACGGGGCCGTGACGACGTGCTGCTCGCGGGCGACCGGCAGGGCCGCGTCCGGGTCGCCGCCCTGCGCCGCGATCATCCGGCGCCAGACGTCCATCGCCGAGCCGTCCGCGAGCGCCTTCGCCGGGTCGGCGTCCTTGATGCCGGCCGCGTCGAGCATCTCGCGGGCGAGCGCGACGGTCAGCTCGACGACGTCCGCCGGGCCGCCGCCCGCGAGGACCTCGACCGACTCGCGGACCTCCAGCGCGTTGCCGGCGGTCAGGCCCAGCGGGGTGGACATGTCGGTGAGCAGCGCGACGGTCTTCACGCCGCTGTCGGTGCCGAGACCGACCATGGTCCGCGCCAGCTCACGCGCGTCCTCGATGTTCTTCATGAAGGCGCCGGTGCCGACCTTGACGTCGAGGACGAGCGAGCCGGTGCCCTCGGCGATCTTCTTCGACATGATCGACGAGGCGATGAGGGGAATCGCCTCCACCGTGCCCGTGACGTCGCGGAGCGCGTACAGCTTCTTGTCCGCCGGGGCCAGGCCGTCGCCCGCCGCGCAGATGACCGCGCCCGTGGTGTCGAGGACGTGCAGCATCTCCTCGTTGGAGAGCAGCGCGCGCCAGCCCGGGATGGACTCCAGCTTGTCGAGCGTGCCGCCGGTGTGGCCGAGGCCCCGGCCGGAGAGCTGCGGCACGGCCGCGCCGCAGGCGGCGACGAGCGGGGCGAGCGGGAGGGTGATCTTGTCGCCGACGCCGCCGGTGGAGTGCTTGTCGGCGGTCGGGCGGGAGAGGGAGTCGAAGTTCATGCGCTCGCCGGAAGCGATCATGGCGGCGGTCCAGCGGGCGATCTCCGCACGGTTCATGCCGTTCAGCAGGATGGCCATGGCCAGGGCCGACATCTGCTCGTCGGCTACCACACCGCGGGTGTAGGCGTCGATGACCCAGTCGATCTGCTCCGGGCTCAGCTCGCCCTTGTCCCGCTTCGTGCGGATGACGGAGATGACGTCCATGGTGGTGCCTCTTTCTACGCGCATAGAGGGGAAAGGGGGGAGCGACCCTTCCCATCGTGCCGGAAGGGCCGCTCCGAGGAACTACTTGGCGAGGTGGTCCGGGCCGAAGGCCTGCGGAAGCATCTCGGCCAGGGTCAGGAACCCGGCCGGGGTCTCCAGGACGAGCTCGGGGCCGCCGAACTCGTACAGGAGCTGCCGGCAGCGCCCGCACGGGACCAGGGACTCGCCCCGGCCGTCCACGCACACGAAGTGCGTGAGCCGGCCGCCCCCGGTCGCCTGGAGCTGCGACACGAGGCCGCACTCGGCGCACAGGGCGAGGCCGAAGGAGGCGTTCTCCACGTTGCAGCCGGAGATCACCCGCCCGTCGTCCACGAGGGCCGCCGCGCCGACCGGGTAGCCCGAGTACGGGGCGTACGCGTGCGACATCGCCTCGCGGGCGGTCTCCCGGAGCAGGTCCCAGTCGGGCGCCGTCGTCACTTGCCCTCGCCCTTGCGGTACGGCAGGCCGTCCGCCTTCGGCATCCGCAGGCGCTGCGCCGAGAGGGCGAGCACGAGCAGGGTGGTGATGTACGGGGCGGCGTCGACGAACTGGCTCGGGACCTCGTCGGTCAGGAAGTACCAGAGGAAGAAGGCGACGGAGAAGCCGGCGGAGACGGCCGCGACCACGTACTTCTTCTTGTACAGCTGCCAGAGGGCGGCGATCACCAGGAGCAGCGCGACGAGCAGCAGCAGCGCGTGGACGTTCTCGGCGCCGCCGCGCAGCTTGAGGCTGTCGGTGAAGCCGAAGAGGCTCGCGCCGAGCGCCATGCCGCCGGGCATCCAGTTGCCGAAGATCATCGCGGCGAGACCGATGTAGCCGCGGCCGCCGGTCTGGCCCTCCTGGTAGATGCCGGTGGAGACGATCGCGAGGAACGCGCCGCCGAGGCCGGCGAGGCCGCCGGAGACGACGACGGCGATGTACTTGTACTTGTAGACGTTGACGCCCAGGGACTCGGCCGCGACCGGGTTCTCACCGCAGGAGCGCAGCCGCAGGCCGAAGGCCGTGCGCCACAGGATCCACCAGGTGGCCGGGATGAGCAGGGCGGCCACGATCGTCAGCAGCGACAGGTTGGTGACCAGGCCGCCGAGGATGCCGGCGATGTCCGAGATCAGGAACCAGTGCTTCTGCTGGAGGTCCATCAGCCAGTCCGAGAGTCCTGGGATGGTGATGTCGGTGATCGGGTCGATGCGCGGGGACTGCTTGGAGGAGCCGCCCTCGGCCTTGTCGAAGGTGAAGTTCGACAGGTACTGGGTGAAGCCGACCGCCAGGATGTTGATCGCCACACCGGAGACGATGTGGTTCACGTTGAACGTGACGGTGATGATCGCGTGCAGGAGGCCGCCGAGCGCGCCGCCGAGGATGCCGACGACGACGCCGGTCCACGGGCCCCACTGGTAGCCGGCCCAGGCGCCGAACCAGGTGCCGAGCACCATCATGCCTTCGAGGCCGATGTTGACGACGCCCGCGCGCTCGGCCCACAGGCCGCCGAGACCGGCCATGGCGATCGGCACGGCGAGCTGGAGGGCGCCGGAGATCTGGCCGACGGAGGTGAGGTCGTCGGCGCCGGAGACGACGCGGACGAGCGAGAAGAGGACGAGGCCGGCCGCGACGATCAGCAGGATCCAGGGCCAGGTCAGCTTGCGGCGTCCGGCCTTCTTGGGCGCGGCGCTCGGCTTGGCGACAGTGCCGGTGCTCATGCCGAGACCTCCTTGTCGGTCTTGATGGCGCCGCCGGCGGCGAGCTCCTCGCCGACCTTCTGCTGCTGGCGGCGGGTGCCGTAACGGCGGACGAGCTCGTAGGAGACGACCACGGCGATCACGATGATGCCCTGCATGATCTGGGTGATCTCCTTCGGGTAACCCGAGACGTCGAGGTTCGAGGACGCCTTGTCGAGGAACGCGAAGAGGAGGGCCGAGAAGAGGATGCCGACCGGGTGGTTGCGGCCGAGCAGGGCGACGGTGATGGCGGTGAAGCCGACGTTGACCGGGAAGGCCAGGCTGTACGTGTGCGACTCGCCGAGCAGGATCGGCATGCCGGCCAGACCGGCCAGGCCGCCCGAGATCAGCATCGCGGTGAGGATCATCTTCTTGGCGTCGACGCCGCTGGCCTGGGCCGCGGACTCGCTCTCACCGGTGGCGCGCAGGTCGAAGCCGAAGCGGGTGCGGTTGAGGACGAACCAGTAGACGACGCCGAGCGCGAGCGCGACGAAGGTGAAGCCGTAGATCTGGCCGCCGTCGCCCATGTCGATGCCGGGGAACCAGCCGGACTCGGCGATCTGACCGGTGGTGAGGTCGTTGGAGCCGGCGGGCTGGACGCCGAAGTTCTTCGGCAGGATGAGCCAGGCCACCAGGGAGGTGGTGATGGCGTTGAGCATGATCGTGGAGACGACCTCGGAGACGCCCCGGGTGGTCTTCAGGATGCCCGCGATGCCGGCCCAGATGGCACCGGTCGCGATGGCGACGATCACGATCAGCAGGATGTGCAGCGGACCGGGCAGGTCGACGGCCGCGCCGACCAGGGCCGAGACCATCGCGGCGAGGCGGTACTGGCCCTCGACGCCGATGTTGAAGAGGTTCATCCGGAAGCCGATGGCCACGGCCAGGGCTGCCAGATAGTAGATCCCGGTCTGGTTGACGATGAGGACCTGGACGTCGGAGTACCCGGCGTTCTCGATCATCAGCCGGATCGGCTCGATCGGGTCCAGGCCCGTCGCGAGCAGCACCAGGACGGTGAGCACGAAGGACGTGACCAGGGCGAGCACCGGGCCGGCGGCCCCGATGATCAGCTTGTCCTTGTCGATCTTCATCATCGGGCGTCACCGTCTTCGGGCTGCTCTTCGGTGCCTTCGAGGCGGCCGGTGGCTGCGCCGGTCATGGCGGAGCCCAGCTGCTCGGGCGTGATGGTGGCGGGGTCGGCGTCGGCGACCAGCTTGCCGCGGTACATGACACGGAGGGTGTCGGAGAGGCCGATCAGCTCGTCGAGGTCGGCGGAGATCAGCAGCACCGCGAGGCCTTCGCGGCGGGCGTCCCGGATCGCGTCCCAGATCTGCGCCTGCGCGCCGACGTCCACACCGCGGGTGGGGTGGGCGGCGATCAGGAACTTGGGGTTGTGGCTCATCTCGCGGCCGACGATCAGCTTCTGCTGGTTGCCGCCGGAGAGGGAGGACGCGGTGACGTCGATGCCGGGCGTGCGGACGTCGTACTCGCGCACGATCCGCTCGGTGTCCTTGCGGGCGGCCTTCGGGTCGAGGATGCCGCGCTTGGAGTTGGGGGCCTCGGTGACGTGGCCGAGGATGCGGTTCTCCCAGAGGGGGGCCTCCAGGAGCAGGCCGTGGCGGTGGCGGTCCTCGGGGATGTAGCCGATGCCGCCCTCGCGGCGCTTGCGCACCGAGGTCTTGGAGATGTCGTCGCCGTCGAGGGTGATGACGCCCGTGTCGGGGCTGGCGATGCCCATCAGGGCCTCGATGAGCTCGGTCTGGCCGTTGCCCTCGACACCGGCGATGCCGAGGATCTCGCCCTTGTGGATGGTGAGCGAGATGTCGTCGAGGAGCTTGCGGCCGGTGGCGGCCTCCTCGTGCACGGTGACGGTGACCGACGGGTCGGCCGGGGCGGCGGTGGTCAGCGGGGCGCCGGAGGCGCCGCTCTCCAGCAGCGTCAGGCCTTCGACCGTGAGCATGGCCACGTCGGTGACCGTCGACTCGCGGGTCTCCGGCGAGGGCAGCTCGCTGCCGACCATCAGCTCGGCGAGCTGCTTGGTGGTGGCGGTCTTCGGGTCGGCGGTGCCGACCGTGGTGCCCCGGCGGATGACGGTGATGTCGTCGGCGACCTTCAGGACCTCGCCCAGCTTGTGCGAGATGAAGATGACCGTGAGGCCCTCGGACTTGAGCTCGCGCAGGTTGTCGAAGAGCGCGTCGACCTCCTGTGGGACGAGGACGGCAGTCGGCTCGTCGAGGATGAGGATCTTCGCGCCTCGGTAGAGGACCTTGAGGATCTCCACGCGCTGCCGGTCGGCGACGCCGAGGTCCTCCAGGAGGGCGTCGGGGCGGACCCCGAGCCCGTACGCGTCGGAGATCTCCTGGATCTTCTTCCGCGCCTTGGCGCCGATGCCGTAGAGCTTCTCGCCGCCCAGGACGACGTTCTCCAGGACGGTGAGGTTGTCGGCGAGCATGAAGTGCTGGTGCACCATGCCGATGCCGCGCGCGATGGCGTCACCGGGGCTGGAGAAGGTGACCTGCTCGCCGTCGACGGCGATGGTGCCCTCGTCCGGCTTCTGCATGCCGTAGAGGATCTTCATGAGGGTCGACTTGCCGGCGCCGTTCTCGCCGATGAGGGCGTGCACGGTGCCCTTGCGGACCGTGATGGCGATGTCCTTGTTGGCGACGACGCCGGGGAATCGCTTGGTGATGCCGTGCAGTTCTACGGCAGGGGGGCTGGACGCGTTGATGACGCACTCTCCTTGGCCGGAAGGAGTGGGAGCGGGGAGGGCAGGGCGGGGCGAAGTTATCGTGCCAGGGAGACATCTACACGCGTAGCGCTGCCGAAAAATGAAAACCCGTACGGGAATGGGCCCGGGGCCCGGGATCCGGTGGGGGTGCCACCGGACGCCGGGCCCGGGCTCAGGTCGTGACCTGCCGGTCCTTACGGAGCGGTCTTGACCGTGATCTTGCCGTCGACGATGTCCTTCTTCGCCTTCTCCACGGCGGCGGTGACATCGGTCATCTTCACGTACGCCGGGTTGGAGTCGGCCAGGCCGACGCCGTCCGTGGCGAGGCCGTAGCGGATCTCACCGGTCTGCGGCTTGCCGTCCTTGACCGACTTGATCACGTTGTAGACGGAGTCGGAGACGTCCTTGGTGACCGAGGTCAGGATGTGGTCCTTGTAGGAGGCCAGACCCGCCTGGTTGTACTGGTCGGAGTCGACGCCGATGGCCCACTTGCCCGCGGTCGCGGCGGCCTCGATGGAGCCCGAACCGGCCAGACCGGCGGCGGCGTAGATCACGTCGGCGCCCTTGTCGAGCTGGCCCTGCGCAGCGGCCTTGCCGAGGTCGGGCTTCGAGAAGCCGTCGAAGTTCGGCGGCTGGGTCAGGTACTGGGTGAGCACCTTCGCCTTGGGGTTGGTGTCCTTGACGCCCTGGGTGAAGCCCGCCTCGAACTTCTTGATCAGCGGAACCTCGACACCGCCGATGAAGCCGACCGTGCCGGTCTTGGAGGCCTTGGCGGCGGCGACGCCGGCCAGGTAGGAGCCCTGCTCCTCGTTGAAGACCAGGTTGGCGATGTTCGGGGCGGTCACCGAGGTGTCGTCGATGAGGCCGAACGTGGTCTTCGGGAAGGCCTTGGAGACCTTCGCGATGGCCGGGGCGTAGGAGAAGCCGACGCCGATGACCGGGTTGTTGCCGGCGCGGGCCAGCGAGGTGAGGCGCGCGACCTTGTCGGCGTCGCTCTCGCCCTGCGACGGCTCGGCCTCGGCGCCCTTGACGCCGAGGTCGTCCTCGGCCTTCTTCAGGCCCGCGTAGGCGGCGTCGTTGAAGGACTGGTCGCCGCGGCCGCCGATGTCGTACGCGATCGCGGCCTTGACGGCCTTCGAGTCGGTGGTCGAGCTGGAGCCCGAGTCGTTCGAAGACTTGCCACAGGCGGTGGCGGAGAGCGCGAGCGCCGCGGAGGCGATGCCCACGGTCGTGATCCTGGTGATCCGGCGCAAGAGGAGGGTCCCTTCAAGACTGACCGAAAGCGCCTCTTCCGGCGCTGGTTTCGCGGCGATCGTAACGCGCGTAGATGTCAGTTAAAGACCCGTTCATGAGTCGTTATCGGATCGTCGCGAACCGGCCAGCCGAGGCGACCGGGGGCGTTCGGCCCGGTACCGCCGGTTATACCGCCCGGACGGGGTGCCCGGACAGGGGTCGGGAGGCGACGCGCCGGGCGCTGGGCCGACCGTGGGACAGCGCTGGGCCGGACGGACGAGCGAACCTGTTCGAAGCGGTTGGCGCCCTCCGCCCGGCCGGAAATCAGCGCTGGGGCGTGGCGCCGAGCAGGGCCGCGGCCGTGAAGAGCTCCACACCGGCCTCGATGCACCGCTCGTCCACGTCGAAGTCGCCGGCGTGCAGGTCCCGGACGCGGGTGTCGCCGGGGGTACGGACGCCGAGGCGGGCCATCGCGCCGGGGACGTGCTCCAGGTACCAGGAGAAGTCCTCGCCGCCGAGGCTCTGCTCGGTGTCCTCGATCGACTGCGGTCCGCGGCGGACCGTCATGGCGTCGCGGAGCAGTTCGGTCACGACCGGGTCGTTCACGACCGGCGGGACGCCCCGGACGTAGGTGACGGTCGACTTGGCCCGGTGCAGGGTGGCGACCTCGTCGATCGCCGCGTGGACCAGGTCGGGCGCGTCCCGCCAGGAGGGCAGGTCGAGGCAGCGGACGGTGCCGGAGAGCTCGGCGTGCTGCGGGATCACGTTGGGGGCGTGGCCGGCCTCGATGCGGCCCCAGGTGACCGAGAGGCCCGAGCGGGCGTCGACCCGGCGGGCGAGGACGGCCGGGACGTCGGTGGCGACCCGGGCGGCGGCGGTGACGAGGTCGGTGGTGAGGTGCGGGCGGGCGGTGTGACCGCCGGGGCCGTCGAGGGTGATCTCCAGGCGGTCGCAGGCGGAGGTGATGGGGCCGACCCGGAGCCCGATCTTCCCGGCGTCGACCCGGGGGTCGCAGTGGACGGCGATGATCCGGCCCACGCCGTCCAGGACCCCGGCCTCGACGGCGTCGGCGGCGCCCCCGGGCAGGACCTCCTCGGCGGGCTGGAAGATCAGCCGCACGGCGTTCGGCAGCAGTCCGCGGCGGTCGAGCTCGGCGAGGACGAGCCCGGCGCCGAGGACGGTGGTGGTGTGGACGTCGTGGCCACAGGCGTGGGCGCGGTTGGCCACGGTGGAGCGGTACGCGACGGTCTTGACGTCGGGGATGGGCAGCGCGTCCAGGTCGGCGCGGATCGCCAGCATGGCCCGGCCCGGTTCCCGGGTGCCGATGTCACAGATGAGTCCGGTGCCTGCCGGCAGGACCTTCGGCGCGAGGCCGGCCGCCTCCAGGCGGGCCTTGAGCGCGGCGGTCGTACGGAACTCCTGGTTCCCGAGCTCGGGGTGCATGTGCAAGTCCCTGCGGAAGGCGACGAGTTCGGCGCGCAGGGAGTCGGACAGCGTTCCGGGCAGGGTGACGGAGCCTGGCTCACGGGACTTCAACTGGTTCACCCTTTGAAGGGTAGGCCCGTGGAAGGGTCAACTGCCCGTTGATCACGAAAAGTTCAGCCCCTTAGGGGAAAGAATCTCGGTTTGGCAGGCATGAAGCTCACTCCTTGTGGGTACGCTCAGCCGAATTCGAGCCGGTCGGCCGGACCGGCCGCCCGGGTGGTGAGCCGGTCGACCTCGTGGGCCGCGGTGCCCGCCACCCCGGACAGGAAGCCCTGCGCGCGCGGCGACGCGGTCGCCCGCAGCCACTCGGGCGCGATCTCGATGACGGCGACCTTCACCCCGGTGCCGGCCAGGGCCAGGGGCAGGGTGTGCACGACCGTGGACGGGAAGCTGACGACCGTGCGTCCGATGGGGCCGCGCCGGGCGATCAGCTCCAGGGGCAGATCGGGCCGGACCACCTGGAGGCCGGTCTCGACCGCGATCCGGTGCAGTTTCTCGGCGCTCTCCCTGCGGTGCGCGAAGTAGCGGGTGGCGCCGTGGGCGCGGGCGAGCTCGTGCACCACGCGCGCGTAGTGGTCGGCGTCGACGACGCCCGTCTCGACCAGGGAGGTGCCGACCAGGTCCGCGCCGCCGGTGAGCAGCGGCGGGCCGAAGCTGTCCCGGGTCCAGGCGTACGTGTTCTCGGTGACCGTGACGCCCGGCGGGGCCTCCACGGGCAGCGAGGTGAAGATCTCGACCGTACGGCCCCGGGTCGGGGCGAGCTTCCGCCGGGCGAGGCTCGTGACCGGGGCGAGGACCAGCTCGCGCGGGCCCATGCTGCCCTTGCGGTGCCAGCGCACCAGGCGCTCGCCGCGGCCGAGCTGGGCGGCGAACTCCATGGTCGCCGTGCCGTCGTCGACGACCGTCAGGTGCCGGGGGGCGAAGAGGGTCAGGAGGAGCTGGACGTACCGGGAGAACGGGTCACCGATGATCACCCGCTCCGCCGAGCGCAGCGGCCGGGCGAGCTCCCGCAGGGTGCGGACGAGCGCGCCCCGGCCGCCGCGGGCCTCCTGCCAGCGGACGGTGAGGCCCTGGTCGCGGGCCAGCTGGGCCATCCGGCGCAGCTGGCCCCGCGACATGGGGTCGGTCGGCGAGAGCACGACGACCGTGAGGGGCGGGGCGGCGTCCGCCTCCGTCGCGGGCACATCGGGTGTCTGCGTGTGTGCCCATTCCAGGACGTTGAGGAGCTGGACCGGGCTCTCGACGAACGCCAGCTGCCCGGTCATGCGGCGACGGTGCCCTGGACCCGGCGGAGCTTCTTCATCGGGCCGAGCTCCGACTCGTACACCTTCTTGACGCCGTCGCCGAGGGCCGCCTCGATGGTGCGGATGTCGCGGACCAGGCGCTGGAGGCCCTGCGGCTCGACGGAGGCGGCCTGGTCGGAGCCCCACATGGCGCGGTCGAGGGTGATGTGGCGCTCGACGAAGGTGGCGCCGAGGGCGACGGCGGCCAGCGTGGTCTGGAGGCCGGTCTCGTGGCCGGAGTAGCCGATCGGGACGTTCGGGTACTCCTCCTGGAGCGTCTGGATGACGCGGAGGTTGAGCTCCTCGGCCTTGGCCGGGTAGGTCGAGGTGGCGTGGCAGAGCAGGATGTTGTCCGAGCCGAGGACCTCGACCGCGTGGCGGATCTGCTTCGGGGTCGACATGCCGGTGGAGAGGATCACCGTGCGGCCGGTGGCGCGCAGCTCGCGCAGCAGCTCGTCGTCGGTGAGGGAGGCGGAGGCCACCTTGTGGGCGGGGACGTCGAACTTCTCCAGGAAGGCGACCGCCTCGGTGTCCCACGGGGAGGCGAACCAGTCGATGCCGCGCTCCTTGCAGTGCTCGTCGATGGCGCGGTACTCGTCCTCGCCGAACTCCACGCGGTGGCGGTAGTCGATGTACGTCATCCGGCCCCAGGGGGTGTCGCGCTCGATGTCCCACTGGTCGCGCGGGGTGCAGATCTCCGGGGTGCGCTTCTGGAACTTGACGGCGTCGCAGCCGGCCTCGGCGGCCACGTCGATCAGCTTGAAGGCGTTGTCGAGGTCGCCGTTGTGGTTGATGCCGATCTCGCCGCAGACGTAGACGGGCTGACCCGGGCCGGCGGTCTTGGTGCCGAGGGTGCGCAGACGGGTGCTCATGGTCGTTCCTTACGGGTTGGGGGTGTTCAGCTCGGGTCCGAGGAGCCAGGCGGCGATCTCGCGGATCGCCCCGGAGCCGCCCGGGGTGACGGTGACCGCGCGGGCGGCGGCCCGTACGGAGTCGTGGGCACTGCTCACCGCGACGGGCCAGCCGACGAGGTGGAAGCAGGGCAGGTCGTTGACGTCGTTGCCGGCGTAGAGGACGCGCTGCGGGTCGATGCCCTCGGCCTCGCACCACTCCTTGAGGGCGCGGTCCTTGCGGTCGATGCCGTGCAGGACGGGGATCCTGAGCTTGCGGGCGCGGGCGGCGACCACGGCGTTCTGCTCGGTGGAGAGGATGAGGACGGGCAGTCCGGCGCGGCGCAGGGCCGCGATTCCCAGGCCGTCGCCGCGGTGCGCGGAGACGAACTCGCGGCCCTCGGCGTCGAGGTGGACCCGGTCGTCGGTCTGGGTGCCGTCGAAGTCGAGGACGACGGCGTCGACGTCGGCGAAGCCGGGCGTGACGGGCTCGTCGAGGAGCGGCGCGAGGGCCTTGGCGCGGGCCAGGTCGTGCGGGTCGTCGATCTCCAGGACCCGGGCGGGGTCGGTGACGACGAGCGCGGTGCGGCCGAAGAAGCGGTGCCCGTGGGTGCGGAAGCCGGCCGCGTCCATCGCGTAGACGGCGCCGGTCTCCAGGAACTCGGGCTCCCGGTCCTGGCGGCGCGGGCGGTGCGCCTTGTCGTGGTTGACGCCGGTGGCGCCCGTCGGGCTGTCCTGGGGATCGCGCCAGAGGAAGCCGTGGGACGGGGCGGCCGTGAAGGCGGTGTCGGCGGCGCCCGAGGTGATCCGCTCGGCGGTCTCGGCGACCTCGGCGGAGGTGAGGAAGGGGCTGGTGCACTGGACGAGGAGGACCACGTCGGCCGGGCGGCCGTGGGTGGCCTCGAAGGCGTCCATCGCGTGCAGGACCGCGGCCTCGCTGGTGGCGGTGTCGCCCGCGATCTCGGCGGGCCGGCGGACGGCCTCGGCTCCGGCGGTGCGGGCCGCCGCCGCGATGGCGGGGTCGTCGGTGGAGACCACGACGTGGGTGACCGGGCGGGCGCCGAGGCAGGCGTGGACGGCGCGTGCCACCAGGGGGACCCCGGCCACCGGGGCGAGGTTCTTGGCGGGCACGCCCTTGGAGCCGCCCCGGGCGGGGATGACGGCGAGCACGATCGGGGACGGCATCAGAGTTCTCCCAGGCGGCGGATGACGGGGGCGACGCGCTGCACGCCGTGGCGGTACGCGCCCCGCGCGGCCTCCCGGACGACCCTGCGCAGCCCGCTCTCGCGGGGCTCGGGCGCGGTGACGTCCAGGCGGTGGCGGGCGAGGATCCCGGGCAGGTAGCCGGGGGCCGTCTCCGCGGTGTAGTAGGGGCTGACGGGGGGCAGGGCGGGGAGCGCGAGGAGCTCGGCGACCCGGTCGCGTGCGGCGTCGAAGGCCGCCTCGTACGGGCTGTCGGAGGCGACGCCCTGCCGGGCGAGCCAGGTCTCGTCGGGCGCCGGCACGTCCCCCTTGTCGAGCCGGTCGAAGGAGGTGAGCAGGCCGGAGCCGACGAAGTGGTGGTTGCCGAGGGCCTCGCGGACCCCGAGGTCGGTGAGGATCGCGGTGGGGATCCGGCGGTGGAGCGCTTCGAGGGCGGCCGTGGAGGAGACGGTGACCAGCAGGTCGGTGCGGTCGAGGACCTCGCCCATGTGCCCGTACACGAGCCGGAAGTTGGCCGGCGGGTCGAGCTCGCGGACCAGCTTCTGGAAGGGGAACTCCTCCAGGTGCGTGGTGTGTTCGCCCGGCTTGGAGCGGAGTTTGAGGAGCACCTCGCGACCCGGGTGGAGACGGGCGTGATCGATCAACCGCCGCAGTACGTAAGCCCGTTCGGCGCGGGTGGCGGGCACGGAGGGCTGGGCGGCGAAGACCAGGGTGTCGCGGCCGGCCTCGGGGGCGTGCGGGGCGCCGCCGAGGAAGGGCAGCGCGGCCTCGACGACCGAGTCGGCGCCGGCGCCGACGCCCTCGTAGACGGCGCGGAAACGCTCGGCGTCGTGGCGGGAGTTGGCGAGGACCACGTCGGCTCCGTGACGGAGCAGGAGGCCGTCGGTCAGCTTCTCGTAGACGACGCCGACGTAGCCGGTGACGATCACCGGGCGCCGCTCCAGGGCGAGGTCGGCCAGGCCCTGGAGGACGGCGCGGACGGTGCCGCCGACCAGGGAGAGCACGAGGACGTCGTACCGCTCGCCGCGCTCCTCCGCGTCCCGTACCTCGCGCAGGAACTCCGCGCCCGTCACCTCGCGCGGGGCGGTCGTGGACACCCCGGTCTCGGCGAGCTGGCGCGGGGTGGGCGTGGCCCGTCCGCGCAGGACGAAACCGGTGGGTTCGGCGGTGGCCGTGGTGATGCGGCGCGCGGTGAGAGCGCCCCATTTCCACCGGGTGTCGGAGTCGGCGAGTACGGCGACCCGTACCGCTTCTCTGGTACTTGCTGGCACGTCGAGGACGCTAGAAGGGCATTCCGCTTTCCGGCCCAACTGGGCCACAACAAACGGTGAACAGAGCCTCTCCGCCTGTTGAAGTGGGTCGCTGTCCGGACATCCGGCGGCTGATTTCCCCTGCGGGTAAAGGCGGTTAATCGGCCCGCCGCCTGGTGTTCACCGAAAAGCTGCCCGACGGTCGGTGGGAATGCCGGGGCGGCGCCTAGCGTCGGCCGCGTGGTCAAGCTCTCCGTCGTCGTGCCGTTCTTCAACGTGCAGACATACGCCCCCGACACCCTCACGAGCCTGCGGGCCAACGCCCGCGAGGACTTCGAGTTCCTCCTTGTCGACGACTGCTCCTCCGACGGGACACCCGAGCTCCTCGAACGGGCCGCGCGCGAGATCCCGGGTGCCGTCCTGATCAGGCACGAGCACAACGAGGGCCTCGCCACGGCCCGGAACACCGGCCTCGACGCCGCCCGCGGCGAGTACATCGCCTTCCTCGACGGGGACGACTGGCTCGCCCCCGGCTACTACGACCGGCTCGTCGCCGCCGCCGACGGGCTGCGCTGCGACTTCCTGCGCACCGACCACGTCACGGTCACCGGGCGCAACCGCGCGGTGCGCCGGGTGCCGGTCGCCCGGCGCGGCGAGGTGCTGCGTCCGCGGGACGCGATCCTGCCGGCGCACCGGACGACCTCGGTCGACTACCCGTACGCCTGGGCCGGGATCTACCACCGGCGGCTCCTGGACCGGGGTCTGCTGCACTTCCCGCACGGGCTGCGGACGGCCGAGGACCGGCCCTGGATCTGGAAACTCCACCGCGAGGCGGAATCGTTCGCCGCGATCGGTGAACTCGGTGTGTTCTATCGGCGCGGGGTGGCGACCTCGCTCACCCAGATCGGCGATGTCCGGCAATTGGATTTCATTCGCGCATTCGACCAGGTGATCGAGGAAACGGCGAAGGACGCGGACGCGGATCTTCTTCTTCCCAAAGCCGTCCGCACGTATTGCGCGGTGATTTCCCATCACATCGGCTCGATCGAACGGTTCGAGCCCGAGGTGGCGCGCCGGCTGAAGGCGATGAGCGCGGGCGCGCTGCGGCGGATGCCCCAGGGGGTCCTCGACGAGGTGCTGACGGCGATGGGCGGGGACCGCGCGACGACGCTGCGACGACTGCGCAGGCGGCGCCCCGCACCACCGCCGGAGGCGCCGGTCCGCGAGGCGGGCGCGGGCGCGAAGTCGACGGAGGTGGCCGCGTGAGCGCCCGCCGCACCACCCAGATCTTCTGCGCCTCCACCCTCTACGGCGCCGTGACGCTCGCCGCCGCGCTCGACAGCGGCGCCTTCGCGCCGGCCGACCGCCGGATCCTCCTCGTCACCAACAACGCGGCCGTCCCGGAGACGACGCCCGCCCTCGACGAGGCCGAGGGCTTCGAGCGGCTGCGCGGCCGCTTCGACTCGGTCCTGTCGTGGAACGAGACGATCTCCCCGCTCCACCCGGCCGGCTGGACCCCGCGCGCGAGCGATCTGCCGCTCCTCCAGCGCCATCTGCGCAAGCTCTGGGACCTCCGCGACGACCGCGTCGAGCTCGCCCTGGAATCGCTCCAGGTGACGCCCGCGCTCGCCATCGCCCAGCTGCTTCCCGACGCGCCCGTCACGGTGTACGCGGACGGTCTGATGAGCTACGGCCCGACCCGCAACAAGATCGACCCGCTGATCGGCGGGCGGGTGGGCCGGCTGCTCCACCTGGACCTGGTCCCCGGGCTCGCGCCGCTGCTGCTCGCCGAGTTCGGTGCGGTGCCGGAGCCGGTGCCGACGGAGGCGTTCACGAAGGTCGTGGAGGAACTGGCGGGACCGCCCGCCGGGCCCGCCGAGGAGGGCCCTGCGCTGCTCCTCGGCCAGTACCTGGCCGCGCTGAACCTGCTGACCCCCGCCGAGGAGGAGGAGCTGCACCTGCGGATGGTCCGGGGCGCGATCGCCCGCGGCCACCGGCGGCTCGTCTTCAAGCCGCACCCGACGGCCCCGGACGCCTGGTCGCGGTCACTCGTGGAGGCGGCCGAGGAGCTCGGCGCCGCCCTCACCGTCGAGGACCGGCCGGTCCTCGCCGAGGTGCTCTACCGCGAGCTGCGGCCCGCGCTCGTCGTCGGCTGCTTCTCGACGGCGCTGCTCACGGCGGCGACCTTCTACGGGGTGCCGGTCGCCCGGGTCGGCACGCGGGCCCTCCTGGAGCGGCTCACCCCGTTCCAGAACAGCAACCGGATCCCGCTCACCGTGGTCGACGCGGTCGTCCCGCCCCTGGAGGCGGAGGGCGACGACACCGCGGTCGGGACGGAGGAGCTGAACGACCTGGTCGCGGCGGTCGGCTTCGCGATGCAGCCGAAGATCCGCCCGGAGCTGCGCGAGCCCGCAGTACGGCACCTCTCGGGCCCGCTCGCCGAGCGCACCCGGCACCACTTCACCCGGCGCCGTCTCACCGTCCTGAACCTGCCGGGCGGTCTGCCGATCCCCCGCCACCCCAAGGTCCGCCGCCTCGCCCGGCGGGCGCTGCGGCTGCGCAAGGCGCTGAAGAAGTAGGAACCGCCACCGAAGACGGCGGGCCCGGGAACCCGTGCGGGGGTCCCGGGCCCGCAGCGCGTGCGATCAGGCGCGGACGATCGGCTCCTGGATCTCGGAGACCCAGCCGGCCGGGTCCTCCGGGCACTCCAGGTACAGCTCACGGGCGTAGCCGGCGGACCGGTAGCCGTTGGTGTCGATCCAGGAGGCCAGGGCCTGCACGGTCGGCAGGATCTCGTCCATGG
This sequence comes from Streptomyces tanashiensis, assembly GCF_014648895.1. Lineage (GTDB taxonomy): Bacteria > Actinomycetota > Actinomycetes > Streptomycetales > Streptomycetaceae > Streptomyces > Streptomyces tanashiensis. Next base: position 747,373 of record NZ_BMRZ01000001.1, read on the forward strand.
AACCGCGGTGGACGATGGTGGCCGCCTCCTCGATACCGGGCAGGACGTGCACCTCGACGCCCTCCGCGACGGTGCCCTCGGGCACGGTCGTCGCCGCGTGCACGCGGACCGAACCGTCCCCCTTGCCCGCGTCCTCGTAGTACGCGACGGCCGGGCCGAAGCCGGTGACGCCCGCGCCCTCCAGACGGCCGCACAGCTCCTCGTACAGCGGACCGATGACCGGGGTGATGTCCTCCGGTCCGTAACTCGCGGCGACCGCGCTCAGCTCGGCGACGCGGACGGCGGGGACCTTCTTGACGACGACGTCCTGTGTGGACATGCGTCCCTCACTCTCGATGGCACGGAGCCTCGCACCGACCTGGGCGAGCCGGGCCCGCGCCGCCTCCAGGGCCGCTTCCAGCTCGGCCTGGCGCAGACGCAGCATCCCGCGCAGCTCCTCCGCGCCGAGCTCCTCCCCGAGGATCGCCCCCACCTGTTCGAGGGTGAAGCCGAGGTCCTTGAGCGCGATGACACGGTTGAGCAGGGCGAGCTGGTCCGCGGTGTAGAAGCGGTAGCCGCTGTGCGGGTCGACGTGGGCCGGGCGCAGCAGTCCGATGGCGTCGTAGTGGCGCAGCATCCGGACCGACACCCGCCCGTGCCGGGCGAAGTCTCCGATGGTGAACATGACGCCCCCTACGGAACGGCCTCACACGGTGTGAGGGTCAAGCTTCTCCGGATCAGGCGGCGCTGCTGAGCGAGAGCTTCGCCGCGAAGCCGAGGAAGAGGGCGCCGGCGGCGGAGGTGGCTCCCGCCGAGAGGCGCTTGCGGCGCCGGAACGCCTCGGCGAGCCGTGTGCCGCCGAATATCAGGGTCGTCAGGTAGAGGAAGCTGCCGAGCTGGAGCAGGGTGCCGAGGACCAGGAAGGACAGGGCCGGGTAGGCGTATCCGGGGTCGACGAACTGCACGAAGAAGGAGATCAGGAAGAGGATCGCCTTCGGGTTGAAGAGGCTGATGATCAGCGCCCGGCGGTACGGGTGCTCGGACGGTCCGGTGTCCGGCTCCGCGGCGGCCTCGGCGGCGGTCTCGTGCCGGGTGCGCCACATCGCCAGGGCGGCCCGCAGCATGCCGATCGCCATCCAGGTCAGATAGCCCGCGCCCGCGTACTTCACGATCGTGAAGAGGAGCGGGGTGGTCTGGAGCAGCGAGGCGGCGCCGAGCGCGGCGAGCGTCATCAGCACCGCGTCGCCGGTGAACACGCCGGCGGCGGCCTTGTATCCGGTCCGGGTGCCCTTGCGGGCGGCGACGGACAGCACGTACAGCGAGTTCGGCCCCGGCAGGAGGATGATGAGGACGAGCCCGGCGAGATAGGTCGGAAGATCGGTGACACCCAGCATGAAGCGGAGTGTCGCACACCGGTACGACACTCCGCCGGGGGGTTTCGGTGGGCGGAATCTCCTAGAACGCGTCCGTCGGGACGTACGTGCCCCAGACGGCGCGCAGGGCGTCGCAGACCTCGCCGACGGTGGCGCGGGCCCTGAGGGCCTCCTTCATCGGGTAGAGGACGTTGTCGGTGCCTTCGGCGGCCTTCTTCAGCCCGGCGAGGGCGGCGTCGACGGCCGGCCGGTCGCGTTCGGCGCGCAGCGCGGCGAGGCGCTCGGCCTGCTGGGCCTCGATGGCGGGGTCGACCCGGAGCGGTTCGTAGGGCTCCTCGACGTCGGCGGTGAATCGGTTGACGCCGACGACGACCCGCTCGCCGCTGTCCGTCTCCTGCGCGATCCGGTAGGCCGAGCGCTCGATCTCGCCCTTCTGGAAGCCGCGCTCGATGGCGCTGACCGCGCCGCCCATCTCCTCGACCCGGCCCATCAGCTCCAGGGCCGCGGCCTCGACGTCGTCCGTCATCCTCTCCACGACGTAGGAGCCGGCGAAGGGGTCGACGGTGGCGGTGACGTCCGTCTCGTACGCCAGGACCTGCTGGGTGCGCAGGGCGAGGCGGGCGGACTTGTCCGTCGGCAGGGCGATGGCCTCGTCGAAGGAGTTGGTGTGCAGCGACTGGGTGCCGCCGAGGACGGCCGCGAGGCCCTGCACGGCGACGCGCACCAGGTTGACCTCGGGCTGCTGGGCGGTGAGCTGCACCCCGGCGGTCTGGGTGTGGAAGCGGAGCATCAGCGACTTGGGGTTCTCCGCGCCGAACTCCTCCTTCATCACCCGCGCCCAGATCCGGCGGGCCGCCCGGAACTTGGCGACCTCCTCCAGGATCGTCGTCCGGGCCACGAAGAAGAAGGAGAGGCGGGGCGCGAAGTCGTCCACGTCCATCCCGGCGGCGACGGCCGTGCGGACGTACTCGATGCCGTCGGCGAGGGTGAACGCGATCTCCTGCGCGGGCGAGGCTCCGGCCTCCGCCATGTGGTAGCCGGAGATCGAGATGGTGTTCCACTTCGGGATCTCGGACCGGCAGTACTTGAAGGTGTCCGCGATCAGCCGCAGCGAGGGCTTCGGCGGGAAGATGTACGTGCCCCGGGCGATGTACTCCTTGAGCACGTCGTTCTGGATCGTGCCGGTCAGCTTTTCCGCCGGCACGCCCTGCTCCTCGCCGACGAGCTGGTAGAGCAGGAGGAGGAGCGCGCCGGGGGCGTTGATGGTCATCGACGTGGAGACCTTGTCCAGCGGGATCCCGTCGAACAGCACGCGCATGTCGTCGATCGAGTCGATGGCGACGCCGACCTTGCCGACCTCGCCGTGCGCGAGGGGCGCGTCGGAGTCGTGGCCCATCTGGGTCGGCAGGTCGAAGGCGACCGACAGGCCCATGGTGCCGTTGGCGATGAGCTGCTTGTAGCGGGCGTTGGACTCGACGGCGGTGCCGAAGCCGGCGTACTGCCGCATCGTCCAGGGGCGCCCGGTGTACATCGAGGGGTACACGCCGCGCGTGAAGGGGTACGCGCCCGGCTCGCCCAGCTTTTCGGCGGGATCCCATCCGTCCAGGGCGTCCGGCCCGTACACCGGCTCGATGGGCAACCCCGACTCCGACTCGCGCGCCATGCCTGTGCCTCCCGACAGTCGTCTTCCTCACAGGATGCGCGGTTAGGGCCCCACGTGCGCAACCGCACGCGCGCGGGAAGCATCCCTACGTACACACGACACACTTCGGGGGACAATCATGAAGCGGTCTTCGGCCGTCATACGCAGAGTGGTTCTGGCAGCGGCGGCGGTGGCTCTCGCCGCCGGCTGTACGCCGGACGCGTCCGGTACGGGTACGGGCAGGCCGTCCGCCCCGGCATCGTCCTCGCCGGGGACCCCCGGCGCCACGCCGACCGACGCCCCCACCGCGGACGGCAAGCCGCCGTCCCCCTCCTCGACCTTCCCCACCGCCACGCCCTCCACCGGGGCGCCCTCGGCGAAGCCCCTCATGGGCGACGGCGACGAGAACGAGCAGGTGCGGGAGCTCCAGGCGCGGCTGCGGCAGCTCGACTTCTTCGACCGGGCCCCCACGGGCTTCTACGGGACGATGACCGCGGGCGCGGTCAAGAAGTTCCAGGCGCGCCGGGGGCTTCCCGAGACGGGTTCGGTCGACGAGACGACCTGGCGGCAGCTGCTCTCCGCGAGCCGGAAGCCGACCGCCGACGAGCTGAAGCCGTCGACCACGAACAAGCTGGACACCCCGGACGCGCGGTGCATGACCGGCCGGGTGATGTGCATCAGCAAGGAGAGCCGGACCCTCGCCTGGATGATCGACGGCAAGGTCGTCTCGTCGATGGACGTCCGCTTCGGCTCGGAGAACACGCCGACCCGTGAGGGCCTCTTCACGGTCGAGTGGAAGGCGAAGGACTGGACGTCGACGATCTACCACACGCCCATGCCGTACGCGATGTTCTTCAGCCGGGGCCAGGCCGTTCACTACTCGGCGGACTTCGCGGCCCGCGGCTACGCCGGGGCCTCGCACGGCTGCGTCAACGTCCGGGACCGGGCCAAGCTGTCGGCCCTCTTCGACCAGGTGAAGGTCGGCGACAAGGTCGTCGTCCACTGGTAGGGACGGAAGAGAGAGGGGCGCGGGTGGGACCGGGGGAACGTGTCCCACCCGCGCCGGGTGCGCGGAGCCGTAGGTACGGGGGGAACCCCGGCTCTCTGCGCGGCCGATGACCAGTCGGCATTTCTTACTGCGCCGACGGGCCGAGAAGTGTTACACCCCGAGCGGAACGCGTGCCTCGGCAGTGATTCCGGCGGTGATCCCGGCGGGCGGCGCGGCGGTGATCCCGGCCTGGACCCGGGTGTCGGGAAGGACGACTCCGGCCCGGTCCCCGACGCCGCCGGCGGACCGCTCGGCGCCGTTCCCGCCGCGGGAACCGCCCTTGGACCCCTCCTTCGAGCCACCCTTGCGGTCGCCGTCGGAGTCGTCCTTGCCGTCGCCCTTGGTGTCGTCCCCGGAATCGCCGTCCTTCTCGGGCGTGCCGGTGTCGCCGGACAGGATCCGGTCGCAGTAGCGGCGCAGGGTCTCGCCGTTGCGCAGGGTGTTCGTGAGCTGCTGCCGGCCGGTGGCGTCGAGCTTCCCCGTCCGGAACTCCCGGCAGGCCTTGAGGACCTTCTCGCGGAGGTCCGTGGAACCGGCGCCGTCCTTGCCGCCCGTCCCGCCGGTCGGCCTGCCCGGCTTCGGGGTGCCCGGCCCCGGGGTGACCGTGCCGCGCCCGTCCGGGACGCGGGGGGTCGGGGTGGTGGACCCGGAGTCGCCCGACGGGGACGCGCCGGGCGTGGGGTCGCCGCCGCCCGGTTCCGTCGGGGGTGCCTCGGGGTCCTGGCGTATGCCGGGCTCCTTCGAGACGAGGGGGTCCGCCGTCTCCCCCGCCGTGACCGAGCTGGCGGGCGCCGGGCCGACCAGCGGCAGCACGCCCGTACCGGCGGCGACGGCGACGCCGCCGACCGTGACGGCGGCGACCGCGGCGGCCAGTCCGTACCGTACGGAACGCGCCCAGCGGCGCGCCGGTGCGGTGGCCGGCGCGAGCCGCACCCGGCCCAGGTCGGCGGAGGCGGGCGCGGCGGGCGCGGCGGCCGTCGCCGCGGCGGCCGCGGCCCGCTCGGCGGTGGCCTTGCGGAAGGCGGCGAGCGCCGCCGCCTCTCCGGGAAGCTCGGCGTGGGCGGCCGGGGGTACGGCGGGGACACGGGCCGTGCCGAGGGCCTCGGCGAGGCGCTCGGCCTGGGCGCGCGCACGGTCGTCGACGGCCTCGACCGGCTCGCCGCGGAGCAGCCGCTCCGCGGCCTCCTGGTCGAGCCACTGGTACCGCTCGTCGGCCATCACATGTCCTTCTGCGTACGCGGACGTGATTGCGTCACACCGCGGGGGGCCACGGAGCCCGGCGCGCGGCCGCGTTGCGGAGGGACACCGTCCAGCGGGACGACGGTCCCGTCGGTGCCGTCCGGCCCGTCCTGCCCGCCGTCCGCCCCGAGGAGTTCGGCGAGCTTCTTGAGACCCCGGTGTGCGGCGGTGCGCACGGCGCCGGGGCGTTTGCCCAGGGTGTCGGCGGCGCTCTTGGCGTCGAGGCCGACGACGACGCGCAGGACGACGGCCTCGGCCTGGTCCTGCGGGAGCTGGGCGATCAGCTGCATGGTGTCGCCGGTGGCGAGGGCCTCCAGGGCCTCGCCGGCCGTGTCGGAGTCGGCGGGCTTGTCGGCGAGTTCGGTCTCGTCGGCGCCCACGGCGGGACGGCGGCCGCGCATCCGGATGTGGTCGAGGGCGCGGTTACGGGCGATCCGGGCCGCCCAGCCGCGGAACCGGTCCGCGTCCCCGTCGAAGCGGTCGAGGTCGCGGGTTATCTGGAGCCAGGACTCGGAGGCGACGTCCTCGGCGTCCGCGTCGCCGACCAGCGTGCGTATGTAGCCGAGCAGCCGCGGGTGCACGGCGCGATACACAGCACGGAAGGCGTCCTCGTCCCCGTCCTGCGCAGCGAGCACCGCGGTCGTCAGCTCCGCGTCGTCCCCCAGCACTCCCCAAACCCTGTTCGTCGGTGACGTGGTCGCGCCCCGCGTCATCGCGGCTGGTCACCACCGCCACGCGGCCTCGCGCACCTGCACGCTACGTCGTGTCGCGGCGTCGCGTCCACGCGGTCCGGGGTCTTTGTACAACTTGCAACCTTCGCGTGGCCCGCGAGGGTGTGACAGAAACCGCACCCCTGGCGCTGATAGGAGTACGGAGCCGTGCTGCGGCTCCGTGGACGACGACCGGGGCCTCTCCTGTGGGGGGTGGCGGCCCCGGTCGTCTCCCTTTTCCCCCTCCCGGCGCGCCTTCTCGCCTCTTCTCGCTTCTTCTCACTCTTTCGCGCGACCTCGCGTCTCCGGGTGGACTCCACCTTTCGAGTGTCAACCGACCGTTGACACTGGAGGGGTGTCAACCTAGGGTTGCCTCATGACGAATCCAGTCGGCCCGAATGTCCCCGTCCGTCTCGACGAACTCATCGAAGCCATCAAGAAGGTCCATCCCGACGCCCTGGAGCAGCTCTCGGGCGCGGTCATCGCGGCGGACCACCTCGGCGACGTCGCCGACCACCTCATCGGCCACTTCGTGGACCAGGCCCGGCGCTCCGGCGCCTCCTGGACCGACATCGGCCGCAGCATGGGCGTCACCCGCCAGGCGGCCCAGAAGCGCTTCGTGCCGAAGGGCCCCGACGCCGCCCAGATGGACCCGAGCGCGGGGTTCAGCCGCTTCACCCCCCGCGCCCGCAAGGTGGTCGTGACCTCCCAGGAGGAGGCCCGGACGGCCTCCCACGCGGAGATCGTGCCCGGCCACCTCGTCCTGGGCCTGCTCGCCGACCCCGAGGCGCTCGCCATGCAGTGGCTGGCCGGGCACGACGTGACGGAGGAAGCGGTGCGCGAGGCGGTGACCCCGACTCTGCCGCCGCAGGCCGAGGAGATCCCGGCGCTGATCCCGTTCGACGCGGACTCGAAGAAGGTCCTGGAGCTGACGTTCCGCGAGGCGCTGCGCCTCGGCCACAACTACGTCGGCACCGAGCACATCCTGCTGGCCCTGCTGGAGCAGGAGGACGGGCAGGGCGTGCTGAGCGGGCTCGGCCTGGACAAGGCCACGGCGGAGCGGGAGATCGCGGAGGCGGTCGCGTCGATCGCGGTCCAGACCCCGGAGTCCTGAGCCCGCAGGACGTCGGGCGGTGCGGGCCCGGCGGACGTCGGGCGGTGCGGGCCCGGCGGACGTCGGGCGGTGCGGGCCCGGCGGACGTCGGGCGGTGCGGGCCCCGCGCCGCCCGAGCCGCGGCCGTCAGGCGGTGCGGGCCCGGCGGGAGACGACCGCGCGCAGCACCCGGCCGCCCTCGACGGAGAGCTCACGGGCCCGGCGCAGTCCGGTCGGGCCGTGGGCGACCGTCTCCAGGACGGCCTGCTGGCGGCGGAGCTCCCCGGCGAGCAGCGGGCCCGCGCCGTCCGCGTCCCCGGCCCGGCAGCGCTCGACGAGGCCGTCGGGCACTCCGGCCGCGTCGTACCGCCCGTGCAGGGCGAGCGCCGCGACGGAGCAGTCCCCGGCCCAGGCGCGCAGGGCTTCGGCGGTCCAGGTCTCCGGGGCTTCGGTCAGCATGGCGCGTACGGCCCCGGCGTCCTCCGTGCCGTCGGCGTCGAGGTCGACGCGGGCCTTGGCGACGGCCTCGCCCCAGGCGGCCCCGTCGCCGCGCGCGACGGCCGCCCACACGGGGCGCAGGGCGTCGGCCCCCTCGGGGGCGAGCAGCGGCAGACAGCGGTCGAGGCAGGCGAGTCCGGCCGCGGCCAGCCCTCGCGCGTCGGCCCCGTCGATCAGTTCCAGCAGGCTCCGGCCGTTCCCCGACGTCATGGACGCCTCCTCGCCACCCGATGCGGACGCAGTACTTCCCCTACTGCGCCGGGGGGCGCTTTTTCGTCACTGCGCGGCCGGAATCATGCCAGTGGCCCCGGTGCGCTGCATAGAGGTCGGACGGGCGAGGAACCGCTCCCCCTCCAGCGTCGGGCGCTCAGCGCACCTTCGCCGCGAGCGACCTGAACTGGTCCCAGGTCAGTGTCGGTTTCGCCGGGTCCCAGACCTTCTGCGCGAGGGCCGTGAGCGGCAGGCGGATGCCGTCCGCCACCTGGGCCTGCGTCTGGGCCCGCGACAGGTCGCACCAGACCGCGAAGCGCGCGCCGAGGATCTGGGGGTCGTACCGCGCCGGCACGGGCGTGGTGCCGCGCACGACGAGCGGGGTCCACTGCTCGTAGATCCGGCGGCCGGTGGGGTACGTGAAGTCGTTGGGCTGGCCGAGGACGTAGTACAGGTACTCGTCGTTGAGGTTGACCAGCCGCCGGCCCGCGCTCAGGTACGAGACGGGCTCCCGGGCGCCGATCTCCTTGCCCGTCCAGTACTCGACCTGGAGGTCCTCGGCGGCGCTCACGACCCCGCCCGTGAAGAAGCCGTCGTTCCACGCCTTGAGCGTCTTGCCGGTGGGCCGGACGACGGCCGCGCGGTCGTTGAGCCAGCCGGTGGCGAGGTCCTGGACGCGGCCGGAGGGGCCGTACTTCGCGCGCGCGGCCGCCGCCAGCCCCGGGTAGCTCGCCTCGGGGTTCTTGGACATCAGGGCGACGTACTCGTCGGCCCCGAGGTGCCAGTACGCCCCGGGGAAGAGCTGGGTGTACTCGCGCAGCAGGTCGTCGACGATCCGGGCCGCGGCGGGGTCGGAGATGTCCACGGCCCCGCGCGGGGTCCGGCCGCTCGCGCTGACGAGCTGGAGGTCCGGGTGGGCGGCGATGACGGCGCCGAGGTGTCCCGGCGAGTCGATCTCGGGGACGACCGTGATGTGGCGGCTCGCCGCGAGGGCGAGGATGCGGCGGACCTCGGCCTTGGTGAGGTGCTGCTGCGACACGACCTCGGGGTGGCTGTCGGAGGCGATCCGGAAGCCCTGGTCGTCGGAGAAGTGCAGTCCGAGCTGGTTGAGCTTGAGGTCGCCCATCTCGCGGATGCGGTCCTCGATCCAGGCGGCGGTGAAGTGCTTGCGGGCGATGTCCAGGTTCAGCCCGCGCTGGGGCTTGGCGGGCCGGTCGGTGACGGTCCCCTCGGGTATCGCCCCGGTGGCCTTCACCGACTGCTTGAGCGTGCGGGTGCCGTAGAAGACGCCCGCCTCGTCGGGGCCGGCGATCCGGACCCGGCCGTCGCGGACCGTCAGGGTGTACGACTCGGGGGCGCCCGTCCCGCCCACGGCCAGTTCGACGTCCCCGGCTCCGGCCGCGGCGGCACCGCGGTACGGAATGCCGAGCTCCCCGGCGAGCAGCCGTCCCTCGTCGGCGAGGGCCTCGCTGTTCGCGCCGAGGACGACCCCGCCGGTGGGCGCGGGCTTCCAGCCGGGGCCGCGGGCGGCCTCGTGCGCGCGGACGGAGGGGACGGTGCGGGGCGCGGTGGAGAGGGGGTAGTTCTTCGTGGGCGTCGGCGTGGGCGGCGGCGTCGGGCTGGGCGGCGGGGCGCTCGTCGGCGCGGCGCTCGCGGTCGCTCCCGTGGAGGACGGGCCGGCCGGACCTGACGGAGATCCGTTCGAACAGGCCGCCACGGTGGCCAGTGCCACCGCGGTCGCCAGAAGGGCGGGGCCCCGGCGAGGCCCCCGAATGGAGTACCGCATCAATCGGAATCCTCTCGTACGGATGGCCGTACGACCAGTCGGCACCATGGATCCCGTCACGGGACCGGAAGCCGATCGTCCATCATCTGTTCCGAAACTCTCCCTTCCGGGTGAAATTCGCGCATCCGTCGGACACTTCCCTCATCCCGTCGATAACGTTCAGTCACGCCCACCCCACCCGTCCCGGAGTACCGGAGCCCACGCTGACCAGCGACACCCACGCCCCCTGCCGGAAGCCGGGCTCCGCGGACTCGCCTGCGATACCCGCGCAGCAGTCCCGCCCCCGGCACCCGGGCGGTCTCGTCGGATTCAACGCGGCCTCGCCCTCCGAGGCCGTGGCCCTACTGCTGACCTGCTGCCACAGCGCACGCTGGGCGGAGCGGGTGGCGGCACACCGCCCGTACCCGACCGTGGACGCCCTGCTCGCCGCCGCCGACGAGGCCGGGTACGACCTGTCCCGGGCCGATCTCGACGAGGCCCTGGCCGCCGAGTCCTCCGCGCTGCCGCACCCGGACGCCCCGCCGGCCGCCCGGACCGCGCTGCGGGCCGCCCACGCCGCGTACGAGAGCAGCTTCGGACACGCGTTCGTGATCAGCCTCGACGGAGTGCGTCCCGGGGAGCGGCTCGACCAGGTACTGGCCGGTATCCGGTCACGTCTCGGCAACGAAGCGGAGGAGGAGCGGGTGGTCGCGGCCGAGGAGCTCCGCCGTCTCGCGCGCGCCCGGCTGGCCTTCCGGCTGGCCGAGGGGCTCACACCGCGACACTCCGAGCTGTGATTCCGTCCGAAATACGGCGATTCGGGCCTGTGTGATAGCCCGTCCGTGCCTGTTTGATCACACCGATGGACCCCGCGCGAGCGAACCGACAAGTCGTCGCTACGATGACCGGGGCCGGTGGACCGTACCCGGCCGGGTCAGACCGACAGAGAAGCCGGCCGACCCTGATCCCCGCTCCCGGAGGGTTTTTCCGTGCCGGCTGGAACGCTGTACCGCGGCCGGGAAGGAATGTGGAGCTGGGTGGCTCATCGAGTCACCGGCGTCCTCATCTTCTTCTTCCTGTTCGTACACGTGCTGGACACCGCTCTCGTCCGCGTCTCCCCCGAGGCGTACGACGAGGTCGTCGCGACCTACAAGACGCCGATCGTCGCTCTCCTCGAGTACGGCCTCGTCGCTGCCATCCTCTTCCACGCGCTGAACGGCCTCCGGGTCATCGCGGTGGACTTCTGGTCCAAGGGCCCGCGCTACCAGAAGCAGATGCTCTGGACCGTCGTGGGCATCTGGGTCGTGCTGATGGCGGGCTCGCTGTACCCCGTCCTCGGCCACGCCGCACGTGAACTGTTCGGGAGCTGACGCCACTCATGTCTGCTGACACGACCTCCGCAGCGATCGGCCCCGTCGAGGGCGGCGCGCACTACGACGTGGACAACCCCGCGCCGTACATCGAGGCCCCCCGCAAGCGCACGGGCAAGACCCCGCGCGCGACCCGCGGCAACTTCGAGATGGCCGCATGGCTCTTCATGCGCCTCTCCGGCGTGGTCCTCGTCGTCCTGGTCCTCGGCCACCTGCTGATCCAGCTCTTCCTGGACGGCGGCGTCTCCAAGATCGGCTTCGCCTTCGTGGCCGGCCGCTGGGCGTCCCCGTTCTGGCAGGTCTGGGACCTGCTGATGCTCTGGCTCGCCATGCTGCACGGCGCCAACGGTCTCCGTACGGTCATCAACGACTACGCGGAGCGGGCCAACACGCGCCTGTGGCTCAAGGGCCTGCTGTACACCGCCACGGTGTTCACCATCCTTCTGGGCACGCTGGTGATCTTCACCTTCGACCCGAACATCCGCTAGGCACGGGGCTGAGGTAATCCACGTCATGAAGATCCACAAGTACGACACCGTCATCGTCGGCGCCGGCGGCGCCGGCATGCGCGCCGCCATCGAGTCGACGAAGCGCAGCCGCACCGCCGTGCTGACGAAGCTCTACCCCACCCGCTCCCACACGGGCGCCGCGCAGGGCGGCATGGCCGCCGCGCTGGCGAACGTGGAGGAGGACAACTGGGAGTGGCACACCTTCGACACGGTCAAGGGCGGTGACTACCTGGTCGACCAGGACGCCGCCGAGATCCTGGCGAAGGAGGCCATCGACGCCGTCCTCGACCTGGAGAAGATGGGCCTGCCGTTCAACCGCACCCCGAACGGCACCATCGACCAGCGCCGCTTCGGCGGTCACTCCCGCAACCACGGCGAGGCCCCGGTCCGCCGGTCCTGCTACGCCGCGGACCGCACCGGCCACATGATCCTCCAGACGCTGTACCAGAACTGCGTCAAGGAGGGCGTGGAGTTCTTCAACGAGTTCTACGTCCTGGACCAGCTGATCACCGAGGTCGACGGGGTCAAGCACTCCGCGGGCGTCGTCGCCTACGAGCTGGCCACCGGCGAGATCCACATCTTCCAGGCGAAGGCCGTGATCTACGCCTCCGGCGGCACCGGCAAGTTCTTCAAGGTGACCTCCAACGCGCACACCCTGACCGGTGACGGCCAGGCCGCCTGCTACCGCCGCGGTCTGCCCCTGGAGGACATGGAGTTCTTCCAGTTCCACCCGACGGGCATCTGGCGCATGGGCATCCTGCTGACGGAGGGCGCCCGTGGTGAGGGCGGCATCCTCCGCAACAAGGACGGCGAGCGCTTCATGGAGAAGTACGCGCCGGTCATGAAGGACCTCGCGTCCCGTGACGTCGTCTCCCGCTCCATCTACACGGAGATCCGCGAGGGCCGCGGCTGCGGTCCCGAGGGCGACCACGTCTACCTGGACCTGACGCACCTCCCGCCGGAGCAGCTCGACGCCAAGCTCCCGGACATCACCGAGTTCGCCCGTACGTACCTCGGCATCGAGCCGTACACGGACCCGATCCCGATCCAGCCCACCGCGCACTACGCCATGGGCGGCATCCCGACGAACGTCGAGGGTGAGGTCCTCTCGGACAACACCACCGTCGTCCCGGGCCTGTACGCGGCCGGCGAGGTCGCCTGCGTCTCCGTGCACGGCGCCAACCGTCTCGGCACCAACTCGCTGCTCGACATCAACGTCTTCGGCAAGCGCTCCGGCATCGCCGCCGCCGAGTACTCCGCCAAGCACGACTACGTCGAGCTGCCGGAGAACCCCGAGGCGCTCGTCGTCGCCACGATCGAGAAGCTCCGCAACTCCACGGGCAGCGAGCGGGTCGCCGACCTGCGCCGCGAGCTCCAGGAGACGATGGACGCCAACGTGATGGTGTTCCGCACGGAGCAGACCATCAAGACGGCCGTCGAGAAGATCGCCGAGCTGCGCGAGCGCTACGAGAACGTGTCCATCCAGGACAAGGGCAAGCGCTTCAACACGGACCTCCTGGAGGCCATCGAGCTGGGCAACCTGCTCGAACTGGCCGAGGTCATGGCCGTCTCGGCCCTGGCGCGCAAGGAGTCCCGCGGCGGTCACTACCGCGAGGACTACCCGAACCGCGACGACGTCAACTTCATGCGCCACACCATGGCGTACCGCGAGGTCGGCGAGGACGGCTCCGAGACCGTCCGTCTCGACTACAAGCCGGTCGTCCAGACCCGCTACCAGCCGATGGAGCGTAAGTACTGATGGCTACCCCCGTACTGGACAAGGTCGAGGCGGAGTCCGCCGCCTCCCCGTACATCACGGTCACGATGCGGATCCGCCGCTTCAACCCCGAGGTGTCGGACGCCGCGGTCTGGGAGGACTTCCAGATCGAGATCGACCCGAAGGAGCGTGTCCTCGACGCCCTTCACAAGATCAAGTGGGACGTCGACGGCACGCTGACGTTCCGTCGCTCCTGCGCGCACGGCATCTGCGGCTCGGACGCGATGCGGATCAACGGCAAGAACAGGCTCGCCTGCAAGACGCTGATCAAGGACATCAACCCCGAGAAGCCGATCACGGTCGAGGCCATCAAGGGCCTGACGGTCCTGAAGGACCTGGTCGTGGACATGGAGCCGTTCTTCCAGGCGTACCGGGACGTCATGCCGTTCCTGGTCACCAAGGGGAACGAGCCGACGCGTGAGCGCCTGCAGTCCGCCGAGGACCGTGAGCGCTTCGACGACACCACCAAGTGCATCCTGTGCGCCGCGTGCACGTCGTCCTGCCCGGTCTTCTGGAACGACGGCCAGTACTTCGGTCCGGCCGCGATCGTCAACGCGCACCGCTTCATCTTCGACTCGCGTGACGAGGCGGGCGAGCAGCGCCTGGAGATCCTGAACGACAAGGACGGCGTGTGGCGCTGCCGCACGACGTTCAACTGCACGGACGCGTGCCCGCGTGGCATCGAGGTCACGAAGGCCATCCAGGAGGTGAAGCGCGCGCTGATCACGCGTCGCTTCTGACCTTCGGGTTCGGTGCTTCGGCCCGCTTCTGTACGCTGCGGCGTGCAGGAGCGGGCTTTTTCTTTGTGGAGGACGGGGACTGATGAGCGAGCCGAACCCTTACGCGGACGGTGAGTACCAGTGGGGGCCGGGGCAGCAGGGCGGGACGCCCGGGAGCCCGGCGTACGGATACCCCCAGGGCGGGACGCCCGCGTACGGGTACCCGCAGACGCCGCCGTCCTACCAGCCGACCCTGCCGGGTGGCGTGCCGGTGCCGCCGCAGCAGCCGCCGGCGGGCGCGGGGGCGCCGCTGCTGAGCCTCGGTGACATCACCGTGGTCGGCGACCAGATCATCACCCCGGCGGGCAGCATGCCGCTCAAGGGCGCCGTGTGGAACGCGATGGACATGTCGCGGACCGAGGAGAAGATGCCCACCGTGGCGATCGTCCTCGCCGTCATCTTCTTCATCTTCTGCCTGCTCGGCCTGCTGTTCCTGCTGATGAAGGAGAAGTCCACGACCGGCTTCATCCAGGTCACGGTGACCAGCGGCGGCCGGCACCACTCGACGATGATCCCGGCGACCGGCCCGGACACCATCCACTGGGTCATGGGACAGCTCAACTACGCGCGCTCGCTGAGCATGTGACCCTCGGCCTCCTCCAGGGGGTCAGCCGCCGACGAGCGGGACGAGTCTGAGGAAGACGACCTCCGTCTCCGGACCCACCGTCACCGTGTCGTCGAGCTCCTCGACCTGACGGTCGCCCACCAGGACCAGGAAGCCGTTGCGTCCGAAGGCCTCGACGGCCCGGGCGAAGGCCGCCTCGCCGTCCGCCTCGTGGGCGACCCTGCGGCGGATCAGCTCCCGCAGGGTGAGCCGCTCTTCCGTGACGGGCAGGCGGGGGCCGGCCGTGCGGCCCCCCGTGGTCGTCTCGTCGACGAAGGTCACCGTTCCCATGCCGAGCAGGGTAGGGGCCGCCACCGACAGTGCCCCGGTCAGGCGTGCCAGGACTGGGTGGGGCCGCCCGCCTCGGCCTCGACCATGACCCGGCGCAGCATGTCGTTGAGCAGGCCGCGTTCCTCGGTGCTGAGGACGCCGAGCAGCCGGTACTCCTCGTGACCGAGGACGTCCATCGCGCCGAGCCAGGTCTCGCGTCCGGAGGCGGTGAGTTCCACGACGACCCGGCGCCGGTCGGTCGTGGACTGGGTGCGGCGGACGAAACCGCGCTTCTCCAGGGCGTCGAGGCGCCCGGAGACGGAGGCGGGGGCCAGGTCGAGGTCCTGGGCGAGTTCGGAGGGGGCGGCGCTGCCGCCGCGCCCCGCGAGCTTGTGGAGGGTGTCGAACTCGTGGCGTTCCAGGTCGAAGTCGACGAGGGACTGCTCCCTGACCCGGCGCAGGTGGACCGAGAGTTTCTTCATCCGGGTGACCGCGCCTTCGACGACGGGGTCGAGGCCGGGCAGGACGGGCTGCCAGCGGGCGACGTGCTCGTCGGTCCAGTCGCGCGGGGTGCGCGGTTCCTGCTGTTCCTCGGGGTGCGCCATGGGGTGATCGTACGTCGGCGGGGCGGTCTTCTCCCGAGAAGTATTTCGTTGACGAATTATTCGGTACCGAAATACTCTGCGGTCCATGCCGACAGCCCCCGCGCGCCCCGTCGCGCCCCCACCCGTCCCCCACCCCCTGCGCACCCGCTCCTTCCGCCTCCTCTTCACCGGCCGCGCCCTCTCCCTCCTCGGCGACGCCGCCATCCCCGCCGCCCTCGCCCTCGCCGTCCTGGAAGCCACCGGCTCCACCTCGGCGCTCGCCCTGGTCCTCGGCTGCGCGATGGTCCCCAAACTGCTCCTGCTCCCGGTGGGCGGCGTCGTCGGCGACCGCTTCGACGCCCGTACGGTCGCGCTCACCACGGACCTCGTACGCTGCGCCACCCAGCTCCTCGTCGGCGTCCAGCTGCTCGGCGGCTCCCCCAGCCTCGCCGTCCTCGCGGCCGCCGAGGCGCTCGGCGGCGCCGCCGGAGCCTTCGCCATGCCCACCGGCTCGCCGCTGGTGAAGGGCACGGTCGAGGCGGACGCCCTGCACCGGGCCAACGCGGCGATGGGCGTCGCCCAGAGCGCCACCCGCCTCGCCGGACCCGCGCTCGCCGGCACCCTCGTCCTGACCGTGGGACCCGGCTGGGCGTTCGTCCTGGACGCGGCCACCTTCGCCGTCAGCGCGCTGCTCCTGACCGCCGTCCGGGTGAAGCGCGTCCCGATCCCGCGCCGCTCGCTCCGCGCCGACCTCGCCGAGGGCTGGCAGGAGGTCCGCTCCCGGGACTGGTACTGGACCAGCCTCATCGGCCACAGCGCCTGGAACGGCGCCGCCGCCGTCCTGATGACCCTCGGGCCCGCCATCGCCGTGCACCGGCTCGGCGGCGCCACCACCTGGGTCGTCCTGCTCCAGGTCGGCGCCGTCGGCTTCCTCCTCGGAGCGCTGCTCGCCGACCGGGTCCGCCCCCGGCGCCCGGTCCTGACCGCGAACCTCGGCCTCGCCACGTACGCGCTGCCACTGGTGCTGCTCGCCCTCGCCGCGCCCGCGCCGGTCACGATCGCGGCGTACGGGCTCGCGCAGGCGGGGCTCGGCTTCCTCTCCCCCGTCTGGGAGACCGCCGTCCAGCGCGCGGTGCCCGCCCACGCGCTCGCCCGGGTCACCTCGTACGACTGGCTGCTCTCGCTGGCCGCGATGCCCCTGGGGTACGCCCTCGCCCCGCTCGCCGCCTCGGCGTGGGGCCCCGAAGTGCCGCTGCTCGTCGCCGCGGTGGCGGTGGGCGGCTGCTGCGCGGGGACGGCACTGGTGCCGGGCGTGAGGCGGTTCGGCTAAGGCTGTCAGTGGGGTTCGCTACCGTCCTGGACATGGTGGGGAACACGGGCCCGGGGAGCGGGCTGGACGAGGCGGTCGCGTGCGCGCGAGCCGGAAACGCGGGTGCGCTCGGGGAGTTCCTCGACTCCCTGGACGTGGCGGGGCGCCGGAAGGCGGCGCTCGCACTCCACCGACGGGTGTGCCGGCGGTCGGACGAAGAGGTGGCGAAGCCTGCGCTCGCCGCCCTGGCCAGACAGGAGTTGGTCTGGTCGGTCGCCGAGGCGGACCTGCTGCTCGCCCGGCTCCTCGGGAAGGACGCGGCGGTCGCCCCGCACGAACTGCGGCAGTCGTTCCTCGCGCTGGTGCCGATCGCGGTGGCGGCCGCGGACGAGGCGGGGGACTGCGACCGCCCTCGCCTGCGGGTCCTGCGCGACATGGCCGAGTCTCTGCGGATCTACCGACAGGACGAGTTCAGTCTGCTCCGGGACCGGATGGACGTCCTGCTGCGCCGCGAGTCCCCCGCCGACGAGGGCCTGCTGCGCCGTCACATCCTGGACGGGAACGACGACTACGGTCCGGCGATGCGCACAGCGCACGCGGACCTGCTGTCCGGCACCGGGGTGACGGAACTCCTCGCGCACTGCGCCCTGATGGACCGGCCTCGGGCGTCCAAGGCATGGCGCAGCGAGTCGGCCGCACGACTCGCGCGGGCCGAGGCCGGGGCGGAGGTGGTGCGGCGCCTTCTGGAGGGGATCGCCGCGCAGCCCGAGCACCGGGTCGACGACCCTGATCCGCACGGGATGGGGGCACCGACACTCGCCGACGCCGCCAACACCAGCCTCGTCCGCGGTCTGCTGTGGGCCGCGCTCGACGTCGACGCCGACTGGGTCGTGCCGCTCGTCGGGGCCGTCGCGCTGAACGCGGGGACCGGGCTCGGCGGTTCCGGCGGGTTCTGCCGCAGCCAGACACTGGCCACGACCGCCGTCGCCGTGCTCGGGGAGTGCGGGGGCGCCCGGGGCGGGGAGGCCGTGCAGTGGCTGGGGCGGCTGCCGAAGAAGGTGCGGAACCGGACGGTGATCAAGGGCATCGCCAAGGCCCTGGAGGCGGTCGCCGCCCGCGCCGGGCTCACCCCGTCGATGCTCCGCGAGCGCGGCGTGGCGACGCTCGGTCTGGACGGGCGCGGGATCCGGGAGGTACCGCTCGGGGCGTACACGGCGGAGCTCGCGGTTCGGGAGCCGGGCACGGTCGCGCTGTCCTTCAGGGGCCCGGAGGGGAGGCTCCTGAAGACGGCGCCGAAGGAGGTGCGGGAGACCCGCGCGGAGGAGCTGAAGGGGGTCAGGGCCGGGCTCAGGGAGCTCAAGGCCCTCGTCGCCGCCGAGCGGTCCCGCGTCGAGGAGCATCTCGCGGCGGGCACGGTCTGGCCGGCGGAGGACTGGCAGCGGTACTACGTGGACCACCCGGTGACCGGGGCGGTGGCCCGCGCCCTGCTCTGGGAGGTCGCGGAGGACGACGGCGAGCGGTGGACCGCGGGCCTGCCGGAGCGCACCGGCGGCGGCTGGGCCCTGGCGGGCGAGGACGGGACGGCGCGTCCGGTCGGCCCGGACGCCCGGCTGCGGCTGTGGCATCCGCTGCGGGCCGGGGGCGAGGAGGTCGCCGAGTGGCGGGCGGCGATGGCGGAGCGGGAGGAGCGCCAGCCGTTCAAGCAGGTCTTCCGCGAGGTGTACCCGCTGACTCCGGCGGAGCTGGCGACCGGCGCGTACTCCAACCGCTTCGCGGGACACGTCCTGCGGTACGGGCAGGCGCGGGCGCTGATGGCCGAGCGCGGCTGGGCGGGGAACCACCTGGGGTACTTCTCGGACGGCTGGTCCTCCGAGCTGGTGAAGGAGCTGCCGGTGCCGGGCGAGCTCCCGGCCGGCGAGGGGACGCGCTGGCGGGCCCGGTTCTTCGTGGAACTGGTCGACGAGGGGGCGTACTCGGACGGGGTGGCCCGGCTCTGCTCCACGGACCAGGTGCGCTTCGAGCGCCGGGCGAACACGGCGGGGGCGCCGGGCGCTTCGGCCGGGGCGCGGGGCGCGTGGGAGGCCGCCGCGCTGGCCGACGTACCGGCGCTGGTGCTCTCGGAGGCGCTGCGGGACGTCGACCTGTTCGTGGGGGTGGCGTCGATCGGGGCCGACCCGCACTGGCGGGACCGCGGGGAGGATCGGGCGTACGACGGGTACTGGGAGAGCTGGTCGTTCGGTGAGCTGACCGAGCCGGCGCTGATCCGGCGCGAGACGCTGGCCCGGCTGCTGCCCCGGACCCGGATCGCGGACCGGGTGGAGCTGACCGACCGGTTCCTGCGGGTGCGCGGCGAGCTGCGCGCGTACCGGATCCATCTGGGCTCGGGGAACGTGCTGATGGAGCCGGACGACTCCTATCTGTGCGTGGTGGCCGACCGCGCGCGCGACCGGGGGAAGGTGTTCCTGCCGTTCGAGGAGGACGGCGGGCTGCTTTCGGTGATCCTGTCGAAGGCGCTGCTGCTCGCCGCCGACGACCGGATCACCGATCCGACGATCACCGCGCAGATACGCCGGGGCTGAGGCTCCCGTCCACGGCTTGCGCCAGGAAGGAGAGGAGCAGCCGGGCGGTCTCGTCCGGGCGTTCCAGGGCGGGGAGGTGGCCGGCCCAGTCGAGGTCGACGCGGCGGGCGGCCGGCAGGAGGTTGCCGAGCTCGTCGGCGATCGCCCGGAAGTCGGGCAGGTCATGGGCGCCGACGGCGACGAGGGCGGGGGCCCGGATCGCGGCGAGGTCGTCGCGGGTGACCTCCGGAGCGACGGGGTGGTTCTCCTCGGGGGCGGCGAGCTGGAGGTCGAAGGCGCGCCGCTGCGCCTCCCGGACGTAGGCGCGGGCGGCATCCGAGGCCTCGGGGCCGAGCCAGGTGTCGACGTTGAGCTCGACGGCGGCGTCGAGGTCGCCCGCCTCGATGAGCGCGTCCTCGCGGGCTCCCCAGGCACGCAGCTCCTCGCTGGGCGCCATGCCGGGGAGGGCGGATCCCAGCAGGGCGAGGGCGGAGACGCGTCCGGGGTGGCGGGCGGCGAGTTCGAGGGCGACCCGGCCGCCGAAGGAGGAGCCGACGACGGCGGCCCGCTCGACTCCGAGGCGGTCGAGGAGCTCGCGGACGTCCTCGGCGTGGGTGTGGGGGGCGTCGACGGGGCTGTCGCCGAAACCGCGGAGGTCGCAGCGGACGACACGGTGTCCCGCCCCGGCCAGCGCGTGGAACTGTCCGTCCCACATGCGGCGGTCGCAGACCCCGGAGTGCAGCAGGACGACGGTCGAGGGGCCGGCGCCGGCCAGGTCATGAGAGAGCGTCACCCGCCCGACCCTAGACGGCGGGGCACGGCCGGGCCACCTCTTTCCCCAGCGACTTGAACACGTTCAAGAGGAGGTCTACAGTCATGTCTGCCAGCTTTTGAACGCGTTCAAGGGAGGGTGGGGCATGGACCTCACTGTCGTCGCGTACATCGTCTACCTGCTGATCAGCGTGGCCCTCACCGTCTGGGTCGCCCGCACCCTCAGCCGCAACGGAAGGATCTTCCTCTCCGACGTGCTGCACGGGAACGAGAAGCTCGCGGACGCCGTCAACCACCTCCTGGTGGTCGGCTTCTACCTCGTCAACTTCGGCTTCGTCGCCCTCTACCTGAGCCAGGACGCCGCCGTCGTCGACGCCCGGGCGCTCTTCGAGGCCCTCTCCGTCAAGCTCGGAGTGGTCCTGCTCGTCCTCGGTGTCATGCACCTCGGCAACGTGTACGTGCTCAACAGGATCCGCCGCCGCGGTGTCATGGAACGCGAGCAGGTGCCGCCCGTCGGCCCGCAGGGCTGGACCGCCGCCCCCAAGGCCGGCCCCTGGGCCCCGCCCGCCCCCCAGGGCTGACCGCGGTGACGGCCCCGGCGCACCCCACGACCCCCGTGGGACGTCTGACCGTGCTCTACGACGCCGACTGCCCGCTCTGCGTGCACCTCAGGCACTGGCTGCTGCGCCAGCGGCAGCTCGTCCCGCTCGACCTCGTACCGGCGGGATCGCAGCAGGCACGGCGCCTCTTCCCGGCCCTCGACCACACCGCCACCCTGCGGGAGATCACCGTGGTCGGGGACCGGGGCCAGGTCTACCGGGAGACCTCCGCCTGGATCGTCTGCCTCTGGGCCCTGGCCGACCACCGGGCCAAGGCCCACTGGCTGGCCACCCCGGCCGGACAGCCCTTCGCCCGGATCACCGTCCTCGCCGCCGCGAAGTGGCGCGAGGCCCTGAAGGGGCCGGGGCAGGAGGACGGGCACTGCGGGGACGGGCACTGCGGAGTGCCCGGTCCGCCCGGTTAGGCTCGGCTCCGTGACGGAAGAGAAGAAGGCCCCCAAGAGCGAGCAGACCCGCACGCTCATCCTCGAGACCGCGCTCCGGCTGTTCAAGGAGCGCGGTTACGACAAGACGACGATGCGGGCCATCGCCCAGGAGGCCGGGGTCTCCGTCGGGAACGCCTACTACTACTTCTCCTCCAAGGAGCACCTCGTCCAGGGCTTCTACGACCGGATCGCCGAGGAGCACCAGGCAGCCGTCGAGCCCATCCTGACCGGCCCCGAGAAGGACCTGACCGCCCGGATCCGCGGGGTCTACCTCGGCTGGCTCGACATCGCGGAGCCGTACCACGAGTTCGCGGCCCAGTTCTTCAAGAACGCCGCCGACCCGGACAGCCCGCTCAGCCCCTTCTCCCCCGAGTCGGAGGGTCCGCGCGAGGCCGCGATCGAGGTGCACCGGCGGGTCATCTCCGGCGCCTCGGTCAAGGTCGACCCGGAACTGAAGGAAGCACTCCCGCAGTTGCTGTGGCTCCAGCAGATGGGCCTGGTGCTGTTCTGGGTGTACGACCGCTCGGAGGGCGCGGAGAACAGCCGCCGCCTGGTGGAGCGCCTCGCGCCGGTCACCGCCCGCGCGATCTCGCTCTCCCGCTTCCGGATCCTGCGCCCGCTGGTCAAGGAGACGCACGAGCTGCTCTCCGACTTCATGCCGACGGCGGCCGGGATGGCGGCCTCGGGCAAGCCGAAGAAGAAGGCGAGCCCGAAGCCCTAGGGGAAGCAGGGGGTGTCCCTGGATCCAGGGGATTCCCGATCCAGGGATTCCCTAGATCCAGCTGAGCTCCCACAGCCGCCAGATGCCCGTGCCGTCCGTCAGGTACTGGGAGCCGGCGACCGCCTCGGTGGAGAGGACGTAGTCCTTCTTCTGCCACAGCGGGACGAGCGGGACGTCCTCGGCGACCTCGCTCTGGATGTCCTTGAAGTCCTTCGTGGCGCGGGCCCGGTCGCTGAACTGCTGCGTCGAGGCGATCAGGCTGTCGATCCGCTTGCTGGAGAAGCCGTTGTGCAGGGTGTTCTCGGTGCCGACGAGCGGAGCGGTGAAGCTGTCGGAGTCGGGGAAGTCGGGGAGCCAGCCGACGGGGTAGGCGTCGTAGCTGCCCTTCGCGTACCCCTTCTGGAAGTTCTGCCAGTCGGCCTCGACGACCTTGACCTCGAAGAGGCCGGTCTCCTCCAGCTGCCGCTTGATCTCGGCGGCCTCGGCGGCGTAGGTGGTGTCCTTGCGGAAGCCGTAGGTGAACTTCACCGGCGTCTCGACCCCGGCCTCCTTCAGGAGGGCCTTGGCCTTCTTCCTGCTCGGCTCCGGGTAGACGTCGAAGAAGGCGGTGCTGTGGCCGACGAAGCCCTGCGGGATGAGGGAGTAGAGCGGCTCGACCGTGCCCTTGTAGGCGTCCTCGGTGATCGCGGGGCGGTCGAGGACGGCGGCGACGGCCTGCCGTACGGCCTTGTCGGCCATGGGCGAGCCGGGCCGGACGTTGAAGTTGAGGTTGCGGATCTCGGCGCTCTCCGCCTCGGTGACCCGGGTCCCGTCCTTGGTGTCCAGGGTCGAGAGGAAGTTCGGCGGGAGCTGCCGGTGCGTCACCTCGACGTCCTTCGCCTTCCAGGCGTCGGCCAGCTCCTGGGACTGGCCGAAGTACTTCACGAGGACCGTGTGACCGGCCTTGGTGACGGCGCCCCTGTACGCGGGGTTGGGCTCCAGGAGCGCGGACTCGCCCTCCTTGTACTCCTTGAGGACGTACGGCCCCGAGCCGTCGACCGCGTGGTCCGTGCGCAGCCTGTTCGCCGGGTACTGGTCCTTGTCCACGATCGAGCCGGCGCCGGTCGCCACCTTCAGCGGGAACGTGGCGTCACGGCCGCTCAGGTGGAAGGTGACGGTGCGGCCCTCGGCCGAGACGCTCTTCAGCGTCGGGAAGAGCGGCTGCGGACCGACGTCCGACTTGATGCGCAGCATCCGCTCGAAGGAGTACTTGACGTCCTCGGCGGTGATCTTGCGCCCGTTGGCGAAGGTGAGGTCGTCGCGGAGCGTGCACTGGTACGTGGTGAGCCTGGTGCCCACGAACTTGCAGCTCTCGGCGGCGTCCGGGACCGGCGTGGTGAAGCCCGGCTTGAACGTCAGCAGCGACTGGAAGACGTTGCTGTACATGGCCCATGATCCGGCGTCGTAGGCGCCGGCCGGGTCGAGTGAGGTCACTTCGTCGGTCGTGCCGACGGTGATCGGGTCGGTCCGGACGCCGTCGGAGGGCAGCAGTTGCCAGCCCCCCACTCCGGCGGCGACCAGTACTCCACAAGTGATGAGGATCCGCAGACGGACCGTCGACCGCATTGCCGTGCTTCCTTTTTCTGGTGCCACCCCTGATGCGACGGCCCCCGGAAAACGTCGCGATGGCTGCATCCCATCACACGGTCTTCACAAGCGGAAGGAAAAACTTTCATAGCACATGTATATGTCCGGGAAATGCGAATTTAAGTCGATGAGCAGCCCGTATCGATCTCGCGGCGTGGAGTGACGATGCCCGTTCAGGCCTGCTTCGAGGCGAGTTCGACGATCGTGATGTCCGAGGGTGCCCCGACCCGGACCGGGGGTCCCCAGGCGCCCGCACCGCGGGAGACGTAGAGCTGGGTGTCCCCGTACCGCTCGAGCCCGGCGACGGTCGGGTTGGCCAGTTCGGCGAGGTAGTTGCCGGGCCAGAGCTGGCCGCCGTGGGTGTGGCCGGAGAGCTGGAGGTCCACGCCGTGGCGCACGGCGTCGTGGACGACGATCGGCTGGTGCGCGAGGAGCACCGCGGCGCGGGCCCGGTCGCGGTCGCCGAGGGCCCGCGCGAAGTCGGGACCCTGGCCCTCGCTCTCCCCCGCGACGTCGTCGACGCCGGCGAGGTCGAAGCCGGCCGGGATCTCCACGCGCGCGTTGCGCAGCGGGCGCAGGCCGAGTTCGCGGACGTGGTCGACCCAGGCGTCGGCGCCCGAGAAGTACTCGTGGTTCCCGGTCACGAAGAAGGAGCCGTGGCGGGCGCGGAGCCGGGCGAGCGGCTCCGCGGCGGGGCCGAGGTTCTCGACGGTCCCGTCGACGAGGTCGCCGACGACCGCGATCAGGTCGGGCTGGGTGGCGTTGATCGTGTCCACGATGCGCCGGGTGTGGGCGCGGCCCAGGATCGGGCCGAGGTGGATGTCGGACACGACGGCGATCCGGTAGCCGTGCGCGGCACGCGGGATCTTGGCGAGCGGGACGGTGACCCGCTTGACCCGGGGGCCGCGCAGCACGCCGTACGTGCCGTACCCGACGGTCCCGACGGCCACGGCCGCCGCGGACCCGGCGACGACCCGCGACACGAACAGCCGCCGGGAGACGTCACCGGACGGGGCGGCGGCGGGCGCGGTCACGGGCTCGGGTTCGGTCGCCGACGCGGGTTCGGTCGCCGACGCGCTCGCGGGCTCCGCCGGAGGTCCGGCGTTCCCCGTCGGCTCGTCCGCGGGGACGGACACGGCCGCGGGTACGGGCTCCGCCGGGGCGGCGGCCGCACGGCGGCTCGTCCAGGCGCGCAGGAGCGGCCGGACGGCCTCGCCGACCACCAGGGCCAGGACCAGGTACAGGAGCACGGCCAGCCAGAGGAAGCCCGGCCAGGCGACCGCCTGCTGGACCGGGAAGGGCGCGCCCGCCCGCGCGGAGACCAGCGCCGCGAGCGAGAGCAGCGGCAGGACCACGACGGCGGCCGTACCGAACCGGCGCGCCCGGCTCCCCGCCACGGTGACGTCGCGCACCAGCCGCCGCCACACGTACCAGTGGACCGCGCCGAGCAGCGCGAGCACCACGACCAGGACCAGCAGAAAGACGACCACGCCCCCGGAACCCCTCTTCTAGCCGTCCGCGCGGCGCGCGGCGCGCACCCCACGCAACCCGATCACGCCGATCACCGTCCCCAGGACAAAGGACGTGACGGCAAGCAGCAGATGAACCCAGAAGTAGGCCGTCGGGTCGCCGGCGTCGTCGAAGGCGAGGCCGCTCCCGTCGTTCCAGAGGTTCTTGACGAAGGTGACCCAGATGAACCAGGACCACACCCCGAACGCGAGCAGGAACCAGGAGACACGGCGGCTGAGCTTCATGACCCCAGTATCGCCGTCGGTCCCCCGGCCCCCGCTTCCGGGTGGACGGGGGCAGGTGAACCGCCTGCCGGGGTTCGGATCGGTTGTGCGTACCTGTACGTTCTCGACCGTGTCTGCTTCGAAGAAGACCGCTTGGGCGGTCGCCGCTGCTGTGCTCCTGCCGCTCGTCACCGCCGCGCCCGCGGCCCACGCGGACGGAAAGGACGGGAAGGACAAGCAGCCCAAGCCTCCCGCCGTGATGTCCAAGGTCGGAGGCCCCCTGCTCAGCAGGCCGGGGACTCAGGTGCAGCTCATGCCCGGCGCCCCGGTGCTGCCGAAGGAGCTGTCGGGCCGTTCCTGGGTCGTCGCGGACGCGGAGAGCGGCCAGATCCTCGCCGCGCACAACGCGCACTGGCGCCTCGCCCCGGCCTCCACGCTCAAGATGCTCTTCGCGGACACCCTGCTGCCGAAGTTCCCCAACAAGACACAGAACCACCTGGTCACCAACCAGGACCTGGCGGGCATCGGGGCCGGCTCCAGCCTGGTCGGCATCAAGGAGAAGCAGACCTACAGCGTCCGCGACCTGTGGCTCGGGGTCTTCCTCCGCTCCGGCAACGACGCCGTGCACGTGCTGACCAGCATGAACGGCGGTCTCAACCAGACCGTCAAGGACATGAACGACCACGCGGCCGATCTCCAGGCCCTCGACACCTTCGTGGTCTCCCCGGACGGCTACGACGCCCCGCGCCAGGTCTCCTCCGCGTACGACCTGACACTCATCGCCCGCAACGGCATGCGGAAGGCGGACTTCCGCGAGTACGCCGCCACGCCCCGCGCCGCCTTCCCCGGCGAGGCCAAGCCGGGCAAGAAGCGCGAGACCTTCGAGATCCAGAACACCAACCGGCTCCTCACGGGCGACATCGGCGTCGCCCCGTACCAGGGCATCGCCGGCGTCAAGAACGGCAACACCACGCACGCGGGTGCCACCTTCACCGGCGTCGCCGAGCGCAACGGCAGGGTCCTGCTCGTCACCGTCATGAACCCCTCCTCGAAGGAGCAGCACGCGGTCTACCTGGAGGCCGCCCGGCTGCTCGACTGGGGCTTCGCGGCCTCCGGGAAGGTGCGGCCGGTCGGTGAGCTGGTGCCGCCGCGCTCGGAGCGTCTGACGCCCACCGCTCCCGACGACGGCACGGCTCCGGCGCCCGGCAAGAACGCCCCGGAGGAGCCGGTCCGCGCGGCCGCCGCCGAGAAGTCCGGCGGGGTCGGGATCGCGCTGGCCGTGGCGGGCGGTGTCCTCGTCCTCCTGGCCGCGGCGGTCTTCCTGGTCAACCGCCGCTGGCCGCTGGCCGCGTCGGCGGCGCGTCGTCGCCGTTCGCAGTCCCCGGACGGCCAGGACGCTCCTGGGGCCCCGGGCTCTCCCGACGCCCAGGAGTCCCCGGACCGTCAGGACTCTCCTGAGGCCCCGGCCTCCCCCGGCGTGACTCCGTAGCCGTCCAGGCCGCGCAGAACAGCAGGAGCTTCGCGGTGAAGTTGATCCACAGGAGCAGGGCGATCGGGACACCGAAGGCCCCGTACATCGACTTCGCCGCGACCCCCCTCATGTAGCCGCCGAGCAGCAGCTTCAGCAGCTCGAAGCCGACCGCGCCCATGAGCGCCGCCACCACGAGGTCCCGGCGGCGCGGTTCGACGGCCGGCAGCAGCGTCAGCACGTACAGCAGGATCAGGAAGTCGGCGACGACCCCGACCAGGACGGCGGCCCCCTGGAGCAGGACGCCGCCCGCGCCCTCGCCGGAGATGCCGAGCCGGTCGGCGCTCCAGCCGACGGCGGTGGAGCCGAGCCAGGACGCGGCGAGCGAGGCGAGCGCGACGCCGCCGAGGCCGATGAGGATCAGCGCGTCCTTGCCCTTGAGCAGGATCGGGTTGCCCTCGATGTCGTCGAGCCCCCAGACCGCGCGCAGGCACTCCCGCATGGAGCCGATCCAGCTGATGCCGGTGAGGAGCAGAAGGGCTCCGGCGACGAGTCCGATGGTGCCGGCGTTGGCGACGAGCCCGCCGATGTCGAGCTGGTCGGAGATCCCGGGCACCTGGTCGGCGACCTTGTCCTCGATCCGGTCGAGCTGGTCGTCGGTGAGGAGCGCGGCGCCGACCGCGGCGGCGACCGTGATCAGCGGGAAGAGGGCGAGGAAGGAGATGAAGGTGATCGCGGCGGCGAGCCTGGTCCAGTGGGCCTCGTCGAGGGTCTCGTACGCGTGCCAGGCGTGGGTCCGCATGAGGCGGGTGACCCAGGGGCCGATCACGGGGAGTTTGGTCAGCCAGTCCATGTCGTACGTCTACTCCTCCGCCGTCGGATCAACCCGGTACGAGAATCCCCTGCCGGAGCGCACAGACCCGCGACCGACATCCCGTACGTCGCGGCCCGGGCCACAGTCGGCCGACGTGACGCTCGCGCGGCCCGCCGCCGAGGGAGCGAGGCCTCTTTCCTGACACTCCTTTCATCACCCCTATCGACGAACCGCCATCCAATACCGGCATAAGCGACAGACACGGCTATACGGTCACCCTCATGGCTGTCGAGACCCACGTCCTGGACGACGACTGCGAAGCACTCAGCGGCTGGGGCCGCACCGCCCCCGCCCTCGCGCGCGTGCGGCGCCCGCGCGGGCACGCCGAGGCCGTCGAGGCCGTCCTCGGCTGCGGCCCGCGCGGCGCCGTCGCCCGCGGCCTCGGCCGCGCGTACGGCGACGCCGCGCAGAACGCCGGCGGCACCGTCCTCGACATGACCGGCCTCGACCGGATCCTGGCTCTCGACACCACCGCCGGGCTCGTCGTCTGCGAGGCGGGCGTCAGCCTGCACCGGCTGATGGAGGCGCTGCTGCCGCTCGGCTGGTTCGTCCCGGTGACCCCCGGCACCCGGTACGTGACCGTCGGCGGCGCGATCGCCGCCGACATCCACGGCAGGAACCACCACGGCTCGGGCTCCTTCGGCCGGCACGTGACCGCCCTCGAACTCCTCACCGCCGACGGCGGGATCCGGACCGTGCTTCCCGGGACCCCTCTCTTCGACGCCACCACCGGCGGCCTGGGCCTGACCGGCGTGATCCTCTCCGCCGCCCTGCGGCTGCTGCCCGTCGAGACCTCCCTCATGCGCGTGGAGACCGAGCGCGTCCCCGACCTCGACACGCTGATGGCCCGGCTCACCGCCGACGACCACGCCCACCGCTACTCCGCCGCCCGGATCGACCTGCTCGCCCGGGGCGCCGCCACCGGCCGCTCCGTCCTGACGCGCGGCGACCACGCCCCGTACGACGCGCTGCCCCGGCACCACCGGGCCCGCCGCGCCCCGCTCGCCTTCCGGCCGGTGCGGCTGCCGGCCCCGCCGCCGCACGTCCCGGGCGGACTGCTCGGCCGCGCGTCCGTCGGGCTCTTCAACGAGCTCTGGTACCGCACGGCCCCCCGCGCCGCGACCGGCCGCCTCCAGTCGCTGCCCGCCTTCTTCCACCCCCTCGACGGCGTCCCCCACTGGAACCGGATCCACGGGCGCGAGGGCTTCCTCCAATACCGGTTCGTCGTCCCGTACGGGCAGGAGGAGACCCTCCGGCGGATCGTGCGGCGGATCGCGGACCGCGGCTGCCCCTCCTTCCCCGCCGTCCTGAAACGGTTCGGCGCCGCCGACCCCGGCTGGCTCTCCTTCCCCCTCCCCGGCTGGACCCTCGCCCTCGACCTCCCCACCGGCCTCCCCGGCCTCGGCCGGTTCCTCGACGCGCTCGACGAGGAGGTCGCGGGAGCCGGCGGCCGGGTCCACCTCGCCGAGGACTCCCGGGTGCGGCCGGAGACGCTGGCCGCGATGTACCCGCGGCTCGACGAGTTCCGGGCGCTGCGCGCCACGCTCGACCCCCGGTCCGTCCTCACCTCGGACCTGGCCCGCCGTCTCCGTCTCTAGATCTCCAGGAGTTCCCGTGAAGGACGCCTTCGGTGCCCCGCAGTCCCTGCTCGTCCTCGGCGGCACCTCCGAGATCGGGCTCGCCACCGCCCGCCGGCTGATCGCCCGCCGCACCCGCACGGTCTGGCTGGCCGGCCGCCCCTCCCCCGCGCTCACGGCCGCCGCCGACTCGCTGCGCGCCCTCGGGGCCGACGTGCGCACCGTGCCCTTCGACGCGCTCGACACCGCGTCGCACGAGGAGCGCCTGGGGAAGATCTTCACCGAGGGCGACATCGACATGGTGCTGCTGGCCTTCGGGGTCCTCGGCGACCAGGCGCGTGACGAGTCCGACCCGGTCGCCGCCGTCCGGGTCGCGCAGACCAACTACACCGGCGCCGTCTCGGCCGGTCTGGTGTGCGCGGGCGCGCTCCAGGCGCAGGGCCACGGTTCGCTGGTGGTGCTCTCCTCGGTCGCGGGCGAGCGGGCCCGCCGCGCCGACTTCATCTACGGCTCGTCGAAGGCGGGGCTCGACGCCTTCGCCCAGGGCCTCGGGGACGCGCTGCACGGCACGGGCGTGCACGTCATGGTCGTACGGCCCGGGTTCGTGCGCTCGAGGATGACGGCCGGGCTCGCGGAGGCGCCGCTCGCGACGACCCCGGAGGCGGTCGCGGCCGCGATCGAGCTGGGGCTGCGGCGGCGCTCGGAGACGGTGTGGGTGCCGGGGGCGCTGCGGATGGTGATGGCGGCGGTGCGGCACGTGCCGAGGCCGCTGTTCCGCCGCCTTCCGGTGTGACGTACCGGCCTGCCGGCGTACCGGCGTACCGCCATGTCGGCCTGCGGCGCTAGACCGTGGGCGTCGGCGTGTCCACCGGGCTGCCGCCCTGCGCGGGGACCGCCGAGATCGGGCGGCCGCTGCCGAACTCGTAGTCGTACAGCTTCCGCCAGACCCCGTCCGGGCCCTGCTCGTACAGCGCGAAGGAACGGCAGGTCCAGGCCGCCTCGTACCCGGCGAGCTCCCGGAACGCCCGGTCCATCCCCTCCTCGGAGATGCCGTGCGCCACGGTGACGTGCGGGTGGTACGGGAACTGGAGCTCGCGCACGAGGGGGCCCGCCTCGTCCCGGATCCGGTGCTGGAGCCGGTTGCAGAGGGACACGCCCTCCTTCACCTTCACGAAGACGACCGGGGAGAGCGGGCGGAAGGTCCCGGTGCCCTTGAGGCGCACGGGGAACGGCTGGTGGTCGGCGGCGACACCCGCGAGGTGCGCCTCGATCTCCGGCAGCCGCTCCTCCGCGACCTCCGTCGGCGGGACCAGGGTGACGTGCGTGGGGATGCCGTACGCGGCAGGGTCCCCGAAGCCGGCGCGCCGCTCCTGGAGCAGGCTGCCGTAGGGCTCCGGGACCGCGATCGAAACGCCGAGCGTTACGGTCCCCACGTCGTTCTCCTCCGTCGTCCGTCGTCGAGTCGTGTGTGGTGGTGCAGCCGCCAGTGTGCGGCCTGCACCACCCTCGTGGCCAGGGTCCTTGGACTCAGTGCTTGGCGGGCAGGAAGCCCATCCGCTCGTACGTCTGCGCCAGCGTCTCCGCGGCGACCGCGCGGGCCTTCTCCGCTCCCTTGGCCAGGACCGAGTCCAGCGTCTCCGGGTCGTCCAGGTATTCCTGCGTGCGGGCCCGGAACGGCGTGACGAAGTCCACCATGACCTCGGCGAGATCCGTCTTCAGCGCGCCGTACATCTTGCCCTCGTAGCTCTTCTCCAGGTCCGCGACGGACGTGGAGGTGAGCGTGGACATGATGGTGAGCAGGTTGGAGACGCCGGCCTTGTTCTCCGGGTCGAAGCGGATCACCGTGTCGGTGTCGGTGACGGCGCTCTTGACCTTCTTCGCGGTGGCCTTCGGGTCGTCCAGGAGGTTGATCAGGCCCTTCGGCGAGGACGCCGACTTGCTCATCTTGATCGTCGGGTCCTGGAGGTCGAAGATCTTCGCCGTCTCCTTGAGGATGTACGGCTTCGGGATCGTGAACGTCTCGCCGAAGCGGCCGTTGAAACGCTCCGCGAGGTCGCGGGTCAGCTCGATGTGCTGGCGCTGGTCCTCGCCGACCGGGACCTCGTTGGCCTGGTAGAGCAGGATGTCCGCGACCTGGAGGATCGGGTACGTGAAGAGGCCGACGGTGGCGCGGTCGGCGCCCTGCTTGGCGGACTTGTCCTTGAACTGGGTCATGCGGGAGGCCTCGCCGAAGCCGGTGAGGCAGTTCATGACCCAGCCGAGCTGTGCGTGCTCGGGGACGTGGCTCTGGATGAAGAGGGTGCAGCGCTCCGGGTCGAGACCGGCGGCGAGCAGCTGGGCGGCGGCGAGCCGGGTGTTGGCGCGCAGCTCGGCGGGGTCCTGCGGGACCGTGATCGCGTGCAGGTCGACGACCATGTAGAACGCGTCGTGGGTCTCCTGCAGGGCGACCCACTGGCGGACGGCGCCGAGGTAGTTGCCGAGGTGGAACGAGCCTGCGGTGGGCTGGATTCCGGAGAGCACACGGGGACTGTCAGAGGCCATGCACATCATTCTCTCAGGTGTGGGAACCGATCCCCGACTGCCGGTGTATCAAGAGTGTGGGGACGCGGGAGGGGGGCCTGGTCGACGACGAGGCCGCGGTGATCGCCCGTGTGCGCGCCGGAGAGCCGGAGGCGTACGCGGCGCTGGTCCGCGCGCACACGGCGGTGGCGCTGAGGGCGGCCGTGGCGTGCGGCGCGGGCGCGGAGGCCGAGGACGTGGTGCAACAGGCCTTCTTCAAGGCGTACCGGTCGCTGGGGCGTTTCAAGGAGGGCGGGGCGTTCCGTCCGTGGCTGCTGCGGATCGTCGTCAATGAGACCAGGAACACAGTGCGGTCGGCGGGTCGGCAGCGTGCCGTCGCGGGCCGGGAGGCGGATCTGCTCGGCGGCGAGCCGCGGATACCGGAGTCGGCGGACCCGGCGGTCGCGGCCGAGGAGCGGGAGCGGAGCCGGCGGCTGTGGGAGGCGCTGGACGGTCTCGCCGAGGACCACCGGCAGGTGGTGATCCACCGGTATCTCCTGGAGCTGGACGAGACGGAGACGGCTCTGGCGCTGGGCTGGCCGAGGGG
This sequence comes from Streptomyces tanashiensis, assembly GCF_014648895.1. GTDB lineage: Bacteria > Actinomycetota > Actinomycetes > Streptomycetales > Streptomycetaceae > Streptomyces > Streptomyces tanashiensis. Next base: position 779,611 of record NZ_BMRZ01000001.1, read on the forward strand.
GACGGTGAAGTCCCGGCTGAGCCGGGCGCTGAAGAAGCTGGGGATGGTGCTGGTGGCGGAGGGAGGTGAGGAGCGTGGGTGAGGAGCGTCTGCCGGACGAGCTGCGTGAGCTGGGGCGGCGGTTGCGGGTGCCGGACGTGGACGGCGAGACGATGGCCGAGCGGGTGCTCGCGCAGCTCCTCGCCGAGCGGGTGCCGGTGCCGGTCCCGACGGCCGCGCCGGGCCCGGGCCGGTGGTGGGCGCGCGCGGGCGCGTGGGCGGTGGCCCGGGTGCGGGAGCGGTGGCGGGCGCTCGTGGCGGGCCTGACCGGGGTGCTGATCGTGCTGGTGCTCACGCCTCCCGTGCGGGCGGCGGTGGCGGACTGGTTCGGCTTCGGCGGGGTCTCCGTGCGGTACGACCCGGAGGGCGGCCGGGCCCCGTCGGGCGGGGCGGTGCCGGGGTGCCCCGGCCCGGTGTCCCTGGCGGAGGCCGGGCGCCGGGCGGGCTTCGCGCCGCTGATACCGGGGGCCCTCGGAGCGCCGGACGCGGTCGCGGTGACGGGGGCGGCGGAGCGGGGCTGGGCGGTGATCAGCCTGTGCTGGCGGGACGGGGAGCGGACGGTCCGGCTGGACGAGTTCCCGGCGCGGCTGGAGCTGGGTTTCGTCAAGCAGGTGCCGGTGCAGCCGGAGGCGGTGACGCTGCCGGACGGGACGCACGGGTACTGGTTCGTCGGCCCGCACCGGCTGACGTTCCCGCTGGAGGCGGGGGACGGCTCGGTCTGGACCCACGCGGTGCGTCCGGCGGGCCCCACGCTCCTGTGGACCAGGAGCGCGGGGGCCCTGACCCTCCGCCTGGAGGGCATACCGGACCGGACGGAGGCCCTGCGCGTCGCGGGGACGGCGGGCTGACGGGCCGTCGGTCGGCGACCGACGGGCGGAGGCCCGGGCCGGGCCGGCCGACGGTCGGCCGGCGGAGGCTCGGGCCGGGCGCAGGCCAGGCGGGCTCAGGGCCGGCCGGGCGTCAGACCGGGAGGCCCGGGGCCGGGTGGGCGGCCATGAGGTCGGCGACCTCGGCGCGGACGGTGCGGAGGGTCTCCTCGTCGCCCTTGCCCGCGGCGGTGACGGCGCGGTCGATCCACTCGGCGACCTGGTCCATGTGGTCCGTGGTGAGGCCGCGGGAGGTGAGGGACGGGGTGCCGATGCGGATGCCGGAGGGGTCGAAGGGCTTCCGGGGGTCGTAGGGGACGGTGTTGTAGTTGACGACGATGCCGGCCCGGTCGAGGGCCTTCGCGGCGACCTTGCCGGGGACCTGCTTGGGGGTGAGGTCGATCAGGATCAGATGGTTGTCGGTGCCGCCGGAGACCAGGTCGAAGCCGCGGGCGAGGAGCGCCTCGGCGAGGGCCCTGGCGTTGGCGACGACGGCGTGGGCGTAGTCGCGGAAGGAGGGCTGGGAGGCCTCGCGGAGGGCGACGGCGATGGCGGCGGTGGTCTGGTTGTGCGGGCCGCCCTGGAGGCCGGGGAAGACGGCCTTGTCGAGGGCCTTGGCGTGCTCCTCGCGGGACATGAGCATGGCGCCGCGCGGGCCGCGGAGGGTCTTGTGGGTGGTCGTGGAGATGACGTCCACGTGCCCGGCCGGGGACGGGTGGGCGCCGCCCGCGATGAGGCCGGCGATGTGGGCGACGTCGGCGACGAGGACGGCGCCGGACTCGCGGGCGATCTCGCCGAAGGCGGCGAAGTCGATGGTGCGGGGCAGCGCGGTGCCGCCGCAGAAGATGACCTTCGGGCGCTCCTTGAGGGCGAGGTCGCGGACCTGGTCGAAGTCGATGCGGCCGCCCCCCTCGGAGGCGGCGCCCGGGCGGACGCCGTACTGGACGCCGCGGAACCAGCTGCCGGTGGCGGAGACGCCCCAGCCGTGGGTGAGGTGGCCGCCCATGGGCAGGGCCATGCCCATGACGGTGTCGCCGGGCTGCGCGAAGGCGAGGTAGACGGCGAGGTTGGCCGGGGAGCCGGAGTAGGGCTGGACGTTGGCGTGGTCGACGCCGAAGAGGGCCTTGGCGCGCTCGACGGCGAGGGTCTCGACCTGGTCGATGTTCTGCTGGCCCTCGTAGTAGCGGCGGCCGGGGTAGCCCTCGCTGTACTTGTTCTGGAGGACGGTGCCGGAGGCTTCGAGCACGGCGGCGGAGACGTAGTTCTCGCTGGGGATGAGGCGCAGGGTGTCGGCCTGGAGCCGTTCCTCGGCGCCGACGAGGGCGGCGAGCTCGGGGTCGGCGGCGGCGAGCGCGGGGTGCTGCTGCGGGGTGGTCATGGTGGTGTCCTCCGGGCGTTCGGCGGAACGGTCCCGGGGCTGAGGTGCGCACGGGACCTGGGGCCCGTGATGCCCAGGCGAGCGGCACCTCGTGTGGTGGAGCGCGCACGGCTCCCCCGGGGTCGTTTCCCCGTACGCCAGTCGCCGTGCGTGTTTTCAGGGTAGCTGGCGTGCCGTCGCCGAGGTTTCCCTGTCCGGCATCCGAGCGACGATAAGAAAGGGGCCATACGTACCCCCGAGCCGCAGGACGAACGGAGATCCCGTGTCGAGGACAGAAGACGCGATCGCTTCCGCGGACGCGCACAGCGCTCACAACTACCACCCCCTTCCGGTCGTCGTCGCCTCGGCGGACGGCGCCTGGATGACCGATGTCGAGGGACGTCGCTACCTCGACATGCTCGCCGGGTACTCGGCGCTCAACTTCGGGCACGGCAACCGGCGTCTGATCGACGCCGCGAAGGCGCAGCTGGAGCGGGTGACGCTGACCTCGCGCGCCTTCCACCACGACCGCTTCGCCGAGTTCTGTACGCGGCTCGCGGAGCTGTGCGGCAAGGAGGCGGTGCTGCCGATGAACACGGGGGCGGAGGCGGTCGAGACGGCCGTGAAGACCGCCCGGAAGTGGGGGTACGAGGTGAAGGGCGTGCCGGACGGGCACGCGAAGATCGTGGTCGCGGCGAACAACTTCCACGGCCGGACGACGACGATCGTGAGCTTCTCGACGGACCACGAGGCGCGGGACCACTTCGGGCCGTACACGCCGGGGTTCGAGATCGTGCCGTACGGGGACCTGACGGCGATGGAGGCGGCGGTCACCGAGAACACGGTGGCGGTGCTCCTGGAGCCGATCCAGGGTGAGGCGGGGGTCCTGGTCCCTCCGGCCGGCTATCTCGCGGGGGTGCGGGAGCTGACCCGCCGGCGGAACGTGCTGTTCATGGCGGACGAGATCCAGTCGGGTCTCGGCCGGACGGGGCGGACGTTCGCGTGCGAGCACGAGGGTGTGGTGCCGGACGTGTACATCCTGGGGAAGGCGCTGGGCGGCGGGGTGGTGCCGGTGTCGGCGGTGGTGGCCGACCGTGACGTCCTCGGGGTGTTCCGGCCGGGTGAGCACGGTTCGACGTTCGGCGGGAACCCGCTGGCCTGCGCGGTGGCCCTGGAGGTGATCGCGATGCTGCGGACGGGCGAGTTCCAGGAGCGGGCGGCGGAGCTGGGCGAGCACCTCCACGCGGAGCTGGGGCTGCTCGTGGGCGGCGGTGCTGTGGAGGCGGTGCGCGGACGCGGGCTGTGGGCCGGGGTGGACATCGTGCCGTCCAGGGGGACGGGCCGGGAGATCTCGGAGAAGCTGATGGAGCGTGGGGTCCTGGTGAAGGACACGCACGGTTCGACGATCCGGATCGCTCCGCCGCTGGTCATCTCGAAGGAGGATCTGGACTGGGGTCTGGAGCAGCTGAGGGGCGTTCTGTCAGACTGACAGGGTCCGTTTCGGGGAGGGCGGTGGGACGGCGGCGGGAGGGCCGCGGGCGGTCAACTCGACTCATTGACACGAGACTTGGTCTAGGCCAATGATGCCGCCATGCCGAGACTCCGTCTGCGTCACGCCGTGCGTGCCGCGCTCGCCGCCCTCGTCCCGCTCGCGCTCCTCGGCGCGGTCACGGGACCCGCGCACGCCGCCCCGGCGGCCTGGCCCGAGCCCGTCCCGGTGGTCTCCCACGTCGAGACCACCGACCCGGTCGTCTTCATCACCATCGACGACGGCTGGTACCACGATCCCGCCGCGGCGAAGCTGCTGCTCGACCGCCGGGTGCCCGCCTCGCTCTTCCTGCTCCCCGGCGCCTACTCGTACGACTCCGGCTACTTCCACACCCTGCTCGATCAGGGCCGCTCCCGCGTCGAGAACCACACCGTCAACCACCCCGACCTGACCACCCTCGACGCCACCGGGCAGAAGGCGGAGGCGTGCGGGGCCCGCGACCAGCACCTCGCGCAGTTCGGCGACGGGCCGCGGCTGCTGCGCCCGCCGTACGGCACCTTCGACGAGACCACCCGGACCACCGCCCGCGCCTGCGGCGCGAAGGCCCTGGTGACCTGGACGTACGACCTCACGACCTGGGGCCGGTGGACCCCGCCGACCCCGCGGCTCAAGGCCGGCGACATCGTCCTGCTGCACTTCAACGAGACGGTGACGCAGGACTTGCGGCGTGCCCTGGACGCGGCCGAGGCGGCCGGTCTGACGCCGGCGCCGCTGCGGGACTACATCCCCGGGTAGGACGGGACGCCGCGGGACCACACCCCCGGGTAGGGCGGGCCCTAGAGGATCACGTGCGGGAGGAAGCGGGCGTACTCGTCGGTGACGAGGCCCGCCGACTCCCGGATCCCCAGCCCCGCCGCCTCGCCCTCGACGACCCACGCGCCGAGCACCACCCGGTTGCCGTCGAAGTCGGGCAGCGGGGCGAGCCCCTGGTAGCAGCAGGCCTCCCCGTCCCGTACGAAGGGCTCCGTGCCGGCCTCGTGCAGGGTGACGCCCGCTCCCTCGCGGCCGAGCAGCGGCTTGGCGACCCAGCCGGTGGTCGAGGCGAGTTCGCGCGGCCCGTCGAGGTAGGCGGGCAGCAGGTTGGGGTGGCCCGGGTTCAGCTCCCACAGGATCGCGAGGAGCGCCTTGTTGGAGAGCAGCATCTTCCAGGCGGGTTCGATCCAGCACGTCGTGCCGGTGCCGCCGCCGTTGTCGAGGGTGTCCAGGACGTACCGGCCGAAGCGGTCGGTGGTCAGCCACTCCCACGGGTAGAGCTTGAAGCAGCTGCGGATGAAGCGGAGCCGGTCGTCCACGAAGCGGCGCGAGAGCCGGTCCCAGCCGATCCGTTCGACGGAGAGCGCCTCGGTGTCGAGCCCGGCCTGCTGGGCGGTCTCGCGCAGGTACGCGACCGTCATCAGGTCCTCGCCGAGCTCGTCGCCGTCCGAGTGGGCGAAGTGGACGGGGCCGGGCGGGAGCAGGGGCGCCTGCCGCTTCCAGGCGTCGACGAGCCGCTCGTGGAGCGAGTTCCACTGGTCGGCGCCGGGGAACCGTTCCTCCATCCAGAACCACTGCGGGCTCGCGGCCTCCACGAGCGAGGTCGGGGTGTCGGCGTTGTACTCCAGCATCCTGGCCGGGCCGGTGCCGTCGTAGCGCAGGTCGAAGCGGCCGTACAGGGAGGGGAGTTCGGCCCGTCGCCGCCAGGACTCCGCGACCAGGCCCGCCAGCCTGGGGTCGGTGATCCCGAGCTCGGAGAAACGGTCCTGCTCGACGATGTGCGCGGCCGCCGCCAGACACATCGCGTGCAGTTCCTCGACGACCTCCTCCAGCGCCTCGACCTCGGGCAGCGAGAAGGAGTAGTACGCGCTCTCGTCCCAGTACGGGCGCAGCGAACCGTCCGGGTGGCGGGTCAGCGGATAGACGAGACCCTGCTCCTCGACCGTCTCCTGCCAGCCGGGCCGGGGCTCGATGGTGTGGCGTTCCATGGTGCCGCGCCCGTCTCAGCCGCCGCCGGTGCCGGAGCAGCCGAAGCCGCCGGTGTCGACGGCGGTCTTGTCGAAGCTGCCGCCGCTGACGCGCTTGTCGCGGACGGAACCGCCGTAGTAGTACGAGCCGCGGTGGGTGGAGCCGTTGTCGTCGTCGCTGCCGCCGCCGCTCCGGCACTCGTAGCTCGGCAGCTCCTCCCGGGTCAGCGGGTCCACGCACCGCTTGTCCGGTTCCGAACCGCACGCGGTGATCGTCGCCGCGAGCACACCCATCCCGCCGAGCACCACCGTGCTCGACCTCAGCCTGCGCATGTCCGCCGCCTCCCCTTCACCGTCGCGACCGCCTCGCGACCCCGTCGCGACCCCGTCGCGACCGCACAGTGTAGGCCGGTGATTTCCGGCCTCACGCCCTAGAGTCGTTTCGTGCTCCTCGGGATGATTTGTGCGCTGGCCTCGTCCGTCTGCTTCGGCGCGGCCTCGGTCCTCCAGGCGATGGCGGCCCGCGCCACCGAGCCGGGGACGGGCGGTGGCGTCGATGTCGCGCTGATGTGGCGGGCCCTGCGGCAGTGGCGCTATCTCGCCGGCCTCGGGATGGACGGTCTGGGCTTCGCGCTGCAGATCGTGGCGCTGCGGACGCTGCCCATCTACGTGGTGGGCGCGGCCCTCGCCGCGAGCCTGGCGGTCACGGCGGTCATCGCCTCCCGGGTGCTGCGGGTGCGGCTGAGCCGGGTGGAGTGGACCGCCGTGGCCGTGGTCTGCACGGGGCTCGCGATGCTGGCGCTCGCCGCCGGCAGGGAGGGCCACCGGGAGGGCTCGGAGGCGCTGCGCTGGGCGCTCCTCGGGATCTCCTTCGGGGTCCTGCTGCTCGGTGTGGCCGCCGGCCGGCTGCCGGACAAGCCCCGGGCGCTCGTCCTCGGCCTCGGGGCCGGTATCGGCTTCGGAGTGGTGGAGGTGGCGGTCCGGCTGATCGACGGCATCGACTTCGCCGATCCCGTCTGGTACGCGCTGCTCGTCGGCGGCGGGGCGGCGTTCCTGCTGCTGACCTCGGCGCTCCAGCGGGGCTCGGTGACCACGGCGACGGCGGGCGCGGTGCTCGGCGAGACGATCGGCCCGGCGATCGTCGGGGTGGCCTGGCTCGGGGACCGCACCCGGGAGGGCCTCAACTGGCTGGCGATCACCGGTTTCGCGGTGGCGGTGGCGGGCTCCCTGACCCTGGCCCGGTTCGGCGAGGCCCCCGCCCCCGAGCCGGACCGGGACCAGGACCCGGCCACGGAGCCGTCCGCCTGAGGACCCGCCGGGCGGGTGCGGGCCGGCAGGGCTCCTACGGCAGCACCCCGCACAGGGCCTGGAGGGCGCCCTGCCAGCCGCTGTCCGGGGGTGTGGCGTAGCCGACGACGAGGCCGTCGAGGGTGGACGGCACCGTGGGGCGGCGGAACTGGTTGACGCCCTGCACGGCGAGACCGCGCCAGGCGGCGGCCCGCAGGGTGGCCTGCTCGGTGCCGGGCGGGAGGGCCAGGACGGCGTGGAGACCGGCCGCGATGCCGCTGACCCGGGTCTCCGGGGAGTGCGCGGCGACGGCCGCCACCAGCTGGTCGCGGCGGCGCCGGTAGCGCAGCCGCATCGCCCGTACGTGCCGGTCGTACGCCCCCGAGCGCAGGAACTCCGCGAACGCCAGCTGGTCCGGCGCGCTCGACGACCAGTCCACGGCACCCTTCGCCTCCGCGACCTCCACCGCGAGGTCCCGCGGCAGGACCATCCAGGCGAGGCGCAGACCGGGCGCGAGGGACTTGCTCGCGGTGCCCAGATGGACGACGCGCTCGGGGTCGAGGCCCTGGAGCGCGCCGACCGGCTGCCGGTCGTAGCGGAACTCCCCGTCGTAGTCGTCCTCCAGGACGAGGCCGCCGGAGGCGCGCGCCCAGTCGACGACCGCCGCACGCCGGTCCGGGGGCAGGGCGCCGCCCAGCGGGTACTGGTGGGCGGCCGTCATGAGGACGGCCCCGCACCCGTCGAGACCGGCCAGCTCCTCGACCCTCGTGCCGCGTTCGTCGAAGCCCAGGGCGGGGGTGCCGAGTCCGGCCCGGCGCAGGAGGCCGTCGTGGAGGTCGAGCCCGTACGACTCGACGGCCACGTCCCGCACGCCCCGGGCCCGCAGCACCTGGCCGATCAGCATCAGGCCGTGCACGAAGCCCGCGCAGATCACGATCCGCTCGGGCCGGGCGTACACACCGCGGGCGCGGGCGAGGTACTCGGCGAGCGCGCCGCGCAGCTCGGGCCTGCCGCGCGGATCGCCGTACCCGAAGGCCTCGTTGGGCGCGTCGGTGAGGGCCCGGCGGTACGCCTTGAGCCAGTCGGCGCGCGGGAAGGAGGCGAGGTCGGGGGTGCCCGAGTTGAGGTTGTGCGCGGGCGGGGCGGGCCGGCCCCGACCCCGGCTCCGGCCGGCCGGCGGGGGCTGCGCGGCCGACGGCGCGAGGGTGCGGGGGGCGGTCCGGCGGGCGACCCGGGTCCCGGAGCCCTGGCGGGCGGTGAGCCAGCCCTCGGCGACCAGCTCGGCGTAGGCATCGGCGACGGTGTTGCGGGCCATGCCGAGGTCCGCGGCGAGCGAGCGCGAGGACGGCAGCCGGGTGCCGGCCTCCAGGCGGCCGCTGCGGACGGCCTCCCGCAGGGCGTCCATGAGGCCCGCGCGGAGCCGGGTGCCGCGGAGTTCCAGATGGAGGTCGGCCCCGAAAGTGGCCCAGTCGTTCGCCATGGGAATGGACCATACAGCTGAGCCATCGGCTTCGTACGGTGGACGCATGACGACGACGGAATCGATCGAGCAGACCGTGTACGCCCACGAGCACGCACCCCGCCTCCCCCTCGCCGAGCGCCTCCCCGAGTTCTACCGCGCGATGATCCGGCTGGAGACGGCGGCCGCGAAGGACATCGACCCGACCCTCTACCACCTGATCAAGCTCCGGGCCTCGCAGGTCAACCGCTGCGCGTTCTGCATCGACATGCACAGCAAGGACGCGCTGGCGGAGGGCGAGAGCGTCGAGCGGATCGTGCAGCTCTCCGCCTGGGAGGAGTCCCGGCACTTCTACACCGAGCGCGAACTCGCGGCGCTCGCGCTGACCGAGGCCGTCACGGTCCTGACCGACGGCTTCGTACCGGACGAGGTGTACGCGCGGGCCGCCGCGCACTTCGACGAGACCGAACTCGCCCGGGTCATCGCGGCGATCGTCACGATCAACGCCTGGAACCGGATCGGCGTCACCACGCGGCTGACGCCCGGCCACTACACCCCGCGCACCGCATGACCGCCCAGGCGCTGCGTGCCCTCCACCTGGGGCGGCCCGCGGACGTCCCGCTGGTGCTGCCCGGCCCGTGGGACGCGGCGAGCGCCCGCGCCTTCGAGGCGGCCGGGCATCCCGCGCTCGCCACGCCGAGCGCGGGGATCGCCGCCTCCCTCGGGTACGAGGACGGGGAGACCCCGCCGGCGGAGATGTTCGCCGCCGTCGCGCGGATCGTCCGCTCCGTCTCCGTACCCGTCACGGCGGACCTGGAGGGCGGCTACGGCCTTCCGGCCGCCGAACTGGTCGAGCGCGTACGGGAGTCCGGTGCCGTCGGCGTCAACCTGGAGGACACCGGTCCCGACCGGACGCTCCGGGACCCGCGGGCGCACGCGGACTGGCTGGCGGAGGTACGGGCCGCCGCGGGCCCCGATCTCTTCCTCAACGCGCGCGTGGACGTGTACATCCGGCGGACGCCCGAAGCCCTGGAGGCGGCGGTCGCCCGCTCCCGGCTCTACGCGGAGGCGGGCGCGGACTGCGTCTACCCGATCGCCGCCCCGCCCGCCGACCTCCCGGCGCTGCGCGCCGCCCTCGGCGACCTCCCCCTCAACGTCCTCGCCGTGCCGGGCGGCCCGCCCTTCGGCGAACTCGGCCGGCTGGGGGCGACGCGGATCACGTTCGGCGACGGGTTGCTGCGGCGGGCCCTGGAGAACGTGACGCCGCTCCACGCCCTGCGGGACCTCTGAGCCCGACGGGCCCGCGCCACGCCCCGTGCGGGCCCGCGCCACGCCCCGTGTGGGCCGCGCCCCGGCCCGTGTGGGCAATCGTCCCGCTGGGGCGGGACGGGTGGGCACACGGGACGGCGCCCTTCAGCGGCGCCTCCGCGTTCCGCGCCTTGATCCGCACCACCAGTGCACTGCACCAGGGGTGCGGGTCCAGGCGCGGGAGCCTCAGGCGCCGGCAAGGGCGCCGTTCCGTTGTGCCCACCCGTTCCGCCCCGGCGGAACGCATGCCCACAACGGGTGGGCCCTCAGTGCGCGCCCGGTCTGAAGAAGGTCAGGGCCACCCGGAGGACCTCGCGCTGCTTCGGCCAGTCGGCCTCCGGCCCCGCGGCCAGGATCGCGTACTGGTTGCCGTCCGCGGCCGTGAAGGCGCGGTCGACGACCTTGCGGCGACCGCCCTCGCGGTCGTACGCGTACACCAGCTCGGCGGAGTCCGCCGGGGCGTCCGCCTCTCCGGTGACGCGTTCGAGGCCGATCTCCTCGTAGCCCGGCTTGTTGGCCCGGCCGTCCTCGGACGCGCCGCGCAGCGCCTCGTACGGCGTGATGCCCGCCTCCTGGATGACGAAGACCTGGACCAGACTCCGCCCGTCCGGCGCGTTGAAGAACACGCCCTGGTCGGACTCGGTGCGGTCCCAGCCGTCGGGGACGGCGATCGTGAAGCCCTTCAGGTCCTCCTGCACGCGGTAGCCGGGCGGCGGCGCGCCGTCCGTGGAGGCGGGCGTCTCGGAGGCGGTCTCCGACGGAGTCCCGGTGGTCGGCTCCTCCGTCTCCGAGGGAGCCGGAGGGGTCGGAGGGGCCGAGACGGAGGCCGCGGGGCCCGCCGCCGGACCGTTCGCGTCCCCCCTTCCCCAGACCATCCAGGCGCTCACGGAACCGCCCGCGATGACGGCCGCCGCCACCCCGGCCGCCAGCACGGCACGCGAGCGGGGCCGGGGCGCCGGGGCGGGCGGCGCGGGGTACTGCCAGCCTCCGGACTCGGGAACGTACTCCGGGGTGAACTCCGGTGCGTACGCCGGAGGTGGCGGCGGCGGGGGTGCGACGGGGCCGCCGCCCGGCGAGGCGACGGGACCGCTCCCCGACGCCCCGCTCTCCCAGCTCTGTGTCTCGTCGTTCCAGCGGGCCGCGCCCGCCGGACCGCCCCCGTGACCGCTCATCTCATCCTCCGAGCAGCGCGCCGACGGCCTGCCCCACGGCCACGCCCGAGGCGAGGATCCCGGCCACCGCGCCGGCGTCCGTGAGGGCGCGGCGCAGGGCGGTCAGCCGTCCGGTGCCCGCGCGTCCGGTGCCCTCGATCTCGTCCTCGGCGTCGGAGAGTTCGGCGTCGAGTGCGGCGGTCTGCTCGGAGGCGACGACGCCCCGCAGGTCGGTGCGGAACCGGCGGATGGCCTGGAGCAGCTCCTCCTGCCCGGGATCGCGGGCCGGCGGGGTGCCGTTCACCGTGCTGGTGACGGTGTTGTTGTCGCCGATGGTGACGTTGCCGCTGGTGTTGGTGACGTGGATGCCACCGCTGTCAGGGGAGTGGGCACGGTCAGCCACGGTCGCCTCCGGTCGTCGAAGTGGTGAAGGTCTTGCTGGTCACGGTGTTGTGGTTGCCGAGGGTGACGTTGCCCTTGGTGTTCTCGATGAACGTGCCGCCCTCGGCGACATGGACGATCTTCTGCTCGAACTCGGCGGTCTCGTAACCGGCTTCGCGGAGGGCCACCGTCACGCCGTTCGCGACCCGGTCCTGGACGCTCTTGAGGTAGCGGCTGACGTCCATCTCCTGGAAGAGGGAGGCCTCGTCGTCCGAGCCCAGCTCGCGGACGGAGGCCCACGGCCCCTCGGGCAGGGCGTTGGTGTGGCCGGCGGTGAGCACCCGCCACAGGTGGCCGAGCGCGCGCCAGAGCGTGACGACGGCCTGTCCGGCCGAGCGCGGGGTCCGGCCGAGCGCCCAGACGGCCTTGCCGAAGTGGTGGTTGTGCAGGTAGCGGTGGGCGTTCCGGTCGGCGTACCGGTAGAGCGGCTTCACCGGCCGCAGGACGTGCGGGGCGACCTCCAGCATCAGCATGCCGCCCTGGGCGCGGACGAAGACCGTGGTGACGATCTCCTCGCCCCAGCCGCCGACCCGGACCCGGAGGAAGTGGCGGCGGGTCTCGCCGCCCTCCTCGATGGCGCCCGAGCGGTGCGCCTCGAAGGCCTCGGGGGTGTACGGGGCGGCCGTGCGGGCCGGGAGGCCGTCGACGGGCAGGAAGACGACCTCGTCGATCTCCAGTTCGCGCAGCCGGTCCCGCACGGCGGCCTGGAGCCGCGGCGAGCCGTGCGGGGAGGGCACGCGCAGCGCCTCCAGGAGCGGGACGACGTGCCGCAGGACGGCGCTGTTGTCGAGCGGTTCGGGCGCCTTGCCGTCGAGGTTCTTGCGGGGGCGCAGCTCGACGGAGAGCGACCAGGGCTCGTACGGGGCTCCGGCGCCGCAGAACGGGTCCTCGGAGCCGTACATGATCAGCCGGGCGTGCTGCTCGATCCGGATCCGGTCGCGGAGCCTGCGGAAGCGGCCGCCCTCGGCAAGCTCGGCCGGGTCGGACCGCTGGTCGGCGAAGCGCTCGCGGGAGAGCTCCCGGGTGAGCGCGCGGGCGAACTGGCCGCGCTGGGTGGCCACCGCCCAGGCCACGAGGAACGGCACGGCGATGGTGATCCACACCTCCAGCTTGCCGACGCCCCACACCTCCTGGGCGGCGAGGCCGACCACGAGGTCGAGGAAGTCGCCGGTGTCGGAGACGTCGCCGAGGAGGTCCCCGCCGGACCCGCCGTACCCGCCGTACCCGCCGTACCCGCCGGACTCGTCGTCGGCGAACGCGAGGAGGAAGAGGAACAGCGCGGACTGGAGGAGCATCAGCCGCCCGTACCAGCGCAGGACGAAGGCGGGTACCAGGCGGTAGACGGGGGCGGTGGCGGACCGGCCGCGCACCCAGCGGGCGATGCCGAGCAGCAGGAAGGGGGCGATGAGGAGCGCGATCAGACCCTTGGTGAGGGGGATCGCGACGATCCAGAGGGCCAGGATGCCGGCGGCCCAGGCGAGTTCGACGCGGCGGGCGCGCAGCGCGTGGGCGAGGACGCGGCTCGCGTCGTAGCCGAGGGAGGGGGCGGCGAAGCGCTCCTCGTGGACGTACAGCTGGTCGATGACCGCGTCACGGAACGCGTCGTCGAGGTACGTGCCGGCGCAGAGCAGCCGGGTCGCCTCGCTGGCGGCGGGTGAACGGCGCGGGTCGACGCCGCCGGGCGGCGTGCCGGGCGGTGGGCTCGGTGGCTGACCGGGCTGATGGGGCACGAACGACTGCGCCAAGACTCCCCCGAATGTATGGAACTTTCCGTGTTTACTGCCGAGTTGGCTGTGAACCGGTGGGACAGCATAGGGGAGGCGGCCGTTCCGTGTCGGCAGAGAAAACGGCGCCCCCGCGCCGTACGGTCGGTCGTACGGCCCGGGGGCGCCGGGTGTGTGGAGCTGGAATCAGCTTCAGATGAGGCCGAGCTCGCGGACCGCGTCGCGCTCCTCGGAGAGCTCGTTCACCGACGCGTCGATGCGGGCGCGGGAGAACTCGTTGATGTCGAGGCCCTGGACGATCTCGTACTTGCCGTCCTTGCAGGTGACCGGGAAGGAGGAGATCAGACCCTCCGGGACGCCGTAGGAGCCGTCGGACGGGACGCCCATGGAGGTCCAGTCGCCCTCGGCGGTGCCGTTGACCCAGGTGTACACGTGGTCGATGGCGGCGTTGGCGGCGGAGGCCGCGGAGGACGCGCCACGGGCGTCGATGATCGCGGCGCCGCGCTTGGCGACGGTCGGGATGAAGGTGTCGGCCAGCCACGCCTCGTCGTTGACGACCTCGGCGGCGTTCTTGCCGGCGATCTCCGCGTGGAAGATGTCCGGGTACTGGGTCGCGGAGTGGTTGCCCCAGATGGTGAGGCGCTTGATGTCCGTGACCGAGGAGCCGGTCTTCTGGGCCAGCTGCGTCAGCGCGCGGTTGTGGTCCAGGCGGGTCATCGCGGTGAAGCGCTCGGCCGGGACGCCCTTGGCGGCGGACTGGGCGATCAGGGCGTTGGTGTTGGCCGGGTTGCCGACGACGAGGATCTTGACGTCGTCCGCGGCGTGGGCGGCGATGGCCTCGCCCTGCGGCTTGAAGATGCCGCCGTTGGCGGCGAGCAGGTCGCCGCGCTCCATGCCCGGGCCACGCGGGCGGGCGCCGACGAGCAGGCCGATGTTGGCACCCTCGAAGCCCTTGTTCGGGTTGTCGAAGATGTCGATGCCCTTGAGCAGCGGGAACGCGCAGTCGTCGAGCTCCATGGCGGTGCCCTCGGCGGCCTTCACGCCCTGCGGGATCTCGAGGAGGCGCAGCTTGACCGGCACGTCCGCGCCGAGCAGGTGGCCGGAGGCGATGCGGAAGAGCAGCGCGTAGCCGATCTGGCCGGCCGCGCCGGTCACGGTGACATTCACGGGAGTGCGGGTCATGGCGATCTCCGTAAGACAGCTGGCGGTGGGGGTCCCTGCCCCTGGTGCGGGATAGCTCTCTTGATCGATCGGTGTCTCGACATGAAGAGATATCCAGCGGTCAGGCTATCCGACCCGGACCCCCTCGAATCCCCACCCCCTTGTGGTCCGGCTCACTGCCACCCGTCCGGGGAGGCCTCAGGGGGTGTGCGGCGGGGTCGTCCACGGCTCGGCGGTGCCCGTGCGATGTGCGCCCGGATGCCGGGCCGAGGTAGCGGAATGGTCACTTCCGTGCCACAGCGCGCCGACGGACCTTGAACCGACCTTGGCACGTACATGACCCTGATCACGACGGCGCCCGCCCTCCCACGGGGGAGAGGGCGGGCGCTGTTTCCGCACCACCGGCCGGCTAGGTCACCGTGAGGTGGAGCACGTCCTCCAGGAACGGGATCCGCAGCCAGGGCGACGGCTGCACCATGAGCGCGAGCAGCACGATCAGGCCGCCCATGACCCCGTACGTGATCATGTCCGTGAAGCGGGAGCGGACGGCCAGCATGCCGACGGACGGCAGCATCCGGCGCATCGCCGCACCCGTGAGGAGCGCGGCCCCGACCAGGATCGCCCCCACCCGGAAGGCCTGCGGGAAGGGATCCGTCCCCACCACGAGCAGGCCCAGGCCGGCGAGCACGAGGACGGTGAGCAGCGGCCACTGACGTGCGGGCGCCGGGGCGTCGCCGGGGGCCGCCCGGCCGCCGCCCTCGGGGCGTGCGGTGTCGGTGGTGACGGTGGGCGGCCGCCGCCGCGGTCCGCCCTTCGCGCCGGTGTCCGCGGCGCCCTCGGCGTCCGCGGGCTCGGCCGCGTCCGGGTTCCCGGGCGCCTCCGGGGTCCCGGAGGTCACGTCAGAGCGCCGCGGCCGCGCGCTCGGCGGCCTCGACGACGTTGACGAGGAGCTGCGCACGGGTCATCGGGCCCACGCCGCCGGGGTTCGGGGAGATCCAGCCGGCCACCTCGGCGACGCCGGGGTGGACGTCGCCGACGATCTTGCCCTCGCCGTTGCGCGAGACGCCGACGTCGAGGACGGCCGCGCCCGGCTTCACGTCCTCGGGCTTGATCAGGTGCGGCACACCGGCCGCCGCGACGATGATGTCGGCGTTGCGCAGGTGGGCCGAGAGGTCCCGGGTGCCGGTGTGGCACTGGGTCACGGTCGCGTTCTCGGAGCGGCGGGTGAGGATGAGCGGCATCGGGCGGCCGATGGTGACGCCGCGGCCGACGACCACGACCTCCGCTCCGTTGATCTCCACGCCGTGCGCGCGGAGCAGCGTGATGACGCCGTTCGGCGTGCAGGGCAGCGGGGCGGGCTCGTTGAGGACGAGCCGGCCGAGGTTGGTCGGGTGCAGACCGTCCGCGTCCTTGGCCGGGTCCATCAGCTCCAGGATGCGGTTCTCGTCGATGCCCTTGGGCAGCGGCAGCTGGACGATGTAGCCGGTGCAGGCCGGGTCCTCGTTGAGCTCCCGTACGACCGCCTCGATCTCCTCCTGGGTGGCGGTGCCCGGCAGGGTGCGCTGGATGGAGGCGAGGCCGACCTCCGCGCAGTCACGGTGCTTTCCCGCGACGTACTTGTGGCTGGCCGGGTCGTCGCCGACCAGGACCGTGCCGAGGCCGGGCGTGATGCCCTTTTCCTTGAGGGCCGCCACACGGACGGTCAGATCGGACTTGATCGCGGCTGCGGTGGCCTTGCCATCGAGAATCTGGGCGCTCATGGAGACATCCTCCCGGATGACCCCCGCCTTGTTCCAATTCGCTCGTGCGCAACGGCCGGCGATGCGGAACGACAGGTTGCACCTGCACAACTCCGCCACGTATCGACTGGACAAAAAGTCGGCCTTGCGACGACCATGAGCCGCGTAGTACCGCGGAAAGTGCCGGGGGGAAATCCGCTCAAATGCCGTGAAAGTCCTCCGCGCGGGCCGCGTCGTCCCCGCACAGAGAAATTCACGGAGGAATCCCGCGATGAGCTTCGGCGAACCGAACAACCCCTACGGCCAGCCGCAGGGACAGGGGCAGCAGCCCGGCTACGGCTACCCGCAGCAGGCCCCGCAGGGTGTGCCGCCGCAGGGTTACGGCTACCCGGCGGCTCCGCCGGTCTCGCCGTACGGCGGCGGCTACCCGGGTGCGGTCATGGAGATGCCCGGTGGCGTGAAGGCCGCGCGCGTGATGATGTGGATCATGGGCGCCTTCAACCTCATCGGCGGTGTCGCCGCGATCGGCCTCTCCTTCACCTTCACCAGCGAGCTGGAGAAGCAGGGCACCCTGTCCGGCGACGAGGAGACCTTCGCGAACCTGGGCCAGGGCATCATGATCGGCGCCGGTGTCATCTCGCTGATCTTCGCGGTCCTCGGCATGGTGCTCGCCGCCAAGTTCAAGTCCGGCGGCAACGGCGTCCGGATCGGCGCCATCGTCTGGGCCTCGTTCGCGGTGCTGTTCAGCCTCTTCTCGCTGCCCCTCGGCATCGTGAGCCTCGCCCTCGGCATCATGGTCATCGTCTTCACGGCGAAGTCCGACGGCTCGGCCTGGTTCAACCGGAACAAGCAGCAGTACTGAGCGTGAACCGGTGAGGGGCGGGATCCGACCGGATCCCGTCCCTCCTCCGTTCCCGGCGCGTCAGACCTTCCTGAGGACCGCGAAGCCGTCCGAGCGGTAGGTGATCTCGTACCGCGCCTCCGGATGCAGTTGCGAAGCCAGCTGTTCCGGATCCGACACCTGCTGCCCCCAGCCGCGCAGGTCGAAGGCGAGATAGTCGGGGGTGGCGCCCTTCGAGGTGCCCACCCAGTAGACCCGGTGGTCCGCCGTGAGGTGGGCGAGGAGCGAGACGTCCGCCTCGACGCTCACCCCCTCCGGCACCGCGTCGACCGCCGCCCGCGCCTCCAGGGTCCGGCTGTCCGTCCGGTACGTCTCCGACTTCAGCAGCTCCCGCAGCGGCAGGTTCGCCGCGAGGACGAGCGCGACCGCCGTCGCCACGGGGATCACGACCTTCCCGTACGAGACGAGCCAGGCGCGCGGCGAGGTGCGGACCGAGCGGACGCCGTCCACGAGGGCCAGGAGGACCACCGGCATCAGGATCGCGCTGTAGTGCCAGTGCATGCCCCAGTGGTTGGCGTCCTGGGAGAGGAACCGCCAGCCCAGGGTCGGCAGGACGAGCAGGACCAGCGGGGAGCGCAGGGCGAGGAAGCCGGTGATCGCGAACAGGTAGAAGACCATCTCCCACCGCTCGCCGGAGGCGAGGGCGTCGCCGATGACCTGGCCGAAGGAGGTATCGGCGCCCTGGCCGGTCTTCTCGATCTTGGACCAGTAGTCGTACTGGCCGAGCCGGCTGGCCGCCGGGATCAGGACGAGGACCGTCAGCGCGAAGGCCGCCACGCCGAAGGCGGCCAGGGCCGCGCCGAGACGCTTCCGCCCCTTCAGGAAGAGGACCGCGCCGACCATGGCGACGGTGAGGCCCATGTCCTCCTTGACCAGGACCAGCGGGGCGGACCAGGCGGCGGCCGCGGTCCAGCGCCCGAGGAGCAGGGCCCGGCAGGTCAGGGCGAGCAGCGGTACGGCGAAGGCGATCTCGTGGAAGTCGGACTTGACGGCCTCCTGGAGCCCCCAGGACAGGCCGTACGCGACGGTCAGCCCGATGCCGGCGGCCCGGCTGCCGAGGATCTGCTGGGTGGTGCGGCCGACGACGACGGCGGAGGCGGCGAAGAGCGCGGCCTGCCCGAAGAGCAGCGCGACCGGCGAGGGCCAGATCCAGTAGAGCGGCGCGAGGAGCGCGGTGACGGGGCTGAAGTGGTCGCCGAGTATGGGGAAGCCGGGGCCCTTGATGTCGACGACGGGCGCCCGGAACTCGGCGTACGCCCGGACCGACTGCCCGAAGATCCCGAGGTCCCAGGAGGGCGTGCGGAAGTGCGCGTACTGCACCCACGAGTACAGGAAGTACAGGCCGCAGAGGACGGCCGCGAGGATCAGGTACGGGCGTATCGGGGCCGGCGGGAGACCGTCGGACGGCTCCGCGTCGGTGGTCTCCGCAGCGGGCCTGTTCAGTACGTCCAACACCACGTCCCCCACTACCGGCGGCCGACAAAAGAGCAACCCATTAGACCAGAGTCCACTCGTTCGGCGGATTCTCCGGCGGCGGCCCCGGTGGGGAACGAGACGGGGCGGCCCGCCGGTACCCCGAAGGTGCCGGCGGGCCGCCCCGCTCACTCCGCACGGATCGGCGGAGGAGGTGGATCAGTGGAAGAAGTGGCGCGTGCCCGTGAAGTACATCGTCACGCCCGCCTTCTTCGCCGCCTCGACGACGAGCTCGTCGCGCATCGAGCCGCCCGGCTGGACGACCGCCTTCACACCGGCGGCCGTGAGGATCTCCAGGCCGTCGGGGAAGGGGAAGAAGGCGTCGGACGCGGCGTAGGAACCGCGCGCCCGCTCCTCGCCCGCCCGCTCGACGGCCAGCTTCGCGGAGTCGACGCGGTTGACCTGGCCCATGCCGACGCCGACCGAGGCGCCGTCCTTGGAGAGCAGGATCGCGTTGGACTTGACCGCGCGGCAGGCCTTCCAGGCGAAGGAGAGCTCGGCGAGCTCCTCGGCGGACAGCGCCTCGCCGGTCGCCAGGGTCCAGTTCGCCGGGTCGTCGCCGTCGGCCTGGAGGCGGTCGGTGACCTGGAGGAGGGCACCGCCGTCGATGGGCTTGACCTCGACCGGGTTGGCCGGGGCGCCCTCGGCCTTCAGGACGCGGATGTTCTTCTTCTTGGCGAGGATCTCGACCGCGCCGTCCTCGTAGCCGGGGGCGACGATGACCTCGGTGAAGATCTCCGCGACCTGCTCGGCCATCGCGACGGAGACCGGGCGGTTGACGGCGATGACGCCGCCGAACGCGGACAGCGGGTCGCAGGCGTGCGCCTTGCGGTGGGCCTCGGCGACGTCGGCGCCGACCGCGATGCCGCACGGGTTGGCGTGCTTGATGATCGCGACGCAGGGCTCGGTGTGGTCGTACGCGGCCCGGCGCGCGGCGTCGGTGTCCGTGAAGTTGTTGTACGACATCTCCTTGCCGTGCAGCTGCTCGGCCTCGGCGAGGCCGCCCGTGCCGTCCACGTAGAGCGCGGCGCCCTGGTGCGGGTTCTCGCCGTAGCGCAGCACGTTCTTGCGCGCGTAGGTGGCGCCCAGGAAGTCCGGGAAGCCGCTGTCGTCCGCCGCCGCGTAGTCGTCGGCGAACCAGGAGGCCACGGCCACGTCGTACGCGGCGGTGTGCTGGAAGGCCTCGCCGGCGAGCCGCTTGCGGGCGGTCAGGTCGAAGCCGCCGGCCTTGACGGCGGCGAGCACGTCGGCGTACCGCTCCGGGCTGGTGACGATCGCGACCGACGGGTGGTTCTTGGCCGCGGCGCGGACCATCGACGGGCCGCCGATGTCGATCTGCTCGACGCACTCGTCCGGGGTGGCGCCGGAGGCGACCGTCTCGCGGAACGGGTAGAGGTTCACGACGACCAGGTCGAAGGGCTCCACGCCGAGCTCGGCGAGCTGCGCGCGGTGCGACTCCAGGCGCAGGTCGGCGAGGATGCCGGCGTGCACGCGCGGGTGGAGGGTCTTGACGCGCCCGTCGAGGCACTCGGGGAAGCCGGTCAGCTCCTCGACCTTGGTGACGGGCACCCCGGCGGCGGCGATCTTCCCGGCCGTGGAGCCGGTGGAGACGAGCTCGACACCGGCCTCGTGCAGACCGCGGGCCAGCTCCTCCAGCCCCGTCTTGTCGTAGACGCTGACCAGCGCGCGGCGGATGGGCTTAACGGTGTCCGTGTTCACCGACATGAACCTTTCGTCCCTCAATGCGGTAGCCGTGCCGGGCGAGACGCCCCACGACGTCGACGAGCAGCGAGCGCTCGACTTCCTTGATGCGCTCGTGCAGAGCGGCTTCATCGTCCTCGTCCCGCACCTCGACCACGCCCTGGGCGATGATCGGGCCGGTGTCGACACCGTCGTCGACGAAGTGGACGGTGCACCCGGTGACCTTCGCGCCGTAGGCGAGGGCGTCACGCACCCCGTGGGCACCGGGAAAACTGGGGAGCAGTGCCGGGTGGGTGTTGACGACCCGGCCGCCGAAGCGGGCGAGGAACTCCTTGCCGACGATCTTCATGAAACCGGCCGAGACGACGAGGTCCGGCTCGTACGCGGCGGTGGCCTCGGTCAGCGCGCGGTCCCACTCCTCGCGGGTCGCGTGGTCCTTCACCCTGCACACGAACGTCGGCAGTCCGGCGCGCTCGGCGCGCTCCAGGCCGACGATGGAATCGCGGTCCGCGCCGACGGCGACGATCTCGGCGCCGTACCCCTCGGGGTCGGCGGCGATGGCGTCGAGGAGGGCCTGCAGATTGGTACCGGACCCGGAGACCAGGACGACGAGGCGGGCGACAGCCACAGGGGTCACTCTTTCCGTGGTGTTTGTGTGGTCGTACGAACGAATCGTGCCCCTTGATACGGGGAACCCTACGAATGGCTCGACCGTCAGCAACGATACCGGCACACGGGACGGCCCCCACGGGACGGGGGCGGAGCAGGGCGGTAGCGTCAGGGTCCGATGCCGGACGCGCACCGGACCGGGCAGGGATCAGGGCCGGTTCGGGAGGCGGACGGCTCGGCGGACGAGCAGCAGACGAGACAGCAGCGGAGACCACGGGTGCGGCCGTGGTCGAGACGACAGAGGGAAGACGTTCAGCAGATGCCGGAACGCCAGTCCACGGACGACAACAACCCGTTCGCGCCGCCGCCCGAGGGCCGGCCGGATCAGCCGTGGCAGCCGCGGCGACCGGAGGGCTCGGACGACGACACGTCCGGTTCCCCGGACTCGTCGGGGCCGTCCGACGGCCGCTGGAGCCCGCGCCAGCCGGGCCCCTCGCAGGACGGCTTCGGCCGGGGGCCGGAGCGCCGGGGAGGCGACCAGGGCGGCCCGGGACAGGGCGGATCCGGGCGCGGCCCGGGCATGCGCTGGGACCCGACGGACCCGGCGCAGCGACGGGCGCGGTACGCGATCCTCGCGGGCATGTGGGCCTTCTTCTTCGCGATCTTCGAGATCCCGGAGCTGGCGCTGCTGCTCGGCGCCCTCGGTCTCTACTGGGCGATCAGCTCGCTGCGCACCAAGCCGAGGACGGCCGCGGAACTGTCGTCGACATCACAGTCCGCGACGGCCTCGCCGGCCCCGTCGGCGGCACCGTCCCCGGAGCCGCGGCCGGCGGCCGACCGGCCCTCGGGGCAGGGCGCGTCCGCCGCGATCGCTCCGCTCCGCTCGATGCGGACGGCGGCGATCAGCGGTCTCGTCGCGGCGAGCCTGGCCCTGATGATCGTCGCGGTGGGCTTCACCATGCAGGTCGTCTACCGCGACTTCTACGAGTGCCGCGACGACGCCCTGACCCACGCGGGCCAGCTGGCCTGCAACGACCTCCTGCCGAAGCCGCTGCGCGCGGGCTTCGGGGTCCGGGAGTAGCCGCCCGCGTCAGTCGGTGGCGGGCGGCGGCGGGGAGGGTTCCCAGGCCGCCGGGAGGTAGTCGTACGGCTCGTAGCCGGGGTCGCCGAAGGGGTCGGCGTAGGGATCCCCGAACGGGCCGCCGAAGCGGTCGCCGACCGGGTCGGTCCGCGCGTTCCCCTCGCTGTACGGGGTGCTGCCGACGGCCTCGCCGGTGTCGGTCTGCGGGGCCGCCGGCGCCTTGGGCTCGGCGGCCGTCCGCCGGTCCGGGGCGGCCTCCGGACCGCTCCCCGCGCCGCCGGAAGGGGCCGCGGCGGGCAGCACCGCCCCGGCCGCCGCTCCGGAGGCCGCCGCGGGCACCGGCGCGGGCCGGGGCCTCCGGGAGCGCGGGACCCGGCGGCCCCAGGCCCGTACCCCCAGAGTCACCGGGAGCCCCACGCAGGCCCCCCACAGCACCGTCGCCGCGCCCGCCTGCCACCACACCGGACCGAAGGCCGAGAGCCGGCCGCTGCCGAGCGGGCCACCCGCCGCGCCCGCCAGGACGGCGACGGCCACCCCGCACCCCCAGGCCGCGCCCAGCGCCGTCAGGGCCGCGTCCCGGACCGCCCAGCTCCGCGCCGCGCGGCCCACGCACCCGCCCTGGACCACGGCGGCGGCCAGCGGGACCGCCGCCGTCGCCCAGTGGACCCAGGTGCCACGCCCCTCGGCGGGCAGCGCGGCCAGGAGCGGGAAGGGCGGCACGGCCGGGTCCCCGGCGAGGCCCAGCGGGGTCGCGAGCGCGCCCGTGCCGAGGGTGAAGCCCGGCCCGAGGCAGTACGCGGCTCCCCAGACGGCCATGTTCGGCAGCAGCGCCAGGACGAGCAGCAGGACCGTCACCCGACCGGACCACTCCCCCGCGAGCCCTTCGAACGAGGCCTGCGCCCAGCCCGCGTGCCAGGCCAGCGAGACCGCCGCGGCCACCGCGCCGCCGCCGAGGAGCGTCAGGGTCCCGAGCCCGGCGGCGCGCAGGGCGGCGGCCGCCTGCCGCTGCCCGGGGAGCGGGCGGCCGAGCGCCGTCCAGACACCCGCGCCCGCCGCTCCGGTGACGACGGCGGGCAGCCAGAGCCCGGCGGTGACGAGGTCGGCGGGCAGCGGGCCGCTCTCGCTGTAGACCACGACGGCGGCCGCCACCAGCAGATATCCCCCGGCGACGGCGGAGACGGCGCCGCCCGGGGAGGGGCGCGGCCGGACCCCGTCGCCCCCCGGGTCGAGGGTGTCGCGGGCGGCCCGGTGGACGAGCCAGACGGGCAGGGCGACGAGGAGCAGCGGGACGATCCCGAGGGGCGCGGGCAGGCCGGACAGGGTGTCCGTACGGACCAGGTCCACGCCGTGCGCGAGGAGCCAGATCCCGGCGGCGACGTGCAGGGCGCCGACGGGACCGCTGTCGGGGTACGGGGAGCTGATCCAGGCCGCGATCACCAGGACCGCGAGGACGCCGAGACCGAGTCCGGCGGCGACCCCGCCCCGGACGCAGGCGGTGGCGAGCGCGGCGGAACGGCCGCCCTGGACCAGGGGGTGCTCGGTCACATGGGTCACGGGATCATGCTGCCAACGACACGCGCTTTTGCCGCGTAACAGGCAAACCTCCGCTGTGTCGCCCAAGATACGTTTATGTACTTTTCCGCCCAGAGCAGCTCTGCGGGAGGTCGACGCCCATGAGCCGGAGCACCGCGGATTCCGCATCCTCCGTCACCCTGCCGCCCCCGAAGGAGCGGCGCAGGTTGCGTGAGGCCCTCGCCCTGAGCGAGGAGCAGGTCGCCGAGGCCATGGGCGTCACGAAGGCCACGGTGAGGTCCTGGGAGACCGGGCGCTCGGCGCCACGGGGCCGCAAGCGCGAGGCGTACGCGAGGCTGCTCGGCGCCCACGAGCCGGAGGGCCCGCTCCCGGCCGCGCCGCAGCCCACCGCTCCGACACCGGCCCGGACACAGCCCCAGGCGCAGCTCCAGGCAGAGACAGGCGCGGAGACACGGACGCAGGCGGAGCCGGCCCCGTGGCAGGCACCACCGGCATGGGCGCAGCCGGCCGTCCCCCAGGCGCAGACGCAGCCGGCCCGGTCGCAGCCGCAGGCCCAGGCGCCGCCCGCCCGGTCGCAGCCGCAGCCACAGGCCCAGGCGCAGCCCGCCCGGTCGCAGCCGCAGCCGCAGGCCCAGGCGCAGCAGCCCTCGGTCTCCGCCAACGTCCGGCCCAAGGCCGCCGTCAAACGCGCCGCCAAGCCGCCGCGGGCCCCGTCCCCGGTCCCGGCCATCGGTCCCGGTCCTGCCCGCAAAGTCCCCGCGAAGCCGCCGGAGCGGCTGAAACCGATGGCGCCCGAGGCCGCCGCGGAACCGGAGCCGACCGGACCGGACCTCACCCCCGAGGAAGCCTTCGACGCGCTGTACGCGCACGCCGCGCCCGGCCTCGTCCACCAGACGTACCTGCTCACCGGGCGCCGCGGCCTCTCCCGCGAGGCCGTCGAGCGCGCGTTCCACCAGGCCTGGGAGCGGTGGCCCGAGGTCGCGGTGGACGCGGACCCGGTGGGCTGGGTGCGAGCGGCGGCGTACGAGTACGCCCTCTCCCCCTGGCACCGGCTGCGCCGCGCCCACAAGCACCCCGACGCCCCGCCGGCCGAGGCGGGGCGGCGGGCACTGCTCGGAGCGCTCCTGGAACTGCCGCCGCCGTACCGCCGGACCGTCATGCTCTACGACGGCCTCGGCCTGGACCTGCCGGACACGGCGGCCGAGACGGAGGCGAGCACCCCCGCCGCCGCCAACCGGCTGCTGCACGCCCGCACGGTCATCGGGCGGCGGATCCCCGAGCTCGCCGAGCCCGAGGCCCTGCACCGGCGGCTGAGCGAGCTGGTCACGGAAGCCCCGGCGGCGACCCTCCCGGCGGCCCGCGCCATCCGGACGGGCAGCGAGAAGCAGAGCCGTACCTGGACGCGGGCGGTGGTCGGGGTGACGGCGGTCCTCATCGGGATCACCGGCTTCACGGCGGCGACCGCGCCGACCCGCTACATCCCGGTGAACGCCCCCGGCGAGACCGTCAACGGGGTGCCCGTGCGCGGCGGCCCGCAGAAGCTCCGCCCGGAGGACCTGAAGCTCCGCGACCAGCTGCGCTCCGAGCCCAACCCGGGCCCGGAACGGCTGATCCCGGCGGCCGACTGACCGCTTCGGCCGACGGCTTCGGCAGCTCATGCGAGAGGGCCCCGCCCCCACCCGGTCTCCCGGGAGGGGCGGGGCCCTCTCATGCGCTGCCCGTCAGGCTGCTGTGCGTGTCAGCCCGTTCAGCCCGCGAGGATGGCGCGCGCCAGCTTGGCGGTCTCGGTCGGCGTCTTGCCGACCTTGACGCCGGCGGCCTCGAGGGCCTCCTTCTTCGCCTGGGCGGTGCCGGAGGAGCCGGAGACGATGGCGCCGGCGTGGCCCATGGTCTTGCCCTCGGGCGCGGTGAAGCCCGCGACGTAGCCGACGACCGGCTTGGTGACGTTGGCCTTGATGAAGTCGGCCGCACGCTCCTCGGCGTCGCCGCCGATCTCGCCGATCATGACGATCAGGTCGGTGTCGGGGTCCGCCTCGAACGCCGCGAGGGCGTCGATGTGCGTGGTGCCGATGACCGGGTCGCCACCGATGCCGACGGCGGACGAGAAGCCGATGTCACGGAGCTCGTACATCATCTGGTACGTCAGCGTGCCGGACTTCGAGACCAGGCCGATGCGGCCCGGCTTCGTGATGTCGCCCGGGATGATGCCGGCGTTGGACTGGCCCGGGGTGATGAGACCGGGGCAGTTCGGGCCGATGATGCGGGTCTTGTTGCCCTTCGACTGCGCGTACGCCCAGAAGGCGGCGGAGTCGTGGACGGCGATGCCCTCGGTGATGACGACGGCGAGGGGGATCTCGGCGTCGATCGCCTCGACGACGGCGGCCTTCGCGAAGGCCGGCGGCACGAAGAGGACCGAGACGTTGGCGCCGGTCTCCTTCATCGCCTCGGCGACGGAGCCGAAGACCGGGACCTCGGTGCCGTCGAAGTCGACGGTCGTGCCGGCCTTGCGCGGGTTCACGCCACCGACGATGTTGGTGCCGTCACCCAGCATCAGCTTGGTGTGCTTCATGCCCGTGGCACCGGTCATGCCCTGGACGATGACCTTGCTGTCCTTGGTCAGGAAGATAGCCATGGTGTTCTGACCTCGTCCCTTACTTCGCAGCCGCGAGCTCGGCGGCCTTGTCGGCCGCGCCGTCCATGGTGTCCACGCGCTGCACGAGCGGGTGGTTCGCGTCCGACAGGATCTTGCGACCCAGCTCCGCGTTGTTGCCGTCGAGGCGCACGACCAGCGGCTTGGTGACCTCTTCGCCCTTGGAGGCGAGGAGCTCCAGAGCCTGGACGATGCCGTTGGCGACCTCGTCACAGGCGGTGATGCCACCGAAGACGTTGACGAACACGGACTTGACGTCCGAGTCGCCCAGGATGATCTCCAGGCCGTTCGCCATGACCTCGGCGGAGGCGCCGCCACCGATGTCGAGGAAGTTGGCCGGCTTCACGCCGCCGTGGTTCTCACCGGCGTACGCGACGACGTCCAGGGTCGACATGACCAGGCCGGCGCCGTTGCCGATGATGCCGACCTCGCCGTCGAGCTTGACGTAGTTGAGGCCCTTGGCCTTGGCGGCAGCCTCGAGCGGGTTGGCTGCGGCCTTGTCCTCGAGCGCCTCGTGGTCGGGCTGACGGAAGTCGGCGTTCTCGTCGAGAGACACCTTTCCGTCGAGGGCCAGAATGCGGCCGTCCTTGGTCTTGACCAGCGGGTTGACCTCGACGAGGAGCGCGTCCTCGGCGACGAAGGTCTTCCACAGGGTCACCAGGGCCTCGGCGACACCCTCGGCCACGTCGGCCGGGAACTTCGCCAGGGCCACGATCTCGCGGGCCTTCTCGATGTCAACGCCGTCGACGGCGTTGACCGGGACCTTCGCGAGGGCCTCGGGGGTCTTCTCCGCGACCTCCTCGATGTCCATGCCGCCCTGCACCGACGCCATCGCGAGGAAGGTGCGGTTGGTGCGGTCGAGGAGGTACGAGACGTAGTACTCCGCCTCGATCTCCGGGGACAGCTCGGCGATCATCACCTTGTGGACCGTGTGGCCCTTGATGTCCATCCCGAGGATGTCCGTCGCACGGGCGACGGCCTCGTCCGGGGTGGCGGCCAGCTTGACGCCGCCGGCCTTGCCGCGGCCACCGACCTTCACCTGCGCCTTGACGACCGACTTGCCGCCAAGACGCTCGGTGGCCTCGCGCGCCGCCTCAGGCGTGTCGATGACTTCACCGGCCAGCACCGGTACACCGTGCTTGGCGAAGAGGTCCCTCGCCTGGTACTCGAACAGGTCCACGCGCGTCCGTCCCTTTTCTGATGATCGCGGTTCGTTGTCTGCGTGGGCGTGCCGCGAAGGGCAACGTGACTGCGCTGTCACAAGGGAGGCGTGCACGGAGTCCGTGGACGCGGCATGTCCGTCTCGCAGGTTATCCCCGTGGGCCGTGGGTCCCTAAATCGCAGATCACAACAGAGCGGTGATACGGGTCACAGACCGTACGGACCGGGGGGCTGTCCGTAGGGGTGACGGGACGGGCCCATGGACCCCTCGCGGCAGGCGGGGACTGGCCTTTGGGGCCCTCACGACGCGCCGGACGCCAGGGTGAGGGGTGTTCCGGCGCGAGTGTGATATGGGCCTCAGTCGGGTCGCGAGCACCCGTGTGGGTGGTCCCACGGCGACGGATTCCGTAGTCCTCGCGCCCCGGGCCGGGCGTCGAGCCGGGCCTCGGGCCGGGCCTCGGGCCGGGCCTCGGGCCGGGCCTCGGGCCGGGCCTCGGGCCGGGCCTCGGGCCGGGCCTCGGGCCGGGCCTCGGGCCGGGCCTCGGGCCGGGCCTCGGGCCGGATCCCGGGCCCCGGGTCAGGCCTCGGGTATCGGGAGCGGGCGCTTCTCCAGGGCGGCCGCCATGATCTCCGGGAACAGGTCGGGGGTGCAGGCGAAGGCCGGGACGCCGAGCGCGGCGAGCGCGGCCGCGTGGTCCCGGTCGTAGGCGGGGGCGCCCTCGTCGGAGAGCGCGAGCAGCGCGACGAACTGCACGCCGGAGGCCTTCATCGCCGCGACCCGCTTCAGCATCTCGTCGCGGATGCCTCCCTCGTACAGGTCGCTGACGAGGACGACGACGGTGTCGGCGGGGCGGGTGATCTTCGACTGGCAGTGGGCGAGGGCGCGGTTGATGTCGGTGCCGCCGCCGAGCCGGGTGCCGAAGAGGACGTCGACCGGGTCGTCGAGCCGGTCGGTCAGGTCGACGACGGAGGTGTCGAAGACGACGAGGCGGGTGGCGAGGGACCGCATGGAGGCGAGCACCGCGCCGAAGACCGCGGCGTGGACGACGGAGGCCGCCATGGAGCCCGACTGGTCGACGCAGAGCACCACCTCCTTCCTGACCCCCCGGGAGGCACGCCCGTGGCCGACGAGCCGCTCGGGGACGACCGTGCGGTGCTCGGGCAGGTAGTTCCGCAGGTTGGCGCGGATCGTGCGGTCCCAGTCGATGTCGCGGTGGCGGGGGCGGCTGATCCGGGCGGAGCGGTCGAGCGCGCCGGTGAGGGCGGCACGGGTGCGGCCGGCGAGGCGCTTCTCCAGCTCGTCCACGACCTTGCGGACGACGGCACGGGCGGTCTCCCGGGTCGTCTCGGGCATCGCCCTGCCGAGAGAGAGCAGGGTGCCGACGAGGTGCACGTCGGGCTCGACGGCCTCCAGCATCTCCGGCTCCAGGAGGAGGGTCGCGAGCCCGAGGCGGTCGATCGCGTCCCGCTGCATCACCTGGACGACGGAACTCGGGAAGTACGTGCGGATGTCACCCAGCCAGCGGGCGACGGAGGGCGCGGAGGCGCCGAGCCCGGCCGAGCGGTCCCGTCCGGTCCGGTCGTCGCCCTGGCCCTTGCGGTCGTAGAGGGCGGTGAGGGCCCCGTCCATGGCGGCGTCGGTGCCGGTGAGGGCCCGGCCGGTGCCCTCGGCCTCTCCGCCGCCCAGGACCAGCCGCCAGCGGCGCAGCCGCTCGTCGTCGGTGAGGGTCGTGCTCATGCGGTGACCTCCGTTCCGAGGATGAGGTGGAGCAGGGGCAGGACGGCGTCGGCCCGCGCGGGGTCGGGGGCGGGGGCGAAGCCGGGCACCCCGGGCGCGGAGGGCCCCGGACCGCCCGAGCGGGGGCCCCGGGCGACCAGCTCTCCGAGGGTCCGGCGAACGCCCGGCTCGTACGCGGAGAAGGTACGGCGCAGCAGCGGCAGCACATCGGTGAAGGCCTCGTCCGGCACGCCGGTCAGCCAGGCGTCGACCAGGCCGAGGAGACGCTCGTCGTGGACGAGGAGGAGCCCGCCGCCGGAGGCCCCGCCGACGAAGCCGTCGATCCAGGCGGCGGCGTCGGCCGGCGGGGTGCCGGGCGAGAGGGCGCGGCTCATGAGCAGCGCGGCCTCCCCCTCCCCGAGCCGCCCTTCGTCGAGCAGGAGCCGGGCGGCCCGCCCCCGAAGTCCCCCCGGCACCCGATCCCACCCGGCAAGCCGCCGCAGCACCCCACTCCACCGACCACCGAGACCGGGGGTGAGGGGAAGGGCGGGTCCGGCGTCCGGCTCGGGCCCGTCCAGGGCGGCGGCGGGCGTGTCGGGGCGGTCCTCGTGGAGGAGGCCGATCGCCGCGTGGACGGCGTCGAGCCGGTCCCGCATCTGCGCGGCGGCGTCCGCGTCGAGTCCGGCGCAGGCGGGCGGCAGGCCCACGCAGATCCGCTCGGCGAGCCCTGCGGCGACCTCGCCGAGCGCCGCCGTGCCGGTGCCGCGGACGTCGCCGTAGCGCAGGGAGCGGGCCAGGGCCGGGAGGGCCTGGGCGAGGTGGGCGACGTCGGCGTCGAGCGCGGCCCGGTCCGCGAGCGCCCGCATGACGACGGGCAGCGCGTCGGTGAGCCCGGCGAGGAGGCACTGCTCGGCGAGGGCGGTGACGTCGGCGAGCGCGGTCGCGGCGAGGGCGAGGGACTCGGCCTTCGCGGTGGCCGCGCCCTCGACGGTGGTGCCCCAGACACCGGCCTCGGCGACCTGGACGTGCAGCTCGGGCTCCCAGCGCAGCCGCCAGGTCTCCCGGAAGGTGCCGGTGCCGGCCCGTCCGGCGGCCGGCTCGCCCCAGTGGACACCGAGGAGGCGCAGCCGGTGCAGCAGGCGGCTGCGCTCGCCGTCGGTCTCCTTGCGCAGGTCGAGCCCGAGCTCGCGCTCCTGGGCCTCGGGCTTGAGGCGCAGGGTGCGCTGGCGGCGGGTCAGGTCGCGTTGGAGGGGTACGGCGGGGGCGGCGGCCGGGACCTCGCCGAGGACGTCGCCGACGACGAGCCGGTCGCGGACGAGGCCGAGCGGCACGTCGGAGCCCTCGCAGAGGACCGCGCGGACGGCGTCGGTCGTCTCGTCGAGGCCGGGGAGCGGACGGCCGCGCAGGGCCGCGAGGGTCTCGGCGAGCCGGACGGCCTCGATGACGTGCGCGGAGGAGACGGGGTGGTCCTCGGCCCTGAGGAGCCCGGCGACCTTGGTCATCCAGCGCTCGACGGGCCGGTCGGGGGCGGCGAAGAGGTGTCCGTACCAGCCGGGCGCGTCGATTCCGGCCCCGTAGCCGGAGCGGCGGGCGAGCCTGCGGTGGGTCCAGGGGACCCAGGTCAGTTCGGTCTTCGCGCGGGGCAGGCCCTTGAGGAGCGCCTTGTCGGCGGCGACGGTGGTCCTGCGGGTGAGCGCGGGCACGTGCCAGGCGCCGCAGACGACGGCGACGGAGTCCCCGAACTCCTTGCGGGCGGCGCGCAGCCGCAGCCGCATGTGCGCCTCGCGGACCAGGTCGCGGGGATGGCCGCCGTGCCCGTACGTCTCGCGCAGGGCGCCCATGGCCTCGGCGAGGGCCTCGAAGGGGGCGGTGGGGTCGCCGTCCCCGCGCAGCTCGACGACGTCCTCCCACCAGCGCTCGGCGTCCTCGTGTCCGGCGGCCCGGGCGAGCTCGGCGACGGGGTCGATCCGCAGGCCGCTGCCGCTGACCTCGTCCTCGTCGCCCTCGTCGCTCCAGGTGGGGTCGGCGGCGGCGAGGGTGTGGGCGGCGGGCAGGTCGAAGAAGCGGACGGGGACGCCCCGTTCGAGGGCCCAGCGGATCGCGACCCACTCGGGCGAGAACTCCGCCATCGGCCAGAACGCGGCCCGCCCCGGGTCGTCCACGGCGTGCGCGAGGAGGGCGACGGGCGGCCGCATGCCGGGGTCGGCGGCGAGCGCCACGAGGGCGTCGGCCTCGGCGGGGCCCTCGACGAGCACGGCGGCGGGCTGCTCCGCCTCCAGGGCGGCCCGCACGCCACGCGCGGACCCGGGCCCGTGGTGCCGCACGCCGAGCAACAGGGGCCCGACCCGCCCCCCGGCACCTCCGGCCCTGGCGCCCCCGGTCCTGGCGCCCCCGGTCCGGTCGGGCTCGGTCCGGTCGGGCTCGGTCCGCTCGGCGCCGGCCCACTCGGCCCCGGCCCATTCGGCCCCGGCCCTGGCGCCCCCGGTCCGGTCGGCCCCAGTCCGCTCGGTCCTCGTCCGCTCGGCCCCGGCCCGCTCGGTCCCTACCCGCTCGGGCTCAGCGTCGGGCACCCGGTCCGTCTCCGGCACGGGCACCCACCCGTCGTCCGGCGCGTGGGACGCGTCCCGCTCCGAGGCCGTGGGCGTGGGCGTCATGCGCTCACCTCGCGGCAGGCGCGGTAGAAGTCCTTCCAGCCGTCTCTCTCCCGTACGACCGTCTCCAGGTACTCCTGCCAGACGACCCGGTCGGCCGCCGGGTCGCGGACGACCGCGCCGAGGATGCCGGCGGCGACGTCGGCGGGGCGCAGGACGCCGTCGCCGAAGTGGGCGGCGAGGGCGAGCCCGCCCGTCACGACGGAGATCGCCTCGGCCGTGGAGAGCGTCCCCGAGGGGGACTTGACCCGCGTCCGGCCGTCGGTGGTGATCCCGTCCCGCAGCTCGCGGAAGACGGTGACGACCCGGCGGATCTCGTCCACGCCGTCGGGCAGGGCGGGCAGTTCCAGGGAGCGTCCGAGCTGCTCGACGCGGCGGGCGACGATGTCGACCTCGGCCTCGGGGGTCGCGGGCAGCGGCAGCACGACGGTGTTGAAGCGACGGCGCAGGGCGCTGGAGAGCTCGTTGACACCCCGGTCGCGGTCGTTGGCGGTGGCGATGAGGTTGAAGCCGGGGACGGCCTGCACCTCCTGCCCCAGTTCGGGGACGGGCAGGGTCTTCTCGGACAGGATCGTGATGAGCGTGTCCTGCACGTCGGCGGGGATGCGGGTGAGCTCCTCGACCCGGGCGGTCATGCCCTGGGACATCGCGCGCATCACGGGGCTGGGGACGAGGGCGTCCCCGCTGGGGCCGTGGGCGAGGAGCCGGGCGTAGTTCCAGCCGTACCGGATGGCTTCCTCGGGCGTGCCGGCGGTGCCCTGGACGAGGAGGGTGGAGTCGCCGCTGACGGCGGCGGCGAGGTGCTCGGAGACCCAGGTCTTCGCGGTGCCGGGGACGCCGAGCAGGAGCAGCGCGCGGTCGGTGGCGAGCGTGGTGACGGCGACTTCCACGATGCGGCGCGGTCCGACGTACTTGGGCGTGACGACGGTCCCGTCGGGGAGCGTGCCGCCGAGGAGGTAGGTGGCGACGGCCCACGGCGAGAGGCGCCAGCGGGCGGGCCGGGGCCGGTCGTCGGCGGCGGCGAGGGCGGCGAGTTCGTGGGCGAAGGCGTGCTCGGCGTGCGGCCGCAGGACCTCGGTGGCGGTCTGCGGCCGTCCCGGTCCGGTGTCCGTCTCGACACCGGAACCGGACTTCGCGATGGTTTCGGGCACGGGCATGGATCCCCCTCCAGATCGTTCGACCTGCTGTGCGATCCACCGTGCACCATGCCACTGACAATCGGATGTCACCGCTGGTCAGGGCCGGTTGGAAAGGTGAGGGAGGGTCAGGGAGGGTCAGCCCACGATCGGGGAGACGGCGACGCAGCCGCCCGCCATCGCCTGCTCGGCCTTGGCCTCCTTGATGACCTTGCCGTTGAAGATGACCTTGCAGGTGAGGTCGGCGGGGTCGAGCGAGACGGGCATGACGGCCGGCGGCATGATGCCCTTCAGCGTCACCGTCTTCTTCCACGGCGTGGCCGGCTTCTTCTCCGACTCGATCTTCGGCTCCATCGCGGTGCCGCCGCCGGCGTGGTAGTCGATCGACTCGATGCCCTTGCCGCTGACCTCGTACGTGACCTCGTAGGTCTCGTTCACGGACTTGTCGACCTGGTCGGCGGCCTTCTCGGCGACCTCGGAGCAGGCCCCGAGGCCGAGGGCGAGGCCGGCGACGGCGAGGGCCGAGACGGCGGTGCGGGCGGTGCGCTTCATGAGGTCCCCTGGGCGGCGTGGTGCGGTTCGTCGGTCGCCGCAGAGAATCGTAAAGAGACGGTAAAGTCAAATCCCGTCCCGCTCGCCTTCCGCCGCCTCCTCGCCTCGCGGAACCGCCGGTCCGAGGGCGTTGTCAGTGGCGGCCTCTACCGTCGACGACATGAATGCCATGGGGGTGCGCTGGACGGCTGAGCAGGTGCTGGCACTGGCTCCTGACGAAGCGTCGCGCAGAGCGGGGAGCGAGCTCGGCACGGCCGGGCCCTGGTCCGAGACGGGGTGCGACGAGGACGCCGTCTGGGGCCTGTGCAAGGGCGGCGGAAGCACGCCGTACCGGACGGTCGTCGACACCACGGGCCCCGCCTACTCCTGTGGCTGCCCCAGCCGCAAGTCCCCCTGCAAGCACGCGCTGGGCCTGCTGCTGCTCCGGGCGGCGGACGGGATCGCCGCCGAGGACTCCCCCGCACCCGACTGGGCCGCGCGATGGATCGCCGGGCGGCGCGGCCGGGCCGAGAGCGCCGACCGGCGCACCGGCGACGCGACCCCTGGGGCGACGGCGGACCCCGAGGCCGCGCGCCGCAGGGCCGAGCGCAGGGCGGCCCGGATCACCTCGGGCGCACGGGAGCTGGAGCAGCGCCTCGCCGACCTGCTGCGCGGCGGCCTGGCATCGGCCGGGCAGGCGGGGTACGGACTGTGGGAGGAGACGGCGGCCCGCATGGTCGACGCGCAGGCGCCCGGACTCGCCGGGCGGGTGCGGGAGTTGGGTGCCATACCGGGCTCGGGGCCGGGCTGGCCCGTGCGACTCCTTGAGGAGTGCGCGCTGACCCATCTCCTCGACCGGGCGTGGCTCGCGGCGGACCGGCTGCCCGCCCCGTTCGCGACGACGGTACGGACCCGGGTGGGCCTCACCTCCCCGGCCGGCGGCGTCCCGGTGCGGGACCACTGGCTGGTCCTCGCTCAGTACGACGCGGCCGACGCCCGGCTGACCACCCGGCGGATCTGGCTGTACGGCACGACGACCGGGCGCACCGCGCTCCTGCTCTCCTTCGGCGCGGCGGGCCGGGCACCCCAGCTCGCGCTCCCCGTGGGCGCGCTGCTCGACGGCGAGCTGACCCCGCACACCGGCTCCGGCCAGGTGCGGGCGGAGCCGGGCGAGCGGTTCGTCCCGGTCTCCGGCCCCGTCGCCCCGCCGGCGGGCGGACCGGTCGGCGCGGCGCTGGACGCCTACGGCCGCGCGCTGGGCGGGGACCCGTGGCTGGATTCCTGGCCCGTGACGCTGAGCGGGGTCGTACCTGCGCGCGCGGAGTACGGCTGGCAGCTCGCCGACGCCGACGGCCGCGAGGCACTGCCCCTGACACCCGCGGCCCAGTCCCGCCCCGGTCTCTGGCGCCTGGTCGCCCTCTCCGGCGGTGCCCCGGTGACGGTCTTCGGGGAGTGCGGGCACCGCGGGTTCACCCCGCTCGCCGCCTGGTCGCCGGAGACCCCGGGCGAGACGGTCCCCCTCATATGACGCCCGGTCACCACGCACCGACCCGCAGGAGGAGCCCGATGGACACGCCCACGACGACCTCCACCACGACCACCGCCGCTGCCTCCGTCTCCGTCCCCGGCTCCGGCCCCGCCTCCGAATCCGACGAGGCGGCCGCCCGCCACTGGGAGGAGCTCGTCAGCTCGGCGCTGCTCGGGACGGACCGGCGTCCTCCCGCCGGGCTCGCGGGCTCGGCGGCGGCCCGGGACCTGCCGGGTGCGCTGCTCGACGCCGCGGCGGTGCAGACCGTACGGCGCAGGGCGGGGCTCCGGCCCGGGCCCGCCGCACCCCTGCCGGAGCCCGCACCGGAGGACCCGCGCGCGCCTCTGCCCGAGGCCGCCAGGCTCCGCCTCGATCAGCTGCTCGCCGGACGGGCCGCGCCCTCGCCCGCCGGGCGGCGCGGGGCCGCCCCCGACCTGGCCGAGCTGCTCCCCCAATGGCTCGCCCTCGCCAACCGGCACGGCTACAAGGCGTCGCCGTCCGCGCTGCCGGCGCTGCTCGACGCGGCCAGGGCCCGCACCGACCTGCGGCCCCAGGCGCTCCGCCTGGCCGGTCCGCGGGGGCTGTGGCTGGCCCGGCTGAACCCCGAGTGGAGATTCGCCCTCCGGGGCACGGGCGCGGGCGGCGGCCTCCCGTCCCCGAGGGACCCGGAGGGGGTACGGGCGCTGTGGGACGAGGGCCTGTTCGCCGAGCGGGTCGCCCTGCTCGCCGCCGTACGGACCGAGGACCCGGCCGCCGGTCTCGCGCTGCTCGCGTCGACCTGGTCCGCCGAGCGGGCGGAGGACCGGCTGATGTTCCTGGACTCGCTGCGGGCCGGACTCTCCGACGCCGACGAGGAGTTCCTGGAGGAGGCCCTCGGCGACCGCAGCCGCAACGTCCGGGCGACCGCCGCCGAGCTGCTCTCCGCCCTGCCGGCCTCGGCCCTCGCGGGCCGGATGGCGAGCCGGGCCGCCACCTGCGTCGGCCTGGACCGGACGGCCCCGGAACCGACGATCGCCGTCGAGGCCCCGCACGAGTGCGACGCGGCGATGCAGCGGGACGGCATGGTGGCGACGCCTCCGGCGGGCCGGGGCGAGCGTTCCTGGTGGCTGGGCCAGCTCGTCGAGGCGGCGCCGCTGGTCTCCTGGACCGGCAGGTTCGGGGGCCGCGGCCCGGAGGAGATCGTGGCCCTGCCGGTCGCCGACGACTGGCAGGGCGAGCTGCACGCGGCCTGGTGCCGGGCCGCCGTGCGGCAGCGGGACCCGGCCTGGTCCCGCGCGCTGCTCGGTTCCCCGGCGGTCCCGCCCGCCACGGGCCCCGGCACGTCGTCGCTGGCCGAGCGCGCCCAGCTCCTGTCGACGCTGTCCGTGGAGGAACGGGCACGCTGGGTCGCCTCGTTCATCGCGGCCCACGGGCTGTCGGAGGCGTTCCAGCTGCTCGGCGTCTGCGCCGTCCCGTGGGCGGAGCCGCTCGGCGCGGCGGTGATCGACGCCCTGGACATCGCGCGGGAGGCGGGCAGCTATCCGTGGAGCTTCAGCGGGGTGATGGGCCTGGCCGAGCGCTGCCTCGCCCCGGAGGCCGCGCGGCAGCTGGACTCCCTGACGGCCCGCCCCGACGAGGCGGAGGACAGGTCCCCCGGCGCGGGCGACTACTGGTCGGAGGCCTTCCAGCGCCTGGTCTCCACGCTGCGGCTCCGCGCGGCGATGCACGCCGAACTCACGCCGCCGCCACACCCCGCCGCAGCCCCACCGGCCCCGTGACACCCGCCTGAGCCCCCCGAACGAACCGCACCACCCCGGGCCCCGCGACCCCGGCCCGGCGCCGCGCCGCTGCCACCGCCCTGTCCGCACCGCCCCACGGTTCCCGGCCCGGCGTGGCCGGCCCCGCTACCCCGGCCTGCGGCCGCCGCCCTGTCCGTACCGCCTCGCCGTTGCCGGCCCCGCGACCCCGGCGCCGCGCCGCTGCCGCCGCCCTGCCCGTACCGTCCCGCGGTTCCCGGGGCCGGCGTGGCCGGCCCCGCGTGGCCGGCCCGGCAGGAAACCGCCCCCGCGGGGAACCGCCCGGCCGGAGCAACCCCCGGGCCCGGGCCCGGACGCCGACAGGGCCCTCCCGTTCGGGAGGGCCCTGTCGGCGTATGCGCCCGCGCAGCGGGTTACGCGGCGACGCGGACGTTCGCGTTCACCCAGTCGACGATGGATGTGGTCGTCGCACCCGGCGTGAAGATCTCCGCCACGCCCTTCTCCTTCAGGGGGGCGATGTCCGCCTCGGGGATGATGCCGCCGCCGAAGACCTTGATGTCCTCCGCGTCGCGGTCCTTCAGGAGCTCCAGGACCTTCACGAACAGCGTGTTGTGCGCCCCGGAGAGGATCGAGAGGCCGATCGCGTCCGCGTCCTCCTGGATCGCGGTGTCCACGATCTGCTCGGGCGTCTGGTGGAGACCGGTGTAGATGACCTCCATACCGGCGTCGCGGAGCGCCCGCGCGATCACCTTGGCCCCACGATCGTGGCCGTCGAGACCCGGCTTGGCGACGACCACGCGGATCGGACCGCTCACACCCATCACTGCCTCCACATGCGACCCCCGCGCCTCATTGCCGGGGAGGTGAACGAACGTTATCTCCAGCATCCCGCACCCGGCCGTTTCGCGGTGGCCACCGAGGGGGAAATCACACGTGGGACATGTTCGCTCTGCGCCGTCCCCGCTTTCGGGCCCTCCTCCTGGGCCCACCAGCCGCGAGCGGGGCCGGTCGCGAAGGGAGCCGCGACGAGGTCGCCGCGCCCCCGTGCCGCCGTCCGTGCGGCGCGGGGGCGCGGCGGACCGGCGTACCGTTCGGCCCCGCGTGCCGTTCGGGAGGCCGGCCATGGAGCTCGCCAAGGTCACCGCCCTGATGAAGGCCACCGCGCTGGAAGTCGCGATCCTCACCGGCCATCTCGTCCTCTACCCGTCCGGGATCGTCGCCGAGCGGCTCTCCCCCGCCGCGCCCCCGACGTCCATCGCCCCGGGCAGCCGCCCGGTCGTCCTCCTGCACGGCTTCGTCGACAACCGTTCGGTCTTCGTCCTGCTGCGCCGCTCCCTCACCCGGCACGGCCGTGACTGTGTCGAGTCGCTCAACTACTCACCGCTCACCTGTGACCTGCGGGCCGCCGCCGAGCTGCTCGGCCGCCGGGTGGACGAGATCCGCGCCCGTACGGGACACGCCGAGGTCGACATCGTCGGGCACAGTCTGGGCGGGCTCATCGCCCGCTACTACGTGCAGCGCCTCGGCGGTGACACCCGGGTGCGGACCCTGGTCACGCTCGGCACCCCGCACGCGGGCACGACGGTGGCCCCGCTCGCGGACGCGCATCCGCTGGTGCGGCAGATGCGGCCCGGTTCGGAGGTGCTGCGGGAGCTCGCCGGGCCCGCGCCCGGCTGCCGTACCCGCTTCGTGAGCTTCTGGAGCGACATGGACCAGGTGATGGTGCCGGCGGAGACCGCCCGCCTCGACCACCCCGACCTGCTCGTGCACAACGTGCGGGTGAGCGGGATCGGCCATCTCGCGCTGCCCGTGCATCCGACGGTGGCCGCCGGGGTCCGCGAGGCCCTCGACGCGGGGGGTCCGGTGGTCTCCGGGACACGGGAAGAGGGGCCCGGCGCCACCTCCGTCGCCTGACCGCGCCACACCGTTCTTCGAACGTTCATCGAACACAAGGCCAAAGCTCTCCACCCGACCTGGCAAAACGCGGCCGATTGCCCTTTTCCTGCGGGCTCAAACCCCTCCGAAGATTGTCCGCCGCGCGTACCGCCGGGTACAGTCGCGCCACTGCTTACCCCCGGGACACCCCTCACGGGCCCGCCCCGGACTGGTCCTGCTGCCGAGGCGAGAGAGACGTTGGTGAACGACCAGCACCCCCACGCCGGGTACGTCGGAGACGGCGCCCACACCACCGGCAGTCTCCCCATCGACCCGCTGTTCGGCGCCTACCCCGGCGGTCAGGCCGACCACAGCGGCCAGTGGGACCTCGGCCAGTACGCCGCCACCGGCACGTACGCGACGACGGGGCAGTACGACACCACCGGGCAGTACGACACGACCGGCCAGTGGGACACCACGGGCCAGTGGAACACCGCCGGCTCCTACGAGGCCACCGGCGCGTACGAGACCATCGGCACGTACGACACCTCCGCGGCGCAGTACGACGCCACCGGCCAGTGGGACGCCTCCGCCTGGACCGAGGCCCAGCACACCGGCCAGTACGAGACCGCCCACGCCGGCACCTATGCCGCCCAGGGCACGTACGGCTACGAGGCCTACGACGCCACCGGCCAGTGGGCCGCCCCCGCCTTCGCGACCGAGACCGGCGCCTTCGACGCGACCGCGTGGAACCACGCGACCCCGGAGCCCGAGCCGGTCGTCCCCCAGCAGTACACCCCGCAGGCCGAGCACACCGCCGAGTTCGCCTTCGAGTACGTCCCCGAGGACCACCAGGGGCTCGCCACCGACGAGACGTACGAGGCGGAGGAGACCTACGCCCCGGCCGAGGACGACGCTGCGGAGGACCTCCTCACCCTCGAGGACGGCGAGGACGGCGAGGACGACGGCTACGACGCGTACGACATGCCGTCCGACGAGCCGGCCGTCGAACTCCGTACGGAGTCGCCCGTCGCCGGCCGCCCCGTGCGCCGCTCGTCGGGTGGCAGCCGCGGCCGTCGCCGTACCCCCGCCAAGCGGTCCGCGCTGCTGACCGTCGCCGTCCCCTCCGCCTGCGTCATGGGAGTCGCCGGCATCGCCGCCGCCTCCGTCAGCGGCCTCACCGGCCCCACCACGACCGGCGGACAGAAGGACGACACGACCACGCTCGCCGCCGCCGACCCGGCCTCGGTCAAGCAGGTCGCCGCCAACAACGCGCTCGACACGCAGCTCGCCGCGCTCAGCGCCGACGCCCGCGACTTCGGCGACCGCGCCAGCCGCACCCAGGAACGCATCGACCTCAAGGCCCGCCAGGCGGCCGACAAGAAGAAGCGCGAGGAGGAGGCGGCCCGCAAGGAGGCGCTGCGCCCCAAGTACCTGCTGCCGGTGAAGCTCCACCAGCTCAGCGCGCGTTTCGGCCAGTCGGGCGTCAACTGGATGTCGGTGCACACGGGCATCGACTTCCCCGTGCAGTACGGCACCCCCGTGATGGCCGCGACCGACGGCACCGTCCGCACGCAGTGGAACAGCGCCTACGGCAACATGGCGATCGTGACCGCCCCCGACGGCACCGAGACCTGGTACTGCCACCTGAGCAGCACCAAGATCCGCTCGGGTTACGTCAAGGCCGGCGACGTCATCGCCTACTCCGGCAACTCCGGCAACTCCACCGGCCCCCACCTCCACTTCGAGGTCCGGCCCGGCGGCGGCTCCGCGATCGACCCGCTGGCCTGGCTGCGCAGCCACGGCCTCGACCCGACCAGCTGAGCCTTCCCCCCGGTCGAGTCTCCCCACAGCTGAGCTCTCCTCAACTGAACTTCTCCGCGTACGAGCAAGGGCCCCGGCGACATCCGCCGGGGCCCTTGCTCGTACCGCGTTCCTACAGCTTCTCGACCGGCGCGTACCGCAGCAGCAGTCGCTTCGGCTTCTCGTCACCGAAGTCGATCGTCGCCTGGGCGTCCGAGCCCGCGCCGGTCACCGTCATGACCGTGCCGAGGCCGAACTGGTCGTGCGTGACACGGTCGCCGACCTGCAGGGAGATCACCGGCTTCTCACCGGCGCGCCGGGTGGCGAAGCCGGAGGGGCCGGAGCGCGCGCGGGAGGAGGAGAGCGAGGAGGTGATCCCCGAGGTCGGCCCGGCGGGCTTCGCCATCGGACCGGTCCGCTTCCACTCCAGGTACGCGGGCGGGATCTCCTCCAGGAAGCGCGAGGCCGGGTTGTACGAGGGCTGGCCCCAGGCGCTGCGCATCGACGAGCGGGTCAGGTAGAGCCGCTCACGCGCGCGCGTGATGCCGACGTACGCCAGGCGCCGCTCCTCCTCCAGCTCCTTCGCCTGCCCGAGGGCGCGCATGTGCGGGAAGACGCCGTCCTCCATGCCGGTGAGGAACACCACCGGGAATTCGAGGCCCTTGGCGGTGTG
The DNA here is from genome assembly GCF_014648895.1 of Streptomyces tanashiensis. Lineage (GTDB taxonomy): Bacteria > Actinomycetota > Actinomycetes > Streptomycetales > Streptomycetaceae > Streptomyces > Streptomyces tanashiensis. The sequence goes on from NZ_BMRZ01000001.1 coordinate 820,391, forward strand.
CAGGGTCATCAGGGTGATGACGCCCCGGCCCTCCTCGTCCTCGTCCGGGATCTGGTCGGAGTCGGCGACGAGGGCGACCTTCTCCAGGAACTCGGCGAGGGTCGCGGGCTCCTCGCCGCGCTCCTGCTCGAACTCCAGGGCCACGGCGGCGAGTTCTTGGAGGTTCTCGATCCGGGTCTCGTCCTGCGGGTCGGTCGAGGCCTGCAGCTCGGCCAGGTAGCCCGTCCGCTCCAGGACGGCCTCCAGGACGACGGCGGGGCCTGCGCCGGACTCGACGACGGTCCGCAGCTCGTCCATGAGCGCGTTGAACCGCTTCACGGCGTTCGCGGAGCGGGCGGCCATGCCGTACGCCTCGTCGACCCGCTTCAGGGCCTGCGGGAAGGTGATCTTCTCGCGCAGGGACAGCGCGTCGATCATCGCCTCGGCACGCTCGCCGATGCCCCGCTTGGGGACGTTGAGGATGCGGCGCAGCGGCACGTTGTCCTCGGGGTTGGCGAGGACGCGGAGGTACGCGAGGACGTCCCTGACCTCCTTGCGCTCGTAGAAGCGCACACCGCCGACGACCTTGTACGGCAGTCCGACGCGGATGAAGATCTCTTCGAAGACACGGGACTGGGCGTTGGTCCGGTAGAAGACGGCGACGTCCCCGGCCTTGGCGTCGCCCGCGTCGGTGAGCCGGTCGATCTCGTCGGCGACGAACTGGGCCTCGTCGTGCTCGGTGTCGGCGACGTAGCCGGTGATCTGCGCTCCCGCGCCCGCGTTCGTCCACAGGTTCTTGGGGCGGCGGGACTCGTTGCGCTCGATGACGGCGTTGGCCGCGGAGAGGATCGTCTGGGTGGAGCGGTAGTTCTGCTCCAGGAGGATCGTCGTCGCGTCCGGGTAGTCCTCCTCGAACTGGAGGATGTTGCGGATGGTCGCGCCGCGGAAGGCGTAGATCGACTGGTCGGCGTCGCCGACGACGCACAGCTCGGCCGGGCCGAGGTCCTCGTAGCCGGTGCCGACGAGCTCCCGCACGAGGGTGTACTGCGCGTGGTTGGTGTCCTGGTACTCGTCGACGAGGACGTGGCGGAAGCGGCGGCGGTAGTGCTCGGCGACGTCCGGGAACGCCTGGAGCAGGTGGACCGTCGTCATGATGATGTCGTCGAAGTCCAGGGCGTTGGCCTCGCGCAGCCGCGCCTGGTACATCCGGTACGCCTCGGCGAGCGTCTTCTCGAAGCCGTCGGCGGCCTGGTCGGCGAAGGTCTCCTCGTCGATCAGCTCGTTCTTGAGGTTCGAGATCTTGGCGCTGAACGACTTCGGCGGGAACTTCTTCGGGTCGAGGTCCAGGTCCCGGCAGACCAGCGACATCAGCCGCTTGGAGTCGGCGGCGTCGTAGATCGAGAACGAGGAGGTGAAGCCGAGCTTCTTCGACTCGCGGCGCAGGATGCGGACGCAGGCGCTGTGGAAGGTCATGACCCACATCGCGTTCGCACGCGGTCCGACGAGCTGCTCGACGCGCTCCTTCATCTCGCCGGCGGCCTTGTTCGTGAAGGTGATCGCCAGTATCTGGCCGGGGTGGACGTGCCGCGTGCCCAGGAGGTGGGCGATGCGGTGGGTCAGCACCCGGGTCTTGCCGGAGCCGGCGCCGGCGACGATGAGCAGCGGGGTGTCGGTGTGCACGACGGCGGCGCGCTGCTGCTCGTTCAGCCCCTCCAGGAGCGCGGCGGCGTCCACGACGGGCCGGGGGTGGCCGTCCCGGTAGTGCGTCTCCCGGGCGGGCGGGGGCACGTCGAAGTGCTCCCCGAAGAGGTCGTGCGGGACCTCCTCCGTGGCCGGGGAGCCGTGCTCGTCGTCCTCGGGGTGGGGCGGGGGCTCCTCCGAGGGGTGGTTCTGGAGGCCGGCCAGGAAGCTGTCGTCAAAGAGGCTGCTCATCGCCTCACGAGTCTAGGACGCCCCACCGACATCCGGGCCCGCCTTCGGGACGGTCTCTGTGGAAGCCCTCACACCCGGCGGGCCCGGCGCTCAGGTCCAGAGGGTCGCGATGAAGATGTTCGCCATGGTCAGGCCGCCGACGGCGGCGAAGAGGCCCTTGTCGACCCGCTCCTCGTCCCGCTTGACGTAGACGATGCCCAGGATCACGACGAGGATCGCCAGCTTGATGCCGACCTTGAGGTTGTTCACGCTCTGGTCGTCGGCCTGGTTGAGACCGACGAGCGCGACGCCCGTGACCAGCATGGTCAGCGCGCCGTGCAGCATGGCGGGGCTGAAGCGGGCCGTACCCGCGCCCATCGCCTTCATCTGGGTGAGGAAGCCGCCGAGGAGGGAGGCGATACCGATGATGTGCAGGGCGACGAAGACATTGATGAGTACGTCCATGGGGCGGAGCCTAACCGGGCCCGTATCACCGCTCTCCGGCCGGGTCCACTCCCTCCGGGGCTTCGGTCGGACGGCCGCCGGAATGTCCCCGGCCCCTCACACCGGACGGAAGAGTTCGGTCTCCGTCACGTCAACTGACGCCAATAACGGTCAACTCCCCGTCCTCCCGTGACCCCAGGTTTAGCGTCCTCCACCAGGTGACCGGCTCCCCACCACCGCCGGCGATCCGGCGGCCGTCGGTCACCCCCGCCGAGAAAACCGGCGGCGGTCCGTCTCCCCTGTGCGGCCCGCCGTCGGCCCGGCGGGCACCCGCCCACCTCAGGGAAGAGGATGTGACCCGCCCTCGTGGCAGCTCACCGGAAGGCCAGAAAGTCCCCCCTCGGCGGCTCGGCGGTACGGACCGCCGCCACCCTCGCCCTCGCCTCCGCGGCGACGGCGACGCTCTTCGAAGGATCCGGACACGCGGACCCCCGGCCCACCACCGCCCAGGTCAAGGCGAAGGTCGACCGGCTCTACGAGGAGGCCGAGGTCGCGACGGAGCGGTACAACGGGGCGAAGGAGAAGGCCGACGAGGCACGCACCGCCTTCGACCGGCTGCGCGACGAGGCCGCCCGCAGGACCGAGCGGCTCAACACCGCCCGGGACGGGCTCGGGGCCATGGCCGCCGCCCAGTACCGCTCCGGCGGGCTCGACCCCGCCGTACAGCTCGCCCTCACCTCGAACCCCGACCAGTACCTGGAACGGGCCGCGTTCGCCGAGAAGGCCGGGGACCGGCAGGCGGCCGCCGTCACGGCCGTACGACGCGAGCTCGCCGCGATCCGGCAGCTGCGCGGCGAATCGGCGGGAAAGCTGACCGCGCTGCGCGCGCACGAGACGGAGCTGCGGCGGCAGAGGGCGGCCGTGATCGGCAAGCTCACCGAGGCCAGGACGCTGCTGGCGCGGCTGACCGAGGAGGAGCGCGCACGGTACGAGGCGGCCGCCGCGGCCCGGAACGGCTCCGGCAATTCGACGCGCACCGACGGCCAGGGCGGCACGGACACGGCCGGCGGCTCCCCGACCGTGCGGGCCGACCGCTCCTCGGGGGGCGACCGCGGGCCGGTGACCGCCCCGAACGCCCGGGCCGCCGAGGCCATCTCCTTCGCCCGCGCCCAGCTCGGCAAGCCGTACGTATGGGGGGCGACCGGACCCTCCGCCTACGACTGCTCCGGTCTCACCCAGGCCGCCTGGCGCGCGGCAGGCATCTCCCTGCCCCGCACCACGTACACCCAGATCAACGCCGGCCGCCGCGTCTCCCGCTCCCAGCTGGCCCCCGGTGACCTGGTCTTCTTCTACTCCGGGATCAGCCACGTCGGGCTCTACATCGGCGGCGGCCAGATGATCCACGCGCCCCGGCCGGGCGCCCCCGTGCGGATCGCCCCCGTCGACGAGATGCCCTTCGCCGGCGCCACCCGGGTCGGCTGAGCCCCGGGCCGGGCGGACCCAGCCCCGCCGAGACCCGGGTCGGCCCGCCGGGAACCCGGTCAGTCCCGCCGAGCCACCGGGTCGGCCCCGCTCAGCCCGCTGGACCGAGGCGGGCTCGGCCGAGGCGGGTCGGAGGAGGCGGGCCGGAGGAGGCGGGCCGGAGGAGGCGGGTGTCAGACGAGGCGGCGGGCGGTGGCCCAGCGGGTCAGCTCGTGGCGGTTGGACAGCTGGAGCTTCCGCAGCACCGCCGAGACGTGCGACTCGACCGTCTTCACCGAGATGTAGAGCTGCTTGGCGATCTCCTTGTACGCGTATCCCCGGGCGATCAGCCGCAGCACCTCCCGCTCCCGCTGGGTGAGGCGGTCCAGGTCCTCGTCCACCGGCGGCGCGTCCGTGGAGGCGAAGGCGTCCAGGACGAAGCCGGCGAGGCGCGGCGAGAAGACGGCGTCGCCCTCCTGGACACGGAAGATCGAGTCGACCAGGTCGGTGCCCGTGATCGTCTTGGTGACATAGCCGCGGGCACCGCCCCGGATCACCCCGATGACGTCCTCGGCCGCGTCCGAGACGGACAGGGCCAGGAACCGGACCGGGTTCTCGGGCGCGCTCATCAGGCTCGCGCAGCGCCGCAGCACCTCGACCCCGCCGCCGCCCGGCAGGTGCACGTCGAGGAGGACGACCTCGGGGCGGGTCGCGGTGATCACCGTGACCGCCTGGTCGACGTCGGCGGCCTCGCCGACCACCTCGACGCCGGTGACCTCGGTCCGGCCGATCTCGGCCTGGACCCCGGTGCGGAACATCCGGTGGTCGTCGACGAGCACCACCCGCACCCGGCGCTCCGTGCCCGCTGCCTCCGCATCGGTTCCGGTCACTGCTCCGGTCTCGTCGCTCATCCGTCCGCCCTCTCCATCTCGAGCTCCACTTCGGTGCCCCCGCCCTGCGGTGACCGCAGCCGGGCCGAACCGCCGTTCCGCTGCATACGGCCGATGATCGATTCTCGTACGCCCATCCGGTCCTCGGGCACCGAATCCAGGTCGAATCCAGGTCCCCGGTCCCGCACCGAGACGAAGACCGTGCGCCCCTCCACCTCGGCGTACACCTGCACGGCCCCGCCCTCGCCACCGTACTTCGCGGCGTTGACCATCGCCTCGCGCGCGGCCTGCATCTGCGCGGCCAGTTTCTCGTCGAGGGGGCAGTCGCCGACGACGACCACCTCCAGCGGGACCCCGTGCTTGTCCTCGACCTCGGCCGCCGCCCGCTTCACCGCGTCGGCGAGCGTCGTGGGCTCCTCGTCCCTGCCGGTGCCCTCGGGCTTGTAGAGCCAGTTCCGCAGCTCGCGCTCCTGCGCGCGGGCGAGGCGGCGCACCTCGCCGGCGTCGTCGGCGTTGCGCTGGATCAGGGTCAGGGTGTGCAGCACGGAGTCGTGGACGTGGGCGGCGACCTCCGCGCGCTCCTGGGCCCGGATGCGCATGGTCCGCTCGTCCGTGAGGTCCTGGGACATGCGGACCAGCCAGGGGCCGGCGAGGAGCGCTATGCCGGTGAGGACCGCGACGGCGGCGGTGACGGCCGTGCCGAGCTGGGCGACGGAGCCGCGGACCACCACGAAGACCGCGAGTCCGGTGCCGACGAGGCCGACGCCGACGAGACCGCGGACGAGCTGGAGCGCGCGTCTGCGGCGCCCCGGGTCGGTCCAGCTGGCCCGGCGGGCGTTGTCCGCCTGCCGCCAGACGAGGGCGACACCGACCGCGATGAGGATCAGCGGCCATATGTAGCGTCCGGTCTCGTTGTCGACGCTGACGTTCCCCACGAGGGCCGCCAGGCCGATGCCGAGCGCGATCAGGGCGACGACCTGGCCCCGGTCGGGCTTGCGGAGTCTGCGGCGCCCGTCCGAGGTGGTCTCGAAGAGGGAGCGCGGGGCCGACCGGCCGCCGACACCGAGCGGGACGACGATCCAGAAGACCGCGTAGAGCACGATGCCGAGGCCGTTCGAGAAGGACAGCACCACGAAGAGCGCGCGCACCCAGACGACCGGCAGTCCGAGGTGGCCCGCGAGGCCGCGCGCGACACCGCCGAGCCACCGCCCGTCTGCGCTCCGGTAGAGCCTGCGCACGGGTGGTTCGTCGGTCTCGGTGACACGAGCGGTTGCGGACATGCACCGATCGTCACACGTTCGGCCCGCCCCGGACATCAGGGTCGGCCCTGAGATCGTCCCTGGTACGCACTCGGGGGCGCGGGCCCCGCGAATATCAGGGTCGGGCCAGGGTCGGCCCCGGTGCCGCTGGGCGTCACGGGCCGTCACCATGGAGGCATGACGAGTTCGATGCCTTCGCAGCACGAGGCCCCGCCGCCGGCGGAGGCCGATCCCGCCCCGCCGCTCCGGCGCTCGCGCGGAAGCAACGTCGTGGGCGGCGTCTGCGGAGGTCTCGGGCGGCACTTCGATCTCGACCCGGTGATATTCCGGGTGGTGATCGGCGTGCTGGCGGTGGCCGGAGGCCTGGGGCTGGTGTTCTACGGCTTCGCGTGGCTGCTGATCCCGCTCGCGGGCGAGGACGAGAGCGAGGGGCGCAGGCTGCTGACGGGCCGGGTCTCCGGGGCCTCCCTCGCGGCCCTGCTGATGGCGCTGATCGGCTGCGGGATCTTCCTGTCGACGCTGCACAGCGGGGAGGTTCTCGGCTTCACGCTCACCCTCTCGCTCGCGGTGTGCGGGGCGGCGGTCTGGTCGCAGCGGCGCCGGGCAGGCGGCGAGACCGAGGGCAGAGCGGACTCCGCGGCGGTCCTCACGGTCGCCGAGGCGCCGCCCGAGACGAAGGCTCCGCCGCTCTACGAGTCTCCCTCCTGGTGGAAGGACCCGATCGTCAAGGACGGCTCGACGGGCAAACTGGCCGTCGGCTACCTGTGGGGTCCGCACGGGATCCTGGACGAGGACGGCAAGGTGAACGGCGAGGTGCCGAAGCCGGGCAGCCAGTGGGGCCCCGCCCCCGCGGCGCCCGGGCGGCCGACGCCCTCCGTCCGCCGCAGCCCGCTCTCCATCGGGGGGCTCGTCTTCCTGCTCGCCCTCCTCGCGGGCGGTCTCGGCACGGGCCTGACGTGGGACTCGCACCCGCTGGGCACCAGTCTGCAGATCGGTCTGGCGGCCGCCCTCGCGGTGTTCGGCCTTGGCCTGGTCGTCAGCAGCTTCCTCGGACGGACCGGGTTCGGCACGGTCTTCCTGACCGTGGTCACGGCGGGCCTGCTCGCACTGGCCTCGGCCCTGCCGGACCGGATCTCCACGGAATGGGTCCGCGAGACCTGGCGGCCCGCCTCGGTGGCCGCGGTGCAGCCGGACTACGAGCTGGGCACCGGGGTCGGCACGCTCGACCTGTCCGGGCTCCCGCTCCCGGCCGGCACGACGGTGACGACGCGCGCCTCGGTGGGCGCGGGGCAGCTCAAGGTGATCGTCCCGAAGAGCGCCGTGGTGAAGCTGCACGCCGAGGTGGGCCTGGGCGATCTGCAGCTGCCGGGCGCGCCCGCCGACGACATCGACATCGCTCCGGACCGTGACGTGACACGGACGCTGAAGCCGCCGGCCGGGACGACCCCGGCGGGCACCCTGGACCTCTCGCTGGAGGTCGGACTCGGACAGGTGGAGGTCACCCGTGCTGCTTCATGAGTTCCGTCCCGGCCGGCTGCTCGTCGGCCTGACCGCCCTCGCGCTGGCCGCCGTCTACGCGGGCGACGCCGCCGACGCCTGGACGACCCCGTGGTACGCGGTGATTCCGGTGCTCTGCGGCGGCCTGGGCACCGCCGCCCTCGCGACCTGGGTCGCCTATCGAATACGGCGCCGTTCGGCGAGGAGCCAATCCAGCGAGAGTACCGGTGCCCCGGCCAGCAGCAGCGGGAGCCAGGACATCAGATAGGCCAGGTCGTTGCCGAGGTAGTACGGGTTCACCTGCCAGCTCACGGTCAGCCAGAGGCTCAAGGAGATCAGCGCGCCGCCGAGCGCGGCCAGTCGGGCGAAGAGACCGAAGAGCGTCCCGAGTCCGACGGCCAGCTCTTCGAAGGCGATGGCGTAGCCGAAGCCGGTGGGGTTGTTGAGGGCGAGGTCGACGAGGGCGGGGATCGCGGAGCCGTCGCGGACACCGCGCATCATCTCGCCGATGGAGCCGCTGCCCGTGTCGGCGAAGAAGGCCGGGTCGGTGAGCTTGTCGAGGCCGGCGTAGATGAAGGTGACCCCGAGGAAGATCCGCAGCGGAAGGAGGGCATAGCGGGAGGCGATCGCCTTCCACTGGTCGAAGGTGGCCTTCCGCTCGGCGTAACCCCCGTTGCCGCCGGAACCGCTGGTCCCGCCCGGGCCGTCGGTGCCCCGCGGGCCGTCGGTCCCGCCCGGGCCTCGGGTCCCACCGGTGTCACCCGCGCCGCCGGGGCCACCGGTGCCGCTCGTGCCGTCGCCCGTGTCGTGCGGCCGGTCCGTCTGTCCCGTCATCGTCGGTCACCTCTCCACGCCCCGTACGACTGTTCGCGGAACGATTCTCCTCGCACCTGGCGCCCGGGACACGGGAAGGAGGGCAGGACGCTCAGTCGACGACGTCGATCGTGACCCGGTTGGACTCCACGCCGGCCGCCGTGACGACCGAGACCTCCACCCGGCCCGGTTCCACGTCCGCCGGGAGGGGGACGGTCAGGGCGGCGTCGGTGGGGTTGGCGAAGCCGCCCGGGACCGGGACCAGCGGCACGTGGGCGTGGACGGGGCCGATGCGGACGACCAGACGGGTCAGCGGATCGGGGGCACCGGCGCCGGGCGGGACGAAGCCGCAGCCGCGGATCTCGATGTCGTCACCCGTGCGGATCGGGGCGTCGAGGTCGCCCGCCTCCCGGGACCGGACCACGGAGTGGATCGCCGGGCGGACGCCCTCGGTGCACTTCGCGGCGAGGTGCCAGGCCGCCGAGACGCCGACGAGCAGAACGAGGGACCAGGGGACCTCGGGGAGCCGGTCGGGGTCGGCGGCCAGACCGACGGCGGCCAGGGCCAGGACGGCGCCGGAGACGAGGAGGTACTGGACGTCGGCGAGAGCGGCCCGGCCGCTGTCGTCGCAGACCAGGTCCGCCGCGCGCGGGCGGTCGGCGCGGACCTTCTGGAGGCGTCCGGCGGCGATCCCCAGGGTGACGACGAGACGGGCGGTCACGGTGACGGAGGCGACGAGGGCGAGGACGGTCAGCAGGCCCGCGCCACGGGCCAGACCGAAGGCGGTCGCGCCCGGCGACCGGAAGGCCAGGAAGAGGAGGGTGAAACCGAGGAGCAGGAGCCAGGCGGCGGCGACGGCGCGGGTGGTGGAGAGCCGGTTGTCCTCGCCGATCAGCGGGGCGAGGAGACCGCCGCGGGCCCGGTGGGCGTGGGCGGCCGCGCTGAGCAGGACGGCGAGCACCAGGGCCGTGCAGAGGCCGGCCGTGCGGGCGCCGGTCCAGCCGCCGTCGATGGCGGTGAGGGCCTGGCCGAGCAGGAGGGCGACGACACCGCCCCAGACGGCGCCGAGGCCGCCGCGCCGTACCCGGTCGAGCCAGGCGAGCCCGGCCTCCCGGCCGCGCACGGCCACCGCGCGGGCGGACTGGGCGAGCTCGTCGGAGACCCACTGGCGGGCGGCGACCGGCGAGTGGGCGACGGCAGCGGGGACGCCGTGCCCGGCGGCGAGCTCGTCGCGCCGGGCCAGGAAGGCGGCCACGGCCCGCCGGTGCCCGGCCTGCCCGCAGTGGGCACAGCCGGCGCAGGCCGTCGCGTGCTCGCCGTACTGTCTCGCCTCTTGAACCGCCACGGTGCTCACTCCCGAGCTCACTTCACGGCCCGCGTCAATGCGTACCGGAGCGCCCCGAAGGGCCAACCAGCCGTTGATTCAACGGAATTGTGCCGCACCGGCGGCTCCCGCGCCTGCCGCGTGCGCCCCGCCGGAGAGTGATTGACGCGCCATCCCATTGACGTACAGAAGGGTGAAGCGATGGTGTTACGACAGGAGTTCGGGGTCTGTTCGACTGATCCTGCGCCACAGGGGCTGGTAGTTGATCCAGGCGACGAGGTCGCTGCCGAGCTGTTCCCGGGTGGCGACGGCCTCGCGGTGGTCGATGAGCACCGGCTTGCCGGCCGCCCGCGCGGTCAGCTGGACCTGGGCGGAGCGTTCGAGTGCGATGAACCACCAGGCGGCCGCGTCGACGGAGGTGCCGACGGTGAGCAGCCCGTGGTTGCGGAGCACGATCGCCTTGAACGCGCCGAGGGCGACGGCGATGCGGCGGCCTTCCTCGGCGTCCACGGTGACGCCGGTGTAGGCGTCGTAGAGGGCGTGGTCCTGGTAGAAGGCGCAGGCCTCCTGGGTGATCGGGTCGAGGAGTTCGCCGAGCGCGGCGAGGGCTCGCCCGTGGACGGAGTGGGTGTGGACGACGGCGACGGCGTCGGGCCGGGCCCGGTGGACCTGGGCGTGGACGGTGAAGGCGGCCTGGTTGACGTGGTGGCCGCCCCGGACGACCTGCCCCTCGCCGTTGACCAGGATGAGATCGCTCGCGGTCAGCTCCTCGAACGGTGCTCCGAAGGGGTTCACCCAGAAGCAGTCGGGGTACTCGGGGTCGCGGGCGGTGATGTGGCCCGAGACGCCCTCCTCGTACCCGAGCCGCCCGAAGAGCCGGAGTGCGCCCGCGAGCCGCTGCTTGCGGTGGGTGCGTTCCTCCTCGGCCGTCGCGTGGACGGGCGGCAGGGCGAAGTGGAGCCGTTCGACGGGGACGGGGTCCGGTATCACGCTCATGCGCCGGAAGGTAACGCCCGGCCGGTCAAGTCACCAGAGCCCGGACACGACGAAGCCGCCGCCCCGGGTGTCCGGGGCGGCGGCTTCAGTGGCGTGCGGGAGGGGTCACTCCCACTCGATGGTGCCCGGCGGCTTGCTCGTGACGTCGAGGACGACACGGTTCACGTCGGCGACCTCGTTGGTGATGCGGGTCGAGATCTTGGCGAGCACCTCGTACGGCAGGCGCGACCAGTCGGCCGTCATGGCGTCCTCGGAGGAGACGGGGCGCAGCACGATCGGGTGACCGTAGGTGCGGCCGTCGCCCTGGACGCCCACGGAGCGGACGTCGGCGAGCAGCACGACCGGGCACTGCCAGATCTCGCGGTCGAGACCGGCCGCAGTGAGCTCCTCGCGGGCGATGGCGTCGGCCTCGCGCAGCAGGTCCAGACGGTCCTTGGTGACCTCGCCGACGATGCGGATGCCGAGGCCGGGGCCGGGGAACGGCTGGCGCTGGACGATCTCCTCGGGCAGGCCGAGCTCCTGGCCGACCATCCGGACCTCGTCCTTGAACAGCTGGCGCAGCGGCTCGACGAGCTCGAACTCGATGTCGTCGGGGAGGCCGCCCACGTTGTGGTGGGACTTGATGTTGGCGGTGCCGGTGCCGCCGCCGGACTCGACGATGTCCGGGTAGAGCGTGCCCTGGACGAGGAACGCGACCTCGGGGCCCTCCTCCTGGAGGATCTCCAGCTGCGCCTGCTCGAAGACGCGGATGAACTCGCGGCCGATGATCTTCCGCTTGGTCTCCGGGTCGGAGACGCCGGCGAGCGCGTCGAGGAAGCGCTCCTGCGCGTCGACGACCTTCAGGTTGGCGCCGGTGGCGGCGACGAAGTCCTTCTCGACCTGCTCGGTCTCGCCCTTGCGCATCAGGCCGTGGTCGACGTAGACGCAGGTGAGCTGCGAGCCGATGGCCTTCTGCACGAGCGCGGCGGCCACGGCGGAGTCGACGCCGCCGGAGAGACCGCAGATGGCGCGCTTGCCGCCGACCTGGGCGCGGATGGCCGCGACCTGCTCCTCGATGACGTTGCCCGTGGTCCAGCTCGGCTCGATGCCGGCGCCGCGGTAGAGGAAGTGCTCGAGGATCTGCTGGCCGTGCGTGGAGTGCAGCACCTCGGGGTGGTACTGGACGCCGTACAGCTTCTTCTCGTCGTTCTCGAAGGCGGCGACCGGCACGACGTCCGTGGAGGCGGTGACGGTGAAGCCCTCGGGGGCGGCGGAGCAGGCGTCGCCGTGCGACATCCACACGGACTGCTCGACGGGGGTGCCCTCGAAGAGGGTGGAGCCGGCCTTGGAGACGTGCAGCGGGGTCCGGCCGTACTCGCGGGCGCCGGTGTTGTCGACGGTGCCACCGAGGGTCGTCGCCATCAGCTGGAAGCCGTAGCACATGCCGAAGACGGGGACGCCCGCCTCGAACAGCGCGCGGTCGAGGCGCGGGGCGCCCTCGGCGTACACGGAGGACGGACCGCCGGAGAGGATGATCGCCTTCGGGTTCTTGGCCAGCATCTCGGCCACCGGCATGGTGGACGGGACGATCTCGCTGTAGACCCGCGCCTCACGGACGCGACGGGCGATGAGCTGGGCGTACTGGGCGCCGAAGTCGACAACGAGGACTACGTCCGGGTTGGAGACGTCGGGCGCGGCAGCGGGAGTCGCTGATGACACTACGGCGGCCTTCCGGCGGTAGGAGAGGTTCCCCCGAAGGGGGGGCTATTTGTCGATTCTACCGGCGCGGCGGTGTCGCTTTTCGTCTCACCATCCGAACCCGGGTTGTCCCCGGCTTCGGGAGGGGGTCCATACTGGGGCCATGCGCAAGCACTCGACCTTCCTCTTTACCTATGGCAACCGGCCCACCGGCTGCCATGGTCGTGCTGCTTGAGCAACTGACAAGCGACTTCCCAGGCGCCCCGGGCCGACAAGGCCCGGGGCGTTCTGCTTTCTCCGGGCCGTGTCGCTCCGGGGCATCCGACACCACGAGGAGCCCCACCCATGACGACGAACACCGCCACCACCGAGAAGACCGGCGCCCGCACCGACGAGGCGGCGGCGCTGATCGGTGGCGCCCGTGAGCGCATCGACTCGCTGGACGACCGGATCATCGGCCTCATCCAGGAGCGGATGGCCGTCTCCGCCGTCATCCAGGAGGCCCGGATCTCCTCCGGCGGCCGCCGGGTGAACCTGAACCGCGAGATGGAGGTCCTCGGTCACTACCGGGACGCCCTCGGCAAGCCGGGCACGGCGCTCGCGATGACGATGCTGGAGCTGTGCCGGGGCCGTATCTGAGCGATGCCGGGGCCGCCTCCGAGCGATGCCTGGCCCCGTGTCCGGGCGGCCCGCGGGCCCCATGTCCGGGTGGCCCGCGGGCCGTGTCCGGGCGACGCGCCCGAGTGTGCTCCCGTACCCGAGTTCGGGACCGCTCTCACCCGTACGGCGCGTGACCGGCTCCCGCCGGGCTTCGTTGGTCCGGGTGTCCGTGCCAGCCAGGGGCGGGCCCGAAGAAACCACGCGTGGCTTCGCTGGGGCGTGTGGCGTACCTCTCCGGTACGTCGTGGGACCTCGCACCAGCGCGCGTGACCGGACAGCAGGGGACAGCAGCCCGGTCACCCAGAAAGGGCGGTCGGTCCCGGGGACGCCCGGGGCCGGCCGCAACCGGCCGATCTCCCGACCTTCCCGTCCCCCTGATCCCCCGCTCCCCTCCCCCTGCGGCGCAACCCCCCGGCGCCGCCCCGCTCGGCACCGCCGCTGCCCTGACACCGGTGCCGACCCCGAGGGCCCCGCGCCGCGACCGGAATCGCGAGCGCGGGGCCCTTTTCACGCCCGCACCACGCCCGCCCGACGCCCGCCCCGCGTCCGCCCCGCGTCCGCCGGACACCACGCACCACGCCCGCCCCACAGGCACCTCCCAGGACGTGACGCGCGTCACACGAAGATCCTGTGCAACCGCTACAACCAATCGCGGGGGCGGAGGGTCATCTATGCAGCAACACCAAAGCTGGAAGGGCGCTGCACTCGGAGGGGGGTGCAGCGCCCTTTCCATCGTTTCGGTGTCAGTCCTTCTTCGGCGGGACCGCCGGCATCCCCAGGAACGGCAGCCGCAGGGCACCGAAGGCCTCGGACGGGACGGCGGGGGACTTCGGCTCGACCGCCGAGAGCCGTACGTACGCCTCTCCCTGCCGCGGGCGCGTGTCCTCCTCGCCCTTGTTCGGCCAGAAGGACATGGCGCGCTCCGCCTGGGCCGTGATCGTCAGGGACGGGTTGACGCCGAGGTTGGCGGAGACGGCCGCGCCGTCGACGACGGAGATCCCCGGGTGCCCGAAGAGCCGGTGGTACGGGTCGATGACGCCGGTGTCGGCGTCCGCGCCGATGGGGCAGCCGCCCAGGAAGTGCGCGGTGAGCGGGGTGCCCATGAGCTCGCCGATGTTGGAGCCGGCGAAGCCGTTGATCTCCTCGGCCATCAGGCGCGCGGCCCGGGTCGCGGCCTCGATCTGGGTGGGGTTGGGCGCGCCGTGCCCCTGGCGGGCGGTGAGCAGGCCCTTTCCGAGGCCGCCGGGCTTGCGGTAGGTGGTCAGGGAGTTGTCGAGGGACTGCATGACCAGGCCGATGATGGTCCGCTCGGACCAGCGGCGGTTGGACAGCGAGCGGGCGGCGAGCGCGGGGTGCTTGACCAGTTCGAGGAGCCACTTGCGGACCCGGTGCGCGCCGTAGGGCACCTGGAGGACGGTCATGCCGCCCATGGAGTTGGATCCCTTGCCGTAGCGGACCGGCTCGATGTGGGTGTTGTCGTCCGGATGGATCGACGAGGTGATCGCGACGCCCTTGGTGAAGTCGACCCGGTCCTTGCCGTGGCGCTTGCGGTAGCGGCGGTCGGTGGTCTGCGAGCCGACCAGCGCTTCGGAGTTCGTGCGGGTCAGCTCACCGAGGCGGCCGGAGATGCGGGGCAGCAGCCCGGTGTCCTTCATCCGGTGGAGCAGGGTCTGGGTGCCGTACGTGCCGGCCGCGATCACCACCCGGGGGGCGGTGAAGGTCCGGCCCGCGCCCTTCTTCCTGTTGTCGGTCGGGAGGGTCCTGACCGCGTAGCCGCCGCGCGAGTCCTCCGTGACGGCGACCACCGAGGTCATCGGGTGGACGACGGCGCCGGCCTTCTCGGCGAGGTAGAGGTAGTTCTCGTTGAGGGTGTTCTTGGCGCCGTGGCGGCAGCCGGTCATGCACTCGCCGCACTCGGTGCAGGCCTTGCGGGAGGGGCCCGCGCCGCCGAAGAACGGGTCGGCCACCTCGCCGCCCGGCTTCGCCTTCGCCGTCCCGTCGCCGTCCTTCCCGTCTCCGAAGAAGACGCCGACCGGCGCCATGTGGAAGGTGTCGCCGATCCCCATCGCCTGGGCGGTGGCCTTCAGGTGGACGTCGGAGGGCGTCATCGTCGGGTTGAGGCGCACGCCCAGCATCCGCTTGGCCTGGTCGTAGTAGGGGCTGAGCTCTTCGCGCCAGTCCGTGATGTCCTTCCACTGCGGGTCGTCGAAGAACGGCGCCAGCGGCTCGTAGAGGGTGTTGGCGTAGTTGAGGGAGCCGCCGCCCACGCCGGCGCCCGCGAGCACCATGACGTTGCCGAGCAGGTGGATGCGCTGGATGCCGTAGAGGCCGAGGGCGGGGGCCCACAGGAAGTTCTTCAGGTCCCAGGAGTTCTTCGGCAGGGTCGCGCGGGTGTAGCGGCGCCCGGCCTCCAGGACGCCGACCCGGTAGCCCTTCTCGGTGAGGCGGAGGGCGGTGACCGAACCGCCGAAGCCGGAGCCGACGACGAGGACGTCGTAGTCGTACGCGGCGTCGTCCGCCTGCTCCTGATTTTGGGTAGGGGGTACCGCGGTCATGGCTCTCCTCGGACGAGACGGTGTGAAAAGGGAAGGACGTCGGCGCAGCCCCGGGCCTGCGTCACTGTCGGCGCGGGCCCGGGCCTTCGTCACCGTCAGCGC
Source organism: Streptomyces tanashiensis (assembly GCF_014648895.1). Classification (GTDB taxonomy): domain Bacteria; phylum Actinomycetota; class Actinomycetes; order Streptomycetales; family Streptomycetaceae; genus Streptomyces; species Streptomyces tanashiensis. The sequence continues at coordinate 835,959 of NZ_BMRZ01000001.1, forward strand.
AGGCGCAGGGCCTTCATCGCCTTCAGGGACACGCTCATGAAGGCGGCGTACTTCTCGTCGTCCATCCCGAAGGAGGGCGCGAGCGGGATCAGCCGCTGCTGGGCGACGGTCTGCGCCTCGGTGTACTTGAGGATGCCCTCGGAGCCGTGGCGGCGGCCGAGCCCGGAGTCCTTCATGCCGCCCATCGGGGACTGGACGCTGCCGTAGGCCGGGGCGTATCCCTCGTTGATGTTGACGGTGCCGGTGCGCAGCCGGGCCGCGACGGCGTGGCCGCGGCGCGAGTCCTTCGTCCAGACGGAGGAGTTGAGGCCGTACGGGGTGCCGTTGGCGAGGTCGATGACCTCGTCCTCATCCGTGAAGCGGTAGACGGAGACGACCGGACCGAAGGTCTCCTCGGAGCAGACGGCCATCGGGGCCTCGACGCCGTCGAGGATGGTCGGCTCGAAGAAGAGGGGGCCGATGTCGGGGCGGGCGACGCCACCGGCGACGAGCGTGGCGCCCTTGGCGACGGCCTCCTCCACGTGCTTCGTGACGGTCTCCAGCTGTCGCTCGCCGACGAGGGAGCCCATGTCCGCCCCGTACGCGAGGGAGCTGCCGAGGCGCATGGCCTTGGTGCGGGCGGCGAAACGCTCCAGGAAGGCGTCGGCGACGGACTCGTGCACGTACAGCCGCTCGATGGAGATGCAGAGCTGTCCGGCGGAGGAGAAGCAGGCGCGGACGGCTCCGGCGGCGGCCTTCTCGATGTCGGCGTCCTGGAGGACGAGCATCGCGTTCTTGCCGCCGAGTTCGAGGGAGACGCCGACGAGCCGGGCGGCGGCGCCCCGGGCCACCTCGCGGCCGGTGCGGGTGGAGCCGGTGAAGGAGACGTAGTCGGCGTGGGCGACGACCTCGGGGCCGACGACCGGGCCCTCGCCGAGGACGACCTGGAAGACCTCGGCGGGAAGGCCGGCCTCGATGAGCAGGTCGCGGGCCCAGAGCGCGGTGAGCGCGGTCTCCGTGTCGGGCTTCATGACGACGGCGTTGCCGGAGACGAAGGCGGGGAGCGCGTCGCCGACGGAGAGCTCCAGCGGGTAGTTCCAGGGGGCGATCTGGCCGACGACCCCGCGCGGCTGGCGCAGCTCGGTGACCTTGGTGAGGGTCGGCACGACGCCGGTGTGGCGCTTGGCGCGCAGGTAGGAGGAGGCCTTGCGGCCGTAGTGGCGGGCGGCGACGGCGACCGCCTGGACCTCCTCGTGGGCGTGCAGGCGGGCCTTGCCCGTCTCCAGCTGGATGAGGTCGAGGACCTCGGCCTGCCGCTGGAGGACGAGGTCGTGGAAGCGCAGGAGGACGGCGGCGCGGGTCCTGACCGGGGTGGCGGCCCAGGCGGCCTGGGCGGCACGCGCGCGCGTGAAGGCCTCGGCGACGTCCTCGGGGGTGGACTCGGGCAGGTCCGCCAGCTTCTCCCCGGTGAAGGGGGTGTGGTTGGCGGTCCGGCCGGAGCCGACGACACCGCGCGTGAGGCGCGCGACCAGCTCGGGCGTCACGACGTCGGCGGCGGTCCGCACGCCGGCCGGCGCGGGCGCGACCGGGTTGGTCGCCCCGGCGGGGGCGGCCGGGCGGGCCGCCTCGGCGGTGGTGTCGGCGTCGGCGGGAACCGTGGGGGCGGCGGGGGCCTGCGAGTCCGTCATGAGGGCGAGCGTAGGCCGCGTTCCGACCTTTGGGTACCCGTCGGTAACGCGTTTTCACCCTCTACACACACCACGCCAGCGATCACTGGCACATAAGTCCTGATCAGGGGCTTACGGCCGCCGGGGGCCGGGCGCGGAGATTTTTCCGCCCCTCAGTCCCCCGGCGCGCGCCAGTGCTGGAGGACGATGTCGAACTGCTCCCGGGTCCTCTCCCAGCTCGACTCCGGCGAGGACATGTAGATCGCGTACTCGGTGCCGTCGTCCTCGTAGTACATCTGGTCGATCGCGTGCCGCGGTCCCGGGAAGGTCTCCTTCTCGGTCCAGGTGAACTCCCAGAGGCAGGAGCGGACCTGGTCGCGGTAGGTGGCCTGGGCGAGCTCGACCCGGTCGTAGTTCATGCGCTTCTTCAGGAGGCGCTCCAGGTCGATGGCGTGCATGCACGGGTTCTCGAAGTCGGGGTTCTTGTCGATGCTGATCCGGATCCGGTGCTTGCCGTTGTCCGGGGTGTAGTCGATCTGGTCGCGCTCCGTCTGACGCTTCCAGCCGTTCGGCACGAGAAGGCTGAAGCCCGCCGGGTCCTCGACGCGGTGCCAGCCGGCCGGAATGCCGTCCCCGGCGCCCTTGGTGGCGGGGCCGGTCGCCGACGTGGTCCGTCCTCCGCCGCCACCGCCGGCACGGTCGCCGCCCGCGTAGTTCATGGCGGCGAAGACGGCACCGCCGGCGACGACCCCGGCGAGCAGCGCGGCGAGCACGGCGGAGCGCCAGCGGCCACGGCCGGAGGGGGGCGGGGAGGAGGGGACCAGTGTGGAGTGCGCCCCCTGGGGCTGCTGGGCCGACTGGGGCCACCGCGCGGTGGCTTTCGGCGGCCCGCCCGCCAGGCTCTCCGTACCGGTACCGGTACCCGTACCCGACCCCGTGCCCGCACCGTCTCCCGCACGGCCCTCGTCGCCCTGGCCCGCCGTCGAGTCCAGGTCCTCCCTGGTCACGCGCTGGGTCGGCACGTAGGCCTGCGCCGCCGCCGGAGCACGCCCCTCCATCGCGTCGAGCAGCATCCGCTCGGCCTCGTCCGCGCGCGGCCGCTGCGCCGGGTCCTTGCGCAGCAGGGCCACGATGACGGAGGCCAGCGGCCCCGCCTTCTCCGGGTGCGGCGGCTCCTCGGCCACCACGGCCTGCATGGTGCTGATCGGGGAGGTGCGGCGGAACGGCGAGGTGCCCTCCACCGCCGTGTAGAGCGTGGCGCCGAGGGACCAGAGGTCGGAGGCGGGACCCGGGTCGCCGCCCTGCACCCGCTCGGGCGCCAGATAGTCGATGGAGCCGACGATCTCGCCGGTCCGCGTGATCGTCGAGTCGCCCTCGATCGCCGCGATGCCGAAGTCGGTGATGAGGACCCGCCCGTCGCGCGCGAGCAGCACGTTGCCCGGCTTGACGTCCCGGTGCAGCACCCCGGCCGCGTGCGCGGCCCGCAGCGCGCCGACGACGTGCAGCCCGATCCGGGCCGCCTCGCGGGGCTCGATCGTGCCGGCCTCCTTCGCCGCGTCGGCGAGCGAGGGCCCGTCGACGTACTGCATGACGATCCACGGCCGGTTGTCGTGCTCCAGGACGTCGTGGACGGTCACCACACCCGGGTGCGTGATCCGCGCGGCGGCCCGCGCCTCCTTCTGCGTACGGGCGTGCAGCACGAGCCGGTCGGCCTCGGCCACGAACCGGCCCGCCGTCAACTCCTTCACCGCCACCACGCGGTGCAACACCTCGTCGTGCGCGCGCCAGACCTTGCCCATGCCGCCGCGTCCGATGGACTCGCCCAGCCGGTAGCGACCGGCGAGCAGCAGCCCCGCCCCTGTGCTCTGAGAATGTTCCACTTGCCCCCGCCCGTTCCTTCTGATGCAAGGTTACGGAGGGGGGGACGGGCGACGGAACCTCGGGGCGGTCATAGGAACAGCACTGTGACCGGGGGCCGGTGGGACTTACGTATCAGCGTCCCGGGCGGAACCCCTTCGTGGCCTGCTCGTAGATCTCGGACACCTTGTCGCGCTCGCTCTCCGGACCGATGACCTGGACGACGTGGTACCGACCGCCGTCGATCAGGGCGAGGTTGCGCACGAACACCTCGCGGCCCGTGCTGTCCAGCCAGGTGTAGTGCCCCTCGGCCGTCGGCGTCCGGCCGATGTCCACCCGGCGGGCCCTCTCCACCTGCGACCAGCTGGACGACCGGTACGGCTCCAGCTCGCGCTCCTTGGTGTTCTGGTACTCCAGCGGGTCCGAGCCGTTGTCCTGGACGCTGTCCCGGCCGGGGACGACGATCAGCGTGAAGTCACCCCTGGTGTAGCGCACTTGACCGGCGTCGTTGACCGGGCTGCGCCGCCATCCCTTCGGGACCCCGATCCGGAAGCCCTCCGGGTCCTGGCGCAGCTCGTACCCGGCGGCGAGCGCGGGTGCCGCGGGGTCCGCCGGGGGCGGGGTGGTGGCCGGCTTCGTGGGGGGATCGGCGGGATTCGTGGTCGCGGGCGGGCCGCTCGTGGGCGCGGTGGTGCCGGGCGCCGAGGACGCCGGACCGGCCGTGGGCGTGGCCCGCGTGTCGGGCTGCTCACCCTCGCCGGGCATGAACAGGACGGCGTACGCGACGGCTCCCCCGAGCAGCAGGAAGACGAGGATCAGGAGCGTACGGCCCAGGGACCGCGGGGAGCCCGGGGCGCGGGAGGACCCGCGGGACTCTTCACGGAAGCCGTCCCGGAACTCCTCGCGGAAGCCGTCCTGGAACTCTTCGCGGAAGCCGTCCTGGAACTCTTCGCGGAACTCCTCGCGGTGATCCGGCTGTACGCGCGCGTGGCCGTGGTCCTGGCCGTACGCCTGACCGTACTCCTGGTCGAACTCCTGGTCGTGCTCGTGCTCTTGGCCGGGTGCGGGCCCGCGCGCGGGGGCCCGTCGCTCCTCGTACCGGGTCTCGGGGCGCGCGTCCTTGCCGCGCTTGTGGCGGTGCCGGCCCGCCCCCGCCGCCCCCCGCCACCGGCGCACCAGCTCACCGCGCCGGCGCACGATCGGCAGCCTCGCCTCGTCGAAGGACGGCAGCGGTACGACTCCGAGCCCGGCCTCCGGCTCCGGCGCCGAGCGGACCAGGGAGCGCAGCCAGCCGCGCAGCTCCTCGAAGTCGGGCCGCTCGGTGGGGTCCTGGCGCAGCAGGGACTCCACGACCGGGCGCAGGGGCCCGCACTCCTCGGCGAAGGCCGGCGGCTCGGCGCAGACGAGCTGGACCAGCTCGGCAGCGCTGTCCTCGGGGTACGGGGCATGGCCCTGGACGGCCCGGTAGAGGAGCGCGCCGAGCGCCCACAGGTCGGTCGCGGGGCCGATGGGCGGGGCGAGGCGCCAGTTCTCGTGCACGGGCCCGGCCTGCTCGGGCGCCCAGCGCTCGGTCACGGCACCGACGACCGCGATCCGGGTCTGACGGGCCCGCTCGGCGGCGAGCCGCGTGGTCGGGCCGCGGTGCGCCTGGGCCGGGATCGCGACCGGCGCCTCGTCCCGGGAAGCGGCGGGGGCCGGGAGGCGCGCCGGGTCCGGGGTCGCCGCCGTGTACCCGGCGGGCAGCGCCGGGCGGCCCGAACCGGGCAGCACGGGGCTGCCGCCGGCCGGGATCGGCCCGGAGCCGTCCCGCGAGGCGTGCGGGCCGTCGCTCCAGCTGCCGGCCAGCATCACCCGGGGCGGCGGACCGGCCTGCGGGCCGCCGTACGGCTCGTCGCCGTCCTCGTCGTCCTCGTCGTCGTCCGCCACCCGCGCCCACCACTGCGGCTCGGGCGCGCCGGAGGCCTGTGCCGTCGGCGGCGGGGGCGGCTCGGGCGACTCCGGGGGCGCGGGGCGCTGGACGGGGAGCGCCCCGGTCTCGCCGAGCCGGGCGGCGGCTCGCGCGCCGGCGCGGTACGCGGCGATGGCTCCGGCACGCGCGGCCCGCACGTCGGCGGTGGGCGGGGCGGCCGGGGGCTGCGTCTCGGCGACGGCCGGCTTGGCCCGTCCGTAGGGGTCGGAGCCGTAGGGGTCGGAGCCGTACGTGTCCGAGCCGGAGGGGTCGGGCGCGGAATCGGAGGGGCCGGACTCCGTCGCGGGCGGGTCGTCCTCGTCCGGCTCGTCGCCGCCCGCCTCGTGGACCTCTCCGCCGAGAGCCTCGGAGCCGTACGCGGTGGTCGCGTACTCCTCGGAGCCCGGATCCTCGACGGGCACGGGCCACTCGGGCGCGTACGGCTCGGGTGCGTACGGCTCGGGCACGTGCGTCTCAGGTGCGTACGGCTCGGGCGCATACTGCTCAGGCACATACGGCTCAGCCCGATGCGACTCGGGCGCGTACACCTCGACCTCGTGGACCCCGGACCCGGACTCGTACACCTCGGACTCGTACGCCTCGGACTCGTACGTCCGGGAGCCGTACGCCTCGGCGCCGTACTCCTCGGAGCCGTACGTCTCCGCCTCGTAGGCCTCCGCCTCGTACACCCCGGGCTCGTACTCCTCCGGCCCGTCGGCCGCGGGTGCGAACGCGTCGGACGGGTCCGGGACCGGGGCGTAGCCGCAGAGGGCCTCCTCCGCGGCGCCCACCGCGAGGCCGGTGAGGACCACGCGTCCGTCGTCGCAGACGAGCACGGTCCGGGAGGTGATGTTCCGGTGCACCCAGCCGTGGGCGTGGAGGGCGCGCAGGGCGGTGAGGACGTCGGCGCCTATCTCGGCCGCGCGGTACGGGTTGAGGGGCCGCTCGGCGAGGAACGCGGCCAGCGGTCTGGCCGGCACGCGCTCGCTCACTATCCACAGCGAGCCGGCCTCCGCGAAGACGTCGAAGACCTGGTCGAGGAGGGGATGGTCGGGGATCTGCGCGGCGGCCTGGGCGGCTTCGATCGCCCGGCGCACGACGGGCTCGGCCGGCCGGCGGGTGGCCGCCCCCGCACCGCCGTGGGGACCGGCGGGGCCGTCCCGCCCGTCGAGCACCTCGGCGTCGACGAACTCCGGCAGCGGCACCTGGCGGACCAGGACCTCCTGCCCGCTGTACGTGTCGAAGGCGCGCGTCTCCACCGGGTCGTACGCGTCGGCGTCCGCCGGCGGCAGCGGCAGGCGGTAGCGGTCGGCGAGCACCCTTCCCGCGTAGTCGTCCACGACGCCTCCCCCGCGCGCACGCTGTCCCCCGTGGGCCCGCGGATCCCTCCGGATCGGGCGGGATCACGCGAGTCCGTCAGTTCCGGTCCGGCACCGCGCAGTTGACGGCTCTGTCCGGCTGCTTTCGGTCCGTGAACCTCACGATACGTGCCACCGGTCAGTCCTTGGGGGTGAACGTGGCGAACGCCGTCTCCCGCAGCGTCTTGCACTCCGCGCCGTTCCACTCGTCCGACGCGCAGCTGACCATGATGGAGTAGCCGTGCGTGGCGTCCACCTTGAAGCCGCGGTTGAGCACGTGGACGCGGATGCCCTTCTGCGTGCGCTCGAACTCCCAGTCGGCGACGGTCGGGTAGCCCTTGTACGAGACCGGCCTTATGCCGATGTGCTTGTAGTCCTGGCTGGTGGCGGCCACGCCGTACCTGGCCAGCTCCCAGGCGCTCGCCGCGTTGTCCTTGGGACTGGCGTTGTAGTCGACCTGGACGCGCGGGAAGCCGCCGCTCTCGTTGTATATCCCGCCGAGGGCGTATCCCGGGATCGAGTGGAACGTGAAGGTCGAGGGCATGGCCATCGCGAAGTGCAACCGGCCGTTGGTGACGAGGGCGTAGCCGGCGGGCAGCTGCGCGCCCGCCTCGCCTCCGGGCTTCCCGGAGGGCGTGGTGCCGTTCTGCCCGCCCGTGGAGCCCGTCGTGCCGTCGCTGCCCGTCGTCGACGTGCCGCCGTCGGTGCCGGGCTGCGTTCCGCCCTGCTGGCCGGGGCCGCCGGACGACTGGCCCTGGGCTCCGCCCGAGCCGCCGGAACCACCGGAACCGTCACTTCCTGCCGAGGCGCCCGCCGAGGCCGTGGTGCCCCCGTCGCCCTTGCCCTGGTTGCCCTCGTCGCCCCCGCCACCGAGGGAGACCGCGAGGATCGTCCCGAGCACGGCGAGGACCGCGACCGCGGCGATGATCACGAGGGTGCGGCGCGGCACGACATCGGTCAGCGGCGCGCGGGTCGGGGCCGGCTTGCCGCCGCCCCGCAGCGGCTCGGTCGCCAGTCGCGGCGCCGGCGTCGGCTCGGCCTTCACGGAGGCCGCCGCGTTCCGTACGGACTTCAGCGCACCCCGCATCCGGTCGGCGGCCGCGTCGGGCCCCTTGTCGGCCGCCGGGGCCGCCGGTGCCTGCTCGGGGCGCGGCGGCAGCGGTACGACGGTGGTGACTTCGGGCGAGGCCACGGGCGGCGCCTCGGGCGCGTCGAGCACGGCCCGCAGCAGGACCCGCGCGCGGGCGTCGTCGAGCCGCTGCGCCGGGTCCTTGGCCAGCAGGCCGTAGATGACCTGCTCCAGCTCGGGGCCCGCGTTCTTCGGCGGGTCGACCGGCTCGGTCATCACCGCCGTGAGGGTGGCGATGGCGGAGCCCTTGTCGTACGGCGGGCTGCCCTCGACCGCCGCGTAGATGAGGCCGCCCAGCGACCACAGGTCGGCGGCCGGACCGGGCTTGTGGCCGCGGGCGCGCTCCGGGGAGATGTACGAGGGGGCGCCGACGAGCATGCCGGTGGAGGTGATCGAGGGGTCGCCCTCCACCTGGGCGATGCCGAAGTCGGTGAGGACGACCCGGCCGTCCTCGGCGATCAGCACGTTGGACGGCTTCACGTCGCGGTGCAGGATGCCCTCGCGGTGCGCGGAGCGCAGCACGTCGAGGATGGCGAGGCCGACCTCGGCGGCGCGCCGGGGCGTGAGCGTGCCGTCCTCCCGGATGGCTTCCGCGAGCGATTTGCCCTCGATGAGCTCCATGACGATCCACGGGCGGTCGTCCTCGTCGACGACGTCGTACACCGTGACGGCGCCGTTGTTCCGGATCCGGGCGATGGCCTTCGCCTCACGCAGGGTCCGGGTGATGAGGCGTCGCTTCTCGTCGTCGTCGATGCTGGTGGGGAAGCGGAGCTCCTTGACGGCCACGGTGCGGCCGAGGGTCTCGTCGACGGCGCGCCACACGGTGCCCATGCCGCCGCGTCCGAGGACCACGCCGAGCCGGTAGCGGCCGGCGAGCAGCCGTCCTTCGCCGGCCGGTGCCTTGCGGAACCTGTCGCCGCCGCGCGCCGTCGGGGCGCCCGTCCGGCGTTCGCTCTCGCCGTCGCCGTCACCGGCGCCGAAACCGGCCCGTCCGGTCGAGGGCTCGGTGCCGCGCAGCCGCCCGGACGCGGCGGCGTCCTGGCCACCGCCCCCGGCTCCGCCCGGACCCTTCGCCCCTTCGGACGGCGCGTCCTGAGGGTCCTTCACGTCCCGGGCGGCGCCGTCGGCACCCTCCGGTCCGGTGACGCCCTCCGCGTCCGCGACACCCGCCGCGGGCTGCGCGTCGTCGACGCCCGGCTCCGGGACGCGCGCGTCCTCCGGGTCCTGTGCACCCCGGCTGACCTGCGCGTCCTTCGCGTCCCGCTCCGGCTCACGCGCGGCCGGAACCGCTCCTCGGTCGCCGTCGGTCGCGGCCCCCGCGGCGGCGTCCCGCCGGGGGTCCCTCGCCTTGTCCCGCGACTGCTCCGCCTCCGACATGCGTCCCCTCTGCGATCCCTGATCTTCGCCGCGTCTGCCGCTTCCCGCGCGATGCGGTAACCCGCCCTGGAAGAGAGGCCATTGTCCCTCACCTCGGGGCGGGTGACGCCCCCGGGTCCGTACTCCGGGATACGACGCCTCCGTACGGCCCCGAGGTTCCCACCGGACGGGCACCCTTCGCACCGGCCGGACCCCGTGTCGAACGGGCCCCCTGACACCGGCCGGACCATGACGGACGGGCGCCCCTCACACCGGCCGGACCCCCCTTTCGCGCGGCCCTCCCTCGCCCGGCCGGACCCCTGCAGGACGGGCACCCCCCATACCGGCCTGGCCCCCTGCCGCTCGGCCCCCCTCGCCCGGCCGGACCCCCTGTCAGATGGGCACGATGTCCGGTGCCCCGAGCCGCGCGGCGTCCGCCGTCAGGTCGTCGGGCTGCCGCTGCGACTCGCGCTCCGCCTCCACTCTCTTCTCGTAGTGCTCGATCTCCTTCTCGATCTGGAGGTCGTCCCAGCCGAGGACCGGTGCCATCAGTTCCGCGCACTCGCGGGCGCTGAGCGTGCCCCGGTCGAAGGTCTCGATGGAGATCCTGGTCCGCCGGGTGAGGACGTCGTCGAGGTGGCGCGCGCCCTCGTGCGAGGCGGCGTAGACGATCTCGGCGCGCAGGTAGTCCTCGGCCGCCGCGAGCGGTCGGCCGAGCCCGGGGTCCGCCGCGACGAGGTCGAGGATCTCCTCCGTCAGGGAGCCGTAGCGGTTGAGGAGATGCTCGACCCTGACGACGTGCAGTCCGGTTCTCGCGGCGATCCTGGCCCGCGCGTTCCACAGGGCGCGGTAGCCCTCGGCGCCGAGGAGCGGGGTGTCCTCGGTGACGCAGGGGGCGACCCGCTGGTCGAGTCCGTGCACGGCCTCGTCGACGGCGTCCTTCGCCATCACGCGGTACGTCGTGTACTTGCCGCCGGCGACGACCACGAGGCCGGGGACCGGGTGGGCGACGGTGTGCTCGCGGGAGAGCTTGCTGGTGGCGTCCGACTCACCGGCGAGGAGGGGCCGCAGGCCCGCGTAGACGCCCTGGACGTCGTCCCGGGTGAGCGGGGTGGCGAGCACGGTGTTCACGTGCTCCAGGAGGTAGTCGATGTCGGCGCTGGAGGCGGCGGGGTGGGCCTTGTCGAGGTCCCAGTCGGTGTCGGTGGTGCCGACGATCCAGTGCCGCCCCCAGGGGATGACGAACAGCACGGACTTCTCGGTGCGCAGGATCAGTCCGGTGGTCGAGTGGATGCGGTCCTTGGGCACGACGAGGTGGATGCCCTTGGACGCGCGGACGTGGAACTGGCCGCGCTCCGCGATGAGGGCCTGGGTGTCGTCCGTCCACACGCCGGTGGCGTTGACGATCTGCTTGGCCCGGATCTCGTACGCGACCCCGGCCTCGACGTCCTGGACGCGCGCGCCGACGACCCGCTCGCCCTCGCGGAGGAAGCCGATGACGCGGGCCCGGCTGGCGGCCTTCGCGCCGTAGGAGGCGGCGGTGCGCACGAGGGTGGTGACGAAGCGGGCGTCGTCCATCTGGGCGTCGTAGTACTGCAGGGCGCCGACGAGGGCGTCCTTCTTCAGACAGGGCGCGACCCGCAGGGCGTTGCGCCGGGAGAGGTGCCGGTGGACGGGGAGTCCCCGGCCGTGGCCGGAGGAGAGCGACATGGCGTCGTACAGCGCGACTCCGGAGCCCGCGTAGAGCCGCTCCCAGCCCTTGTGCTGGAGCGGGTAGAGGAAGGGGACCGGCTTCACCAGGTGGGGCGCGAGCCGCTCCAGGAGGAGTCCGCGCTCCTTGAGCGCCTCCCGCACGAGGGCGAAGTCCAGCATCTCCAGGTAGCGCAGGCCGCCGTGGATGAGCTTGCTGGACCGGCTGGAGGTGCCCGACGCCCAGTCGCGGGCCTCCACGATGCCGGTGGAGAGCCCTCTCGTGGCGGCGTCGAGGGCGGTTCCGGCGCCGACCACTCCGGCGCCGACGACCAGTACGTCCAGCTCTCGCTCGGCCATGGCCGCGAGCGCCTCGGCGCGCTCGGCGGGTCCCAGTGTCGCTGTCCTCACGCTGCTGCCTCCCGTCGTCCCCCGTCCGTCCCGCACCCGCCGCGCGCCCACGGACCGTGGGCGCGCACGACGCACACCGCACCGGCCGTGCGTGCACGAGCAGCGAACCGGGCCCGTGTGGTCCGGCTCACAGCTCGATTCTGGCCCGGTCCCGCGACTTCAGCCACCGCCTCGCCACCGACCTGTGGATAACACTCGGCGACGTGCGGCCCCACAATGCCGCATATCGGTCATATTTACGCCTAGTCTGACATTGCGCTCGACCCGTTCTGTCCACCGGGCTTGCGCCTCGCGTCCCCTCCGGCTACTGGGAAGGACGGCCCACCCCCCATGCCCGCTGATCTCGCCGTCATCGGCCTCGGCCACCACGGACTCCCCCTGGCCCAGGCCGCCACCGCCGCAGGCATCGACACCATCGGCTACGACACCGACCCCCGCCCCGTCGCCGAACTCGCCGCCGGCCGCTCCCCCGTCGACGGCTCCCTCACCACACCCGAGATCCGCCGGATGCTCTCGGGGGGCTTCCGGCCGACCACCAACCCCGCCGAGCTCGGCCGGGTCCGCACCGCCGTCCTCTGCGCCCCGACCTCCCCCGGACCCGACCGGACGCTCGACCTCACCGCCGTCACCGACGCGGCCCGCGCACTCGCCGCGCGTCTGCGCCCCCACACCACCGTCCTCCTGGAGTCCCCGGTCCCGCCGGGCACCACCGAGGGCCCGCTCCGCGAGGTCCTGGAGGCGGGCTCCGGCCTCCGCGCCGGGCGCGACTTCCACCTCGCCTACTCGCCCGGCCGTCTCGACCCCGGCAGCCGCACCCACGGCTACGCGGGCACCCCCAAGGTCATCGGCGGCCTCACCCCGGCCTGCACCGAGTCCGCCGCCGCCTTCTACGGCCGGCTCACCGACAAGGTGGTACGCGCGCGTGGCCCCCGCGAGGCGGAGACCGTCAAGCTCCTGGAGACCAACTTCCGGCACGTCAACATCGCCCTCGTCAACGAGATGGCGGTCCTCTGCCACGAGCTCGGCGTCGACCTGTGGGACGTCATCCGCTGCGCCGAGACCAAGCCCTTCGGCTTCCAGGCCTTCCGCCCCGGCCCCGGTGTCGGCGGCCACGGCGTGCCCGTCGACTCCGTGGGCGCCCACCGCCCGCTCCGCCTCGTCGAACTCGCCGGCCAGGTCAACGAGCGCATGCCCCAGTACGTCGTCCAGCGCGCCGCCACCCTCCTCAACGAGCACGGCAAGTCGGCCCGCGGCGCCCGGATCCTGCTGCTCGGCATCACGTACAAGCCCGACCTCCCCGACCGGCAGGGCTCCCCCGCCGACGAGATCGCCGCCCGCCTCATGGACCTGGGCGCGGCCGTCAGCTACCACGACCCCCACGTCGCCGACTGGCGCGTCCGCGAGCTCCCCGTCCCCCGCGCCGACTCCCTCTACGAGGCCGCCGCCCACGCCGACCTGACGGTCCTGCTCCAGCACCACCGCACGTACGACCTCCAGGGCCTCTCGGTGAAGGCCCAGCTCCTCCTCGACACCCGCGGCGCCACCCCCGCCGGAGCCGCCCACCGCCTGTGAGCGCGAAAAGGCCCCGCACCACCCGGTGCGGGGCCCCTTCTGCGTACGGAGCGGTCAGCGCTTGTGCTGGGCGTCCGCGACCGTGACCTCGACGCGCTGGAACTCCTTGAGCTCGCTGTAGCCCGTGGTGGCCATCGCGCGGCGCAGGGCGCCGAAGAAGTTCATCGAGCCGTCCGGCGTGTGCGACGGGCCCGCGAGGATCTCCTCGGTGGTGCCGACGATGCCCAGGTCGACCAGCTTGCCGCGCGGCACGTCCTCGTGGACGGCCTCCATGCCCCAGTGGTGCCCCTTGCCGGGCGCGTCCGTGGCACGGGCCAGCGGGGAGCCGATCATCACGGCGTCGGCGCCGCAGGCGATCGCCTTCGGCAGGTCGCCCGACCAGCCCACGCCGCCGTCGGCGATGACGTGCACGTACCGGCCGCCGGACTCGTCCATGTAGTCGCGGCGGGCCGCGGCCACGTCGGCGACGGCGGTCGCCATCGGGACCTGGATGCCCAGGACGTTGCGGGTGGTGTGCGCGGCGCCGCCGCCGAAGCCGACCAGGACACCCGCCGCGCCGGTGCGCATCAGGTGCAGGGCCGCGGTGTACGTGGCGCAGCCGCCGACGATGACCGGGACGTCCAGCTCGTAGATGAACTGCTTCAGGTTCAGCGGCTCGGCCGCGCCCGAGACGTGCTCGGCGGAGACCGTCGTGCCGCGGATGACGAAGATGTCCACGCCGGCGTCGACGACGGCCTTCGAGAACTGGGCGGTGCGCTGCGGGGAGAGCGCGGCGGCGGTGACGACACCGGAGTCGCGCACCTCCTTGATGCGCTGCCCGATCAGCTCTTCCTTGATCGGGGCGGCGTAGATCTCCTGCAGACGGCGGGTCGCGGTCGCCTCGTCCAGCTCGGCGATCTCGTCGAGGAGCGGCTGCGGGTCCTCGTACCGGGTCCAGAGACCCTCCAGGTTCAGGACGCCGAGGCCGCCCATCTCACCGATGCGGATGGCGGTCTGCGGCGACACGACCGAGTCCATCGGGGCGGCCAGGAACGGGAGCTCGAAGCGGTAGGCGTCGATCTGCCAGGCGATCGAGACCTCCTTCGGGTCCCGGGTGCGCCGGCTCGGCACGACGGCGATGTCGTCGAACGCGTACGCCCTGCGGCCGCGCTTGCCGCGCCCGATCTCGATCTCAGTCACGATGTGTGGCCTTTCCCTCTACGTCTGCGCCTACCAGTATCCCCGACACAAGCGTGAGGGGCGGCTCCGGCCACATGCCGGAACCGCCCCCACGCGTCGCGCTGTGTTACTTCCTGCTGTAGTTCGGCGCCTCGACCGTCATCTGGATGTCGTGCGGGTGGCTCTCCTTGAGGCCCGCCGAGGTGATCCGGACGAAGCGGCCGTTCTCCTGGAGCTCCGGCACCGTGCGCCCGCCGACGTAGAACATCGACTGGCGCAGACCGCCCACCAGCTGGTGGACGACGGCCGAGAGCGGGCCGCGGTAGGGCACCTGGCCCTCGATGCCCTCGGGCACGAGCTTCTCGTCGGAGGCGACGCCCTCCTGGAAGTAGCGGTCCTTGGAGAAGGAGCGCTGCTCGCCGCGGGACTGCATGGCGCCGAGCGAGCCCATGCCGCGGTACGACTTGAACTGCTTGCCGTTGATGAAGAGCAGCTCGCCCGGGGACTCCTCGCAGCCCGCGAGCAGCGAGCCGAGCATCACCGTGTCGGCGCCGGCGACGAGGGCCTTCGCGATGTCGCCGGAGTACTGCAGACCGCCGTCGCCGATGACCGGGACACCGGCCGCCTTGGCGGCGAGGGAGGCCTCGTAGATCGCGGTGACCTGCGGGACGCCGATGCCGGCGACCACACGGGTGGTGCAGATGGAGCCCGGTCCGACACCGACCTTGATGCCGTCGACGCCGGCGTCGATCAGCGCCTGGGCGCCGTCGCGGGTGGCGACGTTTCCGCCGACGACGTCGACCGAGGAGTTCGACTTGATCTTGGCGACCATGTCGCCGACCAGGCGGGAGTGGCCGTGCGCGGTGTCGACGACGATGAAGTCGACGCCCACCTCGATCAGGGCCTGGGCACGCTCGTACGCGTCACCGGCGACACCGACGGCGGCGCCGACGAGCAGCCGGCCCTCCTTGTCCTTGGCGGCGTTCGGGTACTTCTCGGCCTTGACGAAGTCCTTGACCGTGATGAGGCCCTTGAGGATGCCCGCGTCGTCGACCAGCGGCAGCTTCTCGATCTTGTGGCGGCGCAGCAGCTCCATGGCGTCCACGCCGGAGATGCCGACCTTGCCGGTGACCAGCGGCATCGGGGTCATGACCTCGCGCACCTGGCGGCTGCGGTCCGACTCGAAGGCCATGTCGCGGTTGGTGACGATGCCGAGCAGCTTGCCGGCCGGGTCGGTCACCGGGACGCCGCTGATGCGGAACTTGGCGCAGATCGCGTCGGCCTCGGCGAGCGTCGCGTCCGGGTGGACCGTGATCGGGTCCGAGACCATGCCGGACTCGGAGCGCTTCACGAGGTCGACCTGGTTGGCCTGGTCGGCGATGGAGAGGTTGCGGTGCAGCACACCGACACCGCCCTGTCGCGCCATGGCGATCGCCATGCGGGACTCGGTGACCTTGTCCATCGCGGCGGAGAGCAGCGGGATGTTCACCCGCACGTTCTTCGAGATGTACGAGGCGGTGTCGATCTGGTCGGGCGCCATGTCGGACGCGCCGGGCAGGAGCAGCACGTCGTCGTAGGTCAGCCCGAGTGTCGCGAATTTCTCGGGCACTCCGTCGACGTTGGCAGTCATGACACCTTCCCAAATGGCCTTGATCGGTGCGGGATGTCCATGCTAACGGGCTTGAGCGGTGTCTCATTCCACGAGCAAGATCAGCGGGAAGCTTTGGACGTTCGCACGTGTACGAAAGGGACGACAGCCCCCGGCAAGGCTTACTGCTCGGCCAGTGCGCGGAGCCTGCTGAGGGCACGGTGCTGGGCGACCCGGACGGCTCCCGGGGACATGCCGAGCATCTGGCCGGTCTCCTCGGCGGTCAGTCCGACCGCGACCCGCAGCACGAGCAGCTCGCGCTGGTTCTCCGGGAGGTTGGCGAGCAGCTTCTTGGCCCACTCGGCGTCATCGCTGAGCAGGGCGCGCTCCTCGGGGCCGAGGGAGTCGTCGGGCCGCTCGGGCATCTCGTCGGAGGGCACGGCCGTGGACCCGGGGTGCCGCATGGCGGCGCGCTGCAGGTCGGCGACCTTGTGTCCGGCGATGGCGAAGACGAAGGCCTCGAAGGGCCTGCCAGTGTCCTTGTAGCGCGGGAGCGCCATCAGGACGGCGACACAGACCTCCTGGGCCAGGTCCTCGACGAAGTGCCGGGCGTCGCCGGGCAGCCGGTTGAGGCGGGTGCGGCAGTACCGCAGGGCGAGCGGGTGGACGCGCGCGAGCAGGTCGTGCGTGGCCTGCGCGTCGCCGTCGACCGCGCGGTGCACGAGCGCGCCGATCTCCCCCTGCCCGGCAGGCATGGGGGTACCCACGGTCTCGTCGTCGCGCATCGCTCCATGGTGCCCCGACGCCTCGGCGTTCGTGGCACCGCGTCCGTAGTTGTGCACCGAAGCGTTATGAGTAGGTGCGCCGGCACTCATCTCCTGCGCCCTCCCGTCCCGCTCGATCGACTCGTCCCCGAGGAACTCCACATCTCAAGGATGCGGCATTCCGCGGGGAAGTGACACAAGCCCACCCCGTCCACCCCACGACGGACGCGGGCGAGGACGGGGATACGGCAGGTGACCTGCGATTCAGCGGACCAGGCCCCAGCGGAACCCGAGCGCGACGGCGTGCGCCCGGTCGGAGGCGCCCAGCTTCTTGAAGAGGCGCCGGGCGTGCGTCTTGACCGTGTCCTCGGAGAGGAAGAGCTCGCGCCCGATCTCCGCGTTGGACCGGCCGTGGCTCATGCCTTCGAGGACCTGGATCTCGCGCGCGGTGAGGGTGGGCGCGGCGCCCATCTCGGCCGAACGGAGGCGGCGCGGGGCGAGCCGCCACGTCGGGTCGGCGAGCGCCTGCGTGACCGTGGCCCGCAGCTCGGCGCGCGAGGCGTCCTTGTGCAGGTAGCCACGGGCACCCGCGGCGACCGCGAGGGCGACGCCGTCGAGGTCCTCGGCGACCGTGAGCATGATGATGCGGGCGCCGGGGTCCGCGGAGAGCAGCCGGCGGACGGTCTCCACGCCGCCCAGACCGGGCATGCGTACGTCCATCAGAATCAGGTCCGAGCGGTCCGCGCCCCAGCGGCGGAGGACTTCCTCGCCGTTGGCCGCGGTGGTCACGCGCTCGACGCCGGGCACGGTCGCGACCGCGCGGCGGAGCGCCTCTCGGGCAAGCGGGGAGTCGTCGCAGACGAGGACGGATGTCATGCCTGACCTCCGCGGCTCTCGCAGCTGTTGCGCGTCACCTTGAGCCTCCAGGGCTGTACGTATCGTCACCTGTGCGGTTGACGCTCTCGGACGTTTGCCCGATCGCTTGTTCTTTCAACCGCCTCCGCACTCTCAACGACGGTCACTCGAAAGAGTTACGGGTCGGACGGCGTCTTCGGCACTCTACGTGAGGGGTCGTGCGCGGAGGAGAGTGTCGCAGGTCGTTCGTCCCAACATCGAAAGCTATGCCCCATTTAGCGGGTTTTCTTCCCTTTTCGCAGTGTCTGTGACTAGATTCGCAATGAGTCATATTTACATCTACTTCGACAGTAGGTGTAGCCACCGGACCTGTCGGGACCCGAGGAGCCCCGGCCATCAGCCATCCACCCGCCCACCTATCCGTTCGACACGGTTTCAAGGGGACAAGCGCAATGGCAGATTTCTCCCGCCTTCCCGGACCCAACGCCGATCTGTGGGACTGGCAACTCCTCGCGGCCTGCCGCGGAGTCGACAGCTCCCTGTTCTTCCACCCCGAGGGAGAGCGCGGCGCGGCACGGAGTGCGCGTGAGAACTCGGCGAAAGAGGTCTGCATGCGGTGCCCGGTGCGCGCGGAGTGCGCGGCACACGCACTCGCCGTGCGGGAGCCCTACGGCGTATGGGGCGGCCTCACCGAGGACGAACGCGAAGAACTCATGGGACGCGCGCGCAATCGTCTGATCACGACGGCACCGGCCACCACGCCGGTCGCCTCCGCCACGCCCGTGACATCCATGACGTCGATGACATCCCTCGGGGAACGTATGTGAAGGAACGTTTCTTCACTGCCCTGGGCAGCTGAGCGGGCTGAACAGCGCCCGCAGCGGACCGTGCGCCCGCGCGCGTCGCCCTACGCGCGCGCGGCGGCGCGGATCAGTTCGTCGAGCGTGGCGGCCACGGTCGGGACCTGCGCGAGATCCGGCAGCGTCAGGGCCACGATCTCCCGCTCCACGGCGGGCTCCACGGCGACCGTCCGCGCGCCCTTGGGCCGTACGGACTCGATGGCCAGCTCCGGCAGGACGGCGACGCCCAGACCGGCGCCGACCAGGCCCACCACGGCCGGGTAGTCGTCGGTGGCGAAGTCGATGCGGGGGGTGAAGCCCGCCTCCTCGCAGACGTCCACGAGCTGGCGGCGGCAGCGCGGGCAGCCCGCGATCCAGGACTCGTCCGCGAGTTCCGCGATGCCGACCGAACCGGCCCCGGCGAGCCGGTGCCCCTCGGGCACCAGGCCGACGAGCCGGTCGGCGAGGAGCGGGCGGACGACCAGGTCGTCCCACTCGGCCTGCCCCGCCCCGTACCGGAACGCCAGGGCGATGTCGCAGTCGCCCTCGCGCAGCATCTCGATCGAGCGCGGCGGCTCGGCCTCGACGAGGGAGACCCGGGTGCCGGGGTGCGCGGCCCGGAGCGCGGCGAGCGCGGTGGGCACGAGGGTGGAGCTGCCGCTGGGGAAGGAGACCAGGCGGACGCGGCCCGCCCGGAGCCCGGCGATGGCGGCGACCTCCTCCTCGGCGGCGGTGAGCCCGGCGAGGATGCCGGAGGCGTGGCGCACGAGGACCTCGCCGGCCTGGGTGAGGCGCATCTCGCGTCCCGTACGGATCAGCAGCGGCGTGCCGGCGGAGGCTTCGAGCGCCTTCATCTGCTGGCTGACGGCGGGCTGGGTGCAGCCGAGTTCGCGGGCGGCGGCCGAGAAGGAGCCGGTGGCGGCGACGGCGCGCAGGACGCGGAGGTGGCGGGCCTCGATCATGCGTCCAGCATAAGCGACTCTTGGGTGAAGCAGCCCATTTTCGCGAGCGCCTTTGAGATCGGCGCCCGTAAAGTGCCGGCATGACCTTGCTGAGTGTGAATGTGGGCCGCGCGAGGTCCGTGGAGTACACGGACGCCGCCTCGGGGATGACGGGCATCGACAAGCGCCCCGTGGAGGGGCCCGTGCGGATCGAGGCGCCCGGGGCGCCCGGCGTCGGGGCGAGCGGGGTCGCCGGGGACACGGTCTGCGACCTGCGCTTCCACGGCGGGGACGACCGGGCGGCGTACGCCTTCGCCCGGGAGGACATGGACCTGTGGGAACGGGAGCTCGGCCGCGAACTGGCCAACGGCTCCTTCGGCGAGAACCTCACCACCCGCGGCCTCGACGTGAACGGGGCCCTGATCGGCGAGCGGTGGCGGATCGGCGAGGAGGTGGTCCTGGAGGTGACCGGCGGGCGCATCCCGTGCCGCACCTTCGCGGGCTTCGTCGAGGAGAAGGGCTGGGTGAAGCGGTTCACGCAGTCGCAGGCCGGTCCCGGCGCGCTGCTGCGGGTGATCGTGCCGGGCGAGGTGCGGGCCGGCGACCCGATCACGGTGCTGCACCGCCCCGACCACGACATCACCGTGGCGCTCCTGCACCGCGCCGCGACCACCGAACGCGCCCTGCTGCCCCGCACGTTGGCCGCCGCCGAGTGGATGGAGTCCGGACTGCTCGCGCTCGCCCGCCAGTACACGGAGAAGTACGCCCAGGCGTAGGCGCGGGACGGGGCACTAGGTTGCCCGTATGACGACAGCACTGATTACGGGCGCCACCGCGGGCATCGGCGCCGCCTTCGCACGGAGACTGGCGGCGGACGGCCACGACGTCGTGCTCGTGGCCAGGGACGTGAAGCGGCTCCGGGAGCAGGCGACCGAGCTGCACGACCGGCACGGCGTCGAGGCCGAGGTGCTCGCGGCGGACCTCTCCGAGGAGAAGGGCATCGCCGCCGTCGAGGCCCGGCTCTCGGACCCGAAGCAGCCGGTGGACATGCTGGTGAACAACGCCGGTTTCGGCAACAAGGGCCGCTTCCTCGAGGTCTCCATGGCCGACGAGCTGAAGATGCTGACGGTGCACTGCGAGGCGGTGCTGCGGCTGACCTCGGCGGCCGCCGCCTCGATGAAGGGCCGCCGCCGGGGCGCCGTGGTGAACGTGGCGTCGGTGGCGGCGTTCCTGCCCCGCGGCACCTACGGCGCCTCGAAGGCCTGGGTCGTGCAGTTCACCCAGGGCGCGGCGCGGGACCTCGCGGGCAGCGGGGTGCGTCTGATGGCGCTCTGCCCCGGCTTCGTGCGCACCGAGTTCCACGAGCGGGCCGGGATGGGCACGGACAACATCCCGGGCTGGATGTGGCTCGACGCGGACAAGCTGGTGGCGGCCGCGCTCACCGACCTGGAGCGGGGGAGGACCCTGTCGATCCCGGACCCCCGCTACAAGGCCCTCATGGGTGTGGTGAAGCTGGCGCCGCGGGGCCTGCTCGGCGGGGTCTCCTCCAAGGCGGGCCGCAAGTACGGTCCGGAGTAGGCCGGGTCAGGAGGCCGGCCCGGTGCGCGAGGTCGGTCCCGGCCCCTCGTACGACCCGATGGCGGGAGCCGCCGTCGCCGACACGGCGGCCAGGTCCAGTCGGGCGGTGGCGCCGTTCCGCCAGGTCACGGTGAGGGTGTGGGGGCCCGTGACCCGGACGTTCGCGAGGTCCGACACGGGTGCGGGGTCGGGCTCGGCCGTGAGGGAGGCGAGCGCGACGAAGAGCGAGGCCGGTCCGCGGGTGGTGCCGTGCAGGGCGAGGGTGCGGCTGCCGGGGCCCTGAAGGGTCTCCCCGGTGGGGAGTTCCGCGGTTTCGGGGCGGTAGCCGTGGACCGGGTGGAGCTGGGCGCGGACGGGATGACGCCGGTCGGGGGCCGGTGGGAGCTGGGCACGGACCGGGGGCTGGGCGTGCGGGTCGTCGGGGGTGACGGCCCATCCGGTCTGCCGTACGGGGGTCCCCTCCGGGGCGCCCAGGACGAGGTGGGCGCGGAGTTCGGCGCGGCCGTGGACGAGGGTCGCGGAGAGGACCCGGACGCCGGGCAGCGGGTGGTGGACGGAGGCGGCCCGGTCGGGGCCGGTGCCGACGGGGACGGCGGGGCCCCGGGTGGTGGCCCTCCCGTCGACGAGCAGGGCGAAGTGGTTGTCGGCCACCGCGGTCCCCGTACTGGGTCCCGTACGGGTGGAGTAGGCCTGGCGGGCGTAGCCGGGGTCGTCCTCCGCGCCCGGTGCGCTGTGGACGTGGTTGCTGCCGTGGTTGTGGAGGCGTACGAGCCCGTCGGCGGCGGTGGTCTGGACGAGCAGCCCTGCGGGCGCGACGGGGAGGACCGTGTCGGCGCGTTCGGCGGGCAGGGGTTCCTCGGGGTCGGTCCAGGCGGGGTGGCCGGCGGGGAGGAGGAGGCCGAGGAAGCCCTTGGACGCCCAGTAGGGGGAGCCGGGGCCCGAGTACTCCTGGACGAGCGGCGGGTACGGGCCGTGCCAGCCGAGGCCGAGCAGCCCGCGCTCGTCGGTGGCGCCGCGGTCGAGGAAGTACCGCAGGGTGCCGGAGGCGAGGCGGCGGGTGGCGCCGGGGGCGAGCGGGGTGTGGCCGGTGAGGGCGCCGAGCCAGGGGGCGGCGGCCGCGGCGAAGCGGTAGATCAGGGACCGCCCGTACGGGAGGGGGGCGCCGTTCGCGTCGAAGAGGTGGACGTAGGTGTCGAGGTGGGCGCGCAGCCGGGGCCCGTACCGGTCGAGGAGGTCCTTGTCGCCGGAGAGGTGGGCGTGGAGGACGGGGTAGAAGTGCAGGGCCCAGGCGTTGTAGTGGTCGAAGGCGTGGTTGTCGCCGTCGCTGTACCAGCCGTCGCCGAGGTACCAGTCCTCGATCCGGGCGAGGGAGCGGTCGATCGTGGCGGCGGCGCGGTCGGTCTCGATCCCGGCGTCCCGGAGGAAGCCGGCGACGGTGAGGCCGAAGAGCCACCAGTTGTTGTCGACCGGGGACGGGCCGAGGGCGGGGAGGAGCCAGTCGGCGGTCCGCCGTCGGGTGCGGTCGTCGAGCCGGTCCCAGAGCCAGGGGCGGGTGAGGCGGAGACCGAGGGCGATCGAGGCGGACTCGACGATCGCCTGGCGGGTGCCGGCCATCGCGGGCCAGGACTCCCGGTCCTCCCGTCCCGGCTGCGCGGTCCCGGCGGCGAGCCCTTCGGCGTACCGGTCGAGGTGGCCGTGCGGGTCCTCGCCGTGGGCGCCCGCGACGCGGAGGGCCGCGAGGAGGAAGGTGCGGGCCCAGCCCTCCAGGCCGTCGGAGCGGGGTCCCGACCAGCTGGGGCGGGGCCCGGGGAGGTCGACGAGGCCGCGTCCCGGTGAGGCGAACGGGCGCACGTCCAGGAGGAGTCGGTCGGCCGCGGCCTCCCAGTGGGCACGGGTCCAGCCGGTGTACGGGCTGAGCTCACGGTTCTCGGGCGGCGTGGGCATGATGCTCCCTGGGGCTCCCTGCGGTGACGTCTGCGTCGCCGGGAATCCTGAACAAGACTCCGATCGAACGTCAAGAGAATCGGAGCGAATGATCGAAACTCCCGTCGTTCGATCATTTCTGGGCTAGGGTGGGCGACCCCGACCCGCCGGGCCCACCCTGGGGTCGACGGATCACCACCACCGCGAGGGGGAACACGCCGTGCGCGAGAGTGCCGCCGAACGACACGACCGACTGCTGGCCCTGGTGCGCGAGCGCGGCACCGCCCGCGTCTCCGAACTGGCCGAACGCCTCGGGGTCTCCCCCGTCACCGCCCGCCGGGACGTCGAGGTCCTGGCCGGCCGGGGCCTGCTCGACCGGGTGCACGGCCAGGTGTCCTGGCCCCAGCGGCAGGGCGCCTCGGGCGGGCGCCCCGGCGAGGGCCTGGTCCTCGGTCTGCTCGCCCCCTCCGCCACGTACTACTTCGCCGAGGTCATCCGGGGGGCGCACGAGGCGGCGGCCCGCGCCGGGGCGCGGCTCGTGCTGCGGATCTCCGACTACCGGCCGGAGGAGGACCGCGCCCGCACCGAGGGCCTCCTCGCGGCGGGCGCCGAGGGCGTGCTCGTCGCGCCCGGCTGGCGGGGCCCCGAGGACCGGCTCGCGTACGGGGACTGGCTGGCCGAGCTGCCCGTGCCGGCCGTCCTCCTGGAGCGCCGCGCCGAGCCCGGCAGCCCGCTCGACGGCCTGGACCGGGTCTCCTCCGACCACGCCCACGGCGTGCTGCTCGCCCTGCGCCACCTGCTCGCGCTCGGCCACGCGACGCCGCTGCTCGTGGCCCGCCGGGACTCCCCGACCGCGCTCGCGGTGCGCGCGGGCTACGCCGAGGCGCTGGGGACGCTGGGCCTGAAGGAGCCGCGCCCGGTCATCGACTCCGTACCGGCGGAGGCGGACCCGGAGGGCTTCGAGCGGGCGGTGCGGGCGCTGCACGAGGCCGTCGGCTCGGGCCTGGCGAGCGCGGCCCTGGTCCACAACGACGTGGACGCGATCGAGGTCGTGCAGCGCCTGGCCGAGCTGGGCGTGCGGGTGCCGCAGGACCTGGCCCTGATCGCGTACGACGACGAGGTCGCCGCGCTGGCCGACACCCCGCTGACGGCGGTCGCCCCGCCGAAGCGGCAGGTGGGGCGGCATGCCACGGAGCTCCTGGTGGAGCGGCTCACGGAGGCCCCCGACGAGGACGCGGCGCGGCGCCATCTGAGCCTGCTGCCGTGGCTGCGGGTGCGGGAATCGTGCGGCGCGCACCTCACGCCTCCGGCCTGAGACGCCGCCCCTTCGATCGGAACCGCCGCACACCTTCGATCTGATCTTTTTTCGATCAATCAATCTTTCGCTCTTGACTTCGGTCATGAACGGTCACAGGATCACGGCCACAACCTCCCAGCCGCCCGCCCTCAGGAGCCGTGCCGTGACCCGTACCTGGAGCAGAACGTCCCGCGTCATAGCCGGCACCGCCACCGCCCTGGCCGTCCTCACGGCCTGCGGCGGCGGCGGTGACGACACCGCAAGCAAGCCGAACGGGCCCGTGACCATCACTTTCTGGGGCTGGGCCAAGGGCTCCAAGGACGTCGTGGACGCCTTCAACGCCTCCCACACCGACATCCAGGTGAAGTTCGAGGAGATCCCCTCCGGCACCGCCGGCGGCTACGCCAAGATCTCCAACGCCGTGAAGGCGGGCAACGCCCCCGACCTGGTCTCCATCGAGTACTCCTCGCTCCCCGAGTTCGTGAGCTCCGGCGCCCTCCAGGACATCGGCGACCAGTTCACCGAGGCCGACCGCGGCAAGCTCCTCCCGCAGGCCGTCGAACTCACCACCCTCGGCGGGAAGTCCTGGGCCGTCCCCTTCGACGCCGCCCCGCAGGCCTTCTTCTACCGCAAGGACCTCTTCGCCAAGTACAAGGTCCAGGTCCCCACCACCTGGGACGCGTTCAAGAAGGCCGCCGAGCAGGTCAGGAAGGCCGACGCCAAGACCCGCATCGCCACCTTCTTCCCCGACGACCCGACCACCTTCGAGGCCATGGCCTGGCAGGCCGGCGCCCAGTGGTTCAAGGCCGAGAACGACACCTGGAAGATCGACACCACCGACCCGGCCACCACCAAGGTCACCGCCTACTGGCAGGGCCTCCTCGACGCCGGACTCGTCCACAAGAACGCCTCCTTCAGCCCCGAGTGGACCGGATCCCTCAAGAACGGCACCACCATCGGCTACCTCGGCGCCTCCTGGGGCGCGGGCGTCCTCAAGGGCACCCTGCCCGAGCAGGACGGCAAGTGGGCCGTCGCCCCCATCCCCACCTGGGACGGCAAGCCCGCCAGCGGCATGCTCGGCGGCACCTCCTTCGCCGTCACCAAGGACAGCAAGCAGAAGGCCGCGGCCGTCACCTTCGCCGAGTGGATGTCCACCACCGAGGACGGCGTGAAGGCCCGGATCGCCTCCGGCACCTCCTCCGCCTTCCCGGCCGCCGCCGCCCTGCGCCCGGTCGCCAAGAAGGCCTTCGACGCCGGCTACTACGGCGGCCAGGACATCTACGCCCTCTTCGAGGCCGCCGGCGCCTCCATCAGCCCCGACTGGGCCTGGGGCCCGACCACCGGCACCACCAACACCGCCATCAAGGACCAGTTCGGCAAGATCACCCAGGGCGGCCCGGCCATCGCCGACGCCGTCAAGGCCGGTCACGACGCCACCGTCGCCGAACTCACCAAGCGCGGCCTGAAGGTCGAGGGCTGACCGGATGAAGGCCCGCACCCGCGCCGCCACGCTCCTGCTGACCCCCTTCTTCGTCCTGTTCACCGCGGTGATGGTGGTGCCGATCGGATACGCGGTCTGGCTCAGCCTCTTCACCGAGAAGCAGTCCGGACTGGGCTTCGGCGGCACCGAGACCGTCTTCACCGGCCTCGACAACTACACCGCGGCGCTGGGTGACCGGGCCTTCCTGGAGGGCTTCGGCGTCCTGCTCGGGTACTGCCTGTTCTACATCCCGCTGCTGCTCGCCGGGGCCCTCGGCCTCGCCCTCCTGCTCGACTCCGCGCTCGCCCGCGCCCGCCGCTTCTTCCAGCTCGCGCTCTTCCTGCCGCACGCCGTCCCCGGCATCATCGCCGCCCTGATCTGGGTCTACCTCTACACGCCCCAGCTCAGCCCGGTCGTGCAGGCCATGGAGGCCGGAGGCATCGGCTTCGACTTCTTCTCCCCCGAAGGCGCCCTGCCCTCCATCGTCAACATCGCCCTGTGGGAGTGGCTCGGCTACAACATGGTGATCTTCTACGCCGCCCTCCAGGCCATCGACCGCTCCGTCCTCGAAGCGGCCACCGTCGACGGCGCGAGCGCCTGGCGCATCGCCTTCGCCATCAAGGTCCCGCTCATCAGGGCCTCCCTCGCGATGGTCGCCCTCTTCACGATCATCGGCTCCCTCCAGCTCTTCACCGAGCCGCTCATCCTCAACAAGGGCACCGGCTCCGCCGTCACCTCCACCTGGACGCCGAACATGTACGCCTACACCGCGGCCTTCGACCGCAACGACTACGGACTCGCCGCCGCGGCCTCCGTACTCCTCGCCCTGACGGCGGCACTGCTCTCCTTCGCCGTCACCCGGCTGACGGGCCGCCGCAAGGCGGGCACGGCAGGAAAGGAGCGGACGGCATGAGCAAGCCCCGTACACCCTCCGTCTGGCTGTCCAAGGCCGCCGTCAACGGCGCCCTCGTCCTCGCCGTCGTCTACATGCTCTTCCCGCTGGTCTGGCTGCTCACCGCCGCCACCAAGGACGCCGGAGGACTCCTCGCCGGAAACGCCTTCTCCTTCGAGGGCTTCGACCTCGGCGGCAACCTCTCCCGGATCGCCGAGTACAACGACGGCATCTACTTCCACTGGTACGCCAACAGCCTCCTGTACGCGGGCCTCGGCGCCCTCGCCTGCTCCCTGGTCAGCGTCGCCGCCGGATACGCCTTCCACGTCTACGACTTCCGGGGCAAGGAGAAGCTCTTCGGCCTCGTCCTCCTGGGCGTGCTCGTCCCCACCACCGCGCTCGCCCTGCCGATGTACCTCCTCGCCAGCGAGGTCGGCATCGTCAACACCTACTGGGCCGTCCTGATCCCCGTCCTCGTCAACCCCTTCGGCGTCTACCTCTCCCGGGTCTTCTGCGCCGGCTACATCCCCGACGAGGCCCTGGAGGCCGCCCGTATCGACGGGGCCGGCGAGATGCGCGTCTTCTGGTCCATCGGCCTGCGCATGGTCATGCCCGGCTTCGTGACCGTCTTCCTCTTCCAGTTCACCGCCGTCTGGAACAACTTCTTCCTCCCCCTGGTGATGCTGTCCGACCAGAAGCTCTATCCGCTGAGCCTCGGCCTGTACGCATGGAACAGCAACGCCCATGCCGAGCCCGACTACTACCCCCTCGTCGTCACCGGATCCCTGCTCGCCGTCGTCCCCCTCGTCGTCGCCTTCGTCTCCCTCCAGCGCCACTGGAAGGCCGGCCTGACGGCCGGCAGCGTCAAGTGAGGAGCACAGGTACAACGATGCACCCGACCACCGACAACCGCCCCGCCCTCCTCCTCGCCATGGGCCCCGGAGTCGACGAGCGCCTCCTGACGGCGGACCACCACGCCCGCCTCACCCGGCTCGCGCACACCGACCCCCGCCTGGTCGCCCACGACCTGACCGCCCCCGGCCCGCGGGTCGCCGCCGCCCTCGCCGAGGCCGAGATCCTCTTCACCTGCTGGGGAGCGACCCCGCTCACCGCCGAGGTCCTCGACCGCGCGCCCCGGCTTCGGGCCGTCGTCCACGCCGCCGGCTCCGTCAAGCACCACATCACCGACGCCTGCTGGGAACGCGGCCTCCGGGTCACCTCCGCCGCCGCGGCCAACGCGCTGCCGGTCGCCGAGTACACGCTCGCCGCGATCCTCCTCGCCGGGAAGCGCGTCCTCCGCTCCGCCCAGCGGTACGCCGAACTGCGCACCGACCACGCCTGGCTGGAGGAGTCCACCACCTGGGGGAACTACCGCCGCACCATCGGCATCGTCGGCGCCTCCCGCATCGGCCGCCGGGTCGTCGAACTCCTGCGCCCCTTCGACGTCGAGATCCTGCTGTACGACCCGTACGTGACGACCCCGCCGCCCGGGGTGGAACTCGTCGGCCTCGACGACCTGTGCGCCCGCAGCACGGTCGTCTCGGTCCACGCGCCCCAGCTCCCCTCCACGTACCGCATGATCGGCCCCGCCCAGCTCGCCGCGATGCCCGACGGCACCACCCTGATCAACACCGCCCGCGGCTCCCTCGTCGACGAGGCGGCGCTCCTCCCCCACCTCGTCACGGGCCGCCTCCAGGCGATCCTCGACGTGACGGACCCGGAGCTCCCGCCCGCGGACTCCCCCCTCTACACCCTCCCGAACGTCCTCCTCACCCCCCACGTCGCCGGCTCCCTCGGCAACGAACTCCACCGCATGGCGGACCAGGCGCTGGAGGAGGTGGCCCGGTACGGGCGGGGCGAACCGTTCGCCGAGGAGGTCCGGGCCTCCGACCTCCAGCGGTCGGCGTAACGCGGCGCGGACCGGCCCCGGCGGTTCCGCCCGGGGTTCAGGCCCGCGCCGCGGCCCCGGGCGCACAGGCCGCGAAGACGAGGGGAGCGGCGGCGGGTTCGAGGTGCAGGACGTCGTTGAGGAGGTCCTGCAGGCTGTGCTCGCGCAGGAGTCGCGCGAGCATCACCCGCCCGCGGGCGGGCTCGACGACACGGACCAGCCTGCCGAGTCCGAACGGCATCTCCCCGGCCTCGTCCGTGTCGCCGGGCAGTCCCCGCGACCGTGTCTCGGCGGCCGCTCGGTCCCGCTCCCCTGCCTCCGCGAGGGCCATGACCAGCGCGATCCACACGTGGAGGGTGCCCCGTTCGTCCGGGAGGGACCCGACCAGGTCGCACGCGCGGTCGTACTCGCCAGCCGCCACCAGGGCGCGGACGGTCTCCGTGAGGAGCCCGGACGTCATCCAGTGGGACGTGTCCGTCGCATGGGAGACGACGTCCGCGAGGAGGGCGTCCCCGGCCTCCTCCGCGCCCAGTTCGAAGAAGGCGCGCACCGTGCCCGGGACGGTCGTGAAGGCGTAGGGGCCCTGTTCGTGGTGGGACAGTCCCTCGTCCAGGCAGGTGTGGGCCCGCTCCGTCTCCCCCGTCTTCGCGTAGGCCACCGCGACCGCGGTCCACGCGCGGACACGGTCGTCCGCCGTGGTGACGCGCCGTGCGTACGCTTCCGCCGTCACCGGATCCCCGTGGTCGGCGGCCCCCTCCGCCAGGACGCTCCACAGGTGCTCCCGCAGAGGGTCCCCCAGGACCTCCGCGACCTCCTCGGCCCGCGCGAACAGCCCCTCGCGCGCGAGGCGCCGCACCGACGTCGCCACCGCCGCGTAGGTCGACGGAAGGGCGTTGAGCCGGCGCACCAGCGCGCAGGCCCGGTCGAACTCCCCCAACCGGATCAGCGCCTCGACCGCCGAAGCCAGGTGGATCTGCCAGCCGATCGGGGCGTCTCCGTCCTCGTCGGGCTCCCCGTGCCCGGCCCCGTACTCGAACCCGCGCAGCAGTTCGCGAGCCAGGTCGGCGAAGCCCTCCTCCGCCAGGGCCAGCGCCGTAAGGAACGCGTTGAGGCCCCCGGCCCTGGACTCCGCCCTGGCCCGGGACTCCACCTCCGCCACGACCTCCGCCGCGGCGGCGACGGCCCCGGGCTGCCCGGCCTCGACGGAACTCGCCGTCACCACACCTCGTACCAGCGCGAATCCGCCGCGGCCGTAGGGCACGTCGGGCGCGAGCTCACGCGCCCGGCGCAGGTCACCGGAGCGCGCCAACGCCTCGACGACGACACCCAGCGGATCCCGGGACAACGTCGGATACGGCGCTTCGCGCCGGGCGAGGGCCTCCGCCCGGTCGAACGCGCCCGCCTCCGCCAGCGCCTCCACCACGGTGCGCAGAGCGCGTTCCCGCTGCCCGTCGTCCTCGATGGACCGGGCAAGCTCCTCGGCAGCCCTCAGACCGCCCGCGTCGTCCGCACCGGGATCCGAGGCGAGACCGGCCACCACCTCACGCAGGGCGGAACCCCGGGCCTCCCGGTCCCGGATCGCCTCCGCGAGCTCCCGAGCCCGGTCCCGCCGCCCGGCGGTCACCAGAGCGGCGACCACCTCGCACAAGGCCCAGCCCCGCGCGTCCGGTGCGTCGAACGACTCCGCGGCCGCCACAGCCCGCGCGTACTCACCGGCCTCCGCCAGCGCCTCGACCACACCCACGAGCACGGGCGACGCGCCGACCAGCGCGTCCACACGGTCCAGGATCCCGGCGGCCCTCCCGTCACCGTCCCGCCGGAGGACCGAGGCGATGCGGGCCAACGGCAGGATCTCGCCTTCCGGCCGCGCCTCCTCCGCGAGCCGCAGGGCCTGCTCGACGTCCCCCCGCCCGGCGTGGTCCTCGGCCATCGCGGCCAGCAACACCGCCCGGGCCGTGGCGTCCTCCTCGGCACGGCAGAGGGCGAGGGCCCGGTCGTCCTCGCCGGCCTCCGCCCATGCCCGGGACACCTCGCGGAGCAGCTCCGCCCTCCTCCAGGGGTGCTCCAGCAGCCGTGCGGTCTCCACCGCCCTGTCGTGGAGGCCGACATGGGCCCAGCCACGGCTGACGGTCTCCAGCGTCCTCTCCCGCTCGGACAAGTAGCCGCACAGGAGCGCGGCGTCCGAGGCGGCACTCAGCAGAGTGACGGCGTCCTCCCGCCGGCCGGCGCGGTGGAGCCGCCGCGCGACGTCCACGAGTGCCTGCGCCCGCCAGTCGTCGCTGATGATGCTGCGGGCGAGACCTTCGGCCCGTTCGTACCGGCCCAGCTCCGCCCACGCCCACGGCAGGGTCGGCGGGATGCGGTCGCTCCTTCCCGTGAGCTCCTCACGGACGATCACCAACCGCAGGAAGTCGAGGAAGTCCGGCACGCCCGCGTCGACGAGGGCGGCCTCCGTCGTCCCGATCTCCGTGAGCGCCGCGAGGTCCCCGCCCGTCGCGGCGAGGAGTCGGTCCTGGCGCGGGCCGTCCAGCGCGCACTCCACCATCCGCGTCAGATCCCCCGTGGCGCGCAACAGGGGGAAGTAGCCGTCGAGCAGGTACGCCGGTGTCTCCTCCGGCCAGTCGCACGCCCGCCAGCGGTCCGCCCAGGCGTGCAGGGCCGTCCGGTGCCGGGCCGACTCGCGGGCGCCCAGCATCTCCTGGGCCCGCACCTGGAGTTCCTCGTGCGCCACCAGGTACCGGCCGGCCCGCACGGCGAACGTCCGGCCGGGGCCCGTGCGCAGCACGTCCCGGATGCGGTAGGGGACTTCGCCGGTGAGCTCCGCCAGGTCGTCGGCGGTCAGCCCGCCGCCCGCCGCGACCAGCAGGCCCAGCAGGTCGTGGGGCAGGCCGCCGTCCTCCAGCAGGTACTTCAGTTCCCGCTCGGCCTCCACCCGGATCGCCCGGGCCTCCGGGGACGGGGCCAGGAGGCGGACGATCGACGGGTCACGGAGCGGGTGGGTGTCGGGAACGTCCCCCGGCAGGGGCGGGTTGAGGCGGCCGGAGGCGATGACGGGCAGGTCGTACGGGAGGAGGGCGGCGATCGAGTGGGCGTCGGGTCCGGTGGTGACGCCCCGGTCCTCGTCGAGGCCGTCGACGAGCAGGACCAGGCGGGAGCCGCGCGCCGCGCAGGCCTCGGCGGCGGACCTGTAGAGGCGGAGGAGATGGGCCTCCCGGGTCGCCTCGGTGAGAAGGGCCGGAAGGCCCTCGCCCGCCAGCTCGGCGAGCTGTTCCAGGAGCACGTCGACGTACGCCCCGACGTGGTTCTGCGCGCCCAGCCGCGCGGTGACGAAGAAGGGAACGACGCACACCCCGGGCGGCGGGTTCAGCGCGAACCAGGACAGGAGGGCGGTCTTCCCGGCCCAGGCTCCGGCGCGCCACCAGCTGTACGCCGGACCGGAGTCCGGGCCCGTGCCCTGCGCCAGGCAGAACGCGGCGAGCTCGGCCAGCTCCGCCTCCCGGCCGACCAGCCGGTCCGGGGCGATGCGGCGGACCTGCTCCCAGTAGGCCGAGCGCACGGGCGGCGCGGCGCTCGTCAGGTGGACGTCACCCGTGACGACGACTCCCGCGTCTCGCCCGACGGCGACCGACTGATTCCCCCTGGCCAGCTGCATGCCCCCATGCTGCCAGGGCATCTCCCGCGCCCGGTCCTAGACTGGAGAGGTCCTACCTGGGTCGGGAGGCGTCATGACATTCGTGCAAATCATCGACTGCAAGACGAGCCGGGTCGAGGACCTGAACCGGCTCATGGACCGGTGGGTCGAGCAGACCAAGGGCAAGCGCACCGCGACGCACAGCATCGTCGGCAAGGACCGTTCGGACGCCTCCCACGTCGTGGAGATCGTCGAGTTCCCCTCGTACGACGTGGCCATGCGGAATTCGCAGCTCCCCGAGACCGACCGGATCTTCCGGGAGATGGTCGCGCTCTGTGACGAGATGCCGACCTTCACGGACCTGGACGTCGTCCGGGACGAGCAGATGTACAAGGCGGCCTCGCGCCGGTTCTTCGAGCTGATCTCGACCGCCGGGGAGCTTCCGCCGCTCGACGAGGTGTTCGCCGAGGGGTACCACGACCACGATCCGAGCAACCCGAGCGACTCGTACGGCATGGACGCGCTGCGGCGCGAGGCCGAGATGTGGCGGGCCGCGTTCGACTTCACCTTCACCGTCGAGGACCAGATCGCCGACGGCGACCGGGTCTGCACCCGCTGGACCTGGAACGGAACCCATGTCGGCGACTTCATGGGGATCCAGCCCACCGGGATGGAGGTGACCATGACCGGGATGGTCGTCCACCGCTTCCGGGAGGACGGCAAGGCCGTCGAGGGCTGGTGGCAGTACGACCTGATGGGGCTCATGGGGCAGCTCGGCGTCGAGATGGCGTGAGACGGCAGCGAGGCCCGGTGCCCCCGCGACGGGGGCACCGGGCCTCGGCTGTGAGCTACGAGCGGTGAGCTACGCGCCCTGGGCTACGAGCCTCAGTGGGAGTGGCCGTGACCGTGGCCGTGGCCGTGGTCCGCCGGCTCCTCTTCCTTCTTCTCCACCACGAGGGTCTCGGTGGTGAGGAGGAGGGAGGCGATCGAGGCGGCGTTCTCCAGGGCGGAGCGCGTCACCTTCACCGGGTCGATGACGCCGGCCTTGACCAGGTCGCCGTACTCGCCGGTCGCGGCGTTGAAGCCCTGGCCCTTGTCGAGCTCGGCCACCTTCGAGGTGATGACGTAGCCCTCGAGGCCGGCGTTCTCGGCGATCCAGCGCAGCGGCTCGACGGCAGCGCGGCGGACGACCGCGACACCGGTGGCCTCGTCGCCGGTCTTGTCGAGGTTGCCCTCGAGGACCTTGACGGCGTGGACGAGCGCGGAGCCACCACCGGAGACGATGCCCTCCTCGACCGCGGCGCGGGTCGCGGAGATGGCGTCCTCCAGACGGTGCTTCTTCTCCTTCAGCTCCACCTCGGTGGCGGCGCCGACCTTGATGACGCACACGCCGCCGGCGAGCTTCGCGAGGCGCTCCTGGAGCTTCTCGCGGTCCCAGTCGGAGTCCGTGGACTCGATCTCGGCCTTGATCTGACCGACGCGACCGGCGATGTCCTCGGCGTTGCCGCCACCGTCGACGATGGTGGTGGAGTCCTTGGTGATGGTCACGCGGCGAGCGGTGCCCAGCACGTCGAGACCGGCCTGGTCGAGCTTGAGGCCGACCTCCTCGGCGATGACGGTGGCGCCGGTGAGCGTCGCCATGTCGCCGAGCATCGCCTTGCGGCGGTCGCCGAAGCCGGGGGCCTTGACGGCCACGGCGTTGAAGGTGCCACGGATCTTGTTGACGACGAGGGTGGAGAGGGCCTCGCCCTCGACGTCCTCGGCGATGATCAGGAGCGGCTTGCTGGCGCCGGCCTGGATGACCTTCTCCAGGATGGGCAGCAGGTCCTGGATCGAGGAGATCTTGCCCTGGTTGATCAGGATGTACGGGTCGTCGAGGACGGCCTCCATACGCTCCTGGTCGGTCACCATGTACGGGGACAGGTAGCCCTTGTCGAAGGCCATGCCCTCGGTGAAGTCGAGCTCCAGGCCGAAGGTGTTGGACTCCTCGACGGTGATGACACCGTCCTTGCCGACCTTGTCCATCGCCTCGGCGATGAGCTCGCCGACCTGCTGGTCCTGCGCGGAGAGCGCGGCGACGGCGGCGATGTCGGACTTGTCCTCGATCGGGCGCGCGGTGGCGAGGAGCTCGTCGGAGACGGCCTTGACGGCGGCGTCGATGCCCTTCTTCAGGGCGGCCGGGGAGGCGCCGGCGGCGACGTTGCGCAGACCCTCGCGGACCAGGGCCTGGGCGAGCACGGTGGCGGTGGTGGTGCCGTCACCCGCGATGTCGTTGGTCTTGGTCGCCACCTCCTTCACCAGCTGGGCGCCGAGGTTCTCGTACGGGTCCTCGATCTCGACCTCGCGGGCGATCGTGACACCGTCGTTGGTGATGGTGGGGGCGCCGAACTTCTTGTCGATGACGACGTTGCGGCCCTTGGGGCCGATCGTCACCTTCACCGTGTCGGCAAGCTTGTTGACGCCGCGCTCAAGGGCGCGACGGGCGTCCTCGTCGAACTTCAGGATCTTCGCCATGGGAGCGGTTCAGCCCTCTCGGAATGGGGTGGAACGAACCGCGCCCCCGGACGCCCTGTGCGGGGTCAAGGGGCGCAGCTCAAGCATCTGCTTCAGATACTTCGGTGAATTACTTCTCGACGATCGCGAGCACGTCGCGAGCCGAGAGGACGAGGTACTCCTCGCCGTTGTACTTCACCTCGGTGCCGCCGTACTTGCTGTACAGCACGATGTCGCCGGTCTTGACGTCGAGCGGCAGACGCTCGCCGTTCTCGAAGCGGCCCGGGCCCACGGCCAGGACGACGCCCTCCTGGGGCTTCTCCTTGGCGGTGTCCGGAATGACCAGGCCAGAGGCGGTGGTCTGCTCGGCGTCGAGCGGCTGGACCACAATGCGGTCCTCGAGCGGCTTGATGGCAACCTTGGAGCTGGTGGTCGTCACGATCCGACCTCCCCCTTCGGAGATCTCACGGGGTTAACTGTCTGAGGTGGCGACCAGGTGGATCCGTCGTCGCGGGTGCCGGACCTGCCCGTCGCTGTGTTGGCACTCTCCAGTGGGGAGTGCCAGAGCCGAGACTATGACCGCGATTAGCACTCGGTCAAGCGGAGTGCCAATTCATCGCTCTGTGGCGTGACCGTACGGGGCGCCGGCGTCTCTTCGCAGCGCTTCGCGTCCACTGCCGCCCGGACGGGTTCGGCGGGTGCGGGCCGGGGGCTCACCCGCTCCGCCGCCTTGCGGCCGAGCCGTTCGATCGGGTCGACCGAGGAGGCGCAGGCGGGGAGGGCGAGGAGGGCGCCGGTCACCGCCAGGGAGGCGGTCCACCGCCGCGCCCTCGCGCTCACACGTAGTCCTCGAGCTTCGCGACCGCGTACCCCTTGGACGTGATCACGTTCATCACACGGCGGATCATGTCCGCCATGGAGCCCTTCCAGTCCTCCTTGCCCCGGAAGTGGGTGAGCACGATGTCGCCGGGGTGCAGGTCCCGGTCCCACTCGCGCCACTCCATGTGGTCGGGGAAGGCCTCGGCGGCCCAGAGCGGGACCGCCTTGACGCCGCAGGACTGCGCGGCGCGCAGGGTGTCCTCGTTGTAGTTGCCGTACGGCGGGCGGAAGAGCGGGGGCCGCTTGCCGAAGCGCTTCTCGATGACGTCCTGCATGCCGCAGATCTCGCGCTTCTGCGTGCTGTACGAGAGTGCGGGCAGGTAGCGGTGGTTGAGGGTGTGGTTGTGCAGGGAGACGCCGGACTTCTGCGACTTCTGCATCTTCGCGAAGTAGCCGTAGTCGTCCTTGACGACGTAGTCGCTGAGGAAGGCGCTGTAGGGGATCCGGAGCTCGCTCATCATCCGCAGCAGCTCGGGGTCCTTCTCCGCGCCGTCGTCGATCGTCAGGAAGACGACCTTCTGCTTGGTCGGCACGGTGGTGAAGACGGGCGGCAGGCCTTCGCCGTCCGTCTCGAAGCCCTTGCGGGTGGTGATCCGCGGCTTGACGGCGGGCGGGGCGGGCGCTTCGAGCGGGGGTTTGGCGAGGCCCCACTTCTTGGCGGCGAGCACGCGGGCGGCCCGCTGCGCGCGGACCCTCTCGACGTACGCGTCGAGGGCGCCGGCGGCGCCCTGGGCCTGCTGTCCGGCGGCGGGGGCGGGCGCGGTGCGCTCGGGTTCGGCGCTGCCCGAGCAGGCCGTGGCGGCGGAGGCGAGGGCCGCTACGGCGAGCGCCGCCCCGAGCGTCCGACGGGAGCGGTGCGCACCGTGTGCCATCATCTGGTCCTTTTGTCGTACGAGCTGCATGGCGCCGCATCCTGTCAGCGCGAGACCCCCTTCCGGGCCGCGACACCGCCGTACCGCCCCCGGCGTCCCCCGGCCGGCCCACAGCGTTCCAGGGGCCAGAATGGGACGGGTGACCGACCTCGCCTCCTTCGCCGCCCTGCTCACGCCCGAGGGGCAGGCGCTCCTCGCCGCCCTGCGCGACTACGACCCCGCCCAGGAGCTGGCGGTCGCCTCCCGGCTGCGCCGCGAGCATCCCGCCGAGCTCGTCGGCGCCGCCCTCGGCCAGGCACGGCTGCGGCAGCGGGCGGTGGCGAAGTTCGGCGCCGAGGACGCGTACCGGATGTACTTCACGCCCCACGGCGTCGAGCAGTCGACCCGCGCCTCGGTCGGCACGTACCGCGCGGCCCGGCTGAAGGCACTGGGCGTCCGGAGCGTCGCGGACCTCTGCTCCGGCATCGGCGGCGACGCGATCGCCCTCGCCCGCGCCGGGATCTCCGTCCTCGCCGTCGACCGGGACCCGCTGACCGCCGAGGCGGTCCGGGCCAACGCGGCGGCGCTCGGCCTCGCCGAGCTGATCGAGGTCCGCTGCGCGGACGTGACCGAGATCGACACCAGCCCGTACGACGCGGTCTTCGTCGACCCGGCGCGGCGCGGCGGCCGGGGCAGGATCTTCGACCCCGAGGCGTACTCCCCGCCGCTCTCCTGGGCGATCGACGCGGCCCGCCGGGCGCCGCACGCCGCCCTGAAGGTGGCGCCGGGCATCCCGCACGAGGCGGTGCCCGAGGAGGCCGAGGCCGAGTGGATCTCGGACGGCGGGGACGTGAAGGAGGCCGTGCTCTGGTTCGGCACGGAGCCGGGCGCCCGCCGGGCGACCCTGCTGCCCTCCGGCGCCGGGCTCCTCGGCCGGGGGCTGCCCGACCCGGCGGTCCGCCCGGTCGGCCGCTACCTGTACGAGCCGGACGGCGCCGTCATCCGCGCCCACCTCGTCGCCGAGGTGGCCGAGGAGCTGGACGGCGGACTGATCGACGAGACCATCGCGTACATCACGGCGGACGCGCTCGTCCCCACGCCGTACGCCGCCGCCTACGAGATCACCGACGAACTCCCCTTCAACCTGAAGAAGCTGAAGGCCCTGCTGCGGGAGCGCGAGGTGGGCACGCTCACCGTGAAGAAGCGCGGCTCGGCCGTCGAACCCGAGGAGATCCGGCGCAGGGTGAAGCCGAAGGGCCCCCACGCGGCGACGGTGCTGCTGACTCGGGTCGCGGGAGCCCCGACGATGCTGATCGGGCGTCCGGCGGCCACGTCCTGACACACCACGAACAGGGGGGATCATGGCACTGCATCCGGAGGGCATGTTCACCGGCGGACCGCTCGCCCACCTCGTCGGGCTCGCGGCCGACGGGCCCGACCCGCTGGAGTGGGAGGTCCCGCGCCTCAGGCGGGTCCTGCGGCTGAACCACTGGGACGCGGCCTGGCGGGAGGCGCCGCAGAGGCTCGCCTCCCAGCTGGACTACCTGTCCACCGCGTTCAGCGAGGAGTTCTTCGCGACCTGCCCCGAACCGGCCCGGCGCACCTGGCGGGCGGCCGCGGGAGCGAAGAGCCTGCCCGTGTTCATGACCGAGCTGGCGATGCTGCTGCGGCTCGCGGACCGCGAGGGGGACGCCCGCTACGAGGACGTGCCCCTGGCGGCGTGGGAGGTGCGGGCGCGGTTCCCGCTGCTGATGTCCCTGGACCACTGGGCGTACGACGGCGAGTTCTCCTCGTACGAGGAGAGCCTGAAGGCCTTCGTCGAGGCCGAGCACCCCTTCTGCTCCTACGAGTTGATCCCGCGCCTCACCCAGGCCCTGGAGGCGCGAACCCTCTGCGCGGACTCGCCGGCCTTCGCCGCGTCCTTCCGCGTCCTCGCGCCGACGGCGACCCCGGAGACCCTGGACGTCCTCGTCCGCACGACCTTCACCCACCTGACGGAGCACCATGGCTGAGCCCAAGGCCCCCTTCCACGAGCAGCCGTTCCCCGAGCTGCTCGGCCTCGCCACCGAGGCGGTCGTCAGCGACGACGGGCGATGGGTCGCGGTCAGTTCGGTGCTGTCGGGCCTGAGCCGGGTGGCGGTCCACCGCATCGCCGACCTCTCCTGCGCACACGTCCTGACCGTCGCGATGGAGACGGAGACGATGGCCTTCCACCCCACACTCCCGCTTCTCGCCATCGGCTTCGACAACGGCGACGCGTACCTGCGCGAGGGCCGCCTCGTCCTCCTCGAACCCGAGAGCGGCCACCGCGTCGACTTCGCCGATGCCTACTGGGGTGTCGAGCTGGTCCGCTGGACGGACGCCCGCACCCTCGAACTCACCTTCTGTGCCATGCACGACGGGGCCGAGTTCGAGCGGTCCCGGGCCATCGCGGCCCGGGAGGAGTGGCTCGGCCTCGATCCCGGCGCCCTCGACCTGGCGGCCCTCGACCGCGGCCCGCTCGACCCGGACGGTCCGCTCCCCTGGCCCGACACGGGCCCCGCGCTGCCGCGCCTGCAGGCGCTCGCCGAGCGCGTCGGCCGGAGCTACGACGGCAGGGGCGGGGTCCGGGCCGTGGCCGGGCTGAGCGACGGCCGGGTGCTCGCCACCCGCAGCCACACCACGCTGGAGTGCTGGTCCCCCACCGGATCGCTGCTGTGGAGCGTTCCCGCGCCGTCGGCCGCCGGCGGGACCCGGATCGCGGTCGCCGCCGACGAGCGGACGGCACGGGTCGCCGTCCCCGGCCCCGACTCCCGCACCCGGACCGAGTTCCCGCTGGTCGACACCTCCGACGGCACGGTCCTCGATCGCCCCTCCGTGCCCTTCTCGGCCGCCCTGACGGCCCGTACGGACGGGGTCTGGGCGATCAGGGACACGTACGACCGCGAATACGGGAAGGAGGTCCCCGCGCCCAGCACCCGGATCTTCGCCGCCGACGGCGCCCCGCTGGGCACGGCCGACGAGCCGGACCGGTACGAGCTCGTCCCGCTCGACGTGGGCCGCTGCCCCGAGCTGCTGTTCACCCGACGGCGGCGCCGGGACGTGCTCGCGCTCGACCCCCGCACCGCTGCCGAGACCCTGCTCTTCGCCACCGAAGCTCCCCTGGGCAAGGCGGTGTACGTCTCCGATGCCGCCGGCCCCGCCCTCCTGCACGGACAGCAGGGGCTGGTCCGCCGGACCTTCCCCGGCGGGGACGTCGTCTGGCGCCGTCCCCTGGACGCCGTGGTCGCCGCCCTCGACGCGCACGGCGGTGTCCTGCACGCCGCGTGCGAGGACGGCACCCTCGTCTCGGTCGACACGGCCGACGGCACCGTCCTCGACCGGCGCCCCCTGCCCCCGTACGGCACGCTCTCCCTGCACGCGGCCCCCGACGGAACGGTGCTCGTCGGCACCCAGGCGGGCCGGATCCTGCGCTACTGAGCCTCCCGAGCCCGTGTCAGCAGCAGCGCCCGCTCGCTCTCGTTCCGGGTGAGCCCGGCCGCCCGCGCGAACTCCGCCCGCGCCTCCGCCGTCCGGCCGAGCCGGGCGAGCAGGTCGCCCCGGACGCTCGGCAGCAGGTGGTAGCGCGCCAGGGCCGGTTCCGCGGCGAGGGCGTCGACGATCCGGAGGGCGGCCTCGGGGCCCTCGGTCATCGACACGGCGACCGCCCGGTTCAGCTCGACCACCGGGGACGGCGCGAGGGTGCCGAGCCGTCCGTACAGCGCGGCGATGGTCGCCCAGTCCGTGGCCTCGTACGAGCCGGCCCGCGCGTGGCAGGCGGCGATCGCGGCCTGGAGGGCGTACGGCCCGTAGGAGCGGCCGTCCCCGGCCCGCTCCAGGGCGGCGAACCCGCGCCGGACGAGCAGCCGGTTCCAGCGGCTCCTGTTCTGGTCGGCGAGGAGCACCGGCTCCCCGTCGGGGCCGGTCCGGGCCGCCGTCCGGGAGGCCTGGAGCTCCAGCAGGGCGGCGAGCCCGTGCACCTCGCTCTCCCCCGGCATCAGGGCGGCGAGCCCCCGGGCGAGCCGCAGGGCGTCCTCGCACAGACCGGGCCGCAGCAGGTCGTCGCCCGCGGTGGCCGCGTACCCCTCGTTGAAGATCAGGTAGACGACCTCCAGGACGGAGCCGAGCCGGGCGGCCCGCTCCTCCCCGTACGGCACCTCGAACTCGACGCCCGCCTTCGCGAGCGTCCGCTTGGCCCGGGTGATCCGCGCCGCGACCGTCGCCTCCGGCGCGAGGAAGGCGCGGGCGATCTCGTCCGTCCGCAGCCCGCCGACGAGCCGCAGGGTGAGCGCCGCGCGGGCGTCGGCGGAGAGCACCGGGTGGCAGGTGGTGAAGACGAGCCGGAGGACGTCGTCGTCGATGTCGCCCGGGCCGGACGGCTCGGGGTCGTACGACTCCTCGCCGAGGTCGAGCGTCCGGCCCACCTCGGCGAGCTTCCGGGCGTACGTCTCGCGCCGCCGCACGAGGTCGACGGCGCGGTGCTTGGCGGCGGCCGTCAGCCAGGCGCCCGGCTTCTCCGGGATCCCTGACCGCGGCCACTGCTCCAGCGCGGAGACGAGGGCGTCCTGGGCCAGTTCCTCGGCGATGCCGACGTCCCGGACGATCCGCGCCACCGTGGCGATGATCCGCGCCGACTCCATCCGGAAGACCGTCTCAAGGGTGCTCTCCACCGTCACATCCCGTATGACAGCACAGGGCGGGTCAGCCCTCCGGCATCTCCTCGACCTCGCGGACCTCCAGGCCGACCTTCCAGTGCGGCGGGTGGACGGCCAGGAAGCGCTTCCCCCACTCGACGGCCTCGGCCATGTCCTTGCACTGGAGCATCGCGTAGCCGCCGACGACCTCCTTGGTCTCGGTGAAGGGGCCGTCGGTGAACGACAGGCTCCCGTCCGACCAGGTGATCCGGGTGGCCTCGGCGGTCGGCCTGAGCCCGGCCGTGTCCACCATGGCGCCGGCCTTCGTGATCTCCTCGAAGAGCGCGCCCATGCGCTGCTCGAAGCCGGGGTCGGCGCTCTCCATGTCGATGGTGTTCTCCTCGATGCGGACGAGGGACAGGAAGCGGGGCATGACGACTCCTCGGTGGTGCGGTGGCGGGGCCGTTCCCCGCCGTCCACACATACGTCGAACGGGGTCCCTCCGCATCGACACCGCGCCCGGAGAATTCCTCAGACGTAGTCCTCCAGGCGGGCCACCGTGAAGCCCTGCTCCTGGATCTTCCGCAGCATCGTCGCCGTCATCTCGGTCATCGTCCGGCCCTTGAGCTCGGACGGGCCGCGGAAGTGGGCGAGGATGATGTCGCCGGGGTGCAGCTTCCGGTCGCCGCGCTGGTACTGCATGTTCTTGATCTGCATGGACTCGCGCCACAGCACGATCGCGTCGACCCCGCACTCCCCCGCCGCCGCGCGCGTGGCCTCGTTCCAGTTGCCGTACGGCGGGCGGAAGAGCCGCGGGGTGGTGCCGTACCGCTGCTTCAGCTTCGTCTGCTGGCCGCAGATCTCCCGGCGCTGGGCCTCCGGGCCGAGGGTGCGCAGGTTCGGGTGGGTGAGGGTGTGGTTGGCGAGGCCGTGTCCCTGGGCGACGAGTGGCGCGAAGTACGGGTAGTCGGCGCGGATGGCCGCGTCCGTGAGGAACATCGTGACCGGGATCTTGAGGTCCTTCATCATGCGGACGAACTCGGGGTCCTTCTCGGCCCCGTCGTCGATGGTGATGAAGACGATCTTCTCGCGGGTGGGGATCTCGCTGATGACGGGCACCGGTCCGCCGGCCGGACGGATCACCGGCTTGACCGCGGGCGGGGCCGGCGGCGCGGCGAAGGGCTTCAGGCCCCATCTCCGGTACGCGGCGGCCGCGGCGGCTCCGGGGGCCTCGGGCGCCTTGTGTCCGGCCTCGGGTGCGGTCGTCCTCGCCGGAGCGGACGCGGCGGCGCCGCGTTCCTCGGCCGCCGAGGCCGTGCAGCCGGTCACCAGGAGGGCGACAGAGGTCAGGGCCGCCCACAGCGCGATGGTCTTCTTCACGCGCTGTGGGATGCCCGACAGAGTCGAAAGGTTGCTCGGTTTTCGTTTATTCGACCGATTCGAAGCGCCAGCGGTGGACCGGACGGGTGATCAGCTCCGCGTCCGGCTCCGGCAGCTCGGGCAGTTCGGCGTCGAAGGTCTCCGCCTCCCACCAGGTGAGGACGAGGACCCGGTCCTGCGGGGCCCGGAAGATCTCCCGGCGGACCGGCTCACGGGCGAGGACCCGCGCCCGCGCCCACTCCAGGAGCTCGGCTCCCCGGCCCTGGGCGGCCCTGGCCTCCCACATGAGCGTGAGCCTCACGAGTACAGGTTCTCCTTGCTGACCTCGTGCACGTGGTCGTGGTCGTGGGAGTGACCCGGGACGTGCGGGTCGGTCACCGGCAGCGAGGAGTCCGCCGACAGCTCCAGGTCCGAGGCCGGCCGGTTGCGGGCGACCATCTCCGAGCCGAGGGCCGCGACCATCGCGCCGTTGTCCGTGCACAGGCCCGGCCGGGGCACCCGGAGGCGGATCCCGGCGCGGTCGCAGCGCTCCTGGGCGAGGGCCCGCAGCCGCGAGTTGGCGGCGACGCCGCCGCCGATCATCAGGTGGTCGACGCCCTCGTCCTTGCAGGCCCGGACGGCCTTGCGGGTGAGCACGTCGACGACCGCCTCCTGGAAGGACGCGGCGACGTCCCGGACGGGCACGTCCTCGCCGGCCGCCCGCTTGGCCTCGATCCAGCGGGCCACGGCGGTCTTGAGGCCGGAGAAGGAGAAGTCGTAGGCGGGATCCCGGGAGCCGCTGAGGCCGCGCGGGAAGGCGATCGCCGCCGGGTCGCCCTCCTTGGCGAGCCGGTCGATGACCGGTCCGCCGGGGAAGCCGAGGTC
Source organism: Streptomyces tanashiensis (assembly GCF_014648895.1). Taxonomy (GTDB): domain Bacteria; phylum Actinomycetota; class Actinomycetes; order Streptomycetales; family Streptomycetaceae; genus Streptomyces; species Streptomyces tanashiensis. Next base: position 878,878 of record NZ_BMRZ01000001.1, read on the forward strand.
GAGCACGCGGGCGATCTTGTCGAACGCCTCGCCGGCCGCGTCGTCGATGGTGGCGCCCATCGGCCGCACGTCGGAGGTGATGTCGGAGGAGAGCAGCAGCGAGGAGTGCCCGCCGGAGACCAGCAGGGCCATCGTCGGCTCGGGCAGCTTGCCGTGCTCCAGCTGGTCGACGCAGATGTGCGAGGCGAGGTGGTTGACGCCGTAGAGCGGCTTGCCGAGGGCGTAGGCGTACGCCTTGGCGGCGGAGACGCCGACGAGCAGGGCGCCCGCGAGGCCGGGTCCGGCGGTGACGGCGATGCCGTCGAGGTCCTTCGCGGAGATCCCGGCCGTCTTCAGGGCGCGCTCGATCGTCGGGACCATGGCCTCCAGGTGGGCGCGGGAGGCGATCTCGGGCACGACGCCGCCGAAGCGGGCGTGGGTGTCGACGCTGGAGGCGACGGCGTCGGCGAGGAGGGTGGTCCCGTGGACGATGCCGACGCCGGTCTCGTCGCAGGAGGTCTCGATGCCGAGTACCAGCGGTTCGTCAGCAGCCATCAGATCTCAGTCCCAGTTCCTTGAACGATCAGTCGCATCACGAGCGCGTCGACATTGCCCGGCTGGTAGTAACCGCGCCGGAAACCGATGGGCTCGAAGCCGAAGCGCTCGTAGAGCTTCTGGGCCCGGGTGTTGTCCACGCGCACTTCGAGGAGGACCTCCTCGCACTCGAAGGCGGTGGCTTCCTTCAGCAGGTCGGTGAGGAGCCGGGCGCCGAGGCCGGTGCCCCACTGGTCGGGGGAGACGGCGATCGTCTGCACGTCGCCGAGTCCGCCGGCGGCGGCGAGCCCGGCGTACCCGACGAGACGGCCGTCGGCCGGGTCCTCCGCGACGACGTAGTGACGGGTGGCCCGGGGACCCCTGGCGTGCGCGAGCTCCGACCAGAACATCCCCTCCGACCAGGCGTCCTCGGGGAACAGCTCGGCCTCGAGCGCGAGCACCGGCTCGATGTCCCACCAGCGCATCTCGCGCAGCACGGCCCCGGTCACGGTGGCGCTCACTTGGGGGTGACCACCTTGTAGTTCTTCGGCACCTGCGCGTCGGGGCGGCGCAGGTACATCGGCAGCGGGTCGAGGAAGCCGTCCCCGCCGGCCGCGAGCCGCTCGGCGGCGAGCCCGGCGAGCGCGGCGGCCGACTGGTGCTCGGGGTCACGGGCGTCCGGGAAGGCCTCGGGGTAGAGGCGGGCGCCGGCGCCGACGACGGGGAGTCCGGCGAGCGAGCCGGCGATGTCGGCGGGCCGGTCGACGGCCGCGTCGCCCACGCGGGTGCGGGAGTCCGCGTACCGCGCCCAGTAGACCTCCTTGCGGCGCGCGTCCGTCGCGACGGCGAAGGGCTCGTCGATCCCGGAGGCGTACGCGAGGCCGTCGAGGGTGCACAGGCCGTGCACCGGCACGCCCAGCGCGGACGAGAAGGCCGCGGCCGTGACGAGACCGACGCGGAGCCCGGTGTACGGGCCGGGGCCGACGCCGACGACGATCCCGGTGACCGCGTCGAGCTTCAGCCCGGCCTCCGAGAGGACCCGGTCGACGGCGGGCAGCAGCAGCTCCCCGTGGCGGCGGGCGTCGACCTGACTCGACGAGGCGACGACGGCCTCGCCGTCGTGGAGGGCGACGGTGACGGCGGGGGTGGCGGTATCCATGGCGAGCAACAGCACGCGAACAGCCTACGGCTCCCGGGCCCGGTGCCCCGAACCTCGGGGCGGCGGCTGCTACCGTCACCCTCGATACGTTCGTACGAGAGGTGGGCACGGTGGCAAGGAGCAGCTCGGGATTCGTGGCCGGGCTCACCGCGGCGGCCGTCGTGGCGGTCGGCGTCCTCGCCTACCAGGCCTCGGCGAACGCGCCCGCCGATCTGTCGGTGAAGCCGCAGAGGCCGGGCAAGGTCACCCCCTCGGTCTCGCCGAGCGGCGGCCCGAAGCAGCCGGTCAAGGATCCCCTCGCCGTCCCCGCGAGCTCGGGCACCGGCGAGCGGGTCGTGTACTCCCTCGCCGACCGCCGGGTGTGGCTGGTGAACGGGAAGGGCAAGGCGACCCGGACGTTCGCGGTGTGGCCGAGCACGGTCGACCCGGTGCCGGGGCCGTACAAGGTGACCTCGCGCTCGGGCTCCGTGCAGGGTTCGGACGGCGTGCAGATCGAGCACGTGGTGCGGTTCGCGACGGCCGAGGACGTGGCGATCGGCTTCAGCGCGGCGGTCGACGGCTCGACGCCGTCCCCGGATCCGGCGCGGAAGACCGGCGGCATCCGGATGAAGCGGGCCGACGGCGACGCGATGTGGACGTTCGCGGTGATCGGCGCGAAGGTCGTCGTCGTCGGCTGAGCCGTCGCGGTCCGAGCCGTCGCGGTCCGAGCCGTCGTGGCCCGAGTCCGGGCCGTACGGAAGGGCTAGGCGGCCTCGTCCCGTACGGTCTCGTCCTCCTCGCCCTGCTCGGACGGCTCCGGCGGGGTCGAGAGGGCCCGGGCGGCCGCGCAGGACGCGAGCAGCTCACTCATCGAGACGTGGTCCCGGCTGGGTTCCGCGCGTTCCGGCGTCGCCATGCATGCCTCCCGTAGGTTAGGTACACCTAACCAGCTCGTGCATCCATGTGACCACGGCTCGTGCGACCCACGCAACACCTTCCCGACACGTTGTCGGAACCTACGTACGCCCGCCTCAGAACAGCGCGAGGTCCTCCTCGGCCCAGCGCGCGCCGATCCCGCGCAGCACGACCGTGCGCCGGTCGTCGTCGGTGTCCCCGGTCACCCGGTGGATGAGCAGGTGCAGCCGGTCGTCGGTCAGCTCCTCCACCTTGCCGTCGCCCCACTCGACGACGACCACGGACTCGGGCAGCGAGACGTCCAGGTCGAGGTCCTCCATCTCGTCGAGACCGCCGCCGAGGCGGTACGCGTCGACGTGGACCAGGGCCGGGCCGCCGACCAGGGACGGGTGGACACGGGCGATGACGAAGGTCGGGGAGGTGACGGCACCCCGCACACCGAGGCCCTCGCCGAGGCCGCGGGTCAGGGTGGTCTTCCCGGCGCCGAGCTCACCGGTGAGCATCACGAGATCGCCGGGGCGGAGGATCTTCGCGAGCCGGCGGCCGAGCTCCTGCATCTGCTGCGGGGAGTCGACGGAGAGAGTGGCGCCGGAGACGGAGGGGGTGGCGCCGGAGAGGTGCGGGTGCGCTGCTTCCATACCCGCAAACCTAGCGCGTGCGGAAGGTCTCCCCGGCCGGGACGACACCGGCCCGGACCAGCAGGTCGGCCAGCCGGTCGGTCACCGCCTCCGGGTGCTCCAGCATCACCAGATGGCCCGCGTCCGGGACGATGACCAGCTCCGCGTCCGGCAGGAGGTCCGCGATGGCCTCGGTGTGCGAGCTGGGGGTGACCAGGTCGTTGTCCCCGGCGAGCGCGAGCACCGGCAGCTCGCCGAAGGCGGCCAGGGCGGCGGCCTTGTCGTGCTCGGCGAAGGCCGGGTAGAAGGCGGCGACCACGTCGATCGGGGTCGACTCGATCATCCGCTCCGCGAAGCGGGCGACCGCCGGGTCGACGTCCTTCGAGGCGAACGAGTACTTCTTGATCAGCCCGGCGAAGAGGTCCGCGGTCGCCCGGCGCCCGCGCTCGACCAGCTCCGCCTGGGAGCCCAGCGCCCGCAGGACGCCCGGCAGGACCCGCCGGACGGCGTTGACGCCGGCGAGCGGCAGCCCGTAGGTCACCTCGCCCAGCTTCCCCGCCGAGGTGCCGACGAGCGCGACGCCGACGACCCGGTCGCGGATCAGCTCCGGGTACTGCTCGGCGAGCGCCATCACCGTCATGCCGCCCATCGAGTGCCCCACGAGGACGAGCGGCCCCTCGGGCGCGGCCGCGTCGATGACGGTCCTGAGGTCGCGGCCCAGCCGGTCGATGGAGACCGGCACCGCGTCGGGCCCGGTCTGCGAGCTCCCGTGCCCGGAGCGGCCGTGGCTGCGCTGGTCCCAGTGGACGGTGCGGACGAGACCGCGCAGGGCGGCCCGCTGGAAGTGCCAGGAGTCCTGGTTGAGACAGTAGCCGTGGCTGAAGACGACGGTGACGGGAGCGGGTTCGCGACGCCCGAAGAGCCGCCGCCGGCGGGCGACCGGGGTGTCCGCCTCGACCTCGTCCACCTCGTAGTACAGGACGGTCCCGTCGTCGGCGAGGGCCCGGCCGGGGGTGCCGCGCAGCCCGCCGTACGGACCGGTGGCGTCCAGGGCGAGCCGCGCCTTCTGCCGTACGGAACGGCCGACGGTGAGCCGCTCGACGGCGACTCCGGCCGCCGCGCCCGCGGCGAGGACGCCTATCGCGGCACCGGCGAACCCCGCACGCCGCCAGCTGCTCGACTCGCCCACGCCGCCGCCCCCTACTCGCCCAGGTAGACGCGCGGGACGCGCGCCCCGATCCGGGTGACGATCTCGTACGCGATGGTGTCGGCCGCCACCGCCCAGTCCTCGGCGGTCGGCTCGCCCCGGTCGCCGGGACCGAAGAGCACGGCCTCGGTGCCGGGTTCGGGGGTGTCCCCTTCGAGGTCGACCACGAACTGGTCCATGGCGACGCGGCCGGCGACGGTGCGGACGCGGTCGCCGACGAGGACGGGCCCGCGCCCCGAGGCGTGCCGGGGAACCCCGTCGGCGTACCCCAGCGGAACGAGCCCCAGGGTGGTCTCGCCCGCCGTGACGTAGTGATGCCCGTAGCTCACCCCGTGCCCGGCGGGAACGTGCTTGACCAGCGCGACGCTCGCCTTGAGCGACATGACGGGCCGCAGGCCCAGCTCGGCGGAGGTGCCGAGCTCGGGGCTCGGCGAGACGCCGTACATCGCGATGCCGGGCCGGACCAGGTCGAAGTGGGCCTCGGGCAGGGTCAGGGTGGCCGGCGAGTTCGCGATGTGCCGGACCTCCGGACGGATCCCCGCCTTCTCCGCGTGGTCGAGCATCGAGCGGAAGACGTCCAGCTGGGCGGCGATGGACGGGTGGTGCGGCTCGTCGGCGCACGCGAAGTGCGACCAGAGGCCGGTGACCTTGACGTGCCCGTCGACCTCCGCCTTCAGGGCGGCGCCGACCAGCTCGGGCCAGTCGGCGGGCTGGCAGCCGTTGCGCCCGAGCCCCGTGTCGGCCTTGAGCTGGATCCGCGCGGTCCTCCCGACCGCCCTCGCGGCCTCGACGACCTCGTCCAGGGCCCACATCCCGCTCACGGACATGTCGAGACCGGCCTCGATGCCCTGGTCCCAGGGGTCGCCGGGAGTCCACAGCCAGCACATGACGGGAACGTCCGTGATCCCGGCGGCGCGCAGGGCCAGCGCCTCGTGCGGGGTGGCCGTGCCGAGCCAGTCCGCGCCCGCGTCCAGGGCGGCGCGGGCGCAGCGCAGGGCGCCGTGTCCGTATGCGTCGGCCTTGACCACGGCCATGATCCGGACGTGGGGGGCGACACGGGCGCGCAGCGTGCGGACGTTCGCACGCAGCGCGCCGAGGTCGATCTCGGCGCGGGCCCTGCGGGGCGGAGGTGTCTCAGTCATCGCGCCCAGTCTCTCAGGTGTCAGCTCCCGGGCCGCTTTCCCCAGATGTAGACCCGGTCACCCTTACGGAGGACGTCCCAGAGTTTCCGTGCGTCGCGGTGGCTGAGATTGACGCAGCCACGGCTTCCGCCGGGCGTGGCGAGCTGCCCGTAGACGGCGTGGAACGCCTGGCCGCCGCTGAAGAACTGGGCGTACGGCATGGGCGTGCTGTAGATCGACGACCAGTGGTCCTTGTGGCGCCAGTAGACGGTGTGCCAGCCGGTCCGCGTGGCATACCCCGGCCGTCCGCTCCGCATGTTGACGACGGGATAGGTCACCTTCTTCCCCTTCTTCACCCACATGAGCTGGCGGTCGAGGTCGACGCAGGCGACGGCGTACTTCCTCTCGGGACAGCGGCGGCCCGGGTCGAGCTTCTTCCGGGCGGCGAGCAGCTCGGCGCGGGCCCAGGTGACGGGTCCGGCGTAGCCGACGGCCGGCTTGATCCCCTCCCGCACCTGGAAGGCGCGGACGGCCCGGCAGTCGGCGACCGACTGCCTCCCGTCGACCGGCAGCCCGAGCAGCCGCTCGACCCGCCGCTGATGGGGGCCCGTGCGCGCGGTGCAGGCGGCCGCGACGGCGCTGCGGGGCAGGTACTCGACGAGCTCGTCGACCTCCTTCTCCGGCTCGGGCACGGCGACGCCCTCCTCGTCCTCCTGCAACGGCGGAAGCACCTGGTCGGGCGTGTCCATCGGATACTCGGCCCGCCCGCCCCCGACGACCCCGGGCACGAGCGGATCCTCGGCGGGCACGGGATCGGGCGGTGCGGCGAGGGCCACGGGCGCCGGATCGGGCGGGGCGGCGAGGGCCACGGGCCCGGGCGCGAGCGCGAGCGAGGCGGCGAGGGCGAACAACAACGGCGCGGTACGGCTTCTCCGACTGATCACCCCACCCACCCAATCCGCCCCCCGCGCCACCAGCGCGCCGGAACCCACGGCTGGGCCAACGGGTTCGCCCGAGTGGGGGGCGGGGCGGGGCGGACCGCCCCGGCCCTCCTCCGCCACCCGACCCGTACGAGCCGCCCCGCGGACCTACGCGGCGCGTGGGGGCGGGACGGACCGGTCCCGGCCCTGCTTCCGCCGCCCGACCCGTACGAGCCGCCCCGCGGACCTACGCGCCGCCCGCCGTCACGTCACGCCACGCCCCCCGCAGGGAGTCCGCCACCTCCGTCGCCGTCACCGGCGCACCGCCCTCCGACGCCCGGCGCGCGGCGAGCCCGTGGAGGTAGGCCGCGCACGAGGCCGCGTCGAGGGCCGGGAGGCCGGCCGCGAGGAGGGAGCCCGCGAGGCCGGAGAGGACGTCGCCGCTGCCGGCCGTGGCCAGCCACGAGGTCCCGGTCGGGTTGACCCGCACCGGACCGGTCCCGTCGGCCCCGCACACCACCGTCGTCGAGCCCTTCAGGAGGACCGTCGCGCCGAAGCGGCCCGCCAGTTCACGGACCGCCGCGAGCCGCCCCGCCTCGACCTCCTCCCGCGCGACGCCGAGCAGCGCCGCCGCCTCGCCGGCGTGCGGGGTGAGGACGGTCGGTGCGCCGCGCCCCCGGACGGCCGCAGGGTCGAGGCCCCGCAGCCCGTCGGCGTCGACGAGGACCGGGACGTCGGAGGAGAGGACCTCCGCGACCGCTACCCCGGCCCCGGGCCCTTCGCCGAGGCCGGGCCCCACGACCCAGGCCTGGACCCGCCCGGCCTTCTCCGGCCGCCCCGAGTGGACCAGGGTCTCGGGGTGCGCGGCGAGCACCGCGTCCCCGGCGGGCCCGACGTACCGCACGGCCCCCGCGCCGCCGCGCAGCGCGCCCGCCACGGCGAGGACGGCGGCGCCCGGGTAGCGGGAGGACCCGGCGACGATGCCGACGACCCCGCGCCGGTACTTGTCGCTCTCGGCGCCCGGCACGGGCAGCAGCCAGGCGAGGTCCTCGTGCTGGAGGGCCTCCAGATCGGGCACGCCGGGCAGGAGGTCGCCGAGGCCGATGTCGACGAGGCGCAGGGCACCCGCGTACTCCCGCGCGGGGTCGACGAGCAGCCCCGGCTTGTACGCGCCGAAGGTGATCGTCGCGTCGGCGGGCAGCGCCTCCCCGTGGACCTCCCCGGTGTCGGCGTCGACGCCGCTCGGCAGGTCCACGGCCACGACGACGGCGTCGGAGCCGCGCGCGGCCCGGGCGACGGGCACCGCGTCGGGCCGGAGCCCGCCGCGCCCGCCGATGCCGGTGATGCCGTCGAGGACGAGGTCGGCGCCGGCGAGGGGGTCGAACGGGTCGTCGGCGACCCGGCCTCCGGCGGCCCGGAGCGCCGCGAGCCCGCCCTCGTGGGCGCGGTCGCCGAGCAGCACCGCCGTGACGCCGGCGCCCCGCCGGGCGAGCCGGGCCCCGGCGTACAGGGCGTCGCCGCCGTTGTCGCCGCTGCCGACGAGCAGGACGACCCTGGCCCCGTACACCCGCCCCTTCCCGAGCAGGGAGCAGCAGGCGGCGGCGAGGCCGGCGGCGGCCCGCTGCATGAGAGCGCCGTCGGGAAGGCGGGCCATGAGGGCGGCTTCGGCGGCCCGGACGGTCTCGACGCGATAAGCGGTACGCATGCCAGCAGTCTGCCCCGCGCCCGGGCCCCGCGCCCGTGTGAGCGGCGCCCCCGCCCTTGTGGGCAATCGTTCCGCAGGGCGGAACGGGTGGGCACAACGGCGGGGCGCCGCCCACGGCAGACGGGCACCCCGCGCGGGCGCGGCGCCCGGCGCTCTAGCCCTCCGCGATCACCACCGCCGACGCCACCCCCGCGTCATGGCTCAGCGACACGTGCCAGTGCTTCACGCCCAGTTCCGCCGCCCGCGCCGCCACCGTCCCCTGGACCCGCAGCCGGGGCTGTCCGGTGTCCTCGACGTACACCTCGGCGTCCGTCCAGTGCAGTCCGCCCGGCGCGCCGAGCGCCTTCGCGAGCGCCTCCTTCGCGGCGAAGCGGACCGCGAGCGAGGCGGGCCCGCGCCGTTCGCCGCTCGGGAGCGTCACCTCGCGCTCGACGAAGAGGCGCTGCAGCAGCCCCGGTGTGCGCTCGATGGACGCGGCGAAGCGGTCGATCTCCGCCACGTCGATCCCCACCCCAATGATCATTTCCCACTCACTCCACGGTCACGGATTTGGCCAGGTTGCGCGGCTGGTCGACCTCGTTGCCCCGCGCGGTGGCGAGCTCGCAGGCGAAGACCTGGAGCGGCACCGTGGCGACCAGCGGCTGGAGCAGCGTAGGCGTGGCGGGGATGCGGACGAGGTGGTCGGCGTAGGGGACGACGGCCTCGTCGCCCTCCTCCGCGATGACGATGGTCCGGGCTCCGCGGGCCCGGATCTCCTGGATGTTGGAGACGATCTTGTCGTGAAGGACGGAGCGCCCGCGCGGCGAGGGGACGACCACGACGACCGGCAGGTCCTGCTCGATGAGCGCGATCGGCCCGTGCTTGAGCTCGCCGGCCGCGAAGCCCTCGGCGTGCATGTACGCGAGTTCCTTGAGCTTGAGCGCGCCCTCCAGGGCCACGGGGTAGCCGACGTGCCGGCCGAGGAACAGGACGGTGTCCTTGTCGGCGAGGGACCTGGCGAGGGCCCGTACCGGCTCCATGGTCTCCAGGACCCGCTCGACCTCGTCGCCGATCCGGGCGAGCTCGCGGACGACGGCGTGGATCTCGTCGCCCCACTTGGTGCCGCGCACCTGGCCGAGGTAGAGGGCGAGGAGGTAGCAGGCGACGAGCTGCGTGAGGAAGGCCTTGGTGGAGGCGACGGCGACCTCGGGCCCGGCGTGGGTGTAGAGGACGGCGTCCGACTCCCTCGGGATCGTCGAGCCGTTCGTGTTGCACACGGCGAGCACCTTCGCGCCCTGTTCCCGGGCGTGCCGGAGCGCCATGAGGGTGTCCATGGTCTCGCCGGACTGGGAGATCGCGATGACCAGGGTGCGCCGGCCGAGGATCGGGTCGCGGTAGCGGAACTCGCTGGCGAGCTCGACCTCGCAGGGGATCCGGGTCCAGTGCTCGATGGCGTACTTGGCGATGAGCCCGGCGTGGAAGGCGGTGCCGCACGCGATGATGACGACCTTGTCGGCCTCGCGGAGCACGGTGTCGGGGATGCGCACCTCGTCGAGGGTGAGCCGGCCGGCCCCGTCGATCCGCCCGAGGAGGGTGTCGGCGACGGCCTTGGGCTGCTCGGCGATCTCCTTGAGCATGAAGTAGTCGTAGCCGCCCTTCTCGGCGGCGGAGGCGTCCCAGTCGACGTGGTAGGCCCGGACGTCGGCGGGCACCCCGTCGAAGTCGGTGACGGTGACGCCGTCCCTGGTCAGCTCGACGACCTGGTCCTGGCCGAGTTCGATCGCGGAGCGGGTGTGGGCGATGAAGGCGGACACGTCGGAGGCGAGGAAGTTCTCGCCCTCGCCCACGCCGACGACGAGCGGTGAGTTCCGGCGGGCGCCGACGACGACGTCCGGCTGGTCGGCGTGCACGGCGACCAGGGTGAACGCCCCGTCGAGCCGGCGGCAGACGAGCCGCATGGCCTCCGCGAGGTCGCCGGCGGAGGAGAACTCCTCGGCGAGGAGGTGGGCCACGACCTCGGTGTCGGTGTCGGAGAGCAGCACGTGGCCGCGGTCGGCGAGCTCCTCCCGCAGGGCGGCGAAGTTCTCGATGATGCCGTTGTGGACGACGGCGACGCGCCCGGCGTTGTCCAGGTGCGGGTGCGCGTTGGCGTCGGTCGGGCCGCCGTGGGTGGCCCAGCGGGTGTGCCCGATGCCGACGGAGCCGCCGGCCAGCGGCCGGTCGACGAGCTCCTTCTCCAGATTGACGAGCTTGCCCGCCTTCTTGGCCGCGGCGAGCCCCCCGTCGGCGAGCACCGCGACACCGGCCGAGTCGTAGCCCCGGTATTCGAGCCGCTTGAGGCCCGCGACCACCACATCAAGCGCCGACTGCCCGCCGACGTATCCCACGATTCCGCACATGACGGCAGAGTACGGCGGAACCCGCCCCACCGGCCGGACCCGGACCGGAGTCGGCGCGGAACGCGTCAACCGCCGGGCCGCGTGACCGACCCCACGGCCCACGGAGTCCGTCGACCCCCGACAATGGCGGGGTGATCACTTCGCCGCCACGAAGCCCCGACGGAGACCCCGGCAACGCCGCCGGCCCCGGAGGGAGCCCCGGACACGGGAGTCCGAGGAACGCGTCCGGGAGCTCCCGGAACGGAACCGGACACCGCCGGCCGTCCGAGGCGACCCCGTACGTCGACCTCACCCGGGCCGAGTGGAGCGCCCTGCGCGACAAGACGCCGCTCCCGCTGACCGCCGACGAGGTCGAGCGGCTCCGCGGCCTCGGGGACGTCATCGACCTCGACGAGGTCCGGGACATCTACCTCCCGCTCTCCCGGCTGCTCAACCTGTACGTGCAGGCCACCAGCGGCCTGCGGGGCGCGCTGAACACCTTCCTCGGCGAGAGCGCGGAGCAGCGCGGCACCCCCTTCGTCATAGGGGTCGCCGGTTCGGTGGCCGTCGGCAAGTCGACGGTCTCCCGGCTCCTGCAGGCGCTGCTCGCCCGCTGGCCGGAGCACCCGCGCGTGGAGCTGGTGACCACGGACGCCTTCCTCTACCCGATGGAGGAGCTGAAGGCGCGCGGCCTGATGTCCCGCAAGGGTTTCCCCGAGTCGTACGACCGCCGGGCCCTGACCCGCTTCGTCGCGGACGTGAAGGCGGGCAAGGAGGAGGTCACGGCCCCGGTCTACTCGCACCTGATCTACGACCGCGTGCCCGGCGAGCGGCTCGTCGTCCGCCGCCCGGACATCCTCATCGTGGAGGGGCTGAACGTCCTCCAGCCGGCCCTGCCCGGGAAGGACGGCCGCACCCGGGTGGGTCTCGCCGACTACTTCGACTTCTCGGTGTACGTGGACGCGCGGCCGGAGGACATCGAGCGCTGGTACCTGAACCGCTTCCGGAAGCTGCGCGACACCGCGTTCCAGGACCCGTCCTCGTACTTCCGGCGCTGGACGCAGGTCTCCGAGGAGGAGGCCTTCGACTACGCGCGCACGATGTGGCGGACCATCAACAAGGTGAACCTGCTGGAGAACGTGGCCCCGACCCGCGGCCGGGCGACCCTCGTCGTCCGCAAGGGCCCCGACCACAAGGTGCAGCGCCTGAGCCTCCGGAAGCTCTGAGGCTCCGTACCCTCTCCCCATGCTGCATCTGAGGATGATCGTCCCTCCCGACCGCACATCCGAAGCGGTCCGGCTGATCGAGTCGACGGTGGGCACCACCCATCTGGTGGTGCTGCCCGGCGCGGCCAGGGACCCCTCCGGCGACCTCGTGATGTGCGACGTGGCCCGCGAGGCCGGGGACGAACTCCTCAACGGACTGCGCGGGCTGAGGATCGATCAGGACGGTTCGATCGCCGTCGACTCCATCGACCTCTCCCTGTCGGCGCGGGCCGACGCGGCCGAGGAGGAGGCCCCGGGCGAGCCCGCGGACGCGGTGATCTGGGAGCAGCTGGCGGGGGCGACGCACGAGGAGTCGACGCTCTCCATCACGTACAGCGCGTTCATGATCCTGGCGACGATGATCGCGGCCTGTGGTGTCGTCCTGGACAACGCGATCCTGATCGTGGGCGCGATGGCGGTCGGGCCGGAGTTCGGACCGCTGGCCGGGATCTGTACGGCGGTCGTGCAGCGCGCTCCGAAGCTGGCGGCCCGCTCGCTGCTCGCGCTGGTCGTCGGCTTCGCTGCCGCGATCGCGGCGACGACGGTGTTCAGCCTGGGGATGGACGCGCTCGACCTGTTCAGCAGGTCCCAGCTGGAGGCGGACCGGCCCAACACCAAGTTCATCTGGCAGCCGGACCCGTTCTCGTTCGTCGTGGCGCTGCTCGCGGGCGCGGCCGGCACCCTCTCGCTGACCTCCGCCAAGTCGGGGGCCCTGGTCGGTGTGGCCATCTCGGTGACGACGGTCCCGGCGGGTGCGAACGCGGCGGTGGCGCTCAGCTACGGCGATCTGAGCCAGACGTGGGGATCGATCGAGCAGCTGGGGCTCAACCTCTTCGGCATCATGCTGGCCGGGACGCTCACCCTGTACGGGCAGAAGCTGCTGTGGCGCACCCAGCGCGGCCGGTGGCGGCGGACGCCGAAGGTCTGACGTACGGAGGAGGGCCCCCGACCGAAGATCCGGCGGGGGCCCTCGCCCTTGCATGACGGTGCCTCAGAAAGGCTAGCCCAGCGCGGACTTCACGACATCCGCGAGGCGCTGCGCGACCGCGCGGGCCTGCTCGATGTCGGCGGCCTCGACCATGACGCGGACCAGCGGCTCGGTGCCGGAGGAGCGCAGCAGGACACGGCCGGTGGAGCCCAGCTCGCGCTCGGCGTCGGTGACGGCCGCGGCGAGCTCGCCCGAGGTGTTCACCCGGGACTTGTCGACGTCCTTGACGTTGATGAGGATCTGCGGCAGCCGCTCCATGACGCCGGCGAGGTCCGCGAGCGACTTGCCGGTGGCGGCGACGCGGGCGGCCAGCATCAGGCCGGTGAGGGTGCCGTCGCCGGTGGTGGCGTGGTCGAGCACGATGACGTGACCCGACTGCTCGCCGCCGAGCGCGTAGCCGTTCTCCTTCATGGACTCCAGGACGTAGCGGTCGCCGACCGCGGTCTGGACGAGGTTCAGGCCCTCGCGCTCCATGGCGAGCTTGAAGCCCAGGTTGGACATCACGGTCGCGACGACGGTGTCGCCGCGCAGGGTGCCGGCCTCGCGCATGGCGAGGGAGAGCACGGCGAGGATCTGGTCGCCGTCGACCTCGTTGCCGGAGGCGTCGACCGCGAGGCAGCGGTCGGCGTCGCCGTCGTGGGCGATGCCCAGGTCGGCGCCGTGCTCGACGACGGCGGCGCGGAGCAGCCCGAGGTGGGTGGAGCCGCAGCCGTCGTTGATGTTGAGGCCGTCCGGCTCGGCGCCGATGGTGACGACCTGGGCGCCGGCGCGGGTGAAGGCCTCGGGCGAGACGCGGGCGGCGGCGCCGTGGGCCTCGTCGAGGACGATCTTCAGGCCGTCGAGGCGGTTGGGGAGGACGGAGATGAGGTGGGAGACGTACGTCTCGAAGCCCTCGTCGTAGTCGCGGACGCGGCCGACGCCGGCACCGGTCGGGCGCTCCCAGGGGGCGCCGGTGCGGTGCTCCTCGTACACGGCCTCGATCTTGTCCTCGAGGTCGTCGGCGAGCTTGTGGCCGCCGCGCGCGAAGAACTTGATGCCGTTGTCGGGCATGGCGTTGTGGCTGGCGGAGAGCATGACGCCGAGGTCGGCGCCGAGGACGCCGGTGAGGTGCGCCACGGCCGGGGTGGGCAGGACGCCGACGCGCAGCACGTCGACACCGGCGCTGGCGAGGCCCGCCACGACGGCCGCTTCGAGGAACTCTCCGGAAGCGCGCGGGTCCCGCCCGACCACGGCGGTCGGCCGGTGGCCCTCGAAGGTGCCCGCCTCGGCGAGCACGTGCGCGGCCGCGACCGACAGGCCGAGCGCCAGCTCCGCCGTCAGGTCCGCGTTGGCGACGCCGCGTACGCCGTCCGTGCCGAAGAGTCGTCCCACAGCTGTCCTCCGAAAATACGTGCCCAAGCTGATGAAAGATGAAGGGTGATGAAAGAGGTTATGAAAAAACGTACGCCCCGACGGCACGGGCAGTGCCGCCGGGGCGTACGAAAGCAGACCGAGCAGGCGATTAACGCTTGCTGTACTGCGGAGCCTTACGGGCCTTCTTGAGACCGGCCTTCTTCCGCTCGACCGCACGGTCGTCACGGGAGAGGAAGCCGGCCTTCTTCAGCGCCGGGCGGTTGTTCTCGACGTCCGCCTCGTTCAGCGCACGGGCCACGCCGAGGCGCAGGGCACCGGCCTGACCGGAGACACCGCCACCCGCGATGCGGGCGATGACGTCGTAGCGGTTGTCGAGCTCGAGCACCTTGAAGGGCTCGTTGACTTCCTGCTGGTGCACCTTGTTGGGGAAGTAGTCCTCAAGGGTGCGACCGTTGATCTTCCACTTGCCGGTGCCCGGAACGATCCGGACGCGGGCGATGGCGTTCTTGCGACGGCCCAGGCCGGCGGCCGGCTGCGGGTCGCCGAAGCGGGACGCGAGCGACTCGGAGGTGTACTCACCCTCGACGAGCTCGGTCTCGGTGGTGTACTCCTCAACGCCCTCGAACTCGTCGACGGGGGTCTCGGGGGTGGTCTCGGCCACGATTCTCCTCAGATTTCTTTCGTTCTTAGGGGGTGTGGCCGGAACTACTGCGCGACCTGGGTGATCTCGAACGGGACCGGCTGCTGGGCAGCGTGCGGGTGGTTCTCGCCCGCGTAGACCTTCAGCTTCGAGAGCATCTGACGGCCCAGGGAGTTCTTGGGGATCATGCCCTTGATGGCCTTCTCGACGGCCTTCTCGGGGTTCTTGTCGAGCAGCTCGTCGTAGCGGACGGAGCGCAGACCACCCGGGAAGCCAGAGTGGCGGTAGGCCATCTTCTGGGTCTTCTTGTTGCCGGACAGGTGAACCTTGTCGGCGTTGATGATGATGACGAAGTCGCCCATGTCCATGTGGGGGGCGTAGACGGGCTTGTGCTTGCCTCGCAGGAGGTTCGCAGCCGTCGTCGCCAGACGGCCCAGGACGATGTCCTGCGCGTCAATGATGTGCCACTGGCGAGTGACATCGCCGGGCTTGGGGCTGTACGTACGCACTTCGTAGCCTTCGCTTCTTCAGTGGATGGAGTCCAGACACACCTGAAGCGATCATGCAGCTGGGGCCTGCACTGCCGGGAACGACGCCCGTATGCGAGCCACTGGTAACTGCTCCAGGGAACCTGCGTAAGGGCCTCTCGCGTGAGAACGGCGAAGCCAATACGCATAACAAACCGCAACAGTACCCGCGGCACCCCCGACGGGTCAAAATGCCGCGAGACCACTCCCCCACGCCGCCCACCTGAGCCCGACCGCCGACCGCCGACCGCCGCCCGCCGCCCGCCGCCCGCCGACCGCACAGGTCAGCGCGCCCGCTCCACCCGCCGCTCGTCCCACACCGGCTCGGACGTCTCCCGTACGACGCCGTCCGACCCGAAGACCAGGAACCGGTCGAAGCTCTTCGCGAACCACCGGTCGTGCGTGACGGCCATCACCGTCCCGTCGTACGACTCGAGGCCCTCCTGGAGCGCCTCGGCGGACTCCAGGTCCAGGTTGTCCGTGGGCTCGTCGAGCAGCAGCGCCGTCGTCCCCGCCAGCTCCAGGAGCAGGATCTGGAACCGCGCCTGCTGCCCGCCCGACAGCTTGTCGAACGGCTGGTCGCCCTGCCGCTCCAGCTCGTACCGCCGCAGCACCGACATCGCCCCGCCCCGGTCCTTGGCGTGCTCCGTCCACAGGATGTCGACGAGCGGCCGCCCGGCCAGCTCCGGGTGCGCGTGGGTCTGCGCGAAGTGCCCCGGCACCACCCGGGCGCCGAGCTTCCACGAACCGGTATGGGCGACGGACGGGTCCCCCGCGAGCAGCCGCAGGAAGTGCGACTTGCCGGAGCCGTTCGACCCGAGGACGGCGACCCGCTCCCCGTAGAAGATCTCCAGGGAGAACGGCTTCATCAGACCGGTCAGCTCAAGGTTCTCGCAGGTCACGGCCCGCACCCCGGTCCGCCCGCCGCGCAGCCGCATCCGGATGTCCTGCTCGCGCGGCGGCTCCGGCGGCGGACCCGCCTCCTCGAACTTCCTCAGCCGGGTCTGCGCCGCCGCGTACCGGGAGGCCATCTCGTGGCTGACCGCGGCCGCCTGCCGCAGGTTGATCACCAGCTTCTTCAGCTGCGCGTGCTTCTCGTCCCAGCGGCGCTTCAGCTCCTCGAAGCGGGCGAACCGCTCCCGCCGTGCCTCGTGGAAGGTGTCGAAGCCACCGCCGTGCACCCAGACGTCCGAGCCGGCCGGGCCGGGCTCGACCGCGATGATCTTCTGGGCGCCCCGGGAGAGCAGCTCCCGGTCGTGGGAGATGAAGAGCACGGTCTTACGGGTCTCCCGCAGCCGCTCCTCCAGCCACCGCTTGCCGGGCACGTCGAGGTAGTTGTCCGGCTCGTCGAGGAGCAGCACCTCGTCGGGGCCGCGCAGCAGCGACTCCAGGACCAGCCGCTTCTGCTCGCCGCCGGAGAGCGTCCGGACCTCGCGGAACTGCGCCTTCTCGTACGGGACGCCCAGCGCGGCCATCGTGCAGATGTCCCAGAGGGTCTCCGCCTCGTACCCCTGCACCTCGGCCCAGTCGCTGAGGGCCTGCGCGTACTTCATCTGCGCGGCCTCGTCGTCGACCGTCATGATCAGGTGCTCGGCCTCGTCGACCGCCTTCGCGGCCTCCCGGATCCGGGGCTGGGCGACCGAGACCAGCAGGTCACGGACGGTGGACCCGTCCCGTACGGAGCCGACGAACTGCGGCATCACACCGAGGCCGCCGCTGACCGTGACGGTGCCGCCGTGCGGCTGGAGCTCCCCGGCGATCATCCGGAGCAGTGTGGTCTTGCCGGCGCCGTTGGCCCCGACGAGGGCGACGACGGCGCCCTCTCCGACCCGGAAGGAGGCATCCCCGAGCAGGACCCTCCCGTCGGGAAGGTAGTACTCCAGATGCGCGGCCTCGACATGTCCCATGGGATGCATTGTCACCGCCCGCGTGGGCCCGGCCCAACCGGTTTAGGATGCGCGGCATGAGCTTTGGGGGACCGCAGTGGCCGCAGGAGCCGCAGCAGCAGGGGCAGCAGGGGTACGGACAGCAGCCCGGGTACGGACAGCAGGGACAGGGACAGCAGCACGGCTACGGGTACCCGCCGCCTCAGCAGCCGGCGCAGCCGAACCCCTTCCCGGGCGCGCAGGGCAGCGGTGACACACCCGACTGGGGCGCCCTGGCCGCCGCCTCGGAATCGCGCGGCCGCCGCAAGCGCCTCCTGCTGATCGCCGGTGGCGTGCTGGCCACGGTGGCCGTGGGCGCGGTCGTCGCGACCGCCGTCGTGAGCACGAACAAGAAGAACGAAGAGGCCAAGAACGGCCCGGTCCCCACCGGCACCGTCTCCCCCACCGGCACGCCGAGCCCCGAGCCGACCTTCTCGTCGGTGGCGCCGCCGCCCCCGCCGAACCCGAAGGACTACATCTCGGACCCGAAGAAGGACAAGGCCCCGCTGAGCGCGGAGGGCCTCTTCCCGGGCAAGAAGCTCACCATGAGCGGCCGCCCGTACAAGAAGGGCGCGACCTCCTCGACGACGAACTGCGCGGCCGTCACCCAGGGCGGCCTCGGCGCGGTCCTGAAGCGGAACGGCTGCCAGCGGGTGCTCCGCGCCACCTATGTGAAGGACGGCGTGGCGGTCACCGTCGGCGTCGCCGTCTTCCCCTCCGAGGCGGCGGCCCAGAAGGCGAAGGAGCAGGCCACCGGCGGCATCGCCCCCCTGGTGGGCGCGGGTGTGGGTGATTTCTGCCACGCCACGGTCTGCCTGCGCCGCTCGAACGCGATCGGCCGGTACGCGTACTTCACCCAGGCCGGCTTCGCCAACGGCAAGAAGGTCACCAAGGCCGACAAGCCCGTCTTCCAGGCCAGCGACGACCTCGGCACCTTCGCCTTCAACCAGATCTACGCCCGGGGCCGCGCCCAGGCCTCAGCAGCAGCCGGCGCTCCCGGGGAGTGACCGCTTGTTGCGGGCCTCCCTGCTGCGGGCGGCGAGCAGCTCGTCCGCCGGGTAGCCGACCTCTTCGAGGGTGAGGCCGTGCGGCCGCACGACGTGGACGGCCGAGTCACGGACCCCGGCGGCGAGCACCTTGCCGGGCCAGTCGACCGGCCGGTGGCCGTCGCCGACGAAGAGCAGGGCGCCGACGAGCGAGCGGACCATGTTGTGGCAGAAGGCGTCCGCCTTCACGGTCGCCTCCAGGATGCCGTCCTCGCGCCGCTCCCAGCGCAGCACCTGGAGGGTGCGGATGGTGGTGGCGCCCTCGCGCTTCTTGCAGTACGCGGCGAAGTCGTGCTCGCCGACGAGCGCGGTGGCGGCCTCGTTCATGGCGTCCATGTCGAGGGCCCAGTCGTGCCACAGCACGTGCCCGCGGAGCAGCGGGTCGACACCGCCGGGGTTGTCGGTGACGCGGTAGGCGTAGCGGCGCCAGACGGCCGAGAAGCGGGCGTTGAAGCCGGCGGGGGCCTCGGTGACGGACCACACCCGGACATCGTGAGAGAGCCGCCCTGCGAGCCGCCGCAGCAGCTTGTCCCGGTGCTCCTCCCACACCTCCGCGGGCAGGTCGACATGGGCGACCTGGCCGCGCGCGTGCACACCGGCGTCGGTGCGGCCGGCGACGGTCAGCTCGTACGTCTCCTTGGACCGGGTCACGGTCCGCAGGGCGTCCTCGATCTCTCCCTGTACGGTCCGCTGCCCCTGGGCCTGCTTGGCCCACCCGGAGAAGTCCTTGCCGTCGTACGACAGGTCCAGCCGAACCCGTACGAACCCGTCCTGCACGTCATCACTCACGCGGAGATCCTCTCAGACACACGGGAACGGGCCCGCACCCCAGGGGGTACGGGCCCGCTCACGAGAAACGGAAGAGCGCTTACGCGTCCTTCGACTCCTCGGCCGGAGCCTCGGCGGCCGCGTCGGCCTCCTTGACGGCGCGCACGGTGGCGGCCTCGGCCTCGGCGACGGTCGCCTTCTTGGCGATCTCGCCCTCGACCAGCTCGATCACGGCCATCGGGGCGTTGTCGCCACGACGGTTGCCGATCTTGGTGATGCGGGTGTAGCCACCCGGACGCTCCGAGTAACGCGGGGCGATCTCGGTGAAGAGGGTGTGGACGACGCCCTTGTCGGTGATCGTCTGCAGCACCAGGCGACGGTTGTGGATGTCGCCCTTCTTCGCCTTGGTGATCAGGCGCTCGGCGACCGGACGCAGGCGACGGGCCTTGGCCTCGGTCGTGGTGATGCGGCCGTGCTCGAAGAGCGACTTCGCCAGGTTGGCGAGGAGCAGCTTCTCGTGCGCGGCGGAACCGCCGAGGCGGGCACCCTTCGCGGGACGCGGCATGGTGTTTCTCCTTGTGATCTGCACCGGCCGTATGAGGTACCGATGTCAGTGTCCGAGCGGGCGGTCACCCGTCGGAGACCCCGCGCCCCATAGGGGCGCGGGGAACTGCGCGACCAGCCGGAACCGGTCCGCAGCAAGACTGCGACTAGTACTGCTCGGTCTCGACGAAACCGGCATCCGCGTCGTCGTCGGCGCCGAAGGCGTCCGCCGCGGCGGTCGGGTCGAATCCGGGCGGGCTGTCCTTCAGGGCCAGGCCCATGCCGGCCAGCTTCGCCTTGACCTCGTCGATCGACTTCGCACCGAAGTTGCGGATGTCGAGCAGGTCGGCCTCGGAGCGGGCGACGAGCTCACCCACGGAGTGGATGCCCTCACGCTTGAGGCAGTTGTACGAGCGAACGGTGAGCTCGAGCTCCTCGATCGGCAGCGCCAGGTCGGCGGCGAGGGCGGCGTCCGTCGGGGACGGGCCCATGTCGATGCCCTCGGCGTCGATGTTGAGCTCGCGGGCCAGACCGAACAGCTCGACCAGGGTCTTGCCGGCGGACGCCATGGCGTCACGCGGGCGCATGGCCTGCTTGGTCTCGACGTCGACGATGAGCTTGTCGAAGTCGGTGCGCTGCTCGACTCGGGTCGCCTCGACCTTGTAGGTGACCTTCAGCACGGGGCTGTAGATGGAGTCGACCGGGATGCGGCCGATCTCCTGGCCGACCTGCTTGTTCTGGACGGCGGAGACGTAGCCGCGACCGCGCTCGACGGTCAGCTCCATCTCCAGCTTGCCCTTGCCGTTGAGCGTGGCGAGAACGAGGTCGGGGTTGTGGACCTCGACACCGGCCGGGGGCGCGATGTCGGCGGCGGTGACCAGACCCGGGCCCTGCTTGCGCAGGTACATCACGACCGGCTCGTCGTGCTCCGAGGAGACGACCAGCTGCTTGATGTTGAGGATGAGGTCGGTGACGTCCTCCTTGACGCCCGGCACGGTGGTGAACTCGTGCAGGACACCGTCGATGCGGATGCTGGTGACAGCGGCACCCGGGATCGAGGAGAGGAGGGTACGGCGGAGGGAGTTGCCGAGGGTGTAGCCGAAGCCCGGCTCCAGCGGCTCGATGACGAACCGGGAGCGGAACTCGTCGACGACCTCTTCGGTCAGCGACGGACGCTGAGCGATAAGCATGTCTGTGTTTCCTTCAGTCGTGGACGCCCACCATTTGACGTCCTCGGGGTACTACGTACTGCAAGGGTACGGGCGGTACACCCCCAGAAGGGGGCGCACCGCCCGAAAGCCCTGGTCAAGCAGGCCGTGCGTCAGACGCGGCGGCGCTTGGGGGGACGGCAGCCGTTGTGCGGCGTGGGGGTGACGTCCTGGATCGAACCGACCTCGAGGCCCGTGGCCTGGAGGGAGCGGATCGCGGTCTCGCGGCCGGAGCCCGGACCCTTGACGAAGACGTCGACCTTGCGCATGCCGTGCTCCTGCGCGCGGCGAGCGGCCGACTCGGCGGCCATCTGCGCGGCGAACGGGGTGGACTTGCGCGAGCCCTTGAAGCCGACGTGGCCGGCGGAGGCCCAGGAGATCACGTTGCCCGAGGGGTCCGTGATCGAGACGATCGTGTTGTTGAACGTGCTCTTGATGTGCGCGTGGCCGTGAGCGACGTTCTTCTTTTCCTTGCGGCGCACCTTCTTGGCAGCGCCCTGACGACCCTTGGGGGGCATCTATAACTCCTACGGGAGGTGGTCGGTCCTACAGCGAAGACCGCTTGGTCAAGCGTCCGCTGAGGACTACTTCTTGCCCGGCTTCTTCTTGCCGGCGATGGCGCGACGCGGGCCCTTGCGGGTACGAGCGTTCGTGCTGGTGCGCTGGCCGCGGACGGGCAGGCCACGACGGTGGCGGAGGCCCTGGTAGCAGCCGATCTCGACCTTGCGGCGGATGTCGGCGGCGATCTCGCGGCGGAGGTCACCCTCGGTCTGGAGGTTGGCGTCCACGTACTCGCGGATCTTGACGAGGTCTTCCTCGGCAAGGTCGCGGACACGGGTGGACGGGTTCACGCCGGTCGCGGCGAGGATCTCCTCGGACCGGGTACGCCCGATGCCGAAGACGTAGGTGAGTGCGACCACCACACGCTTTTCGCGCGGGATGTCAACACCGGAAACGCGTGCCATTCAATGGCTCCTGTGTTCTCGGGGGTCTGCTGCAGAACCGTTCCCGGCTGCCGTATGAGGTACAGGTCGGGTCCCCGGCCCCCGCCGGAGGTGCCGTCAACCGTGGGACACGGTCGGACGGGCTCTGCGTATGTACGTATTGCTATGCGTCGCGCGAAGAACTGCGAAATGCAGGTCGGTCGGCGTGCGTCAGCCCTGGCGCTGCTTGTGGCGCAGGTTGTCGCAGATGACCATGACCCGGCCGTGACGGCGGATCACCTTGCACTTGTCGCAGATCTTCTTGACGCTCGGCTTGACCTTCATGGGATGTGAGGTTCTCCGGGTCAGTGCCACCACCCGCGCGGAAGGCGGGTGCGGGCAAGATCTACTTGTACCGGTAGACGATCCGGCCACGCGTCAGGTCGTACGGAGAGAGCTCCACGACGACCCGGTCGTCCGGGAGGATTCGGATGTAGTGCATCCGCATCTTGCCGGAGATGTGCGCGAGGACCTTGTGACCGTTCTGGAGCTCCACCTTGAACATGGCGTTCGGGAGGGACTCGATCACGGTGCCCTCGATTTCGATGGCACCTTGCTTCTTGGCCACGCTTCGCCTTTCGAATCGGCTACCTTGATCGACTCTCGACGCCGAGTGCGGACACACGGGTACACGAGAGCCGACGCATCAGTCTACGTCAGGCCCCTGGAAAAGACGAATCGGGAAGTCTGCCCACCGTAGAAGATCATTACGCGGGACACGAATCCGCACCCCGCCGACGATCGCGCCCTACGCCAGCGGGTCCGGCGCCGCCGTGACGCCCAGCTCCGCCAGCTTCGCCTTGCCCCCGACCCGATCCCCGACGCACCCCTCGCGGGCTCGGCGCCCGGGGGCGCCTCACAAGCTTCGGCCTGCTGCGCCGGACTCCGTCCGCCGACCCAGGGCCCGCGGCGCCGCTGCCCCACGCGGGGCCGGCGCCCAGACACGGACGGCAGGTCCGGGCCGCAGGCGCCGCGCCCTACGCCAGCGGGTCCGGCGCCGCCGTGACGCCCAGCTCCGCCAGCTTCGCCTTGCCCCCGTCGACCGCGGTGAGGACCAGCGGGCCCTCCTCGGTCAGGGCGATGGAGTGCTCCCAGTGGGAGGACCAGGTGTTGTCCGTCGTGATGACGGTCCAGTCGTCCTTCAGGACCTCGGTGTGCGGGGTTCCGAGGGAGACCATCGGCTCGATCGCCAGGCAGAGGCCGGGGACCAGCTTCGGGCCCTTGCCGCGCTTGCGGGAGACGTAGTTCAGCAGGTGCGGGTCCATGTGCATCTCGGTGCCGATGCCGTGGCCGCCGTAGTCCTCGATGATCCCGTACCGGCCGAGGCTGTGGTCGCCGACGGCCGGACGCGGCTGGCGCTTGATGTACGTCTCGATCGCCTTCGAGATGTCCACCAGACGGTTGCCGAGCTTCATGGCCGCGATGCCGGCCCACATCGACTCCTCCGTCACCCGCGAGAGCTCGACGAGCTCGGGCGCGTGCCCGGTGCCCACGAAGGCCGTGTAGGCGGCGTCACCGTGCCAGCCGTCCACGATCGCGCCCGCGTCGATGGAGATGATGTCGCCGTCCTTCAGGACGGTCTTGTCGTCGGGGATGCCGTGGACGACGACCTCGTTCACCGAGGTGCAGATCGTCGCGGGGAAGCCGCCGTACCCGAGGAAGTTCGACTTCGCCCCGTGGTCGGCGATGACCTTGCGCGCGACCTCGTCCAGGTCCTTCGTCGTGGCGCCCGGCACGGCCGCCTCGCGGGTCGCCGCGTGGATGGCGGCGACGACCAGCCCCGCCTCGCGCATCTTCGCGATCTGCTCGGGGGTCTTGATCTGCACCATCGTGGCCGCGGCCTTTCCATCGAGTACGGGGAACAGAACAACGATACGGCCGCGACGCCCCCGAGGGGCACCGCGGCCGTATCGAACGAACCAGGGGTTACTTCTTGAGCGCGGCCATCGCCTTGGCGGTGACCTCGTCCACCTTGCCGAGCGCCGAGATCGTCGCCACCAGGTTCTGCGCCCGGTAGTAGTCGATGATCGGCTCGGTCTCCGTGTGGTAGACCGCCAGACGCTTGCGGACGGTCTCCTCCGTGTCGTCGTCGCGCTGGTACAGCTCGCCGCCGCAGGCGTCACAGACGCCCTCGGTCTTCGGAGCGTTGTACGTCACGTGGAAGACGTGCGCGGAGTCCTTGCGGCAGATGCGGCGACCCGCGATCCGCTTCACGACCTCGTCCTCGGGGACCTCGAGGTCCAGGACCGCGTCCAGCTCGATGCCGTTGGCCTTGAGGAACACGTCCAGAGCCTCGGCCTGGGCCACGTTCCGCGGGAACCCGTCGAGCAGGAAGCCGCCCTCGGCGTCCGCCTGGCGCATGCGGTCCTCGGCCATCCCGATCGTCACGGAGTCCGGCACGAGCTGGCCGGCCTTCATGTACGACTGCGCCTCTACGCCCAGCGGCGTGCCCTGCGAGATGTTGGCACGGAACAGGTCGCCCGTAGAGATGTGCGGGATGCCCAGGTTCTTGGCGAGGTACGCGGCCTGCGTGCCCTTGCCCGCACCGGGCGGTCCGACGAGGACGATTCGCATCAGCGGAGGAACCCTTCGTAATTGCGCTGCTGGAGCTGGCTCTCGATCTGCTTCACGGTCTCCAGCCCCACACCCACGATGATGAGGATGCTCGTCCCACCGAAGGGGAAGTTGGCATTGGCGCCACCGAAGCCTGCCAACGCCATCGTCGGCACAAGAGCGATCAGACCCAAGTACAGCGAGCCCGGCCAAGTGATCCGGTTGAGCACGTAGCTCAGATACTCGGCAGTAGGTCGACCAGCCCGGATACCCGGGATGAAGCCACCATACTTCTTCATGTTGTCCGCGACTTCCTCGGGGTTGAACGAGATCGCCACGTAGAAGAAGGCGAAGAACACGATCAGAAGGAAGTACGCGGCGATGTAGTAGGGGTGGTCACCCTTGACGAAGTGGGCTTCGATCCAGGTCTTCCACCCTGCGGTGGAGTTCGAGAACTGGGCGATCAAGGCCGGGATGTAGAGCAGCGACGACGCGAAGATGACAGGAATCACACCCGCCTGGTTCACCTTCAACGGGATGTAAGTGGACGTTCCGCCGTAGGAACGCCGGCCGATCATGCGCTTCGCGTACTGGACCGGGATGCGCCGCTGGGCCTGCTCGACGAAGACCACGAGGGCCACCATCACGAAGCCGATGAGGATGACGGTGCCGAACTCGATCCAGCCCTTGGCGAGCTTGCCGCTCTCCTTGATGGCCCACAGGGCGCCGGGGAAGCCCGCGGCGATCGAGATGAACATCAGGATCGACATGCCGTTGCCGATGCCGCGGTCCGTGATGAGCTCGCCGAGCCACATGACGATGCAGGTACCGGCGGTCATCGTGATGACCATGGTGGCGATGGTGAAGATCGACTGGTCGGGCACGACCTGGTCGGCGACGATGCAGCCGCTGAAGAGCGCACCGCTCTTGGCGGTCGCGACGAGACCGGTGCCCTGGAGGATGGCGAGAGCCACGGTCAGGTACCGGGTGTACTGCGTGATCTTGGCAGTACCGGCCTGACCCTCCTTCTTGAGGGCTTCGAGACGCGGGATCACGACGGTCAGCAGCTGCAGGATGATGCTGGCCGTGATGTACGGCATGATGCCGAGCGCGAAGATGGTGATCTGCAGCAGCGCTCCGCCACTGAACATGTTGACCAGGCCGAAGAGGCTGTTGTTGCCCTCGCTGGCCTGCTTGACACACTGCTGGACGGCCTCGTAGCTGACGCCGGGGACCGGGATGTGGGCCCCGAGGCGGTACAGCACGATGATGGCGAGCGTGAAGAGCAGCTTCTTGCGCAGGTCGGGCGTCTTGAACGCCCGGGCGAACGCGGTGAGCACGGTGCCTCCTGCGACCCCCGCGCTATGCGTCAAGGGTGACGGTCTTGAGGTTCGACGAATAGGTATCGGTCATCAATCCCGTGCGGGCATACCGCACGGAGCCTAGACAGTGCACGCCACCTTACCGGCGACCATGCCCCCCTAGGAACGACCAATCGGGGATGCCCCTTTTGGGAGGCATCCCCGATCGGATGTTCAAGCCATCGAGTCGTCTCAGACGAGCTCGGTGACGGTGCCGCCGGCGGCGACGATCTTGTCCTTGGCGGAGCCGGAGACGGCGTCAACCGAAACCTGCAGCGCCACGGTGATCTCACCGGTGCCGAGCACCTTGACGAGCTGGTTCTTGCGAACCGCGCCCTTGGCGACCAGGTCGGCCACCGTGACCTCTCCACCCTCGGGGTAGAGAGCGCCGAGCTTGTCCAGGTTCACGACCTGGAACTCGGTGCGGAACGGGTTCTTGAAGCCCTTGAGCTTCGGCAGACGCATGTGGAGGGGCATCTGCCCACCCTCGAAGCGCTGCGGAACCTGGTAACGGGCCTTCGTGCCCTTGGTACCACGACCGGCCGTCTTACCCTTCGACGCCTCACCGCGACCCACACGGGTCTTCGCGGTCTTGGCGCCGGGGGCCGGACGGAGGTTGTGGGCCTTCAGCGGGTTGGTCTCCGCCATGTCAGTCAACCTCCTCGACCGTCACGAGGTGGCGGACGGTGTGCACCATGCCGCGGAACTCGGGGCGGTCCTCCTTGACAACCACGTCGTTGACCTTCTTGAGGCCGAGCGAGCGCAGGGTGTCGCGGTGGTTCTGCTTGCTGCCGATGTACGACTTCGTCTGCGTGACCTTGAGGCGAGCCATTACGCACCCGCCCCAGCACGCGCACGGAGCAGAGCCGCGGGAGCGACGTCCTCGAGGGGCAGACCACGGCGAGCCGCGATCTCCTCGGGACGCTGCAGGCCCTTGAGGGCCTCCACGGTCGCGTGCACGATGTTGATCGCGTTGTCGGAGCCGAGCGACTTCGACAGGATGTCGTGAACGCCGGCGCACTCGAGCACGGCGCGCACCGGGCCACCGGCGATAACACCGGTACCGGGGGAAGCCGGCTTGAGCAGGACGACGCCCGCGGCCTTCTCGCCCTGGATCGGGTGAGGGATGGTGCCCTGGATGCGGGGAACCTTGAAGAAGTTCTTCTTGGCTTCCTCGACGCCCTTGGCGATGGCCGCGGGAACTTCCTTGGCCTTGCCGTAACCGACACCTACGGTGCCGTCACCGTCACCCACCACGACGAGCGCGGTGAAGCTGAAGCGACGACCACCCTTGACAACCTTGGCGACGCGGTTGATCGCGACAACGCGCTCAACGTACGCGGTCTTCTCGGCGGCAGCGCCACCGTCGCGGCCCTTCCGGTCCCGCCGCTCGCCGCCACCGGCACCGCTTCCGCGGCGCTGGGGTCCAGCCATTGGATTACCTCTCTCTGTTACGTCCGTTAGTCCCGGAACCGGGGCTTAGAACTTCAGCCCGGCTTCGCGGGCGGCGTCAGCCAGAGCGGCAATGCGCCCGGCGTACCTGTTGCCACCACGGTCGAACACGACGGCCTCGACACCGGCGGCCTTGGCGCGCTCAGCGACAAGGGCACCGACCTGCTTGGCCTGCGCGGACTTGTCACCCTCGCCACCGCGGATCGACGCGTCCAGGTTCGACGCCGACGCAAGGGTGTGACCCTTGAGGTCGTCGATGACCTGAGCGGTGATGCCGCGGTTCGAACGCGTCACGACGAGGCGCGGACGCTCCGCCGTACCCGACACGTTCTTGCGGATGCGGATGTGGCGGCGAGCCTTGGCCGCACGCTTGTAAGCGTCGCCCTTGGCGATCTTCACACCGTATGCCATGGCTTACTTACCAGCCTTTCCGACCTTGCGGCGGATGACCTCGCCGGCGTACTTGACGCCCTTGGCCTTGTACGGGTCGGGCTTCCGCAGCTTGCGGATGTTCGCCGCGACCTCGCCGACCTTCTGCTTGTCGATGCCCTCGACCGAGAACTTGGTCGGCGACTCGACCTTGAACGAGATGCCCTCGGGCGCCTCGATCAGGATCGGGTGGCTGTAGCCGAGCTGGAACTCCAGAGCGGAGCCCTTCGCGGCCACGCGGTAACCGACACCGCTGATCTCGAGCGCCTTCACGTAACCCTGGGTCACACCGGTGATCATGTTGGCCACCAGCGTGCGGGACAGGCCGTGCAGGGCCTTGTTCTGACGCTCGTCGTTCGGACGGTTGACGTTGAGCACGCCATCCTCGCCCTTAACGATCTCGATCGGCGCGGCGACGGTGTGGCTCAGGGTGCCCTTGGAACCCTTGACCGTGACCGTGCGGCCATCGATGGTGACGTCCACGCCGGCGGGAACCTGGATAGGCAGCTTGCCAATACGCGACATTAGCTATTCCTCCGTTCCCGACTACCAGACGTAGGCGAGGACTTCCCCACCTACGCCCTTCTTGCCTGCCTGCTGGCCGGTCAGGAGACCGTGGGACGTGGAGATGATCGCCACGCCCAGGCCGCCGAGAACCTTCGGCAGGTTGGTGGACTTCGCGTAAACCCGGAGACCGGGCTTCGAGATCCGCTTGATGCCCGCGATGGAGCGCTCACGGTTCGGACCGAACTTGAGCTCGAGGACGAGGTTCTTGCCGACCTCGGCGTCCTCGACCTTCCAGCCCGTGATGAAGCCCTCCTGCTGGAGGATTTCCGCGATGTGAGACTTGATCTTGCTGTGCGGCATCGTCACGGAGTCGTGGTATGCCGAGTTCGCGTTACGCAGACGAGTCAGCATGTCCGCGATCGGATCAGTCATGGTCATGAATTGGCCTTCGGCCTCTCTCGCCGGGGTTTCCTGTATGCGCCATCCCTCTCCCCACACAGGGGCGGGACGGGTGCGGCGCGGGGACCTACGGCGTAGTAAGTCGTACGGGCGGCGGACGCCCAACCCTCCTAGCCTAAGCCATGGAGGCCTGGGCATCCGCCAACCCAGTGCTTACCGAGAGACTCCGGTCATCCCAAGTAAGGGATTACCAGGAGCTCTTGGTCACGCCCGGCAGCTCGCCACGGTGAGCCATCTCACGGAGGCACACGCGGCACAGGCCGAACTTGCGGTACACGGAGTGGGGACGACCACAACGCTGGCAACGCGTGTAGCCACGCACGCCGAACTTGGGCTTGCGGGCAGCCTTCGCGATGAGAGCCTTCTTCGCCATCTCGCTTACGCCTCCTTGAACGGGAAGCCGAGGTGACGCAGAAGGGCACGGCCCTCGTCGTCGTTGGTCGCCGTGGTCACCACGGTGATGTCCATACCCCGGACACGGTCGATCTTGTCCTGGTCGATCTCGTGGAACATGACCTGCTCCGTGAGACCGAAGGTGTAGTTGCCACGCCCGTCGAACTGCTTGGGGGACAGACCACGGAAGTCGCGGATGCGCGGAAGCGCGAGCGACAGGGTGCGGTCCAGGAACTCCCACATGCGGTCGCCACGGAGGGTGACGTGCGCACCGATCGGCTGGCCCTCACGCAGCTTGAACTGCGCGATGGACTTGCGAGCCTTGGTGACGGCCGGCTTCTGACCGGTGATCGTGGTGAGGTCACGGACGGCACCGTCCATGAGCTTCGAGTCACGGGCGGCGTCGCCGACACCCATGTTGACCACGATCTTCACGAGGCCGGGAACCTGCATGACGTTCTCGTAGGAGAACTCCTCACGCAGCTTGCCCGCGATCTCCTCGCGGTACTTCGTCTTGAGACGCGGAGTGGTGGTAGCCATCAGATGTCCTCACCCGTCCGCTTGGCAACGCGGATCTTGTTGCCCTCGTCGTCGAAGCGGTAACCGACACGCGTGACGACCTTCTTGCCGTCCTTCTCCACGACCAGCTGGACGTTGGAGACGTGGACCGGAGCCTCGGTCGTGACGATGCCACCGGCCTGCGACGGGCCGGCCTTGGTGTGCTTCTTGACCCGGTTGACACCCTCGACGAGGACACGGTTCTCGCGGGGGAAGGCCGTGATGACCTTGCCCTGCTTGCCCTTGTCCTTACCGGTGATGACCTGGACCAGGTCGCCCTTCTTGATCTTCATGCTTACAGCACCTCCGGCGCGAGCGAGATGATCTTCATGAACTTCTTCTCGCGCAGCTCACGGCCGACCGGGCCGAAGATACGGGTGCCACGAGGGTCGCCGTCGTTCTTGAGAATGACAGCGGCGTTCTCGTCGAAGCGGATGTACGAGCCGTCCTGGCGGCGGCGCTCCTTGACGGTGCGAACGATGACCGCCTTGACGACGTCACCCTTCTTCACGTTGCCACCGGGGATCGCGTCCTTGACGGTGGCGACGATGACGTCACCGATGCCCGCGTAGCGGCGACCCGAGCCACCGAGAACACGGATGCAAAGGATCTCCTTGGCACCAGTGTTGTCGGCGACACGCAGTCGCGACTCCTGCTGGATCACGTCTATCTCCTGATTTGTCTGCCGGTTCCCGGCCGGGGCTTCGCGAGGAAGCCCCGGCCGAGCCTGGCGGAACTGACCTGAGGGATACCCCTCAGGCTGAACAGTTGGATTTCCCTTGCGGGAAAGTCCTTACTTGGCCTTCTCGAGGATCTCGACGACGCGCCAGTGCTTCGTGGCGGACAGCTTCCGGGTCTCCATCAGGAGGACGCGGTCGCCGATGCCGGCAGCGTTCTGCTCGTCGTGAGCCTTGAGCTTGTTCGTACGGCGGATGACCTTGCCGTACAGCGCGTGCTTGACGCGGTCCTCGACAGCGACGACGACGGTCTTGTCCATCTTGTCGCTGACGACCAGGCCCTCGCGGACCTTGCGAGCGTTGCGCTCGGTCTTCTCAGTCACGTTGCTCTCGCTCATCAGGCGTTCTCCACCGTCTCGATGCCCAGCTCACGCTCACGCATCAGGGTGTAGATCCGGGCGATGTCCTTACGGACGGACTTGAGCCGACCGTGGTTCTCGAGCTGGCCCGTCGCCGCCTGGAAGCGGAGGTTGAACAGCTCTTCCTTGGCCTCGCGGAGCTTGTTGAGAAGCTCCTCGTTGCCCAGCTCGCGCAGCTCGGACGCCTTGGTACCGGCCGACATCACAGCTCACCTGCTTCGCGCTTCACGATCTTGCACTTCATCGGCAGCTTGTGGGCCGCACGGGTCAGGGCCTCGCGCGCGATCTTCTCGTTCGGGTAGGACAGTTCGAACATCACCCGACCCGGCTTGACGTTCGCGATCCACCACTCCGGAGAACCCTTACCGGAACCCATGCGGGTCTCGGCGGGCTTCTTCGTCAGCGGGCGGTCCGGGTAGATGTTGATCCAGACCTTGCCGCCACGCTTGATGTGGCGGGTCATCGCGATACGAGCCGCCTCGATCTGGCGGTTGGTCACGTACGCCGGCGTGAGGGCCTGAATGCCGTACTCGCCGAACGCAACCTGCGTACCACCCTTGCTGGCGCCGGAGCGCTTCGGGTGGTGCTGCTTGCGGTGCTTGACCCTACGGGGGATCAGCATTTCGGTCAGGCCTCCGTTCCGGTGCTCTCAGCCGGAGCGGCAGCGGCGGCGGGAGCGTCGGCCTTGGGGGCCTCGGCAGCCGGCGCGGACTGCTGCTGCGGCTTGCGGCCGCGGCCGCCACGCTCGCCACCGCGGCCACCACGGCCGGCCGGGCGGTCGCCAGCGCCGGCACCACGGGCCGGGCGGTTGCCCGCACGGGCCGCAGCGTTCTCGGCGCGGACCTCGGCGATGTTCTTGACGTCGCCCTTGTAGATCCAGACCTTGACGCCAATGCGACCGAAGGTCGTCTTGGCCTCGAAGAAGCCGTAGTCCACGTTCGCGCGGAGCGTGTGCAGCGGCACACGGCCCTCGCGGTAGAACTCCGAGCGGGACATCTCGGCGCCGCCGAGACGACCGCCGCACTGGATCTTGATGCCCTTGGCGCCGGCCTTCATCGTGCCCTGCATGCTCTTACGCATGGCGCGACGGAAGGAGACGCGGGAGGAGAGCTGCTCGGCAACGGCCTGAGCAACCAGCTGAGCGTCCATCTCGGGGTTCTTGACCTCGAGGATGTTCAGCTGGACCTGCTTGCCCGTGAGCTTCTCGAGGTCGCCGCGGATGCGGTCGGCCTCGGCGCCACGGCGGCCGATGACGATGCCGGGACGCGCGGTGTGGATGTCCACCCGCACGCGGTCACGGGTGCGCTCGATCTCAACCTTCGAGATACCGGCGCGCTCCATGCCGGACGTCATCATCCGACGGATGGCGACGTCTTCCTTGACGTAGTCCTTGTACAGCTTGTCGGCGTACCAGCGGGACTTGAAGTCCGTGGTGATGCCGAGCCGGAACCCATGCGGGTTAACCTTCTGGCCCATTACCGGGTTCCTTCCTTGCTGCTGACGACCACGGTGATGTGGCTGGTCCGCTTACGGATCCGGTAGGCACGGCCCTGAGCACGCGGACGGAACCGCTTCAGGGTCGGGCCCTCATCCACGTACGCCTCGCTGATGACCAGCGAAGAGGCGTCGGTGTGGTCGTAGTTGTGCGCGGCGTTGGCGATGGCGCTGTCAAGCACCTTGCCAACCGGCACGCTCGCGGCCTGCGGGGCGAAACGCAGGACCGCCTGAGCCTCCGTGGCGTCCATGCCACGGATAAGGTCCACCACGCGGCGGGCCTTCATGGGCGTGACGCGGATGTACCGCGCCTGGGCCCTGGCTTCCATGGTTGTCCTTCCAGTGTCTGTCATGGTCATTCCACCCCGCTACTAGCGGCGCTTCGACTTCCGGTCGTCCTTCACGTGACCCCGGAAGGTGCGCGTCGGCGAGAACTCGCCGAGCTTGTGGCCGACCATCGACTCGGTGACAAACACCGGAATGTGGGTCTTGCCGTTGTGCACCGCGATCGTGTGGCCGAGCATGGCCGGGATGATCATCGAGCGACGGGACCAGGTCTTGATGACGTTCTTGGTACCGGCTTCGTTCTGGGCGTCCACCTTCTTGACGAGGTGGCCGTCGACGAAGGGTCCCTTCTTGAGACTGCGCGGCATCTAAACCCGCTCCTAGCGCTTCTTGTTCGTCTTGCGGCGGCGGACGATGTACTTGTTCGAAGCCTTCTTCGGCGAACGAGTACGACCCTCCTTCTGACCCCACGGGGAGACCGGGTGGCGACCACCGGAGGTCTTGCCCTCACCACCACCGTGCGGGTGGTCGACCGGGTTCATCGCCACACCGCGGACGGTCGGGCGAACGCCAAGCCAGCGCTTGCGGCCGGCCTTGCCCCAGTTGATGTTCGACTGCTCGGCGTTGCCGACCTCGCCGATGGTGGCGCGGCAGCGGGCGTCGACGAGACGGATCTCACCGGACGGCATACGAAGGTGGGCCATCGTGCCCTCCTTCGCCAGCAGCTGCACGGAGGCACCGGCCGAGCGGGCGAACTTGGCACCGCCACCGGGACGGAGCTCGATCGCGTGGATCGTGGTACCGACCGGGATGTTGCGGAGCGCCAGGTTGTTGCCGGGCTTGATGTCCGCGCCCGGGCCGTTCTCGACGCGGTCGCCCTGGGTCAGACCCTTGGGGGCGATGATGTAGCGCTTCTCGCCGTCCACGTAGTGGAGGAGCGCGATGCGCGCGGTGCGGTTGGGGTCGTACTCGATGTGAGCGACCTTGGCCGGCACGCCGTCCTTGTCGTGACGACGGAAGTCGATCACACGGTAGGCGCGCTTGTGGCCACCGCCCTGGTGACGGACGGTCACACGACCGGTGTTGTTACGGCCGCCCTTGCTGTGCAGGGGGCGGACCAGCGACTTCTCCGGCGTGGACCGCGTGATCTCGACGAAGTCGGCTACGGAGGAGCCACGACGGCCCGGCGTAGTCGGCTTGTACTTGCGGATTCCCATTTCTCAGTCCTCGTCCGATTCCGGACGATCCAGACCGCCGTTAGGCGGTCGGACCGCCGAAGATGTCGATACGGTTGCCCTCGGCAAGGGTCACGATGGCGCGCTTGGTGTCCTTGCGCTTACCGAAACCGGCCTTGGTGCGCTTGCGCTTGCCCTGGCGGTTGATCGTGTTGACCCCGGTGACCTTGACCGAGAAGACCGCCTCGACGGCCTGCTTGATCTGGGTCTTGTTGGAGCCAGGCGCGACGATGAACGTGTACTTGTTCTCGTCCAGCAGTGCGTAGCTCTTCTCCGAGACAACCGGCTTGACGAGAATGTCGCGCGGGTCCGAGAAGGTCTTGCTGGTGACGACGGCCTCAGTCATCAGGCGTCGCTCCCTTCGGTCTCAGCGGTCTGGGGGCCAGACACGAAGGACTCGAGGGCGGCCTGGGTGAAGACCACGTCGTCGGAGACGATCACGTCGTACGTGTTGAGCTGGCCCGGCTCCAGGATGTGCACCTGGGGCAGGTTACGAGCGGACAGCCACGCGGCCTCGTCGGAGCGCTCGACGACCAGGAGCAGGTTCTTGCGCTCCGAGATCTTGCCGAACAGCGTCTTGGCGGCCTTGGTGGAGATGCCACCCTCGACCACGCCGGTGACGACGTGGATGCGGGAGTGGTTCGCCCGGTCCGACAGGGCACCGCGGAGGGCGGCGGCCTTCATCTTCTTCGGGGTCCGCTGCGAGTAGTCACGCGGCACGGGACCGTGCACGACGCCACCACCGGCGAACTGCGGGGCGCGGGTCGAACCCTGACGGGCGCGGCCGGTGCCCTTCTGGCGGTAAGGCTTCTTGCCACCACCGCGGACTTCGCCACGGGTCTTGGTCTTGTGCGTGCCCTGACGGGCCGCGGCCAGCTGCGCGACGACGACCTGGTGGATCAGCGGGACGCTGACCTTGGCGCCGAAGATCTCCTCGGGGAGCTCGACGGTCCCGGCCTTGTCGCCAGACGGCGAAAGGATGTCAATGGTGCTCATCGGTTCCTCAAACCCCCTTGGCCGCAGTGCGGACCAGGACGAGGCCACCGTTGGGGCCGGGGACGGCGCCCTTGATGAGCAGCAGACCCTTCTCGGCGTCAACGGCGTGGACGGTCAGGTTCTGGGTGGTCACACGCTCGTTGCCCATGCGACCGGCCATGCGCATGCCCTTGAAGACACGGCCCGGGGTGGCGCAGCCACCGATCGAACCGGGCTTGCGGTGCACGCGGTGGGCACCGTGCGAGGCCTTGCCACCACGGAAGTTGTGGCGCTTCATCGCACCGGCGAAGCCCTTGCCCTTGCTCTTACCGGTGACGTCGACCTTCACGCCGGCCTCGAAGACCTCGGCGGTGATCTCCTGGCCGAGCGTGTACTCGGAGGCGTCAGCGGTGCGGAGCTCCACCAGGTGGCGGCGCGGGGTGACGTCGGCCTTGGCGAAGTGGCCCTTGAGGGGCTTGTTCACCTTGCGCGGGTCGATCTCGCCGAAGGCGATCTGGACCGACTCGTAGCCGTCGACGTCGTTCGTACGGACCTGGGTCACGACATTCGGGCCGGCCTTGACGACGGTCACCGGGACGACCCGGTTGTTCTCGTCCCAGACCTGCGTCATGCCGAGCTTCTCGCCCAGGATGCCCTTGATGTTCTTAGCCATCTCGCGCGTCACCTCAGAGCTTGATCTCGATGTCGACGCCCGCCGGCAGGTCGAGGCGCATGAGCGAGTCAACCGTCTTCGGCGTGGGGTCGAGGATGTCGATGAGGCGCTTGTGCGTGCGCATCTCGAAGTGCTCGCGCGAGTCCTTGTACTTGTGCGGCGACTTGATGACGCAGTACACGTTCTTCTCAGTGGGCAGCGGCACCGGGCCTGCGACCGACGCACCAGTGCGAGTCACCGTCTCGACGATCTTCTTCGCCGAGGAGTCGATGACCTCGTGGTCGTAGGCCTTGAGCCGGATGCGGATCTTCTGTCCCGCCATGGCTACTAGTAGTCCTTTGTCTCGTAACGCTCTGGAACCCGGTGCGTTTCCGTTTTCCTCCGACCCACGCGGTCGGGCGTGTCGCACTCCCTCTACGCAGAGATCCCTAGGGATCTCCCAACCAAGGGGGCACGGTCGCCATGACCGCAGGCCGGGGGGAAAACACCCACCGGGTGCCTGGTCGGCACCCCGCTGACGCTTCCCAGAAGATTCCCGTACGTCCGCTCCTGAGAAGGAGCGACGAGTACTGTGGGACTCGCTTCCGGTCCTCCCGACGGGAGGCGCGCAGCATCGGCACTCAACCGAGCAACTTGGACAGTCTGCCATACGGGGCCTTGCGGCCGCCAATCGGGGGCGAAGACTGTACCCCACGTCACGTACGGCCATGCGCCGGGGCGCATGCGCCTGCCGCGCGCGCCCCTTCTCCCCCGTCACCCCAGACGCCGGGCCCGCTCCGTCAGATGACGCCGCTCGGGGGCGCTGGTCGTGTGCCGGGCCGCCTCCCGGTAGGCGGAGGCCGCCCCCTCCCCGTCGCCGAGAAGTTCGAGCAGGTGCGCGCGGGTCGCGAGGAGGCGGTGGTTCCGGGCGAGCAGCCGGTCCGCCGCGAGACCGTCCAGGAGCTCCAGACCGGCCCGTGGGCCATGGACCATGGCGACGGCGACGGCACGGTTGAGCGTGACCATCGGGTTCGGCCCGGTGCCCTCCAGCAGCTCGTACAGGGCGAGGATCTGCGGCCAGTCCGTGGCCTCGGCGGACCCCGCCTCGTCGTGCACGGCCGCGATCGCCGCCTGGATCTGGTACGGGCCGACCCGGCCCTGCGGCAGGGTGCGGCTGATCAGCTCCACGCCCTCGGCGATCAGCCCGCCGTCCCAGCTCCCCCGGTCCTGCTCCGCCAGGGGTACGAGTTCCCCGCGCGGGCCCGTGCGGGCCGGACGGCGGGCGTCCGTGAGCAGCATCAGCGCGAGCAGGCCCGCCGTCTCGGTGTCGTCGGGGACGAACCGGTGCAGCATCCTGGCGAGCCGGATCGCCTCCGTGGACAGCTCGGGCGCGGTGAGCGCGTCCCCTGCGCTGGCCGTGTAGCCCTCGTTGAAGACGAGGTAGAGCACGTGCCGCACCTCGGCGAGGCGGGCGGTGCGGTCCTCGCCCTCGGGCTGCGCGAGGGACAGCCCGCCGGCCTTGATCACCTGCTTGGCCCGGCTGATCCGCTGCGCCATGGTCGGCTCGGGCACGAGGAAGGCGGCGGCGATCTGCGCGGTGGTGAGGCCGCCGACGGCGCGCAGGGTGAGCGCGATCCTGCTGGGCGGCGACAGGTCCGGGTGGCAGCAGAGGAAGAGCAGGGACAGGGAGTCGTCCCGGTCGGTGCCGGACTCGTCGTCGGCGGCGTGCGCGAGGAGCTCGGAGTCCGGGGTGGCGAGGGCGACGGCGTCCTCGCGGCGCCGGCGCGCGGCCTCGCTGCGCACGTGGTCGACGTACCTGCGCTGGGCCACGGTCACCAGCCACGCGCGCGCGTGGTCGGGGACCCCCTGCCCGGGCCACTGCTGCGCCGCCGCGATCAGGGCCTCCTGGACGGCGTCCTCGCAGAGGTCGAAGTCGCCGTATCGGCGGACGAGCGCGCCGAGGACCTGCGGCGCGTACGCGCGCAGCAGGTCCTCGACCTCGTGCGGGCCGGTCACACGTCCGCCGCGGACTCGTGCAGGACCGGCCACAGCTCGACGGGGTCGACGTCCGCGAAGGGCATGTCCGCGGCGATCTCCTGGGCCCGCTCCAGGCTCTCGCAGTCGAGCAGGTAGAAGCTGGCGAGGTACTCCTTGGTCTCCAGGTACGGGCCGTCGGTGACCGCGGGGGCCCCGCCCTCGCGCCGCACGAGCTGGGCGGCGGCCGCGTCCGCGAGGCCGTACGCGCCGATCAGCTCGCCGCTCTCCCGGTACTTCCGGTTGAAGGCCTCCTGCCGGGCGATCGCCTCGGGCCAGGCCTCGGCCGGGAAGGAGTCCCACTTGGCCTGGTTGCCGTAGATCATCGCGACGTACTTCATCTCGGGTGTCCTCCCCGTCCCGCCCGCCCCTGTGGCGCGCTGTCACCCTTCGGTCGGAACCAGGATCGCTCTCTCGACATCCGCCCGCACGAATGTCGGAGATCTTTTCCGGGGATCCTCCCCGGCCGCCCCGCCCGGCGCACAACCGCCCCTCTCGCAAATCCGTCTTCCAGTCGACCGATTGAGCGAAGGGCCCTGCCGTGCACACTCCTCCCCGTCGGCGGACGGTTCTCGCCGCCGCCCTCGCGGTCACCTCGGCCGCCGCCGGGTGCTCCGTCCCGGAGCCGCGCCGGACCGCGCCGACCGCCGATCCCGCGCCCGGCAGGCCGATCGCCTCCGCGCGGGCCCGGCGGACGCTGCTCATGCAGTTCTCCGCCCATCCGGACGACGACCTGTACTTCATGAACCCCGACACGCAGCGGCTGCTCGACGCGGGCGTCCCGCTCGTCTCCGTGTACGTGACGGCGGGCGAGCACACCGGCCGGAACCGGATCGCGGGGATGCCCGAGACTCCCCCGGACCGGGCCGCCTACTCCGCCGCCCGCCACCAGGGCCTGCGCCAGTCGTACGCGGTGGCCCTCGGCCTGCCCGCTTTCACGCCGTGGCGGCGGGAGGTCCTCACGCTCCCCGGCGGGCGGCGGGCCGAGGTCGACACGCTCACGCGCGGCGCCCACAGGATCGAGCTGGTCTTCCTCAACCTGCCGATGCACACCAGCCGCCGCTACATGGCCGTGCCCGCGCTCTGGCACGACCGGGCCCTGGAACTGCGCACCCATCTGTCGGCCGGCTCCCCCGTCACCCGCTCCGACACCTACGACTACGACCGGCTGGTCGCCGTCCTCGCCGGACTGCTGCGCCGCTACCGGCCCACGGTCGTGCACACCCTGGACCCGGACCCCGACATCCAGCTCGGCGACGAGGCCACCCGCAGGCGGGACTCCGAGCAGCCGGGCTACGCGGACCACGGGGACCACACGGCGGTCGCCTCGTTCACCTGGGCCGCGCTGTGCCGCTGGGTCAGCGACGCGGTCCGGGACGGCGAGCCGATACCGGCGTTCACGACCACCGCCTTCCGCGGCTACTACAACCGGCACTGGCCCAAGAACCTCCCGCCGGAGGTCCTGGCGGGGAAGGCGGCCCGGCTCGTCCCGTACGGCGGCAGCCCCTCCTGGCAGTGCGGCAACCCCTCGGGCTGCGGCGACTACGGCGTCGGCGGCGACCGGCCGCTCACCAACCGCAAGGGCTGGGTGCGCTCCACGCACCACCGCTGGCCGGGCGCGGGCCCGGCGCTCGCCGAGGAGCCCGGCGGCCGCCTCGCCGCGTACGGGGTGCTCGGGCTGCGCGCGGTCCGCTGGCGGGAGTCCGCGCCCGGCGTCTGGGGCGAGCCGGTGGACCTGGGCGGCGGCCCGCTCGCGCCTGCGCTCGGTTCGGCGGTGCTCGGCGACGGCCGGGTGCTGCTCCTCGGGGTGCGGTTCGCCGCCCTCGACGGACACGGCGGGGCCGACCGGCGCGAGGTGGTGCTCCTGGAGCAGCGCTCCCCCGGCGGCGGCTTCCTGGCTTGGCGGGGCCTGGGGAACCCGGAGCGCGGGGACGACCGGGGGCGCCGGATCGGTGCCCCGGTGGCGGTGGCCGCTCCCGACGGCCGGGTCCACCTCTTCGTACGGAACGCGGACAAGGGCGTCTCGACGCGGGTGCGGGCGGCGGACGGCTCCTGGTCCCCCTGGCGGAGGCTGCCCGGCGACGCGGAGGTCCAGGACGGTCTGGCGGTGTCCGTGGACGCGGCCGGCCGGGTGCACGTGTACGCGGCGGGGCGGGAGTCCGTACGGCACTGGGTGGACGGGGTCCCGCGGCCGGCTCCGCTGCCGCTCTCCGGTTCCACGGTGGCGAGCGCGGGCGGTGAGCTCCTCTACCGGGCGCCGGCGGTGGCACGGCTGACCGGCCCGGACGGCGACGCGGGTCTCGACGGGTACGGGGGCGTCGTCGCCGCGCGGTCCCCGGCGCTCGGTACCGTCCTGCTCGGCACGGACGAGCAGGGCCGGGTGGCGCTCAGGGCCGGTGGCCGGCTCCGTACGCTGCGACGGCCCGCGGTGGCGGCGGCGCTCCACCTGGGCGCGCGCGGAGCGACCGTGGTCGGGCTGGGCGCGGACAGCCACCCCTGGTCCTGGCGCCCGTAGGACCCCGCGGGTTCCTGACGCCCGTAGCACCCCGCGGACGACGGCCGGAGGAAACAGCCCGGGAACGCGAGAAGGCCCCGCACCTTTCGGTGCGGGGCCTTCCCTCACTGCTCAGCGGCTCCTGCGAGCCACCAGGTCAGTTCAAGATCAGGCGTTGATCTTGACGACCTGGCCGGCGCCGACGGTCCGGCCACCCTCACGGATGGCGAACTTGAGGCCCTCCTCCATGGCGACGGGCTGGATCAGCTCGACGGTCATGGCGGTGTTGTCGCCCGGCATGACCATCTCGGTCCCCTCGGGGAGGGTCACGACGCCGGTCACGTCCGTGGTACGGAAGTAGAACTGCGGGCGGTAGTTGTTGAAGAACGGGGTGTGACGGCCACCCTCGTCCTTCGACAGGATGTAGGCCTGGGCCTCGAAGCTGGTGTGCGGCGTGACCGAACCCGGCTTGATGATGACCTGGCCGCGCTCGACATCCTCGCGCTTGATGCCACGGAGGAGCAGACCGACGTTCTCACCGGCCTGGCCCTCGTCGAGCAGCTTGCGGAACATCTCGATGCCGGTGACCGTGGTGGTGGTCTTCTCGGTCTTGATGCCGATGATGTCGACGGTCTCGTTGACCTTGAGGACACCACGCTCGATACGACCGGTGACAACGGTGCCACGACCGGTGATCGTGAAGACGTCCTCGATCGGCATCAGGAACGGCTTGTCGACGTCACGCTCGGGCTGCGGGATGGACTCGTCGACGGCGTGCATGAGGCCGAGAAGCTTCTCGCCCCACTCCTTGTCGCCCTCGAGCGCCTTGAGCGCCGAGACACGGACGACCGGCAGGTCGTCGCCCGGGAACTCGTACTCGGAGAGGAGCTCACGGACCTCGAGCTCGACGAGCTCCAGGATCTCCTCGTCGTCCACCATGTCGGCCTTGTTCAGGGCGACGACGATGTACGGAACGCCGACCTGGCGGGCCAGGAGCACGTGCTCCTTGGTCTGCGGCATCGGGCCGTCGGTGGCGGCGACCACGAGGATGGCGCCGTCCATCTGCGCCGCACCCGTGATCATGTTCTTGATGTAGTCGGCGTGACCGGGGCAGTCGACGTGCGCGTAGTGACGCGACTCCGTCTGGTACTCGACGTGCGCGATCGAGATGGTGATACCGCGCTGGCGCTCCTCGGGAGCCTTGTCGATCTGGTCGAAGGCCGAGGCCTCGTTCAGGTCCGGGTACGCGTCGTGCAGCACCTTGGTAATGGCGGCCGTGAGGGTCGTCTTACCGTGGTCGATGTGACCGATGGTGCCGATGTTGACGTGCGGCTTAGTCCGCTCGAACTTCGCCTTCGCCACTGGGGTCCTCCTGGAGTGGTTCTGAACGCCTTGCTTCATCGGCGCCAGGTGATCTTTGCTGGGATGCCAGTAAACCGGGGCCCGATCCCTCGGGTTTCGGGGGGCTGAGCCCCGGCGACTGGTGTCAAGCCTAAAGCGTGAACTCGGAAGAGTTACTCGCCCTTGGCCTTCGCGATGATCTCCTCGGCGACGTTCCGCGGAACCTCGGCGTAGGAGTCGAACTGCATCGAGTAGCTTGCGCGACCCGAGGTCTTGCTGCGGAGGTCTCCGACGTAGCCGAACATCTCCGAGAGCGGCACGAGGCCCTTCACGACGCGGGCGCCGCTGCGCTCCTCCATGGCCTGAATCTGGCCACGGCGGGAGTTGATGTCACCGATGACCTCACCCATGTAGTCCTCGGGCGTGACGACCTCAACGGCCATCATCGGCTCAAGGATGACGGGAGAAGCCTTGCGCGCGGCCTCCTTGAAGGCCTGCGAACCGGCGATCTTGAACGCGAGCTCGGAGGAGTCGACCTCGTGGTAGGCACCGTCGAGAAGGATGACGCGGACGCCAGTCATCTCGTAGCCGGCCAGGATGCCGAACTGCATGGCCTCCTGCGCACCCGCGTCGACCGAAGGGATGTACTCCTTCGGGATGCGGCCACCGGTGACCTTGTTCACGAACTCGTAGGAGGCGTCGCCACCCTCGATGGGCTCGATCGCGATCTGCACCTTGGCGAACTGACCGGTACCACCGGTCTGCTTCTTGTGGGTGAAGTCCACGCGCTCGACGGCCTTGCGGATCGTCTCGCGGTACGCGACCTGCGGCTTGCCGACGTTCGCCTCGACCTTGAACTCGCGACGCATACGGTCGACGAGGATGTCGAGGTGAAGCTCGCCCATACCACCGATGATGGTCTGGCCGGTCTCCTCGTCCGAGTGGACCTGGAAGGAGGGGTCCTCCTCCGCGAGACGCTGGATGGCGACACCCAGCTTCTCCTGGTCACCCTTGGACTTGGGCTCGATGGCGACCTGAATGACCGGCGCCGGGAAGTCCATGGACTCCAGGATGACCGGGTTCTTGTCGTCGCACAGCGTCTCACCGGTGGTGGTCTGCTTGAGGCCCATGACGGCGACGATGTCGCCGGCGCCCACCGAGTCGATCTCCTCACGCTTGTTCGCGTGCATGCGGTAGATCTTGCCGATGCGCTCCTTCTTGCCCTTGACGGAGTTCAGCACCGCGGTGCCGGCCTCCAGGCGACCGGAGTAGATCCGGACGAAGGTGAGCTTGCCGAGGTGCGGGTCGCTCGCGATCTTGAACGCGAGCGCCGACAGCGGCTCGTCGTCGGACGGCTTGCGCTTCACGACGAGCTCGGCGTCCTTGACGTCGTGGCCCTCGATGGCCTCGACGTCCAGGGGCGACGGGAGGTAACGGACGACAGCGTCGAGCAGGGGCTGGACGCCCTTGTTCTTGAACGCGGTGCCGCAGAAGACGGGGGTGACCGTCTTCTCGCCGTTGCCCTTGCCGGACGCGATGGTGATACGACGGACAGCCGCGTACAGCTGCTCCTCGGTGGGCTCGACGCCCTCGAGGAAGAGCTCCATGAGCTCCTCGTCGTTCTCCGCGACGGTCTCGACGAGCTTGGCGCGGTACTCCTCGGCCTGCTCGAGCTTGTCCGCCGGGATGTCGACGACGTCGTACATCTCACCCTTGCTGGCCTCGGCGGACCAGACAAGCGCCTTCATGCGGACCAGGTCGATGACGCCCTGGAAGTCCATCTCGGCACCGATGGGGAGCTGCATGACGATCGGGACGGCGCCGAGGCGGTCCACGATCATGTCGACGCAGCGGAGGAACTCGGCGCCCGTACGGTCGAGCTTGTTGACGAAGCAGATGCGCGGGACGCCGTAGCGGTCCGCCTGACGCCAGACAGTCTCGGACTGGGGCTCGACACCGGCCACACCGTCGAACACGGTGACAGCACCGTCGAGCACGCGCAGCGAACGCTCCACCTCGACGGTGAAGTCGACGTGGCCCGGCGTGTCGATGATGTTGATCGTGTGATCGACATTCTCGAGCGGCCAGTGGCAGGTCGTCGCGGCAGACGTGATCGTGATGCCGCGCTCCTGCTCCTGCTCCATCCAGTCCATCGTGGCAGCGCCGTCGTGGACTTCACCGATCTTGTACGAGACACCGGTGTAGAACAGGATCCGCTCGGTGGTGGTCGTCTTGCCCGCGTCGATGTGGGCCATGATGCCGATGTTGCGCACCTTGGCCAGGTCAAGCGAAGTGGTAGCCATATCGGCTCAGTCTTCTCTCGGTCTCGATGTGGGTTGCGACTACCA
The DNA here is from genome assembly GCF_014648895.1 of Streptomyces tanashiensis. Taxonomy (GTDB): domain Bacteria; phylum Actinomycetota; class Actinomycetes; order Streptomycetales; family Streptomycetaceae; genus Streptomyces; species Streptomyces tanashiensis. Next base: position 922,283 of record NZ_BMRZ01000001.1, read on the forward strand.
GCGGTAGTGCGCGAAGGCCTTGTTGGACTCGGCCATCTTGTGCGTGTCCTCACGCTTCTTGACGGCAGCACCGAGGCCGTTGGAGGCGTCGAGGAGCTCGTTCATGAGGCGCTCGGTCATGGTCTTCTCGCGACGGGCGCGGGAGTAACCGACGAGCCAGCGGAGGGCCAGCGTGGACGCGCGGCCCGGCTTGACCTCGATCGGCACCTGGTAGGTGGCGCCACCGACACGGCGGGACTTGACCTCGAGGGCCGGCTTGACGTTCTCGAGAGCGCGCTTCAGCGTGATGACCGGGTCCTGGCCGGTCTTCTCACGAAGACCCTCCATGGCGCCGTACACGATGCGCTCGGCGGTGGAACGCTTGCCGTCCAGCAGGATCTTGTTGATCAGCGAGGTGACAAGAGGAGAGCTGTAGACCGGGTCGATGATGACCGGGCGCTTCGGGGCGGGGCCCTTACGAGGCATTCTTACTTCTCCTTCTTGGCGCCGTAGCGGCTGCGAGCCTGCTTACGGTTCTTGACGCCCTGCGTGTCGAGGGAACCGCGGATGATCTTGTAACGAACACCCGGCAGGTCCTTCACACGGCCACCACGCACGAGCACGATGGAGTGCTCCTGCAGGTTGTGACCCTCACCCGGGATGTAGGCCGTGACCTCGATGCCCGAGGTCAGACGCACACGCGCGACCTTACGGAGGGCCGAGTTCGGCTTCTTCGGGGTGGTCGTGAACACACGCGTGCAGACGCCGCGACGCTGAGGGGAACCCTCGAGTGCGGGCGTCTTGTTCTTCTCGACCTTGTCCTGCCGGCCCTTACGGACCAGCTGCTGGATCGTAGGCACTACTTCTCCGGTTTCTGTGTGCCGTCGGTAAAACTAACCTGGAACATTCACCGACCCACGCGGTCGGGTGTGTCGAATCTCGCGGACCTCCGCCAGGGGCGGAAAAAGCGCGGATCACGGTGGCCGATATATGACTCGCCGTGCGGTTGAGGACACGCACGGGAGCCCAGGCACACCCCAGGCACAAGGCATGAGCGTACCTATCGCATGGACTCCGGTCAAAACAAATGCCCACGCGCACGTGGTCCCGGCCGGAGCGGGCCGGGACCAGGGCGGATCGTTCCGGCACCCCGGGGAGGGCCGCCGGTCGCGGGCGGTGGCGGCCGGTCGCGGTCAGTCGCGGGCGGTACGCCTCGACTCGGCGGCGGCGGGGGCGTCGGCACCCTCGGCGTCGGGCTCCAGGAACTGGTTCACGACCTTGACGAAGACGCCCAGGCGCTCGTCGGGGACGCCGAGCCAGCGGGCGAAGTCCTCCATGGTCGGCTGCCAGTCGTTGGGCGGCAGCAGGTCCGCCGCCAGCGGAAGCTCCTCGGGGGTCACCCGGCCGGACCGGATCAGCATGTCGCGCACGGACACCCCGAGGAGGGGCGCGATCCGGCGCATGGTCTCCAGGTCCGGCATGCTCTGCCGCTGCAGCAGCCGCGTGACGGCGGCGCGGTGCACTCCGGCCTCGTCCGCGATGCGGGACTTCCCGCCGCCGCGGGGGCTGTCGATGTCGTATCCGCGCGCCCGCATCAGGCCCTCGACCCAGCCTGCGAACTCGTCGAGCCCTTGAGTGCTCATGTTGTACCGCTCCTCGCTCCCCACCCTTCGGATCCCATACCTTAGCGTGCTTGCGCGCACAGAATTACGTGCTTTCGGGCACGCAACCGTGTCGAATCGGTGAAGACCAGTTCACGGGGGTGTCGAATTTTGTTGCGCGCTCGCACGCAACGTGTAAGTCTGGCTCGCCGCCGCACTCGTCGGCCCCCCGAGCCACAGGAGCCCCATCGGCCCCATGGGCCCGGGCGGGCCCCGGACCGTGGAGAACTCCCTTGTTCCATCCCGACCCGTCCCCCTGGCAGGCCTCCGCCGCGTGCGCCGGCCTCTCCCCGTCCGTCGTCTTCGCCCGCCGCGCCAAGGAGGCGGCCCCGGCTCTGCGGGCCTGCGCCGACTGCCCCGTGCGCCGCGAGTGCGAGTCCGCCGTGGCCCCGGCCGAGAGCTACTTCGACGGCGTCTGCGCGGGCCGCCTCTGGCGCAACGGCCGCCCGGCGGACGCCCAGCGCGTCGCGAAGGCGGTCGCGGCGGCGGGGAGCGGCCGCCGTGGCTGACCGCACCGAGGACACCACCGGCGCCCACCGCACCGCCGTCGCCCCGGCGGCAGCGTCCGCCGCCACCCGTACCGTCGAGCTCGTCCTGCGGGACATCGCGCTCTGGACGGCCTCTCTCGTACGGCAGTTCCCCGAGCTGTCGGAGGAGCTGGCGCCCGGCCGCCGCTCCCCCGCCGGCACCGCGCCCACCGCCCCGCACCCGGGCCGCGACGAGCTCATCCGCGAGGAGCGGCGCGAGGCGCTGCTCCTCGAACAGCGCCACGGCCTGTCCGTCCCCGGGCACGGCGCCGCCCCGATCCGGCTGCACATCTCCGACGCCATCCGGGACATCACCGACGGCGTGGTGGAGCTGGAGGAGGCGGTCTGCGCCCGTCTCGCGCTGCCGCGGCCGCGCCGGGCCGGGGTGATCGAGCGGCTGCGCCGGATCGTCGGGCTGCTCGACACCGTCGCCGGGCACCCGGACCTCGCCCGGCACGTCCGGGACGAGATCCGGCGGATGGCCCGCCGGTGCGCCCGGACGCTCGGCGACGCGGAGACGGTCGTGCGGGTGACGGGCCGCTGCCCCTGGTGCGACTCGGTGTCGCTGCGGGCGTTCCCGGACCGGCGGGCGGTGCTGTGCGTGAACCCGGCGTGCGTCTGCACGGACGCGGCGTGCGGCTGCCAGGACGACCCCGCGTACCGGCACCTGTGGCCGGAGGGCCAGTGGGAGGAGCTGTCGGAGGCCTCGGGGACCGGTACCGAGGAGATCCGGGCGGCGATGGACGACACGAAGGAGACCTCATGCTGAGCTCGCCCGCACTGCCCGCCCTTCCGGCGCTGATCCCGGGGCCGCTGGCCGCCGTGGAGGCGGGCGTCGCGCCCGCGACGATCCGCAAGTGGGTCCAGCTGGGCCATCTGCGGGCGGCGGGCCGGGCCGGCCGGGCCCAGCTCTTCCGCCTGGAGGACGTCTTCGCGGCGGAGCGGCTGGCCCGCCGCCGCCCCCGTACGGCCTGATCCCGCCGCCTCTCCTGAAGCGCCCCGCGTCCCTCCGGACGCGGGGCGCTTCGCCGTTCCGTCAGGAGGCCTTCAGGAAGGCCCGGAGGGAGCGGACGAGTGCGTCGGCGAAACGTTCGCGCACCGGCTCGGGGACGCGGTCCAGGGAGAGGTACGGGTTGAGGTCCTCCAGCTCGACGAGGAGCAGCTCGCCTCCGGGGGCGCGGCAGGCGTCGACGCGCTGGATGCCGTGGTCGAGGGTGTTCCAGTCGATGAAGCGACGCGCGAAGTCGAGGTCGTCGGCGGTCGGTTCGTACGGCTCCAGGACCCAGCGGCGCTCGGGGTCGGGGGCGTACAGGGCGTACTGGAAGCGGTCGTCGACGAAGTAGAAGGAGACCTCGTACCGGAAGTCGACGCGCGGCTGGACGAGGAGCTCGCCGTACGAAAGGCCGGCGAGCTCCTCGTACGCCAGGAAGCGCAGGCCTATGGAGTCGGCACCCGCCTTGGGCTTGACCGCGTACGCGGCCGCTTCGGGCAGGCGGTGCAGGTCCTCGGCCCGGTCGACGGTGGGGATGACGGGGTACCCGGCGGCCGTCAGGTCAAGGAGGTACTGCTTGCCGGCCATGTCGCCGCGGCCGTGCAGGGGGTTGTAGACGAGGGTGCCGAGCGCCGTCGCCCGCTCGCGGAAGGCGTCGTACGCCTCCTGGTGGCCGAGGACCGGGCCGCTGTTGCGGACGACGACGGCGTCGAAGGCGTCCATGAGGGCGGCGGCGTCGAGCGGGTGACAGAGCGCCAGGTCGAAGTCGGCGCGCAGCCGGGCGGTGAGGTGGATGTCCTCGTCGCAGTAGCGCCGGCCCCGGGCCGGGTAGGCGAGGTCGGTCACGTAGAGCAGTCGGGGGCGGGCGGACACGGGGCGGCTCCTGGGTCGGGTGCCGCCAACCTATCGAGGGGTGCCCGGGGGGCCGCTCGCCGGGCCGTACGGAAGACCGCCTCCGAATTAGTTGCGTGCGCGCACGCTCCCTGTCACAGTTGGTGCAGCGGCGGAGCTGTGCCCGCGAGACGGGCCGCAGTCTCCGCCGTCCGCCGTCCGGGAGCGCTCCGCGCCCCCGCCCCTCCCCCGCGTCGAGCGCCCCGGACGGCACCCCGCACCACCCGTCCCGCTCCCCCCTTCCGAGGAGAACCGTCATGACCACTCCCCCGAGTGCGTTCCCGGACGTCGAGAAGCTGGTCGTCGACGTCCTCAAGGCCGACCCGGCCCTGGCCGGGATCACGGTCGCCGTCCAGGCGCCGGCCGGCTTCGACGGCACGCAGAACGCCGTCCTGGTGAACCGCCGCGGCGGCGCCTGGATCGGCGACCTGCACGTCGACAAGCCGCTGGTCGAGTTCGAGGTGTACGGGCCGACCAAGAACGCGGCCCACGTCCTCGCCAACGCCGCCCGGCGGGCGCTGCTCGCCACCATCGGCAAGCAGCTCGGCGCCACCTTCGTCAGCGACGTCGAGGAGCAGGACGGGCCGCGCTGGATGCCCGACTACCTCTACCGGGGCGCCAACCGCTACCTCTGCGTCATCCAGCTCTCGCTGAACGTCTTCTGAGCCCGCTCCCCCGGGCGCCTCTCCGCCCCTGAGCGCCCCCGAGCCCGCACGGCTCCCTGACGGGCGCTCACCCACAGACCAGGCCTCGCCGTCCGGCGGGGCCTTTGCCGTACCCGGACCCGATGTCCAGGGCGGTCATCCCACCCCACCCCAAGGAGAAACCCCACCATGGCTGGAAACAACTCTGCCGAGATCCGCGTCGCAGGCACCGGCAAGCTCTACGTCGCCGACGCCGGCACCTCCGCCCCGGCCACCTTCGGCACGGACTCCGCCGCCGACTGGTCCGGCGCGGGCTGGAAGGACCTCGGCTTCACCTCCGGCGACGGCGTCACCTTCTCGAAGAAGGACAAGCTGGAGGCCATCGACTCGTGGCAGTCGGTCTCCCCGATCCACTACATCTACTCGAGCCGTGACCTCTCGCTGAAGTTCTCGCTGCTCCAGTTCAACGAGGACACGCTGCCCTTCTTCATGGGCGGCGACGCCGTCAAGGCGGAGCCGACGCCGGCCGTCGACACCTACCGCTACGAGATCGCCGAGCGTCCGTTCGCCGACGTCCGCGCCCTCGGCCTGGAGTTCACCGACGTCAAGGCCGGCGGCACGACCGCGGTGCGCTACCGCTTCATCATCCCGCGCGGTCAGGTCACCGCCACCGACGACATCAAGCTGGCCCGCAAGGCGGCGTCCCAGCTGGGCATCACCTTCAGCGCGATGTCGAAGGGTGACGGCAAGCCGCTGGCGACCTTCCTCATGAAGGACAGCCAGTACTCCGCGACCGTCTGATCCCTCTCCCCCCGGGGCGGGACGGCGCACCGCCGTCCCGCCCCACCCCTCTCCTCTTCACGCATCCGAACAAGGAGTACGCATCACCATGGCCCGTTTCGACGTCAACGCCGCCCGCGCCCAGCGACAGGAGGCCCACGGCCGCAAGTGGTCCTTCGAGCTGGACGGCGAGACCTACACCCTTCCGACCGAGCTGAGCCGCGGCACCGCCAAGGCGCTGCGCAAGCTCGACGACAACGACGTGGACGGCCTGCTCGCACTCCTGATGGGTGAGGAGCAGTTCTCCCGCTTCGAGCAGCACGACATCACCATGCAGGACATCGCCGCCATCCTGGAGGCCTACGGCAAGGAGACCGGGCTCGGCCTGGGGGAAGACTGAGCCTCGTCGAGTTCGTCGACGAACACGCCGAGGCCCTTGAGGCGGACTTCCTCCGCTACTACTCCACCGATCTGCTCGACTGGCACCGCGGCGAGCTCTCCAGCCGTCGCGTCGTGCTGCTGATCAAGCATCTGCCGCGGGACAGCGCCGTACAGCGCGAGATCCACGGCGAGACCGCCGAATGGTCGATCACCGACCATCTCCTCGCGGCCACGGTGGACCATCTGGCCGTGGCGAACTGGATGTTCGCCTGCGTCAACACCGGCGAGGACTCCGACCCGCCGGAGGCTCCGACGCCCGTCCCCCGCCCGGGAGGACGGGACGACGAGGACGAGGACGGAGAGCGAGCGGACCAGGACGGGCAGAGGCCGTCCGCCGGGGAGGGCAAGGTCGTCTCCCCCCAGGCCATCGCCCGCTTCTTCGGGTGATCCCGCGGCCCCCGGAGCCCCTTCCCGTCAGGGAGTGGGCTCCGGGGGCGCTTCTTCCCGTCCTCGCTCGGCGCTCATGTCCTTCTCCAGGGCCCTGGCCCGGTCGGACAGCCTCCGCCCCCTGCTCGCGCGCGCGTCCGGTTCGCCCGGGTCGGCGTCGCGCCGGTCGGCGGACGGTCCGACCTGGACCGGCACCCCGGCCAGCGGCGGCACGATCGGCCGGCCGCCCTTGCCGCGCACGACCTTCCGTACCGGCTGGACGTTCCGGCGGGTCCGGCTCTCCTGGGCGGTCACGAGGACGTCCGGCTCCGTGTCGGCCTCGGACTCCTTCTGGTGCTCGGGCTCCGGCTCGGGCTCGGCCCGCTGGCCCGTCGCGGGGTCGGCCCGATGTCCGGGCTCGGCCCGCTGTTCGAACAGCTCGCGTTCCCTGCGGACGCGCTCCTCGGCCTCGACGACGGCCGCGGGCGGTTCGAGGAGCCGGGCGAAGGGCAGCGCGATGACCCGCGCGCCCTCCTGGCCGGCGTCGGTACGGCGCTGGGGCCGGCGGATTCCACGCGCGTCACCCTGCCCCTGCGCGTAGGCGTCGGCGACGCGCTTCTCGTACTCCCTGCGGATGCGCGGCAGTTCGTCCGAGACGGCCTCGGCCCATCCGGACGTGAAGGCGGACGTCTCCCGTCGGTCGACCTCGGCCCTGGGGATCACGACGAGTTCCTCGGGGGCGTACCCGGAGACGTGGACGAGCTCCGAGAGATAGGCGAAGAGGTGGGGCAGATCGGGGTGGGACGCAAGCCAGTCGACGACCCGCTCCCGGCGACCAGCGCCCGGCTCCGTATCCATGCGTCAGTGCTGCCTTCCAGCCCCCTGGGGTCCCCGCGCGCCCCTCGCGCCCCTCGCCCCCCAAAGTGGTCCGGTCCGGGGAACGCGGCTTCCAGGTTACCCGGTCGAACTCACGGCCGTTTCTGGCGCCAACACGTTCGGATATCGCACAAGAAGACACGCCGTCAGACGTTTCCCGCTCGACAAACATCGAACAGATGTTCCACACTCTGTTCGCACAGCAGTTCGAACACGTGGTGCCCCCGCTCCTCACTCCGCGGCGCCGCCACACCCGCACGGGCAAGCAACCGGAAGGCAGGCGTCCATGACTCAGCAGGCCGAGGCATCCCGACCGCACATCCCGCTCCAGGACCGCCTCCGCCAGCTCCTCGACGGACCCGTCGCCCTCGACAAGAGAGCGTTGCTCGGCACGCTGTACGCCGAGGTCTCCCGCCGCGAGACCCTCGCGTACGCCGCCGGCTGGAACGACGCCCTCGCGACGACGCGCCGCGGCCCCCGCCGATCCGAGGACGCCTAGCGCCCCGGCTGCCCCCGCACGAACGAGCCCTTGCCGCTACCGGCAGGGGCTTTTCGGCGCTTGGCCGTCACCGGCCGGAAGCGGAGCAATCCATGGCAGAAACGATCGCGGATCTCTCGAAGGAGATCACCTCCCTCAGGGACGCCCTCCTCAAGGACCGGGTCGACAACAGCGACCCCAAGAACCCGAAGACGCAGGTCTCCGAACTCAAGGAACACCTCGTCCAGCAGGCCCCGAAGCTCATGACCGAGGACTTCTTCAAGGCGCAGTTCGCCCCTTACTTCAAGAAGTTCGACGACATGCACCAGGAGCTCGTCAAGGCGAAGAAGACGGAGTGGATGGAGGCCGCCGGTCTCGGCAGCTTCGCGGCCGCCGTCGAGAAGTTCCACGAGGACAGCGTCTGGTGGCCCGTGTACCTCGTGTCGGGCTTCCTCAGCCTCGCCGTCCCGGCGTTCCTCATCGCCGTGGCGTTGAACCTCAAGGACCTGCAGCGGAAGATCCAGGGCGGGATCTTCAACTGGCTCGGCCGCAAGTGGCCCAGCCTGCGAGGTCAGATCCTGGCCAGCGTGGAGGGTGGCCTCATCCCCCGCCGTCAGAACGCCCAGACGGTCAGGGATCGCGAGGCGGGCAACCTCGCCGGCGTGACCCTCACCAACCCGCCGGACCCGGCGACCTTCGACGCGCTCAAGCGGGCCCTCGGCGACATCAACCGCCGGATCATCAACTTCAACAAGGCCGTCGCCAAGATGAAGAGCAAGGCCCAGCTCGACAAGCTGGCCACCGGCGTCGAGGCGATCACCAGGGCCACGGACGCCGCGAAACCCACGGACATCGAGACGCTGGCCAAGGCCATCGACAAGCTCGGTGACGCCCAGACCAAGTTCAACCCGCGCGACGTCCCCAAGCCCCGCCCGCTTCTTGCGACGGCCGACGCCGCCAGGACCCTCGCCGAGGCCGGCGAGACCGTCACGCAGAGGTTCCAGAAGCTCAAGGACGACGCCGCCGAGCTGGCCCGCCTCATGGCCGGCGGCGCCTCGTCCTGACCCCCACCCACCTGGAAAGGAGGTACTCCCATGTCTCTCGTCAGTGCCCTCAAGAAGTCGTCCGACGGCCTGCGCAACATCAAGACCCAGGCGTCCGGCGCCGGCACCTCGATCAAGAAGGTCGGCGACGCCGGCAAGTCGGCGTCCAGTCAGCTCAAGACGCTCCGTACCAACGCTCAAGGCTCCAACACCCAGCTCAAGAACCTCAAGACGGCCTCGGAGCAGGCCGAGCGCGCCATGAAGAAGGCCGGCGACACCGCTCAGTCGGCCGGCGGCAAGCTCGGCAAGTACGAGTCCGGCGCCGGCAAGGCCGCAAAGGGCCAGGACAAGCTCAACAAGTCCATGAAGGGCAACTTCCTGGTCCGGCTGCTCGAACTCTTCATGCCGCTCATCGAGACGATCGTCGAGATGGCGATGCGCTCGAAGACGATGCAGACGGTCATGAAGAAGGCGTTCAGCGCCATCAAGACCGTGATCAGCTCGGTCATGAAGGCCATCGGCCCGATCATGAAGCAGGCCGGCGCCCTCATCAAGACGGTCTGGAACGGCATCAAGAAGGCCATCTCCACCGTCGTGAAGGCCGTCGCCACGGTCATCAAGACGTACGTGAAGATCTGGAAGACGGTCATCACCACGGTGATGAACGCGATCAAGAGCGTCATCAGCGCCGTCTGGAACGGCATCAAGGCCGTCATCACCCCGGTGGTGAACTGGATCAAGTCCGCGATCCCGAGCGCGTTCACCGCCGTCAAGGACAAGATGTCGTCCATCTGGAACGGCCTCAAGGACATCGCGTCCCGGGCGTTCGACGGCATCAAGAGCGGTGTGAAGGGCCCGATCAACGCCGTCATCGGCCTCATCAACTCGATGATCGGCAGCCTCAACCGCGTCAAGGTCAGCGTCCCCGGCTGGGTCCCCGTCGTCGGCGGCAAGACCTTCGGCGTCAACCTGCCGACCATCCCGATGCTCGCCACCGGTGGTGTCGTCATGCCCCGCCACGGCGGTGTCCCGGCGATCCTCGCCGAGGCCGGCGAGGCCGAGGCCGTCCTGCCGCTGTCCAAGCTGGACCGGCTGCTCGCCCTCACCGCCCGCCGCGCCCGCATGGGCCAGAGCGTCAGCCAGGGCGGGGCCGCCGGTCCCGGGCTGCACATCGAGCACTACCACGCGGCCCGGAACAGTGACCCGCACACCACCGCCGACGCGCTCATGTACCTCGTGAAGGCGCGTGGAGCACGCGCATGAGTGCCATGGCGCTGGGTGGCGCCATGCCCAACCCCTTCAGGGGTGTTGCTCCGACGATGAAGTCCCTGGCGCGGGGGCTCGGTGACGCGGGCGGCGCGCTCAGGCAGCTCAAGCAGGACGTCCAGCGCGCCGCGACGGGTGTCGGCGCCCTGGCCACCGGGATCAAGAGCTCCGGCACCTCCCTCCGCACCCTCGGCCAGAACGCCTCCGGCGCCGCCACCGCCGTCACCAAGATCAAGCGCTCCACCGCACCCACCAGGGTCAAGCGGATCGGCGACGCCGCCGGCAAGGCCCGCAGGGCCGCCGGGAAGATCGGCTCCGGCGCCGGCGTGATCCTCGGCATCCTGCTGCCGCTGCTGCCCATCACGGACGTCATCTCCGGCCTGATGGGCACCTTCGGCACCGTGATGACCATCGCCTCGATCGCCATGACGGGCGTCAACGTCGCCATGCGGGCCAACCCGCTCGGCTTCCTCGTCGGCCTGATCGTGCCCATCGCGGCGTACCTGATCGAACTGGCGGTCAACTCCGAGACCGGCCAGCGGATCATCAAGCAGGTCCTCCAGCAGGCGCTGAAGGGCTTCCAGGCGGTCTGGAAGTTCATCCAGCCGTTCATGCAGGGCCTCGGCAAGGCCGTGGGCACCTACGTCGCGGCGTACCTGACCGTCTTCAAGACCGGACTCAAGATCGTCGGGTCGGTGATCGGCGGAATCTCGAAGATCGGCTCCGCCGTCTCCTCGGCGTCGAACGCGCTGCGCGGCATCGCCTCCCGGACCATCGGCGGCATCAGGAGCGCCGTCCAGCCGGTCGCCGACTGGATCACCGACAGGATCCCCGGCTTCTTCCGGACCGCCAAGGACGCCGTGAGCAACGCCCTGCGGGGCATCGGCGACCTGGTCAAGGGCGCGCTGAGCGCGGTCATCGGTGTCGTGAAGGGACCGATCAACGGCCTGATCGCCTTCGTCAACTGGATCATCGACGGGCTCAACAAGCTCAGCTTCGAAATCCCGCTCACCGGCAAGAAGTTCGGCGTCGAACTCGACAAGCTCCCGATGCTCGCCGAGGGCGGCATCGTCTCGCCCGGAAGCGCGGACGACTACCGCATCGACTCGCTCTCCCAGCTGGAGAACCGCCGTGTCCCGGCGCTCACCGAGCCGCCTCCCCGGCCGCACCGCGTCCGGGACTTCCACGAGGAGCCCGGCGCCGGCCCCCGGTCGACCGCCGAGGACCTGCTGTTCCTCGCGACCGCCCACCGCTGACCCCATCCGAAGTGAGGTGACGGCCCCATGGCCGAGACCACTACCCCCTACGCCGGAAGCACCCTCACGGCCGACGTCGCGCCCGGCTCGCTCATCACCCAGGACGGGCAGATGCAGTGGGCCGGGCTCCTGATCGGGCCCGGCACCCCCTTCGCCGTCGACAAGTCCGGCCTGCAGGGCTGGGAGGACCTGCCCGAGTACGACTCCTCCGACGCCGACCGCCCCACCTCGCACGGCGCCTGGCCGGGTGCCCGGTACGCCAAGCCGCGCAAGGTCGGCGGCACCATCGTGCTGATGCCGGAGTACAAGGGCGCGGCGGGTGCCATCCGCATGCTGCGGCAGGCGCTCGCCCTCCTCGACGAGGAGCGCTGGCTGACCGTCCGGCTGCACGGCGAACTGCTCGCCGTCCGCGCCCGGATCGCCCAGCGCGTGGTCCCCGCCGACCAGGGCTTCGCCACCCAGGGCAGCTCCCGCATGTCCGTCCAGTGGCTGGCGTCCGACCCCCGCCGGTACGCCGTCGACGAGCAGGTCGCCACGACCACTCCCCCGCAGCCGGAGTCGGGCCTCACCTGGCCGCTGACATGGCCGCTCAGCTGGGGCAAGGCGACGAGCACCGGTGACGTCAGCGTCGAGAACACCGGCTCGGCCGCCTGCCACCCGGTGATCGTCTTCCGCGGCCCGTGCTCCATGCCCGCCGTCACCGAGCGGGTCACCCGGCGCCGTCTGCGGTACGCGATCGACCTGGCCGCCGGCGACGAGCTCACCGTCGACACCCGCGCGGGGACGGTCATGCTCAACAACTCGGCCTCCCGGCTGCACACCGCGATGGCCGACTCCACCCCGGAGGAGCTGTTCGTGCTGGACCCCGGCCGGACCGACCTGTCCTTCCGGCCCGAGGAGGGCACCGCGGCCTCGCTGATGACGGTGCGCTGGCGCAGCGCCGAGTGGTGACCGCCGCCGCACGGACCTCGTGCGGCGACCGGCCCTCGTGACCACCGCCGCGTGAGCCCCGCGCGGCGACCGGCCCCTCCTGACCGCCGCGGCGGTGATCACGCCACGGCGTGGTCACCGCCGCGGCGTCGTTCCTCCACCCCGACCGCCCCCGCCCCCTTCCGGAGAGGTGACCCATGACCGTACGCGCCGCTTGGCTCCAGTCCACCGGCCAGACCCGCGAGGACACCCGTCTGACCCTCGCCGCCCTGCTCACCCCCAGCGGCCAGAGCCCCGAGGAGACCCCGCTGCGCTCGCGGTCGGGCATCGTGCCCGGTGGCTTCGTGCTGACCGGCAGCGCCCCGATGCAGTGCACCATCGGCACCGGTCGCGCGATCCTCCAGGGCAAGGACACCGCCCAGGGCTCCTATCTCGTCGCCGTCACCGCCCCGGAGAGCTTCACCCTCGGGGACGGCGACGCGCAGTACGACCGGATCGACCTGATCGAACTGGCCGTCGTGGACGGCTCCTACGACCAGGGCGCCACCACCGAGGCCGTGCTGCGGCTGGTCAAGGGCACTCCCGCGGCCACCCCCGTCGCCCCGGTGAGCGGCGCCGGCAGCGCCCTCCCGCTCTACACGGTCCGGGTCCCGAAGGGCACCTCGGCCGGTACCGGCGGCGTGAACTGGACCACCGCGGTCACCACCCAGCACTGGGCGGTCGTCGCGCTCGGCGGGATCATGCCCACCAGCGGCTTCAAGGGCGCGTACACCGGCCAGTACCGGGACACCGCCGGGCTGCTCCAGCGCTGGGACGGCGCGACCTCGACCTGGGTCTCGTACCCCAAGGCGATCGGCGGCATCGCGCCGCACGGCACGGTGACCACGGGCACGTACACCGGCCAGTTCCGGGACAACGCCGGAGTGCTCCAGCGCTGGGACGGCACCGCCTGGCAGTACGCCGAGGGCAAGGCGACGATCCTGTTCAGCGCCTCGCAGACGTCCCACCAGTCCATCCCCTTCGCCGTGTGGACCCCGGTCACCCTCCAGACCGTCGACATCGACGACTTCAACGGCTGGAACGGGACCGACACCTTCACCGTGCCCCGCACCGGCTGGTGGCGCGTCTCCGGCCACACCGCCTGGACCAGCGACTCCTTCGAGGGCATGCGCGGCACCCGGGTCGTCGTCGGCGGCGTCGGCGTCCCCCGGATGACCTGGCTCACGCCCGCGGGCGGCGGCCCCGTCGTCGTCGGCGGCCAGGGCCTCATCAAGCTCACCGCCGGCAGCACGGTCCAGCTCTCCGCGTACCAGACGGTCCCGACCCCGGTACGCACCCTCGGCGGCGGCGGCTACTCCTGCAACCTCTCGGCCGAGTGGATCAGGTCCTGACTCCACCGGATCGCCCCCCGATCCCGTCCCTCCCCCGCCTCGACTCCTCGATCGGAGAAACCCCATGAACCTGCGCAGCAGCTGGGTCGCCGAGACCGGCCAGACCCGCGAGGACACCCGCCTCACCCAGACCGGTGTCACCACGATGCAGAACCCCGTCCAGGTCCGCTCCGGCATCCTGCCCGGCTCGTACGACGGCGCCTTCCGGCTGGCCGGTTTCTGGACCTTCGGCGCCGGCGCCATGACGGCCACGGTCTCCGAAGGCCGCGCCGTCATCCAGGGCGACATCACGCAGGGCGCCTACCCGGTGACGCTGCCGGTCGCCACGGCCGTCAACTTCACTCCGGGCAACGCCCAGTACGCCCGCATCGACGTGATCGTCCTGAAGATCTACGACTCGCTCTACGACACCTCGACGAAGACCGAGGCGAAGCTGGAGATCATCCAGGGCACCCCGGAGCAGACCCCGAAGGTCCCGCTCATCCCGGCGCGCTGCCTGCCGCTGTACGAGGTCCTGGTCCCGGCCGGCGCCAGCGCCGGCAACGGCGGCATCCCGTGGAACACCTCCCTCAAGGACCTGCGCTCCACGGTCGTCTCGCTCGGCGGCATCCTCCCGGCCGAGGGCCAGACCGGTCCGGGCGCCTACCCGGGTCAGTACCAGGACGCGGCCAACACGCTCCAGCGCTGGGACGGCGCCGCCTGGGTGCCGTACCCGGCGGCGCTCGGCGGCATCATCCCGAACACCGCCTCCGCCACACCGGCGAGCTACCCCGGCCAGTACCGCGACACGGCGAACGGCCAGCTCCAGCGGTGGAACGGTTCGGCGTGGATCCCGGCCGTGGCGGTCGGGGCCTTCGTCGACAACGGCGACTACGGCGACACCACCTCGACCACCTACACCTCGACACTCGCGGGCCGCGTCACCAACCCGCTCACGGTCAGCTTCGTCGCCCCGCCGTCCAGGGCCGTCGCCGTCAGCTTCGGCGCCAAGATGCGGTCGACGAGCAGCGACCACTACGCGTACATGGCGCTCAAGCTCACCCAGGGCGCGACGGTCGTCAACGACCTCGAGGACGACTACGCGGTGCTCGCCGCCAGCCAGAACATGATCTCGGTGGCCAACACGCGCCGCTACTCCGGTCTGACCGCGGGCACGACGTACACGCTCACGGCCTTCTTCCGGGTCATCACCAACACCCTCACCCTCAAGGCCGGCTTCGACAACACCTTCATCAAGGTCGACCCGCTGCCGTAGTCCCGGATCCACTCACCCGACAGGAGAACACCATGGCACTGCGCAGCGGCTGGCTCCCGCCGACCGGACAGACCCGTGTCACCACCCGCCTCACCGCCCACGGCGCCACCACCCCGGCCAACCCGCTCGCCTCGCGCTCCGGCATCCTGCCGGGCACGATCGACGGCAAGTTCCGGGTCGGCGGCCTCTGGATGAGCTCCAGCGGCCCGATGACGGCGACCGTCTACGCCGGGCGCGCCGTCATCCAGGGCCCGAACAACCAGGGTGCCTACCCCGTCACCCTCGACGCGGACACCGTCCTCACCTTCGGTGACGGCGACCCGCTGAACCCGCGCATCGACCTCGTCGTCCTGCGCGTGTACGACGACGAGTTCGACAGCCTCACCCGGAGCGAGGCCGTCCTGGAGATCGTCAAGGGCCAGCCGAAGGCGACGCCGGAAGCCCCGGCCGCGCCCCCGCTCTCCCTCCCGCTCTTCTCGGTCAAGGTGAAGGCCGGGGCCTCGGCCGGCACCGGCGGCATCGACTGGGCGGGCGGGGCCTCCACCGACCTGCGCACCACCCTCGTCGGCGTGGGCGGCATCCTGCCCGTCTACAACAACGCCGGCGTCCCCGGCTCCTACCCGGGCCAGTACCAGGACAACGACAACGCCCACTTCCTCCAGCGCTGGGACGGCCTGGGCTGGGTCGCGTACCCGAAGGAGATCGGCGGTGTCGCCCCCAGCGGCACGGTCTCGACCGGTACGTACGCCGGCCAGTTCCGCGACAACTACGGCGTCCTCCAGCGCTGGACCGGCACCGCCTGGGCGAACTACCAGCCCCCGGTGGAGGTGGAGACCACCACGAGCGCCACGACCGCACTGCCCGGCTGGACGGTCGTGGCCTTCGCCGCCCGCCGCACCCGGGGCCTCGCGACCGTCCTCGTCACCGTCACCCGCAACGGCGCCACCATCAACGTCGACGGCGCCGGCAACTTCACCGACGAGCCGCTGTGCACCCTGCCCGCCGGATGGCGCCCGGCCTTCGACTACGAGGCCTCCGCCTGCGACGGCTTCGGCAACGGCGGTGCCTACATCTCCCCCAGCGGCCAGATCAACCTGCGCACCTGGTCGTCCAACGGCGCTCTCGTCGCCGGCCGGAACGTGCGCATCTCCGCGACCTACGTCCTGTAAAGGGGGCTGTCCATGGCCATCGACACGCCCTACCGGGCCATCTTCTGCGACCTCTGGTCCGACACGACCCTCGACATCCTGCCGCTGCGGGACGTGTCGTTCGAGGACTACATCGGCCGGGCCGGCTCGCTGTCCGGCACCGTCCCCATCCCCGACCGCGAGATCGCCGAGCGGGCCCACCGGATCAGGCCGGGCCGCACCACGGTCTACCTGGAGCGCGGCGGGGACCTGTGGTGGGGCGGCATCGTCTGGACCACCAACCTGCAGGCCAGTGACCGGGGCGTGCTGACCCTGGGAGTCCAGGCCTCCACCTTCGACTCGTACGCGACCCGGCGCCGCATCCGTACGAACGAGTTCGAGACCCAGTTCACCCAGCCGACCGACCAGTTCGTCATCGCCCGCAGCCTCTGGCGCAGTCTCTCGGACGGCCTGGGCCTCAGCAGGATCGACGTCGGCGACGGGGACGAGGCACCCGGCGCACTGCGGACGGCCTCCTGGCGGTACGGCGACGAGACCGTCTACCAGGAAGCCCTCGACCAGCTCGGCGCCCAGGGCCTCGAATACCAGATCCAGGTCTACCGCGATCCGAGCGAGGGCACGCGGGTCCGCCGGCTCAAGCTCGGCTCGCCCATCCGCACCGGCGCCACCGACATGGTCTTCGACCGGCCCGGCTCGATCCTGTCGTACTCCATCCCGGACGACGCCACCCGCGGCGGGACCACGGCCCTGGCCCGCGGCGCCTCGACCAACAGCAACGCGGGCACCGAGTCCCGGCCGACGCTGTCCGACGTCAAGGTGCCGACGAAGCCGCTCCCGGACCTCTGGCCCCAGCTCGACCTGTCCTCGGACCACAACGACATCAGCGACAAGAGCACGCTGAACGCGCTCGCCCAGGCGGAGGTCGACACGCCGTGGGGTTCCGTGCAGATCCCCGAGATCAGCATCCGGCTCGGCGGGATCGTCCCCCCGACGCTCCTCGGGCGCACCGCCCGCATCCGCATCACCGACGAATGGCACCCGACGGGCCTCGACGCCCGCTACCGCATCGTCGGCGTCAAGGTCAGGCCGGCCGAGCGAGGCCGTCCCGACACCGCCGAACTCGCACTTGAGGAGGGCTGATGGCCCTGCTGCCCGAGAACATCGTCGACCGGCTGATCCAGATGGAGCGACGGATCCAGGCCCTGTCCACAGCGGTCAACACCCGTCCTCCTCTCAACGAGATCCGTCCCACCACGCCCTCCTCCCCGGCCAAGCCGGTCCTCCGGGTCTTCGACGGCTACAACCACGAGCTCTTCGCGGACGACATCGCGACCGGCGGCCTCGCCAGGCCGTGGCTGCAGCTGATGCCGCCGGTGGACCACCAGAACGTGGCGAAGTGGCCGTCGACCACGAGCACGACCTTCACCCCCATCGCCCAGTCCTTCAATCCGGTCTGGCAGCCCAAGATGCGGCTGATGATGTACACGAGGGCGTCCAGCGGCGCGGCCGGCCAGGTGAAGGTCATGGTCGACGGCCAGCAGTTCGGCCCGACCGTGCCCGCCGGAACGAGCTTCGACCACACCGGTCTGCTCCCGGTCGACCTGCCGACCAAGTTCGGCAAGGTCATGACCGTCGAGATCCACGCCGTGGTCACCAGTGCCTCCGGCACGGTGTACGCCCAGACCGTCAGCATGTACGGCACCCAGACCTGACCGTCCGCCCACCCCGGCCGACGAGGCCGTCGAG
The DNA here is from genome assembly GCF_014648895.1 of Streptomyces tanashiensis. GTDB lineage: Bacteria > Actinomycetota > Actinomycetes > Streptomycetales > Streptomycetaceae > Streptomyces > Streptomyces tanashiensis. Next base: position 939,952 of record NZ_BMRZ01000001.1, read on the forward strand.
GAGCACACCATGAACATCGACCCCACCCAGCCCTGGGGCGTGGCCATCGACTACGCCGGCCGCGCCACCGTCACCGAGAACGGCCACACCATCGCCGTACGCGTCTACGACAACGGGCTCGGCTACACCCTGGAACGGGACCCGTTCACCGGCCAGTACCCGTCGGTGCACATCAGCGCGGAGTTCGCCAAGGCCGGCACGGGTGACACCACGCTGCGCGGCTACGGCCTGGCCGTCGTCGAGGCGAAGGACGGCGTCCCCGCCGTTCCCGACCCGACCGCCGTCCAGCGGGCCGTCGCCGCCGCGCTCGCCGACTTCGAGACCCGCCGCGCGCACTACGCCGCCCTCTGCGCCGCCTGGGACCCGGCCGCGCAGCAGCCCGTCCCGGAGCCCGAGCCGCTCCCGTAACCCTTCCGCCCCACCCGTACGCAGCCCGCCCGAGTGCGGGCTTTTCTCATGCCTGGAGGACACCAGATGGCCACTCCCCTGTCCGCGGACCGGTTCCTCGCCGCGCTCCGCGCCGAAGGCGTCACCGTCGTCGAACACCCCGGCTGGCGCACCCACAACCGCAACCAGGTCGGCACCTGGGGACCGGTGGTCGGCGTCATGATCCACCACACCGTCTCCAGCGGCACCGCCTCCTCCGTCGAGCTCTGCTACAACGGCTACGACGGGCTCCCCGGGCCGCTCTGCCACGGCGTCATCGCCAAGGACGGCACCGTCCACCTCGTCGCCTCCGGCCGCGCCAACCACGCGGGCGGCGGCGACCCCTCGGTCCTCCAGGCCGTCGTCACCGAGACGTACGGCGACCGGCCGCCCGCCCCCCGCGAGCACCAGGGCAGCAGCAACGCCGTCGACGGCAACTCCCGCTTCTACGGCTTCGAGTGCATCAACCTCGGCAACGGCACCGACCCCTGGCCGGCCGCCCAGCTCGACGCCATCGAGCGGGTCTCCGCCGCCCTGTGCAGGGCCCACGCCTGGGGCGCCAAGTCCGTCATCGGCCACCTGGAGTGGTCCGACTGGAAGAGCGACCCCAAGGGCTTCGGCATGCCGACCATGCGCGACCGGGTCCAGACCCGGCTGGGCAAGGCCCCCGCCAAGAACACCCCCGCCGCCGGCAAGCCGGCCGCCCCCCGCCTCCAGCCGTTCCCGGGCGCCTCGTTCTTCCGCAAGGAGACGAGCTCCCCGATCATCACGGCCATGGGCCGCCGCCTCGTCGCCGAGGGCTGCTCCGCGTACACCGTCGGTCCCAGCCCCCGCTGGGGCGAGGCCGACCGGCTCAGCTACGCGAAGTGGCAGCACAAGCTCGGCTTCCGCGGCACGGACGCCGATGGCGTCCCCGGCGCCGCCTCCTGGAACGCGCTGAAGGTCCCCTTCACGAAGTAACCGACCCCCACCAAGGAGCACACCGATGTCCGATGCCGCCAAGCGCACGGCCCGTACCGTCCTCCAGTCCGCCGTCGGCATCGCCGTCGTCCTCCCCGCGATCGTCGACGCGTCCGGTGTCCCCGAGACCCTCCCCTGGGTCGCCGGGGCACTGGCCGTCGCCGGCGGGCTGGCCCGCGTGATGGCCCTCGACCTGGTGCAGAACCTGCTGCCGTCCTGGCTGCGCAGCACCCCGGGCGGTGCCGATGACCGAGTCTGACCCGAACGACCCCGTCGCCGTCGCCCTCGAACTGGAACGGCTCCGGGGCACCCTGGAGGCCGGCTTCGCCCGGGTCGACGGCTCGCTCGCGCTGCTCGTGCAGCGCAGCGACCAGACCGACAGGCAGCTCGCCGACCACGAGGCACGCCTCGACGAGCTGGAGCGGGCCCGCTGGCCGCTGGCGAGCATCGCCGCCCTGACCGCGAGCGCCGGTGTGCTGGTCGCCGTCTGGGAACTGGCCGCGCGCTGACCGCTCCGGCCGGACGAACGCCGAAGGGCGGCCACCCCGCACGGGGTGACCGCCCTTCGGTCAAGCGACTCGCTTACTGGTTGTACGGACCGTAGTCGTAGTCCTCCAGCGGAACGGCCTGGCCGGAGCCCGAGCCGAACGGCGAGTAGTCGATGTCGTCGTAGCCGACGGCCGAGTACATCGCGGCCTTGGCCTCCTCGGTCGGCTCGACCCGGATGTTGCGGTAGCGGGAGAGACCCGTACCGGCCGGGATGAGCTTACCGATGATGACGTTCTCCTTGAGGCCGATGAGGCTGTCGGACTTGGCGTTGATCGCCGCATCCGTCAGGACTCGGGTCGTCTCCTGGAAGGAGGCGGCCGACAGCCAGGACTCCGTCGCCAGCGAGGCCTTGGTGATACCCATCAGCTGCGGACGGCCGGAGGCGGGGTGACCGCCCTCGGTGACCACACGACGGTTCTCGGTCTCGAACTTCGACCGCTCGACCAGCTCGCCCGGCAGGAGCTCCGCGTCGCCGGACTCGATGATCGTCACGCGGCGCAGCATCTGCCGGATGATGATCTCGATGTGCTTGTCGTGGATCGACACGCCCTGCGAGTTGTAGACCTTCTGGACTTCGCCGACCAGGTGGACCTGGACCGCGCGCTGACCGAGGATCCGGAGCACGTCGTGCGGGTTGGTGGCACCCACGGTGAGCTTCTGGCCCACCTCGACGTGGTCGCCCTCGCCCACGAGCAGACGGGCACGCTTCGAGATCGGGAACGCCGTCTCGTCGGTGCCGTCGTCCGGGGTGACGACGATCTTCTTGGTCTTCTCGGTCTCCTCGATGCGGACGCGACCGGCCGCCTCGGAGATCGGGGCGACACCCTTGGGCTGACGCGCCTCGAAGAGCTCGACGACACGGGGCAGACCCTGGGTGATGTCGTCACCGGCCACACCACCGGTGTGGAAGGTACGCATCGTCAGCTGGGTACCGGGCTCACCGATGGACTGGGCGGCGATGATGCCGACCGCCTCACCGATGTCGACCAGCTTGCCGGTGGCGAGCGAACGGCCGTAGCAGAACGCACAGGTACCGACGGCGGACTCACAGGTCAGGACCGAACGGGTCTTGACCTCCTCGACGCCCGCGTTGACCAGGGCGTCGATGAGCACGTCACCCAGGTCGACGTTGGCCGGCGCGATGACCTTGCCGTCGACGACGACGTCCTCGGCGAGCATCCGCGCGTACACGGAGGTCTCGACGTCGTCCGTCTTCCGCAGGACACCGGCCTCGTCCTTGGCCGCGATCCGCAGCTTCAGACCGCGCTCGGTGCCACAGTCCTCCTCGCGGATGATGACGTCCTGCGAGACGTCCACCAGACGACGGGTCAGGTAACCCGAGTCGGCGGTACGCAGGGCGGTGTCGGCGAGACCCTTACGGGCACCGTGCGTGGAGATGAAGTACTCGAGGACGGTGAGGCCCTCGCGGAACGACGCCTTGATGGGACGCGGGATCGTCTCGTTCTTGGCGTTGGACACCAGACCACGCATACCGGCGATCTGACGCATCTGCATCATGTTTCCTCGGGCACCCGAGTCAACCATCATGAAGATGGGGTTCGTCCGCGGGAAGTTCGCGTTCATCGCCTCGGCGACCTCGTTGGTCGCCTTGGTCCAGATCGCGATGAGCTCCTGCGTGCGCTCTTCCTTGGTGATCAGACCGCGCTCGTACTGCTTCTGGACCTTCTCGTCCTGCGCCTCGTAGCCCTTGACGATCTCCTTCTTCGCCTCGGGAACGACGACGTCGGAGATGGCCACGGTGACACCGGAACGGGTCGCCCAGTAGAAGCCCGCCGCCTTCAGGTTGTCGAGCGTCGCCGCCACGATGACCTTGGGGTAGCGCTCGGCGAGGTCGTTGACGATCTCGGAGAGCTGCTTCTTGCCGACGGAGTAGTCGACGAACGGGTAGTCCTCGGGCAGCAGCTCGTTGAAGAGCGCACGGCCCAGGGTCGTCCGCAGACGGAACGTGTCACCCTGCTGCCACTCCGGCTCGCCCTCCTCGGCGACCGGGGGAACCCAGCCACGCGGAGCGACGGTGCCGACGGGGAAGCGGATCTCGATCTCCGACTGGAGCGCGAGCTCGCCGGCGTCGAACGCCATGATCGCCTCGGCCGTGGAGCCGAACGCGCGGCCCTCGCCCTTGGTGTCACGGAGCTCACCGTCGGTGGTCAGGAAGAACAGACCGAGGACCATGTCCTGGGTCGGCATCGTGACCGGACGGCCGTCGGCGGGCTTCAGGATGTTGTTCGAGGACAGCATCAGGATGCGGGCCTCGGCCTGCGCCTCCGCGGAGAGCGGCAGGTGGACGGCCATCTGGTCACCGTCGAAGTCCGCGTTGAACGCGGTGCAGACGAGCGGGTGGATCTGGATGGCCTTGCCCTCGACCAGCTGCGGCTCGAAGGCCTGGATGCCGAGGCGGTGCAGCGTGGGCGCACGGTTCAGCAGAACCGGGTGCTCGGCGATGACCTCTTCGAGGACGTCGTACACGACCGTGCGGCCGCGCTCGACCATGCGCTTCGCCGACTTGATGTTCTGCGCGTGGTTCAGGTCGACCAGGCGCTTCATCACGAACGGCTTGAAGAGCTCCAGCGCCATGGCCTTCGGCAGACCGCACTGGTGCAGCTTGAGCTGCGGGCCGACGACGATGACGGAACGCGCCGAGTAGTCGACACGCTTGCCGAGCAGGTTCTGACGGAAACGACCCTGCTTGCCCTTCAGCATGTCGCTGAGGGACTTCAGCGGACGGTTGCCGGGGCCCGTCACCGGGCGACCACGACGGCCGTTGTCGAAGAGGGCGTCGACCGCCTCCTGGAGCATCCGCTTCTCGTTGTTCACGATGATCTCGGGGGCACCGAGGTCGAGCAGACGCTTCAGACGGTTGTTGCGGTTGATCACACGGCGGTACAGGTCGTTCAGGTCGGAGGTCGCGAAGCGGCCACCGTCCAGCTGCACCATCGGACGCAGGTCCGGCGGGATGACCGGCACGCAGTCGAGAACCATGCCCTTGGGGCTGTTCGCGGTCTGCAGGAACGCGGAGACGACCTTGAGGCGCTTGAGCGCACGGGTCTTCTTCTGGCCCTTGCCGGTACGGATGATCTCGCGGAGGCGCTCGGCCTCCTCGTCCAGGTCGAAGGACTCCAGGCGCTTCTGCAGCGCCGCGGCACCCATCGAACCGTCGAAGTACGTGCCGAAGCGGTCACGCAGCTCGCGGTAGAGGAGCTCGTCGCCCTCCAGGTCCTGGACCTTGAGGTTCTTGAAGCGCGACCAGACCTCGTCCAGACGGTCGATCTCGCGCTGCGCACGGTCGCGCAGCTGCTTCATCTCGCGCTCGGCACCCTCGCGCACCTTGCGGCGCACGTCGGCCTTGGCGCCCTCGGCCTCCAGCTCGGCGAGGTCGTTCTCGAGCTTCTTGGCGCGGGCCTCCAGGTCGGAGTCGCGACGGTTCTCGATCTGCTGACGCTCGACGGAGACGTGCGCCTCCAGCGAGGGCAGGTCACGCGTACGACGCTCGTCGTCGACGTACGTGATCATGTACGCCGCGAAGTAGATGACCTTCTCGAGGTCCTTCGGGGCGAGGTCGAGCAGGTAGCCAAGACGCGACGGAACGCCCTTGAAGTACCAGATGTGGGTGACGGGAGCGGCGAGCTCGATGTGGCCCATCCGCTCACGGCGCACCTTGGCGCGGGTGACCTCGACGCCACACCGCTCACAGATGATGCCCTTGAAGCGGACGCGCTTGTACTTGCCGCAGTAGCACTCCCAGTCCCGGGTCGGACCGAAGATCTTCTCGCAGAAGAGTCCGTCCTTCTCGGGCTTGAGCGTGCGGTAGTTGATGGTCTCCGGCTTCTTGACCTCGCCGTGGCTCCACTGACGGATGTCGTCAGCGGTGGCCAGACCGATCCGGAGCTCGTCGAAGAAGTTGACGTCGAGCACTATGCGTCAATCCCTCTCAGGGTTGTAAGGCTTTGGGGTCTGATACGGGGGTCCTGGGGCCGGCGGGGGGACCATTGCTGGTCCCCCTGCCGGACTCCCGTCAGACCTCTTCGACGCTGCTCGGCTCGCGCCGGGACAGGTCGATGCCGAGCTCCTCCGCTGCGCGGAAGACGTCCTCGTCGGTGTCGCGCATCTCGATGGACATGCCGTCCGAGGACAGCACCTCCACGTTGAGGCACAGGGACTGCATCTCCTTGATGAGGACCTTGAAGGACTCGGGGATGCCGGGCTCAGGGATGTTCTCGCCCTTGACGATGGCCTCGTAGACCTTCACGCGGCCGGTCACGTCGTCGGACTTGATCGTCAGCAGCTCCTGGAGGGCGTACGCGGCGCCGTATGCCTCCAGCGCCCACACCTCCATCTCACCGAAGCGCTGGCCACCGAACTGGGCCTTACCACCCAGCGGCTGCTGGGTGATCATCGAGTACGGGCCGGTCGAACGCGCGTGCAGCTTGTCGTCGACCAGGTGGTGGAGCTTGAGGATGTACATGTACCCGACGGAGATCGGGTCCGGGAACGGCTCGCCGGAGCGGCCGTCGAACAGCCTCGCCTTACCGGTCGGGAGCACCATGCGCTCGCCGTCGCGGTTCGGGATGGTGTGCTGGAGCAGACCCGCGAGCTCGTCCTCACGCGCACCGTCGAAGACCGGGGTCGCGACGTTGGTGCCGGGGGCGACCTGGTCGGCGCCGATCGCCTGGAGGCGCTGCGCCCACTCGTCCGCGAGACCGGAGACGTCCCAGCCGCGGCTGGCGAGCCAGCCGAGGTGGATCTCCAGGACCTGTCCCGGGTTCATTCGGGACGGGACACCCAGCGGGTTGAGGATGATGTCGACCGGGGTGCCGTCCTCGAGGAAGGGCATGTCCTCGATCGGAAGGATCTTGGAGATGACACCCTTGTTGCCGTGACGGCCGGCGAGCTTGTCACCATCGGTGATCTTGCGCTTCTGGGCGACGTAGACGCGGACCAGCTGGTTCACGCCCGGGGGAAGCTCGTCGCCCTCCTCGCGGTCGAAGACGCGGACGCCGATGATCTTGCCGATCTCGCCGTGCGGCACCTTCAGCGAGGTGTCACGGACCTCACGGGCCTTCTCACCGAAGATCGCGCGGAGCAGGCGCTCCTCCGGCGTCAGCTCGGTCTCACCCTTGGGCGTGACCTTGCCGACGAGGATGTCGCCGGCGACGACCTCGGCACCGATGCGGATGATGCCGCGCTCGTCGAGGTCCGCGAGGACCTCCTCGGAGACGTTCGGGATGTCCCGGGTGATCTCCTCGGGGCCGAGCTTGGTGTCACGGGCGTCGACCTCGTGCTCCTCGATGTGGATCGAGGAGAGGACGTCGTCCTGCACGAGGCGCTGCGACAGGATGATCGCGTCCTCGTAGTTGTGGCCCTCCCACGGCATGAACGCCACGAGGAGGTTCTTGCCGAGCGCCATCTCGCCGTCTTCGGTGGCGGGACCGTCGGCGAGGACCTGGCCCTCGATGACGCGGTCGCCCTCGTCCACGACGACCTTCTGGTTCACAGAGGTGCCCTGGTTGGAGCGGGAGAACTTGTGCAGGCGGTACGTGATGTACGTGCCGTCGTCGTTGGCGACCGTGATGTAGTCGGCCGACAGCTCCTGGACGACACCGTCCTTCTCGGCCTTGAGCACGTCGCCGGCGTCGGTGGCGCAGCGGTACTCCATGCCGGTGCCGACGAGCGGGGCCTCCGACTTAATCAGCGGGACGGCCTGACGCATCATGTTCGCGCCCATGAGGGCACGGTTGGCGTCGTCGTGCTCGAGGAACGGGATCATGGCGGTCGCGACCGACACCATCTGGCGCGGCGAGACGTCCATGTAGTCCACGTCCGACGGCTCGACGTAGTCGACCTCGCCGCCACGCTTACGGACCAGGACGCGGGCCTCGGTGAACTGCAGCTCGTCGTTGAGCGCGGCGTTGGCCTGCGCGATGACGAACCGGTCCTCCTCGTCGGCGGTGACGTAGTCGACCTCGTCGGTGACCTGGCCGTCGACGACCTTGCGGTACGGCGTCTCGATGAAGCCGAACGCGTTGACGCGGCCGTACGAGGCGAGCGAACCGATCAGACCGATGTTCGGGCCTTCGGGGGTCTCGATCGGGCACATGCGTCCGTAGTGGGACGGGTGCACGTCTCGGACCTCGAAGCCGGCCCGCTCACGGGACAGACCACCGGGACCCAGCGCCGAGAGACGACGCTTGTGCGTCAGACCCGACAGCGGGTTGTTCTGGTCCATGAACTGCGACAGCTGGCTGGTGCCGAAGAACTCCTTGATGGAGGCGACGACCGGCCGGATGTTGATCAGGGTCTGCGGCGTGATCGCCTCGACGTCCTGGGTGGTCATCCGCTCGCGGACGACGCGCTCCATACGAGCCAGACCCGTGCGGACCTGGTTCTGGATGAGCTCGCCGACGTTGCGCAGACGACGGTTGCCGAAGTGGTCGATGTCGTCGGTCTCGACGACGATCTCGTTGCCGTTCTCGCCGATCGTCTCGGTCTCGCCCGCGTGGAGCTTGACCAGGTACTTGATCGTGGCGATGACGTCGTCGGTGGTGAGGACACCGGCGTCCAGCGGCTCGTCGGCGCCGAGCTTCTTGTTCACCTTGTAGCGGCCGACCTTCGCGAGGTCGTAGCGCTTCGGGTTGAAGTAGAGGTTCTCGAGCAGCGTCTGAGCGGCCTCACGGGTCGGCGGCTCGCCCGGACGCAGCTTGCGGTAGATGTCGAGCAGCGCGTCGTCCTGGCCCTGGGTGTGGTCCTTCTCCAGGGTGGCGCGCATGGACTCGTACTCGCCGAACTCCTGCAGGATCTGCTCGGTGGTCCAGCCGAGAGCCTTGAGGAGGACGGTGACGGACTGCTTGCGCTTGCGGTCGATGCGGACACCGACCAGGTCGCGCTTGTCGATCTCCATCTCCAGCCAGGCACCCCGGGACGGGATGATCTTGGCGGAGAAGATGTCCTTGTCGGACGTCTTGTCGATCGACGAGTCGAAGTAGACACCCGGCGAACGGACCAGCTGCGACACCACGACACGCTCGGTGCCGTTGATGACGAAGGTGCCCTTGTTGGTCATGAGCGGGAAGTCGCCCATGAAGACCGTCTGGGACTTGATCTCGCCGGTCTCGTTGTTGGTGAACTCGGCGGTGACGAAGAGCGGGGCGCCGTACGTGAAGTCACGGTCCTTGCACTCGTCGATCGAGTTCTTCGGCGGCTCGAAGCGGTGGTCGCGGAAGGTCAGCGACATCGACCCGGAGAAGTCCTCGATCGGGGAGATCTCCTCGAAGATCTCCTCCAGGCCGGACTTCGTGGGGACGTCCTGTCCCGACTCAAGGGCAGCCTCGACGCGAGCCTTCCAGGCGGCGTTGCCGAGCAGCCAGTCAAAGCTCTCGGTCTGCAGCGCGAGGAGGTTCGGAACCTCGAGGGGCTCCTTGATCTTTGCAAAGGAGATGCGCAGCGGGGCGGTGCTTGCGCCGTTGTTCGTATTGGTCGAGGCGTTGCGCGAGGCGGCCAAGAGGGGGTCCTTCCGAGGGCTCGGACTCACTACGCGCGTACCGGTCCCCAGCAACGCTTCACGGCAGACTTTTCCTGAGATGACCAAAGGGCCAGGTCAGACGGGGTCGGTCCACGAAGCTGATGCGAAGGTATGCCCCTGGTGACGGGCAGGGGGCAGCTAACAGGCAGCGCAAAGGGTCAGTGTAGCCACTTGGCTCACTGATGTCCAGGGCGACTTCTTCGCGACCCTCGTTGCTCTCAACTCCGCGGTACCTCGCGCCGTGCGGCGCACCTCGATACTGCCCGTTCAGTCGTCGATCCATGCCTCGGAAACGGATCGTTGTGACGACGCGTCCTGAGAATTGCGCGCTGCGTGCGGTTCGTCAAGACCCGCCGGTCTGCGGGGCGCACGGCGAAGATCACCATACTCCGCTTCCAGCGCCTCTCAGGCCCCCCGCCACGCCCGTCCCGGGAACGCCGAAAGGCGACCACCCAGAAGGGTGATCGCCTTTCGCTGCTCCCGCGTTACACGGGAGCAGGAGTCAGCTTCAGCGACTCGAAACGGTCTTACTTGACCGTGACGGAGGCGCCGGCGGCCTTGAGGGACTCGGCAGCCTTCTCGGCGGCCTCCTTCGCGACCTTCTCGAGGACCGGCTTCGGGGTGCCGTCGACGAGGTCCTTGGCCTCCTTGAGGCCCAGGGAGGTGAGCTCACGCACGACCTTGATGACCTGGATCTTCTTGTCGCCGGCACCCTCGAGGATGACGTCGAACTCGTCCTGCTCCTCGGCGGCCTCGGGGGCAGCGCCACCGACGGCGGGGCCGGCAACGGCGACGGCCGCGGCGGCGGTGACGTCGAACTTCTCCTCGAAGGCCTTCACGAACTCGGAGAGCTCGATGAGGGTCATCTCCTCGAACTGGGCGAGGAGGTCGTCCTGAGAGAGCTTCGCCATGATGGGCGATCCTTCCACTAATTCGGCAGGTGCCGATGTGTCTATAGAGGCGGGCGTAACGGCCCGCTACGACCCGCGCACTAGGCGGCGCGGATCAATGCGCGAGCCGAATTACTCGGCACCGCCCTGCTCGGCGAGCTTGACGCGAAGCGCTTCCGCGGTGCGGACGAACTTCGACGGCAGCGCCTGGAAGAGCGAGGCAGCCTGAGACTGCTTGCCCTTGAACGCGCCGGCCAGCTTGCTGAGCAGAACCTCGCGGGACTCGAGGTCCGCAAGCTTCTTGATGTCGTCGGCGGAGAGAGCCTTACCGTCAAGGACACCGGCCTTGATGATGAGGTTCGGGTTCTCCTTGGCGAAGTCACGCAGGGCCTTCGCCGACTCCACCGGGTCACCGGTGACGAAGGCGACCGCGGTCGGACCAGCGAAGTGCTCGTCCAGTGCGGTGATCCCGGCCTCGTTGGCCGCAATCTTGGTCAGCGTGTTCTTCACCACGGCGTACTGGGCGTTCTCACCGAGAGAGCGACGCAGCGTCTTGAGCTGCGCGACGGTGAGACCCCGGTACTCGGTCAGCACGGCGGCGTTGGAGCTCTGGAACGCGTCCTTGAGCTCGGCCACCGATGCAGCCTTGTTGGGCGTCGGCATAGTGCGTCGGCCTCCTTCCGGGTGATGAGGACCGCTCAGAAGGGGGCTGGACAAACAAAACGCCCCGGCGCAGGCGCACGGGGCTGAGCTCGACCGGACGAGTCCGGGAACTTTCCACAGTCACCTGCGCGGGTCGTCCGTTGTCAGCGGATCCTTCGGCCACCGCACCCGGTAGGGCACAGCAACGACCAGCGGTCTTTGGCTTCTGTGGAAGAGTACGCGACCGTGTCGGCTTCGGGCAAATCAGCCCTGGCCGAGTTCCTTCCCGAGGTCCTTCATCATCTGCATGAAGTCGAAGGTGTCCTTCGCCGGCGGGGCCTGGACGTTCGCCTTGGTGCCGTAGTCGGAGTAGAAGGCCGTCATGTTCATCGTGCCCTCGGGCATCTTCATGCCGACGACCATCTTCACCGGGTAGCCGTCGCCGTTGACCCAGAGCTCGGTGTCGTAGCCCTTGACCCCCGAGTCCTTCATGGTCGCGACGAGCTTCTCGCGGTCCGCCTTCGGCAGGCCGTCGAAGGCCTTGTTGGCCTTCAGCATGTCCTCGAAGGCGACCGAGCCCTTGTAGTGCTGGGCGTCGACGCCCTCGACCTTCTCCGGGCCGACGTGCTTGATGCCCGGGGACTCCAGGAGCAGCGCGAGCTGCTGGGCCGGGTCCTGGTTCATGCCGCCGAGGTTCTGCGTCATCTGCTTCTGCAGGGCGGCATCGCCGGACTCCTTCGCCAGGGCGGCGAAGTCCATCTTCATCCAGCGCTTGCCGTCCATGGAGGCGGCCTGCTCGGCGCCCATGTCCATGTACATGACGTTGTCGTGCATGATCATGCGAATCTTGTCGGGCATGCCGGCGGCGCCCGCCCCGGCGAACATGCCGCCGGACATCGTCACGTCCATCGAGGCCGGGTCCCAGCCCTGCACGCCGGTCATGGTGGTGGTGCCGGAGCCCAGACCGGCGCCCGTCATCTCGATCGTCATCCGGAGCTTCGCGGCCTTGGCCTGGGAGGTCTTCTCGTACGCGGCCTGGATGACCTTGGTGACCTCCCCGAGGCTCTGCACCTTCGGAGCACCCGCCTCGGCCCCCGCCTTGGCCCCGGTCTTGGCGTCTGCTCCGTCCTGACAGCCCGCGACACCCGTCACGACGGCCACGGCCGTCAGGGCGACGCCCGCGCGCTTCCATGCGGACTTGTTCATGAGCGTTCCCCACCCCTTGATCTACGTCTTTGCGGTCTCTTGAACCGTAACAAGAAGCCGGCCCCGCACCTCCGGAGAGGTGCGGGGCCGGCTTGACCACTCAGTGAACCGGTGAGGTTCAGACCGCGGCCGGGTCCTCCTCGACGAGGAGGTTACGGGTGCGGTTGGAGTCCAGCGGGATGCCGGGGCCCATCGTGGTGGAGAGGGCGGCCTTCTTGATGTAGCGGCCCTTGGCGGCGGACGGCTTCAGACGGAGGATCTCCTCCAGCGCCGCGGCGTAGTTCTCGACCAGCTTCGTGTCATCGAAAGAGACCTTGCCGATGATGAAGTGCAGGTTCGAGTGCTTGTCGACGCGGAACTCGATCTTGCCGCCCTTGATGTCGTTGACAGCCTTCGCGACATCGGGGGTGACGGTGCCGACCTTGGGGTTCGGCATGAGACCACGCGGGCCGAGGACGCGGCCGAGGCGGCCGACCTTGCCCATGAGGTCCGGGGTGGCCACAACGGCGTCGAACTCGTTCAGGCGGTTGCCCTTGGAGATCTCGTCGATGAGCTCGTCGGAACCGACGATGTCGGCGCCAGCGGCGATCGCGGCCTCGGCACGGTCACCGGTCGCGAAGACCAGGACCCGGGCGGTCTTGCCGGTGCCGTGCGGGAGGTTCACGGTGCCGCGGACCATCTGGTCGGCCTTGCGCGGGTCGACACCCAGGCGGAAGGCGACCTCGACGGTGCCGTCGAACTTCGTGGCGGCGGTCTCCTTCGCGAGGCGGACGGCCTCGAGGGGAGCGTAGAGCCGCTCGCGGTCGATCTTGGCGTCCGCGGAGCGGAGAGCCTTGCTGCGCTTCACTGCTTCTCCTGGTGTTTCAGGTATGGAGTCGTGGTGCGGGCCGCGCCGGCCCTACCACTGAAAGGTCAAACGGGGGGGTGATCAGCCCTCGACCGTGATGCCCATGGAACGGGCGGTGCCGGCGATGATCTTGGACGCGGCGTCCAGGTCATTGGCGTTGAGGTCGGGGAGCTTGACCGTGGCGATCTCGCGGACCTGGGCGGCCGTGAGCTTGGCGACCTTGGTCTTGTGCGGCTCGCCGGAGCCCTTCTCCACACCCGCGGCCTTGAGGATCAGCTTGGCGGCCGGCGGAGTCTTGGTGATGAAGGTGAAGGTGCGGTCTTCGTAGACCGTGATCTCCACCGGCACGACCATGCCACGCTGCGACTCGGTCGCGGCGTTGTAGGCCTTGCAGAACTCCATGATGTTGACGCCGTGCTGACCGAGCGCGGGGCCGACCGGCGGGGCCGGGTTGGCCGCACCAGCGTTGATCTGGAGCTTGATAAGCCCCGTGACCTTCTTCTTCTTGGGAGGCATTGCTCTCTCCGGGTCCTAGTGAGAGTGTTCAGCCCGCCTTCCGGTCATCCGGATGCAGGCATACCGCACAACGATAACGGGTATAGACGTGCGGCCAAAAACCGAGCAGGTCAGAGCGGCTTTAACAGCCACTCTGACCTGGTCGGAAGACGGTGAGATCAGTTCTTCTGGATCTGGTCGAAGCTGAGCTCGACCGGGGTCTCGCGACCGAAGATCTCGACGAGGCCCTTGACCTTCTTCGAGTCGGGGTTGATCTCGTTGATCGTGGCCTGGAGGGTCGCGAACGGGCCGTCGGTGACGGTGACCGAGTCGCCGACCTCGAAGTCCAGGACCTGGACCTCCAGCTTGCGGGCGGGAGCCGGCTTGCCCTCGGCCTCGGCGGCCTCGCGGGCGGCCTTCTCCTCGGCCTCCGGGGCGAGCATCTTGACGATCTCGTCCAGGGTCAGCGGGTACGGGTCGTAGGCGTTGCCCACGAAGCCGGTGACGCCGGGGGTGTTGCGGACGACGCCCCAGGACTCGTTCGTCAGGTCCATGCGGACGAGAACGTAGCCGGGAAGCTTGTTCTGCTTGACGTTCTTCCGCTCGCCGCCCTTGATCTGGACGATCTCTTCCTCGGGGACCTCGGCCTGGTAGATGAAGTCCTCGACGTTGAGCGAGACGGCACGCTGCTCGAGGTTGGCCTTCACGCGCTTCTCGTAGCCCGCGTAGGTGTGGATGACGTACCACTCGCCGGGGAGGGTGCGGAGCTCCTCGCGGAGCGCGGCGACCGGGTCGACCGGGGCGGCCGGCTCGGCCTCCTCCTCGGTCTCTTCCTCGGTGTCCTCGTCCTCGACCTCGACGTCGTCCTCAGCCTCGACCTCGACGGTCTCGTCCTCGTCGGCCTCGTCGATCTCGACGTCCTCGTCCGCAGCGTCCTCAGCAGCGTCGACCTCGACGTCCTCGACGTCCTCGTCGGCGGCCTCGACGATGTCCAGCTCGTCCTCGACGGACTCGGACTCGAAGGCGTCGTTCAGGTTCGCGTCAGACACGGTGGCTGCTTCTTCCTGCGATACAGATGGGGTGGAACAAAAAGTCAGCCGAAGACGTACTTGACTGCTTCCTGGAAGCCATAGTCAATCACGGTGACGAGGCCGATCATGATGACGACGAAGACAATCACCACGGTGGTGTACGTCGTCAGCTGGCTGCGCGTGGGCCAGACGACCTTGCGGAGCTCGGCGATGATCTGGCGGTAGAAGAGCGCGAGACGGCCCAGAGGGCCCTTCTTTCCGCGCTTCCCGCCCTTGCGGGACTTCTTCTTCGACTCTGCGGTCTCGTCGTCGGCATCAGGCATGTCGATGGAGCCTACGGCGTCCGTCACGATCTCTCACCTGATTCCGGGTCGGCCGTGCCGCGCCCGGGTGGAGCCGCACGGCGGTGCAATGAAGTACGTACATGCGCACAACACCTGGCGGTGTGTGTAGCAGGGCCGGAGGGACTTGAACCCCCAACCGCCGGTTTTGGAGACCGGTGCTCTACCAATTGAGCTACGACCCTTTGTCGGTGTCCTCAACGTACCGCATCGTGAGATGTGGTCGGTGCGGGCCAACGAGGAGTGAGCATACGTGGTCATGGGCCCCTACGTCGAACAGAAAGCGCGCCGACCTGCCGTAGGACGCGCGTACGACCGGGAATGACCGTTCCTGTCCGGTCCGTGAAACCTGTGTGCCGGGGCCGGAGAGGGTCTGGGACGATGGGCCGCATGAGCGCTGCTACCCCTCCCACCGAGCGTCGGGTCTCCGCCCGGATCGGTGCGATCTCCGAGTCCGCCACCCTCGCCGTCGACGCCAAGGCCAAGGCCCTCAAGGCCGCCGGGCGCCCGGTGATCGGTTTCGGCGCGGGTGAGCCCGACTTCCCGACCCCGGACTACATCGTCGAAGCGGCCGTCGAGGCCTGCAAGAACCCGAAGTACCACCGCTACACGCCGGCCGGCGGTCTGCCCGAGCTGAAGGCCGCGATCGCCGCCAAGACGCTGCGCGACTCCGGTTACGAGGTCGACGCCTCCCAGGTCCTCGTGACCAACGGCGGCAAGCAGGCGATCTACGAGGCCTTCGCCGCGATCCTCGACCCGGGCGACGAGGTCATCGTCCCGGCGCCGTACTGGACGACGTACCCCGAGTCGATCCGTCTCGCGGGCGGTGTCCCGGTGGAGGTCGTCGCCGACGAGACCACCGGCTACCGGGTCTCGGTGGAGCAGCTGGAGGCGGCGCGCACGGAGAAGACCAAGGTCGTCCTCTTCGTGTCGCCCTCGAACCCGACCGGCGCGGTGTACAGCGAGGCGGACGCCGAGGCGATCGGCCGCTGGGCCGTCGAGCACGGCCTGTGGGTCCTGACCGACGAGATCTACGAGCACCTGGTCTACGGCGACGCGAAGTTCACCTCGCTGCCGACGATCGTGCCCGAGCTGCGCGACAAGTGCATCGTGGTCAACGGCGTGGCGAAGACGTACGCGATGACGGGCTGGCGCGTCGGGTGGATCGTCGGCCCGAAGGACGTCGTGAAGGCCGCGACGAACCTGCAGTCGCACGCCACGTCCAACGTGAGCAACGTCGCCCAGGTGGCCGCGCTCGCCGCCGTCTCCGGCAACCTGGACGCGGTCGCCGAGATGCGCACCGCCTTCGACCGCCGCCGCCAGACGATCGTGCGGATGCTGAACGAGATCGAGGGCGTCTACTGCCCGACGCCGGAGGGCGCGTTCTACGCGTACCCGTCGGTGAAGGGGCTGCTCGGCAAGGAGATCCGCGGCAAGCGCCCGCAGTCCTCGGTCGAGCTGGCCGCCCTGATCCTGGACGAGGCCGAGGTCGCGGTCGTCCCGGGCGAGGCCTTCGGCACCCCGGGCTACCTGCGCCTGTCGTACGCGCTCGGCGACGAGGACCTGGTGGAGGGCGTGTCCCGGATCCAGAAGCTGCTCGCCGAGGCGACTGACTGATCCTCTCGCAGGTGCGGGCCCCCGGTTCTCCGGAACCGGAGGCCCGTTTTTGCGTTCCAGCGGGCACCCGATCGTGGAAACGGGGTGTCTTCGTCCATTCGGGTGCGGCAGGATCAGCCGATGGAGCACGTTTCACGCGACATCACCCTGCTGCCCAAGGCCCATCTGCATCTGCACTTCACCGGTTCGATGCGGCCCACGACGCTCATCGAGCTGGCCGACAAGTACGGCGTGCATCTCCCGGAGGCGCTGAGCAGCGGCACCCCACCCAGGCTGCGGGCCACCGACGAACGCGGCTGGTTCCGCTTCCAGCGGCTCTACGACATCGCCCGCTCCTGCCTGCGCGCGCCGGAGGACATCCAGCGGCTCGTCCGGGAGGCGGCCCAGGAGGACGTCAGGGACGGCTCGGGGTGGCTGGAGATCCAGGTCGACCCCACGTCGTACGCTCCGCACCTCGGCGGCCTGATCCCGGCCCTGGAGATCATCCTGGACGCGGTGGACGCGGCCTCGCGGGAGACCGGGCTCGGGATGCGCGTGCTGGTCGCGGCGAACCGGATGAAGCACCCTCTGGAGGCGCGGACCCTGGCCCGGCTCGCGGTGCGGTTCGCGGACCGGGGCGTGGTCGGCTTCGGGCTCTCCAACGACGAGCGGCGGGGCATGGCCCGGGACTTCGACCGGGCCTTCGCGATCGCCCGTGAGGGCGGGCTCCTTGCGGCCCCGCACGGCGGCGAGCTGACGGGGCCCTCGTCCGTACGGGACTGCCTGGACGATCTGCGGGCGGCGCGGGTGGGCCACGGCGTGCGGTCGGCGGAGGACCCCCGGCTGCTGCGGAGGCTCGCCGAGAAGGGGGTGACCTGCGAGGTCTGCCCGGCGTCGAACGTCGCCCTCGGGGTGTACGAGAAGCACGAGGACGTGCCGCTGCGGACCCTCTTCGAGGCCGGGGTGCCGATGGCCCTCGGCGCGGACGACCCGCTGCTCTTCGGCTCGCGGCTCGCGGCGCAGTACGAGATCGCCCGCCGGCACCACGGGTTCACGGACGTGGAGCTGGCGGAGCTGGCGCGTCAGTCGGTGCGGGGTTCGGCGGCGCCCGAGGGCGTCCGGGCGAAGCTGCTCGCGGGGATCGACGACTGGATCAGCCGATCCCCTTGAGCAGGGTGCGGGCGAGCGCGCGGGCGAAGTCGTCGAGGGAGTCCGGCGGCCTGCGGTCCGGGCTCATCTCCCAGGCGAAGGAGCGCTGGACGCAGGCCCCGAGGAGCAGGGAGGCCGCGGCCACCGGGTCGGCGTCTGCGCCGATGCGGCCGTGCCGCTGCTCGGCGCGGAGATAGGCGGCGAGGCCTTCGATGGGCTTGTGGGGGCCCATGCCGTAGGTGCGCATGGCCTCCTCGTGGCGCCGCTTGAGCTGCGGTTCCGCGTACAGGGAGGCGACGACCGGGAAGGTCTGCTCGTAGAAGAGCGCGGCCTGCCGGGCGACCTCGGTGAGGTTCTCCTCGACGGTGCGGCCGCCGGGGTCGTGGGCGAGCGTGCCGAGGAGTCCGCCGAGCTGGGGCAGGCGCTCGTTCAGGACGGTCAGGAAGAGCTCTTCCTTGCTGCTGAAGTACTTGTAGAGCGCCGCTTCCGAGCAGCCGGCCGCCTTGGCGATCTCCTTGGTGGTGGTGCGGGCGAGCCCCGCCGTGCGCATGAGGTCCCGGGCGGCGTCGACGATCCGGGTCCGGGTCGGCCTCTGTTCCATGCATCCTCCAGCCACGCTTGACGTCTGAGTGAGTATCCACTCACCCTGGGGGTGAGTGAATACTTACCCACCCCGGGAGGGTGCGACATGAAGCTCACAGTCTTCGGTGCGACCGGCGGCATCGGCCAGGAGATCGTCCGGCAGGCACTGGCCTCGGGCCACGAGGTGACGGCGGTGGTGCGGGATCCGGCACGGCTCACGGCGACCGGCACGCGCCTCACGGTCCTGCGGGCCGACCTGACCGACCCCGGGGCCCTGCGCGGGGCCGTCGCGGGCCGGGACGCGGTCCTCTCGGGCCTCGGGGCCCGGAGCCGGGCGGACGCGGGCGTGGCCGCCCGGCTGACCCGCTCGGTGCTCACCGCGATGGAGGCCGAGAGGACACGCCGGCTCCTGGTGGTCAGCGCCGCCCCGCTGGGCCCGGTCCCGGAGGGTCAGGCCCTCGTCGACAAGGCGGTGCTCGCGATCGTCAACTCCGTCCTGAAGGACGTCTACGCCGACCTGCGGGTCATGGAGTCCGACCTCGCCGCGAGCGACGCCGACTGGACCTCCGTACGCCCGCCCAAGCTGACGGACAAGCAGGGCACCGGGCAGTACCGCAGGGTCGTCGGCGGCACCCCGCCCCGGGGCCGCTCCCTGGCCCGCGCGGACGTGGCGCACGCGATGCTGTCGATGATCGACGACCCCGCGACGGTCAGGCAGGGCGTCGGCGTCGCGTACTAGAGCTCGACGCCCACGGTCACCGGCTCGTTGACGAGGGTGATCCCGAAGGCGTCCCGTACGCCGGCGACGACCTCCCGGGCGAGGGCGAGGAGGTCCTCGGTGGTCGCCTCGCCGCGGTTGGTGAGGGCGAGCGTGTGCTTCGTGGAGATGCGGGCCGGACCGGAGCCGTACCCCTTGGTGAATCCGGCCTTGTCGATCAGCCAGGCCGCCGAGGTCTTCACGGCTCCGTCCTCGCCCGCCGGGAAGGCCGGCGGGGTGACGTCCGCTCCGAGCCGCACCGCCACCCGGGCCCGGAAGCTGTCGAACTCGTCGCTCGTGAGGATCGGGTTGGTGAAGAAGGAACCGGCGGACCAGGTGTCGTGGTCCTCCGGGTCCAGGACCATGCCCTTGCCGGCGCGCAGCCGCAGCACGGTCTCGCGGGCCGTGGCGAGGGGCACCCGGTCCCCGGCCTCCACGCCCAGGGCGCGGGCGGTCTCGGCGTACTTGATCGGCGCGGAGAGGCCGCCGGCGTCCTCGAGGTCGAAGCGGACCCGCAGCACGACGTACCGGTCGGGCTGGTCCTTGAAGAGGCTGTGCCGGTACGAGAAGGCGCACTCGGCACCGGTGAGGGTGACGGTCTCCTCGGCGCGCCGGTCGTAGGCGACGACCTCGGTGACGGTGGCGGAGACGTCCTGCCCGTACGCGCCGACGTTCTGGATCGGGGTCGCCCCGGCGGAGCCGGGGATGCCGGCCAGGCACTCGATCCCGGCGAGCCCGGCCTCGACGGTCCGCGCCACGGCGTCCGTCCATACCTCTCCGGCGGCGAGCTCCAGGCGCGTGCCGTCCAGGACGAAGCCGGTGGTGGCGATGCGCAGCGCCGTGCCGTCGAAGCCCTTGTCCCCGATGACCAGGTTGGAGCCGCCGCCGATGATCAGCAGCGGGGTGCCCGCGGCGTCGGCCTCGCGGACTGCGGCGACCACCTCGTCGTCGGTGGTCGCGGTGACGAGCCGGGTGGCGGGGCCGCCCAGCCGGAAGGTGGTCAGGGGCGCGAGGGGGGCGTCTGCGATCTGCTGCACGGGCTCAAGCGTACGGGCGCGGTCGCGGCAGGAGAAAAGGCGACGGCCCCGCCGGGAGTGGCGGGGCCGTGCACGGCGCGGGGCCGCGGCGTCCTCGGCGCGGCACCGGGGGTGCCGTCACGCGGTGATCAGCCCCGGCTTCCCGGCGTCGGCCCCGGACTCGGCCCCGGACTCCGCCTCGGTCCCGACAGCGACCTCGACCTCGACACCGGCCTCGGCGCCGGCCTCGATCCCGGCCTCGGAGGGCGTCCCGGACAGCACCTCGGACTCCGTCTCCGCCTTCCGTCGGGCCTCCTGCCGCCGCGACGGGGCGAAGAGCACCGCCACCGCGCCGAGCGCCACCGCCCCGGCGCCGACCCACAGCGCGGGGACCAGGCCGTCGACGAAGCGCTGGCCCGACTCGTATCCGCCCTGCGCGGTGAAGATCGAGGCCATCACGGCGACGCCGAGCGCGCCGCCGACCTCGCGCAGCGCGTTGTTCGCACCGGACGCGATGCCCTGCTCGGAGGGGCGGACGCTGGACATCACGAGGTTGGCCGCGGGGGCGAAGTACAGCGCCATGCCGATGCCGCTCACGACGAGGGCGGGGAGCTGGGCGGCGTACGAGGCGTCGGGCGTCAGGACGAGGGCGAACCAGGCGAGGCCGAGCGCCTGGAGGGCGAGGCCCGCGGCGACGACCGGGCGGCCGCCGATCCGGTCGGAGAGGGCGCCCGCGATCGGCGCGACGATCATCGGCATGCCGGTCCAGGGCAGCATCCGCAGCCCCGCCTCGGTGGGCGAGTAGCCGAGCACGCCCTGCATGTACTGGCTGAGCAGGAAGATCGAGCCGAACATGCCGAGGAACATCAGCAGGCTGGCCGCGTTGATGCCGGAGAAGGCGCGGTTGCGGAAGAGCCGCATGGGCAGCATCGGCGCCTTGTTGTGGATGCCGTGGTGGACGAAGCCGCCGAGGAGCGCGGAGCCGGCGATCAGCGCGGTGAGCACGGTGGCGGAGGTCCAGCCGTCGAGCGGGCCGCGGATCAGCCCGTACACGATGCCGAACAGGCCGCCGCTGGCGAGGAGGGTGCCGGCGATGTCGAGGCGGGCACCGGCGCCGTACGACTCGGCGAGCCGCAGCCGGGCGAGCGGCAGGAGGGCGAGGCCGAGCGGGACGTTCAGCCAGAAGATCCACTGCCAGGACATGTGCTCGGTGAGGGTGCCGCCGATGAGCGGGCCGGCGGCGACGGCGAGGCCGTTGACGGCGCCCCAGATGCCGAACGCCATGCCGCGCCTGGCCGCCGGGACGGCCGCGGTGAGCAGGGTGAGGGTGAGCGGCATCATGATCGCGGCGCCGACGCCCTGGACGGCGCGGGCGGCGATCAGCGCGTCGATGCCGGGGGCGAGCGCGGCGGCGGCGGAGGCGCCGGTGAAGACGGCGAGCCCGGCGACGAAGAGCCGGCGGCGGCCGAAGCGGTCGCCGAGGGCGGCGCCGAACATGAGCAGGACGGCGAAGGTGAGGGTGTAGGCGCTCACCGTCCATTCGAGGTCGTGCAGTCCTCCCCCGAGGTCCTCCCGGATGGAGGGCAGGGCGGTGGTGACGACGAGGTTGTCGAGGGCCGCCATGAAGCCGGCGACGCTGGTGATGACGAGGGCCCAGGCGGCGGAGCCGCGGCGGGCTGCGGGCTGGTTCACTGCTGCTCACCCTTCGGGTTAGTTATTGATGACTAACTTCTACGAGCAGGGGTCGGCCGGGACGCGGAGCGGACCGGCCCCGGGCCGGAGCCCGGGTGTGCGCTACTTCTCCAGTCGCCCGAGGCGGCGGGCGGAGGGGTAGAACCCCTCCCAGACCCGGTGCTCGGGCGGGAATCCCATGGCGACGAGGGTGTTGACGAGCATGCCGTACGCCAGGAAGGTCGTGGTCTCGTTGACGTCGGCGCCGAGCGGCAGGTGGACGGTCTCCCACAGCTCCATCCAGCCGGCCCGGACGGCCTCACCGAACTCGTGGTCGCCGGCCTCCTCCGCGGCGGCCACCGCGACGTACACCTGCATCTGCATCAGGAGCCGGTCCGGCTGCTCGGCGATGAGCCGGGTGTAGGCGTTGGCCATGGCATGCAGGGCCTCCTCCCCCGACAGTCCCTCGGCGGCCTCCTCGAAGACCCGCCGGGTGTCCGCCAGGCAGCGTTCGGACGCCGCCAGGAAGATCGCCTTCTTCCCGGGGAAGAGCCGGAAGAGGTACGGCTGCGAGACGCCGACACGGCGGGCGATCGCCTCCGTGGAGGTGCCGTGGTAGCCGCCCCGGGCGAACTCCCTCATCGCGGAGCGGATCACGCTCTCGCGCCGCTCCTCTGCGCTCATCCTGACCATGCATACGAAGTTAGTACTCAATCACTAACTTCGTCAACCCGGGAAAAGGGGCGGCCTCGTCGGGACGGCCGCCCCCAACCGGAATCCGGGGTCAGGCCAGGCGCACGACGGCCCGGGACATGCCCAGGACCTTCTGCCCGGCGCTCGTCGCGGTGATGTCGACCCGCACCTGCCGGTCGTCCAGCTTCGCGGCGACCTTGGCGGAGACCTCGATCAGGGCACCGGCCCCGTCGTTGGGGACGACGACCGGCTTGGTGAAGCGGACGCCGTACTCGACGACGGCGGCGGGGTCGCCGGCCCAGTCGGTGACGACGCGGACGGCCTCGGCCATGGTGAACATGCCGTGGGCGATGACGTCCGGGAGGCCGACCTCGACCGCGAACTTCTCGTTCCAGTGGATGGGGTTGAAGTCCCCGGAGGCGCCGGCGTACTGCACGAGCGTGGCGCGGGTCACGGGGAAGGTCTGCGCGGGCAGCTCGGTGCCGACCTCGACCTCGTCGTAGGCGATCTTCGCGGTCATGGTCAGGCCCCCTCGGGCGCGCGGGAGACGAGCTTGGTCCAGGCGGTGACGACGTGCTCGCCGGAGGCGTCGTGGACCTCGCCGCGGATGTCGAGGATGTCGTTGCCCGCGAGGGACTTGATCGCCTCGATGGTGGAGGTGACCGAGAGCCGGTCCCCGGCGCGGACCGGCCGCGTGTAGGCGAACTTCTGGTCGCCGTGGACGACGCGGCTGTAGTCGAGACCCAGCTGCGGGTCCTCGATGACGGCGCCGGCCGCCTTGAATGTGATGGCGAACACGAAAGTCGGCGGAGCGATCACATCGGAATGTCCGAGCGCCTTGGCCGCCTCGGTGTCGGTGTACGCGGGATTGGCGTCACCGATCGCCTCGGCGAACTCGCGGATCTTCTCGCGGCCGACCTCGTAGGGCGCGGTGGGCGGATAGGTCCGCCCCACGAAGGACTGGTCGAGCGCCATGGACTCGATACCTCCTGCTGAATCTGTTGCCGATTGCGATGTTGCCGATGGTGCCGACAAACGACACGAGGCCGCCCCCGAGTGGGGACGGCCTCGTGTACGAGCCTGATTAGCGCGTCTCGCGGTGCGCAGTGTGCGAGTTGCAGCGAGGGCAGTGCTTCTTCATCTCAAGACGGTCCGGGTTGTTACGCCGGTTCTTCTTGGTGATGTAGTTCCGCTCCTTGCACTCCACGCAGGCCAGCGTGATCTTCGGGCGGACGTCGGTGGCAGCCACGTGAGTGCTCCTTGACGGACGGATGGACGGATGAACGCATAGAAGAGTAGCCGATCGAAGGACCGACCCCACAATCGGCTACTGTCTGTAGCGGTGACCGGACTTGAACCGGTGACACAGCGATTATGAGCCGCTTGCTCTACCGACTGAGCTACACCGCTTTGATGATCCGGACCCCGTCCGAAGACGGGATCCCTCTCACCAGAGCCCCAATACGGAATCGAACCGTAGACCTTCTCCTTACCATGGAGACGCTCTACCGACTGAGCTATTGGGGCGAGCGAGGAAGACATTACACGGTCTCCGGCCCATCACCCAAATCCGTTTCCCGGCGACCTCGCGACAGCCCTCACCAGGCGTCCCGTACGCCACTCGTGGCCTCATCGGTACGACTATTGCGCTCCTCCTCGAAGGTCGCTCCGAGCGCCCCTAGGCTCGGCCCCACGCTGCGTGATCTTGATCTTGAGGAGCCTTGAGGAGCCCGATGTCAGCCGACAGCAAGCAGCCCCAGCCGCCCGAGGACGGGGCCGCCACCACCGCCGACTCGACCTCGCTCCTGCTCTCCCACGCGCGGCTCACCGACGGACGGACCGTGGACGTACGGCTCGCCGGCGGCCGGATCGAGGCCGTCGGCACCGCGGGCAGCCTCACCGCCGTGGGCGCGCGGGTCGACCTCACCGGCTATCTGCTGCTGCCCGCCGCCGCCGAACCCCACGCCCACGCCGACACCGCGCTCTCCGCCGACACCCCCGGCCCCGTCTCGTACGCCCCCGAGGAGGTGCAGCGGCGGGCCACCGAGGCGGCGCTGCTCCAGCTCGGCCACGGCGCGACCGCGCTCCGCGCGCACGTGCGCATCGGCGACGTCCAGGGACTCGGCCCGCTCGAAGCCGTGCTCCAGGCCCGGCGCTCGCTGCGCGGCCTCGCCGACCTGACGGCCGTCGCCGTGCCCCGGCTGCTCACGGGCGTCGCGGGCGCGGACGGGCTCGCGATACTGCGGGACGCGGTGAAGATGGGCGCCGGCGTGGTCGGCGGCTGCCCGGACCTCGACCCGGACCCGGCCGGCTACGTGGAGGCGGTGCTCGACGTCGCGGCCGAGCAGGGCGTCCCGGTGGACCTGCACACCGACGGGGACGACCCGGCCCGGCTCGCCCGGCTCGCGGCGATGGCCGGCGGACTGCGGCCCGGGGTGACGATCGGGCCGTGCGCCGGGCTCGCCCGGCTCCCCCCCGACGCGGCACGGCGGGCGGCCGACCGGCTGGCGGCGGCCGGGGTGACGGTGGTCTGCCTTCCGCAGGGCGGCTGCGGGGGCACGGAACTGCGCGGGGCGGCGCCGGTGCGGCTGCTGCGGTCGGCCGGGGTGCGGGTCGCGGCGGGCAGCGGGGCGCTCCGGGACGTGGCCAACCCGGTGGGACGCGGGGACCCGCTGGAGGCGGCCTACCTGCTGGCCTCGCTCGGCGGGCTGCCGCCCGGGGAGGCGTACGGGGCCGTCAGCGCCGAGGCGCGGGCGGTGATGGGCCTCCCGGAGGTGCGGGTGGAGGCCGGCTTCCCTGCGGAGCTGCTGGCGGTGCGCGGCGAACGCCTGGCGGGCGTGCTCTCCCTCGCGTACAGCCGGATCGTGGTGCACCGGGGCCGGGTGGTGGCCCGGACGAGCGCGGTGCGGGAGTACTGCGACTCGGCGGCGGCCCTGGACCTGCCGCGACAGGCGCGCCCGGAGCGCCCGCCCGAGCCGGGAAGCCCTCCGGCCGGACCCGTCGTACGGTCGTGAGTATGCGCATCGTCATCGCTGGAGGACACGGACAGATCGCCCTGCGCCTGGAGAGGCTGCTCTCGGCGGCCGGGCACGAGGTCGCGGGAATCATCCGCAGACCGGAGCAGGGCGCCGACCTGCGGGAAGCGGGCGCCGAGCCCGTCGTCCTGGACCTGGAGTCGGCGTCGGTCGAGATGGTCGCCGCGGTGCTGCAGGGCGCGGACGCGGCCGTCTTCGCGGCGGGCGCGGGCCCGGGCAGCGACGCCGCCCGCAAGGACACGGTGGACCGGGCGGCGGCGGTGCTCTTCGCCGACGGGGCGGAACGCGCGGGCGTGCGCCGCTACCTCGTCGTCTCCTCGATGGGCGCGGACGCGTCCCACCCGGGCGACGAGGTCTTCGACGCCTACCTGCGCGCGAAGGGCGCGGCCG
Source organism: Streptomyces tanashiensis (assembly GCF_014648895.1). Classification (GTDB taxonomy): domain Bacteria; phylum Actinomycetota; class Actinomycetes; order Streptomycetales; family Streptomycetaceae; genus Streptomyces; species Streptomyces tanashiensis. The sequence goes on from NZ_BMRZ01000001.1 coordinate 965,765, forward strand.
ACGACGAGGTCCGCTCCCGTACGGCCCTGGAGTGGACGATCCTGCGCCCCGGCTCCCTGACGAACGACGCGGGCACCGGCATGGTCCGCCTGGAGGCCCGCACGGGCCGCGGACCGGTCCCCCGGGACGACGTGGCCGCGGTCCTCGCCGAGCTCCTCGACACCCCGGCGACGGCCGGCCTCACCCTGGAACTGATCGCCGGCTCGGTCCCGCTCTCGGTCGCGGTGAAGGACGTGGCGGGCAACTGAAGCCCACCGCTCCAGGAAACGAGTGAAGGCCCCCGGTGCAAGCACCGGGGGCCTTCTTCACGTGGCGACGCCAGGATTCGAACCTGGGTAGGCTAAGCCGACGGATTTACAGTCCGCTCCCATTGGCCACTCGGGCACATCGCCATGGGTTCGCTGCCTTGGTTCCCCGCTTTTCTGCGGTGTTCCCCGGCAACGACGTAAACAATACCTGATCCCCGGGGGTGCTTCGCCACCGGATTGATCGACGGCTGATCAGCGGTTCGGCCCGTGGCTCACCCCCTAGGCTTTGGGGGTACCCCACAGCATCCGAGCAAGGAGCCACGAGTCATGGCCGACTCCAGTTTCGACATCGTGTCCAAGGTCGAGCGGCAGGAGGTCGACAACGCCCTCAACCAGGCCGTGAAGGAGATCTCCCAGCGCTACGACTTCAAGGGAACCAACGCCTCGATCTCCTGGTCGGGCGAGAAGATCCTGATGCAGGCGAGCGGCGAGGAGCGCGTCAAGGCGATCCTCGACATCTTCCAGTCCAAGCTGATCAAGCGGGGCATCTCGCTGAAGTCGCTGGAGGTCGAGGGCGAGCCGCAGCTGTCCGGCAAGGAGTACAAGCTCTTCGCCTCCGTCCAGGAGGGCATCTCCCAGGAGAACGCCAAGAAGGTCGCGAAGGCCATCCGTGACGAGGGCCCCAAGGGCGTCAAGGCGCAGGTCCAGGGCGACGAGCTGCGCGTCAGCTCGAAGAGCCGGGACGACCTGCAGGCCGTGCAGGCGCTGCTCAAGGGCAAGGACTTCGACTTCGCGATCCAGTTCGTGAACTACCGCTGACGGTCGTGTCCGAATACCGCCGGCCTCACGCTCGGCGGTCCCCGCACACTGGGTCCCAGGAAGACCCGTGCGGGGAGAGGAACCAGCCATGACCGTGTACGCGTACGTCGACGGCCCCCTGGGCGAGATGCTCCTCGTCGGGCAGCTCGCCGAAGGGGGCCGCGCCGTGCTGCGCTCGCTGTCCCTGCCCGGGCAGAAGGGCGCCGTCGAGGTCGAGGACGGCTGGACGCTCGCGCCTGAGGCGTTCGCCGAGGCCGCCCGGCAGCTGGGCGAGTACTTCGCGGGGCGGCGCGACCGCTTCGACCTGCCGCTCGCCGGCGACACCGGGACCGAGTTCCAGCGGCGCGTCTGGCGGGCCCTGGAGGAGATCCCGTACGGGACGACCGTCTCGTACGGGGAGATCGCCCGGCGGGTCGGCTCGGCCGGCGCCGGGGTGCGGGCCGTGGGCACCGCGATCGGGCGCAACCCGCTGCTCGTGGTGCGGCCCTGCCACCGGGTGATCGGAGCCGACGGGAACCTGCGCGGGTACGCCGCCGGGCTCGACCGCAAGGAGCGGCTCCTCGGGCTCGAAGGGGCCCTCGTGTGAGCGAGGGGCTCTTCCCCCGCGAGCGGGTCACGGTGGCGCCCGGGGCGGTGCACGTGCCCGCGTGGCTCCCGTTCGCGCGCCGGCGGGAGCTGGTGGACGCCTGCCGGGAGTGGGGGCGCGGGCCCGTCCCGTACCGGCGGACGGTGCTGCCCGGCGGCGGCGTGATGTCGGTGCGGTCGCTCTGCCTGGGACGGCAGTGGGTGCCGTACCGCTACCTCGACTCCGTCGGGGTCCCGCTGCCTGACCGGCTGGTCGCGCTGGGCCGGGAGGCGCTCGTCGAGGCGTACGGGGACCACGGGGGCTTCACCCCCGACACCGCGCTCGTGAACTTCTACGCGCCCGGGGCGCGGATGGGGATGCACCAGGACCGGGAGGAGCGCTCCGGGGCGCCGGTGGTGTCACTGAGCCTCGGGGACCGGTGCGTGTTCCGTTTCGGGAACGAGGAGAACCGCGGCCGGCCGTACCAGGACGTCACCCTGGCCTGCGGGGACCTCTTCGTCTTCGGCGGGGCTTCGCGGTGGGTTCACCACGGCGTCCCCAAGGTGTTCGCGGGGACCGCCGAGCCGGCGCTCGGCCTGACCGGGCGACTGAACATCACGCTCAGGGAGACCGGCCTCAGCGTTTAATGTGCGGAGCATGACACCGGAACTGCGCCGCTCCCTGGGCCTCTTCGACGCGGTCGTGATCGGCCTCGGCTCGATGATCGGCGCGGGGATCTTCGTCGTCCTCGGCCCCGCCACGGACGCGGCCGGCTCCGGGGCGGGGCTGCTCTGGGCACTCGGGCTCGCCGCCGTCGTCGCGTACTGCAACGCCATGGCCTCGGCGCGGCTCGCCGCCCGCTACCCGGCCTCCGGCGGCACCTACGTGTACGGTCGCGAACGTCTCGGTTCCTTCTGGGGGTACCTGGCCGGCTGGGCGTTCGTCGCCGGCAAGACGGCCTCGTGCGCGGCGATGGCGCTGACGGTCGGGGCGTACGTGTGGCCGGAGCAGGCGCACGCGGTGGCGGTCGCCGCCGTGGTGGCCCTGACCGCCGTCAACTACCGGGGAGTTCAGAAGTCCGCGCTACTCACCCGGGTGATCGTGGCGCTCGTCCTGGCCGTCCTCGCCTGCGTGGTCACGGTCTCCTTCGGGGCCGGCGGGGCCGGGCTCCCGGCCCTCGGCGGGGAGTTCACGACGGGCGGGGTCCTCCAGGCCGCGGGTTTGCTCTTCTTCGCATTCGCGGGGTACGCGCGGATCGCCACGCTCGGCGAGGAGGTCCGTGATCCGGCCCGCACCATCCCCCGGGCCGTGCCGCTCGCGCTCGGCCTCGCGCTCGCCGTCTACGGCCTCGTCGCGGTCGGCGTGCTCACCGTCCTCGGCCCCGCGGCCCTCGCCGACTCCCCCGCGCCGCTCGCCGACGCGGCCCGCGCGGCGGGCGCCGACGGGCTCGTGCCGCTGGTCACGGCGGGCGCGACCCTCGCGGCGCTGGGCGCGCTCCTCTCGCTGATCCTCGGGGTGTCCCGTACGACCCTGGCGATGGCCCGGGACGCCTACCTGCCGACGGCCCTCGCGGCCGTGCACCCCCGCTTCCAGGTGCCGCACCGGGCGGAGCTCGCGGTGGGCGCGGTGGTGGCCGTCGTCGCGGCGACGGCGGACGTGCGCGGCGCGATCGGCTTCTCGTCGTTCGGCGTGCTCGTCTACTACGGGATCGCCAACGCCTCCGCCTGGACGCTGGGCGGCCGCGACCGCTACCTGGCCGCGCTCGGCCTCGCCGGCTGCGCGGCCCTCGCCTTCGCCCTGCCCCTCGGCTCGGTCCTGGCGGGCTCGGGCGTGGTGGCGGCGGGCGTGGTGGCCTGGGCGATCAGCCGGGGCCGGGCGGTGCCGCCCCGGACGTGAGGCCAGGGGGTACCGACCGGCCCGGGCGTGAGGCCAGGGGGTACCGACCGGCCCGGGCGTGAGGCCAGACGGTTCCGACCGCCCCGGACGTGAGGCCAAGGGGTTCCGACCCCTGCCCGGGCGTGAGGCCCGGGAGCGGGTCAGCGGGGGCCGTAGCCGTACGCCTGGTCCGTCGGGACGATCTCCTTGCCCAGGGGCAGCAGCGACACCGGGATCATCTTGAAGTTCGCGATGCCCAGCGGGATGCCGATGATCGTGATGCACAGGGCGATCCCGGTGGTGATGTGGCCCAGCGCGAGCCACCAGCCCGCCAGGATCAGCCACAGCACGTTGCCGACGCAGGACGGCGCGCCCGCGTCACGCCGGTCGACGACCGTCTGGCCGAACGGCCAGAGGGCGTAGATGCCGATGCGGAAGGCGGCGAGTCCGAAGGGGATGCCGATGATCGTGATGCAGAGCAGGACGCCCGCGAGCATGTAGCCCAGGAACATCCAGAACCCGCACAGGACCAGCCAGATGATGTTGAGGATCGTCTTCACGGGCGTCGACCTGCCATCTGTTCGAGCCGGGCGATCCGCTCGGCCATCGGCGGATGCGTGGAGAACATCTTGGAGAGGCCCTGTCCGGGCCGGAAGGGGTTCGCGATCATCATGTGGCTCGCGGTCTCGATCCTCGGCTCGGGCGGCAGCGGGAGCTGCTTGGTGCCCGCCTCCAGCTTCCGCAGGGCGCTGGCGAGGGCGAGCGGGTCGCCGGTGAGCTGGGCCCCGGAGGCGTCGGCCTCGTACTCCCGGGAGCGGGAGATCGCGAGCTGGATGACCGAGGCGGCGATCGGGCCGAGGATCAGGACCAGCAGATAGCCGAGGATGCCCGGGCCGTCGTCGTCGTCGGAGCGGCCGACCGGGATCAGCCAGGCGAAGTTGACCAGGAACATGATCACGGAGGCGAGCGCTCCGGCGACCGAGGAGATCAGGATGTCCCGGTTGTAGACGTGGCTCAGCTCGTGGCCGATGACCCCGCGCAGCTCGCGCTCGTCGAGGATCGCGAGGATGCCCTCGGTGCAGCAGACGGCGGCGTTGCGCGGGTTGCGGCCGGTCGCGAAGGCGTTGGGCGCCTGCGTCGGGGAGATGTAGAGCCGGGGCATGGGCTGGCGCGCCTGCGTGGAGAGCTCGCGCACCATCCTGTAGAGCGCGGGGGCCTCGAACTCGCTCACCGGGCGGGCGCGCATGGCCCGCAGCGCCAGCTTGTCGCTGTTCCAGTACGCGTACGCGTTGGTGCCGAGCGCCACGAGCAACGCGACGATCAGTCCCGTACGCCCGAAGAAGCTGCCGATGACGATGATGAGGGCCGAGAGCCCTCCGAGGAGGACGGCGGTCCTCAGCCCGTTGTGCCGGCGGTGCACGGTACGCCCTCCAGGTGGTGCGGCAGGGGAACCCTTTTCCTCGCGTGGTGGTCCTCCCCGGACGTCGTCCGAGGAGGACTCCCATGTCCAGTGGACCCTTCTGTACTGGTCAACGCCAGGCGGGAGGTCCCGGTTCCCCGGCTCGCGGGGGGGTGCCGTGTGGGCCGTACGGGTGAAGGCGCCCCTAGCGGGCGGCCGGGATCTTCTCCAGGCCGAGGGCGGTGGGCTCGACCTCGCTGGTGCAGTGGGCGCAGCGGGAGGCGATGGCCGGGATCTCGGTGAAGCAGCGGGGGCAGTCGCGCTTCTCCGCCTTCGGGTCGGCGGCCTCCTCCTTGGCGAACTTCTCCTGGATCTTCGTCATGGGGACGACGATGAGGAAGTACAGGACCCCGGCCGTGATGACGAACGCTATGACGGCCGCGATGGCCAGGCCGTACGGGAAGACGGTGCCCTGGATCTTGAAGCTGGCCTCGCTGAAGTCGCCGACCGAGCCGGTGGCCAGACCGATGAGCGGGGTGATGAACGCCTTGCTGAAGCCGGTGACGACGGCCGTGAACGCGGAGCCGACGGCCAGGCCGATGGCCATCGAGACGACGTTCCCGCGAAGTATGAAGTCCTTGAATCCGTTCAGCACGGGGTGTTGCTCCTCGGTGTTCTTCTGTGGGGGGGGTCAGAAAAGGCTGTCCGTCGCGAAGCGGAGGGCGAACTGCGGGTAGCCCGACAGCACGACCCCGGCGACGGCGGTCAGCACGATCGCCAGGGTGACCGGCGCGGGGGCCTTGTGCGGGACGGGGGCGCCCTCCGGCGCGCGGAAGAGCAGGGCCGTCCAGCGCAGGTAGTAGTACAGCGCGATCACGACGTTGACACCCATGATCACGGCCAGCCACCCGAGGCCCGCGTCGACGGCCGCCGAGAAGACGGTCACCTTGGCGAAGAGGCCGATGATACCCGGGGGCAAACCGGCCAGATTCAGGAGGAAGAACCCGAGGGCGAGGGCCGCCGCGGGGCTGGCGGCGTACAGGCCCCGGTAGTCCGCGATCCGGTTCTCGGGGTGGGTGCGGGCGACGAGCGCGACGACGGCGAAGGCACCGAGGTTCACGACGGCGTACATCACGGCGTACGCGACGGTGGCACCGATCTGGTCGTCGCCGGAGTACGCGGCGGCCGCGATCGGCACCAGGAGGTAGCCGGCCTGGGCGACGGAGGACCAGGCGAGCAGCCGGACCGCGCTCCACGCGCGCGTGGACACCTGGCGGAGCGCGGCGACGTTCCCGGCCGTCATGGTGAGCGCGGCGAGGACGGCGAGGGCGGGGCCCCACACGTCCGCGTACGACGGGAAGGCGACGACCGTCACCAGGATCAGGCCCGTGAAGCCGACGGCCTTGCCGACGACGGACAGGTAGGCGGCGACGGGCAGCGGGGCGCCGACGTAGGTGTCGGGCACCCAGAAGTGGAAGGGGACGGCCGCCGTCTTGAAGGCGAAGCCGACGAGGGTGAGGGCGACACCGGCCTCGGCGAGCGTCTGGAGCTGCCCGGGGACGTCGTCGAGGCGCTGGGCGATCTCCGTGAGGTGGAGGGTGCCGGTCGCCGCGTACACGAAGCTGACACCGAGCAGGGTGACGGCGGTCGCGGTGACGGAGGACAGGAAGAACTTGAGCGCTGCCTCGCCGGACATGCGGTCGCCGCGCTTGAGGCCGACGAGCGCGAACGCGGGCAGCGAGGCCACTTCGAGGGCGACGACCAGGGTCGCCAGGTCGCGGGAGGCGGGCAGCAGGGCGGCGCCGGCGGCCGAGGAGAGCAGCAGGAACCAGTACTCGCCGGCCGGGAGCCTCTCGCGGGTCTCCGAGAGCGACAGCAGCGCCGTGAGGAGCGCGCCGGCGAGGACGAGCGCCTGGATGACGAGCGTGAAGTGGTCGGCGGTGTAGCTGCACGCGTCCGCGTGGCCCTCGGCCTGGGCCTTGGCGGTCAGGCAGAAGGTGGAGCGGTCGCCGGCCCGCAGCGGCAGGAGGAGCGCGAGGGCGGCGGCGAGGCCGCCGACCGCGGTCCAGCCGAGGATCTGCTTGCGCTCCTGCGGCACGAACAGGTCGGCGACGAGGACGGCGAGCGCGACCACGGCCGTGAGGGTGGGGGGCGCGATCGTGAGCCAGTCGACGGACTGGACGAGGGACGACGTCATCGGGGGCCTCCCGCGAGGAGCTGCTGGACGGCCGGGTCGGTGAGGCCGAGGAGGACCGCGGGCCAGAGTCCGGCGAGGACGGTGAGGGCGACGAGCGGGGTCCAGGCGGCGAACTCGTACCCCTGGACGTCGGCGATCGCCGTCTCCCCCGCGGGCCGCGGGCCGCCCATGCAGACGCGGCGGACGACGACGAGGAGGTAGGCGGCGGTGAGGAGGGTGCCGAAGGCGCCGATCGCCATGAAGGTGAGGAAGGCGGGGCGGCTGAGGCCCTCGGCCGGGTCGAAGGCGCCGAACAGGGCGAGCATCTCGCCCCAGAAGCCGGCGAGGCCGGGCAGTCCGAGGGAGGCGACGGCGGCGAAGGCGAGGAGGGCGCCGAGGCGGGGGGCGCGGCCGTAGAGGGCGGCGCCGGTGGCCCCGGCGAGGGTGTCGAGGTCGGCGGTGCCGTACCGGTCCTTGACCGCGCCGACCAGGAAGAACAGCAGGCCGGTGACGAGGCCGTGGGCGATGTTGGCGAAGAGGGCGCCGTTGACCCCGGTGGGGGTCATGGTGGCGATGCCGAGGAGCACGAAGCCCATGTGGCCGACGGAGGAGTACGCGATGAGGCGCTTGAGGTCGCCCTTGTTGCCGGGCCTCGCGAGGGCGAGGCAGGCGAGCGATCCGTAGATGATCCCGGCGACGGCGAAGGCCGCGAGGTACGGGGCGAGGGTCTGCATGCCCTCGGGGGCGATCGGCAGGACGATCCGGACGAAGCCGTACGTGCCCATCTTGAGCAGGACGCCGGCGAGGAGGACGGAGCCGACGGTCGGGGCGGCGGTGTGGGCGTCCGGGAGCCAGCTGTGGAGCGGCCACATCGGGGTCTTCACGGCGAGCCCGAGACCGATCGCGAGAACGGCGATGACCTGCACCGCTGTGGTCAGTCCGCGGCCGTTGTCGGTGGCGAGTGCCACCATGTCGAACGTGCCCGCCTTCACGCCGATGAGGAGCAGGCCGAGCAGCATGACGACGGAGCCGAGCAGCGTGTAGAGGATGAACTTCCAGGCGGCGGCCTGCCTGCCCTCGCCGCCCCAGCGGGCGATGAGGAAGTACATCGGGATGAGGACCGTCTCGAAGGCCAGGAAGAACAGCACGAGGTCGAGGACGGCGAAGGTGGCGAGGGTGCCGGACTCGAGGACCAGCAGCAGGGCGACGAAGGCCTTCGGGGACCCGCCCGCGGGCAGCTTGAAGTAGCTGTACAGCGCGCAGAGGAAGGTCAGCAGCGCGGTCAGGACCAGGAGGGGGAGGGAAATGCCGTCGACACCGAGGTGGATGCGCACGTCGAGTGCCCTGATCCAGCTGATGTCCGTCGTGGCCTGCATCTTCGACGGCTGGTCGTGGTCGAAGCCGAGCGCGAGGACGAGCGCGGCCAGCAGGATGACGCCGGTGACGGTGACGCCGTGGCGGAGCACGGCCTGGTCGGGCGACTTCCCCTTCAGCCCGGGCGGGGCGGGGAGGAGAGCGGCGACGGCGCCGAGGAGCGGGCCGGCGACGATCAGCACCAGAAGGAACTGCATCACGGATTCGCTGATATCGATCACGGCTCACGCTCCGGCGGCGGCGTTGGCGAGGGCGACGGCGACGATCGCCAGGACGACGGAGCCGGCGAGCAGGGCGCTCAGATAGGTCTGGACGTTGCCGGTCTGGGCACGGCGGACGAGCCACCCGAGGCCCTTGGCACTGTCCCCCGCGGCGCGTACGTAGGTGTCGACGACCTCGCGGTCCAGGAAGCGGACCAGGGAGGCGGCGGCGAGTACGGGGCGGACGAAGGCCGTGCGGTAGACGGCGTCCAGGTGGAAGCCGTCGGCGGCGGGCCCGTGCAGCGGTCCCAGGAGGGCACGGCCGGGGTCGGCCGGGTCCTCGGCGGGGTGCGGCAGGTGCAGCGCCTCGGCCTCGACCTGGCCCGCCTCGGCGTCCGGGTGGGCGACGTGCGGGACGGGGGCCGCGACCGGGGTGCGGGCGGCGAGGGTGCGCCAGACCGCGTAGGTGACGGCGGCTCCGGCGACGGCGAGGCCCGTACCGAGGACGGCCGTGGTGAGGGTCGGGGTGAGGGGGTGCCCGTCGAACCAGTCGTCGAGGTAGGTGACGGTCAGACCGAAACCGAGGGAGGGGATCGCGAGGACCCACAGGACGCTCGTCATGGCGATCGGCTGGCGGCCGTGGTCCGGTGCCTCGGCGCCGCGGCCGCGGAAGGTCCGCAGCCAGAGCCGGAGCGCGTACGCGGCGGTGAGCAGGGCGGTCAGCAGGCCCGCGACGAGGACGGTCCAGCCGGCCCCGGCGGGGGCGACGTCCCGCTCGCCGAAGGCGGTGTGCTCGGCCGCCACGAGGACGGCTTCCTTGGAGAAGAAGCCGGCGAAGGGCGGGATCGCGGCGAGCGCGAGCAGGGCCACGGTCATCGTCCAGTACGCGTCCGGGATGCGCCGGGCGAGGCCGCTCATGCGGGACATGGCGGTGAGCGAGTTCGTGCCGGCGGCGTGGATGACCACGCCGGCGGCGAGGAACAGCAGCGCCTTGAACGCGCCGTGCGAGACCAGGTGGAAGACGGCGGCGCCCCGGTCTCCGACGGCGAGGGCACCGGCCATGTAACCGAGCTGGCCGATCGTCGAGTAGGCGAGGACCCGCTTGATGTCGTCCTGGGCGAGGGCGGCGAGCGCCGAGCCGACCATCGTGATCGCGGCCATGACGGCGAGCACGGTCATCGCGGCGGCGGACGCGGCGAAGACCGGAAGCAGCCGGGCCAGGAAGTAGATGCCGGCGGCGACCATCGTCGCCGCGTGGATGAGCGCGGAGACGGGGGTGGGGCCGGCCATGGCGTCCGGGAGCCAGGTGTGGAGCGGGAACTGCGCGGACTTGCCGGCGACGCCGGCGAGCAGCAGCAGCGCGATCAGGGTCGGGTGGTCGAGGCCGCCGCTCGCGACGGCGCCGAGGACGCCGGTGATCTCGAAGGTGCCCGCGTCGGTGGCGAGCGCGAAGAGACCGATGAGGAAGGGGACGTCACCGAGCTTGGTGACGAGGAAGGCCTTGAGGGAGGCGGACCGTGCCTCGGGGGTCTCCCAGTAGTGGCCGACGAGGAAGTACGAGCAGATTCCCATGACCTCCCAGCCGACCAGGAGCACCATCAGGTCGCCGGTGTAGACGACGAGCAGCATCGCGGAGGTGAAGAGGGAGACGAGCGCGGCGTACGAGGGGTAGCGCGGGTCCTCGCGGAGGTAGCCGGTCGAGTAGATCTGCACGCAGGTCGCGACGACGCAGACGAGGACGGCGACGAGTGCGGCGAAGCCGTCGATGTAGAGGCTCAGGTCGATCGGGATCGAGCCGGTCGGGGTGAGCTCGGTGGAGGCGACGATCGCCTTCCCTCCGCCCTGGCGGGCGGCGACCAGGGCGGCGAGGACCACGGCGGCGAGCGTCGGCAGCACGGCCAGCGGGCGGACGAAGCCGGGCGCGGTGCGGCCGAGCAGGAGTCCGGCGGCGGAGCCGAGGAAGGGGAGGAGGGGGACGAGGACGGCGAGGGTGGTCGTGGTCACGCGGCGGCCTCGGCCTTCTCCTCGGCGGACGGTTGTTCCTTGGTGTCGCGGAGACGGTCGACGTCCGAGGTGCCGCGGTTGCGGTGGACCATCAGGACGATCGCGAGTCCGATGCCGATCTCCGCGGCGGCGACGGCGATGGTGAAGAGCGTGAGGGCCTGGCCGGCGTGGAGGGTGTCACGGAGCCAGACGTCGAAGGCGACCAGGTTGAGGTTGACGGCGTTGAGCATCAGCTCGACGGACATCAGGACCAGGATCGCGTTGCGGCGGGCGAGGACGCCGTAGAGACCGACGGCGAAGAGGAGGGCGGCGAGGACGGCCGGGTAGGCGAGGTGCATCAGTTCTCGTCCTCCTTCTTCTTCCGGGAGAGGACGATCGCGCCGACCAGGGCGGCGAGGAGCAGCACCGACAGCGCCTCGAAGGGCAGCACCCAGTGCTGGAAGAGGAACTCGCCGGTGACGCTGGTGGAGCCCTGGGCGGGTCCGTCCAGATCGATCCAGGTCGTGCGGAACGCGTCGACGACGACCCAGACGAGGGCGGCCGCGGCGGCCACCGCGACGGCGAGGGCGACCGGCCGGTTGCCGGAGTCGGCGTCCGGGGAGCGGCCGATGGGGGCCTTGGTGAGCATGAGACCGAAGAGGAGGAGGACGACGACGGAACCGACGTAGATCAGGACCTGGACCCAGGCGATGAACTCGGCGGTCAGGAGCAGGTACTCGACGGCGAGCCCGCCGAGCGCCACGACCAGCCAGAGGGCGGCGTGCACCAGCTGGCGGGTGGTGACGGTGACGAGGGCGGCGCCGAGGGTGGCGATTCCGACGAGGACGAAGGCGATCTCGACGCCGGTGGGCGAGAGGAAGCCGTGGGCCTGTGCTGCGAGGTTCACTGCTGGTCCTCCTGGGCCTCGCCCTGGGCCTGAGCCTGGGCGGCGGCCTGGGCCTCGGCGGCGGCCTGGGCGGCGGCCTTCTCCACCGCCTTGCGGGCCGCGGCGATCTCCTTCGGCTCCTCCGCGTGCGGGTCGAGCGCGGGCGGCTCGGGGACCGTCCACATCCACTCGCGGAGCTTGTCGCGCTCGTGGGTGAGCTCGTGGATGTCGGTCTCCGCGTACTCGAACTCGGGCGACCAGAACAGCGCGTCGAAGGGGCAGACCTCGATGCAGATCCCGCAGTACATGCAGAGCGAGAAGTCGATGGCGAAGCGGTCGAGGACGTTCCGGCTGCGCTCGCGGCCGCCGGGGGCGGCGGGCGGCACCGTCTCCTTGTGGGAGTCGATGTAGATGCACCAGTCGGGGCACTCACGGGCGCAGAGCATGCAGACCGTGCAGTTCTCCTCGAACAGGCCGATGACCCCGCGGGTGCGGGGCGGGAGCTCGGGCTGCACGTCCGGGTACTGCGCGGTGACCGTCTTGCGGGTCATCGTGCGGAGGGTGACGGCGAGGCCCTTGGCGAGGCCGGAACCGGGGATGGGAGGCATGGTTACTGGATCGCCACCTTCACGATGCCGGTGAGCGCGATCTGCGCCAGGGCGAGCGGGACGAGCGTCGTCCAGGCCAGCTTCTGCAGCTGGTCCTCGCGGAGCCGGGGGTACGAGACCCGCAGCCAGATCACGACGAAGGCGAGGACGGCCGTCTTGAGGAGGGTCCAGACCCAGCCGAGGCCGTCGGCGCCGAAGGGGCCGTGCCAGCCGCCGAGGAAGAGGACGGTGGTGAGACCACAGAGGACGACGATGCCCGCGTACTCGGCGAGCAGGAAGAGCGCGAAGCGGAGACCGGTGTACTCGGTGTACGCGCCGAAGATGATCTCCGAGTCGGCGACGGGCATGTCGAACGGGGGCCGCTGGAGCTCGGCGAGACCGGCGACGAAGAACACGAGCGCGCCGATGATCTGCCAGGGCAGCCACCACCACTCGAAGGCGTTCAGGATGCCGGGCAGGGAGACGGTGCCGGCGGCCATCGCGACGGAGGCGGCGGCCAGGAGCATGGGCAGCTCGTACGCGAGGAGCTGAGCCGCGGTACGGAGGCCGCCGAGCAGCGAGAACTTGTTCGCGGAGGCCCAGCCGGCCATGAGCGAGCCGAGGACGCCGACCCCCATCACGGCGAGCACGAAGAAGATGCCGGCGTCGACGACCTGCCCGACGGCTCCCTCGCTGGGCCCGATCGGAATGGCGACGAGGACGAGCAGGTACGGGAGGAGGGCGACGGCCGGTGCGAGCTGGAAGATCCGCCGGTCCGCGTCCTTCGGGACCACGTCCTCCTTCTGCGCGAACTTCACGCCGTCGGCGACGAGCTGGGCCCAGCCGTGGAAGCCGCCCGCGTACATGGGGCCGAGACGGCCCTGCATGTGCGCCATGACCTTGTGCTCGGTCTGCCCGACGACGAGCGGCAGCACGAGGAAGACGCCGAAGACGATGAGCAGCCGGACGGCGACGTCGAGTGCGTCGTTCACGCGGGATCGCCTCCGGCGGGGTCGGTGGGGTTGTCGATGCCGCCCCGCCCTGCGGGCGGCTCGGCGGAGGCACCGGCATCGGTTGGACCTTCATGAGCGGACGCACTGCCCGAGCCGGGGGCGTCGGGGTCGGGGGTCGGGGTGTCCGGCGCGGGGGCGGGGGCGTCCGGGCCGGGGGCCGGGACGTCCGGCTCGGAGGCCGGGACGTCCGGGCCGGGGGCCGGAGTGTCCGCAGGGGCGGCGGCTTCCGGTGCCGGCGCCTCGGTGCCGCCGGGCTTCTGGGGCTCCGGGCTGGAGGCCTGGACGTCCGGGCTAGGGGCCGCGGCATCCGGCCCGGAGGCCGGAGTGCCCGCAGGGGCAGCGGCTTCCGGTGCCGGTGCCTCGGTGTCCGCAGGAGCCGCGGCCTCCGCAGCCGGCGCCTCGGTGCCGCCGGGTTCGGCGGCGGGCGGCGCTTCGGCGCCGCCGGGCTTCTGGGGCTCCGGGCCGTCGGTCTTCGCCGGGGGCGTTGCCTCCGGCTTCGCGGGCTCGGTGGTGGGCGGTGTCGGTGGCTTGTCGTCGAAGGCCGGGCGGGCGTGGTGCCACGGGGCGTCCGAGCTACGGGTACGCGGGGTGGCGGCCGCGCCCGGGGCCGCCGGGCTCTCGGGCTCGGGGGCCGTCTGGCTCGCCGAGCCGTCGGCAGCCGAGCGGCTGCGGCGCGGCGGGCGGGCCGCTGCGGCCGGGGCTTCCGTGGACGCGCCGGGCTCCGGGGCCGACTGGCTCGCCGAGCCCTCGGAGGCCGAGCGGGAGCGGCGTACCGGGGCGCCCGGCTCCGGGGTCGCCGGGTTCTCGGGCTCCGTGGCCTTGGGCTCCGGGGCCGCCTGGCTCGCCGAGCCCTCGGAGACCGAGCGGGAACGGCGTACCGGCGCGCCCGGCTCCGGGGTCGTCTGGCTCGCCGAGCCCTCCGTGACCGAGCGGGCGCGCCGGACCGGGCGGTCGCCCGCCGCGGCGCGGGCCGGGCGGTCGCCTGCCGTCGCGCGGGCGGGGCGGGTGGGGGCCGGGGGGAGCTGGCCCTTGAGGGGGCCCCACTCGTTGGGGTCCGGGACGCCCGGCGGGAGCATCTGGCGGCGCTTCGGACCGCCGCCGTCATGGGACTCGCCCGGCTCCTTCGCGCCCGGCCACGCCTTGGCGACGCGGGCCGCGAGGACGAAGTCCTTGCGCAGCGGGTGGCCCTCGAAGTTCTCGGGGAGCAGGAGGGGGACGAGGTGCGGGTGGCCCTCGAAGGCCACGCCGAACATCTCGTGGGTCTCGCGCTCGTGCCAGCCCGCGCCCGCGTAGATCCCGATCGCCGTCGGGAGGACGGGGGCGTCGTGCGGAACGGTCGTGCGCAGCAGGAGGCGGCGCGGCCGGCCGTCGCCGAGCGCCACGACGTGCGCGCAGACGCGGAAGCCGGTGCCCGGCTCGTCCACCGCGCTCAGCCAGTCGAAGTACGTGCAGCCGAGGCTGTCCCGGGCGGTCTCCAGCGCCGCGAGCCACGTCGACGGCGGGACGTCGACGGTCAGCAGGTCGTACGCCTGCTCCGCCGTCGCCTCCTCGCCGAAGATCTCGGTGACGGCGTCGGGGAGGGAGTCGTACCGGTTCACTCCGTGCCTCCCGGCGGCGGGACCAGGGGGCTCGTCAGCTGGGAGACCGTGGCGGCGGTCGCGTACCGCTCGGCCAGGCTCTCGCGGGCGATCTTCTCCTGGAGCTTGAGGATGCCCTGGAGCAGCGCCTCGGGGCGCGGCGGGCAGCCCGGGACGTAGACGTCGACGGGGATGATCTGGTCGACGCCCTTGGTGACCGAGTACGAGTCCCAGTACGGGCCGCCGCAGTTCGAGCAGGCGCCGAAGGAGATGACGTACTTCGGCTCCGGCATCTGCTCGTAGAGGCGCTTCACCGCCGGCGCCATCTTGTCCGTCACCGTGCCGGAGACGATCATCAGGTCGGCCTGGCGCGGTCCCGGCGCGAAGGGGATCACGCCGAGGCGGATGAAGTCGTGCCGGGCCATCGACGCGGCGATGAACTCGATCGCGCAGCAGGCGAGCCCGAAGTTGAAGACCCACAGGCTGTAGCGGCGGCCCCAGTTCAGGACCACCTTCATCGGCTCGGGGGCCAGGCGGGCGAGCGTCCCCAGCTTCGGAGCGGGCAGGGGTGTTACGTCCATGACAGGACGCCCTTCTTGTACGCGTAGAGCAGCCCCACGGCCAGGAAGCCGAGGAAGACGAACATCTCGACCAGGGTCGTGGCGCCGTAGCCGGGCGCCGCGAAGACCGTCGCCCAGGGGAAGAGGAAGATCGAGTCGACGGCGAAGATGACGTAGAGGAAGGCGTACACGTAGTAGCGGACCTGGGTGTGGGCCCAGCCCTCCCCCACGGGGTCGACACCGCACTCGTAGGTGAGGAGCTTCTCCGGCGTCGGCACGACGGGCCGCAGCAGCCGGCCCGCGCCGAACGCCACGGCGACGAAGAGCACGCCGACGACGGCCAGCAGGCCGACGACGGAGTACGTCTGGAAGTAGTCCGCCGCGTCGGCCGCGACAACGGTCGGTTCCCGCACGTCCGCCCCTCGGTCTCGGTGTCTCATGAGTCACTTCTGTACGCACGCGAGTCTAGGCCCTGCTAAAGGGACCGTAAGCAGTCGCGGGTGCCTTCTCGCATACCCACCGGTACGCGCGCGTGGGCCCGCGCCGGTGGGGATATCCCCCCTCGCCCTGACCCACCTCCCCCATGGCGTCGCGCCCTGCCCGACCGGCAGTCTGGGGACCATGAGCGCCGATCTTGATCCCGTCGAGTCCCCAGAGCCGTCCGACCTCTCCGGCTCGGCCGAGAACCCCCGTCCGCCGCTGCGGTTCGCCTACGGGAAGGAGACCTGGAAGGAGATCGCCTTCCTCCTCTCCAATCTCTTCACGGCCGTGGCCGGTTTCGTCTACGCGGTCGTCAGCATCGCGCTCGGCGTGGGCCTCGCCGTGACCGTGATCGGCCTGCCGCTGCTCGCCCTCGGCCTCGGCGGTGCCCGCCTGCTCGGCCGGTCGGAACGGGCACGGGCGCGGGCCCTGCTCGGGATGCGGATCGCCGAGCCCTCCCCGCACCCGCGGCACACCGGCTTCTTCGGCTGGCTGTGGGCCTCGCTGAAGGACCCGGTGGCCTGGCGGACCCAGCTGTACGGGCTGATCCGGCTGCCCTGGGGGATCGTGACGTTCACCGTCGGGCTGGTCTCGCTCGTCGTCCTCTGGCCCGTGCTGCCCTTCCTGGCCCGCGGCCTCGCCAACGGCGACCGGGGCATGGTCCGGGGGCTGCTCTCGCCCTCCGACGAGCTGGAGCGGCGGATCGCCGAGCTGGAGTCGGACCGGGGCGTGGTCGTCGACACCGCCGCGGCCGACCTGCGGCGCATCGAGCGCGACCTGCACGACGGCGCCCAGGCCCGGCTCGTGGCCCTGGCGATGGGTCTCGGCCTCGCGAAGGAGAAGCTGCTGGAGGACCCGGAGGCCGCCGCGGCGATGGTCGACGAGGCGCACGGCGAGGTGAAGCTGGCCCTCCAGGAGCTGCGGGACCTCGCCCGGGGCATCCACCCGGCGGTCCTCACCGACCGGGGGCTCAACGCCGCCCTCTCCTCGGTCTCCGCGCGCTGCACGGTGCCGGTGAAGGTGCACGTGGACCTGGCGGAACGGCCGGCGGAGGCGATCGAGGGCATCGCGTACTTCACGGTGTCGGAGCTCCTCCAGAACGTGTCCAAGCACTCCCGTGCCCGGTCCGCCGCCGTGGAGGTCTGGCGGGCGGGCGACCGGCTGATGCTCCAGGTGCGGGACGACGGGGCCGGCGGGGCGCGCTTCGACGGCGGTACGGGGCTCGCGGGGCTCGCGGAGCGGCTGGGCGCGGTCGACGGGCTGCTCGTCCTCGACTCCCCCGAGGGCGGTCCGACGACGGTCACGGCGGAGCTGCCGTGGCGCTCCCGGCCGACGGCCTGATCCGTTCCGCGGCTCGCGGGTCTTGCGGGTCTGGCCGGTATGGCCGGTCTGGCCGGTCCCGCGCGTCTCCCGGCTCTCGCGGGCCTCGCCGGTCTGGCCGGGGTCTCGCCGGTCTCGCCGGTAGGGAAAACCCCCGCCCCGAGACGCCCACCCGCCTCATGGTCCGGCGGGCCGCGGGACGGAACCCTGGATCACGTACCGCCCGCACCCCCCGAGCCGCTCCGAGCAGAGAAGGAACACCGCGATGGCCGCCTCCCACCGACTCCCCGCCGCGATCCGCGCGCCGTTCGAGGCCCGCACCTGGCGCGCCTTCGGGTACGTGCTGATCGGGCTGCCGCTGAGCATCCTCTGGTTCGCGCTCTCCGTCTCCTTCGTCTCGGCCGGCGCCGGGCTGCTCATCACCTTCCTCGGTGTGCCGATCCTGGCCGGGGCGCTCGCCATGTGCCGGGGCTTCGGCGCGGTGGAGCGGGCCCGGGCGCGCGGGCTGCTCGGCCTCGACGTGGCCGCGCCGGAGCCGGTGCGCGGGCGGACCGGCGGGGCGTTCTCATGGATGGGGGCCATGCTGAAGAGCGGCGCGTCCTGGCGGCACCTGCTGTACGCGTTCCTGCACATGCCGTGGGCGGTGTTCTCGTTCTCGGTGACCGTGGCGCTGTACGCCTGGGGCTGGAGCCTCTTCACGTACCCGCTGTGGCAGTGGGTCTTCCCCACCTGGGTCGGGCAGGACGGGATCCAGCTGTACGGGGACGCGACCCACTCCTTCTACCTCGACGCGCCCTTCGAGATCGCCGTGACCAGTCTGATCGGGCTCGTGTTCGTCCTCATCGGACCGTGGGTGCTGCGCGGGCTCGTCTCCGTCGACCGGCTCCTCGTCTCCGGGCTCCTCGGCCCGTCCCGGCTGGCCTCGCGCGTCACGGAGCTGGAGTCCGACCGGGGCGTGGTCGTCGACACCGCCGCGGCCGACCTGCGGCGCATCGAGCGCGACCTGCACGACGGCGCCCAGGCCCGGCTCGCGGCGCTCGCCATGGACCTGGGGCTCGCGAAGGAGAAGCTGGCGCGGGACCCGCAGGCGGCGGCGGTACTCGTCGACGAGGCGCACGGCGAGGTGAAGCTGGCCCTCCAGGAGCTGCGGGACCTCGCCCGGGGCATCCACCCGGCGGTCCTCACCGACCGGGGGCTCGACGCGGCGCTGTCGGCGGTGGCCTCCCGGTGCGCGGTCCCGGTGTCCGTGGACGTGGACCTGCCGGCCCGGCCGGTTCCGGCGATCGAGGGCATCGCGTACTTCACGGTCTCGGAACTCCTCCAGAACGTCACCCGGCACTCGCGCGCCCGGCGCGCCTGGGTGGACGTGTGGCGGACGGAGAACCGGCTGATGCTCCAGGTCCGGGACGACGGCGTGGGCGGCGCGAGCGTGGAGGGCGGCGGGTCCGGTCTCGCGGGGCTCTCCGAGCGGGTCGGCGCGGTGGACGGGGTGCTCGCGGTGGACTCGCCGGCGGGGGGTCCGACGACGGTGACGGTGGAACTGCCCTGGCGCGCGTAAGCCCTGGCCGGGCCGTTCACGGGCCCGCGCCCCGCGCCCGTTGTGGGCCCGCGCCGCGCCGTTGTGGGCAATCGTTCCGCTGGGGCGGAACGGGTGGGCACAACGGAACGGCGCCCTTGCCGGCGCCCGAGGCTCCCGCGCCTTTGACCCGCACCCCAGTGCACCGTCACTGGGACCCCCATCGCCCCAGCGGGACGACTGCCCACACGGCCGGGGCCAGGCCCCCGTGGGCCTGGGTGAAGTGCCATGCTGAAGGGGTCATCGGATGACCGGAGCATGGGGGCGGCAGGGCGTGAGTGTGCAAGACGTGGCAGCGCGGGTACGGGTGGTCATCGCCGAGGATTCCGTCCTGCTCAGGGAGGGTCTGACCCGGCTCCTGACCGATCTGGGGCACGAGGTCGTCGCCGGGGTCGGGGACGGCGAGGCGCTGGTGAAGACGGTGGCGGGGCTCGCGGGTGAGGGCGCGCTGCCGGACGTGGTGGTGGCGGACGTGCGGATGCCGCCGACGCACACCGACGAGGGCGTGCGGGCGGCCGTGCGGCTGCGCAAGGAGTACCCGGGGCTGGGTGTCCTGGTGCTGTCGCAGTACGTGGAGGAGCAGTACGCCACCGAACTTCTGGCCGGTTCCAGCCGGGGCGTGGGCTATCTCCTGAAGGACCGGGTCGCGGAGGTCCGCGAGTTCGTGGACGCGGTCGTGCGGGTCGCCGGGGGCGGTACGGCCCTGGATCCGGAGGTCGTGCAGCAGCTGCTCGGCCGGAGCCGTCAGCAGGACGTGCTCGCGAACCTGACCCCGCGCGAGCGGGAGGTCCTCGGTCTGATGGCGGAGGGCCGGACGAACTCGGCGATCGCGAAAGCGCTGGTCGTGAGCGACGGAGCGGTGGAGAAGCACATCAGCAACATCTTCCTGAAGCTGGGGCTCTCCCCGAGTGACGGCGATCATCGCCGGGTACTCGCGGTGTTGACGTACCTGAAGTCCTGATCATCTGACACCCTGTCAGATAACCTGGTCCTAGTTCCAAGGGATGAGGCGGAACCAGACTTTCCGGAACACTCCGGGTGGCGACAGAACGTGACGATTCAGGGCAAGAGGGCGTCTCAAAAAGAGGTCCATGATGTGAGAAGTCCCGGGAGGGCCCCCCTCACCGTCGTAGGGTGGGCCACGGGACGGAAGGTGATCTCCACCGGTGATCTCCACCGGCGATCGCCTCCCGCGCCCCGAGCCTTCTCCCCGCCTCCGGCGGAGAGTCCCCTTGCCGCGAGGGAGGTCCAGTTCAGTGACCAGCCAGGTCAGTAGCGAGGCCGGTGAGGCCCTGGTCGGGGAGCAGCGCAGCGCCCCGGCGACGCCCCACCACGGCACCGAGAAGGAAGTGCGCCGGCTCGACCGGGTGATCATCCGCTTCGCGGGTGACTCCGGAGACGGCATGCAGCTGACGGGTGACCGCTTCACCTCGGAGACGGCGTCCTTCGGGAACGACCTCTCCACGCTGCCGAACTTCCCGGCCGAGATCCGGGCACCCGCCGGAACCCTGCCGGGCGTGTCGTCCTTCCAGCTCCACTTCGCCGACCACGACATCCTGACCCCGGGCGACGCCCCGAACGTGCTGGTCGCGATGAACCCCGCCGCCCTCAAGGCGAACATCGGGGACGTGCCGCGCGGCGGCGAGATCATCGTCAACACCGACGAGTTCGCCAAGCGCGCCATGGCCAAGGTCGGGTACGCGACCTCGCCCCTGGAGGACGGCTCGCTCGACGGCTACCGGGTCCACCCGGTGCCGCTGACGACGCTGACCCTGGAGGCGCTCAAGGAGTTCGGCCTGTCCCGGAAGGAGGCCGAGCGGAGCAAGAACATGTTCGCGCTCGGGCTGCTCTCCTGGATGTACCACCGGCCGACCGAGGGCACCGAGACCTTCCTGCGCCAGAAGTTCGCGAAGAAGCCGGAGATCGCCGAGGCCAACGTGGCCGCCTTCCGGGCCGGCTGGAACTTCGGCGAGACCACCGAGGACTTCGCCGTCTCCTACGAGGTCGCCCCCGCGACCCGGGCGTTCCCCACGGGCACGTACCGGAACATCTCCGGGAACCTGGCCCTCTCGTACGGTCTGGTCGCCGCCGCCCGCCAGGCGGACCTGCCGCTCTACCTCGGCTCGTACCCGATCACCCCGGCCTCGGACATCCTGCACGAGCTGTCCAAGCACAAGAACTTCGGCGTGCGGACCTTCCAGGCCGAGGACGAGATCGCCGGCATCGGCGCCGCGCTCGGCGCGGCCTTCGGCGGCTCGCTCGCCGTCACGACGACCTCCGGCCCGGGTGTGGCGCTCAAGTCCGAGACCATCGGACTCGCCGTCTCGCTCGAACTGCCGCTGCTGATCGTCGACATCCAGCGCGGCGGCCCGTCCACCGGTCTGCCGACGAAGACCGAGCAGGCCGACCTCCTCCAGGCCATGTACGGCCGCAACGGCGAGGCGCCGGTGCCGGTCGTGGCCCCGAGGACGCCCGCCGACTGCTTCGACGCGGCCCTCGACGCGGCCCGGATCGCGCTCACGTACCGCACGCCGGTCTTCCTGCTCTCCGACGGCTACCTCGCCAACGGCTCCGAGCCCTGGCGCGTCCCGGACGTCGAGGAACTCCCCGATCTGCGGACCCTGTTCGCGACCGGGCCGAACCACACCCTCGCCGACGGCACCGAGGTCTTCTGGCCGTACAAGCGCGACCCGGAGACCCTCGCCCGCCCGTGGGCCGTGCCCGGCACCCCCGGCCTCGAACACCGCATCGGCGGCATCGAGAAGCAGGACGGCACCGGCAACATCTCGTACGACCCCGCCAACCACGAGTTCATGGTCCGCACCCGTCAGGCCAAGATCGACGGCATCGAGGTCCCGGACATCGAGGTCGACGACCCGGACGGCGCGGGCACCCTGGTCCTCGGCTGGGGCTCCACCTACGGGCCGATCACGGCCGCCGTCCGCCGCATCCGGCGGGAGGGCGGTCCCATCGCCCAGGCCCACCTGCGCCACCTCAACCCCTTCCCGAAGAACCTCGGCGAGGTCCTGAAGCGGTACGAGAAGGTCGTGATCCCCGAGATGAACCTCGGCCAGCTCGCCACCCTCGTCCGGGCGAAGTACCTCGTCGACGCCCGCAGCCACACCCAGGTCAACGGCATGCCGTTCAAGGCCGAGCAGCTCGCCGCCGCCCTCAAGGAGGTCATCGATGCCTGAGTCGCGCAGTGACTCGCTCCTCCACCTGGTGCCGAAGGCCGAGGCCGAGCAGTCCATGAAGGACTTCAAGTCCGACCAGGAGGTCCGCTGGTGTCCGGGCTGCGGTGACTACGCCGTCCTCGCCGCCGTCCAGGGCTTCATGCCGGAACTCGGCCTGGCGAAGGAGAACATCGTCTTCGTCTCCGGCATCGGCTGCTCCTCCCGCTTCCCGTACTACATGAACACCTACGGGATGCACTCCATCCACGGCCGCGCGCCGGCCATCGCCACCGGCCTCGCCACCTCCCGCCGCGACCTGTCCGTCTGGGTCGTCACGGGCGACGGCGACGCGCTCTCCATCGGCGGCAACCACCTGATCCACGCCCTGCGCCGGAACGTCAACCTGAAGATCCTGCTCTTCAACAACCGGATCTACGGCCTCACCAAGGGCCAGTACAGCCCGACGAGCGAGGTCGGCAAGATCACCAAGTCGACCCCGATGGGCTCCCTGGACGCGCCCTTCAACCCGGTGTCGCTGGCCCTCGGCGCCGAGGCGAGCTTCGTGGCCCGCACGGTCGACTCCGACCGCAAGCACCTCACCGAGGTGCTCCGCCAGGCCTCCGAGCACAACGGCACGGCGCTCGTCGAGATCTACCAGAACTGCAACATCTTCAACGACGGCGCCTTCGAGGTCCTCAAGGACAAGGACCAGGCCAAGGAGGCGGTCATCCGCCTCACCCACGGACAGCCGATCCGCTTCGGCGCCGAGAACGAGAAGGGCGTCGTCCGCGACCCGGCCACCGGCGACCTCCAGGTCGTCACGGTCACCCCGGAGAACGAGTCGCGGATCCTCGTCCACGACGCCCACGCGGCCACCCCGACGACGGCGTTCGCGCTGTCGCGCCTGGCCGACCCGGACACCCTCCACCAGACGCCGATCGGCGTCTTCCGCTCGGTGGACCGTCCCGTGTACGACACGCTCATGGCGGACCAGCTGGAGACGGCGGTCGAGCGCCACGGCAAGGGCGACCTGGGCCAGCTCCTCGCGGGCAACGACACCTGGACGGTCGTCGGGTAGATCGCGCGTCAAGGGCCCGGTCCGCGGTGCGGGCCGGGCCCTGTACGCCGTCAGTCGCGCTTCGCCGCCTCGGCGTACGGGCCGAGGCAGCGGGGTCTTCCGGACCTGATCTGCCAGAGGGTCAGTCCGTCGAACCGGGACTCCGAGCGGTCGGTGGACATGGCCTTGTAGGACCTGGCCACACCGCGGTACGACTGGTCCTCCTTCATGAACGCGTTCGCCATCGCCGCGCCCAGGCGCACCGCGTTCCCCCGGAGGGCGGAGCGCAGCGCCTGCGCCGTCCAGAGCAGGGCGTCGTACGACTCCACCGCGAAGCGGTCCACCGGGTCCGCGGCCGCGAGCCGCCAGCGCTTGCGGTACGCGGCCGCGAACTCCTTCGCGGCCGGGACCGTGTCGGGATCGGTGTAGCCCGTCCCGAAGTA
Source organism: Streptomyces tanashiensis (assembly GCF_014648895.1). Lineage (GTDB taxonomy): Bacteria > Actinomycetota > Actinomycetes > Streptomycetales > Streptomycetaceae > Streptomyces > Streptomyces tanashiensis. Next base: position 989,076 of record NZ_BMRZ01000001.1, read on the forward strand.
CCAGCCCTCGGCGGCCGCCCCTGCCACGGCGACGAACTCCGGCCGGAGCGCGGCCTCGACGCTTCCGCGCGAGCCCCGGTAGCCCTGCTGCCGCAGTGCCTTGGCGCACAGAGCGGCCCGGCGCGGCGACGTGCCCATGTAGAACACGCCCGTCGGCGAAGTGGCGAGTGCCGCCCGGACCGCCGGGGCGAAGTCCTCAGTGTCCGCCGCGACCCGGTGCACCGTGACCGTGCCTCCGGCGGGGGGCGTTCTCCGCGCGGTCTGGGCGGCGGACCAGCTGTAGGTGCCGGCGGCCCGGTCCTCGATGACCGCGGTGCGGCCCAGGTGGTGTGCGGTGAGGTAGCGGCCGAAGGGCAGGATCATCGCATCCTCCTGGGGCCGCATCTCGAAGTACGTGGCCATCTCCGGCGTCTGACTCCGGATCTCCCCCAGCGCGACCGTCGGCACCAGGCTGAGCATCGGCACCCTCGGATCCGCGAGCACGTTCGCTGCCGCCACGGCCGTCCCGAAGGCCGTCGGGCCGAGGACGGCGACCAGGGCCGGGTCCTTGAGGAGGGCGCGGGCCCCGGCGGCGGCCCGCTTGGGGTCTCCCCCGTCGTCCGTCACCCTGAGAACCAGGTCGAAGGGCCGGTCGGCGCGGGCGTTGAAGGTCTCGGCGGCGAGGCGCAGCCCTCGTTCCTGGCCACGCCCGTCCGTCCTGCCGGGACCGCTGAGGTCGGTGAGGACCCCTAGTGTGTACGCCGTTCGCACGGTCCCGGGCCCCGTTCCGGTGGCCGGATCGCGGCCGAGCAGCCAGGCGGTGAGGCCGCCTGTGACCGCGACGGCTCCGGCCGCTCCGACGGCGAGGAAGCGGCGACGTGACGTCCCCTGCGGCTCCTGGGGGTCGAGCATGGTCGGGTCGGCGACCGGCAGGTCGAGGACGCGTGACGAGCGCTGGGCGATCAGCGCGGGCAGGCCTGGCGGCAGCCAGTTCCCCGCCGCCGGGCCCTCGTACGGGCCGAGGGCGTCCCGCACCTCGGCGGCGCTCGGCCGGTCGGCGGGGTCCTTGGCGAGGCAGGCGGTGACGAGCGGGAGCAGGGTCTCCTGTACGTCGGCGAGATCGGGTTCCTCGTGAACCGTGCGGTAGACCACGGCGGCCACCGCGCCCGTACCGAAGGGGCGTTCGCCGGTCAGGGCGTACGCGAGGACGCAGCCGAGCGAGAAGACGTCGGCGGCCGGGCCGACCTCGCCGGCGCCCGCGATCCGGGCCTGTTCGGGGGCGAGGAAGCCGGGGGTGCCGATCATCGCGTCGGTGGCGGTGAGCGCGGTGGCGCCGCTGACCCTGGCGATGCCGAAGTCGATGAGCCGGGGCCCGTCGAGGGCGAGGAGGACGTTGCCGGGCTTCACGTCGCGGTGGACGAGCCCGGCCGCGTGCATGCCGTCGAGGGCGTCGGCGAGCCGTGCGCCCAGGGTGCGGACGGTGGGCTCGGGCAGGGCGCCGTGCAGGGCGACGGCCTCGGCGAGCGAGGGCCCGGGCACGTACTCGGTGGCCAGCCACGGCTCGCGGGCCTCCGGGTCGGCGCCGAGGACGCGGACGACCCAGCGGCCGGTGATCCGCTCGGCGGCGGTCGTCTCGCGGCGGAAGCGGGCCCGGAAGCCGGGGTCGGCGGCGTGCTCGGCGCGGATGAGCTTGAGCGCGGCGAGCGCCCCGCCGGCGGACCGGGCGAGGTAGACCACGCCCATGCCGCCGGTGCCGAGCCGCCCGAGCAGCCGGTAGCCGGCGATCGAGGACGGGTCGGCCTTCTTGAGCGGCTGCATGCTCAGGCCTTCTTCTGGGGCTCGGCGGGGGCGGGGCCGAGGTACTTGTAGGCCCCCTTCTGCACGCCGTAGAGGAAGGTGCCGATACCGGTGAGCTCGCCGTTGTCCTGGAACTGGTATCCGCCCATGGCCCCGGTGTGCTTCTGCTTCCGCAGGGCCCCCCACAGGCCCTTGCGGCTGAGCGGTCCCTTGGCCGCGCTCGTGGCGAGCCAGCTGGTGACCAGGTCGACCACGTCGAAGGACTCGCCGGTGTAGAAGGCCGGGGTGGTGCCGTAGCGCTTGCTGTGGGCGTCGAGGAAGTCCTGGGTGAGCTTGCGGTCGGCCGCCTTCTCCTTCGGGTCGGCGGCCCGCTGGACGGGGTCCATGACGGGCGCGCAGACGAACCAGCCCTCGGCGTCGCTCCCGGCCTCCTTCAGGAACTCCGGCCCGAAGACGTGCTGGCCGGTGAACCGGGGCCCGGTGAAGCCGAGTTCTTTCAGGGCGCGGGCGGCGAGCACGGCCGTGGAGCGGACGCCGTTGTGGACGTACGCGTCGATGCCGGAGTCGATCATCTCCCCGATGATCGAACGGTAGTCGGTGGCCCGGCCAGGGACGACCCGGAAGTACGGCTTGATGCCCGCCTGCTTGAAGCCGAAGCGGGCGCCGCTGTTGCACTGCCAGCTGTACTGGTCGTCGGTGCGTTCCTGGAGGACTCCCGGGCGGCGGATCTGCGGCAGGAGCGTGGTGGACCAGGCGAGGTAGACGCTCGCCATGAAGTGGTTCGGGATGGCGCGCAGCACGGTCGTGTTCGGCGCGCCGCCGCTTTCGCCCCTCAGGGTGAAGAGGTTGTAGCCGGCCGAGGTGGTGAGGAGCGGCAGGCCTGCCTCCTCGAAGGCGGGGAGCGCGGCGATGCCGGTGTCGTCGGAGGTGGGGCCGAGGACGGCGAGCACGGAGGGGTCGGTGGTGAGCCGGCGGGCGGCGGCGAGGGCGCCGGTCCGTTCCCCACGGTCGTCGGAGACCTTGAGTTCGAGGGTGAAGGGCTTGCCCTTGTGGACGGCATTGAACCGCTCGACGGCGAGCCGGGCACCGCGCTCCTGGGCCCGGCCGATCTCCCGGGCGGGTCCGGAGAGGTCGGCGAGGACGCCGATGGCCCAGTTGTTCCGGGGCTTGGGCGCGGGGTGCTTCCCGTCGGCGCCGGTGTCGTCGCGCCGGTCGAGCAGGGCGAAGGCGCCGCCGCCCGCGGCGATCACGGCGGCACCGGCGCCGAGCAGCAGGAAGCCGCGCCTGCTCGTCCTGGCCGGGGCGGCCGGGTCCGTACCGGGCGCGGTGGCGTCGATGTCGGGCAGCGCGAGCATGGCCGCCGAGCGTTCGGCGATGGTGGTGACGACGGGCGCGGGCAGCCAGTCGGCGGAGGTGCCGGGGATGCCCTCGGTGAGCCGGTCGGCGATCTCCTCGGCGGCGGGCCGGTCGGCGGGGTTCTTGGCGAGGCATGCCGCCAGGAACGGGAGCAGGTCTTCCGGTACGCCGGCGAGGTCGGGCTCGTCGTGGACGGTCCGGTACATGAGGGCGTCCACGGCCCCGGAGCCGAAGGGCGGGCGGCCGGTCGTCGCGTACGCGAGGAGGCAGCCGAGGGCGAAGACGTCGGCGGGCGGGCCGATGGCGTCGGTGCGGGCCTCGGCCTGCTCGGGGGCGAGGAAGCCGGGGGTGCCGACGACCATGTCGGTGGCCGTGAGCGCGGTCTCTCCGGTGGCGCGGGCGATGCCGAAGTCGATGAGGCGCGGGCCGTCGACGGCGAGGAGGACGTTGCCGGGCTTGACGTCCCGGTGGACGAGCCCGGCCGCGTGCACGGCGGCGAGGGCGCGGGCGACGGCGCCGCAGAGGATCCGTACGCTCCGCTCGGGCAGCGGCCCGTGGGCTCGGACGGCCTCGCCGAGGGAGGGTCCGGGCACGAAGGCGGTCGCCATCCACGGCTCGGGCGCGTCGGGGTCGGCACCCGTCACGGGCACGGCCCAGGGGCTGACGACCCTGCGGGCGGCCTCGACCTCGCGGCGGAAGCGGGCCCGGAAGTCGGGCTGGTCGGCGTGGTCGGCGAGGGTGACCTTGACGGCGGCGAGCTCACCGCTCTCGGTGCGGCCGAGGTAGACGACGCCCATGCCGCCGGCGCCGAGCCGTCCCAGGAGGCGATAGCCGGCGATCGTGGACGGGTCGGCGGGGAGCAGCGGCTGGAGCGCGCCGGGCTCGGGATCGGCCATCGGGCTCACGACTGGGCTCCCAACTGATTCTTGGCGCGCTCCTGCATGGTGGCGCTGGCCCGGATCTGGGCATCGTCGCTCTCGGCCCGGGTGCGGCCGGGGGCTCCCTTGACGACGGCGGCGACACTGACCTGTCCGATGCGCAGCTGGTACCAGCTGTAGGACTGCGGCCCCTTGAAGGCATCGGCGAGGTACGAGCCGCGCTCCATCAGGGTGTCCAGGTTCTCGTCGGAGCCGTAGGGGACGCCGAGCGACTGGAGGTCGGTGATGCGTTCGCCCTGGCGCAGCTGCTGATCCGGGCAGTGCAGCGCTTCCTCCAGGGTCTCGGCCATTTCCCAGTCGGCGTCGGCGGCGGTGCGGTGGACGGTGACGGTTGCGGCGACCCGCAGGGGCCCCTTGCCGCCGGCGGCCGGGATCTCGCTGTAGGCGGTGACGCTGTAGAGGACGGACCGGGGCAGGGCCCCGACCTCCCACTCGCAGTTCGCGTCGAGGACCGGCCAGGAGCCGGGGGCGCTGAGGAACGGCGTGCGCTTGGCGAAATCGGGTCCCCAGTCGTCCGGCCCCGCCACGATCGCGAGGGCGAGCCGCTTCGCGTCGGCCGCGTTGCGCGGCGCCTTCTTCGGGTCCAGCGTGAAGGCCCGTGCGGTCGGTGACGTGGTCGCCGTCCCGGACGCGCTCGGTGTCCCTCGGGAGGGTTTCGCCTCGTCCCCTCCGCCTCCCGACGAGCAGCCCGCCAGGAGCAACCCGCCCGCCGCCACGGCAGCGGCGCGCAGCACTCTTCCGTACGCGTCTCTCACGATTCCCCCACGGTCGTTCACACGATCCCCCGGTCGGTGAGGGAGATCGTACGGCTCCGCAGATCAACTCGCGCGGTCTACAACGTCATTGGGACGCCTCCCGCACCGTGTCGTAACGCACACGCGCCGCCTCCACCGCGTCGAGGCTGCTCGCGGTCCACCGTGCGAGCTCCGCGACCCGGCGGGCGGCCTCCTCGCCGAGTTCGGTGAGGCGGTAGTCGACGCGGGGCGGGATGACGGGCTTGGCGTCGCGGTGGACGAAGCCGTCGCGCTCCAGGGTCTGGAGCGTCTGCGTGAGCATCTTCTCGCTGACGCCGCCGATCGCGCGGCGCAGTTCGCTGAAGCGGTACGAGCGCTCCCGCAACGCGATCAGGATCAGGACGCCCCAGCGGCTGGTGACGTGCTCCAGGACGAGGCGCTCCGGGCACCTGGCGTCCGCCACGAGGGGCTGCGGCGGGCTGTGCGGGACCTTCTCACTTACTCCCATACCAGTACCTTACTTCAAAGTGGGTACTTACGAATGGTTAGCGCCCGTCGTACGGTGAGTGCATCGCCCAGCGCACCCCGCCCACCCCACGGGAAGAAGGAAGCACCATGAGCATCGTCGTCACCGGAGCCACCGGAGAGCTCGGCCGTCTCGTCATCGACGCCCTCCTCACCGGCGAGTCCGCCGTCCCCGCCTCGTCCGTCGCCGCCGTCGTCCGCGACAAGGAGAAGGCCGCCGACCTCGCCGAGCGCGGTGTCGAGCTGCGGATCGCCGACTACAACCGCCCGGAGACCCTGGCGGACGCCTTCGAGGCCGGTGACCGGGTCCTCCTGATCTCCGGCAGCGAGGTCGGCCGGCGCGTGGCGCAGCACGGCGCCGTGATCGACGCGGCCAAGGCGGCGGGCGTGGCCCAGCTCGCGTACACCGGCGTCCTCGGCGGCCCCGAGGCCGACTTCACGCTCGCCGACGAGCACAAGGCGACCGAGGAGCTGATCCTCGCGTCCGGCCTGCCCCACACCCTCCTCCGCAACGGCTGGTACTCCGAGAACTACACCGCCAACCTCGCCCCGGTCCTGGCCCACGGCGCCGTCGTGGCCAACGCCGGCGAGGGCCGGATCGCCTCCGCCTCCCGCGCCGACTACGCCGCCGCCGCGGCCGCCGTCCTGACCGGCCCGGCCGAGGAGCACCTGGGCAGGGCGTACGAGCTGAGCGGCGACACCGCCTGGTCCCTCGCCGAGTACGCGGCCGAGGTCGCCGCGCAGACCGGCCGGGAGATCGCGTACAGCGACGTCCCCGCCGCGACCCACCTGGAGATCCTCACCGGCGCCGGGGTCCCGGCCCCCTTCGCCGAGATCCTGGTCGACGTCGACCGGGCCGTCGCGCTCGGCGCGCTCGCCCTGCGGACCGGCGACCTGGCCCGGCTGATCGGCCGCCCGACCACCCCGATCGCCGAGTCGATCAAGGAGGCGCTGGCCGCCTCGTGAAGTTGTCATGACCGTACAGCGGTACGGGCATGACAACCCGCCCCGTGCGGCGCTACCTTCGACAGGACAGCGCGGCACTGGGCGGGAGGTCCGGGGTGAAGACGGAGAAGAACGAGGCGAGAGCAGGACTGCTCTACGGGATCGGCGCCTACGGAATGTGGGGACTGGTCCCGCTCTTCTGGCCCCTCCTCAAGCCCGCCGGCGCGATCGAGATCCTCGCCCACCGGATGGTGTGGTCCCTGGCCTTCGTCGGCATCGCCCTGCTCGCGCTGCGCCGCTGGGGCTGGATACCCGAGCTCGTGCGCGACCCGCGCAAGCTCGGCCTGATCACCGTCGCCGCCACGGTCATCACCGTGAACTGGGGCCTCTACATCTGGTCCGTGAACACGGGCCACGTCGTCGAGGCCTCCCTCGGCTACTTCATCAACCCGCTCGTCACCATCGCCCTCGGCGTCCTCGTCCTGAAGGAGCGCCTGCGTCCCGCGCAGTGGGCCGCCGTCGGCGTCGGCTTCTCGGCCGTGCTCGTCCTGGCCGTCGGCTACGGGCAGCCGCCGTGGATCTCGCTCACCCTCGCCTTCTCCTTCGCCGTCTACGGCCTGGTGAAGAAGAAGGTCAACATCGGCGGCCTGGAGTCGCTCGCCGCCGAGACCGCCGTCCAGTTCCTGCCCGCCCTCGGCTACCTCGTCTGGCTCGGCACCCAGGGCGACCTTGCCTTCGGCTCCCACGGCGCCGGCCACACGGCCCTGCTCGCCGCCACCGGCATCGTCACGGCGGCCCCCCTGGTCTGCTTCGGGGCCGCGGCGATCCGCGTACCGCTGTCCACGCTCGGCCTGCTCCAGTACCTCGCGCCGACCTTCCAGTTCCTGCTCGGGGTCGTCTACTTCCACGAGGAGATGCCGCCGGAGCGCTGGGCGGGCTTCTCCCTCGTCTGGCTGGCCCTGACGATCCTCACCTGGGACGCGCTCCGGACCGCCCGGAAGAGCCGGGCCGCGGTCGAGGCGGCCGCCGCCGCGTCCCGTACGGAACCCGCTCCCGCGCCCTCCGTCGCCTCCGCACCCTGACGGGCGTCACGCGTCCAGCAGGTCGTGCTCCCGGATCAGCCAGCAGACCGCCGTCAGGCGCAGGGTCGCGAAGTCGTGGCCCACGGGCTCGGTCCACTCGGCCTCGGAGAGCCAGTCGGTGAACCCGAGGACGTAGTCGGCGAGCTCCTCCCGGCGGACGGTCCGGCCCTCCGGGCCCCGCCGGGCCGGGAGCAGCGCGTCGCACACGGCCGCCGCGTGCTGGTCGACGGCGGCCACGAGCCCCGGCTCGAAGGAGAACTCCGAGAGCCGGGGCATGTACGTGGCGGCGACGTCGATCAGCGGGCAGGCGGGCGCATCGTTCATCCCTCCACATTAGGGGCGTACCGGGGCGTTCAGACCGTGACCTCGGTCGCACCTTCCGGGAACGAGATCGCGGCGGCACGGGAGGCGTACGACGCGCGGGAGGCGGCGGGCGTGTCCTGAGGAGAAACGGGCGTGTCCTGAGGAAAAACCGGTGGCCCTCCGGGGGAGGGCCACCGCACTCTGAGGGACATGCAAGAACCGAAGTACCGGATCCGCGCGCTCCACGACGAGCGCACGATCACCGTCTACCAGGCGTACCGGCCCGGGCTCGGGCTGCCCGCGGCCCGCGACGGCCGGTTCCCGGCCGCCTGGAAGCGGGACCGGATGACGTGGATCAAGCCGTCGTTCCTCTGGATGATGTACCGCTGCGGCTGGGGGACGAAGGAGGGCCAGGAGACCGTCCTCGCCGTGGAGATCACCCGCGAGGGCTTCGAGTGGGCCCTGCGGAACGCCTGCCTCTCCCACTACGAGCGCGGCTTCCACGCCGACCAGGCGTCCTGGAAGCGGCAGTTGAGGGAGGCGCCGGCCCGGGTCCAGTGGGACCCGGAGCGCGACCCGCACCTGCGGCCCCTCCCGTACCGCTCGCTCCAGCTCGGCCTGTCGGGCGAGGCGGCCCGCCGGTACGCGGACGAGTGGACGGTCTCGATCACCGACGTGACGGCCCTCGCCCACGAGGTCCACGGCCTGGTCAGGTCCGGCGACCTGGAGGCGGCCGCAGGGCTCCTGCCGCAGGAGAGGCCCTACCCGGAGCGGGAGGGCCTCCTCGACCACCTGCGGGCTCAGCCGCCCGCGACGCCGAAGTTGAAGTCCCCGGTGCCGAGCAGCCTGTAGAGCCGCAGCCACAGGGGCATGAGCTGCTCGGTGGCGCGGGCGCTCGACAGGTCGCCGAGGTCGATGATCCGGTCGGACGCCCACCCGAAGGAGGCGAGCAGCTCCGCGACCACGGCCTTCGCGTCCGCGTCGTCGCCGCTCAGGAAGACGTTGTGGTGTCCGGGGACCCGGCCGGGCTCGACCATGACGGTGTTGGTCATGGTGTTGAGCGTCTTGACGACCCGCGCCTCCGGGAAGGCGCTCTGCAGGTGCTCGGCGACGCTCCTGCCGTCGGGCAGGCCGACCTTGGGCGGGAAGCCCTCGGAGAAGTCGAGCGCGTTGGACACGTCGATCAGGACCTTGCCCCGCAGGTTCGCGGCGCCCGCGGCCTCCAGGACGGCCAGGGAGACGAGCCCGCCGGTCGCGTTGACGACCAGCTCGGCGGAGCCGGCCGCGTCGGCGAAGGTCCCGTGCGCCCCGCCGTGCTCCTCGGCCCACTTGGCGGCGTCGGCGTTGTCCGCGGTACGGGACCCCATGGCCACCTCGTGCCCCAGGGAGACCAGCTTCGTGGCGAGCCGGCGCCCGACCTCGCCCGTTCCCAGTACGGCGATCTTCATGTGCGTGCGCTCCTTCGGGGCGGCGAGACGGGGAGCCCGACCCTAGCGTCTGAAACCCCCGCCGACCGTCCCGCGCCGTCCCGACGTGTCCCCGAGTCGCGCCCCGGACCGAGGCGCAGACGGGGGTGCCGATGGGGGTGCCGACGGGGGCGGCTCCCCGGCCACCGGCCCCTCGTCCGCTGAGCGAACGCACCTGACCGGTTTCCGCTCTTGACGCGGAGTCAAAATCTCGCTGAACATTCAGCACGCACGACCGAACAACCGCACAACTGAACAACCGCGCATCCGCACAGCTCCAACGCCTCGTGGCACCCACGCCCGAGGCGTCTCGCACGTTCCGTCCCATCCCCGTTCGGAATCCGGAGCCCCCACATGAACATCTCCGTGCCCAGACGCGTCACCGCGGCCGCCGCCCTCGCGGCGCTCGCACTCGGCGGACTCACCGGTACCGCCTCCGCCGGGTCGCAGGCGGCCGTCGCCGCGCCCGACATCCCGCTCGCCAACGTCAAGCAGCACTTGGCGGACCTCCAGTCGATCGCCACCGCCAACGGCGGCAACCGCGCCCACGGCCGTACCGGCTACAAGGCGTCGATCGACTTCGTGAAGGCGAAGCTCGACGCCGCCGGCTACACCACCACCCTGCAGACCTTCACCTCCAGCGGCGCCACCGGCTACAACCTGATAGCCGACTGGCCGGGCGGCGACCCGAACCAGGTCCTCATGGCCGGTTCGCACCTCGACTCGGTCACCTCGGGCCCCGGCATCAACGACAACGGCTCCGGGTCCGCCGCGACCCTGGAGACCGCGCTCGCCGTCTCCCGCGCCCAGCTCCAGCCGACGAAGCACCTGCGGTTCGGCTGGTGGGGCGCCGAGGAGCTCGGCCTCATCGGGTCGAAGTACTACGTCAACAACCTGCCCGCGAGCGAGCGTTCAAAGATCAGCGGCTATCTGAACTTCGACATGATCGGCTCGCCGAACCCGGGCTACTTCGTCTACGACGACGACCCGACGATCGAGCAGACCTTCAAGGACTACTACGCCGGGCTCGGCATCCCCACCGAGATCGAGACCGAGGGCGACGGCCGCTCGGACCACGCGCCCTTCAAGAACGCGGGCATCCCGGTCGGCGGGCTCTTCTCCGGCGCCGACTACACCAAGACCGCGGCGCAGGCCCAGAAGTGGGGCGGCACGTCCGGCCAGGCCTTCGACCGCTGCTACCACTCGTCCTGCGACACCACGGCGAACATCAACGACACCGCCCTGGACCGGAACGCCGACGCCATCGCGTACGCGATCTGGAACCTGTCCACCGGGACGACGACCCCGCCGACCGGCACGGTCTTCGAGAACACCGCCGACGTCTCGGTCCCGGACAACGGCGCCGCGGTGACGTCGACGGTCAACGTCACCGGCGTCACGGGCAACGCGCCCTCGACGCTCAAGGTCGGTGTGAACATCGTCCACACCTACATCGGTGACCTCGTCGTCGACCTGATCGCCCCCGACGGCTCGGTCTACAACCTGCACAACCGGTCCGGCGGCAGCGCCGACAACATCAACCAGACCTACACCGTGAACGCCTCCTCCGAGGTCGCCAACGGTGCCTGGAAGCTCCGCGTCCAGGACAAGGCCTCGGTCGACACGGGATACGTCAACAGCTTCAAGCTGACCTTCCCGTAACCGCAGAAACTCCCGGGTGGGTCGGTGAATTTCGCCCCCGACCCGCCCGGGGTCCCAACGTCCGCGCTACTTGCCGGCGTTCGCCGCGTCCACCAGCGCGTCCTTCGTCACCGCGCCGACGTAGACCTTGCCGTCGTCGGTGAGGAGCGCGTTCACCAGCTTCGTCCTGAACACGGTGCCCGAGCCGAACTTCCCGGTGACCTTGTCGCCGAAGGAGTCCAGGAAGCCCTGGATCTCCTTCGGCGCCTCGTCGGTCTTCGGCGCCGGAGCCCCCGTGTCGAGCTTCGCGATCGTCGTCCAGCCCTCGCCGATGACGTTCAGGTCGCCGTCCTTCCCGAGGCCCGCTCCGAGGCCGGGGAAGCCCTCCTCGAAGCCCTTGGGCAGGTCCTCGCCGGACTCCGTCGCCTTCTCCGCCGCCCCCTCCGTCACCTTCGCGCCCTTCGGCGCCGTGAAGGTGAACTCCGAGGCGGCCGGCCTGCCGAAGTCGACCTTCGTGAAGCCCGCGTCGACGACCGGCTTGCCGCCCTCGACCGAGGAGAGGGTGAACTTCAGCGGGGTGCCGTTCGCCGCGTCCACCGCGATCTTCACCGACGCGACCGTCGAGCCGGCCTGCTTCGGCTTGATCACCAGCTGGTACGCGTCCCGGCCGGCCACCTTCGCCGTCCCGTCCACGGTGATCGAGGTGGTGTCGCCGGCGGCCTTCAGGACCTCGTCGGCGAGCTCCTTGGGCGTGCCGGGGAGCTTCTGCTCCTTCTCCGGGGCGCCGGACGCGCCCTTCTCGTGGAAGACCTCGTTCGACTTGCTGTCGTAGGCCCAGACGTCGTCGCCGCTGTGGATCAGGCTGTACTCGTCGGAGCCGTCGAGCAGGGTGAGCCGCTGGCGCTCGGGGCCGTCCGCCGCCACGCGCAGCGTGTGGCTGCCCGAGACGAGCTCGGTGAGCTTCTCGGCCGGGTCGGCCGAGGAGGAGCCGCCGTCGCCGCCCAGGCCCCCGAGGCCGGACGCCAGGCCGCCCAGCGAGGGCAGGCCGAGGTCGGTGGAGATCTTGAAGGTGCCGGACAGGGTCTGGGTGTCCGAGGCGGCGATCTTCTCGATGAGCTGCTGAGCCGTGATCTCCGGCAGGTCCGGGTCGCCGGACGCCGCCAGCGCCGGGACGAGCCCGATGGTCGCCGCGGCCACTCCTGCCACCGCGACCGGGACGATGAACCGGCTCGCCTTACGGGTCTCTGCCATGGTCTCCGCTACCTCCGTGCCGTGCTGCCCCTGTGGATGATGTCTCCATCTCACCAAGGCGGCGGCGCGGAATCGTCAGCCCCCGGGATCAACCTCACGTACTGCTTCGGGATGACCCGACCCCGAGACGCCCTACCCCGCGCGGTGGACCACGGCGTCGCACATCTCGGCCAGCGCGGCCTTCGCGTACCCGTCGGGCAGCGGCGCCAGCATCGCGCGGGCCTCCTCGGCGTACCGCACGGTGTCCCGGCGGGCCTGCTCCAGGGCGGGGTGGGCGCGCAGCAGCCGCAGGGCCTCGGCGTGCCGCTCGTCGTCGCCGAGGTCGCCGTCGATCAGGGCGACGAGCTCCAGGTCCTCCGGGCGCCCGTGGGCGGCCGCGGCGGCCCGCAGGTGGAGGACGGGGAGGGTCGGGATGCCCTCGCGGAGGTCGGTGCCGGGGGTCTTGCCGGACTCGTGGGAGTCGGAGGCGATGTCGAGGACGTCGTCGGCGAGCTGGAAGGCGACGCCGAGCCGCTCGCCGTACTGGGTGAGGATGTCGACGACGCTCTCGTCGGCGCCGGACATCATGGCGCCGAAGCGGCAGGAGACGGCGACGAGGGAGCCGGTCTTGCCGCCGAGGACGTCGAGGTAGTGGTCGACCGGGTCGCGGCCCTCCTGCGGACCGGCGGTCTCGAGGATCTGGCCGGTGACGAGCCGTTCGAACGCCTCGGACTGGATGCGTACGGCCTCGGGACCGAGGTCCGCGAGCGTGTGCGAGGCGCGGGCGAAGAGGAAGTCACCCGTGAGGACGGCGATCGAGTTGCCCCAACGGGTGTTGGCGCTGTCGACGCCGCGCCGGACGTCGGCCTCGTCCATGACGTCGTCGTGGTAGAGCGTGGCCAGGTGGGTGAGCTCGACGACCACGGCGGAGGGCACGACGCCCGGCGCGTAGGGGTCGCCGAACTGGGCGGCGAGCATCACGAGCAGGGGGCGGAACCGCTTCCCGCCGGCCAGGACGAGGTGCTGCGCGGCCTCCGTGATGAAGGGGACATCGCTCTTGGTGGCGTCCAGGAGGCCCGCCTCCACAGCCGCCAAACCCGTCTGGACATCGGCCTCAAGAGCCTGGTCCCGCACGCTAAGACCGAACGGCCCGACGACGGTCACGAGGGGGTCTCCTGTCTGCTGACGCCTGCTGACGATCACACGGATTGTTCACATGGACTGTTGACGATCACATGGATTGTCGATGTGTCGCTCGATTCACTCAAGCCAGCGTATCCGGTCACCTTTCGATCACCGTGGGCGCCTTCCCGTCACCCCCGGTATGTTCGGGATCAGCTCATACGACCAGGAGTATGCGTTTTGTCCCGAACAGCGATCGACACCGATACGAACGGCGAGCAGCCTCCCGAGGACGACCGCGCCTTCCCCGGGCATCCACGGGGTCTGCCGCCCCGGCCGCGCCGCACCATGCACCCCGTCCATTGAGGTGACCTGATGACGAAGATCCGTACCGACTTCCCGTACGAGACCCGCCACGAGGACATCCGCATCCCGCTGCCGGACGGCACCCGGCTGTACGCGCGCGTGTGGCGGCCGCTCACCGCGGAACCCGTACCGGCCCTCCTGGAGTACCTCCCGTACCGCCTCACCGACTGGACCGCGCCGCGCGACTGGCAGCGCCACCCCTGGTACGCGGGCCACGGCTACGCCTCCGTACGCGTCGACGTCCGGGGCCACGGCAACAGCGAGGGCCTACCCGGCGACGAGTACGACGCCGTCGAGCTCGCCGACGGGGTCGCCGTCGTGAACTGGCTCGCCGAGCAGGAGTGGTGCACCGGGAAGGTCGGCATGTTCGGGATCTCCTGGGGCGGCTTCAACTCGCTCCAGGTCGCCGCCCTCGCCCCCGGACCGCTCAAGGCGATCGTCACCGTCTGCTCCACCGACGACCGCTACGACAACGACGTGCACTACATGGGCGGCTCGGTCCTCGGCGTCGACATGCACGCCTGGGCGGCCACCATGCTCGCCTTCGCCTCCCGGCCCCCGGACCCGCTGCACGTGGGAGAGGAGTGGCGCGAGCTGTGGCTGAAGCGCCTGGAGGCCGTCGAACCCCTCATCCACACCTGGCTCGCCCACCAGACCCGCGACGCGTACTGGAAGCACGGCAGCGTCTGCGAGGACTACTCCGCGATCCGGGCCGCCGTCCTCGCCGTCGGAGGCTGGCACGACCCGTACCGCGACACCGTCCTGCGGCTCGCCCGGCACCTCCCCCAGGACCGGGTGCGCGGCATCATCGGCCCCTGGTCCCACCAGTACCCGGACCGCGGCCTGCCGCCGGGACCGGCCATCGGCTTCCTCCAGGAGACCCTGCGCTGGTGGGACCACCACCTCAAGGGCGCCGAGAACGACGTCATGGCCGAGCCGCTGCTCCGCTCCTGGATCAGCGAGTCGCACCGGCCGGCCACCGTGTACGAGGAGCTGCCCGGCCGCTGGGTCGCCGACCCCGCCTGGCCCTCCCCGCACGTCACCCCCGTCACGTACGGCTTCCAGGGCGCCCCGGTCGTCGTCGACTCACCGCAGCAGACCGGCCTCGACGCGGGCCGCTTCTTCCCCTTCGGCAACGACGCGGACCTCCCGCCCGACCAGCGCGACGAGGACGCCCACTCGGCCTGCTTCGACTTCCCCGTCCCGGAGGACGGCGGCCCCATCGAGGTCCTGGGACGGCCCTCCGTGAGCCTCGCCCTGCGCACGGCCGCCCCCACCGGCCAGGTGATCGCCCGGCTCTGCGACATCGCCCCGGACGGCTCCTCCACCCTCGTCACCCGGGGCGCCCTGAACTTCTCCGCCCGCTACGGCCGCGACCGGGCCGTGGAGGCCCAGATCGGCGAGACGGAGAGCTTCGTCTTCGAGCTGAACGGCATCGGGCACACCTTCCCGCCCGGACACCGGGTGCGGCTCGCGGTCTCCTCCACGTACTGGCCGTGGATCTGGCCCCAGCCCGACGCCGCCGGCTTCACCCTCGACCCGGCCGGCTCCTCCCTCACCCTCCCGGTCCGCGAGCACACCGAGGACGCCGTCGAGTGGGAGGAGCCGGAGCAGTCCGAACCCCTCGGCGTCGTGTACCCGAGCACCCTGGAGGAACCGCGCCCGGAGCGCGTGGTGGTCCGGGACGTGGCGAAGGGCGAGTGGACGCTGGAGGTCGACCCGAAGTACGGCGGCACGCGCGTGTACCCGGACGGCCTGGAGTTCACCGAGGACGCCGTCGAGACCTACACGATCGACGAGAGCGGCCCGCTGTCCGCCCGCACCCGCTCGGAGTGGGCCATCCGGCTGCACCGGCCCGAGCTGGCCTGGGACGTCACCGTCGACACCCGCTCGGAGGTCTCCTGCGACGCGGACGCCTTCCTCACCGAGAACGAGGTGGTGTGCAAGGAGGGCGGCGAGGTCGTCTTCCACCGGACCTGGGAGAAGAGGATCCCCCGTACGGCGGGCTGAACTCACGCCGTACGGGGGACCGGTCCGGGGTTACGCCTGCGCGCCGGCCTTGCGGCGGCGGGCGACGACCAGCGCACCGGCGCCCAGGGCGACGGCCCCGGCGGCGGCGAGGCCGAGCGGCAGGGTGTCGTTCGCACCGGTGGCGGCGAGGGTGCCGTTCACGGGGGTGTTCGACGAGCCGCCCTGCTGCGTGGTCTGGGTGTTGCCACCGGAGGTGACGGTCGGCGCCGGGGTCGGCGTCGCGGTCTCCGTCGGCTTCGGCTTCGGCTTGTCGCCCTTGGCGAGGATGTCGAAGTTCAGGTCCTTGTAGTCCTCGCCGACGCCGCAGCTGCCGTCGTTGTTCTCGTACTCGCTGTAGCCGAAGATCACGCCCTTGCCGGCCTCGGCCTTCGCGTCGACCGTGAGGCGCAGCTTCACGTCGTAGCTGGCGCCCTTGGCGAGCTTGCCGACCTCGATCGAGTCGAACTTCTCCGTGAACTCCGTCCATTCCAGGACGTCGTCGGAGGACCACTCGATCGGGATGATGTGCTTGGCGAAGTCCGTCTCCTCGTCGATCTCCTCGCCGGGGGCGGGGAGCCGCAGGGCGTTCGCGAAGGCGTGGACGCTGTCGAGGGTCTGGTCGGAGGTGTTGGTGACCCGCAGCGAGAAGACGGCGGGCTCGCCGGCGGTGACCGTCTTCGGACCGCTCAGGGCGATCTTGACGGCGGAGTCCTCCTGGCACTCCTCGCCGATCTCCTCGAAGAAGGCGAGCTCCTCCTTGGCGGCGTCGAGCTTCTCGGAGGCGGCGTCCTTCACCTTCTGGGCGAGGCCGACGACCTTGGAGGCGGCGACGCTCGCGTCGGCGAGCGCAGTGCTCGCCTTCTTCAGCTTCTCGTCGGCGGCGGTCTTGGCGGCGGCGGCCTCGTCGGCGGCCGTCTTCGCGGCGGTGACGGCGTCGGCGGCGGCCTTCTTCTGCTCGTCGGTGGCGTCGGCGGGCAGCTCCGTCACGGCCTTCTCGGCCTTGGCGAGCGCCTCGTCTGCGGCCGTCTTCTTGGCGGCGGCCTCGTCGGCGGCCTTCTGGGCGTCGGTGACCGCGGCCTTCAGCGGGTTGTCCGCCTTGTCGAGGGCCTTCAGGTCGTCCTTGGCCTTCGCGAGGTCGAGGACGGCCTCGTCGTACTCCTTCTGCGCCAGGGCGACGGCGGCCCGCAGCTCCTCGAGGGACGGCATGTCCTCGTCGGGGTCGTCCTGGGTCGTGGTGGGCTTCTGCGACGGCGAGGTCGTCGGCTTGGTGTCGGCGAACGCCGGAGCGGCCGAGAGGAACACGACCGGGGTGGTCACGGCGGCGGCCACGGCGGTCGCCAGGATGCGGCGGATCTTCACGTTGTGGACCTTTTCCTGGTCAGAGAGAAAGACTGCGAAGAATGGTGGTGGGCGCGCGCCCGCGGCTACTTCACGCGGCGCGACACCAGCCAGATCGTATGGCCGGAAAGGCCCTGGCGGGAGCCCTGTTTCCGCAGCTCGCAGGGGTGTTCCGGACCCACTCGGGACACATACCGCGCGAACACGGACAGTTGCCCACGGAGGCCGCACTTTCTGTGTGATCCATGTCATCCGCGCCCGGCGGCCCGACCCGTAACGTGTCCCCCACACACGTGGAAAGCGAGGCACGCACCGATGTCCGAGCACAGCCCGCTCGATCTGGCCGAGGGCGACCCCTTCGGCCCGCACAACCTCCCGTACGGCGTCTTCTCCACCGCCGACGAGCCCGGGCGGCGCCGGCTCGGCGTCCGCATCGGCGGGCACGTCCTGGACGCGGGTGCCGCGGCGCACGCGCTCGGCTCCCCGTACGCGGCACTGCTCGACCGGCCGAGCCTCAACCCGCTGCTCGCGGCCGGGCGGACCGCCTGGCGCGACGTGCGCCGGGCGCTGACGGCCTGGGTGACGGTGCCCGCGCACCGGGCGGACATCGAGCCGCTGCTGCACCCCCTGGACGCGGTGACGCTGCACCTGCCGTACGAGGTCGCGGACTACGTCGACTTCTACGCGAGCGAGCACCACGCGACGAACGTGGGCCGGATCTTCCGGCCCGACGGCGACGCGCTGACCCCCAACTGGAAGCACCTGCCGATCGGTTACCACGGTCGCGCGGGCACGGTCGTGGTCTCCGGCACCGATGTCGTACGCCCCTCGGGACAGCGCAAGGCCCCGTCGGACCCGGCTCCGGTCTTCGGCCCGTCGATCAAGCTGGACATCGAGGCGGAGGTCGGCTTCCTGGTCGGCACGCCCTCGGAGCTGGGCCGGCCCGTCCCGCTGGCCGACTTCCGGGAGCACGTCTTCGGTCTGACGCTGCTCAACGACTGGTCGGCGCGGGACGTGCAGGCCTGGGAGTACGTGCCGCTGGGCCCGTTCCTCGGCAAGTCGTTCCAGACCTCGGTCTCGGCGTGGGTGACGCCCCTGGAGGCCCTGGACGCGGCCCGGACCGCCCCGCCCGCGCGGGACTTCCCGCTGCTGCCGTACCTGGACGACGCGGCCGAGGAGGAGCCGGGCGGCTTCGATCTGCGGATCACGGTGGAGATCAACGGCGAGGTCGTGGCCGAGCCGCCGTTCTCCTCCATGTACTGGACGGCGGCCCAGCAGCTCGCCCACATGACGGTGAACGGCGCCTCGCTCCGCACCGGCGACCTGTACGGCTCCGGCACGGTCTCCGGGCCCGAGGTGAACCAGCGCGGCTCGCTCCTGGAGCTCACCTGGAACGGCCGTGACGCCCTCGAACTGGCGGGCGGCAAGCGGACGTTCCTGGAGGACGGCGACGAGGTCGTCCTCACGGCCTGGGCCCCGGGCCCGGACGGCACCCGTGTGGCGCTCGGCGAGGTCCGGGGCCGGATCGCACCCTCGGCCTGAGCCTCAGGCGGTCCGCCACAGGGCGGGGACGTTCGGCGGCTCCCAGCCGGCCTGGGCCGTGTGCGCCTGGAGGCACACATAGCCCAGGCCGCCGTAGGTGACGGCGTCCCCCGCCCGGTAGCCGGTCCCGGCGGCCCAGGTCCCGCCGGGGACGCCCGTCGGGGTCGGCGTCGGCGTCGGGCCGGGGTCCTGCGGCACGTTCAGGACGAAGTCGAAGGCGGCCTCCCGGGCCCCGCCGGCGTCCCGGACGGTCATGAGGAGCCGCGGGTCGAAGATCGTGTCGGTGTTGTTGCGGGGCTCGCCCGGGAAGTACAGCTGCGTGGTCAGCACCGGGCGGCCCGGGGCCTGCACCTTGACGTGGATGTGCCGGGTGCGGCCCGGATAGAGGCCGGGCACGATCGTCGTCAGCTTGAAGGCGCCCGCGGCGTCGGTGAACTGGTGGCCGCGGAAGCGGAATCCGGTGTTGTCGTAGGCGCCGTTGACGTCCGCCTGCCAGAAGTCGAGCAGGACGCCGGATATCGGCCGGCAGGCCAGCCCGAAGACGTATCCGCTCACGGTGAGCCGGACGCCGGTGGTGCCGGCCTCCAGGAGGCTGCTCCGCAGCGGGGAGTTCGGCTTGAAGTACGGCCCCTCGGTCTGCTGCGGGGTGGGGTCGTCGCCGTCGTCGCACTCCGGGGTGAGCGCGGGCGCCGCCTCTCCGGCGGTGAGGGTACGGGCGAGCGCCGGGACGCCCATGAGGACGGCGGGCGCCGCCATCCCGGCCGCGAGCGCGGCGCGCAGCACGGTCTTGCGTGTGACGTGTCCGGTGGAGGTCTCGTGGTCCATTCCTGCTCCTCGTGCGGGGGGCTGGGGGATCGCAACGAACCTAGGCGCGCGGGTCGCCGTCTTCGAGGGACGGAGCACGGCGGTCATGGTGTTTTCGGAAGTCCCCGGGGCTCCGCCCCGTCTCGCGGCGGAAGAAGCGGCAGAAGTAGGCGGAGTCCGCGAAGCCGACCCGGGCGGCGATCTGACGGATCGACAACTCGGTGCTGACGAGCAGCCGTTGCGCCTCGCGGGTGCGCGCCTCGCGCAGGAGGGCGGCGGGGGTGCGGCCGGTGGCGGCCCGGACGGACTCGGTGAGATGGCCGGGGGTGACGCCGAGCCGCTCGGCGCACTCCCGCACGGAGGGCCCGTCGGCTCCGGCCCGCCCGGCGAGCCGGACGAACTCCTCGGCGATCCCCCGGACGGGCGCCGGACGGGCGGCGCCCCCGGGCAGCCGGGCGGCCCGCACGAGGAGGACGTGGAGCAGGGACCGCAGCACCCCGGCGAAGCCGTCGGCCCCGTGCCGGTACTCCTCGGCGAGCTCCCGCATGAGCCGGTCCGTGCGCTCGTGCGTGGCGGCGTCGAGCCCCGCCCAGGGCCGCTCGCCGAGCCGCCGCAGCAGTTCCTCGTCGCCGGCGCCGCCGAGCAGGAACTCGGGCGTGAACAGGACGAGCGAGCCCTCCAGACCGCGCACGCCCTCCCAGTGGTGGACCTGTCCGGGCAGGATCACTCCCAGCTGCGGCGGCCGCACCTCGTACCGCTGCAGATCGAGCACATGGACCCCGCTCCCCCCGACGACGTGGACGATCTCGTAGAAGGTGTGCCGGTGCGGGAACGCGGCCCGGGACATCGGCCCCATCGCGTCGAACCCGCCCGCGGCGAAGGGCACTTCGTCGGGCAGCCGCACCTGGAGCCGGTGCACGGGCGGCTCCCCCTCCCGCGGGGCGGTGCAGGGCCCCCCTGGTAAGACCGTGGTACCGCGCATCGCCCCGCCCCGCCTCCCGTCTGGTACAGACCATTCGGGCGTCCACGATGCCACGCCCCGCGAGCCGTGTCAGGACCGCGAAGGGCCCGGCTCGCCCCCGAGCCGGGCCCTTCGCGCGTACCGTCCGCGCTACCGGACGAACACGCTCGCCTGGTTCGCCAGGTCCAGGAAGTACTGCGGGGCCACGCCGAGGACCAGGGTGACCACGACGCCCGCCGTGATCGTGATGCTCGTCAGGGCCGAGGGCACGGCGACCGTCGGGCCGTCCGCCTTCGGCTCGCTGAAGAACATGAGCACGATGACCCGGATGTAGAAGAACGCGGCGATCGCCGAGGCGATCACACCGACCACGACGAGGGCGCCCGCGCCGCCGTCCGCCGCCGCCTTGAAGACCGCGAACTTCCCGGAGAAGCCGGAGGTCAGCGGAATGCCGGCGAAGGCGAGCAGGAAGACCGCGAAGACCGCCGCGACGAGCGGCGAACGGCGCCCGAGCCCGGCCCACTTGGACAGGTGGGTGGCCTCGCCGCCCGCGTCCCGGACCAGGGTGACGACGGCGAACGCGCCGATCGTCACGAAGGAGTACGCCCCCAGGTAGAAGAGGACGGACGAGATCCCGCTCGGCGTGGCCGCGATGACACCCGCGAGCAGGAAGCCCGCGTGCGCGATCGAGGAGTACGCCAGGAGCCGCTTGATGTCGGTCTGGGTGATGGCGACGATCGCACCGCCCAGCATGGTGACGACGGCGACGCCCCACATGACGGGCCGCCAGTCCCAGGTGAGGCCCGGCAGCACCACGTACAGCAGGCGGAGCAGGGCGCCGAAGGCGGCGACCTTGGTCGCGGCGGCCATGAAGCCGGTGACCGGGGTCGGGGCCCCCTGGTAGACGTCCGGGGTCCACATGTGGAACGGCACGGCGCCGACCTTGAAGAGGAGCCCCATGAGGACCATGGCGAAGCCGATGAGCAGCAGCGCGTCGTTGCCCATGGTGTCGGCGAGCGCCGGGTCGACGGAGCCGATCGAGCCGTCGACGACGCGGGCGATGGTGGCGTACGAGACGGAGCCCGCGTAGCCGTAGAGCAGGGCGATCCCGAAGAGCAGGAAGGCCGAGGAGAAGGCGCCGAGCAGGAAGTACTTGACGGCCGCCTCCTGCGACATCAGCCGCTTGCGGCGGGCGACGGCGCAGAGCAGGTACAGCGGGAGGGAGAAGACCTCCAGCGCGACGAAGAGCGTCAGGAGGTCGTTGGCGGCCGGGAAGACCAGCATGCCGGCGATCGCGAAGAGCGCGAGCGGGAAGACCTCGGTGGTGGTGAAGCCGGCCTTGACGGCGGCCCTCTCCTGCTCGCTGCCGGGGACGGCGGCGGCCTCGGCGGCGAAGGAGTCGACCTTGTGGCCGTGGTCGGCCGGGTCGAGCCTGCGCTCGGCGAAGGTGAAGATCGCCACGATGGAGGCGAGGAGAATGGTGCCCTGGAGGAAGAGGGCGGGTCCGTCGACGGCGATGGCGCCCATGGCCGCGATGTGGGCCT
Source organism: Streptomyces tanashiensis (assembly GCF_014648895.1). Taxonomy (GTDB): domain Bacteria; phylum Actinomycetota; class Actinomycetes; order Streptomycetales; family Streptomycetaceae; genus Streptomyces; species Streptomyces tanashiensis. The sequence continues at coordinate 1,010,759 of NZ_BMRZ01000001.1, forward strand.
TGGTGGAGCCGTAGCCGCCCGCCGCCAGGCCGACGACGGCGGCGAAGGCGGCGGCGAGCGCGAGGACGGACAGGAAGACCTGGCTGTGGTAGCGGCCCTTGCGGGGCACGAAGGCCTCGACGAGGACGCTGACGATCGCCGCGCCGATCACGATGAGCACGGGCGAGAGCTGCGTGTACTCGATGTGGGGCGCCGGGATCTTCTCCAGCGGCCCGGCGGCGGTCGTCCACAGGCTGTGGACGGAGGGTGCGACGGCGGATGTGCTCACTTGGCCGCCTCCACGTTCTGGATCGAAGGCTGGGGGTCCTTCTGCTGGACGTCGGACATGGTGTGCCGCACGGCCGGATTGACGACGTCCGTCAGCGGCTTCGGGAAGACCCCGAGGAAGATCAGGACGGCGATCAGCGGGACGACCACGGCCAGCTCACGCGCCCGCAGGTCGGGCAGCGCCCGCACCTCCTCCTTCACCGGCCCGGTCATCGTCCGCTGGTAGAGGACGAGGGTGTAGAGCGCGGCGAGGACGATGCCGGTGGTGGCGATGATTCCGGCCACCGGGTACCGGGCGTACGTGCCGACCAGGACCAGGAACTCGCTGACGAACGGCGCGAGTCCGGGCAGCGACAGGGTCGCGAGGCCGCCGATCAGGAAGGTGCCGGCGAGCACCGGGGCGACCTTCTGCACACCGCCGTAGTCGGCGATGAGCCGCGAGCCGCGCCGGGAGATCAGGAAGCCGGCGACGAGCATCAGCGCGGCCGTCGAGATGCCGTGGTTGACCATGTAGAGCGTCGCACCGGACTGGCCCTGGCTGGTCATCGCGAAGATGCCCAGGATGATGAAGCCGAAGTGCGAGATCGACGCGTAGGCGACCAGGCGCTTGATGTCCCGCTGGCCCACGGCGAGCAGCGCGCCGTACACGATGCTGATGAGGGCGAGGACGACGATCGCCGGGGTCGCCCACTTGCTCGCCTCGGGGAAGAGACCGAGGCAGAAGCGGAGCATCGCGAAGGTGCCGACCTTGTCGACCACGGCGGTGATGAGGACGGCGACCGGGGCGGTGGCCTCCCCCATCGCGTTCGGCAGCCAGGTGTGCAGCGGCCACAGCGGCGCCTTCACCGCGAAGGCGAAGAAGAAGCCGAGGAAGAGCCACCGCTCGGTGCTGGTCGCCATCTCCAGCGAGCCGTTGGCCCGGGCCTCGGCGATCTCCGTGAGCGAGAAGTTCCCCGCGACCACGTAGAGCCCGATGACGGCGGCCAGCATGATGAGGCCGCCGACCAGGTTGTAGAGGAGGAACTTGACGGCCGCGTAGGAGCGCTGGGCCGCCGCGTTCTCGTCGGAGCCGGTGTGGGCGCGGTCGCCGAAGCCGCCGATGAGGAAGTACATCGGGATGAGCATGGCTTCGAAGAGGATGTAGAAGAGGAAGACGTCGGTGGCCTCGAAGGAGAGGATCACCATCGCCTCGACCATGAGGATCAGGGCGAAGAAGCCCTGCGTCGGCCGCCACCTCTTCGAGGAGGTCTCCAGAGGGTCGGCATCGTGCCAGCCGGCCAGCACGATGAACGGGATCAGCAGGGCGGTGAGCGCGATGAGCGCCACCCCGATGCCGTCGACCCCGAGTTCGTACCGGACGCCGAAGTCCTTGATCCAGGAGTACGACTCGACGAACTGGTAGCGGTCGCCGCCCGGTTCGAAGCCGGCGAAGATCACCCCGGCCAGCACGAGGGTGGCGAGCGAGACGAGCAGCGCCAGCCATTTGGCGGCGGTGCGGCGGGCGGCCGGGACGGCGGCGGTGAGGATCGCACCGACCGCCGGGACCGCCGCCGTCGCCGTGAGGAGCGGGAAGCCCGCGTTGACCACTTGGGACATGGGAGTCACACCGCCCTCATCAGCAGGGTCGCGGCGATCAGCACCGCCGTACCTCCGAACATGGAGACCGCGTACGAGCGGACGTAGCCGTTCTGGAGCTTGCGCAGCCGGCCGGAGAGTCCGCCGACGGCGGCCGCGGTGCCGTTGACCACGCCGTCGACCAGGGTGTGGTCGACGTAGACGAGCGAGCGCGTCAGGTGCGTGCCGCCGGTGACGAAGACGGCGTGGTTGAAGTCGTCCTGGAGCAGGTCGCGGCGGGCGGCCCGGGTGAGCAGCGAGCCGCGCGGGGCGACCACCGGGACGGGCTTGCGGCCGTACTGGAGGTAGGCGAGGCCGACGCCGATCACCATGACGGCGACGGTGGCGGTGGTGACGGCGGCGGCGCTGAGCGGCGAGTGGCCGTGGGCGAAGCCGGTGACCGGCTCCAGCCACTCGACGAACCCGGCGAACTCGAAGTACGCGCCCGCCGCGACGGAGCCGACGGCGAGCAGCACCATCGGGATCGTCATGGACTTCGGCGACTCGTGCGGGTGCGGCGGCTCGCCGTTCTCGTCGGGCTGCCAGCGCTTCTCGCCGAAGAAGGTCATCAGCATCACGCGGGTCATGTAGTACGCGGTGATGGCCGCGCCGAGCAGGGTGACCGAGCCGAGGATCCAGCCCTCGGTGCCGCCCTTGGCGAAGGCCGCCTCGATGATCTTGTCCTTGGAGAAGAAGCCGGACAGGCCGGGGAAGCCGATGATCGCGAGGTAGCCGAGGCCGAAGGTGACGAAGGTGACCGGCATGTACTTCCGCAGGCCGCCGTACCTCCGCATGTCGACCTCATCGTTCATGCCGTGCATGACGGATCCGGCACCGAGGAAGAGACCGGCCTTGAAGAAGCCGTGCGTCACCAGGTGCATGATCGCGAAGACGTAGCCGATCGGGCCGAGGCCGGCCGCGAGGATCATGTAGCCGATCTGCGACATCGTCGAACCGGCGAGTGCCTTCTTGATGTCGTCCTTCGCGCAACCGACGATCGCACCGAAGAGGAGCGTGACCGCTCCGACGACGGTGACGACGAGCTGGGCGTCCGGCGCCGCGTTGAAGATGTCGGCGGAGCGGACGATCAGATAGACACCGGCGGTCACCATCGTGGCCGCGTGGATGAGGGCCGAGACCGGGGTCGGGCCCTCCATCGCGTCCCCGAGCCAGGACTGCAGCGGCACCTGGGCCGACTTGCCGCAGGCGGCGAGGAGCAGCATCAGGCCGATCGCGGTCAGCTTGCCCTCGGAGGCCTGGCCGGTCTCCGCGAGCACCGGCCCGAAGGTGAAGGTGCCGAAGGTGGTGAACATGATCATGATGGCGATCGAGAGGCCCATGTCGCCGACCCGGTTGACCAGGAAGGCCTTCTTCGCGGCGGTGGCCGCGGTGGGCTTGTGCTGCCAGAAGCCGATCAGGAGGTACGAGGCGAGGCCGACGCCCTCCCAGCCGAAGTACAGCAGCAGGTAGTTGTCGGCGAGGACGAGCAGGAGCATCGCCGCGACGAACAGGTTGAGGTAGCCGAAGAACCGGCGGCGGCGCTCGTCGTGCTCCATGTAGCCGATGGAGTAGATGTGGATGAGCGTGCCGACCCCGGTGATCAGCAGGACGAAGGTCATCGACAGCTGGTCGAGCTGGAAGGCCATGTCCGCCCGGAAGCCCTCGACGGGGATCCAGGTGTAGAGCCGCTGGAACATGGCCCGGTCGTCGGCGCTCTTGCCGAGCATGTCGGCGAAGAGCGCAAGGGCGATCACGAAGGAGGCCGCCGCGAGGAGCGTGCCGAGCCAGTGCCCGGACCTGTCGAGCCGCCGCCCGCCGCAGAGCAGCACCGCCGCGCCGAGCAGGGGCGCCCCGATGAGCAGCGCAATGAGATTTTCCACGGTCAGCCCCTCACAGCTTCATCAGGCTGGCGTCGTCGACCGAGGCCGAGTGGCGGGCACGGAAGACGGACACGATGATCGCGAGCCCGACGACGACCTCCGCGGCGGCGACGACCATCGTGAAGAAGGCGATGATCTGGCCGTCGAGGTTGCCGTGCATGCGGGAGAAGGTGACGAACGCGAGGTTGCAGGCGTTGAGCATGAGCTCGACGCACATGAAGACGACGATCGCGTTGCGCCGGATCAGCACCCCGACCGCACCGATGGTGAACAGCAGGGCGGCGAGATACAGGTAGTTGACGGGATTCACCGGGTGGCCTCCTCTTCGTCCCGGTCCCGGCCGAGCCGCTCCTCGGAGCGCTGCTCCAGGGCCTTGAGGTCGGCCATCGCCTCGGTGGACACGTCCCGGATCTGACCCCGCTTGCGCAGGGTCTGCATGACGGTGAGCTCCGCCGGGGTGCCGTCGGGCAGCAGACCGGCGATGTCGACGGCGTTGTGCCGGGCGTACACACCGGGTGCGGGCAGCGGCGGGACGTGCTTGCCCTCGCGCACGCGCTGCTCGGAGAGCTCGCGCTGGGTGCGGGCCCGCTCGGTGCGCTCCCGGTGGGTGAGCACCATCGCGCCGACGGCCGCCGTGATCAGCAGCGCGCCGGTGATCTCGAAGGCGAAGACGTACTTGGTGAAGATGAGGGCGGCGAGGCCCTCGACGTTCCCGCCGTACGCGCTGTTGGCCGCGCCGAGTCCGGCGAAGTCCTTCAGCGAGGCGTTGCCGATGCCGGCGGCGAGCAGGATGCCGAAGCCGAGCCCGCAGGCGACGGCCCACCAGCGCTGCCCCTTGATGGTCTCCTTCAGCGAGTCCGCGGCCGTGACACCGACCAGCATGACGACGAAGAGGAAGAGCATCATGATCGCGCCGGTGTAGACGACGATCTGGACGATGCCGAGGAAGTACGCGCCGTTGGCCAGGTAGAAGACCGCCAGGACGATCATGGTCCCGGCGAGGCAGAGCGCCGAGTGCACGGCCTTCCGCATCAGGATCGTGCACAGCGCGCCGACGACGGCGACGGTGCCGAGGACCCAGAACTGGAAGGCCTCGCCGGAAGAGGTCGCGTACGCCGCGAGGTTCGCGCTCATGCGTCCGCCCCCTCCGGCTCGCCCTTCTCCCCCTTGGACACGGCGACCTGACGGACGGTGCCGGGCGCGGCCTCGGTGACCAGGCCCCGGTAGTAGTCCTGCTCGGTCATGCCGGGGAAGATCGCGTGCGGCGAGTCGACCATGGTCTCCTCCAGGCCCGCGAGAAGCTGCTCCTTGGTGTAGATCAGGTTCTCGCGGGAGGAGTCGGCCAGCTCGAACTCGTTGGTCATCGTCAGCGCGCGCGTGGGGCACGCCTCGATGCACAGTCCGCAGAGGATGCAGCGGGCGTAGTTGATCTGGTAGACGCGGCCGTACCGCTCGCCGGGCGAGTAGCGCTCCTCGTCGGTGTTGTCCGCGCCCTCCACGTAGATGGCGTCGGCGGGACAGGCCCAGGCGCACAGCTCGCAGCCGACGCACTTCTCCAGACCGTCGGGGTGACGGTTGAGCTGGTGCCGGCCGTGGAAGCGGGGCGCCGTCGTCTTCTGCTGCTCCGGGTACTGCTCGGTCAGCCGCTTCTTGAACATGGCCTTGAAGGTCACGCCGAAGCCGGCCACCGGATTCTGGAAATCAGACACCGTCCGTCTCCTTTCCATCACTCGCAGTAGCAGTATCGGGGGCGCCACTGACAACGAGGTCCCGGTCGTGCCGGGGCCTGCGCCGGGGCACGGCCGGCAGGGACTGTCCGGGCTTGGGCGGTACGGGGAAGCCGCCGGCCATCGGGTCGAAGGAGCCCCCGTCCGCGGCTTCCGCCCCGGCCGCCTTCGCCTTCCGGTCGCGGAACACGTCGACCAGGAAGGACAGCAGCAGCAGCCCGAGGACGGCACCGGCCACGTACAGCACGATGTCGGCGAAGGCGATGTTCTCGTTCCGCAGCGCGCGGACGGTGGCGACCAGCATCAGCCAGACCACGGCGACCGGGATGAGGACCTTCCAGCCGAGCTTCATCAGCTGGTCGTAGCGGACGCGGGGCAGGGTGCCGCGCAGCCAGATGAAGAAGAACAGCAGCAGCTGCACCTTGATGACGAACCAGAGCATCGGCCACCAGCCGTGGTTCGCGCCCTCCCAGAAGGTGGAGACCGGGTACGGGGCCCGCCAGCCGCCCAGGAAGAGGGTCACCGACACGGCCGAGACCGTCACCATGTTCACGTACTCGGCGAGCATGAACATCGCGAACTTGATGGACGAGTACTCGGTGTTGAAGCCGCCGACGAGGTCGCCCTCGGACTCCGGCATGTCGAAGGGCGCGCGGTTCGTCTCGCCGACCATCGTGACGATGTAGATGATGAACGAGACCGGCAGCAGGATCACGAACCAGCGGTCCGCCTGCGCCTCGACGATCTTCGAGGTCGACATCGACCCGGAGTAGAGGAAGACCGAGGCGAAGGCCGCGCCCATGGCGATCTCGTACGAGATCATCTGCGCGCAGGACCGGAGGCCGCCGAGCAGCGGGTACGTGGACCCGGAGGACCAGCCGGCGAGGACGATGCCGTAGATGCCGACGGAGGCGACCGCGAGGACGTACAGCATCGCGATCGGCAGGTCGGTGAGCTGCATCGCGGTCCGGTGGCCGAAGATCGAGACCTCGTTGCCGGCCGGGCCGAAGGGGATCACGGCGATCGCCATGAAGGCGGGGATCGCGGCGATGATCGGGGCGAGGACGTAGACGACCTTGTCGGCCTTCTTGACGATCACGTCCTCCTTGAGCATCAGCTTGATGCCGTCCGCGAGGGACTGGAGGAGACCCCAGGGGCCGTGCCGGTTGGGGCCGATGCGCAGCTGCATCCAGGCGACGACCTTGCGCTCCCACACGATGGAGAAGAGCACGGTGATCATCAGGAAGGCGAAGCAGAAGACCGCCTTGATCAGCACGAGCCACCAGGGGTCCGTACCGAACATGGACAGGTCTTCGGCGGCGAGGACGCTGCGCTGAGCGTCCGCGAGTGGAGCGAGGGCGGTCATGCGCGCACCTCCGGAGCAGCTGCGGTCCGGGCTGCGCCCGACCGGACGAGGGGGATGCGGGTCTGTGGCCCGGCGGGGCCACGGCCCGCGGTGGCCAGGGCTTCGCCCGGCCGGACAGGAGTCACGGTCATGAGCCCGCCTCCGCGCCCTTGCCGGCCGCCGGCCCGGCCGGGCCGATGCGGACCAGGTCGCCGGGGTGGGCGCCGGTGTCGGAGAGGACGCCGCGGCCGGCCGAGTTCAGCGGGAGCCAGACGACGCGGTCGGGCATCTCGGTGACCTGGAGCGGGAAGGCGACGGAGCCCGCGGGGCCGGTCACCTCCAGGACGTCGCCGTCCTTGACGCCGGTGTCGGCGGCGGTGGCGGCGGAGAGCCGGGCGACCGCCGCGTGACGGGTGCCGGCCAGGGCGGTGTCGCCCTCCTGGAGCCTGCCGAGGTCGAGGAGGAGCCGGTGTCCGGCGAGGACGGCCTCGCCGTCGCCGGGCCGGGGCGCGGGCACGCCGTGCCCGGTGGGCTCGGAGGCCCGCTCCTCGGTCCAGCCGCCGAGCCGGTCCAGCTCCCGGCGCACGGACCGCAGGTCGGGCAGACCGAGGTGGGCGTCGAGGGCGTCGGCCAGCATGTGCAGCACGCGGGCGTCGCTCGGCGCGAGCGGCCGGGTCATCTGCTCGGGCTTGAGCGCCGCCTCGAAGAGCCGGGCCCTGCCCTCCCAGTTGAGGAAGGTGCCGGGCTTCTCGGCGACGGCCGCGACCGGCAGGATCACGTCGGCGCGCTCGGTGACCTCGCTCGGCCGCAGCTCCAGGGAGACCACGAAGGCCGCGTCGAGGGCTTCACGCGCGCGTGCCGGGTCCGGCAGGTCGGCGACCTCGACCCCGGCGACGAGCAGCGCGCCGAGCTCGCCGCCGGCGGCGGCCTCCACGATCTGGCCGGTGTCGCGGCCGTAGCGGTGCGGGAGTTCGCGGACGCCCCAGGCGGCGGCGACCTCCTCACGCGCGCGGGGGTCGGTCGCGGGCCGGCCGCCGGGCAGCAGCGCCGGGAGCGCTCCGGCCTCGACGGCGCCGCGTTCGCCGGAGCGGCGCGGGATCCACACGAGGCGGGCGCCGGTCGCGGCGGAGGCGCGCAGGGCGGCGGTGAGCGCGCCGGGCACGCCGGCGAGCCGCTCGCCGACGGCGAGGACGGCGCCCTCCTGTCGGAGGGCCTCGGCCGCGGCCGCGCCGTCCTCGGAGAGGCCGACCCGGGAGGTGAGGGCGTCGAGCCACTCGGTCTCGGTGCCGGGGGCGGCGGGCAGCAGGGTGCCGCCCGACTTCTCCAGGCCGCGGGTCGCGAACGGGGCGACGGCGTAGGTCTTCTGGCCGTGCTTGCGCCAGGCCTTGCGGAGCCGCAGGAAGACGCCGGGGGCCTCCTCCTCGGACTCCAGACCGACGAGGAGCACCGCCGGGGCGGCCTCCAGCGAGGTGTACGTGACCCCGCTGCCGTCCAGGTCGCGTCCCCGGCCCGCGACGGCGGAGGCCAGGAAGTCGGCCTCCTCGCCGGAGTGGATCCGGGCCCGGAAGTCGATGTCGTTGGTGTCGAGGGCGACCCGGGCGAACTTGGCGTACGCGTAGGAGTCCTCGACGGTCAGCCTGCCGCCGGTCAGGACGCCGGTCCGGCCGCGGACGAGGCCGCGGGCGGCGGCCTCCAGGGCCTCGGGCCAGGAGGCGGGCTCCAGCTCACCGGTCTCGTGGTTCCGGACGAGCGGGGTGGTGAGCCGGTCGCGCTGCTGGGCGTACCGGAAGCCGAAGCGGCCCTTGTCGCAGATCCACTCCTCGTTGACCTCCGGGTCGTCGGCGGCGAGCCGTCGCATGACCTTGCCGCGCCGGTGGTCGGTGCGGGTGGCGCAGCCGCCGGCGCACTGCTCGCAGACGGACGGCGAGGAGACGAGGTCGAAGGGGCGGGAGCGGAAGCGGTAGGCGGCCGAGGTGAGGGCGCCGACCGGGCAGATCTGGATGGTGTTGCCGGAGAAGTACGACTCGAAGGGGTCGCCCTCGCCGGTGCCGACCTGCTGGAGCGCGCCGCGCTCGATGAGCTCGATCATCGGGTCGCCCGCGACCTGGTTGGAGAAGCGGGTGCAGCGGGCGCACAGGACGCACCGCTCGCGGTCGAGCAGCACCTGGGTGGAGATCGCGACCGGCTTCTCGTAGGTGCGCTTGACGCCCTCGAAGCGGGACTCGGACTGCCCGTGGGACATGGCCTGGTTCTGCAGGGGGCACTCGCCGCCCTTGTCGCAGACGGGGCAGTCCAGCGGGTGGTTGACGAGCAGCAGCTCCATCACGCCGTGCTGGGCCTTCTCGGCGACGGGGCTGGTCAGCTGCGACTTCACCACCATGCCGTCGGTGCAGGTGATGGTGCAGGAGGCCATGGGCTTGCGCTGGCCCTCGACCTCGACGATGCACTGGCGGCAGGCGCCGGCGGGGTCGAGGAGCGGGTGGTCGCAGAAGCGCGGGATCTCGATGCCGAGCTGTTCGGCGGCGCGGATGACGAGCGTCCCCTTGGGGACGGAGATCTCGGCGCCGTCGATGGTCAGCGTCACGAGGTCCTCGGGCGGCACCGGCGCGCTGCCGCCGCCACTGGGGGTGGACGCGATGACGGTCATGCGGTCACCTCCTTGTGGTTGTCCGCCCAGGCGGTCGACTTGGCCGGGTCGAAGGGGCAGCCCTTGCCCGTGATGTGCTGCTCGTACTCCTCGCGGAAGTACTTCAGCGAGGAGAAGATCGGCGATGCGGCGCCGTCTCCGAGGGCGCAGAACGACTTGCCGTTGATGTTGTCGGCGATGTCGTTGAGCTTGTCGAGGTCGGACAGGGAGCCCTTGCCGGCCTCGATGTCGCGCAGCAGCTGGACGAGCCAGTAGGTGCCCTCGCGGCAGGGAGTGCACTTGCCGCAGGACTCGTGGGCGTAGAACTCGGTCCAGCGGGTGACGGCCCGCACGACGCAGGTGGTCTCGTCGAAGCACTGGAGCGCCTTGGTGCCGAGCATCGATCCGGCGGCGCCGACGCCCTCGTAGTCGAGGGGCACGTCGAGGTGCTCGTCGGTGAACATCGGGGTCGAGGAGCCGCCGGGCGTCCAGAACTTGAGCCGGTGGCCCGGGCGCATGCCGCCGCTCATGTCGAGGAGCTGGCGCAGGGTGATGCCGAGGGGGGCCTCGTACTGGCCGGGCGAGGCGACGTGCCCGCTGAGCGAGTACAGCGTGAAGCCCGGGGACTTCTCGCTGCCCATCGACGTGAACCATTCCTTGCCGCGGTGGAGGATCGCGGGAACCGAGGCGATGGACTCGACGTTGTTCACCACAGTGGGGCAGGCGTACAGACCGGCGACCGCGGGGAAGGGGGGTCGCAGCCGGGGCTGGCCGCGGCGCCCTTCGAGCGAGTCGAGCAGGGCGGTCTCCTCGCCGCAGATGTACGCGCCGGCGCCGGCGTGCACGGTGAGTTCGAGGTTCAGACCGCTGCCGAGGATGTTCCGGCCGAGGTAGCCGGCCGCGTAGGCCTCGCGGACGGCCTCGTGGAGGCGGCGCAGGACGGGGACGACCTCGCCGCGCAGGTAGATGAACGCGTGCTCGGAGCGGATCGCGTAGCAGGCGATGATCATTCCCTCGATGAGGGAGTGCGGGTTGGCGAAGAGGAGGGGGATGTCCTTGCAGGTGCCGGGCTCGGACTCGTCGGCGTTGACGACGAGGTAGTGCGGCTTGCCGTCGCCCTGCGGGATGAACTGCCACTTCATGCCGGTGGGGAAGCCGGCGCCGCCGCGTCCGCGGAGCCCGGATTCCTTGACGTACGCGATGAGGTCGTCGGGGCTCATCGCGAGGGCCCGCTTGAGGCCCTGGTAGCCCTCGTGCCGTTCGTAGGTCTCCAGGGTCCAGGAGTTGGGCTGGTCCCAGAAGGCCGACAGGACGGGTGCGAGCAGTTTCTCCGGGCTGCTGTTGTTGATCTCGGCGGCCAAGGTCATCACTCCCCCTCCTGACTGGCTGCCTCACCGCGCGGGTGGACGATTCGGTGGTGCGGGGTCTCGCCCTTGGCCAGGCGCAGGCCTACGAGGGAGGCGGGGCCCGCGCCGCCGGTGGCCTCGACGGCGCCGGGGCGCTCGTCGGGGAAGCCGGCCAGGATGCGGGCGGTCTCCTTGAAGGTGCAGAGCGGGGCGCCGCGGGTGGGTTCGACGGTGCGTCCGGCCCGCAGGTCGTCGACCATCTTCTTGGCGGACTCGGGCGTCTGGTTGTCGAAGAACTCCCAGTTGACCATCACGACGGGCGCGAAGTCGCAGGCCGCGTTGCACTCGATGTGTTCGAGGGTGATGCTGCCGTCGTCGGTCGTCTCGTCGTTGCCGACGCCGAGGTGGGCCTTGAGCTCCTCGAAGATGGCGTCGCCGCCCATGACCGCGCAGAGCGTGTTGGTGCAGACGCCGACCTGGTAGTCGCCGGAGGGCTTGCGCCGGTACATCGTGTAGAAGGTGGCGACGGCGGTGACCTCGGCGGTGGTCAGGCCGAGGAGCTCGGCGCAGAACCGCATGCCGGTACGGGTCACATGGCCCTCCTCCGACTGCACGAGGTGCAGCATCGGCAGGAGCGCGGAGCGGGAGTCCGGGTAGCGGGCGATGATCGCCCGCGCGTCCTCCTCCAGGCGGGCGCGGACGTCCGCCGGGTAGGAGGGCGCGGGAAGCTGGGGCATCCCGAGGCTGACGTTCTCCGTCATCGGTCGACGCCTCCCATCACGGGGTCGATGGAGGCGACGGCGACGATGACGTCGGCGACCTGGCCGCCCTCGCACATCGCGGCCATGGCCTGGAGGTTGGTGAAGGACGGGTCGCGGAAGTGCACCCGGTAGGGGCGGGTGCCGCCGTCGGAGACGACGTGGACGCCGAGCTCGCCCTTGGGCGATTCGACGGCCGCGTAGGCCTGCCCGGCGGGGACCCGGAAGCCCTCGGTGACCAGCTTGAAGTGGTGGATCAGGGCCTCCATGGAGGTGCCCATGATCTTCTTGATGTGGTCCATGGAGTTGCCGAGGCCGTCGGCGCCGAGGGCGAGCTGCGCCGGCCAGGCGATCTTCTTGTCCCCGACCATGACCGGGCCGGGCTCCAGGCGGTCGAGGCACTGCTCGACGATCCGGAGGGACTGGCGCATCTCCTCCAGGCGGACGAGGAAGCGTCCGTAGGAGTCGCAGGTGTCGGCGGTGGGGATCTCGAAGTCGTAGTTCTCGTAGCCGCAGTACGGGTCGGTCTTCCGCAGGTCGTGCGGGAGGCCCGCCGACCGGAGGATCGGTCCGGTGGCGCCCAGCGCCATGCATCCGGTGAGGTCGAGGTAGCCGACGTCCTGCATGCGGGCCTTGAAGATGGGGTTGCCGGTGGCGAGCTTGTCGTACTCCGGCAGGTTCTTCTTCATGGTCTTCACGAACTCGCGCACGGCGTCGACGGCGCCGGGCGGGAGGTCCTGGGCGAGGCCGCCGGGGCGGATGAACGCGTGGTTCATGCGCAGGCCGGTGATCAGCTCGTACAGGTCCAGGATCATCTCGCGGTCCCGGAAGCCGTAGATCATGATCGTGGTGGCGCCGAGCTCCATGCCGCCGGTGGCGATGCACACCAGGTGGGAGGAGAGCCGGTTGAGCTCCATGAGGAGCACCCGGATGACGCTGGCCCGGTCCGGGATCTGGTCGGTGATGCCGAGGAGCTTCTCCACGCCGAGGCAGTACGCCGTCTCGTTGTAGAACGAGGTGAGGTAGTCCATGCGCGTGACGAAGGTGGTGCCCTGCGTCCAGGTCCGGTACTCGAGGTTCTTCTCGATGCCGGTGTGGAGGTAGCCGATGCCGCAGCGGGCCTCGGTGACGGTCTCGCCGTCGATCTCCAGGATGAGGCGGAGCACGCCGTGGGTGGACGGGTGCTGCGGGCCCATGTTGACGATGATGCGCTCGTCGTCGGCCTTCGCGGCGGACTGGACGACCTCTTCCCAGTCGCCGCCGGTCACCGTGTAGACGGCGCCTTCTGTCGTCTCGCGGGGAGACGCGTGGGAAGTGCTCACGAGTACGACCTCCGCTGGTCCGGAGCCGGGATCTGGGCGCCCTTGTACTCGACGGCGATGCCGCCGAGGGGGTAGTCCTTGCGCTGCGGGTGGCCCTGCCAGTCGTCCGGCATCATGATCCGGGTGAGGGCGGGATGGCCGTCGAAGACGATGCCGAAGAAGTCGTACGTCTCGCGCTCGTGCCAGTCGTTCGTCGGGTAGACGGCGACGAGGGACGGGATGCGCGGCTCGGTGTCCGGGGCCGAGACCTCCAGGCGGATCAGCCGGCCGTGGGTGAGCGAGCGCAGGTGGTAGACGGCGTGCAGCTCGCGTCCCTTGTCGCCGGGGTAGTGGACGCCGGAGACGCCGGTGCAGAGCTCGAAGCGGAGCGCCGGGTCGTCCCGCAGGGTGCGGGCCACGCGGACGAGGTGTTCACGCTCGATGTGGAAGGTGAGCTCGCCGCGGTCGACGACCGTCTTCTCGATCGCGTTCTCCGGGAGGAGCCCCTGCTCCTCCAGGGCGCCCTCCAGCTCGTCGGCGACCTCGTCGAACCAACCGCCGTAGGGGCGGTTGGCCGGGCCGGGGAGCCGGACGGAGCGGACGAGGCCGCCGTAGCCGGAGGTGTCGCCGCCGTTGTTGGCGCCGAACATGCCGCGCTGGACGCGGACCTCCTCGCCGTGGTCCCCGCGCTGGCCGGGCAGGTTCTGCCCGCTCAGCTCCTTCTCGGGGTTCGGGGTTTCGTCACTCACTGGAGCAGACCCTTCAACTCGATGGTCGGCAGCGCCTTGAGTGCCGCCTCCTCCGCCTCACGGGCCGCCTCCTCGGCGTTCACGCCGAGCTTGGAGGTCTGGATCTTCTGGTGGAGCTTGAGGATCGCGTCCAGGAGCATCTCCGGACGCGGCGGGCAACCGGGCAGGTAGATGTCGACCGGCACGATGTGGTCGACGCCCTGCACGATCGCGTAGTTGTTGAACATGCCGCCCGAGGAGGCGCAGACGCCCATGGAGATGACCCACTTGGGGTTGGGCATCTGGTCGTAGACCTGCCTCAGGACGGGCGCCATCTTCTGGCTCACCCGGCCGGCCACGATCATCAGGTCGGCCTGGCGCGGCGAGCCGCGGAAGACCTCCATGCCGAAGCGGGCCAGGTCGTACCGGCCGGCTCCGGTGGTCATCATCTCGATGGCGCAGCATGCGAGGCCGAAGGTCGCGGGGAACACGGACGCCTTGCGCACCCAGCCCGCGGCCTGTTCGACCGTCGTCAGCAGAAAGCCGCTCGGGAGTTTCTCTTCGAGTCCCATAGGTGCCCCTCAGCCCCTCAGTCCCATTCCAGGCCGCCGCGCCGCCACACGTACGCGTAGGCGACGAAGACGGTGAGCACGAAGAGCAGCATCTCCACGAGCCCGAAAAGCCCCAGGGCGTCGAAGGTGACGGCCCAGGGGTAGAGGAAGACGATCTCGATGTCGAAGACGATGAAGAGCATCGCCGTCAGGTAGTACTTGATCGGGAAGCGGCCGCCGCCGGCCGGAGTGGGCGTCGGTTCGATGCCGCACTCGTACGCCTCAAGCTTTGCCCTGTTGTACCGCTTTGGCCCGATAAGCGTGGCCATGACCACGGAGAAGATCGCAAACCCCGCACCCAGGGCACCGAGCACGAGGACGGGCGCGTACGCATTCACGCTCCTCGCTCCTTCCAGTCGTCCTTGACCGTTGGACCGCACCGCGGGCCGTGAAAGATCGCCCCCATGTGAGGCAGTTCACAAGCCCGGCTGCCCCGCATCTTATGCCCGCCCCTCTGTGATCTGCGACACGGGGTACAGCAACGACTTTGTGATCTCCACCACCTGACGAAGGATCATGAAGTCGGATGAGCGGTGATCTTGTTGCGCGAAGCGCCCAGGTGATCACCAGATGTGACATCCGTACCGGAAATCGCTGCTCGGAGGGGGTGTCGCACTATCAAGTGTTGCCCTCTACAGGCAAATTGGTGATGGAACGCGTCCGGGTGATAAAGGAACCGCCCGTCGCCCGGTCGGGGGGTCCGGCGTACAGAGGTGGACGCGTGCGCGTTTTCACGAGCGTTCGCGAGACGGCAGTGTGACCTGCGTCACCTCACAGGAACCTCAAAAGAAGAGGGCTTGGCCATCGGCGTCAAGGGATGGTAAGCGTCGGGCAATTCGGGCGTTTCAATGAAAACCCGTGATCAAGGGCCGGATGACCCATGCCCGATTTGCCCGTTACGGCGTCAATAAGGGTGTCACGGAAGCGGATTCAGAGGTTCCGAACGTAACTGTGGCGCAACCCACGTTTCTTGAAGGGAACCGCGATGCCCTGATAGCGGTTGTACCCATGTCCCACACCGCTCACATACCCAGCCACCGGAAGCCCCGCCGCAGCGCCTCGAAGCTGGCGCTCCGCGCCGGAGTTGCCGGTGGCGTCCTCGGCACCATCGCGGTGGCCGGTGCTGCCGGGCCGGCCAATGCCGAGCCGGTGACCGAGACCATCGAAATGCCCACCCTGGGCTCCCTCGACGCCGGCACCGGTCTCGCCAGTGCCGTCGCCGCCTCCGCCGAGGCCTCCCAGCAGGAGGCCCTCGACCAGAGCCTGCAGACGCAGGAGAACGCCGCGCTGCAGAAGGCCGCCAAGGAGGCCAAGCAGGCCAAGGCCGAGGCCGACCGCAAGGCCGCGGCCGAGCGCGCCGAGAAGGCCCGCCTCAAGGCCGAGCAGGAGCGCAAGGAGGCCGCGGAGCGCGCCACCCGCGACAGCGCGCGCACCCAGCTCTCCACCACCAGCTCCTCGAACGACAACGGCTCGTCGTCCGACAGCGGCTCCACCGCCTCGCAGAGCAGCAACGAGACGCAGGCCCCCTCCGGCTCCGCCGCCGCGATCGTGGCCTTCGCCCGGGCCCAGATCGGCGACGCCTACGTCTCCGGCGGCACCGGCCCCAACTCCTGGGACTGCTCCGGCCTCGTGCAGGCCGCCTACCGCGCGGCCGGCATCGACCTGCCCCGCATCTCGTACCAGCAGTCGAGCATGGGCACCTCCGTCTCCCTGAGCAACCTGCAGCCGGGCGACGTCCTGTACTGGGGCAGCCGCAGCGGCTCGTACCACGTCGCCATCTACGTGGGCGGCGGCAAGTACGTCGGCGCGCAGAACCCGTCCAGCGGCGTGGTCGAGCACACCATGGACTGGGACACCCCCTCGGGCGCCGTCCGCATCCTCTGATTCCGGCGCCATCACGCTGAGAAGCCGTCACTCCTCGGGGGAGTGACGGCTTCTGGCTTTCCCGCCCCGTTCGGGGCCGGGGCCGGTCAGGCCTTGGGGGCCACCTTCGAGAGGCCGTTGATGATGCGGTCCATGGCGTCGCCGCCCGTCGGGTCGGTGAGGTTCGCCAGCATCTTGAGGGTGAACTTCATCAGCAGGGGGTGGCTCAGACCGCGCTGGGTCGCGATCTTCATGATCTTCGGGTTGCCGATGAGCTTCACGAACGCGCGGCCCAGCGTGTAGTAGCCGCCGTAGGTGTCCTTGAGGATCTGCGGGTAGTTCCGCAGGGCCAGCTCGCGCTGGGCGGGCGTCGCGCGGGCGTGCGCCTGGACGATGACGTCCGCCGCGATCTGGCCCGACTCCATCGCGTAGGCGATGCCCTCGCCGTTGAACGGGTTGACCAGACCGCCCGCGTCACCGACGAGCAGCAGGCCCTTGGTGTAGTGCGGCTGGCGGTTGAAGGCCATCGGCAGGGCGGCGCCGCGGATCGGCTGCGTCATGTTCTCCGG
Source organism: Streptomyces tanashiensis (assembly GCF_014648895.1). GTDB lineage: Bacteria > Actinomycetota > Actinomycetes > Streptomycetales > Streptomycetaceae > Streptomyces > Streptomyces tanashiensis. Next base: position 1,027,394 of record NZ_BMRZ01000001.1, read on the forward strand.
GGTGTAGCCCCAGTCCTCCGGCATGGAGGCGCACCAGGCCTTGAGGACCTCGCGCCAGTCCAGCTCCTTGAAGGCGGAGGAGGAGTCGAGGATGCCGAGGCCGACGTTGGACGTGCCGTCGCCCATGGGGAAGATCCAGCCGTAGCCGGGCAGGAGCCGGTCCTGCGGGCCGCGCCGGTCCCACAGCTCCAGCCAGGACTCCAGGTAGTCGTCGTCGTGGCGGGGGCTCTCGAAGTACGTGCGGACCGCGACGCCCATCGGGCGGTCCTCGCGGCGGTGCAGGCCCATGGCCACGGAGAGCCGGGTGGAGTTGCCGTCGGCGGCGACGACGAGCGGCGCGTGGAAGGTGACTTCGCGCTTCTCCTCGCCCAGCTTCGCGTGCACACCGGTGATCCGGCCCGTACGGTCGTCGATGATCGGCGCGCCGACGTTGCAGCGCTCGTACAGCCGGGCGCCGGCCTTCTGCGCCTGGCGGGCCAGCTGCTCGTCGAAGTCGTCGCGCTTGCGGACGAGTCCGTAGTCCGGGTAGGAGGCGAGATCCGGCCAGTCCAGCTCCAGCCGGACGCCGCCGCCGATGATCCGCAGGCCCCTGTTGCGCAGCCAGCCGGCCTCTTCGGAGATGTCGATGCCCATGGAGACGAGCTGCTTGGTGGCGCGCGGGGTGAGGCCGTCGCCGCAGACCTTCTCGCGGGGGAACGCGGTCTTCTCCAGGAGCAGGACGTCGAGTCCGGCCTTGGCCAGGTAGTACGCGGTGGTGGAGCCGGCCGGGCCTGCCCCGACGACGATCACATCAGCGCTGTGCTCGGAGAAGGGCTGCTCGGTCACGGCGGATCTCCCGAAGGGGTCGAGGGAAGGATGGGGAAAGTCTATGAGCGGCGGGGTTTCGCCTTGAAGCCGCGGTCGCGGCCGGTCGAGCCGTGAAGGTCACGCCTTGAAGGTCAAGCCGTGAAGGTCACGCCTTGAACCCCCGGTGCAGGGCGACGATGCCGCCCGACAGGTTCCGGTAGGCCACCTTCGACCAGCCGGCCTTCTGCAGCAGGCCCGCCAGCGTCGGCTGGTCCGGCCAGGACTGGATGGACTCGGCGAGGTACACGTACGCATCGGGGTTGGAGGACACCGCGCGGGCCACCGGCGGCAGCGCGCGCATCAGGTACTCCTCGTACACGACCCTGAAGGGCGCCCAGGTGGCGTGCGAGAACTCGCAGATCACGACGCGGCCACCGGGCTTCGTCACGCGGTACAGCTCGCGCAGCGCCTGGTCGGTGTCCTGGATGTTCCGCAGCCCGAAGGAGATGGTGACGGCGTCGAAGACGTCGTCCCGGAACGGCAGCTTCGTGCCGTCGCCCGCCGTGAACGGCATCCACGGGTGGTTCTTCTTGCCGACCCGCAGCATCCCGAGGGAGAAGTCGCACGGGACGACGTACGCGCCCGCCTTCACGAACGGCTGCGAGGAGGTCGCGGTCCCGGCGGCCAGGTCGAGGATCTTCTGCGCGGGCCGCGCGTCGACCGCCTTCGCGACCTCCTTGCGCCAGCGCCGGTCCTGGCCGAGGGAGAGGACGTCGTTGGTCAGGTCGTAGTTCGCCGCCACATCGTCGAACATCGTGGCGACTTCGTGCGGCTGCTTGTCCAGGGATGCGCGGGTCACTGGCGTTCGGCCTCGCAGTGTCGGGAAGGGGCGGACCCGCCCATTCTGGCAGGCGGGGCCCCCGTGGAGGCTCAGCGGGCCCGCTGGACCGGACGGCCGCGAAAAACCCGCCGGTACCGCTTCAACCTTTTGGGCCCGAGCGTGCTCAAGGAGGGATGAGGTACATGACAACGGCCGCCACCGGTGGCAAGGAAAGCGGGAGTGTGATGGCGGTACCGACCGAAGTGAGACGCCAGGCGGCCGACGGAGCGTGGGAGGCAGCCGACGGGTCGGTCGCCGGGTTCGAGGAGTTCGCCCGCGCCGGACAGCAGCGGCTGTACCGCACGGCGTACCTCCTCTGCGGCGACCCCGAGGCCGCCCGCGACCTGACCCAGACCACGCTGGCCAGGCTGTACCAGCACTGGCGGCGCGTCGGCACCGCCGACCATCCGCACGCGTACGCGAAGACGGTGCTGACCCGCATCTTCCTGGCCGAGCGACGGCGCAGGCTGCGCGATCTGCTCGCCTTCACCCGGACCGGCGGAATGGCCCCGGCGCCCTCCGCCGACCACGCCGACCTGCGCGTCACCCTGCTCGCGGCGCTCGCCGAACTGCCGCCGCGGGCCCGCGCCATGGTCGTCCTGCGCTACTGGGACGACCAGAGCGTGGCCTCCGTGGCCTCCCAGCTGCGGTGCAGCGAGGCCACCGTCAAGAGCCAGTGCTCGCGCTCGCTCGTCCGACTCCGCGCACGCCTGGGCGACGCGTGGCTCTACTCCACAGGAAGCTGAGGTCCACCGTGGACACCGATGAGATCACCCTGCTCCGCGCGGCCATGGACCGGACGGCGGACGGCCTTCCCCAGCTCCCCGACCTCGTCCCGCTCGCGGTGCGCGAGGGCCGCAGACGCCGGGTCCGGGCCCGGCTCGCGATCGTCACGACCGCGTTCGGTGCGATCACGGCGGGGGCGCTGGGGCTCACGCTGTTGCCGGGATCGAACACGGACGTCACGATGCCCGCCGTCGCGCCGTCGTCGCCCGGTGCGAGCGCGAGCGCTCAGCCGAGCAGGAGCTACCCGCCCGTCGTCGTGACGCAGACCCCGGGTGCCACATCGCCTGACAACCCCGACAACCCCGACAACCTGTCCGAGGCCGAGCGCGAGCGCCGCGCGGCCCACCAGCAGCGGGTGGCGGCGCTGCTCGACGAGCTGCTGCCTCCGACGGTGACCGAGATCCGGCCGGTGAAGGACGAGGTGAGCGTGTACCGGATCAAGGCGGGCGGCGAGACCTTCCGCATGACGGTGTCGGTACGGCCGGCCGACAAGCGCACCGTACCGTGCGTGAGCCTTCCGGAGCGGCACTACGTCTGCGAAGTCACGACGCTGACGTACGCCACGAACCGTGAGGCTCAGCTCTTCTCGTCGGGGGGAGGCGCGCAGGACTCGCAGTCCTCGTCGTACCTGCGTTTCCTGTACAGCCGGAGCCGTGTCGCGCTCGGCGTCGATTCCGACGCCGGGAAGGTGCCGGTGACACCGCGACAGCTCCTGGTCGTCGTCAAGGACCCGCGCTTCCTCGATCTGCTGCGGGACACGGACGTGAAGCCGGTCGAGGGGAAACTGCCGCCTCCGGTCGTGGGTGGCTGAGGCGCCGGCTCGGCTACCGCCGCCGGAACACCAGTCGGCCGCCCAGAACGGTCGCCACGCAGGTGGACGGGCCCAGGCGGACCAGGGTCGCCCGGTCCGGGACGTCGAACACGGCGAACCGAGCCGGGCCGCCGGGTGCCGGGCGGGGCAGCAGGACGAGCGGGCTCGGTGAGAGGGACGGCGGTCCGGGCATCGTGGCGGGGCGCTGCCCGACGGCGAGACCGGCCCGGCGCACCGCGTCCACGGCGGCCCGGCCGCGCAGTTCGCCGGCGACGGCGACCGTCCCGTGCGCGAGGAGCCGCTGCACACCGCGGCGCGCGGAGGCACCGCGGCGGGCGGGGTCGGCCCGGAAGATCTCCCGCGCCCGCTCGCCTGTGATCGGCTCGGTGCCGAACTCCGCGGCCTCCCGGGGGTCCGGGTGGTACGTCTCCTCGAGGAGCTCGGGCGCGTACGGGTTGAGGAGTCCCGGCGTGAGGATGCCGGGCCACCGCCGCACCCGCGCCTCGGGGCGGAGCGCGGCCAGGTCCTCGTACGGGCCGACGGCGGCGACGAGGGCGCCGTCGACCAGGACGGCGCTCTCGGGCGTCGCCTCGGCGACGTGGAGGGTCAGCACGCGCGCGTCAGTTGGCGTCGAGGAGCTTCAGCTCGGGGTGCGCCGTGCCGCCCTCGATCGCCGTGGAGGAGATGTGCGAGGCGACGCGCTCGTCGACCGGGTCGTTCGCCGGGTCGTCGTGGACGACGATGTGCTCGTACGTCGTGGTGCGCTGCGCCGGGACGCGGTCCGCCGTGCGGATCATGTCGATCATCTCGCGCAGGTTGGAGCGGTGCTTGGCGCCCGCCGAGGAGACGACGTTCTCCTCCAGCATGATCGAGCCGAGGTCGTCCGCGCCGTAGTGCAGGGTGAGCTGGCCGATCTCCTTGCCCGTGGTGAGCCAGGAGCCCTGGATGTGGGCGACGTTGTCGAGGAAGAGCCGGGCGATGGAGATCATCCGCAGGTACTCGAAGAGCGTGGCCTGCGTGCGGCCCTTGAGGTGGTTGTTCTCCGGCTGGTAGGTGTACGGGATGAAGGCCCGGAAGCCGCCCGTCCGGTCCTGCACGTCACGGATCATCCGCAGGTGCTCGATCCGCTCGGCGTTGGTCTCGCCGGTGCCCATCAGCATGGTGGAGGTCGACTCGACGCCCAGCTTGTGGGCGATCTCCATGATCTCCAGCCAGCGCTCGCCGCTCTCCTTCAGCGGGGCGATCGCCTTGCGGGGCCGCTCGGGCAGCAGCTCGGCGCCGGCGCCCGCGAAGGAGTCGAGACCGGCGGCGTGGATGCGGGTGATCGCCTCCTCGACGGAGACGCCGGAGATGCGGGCCATGTGCTCGACCTCGGAGGCGCCGAGGGAGTGGATGACCAGCTGCGGGAAGTCCTTCTTGATGGCGGCGAAGTGCTTCTCGTAGTACTCGACGCCGAAGTCCGGGTGGTGGCCGCCCTGGAACATGATCTGGGTGCCGCCGAGCTCCACGGTCTCCGCGCAGCGGCGCAGGATGTCGTCGAGGTCCCGGGTCCAGCCCTTCTTGGTGTCCTTCGGGGCGGCGTAGAACGCGCAGAACTTGCACGCCGTCACGCAGACGTTCGTGTAGTTGATGTTCCGCTCGATGATGTACGTCGCGATGTGCTCGGTCCCCGCGTACCGGCGGCGGCGCACCGCGTCGGCGGCGGCGCCCAGCGCGTGCAGGGGCGCCGAGCGGTAGAGGTCGAGCGCCTCCTCGGGGGTGATCCGGCCACCCGCGGCGGCGCGGTCGAGAACAGACTGGAGTTCGGCCTTCTCGGTCACCGGGTGCGTCCCTTTCGGAGGGGTTCTGATCGACCGAACCAGCCTACGCCAGGGCTCTCCGCCGCTTCCGCAGGGTGCGGTTCGGCGGCCGCCCGAGTCCGGGGAGGGCGAGCGGCGGGCGGGAGTCCGGCGAATATCCGGTGAATTCCGGGTGCGTCGCGGGCGCGGCTCATTACCGGCGGCCGGGGCGGGCGGCCGCATTCCCGGTCGGTGTCCGGAAAGGCCCGCCCGGCGCGCGGGAGGGCCTACCGGTATTTCTTTCCCGCACCATTCCGCGCGGCTCCGCGGCTTATCGCGCCGGGGGCGGCAGGAGTTCCACCGCGACGTCCGCCGGGAAGCCGGTCGTGGGGCCGGTCCGGCGGGCGAACTCCCGTACTCCCGCGAGCTGCTCGGGGCCGAAACGGAAGTCGAGGGTGCGGAAGTACCGCTCCAGGAGTTCGGCGTCGAAGGTCTCCCAGCGGGCGGCCTGCTCGGCGACCTTGGCGACCTCTTCGAGGGAGAGGTCGCGCGAGGCCAGGAACGCCTGGTGGACCTCGTGGACGGTCTCCGGCTCGCGCGCCAGGAAGTCCTTGCGCACCGCCCACACGGCGAAGACGAACGGCAGGCCCGTCCACTCCTTCCACATGAGCCCCAGGTCGTGGACCTGGAGGCCGAGCCGGGGCGCGTCGTGCAGGGAGGCCCGGAGCGCGGCGTCGCCGATGAGGACGGCGGCGTCCGCCTCCTGCATCATCAGGCCGAGGTCCGGCGGGCAGGTGTAGTAGTCGGGCTGGACCCCGTACTGCTCGGCCAGGAGCAGCTGGGCGAGGCGTACCGAGGTGCGGGAGGTGGAGCCGAGGGCCACGCGCGCGCGGTCGAGCTCCTCCAGGGGCCGCTGGGAGACGATCACGCAGGACATGACGGGACCGTCGCAGCCGACGGCGATGTCCGGGAGCGCGACCAGGCCGTCCGCGTTGCGGAGGTATTCGACGAGGGTGATGGGCCCGATGTCGAGGTCGCCCCGGACGAGCCGCTCGCTGAGCTTCTCCGGGGTGTCCTTGGTGAGCTCGAGATCGAGGAGCGTCCCGGTCCTGGCCAGACCCCAGTAGAGGGGGAGACAGTTCAGGAACTGGATGTGTCCGACGCGGGGCCGGCTGCGCTGCTGGTCGTCGGTTGCTTTGTCCACATCGCGAGGCTAGACCCGTCTCGCACTGTGGGCATCGGCGGGGCACGCGCGTCAGCACACGGAACGGAATCAAACATGCGAGTGACGTGATCTTTCCCTCTACCGCCCCGAGCACCCTGCGTGCTACGCTCAACGCAAGTTGCAGTTTGGTTTCCCTTGCAGTACAGAGCCTGCGGAGCATGTGACCCGCAGGCTTTTGTAGTTTTCAGACTTGTTTCAGGTTCTGGAGCAGGGCGACCCTTTGGCCCATAGGAGGGCTCATGGCTACCGGAACCGTGAAGTGGTTCAACGCTGAAAAGGGCTTCGGCTTCATCGCCCAGGACGGCGGCGGCCCGGATGTCTTCGTCCACTACTCCGCGATCAACGCGAACGGCTTCCGTTCGCTCGAGGAGAACCAGGTCGTGACCTTCGACGTCACGCAGGGCCCGAAGGGCCCGCAGGCGGAGAACGTCTCCCCGGCCTAAGTTGCCCGGGTCGGCGGACACGCACGACTAGAGCAGTACCCAAGGAGCCCCGCTCCGTGCCTCACGGCACGAGCGGGGCTCCTGCCTTTTCCGGGGCGCCTCAGCAGTCCGGGATCACGGTCCCGTTGTTGTCGCGGGCCTCGTCGTCGCCCCAGCGGGACAGGTAGTACGCGGACACGTACGCCCCGTTGCCGTTCTTCCCGGCGTACACGGTGTCCAGGTCGGTCCGCAGCCACCAGTGGTTGTAGTTCCCGGAGCCGTCGCGGACCTCCGCGCCCCAGACCTTGCAGTACACGTAGTTCGTGCCCGCGTTCAGCAGGCCCTGCGGGTCGTTCGTGTTCGCCTGGGCGTAGCCGGTGGCCTGGGCGAAGGTGTCGACCCAGTACTTTCCGCCTCCTCCGCCCGAGCAGCCGTTGTCGCTGGTCAGGGACTTGGAGCCGTAGGAGCCGGGGTAGGGGGCGAGGGAGACGCCGTTGATCACGATGCTCTGGCCGACGCCGTTGTAGAGCTGCTCGTAGTGGATGTGGGCGCCGGAACTGTTGCCGGTGCTGCCGGTGGTGCCGATCTGCTGCCCCTGGGCGACCTGGGCGCCGTCGGCGACGGAGTAGGCGCTGAGGTGGAAGTAGTACGTCTTCCAGCCGCCGCCGTGCTCGATCACGATGTAGTTCCCGGCGCCGGTCGGCTGGGAGTAGCGGCGGGCGGTGCCGGACGCCGAGGCCAGGACCGGGGTGCCGGCGGTGGTCCCGCCGTCCGAGCGGACGAAGTCGAGCGCCTGGCGGACCTCGGCCGAGTGGTGGCTGTAGGTCCAGGTCTGCCCGCAGGGGTAGGGCGCCTTGAAGAGCGGCGCGGCCTGGGCGGGGGTGGTGGTGACGAGCGCGGTGAGCAGGCCCGCGACGAGCGCGAGGAGGGTGCCGAGGGGGGTGATCCGTGCACGCATGCGTCCTCCGGTACGGGGGGGTCGGGGATCGGCGGAACATGGGCGGAGCAAGGGTCGACGCGCGTTGAACGGACCACAGAGTGCCGGAAGATCGCGTGTCGCAGTAGCCCGCGAGGACCACACCCGTACCGCGGCGCTTACGTAGTCTGGACACATGACCGAACGCAAGCCGCCCGGAGTCAGCTTCGAGTCGTTCGTCGACAAACAGATCCGCGAAGCCGCGGAGCGCGGCGACTTCCGGAGCCTGTCCGGCTTCGGCAAGCCCCTCCCGGACGACTCGGCCCCGTACGACGAGCTGTGGTGGATCAAGGGAAAGATGCACCGCGAGGGCGCGTCCGTCCTGCCGCCCTCCCTCGCCCTGCGCAAGGAGGCCGAGGACGCGGAGGCGGCGGTGGCCGCGGCCGTTTCGGAGAGCCAGGTCCGGCGCATCCTCGGGGAGATCAACACCAAGATCGCCGAGGCCCTGGTCCGCCCGCCGGCAGGTCCCCCGCTGAACCTGAGGCCGTTCGACGTGGAGGCGGCCGTGGAGCGGTGGCGGCAGGAGCGTCCGTAGGTCCCCGACCCCGAGGAGCCCCCATGAACAGCGCCGGTCTGCTGGTCGACTCGTTCGGCAGGATCCGTGAGGTCGTCCACGAAGCCGTGGAGGGGCTGACGGACGAGGAGCTCGCCGTACGGATCGATCCCGACGCCAACTCGGTCGCCTGGCTCGTCTGGCACCTCACCCGCATCCAGGACGACCACCTCGCGGACGCCTTCGGCACGGAGCAGCTGTGGACCTCGGACGGCTGGCGGGACCGCTTCGGCCTGCCGTTCCCGCCGGCGGCCACCGGTTACGGGCAGTCGCGCGCCCAGTCCGGGAAGGTCCGCGCCCCGGCGGAGCTGCTGCTCGGCTACCACGACGCCGTGCACGCCCGCACGGAGGAGCTGGTCCGCGCGGTCACGAACGCGGACCTGGACCGTGTCGTCGACACCGCCTGGGACCCGCCGGTCACCCTGGGCGTCCGCCTGGTGTCGGTGATCGCGGACGACCTCCAACACGCGGGCCAGGCGGCGTACGTGCGGGGCGTGGTGGAGCGGCGGGGGTAGCCGTACAACCCCGGGGCCTCCTCGGAAGTCTGACCGGGCGCTTCGCGCGCGAGTGCGGGGCGCTCGGTCTCCCGGAGGAACCCCTTGGATGCTGTACGCACGCCCCGCCGGCGGCTCGTCACCGCTGTCACGACCGTCCTGGCCCTCACCCTCGGCGCGGGTGCTCTGACCGTTCCGGCGACCGCCGCCGGGCCCTCCGCCGCGGCGGCGGAGGCCGGCGCGCAGGCGGTCGTGCCGTTCCCCCGCGGGGGGACCGTCGCCGCCGCGGGGCGGACCGGGTTCCTGACGCTCACCGGTGACGGCCAGGGCATCAGTCAGGTGTGGCACGCGTACGCGGGCGGCACGACGACCTCCTTCGGAAACCTGCGGGTCGTACGCCCGTCCTTCGCCTCCGACGTGCTGTCGCTCCGGGGCCCGAACAGCCTCGACCTGCTGGACACGGTCTCGGGCCGACAGGTCTCCGTCGCCCTCCCCTCCGGCGCCACGGCCTTCTCCGGTTCCGTCGGCTGGAACGTCTTCGCGCGCGCCGGCGCCGGGATGAGCCTGGTCACCGTGGCGGCCGACGGCACCTCGACCACGCGGACCGTGAGCGGGCTGCCCGCCCTCTCCGGCAAGGCGTACGTCGTCGCGGGCACGGCCTCGCACGGGCTGCTGAGGTACCAGACCTCCGCCGGCAAGGGACAGGTGTGGAACTGGGCCCTGGTCGACCTGGCCACGGCCGCCGTCACCGAGAAGCGGCAGGTCGGTCCCGCGCCCGAGAACTGGGACGGCGAACTCGCCGTCTCGGCCACCCGGGTCGCCTGGGTGGAGGGGTCGTCGCTGCTCGTGGTCGAGCGCGGCACCGGGAAGGCTCCGCAGCGCATCCCGCTGAGCAGCTCCGAGAACATCTCGCTCGGTCTGGTCGGCGACTGGGTGACGTACGCGCAGCGCGACGGGCTCGACGCCGTCCGCACGGACCCGCTGTACGCGCTGACCGCGCGGAACCTGAGGACCGGGGCCACCCGCAAGGTCCTGGAGCACCTGACCTCCTCCGCCGTCGACCCGGCGGGCGCGCTGCTCGCGCGCGGCGGGACGGTGACGAACGGCGAGGGGCTGTACCGCGTCGCGCCGGGCACGGACGGCGTGCCGGCCGCCACCCTCGTGGCGACCACGGGCGAGCCCACGAAGGTCACGCTGCTCGGCAGCGACGTGCCCGCCACGGTCTCCCCGCGGGCGTCCGACGGCCGGATCCCGCTCGCGTGGAGCCTGTCCCGGACCAACGTCGACCTGACGGTCACCCTGCGCCACACGAAGACCGGGGTGACGAAGCGGCACGACGTGACCCCGGGGTACGACGACGGCCCGCACCTCGTCCGGTTCACCTGGAGCGGGGACGTCGCCCGGAACGGGGACCCGGCCATGCCGTCGGGCGCCCCGGCGGGGGCGTACACCTGGCGGATCGACGCCCGGCCGCGCAACGGCATCGGGCCGACGCTGACGAAGACCGGCTCGTTCACGCTCGTGCGCAGGACCGCGCCCCACGACTTCGCCGGGAGCAACAACGGTTCCCCCGACGTGATCTCGCGTGACGCGAAGGGACGGCTGCGGTTCGGCGAGCTGATCCCGTCGGAGGACTTCCCCGGCTCCTTCTTCGAGCACGAGGGCAGCCTCGTCGGCTCGGGCTGGGGCGCGTACGACAAGATCGAGGCCACCGGGAACCTCGGCGGCTCGGGCGCCGGCGACCTCGTCGCCCGCGACCGTTCCGGTGTCCTGTGGCTGTACAAGGGCCGCGGGGACGGCACCCTGGCCGCCCGCGGCCGCATCGGCGGCGGCTGGGGCACGTACAACCGGCTGGCGGGCGGCAGCGACCTGACCGGGGACGGACGGCCCGATCTCGTCGCCACCGACGCCTCGGGCGCCCTCTGGCTGTACAAGGGCACCGGAGTGGACACCGCTCCGTTCGCCGCGCGCCGGAAGATCGGCACCGGCTGGAGCGGCTACAACGACATCGTCGCCACGGGCGACCTCGCGGGCGGGCCCGCCGGGGACCTCCTGGCCCGCGACGCCTCCGGCACCCTGTGGCTCCATCTCGGCAAGGGCGACGGCACCCTGGCCGCCCGCACCAAGGTCGGCAGCGGCTGGAACACCTACACCCACCTCGTGGGCGTCGGCGACGTCGACCGGGACGGACGCCCCGACCTGTACGCGGCGGGGCCCGGCGGCACCGCGTTCCTCCACCGGGGGACGGGCGCCTGGAGCGCACCGTTCCGCCCGCGCGCGGAGATCGGTGTGCTCCGGGAGTACGGGAACGCCTACGACCACTTCGCGTAAGGACAGGTTTTCGGCCGTCCGGCGTACAACCTCTTGATCCTCTCGGGTGTCTGACCGAACGTCGCACACGCGCTCGCGTGTGCGACGTTCGGTTCTCACGGGGGAAAACCTTGAACGCAGCACGCATCACCCACCCGACCCACGGCCCGGCCGCGGCGAAGACCGTCTTCCCGACGGGGGGCGGCGCCCGATCCGTCGTCGCCGTCAAGGTCGTGACGCTCCGCGACGCCTTCGCGGCACCCGCGTCCGGCGAGGGCCCGAAGGGCGCCACCGGCCCGTACGGCCCCGCCGCCTGACGTCTCCCGAGGCCTCGCCACGCCTCCCGGGCGCCTCTCCGCCTCTCCGCCTCTCCGGCACGCCTTCCGACGCCTCACGGCGTCTCACGGCGCGCCCTCCGGCGTGTCCTGACGCCTTCCGACGCCTCCGACGTCTCCCGGCCTCGCACGGCGTCTCCCGGCGTCACACGGCGTCACACGAAACAGACGCACCACCGGGGCGCGCCGCCACAGCCGCGCCCCGTCCTTCCTCCCTCCTTCGAAGGACTCGTACGTGTCTCTGAACCGCATTCCCCGGCGCCGTCTCACGGCCGCCGTCACCGTCGTCCTCGCCCTCACGGCGGGCGCGGCCCTCACCGTCACCCCGGCGACCGCCGCCCCCGCGCCCGTGGGCGCGTCCGCCACCGCGGCCGCGGCCGCGATCACCATCGCCGACGACATCCACCTCGTCAGCGCGGGCAGCACCGGCTTCCTGAGCCGCCGGAGCCTCAACGACTACACGACCGAGTACCGGTGGACGAGCTACGCGGACGGCACCACGAAGATCCTGGACGCCCGGACCCACTACGCCGGCGGCCGCTCGGACTACGTCGTCGGCCGCAAGGAGGCCCAGTCCGGCTACACGCTGTACGACATGGCCGATCCCGGCGCCCAGCCGATAGGGATGACGTACGGCGACTCCCGCTACTCCCTCGCCGGGGTGTCCGGGCAGTCCCTGGTCATGACGGCCGTCGACAGGGACGGGGCGCTCGACGCGTTCCTCATGAGCCGCGCCAGTGGCTGGTCGACCTCGCCGACCACCCGTGACGTGCCGCTCCCGGCCGACGCGCGCGACGTACGCGTCGCGGCCACCGCCGCCGACACGGTGCTGATCCAGTACCGGCAGGGCACCGGCGCCGAGGCCGAGTACCGCCTCGCCGCCGTCGAGCTCGCCACCGGCGAGATCAAGGAGACGGTCCAGGTCGGCACCAAGGCGCCCCGGAGCGGTGTCTACCTGACGGCCGACCGGTTCGCCTGGGTCGAGAACCCGACCGGGACCTCCGCGCAGCTCGTCACCGTCCCGCGCGGCGGCGGCGACCGGACCACCGTGCCGCTCGGCGTGACGACCCAGGGGGCGGGGCTCGACGTCGCCCTCGTGGGCGGCTGGGCGGTGACCGCGCAGCCGGGCGGCGGCAGCGCCACCGACCCGTCCGCGCAGTACCCGCTGACCGCCCGCTCCCTGAGCAACCCGACCGGCCACGTCAGGCTCCTCGACCACGTCGACTCGATGGCGACGGCCCCCGACGGCTCCGTCCTCGTGCGCGGCGGCTCGGTGGCGAGTGGCGAGGGCGTCTACCGGATCGCCGCCGACGCGACCGGCACCCCGGTCGCCTCCCTCGTCGCCACCACCGGCAGGCCGACCCAGCTCGCCGTCACGTCCACGCTCGTCCCGGGCACGGTCGACCTCGACGCCGGCGGCGACCGCGCGACGCTCGCCTGGACCCTGAACCGGTCCAACGCCCAGGGCACCGCGACCCTGCGCCACGTGGCCACCGGCAAGAAGGCGGAGCTGGCCTTCTCCGGGTACGACGGTCCGGTCAAGGCGACGAGCACCGTCACCATGAACTGGGGCGGTCTCGTCGCCCGGAACACCGGCGACATCGGCGGCTTCGCGCCCAGCGGCGACTACGTCTGGGAGCTGAGGGCCAAGCCGCTCAACGGCATCGGACCGGACCTCGTCCGGACCGGCACCTTCAAGGTCCTCCGTAAGACGGGCCTGCACGACCACACGGACAACGGCAGCCCGGACCTGCTCGCGCGCGACGCCTCGGGCCGGCTGTTCCGCGACGACACCGTGAAGACCCCGTCCTCCTCGGAGGTCTACTCGACCGGCCGGACCCGGATCGGCACCGGCTGGCAGATCTACAACCAGCTGGAGGCCGTCGGCAACATCGCGGGCGGTGCGGCCGCGGACCTCGTCGCCCGCGACACCTCCGGTGTCCTGTGGCAGTACCTGGGCAAGGGCGACGGCACCTTCGCGGCCCGCACGAAGATCGGCGCCGGCTGGAACGCGTACAGCAGGATCACCGGCGGCAGCGACCTCGACGGCGACGGCAGGTCCGACCTCCTCGCCACCGACACCGGCGGCGTCCTGTGGTTCTACAAGGGAACGGGCAAGTGGGACGGCGCGTTCGCGGCCCGCGTCCGGGTCGGCGCCGGCTGGAACGCGTACAACCAGATCACCGCCGTCGGGAACATCGCGGGCTCGGCCCACGGCGACCTCGTCGCCCGTGACACCGCGGGCGTCCTCTGGCTCTACCAGGGCAACGGGAACGGCGGCTTCGCCGCCCGCGTGAAGATCGGCAGCGGCTGGGGCTCCTTCACCTCCCTCGTCGGCGTCGGCGACTACGACCGCGACGGCCTGAACGACCTGTACGCGGTCGGGGCCTCCGGCTCGCGGCTCTACTCGGGCACCGGCAGCGCGACCGGCCCGTTCAAGCCGGGCGTCTTCACCTCGGTGCACTCGGACGCGGCCTCGTTCAACTCGGTCTTCTGACCACGGCCGCGCCTTCCGGAGACCCCCCGGTCCTTCTTCCGAGAACAGCGAAAAGGGAAGTGAACGTGAAGCACACCCGCACCTCCGGCCGTCGTCTCGCGGCCGCCCTCCTCACCCTCTCCACGGTCACCGCCGTGGCGGGGACCCTCGTCACGGTCCCGGCCGTCGCCGCCACGCCGGCCGCCACGGCCGGAGTCACGGCCGCCGCCGACGCGACGAACCTGCCCGTCGACGCCGAGGTCGTCAGCGCCGGCACCACCGGCTACCTCACGTCCCGCAAGGACGAGGCCGGGACCGCGATCCTGGAGTGGCACGCGTACGCCGACGGATCGGTGACATCGGTCGGCACCGGCGTCGTCGGCTACGACAGCAACTCCGACCTCCTCGTGACGGGCGACGGAAGCACCCTCTCCGTACGGGACATGAAGAACGGCGGCGCCTGGCGCGCCTCCTTCAACATCGGGGCCGAATTCCCGTCCGGCGCCACGAAGCTCGTCGGCGTGGTCAACGAGAACCTCTTCGTCAGCGTGGCGACCACCGAGGACTACCACGAGCTGTGGCAGCTCTCGAAGGCCAACGGCGTCACCAGGAAGACCAAGCTCTCCTCCCGCCCCAAGAACATCGACTACAAGGTCGTCGCCTCCTCCGGCAACGACTTCGTCGTCCTGGGCAGCGTCCGCGAGCCGTACATCCCCACCGACCGGATCGTGTACTGGTACGCCAAGTCGAACGTCGCCAACGGCTCCGTCCTCGACTGGGGCGGCAGCTCGGGCACCGCCGCGTGGGACCAGTCGTCCACCGGCGCCCTCACCGCCTCCTGGGAGGCGTGGGTCCGCACGGCACAGGACGGCGGCCCGGAGATCGGCGCGCACAGGCTCGGCACCGGCACGACCACCCGCATCCCCCTGACCGGCGCGCTGACCCGTGCCGTCGTCGCGGGCATCGTCGGGGACACGGTCCTCTACGGCGTCCCGGGCACCGCCACCGCGGAGACGCCCGGACCGCTGTACGCGCGGAGCCTCACCGACGCGGCCGCCCAGCCGTACAAGGTCCTGGACAACTTCTCCAGCGTGGCCCACGCCCCCGACGGCTCCCTGCTCGTACGCGGCTTCGGCCCGGACGGCGACGGCATCTTCAGGGTCTCCGGCAGCGGCGGCGCCCGCCCGACGGTCGCTCTGGAGGCCACCACCGGCCGGGTCATGGCCGTGCGGTTCGCCGACGCCGAGGTCCCCGCCCACGTCGACCTGGAGAAGGCCGGCACCACGCTCCCCATGGAGTGGACCCTGTCGCGGGCCAACGCCACCGTGGACCTCACGCTCACGCACGTCACCACGGGCAAGAAGCTCACCAAACGCCTGGACACCCCCCTGCCGGGGAATCGTTTCACCTACGCCTGGGACGGCGTCCTGGACGGCATCAGCGCCCCCAACGGCAGCTACACCTGGAAGGCCACCGCCGCACCGACCGACGGCATCGGCGGCCCGGCGAGCATCTCCGGCAGCTTCCAGGTCGTGCGGCAGGCCAACGCGCACGACCTCAACGACAACGGCTCGACCGACGTCATCGCCCGGGACGCCTCCGGCGCCCTGTGGCGGGACGACCTCTTCGACTGGCCGGTCGGCGGGCAGGCCGAGCCCGCCCGCCGGACGAAGATCGGCACGGGCTGGCAGACCTACAAGCAGATCGAGGCCGTCGGCAACATCGCCGGCACCTCCCACGGCGACCTGATCGCCCTGGACGGCTCGGGCACCCTCTACCACTACCTCGGCAAGGGCGACGGCACCCTCGCCGCCCGCGTGAGGATCGGCGGCGGCTGGGGCGGCTACAAGCAGCTCGCCGGCGGCTCCGACCTCAACGGCGACGGCCGGTCCGACCTCCTCGCCACGGACACCGCCGGCGTCCTCTGGTTCTACAAGGGCACCGGCTCCACCACCGCGCCCTTCGCCGCGCGCGTCCGCGTCGGCGGCGGCTGGGGCGGCTACAACCAGATCACCGCCACCGGCAACATCGCCGGAGGCCCGGCCGGAGACCTCGTCGCCCGCGACACCGCGGGCGTGCTGTGGCTCTACCTGGGCTACGGCAACGGCACCTTCGCGCCCCGTATCAGGATCGGCGGCGGCTGGGGCGGCTTCTCCCAGCTCGTCGGCGCCGGTGACGTCACCGGCGACGGCCGGCCCGACCTGATCGCGTACGGATCGGCCGGCACGTCCGTCTACCGCTCGACGGGCTCCACCACCGCCCCGTTCAGCCGTCAGTCGACGTCGCTGTACGCGGGCGAGGGCACGAAGTTCACCAGCGTCGCCTGATCTCGTACAACCTTCCGATTCCCCCGCAAGTCACAGCGGATGCGCACGGACCACCGGGCGCATCCGCTTCTTGTGGGGGGATCTTGTACCGCGCCCGTCTCTCCGGCCGCCGACTGGCGACCGCCGTCCTCGCCCTCGCGACCGTCACCGCCGTGACGGGAACGCTCGTCACCGCCCCGGCGGCCTTCGCGGCGCCCGTGGCGGCGCCCCTCGCGGCGCCCCTCGCGGTGAACGACACCGCCGCGGTGACCATTCACGCCTCCGACGAGGTCGTCAGCGCCGGCACCACCGGCTTCCTGACCTCCCGGCCCGCCTGGGACGGGGCCGGCGGCAGGACCTTCGCCTGGACGTACTTCGCGGACGGCACGACGGTCCCGCTGCCGGGCGACCGGGCCTTCGCCACCGGCTCGGACATCGCCGTCACCGGTGCCGGCACGACGTACACCCTGCGCGACATGGCGAAGCCCGGCAGCTCCCCCACGAGCATCGACCTGGCGGCCGCCCTCGGCCCCGACGCCGTCCTCGTCGGCGCGGTCGGCTCCGTCCTGTTCGCGACGAAGCCCGACACGCACGGCAGGCTCGACCTGTACCGGGTCACCGCTGCGGACGGGGCCGTCCACCAGCGGAAGATCTCGTACGGCACCCGGAACACGGGCTACAAGATCGTGGGCTCCGGCGGCGGCGAGGTGCTCATCCTCGGCTCCGCCGACGACGGCGGGACGACGGCCTACTTCTCCACCACGTACCGGCTGTCCGGCGGTGGCACGGACGACCGCTACGAGGACACGGAGCCCGTGGACCGGTGGACGGCGGCCTCGACCGGCGGCATCACGCCGACGCACCTCGCCTGGACCGAGCGCAGGATCGACCCGAACGGCGCGTCCAGCAAGACCGAGGCCGTCGTCCACGACCGCGCGAACCACACCTCGACGCGCCACGACCTGGGGTGGACGGCACGCGTCGCCGTGGCCGGGGTCATCGACGACTGGTTCCTCTACGGACTTCCCGACGGCATCAACGGCTCCAGGGACCCGCTGAACGCCCTGGCCGCCCGCTCCGTCAAGGGAACCGCCACGGTCAAGCTCCTCGACCACTCCACCTCCCACGCCACCGCACCCGACGGCAGCGTGCTCGTGCGCGGCGGGACCGTCGCCGAGGGCGAGGGCCTGTACCGGATCTCGCTCGACACGGAGGGCACCCCGGTGGCGACCATGGTCGCGAGCGCGGGGAGGTCGACCGCGCTCGAATGGGTCGGCCACAAGGTCCCCGAGGTTCTGGACGGCGACCGCAACCCGATCGGGACCGAGTGGACGTTCAACCGGGGCCATGTCCTCCTGGACCTCACCTTCCGACACGTCGCGACGGGCAGGACGTCCCACCAGGGGCACTACCTGCCGCTCTTCAGCGAGAGCATCCCCTGGAACGGCGTGATGGACGACGGGCTCCCCGCCACCAACGGCGACTACACCTGGGAGGCCGTGGCCGCGCCGTCGAACGGCATCGGCGGGCCGGTCACCGCCTCCGGAACCACCCGACTGGCCCGCACGGCGAACCCGCACGACTTCACCGACAACGGCTCGGCCGACCTCCTCGCACGGGACGCCTCCGGCACCCTGTGGCGGGACGACACCTACGACTGGCTCGACGGCGGTGGTCTGTACGCCGCGAAGCGCACGAAGATCGGCACCGGCTTCCAGGCGCACACCCTGATCGAAGGCGCCGGAGACCTGGCGGGCGCCCCCGCCGGCGACTTCGTCGCGCGGGACGGGTCGGGCGTCCTGTGGAGCTTCCTCGGCAAGGGCGACGGCACGTTCGCGCCGCGCACCAGGATCGGCGGCGGCTGGAACGTCTACGACAAGATCGCCGCGGGCTCCGACCTGACCGGCGACGGCCGCCCCGACCTCGTCGCCACCGACAAGGCCGGCGGCCTGTGGCTCTACAAGGCCACCGGCAACTGGGCCACCCCCTACGCGCCGCGCACCAGGATCGGCACCGGCTGGGGCATCTACCACCAGATCACGGCCGTCGGCGACACGGTGGGCACGCCCGCCGGAGACCTCGTCGCCCGGGACACCTCGGGTGTCCTGTGGCTGTTCTCCGGCAAGGGCGACGGAACCTTCCTGCCGCGCGTCCGGATCGGCGGCGGCTGGAACGCCTTCACCCAGCTCGTCGGCATGGGCGACGCCGACAACGACGGCCGGGGCGACCTGCTCGCCTACGGCGCGGGCGGCACGTACGTCTACCTGGGCACGGGCACGGAGTCGGCGCCCTTCACCAGGATCTCCACCAGCCTGTACCGAGGCGAGGGCACGAAGTTCAACTCCGTCTCCTGATTCCCGGGCGCGACACGTACAACCATTCGGCCCCTTGAACAGTCATGCGGGCATGGCGCGTTCGGCGCCATGCCCGCATCTCACTGGGGGATCACCGCTCTTGTCCCGCGCACACGCCTCCCGCCATCGGCTCGCCCTGGCCGTCACCGCCGCCCTCGCCGTCACGGTGGGCACCCTCGTGGCCGTCCCGGCCGGGGCGGCGACCGGCGCCGTGACGTCGGCCGCAGCCCCGGCGGCACCGCAGGACCTCGTCGCCTATCCCGGCGGATCGATAGCGGGCTCCGGCCCGTCGGGCTACCTGACCATCCGGTCCGTCGACGGGAAACTCCACTACGGGTGGACCCGTTACACGGACGGGGTCACAACCCCCCTGCCCGACGGGTCCTACACGTCGAACCAGCGGACGGACGCCGTCACGAAGGCCGACGGGACCGTCTACACGACGTACGACATGGCCACCGGCGCCGAGACCTCCGTCATCGACATCGCCCCGCTGGGCGACGGCTTCGACCGCGCGCGGGGCGCCGGATCCGCCCTCGTCGCGACGAAGGCCAACGCCACCGGCGGCCGGGACATCCACGTCATCCGCAAGCAGCGCGGCACGCTCGTCGACGACAAGGTGACCGGCCTCCCCGCGGACGCACTGATCACGCGCATCGAGATCGACTCCCCCGAAACCGCCGTGGTCCTCTACACGGGCACCGTGGACGGGACGCCCAGGAGCCGCGCCGCCGTGGTGGACCTCCAGTCCCACACGGTCACGGAGGAGTACGACACACAGCGGGTCACGGCGAAGAGCGACACCGCTCTTTCCGCCACTCACATCGCCTGGGTCGAGCAGCCCACGGATGTCGAGTCGACCTTGGTCATCGTCCGACGTGACAGCGGCCAGACCGAGCGCGTGCCCCTGGGCGCCGCCCAGAACGTGCCGATCGGGCTGGTGGGCGACTGGCTGACGTACGGGCAGCCGGGAGGCTACGTAGCCTGGGAGTCGGATCCTCTGCACGCTCTGACCGCCCGCTCCCTCACCACCGGCGCCACCGTCAGACTCCTCGACGACCTCACGCAGGCCGTCCCGGGTCCCGGGGGCACGCAGACGGTGCGCGGCGGAACCCTCGCCGGGGGCGAGGGCCTGTACCGCGTCTCCGTCGGGGCGGACGGCGTCCCCTTCACCGAGCAGGTGGCGAGCAGCGGCGTGCCGACCGCGCTCGCTCCGGTGAGCGATCGCGTCCCCCAGGTGATCGACTTCGACCTCACTCCCGCCCCGGTCCACCTGAGCTGGACCTTCAGCCGCAAGGCGGACGTGCGCGTGGAGCTGACGCACGACGCGACGCGGAAGACGGTGCGGCTCAGGGACCCCGCCGACGGGTCGGGCACGAACTCGGTGAGGTGGGACGGTCTGCTCGACGCGTCCGACCACCGATTCCCCGCCTACAACGGTTCCTACACCTGGCACATGACGGCGACGCCGGCCAACGGCATCGGCCCGGCCGTGGAGAAGAGCGGCACCTTCACGATCGTCCGCAAGCCCGTCCCGCACGACTTCACGGACGACGGCACCACCGATCTGCTCGTCCGCGACGGATCCGGCGGCCTCTACCGATACGACGCGATCTTCACCCTCGGGTCATGGCCCCATCTGGACCCCGTGCGGCTCGGCGAGGGCTTCGACGTCTACGACCAGCTCCTCGCCCCGGGAGACATCGGCGGCTCCTCGGCCGCCGACGTCCTCGGCCGCGACAGGAGCGGCGTCCTGTGGCTCTCCACAGGCGCCGGACAGACCCTCGTGGCCCGCACGAAGGTCGGCGGCGGCTGGAACATCTACAACAAGATCACGGCCGGCGGCGACCTGACGGGCGACGGCCGTACCGACCTCGTCGCCACCGACAAGGCCGGCGACCTCTGGCTCTACCGGGGCACCGGCTCGGCTGCCGCACCCTTCGCCCCGCGCACCAAGATCGGTCACGGCTGGGGCATCTACGGCAAGATCGTCGCCACCGGGAACATCGGCGGCGGCACGGCCGGTGACCTCGTCGCCCGCGACACCTCCGGTGTCCTGTGGCTGTACCTCGGCAAGGGCGACGGCACCTTCGCCGCCCGCACGCGGATCGGCGGCGGCTGGGGACCGTACAGCCAGTTCGTGGCGCTCGGTGACACCGACCGCGACGGTCGCCCCGACCTGCTCACGCAAGACCCTGCCGCAGGGGACCTGTTCCTCTACAAGGGAACCGGCAACTGGAAGGCCCCCTTCGAGCCACGCGGAGCGGTCTTCAACAGTCTCGGAGGGACCCCTCTCACCCTGTTCTGACGGGTCTTCGGGACGGTCGCCCGGACCGTCCCGCCGACCGACCGGTCCTTCACGCGCGTCTCCGACAGGCCGGCCCGAAGCGACGGGCCCAGAGAAAGCAGACCCTTGAACCTCACCCGCAGCACCCGGCGCCGGCTCGCCGTCGCGATCACCCTCGCCGTGACCACCGGCGCCCTCGCCTCGCCCGCCGTGGCGGCGACCGGCACGCGCCCCGCGTCGGCGGCCGTCACGGCGGGCCCGCAGGCCACCTCCGTGCCCACCCTGCCGCAGGACTCCCGGCTGGTCGGCAACGGCCCGTCCGGATTCCTCACCCGTCACAACGACGGTGGCTTCTCCTGGACCCGGTACGCGGACGGCGTCACGACCGCTCTGCCCGCGGGCTCCCGGGGGACCGTCCGCGCGGACACCGTCGTGGCCTCGTCCGGAACCAGCCACACCCTGTACGACATGTCCGGGGCCTCCTCGCCCGTGACCATCGACACCGTCTTCCTCGGCGCGGGCGCCAGCCTCGTGGACCTGGTCGGCAGCACCCTCGTCATGAGCGTCCCCCGGGCCGACGGCACCGAGGGCCGGGACCTCCACCTCGTCGGCGAGCGGGACGGCAAGGTCGTCGACCGGCCGATATCCGGGCTGTCCAAGGGCATGGCCGCGAACTCCCTCTCCAGCCGCGCGGACTCGCCGGACACCCTGTCCCTCCTGTACTACGAGCTCGTGAACAACGGCGCCGAGTGGCACGTGGCCGTCGTGGACGTGGCCACCGCCGCGGTGGTGGAGGAGCGCCGGGCGCCGCGTGCGAGCTGGGGGACCGATGTCACCCTGTCCGCCACCCATCTGGCCTGGGTCGACGACCCGGACGTCACCGGGGCGGTGTCCCTGGAGGTGGCCCGCAGGAACGAGCCCGACACCACGAGCATCCCCATCGGCTCCGGGGACCGGGTCCAGGCCGAGCTGATGGGCGACTGGCTCGCGTACGGGGAGACCCTCACGACCTCCCGCCCCAGTGCCCTCTACGGGCTGACGCTCCGCTCGCTGACGACCGGTCGGACGGTCAAGGTCCTCGACACCGTGGAGGCCATCCGCAGCCAGTCGGACACCGAGCTCCTCGTGCAAGGCGGCACCGTCGCCCAGGGCGAGGGCATCTACCGGATCGCCCCCGGCCCCGACGGCACGCCGACCGCCACCCTCGTGGCGAGCATGGGGCTGTCCATCGTCCTCCAGGTCGTGGAGCAGTCCGTTCCCGCCACCGCCGACTTCCGCACGACGCGCGGCGACGTGACGCTGTCGTGGCGCTTCGCCGGTCCCCTCCTCCCCACGTCGGCCCGGATCGAGCTGATCCACACCGCCTCCGGGAAGCGGATGACGGGCACCGTGAACGTGGACAACGCCGGGTGGGCCACCCTGAAGTGGACCGGCCTGCTCGACGACTTCTACACGGCGAAGAACGGCGACTACACCTGGCGGATGACGGCGGCCCCCCGCAACGGCGTCGGACCGTCCGTCGAGAGGACGGGCACGCTCAAGGTCGACAGCGGGCAGGCGGCGCACAACTTCTCGGACAGCGGCTCGCCCGACCTCCTCGTCCGAGGAAACGACAACCTGTACGTGTTCGACGGCCGCAAGGCGCTCGAATTCGCCCACACGGGCGCCCCGACCGCGACGAACGCCGGAGCCGGCTGGGCCGCCTACGACCGGGTCCTCACCCCCGGAAACGTCAGCGGCGCCCGGTACTCCGACCTCGTGACGCGGGACGGGACCGGCACGCTCTGGATCCACCCGGGCACCGGCGACGCCGCCGCCCCCTTCGCGCCGCCCGTCCGCGTCGGCGGCGGCTGGAACACGTACAACGACATCACCGGCAACGGCGACCTCGACGGCGACGGCCGTCCCGACCTGGTCGCCGCGGACAAGGCCGGCAACCTCTGGTTCTACAAGGGCACCGGAAACGCCGCCGCGCCCTTCGCGCCCCGCAGGAAGACCGGCCACGGCTGGGACATCTACAACAAGCTGGTCGCCACCGGGAACATCGGCGGCAACCCCACCGGCGACCTCGTCGCCCGCGACAAGGCCGGCGTCATGTGGCTGTACCTCGGCAAGGGCGACGGCACCTTCGCCGCCCGCACACGGATCGGCGGCGGCTGGAACGCGTACAACGAGATCGTCGCCGTCGGCGACACCGACCGCGACGGCCGCCCCGACCTCCTGGCCAACGGGCGCACCGGTCACCTCGACAGCACCCTCGCCCTCTACCGGGGCACCGGCGACTGGAAGGTCCCCTTCGCCCCGCGCGCCGGAGCCACCACGATCCTGCCCGCCCCCGGCTGGTACACCACCCTGTTCTGACCGGTCACCGGCCCGTCGGCGGGACGGTCGCCCACACCGTCCTGCCGACCGGCCTCTCCTTCACCACCGTCCACGTCCGCGACTCCAAGACCCCCGACGGCCCCCAACTCGCCGTCTCCCCCGCCTCCTGGGTCGCGTTCCTGGACGTAGCATCCGGGGCGTGACCTCCATAAAGTTCGTTCTCTTCGATGTCGACGGCACCCTCATGGACGCCGTCGAGAACCAGCGGCGCGTCTGGCACGAGTGGGCCGCGCGGTACGGGCTCGACGGCGCCGAGGTGTACGCCACGGCGCTGCGGACGCGGCCCGTGGAGACCTTCGCGGCCGTCGTGCCCGGCGCGGACCCGGACGAGTGCCTCGCCCTTCTGCACGCGCTGGAGGACGAGGACGTCCGTACGGGTTCGTACGCGGCCTTCGGCGGGGCCGGCGAGCTGCTCCACGGCCTCCCCGCCGACCGGTGGGCGCTGGTGACGTCGAACTACGAGCACCGGGTGCGAGGGCGGTTCGAGCGGACCGGGCTCCCGTTCCCGGGGCTGATCGTCGACGCGGCCTCGGTCGCCGAGGGGAAGCCGTCCCCCGTCCCGTACCTCACCGCCGCCGAGAAGCTGGGCGCGGACCCGGCGGAGTGCCTGGTGATCGAGGACGCGCCGTCCGGGGTGCGGTCGGGGCTGGACGCCGGGATGACGGTCTGGACCGTGAACACCCCGGCGCCGCATCCGGACGCCCACCGCCACTTCACGACGCTCGCGGAGGCGGCGCCGCACATCATGGCGGCCCTGGGTCAGAAGATCGCGTCGTAGATGTCCCAGCCGTGGCCGATCTCCTTGCGGGGAGAGACCGGGACGAGGCGGGAGTCGCGGTACACGCTGTCGTAGGCCCAGAGCTTGCCGGCCGTGTCACGGGCGATGAGGCCGGCGCCGGAGCCGGTCAGTCTCCCGGTCCAGGTGAGGGAGTTGTAGGCGTTCCAGCCGCCGCCCACGCGCGTGCGCGGGTAGAAGCCCGGGAAGCGCGAGCTGTACGCCCAGAGGACGCCGTCCTTGTCCCGGGCCACCGGGCTGTAGCCCTGCGCCTCCCCCGCGATGGCGGTGTAGATGTTCCAGCCGCCGCCCATGTTCCTGCGGCTTTCGAGGGCGTACGCCGGGTCGGTGGCGCCGGTGAACGAGTAGCGCCAGAGCGTGCCGGCCTTGTCCCGGGCCAGCAGGCCGGTGCCGTAGCCGGTGAGGGCGGTGTACTGGTTCCAGCCGCCGCCCACCCTCTGGCGCGGCTTGAACGGGGCGGCCGTGTTGCGCGAGGCCTGGTACCACCAGAGGACGCCGTCCTTGTCGCGGGCCATGAGGTCGCCCTCGCCCGCCGCCGAACGGGTCGTGACGGGCACGATCGCCGTGTAGGCGTTCCAGCCGCCGCCGATGCGCGTGCGGGCCCTGAGCGGCTTGTCGGGGTGACCCGAGCCCTCGTACTGCCAGAGCACGCCGGCCTTGTCGCGGGCGAGGACCGTGGTCCGCAGCCAGGCCTCGGGGGTGCCCTTGACGAACTGGAACGTGACGGGACCTCGGTCGGTGACCTTCCCGGCCTCGTCGGTCACTTCGAGGGTGGCCGTGACCTTCCCGAGGTCGACGGCACCGCTACTGGCGTTCACCCGGATGTCGTACGTCAGGGTCGTCTCGTACCCGGGCTCGGTGTCGACCTCCGGGAGCGCGGCCTCGTTGTACGGGCTGTCCCATGAGCACGGCTGGAACGCACCGCCGTCGACGGCGCAGGTGGAGTCGACGGCGGCGTACGAGGGCAGTTCGTTGCCGGGCACGTACGGCTGCGTCGGCAGCAGCAGCCGCGCCTTCATCCTGCCGCCCGTGTAGTGCGAGAGCGCGACCTTGACCCGCGCGGTCGCCGCCCCCTCCTCACCCGAGGTCACCACCAGCGGGCCGCCCTCCTGGACGACGGTGCCGGTCGCGGCGGCGGCGGTCGTGGCCGGTGGGGCCGGTGCCGCCGTCGCGGCCGTCGTCGCGGTGGTGGTGACGGCGGTCAGGGCCGCCGTCACCACCAGGGCCGTACGCGTACTTCTTCTCATGCAACACCCCCAGAAGATCTCGATGGCCGGTTGGACCGCCGAGGGGCTCGCACGGTTGTACCCGGGCGCCGTGTCAGCCGCGCGCGAGCCTGTCGAACCAGCGCACGATCTGAGGTCCCGCCTCCTTGAAGGAGCCGTTGTGGTCGGTCTTTCCGTGGTCGATCACCGGGGCCTTCACACCGTGACGGGCCAGGTCGGCCGCGCAGTGGACGGAGTTGGCGATCGCCACGTCCGTGTCGCCGGCCGCGCTGTGCAGCCGTACGGGCACGCGGGGCTTCCAGTCGCAGGTCCCGTCCTGCGCCTTCAGCGCGGCCAGCAGTCCGCCGTCCGGGTGCCGCAGCCGCTCGTAGAAGCCGTCGGTCAGCAGTTCCTTCACCGAGCCGGGCAGCCGGGTGACGATGTCCTCCTCGGTGTGCCGGGTGTCGAAGAGTTGCTCCACGTACCCCGCGTAGGGCTGCCGGAAGGCCTCGGCCGGGTCGCCGTAGACGGGGTGCAGCCTGTTCTGCGCGGTGAGGAAGTACGACATGTAGAAGACACCGCTGATGTCGTTGACGCGGCCGTCGAGCAGGGCGGGGATCTCGGCGCCCTGCAGGTCGTACGGTCCCGCGACCGGTGCGAGCGCCCGCAGCCGGAAGTGCCGGTCGGCGCCCCGCGCCAGCTCGCGGCCCAGCGCCATGGCGACCTGGCCGCCCTGGGAGAACCCGGTGCCGTACACGTCTCCGGTGAGCGGCCTGCCGAGGGCGCCCGCGGCGGTGCGGGACGCCCGCAGCATGTCGAGCGAGGCGGAGACGGAGGAGGCGGTGTCCATGTACGGGTGGAGGCCGGGGCCCTTGCCGAGCCCGAGATAGTCCGGGGCGGCGACGGCGCGGCCCGCGGAGGCGTGCAGATAGGGCGCGTACAGGCCGAAGTCCTCGGCGACGGACGGCGCGTAGTCGCGGTGGACCATCGTGCCGTGCGTGTCGGCCACCAGGTCGAGCCGGCGCTCGCCTCCCTTGGGGAGCACCAGCAGGCCGGTGGCGGTGGTCGGTGCGCCCTGCGGGGTCAGGGTCCGGTAGGTGATCCGGTAGCCGCGCACACCGTGCCGCACGGTCGCCGGGTCGATGCCGGCGCCCTTGAGGAACGCGGCGACCTCGGCCCTGCTCAGGTCGGCGACGGGAGTGACACCGAGAAGGGCCCCGCGCGCCGCGCTCTGCTGCACGGGGCGGGGTTCGGACGCCGCGACCGCCGGGGTGGCGGCGAGGGCCGTGAGGACGACTGCGGTCGCGGTGGCCAGGGACCGGCGGACTCGCCGGCGCTGCGCCGCCCGCCGGAAGGGGGTGCGGGTCGTGGTGTGGGTCATGGCGACGACGCTACGGAGCGGCCGGCCGCCGGGACATCCGACGGCCCCCCGGCCGGCGGTGTGGCCAGCCCCACCCCGGAATCGCGGAATCCCCCCAGGTGGAGGCGAGTTGGGGCGGCGGCGATCCGTGTCGGAATACGTCTGCGCGGTGACCCGTTGGACCGGGACATGCAACGTGATCTGGAACTGTCCGGCGGCCTGCACCCTCTGCTCGCGGGACGGTTCAGCCCCTACCGGTTCGACCCGTCCGGCACCGTCGACGACCACGCGCTGAATCTGCTGCTGGAGGCCGCGCGGTGGGCGCCGTCCGCCGGGAACTCCCAGCCGTGGGGCTTCTTCGCGAGCCGGCCGGGCGAGCCGGGGCACGAGCGGGTGGTCCGCCACCTCGCGCCCAGCTCGGCCCGGTGGGCGAAGGACGCGGGGCTGCTCGTCGTCACGCTGACGCGCCGCCACGTGGGCGACACGGAGCTGCTCTACTCCGAGTTCGCGGACTACGACCTCGGCCAGGCCATCGCCCACATGACCCTCCAGGCCGAGGCGCTGGGGCTGGCGTCCCACCAGTTCCGGGCCTTCGACATGGACGGCCTCACCGAGGAGCTGGGCCCGAATCCGGGATGGTCCATCGTCTCCATGGTCGCGCTGGGGAAGGCCGCCGAGGAGCGGCCGGAGACCCGCGACCGGCGCAGCGTCGCCGATCTGCTGTCCGCCCCCTGGTCGCAGTAGCGCGCTCCTCGAACTCCCCTGCTTCCGGCCGCAGTAGGGCCTTCCCCACCCCCTTCCAGGGGGTTCGTCGGCGTGTCCGGGTCCGGCGCCGCGTGATCGGCTGTCCGCAGGTGATCGCGCGACGGAAGGCGGACGGGTGAGGGTTCGGATCGGGTACGCGGCATGGATCGTGGGCGTGGCGCAGTTCTTCGTCGTCCACTGGATCACCGAGTCGGCCTGGGACAGGCCGTACAGCTGGGCGCGGAACAACATCAGCGACCTGGGCAACGCGCACTGCGCCCTGCAGGCGGAGCCCGAGCCGCGCTACATCTGCTCCCCCGAGCACGGGCTGATGAACGGTTCCTTCGTCGCCCTGGGAGTACTGCTCGTCGTCGGCGTCGCCCTGACCGGCGGCGCCCCGTGGCGCGGGGGCCGGGCCGCCACCTTGGCCCGCCTGCTGCTCGCCTGCTCCGGCGTGGGGTTCGTCCTGGCCGGGCTGGCTCCCGCGGACGTCGACGAGAACCTGCACGTCCTGGGGGCCCTCCTGATCATGGCGGCGGGCAATGCCGGTCTCGCCCTGGCGGGGTTCACCCTGGCGGGGCACCTGCCGTCCTCCCTGCGGTGGGGCAGCGGCCTGCTGGGGGTCACGGCGCTCACGACCCTCGGGCTGTTCCTCTCCCGCCACTACCTCGGCCTCGGCATGGGAGGCATGGAACGCGTCGCCGCTCTTCCCCTCCTGTTCTGGGCGTTGACCGTCGGCGTCCACGGCGTCGCCCGCCCCGGCGAGACGCGGCGACGAATCCCCAACAACAGCCTGGCAACAGGGATCTGACCTCCGTTCAGATCGCAAACGTGCTCGGCTACTGTGTGGCCCATGCAGGGGGAACCGGAAGACCAATCCAGTGTGGACAGTTTGAGCGGCAGTGGGGCAATGCCGCTGGAGTCGGGCGACCCGCGGCAGATCGGGGCGTTCAGGATGCTCGGTGTGCTCGGGTCCGGGGGGATGGGGCGGGTCTATCTCGGGGCCGTGCCCGGGAAGTTCGCGGCGGTGAAGCGGGTCCTTCCCGTGCTCGCCGAGGACGTCGACTTCCTGAGCCACTTCGGGCACGAGCTCGACAACCTGGCGCGGCTGCCCGCCGGCGCCAACACGAAGCTCCTCGCGAGCGACCGCACGGCGAAGCCGCCGTGGTTCGCGACCGAGTTCATTCCCGGCATCACCCTCAACGAGGCCATCCGGCTCAACGGCGGCCCGCTGTCCGGCGGCGCCCTGTGGCGGCTCCTGCGGGACGCGGCGGCGGGGCTGCGGGTGGTGCACGGCGCCGACATGGTGCACCGCGACCTCAAGCCGTCCAATGTGATGCTGACCGGCGGCGGCCTCTCGCTGATCGACTTCGGCGTGGCCCGCGCGGCCGACCAGAGCCGGCTGACCAAGACCGGCATGGTCATCGGCACCCCCGCCTACATGGCGCCCGAGCAGGCCGTCGCCGACCGCCGGCTGACCGGTGCCGCCGACGTGTTCGCCCTGGGCAGCCTGCTGCTGTACGCGGCGAACGGGCGGCCTCCGTTCGGGGACGGTTCCGGGCCCGACCTCCTCTACCGGGTCGTCCACGGCGAGCCCGACTTCGGGCGGCTCACGGAGGGCGACCCCGAGCTCGCGGAGCTCGTACAGAGGTGTCTCGCCAAGGATCCGGCGGACCGGCCGACGGCCGACGAGCTCGTCACGCTCACCGAGGAGCGGGCGGCGGGCGCCGTCTGGCCGGAGGCCGTCGCCGAGCGGATCGCCGAGCGGGCCGTCTTCGCCGCCGGGGCTCCCACCGCCGAGCAGCTGGAGGAGCTGGAGCGGACCGACCCGGCCCAGGACGTGGCCACGGCCCCGCTGACGCCGCAGGCCCCGAAGGAGCCCGCGACCGCCTCGCCCGACCCCCTGGCCGTCACCGGCCGGGGCGCCTCCGATCCGCCGCGGTGGCGCCGCAACAAGTTCGTCATGCTCGCCGTGCCCGTGGTCGTGGCGACCGGCACCACCCTGACCGTCGCCCTCGGCCCGTACGAGATCGGCCGTCTGGGCGCGGCCCCGGAGGCGTCGCCGCCGCCGTCCTCGGTGGCCTCGCAGCCCGCTTCCGTACCGCCGTCGTCCACGACGGGGACGCCGTCGGCCACGCCTTCGGGCAAGCCGTCCGCCAAGCCCTCGGGCACGCCGCCGGCCGGGTCGACGGCCCCGCCCGCGGGCGCCTCCGGCGGCGGCGACGCGGGTGGCACCGGCACCCTGTCCGGCGGTTCCGGCGATGCCGGGGGCGGGGGCGGGTCCGTCACGGGCGGCACGTCCGTGACGGGCGGCGGGTCCGTGACGGGCGGCGGGTCGAACTCCTCCTCGGTCTCGGGCGGCTCGGGCTCGGGCTCCGGCTCGAATTCGGGTTCCTCCGGCGGTACCACGACCCGTCCGACCCCGAGGCCGACGACGAAGGCGCCCGCGCCTCCGCCGCCCACCAGCTCGGCGCCCTCGGGGACGTACTCCCTGAAGAACGCGTCCGACGGCACCTGTCTCGGCGAGTACAACGCGGGGTTCGGTGTCTTCGCCAACACCTACGAGTGCGGTTCGGCGCAAGGCGCCAGGCCCATCTGGTACGGCTGGACGTACAAGGCCGGTGCGAACGGCACCTTCCGGCTGGTCAACCGGCAGAGCGGCCACTGCCTCGACCCGAACGGGACCACCGGCGCCACCGCGGTCCCCTGCGACGGCTCCAGCGACCAGTCGTGGCGCATCCAGGCCACGACTCCCAACGGGCGGACGCTCATGAACGTGGGCCAGGGCAAGTGCATCATGGCCGGGCCCCCGTTCACGATGATGGCCACCTGCGACCCGGGCGACCTCCGTCAGCTCTGGCGGAACGTCTCGCCCGTCTGAGCGACGCCGAAGACGGGGACGGTCACGTCACCTTCCGTGCGGAAGGTGACGTGCAGCTCCATCCCGATCCTCAGGTCGTCCTCCGCCACCCCCACGACCTCCGTCATCATGCGCGGGCCCTCGGCGAGGTCGACGACGGCCGCGACGTACGGGACGCGGTCACCGAAGGGCGGGAGGTCGTTCCGGTGGACGACCGACCAGGTGTAGAGGGTGGCGCGGCCGCTCGCCCGCTCCCAGCGGACGTCCTCGCTCCAGCAGTGCGGGCAGAACTCGCGCGGGTAGTGGTGGGCGCGGCCGCAGGCGGCGCAGTGGCGCAGCAGCAGGTGTCCTTCGGCGGCGGCGTCCCAGTAGGGGCGGGTGAAGGCGTCGACGTCGGGGGTGGCCGTCATCAGAAGAGTCCGATCGCGGAGTCGAGGGACCAGGTCTGCCAGGACATGGCGAGGAGGGCGACGAGGGAGATGAGCGCCATCATCGCGTTCTGCCCCTGCTCGGCCCAGTCGTGGATCATCAGGACGAGGTAGAGGAGGTTGAGGAGGAGGCCGCCGACGAGGGCGACGGGGGTGAGGAAGCCGGCGATCAGGCCGAGGCCGAGGGCGAGTTCCGCGTAGACGACGACGTACGCCATGAGCTTGGGGCGCGGGGCGACGACGGTGTCGAAGCCGTTCTTCACGGCCGCCCACCTGTGCTTGCCGGCGACGTCCGCCGCCCAGGCCATGCCGGTGCCGCGCTCGAACCAGCCCTTCTTGTCCTTGTGGCGCCAGCTCTCCAGCCACCACAGGCCGAGGCCGATGCGGAGGACGGCGAGCCATTCGGCGCCGCTGAGCCAGACGGTCTGCATGGGGGACCTCTCCACGAACTGGATCTGACGGTACGTCAGTTCAGCGCAGGGCGGCGAGCGAGCGCAAGAGGCCGGTCCGCGTGACCGATTCGCAACCGAAATCCGTCATGACCGAGACCCACTGTGTGTACACGTCATTACGCTCAGCATTCATGGTCATCACGCCCCCTGCACCTCCCGTCCACCCCGTGTACGTCATCGGTGGTGGGCCCGGCGGGCTCGCCGTCGCCGCCGCCCTGCGCGCGCGGGGCGTGCGCGCCGTCGTCCTGGAGAAGTCCGACGCCGTCGGCGCCTCCTGGCGCGCGCACTACGACCGGCTGCGGCTGCACACCACCCGGCGGCTCTCCGCCCTCCCCGGACTCAGGATGCCCCGCTCCTTCGGCCGCTGGGTCGCCCGCGCCGACGTCGTCCGCTACCTGGAGACGTACGCGGAGAAGCACGAGCTGGAGCTCGTGACCGGGGTCGAGGTCCACCGGATCGAACGGGCCGGCGGGGACTGGATCCTGCACGCCACCGGGGGGCGCCGGCTCACCGGGCGGGCGGTGGTGGTGGCCACCGGCTACAACCACACCCCGCACCTGCCCGAGTGGCCGGGCCGAAGCACGTACGAGGGCGAGTTCTGCCACGCGCGCGCGTACCGCGCCCCCGGTCCGTACGAGGGGAAGGACGTCCTCGTCGTCGGCGCCGGCAACACCGGCGCCGAGATAGCCGCCGACCTCGCCGACGGCGGGGCGGCCCGGGTGCGGCTCGCGGTGCGGACCGTCCCGCACATCGTGCGCCGCACGACCCTCGGCTGGCCCGCCCAGCGCTCCGGCATCCTGGTGCGACGGCTGCCGGCGGCCCTCGTCGACCGGCTGGGCGCGCTGCTCGCCCGGTTCGCCACGCCGGACCTCACGGCGCACGGGCTCCCCCGGCCGGAGAAGGGCCTCGCCACCCGGCAGCGGGAGGGCGCGATCCCCGTGCAGGACGTCGGCCTGATCGACGCCGTACGCGCCGGGAAGGTCGAGATCGTCGCCGCCGTGGAGGCCTTCGAGCACGGCGAGGTGGTCCTCGCGGACGGCAGCCGGATCGCCCCGGACGCGGTGATCGCGGCCACCGGCTACCGGCGCGCCCTGGAGCCGCTCCTCGGGCACCTGGACGTGCTCGACGGAGGCGGGCTGCCGGTGACGCACGGGGCGCGGAGCCCGCGCGAGGCGCCCGGGCTGTACTTCACGGGTTTCACGAACCCGATCAGCGGGATGTTCCGGGAGCTGGCGCTGGACGCGGAGCGGATCGCGCGGCGCATCGCGCGGAGCGCGCCGAAGCCCTCCCGCTGAGGCCGGGCCCGGCCCACGGGCGTCCACTGTCCGCCGAGGACCGCCCCGGCCGTACGACTCCTCGGCGCACACCCATTCCTGACTGGCCGTCAGTTCTGTAATCTGACTGAGCGTCAGGTGTATACGGATGGGTGAAGGGCGGGCGACACACATGCTTGGATCGACACACGGCACCTTCACCACCGATCTCCGCGCCCGCGTGGTCGCCTGCGGGGAGACACCCCGGGACGCCGTGCACGGCGTCACCGCCGTCGCCGGCGACGTGGACGTCAGCGGGCGGCCGCTGCACGCGCCCGTCCCCGACCTCGACCGCTTCTTCCGGCCCGAGTCCGTCGCCGTCATCGGCGCCTCCGACACCGAGGGCCGGCCCAACACCGGCATCACCCGGCAGCTGCTCGCCTGGGCCGAGCGGGTCGGCGCCCGGCTCGTGCCCGTGCACCCGACCCGTACCAGCGTGTTCGGGGTCGACTGCGTGCCCTCCGTCGGCGCGCTCACCGAACCCGTCGACCTCGCCGTCCTCCTCGTCGCCGACCCGCTGCCCGTGATCGAGGAGCTCGCCGAGACCAAGGTGAGGTTCGCCGTCGCCTTCGCCTCCGGCTTCGCCGAGACCGGCGAGACCGGCGCCGCCGCACAGGAACGCCTCGCCGCCGCCGTGCGCCGCTCCGGGCTCCGCCTCCTCGGCCCCAACACCAACCTCAACGCCTTCGAGCGCTTCCGCGACGACCTCGAAGGCCCCGCCGTCGCCCTGATCACCCAGTCCGGCCACCAGGGGCGGCCCGTCTTCACCCTCCAGGAGCTCGGCGTCCGCCTCTCCCACTGGGCGCCCACCGGCAACGAGGCCGACCTGGAGACCGCCGACTTCCTCTCGTACTTCGCCGGACGCCCCGAGGTCGGGGCCATCGCCTGCTACGTCGAGGGGCTCAAGGACGGCCGCTCCTTCCTCCTCGCCGCCGACCGGGCGGCGCGCCACGGCGTCCCGGTCGTCGCCGTGAAGGTCGGCCGCACCGAGACCGGCGCCCGGACCGCCGCCTCCCACACCGGCAAGCTCACCGGCGCCGACCGGGTCGTCGACGCGGCCATGCGGCAGTACGGGGTGATCCGGGTCGACGGCCTCGACCAGCTCCAGGACACCTCGGCCCTCCTCGCCCGCGCGCGCCGGCCGCAGGCCGACGGGGTCGTCGTCTACTCCATCTCCGGCGGCACGGGCGCCCACTTCGCCGACCTGGCCACGGCGGCGGGGCTCGAACTGCCCACGCTCCACCAGGCCAAGCAGGACGAACTCCACCAGTGGATCCCGGAGTACCTGAACGTCGCGAACCCCGTCGACAACGGCGGGCACCCGGTGGGCGACTGGCGCGGCCGGAAGATCATCGACGCGATCCTCGCCGACCCGTCCGTCGGGGTGCTGATCTGTCCCATCACCGGGCCCTTCCCCCCGATGAGCGACAAGCTCGCCCAGGACCTCGTCGACGCGGCCGAGGCCACCGACAAGCTGGTCTGCGTGGTCTGGGGCTCCCCGGTCGGCACCGAGGCGGCCTACCGCGAGACCCTCCTCGGCTCCTCGCGCGTCGCCACCTTCCGTACGTTCTCCAACTGCATCGGGGCCGTGAAGGCCTACCTCGACCACCACCGCTTCACCGCCTCCTACCGCTCCCCCTTCGACGAGGCGCCCCGCACCCCCTCCCCGTCCCTCCGCAAGGCCCAGGCCCTCGTACGGCCCGGCCGGCGACTCAGCGAGCACGCGGCGAAGCAGCTGCTGAGGGCGTACGGGATACGGGTGCCGCGCG
This sequence comes from Streptomyces tanashiensis, assembly GCF_014648895.1. Lineage (GTDB taxonomy): Bacteria > Actinomycetota > Actinomycetes > Streptomycetales > Streptomycetaceae > Streptomyces > Streptomyces tanashiensis. The sequence goes on from NZ_BMRZ01000001.1 coordinate 1,061,482, forward strand.
AGCAGCTCGTCACCAGCGCCGCGGCGGCCGTCCGGGCCGCCGGGCTCGTCGGCTACCCGGTCGTGATGAAGGCCTCCGGCGCGCAGCTCGCCCACAAGACGGAGCTGGGCCTGGTGAAGGTCGGCCTCACCTCGGCCAGCCAGGTGCGCGACGCCTACCGCGAGCTCACCGACATCGCCCGCTTCGAGGGGATCGACCTCGACGGCATCCTCGTCTGCCAGATGGTCGGGCGCGGGGTCGAGATGGTGGTGGGCGTGACCCACGACGCACTCTTCGGCCCGACGGTCACGGTGGGCCTCGGCGGGGTCCTGGTGGAGGTCCTGAACGACACCGCCGTCCGCGTCCCGCCCTTCGGCGAGCACGAGGCCCGCTCGATGCTCGGCGAGCTGCGCGGCCGGGCCCTGCTCGACGGCGTACGGGGTGCCCCGCCGGCCGACGTCGACGCGCTGGTCGAGGTCGTGCTCCGGGTCCAGCGGATGGCCCTCGAACTCGACGGCGACCTCGCCGAACTGGACATCAACCCGCTGATGGTGCTGCCGCGCGGGCAGGGGGCGGTGGCCCTGGACGCGCTGGCGGTCTGCCGATAGGAGCTCCTGTGTCCGATGTGCTGCACACCGTCGAGAACGGCGTCTCGTGGATCACGCTCAACCGCCCCGAGGCGATGAACGCGGTCACCTGGGACCAGCGGGAGCGGATCATCGCCCTCCTCGCCGAGGCCTCCGCCGACCCGGCCGTGCGCTGTGTCGTGGTGACGGCCACCGGGCGCGGCTTCTGCGCGGGCGCGGACCTGCGGGGCGCGCCGGCCGCCGGGGGGCGGAGCGAGAGGGGGGCCCCCCCGGCCGAGGGCCGGGGGAGCGTGGCGGGGGACGTGGCCCGGATGATCCGCCTCGGCGCGCAGCGGTTCATCGGCGCCGTCATGGACTGCGAGAAGCCGGTCATCGCCGCGGTGAACGGGACGGCGGCCGGGATCGGGGCGCACCTCGCGTTCGCCTGCGACCTGGTGCTCGCGGCGGACTCGGCGCGCTTCATCGAGGTCTTCGTACGGCGGGGGCTCGTGCCCGACGGCGGCGGCGCGTACCTCCTCCCCCGGCTGATCGGGCCGCAGCGGGCGAAGGAGCTGATGTTCTTCGGCGACGCGGTGGGGGCGGCGGAGGCGAAGGAGCTGGGCCTGGTGAACCGGGTCGTCCCGGCGGACGAACTGGCGAAGACGGCCCGGGACTGGGCCGAACGCCTCGCCCAGGGCCCGACACGGGCCCTGGCCCTGACGAAGCAGCTGGTGAACGCCTCGCTGGACGTGGACCGCTCGACCGCCTTCGCGGCGGAGGCGACGGCCCAGGAGATCAACATGACCACGAGGGACGCGCAGGAGGGCGTGGCGAGCTTCGTGGAGCGCAGGGAGGCGCGGTACGAGGGCCGCTAGGGCCTGTCTTTCGGATCAGGCCGGGCTCGCGGGGCCTGGCACGCACCCTGATCCGGCCTGATCCGAAAGACAGGCCCTAGCCGCGCGTCCTCGCGCGCGGCGCGGCGAGGCGCGCATCCGGAAGTGACCGTGGCCGTCGTCCCCCAGGGGTTCCTATCTGACGAACCGTCAGTTTCAATGGACGGTGTGATGGGACACGCAGGGATGGCGGCCACCGTCGTCCGACACCTGAGAGCGGCCGGTTCGCCCACGGCCGTGGAACCACTGCCCCGGCCGGCCCTGCGCGCGGTCGGGGAGGACGAGCGGGCGCCCGTCGACCCCGGCGAGTTCCGCCGCGTCCTCGGGCACTTCGCCAGCGGCGTCACGATCGTGACGGCCCTCGACGCGGACGGACCGGCGGGCTTCGCCTGCCAGTCCTTCGCCTCCCTCTCCCTCGACCCGCCCCTGGTCGCCTTCATGGTCGCCCGGACGTCGACGACCTGGCCCCGGATCGCCGCGGCCGGGACCTTCTGCGTCAACGTCCTGGGCGCCGGACAGGGCGCGCTGTGCCGGTCGTTCGCGGTGAGCGGCGCCGACAAGTTCGCGGGCGTGGAGTGGGGCCCCGCCCCGGTCACGGGCTCCCCGCGGCTGGCCGGCGCGCCCGCCTGGATCGACTGCGCGATCACCGCGGTCCACACGGGCGGCGACCACCTGATCGTGGTCGGCCGGGTCGCATCGCTGGGCGCGGAGCAGGAGAGCGAGCCGCTGCTCTTCCACCAGGGGCGGTTCGGGGACTTCAGCCCTCGATGACGCCGGTGTAGAGCCCGATGCCGCCGAGCATGAAGACGCCGAGGACGGCGACCGTCCCCCACAGGAGCAGGGAGACGAAGTAGCCCCTGCGCGCGGGGCGGGTCAGCACCGCCGCCACGGCCAGACAGACCGCTGCCACGGCCCACCCCCACCAGCCCGCGAGCGGCAGGAGGAGGGCCCCGGCGGCGGCCGACAGGAGCACCTGCCACCCGAGCGGAGGGCCGCCGGCCCGGCGCGCCAGGCTCTCGCCGAGCAGCACCGCCGGCACCACGACCACCGCGGAGACCGCGGCGGCGGGCAGCAGCGCCATCAGCGGCAGGAACGGGAGCGCCAGCAGCTGCAGGGCGCTGACACCCCCCTCGCCGAGCTCCGGCCGCCCGGAGTCTCCGAACACCACGCCCAGCACCATCGCCAGCGCCGCTTCGAGGAACAGCGCGAGGATCGAGACCCGCAGCATCCGGGCAAAGCTCCGCCCGCCTTCAGGACCGCTCATCGGCGATCACCCCCTGAGGATCATCATGCTCCCGCCGGGGAGAGCAGCTCCGTCCGGGGTCGGCTGATGACGAGGGCCATCAGGGCCGCCGCCGCGCACAGCGCGCCCGAGGCGTACCAGACGACGTCGTACGTGCCGAAGACGTCGCGGGCCACGCCGCCCGCGAAGGCGACGGCCGCCGCGCCGACCTGGTGGGAGGCGAGGACCCAGCCGAAGACGATCGCCGAGTCCTCGCCGTAGTGCTCCCGGCACAGCGCGATCGTCGGCGGGACGGTGGCGACCCAGTCCAGGCCGTAGAAGACGATGAAGAAGAGCATCGGCGGGTGGACGGAGGGGGCCAGGAGCATCGGCAGGAAGAGGAGGGAGACGCCGCGCAGGGCGTAGTAGACGGCCAGCAGGCGGCGCGGCGAGAAGCGGTCGGTGAACCAGCCGGAGGCGACCGTGCCGACGACGTCGAAGACGCCGATCACCGCGAGGAGTCCGGCCGCGGCCGTCACCGGCATGCCGTGGTCGTGCGCCGCCGGCACGAAGTGCGTCTTGACCAGGCCGTTCGTGGAGGCGCCGCAGATCGCGAAGGAGCCGGCGAGGAGCCAGAACGGGCCGGTGCGGGCGGCCTTGAGGAGGACGGTGACGGCGCGGCGGGCGGCGCCGGGGACGGGCGCGGGCTTCTCGGCGTACTCCCCGCCGTACGGGGCGAGCCGGACGTCCGCCGGGTGGTCGCGGAGCAGCAGCCACACGAAGGGGACGACCGCGAGGGCGGCGAGCGCCACGGTGACGGCGGCGGGGCGCCAGCCGTGGTGCTCGACCAGCCAGGAGAGCAGCGGCAGGAAGACCAGCTGGCCGGAGGCTCCGGCGGCGGTGAGGATGCCGGTGACCAGGCCGCGCCTCGCCACGAACCAGCGGTTGGTGACGGTCGCGGCGAAGGCGAGGGCCATGGAGCCGCTGCCGAGGCCGACGAGGACGCCCCAGTAGAGGACGAGCTGCCAGGCGGCCGTCATCCACACCGTCAGGACCGACCCGGCGGAGATGATCGTCAGGGCGACGGCCACGACCCGGCGGATGCCGAAGCGGTCCATGAGGGCGGCGGCGAAGGGGGCGGTGAGGCCGTAGAGGGCGAGGTTCACCGAGACGGCGAAGCCGATCGTCCCCCGCGACCAGTCGAACTCCTCGTGCAGCGGCTCGATGAGCAGGCCCGGCAGGGAGGCGAAGGCCGCGGCGCCGATGATCGTGACGAAGGTGACCGCCGCGACGAACCAGGCACGGTGGACGCGGCGGCGGGGTGCCTTTTCGGGCGTACGGGCGGGGGTCTCGGTTGTCTGGGCCATGCCACTGAGCATCCCGGCCCGCGCCCTCCCCGGCCATTGGCCCGAATGACAGGTTTCCAAAGGATCGGGACACACGCAGCGGGCCACACACCCGTGCGCGCGCCGGAGCACCCGCCGGGGCATCAGGCACCGCGCCGGGACACCCGCCGGGGCATCAGGCGCCGCGCCCGGACACCCGTCGGGGCATCAGGCGCGCGGCAGCGTCCTGATCGGTCTCACCACCAGCAGCGCCGCGACCACGAGCACCGCGATCCCCGCCCCCGTGAGCAGCACCTCCTCCGTGCCGACCGCGGCCGCCACCGGCCCCGACAGGGTGCGGCCGACGCCCATCATCAGGAGGGAGCCGGCCACGTCGTACGCGTGCATCCGGTTCAGGGCCTCCTGCGGCACGTGCGTCTGGACCGAGGTGGACCACATCACCAGCCAGAAGGCGAAGGCCGCCCCGCCGATGAACTGGCCCGCGCCGAGGACCGCGACCGGGGCGCCCAGGCCGAGCAGGAGCAGGTTCACGGGGAGGCCGACGAGCGCCACCGCGCCCGCCGCGAGGGGGCGGCGCGGGCGCAGCCGGATCGCGAGGAGGCCGCCGGCCGCGCTGCCGGCGCCGTTGACGGCCATGAGCACGCCGTAGGCGGCCGAGCCGTGGTCCTCGGTGACCAGGCTCGCGGTGAGCGGGACCATGGGGCCGGCGACGGTCAGCCCGTACACGGTCCAGATGGAGATGACGCCCCAGAGCCAGCTCCTGGCACGGAACTCCTTCCATCCGCCCGCGAGTTCGGCGCCGAGGGAGTCGCGACGGGTGGAGTCGGAGGGTATCGGGGCGAGGCGCATGAGGGTGAAGCAGACGGCGCTCACGGCGAAGGTGACGCCGTTGACGGCGAAGGCGGCGCCCGCGTTCCACACGGCGACGAGCAGGCCGGCGGCGGCCGGTCCCGCCATGGTCATGAGGGCCTCGACGACCCGCAGGACGGCGTTGGCGCGCTGCACGTCGGGGGCGATGCGGGGGATGGTGGAGGCGACGCCGGGCTGGAAGAGGGCGGCGCCGACGCCGCTGAGCACGGACAGGCTGTAGACCGCCCAGAGCGGCGGGCTGCCGAGCGTGAAGGAGACGGCGAGGACGGCGGCCCCGGGCAGCCGCAGGAGGTCGGCGATGATCATCATGCGGCGGGCGGTGAACCGGTCGGCGAGGACGCCGCCGAAGAGCACGAAGACGGCGAAGGCGGCGGTCCAGCCGCCGAGCGCGTAGCCGACGGTGGAGCCGGAGTGGCCGGCTCCGAGGAGTCCGGCGGCGAAGGCGACCGGGACCATGCCCTCGCCGAAGACGGCGACGCCCCGGGCGACGAAGAAGAGCCGGAAGTTGCGGTTCCACAGCGCGGGCGGCACGACCGGGGCGGGAATCCGCTCGGCGGCCTCAGACTTGTACGTGTTGTCCGTCACGGACAAGTAGAGCTACCAGTGGGTGGTCTGGACCACCACCGATTTATGAAGGGGGGCGCTGCTCGTGCCGCCGCCGCACCGCGTCGCCGTTCTCGCCCTGCCCGGCCTGCTCCCCTTCGAGCTGGGCATCCCGCACCGCATCTTCGGCCGTGCGAAGGACGCCGAGGGCCGCCCGCTGTACGAGATCGTGACCTGCGCCCCGGTCGCGGGCCCCGTCCCCACCGACGCCGACTTCTCGATCCACGTCGAGCACGGCCCGGAGGCCCTCGCCACCGCCGACACGGTCGTCGTGCCCGCCTCGTACGAGCTCGGTCCGGTCTACGACGAGGGACGGCTGCCCGAGGAGCTCGCCGCCGCGCTCGCGCGGATCCGGCCGGGCACCCGGCTGGTCTCCATCTGCACCGGCGGGTACGTGCTGGCCGCCGCCGGCTTCCTCGACGGGCGCCCGGCCACCACCCACTGGGCGTCCGCCGCGCACTTCCAGCGCCTCTTCCCGAGCGTGCGGGTCGACGCGGACGTCCTCTTCATCGACGACGGCGACGTCCTCACCTCGGCCGGCGTGGCCGCCGGGATCGACCTGTGCCTGCACATCGTGCGCCGCGACCACGGCACGTCCGTCGCCAACGACGTCGCCCGCAGGACCGTCGTACCGCCCCACCGGGACGGCGGCCAGGCCCAGTACATCGAGCGGCCCCTGCCGGAGACCGGCAGCCACACCACGGCGACCGCGCGGGCCTGGGCGCTCGCGCACCTCCACGAGCCGATCCAGCTGCGGGACCTCGCGGGGAAGGAGGCGATGAGCGTCCGGACGTTCACGCGCCGCTTCCGCGACGAGGTCGGCATCAGCCCCGGCCAGTGGCTCACCCAGCAGCGCGTCGAACGCGCCCGGTACCTCCTGGAGTCCACCGGCCTGCCCGTCGACCGGGTCGCCCAGGACGCCGGCTTCGGCACGGCCCAGTCGCTGCGCGTGCACCTGATGACCGCGATCGGCGTGACCCCGACGTCCTACCGCCGCACCTTCCGCACGGGGGCGGCCTCCGGCTGAGCCGACCCGCCCCCGTGCGGAACGCCCGTGCTCAGAAGGTCAGCACCCCCCGCGCCACCTTCCCCCGTTCCGCGTCCGCGGCGGCGCGGGCGAAATCCTCCACGGGGTACGTCCGGGTCACCAGCTCGTCGAGGAGCAGGCCTCCCGAGCGGTACAGCTCCGCGTAGAGGGCGATGTCCTTCTGGGGGCGGGAGGAGCCGTACCGGCAGCCGAGGATCGACTTGTCCAGGAACATCGCCGCCGGCAGGAAGCTCACCTCCGCCTTCGGCGCGGTCATCCCCAGCAGGACCGCCTGACCGTGCCGGTCGAGGAGGTCGATCGCGGTCCTGACGAGGCCGGTGTGGCCGACGCACTCGAAGACGTGGTCGGCGCCGGTGGGCAGGATCTCCCGCACGCCGTCGGCGGACGCGAGGAAGTGCGTCGCGCCGAACTGCCGGGCGACCGCCTCCTTCTCCGGGTTCGTGTCCACGGCGACGATCGTCAGCGCGCCCGCGATCCGGGCGCCCTGGAGGACGTTGAGGCCGATGCCGCCGGTGCCGATGACGACGACGGTGTCGCCGCGGCCGACCTTCGCCCGGTTCAGTACGGCTCCGACGCCGGTGAGGACGCCGCAGCCCATGAGGGCGGCGGAGGTCAGCGGGATGTCCCGCGGGATCTTCACGGCCTGGACGGCCTTGACCACGGTCCGCTCCGCGAAGGACGAGTTCGAGGCGAACTGGAAGAGCGGCTGCCCGTCGCGCGAGAACGGCTGCCCCGGCATCCCGATCGCCTTCCGGCACATGGTCGGCCGGCCCCGGTCGCAGTCGGCGCAGGCGCCGCAGTTCGCGAGCGTCGACAGGGCCACGTGGTCGCCGGCGACGACGTGGGTGACCCCCGGGCCCACGGCCTCCACGACCCCGGCGCCCTCGTGGCCGAGGACGACGGGCGGGGGGAACGGGATGGTCCCGTCGAGGACGGACAGATCACTGTGGCAGAGCCCGGCGGCGGCGATCGCCACGAGCACCTCGCCGGGACCGGGGTCCCGCACCTCCAGGTCGTCGACGACCTGGACCTGCTTCCCGTCGAAGACGACGCCCCTCATGACCCGGCCCCCCCGGCGGCGTTGGGACGCTCGCCCGCGGCGGCGGCCCGGGCCATCTCCTCCAGCCGGGCGAGCATCGGCATGGGGTCCGTCCCCACCGTCCCCGGCAGGAAGTCCGCGATGCGTTCGGGGGTCCAGGCGCCGCCCTCCGCGTAGCCCGCGCGCAGCTCCCGGGGCTGCGCCCAGACCGCGATCTTGGGGCCGGCGATGGTGTACACCTGGCCGGTGATCCGCTCCTCGCGGGCCCGCTCGCTCAGCAGGTAGACGACGAGCGCCGCCACGTCCTCCGGCTCGCCGATCTCCTTGAGCTCCATGGGGACGTTCGCCGACATCCGGGTGCGCGCCACCGGCGCGACCGCGTTCGCGGTGACGCCGTACTTGTGGAGGCCGAGGGCCGCGCTCCGTACGAGCGAGATGATCCCGCCCTTCGCCGCGGAGTAGTTGGCCTGGGCCACGGAGCCCTGGTGGTTGCCGCTGGTGAAGCCGATGAGGGTCCCGGTGCCCTGCTTGCGCATGACCGCCGACGCCGCCCTGAAGACGGTGAAGGTGCCCTTCAGATGGGTGGCGACGACCGGGTCCCACTCCTCCTCGGACATGTTGAAGAGCATCCGCTCGCGCAGGATGCCGGCGACGCACACGACCCCGTCGACGCGCCCGTACGCGGTGAGGGCGGCCTCGACCACCCGGGCCCCGCCCGCCATCGTGGAGATGTCGTCCGCGACGGCGAGGGCCGTACCGCCCGCCGCCTCGATCTCCTTCACGACCGAGGCCGCGATCTCCGAGGTCGGCTCACCGCCCTCGATCGACACCCCGTAGTCGTTGACGACGACCTTCGCGCCCTCCGCCGCGCACGCGAGGGCGACGGCGCGGCCGATGCCGCGCCCCGCCCCCGTCACGGCGACGACCTTGCCAGCCAAGAAGTTCCCCACGCCCGGCCCCTTCCCGCACTTTCTGACGGTCCGTTAGATTCGTTCGTCGTCAGGATTCTACGGTCCGTCAGATACCGGAAAACAAGACCCCGGAGGCCCCGATGTCTCTCCCCGCCGCCTTCCACGAGATCGCCAAGCGCGTCAACAACTGGGGCCGCTGGGGCCAGGACGACGAGATCGGCACGCTCAACCTCGTCACCGACGAGGTCGTGCGGGAGGCCGTCGCCACCGTCCGCACCGGCCTGCGCGTCCCGCTCGCCGTCGACCTCAAGCAGGACGGCGTGCAGACGGGCATGATCCCCGGCCGGGTGAACCCGCTCCACGTCATGGTCCAGGTCAACCAGGAGCTCTTCGGCCCCGGCACGGTCGCCACCAGCGACGACGCCGTGACCCTCGGCCTCCAGGCCGGCACCCACTGGGACGCCCTCACGCACGTCTCCCACTCGGGCCGCATCTACAACGGCCGCCCCGCCGCCTCGATCACCCCGCACGGCCGCTCCGAGTTCAGCGGCATCCACACGGCCCGTCACCTCGTGAGCCGCGGGGTCCTCCTGGACGTCGCCGCCGCGAAGGGCGTGGACCGGCTGCCCGGCGACCACGCCGTGACGCCCGAGGACCTCGACGAGGCGGCCGAGTTCGGCGGGGTGACGGTACGGTCCGGGGACGTCGTCCTCGTACGGACCGGGCAGATCCAGGCGTACCTGGCCGGGGACAGGCACGGGTACGCCTTCCCGTCACCCGGCCTCTCGGTCCGCACGCCCGAGTGGTTCCACGCCCACGACGTCGCGGCCGTCGCCAACGACACGCTCACCTTCGAGATCTTCCCGCCCGAGATCGAGGACCTCTGGCTGCCCGTGCACGCCCTCGACCTGGTCGAGATGGGCATGCTCCAGGGGCAGAACTGGAATCTGGAGGCTCTGTCCACAGCCTGTGCACAAGAAGGGCGCTACGCCTTCCTGCTCTCCGCGATGCCCGAGCCCTTCGTCGGCGGTACGGGCACACCGGTGGCCCCGGTCGCCATCCTGTAGGCCTTCACGGGCGGCAGCCCTGCCGGGCCTTCACAGGCGGCATCCCTGCGGGACTTCACGGGCGGCGGCGCGCTCGCACGCGCCCCGAGCACGGCACGGCCCGCCGCCACCCGGCCACGACCCGCACACGCCGAGGGCCACGGCCCTCGGCTCCCCTCGCCACGAATCGCTCACCCCAGAGTGGGCAAAACGGAACGAATCGTCAACAGCGCACCCGATGGGGCGACAGAGAGGACACGGGCGACACGGGCGCGACCCGGTCCACCTCGCACCAGATGCTCTTGCCGACCGCCTCCGGCTGCCAGCCCCACCGGTCCGCGAGGCCGTCCACCAGCTCCAGGCCGCGCCCGTTGGTGTCGTCGCCCTCCGCGTGCCGGGGCCGCGGCGGGCAGTCGCTCGCGTCGGCGACCTCGACCCGCACCCCACGGCCCTCCGCGGCGAACAGCATCCGCAGCACGGCCGGGCAGCCCGTGTGCACCACGGCGTTGGTCACCAGCTCGGAGATGAGGAGCACCAGCGTCTCGGCGAGCGGCTCGTCATCCCCTATGCCCGACCCGGCGAGTCGCGAACGGGCCCACTTCCGGGCTCGTCCCACCTCTGCCGGGTCCGGCCCGACCTCCAACTGAACCTGAAGTACCTGCACCGCTCACACCATCCGAACCGGCGGACACACCTTCACGGAACGTGATTCCCTTGTGGGACAGCATGGTTGACGTACAGTCACCGCAACAAGCGCTTCGGGCATATTCCAGCGCGAAGGAGTACGCATGGTCCATACTGTGCGACGCACGCTGCGGGCAGTCGAACGCCGGGTGCGAGCGGCGGGCATTCCCGGCCGCGGGGCCGCCGCAGGGGCGACACCGGGACGATCCGGGGCATCGAGCACTCGCATCCCACGGAGCGTACCGGAGGCGGAGGCCGACTCCGGGCCGTGACGGCCCCGCCGAAGGACACAACCCGATATCGACATTCCGTGACGCCCGGGACGCGCAGCGCTACGTACGGATCACAGTGCGGCGGCCACCTCCTCCTCCGCCCGCGCGGCGGGCAGCCGCAGCTCGGCCCGCACCCAGGCCCGCTTCAGGTGCAGGTGCACATCGGCCTCCCAGGTGAAGCCCATCCCGCCGTGCACCTGGAGGCAGTCCCGCGCGTTGCCGACCGCCGCCTCGTCGGCGAGCAGCTTGGCCCCCGCGATCTCGACGGGGTCGCCGGTGACGGCGGCGGCCCGGACGGCGGCGCGGGCGAGCTCGGTCCGCACGAGCATCCCGGCACAGAGGTGCTTCACCGCCTGGAACCCCCCGATCACCTGCCCGAACTGCGACCGCTGCCGCGCGTACGAGACGGCCGCGTCGGTGGTGGCGGCGGCACTGCCCACCTGCTCGGCGGCGGTGAGGAGAACGGCGTCCGTTGTGGGCAGTCGTCCCGCTGGGGCCGGACGGGTGGGCACAACGGACGGCGCCCCTGCCGGGCCCAGGCTCTCCGCACCTACGGCGCCCACAGGACCGGGCAACCTGTGCAGCGGCGTCAGCGGATCGACCGACCGCACCCGGACCGCGCCCGTGACATCGCCCAGCACCACGTCCGCCTCGTCCAGCCAGGGGACCAGGCCCTCCGAGGCGGCGGTCACCACGACGGACCCGTCCGCCGCCCCCGGCACGGACCCCGCGGCCACGTGCGTGGCCACCAGCGGCCCCGGCAGCAGCACCCTCCCCGCCTCCTCGAAGACGAGGACCGCCTCCGGGAGCCCGAGCCCGACACCCCCCTCCGCCTCCGGGAGCCGCAGCGCGAAGAACCCGGCCGCGCCGAGCTCCCGCCACAGCTCCCGGTCCAGCGAAGGGGCGTCGACGGCCGCCCGCAGCGCCTCCCGGCCGAAGAGGCGCGCGAGCAGTTCCCGTACGCCTCGCCGCAGCGCCCGCTGGTCCTCGGTGAGTCGGAAGTCCATGGGGGTCACCGGCCCTTCGGCAGGCCGAGGATGCGCTCGGCGACGATGTTGCGCTGGATCTGGGAGGTGCCGGCCGCGATCGTGTACGAGAGCGAGGACAGCCGGTCGAGGGTCCAGTCGCGGCCGAGGTCGAGCGCGTCGGGCCCCAGGACGGCGGCGGCCGCGTCGTACAGCTCCTGGCGGGCGTGCGAGTAGTGCAGCTTGAAGACGGAACCGCCGGCGCCGGGGACGCCGCCGGTCGCCTGGGCCTCGCTGACGTTGGCCTGGACGATCCGCCAGAGCGCCTGGAACTCGGCGGAGAGCCTGCCGAGCCGGCGCCGCAGGACGGGGTCGTCCCAGGTGCCGTTCTTCCGGGCCGTGCGGGCGAGTTCGCCGAGGAGGCGGCGGCAGGCGACGACCTCGCCGACGAAGGCGGTGCCGCGTTCGAAGGAGAGCGTGACCATGGTGACCCGCCAGCCGTCGTTCTCCTCCCCCACCCGGTTCTCGACGGGCACCCGCACCTCGTCGAGGAAGACCTCGGCGAACTCGGTCGACCCGGCGAGGGTGCGCAGCGGCCGTACGGTGATGCCGGGGGCGTCCATGGGCAGGGCGAGCCAGGTGATGCCCCGGTGCTTGGACGTGGCCTCCGGGTCCGTGCGGACGAGGAGCTCGCACCAGTCGGCGACCTCGGCGTGCGAGGTCCAGATCTTCTGCCCGGTGACGACGTACGCGTCCCCGTCCCGTACGGCCCGGGTGCGGAGCGAGGCGAGGTCCGACCCGGCGTCCGGCTCGCTGAAGCCCTGGCACCAGACCTCGTCGCCGCGCAGGATCGGCGGCAGCCACCGCGCGCGCTGCGCGGCCGTGCCCTCGGCGGCGATCGTGGGTCCGGCGTGGAGGAGGCCGACGAAGTTGGCGCCGACGTAGGGCGCCCCGGCGAGCTCGGTCTCCTCCAGGAAGATGAGTCGCTGGGTCGGGGAGGCGTCCCAGTGGGTGTCGGCGTATCCGGCGTCGTACAGGCGGCGCTGCCAGCCGCAGTCGTAGGCGCGGCGGGCGGGCCAGTCGAGCGGGTCGGGCCGCCCGGGGAGGCCCGGCAGGGTGGCGGCGAGCCATTCCCGCAGGCGGGCGCGGTACTCCTCCTCCTCGTCGGTGCAGGAGAGGTCCATCAGGCGGTCCGGCGGTCGCGGTCGAGGTCGAGGCCGAGCATGCGGATGGCGTTGCCCCGCATGAGCTTGTAGACCGTCTCGTCGTCGAGGCCCTGGACGTGGTCGAGGGCGACCTCCTTGGTGTGCGGGAAGGTCGAGTCGACGTGCGGGTAGTCGGTCTCGAAGGTGGCGTTGTCCCGGCCCACCACGTCCAGCGAGGCGATGCCGTGCTTGTCGCGGAAGAAGCAGCAGAAGATCTGCCGGTAGTAGTACGTGGACGGGGGCTCGGGGACGATGTCGCGGACGCCGCCCCAGGCGCGGTGCTCCTCCCAGACGTCGTCGGCGCGTTCGAGGGCGTAGGGGATCCAGCCCATCTGGCCCTCGCTGTAGGCGAGCTTGAGCCGGGGGAACTTCACCAGGACCCCGCTGAAGAGGAAGTCCATCATCGAGGCCATGGCGTTGTTGAAGCTGAGGGAGGCCTGGACGGCGGGCGGGGCGTCGGGCGAGGCGGCCGGCATCTGGCTGGACGACCCGATGTGCATGTTGACCACCGTGCCGGTCTCCTGGCAGACGGCGAAGAAGGGGTCCCAGTAGCCGGAGTGGATGGACGGCAGGCCGAGGTGGGTGGGGATCTCGGAGAAGGTGACGGCCTTGACCCCGCGGGCGGCGTTGCGCCGGATCTCGGCGACGGCGAGGCCGATGTCCCAGAGGGGGATGATGCAGAGCGGGATGAGCCGGCCGCCGCTGTCGCCGCACCACTCCTCGACCATCCAGTCGTTGTAGGCGCGGACGCAGGCGAGGGCCACCTCCTTGTCCTGGGCCTCGGCGAAGGTCTGCCCGCAGAAGCGGGGGAAGGTCGGGAAGCAGAGGGAGGCCTCGACGTGGTTGAGGTCCATGTCCTTCAGGCGGGCGGCGGGGTCCCAGCAGCCGCGCCGCATCTCCTCGCGGGTGATGCCCTCCAGGGTCATGTCGTCGCGGTCGAAGCCGACGGCGGCGATGTTGCGCTTGTACGGGAACTTGAGGTCCTCGTAGATCCACCAGTCGGTCGGCGGCCCTTCGGGGTCCATCGTGATCTGGTACTTGCCGGCGACGTAGGCGAGCTCGCCGATGCCGGCCGTGAGGGGCCGGGGGCCGCGGTCGCGGTACTTCTTCGGGAGCCAGGTCTCGAAGAGGTGGGCGGGCTCGATCACGTGGTCGTCGACGCTGATGATGCGGGGCAGTTCCGTCATGGAGCCTCTCCCGGATTCGGCGGACCGTTCCCGGCCCGTTTCTGATGACCCGTCAGATCTGACGGGATCAGGCTAGCCCCGCACCCCTGGACCGACAAGCGCCGGACCTCTACGCTCACCGCACTATCTGACGGAACGTCAGCCATGAGGAGTACGGACGAGAGGAGTACGGTCATGAACGCGACCGCACACGCCCTGGGCGGGTCCCGCACGCTCTGGGAGCTCGTCGAACGCCGCGCCGCCCTCACCCCCGACCGGCCCGTCCTCCTCCAGGGCGACCGCGTCCTCACCTTCGGCGGCCTCCGCGAGCGCGCCGAACGCTGCGCCGCCGGCCTGTACGAGAAGGGCGTGCGCCCCGGCACCGTCGTCGCCTGGCAGCTGCCCACCCGCATCGAGACCGCCGTGCTCTCCTTCGCGCTCGCCCGCCTCGGCGCCGTGCAGTCCCCGGTGATCCCCTTCTACCGGGACAAGGAGGTCGGCTTCGCGCTGCGCGCCTCCGAGGCCGAGTACTTCGCGGTCCCCGGAATCTGGCGTGGATTCGACCATACGGAGATGGCACGGAGGCTCGGCGCGCGCGGGATCTTCGAGGCTTACTCGCCCGAGAGCCTGCCGGACGGCGACCCGGCCGTCCTGCCGCCGCCGCCCGCCTCCGGGACCGACGTCCGCTGGATCTACTGGACCTCCGGCACCACCTCCGACCCCAAGGGCGTCCTGCACACCGACCGCTCGCTCCTCGCCGGCGGCTCCTGCCTCGCCCACGCCCTCCGGCTGACGGCCGAGGACGTCGGCTCGATGGCCTTCCCGTACGCGCACATCGCCGGGCCCGACTACACGGTGATGCTCCTGCTGTACGGATTCCCCGCCGTGATGTTCGAACAGTTCGCGCTGCCGGAGGCCCTCGACGAGTACAACCGGCACGGCGTGACGGTCGCCGGCGGCTCCACCGCCTTCTACGCGATGTTCCTCGCCGAGCAGCGCAAACAGCCCGGGAAGCCCGTCATCCCCACCCTCCGTCTGCTCGCGGGCGGCGGGGCGCCCAAGCCGCCCGAGATCTACCACGCGGTACGGAAGGAGCTGGGCTGCCGGCTCACCCACGGGTACGGCATGACCGAGGTCCCCATGATCACGATGGGCGACCCCGAGGACACCGACGAGAACCTCGCCACCACCGAGGGCCGGCCGCCCGCCGGGATGGAGATCCGGATCACCGCCGACGGCGAGGTCCGGCTCCGCGGCGAGGCCGTCTGCCGGGGCTATCTCGACCCGGCGCAGACGGCCGCCGCCTTCGACGAGGACGGCTTCCTCGTCACCGGCGACGTCGGGCACCTCACGCCCGGCGGCCACCTCGTCCTCACGGGCCGCATCAAGGACATCATCATCCGCAAGGGAGAGAACATCTCGGCCAAGGAGATCGAGGACCTCCTCCACCGGCACCCGGACGTGGGCGACGCCGCCGTCATAGGCCTCCCGGACGCCGAGCGCGGCGAACGCGTCTGCGCCGTCGTCGAACAGCCCCCGGGCGCCGCCCCGCTCGGCCTCCCGCAGGTCACGGCCTTCCTGCGGGAGGCCGGACTCTCCGTCCACAAGCTGCCGGAACAGCTGGAGGTGGTGGACGCGCTGCCCCGCAACGAGACCCTGCGGAAGGTGCTGAAGTACAAGCTCAGGGAGCGCTTCGGCACGAGCCCGTGAGGGCCTCCGGCAGGTCCTCGTACACGTCGAAGAGACGGCGCACGCCGAGCGCGGAGAGCACCCGGCCGACATGACCGTCCCGGTCGTCGGGCTCCACGGGAAGGATCAGGCGGAGCCGGCCGCCGCAGGAGCGGAGCAGCCGGCGGGAGGCGATCAGCACGCCGACGCCGCTGGAGTCGCAGAACCGCACGGCGGACAGGTCGATCACCAGGTCGTGGCGGCCGCCCGCGACGGCGTCGTGGACGCGGCGGCGTATCCGGGGGGAGGTGACCAGGTCCAGTTCCCCCCGGACACGGAGGACCGTCCAGGGGCCGTGCTCGTCCTCGTCGACCTCGATCGTCGTCACGGACGCCGCCTGCCCCGCCGGCAGACGCCGAAACCCCCGTGGCGAGGGATGACGCTTTCCTTACCATCGGCGGCGGCGTCAAGAGCGCACTTGCGGCAAACAGGAGTGCGTTGTCGGAGCGGCCCATTACTTTGGAGGAGAACCGGGACGGAGGGCCTCATGGCGATGGACACACCACCGCGCTGGGACCGCAGGATGCAGCAGCGGCTGGCGCGCGGGGAGGCCGCTGCCCTCGGCGAGTTCTACGACCGGTTCGCCGCCCTCGTCCACAGCCTCGCCCACCGGGTCCTCGACGACGACGACGCGGCCGACCAGGTCACCCGCGAGGTCTTCGGCTACATCTGGGAGAACCCCGACTCCTACGACCCGAAGCAGGGCAACATGCGCTCGTGGGTCGCCAAACTGACCCAGCGGCAGGCCGTGCACCGGCTGCGGCAGGCCGAGACCCTGGCGTACGCGGAGACGGGACTCGGCTCCGCCGAGGAGCTGGAGCAGAAGGTCCACCGGGCCACGGTCGCCGCCCGCGCCGACTACATCGTGACCTCCATGCCCGCCCCGCTGCGGGCCGCGCTCGAACTGGCGTACTTCCAGCGGCGCGACTACCGCCAGACCGCCGCCGACCTCGGCGTCACCGAGGACGAGGCCCGCCGGCGCCTCCGGCTCGGACTCCAGCTGCTCTCCTCCGCGAACACCCGGCCGCTCGAAGGATCCTCTCCGCCCGGCTACGGACGGACGCCGTGACCGGGGCGACCGGCGACGGCGACGAGGTCGCGCGCGCCCCCTGGATACCGGGACCGCGTCGGGCGGCCGACGACCACGCGGACCTGACGGCACGGCTGCCGGAGGAGGCAGAGGAACCGGACGTGGACGACCCGGACGTGGACGACCCGGACGTGGACGACCCGGACCTGGACGACCCGGACCTGGAGGTACCGGTCCTCACCCACGACGTGCTCAAGTCCCTGCTCGGGGCCTGGGCACTTTCGGCGTGCTCCACCGGTGAGAGCAGGGCCGTCGAGAACCACCTCACCGTCTGCGCGCCCTGCGCCGACGAGGCCCTCCGGCTCCGCGACGCCGTCGCGCTCCTCCACGAGGACCGCGACCTGGACCTCGACCCGCTGCTCCGCTCCCGGGTCCTGGAGAACTGCCTGGGCCGCCGCCCCGCCCGTATCCCCGTCCCCGACTGGGTCACGCCGTACGACGCGGAGACCGCCCGGCTCGACGCGCTCCTCCGGGACATCGGCGAGTCCGAGTGGCACGCGCCGGTGCGGCTCAAGTGGTACGAGGAGGACCGCGTGATGCGCCGCAAGGCCACCGTCGCGGCGGTCATCGGCCACCTCCTGGCCGTGGACGGCCTGGTGTCCACGGCACTCGGCCTGGACGACCCGCTGGGCGCGGGCGTGCCGGAGCTGTCGCCGACGGAGCGGACGGAGGCGCTCTGGTCGGCCCTGGACCGGCCGCCGAACCGCTCGCTCCGGGGCCCCTGGCGGGACCAGTCGCACACGCTGATCCGGACGGTCGCGTTCGCCGGCCGAGGGGTGGCGGACCTGACGGTCACGTACAAGGACTTCGCCCTCCCCCTCCGGGACTCCCTCCTGGAGCGGGCCTTCGAGTGCTGGCTGCACGCGGACGACATCGCGAACGCGGTGGCGTACCCGTACGCGCCGCCGAGCGGCGCGCACCTCCACGGGATGATCGACCTCGCGGCCCGGCTGCTCCCGGCGGCCCTCGCGAACCGCCGCCGCACGGGCCTCGCGTCCCCGGCCCGCCACCTCGTCGCGGCGGGCGCGCCCGGCCGCTCCCTCCACCTGGAGATCGAGGGCGCGGGCGGCGGCCACTGGTACATCGCGCTGGACTCGCCGGCGGCGGTCGGCTCGGCGGACCACGCGGTCGCGCAGGTGGCGATGGACGGGGTGGAGTTCTGCCAGCTGGTGGCGGGGCACATCACGCCGGAGGAGGCGGCGGCGGGGCAGGACGGCGACCGCGAGGCCATCAGGGACGTCCTGGCCGCGGCGGCGTCCTTGAGCCGCCTGTAGCCGCCGTCGCGGGCTGCGCCCACCGCCGTGTGGGCAATCGTCCCGCAGGGCGGAACGATTGCCCACAACGGCGGGGCGCGGCCCACACGGGCGCGGGGCGCGTCGGGTCAGGCGAAGACGACCGTGCGGCGGCCGTTCAGGAGGATGCGGCGTTCCGCGTGCCACTTGACCGCCCGCGCCAGCGCCTGGCACTCGACGTCCCGCCCCGTCGCCACCAGCTGGTCCGGCGTCACCTCGTGACCGACGCGCTCGACCTCCTGCTCGATGATCGGCCCCTCGTCGAGGTCGGCCGTCACGTAGTGCGCGGTCGCGCCGATGAGCTTGACGCCGCGCGCGTGCGCCTGGTGGTAGGGCTTGGCGCCCTTGAAGCTGGGGAGGAAGGAGTGGTGGATGTTGATGATCCGCCCGGAGAGCTGCTTGCAGAGGTCGTCGGAGAGGACCTGCATGTAGCGGGCGAGGACGACCAGCTCGACGTTCTCCGCGCGGACGAGGTCGAGGAGCTCGGCCTCGGCCTCCGCCTTGGTGTCCTTCGTGACGGGGATGTGCCGGAAGGGGATCCCGTAGGAGCCGACCAGTTCCTCGAAGTCCTGGTGGTTGGAGACGACCGCGACGATCTCCACCGGCAGCGCCCCGATCCGCGACCGGAACAGCAGGTCGTTCAGGCAGTGGCCGAACTTCGAGACCATCAGCACGACCCGCATGGGCTGGTCGGCCCGGTTGATCTGCCAGTCCATCGCGAAGGAGTCGCCGACGGCGGCGAAGCTCGCCCGGAGCTTGTCGACGTTCACCGGGGACTCGGCCGAGAAGTGGACCCGCATGAAGAAGAGACCGGTGTCACGGTCTCCGAACTGCTGGCTGTCCTCGATGTTGCACCCGGTGATGAAGAGGTAGCTCGACACGGCGTGCACGATGCCCTGCTTGTCCGGGCACGAGAGGGTGAGGACGTACTGGTCGGTCATCCCGTCAGCCTGCCACAGACGTCTCGCCGGGAGGACCACCGTCCGTCAGGCGGAACGCCTCAGGACCGGGTCATGATACGGAGCACGTCGAGGGAGCGCGGGGGCGTGTCGGGGTCCTCCCCGTCGGCCTGCGCCATCCGTACGTGCGCCTCGCGGGCGGCGCGTACGGCCTCGGGCCAGCCGGGGTGCTGGAGATAGGCGGACACCTGGGCGTCCGGGCCGACCTGGTGCATGATCCTCAGCACCCGGAGGACGGCGACGTCGACGAGGGCGGCCTCGCCGGTGTCCCGGAAGATCGAGCCGACGTACTTCTCGGCGGACCAGTTGTCGAGCCAGGTGTCCTCGACGAGGCGGTAGACGGCGTCGGTGACGTCGCCGTACCCCTCCTGGCCGGCCAGCCAGGTCGTCTCGTGGAATCCGGGGTCGGAGAGCATGTGCAGCGCCGAGCGCACGTTGCTGCGCCAGCGCCACCACGGCATGTCGTTGAGCGGCATGCCGCCCATGGTGGAGGAGCGACGGCCGCGACGGGAAGAGTTAACCGAACCGGAGACTGGACTGGACACGTTTCGATCGTACGTTCCCTTGTCCGGTAAGCGGACTCGCCCCCTCCCCATCCGGCCGCGGCCCCCGTAATTCACCTTCACGTCACCCATCGTTGAACCATGCTCACTCCCGCGTTACCCGTGAGGCGGAAATGTGCATGCCCATGACCGGTAGGCGACTGACCTCACTCCTCGCGTACGTCACGACCGCGGCGGCCGGAGCGTCGCTGCTCACCGGGTGTGGCGTGCTCCCTGGGGCCACGGGGGGCTCCAGGGAGCCCGTCACGGTGATGACCTGGGCTCCCGACCAGACCCGAGCGACCAATATGCCCGGAATGCCCGCCATGGCGCAGACCTACGCCCGGTGGGTCAACTCCCAGGGCGGCATCGACGGACACGAACTGCGCGTCCTCACCTGCAACGAACAGAACACCACCGCGGGCGCCGCCGCCTGCGCCCGCCGGGCCGTCCGCGAGAACGCGGTGGCCGTCGTCGGCTCGTACAGCCAGAACGGCCGCGCCTTCATGGCCCCGCTGGAGGCCGCCGGCATCCCGTACATCGGCGGTTACGGCATCGCGGAGGACGAGTTCACCAGCCCGATCTCCTACCCCGTCAACGGCGGGGTGGCCTCCCTCGTCGCCGGGCACGGCATGCAGCTCGCCGGCTCCTGCGACCGGGTCTCCCTCGTCCGCCCCGACACCACCGCGGGCGACAAGCTCCCCGAGCTCCTCAACTCCGGCCTGCGGAAGGCGAGTCACCGGACCGCCGTCGACATCCCGGCCCTGGAGGACGCCGCCGAGTACACCCAGCAGGCCGGCCGGGCCCGCAGCCGGGCCGGTGACGAGAAGGGCTGCGTGACCGCCGTCCTCGGCGAACGCACCCAGACCTTCTTCGACTCCTTCCGCCGGCTCCCCGAGCAGCGCGAGCGGGAGAAGCGGGACGCCGTACGGATCTCCTCGGTCCTCGGCAGCGTCGACCAGCCCGTGATCGACCGCACCGGCGGACCCCACAGCCCCTTCGAGGGCGCGTTCGTCACCGGCTGGTACCCGGAGGCGGGCGACCGGAGCTGGGCGCCGATGCGCAAGGTCATCCAGCAGCACGCCTTCGCCGACAACCGGGTCGACCCCGCCGACGCCGGCGTACAGACCACCTGGATCGCGTACACGGTCCTCAAGGACGTCGTCGAGTCCCTGGACCAGGACACGATCACGGCCGGGCAGATCAGCCACGCCCTCGACCGGGGCGAGCGGATCGACACCGGCGGCCTCACCCCCAGCCTGCGCTGGAAGTACGAGGACCTGCTCGGCGCCCCCGGCTTCACCCGGATCGTCAACCACGAGGTGACCTTCCAGGTGGTGCGCCAGGGGCGGCTCGTGGCACAGAAGCCCGGCTTCGTCGACGTCGGCGAGACCGTCCTCAGCGCCCCGTAGGCCTGCTCAGAGCTGCGTCCAGCTCCGCTTCTCCAGGCCGTACTTCGTGGCGGTCGGGTTCCACAGCCCGGCCGCCGTCTTCTTGGCGTTGGTGGCCTCGCCGCTCTTCGCGTCGCCCGCGGACTTCTGGCTGGTCGAACGGGCGTGACCGCCCTTGCAGGCCTTCTTGCCCTTCATCTGGTCGGCCCAGGCCGCGTAGTGGTCGTCGGCGGCGGCCGAGGCCTGCCAGGCCTTGGTGAGCGCCGCCGTCAGCGCCGCGTTGTCCGGGATCTTGTCGACCGACAGCGCCTGGAGCTTGGTGATCAGTCCGCGGCGCTGCTCGGCGGCGCCCCGCAGGTCGCTCGCGGCCTGGTCGAGGTTCTTGCACTGGTTGATGGACGCGACCGAGCTGATCACCGTCTCACGGCTGCTGCTGCTCGTCGCGAGGAGCTTGCTGAGCTCCTGTGCCTGCGGCTCCGCCGGGTCGGCCGGCTTCTCCGTGGGCTGCTCGGCCGAGGCGGAGGGCGCGGCCGAGCTCGCCGCCACGTTCTGCCCGCCGGTCTTGGGGTCCTTCTCCTCGTCGCCGCCGCTGAGCAGCGCGCCGGCACCGAGGCCGACGACCGCGCAGCCGACGACCACGGCGGCGATCAGCGCGACCGGCGACTTGCGGCGCGGCGCGGGCTCGTCGTCGTCGTAGTAGGCGTCCTGGAAGCCGTACTGCTGCGGGGGCTGGGGCGGCTGGTGCTGCTGGGGCTGCTGGTACGGGGCCGGGCCCGGCTGCTGGTAGCCCTGCGGCGCGTGCGGCTGCTGGGGCGGCCGCGGCGCCTCCGTACGGAAGAGGTTGTCGAACTCGGCGGGCGGCTGCCGCTCACCGGGCGTCTGCGCCGGTACGGGGGCGATGTACTGGGTCGCGTCCGAGGCACCGGCGGGACCGGGCCCCTGGTGCGCGAGCGGGCCCGTGCCGAGGAACTGGGTGTCGGAGCCCCCGCCCTGCTGCGGCGGCACCGGGGCCATGAACTGGGTCGCCTCCGAGGCGCCGGCCGGCGGCGGGTAGCCGTACCCCGGCTGCGGGGCGGCCTGGACCGGCGGCATCCCGCCGTGCTGCGGCGGCATCCCCTGCACCGGCGGCATCCCGCCCGGGACCGGCGCGATGTGCTGGGTCGCCTGCATGTCGGCGGCGGCCGGGGCACCGGGCCCCGGGTAGCCGTAGCCGGGCTGCGGCGGGGCCTGCTGCGGCGGTATCGGCGGCAGGTACTGGGTGGACTGCATGTCGGCGGCGCCCTGCGGCGCCTCCGGGGGCAGCGGCTGCGCGGGCGGCAGCGGCTGCCCGCCCGGCGCACCACCGGCGGGGCCCCAGGGGCCGCCCCACGGCTGACCGCCGCCATGCTCCGGACCCTGTCCGTTCTGCGTCACCGGGACTCCCACTGATGGACCAACCTACGGAATCGTCGGCTCACGCTACCGGGTGCGCCCAGGCCTCCGCACACACGTGTGAGACCGGTTACACAACCTGTTCACGGAAGGGGCGCGGGCGTCCGGGGCCGATCCGGCGGATCGGCCGCGCGAGCCCGGCCTGATCCGAAAGACGGGCCCTAGGCGGCGTACAGCTCCAGCCGCGCGCCGAACTCCCGCACCACCGCCTCCCCCGCGTACGGCTCCAGGCGCTCCCTCAGATCGTCCAGGTACTCCGCGCCCCGCGACGACCGCAGCGTGCCCAGCAGTTCGAGCGCCTTCGTGCCCGTCCGGCAGGCCTGCTCCACCTCCCGCTGCTGCACCTGCGCCGAGGCGAGCAGCGCCAGGCCGATCGCCCGCCGCCGCGCCCGCGACTCCGGATGACCGGCGATCGACTCCTCCGCCGCCCGCGCCGCCGCCTCCGCCTGCCCCAGGTCCCGGTGGCAGTGCGCCAGTTCGTCCGCGAGGTAGGCCGCGTCGAAGTGGGCGATCCACGCCGGGTCGTCACCCGCCTCGGGATCGGCCCGGTCGAGCGCACGCACGGCGAGGCCCGCCGCCGCCTCGAAGGCGCGCACGTCGCCCATCAGCGCGTGCCCGCGGGCCTCCGCCGCGAGGAACATCGCCTCCGCGCGCGGCGGCACCTTCCCGCGCGCGCCCTCCTGCGCCGCCCGCGCCAACTGGGCGATCTCCCGCGGGTTGCCGAGCTGCGCGGCGAGGTGGCTCATCGAGGCGGCGAGCACATAGCCGCCGTACCCCCGGTCCCCCGCCGCCTGCGCGAGCCGCAGCGCCTGGATGTAGTACCGCTGCGCGAGCCCCGGTTCACCGGTGTCCACCGCCATGTACCCGGCGAGCTCGGTCAGTCGGGCGACGGCCGCGAAGAGCTGCCGGCCGACGGCCTCCCGGTACGAGCCCGACAGCATCCCCGACACCACGCTGTTGAGGTAGTGCACGACCACCGGCCGCACATGACCGCTGCCGAAGCGCCGGTCGAGGTCGACGAGCGCGGCCGTCATCTCCCGTACGGCCGCCACGTCCGCGACCCCGACGCGGGCCCCCGCCATCCGGGCCACATGCGCGTCGGGCCCCGTGATCAGCCAGTCCCTGCTGGGCTCGACCAGGGCCGAGGCCGCGACCGTCGAACCGTTCAGGAAGTCCCGGCGCCCCACGTCGCTGCGCCACAGCTCGCAGACCTGCTCGATCGCCCCGGGCACGGTCGGCGCGAACTGGAGCCCCACCCCGGCGGCGAGGTTCCGGCCGTTGGCCATGCCGACCTCGTCGATCGTGACCGTGCGGCCCAGTTTGCGGCCCAGCGCCTCCGCGATGATCCCGGGCGCCCGGCCGCGCGGCTGCTGCCCGCGCAGCCAGCGCGCCACCGACGTCTTGTCGTAGCGCAGGTCGAGTCCGCGCTCCGCGCCGACCATGTTGACCCTGCGGGCGAGACCGGCGTTGGAGCAGCCGGCCTCCTGGATGAGCGCCTGGAGCCGTTCGTTGAGCTGACGCGGAACGAGTGGCCTGGCTGCCATGAGTACCCCCTGAGGCCGTGCGGTGATCACGAGAGAACTGATCAATGCCCGGCGAATATGCGGTCAATGCAGATGTGAACACGCGAAACCGGACACGTCGGCCGCGAGTCCGAAGCCACCCGCCGCCGGAGCCCCCACCTGTGCGTACCCACCCCCGCTCCCCTCCCCTCCGCGCGCCCCCGCCCGTGCACCCATGCGCCCCGCGTGCAGGATCGATGCGTCAACACGCTCGCCGCCGCGCCCGTAACCCCAGGTGGCGGGGGAAGTTGTGCTCACCGTGGAAGAGACCATGGGAGTCACGGACGCCGCACAGATCCCCAAGCAGCGGGGCGAGCAGCTGCTGGACAGCGCCGTGCGGTACGCGGAAGAGCGGCACTGGGACGTGTTTCCCGGGACCTGGCTGGAAGCCGTCGAGGGCAGGGAGCGCTGCTCCTGCGGCGCCGACGCGTGCGCCGTGCCCGGCGCCCACGCGGTCAGGCCCGACTGGTCGACCCAGGCGACCGGGAGCGGGGTCGGGGCGCGGCGGATGTGGTCGAAGACGCCGAAGGCGTCGATCCTGCTGCCGACCGGCCGCACCTTCGACGCGATCGAGGTGTCCGAGTCGGCGGGCTTCCTGGCGCTCGCCCGGATGGAGCGCATGGAGCTGACGCTCGGCCCCGTGACCTGCACCCCGGACCGCCGGATGTACTTCTTCGTCCTGCCCGGCGCCGCCACCAAGGTGCCGGACCTGGTCCGCAAGCTCGGCTGGGCCCCGGCCTCCATCGACCTCGCCACCCGTGGCGAGGGCCACTACGTGGCGGCCCCGCCCACCCGGATCGGCGGCTTCGGCGCGGTGCAGTGGGCCCGGCGTCCCACCCCGGCGAACCGGTGGCTGCCGGACGCGGAGGAGTTGATCAGCGCCCTCGCGTACGCGTGTGGCCGGGAAGCGGCGGAGGCGAGGAGCCGCACGTAATCACCTGGGAGCCCGGTCGGCCGCGCCCTTAGGGTGTCCCCGTACACACGGGGACGACCGAAAGGTTGACGGACCATGCCTGACCAGGCATTTGACGGAGCGTTCGACAAGGCGGGCACCGCACCGGGGGAAGGTGCGGTGCCCGCGGTGCGCGTCGAGGGGCTGTGGAAGCGTTTCGGCCAGCAGATCGCGGTGAACGGGATCGATCTCGTCCTGCCCGCGGGCCGGTTCATCGGGCTCGTCGGGCCCAACGGGGCCGGCAAGACCACCACCCTCTCCATGATCACCGGCCTGCTGCGGCCCGACCACGGGCGGATCCTCGTCGCCGGGCACGACGTGTGGGCCGACCCGGAGTCGGTCGCCGAGGTCAAGGCCCGCATCGGGATCCTGCCGGAGGGACTGCGGCTCTTCGAGCGCCTCTCCGGCCGTGAACTCCTCGCCTACAGCGGCCGGCTGCGCGGTCTGCCCGGCGCCGAGGTCGACAAGCGGGCGGCGCAGCTCCTCGACGTGCTCGACCTGACCGGCTCGCAGAACAAGCTGGTCGTCGACTACTCGACCGGCATGCGGAAGAAGATCGGCCTCGCGGCCGCGCTCCTCCACAATCCCGAGGTCCTCTTCCTCGACGAGCCCTTCGAGGGCGTCGACCCGGTCTCCGCGCAGACCATCCGCGGCGTCCTGGAGCGGTACACCTCCTCCGGCGCGACCGTCGTCTTCTCCAGCCACGTCATGGAGCTCGTCGAGTCGCTCTGCGACTGGGTCGCCGTCATGGCGGGCGGCCGGATCCGGGCGCAGGGCCCGCTGGCCGAGGTGCGGGGCTCGGCGTCCTCGCTCCAGGAGGCGTTCCTGGAACTCGTCGGCGCGAACGGCCGCTCGGCGGCCGGGGACTCGCTGGACTGGCTGGGCGGCGGTTCGGGTGCGGGCGCGGGCGGTACGCAGCGATGAGCGCCGCCACCTCTCCCGCCACCTCTCCCGTCACCACGACCGCTCCCGTACCGTCGCTCACGTCCGTCTTCGTCCGGCTCAAGCTGGCGCTGCTGCGGAACGGGCTGCGGCAGTCCGGCGGGCGGACCGTCGCGTACATCCTGTCGATCGTCTTCGGCGCCGTCCTCGCCGCGGCCATGGTGCTGGCCTTCGTCCTCCTGCGGGGCAGCGCCGACGCCGACACCGTCGCGATCCTCCTCACCGGGGTCCTCGCGCTGTCCTGGACGGTGATGCCGCTGTTCATCCCGAGCGGCGACGAGACCCTCGACCCCTCGCGGCTCGTGATGCTGCCGCTGCGGCCCCGGCCGCTGGTCCGGGCGCTGCTCGTGGCCTCCCTCGTGGGCGTCGGCCCCGCCCTCACCTTCGTCCTGGCCCTGGGCGCGGTCCTGGCCCTCGCGCACGGCGCGGCCGCCACCGTCCTCGCCGTCCTCGCCGTCCCGCTCACCGCGGTGACGTGCGTGGCGCTGTCCCGGGCCGTGGCCGCCGCCAACGTCCGGCTCCTGACCTCCCGCAAGGGCCGGGACCTGGCCCTGCTGAGCGGTCTGGTCATCGCGGTCGGCATGCAGTTCGTGAACTTCGGCGCCCAGCGGCTCGGCCGGGCCGGCGGCCTCGAATCCCTCGAACCGGCGACGGCCGTCGTCGGCTGGCTGCCGCCGGCCGCCGCGATCGGCGCGGTCGACTCCGCGAGCAAGGGCGACTACGCCGTGGCGGCGGCCCGGCTGCTGCTCACGGCGGCGGTCCTCGTGGCGCTCGTGTACTGGTGGCAGCGGAGCCTGGTGCGGCTGATGGTCGAGCCGGACGGCTCCACGATCGGCGCGGCCTCGGACGCGGGCGCCAAGGAGAAGTCCGCCGGTTCGGGGCTGCTCGCCCGGGTCCTGCCGGGCGGACGCACCGGCGCGGTCATGGAGCGCAGCCTGCGGTACATCTGGCGCGACCCGAAGACGAAGGCGGCGTGGGTGACCTCGCTCGCCATCGGCCTGATCGTCCCCCTCTTCAACGCCTTCCAGGGCGCGGGCTCGATCTACTTCGCGTGCTTCGCCTCCGGCATGCTCGGCATGCTGATGTACAACCAGTTCGGGCAGGACAGCTCGGCGTTCTGGATGGTCGCCCAGACCGTCTCGACGGCGGCCGACGCGTACGCCGAACTCCGGGCGCGGGCCCTGGCCCTGCTCGCGATCACGCTGCCGTTCACGGTGCTCGTGACGGGCGTGACCGCCGCCGTCCTCGGCGACTGGGGGCAGTTCCCCGAGGCCCTCGGCCTGGCGCTCGGCCTGCTCGGCGCGATGGTCGGGACGGGCGCGGTGACCTCGGCGAGCTTCCCGTACTCGATCCCGCAGGACAGCGGCTACAAGAACGTGGCGCCGGGGCAGGGCGGCCTGGCCTGGATCTCGATCATGGGCGGCATGCTCGCGGCCGGTGTGCTGTGCTCCCCGCTCATCGGCGCGACGGTCTACCTCCACGTGTCCGACCAGCAGTCCCTGCTGTGGCTCCTCCTCCCGGCCGGCGCGCTCTACGGCGCGCTCCTGATCCTCGCGGGCCTCAAGCTGGCGGCCCCGCGGACGGCGAAGCGCCTGCCGGAGATCCTGACGGCGGTCAGCAAGGGGTAGGTGCCCCCAGGACGCGGGTGAGGGCGGCGCGGCCGGCCGGGCCCCAGGTCGGCTTCCCGCCCGGGAGGCCCCGCTCGCCCGCGCGGCCGATGGCGATGAGCCCGGCCGCGCGGAGCAGCGCCCAGCCCCGGGCCCGGCGGACGGTGGCCTCGTCGCCCTTCCCGTACGCGTCGAGGAACGGCTCGGCCGCGCCCTCCGGCAGCAGCAGCCAGGCCGCCGAGAGGTCCGTCGCCGGGTCGCCCGCGCAGAGTTCGCCGAAGTCGAGGACGCCGGAGAGGGTGCCGTCCGCGACGGCGACGTTCGCGGGATGCAGATCCCCGTGCAGCCACACCGGCGGGCCCTGCGGACCGGGCGCGGCGAGGGCGTCCTCCCACACCCGCCGTACGACCGCCGGATCGGCGTGGTCGGCCAGGAGCGGGAACCCCTCCTCGAACCCCGCCACGAAGCCCTCAAGCGGGACCCCCCGGTCCGGGTTGGCGGGCGCCTCCCCGGGCGCCTCCCGGTGCAGCGCCCGCAGGAAGCCCCCCAGGGCCACGGCCGCGTGGCCGCCGCGCGTGACGGGGGTCGCGTCGCCCGGCTCGCCCGGCACCCAGCGGGCCACCGTCCAGGTCCCGGGGAAGCGGGCGGACGGCTCCCCGGTGCGCACGGGGACGGGCACGGGCAGCGGGAGCAGCGGCGCCAGCGCGGGCAGCCAGCGGTGCTCCTTGCGCAGCAGGCCCGGGGCCCGTTCGGTACGGGGCATCCGTACGGCCAACTCGTCGCCGAGCCGCCACATCTGATTGTCCCAGCCACCCGGCACCCGCCGCAGCGGCAGCGCCGCCAGGTCCGGGTGCTGATCCCGGAGCAGCGCCCGTACGAGACTCTCGTCGTGATCCACCGCGTCCCCCATGATGCCTCTCCTCCGATCGGCCGACCGGCTTGGAGCCTACGCAGGGAGAACACCGGAACGCCGACCACGAGCCGGCGGGGGCGACCGCGCCGGGCCCGTGGAAATCCCGTTGCCCCGGTGACCGGGCCCCACGATCCTCACCGCATGGACCTCTCACCGCCCGAGCAGGGCCCCGACACCCGCATCGAACTCCCCGACGGGCTCACGCTCCGCGCCTTCGAGGGCGAGGAGGACCTCCCGGAGTTCTTCCGGGTGATCGACGAGTCCGTGGAGCACCTGGGCCCGTGGATGCCGTGGGTCGCCCGGCACGGCCACGGGGAGACGGCCGCGTTCCTGGGCGGCAGGGCGGAGCTGTGGGCGCGCGGGGAGCAGTACAGCTACGCGATCGTGCTCGACGGGGCCATCGTGGGCTCCTGCGGACTGCACCGGCTCGACGACACCCCGGACGGCGCGATCGAGATCGGCTACTGGCTGCACCCGTCGGCCACCGGCCGGGGCCTCGCCACGCGCGCCGCCCGCGCCCTGGTCGAGCAGGCCTTCCGCCTGCCCGGCGTGACGACCGTCGAGATCGTCCACGACGCGGCCAACCACGCGAGCGCCGGCGTCCCCGCCCGCCTCGGCTTCGACGGCGACCTCCGCCGCCCCCACGAGCCGACCGCCCCGGCGGAGACGGGCGAGGACCGGATCTGGCGGCTGCGGAAGCCGGCGGCTCGGCCCTCCTGACTTCCGCAAGCCCGCGCCTCTGGTCACCTTCGTGCTGGAGAAGTCGGCGCTCACCCAACCGCTCAAGGGTCAGAACGCGTTCAGGTCCATCCAGTTCTCGTCCTCGGGGGCGCCCGGGTACAGCCCGCCCGTGCCCTTTCCGGAGTAGAGGACGAGGCAGCCCACGCCCCGGCATCCCTCGCCGACGTAACTGCTGTGGGAGAGGGTCGCGAGGTCGTTCCGGCCGTCGGCGTCAAGGTCTCCGAGGGGGAGGAACGAGGCCATGGCGTTCCAGCCGCCGGAGCCGATCAGCACGCGCGCGCCGACGCCGCCGGTGGCGGTGCCCGGGTAGAACCAGAGCTTGCCGGTGGCGGCTTCGCGGGCGATCAGGTCGGGCCGGTTGTCGCCGTTCATGTCACCGGGTCCGACCAGCGCGTTCATGGTGTTCCAGCCGCCGCTGCCGATGAGCTTGCGGGCACCGAGTCCGGTGGCCGTGCCCGGGTACAGCCACAGCTTGCCCGTGGACCTCTCGACGGCGAGGAGGTCCGAGCGGCCGTCGCCGGCCAGGTTGCCGAAGGCGGTCACGTGGTTCATGGCGTTCCAGCCGCCGGAGCCGATCAGCCTGCGGCTGCCGAGGGCTCCCGTACCGGTGCCCGGGTAGAGCCACAGCTTGCCCGTGGACGCCTCGCGGGCGATGACGTCCTCGCGGCCGTCACCGCTGAAGTCACCGTGCCGGGTGAGGGTGCTCATGGCGTTCCAGCCACCGGTGCCGACCAGGCGGCCGGTGTTGTCACCGGGCAGGAACCAGAGGCGGCCGGCCTCGTCGCGGACGATGACGTCCGACTTCCTGTCGGCGTTCATGTCGCCGAAGCCCGCCGCCTTGGGCGCGGTGTACGCGGCCCACGCCGGGTAGGGCGGAAGGACGCACTCGCGCTCGGTCGGGACGAACTTCACCGAGCTGACGCTGCTCCACGAGTAGCCCCACTCGGTGCCCGCCGGGTCCGGGCCCCAGATGGAGGTGCCGCCGTCGACGTCGTAGTTCGGGGCGTCGTACAGGCAGGCGTACTTGTTCGTGTGGTTGACGACCGACTTGAACGTGTTGTCCCACGTCCCGAGCGTCGCCCGGTTCACGTTCGTCTTGTACATCGTGCCGGTGCCGTTGTCGGACTTCCAGGCACAGAAGTAGCCGGACGGGCAGTCGCGGATCGCGGCCTGCGCCGGTACCGCGCCCGCGCCGAACAGGCCGAGCGAGGTGAGCCCCAGCGTCGTGGCCACCGTGGCCAGGCGCCGCAGCATGGAATTGCGCATCGTTCTCCCTCCCACCGGCGCGGAGGCGTGCTGCTCGACGCGCCGTGGGAGGGACCGTACAGTGCCGGATTCCGGGGGACGCCGTCAGGGGGTGAGCACCCCGTTCAGGAAGGGCTCGACGGCCTCGGCCCAGGCCTCCGGGTGGGTGTAGTGGAGGAGGTGGCCCGCGTCGGGGATCTCCGCGTACGCCCCGTGGGGCAGGACCCTGACCATCTCCTGGGCCTCCGCCCGGCCCAGTTCGCCGTCGAGGCCGCGGACGACGAGGGTGGGGCAGCGGACCTGGGCGAGGGAGTCCCAGTGGGCGTCGTGGACCCAGGTCTCGCGGGAGGTCAGCATCTGCTCCGGCTCGAAGACCGGACGCCAGCCTTCGCGGTGCTCGGCCATCACCTCGGCGAAGAACGCGCCCCGCGCCGGGTTCGGGGTCTCCACCCAGGGGTCCTCGTCGCCGAACCAGCGGTGGACGGCCTCCAGCGACGGGAAGGGCGCGGGCCAGCGGCGGAACCAGTCCTGCCAGGCGCGCTGCGAGGCCGCGCCGAGGGCCGAGGCCCGCATGTCGCAGATGACGAGGGCGCGGACGAGGTCGGGGCGCTCGGCGGCCAGCTGCCAGGCGGTCAGGGCGCCCATGGAGTGGCCGACGAGGGTGACGGGGCCGAGGCCGAGCTGCTCGACGACGGCGGCGGCGTCCGCCACGTACGCCTCGCGGGTGAAGGGGCCGGCCACGGGCTTCTCGCTCGCGCCGTGGCCGCGCTGGTCGAGGGCGACGACCCGGTGGCCGCCGGTGAGGCGGCGGACGGCGGGGGCCCAGTGGCCCGCGTGACCCATCAGGCCGTGGAGGAGTAACACCCCGGGGACGGGAGCCTGCGAGCGTGACCCGGCCGCCTGCGGGGCCGGGGGGAGCTGCGGGGCTCGTGCGGGGCGGGGGACGGGCCGGCCGCCGGGGCGCGCGGCGCTGTCCGGGCCGGGCTGCGGGACGATTCCGGGCCCGGCGGGTCCGGCCGCGTGGTCCGGGGCCGTGTGGTCCCAGGCAGCCAGCCGGACGCCGTCGGCCCCGGTGACGTCGAGTCGTCGCGCCATGGATCCGGCACCCCCTCTTTTCCGTCGAACCTCGCCAGACTATCGAACTCGCATTCGAAAATGCGCTCCTGCCACACAACACCCCTCGTTCGAGTGACAGGGCTCAAGGATTGACGCGCGCTGCCGAGGGGAGATCTTGAGCGGGAGGCGGACCACTCGGGGAAAAGGGGTCCGAGGGGAATGACCTTGAGAGCTCGGGGCTCCAGGTCAGCACAGGGGAGGACAGGCCCCGGCGCCGGAAGGCGCCGGGGCCCTCTGTCGTCCATGGCCCTCATGACCCCACCCCCCTCCGCACCCGGCCCCCACCAGCGTGGCACGGCGAGGGCGCGGGCGTGGCGATTCCGGCGTAAAACGGGGCGCACGACAGGTCGTTGGGCCACCGAGGCCGATCCGATGCGGCTTCGTGACCCGGATCCGCACAACCGGATCACGCTCGCACGGGTCAACGAGGCAGCTCTCTGGTCACCGTCGAGGACGATCCGGGAGCGGTTCCCTGGTGGTCGGTGCTCGGCTGGAGCGTCGGCTTCCCCGCCGCGTACACCGGCTACGTCTGGTGGACCACCACCGCACACGGCGGTGTGACGGGCCTCCTTCGTGGTCGCGCAGTACCACTTCGGCGCCCTCGCCGCCCTCGGCCTGCTCGCACTCGGCCTGTGGGGCGTCCTGGCGCCGTACCTCTGACAGCGGTACGCGAAGGAGGGGCCGCCCGGGCGGCCCCTCCCTCACCTGCCTGCCGGCCTCAGCGCTTCGCGACGAACACGTGCGCCGCGACCTCCGCGTCCAGCTCCGCGGCCTCGCCGCTGCTGCCCACCAGGACACCGCCCGGCGACTCCGACACCGACACCACGGAGCCGGGCTGCACGCCCGCCCTCCGCAGCGTGTACATCAGCTGGGCGTCCGTCTGGATCGGCTCGCCGATCCGACGCACGACCACCGTCTTGCCGCCGCTCGCGTCCAGATCGGCGAGCGACACCATCGAGTCGTCCAGGAACGCCTCGGCCTCCGCCTTCTCGCCCAGCTCCTCCAGGCCCGGGATCGGGTTCCCGTACGGCGACTCCGTCGGGTGACGCAGCAGCTCCAGAACCCGCCGCTCCACGGCCTCGCTCATCACGTGCTCCCAGCGGCACGCCTCGGCGTGGACCTGCTCCCACTCCAGGCCGATCACGTCCACGAGCAGACACTCGGCGAGACGGTGCTTGCGCATCACCCGGGTGGCCAGGCGGCGGCCCTCGTCCGTGAGCTCCAGGTGCCGGTCGCTCGCCACGGCCACCAGGCCGTCGCGCTCCATGCGCGCCACCGTCTGGCTCACCGTCGGGCCGCTCTGGTCGAGCCGCTCGGCGATCCGGGCACGCATGGGGACCACACCTTCTTCCTCCAGCTCGAGGATGGTGCGGAGATACATCTCCGTTGTGTCGATCAGTCCGGACATACGTGCCCCTCGATGAGTCGTGCGCTGGCCCTGCCCCAATTCTGACGCATCGGACCGACAACCGGGCCTCGCCGGGGTGAGGCGGTATTGACAGAGCAATGGTCCAGACCGCACCGTGATCCGCGACCTCGGCGACAGCCACGACGAGAAGGAGCCGCCGCGATGGGCGAGAGCAAGCTGGCCGGACAGTTCTTCGACGCCGCGATCGGCCTGCTCCAGCAGGTGCGCGACGGGGACTCCGCCGAGATCGCCGCCGCCGGAGCCGCGATCGCCGGAGCCGTCGCGAACGGCAACCGCCTCTTCGCCTTCGGCGCCGGACACTCCTCCCTCGCCGCCCAGGACGTCGTCTACCGGGCCGGCGGCCTCGCCCTGATGAACCTGCTCGCCGTCCCCGGCGTCGTCGGCGTCGACGTCATGCCCGCCACCCTCGGCTCCGCCCTGGAACGCGTCGACGGCCTCGCCGGCGCCGTCCTCGACTCGTCCCCCGCCAAGGCCGGCGACGTCCTGATCATCATCTCCCTCTCCGGGCGCAACGCCCTGCCCGTGGAGATGGCCATGAACGCCCGCGCGCTCGGCCTCACCGTCATCGGCGTCACCTCGGTGGCGTACGCGACGGAGACGAAGTCACGGCACGTCTCGGGGACGTACCTCAAGGACCACTGCGACATCGTCCTCGACTCGAAGATCGCCATCGGGGACGCGGAACTCACCCACGAGGGCATCGAGGCGCCCTTCGCGCCCGCCTCCACCGTCGTCACCAGCGCCCTCATGCAGGCCACGATGGCCGCCGCCGCCGAGGAGCTCGTACGCCTCGGCATCGAGCCGCCGCTGCTGCGCTCCGGCAACGTCGACGGCGGACACGAGTGGAACGGGCGCGTGATGACCGAGTACGCCGACCGGATCTTCTTCCGGCACTAGGCCGGTCCGGCTGGGCCGGACCGGTCCGGCTACGCCGCCGGGCGCGGGGCCTTCCCGTGCGGGTCCCTCCCGCGCGGCGGGGCCATCAGCTGGCTCGCCCCGATGCAGACGAGGCCGCCGAGCACGAGCGCGTTCTGGCCGAAGAACCGGACCTCCCAGGAGGGGTCCGGCACGACGCCGAAGTACACCAGACCCGGCAGGAAGACACCCAGGCCCGTCAGCACGGCCCCGGTGCCCAGCAGCCGGGGCCTCGTGACGTGCCGCCGCGACCAGGGCGGGACCCACCCCGTACGGAACGTCACCACGCCCAGCGCGATCGACAGCACCCCCAGGAGCATCCCCGCTCCCACCACCCACACCAGCATGACGCCCCCCACGGCTCTTGGAACTGAGCCCATCGTCGCCCCGCGCTCCGGAGGCCGTCCATGCCGGATCCCGGCAGGATTCACCCCCCTCCGCTGCCCGTCAGCCGCGGTCCAGGACCTGGGTGACGCTCGTGAAGCCGTCCGCGCCGTGGCCCCGGTCCACCGCCCGGAGCGCCAGGGCCTCGGCCGCCCGCATGACGCTCGCGTCGATGCCGTGCGCCTCCGCGGTGTGCACCACATGGGCCATCGTCGACACGGCCGAGGTCAGCGGATTGCCCTCGCCCGAGTACGAGCCGCCGTCCACGTCCTCCGCCCACTCCTGGAACAGCGGCGGCAGGATCGCCCCGATGCCCTGGGCGAACGGCGCGAGCTCCCGCGCCGAGATGCCTTCCGCGCGGGCCACCGCGAGGGCGTGCACGTACCCCGCCATCGACGTCCAGAAGATGTCGAGCAGCGCGACGTCGTACGCCGCGGCCCTGCCGATGTCCTCACCGAGGTGCGTGTGCGTACCGCCCAGGGCGTCGAGCACCCCCCGGTGCTCGCCGTACAGCGGCTCCGGGCCGCTGTGCAGGAACACCCCGGCCGGCGTCCCGATCGTCGGCGTCGGCGTCATGATCGCGCCGTCCAGGTAGCCGACGCCGTGCTCCGCCGCCCAGCGGCCGGTGTCCCGGGCACGCTCCGGGGTGTCGGCGCTGAGATTCACCACGGTCCGGCCCTTGAGCGCGTCCGTGACGGCCGACTGCCGCAGCACCGAATCCGTGGCGTCGTAGTTGACCAGGCAGATCACCGTGAGCGCGCTCGCGGCGACCGCCTCCTCGGCGCTCGCGGCCAGGACCGCGCCCCGCGCGGCGAGGTCACTCTCCCTGCCCGGGGTGCGGTTCCACACCGTGGTGCGCACCCCGGCGTCCAGGAACGCGCCGGCCAGCGCCCGGCCCATCGGACCGAGACCGAGAACGGTGACCGAAAACTGCTCGTCGGAAGAGGACATGACGGAACTCCCTTGTACATACGTGAGACACAGAGACGACTGAGGAAGAAGGAGAGGGACGCGCATGACACGCCTCCGGGCCCAGGACACGAACGTCTGCGGCGTCACGGCCGCGATCGCCGTGATCGACGGCAAATGGAAGACGTCGCTGCTGTGGCTGCTGGAATCCGGCCCGCACCGTCCCGGCGAACTGCGCCGCAGGGTCCCCGAGATCAGCGAGAAGGTGCTGACCCAGGCGCTGCGGGAGATGGAGACGGACGGTCTCGTGCACCGCGAGGTGCACGACGTGCTGCCGCCGAAGACCGTCTACTCGCTGACGGAATTCGGTCGCGAACTCTCCGGACTGCTCGGCCCGTTGTCGGACTGGGGCCATCGCCGGCTGGACCGGCTGGCGGAGGCGCGGGCCGCCTCCTGAGGCCCTGTCGCTCCCCTCTCCGTCCCGGG
Organism: Streptomyces tanashiensis; assembly: GCF_014648895.1. Classification (GTDB taxonomy): domain Bacteria; phylum Actinomycetota; class Actinomycetes; order Streptomycetales; family Streptomycetaceae; genus Streptomyces; species Streptomyces tanashiensis. The sequence goes on from NZ_BMRZ01000001.1 coordinate 1,096,931, forward strand.
CCACCACCAGGTTCTCCCGGGCGCCGGACCCCGACAAGTACCCACAAAAAAGTGGGTGTACGGAGAGACCCCCGCCCCCGGGGACCCTCCCGCTACTCCTGGTCGGCCAGGTCCAGGGACGCCGCCACCCGGGCCGCCACCGCCTCCGCGTACACCACGTCCTCGCGCTCGAACGGCCGGCGGCAGGCGGCCCGCAGGAACGTCAGGACGCCCAGGGTCCGGCCCCGGGAGCGCAGGACCACGCACAGCGCGTGGGCCGCGTCCCCCGGCCACTGGTGGGCCTCCGCCCACACCTCGGCGGTCCGGCCCGCGCTCGCCCGCACCGTGCCCACCCGGTCCCAGGCCTGGAGCGCCGGATGCCTCGGCCCGTACCGCAGCGGGATGCCGCCGCCCACCACGGGCGACGACGGGCCGGGGGCGGCGCCCGCCGGGGTGGCCAGGGCCCGCGTGAGACGCCGCTCGCCCGCCGGACGGTCCACCAGGGCGTGGTCGGCGAACCCGGCCAGGGAGAAGTCGAGCAGCACCGCCGCCGCCTCCGCCGGATCCTCGCACTCCGCGACCGCCGCGCCCGCCCGGTGCAGCTGACTCCACCGGAACCGCAGCCGGTCCGCCTCGCGCGCCGCGAGCCGCTCCTCCGTGACGTCCTGGAACAGCCAGGCCACGCCCAGCGGCACGGGCTGCTCCGCCATCGGCGACGACAGCAGCAGGAAGCCGCTGCGCCAGCACCGGCGCCGCTCCTCCGAGGCCGTCCCGAGCGTCACCCAGACCTCGGCCGGCGCGGGCGGCGTACCCTCCGCCAGGACGTGCTGGAGGGCCGCCTCCAGCTCCTCGGCGCCGTGCGTGACGACGTCACCGAGCGGCCGCCCGAGCAGGGCCGTGCGCCCGGTCCCGAAGGCCCGGGCCGCGTGCGCGTTGACCATGGCGGGGCGCAGATCGGCGTCGACGAGGACGACGCCCCAGGAGGCGTCGTCGAAGAGCGCCTCGCTCAGGGCGACGGAACGCTCCAGATCGAGCTGGACGTGGACCTCGCTGAACGCGCAGTACACCCCCGCGGGGCCACCGTCCGCGCCGCGCACGCCCGCGGCCTGGCTCCGCACGAGGACCCGCCCGCCGTCCTTGCGGAGCAGCACGAACTCGTGGACCTGACGGCCGGGGCCCTTCATGGCCCCCATCAGCCGGCCCAGGGTCTCCTCGGCGTCCGCGCTCCGCGCCGCCCAGCCCTCGAACCCGCGCCGCCCGACCGCCTCCCCGGCGGACCAGCCGAGAATCCGCTCGGCCTCCCGGTTCCAGTGCGTGACCGTCCCGTCGGCGTCGAACGCGCAGAGCGCGGCGTCCATCCCGTCGAGCAACGCGGCCAACAGATCGGCCCCCGCCCCCGGGACGGACACGGCATCGCTCGTGGCCCCCGTGAATGCACTCATCCAGGCACCCCCCATGCTGCGACCATTCAACTGGAACGTGACACAGAGCACACCCCTGTTCCGCGAATTGAATAAATGGGTTGAGGCGCGCGCGGACGCTTCCTAGGGTGTGGGTACACGCGAAAGGAGGTGATCCGAAAAAATGGTTTCTTTTCGGACTCGTGAGGTGACTGCGGGCTAAGGCCTGCCAGTCGCACTCTGTGCACCTCGGCAGGCCTTCTGCCGAACACCAACGCAGTCACCCGACCCGTGAGTCGCCGGCAGTCCGGCCGGCAGGCTCCGTCCGAACCTAGGCGGACGGTGCCAAGACCCACGGGTCGTCTGCGTTTCCGGCCCCGGTCAGGGTGCCAGTCGCTCCACCCGCCAGGTCCCGGGGGCCTCGTGGACGTAGCGGAGGCGGTCGTGGAGGCGGTTCTCGTGGCCCTGCCAGAACTCGACCGCCTCGGGGACGACGCGGACACCGCCCCACTCCGGGGGGACGGGGACCTGTCCGGGTTCCGGGTAGCGGGCGGCCAGGTCCTCGTAGCGGGCGAGCAGGTCCGCGCGGGAGGCGATGACCTGGGACTGCGGGCTCGCCCAGGCGCCGAGCTGGGAGCCGTGCGGGCGGGTGCGGAAGTAGGCGACCGTCTCGTCGCGGCCGATGTGGACCGCGCGGCCGGTGACGATGACCTGGCGCGCCAGCGGATGCCAGGGGAAGAGCAGCGAGGCGTACGGGTTGGCCGCGAGCTCCTTGCCCTTGCGGGACTCGTAGTTGGTGAAGAAGACGAAGCCGGCCTCGTCGTAGTGCTTCAGGAGGACCGTCCGGGAGGACGGGCGGCCTTCGGGGGTCGCGGTGGAGACGATCATCGCGTTGGGCTCGTGGATCGCCGGGTTCGCGGCGGTCTCCTTGAACCAGCGGGCGAACTGGCCGATCGGTTCGGGCGCGAGGTCGGCCGCGGAGAGCTCCGTGGTGCGGTACTGCTCGCGCATGTCGGCGGGATCCAGGGCGTCGGTCACAGGGCCATCCTGCCGCAGCGCCCCAGTCTGCCCGGCACCACGGGGCGCTAATCCTCTCTCGCCGAATCGGCGGAGTGTGCCGGATGTCACGCTTCCCCGCATCATCGGAACCGTACAGACTCTTCGGCTGGATGACTGTTGATTCCCCACCATCGACCAACACGGTTGATCGATCATCGATAGAGGAGCCGCCTGATGTCCGACTTCGTACCCGGGCTCGAGGGAGTCGTCGCGTTCGAGACGGAGATCGCCGAACCCGACAAGGAGGGCGGCGCCCTCCGCTACCGCGGGGTCGACATCGAGGACCTCGTCGGTCACGTCTCCTTCGGGAACGTCTGGGGGCTGCTCGTCGACGGCGCGTTCAACCCGGGCCTGCCGGCCGCCGAGCCCTTCCCGATCCCCGTCCACTCCGGTGACATCCGGGTCGACGTGCAGTCCGCGCTCGCGATGCTCGCGCCCGTGTGGGGCCTCAAGCCGCTTCTCGACATCTCCGCCGAGCAGGCCCGCGACGACCTCGCCCGCGCGGCCGTCATGGCCCTCTCGTACGTCGCGCAGTCCGCGCGCGGCCAGGGCCTCCCCATGGTCCCGCAGAGCGAGATCGACAAGGCCGAGTCGGTCGTCGAGCGCTTCATGATCCGCTGGCGCGGCGAGCCCGACCCGAAGCACGTCAAGGCCGTCGACGCCTACTGGACCTCCGCCGCCGAGCACGGCATGAACGCGTCCACGTTCACCGCCCGCGTGATCGCCTCCACCGGCGCCGACGTGGCCGCCTCCCTCTCCGGTGCCGTCGGCGCCATGTCCGGCCCGCTGCACGGCGGCGCGCCGTCCCGCGTCCTCGGCATGATCGAGGAGATCGAGCGGACCGGTGACGCCACCGCGTACGTGAAGCAGGCCCTCGACAAGGGCGAGCGCCTCATGGGCTTCGGCCACCGCGTCTACCGCGCCGAGGACCCCCGCGCCCGCGTGCTCCGCCGTACGGCGAAGGAGCTGGCCGCGCCGCGCTTCGAGGTCGCCGAGGCGCTGGAGAAGGCCGCCCTGGAGGAGCTGCACAACCGCCGCCCCGACCGGGTCCTCGCGACGAACGTCGAGTTCTGGGCGGCGATCGTGCTGGACTTCGCCGAGGTCCCGGCGCACATGTTCACGTCGATGTTCACGTGCGCGCGTACGGCCGGCTGGTCCGCGCACATCCTGGAGCAGAAGCGCACCGGGCGGCTCGTGCGCCCGTCGGCCCGCTACACGGGTCCCGGTCAGCGGAACCCGCGCGAGATCGAGGGTTACGAGGACATCGCCGGCTAGATCCGGCGACCGACGGACGACGGTCGGCAACCGACGGTCGGCAACCGACGGCCGGAGCAGGAGCCGGAGCAGGAGCCGGTGGTACCTGGCGAGCCCGCACAGCCCCGCCAGGCCCACCGGCCCCGCACCGTCCGTCCTCAGGCCCGCGAGCCCGACATGGTCCTCAGGGCCGTCGGGCCCGGCCCCTCCTCAGCCCCGCGAGCCCGCACGGCCCTCAGTCCCGCACGGCCCGGAAGGGCGCGTCCTAGACCAGCTGCGCCGACTGGTCCTGCGCGAGCAGGAGGTCCGCGTGGTGGCGGGCCGTGGTCAGCGGGTGGGCGCGGAGCTTGCCCTTGAGTTCGTTGCGGCCGTACTCGGCGAACAGCGGGTTCGCCGGGTCGGCCGTGACGCCGGGGGCGCGGTCCGCGAAGGGGAACTCCAGCGGCGCGATCCGGGCGTCCAGGCGCGGGTTGTAGAAGAACGGCACGGAGAATCGTTCCGTCGCCCCGGGCGGCGAGACCACGCGGTGGTTCGTCGCGATCAGGTAGCCGTTGGTGGCGACCTCCAGGAGCTCGCCCAGGTTGACGACGAAGGCGCCCGGCAGCGGCGGCACGTCGTGGAAGTTCCCGTCCTCGCGCTGCACCTGGAGTCCGCCGACCTGGTCCTGGAGCAGCAGGGTGAGGAAGCCGTAGTCCTTGTGCGCGCCGACGCCCTGGTCGTCGCCCTCGCCGCTGCTGCCCGGGTAGCGCACCAGCTTGAGGTGCGGGTGGGCGCGCGGGCCGAAGATGTCGTCGTAGAAGTCCGCGGGCGCGCCGATGGAGGCGAGCAGCTCGTGGAGGAGGCGCTCGGCGACGCCGCTGAGGCGGTCGATCCAGTGGAGGGCGGCCGTGCGGAGCTCGGGGAGGGCGGCGGGCCACTGGTTGGGGCCTTCGAGCCACCAGTACGGGGGCTCCCAGGGCGCGGGGTCGCGCGCGGGGCGCTCGGCGCCGATGTCGAGCTGGTCGCGCCAGTCGCGGGCGCCGGCGGTGCGCTCGTCGCCGATGCGCGTGTAGCCGCGGAAGTGCGGCGAGTTGATGTTGTCGAGGGCGAGCCGGTCGGCCTCGGGCAGGGCGAAGAACGCGTGCATGGCGGAGGTGAGGGCCCGCGTCTCGGTCTCGGTGATCCCGTGCCCGATGAGCTGGAAGAAGCCCACGTCGTGGGCGGCCGAGTGGAGCTGCGCGTGCAGCAGCTTCCTGGCCTGGGGATCTCGGTCTGCCGCCGAGAGATCGACGATCGGGAGCTGCGAGGGGTACGAGCTGTTCGTCATGTATGCATCCGCGGGGTGTACGGGTGCCCGGGGCGGCCGCCAAGGGTGGGGCGGGGGCCACGGGTGCCGGTCGGCTGGGGCTCGGACGAGGGACCGAAGGGGTGTGGAGTGGTACCCCGGAAGGTCAGGCGGAGCGGCGACAGCCCATGCTCGTGACGCGGACGAAGTCCACGTGGCGACGGCGTACGAGCAGGAGCATGCAGTCAGCGTACTGCGGGAGGGTCGGGGCGACTGTGGTGCGCGTCACGTCCCGGCCGTGATGGCTCAAAGTCTGTTCAAAGTGGCGCGTGTACGCGAAGATCGCCGCCACGCATGGCGAGTACACGCCAGGCTTCCCGTCGCAGCATCCCATCGCAGGAGGATGTCCATGACCCGCCGCACCTCTCGTGGCCTGGTCGCCGCGGCCGCCGTCACCGTGGCCACCGCCACCGCGGCACTGCTCCCGTCCGCGGGAGCCTCCGCCGCCGCGCCGGCTCAGGCCCGTGTCTTCATGGTGAACCCGGTCCAGTCCTCGGGCGACCAGTCGCTCGCCGACCACAAGGACGCGGCGAGCGACGTCCCCGCCTCCGCGTACGCCACCGTCGCGCTGCGCAACCTCGACGCGAGCGGCGCCCTGTCCGGCAGGTGGGTGGCCGTCCGTTCGGAGACCGGGAACCCGGCGAAGGCCGCCGACGCCGCCTCGTTCGACCGCCATGACGACGAGTTCGAGCAGGTCATGGCGTACTTCTGGGTCAACGAGGCACAGGAGTACCTCCAGGGCCTCGGCTTCGGCAGCGAGCTGCGCGGGGCGAACGACCGGGTGCAGCCGGTCCGCCTCAACCAGTGGGGCGCCGACAACTCCTTCTTCACCGACAAGAAGGCCGAGATCCGCTTCGGCAAGGGCGGTGTGGACGACGCCGAGGACGCCGAGGTGATCGTCCACGAGTACGGTCACGCGGTGCACAACGCCCAGGTTCCGGGCTTCGGCAGCTCCCCGGAGGCGGGCGCGATCGGCGAGGCCTTCGGCGACTACCTGGCCGTGGAGGTCGGCGCGAACGCGGTCACGAAGTACGGCTGGCCGATGAAGGCCGACCTGGCCTGCGTCGGCGACTGGGACTCCACCGGCTACAGCGCGGCCCCGCACTGCCTTCGCCGGATCGACGGGACCAAGACCTACGCGGACCGCGAGGGCGAGGTCCACGCCGACGGCGAGATCTGGTCCCGCGCGCTCTTCGACATCCGGAACAGGCTGGGTGCCCGCACCGCCGACCGGATCATCGTGAACGCGCAGTTCGGCTTCGCCGCCGACACCAGCTTCCAGGACGCGGCCCTGACGACGGTCGCGACGGCGCAGAAGATGTACGGGACGCAGGCCGCGACGGCCGTGCGCGACGCCTTCCGGGCGCGCGCGATCCCGGGGGTCTAGGCCCGCGAGCCCGGCCTGATCGGCAAGACACCCGCTAGTCGGTCAGCGCCTCGTTCACCAGCCGCGCCCACTGGGCCACCACCCGTTCCCGGCGGGCGCGGTCGTCCGTCAGGAGGGTGGCGAGGCCCAGGCCGCGGGCCATGTCCAGGAGGCCCTGGACGGTCTCGCGGACGCCGGGGCGGGACTCGTCGGCGCCCAGGACCTCGACGGCGATGCGGTGGGACTCGCGCCCGACGCGGGCCTCCAGCTCCGTGACCCGGTCGCGGAGCTGGTCCTCGCCGGAGGCGGCGACCCACAGGTGGAGCGCGGCTCGGAAGAGCGGCCCGGTGTAGAGGCCGACGAGGGCGGCGACGGCCTGTTCGCGGTCGTCCGTGCGGACCGCGCGGAGGGCCTGCGAGCGCTCTTCGGCGACGTATTCGACGGCGGCCGTGAACAGGTCCTCGCGGGTGGGGAAGTGGTGCTGGGCGGCGCCCCGGGAGACACCGGCCCGTTCGGCGACGGCCGCGACCGTGGAGCCCGCCCAGCCGTGCTCGGCCAGACAGGACACGGCGGCCTCCAGGAGCCGCTGCCGGGTGGCGCGGCTCCGGTCCTGCTTGGGGTTCCGGTCCGGCTTGGGTGCGGTCAGAGCCGCCATGCGGGGTCCCGTCGTTCGAGGAAGGCCGTCATCCCCTCGCGCGCCTCGGCGGAGGCGAAGAGCGTGGCCGACCTCTGCACGAGGTCCTCCGCGTCGCGTTCGAAGGTCTCCAGGACTCTAGCGGTGACCAGTCGTTTCGCCTCCCGCAGGCCCTGCGGGGAGGCGGCGCGGAGGGAGTCGAGGATGCCGGGGAGCTCCTCGTCGCCGGCCGTCACGAGGCCCATGGCGACGGCCTCGGGGACGCCGAACCGCTCGCCGGTCAGATAGTGCCGGGCTGCCGCGCGGGGTTCGAGCCTCGGCAGGAGGGTGAGGGAGATGACGGCGGGCGCGACCCCGATCCGTACCTCGGTGAGGGCGAAGTCCGCCCCCTCCCCCGCGACCACGAGGTCGGCGGCGCCGAGCAGGCCGAGGCCGCCGGCCCGGGTGTGGCTGCCGGCGGTGACGTGCGCGACGACCGGTTTCGGCAGCTCGACGACCTGGCGGAGCAGGTCCACGAAGGCGTACGGGCTGGGCGGGGCCTTCAGGTCGGCGCCGGCGCTGAACGTGGAGCCGGTGTGGGTGAGGACGACCGCCCGGACCGCCGGGTCCTTGCCGCAGGCGGTGAGCGCGTCGGCGAGCTCGGTGACGAGCGGCGCGGAGAGCGCGTTGCGGGTGGCCGGGGAGTTCAGGGCGAGGGTGGTGATGCCCCGCTCCTCGGTGACGTCGACGAGGGTCATGCGCGGTTCCTCAGTTCCCTTCGGAGGATCTTCCCGGACGCTGCCCGGGGGACGGTGTCGATGAACTCCACGCTGCGGACCTTCTTGTACGGGGAGACCCGCGCGGCGACGTGCGCGATGACCTCGTCCGCGGTGAGGCCGGGCGCGGCGGGCTGACGGACGACGAAGGCCTTGGGGATCTCGGTGCCGTCCGCGTCGGTGACGCCGATGACGGCGGCGTCGGCGATGCCGTCGTGGGTGAGGAGGAGCGCTTCGAGTTCGGCGGGGGCGACCTGGAAGCCCTTGTACTTGATGAGTTCCTTGACGCGGTCGACGACGAAGAGCCAGCCGTCCTCGTCGACGCGGCCGATGTCGCCGGTGTGCACCCAGCCGTCGGCGTCGATCATGGCGGCGGTGGCGTCGGGGCGGCCCAGGTAGCCCTTCATGACCTGCGGGCCGCGGATGGCGATCTCGCCCTCCTCGCCGGGTGCGGCGTCCTTCGCGGGGTCGTCGAGGGAGAGGATCCGCATCTCGGTCGAGGGCAGCAGCCTGCCGACGGTGCCGGGCGGGGGTGCCGGGGCGTCGAGGGGGACGACGTGGGTGCCGGGCGACAGCTCGGTCATGCCGTACGCCTGGCTGACCGGCGGGAGGCCGAGCCGGGCCGAGCAGGCTTCGGCGAGGGCGGCGTCGAGCGGGGCGGCGGCGCTGACGATGTACTCCAGGGAGGACAGGTCGTAGTCGGCGACGGCCGGGTGCTTGGCGAGGGCGAGCACGATCGGCGGGGCCACGTACAGGCCGTTGATGCGGTGGGTCTGGATGGCGCCGAGGAAGGTGTCGAGGTCGAAGCGGGGCAGGACGACGACGGTGGCGCCGGAGCGGAGGGGGGCGTTCATGAGGGCGGTGAGCCCGTAGATGTGGAAGAACGGGAGCACGGCCAGGATGCGGTCGCCCGGGCCCATGGGGATGACCGGCTCCAGCTGGGCGAGGTTGGTGGCGATCGAGGCGTGGGTGAGCATCACGCCCTTGGGGACGCCGGTGGTGCCGGAGGAGTACGGGAGGGCGGCGACGTCCTGGTCGGGGTCGACGCCGGTCTCGGGTACGGGCGCGGTGGAGCCGAGGAAGTCCTGGAGCGAGCGCGCGTCCCCCTGCTCCGTCCGGTCGCAGACGAAGATCTCCTCGATCCCGCCGGCGAGCTCGGCGGCCGCGCGGGCGGAGGCGAGCAGCGGGGACACGGTCACGATCCACCGCGCGGAGGAGTCCCTCAGCTGCTTGGCGAACTCCTCGGGTGTCGCGAGCGGGTGCACGGTGGTGACGGAGGCGCCCGCGCGCGTGGCGGCGTAGAACGCGACGGGGAACAGGACGGTGTTGGGGCTGTGCAGGGCGAGCACGTCCCCCTTGCGCACCCCGGCCTCGGCGAGCCCGGCGGCGACCCGCCGGTGGAACGCGTCGACCTGCCCGTACGTGAGGCTGAGCTCCCCGGCCCCGTCGATCAGGGCGGGCGTGTCACCCCACTCGGCGGCGCGCCCGAGGACGGCGTCGTGGATGGGGAGGGAGACGGTGGGAACGGGCTCGTACGCGCTGTGGAACACCATGCGTTGCCCCCTGGGGAGGTGGAAGGTGATCGCCAGGATCGCTGCTGCGGGCGGAACTTGGGGAGACCTTGTCAGTACCCCGGAGAACAATCAAGCACGCATGCATGATTTGGGGGCGCCCCTTCCCGGGCAGTCGGAAGCGGGCGGACACTGCCGGAAACGGGCACTGCTCGCAGGCCGGCGCGGCTGCCACGCTGCCGCGATGAGAACGAGGTTCAAGGTTCTTGCCGCGCTCAGCGGCGGGCTGAGCACGCTGATGGTCCTCACGGCCGCACTGACACTGCTGCCGGGGCGGCTTCCGCTGCCCTCGTCCACCATCCTGATGAGCATCGCCTTCGCCTCGGTGTTCCCGCTCACGGTCTGGACCATCGTCGAGGGAGTCCGGGCGGGCGCCGAACGCAGCGAGCAGTGGCCGGCCTTCCTGCGCCTGCCGGGCCGGGTCCAGCTGGCCGTCGGCCTCCTGATCGTCACGGCAGCCGTGACCGCCTACGGCAACGCGGTCACCGGCAGCAGCCGGCAGTCCCCCGACGTCCGGGAGGGTCGCTACTACGCGTACGAGACGTCCCCCGGGCGCCGGGGCACGGTCGAGGTCAGCCGGCAGGAGTACGCGGAGCTGACGGAGATCGACCAGCGGGGCTCGCTGGCGATCCCCGGTGCCATGCTGGCCGGCATGACGGCGCTTCTCCTGGTCAGCGGGGAAATGGCCCGTCCCGCGCCGCTCCCCCGCTGACGTCCGCCCCGGACCGGTCCGTCAGTACGACTTGGGCAGGCCCAGGGTCTGGTGGGAGATGTAGTTCAGGATCATCTCCCGGCTGACCGGGGCGATCCGGGCCACGCGGGCCGCCGTGATCAGGCGGGCGAGGCCGAACTCGCGGGTGAGGCCGTTGCCGCCCAGGGTGTGGACGGAGGCGTCGACCGCCCTCACGCAGGCCTCCGCCGCCGCGTACTTCGCCATGTTCGCTGCCTCGCCGGCGCCCACGTCGTCGCCCGCGTCGTAGAGGTGCGCGGCCTTCGCCATCATCAGCCGGGCCAGTTCGAGTTCGATGTGCGCCTGGGCGAGCGGGTGCGCGATGGCCTGGTGGGCGCCGATCGGGGCCTTCCAGACCTGGCGCTCCTTCGCGTACTTCACCGCCTGCGCGAGGGCGTACCGGCCCATGCCGATCGCGAAGGCCGCCGTCATGATCCGCTCGGGGTTGAGGCCCGCGAAGAGCTGCAGGAGGCCCGCGTCCTCGTCGCCCACCAGTGCCTCGAAGGGGAGGTGCACGTCGTCGAGGGTCAGCTCGAACTGCTTCTCGTTCGCGTCGAGTTCCATCTCGATGTGCCGGCGCCCGAAGCCGGGGGTGTCGCGCGGGACGATGAAGAGGCAGGGCTTGAGGCTGCCCGTGCGGGCGTCGGAGGTGCGGCCGACGATCAGGGTCGCGTCCGCGATGTCCACGCCCGAGACGAAGACCTTCCGGCCGTTGAGGACCCAGCCCTCCTCGGTGCGCGTGGCCGTGGTCGTGATGCGGTGCGAGTTGGAGCCGGCGTCGGGCTCCGTGATCCCGAACGCCATCGTCCTCGTGCCGTCCGCGAGGCCCGGGAGCCAGGACCGCTTCTGCTCCTCGGTGCCGAAGCGGGCGATGACCGTGCCGCAGATCGCGGGCGAGACGACCATCATGAGGAGCGGCGCGCCGGCCGCGCCCGCCTCCTCCAGGACGATCGACAGCTCGGCCATGCCGCCGCCCCCGCCGCCGTACTCCTCGGGGAGGTTCACGCCGAGGTAGCCGAGCTTGCCGGCCTCGGCCCACAGTTCCGCCCGGTCGAAGCCGGGGCCGTGGCGGTGGCCGAGCGCGGAGACGGCGGCGCGGAGTGCGGTGAGCTCTTCGGTCTCGATGAGGGTGCTCATGCGGGGACTTCCTCCTGTGCTTCGGTCGAGGCGTGTTCCTGTACGACGGCGAGCAGGGCTCCGACCTCGACCTGGCGGCCGGGGGCGGCGTGGAGCGCGGTGAGCGTGCCGGAGGCGGGGGCGATGACGCGGTGCTCCATCTTCATGGCCTCCAGCCAGAGGAGCGGCTGCCCGGCGGCGACCCGGTCGCCGACGGCGAGGCCGTCCGCGACCCGGACGACGGTGCCGGGCATCGGAGCGAGCAGGGAGCCGGGCTCCCGCTGGTCGGCGGGGTCGGTGAAGCGGGGGCGGGCGGTGAGGCGGTGGCGTCCCACGTGGACGGTGTCCTCGTACGCGGTGACCTCGAAGTGCCGCACCACGCCGGCCACTTCCAGGCTGACGCGGCCGGGCGTCGCCGCCACGACCCGTACGCCCTCCGGGGACGTGATCTCGTATCCGCCGTCCCTGGTGGGCCGGTAGCGGATCTCGTGGTCGCCGTACGTCCTCGTCTCGTCCTGCGAGCGCAGGTTGCGCCAGCCGCCGCCGAACCGGCTCGTGCCGCGGGAGGCCCGGGCGACGGCGGCGGCCGCCGCCGCGTACTCCTCGCCCGGCGGCGGGGTGGTGAGGACGGTCAGGTTGCGGTCGTAGAAGCCCGTGTCGAGGGCTTCCGTCCCGGCGTACTCGGGGTGCTTCAGGGACGCGACCAGCAGGTCCCGGTTGGTGACGGGCCCGTGGACGACGGCCCGCTCCAGGGCGTGGGCGAGCTTGCGGAGGGCCGCCTCGCGGGTCTCGGCGTGGACGATCACCTTCGCGAGCATCGGGTCGTAGTGGACGCCGATCGTGTCCCCGGAGGCGTATCCGGTGTCCACGCGCACGTCCCCGGCGACCTCGAAGCGGTGCAGGACGCCCGTCTGCGGGGCCCAGTCCCGCGCCGGGTCCTCGGCGTAGAGCCGGGCCTCGATCGCGTGGCCGCGGGGGGCGGGGGGCTCGGGTGGCAGGGCCCGGCCCTCGGCGACGGCGAGCTGGAGCGCGACGAGGTCGACGCCGTACACCTCCTCGGTGACCGGGTGCTCGACCTGGAGGCGGGTGTTCATCTCCAGGAAGTGCGCCCGCCCGTCGGCGACCAGGAACTCGACGGTGCCCGCGCCGACGTAGCCGACGGCCTTCGCGGCCCGGACGGCCGTGTCCAGGAGGGAGTCCTCCAGGGCGGCGGGCAGGCCGGGCGCGGGGGCCTCCTCGATGACCTTCTGGTGCCGGCGCTGCAGGGAGCAGTCGCGGGTGCCGAGCGCCCAGACGGTGCCGTGGGTGTCGCAGAGGAGCTGGACCTCGACGTGGCGGCCGTTCTCCACGTACGGCTCGACGAACACCTCGCCGTCCCCGAAGGCGCTCGCCGCCTCCGCCGAAGCCGCCCGCAACTCGCCGTCCAGGGCGGCCAGTTCCCGTACGATCCGCATGCCCCGGCCGCCGCCGCCCGCCGCCGCCTTCACCAGGACGGGCAGGTCCGCCTCGGTGACGTCGGTGAGGGGCGCGATCCCGAGGAGTTCCTTGGCGCGGGTCTTCGACGCCATCGCCTCGATCGCCGCAGGCGGCGGGCCGATCCAGAGCAGGCCCGCGTCGGTGACGGCGCGCGCGAAGTCGGCGTTCTCGGAGAGGAAGCCGTAGCCGGGGTGGACGGCGTCGGCGCCCGCCGCGAGCGCCGCCTTCACCACCAGGTCGCCGCGCAGGTACGTCTCCGAGGGCGCGGCCCCCGGCAGCCGTACGGCGGCGTCGGCCTCCCGGACGTGCAGCGCGCCGGCATCGGCGTCGGAGTACACGGCGACGGTGGAGATGCCCAGTTCGCGGCAGGTGCGGAAGACCCGGCAGGCGATCTCGCCGCGGTTCGCGACCAGTACGGTCGAAATCATCAGTGCCTCACATTCGGAAGACGCCGAAGCCGCCGCGCGCGCCCTCGACCGGTGCCGTGTGGATCGCGGAGAGGCACAGTCCGAGGACCGTGCGGGTGTCGCGGGGGTCGATGACCCCGTCGTCGTAGAGCCGGCCGGACAGGAACATCGGCAGCGATTCGGACTCGATCTGCGCCTCGACGAGCGCCCGGAGACCGGCGTCGGCCTCGTCGTCGTAGGGCTGTCCCTTCGCGGCGGCCGACGCGCGCGCCACGATGGAGAGCACTCCGGCGAGCTGCTGCGGGCCCATGACGGCCGACTTGGCGCTCGGCCAGGCGAAGAGGAAGCGCGGGTCGTAGGCCCTGCCGCACATGCCGTAGTGCCCGGCGCCGTACGACGCCCCCATGAGGACGGAGAGGTGGGGGACCTTCGAGTTCGACACCGCGTTGATCATCATCGCGCCGTGCTTGATGATGCCGCCCTGCTCGTACTCCTTGCCGACCATGTAGCCGGTGGTGTTGTGGAGGAAGACGAGCGGGATGTCGCGCTGGTTGGCGAGCTGGATGAACTGGGCGGCCTTCTGCGACTCGGCGGAGAAGAGGACGCCCTGCGCGTTGGCGAGGATGCCGACCGGATAGCCGTGCAGGCGCGCCCAGCCCGTGGTGAGCGAGGTCCCGTAGAGCGGCTTGAACTCGTCGAAGTCCGAGCCGTCGACGATCCGGGCGATCACCTCGCGCGGGTCGAAGGGGGTCTTGAGGTCGCCGGGGACGATCCCGAGCAGTTCCTCCGGGTCGTACTTCGGGGGCTCGGCGGACGCCGGGTCGGGGTGGGCCTTGCGGTGGTTGAGGCGGGCGACGATCCGGCGGGCCTGGCGGATCGCGTCGGCCTCGTCGACGGCGTAGTGGTCGGCGAGCCCGCTGGTGCGCGCGTGCATCTCGGCGCCGCCGAGGGACTCGTCGTCGCTCTCCTCGCCCGTCGCCATCTTCACCAGCGGCGGGCCGCCGAGGAAGACCTTCGACCGCTCCCTGATCATCACGGCGTGGTCGGACATGCCGGGGACGTAGGCGCCGCCCGCCGTCGAGTTCCCGAAGACGACGGCGACGGTCGGGATGCCGGCGGCGGACAGGCGGGTGAGGTCGCGGAAGAGCGCCCCGCCCGGGATGAAGATCTCCTTCTGGGAGGGCAGGTCGGCGCCGCCGGACTCGACGAGCGAGATGACGGGCAGCCGGTTGGCGTACGCGATCTCGTTGGCCCGCAGGGCCTTCTTCAGCGTCCACGGGTTGGAGGCGCCGCCGCGCACGGTCGGGTCGTTGGCGGTGATGAGGCACTCCACGCCCTCGACGACGCCGATGCCGGTGACGAGCGAGGCGCCCACGGTGTAGTCGCTGCCCCAGGCGGCGAGCGGCGACAGCTCCAGGAAGGGGCTGTCGGGGTCGACGAGCAGTTCGATGCGCTCGCGGGCGAGGAGCTTGCCGCGCGCCCGGTGCCGGGTCGTGTACTTCTCGCCGCCGCCGGCGAGGGCCTTGGTGTGCTCGGCGTCGAGGGCGGCGAGCTTCTCCAGCATGGCCGAGCGGTGGGAGGCGTAGTCGGGTCCGCCGGTGTCGAGGGCGGAGGCGAGGACGGTCACGGGAGTTCCTCCGGGGCGTCGGTCGGGAGGGTGGCGGCCGGGGCGCCGGTCAGCAGGGCCTCCGGTACGTCCACGTGGCGGGAGCGGAGCCATTCGCCGAGGGCCTTGGCCTGGGGGTCGAAGCGGGCCTGGGAGGCGACGCCCTCGCCGAGGATCCCGGCGATCGTGAAGTTCACGGCGCGGAGGTTCGGGAGGAGGTGCCGGGTGACGGTCAGGTCCGCCGTCTCCGGCAGGAGTTCCCTGAACCTCCCCACGGTGAGGGTGTGGGCCAGCCAGCGCCACTCCTCGTCCGTGCGGACCCAGACGCCGACGTTGGCGTCGCCGCCCTTGTCGCCGCTGCGGGCCCCGGCGATCCGGCCGAGGGGCATCCTCCGGGTGGGCCCCTCGGGGGGCGGCGGCGGAAGCTCCGGGTCGGGTACGGGTGCCAGGCCGAGGGTCTTCGGGGGTACGGGGAGCTCCTGCCGGGTCCCGTCGGGGAGGACCGCCGTGTGCGGGACCTCGGCGGCCGGGACGTACGCGGTCTCGAAGACCCCGTAGGGGGCGCCCTTGCCGGGCGGGGCGGTGACGTGGAAGCCGGGGTAGCTCGCGAGGGCCAGTTCGACGGCGGCCCCGGTGACGGTGCGGCCGACCTTCTCGGGGTCCCGGTCGCGGACGACGAGCCGGAGCAGGGCGCTGGCGGTCTCCTCGGTGGGGGCGTCGGGGCGGTCGGTGCGGGCGAGTTCCCAGCGGACCTCGGCGGGCGGGTTCTTCACGAGGGCGTCGTGGACCTGCTCCCGGAGGAGGTCCGCCTTGGCCTCGATGTCGAGGCCCGTGAGGACGAAGACGACCTCGTTGCGGAAGCCGCCGAGCCTGCTGAGGCCGGCCTTGAGCGTGGGGGGCGGGGCCTCTCCCCGCACGCCCTCGATCCGCACCCGGTCGGGGCCCTCCTGGACGAGCCGGACGGTGTCGAGGCGGGCGGTCACGTCGGGGCCGGCGTAACGGGCGCCGGCCGTCTCGTAGAGGAGCTGGGCGGTGACCGTGCCGGTGTCGACGAGGCCGCCGGTGCCGGGGTGCTTGGTGATGACCGCGCTGCCGTCGGCGTGGAGTTCGGCGACCGGGAAGCCGGGGCGGCGCACGTCATGGCCCCGGAAGAAGGCGTAGTTGCCTCCGGTGGCCTGGGTGCCGCACTCCAGGACGTGCCCGGCGACGACCGCGCCGGCCAGCTCGTCGTACGCCTCCGGGCCCCAGCCGAAGTGCCACTGCGCGGGCCCGGTGACGAGCGCGGCGTCGGTGACCCGGCCGGTGACGACGACGTCGGCCCCGGCCGCGAGGCAGGCGGCGATGCCGGCGCCGCCGAGGTAGGCGTTGACGGCGAGGGCGCCGTCCCGGGCGGGCAGCCGGTCGCCCTCGACGTGGGCGATCCGGGTCGGCAGGCCGAGCTTCGCGGCGAGGGCGCGCAGGGCGTCGGCGAGTCCGGCGGGGTTCAGCCCGCCCGCGTTGGTGACGATCCGGACCCCGCGCTCGTGGGCGAGGCCGAGGCCTTCCTCCATCTGGCGCAGGAAGGTCCTGGCGTATCCGGCGGAGGGGTCCTTGAGCTGGTCGCGGCCGAGGATGAGCATGGTCAGCTCGGCGAGGTAGTCGCCGGTGAGGACGTCGAGTTCGCCGCCGGTGAGCATCTCGCGGACGGCGTCGAAGCGGTCGCCGTAGAAGCCGGAGGCGTTGCCGATGCGGAGGGTCACCGGTCCCCCTCGGGGGCGCGGCCCGCACCCGCCGGGCCCGCGAAGGCCTGGGCGATGCCGAGCCAGCGCTCGGCGTCCTCGCCCTCGGCGACCAGGGCGGTGTCGTCGCGGTGGAGGCGCTGGGTGACGAGGAGGCAGAAGTCGAGGGCCGGTCCGGTGACCTTCTGGGCGGCTTCCTCGGGGCCGTACGTCCACGACGCGCCGTCGGGGGCGGTCAGTTCGACGCGGAAGGGTTCGGCGGGCGCCGGAAGGCCCCGGACGAGGAAGGCGTAGTCGCGGGCCCGGTGGCCGATCCAGGCGACGTGCCGGAGCCGGGCGGTGGGCGTGCGGACCGCCCCGAGGGCGTCGGCGACGTCCTGGCCGTGCGCCCAGGTCTCCATGAGCCGGGCGGTGGCCATGGCCTGGGCGCTCATCGGCGGCCCGTACCAGGGGAACCTGACCCCGGGCGGCACCGCGCGCAGGGCCTCCTGGAGCCGCTCGCGGCCCGCGCGCCAGTGGGCGAGGAGCTCGGCGGGCGGCAGCTTCGCGCCCTCCTCCGCGCCCTCGTCGACGAAGCGGTCGGGGGCGGCGAGGGCCTTCTCGGTCTCGGCGGCGAAGGCCTCGGCGTCGGTGGCGGCGAGGAGGGCGGCCCGGTCGGTCCAGGCGAGGTGGGCGATCTGGTGGGCGATCGTCCAGCCGGGCGCGGGGGTGGGCGCACCCCACTGCTCCTCGCTCAACTCTCCGACGAGAGAGTCGAGTTCTTCGCTCTCGTCGCGCAGGTCGTCGAGGACGACGACGGGGTCGGACACGGTGCGCTCCCCTCGGGGGACGGGCGGTCACGGGCCTTCGCCGAGGAGCATGCCAGCGGGACAAGAAACAATCAAGCGTGCTTGCTTTACTTTCTGGCCCTGTCGTGGGGGCGGGAGCGTCATCCCGGAGAGGTACGCGCGGGCCGGTGGCATGCCCCCTTCGGTATGACCTCGGATCGTGCCTGGTGGGGCCGTGCTCGGGCGCCTCTCCCTCCTAGCGTGGAGGGCATGTCGCCGTCACTGCTCACCTTCACCCTCAAGGACTTCCGGGCCCAGCTGCGCCGGCTCGTGCTGACCGGCTCGGCCGTCGCCGTCGGCGTGGCCTTCCTCGTCCTCTCCGTCGGCGGCGCGGGCGCGCTCGTCCAGTCGTACGAGCAGTCGGCCGCCGCCGACGTCGGCGACGCCGCCGTCCAGGTCGTCCCGGGCGGCACCGAGGGCGCGCTGCCCGCCGGCGCCGCGGCGGCCGCCGCCCGGGTGCCGGAGGTGACGTCGGTGGCGGAGCGCCTGGCCGGACACGCCAACGTGATCGCCCCCTCCGGGCGCCCCCTCGACGACCGGGCCCTCGTCACCTCGATCGCCGCCGACCCGGCCCTGCGCTGGCAGCGCCTCGACTCCGGGCGCTGGCCCGAGGGCCCCGGCGAGGTCGTCCTCGACCGGGAGAGCGCGGAACGCGTCGGCGCGGAACCCGGCGGCACCGTACGGGTGACGAGGGCCGACGGCGGCACGGCGGACGTCCGGCTCACCGGGATCCTCGACACCTCCGCGTCGCAGACGCTCGGCTCCCAGCCCGCGATCGGCGTGCCCCACGCCCAGGCGAGGGCATACGCCACGGGGGTACGGGCCACCCACCTCGACCTCTCCGTCGCGCCGGGCGCGGACGCGCTCGCGGTCGCGAGGGCGGCCAAGCGGTCCCTGGGCGGCGGGGTGTCCGCGTACACCCACGCCGGAGCCGTGGACAACGCCCTCCAGGGCGCCGGGACCATGTACGCGATCGTCCTGACCGCCGCCCTGTCCTTCGTCCTCATCGCGATGGCCGTGGCCCGCATGGTCGTCACCCACACCTTCTCCGTCGTCCTCGCCCAACGCGCCCGCCAGCTCGCCCTGTTGCGCTGCGTCGGCACCGACCGCGACCAGCTCCGCCGGATCATCCGCCGCCAGGGCCTCATGCTCGGCGCCCTCGCCTCGGCCGCCGGACTCGCGGCCGGCGCGGCGGCCTGCGCGCTCGGCACGGCGGTGATCAACGGCTTCGCCGGCCTCGGGCCGATCGAGGTCTCCCTGCTGCCGGGCCCCTGGACCTTCGGCCTCGCCGGGGCGTTCGGAGTACTGCTCACCCTGTGGGCCGTCCGCAGGCCGGCCCGGGCCGCGGCGGCCGTGCCGCCGGTCGCCGCGCTCGCCGCGAGCGGCTCCGCGAAGCTGCCCGAGCCGGGCAGCCGGGCCGTCCGCGAGGCGGTGTCGGTGCTGATGCTCGTCGCCGGTGCCGGGCTCCTCGCCCTCGGGGCCTTCGGCGGCTCGGCGCTCTCCCTGCTGGCCGTGACGATCGGCGCGATCGTCTCGTTCTTCGGCGTGCTCCGGTACGCCCAGCACCTGTTGCCGCCGCTCGTCGGGCTGCTCGGGCTCGCGCTCCGCCGCCCGTTCGGGACGGTCGGCAGGCTGTCCGTGCAGCAGCTGCGGGCCAACGCGCGCCGGACCGCCGCCGCCTCCTCCGCGATGCTCGTCGGCGTGACGGTCGCCGTCTCCGCCGTGACCGCGATCGGGGCGGCCCGGGGCGGCCTGGACAGCATGCTCGCCGACCGCATGCCGGCCGTCTTCGCCCTCGACACGGACGCCGCCCGGGTGCCCGCCGACGCGATCGCCGCGCTGCGCGCCGAACGCGGACTGACCGTCACCCCGGTCCGCACCGCGACCCTCACCGTCGACGGCCGGAAGACGGTCGTCGCCGCCGCCGACCCGGCCGGGCTCAACCCGGACGCCGAGGGCGTCGGCGCGGCCCTCACACTCAAGGACGGCGAGGCGATCGCCCTCTCCCGGCGACCGGCGCTGACCGCCTCCGGCACCCGGCTCACGACGGTGAGCGGCGCGGCGGCCCTCCCCGGCTCGCTCCACCCGGACGCCACGGTGTACGTCACGGGGGCCACCCTCGACCGGCTCGCGCCGGGCGCCGCCGTCTCCACCGTGCTGCTCAACCCGGCGGGCGACACCGGCCACGACGCGGCCCGCGCGGCGGTCGACCGGGCGCTCACCCCGCACCCGGAGATCCGGATCGCGGACACCGGGTCCGACGCCGACCTCATCCGCTCCCTGCTCGACCGGATGATGCTGGTGGTCACCGTCCTGCTCGGCTTCTCGATCGCGATCGCCGCGCTCGGCGTCGCCGCCACCCTGATGCTGACGGTGGAGGAGCGCACCCGCGAGTTCGGGATGCTCCGCGCGATCGGCCTCGCGGGCGAGCAGCTGCGCCGGATGCTGACCCTGGAGTCGGTGCTGCTCGCCCTCACCGGGGCGGTCGCCGGAACGCTCCTCGGCCTGCTCTACGGGACGCTGGCCGCCCGCTCCGTCCTGGCGGGCCACGTCTCGCCCCTGGAGGCACTGGCCTCCTCGGGCGGCACGGCCCTGACGATCCTCGGCATCCTCGCGGCCACCGTCCTCACGGGCGTCGCGGCCTCGGTCCTGCCGGCCCGCCGGGTCCGCCGCATGGTGGTCGTGGACGCGCTCCAGGCCGCTTAGCTCCTCTTCCTCCTCCGTACGAGGGAGGCCAGGGCCGTGACGGCGACGACGAGGGCGAGGGAGCGGAGCGGGAGGAGGGTGCCGGGGGCGTCGTCGAGCAGGTCGATGCCGTTCCCCACGGCCGTGATCCACGCGACCGTCCCGACCAGCACCATCGGCCCGACCCGCCGCTCCCCCGTGACGAGCATCCCGATCCACAGGACCAGCGGCATGACCAGGAACGTGTTGATGAGCGCCGTGGTGAACGCCTGGTCGGCGGAGTACCCGGGCCCGGCCCCGAGCGTCGAGGCCGCCTGGCCGGCGAACGACAGATAGAGGGTGTCGGACAGGATCAGATGCGCCAGGGCGACCCCGAGCGCGGAGACGATCAGCGCCTTGAGGAGGCGGGGGGCGCGGGGGGTGGGTGTGGACGGTGCCATGCGCCCTGACTATACGCGCGGTGTATACACCGCGCGTATAGCCCCCTCCGGTCGGAGCCAGGAGACACCGGACCCCTCCGCACCACCCGCCCACGCCGCCCGCCGACGGCGGGACTCGGACGCCGGGTGGCTCAGGCGCCCCTCGGGCCTCAGGCACCCCGCGGCTCAGGCCCCCCGCGGGAAGACCGTCGCCGCGTAGGCCGCGGCCGCCGGTGCGGGCTGGAGGGCCGCGTGGGCGGCTATCGCGTGGATGTCGCGCCAGGCGCGCTCCAGTCCGCCGCCCGCGAGGAGGCCGCGGGCGCCGCCGGTGCGCATGAGGCGCTCCACCGCGCCGGCGAGCAGGTCGACGGCGACGGCCGCGTCGCGCTGGTTGAGGGC
Organism: Streptomyces tanashiensis; assembly: GCF_014648895.1. GTDB lineage: Bacteria > Actinomycetota > Actinomycetes > Streptomycetales > Streptomycetaceae > Streptomyces > Streptomyces tanashiensis. The sequence goes on from NZ_BMRZ01000001.1 coordinate 1,117,656, forward strand.
GGCGGCCGTGTCGCGGCTGCCGGGGACGGCCCCGGCCGCGTCGTCGGCGCGGGCGGCGGCCGCCTCCAGGAGCAGGCGGGCGGCGTCGATCTCGGCGGAGCAGCGGGCCAGGGTCTGCTGGACCGCCGGGTCGTCGGTGAGCGGCCGCCCGTCGGGGAGGCGGCGCGGGCCGACGAGCCCGGTCCAGGCGTCGAGGGCTCCCCGGGCGGCGCCGAGCGCGGGGACGGCGAAGAGGAGCCCGGCGGCCAGCTGGTAGGGCACCCGGTGGCAGGGGGCCGCGTCGGCGCCGGTGACGCCGGCCACCAGGGCTTCGCGCAGGAAGGTGCGGTGTTCGGGCACGAAGACCCCGTCGACCGTGACGCCGCGACTGCCGGTGGCGCGGAGCCCGACCGCGTCCCAGCCCCCGTGGATCCCGACCTCCTCGCGCGGCACCGCCAGCACCCGGTACGCCGGGGCCCCGCCGCCCGTGTGGTCGAGCGAGGCGAGGAGCACCCAGTCGGCGTCCTCGACCCCACTGGCGAAGGCCCACTCCCCCGACAGGCTCCAGCCGCCGGGCGCGCGGGCGAGCCGGCCGGCCGGGGGCACGATCGCCGCCGCGACGCGCACGTCGGGCGAGTCGCCCCACAGGTCGCGCTGCCCCTCGGGCGGCAGGTGGGCGGCGAGGCGGCCGTGGGCGGCGAGCAGCACCGCGCACCAGGCGGTGGAGGCGCAGGCCGTGCCGACCCCGGCGACCGTGTCGAGCAGTTCGGCGAAGCGGCCGGCCGTGCCGCCCCAGCGGCGGGGCACGAAGTGGCGGGCGAGGCCGGCGGCGGTCATCGCCCCGAGGACCTCGGGGTGGAGCCGGCCGGTCCGCTCCGCCTCCTCGGCGTGCCGCGCGGCGGTGGCCCGGAGGTGGGCGGCGGCGAGGGGGGCGGGGGCGTCGACGACGGTCATGACACGTACTCCTTGCGTGGAGGTTCAGTGGTGGTACTGATGCGAGTAGAAAAAGATTCGGTCCGGAAGGTATTTTCTGAGAGGCCGTCATGAAAGCCATGAAGGCCGCTACAGCGGAAGGAGGCGGACGCTCGGTGAGGCAACAGGACAGGGCCCGCATGACCTATGACCTGGTGCTCGGCGCGGCAGCCGCCGAGTTCGCCCTGCACGGATTCGAGGGGACGAACCTGGCCGACATCACGGCCCGCACCGGACTGACCAAGGGAGCCCTCTACGGACACTTCTCCTCGAAGGCGGATCTCGCCGGAGAACTGACCCGCTCCTTCCAGGCGGCCTGGGCCGACGCCCTCGCCACCGCCGCCGGCGAGGCGGAGGAGAGCGGCGCGGCACTGCCCACCCTGCGGAGACTGCTCCTCGACCTCGCCCGCCGGGTGCACGAGGACGTGCCCTTCGCGGCCGGACTGCGCCTGGTCCTGGACGCCGCCCGCGCGGAGGGAACCGCGCCCGTCCCCCTCGGCGAGCTCTGCCGCGTCGTGGAGCGCCTGGTCCGCAAGGGCCAGGGGGAGGGCTCCGTACGCACCGCCCACCCGGCCGGCCTGCTGGCCCGGCTCGTCGTGGCGCTCCTCGTCGGCGCCCCCGCCGTGGTGACGGCGACGGACGCGACGGGTCCCGCCGGGCTGGTGAGCGAGGTGTGGGACATCCTGGAGCCCGCGCTGTCCGGCTCCCGCGGCGGCTGAGCCGGGAAGGAGCCGGGGCGGAGCCGGGGAACTCCGCGAGGAAGGCATGGGGGCCGCGCACGTGGGGGCTGCGCGGGCGGGGGGAACGGAGCCACGCGGGACGGCGGTCACGCGCGGGGCGGAGACAGCTCCGGGGCCTCGGAACCACCGGGGCGACGGGGCTCTCGTACGGGCGGGGCTTCCGTGACGGGCGACGGCGGCGGAGAGGTCCGCGCCCCGGTCCGGAGCCTCAGGCCGCCCGTGGCGCCGGAGCGGGCGCGGGCCGCGCGGACGCCGGAGGGCCGGCCGGGGCGACGGGCGGGGCCACCGGCGCCGGGCCCGGCAGCCAGGACCAGGACGCCGTCTCCGACAGCGGGGCGGAGATCGGTCCGTCGCCCACCAGGACCGGATGACCGACGGAGCGCAGCAGCGGCAGATCGCTCTCGTCGTCGGCGTACGCGTAACACTCCTCGGCGGCGACGCCGAAGGCCTGCATGATCCGGCCGGCGGCTTCGGCCTTGGCCTCGCCGATCATGGGAGGGCCGGACAGCTCCCCGGTGAGCACGCCCTGCGAGGTCACCTCGGGCACGGTGCACACCACGAGGTCGGCGCCGACCTCCCGGGCCAGCGGGTCGAGGCAGGCGGAGAAGGCTCCGGAGACGAGGACGACCAGGTCGCCGGCGTCCCGGTGGCGGCGCAACGCCTCGTGCACGGGGGTGTGGAGCAGGCCGCCGGCGCGGGCCTTCTCGTACCACTCCCGGCCGCTGGTCTCCAGGTCGTCGAGGTGACTGCCCGCGAGGAAGCGGAAGAAGGAACGGTTCACCTGCTCGCGGGGCACGCCCTCGCGGATCTGGCGCTGGAGCGAGGCGCGGGCCGCGGCGAGCCGGCGGGCGGCGACCTCGCCGCGCCCCCAGTACCGGGCGAGGACACAGGCCATGCTCTTGCAGGTGATCAGGGTCTCGTCCACGTCGAAGAACGCGGCCCGGGCGGGGGCGATGCTCATGCTCTGCCCCCTCTGCCACCGAGACTGACGTCGGCGAAGCGGCCGGTCACGCCGGCCGGTGGGGCCGTCCGACGGTCCCTCGCCCCGCGGCCGTCGGCCGCGCCGGGTGCGGGGTCGGCGATCTCGTACTGCGCCGTGTCGACCAGTTCGAGGATCCGCTCCGCCAGCGGCCGCAGGCGCGCCCCGGCCGGCGTGAGCTCCACGGAGCGGTTGCCGCGCCGCTGGAAGAGCGAGGCCCCCATGTCCTCTTCCAGGCCCTTGATCTGGGCGGTCACCGCGGGCTGGGAGTAGTGCAGGTTGTGCGCCGCGCGGGTGAAGCTGAGCTCCCGGGCCACTTCGCGGAAGGCCCGTAAGTGCTGGAGTTCCATCCTTCTGCCTTTCTACGCTCGTCCGTTCTTCCCTTGACCGTGCGGTCGTACCGTCACGCGCACCGGGCCACGGCCGTGGCGAGGACGCGGGCTCCCTGGGTCGCGGAGAGGCGCACCCGGCCGCCCTCGGCCGGCGCCGCCTCGACGGTCACGGCCTCGGCCAGCTCGCCGAAGACGGCGAAGTCGGCGTCCAGCGAGGTCAGCGCCGCGCCTCCCGCCGTCTCCCGGGCCGCCTGCCGGAAGGCCTCCAGGAGCAGCATCCCGGGCACGTGGTCCGAGGGGTGCTCGAAGTAGCCGGGGTGCGTGGGGTCGACGTGCAGCCGCCATTCCCGGGTGCCGGGCGGCCGGGTCAGGGCCTCCGCTGCGGGTACGGGACGCAGGACGCCCCGGTCGTCGGCGGCACCGGCCGGCACCCCGTACAGGGAGGCGGGGTGGCCGGGCGCCCCGTACTCCGGGGTCCCGTACGCGGAAGCCTCGTACGCCGAAGTCCCGTACTCCGGGGTCCCGTAGACGGAGGAGCCGTGCTCCCGGCCTGTCGGCCGGGCGGTCTCCGCGACCCTGCCGCGCTGCCGGAGCCGTCCGTACCGGACGCCGTCGATCACGACGACGCCGGCGGAGGCGCGGGCGCACTCCCGGCCTCCGACCTCGATCACCATGTCGAAGCGGGCGTCGAAGCGACGCGGGTTCCGCCCCCCGGCGGGCGTCACGACCTTCACGTCGAGGACCACCGCGAGCGGCCCGCAGCCGACGCGGAGGGCGGCCGGGTCACCGATGCGCAGCGACAGGGCCTTGAAGATGAAGTGGTGGCCGAGCGGCACGTCGTGGTAGCGGTGGCTCAGGAAGATGCCGGCCTGCCGCACGGTCTCGACGAGGAGCATGAAGTCGCACTGCCCGGTCTCCTCCGGGCGGTACAGCGCGTGGTTCCGCGGCAGTTGGGCACCGACCAGGAAGCGGTCGGACCCGGCGACGACCGCGTCGGTGAGGAAGACCTCCGTCACCGAGGCGCGGTGCACGAACCGGCGGGAGATCGTGCGGTCGAAGCTCAGGCCCTCTTTGGCCTCCCGTATCAGGGACTCCAGGGACTCGACGGGCGCGAGCGGCTCGACGGGTAACACGGTCTGCAGCACACCGATGGACATCCTTATCCCCCTCAAGGTGAATCATCGTGGCGACGAGGGACCTCGGCGGCCCCTCGGCAGCAAGAAATATACCTTCGAGAATGTATATTGCAAGGCGTAGGCACGAGAGAGGCGGACAGGCATGGCGACACCCCGAAGCGAACCGAAGCACCGGAGCGAACCCAAGCAGGAACGCGCCCGGCGCACGAAGGTCCACATCCTCCGGTCGGCGGCCGAGCTCTTCGCGGAGCGCGGCTACGCGACCGTGACCCTGCAGGACGTGGCCGAACGCGCGGAGATGACCAAGGGGGCGGTGTACTTCCACTACACGAACAAGGAGGCCCTGGCCGTCGCCGTCGTGCAGGAGCACTACTCGCGCTGGCCCGAGATCCTCAAGGGCGCCGAGGGCACGCACGAGGAGCCGTTCGACACGCTCACCTCCGTCCTCGAGACGGTCACCAAGGCGTTCGCGAAGGACATCGTCGTCCAGGCCGGCGCGCGGCTCCAGATCGAGCGGGCGCTGATCGACGCCGAGCTCCCCGAGCCGTACGTCGGCTGGGAGGAGTACCTCACCCGGCTGATCACCGAGGCCCGTGACGCGGGACAACTGCGGGCCGGAGTGGAACCGCGCGCGGCGGCCCGCGTCCTGGTCTCCGCCTTCTTCGGCATGCAGCACATCTCGGACGTCCTCAGCCGGCGCGAGGACCTCGACGAGCGGTACGAGGAGCTGCGGACCGTCCTCCTCGAAGGGCTGCGCGGCTGACCGGCCGCGTGCCCGCCGTGAGATCCCGGGAAACGGCGTGGCCTCCCACGGGTGTGGGAGGCCACGCCGTACGCGTTCAGCGGGTCGGGACCGGTCAGGACCTGCTGCCCGAGGCGACCGGCGCCGGGGCGGCGGCGGAACCCGTACCGGAAGCCGTACCGGAACCGGAACCGGAAGCCACGACCGGGGCCGGGGCGGCGGCGGCCTTCGCGGCGACACGGCGCAGGTACAGGTTGTTGAGGACCAGGGCCGCCGCCGTGAGCGAGGCACCGACGATCTGCATGCCCGCCGGGACGACACCGGTCAGGGCGGAGATCACGAACGCCGTGATCGGCACCACGTCCATGAAGAGGACGCCGTTGAGCGGGCCGAGGTAGCGGTTGCCGAAGTTCCAGCCGAGGACACCGACGAAGCCGGCGATGACGCTCATGTAGGCCAGCTGCGGCAGGATCGAGCCCACGGCGCCCGCCGTCGGGACCGGCACGCCGCCGGCGGCCAGGATGACCGCCGTGATCACGGTGGCGGAGGCGAGACCGAGGACCGTGGTGATCGCGGTGTACTTGATCGGGGACCAGGTCGGGAAGTAGCTCGCGCCCGAGGTGTAGACGACCCAGCACAGCGCGGCGAAGAGCAGGAGCGCGTCGGCGCCGGCGGTCTTCGGGGAGGCGATCAGCGAGCCGATGTCACCGTCGGAGACGACGAGGATGGTGCCGACGAAGGACATCGCGATGAAGACGAGCGAGAACTTCGGCGGAACGACCTTCTTCAGCACCCAGTTCACCAGGAAGCCCATCATGGGCATGGTCGCCATCATGATCGAGGCGTTGAGGGCGCCCCGCTCGCCGATGAGGTCCTGGCCGAAGAAGACCAGGAACTGGAAGCCCGCGAAGCCCGCCGTGCCGAACAGCCAGGCCAGACCGATGCGTTCGCCCTTGAGGCGCAGCCCCTCCCGGCCCTCGCGCAGCCGGAGGAAGACCAGGAACATCGCACCCGCGATGGTGTAGCGCATCACGGTGAAGGTGAAGGGGTCGATGTGCTGCAGGGTGGAGTCCATCAGGGGGAACATCGCACCCCAGGACACCGTGGCCAGGAGGCAGAGGAGAACGCCTCGCGTGTACGTGTTCTGACTGTTCATGAGTCTTCCTGTCGGGCCGGAGCCGGAGGGGACGAAGGGGAGGGGGGCCGGGTCCCGCGGAGGGGGTGCGGGACCCGGCAGGCGGAGGGGGAGGACAGCCGGGTCAGACCCCGGCCGGCTCCGGCTCGCGGGACTCCGCGGGCCGGAGGTCGAGCAGCGGCAGGACCGACTCCAGGAGCTGGGCGGCCCGGACCTTGCCGGTCGGGCTGTACGGGATGGACTCGACCGGCACCACGTACGCCGGGAGGCAGGGCACCCGGCGGGCGCAGGCGGCACTGACCGCCCGGTAGCCGCTCTCCTGACGCTCCGGCGCCACCGGCGTGAAGGGCACGACGAGCACCTCGCCCGCACCGGGGAGGCTCGTCCGCAGGACGGCGGTCTCGCGGACGCAGGGCAGGTCCATCAGGTCGGCTTCGAGGCCGAAGATGTTGACGTCCAGCGGCTTGCCCGCCTCGGCCTTCGCCACGCCGTCGTTGCGGCCGGTGAGTTCGAGCCGGCCCGCCTCGTCGACGAGCCCGCTGTCGCCGGTGAGCAGGAAGCGCTGCGTACGGCCGCCGTAGTCGAGCGTCATGAAGTCGGGCTCGCTCGTCGCGTAACTGTCCATCAGCTGGTAGCTGGCGATGGCGACCCGGCCCCGGCTGCCCTTGGGGAGCGGCTTGTTGTCGGCGTCGAGGACGACGACGGTGTTGCCGGGCATGGGGCGGCCGGAGCGGCAGGGCGCCACGTGCAGCTCCTCGGGGCCGATCATGACGTTCACGCCGGTCTCGGTGGTCCCGTAGTAGAGGTGGAGCACCGGGCCGAGGCGGTCCCAGGCGTTGTTGATGACCCACCGGTTGAGGTGCCGGCCGCCGGAGAGCACGAAGTGCAGGCGGGAGGTCTTGTGCAGGTGCTCCGAGTTCGGGTGGGCGACGACCCGGGCGAGGACGGGCGGCACCATGAGGGTGGTGGAGACGCCCTCGTCCTGGATGATGCGGATGAGCTCCTCGGCGTCGTCGTGCGGGCCGAGGACGACGGTGCCGCCCAGGGTGAGGAAGATGCGCGCCCAGCCCGGCCCGGAGGCGTGGTAGAGCGGCACCGTGACGAGGTGGACGTCCTCTTCGTCGAAGGCGTACTGGTCGACGAGGTCGGCGAAGCGGCGGGCCTCGAAGGAGGTGCGCCGGACCACCATCTTGGGGACGCCGCTGGTGCCGGAGGTGAAGGAGAAGGCCTCGAACGGCTGCTCCACCGGCTGCGGTTCGCCCGGTGCCGACACGAGGAGGTCGGTGAAGCTGACGGAGACGGTCTGGCCGTCGGGCAGGCCGGCGGGCTCGCTGTCGATGAATATGTCGAGTATGTCCCTGCCGTTCGGCCAGCCGCACTCCTCGACGAGTCCCCGGTGGGCCTTCGAGGTGATCACGACGGTCGGCTCCAGCTGGTCGAGCGCGGCGCTGGTCGCGACGGGACCGGCGGTGTAGTCGAGTCCGACGCAGGGGATGCCGAGGGAGCTGACGGCGGCCATCGAGACCACCAGCTCCCAGCTGTTCTCGGCGAGGAAGACCGCGCGGGCGGGCCGGGTCTCGGGCAGCAGGTCCTGGATGGCGCAGGCCACCCGGCTGACCTTGTCGGCGAGGCTCGCCCAGGTCATGCGGGTCTCGCCGTCGACGACGGCGACGCGCTGGGGCCAGCGGGCGGCGTGCTTGCGGATGTCCGCGATCTTGATCATGGAGCTCTCCTCGGGGTCGGGGCGGGCGGTTCAGCCGGTGGCGACGGCGGTCGCCGCGGCCGTGACGGTGGCGGCGGTGGTGGCGGGCGCCGAGACCGCGGCGGCGGCACCGGCGAGCTGCTCGGTCGTACGGGCCGGGCTCGTGCGGGTCTCGACGGTCAGGTGGTCGGCGGTGGCCGGGACGGAGCCGGTGGCGGCGGCCTGGACGGCGAGCTCGCGGGCGGAGACGGTCGGGTTCCGCAGCGTGTAGATCTCGCAGCCGCTGGAGCGCAGGGTGTCGATCTGACTGAGCGTCCGCTCGCAGAGCTTCTCGCCGGGCACCGTGATGGGGATGCCGGGCGGGTAGGCGATGATGAAGTGCTCGGAGGTGCCCGTGGCCAGGGCCGCGGAGGCGCTCCGGTAGGTGCGCTGGATGGTGCGCAGGGCGTCGAGCAGCCGCAGCAGGGTCGCCTCGTCCACACCGATGTGGACGTGGAAGAGGACGGCGTCGCCGCTCTCCCGGGCCACGTACAGCGCGTACTCGTCGAAGAGCATCCGGCGGAAGTCCGCCGCCGTGATGCCGAGGGCGCTGATGTCGACGAGGACCCGGGTGGGGTCGTCACTGACGAGCTGCGCGGCGTCGGTGAGGTGACCGTCGGGCCCGAGCGGGCGGTACGCGGAGAGCCGCGGGTCCGTGGCGAGCTCGACGCGCAGGGTGCGGGCGAGGCCGAGGGAGCGGCCGAGGAGCGACTCGCCCTCGGTCTCGGCCTGGAGCCGGGCCAGGTCCAGGCTCGCGAGCACGGGCCAGCTGGGCGAGGTGGTGTGGTGCTGGAAGAGGGCCTGCGCGGTGCGCTCCTGGGCCTCTCCGTCGCCGATGAGGTGCAGGTACGAGCCCTGGCGGAGCGCCGACATCGACTTGTGCGCGGAGTGGGTGACGGCCACGTTCATGGCGAGGCGGGGGTCGGCGGCGCGCAGCGTCTCGACGGCGTGCAGCGCGGTGAGCGGGCGCAGCCGGGGGTGGAAGCGGTGCACGGCGCCCCAGGCCTCGTCGACCAGGACGGAGACGCCGGGGTGGACGGCGGCGAGTTCGGCGAGGACGGTCGGCAGGTCGTACCGGACGCCGTCGTAGGAGACGGCGGAGAGGACGACGGTGTCGAAGGGCCGGCCCTCGACGGCGGCGGCGCGGAACATCTCCAGGAGCCGGGGCAGGTCCGCGTACGTCCGGGGGCAGCCGTCGCAGCAGCGCTGCATGGGGGCGTACGCGACCTGGACGCCGAGCGAGTTGAGGGCGAAGTGCACCGACTGGTGGCAGGAGCGGTCGGCCAGGACCCGGGAGCCGGGCTGGGTCAGCGCGGTCAGGGCGACCCGGTTGGCGGTGCTGGTGCCGGCGGAGAGGAAGAAGGTGGCGTCGGCGCCGAAGCTGCGGGCCGCGAGGCGCTGGGCCTCACGGAGCGGGCCCCGGGGCCGGAAGAAGGAGTCGAGCATCGTGCCGCTGTAGGACACGTCGGCCGCGAGCTGCGCGACGCCGAAGAGCGCCTCGTAGGTCTCCCGCATGTGGGAGTCGCGGATAGACCGGCCGTGCGAGAGGGGCAGCGCGTGGAACGTGGCGATGTCACGTCGGGCGACTGCGAGCACGGCGTCAGCGAGGGGGGTCCTGCCGTCCGGGTAGGCCCCGGGACGAGCCGGCAGTGTCGCCGGCTCCGGAGTGGAGCTGGTGGATGCGGTCATGCACCCATGAAATAAAAACCTTCGCGAAGGTATCAACTATCATCAGCGACGCTGATGGACGGCCGGGCGGGGCCGCCGCCCGACCAGCGCCGATGACAGCCCGCGACCGGCGGAGCCCTGCGACTGGACGGCGGTGCGGTGACTGGACGGCGGTCCGGCGACTGGACGGCGGTGCCTCGGCCGGACGGCCGGTCAGGCGGCGGTCCGGCGGCGCGGGCGGGCGACGAGTTCGCCGCCGCAGTTGGGACAGACGTCGGCCATCGCGTCGGCGCAGGGCACGCAGAAGGTGCACTCGTGGGTGCAGATCCGCGCGGGACCGTCCGGCGTCAGGGCCTCGGTCTCACAGCGCTCGCACCGGTCTCGCATCTCCAGGGCCATGGTCGGCTCCCCCTCCTCGTACGGCTGAGAACCCCTCCATGATCCTCAGCGGCCCCCGCCCCCGGAAACAGGCCGACGGCCAAGGATCGAAGGGATCGGGTCAGTGCCTGACCAGGCAGAACGGATGCCCCGCCGGGTCCGCGTACACCCGCCAGCTCCGCGTGCCCGCCCCGTCGTCGAGCGGGGTCGCGCCGTGCGCGAGGACCTGCTCGTGGGCCGCGTCCAGATCGGCGACGCCGAAGTCGAGGTGGAACTGCTGGGGGCGCTCCGGGTCCGGCCGGACCGGCGGACGGAAATCGGCGACGCCCTGGAAGCAGAGGACGAGCCCGCCGGGGGTGTGCAGGGTGGACCAGGACGCGCCGAGGGACCAGCGGGGGTCGGGCCGGTCGACGTCCCCGCCGAGCACGGCCCGGTAGAACGCGGAGAGTTCACGGGGCGCGGAACAGTCGAGGACGACGCACTGCAGTTCGGCGATCATGCGCGGAGTCTAAGGGTGGCTCACGAGGTCATCGAGATCACGACGTACCCCATGGCGACGGCCACGAGCAGGAGGCCGACGACGAGGGCGACCAGGGCGAAGCCCAGCAGTCCCGTCACGCCGGCGATCGCCGCCCACCCCCACCGCGTCGCCCGCTCGGCCCGCCGGAGCACCTCTCGGCCCTCCGCGCCGTCCCACCCGTCGTCGTCCATGACCCCTCCCCGTCCCGGACCCTACTCCGCGCGGCGGGCCGCTCTCGCCTGGGTACGGACCGCGCCCATGCTCGCACCGATGACGAGGGCGATGGCGAGGGCGTCGGTGGCGGACAGGGCCTGGCTCAGGACGAGGAAGCCGGCCGCCGCCGCGATGGCGGGTTCCAGGCTCATCAGGATCGCGAAGGTGGGCGCGGGCAGGCGGCGCAGGGCGAGGAGTTCCAGGGTGTACGGGAGGACCGAGGACATCAGCGCGACGGCGAGGCCCAGGCCGATCGTCGACGGCACGAGGAGCTTGTCGCCCGCCTCCGCGATGCCGAGCGGCAGGCTGAGGACGGCGCCGAAGGCCATGGCGAGCGCGAGCCCGTCGGCCTGCGGGAAGCGGCGGCCGGTGCGGGCACTGAAGACGATGTAGGCGGCCCACATCGCGCCCGCCGCGAGCGCGAAGGCCGCGCCGAGCGGGTCGAGGCGGTCGAAGCCGCCGCCCCCGAGGAGGACGACGCCGCCGAGGGCGAGCCCGGCCCAGAGGAGGTTCATCAGGCGGCGCGAGGCGCCGACGGAGAGGATCAGCGGGCCGAGGACCTCCAGGGTCACGGCGGCGCCCAGCGGGATCCGGTCGGCGGCCTGGTAGAAGAGGATGTTCATGCCGGCCATGGCGGTGCCGAAGGCGACGATCGTCCCCCAGTCGGCGCGGCCGTAGCCGCGGACCTTGGGCCGGCAGACGACCAGCAGGACGGCGGCGGCGAGCACGAGCCGGAGGGTGACGACGCCGAGCGCGCCCGCGCGGGGCATCAGGAGGACGGCGACGGCGGAGCCGAACTGCACGGAGAGCCCGCCGGCGACGACGAGCGCGACGGGCCCGAGCCGACGGCCGGCCGGGGGCCCGGCCGTCCCCGACCCCACCGCGGGCGCGGCGGGCGCCGCGGCCGGGGCCATCTCCTTGACCGGACTGTCCACCGACGGCTCCTCACACACGCAAGTTCATTAGACTGGACCCTCGGTCCAGAATAATGCACCCCCGTCCGGACCGCAGCCGGGATTCCCCTCCCACGCTACGAGCCCCTGCGCGGCACCGGAAATGCCGATTGCGCTGCGGTTATGCTCCGGGCGCATGAGCATCGAGCTGCGCCACCTCCGCTGCTTCCTCGCCATCGCCGAGGAAGCCAGCCTCACCAGGGCGGCCGCCCGGCTCCACCTCACCCAGCCCGCCGTCTCCCGCACGCTCGCCGCCCTGGAACAGCACCTCGGCGCCCGGCTCGTCGACCGCTCCACCCACCACCTCGCGCTCACCGCCGAGGGCCGCGCCTTCCAGGACCGGGCGGCCGCCGCGCTCGCCGCCTTCGAGGCCGCCGTCGACCCCGCGCGCCTGCGCCACCGCCCGCTGCGCCTCGGACACGCCTGGTCGGCCTTCGGCCCGTACACCACCCCCCTGCTCCGGCGCTGGCAGCGCGCCCACCCCGAGACCCCGCTCGAACTGCTCCGCATCGACGACCGCACCGCCGGTCTCGCCCGCGGCGAGGTCGACGCGGCGCTGCTGCGCGGGGCGGTGGAGGCGCCCGGCCTCGTCACCGCGGAACTCACGACCGAGATGCGCGTCGCCGCCCTCCCCGCCGACCATCCGCTCGCGGACCGCGCCCGGCTCGCCCTCGACGACCTCGCCGGCGAGACGGTCGTCCTCAACACCGTCTCGGGCACCACCACGCTGTCCCTCTGGCCGGCCGCCGCCCGCCCGGCCGCCACCCTGACGGTCGCCAACACCGACGACTGGCTCACCGCGATCGCCGCCGGCCGCGGCATCGGCGTCTCCTCCGCCTCCACCGCCGCCCTCCACCCCCACCCGGGCGTCAGCTACCGCCCCCTCCCCGAGGCGCCCCCGCTCCCGGTCGTCCTGGCCTGGCGCGACGCCTTCCCGCACCCGGCGACGGGGGCGCTGGTGACGATGGCCCGGGAGATCGTGAGGGAGGCGGGGTAGCGGACGCCCTCACGGTGGCGCGGTCCGGTCAGCGCGCGCCGTCGAAACCCGGCCCCGGTGTTCCCGGCCCGGCCCGGGGCACCTCCTCCACGCCCTCCGCGAGGAGTTCCACCAGGTGCCGGGCCCTGCGGTCCGTCAGGTCCCCGATCTGGGTCCGGCACGAGAAGCCGTCCGCCAGGACCTCCGCGTGGCCCGCCCCTCGCAGGGCCGGCAGGAGTTGGTCCTCCGCACATGCCACCGAGACCTCGTAGTGGCCGGGTTCGAAGCCGAAGTTGCCCGCGAGGCCGCAGCAGCCGCCCGCGAGGTCGCCCGTGAGGCCGGCGCGGGCCCGCAGGCGGCGGTCCGCCGCGTCGCCCAGGACGGCGTGCTGGTGGCAGTGGGTCTGGCCGGTGACCGGGCGGTCGAGGCGGGGCGGGGTCCAGTCGGGCGCCAGGGTCTCCAGGGCTTCCGCGAAGGTGCGGACGGAGGCGGCGAGGCGGGCCGCGCGGGGGTCGTCCGGCAGCAGTTCGGGCAGGTCGGTGCGGAGGGTCGCCGCGCAGGAGGGTTCCAGGACGACCACGGGCCGGACGGGACCAACGGCACCACCAGGCCCACCGGCCCCACCAACCCCCGTCCCCTCCCCCATCACGTCCAACGTCCTCCGCATCACCTTCCGCGCCGCCCCCAGCTGCCCCGTCGACACGTAGGTCAGCCCGCAGCAGACCCGCCCGGGCGGCAGTTCCACCCCCAGGCCGGCGTCCTCCAGGACGCGGACGGCCGCCTCACCCACCTCCGGCGCCAGGTGGTTCGTGAAGGTGTCCGGCCACAGGGTGAGCGACGGCGGGCGGTTCGAGGCGCGCTCGGCGAACCAGGACACGAAGGACCGCTCCGCCACCCTCGGCATGGTCCGCTCCGGCGTCACCCCCGCGAGCCGCGCCGCGAAGGGCAGCCCCATGGCCGCGTTGAGCCCGCGCCCGAAGTGCGCCAGCCAGCTCGGGAGGCGGCCCATCGTCCAGTGCGAGCGGGGCCGCGCGAAGGGCCGTCGCGCGTAGTGCCGGTCGAGGAACTCCGCCTTGTACGCCGCCATGTCGACGCCCACCGGGCAGTCGCTGCGGCAGCCCTTGCAGGACAGGCAGAGGTCGAGCGCCTCCCGGACCTCCTCCGAGCGCCACCCGTCGGTGATCACCTCGCCGAGCGCCATCTCGTGCAGGAGGCGAGCCCGGCCCCGCGTGGAGTGCCGCTCCTCCCCCGTCGCCCGGTACGAGGGACACATCACGCCCGGACCCGCGCTCGGGCCGTCCACCCGGCACTTGGCCACGCCGACGCACCGCGCGGCGGCCCTGCCGAGCCCCACCACCGGCAGCCCTTCGAAGCGGAGACCGGAGTCCAGCGGCTTCGGCCGCACCAGCATCCCCGGGTTCAGGCCCCCGTCCGGGTCCCACACGTCCTTGACCGCGCCGAAGAGGCCGACCAGCTCCTCCCCGTACATCCTCGGCAGCAGCTCGGCCCGCGCCTGCCCGTCGCCGTGCTCCCCGGAGAGCGAGCCGCCGTGGGCGACCACGAGGTCGGCGGCCGCCTCCGAGAAGCGGCGGAAGTCCCGTACGCCCTTCCCCGTCCACAGGTCGAAGTCGATCCGGACGTGGACGCAGCCGTCGCCGAAGTGCCCGTACGGGACTCCCCGGAGGCCGAAGTCGGCCAGCAGCGCACGGAACGCGCGGAGGTACGCGCCCAGCCGCGCCGGCGGCACCGCGCAGTCCTCCCACCCCGGCCACGCGTCCCCGCCCCCCGGCATCCGCGTCGCCGTTCCCGCCGCGTCCTCCCGGATCCGCCACAGCGACCGCTGCCCGGCCGCCTCCCGCACCACGACCGCGTCCAGCGCGTCCGCCGCCCGGACCAGACGGGAGGCCGCTCCCGCGCCGTCGACCTCGCAGAACAGCCACGCCCCGCCCCGGGGCAGCCCCTGGGCACCCCGTACGAGATCGGCGGCCATGCCCTCCACCGTCAGCGGGCCGTACGCCAGGAGCCCCGCCGCCGCGTCCGCCGCCGCGGTCTCGTCCGCGTACCCGAGGACGACGAGGACCGGCTCGGCGGGCAGCGGGACGAGGGCCACCGTCGCCTCCGTCACCACCCCGAGCGTGCCCTCGCTGCCGCAGAAGGAGCGGGCCACGTCCACGCCCCGCTCGGGGAGCAGCGCGTCGAGGGCGTAGCCGGAGATCCGGCGCGGCAGACCGGCCGGGTAGCCCGTCCTCAGGAGGGCGAGGTGGCGGTCGACGAGGTCGAGGAGTCCGGCGGGGGCGCCGCGCCCGCCCCGCCCCAGCGTCAACTCGGCGCCTCCGTACGTCACCACTTCCAGCGAGCGCACGTTGTCCGCCGTGGTCCCCCAGGCGACCGAGTGCGCCCCGCACGCGTTGTTGCCGATCATGCCGCCGAGGGTGCAGCGGCTGTGCGTGGACGGGTCGGGGCCGAAGGTCAGCCCGTGCGGGCGGGCCGCCGCCCGCAGCCGGTCCAGGACGAGGCCGGGCCGGACGACGGCCGTCCGCGCCTCCGGGTCGAGGGAGACGATCCCGCCCATGTGCCGTGTGAGGTCGAGCACGACGCCGGTGCCGGTCGCCTGGCCGCCGATCGAGGTCCCGGCGCCCCGCGCGACGACCGGGGTGGTGCCGTGCGCCCGGCACACCTCCAGGACGGCCGCGATGTCGGCGGCGTCGCGCGGCGCGACCGTACCGGCCGGAACGCGGCGGTAGTTGGAGGCGTCCATGGTCGCCAGCGCCCTCGCGGCGGCGGAGAAGTCGACCTCGCCGGCGACGGCCGCGCGCAGGTCGGAGGCCAGCCCGGACGCGTGTTCCTCGTGTCTTCCCACAAGCCCAGGATGTCTCAGTCCTCGTCTCATCGGGCGGACATCCGGCGACCGGCCCCGCCCCGACCCGATACTCTCCGCCTCGTGGCTGAGATCCAGATTCCCGCTGACATCAAGCCCGCCGACGGCCGTTTCGGCGCGGGCCCCTCCAAGGTGCGTACGGAGGCGCTGGACGCCCTGGCCGCCACCGGCACCTCTCTCCTCGGCACGTCCCACCGCCAGGCTCCGGTCAAGAACCTGGTCGGCGAGGTACGTACCGGCATCTCCGACCTCTTCTCGCTGCCCGAGGGCTACGAGGTGATCCTGGGCAACGGCGGATCCACCGCCTTCTGGGACGTCGCGACCCACGGTCTGATCGAGAACAAGTCGCAGCACCTCACCTTCGGCGAGTTCTCCTCCAAGTTCGCGAAGGCCGCCAAGCTGGCTCCCTGGCTGGCCGAGCCGACCGTGATCTCCTCCGACCCGGGCACCCACCCGGAGCCGGTGGCCGAGGCGGGCGTCGACGTCTACGCGTACACCCACAACGAGACCTCCACCGGTGTCGCCGCCCCGATCAAGCGGGTCGCGGGCGCCGACGAGGGCGCGCTCGTCCTGGTCGACGCGACCTCCGGCGCGGGCGGCCTCCCGGTCGACATCGCCGAGACGGACGTCTACTACTTCGCCCCGCAGAAGTCCTTCGCCGCCGAGGGCGGCCTGTGGCTCGCGGCCTTCTCCCCGGCCGCCCTGGAGCGGGCGCAGAGGATCCACGCGTCCGGCCGTCACATCCCGGAGTTCTTCTCGCTCCCGACGGCGATCGACAACTCGCTGAAGAACCAGACGTACAACACCCCGGCGCTCTCGACCCTCTTCCTGCTCAACGAGCAGCTGAAGTGGATCAACGGCCAGGGTGGCCTCGACTGGGCCGTGGCCCGGACGAAGGAGTCCTCGGACGCGCTGTACGGCTGGGCCGAGGAGTCCAAGTACGCGTCGGCGTTCGTGACGGACCCGGCGAAGCGCTCGCAGGTCATCGGCACGATCGACTTCGCGGACGAGGTCGACGCGGCGGCGGTCGCGAAGGTGCTGCGCGCCAACGGGATCGTGGACACCGAGCCGTACCGCAAGCTGGGCCGCAACCAGCTGCGGATCGCGATGTTCCCGGCGATCGACCCGGCGGACGTGCGGGCCCTGACGGCCTGCATCGACTACGTCATCGAGAAGCTCTGACCTCTGCGGTCGTACGAGGGGCCCCGCACCGGTCGTGTCCGGTGCGGGGCCCCTCGCGTCCGTGTCAGCGGCCGCGGGGCCCCTCGCGTCCGCGTCAGCGGCTCAGGCGCCGGAAGCGGCGCACCGCGAGCGGCAGGAACACCGCCGTGATCGCCGAGCCCCCGCGACTGACGGCCGGGGGTCCCCGCGCCCGGCGGTCAGCCCCTGCGCCCGGCGGTCAGCCCCTGCGGAACAGGCGCTTCAGGCCGACCACGAGGACGGTGGCGCCGGCGAGGACGAGGAAGCCGACGGTGACGTTGCCGTTCTCGCCCCCGGCGGCCGGCGTCGCCGAAGGGGACTTCGGTGCTCCGCCCGGAGCCTCCGTCGGCTTCTTCGAAGGAGGCTCGACGCCCGCCCGTTCCACGCGCACCACCCGGCTGTTCCGGCCCTCGGAGCCGAACATGAGGGCCGAGCCGTCGGGCGTGTACGTCACCGACTCCGCCTGCCCCTGGAAGGGCGCCCCGACCGCCGTGCCCTCGTCGCCGAGGCGACCGTCCTTCCAGGCGTACTCCTGGGCGCTGAAGTAGCCCCGCAGGACGAGCCGTTCGCCGTCCGGCGAGAAGGCGCCGTCGGTCACCCACGGCACCTCGTCGACACGGCGGAAGACGTTCGTCCCGGACGAGGAGAGCCGCTCGGAGCCCGCGTACAGGCCGCCGCCGTCCTCGTTCTTGCTGGCGATGTACACCCGGCCGGTCTTCGGATGGACCATCAGGGCCTCGGCGTTGCGGGCGCCGTCGGCGTACTTCACGACGTACTGCCGCGCCGCCACCGTCTGGTCCTTCAGGGTCTTCGGCTCGGGGAAGCGGTAGATCCAGACGTGGTCCCAGGAGCCGTCGAGGTTGTCGCCGATGTCGCCGACGTAGATGTCGCCGTCCGGTCCTACGGCGATCGCCTCCATGTCGCGGGGGGTTCCGACGCCCGCCATGGTCAGGGTCGCGACGGTCTTTCCCGTACGGGAGTCGATGCCGTAGATCAGGGGCGCGTCCTGGTCGTTGTGCGTCCAGTAGATCCCGGGGTGGGCCCGGCTCGCGGCGAGGCCGCTGGACTCGGTGATCCGGGAGTCCTCGATCGTGAAGTCCCGGTCGGGTTCCTGCCCTTCGGCACGGGCATGGCCGGCCGGGAGCAGCACCAGGGCAGCGGCCGCGCCGAGGGCGCACAGAGCAGATCGCATGGATCAAGCCTGCCACGGCGCGGGGGAAACCGGCTTGACCAGCACCGAGGCCACTGTCATGGTCGCGCCCATGCCTACGCTCTCCGCCCCCGACGGGACCCTGCTCGCGTACCACGCGTCCGGTTCCGGCGACCCGCTGATCTGTCTGCCCGGCGGCCCCATGCAGGACTCCGCCTACCTCGGTGACCTCGGCGGGCTCGACGCCGGCCGCACCCTGATCCGTCTCGACCTGCGGGGCACCGGCGCCTCCGCGGTGCCGGAGGACCCGGCCTCGTACCGCTGCGACCGGCTCGTCGAGGACGTGGAGGCGCTGCGCGCGCACCTCGGGCTCGACACGGTCGACCTCCTCGGGCACTCGGCCGGCGCGAACCTGGCCGCGCTGTACACGGCCCGGTACCCGGAGCGGGTGGCCCGTCTCGTGCTCCTCACCCCGGGCACGGCGGCCGTCGGCCTGGAGACGGCCGGGGAGGAGCGGCTCGCCGCGGCGCGGCTGCGGGCCGGGGAGCCGTGGTTCGCGGAGGCGTACGCGGCCCTGGAGGACCTGACGTCGGGACGGGGGACGGCGGAGACCTTCGCGGCCGTCGCGCCGTTCTTCCACGGGACCTGGGACGAGGCCGCGCGGGAGCGGCACGCGGACAGCCACCGGCGGCGGAACGGGGAGGCCGCCGGGGTCTACGCGAGCGAGGGCGCCTTCGAACCGGAGGCCACGCGCGCGGTGTTCGCGGGGTTCGACCGTCCGGTGCTCGTCGTGGCCGGGGAGGGCGACGCGAACACGCCGGTGCCGACGGCCACCGCGTACGCCGGGCTGTTCCCGAAGGCCGATCTCGCGGTCCTGGCGGGGGCGGGGCACTTCCCGTGGCACGACGACGCGGAGTGGGTCGTGGAGACGGTCGGCGGGTTCCTGGAGTAGGCGGGAGGGACGGTCGGCGCGTTTCCGAGGCAGCGGCGACGGTCGGCGCGTTTCCGAGGCAGCGGCGACGGTCGGCGCGTTTTCCGAGGCAGCCGCAGGACCCGTGTCCCGGATCACGTCGCAGGTCCGGGACGCCGTCCGCGATGATGTGACCATGCGTTTTCTGTTCGTCGGCGACAGCATGACCATCGGACGCGCCGGCGACTGGACCTGGCGTTACCGCATGTGGGAGCACCTGGAGGCGACGCTCCCCGGCGGGTACGAGATCGTCGGGCCGCGCTCCGGCCTGTACGACCCCGCCGCCGACGCCCCGGCCTCGGAGGCGTACCCCGACCCGGCGTTCCCCGCCGACGCCCGGCGCCATCTGGCCGGCTGGGGCGAGGGCTGGCTGCACATGGCGCCGGTGATCGGCGAGACGGTGACGGCCACGGGCGCGGACGTCCTGCTGATCTCCCTCGGCCTGATCGACCTGGGCTTCTACACGAACAGCGACCAGACGGAGGAGAACGTGCGGGCGTTCGTGGCGGGCGCCCGGGCCGCGAACCCGCGCGTGCGGGCCGTCCTCCTGCCGGTCATACCGAACGTCCGCGCCGGGTACGACGCCGCTTTCGCCGCCGAGTGCTCCCGCTTCAACGAGCTGCTCGCGAAGGCGGTCGCGGACCTGGACACGGCCGCCTCGCCGCTGCTGCTCGCGACGGTCCCGGAGTCGTACGACCTCCGGGCGGACACCTACGACGGCACGCACCCCGGCCCGAGCGGGGAGCACAAGCTGGCCGCCGCGTTCGCCGGCGCGATGCACCAGGCGTGGGGGCTCGGCGGCCCGTACGCCCCCTCCTCCTGACGGGTCAGGCGGCGCGGGTGAGGCGGTTCGCGAAGGTCGAGACCGTGTACGTGCCGATGCCGAGGACGACCTCCAGGGCGTTGCGGCGGGTGTAGCCGGCCTTCTCGAAGGCGGCGAGGTCCTCGTCGCTCACCGCGCCGGAGGAGGCGAGGACCCGGAGGGTGAACGTCCTGACGGCGGCGAGGCGTTCGGCGTCGGGGGCCGGGCCGAGGGCGGCCAGCTTCGCCTCGTGCATGTCGACGCAGAGGTGGCACTGGTTGCGCGCGGCGACGGCCAGGATCACCGTCTCGCGGGAGTGCGGGTCGAGGGTGGTGGACTCGAAGATCGCGTTGATCTTGAGGAAGCCGTCGAGGGTCTCCGGGGACTCCTTGAGGAGGGCGACGGCGGCGTTGGCGCGGGCGGTCATGTCGGTGGTGGCGGGCAAGGCGGTTTCCCCCCGGGTAGAATGGACAACATGGTTGACCATGTCGCTGGAGAAAACGTAAACCAGGTTGTCGATACTGGCAAGGGGGTATCGCGGGACACTCCCGGATTCGAGCTGCCCCTGCTCCTCTTCGGCGGCTTCCGCACCCTCATCGACCGGCTCCACGCCCGCCTCGCCGACGAGGGCCACCCCGACCTGCGCCCCGCCTTCGGCTTCGCCATGCAGGCGATCGGCGCCCACGGCGCCACCGCCAGCGAGATCGGGCGACGCCTCGGCGTCTCCAAGCAGGCCGCCGGCAAGACCGTCGACCGGCTGCTCACCGCCGGCTACGCCGAACGCACCGACGACCCCGAGGACGCCCGGCGCAAACTCGTCCGGCTCACCCCGCACGGCTACGACGCCCTCGCCCGCTCCGCCGCGATCTTCGACGACCTGAGGGCGGAGTGGATCGCCGCCCTCGGCGCGGACCGGGTCCGGGACATGGAGGCGGCCCTGCGGAACGTCGTCCCCGCCGAGACGGCGTTCCGCCTGGACGCCACGAGCTGGCTGGGCGCGCCCTAGCGGGCCCGGCCCCGGGTCCTGTCCCGGACCCCGTACCCGGTCGTCACCAGGCGAAGGCCTCGGGAGACGGCCCCGGCCCCGGGAAGATCTCGTCCAGACCGGCCAGCAGCTCCTCGCCCAGCTCCAGCTCCAGCGCGCGCAGCGCGCCCGCCAGCTGCTCCGGGGTGCGGGGGCCGACGATCGGGCCCGTCACACCGGGACGGGTGAGCAGCCAGGCGAGGGCCGCCTCGCCCGGCTGGAGGCCGTGCTTGTCGAGCAGGTCCTCGTAGGCCTGGAGCTGCGCCCGCACCGCCGGGTCCGCGAGCGTGGTCGCCGCGCGCCCCTCGGTGCGCCGCTTGCCCTCGGTCTCCTTCTTCAGGACGCCGCCGAGCAGACCGCCGTGCAGCGGCGACCAGGGGATGACCCCGAGGCCGTACTCCTGCGCGGCCGGGATCACCTCCATCTCGGCACGCCGCTCGAAGAGGTTGTAGAGGCACTGCTCGCTGACGAGCCCGACCGAGCCCCGCCGGGCCGCGACCTCGTTGGCCTGGGCGATCTTGTACCCGGGGAAGTTCGAGGAGCCCGCGTAGAGCACCTTGCCCTGCTGGATGAGGACGTCGACCGCCTGCCAGATCTCCTCGAAGGGGGTCGAGCGGTCGACGTGGTGGAACTGGTACAGGTCGATGTAGTCGGTCCCCAGCCGCTTGAGGCTGGCCTCGACGGCCCGGCGGATGTTGAGCGCCGAGAGCTTGTCGTGGTTGGGCCAGGCCTCGCCGTCGGGGCCCATGTTCCCGTAGACCTTGGTGGCGAGGACCGTGCGGTCGCGGCGGCCGTCGCCCTTGGCGAACCAGGAGCCGATGATCGACTCCGTCCGCCCCTTGTTCTCCCCCCACCCGTAGACGTTCGCGGTGTCGAAGAAGTTGAGCCCCGCGTCGAGGGCGGTGTCCATGATGGCGTGACTGGTGGCTTCGTCCGTCTGCGGTCCGAAGTTCATCGTCCCGAGGACGAGTCGGCTGACCTTGAGTCCGGTGCGTCCGAGCTGCGTGTACTCCATGGGCGTCAAGCCAACTGCTTCGAGCGCACTCGAAGCAAGGCCCTTCCCACGGCATGGGCAGGGCGGAGTACGGGGGGCTACTGGCCGGCCAACGAGGCCACCGCGATGATCGCGAACATCAGTACGAGCACGCCGGCCATGATCCGGTTTCGGGTCTTCGGGTCCACCCGACGAGGTTAACCCGAGTGCCCCTCCCGCCCCTCAAGGGGCCAGGCGTCGACCGTCTCGTACCGGGGCTGCTCGCCCCGCACCCCGCTCACCGGCAGGTTCGACCGGACGAGCGCCAGCTCGGTCACCTGCCAGCGCGTGCCCTCGAATCCCCCGAGCTCGTCCAGGAAGGGCTGGAGCGGCGCCCCCTCCCCCCGTCCCCGCCCGACGGTCAGGTGCGCCTGATAGCGCCGGTGCTCGTCCATCGCGACCCCGGCGCGGCGCGCGGCGGCGTCGGACCGCTCGGCGAGGAGCCGCAGCGTGTCCAGGTCCCCGGCGACCCCGGCCCACAGGGCCCGGCGCCCGAAGTGCCCGCCGCCGTGCAGCCGCAACGGGAACGCGGGCGTGCGGTGCGCGGCCCGGCCCAGCCGCACCCGCAGCTCGGGCAGCAGCTCCTCCCCCACCTCCCCCATGAAGGCGAGGGTGAGATGCCAGCCGGGCCGCGAGGTCCAGCGGAGCCCGTCCGCGCCGGGCAGCCCGTGCAGACGGTCGACGACGCGTCCGAGCTCGTCGAGACACTCCGGGGGCGGCACGACGGCGGCGAAGAGCCTCATGGGGGAAGTCTGGCAGGCCGGACGGAGGTCCGGGCGGTACGCGCCGCCCGGCGGGCCGGCCTCACAAGGGTGCGGGGGCGCCGGGCGGCGCCCCCGCACCCGTCAGGAGACCTGGTTGTACACCCGGCCCAGGGAGTCCTTCCCGGCACCGGCCTGCGTGGTCGCCCGGGGCTTGAACGGGGTCTTGTAGTCGCCCGTGCCGGCGTAGAAGTACGCCGCTCCCGCCGCCGTCCGGGCGTACACGTCCGGACGCCCGTCCTTGTTGCCGTCGCCGATGCCGACGACGTCCGTGTACGCGTTCCAGCCGCCGCCTATCCGCGTCCGCGGCGCGAACGTGCCGTCCCCCCTGCCCAGGTACAGCCAGAGCGTCCCGGCCTTGTCACGGGCGACGAGATCACCGGCCGTGGCACCGCCGGTGTTCCCCGTGGCCGTGATCTGGTCGTAGATCCCCCAGCCGTAGCCGATCTTCCTCCGCGCCTCGAACGGCGCCGTCGTGGAACCCGTCGCCTTGTACAGCCACAGGTCACCCGCCTTGTCCGTCGCGACCAGATCGGCCCGCCCGTCACCCGTCAGATCACTCCCACCCGTGAGCCGGGTGTACGTGTTCCACCCGCCGCCGATCCGCACCCGGGACTCGTAGCCGACACGGGTCTGGCTGCCGGTGCCGCGGTGGAGCCAGAGGACCCCGTCCCGGTCGCGGGCGACCAGGTCGGCGGCGTTCGTACCGGCGATGTCGCCGACGGACTCGACCTGGTCGTAGATGTTCCAGCCGCGCAGCCCCGAGGTGGAGTTGTCCAGCGGGACGAGCCGTCCCGTGGCGTCGTCCCAGCGCGTGCCGATCTGGTCGAGATAGCCGTTCTTGTCCCGCGCGACCAGGTCCGGCGCCCCGTCGTCGTCGAAGTCGTGCGCCTTGGGGGAGCGGGTGACGGTGAGGGTGCCGGAGGTGGTGACCGACGGCATCCCGTTCCACGGCCGGGCGGTGACCGTCCACTCGTACGTGCCGTTGGGCGCGGGCCTCGGCCTCCACTTCTCCACCTCGCCGGCCCAGTCGAACCCGAGGCTTCCGTCCGGGTGGGCCCCGGAGCCGGACGCGGGCCGGACGACCGTCTCGAACGTCTCCCACGAGCCCTTGCGCTTCAGCTCGACGGTGAGGTCCGCCCGTGTGGTGGAGAACTTCCAGGACAGGCGGGTCTTGGCGACCCCGTCCAGGTCGACGGTGACCGGGGCGCCTCCGACGTACGCCAGGGGGGTGGCCCCGTCGTTCGGTTCGCCGGTGGAGGCGATCAGCGAGGCGGCCGGCTTCCCGTCCGCGCCGACCGCGACCCGGTAGACGCCCGCGCCGTCGGCGGCGGTGGTGCCGAGGACGAGGAAGGTGCCGTCGGGGCCCCGGGTGGTGCTCTCGGCGTGGTCGAGGAGCTTCACCGTCGACCCGTCCTTCAGGGAGCGGGCCGAGAACGCGTGCCACGGGGTGGCGTTGCCGGTGGAGGCGCCCCACAGGAACCAGTCGCCGAGCAGACCGCCGGTGATCGTGGTCGAGTCGTCGGGGCCGAGCGGGGTCCGCACGACCTCGTCCTGTCCCCGGACGGCCGTGGCCAGGACCAGCTTGTCGTCGGTGCGCTCCGTCCAGCCCACGTGCGTCGGGCTGAGGAAGGAGGACCTCGGCACGTACGGCTTCGGCCAGTCGGGTTCCGGGGCCAACTGGTACGTGCCGACCTGCTGCCCGGTCTTCAGGTCGATGACCAGGTCCTCGTCGTAGTTCCGCGCGACCGCCGTGTCGGGCAGGGTGTCGGACATCCAGCGGGGCTCGTAGTACGAGTCGCCCACGGTGCGGACGGTCGGCTGCCCGCCGCTGATGTCGATCAGCTTCAGCGTCTGCCGCGGGTGGTCGCTCACCAGGAGGGTCGAGCCCGCGACGGCGGCGAGGTAGCCGTGGGTCTCCGGGCCGGCGTTCAGGTCGAGGGTGACGGGCGCGGCGCCCGACGCCATGTCGAAGACCTTCACGGTCGAGGTGTAGATCTCCTCGGCACCGGCCTCGTTCACCTCGTGGGCGACCACGACGACGTCCGAGCCGGCCCCGCCACCGAGGACGTAGTCGCCCTCGCGCCTCTCGATGACCTTCGACACCCCGTCCGCGTACCGCGTCCAGCGCGCCGTGCCGTCGGCGTCCTCCGACAGGAAGCCGGTCTTCCCGGCGTTGAGCAGCTCACCGCCCGAGGCCAGGAACGGGACCTTGAGCGGCGCGGTGGCGGCCTGGGCAGCCGGCGCCAGGGCGGCGGGCGCGGGCGCGGCGATCGCGGTCGGTGCGGTGAACGAGGTCGCCGTCACGGCGGCGAGCACGACGCCGACGGCCACCGTCAGGCGCCGGCGGGAAAGAGCGGTACGCACAGCTTGGTTCTCCCCTTGTCGGATGGTCAGGTTCCTTCGAGGCGCTGCCGTCAGAAGGCCACGTTGTAGTACGTCTCGTGGTCCTCGTCCTCGACCGCGACCGCGGTGGAGGTGCGGGGCTTGAACGGAACCTTCCAGTCGCCCGTACCGGCGTAGAAGGAGGCGGCGGGCGTGCCCGTCGACGACCGGGCGTACAGGTCGGGGCGGCCGTCCTTGTTCGCGTCCCCGATGCCGACGATGTCCGTGTACACGTTCCAGCCGCCGCCGATCTGCGTCCGCGGCGCGAAGGTGCCGTCGCCCTTGCCCAGGTACAGCCAGAGCTTCCCGTCGTTGTCGCGGGCGACGAGGTCGCCGGCCGTGGCGCCGCCGATGTTCCCCGTGGCGGTGAGCTGGTTGTAGATCCCCCAGCCGTAGCCGATCTTCGTGCGTGCCTCGAACGGCGCGGTCGTGGAGCCCGTCGCCTTGTACAGCCACAGGTCACCCGCCGTGTCCGTCGCGACCAGATCGGCCCGACCGTCACCGGTCAGGTCGCTGCCGCCCGCGAGCTGGGTGTAGATGTGCCAGCCGCCGCCGATCCGTACGGGTTCGGCGGTGGCCCTCGGGTCGCCGACGTGCAGCCACAGGGAGCCGGACTTGTCCCGGGCG
Organism: Streptomyces tanashiensis; assembly: GCF_014648895.1. Classification (GTDB taxonomy): domain Bacteria; phylum Actinomycetota; class Actinomycetes; order Streptomycetales; family Streptomycetaceae; genus Streptomyces; species Streptomyces tanashiensis. The sequence goes on from NZ_BMRZ01000001.1 coordinate 1,142,950, forward strand.
ACGATGTCGACGGCCGGGGAACCGGCGATGTCGCCGACGGCCTCGACGCGGTCGTACCGGTTCCAGTCGCCCGTCCACACCGTCGAACCGCGGGTCTGCGCGTCGACGAGCCGCCCGGTGGCGTCGTCCCAGAGCGTGTCGATCGCGTCGAGGCTGCCGTCCGTCCGGCGCGCGAACAGGTCGGGCGAGCCGTTGCCCGCGTAGTCGTGCGCCTGGGGCGAACGGATCACGGTGAACGTGCCGGAGACCGTGACCGCCGGCATCCCGTTCCAGGGCCTGGCCGTCACCGTCCACTCGTACTCCCCGGCCGGAGCGGACGACCGGTAGGTGCCGCTGCCCAGTTCCCCGGTCCAGTCGAAGCCGAGCGAGCCGTCGGGGAGGACCCCGGTGCCGGTCTCACGGGGGCGGACGGTCGTCGTGAAGCGCCCTCCCGACTCCTTGTGCCGGAGCTCGACCGAGAGGTCCGCGTCGGTGGTGGAGAACTTCCAGCCCAGCCGGGTCTTCGCTACGCCGTCGAGGCCGAGGGTGGCCGGAACGCCGTGGCCGGTGTAGGTGAGGGGGGTGGTGGACCCGGGCTGCCCGCTGGAGGCGATCAGCCCGGCGGTCGGCTTCCCGTCCACGACGGAGAGCCGGTACACGCCCGCGCCCCGGTCGGCGGTGGTCCCGACCGCGAGCAGGGTGCCGTCGGCGGCCTTCATGACGCTCTCGGCGTGGTCGAGGAGCTTGACGGCGGTCCCGTCCGCCTGGGAGCGGGCCACGACCCCGCGCGGCTCGGCGGTGGCCCCCCGGTCGCCGAGCACGGACCAGTCGCCGCCCAGCGCGCCCAGGAAACGGGGCGGAACGTCGGCGGTGAGCGGCACGCGGGTGACCTCGGACGAGCCGCGCTTCGCCGACGCGAGGACGGTCGTGCCGTTCAGGTCCTCCGTCCATTCGACGCTGTCCTGCGTGATCGTGGCGGCTCCGCCCAGCGTCGCGCCGGCGGCGGCGGTGAACTCCTGGACGACGCGGGCGGTGGCGATGTCGACGACCACCAGCTTGCGCGGTCCGGTGGGTTCGAGGGCGCGGTAGAACCCGAGGGCGGTGCCCGGCAGGCTGTCCGCGACGGAGAACTCGCCCGCGCTGCCGTCGGTCATGCCGGTCACCCGACCGGAGGTCGTGACACCGCCCTGCTGGGTGCTGAGTATCGGGTGCAGCTCGTGGCCGTCGTCGAACAGGGCCGAGCCCACCGCGTCCGTGACCTCCCCGTCGAAGGCGGAGAAGGTGACGGGTGCGGCGCCGGTGGCCATGTCGCGCACGACCGCCTTCTCGGTCCCGTACCGCTGCGGCTTGGGCCAGGTGACCACCACGGAGTCCGAGGCGGACCCGAGGACCCTGCCGCCGGTCGTGTCGATCACGGTGGAGACGCCGTCCGAGTACCGCGTCCAGCGCGCGACCCCGTCGGCGTCCCGGGTGAGGAACCCGGTGGCACCCGCGCCGATCACCTGTCCGCCGGAGGCCAGGAAGGGGACCTGGAGGGGGGCGGTGGTCGTGGCGGCGGGTGCCGTCACCGCCACGGGCGCCGCGGCGGCGGCCGCCGGGGCGAGGAAGGGGCCGGAGGCGACGACCGCCAGGACGACCGCCACCGACATCGGGACACGACGACGAGACAAAGCTGTACGCAAGGTGTGTTCCTCCCCAACAACATCTTTACGGTCTTGACGACCGCCGAACTCGTCGAAGGGTTGTACGACTAGCCTCGTCGGCATGAAGATCCGAAAGGGCGGGGCGGAGGACCTCCCCGCGATACTCGCGATTCTCGACAGCGCCGTGGTGTGGCTCAACGGCAAGGGCATCACCGCGCAGTGGGGCACGGAGTCGTTCTCCGGGCGGCCGAAGGCGGTGGAGCAGGTCGAGCGGACGATGTCCGAGGGCGACCCGTGGATCGTCGAGATCGACGGCGTACCGGCGGGCACGATGACGCTGACGCCCCACCCCGGCCAGTACGTCGAGCCCGCCGACGAGCCCGAGGTGTACGTCCGACTCCTGGCGACGGACGCGCGCTTCCACGGACACGGGGTGGGGGCGGCCCTCCTGAAGCACGCGGAGGCGGAGACCCTCCGGCAGGGGGTGTCGCTCCTGCGCGTGGACTGCTTCGCGGGCAGCGAGGGCCGCCTCGTCGCGTACTACGAGCGCCAGGGCTTCACCCGCACCGAGCCGTTCGCGGTCGGCGACTGGCCGGGCCAGGTGCTGGAGCGGCGGTTCTGAGACGCGGACGGGGGCGGGGCGCTGCCTCACCGACAGCGCCCCGCCCCCTCAGCCGTACACCCGCGCCCGCGCCGTCAGGCCGCGGTCGCCAGCCGTTCGCGGGCCACGAACCGCACCTGCGGGTGCCCGTGGTGCCAGCCCATCGCGACCTTCAGGCCGCCGACCCGGGCCAGGACCAGGCCCACGACGACCGCCGCCGCGAGCGAGATCACGCCGCCCGTGGCGAAGCCGACGCGCGCGCCGTACGTGTCGGTGACCCAGCCGAGCAGCGGGGCTCCGATCGGCGTGCCACCGGCGAAGACCATCATGTAGAGGCTCATCACCCGCCCCCGCATCGCGGGGTCGGTGGCCATCTGGACGGCCGAGTTCGCGGTGATGTTGACCGTGAGGCCGATCATGCCGATCGGCACGAGCAGCAGCGCGAACAGCCAGAACGCCGGCGACAGGGCCGCCGCGATCTCCAGGACGCCGAAGACGGCCGCCGCGATCACCAGCATCCGCAGCCGGGTCGAGCCGCGGCGGGCCGCGGCGAGGGCGCCCACCAGGGAGCCGGCCGCCATCAGGGTGTTGAGGAAGCCGTACGCGCCGGCGCCGACGTGGAAGACGTCGCCGGAGAAGGCGGTGAGCCAGATCGGGAAGTTGAACCCGAAGGTGCCGACGAAGCCCACGAGCACGATCGGCCAGATCAGGTCCGGCCGCCCGGCCACGTACCGCAGCCCCTCCCGCAGCTGCCCCTTGCCGCGCGGGGCGCGCTCCACCGGGTGGAACTCGGCCGGCCGCATGAGCAGCAGGCCGACGATGGGCCCGAGGAAGAAGAGGCCGTTGAGGAGGAAGGCCCACCCGCTGCCGACGCCCGCGATGAGGACACCGGCGACGGCGGGGCCGATGAGCCGCGCGGACTGGAAGTTCGCCGAGTTCAGGGAGACGGCGTTGCGGAGCTGGTCGCGGCCGACCATCTCGGAGACGAAGGTCTGCCGGGCCGGGTTGTCGACGACCGTCACCATGCCGAGGAGGAAGGCGATGAGGTAGACGTGCCAGACCTGGATGGAGCCGGAGAGGGTGAGGGCGGCGAGCGCGAGCCCGCAGAGACCGAGGGCGGCCTGGCTGACGAGCAGCAGGCGCCGCTTCGGGTAGCGGTCGGCGATGACACCGCCGTACAGCCCGAAGAGCAGCATCGGCAGGAACTGCAGGGCCGTCGTGATGCCGACGGCGGCGGCCGAGCCGGTGAGGCTCAGGACCAGCCAGTCCTGGGTGATCCGGGCCATCCACGTACCGGTGTTGGAGACGATGGCTCCGGTGAAGAACAGCCGGTAGTTGCGAATGCGGAGCGAGGAGAAGGTTTCCCCCCGCCCACGGGTCTTGAGGGTGGGTTTGTGGACGGGTGCGGAGTCTGCTCCGGGTCCCGTACTCAAAGTGCGTCGCCTCCTTGGCGCATCGGTTACAGGTGGGCGAGCTTCTCCAGGACCGGGGCGGCGGCGCGCAGCTTCGCCCATTCGTCCTCGTCCAGGCCCTCGGCGAGGGTGGCCAGCCAGGCGTTCCGCTTGCGGCGGGACTCTTCGAGCATGGCTTCGGCCTGCTCGGTCTGGCTGACCACCTTCTGCCGGCGGTCGTCGGGGTGCGGCTCCAGCCGGACCAATCCCTTGGCTTCGAGCAGCGCGACGATGCGGGTCATCGACGGCGGCTGGACGTGCTCCTTGCGCGCCAGCTCGCCGGGGGTGGCGGAGCCGCAGAGCGACAGGGTGCCGAGCACCGACATCTCGGTCGGGCTCAGCGACTCGTCGACACGCTGGTGCTTGAGGCGTCGGCCCAGTCGCATGACGGAGGAGCGGAGCGCGTTCACGGCCGCGGCGTCGTCGGCGGTGCCGTGGGACAGGTCTGACATGTTCGTTAGCCTAACTCATTACTCTGTCTAAATACCAACAGGAACACGCGGAGGTAGCGGGGATCACACCCGTCACGCGCGCGGAGAGTGGCAGCACGGTGCACGGCAGATCACGCTTCGGCATCCATGTATCACCCAAACGAGTGAGTCGAATCCGGAAAGTGACGCAAAGGAGCCCCGGCTGCCCCGACCCTGAACGGCATGGGATCGACAGTGCTCAGCCTGCGCATCGACGGTGAGCTGCTCGACCGGCTCAGGAGTCACGCCGCGAAAAGAGGAATGAGCGTCCAGGACTACGTGGCCCGGACGCTCATTCGCGAGGATTTCGACGAGCGGTTCAAGACCGCGGTCGACGAGACGGAGAAGTTCTACGGTTCAGCTGCCGCTGAGCCCGGCGGTGATCACGTGAGGCCGAGCGCCGGCATCGCGTAGTAGAAGACGAAGACCGCCGACACGATGTACATGGCCACCGGGACCTCACGGCCGCGGCCGGCCGCGAGACGCAGCACGCTGAAGGCGATGAAGCCGATGCCGATGCCGTTCGTGATCGAGTACGTGAACGGCATCATCACCATGGCCAGGAAGGCCGGCACCGCGATGGTGTAGTCGCTCCAGTCGATGTCCTTGACCGAACCGGCCAGGATCAGGAAGCCGACCGCGAGCAGCGCGGGGGTCGCCGCCTGCGACGGCACCATGGTCGCGAGCGGCGTGAGGAACAGCGCCACCGAGAACAGACCGCCGGTCACGACCGAGGCCAGACCCGTGCGGGCACCCTCGCCGACGCCCGCCGTGGACTCCACGAAGCAGGTGGTGGCGGAGGAGGAGGTCGCGCCGCCGGAGGCGACGGCCAGGCCGTCGACGAGGAGGACCTTGTTGATGCCGGGGAAGTTGCCGTCCCGGTCGATCAGCTTGGCCTCGTCGCCGACGCCGAGGATCGTGCCCATCGCGTCGAAGAAGCAGGACAGCAGCACGGTGAAGACGAAGAGGGCGCCGGTCAGGAAGCCGACCTTCCCGAAGCCGCCGAAGAGGCTGACCTCGCCGACCAGACCGAAGTCGGGCGAGGCGACCGGGTTGCCGGGCCACTCCGGGGTGGTCAGACCCCAGGAGGGGACGGTCGCGACCGCGTTGATCACCATCGCCACGATCGTCATGACGACGATCGAGATGAGGATCGCGCCCGGCACCTTGCGGATGAGCAGGGCGAGGGTGAGGAGCGTGCCCAGGATGAAGACGAGGACCGGCCAGCCGGTGAGGTGACCGTCGCCGCCGAGCTGGAGCGGGACGGTGGTGTGCGCGGCGTCGGGGATGCGGGAGACGAAGCCCGAGTCGACGAGGCCGATCAGCATGATGAAGAGGCCGATGCCGATCGCGATGCCCTTGCGCAGGCCGACCGGGACGGCGTTCATGACGCGCTCGCGCAGACCGGTGGCGACGAGCAGCATCACGACGACGCCGGCGAGGACGACCATGCCCATGGCGTCCGGCCAGGACATCTTCGGCGCGAGCTGGAGCGCGACGACCGTGTTGACGCCGAGGCCTGCGGCGAGGGCGATCGGGACGTTGCCGATGACGCCCATGAGGAGCGTCGAGAACGCCGCCGTGAGGACGGTGGCGGTGACGAGCTGGCCGCCGTCGAGCTGGTGCCCGTACATGTCCTTGGCGCTGCCGAGGATGATCGGGTTCAGCACGATGATGTAGGCCATCGCGAAGAAGGTGGCGAAGCCGCCGCGGATCTCGCGGGCGACGGTCGAACCTCGCTCGGAGATCCTGAAGTAGCGGTCGAGGCCGGAGACGGGGTGTTCAGGGGTCTCCGGGGGCGTGGCCTTGGCGGTGGCCGTCGTACTCATGGGGGTTCCTCTTCGGAGGTTCAGAGAAGTCCTTTTTGGCGGTTCATACGAGTGGAACCCGCCAGAGGCAAACCGTTTCAGTATGAACACATGAACGAGCGAGCGTCCATCTCCGCGCGTAGACACCGCAACGAGCGGCCTAAACTGAGCCCCATGGCGAAGTGGACACCGAAGCACGAGGCACCCGAGCCCCTCGAAGGGCCGGTCGTCGCCACCATCACCGGCGGAACGATCCTCTGGTTCGTCCTCTTCCTCGTCCAGGTCCCCTTCTACGGCTGGTTCGACGACCGGGACCTCACCTGGTGGGTGTGGACCTGCCTGGCCGGTGCGGGGCTCGGCCTGATCGGCATCTGGTACGTACGCAAGCGGGACGCGGCGATCAAGCGGCACGCGGCGGCGCAGCGGACGGCCGACGGAGACCACGCGTAGCACCAGGGGACGATTCCGCTCCTCCCCCGGTCTGATCTTCGCCCTTCTCGGCAGGTGAACGACCGAATCCGGTCGTACCGTCGAGAACATGACTCAGCGGTCGAAGATCGACACGGACGGCGTCGGGACGACGGCGACCGGGCTCCCCGTCGTGCACAGCCCCGCCGGGCTGACCTCCGCCGAGGTCGCCGAACGCGTCGCGCGCGGCGAGGTCAACGACGTCCCCGTACGCAGCTCCCGCTCGACCACGGAGATCGTCCGCGCCAACGTCTTCACCCGCTTCAACGCGATCATCGGCGTGCTGTGGGTGATCATGCTGCTGGTCGCGCCGATCCAGGACAGCCTCTTCGGCTTCGTGATCGTCGCCAACACCGGCATCGGCATCGTCCAGGAGCTCCGCGCCAAGAAGACCCTCGACGGGCTCGCGGTCATCGGCGAGGCGAAACCCACCGTCCGGCGCGACGGGGTCGCCGCCGAACTCTCCACCTCCGAGATCGTCCTCGGCGACCTCATCGAGCTGGGCCCCGGCGACAAGGTCGTCGTGGACGGCGAGGTGGCGGAGGCCGACAGCCTGGAGATCGACGAGTCACTGCTCACGGGCGAGGCGGACCCGGTGGTGAAGAAACCCGGCGACCGCATGATGTCCGGCTCGTTCGTCGTCGCCGGCGGCGGCGCCTTCACCGCCACCAAGGTCGGCCGCGAGGCGTACGCCGCCCAGCTCGCCGAGGAGGCGTCCCGCTTCACCCTGGTCCACTCCGAGCTGCGTACGGGCATCTCCACGATCCTGAAGTACGTGACGTGGATGATGATCCCGACCGCGATCGGGCTCGTCATCAGCCAGCTCGTCGTGAAGGACGACAACTTCAAGGACGCCGTCGCCCGCACGGTCGGCGGCATCGTCCCGATGATCCCCGAGGGCCTCGTCCTCCTCACCTCCGTCGCCTTCGCGATCGGCGTGATCCGCCTCGGCCGCAAGCAGTGCCTCGTGCAGGAACTCCCGGCGATCGAGGGCCTCGCCCGGGTCGACGTGGTCTGCCTGGACAAGACGGGCACGCTCACCGAGGGCGGCATGGACGTCACGGAACTCCGCCCCCTGAACGGCGGCGACGAGACGTACGTTCGCAAGGTGCTGGGTGCCCTGGGCGAGTCCGACCCGCGGCCGAACGCCTCCCTCCAGGCCATCATCGACGCCTACCCGGACACGGTGGAGTGGCGCTGCACGGAGAGCCTGCCCTTCTCCTCCGCCCGCAAGTACAGCGGCGCGTCCTTCAGCGAAGGCGACGGCGAGAACTCGACCTGGCTCCTGGGCGCCCCGGACGTCCTCCTGAAGGCCGGCGACCCGACGCTCCCCGAGATCGACCACCTCAACGAACAGGGCCTCCGGGTCCTCCTCCTCGCCCGCGCGGCCCACGACCTCGACGCCCCCGACGTCGCCGCCGACGCCCGCCCCACCGCGCTCGTCGTCCTCGAACAGCGGCTGCGCCCCGACGCCGCCGACACCCTCGCCTACTTCGCCGACCAGAACGTCGCCACCAAGGTCATCTCGGGCGACAACGCGGTCTCGGTGGGAGCGGTGGCCGGAAAACTGGACATGCCGGGCGCGGAGAACACGGTGGACGCCCGCCACCTGCCCGACGACCGGGAGGCCATGGCAAAGGTCCTGGACGAGAACGCGGTCTTCGGCCGGGTCACCCCCCAGCAGAAGCGGGACATGGTGGCGGCGCTCCAGTCCCACGGCCACACGGTCGCCATGACGGGCGACGGCGTCAACGACGTCCTGGCCCTGAAGGACGCGGACATCGGCGTCTCGATGGGCTCGGGCTCGGAGGCGACGAGGGCGGTGGCCCAGATCGTCCTCCTGAACAACAGCTTCGCCACGCTCCCGTCGGTGGTGGCGGAGGGCCGCCGCGTCATCGGCAACATCACGCGCGTGGCCACGCTCTTCCTCACCAAGACCGTGTACTCGGTCCTCCTGGCGGTCCTGGTGGTCTGCTCCCAGGTGGAGTACCCCTTCCTCCCCCGCCACCTGACCCTGCTCTCCACCCTCACGATCGGCATCCCGGCGTTCTTCCTCGCGCTGGCCCCCAACAAGGAACGCGCGAAGCCGCACTTCGTCCGGCGGGTCATGCGGTACGCGATCCCCGGCGGCGTCGTCGCGGGCGCGGCCACCTTCACCACGTACCTCCTGGCCCGTCACCACTACACGGGCGAGGACGCCCTGGCCGCCGAGACCAGCGCGGCGACCCTCACGCTCTTCCTGGTCTCCCTGTGGGTCCTCGCGATCATCGCCCGCCCCTACACCTGGTGGCGCCTCACCCTCGTCGCCGCCATGGCCGGCGCCTTCCTCCTCGTCCTCGCCGTCCCCTGGCTCCAGGACTTCTTCGCCCTGAAGCTGGTGGGCGTGACGATGCCGTGGACGGCCGTCGGCGTCGCGGCGGCGGGAGCGGCCCTCCTGGAACTCGCGTGGCGCTGGGTGGACCGCCGCTTCCCGGCGTAGCCCTCACCGGGACACAGCTCCTCCACCCTTCGCTCCAGCGGGACTTGGGCCCATCGGCGCGCGGCGGCGCCTGCTGTACCGTACGGCTGCGATCTTCGGCTCGGGGGCGGTGTGCGCCGGTCCGGGCCGGCCGCGCCACCCGTTCTAGAGCAAAGGAAATGTCATGCGCAGACCACTCGCCGCGCTCGGCACCACGGCCCTGGTCATCACCTCCAGCCTCGGGCTGACGCTCGGGACCGCCGGTGCGGCCCACGCGTCCCGCGAGTACTGCCAGGCCATGTTCGGCAGCTACGAGCCGCTGCTGTACCAGGGCATCACCGGGTACAACCTGGAGGTCCAGGAGCTCCAGTGCAAGCTCAACTCCTGGAAGCCGAGCCTGGCGCTCGTGGAGGACGGCAAGTTCGGCCCGGCCACGCGCGACGCCGTCGTGAGGTTCCAGGCCTTCGCAGGCCTGGAGCAGGACGGCGTGGTCGGCTGGTACACGTGGAGCTCGCTGGACCGGTGGTGCAACTACCTGCAGACCTGACCGGCGACGGGGCCGCTCAGTCGAACCAGCGGTCCCGGGCCAGCTCCGCCGTCCTCGACGGGTCCTCCAGGAGGGCCGCCACCTCGAAGCGGCGGGGCCACTGGCCGGCCGCCCAGGCGAGACCGGCCGCCACGCCCTCCAGGGTCGAGGCGTGGACGACGCCGTCGGGGGTGCGGCGCCAGTCGAGATCGGTGCCGCCCGCGTGGAGTTCCTCGTGCTCGACGTACGAGGAGGGGGTCGAGGGGCCCAGGAGGGCGTGGACCGACGACGGGACCTCGTGCTCCTCGCCGACCGTCGTGACCTCGGCCGCGACGGCCTCGCTCAGCCGGCGGACCTGGAAGAGGTCGGCCAGGTCGGCCGCGCGGGACGGGGAGACCGGGAGGAGGGGGAGGTCGCCGGCCAGCGGGAGCAGGTCGGGGGCGTCTGCCACCAGGGCCTCGGAGGCGTCGACCACGACCAGGCTGCCGTCCACGACCGCGCGCAGTTCGTCCGGGAGCGTCACCTGCTCGGGGTCCAGGTCCGCCAGGGCCGTGTACAGGGCGTGGAGCTGGACCCCCGTCACCTCCCGCGACGGGTCCGCGAGACGGGTCAGGAGCTCCACCGCGCCGCCCGGCTCGTCGAGGAGGGCCGCGACCGAGGTGCGGACGCCCAGGGCGCGCAGGACCTGCTCGTCCTCGAATCCGGTCGCGTCGGCGGAGTCGTACAGGCCGGCGAGGAGCGGGTCCGAGCCCGCCGCGCGCAGGCCCGCCGGGCGGCGGCCGTCCAGGACCGGGTGGTCGCGCAGCCACCAGGCCGTGTACGAGCGGACGGTCTCCGTCGTGCCGTCCGGCAGCAGGACCCGTACGGGCTGGGTCAGGGCGTCCCGGAGGGGCGGCTGCGCGAGCAGCGCGAGGGCCTGCGGCCAGGCGTCGTCGTCCACCAGGTCCAGGTCCCGTACGGCCACGATCTCCGTCGCCACGGGGGGTACCGGGGTCTCCGGGAGGCGGTCCAGGACGTCCTCGCACCAGACGTCGACCGCGTCGAGGAGGCCCGCGTCGTCCGGCTCCGGGTAGTCGCCCTCGCGCGGCTCGACCTCGTCCGGGTCGAGGACCAGGTCGGTGGCGCGGACCAGGGCGAAGTTCGCGAGCACCCCGCACGCGGCGAGCGGCTGCTCGCCCCAGCGGGACGCCAGTTCCGCGTCGACGAAGGCCAGTTCGTCCTCGCGCATCACGGCCGCGAAGGGCGAGCCCGGGAGGACCAGTTCGCCCGCCGGGGAGAGTTCGCCGTCCTCGTCGGGGAGGGCGAGCGCGCCGAGCCACGGCTCCTCGCCGGGGTCGAGCTCCGCGTCGCGGACCAGGGCGAGGACCGTGTCGGCCAGCTCCTCCGCGTCGAGGGCGTCCGCGTCCTCGTCCCAGATCTCCCCCGCGTCGAGGGAGCCGGCGACCGCCGCCCGCACCTGCGGGGTCGTCAGGACCGCGCGGGGCGTGGCGGGCAGGGCGCCCAGCTTCTCCAGGAGCGGGTGGGCGGCCTCCGGGTGCGCCACCTTCAGGCCGAGCCGGGTCAGCTCGGCGGGGGTGCGGTCCTGCGGGAGGAGGACCTGACGGGGGCCGATCGTCGTACGGATCCGGGCGCCCTCGGCGGTCTCCGCGAGCGGCACCGGGAGGCCCGTCAGGCGGTCCGGGTCGACGCCGGCGAGGGAGTCGTACAGCCGCCACCACCACGTCGGCGCCCGGTCCACCCCGGCCAGGCGGTCGATCGCCTCGGTCAGGGGGACGCGGCCGACGCCGAGCGTGCGGAGCTCGGGACGGCGTTCGAGTCCGGCGGGCAGCAGGGTCGGGAACACCTCGGCGAGCACGTCGACGGTCTCCGCGCCCGCGCCCTCCGCGACCTCCGCCTCGATCGGGCGGAGCGCGGGAAGCTCCTCGGACGGCGCGGCCGGCGCCAGGAACGCGACCCTCGGAAGCCGGTCCAGGATCGCCTCGCGCAGCGCCCCGTCGAGCGGGCCCTTGCCGAGCGGCCCGGGGACGAGGTCGAGGGTCGCCGTCGTCACCGGATGCCAGTCGGCGAGCAGTTCGGCGTACGCGTCGGCGGCCCGCTGCACCAGGAAGTCGGTGAGCGGCCCCGGCGCCGGGTGCCGCCGGGCCGTGTCGAGCGGGAGGGACGCGATGAGCAGGGCGGGGATGCCGAGCGGCTCGTCGGTGGGGGTCGGGGCGTGCACGACGGGGGTCGTACGGGGGTACCTCGGGGCCCCCTCGGCATCCACGGGCACGGCCCAGGTCACGGACCAGTGCGGGCGGAGCCGCTCCTCGACCGGACGGTCCTTCAGGAGTCCGGCGTCGAGGGGGCCGCCGTGGGTGACGGTCCGCCAGCGGTTGCCGCCGGTCGCGGAGTCGTCGACGCGGACATAGCCGTCGTCCTCGGAGCGGCGCAGGGTCCGTACGCCCTCGGCCGTCTCCACGACGATCTCGGCGAGGCCCGGAAGGGTGAGGAGCAGGGCGTCGTCGACCGAGGCGAGGAGACGCTCGGCCAGGTCCTCGGCGGCGGTGTCCCGCAGCGGGAGGACGACGACGGTGTCGTAGCCGTCGGGCGCGGTGCCCTCGGCGGGCAGCGGGAGCCGGAGCAGCGGCACGTGGCCGTCGCGGCGGCGCAGTTCGTCGCCGAGGCCCGGGCTGTACCGGGCGGCCTCGGCGGCCAGTTCGCGCGCCTCGGCGAGGGACCACCTGACGCCGCCGTGCCGGCCCAGGACGGCGGGCTCGTCGGAGACGGCGAGGACGGCGGCGAAGCCGACGCCGAAGCGGCCGACGGCGCCGTGGGCCTGCTCGCGCTTGGCCGAGGCGCGGAGGGTGGAGAGCGACTCGGTGCCCGCGGCGTCCAGCGGGGCGCCGGTGTTCGCGGCGGCGAGGACGGCGGGGCCCTCGTGGTCCGCGGGGTGCAGGGTCAGCCGGAGACGGCCGGTGACACCGGCGCGGTGGGCGGCGTCGGCGGCGTTCTGGGCGAGCTCGACGACGAGGCGGTCGCGGTAGCCGCCGAGCGCCAGGTCCTCCTCGGCGTTGGCGTCCTCGCGGAACCGGGCGGGCGAGGCGCCCCAGGCGTCGAGCACGCCCCGCCGCAGCCGTGCGGTGCCGAAGGGATCGGTTCCGTCGGTCGTCGTCCGGACGCTGACGCTCACGTCTGACTCCACTCTGCGGGGCGGATCGGTCCCGGACCTCAGTGCCCGGGGCCCGAAGGTACCGCGCCCCGGGACCCCCGGACGGCCGGGGCACGTGCGGTCCCAGGGGCGTGCGGAGTCATTCGGCCACCCACGCGGGGCTCCGCGGGGTGGCGTGGCCACACCCCCTCAGGAGTGGCCCAGGTCCTCGGAGGCCGCGTCGGGTTCCGTCGTGGAGCCGGAGTCCTTCGCCGGGCGGAGGGGGAACTCGTCCGCCGCCATGGAGTCCAGGACCGGCGGGGCCGGGCGCGGGGGCTTCGGCATGACGGCGGCCTCCGAGTGCCCGCCGCAGCCGTACGCGAGGGAGACGACCCGGCCGTCCGCCGGGGAGAACTCGTTGGCGCAGAGGCCGAACGCCTGCTTCAGGGAGCCGGCCAGCGGCACCAGGAAGGCGCAGGACTCGCAGGAGGCGGGCGCCGCCTGTGCCATCGGGGTCTTCGCGCCGAACGCCTCGTCCCAGCGGTCCGCCGCCACGTGCAGTCCGTACCGGGAGAGGACCCGGGCCCGGCGCATGCCGAGTTCCTCGGCGACCGCCGCGATGGCGCCGCGGGACGGGGTGCGCGAGGTGAGCTCGGCGTCCTCCTCGTCGAGGTGCTCCTCCATCTCCTCCGAGACGGCGGAGTTCGGCGGCGGCGCGTCCTCGCCCGAGTAGCCGGGCTCCAGGCGCAGGTCGTCCTGCTCCGTGGGCAGGAGGTCGCCGGGGCCCATGTCGCCGGGCCGCAGCCGCTCGCTCCACGGCACCCACTCGGGGGCGAGGAGGGCGTCGCCGCCGGGCAGCAGGACGGTTTCGTCGAGCGTGACGTTCTTGGCACGCGAGGCCCGGGTGACGGTCACCGCCCAGCGCCAGCCCCGGTAGCCCGGCTCCTTGGACTCGAAGTAGTGCGTGACGACGCGGTCGCCCTCCGCGACCGCCTCGACGTGCGCGCCGACGATGCCGGGCGCGGCCGCCTCCTCGGCGGCCTCCCGCGCGAGGTCTACGGCCTCCGCGCACAGGCGGTCGGGGGTACGCGTGGCTCGCGGGGTACGCGGGGTACCGCTTCGCGTCGTCGCAGCACTCACAGGTCTCGCTTCTCTCCTACGCCGTCTCACGGGTGCGCCGGCCGAGGGGCGGGAGCGAAGCCACGGGCGGCGGGCGGAGCGGACCAGAGGGCCGCATCGACGTCCGCACCCGACTTGTCTCGCGCGTCTCGGGCACACCTAACGCCATCCATTCTGCGGGATGCCGAAGAGGCGCGCGGCCGAGAGCTTCCGCCGGTGACGCGCTACGCACGCTACCCCGTTCGCGGGCCTCCGCCCACCTGCCCGTCCCAAGTGGCCCGGATCGCGGACGCCCGGCGGGACCGGACCGACCGGCGGCGGGCCCTCCGCCGGGCCCGTCCGCGCCCCCGAAGTGGCCCGTTCCGGGACCCCGCGTCGGGGTCCACCGTCGTGCCACGGTTCGTCGGGCGCGCCCGTGGGGCACTATGACGGAGTGGCAGCCGCACGGTCCCCCGTACGATCGCATGATCCCGCCGGGCCGCTCCGCCGAGCGGGCCGGAAGGTCGGGCGCGCCCTGCACCTGCCGTTCACCGGGACCGCGAAGGGCATCCGGAAGGCCACCCACGCGCACGGCGCGGGCGAGTCGGGGCTCGGGAAGCTGATCGAGCTCCACGCCGTGAACGGCGCCGGGGACGTCATGATCACCGTCGCCCTCGCCTCCACCGTCTTCTTCTCCGTGCCGACCGACGAGGCCCGCGGCCGGGTCGCGCTCTACCTCGCCGTCACGATGGCTCCCTTCACGCTCCTCGCCCCCGTGATCGGTCCGCTCCTGGACCGGATCCCGCACGGGCGGCGCGCGGCGATGGCGGGCGCGATGCTGACCCGCGCGGTCCTCGCGATCATGATGTCGGGGGCCGTGGCGACGGGCGGCCTGGAGCTGTACCCGGCGGCGCTCGGCGTGCTCGTGGCCTCGAAGGCGTACGGGGTGGTGCGCAGCGCCGTCGTGCCCCGCCTCCTCCCACCGAACTTCTCCCTGGTGAAGGCGAACTCGCGGGTGACCCTGGCCGGGCTGCTCGCGACCGGCATCGCCGCGCCCATCGGGGCGGGGCTCCAGATGGTCGGGCCGAGCTATCCGCTGTACGGGGCGTGCGCGCTGTTCCTGCTCGGCGCGTTCTGGGCGCTGCGGATGCCGCCCAAGGTGGACTCGGCGAAGGGGGAGCGGCGGGCGCACCTGCTGACCCACGGCGAGAAGAAGCCGAGCCTGCGGACGGTCGGCCCGTCGGTGCTGCACGGTCTGGAGGCGAACGCCTCGCAGCGCATGCTGTCCGGTTTCCTGATCTTCTTCCTGGCCTTCCTGCTGCGTGAGCATCCGCTGTCCGGGCAGAGCGCGGCCGTCTCCCTGGGGATCGTGGGCGTGGCGGCGGGCGTGGGGAACGCCTGCGGCACGGCGGCCGGCTCGCTGCTGCGGGACCGGGGCCACGGGCCCGAGGTGATCATCGCCACGATGATCACCGTGGTGCTCGGTACGGCCATCTGCACGGCGGTCTTCTTCGGCGGTCTGATGGTCGCCGTCCTCGGCGCGGTCGCGGGGCTCACCCAGGCCCTGTCGAAGCTGTCCCTGGACGCGCTGATCCAGCGGGACGTGCCGGAACTGGTGCGGACCTCGGCGTTCGCCCGCTCCGAGACGGCGCTGCAGATGGCGTGGGTGGTGGGCGGCGGGATCGGCATCGCCCTGCCCCTGAACGGCACCCTCGGCATGTCGGTCGCCGCCGGGATCCTGGCCCTGGGCTGGCTCCTCGCGGTCCGTGGCCTCCTGTCGGCGGCCCGCAGCCGCCCGGGCCCGAAGGGCGGCCGCCCGAGGACGAAGGTGGCCTAGCCGGGGGCGGGGACACTCCGTGCGAACCGGTACGCCGTGGCGGCACGCCGTACCCCCGCGTGGCGCGGGCGCGGCGGCCCGATAGCCTTCGGCTCATGACCGTTGCGTTCTTCTCCGGCTCGCGCCGCCGGGCCGCCGTCGCCCTCGGGGCCGTCTCCGCCGGCCTCCTCGTCCTCTCCGCCTGCGACAAGCCGACTCCGCTCGCGACCCTGACGGTCGGGACGGACTCGGTGCACACCGAGGCCGCCTGCTACAACGACGGCGACGCCATCAAGGAGTCGCAGATCCAGCAGTGCCTCAACAAGAAGGCCGAGAAGACCATCACGGTCTCCGCGGACGACAAGATCCGCTTCGGGGTGGACCCGGAGATCGCGGACAACGGCTGGACGATCTTCCTCGGCGGCCAGCAGGCCGAGCCCGAGCCGTACAAGAAGACGTACCGGACCATCCCGGCCAGCGCCTTCTTCTCCAGCCAGACCGGCGAGGCCACCGACAAGACCCAGGTGACCATCGTCGAGAACACCGGCAAGAAGCTGACCGGCGTCTGGCACTTCCAGCTGAAGAAGGACTCCTGATCCGCCGGTGGTCCACCGGATCCTGATCGTGACGGCCGTGGCGGCGGAGGCGGACTCCGTCTCCGCGGGCCTCGGCCTCGGCGACCCCGGGCTCCTCCCGCTGCCGGGCGGTCTCACGCTGCGCCGTCACCGGGACCGCGTCGACGTCCTGGTCGGCGGGGTCGGCCCCGCGGCCGTCGCCGCCGCGACCGGGACGGCGCTCGCGCACGAGGCGCTGACCGGGGACCGGGGCCGTTACGGCCTCGTCGTCTCCGCCGGGATCGCCGGCGGGTTCCTTCCGGCGGCGCCGGTCGGCTCCGTCGTGGTGTCCTCGGCGATCGTCGCCGCCGATCTCGGGGCCGAGACCCCGGACGGGTACCTCGCCGTCGAGGAGCTCGGCTTCGGGCGGTCGGTCCACCACGTGCCCGAGGCACTGACCGACCGGATCACCACCGCGCTGACCGCCGGGAGCCGGGACACCGCGGGCCCGGACGCCGGGAGCCCGGACACCGCCGCGCCGGACACCGGGAGCCCGGACACCACCACCCCGGGCACCACCGCACCGCCGTACGCCCTCGCGCCCGTCCTCACCGTCTCCACCGTCACGGGCACCGCCCGGCGCGCCGCCGAGCTCGCGGAGCGCCACCCGACGGCCGCCGCCGAGGCGATGGAGGGCTTCGGCGTCGCCGAGGCCGCCGCCGCGCACGGCGTGCCCGTCGTCGAGATCCGGGCCGTGTCGAACGCCGTCGGCCCCCGCGACCGCGCCGCCTGGCGCATCGGCGAGGCCCTGGGCGCCCTCCGGCACACCTTCGAGCTGCTGAGCCGAACCGTCCTCGTGGAGCCGTGGGAGCCGTCGTGACCAAGCTGAAGATCGCCTACTCGCCCTGCCCGAACGACACCTTCGTCTTCGACGCCTGGGCGCACGGCCGGGTCCCGGGCGCGCCCCGGCTCGACGTGACCTTCGCGGACATCGACGTCACCAACGGCTGGGCGGAGAGCGGCACCGACACCCACGACGTCCTGAAGGTGTCGTACGCGGTGCTGCCGTGGATCCTCGACGAGTACGCCCTGCTGCCCTGCGGCGGCGCCCTGGGCCGGGGCTGCGGGCCGCTTGTCCTCACCCGCGACGCCGCGACCGGCGCGGACCTGGCGGGGAAGACGGTCGCCGTGCCGAGCGAGCGCTCGACGGCGTACCTGCTGTTCCGGCTGTGGGCGGCGGAGAAGGTCCCCGGCGGCGTCGGAGAGGTCGTCGTGATGCCGTTCCACGAGATCATGCCCGCCGTGCGGGACGGCAAGGTCGACGCGGGGCTCGTCATCCACGAGGCCCGCTTCACGTACGGGAACTACGGGCTGCACTGCCTCGCCGACATGGGCGAGCACTGGGAGTCCACGACCGGTCTCCCGATCCCGCTGGGCGCGATCGTCGCCCGCCGCTCGCTGGGGGCCGAGACGCTGGAGCTGCTCGCCGAGTCCGCCCGCGCCTCGGTGCGGATGGCCTGGGACGATCCGGCGGCCTCCCGGCCGTACGTCCTGGAGCACGCCCAGGAGATGGACCCGAAGGTGGCCGACCAGCACATCGGCCTCTACGTGAACGAGTTCACGGCCGACCTCGGCGAGCACGGCTACGCGGCGGTCCGCGGGCTGCTCACGCGCGCCGCGGCCGAGGGGCTCGTACCGCCCCTCGGCCCGGACGCGCTGCGGTTCCCGTAGGCGGGGCCTACACGTCGAGCTGGTCGGCGACCGCGCGGAGCAGGCCGGCGATCTTCTTGCCGGCCGCCTTCTCCGGGTAGCGGCCGCGCTCCAGCATCGGCGTGATGTTCTCCAGGAGCGTCGTCAGGTCCTGCACGATGGACGCCAGTTCGTCGGGCTTGCGGCGCTGCGCCGCGGCGACGGACGGGGTCGGGTCGAGGATCGTGACGGACAGCGCCTGGTCGCCGCGCTGACCGGCGACGACCCCGAACTCCACCCGCTGACCAGGCTTCAGTGCGTCGACTCCGGCAGGGAGCACCGACGAGTGGACGAAGACGTCGCCGCCGTCGTCACGGGAGAGAAAGCCGAAGCCCTTCTCGCTGTTGAACCATTTGACCTTGCCGGTAGGCACGTCTGTCCTCGTCCTCGTCCTCGTCGATGGGGATGGCAAACAGCGGGTCGACCGACCCGCCGGCACCAGGCTAATGGGCAGGAGGCCGGTGACAAGACGTCGCCGATGTGTTCCTCCGGCCTGGGAACTACCCTGGCCGGATGCGTAGTGAAACCCCCGCCGTGCCGGTGGACGACAGTGCCCCGGGTGACGGACTCGTCAAGGCCGGTGTGATCGTGTTCGCGGTCGGCGCGGTCGCGACGCTGGTCACCGTGGCCCCGCTGTTCCTCGGGACGGACCCGTTCCCCACCGTGGCGTACCTCGTGTCGATGCTGATGGGGGTCGGATTCCTCCTCGCCACCGCCGGGGTGCTGCGCTCGGTCGCGGCCCAGCGGCGGCAGGCCCGTTCCGGCCAAACGGCCTGAGGCTCAGGCCAGGTACCCCTCCCACCAGGCGCGGAAGTCCGTCAGGTCCGCCAGGACCACGTCCGCGCCGGCCGCCCGCAGCTCCTCGGCGGGGCAGGGGCCGGTCGCGACGGCCACCGAGAGGGCGCCCGCCGCGGCGGCGCCCCGGACGTCTCCGACATGGTCCCCGACGTACACCCCGGCGCCGTGCGCGCGCAGCGCCTCCGCCTTGCCCTCGGCCCACAGGCCGCCCGCGACCGCGTCGGGCTCGATGCCGAGGTGGGCGAGGTGCAGCTCGGCGTGGGGGCCGTTCTTCGCGGTGACGACGATCGTGCTGCCGCCCGCCTCGCGCACGGCCTCGATCGCGTCCCGGGCGCCCGGCATCGGGACGGTGGGCTCGATCGCGTACGTGGGATAGAGCGCCCGGTAGCGGGCGGTCATCTCCGTGACGTGCTCGGCCGGGAACCAGTGCGCGATCTCCTGCTCCAGGGGCGGCCCGAGGCGGCTCACGACGAGGTCGGCGTCGATGGGGACGCCCGTCTCGGCGGAGAAGGCGACGAAGGCCGCCCTGATGCCCGGGCGGGTGTCGAGCAGGGTCAGATCGAGGTCGAAGCCGACGGTGGGCGCGTGCGCGGGCGTGGTTGTCATGGGACCCATTGTCGGGGGACCTCCGGCCCAGGTGTTCGAATATGGGTGCTGGCTACACTCAGGTGAGCCTAACCAAACCCGTACTCCCCCGATGGGTCCCGATGCCAGCCGCTTTCCGTACCAGACGGGTCCTCGCGACCTCGGCGGCTCTCGTCGCCCTGCTCCTCGCCGTCCTCCTCAGCCTCGCCGTGGGCGCCCGCCCCATCGCGCCCTCCACCGTCCTCGACGCCCTGCTGCACGGCGCGACGGGCGACGACGCCGAGGTCGTCCGGGAGCTCCGCGTCCCCCGGACCCTCATCGGGCTGATGGTCGGCGCCGCCCTCGGGCTCGTCGGCACCGCCCTCCAGGGCATCACCCGCAACCCGATCGCCGACCCCGGCATCCTCGGCATCAGCCAGGGCTCGTCGGTCGCCGTCGTCCTCGCCATCGCCTTCCTCGGCGTGCACGAGCTGAGCGGCTACGTGTGGTTCGCCTTCGCCGGCGCCGCCCTCGCCTCCGTCGCCGTCTACGCGATCGCCGCCGCCGGGCGCGGCGGGGCCACCCCCGTGAAACTGGCGCTCGGCGGGGCCGCGATCAACGCGCTGCTGCTCTCCGTCACCACCGGCGTCCTCACGACCAGGGCCTCGGCGCTCGACGAGTTCCGGTTCTGGCAGATCGGCTCCCTCGACGGACGCGACACCGAGATCGTGGGCCAGATCTGGCCCTTCCTGCTGCTCGGCGCGGTCCTCGTCCTCTCCGTGGCCCGCGGACTGGACGCGCTCGCGCTCGGCGAGGACGTCGCCAAGGGGCTCGGGCAGAGCGTCGCGGCCGTGCGGATCGTGGGCGGGCTCGGCGCGACCGTCCTCACCGGCGCGGCCGTCGCCGCCGCCGGGCCCGTCGCCTTCGTCGGCCTCGCCGTCCCCCACATCGCCCGTGCCGTCGTCGGATCCGACCACCGCTGGGTGCTGCCGATGGCCGCGATCACCGGCCCGGTGATGCTGCTCGTCGCCGATGTCGCCGGGCGGATCGTCTTCCCGCCGGGCGAGATCCCGGCCGGGGTGATGACCGCACTCATCGGTGTGCCGTTCCTCGTCACCCTGGTCCGGCGGAAGGCGGTGCCGGCGTGACCACCGTGAACGTCCGGCCCGCCGGACACGGGCTCGTGCGCGCCGGACGGGGATCCTTCCTCGTCCACCGCCGCTCGGCCCTCGTCGCCGGCGGCCTGCTGCTGCTCCTGGCCGCGGCCTGCGTCGCGTACCTCTGCGTCGGGGAGAAGTCCGTCGCGCCCGGCGAGGTCCTACGGATCCTCCTCGGGGAGCCGTCGCCGTCCGCGTTCGTCGTCGAGGAGCTGCGCGAGCCGCGGCTCGTCGTCGCCCTCGCCGTCGGCGCCGCCTTCGGCATCGCGGGCGGCCTCATCCAGACCGTCGCCCGCAACCCGCTCGCCAGCCCCGACATCATCGGCATCAGCCAGGGCGCCGGGGCCGTCACCGTCGCCGCGATGACCTTCGGCCTCACCTCGTACACCGTCCTGCCGTACGTCTCCATCGCCGGCGGCATCCTCGCCGCCGCCCTCGTCTACGCCTTCGCCTGGCGCGGCGGGCTGCACGCGACCCGCTTCGTCCTCATCGGCATCGGCATCGCGATCGCGCTGCGGTCCCTCATCACGCTCTTCATGACGAAGGGCGACTACCTCGTCGCCCAGCAGGCCCAGATCTGGATGACCGGCTCCCTCAACGGGCGCGGCTGGGACGAGTCCGCGCCGATCCGCTGGACGCTGCTCCTGCTGCTGCCGGCCGTGCTGTGGGCGGCCCGCGCCCAGCGGACCGTCTCCCTCGACGACGACACGGCGACCGCGCTCGGCGTCCGGCTCGGCGCGGTCCGGCTCGGGCTCGTCGCCGTCGGCGTCGTCCTCGCCTCGGTGGCGACCGGCGTCGCGGGACCGGTCGACTTCGTGGCCCTGCTCGCCCCGCAGATCGCCCGCCGCATGACCCGGACGGCGCAGATCCCGCTGCTCTGCTCCGCGCTCACGGGCGCGGTGATCGTGGTCGTCGCCGACCTGCTCGGCCGGCGGCTCTTCTCCCCCGTCGAACTGCCGGTGGGTGTCCTCACGGCGGCGGTCGGCGCCCCGTATCTGATCTGGCTCATCGTCCGGAGCCGAGCCGTTGGAGGCAAGACGTGAGCAGACTGCAGGCCCGCGAGCTGACGCTCGCCTACGAGGACCGCACCGTCGTCGAGGAGCTCGACCTCGCGATCCCCGACGGCAGGGTGACCGTGATCGTCGGCCCCAACGCCTGCGGCAAGTCCACCACCCTCCGGGCGCTCGGCCGGCTCCTCAGGCCGGCGGGCGGCGCCGTCCTCCTCGACGGCGAAGAGCTGGCGAAGCTGCCGACCAAGCGGATCGCCCGCTCGATCGGCCTGCTGCCGCAGACCCCCGTCGCGCCCGAGGCCATCACCGTCGCCGACCTGGTCTCCCGGGGCCGCCAGCCGCACCAGGCCTGGTGGAAGCAGTGGTCCGAGGAGGACGAGCGGGCCGTCACCGACGCCATGGAACGCACGGACGTCGCCGCGCTCGCCGACCGGTCCGTCGACGCGCTCTCGGGCGGCCAGCGGCAGCGGGTGTGGATCGCGATGGCCCTCGCCCAGGAGACCGACCTGCTCCTCCTCGACGAGCCCACCACCTATCTGGACATCTCCCACCAGGTGGAGGTCCTCGACCTGGTCCGCCGCCTCAACCGGCTGCGCGGCCGGACCGTGGTCCTCGTCCTCCACGACCTGAACCAGGCCGCCCGGTACGCCGACCACCTCGTGGCCATGAAGGCGGGGCGGGTCGTCGCCGAGGGCCCGCCGGAGGAGATCGTCACGGCGGAGCTCGTGCGGGACGTCTTCGGGCTCTCGTCGGTCGTCGTCCCGGACCCCGTGACCGGGTCGCCGCTCGTGGTGCCGGGGGCGCCGTGGGGGGCCGAGGAGCCCGTGCGCTCGTAGGGGCGCAGGGCCCGCGCGAGCGCCGGAGGTAAGGCTCAGGTCTGCGCGAGCGCCGGAGGCAGGGCTCAGGGCACGCGCGAGCGCCGAAGGCAGGGCTCAGTGTCTGCGCGAGCGCCGGAGGCAGGGCTCAGTGTCTGCGCGAGCGCCAGAGCAGGAACAGGGCCGAGGCGATCGCCGCGCCCCGGAGGACCCACGGCCAGGTCTCGGAGACCGCCGCGCCCATCGCCTCGCCGCCCGGGGCCACCGCCTCGCCCCAGCGGCCCTCGACCCGGCCCCACAGCCAGACGATGCCGGTCGCGGCGCTGAGGCCGGGGATCACGAGGACGGCTCCCCTGACCTCGCCCGGGGTCAGCCGGCGGGAGGCGTAGGCGAGGAGCCAGCCCGCCGCGAGGGCGACCAGCGAGCCGAAGACGGCGCCGCCCACCAGGAGCAGCGCGGCCAGCAGGACGAAGGGGTTCGCGAGGCGGGCGCGGGACGGGGCCGCCTCCTCCTCCACGGGGGCCGGTTCCTCCGCGGGGGCCGGTTCCTCCACGGGGGCCGGGGCCCTGCGGAGCCGGAGGACCCGGGCGAGCCGGCGGACCTTCCCCGGTGCGGGCTCCTCGTCCGCGGCCTCCTCGTCCTCCTCGGGGGCGGGCCGCGCGAAGAGGTCGGGGCGCTCGATGCCACCGACGAAGCCGAAGAACCCGTCCTCGTCGGAGGGGTCGTCGGCGTCCGTCCGCCACCAGTCCGCCGTGCGGTCGGCGGCGGGGGCGTCCTTCTCGGCCCCGGCGGGGCCCGCGCCGCCGGGGCCGGAGCCGGCCGCGCCCCGGCCGCCCCGGGCCCGGCCGTCGGGGCCCCGGTCGTCCTGGGCGGGGACGGCGGGGCGCGACGCGCCGGAAGCCGGACGCGGGTTTCCGGGACCGCCGGAGGCCGCCTCGCGGGTACGGCGGAGGCCGCGGGTACGGCCCGGGCCCCCGCCGTCCCCCGTGCGGGGCTCCGGCACGGGTGCGGCAGCGGGCCCGCCCGAGGGGCCCGCGCGGTCCACGACCTCGTCCGGGGTGCCGAGGGCGCCGAGGATGCCGCGGACCGTGGCCGGGCTCTCCTCGCCGTGCGTGGCGCGCCGGCGGTCGATCTCGTTCCGCAGCCCGGACACCAGCTTCATCCGGTCGCTCGCCGGCAGTTGCCGCTGCTGTGCCAGATCGCCGACCCGGCTCAGATAGTCGTAGACCAACTGGTCGCTCTCGATCCCCACGGTGCCCCTCCACGGCCGGTTCGCCCGGTACGGCCCGACGTTAGCGCCTGGACAGCGGCTAACGTGGTCCGGATGGGGATCGGTGAGCTCGACCGGGAGGCGCACGTGCCCGAAGCAACTGGCGCCGGTGCGGCGCCCCGCACGCTCGCGGAGGCGCTCCGCGCGCGGGGCGACGAGGGGCTCTCCGCGCTGCTGCGCGCCCGGCCCGATCTGCTGAGCCCCGTACCGAACGACCTGACGCAGCTGGCGACCCGCGCCGGCACGCGGGGGTCGGTGGTGCGGGCCCTGGAGCGGCTCGACCGGTTCGCCCTCCAGACGGCCGAGGCGCTCGCCGTCGCCCCCGACCCCGCCCCGTACCCCTTGCTCCTGGCGCTGCTCACCGGCGACGAGGGCGATCCGGAGATCGAGGCGGCGCTGCCGGGCGCGGTGGCGCTGCTGCGCGAGCAGGCCCTGGTGTGGGGCGAGGACGACCGGCTGCGGCTCGTGCGGACCGCGCGGGAACTGCTCGCGCCCTCGGCGCAGCACCCTTCGCCGACCGGGCTCGGGCCGACGGTGGCCGAGGCGACCGCGGGGATGTCTCCGGGGCGGGTGCAGGAGATCATCGCGACGGCGGGTCTCACCGCGACGCACGATCCGGTGTCGGCGGTGGCCGTCCTCACCGGGCTGTTCACCGACCGGGAGCGGATGGGCGCGCTCCTCGACGAGGCGTCCCCCGAGGCCCTCTCCGTCCTGGACCGGCTGGTGTGGGGCCCGCCGTACGGCGAGGTGACGGCGAACCCGGCGCCCCCGGTGCGCTGGCTGCGCGACCGGGGTCTGCTGCTCCCGGTGTCGGCGCGGACGATGGTGCTGCCCCGGGAGGTGGCCCTGCACCTGCGCGGCGGGCGGGCGCACCGGTCGCCGGAGCCGGTGGCGCCGGTGCTCGCCGTGGCGCGCGACTACCGTCCCCAGGTTGTGGACAGCGCCGCCGCCGGGCAGGCGTACGCGACGCTCGCGACCGTCGAGGAGCTGCTGAAGTCCTGGGACCAGGGCGGCCCGCAGGTCCTGCGGGCCGGCGGGATGTCCGTACGGGACCTCAAGCGGACCGCGGCGACCCTGGACGTGACGGAGCAGCTCGCCGCGTTCTGGCTGGAGCTGTGCTTCGGGGCGGGGCTGCTCGCCTCGGACGGCGAGGCCGACGAGCGGTACGCGCCGACGCCCGCGTACGACGACTGGCTCGATCTGCCGGCCGCCGAGCGCTGGGCCCGGCTCGTCGCGCCCTGGCTCATGGCGACCCGGACGTCCGGCCTGGTGGGCGGTGCGGACGCGAAGGGCCGCACGCTCGCCGCACTCGGCCCGGATCTGGACCGCGCCTCCGCGCCGGAGGTCCGCCACCGGGTCCTGGAGCTCCTCGCGACGCTCCCGCCGGGCGCCGCGGCCGACCCCGAGACGCTGTTCGCGCGGCTGCGCTGGGAGCGGCCGCTGCGGGGCGCCGCGCAGGCGGGCCCGCCGCGCCCGCCCCAGCCCGCGGCCGGAACCGACGAGACCCCCGGCCCCGAGGTCCCCGGTGACCTGCGGTCCCGGCTCGCGCGCTGGACGCTCGCGGAGGCGGAGCTGCTCGGGCTCACCGGCAGGGGCGCGCTCGCGGGTCCCGCCCGGGCGCTGCTCAACCTGCCGCTGGCGGAGGCCGCGACGCCCGCCGACCACGGGGGCCGGGTCGAGCTGTCGGTGGCCGCCGGGCGGGCGGCGACCCTGCTCGCGCCGCTGCTCCCCGAGGCCGTCGACCACGTCCTGCTCCAGGCCGACCTGACGGCCGTCGCGCCCGGGCCGCTGCGGCGGCCGCTCGCCGACGCGCTGGCGGTCCTGGCGGACGTGGAATCGAAGGGTGGCGCGACGGTCTACCGGTTCACGCCCGGTTCCGTGCGGCGTGCGCTCGACTCCGGGCGGTCCGCCTCCGACCTGCACGACTTCCTCGGCGCGCACTCCCGCACGCCCGTGCCGCAGCCGCTCGCGTACCTGATCGACGACGTGGCCAGGAAGCACGGCCACCTGCGGATCGGGGCGGCCTCCGCGTACGTGCGCTGCGACGACGACACCGTCCTCGGGGAGATCCTGGCGGACCGGCGCTCCGCCGCGCTCGGCCTGCGGCGCCTCGCGCCGACGGTGCTCGCGGCGCAGGCGGACCCGGCGTCGCTGCTCGAAGGGCTGCGGTCGATGGGGTACGCCCCGGCCGCCGAGTCCGCCGAGGGCGACGTCCTGGTCACCCGCGCCGACGCGTACCGCACCCCGGCCCGTACGGCCCCGGTGCCCGTCCCCGACGGGCCGCCCGCCCCGGACACCACGCTGCTCGGCGCGGCGGTGAAGGCGATCCGGGCGGGCGACCGGGCGGCGACGGCGGTACGGAAGGAGCCCGCGGCCGCCGTGGAGTCGGCGGGCGGTCTCCCCCGCACGTCGGCGGCCGAGACGCTGGCCACCGTCCAGGCCGCCGCCATGACCGGCTCGGCCGTCTGGATCGGCTACGTCAACGCGGAGGGGGCGGCGAGCCAGCGCGTCATCGCCCCGGTCCGCGTCGAGGGCGGTTTCGTGACGGGCTACGACCACACGGCCGACGAGGTCCGCACGTACCCCCTGCACCGCATCACGGGCGTCGCGGAGCTGGCCGACGAGCAGATCTAGCGCTGCGGGCCCGGTCCGGTCCGGCCCCGCATCAGGCAGACTGGAGGATTGGCCGTCGTCGGAGCGGCCCGGGAAGGACCGATCGCACGTGAATGGGCCACTCATCGTCCATGCGATCAAGCTGGATGCACATACCTAGCACGTTGGGCCAGGTAGCGGATAGGCCCACCTGGAAAAGAGCGCGCTAAGCGCGCTTCACGCTCTCGGGCGGGACCAGCCACTCACGGCCCCCGCCCTCAGGCCAGAGGAACGCTGTAGGGCGCTTCCGGCGCTCGCTCGGCAGGCCGGCGGGGTCCTCGTAGTCCGGAATCACGTCACGCAGGATGCCGACCCGTCCCGCGCCGTCTTCCACACGTCGCCCGATGTCCGCTGCGGTGACCATCAGTGCCCCTCCGGGTGCCGCCGCATGAAGACGTTGCAGTCGGACACCGTGGCCATGTCGCCCCCGGCACGGGCGCGGGAGCGCACGTTGGCCAGCTCGATGCATCCCGCGCACCCGTCGACAGGGTCCGGCTCCCGATCCAGGTTCAACGGCAGTTCGACAGGCGTAGCGCTGTATCGCGTGGGCTCACTCATGGCGCGATGGTCGCGCCGGTCGTCAGGACGGAGGAACCTCGTACGTTTCCCACTTTGGGACGTCCTACCACGTGTAGAACGTCCCTAGGAACGTCCGAAATCCGAGGGGGCGCAGCATGTCCAACGAGCGACTTCGAACCGTCATGGAGGCAGGTGGCTGGACACATGCGGCCTTGGCTGGCGTCACAGGCGTCGGCCCCAAGTCCGTGGAACGGTGGGTCAATCTCGGGCGTACTCCGCGCCGGGCAACGGCACTGGCGGCAGCGGAAGCGCTCGGGGAAGACGTGCATGCCCTGTGGCCGGCACTCCGGCAGGCGCGTGCCGCACGTGCTGTCAGCCCCGAACTCGTCGCTCTGTACGGACAGCGGGCGGATCTTCCCGTGTCGGTCTTCGTCGATCTCCTCTCCCAGGCGCGGCAGCGGATCGACGTGCTGGTGTACGCGGCCGTCTTCCTGCACGAGGCGTACCCCCGCCTCAATGACCTCCTGCGCGAACGGGCCGACGACGGATGCGCGGTCCGCATCGCGGTGGGTGACGCCGACGACCGCAACGTCCAGCAGCGCGGACGAGAAGAGAAGTTCGGCCACGGCATCGAGTCCCGCTGCCGACTCGCGCTCCTGCATTACCGGCCTCTCGCGGACGTACCGGGAATCGAGCTGCGCACCCATGGAACGACCCTCTACAACAGCCTGTACCGCGCCGACGACCAGATGCTGGTCAACGCACACGTGTGGGGCGTCAACGCCTACGGCGCGCCCGTGTGGCACCTCCGGCGCCACGGCGACGGGGGCATGTTCGACACCTACGCGGGGAGCTTCGACGCCGTATGGGAAACGGCCCGCCCCGTGGAAGGCTGAGCACCGTGGCCCGAACCGAGTACTACGACGATCCCAACGCCCCCCGGCCGAACAGCCTGGTCGTGGCAGCCTCTGCCGTCGTCACCGATGAGGACGGCCGCGTACTCCTCCAGCGGCGCCGGGACAACGACTTGTGGGCGCTGCCGGGCGGAGCCATGGACATGGACGATTCCCTCCCCGGCACGGCCGTGCGAGAGGTCCAGGAGGAGACCGGTCTGGATGTCGAGATCACGGGACTCGTCGGCACGTACACCGACCCCCGCCATGTCATCGCGTACAGCGACGGAGAGGTACGCCGGCAGTTCAACGTCTGCTTCACCGCCCGGGTCGTCGGCGGCACCCTGGCCATCTCCGACGAGAGCACGGACCTCCGCTTCGTGGCGCCCGAAGCACTCGACTCGCTTCCCATGCACCACACGCAACGCCTGCGCATCCGGCACTTCCTGGAGCACCGCGCCGCCCCGTACCTGGGATAGGGCCACCGGTCGCGGTGGCGTCACTCCCCCAGCCGGCTACATGCACCGGCCAGCAGTTCATCAGGAGTAGAAGCCCTGGCCGTAGTCCTCCCGCCTCAGAGTGAAGTCGTCCGGACGATCACGACGAAGCTCCTCGTATCGCTGCGCGAAGATGTCGATCGCTTCATGAAGCGTGCAGTCCAATGCTTCGCGGATCGCCATGAGCGCAGAGATGATCCTTTGCTCCAGGATGTCGCGGTCCAGACTCTCGGGCAGATGCTCCACGGTGCCGTGACCCTACCCGGCACGGATGGCCAACCCCCGGGGCAGGGGATAACTGACCACGGAAACCCACTGATCAGCCACGCGAGAGTTTCCGCTCCCACACGCGCTGGTCAAGGGTTGAAGGGGGCCACCGCCCACCCCCTCGCACGCAAACGGATGCGGCTCTGGCTTCCGACCGCCCACTCCCACAAGCGCAGCGTGCGTGGCTCACCCTCAGCGGCGCAGGGCTGCGATGGCGCAATGACGGATCGAGCCCTTGGTCTGTTTTCTCTTATTTTTCTATGTGCAATCAAAAAGTAGGGAGAACCGTCATTCCGTCATCACCCTGCCGCTGAGAGAGCAGCAAACCGGCGGCACCCCCTGGGAGCGCGGACGACCCGCCGCCAGGGCTTCCCCAGCAACGGGCCGCGAACAGTCGCCAGGAGAGCTCAGAACAGCTCAAGCGTCTGAGCCGCTGCGCGCTGTACGACCGCTTCGACGTTCTTGCAGTCGGCGTCCGCCCGGCGGATCTCGCCGTCCTCGCCGAAGTAGACCGCGAGGCGGGAAGTGTCCAGTCTCGGGCCGCCCTTGCGGGACATGCCGACCTCGACGTACGCCCCCGCGTTCAGCAGCAGATCGCGCTTGCCCGCCGTGTCCGCGTCCTTCCAGAGCTGTGCGTGAGTCCGGCCGGTCGGAACCGCCTCCACGCCCGCAGGCTTCGCGGTGCGCTGCTTCTCGTTCAGCGAAGCCAAGCGTTCCTCCAGCTTGGCGTACTGAGCCGCGTACCTCGTGGCACCCTCCTCACCCTTGAACAGGCCACGGTCGTACCGGTCCTTCTCCAGGTCCTCCAGCGCTTCCCTGGCCTGCCGGATCTGCGGGCGGAAGTCCTCGCCCACGTGCTCCACCATGCGCACCACGGGGAAGGCGCCGAACTTCTCCAGGAACAGCGCCGTGACGTGCTGTTCCATGCCCTCACCGGCGATGCTCACGCCGTAGCAAGTCAGCTCCGCGCCTGCCTGCCGGGCCTTCAGCCGGCCGATGCACCGATAGCGGATGCGCCCCTTGGCGACGTACGTGTACATGCGGTTGTGGCACACCGCGCAGTAGACGATCCCCCGCAGCAGCGCCGTTCCCTCGCGTCGCCGGTCGCCCGGATTGGCTCGCCGGCTCAGCTCGTCCTGCAACGCCTGCCAGGTGTCCATGTCCAGGATCGGCGTGCGGTTGACCAGCGGCAGGCCGTCCGTCATCAGGATCGGCTTGCCGTCCTCGATCACCTGCCCCAGCAACTGGGGGTTGCCGAGAAGGCTCCGCAAGGTGGACGGATACCACCGCTTGGAGTCGCTTCGCTTGCCTGTGGTCTGCCGCGACGAGTGGCCGGGCGACGGCTTGTCGGACTCCGTGAGGTCCACTGCGATCTTGAGCAGCGAGTCCTTGTTGAGGACGCGTTCCACGATCTCGTGAATCGTCTTCGCTTCCTCGGGGTTGACCTCCAGGACCTTCCCCGCACCGTTGGGGTTCGGGGCCACCCGGTACCCGTACGGCACCCTGCCGCCCGTATAACGGCCCTCCCGTCGCAGGTGCTCATGGGCGCTGGAGACACGCATACCGATGGTGTCGGACTCCAGCTCGGCGAAGACCGCGATCACCTTGGCCATGGCACGCCCCATGGAAGAGGTGAGGTCCAGCGGCTCACTGGCGGATGCCAGAGCCACGCCCTCCGCCTGCGTCACCTTCATGATCTCGGCGAAGTCCACCGTGGAGCGGGCCAAGCGGTCGATCTTGAAGAACACGATCACGTCGAACTCGGCGAGACGGGCCAGGATCCGCTGAAGCCCGGGACGGTCCAGTCCGCGCGAGTAGCCCGAGACGTCGATGTCCTCTTCCACGGCTATGACCTGCCAGCCACGGGCCGCGCACAGAGCCTCACAGGCCGCGCGCTGACGCTCGGGCGAGGTAGAGTTTTCTGTTTCCCGCGAAAGGCGGACATAGATGGCCGCGCGCATTCCCGACGCGTTGGCCGGGACGCCCTTCGGGCGACGGGCACGGGGCATGGCCCTTGCCGTGGCAGGCGCAGATGTGGTGTCTGTCACAACGCGATCCTATCCCTGGAGGTATGTGTGTCCTGCCTGATCGTCCAGAGCGACAAGACGCTGCTCCTGGAGGTCGACCACGAGCTCGCCGAGGCCTGCCGTCGGGCCATCGCGCCGTTCGCCGAGCTGGAGCGGGCGCCGGAGCACATCCACACCTACCGGGTGACGCCGCTGGGTCTGTGGAACGCGCGGGCCGCCGGGCACGACGCCGAGCAGGTCGTCGACGCGCTCGTCGAGTACTCGCGGTACCCCGTGCCGCACGCGCTGCTCGTCGACATCGCCGAGACCATGGCCCGGTACGGGCGGCTCACGCTCTCCAAGCACCCCACGCACGGGCTCGTGCTGACCACGACCGACCGGCCCGTCCTGGAGGAGATCCTCCGGTCGAAGAAGGTGCAGCCGCTGGTCGGCGAGCGGATCGACGCGGACACCGTGGTCGTGCACCCCTCCGAGCGCGGGCAGATCAAGCAGACGCTGCTGAAGCTGGGCTGGCCGGCCGAGGACCTCGCCGGGTACGTGGACGGGGAGGCGCACCGGATCGACCTGGCCGAGGACGGCTGGAGCCTGCGCCCGTACCAGAAGCAGGCCGTCGACGGCTTCTGGCACGGCGGCTCCGGTGTCGTCGTGCTGCCCTGCGGCGCGGGCAAGACGCTGGTCGGGGCCGGGGCGATGGCCCAGGCGAAGGCGACCACGCTGATCCTCGTGACGAACACCGTGTCCGCCCGGCAGTGGAAGCACGAGCTGGTGAAGCGGACCTCGCTGACCGAGGACGAGATCGGCGAGTACAGCGGCACCCGCAAGGAGATCCGGCCGGTCACGATCGCCACGTACCAGGTGCTCACGACCAAGCGGAAGGGCATCTACCCGCACCTGGAGCTCTTCGACTCCCGGGACTGGGGCCTCATCGTCTACGACGAGGTGCACCTGCTGCCGGCGCCGGTCTTCAAGTTCACGGCCGACCTCCAGGCCCGCCGCCGGCTCGGGCTGACCGCGACCCTCGTGCGGGAGGACGGGCGGGAGTCCGACGTGTTCTCGCTGATCGGGCCGAAGCGGTTCGACGCGCCGTGGAAGGAGATCGAGGCGCAGGGGTACATCGCGCCCGCCGACTGCGTCGAGGTGCGGGTGAACCTGACCGACTCGGAGCGGCTCGCGTACGCGACGGCCGAGGCGGAGGAGAAGTACCGCTTCTGCGCGACGACCGCGACGAAGCGGAAGGTGACGGAAGCCCTGGTGAAGAGGTTCGAGGGTCAGCAGATCCTCGTCATCGGGCAGTACATCGACCAGCTGGACGAGCTGGGCGAGCACCTCGACGCCCCGGTGATCAAGGGCGAGACGTCGAACGCGCAGCGGGAGAAGCTCTTCGACGCGTTCCGCAACGGCGAGATCAACGTGCTCGTGGTGTCGAAGGTCGCGAACTTCTCGATCGACCTGCCGGAGGCGACCGTCGCGATCCAGGTGTCGGGCACCTTCGGGTCCCGGCAGGAGGAGGCACAGCGCCTGGGCCGGGTGCTGCGGCCGAAGGCGGACGGGCACAAGGCGCACTTCTACTCGGTGGTCGCGCGGGACACGATCGACCAGGACTTCGCGGCGCACCGGCAGCGGTTCCTGGCGGAGCAGGGGTACGCGTACCGGATCGTGGACGCGGACGAGCTGCTGGCGCCCTAGTCGGTGCGCGCCGGGCGGGGTCGGGGGTCCTTGATCCCCGCCTCGGCCGGGCCGTAGTCGCCCAGAAGGGCTACCGCGGCCGCCGCGCCGCCGAAGGCGCGTATCGCGCGGACGGCGGTGGCGAGGCGGTGGGGGCGGGGGACGGTGGTCACGAGGGTGAAGGTCGTCGCTGCCATGCCTCCATGATGGAATCCGGACATTGCGGATACATCGGCCTGGGGGTGGAACCGGGGTCCGCCTCGCGTCGGATCCTGCCCCCTAGGGGCGAAAGCGGTTCGCCCGGGCGCCCGCCCGGAGTTACACTTTCCGGCTTCCCCCGCTTCCCGTTCGTGGAGCGCCGCCGCCCGGTCGGAAACCGGCGGCCACCTTGTCGTGTCCGCGTATCCACCTGCCCGGAGGCTTCACCGTGTCCGTATCCGACCCGCTCTCGCGCGAGCGCGCCCATCTGACCTCGTCCCGCGCCGCGCTGCGCGCGATGCGCGAGGACGTCGAGGCGCTCGACATCAAGGACGTCACCGCGAACTGGGTCAACTCCCTGGTGCTCGGGCGGCAGATCGAGGACCGGATCAAGGCGCTCGCCGACCTCGCGGACACCCCGCTCTTCTTCGGGCGGCTCGACTACCTGCACACCACGCAGGAGGGGCAGCGCTTCTACATCGGGCGGCGGCACGTCCACGACGCCGACGGCGACCCGATGGTGATCGACTGGCGTGCGCCGGTCTCCCAGCCGTACTACCAGGCGTCGAAGAAGGACCCGCAGGACGTCGGCCTGCGGCGCCGCTTCGGGTACACCGGTGGCGACCTCACCGCCTACGAGGACGAGCACCTCTCCGACCCCGAGGAGCTGGAGCACACCAGCCGGCTGCTCCAGGCGGAGATCGAGCGGCCCCGCGTCGGCCCCATGCGGGACATCGTGGCGACGATCCAGCCGGAGCAGGACGGGATCGTCCGCTCCGACCTGTCGGGGACGGTGTGCGTGCAGGGAGGGCCCGGTACGGGCAAGACGGCCGTCGGCCTGCACCGTGTCGCGTACCTCCTCTACGCGCACCGGGAGCGGCTCGCCCGCACCGGCACCCTGGTCATCGGGCCGAACCGTTCCTTCCTGCACTACATCGAGCAGGTCCTCCCCGCGCTCGGCGAGCTGGAGGTGCAGCAGGCGACCGTCGACGACCTCGTGGCGCACGTCGAGGTGCGGGGCACGGACGAGGCGGCGACCGCCGTCGTCAAGGGCGACGCCCGGATGGCGGAGGTGCTGCGGCGGGCGGTCCGCTCGCACGTGACGCTGCCGACGGAGTCCCTGATGGTGGTCCGCGGTTCGCGCCGCTGGCGGGTCCCGGCCCACGAACTGGAGGAGATGGTCCGGGAGTTGCTCGACCGCGACATCCGGTACGGCGCCGCCCGCGAGGCCCTGCCGCAGCGCATCGCGCACGCCGTCCTGGTCCGCATGGAGGAGGCCGGCGAGGCCCCCGACGACCGGGTGCAGAACGCGGTCGCGCGGAACACGGCGGTGAAGGCCGTCGTGAAGGAGTGCTGGCCGCTCGTCGAGCCCGCGAAGCTGGTCCTGCGGCTCCTGAGCGACGCCGGCTTCCTCGCCGAGCACGCCGAGGGGCTGCTCACCGAGGACGAGCAGAAGCTGCTGCTCTGGACGAAGCCCGCGCGGAGCGTGAAGACGGCGAAGTGGTCGGCGGCGGACGCCGTCCTCATCGACGAGACGAAGGACCTGGTCGAGCGGACGCACTCGCTCGGGCACGTGGTGCTCGACGAGGCGCAGGACCTGTCCCCCATGCAGTACCGGGCGGTGGGCCGCCGCTGCACGACCGGCTCGGCGACGGTCCTGGGCGACCTGGCGCAGGGCACGACGCCGTGGGCGACGGAGAGCTGGGCGCAGGCGCTCGGGCACCTGGGGAAGCCGGAGGCGATGGTGGAGGAATTGACCGCCGGCTTCCGTGTGCCGCGCGAGGTCATCGCGTACGCCTCGCGGCTGCTTCCGCACATGTCGCCGGGGCTCGCGGCGGTGGAGTCGGTCCGGGAGAACCCGGGCTCGCTGGCCGTCCGCCGCACGGAGGACCTGGACGCGGACACCGTCGCGGCCTGCGTCGAGGCGCTGGCGCACGAGGGCTCCATCGGCCTGATCGCCGCCGACGCGCGGATCGCGCCGCTCGCGGAGGCGCTGGCGGCGGCCGGTCTGGCGCACCTCTCCCCCGGCGAGGAGACGACGGCCGAGTCCCGGCTGACGCTGGTCCCGGCCTCGCTCGCGAAGGGTCTGGAGTACGACTACGTGGTCCTGGACGAGCCGGCGGCCGTCGTCGACGGCGAGCCGGACGAGCGGACGGGCCTGCGCCGCCTCTACGTGGCGCTGACCCGAGCCGTGTCGGGCCTGACGGTCGTTCACTCGGCGCCGATCCCGGAGCAGTTGGGCGCGCTGTGAGCCGGGCGGGATCTCTCCACCACGTCGAGCTGTGGGTGGGCGACCTGGAGCGGGCCGAGCGGAGCCTCGGCTGGCTGCTCGGGGCGCTGGGGTACACGCCCTTCCAGTCCTGGGAGGGCGGCCGCAGCTGGGCGCTCGGCTCCTGCTACCTGGTCGTCGAGCAGTCCCCGGCGCGTACGTCGGACCACCACGACCGCCTCCGCCCCGGCCTGAACCACCTGGCCTTCCACGCGGGCGACAGGTCGGCCGTCGACGCCCTCGCCGCGGAGGCGCCGGCGCACGGCTGGCGGCTGATGTTCGCCGACCGGCATCCGTACGCGGGCGGCGAGGGCGTCTACGCGGCGTACCTGGAGAACGAGGACGGGTTCGAGGTGGAGCTGGTGGCGGCGGACTGACGCCCGGCGTGATCCGGAAGGCAGGCCCTAGAGCGAGGTCGCGTACTCGGCGAGGGCCTCGGTGCGGCTGCGGTGGGCGATTCCGGCGAGCACGAGGTTCGTGTCGCGGTAGTAGTGCTCGGTCACCAGGCCCCAGACCAGGGCCCAGCCCCGGCCGCGCGCCCAGGTGGCGTCGTCGACGCCGGCGGCCTCGCGGAAGAGGGACCGGGTGTCGGCGGTGAGCAGCGTCCAGGCCGGCATGGTGTCGCAGGCGGGGTCCCCGGCGCCGAGGGCGCCGAAGTCGATGACGGCGCTGAGGCGGCCGTCGCGGCCGAGGAGGTTGCCCGGTAGCAGGTCGCCGTGGATCCAGACGGGCGGGCCGTCCCACTGCGGGAGCCGGAGCACGGACTCCCAGGCGGCCGTGGCGAGTTCGGCGTCGATGGTGCCGTCGGCCCCGAGGTCGCGGATCGCTCCCACCAGGGAGCCGTCCTCCCAGCCGGTCACCGGGCCGCCCCGCGAGGAGGAGGGTCCGCCGGTGGCGTCGACCGCGCGCAGCGCCTTACCGAAGCGTCCCAGTTCGACGGCGGTGTGGGCGAGATCGGTGAGCGGGGCGGTGTGGGCGTCGGCGCCGTCCAGCCAGGCGAAGACCGACCAGGCGTGCTCGTAACCCTCGCCGGGCACGCCCTGCCCGACGGGCACGGGGACGGGCAGGGGCAGGTGGGGGGCGAGGTGGGGCAGCCAGCGCTGCTCCTTCTCCGCCTGCCCGGCCGCCCAGTCGGCCTTCGGCAGCCGTACGGCGAACTCGTCCCCGAGCCGGAACATGGCGTTGTCGGTGCCGGCGGAGTTCACCTCCCGTACGGGAAGTCCCGCCCATTCGGGGAACTGGGCGGCGATCAGCCGCTCGACGAGGGTGGTGTCGATGCCGGGGGAGGTCATGCGCGCGAGGTTAGCGATCAGCCGTCCGCCGGGCCACGGGATTTCGGGTCCGCGGGCCGGTCGAGGATGAGATCGCCGGCGCGGGAGAGGACTTCGGCGCGGGTGCGGCCGTCGTGGTCGGCGGCGAGGAAGTGGTGGCCGATGGCCACGCAGAAGGCGATGAGGCTGCGGGCCTCGACCTCGTCGGGGTCGGGACAGAAGGTGCCGATCATCTCGCGGAGCAGTTCCATGCGGCGGTTGTCGACCCGGCGCAGGCGCTCGGCGACGGCCTCGTCGCGCCGGGCCCAGTCGCGGACGGCGAGGTCGATGGGGCGCAGCCGGTCGCCGGAGAAGGTGAGCATGCCGGCGAGGGTGATCAGGGCCCTCGGGTCGCCGCCCTCGTCCTGCCGGACGCGGTCGACGACCTGGTCGGCGGCCTCCCGCTCCCAGGTGTCGAGCATGGCGGAGAGGAGGGCGTCGCGGTCGGCGAAGTAGCCGTAGAAGCCTCCCTTGGTGACGCCGAGCCGTTTGGCGAGGGCTTCGACGCGGACGGCGTCGGGCCCGCCGTCGGCGAGGACCCGGAGGCCCTCCTCCACCCATCGTTCGCGTGGCGTGCGTGCGCTGCCCACGGTGTGTCCCTCCTCACCCTGCAGCCGAATATACGCCTCCGTATATTCGGTCTGGCATCGTTGAACTCGTCGTTGTACGCGAGCGTATAGAACGTCGAGAAGTGGAAGGCGGCAGCACCATGAAGCTCCCCGTCACCGAACACACCACCCGGCCGTGGCGGATCCACGCGTTCACCCCCGACTTCACGACCGAGGACGTGTGGTCCTTCCGCACCCCGGGCGCGGGACCCGACGACTTCCCGCTCGCGCTCGCCGCGATCGCGGCGGGCGCCGGCCTCTCCCGGCAGTCGGGGCCGACCGCCTTCCTGTTCGCGGTGCGCTGGAAGCTGGGCGCCCTGCTCGGCTGGGACGAGCCCGGGGCGGGCATCGGCCCGCGGGTCCGGTCGCTGCGCGAGCGCATGCCGGAGGAGCTGACGGCGACGGTGGACCCCGCCCCGGGCCCCGGCCCGTTCACGCCCCTGTACGAGCTGCACGACGAGTGCGCCCGGGAACTGGCGAACAAGACCGTCCACGGGGTCATGCACCTGGGCTGGGTGGAGACGCCCGACGGGGGCCACGAGCTCCGCATGGCGGTCCTGGTCAAGCCCAACGGCCGCTTCGGCCGCGCCTACATGGCCCTGATCGCACCCTTCCGGTACCTCGTCGTCTATCCGGCGATGACCCGCCAGTGGGAAGCCGCCTGGCGGGACCGGGAGCGCCTGCTCGGGTAGGAGGTACGGACCGGGGTACGGGACCTACGCGTCGATCGCCTCGCGCCAGGTGCGGACCGCGTCCGCCGAGACCGGGGCCGTCCAGCCCCGGGGGCGGGCCGCGCCGCCGATGTGGAAGGCGGTGAGGCCGGCCGCGCGGAGGGTCGGGAGGTGGTCGAGGCGGAGGCCGCCGCCCACGAGGATCTGGGGCTCGTAGCCCGGCTCGCCCGCGCGGGCGGCCTCGGCGGCGAGGGTGGTGAGGCCGTCGTCGACGCCGGTGGCGGCGCCGGCCGTCAGGTAGGTGTCGAGGCCGGGCAGGTCGGCGAGGCGCTTGCGCAGGCCGTCGCGGTCGGCCGCGCGGTCGATCGCCCGGTGGAAGGTCCAGCGGCAGCCGTCCAGGACGGCGATCAGGCGCTCGACGGCGACCAGGTCGGGCTCGCCGTCGGCCGTGAGGAAGCCGAGGACGAACTCGTCCGCGCCCGCCGAGCGGAGTTCCTCCGCCCGGCCGGCCAGGGCGTCCACGTCGCCCGCCGCGAAGCCGTCCGCGAGGCGGAGCATCACGCGCAGCGGGATGTCCACGGCGGACCGGATGGCGGCGAAGGACGCCGTGGACGGGGTGAGTCCGTCCGCCGCCATGTCGGTGACGAGTTCGAGCCGGTCGGCCCCACCGGTCTGGGCTGCGACCGCGTCTTCCTCGTCGAGGGCGATCACCTCAAGGACAGCACGGTTGCTCATCTCGCCCATTCCTCCATGAATGACGACTACAGGTCTAGTCCAATGTCCAGACTAGCCGTGC
This sequence comes from Streptomyces tanashiensis, assembly GCF_014648895.1. Taxonomy (GTDB): domain Bacteria; phylum Actinomycetota; class Actinomycetes; order Streptomycetales; family Streptomycetaceae; genus Streptomyces; species Streptomyces tanashiensis. The sequence goes on from NZ_BMRZ01000001.1 coordinate 1,180,684, forward strand.
GCGTGCTCTCCCGCATCGTGCGTGGCCTCGGCGGTGGCCGGAGCGGAGGCCTTCGCGGGGGTCTTTCCGGTCGCTCCCGCCGTGACCGTGAAGGACGCGGTCCGGACCTTGCCCTCGTGCTGGAAGTCGAGGAAGAGGCGGTACGTGCCCGCGCTGGGCGCCGTCGCCGTGAAGGAGACGTCCGGGCCGGGGCCGCCCTCGTTCGGGTGCACATGGAGGTAGGCGAGGTCGCCGTCGCGCAGGGCGACGAGGTGGCCGTACGCGCCGAGGTAGGGCTCCAGGTCGGTGACGGGCTTTCCGGCCCTGGTGACGGTGAGCCTCAGCTCGCCGGCCCTGCCCGGGTCGAGGACGCCGCCGAGCCGGACCTGGTAGCCGTCGACGGTCGCGGTCGGGGCGACGGCGGGCAGCGGCTTCGGGGCGTACGCGCCCGGGACCGACAGATCCACGCCCAGCGTGATGCCCTTCGCGCCCTTCACCGCCGGCTTGAAGTCGGCGAAGGCCTTGTAGCCGCCGGCGGCGGGCAGGTCCGCGTCCACCGACCAGGTGCCGTCGGCGGCCTTCACGGGGTGCAGGTGGCGGAAGGTGTTGAGGTCGCGCGAGGCGACGATGAAGTGCAGCTCCTTGCCGTGCTCGGTGGTGAAGGCGGTGACCTTCCGACCGGCGGAGTCCTTGATCGAGAACCTCAGGGTGCTCCTGCCCGCGGCGGGGGTGGGGGTCTCCAGGGCCAGGGTGTAGCCGTCCTGGGAGACCTGGAGGCCGCCGGGGAGGTCCGCGGCGGCGGTCGCGCCCTCCTCGTGGCCCGCGTGCCCGTCGCCCGCCTTCTTCTGCGGCTCCTGCGCCGCGTGCTCGCCGTGTCCCGCCTTCTGCGGCTCCTCGACGGGGCCGACCCCCTTGCCGACCCCGTACGCGGTCCCGAAGGTCGCGGCGAGCGCGGCGGCAAAGGCAGTGATCTTCACTCCGGTGTTCATGACTGCTCTCCCGTACGTGGGTGGCGTGGGCATTCCTGCGTCCGATGCACTTCACCATACCCCTGGGGGGTATCAAGTCAAGCCGGGTCCGACACTTGCGCGGGATACCACCGGGGGGTATACATGGACTCACAACCGGATACCCCCCGAGGGTATCTCCCAGTGGAACCGACCGAGGAGGAAGCCATGGGCTCCTGCTGCACCCCCGACAACAGCTGCTCGACCACCACGGAGACCGCCGCCGTCGCGGTCGCCGAGAGCACCGTCACCGTCTACGCCGTCTCCGGCATGACGTGCGGCCACTGCAGGACCGCGATCACCACGTCCGTCAGCGCCCTGGACGGCGTCATCTCCGTGGACGTCGACGTCGCCGGCGGCCTGGTGACCGTGACCACCGGCGGCGAGCCCGACGACGCCGCGATCACCGCGGCCGTCGACGACGCGGGCTACGAGCTGACCGGCCGGGCCTGATCCGCCGCCGGGCAGACCACACCCCACCGGCGTCCCCCGTCCCGGTACCCGAAGGTCCGCCCGGCAGGCGGCCACCGCCCGCACCACCCGGCCGCCGGGGCCCGGCCTCCCCCAAGCCCAGGCCCCGGCCCCCGAACCCGCTGCATCGAGGAGCAGGAAATGACCACGACCACTCCGGGCACCGCCCAGGTCGAGCTCGCCATCGGCGGCATGACCTGCGCCTCGTGCGCGGCCCGCATCGAGAAGAAGCTCAACCGCATGGACGGGGTCGAGGCCACCGTCAACTACGCCACCGAGAAGGCCAAGGTCACCTTCGACGCCGACATCGACGTCGCCGACCTGATCGCCACCGTCGAGGCCACCGGCTACACCGCCGCCGAGCCCCGGCCGGAGCGCCCCGCGAGCGGCGGCGGGGACGAGGAAGGCCCCACCGACGAGGAGAAGGCCGACGAGGAGCTGCGGCCCCTCAAGCAGCGGCTGGTCACCGCCGTCGCGCTCGCCGTGCCCGTCATCGCGATGGCGATGGTCCCGGCGCTGCAGATCGAGTACTGGCAGTGGCTGAGCCTCACGCTCGCCGCCCCGGTCGTCGTCTACGCCGCCTGGCCGTTCCACCGGGCCGCCTGGACCAACGCCAAGCACGGCGCGGCCACCATGGACACCCTGATCTCGGTCGGCACGATCGCCGCGTTCCTCTGGTCGCTCTGGGCGCTGTTCTTCGGCACGGCCGGTACGCCCGGCATGACGCACCCCTTCGAGTTCACGATCGCCCGCACCGACGGCGCCGGGAACATCTACCTGGAGGCCGCGGCCGGCGTCACCGCGTTCATCCTGGCCGGCCGGTACTTCGAGGCCCGCTCGAAGCGCAAGGCGGGCGCCGCGCTCAAGGCGCTGATGCAGCTGGGCGCGAAGGAGGTCACCGTCCTCAAGGACGGCCGCGAGGTCACCGTACCGACCGCCGAACTCCAGGTCGGGGACCGCTTCCTGGTCCGTCCGGGCGAGAAGATCGCCACCGACGGCACCGTCGTCGAGGGCTCCTCGGCCGTCGACGCCTCGATGCTGACCGGCGAGTCCGTGCCCGTCGAGGTCTCCGTCGGCGACTCCGTCACCGGCGCCACCCTGAACGCCGGCGGCCGGCTCGTCGTCGAGGCCACCCGCGTCGGCTCCGACACCCAGCTGGCCCGGATGGCCAAGCTCGTCGAGGACGCGCAGAACGGCAAGGCCGCCGCCCAGCGCCTCGCCGACAGGATCTCGGCCGTCTTCGTGCCGATCGTCATCGCCCTCGCGCTCGGCACCCTCGGCTTCTGGCTGGGTACGGGGCAGGGCCTGACCGCCGCGTTCACCGCCGCCGTCGCCGTCCTGATCATCGCCTGCCCCTGCGCCCTCGGCCTGGCCACCCCGACCGCCCTCATGGTCGGCACCGGCCGCGGCGCCCAGCTCGGCATCCTCATCAAGGGCCCCGAGGTCCTGGAGACCACCCGCAAGGTCGACACGATCGTCCTCGACAAGACCGGCACCGTCACCACCGGCCGGATGACCCTGATCAAGGTCCACACCGCCGCCGGCACGGACGAGACCGACGTCCTGCGCCTCGCCGGCGCCCTGGAGCACTCCTCCGAGCACCCCATCGCCCAGGCCGTCGCCACCGGCGCCGCCGCCAGGGTCGGCACCCTGCCCACCCCCGAGGACTTCGCCAACATCCCGGGACTCGGCGTGCAGGGCGTCGTCGACGGCCACGCCGTCCTCGTCGGCCGCGAGAAGCTGCTCCAGGAGTGGGCGATGGAGCTCACCCCGTCCCTGAAGGCCGCGAAGGAGGCCGCCGAGAAGGCCGGGAAGACCGCCATCGCGGTCGCCTGGGACGGCGAGGCCCGCGCGGTCCTGGAGGTCGCCGACGCCGTCAAGGAGACCAGCGCCGAGGCCATCCGGCGGCTCCGCGCCCTCGGCCTCACCCCGATCCTGCTCACCGGTGACAACAAGGCGGTCGCCGAGGCCGTCGCCGCCGAGGTCGGCATCGACGAGGTCATCGCGGAGGTCATGCCGCAGGACAAGGTCGACGTGGTCAAGAGGCTGCAGGGCGAAGGCCGTTCGGTCGCCATGGTCGGCGACGGCGTGAACGACGCCGCCGCGCTCGCCCAGGCCGATCTGGGCCTGGCGATGGGCACCGGCACGGACGCCGCCATCGAGGCCGGCGACCTGACCCTCGTACGGGGAGACCTGCGGGCCGCGGCCGACGCGATCCGGCTCTCCCGCAGGACCCTCGGCACCATCCGCTCGAACCTCTTCTGGGCCTTCGCCTACAACGTGGCCGCCCTGCCGCTCGCCGCGGCCGGACTGCTCAACCCGATGATCGCGGGCGCGGCCATGGCCTTCTCCTCGGTCTTCGTGGTCGGCAACAGCCTCCGCCTGCGGGGCTTCCAGGCCGCCGACCGCTGACGAACTCCCTTCCCGCCGATCCCCGAGGAGCCCGTCGTGGCCGGTTACGGACAGCACAAGGAAGACATCATCAGACGACTGCGCCGCATCGAGGGCCAGGTCAGGGGGGTGCAGCGGATGGTCGACGAGGACGTGTACTGCATCGACGTCCTCACCCAGGTCTCCGCGATCAACGCGGCCCTCCAGTCCTGCGCGGTGGCCCTCCTGGACGAGCACCTCAGCTGCTGCGTCACGGAGGCCATCGCCCAGGGCGGGGACCAGGCGAAGGTGAAGGTGGGTGAGGCGTCCAAGGCGATCGCCCGGCTGATCCGGACGTGACGGAGTCCCCGGGACTCACCGAAGCAGTGTCAACCGCCCTTGCGTGAAGGGCAGTCGGCGGACAGCGTGAGACTCAGCCGAAGACAGAGGCCGAGCACCTGCCGGAGGAGCGTCAGCTCCACCGATCCGGGCACACCGGAGCCGCAGACCTTCGCGCACGGGCGGTTCTTCATGAGGGTCGACATCCCGCCATCGTACCCCTGGGGGGTATACCTGGGCGGGGGAAGCGGCCCGTACGATGACTGGCCCTACGGGGGAGGGGATGCACGTGCGCCGGCTGGGAGAGCTGGAGGCCGAGATCATGGACCGGCTGTGGGCCTGGCAGCGGCCCGCCACGGTCCGCGAGATCGTCGACGACATCAATCGGGGACGCAGGGTCGCCTACACGACGGTGATGACGGTCGCGGACATCCTGCACCGCAAGGGCTGGCTCCGCCGCGAGAAGTCCGGACGGGCCTGGCTGTACGAGACGGTCCGCAGCCGCGAGGAGTACACGGCGGGCCTGATGCGGGACGCCCTCGGCGACAGCCAGGACCGCCCGGCCGCCCTCCTCCGCTTCGTCGAGGTCATCTCGGACGAGGACATGGCCGCCCTCGACGCGGCCCTCCGCGCCGCCCGGGGCGATCAGCTCCCGCACCCCGGGGACGGGGCCGGCGCGTGAACCACCACGTCCTCGTCCCGCTCGGGCTCGCGCTCCTCACCGGCTTCCTCGTGCCCTGGCTGGTGGTCCGGGCCCGCTGGGCCCAGCAGGTGCCCCGGCTCGCCCTCGCCGTCTGGGCCGCCTGCGGCGCCGGCTTCGCGGCCGCGGCGGCGCTGCTGCCCGCGCAGCTGGTCCTGTCGGGAGAGAGCAGCCACCGGCTGGCGGACATGCTGTTCACGTTCCGGCCGCCCACACCCGGCCAGATCCTGCACCTCGACGGGCGCGAACGGTTCGCCTTCTCCCTCTCGCTCCTCGTCCTGTCGCTGCCCGCCGCCGCGTTCGTCCGCCGCCTGACCAGGGCCCGGCGGGTCCGGGCACGGCACGCGGGCGTGCTGCGGCTCGTCGGACGGTACGACCCCGCGCTGCGCGCCACCGTCCTCGACGACGACCGGCCCGCCGTCTACTGCCTGCCCGGCCGGTCGCGACGGGTCGTCGTCTCCTCGGGCGCGGTGCACACCCTGACCCCCGCCCAGCTCGCGGCGGCCCTCGCGCACGAGCGGGCGCACATCGCGGGGCGGCACCATCTCCTGGTCGCGGCGGCCGAGGCCTTCGCCGCCGTCTTCCCGCGCCTCCCGCTCGCGCGCCACGGCGGGAGCGCCGTACCGCTGCTGCTCGAAATGGCCGCGGACGACCGGGCGTTGCGCCGCTGCACCCGCGACGCGCTCGCGACGGCGCTGTACGCCCTGGCCTCGGGCCGGGCGCCGCGGTCGGCGTTCGCCGCGGGCGGCCCCTCGGCGGCGCTGCGGATGCGGCGCATCCTCACCCCGTACAGCGCGGGACACCCCGTCCTGCGCGGTCTCCTCACGATCGCGGCGGCGGCGCTCGCGATGGCGCCCTTGATCGTCGCCTGCTGCTCGTTCCCCCAGTAATCGTGAACACCGTTATTTACTAAGCGAATTCGTAGATTTCGCATCGGTCACGGACCGCGGAATACGCCGCTATTGTGGGTACGTTGGGGCTCGGACTCGGCACGTCGAAGGGTGCACAACCAATGCAGCTCGCTGGCGTTCGTACGGCAGCGGCCGGCGACGCGACGACGATATCCAGACTGCTTGCCGACATCATCCGGAGCAGCTACGCCGGAATACTGGACGAAATCCCGATGCGCCGGCTGATCTCGGCCCAATGCGCACTCCCCCGCATACGCGCGGAAATTGAAATTCCGGGGGGCGCGCCCGGGTGGCTCGGCTGGCTGGTCGCCACGGACGCGGAGGGCGCGGTCGTCGGCGTGGCCGCCGGCGGGGTCCCGGTGCCGGGCGAGGGCGAGGTGTACGCGCTCGCGGTGGACCCCGGCGCGCGCCGCGCCGGGGTCGGTACGGCCCTGCTCGCCGCCGCGACCGAGCGGATGCGGGGCTACGGCGCCCGCGAGCAGCGGGTGGAACTCCCGGCGGTGGCCGACCCGGCGCTCCCCTTCTACTCCCACCTGGGCTTCGCCGCCCTCTCCCCGAGGCGCTGGAGCAGACCGCTCTCCTGAGCCGCACCGCGGCGGAGCCCGAGCGGCACCGTGGCAGATCCACGCCATCGCGTGTTCACGCAGGCCGATCCGGTGGATCGGGGTTCCCTCCCCAGGTCAGGATGGGTTCAGCGGCGCGGGCCCGGCGGCACGGGTACCTCGTCCGGACGGCATGGACCGAGCGAGCCCCTGGAGGAGCGATGCACACACCGAGCGGCACTTCCCTGCCCGTCGTGCCCGCAGCGCTCGCTCCGGTCCTGCCGTCCCGATACGGCCTCGACCAGGAGCCCGCCCCCGGCGCCGGCATCCGGGTCACCGCCGACACCCTCCCCGGGCTCGAATCGGTCTCCCCCGCCGACGAGAACTCCGTCTGGCTGCACGACGCCCTGCTCGGCCCGCACAGCGCGGACATCGTCCGCTACCTCAGCCTCGCCCGCTCCACCGGCGGACCCGTCCTCGACCTCGGCTCCGGCGCCGGGCGGCTCGCCGTCCCGTTCGCCCGGCACGGCTTCGCCGTGGAAGCCGTGGACCGGGACGCCTCGGCCCTGGAGCGCCTCGAAGGCTGGGCCCGCAGGATCGGTCCGCAGGTGGCCGGGCTCGTCGTCACCCACCGCGCGGAGCTCACCGGGCTCCGTCTGGAGGGCAGCTACCGGCTGGCGCTGCTCGCGGGCGCCATGGTCACCGCCGTCCCGCCGGCCAGCCGGCCGGAGCTGCTCCGCGAGGTCGCCGCCCATCTGGAGACGGGCGGGGCGCTCGCCCTCGACTACACCGCGCACCAGCTGCCGGGCCTGATCGCGGAGCCGCGGCGGACCTGGGCCTTCCAGGTGCCGCGCTTCGACGGCATCGACGAGTGGGTGGTGGCCCGGCAGGTCTTCGACCTGCCGTCGATGAGCGAGCGGATCACCTACTACGCGGCCAGGACCGGCAAGCTCTCCACGGAACGCGTCGTGCTCACGACCGACAAGTGGATCGTCGACCCCGAGCGGCTCGTGGCCGAGCTGCAGTCGGCGGGGCTGCACATCGAGGGCCGGCGGCGGCACCGGATCGACGAACGGACCGAGTCCGTCCTCCTCGTCTGCCGGACGGACGACTGAATCGCGGGGAGCACGGACGGCCGAAGAGCGCCTGACGAGGTTGACGAGCAAGAGGTACGATGCCCACAAAAGTTTGAGCCGACCAGGTGGCGGGCGGAGAAGATGGCAGTCGTGGAAGAGCTGACGGGCCGCGAGGCGGTGATCCAGCGCCTGCGCGATGTCGGGCTGCGGGTCACGGGCCCGCGCCTGGAGGTGCTCACGGTGCTCGCCGCCGGCGGCCATCTGGACGTCGAGGCGATCACCTCGACGGCCCGCGAGCGGCTCGGCACGCTGACCAGCCAGGCCGTGTACGAGATGCTGCGGCACTTCCAGGAGACCGGTCTGGTCAGCAAGTTCGACCGCCCCGGCCTGCCCGCGGTCTTCGAGATCTCCGGACCGGCCCACCAGCACGCCCTGTGCACGGTGTGCGGCCGGGTGGAGAACGTCTCCGCGACCGCGCCCGAGCCGCCCCGCGGCGCCCTGCCGCAGTGGCGGGTGGACGACGCGGAGGTCGTCTTCAGGGGCCTGTGCCCCGACTGCCGGGCGGACGCCCCCGGCGCCTGAGCCACGGTCAACTCCGTGCGTGTCGTTCGAATATGTGGCAGGGTCTAGCGGGGCGATTCAACAGGGTCCGCGTGGATCCGAGGGGAGTCTGCTGCGCCGTGTCCAGAAACGCCGCCGTGACCCGCGCGGGGAGCGAACAGGCCCTCGCCGTCTACCAGGAACTGCGCGCCCGCCCCGAGGCCGGCTTCGACGAGGTCGCGGACGGGTTCGAGCTCTCCGCCGACGAGCGGGACCGATGTCGGCGCGAACTCGCCTCCTTAGGTCTCACCGCCGGCCGTGAAGCCTCCGGCCCCGGCCCCCGCCCCCTCGTCGTCGACCCCGATGTCGCCCTGCTGCGGCTGCTGCGCCGGGAGCGCGACCGGCTCCAGGACCGCCTCGCCGCGACCAGCCGCGCGCACACCGCCCTCGAAGCCCTCGCCGGCCCCTTCCTGCGGGCCGGGGCCGCGCCCAGCTCCGAGGTCGAGGTGGAGATCGTCACCGATCCGCAGCGGGTGCTGCGCGAGCTGACGGACCTGACCGCGTCCGTGCGCACCGCCGTCCACGTCATGCACACCGGCTCCGTACGGCGCGAGGAGATGGCCGCCGAGCTGGAGCGGGACCGCTCCCGGGCGGCCCGCGGAGTGCGGGTCCGCGCCATGTACAGCCGCCGGGTCGGCACCGTGCCCGAGATGACCCAGCACCTGGAGGACCGGGCGGCGCTCGGCGTGGAGCTGCGCCTCTCCCCCGTCGTCCCGATGAACATGGTCCTCGCCGACGAGAACTTCGCCCTGCTGCCGACGGACCCGCACGACCCGGACTCGCCCACCATCCTCGCCCGCGGCCCGGGTCTGGTCCGCTCGTACCTCGCGCTGTACGAGTACTGCTGGCAGGCGGCCGCCCGGTACGGCGAGGAGCCCGGGGAGCCCGGCGGCGACGGCCTCTCCGACCAGCAGCGGGCCGCGCTGCACATGCTCGCCTCCGGCATCAAGGACGAGCAGATCGCGCGCAGCCTCGGGGTCTCGCTGCGGACCGTCAGCCGCCTGCTGTCCGAGGTCATGCAGGAGCTGGGGGCGGCCAGCCGCTTCGAGGCCGGCGTCAAGGCGGCCCGGCTCGGGCTGCTCGACGGCGAGGGGCCGGAACCCGTGGCCTAGCACGAGGAGTTCGGATGTCATGGAGGACGCGCACGGGCCGCAGGGGCCGTGCGGACCGCAGAGAGCGCACGACGGACTCCCGCCGAACCGTATGACAGGGTGAGGGCGGGGCGACTCGGAGGATGAGGGGGGTCACTTCGCCATGGTCACCGCGGGCGACGGCATCGGGGACGGCACGACCGACGTCCTGCTTGCCGTGTACCAGGAGCTGCGCCGCCGGGGCGTCTCGGACTTCGAGGAGGTCCGCAGGGAACTCGGTCTTGCGGCGGAGGAGTACGAGCGATGTCGCCGCGAACTCCTCGCCCTGGGTCTCATCGTGCCCACGGGGCAGGTGCACGCCACCGTCACCGCCGTGCAGGACGGCAGCTGGCGGTCGGAGACGGACACGGTGGCGGCGATCGACCCGGAGATCGCGCTGCTGCGGCTCCTGGAGCGGGAGCGGGAGCGGCTGCGGGAGCACCTGGCCGAGGCGGACGAGGCGTACAGCACGCTGGAGATCCTGGCGAGCTCCTATCTGCGGGCCGAGGCCCTGACCCGGGCGGAGGCGCACGTCGAGGCGCTGACCGACTACCGCAGGATCCAGCAGGCGATCGAGGACATCACCGATGTGATGCAGGAGAGTTCGGCCTCGCTGCACCCGGGGACGCCGGGCCGGCAGAACCCGGAGCTGATGCTCGACCGGGACCGGCGGCAGCTCGCCAACGGGGTGCGGGTGCGCGCCATCTACGGCCGCCAGGAGGCCACGGACCCGCAGATGGAGAAGTTCCTGGGGCAGCGGGCGGAGCTGGGGGTGGAGATCCGGCTGGCGCCGGTGGTGCCGATGAACCTGATCATCGCCGACCAGCAGTTCGCGCTGGTGCCGATCCGGCCCGAGGAACCGGGCGAGGGCGCGATCCTGGCGCGGGGCAGCGCCCTGGTGCGGCCGTATCTGAGCCTGTACGAGCACTGCTGGCACACGGCGACCCCGTACGGGAACGAGGCGACGGCGGAGGCGGGCGGCGACGGGCTCTCGGAGCAGCAGCGGGCCGCGCTGCACATGCTGGCGTCGGGGATGAAGGACGAGCGGATCGCGCGCACGCTGGGGGTGTCGCTGCGGACGGTCAGCCGGATGATCTCGGAGCTGATGCAGGAGCTGGGGGCGACGAGCCGCTTCGAGGCGGGGGCACGGGCGGTGCGGCTCGGCTGGCTGGACTGACTCTTTCCGGAATGCGCGGGAAATCACCGCGGCCCCGCAATCGTGGCAGCGATTGCGGGGCACGGCCGAGCGCATGAATTCCCGGGTGAATTCCCGGAGGAATGGCCTCAGTTGGTCGGGGTCGGCTTCGGGGGAACGACCGGCCAGCCGTTGTCCTCGGCGACGCCGGCGATGGTCTGCGGGGTGACCGGGGCGCTGCTGTCGGAGTCGACGGCGAAGGCGGCGCCGCCCGCGACGGCGGTACAGGCGACCGCCGCGACCAGCAGCTGACGGACGGCCTTGCGGATACCGGTGTTCTGCGCAACGGACATGATTCCTCCAGGACTTGGAATGTGAATTCCGTCTTCCGGGGCCCGTGCCGCCGGGCGTTCCCTGAAGACATCTCCATTCTGTCCCGGCCCCCGAATCGAATCCAGGGATAGTCTCTGCGTGGACCCGCCATGGCGTGGATGCGTCAATGCGCCCTCGCCGCAACGGAATTGAGCGATCCGGAGCTCGCCATACCTTTGGTCGAACCAAAAGAGATGCTAGACTTGTGCTACGGCCTTCTCGTTCCTCCAGGAGAGAGAGGCCGCCGGGGCAGGGGCGTGCCGCCGCCCCTGCCCCACCTCCCGCTCCAGCGCCCCCCGGTACACCTCGATGGTCCGGCCGGCCGACGCCCGCCAGCTCATCCCGCGCGCGTGGCGCACCGCCGCCGCCCCCATCGTCTCCACCGCCTCCGGATGCGCCGCGAACCAGCGCAGCCGGCGCGCGTACTCCACCGGGTCGTGCCCCCGCACGAGCAGCCCCGTCACCCCGTCCCACACCGCCGTCGGCAGCCCGCCCACCGCCGCCGCGAGCACCGGCGTCCCGCACGCCTGCGCCTCCACCGCCACCAGACCGAAGGACTCGCTGCGCGAGGGGACGACCAGCACGTCCGCCGCCCGGTACCAGTCCGCCAGCCGCTCCTGCGGCACCGGCGGGAAGGACCGCAGCACATCGGTGACCCCCAGCTCCTCCGCGAGCCGCCCCACCGAGCCCCGCCCGGTGGCGCCCGAATGCCCGCCCACCACCGGCACCAGGAGCCGGCGGCGCAGCTCGGGCGCCTCCCGCAGCAGCTCGGCCACCGCCCGGACGAGCACGTCCGGGCCCTTCAGCGGCTGGATGCGACCGGCGTAGAGCGGCACGAACGCCTCGGCCGGCAGCCCGAGCCGGGCCCGGGCCGCCGCCCGCCCTCCCCCGGAACCCTCACCCGGGCGGAAGGTGCGCAGGTCGACCCCTGGTCGCACGACCTCGGTCCGCGCCCCCTCCGCCCCGTACAGCGAGCGCAGCGCCTGCGCCTCGTCGGCCGTGTTGGCGATCAGCCGGTCCGCGCTGCCCACCACCTGGTGCTCGCCCCGGACCCGGAGCTCGGGCTCGGGGGTGTCGCCCTCGGCGAGCGAGGCGTTCTTCACCCGGGCCAGGGTGTGGGCGGTGTGCACGAGCGGTATCCGCCAGCCCACCGAGGCGATCCGGCCCGCCTGCCCGGAGAGCCAGTAGTGCGAGTGGACCAGGTCGTAGCGCCGCTCCTCCTTGAGCAGGGCCAGCGCGAACGGCACCACCAGGTCGGGCATGGCCTCCTTGGGCAGCGCCCTGCGCGGCCCGGCGTGGAGGTGACGGACCCGCACGCCCGGGGCGAGCTCGACGAGCGGGGGCGCGCCCTCGCCCCGGCAGCGGGTGAACAGGTCGACCTCCGCGCCCTGTTCGGCGAGGGCGCGGGAGAGCTCGACCATGTAGACGTTCATGCCGCCGGCGTCCCCCGTCCCGGGCTGGTGGAGCGGGGAGGTGTGGACGCTGAGCATGGCGACGCGCAGGGACACGTGGGGCTCCTGAGGAGTGGGGGGCCACGTGTCCCTGCGCGTCGCTCGCGCGCGCACGGTCACGCGGCAGGGAGGGGACTGGACACTGCTCGTACGGAAGTACTTAGTTGCTTAGTAGTTATGGGGATCAGAATCCGAAGACAGGGCCCGACGGCGGCGCCAGCCTGGTCCCCGGCAGCGGACCCGTCAGGGCCTGCCAGTCGACCGGGCGCCCCGGCTCCACCTGGAGCGCCGCCGCCAGCCGGCCGGCGCCCTCCGGCATCACCGGCCGCGCCCACGCCGACAGCGCCGAGGCCACCGCCAACTGCGCGGCGAGCGCCGGGAGATGACGGCAGGAGGTGCTGGGGCGGCACCGCTCGTGGGCGTTGACGTGGCCGAAGTCGGCCACCGACCGGACCATCTCGTCCAGGACGGCGACCGCCCGGCGCGGGTCGAAGGCGTCGGGGCCGTACGCCTCGCGCAGATCGTCCACGCCCCGGTGCAGCCGCCGCTCCAGGATCTCCCAGCCGGTGCCGCCGGGCAGCGCCTGCGGGGCGAGACCGCCGCACTCCTCCCGCACGGCCGAGAAGAGCCGGGACAGCCAGCTGTTCCAGTTCTCGTCCAGCTCCCTCCGGGCGGTCGCGAGCCGATCCCGCCGGAAGACCGTGCGGCGGCCGAGCGGGCGGGCCTGGAGGACATGGCGGCGCAGGGTGTCGGAGCCGTACTCGGTGAGCAGGTCGAGCGCCCAGGCGTTGCCCTCCTGGACCCCCTCCTCGATGACGTACGACTCGTTGACGTTGAAGTCCTGCGGCAGCTTGATGTCCTGCGCGAGCAGCAGCACCGGCAGCAGCACGGCATGGCAGAACGCGTGCCCGAAGCCGCAGAAGTGGATCGCCCGGCGGGGCAGCGGGCCCGTCACGTCGTAGCCGAAGAGGTGCATCGCGGCGGCCTCGAAGCAGCCGTCGACACGGTGCTCGGGGAAGCCCTCGACCGGCACCGGCAGGCCCCACTCGGCCGGGTGGCCGACCGCGATGTCCGGCAGCCCGTCCTCGACGAGCGACTCGCACAGCGCCGCCAGCCGCGGCGGCAGCCCGGCCGTCGCCCAGTAGTCGGCGAGGATGTCCCGGAACGGCTCCAGGGGCACGTACAGCCGGCGGCAGCGACGGGCGACCGCCGGGGTGTCGCAGAGCGCGCAGCGCGCCGAGATCAGGTCCCCGCCGTCGTTCGGACGGGCGCACTCGTGGCACATCCCGCCGTCGCTGACCGCGCCGCAGTGCGGGCAGGTGCCGGTGGCGTGCGCCCCGTACAGCCAGCGGTCGCACGGCTCGCAGTACGGGAGCAGCCGGGTCCGGGGAGCGATGACCCCCTGTGCGTACAGCTTCGCGAAGAGGTCCTGCACCCAGCGTCCGTACCCCTTGTCGCGGCGCGGGCGCACGATGTGGTCGAACTCCACGCCCGAGCGCAGCCAGTCGGCGGTGATCGCGGCGCGGTAGCCCTCCGCGACCTCCTCCGGCTTGCGGTGGTGGCGCAGCGCCCGCACCTCGACGGAGCTGGCGTGGTCGGCGGTGCCGGTGGTGAACCGGACCGCCTCGCCCTCGGCGCGCAGATAGCGGGTGAGGACGTCGGCGGCGACGTACGGCCCGGCGAGGTGGCCGATGTGGAGTTCGCCGTGGGTGGCGGGCGGGGTCGCGGTGATCCAGACGGGGGTGCTCATGGGACCTCCTTGACGCGGTGTGTTTCCGTCGGTCAGCGGGGCTCGAAGTGGAAGGAACGGATGAAGCAGTCGCGCGGCTGCTCGACCGCGTAGACGATGCACTCGAAAAGGGCCTGCGTGGTCAGCTTCTCGTCGGGTGCTATTCCGTCCGGATTCGATCCGTCCCATTCCGCGAAACGCGGGTCCGAGGTCGAGAAATCGGGCGGGAAGAGGGAGAAGACGCGCACCCCGGAGGGCCGCAGCCGGCGCGACAGGATGTCGGCGAAACCGGCCTGGGCGCTCTTCGCCGCCCAGAAGGCCTCGTGGGCGACGCCGGCGGTCGCCGCTGAGGCGCCCTCGGCGTCGCGGACGGCGACCATGTTCACGATGTCGGGCCGCAGCGAGCCGCGCAGCAGCGGCAGGAAGTGCTTCACCATGAGGACCGTGCCGCCGGCCGTCGACTCGATCGTCTCCACGATCTCGGCGTCGCTGGCCGCCTCCAGGTCCATGCCGTCGAGCCAGCGGGCGCCGTTGTTGACCAACAGGTCCACCCGGTCGGTCCGCTCCCCGACCCGGGCCGCGAACTCCCGGATCTCGGCGGGCCTGCTCAGGTCGCAGCCGAAGGCGTGGATACGGTCGCGGGCCGAACCCATGACCTCGGTACGGGTCCGCTCGGCGGCCTCGACGGTCCGCGCCGACACGTAGACCTCGGCGCCGAGATGCGCGAATCCGACGGCGAGCGCGCGACCGAAATAGCGGGACGCCCCGGTCACGACGACACGCAGATTCTCGAATTTCATGTGTGTCTGCTCTCCCCACGGATACCGATGGCCGGTCCATTTCAGCGTGGCAGAGGCACGGCGTTCCGAGCGCGCCGAAAGGGGTGCGCATTCACGCCGTTGCGTGGACACGCCACGGCAGCTCCAGGCTTTCGAGCACCTCGGCGCGCTTGTGGTGGACGCGGACGCGGTCGTGCGCGGCGGAGACCGTGACCGTGCCGGTGGGGGTGCGGACGGGACCCCGCACTGCGGGCACGACGGTCCCGCCGATCGCCCCCGCGGCGGCGAGGGCGGCGGCGCCGGTGAGGGCGAGCCGGGGGTGCCAGCCGCCGACGGTCAACGCGCGGACGGACAGGCCGTCGGGTCCTTCGGCGAAGGCGGCGATCTTGGGGAGGGCGGAGGTGGGGGGATGCCCGAGCCGGCGGGCGGCCTCGGCGCGCAGGGCGAGGAGCTGACGCTCCGTCGCTCCCGGCTCCAGCCGCCGGGCGTCGACGAACACGTACGGATTGCCGTACCGCACGAGGGAGACGGGCACGCCGAGGAGGACGTCGACGGGACGGCCCGTGGGGAGCGTGCCGGGAGCGTCGGGCGCCTTGAGGAAGCTGAGCGTGTACGCGTCGTGGTGGGGCTCGCGTTCGCACAGCACGGTGTCGCCGGTGGTCACGGCACGGACGGTGACGGGCCCGGGGCGGCCGTCGGCGACGACACAGGCGAGGAGGGAGTGCCCGCACCCGGCCCGGAAGTCGAAGGAACCGTCGGGGAGGGCCTGGACGAAGCGGTAGTGAAGGGTGAGGGGGTCGAAGAGAGCGATCTTGTTGAGGCGGGGGTGGGGGGTGGCGGCGAGGGCGCGTCGCAGCTCGCCGCCGAGGGCGAGGGCGCCGACGGGCAACCGGTCGACCCGCACGACGAGCGTGGGCCCGGGCGCGTCCTCGGCCCGCACGACGGTGGCCGCCACCGTTGTGGGCGCCTCCGCCGGGCGCGCCCCGGCCGTTGTGCGCATACGTTCCTCCCCCAGACTTCGTCCGGGAGATGCCCCCATCGCCCTGCGGGACGATTGCCCACACGGGCGTGGCCCCGGGGCGCAGCCCCCCTGCGCCGGCGCGGGTTCGGGACGGGAAGGTCCCGGGGGTTCAGGCCGCACAGCCGGCCGGGATCCGCATGCCCTGGACGACCTCCGTCCACAGCTCGTGGACGGCGAGGGACCAGAGCGTCAGGGCGGCCTGCGGGGTGGGGTGTTCCAGGTGGCGGGCCAGGAGCTTCGCCGCCCGGTCCGCGCGGATCTTCCCGCCGAGGACCAGCCGCGCCGGGGAGAGCATCTCGCGGACGAGGTCCAGCAGCGGGCCGCCGGGGGCGAGCATGGCCGCGACGGGCAGCGTGAAGGGCTGCTTGGGCCGCCGGAGCACGGACGGGGGCAGGAGCTCGGCGCCCGCCTCGTACAGCGCCCGTTTACCCGTCCGGGCCGCCACCGGCAGGGACCGCGCGTGGGTGACGACGGACGGCTGGAGGAACGGCAGCCGGGCTTCGACGGCCCAGGCCATGGAGAGGTGGTCGAGGCGTCGCAGGTGGTACGCGGGGAGCCGCCACCGGGTCTCGAAGGCGGTCATCGCGGTGAGCCGGTCCGCTCCGACCGCCTCGGCCGAGCGCAGCTCCTGTGCGATGCGGTCGGCGGCGGAGCCCGTATCCGCGATGTACGCACGGTAGTTGGCGGTGTAGAGGTGCTCGCGGAGCAGGCGCGGGGCCGCCGAGAGCGCGTCCGCGTACGCGCCCGCCCAGTCCGCCCCCTCCGGCGCCGCCAGCGCCGCCCGCATCCGGTCGTATCCGCCGAAGAGTTCGTCGGCGCCGTCGCCGGTGAGGGCGACGGTGAAGCCGTTCTGGCGGACGGCGCGGAAGAGGGCGTAGGTGGAGAGGGTGATGGGGTCGGCGTTGGGCTGGCCGAGGTGGCGGACGGTGCGGGTGAGGAGGGAGCCGAGTTCGTCGGGGTCGACGGCGACCTCGTGGTGGACGGTCCGGGCGCGGCGGGCGACGGCGCGGGCGTACGCGGCCTCGGAGTCGGGCCACCGGCCCCGGTAGGTGAGGTGGAAGGTGTGCAGCGGCGGCGCGTCGGTCTCGCGGGCGTGCTCGGCGGCGAGGGCGGTCACGAGCCCGGAGTCGAGGCCGCCGCTGGTGACGGCGCAGACGGGCACCTCGGCCCGGGCGAGCCGGCGGACCTCGTGGCGCAGGACGTCCTGGGTGCCGCCGAGGGGTTTCACGCGGTGGGGGCCGCGGCGTCGGACGACGGGGGCCGTGCCCGGGCGGACGAGGGCGGTGGCGCCGGGCGGCAGGACGTCGACTCCGGCGAGCGCGGTGTGGGTGGAGAAGGAGGTGCGGGTGGCGAGGACGGTGTCGAGGGCGTCCTCGCGCGGGGAGATCCGTACGCCTTCGAAGGCGAGGAGGGCGGGGATCTCGGAGGCGAAGCGGGTGGAGCCGTCGTACGGGTCGTGGTGCAGGTGGAGCGGCTTCATGCCCATGTCGTCGACGGCGAGGACGAGTTGCGTACGGCCGGGCCGCAGGTCGAGGAGGGCGACGGCGAACATGCCGTCGAGGTGTTCGGCGAAGGCGGGTCCGTACTCGGCGTACAGCGCGGGGAGCACGGTGCCGTCGCAGCGGTCGGGGAAGCGGTGGCCGCGGGCGGCGAGGGTGCGGCGGAGCTCGGCGTGGTTGTAGATCTCGCCGTTGAGCACGGCGAGGATGCCGGGCAGGTGGGGCAGCCGGTAGGGCTGCCGGCCGCCGCAGGGGTCGGTGACGGCGAGCCGGTCGCAGCCGAGGGACCAGCCGGGCCCGCTGAGCACGTGGTGCTCGTCGGGTCCGCCGTGGCGCTGGCGGGCGGAGACCGCCGCGAGCTGGGCCGGCTCGGGGCGGTCCGCCCCGGCGGCGAAGGAGCCGAGGATCCTGCACATACCGGTCACCCTCCAAGCACATCACCCAACATGTCACAGCCAATGATTTGAACGTACCAAGTTTTTGAATGGCGCGTAAGTGCCATGTCCTGTTCACGCCACGGCTTGGCCTTGCGACGCCCCCGCCACCCCAACAGGCTGACCCCATGGAGGACTTCAACCGGACCACCCCCGAGTCCCTGCTGGTCGTGGCCGCACACCCGGACGACATCGAGTTCTGCGTGAGCGGCACCGTCATGCAGTGGATCGAGCGCGGCACCCGCGTCACGTACTGCATCGTCACGGACGGCGGCGCGGGCGGTTACGACGAAGCGCTCCCCCGCCAGGCCATGGCGGACCTGCGCCGCGCCGAGCAGGTCCACTCCGCCAAGCTCAGCGGCGTCGCCGACGTGCGCTTCCTCGGCTACCCCGACAGCTTCGTGGAGGCCTCCGTGGAGCTCCGCCGCGATCTGTGCCGGGTCATCCGCGAAGTACGGCCGCAGCGCGCCATCATCCCGTCCCCCGAGATCAACTGGGCGCGCGTCGCCGACCTCCACCCCGACCACCGCGCGGTCGGTGACGCGTCTCTGCGCGCCGTCTACCCCGAGGCCCGCAACCCCTTCGCCCACGCGGAACTCCTCAAGGAGGAGGGCCTGGAGCCGTGGACCGTCCACGAGCTGTGGCTGATGACCGGGCCCACCCCGAACCAGTACGTCGACGTCACCTCCGTCTTCGACCGCAAGGTCGAGGCCCTGCGCATCCACACCTCGCAGACGGCCCACTTCGACGACCTGGCCGGCCTCCTGCGCGACTGGCTCGGCGAGCACGCGACGGCCGGCGGACTGCCCCCGGGCCGGATGGCGGAGGCCTTCCAGATCGTGCACATCGACTGAGTCTTGTCGCCTCTCGGGACGCGTGAGACCGTGACGGACCAACGCACGTGATTCTGGGGGGGAGTTCACGCCATGGCGGTCGAGAGGTCGGATGCGGACAAGGGTCTGATGGACCAGCACGCCCTGCCCTGGGTGGAGGCGAACGAGGACGACGCCCACGCGGCCGCCGACCGCCTCCGCCCCTTCGGTGCGAAGTTCGCGGACGACCGGGCGGACGCGGCCAAGGCGGTCGAGCGACTCGTGTCCAGCGGGCAGGGCGAGGCGAACAAGGCGCTCGCGGAGCACTGGGAGGGCCTGGCGGCCCAGTTCTCGCAGGTGTCCTCGGCGGCCGGGACCATCGCCGACGGCATGGACGGGTGCGGCGACATCGTCTCCGGGGCGAAGAACGCCGTTCTCGACCTCGTCCACAACCTGCGGTCGTCGGTCTCCCGCCTCTCGGACGCCATGATGCCGACGACCGACACCGCGCTCACCCAGGCGGAGGCGGCGGAGGCGGAGAAGGTCAGGCCCCGGTTCCAGGCCGAGGTGACCTCGGCGACCACCCACGGCGAGGAGCGCCTGAAGCGCGTACGGAACGACAGCGCCGTCGGATCCCTCAAGTCCATCGCCGGACTGCCCGAGGGGACCGGCGGTGGCACCGGCCGGCAGGGCGACGGCACCGGCGGGCAGGGCGCCGACAGGATGCACCTGGCCTCCGCCGGCGGCTCCTGGTGGGGTGATCTGATCCACGACGACGACGAGCACACGCACGCGGCCAAACGGCTCGGGAAGATCGCCGACCACATCCGTGACACCACCTCGCAGCCCCTCGCCCAGGCCGTCCTCGCCGTGACCGAACTCGGCGCGAGCGGCGCCGTCGGCGCCTCCCTGGCCGCCGGCATCCGCCCGCTCCTCGACGACCTCGTGCTCGCCTCGCTCGCCCTCGCCGACCACCTGACCGGTCCGCTCACCGGTGCGATCAAGGCCGCCGCCGAGGAGCAGAAGCGCAGGCAGGACGAGATCAGGGACCGCTTCGGCTGGAGGCGCTAGAGAGCGTCTCGCCGATCGGGCCGGGACAGCCCACTGGGGCCCGCCTCGTGGCGGGCCCCAGTGGGCTGTCGGGCGGGGTTCAGCAGGCGCCGAGGTCCTGCCAGACGCCCCACTCGCCGGTGGTGCCGGGCTCCTCGCCGGTCGTCCACCACTTGGCCTTCCAGGTGTGGCCCTTGTGCGAGACCTGCTGGCCGCCGGTGTACACGCTGGAGGACACCCACGGGGCCGCCGTGCACTGCGTGGCGCCGCCGGTGACGGTCAGGGAGAGGACCGCCGCGTGTCCGGCCGACGGGCTCGCTCCGTTCACCACGAGCTGGTAGGTGCCGGAGACCGTGGCCGCCGTGGTGTTCACGGTGAGGGTCGAGGAGCCTCCGGCCGTCACCGAGGCGGGGCTGAGCGTGGCGGTGACGCCGGCGGGCAGTCCGCCGACCGTGAGGTTCACCGTCTGTGCCGTGCCGGCGGTGACGGCGGTCTTCACCGTGGCGGAGGTGGACGCACCGGCGGTGACGGTGGCGGCGGCCGGGGTGGTGGTCACCGAGAAGTCGTCGGCCGGGGTCGTGGTCCCGCTGGTGAAGGGGGCGAAGATGTGCGAGAAGTCCCAGGTGTTCTGCTGGATGCCCGAGCAGTTGTCGGCGGCTGCGCCGCCGGCGCAGCCGCCGTTGTCACGCTGGAGTGCCCAGAACGAGAGGGTGTTGATGCCCTTGGAGACCGCCCAGTCGTAGACCGTGCGGGCGTTGGCGAGGGTGAAGGTCTCGGCGGGGCCGAAGTCGTCGACGCCGATCATCTCGGTGATGCCGACCATGCCCCAGAGCTGGGCGGACGTCTTGGTGGGGTAGAGCTTGGCGAGCTGGTCGTAGAGGCCCTGGGCGGCGGTCTTGGTGTCCGCGGCCATGTCGTGGGCGGCGTTGTCGTAGTAGTCGAAGGTCATCATGTTGACGACGTCGACGCGCGCGCCGTTGGTCACGGCGTTCTTGAGGACCGCGAGCCCGCTGGCGGCGAGGCCGTGGGTGGTCGTCGGCAGGGTGTACGAGATCTGGATCTGGCGGCCGTTGGCGGCGGCCCAGTCCTGGACGACCTTGATGGCCTTGTTGCGGCGGTCGATGCCGGCGGTGTTGTCGAGGGAGTCGACCTCGATGTCCATGTCGAGCCGGGTGACGTCGTAGGTCGTGATGACCTTCTCGTACACGGCGGCGATCTGGTTGACGTCGGTGCAGCTGTCGGCGATCTCGGTGCCGGTGGTGTCGGCCGTGTAGCCGCCGAAGGAGGGGATGACGTCGCCGCCGCGGGAGCGCATGGTCGCGATGTCGGCGCCGAAGGAGGACGCGGCGACGGGCAGACCGGTGTCGCCGTTCCAGTAGGCGGTGCAGGATCCCTTGGCGGCGGTCTGGAGGAACGCCATCGTGAGGTGCTTGGCGCCCGACTGCGCGCTGAGGGCGGCGGGGCTCTCCCCGGTCCAGGACTCGAAGTAGGGGGCGAAGACCCGGGCGGGGAGCGGGGTGGCCGCCTGGGCGGGGGCGGTGGCGACGGTGGCGAGGCCGAGGGCGGCCACGGCGGTCACGGCGGCGGTGAGGGCCGAGCGGAGCGAACGTACGCGTCGTCTCATGGCAATCCAATGACTGTGGGGGGGGTGTGGGGGTGCGTCAACGTCCTTGTCGCGCACGACTGTTGCGATACGGAGTAACCCCGCGGCCATGGGCACGTCAATGACCTGGACCAAACTTGGACTAGACCAATTTCGCGCTTCGTTGCGTGGTACATCCAGCCGGCGCGGGCGCGTGCTGGAGCGATGCGCGCGGGCCGCCGGATTGGTCCAGCGAGCCCAGCCTCACGGCCTCCGCGCTCGGAAGCGGTTCCTCCGCCGACCGCCCGGGTACCTGGCGTACATGTCAAAAGGCTGGCGCTGGTTCCTCCTGGCCGTCCTCGTCGTCTGGACCGTCTTCGCGCTCCAGTGGACGGATCTCGGCTGCGACTACCCCGAGGCCTATCTGGCGGTGCTCCGCTTCGGCACACCGGAGGGCCTGGAGTTCCTCCCGGCCTGCGCGGGCTAGCCGGTTCCGCTGCCTAGGATCGCCGCATGACCCGTCACTCGCGCTCGTCCCTGTCGCTCTGGTCGCGGGACTCGTTCCTGTCCGTCGGCTCGGTCGGATCGACCCTCTCGATCGGCTCGGTCGGCTCGTTCCTCTCCGTCGGCTCGGTCGGCTCCGCCCTCTCGGTCGCCTCCGTCGGCTCCTGGGCCAGCCTCGGCTCCCTCCTGTCCGCCCGGTCCAGCTGGTCGGTCCTCTCCTGGCGCTCCCACCGGGGCGTCCTCGCGGCGGGCGCGGTGCTCGCGGTGGCGGGGACGGTCGCGGTGACGAGCGCCCGCCGGACCCGCTGACGCGCACCGGGGCGCGAGCCGAGCGCGTGTCGGGCGCGTGTCGGGCGCGGGCTGGTCAGAGGGTCTCGGGCACCCCCGGGCGGAGCCATCGGAGACGGTCCTCCAGGTCCGGGGCCCCGAAGGCCTCCGTGATGCGGGCCGGGTCCTCCGCGAGGTGGGTCCAGGAGTCGAAGTGGAGCGGGACCACCGTGCGGGCGCCCAGGGTGCGGGCGAGGGCCGCGCCCTCCCCGGCGCTCATCGAGAAGGCGCGGTCGCCGGTGGACGGGAAGTGCGCGTCGCCGAGGTGGAGGAAGGCCGTGCCGATACGGAAGCGGGCGGCGATCTCCGTGAGGGCGTCGTGGCGGACGGTGTCGCCCGAGACGTAGAGCGTGCCGCCCTCGTACGCGACGACGAAGCCGGTGACCGGGCCCGTCACGTGCTCGGTGCCCTCCGGGCCGTGCCGGGCGGGGGTGGCCGTGACCGTGACGGCCGTGGCCCCGGCGGTGATCCTCCGGCTCTCCCAGGGCGCGAGCCCCTCCGCCCGGCCGCCGAGGCGTGCGGCGGCCTCCGGGGTGGTGAGGACCGCTCCCGCGCGGGCGAGGACCTCGCGGCCGGTCCGGTCGAGGTTGTCGGCGTGCTGGTCGTGCGAGAGCAGGACCAGGTCGACGGGCGGGAGTTCGGCCGCGGTCAGCGCGGGGCCCGCGGTGCGGTGGAGCGGGCGGGCGCCCGGGTAGTCGGCGGGGGCCGGGTCCAGTGCGGGGTCAGTGAGGACGGTGAGGTCGCCGATGCGCAGGAGGACGGTCGCCGTGCCGAGGTAGGTGGCGGTGACGGTCTCGACGGGCGCGCTCACGCGCAGGCCTTCGAAGCGCCCGTCTCCGAGGCGCCGGCCTTCGAGGCGTCGATCTTGGCCTGGAGGGAGGCCAGGAGGCCCTGGAGGAGCTCGATGGTGAGCTCGTCCGTGAGGTTGCCGTCGGCGTCGAAGCGCTCGTGCGAGCGGAAGACGTGGACCTCGGGCTTCACGACGACGTCGCTGTCGGTCCAGACGAAGACCTGACGGAGGGCGAGCTGCGCCCGGACCGTGCCGAAGTTGGTGGGCGCGGCGCCGAGGATCGCGGTGGGCTTGCGGTGCAGCGGGAGGCCCTCGGTCCTCGTCCAGTCGGTGGACAGCCAGTCGAGCGCGTTCTTGAGGACACCGGGGACGGAGTAGTTGAACTCCGGTGTGGCGATGAGCAGTCCGTCCGCCTCCATGACCCGGCGGCGCAGCTCGTTCACGACGGCCGGGCGCAGCTCGGGGGTGTCGAGGTCCTGCTCGTACGGCGGGATCTCGCGCAGGTCCTCGTAGATCTCGATCTCCTGGCCGCCGGGGTTGAACTTCCGGGCGGCGTGCAGCAGTCGGGTGTTGTGCGAGGCGGCGCGGAGCGAGCCGGAGATGGCGAGGATCGTGGACGCGGTCATGGGAACCCCCCAGTTCGTCGGGTGAGCCGGCGGGTGCCGGACTCGACGGTCCTGAAGCTAAACCGATCGGTTCAGTCTGTCAACCAAACAGTTCAGTCTTGACAGTGAACTGAATGGTGTAGTTCATTCGAGGGCATGGCCACTCACGCGCTCACCGCAGGGCGGACCGTCGCCCGCGTCGCCCGCCCCTTCCACACCTACGAAGGCGCCGGATTCCCCGTACGCCGCCCCTTCCCGACCGAGGAACTCCCCTTCGTCGACCCCTTCCTGATGATTGACCAGGTCGGACCGGTCGAGCTCGCGCCGGGCGAGGCGAAGGGCGCGCCCCCGCACCCGCACCGGGGCTTCGAGACCATCCAGTACGTCCTCGACGGCGACATCGCGAACGCCGACTCGCGCGGCCACCGCGCCGTCGTCCGCGCCGGCGGCGCCCAGTGGCTCACCGCCGGCTCCGGGATCGTCCACGAGGCCCTGCCCACCCCGGAGTTCCTCGCCTCGGGCGGACGGCAGCACATGCTCCAGATCTGGCTGAACCTCCCCGCCCGCCTCAAGGGCGTCCCGCCGCGGAGCCAGAACGCCGAGCCGGCCGACCTCCCCGTGGCCGTCACCCCGGAGGGCGCCGAACTGACCGTCCTCGCCGGGACCAGCCACGGCGTGACCGGCCCCTTCGAGACCCGTACGCCGGTCCTCGTCGCCCACGGTCGGCTCGCGCCCGGCACCCGCGCCGAGTTCACCGTCCCCGCCGGGCACAACCCGATGGTGTACGTGATGCGGGGCGAGGCCACCGTCTCCGGCGAGCACCTCCCCGACGGCCACCTCGCGGTCCTCGCCCGGGACGGGGAACGGTTCACGGTCGAGGCCCCGTCGGCCACCGGGGCACCTGCCGCCGCCGGGGCCCCCGGCGCCGTCACCGAGGTCCTCGTCCTGACCGGCGAACCGATCGGCGAACCGGTCGCCCGCAGCGGGCCCTTCGTGATGAACACGCCCGACGAACTCCGCCGGGCGGAACGGGACTTCCGGCAGGGCCTGATGGGCCGGATGCCGGTATGACGGCGCTGTCGACGCCCCCGGAGGCCAAGGAGACCGCCCCCCGGAGCGGCCTCCTGCTCGCCGCCCTCGCCGCGCCCGCCGCCATGGGCGTGTCGGGGCCGAGCCTCGCGCTGCCGGAGGCCGCGCGCGCCCTGGCCGTCACCCCGGCGGCGGCCGCCTGGCTGATGACGGCGTTCGGACTCGGGATGGCGATCGGCACCCCGCTCCTCTCGGCCACCGCCGGACGGCGGCACGGCGCCGCCGGTGTCCTCAGGGCCGCCGCCGCCCTCGTGGCCCTCGGCTCCCTCCTCGTGCTCCTCGCCCCGAACCTGCCCCTGGCGATCGGCGGGCGGGCCCTGGAGGCGGCCGGAGCGGCGGGCCTGAACGTCGCCGCCTTCCAGCTCGCGGGCCGCGACCCCTCGGGCCGGACCCCGGGCCTGGTCGCGATCGGCAGCGCGGCGGGGGGCACCGCGGGCCTGTTCGCGGGGGCGGCGGTGGCCGGGGTGTTCGGCTGGCGCGGCGCCCTGGTCCTCCCGCTCCTCGGCCTGCTCCCCCTGCGCCCCGCGCTCCGCCTGGCGGGCGGGGAGCCGGCACGGACCGACGACACCCCCCGTACCTCCGCGGCCCTCCCCCTCGACATCCTCCGCGACCGCCGCTTCCTCGCCGCCGCCGCGCTCATGCTGGCGCTCTCGACCGTCAACTTCGCCCTGCTGTACGCCGCTCCGCGCCGCGTCGCCGCGCTCACCGGCTGGGGCGCGGTGGAGACCGGCGCCGTCGCGTCCGTCGCCGCGCTCACCGGGGCGCTGCTGTCCTGGCAGCTGGTCCGCGCGGCCCCGGCGCTCGGCCCCGCCCGGCTGCGGGTGGTCCTCGCGCTCGGTTCGGCCGTGGCGCTCGTGCTCGCCGTGACCGCGCCCTGGCCGGCGGCCGTCCTGCTCGGCTCGGGGACCAGCGCGCTCGTCACGGCCGGCGGTCAGGGGCTGCTCACGGGCGCGGCGACCGGGGGGCTGCCGGAGGCCCGGCACGGGCTCGCGATCGGCCTGTTCAACCTGGCGTTCCTGATCGGTGTCGCGGCCGGTCCCGCCCTCGCGGCCTTTGCAGACCAAACCGTTCAGTTCATATAGTGAGGGCTCTCGTCGTGAGGCCCCTCGCCGTGAGAGCCCTCGCCGTGAGACCCCTCGCCACCACCGAACCGAAGGACCGCTCATGGGAGCCGGAGCCGACACCCAGGCCGACGCCATCGACGAGTACGGCATCCCGATCATCCCGGACCCCGCCGACGCCGCCTCGCGCAAGCGCCAGGCGATCATCGACGCGGCCCTCTCCGAGTTCCTCGCGGAGGGGTACTCGGCGGCCTCCATGGACGCCATCACCCGCGGTTCCGGCGTCTCGAAGGCGACGATCTACAAGCACTTCGGCAGCAAGGAGCGCCTCTTCCTCGCCGTCATCGGCGGCGTCCTGCCGAAGACCTACGCCGACCTTGAGCCCTCCAACTCCACGATCGCCGACGCCCCCGACCTGCGGGCCGCGCTCGTCCGGCTCACCACCGACTGGGCCCGGATCCTGCTGCGCCCCGACATCATGTCGCTGCGCCGCCTGGTCATCGGCGAGATCGACCGCTTCCCGCAGCTCGGCCAGCTCTGGTACCGGGTCAGCTACGACATGAACAACGGCCCGCTGATCGAGGCCTTCACCGAGCTGAACGCGCGCGGCGCCCTCGACGCGCCCGACCCGGTCCTCGCCGTGCAGCAGCTGGTGGCGGCGACGGTGGGCGTGCCGCAGCTCGTCCGCACCTTCTCCCCCGACGCCGAGATCGACGACGCGGAGCTGACGCGGGTGATCAGCTCGGGAGTGGATCTGTTCCTCGCCCGGTACGCGCGTTCCTGAGGCTCCGGACCCACGCGAGGACCAGCAGGGCGAGGGCCCAGCCCCCGGTGGTGAGGAGCTGGGTGCGACTGTCGGCGTCGCCGAGCATGAACGCCAGGACGGCACCGATCCCGGCGAGGGCGACGACGGCCCGAACGGAGGGTCCGCCCAGGCGCAGGTGGGAGGCGGCGATCAGCGCCCAGACGATCAGGATCGCGGCGCCGATCGAGTGGAGCAGGAACGGGAAGACCGTGCGCGGCCAGACCATGCTGAGCACGACGGAGACGAACCCGAACGCGGCGGAGGCGAGGACGGCGGCGTACGGGACGCCCGACCGTCCCAGCCGGCCGAGGACGCGGGGCGCGTCGCCCCGCCCGACGAGGGCGTACAGCATCCGGGAGGAGCCGTAGATGTTGGCGTTCATGGCGGACAGGAGGGCCACGAGGACGACGGCCTTCATCAGGTCGGCGGCACCGGGCACGCCGATCCGGTCCATCACGGCGGCGTAGGGCCCGTCGGCCACGCCCGGGGCGTTCCACGGGACGAGGGTGACGATGACGGCCATGGAGCCGAGGTAGCAGACCGCGACCCGCCACATCACGGCCCGGACGCCCGCCCGCACGGCGCGGACCGGGTCCTCGCACTCGGCGGCGGCGATCGTCACAGTCTCCAGACCGCCGAAGGCGAAGACGGCCGCGACGACGCCGACGGCGACGCCGTGCCAGCCGTGCGGGAGGAAGCCGCCGTCGTGCAGGAGGTGCCCGGCCCCGGGTGAGGGCGAACCGGGCAGCAGCCCGGCGAGGACGACCACCCCGAGCAGCAGGA
Source organism: Streptomyces tanashiensis (assembly GCF_014648895.1). Taxonomy (GTDB): domain Bacteria; phylum Actinomycetota; class Actinomycetes; order Streptomycetales; family Streptomycetaceae; genus Streptomyces; species Streptomyces tanashiensis. The sequence continues at coordinate 1,207,637 of NZ_BMRZ01000001.1, forward strand.
ACCCCGCGATCGCGGCGATCTTCAGCCCGGCGAACCAGAACTCCAGCTCGCCGAAGTTCCGTACCCCGGCGAGGTTGCTCACGGTGAACACGCTCATGAAGACGGCCACCCACGCCCAGCCGGGCACGGCGGGCACCCAGCCCCCGGCGATGTGCGCCGCCGCGACGGCCTCGGCGGCGACGCTCACGACGAGCAGCGCCCAGTACATCCACCCGGCCAGCAGCCCGGCCCACGGCCCGAACGCCCGCCGCGCGTGCTCGGCGAAGGACCCGGTCACCGGCCGCGCGGCCGACATCTCCCCGAGCATCCGCATCACGAGCACCGTCAGCACTCCGGCCAGCGCGTACGCCACGAGGATCCCGGGCCCGGCGGCCGCGATCCCGACCCCCGACCCGACGAACAGCCCGGCCCCGATGGCCCCGCCCAACGCGATCATGGCCAGATGCCGCTGCCGCAGCCCCGCCCCGAGCACCAGCCCCGTCACGATTCCCCCCGAGTTTCAGACGACCAGCGCAGGAGCCTGACGCCTGATCCCACCGGAGGGCAACCCGATCCCGCTCGCTGAGACGTCCCGAGACGCGCGTCAGCCGCCCGCGACGAGTCGCACCGCGAGGACGACGATCAGCGTGCTCGACGCGAGCGCCGTGCCGAGTCTTCCCCTGGCGCTCGTCAGGGTGCGGCCGAGGAGCGTGCCGCCCAGGGCGAGGAGGAGCTGCCAACTGGCCGAGGCGAGCAGGGCGGCGAGGACGAAGGCGGTGCGGTCGGTGAGGGTCGCGGGGGCGGAGGGGCCCGTGGCGAGGACGAGCGCCGCGAAGTAGATCACCGTCATGGGGTTGAGGATCGTGATCCCCAGGAAGGCGAGGTACGCGCGGGCGGGAGTGAGGGCCACCCCGTCGTCGCGGGAGGCCAGTCCGCCCGCACGGTACGCGGCGAGCGCCGTCCAGCCGGCCCGTACCGCGAGCACCGCGAGCACGACGGCGGAGGCCCACCGCAGGGGGGTCATCACGGGAGCCAGGACGGGAACGAGCGCGGAACCCCCGGCGACGGCGACCAGGGCGTAGACCCCGTCGGCCGTGGCGACACCCAGGGCCGCGCCGGCGCCCGTGCGCCAGCCGGCGCGGGCCGTGACGGCCACGAGGTAGGCGCCGACGGCGCCGACCGGGATCGCGATGCCGTAGCCGGCCAGCAGGCCGGCCACCACCGCGGCCGTCACGCGGCGGCGGGGATCGTGCCTCCGGGGGAACCGGGCCGCTGCTGTCGTCGGTAGTCCGCGCCGTCCTTCGTACGGGAGAGGAAGCCGCCGGTCACGAGGTGGCGGCGGAGCGCCGGAAAGTCCTCGTGCACCGCGCGCAGGGCCTCGTTGACCTCGGGCTCACGGTAGGTCCGGTCCGCCTCGAAGAGGGTCACGGCCAGGTGCGCGAGCAGCGCCTCGCGGCGGGCGGGCCTGCGCGGGATCGCCTTCAGGCGCCCGTCCGCGGAGAACAGGTCCGCGACGGGGCGGGAGGGATGACTGGTCATGCCGAGAGACTGGCGTCCCGCTCCCCCGCCCCGCAAAGGGTTTTCAGCGCGCTCAGCCCGTGATGACGTTCACGGCCGGCTGGAAGTTCGGCATGACCGGCGGCATCCCGGACTGCTCGAACAACGGCCGGGCCTTCTCCACGAAGGCGAGGAAGTTCTCCTCCGAGTCGAAGAAGTCCGTGATCCGCCACCCGCCGCTCCCGTCCGGCCCGGACGCGTGCGCGATGAACCCCTGCGGCGGGAACCACTCGGCACCCTGGATCAGCCGCGTGGTCTCCTCGTACTGCTCCTGGGTCCCGCCGGGGATCTCGATGGTGACGACGACGCCCTTGCGCATGGTCCTGCTCCTGTACGTCCGGGGAGGGATCCCGACCAGCAGACCAGCCGCCCCGGGGCCCCGCACGGCGACGGGACCCGTTCGGGCGAGACTTCGACCGGCGGCGTCAGACCGCGTGCGCTCGCGCGAACGCGGTGAAGGCGGCCCAGGCGGCGGGGGTGGCCGTCAGCTCGCCCTTGGCGTGGTCCTTGGTGTCCCGGACGAGGACACGGGGGAGGTTGTCGGCGACCTCGATGCAGGCGTCGTTGTCGTTGCCGCTGTACGTGCTCTTGTGCCAGTTCGGCGAGGTCTCAGTCATGGTGTTCCTTCGCGATCGCGCGCATCAGTTCCAGGGACGCCCGGACGCCCAACGCACCCTGCTGCAGCAGATCATAGACACGCTGGAATCGCATGACCTCTGCCGGTTCTTCTGTGTAGTTGCCCGTGCTGAACCCCTCCGTGTACGCCCCGCGTTCCCCCTTGGGGAGCGTCAGCAGGGCGAGGGAACCAGCCACGGGTGCTCCCTTCATGGGGAGCACCTGGACGTTCACGTTGGGGCGCTCACTCATGGCGAGCAGGTGCTCGACCTGCTCCCGCATCACCTGGCCGCCTCCCATGTCCCGGCGCAGGCAGGCCTCGTCGAGAACGATCATCATCCAGGGCGGATCGGCCTGGTCGAGCACGGCCTGACGCTCCAGTCGCCTGCCCACGAAGCTGCCGATCTGCGCCGAGTCGCCCGCGAGGCCCGCCTCCATCGCCGCTCGGGCGTAGCCGGCGGTCTGGAGCAGACCCGGAACGACGATCGAGAACTCGTGTATGGCCGTGGCTTCGAGCTGCCGCCTCATGTACGTCTTCGCGTAGTCACGGACGTTCTGGTCGGTCAGGATCTTCACGAGGTCCACGAGCGATCCGGGTGGGAGCCGCAGCACGATCTCCAGCTTCTTCGCCAGGTCCCGGTCCGGCGGGTCTTCGCCACGCTCGATCTCGGAGATCCGGCTGCCGCTGCTGAAGACCTTCGCCGCCAGGTACGCCTGGGTCCACTCGCGCCCCAGCGCCAACCGCGCCTCGCGCACCCTGTTCCCGAGGTACTGCTCGATGCTGTCCCCGGGGTCCAGGTCCTTCGCTCCTGGCATATGCCTCGTTCCTCACCTGCGCCATGGAACTCAACTCCTGGTGAGCGTAGGTCCGGTCACGTCATCGTGGAGTCGTTCCGGAGGAGATCCATCAGAAAGAGAGCCCTCCATGCGTACGACCACGAACGATCCCCCCGTCCGCCCCGTCTCAGAGCCCGAGGCCGCCCAGGTGTACGTGGACCTGAAGGCCGCCATGGACAGCGTCGGGCTCCCGACGAACGGGCTCTACCGCGACGTGACGCGCGGGCCCGGCGGTGACGTCCACCGGTACGGGCTCGGGGTCGTCAGCCTGACCGGCGCCAAGCGACTCACCGCACTCCTGCGTGCCGCCCGGCCCGCCCCGTGAGGTACCGGGTCGGCGACGTCGTGACCGACGCGCAGCGGGCCCTCACCGGGCAGGTCCGGGACGTGCACGGGAACGTGCTGACCCTGGTCCGACCCAGCGGCTACCTGTGGGAGGCGGCGGCCGACCAGTGCTGGACGGCGAGTCCGACGGAGCGCGAGAGCCTGACCCCTCGCGGAGCCGTCCGCATCATCAGCACGTCGCCGTCACCCGGACGGCCCTCCTCCGCCCCGTAGCGGCGATCGCGCACAGAAGCGCCGCATCGAGCGTCACTCGTACGGGGGTTACTCGTCCGGTGTGTCGGTCTGGACGTGGTGTGGGCGGTACGTTCGCGCAAAACGGCCCCCGTCGATGGCTCCAACCATCGGCGAGGGCCTGAACCACTCGTGGAAGGCACTAGTTCCACCGTGATCTACCGGCACTTTAACGCGCCCTCGCGCGGCTTCACCCAGTTCTCGCACGACATCATTCGGCATCCCCGGCTCTCCTCCGACGCCGTTCGGCTTCTGACCTGGCAGCTCTCCCTCCCCCAAGGCGCCCGCGACTGTCTTTCCCGCACCGCCGAACGTGCCCGGATCGGGGCAACCGCCTTCGGGCGGGCCAAGCGGCAGCTCAAGGACGAAGGCTTCGTGCACGAGCGGCGGGTGCAGGTCGACGGAGGACGGTGGGTCACCCAACAGCTCGTGTCCGGCTCCCCGTTGACCGCCGCCCAGGCCGCCAAGCTCCTCGCACGGGAGCCCGTGCCGTCCTCGCAGGTCGCACCGAGTCCCCGGAAACCGGCCGCCGGTCGGCCGACGACCCCGTCGGCCGACGGTCATCCAAAGAAAGACCCCGGGGGAGACACCTCCCCCCCTTCCCTCGAAGGGCGACGAGACGGCGGAGGAATCCCCTCGGCTCGAAGACGCCCGCGCGCTGGTCGGCGCGCTGCCTCTCCTCTCCCCCGCCCTCCGGCACATCCCACCCGGCATGCGCGACGAGCTCGCCCGCCTCGCCGCCCGCTGGCTCGACGCCGGCCACACCTCCGGCGACGTGCACGAGCACGTCCTGCGCGGACTGCCCGGTGCCGGGACGCCCGTGCACCGGCCCGGCGGCCTCGTCCGGTACCTCCTCCGCGACGTACCCCGCCGCGAGCTGCCGTCCCTGACCCTGCCGCTCCCGCGGGTGTCCGGTGAGTCGGTCTCCGTGCGACTCCTGGGCACCCGGGAGTGCGCCGGCGACCACACCCAGGCCACGCTGTTCCGCCCCGTCGCGGACGAGACGATGTGCGCCGTCTGCGTACCGCACGACGAAGGCCCGTCGCCGTCGCGACGGGCCTTCCAGGAGTTCGTTCATCGTCCGGGTCACTTCGGGTCGCGGTTGAACACCGCCTTGGACCAGAAGTAGCCGAGGGTGGCCAGGGCGAGGCACCAGCCGAGGGCGAGCCAGCCGTTGTGGCCGATCTCGGTGCCCAGCAG
>NZ_BMRZ01000002.1 GCF_014648895.1 Streptomyces tanashiensis
TGGGAAAAGATCTCTAAGTCGCCGCGTCGTGCCTGATGGGGCCGACTCGTGAACACCCCCCGTCGGCAGCGGGATGTGCTCCGGCCTCTGCGAGCGCAGCGTTGGCGTCACACCCCGTGCCGGACGGGAGTGGGACGCGTCCGGCAGCTGGCGAGCCGACCTCGGTCTGCGTAGAGCGCTGGCCGGCACCTGATGCGGATGGCAGGCCATGCGAAGACGTAGCAGATCATGCAAGCGACTGCCCGATTCCCCTTCCCCGCCGGGTGCCCGCAGCGCCGGCAGCGGAGGCCGATCTCCCACACGCCAGGGTGACACCGCAGGCCGGGGATGCGGCGCCAGAGGGGTCCAGGGCCACAAGGCCGTGGGAGGAGTCCGGCAGCGGCAGGTTGTGGGCTCCGCCCCGAGGCCTCTGGACATCGTCCACCCCTGCATCCGAGCCCGGGCAGGGGCCGCGAGAATGGGAGTCGGCCCTGCGCGTACTGGACGTGCTCTACCTGGTCCGCGACGCCCGTTGCCCCGTCACCGAGGCCGAAGCCGCCGCCACGGCCGGTGTCACCCTCCGGGCGGCGGCCGAGCTGATGGTCTGGCTCAGCGAGAACAGCCTCACCACGGCTCTTCCCGACGGCACCTACACGGCTGGCCCGCTGCTCGAGGCCATCGGACGCGGGGAGAACGTTCTGCAGCAGGTTCTGGACCGGCTGCGTGAGGACACCGAAGCCGCGGTCTACGTCAGCGCCTACGAGGACGGGGAGGTCTCGGTCACCCATGCCTCTTTCGCCAATGACACTCCGAAGGTCGATGAGTACGTGCCGTTCAAACAGACCGCGCACGCCAGTGCGGTCGGCCAGAGCTTGCTGGCCCAGCTGACGATGGAGGCCCGCAAGGAACATCTCTCCCGTTGGCGCCCGTTCTCGTTGACATCCAGGACCGTCACCGACCAGAAGGCTCTGTTCCACAAAATCGACAAGCACGGCCCCACTGGTGCTCACTTCGACGTCCTGGAGTACTCCGACAGCGAGATGTGCGCGGCGATCTCCCTGCCCATGCCCGGGCAGGCCCGCTGCGTGGCGCTCTCCCTGCCTCTTGCCCAGCGTCACCGCCTCACCGAGGCTGCGAACGTCCTGAGCAACCGCTCCACCGGGCTCCTGCTGGCGCTCATCAGTGCGGTAGCCAGCAAGGAGGAACCGGACCCGGAACAGAACGAGAGGACGGGCGCCAAGGCCGGCACTGCGCAGTCTTCGACGGGTTCCGGGAGTGGGCTGCTACTGCCGCCTCGGCTCCACGACCGGCTTGTCACCCCGCCCGTGTTCGTGTTCATCGGGTGGGGATGACCGTGCGCGCGTCCCGTCCTCTCCCCAGGAGCCGTGAACCTCCGGTCCAGGGCTCCTGGGACAGCGCCGCGGATACCACGCTGCCTTCCAGGCAGCTTCGCCCGGCGCAGCGGAATGTCTTCGCGCCCCCTCGCCCCTTCTTGCATCGGATCACCCGTTTGGGTGAACATCGCTTACGCGTCACGCCTATAGCACTTATGAGGTCTTGAGGGAGGGTCCTGTGCGTCTTTCTCCCTGCAGACACATGAATCGATCGACAATCACTGAAGGCGGATCGAATCTGAGCGGTTTGGTGACGGTAAATCACGCGAGTGGACGTGCAAGTTTCTTGCAGTGGAAGAGAGGTCTCTCGGTACGGGATATGAGGCGGCGTGGGGCGGGAGGCGAGTGCCTGTAGGTTGCTCGTGTTCTACAAGCGATCAGGCATGCAAAAGGCCCCGAGGTGGCTGACTCCACACTCAGGGCCTGTGCCGATCGAGACGAAAGGAAGACCGTTGTCCGACCGTAACCGGGGCAGGTACCTGCCGCCCCCGGCGCATCGTGAAACTATCATTGGGAACTGGCTCGATCCACGCCCGGGCGTGGTTCGTGCCTGGGATGTAAAGGTGAATCTGAGCATCCTCATCGTGGTGGTCATCGTGATCTGGATGGCCCTGTCGGGTGGTGATCCGGTCGTCTGGGGTGGGACCTTCCTGCTCTGCCTGACCGGTATCGCCGGCCGCTCCACCATCCGCCACCTGCGGTTCACGCATCGCTGAGTCCTGACGTGAGAGGTGCCCGACGGCCTGTACGGCGTCGGGCACCTCTTCGCGTACAGGCGCGCGCCCGGCGATGCGTCGGGCGTCTCACTCGTCTCCCCGAGAGGGGATTCGGTTGTTTCTGCGGAGGGACTTTCAGGCGTGAGCGGGACTCAGGGTTCGGGGTGCTGCGGGTTCTGCGGCGAGAGCTTCACGCATCGGCCGGGTCCGGGCCGGCGTAAGCAGTACTGCGACAAACGGTGCCGGCGACGGGCTCAGCGGGAACGGGACGGCCGCAAGGCCCCGCCTCCCGCGGCTGCGCTTCCTTGGGGGGCCGGGTTGGCCGAGAACGTGCAGGTCCTGGCGGTGCAGCTGGTGGAACTTGAGCACCGTCAGTCTTCGCTGGCAGATTTGCTGGACTGCGCCCGGCGCATCGAGCGAGAGATCGGCCGCTACGTCACGGCGGCGGTTAAGGATGCACGTGGTGGCGGCATTTCGTGGGAGGAGGTGGCTCAGGCTGCGGGCGTGCAGGCCGAAACGGCGCGGTTGAGATGGAGCGCGGCGCGCGTGCAGCGTCTGTTGCACGGGCGGACCAGGGCGTCATGGGGGCCCGGTCTGGATCATGAGGGCGTGGGGCCGTCGGAGACTCATTCGGGCCTGCCCCGTCACGGGTTGAGCGCGGCCCTGTGCAGTCTGCACCGGCGTTCGGGCATGACGATCGGGGAAGCGGCGCGTGAGGCGGATATGTCGTCGCCTTACCTGTCCAGGATCCTTGCTGGCGAGAGAGTTCCTTCATGGCCGGTGGTGCACATGCTGGCGACGATCTTCATGGGTGATCCTCAGGAGCTTCGGTTTCTGTGGGAGGCGGCGCGGGGTGTCACGCTGCCTACTCGGCGTCCGGTGGCGGAGGCGGCCGCGCGCCTGCATGCCGCGTTGAGGGGGCTCTACCTGGCGGCCGACTGCCCCGATCCTGTCCTTCTTGCTCAGAAGACACCGCTGTCGGCGTCAGTGGTCCGTGATGTGCTGGCGGGTCATCACATTCCTGACTGGCACTTGACCTCGCAGCTGGTCCGTCAGCTTGGCGCTCGTCCTGCCGCGGTTCGTCCGCTGTGGGAGGAGCTGCACTATGCCTTCCTGGCCTCACACGACATCTTCCCGCATGGTGGACTCCCCGCCGTCGCCACGGACCTCTAGCAGCAGCGGTGAAGGGCCCCGTTCCCCGGCGGGTGGTGCGGCTTCGAACGACGCTGCAGGGTGGCCGATCGGCGCGGAGTCACGGATGATTCGGGCCTCGCCGCAGCGGCCGCACCCCGTTGCGGCGGAGAGGTGCAGGTAGTGCGCCGGCAATGCCGTCCGTGGCTGCGCGCTGTGCGAGCGGGCCGTGGGTGTCCGCTCGTTCCGCAACGTGGGGCATCGCGGGTTACTTCGCTCTCCTGGTGTCGCCGGGCGCGCTCTGTCCTGCCGGGGCGGATGGTTCCTGCACTCCCGGACAGCCAGAGTTCACGAATTTTCATTTGGCACATGCCATGCGTGAATTCACGAGAGCAGTCCGATGGCACTCCGCACGGCGGCTCATGGACATACTCCCTACCGCATTGAAATAGTTTTCTCTCCCTGCGAGAAAATCCTCTTCCCAGGCCGACCGGTTCCCTCGAACGTGGCCTGTCTACCGTCCGGACAAGCCGACTAGCATTGCTTTCTTGCGCTACTCGCGGCTTTTGGGGGTCTGATGAGCGACGGAGAGAATCGGATTTCTCGCACCATTGACGTCACCACACCAAGCGTGGCACGCATGTCCGACTGGCTGCTGGGAGGCGTGGAGAACTACGAGGCGGACCAACGGGCATGCAGGAGGGTTCTGCGGATCGCACCTGAGATCAGACAGGCGGCGCGCGACAGCAGACGGTTCCTGCAGCGCGCAGTGCGCGTACTGGCCGAGGAACACGGTGTCCGTCAGTTCATCGAGCTCGGTTCCGGTCTGCCCACCCATGACAACGTGCACCAGGTGGTTCAGCGAGTCGATCCACGCTCCCGCGTGGTGTACGTGGACGCGGACCCCACAGCGCTCGCGTATGGCCGCACGACCCTGCAGGAGAACAGCAACACCATCTTCCTGCATGCGGACTTACGCCTCACCGACCACATCTTTGGCCATAGGGACATGCAGCGGCTGATCGACTTCCGGCAGCCCGTCGCTGTCCTTCTGGTGTCTGTGCTGCATTGCCTGCCCGACGGGGACAACCCCGCCGGCCTGGTCCGGAACGTGGCGCGCGCGCTGCCCCGCGGGAGCTTCGTCGCCGTCAGCCAATTGGTGTGCGAGGTACCGGAAGTCCAGGAGGCCGTGTCTGCGGTGATGCGGGAGGAGACGCGCGGGAACTGGGGCCGTGTGCGCCAGGCAGAACAGGTTCGTGCGTTCCTCGAAGGTATGGACGTTCTGCCGCCGGGGCTGGTAGATGTCGCCGCCTGGCCCGACAGCCCGGCTACCGTCCAGGGTCCGGCGGCGGGGTGTGTCGAGTGGGGTGGTGTTGCTCGTGTACCTGTAGGCCGGGCCGGCTTGTGACCGTGCGGTTGGCCGCGCGAGCACGGTAGTACGTGATGTAGGCATCGATGATCTGCAGGCTCTCGGACAGATCTGCCACGGCCAGAGCCGCTGTGTTAAGTACTGAGCGGTACTGCGCGACCTGAGCAGGTCTGCTGATGTACAGCGCGCTGTCGATCAGCTCGACGTAGATGAGCTCCTGAGGGCCGCCGTCCCTGAAGGTGAGCTGCGTAATCGGGGTACTGGGTGCGGCCCCAGTTGCGCGGTCGAAGGGGAGGATCAGCACGTTGACGCGGTCGAGCTCCTGGACCCTCTTGAGGTGTTCGAGCTGCTCGACCATGACCTGGGGGCCGCCGGTGGGCTGGCACAGGACTCCCTCGTTGAGCAGTACGGTCACCTGCGGCCGGTGTTGCCGCTGCCGGAGCATCTTCTGGCGCTCCTCTCTCATTTCGACACGCAGGTCGATCTCCGCCGGTGCTGCATTGGGCAGACCGCTGGCGACGACAGCCCGTGCGTAGGAGCGGGTCTGCAGCAGTCCGGGGACGACGTTGTTCTCGTAGGTGCGGATCGACTTTGCAGAGCCTTCCAGGCCGATCAGACGTCTGAGCCAGTTCGGAGTGACGTCGGCGTACTTCTGGTACCAGGTGCTGTCTTGGCTGTAGCGCAGAAGGTTGTCGAGTTCGCGTCGGTCCTCGAGCCCGTAGAACGCGGCCAGGTCATGGACGTCGCGTTCTTTCGCGGGACTCTCGCCGCGCTCGAGACGGCTGATTTTGGACTCGGATCCGCGGATGGCTGGCGCTACCTCGGCGAGGGTCAGTCCGCGTTGCTTCCGCAGGTTGCGGAGATAGTCGCCCAGAAGTCGCGCAGCGGCTTCCGGCTTGGTGTGCGGCTCTTGCCCCGGGATGACTTGGGCGAACGGAGTCTCGCTCCGCGCGTGCCCGTCGGACATACGTGCTCCTGTGGACGACCGGCTCTTGCTCGCCAGTTTTCCAGAAACGAACCCGCATGTCCGACGGAACTAGTCACACAATCCCGCCTCAGCCGACGAGGTGGTCGAACTCACCGGCCTTCGCTCCCTGGATGAAGGCCCGTACCTCCGCGGTCGTGTAGACGAGGGCCGGCCCCTCGGGGTGGCGCGAGTTACGCAGCCCCACCCCTCCGCCGGGGAGGACGGCGGCTTCGACGCAGTTGCCCTCGGCCGAACTGGCCTGACTCTTGATCCAGACCGCGCCCTGGATCTGATTCGAGGGGACACCGTTGTCGAACTGCATGGTTCTGTCTCCTTCTCAGTTCAATGACGACTCCCCACCGCACGAGATGGTCTCGATGACCGCTGTGCTCGGGCCTCACAGCCGGTCGCTTTTGGGCGTGCAATCCCATATGCATTTGCATGAGGGGTGGGTTGCTGAGGATCTTATCGGTCGCGTACGGCCGGGGAAGTCCCCCGAACGAGTGCCTGAAAGGCGGCAGTTGGAACGTTCATGGTTCAAGATGTAGGCGCTGGCCGATCATCAGAACGGAGCTCGTCATGGATGTCCAACCTGATGGCCCTAGACCCCTCGACTGGGGGCTTACTCAGGGGCTCGGTGTGCCCCGCTTCGCTGCACGGCGCTTCACGGCGAGCAGCCTCAGCCTGTACAGCGCACGGCACTTCGCCCACGAGACGCTGACCTCGTGGGGGCTGGAGCAGTGCGCGGACGATGCCACGCTCGTCGCCGTGGAGCTGATGACCAACGCCGCTGAGCACGCCCTCGAAGAAGAGGGGCGTGATCCAAGGGGATCGGCCTGGCTGGGCCTGAGCTGTACCGGCCGGACCGTGACGTGCACGGTCAGCGATCCCAGCACCCAGCTTCCCCGAGGCGGATCTGGGGATCTGCTGGCCGACACAGGCCGGGGCATGAGCATCGTGACAGCGCTCAGTGACGACTGGGGCTGCAGCGTTCTCGACGACGGCACTGGCAAGGCCGTCTGGGCGCACCTGCCGGTCTGAGGTGCAAGCTGGCTCCGCGGGACGCGGTTGTCCGCAGCGAGGCAGGCCGTTGGCCGGGCGTGGCGGTCTCTGCCCGTGATCCGCCGTGGACGTACACGGCTGCGGTGCGCTCATGACGAGCACGATGCCAGCCGGCTCTGACAATGCACGCCCGGGCCCGCCGCGATAGAGCAGCCGACGGAGGCAAGCGTTTCGGACAGCAATCAAGACGACGCTGGTCTCTCGCGGGTGAGGACGCTGGCGCCCGAGTCCAGTCGTTCAGAGTCTGGAGCGCTGAGAGGGCTTGTGTGTCGGTTTTGCCCTCACAAGTCAGTGGGGTCGCACAGGGCCGGCCAGGCTACGCCTTGTCCTTGTCCGCGAATGGCGCGCCACTCCCCCACGGCTACGCGGCCTTCGGCAGCGATGAACCAGCCGCCGTAGTAGGCGCGGTCGGTGATGGCGTCGAGGGCGTGCCAGTCGGCCTGGTGTCCGCAGTGGCCGCATGTGTTGGGGTTGAAGCTGCGGCCGCTCTGCCAGGCGGGCCGGTCGTTGAGCACAGGACCTGCGGTGGCCGCAGCGGTGAGGATGGCGCGGGCGACGCCGACAGCGCCGGGGAAGTCTGTCGTTGTGTACTCCTCGGCGCGCGGCCGGTGAGCGGGCAGGAGGCCGAACACCCACGGCATGGGTCTGGCGCAGTGCTGGCATGGGGCCTCGTAGGCCATGACGTTCACGCGCAGGGTGCTCATGTGCACCACCTTTCTGGGCTCCAGCCTGGCACAGCCCGGTCTCGCTCACGCACGCCACCTGGAGGAGGGCAGAGACAGGCCCTTTCTGTGCGGCTCGGGCGAAGCCGTGGCCGACTTCCGGGAGGGGCGTCCGTGATTCGGCGGCTGGTGACGTTCCCTGCTCGAGTGGCGTTCCGCCCCGCCTCGAGCATTGCCCAGAGCCGCGATCGGTGCCTCACCGCCTGCCTGGACGCGCTCGTTAGGTGTGGCGCCAGGTGCGGATTTCGAGGTGGGTGATGCGGGCTTCGGCGTGGATGCGGCTTGTTTCGACGAGCCATTGGTGGATGGCGGCGGTGACGTCTCCCCCGGCTTGGTCGGTGCGGTGGGCGAAGTCACGGGCGTCGAATCCGCCGGTGGAGGAGGAGCCGTAGGAGCGTTCTTCGGTGTGGTCGGCTCGCTGGATGACGTCGCGGCGGATGCCGGGTGAGTCGGTGCGGCTGCCGGAGGGGTGGACGTATCCGGTCTTGAGTAGGCGGACAGTAAATGCGAGGCGCAGGTTCCGGCGGGCGGCTTCGGCGATGAGGCTGCGCAGGCGGGTGGAGCCGGAGGCGATGGCCTGGGCTCCGGCGCGGCCGGTACCCGTTCCGGCGGGCGTGATGAGGACGGCTTTGGTCCGGACGCGTGCGCGAGTGCCGGAGGTGGTGGTGCGGCGGCTGATACGGGGGGCGGCGATGGCGGCGAGCTCGGTGGTGTCGGTGATGCCTGCGGTCTGAACGGCGGTGAGGACGTGGGTGAGGGCGGGGACGAAGGCGGCGCCTTTGTGGCGTGTGTAGAACTGGGAGACGAGGGAGGGGTCGCGGCCGATGATGCGGGCGATGTCTCGTTTGGTGAAGCCTGCGGCCTGGAGCTGGTCGGCGAGCTGGGCTGCCTCGTTGCGCTGGGGGTTCGGTGCGGGACGACGGGTACGCGGGGGCATCATGCCTCCCTGGGTGTGGCGGTGGGGGCCTGCTGCAGGGCGGCGCGGCCGGCGTCGCGCAGGGCGAGGAGTTCGTCCTCGGTGGTGGGCGCGGCGACCGGGCCGGCGAGGTGGCCCTTGTGCAGGTAGTCGCCGGGCTGGCCTCGGTAGGGCCAGGCCTGGGGCTGGGTGAGGTAGATGGCGTCGGTGCGGAAGGCTACGACGCTGCCGGGCGGGGCGTGGAGGGCTCCGGCGTAGGTGTTGTCGTCGCGGTGGCGCTGGGAGAGCAGGGCGGCGCGGGCGCCGGACCAGATCGCGGCAGCCCATTCGGGGTGGGCGTTGGGGTCGCGGGAGAAGCCGGTGGGGCGCTGCCAGGTGATCTGTTCGTCGGTGAAGCCGATGATCTCGGCGTCGGCGGGGACGTCGCGTTCCATGGTGCGGGGGGTGGTGCCGGTGACGATGCGAGGGCGCTGGGCGAAGGCGCCGATGCCGTAGAGGAGGAGGGAGCGGACGGCACGGGAGGCGAGGCGGGCGGCGTGGCGCTGTGCGGGGTCACCGTGGAGGTCGGCCTGGGCGGCGAGGGAGGACCAGGCTTCTTTGAGTTTCTTCGACCAGTCGTCCAGGGGTTTGCCGTCATCCCACAGCAGACCGTCGATGATCTCGATGTGCCAGGGAGTGATGGGGTTGGTGAGGGCGGTGTGGATCTCCGGGCCGCCTGCCCAGGTGGTGAAGGTGGTGCCGGGCTTGGCGGGGTAGTGCCAGGCGCGGTCGCCGGGGGCTGGGGCGGGGAGGATGCCGACGTGGTTCCAGGTGTCTGGGACGGTGACGCGCACGTGCCAGTGGCCGCAGCCGTAGAGGGCCTTGATCTGGTCTTTCTCGCTCCAGGAGGCGAAGGTGGCTGCGGTGATGCGGCGGGGGGTGCCGACTGGCGACTTCCAGGTGTGCTTGGCGTAGGCGAAGGTGCGGTCGTACTCGGCCAGGGCGGGCAGCTTGTCCGGTACCTGGGGCGGGGTGATGAGTTCGGTGCGGCCCTGGCCGGCGGTGGCGTGCAGCAGGCCGCGGAGTTCCTCGGACAGGACGGGGTAGCCGTCGGCGTGCTGGCCGCGGGTGGGGATGGTGCGGGTCCACAGGTCGCGGCCGGTCTGGGAGGGGGAACCCATCAGGACCGCGTCGTTCCAGTGGGTGCGCAGGGCCTTCCAGAGATGCACGAATGCGTCGCGGACGACCGTGGGGTCGGCGCCTTCGGGGTCGAACCACTCCCCTACCGAACGGATCTCCACGTGGTACTGGCCGTTGTCGCTCTGGTAGCGGCCGACGGGGTTGCGGGGGTGGATGAAGTGGCCGGCCATGCGGTCCTTGCCACGGCCGGTGTCGGTCCGCCACCCGGGAATGGGGGCGTTCAGCCAGGCCGCGACGGCGTCTTTGAGGAACGGGTGCTGATCGGCCTGGTGGTGCCAGGGGTCCCCGGCGGTGATGAAGATCCGCTCGGTGCCTTCCGGGATCGTGTGAAACACGGCCTGGAGGATCGTGGCGGCCGCCGTGTCGGGCAGTGTCAGGCGCAGCGTCTGGTCGCGATGGACCAGGATCCCGGTGGTGGTGTCGAGGAAGACGGTCGAGCGTGCCTGCTGGGTGAAGTTGGGGTGTGTGGAGGCGAGGTTCGGGGTGTGGGTGAACCAGTCGTCGCCCTGCGGTCCCTGGGGGATGGAGGGCAGCTCACGGGCCTGGCCGGCCTCGGGTGCTGAGGGTGGGGTGGGTTCCTGGCTGTCTGCCTGGGCAGGGGCTTGCGGATCCGTGGGGGCTGATTCGGTTCTGCGGGGATCCTGGACGGTTTGGGTGTCACGCCCGCGGTCCGCCTCTTCCTCGGTCGGTGGGCGGCTGGTGTCATCCGCGAGGCTGGCTGGGGTGAGGGCCGGAGCGATGCGGACGATGTCTGCCAGGCCCAGGCCTGCTGCGGGGGCGATGCGTTCGGCGTTGGCCTTCTCGTATCCGGCGAGCGCGCGGATCTTCTTGTCCCGGGCGTCCTGGAGAGAAGCGAGAGTGGCCGTTGCCTTCTTGATCTGGTCGCGGTCCCTGCGCAGGTCGGCGAGCATCGCGTTGTAGGCCTTGGCGTCCATCATTTTCCCTGGGTCACGTCGAGGTTGTGGGTGCGGACGTATGCGATCGGCCCGCCGGAATCGGAGGCGAGCCGTGTGCCGAGGAGAAGTTGTGCGGCTGTCCGGCTTTCTGTGTCCGGTGCTGTGAGGCGGATCGTCGGCCGGGTCAGATCGGTGACGTGGCCGGCCAGTACGGCGTCAGGAAAAGCACTTCTCCCTGTGTCACTGGTCTCCCATCGCTGCAGGTTGGTGAGGACCGCGACGACGTACCCGGCGACAGTGACGGGGAGGACTCCCCCTGCCGCCACGCTGGCAGCGTCGCAGCGCCACCAGCCACGGAGGTTTGCCAGCAGGTCGTCGGCCAGCAGCACGGTGGAAAATCCTGCCGTTCCCTGAGCGGTGCCGCTAGGGCTGGGGTCCGCTCCGCGCATGCGGAGTACTGCGACCTCGTGTGCGGGGAGCCGGTGGAGTGGTGCGAGGGGCCTGCTGCTCAGAGCCTGCACCGTTTCCAGAGGGATCATCACGCGGACGCCTCTGGTGGACAGGCCAGGCAGCAGGCCTGCGTGGACGAGGCGGCGGAAGGTGGTGATGGCCATGCCGAGTTCGGAGGCGGCCTGCCCGGTGGTCAGCAGCATCCTCATCCCCAACAGTGCCTCGATACATATCTGATCTGGCATGGACGATAGCAGCTGGACCGCTCTGCGCGGCTGACGGAGGTGCGGGACGGTGTCCTGCGCATCGCTCCCTCTACGGGAACGCTGCTGTCGGCGTTGGGGCCGTTGCCGAAACGGTCGTCGTTGTTGCCCCAAAACGCGACCGTCTTCTCGGCCCGGCGTGCCGCGCTGTACCAGCCACCGCCTGCGATGTCGGTGGCGCTGGAGAGGTTGAAGGCCTGGCCGGGCGGTCGTGGCTGAGCACTGTGCCGTCGCCGAGCTGCCCTGCTCGTTGGCGCCCTGCACGTGGCAGGCCCCCGCCCTGGTAGGGCGGGGGCCTGCGCCCGGCAACGGGCGAATCACTGAGATTCATTGACACCTCGGTGAACGGTCAGCTGGCGGGGGCCTGGTAGAGGCCGCGGCCGGCGCGGGCGGCCCGCGAGGTGGCGACGAGCCGGTCGAGTGTGCTGCGAACGGTGTTGATGGCGCTCGAGGAGGAATCGCGGCCGAGTGCCTGCGCGACGTCACGGGCGCGCATGGGGCTGTCCGGCGATTGCGAGAGGACGGCTGCCACCTGCTCGGTGAGGCCGCCGGGTTCCTGTGGCGCAGAAGCGGTCGTCTGTGCAGCCTTGGCGCGGGGCTTCTTCGTCGAGGGACGTCCCTTACGCCCGCTGGCGTTGGATGCGGACTTGCGCCGGCCGGTGGAGGCCGACTTGGCAGCCTTGCGAGGCGCGGGCACCGAACCGGATTCCTCCGGTGTCACCGTCGGGGAAGGCTCGGCTGCGGCTTCGCTCTGCGCCGCGGCCGGTTCCGGCTCCGTCTCCGTCTCCGTCTCCTGCACGGCGCGCGGTGCGGGAGTGTCGACCAGGGCCAGCAGAGCTGTCAGTGCCGTGCGGACTGTGAGCACGCGTTCGGAAACTGCGGCCAGCTCCTTCTCGAGATCCTGCTGAAGCTGCTCCAGCAGCGGAAGTTCTTTCTGGAGCGCCGCAGTTGTCGCATCGATGTTGTGAACGGCGGTACTTGAAGAGGGCACTAATAGCTCCTACGTGTTGGGGACCGGGCAGAAGGGAAACGGATCTGCTTGTCGAGCAGGGTACGTCTTTCTCTTCGGAGTGCAGAGGCTGAAGCGCCGAATCGCAGTCCGCTGGAAAGACTGGCCTCCTGGCGTTTCGGCAACGGTGCCGGGTGCTCGCACGCAGCATGCATCCCGGCCGTGGCCTGCGCGAACCCACCTCCTGTGTTCGGTTCGCGGGCATGTCACGGCCTTCGAACAAGATCTGGTGAATGAGTGTAGGAACGGGAGTGCGGGGGGAGGACTGGTGCGGGCGCCCCACGTGGAGGGCCCGGAGTGGCTCGGACCCGGGCCACCGCTGAATTTGACCAGAAGGACGAGCATGGCCAGCGGCACCGTGAAGTGGTTCAACTCCGAAAAGGGCTTCGGCTTCATCGCCCAGGACGGCGGCGGACCGGACGTCTTCGCCCACTACTCCAACATCTCCGGCAACGGATACCGCGAACTGACCGAAGGCGAGACGGTGACGTTCGACATCACTCAGGGCCAGAAGGGCCCGCAGGCGGAGAACATCATCCGCGGCTGAGCGCCGCCCCCGCTTCCGGCGGCGCCTGCATCATGTGGAGGCGCCGCCGGCGACGGCTATAAGCGCCTCGTCGGCGTCAGTTGTGGCGGACCAGTACACGCGTCGGAGCGCGGAAGGACAGGAGCCCGAGCATCTGTGGGTCTGCGCCTTTGGTGAGAGTGGCGTCAGGCAGCAGTCGGGCGGCTACCCGGAGCGCTACCGCTGCTTCGGTGCGTGCCAGCGACGCTCCCAGGCAGCGGTGGCGGCCTGCCCCGAAGGACAAGTGGTGGCGGATGTTCGCCCGGTACGGGTCCATCCGATCCGGCTGGTCGAAAATTTCGGGATCCGAGCCTGTCCCCATCAGCATCAGCAAGAGCTGGGATCCGGCGGGGAGCCGCACCTCAGACAGCTCCACCTCCCGCGCCGTCACCCGGCGCCAGGTGGTTACCGGCGGCTCGCGCCGCAGTACTTCCTCCACCCATGCTGACGCGAAGCTCTCATCAGAAGCCGAACGCTCCCACACATCGGCATCGGCCAACGCGTGGCGGAGCACGGTGGAGATGAGCTGGCCGGTGGTGGATTGTCCGGCGATGAAGGCGAAGAAACACACCGCCACGACAGTCGCCGGGTCCACAGGCTCGCCAGACGGCATCCGGTGGCTGCGGAGCGCGCCGATCAAGCTATGCGACGGGGCGGCATCAGTGACCTGAGAGGTCAGCCAGCGGTAGAAGTCGCAGACAAGATCAACCAAGTGAGCCTGCCGCTCCGGGGAGGGCCACCCGTAGAACAGCTCCAGTGACGCATCGCTCCACGCCAGCAGGGTGGAGGCAGGCATATCTGCGATACCGAGCAGCTGCAGCATCACCATGCACGGAAGCGGGCGGGCGTAGTCGGCGGCCAAGTCGCAGTCGGCACCCGGCACATAGCGGTCCTGCATGCGCGTCAAGATCTGGCGTGCTGTTGCATCGATGAGCGGCGTGGCAGCGGCAACGCGAGCGCTGTTGAAGAACCGTGTGACCACGCGGCGCAGCCCTGTGTGGGTGCTGCTGCTGTTGTTGGCGAGAGCCGGCGGGAGTTTGAATCCGGCTCGTGCCAGCGTTCGAAGTGTCGGCACAGACAGTGCAGCGACGGCTTGCTGGGCATTGTCCGGCCGGTACGTAGCAGGGTCCAGCAGTATCTGCCGGACATCCGCGTATCGGCTGATCAGCCACAGTCCGGTTGCCGAGTCGTAGTGGACAGGCGCGGCACGGCGCAGATGTCCCAGCAGAGGGTACGGGTCGCGAACGAATCCTGTGTCAAAGAGGTCCAGCCCCGCGGCGTCCTCAAGGGCAGGGCACCCGGCAGCGCCACGTGCAGACGTCTGGTGCATCACGCCGCATCGGCCCCTTGAGTCAGGCTCCACGTCCACGGGATCGAGGAAGGCCCGGACTCGCAGGATCCGGCGGAGCCGCCCGCGCCGCGCTCGGCCTGCCACTCAGGGAACGCCCTGGCGACTGCGGCGCAGGGTTCACATAGACGGCGAATCCTCGAGGTGGTCATGTGCATCGTGCGTGGCCCCTGCGTCGAGGATCGAGATGGTCCGGAAGCGACGTCGGGTAGGTCGAGCGAAATCTTCCGTCGCAACAATAGAAGGGACGGAGTGGGCAGGCACGCAAAGGCGCTGTGACTAGTGCTACACCCACGCCGGGGGCTTGTGGCTCTGCCGCGCGAGGACGTGCGCGGCGCCGGAGCGGATGCCGAGCCGGTGGAGAAGGTCTCTCCCGCAGGCGTTGCAGGCTAGCGCTCTGCTCTCTGATGGCAGTGGCCGGCCCGGTCGTCGCACAGACACCGGTGCCGGCCGACACCGCGCTTTGCCTCGTTCACGTTCGGAGCGAGATCACGAGGCTGTCGCGGCGGCCGTGCCGAGGCCGACGAACCTCGTGCGGGCCTGCCCGAGGACCAGCGCTCTTGGCTTGGGCAGCGACTGGCCGCGGCCACCGTTGCGCTCACCGATTGAGCAACGCAGGGATCAGCAGCTCCGCCCGTGCTTGCCTTCAACGAGCTGCGGCATGTGGCCCAAAGGGCCTCTGGTCTATTCGGGGTCACCCGCGTGTCGGTCCCGCACAGTCGGCAGTGATACCGATACCCAGTAAAGACTGCCGATAGGATTAGAGGACACCCATGCAGGCTTTCCACCCCTCCTTCCCGGGCGTATCTTCGGGAACCTTGCTCGGCTTCGAACTGCTGAAGGATGCGGACATTGACGTAAACAAAGAGGTCATTCACACCACCGTCAAACACGCGCAAGAAATCCTCATCGAGAAGCACGAGCCCGGATCACCCATTCCGGAGCGGGCGGTAAAACTCTTCACGGCAAATATTGTGGTTGCCGCTGGCGCTCGCTACAGATTTTCGGAAGAAGAGCTGAGCCAGGCGGACCTTGAGGCTGCTCTCGAATTCTTCCGAGGTCTTTTCAACAGCCTCTGGCATTTCTGAACCGGGGTGACTGCATGACCGCAGCTCCACCGGGGTCGCCTCCTGAGCCACTGGAACTGGCACGATATCGGCGGCTCGTGAGCCTGACGACATACGTCGGCGGCGGACTGGGGGCGCTAGCTCTGTTCGGCGACCTCGCCAAAGATGTCCTCAACGAGTGCGTCTGGCTTCGCGCAATATTCTTCACCCTGGTGTTTCTTGGGGCAGCTCTTCTGGTCCATGCACGCCAGTCGGCTGAATGGTTTCTCATTGAAGTCGAGAGAGGAAACAAGACCGCATCCGACGCAAGTAGCGAACCATTCAAAAGCTACAAATTGGCGACGGTGGCGGCGGCGGCTTCAGGGGGAATTCTGGTCGCAGCCTCGTGGTACGTCGCAACCAAGTAGGACGATTCCTGATTTCGTGAATCCGAGATTCCTGGTTCGCTGCCCTGCCGGACACTCCTGACGTTCGCAGAGATGCTCGGATTGATTGCCCAGGCGGGCTGTCACTGGCATGCGGCCGGGGCCGAGGGGTGGGCACTGTGAGTGCCCGAACGGGTCAACATGAAGAATGCGGGCGACCAGCGCATTCAGAACCGCCCGGGATGCGTGCAGTACCGGGACGTGAGTCCAAGACTCGCTGCTGCTCACTGACCAGGAACGGTGGCTCTCACCTTGTGGGTGTGCCCGCGGACTGTGTCACGGAAGGCGATCGGGGTCTGGTTGGTGCGCTGGTGGAAGTACTTGCTGAAGTGTGTCGCGCTGGAGAAGCCGAGGCGGTCGGCGATGCTGGCGGCGGTCTGGTCGCTGTGAGCCAGGAGGCGTTTGGCTTCGAGGATGACGCGGCGGTCGATGAACTCCTTGGCGCCGAGGCCTGCGGCGGCAAGGGCCGCGCGGGAGAGGGTGCGGGTGGAGTAGCCGAGTGCCTCGGCGTAGTCCTCTACCCGTCGGGTGCGGGCGAAGTCCTTTTCCACGGCTTCACGGAAGCGCAGGTAGGTGGCGTCGGGTTCGGGGACGGGGCTGCCAGCGGGTGTGGTGAGGTGGGCCAGGCGCAGGACTAGGACGGCCAGCAGGTGGCGCAGGGCTGTGGTGTGGACTTCCAGGGGCAGGTGCCCGAGTGCGTGGAATTCGGCGTTGAGGTGGTCGGCGGCCTGCTGGAGGGCTGCGGCGTCATCGGGGAGGGGCTGGCGCAGGATCGGGGCGTGTGGGTCTTCTATGCGTGCGTCGGTGGTGGTGGCGGGGTCGAGGAAGTCCTGGCGGAACAGGATGAGGGTGCCTTCGGCTTGGGTGGGGTCGCTCCATTGGTGGACTTGGCCGGGGCGTACCCAGAGCCAGGAGCCGGGGGTGAGTGCGTAGGCGGTGAAGTCGACCGTGTGCCAGAGGGTTCCGCCGGTGAGGGCGATCAGGTGGTGGAAGTCCGGGCGCTGGGGGGCGGTGAGCCGTTTGGCGGGTACGCGGTGGCGTAGTTCGGCGAGGGACAGCACTTCGACGCCGGTGGGGGTGCCGGCGGGCGCTGCGTAGGAGATCTCGGGGATGCCGCGATCGGCATTGTGTCGGTTTTTGACCATCGTAAGTCGCCAGGGTATCCGGTTCAGCCTGTTCAGGGGCTTTAGCTTGGAGGTGTCGATCTCTCCAGTATCTGGTGGTGTCGGAAAGCGGTAAGAGAGGAGGAGTGTGGTGGCTTCGGCGGAGTGTGTCTCACTGACGTACGCCTTCGACGTGTACTGCCCCTGGTGCTACGGCTTCGGTCCGACTTTGCGGGCCTTCGCCGGGGACAACGCACACCGCATCCGGCTCAGTGCCGTGCCGGCCGGCCTCTACACCGGCGTCCGGGTGCGGCCTGTGGCGGCGTATCCGGATCTGTCGGCAGAGCGTGACCGTATTGCGCGGCTGACTGGTGTCACGTTCGGCGCTGGCTACGAGCGGGCTCTGGCGCGGGGAACGAGCGTGCTGGACTCCACGGCAGCGGCGGCCGGGCTGATCGCGCTGCGAGAGCAGCCCGGTGTCAGCGCTCTGGACGCGGCCGAGGCCGTGCAACGGGCCTGGTTCTCCGACGGCCGCAGCCTGTCCGGCGTCGAGGTCTTCCGGGACATTGCCGGCGAGCTCGGTGCCGACGCGGATGCCGTGGCTGCGGCCTATGTGTCTCCGGCTGCTCGGATGCAGGCCCTTTCCGGGTTCCGTGCGCTGCGCCGTATGCACGTCACCTCGTATCCGACGCTGTTGCTGCACACCAGGTACGGAGCCGACCAGTTGGGTGGCATGGCTTCCTCGGCCGCTTCCCTGACTGCTGCGCTCGACCAGCGCCTGTACGCATCGAAATTCCAAGTCCTCACCCCTGTCCCGCCTTTGCAAGGAGAACTGCCATGAGCAACGCCAAGCACACCGTGCTGACCGCCGCCGGCGAGCTGTTCGGTGAGAAGGACCCCAGTGCGGTGGACCGCTGGGTCGCCGCCGACTACCGCCAGCACAGTTCCCTGGCCGCGGACGGCCCCGAGGCCCTGCGTCAGCTGGTCGCCGGCCTTCCGGAGGGCTTCCGGTACGAGGGCGTCCGGGTGATCTCCGACGGCGATCTGGTCGCTCTCCACGGCACGTACTACGGCTTCGGCCCCGCCCCGCTGGTCGCCTTCGACATCTTCCGCGTCGACGCCGACGGCAAGCTGGCAGAGCACTGGGACGCGCTGACGCCGCAGGTCAAGGAGA
Organism: Streptomyces tanashiensis; assembly: GCF_014648895.1. GTDB lineage: Bacteria > Actinomycetota > Actinomycetes > Streptomycetales > Streptomycetaceae > Streptomyces > Streptomyces tanashiensis. Next base: position 17,736 of record NZ_BMRZ01000002.1, read on the forward strand.
CTGTCTCGGGCCGCTCGCAGACCGACGGTCCCACCGAGAACGCCGAGACGGACAAGACCGACGCCAACCGCGCTCTGGTCGCCGAGTTCGCCCAGAAGGTCCTGGTCGGCGCCGACTACTCGGTGCTCACCGACTACATCTCCACCGAGGCCTACCACCAGCACAACCCCGAGGCCGCCGACGGCCTCGACGGGTTCGGCGCGGCGGCCGCGAAGTGGGCCGGGCAGGGCAAGAACCTCGTCTACAAGACCGTGCACAAGGTCATCGCCGAGGGCGAGTTCGTCCTGCTCCAGTCCGAGGGCGAGTTCGGTGTGCCTGTCGCGTACTACGACCTCTTCCGCGTCAAGGGCGGCAAGATCGTCGAGCACTGGGACGTCATCGCCCCGGTTCCGGCTGAGCTTCCCCACGGCAACGGCCTGTTCTGACGCTTCCCGGAGCCAGAAAGGACACGTGCGATGAGTGAGCTCACCTACGCCGGGCGGGCCTTCGTCTTCCGGGTCGACAACGGGGTCGTCTTTCGCAACACCTATGCGGCCGACGGCACGAGCCTGCACTACGAGACCCTGGAGGGCCCGGCCAAGGGCTCCGAGGAGACCGTCACCCTCCACACCGCCGAAGTGGCTCCCGGGCTGTTCATGCTCGGCTGGGCCGAGACGTCCGGCATGACGGTCACCCACGTCATGAACCTCAACACCCTTACGGTCCACGCCTTCTGGACGGATGAGGCGGGCGACGGCCGTGTCGCCGAGCTTCACACCGGGACCCTCGAACCCGCATGAACACCGCGCGCCGCCGTGGCCACCGGCCAAGCCGGGTGGACACGGCGGCGCGTCGCGCATCACCAGAGGCGCTCCCGCACTCTCCCGTCCGGCCGCTCGGACTCATGGGCCCCTGCGCCACCGGACCGTATGCCGGCCGATCCTGCCCCGCTGTCGGCCGGTCACGGCGGAGCGAGGGAAAGTCACGCCATCACGTGACGGGCCTGGCATGGTCCGCAGCCGCGCGGTCACGGTTGTCGCTATCGCTGTCGTGAACGTCTGCACCCTGTTCCTGGAGACGGTCCCTGCGGACCCGTGCCAAGCCCGAGCCCCGCAGCCTGGGAGACGACCTCCATGGGCGCCCAGGCGAACCGCTCACCAACGGGCCTCGGCAGCACACGCTCCTGGGCTCCCCCGCCGGACCTTCGAACCCGTCCGAACGCAACCACGTGCCGACCGGAGACCCCATGCCCGCCACAACACTGCCGCTCACCGCCTACCGCACCGCCATCGCCCTCGACGAGCCGTTCACCCCGCCCCCAGACCCGGACCCGGCATCCCGGCCGGCCGATCTGGTCCGCCAGGTGCTCGCCAAGCTGGCACTCGACCCGGCCGCAGCGCAAGCCGGCCTGCGCCCTGGCGCCGCGGATCAGCTCGACGACCGTGCGGCCCGACAACTGCTGCGTGCCGTCCTGACCTTGCGGGAACCGGTCCCCCCTCCCGACGAGGCCGCCCACGCGCTCGATGCGCTCCTGGCCGCCGAAAGCCGGGCGCGCCCCACCACCGACGCGAGGGCCCTTCCCTCCATCCGCGACGCGTTTCCCCACGCCGCGTACCGGGCCGCCGACCGCACGGTGCTGTGGCAGGGGGACATCACCATGCTCGGCGCGGATGCGATCGTGAACGCCGCCAACAGCGCCCTGCTCGGCTGCTTCGCCCCCATGCACCGGTGCATCGACAACGCCATCCACGCCGCGGCCGGGCCCCGCCTGCGCGAGGACTGCCACACGATCATGACCCGGCAGGGCCACCCGGAGCCGACCGGCACCGCCAAGGTCACCCGCGGCTACCACCTGCCTGCCCGCCACGTCCTGCACACGGTCGGTCCGATCGTCGACGGGCCCCTGCGCCCGCAGCATCAGCAGGCTCTGGCGGCCTCCTACCGTGCCTGTCTCGACCTCGCCGCCGAGATGAACGGCATACGCACCGTCGCGTTCTGCGGCATCAGCACCGGCGTCTTCGGCTACCCCAAGGCGCCCGCAGCCCACACCGCTCTGGACACCGTGGCCGACTGGCTTGACCACCACCCGGGACGGCTCGACCGCGTGATCTTCAACGTGTATGCGGACGACGACTTCGCCGCCTACGCAAGCACGCTGACCTAAGGAGACCAGCCCCGTTGAACCAGCCCGCCTTCGACCTGGAAGCCGCTGTCGGCACGATACGCACCTGGCTCAGCGAGGCCGACCGCGTCCTGATCACGGCCGGCGCCGGGCTGAGCGCCGCTGCCGGATACCGCTACGACGACGAAGACCGCTTCCGGGAACTCTTCCCCGCCCTGCACCGCCTCGGCCTGCGCTCCCGCTACATGGTCGGCGTGCCCCTGCCCCCCGCCTGCTGTGGGGCTACTGGGCCGTCCACATCGACGACATCCGCTTCTCCCCTGCTCCCAACCTCCTCTACCGGCGGCTGCGCACGCTGGTCGGCGAGAAAGACCATTGGGTGATGACGTCCAACGTGGACGCCCTCTTCGCCCGCAACGGCTTCGCCCCCGACCGGATCTTCACCCCGCAAGGCGACTACGGCCGCTACCAGTGCACGACCCCCTGCACTCTCACCACGTGGGACAGTCGCCCTCTCGTCGCGCAGCTGCTCGCCGCCTACGATCCGGTCACCGGTGCCGTCGCGGACCCTGGAGCACTGCCCCGCTGCCCGAACTGCGCAGGCGGTGTCGAAATCAACATCCGCGTCGGCCCCCAGTTCCTCGACGCCCCCTACCTGCCCGCCGGCCACCGCCTCCAGGACTGGATCGACACGACCTGTGCCGACACTCGCCTGCTCATCCTGGAACTCGGCGCCGGATTCAACACCCCCAGCGTCATTCGATGGCCCGGGGAACACCTCACGCGCCACCGCCCCCACACGCGTCTCGTCCGCGTCAACCCCACCCACCCCGAGATCCCCGCCGCCCTTGCCGGCCGGTCTCTGTCCGTCCCCGCCGACGCCCAGGACCTCATTGGCGCACTCGGCCACTGCCAGCAGCGCCGCACGCCGGACACACCGCCCCGCTCGACCTGATCGACCGGCACCTGAACCAGCCCACAGGTCGCGAAGGAACCCTTGTTCTCGTCATAGTGACGAGAACAAGGGTAGGGTGTCTCTGCCGGCTGGACGAGCCGGTGTCCGAGCCCGACAGCGGAAGGAGCCCTCATGCCTTCGGATCACGAACAGGACAGGGCGTTGACATACGAGTCCTACAGCGAACTGGAGATGGCGGCGACTCAGTGGACTCCGACCGAAGATCTCTTCCATTACACGAGCGCTCAGGCTGCCGCAGCCATGCTGACCACGGGCAAGCTGCGCCTTTCGCCCTACCCCAGGACCAACGACCTGTGGGAGACGGAGCCGCACCCGCCGGGGCTCAGCGGCCCTCAGGGCGAGGACCTCAACGCCACGTTCGCCGTGTGGGACGAACTCGACCGGCATCTTCGCCTGCACACCAAGGTCGGATGCCTGACCCGAGACTTCGTACCAGCAGCAGACATCACCAACCGTGACGCCGCGCGAGGGTGGTCCCATCTCGCGCTGTGGTCTCACTACGGCGACAAGTACGGCGGCGTCTGCCTCAGAGTGGACCAGGGCAGGCTCATCGAGTCCTTCCTCCGCGACTCGGAGCAGGCGACCTTCGCCTTCCACGGCCCGGTCCGCTATCTAAACAGCCAGAACGGACTGTTCACGGGGAGTCACATCGACCTCGGCCAAGTGGCAGAGTTCGGAGCAGATGCGGTGGCCCTGGCTTACGCGGAGGCCAACAAGGACCTGCTGTTCTTCCGCAAGCACCGCGACTGGTCCTACGAATCCGAGTACCGGCTCGTCGTGCTGAACCAGTCCAGCGACTACGACTTCATCGACATTCGAGATGCTGTCACCGGCGTCATTCTGGGCAACAGGTTCCCATCGAAGGATCTACGAGTCATCGAGGCGGCCCTTGAGGACTACCCCGACGTCGAGGTACAGCAGCTGCACTACCACCAGCGCAGACTCTCCTGCGTTCCCTTCGACTTCCCACCCCCCGCCCAGCCGGCCTTCGCGCAGACACCCCCGGCGCGCCGGGACGGCTCACTGGCCGAACGCCTCCTCGCCCTGCAGAACGCCGAAACCAAGGCGGCATCAAACTGGCAAGATGCCGAAGCACTCGCCCACACACCGCTAAAGCAACTCCAGGCGGGTATCTCCGCCCTGGAATCCCAGCTGAGGCTCTGGCCCGGAGTGGAAGTCAGCTCTTCGCCGTCCACCGCCGGCACCGTGCCCGAGGAGATGCGAGCCCGCAGACCCGGCGTTCCGGGAGAGACCATCCACTACCAGCGTGGATTCCAGTGCGTGGTCGAGCATCTCCCTCTGCACTCACTCACCTTCAGCGCCTCAGCGGCCATCCAGGTCCTGGACGGGGAACGCCTGCGCCTTCACGCCTTGGTCGCCATGGAGCACTGGCACGAGGGCGGCAACGACCGCAAGGAGGTCTGGCGCGACCAGAGGGAGGTGGTCGCGTCCGACGCGCTTGCCGCGGTAATCGCTCTCCTCCATGCACTGACCACGGCCGCAGACGAAGCGCGCGTCGCCTTCGACCGCGTACGAGGAACCAGCCCCGAGGAACCGCCCGGGACGGAACTGCCCTGAGAAGCGCCTCTCCCCCGCGCCCAGGCCCTGCGCAGGTGCCGGCTGACCGGTCTTCGCAGGCCCGGCCCGCAGCCACCGGCGCAACCTGCGCTCCGGATCCGCCTTGCGGCCGTGCGAGGAAACCTGGCTGTTCGGCAGAATCTAGCAAGGAGCGGTGGCGCCCACCCGGCAGCCGGTCGGGCACCGCCACCAAGCCCGGTCCTCCAGAGCCGGGTCAAGTTGACGCTGGCCAGATGGAGCTGAGATTGGGGCCTCTGGTTATCCGGGTCAGAGGCCCGTGACCTTGGCAACGAGGTCGGCGAGTATCTGCTGGCTGAGGTAGCGCGTGACAGCGTGGGGTTCGGCAATGCCGTTGTTGACGGTTTCGTCGCGGATGAACGGCGCCACGGATGCAAGCCCTGAGTGGGCGACGACGTCACCGGCTGCCCGGAGGTTCACCCAGTCAACGCCCTCCGGAATGGTCAGGGCGTCTTCGCATCCCAGTGAGCGGCGAACGGTCAGCCAGCCGAGCGGGGAGCCACAGGTGACAAGCGTGGTGAGGCCGTCGGGGCCGGGGCCGGTGTCCGGGCGGGTGAGCATGTCGTAGGCGATGACGCTGCCGAGGGAGTGGGCGATGATGAGGCGGGGCCCGGGGCGGTGGAGTTCGGTGCGGACTTCGTCGCGGATGCGGTCGCCGATGTCGTGGTGGAGGTATCGGTAGACCTGGCGTATGGGCTTGAGCAGGTGGCGGTCGCCAGTTCCTGTCATCACTGCGGTAGCTCAGTGGCCATCGGCTGACGGCTACGTGATCCCAGTGGGAGAGGATCTCGACGTCGACGGGCTGCTTCTGTTGCTGTTTGTCGTAGGCGTACCGGGCCAGTGCGGCGGTGAGGTTGCCTGGGCCCGTCATGGACTGGATGTCGATTGGTCCGCCGCCGTGGGAGAGGACCGCGCGGGTGCCTGCTTCCAGCGCGGCTTCGATGACAGGGTGATGGGCTGGCGCGATGATCGGGTTGTTGTTGATGTAGTGGATCCAGGTGTCCGGATCCTCATCGGTAGTTGCCGCGTGGTGTGCGTCGACCATCGTGTCGGTCGCGGTGTCGTAGCACAGCGCCTGCACCCTGAGCCGGGAGTCACGAAAGAGGTGCTTCCAGTCGGTACCTTGGTAGGCATCGTCAGCGTCCACGTAGAAGCCTCCGCGTTGCGCGAGGTAGCACAGCCGGAAGTAGTCGCTGCGCATCGCCGGATGCGGGCAGGCGTCGAAGGCTGCGACGTGCGCTGGCGTGTGAGCGGAGCGGATGAACGCACGGGCGGAGTCGTCCCCGTAAACCTTCCGCCGAAAGCCCTGGCGTTCGAGTGCCGACCAGCTCCTCATGCACTGCGCCACGTCGGCAGGAACACTGTGGGGGTCGTCCCAGAACTGGACGATCACCCGGGGCACGGAGGCAGTCGGCCATGCTCCGTCCTGCGCGGACAGCGCGCGGGTGAGACCCCTGAGGTATGCGGACCTGAGTTGGTAGTCGTCGATGATCTGTTGGATGGCGGGCTGGCCTGCTGCAGGCTGCTCACTGTGGCCAGGCAGACCGCGCGCAGAGGGAACGCTCATCAGCCCTCCTTTGTAACTTCCCAGGCTGTATCACTCTCGGACCTTGCCACATGAGCTTAGTGATCTCCTGCAGAACACCCGGCGTCCCGCAGCCGGCCCGGGGGTGAGGTCGGCAGCACGGGCGAGGAGAGGGGTCAGGCAGCCACCAAGCCGGTGTGGTGGGGAACCCGGCCTCGCGGTGGCGGAGCCGGGGGCGGCGAGTGCCTGTGTTCTGTGTTCTCGGGTTCAGAGCCACTCGGGAAGTACGGCCGGAAGGCGGCACCAGGAACGCATCCGAGAAAGTTCTGCTGTTGCCTGGGCTGACGTCTTCCCGAGGCGCTTGTACCGGATGACTCCGGTGAGCGCCCAGGCGAGCTCATCATCGCCTGCGAACTTTGCCAGATCACGGAAGCTGCGCAGGCGGGTGATGGCTCTGCGGGTGCCTGGTGCATGGTTTGCGCGGCTTGCAGGGCGGTCCATCGGCGCACGTGGTGGGTGGAGAGGACGGGGGCGTTGTTGTAGGTCCAGGAGAGCTGGGCTCGGAAGTAGGCCATCATTTTCGCCTCGCTGTCCTGGGGTGCTGTCGCGACTTCGTGCCAGGGAGCGAGAGGGCCGGCCAGTGTGTGGACTTCGTCTTTCTGGTGCACGGTGAAACTGAGCTCGTCCACGTGGGCTGGCAGGTAGGGGCGGATGAGGGCCAGGTGAGTGGTGAGCGCAGGGGTGGATTGGGTCCGGGCTTCCACCTTCCAGTGCTTCTCCCCTGGTGGTCGAGGCCGTTCGTGAGGCTGTCTATTTCGGACGGATCGACGATGAGATCGAGGACTACCTCGACGGTGCTTACATGATCGGGCTCGGGATCCGCATGTCGAGCAAGCGGAGGCCCGATGGCGGCGTCGGGTGGGTCGTCCAGCTGCTCAGCGAGGAGGTTTCTGTGCCGGCCAGCGCCGAGCTGCGCACCTGGGCCGTCCCCGCAGAGGTGAAGCTCCTGCGGACGTGGACGAGTAAGCAGCTGACCGGTGGTACTGGTCCTGTTCGCGGCGCGCTCCAGGTGGCGGAGGACGCAACAGCTCAGGGTCAGTGGGTGAGGATCCACACGCTGCTGCACAGTCGCTACGACGTCGACTTCGAGGGCAGCGGGACCTCTGAGTTCGTCGTCGACGTCTTCGATGCCCCGATCCCGCTGGAGCACCCGGAGTAGAGCAGCGCCGTCGCTGGGCCTTGCGGCTTGACCAGCCGACGCCAGTGGGGTTGCGTGCAGCCGTTGCCGCCCCAGACGTGGTCATGTGCGCCAGCTGTTTGAGGAGGCCGCCCAGAGTGACGCTGGACGTACCGAGTGTGGCATGCAGATGGCGCTGGCATGGGCCGGAGGGCACGGGGAGGGCAGGCTCGCTGTCCGCAGGGCGATCGGCTTCCTACGCGTTGTGGATCGTGCAGTAGCCGTCCCACGGAAAGGGCGTGGGGTTGTCGGCGGGGCTGAGGGGCAGGGACCACGCTTTGCGAATGGCGTCGATGAGCGCGCGGCCGCTGTGGGGCGAGACACCTAGCTCCTGTCGGGCTTCGGCGAGCCTTTCCACGTTGCCGTCCGGTCCGTGGTCTGCCGCCTGTCGAGTCCGGCGTTCGAGCCTTTCGTGGGCGAAGATGTCGAGGAGGGTGAGAGCGAAGTAGGCGTATGCCGATGCCTCGTCGATGAGCTGGCCTGCCTCATCGGTGACCTCTCTGTCGGGGCTGCCGGCAGGGAGAGCACCGCGAGGGTGGAAGGCGAACTCCTGCAGGCTCCGGTGCAGTTCGCGCTCTGTGCAGGGGCAGGGGTTGGGGTCCCGTAGCAGGGCTACGAGGGCTCTGAACGAGCTGAGCACGTCACTGGTACTCCGGGTCCACCGTTGTTTGGCGAGAAGGATGCGGAAGCCCGCAAGTGTCTCGGAGAGCTCCTCGAGCACCAACTGGCGCGCGATGCGCACCAGCTCACCGGATCCGGTCTTGTCCTTCATGTCCATCACGCGGCGTCCGTAGCGGATGAGGTCGCGTGGGATCCCGCCTGCCAGTGCGTGGGTCAGGGCGGTGTAGGGGCCTGTCAGTTCGGCACGTTTTTCGAGCATGGTGTGCGATTCGTCCAGGGTTGCGGGCTGCACATGGACGACGTCGTCAAGTGAGCTGTCGGTGATATCGCGGTGGGGCAGGCCACGGCGGACGAACGCGGCTCCGACGTCCTCGGCGACGGCAAGGACGTAGTGGACGTGTTCCACGCCGAAGACGGCCTTGATCTCGGCCAGGAAGGCCAGCACGCGGGTGTCGGTTCCCAGCCTGTCCAGCTCGTCGATAGCGATCACGACCGTCTCGTTGCGGTCTTTGAACTCGCTGGCGATACGCGTCAGCAGCTCTTTGAAGTCCTGTACCAGCTGTGGGAGGTTGGGCGGGAGGGTCGCGACGGACGTGGTGTGGCTGGTGCCCAGGGACAGTAGCTGCGAGGTACCCGTCGTCAGTGCGGTGGAGGCCGACAGCTGGGCCTGGAGGCGGAACAGGTGGCTGCGGCACCGGGACACCAAAGGCGGCTCGGCTGCTTTCGGCGTCCAGTTCCTCATACGGAAAAGGACAACGCCGGCAATCAGCGAGGCCAGCCTCACCGGGTTGTCCTGCGCACCCAGTACCGTCTGGATCTGCGGCGAGCGCAGCCCGTACACCAGCCCCGCCCAGCCGACCAGCCCGGCCAGAAAGACCAGCATGGCGCGAGGGCGAAGCGTCATCGAGCCGACCTGGATCTCGGAGACGGCGAGAGAGGCACTGGACAGCAGCATCCACAGGCCACCCGCCAGGACGAGCGGACGGACCGTGGCGAGGATCGCGTCTGTCAGGTGCTGAGCAATCCAGACGTCGCGCACGACCCCCACCACCGCTACCCCGATCAGGGCGATGCCGGCGCCGGACGCCAGCATGAGCCACGCATCGCGCAGCGTGTCTTTGATCCACCCGGAATGCCGCGCACGCCACCACATCACGCCGAGCACCGCGATGGTGACACCCGTGCTGGTGGCCGCGTGCCCCTGCCAGATCCCTGTGATCTCAGCGAATCGTTCCTCGAAGGTGCGCCGGCTCGCCTCGAGCAGCGGCGCATGGCTGTCGATGCTCCTGCGGACGGCCGCGCCCACACCCAGGACGACAGCAACAGCCGCTGGAACGGCGAAGGCCGACCACCACAACAGACGCACCCCGCGCACGCGGGCACGGCGCAGGAGTCGCCTGAATGGCGACACCTGGACCAAGGCGGGAACGGCGTAGCCGTGATGCCTCATGTATGCCTCGCACAGATCCACCGACAGCGACAGGAGGAACTCGTGAGGCGTATAGCTCGCGGGGGCATGCGACAGGAGACCGAAGTCGGCCCGGGCTACGGCCGTCTCAAGGAGTGTGGACTTTCCCGCCCCGCGCGGTCCGCACACCGCGATCGTCCCTGAGTCGATCTGCCCCAGCTTGCGGCTGAGGGTTCGCATCGCTGTGTTGTCGACCCGGTAGACATCGCTGCGCGGCGACCTCAGACCTTCATAGGACTCCGACACCAGCAGCGAGTCGGGGTCGTCTCCCAACAGCTCCCGCGTCGCACGCCACACCGTGGGTTCGATACCCCGCTCCGCGGCCTCGCCCCACACGGCCGACTCGACACCGAGAACAACCCGCGACACCCCCCACCGTGCACCCAGCCACCCCGCCCGCAGGCACTCCAGCACGTAGAGGCCGGCCGACCAGCCCCGCACCACGGACATCCCCACGGACACCGACAAGGCCAGGACAGCGATCACAAAGCCGAGAAATCCGAAGGGCATCCCTGCGGCGAACACAAAGGCGAACAGCCCAAAGCACACGGCCTTCCAATCCCAGCCGAGTCGTGCATCGGCCAGCCGGAACCGTTCACAGCGCAGGTCCCGGTCGGCGATCGCAGCATCCAGCCGCGCATGGGGCAGCCCTGAGAGAACCGCGCTCATCACGTCATTGCGCAGCATCTGTCCGTGCACCGCATCACGCGTCGCCCGCGGTCTGTGCCCCAACAGCTGTGCAATCCTGGGGACCTCAAGACAACTCAGCACACAGCGCTGATAGATCAACCGGACATCAGCATCGCGAAAGTCCGAGACCCTGGCGAACCAGCGGCCCACGAGCGATAACGGCAGCATCAAACCCCTCCCCCGACAGCGATACGCCGGAGCAGGCTAGCCGGTGTCACCGACAGTCGAAGAGCCCTCGCTCAAGCTGCCCCAGAGAGCCGGCGAAGGACACGAGTCCAGCAGCCGGCCCGCCGCATCCTCACGACACCGAGTCGGGCTTTGTCGCAGCACCTGTCCGAAGGACGCAGGACGAGATAAGAGTCGACAGCGACGACGGGGCCGCCTGCGGGCTGCCGTTCGCTGGACCAGCGTTGGTGGGTGACGAGGCTTGTGGAGTTTCAGATGCCACTGGCAGCGGCCGCGGGGCGGCTCGAGGGTGATCGCGGACGGCGTCTGGCGCCACGGGGCGGCGGACTGCCCGAGATCGGGATGTGCTGGGCGTAGCCGTCCTCGTTCCCGCCCCGGAGGCCCGCACAATACGGCGCGGGCCTCCGTTTGGCACCGAGCCCCGCTCCCCTGCTCAGCGCAGGACAGGGCGGGTGGTCACCAGCCAGTAATCGCAGTCGCTGCGGCGATGAGCGCTGCGGCCACCGTCAGCGTAGCCGCGAACGCGGCTGCGGCACGGCTGATCGCGGCCGGATAGGTAGCGTCGTCACGGCGGGCCAGATAGCCGGCCCCGGCTGCGGCCAGCACGGCGAAAACCAGAACAACCACAACAGCGAACATCAGCACAGTGAACCGGTACGGCACGGTCGTTTCCCCTCTCAGCGACAGCGCGTCTGCTGCGCTGCTCTGTAAACGAATCTGCCGGTCCAGGTGCTCGCCATGGTTCACGTGAACAATGATGGACACTCGCGAACAGCCGACGCTGCGCTGTCGTCGCCGGTGGTGGAGGGCGGGCGCGAGACGAACATGTCTGCGTGCTCAGCGTCGTCGGTCCAGTACCCGTACCGGTCACCGAGCAGACGAAGCAGTGCTTCGGGTCGGAGGCTGGTGCTGCGGACGACCAGGCCGAGGTTGCCGGCTGTTGCCAGGGCTGCGCCGTGCAGGTGGGACCTGAGAGCGCTCAGCGTGAAGGCTTGGGGCGGCACGGGTTCGTCATCGGGAAGCTCGTGCGCCGTCATGACGGCCTTGAATTGGATGCGACGTTCAGCCGAGTCGTTGATAGCAGGTCGAAGTCCTCGCTGCTCAAGCCGACGGTTTCCGACGAGATTGGCGATGGCGGTCAGCAGGTGCCAGTCCTTCCACCCCTGCTCGCGTAGCAGCACCGCAGTGCGCATGAATTCCCGGTCAGCGCTCAGGCGCGGGAGCGTGTAGCGGATGATGGGGACCAGGGCGGTGTAACGGTGGCGGACGTTCTCGAGCGCGGTGCTCTGCTCGTATCCGGGGCCTGGTCCGGTCTTGGCCTTAAGGGCGGCTGACTTGGGGCGGCCATTGAGGGCTGTGGCGGCGCCGACGGCTGGTTCGGCCAGGGCTGCCATGGCTTCGTAGTCCCCCGGGTTGAGGAAGTCGGCCAGTTCGTCATAGGGGCGGCCCGCTACGAGCTTGTGCCACAGGCCGGCGGCGAAGCTCTCCTCGATGAGCTTCGTGAACGCCTCGTTGGGCAGTAGCGACTGGGAGATCAGCACACTCACTGCTGCAGCGGTCAAGTCGTTTAGAGCTGCTTCCAGGTCCTGGCTGTCGACCGCAGCAAGTCGCAGAATCCACCGGTTGGCGTTGGGGTCGGATACTTGCCGCCAGCCGTCGTGCCGGTCGGACGTCGCTACGGTCTCGGCTTGGATCTCGACCGCAAGCCGGCCAGGCAGGAGCAGGGGGTCGCGGGTGGCCATCTCGGCGACGAGTACCTGTACTGCTGCGGTGAAGCGCTCGGCGGCCAAGGCCGATGGCCGGTCGTTGGCACAGGTGACCTCCCAGTCGACACCAAGCGCACTCCAGGTGTAGCGGCGCTTTGGGCCGGCGTCGCTGAATGGCCTGCCTACTCCTTGGGCGTCTGCTTCGTTGACGTACATGTCCTCGGTCGCGGCAGGCTCGCTGGGGATCGAGGCGACGATCTCGTCGATGGCGGTGGCGAATCCCACTGATGCCATGACTTCGCGGAGCATAGGGGCGAATCGGGGGCGTACGGCGAGCGCAGCGTTCACCGTGAGGGCCTGGTTGGCCATCATGTCCCAGACGTACGGGTAGCGCTCGGCGTTGAACGGCTCGTCGAGATAGGCATTCTGTGCCATCAGTCCGATGCGGAACAGATGGGTCGCGGACAGCCAGTTCCCGGCCTGATGGTCGTATTGGGCAGCGAGGATGATGCCTCGCGGGACGAAACGCGTCAGTTCCTGGTCGGGTGCGGACCTCGCAGCCGCGGCGGCGGCCAATGCGCATTGTTTGGCGGCCATGGCCAGGCCGAGCTCGCTGTAGATCCGTGAGCACAGCAGCAGCATCGTCAGTCCCCCTTCCAGAGTCTCGCCGCGCCACCAATTGAGCTTGGCCTCGTGAATCTCTCGCAGCGCTTCGAGGAGGCGATCGCTTTTGACCAGCGCAAGGCCGCGGGCCTGTGCTCGCTCACCTCGGGCCGACTGGCCGGCGACCCTGTCGATTGCCGTGTCGAGCAGGTCTCGGACCTCCCGGTACAGCGGGTGGTCCACCAGCGCAGGTGCAAGCAGGTCGAAGATGTCGGCGACATGCTCGACCGGGAACAGCGGGGCGTCATCCAGATGCCGCCCCAGCAGGGCCAGGGTCTGCATGCCGGTGTCGATGTCGGTGAAAGCCGGCTGGGTCTCAAAAACGGGCAGCGGTTGCCCACCTGCCATCGCCTCACGAACCCGAGCAGTGACTTCTGCAACACTTGGCAGATCCTGCGTAGCCTTTCTCAGGCCAGTAGGAACCTCCGGGTGCAGGGCCAGCCGAGCCCGCAGGGCGAGTAGATGTGCCGTGGCGTTGGGCGCGGGGCGCTCGTCCAGGAGTCGGTCGGTCTTCTCTTCCAGCTTGCGCTGCCAGTTCCGCAGTTCATCCGGGGTTACGGCGGTCAGGCCGCGCATCAAGGCCCCGAAGGTGTAGCCGAGCAGTACGACAGCATCCTCGAGCAGGCCAGGATCCTCGAGTGAGTCGTCCGTTGTCAGCCGGGTGAAGATGTCACGGGCCAAGCCGTCCACCGGCAGCATCGTCTCTAGGCCCCGGAGCGTCGCGACCACAATCTCGTAGCGGACTCGAAGCGCCGTATGTGTTCCTGGCGTAGCGTCGAGCAGAGCATGGGCGTGGCCGAGCCAGTCCGGCAGATCGGCGCGGGCTTCAGCATGGAACGTGGCGTGGCGCAGCGGCGCCTTCAGGTCGATCAGGTCACCCAGAGTGCAACCGGGCTCCTCACGCTCGCGCCACCTTTGGCGGGCCTGGATGTACCAGTCGGGAAGGTGGCCGGCCGCCTCCGGTCGGGCAGGGGCCAGGTCCGACGGCAGATGGAGGTACTGCACGGCAAGGTAGAAGAGATCGTGGTCGGCAAGATGCACAGCGAGCGCCGCAGCGTCCCAGATGTCCAGCTCAACCTGGTGCGTCCGCGCCGCCTCCTCGATCAGCTTGTGTTGCTTCCCGGAGGGGACAGGGGCCACCGTGAAGTAGATGACACGGTCGACGGCCGTGCCCTGCCCGCAGATCGACGAGAGGTCCTTAAGGATCTTCGCCGGCACCTTGGTCTTCTGGATGGTGCAAGCCATCACCACGCGCTCCGTTGAAGCCAATGCTTCGAAGACCGAGGTTCCCGGCAGCTCGCGTGGAATGTTCGTCCAATGGCTCTCAGCGTCTCGCCCCTGGTCGCCGCCGCTGCTGACAGGGCCGGTCGCAGGGTGCAGATTGCTGGTGATCCGCCGGCGTGCCAGGCCGAGGCACAGCAACTCGAACTCGTGGTGGCTGTTGTTCTCGGCGAGAGTATCCAGTGCGAACCGGATCCGTCGCTCGAGTTGCACGGCATCGTCCGCCATACCTCTACCCCCACATCAAACCCAGTGACAGCGCCTCCCCTAGTGTCGGGCACGGCACTGACAGCGTCTGAATCAGCGTTGTCCGCTGATGCCTGCCCGCCCCTGGCGCTGTCACCCCGCCCACGTGATGAGGTTCAGCGCGGTGCTGGGAGGCGGGTGGTGGAGTCGAGGCGGCTGAAGGCCCATCGGATGAGGTCTTTGCTGAGGGTGAGGTCGGGGTTCTCCTCCAGTGCGTCGGTGAGGTGGATGGTGAGTTTGGCCCAGTTCCTGAACGATCCGTGTCCGGCGTGGTCGTCGGTGTAGAGGATGAGGTCGGGGTCGGCGCCGGTCCAGATGGGGTGATAGGCGGGGATGGTGGCGAGGACTTCGGTGGGGGTCAGGGGTGCGAACTGGTACCAGTCGAGGATGCGGGAGTGCAGGGCCGGGCAGCTGAGGATCTTCTGGCGGGTGTTGCCGCTGCCGACGAGGACGACCGCGGCACGCCGTGCGTGGTCGCCCCACAGGTCGCGGATGTATTCGAGAGCGGTCTTGCTGAGCCATTGGACTTCGTCGAGGAGGAGGACCGCGTCGGGGCTCTGCTCCAGGGCTTGCTTGATGCGTATACCGGACTCGTCAGCGGACTGGGGTGGCTCGCCGGGAAGGTCCAGGGCGCGCCAGAGGGCGCCGCGGAGTTCGCTCATGTTGGGTGCTTGGCGGAATTGGAGTCGGTGGGTGGTGTGGGGGGCGCGGCGGCGTAGGGCGGTGTGGACGGCGAAGGTTTTTCCGAGGCCGACGTGGCCGTGGATGGCGACGATGGCTTTGTGCTTGATGGCTTTGCGGATGCGGTCTTCGGTTGCGGCGAGGGCTTGGGTGCCCATGGTGTGGGCGCCGGTGAGGCCGATGTAGTGGTCGCGGTCGGGTGGGGGGAGCTGGCTGGGGCGGCGTTGGGGGTTGTGGGGCTGGTTCACGGGTGGTCCTGTTCGTTGTTGGGTTCCGGGTGGGTGGGGGTGTTGAGGGGGCGGGTCCAGTCGTCTGCGGGCTTTGGCAGGGGCAGGAGGTCGGGCAGGGCCTGGTCGCGCAGGTCGTGGCCGCCGAGGTCTCTGAGGTGTTCCAGGGCGGTGTCTTCGGTCATGGCGAGAAGAGGGGTGGGCGGCTGGGGCTGGGTGGCGGCGGCGTAGCGGATGTTGCGGTTCTTCTCGGCTTTTTTGAGCTTGGCGCGCAGGCGGTCGGCTTCGCGGCGTTGGGCTCGTTTGAGGTCGCGGATCTGCTGGGGTGTTGCTTGGTTGGCCATGAAGGCGGGTCCGAGGTGGTGTCCGCTGGTGGGGTCGTAGAGCTCGACGCGGTGGTCGTGGTGGGGGAGGTAGCGCAGGGTGACTTTGTCGCCGACGAAGCCGTGCATCCAGTCGGCGATGTAGTCGGCGTTTCGCCAGCGGATGCCGGTGTTGTTGATGGTCAGGGGCTTGCCGTGGCGTTCGAGGGTGTAGGTGTGGAGGCTTGCGGCGTCGATGGTCTCGATAGGGGTGGTGTCGTCGTTCCACGCTTGGGCGGGGGTGCGGCCGTCGAGGCTGTCCAGGGTGTGTTCGTGGTTCCACCAGTGGATCCAGGTGCGGACGTGGGCGACGAACGCTTCGAAGTGCAGGAGTGGCTGGTCGGGGTCGACGGGTTTGCCGCCGAGGAGGGTGGGGGCGTGGGTGTAGCCGGGCATGCCGGCGAACAGGGTTTTCTTGATGGCGCCGTTGACGGCTTCGACGACGGGTTTGCCTTCGGGGGTGAAGGGGGGCAGTTCGATGCGTTCGGTGCCGAGGACTCCGAGTGCTTCCCCGACTGTCTTGCAGAGGAATTCCTTGCCGCCGTCGACGCGGACGCGGTCGGGGATGCCGCCGAAGGGGCCGTGGTCGTCGTCGATGAGGACGGCGTCACGGATGGCGACGAGGACTGCCTCGCGGCTGGGCCGTTGGGGGGTGATCGCGAAGCCGCAGATGGCGCTGGCGGCGCAGTCTGCGAAGAAGGTGATCCAGGGTTTGCGGATGTGGCCGTCGATCCGGACACGGACACTGGCTTCGACGTGGTCGGTTTCCCATGCGTAGTTGCGGTGGTGGCGGGGGCGTTTGCCGGCGACGTCGTAGGCGCGACGGGCTTTCTCGCCGTGGCGTAGGCCGGCGCGCATGCCGGGTGTGAGGGCGCGGGTGACGGCGCGGTGGAAGGTGGCTGGTGAGGGCAGGTTCGGGGTGTTTTCGGCTTTGAGTTCTCGGTAGGCGGCGGTGGCGTTGCCGCGCCAGCGTGCGACTGCGTCGAGCATCACGAGGGTGAGCTCGAAGCGCTGGCGGGCGGTGGGGGTGTAGGTGCCTTTGTTGGTGCGGGCGTTGGCGAGCCACCGGTCGACGGTGCGGGGGTCGACGCCGAAGGCGTCGGCGACGCCGGTGATGCGGGCGCGGGTGAGCTGGTGTTCGTCGGCGAGTTTGAGGAGTCGGCGTACGGCGGTGGTCCGCAGGGCGGTGATGTCGGGGCTGGGATTCATGGCAGAGGTGTCGTCCCTCGGGCTGGGTTAGGCGGGTGCGAGGGAAAGGAGGCCGGCGCCGTAGGACTTGGCGCGGCCGATGCCGGTGGTGAGGGCGGTGGCTAGCTGGGTGGGGTCGGTGATGCGGGCGAGGCCGTCGAACTGGGTCAGGACGGCGTGGGGGCTGGGGGTGTCGTTCTTGCGGGGGAAGCGGCGGGGGGTGGGGGTGGCGTCGATGGTGAGCAGGTGCAGTCCGGCTGCGGTGGCGCGGCGCTGCCACCAGGTGATGGCGTCGTCGCCGGTGAGGGGGGTGAGTTTGCCGCGGGTCTTGCCGGTGACGGGGTGGGGGGTGGCGTGGGCGGTGAGGGAGGCGACGGGGGCGGCGGTGATGCGGTAGCGGACGGTCAGGCCGGTGCGCAGGGCGTTGAGCAGGGGGGTGAGGCTGCGCATCTGGTGTGTGGCGTAGCCGTGGGGCAGACGCGCGGGGTCGGGCTGGTGGTGGCTTTGGATGAGGAGGGTGGGGGTGGGGTGGGTCTCGAGGCGGAACAGCAAGCCGGCCTGGGCTCTGGGGGTGGGGCCGAGGGTGTCGGGGACGAGACGCATGAGGGTCTTGTGGAGGCTGACGGCGTCTTTGAGGTCGGCGCGGGCGGTCTTGTGGTGGGGATTGAGTGTGAGGAGCGTCAGGGTCGGCGCGGTCATGGTCGTCCTTGGGCGATGTAGGTAGCGAGGGCGTCGATGGGCCGGGGGCCTGCGTAGAGGGATGGGGGCAGGTTTTCGGTAGTGATCCACAGGGGGCGGGGTAGGTGGCGCCGGTTGGTGGGGGTGAAGTCGACGGGTTCGCTGGTGCTCTCCCGGTCCGGCAGACCGCTTGCGTACGCGGTGTCGGTGGGGCGTTCGTGGACGAACGTGACGGGCACGTGGGTGGCGTCGTCGGCCGGCGGTGCGGGCAGGGTGAGGGGCACTTTGTTGCGGAGCTCGCCGGCGGGGTCGGTGCTGTGGGTGGCCAGGACGAGCGGGGTGTCGGGCGGGCAGGCTCGGCGGCCGAGGTAGATGCCGAAGGCGGGGTGCTCGAGTGCGTCGGCGATGTGGTCGAGGAGCGGCCTGGGTCCTTGGACGGCGAGCGTGAAGACGGCGCCGGCGAGGTAGGTGCGGTGGGAGACGAGGGTGGATTTGGCCTCGCTGCGTCTGCCGCCTTCTGCGGTGTGCAGGCGCTGTTCGGGTGGGTATCCGCCGCCGACGGTGTGGAAGTCGTGGTGGAGGGTGCCGGGGCTGTCGATGCGGATGGTGAAGGTCAGGTCGTGGTGGCTCGGGCTGCCGGGGAGCTGCTGGTAGGGGGTGAGGGCTTCTTCGCGGCTGCGGCCGCCGGCTGCGGCGAACATGCCGATGAGGGCGGAGCGGGTGGGGAAGGCGGTGGTGTCGCGGTGGTGGAAGACGCCGCGTTCGCCCCATGCCTGCTGTAGGCCGGCCAGGCGCAGGATGAGCCCGGTCACCGGGTGGGGGTGGGGGTGAGGGCCGCTTGGGCGCAGGCGGTGGCGAGGTCTTCGAAGGATTGATGGTGGGTGCCCAGGGGGTCGAGGGGCTTGTCGAAGCTGGTGTGGCCGTGGGCGATGCGGCGGCGGGTGCCGACGAGCCGGTCGATGGTGGTGGCGTAGTCGGTCAGGGTTTGGCGGGCGGTCAGGGTGTAGCCGCCTTGGGGTGCGGCTTTGACGGGCTGTTCGAATGCGGCGCCGTAGGAGATGGGGCGGCTGTCGCGGACGACGTAGTGGACGAGGTCGGGGATGGTGTGTGGGGCGGTGGAGGTGGCCTTGGCCCGGGGCATGCTCATGATGAAGTGCCACGTGTACAGCTCGATGAGCTCGGCGAGGGTGCAGGTGCCGTCGGTGTGGTTGCGCGCCAGTTCGGTGATGTTGACGGTGGAGTAGCGGTAGAACAGGCCGCCGGTGAGGTAGGCGGTCTGCAGGTGGGCGCTGCCGGGCTCGTCGGGCTGGGGCCAGTCCTCGACTGTGGTGAAGAAGTCCGGCTGGGGGTCGCTGGGGTGGACGGTGAAGGCGGGGGCCATCTGGACGGCGGCTTCGACGTGGCCGCTCGGGAGTTCGGCGAGCATGCGCCCGAGCAGGCTGATGCTCGCGGTGCGGCGGGTCAGCTGGGCGGCGATCGCTTTGGCCGGCAGGACCGGGGCGGGGGTCTTTTTGGTGGTGGAGGCGGTGTGGTCGGCCAGCGCCTCTTCGAGGTCGGGGCGGTGGGTTTCGCACAGGGTGACCAGGTCGTCGACTGCGTCCTTGGGGAGGTAGAGCATGGCCTGGGTGCGGTACTGCTCGTTCGCGTTGTGCTTGAGGCCTTTGTCCTTGGCGGACAGGACGATCTGTGCGGAGGTGAAGGCGGCCAGGTCGTCGGGCCATCCGGCTTCGCGCAGCCGGTCGGCGACGACGATGGGTACCAGGCGGGTGCGGGCGGCAGGCTCGTCCAGGTCGCGTTCGACACCGAGGCGGATCTGCCGCTTCCACGACTGGCTGGACACCATCGCGCGGATCGCGTTGCCGACGAGGATGGTCTTGGGTTCCTGGTTCTCGTCCCGGTTCAGGTTCGCTGGAGTGACGGGCTGCAGAATGTGCAGGTCGAGAAAGCGGGCGGGGGTATGCACGAGGGGGTCCTTTACTGGGTGCCAGGGGGCACGATCCGGTCGGATCGTGGTGCTGAGCAGGGCGATGCCACTTGGCCGCTCCGAGGACGGCGCTGGCGGCGGGTGAGGGGCGATTACCCGGGGCGGGGCCGCGGTTCAGGTGCGGCCGGGGGTGTTGAGGCTGAGGTAGAAGGAGTCGCGCCAGCGCAGTGCGACCGTGTCGCGCTGGTAGGGCCGCTGGATGAGGTCGTTCAGCAGCACGGCCCAGTCGGGGGTGAGGCCGTCGCCGAGGAGTCGGGTGATGTAGCTGGGCAGGCGGCGGTGGACCTGGTCGTCGCCGAGGCGGGTCAGGACATGGAGTTGCTCGCCGGTGCGTTCTTCGCTGTGGCCGCGGGTGTTCACGGCGGCGGCAAGGGTGGCGCCGAGGTTGGGGCGCTTGACCCAGTCGGTCGCCACGGCAGCAGTCAGCGCGACAGGGGTGATGGCGGGAGCATCGGATACCACCGGCAGGCCGCTGATGTCCTGCGGCCGGCCTGCGGAGGCGGCCGGGTGTGGCGGGTGGAGGCGGACGCCGGGGGTGTGGACCGCGGGACCGGCCAGGGCGATCAGGCCGGCGATCGTGTAGTGGGCGCGTCGGCCGGGGCGGCCGGCGGTACTGCGGGTGAGGTAACGGTCCATGAAGCCGCACTGTTCGACCGGGCGTCCTCGGCCCTTGGCCAGGGTGGTGCGAATGCCGGGGCTGGTGCACAGATCGTGGATGTGGACGACGAAGTCGTCGTAGCGGGCGCGGTGTTCGTCCGGAGTCATCGGTGGCTGCTCTTTTTGGGCGGGAGGTCTTTGCTGCGGAGTGTTCGGACGGCGATGGCGACAGCGCGGGCGGCCTGCTGGTTGCGGGCACGCGCGGTGCGGGTGGCCTGTCTGAGGGCGGTTGCTGCCTGAGGCGCGAAGGCACGGTCGGCGGGGGTGTCGTCGTTGAGGATTTGCCAGAAGGCGGTTTCGGCAAGGGGCCAGTACAGGGCGGCGGCTTTGGTGGCCCACACGCTGGCCTTGGGCTTGCGCCGCTTGGCCGGGTCACTGTCGTTGCGGGGTGTGGTGGTGTCGGCCCATGCCTGATCTGCGGCCTGGGTCAGGCGGAGGGCGAAGTCTTCTGCGGCCTGGCAGCACTCGGCGATGCGCTGTGCCCGGGCGGGGTCGTGTTCCTGGGTCCACGCCCACACAGGTGGGGTGAGGGCCGTGTACCACTGGCGGTTGTTGACCTTGCCGTCCTGGTCGAAGCCGTGGACGCGGACGCGCAGGGTGCTGCGCACGTCGGCTGGGAGGTCGTTGAGGGTGTCGAAGACTTCGGGGCGCCGCTGGGTGCGGTGTTCGTCGGGTGCGAGGAGCAGGCTGTCGAGTTCACGCCACCAGGCGCGCTGTGCGTCGGCGCGGCGGGCGGTCCGGCGTCTGTCGACCGGCTTTTCGGGGTCGATGCGGTAGACGAGGTAGGGGTCGGTGGCCTCGAGTCTGGGCTGCTGGGTGGACCAGGTGATGTAGGCGTCGGTGACGGTCTCCTGGTCGTCGCCGGGCACTAGGAGGACGGCGTGGCGTGAGCGGCCGGTAAGGATCCGGCCTGGCCAGGTGACTGGGTGGGGGTTTGCCGCTGGGTCGTCGGGCACGTGTTCGTCTTCCCAGGGGCAGGTGTCGGCCAGGAGCTGCTCGTCGCCGAGGAATTTGGGCAGGCCGGCGAGGAGGGTCTCGTGGAGGGTGCGCCCGAGGGGGTGGAAGGAGACGGTGGCGCGCAGCGGTCCGCTCGACAGCGTCCTGCTGGTTGTGCTGTTGACGGTGCGGGGTGTTCCGGTCCCGGATGGGCCGTAGAAGTGGTGGATGAGGAGGTATTGCAGGGCCTGGCCGGTGGGCAGGGGGGTGGCGAGCTCGTGGTGGTGGGGGCTGAACCAGGCGAGGTTGTTGCCGCCGGGGCGTCCGGGGGTGAAGCGGTTGATGCCTTCGGTGCGGGTGCACTGGTCGGGCAGTCGGGGGTCTTGCAGCCAGGGCCGGGTGGGGTGGAACACGTCGAAGTGGTGTCGGTCGAAGTAGGCGTGGACCGCTTTGGGGTCGAAGGCGCCGCGTGCGAGTGCTTCGCGGCGTAGGCGGGTCCACTGCGTGGCGGTGAGGTCGGGGTTATCCAGGCCGGTGATGCGGGCGGTGATGGCGACGGCGATCCGCAGGAGGGCGGATGCCGCTGGCGGGTACGGGACGGCCAGGTCGTCGATGGTGTGGGCGGTCAGGAAGAGGTCTCTCAGGCCGGTCGTGTCGTAGCGGTGGCCGGTGCGGACGTCGATCCAGGGGTGGTCGGCGGCGCTGAGGGAACGGGTGGGTGAGGGTATGGAAGGCATCGGTGTTTCGTCAGGGTGTGCGGGATCGATGACGGGATACAGCAACGAAGGGGGCGCCTCTCCCCCGGTGCCCGTGAGGGCATGGCGCGCCGGCTGGGGCCGGGGGTGTGCTGAGGTGTGGTCGCACCGATGGCGGGCCATGCCGTCATGGCCGGTGGGAGAACCGGGGAAGGCGGCTGGCGGGTTCGCGTCACCAGGCAGGTGGTCTCGTCAACTTCCTTGTGGGATAGGCGAGTTACTGCCGGGTGTTTGCGGTGGCGGGTGCGTTGCAGTAATCGAATCACCGGGACATTCGTGCGAACAAATCCTGAGATAGTCCGGTGATCAACTGCTGTCCGTATGTGATCGACGCCGACGGGGGGTGTGACGGGTCAGTGCTGGTCACGGCGATGAACGAGGCCGAGTTCGGCGTCCATGCGCAGCTCGTAGTGGCCAGTTCTGTGTAGCTCGTTCGGGTGATCCGGATCAGTGGGGAGCAGGATCGTGTCGGCGAGCAGGGCGTGGCGCTGCCAGCTGGCGGGGGGCGCGGTGCGGGGGTGTGGGCGGGTGACCCATGCGGCGGGAACGGGCAGCGAGTGGGCGAGGATGCTGCGGACGTCGCCGGGGGTGAGGCTGGGTTTGTCGGGGAGCGGGTGCCGGCCGTCGGGGTCGAGGGTCCAGGTGCCCTGGGGTGTTCGGTAGCAGGGGACGAGGCGGCGCGGCATGGTTCCCAGGCGGGTTGCGGCCTTGGCGGTGGTCAGGTGCTGGCGGTGGAGGTCTGCCAGGGACGACACCCGTGCGGGGGGCGGGATGAGGTGGACTGCGCCGGTGTGGAGCTGCCGGTCGGTTCGCGCGTGGTGGCCGGAGAGGAGGCGCTGCAGGGTGTCGGTCTCGGCGGCGAAGGCCGAGTCTGCGCCGTGGACCTGTTCGACGAGGTCCTGGACGTCGTCGGGAAGGGTGAGTGTCGTGAGGGCCCGGGTGGTCAGCAGGTGGGCAGTGGCGTGCTGGGTGACGGCCGGCTCGACGCTGCCCCATCCGGGCGGCAGTGCGGTGGCGCCGCGGACATTCACCGGGTGCAGCACGGTGAGCGTCGGGCCGGCGGCCTCGTCCCACCAAGGCGGGCGCCATCCTTCCCGGCCGGCCCACAGGTGGGTGAAGCGGCCCAGACGTCCCGCGCGCTGCATGAGGCGGCCGATCGAGGCGAGGTCGCTGACCATGAGGTCGACGTCGATGTCGAGGCTCACGTCGAGGAGGCTGGTGGTCACCACGACCAGACGCCGCGGCCTGGGTCCGTGCTTGCCGAGCCGGTGCCGCAGCCGTCGGATCGTGCGCTCGCGCCGGTGGTCCTCATGCCGGGCATGGAGCAGGACGAGGTCGTCGGCAGGCCCCTGCCACCGGTGGCGGAGGAAGGTGTAGGTGTCCTGCGTGTCGGCGACGGTCGCGCACACCACCGCCACACAGCCCGAACCGCTCTCGAGGACGGGTGCGAGCGCGGCCTCGACGGCAGCGAGTCTCTCCCCTTCCTCGATGGGGCGGCCCGGCTGGCCGAGGCGCCGGTAGGTGACCGGCACGGTGCTGATCCTGACGCGGCGGCGGTGCGCGGCCGCGTGCTCGTCACGGGCATCCTTGTCCATGTGGTGGGCGGTGGCACTGTCCGCGTCGACGAACACCCATCCCGGATATCCCGGATCCCAGGACTTGCCGCGAAGTGTGCGGGGTGTGTGGCCGGCGCCGGTCAGGTAGGCGCGGATCAGGTCTCTGCTGGTCGAGGCCGGCAGCGTCGCGGACAGCAGCACCACCGGGCAGCGTAACGCCCCGAGCCAGTTCAGCAGACGGCGCAACTGCAGCTGACTGAACGGCTCCAGCGCGTGTGCTTCGTCGACGACGACGGTCTTGCCACAGATCCCCAACATGCGCAGCGCGTTGAACCGGACGGGCAGCACCGCCATCTGGGCCTGGTCGACCGTGGCGACCGTGAACTGCGCGAGCAGCGCGCGGTCCCATCCCCGCTGCCACGAATCCGGCACCGGCCCCTTCGCAGGGACACCACCTCCGGTGGGATCGCCGTCCGCCTGGGTGGCTGGGCCGCTCCCTGGGCCTTGCGGGTCTTCCGGGCCGTCGGGGCCGTCGGGGCCGTCGGGGCCGTCAATGACCGATCCGCCATCGTCGGCCAGCGCGGGGTCGGGGTAGGCATCGCTCAGCCACTGGCCGCTGTGCACGACAGCGGTCGGTACCCGCTCGGGCCCGTGGGCCCGCACGTAGCGGTCGAGGCGCTCGAAGGCGGCGTCAGCGGTCGCGGTGGTCGGCAGCAGCCAGAGCACACCGTTCGTGCCGCACTCTGCGTTGAAGATCCGGGCCATCTCCAGGCCGTTCACGCTCTTGCCGCTTCCCGTGGCGTCGGTGACCACCGCGATACCGCTCCCCCGCTGCCGCACCCACCCGGGCAGCTGCTCCAGCACGGAAGCCTGCAGCGTGTTCGGGCCCGCAACACCCTCGTGCACCGTCGCGAAAGCGGCCCGGGGCAGGGTGATCCGGTCAAGACCCGCCCGCTCGACCGCTTCCCACGTCAGCTCCCTGACACGGGCGGCATGCTCGAAGGCCCCGAACGACACGGTGTTGGCCAGGGGTATCCAGAACCGGCGCCGGCTCACCAGCCGGTCAGCCATCATGACGAGCCCGGCAATCAGGACGGCAGCCTCTGCCGAGAACTCCTTCGAGGCTTCCTCAACCTCAAAGATGTGCCACATCAGGCGGGTGTAGCGCCGCCGCAGATCCCGCCACAGCGGCCCGCCCAACGACGCCTCCATTCGCCCAGCCGACGCGCCCTGGTCAACATCGATCTGCAGGAACCGTCCATGGTGCCCGCCGAGAACCTGCGCCCCGCGTACCGCAGGAGAGTCGTTCCCCTCCCGGGCGAAACCCAACTCCTCCAGCAACCCCAGCCCGACATGCATCGACGCCCGCGCATGCGAAACCTCCACCACCCGCCCCATATCGCCGAGCAGGTCCTCCCCCAGCCGGCGCATCGCAGCAGGCACGTCACACTGGAAGCAGGGAATCAACTTGCCCACATCGTGCTGCGCCGCAAGGAACGCCACCACCTGACGTGCCCTCGACTCGCTCTCACCGAGACCGTCGGCGATCTGAGCACGCTGGCTCGGCGACAGGAACCGGTCCCACAGAGCCTCCGCCGCAGCACCGGCATCGATCTGGTGAAACAACAACGGATACACGGCGCCGGTCAGCACATCGAACTTCCCCCACGGCGCCTGATCAATCCCAGCGAGCCGGCCGTCTTCAAGAACACTCATGATTCAACTCTCCATGAAAATCCCACACTTCATGGAGCAATCAGGACCTGAGCCGGTAAGCCTTCACCAGCGAGGAGTACCGCCCGAGCTGGGCTACAGTCACCTCGGCATCGCGAGTTCCGCGCCAGCGCGGGGTTTCGACCCTCGCAGTCAACACCTGCCTAAGGGTTGTCCCGCTATGACCTGGAGTCCCCTGTCGGGGTTCGAAAAGTGGCGATGCCGTGCGAGCAGTGTGTGTACGGTGCCGGAGTGATCGACACTGATGGCGCTCGGTTGGGTGCGGAGGCCGCGAGGCGGTTGGCTGAGGCGGACTGCTGTGAGATAGCCCCAGGGCTCACGGATGAAGAGTTCAGCCGGATCGAGGCGACCTATGGGTTCGAGTTCTCCCCAGAGCATCGTGCCTTCCTGGCGGCAGGGTTGCCGGTTGCCTCACCTCCCGAGGAAGGTGCGACGTGGCAGCAGCCCTGGCCCGACTGGCGTCACGCGGATGTAGACGACCTGCGCCATCGGCTGGAGTGGCCGGCACGAGAAGTGTTGGGCGACGTCGCTCACGGCAGCTGGCATCCGGCCCTGGGGGTGCGTCCCGCCACCACTGAAGAGGCCGTGGAGGTAGCCCGAGCGGTACTTGCGCAAGCGCCGCACCTCGTTCCCGTATACGCGCACCGCTTCGTACCCGCGGGTCGCGACACCCCAGGACATCCGGTCTTGTCGGTGTGGGGAACCGACATCATCTGTTACGGCCACGATCTGGCCGATTACATCGACCACGAGTTCGGCGAGGTAGACGAGGATGCGCCTTGGGCTCCGCAGGCGGCCGTGCCGTTCTGGAAGGACTTCCTCGGCTGAGACTGCCGCCAGCTGGCGCCGACGGTAAATGATCTCTGTCGTGCCCAGTGCGATCACGGCCTCGGAGCCGTCCTAATTCCTAATTCCTTGGTAACGGGCCGTGGGAGCCGGGGGTAGCCACCAGTCCGTTCGAGCGCCGGGGGCCGATGCCCTTCGCTCATCCCGGCCTTCCACAGTGCAGGTGGTGGCAGCCTCGCGGGCACCGAACGTACGCCTGGAGCCGTCTGGGCACTCGATCCCTTTATCCAGAGCGGCGGCGCTCGGTGTCTTCGAGGTCGCCACCGTCAACACTGGCCGCTTGATCACTCGTTGGTGTTGGTGGTGCGAGCCCTTCGCACGGTGACCTCCTGATACTCCAGAGCCGTCAGAGCTCCCGAGGAGACCGGGGCCCGTGGGGTGCGCTGGTGCCACGAACGGCTAGTGAGGTGGCGGACCGACCGGATGGTCGAGTCCTGGAATTAGGTCGCTGCGTGGCCCGCATGCGCTCGCAACCAGCGCAAACACCGCACCTCTGGGGAGGAAAGAGTTGATCTACTGCGGCATCGACTGGGCCGAGAGGACACACGACGTTGCCTTGGTCGACGACACCGGCCAGCTACTTGCGAAGCGACACATCACCGACGACGCGGCCGGCTACAGGAGCCTGATGGACCTGCTCGCTGAGTACGGCGACACGGAGGAGACCCCGATCCCGGTCGCGATCGAGACCTCCCGCGGTCTGCTGGTCGCGGTGCTGCGGGCAGGCAAGCGGAAGGTGTTCGCGATCAACCCGATGGCTGCCGCCCGCTACCGCGACCAGCACGCGGTCTCCCGCAAAAAGTCCGACCCCGGCGACGCCCTGGTCCTGGCGAACATCCTGCGCACGGATATGCATGCCCACCGGCCGCTGCCGAACGACAGCGACCTGGCCCGCGCCATCGCCGTACTGGCCCGCGCTCAGCAGGACGCGGTCTGGAACCGGCAGCAGGTCGCCAACCAGCTTCGCTCGCTGCTGCGCGAGTACTACCCCGCCGCTCTGGAGGCCTTCGCCAAGTGGGACAACGGCTTGTGCCGACCGGAGGCCCGCGAGCTGATGAAGCTCGCGCCGACACCGGCCAAGGCTGCGAGCTTGACTCGCACTCAGATCACGTGTCGCGCGGCGGCTCTCAAGCGTGCGGGCCGCAAGCGCGGCATCGAGGCGGACGTCGAGCGGCTGCGCGGGGCATTCCGCACCGACTGGGCCCGTCAGCCCGAGCTTGTCGAGGATGCGCTCGGCAAGCAGACGCTCGCCCTACTTGGACAGCTCACGGCCGCCTGCACCGCAGCCGCCGACCTCGCCCAGGCCGTCGACGAGGCGTTCCCGCAGCACCCGGACTCCCCGGCAAGAAGTCCAGCATCACCAGACGATGGGTGAAGAACAACCGGCTCAACCACGCCGGCTACCTCTGGGCGTTCTCAGCGATCACCGCCTCGCCCGGTGCCAAAGCCCACTACCGGCGGCGACGTGACGACCACGGAGACTGGCACGCTGCTGGCCAGCGCAATCTGTTCAACCGGATGCTAGGCCAGCTCCACCACTGCTTCAAGAACCGCCGCCTGTTCGATGAGCACACCGCGTTCCCGGCACCGCAGGTCCCAGCACTGGCGGTGGCGTAGGTGATCCCGCTCACAACTCACCGCCCCCGGCGGTCGCTCCGCAGCGTGCTTGAATCACCGGATGATCGACTGGTCCACACTCCACGATGCCTACGGCCCGGCACACGCGATACCCAGGCTGCTGGGCCGAGCCATCGGTCGTGAACAGGAGGCCATCGACCGGCTTTGGGGGCGCTTGTGCCACCAGGGGACGATCACCCCGGCGAGCATCGCCGCACTGCCGCAGCTGGCGGACATCGCGAAGACCGAGGACGCCGGGGATTGGGCGCTCGATCTGGCCGGAGCCATAGCGGGTGGCCTCCTTCAACCTCACGGCGCCGACGAAGAAGTCGCCCGCTGCGCGGAGACCTTGGCCGAGCTTCGCGCCATGGCCGCCGCCCGGCTGCGGTCTGGCCTGGACGGGAAGATCTACCTGAGCCGGCTGCGGGCCATGCTCGCGTTCGACGGCCAGCCCTTGTGGTTCGAGGCCCTGGACGACTTCACCGATTCCTTCGTCACTGTCGCTTGTCCGCACTGCGACGCACCGGTGACGATCGCGGTCGGCGACTACGGCTGCTACTCCTCAATCCGGGACTGGAATCTGGGGGATGTCCACCAGGTCCCGCTCCGGCCGGCCGTCCCTCACGAGCTGACCGGCACCGGGAGGATGTTGCACGAGTCGGCCGTACGGGATGGCCAGCAACGGCTCGCCTGGGGCCTGACGCACCTGTTCGGCCAGGCGGAATGCCCAGGATGCGGGAGCGTCTTCGGCATCGCAGACGAGTACGCGGCCGCCAATGCACCCGCCCCATGGGACTTCGCCCGAGGCCACACGAAGGACGCTCTCTGATGACCACCGGCAGGGCCCTCGAAATCGAACAGCGAGTTCGTGCCCGCTGCCCCGTCTTGACGGCTTGGCGCCGTGAGGTGTCTGGATAGCCCCATTCACGGGGCTGAGCCCGCGCTGCTTCGGCAAACTTCTGACCGCGCTGCGGCGCGATGGAGCAGATGCAGTCCACCGAGGCTGGCCGTGGAGCCTGCCGCTGGAGGACCGGGTATTGCTGGTCACGGCCTATTGGCGTACCAATCTGACGTTGCGGCAGCTCGCTCCGCTGTTCGGCGTCTCGAAGTCCACGGCTGGCCGATTCATCAACCACCTCAGCCCCCTGCTCGGGCTCCGGCCCCGCAAGCGGTTCGCCAAGAACACTGTGCTCATCGTGGACGGCACCCTGGTCCTCACCCGGGACCAGACCATCGCGGAGCGGTCGAAGAACTATCGGTACTCCACCAACCATCAGGTCGTCATTGATGCCGACACCCGCCTGATCGTGGTGGTCGGTCGGCCGCTCGCCGGGAACCGCAACGACTGCAAGGCGTGGGAGGAGTCCGGTGCCAAGGCCGCCGTCGGCAGGACCCTCACGATCGCCGACGGCGGCTACCCGGGCACCGGGCTCGTCATCCCGCACCGCCGGCAGCGTGGCCAGACCGAACTCCCAACCTGGAAAGAGGATCACAACAGGTCCCACAAGCAGGTGCGGGCACGGGCCGAGCACGTCTTCGCCCGGATGAAGACCTGGAAGATCCTCCGCGACTGCCGCCTCAAAGGCGACGGCATCCACCACGCCATGCTCGGCATCGCCCGGATGCACAACCTCGCCCTCACCGGATAAACCAACGAGCTTCACCATGATCAACCCTGCCCGAGGCGACCCGGAGATTGCTTACGGGACAACCCTTACGTGAACTCTCGTCCCCCGCGTCCGCGGGGGTGCTGCGGCCTCCGCCTTCCTCGTCCGGCGGTGGAACTTCTACGCCCTGTGCAAGCAGGGGTGATCCCTTGCCAGGGTGTGCGACCGTCCCGGACTACCAAAGCCCTACACAAGCAGGGGTGCTCCGGACTGCCGGACGTGGTCGTGGTAAATCCAAGCCCTACCACCACGTGAATGGGGGCAAGTCTGCCTCAGCCTCCTTGGCCACGGTGACTCCACTGGGACGATCATCCGGGCGATGTTCATCGTGCCTGATGCCCCGGAACTCGTGATCGGCAACACTGAAGTCAGCTGTCAAAACGCGCACATGCACGAAACCGTGTCCTCTCAAACATCGGGGCTGGTAAAGCCAGAACACCTCGGCGTGTCCTCTGCAAGGAGCTCGCAGTGCGCAAGTGTGGCACCGAGCTCCGACACTGGGGCGGGACCAGCAGCAACACCAAGCGTGCCCGGAACATCGTCCCCCCACAGAGGCGCCGCCTCCCGGTACCCGCCAGCACGCTCGCTAGATGCTCCTACGTGCGCCGGTCACCTCATGGCATGATGTACACAAGCCGGGAGTTCAACGGCGAAGAGCACGCAAAGCCACAACAAAAGGCCAGTTCAGAAAGCCTACGCCCCGCGCCAGCAGGGGTGGTTCGCAGTGCGGGTCCCTCGCACAGTCAGAAGCAGCCTACGCCCCGCGCCAGCAGGGGTGGTCCGGGGCGTCACCGCTACCTCGCCACCGACGCTCACTACGCCCCGCGCCAGCAGGGGTGGTCCGCAGTGCGGGTCCCTCGCACAGTCAGAAGCAGCCTACGCCCCGCGCCAGCAGAGGTGGTCCGGCCGGTGTCCATCTCATCACTCCCTCCGACTGCCACGCCCCGCGCCAGCGGGGGTGTTCCGCAGACCGGCCGCGCGCACTGGTCGCTGGAGGAGTCGGTCCCGCGTAAGCGGGGGTGCTACGACCCTCGTCGCCCTCGACACCGTCTAGAAGACCTACTGCGCCCCGCGCCAGCAGGGGTGTTCTGACACGGGAACTGATCGATCAGGCCGACCACAACTATGCCCTGCGCACGCAGGAGTGTTCCGATCGAGAAGTCCGTCCCGCGTCCCTCCTCGTCCTCCGCCCCGCGCCAGCAGGGGTGGTCCGTCCCAGTTGTCGGCCCACAGGCCGTACATGCGCTACGCCCCGCGCCAGCAGGGGTGCTCCGTTCTCGTACATCCGGTGCGCATTGATTCGGCCCTCAGCCCTGCGTCAGCAGGGGTGTTCCGGCAGGGCCGGGCAGTGCGACGCTGAGACGTTCCTACGCCCCGCGCAAGCGGGGGGTGTTCCGGCCCTTGTCGCCCTCAACACCGTCCAGAAGACCACTACGTCCCGCGCCAACGGGAGTGCTCCAGACACCCAGTCCGCGACCATCACCGGGTCACGCTACGCCCCGCGCCAGCAGGGGTGCTCCGCCGTGGGCCGTCGTCCACGACAACACGCGGATCTCAGCCCTGCCCAAGCGGGGGTCCATCGGCCTACGACAGCGGAGTACCGACCACGCGCTTCTCGGCCCTGTGCGCTCCTACCACACCCTGCTCATCCCCGCCGGTCCGTAGCTGATGGGGCTGAGTCGCTCACGAAGCCGTCGCAGACGATCACCGCAGGTCACAGGAGGCGTCGTATACCGAATCTCACTACAGCGAACAGGCACTTCTCATCAGAGAGCCGCACAGATTCTCACCCGATGTCTCGCCAGGTGCCCCTCAACGAACAGTGGATCAGGTCAGATTCGAGTACCGCTTCCAGACATCTCAATGAGAAGGTCCGTGGACAACAGCGTGAGACTCAGCACTGAACGCCCCGGACACCCCGGACGATCCCCATCCTCGTCCGGGGCGGCCGGCACACCCACCCTTGAGACGTCCTGGCCGTGCCCCTGTCGATGGGGCACGGCTGTCCTGAGTGGTGGTGTCCTCACGTGACGTTCCAGTCGTAGAGGATCTCGTACACGCCTCCGAACTGCTCGACTCGTTGGGTGAGCTGGGTGCCCACGAGGGGGTGCCTGGCGAAGTGGTCCGGATCGTTGACCGTGAGGGTGAGCGGGATGGGGGTGAACGACTCGTCCGCCAGGCCCGATCGGATCCTTTCGTTGACCGCGTCGAAGACGGCCCCGGCCAGTGCGCCGATCGCGCTGGAGATGAGGGCCCCGGTGATGACCCTTCCCGCCGACTCGACGGCGCTCACGATGGCCGACCGGATCTCCTTGCCGAAGGCGGCGTACAGAGCGTCGAACCCGTCCCTGAGGTCGCCGTTGTCGTGCTCGATGAGGACCAGGGTGGTGGTGTACGAGCGCGGCCAGGGACCGTCCTCGTCGAGGTCGAACTCCATGAGCACGTGGGGGTGATCACGCCAGCGGTCCCGTACGTCGTCGTCCGAGACGTCCCCGATCTCGCTGCCGTGCAGGACGGGGGCGCTGTATGTGCCGTCCGGCTGCACGCGGACCGATGAGGAGTCGACGCCGAGCGCGGACATGTACACCTCGTCGCTGGCTCCTTGGAGTACGTCGTCCGTCGACTCCTTCTCGATGAAGTACCGGAGCCGGAACTGGACGGACCGGTGGTTCCAGTACGTGGTCCAGACGTGGCTGTCGTACCCCAGGACGAAGAGGTCGAGGTGGGCCGGGCGGCGGGAGACGGCCGTGATGTGCTGGGCCTTGTCGAAGACGGCCTGTCCGGGCACCGGGAACCACTCCGGGGCCCAGCCTGCTGTGTCGACCCAGTACGTCGTCCAGATGTGGTTGTCGTTGCCCATGACGTACAGGTCCATGTGCGAGGCGGTACGCGTGGCCGGGGTGATGCTCCGGCCGCCCCCGAACACGGCCTGGCCCGGCACCGGCGACCAGTCGGGGCGCCAGCCGGAGTCGGCGCTCCAGGAACTGGTCCAGACGTGGTCGTCGTACCCCATGACGAACAGGTCGAGTCGCCCGCTGTGACGCGAGAGCGCGGAGACGGACTGTGCGGCGAACAGGGCGGCGCCGGGGGTCGGCAGCCAGTCGGCGTGCCAGCCGGTCTCGGCGGACCAGAACTGCGTCCAGATGCGGCTGTCGTACCCGTGGACGAACAGGTCGAGATGGTCGCGGTCGCGGGAGACCGCGGCGACGGCCTGCTTCTCGAAGACCGCGGCACCGGGGAGCGCGAACCAGTCGCCGCTCCAGCCGTTGTCGGCGCTCCAGAACTGGGTCCAGATGCGGCTGTCGTATCCGACGACGAACAGGTCGAGATGGCGCTCGTCGCGGGAGACCGCGGCGACGGGCTGCTTGTCGAAGATCGCGGCGCCGGGGACCGGGAGCCAGTCGCCGCTCCAGCCGTTGTCGGCGCTCCAGAACTGGGTCCAGACGCGGCTGTCGTATCCGACGACGAACAGGTCGAGATGGCGCTCGTCGCGGGAGACGACGGAGACGGACTGCTTGTCGAAGACGGCGGCGCCCGGCAGGGGGAACCAGTCGCTGTGCCAGCCGGCCTGGTTCCAGAACTGGGTCCAGACGCGGCTGTCGTACCCGACGGTGAACAGATCGACCTGGCCCTCGGAGCGTGACACCGAGGTGACCTGCCCGCCCGGGTCGAAGACGGCCGTGCCCGGCACCGTGAACCACTCGGCGTTCCACTTACCCATGAGAGATCACTCCTTGCGGGGTGCGCCGAGACCGAGGATCGGACTCTTATTCCAGCGTGGGCCGGATCCGGGGCGAGGGGAGTCCCTGAAATGAGGGATGGACGGGGCGGGGCAGCACTGCTGGCTGCCGGCTGCCGCCACCGGCTGCGGGCCGGCGCGGCTGCGGGCCGGCGCGGCTGCGGGTCAGCGGGTCAGTGCTGTGATCAGGTCGTCCCGGCCGTAGGCGCCCGTCTTGCGGAACACGGCCTTGAGGTGGTCGTTGACCGTGTACGGGGAGACGCCGAGGCGCCGGGCGATCTGCTTGACGGCCGCCCCCTCACGGAGCTCGGCGACGACGTCGCGCTCCCGGGCGGTCAGGCCGTACCGCGCGCAGAACGACGGGACGACGAGGTCGGCCGTGGCGCCCTGGACGACGACGGCGACATCGCCGGTGCCGTCCGCGTCGAGGGGCTCGGCCTGACAGGTGAGCCATCTGCCGCAGACGGCCGGCGGCAGGCACACGAGCGGTGCTGGAGACTCGGCCCCATGGGTGCCGACGCCCCGGACTCCGCTTCCCGGCGCGGCGGCCTTTGGGGCATCGGCTCGGGCCGCGAGGGAAAGACCGGCGAAGAAGAGGTCCGACACCCACGGGGGAATCGCCTGCCCGCTCCCCGTCGACCATTGGTCGTGCCATGCCCGCGCCTGCGGGCTGACCGCCTTGACGCGGTGGTCGGCACCCACCACGACCACCCCGGGCCGCAGCGCCGGCACATCGGGTTCCGGGCACAGCGGGCCCGACGTCCCGTAGCGGCGCAGGGCCTCCACCAGCGCGGGCCGGAGCCGGACCGCCCGCCGCGCGTCCTCCTCGCCGAACGGACGGCCCCCCGCCGACCGCAGCATCCGGAGCACACCCCACACCCCCCGCGCGTCGGCCAGCAACAGCCGCAGCTGCGATCCCGCCCCGTGCTCGGCCAGGAGCCGGTCCATGTCACCGCTGTCCGGCTGCTCGCCTGCTTCGATCGCCCCCGTTCGGCCGACCGGCCGGTGCGGGTCCCCCTCCACGTCCCGGTGCACGACGAGAGCCCTCACCAACGCGGGCTCGTACCCGTGGCAGAAGCTGAAGCCGCCCAGCAGAGGGCCCGAGACGGGATCCGTGCCCATCAGGCTCAGCGCGTCATGCGGGACGACGGGGGCGAGCAGCCGCGAGATGCCCTCCCCTGCCTCCTGCGGGTTCGCACTCAGGCTCGCGGCGTCGTATACGCCCCGCGTCATCCTTCCGTCGTCGAAGAAGATCAGGCCCACGGTCTTAGTGTCGCGTCCGGAACGCCGCCTCGCAGGGCGAGGCCGGCGACCTGGGCCCGCTCGTGGCGGGACGACTCCCTGGGCGGCTCGCGATCAGCGCAAGCGGTGTGCCTTTGTCCCGATCGCCTAGCCGATGAGGGCCTCGGTGATCTGACGGGTGGTCTGCGCGGCGATGCGGGGGTTGACGGCGGCGTAGGAGGTGTAGGCGTTCAGGCCGGTGGCCAGCGCCCAGCCGCGGCCCCGGATCCAGGTGGCGTCGTCCACGCCGAGCGCGGCGCGGAATGCGGCCCGGCTCCCGGCCGACATCAGGGTGAAGGCGAGGATCAGGTCGCAGGCCGGGTCGCCGATGCCGAGTCCGCCGAAGTCGATGACCGCGCTGAGGCGGCCGTCGACGGTCAGCAGGTTGCCGGTATGGAAGTCGCCGTGGAACCAGACCGGTGGGCCGTCCCCATCGGGGGCGCTCAGCGCCGCCTCCCACAGCTCGGTCATGGCAGCGGTGTCGAACGGGCCGTCGACCTCTGCGATGGCGGCCCGCGTAGCCCGGTCCCGTGCGACCAGCGGCCGGGCGGTGAGGTCCTCGCGGGCACCCTGGGCCGAGATCTCCCCGGGCTCGAACCGTTGGAGAGCGGTCAGGAACCCGGCCAGTTCGACAGCGGCCTCGGACGAGTCGCCCAGTGCCTCTGCAGTCGCCACCTCGCCGTCCAGCCAGCGGGAGACCGCCCAAGGCCACGGATAGCCGAAGCCGGGCTCGCCCACCCCCACGGGCACGGGGACGGCCAGTGGCAGGTGCGGGGCGAGCCGTGGCAGCCACTCGGACTCCTTTGGGGCCTGTCCGATGGCACCGGCATGGCGGGGCAGCCGGACGGACAGCCCCTCGCCCATCCGGTAGATCACATGGTCCGAGCCGGCCGGGTCGACCAACTCCAAGGGCAGCTCGGCCCACTGCGGGAACTGTGTATCGACCAGGCGCCTGACCAGCGCGGCATCAATCGCGGGACGGGCGTCTGTGATTCTCCCGGTTGCCAAGAGCAGCTCCTGCAGTCGGCCCGCCCCGTGCGGCAGGCAGTCGGAGCCATCACAGTGCCTCGGGGCGCCCGTCGACCGGATTTCCCCACCGGCGTCACCGCTGCAGGACTGCGCGCGCGAGTTTCTCGAAGCCGGCCCGGCATGCCCCTTTTGAGGCATCCGCTCGGGCTGGAGTGCCGGCGTCGTGGAGACAGTGGTCGCAGGCAGCGGGCGAGGGGCCCGACTCGTCTGTCGGCTTGCGTGGGAAGGGCCCCTGATCAGGTTGATGCCTGGTCAGGGGCCTTTCTCGTGTGCCGGCCACCGGTGCGAGGCGATCCCCCGGCGCGAGGCGGCGTCAGCGGCGCGAGGCGGCGTCAGCGGTGGCAGAGGGCCGTGTCCACGACGGTCTCGACGCGCCTGGTGCCCGAGATGTCGGCCGGGATGCTCGTCACCGCGATGTTCGCGGCGTAGCCGTCGTCGGTCGCTCCGCCGCGGGTCTCGTATCCCACGATGTCGCCGCCGTGGCCCCAGTAGACGCCGCCGCACGACAGCTTCCTGCTCATGAGGCCCAGGCCGTAGTGGGCGCCGGTGTCGCCGACCGGGACGGTGGTGCGCATCTGGGCGAGCTGGGCGGGCGGGAGGAGGTCGCCGTCGAGGAGCGCGGTGAAGAAGCGGTTGAGGTCGGAGTTGGTGGAGATCATCTGGCCCGCCGCCCAGCCTGCCGACGGGTCGATCTCGGTGTACTGGCGCAGCTCGCCCGACGGCATCACGCGGTAGCCCTTCGGGTGGGGTTGCCTGATGGTCCTGTCGCCGGGGGCGGGGAAGTAGGTGTGGTGCAGCCCGAGGTGCTGGACGACGCGCCGGTCGATCTCCTCGGCGAGGGGGCGGCCGGTGACCTTCTGGACGATGAGGCCGGCCAGGACGTAGTTCGTGTTGCTGTAGCTCCACTTCGTCCCGGGCCGGAACTCGGCCTTGTGCTTCAGGGCGATGTCGAGGAGGTCGCGAGGCTCGAAGTACCGGTGCGCGATCTCGTCGTCGCTGATGTCCGCCCCGTATTCGGGAAGCCCGCTGGTGTGCTGCAGGAGCTGACGGACGGTGATGCGGCGGCCGTCGTTGCCCTTCCCGCGTACGAGGCCCGGGAGGTAGGTGTCGACGGAGGCGTCGAGGGCGATCTTCCCTTCGCCGACCAGTTGCAGAACGACGACGGCGACGAACGTCTTGGTGTTGCTGCCCATCCGCACCTGGCCGTCGCTGGGCACCTTCGCACCGGTGGTCAGGTCGCCGACGCCCGCGGTGTACGTGCGGGTGCGGCCGTCAGGGCCCTGGACGGTCGCCAGCGCGGCGGGCTGGCCGTCGCGCACCAGTGCGTCCAGGCCCTGCTGGACGGTGTCCGGCCGGGCGGCGGCGGATGCCGTGGGCGGAGTCAGGGCGCCGGTGGTCATGACGGCGACGGCCACCGCGGCCGCGGTCGCCAGCGCTGTGCGGCGCCGCGTCGTGGAGGCACTAGGCCCGTGCCAGGTCTGCTCACGCATGGTCAACTCCAGGGGAATCGTGGGGTGCTGTCGGCTGAGCCGCCCGTCGACCGGGCAGGGCACGATCATGGATTTCCGGGGCTTTGGCGCGCATCGCGGGAAAGCGGGAGAACGTGCTCCCCCGATCGGGGGAGGCCGCGCGTGTGCCGCCGGTACATACTGGCCGATCATGATCAAGGGACTTCGGCCGCTGCTGCGCCGCTCCACGTACTCGGGTGCGTTGTTCGCCTATGGCGCCGCCCTGGCGAGCCTTCCTCTGCTGTCCTTCGCGCTGCTGCCGGCGCTGGCGTGGCGCTCGGCTCCCGAGGGCGTGCAGATCGTCGTGGTCCTGCTCGGCTGGGCGGCGCTGATCGGCCTGGTCGGTCTCGCGCGCACCACGCGGCGGGTGCTGGTCGTCTCCGCCCGCCGGCTGCTGAGGGTGTCGTTGCCCGAGCCTGTCGCCGTACGTGCGCGCGGCAGGCGGCCCGGCGACGGTCCGGCGGGCGCTGTGCCGTCCCGCGTGGATCGCTGGCGGACTCCTCTCTGGCTGCTGCTGCACGTGGCGCTCGGATGGGCGGGAGCACTGGCGAGCGGCGTGCTGCTGTTCGCGGGCCTGACCCTTCCGGGGGGCTGGCTCGGCGCCGAGATGGGGCTGAGCCTGTTCGGCCGGACGGTACGGGTGGAGGGCGGCTGGCAGAGCTGGGCGGTCGCGCTCGGCTGCCTGCTGCTCGCGGCGAGCGTGTGCGTGGTGGTGACGAAGGCCCTGCGCTGGTCGGCGCCCCGGCTGCTCGGGCCGTCCTCGGCCGAGCGGCTCGTGCTGGCGGCCGAGCGGGAACTGCGCCTGGCCGAAAGAAACCGACTGGCCCACGAACTGCACGACTCGATCGGGCACACGCTCACGACGACCACGATCCAGGCGGCGGTGGCGGGAGAGGTGCTCTGCGCCGACCCGGTGGCGGCGCGGGCCGCTCTGCGCAGCATCGAGGAGGCGTCCCGGGCCGCACTGGAGGACCTGGACTACGTGCTCGGCGTGCTGCGCGAACGAGAGGCCGAGACGGCGCCGACCCGTACCCTGGCCGATCTGCCCGAGCTGCTCGACCGGTTGCGGCACGCGGGCGCGGTGGTGGAGCTGGAGCTGTCGGGGGACCCGGCGCAGGTGCAGGGGACGCTCTCCCGCGCGGCCTACCGGATCCTTCAGGAGGGGCTGACGAACGCGATGCGGCACGGAGCGGGCGGTCCGGTCGAGGTCCGTGTGGCGGCCACGCCGGAGCGGCTGGAGCTCGGTGTGGTCAACCGGACCGGGGACGGGCCGCGTACGGGCATGGGGCCGGGCGCCTTCCCCACGTCCGGGCACGGCCTGCCCGGCCTCGCCGAGCGCGTGCGACTGCTGCACGGCGAGATCGACGCGGGCCCGGACGGGCCGCGGCACTGGCGGTTGGCCGTCCACCTCCCCGTACGGGTCTCGCCATGACCGGCACCGACGGCACACCCGTCACCCTCCTGATCGCGGACGATGACGAGGTGACCCGCAGCGGTCTGCGTACCCTGCTCGCGGCGCAGCCGGGGCTCGCGGTGGTCGGCGAGGCCGCCGACGGCGTCGAGGCGGTCGAGCAGGCACGGCGGCTGTGTCCGGACGTGGTCCTGATGGACGTACGGATGCCGCGCCGCAACGGGATCGAGGCCACCCGGCTCCTCCTCGCCGGGTCGGCCGAACCGCCGAAGGTCGTGGTGATCACCACCTTCGAGAACGACGACTACGTCACCGCCGCGCTCAGCGCGGGCGCCAGCGGGTTCGTGCTGAAGCGGCTTCCGGTCCGGCAGATCGCGCAGGCGGTGCGGGTGGTGGCGGCGGGCGAGGCGATCCTCTTCCCGACGACCCTGCGCCGCATGATCGCACCCCGGCCGCTGCACTCCGCCGAGGCCCTGCCCAGGGCGGCGCTGACGGGGCGGGAGGAGGAGGTGCTGCGACTGATGGCCACCGGCCTGTCCAACCCGGAGATCGCGGAGTCGCTCACGGTGAGCCTGGAGACGGTCAAGACGCACGTCGGGAACGTGCTGACCAAACTCGGCGCACAGAACCGGACCCACGCGGTGGTGATCGCGTACGAATCCGGCCTGGTGGTTCCGGGGTTCGCCGGCTGAACCCCGCAACCGTGTCGGGACCCGCACCGCAGCCGCCCCTCTGGGTTCCCCACCCTGGCTTTGTCCATGAGAGCGGACAGCGAATTCATCACTTCAGAAGGCATCTGCCCCGGCCCTGTTCGATGTTCATGACGTGGGGCGGCGCGGGGCTCTGGGGTGAGGCGGCCGCGATGGGCTGTCGGCCCCTTCTGCCAGCATGCTGCCGTGGCAGACACACATGATCAGCGCCCTGCCGAAGCCGCCCTCGGCTTTCTGCGCTCTGCGTTTCCGCCGGAATGGCGAGAGCCGGCGCTCGGATATGAAGCCGTCGTGGAGTGGGAACAGGAGAACGGGGTGGTCCTCCCGGAGCCGTACAGGACCTTCATCGCGGAGGTCAGCAACGGGTCCAGCCTGGGACCCGCCGGCGACGGCGGTCTCCAGCCGCTCGGCTGGCTGCCCGACACGTGGCCTGACCTCGGCCCGCGACAGCCAGGAGAACCGTTCCCTCTAGAGTCGGCTTGGCCCTGGGAGGACGATGAGAGTGCCGACGCCGAGGACCCACGGATCGACGCCGCATTCAACAAGGGATCCGTCGTTCTCGGGTCAGAAGACGGGCAGTCGTTCTGGCTCCTGCTGACCACCGGCACCCGCCGCGGCGAGGTGTGGATGATCGCCGACGTCGGCGCCATTCCGGCGCCTGGTGACCAGGCATGGGGCTTCGAGGAGTGGGTGCGACGCTGGCACGCCGGCAACGAATGGTGGGACTGAGCGGGCCGTCCTGCGCACCTTAGGGCGCGCACCGTTCGAATCGTTGGTGCCTCCCGAAGTGGTGAACATTCGCTGTCCGTTCTCATGGACAGAGCCACCACCCCAAGGGGATGGGGGGCGGCTCTCGTGCACTGCCGGGGTGGGGCCGTTTCGTGTGGTTTCCCCATGAGGGCTCGCCCGGCAGCGCAAGCCCGAGGTGTGGGCGGCCCTGTCCGACGGGCAGCGCGAGCGACTGGGGTGGCCCTGTTCACGGCAGCAGTCGACGTGGTGAAGAAGGAGAGGGCTCCCACGATGGCCCCCCCATTCGACGTACCGCCCACAGGGGCAGAGGTGACACACCGCCATCCGGGACGGACCGCCGCCGCGGCCGCCCGTGTTCATGGCGTCTCAGAACAACCTGGTCGTCACCACGGCCTTTCCCGGTCAGGCGCGTACGGCTTGCCTATGCGGCCAGAGGGCCCTGCCACGTCAGGCTCCAGGGTGGCCGGCCGCTCCCAGCAGCCGGCCACTCCGCTGACCTGATCGGCTGCAGCCTCATAAGTTTTCTCGTTACTCCACAGCGCGGCCGACGAGTTTGTGTCTCCCGGCCGGCCCAAGCTCGTGACACCCCCTAGGAAGGACACCGCCATGTCAGAGCTTCTCGTCGACTTCATCACCTCCCTCGACGGCTACGCATCGGGAGAGGGCTGGCCCGGGTTCTGGGGCCTCGAGGGCCCGGAGTACCTCGCATGGCTCAGCAAGCAGCCCGAGGCCACCTACCTGATGGGAGCGAACACCTACCGCCTGATGTCGGGCTTCGCCGCAGGCGAGGTCCCCAAGGGCCAAGACGAATTCAGGCCCGAGGAAGAGGCGTCCGTCGACGAGCTCACGCAGGCCTCCAAGGTGGTGTTCTCCTCCTCCCTTCAGGAGCCACTGACGTGGGCCAACTCCACGCTCGTCCAGGGCGACGCCGTCGAGGCGGTCCGCGCCATGAAGTCGAGCGGCTCGGGGCTCCTCAGCACGATCGGCAGCCTCACCCTGTGCCGGTCCCTGCTACGGGCCGGACTCGTCGACCGCTTCCGGGTCGTGATGTTCCCGGTGATCACCGGGGCCACGGGCGAAGAACGCATCTACGACGGCTATCCGGATGTCGCCCTTGAGATGATCGAGCACCGCACCTTCGACAACAGCATCCAGCTGGTCGAGTACAAGCCCCGCGTGCTCGAGCACCCGCCGCTCGGCACGCCTGCGTGACCACGCCCCGTCCGCCGGCCTGCTCTCCGCTCTCACAGCGGTCGACCAATGCGCGGCTCCGGCCGGCCGAGCGCTCAGCCGACCGACACCACGGTTAAGCCCGCCGCCCTTGGGCCGACCTGTTCGCCTTGATCCAGCAGCGCTGCCTCAGCTGTCGTGAGCGGGTCATGCAGTTCAGGTGCGCGGCAGGCTCGGTCGTCAGCTCTTCGGCTGGATCAGCTCGGGGCATTCGGCCGCGACCCTGGGATCGAGTTCGGGGTTCGGGGAGGCGGAGGTCCTTCCCCGCGCGTGCGGGGAGCAGTAGACCGGCATGTCGTCGCCGGGGACGTCGTAGGGACCGTCCAGCAGGGAGCACGCGTCGATCGCCGGCGGCTGCTGGGTATGCGCAGGGCCATCCCCACGCGTCCGGGGAGCAGCCGGTCGGTGATTCGGGTGGCTGCTTCCGCGTGGATGGCCTGCGGAGGCGGACGGGATCATCGACCAGGTCCGGTATCGGAACGCTCCGACCGGCGCAACGTACACGGCGCTCCGTACCGTAGCGGTGCGATCTTCACCGGTCTCACCCGTACCCGGGAGTCGGTCAGCGCGCCGAAGGGGCGGCGCCCCTCTGACGGGGTCAGCCGGTCACGTCCCTGTAGAGGCGTCGGCGCAGTCGCAGGAGTACAGCGGCATCGGTAATCCGGGTGAGCTGGGCCGGCAGGCCCGGGTCGCCGGATCATCACCGGCCCGGACCGTCGCGGCGATCTGGTCGATGAGCAACTCGGCGGCCTCCGTGACGGCCGGCGGCCGGGGGGACGAGGCTCAACCATGGTCGTCTCGATCGCCCAGCGGCTCCGGATCCATGTGTTCTGAGGGCATCCACATGTTCAACGGCCCCAGCGGCCGGGGGTCATATCCCCTGAGGGGGAGAAGCCGAGGCTCCTGCCTGCTCCGAGCTGTCGGTGTGTCGGAGTTCGGCGAGGAGTTCGTTCTGTCCGGCCAGGAGTTCGGTGAGGATGCGCCGTGCGGCGCGCAGGAGTTCCGCCACGTCGCCGCCGGCGAGGGCGTAGCTGACGGTGGAGCCGTCACGGATGGAGATCACGATGCCGGACCGTCTCAGTACCGCGAGTTGCTGGGAGAGGTTCGACGGTTCGATCTCGATGACGTTCAGGAGTTCGCGTACAGGTACGGGACCGTTTTGGAGCAGCTCCAGTACACGGATCCGGACGGGATGCCCGAGCATCCGGAAGAACTCCGCCTTGGCCTGGTACAGCGGCACCTGCATGCGACAACACTCCTATCCCGCGGTTCGACCGTGGCAGCTCCGGCCATCCTCCTGCCTCCCGGCTCTGCCTGCCCT
Organism: Streptomyces tanashiensis; assembly: GCF_014648895.1. Taxonomy (GTDB): domain Bacteria; phylum Actinomycetota; class Actinomycetes; order Streptomycetales; family Streptomycetaceae; genus Streptomyces; species Streptomyces tanashiensis. Next base: position 59,899 of record NZ_BMRZ01000002.1, read on the forward strand.
GACCTGATCACATTCAGATGTGACGAGTTGAAGACTCTTTCAACTCGTGGGCATGCGGAGCCGGGAAACAAAGAGGCGGCTACAGCTCCAGTTCCGTCTCGATGCGCCTGAGCTGGTGCCGGGCCATGGCCAGGTTCGCCCGGCCCTTGTCCAGGACGAGGTACAGGAACAGGCCGTTGCCCCCGCGGCCCCTGATCAGCCGCATGAGGTGGTACTGGCTGCCGAGGGTGATCAGCACATCCTCGATGTCCTCCTTGAGACCCAGCATCTCCATCGTGCGGACCTTCGCCCGGATCACATCGGTGTTGCCCGCCGCGGCCACCGTCAGATCGAGGTCCTTGCCCCCGCCCAGCGTTCCCAGCGCCATGCCACTCGTGTAGTCGACCAGCGCGACCGCCACGCTCCCCTCGATCGAGGTCATCGCCTCCTTCAGAGACGTCTCCACAGTCAGCATCGGTACCCGCTCCCTCTGTTCTGGACGATGCCGGCCAGTCACACGCCCCGGCCGGGTGATGACCGCAGACGCTACCCACACGTTGCCGGGCGTTACGGGAGCACCGGGAATTTGGCCGGAATCAGCCCTCCTTGCCCTGGCGTTCGCCCCGCGACATACCCATCGGCACACCGCCCGAGATGAGGGCACCACCGGGTTCGGGGCCCGGCCGGACGAGCCGCATGGTCCCCTGTGGCCGCGCTCGCGCGAAGGCCGGGACCTGTCCGGCCGATCATGTTCGCAGCCGGATGACGAGTGCTGCGGTGGTCGCGGTCCGGAGGGAGACGTGACGGCGCTTGTCGTGGCGCGTGGCCACCGCCCGGGACTGTTTCAGGCGGTTGATGGTCCGCTCGACAGTGTTGCGCTTCGTGTGCCGCTCTTCGTCGAAACCAGGCGGCCGGCCACCGGGTGAGCCTTTGGGGAGGCGGGCGGTCTGGCTGTCGGTCTTCTCCGGGATCGCGTGGCGGATTCCTCGGCGCCGCGGGTACCTGCGGCGGAGCCCGTTGCTGCATGCCTTGTCGGCAGCAAGGCTTTCCGGCTTCACACGCGGTGGCTTTGTCGGTGAGTTACGGGTTCTGGCACAGATCTTGGGGAGCGGTCACGGAGCGTGGTCTGAGTGTTCGATTGTGTAGGGCGGATGGGTCGGCGACGGCGCACCCGACCGACTGCGAGGAAAACCCGTTGGCTGTCGGTGTTCCCTGCTGGAACGATCCTGGGATGAGCGACCACCGTGACGCCGTCCTCCGCCTGTGGGGTCGCCAGCTCTACGAGCGTCAGGGCGAGCCACTTGCCTGGGCGAAGGCGGTCCTGGAGGCCACCGGTCGCCCGCCGACCGCCGTCACCGCGGCGATGTCCGGCCGACTCGGTGCCCTCGCTGATTCCCCATCGGACCGCGCGCAGCTGCTGTTCCGTACGGTCGCCAAGCTGGCCGCGAACCTGCGGGGCGACGGCCGCTACGACGCGGACGTCGGCACCCGAATCGGCCCACTGGCCCTGTGGTTGGGCGAGCTCGAACCATCGCTCGCCGGCCCGATTGGGGACGCACTCGACCACCCGCCGGACGGTCCGACATCCCTAGTCACCGTCCACGCCGCCGATTTGAGCAGGAACCACACGATCCGGCTGCGGGCGATCGACGCGCTGCTGGAGTGGGCCGAGCTCGGCCATCCGCAGGCCAGGGCGGCCCTGTCCGAAGTCGCCGCCGACCACCGGACGCAGGATGTCACCGTCTGGACCAAGGTACTCAACCGGATCGCCTTGTTCGGCGACGCGAGCGTCGAACCGGGCCTACTGCGCGCACTCGCCGACACCGGGCACCGCGGGGTGCGGTGGTCGGCGCTCGCCTGTGCCGAACTCGGCTTCCACCGAGCCGTTCCGCTGATCACCGCCCTGCTGGAGCATCCCGATCCGATGGTTCGCGAGGGTGCCTGCGAGGCGCTCGGTCTCTTCGAGGAACACGCCGCCGTGCCCGCCCTGACAGCCCGGCTGAACGACGAGACGAGCTGGGTACGCAGCAGGGCCGCCCTGGCGCTCGGTCAAATCGGCGGCGATCGGGCACTCGCTGGGCTCTGGCAGGCCATGATGGAATGCCGGAACCCGAAGGCCACTTATCTCGCCTCAGCGATTGCCGCCTTCGGCCCGCCGGTGGTGGACGACCTCATCGCCCTCACCACCAATCCCGACCCGGACCTCCGAGCACTGGCCTGCCGTGCTCTCGGCTCCACGGCCGACGACCGGGCCCTGCCAGTACTGGAACACCTCGCCGCCCACGACCTCGCAAGAACCACACTCGGCGGCCTCGTGGCAACCGCCGCCAAGCAGGGACTGCGGACCGCGCACCGCATTCGCGCGCGCACCGCAGCGACTGAGCTCGACGCTCGTCTCGACTGACGTTCACTCTGAACCCCGACGGTCGACCTGACCGTTCAGCGGCGGGGCGTGAGACGGTGGGGAATTGTCCGACGTTTGGCATGGGGAACCCGCCGAAGCGGCCAACCGGGGACTGATCTTTCACGACGATGCCGGGCACTGGGCGATGCTGGCGATCCACGGCGATCGGCACGAGGTCGCCGTGGATCGAGCTTGTTCATCCGTCACGTGACTACCTGACCCTCGAATAGTCATTTCGTGCACACTTTCGAAAGTCCATCACTCTCTGTGATTGCTCCCCAAGATCTGTGCCAGAACCGCATTACGAGAGCGCCTGTAGCTCTGGAGCGAGAGCGCTCTCTTCCACGGGAGAGTGATGCCGCCGAGTTTGAGAGCATCTGGATGCTTGCTTCGGGATCATGGTTGTGCCCTGTACAACGAGGGGGCCCAGGTGCTGCCGAAGTCCGAGGTCGATCTGTACGCGGCGATCCGCCGTGACTCGCTTCAGGGCCTGTCGAGCCGTGCCCTTCAGCAGAAGTACGACGTCGGGTTCCTGACGGTGCAGAAGGCGCTGTCGCCGGCCTGACACGAGCCGCGGAGGCCGCTTCCGCCGAGGGCGACCCGGCTGGATCCGTTCAAGCCGGTGATCGACGAGATGCTCCGAGCGGACCTGGACGCGCGGCGCAAACAGCGCCACATGGTGAAGCGGATCTTCGAGCGGCTTCGCGTCGGCCGGGCAGGAGGCGATCTTCGAGGGCCACGTCCACGCTCTCAACGAGGAACACCTGGCCCCTCAGCTCTCCATGAGACGCCGACGCCACCACCCGCACGCACCCCACGGGCGTGCCGGCGTGAGGTGAGGGCTGAGGGGAACAGTCCGGCGGTCGAATTCGGCATCGAGCCCGGCGACGAGCCTGCCTAGGTCCGCCCGAGCACCCTGGGGAAGCCACAGCAACACGTCCTCCAGGCGGTCTCTCGCCACCAGAGGATCACAGCACTCGCAGGCCATCACCGGATCCGGCAGCACGCGCCCTGGCTGTTCCAGATACCACTGGCACTCGGCCCGGGGCAGCGACTACAGCCCCCGGCCACAGCCTGTCCTCTTCCAACTTCCGGATCGCTACACGAGTCGCGGCAGACACACCGCCGATCCGGCGAACCGGGACACCTCTTCTGGGCCGCCAACGCTTCGCGCGCAGCCCCTTCGGCGCCTACGCGGCATCGGCCTTTCGGATCAACATCCCGCCATCCTGCCACGGGCCGACCGCCTCCACACGTGATCGCCGAGAGCGCGCACCACTTCAGCTGCTCTCACGTCTCACCGACACTCACGCGTTCTCCGGACGTCGAGTGATGCCAGAACCCACCGACGAACGCTCTCGCTTGAGACCTCTGTAGCCACACGCGGTCTCCCCGGCCCGGGTCTGGGCACTCGGATCTTCTCCATCACGGCTCGAACTGTGTACAGTCCGCCCGCCGGCCTGGGGTGACGATCAGACACAACGGGCGTCAGCGGCCGTCCGCGCTCAGGTGGAGTTTGGTGGTGAACCCGCCGCGCGAGCGACCCAGGCCCTCACCTCCACCAGGCGGGCGACCGACTCCGCCACGACGTCTCGTGCTGGTGTTTTACCGCTGCGTCCCCTTTTGATTTCGCTGCCTCGGTGGCACCGTCCCCGCGCCCGTGCCTTCTCCGAGGACACGACAGGCCTCGCGGGGCCGGGCAGCGCACACCGAGCTTGCGGCGGTGGTGGTTCGAGGTGCCGCTGGGTGGCGGGGCCTCGTGTCGGTTCACAGAGCCTGTGGGAAGTCGAACGTCCTGTCCGGGTCGTAGCGCCTCTTCAGCTCGGCCAGTCGGTGAGCGGCCGAGCCGTAGTACGCGGAGCGCCAGTTGCTCAGATTGGCGTCCGTGTAGTTCTGGTATGCCGCACCCGAGGCGTGCCGGCGCATCGCGGTGTGTGTGCCCTCCAGCCAGGCCGTCGCCGGCCCGGCGGTGCGACCGGCGGGCCAGGATGCGGTGTACTGCGCCAGGAAGCGTGAGTTGCGGTGTACGAAGGCGGTCGCCTGAGGGGAGACGCGGTTGACCGCGCCGCCCAGGGCGGTGAGCGCGATGGAGACGGCGCCGCTGTTGCTGCTGCGTCCGTGGCGTTCGACCTGGGCGAGCAGTGATTGGATGCCGGCCGTGCTCAGTGAACGGTTGAAGAAGTCCGAGCGTGCCGCGTACGTCTCGCGCTGCAGTACGCCGGTGGGCTGCCGCCCTGGGGTTGTGCCGGGCAGGTGGCACTGGGTGGTGGTCTTCGTCGCGCAGCCCGCGTACATGCGCATGGTGTCGAGGTAGCCGCGGCGGCGCATGGTGATGCGGGAGGCGGCGCCGGGGCCGCCGGCACGGTTGGCCAGTCGGTCGACGGCGTTCTGCAAGGCGCCGTACGTGCCGAGCGAGAAGCAGCTGATGGAGACGGTGGGCGTCCGGCCGGCGACGGCGGACAGGTGCAGTGCCGACCAGATCTCGTCGGGCTGGGCGGGGCCCCACTCCTGCCAGGAGCGCAGTGCGGCGGCGGCCTTGGACCAGGGCCAGGTCATGTGCGCGGTGACGCCGTCGGCGGCCCTGTGGGTGCGGAACCGCAGTTCGGTGACGACGCCGAAGTTTCCGTTTCCCGCGCCGCGCAAGGCCCAGAACAGGTCGCGCTCCCGGTCCTTGGACACCTCCAGGGTCCTGCCGTCGGCGGTGACGATGCGGGCGCCGGTGAGGTTGTCGCAGGTGAGCCCGTAGGCGCGCGAGACCACGCCGTGACCGCCCCCGAGCGTCAGGCCGGAGATGCCGACCGTGGGACAGGAACCGCCAGGGATGGTGACGCCTCGTGCGCCGAGCTGGGTGTAGACGTCGATGAGCTTGGCACCGGCCCCGATGACGGCACTGCCGGAGCCGCTGCGAACGGATTTCAGAGCGGAGACGTCGATGACCAGGCGTCCGTTGCCGCTGGACCAACCGGCGTAGGAGTGCCCGCCGTTGCGGATGGCGACGGGGGTACCGTGGCGGCGTGCGAAGGCCAGGCACTCGGCGATGTCCGCGGTGTGGGACACGTAGGCGACGGCGGCGGGGCGCAGACCGTCGAAGCGGGTGTTGTACAGCTGGCGGGCGGTGGCGTAGTCGGCGTCCCCCGGACGTATCAGACCGCCCTGAAGGCCCCTGTCGAGCGCGGACCAGTCAGCGGCGCGCGGCGCGACCGGACGTCCGCCGGCCGCGGCGGATGCGGGGCCCGGGGGTCGTTGCCCGGCGGTGACAGGGGCGGGACCGCTGCCGGGCGCGGCCCTCACCCCGGTGCTGCTCGCCCAGGCGACGGCCGCCGCGGAGCCGGTGCCCGCGGCGAGCAGGGTGCGCCGGTTCATGGCGGCCTCCGTTCACGATGCTCTGCTGTCGCTCAGACAGAGTGCGAAAGGGGCGTGGTGGTTCCGCGAGGCGGGCATGTGTGCTCCGGGGGGTTCGCCCGCAACCTGACCGTGCTGTGTCGTGGACCGCGCCGGTGCTCGTGGCAGCGAGGAACCCGGTCGCGGTCGAGGCGGGCGAGCCGGGGCGCGGGGAAGCAGATCTGGTTGTCGTGACGGACATGGGACAGCCGGGACCGTCCTGCACGGGGCGGGGAAGCTGACCGGCTCGGGGATGCGGCAGCGGGTGTAGTTACGGTGATGACCGCCGTTCAGACATCGATGAGGCCGTCTCCGCGTCAATCCGAGAAGCGCTTGTCCGGCGCGATCAGGCGCTCGGAGTCTTCTGGAAAGCGGCAGCCCAGGCGCTCGGGTTCAAGCAAGGAGATCGACCGAGCCCGGCGTAGTGCCCTCTCGCCTCAGCCCGGCGTCGCCGCCACGATGGTCGCGGCCGGCCCGTCGGGTCGTCGTCCGCCCAGAGAACAAGGAATGCCGCTCCCTCCGGTTCAGGCGGAAGGGGGCGGCTTCGCCGTACCCGGGGTCAGTCCGGCGGGAGTGTCTGGTGTGCGGCAACGATCGCGTCGATCCGGCGCGCGAGGTCGAAGTCTGCTTCGGTCGGCCGGAATCCGGCGGCCTCGCGGCGGCTGCCTTCTGGCGGGGCACCACTCAAGAGACAGTGCTCCGTGCCCGCGACCCCCACCTCATCGGCTAAGCCATGGAACGGCCTGGTCGCCGGCGGGCACAACCATGCCGTCGCGGTCACTCGAATCAGTGCGGGGACGGCCATGATCGCCTTCGACCTGTCGCCCAGCCCACTCGATGCGGACGACTCACTGCAGTGGGAGCACAGCGCCGGATTCGACCACACCTCCACCACTGGAGTCACCCACCTTGCCGTCGGCATGGGGCCCGACGAAGAGGACGACGACGTGGAGGCCTACGAGATCGACCTCGCCTTCGACGGCCCGGGCGGCTACCGCATGCGCCTCCACGCCCGAGGCCGGGAGCTCTGCCCCGACGGTGTCGGGACGAGGACGAGCCCGTCGCCGAGCACTCTCTGCTGCAGGTATGGCCAGCAGGCGGCGGAGCAGCGCCTCCTGCACTGTGACAGGCGCGGCCGCCGCCCGAGCGGTATCTCTGGTGCTGCGAGGCGCGGACTGAGAAGTCGCCGGGGACTTGTCGCCGCTGGTCAAGGCCCATGCGGGTCACACCCGTAGTGGTGCGACCGCCACACCCCGGTGGCCGGCCCCTCGTCAAGGGGCGTCAAGGAGAGAACCGGGGGTGCCATCCGCCACCCGCTCTGCGGCGTGTCACCGATGCCCCGTAGGCTCCCGCCCATGAACGACTCGGAGCCCGGCAGACGGGTGATCGACGGTCGCTTCGAGCTCCAGGCGCGGCTCGGCGGCGGCGGGATGGGCACGGTGTGGCGTGCGAGGGACATCGTGCTCGACCGGGCCGTCGCCCTCAAGGAGGTGCGCCCACCCGACCCGGGGCTCGCCGAGTACGACCCGCAGGCGGCTCGCATGCTGCGCGACCGTGTGCTGCGCGAGGCACAGGCGCTCGCTCGGGTCGAGCACCCTGGTGTCGTGACCATCCACCACATCGTGGACGCCGGCGAAGACACCTACCCCTGGCTCGTCATGGAACTGGTGACCGGCGGCTCGCTCGCGGACCGGTTGGCGATCGGGCCCATGGAACCCCTCCCCGCGGCCAGACTCGGACGCGAACTGCTCGCCGCGCTGCGGGCCGCGCACGACGCCGGCATCCAGCACCGGGACGTGAAGCCGGCCAACGTGCTGCTGCGGCCCGACGGCCGTCCCGTGCTCACCGACTTCGGCATCGCCGCCATCCGGGAATCGACCGCACTGACCGCCACCGGCTCCATCATCGGAACCCCCGACTACATGGCACCTGAGCGCATCTCCGGCGACGAGGGCGGCCCCGCGTCCGACCTGTGGTCGCTCGCGATGCTGCTGTACGTCGCCGTGGAAGGCGCGCACCCGCTGCAACGGGGATCCACGCTGGCCACACTGGCAGCAGTCCTCAGCGAGCCACTGCCGCCGCCGCGCCGGGCAGGAGCGCTCACCACAGCGCTGTCCGCCGTCCTGGTCAAGGAGCCTACGGCGCGGCCCGACGCCGCCGCTCTGGACGCACTCCTGGCCGCAGCCGCCCAAGGCGCGCCCCCCGGCACCGTCCCGGACTCCGCCACGTCCACCTCCTACCACCTCCTGCCGCCCGCGACGGCCACCGCACCTGCGCCGGCGACCCCGCCCGCGACCGGCTTCGGCCCGGCGACAGCGTGGCCGCCCGGAGGGACGGCACACCCCTCCGTCAGGCCGACGTCCTATCCGGCCGGCCCCACCTCCCACCCCACACCGGGCCCGACCCCGTGGGACAGCGTGCCGCCGATCGCTCCGCACGGGTCGCACGGGTCGCACGGGTCGCACGAGCCTGGGGACGCCGAACGGGCCCGGCGTCGTGCCCGCGCACTCGCCGTCGGCTCCGCCGTCGCCGCGACGGTGCTGGCAGGCCTCCTCGCGTGGAATCTCATCCCCGGTCTCGGCGGCTCCGAGAACCAGGGCGCCCACTCCCCCGGCCCGACCACGTCCGGCGCCCGCACTCCCGCCCCCAGCGCCTCCAACGCGGCAGACGTGCCTGCGAACACGGGCGACGGCCATGGGAAGCCGGCCGTGCGCAACCTGCTGACCCCGGACGGCATCCGCACGGCGCTCAAGGCGCTGAAAGAGGCCACGGGCACGAACCAGGTGTGCGACCTCACCGTCTACCCCGAACACGTCTCGGCCCAGGTCATGGTCAAGGGCAGCAAGAGCCGCTACGACAACTGGACCTACCGCCCCGAAACCGGCCCCGAAAAGGGCATCACCAGCGGCAGCGTCGGCCCCATGGACAGCCCCTTCAGCATGGACGAGTTCAACTGGGACGCCCTCCCCGCCCTGCTGAAACGAGCAGACAGAGAACTGAACGTCAAAGACATCGCGACGCGGTACCTGCTCGTCACAGGCGACGACCCGACCTTCGGCGACCCCAAACACATGTCGATCTACGTCTCGAACACCTACAACCAGAGCGGCCGCATCGAAACCGACCCCACCGGCAAAATCACCAAAATCATGCCCAACGACACAAAAGACTGACCCTGCCCCGACGAGCCCGCGGGTGACAGCCGACCGGCACCTCCAGCGGGTCAGCGGCGGGTTCGCTGAGGACGCTCCTTGAGTCTGACCACGAGACTTGTCAGTGGCAGGGGCGTTGCTTTCCGTGTGACGACACAGGATGAGCACCCAGTCTCCGGTCAGACCGTGGGTGGCCGACTGCCTGATCCGCGTTCCGTGATCGAGTGCACGGACTGGGCCGCGCTGGAGCATGCTTACGGGCAGGCGCATGACACACCGCATCGTCTGCTCCAGCTCCTGGATGACGACCCGGAAGTCCAAGCGGAAGCACTGGGGCTTCTAGACATGTCCGTTCTGCATCAGGAGTCCTTGTACAGCGCGACGGCGCCGGCTGCGCTGTACGTAGCTGCGGTGTTGAACGACCCCCGCACTCTGGCCTGCCACGAGGACCACTCGACCCGGGGTGACCGAGCTCGGCCACTGCGCGCGTCCTTGCTTGAATGGCTCGGCCAGATCGCGGATTCGGCCGCCTACGGCGAGACGACCGACGATGAGGACGGCAACGATCCGGGCGTCACGGGTACGGTCCGTGCGGTCCGTGCGGTCCGTGCGGTCCGTGCGGTCCGTGCGGTCCGCGGCACGATCCACGACGCCGTCTGCGCTCACCTCCTGGACCCGGATCCCACCGTCCGAGAGGCAGCCCTCAACGCCACCACCGCGCTCCTGCGCTCTCCCGAGCCGGCCGGTCGAATCTCGGCAACCACCCAGATCCTCCGACAGCTGCCCGCCGAGAGCACCGACCGCCGCGAACGCGCCACCACCATTTTGACCATCGGCGCCTGGGGTGAGGACACCACCTCTTGGCTCACCGACCCCGACCCCGCCATCCGTGCCTGCGCCGCCCTCTCACCGGGATGCGCAGGCAACACCGAGGCGACGCGGACGATCCTCCGTGCTCTGCTCGACCCTGCGGCCATCGACTCCTGGTTCCTCGAACCCACCCGTGCCGACCCCTGGGCCGGGAACCCGCTGCCGTACGTCGAAGGCCGCCTGCGACATGCCCTCCTTGCCGTAGCCATCGAACGTGCTGACGACTTCGACGAACTCCTGCCAGCCGCTATGGCCTCCATACCGTTCTGCAGCAACCTCACCATCGCCGAAGACTGGGGACCTCTGCTCGCCGCGGCCTTCCCTTCCGGCTATGACCAGGGTGCCGAGCTGACTCCGGCCCAGCACTGCTATCTGGAAGCGCTCGCCGACCGTGACGTGTGCTGGCGATACACCCACCACATCACGTCGTGGTTCGACGACGTCGGCCTTCCCGCAGACCGGAATGCCGTCAGGGCACTCCTGGGCCGGCCGCAACCACACCAGTAGGGATCCCGTCTCCGACACCGCCATCACCAGGGCCTGGAAGGAATACCGGGCGATTCACATGACGCCCTCCGCCGGCTGAGCAGACGCTGTGGAGCCCGGCGCGCCGCGAGGCGTACGCGAACAACCAGGACAGCCCCCGACAACCTCATCGCCGTCACAGCGGCTTCGAATCGGTCCAAGGCCGACAAGGACCCGGCCGAGTGGCTGCCCTCGGACACCTCCCACCACTGCACCTACGCCGCGACCCGGGCCGCACGAAACTGCGCTGGGACCTCGCCGCCGGCCCGGGACCCGGGCCTTGAACCCATGTCCGTTCCCGGGACATTCTTCGTGTCGGCCGTCTCCACGGCCCCGGGCGGTCTCGCCGCACCGGCTGAAGGAGACCGAACAGATGGGAGAGGTCCGCGTGACGACGCGTACTGCACAGGAACTCGCCGTCCCCGTGCGAGGAGGCGACCTCGCCGTGACCCGCTGGCCGGGCGAAGGGCCCGCGGTCATCGCCCTGCACGGCATCACCGGCAACAGCCTGTCCTTCGGCGCCGTCGCCGAACACCTCGGCGACATCGATCTGTACGCCCCCGACCTGCGCGGCCGGGCCCACAGCGCCGCTCTGCCCGCCCCCTACGGCATCCCCGCCCACGTCGAGGACGTCCTCGCCGTCCTCGACCACCTGGACCTGCGTCAGGCACTGCTCCTCGGCCACTCCCTGGGCGCCTTCACCACCGCCGTGGCCGCCGCCCGGCACCCGGACCGCTTCCCGCGCGTCGTCCTCGTCGACGGCGGCCTCGGATTCCCCATCCCGGGCGGCGCGGACACCGACGAGGTCATCGAGTCCGTCATCGGCCCGGCCATGCGCCGGCTCAGGACGACCTTCCCGGACCGCGACGCCTACCGCGCGCTCTTCCGTGAACACCCCGCCTTCACCGCCCACTGGGGCCCGCACATCCAGGCATACGTGGACCGCGACCTGACCGGCGAGCCCCCCGAGATACGCAGCAGCTGCGTCCTGGACGCGATCCGCGCCGACGGCGCAGGCCCCATCGGCGACCCCGAAACGCTGGCCGCCATCCACCAGCCGCAGGTACGCGGCACCATGCTCTGGGCGCAGCGAGGAGTGATGAACGAACCCCAGGGACTCTACGACGAGGAGCGTCTGGCCACAGCCGACCTCTCCCCGGACCGGATCACCACCCGCCGGATCGACGACACCAACCACTACACCATCCTGTTCGCAACCAACGCGACGGCAGCCATCACGGAGACGGTGCACGCGGAGCTGAAGCAGATGTAGCACCGGACCCTACGCGTGACACAACGGGCCGAATGTGCGTCTGATTCTGCGGAACAGCGCACATTCCGGCCCGGTGCGCGACCGGCGTCACCACGGCAGCCGACCTACCGACGAGCTACTCCAGAAGGCGCGACCGCGGACGGGTTGTTCCAAGGTCCCAATGCTGTGGCAGACGGCGACGGCGTGGACCCGTGCCGATCACAGGCGTCACACTCGGTGCAGCCCTGGCAGGGAATCGAGAACTCAGAACGTGGACGCGATTCCTCGGCCCACGGTCCAACTCACCCTCCAGATCACCATGGTCATGGCGTCAATGCCGGGTGGGATGCCGGCCACGGCCGGACTCGACCGCGAGCCGGGGTGGAAGGGCGGCGCACATAGGCGTCCCGCCGGGGCCGCCTCGACGATGCGTGCCGCGAGCCGCATGGGGCGCTGCGCGGCCTGCCGTGGTCACAGGTCGAATTCGATGTGCTGGATGTTCAGCACCCGCACGTCCTCCGGGCTCGCCGCGCGGTGCCGCGCTGCTGGACGTAGACCTCCTTCAGCGCCTCGGCGACGGCCTCGCGCACCCGGCTCTCGCCGGTCTGCCGGACAGCGAAGATCCGCTCGGCGTGGTGCGGGGGGGAACGTGGGGGTCAGAGGGCGTTCACGGGCCTCGTCGGTGGTTCCGGCCGGGGCTTCGTAGCCGAAGCCGGCGCGGACGTTCCTCATCAGACCGTTCGTACCGGCCACCGCCTACTTCGCTGAGTCGCCGTTGGCCTTGGGCTGCCACCGTTTGCTCGCCTCGCCCTGCAGGAGGGCGGCAAGGCGGGGGCGCGGCTTCTTGATCTCACCCTTTCGCGTCCCGCTCGACAGTGCGCTGGGAGACGCCGAGGAGCTGGACGACGGCCTTGGTGCTCTTGAGTTGCTTGACCAGGAAACGCATCTGGGCGCCGGCGGTCTTGGGGACCGGGCGGGTGAGGGCTTTGTCCAGGACGCGGTCCAGGCCCTCGCCGACCGATGTGATCACCATGGTCCACTCCCCCGAGTCCGGGCCGGACGTGGCACCGGTCTTGACGGAGCGGGCCACGTTCAGCAGAGGAACCCGGGTCTGATCGCGCAACTGTTCCGCCCACAGCGTGCTCCGGGGTGCCCTCGTGCTCGACCATCCCGGGCGAGATGCCGATCCGAAAGGACCCCGGGAACCGTCTGGCCGTCGGGCGTGCAGGGCAGGACGTCGAGCGGGGCCGGGCCGCCGTCCACGATCCACAACCACACCAGCTGTCGGCGTACACATGAACATGGCTCTGGCGAGAATTCCGTAGGCGGAGATCATCTCGGTGACACGGTCGGCCGGTCCGCGTAACGGCGGCGGAGGTGGGCGATCAGAACGACGCGGTGGCGGAGGAGTGGGACTCCGGCGCGTCCGGCCATCAGTCGTTTGTGCAGTTTGACGTCGGTGATGCGGCCTTCGTTGACGCCGGAGTTGTAAGGGGTGGTGATTCCCTGGGCGACAGCGTGTCGGTCTTTTCGGAGGGCTCCGGCGAGGCCGACCAGGGGGGCCAGGCCGCTGTGTGCGAGGTCGTCCAGCCAGCCCGGGAGGAGTGCGGCGTCGCGGTTTTCGAGCATGGCGGCGAACCGTCGGACCAGGTCATGAGTCTGCCTGAGTTCGGGGCAGTGGTCGAGGAGCCGGGGCAGGCGGTCGTTGATGTGGAGATTCCGGCGATGCGGGTGGGCTGTGATCCAGCGGGCGGCTTCGCGTGGGGAGGGCGGTCGCTCGCGTGGCTCGTCCAGGGGCAGGCCCCGCCGGAGGGGTGCGACGGCCATCTTCACGCGCTGGTAGTGGCCGAAGTAGCCCTTGGTCTGGAGTTCCTCGTGCAGGATTCTCGCACTGTGCTGGCCCTCGTCCCAGCGTTGCTGCAGGTAGTCGAGGTAGGGGTCCAGAGTGGAGGGCTTGCGGGGCGGGCGGCGCATCACTTCCTGCCAGGTGTTGGCCCGGGTGTATTTGCCGACCGTGCGGCGGTCCAGGCCGAGCTCGCGGGCCACGGAGCTGTGGCTCCGGCCAGTGCGGGTCAGAGCCTGGACGGCTTCGAAAAGCCTGCGGGCATGACGCCCGGCCCGGGTGTCGGCCGCGGTGTTCATGGCGCTCTCCTTGACCGGTGCGGGATCGCCCTCGCCGGCCGGGGGCAGCGCTGCGGGCAGGCAGCCGCGGTGGGCGGAGGTGATGTCCTGGACGCGGCGGGAGAGGCCCTGCCAGAGGTGGAAACGGTGGCTGACCTGCACGGCACCGGGGGCGCCTCCCGTGATTCCTTGCCGGTAGGTGAGGGAGCCGTCGCGGCAGGCGACCTCGACACCAGGATGCTCGCGGAGCCAGCGGCTGAGTTGTTCGGCGTCGCGTCCTTCCCAGAGGGTGAGCGGGAGCCGTGTGGTGGCGTCGACCAGGAGGGTGCTGTAGGTGTCGCCGTGGAGCGCGAAGTCGTCCACCCCCAGCACCCGCGGCGTCTCCGACGGAGGGAGCGGCACCCGCATCAGCTGGGACAGGACGGTGCACCGCGAGAGCCTGATGTTCAAGATCCGCAGCATCCGGGCACCTCCCCGACCGGCCAGCACCACGCCGACGTCCTCCACCAGTCGCTGCAACTGCGGCGTCCGCCGCTGATAGCGCAGAGTAAGACCCGGCACCTGCTCCGCGAAGGTCACCTTCGGGCACGTGGTGTTCTCGCAGTACAAACGGCGTACGGACAAGTCGATGCGCACAGGCCGGCCTGCGAGAGTGATGTCGGCGAGGCGCCGTGTATAGCGGCTGTGGCACCACTCGCTGAGCCGGCCGCATCCCGTGCATTCCGCTGGATCAGCGCACCTCGTGCGGGCTTGGACCGCCACGACGGCATCGGAAACGTCGACAGAGAACACCACCACGTTGGCCAACTGTGCTAGGAGACTGTCAAGTTCGACAGAGCACAGCCACAGGCTGCCCGTGGGGACGACCACGTAATTTCCCACGTAGCGTCGCGCTCGCCCCTGCCTCACGGCATGGTCGAGCACACTGATAGAACCCCGTCATGACATACCGATTTACCGCCCGAGCCGCCAGGACCGAGATCGACCCTGACGGCTACTTCACCGAAGCCGCCCTTGCCGAGAGTGAGGATGGAAGCGGTTTCATCATGATGTTCATGGCAGGAGAAGAGGAGCCCGATGACCAGGAGGTCGCCCTTGGGATGGACACACACTGCCTGGTCACGGCCGGACAGGGCACCGCATACGGCTGTGTGCGGGAAGCTGTCCTGACGGACAACGTTCTCCGCGTCTCACTCGACCCCGAAGCGCTGGAAGACCTGCGGCTGACCGACCCCGAGATCGAGGCCGTCATCGATGCGCCGGCCGAAGACATCAGGCAGTTCCGCGAAGTCCTCGCTCAGGTGCTCCGATACGGGCGTGTGGACGCAGTGACCACCCGTGTAGGCATCTGACGCGCCATCTGTGCGGAAGGCCTGATTGTCGGCAGCCCGCTATGAGGACCGGTCGACCGTGTCACCGAGATGATCTCCGCCTACGGAATTCTCGCCAGAGCCATGCTGAGGAGTACGCCGACATCAGCAGCTCGATCCGGCCCCGCATCGCATCAGTGATCACCGATCGGGGAGCTGCCCGTGTTCGTCGGCGCGTGGTCCGGCAGCCACAGCACCGCGATGCAGACACCTCCGACCAACTACCCCACCCGGCAAAGACACACGCGCCAGCCAAGAACCCCCAGCCGGCTGCTCCCGCAGGGCAGTCAGGCTCCAGGGCACCTCCGGAAAGCAGCGCCGCCTGCCCTCAGGGCAGCGCTCGCGGCGTCCGGTGCGTGCGAGCGCAAGACGGAGGAGGTCGACCATGGCGGAGCCACGGCGGCCGACGACAACGCGGCGACCGTGCGTGCCCGACCGCCGCGAGCCAGGCGGGACTCTCCGGAAAACGCCCTCCCCCAGTCAGATCGTGACCGGGCCGTGGGCCGTGGCGAACTCGCCTGTCACGCGCCGACGGCGTGTGGTGGCTGGAACTCGGCGAAGGCGACCCCGACAAGCCCTGAACCGTGCCCCGTAACTACAGTTGTGGGTGTGGCTGAGCACGGCAGGTGGCCAGGATGGCCCCCTCCGATGCTCAAGAGTGGGCACTGGACGTTGCAGCGTCTGCGGACGCGGGGCCGGGCTCAGGGTCGCTGGGACTGGTGGCTACGCTCTGCGGCGTGACGGGATCAACAACGGTGATTGCCCAGTGCAGGGCCTCGCTCGGGGAGGCGCCGCGCCGTTTCTCCTGGTTCGACAAGTTCAGATATCTGCGCATACCCAGGTCCGACTGGGTGGAGCGCGAGGATCCGCTGGCGGAGATCTTGAAGGCCCAGGACGTGCTGCTGGCCGAGGGCCGCCTGGTCTGGGGCGCCATCGTGCAAGCGAACTCCGATCTGTTCGTACGCGGCTGGCACGACCTCCCGGCTGCCGTGATCTACAGCCCCGACACCGCGGTGTTCGACGACAGCCCTGACCTGCTCCTCGACATCGCGCGGAAGCTGTACAGATTGAAGGGGACCCGGCAGCAAGATCCGGAACTCGCCGCGTTCTCGCGCATGCTCGCCAGCGAGATGGACCGGGAGATGCGGTTGGAGGTCCCCCGGCGGCTCACCGGCAGTGCCGCCGTCTACTGCACCGACATCATCGTCGCCCGCAGACATCTCCCAGGCCGGGCACTGAGCGAGTCGATCTTCCCGCTGCTCATCGCTCCGGAACACACCGCGATGACGATGATGCTGCCGAGCCGCTTCTGGCCGACATCGGTCTGACGACACATGGCCGCGAGCGAGCCGTGCGCTTGTGGCCGCTTCGCCATCATGGGCGGATGACATACAGCGACGCTGACCTGAACGCTCTCCTTCATCACCTGGATGATCCGGAGCTGGTGGAGCATCCACCTGGCTACGACCACGTGGCGACGCGAGCGCTTTTCGAACGACTGGTGGACAGGCTGGATGCGGACTTCGACACACGATGCACGGCGGATCGCCAGGTGCAGGACGCGAGCCTGCACGCCCGAGTCGAAGTGCCGGCAGAGACAACGGCTGCGGGGAGCGGATCGTCATCTCGGTCAGCAACTTCGGATCGATGGCAGTTGTGGCCGCCGAGAACCCGGGCGTCTACTCCGATACCGATGAGGCGGTGGAGGCAGGCGCGCTCGACATCACCGACTTGCGCAAAGTCGAGCGTGCCCTTGAAGACCTGGGTTACGTGCCGATCCCAGAGCGCCTGCTCACCCGGCCGTACGACGGGCTGAGTCCGCTGGCCACGTACCGCCCGGGGGAACGAGTGGACTGGTGGATTCGGTACTTCGACTACATCTAGAAGCTTGTCCGCACAGGGGCGTGAGCTGGGGGCGATGAGGGTGGGCGAGTGCCCGTTGCACGGGGTCGGTGTGCGTCCTGACTATCTGGATCCTGCCGCAGCGTCGCCAATGGTGCGGCGGCCGTTTCGAGTGCTCGGCAGATCCGGTGAAGGCGTCGCCTTGGTTGCTCCGTTCCACATTTCATGGGGCGGGCCCGGTCGTGGGCCCTGGAAGCGGGGTGGTCAACAAGGGACTGTTCCGTCTGTTGTCACTGCAAGCAGCTGATCGCTACTGGGAACTCGCCGTTCCCGCTGCGGACGTGGCTCTGGTCCGTGCTGCGCTGCGCGGGGACGACAGCGGAAGGTAGCCAGAGAGCCCGCGCCAGACCGACGAAGTACGTCACAGCCACTCGTTGAGGACCACCAGCACGGTCGCTTCGTAGCGGACGGCAAGTTTGTCGTACCGGGTGGCGACCGCGCGGTGGCGCTTGAGCCGGTTGATGCCGCGCACTCGACCGCGCGGCGGACAAGCAGCGCAACACCGTCGAACGCTGAATCAACCCCCTGAAGCAGTGGCGGGGCATCGCCACCCGCTACGACCAACGACTCAAGAGCAGGAGCGAACCGCATCGTCCCAGGCACCGGGGCTGCGGTAGTGGTTCTTGTGGCCCGCGGCGAGTACGTGGCGCAGTTCGGCGAGGTGCTGGGTGTCCGTGGGAAGATCCAGCCGGCCGAGGAGGGCCAGTGCGGCAGCCGGCTCCAGGTCGCCGTAGACGTCGTGGAAGCTCGCCCGAAGGCCGCGGAAGACGGCCGAGTGCAGGACAGGAAGCCGCATGGCGGTGCGGTACGTCAGCTCCTTCACCGTCCAGCGCACCGGTCCCGAACACTCCAGAACCCGACGGGCTCGGCGGAGCAGGGCTTCCGATCGCTCGGCCACCACCCGGTCGATGTCGTTGCCGAGAACCTCGGCGAAGGCCGTCGCGGAAGTGGCGTGGTCCTCGAACCAGTCCACCCACAGCGAGTAGGTGACGGCTTCGGCGTCGCGGTCCGCCTCCAGCCGCTGACGGTAGCCGTCCCACAGTACGTCGGCCGGCAGGGGACCCTCTGCACCCTCGTTCGCGAACCGGATCTCGCACGTGACCCAGTACTCGTCGAGGAGGTCCAGCAGCCCGAAAGCCAACCGCACCTGATCGGCTGCATCCAGGTCTTCGGCGAACACATCACCGGCCCAGGAGTGCGCCACCTGGTTGGCAGTGAGCAACACGTCCGGTTCCTCGTCGTTCACCCACCCGTCGCGCGCCCGGCGGACGCCCTGATCAGCCAGCCAACGCCGCGCTGCCTCCTCGGGTTGCATCTCCACTCGGGAAGTATGACAAGCCTCGCAAGATCCAAACGAAACGGCCCAGGGCGGCCGCCTTCGAGGAGCAGGACGTGGCCGAGGTCGGCGTGGGACGGGGACCGCAGGACCCCGCCCTTCACACGGCTCCCCCACAACGGCGAGCGCTCGGCCTCACCGAGGAGTTCGGCTTCCAGGCCGCGGCCGACGGCACGCTGGTGCATCCAGACGATCTGAGCCGGCGTCGCCCGCCGCGGCACGATCCCGCCACCGAGTTCGGCCTCCACCTGCCCGGCCCGCACCCGGTACTCGGCCACCTCCCGGACATTCACCGGCACCGGTGGCAACCCCAGCAGCCCCGCGAGCTGCGACCACACGGTCCCGGCCGTCGCCCGCCACCGCCCCAGGCCACCGGGCCCGGGCAGCGGCACGGCCAGCCACAGAAAGCGCCGGTGCATGTCCACCGGCTCCTCCAGGTCCTCGCCCGCCAGCAGCCGCAACGGGGCCTCGGCGACCTCCGCCCACGCCTCGTGCCGCCGGTAGTCGACACCGTCCAACGTTGCGGCGACGACCTCGCCCGCGTCCATACAGGCACACAGCCCGAACAGACGGGCACTGCCGGGCAGAGACCGCACCAGGGCGGTGACCTGGGCAGTGATCTGCTCACGGGAACGGTCGGGCATGTAGCGGGAACCGGCCGGGGCGAGAGACCACACCGCCCACACGGTGCCGCTGGTCGACCAGACGAGATGGTCGACGATATGCCGCAGAGGGAGCTTCATCGGGCTGCTGCCTTCCTCTTCGATCGGTCATGGAGCATCTGCTGCAACGGCGTGGGAACCGGGCCCCCGCCCACCCGGGCCGAAGCCCGGACGGCCACGCGAGCGGGTTCCGGGGCGTGTTCGGGGGCGGGGGCCGGGGCGGCCGGACCGCTGCAGGCCGCGCGACGCCCTTGAGACGGCCGGACGGCCGGGCGAGGAACGGAACGCTTCCTGGCCCCGTCGGACCCGGCCGGCGAAGCGGAACGTGCGGACGACTCGACGGGCCCCGCCGACCTGATGGAGTCGGCGAACCCGGCAGGCTCGGTGGGGCCGATGGGCCCAATGGGGTCAGTGGGGTCGGTGGTGGGGTCGATCAGGAGGGTGCCGGTCAGGCGGTGTGTCCCCGGGGGACGCGCGGCCTTGCCGCCGATCCGGCCCGACCTCGGCTGCAGCGCCCGCCGGGCCAGTCCGTACAGCACCCACATCGGACGGCGGCCACCGACCCTGTGTGCGCGGGCCGCCCACACCACAACACCCAGAGCGAGGACCGGCAGAGGCCCGAGCCCCGACCACCAGTCGAACGTCTTGATCAGGACCAGGACACCGACGGCCGCGATGACCAGCTGGCCGGCGTTGCAGGGGCCGAACCAGAGAACGAAGTCGCCCAGCTTGCCCAGCACCCAAGGATGGGTACGGCCCTTGGTGTGGTTACGGCCGACGCGGGACCCGGGCCCGGCGGGAGTCGCGCTCACGCTGCGCGACCGTCACTTGCCGGCCGGCACGGTCGATGCCGGCGTCGGGGTGCTGACGTTGGTGAGCTCTTCCCTGAACGCCTGCGCCAGCTCGTCGCGGGACTGGTAGACCCCGACGCACACGACCAGACCGATCAAGGCGCCGATACCCGCCTTGACGCTCATCTTGCTGCCCACAGCGATGACGACGGACAGGAGGGCCTTCTCACCCCACTCGCCGCTCACGCTCAGCAGATGGTCACCGATGTCCTTGATCGGGACGGCCAGGACGACGGACGTGGTGCTCATGACGGACTCCTCGTGAAAAACAGAGGGTGGGTGGTGGCAGGTCAGGAACGGGGAGCGGCCGCCGTACCGGTGCCGGTGTCGGTGTCGGTGTCGGTGTCGAGGGAGGCGATCTCCCAGCGGCCGTCGCGGGCAGTGAGCATGAGCGCGTACGCCATCGGCCACGAGCGGCCGGCCGCGTCCGTGGCGGAGACCACGGCACGGACACGGGCGGGGTCGCACCGTCCCGGCCGGCGCCGGCGGGCCGGCCCCCGGAGAGGACCTGGAGGGTCTCCACTTCGGGGAACCGGGCCTGGGGGCGGGCCAGGACCGTCCCCGGCACGAGGTAGCGCTCGACCGTGCCGCCGCCGAGGAACGCGGACAGAAACCCGCGAACGGTGTCGATGAGTGCGGGGTCCTCGACGCGGGCGGTGCAGGGCGAGGCGGGCTCCCGCCCGGCCTGCGGCCCGGCCGCCTCCCTCGGCGCCCCGGCCGCGAACACCCGCCGGGCAGCGCTGCCGGTCTCGGTGACAGGGATGGTGAAGAACCGAAGCCCATGCACCGACTGCTCCCCCGGTACACCGGCGGCAGCGTTCGTGAGGCGCGCAGCGACTGTCACCGCCCAGGTGCCGCGCCCCTGCCGCTCGGTCCGCACGGCAGCCACCTGCAGGACCGCGACCGGCCGGCGGCCCCACCGCGGCGCCTGCACACCCGGTGCCAGCAGCCGCAACCGGGCCATCTCGGGAGACGACTCGACGGCCGTGCCGGACTCGAGCCACACCCCGAGGACCGTCTCCGCGAACCCGGCCGCCTCACCGGCACCCGCCCCGTCGACAGCCCTCTGGACGGGAGCGGGACGGGCCACAGTGGCGCCGGCTTCACCGGCACCGCGGCGGGACGGCCCACCGCGACCAGAAGAGCTGCAGGGCCGGCGCCGAGCGCCGCCCACACCCCGACACGCACGAGGAACGCACGCCGCCCACGCAGAGGATTGACACGAGAGCGAGTTGCTGCCGGGCCGGGGCGCAGCAGGGCGGGCGGAGGCATCCGGAACTCCTCGAAGCAGTCGGCACAAGCGGATGCCTCACCCTTCGACAAGCCCCTCACCACCAGGCTGACCACCCACAGCCCGGGCCGTCACAAAGCCATACATCCACACGGTGACTTCGACGGCAAGAAACCCGGCGACCCGCGTCGTGAGCCCGGTGGAAAGCACCGGAACAGCCAGTCAGGGCGCATACCACAACAGGCCGGAACGTCTCCCCCACTCACCACGACACGTCACCACCATGCGGCGGCCAGACCAACACCCCCACGCCAGGCCCCCACCCACACAGGGCCCACCACCCACACCCCGACCCAGCCCCGCGCAGGCCAGCCTATCGAAGGGAGAGCTACCTCGCACCAGCCCCACACAGGCGCGAGCCCCACACCCCAACCCCGCATCGGCCGAGCCATCGAGGCACCGACGCCACGCCGCGACACCTCTCGGTATGAGACGAGTACCGCCGCCTCGTGGCCGGAGACTCCGCACCACCTGCCAGTGCTGTACACGCAGCGTTGACGCCCATCGTGACCAGGCCCGCTGCTGCGCCGCCGGAGCGTTCCTCCACGCCTACGACCACGACCCCTGCCACACCGCACTCAACGGACACCCGCCCGGTCAGCCGCGTCAACAACGCTGCGGGTCAAAACACTCAGGCCTCCGCAAGGGCGCAGACAGCTGGCATCGGTCCCATCCTCCACACACCCCGGGCGCCGACAGGCTTGACGCCGGCCGCGTGGCGCAGTGCCATGAATACGGACGGAGGGGGCGGGATGAACGACAGGAACAGCGACACCGAGAACCAGGGCGACGATCCCTCACGGCGCACGAGTCTCACAGACTTCCCAGGAACCGTCTGGACCGTGCTGCTCGCGCTGCTCGTGCTGGGGCTGTTCCTGTACGGCCTGACACGGGGCGAGGGTGGCGGAGGGCACCCCGACGGGTACACCGGTTGGCATTGAGCCGATGAGCGCGGACCGCGCCCGGCCCATCAGAGACAGCGCTCTGGTCGCACCCTTCCACGTGATGCCGACCCCGCCGGACACGAGCAACCACGGTCACCATGACTGGACACTGCCGTCATCGATCCACGCTTCGTCGACCATCACAACGCCCCCCTTCAGGTTCAAGAGACCCCGCCAGGTCGCAGGTAGACGACGACTCAGGAGCATGAGGGTGAGCCCTTCAGTCCCGCAGCGTCCGGGCGACGCCGGCCCGTGCAGCGACATGACGTCTGGCAATGGCTGACGCTGCTGGTCGCCTCCACGGGCTCGACGAGGAGGGGGTCGAAGGCCTCCTCGACCGTCCGTGGGGCGTCGCGCAGCTCTGCCCGCAGGCTCTCCACGACGGTGGACTCCAGCTCCCCGGCGTAGACGGAGCAGGTCCGGATCCCACTCCCGGTCGGCGTCGACACCGGCGAGGCCGCGGTAGTGCAGTTCGTAGAGCAGGTACAGGGCGAGTTGGAGGTCCTCGCCCCACGGATCGGTCCCGGCCGCCTCCCTGTGGCTGCACAGGGGTGGCGCGCCGGTACTCAGGGCCCTGACGACGGCCTCCGAGATCTCGCCCCGCCCTTGGACCAGGCTGGGGTCGTGCGCGAGGGCGTCGGAGTGCCGCGGGATCACGGGCAGCTTCCTTTCCCTGGGGCCGACGTTTTCCGACGGTGTGCGCGATGGCTGGTGTCGCACCAGGGGTAGCTTCGGCTGCGCCGGCAGGTACAGACGGCGACCACGAAACGGTCCGAGCGCGCGACCGTACCGTCCTCCAGGACGATCTCCACCGGGCCCTCGATCAGCACGGGCCCTTGGTGGTCGAGCATCACGCGGCGGGCGGAGCGGAGTGGAGAGGCCGGGGAGCGGTCAGGGGTGCTGGGCACGAATGATCACCAACTCTTCCCACGCGTCGCCCTCGTCGGCCAGCCCCTGCTCCTCCAGCCACGCCCGTCGTGCCCGCAGGACCGGCCCCCATGGCACGAGCGTGCGGAAGGCCACCCGGGCGGTGAGCCCGGTCCCCTCCAACTGCCGCACTGTGGACCGCGCATCGCACATGCCGGAGTGGACCATGAGCAGAACGCCGCCGGGTCGCAGCATCGACGCGGCCTTCGCGCAGATCCTGTCGATGACCATGCGTCCGGTCGGACCGGCGTCCCAGGCCCTTTCGGCGCCGCGTGTCGGCAGCCGCGGGTTCGGCGAGGGGACGTAGGGAGGGTTGGAGAGCACGAGGTCGAAGCGCTGCCCGCAGGCGCGGGTGGCGAAGTCCCCGTGGAGGACGCGGAGCGGCAGCCGCCGCCGCAGGGCGTTCAGGTACGCAGCGATCACAGCTGCCCAGGACACGTCCACCGCCGTGACACGGGCTCCCCTGGCGGCTGCGTGGAGCGCGAGGGCACCGGTGCCGGTGCCGATCTCCATCACGGTCGTGCCTGGCCCGAGCTCCTCTCGGGCGAGGGCGTCGGCCAGCAGCCAGGTGTCGGCCTGTGGTCGGTACACACCGGGCAGTGCGCACAGCCGCAGCTGAGGCATCTGCGCGGCGGACAGTACGGCATGGGGCATGGCACCTCCCGGGCGACCGTGGCCCGCGGCAGCGGACCACGTCTGACGTCGGCACGGGGCGGCTACCCCGAATCCGATTCCCGTACCCGCCGCACGTTTCGCCCGGTGAGGCGCTGCGGCCGGGCGCTTCGGTGCGGCGGCGGTCCGCGCGGGGAGAGCTGTTTCAGGCCGCTCCGACTGGGCAGCCGCCGTGCGCACGGGGAAGAGACCCAAGGGAGCGAGGCCGATGTCGACAGGAACGATTCTCGCCATCGTCATACCCGTCGCGGTGGTGATCGTGGTGATCGTGCTGGCCATCACTGTGGGCGGGCGGCGTCGTCGGCGGCTGCGCGAGCAGTTCGGGCCCGAGTACGACCGGACGGTCGATGACGCCGGAAGCAAGCGGGCCGCCGAGTACGACCTCGAGGCTCGTGAGAAGCGTCATGAGGCCCTGGACATCAAGCCGCTGTCGAGCGGGACGCGGGAACGCTATGCCGAGCGGTGGCGTGGTGTTCAGGAAGAGTTCGTGGACCACCCTGAGGGAGCGGTGCACGACGCGGACGGCCTGGTGACCGCGCTCATGCGCGAGCGGGGCTATCCCACGGAGGGCTTCGAGCAGCAGACGCGCGACCTCTCGGTCGCACACGGCCAGACGCTGGAGCACTACCGGGCGGCGCACGAGATCAACGCGCTCAGCTCCTCGCAGCAGGCCACCACCGAACAGTTGAGAGGAGCGATGGTGCACTACCGGGCCCTCTTCGACGAACTTCTCACCGACGGTGACGCTCCCCGTCCCGGCCGGACCTGACGAGGAGGCGCACGACATGCGCGAGCACGACCCACGGGAGCAGTCCGGCGACGGTGCGGACGCGGCGCCGCCCATGTATCCCGGCGAAAGCACCGACGTCGGCCGCGACGAGCGCGACGCCGGTCGCGGCAGGGGAACCGACACGGGCGCCCCCACCCGGACCGAGGCCGGGAGCGCCTCCGACACGGCCGCGGACAGCGGCGTGGACACCGGCACGGCCGCAGACACCGGACCGGAACACGAAACCGGCGCCGGCAATGGCCTCCGCACCGGCGACCGTTCCGGCACCGACACCGACACGGCCCCCGAGCGCGACCGTGAACCCGACACCCCGACAGGGCTCGGCGAGGACGCCACCGTCCGTTCCGGGGAGGCGGGCCGTTCCGGGGAGGCGGGCGAGGAAGGAGCCCCCGCGCGGCTGCTCGACTCCGCTGACGAGGAGGCCTTCCGTCACCGCTGGCACGAGATCCAGAGCCGGTTCGTCGACGACCCCCGCGAGGCCGTGCACGAGGCCGACGCGCTCGTCACCGACGTGATCCGAAAGCTCGCCGCAACCTTCGGGGACCGAAAGAAGGACCTGGAGGGCCAGTGGAACGAGGGCGAGGACGTCGACACGGAGAGCCTGCGCAAGGCGTTGCGGCAGTACCGCTCGTTCTTCAACCGGCTCCTCACCACCTGACGCACACGGCGGGCGCCCCCGACGCACCAGGAGGCGCCCGCAGCACTACGAGATGCCAAGCCAGGAGCGACGACGTGATCAAGACCTCCTCAAGCCCTGACGGCGCGCAAGGGATCCAGGTGATCACTCATGTGCCGCTGGCTCGTGTACGCCGGTACGCCGGTGCGCTTCGGCGGCTGCCACGCCCCGTGCCTCCATGTTGATCTCCATCAACTTCCGCCGTGTGCATGAAGCGGCACACCACGGGCATTCGCTCGACGGGTGCCGCCGTCCGGCCTCCCCCTGGATGGCGGCGCTCCCTGCTTCACCAGGCTGCCACCCTGATCCCGGCGCGCGGCGACAGATGCGACACGGTCCGCCCCTACGGCCCCCGCTGACCTGTCGATGCGCTGGGCGGGATCACGGCTGAAGGTGTCCCGTCTCCCATGACTGATCCGAGGGGAGAGGGCCGTGTCCACGTCGAGCCACGAGATCGCGAGCGCCCCGTGTTGGGTCAGTCTCGGTCGCACTTCAGGAGGGCGTGCCCGCTGCGGGGATCGGAGCACTGTCCGAACGACTGGATCTGCCGGTGGCGTGGACACCCTACTTCGATCTGCCGGGGCGTGGACGCCCTACTTCGCGATCTGCCGGGGCGTGGACGCCCTACTTCGCCGACGCCGATGTCACCGCTGCCGCAATCGGCGAACGTGGAGCGACGATGGCCGTGGGCCCCTGCGCCTTCGGTACCGGCAGAGCCGGGCTGCCGGCCGACCCGGCCGGAGCTGTCTTTGGGTTCTGGGAGGGACCGGTCGTCCCGGACTGGACAGTAGGCCGTGGCAGTGCACCATGGTCACGCCGCCGTCGCCCACATCAGCGGTGGCGCGGTCGACGACGTGCCGGACCCTCGGATCCGCCAGCGCTGGAACGTCCACTTTCCCGTCCCGGATCTGGAAGAGACGATCGCGGCAGCAAAAGAGGGGGAGGGATGACTGCCGCTCCCGTCTACACGACCACCACGAGCAGGTGGATCGACCTCACCGACTCCTGCGGGGCGATGTTCACCGTGGTGGCACCGCGACACGGGTTCCGCTGAACCCGTGTCGCGGGACTTGGGCGTGCGCCCCATCACCCGAGGCCGGCGTGTCTTCGTGCCGCGCGCAGCCGCTCCGTCACATGTGGGGCATGCCGTAGTAGCGGGCGAACTGTTCGAGGTAGGTGGGCTCGCCTGCGTGTCGGGCATCGTCGTACTCGGGCGCGTTCTTGATCTCGTCCTTCGTACGGTCGACGTGGACCTTTTCCTCCGCGGTGTCGATCCGGCGGATGGTGCCGGCGGGAAGCAGGACGTGCTTGCCGAAGATCCAGGCTCCGGTGTCGACGACGAGGTAGGAGGAGCCCACCTCCTCGGAGTGCTTGTCGATCTTTCCGATGGGGCCGTCCGTCGCCTCGACCGTGTAGCCGATGAGGTCGACTCCCAGCCGATGGCCGACGTCCTGGGCGTATCCCCAGATGTTCGTGTCAGGCATCGCTGTCGCCTCGCTTCTCCTCGCGGGCCTTCGGGCCGGTCCAGCGCCGTCGTCCCGTCACAGGGTCCGTTCGGGGTTCTGGGCGGTCGAAGCGGCTCGCCTCGTCGGTGTCGGCTGCGGCTGTGCCTTCTTCGCTGCGCCGTCCGGTGCGTCGGGGGCTGTGAGGCACGCCCCCGGCACCGCCTTGCTCTTCCATTGCGGTCTCCTCTTAGTCTCCAATGTCGCGCCTGCCCGATTGTTCCTGGCGTGAAACGGTGAGAGTCGTCGCGTACTGGACTGGGGGGATTCAGCTTGCGCCGGGTGTCGGCCGGGGGCCGGAGATACAGGAATCGGGGCTCACGTCTGGCGAAACCGGAGTTCCAAATCGTATAATTCCGGACATGGAGCCGGTAGAACCTCGGACCAGCTGGACGTTCGTCACGCAGCACGCCCGCATCCTCGCCATGATCCTGGGCGACCCGGAAATCCGGCTGCGGGACCTGGCCGAGAACTGCCGGCTCACCGAACGGGCGGCCCAGGCCATCGTCACCGACCTCGAGACCGCCGGATACCTCACCCGGGTACGCCACGGCCGACGGAACCACTACGAGGTCACACCCGGGACTCTCTTCCGTCACCCGGCCGAGGGCCACCACGAGATCGCTGACCTCTTGCAACTGCTGGTCGACCTCGACCAGCCGACCCCACGCCCTACCGCAGACGACCACCGCAAGCACGGCGATGGATCCGCTCACTCGGAGGCCCGGACTCCTCCCACTGGGCCGCCAGACCTTCCTTCGAGACAACGGAGGGACAGGCCATGACCATTCACCCCCGCCGCCCGACCACCGTCGTCGGGGCAGACATCAGCGGAGACGCTCAACCGTCCGTCGTCGCCGTGGACTTCGAACCCGGGCACCAACGGGCACTGGCTCGCGTATGCGGCGAGGTCGACATCGAGGACGCCGACGAGCTGGGTGCGGATCTCGCCGCGGCCCTGGACGTCAGCGTCTCCGGCCTCGACGTCGACCTGTCCGCTGTCACCTTCTGCGACTGCTCGTGTCTGCACATGCTGTTCCGCCTGAACCGGCGGGCCGAACGGGCCGGGAAAACCCTGGTGCTCACCGCACTCGGCCCCCGGGTCGACCGCCTGCTGCGCCTGACCGAGACCGAGCACCTGTTCACCGTCCAGGCCGCCCGGCCCGCGTCCGCTCCGGCCGAGCCCGGTCCGCAGATCGAGACACTTCTCTTCACGCACCGCCCGCGTCACGTCCGGATCCAGCTGCCCACCCCCGACCCGTCACCGGCGTCCGTCAGCGTCCTCGCCCGCGCCCGCCGGCTGTGTGAGGGACTGGAGATTCCGCTGACGGTCGTCGGCCCCGCCGCAGCACGCCCACCGCACCGTCCGGCAGCGGCGTGACGGACCCCACCGTGGGAGATCGCAATGGCCCACGAACTGCTCGACACCGTCCGGGGTCGTACTCGCCACCGCCGGATACGGCCCCGACAGCGGCCAGCGCCTGCACGAGCACGCATACGGAGTCGATGTCACCTGGCCCACAGACCACCTCGTCCAGACCACGATCCGCGCACACCCCACCCACACTGACCGGCCCGCACTGGCCGAGTTCGCCCATCTCAGAGCCGCCACAGCCACCGCCCTCTCCACCGTCCTGCGGCAGGGCCGGCCTCAACGCCGCGCCCCACCCCGACGGCGTCATCCTCACCACACCTCTCGGGTGGAACGGCGACGCGTACGCATCATTCAGTGCCTCTCCGGACTGCAGAGCCTGACGAATGACATTCAAGATCTCCGCGTTCGCAACGCCGCATGCCCCAGCGTGCGGGCAGGCCACGCACCATCAGGTTGCGCCGGCCCGTCCAGGGGGCACCCGCCGCGGGAGGGAGCCGGCCGGTGAGGGTACGGACCCGTCCGGCGGATCATGTGACTGTCGGATCGCTGGCTCATTGTTCCGAGTATGTGGGACGGGGCAGTTTGACGACTGCACCGCGCGCGCCCACCATGGCTGGGCGGGACCGGCGTGTCCCGGGCGGCGCCATGTGGGCGACGAGAGTGACCCCAACACGGCGAAGGAGCGCGCGGCAAGAACTCTGGCGTCCGAGGGAACCGTCGGATCCGCGGCCCAGGCCGAAAGGAGTTCGACCGAGCGTTCTACTCCGCATTCAGCCAGCGTGGAGGTCGCGGTGATCCGGTCACATACCTGGACGCCGCCGTCCCGGGCGATGCAGAGGAGCAGCACGACCCCCCTCCTGGCGATGCCCATCCAGATCGGCCAGCGCCGCAGCGGCATCTCCGCGGTGGTGGACCTCTACGGTGCGGTAGCCGGGAGCAAGGCGCAGGTCAGCGCTCCTCAGAGGCCTATCTGAGCATGTCAGCGCCATGAGGGCGAGGTCGTCAAGACGATCTCGGCCTGGGCGGGCCATCCTCTTTGCACCCACGTTGGGGGGGAACCAGTGGGTCCACCTGCCAGAGAAGTACGGCAACTGGAGAGGCGTCTACAACCGGCTGCGGATGTGAGCCCTGTACGGCACCTGGGAACAGGTCTTCACCGCCCTGGTCGCCCGGGCCGACGCCGATGAGAACCTGCAATGGGCGGTCGCGGTCGACTCCACGATCGTGCGTGCCCACCAGCATGCCGCCGGGGCCCGCAACACGGGGCCTCGGCCGGCGAGCCGGCCGATCACGCCATCGGACTATCCCGCGCCATCCGCCACCATCTGCGCAGACGCGGCATCCGGGCCGTGATCCCCGTTCCGGCCGACCAGGCCGCACACCGCAGGCGGCGCGGCGGCGGAAAGGAACGAGGTGGTCATGCCGACAGGTGGCGCTGCATGACCACCTGCCCCTGCCGTTGGCGCCACGTCAGCTTCGACGCCGGCTGGGCGTTCGTCGTCACCATCGCCGTCGCCCACGGCTGGGTGAAGAGGGGATCCCGTAGGGCTACTGCTGAGTCCACCACGTGAGCCCTGCGCCACCGAGTGTGGTGATCAGACCGATGAGCCATCCGGGCACGCGCTCCACCGTCAAGTGCACTCCACCCATGCGGAGTTCGATGAGGGGCTGCGTGCTGCTCTCAGACATGGTAGTGCGCTTGGGCATGGACGTGCCTTCTCTCAGGTGGGGTGAGTCGGCTGTTCAGAGCCTGGGCCGCCGATCGTAGCTATCCGCACCAGGGCATTGATCGGCGTCCGGGAGCGCAGGGGGCGCATGACCCCGATCAGCGACTAACGACTTGCAGCACCACCAACGCACC
Organism: Streptomyces tanashiensis; assembly: GCF_014648895.1. Taxonomy (GTDB): domain Bacteria; phylum Actinomycetota; class Actinomycetes; order Streptomycetales; family Streptomycetaceae; genus Streptomyces; species Streptomyces tanashiensis. Next base: position 89,742 of record NZ_BMRZ01000002.1, read on the forward strand.
GGACTTGAGCCCGCCTGGGTGAACGCGCAGCTCAGGTGACGAGCGCCTTCCAACGGCGACTCGATCATGATGCCTATCCGCATAGCTGTTCCCAGTTGATGCACCGGACAAGGCATCCGCCCCTCCATCTGAAGCAGCCCCATGTCCAGGCACATGCAGGCCAACGCTGCCCGCATCTACAGCTACCACCGCGAGGAACACGACACGGCCGACATGAGCCAGCACCACCCGCCACGCCGCCACCTCGCCCCCCGACACCGTCACCGCCACCCACCTCGTCGTCGCCGGCGTCGTGCACCCACTGGCGCAGCGATGGCGCCGCACATCGCAAACCGTCATGAGGCCCCCGGACCCCCGGTCAGGGCCCTGGCACACCCGACTACTACTGATCAGTAGGGTTAACCGCCCGCGAATCGTTCTCTCTTGAAGTCGGAGTGAAACAGGTGGACTTAACGCCCAAGCACACTCGCCGCTGGTTCGCCGTGTGTGCCACGCTCGCGCTCATCGCCGCCCTGCTCGGCGTCCTGGGACCGGCCGCCGCGCCCGCGCAGGCCGACCCCCCGTTCAATCGGACGATCGCCCAGTGGAACATGCTCGGCCAGAGCGACTGGGGCGGTGGCATACCCGAGTCGCGCTGGACGACCGTCCTTCCGAGGATCCTCAACGACCGGCAGACGGACGTGGTGGCCCTGCAGGAGGCGGGGAACGAGCCGCCGCCGCGCGCCACACTGACCGACCGGGTGTTTCCCAATCCCGGCGTCCACGAATTCGTGTACAGCGTCGGGACCGACGCGGACCCCGACGTCGTCAACATCTACTGGATGGACACCGGCCAGCAGGGCAACGGCCTGGCCATCGTGTCCCGCCTGACGGCTGTCAACGCGGTGCAGCTCTACGCAGGGCACGAGGAAGCGCGGCCGATCATGGGAGTGCAGTTCGGCACCACCTGGTACTTCAACGCCCACGCCCGGTCGCTCGGACAACGCCCCAACAACGACTCGGACATCATCTACGCGGCGATGATATGGATGAGGGATCACGCCCCCGGACAGGACTGGGTGGTCCTGGCCGATTTCAACGGCGATCCCGGCCACATCGAGACCAGGTTCCAGAATCACATCGTGGCCACCGGCGAGGCCACCCACCAGGGGCGCCGGGAGCTCGACTTCGCGTACATCAGCTACGGGAACAACAACACCATCGACGCGCTCCGCGTCGGGTACAACTCCGACCACTACTACGTACGCTACATCGTGGACGGGAGCTGCGTCGGCCTGCCCGGGCCACCACGACCTGAGCGGTCGGTCTCCGACTGCGACAGGCCGATTCCGGGCATGACGTACGTGCTGACCGCATCGGACGTCCCCGGGGCCGCGCTCACCGACGTCACCACCCCCATCCGCCTGCGCGAGATGACGGCCGCCAACAGGTCGCGGCAGACCGTCCAGGTCCGGTTCAGCAGCGCACCGGACCGGTACCTCCTTGCCTTCAAGAGCGGCTGGTGCGTCTCGCGGTCGGGGCGGGGCTCGATCGACGTGAGCCAGTCCGGGTGCGTGTCCGACCTCCCCGAGGTGCAATGGGCGTTCGACAACGGGCGCATCTCCCACCGGGCGGCGAACGTCGAGGTCTACCTGCAGCCCGAGCGGAAGTTCCTGAACTCCACGATGATCATCGCTACGGCGCCGTACACCTGGGGCTTCGAGTCCACGGCGGGCGACGACGACGTGGGCACCCCCGAGCCGCCCGCCCGCTGGAACATCGGCAACGTGCTCGTGGTCGGAGACTCGATCAGCAACGGGTACGAGGGCAACCACACCTGGCGACAGCGGCTGTGGGAGTGGACCCGCGAGGAAGGTCTCGGGGCCACCTTCGTCGGTCCTCTGTCCGGGACCCACAACGCCGACGAGGCCCGCGCCCCCGAACCCCCGTCCGTGGAACCGCCGGCGCCCGCCGATGAGCCGGATCCCGCCAGGTTCACGGGCGTCTACTCGGCGAACACATCGCCGCAGTTCCTCGCCACCGGATCACGCCACTACGCGATGTGGGGCCGCCAGCTGGGCCAGAGCACCCGCACCATCGCCTCGGTCATGAACGGGCTGAAGGGGAGCGGCGAACTCCCCGACACCTTGCTGGTCGAACTCGGGTTCAACGACATCGGATGGCTCGGCGCCGGTTCCGGCCTCGTCCCGACGATGAAGGAGTTCGTCGACAACGCCCGCAGCGTCAACCCACACGTCCGCATCGTGGTCGGCAACGTCCCCCAGCGCACCTCCCTGGGCAGGGCCAACCCGCAGCTTCCCCAGCGCACGGCCGACTACAACCGGGCTCTGGCCGAAGCCGTTCCCACCTGGAGCACTCCCGACTCACCGGTCGCGCTGGCCGACATCGACGCCGCCTACGGCTGCGACCCGGCCGGCACGACGTGCCCGTCGACGTACGACGGGCTGCACCCCAACGCCTGGGGCGAGTACCGCATCGCCCGTGCCTTCGGCAGCACCCTGCACCACGCGTTCGGCATGGGCGAGCAGGACCCCAGGGAGCCCGCCGCGGTCGTGCCCTTCAGCATCGTCACCCCGGGCGACCTGCGGTTCGACGGGACGCAGCAAGGAGTCACCGTCACCTGGTCCAAGATCCTGGGCGCGCACTCCTACGACATCCAGTGGCGCGACACCACGAACGCTCCGGACGCCGCCTGGCAGCCTGGCGGTCCCACCCCGGCCAACCGCTTCGACCTGTCCTGGCAGTTCACCGGCCAGCCGTACGAGGGCCACACGTACGAGGTCCGCGTGCGCGCGGTCGCAGGTGACACCGGCGATCGCGTGTCGGAATGGTCCGCGCCGGTGGGCGGCACCGCCCGCCCCACCACTGCTGCGCCACCGGAGAGCGTGACCGTGACGCCGGGGGCCGGGGCCATCGACGTCAGCTGGACCCCGTCCACCGGCCCCTACTCCGACACCATCACCCGCTACGCCTTGTGGGTGTACGACCTGGACACACCGCTCGTGTGGTCCACGATCCGCGGCTACGCCCCCTCGGCCCGCTCCGCTCGGATGGAAGGCCTCACCCCGGGACACCATTACGTTGCCTTCGTCTGTGCCTGGAACGCGGCGGGAGAGGGCAAACCCCGCATCCCGGAGGCGGTGGTCGTCCGCTAGACACACACACCTTCTGCACTTCGACGACGCCGGCACGGAACGCCTCGCTCGCACCCTCGCCGATTGCACCAACGGCGTACCGCTGCCTCTGTGGGGGAACCGTCTCAGTCGACGCCACCAGCCGCACCGCGATGGAAGGCCGGTAGCCCGGCCAGATATCGTCCGGGGCCCACCGGCGCGGCAGGAGTGCCGGAGGGCCTCGACGCCTGAGACACCTCCGGGCCCGGGCTGGTCAGGTCAGGTCAGGTCAGGTCAGTCCGTCGTGGGCCAGCTTCGGAGGAGCTTGCGGGCGGCTCCGTTGTCTCCGAGCTGGTACACGGCGATGCCGGCCGGGCGGACGGTGAAGGCGTCGAACGGTTCGGCCTCGATGGTCCTGAGGTCGTCGAGGGTGGCGAAGCCGACGGTGATGTGAGCGGTGTACCGGTCGGGGCCGATCTGGGCGGGGACGTAGCCGTCGACCCAGTCGAGAGTGCTCTGGCTGATGTCTTCGCCGGGGTCGGTGACGAAGGCGGCGGCCGTGCCGCCGGACTCGGTGGACGGGGAGATCGCGGCCTGCAGCGCGGCCTGCAAGGCGAGGACCTGCGGGCTGGGGCGCAGGAGGATGACCGCGAGGCCCTGGCCGGGCACGCCCCAGTCGGCGTGGCCGATCGCGAAGGCCTGGTAGGTGAGGGCACTGGTGTCGGTCGCGGCCAGGGTCCGGTGGACGGCGTCGTACACGTCGTCCAGGTCGGCCGTTCGGACGTAGCGCTGGAGCGTGGTGATGTGCGGTTGGTGGGAAGCGTCCAGGGCGAAGCCGTCCGGGACGCTCTCGCGCATCCGTGCGTTCCAGGTGTGGGCGTTCCGCAGAGTCGTCTCGTCCGGGTCGACGAGCACGTCGATGGCGGTCAGGTCGTGCAACGCGGCCTCCTGGTCAGAACAGGGTCGCCCAGTCGTTCTTCATGCTCACGACAGTCCAGCCGAGCTGCTTCGCCGTGGCGAGAGAGGTCTCGGCGCCCTTGGTGTAGGCGTACTCGCGCTGGTCGTCGTCGTGGCGGACGAGCAGTGCGAACGCGGCGCTGCGGAGCATCTCGATGTCGACGTCGGCGTTTCCGCCCGCGAAGGCGGGCAGTCGGCCGGTGTGGGCGAAGATGTGCTCGGGCTTGCCGGGTCCCAGATCCAGGCCGCCGAGGAGTTCGCGGGTGCGGACGATCCTGCCGTCGGTGTAGGCGTAGGAGGCCGCGGAGCCGATGACGTTCTCCTTCAGGATCCCCCAGGTGTCCTCGGCGAACGCGCGCATGAAGTCGCGGCCGCCGCCCGAGCACACGAACACCCGGAACCCGTTCGCGCGCAGGAGGTCGAACAGCTCCAGCATCGGCCGGTAGACCAGCTCCACGTACGGGACACCGAAGCGCGGGTCCCGGACCGTCGTGGTCCACTCGCGCACCTGCGCGTCGAACTCTTCGGGAGTCGTGCCCGCCCACGACCGGGCGAACGCCTCCAACAGGGTTGCCACCGCCTCGGGGTCCTGTGTCGCCAAGGCCTCGAAGAACCCCTGATCCCGCTCCACGAGGGCCTTGTACGGCTGCCGAGCCGCGAGCGAAGGGTCGGCCTTCACCTCCTCCTCCCAGGCGCGAAAAACGAAGTCGAACTGTGGTGGCATCGGCTGCTCGACCCACAACGTGCCGTCGTTGTCGAACGTGGCGATGCGGTCGGCCGGCTCGACGAACGCCGCCCCCGGTGTCGTCGCCCCGTGGACGTAGTCCAGGACCGCCTGCCTGACCGGGCCCTCGTTCCAGCTCGCCAGTACCAGCTGCTCGGTCACCGGACCCTCCTCTCGTCGACGGCGATGCAAGGGCGCTCCTGAGACAATGGTCCCTCCAGAAGGCGGCGGGCGCCGTTCAGGCACGCCTCACATCACGCGCGACGAGATCATCCCGCTGCTGAGGATCTCCAGACCCGCCCGCACCGCGCCCGGTCCGAGCGGGAGGCGCTGTCCAGGACTCTGCCGTGGCCGGTGGAGCCGATGCCCGAGTCCGGCGGGCCCGCACCGCGCGCCGCCTAGCCGTAGGCCAGCAGCGCGGAAGCCGCGATCTGCAACGCATGGGGGCCTTCGTTGTTGATCACCACGTAGGTGGAGGCGGGGATCTCTCTGAGAAGGTCGCTCATCATCGCCTCGGCCAACCGGCTCCCTTCGACGAAGCCGAGCACGCCGACGGCGGGGGCGTACGCGCGCGAGCTGTAGACGAAGACGGCGGAGCGGCCGTCCCACACCCGAGCGACGACGATGCTGCGCTCCTCGCCACGTTCAGCGACGACGTACCAGACTCTGCTCCTGCTCAACGTGGCCGCGAGCCGGCCGAGGACCGGCTCACCGGCGGCATGACGGGCGCACAGCTGGGCGATCTCGTCCTCGGGGAGGGCGGAGGGGGACGGGGAAGGCGGTCGCTGTGTCGATGGAGACGGGGGCACGGTCGGAGAAGCTGCCTCAGTCGGAGAAGGGGACGGGGGCACCGTCGGAGAGGCTGTCTCAGCCGGGGAAGTTGTCTCGTCCAGGGCTCGTGTCTCGTCCGAGGCGGGTGTCTCGACCGGGCCGGGAGCGGCTGCGCCCCGGTCAGGGCTTTCCGACCTGTCGAGGCGGTAGGCGACCGGGGTGCCCGGGTTGATGCGGATCACGGTCCGCGGCGGGAGTGACGCCAGCAGTTCCGCTCCCGACATCCAGGTGAGCTCGACGCCGTCGGGCACGTGACTCGGTGCGGTGAAGACGGCCGTCTCCCGGGGTTTCCTCCGGAACACCTTCCTGGAGGGGGCCGGGCCCGCCACCCCGATCGTGGCCGACTCGAGCGCCCGCACCACCGCCTGAGGGGGCGCGTAGCCCGTCCCGGCCGCCTGTGCGGCTTGGTCCACGGCGTCCGTAGGCGGAGGGTAGTTCAGCGCGACGGGCGTTGGACGATAGCGATCGTTGGCCAGGTACCCGGTGATCTCGCCGTCGGCGTCGATGCTGAACCCACCCTGGACTCCGTGCCCCGGCACCTCACCGTGCGGATCGAAGGCGGGGTCGATCACGTACAGATAAGCTCCCGGCATCCGTCGTGCGGCGGCCCTCATCTCGTCGGTGACCGGCGGGATCTCGGCCTTGAGCTCCGCGACCGTTCGTGTGCCGGACGGGAGTCGTTCCTCCTGCCGAGTGTCCAGGTGGTAACGGGCCCGGACTTCCCGCGCCCGTCCGTCGTCCCCTGATCTCCACAGGGCCAGCGACAAGTTGTGCGCGGTGGCCTTGACTTCGTCGATCGAGGCCTCGCTCCGCGGAGCCCGGTTCTTCTGGAGGGCCAGCGCCTCTTCGAGCAGGCTCACGGCGCGCGCCGTATCGCCGCACGAGCTTTCCAGTGCCCCCAGGTTGAGCAGCGCGCTCGCCAGTTCCTGTTCCGCCTGTGGCTCGCCGTGCGGGCTGCGCAGTCTGCCGACGGCCTCCTCGAGGTGACGGCGAGCGGCATCCGCAGAGCCGGCCTCAGCGAGCATCGCCCCCAACTGGCCTAACGCGGCGGCGAGTTCCAATCCCGAGTCGGGATCCAGGGCGGTGAGACCCCGCTGCACTCGCACCGCTTCCTCCGCATGGAGGATCGCCTGATCCGCCCGTCCGAGATCGCGCAGGACGGCTCCGTACGAACGGAGTGCCCTCGCTAGGCCGTACCGGATGCCCGGCCGGTCGTCAGCCGCGAGATGCCTCCGGTAGGCGGCGAGTGCCTCGGCGAGGTGGGGCGCCGCCTGCTGCGGGCGCCCCAGGGCCCGTAGCTTCGCGCCGTAGTCGGCCATGGCGCCGGTCAGCTCCAGGTCGTGGCGGCCAGGGTCGCGCAGGGCGGCGTCGTGGTACAGCTGCAACGCCTCCCCTGAGCAGTTGACGGCGGCCGTCGTCTGTCCGCGGTCGAACAGCCTCTGGGCGTGCCTGCTCATGACAGTGGCTCGCTGCGCGGCGTTCAGAGGTGCCGGAGAGGACAGCGACGCCCATGCGCTCTCCGCTGCCGCGGTGCTGACCGCCAGGGCAGCGTGGTCCATGCCGGCGGCGGCCAGATCGCCGCTCGCCCGTGACAGTTGCTGGGCGATGTGTCCGTTGACCGCCGCATCGCCGGACTCACGCATCCGGCGCGCCAGTGCCACTGCCTCCTCCGCGGCGCGGGTGGCGCCCTCGGCGTCGTCGGTCCGGCGCAGATCGCGAGCGTATCTTGCGAGTCTCGCCACCCGGGCGCTCGTCTGCCACGCCCCCGTACCACCGTGCCGCGCCGCCGCCCCTTCCGAGTCCAGCAGACGTGCGGAGATCGCCACGGAGATCCTCGCCCGGCTGTCGCCGGCCGGGGCTGAGCCGACGAGGAGGTCGAGCGCCTCCAGTTCGGAGCGTGCCAGAACGGAGGCGCCAGAGGTCGCACTCCCTGCTGCGACCGCTGCCAGGATCTGATGCTCGAACCTGTCGGGGGCCAGGTCCAGCGCGGCCGGCACAAAGGCACGCGGGTGCTCGAGAAGCAGAGTGCGTACGACGCCGTCGACGCGGCGAGAAGCCTCGGCCAAGGTCGTCGGCTCGTCGTACGCCGTCGCCAGCGCCCTGATGAGGACGCGGGCACAGGCCCTGCCCTCGAACCAGTCGTCCGTCGCGCACAGGCGGCGGAACAGCTGCTCGGATTCTCCGTCCGAGCGGCTGCGGACCGCCAGCATGTGCAGCACCGAGTCTGCCAGGCGGTCCGGTCCGGGGGCCCGCCACCGCGAACGGTCACCACCCGGGTAGAGGACCTGCAGTTCTCTGGCCATTCTGGCGAGGTCGCCGTCCGGTGACGTCGTGTCGACACGCCGCAGGGTACGCAGCGCGGACGGTTCGTCCGGTGGGGCGTGCAGACAGACCAGGGCCAGGAGCAACCGCGCCCGCTCGTGGTCGACCGGAACGCCGGCGGCGGTGAACACACCTGCCACGTAACGCTGTTCGTGTTCGATGAGGCCCGTGATCGGGTGCTCCACCTCGTGCAGCGACGTGGTCCGTCCTTCCACGGCGTCGAGGACACGCAGCAGCGCCGCGGCATACAGATGCAGGGTGGTGTGGACGGCGGTGCGGCGGCCTTCAGTGATCCTGTGCGCCGCGTCGGCGGTCACGCGCATGCCCGCCTGCTCCGCGGCACGCAGGAATCCGCCGGTCGCGTCGCGCCACACCGCGTCCAGCTCGGCGGCCCCCATCCCCTCCGTGACGGGTGGGAGCCGTGCCACTCGTCGTTCGATCCACTGATGGCGGTGGCTGCCGACGGACAGCTCCTCCCACCACTCCCCCGTGTCCCGTGCGAGGAGGAGGAGCTTGACGGGCGACACGTCGTGCGTGGTGGAAAGTTCCGTGACGGTGCGGAGCAGCTCTTCGATCCGGGACCGGTGCACCTCGGCAGAGTCGACGACGAGCAGAGCCCGTCCCGACAAGCGCGGCAGTGCCGCGACGGCGGCGAGCTGCCGGTCCCAGCGGCGGACGGACCGGGACAGGGAGCCGGCCATCGCCGCCGCGCCGGCGGAGTGCGGGGCGGAGGCGCGTTCGAGGTCGAGGATGCCCGCGGTCCAGCCCAGGCCCCTCAGCCGGGCGCAGACCTGTCGCGCCAGGGTCGTCTTGCCCTGGCCCGAGGGGGCGCAGACGAGCCTCGCCACGGTGCCCCGCCCGTCGCGGGCCCACTCCACCAGGTCGGATTCCTCGGGCCGGCTCACCAAAGGGTGCGGCGCGGCCTCGGGGCTCAGCCAGGTCCAGGGCCGGGACGTCGGGGCGGCCGGCTCGGGGCCGAAGAGCAGGCGCTCCGCGTCGGCGCGTGAGGCCGGCGCGGCGGGTTCTGCGTGGCCTCCGTCGGCGTAGTAGATGACGATGTTCCCGTCACCTGCCACCACGACGGAATCGATGATGTGCTCGGCCGCGACCCAGCGGCCACCGGGAGGTGACGGCTCGGAGGTCACCCGTTGATCCGGTTGTTGTCGCCGGTGACGACGGTCCCGCCGGACATCTGCCCGACGCTCACGGAACGCTCACCGGTGGCCGCGACGCGGGCGCCCGACTGGGCGAGCAGTGCGGCGAGTTCGTCGCCCAGCTCGGGGTCGCCTTCGAGGATGCGGCGCAGCTGACCGCGCAGGGCCGCCTGGGAGTCGGCGTCCTGAGGGTCCTCCGCCACGTCTCGGACGGCTGATTCGAGTTCCGTCCGGCGTCGGTTGCGGCGCGTGAACCGCTCCAGGATCTCCCGGCCGAGCGACACGGTGGCGTCGGCTGCCTGGTCTCTGGCACTGGTGAGTACGGCCGTCCCGTAGGCACTGATCGCGGTGACGACGTAGGGCGTGACCTCCGCTGCGGTCAAGCCGGCATCCATAAGCGATCCCTCCGCTCCACTCGACCGACGCGATCCCGAGAGGTACGCGCGTGGCTCCCCGTGACTCCACGGTAGCGTCGACGCCCACCGGAAGCTACGCGTCAGCATGGCCCCAGACCCGAGTCAACCGCCCCGGCACCGCTCACCGGCGACCCTCCTGTAGGCGCCAGCCGTAGTCGTTGATCCAGTCCCCAGGAATCAGGTCCCGCATGCGGTCGAGGTCCTCCATCGTCCGGATGTACGGAACGGCTCGATTCCCCCACCCTGCTCGGCCGAGGCTCATCTGTCGGCGGTCCCGGCCGCCTTGCGGGCCCACAGGTTCAGCGGAACCTGAAGCGGGAGCCCCGCGTAGGCGAGTGCCTTGGCCGGCGTGGACCGATGGCGCCAGTCGTGCGCCATCTTCACGGTGGCCGGAAAGACCGCCGCCAAGAACAGGGCCGTGGCGCGTGCGCTCGTCCGGTGCGTGGCCGGGTGAACGAGGCCGGCGGCCAGGGCGAGTTCCACGGCGCCGCCGGCGAGGGTCCAGTCGCGGGGGGGGTGCCCGGCAGGACGCGCGGCACGTCGGCGGGTCGGTGACTGTGGCTCGCCCTTGCGGGGAGGGAAACTGGCGGGTTCGGACCGGCGGCAGGCCGCCAAGGAGTCCAGGGTGCGCGACCGCGCGGCCCTGACCGTGAGGGACCGCGTGACGGCCGCCGAGCCTCTGTGGTTTCCTCGGGCCGTGCCGCCGGTCACCCACCCGGTGTCAACTCCCGTCATCGTGGCCAGCGGCGTCCAGGAGCACTGGATCCGCACGCCATCCTCCTGCAGGTGCGTGATCCATGCGTAGCAGTACTGGTGCTGAGGGCTGATCGCGTGGGGCCGGCGGATGATGAGGGGGCCGCCACGGCGTGTGCGGCCATGGCACGACCGCGTGGGCGGCCCGGCGTCAGCGGGCGGAGCCGCTGTCCGCCGCCTCGGCGCGCAGGGCCTGCGCCACGCGCTGCTCGACGACGCGGGCGACGGCCCAGCAGGCCGCCGCGTCCAGCCGCTTGTACGTGGCCGCTGGACGTGCCTCCACAACGGCGGCCGTCTCCTTCGGCCCGGTCGTGATGCGCACCCGTACGGAGACCGTCGTGTCTGACGGCCCGCGCAGGGACAGGTCCAGGGCGCCGTGCCCGAACGCGGTGATCTCGTCCAACCGCAGGACGGGGTCCCTCTCGACCTCGTACCGCACGCTGTCCGTCAGTTGAAAGGCGGTTCTGCCCTCGATGACAGGTACCCGCACCTCACGGACGGCGGGCAGGGCCACGGCTTCAGGGCCGAGCGTGATTCCGTACCGGCGGGCGGTGCGGGCCGCGCTCACCACGGTGGAGGTGGACAGCACAGCAGCGAAGGCGAGGGCGACCGCCGCACCTGCGACCAGAGCCTCGGGGGCGGCCCCGCTCCAGGGCGTGCCGCCACCCAGGACCAGCGCGGCGGTCATGGCGGCCGCGAACACCGCGCCGCTCGCCAGCGCGGGTAGAGCCAGCCGGCGGGCGACCGCCAGCCAATAGCCGAGCATCGCGTCGTTCCTCTCGCATGGGTGAAGTCGAACCATACGGCGCCCGGCGCCCGGGGGCTCCACCGCCCGGGGCGCCCGCCGACGTCAGCCCGGCGGGGACCGGTGCCCGCGCCGTTGTGTGCAAGCAGCTGCGCTCCGGAGGTCGCGAGGAAGCGACCGTGTATGCGCGCTCAACCATGTCGGTCAGCTCTCGTTTGGCCGGGTCACGGGGTATGCAGGTTCGCCCCCAGAGAGTTCGCCTCTGTTGGGACCGTCCCCGCGCAGGCGGGGAGCAACGCAGGATGACCGACGTGGGTACCCGCCCGTGGTTGACGCCCTGAGCGTCGGCGCCACGGATGCGGAACTGATCGGCAAGCGTGGCTGCGTAGGTGAGAGGTTGTTGCCTCTCCGGGCTTGAGGACTGCGTTCTCGCTGGTCAGGCACAGGGCCGGCGGTCTCGTCGCAATGGTGGCGTGTCGTGTCGTTGCTTTGGTGGAGGTCGAGGATGCCGTCGGTCGTGGGACTGCTGGAACAGCGTGAGCTCACCGCTCCGCCGTCGTGTCGACGATCTGCGAGAGGAGGCCGACCGCCTCCAGGCGGAGCTGGCCGTGGCTAGGCGGGAGTGGAACGAGTGGGTCATCGCCCGCTCACGCGTTGGCGAGGTACTGGCCCCGGGCAACGACGCCGTCGTCCACCCCGCCGCCTCCGAGGGACTGCCGGCTCCCACTGTGCCGGCGCGGCCCGAACCGGCGAAGCCGAAAACAGCGGTGCCGGTGTGGCGCGCGGGGCCAGCCTGGGCGGCACCGTCGGTCGAGTACCAGCACATCCTGCAGGCCCTCAGCGACCGTAACGAACTCGGTCAAGGAGCTTTGACGTGCCAGGAGATGGCCGCCTGCTTCGGCCTGGACCCCGTACCGGGAAGGTGGAGGCACAGCGATCGAAGGCCAAGCAGCAGCTCACGGCGGACGGCTGGCTGATCGAGCCGGCACCTGGCCGATGCACGCTCGCGAAGGACGTGGCCGGCAACGCGGCCGGGTCACGAGCATCGTCATCGACCAGTGGGCCGTCGCCTCCGCGCCGGCGATGGTCATCGCGAGCAGCAGGCCAAGGGTTTCGACCACGACGTACCGCATGCGCCCGTTGATCAGCTTGCCGCCGTCGAAGCCACGGCTGTCAGAGCCGACGACCGCTTCCGCTTGACCGACTGCGAGTCGATCACGCCCGCGCAGGGCTCCGAGTCCCGCCCGCCCCGCTCGCGGACCAGGCGGCGGAGCCGGTCGTGGAACTCGCGGACCAGATCGTGGTTGCGCCAGCGCCGGAAGAACGCGTAGACCGGTCCCACGGTGGGAAGTCAGCAGGCATAGCCCGCCACTTCGTGCCGCTGTCGGCCAGGTAGCGGATCGCGTCCAGCATCGCGCGGTGCCGAAAGGCCTCCGGTTGCCCACCCCGGCCCCGCAGTCAGCCCGGCATCGGCAGCAGTGGCCGGACCACCGCCCACTCGGCGTCCGGCATGTCGGTGGGATACCGACGCTTGTGCGCCCTGTGGTCTCTGGCGTTCCCAAACCTGTGGGCCAGACAGTCACACGCGAGAGTGGCTGAAGTGGACCCCACTCTCGCGTTGCCGTAGAAATGCGACAACAGGGCCTCCTGGACCGCACGTTGGATTCGAGACCCTTCGAGCCACCAAGAGGCCCTGCTGTCATGCACGGCAGTCGCGTCGCTTCTCGTGATCGCTGGGACGGACAGATTCGCACGGCCATCCAGGTAGACGGTCGGCTTGGTGACGCCCCGACGCCGCCTCGCGGGTTTGAGCCCGGTGCCGCGACTGACGAACCTGGCGAAGAGTCGTGTCCTACCGGCTCGAGGCGCGGCCAACCGCCCCCGCTACGTCCTACTTCTCCTCCGGCTCCCAGGCGCGGAGCAGGTCGAGCAGCCCTGCGTCTCCGTCGACGTGCAAGGATTCGGCCTTGATCCGGTCGTACAGGTAGAGGACCAGCTCACTGGCCGTGCCGTGGACGGAGGCGCCGGCTGCGTCCGGGTCTTCGCCGGTCGCGGCGGTGGGCGCGGGTATGCGGGTGATGCGTGCGCCGTCGCCGTCGACGGTGAGGCGCCAGGAGCGGCCCTCGGCGGCGTGGAAGTCGAAGGCCGTGGGCTTGTGCGGCCAGGCACTCGGCGTCGCGCAGACGGTGAACAAAAACTCCTCCACACCGTCGAGTGCCAGCTCGACCGGCAGCGGCTGCGGGGAGCCTCCGGCGAGCTGGGCGTCGTAGGTGTGCACCGCGGTCTCCTGGACCCGGTGCCGGGCGGTGCCGCCGGCGGTCTGCGGTGACTGCGACGCGGGCCACCACGTCCAGCAACCGCTCTCCGGTCCCGCCGCGCGCAGGGCGTCCAGCAGAAGCTGCGTCGACGCGTCCAGCCAGGCCAGCAGGGCCTCACGCTCCTGCGGCAGTTCCAGCGCGGCGCGCGCGGCGACGGCCTCGGCCGGGGGACCGTCGGCAGACCCCGCGGCGACAATGGCGGCCCAGAAACGGTCTCCCCCACCCAGGTGCTTCACCAGATCGAACAGCGTCCACCCGGGGCAGCTCGGCACCTGCGCGTCGAGACTGGGCGCGGCGGCGACCACGGCGCGGAAGGCGGTCGACCGTTCATCGATCAGTCGCAACAGGTCAGGGAACTCAAGAGTCTTTTCCACGCCGGATGTCTATCACCGTGCACCGATGATCGGACAGCGATTTTCACAGTCGCCGCCGGTTGGCCGTTGGGGACGTCCTCGTCTCCCACCGCTCGGGTGACAAGCTGCGCACTGCCGCGAGGACGCCGGTGGTGGCGGCACGCCAGGTGTCGTGCCTGTGGGTGCTCTGGCCTCGCCGTGCGGCCGGGCACCTCGGCGACGTGACGTCCACCCGGTGCGCGCGGTCATGCTGCCGCTCGATGTGATGGACACGGAGGTCACGATGGCGGGGGGGGAACCGGTCGGGTCGGGAGTTCAGGTGACTTCCGTTCGACCGGCACTCCTCAAGTTCGGAACAACAACAGCCGCTGAGACCGGAGGGACCTTATAGGCGGTTTCCGGAGGGCGATCTGGTCTCGAACCTCTGAGGCATGGCTGCGAGCCGGCTGCAGGCAGTCCGACTGCTTCCCGGGCAGTCGGTCCGCTGGCAGTTGAACTACCGGTTCACCAGAGCCCTGGGAATCCGCGGTTGGTCGTACTGGCTCAACACATTCAACATCGCTTACGACCCTGTCGATCAGGATGTCTTTCTGCTGGAGCCGACCGTGATCGTCGATGAGTGCGGGCCAGTTCGATAGAGCGGGCTGACCGCACTCGGACGAGCACTCGTTGGCGTCACGGGCTCCGCCACCGAGACGAGACGGTTACAGCGGAGCCAGCCGGCCTGCCCCTCGGCCCCGCCCCTCTCATGGGCGCTGCGGGATTCCATGCCGGCAACAGGGGGCCCTTCCACGCCGTAAGGGGAGCGGAGCGCGGTCCAGCGCGCGGCCTCGACGCGGCCTTCGGTCATGACGGCCTGTGTTGGCCGGCGGCCAGCCCTCCACACCGGCCACGGCTCGGTTTCCCCCTCAAAGCGGCAAGCCGCAGTCCCCGGTACGCACTTGCCGGCGCCCAACCGACGCCTCGGCACCTGTCCTTGCGGGCAGGAGGACGAGCCCTTGGGGCGGTTTGCCAGCCGGGCGCGCTGCCGGTGCTCACGGGTGGTGATCGAGAGGATTCGCCAGGTGAGAAATTAGATGAATCCTTCACTGAATTCGCGTCAATAGCCGACTGCGTTTATTTCGATTGCATAACAGGATCCCCGGAAAGGCCTGGACCAAGGCTCCATGACGCGCGTAACTCTCCTTATTCTTAAGGACATTGAGTGTTCATCAGATACGGTGGCGTAGGTAACGGAATGGATTCTTTGACCACTCTCCCGTTTGTCCGAATTCTTCACCGGGAGGTTCTGACAGGCTTCCGCGCACCCAGTCTTCTGACCAAAGAGTTGAGGTGTGCATGTCTAGACATAGGAAGCCGAAGGAGAGCCAGGCACGCGGGGCACGGCCTCGCAGACCCTTCATAGGCGTCACCGCCGCGATGGCCATCGCAGCCGTCATCGCCGCGGGAATCGCCTACGAGGCGGGGCGCGCGGATGCGGGCGGAACTCCGCTCGCTCGACCCGAGACCCCCGTCAGCGACATCGCCGTTCCCGCCGCCGCGCCTGCCAGGGCCGAGGAGCCCGAGCCTCTCCAGAAGAAGCCGGCCAACGAACCGGCCCGGGGCATGGTGTACGACGGGCTCGCGGTAGCCCCCGAGAAAGACCGCTGCGCGGGCGTCTACTCCACCGCCACCGGTCTGTGCACCCACGGCCCCGACGCGCCACCCAAGGGCGTCGACATCAAGAAGGACACCCCGCCCGCCGTCAAGTCCGTGGCACCCGCCACCGATCCCGCAAAGCCGGCCGCGGGGCAGCCCGCGCCCCGCACGAGCCAGGGCCCCTCAGAGGACGCCCCCGCCGTCGACGCGCAGGCCCCACGTACCACGGCCGCCGGCCCGTCGCCGAGCCCGTCCACGGCCACCGGCGCGGCCGCCACCGGGACCACCACGACCGCCGCCGCAGGGCCCGCAGGGCAGACCGTCCAGTGCGACAGCGACGGCAGCACCGGCAACCGGGTCCAGGTCGTCTACGTCCACGGCCCCGGACGCGACCGTTACTCCCAGTACCTCGCCTCCTTCCGCAAGTGGGCCGCCGACGCCGACCTCATCTACTCGGCCAGCGCCGAAGAGACCGGCGGCGTCCGCCACATCCGGTACGTGACCGCCGCGGACTGCACGCCCACCGTCCTCAACATCGAGCTCCCCGACTCCGCACTGGCCGAGTTCAGCGCCACCAACCGCGCGCTCGCCGCCAAGGGCCTGGACCGGCGCGACCGCAAGTACATGATCTTCGCCGACGCCCAGGTGTACTGCGGTATCGGCACCTTCAACGGCGACGAGCGGCCGGCCCAGTCCAACCTGAGCAACTTCGGCCCTTCCTACGGCCGTACCGACAGCGGCTGCTGGGGCGGGCACACCGCCGCCCACGAACTCGGCCACAACCTGGGCGCGGTCAACAACAGCGCACCCAACACCAGCCGAGGCGCGCACTGTACGGACGAGTGGGACGTCATGTGCTACTCCGACAGCCCGTACTACCCGCAGATGCGCAACGTCTGCACCAACCGGGCCTCCGAGAACATCCTCGACTGCAACCACGACGACTACTTCCACACCAGCCCCAGGCCTGGCAGCTATCTCGCCACGCACTGGAACATCGCCGACAACCAGTTCCTCATGCGGACCAAGGGCGGCGGCAGCGGACCGGACCCGAACCCCACGCCCAGCCCGACACCTACCCCCACTCCCACGCCTACTCCTACGCCTACCGGGCCGCGGCCAGGCGCCGGACCCGATGTGACGGTCGGCCAGATCCAGGCCGACTCCGCCGTCGCGAGCTGGTCGCGGATCAGCACGGCAACCTGGTACCAGGTGCTCCTCGACGGCAGGCACCTGACCTGGGTCCAGAGCACCGCGCTGCGGATCTACAACCTCCGGCCGGGCACCTCGCACACCATCGCCGTCTCCGTCCGCGACGACCAGGGCCGTGACAGCGGACCTGGCCGGGCAACAACCTTCCGCACCGCCGGGGCAGGCGGCACCACCACTCCCAACACCCGCTACCTGCTCTCCAACGGCAGCACCGGACTGAGCGCCCAACTGTGGGGCGGCCGCAATGCCGACGGCACCGTCCTGGTCGCTGCCCAGAGCAACGGCTACGAGCAGCAGCAGTGGTACTTCGACGACGCCGGCAACGGACTCGTACGCATCCGCTCAGCCGCCTCCGCCAAATGCCTGCAGCCCGGCGGCACACCCGCCCCCGGTATGTGGGTGGCCCAGCAGCCCTGCGGCACCGGCTCCCCCGCCCAGCAATGGCGCATGACACTCCGCAACGGCCAGGTCACACTCACCGACCGCAGCGGCTCATACGCGCTGACCGTCAGCAACCGTCCGTACTACGGGACCTGGCTCCTCGACCTCCAGCAGGCGGACGGACGCCCGGCACAGACCTGGACAGCCCGCCAGACCGGCTGAGCCCACCCTCGCAGGCCGGATCGGCCGACGCCGATGGACCTGCGCATGCTCCACCGCCTCACGCCTAGGGGGCGGGCCGCCGACCGGCGGCCCGCCCCCGCAAGCCTCACACCGGCCCAACCCCCACCCACCGCCATCCCTCCACCGCCGGACCGGAGCACCGCCATGCACACCCCGACCCGACCCGCGCTCCTCCTCACCACAGCGCTCGCCCTCGGCCTTGCCCTGCCACAGCCGGCCGCCGCACACGGCCACAACCTGGAGATCGTCATCACCGGCCACCAAGGCGGCCACCTCCTGACCAAGGTCACCTGGGAGAACGACGGCGACGCCGTCGACCAGCCGGTCGCGGCACTGGTCAGCGCCGTCAGCACCGACGGCCGCCGCACAGCCGGCCCCTGGAAGCTCGTACGCGGCACCCGCCCCACCGACTGGACCACCACCGAAACCCTGCCGGCCGGCACCTGGAACATCACCGTCGACGCCGGCCAGCCCGCACTGGGCCACGCCGAGCAGCGGCTGACGGTCACCACGGCCCCCTCATCTCCCGGCACCCCGTCGGCATCGGACACAGACACATCGACCCACACCCCTGTGCCGGCGCAGGATCCCTCGCCTGTTACGGATGCCACCCGGTCTCCGCGGGCTCCGTCGACGTCGCCCTCCACGCCCCAAGACCACGACCAGCAGACCTGGGGCCCCGGGCCGACCACGGCCGCGCTCGCGGCCGCCTCACTCCTTGGAACCGCCGCAGGAATCTGGATACGACACAGACGCAAGGAACGACACTGATGCCCGAACTCAGCTGGGCGCGTCCGCAGGTATCGCTTACGGCCCAGCGGCGGGGCGAGCGAAGCACGCTGCTCGCCGTACTCGGGGCCACTGGACGAGAGGCAGTTAGAAGAGGCGTAGGACCGGCTTCGGTCAGGGGATCTTGACGTTGTTGAGGGCGTTGTGGGTGGGCAGGGTGTCGGCGGCCTTGTGCTGCTGGTCGCCGTTTCCGAAGCTCTGGGACAGGAGTCCGAGCCCGGGAAGGTTGTTGCCGACGCTGTCGGCCGACGCCGCTCCGGCCGAGGCGAGGACGGCGGTGGCGGCGATGGTCGCGGCGGCGAGAACGCGGCAGTTGAAGATCGTCATGCCGGGCTCAACGACGCGGGGCGCAACGGGACACGGGGCTTGGCGCTGCCGCGGGTCGAGCGGGTCTCGTCGAAGCCGGCGTCCGCCTTCCGGGTCGTGTTCGACACCACGAGCGAGCGGGTCGACACCAGCACCGGGGAAGTTCACCGCGCCCCAGGGCATCCGCGCCAGATGGCAGTCCAAGAGCATCACGCTCACCGCCGCCGCCCGTCACTTCGGACTCTCGCCGACCGCCGACTCCACTCTCGAACATGGGCTCCGTCGCGACGGCGAACTCGCCAGCGCCTACCGGGAGTGGCTCGATGCGGCCTGACCGTTCGGAGCGGACGGCTCACTCATAGACAGTGGCAGCCTGCAACGCTCGGGCCAGGAAGGTCCAGTCCCCACCTTCGGGAAGCTCCTTCCCGAAGTTCCGGTACCAGCCCGGTGAATCCTGCATCCACGCCGCCAGAGCCTCGAGGAAGGTATCAAGGGTCGGGTTCTCCCATTCATGCCCTTTGCGGACAAACTCCTGATGCAGCTCTCGCACGAAGGAGACCAGTTCGTCGCGGCTAAGGACTTCGCTGTCGGGAGTCAGTGACATGAAGTGAAAGTACCTTGCGACTCGGTCACGGGGATCAGCCCGTCGCAGGTGGTTAGGGACTGCAGCGGACAGCTGACAGCCCGATCCAGAACAGGACCACGCCCCGTCCACAGCGCAGAAACGGGGGCACGGGGCAAGTCGACGAAGCAGCCCCTCGCAGGTGACCCACCACCGGCCTCCGTACTTGCGGGCTACTCCAAAATGGTTTCCCCACGGAGCGCTTGGCCGACACGGACGGGGCTCAGACCGATCGTGCGGGCGATCGTCTCCCTGTCGACACCGCGCCCGTGCGCGCCGCGCAGGGTGGCGTTCCGGCGGGCAACGAGAGCCCGGCGGCGGTCACGGGACGCGACCGTGCGCTGGAGAAGGCGCGACCAGTGCAGGAGCACGCGGCCGGTCCACAGGGTGAAGGGTCGGGGTTCGGATGCGGTGTCGGTCCGGCCTGTTGGCGTCCGTCGCTTCCCGACAGTGATGGCCATGCCCGTGATCGCTGCATGAGTGTCGTCTCTCAGCGTCTGGTGACCGTCGGCGGGGTGGCGGCGCCGTTCAGGCAGTGGTCGAGGAGTGCGTGCATGCGGGGGACGGGGAGGGACGGGTTCGCCGCAGCGCCCTCCGCGGTGCGGAGGTCGGGCAGGAGGGTTTCCAGGGTCTCCGGTGTCAGGGTCGGGTTGGTGGCGGCTGCCCGGCGTACCGCATCGTCGGGGTCTTGCAGCGGAGGTTCGGGCAGGGTGGGGTCTGCCGCGGCCAGGGCGCGCACCTCGGGGTCCGGGTGGTCGATGAGGTGGGTTCGGCCGGTGCGGGGGAACCCAGGCAGGGTCAGCAGGTGCGGGCGGTGGGCCGGCCGGGTCACGAAGACGTCCAGGAGGAGATGCGGCGGAGCCAGTGGGTGGTGGCAGGCCAGCTGGATCCGTACCGCCTCGTCATCGTCCAGCGCCAGTGTCCCGACGAGCTCGGCGGGCAGGCCGGGCCAGCTCGCCGCCACCCGGCGGAGTACCGGTTCCTCGGACACCGCGCAGGTGGCGTACCAGTCAGGTGACGGCTCGGTGGCCGGCCGCGTGATCGGGCAGGTGCAGTCGAGACCGTGATCGACGACCCCGCGTACCGCCTCGAATTCGACCCAGGTGCGGATCGAGGGCTGGAGGCGGGCACGCATCCGCACGTCTCCCTCCGGATCCTGCCGCAGCAGCTCCGCCGCCTCGGGTCCCAGGTCAGGCCGGGTTGCGACCAGCCTGCGGATCTCTGCATCGGGGTGGCGGGCGAGGCGGGCCAGCGCGTCGGACGGGGTATGGCGGTTACGGGCCAGCGGGTTCACCTCGTCGGCCGCGAAGCACTGCTCGACCACCGCAGGTGACAGGGCACAGGTGCCGAGCACGGACACCGCGTGGCGTGATCCAATGGGCGGCAGCTCGGCCTCCACCGCCTCCGGGTCCAGCTGCCGGTTGCCCCTCCTGGCTGCTTCCCGAACGGCAGGGTCGGGGTCGTCGAGCAGGGCACTGCGCTGCGCGGCGGTGAGCGACTGCCACTGGAAGGCGGCGTACAGACGGAGTGCGGGGTGGTCGTGACCGGCCATGTCCCGTGGGAAGGACAGAGGGACCTGCCGGGAGGACCAGAGCTCCCCGACGATGTCCTGTTCGGTGACCTTGCCGTCCTCGCCTCCGTCCTGGGCGGTCAGGAAGGTGACGAGGATGTCGTTCGGCAGGGGCCGGACCCACCGGGGCTGGAGCCAGGTGCGGCTGCCGCCGGCGAGATACCCACGGACGAGTCCCGAGGGGTCCGACGCCAAGGGAGCGAGTCGTGCGGGGTCGACGTGCAGGTTGCGGGCGAGAGCGCGACGGATCCGCTCGACCGGATGGCGCAGGGCCGCGTCGATGACGGCGTCGGGCAGGTCGCGGCCCTCGCACATCAGCAAGCCGGCCTCACCGGCCGCCTCGTCCAGGAGACGTATCAGCACGTCGGCGGGCGCCGCCGCGTTGAAGGCGATACCGCGCAGCCACAGTTCACGGAGAGAGTCGGACACCACGCCATCGTGCCACCTCGCCTCCTGAGCCGGGCCGCCCGGTGGCGCCCTCGTCGGCGCTGGCCGACGGCTCCGGTCGCAGGGCTTCCGACCACGTGGCGAGAGCCTTGCCCACCATGCACACCTGCCC
Organism: Streptomyces tanashiensis; assembly: GCF_014648895.1. Classification (GTDB taxonomy): domain Bacteria; phylum Actinomycetota; class Actinomycetes; order Streptomycetales; family Streptomycetaceae; genus Streptomyces; species Streptomyces tanashiensis. Next base: position 110,748 of record NZ_BMRZ01000002.1, read on the forward strand.
CGTACGCGGCACACCGCCAGGCTCCCCGCACCCCCTTCCGGCGGATGCACGACACCTCGGCGGCGCGCCAGAGCCCTGCCGTCGGGTGTCCCAGGAGACACGCTTCCTGCGACGTCCTCTTCGCCGGGGTCCTCCTGCCCGGCCGTCTCCTTGACCACGGTCTTCATCGTCGCGGCGGTCTTCTTCGGCTTGGGCACCTTGTGCACGGTCGACCCCGCCGCGTCTGGCCCGGGCTCGCCTCGGCGCTCGCGGGCCTCGGCGGCGGACTTCTCCAGCGCGGCCATCAGGTCGACGACCGGCGCGGCCGGCGCGGGCTCCCGGTGCTCGGCCTTCACCTCGATGACCTTGTGGAGCGCCTCGGGGTGGTGGTCGGTTCGCCGCCCCTGGGCCGGGTGTCAGTCCTGCCAGTAGAAGAGCAGCGTGTCGACGTCGCGGGACCCGCGACTGCCGAAGTAGTAGACGTCCAGGCCGGTGACCCCCGTGTCCGCGGTCTCACGGTCGATCCAGCGGAAGCCGGCCTCCTCCAGCGGGAGCCGGGCGACGTGGTCGTGGTCGTGGCTCATGACGAAACGGCCGAGGGTGCTCACGAGCACGTCCTCGCCGTCGCACTCGATCACGTAGTACGTACCGTCGCCCTGCCGTTCGTGCTCCCCGCACGAGACCGGCGGCTTCGGCGCGAGTCCGGCCGCGGCAAGTACGGCAGCTGCCCGAGCCGCCTGTTCCGTCGCATCGGGGCGGGCGGGCTGCTCGGTGCACAGAGCCTCCAGACGCCACCGGGGGTCGCTCGCCCGCTCACAGCCGGGCGCGTACTCGTGGACGATCGCGCGGCGCAACTCCTCGTCCAGTCCGGGGACCTCTACCCGGGGGTGGTCGAGGTGCTCGTCGAGTCTGCGGGTCTCTTCGGGGTCCTCGGTGATTCGGTGCAGGGCGAGCACGGCCCATACCGACGCCTCGACGGTCGGCGCCTCGTCGAGATAGGCGCGGAGCCGGTCCGGATCTGTGGCGAGTTCGTGGACTACGTAGGCGACACCCCGGTCGGGGTCGGCAAGGTACGGGGTGACGTCCTCTCCCGCCCGGTACTTCATCCACACCGCGAACGCCCGGTCTTCAGGCCTGTCCTCGCCAAGGTCGGCCACGATCGTCTCGGCCCCGTACCGCTCGACCAAGCCCATGAGCCCGGCCTCGCCGAGCTGCTGCCGGTGCCACCAGGGCGAGAAGGCGAGCGTGGCCAGCTCTCTGGCGGACGTGCGGTCGCCGAGCAAGCCCCGTGCTTTCAGCACCGCCTCCGCAATCTGGTACGAGGACTCGTCGTTCCGGTCCTCGTGGCACAGCCAGGGCAGCAGCTCCGCCCGGTCGCAGAGGAGGTCGAGGAGCGCGATGCGGACCTCGCCGGTTTCCCCTTCGTCCTGGATCCGGTCGAGCAGGGCCAGGACCCGGGATTCGGGGACCCTGCCGGCAAGCGCCTGCACACAGATCCGGCGGCGCCACCAGACGTTGCGGTCGTCCAGCACGTAGCCGGCGAGGGCGTCGGGGTCGTAGGCGTGCAGGGCCGCGGTGTCATGCGCGCCGCGTTCCGGTATGAGGCTGTCGATCGTCGGCATCGCCTGATGCTAGTGCCGATACCGAAAGCGATCACCGGGTGCTGACTGTCCTCGCGCCGGCTGGGTGTGACGGTATGTCCGATCGGTGCGGGGAGCTGGATGGCCGGGCTGGTCAGGTTCCGTGGGCTTACCGAGCGGGAGGGGCGGAAGCTGCACCGGCTGGTAGGGCGCGGCGGTGCCAGCACGGTGCGTCTCCGCACGGCGATGATGCTGCCGGCTTCGGTGAGCGGGAACAGCGTTCCGGTGATCGCCCGGCTTCTCCAGGCCGATGAGGGCACCCCCGGCCGAGGTCGCCAGGTCAGTCCCGCGCGCTGCGCTGCTACCTGCGCTGGCGCAACCAGAACGCCCGTCACCCCGATGTCCTGGCCGCCCAGCGCCGTGAACGGGCCCGTGTCCGCCGCGAGAAGGGCATCCGGTGGGGCGGCCTGTCCATGGAGCCGGCCGTCCAGGCCCATGACGCATTCGTCAGCGCAGGTCGAGTCGCATGAGGACGCGGGGATGACCGGCCAGCACCGAGGTGGTGTCGGCGGCGTAAGTGAATCCCGCGCGCTCGAAGTTCTTCCGGATCCCGGCGTACGCCATCGTCATGTCCACCTGGGCGTCCCCGCTGTCCAGGGGGTACGCCTCGACCACCGGTGCGCCGTGCGAGCGGGCGAACTCGACTGCCCCGGCGATCAAGGCGTGCGAGACCCCCTGCTTGCGATGACCGGGGCGCACGCGGATGCACCACAGTGACCACACCGGCAGTTGGTCAACGTGCGGGATGGTGCGGCTGCGGGCGAAGGACGTGTCCGAGCGCGGGGCCACGGCGGCCCAGCCGACCGGCTCGTCGCCGTCATAGGCGAGCACCCCGGGAGGCGGCTCCGTACGGCACAGCTCGCCGACGTACTCCCCACGGGCCGGCCCACGGAGTTCGTTGTTGAGCTTGGACGGGATCCGGTAGCTCAGACACCAGCAGACGTTGGCACCAGGAGACTTCGGACCGATCAGGGCCCGGACGTCCTCGAAGACCGACGCCGGGCGAACTTCAAAGGTCATGCCGCCACCATGTCACGATCTCCATGACGACACGGCTCGGCCGTCGGTGGCGCGTGACAACCCACCCCGGTCAGGTTTCCGGTCACGGTACGAGTGATCCGTGGCCAGGACTGATCACGCGGATCTCGACGCCGTGCTTGGCCCGGGCGTCGACGGTCGATCAAGCGAGTCGCACCGGGCAAGATGAGCAACATGACCGACAAGGGAAACACGAGCTTCATACTGCCGCGGGGGGGGCGACAGGCTGTTTCCGGCCGGAGGACGGCCCGCTTCCGGAGGCTGACCTGCGGGCGTTCCGAACCGCTCTGTATGCCGCTGCGCGAGTCGCCGAAGGCCAGGTGGGCGAGATCGAGGTCCAGGAGTACCCCCGGACCTTCCACACCGCGTCGGTCATCGACCGCACGAACGAGAGCGTCGTTCTGTGTCACGCCCATCATCCCTGGGATCGCCTTCGCCCAAGAACGCCGGAATTGGTACGCAGAGGAATTCCTCCCGCCTCCGTCGTGGGCCACTACCTTCGCTGAAGCCGGCTTCGTCGTCCTGAGCAGCGAGCAGCTCGCCACACCTCTCTCCAGCATGGACACGTCGGTGCTTTCGAAGGGCGAGTGGCGCCACATTCGCACCTACGGCATCACCACGCTGGGCGGAGCATGCTTCAACGCATGGGCTTGACGGTCAGGGCTGCGCCACCGGCAAGGCACGCAAAGTGGTGCTCTTCACCGCGGTCCCGAAGGTTGGCCATGCCACGGCGATCGGTCCGCGTGTACGGATCAGTCGTGGATGCATCCGTCAGTGCACCAGGCGCCGAAGGAATCGAGTACGGATACTTCGGTGGCGGAAGCGGAGGCGGGTCGACGCAGGTGAGGAGCGTCTGATGGTGGATGACCCGGGTTGGGAGGTCATGCCGGACGGCGGACGGCCGAACGGGCGTTCCTGCGCGCACCTCCAGCTCCTCGGGACGCCTGGGGTGACGCAGGTGGCCGGCTGCAAGGACTGTCTGTCGCGCGGCTGGCGTTGGGTGCGGCTGCGCTTGTGCGTGACGTGCGGGAACGTCGGATGCTGCGACAGCTCGCGGGGAATGCACGCGCACGACCACTACATGCGGAGCGGTCATCCGGTGGTGCATTCGCTGGCTTCCGACGAGGACTGGGCCTGGTGCTTCGTCGACCAGGTCTTCCTCACTCACCCACGTGAAAGCAGATCGGGGCATCCGCGGCCGTAGCCGTGCCGACCGCGCCAGATGGTCGTGGCCGCGGCAGGCCGCCTGCCCGGCCGCTGCGTCCGCGAACTCGTGGACCACGCGTGATCGGGTCACCCGGGCAGACCCGGGCGAAGTACCGAAGGTCTCGATCGAGCGGGAGGTGGAGTCGTGAGCAAAGCATCAGGAGAGGGCCATCGCTCCCCCAAGGAGTCGGTCTGGGACTACCCGCGTCCGCCCCGGATCGAAGCCGACACACGACACGTGGTGGTGAGGCATCGAGGCGTGACGCTGGCAGACTCCCGCCGTTGCCTGAGGGTGCTGGAGACCAGCCATCCGCCGACGTTCTACGTACCCCGGTCGGACGTACGGGTTGCGTTGCTGTCCGTGTCCGAGGGGCGGAGGCGGAGTGTGTGCGAGTGGAAGGGCGTCGCCACCTACTGGACCCTGCGGGGAACGGCGGACCATCCGCCCGTCCCGGATGCCGCCTGGAGCTACGAAGAGCCGAGACCCGGCTACGAGGCCATCGCCGGCCACATCGCGTTCTACCCCGAGCTGGTGGAGGGATGCACGGTCGATGGGGAGGCGGTGCGTGCGCAGGCGGGCGGGTTCTACGGCGGATGGATCACGGACGAGGTCACGGGCCCGTTCAAGGGCGAGCCCGGCACCTTGGGCTGGTGATCGGGCTTCGCCTCGCATCCGGCGGTTCCGTGGTCGCCACGAGGCAGGAGCATAGAAGGGAGCAGGCCATGGGCGACACGAGCCTGCGGGTGCTTGTGGTCGGTGCCAGCGGCGCGGTCGGTGGCGCGGCCGCTCGCCAGTTGACCGGAAACGGAGCGGAGATCGCGCTCGCCGGCCGGAACCAGGGCCGCCTGGAGGAACGGGCTCAAGCGCTCGGCGGCGCGCCGTGGCGTGCGTGCGACGCCTACGACCTCGACCGGTGCGCAGGTCTGGCCAGGTGGGCGTGCACCGCGCTGGGAGGTCTTGAGGCCGTCGTGGTCGCAGTGGGCGTGGCCGGTTTTGGTCCAGCCTCTGAGATGCCGATCCCGGTAAGCGAGCACCTGTTCACCGTCAATGCCCTGGCCCCCATCACGGTGGTACGCGGCGCCCTTGAGATCCTTCCAGCGGGTGGCGCGGCCGTCGTGGTGACCGGGGAGATCGTGGACCGCCCCGCCCTGGGGATGGCCGACTACGCGGCGGCGAAGACGGCTCTTGCCACGTGGCTGGGGATCGCGGGGCGTGAGGTCCGCCGCCGAGGCATCGCCGTCACGGACGCACGCCTGCCGCATCTGAACACGGGGTTCGCCGAGCGCCCGGTGGTGGGCCGCGCCACGGCGCTCCGGCCGGGCGCCGACCCCGAGGAAGCGGTGGCGCGACTTGTGGTCGCACCGGTTCTGACCGCGCACCGGGCGTCGGTGGAACCGCGCGGCACCGCAGGGACGGTTTAGGAAGGTCGCGTCGATCGCGCATGGTGGTGCCACAGGCAGTCTGTCGTTCTGCGGGGCATCGGGTGTGTACCGGGGGTGCTGTATGAGGGGGAAGAATGCCGCGAACGCCGGATTCAGAAGCACCCGATTCAGATCAGCCCGGCGGAGTCAGGCCGATACACGGGCCCGACGGCCACTGGTCAACTGGTGGGACCAGATGAATCCTCGAGCCGGAGGAAAGGGCTCGATCAGCGACCACAGTGCATCCGACACGATCCGTGGCTGCGACTAGCGTCTCCCCACGGCCAGAGGAACGACCACCCGAACCGACAGTCACAACACCCTCTAGTACGCCCGCTCTTCCAGAAGTCATCCGACCGGCTGGGACGCACGCTCGCCTCATGGGGTCACAGGAGACTGACCGGTGCCTCCAGGCCCTCCGCGGATTCTGACCGAACAGGTACGGCTTGAGTGTTGATGAGGTCGCCCGATTCGAGCGTGCCGTTCCCTGAGCGGTCGATGTGCACGCGCAGTCCGTAAGAGGCCGAGGGGTCGAGTTCGGGCACGTTCACATGGAAGGGAACCCGGCCTCCCGGAGACAGCCACACGTCCGTCTGAACCTGCGCACCGACGACCCTGGAAGGCGCGTCGGCCAGGGAAACGTCATGGACCTCCACCACGAGAGAGGCAGCCGTTCCGGACGGCGTGTCGGACGGCAGGGACACGAAACCCGTGATGCTGTGTGTCATCGCACCCCTACCGAGAGGGAGCCTGACGCCACGGCCGGTTCCGGCTCGCGATCGTCGAGGCGCGACAGGAGCGCGGCCACCTCCGCCGTGATCGGCAATCCGGTCCGTTCCTCCACGAACAACCACTGACCCGCCGGGTTCACCTCCAGGAACACGTACTCCCCGTCGGCCCGCCTGCGCAGATCCACCGCGCCGAACACCAGGCCGAGAGCCCGCATGACACGCAGGAGATTGTCGGTGACGGCTGCGGGCAGATCGACCGGTCGTACCCGCGCCTCGCCGACGACCATGCGCATGTCCACCGGATATCCCGTCTGCGAGGCGTCGATCTCCGCGGCGAAGACACGGTCGCCCACTACGGTCACCCGCAGATCCGTTCCCGGCACGTACTCCTGAAAGATGACGGGCGCGTACCGTACGGCGTCCAGAAGCGTCAGGTCCTCGGCCCGTACGAGCCGGGTCTCCCGCCACGCGTCGGCCGAGGCGATGAAGGCCTTGAAGACGGTTCGGCCGACGCCGATCTCGCGGATGAAACGGCGGGCCTGCTCCTCCTGGTTGGTGACCAGGGTCCGGGGCAGGGAGAGCCCCACGCGGCGTGCCACGTGCCACTGGTAGGGCTTGTGGTGGGCGATCGCGTCCAGCGCGGGCGGATTGACCCATGTGCAGTCGAGTGAGTGGAACAGACCGTGCAGCGCCTCGCCGGTCTCGCTGACCGCGAACCTCTGATCGCGAATGGTGCCCAGCTGGTGGTCGACGGTGAAGGGGCGCACGCGCCGCCACCAGGCGGCCCGGCAGCGCTCCAGCCGAGCGTGGGCGGTCGGCGTGCGCACCGTGTAGACCGGTTCCCCGGCCGCGGCGTACTCGAGCGTGATGTCGCCGCGGGCGGGGAAGTCGGCCAGGTCGATACGGACCACCTCACGTCCGGCCGCCTCCAGCCTCCGCACGACGCCCCGTGTGTGGTCCTCGTCGTGCGACACGATCAGGATCATTGAGGCCGCCCAGCAGCACCGGGCGGGGTGCCGACCTGCGCCAGCAGGAGGTTGTAACCGGCCTGCACGGCGGACAGCCCCTGTTGCAGGGATGCGACCATCTGGCCCAACTGGCGTACCTGTTCGGCCACTCCGTCCGGCTGAGCGATCATCGCCGGGGACTGATGCGGCGTGGCCAGCACGAACGGACTGCTCGCCGCCGGCGGGCTCATGAGTTCGGTCCAAGGTGGTTTCACGGGGCCATCGAACACCGGGTCCTTGGTCATCTCCTTGATGGTCGATTCGAAGCCGGGGTCCTTGGAGATCTCCTTGACCGTGGGAGCCGGCGGGGCCGGATACATCATGTGGACACCGTCGATGTCACCCTGGGAGAGTCCCGAGCGCTGTCCCATCGTCACACCGGGAGGAAGCTGCTCCCGGGGAACAATGGTCGGCTGGCTCGGGTCGATCGCGAAGGCCTTCGCCGGGTAGTGCATGATCGAGGCGAAGTCGTACGGCCCCAGGTCGTCGCCGTCGGCGATCTGCTGCAGGAAGTTGTGCTGCATGTCCGGCTTGATGTTCGCGAACATGATCGTGACGTGCTGGTCCCGGTCCTCGCGGCTCTGCTCGTGCCACAGCCCCACCGTGTGACCGATCTCGTGAATGGCGTTACCGGTGGAGCAGTTGGGGCCCAGCGTCACCTTCTGCATGCCGCCGCGTCGGCCCACGCTGGACGAGCAGCCGTCGCCCGGCACGAAGCGCACGAAGTCCGGGAACCGGGCCGCGTCGGCAGGGGTGCGTTCCACGAACCGGATGCGGGTGCGGGACTCCCAGTGGGCGATGGCGTCCGTGACACGCTGTGGGTCGGGCAGGCTGGGGTCGATCTCGTACGGCACCGTCGCATCGGGCCAGCGTCGCTGCTGCCCCTGCTCGACCGCCACGATCCCGACTGATTCGAGGACCGGCCCCGCGTCGGACTCCCGTGTCAGCTCCTCGACCGTACCGAGCACGATGTCGCCTTCGAACATCGCGAGCCCGTCCACCTCGGCGTAGTGGAGGGCCTTGGCACGGAAGGTCGCACCGTCGACCAGAATGGTTCCGGCGACGGGCCCCGACCGGAGCTCGCCGCTGCCCTGTCCGTTGCTGGAGGCGGTGGTCTTGCGGGCCGGCTGCCGTTTGGCGGGGGCGGTCTTCTTGGCCGTCTTCTTGGCCGTAGCACTGCGGGCAGCCGTCTTCCGGGTTCGCCGGGAGGATTCCGATGGGTCGGCGTTCATACGTCACCTTCACTGCGGCGGGGGACAAGAACCTCGGAAAGAGGACTTCCTCACCAGCGTTCACACACGGTGCGCCATGCTGCCCGCCCAGCGCACCCATGCGGGTGGATGCCAGACGGCCGTCGCCCGGGATCGCCCCGGTGACCGGGACAGCCGGTCCGCAGGGGGTGTAGAGGTCTGCGTCGTCGACGATGCGGGGCCCCGGCCCCGGTCTCCTGGGAGCATCGCAGCGCGCACAGCCGGGCCGCGTCCGCGCCGATGCAGGCGCGCCTGTCCAGGGCGTCGCGGGCGAGCCCGTCGAGGCTGTGCTCTTCGTCGGCGCGCGGCCCGCTCCGAGCACTGGCCGGCTCCAGGGTTATCGGCCTGTCTCCCCGGTCTTCACGGTGGCCAGGCGCCGGTTGTACTGGATCACGTCGTACTTCTGGTCACCAGTGACCACAACCTCCCGGCGCGTGGGTGTGGCGGGGAAGAAGTCGTCGGCGTCGACCGGTGTGCTGGCGGCCACGTACGCCTGCCCCTGGGGGAACGTGTACACGTTGAAACGCGTCTGGTCCGACGCCGGCAATCCCTGGGGGTACTCGTCGGCGCGAGGGTAGGCCGTTGTGTAGAGGGAGATCGAATTCGCCCCGCTCGCGGGACGGACGATCCGCGCGTTCGGTGCGGGGCGGGTGTTCACGCCCGCCGGGTTGTGGATCCACCCCTTCTGCCCACCGAACCAGATGGCCGTCCAGTCTCCTTGCACGTCGGCGACCACGAATTCCTGTCCCCACATCGCGGTGGATCCCCAGTCGTCGATGTGGTTGGTTCCCGCCGACCCGTCCGGATGGAGGGCAAGGTCGGAGACGAGCGGAGCGCCGTCGCGGGGCTCCGTACGGACGTAGAGGAAGTTCGAAGGCTGTGTCTGAGTCCGGCACGTCGAGGCGCACACCGTCACCGGCTGCGAGTTCTTGCCGTACGTCGGGGCGATCGTGACCGCCTGACCGATCCCGATGCTCCCGCCTGCCGCTCCACGCTCGGCTTCGACCGCCTGGCGGTGATCGGTGGCGAGGAGCGCCATGAACTTCTCCCAGTCCCAGTAGGGGCCGGGGTCCCAGTGCGCGTCCGGCGCGCGGGCCGGCCGCGGCGGAAGGACGTTGTCGTGCCCGATGATGTGCTTGCGGTCCAGGGGGACGTCGAAGCGTCGTGCCAGGTAGGCCACCAGCGCGGCAGTCGCCTTGTACTGGGCCGGAGTGAACCAGGTGGGCCCCTGGGCGGCGTATCCCTCCAGTTCGATACCGACGCCGTGCAGGTTGACCCAGTAGTTCCCGGCGTGGAAAGCGATGTCCTTGGTGGCAACCATCTGCGTTGCCTCACTGCCGTCGGCCTTCATCACGTAATGCGCGGAAACCCCGCTGACGGGGTCCTGGAACCAGCTCACTCCCCCGTCGTAGGTCCCTTCGAGGTCATGAATGACGATGAAGTCGACGTCGATGCCGTTCGCGCTCCGCGAGGACACCTGATAGTTCGAGGCAGCAGCGTGAACGAACCGGCAATTCAGCTCGGCGGGGCACTCCGGCACCGCCGCGGCGGCCAGCGTCCGCAGCCTCAGGGAGGCGAGCTGTGTCGTCGCCGGACGGACGGACGGCACCTTCGGCAACGACACCCTCTGGCCGTCCTTGCGCACCCTCTGCCGGCCGGCGCGGATCACTTCGAACACGCCATCGGCGAACCGGCCGGCCGTGGCGGTGTCGGCGGCCTGGCTGTAGCGCGCCACAGCCCCGTACCAGCCACCCGGGTCGGTCGGCAGTTCCCGGGTGATCTGCCGTTGGTACGAGGCGAGCAGTGCGGCGCCGCCTCGGAGGTTCTGCAGTTCGTCCCGTTGGAGGGTCCGGGGTGCGACGCCGATCATCGCGGCGGCGGCCTGCAAGGTGTGCTCGGACGGATCGTCGGTGCCCGTGGCGTCCACCGGCCCTTCGCCTGGGCGATGGGCGTACGTCGTCCCGGACGTCGTGTCCGTCAGGTGCATCGGACCGTAGCCGCCCTTGGTGCTCGGGCGGCCGTGATTGGCCTCCCACCAGGAGGACTCGTAGCTGACGCCGAGAAGTACTTCCTTCGGCACACCGAATTCCGCTGCCGCCTGCTCGGCCGCGCGCTCGAAGTCGCCGGGTGTCCCGTCGGAGGGCCGGGCGTTCCCAGCCGTGGCACATCCCCAGATGAGGGCCACCGCCACTCCCGCAGCGCCGAAACTCCGATGCCGCCTGTGTCTTCTGGTCACACCACGTCCATTCGCTCTGGCGGTCGTTCCTTCGTCGAGGCCTGATGCTGCGGCCGTCACCATCCTTTGGACGGGAGCCTCCCGGTCCCACCGACACGCCCAACACACGCAGGCCCGTCACCGCACCAGACCAGTGATCCTGTGCGTGGGCAACGGGCTGCCGTCGAAGATCAGCACGGTGTCCCTCGCACACCGCTTGCGGGGCTGGAGCGCGGGCATCGGCCCGAGATGGTGGGTGATCCGGTCCGCCCCTGACTTGGGTTCCGAACAACGCGGCCGGCTGGCGTACGGCGATGTTCGTGCGCCAGGAGGCTGCGCCCAGCTCTGGGGGAAGGCTCCCGGTTCGGGTCAGTCCTGCCAGAACGGCCACCTCTCAAGCGGGCCGCACTCTCGCCCGTCTTCGGCATTGCCTGCCCAGCGTCCCCTGACGGGCCGACGGGCGCATAGGGAGCGTGCTGCAAATACGATGTCTTGCGATGACAGGCCGTGGCACAGTCATCGGATGTCCAACGACGTCGCCTATCCCGTCTTCTGTACCCCCGATCCGTTCCTCGCCCTGCACACCGCGCGCCGTCTCATGGAGTTCGGCCGCTGCGAACATTCCGAGGTCTCCGCGTATGCGGAGCTTTCCTCCGTCGCCGAGGTGCGGCGGATGGCGAAGGCCATGCCCGGGGGATGGTTCCGCGGGGCGTCGGAGCTGGAGGAATTTCAAGGGGTGCCGTTCGAGGACCAGCCTGCTCTCGTCGTCGGTGTCCCGGCGAGCGGCCTGCCGGCCGAGGCAGCCGCGTTCGAGGGACGGCTGCCGGTGGAGTGGGAGGTGTGGCACCTGCCGGTCGGCAGCATCGAGGACGCTTTCTCTTCGGCGATCGGTCCGAATGTGGGCTTGATCAACTGGGAGTCACTGCAATGGCCGGACGCGCCCGAGGCGGGATTCCACGGCGAGTCCAAGCACGCTGAAGTAACACTTCTCTTCAACACCCGTACCCGCGAGCTCGACGAGCCCGCCGATGACCACACCGTCCTCGTCCACGTCCGCAGCGTCAACATCGACGGCCACCAGAGAAGGGAACCGTACGCCCACTGGCTCGCCGCGCAGGTGGGACTCACGGTCCTGGGGCCCGCGCAACGGTGCTGAAGGCGACCCGTAGCCCCTGGGCTGCACAGCTGACGGCGCAGCCGCCGGAACGCCGACGTCGTCTACTGAAGCCCGTACCTCCCAGAGGCTGGGACGACACCCATGGACCATCGAATGCACCATGGCCTGGCTCGCCGACTGCGCTGCCGACTCACCGCCGTTACGAACGCAAGGCCGACCACTTCCTCGCCTTCAGCAGCATCGCATGCACCCTCATCTGCTACCGCGCTCACGCGTTGGCGAGGTACTGGCCCCGAGCCACGACGCCGTCGTCCACCCCGCCTCCTCCGAGGGTCTGCCGGCTCCCGGTGTGCCGGCGCGGCCCGAACCGGCGGAGGCGGCGAAGCCGAAAACAGTGGTGCCGGTGTGGCGCGCGGGGCTGGTCATGGTGTTCCTTGGGGCGGTCGGGCGGGCCGGCCGGGCCAGGGCAGACACCCTGTGCCATCGAAGTCCGAGCACGTGCCACCGAAGCTTGAGCGCCTGACATGCCAGGGCCGACGGTTGGCTTCACACGTCGATGGTCCTTCGAGCGTGCTCGACGAACTTGGGTGCGCTTCGATGATGCGTGGTCCAGGAAACGTCTGACACCTTGGGGCCCCGTCGCGGCGGAGGGACTACCAGCGCCCTGCCCGAGGGTGGCCGCGTTGATGGCGGCGACGCAAGCCGAGAGCGAGCGAGACAGCTCTTCCGCCATGCGTGCCGACTTCTCCTGGCGAGTTCACCCGGACACGCGGACGGCACATGGCATGCGTGATCTCTGGGCCTTGTTGCGGCCGTGCTGGTCACCACCCTTCGTCGAGGGCGGTGACCAGCACGGTGACTTCCCCAGTTACGGCGAGACGATGGGGACCGCTGTGGAGAGCGGCATCGCCCGCGGCCGGTGTGGCTCCCGCGACCCGTTCGGCACGCCCTGGGGGTGCCGCTCATGGTGCCCGCGGCCGGCGATGCTTCGGCGAGCTGTGGGGGCGGATCAGCGGTGCCAGCCGCTCCAGCCGCCGCTGGAGGTGCCACCGCGGTTGTTGTACCACCAGTTGCCGTCGGCGCCGATGACGCTCAGCGTGATCGCCCAGCCGTAGCCCTCCGCCGACACGCTGCTGCGGGCCTGGCCGCCTAAGGACGTCCAGGAGCTGAGCGTTCCGTTGGTCCGGGACCAGCGGGTCCACACCGCGCCGTCCGTGCCGACGCCGAAGACCTGCTCCTCGCCGTTGGGCAGGGCGTACTCGCTGCAGCCGTAGCCCGCGATGACGTTGCCGCCCCAGTTACGGGTCGAGGTGACGCAGGCGGCGAGTGTTCCCGTGGTGCCGCTCTCGGCGGCCACCGCCGCCCCGGACACGCCCACCGTGGTCAGCAGGATCAGCCCCGCCACCGCTGTCGCCGCCTCGCGCACCAGACTTCGCTTCATCTTCGGTCCTCCTGGATTCCGGATCAGTGGCCGGCCGCCGTCCCGACACCGAGTGGTGCGGCGGGGGTCGGCTGCTCGCCCCGATCCTGGGCGTCACGGGAGGCCTCGGGGAAGGCACCTCCGGTGTCCCGGACGGCGGGTGACCCGTCCCACCTGGTCAGGGTTCTGTCCGAGTCCTGTCCCGGATCGTCCCGAATCGTCTGGGGCTGGACCCGCCCGCCCCCGTCAGCGGTATCCGTCGGGGCCCTGCGTCCGGGTGTCGATGGGCAAGGTCTTGCGCCGCTCAGGGTCTCGAAGGGCCGGCCGCCGCCGAGTTCGCGTCGCGCTTCGCGAGCGGCTCGGTCGATCGATCGATCGATCGGGGGGCGTGCTCGGGCCCCTGGGGTTCCGTCTCGACGTCCAGTTGAGGGCGCTGTTGTCCGGGGTGCACGCGTCGTGAGCGTGGCCTGCAGCCCCGCGATGCTCGCCGACGCGCTCGGGTTGGGGCGGGGGCGCGTCGGCCGGCCCCGCTATGCCTCAGGTTGACGGCCACTGCCGTGGCCACCGCCACAGGGTTCCGGAAGCGCCGCGGTCCCATCCGGCGGGAGGCGGAGACATGCGTGTGCCGCGGCGGCGATGCGTCGAGCGCCGCCGTCTGGAACATCAGCCGCTTCAGGGGGTTGAAGAGGTGGTCTTCGCGACGTCCGCGGCCCGGCGCCGGTGGCCGGGCAGCCGATGGAGGTGGATGCGGGCGTCCCGGATGAGCGAACCGTCGAGGTCGCCGCGACCAGTGGCGGCTGGGGGCGACAGCCTCCGCCGGCCGTCGCACGGAGCCCGCGGTGGCCCCGTCTCCACCGCGGTTCCTCGTCGTGCACTCACCGGGGGGCGACGTCGTCACACCCCGAAGCTGAGCACGCTACGCGAGTGGGACCGCCAGTTCAGGTCCCCGTCCGCTGCCAGCCGGTCGGCCGGTGGTCCGGCGTGTACGTCCAGGGGCGGAGCCGCTCCAGAGCCTTGCCGATGCGGAAGACGGTCGGGTCGTCGTAGGTGTGGCCGACGATCTGAACGCCGGTGGGGAGGCCCCAACTGGAGTGACCGCTGGGGACGTTGAGGACCGGGCAGCGGTTGCTGATGTTGAAGGGGGCGGTCATGGCCGCCCACAGGGGCTCACCGTGGTCCTCGCCGTTCACGACCAGGCGCCCCAGGAGGTCGTCTCCGGCAGGCAGGCCCGGTACGGCCGTCGTCGGGCATATCAGGGCGTCGAAGGGTGCCATCGCCTCGCCCAGTTCACGCTGCAGGCGGGTCTCGACGCGCAGTCCATCGAGGTAGGAGACGCGTTCGCGGGCCTCGGCCATGGTGTCCGCGAAGGCCACCGTGTAGGCCGACAGGCGGTCGCGGTGCTTCGCCTCGATCTCGGAGACGACGGCACCGAAGATGCTGGAGAAGTGAGCCGCGAGCGTCACGAGGAGGTCGTCCTTGGTCCAGGGGAGTTCGACCTCCTCGACCACCGCGCCCGCGTCGGTGAGGGCGCGGGCGACCGCGCGGGTGTTGGCCTCCACCTCCGGGTGGACGTCGTACGCGCCCAGCCTGAGGCACAGCGCCACGCGCATGCCCGCGACCGTTTCGTACTCGGTCGGCAGGATGAGCTTCGGGCGCAGCGACACGTGGTCGCGCGGGTCGGGTCCGGCCAGGACGTTGGCGAAGGCGACACAGTCGTCCACGGTCCGTGCCATGGGTCCGTCGCCGCGGTAGTGGTCGGCGGAGAGCGGCGCGACGCCGGGGATTCGGCCGTACGGGGCCTTGAATCCGACGGTGCCGGTGAAGGCGGCGGGGATCCGGGTGGAACCGCCGATGTCGGAGGCGGAGGCGAGCAGTGCGGTACCGGCCGCGAGCGAGGCTCCCGCGCCGCCGGACGAGCCGCCCGGCGTGAACTCGGGGTTCCAGGGGTTGCGGGTGACGCCCCACAGACGGCTGTGGGTGAAGGTGGCGATGGAGAACTCGGGGGTGGCGGTGCGGGCGTGGATGATGCCGCCGGCCTCCAGGATGCGGTCGACCACCGGGGCGTTCTCGGTCGCGAGGGTGCCGGCGTGGACGAGCGAGCCCTCGGTGTGGGTACGCCCGGCGATGGCGTGCTTCTCCTTGGTGGCGACGGGGATGCCCTCCAGGGGGCGCGGTGTCAGGCCGCCTTTGCCGAGGAAGCGGTCCTCGGCGTGCCGGGCCTGTGCGAGTGCCTCGTCGAAGAGTCGCTCGGTGAAGGCGTTGACGACCGGTTCGGTCTTCTCGGCGCGGTCGATCACCGCGCGCATCAGCTCCACGGGCGACAGCTCGCGGGCCTCGAAAAGCCGTCGGGCCTCGGTGGCGCTGACGTAGGCGAGATCGGGTCCGGAGTCGTACTCGTTCATGCGGAAGCCTTTCCGGAAGGTCGGGGTGGGGAGGAGGAAGGGAGGATGGGCCGGCGGGGAGGTGTACGGGGGCGGGGAGAGAGGGAGGTCAGTCCTCTTCGCCGTCGGCGGCTCGCGCCTCCTCGGAGCACAGCCACGGGGCGGCTGCCGCGAGCAGGGTCGTCACGCCGATCCCGATCGTGGGGTCGGGCACGGGGGCGAAGTGCGGCGAGTGGTTGGCGGGGACGGTTTCGGGCAGGCCGTCCGTGAGCAGCGCCTCGGGGTCGATGTCCCGGAAGAGGGCGGGGTCGGCGCCGCCGAAGTGCCAGAAGACCGAGGGGACGCCCAGGGCCGTACCGAAGACACCGAAGTCTTCGCTGCCGGTGAGGGTCTGGGGCAGGGTGAAGACCCGTTCCTGGCCGAGGGCCTCGGCGATCGCGGTCATGACGGTGCCTGTGGCGCGCTCGTCGTTGACGGTGACGGGGAAGGAGTTGAGCCCGGTGATCTCGGGTTCCTTCGGGGCGCCGGAGGCGGCGGCCTCGGCGCGGACGATCCTTTGGACGGCCGTGAGGACCCGCTCCCGTACCGCGGGCGCCGTGGAGCGGATGTTGATCCGCAGGTCCGCGGAGTCGGGGATGATGTTCTCCTTGGTGCCGGCGTGCAGCGAACCGACGGTCACCACCGCGGTCTGGGCCGCCCCCGTCTCCCGGGAGACGATCGTCTGCAGCCGCATGACGACCGCGGCGGCCATGACGACCGGGTCGATGGTCGACTCCGGCGTCGAGCCGTGTCCGCCTCGGCCGAAGAGTCGGACTCGCAGGCTGTCGGAGGCGGCCATCACCGGTCCGGGCCGGGTGCCGACGAACCCGGCGGGCGCGGGGGCCACGTGCTGGCCGAGGCAGATGTCGGCGCGGGGGAAGCGCTCCAGGAAGCCGTCTTCGATCATCGCCGGAGCACCGCCGACCTCCTCGGCGGGCTGGAACACGGCGACGACCGTGCCACGCCACTCCCCACGGGCGCCGGCCAGTTGGGCGGTGGCGCCGAGAAGACAGGTGACGTGCATGTCGTGGCCGCAGGCGTGCATCACGGGCACCTCGTCGCCGTCTCCGTCGACGGCGGTCGCCCGCGAGGCGTACGGCAGTCCTGTCCGCTCCTGGACCGGGAGCCCGTCCATGTCGGCGCGGAGCAGGACCACCGGGCCCTCGCCGTTGGCCAGGACGCCGACGACGCCGGTGCCGCCGACGCCCTCGGTGACGTCCCAGCCCTGCTGCCGCAGCCGGTCGGCGACGATCCCGGCCGTACGGAACTCCTGGAACGAAAGTTCGGGGTGGGCGTGCAGGTCTTCGTACACGGCGCGCAGGCCGGGCAGCCGGTCGGGGAGGGAGGCGAGCAGGCGGGTGAGGGGGGCGGCGGTCATGAGTGCTCCTTTGCGGGCTCGGGAAGGTGGGACGCGCCGGTGGCGGTCCGGAAGGAGGCGGCGTCCTGCGGGGTCAGGAGCGCCATGACGGCGGCGATGACGGCGCCGAGGACGAGGGAGGCGAAGGCCACCTGGAAGGAGAAGGCGTCGGCGATCGCGCCGACGACGGGCGGGACGACCATGCCGGCCACCTGACCGCCGAGGACGACCACCGCGCTGCCCACGCCGACCTGTTCCGGGGCCAGTCCGCCCAGCGGGACGGCGAGGATGGGCATGTAGCAGAGGGCGACGGCGACCGACGCGATCGTGCCGAAGACGACGAAGCCGGTGAGCGAGGACGAGGAGGCGACGAGGAGCAGGGCGACGGCGGCCACCGTCATGCCGGGCACGATCACCTTGCGGTGATGGCCGCCGAGCCGGTCCGAGATCCGGCCGCCGACGACGATCGCGCCGGCCGCGGCGAGGGCCGGGACGGCCACGAGGGCTCCGGCCGCGGCGAGGGACACTCCGTACTCTTCGCCCAGGTAGGAGGGGACCCAGGTGTTGAAACCCCAGACGATCGCGCTGTAGCCGAACATCATGGCGCTGAAGCGCCAGACCACACCCAGCCGCAGGACGCCGCCCACGCCCGGACGGACGGTGCCCGTCGCCGGTTCCGTACGGGGCAACGGGGCGGGGAGCCACATCCGTACCGCCACGAGGACGAAGACTCCGAGCGCCGCCGTCGAGAAGAACGCCGAGCGCCAGCCGAAGGCCGCGATCAAGGGAGCGACGAGAAGCGGGGTCAGCACACCGGCGACCGCGTTGGAACTCATGATCAGACCATTGGCGGCCATCCGCTCGTCCGGGGTGGTCCGTTCCACGAGGACCTTCAGCGAGGCGGGCGGGAAGACGCCCTCGGCGGCGCCGAACGCGAACCGCAGCACGAGCAGGACGGCGAACGACCAGGCGAAGCCGGTCAACGCGGTGAACACGGACCAGGCCAGTAGGGCCCAGAGCGTGACCCGCCGCGCGCCGTGCCGGTCGGCCAGCATCCCGCCGGGTATCTGGGCGAGGGCGTAGGCGAGGAAGAACGCGGAGACGATCAGACCCTGCCGGCCGCGGCTGAGTTCGAACTCGGCGCCGAGGGAGGGCAGGACCAGATTGATGACGAGCCGGTCGGCATAGTCGACCAGCCAGGCGGCGAACAACAGAACGATCGTGATCCGGACGGTTCTCCGGGCGGACTGCGGGGACGGAGCAGACACTCGGCACTCCTCATCACCGTGGCCGAAACTGGGCATCGGCCGGAAGTGCCCCTACCATCCGGCCCATGACCGGAAGCCCCGGAGAATTGCAGGAAAGCATCATGGACAGCGCCGTGACACCCGATTCCCGCTCCCCCGGTGCGGACGTACGCTTCTCCGAGCTGGACCTCGCACTCGTCGACGCCTTGCAGGCCGCTCCCCGGGCGCCGTGGTCACAGATCGGCCGGGCGCTCGGTGTGGACGCGACCACGGTGTCCCGGCGCTGGGAACGGCTGCGCGCGAACGGTCTGGCCTGGGTCACCGCGTACGACGCGGCGAAATCGGCCACTGTCGCCTACGTCGAGGTGCGGTGCAGGCCGCGGTCGCTCGAAGCGGTCAGCCACGCCCTGGCCGATATGCCCTGGGTCTTCAGCGTCGACGAGACGGCCGGTGACTTCGACCTCCTCGCGTCCGTGGCCGCTGCCGACCTCCCGTCCCTCGGCCGCTCGGTGCACGGCCTGATCGGCGGCCTGAAGGGCGTCCGGTCCACCCGGACCCGGCTCGGGATCACGCTGTACAGCGAAGGCGGCGACTGGAGGATGCGGGCCATGGAGCCCGCCGGGCACGCGGAACTCGGCGCTCCGCGGGCCTCGGGCTCGACCGTGTACAGCGCCCGCATGCACCACCCGCCGGCGCCGGAGGACCAGGCCCTGCTCGCGGCCCTCGGCGTCGACGGACGCCTCGGCTACACCGAGCTCGGGGCGAAGGCCGGGATGAGCGAGCACACCGCCCGTCGTCGGGTCCGGCGGATGGTCCGCGACGGCGACATCACGTTCCGCTGCGATCTGGCCCATCCCCTCGCGGGACTCTCGACCGTGGTGCTCTACCGCACAGCGGTCCCCCATACCCATCTCGCGGCCACGGGCCAGGCGCTGGCCCGGATGGAGGAGGTCCGCCTTGCCGTCTCGGTCAGCGGCTCGGACAACCTCCTCGTGATGGTCTGGCTTCGTGGCCTGCATGCCATCGACCCCTTGGAGGCACAGCTCGCGGAACGCTTTCCCCTGCTGAAAGTGAACGACCGCACCGTCTTCCTCCACTCCCGCAAACGCATGGGCCGGCTCCTCTCCCCCACCGGCCTCGCCACCGGGCACATTCCCTTCGCACTGCCACGGGTGTGAGTGTCCGCCGCCGGATCCCGCCGCCGCAGGGGAACCGACGGAGCCGATCGAGCTGGCCTGCCGGTCCTGCGGCGCGCCCCGAGAAATGCCCGGGCGATTCCGGGGCCGGCCGCGCGCTTGCCCCACACCGGTGGAACGGCTTCGGGCAGCGGAATGAGCTGATGTGTCCCGTGCGTGGCCTGCTTGACCGGTCGGCCGGTCGGCTGCAAAGTCGGGTTGCGGCCGGTTTCGTAGCAGCGTCCCGTGCTCATGCCGGCCGGTTCCTCGTCCAGCGGCGGCGGACAGCCCCGAGCCCCAGGAGTGACTGATCCGGTGGTCCTCGACCTGGTAGTGATCGGTTTGGCTATCTCCATGGGGCCTCTGCACAACAGCGCCTTCATCCTGCTGCTCTCCTCGCGGGGCGGTGTCCGCAAGGGTCTGGCGTTCCTGCTGTCGTGGCTGGCCAACCTGGTCGTGGTGATCGCTCTTGTCCTCCTGCTGACGGGTGGTCAGCCTCCGACGCGTCACACTGTCCCTTCGACCGGCGCGATCGCCGCGAAGCTCGCCATCGGTGTGGCACTGGTGCTGTACGGCGCCCACCGGCACCATCGGCCGCCCCGCCCGCACGGGCCGCCCCGCTGGACCGCCCGGATCGACAACGCCTCTTGGGTCACAGCGGCCGGTCTCGCGTGGGTGCTTCAGCCCTGGGGACTGGTCGGCGCGGGCGCCGCGACCGCCCTCGACGCGGATCTCTCCACCCTCACCGACTGGCTCGCGCTGACCGGCTACTGCCTGCTGGCCACCCTCAGCCTCGTCGTCATGGAGATGTACGTGGTCTGGGCGCCCGCGAGCGCGCACGCCCGCCTGAACGCACTGCGGAGCTGGCTGGGCGGGCACCAGGAGCAGCTGATCGTCACGCTCTCCCTGGTGGTCGGCCTGTGGCTGACGGCCCACAGCATCTACGAGCTGGTCGCCTGAGGGGCCCCGTCTTTCGGTTCGCCGCGCCGGGGGGCGCTGCCCGTCAGAGTGGACACCGGGGGCTCATCCGGGCCGGCGTCCTGGGGCACCCGCCGGCGCGCAGCCGACGACTGGCGGTCGCCTGGGTTCGGGCACCGCGGTCCCCTGCCGGGTCCGGGGTCAGCGGCGTGAGGTGGCGATGCTGAGCACGTTGGCGCCGACGACGGCTCCGATGGCGGCCCCGTCGATCCAGCCGAGGCCCTGTCCGAGCCCGATCCATCCGACCAGGGCGGCGAGCACGGGGTTGACGCTCATGAACAGGCCGAAGGCAGCGGCTGGTACGTGGCGCAGCGTGAACAGGTCCACGAGGTACGGCACGGCCGAGGCGAGGACGCCGGCGGCGACTGCGTACCCCAGGGAAGCGACAGTCGGCGGGTGGCGCAGCACGACGTAGAGCCCGACCGGCAGGAACGTCAGGGCGGACAGCAGCGCGGCCGCCGCGGTGCCCTGCGCCCCTGGGACGCGGCTGCCGACGGTCCGGTTGAGCAGGATGTACGACGCCCAGCAGACGGCCCCGAGCAGGCCGGAGCCCATGCCGACGTAGTCGGTGGTGGGCTGCGGGCGCATGAGGATGACGACCCCGGCCGTCGCCAGCAGGGCGCACAGCACGTCGACCCGGCGGCGGGTGGCGGCCAGGGCGATGGCGAGTGGGCCGAGGAACTCGAGGGTCACGGCGAGCCCGAGGCCGACGCGGTCGATGGCGGTGTAGAGGGAGAGGTTCATCGTCCCGAAGACGACCGCGAGCAGGATGACGGGCCGCCACTGCCGCCAGGTGAAGCTCCGCAGCGCGGGTCGGCCGACGGCCAGCAGCACGGCGGCGGCGACGTACTGGCGGACCGCGACGACCCCCACGGGTCCGAGGACGGGGAAGGCGAGGGAGCCGGTCGCCGCGCCGATCTGGTTGGACAGGCCACTGCCGAGCATGGCGGCCACACCGGTCGGGGAGGTGCGGTGCGTCGGCTCGTGGCGCGTCGTCGGGGCAGGTCCGGACGGGGCTGTTCGCATGGGCCGATGCTGACGCGCGATCGTCCTTGCACATAATGCATACAAGGATCGGATCTATACGCTGGAGTCATGGATCTCGAACTGCGGCAGCTGCGCTGTCTCGTCGCGATCGTCGATGAGGGCACCTTCACCGACGCCGCGCTCGCCCTCGGCGTCTCGCAGGCGGCCGTCTCCCGGACCTTGGCATCACTCGAACGAGCGCTCGGTTTGAGGCTGTTGCGACGCACCTCCCGGTCCGTGACCCCTACGAGTGCCGGGGTGCGTGTGGTGACGCACGCGCGGCGGGTGCTCGCGGCAGCGGAGGAGCTGGTCCGGGAGGCGTCGGCGGGACAGCACGTCCTGCGGATCGGATACGCCTGGTCGGCCCTCGGCCGCCACACCCCGGCCTTCCAGCGCCGGTGGGCCGCGGGGCACCCGGGGACCGAGCTGCACATGGTGCGGGTCAACTCGGCGACCGCCGGGCTTGCGGAGGGCTCCTGCGATCTGGCCGTGCTGCGCAGACCGCTGGAGGACCGGCGTTTCGACACGGCGATCGTGGGCCTCGAGCGCCGGCTGTGCGCGATGGCCGCCGACGACCCGCTGGCCAGGCGCCGGTCGCTGCGTCTGGCGGACCTGAGCGGCCACACCCTGCTGATCGACCGGCGCACCGGCACCACGACACCGGAGCTGTGGCCGCCGGACTCACGCCCCGCGATCCAGGAGACGTACGACGTGGACGACTGGCTCACGGCGATCTCCACCGGACGGTGCATGGGCATGAGCGCGGAGGCCACCGCCAGCCAGTACCGCAGGCCCGGCGTGGTGTACCGCCCGGTCCGCGATGCCGAACCGGTCGCGGTGCGGCTGGCCTGGTGGCGCGACGACCCGCACCCGGCGACCCAGAACGTGATCGAACTGCTCACCGACCTCTACCGCAAGACGTGACAGCGCCCCGGAGACGGGCGAGCCTGAGCAGGTCACCGGGGAGGGGATGCAGTGGACGGAGACGAGCGGACCATCGCGGAGCTCTTACGGTCCGAGGTGGTGCGGGAGCGGCGGGGGGCGTTACGGCAGCGGGTCCATTCCGCGGGGATCCGCCTCCAGGACATTCTGTGCTGCGAGGACCGCCGTGGGTTCGTCGGGCCCGGATACGCCGACGAGTACAGCGTGGTGCTGGTCAGGGCCGGTTCGTTCGTGCAGCGGATCGAGGGAGAGGAGCTCTTCCTCGATCCCACCGGTGGCTACCTGCTGCGGCCGGGTGACGAGCTGCGGGTCGCCCATCCGTCGGGTCCGGGCGACCGGTCCAGCGAGCTCCGGTTGTCCGAGAAGGCGTTCGCCGATCGGTTCGACGGCTTGGCCGGGGTCTCCCGTGGTTTCCACGTCGACGGGGTCACCGATCTGCGGCACCGGGCGCTGCTGTCCGCCGCCCGACGGGGCGCCGAACCGTTCGAGCTGGCGGAGCACCTGCATCGTCTGCTCGACGCGGTGGCCGCTTCCGTGGACTCGCGGCGCGCCGAGGACCGTGGCCCCGCGCGGCAGGCGACCGCGCGTGTACACGCCGGACTCGTGCGCGACGTCTGTGCCGTTCTGGCCACCGGGCCCGTGGCGCTCGGGCTCACCTTGGAGGAACTGGCCCAGGTCGTAGGGGTGTCGCCGCACCACCTGAGCCGGGTGTTCCATGCCGTGACCGGGAGGACCCTGACGCGGTACCGCAACGAACTGCGGCTGAGGGGGGTCCTGCACGCCATCGAGGGCGGGGCGGGCGCGGGCGGCCTGCGGGCGTTGGCGTACGAGTACGGGTTCGCCGACCAGGCCCATCTGACCCGGATGTGCCGCAGCCATACGGGGCACGTGCCCAGCGCCGTACGGAGGTTGCTCGCCGATCGCGCATGAATGTTCAACGCGGGGCGGGCTTCGCGACCCAGGATGACGGCAGCCGGGCCTCCGGCCGTGCCATGGCGGCCGACGCTCATGGCACCACGTCTGCCGACGGGGAAACGACGATGACCTTGTTCAGTCGATCTTGTACGGCCTTGGTGGCTGCGCTGGCCGCCGCCGCGTGTGTGGGGTCCACGGCCCCGCCCGCGGCCTCGGCCGCACGGCCTGCCTCCGCCACCGCCACGGCCACCGCCTCCGCCACGGCTGCCGGAGCGGCCGGCCTCGCGGGCCTCGGCGGCCTCACCGGGCATCGGCCGTGCCCCGGGCAGTCCGACGTCGTCTGCGCCGACTTGACCGTGCCGTTGGACCGGAGCGGGTCCGTGCCGGGCACCCTCGCACTCCAGGTCGCCGTGTCCGGCCGGGCGGACGCGCCGCGCGGGACGCTGCTCTTCCTCACCGGCGGGCCGGGGCAGCCTGGAGTGCCGTTCGTTCCGAGGATCCGCTCACGACTGCCCGGGGCGCTCGCCGAGTACCGACTCGTGATGATCGACCAGCGCGGCACGGGTACGTCCGCCCTCGATTGCCCGGCGCTCCAGAAGGAGGTCGGGAGCAGCGACACCGTCGCCCCGACGGCGGGGTCCGTCACGGCCTGCGCCGAAAGCCTCGGAGAGCGACGGAACTTCTACACCACCTCCGACACCGTGGCCGACCTGGAGGATCTCCGCCGGGCACTCGGCATCCCGTCCTGGACCGTGGACGGCGTCTCGTACGGCACCTTCACCGCAGGGCATTACGCCCTCACCCATCCTCGGAGGGTCCGCAAGCTGGTCCTGGACTCGGTCGTGCCGCTCGACGGCTCCTCCTTGTTGTACGAGGATTCGCTCGGCCACTCCGCGGGCGTCCTGCGCGCCGCCTGCGCGGAGCAGCGCTGCGGGTTCGACCCGGCGTCGGACCTCGCGCACGTCGTACGGCGGGACGGCAATGGGGTCGGCGTCTTCAACCTGCTGGTGATCGCCAGCATCATCGACCCGAAGCTGAACGATCCACGGTTCGGCATCCTCGACGCCCTGCACGCCTCCGCGGGCGGTGACCGGACCCGACTCGATGCCCTGGTCGCCGGCTTCTCCGCACCGAGCGACGAGACACCGGCCGAGTTCAGCTCGGGGCTGCACGCCGCGACTCTGTGTGCGGACGGGGCGTGGCCTTGGGGCGACGCGTCGGTACCGGTGGAGGGGCGCCAGCGGGCCCTGGAGCGGGCGGTACGACGGATCAAGCCGGCGGCGACGTGGCCGTTCCCCCGGGAGACGGCGGGTGAGCAGGGGATGCCGCAGACGTGTCTGCCCTGGCCGGTGTCGCGGCCGAACCGTGCGGCGCCCGGCCGCACCCTGACCATGCCGGTCCTGATGCTCGCCGGGGACCGTGACCTGTCGACTCCGGTGCGGTGGGCCCGGGAGCTCGCTGCCGTGACCCCTCGGGCCGAGCTGGTCGTGCTCCCAGGGATCGGGCACTCGACCCAGAGCCGCAGTGACGAGGGCGCGCGGGCCGCGCAGGAATTCCTGCTGCGGTAGCTCCGCCGGAGGCCTGGAGGGGTGGCGGGTCGGCGTCCTGTCGGCGACACAGCACGCCGGCCGGACCGGGGCTGGCTCTCCCGGTTCGGTACGGGGGTGAGCATGGCGTGCCTACGGAAGGGGCCCCGGTCGGAACGTCCGACCGGGGCCCACCACCGCAGGCGTGCCTGGCGTCAGCCGATGGCCAGCTTGTTCTTCCAGCCGATGCCGTTGCTGTTGCCGATGATGGTCACGCCTGCGTGCGCCATCTCGCCGGTGGTGCCTGCGTAGAAGCGCACCGAGCCGTCCACCCGCAGGGTCCAGATGTCCGGGACCTTGTCCCCGTTCGCGTCCGGCGTGCCGAGGAGCAGCCGGATGCTGGTGGAGTTCCAGCCGGAGCGGCCGTAGATCGCGTCGCTGCCCGTCGCCGAGGCGGCCGCGCTGCCGAGCGAGGTGAGATCGACTCCGCCGCCGGCGCCCGGCTTTCCCTGCCGCAGCATCAGCTGCGAGGTTGCGTCGGTCCGGAAGATCAGGTCGGTGACGCCGTCTCCCGTGATGTCCATGACGGAGACGATGTCGCGGTCGGACCAGGCGGAGGACGAGAGCCGGAGGGCCTGGTCGACCGTGGCGCCGTTGTAGCCGACGAGGACCCAGAGCTCCGCGCCGATGTTCACGAAGAAGTCGGCCTTGCCGTCGCCCGTGGCGTCCCCGGCGGACACGATCTGCGTGTAGGTCGAGGGGTCCGGCGCACCCGTGGGCAGCAGGATCTGCTGCCGCTTGTCGATGTTGACCGCGCCGTAGCCGTCACCCGGGTACACCCACAGCTTGCCGTCCTTCACGGCGATCAGGTCCTGGAAGCCGTCTCCGCCGTAGACGTCGCCGTTGTGGGTGAGGAGAGTGTTCTTCCAGTAGCCCGACGGAGGCCTCGAGTACGCCGGCAGGCCGTCGTTGCCGTTGGGGTCCTTCGCGGGGTTGTTCCGGTACGCGCCCGCCATGGAGAACCCGAGGTCACCCGTGCCCTTGGTCAGGTCGGGCTGGTGCTCGGACGGGTAGAGCCGCAGGTTGCCGTTGGCGTCCACGACCATCATGTCCGGCAGCTTGTCCCCGGTGAAGTCGCCGGGGGTGTCGGCCTCGTCCCTCGGGGAGAGGTAGAAGAGGTGCTTCCGCGGCTCCGAGCGGTGTCCCGCGTCGTCGACCGCCCACACGTACAGGACGTTCGGCCCGGCCAGCGGCGGCTTGATGCTGCTGAGGGTGGTGAGCGTGTCCGTGGAGGCTCCGGCCGTGCGTTCGACCTTGAAGTCCCGCGCGCCCTGGTTGAAGCCGTACTCGTAGTAGTCCACGTCCGTCTGGGCGGCCTTGAACTGGAAGGTGCCCGTCTCGCCGAACTTCTTCTTGCTCCAGAGGGAGTCCTCGCCGTCGCTGCCGAAGCCGTTGTCCAGGGCGTCGGCGTCCGGGAAGTCCGTGGAGACGACGGTCGGCGGCGAGGGCCGCGTGCTGTCGAAGACGAACCGGCACGGGGTCTTGGCCGGCGCGTACGACGTCGAGGTCGAACCGGTCTTGTCGACCGTCTTGGCCCGCCAGGAGTAGGTCTTGCCGTCGACCAGCTTGAGTCCGGTGGCACCGGTGGAGAACGGATCCGTGTGGGTCTTGCCCGAGCTGCCGCCGACCGGAGCCTTGCCCTTGGTGCCGAGCATGTTGCCGCTGCCGCCGGTGGGCCACATCTCGAAGTTGACCGACGACAGGTTGCCGTCCTTGTCCTTCGCGTCCGCCCAGAAGGTCAGTGTGGAACTGCCGACGTTGATGTACGGGGCGGTGGTGTCGCAGCTGAAGTCGGGAGCCAGGTCCAGGTTGGTCGGGGCCTCGGGACGCCGGTTGTACTCCAGGAGAACGTGCGGGTCGTTGCCACCGTCGGCCTGGAACTTCTTCCAGGCGAACTGGTCGTTCTCGTTGACCGCCTTGAAACCGATGGTCATCGTCGGCCAGCCGCCGTTGACCGCGCGCTGCGCCGTGGACTTCACGTCGAAGCTGACGTACTTGTCCGGGCACGAGCTGGACTTCCAGCCGTGGGCGAACTTGCCGCCGCCGATCCGGTTGCCCGCGTGCATCGACGGCGCGTTGTTCCAGTTGGTCTTGGAGGAGATCGGTGTCGTGATGTGGACGTCCATGCTGCGGGCGTTGCAGGACCAGGCGTAGGTCTCCAGCGCGTACAGCCGGGCGGCGGTGACGACCGCTCCCTTGAGGTCCGGGTCCCAGTCGATGCTGAAGAAGGACCGGGACGTACCCCAGGTGTCGGACTCGTAGCCGACCCGGGCCTCGTGGGTGCCACCCTTGTTGAAGTTCTTGCCGTTGTAGAAGGTGGCGTTCTTGTGGCGGCTGTAGGCCGTCGTCCAGTCGTTGGTGTGCTTGTTGACCGAGGGGTCGATGAACACCGGGTAGACCGTCGAGGGGGCGGTCAGGAACTCCTGGTCGGCGCTGATGGTCCAGTTGGAGCCGTCGAGGTCGGTGGCGACCACCGTGCCGTGGGAGTCGGGCTGCGGCCCGTTCAGCGCGGGCAGCGACAGCGTGGCCGCGGCGCCGGTCTGCGAGGGTTCGGGCGAGGCCTCCGCAGGGGCGGAGGGATCGGGTCCGATGCCCGAGGTCGCCGAGGGGTCGGCGGCCTCGTCGGTCGCCTCCGGCAGGGTCTCGTTGAACAGGTCCCCGTCGTCGCTGTCGTTGACCGCGTCGGTGGGCTCGGGGGTGGCCGTCCCGGACTCCGTCGGGTCGGACGAGGGGACCCCGGTCTCGCCCTCGTCGGGGGTCTCGGTGGGGAGCACCTCCTCGCCGGGGGTGGCCGTGCCGCCGGCCTGGCCGTCGGTGGTTGCGGGCACGCCCGCGCTGTCCCACATCAGCGGAGTCGGGGACTCGGCGATGTCCGCACCGTTCTCGTCGACCGCGCTGACCACGTTGGTCAGCGGGTCCAGGGTGAAGGTGAGGTCGGGCGAGGAGAGCCCGTACGAGAGCTGGGCCACCTTCGGATTCGCCGCCGCCTCGCGGGTCTTGACCACGAGCAGCTGCGCGAAACCGCCGTCGTCGGCGGTCAGGACAAGGTCGGCGCCGGGCAGGATCTCGGGGTACAGGGCCCGGGATCCGTCGACCACCGGTGTCGGGATGGCCTCGGGCC
This sequence comes from Streptomyces tanashiensis, assembly GCF_014648895.1. Classification (GTDB taxonomy): domain Bacteria; phylum Actinomycetota; class Actinomycetes; order Streptomycetales; family Streptomycetaceae; genus Streptomyces; species Streptomyces tanashiensis. Next base: position 138,540 of record NZ_BMRZ01000002.1, read on the forward strand.
AGGTCACGACGATCTGGTGTTCGCCCACCGTGAGGGTGGCCAGGGTGTTGCCGGTGCCCGGGGTGACGCCGGACAGCAGGGACACCCGGCGGACGGAGGCGCGCGAGGCGCGTTCCGTACCGGTCTTGCCCGCCGTGGATCCGGGTGCCGGGGCTCCGCCGGAGAACAGCACGGGGCTGTTGACGGCGCGGGGTGTCCAGCCGCCGTCCACCTTCCTCAGACGGGTGTCGATGGGCTTCCACACCCCGTCCACCTTGGCCCGGACGGGGCTGGCGTGGATCTTCCGCACCATCCTCCCGTCGGGCTTGGCCCAGGTGGTCGAGTACGCCGTTCGAAGGGTCGAAACCTCCACCGGTTTACGGGATTTGGCGGCCTGTGCCACTGCCTCCGATTCGCCAACCGGAACGTTTGCGCGCGGACCCTGTGCGTCTGCTGTGAACGTGTCTTCCTCGGTCCTGTTCAGACCGACGTACGTCACTCCAGTGGCCAGCACGGCCGCCGCCGCCCCGGCCGCCAGCGCCCGGCGCCCGGGCGCGCGGCGCCATCTGCTCGTCATGAGCGAACTTCCCTTTCCCCCCACCGGCCGTCCCTTCCAGGGCTGTGGCCAGGCTCTTTTCACGTATCCGAGTGCGCCGACGCCTGATGTCCCCCAGGCGTGACGGTGCCTGCGCATCATGACGGACGCGGCGGAAGGCGTCATCTGAGCGGGTTCGGGGCTCCGGAGACCCTGTCCTCCGCTCCGCTGGCTCCGCGATGGCGTCTCTCGCCAGGTGAGCGCCGATCGAATGGCTTGAATGCGACTTAATTCGACCGAAAACCCTGTGGACTTTCTTCCAGTCTGACCGAAACCAACCGCGTCGCACGGCTGTCAGGGGGTTTGGTGCCGGGTGCTCCACAGGGCTGTTTGGTCCGCCTCCTGCGCTCCTGAACTCTCTTGCCCTGGTTGGCCCCGTGGCGATCGTCACTTGATCTGGTCTTTATGCGTCGCATCCGCACACAATCACCAACGATCACTGTGGGATTCCTGTGCGCACGCACGGGGTCCCGAACGAAAAGTCCGGGGGGACTTGCTTTGCCTGCACAGCCATCCGTGCGCAGACGCCTGCGCGCCACCTTCATTCCGGCGCTCGGCGCCGCCACGCTGGTAGCCCTGCTGCCGGCGCAGGCGCTGGCGCAGCCGCCGGACCCGGATGCCGGAACCGTCTCGGTGCCTCGCGAGACCCTCGCCCTCGAGGGCCTGCCCGACCCGCGCTTCGTCACCGGAGCCGACCGGGACGCCAATCTGAGCCGCCTCGGGGTGCCCACTCCGACCACCCAGACGGCACCCCCGTCCGGGACCACCACCAAGCCCGCCGGCGCCGGCGACGTCGTCACCTTCGGCGCCTCGGCCCAGCAGGCGTCCTTCGCCGTCCCGGCCGCGGACGCGGATCCGGCTCCCCCGCAGCGGGTCGGCGCCCTGCCGGTGAAGATCGGCCAGGCCGAGGGGGCGACGCCGCCCACCGGAACCTGGCGCGTGGACATCGCCGCCCCCACGTCCGCCGTCTCGGACGGTGTCGAGGGCTCCGTGCTCACGGTGAGCGCGCCCAGCACCGGCTCGGTGCCGGTCAAGGTGCAGGTCGAGTACGGGGCGTACCAGAACCTCAACGGCGCCGACTGGTCCTCCCGGCTGCGTCTCGTCCAGTTCCCCGAGTGCTACGCGACCACTCCCGACGTGGAGGAGTGCCAGCAGTACACGGAGCTGGAGACGGTCAACGACGCCCGGACGAAGACGATCACGGCCACCGTGGACACCGCGGCCGACGGCACCACCGTCCCGGCCGTGGCCGCGACCACGCCGCAGGCCACCGGCTCCGGCGTGATGCAGGCGGCCTGGGTCCAGCCCGCCGCCGCCTCCGGTGACAAGGCCGTCATCGGTGCCGTCGACTCCGGCGCCTCCGAGAGCGGATCCTTCAAGGCCACCCCGCTGGCCTCCAGCGGTACCTGGGCCGCGGGCGACGCCTCCGGCGGCTTCAGCTGGGAGTACCCGCTGACCGTGCCCCCGGCGCCGGCCGGCCCCGCACCGAAGATCAGCTTCAAGTAAAACTCCCAGTGGGTGGACGGCAAGACCGCCACGTCCACTCCTCAGTCCTCCTGGCTCGGCGAGGGCTGGGACTACGACCCGGGCCGCATCGAGCGGCGCTACCGTGCCTGCAAGGACGACACCAAGGCCATCGCGGCGGGCGGCGCCAACAACACCTCGAAGAAGGACAAGGAGTCCTCGGACCTCTGCTGGGTGTCCGACAACGCCGTCATCTCGCTCAACGGCCGGACCTCCGAGCTGGTGAAGGTGGGCTCCACCGACACCTACCGCCTGCAGAACGACGACGGCACCCGCGTCGAGCGCCGCACCGGCATCGACAACGGCGACAACGACGGCGAGCACTGGGTCGTCACGACCACGGACGGCACCCAGTACTTCTACGGTCTGGACAAGATCGGCGGCGGCCACGCCGACACCGACTCGGTCCTCACCGTCCCGGTCTTCGGCAACCACCCGGGCGAGCCCTGCCACGCGACCGCCTTCGCCGACTCCCGCTGCGGGGCCGGCAAGCGGCAGGCATGGCAGTGGGGCCTCGACAAGGTCCTCGACGTCCACGGCAACGTCATGATCGTCAACTGGGCCCGCGCCACCAACTACTACGCGGTGAACAAGAAGTTCAAGACGCCCGAGGTGTACCACCGCGGCGCCCTGCCGGACTTCATCGAGTACGGACTGCGCAACGACAACCTCGGCGGCACCCCCGCCGCGAAGGTCAACTTCGGTCTCTACCAGCGCTGCCTGTCCGCGGCACCGGCCTGCGACTCCGCGAACTTCGACAACACCAAGGACCCGGCCTCCTACCGCCCCTGGTGGGACACTCCCGGCAACCTGAACTGCAAGTCGGACTCCAAGCTGTGCCCGGCCTTCCCCTCCTTCTGGGTCCGGATGCGCCTGGGCTACGTCTCGACCTACGCCCACCGGCCCGGCGCCACCGGACTCGTCAAGGTCGACCAGTACCAGCTCAAGCAGTCCTTCCCTCGTGACTGGTACAGCACCTCGCCGGCCATGTGGCTCAGCGGCATCACCCACTACGGCTACACCCCCGGCGCCTCCAGCGGCACCCTGATGTCCAAGGAGGGCGTGACCTTCGAGCCGTACACCGTGGGTCCCGGCGAGCCGCTGTCCGGCTACCTGAAGGACAAGCAGCTGCCCAACCTGGTCCGCAAGGACAGCCAGGACCAGCGCCCCGGCTTCCCCCGCCCCCGCATCGGCACCGTCTACACCGAGCACGGCGGCCAGATCGACGTGACGTACAAGGGCGGGTGCCAGTACCAGCCCTCGGTGGCCCCCGAGAACAACACCAAGACCTGTTTCCCGGTCCGCTGGTCCCCTGACGGCGACGAGAAGAAGCCGGGACTGGCCTGGTTCAACAAGTACCTCGTCCACACGGTCACCGAGAACGACCGCATCACCGGCGTCTCCGACCGCGTCACCACCCGGTACGAGTACTCCGGCCCGGCCTGGGCCAAGAGCGACGACGAGTTCACCCGTCCCGAGCTGCGCACGTACAGCGACTGGCGCGGCTTCCAGAAGGTGAGCACGTACAAGGGCAAGAAGAGCAGCGCCGCACCGCAGACCCAGTCGTACTCCGTCGCCCGCTACTTCCGCGGCACCGGCGGAGCCGTCAAGGACTCCACGGACACCGTGACCCTGCTCGCGGACGACTCCGACGCCTATTCGGGCATGGTCGCCGAGACCATCACCTACGACGGCACCGGCGGCAAGGTCCTCAAGCGGACGCTCAACCAGCCCTGGTCCCGCCAGACCGCCTCCCGCACCCGAGAGGGCACCGACCCGCTGGTCGCCTACCAGACCGGGGTCAAGCGCAGCGAGGCCATCCAGACGGTCGGAAGCAGCTGGCAGGCCGTCCGCACCGACACCACCGTCGACGGCACCTACAACCTGCCCGCACAGGTCGAGGTGTCCGTGGTCAAGCCCAACGGCACGGGTGAGACCCTCAGCTCCCAGACCTGCTCCACCACGCAGTACGTCCACAACACGGACGCCAACCTCATCGGCCTGGCGAGCCGGATCCGCAAGACCGGCGTGCCCTGCAGCCAGCACAACACCGCCACGGGCACCGCCGCGCTCATCACCGCGGAGATGATGTCGTACGACGGTCAGGCCTGGGGCGCCACGCCCGTCAAGGGCCTGATGACCGTGTCCGCGGAGTCCAACTCCGACGGGACCCACCACAGCATCGTCACCTCCAGCACCTACGACCCGCTGGGACGCATCCGCACCGTCAAGCGGCCGGTCACCGGCACCACGGAGACCCGCTACACCCCCGGTGACACCGGCGGGCCGGTGACCTCGGTCACCACCGTCGACGAAAAGGGCCACACGACCGTCAGCGAGCTCGACCCGGGCCGTGGCCTGCCCGTCACGATCACCGACCTCAACGGCCGGACCGTGCGCAACGAGTACGACGCCTTCGGCCGGCTGGTCAAGGGCTGGACGGCGAGCCGCTCCGGCGGCACCCAGAAGCCCGACGTGACGATCTCCTACCAGATGGCGGAGGCCGCCTCCTCCACGACCAAGCCGTCCGCGGTGACGGTCTACAAGCTCAAGGACGACGAGACCTACACCAAGGGGGTGACGATCTACGACGGCCTCATGCGCGTGGTCCAGACCCAGGCGGAGGCCCACGGCTCCGGCCGCATCGTCACCGACACCCGCTACGACGACCACGGTCTGACGGCGGAGTCCACCAAGCCGTACCTGGTCCAGGGCGAGCCGACGACCGTGCAGTTCAAGAGGGTCTCCGACACCCTCGTGCCGATGCTCACCCGCACCCAGTACGACGGTCTCGAACGCCCCGTGCGCGCCAGCCACTACCGCGGCGGCGCCTACATGAACTACAACAAGTGGGTCTACGGGGACACGAACACGGTCGCCTTCCCGGCCGGCGGTGCCGCCCCCGCGGTGAACACCTGGACCGACGCCCTGGGCCGCGTGACCAAGATCCAGCACGCGTCCAGCATCTCCAGCACCCCGATCTGGCGGAGCACCTCCTACGGTTACGACTCCCGCGGCAACCGGGAGAAGGTCACCGACCCGGCGGGCAACGTCTGGTCCTGGACCTTCGACACCAGGCACCGCACCCTCTCCAGCACGGACCCCGACACCGGCACCGTGAGCTACGGCTACGACGACGCCGACCGGAGGACCACCGCCACCACCGCCGACGGCCGGGGCACCGTCCACACCTCGTACGACGTGCTCGGCCGCATCACGGCCGTGCGCACCGGCGGCGCGGAGTCCGCACCGGTCCGGGAGTTCACCTACGACACCCTGCCCGGCGCGCTGGGCAAACTGGCCTCCTCCGTCCGCCACGACGCGAGCGGCGACTACGTCAACCGGGTGACCGGCTACGACACCGAGTACCGGCCCACCGGCCGCGAGACGGTGATCCCGGCCAACTCCATGACCACCGGGGTCTCCGGCACGTACAAGTACGCCTTCGCCTACACCCCCACCGGCAGGCTGCTGAGCACCACGCTCCCGGCCAAGGGCGGACTCGCGGCCGAGAAGGTCGTCACCCGCTACAACTCCGACGGACTTCCGGAGAGCACCTCGGGTGCCACCTGGTACACCTCCGACGTCACCTACTCCCCGTACGGGGAGCCGATGCGCACCACCAGCGGTGCCCAGCCCTACCGGGTCTGGACCACCAACTTCCTCAACGACTACACCGGTCAGCTCCAGCGCACCGTCGTGGACCGCGAGTCCTCGGCGTCCCCGCGGGTGAGCAGCACGCACTACTCATACGACTACGCGGGCAACATCACCTCGCAGGCACGCAAGCTGACCGACAACGGCACGTCCGTGTGGGACACCCAGTGCTACTCGCACGACGTCGCCGGGCAGATGGTCCACGCCTGGACCTCGAACATCACCCCGACGCTGGCCAGCACCGGCTGCAAGAGCGCGGACGGCAGCACCTGGGGTCCCCGCACCGACCAGAAGGCGATCCGCGGTCCGATCGCCCGGGCCGCGGACAGCGTCACCGACACCACCGCCCCGGACAGCACCCTGACCGCCTCCCTGGCGGCCAACGCCCCCGCGGCGGGCACGGTCGCGGGCGGCGCCACGGGCTACTACGACAGCTACACCTTCGACGTCATCGGCAACCGCGCCACCCAGGTCAAGCACGACCCGGCCGACCCCACGAAGGACGTCAAGCTCACCTTCGAGTACGGCAAGACGGACACCGGAAACGGCACGTCGGCCCCGACCGAGACCCAGCCGCACACCCTGACCTCGGTCACCTCCGAGCCGGGGACGGGCAGCTCGTACGCCTACGACGACGCGGGCAACACCACCACCCGCACGCTGCCGGGCGGCACCCAGGACCTCACCTGGACCCCGGAGAACCGCCTCGACACGATCAAGGCGGGCGGGGTCACGACCCGGTACGTCTATGACGCCGACGGCAACCGCCTGCTGGAGAACACCCCCTCGGGCAGCGTGCTCTACCTCGGCGAGATGGAGCTCACCACCTCCGCCGGCACGATCACCAAGGCCAGCCGGGTCTACACGCACGCCGGCGCGCCCACCGTGGTCCGGTCCACCCTCAACGGCGCCACCACGGGGCACAAGCTCGACGTCCTGATCGGCGACCAGGTCGGCACCGCCACCACCGGCATCGCCCTGACCTCCGGCCAGGCGGTCACGCGCCGCTCCTACAAGCCGTACGGCGAGGTGCGTGGCACGAAGCCTTCCTCCTGGCCGAACAAGCGCGGCTACCTGGGCGTCGGCGTCGAGGACCCGTCGGGTCTCACCCATCTGGGTGCCCGCGAGTACGACCCCGCCACCGGCCGGTTCGTCTCCGCGGACGCGCTGATCGACTTCGCGGACCCGCTCCAGGTCAACGGCTACGCGTACAGCCACAACAACCCCGTCACGCGCAGCGACCCGTCGGGCCTGTACGACCCGGACGAGCGCGCCTACTGCACCGGCACCCCCGGTGACTGCAGCGGTGGCCGATACGTCGGCAAGGACCAGGGCACCGACAACGGCACGGGCAACGGCGACTCCCCCGGCGACAAGCGGCCCTCGTACTGGGACGAGCAGCACAAGTACGACAGCGATCGTGCCGAGACCCTGCGCAAGGCACGCCTCAAGCAGATCATGGAGGAGCACAAGTTCAACGTCGGCCGGTTCCTCGACAAGGTCGAGGACATCGACCGCCGGACCTGCCGCCACATGGGGCCGGAGAAGGCGGGTTGCTACGGCGCGTCCCGAGGCACCCAGTGGATGGTCGCGAACTACCTCGAGGACATCCTGGAGCTGATCGACGAGTCCTGGAACAAGACCACGGACGGCTCCAAGCCGGACAAGGAGCAGCGCCGGGGCAAGGACGGACCGCATTTCGCCTTCAACAACGACGAGTTCGAGCTGGCGCTCTACCTCGCCGGAAACGGGCAGGAGGTCAAGTCCCGCAACGACCAGCCGGGCGGTGACGGCAAACACTTCGACGCCTGGGTGGGCGGGTCCGCCGCCGAGTTCAAGGTCCTGAAGTCGAACAAGGCGAGCACGGTCCAGGAGGCCATCAAGGCCGGCCGCGGCAAGGGTGCCGACGTGGTCATCATCGACGGCCGGAACGCCGACATATCCTTTGACACGGCCAAGAAGGGGCTCGACTCGTTCGCCTTCAACAGCTCCTCGCACGACTTCACCCACGTGCGGCTGATCGGCTACGGCTACGACAAGACCTTCCACGTGAGGTGAGGGCGACAGTGAGCGAGTACAACATTCACGCCGGGTTCCGGGAGCCGCAGACTCCCGGGGCCGTCCTCGCGGAGGCCCTGTGGGCCGACCTCGAAGCGGCCTTCGGCATCGGGTTCACCGACAACAGCAGCAGTTACGGCCCTTCCTTCACCTGGGGGGACGGTGACCGCTGGCTGAGCGTGTTCGTCACGGTGCCGCCGGACCTGGACGAGCCGTCCCGCTCGCATCCCGCCCGGATCACCGCCAACCAGCCGGACTCGGACGCCTGGGCGAACCAGGTCTTCGAGGCCCTGGACGCGACCGGCCGGTACTCGATGTACACGATCGAGGACGACTGGAAGCTCGTCCGCACCAACTCGGAGCTCGCCCGCACCCAGTGGGAGGAGCAGCAGGACTGAGGTCCCGAACCACCGATAGGCCGGTGCCCCCGTGCGATCCGCACGGGGGCACCGGCCTATCGGCTCCTCCTCCACACTCACGGCTCCTTTGCTCGGCATTCCGGATCCATTCGGGTGAGCCGTGGCTAGTCTTGATCCGCCGCAGTGATGTTCCAGGGGGGAGCTACTTTCCGTGCAGCCGTTACAAGCGCATGACCCCGAGCGGGTCGCCGACTACCGGCTCCTTGGCCGGCTCGGGGAAGGCGGCATGGGGGTGGTCTATCTGGCCCGGTCCCCGCGTGGCCGGATGGTGGCGGTGAAGACCATCCGTGCCGAGCTGGCGGCGGCGCCGGACTTCCGCCGCCGGTTCGCCAAGGAGACGGCCGTGGCACAACAGGTCGGCGGGGACTGGACGGCCGCCGTGCTGGCGGCCGACCCGGAGGCGGCACTGCCCTGGGTCGCCACGACGTACGTCGCCGGTCCGACCCTGCAACAGGTGGTGGCGGAGCAGCACGGGCCGCTGCCGGAGCCTTCGGTGCGTGGCCTGGCCTCGGGATTGTGCCGGGCTCTGGGGGACATCCATGCCGCCGGTCTCGTCCACCGTGATCTGAAGCCCTCGAACGTCATGGTGACCATCGACGGCCCGAAGGTCATCGACTTCGGCATCGCCCGTGCCTTGAACTCCACCACGGGCGGCCTGACCAGTACCGGGGTGGTGATCGGGTCACCCGGCTTCATGTCGCCGGAGCAGATCCGCGGTGAGCGGCTGACCGAGGCGAGCGACATCTTCTCGCTGGGCACGGTACTGGCCTTCGCCGCCTCAGGGCGGCTCCCGTTCGATGCGGCGGAGGGCCAGGCTCACGCGCTGATGTACCGGGTGGTGCACGAGGCACCGGACCTCGCCGGTGTGCCCGAGCCGCTGCAGGGGATGCTTGCGGCCTGCCTGGCCAAGGATCCGGCGGATCGACCGACTCTGGCCGAGCTGCGGGAACGGCAGGAGACGCAGTACCGCTCGCTCGGCCCCTGGCTGCCGCTGGAGGTACTGACCCGGCTCGGGCAGGAAGCCGTCCAACTCCTCGACCAGGAGGATCCGCACACCCGGATGGGTCCGGTCGCCGACATTGCTCTGGACGTGGGCCTTGCGGACGAGGCGACTTCGGAGGGCCCGGCTCAGCCGCTGCACCCGCCCACCGCCGTCGACCAGGCGCGGGAGGCGGACCGGCTCGGTGCGACCGGGCGTGCGGAAGAGCCGCAGCCCCTGCTGGCCGACGAACGCCGCCGCGCACGCCGGCGGACGGAAACGGCCGACGGGTACCGGGCCGCCGTCTACTGGATGCTCGGACTCTCGGCCCTGGTCTCCGGACTCACGGCCGTCCACCAGTTCGTCGTCTCCGTCACCGTCCCAGGGCGTCAGTACGACGACGATGATCTCTACCCGGACTGGGAGGAGTCCTGGGAGAACATCGCTGACGTGACGCGATGGGAAAGCATTCCCTTCCACATCCTCTTCGCCGCCCAGCTTCTCGTCGGCGCAGGGCTGGTGGTGAGCTGGGTTCTCTGGTTCGCCCGGGTGCGTGCCGTCGCCGAGCGGTTCACGCCCGGTCGGCTGCGCTACCACCCGTCCATGGCGTGGGTGGGATGGTTCATCCCCGTCGTGAATCTCTTCCTTCCCAAGCAGATCGCCAACGACGTCTGGCATGCCTCCAGCCCACCCGGCCAGGGCGACGGCACAGCCCCGGCGCCGCGTCTGCTGCAAGCCTGGTGGGCGGTCTGTCTGGTCACCGTCGTACTCGGGCCGCTCGTACTGAGTCCATGGACCGCCCTCCTCGGCCGCGTGCCCTTCAGCGCTGAGGTCCAGGAAGGACAGACCTGCTGCGAGACGGACTACAGGTACGAGTTCAACCTGGAAACCTGGCTCACCCTGGTCCTTCACGTGCTCGTCGTGCCGGCGGCGGTCGTCGCCGCCCGCTACGTCCGCCGGCTGACCGCCATGCAGGCGGCCAAGTCGACGGCTGAACGACGTGGTCCGTCCGATCTGTGATCTTGCGGCGGGCCGGAGCGTCGGCGCACTACCGCCACTCACTCCACCAACCGTCGGGGCGGCCTGGGTGGGGGAAGCCGCGTCGGAACCGCCCGCCTCGGAGGCCGAGCGGACGGGTGTCTGGCCAGGTCGCGGCCAGGGGTTCTAGATTCGCGAGTTGCGCAGCGACTGCCACGCGGCGCCGGCCAGCGCACGCGTCGCCCGGGGAACCGAAAGCCCCTCGTGCTCGCGGTACAGCTCCCAGTTGTAGGGGATCAGCGACAGCTTGTTGGAGGACAGTGATCCGGCCTGGTGGGCCCTGTACACCGCGAGCGGCTCGGCCAGGCCTCGGGCGTCAGCGCCGTCCCGCATGATCGACAGCCACAGGGCGTAGTCCTGCCGCTTCCGCATCTCCGGCATGAGGCGCGTGCCGAGGACGTTGCGGTCGTACATGGCGGTCAGAGCGCCGATGTAGTCCCGTACCAGCATCGCCTGGTAGTCCACGTGCTCCCGCGCGCTGACCACCCGCCCGTTCGGGACGAAGTCGGTGCTCTCGCCGGCGTGGTCGGCGTCCATCTTGAAGTAGGAGGTGAACGTCAAGGGCGCATCGCCCTCTGCGGCGAACGCGATCTGCCGCTCGGTCTTCTCGGGAAGCCACATGTCGTCGCTGTCGAGGAAAGCGACGTAGTCCCCCTGGGCCCGCGTGATCGCGAGGTTGCGTGCCCGGCCGGCACCGCCCTGTTCCGGTGCCGACTCCGGCTTGACGCGCTCGTCCTGCCTGGCGAAGTCCATGAGCAGGTCCATGGACTCATCGGACGACTTGTCGTCGGTGACCAGCAGCTCCAGGTCGCTGTGGGTCTGTGAGAGCACCGACCGAACCGCTGCACCGAGCGTCGCTGCCGAGTTGTATACGGGCATCACGACGGAAACCAGGGGCACAGCGCTTCTCCTCGCTCGGGCAAAGACGACGTTCCATTCAAGCACTGGAATTGTAGTGGGAGCTGCCATGCCCGTTGTCGCTGGTCAGGGCTGCGTGGGACTGTCGCCGAAGCTGCGCGCCGCGGAGGTGGGTCACCGGGCCCTCGGCCACGACGTGGACGCTCACTGTGGGTGATGGTTCCCACACCGGCCATCGCGTGGCCGGGCGGCGACCGGCCGTGTCGCCTTCTGGTGACGCACGTGCGGAGGGCGCGCGTCCGCACCCATCCGACTGCCACCCGTACGAACGCCCAAGGCCCACGCTCGCTGGCCCGTTGGAGCGGACGGCGTGCGGCAATCGGATTCACATGCGTCCGAAGCACGATGATGTGAGGCAGACCTCCTTCTGCTACCCCTCAGACCTGGAGGCCTCACATGGCTCGGCTCCTCACGGCCGGCATTGTCTCGGCGGCGCTGATCACCCTGGGAATCCCGGCGACGACCGCCGCCGCTGCCGCTCCCACCTGCTTCGGCATTCCCGCGACGCTCACCGGAGCGGGCACCCTCACGGGCACGCCCGGGCGCGACGTCATCGTCGGTTCCGCAGGGGCCGACGTGATCGACGGCCTCGGCGGCAACGACGTCATCTGCGGCCTCGGCGACGACGACCGCCTCGTCGGCGGCCTCGGCGACGATCGGATCGACGGCGGGGACGGCAACGACGCGATCCGCGGTGATGTGTCGGTCGAGAGCGGAGACGCCAAGGGCGGCGGCAACGACGTCATGTACGGCCGCGACGGAGACGACGACATGGTCGGCGACTCACTGACCGGCAGTGGCAATGCCGAGGGCGGCGGCAACGACGTCATGCACGGCGGCGACGGCAACGACTTCATGGTGGGTGACTCGGAGACCGACGCCGACGGCAACGCCAAGGGTGGGGGCAACGACCGGATCTTCGGCGAGGACGGCGACGAAGAGCACATCACCGGCGACAGTGTGGCCCTCGGCGGCAATGCCGAGGGCGGCGGCCGGGACCGCCTGGAGGGCGGCAACGGCGACGACGGCCTGCTCGGGGACTCGGCTGCCCCCTTCCAGGGAACCGGAACCGGCGCGGGCGACGATGTGCTGCTTTCCGGACCGGGGCTCTTCGAAAGCATCATCGGGGACAGCGAAGGCATCGACGCGGCCCGTGGCAACGGCGGCGACGACATCATCGACCTCGGCGCCGACGGCGGACTGTTCGCCATCGGAGACCACAACATCGGCGACCCGCAGGGCGGGCAGGCGACCGGGGCGGGCAACGACCGGATCACCGGCGGCACGGCGGACGACACGCTCATCGGCGAGAGCTCGGTCGGGGATGCCACGCAGACGTTCGCGGGCCATGACGTGATCGACGGTCGTGGTGGCAACGACCACCTCTTCGGCGACAACGTGAACTTCGACGGGGACGCGAGCGTGGGCACGGCCGGCGGCCGGGACCAGCTCCACGGCGGCACCGGCGACGACGCCATCCTGGCAGGCCCCGCCAACGACCTCCTGGACGGCGGCGCGAACACCGACTCCTGTGACGGCGAAGCCGGCAACCACGACATCGCCCTGCGCTGCGAGTCCGTCACCGACGTTCCCTGATCGCGGACCCGCCCGGCCGGACCGTCGTCACGGCCCCTACACGGCGGGCGCCGACAGCAGGTCCCACGTTCGCCGGCTCGCACTGACGGCGTCGCCCTGCGCGGTGGTGAAGTGGGTGCGCGCGGTGACGTGTGACGGGCTCCGACGGAGATCGGGCGTGCCGAGGGCCACCGGGCAGTCGGCGGTCCGGTCTCGGGTGGGTCGGCGGAGGCGCCGGGGCGGAACGGGGTGCGGGTGGCGTGCGGGATCTCGTCCGGGTCGCTGCGGCGCCGGTAGGCGTGCGCCGCGACGCTAGGCCGCCCCCAGTACCGGAGCCAGGGCGGCCAGCAGACGGGCGCCGAGGTCGCGCCGTGCGGCCTCGGTGTTCGGGTGGGCGTCGTCGAAGCCCGCCCAGTCGACCGCGCGGGCGGCGTCCTCGAACATCGCGAGGCTCAGCGGCTCGTCCGGGCGGCCCGGCCACTCGTCCGCCTCGCGCAGCACGGTCTCCAGGAGGGCGCGAGGCATGGTGCAGTTCTCGGCGAGGAGGACCGCGTCGTACAGGTCCTTGGCCTGCGGGTACATGTCGCAGCTCAGCCACATGAGCTTCCAGGCCAAGGACAGTTCGCGGTCCGCGGCCGGCAGGCGGACGCCCGCGACCTCGGCCGGGCGGGGCGGCGTCGGGGGGCGCTCATGGAAGACGAAGTCGAGCTGGACCTGACCGCCGGGCAGCCCGGGGGCGGTCCACGGCAGGACCAGACGGTGACCGGGCACCCGCTCGTAGGTCCAGATGTACTCGGACACGGCTTCGGCCGCCGAGACCGACAGATCCGCGCCGCGCTCCTGGGCGAGGCGCTCGGCCGCCTCGGCGATGCCGTCGAGCATCGCGCGGGTCCGGGGCTCCTCGATGCGCCAGGTCTCGGGGACGACAACGAAGTCGATGTCCTTCGGAGCGCGGGCCGCGTCGCCGAACCAGGCCCCCATCAGCATGCTGCCGCGCAGCACGAGGGAGCCGGCCCACGGCGACCCGGCGACGGCCGCGAGGACGAGCTCCAGCGCCGCGCGCCGGGCCGCCTGCCAGCGGACCCGCAGCTCCGGGTCCTCGACGACCCCGTCACCGGGCCGGAAGGCCCCGTCGAAGTGCTTCAGCGCGGGGTCGAAGACCAGGTGCCGCACGGCCGCCTCGCCGACGCCCGCGGTCAGGGTGTGCGGCAACTCGTGCTTACGGTGCACCCGGTCGGCGGCGGGCTCCGTGCCGCTGTCGGGCCCGTCCGGGATGGACGGCGCCCACTGCTTGTCGGTCATACGGTCTCCTCCAGCCAGCCCTCGTCCCACGACAGGTCGCTGTCGGAGACCACGAACTCCCGCTCCTCCGCCACCAGCTCGTGCCCGGCGGCGAGCAGTGCGCCGACGAGTGCGTCGCAGGCGCGCCCCGCCTCATCCGACGGCCCCGGGTGCCGCTGGGTCACGAAACGTTCGTGTCGCCCGCCCGGCCCCGGCAGCGCCCGGCGCGCGTTCCACGACACGTGGGCCCCGTGCGGCACGACGAGGTCCTCCAGCGCCGCCCGGTCGTACGCGGCGGGCAGCGCCAGCTTGACGTGGTGCTCGAAGTAGCCCCCGCCGGGCCCCACGGGCTCCGCGCTCCACGGCACCGTCTCCACCTTGACCCGCGCCGGCTCGAAACCGGCCTCCCGCAGCCCGGTCACCACCGCCGGATGTCCCGCCCGGCCGCGCAGGGTCAGCATCGGCTGGACCGGCGTGCGGCCACGCGCGAGGACGATGGTGGTGACCTTCAGGTCCCGGTCCGCCGCCCACGCGCCGAGGCGGGCCAGCTCGCCCTCGGTCCGGCAACGCACCGTCACATGCGTCTCGAAGACGTCGTCGACCCCGTTCACAACCACTCCTGGAACCCCTTGCGTATCGCCACGAGTCTGACAGGCGACTGGCCGGGGGCGCCTCCGGGTTTCCGCACCGGGAACCGTAGGCTCACAGCCGACGACGACAGGAGACCGGGATGTGGAAGCGGGCCCTCGACCGGGCCGGGGTGCGGGACCCGCAGCTGCGGCGCGACTACACCGACCAGCGGCGGGCGGTGCGGAGGTTCGCGACGGCCGAGTACGCGGCGGCGCGGATCCTGCTCCCCGCCGCGCTGCTCCCCCACGTCGTGGTGGCCGTCGCGTTCATGCACGACACCGACGACCGGATCGACCGCGGCACGCCGGACGAACGGGCGGCCGCGCTCACCGAGTGGGACGGCCTCGTACGCAAGGCCCTCGCCGAAGGCGACTCCGCCCTGCCCGTCCTGCGCTGTCTGGCACGCACCGCCGAGCGACACCCCGATGTGCGCGCCCACGTGGACGAGTTCCTGCGCGGCTGCGAGCGCGAAGTGGCCTGGCGGACCATCGCCGACGACGAGGAGCTGAAGCAGTACGTACGGGAGTACTCGCTGCCCGCGCTGATGCTCACGGCCTGCCTCCTCGCGCCCGAGGACGCGGCCACGCGGACGACGTTCACCGAAGGCTGCCACCTGCTCATCCGTGCCATGCAGCGCATCGACTTCCTGGAAGACCTGCCCGAGGACGTGCGCGCGGGCCGCCACGGCGTCCCCGTCGACGCGGTGACCCGCCACGGCGCGGACCTCACCCGCCCCGGCCCCGCACTCGGACGGCTCGTCGAGGAGCAGGCCGACCGTGCCGCCGCCGACCTCGCGGCCGCCACCCCACTCCCGACCCTCGTGGCCCCGCCGTACCGCCCCTTCGTCCGTGCTCTCGTCGGCGTCCAGAGACTCCGCCTCGACGCCGTGCGCCGCGCGGGCGCCTCCCTGGCGACCCGCCCCTCGGGACCCTCGGCACCGGGAGCCGCCCTTCTGCTGCTGAGAGAGGCCGCGAGGCGGATTCGGAACTAGTCCTCCAGTCTGACTTCGCGATCGTGCCGCGGACCCGGCTGGGAACGGGTATGGGCGCCGTGTGATCACCGATTGGTGTCTGGGCATACGAAGATCGTGCGGTGACCGCAGGTCACCGCGTCGACCCTGCCCGGATGGCGGGCGATGTTCGCCGGAGCCGATGCGACTGCTGCTGCGCTGCGCCCGCTGGGGCGCCGACGCCGTCCGCAACGACATCCACCCACGTCGTCGAGCACCTCACCTCCGCGCCGAGGGCGCGGTGCTGATCGTGAATGAAACGGGCATCGTGCACAACAGCCGCGCCTCGGCGGGCGTGCCGCGCCAGAACACCGGCACCGCCGGACTCATCAAGAACTCCCAGGGCGGTGTCTTCCTCACCTACGCCACCAGCCGGGGACGGGCACGGGTCGACCACCGCCTCTACCCGCCCGAACAGTCCTGGCCCACCGATCCCGAAGGCCACCGAGCCGCCGAGATGCCGGACGATGGCTGGTTCGCGACCAAGCCGGCCTTGCCTGAGAGATGAGCGCCGCCGCACCGGAGGCCGGAGTGTCGGCGCCTCGGGTGACCGGTACGAAACCTACCGCCAGGACCTGCGGCTGCGAGCTGCTCTGCAGACACTTGAGACCGGCTGTGTTCTCGCGGTCGCCTGCGCGGCCCGGGTACGGACCAACTCAGGCCGCACCCCTGCTCGCGCCGACACCCTCGCCACACGGTTGCCCGCCGCCGCGTGGCAGCGGCAGAGCACCGGCTGTGGCGCGAAGGCCCGGCTACTACAGGCCTGGATCCACATCGGCACCGACGAACACCGACGTCGGGGTCGGTAGTCACCGGCAGGCGGCCGAAGCAGGGCACCCGGACGTCAGCGAGGTGGCGGAGCACGACCCGGGCCTGAGGTGGCGAACTCATCTTCGGGGCCGCTCGCACACGAGCTGACAGATGGTGTGTGGGCACGACACGGAGCCGTCATGACGGCTCGTTGGCGGATCGGCGGCCGGCCGGTCCCGACCGGTCCAGGCGCATCGGCGTCGACGCCAGCGGGCAGGTAGCGGCCTCGCCGTCGCAACGCCCCCAGCGAGTCCCTCAGATCGCCGGAGCGGGAGTCCTGCACCGATTCCCGCGGCCCGAGGCGGCGCCTTGTGACTTTTCGTCAGAATAGGCAATGACGGCTCCCGAGCGAAGAGATGGTGCCTACGCTCGTCGTGCACCCACCGCTATCGGAGCTGAGACGAGGATCCATGGCCCTGACCGAACGCCGCCCCTTCCATGTGGTCGAAGTGCCCCTCGGCGACGGGCAGGACGTTGTGCGGGTCCAGGTCGACGAGACGGACGAGGCTGTGGTCCGGGTCGGCCGGGGCAGCCGGGCGGCGGCCCGTGCGGAGGAATCCCTGGACCGGATGCTGGACGTGGTCCGCCCGGTGGCCGACGCGTTCGTCGGGCACTGCCGGGACATGTCGCGACAGCCCGACGAGGCCACCCTGGAGTTCGGCATGTCGCTGTCGGCGGACGCGAAGATCCTCATCGCCGGGTCATCGGCCACCGCGAACTTCTCGGTCAGCCTCACCTGGCGCAACGACACCGCGGACGACGCGCCGGTTCCGGCGCCTTGAGGCCCTCATGACCGGGCGGGGGACAACGGTGGGCAACCCGGCACGCGAACCTGCCATGGCCTCTTCGGTCGTGCGGATCAGGGGCGCGAACGGCGCGATCGTGGGCGCGGGCTTCCTCGTTGCAGGGGACACGGTACTGACCTGCGCTCATGTGGTGTCTGACGCGCTGGAGAGGCCCCGGGACTCAGCAGTCGAGGCAGGGGCTGTGGTCGGACTCGACCTGCCGTTCGCCGTCGGCCGCCCAAGTGGGACGGCGAAGGTCGTGCACTGGGTACCGGTCCGGGAGGACCAGGGCGGTGACGTCGCCGTGCTGCGCCTGCAAGCCCCCCTGCCCGGTGCCCACCCTCTCCCGATGGCCGAGGTCGGGGATGTCTGGGACCACGGGACCCGGGCAGTCGGCTTCACCGACGACGCACCCGACGGCACCTGGCAACAGGGACGCTTCCGCGGTCCGGTCGGGAGTTCGCTGGTACAGCTCTCGCGGGCGGACGGACAAGCCGTTTACGTGAGACCGGGGTTCAGCGGGAGCCCGGTCTGGGACGACGCCCTGGGCGTCGCGGTGGGCATGGTCGTCGCCTCGCAGCCGGTGCGGGAGGCACAGCAGGCATTCGTGATGCGCACCGCGGCGCTGACGGACGAGGTGCCCGGTCTCGCGAAGTCACTTCTGCCGCCCAAGCCCTTCCTCGGTCTACAGCGGTTCGGGGAGGACGCCAAGCACCTGTTCTTCGGCCGGGACGGTGACATCGACCGGGTGGTGACCGCACTCCGGGGCGATCAGCCGGTCATCACGGTGTGCGGTCCCTCGGGCTGCGGCAAGTCCTCACTCGTCTTGGCAGGCGTTGTGCCCGAGCTGCGCCGGTCTGGATGGGACATCCTGACCGTCGACTGCGGCAGAGCGGGGACGCCGGGTGCGGCCCTGGCCACCGAGCTCTTCGAACGCGCGGTGGGCGGTTCCGGTCCCGCGCGGGCGGAGCACGCCGACCGGGTGGCGGCGTGGCTGCGGGAGTTGGGGCTCGCCGACGCCTTCCACCGGGCCACCGGCCGGAGCGCGGACCGTCTGCTCGTCGTCCTCGACCAGGCGGAGGCCCTGCTCTACCTGTCCGAACCGGAGCTCGCGGAGACACTGGCTCTGCTGTTCCCGCCCCGCCGCGCCGGTCTGAAGGTTCTCGCCACGCTACGCGCCGACGTCGTCGACACGGTGCTGGGACACCCCCGACTGGCGACCGCACTGACGACCGGGGTGATGCTTCCCCTGACGCCCATGACCAGGGAGCAGCTCCACGCCGTCGTCACCCGCCCCCTCGAAAGCGCACCCGGGGTGACCTACGACCCGGGCCTGGACCTGCGGATCCTGGACGACACCGGCTCGGACCCGGGCGTTCTGCCCCTTCTGGGGTTCCTGCTGGAACAGCTGTGGGAGCGGCAGCGCGGCGGACGGCTGAGCGCCGCGGTGTACCAAGAGATCGGAGGCGTCCGTGGTGCCCTGCTCGACCACGCCCGACGTGTGTGGGAGAGCTGTGTCCCGGCCGGCGCGGAGACGGAGGCACGACGTCTGTTGGCTGGGCTGGTCCGTGCGGTCCCCGGTGGTGGATCCGTACTGCGACGCGCGCTGACGCGAGAGGAGTCCGGTGAGGAGCGCTGGAGCCTGGCCCAGGCCATGGCCGGCGAGGACGCGCGCCTGCTCGTCCTGCACGGTGGAAACGGCAGGCCCGAGAGCGCGGAGCTGGCACACGAGGCGCTGATCACCCAGTGGCCCCAGCTCGTCGAAGTGGTCCGTGACGACGCCGACTTCCTCGACGCACGGGCCGAGGTCCAGCACGACCTGGACCGCTGGAAGCGGACAGAACACCGTAGCGATCTGCTGCCGGGAGGCTCCCAGCTCGACGCCCTCACCAAACGGATCGGTACACGCGAGCAGGAACTGAGTTCGGAGCAGCGCGAGTTCCTCATGAGGGCGCGCAGCCGCCGGAACATCGTCCGCTGGTGGATCCGGGCCGGCTGGGTGGCCGGCGCTCTGGTGCTCGCACTGATCGCGACCTTGATCGGCGCCAATGTCCTGGAGTCCCGGCTCAGTGCCCAGCGCGCCGAGGAGGCGCACTCCCGGGCACTGGCCGTCCAGTCAGACGAACTGGTGGGCACCAACCCCGGCCACGCCGCCCTGGCCTCGGTCGCCGCGTACGAGACGCAGCCGACGCAGGAGGCCCGCAACGCGCTGCTGCGGCGCTACTCCGAGGTCCGGCACCTGGAATGGAGCCTGTCAGGAGCCGAGGGGACGTTCCGAGACGCCGCGATGAGCGCGGACGGCACGGTAACGCTCGTGGCGACCGACGGCGGGCGTGCGTTGCTGTTCGTCCGCACGGCTCAGGGCTCGGTGCGGCAGGAGACCATTCGCGTACGTTCGCGCGTCAGGTCCCCCCAGGTGAGTTTCGACGGACGGCGCATCTCCTACGTGCACGCCGACGGCGGACAGATCGTCTGGCACGACGTCAGCCCTTCCGGAAGAAGTCTGGCCGGACCGGCCCACCCGCTCGGGACCCATGGCCTGGACGGCGGCGGTGACGACTTCGCAGCGGGCTACAAGGCCACGGCCTTCTCCCGCGACGCCCGCTTCCTGGTCGAATCGTCGAATGATACCTGGACGCTCGGCGTGATCGGCCAGCCGAAACTCCCCGTGCGGGTGTGGGACCTGGAGACCGGGCTTCCGCGTGTGCTGCCGGAGAGGTACTCCATCGCCACGGCGGTATGGTTCGGACCCGACAACCACACAGTGGTACTGGAGTCGCCGGTCAGGTCGCTGATCGCTGTCGACATCAGGACGGGCACGATGCGGCGGCTCACCGATGCCTCGGACGTCACGTCCGAGCGGGCGGACGGCGGCAGCTGGGTGTCGGCCGACGGAACCGTGGCGCTCTCCTGCCGGAAGGGCAATGACGATGTCACATCCCCACGGAGCGGTGCCCTCTACCGGGCGGTGCGCGTGGCGGACGGACGCGTCCTACGCAAACACCGCTGGGACGGCCCCGGTTGGTGCGGCGGCAACACGCTCCTCGCCCCGTCGGGGAAGCGCTTCGTCCGGGGCGACAACAGCACCTGGAACGTCCTGGAGACCACCGGCGACACCCGCCCTCGGACGTTCGTCGGCCCATCACTCTCGATCGGCGCCAGCACGCCGTTCCCCCTGCTCGGCACCGCCGACGAGCCGGTCGTGCCCGCCCTGAAGGACACCACGGTCAGCGGGGAGAAGCTGACCACCGCCGAGGGCGACACTGCCTACGGGCAACCGCGGTTGCTGGGAGACGGCAGCACCATGCTGGTCCGCACAGGGAAGGGCGGCAGCCGGCTGGCCCTGGTGGAGACCGAAGGAGTCAACCGCGTGGTGTC
Organism: Streptomyces tanashiensis; assembly: GCF_014648895.1. Classification (GTDB taxonomy): domain Bacteria; phylum Actinomycetota; class Actinomycetes; order Streptomycetales; family Streptomycetaceae; genus Streptomyces; species Streptomyces tanashiensis. Next base: position 159,175 of record NZ_BMRZ01000002.1, read on the forward strand.
CGAGGTGTCCGACAAGTTCAGGACACCTCCCTCCAGGGACCAGATCCTCGCCGTCAACGACTCGGAGACCCTCATGGCGGATGTGTCCGACGAGTCCCGGGTGACGGTCCGCCGACTCCCGTCGCTGGAGAAGGTCTCCACCTTCACCGCGGCGCGCCCCGCCACGAAAGGCGGTCATCGGGAGAGTGAGCCCGTCTCGCTGGACTTCCAGGCTGACGGCCGGCTCGTAACGCTCTCCGGCACCGTCGTCGAGCACTGGGACACCGGCAGCGGGCGCCGTCTGAACTCGCCGATCGACCTCAGGGATCTCCGGTTGACGTCCAGCGACGAGCCGGAATATATGGTGGGCGAGCATCGCGTCCCGGGAGCGATCGCGGTCCACGTGCGCGGGGAACCGCACCTGCATGCCGTCGACCTGCGGACAGGCCGTGAGCGCAAGGACCTGCGCATCACACTCGGCGATGACCTGCTTGCGGTGGAATTCCTCAAGGACAGGCGGTACCTGTCCGTTCTTACCACGGGCCGCATCGTAGAACTGTGGTCCGCCGAGCCGGGGCAACCGCCGCGGCGGGTGCTCGGTCCGTTCGGGCCGCTGGAACCAGGGGAGTTCACGGTCGGCAACCCAGCGGGCGCCAAATTCATCGTGGCCTACGGCAGCACCGCCGTCTTCCTCGCCGCGGACGATCCCTCCTACCGGGACACCTACAAGTTCGGCGCGAAGCAGGGCTTCGCCGCCACCATCGCCACGGACGGAACAGCCTTCCTCGGGACTCCCGCGTTGGAACCCACAGGGCTCTCCACGAGGTCCGCCCTGACGCTCACCCGGCTCGACCCCGCGCTGTGGAAGCGGCATATCTGCAAGGTCCTCGGCCGCGGCCTCACCGACGACGAAGCCAGCGCCCTGCCCGGACCGCTACCGGACACCGTCTGTCTCCCCTGAGCCGCGGGACTGGGCATGGCAGGGCGGCACCGCGTCGACGCCCCCGTCACAGGGTGCCGGCGACTGGCCGAGCAGCCGGCCATGCCCTCCCTGGCCCGATGCCGCGGCTGCTGCGAACCGGCCGCTGGGACGCTGACGCGGGGCTGCGATGACATCCGCGCTACGTCCTCGAACATCTCGGTGCCGACGACGGCGTCCTATTCGTGGACGAGACCGGCTTCCTGAAGAAAGGCACCGCCTCGGCAGGCGTGCAGCGGCAGGACACCGGCAGCCTGGGCCGATCCGAGAGTACTCAGGTCGGGGTGTCCTCGCCTACGCCTCCGACAGAGGACGGGCGCTGATCGACCGCCGGGTCCACCTGCCCGACGCCTCGTGGTGCCAGGACTCCGAGCACCAGACCCGTTCCGGAGTGCCCGACCAGGCTCCAACAGGGACTCTCTTCGCTCCCACGCCTCATCCGTCAACCCACCTCGACAACAACTTCCCACCGTCCCGCGTCCGGCGCGGTGCGAGCAGCAAGCCGCTGGCGCGCGTCCTCTTGCCGCCGCCTTCTCTTCCCCTGTCCTGGCACGTGCCCAGAATCACTGGCCGGCGTCAGGCCGGCAAGGCAATTGGGCCGAGCAGGCACGTCTCCACTCGGTGATCATTTGTCAGACAGTCCCTAAGGGCCGTCCGGTCGGTCAGGGGAAAATGGTGGCGCGGTTCTTGCCGACCGCCTCTAGGGTCCTGGGTTCATGACGCCATTCCTTCGCCCGCCTGCCCTTCCCGCCGATGATCTTGTGCGTCTCCTGCAGGAGTGCTGCCCCGAGGCCGAGATCGCGTGGGCCATGACGGGCACGGGCGTCGACATCGTCGGAGCGCGCGTGCCCGTGGAGCGGGTTTGGGACCTGTGGGAGATCGGGCGGCGCAGGCACGGAGAGACCGGATGGTGGCCGTATGTAACGTCCGCCTCGCCTGGAGGAGAGGCCGTCTACCAGGACAAGCGGGGTTGCGACACGGCCGAGTGGGAGCGTTCGGTCACCGAGGTAGTCCTTCAGGATCACGACGCCCGGGCCGCGTCGGTCGTGGTCTCCAACTTCCGGTGGTCGACCACGGGCCTCCCTTTCGACGACGAGGACTTCCTGGGCTGGCGGGACGAGTACGATCCCGACCGTCTGGCACCACTGCTCCGTCCGGCGGTGGTGGGGCCAATGCTCGGGGTGCCGCGGTGGGCCACCGACCGCGGCGAAAGCCGCGCCGGCATGCGCTGGGTCAACTTCGTGGCCGCTAGGGGTGGTTACGAGCTGCCCGTGCTCCTTCCCTATCTGTACGCCAATCCGAACTGGTTCGGGCACGGCAGCCGGTGCCTGACTCCCCTTGACGACGCAGCTCTTCTGCGCCGCTGGCAGGAGCAGTGGGGCGCAGAGCTGTTCTTCGCCACAGGTCCCTACCTGGAGCTGGTGGTCGACCGGCCGCCCCTGGATCCTCAGGGCGCCGCGCAGGCCGCCATCGAGCTGTTCGCCTACTGCGGCGACACTGTGCAGGACGCGGTCAGCGCCGGGAACGGCATGGCCCGCTCGATGATGTGGTCCCTCTGGTGGGACTGAGCTGGACGGTTCGGGATCCCCGGCCCGGCCCGTTGCCTTCGGCGTCCGGCACGGTGCGGCATGGGGGCATGAGCAGAATGGCGCAGGTCGTCGCGTTGGCGCGGTACGAGGACGAGGTGATGGAGCCGCTGGCGCGGCCGGACGAGTCCAGTTCCTGGCATGGCTGCTTCGTGCAGATCCCCTGGTTCGTCGGGGCTGGCACATCGATTCGCCGGAGCACGTACGGGACCCGCGGTCGTGCTGGTGCCCCGGCTCCGTGCATGATCGGCGAGACACCCCTAGGCCGTGCCCGGAAGGTGCCGCCCGGCCCTGCTTCCCGGGCACGACCTACCGGCGCATGGGCGTGGGTGGGCGTGGCGAGCCGCTTCCTGTGGGGAAGGATCACGCGTTCCTGCTGCTCCATGGGCCCGCCTCCCCTTCGACAGGGCACGGCGGGAGCCCGGCGAGGTCGAGTGCCGGGGCCCCGCCGCGGTTCCTGGTCACTTCAGGGACATGCCGCGGCCTGCGAAGAAGCCGGCGAACGTGGCCGTGTGGAGGCGCGCGGTGCGGGTGCGGTCGGTGTCGCCGGAGGGGTTGCGGAAGTGGAGGGTGTCGCCCTGGCGATGGGTGACGAGGACGAGGTGGCCGCCCTTGCCAGGTGCCGGCCGGTCGGGGCGGCGGATCTCCTTGTGTACGGAAGCCATGACCAGGCGGCCGGCGTCGAGGAGGTCGAGGAGGTCGGGCATCGACAGCTCCCGGTGGACGTCGGCCTGGAGGCCGAGTTCGGTCGCGGCGTAGACGGCGGCGGGGGCGTAGATCATGCCGCGGATCGTGCCGGTGTCCTCGTCCTCGGTGTAGGCCCCGTAGCGGCGGGCGCCGTCGAGGAGTTCGAACAGGGTGGGCGCCTCGCCGGTGCGCGCGAGGAGCGCCATGCGCAGACAGGCGATGCCGCACATGTGGCCGCACCACCGCCGGTAGGTGTCGGCGTCCGGGGCCCCGGACTCCGGCCAGCGGGGGTCGTCGCCCTGGTCACGGCCTCCGTAGACGATGGCGTGGATCAGCTCGGGGCTGGCGAACTGGGTGACGGTCGGCAGGTGTTCAGGCATCTGCTGCTGCTCCTGGTGCTGAGGGTGCCTTCGCGCGGGGCGACCAGCCCCGCCCGGCTCGGCGAGCGTGTACGAGGGGGCGGAGTTCACGGATCTCGTCTCTTCCGGGGGCGCTGCTGTCGGGCTGGGTGCTGACGGTGCGTCGAAGGAACGGGGTCACAGCAGCTGAGAACGCTTCGGGTTGATCGACCACGGGAGGTGGCCGGCGCCGAGGGTGACCCGCTGCCCGTACGGCAGGGCGAAGACGAGGAGTCGACGGCCCGTCGAGGGCGGATGTCGTGCGCGCCGTCCACGACGGGCACGGGCACGGTGAGCGTGACCACCGGGCTGGTGTGTCGATGCGGGCCCTGGAGCACAAGTACGGGGTGACGTACCGGACAGTGCGAAGGCGCCGAACTCCGCCAGGCCGGAACCGCGGGCTGATCAACTCCTTCAACGCCTGGCCGCTAAATGCTGAAGGCCGGTCAGGCCGACGTCACGCTATCGGGACACGCCCTGGCACCAAGGGCCCGGCAGCCAAATGAGCCTCGATGCGGGTGATGGTCCGGGCGTTGTCCTCGAACAGGTGCGCCTGCATGCCCGCCGTCTGAGCGGCCTCGACGTTGACTGCGACATCATCGATGAACAGGCAGTCCTCCCGCCGCACGTTCAAGCTGGAGCACACGGCCTCGAAGGCGCGCAGGTCGGGCTTCTCGATGCCGATCTCGTGGGAGTAGACGATCTGCTCCACCAATTCGTCGAAGTGGTACAGCGTCGTCTCCCGCTCCCGGGCACCGACGAAGCTGTTGCTCAGGATGCCCAGCCTGCAGCGTCCCTGCAGCCCCCGCACATAGTCGATGAGGTCCTCGTTCGGCGTCCCCAGATACTCCGTCCAGAGATCGGCCATGAAGGCTTCCCCCTGGGAGGAGTCGAGACCCAGCCGGAGTGCCACCTGCTCGTGAACCTCTCGCTCGCTGATGCTCCCGACGCTCCCAGCTCGCCACACATCGTGCATCCGCTCAGTGACAGTGCCCAGTGGCAGCTCCAGCCGCTCTTCCCACCGTTGCACCCATCCGGTTTCCGGCGTGATCTCCAACACGCCGCCGATGTCGAGAATGACGCAGGTCGCGGTCACGCGAACTCCCCCTCTTCGTCCTTGACCAGCGAGCACAGACCGCCCGCTCATGTGATCGACAAAGACACTGTCTTCTCTTCCTCTGGGGCAAGGTCAAGGGATCTTCGAAGCTTGTGACAGCCCTGTCGCAGTCAGCATTGCCTTCAACTCGTGACGATCTGCAAAGCCGTCGATCGGACGTTGCTGTCCCCACTCGTCAACAACCGCTGTTGCAAGAAGTGATCGAAGCCAACGGTTGGGTGTCCGGTGTGGGCGCGGATGGTGTCGAGGTCGTCGAGGCCTCGGCCAGGGAGTACGGGCCGGTGCGGTCGGAGCGACCGCAGCCGCGTCGGTCCCATCGCCATAAAGTGGCGGGCGGGGTGATGAGGTCGGCAACGGGGGCGAGGCTGCGGCTACACCGACGCCACTCCGCAGCACGACGGGACCTGGTTGCAACCCTTCCCCACCTTCCTCAGGGAGTCCTGAGTCGGGGGATTCTCATCCTCGGGGTGGAAGTCGTCCCGGACGGGGTCCAGAGGCTTCCGGCCGGGGGGGAACCCCACAGGGTGACAAGGCGCCCCGCCCTCCAGGGCGGGGCGCCCGCGCGCAAGCCGGTCAGTCTGTGCTGCCGCCGACTCGGCAGGTCACCTCGGTGGTCCCTCGCCCTTCGGTCAGCGGACGGCGAGGGCGACGATCTGTGTGACCGCCTCCTTGTCGAAGTTGTCGTCGCTGACGAGGATCAGCGTCCGTTCGCCGGACGGGAGAGCGGGGCCCCAGGTCATGCCCTCGGTGTTGTCGACGGTCGACAGGCCGAGGGTGTGGAAGTCCGCGACCAGCTTCTTGCGCATCGGCACGACCCGCTGTCCGGCCAGGGAGTCCATCGCCCGCACGTCGGTGGCACCGCGCGTGGTGGCGTCGTACAGACGGATCTTGTATCCGGAGCCCGCGACCCAGGTGCGTTCGAGCACCAGGTAGCGGTTGGGGTCGTCAGGGAAGGCGAGGAGGGACGGTACGCCGGTGTCGGGGCCCCAGGGGCTGTTCGGGTCGGACTCGGCGAAGATCTTCTCGATGGGGTACGCGAACTGTCCGAGCACCCGGCCGCCCCGGCTCTGCTGCGTGACACGCACGAGCGCGCCGTGCGTCAGGTCCGGCACCGGGCCGTCCTGGAGCAGCGGGCCTTCGATCGCGCTGGTCACCACCCTGCCCCGGGCGCCGAAGGTGAGTGCCTCGACCGCCTGGTTCCGGCGCGGCCCGCGCTCTGCCGTGATCAGGTAGTTCTCGGGCAGTCGCAGGCTGCCGCGGTGGGTGCCGTCCGGGTCGGAGATCTCGATGGACGGCTGGATCACCGGCGGGCCGGCGACGGCGGGCCGGTCGCCCTCCTGCCCCCACCAGTAATCGCAGTCGAGCGGGTCGACGCGGATCTCCTCGGGATCGATCGCCTTGCCGTCCCCGAGCGCGGGCGACGGGTAGACCGATCCGTCCGGCTGGAGGAGGGGGTGGGTGCCGGTGAAGTCGACGGAGTGCACGCCGCCCGCGTCGACGTCCAGCTTCGCGGTGTAAAAGCGCGCGGGCTGCAGGAAGGAGCGGTCGTCGCTGATGAAGACGTACTCGCCGGTGCAGCGGTCGCGGTCGATGCCGGAGAGGCCGCCGACCGTCGTTCCCTGAAAGTCGAGCTTGTACGGAACGATCTTCTCGCCGAGCAGCCGGGCCTGGACCGCGCGCCTGGACTCCGGCTCCGGGGAGACGGATTGTGGTGCGGCCGCGACCGCGATCGCGGGAGCCAGCGTGGACGTGAGAATCAGGGCCGCGGCGCAGGCGCGGCGGATCAGGGAAGCACTCATGCGGATGATCATGGCCCGGCCCGCGGGCGCTCCGCAGTCCCCCACGCGGGTGTTCCTCACGCGTACCCGGACGCCTCCCCGCCACCTGGATCAACAGTCTGATGATCAGTCACCCGTCGCGAGGCCGTCGCGTCGATCATCGATCGTGTCGGCAAGCTTTGATGCTTTCGTTCGACCGGCAGCCCTGTCAGGTGACCGACGTCAACCGCGAGAGCCTGACCTCGCCGGTCCGATGTGGTCCCGTCTACGGACCATCCAGTCGGCTGAAGCCCGCCTGAAGCGCGTGGAGGGTGACGGACGCACCGCCGAGGTACTCGGCCTTCTGACGGAGCCGGTCGACGACCGACGGGCTCGGCTGCCCGTACACGTCGATGGAGCGCATACGGATGAGCGAGCCGAACGCACGGAACTTCGGCCCGCCGAGCTCCAGATGCCGTTCCATCGACGCCGAGTCGGGATGCACGGCGACGACACTCATCGTGGACACGGACTCGTCGAGATAGACGTTGTACGCGATGAGCTGCGGCTCGCGCTCCGCCACGAACGCGACCAGGTCGCGCATGCCGTCCCTGACCTCCTCGATCCTGCCGTCCAGGATCTCGGAGCGGTCGACGTAGAAAAGGGGTTCCGCCATGACTCCGAAGCTAACGCGTGACCCCCTGCCGGCCTGCGCGACGCGCTCCGCGCCCCTACCCCCGCGCCGGTTGAGTCTTCCGACGTGCCCATGGCACCGCCGCTTGGGCCCGGAGCCGAGCGCACGCGCGTACGAGCACGTCAGTCGGCGCGTCGGTTCTCGGACAACAGCCACATCCAGCGGCGGCGCTCGGTCACCACCGTCGCGGCGGCCAGTACGGTCACGGATATGGCCGCCCAAGCGGGCCAGGCGGACCAGGAGCCCACCACGGCTACGACCAGCTGGAGCAGCACCAGGAGGACCGTGACCCACCCCGGCACCGCGACGATCACATGGGCCTTGTCCCCCGGGGTGGACAGGAGGGTCGGAAGGCCGATCAGAACCAGCACGGACAGGGCGGCGAGCAACCACGAATGCTCGGCGAGGGCCCATGGAGCGGCCACCCAGGCGATGAGTTCGGTGGCGAACCTCAGGGCGGACGCGGTGCGGTCGTCAGGTCGCTCCGACTCCGGCTCTCCACCAGCGATGTTCTCTGTCATCATCACCTGCGGACGATCTCATGCGCCCTCCCCCTCCGAACAAGGGGGATGCCGTCGGCCGAGGCGGCTCGTCGGACGACGGCGCTGTGGACCGAACCGATTCGGCCTGGTGGACCCGACGTGCGCGGACCATACTGGTCGGGCCCCGATCACCCACTGAATGGTTCCATGGCCAAGAACAGCACTTCATCGACCACCGCCCCCGTCACCGCATGGCTCGGGCGTGGACGTCACCTCGGGCCCGAGGCAGAGCGGGACGTCCGGCGTAACCTGATCGCGCTCAAGGCGGCCGGGGTGATCGACGACTTCCTCGACCTCGACCCCGTCGAGGCGGCGCGCTCCACCGACCTGTTCCCTCGGGACGAGTCCGCCGACCCGGGTCCTTTGGCCCGCCGTGTCTTCGAGGCCCGCTGGCGCGTGGCCGACGACGTCACCGTACGCGCTCAACTGACCACGTACGACCCCGAGTCCCGCCGCGTCGAGCGGGATGGCACCACCTGGGTCCTCGCCGCCGAGGCGGAGCGGGCGTGGGAAGGGGACTGGCCCTCCCCCGCCACCATGTTCTGGCCCGACAGCGACCAGGTCGCCTGGGACCACGAGGTGCCGGGTGTACGTCTGCGGACGGCGAACCACCTGCCGAAGGACGACGGCGAGTTGCGGCGTCTGCTGCGGGAATGCACCCAGCAGAGCTGGTCCATCCACATCGTGGTGCACGAGGCGATGACGCCGGACGCCCCGGGTCGGCGACCGGTCTCGGTGTTTCTGCCGCCGAGCCTCCGGCACCGGGTCGTCGAGCACCGGGCCACTCCGGATCAGGCGCTGATCGCCGACTTCGCGATGAAGCGTGAGCTGGGCGTGGGGCTACCGCGCGGCGGTGCCGTCGTCCTGCCCCCGGTGCCACGGGCGCCGGACTATGACGCGGAGCGCTTCACGGTTCGCGATGTCTTCCTGGACGGCACAGTGCCGGCCGAACTCCGCTCACGAATCCTGGAGTTCGCCTCACTGCCGCGGCCACTGCCGACCGAGGCCGAGCAGGCCCTGACACGATTGCGTCAAGGCTGGCACCTCCTCACCCAGGACGAGGAGCTTGTCCACGCACGGGCCATGGTCACCAAGTACGCCAAGGCGCTTGAAGCCATGACGGCGTCCTGCAACCTGTATCAGGAGGCAGCCGAGGCGGCCCTCGCCGCGCTGGCCGAGACGACCGGCGGTGACCCTCCGCCCCGGACACCCGCGCCGGCGGCGGCCAAGCAGGACGCTTCTCCCTTGAAGAGCCTGACGAAGACCCTCACCGCCTTCCGGCGCCCGAACAGATGAAGCCGACGGGGAGGTCCGGGGACGTCCGGCCGCCCTGTCCAGCCCGCACCGGCGGGATTGCGGTGATTCGTACGCGTGCCCGCCGGACCGCTAGTACGTGCCCGGTGCCCTCAGGGCACCGTCGGCACGGACTCCTCGGCCAGCGGTGAGAGGCGGCTCGCGGCGTGGTCGATGTCGGTGGGGAGACCGTCGCCGCTGAGTGCCTCGGCCAACGACGTGCGGCCGATGGACATGGGGTCGGTCTCGCGGTCGCCCTGCACGTCGACGAGGTCGACAAAGCGCTGAGCGGCCTCACGGTCGGCCTCGGTGAGGCGGGGCACCCCGGGGAGCACCGATCCGGGATGGGCCGCGGCTAGCGACCAGGAGTTGCTGGAGCTGCACACGGCATTCGGGTCGGCTGCCGGACGGTGTGACGTGGATGCGGGCCACGTAGAACAAGCCTCGGTTCAGACGTAAGTGGGCCGGGGGGCCGACCGCGCTCGGGCGGTCGGCCCCCGGGTGGGGCGCGAGCTGCTCCGGTGGTGTGACCAGACCTGCCGCCAACAGTCCGCCTTCGAGACGTACGTCGACGACAAAGACTGGGACAACGCTTCGGTGTGCGCGCACGTCTCCGAGTGAGGTGCCATGAAACCCGTTGGGGTCTCACCCGACCCGGGCCCAGCCAGAGGGGCCGCAGGCGTGCGCCCAGGGTCTCTGTGATGCCGCGGCCGTGACTGCACACAACCCCCCGTAGCAGGGGCGGCTTCGAGCCGTGCCCGCACGGGGCCGGGCGGAGCGGTACCGGCCGCGGTGGCGCCAAGGCGCGCCCGTCGTCCCACGGTCCCGAGGTGATGGGTCGCCGCCAGGGAACATGGCGGGCATGACCACTGATCATCCCGCCGAGCGGGGCGGCGCCGGACGCGACCGGTTCGCCGCGTTCTCGGACCGGGCATCGAACGTCACCAGCTCCCCTCTGTTCTATGTTCTGTGCGTGCTCCTGGTTCTCGGCACGGTCGCCCTGCATCTCGCGCACCCGCCGTTGTCCTGGCTGATCTTCGCCGGCGATCTCATGACGTCGGTCAACCTCCTGCTGCTCGCCCTCCTGAAGAACACCGAACGGCGCGACACCCACGCCGTGCACCGCAAGCTCGACGCGATTGCCGCAGCCCTGCTGGAGCAGCGCGAGGGCACGAGCCACGAAGCGGCTGACGAGCTCCGGCGTGCCATCCGCATGGAGGAAGAACAGTGAGGGCGGGGCCTGAGGGCGACACTGCCCTCGACTGCGGACGCGCCTGCCGAGACTGTCGTGCCGAAGGAGCTCGCCGGGGACCTCTGTGACGCCACTGTCGTCCCCTGCACGCACGACGGCCGTGGATCCTGTCGGTGTACGGGGCCTGGCTCGGGCCCCGCACACCGATTCGGCGTCCCCGGTCTTCCCCGGCAGGCGCAGCTTCCTGGATGTCCCTCCTGCATGGCGGGACTACGGCCTGGCCAACGCCTGCGCGGGCGTGATCGCGCCGCCGACGGCGCGTACGGGGCCGGCAGATTCTTCGGTGCCTGACGTGGAGGAGAACACGCACCGTGACGAGGCCGAAGCCCTCACCGCCCTGGAGGCCGGCCTCGGCGCCGCGGCCGCCGCCTCGAAGGCGGCCGAAAGGCCGCGCCCGGACCCGGTGGCCCGCCGCCTGCTCCTGCGGCGCAGAGTCGGGCTCTCCGAGCGCCGCTCCTCCGGCGTCGAGCCGGAGTACCTGCGCGGCGGCGGCTCCACCCCCGGAGCCAGCACCCCTTGGGCGAGGCCGAGACCGCCGAGGCCTCGGGCGGTGACCGGGGGCGCCGGCCTCTGCCCGTGCGCGCGTCAGCCCAGGCGGATGTGATCCACCGCCCAGTACCAGTTGTTTCCGGCGTCGTACATCCGGAAGCGGAGGGTTACCGTCCGAGCGCCCGCCGGGACGGTGAGGTCCTTGCCGATCGCCGTGTTCTCGGCGTCCGGCGAGCCGGGGCCGTACCGCAGCACTATCTGCTCCTGGCCCGTGTCGAAGACCGCGCGGACCTCGGCCTTCTGGTCGCCCTCCTGCCGGTAGTGGGAGTCGAAGTCCACCCGGAGGGTCGTACGGCCGGCCGGGATCGGGGCCGCGGGCGAGACGAGGGTCGAGTCGAAGCGGCCCTTGCTCGCGGGCGCGCCCGTGTCGTCCCAGTCGTCGGGGTCGGCGACCGCGACGATGCCGAGGCCCCGGGTGAAGTTGGGCCGGTTCTGGGCGCCGGCCGACCAGGCGCGCCGGGTGTGGAAGGTCCAGCCCTGGAACATCGGCGTGCCCTGCGGCATCGCGGTCGCGTTGAGGACCGACCAGCCTTCCGGTGCGGTCGCCGTCCAGCCGAGCACCTGGCCGCGCTTGACCAGCTTCCCGGCGAGCGACTGGAAGTCCTCCGCGAGCAGATGGCCGCTCATGGAGGGAGCGATCCGGGCCTGGATCTCGCCGTCCGCGAGGCGCAGGCCGTCCGCCGCGCGGGCGCGGGTGACCGCGAGCAGCCGGGCGGAGCCGTACGCGGGGGCGTCGGCGGGTGCGGTGACGTCCCAGCTCGCGGCGGACGAGGAACCGGCGGGCAGGGTGCGCGGCGGGGTGTCCGCGACCGGCTTCGCCGTCCACCCGGACGGCACCGTGAGGGCGACGGTCACGTCGTGGAGCTCGACAGGTCCGCGGTTGGTCACGGTGGCGGTGAACCGGACCGTGGTCCCGCCCGCGACGACCGGCTCGTCACCGGCGGCCGTGGTGACCTCGGTGGTGAGGGCGTCGGCGAGACCCATCGCCGGGTCGGTGACCCCACGTGTGCGGCCCCCGTCGTGGCCTCGGTCGCGGCCCGAGTAGCGGTCCTGGTGCCGGTCGGCGAACCGGCCCGCGAAGCGGCGCAGGAACCGCGGGTCGTCGGCGGCGCTCACGGCGACGTCGTACCAACGCTCGGCCGGAACCCGCAGCTTCACGGTGCGCTCGTCGCGTGCGCCGACCCGGACCTCGCGGACCCCGCCGCCGTACGCCAGATCGCCGACGAGCACGGTGCGGGAGCGCCGGCCGCGGTTCTCGATCTCGATCTCCACGTACGCGCGGCCGTTGTCGGACTCCTCCTTGAGGCGGGCCTCAAGGGCGTCGTCGGCGTCTCCGCGCAGTGCCCACAGCGAGCCGTTGGGGCCGTGGATCCGCAGGTCGTAGGCGTCTCCCTGGAGGGCGCGAGCTCCGGTGAGCCGCTCGCCCGCACCGACGGTGTAGAAGTCGGGCGTGCTGCCGGGCTCCGCGTACACCTGGAAGACGGCGGCCTGGCGGCCCTTGTTGCGGAGGTCGAGTTCGACCTTGCCGTCGCGGACCTTGGAGCGCAGCGACAGGGCGTACGGCACGGGGCGGGCGGGCCGGGTGCCGCGCTGCTGGCGCGGGAGGAACTGCGGCGAGGGAACGGCGATCGACGGCTTCCCGGCGGCCGCGTCGGCCTTCGCCACGTTGCCGCTGGTGTCGGGCAGCTCGGGCCAGACGATGTCCTCGCCGGAGAAGTCGAAGACGGACGTCAGGTCGCCGGAGACGGAGCGGCGCCAGGCGCTGATGTTGGGCTCGCGCACCCCGAAGCGGCGCTCCAGGAAGCGGATGACGGAGGTGTGGTCGAGGACGGTGGAGTCGACGACGCCGCCGCGGGTCCACGGGGACACGACGAGCATCGGCACCCGCAGGCCGAGGCCCATGGCGTGCGGTCCGGATACCAGGGTCTCCCCGGCCGGCAGGGTGTCCGACCAGGCGAGGATGCCGTCGGCGGCGCGGACCCGGTAGCGGCCGTCCTGGGAGACGACCCGCATCGCGATGGCGCCGTCGGCCTGCTTGACCCGGACGACGACCTCGCCGTCCACGGACATGGTGGCCTTGCCCCGGTCTGCGGAGAGCGGCGGCACGGGCGGCATGCAGTGGTCGAAGAAACCGCCGTGCTCGTCGTAGTTGAGGATGAAGACGGTCTTGGCCCACACCTCGGGGTGGTCCGCGAGCGCCTCGATCAGTCGCGCGGTGAGGTGCTCGCCGTACGGCGGGGGCCAGCTGGCGTGCTCGGAGAGGGCCTCCGGGGCGACGATCCAGGACACCTGCGGCAGGCGGTCGGCGGCCACGTCGGCGCGGAACGCCTCGACGAGCGCGTCGCCCATCTTGTGGCCGTCGCCCTGGTCGGCCGCGGCGCCGACCATCGCCATGCCCCGGTCATGGAGCGGCTCGCCGGGCTTGGCCTGCTGGAACGGCCGGAACCAGGCGAGGGCGTTGTCGTCGTAGTTGTCCCGGGCCTGGTATGTCTTCCAGGTGACTCCGGCGCTCTGCAGCCGCTCGGCGTACGTGGTCCAGGTGTAACCGCCCGGTATGTAGCTGTTGTTGTAGACGACGGTGTCGTTGACCGTGCCGCCGCTCGTGCCGGTCATGAAGTGGTCGCGGTTGGTGTTCGTGTTGCACTGGACCGACGCGTGGTACTGGTCGCAGACCGTGAAGGTGCTGGCGAGGGCGTTGTAGAACGGCATGTCGGCGGGCTCGTAGAAGCCGTGACCGAGCCAGCCGCTGCTGCGGCCGGTCACGTAGCCGTCGGCCCGCCCGTCGTTCCAGAGCGGGAAGGAGTCGACGAAGCCGAAGGCGGGGGCGCCGTTCCGGTAGGCGTTGGTGTGGGCCGCGTTCATCGCGAAGGGGACGAGGTGGCCCTCGGGGCGCGAGGGGTCGGGCTGGTGGAAGACCGACCTGCCGTTGACGCCCCGGACGGCGGTGCGGTCTCCGATGCCGCGGACGCCGGGCAGAGTTCCGAAGTAGTGGTCGAAGGAACGATTCTCCTGCATCAGGACGACGACATGCTCGATGTCTTCCAGCCGGCCGGGGCGGGCGGGCGCGGCCAGGGCCTCGCGCACGCTGAACGGCAGCGAGGCGAGCACGGCGGCACCGGCAGCGCCGCCGAGCAGCGCGCGACGGGAGACGTCGGGGGAGGGAGGCATGACGGGGGGACTCCTTGGATCTTTCGCATCGGGACCTCTTTGGTCCAGACGCGTTATATTTAAGAGATCTTGGAGGCGCGTCCTCGGGTTGTCGGTGAACGGAAGACGAACACCACCGCCGAATCGGCGCACACCGACTGGATCCGGGCGCAGGGTGTACGCACCGGCACCGCCTTCATGGGCCACCTGACCTGCGGACGGAACCCACAAGGGCGGCCTGCCGGCCGGTCGGATCCAGGTGTGGCGCTCCCCCACATTCCCCGCGCTGTCCAGGCCGCAACGCAATGAGGCGAGGAGCGAGGCTGGCCGGCTTTCAGGAATCGCCGTCACCCATGGAGGAGGAACTCGATGGCAGCACCGTCTGCGACTGTGCGACGCTCCTTCTCCCGGATACCGATCGAGAAGACAGTGATGACCCGCGACGACGCTCTCAAACAGCTCAGCCATATCGCGCGTGAAAGGGCATTCGGCAGGCACGTGGGGTCTGATCGGCTCATCCAGGCAGGGCTGAACGCGCTGATGGCCGGGGTCGAGAGTCCCTCGCTCGCCTTGCTGGCCGGTCTCCTCCGGAGCGAAGAGCCTGAAGCCCCCGAACTCTTCGACCAGGTGCTGGAGGAGTTGGGAATGCTCTTCCAGCCGCCCGCTGACCCTCGGGCCGCGAAGTGGGCGCTGGCCTCCTGGATCGCCGGCCAGATCGCCGACGGATCCTTGGAGCCCGCCCACGGCACTCACCTCATCTGGGCAGATGTCGCCTACGACCTCGGCTACCCCGAAGAGCTGGCGCCCCTCGTCCACTCCGCACACAACCTGGACGGCTGGGAGGAGAGCTGGGGAGTCTCCTTCGAGGAACTCGACAGCGAAGCGGTTGAGGCGGCGAAGCAGTTCCTGAGCACACGGTCGGCAGCAGAGGCTGGGGACTGACCGCCGGTTCATTCTCGCCACCGGGATTGGTCACCCGCTACCTGAATCCTTCGCTCGGCGTCGCCGCACCACAGAAGCCGCCAGAACCCGAGTTCGACAGCAGAAGGTCACCAGCTCTGGCGACCCCTGTGGACCTGCTTGTCGAAGGCCGGTGGGCGGCCACACCGGCTGCCTCGCCGTGCCCGCTGGGCTGACGAGACGGAAATCAGCTGTGCGCGGCGCGGAGGCGGCTGTTACGGTCGGCCGCATGTGTTCCGTCATCCACAACTGGCAGGCCCTGCGCACCCGGTCGACGCGCTGACCGTGGTGTCGGCCGTCGCCGACGCCGGGTCCCCCGTGCACCGTTGACCGTTCCCTCAGGATGACGAGGATCTTCACCATGCGCGCAGACTCGCGCCCCACCTTCGTATTGATTCACGGCGGCTCCAGCAACGCCCGGGCCTGGGGTCCGTTGCAGAACGAGCTGGCCCTGCTCGGCTATCGTTCGCTCGCCGTCGACCTGCCCGGTCACGGCGACTTCGCCGATACCCCTGCCGCCTACTACCAGCAGCCCCAGGACGTCACGGCACTGGCCGCTGCGCCCTCCGCGCTGCGCGGTGTCACGTTGCAGGACAACGTGCGCCACGTGGTGGACATCCTGCGGCGGCTCGCCGCGTCGGGGCAGATCGTCCTGGTCGGCAACAGCCTCGGCGGTCTGACGATCAGCGCCGTCGCCAACGCCGTCCCGGAGCTGCTCGACCGGGTGGTCTACCTCTCGGCGCTCTGCCTCAGCGATCCGGGCATGCTCGACGAGGCGTGGGACGTGGCCGACGACAACCTGCTGGACGCGGCGGTGGCCCGGATCGCCGTGCCGGGCGTGCGCGATCCGGGCGTGGTCCGGCTGAACTGGCGGGCCGCCCACGCCGATCCGGACGTGTTCGCCGCGTTGAAAGCCGCCATCATGGCCGACTCGACCGACCACCAGTTCCGGCTGTTGCTCGACTCCCTGGACCCGGACGAGACCTACTCCGCGATGGAGCCCGGTGCGTTGGTCCGGGCCGACGCGTGGGGGCGGGTGCCGCACACCTACGTCCGGCACTCCGCCGACCGAAGCCTTCCCCTGGCGGTCCAGGACCACATGATCCGCGCGGCGGACGCGTTGACCCCGCACCATCCCTTCGACGTGCACACCCTCGAGGCTTCGCACGTCGGCTACTTCAGCCGGCCGCAGGTCTTCGCGGAGCTCCTGACGAGCCTCGTCTGAGGCGGCCCCCGCACCCCGGACGACCGGGGTGCGGGGCACACCCCTCGGAGTTGTCGTCAAAGCATTGGGCCCACACATCAGGAGCGATGCGAAGATGGCGGCTGCCTCGGGCGGCTGCCGTCACCTTCCGGGGCTTCGGCGAGTTCGGCCCGCAACCGGCTACGGGTCCGCACCAGAATCCGTCCGAGCATGTTCTTGCCGTTCCCGGTCCTGCCCCGACCCCAGTAGTGATCGCTGGTGGTGTCCTCGACGATCTCTTCGTCACCGGTGGACAGGAGAACGTCACGGATATCGGCATGCGCACGGAACTTGGTTGCCACCGCACGGCGCATCACGTCGTCCTTGACCCGCTCCCAGTCCCTCCGCAGAGGTCTGGACGCGTCACGGCCCAGCTCCGCCGCCCGAAGCGGCGTGCGCGCACGCCGGATGAGATCAGCGTGGCGGGTGCCCTTGAACTTCTGCGCCTGGAAGTAGTGCTCCGAGGTTGGCCACCACACCCCGTCTAGGTCGAAGCCGTGATCGGAGAAGTTCGAGAAGCACCCATAAGGGACTTCATCGGCGCCGTAGAAGTAGACCGTCACGGGAACCTCCCGGATGATGCGGAAACCCGCACCGTGTCAGGCATGCCTCAGCCCCCGCAATCAGTTTTCTTCACCAGGACCGTCCTTCACCACACCAGCGACCCGGTGTGCTGTCTCGTGAGGTTGATACCGCTAGGTCCTGTTGTCGAATACCAGGCTCACTGTGCTGCAAGGGTGGCCGCTCCCGCGTACTTCCCTTGCCCCGCCCACGTCAATTCCGGCGGAGTCGTCTCCGTTCGGGTGGTGCGGGCCCCAAGCGGTAGCGTCCTCGGTCGGCAGGAGGGCCTTCCGTCCAGGAGGACCGGCTTCCTAAGATGATCGCCGCCGAGGAACACGGGAGATCCTGTGGCCCGTCGACGGCGATGCTCTCGGGGGAAACGGACATGACCGCGCAGGTGGACGACCTAGCATCCGGCAGGCGGGCCAAGCGCGCCCTGGCAAGGACGGCGGCCGTTCTGGTCGCCCTGTGCTCGCTCACCGCCGGGTGCTCCTCCGCAGGCGAGGAGATGGACGTCGTCTGGGACACCGCTGCGGATCGCAAGGCCGAACAGACGGGCAACGGGGCCTGGCTGTCCGGCGACACGCTGGTCCGCAGCCGCTTCGACGCAGTGAGCGGGTACAACGCCCCTACCGGTAAGCAAAGCTGGGAGTACATACCGCCCGGCCGCTCGGCGGTCTGCCACGCCACTGCCGACACCGACAGCTCGGTCCTGGTCCTCACCCGCGACGGGAACGGCACTTCCGCCTCCGGGAAGAGCGAGGTCTGCGCCACCGCCGTCGCGCTCGACATGAAGAACGGCCGTGAGATCTGGCAGGCCCCTCTCTCCCCCAGCGAGTCCGGCCTCCACCGCCTCCAGCCCTATCCGGTGTCCGCCGGCAGCGGCATCGCCGTGCTCCTCACGAAGAACGAGCTGCACGCCGTGGACGTGCGCACCGGGAAGGCCCGCTGGAAGGCATCTCTCCCCAAGGGGTGCGTCCCGGGCCGGACCATGGTCGCCGAGCACCAGGTCGCCGCCCTCCTCGCCTGCGGCGGCACCGACAACCGCTGGGGCGACAAGATCCCGAGGGACGCCGAACTCCACGCCGCCGCCTTCGCCCCGGCCACCGGCGCCCTCCTGTGGTCCACCCCGCTCGGGGGCCGGACCGTCATCCCCTGGGATGCCCGCGCGGAGTTCGTCTCGGCCGACCCGCTGGTCGTGGCCGCCTCACAGAGCGGCGACTCCGACTCCGGGGCCTACTTCTCCTTCGACGGGAACGGCCGCCCGAATCCGGCGATCGATTCCAGCGGTCCCTACGGCGAGATCCAGCCCGACCGACGGCTCACGGCGGCGGTGGACGGCGGCAGGCTCTACGCCGTGACCTTCCATCGCGTGCGGAACAGTCGTGTCGACGCCTACCGTCTGGCCACCTTCGACCTCGCCAGCGGTGAACTGCTCTGGGGAGGCACCGTCGACGACGACCGCCTCGACCGCTGCCACCCCTACCGCATCCTCCCCCGGGACGGACAACTCACAATCCTCACTGTCGTCCCTCGCGATTCCGGCTGCGGACTCCATGTCCTGGACGCCGCTACGGGCGAGCGGCGCGACGGCCACACCTTTCCCGAGGGCGACGACTTGCCGGACACGGTCTTCACGTACAAGGACTGGTTCATCGGCGCCCGCTACGGGTCCTACTGGGCGCCGGAGAAGCCTTTCACGGCCTACGAACGCCGCTGACGGCCGACCGTGCTGCTGCCACCGCGCGTCGCTCCTGAAGGCAACGCCTGAGTGGTGTCCCCACATGTCACGCCCACATCAGCAGCGAGGCGAGAGTGACGGCTGCTTCGTAGGGCTGGACGGTCTTGTCGTACCGGGTCGCGATGCCCCGCCACTGCTTCAAGCGGTCGAAGCAGCGTTCCACGACGTTGCGGCGCTTGTAGACCACGCGGTCGAAGGCCGGCGGGCGGCCACCCCGGCTGCCTCGCCGGACCCGGTTGCGGACCTGGTCGGCCCGCTCGGGAATCGTGTGCGGGATGCCGCGGCGCCGCAGCCAGGTGCGGATCGCCTTCGAGCTGTAGCCTTGTCGCCCAGGACGTGATCGGGCCGGGTGCGGGGCACCGCCCGGGTCCGAGGCGGGGCACCCGGATCGCCTCCATCACAGCGGTGAACCGGATGTAGTCGTTGGTGTTGCCGCCCGTGACGACGAAAGCCAGCGGACGGCCCCGGCCGTCGCAGGCCAGATGAATCTTGCTGGTCAGACCACCTCGTGACCGGCCGAGTGCCGGGTCTCGAAGCCCCCATTTCGAGCCCCGGCCGCATGCTGGTGGGCCCGGACAATCGTGGAGTCGACCGACACCAGCCACTCGAGGTCGCCCGCCGCATCCGCCTAGGCCTTGGTGGTGCTCGTAGGAAGAGCCTGCTGATAGAGCGCCACCAGCACGCCGTGCACGGGCTGGTCCTCTGCGTTCTCCTCCGCCTCGTCGACCAACCGGGCCAGGGTCTCGCCGAGTTCTCTGGCCTTCTCGGGGCTGAGACTCAGGTGGCGCAGTGTCAGGTGGGTGTCGGCGGGAGAGCGGCTCAGTTCCTGGGCGACCGCGGCGAGCATCGCGGCGGTGCCTTCGGCTTGGGGTTCGGCGACGAGCATGTGGCGGGCCGTGCGCTGGTAGTACTGCTCGGTGCCACCGCGGACCTGACGGGTCTCGGCGATGTGGATCAGCCCGGCTTCGCGGAGCACCTTGAGGTGGTGGGCCACGTTGCCCTTCTTCGCGTCGAGCTGCGCCGCGAGCTGGCTGGTGGTGGCAGGCCGGTGACCGAGGGCGAAGAGCAACCGCTGACGCAACGGGTGGGCGAGCGCCGCGAACTGCTCAGGCGCACCGATCTCCAGGACCTCCTCGGGAGGAGGCGGATAGGGAGGATGATCGCTCATACCGAAAGTGTCTATTCTCTTTGACGCTTGCGCAAGGGTAGTGCTCTACTCCTTGCCATGACGACTTCAACGAAGCTTTCCGCGGGCACTGTTATCGACGAGACGGCCCGACTCCTGGTCGAGCACTACGTCTTCCCCGAGATAGCCGAGCAGCTCGCCGGCCTTCTGCAGCGGCGCCTTGCCGAGGGTGCCTACGACGTCGACGGTGCCGAGGAGCTCGCCCGTCTGGTCACCGCGGACCTGCAGTCCGTCAACGGCGACCGACACCTGAGGGTGAAGCACCATGTCGACCCGGTGTCCCCGAAGCAGGGGGCGGCCACCCTGGACGCCATGCGCCGGGACTTCGACACCTCGCTGGGCGGGGCACGCGGGGTGCAGTTGCTCGACGGAGGGGTCGCCGTGGTGGAGATGGCACCGATGCTGTTTCCGCTGGAGTGGGCCGCCGAACCGCTGGGCGCCGCGCTCACCGTGGCCTCCCGCGCCCAGGCGCTGATCGTGGACCTTCGCGCCAACCGGGGCGGCGACCCGGACACGGTCGCCTTCGTCTGCAGTTACCTCCTGGACGAGCGCACCCACCTCAACACCATGCACTGGCGCAGGGACGGGCGCGTCGAGCAGTCCTGGAGTCTGCCGCACGTTCCCGGTGCGCGCTTCGGTGGCAGCAAGCCGTTGTACGTGCTGACCAGTGACAGCACCTTCTCTGCCGCTGAAGAGTTGGCGTACAACCTCCAGCAGCTCGGCCGCGCGGTCGTCGTCGGCGAGCGCACCCGCGGCGGCGCCCATCCGTGCAAGGGCTGGACGGTGCACCCCCACCTGGAAGCCACCATCCCCGTCGGCCGCGCCGTCAACCCCGTCTCCGGCACGAACTGGGAAGGCACCGGCGTGCAGCCGGATGTCGCTTGCGCCGCTGCCGACTCCCTCGACCACGCGCACTCGCTGGCTCTCGCCCGGCTGGCCGGCTGACCGGCTGACCCAGTCCAGTCCATCGACAGCACCGCGTGTGGAATGCCCCCATACCCGGGGGCAGGCCGGCACCGCGGCAGTACGGCTTACGGCCTCCCCCGGCTCTGCTCATGCAGCGACAGGCGCGGGATCGAGGGTTGCCGAGTCGAAGCCGACCTCGGTCAGGACGGTGGCGGCCACTCCGCGGCCAACCCGGGCCAGGCCGATCAGCAGGTCCCGCAGCCGATACGGTCCATCGCCTGGCGGCGGTCGTCGGTCATCGCCTCGGGGCTGTAGCGCTTGCGAGGTGCGTGGAAGCGTTGCTGGACCGCCTTCCGGGTCACGCCCAGGGCGGTGCCGATGTCCGTCCACGAGTTGCCGTGCATCCGGCAGTACTCCCCAAGGCGCACTTGCCTCCTTCTTCCGATGGGCCACCGGTGTTCAACCCACCATCGATCACCGAGTGATGCACGTACGCCTGCACTTGACGGAGCGCTCAGAGCAGTCAGCCGACAAGGGGTCCCCTCCAGGTTCAACTTGGTTACACCGTACACACCGTGTACGGTGTAACCACATCGCCCGACTGGAGGATCTGATGTCCCAGCAGACTGTCGCGCACGCCTTCGCCGCACTGATGAACGGTCACGACCCCGACGCCGTGGACGGCTTCGTGGCCGAGGACTACGTCAACCACAACCCCTACGTCGAGAACGGCCGTGAGGCCAATCGGGCCTTCTGGGCCCGCTGGTTCGCTGCCTTCCCCGACACGCACGTGACCCTCGAGGACGTCCTGGCCGTCGACGACCGTGTGGTCGGCCGGTTCACCTACCGTGCCACCCACCTCGGATCGCTGCTCGGCGAGCAGCCCACCGGCCGCCCGGTGGAGATGCGGTCGCTGGACATCTGGCGTGTACAGGACGGCATGGCGGTCGAGCACTGGGACGAGCTCAACACCGTCGAGTTCTTCACCCAGCTGGGTCTGCTGGCCCCCATGACCATGCCCGGCGCGCCCGCCGGCACGCACGGCTCTGAGGAAGGCGATGCGGCGTGACGCCTTCCGGGCAGGAACCCGAGCCCTCCAAGTCCCGGCAGCGCCGGGAGCGGGAACGGGCCGAAACTCGGAACGAGATCCTGCGGGCCGCCCGTGAGCTGGCCCGCGCCGAGGGCTGGGAAGCGGTCAGCATGCGCCGCCTGGCCGACCGGATCGGCTACTCCACCAACTACGCCTACCGCTACTTCAAGGGCCGCGACGACATCCTGCTGGCCTTCGTGAAGGACGGCTTCGCCCGCCTCGCCGACAACATGCGCTCCAGCGGCACGTCGGTCCAGGCCGCGGCGGCCGCCTACCTGGACTTCGCACTCGACGAACCCGACCTCTACCAGGTGATGTACGGGCTCGGCGGCGTCCACGTGCCCGCCGCCGAAACCGTCAGCGAGGGCGACGCGGTCGGCGCCGTGATGGCGGACGCCCTGGGAATCACGAACCCCGACGATGACCGTATCGCCCGCATCTGGGCCACCGCGCACGGCCTCGCCGCGCTGCACGCCATCCGCAAACTCCCCGTCGACCGCGCCCACCTGCACCGGCTGCTGGCGGCGAGCGTCGACGACCTGCTCCGCGCCCCGCGGCAACCAGAAGGAGACGCCCGATGACCACCGCCGCTCCCACTCCCCGGTGGACCGCCGACGACATCCCGGACCAGAGCGGCCGTACCGCCATCGTGACCGGCGCCAACAGCGGCCTGGGCTACATCACCGCCCGGGAACTCGCGCGCCGTGGAGCCCGCGTCATCCTCACCGCACGAGACGCGGACAAGGGCCGAGCCGCGCTGGACAGGCTCCGTGGCGAACTCCCCCACGCCGTCGTGGAACCGCGCACCCTGGACCTGGCCGACCTGGACTCGGTCCACACGTTCGCCGACGGCATCGACACACCCGTGGACGTACTCGTCAACAACGCGGGGATCATGATGCCGCCCCGTTCCCTCACCAAGCAGGGCTTCGAGTCCCAGTTCGGCACCAACCACCTGGGGCACTTCGCACTCACCGGCCTGTTGCTGGAGCGCCTGAAAGGCAGCGACGACGCACGCGTGGTGACGGTCTCGTCGACCCTGCACAAGAACGGGACCATCCACTACGACGACCTCGACGGCGCACGCTCCTACTCACCGCGAGGGTTCTACGCCCAGTCCAAGTACGCCAACGTCCTCTTCGGCCTCGAACTCGACCGGCGACTGCGCGCGAACGCCCTCCACATCCGCAGCCTCCTGGCCCACCCCGGCTACTCGGCCACCAACCTCCAGGCTTCCGGACCGACCGGGCTGCTCAAAACGATCCTGAAGGTCACCAACCGTCTCGTCGCCCAGGACGCCGAGACGGGCACGCTCAACCAGCTCTACGCCGCGACGTCCCCGCACGCCCGAGGCGGCCAGTTCATCGGACCCGACGGACGCAACGAATCCAAGGGCCACCCCACCCTCGTCCACCCGACCCCGACCGCCACCAACCCCGAAGCCGCGCAGCGCCTGTGGAACCTCTCGGAACAACTCACCGGGGTCCACTACGACCTCGCCACCCCGACACCCCACACCCAAGACCCCACCGCCCCCGCGACAACACCCTGACCCCACGGCTAGGGCCGGCAGGCACGGCCTCCGCGCCACTACGCCGGGCCCGCTCCTGCGCGCGGCCACAGGATCCGGATGGTGGGGATTCAGGACCGGCCGCCCAGCGGTGGGAAGGCGAGGCCCGTCGGCGTGTTGAGGCCGGCGGCCGGGAGGGTGGTCTGAGCACCGCCTGTCTCCTGGACGCGGACCACCCGGTTGTTGAAGCCGTCCGCGATGTACAGGCCGCCGCAGCCGTCGAGCGCGAGGCCGAGCGGGTCGCTGAGACCGGTGGTGGGGACCGTGGCCTGGCCGCCGCCCTCAGCGATCTTCACCACGCGGTTGTTGCCGCTGTCGGAGATGTAGAGGTCCCCCGCGGCGCTGAGGGCCAGGCCGGTCGGCTGCGAGAGGCCGATGGTGGGGATCGTGGACTGGCCGCTCCCGTCGCCGGCGACCTTGACGACGCGGTCGTTGACGAAGTCGGAGACGTACAGGTTCCCGGCGGCGTCCAGCGCCAGCCCCCAGGGGTGCAGCAGCCCCGTGGTCGGTACGGTCGTCTGGGTACCGCTCGCCAGGGACACCTTCACGACCCGGTCGTTGAAACTGTCGGCGACGTAGAGGTTCCCGGCCCGGTCCAGGGCGAGCCCCAGGGGGCGCGACAGGCCGTCGGTGGGGACGGTGGACTGGTCTCCCCCGTGCGCTGCCCTCACGACCACGCGATTGTTGCCGGTGTCCGACACGTAGAGGCGGCCCACCTCGTCCCAGACCATGCCCGTCGGCCGTACGAGACCCTCGAAGGGCACTGTGGTCTGATCGCCGCCCTGCGCGGGCAGGGCGACGACCCGGTTGTTGCCGTAGTCGGACACGTACAGGGGCGCATGCGCGGAGGGCCGACCGTCCTGCGAGGGAGTCGCGCCCGCCGTTGTCGTGGGCAGCGTGCACAGCGCCACGAGGCCCACGGCGGCGGCGAGCCGACGGGCCCAGCGGCGTGTCGTACGCCCCTTCGAGGGCGCGCACGTCACCGTTCCTGACCTGGCCGTCGTACGCACCATGACTCCCCATCGGGTCTGAGCGGCCGGCCCAGTGCCGTACCTGCGCCGACCCTAGGAAGCGTCGCCGGCAGATGCGGGAACCACGCCGCTCGCCCGCCCCCGGGCCACTCCAATGTCCCGATCGCCGGCCCTCCGATGAGATCCTCGACAAGGTCGCCGTCCCCTGCCACCGCATCTGTGGTCCGGATCGGTGACCCTTCGTGAGTTCCTTCACCCGCTCCTTCGGTCAGCGCAGCGATGCGGGCCGGGCGACGAAGCGGGCGAGCTCCTCGGCCGCGCCGCGGGGCAGGCCGGCCACTACGGCCTCCGGCAAGGCCGCGATCACGGTGCGCAACCGCGTCCCGATGTCCGGGAACAGGTCCCAGGCCGAAGCAGGGACGTTCACCACGGCAAGCAAGAGGTCGCCCTCGTAGAAGTAGGCGTCGAGCAGCGGCTCCTCGAGCAGCAAGCGCACGGCGAGCGGAAGAACGTACGGCAGTGCCACGTGCTGAGAGACGAGGGTGCGCACATCCGCCGGACCGAGTTCGCCCAGCGGGACCCGCCGCAACTCATTCACCTTGCGCACCAAACCGGTCGCGTCGGAGGCAGGAGGCGCCCAGTGAGGCGGGTCCAGCTCATCGAGCGTGCGGTCGAGGTGCAGCAGATGGTCCATGGGGCTCATTGTCGCCGGAGCAGGTAGGAAACCTCGGACTCCGGTCATCGACTGAGCACCAGCAGCACCGCCAGAGCGACGAGGAGGGAGTCGATACGGTCGAGCAGACCACCGGAGCCGGCAAGCCAACGACCGGCGTCCTTCGCCTTGGCACCCCGCTTGACCATCGACTCCAGGAGGTCCCCGAGCGGCCCGCCGACCGCCACGGCCACCGCCGTCTGCCACGTCAGGGACGACAGCACGGCGAGCGCCAGGAGACCGGCCGCCGCCCCGGCCAGCGTGCCGCTCCACCGTTTGGCGGGCGACAGCGGGGAGAGACGGGGGCCGCCGAGACGGCGACCGGCCCCGTACGCGACGATGTCGGCGATCGACACGGCCACGAACAGGACGAGGCCCACCGCACCCGACGGGACGAGACCGGCCAGGGCACCCA
The DNA here is from genome assembly GCF_014648895.1 of Streptomyces tanashiensis. Taxonomy (GTDB): domain Bacteria; phylum Actinomycetota; class Actinomycetes; order Streptomycetales; family Streptomycetaceae; genus Streptomyces; species Streptomyces tanashiensis. The sequence goes on from NZ_BMRZ01000002.1 coordinate 184,510, forward strand.
GCCACACGAGCCCGAGCAGGCCCGCCCCCAGGCGGCGGAGCCCGTGCTCGGCGTCGCCGCCCAGCAGGGGCACCCCGGCGATCGCGAGCGCCCCGACCGCCGCGACCCGAAGCATCTCCCCGGGGGCCAGCCAGGCCGTCAGGACGAGCCCGACGACCGCTGCGCCGAGCACCGCCCGGTCCACCGGGCCCAGCCGCAGCAGCCCGCCGAACTCCGCCACCGCGACCACCCCGACCACGGCGGCGAGCACCGCGATCCCTGGCGGCCCGAGCCAGAATGCGCCCGTGACCACGGGGACGCCGACCGCCCACACACACCAGCGGATCATCAGCTCACGCTGCCGGGTCGCCGCCACCGCGAGCCCGCCGACCGCCAGTGCCCCACCGAGGTACGGCACGAGACCGGGGACCGTCGTCACAGGGAGACCCCGCCGCCCGGCACACCCGCCGCGACCGTGTCCGGCGTCGCCGCCGTCGTCCGCGCGCGCAGCGCGTCCAGGGCGCTGCGGCATGCCGCCACGACCCGCGCGTTCTCCGCCGTGTCACGGACGGCGATGCGGACGGTCCGCCCCTCGTACGCCGGAGACATCGGCGACAGATCCCGCAGGTAGACGTCGTGGCGCCGGCACTCGCGCACCAGCCGTGCCGCGCTCGGTCCACTCGGCGGCAGGGTCACGGTGAGGTAGTTCGCCACTCCCTCGTCGACCGAGAAGAACCCGTCGAGCCGCGCGAGTTCGGTGGCGAGCCCCCGTCGCAGCTCCGCGGTGCGCGCCCAGTGTTCCGCGTAGTAGCCGGGGTCGCGCAGTGCGGTCACCGCGGCCAGCTGGGCCGGCAGGCTGACGGGCCACGGCGGCGTCCAGCGGCGCAGCTCCCCGGCCGTGTCCGGGTCGGCCACGAGATACGCGGCCCGCATTCCCGACAGCGCGTACATCTTCGACAGGGACGTGCACACGACGACCCTGGGATCGACCGAAGCGAGACCGGCCAGCGACTCCGCAGGGTCGACATAGCCGAGATACGCCTCGTCGATCCACCACCGCGTCCGCGCGGGAGAGGCCTCGATCACGGCGCGCAGCGCGTCGGCGGGAGCGTGGCGGCCCGTCGGATTGTTCGGATTGACCACCACCACGAGGTCGTACCGCCCGCTCGCCGTCGCGGCTGCGAGCCGGGCCGGATCGAGCAGCCAGCCGTCCTCCCGGCGCAGCCGGAGCCGGTCCACCTGGCAGCCGATGACCCGCTCGGTGACATGGGCGTACTCGCCATAGCTCGGGTCAAGGAGCAGCACCCGGCTTCCCGGAGTCAGCCACCGGCCGAACGCCCGGAAGATCAGGTCGGACGAACCCGCCCCGACCACGAGCGAGTCCACCGGCAGCCCACGGACCGCGGCGATCTCCGCGAGCAGTCCTTCCGCACCGGTGGGCGGCGAGGTCCTCGCCGCCCACCCCGGATCCTCCGACAGCGCCGCGCGGACCTTCGGAGACGGAGGGAACCAGGCGTCCAGCACATCGGCCGCGACCACCTCGTGCCGGCGGGCCAGCGTCCGGAAGTCCGTACCGATCGCGGAGAAGAAGGCACCGCCGTGCTCGCAGCCGTCCGCGCGCGGTGCGAACTCCACGTCCAACTGCCAGTCGAGGCCCGCTCGCAACCGCTCCAAGGTCCGGCCATGACGCTCCCGGACCGTCCTCGTCAGCTCGTCCACGGCACCGCTCAGCACCTCGAACGAGACCGCGCCCGAACGGACCGTCCGCCCCACCGGCCGCAACCCGGCGGCGAGGTACATGTCCAGCAGCTCCGTGCGCCCCATCGCCACCACCTGACGGCCGCCCCGCGCCGCGACCCAGCGCAGCGCCGCGTACATGAGGAGCGGCCCGGCCACGGTGGACCGCCAGCGCTTCTCGACGGTCAGGACGCGGATCTCGAACGGCGCCTCTTCCGAGAGGAGCGGCAGCTCCTCGCGCGTCAGGTACTTGTCCAGCGAGTAGCGGCCGACCCACGGTGGGGTGAGGCTGACGAAACCGATCCGCGTCTCCCCACGCGCGGCCACGAGATACACGTTGTGGCCGTCGAGCCCGTCGCTCAACCGCCCGGACGGATGCACCTGGTGCTGGCCGAGTTCCTCCGCGTACACCCGATGCCGCAGCTCGTGGATCCAGTCGTGATCACTGGGTGTGGCTGCGCGCAGCTGGATGGCATGGTGCATGAGTGTCTCCCTGAGGCGTTCCGGCGTTCGCTCCTCAGGATGGAGAAATGCGGTGGACGACACCTGAGTACGTGTACTCACTTCGGTCACTGCCGCCGGAGACGTGCGAGGGCGGTGCGGCCGCGTTCGACGTGAGTTCGCGGCGGTTTGCAGCTTCAGCACGCACCCCCGCGTCGAACCCCCGACTCCGTTTCCCTGCGTGCGAGCGGTCCGGTCCTGCCCCGTCGGACCGGACCACTCGCCGCGTGCTACTCCTCGCTAGCCCGCGTGGCCCGCCGGGTGGAAGTTGATGCGTTCACGGACGACGGGGAAGCCGGCCTTGGCGAAGTTCGCGACCATGGGGAAGTTGCCCTGGTCCGTCGCTCCGCTGATGAACTCCGCGCCCTGCTCGGCAAGGAAGTGGGTGCACTCCGCGAGGAGGTCGTAGGCGTAGCCGCGGCCGCGCTGTTCCGGGACGACTCCGATGAAGCCGATGGTCGGGCCGGAGGGGTTGTGCGCCGGGATGTGGATGCCGGCCAGGTCTCCCTCCGGGGTGCGCGCGATCTGCCACCACTCCCGTGGGGAAGGGCACCAGTGGAAGAAGTCGAGTTCCTCCTGGGCGGCCTGGTCGAGTCCGCCCTCCTCGATGGCTCTGAGCGCGTGGACGTCCAGGGTGACGGAGTGGATGCGGCGCAACGCGTCGAAGAACACCGCGTCGTCGGGTTCGGCGCTGAAGCGCAGGCGCCCGGGCCGCTCGGGCAGACCTCGCTCCGGGGTCCACCGGTACAGGAAGCGTTCCACCAGGGGTTCGTACCCTGCGGCTCGTGCGGCGCCGAAGCGGGCCTCGGCACCGGCGCGCAGGTCGGCCTTCTCCCGCCAGCCGCCGGGCAGGTTGATCTCGAGTTCGACCCGCCAGGGAGCGGAGCGCAGGAGTTCGGCCCCGGCCTCCTCCTCGCCCTCGGCCACGTCGAACCAGTTGATGTTGACGGGTTCCGAGTCGTCGGGGCCGCCCCACCACGCGCCGCGTGCGACGACCTCGCCGTCACGCAGGGCGACGCGCTTCCAGTCGGGGCGGAACTGGGTACGCCGATGGCCCTCACGGGCGCCCAGGGGGTCGGGGTGTGCGTCGAAGAGATGTGCGTCGCTCGCGGTGAGCGTACGGATGACCGGATCGGTCATGGATTCCTCCGGGATACAGGCTGCTTGGAGCGCTCCCGGTCAGAACTGACGAACCACGCCGGGACAGCGGAAGCGGGAGCGCTGGAAAGGTGTGACTCGCACGGCACTCGCCTCCTTCCGTTCGTCTCAGGGCGTGAAGCCACAGAGTATGTGGTCGTCCGCGGGTCCGTCCACGGATTTCCGCGCCCCTTGACGGGGCGGTTCGCGGGACGATGAGGAGCGCACCGGTCCCCCGACCGCTCCGCCCTGCCGTGTGGCTCGCCTGCCTTCCCGGCCCCGGAGCTTCGCGTGTCTAAGATCATCGGAACAGGGGCGGCGGACGAGACACGGGAGAGGCGGCGGACATGGCGGACGAGCGCGTGTACCTGGTGACCGGGGGCGGAACGGGGATCGGGGCGGCGACCGCGCAGTCCTTGGCCCGGGCGGGACACAAGGTGGCGGTGTCCGGGCGCCGCCCCGAGCCGCTGCGGCTGGTCGCCGAGGAGACCGGCGCCCTGGCCGTACCGTCGGACATCGGGGACCCCGCCGCGGTGGCCTCGCTCGTCGAGACGGTGGTCGGCACGTACGGTCGGCTCGACGGTCTGGTGCTCAACGCCGGCATCGGGCGGGGCGGCGGCGTGGGCGACGTGACCCTGGAGGACTGGGACGACGTCATGCGGACCAACCTCACCGGTCCGTTCCTGCTGCTGCGCGCCGCCCTCCCGCACCTGCTCGAAGCCCGTGGCGCGGTGGTCGCGGTGGCCTCGGTGTCCGCCCTGCGCAACGGCGTGGGGAACGCCGCCTATGCCACCTCCAAAGCGGCGCTCCTCCAGCTGTGCCGCTCGCTCGCGGTCGACTACGGGGGCGCGGGATTGCGCGCCAACACCGTGTGCCCGAGCTGGGTGCGCACCGACATGGCGGACCGCCGGATGAACCGGTTCGCCGACGATGCGGACCTGGAGGGCGGTCTGGAAGCGGCGTACGAGGAGGTGACCCGGGTCCTGCCCGCCGGGCGGCCCGGTGAGCCGCGAGAGGTCGCGGAGGCCATCGCCTGGCTGCTGTCGCCCGCCGCCTCGTTCGTGAACGGTGCGGTGCTCACCGTCGACGGCGGCGCGACCGCACTCGACCCGGGCACCCTCGGCTTCGAGTTCCGGATGGAGCCACGCGCCCCGCGGGCCTGACCGACCGTCACGGCCGACGACGGCCTGCGGCCGGACCCACCGGATGACGTCCTGACGTCAGGGCTGTTGCGTGATCGGACGACATCCGACCCAGGAACGCGGATCGTCCTGGGTGGATCGCTGACATTCTCACGACCGGTGACGGTCATGGCTCTCATGCGGCTGGCACGTCCTGGCTCAGGGGCCGACGTACTCGTACACGCCGCCATGAGGGTGCCGCAGCACCGCTCGGTGGCCGTTGGGGGTGGGCTGCGCCGGCATGACGACCGTGGCGCCGGCGGCGACCGCTTCGTCCACGGCTTCGGTCAGATCTGCGACCGTCAGGGTGGCGCTCACCCCGGCGACCCTCTGCACTGCCTCGTCCGGACCGCTGAACAGCAGGAAGGGCCCGACGCTCGCCAACTGCACACCGGCGAAGGCGAAACGGCCGGCTGTTCGGCCCGTCAGCCTCTCGTAGAAGGGGACGGCCGCGTCCAGGTCGTCGACGCGCTGTCGTGCGATCACCGAGTCGATCTCCGTCGGCATGCTGGAACTCCTTCTCTGCGTTGGGGGCTTCGTTCGACCGTCACCTGCATGAGGTCGGTCGGCATGGGGGTCCCACGTCTGCCAGTCTGCTTCATCTCCCTGACTACGTCGCATCTCCCCCTCGGACGTTCAGCCGTTGACTGTCGCCCAGGGGAAGAACACCTGGACCCTGGGGCGGGTTCGTAGCTCATAGTCAGCAGAAGGCGAACGCTCGACGAGGACGCTGCCGGAGCCGGGCCCCCAAAAGCTCCATGCCGGTCCTCGTAGGCCTTCCCCGCACAGTCCTTCCGGCAGGTCGCGGTCGTCGGCGCCCAAGCCGTATGCGTCACCGTGATTCCGATCGAGGACCGGCGGAGCGACGTCGGGGATGAGGTTCGCGCGCAGGAGATAGTCCGGAACCTGGCTACTGACGAAGGAGACAACGGCTTGCCCCTCGTGGGTGTAGTAGCGGACCTCAGAGGCATCGGAGGGCAGACTCACACCACCGGCGACGATGTCACGCGGCAGCGCGGCGTCGCTGCCGGCGCACGCACGAGGGTCACCGAGGGGGTACATCAAGTCGTCCCAGAACAGCCAGGTCAGTGAGCCGGCAACGAGGAGACAAGCTGCAGTCATCAGCCCGAGGAAGGGCAGCCATCTGTGATGCCGGCGTTCTCCTGTCTCCCCAAAGTGCTCGTCCAGGCTCTCGCGAACCACCTCAGAACCACCGAAGCCATCCGCATCACGCACCCGCTGACCCATTGCCGACCTCCCCCGCCGCCGCTGACAAGATAGCGCCATCACCCTTCACCGGGCCGTCCCGCCCGAGCGACTTCCGGCGAAGAAGAGCCTCGCTCCGCTCTCCGCGGCTAGCCTGCGTAGATCGCTGTGCTCTGCGTCGTAGGGAGGCCCTTTGCCCGAGACCGAGGTCCCCGAGCCGACGCCCCGGCCCAAGTCGTGGAAGGTTCCCCGGCCGGGCCGGCCGGCTTCGCCCTCGGCGCGGGCGGACGGCGAACGGGCCGCGGCCGTGGCCGGGGACGCGCGCGACGTGATCACCGGTGACAACGTCACGGTGATCGGAAGCGTCACCGTGCACCCGGGTCCCCCGCCGCCGGCCCTGCCCTCCGACCAGGCTGTGGCGCGGGCGGTGGCGGACTACGTGCGCCGTTTCACGGAGGTGTACGGGGGCGTGGACCTGGAGGTCCTGAGTCCCGATGCGGAACGGCATCTCGCGGTCTCGCTGTCCGAGGTGTTCGTCGCTCCCTCCGTGCGAGCGGATCCGCCTCCGCTGGAGCTGCCCCAGGAACTGCGCAGGCGGCTGGCGCTGTTCGGAGAGCTGCCCGATGAGGACCTGCTGCCACCGGGGGTGGGCAGGGACGATGTGGAGCGGCTCCGCAGTTCGTACCTGGAGCGGCCCGAAGAGGACGTGCTGGAGGTGCTGGCCGGGCCCTCGGGCAGGCGGACGGTGCTGCTGGGAGATCCCGGGGCCGGCAAGTCGACGCTGGTCCGCCACCTGGTCCTCGCTCCGGCGGCGGAAGTACCCGGCGAGGGGCCCGGTGGGCCGGTGGGGCGGGTTCCGCTCGTGGTGGAGCTTCGTCGGTACGCCGACGCCCCGGGTCTCCACGGCGACTTCGAGGACTACCTGGATCAGCAGCACGCGACCATGGGGCTCTCGGTCCCCGCCCTCGTGCGGGAGCGCCTGCTGTCCGAGGGGCGGGGCATGGTCGTCTTCGAGGGCCTCGACGAGGTCTTCGACCCCAAGGTGCGGGAGGAGGTCGTCCGCCGCATCGCCGCGTTCGCCGCGCGTCGGCCCACTGCCCAGATCGTGGTGACCTCACGGATCATCGGCTACCGCCGCGGGCTGCTGGCGCGCGCGGGGTTCTCGCACTTCACGTTGCAGGACCTGGACGAGGATCGGATCGACGCGTTCGTACGGCGTTGGTACCGGCACTCCCTTCCGGACGAGCCGACGCGGGCCGAGCAGCTCGCCGTACGGGTGGCTGCGGAGGTGGAGGGGTCACGGTCGCTCCGTGAGATGGCGGGCAACCCTCTTCTGCTGACGATCCTCGTGATCATCGGAGCCGATGGTCCGCTGCCCCGCACCCGGCGCGGTGTGTACGAACGCGCTGTCACGTTTCTCGTCGAGCAGTGGGATCAGGCGGCCAAGTTCCTCAGGGCTCCTCTGTCACCACCTGTCGCAGAGGCGCTGGACGCTCTCGGGCCCGGCGAGCGCCTCGCTCTCCTGCGCCGGCTGGCCCGCACTCTGCAGGAAGGCCTCGACGGCGTCTCCGGCAACCACATCCACGCACGCGACCTCGAACGCGTCTTCCGCGAGCATCTCGCCGGATGTGGGCTGCCGTCCCTGCACGCCTCGTCTGCCGCCCGCGCCATGGTCACACAGTTGCATGAGCGCAACTTCATCCTGTCGCGCTACGGCGGCGACGTCTACGGGTTCGTCCACCGGGCCTTCCTGGAGCACTTCGCAGCGGCGGACATCGCGTACCGCTACCAGGAGGAAGGTGAATGGACGGCCGAGGAACTGATGGGGCAGGTCATCGCCGCCCGCTCCACCGATTCCGCGTGGCACGAGGTCCTGGTCCTGCTCATCGGGCAGTTGGGGGTCGAGGACACGACGGCCGCGATCGACCGGCTGCTCGGCCTGCACGCCCGGCGCACCGATCCGGACGACGCGAGTCACGTGGTCCTGGCCCTCCGCGCGCTGGCCGAGACCGGTGGGAGCGGGGTGCCGGCGGACCGCAGCATCGCCGTCGTCGACGCCGTGACCGCGGCCTTGGACGTACGCGGCTCGAAGGGACCGTGGCTGCTCGCCGAAGCGGCTTCCGCGCTGGCCTCGTTCGGCCGGTACTGGCCGGGCCGGGAGCGCTACCTGCGCTGGTTCCGGCTGAGCGGCCAGTTCTCCGTGAGCGACGAGCCGGTCGGGCTCCTGGCCTTCCACCTGCACGTCGATGACGACGAGCTGACCGCCCTCGGCCGCGGCAGCTACGACAGCAGCGACCGCGTCATCCTCCTCTACGAGCGCGGTCGCCGCCGCCCGGACGACGAGGTCCGCGAGCTGGTCGTCCGGGAAGCCCGGGGTGGCCCGAACGGCAGGCTGCGTGCCACGGCGCTCGAGGTGCTCGGCGAGTTGTGGGCGGACCACGACGACGTCCGCGCCCTACTGGCCGGGTGCGCGGTCCAGGACTCCGACCGCCGAGTCCGGTCGGCCTCGCTCGAGGCCCTCGCCGCGGGGCTGCCGGACGACGCGACCGTCCGGCAACTGGCCATGGACGCCGCCGCACACGACCCTCACCCGTTCGGCCGCAGCGACGCGCTGCGCCTCCTCGGCCGGCAGTGGGCCGCAGAGCCCGCCGTGCGCGCCCTGCTCGTCCGACGGGCACGCGAGGACGAGGACGAGGACACCCGGAACACGGCGCTGAAGACGCTCGGGCGGTACGCCTGCCGGTACCCGGAGGTCCTGGACTTCCTGTCCCGATGTGTGGAGGACGACGGCGTACCGGATCTGTCCCGCTCTGCGGTGTGGCATCTCCGTGATCAGGTCCCGGGCGACGCCGGCGTACGCGCACTCCTGGTCCGACGGGCGGCCGACTCGCCGCACGGCCAGGTGCGGTGCGCGGCCCTGGGTGTTCTGGGCACGCAAGGGACCGGGCATCCCGCCGTCCGCGAGCTGCTGTTGCGCGCTGCGGCCGAGGACCCCTGGCCGGAAGCGCGCTCGACGGCGGTCCGAGAGCTGGGAGAGCACTGCCCCGGCCACGAGGGCGCCCTGGAGGTCATCCTGCGCCGCGCCGCCGAGGACCCGGACCCGGGGGTGCGACGCGTCGCCCTGGAGACACTGGGCGACCGCTACCCGGGGCACGGCGAGGTCCGCGAGGTACTGATCCGCTGCACGGCTACCGCCGCCTCGCACGAGGACACGGGCCAGGAGGACGTCAGGCGGACCGCCGTGCGCATGCTCGCCCAGTACTGGGCGGGCACGCCGGCCGTTCGCGACCTGCTCCTCCGGCTCCGCACGGAGGGGTCCGACGCGTACACCCACGCGACCGTCCTCCGCGCACTGGCAGAGCACTGGCCCTCTCGGCGCGACGTGCGCGAGCTGCTCCTCGCCGCCGCCGCTCACCCGAAGCGCACCACCGTCTCGACCGTACTCGACGTCTTGGAGGACAAGTGGCCCGATGACGAGGACGTCCGGACCGCCCTCGTGAGGGTCGCGACCGAGTCCGGCGACTGGCTCGTCGGCAGTGCCGCTCTGAAGGTGCTGACGAAGAGGTGGGCCGACCGGCCGGATGTCGGGGAGTTCGTGATGAGCATCGCCCGCGACGCCACACACCCCCGGCAGAGCACCGTCCTGAACAGCCTGGGCCGCCACTGGGCGCAGCGGGACGGCGTCCGCGAGGTGCTGGTCCTCGCGGCCACGGACCACCCCGACGAGCACACCCGTTCCGATCTCGTCCGGACCTTGGCCCGGCGCTGGCCCGGCCATCCGGACGTACACGCATTGCTGCGCCGGTGCGCGGAGTCCGATCCGGCCCCCGGGATCAGGTTCTCGGCGCTGCGCTGGTGGGTGGTCCGGGCCGGTGACGAGGAGGGGGAGGCTCTGGTGAGCACGCGGGCTGTCACCGAGCCGGATCCGACGACGCGGCGCATGGTGCTCCACATGCTGGCCCTGGGCTGGCCTTCGCGTGCGCGGACCGCCTCCGTACTGCGCGACCGCGCCCGGCTCGACGAGGACGACGCCACGAAGGCGGCCGCGCGAGAGCTCCTGAGCGCCGTCGTCTCCGACGGCCACCCGGGCGGGCGATGACCGGCGACGCACCGAGGAGCAGCTTCCCTCCCTCATGGCCGGGCGCACAGGGTTCAGGGCAGTCGGAACTGTGCGACGTGGCCGAAGGCGACCGCGGGGACGACGTGGTGGGCGTCGAGGGTCCCGAACTCGGGGACGGTCTTCTCGTGACCCGGTGCCTTGACGTCTCCCTCCAGGGCGGAGTCGGAGAAGTGCACCCAGGTCACCCGCCCGTCCGCGGTGTGGCCCTCCTCCGCGTGGACGCCCTTCACGGGGACGCGCGGCAGTCGGGTGACCCTGCCCTGCGGGACCAGCGGTCGGCCCAGGACGCGCACCCGGTGTAGGGGTGGCGTGTTCGCGCCCGTACGGTGGCCGTCATGACGATCAACCGTCCGGGACTGCCGGAGGACCTTCCACCCGCCGAGCGACTGTGGGCCCGCTGGGCCCTGGTCGCCGCACTCGGGGCGACCACCGCGGACGAACGCCGGCCCAGCGCGCACCGCAACGGTCGCTGGATCGACGACGACGGGCTCCACTGGGACGACGCCGGCTGCACCTGGTGGGTGATGTCCAGCATGGGCGAAGGCCGTTACGTGCTGTACGGCGAGGACGAGTCGAGCGAAGTGAAGTGGCACGAGCCGCCGGTCGACATGCTCGCGGGTGGCCCGGCGTGGCTGCCGTGGGACGAGCTGCGCGACCGGCTGTCCGGCAACGAGCTCGGCTGCGTCTACTGGTACGAGAACGGGATCTGGGCCCGCGCGCCGTACCCGGACACTCTCGAAGACGACGGCCTGGACTGCGGAATGAGCGCGCTGGCCGACCGCGCGGAGGCGGTGGAGCTGCTGGCCCGGCGCATCGCGCCGGCGGACGGTGAGCCCGGCGCCGACGCAGTCCTCGCCCAGGCGGAGGCCGGCCGACTCCGGGACGTGGACACGCTGCTGGCGCGCGTACGCGACCCCGACGGCGACGGGCCGGACCCGGCCGCCGTGGCCCGCGCCCTCGCCCGCGGCGGCCTGGTGGGCGACGGCGCCACCGGCTGACGGAGAACGTCCGTCGGCACCGCCGGGGTCCGGGCGGCGGTGAGCCCTCGCCCGGTCCACCGGGCGGGAGACTCGGGTGTGCCCGGGACCGGGCGGGTCTGGCGTGGCGGTTTTGTACGTCGTGAAGGAGGGGTGCGGTGCTGGTCATGCCCGGTCGGCGGACGTCGACGATGGAACTGTTGGCCGGTGAGGCGACGGGGCGCGGGATGGCGGTCCTGGCGGCGGAGGAGATCCGTGGGGAGGCGGGACCGGCGTACTGGTACGGCGGTCCGGTGGCGGGGGCGCGGTTGGCCGGACGGCTCGGGTTCGCGCTGCTCGAACCGGCGGATGACTGGCTCGCCCGGCTGCCGGAGGAGTTCACCGGGCGAGAGGTCCGTGCGGCGACTCTCGCGGACGCGTGGGCGGTCGAGCGGCCGACGTTCGTCAAGCCGCCGCGGGACAAGTCCTTCCCTGCGGACGTCTACGCCGATGGTTCCCGGTTGCCCTCCGATCTGGCCCCGGCGACGCCGGTGCTGCTCTCCGAGGTGGTGACGTTCGCTGCCGAGTACCGACTGTTCCTGCTGGACGGGCGGATCGCCACGGGCAGTCGGTACGCGGTGTTCGGTCGGCTGGACCCCCGCCCGCTCGACAGGGGCGGGGCGGTCGCCGGGGAGATCGCCGAGTTCGTCGACCGCCTGGTCGCCGGGGCCGGGCCCGCCCTGCCGAGCGCCGTCGTCGTGGACGTCGGACAGCTGCTCGACCCGTACCGTCCGGGCCACCGGTGGGCCGTGGTCGAGGCCAACATGGCGTGGTTCTCCCATGCGTACGCCGCCGACCCGGCGCGCGTGCTGGACGTGGTGCTGCGGGCGGCGGGGCCGCGCGAGCAGGTGCAGCCGGGGGATCTGCCCTTCGTGCGGCACTGCGCCCCCTGAAGGGCCCTCGGGGAAGGCGGGCGGAGAGCTCCTGGAGTCTGGTGGGTTCAGGAGTTGACGGCGTGTTCGGTGAACTGGCGGCAGGCACGGAACCCCAGGCGGCGGTGGTCGGGCTCGCCGTCGGCCGACGCCTGCAGGACCGCGATGCGGTGGTCTCGGGCGCGGGCCGTGCGGAGTGCCGCGAGCATGATGGCGCCGCCGTAGCCGCGTCGGCGATGAGCGGCCAGTGACTGCGGGGCGACCTGGGACCACCGCCCCCTGCACAGGTTCATTCCTCGGAGGCGGCCAGCACCTCGTTGGCGCAGACGGCGAAGGCGTCGCAGGACCGTTCCACTGCCTCACCCCGGGCCAGCATGTCGGCCCTGTCGGCGGCGAAGAAGATCTCCCGTGTCCTCACCTGAATCTCGGCGGCCCGCTGGGCAAGCCGCTGTGCGGGAAGACCGACCGCGACGAGGCGGAGCCTGAAGACGCTGCTCCGGAGTGCGACGTAGAGCCTGTACGACTCCGCTCGGGCGTTCAGAGCCGCCTCGGACTCCGGTGCCGTGTGCTGGCTTGTCCAGCGGTCGTACTGTGCTCGCCTGTAGTCCTCCGCCAGGGCGATGAAGTCGGCACAGGCATCGAGCAGCCGCTGATGACTGCGCTCCCGGTCGGATCTGGCCGCGGACCTGGCCGCGATCTTCTCCTGGTACCGGTGGGCGACGACGGCACCCAGCAGCGTTCCCAGAACGGCGATGGCGGCCGCGACAATCCCTGACACAGCGACCAGGGCATCATCCGGGTACGGGTCGCCGGTAGGGCGCGAATCGGCCACAGCTTGCACCCGCACCTCCCTGCTCCACGACGACCGCGAATCCGAGGCGGCCCGACAGACGGCGAAAGCGGCGAAAGCGGCGAAAGCGGCGAAAGCGGCGAGCAGGGCCTCTCCCCCGCCGAACCGATCACGCGTCACGCCCGCCGTTCCTCGCCGCATGACGCCGCTCAGTACGAGTGGTCCACCGTGACGTCGGCCGACAGGCGCAGCGCGGCTTCGGCGGGCGCCCCGCGCAGCCCCAGCAGGGTGAGGGTGAGGGCGTCGATCACGGTCAGGTGGGCCAGCCGGCTCGCGACGGTCTCGAGGCCGAAGACCAGGTCCTGCCCGCCCGCGACCAGCGTGCAGCCGCTGGATTCGCTGAGCGGCGAGCGGGCGTAGCTGGTGAGGGCGACGACCTGGGCCCCGGCCTGCCGTGCGCCTCGGGCGGCGTCGACCGTGCTGCGTGTCGCGCCCGTATGGCTGATGGCCAGGCAGACGTCTGCGGATGTCAGTTGCGAGGCGGCCAGCTGAGCCGTCAGCGGGTCGGCCGGCGCGTCGACCGCGCAGCCCAGGGCGCGCAGTCGGTAGGCGGTGTCCAGAGCGACCGCGCCGGACAGGCCCGCGCCCACCACCAGCACCCGGGGGGCCGCGTCGAGCAGTTCAGCGGCCGTACGCAGCAGCTCGGGGGTCACCGTCACGGCCACCCCGTCCAGCGCCTCCCTGGCAGCGCGAATCGTGTCGGCCAGCGCGCGGGCGGCCGGGTCCTGATCCTGGGAGGGCTCCTGAGCCGGCGCCTGTCGCGCGGCGGCGATCTTGAGCTCCTGATAGCCCCGGAAGCCAAGTCGCTGGCAGGCCCGTACGACGGAGGACGGCGCCGTGCCGGCGAGCGCCGCGACATCGCTGACGCTGAGGTGCACCAGCTCCGCGCCCTTGTCCAGTACGACCTGTGCCACCCGCGCCTCGGTGTCACGCAGCTCGGACAGGTGGGCCCTGATGTGGGCGGCGAGCCCGCCCCCCACTGTGGAATGAATTTCCATGCGGATAGTCTACCAAGGAACCAGATTCCATCGCCCAGCAGTGGGAGCGACCGTGCCCGCACACCTGACATCCCTGACGGGCACGGCCGCCGTGCCCGCCGTCGTCCTCGCCTCGGCGGTGCTGCACGCCGTCTGGAACGGCCTCACGCACGGCCTGCGCGACAAACTGGCCGGCTTCACGCTCATCAGCCTGGCCTCCAGCGCGTGCGGAGCGGTCCTCGTCTGCCTCGCCCCCCTGCCCGAACCGGCGGCCTGGCCGTACATCGCCGCCTCCGCCGCCCTTCAGGTCGCGTACCAGCTCCTGCTCCTCCGCGCCTACCAGCTCGGCGACTTCGGCCAGATGTACCCCACCGCCCGGGGCACCTCACCCGTCGTGGTGGCCCTGGTCTCCACGACCCTCCTCGGCCACTCGCTGCCCGCGGGCCAGGCCCTCGGCATCGCGGTGGTCGCCTGCGGCCTGGCCGGCCTGGCCTTCGCCGACGGAATCCCCGGCTGGGCCCAACTTCCCGCGCTGGCCGCCGCGCTCGGCACCGGCGTGATGATCGCCTCGTACACGCTCGTCGACGGCAGTGGCGTCCGCGTCTCGGGCAGCGTCTTCGGCTACATCGCCTGGCTCTTCCTCTGCCAGGGTCTCGTCCTGCCCCTGGTCGCCTGGGCCCGCCGGGGCCCCGCCCTCCTCACCGCGCTGCGCCCCTTCTACGGTCGCGGCCTGGCCGGCGGCGTGCTCTCCCTCCTCGCGTACGGGCTCGTCGTATGGGCCCAGTCCCGCGGTGACCTCTCCACGATCGCCGCCCTGCGGGAGACCAGCATCGTCTTCGGCGCCCTGATCGGCGCCATCGTCTTCCGCGAACGCCTCGGCCACCGCCGTATCGCCGCCAGCATCGCCGTCCTGGCGGGCATAGCGGTGCTCCAGCTCACGAGCGCCTCCTGAGCGCAGCACAGGGCCGCCCGCTCACCCCTCCCACCCCCGGCCTCCCGCCGGCTCCCCTGTCCGGAAGTCCGGCTCGCGTCGCAGCGCCCCGCGACACGTCGCGGCTCCCTCGACTCCTGTGGTTCACCCGGCCGCTACCAGGGCACCTCCGTTGCAACACCCGGGATCCTCGCGCACCCCCTACTTTTCGAATCGCTCCCGTTCCCGGAACGAAAGGTTTGGCATGCCCATACCAAAGGCCCTCACGGCGGCCCTCGCCGCCGGCGCGGCAGCGGCCACCGTCGCCACCGCCCTGACCGTGCTCGCCCCCACCGCGTCCGCTGCGGGCACCACCTTCGTCGCGACGGCGGACACCTACGTCGACGCCCAGAACAGCACCACCAACTACGGCACCGCCCAGCAGCTCGGTGTCGACAACAGCCCCGTCAAGCAGATGCTGCTGCGCTTCCAGGTCTCCGGGCTGTCGCAGCCCGCGACGCGCGCGATCCTCCGGATCCATGTCGACGACGTCGCCGGAGCGGAGACCGGCAACGGCGGCACGTTCCGCGCGATGTCCAACACCACGTGGGCCGAGACATCCGTCACCTACGCCAACAAGCCCGCCATCGACGGGTCCACGCTCGGCACCCTCGGCGCGGTCGCCCGCAACACCTGGTACGAGGTGGACGTCACCTCGTACGTGAAGGGCAACGGCACCTTCTCCATCGGCGTCACCTCGTCCAGCAGCGACGGCGCCGACTACGACTCGCGCGAGACCGGCGCCACCGCCCCGCAACTGGTCGTCGAGACGGGCAGCACGCCGACGCCGACCCCCTCGACCTCCACCTCGACCCCGCCGTCCGGGGATCCGGTCCTCGTGGGCGCGGGCGACATCGCCACGTCGGGCTCCGGGGACAGCGCCACCGCCAATCTCCTCGACAACATCCCCGGCACGGTCTTCACCCTCGGCGACAACGCCTACCCCAACGGCACCGCGTCCGACTTCTCCACGTACTACGAGCCGACCTGGGGCCGGCACAAGGCACGGACCAAGCCCGCACCCGGCAACCACGACTATCTGACCTCCGGCGCCTCCGCCTACTACAGCTACTTCGGAGCCAACGCGGGACCGTCCAACCGGGGCTACTACTCCTACGACCTCGGTGACTGGCACGTGGTCTCCCTCAACTCGGAGATCTCCATGGCGGCCGGCTCGGCGCAGGAACAGTGGCTGCGTGCCGACCTCGCCGCCAGCGGCAAGCAGTGCACGGTGGCCTACTGGCACAAGCCGCGCTGGACGTCGAGCTCCAGCCACGGCCCCGCCACGGCGACCGGTCCGCTGGTCCAGGCGCTCTACGACTACAACGCCGAGGTCATCCTGACCGGGCACAACCACCAGTACGAGCGCTTCGCCCCGCAGAACCCGAGCGGACAGCTCGACACCGCGCGCGGCCTGCGGCAGTTCGTCGCCGGCATGGGCGGTGCCGACAGCTACGGCTTCGGCACCATCCAGCCCAACAGCGAGGCCCGGAACAACAACACCTTCGGCGTCCTCAAGCTGACCCTGCACGCCGGCAGCTACGACTGGCAGTTCGTCCCCGAGGCGGGCAAGTCGTACAACGACAGCGGCACCGGTACCTGCCACTGACCCCGCCCGGCCCGCCCGCCGGTCGATCCCCCACGGGGTCGGCCGGCGGCTCGGCGGGTCTCCATCAGCGCCCCGGAGGTCGCAACTCCCGTGTATCTCTCCACGATCGGCAGTCCCCTGCCCTCGTCCGACGGCACCACAGGGCCCCAAGGGTCACGCCGCCGGTGGAAGTTCGTCGGAGGCAACGTCCTGGCCCTCGGCACCGTCAGCCTCATCACCGACATCTCCGCCGAGATGGTCACCGCCGTGCTGCCTCTCTATCTGGTCGTGGGTCTGCAGCTCAGCCCGGCCGCCTACGGCGTCCTCGACGGGCTCAACACCGGCGCCACGGCTCTGCTCAGGGTGGTGGGTGGCTACGTCGCCGACCGGGTCGACCGTCGCAAGGCGGTCGCGGGAGCGGGTTACGGCCTCTCCGCCCTGGCCAAGCTGGGCCTGGTGGCGGTGGGGAACTCGGTGACGTCCATCGGGCTCGTCCTGGCCGCCGACCGGACCGGCAAGGGACTGCGCACCGCACCCCGCGACGCCCTCATCACCCTCTCCACCCCCGAGCACTCCCTGGGCCGGGCGTTCGGCGTGCACCGGGCGATGGACAGCTTCGGCGCGTTCACCGGTCCGCTCGTGGCTCTGGCCGTCCTCACCGCCGCCGGCCAGTCCTTCGACGCCGTCTTCGTCACCAGCTTCTCCCTCGCGGCCCTGGGCGTGCTGGTCCTGCTGCTCTTCGTACGGGACCACCGACAGCCCCGGCCACCCGCCGGCACCGTCTCCCCGCGCGCCGTGGCCATGCTGCTGCGCCAGGTACCGGTACGACGCCTGATCGGCGCGGCCTGCCTCCTGGGCCTCGCCACCGTCGGCGACGGCTTCGTCTACCTCCTGCTCCAGCGGCGCGAGTCCCTGTCCATCGGCTGGTTCCCCCTTCTCGCCGTCGGCACCAGCCTCTCCTACCTCCTGCTGGCGGCTCCGCTCGGCGCGCTGGCCGACAGAATCGGCCGCGTGCCCGTCCTGCTGGGCGGCTACGGCGTTCTTGCGCTGGTGTACGTGCTCCTCACCGGCCCCCTCGAAGGGCCGGCGCTCCTCGTCGTGGTCCTCTTCCTGTACGGGCTCTTCTACGCCGCCACCGAGGGGACCTTGATGGCGCTCGCGGGACCGGTCCTGCCGGAACGGCTGCGGACCACCGGCATCGCGCTGATCCAGAGCGGACAGGCCCTCGCCTACCTCGGTTCGTCGGTGCTCTTCGGTCTGGCCTGGCAGACATGGGGCACGAGGACGGCGAGCTTCGGAGCCTCGATCGCCGTGATCATCGCCGGCCTGGCCACCGCACTCCTCCTGACTGTCCGCCGCCCGGGAGAAAGGACCTCCTCCCCCTCATGAAGACCCCCACCCAGCGCACGAAGATCCTCATCACGGCGGTGGTCGCAGCCCTCCTGGCCGCCCTCGCGGCCACCACCATCGTCAACGCCCGCCGCGACGCACGGGCCGACACCACCGCCTCCGCCGCGGCTCCGGCCGGCGCCGACGCCGCCCCGTCCGCGGTCGGCCCGCCAGGCGGCCGACTCCGGGTCCTGAGCAACGGACTCCTCTCCACCGTCCCGCTCGCCGACCCCCACGGACCTCGTACCGTCACCACCCGACGTTGCGACCGCTCGTACACCGCCGGTGGCACCACCGCCTGCCTGACTCCGGCGACAGCCCTCGCCGGCCCCAGACTGCTGGTCCTCTCCGAAGATCAGCGCATCCGTCGCACCGTCCCCCTGACCGGTCTGCCCAACCGCACCCGCGTCAGCGCCGACGGACGCATGGTGGCCTGGACACTGTTCGTGGGCGGCGACTCCTACGCCGGTGGTGGTTTCTCCACGCGAACCGGCATCCTCGACACGCGCACCGGCCGGCTCACCGGCTCCCTCGAGGAATTCACCGTCTACCGGCAGGGCCGCCGCTACCAGGCCGCCGACATCAACGTCTGGGGCGTCACCTTCGCCGACGACAACCGCTTCTACGCCACCGTCTCCAGCGCCGGCACCCGCTCCCTCGCCGTGGGGGACCTCACGGCGCGCACCCTGCGCACCCTGGCCGACAACGTGGAGTGCCCCTCCCTCTCCCCCGACCACACCCGCATCGCCTTCAAGCAGGCCGTCGACGCAGACCCCACCAAGGGCTGGCGCCTCACGGTCCTCGACCTCGCCACCCTGCGCCGCACCGAACTCGCGGAGAGCCGCAGCGTCGACGACCAGGCAGCCTGGCTCGACGACGACAGCGTCGCGTACGCCCTCCAGCGCGACGACGGAACCAACGACATCTGGACCCTCCCGGCCGACGGCACAGGCACTCCCCGCGTCCTCGTACCGGGAGCCAACTCCCCCGCGGTCCTCCCGAAGGCCTGAGACCACGCGGCCGCCCGTTCTGGTCCGCCGGGCGGCCGCGGGGCCGGGGCCTTACGCTGCGGCCAGGGCCAGGGTCGGTGACTGGCGGGCGGCGCGGACCGCCGGGTACAGGCCCGCCACCGAGCCGATCGCGAGGGTCGCGACGAAGCCCGCCCCGGCTGCCCAGGGCGGGACCACCCAGGGCAGTCCGCCGGTGGACGCGTACACGGCCGTCGCCGCCGCCCCCATAGCCACGCCCGCGATGCCGCCGAGGCCCGACAGCATCAGGGACTCCGTCACGAACTGGATCCTGATCTGGCCTCGCGTCGCGCCGAGCGAGCGGCGGAGGCCGATCTCGTGACGCCGCTCCAGGACCGAGATGATCATGGTGTTGGCGACGCCGACACCGCCCACGAGCAGGGCGATCCCGCCGAGCCCGAGAAGCAGCGTGGAGAAGGCGCCCTCGGTCGCCGCCTTCGCCTTGAGCACCTCGGAAGGGTCGCTCACCGACACGTTCTGCGGGTTCTGCGGATCGATCGTCGGAGCGAGGAGCCGCTGGACCTGCCGGACGGAGGCGTCCGTGGACCGCTCGTACACCGCGGTCGGATGCCCGTCGAAGCCGAGGAGCCGTTGGGCACTCTCCCAGCCGACCAGCGCCGAGCGCTCGATCTCGGGGGCGAGCGGCAGGGGGTCGAGGATGCCGACGACGGTGAAGTACCGGTCGTCGATCCAGACCTGCCTGCCAGGCCGGTCGATGCCGAGCCGTTCCGCGGCGACGTGCCCGAGCACCACGGAGGGGTAACGGCCGTTGGCCGCGTTCAGCCAGGTGCCGGACGCCGTCGTGCCGCGCAGTACGCCGAGCAGTCCCAGGGACGCCGCCTTCACGGAGATGCCGCCGGTCTCCGCCTCCGGGATCATCTGCGAGCGGCGCACCGTGTGCTGGAGGTCCCCGCTCGCGCCGGCCTTCTCCACGCCCTCGATGCGCCCGACCATGCCGACGGCGTCCTTGGGCAGCTTCACCTCCTGCCCGCTGAACATCCCCTCTCCGGGTTTGGCGACCAGCATGTTCGTGCCGAGGGCGTCGAGCCGCTGGAGCAGCTGCGCCTGGCTGGACGCCGAGATGCCCACCACCGCGATCATCGTCGCGATGCCGATGGCGATCCCGAGCGCCGACAGCACCACCCGCACGGGCCGGCTTCGCAGCCCGGCCGAGCCGACGTGCAGGACGTCGCGCGGGCCGAGCCGGCGTGCTGTGAGCGCGACGGCCTGCCGTTCGGTCGCCTGGGACGCCGTCCGCTTGCGCCTGCCGGGCATCAGACCACGACCTTTCCCCGGGCCGAGTCCGCGACGACCTTGCCGTCGCGGATCCGGACCGTTCTCGGCAGGCGCTGCGCGATCTCGGTGTCGTGGGTGATGACCGCGATCGTGGCGCCCTCCTGGTTCAGGGCGTGCAGCAGTTCCATGACCGCCTCGCCCGAGGCCGTGTCCAGAGCGCCCGTCGGTTCGTCGGCGAGCAGCAGGTCGGGCTGCCCCACGACCGCGCGGGCGATGGCGACGCGCTGTTTCTGGCCGCCGGACAGCTCGTGCGGCCGGTGCCTCGCACGGTCGGCGAGGCCGACGCGGGCCAGCGCCTCGGTGGCCAGCCTGCGGCGGCGGGCCCGGGGCAGGCCGGAGTAGAGCAGTCCCTCGGCGACGTTGTCCACGGCGCTGACGCCGGGGGCCAGATGAAAGGCCTGGAAGACGAAGCCGATGTGGCGGGCGCGCAGGGCTGAGAGCCGACGGTCGGTGAGGGATGCGACGTGGTGACCCGCGATCGCGACCGTGCCGGCGGTCGGCCGGTCGAGGGTGCCGATGATGTGGAGCAGGGTCGACTTGCCGGAGCCCGAGGGGCCGACGATGCCGACGAGTTCGCCCTCGCCGATGGTGAGGTCGACGCCGTCGAGCGCGCGGACGCCCCCGGCGTACTCCTTGACGACGCCTCTGAGCTCGACGACCGGGACGGCGGCGGCAACGAGGGCAGGGCCGGCGATCGGGGGCGGGGTGGGGCCCGGGATCGGGGCAAGGCCGGGGTTCTCGGCGGATCGCATGGTGTCGGTCATCAGGACGGCACCCCGACCTTCATGCCTTCGCGCAGTCCGCCGCCGCTGATCTCGACCCTGCCCTGTGCGAACATGCCGAGCTCGACCTTGACGTCCCTCGCCGCGCCGTTCTCGACGACCTGGACGCCGAAGCCTCCGTCGGGGAGGGCGAGCAGGGCGTTGACGGGTACCGAGAGGACGTCCCTGCGGGTGTCGCCGGTGAGCTCGACGGTGACCGGGGACTGATCGACGCCCTTGGCCTCGGCCGGGTCGTCGAAGGAGACCGTGATGTCGATCTTCGGGGTCCTGTCCTGCGGGTCGTCCCCGGCCGACGCGGTCTTGCCGACGGCGGACACCTTTCCCGGCAGCCGGGTTCCGTCCGGCAGCGTGACCTGGACCCGTGTCCCGGTCTTCGCCGATCCGGCCTGCGAGGCCGGCACCTTGAAGCTCACGACCCGCTCGGATCCGGTCACCGTCAGCACCGGCGAGCCGGGGGTGACCCGGTCGCCGGGAGCGATCCGGTCGCCGCCGCCGGTGCCCGTGCCGGAGTCGGAGCCGGCGTCCTTGACCCGTACGGCACTGCCCGCGAAGGCGATCCGCTCCGGGCCGAGGGTGCCGGTCTGCTTCAGGCCGTGGGACTTCTGCCAGCGTTTGACCGCCGCGGCGGTCTTCGCCGTGTACTCCTCGTCGACGTCGAAGCCGGTGTACCCGAGGGCGGCGAGGTTCTCTTCCAGCTGCCGTACGTCCCTGCCCTTGTCGCCGGTCTTCAGGGGCCGGTACATGGGCTCGTCCCCGTACATCAGGCGGACGGCCTCGCCGTCGACCTCGTAGAGCCGCTCGTCCCTCTTCACGACGGAGCCGGGCGGGGCGAGCCAGGTGAGGGTGCCGCCCGGTCCTCCGGCGTTGATCTTTCGTTCCCCGAGGTGACCGAGGGTGCCGTCCTGCTGGGAGCTGTCGGCGAGGTCGCCCCGGGTGACGGGAGCCGTGGCGTGCGGCAGCCCCTTGGTGCCGGCACGGTCGGCCGCGGGTTTCTCCGGGGTGGCCAGAGCGGTGACGGCGACGCCGCCGCCGGCGATGGCGACGACGGTGAGGAGGGCCATCCCGAGTCGGCGCCGTCCCAGCGGCCGCCGCTCGCCCGCTTGCGGGTCGGTCGCGTCGCCGCTCATCGGGCCGCGCCTTCGCACGCCTTGGCCGCCTTGTCGAACTTCTCCTTCTGCGCGCCCTGCGGTATCGGCATGGCCTGCTGTGCTCCGCCGTCGAACCTCGGGTCGGGCATGTTGAAGCCGCTCTCGCGCATGCACTTCGCGTAGGCGAGTGCCTTGTCCTTGTCGGCCTGCGTCGGCTCCTTGCCGAAGCCTGCGCCGCCGGCCTTGCTCGCGCACGCCTTGAACGCCTTCTCCATCTTCTCCTTCGACATGCCGTCGCCGCCGATGGTGAGGCCGACTCCGCTCTCGCCCGGCTTGGGCTCGGGCACGTCGAGTCCCTGCTCGCGCAGGCACTTGCGGTGTTCGAAGGCCTGGTCGGCCTTCTTCCCCTCCTCGTTCACGCTCCCGTCGTCCTTCGCGCCCGGGGCGGTGCCCGAGCAGGCGGTGGCGAACAGGGCGAGGGCAGCGGCCAGCGAGGGGGCGGCGGCTGTCCGGATGATCCGTCGAATCGTCATGCCGCCGAGGCTGCCCCGCGGGCATGTTTCGCTTCTCTCAACGGTTCCGTTTACATCGGCGAAAGGTCCCCTTCGGATAGACAGGGGCCATGCGCGTACTGGTGGTGGAGGACGAGGCGTTCCTCGCGGAGATGATCGCCGAGGGGCTGCGCCGGGCGGCGCTCGCCGTGGACGTCGCGGCCGACGGCCTGGAGGCCCTGCGGAAGATGCAGCTCGGGGAGTACGACGTCCTCGTCCTGGACCGTGATCTGCCGGGGATGCACGGCGACGACGTGTGCCGTCGGGTGGTCGAGCAGCGGCTCATGACCCGGGTCCTCATGCTGACGGCGGCCGGCACCGTACGAGACCGGGTCGAGGGCCTCGGTCTGGGCGCCGACGACTACCTGACCAAGCCCTTCGCGTACGACGAACTCCTCGCCCGGGTGCTGGCCCTCGGACGGCGTGCCAGGCCCGCGCTGCCGCCGGTCCTCGAACAGCGCGGCATCGTCCTGGACACGGCACGCCGCCAGGCCAGCCGCGACGGCCGGCACCTGCATCTGTCGCCCAAGGAGTTCGGCGTCCTGGAGGCGCTGCTGCGCGCCGAGGGAGCCGTGGTCAGCGGCGAGGACCTGATCGAGCAGGTCTGGGAGGAGCACACCAGCTACCGCACGAACGCGGTTCGGGTCACGCTCAGCAAGCTGCGGGCCAAGCTCGGCGAGCCCCCGGTGGTCGAGACGGTCCCGGGCGCGGGCTACCGGATCGCCTCGTGAACGGCGTACGGAGGCTCCGCACGTCACTGCACCCGCGCCCCCGCCGGTCCCGGACGCCGGACCTCGACGCACAGCCCGGCCGCATGCTGCCGTTCCGGAGCGAACGGGCCCGGCTGACGGCCCTCTACACCGGCCTCCTCGTGCTCGCCGGGGCGCTTCTCACCGGAGTCGTGTACGTGCTCGTGGAGGAGGGCATGTACTCCTCGATCAGCATGGCCGTCACCACGGCCGTGCCGGCGCAGCGGCTGGAACGACTGCCGTCCTCCTGGCAGACCGCCGTCCCCACCGGGGTGCCGAGCGCCGCGCCCGCGAGCCCCGCACCGAGCAACGCCACCGTCGTCCCGGGCGAGGCGCTGGCGATCACGCGGACGCTCAGCGACGCGGCCGAGTCCGCGGCCCTCGACCGTCTTCTCACCGTCTCGGTGACCGTCTTCGTCTGCTACGCGATTCTGTCGCTCGCGCTCGCGTGGTGGACTGCGGGCCGGGTGCTCCGGCCGATCGCCGTCATCACCGAGACCGCCCGCCGCCTCTCCGGTGAGAACCTGCACGAAAGGATCGCCCTCGACGCACCGCCCGGCGAACTCAAGCGGCTCGCCGACACCTTCGACGGCATGCTCGGCCGCATGGAACGGCTCGTCTCCGCCCAGCAGCGGTTCGCCGCGAACGCCGCCCACGAGCTGCGCACCCCGCTGGCCGTGCAGAGGGCGGCCGCCGAGATCGGACTCGGCGGAGATCCCTCCCCCGAGCGGGTGGCCCGCATGCGGTCGAAGCTGATCGAGGTCGCGGACACCAGCGAGCGGATCATCGAGGGGCTCCTGCTCCTCGCAGCCTCCGAGCAGGGTCTCAAGGAACGTCGCCGGGTGGCCGTGGACGCGCTCGCCCGGCAGGTGGTGGCGGCGCTCGACGACGAGGCGGCGGAGCGGGGTGTGCACATCACCGTCCGGGCCCTGCCGCTGACCATCGACGGGGATCCTGTACTCCTGGAGCGCCTCCTGCACAATCTGGTCGCGAACGCGGTGCGGCACAACGTCCCCGAGGGTCGGGTCGAGGTGCGCACCGGCCCGGACATCGGCATCGAAGTCGCCAACACCGGGCCGGTCGTGCCGTCCGCCACGGTCCCTCTGCTCTTCGAGCCCTTCCGGCGCCTCAACGAACGCACCCACGCGCCCGGCGAGGGCGCGGGCCTCGGCCTGTCGATCGTCGACGCCGTCGCCCGGGCGCACGGGGCCGGGGCAACAGCATCGGCCAACCCGGAGGGGGGCGGCCTGACGGTTCGTGTGGTGTTCCCGCCGACCGCGCCGTGATGGACAGGGCCGCCCACGTCGCGGACCCTGGACGGCCGAGGTGTGGCCGGTGTGGACGAATGGGTCAGCGGGCGAGGAACGGCTCGGTCAGGTGCGGTGTCGCAAGGTAGAGGGTGTCACCGTTCCGCCGGCGAAGCACCCGTTCCCTTGAGGCCCTGGCCTGCGCCGCATCCTTCTCGTGGGCGTAGGCGAGTTCCGGGTGGAGCAGCTGGATGGCGTGCACGAGCAGGTCACCGGTGACGGCGACCAGTTCGCGCCGGGACGCGACGAGCACGCTCTGGTGCCCGGGTGTGTGACCGGGCGTGGCGAGCACGCGTTCGCCGCGGCGCAGAGAGGTCTCGCCATCGAGGAGACGGAGCTGGCCGGTCTTGCGGAGCGGGTCGACCACGCGGGATCGCAGGTGCGGGTTGACCTCGTCGATCGCGTCGAGTTCGGCCCGCTGCAGCAGGTACTCGGCGTTCGGGAAGAACGGCCGCGCCTGCGCGCCGCCGACGACGGCCCAGCCCACGTGATCGGTGTGGAGGTGGGTGAGCACCACGGTGTCCACTTCGGCGGGTTCGATGCCCGCGGCGGCCAGCGAGGCCGGCAGTTCCCCGGGGACGGGCGCCCAGGAGGCCGCCGGGCTGTCGGCCGGGCCGATTCCCGCGTCGACCAAGGTGACGCCCTGGCTGCTGCGGATCGCGAACGCGCGGAACTGGAGCCACCACCGCCCGTCGGGGTCGCGCGCCCCGGGATCGAGCCGGTCGGCCGCCGCCCACTGCTCGGTGGTGGCGTCGGGGAACGCCTCCGACCTGGAGGAGAAGAAGGGGCCCGCGCCGTCGGCGAGCGCCGTGACGGTGTAGGGGCCGACCTGGAGGGAAGGGGGCATCCCGCAGATCGTGCCACCGACGGGCGGCCCCGGCCAGACGCGGGATGGTCCCGTTTCCGAGCGGGATGGGAGTCCCGTGACAGCCGGGGACGGTCGCGAGGCGTCCTCGATCGGGGTCTAGCCGGCGGCGAGGGTACGGCCGAGCAGGGGCAGCAGGCGGTCCCAGTGGAGCCTCAGCGCGGCAGGGTTGAAGGCGTCGGTGTCCGACATGGTGAAGCCGTGGACGGTGCCGGGGTAGATCTCGGAGGTGTAGTCGACACCCCTGGCGTCCAGGGCCCGGTTGAGCTCGCCGAGGGCCTCGGGCGTCAGGTCGGTCTCGGCATGGCCGAAGTGGACCTGGGCGGTGAGGCCGGAGAGGAGGGAGGGCCCGTCCGCGCCCACAGGGCCGTGGAATCCGGCGAGGGCGGCCACCTGGTCGGGGTGGGCCGCGGCGGTGCGCGTGGCCAGGAGTCCGCCGATGCAGTAGCCGGTCACCGCGACCGGCCCGGCGCTGACCTCGGGCTGGGCGCTGAGAAACCTGAGGTAGGCGTCGGCGTCTCGGAGGACGCGGTCGGCGGTGTGCGCCTCGATCAGGGGCATCAGTTGGGCGAAGATCGCGGACCGGGCCTCTTCACCGATGTACCGGGGAAGTGCGATCAGCGGTGCGGGACCGTGCCGGTAGAAGATGTGGGGGACGAGCACGTAGTACCCGTGCCCGGCCAGTTCGCGGGCCATCTCCCGCAGCGCGGGCCGGACACCGAAGCCGTCCGGGTACATCAGCACCCCTGGGTGCCGCACACCGTGGTCGGGGAAGGCGGCGAACGCATCGGCCTGACCGTCGGCGGTGGGAATCAGCAGCGTGTTGACGGGCATGGAACGGATTCTCCTGTCGTGGTTGATGAGGGGAGCCTGTGATCAACACGACGAGGCGGAGCCCGCGAAGCAGCGCAGGATCCTCGTTCGGACATCGGGCACGCACCGGCCCGTGCGGTGCTCAGGAGAGCACCGGGTCACCCATCCGTGTGTGGCGCGATGCCGTCCCGGTAGTCATGCCCGCAACTTAGCCCACCGTCTGAAGCCGGCGCCAACCACTTCTGCTCTGCGTGCGGTTGGCGGGATGGGACTCGGCGGGCTCATGGATGCCCCCTTCCGGACGCGAGGGGGCATCCACGTCCCTGCCGACGCGCGGTCTCCTCACCGCCGTCCCGGGTCCGGCGATGGCACCCGTTCACTCACGCTGTCAGGAGGCGGGGACCTCGTCGACGAAGGTCGTTCCGGCGCCGCGCAGGGAGGCGATCTCCGTGGCGACCTGGGCCGGGGTGAGGGCCTGGTCCTTGACGTGCAGGACGTAGTCGACCTGCTGGTCGTAGGCCCGCGGGGTGGTCGACGTCTGGCCGTTGAGGTCGATCAGCCACTGGTTGAAGTTGATGGACATGGGCCGTTCGGGCAGATAGGCGGCGTCATGCGTACCGAAGAGCGCGCCGTCGATGTAGTAGGTGATCCTGCTGTGGTCGATGGTCACGACGAGGTCGTGCCAGCCGGCGAAGCTCTGTCGGCTCTCGCTGTGCTGGTTGACCGCCTGCCAGGGGTCGGGGTTGTAGGTCTCCCACGAGGTCGTGTAGAGGATGTTGGCCGGCTCGCCCCAGCCGCCGTTGGGCAGGTACTCGAAGTCGTACTCGGCGTAGTCGTCCGCCATGGGGGCCTTGAGGTCGTTGATGGTGAAGAAGGTCTGCACGATGCGGTCGCCGTCGGGCCCGTACTTGGGGGCGTCGGAGAACTTCACACGGGCCGCGTACGTCCCGTTCTTGAACTTGCTCGCCTTGGTGAGGACTTCGGTGTGGGTGGTGCTGGAACCGGTGCCGGCACTGGACGTCTCCAGGTTCATCACCGTGTTGCCGCTCTGGTTGACGAAGGTGACCTTGGAGGGGTCCCAGGTGGCGCCGGGGACCCCGGGGCCGCCGGAGTTGGAGCGGACGTTCCATCCGTGGGATGCCAGGGCCGGGTCGGTGTGCGAGGTGTAGGAGAAGTCGTCGAAGAGCGTCTCACCGCCGCCGGTCGGCGGGTCGGTGGGCGGGTCGGTCGGGGTCGGCGGGTCCGTCGGCTCGTTCCCGGCGGGGGCGGTGCCCCACACGATGGTGCCGCCTGCCTGCGCGGTGACCTTGGGCCAGTCGGCGTAGGTGGTCTGGGTGCCGCCGAAGGAGTAGTCGTCGCTCTGGTTCAGGGGCTGCCAGGTCGACTGGTAGAAGCGCAGCTGCATGTCGCCGGTGTCGGCGCCGGGAGCGAGGGAGCCGGCAGCGGGGGTGAAGCCGATCTCCAGGTAGCGGTCGGCCGTCGCCGTGGGGTGGGCGAGCGTACCGAAGGTTCCGGTGATCACCGAGCAGCCCTTCACCGCCCAGGAGCAGGCGAAGCGGTACGAGGCGTTCGGCGAGTCGGCCTTGAAGTAGTAGCGGACCTTCACCTGACTCAGCTGTACGGCGCTGGTTCCGGTGTTGCGCACCTTGAGCCACGGCTCGGTCTGGTCGGCGGTGGCACCGCCGGCGCCGGTGCGGTACTGGACGACCAGGCCGTCGCCCGCGGAGGCTGAGGCGGACGCGGTGGTGAGGGGAAGGGTCGCGAGGGCAGCGCTGCCGACGAGGGCGGTCAGGGCGAGGGCGGCGCGCGTGGTGCGGGAGGTCGTACGGCTACTCATCCGACAGATTCCTTTCCTTCGCTCCCGCCGGCCGGCGGGAGAGATCGGGGGGTGGGGCGGGGGGTGCGGCGGGGGTGCGAGCACTTCACACAGGGGCGTGTGCGGTCCGGTCCCGGAGGATGTCGTGCGGGACGCCGAGCGCGGTCAGCCGCGCCCGGTGCCCGTCCAGACGGGTCCGGAAGTCCCGCCAGTCCTCGGTGGAGTCCCACGCCCGTTCGGCGAGGGCGCACAACCGGGGGTAGGTGAGGTACTCGATGTGCTCGGGCGTCGGGACGAACTCGGTCCACAGCTGCCCCTGGACGCCCAGGACCTTTCCGGCGAGCAGCGGCTCGTCGGGGGGCGGCTGGAGGTCGACGCCGTAGACGGTCCGCAGGTCGAGGGCGTGGCCGGGCTGCGCGGGAGGTTCCGTGGAGCCGGGGCCGCGTGCGTAGTCGAAGTAGGTCGAGCGGTGGTCGGCGTGGATGACGTCGTGGCCCCGGCGTGCGGCCGCCCAGGCGTGCTGCGGTGTGCGCCAGCTCATCACCGTGCAGGTCTGGGGAAGTGTGGCGCCGTTCTCGGCCCAGGCGACCGGGCGGCGGCCCGCCTGTACGACGTGGTCGACCATCGTGGACATGAACCAGCCGTGCAGCTCCCGTGGGCCTGCCAGCCCTTCCCGTGAGGCCCGGGCGATCGCCGCCGGGCTCGCCTCCCATTCGTCCGTGGGGACTTCGTCGCCTCCTATGTGGAGGTAACGGGAGGGGAAGAGGTCCATCACCTCGTCCAGGACCGTACGGAAGAAGTCGAGGACGTGGTCGCCGACGCCGAGGACGTTCGAGCAGACGCCCCAGTGGGTCCACACGTCGAGCGGCCGCTCGGGGCGGTTGCCCAGTTCGGGATAGGCGGCGAGCGCGGATCGTACGTGTCCCGGCACGCCCACCTCCGGCACGACCGTCACACCGCGCGCGGCCGCGTACGCGACGAGCTCGGCGAGTTCGGCGCGGGTGTACGAGCCGGCATGCGGGCGGCCGTCGAACCGCCCGCTGCCGGCGGGGCCGACCATCGACTGTTCCCGTCGGCCGCCTATGTCGGTGAGCCTGGGATGGGCGGCGACCGGCATCCGCCAGCCCTGGTCGTCGGTGAGGTGCAGCTGGAGCGTGTTCAGCTTGTGCAGGGCCAGGAGGTCGACGAAACGGCGCAGGTAGGACACGGGCTGGAAGTGGCGGGCGACGTCCAGCAGCATGCCGCGCCAGGGATGCGCGGGGACGTCCGTGATCTCCACTCCGGGCAGCTCGATCCCCTCCGAGGGCGCCGACAGCGCTTCGTGGGGCAGGAGCTGGCGGACCGTCTGCACGCCGCACAGCAGACCGGCCGGGCGGGCGGCGCGCAGCAGCACGCCCTGGGCGGAGACGGTCAGCCCGTATCCCTCCTCGCCCAGGCCCGTGAGTGCGGAGTCGAGGGCAAGGACGAAGGCGCCGTCCTCGGCGTGCTCCAGCCGCAGTCCCGTTGCGGGCTCGAGATACGTACGCAGGAGGTCGGCGGCTCCTTCGGCGCCGGGGGCGACGCGCAGCCGTGTGGTGTCGTCGAGGCGGAATCGGCCGGGGCGCGGGGACAGCCGGGTGGGGCGGGGAACGAGTGCGAGTTCAGGACGCGGGAGTCGGGGGTGCAGGGGGTCCACGGGGCTTTGTCTCCGGTGTTCGGCGGGACACGGAAGGGGGAAGGATGTGCCGGCTAGCCCTTGACTCCCCCGGCGGTGAGGCCTGAGGTCACGTGGCGCTGCAGGGCGAGGAAGACGATCAGCGCGGGCAGGGCGAAGAGGGTGGAGGCCGCCATGGTGGCGCCCCAGTCCGTGCCGAAGGTCGTCTGGAAGGAGGAGAGCCAGACGGGCAGCGTGCGGCTGTCCTGCTGCTTGATGATCAGGAAGTTGGCGTAGGTGAACTCGTTCCAGGCGGTGATGAAGCCGAAGAGCGAGGTGGCCATCAGTCCCGGGGCGAGCAGCGGGAACGCGACGCGGCGGAAGGCTCCCACGCGGGTGCAGCCGTCGACCTGCGCCGCCTCTTCCAGTTCGGGTGGGATGCCGGCGATGAAGCCCCGCAGCACCACCACGGTGAACGGCAGGGTGATCATGAAGTAGACCAGGGTGAGCGTGGGCAGCCGGTCGAGCATGTCGGTGTCGCGGGCGATGATGTAGATCGGGATGATCAGTGATTCCCAGGGCGCCATCTGGGCGATGAAGACCGCCAGCATGAACTGCCTGCGCCCGCGCCATCGCAGCCTCGCCACGGCGTACGCGGCGCCGAGTGCGACGAGCAGCGCCAGGAGTACGGCGCTGAGGGTGACCAGGATGCTGTTGCGCCAGAACAGGGTGAAGCCGTCGGCCTGGACCGCTGCCCGGAAGTGGTCGAGGGTCCATGCGCGTGGGACCAGACGGGGTTCGTAGGACTGGATGTCCCGGGACGGCTTGAGGGCGGTCGTGACCATCCAGTACACGGGAAAGAGGCAGATCACCACCGTCAGGCCGGCCGCGGCGTTGAGCGGGAGGCGGCGCAGGGCGCGCCGCGGGGTGGGCCTGCGGTTCGTGGTCACGTGTGCTCCCCTTCCTGGCGGAACAGTTGGCGGAAGTAGAGGACGAGGACGCCGCTCATGAGGAGGACGGTGACCATGGAGGCGGCCGCGCCGAGGTCGTAGCGCTGGTTCGCGAGGGCGGTCTGCACGGCGTACACCGGCAGGATCGTGGTCGCGTCGCCCGGTCCGCCCCGGGTCATCACCCAGATCTGGACGAATGCCTTGAAGGTCCAGATGACCTCGAGGGAGAGCACCAGCATGAAGATCGGTCTCACGAGGGGGAAGGTCACGGAGCGGAAGATCCTCGTGGCGCCGGCGCCGTCGATGCGCGCGGATTCGTAGAGCTCCTCGGGGACGGTGGTGAGGGCCGAGTAGAGGGTGATGGCGGCGAAGGGCACGGACTGCCACACGATGAGGACGACGAGGATCGTGAAGGCGGCGCTGCCGTCGGCGAACCAGGTGTAGCCCTCGAAGGAGGTGAACCCGAGGCGGGTGAGGGTTTCGTTGACGATGCCGAACTCGGAGTGGAACAGCCACTGGAAGACGGTGGTGGCGGCCACGACGGGTACCGCCCACACCAGGACCAGCGAGCTGAGGACGACGGCTCTGGCGGGTCTGCCCAGCCGTTCGATCATCAGGGCGACCAGGGTGGAGAGGATCATGATGGCGACGACGTTGACGGCCATGAACAGGAACGTGCGGCGGACGACGTCCCAGAACCTCGGGTCGGTCAGCAGGGTCCGGTAGTTGCGCAGACCCACGAACTCGGCGTCGCCTCTGATCAGTTCGCGCAGCCGGAAGTCCTGCAGGGAGATGAGCAGAGCCCGGCCGAACGGATAGAGCAGGAGGTAGAGCATGCCCAGGACGGCCGGTGCGATCAGCAGGTAGGGGCCGAGGGTGGGAGGGCGTCTGCGGGGCAGTCGTCGGGAGGGTGTGGCCGGCATCTGTCAGGAACCGCTGTTCAGCGTGGTGGTGATGGACCGGGACGCCTTGCCGGCCTCGGACGTCGCGTCGCGGCCGATCAGCACCGCCGTCATGTAGTCCTTGATCGGGTTCTTGGCCTCGACCGCTGCCCACTGCGGGGTGTTGGGCGTGGCGTGCCCGTTGGCGGCGCCGACCGCCATGGCTGCGGCACCGGGATCGGAGGCGACGGCGGCAGCCAGGTTGGTCTTGTTCGGGACGTAGCTCATGGCGAGGGCGAGCTTCTTCTGCCAGGCCTCGCCGGTGAGCTCCTTGATGAAGGTGTACGCCTCCTCCTGGTGCGCGGCGGCGGAGGGGACGACCAGGTCGGAACCGCCGGTGAAGACGGCGCCCGGGGTGTCGGGGGTCTTGCCGGGGATCGGGAAGAATCCCAGCTTGCCCTTGAGGTCGGGGTTGCTCTGCGCGATGAGGTTGGCTCCGCCGGGGGCGGCGATGACCTGGGCTATCCGCCCCTTGGCCACGACTTCGGCCTGCAGGGGGCGGGACTCGTCGGAGTCCTTGGGGCCCTTGCCGAGGGCCTGGAGCCGCTGGTAGAACTCCATGGCTCTCAACGCTTCGGGGCTGTCGAGGCCTCCCTTCCATGTCGCGCCTTCCCGCGCGGCGAGGTCGCCGCCCTCGTCCCAGACGAAGCCCGCGAGGGCGAACCAGTTCTGGCCGGGGAGGTAGATGCCCTGGGTGCCGTTCCTGTTGAGCTTCTCGGTGGCGGCGAGCCACTGGTCGCGCGTCTTGATCTTCGTGGCGTCGATGCCCGCCTCCTGGAAGAGGTCGGTGCGGTAGATGACGACGCGATTGGCGGCGTAGTACGGGATGCCGTACTGCTTGCCCTCCCAGGCTCCCGGTTCGGCGAGGCCCTTGAGCCAGGAGTCGCCGCCGAGCTCGGCGACCTTGTCGCTGAAGTCGGTGAGGCCGCCGCTCTGGGCGTACTGGGCGACCTGGGTGTTGCCGACCTCGATGACGTCGGGGGCGTCGTTGCTGGCCAGGGCCGCGGTGACCTTCTCTCCGATGCCCTCCCATTCCTGGATCTGGATCTTGAGGTCGATGTCCGGGTGAGCCTTCTCGAAGCCGGCCTCGAACTCCTTCTGGAAGGTCTCGGAGACGCTGTCGCGCATGAGCCAGACATCAAGGACGGTCGGGCCGTCGGCGCGCTGCTCGGAGTCACCGCCGGAGGTGGAGCAGGCGACGAGTCCGGAACTCAGCAGCATGGCACCGAGCAGGGCAAGGGGGCGGTGCTTCACGGTTCACCTCTGGGGAGCATGAGAAGGGCAGGTACACCTGGACCTGACCAATCGCCGATCGAGTGTTTACCAGTTGGCGCGGAGATGAAGGTGGCATAGACCAATATCAGCGTCAACCCCTGCGGCAGAGCGGGGTTTTGACTAGCAGGCACTCAGAAAGAGCCGGATAGCCCCGGACCTGCACACCCACCCCAACCTGACCACTTGACCAGTTATAGTTGACCAGAGAACGTACCCGACGAACGAACGAGAGCCCCGTATGGAGATCGACGCGGCAGCCTCCGGCGCGATGCTCAAGCGTGAGCGCGTCCGTGACGCGATCCTCGAGCTCATCGAGGCACGGCACCCCGGTGACGCGATCCCGTCCGAGCGCACCCTCTGTTCCGAGTTGGGAGTGTCACGCCCCACGCTGAGGGCGGCCGTCGACGAACTGGTCGTCGCCGGGCTGCTCGTCCGGGAGCACGGCCGGGGCATGTTCGTGGCCGCGGAGAAGATCACCCAGGAACTGGTCGCCGACCAGAACACGTTCAGCCTGCCGCGGGCCGGCGGGGTGTGGACCAGCCGGCTGCTGGAGTTCAGCACGCTGCCGGCCGGCGCCCGAGTCAGCCGCAAGCTGCGCATCTCCCCCGCCGCCGAGATCCTGTACGTCGCCCGCCTCCGCCTCGTGGACGGCTCCCCCGTGGCGATCGAGCACCTGCACGTGCGGACCGACCTCGCCCCGGGCCTGACCAGGGGCGAGCTGGAGCAGGGCGACCTCTACGAGCACCTTCGCGACCGGCACGGCGTCCAGGTCCACGAGGCGGTCCAGTCGATCGAACCCACCGTCGTCACCCGCGCCGAAGCCGATCTGCTCGACGTGCCCGAGCTGTCCCCCGCACTGCTCTTCGAACGACTCACCACCGACACCCGCGGCCGCGCGGTGGAGTACGTCCACTCGCTCTACCGCGGCGACCGCTACCGGATCGTGTCCCGCCTCACCCTCAGCGGCGGCGAGGCGCAGCCCACGCCGAAGGAGGGGCACCACCACCCGGGCATCCCTCCAGGCGACTTCACCGGGGGCGACCCCGTCACCCTCTCCACGCGCGGTGTCGTCCAGCACGACGTCTGAGACCGTCGCGGAACGTCGATTCGTTCAGGCCGAGTTCGTCGAGCGCCCACCCGGCGGAGCCGGCCGACTCTGGCCAAGAGACGGCGGCGGTGCACTCCAGCGTCCAGGTCGCGCTCGCCGCGTCTCTGGGCTGCGGGTCCAGGAGCTCGGCCGGGCGGTCTCGGCGTTGGACCGCCACATGGACGTTCCGGTAGGCAGCACCTGAGGGGTCCCCTGGCCGACAGGTGAGGCCGGGCAGCTCGACGGTGTCGATACGGATGCGCATCCCACCAGCATCCCGGAACTCCCGGCGACCTCATGGCCTTCCGGTCGCTCGACCAGGCAGCAGCGCCTCGGCGGCGACCTCCGCGACCGCCTCGGCGACGGCGGACAGAGCGGGCGAGTCCAGCTTCCACTGCTGCCAGTACAGCGGGACGTCCATGGGTCGGCCCGGGGCAAGCTCGACCAGTCGGCCGGCCCGCAACAGCGACGTGGCCTGCGGTTCGGGCACCAGGCCCCAGCCGAGGCCGGCGGCCACGGCGTCCCGGAACCCGTCCGAGGCCGGCACCATGTGCCGGATCTTCCCGGCCCCCGACCGGCCGCGCGTCAGAGCCCGGACGAAGGTGTCCTGCAGCTCGTCACGCCGGTCGAACACCACGGTGGGCGCCTCGCACAGGTCCTGGGCCAAGGCGCCCGTCAGGTGCCGGGCCGCGAATTCCGGAGTCGCCACAGCCAGATAGCGGGCCAGTCCCAGCAGACGTACGGTGCACCCTGCCACCGCGTCGGGCGAGGAGGTGACGGCCGCCATCACCTGTCCTTCGCGCAGCAGGGCGGTGGTGTGGGACTCGTCCTCCCGGTGGAGCTCGAAGCAGACCGGAGGGTCCTGCGGCACCCGGGTGAGTGCGGGCAGGAACCAGGTGGCGAGGGAGTCCGCGTTGACCGCCACCGGAACCCGCGCGGGGCCCTGCTCCGCAGCCAGCCCGAGTTCGGCGCGGGCATCCCGCTCCAGCCGGGCCAGCTGCCGGGCGAACCTGACCACCACGTCGCCGGACTCGGTGGCCCGTACCGGCTTGGTGCGCAGCAGCAGGACCCGCCCGGTGCGCTGTTCCAGGGCCTTGACGCGCTGGCTGACGGCGGAGGGTGTCACGTGCAGGGCGGCGGCCGCGGCGTCGAAGGTGCCTTCGTCGACCACCGCCAGCAGGGTTCTGACCTGATCCAGGGGAAGCTCATCCATAAGTACCGCTAAGGGTACGTAAGAATCCTTAGCTGTACTCATTCCCCGCTGATTCGTACGGTCGACGTCATGACCAGCACTGTCGCCGCCCTGCTCGCCGGATTCGGTACGGGCCTCTCCCTCATCGTGGCCATCGGAGCCCAGAACGCCTTCGTCCTGCGCCAGGGCGTCCGCCGCCACGCCGTCCTCGCGGTCGTGGTCATCTGTGCCGTCTCCGACGCGGTACTGATCGCGCTCGGAGTCGCCGGGGTGGGGGCGGTGGTCACGGCCTGGCCGGCGATGCTGACCGCGGTCGGCCTGGCGGGCGGGGCGTTCCTGCTCTGCTACGGGTTCCTGGCCGCCCGGAGGGTGCTGCGCCCGGATCCGGCGGCCACGCTCTCCGCCGGCGGCCCGGACGCGGGTTCCGCCCGGCGGGCGGTCCTGACCTGCCTGGCCATGACGTGGCTGAACCCTCACGTGTACCTGGACACCGTTCTTCTGGTGGGCTCGCTCGCCTCCGACCGGGGCGACCTGCGCTGGGCCTTCGGCGCCGGCGCGGCCCTGGCCAGCCTGGGCTGGTTCTTCGCCCTCGGCTTCGGCGCCCGCCTGCTCTCGGGTGTCCTCTCCCGCCCCAAGGCATGGCGGGTGCTGGACGGTCTGGTCGCGGTGACCATGCTGGCGATGGGCGCGCTGTTGGTCGCGGGGGCGTAGACCGCCCCCGGCCTTGGTCAGGAGCGGCGCACGGGCTACCGGCGAGGGACGGGAACGAGGCGCAGGAGTGAGTGCAGGACGGCATCGATCGTGTCCTGCGCGGGCTCGTCGCTCACATGGGTCAACAGGCGGGCCAGGACCCTCAACAGGTGCGGCGAGGCCATCACCCGGGGGTGCAGGAGGGGACGGTAGCCGAACCGGGAGAAGAGCAGATCGCCCGCGACGTTGCCCAGCCGGTAGTAGCGGGCCCACCGACGCTGGATCTCGGCCGGGTAGTGGTGCAGCGCGTGTTCCCGGCGTGGTCCGGCCGGCCTGGCCAGCGCGAGGGCGATGATCTCCGCCGCCACCTCGGCGGCCTCCATCGCCTGGGCGATGCCCTCGCCGCTCCACGGGCTGACCATGCCGGCGCTGTCACCCACGAGCAGCAGGCCACGGCGGTACTGCGGACGCCGGTTCAGTCCCATCGGCAGCGGCGCGCTGCGCAGCGGGGAATCGGCGCTCCCTTCGTTCACGTCCCACTCCTCGGGCAGGCGGGGCAGCCAGTGGTCCAGCGCGGCCCGCAGGTCCACGGGTCGGCGCCGGCGCTGCTGCGGCAGCGCGCCGAGGCCCACGTTGACGCGGCCGTCCCCCATGGGAAACACCCATCCGTATCCGGGCAGGTCGAGTCCGGTGCGGGGACAGCGCAGGTCGGCCCAGAGCTCCAGGTAGGGGTCGTGGGTGCGGGCCGCGCTGCGGTAGTACCGGCGGGCGGCCGCCGCGACGGGGCGTTTCGCGTCCCGTTCGAGCCCGAGGCCGAGAGCCGTACGTGCCGAGGCGCCATCGGCCGCGACCACCAAGGGGGCCAGGTACCGCACCGGTTCCGCCCCCGGCCCGTGGGAGGCGGTCACGCCGATGACCTGCCCTGCCCTGTCGGTCAGTGGGCCGGTGACTTTGACGTTGGTGCGCAAGCGCGCTCCGGTCGCGGTCGCGTGCGTGGCGAGCAGGTCGTCGAAGTCGTGCCGGCTCCGCGTGAGTCCGAAGTCGGGGAACGCGCCCAGGCGCGGCCAGTCCAACTCCGCTCGGTGTCCGCCGCAGACCCAGCGCATGCCCTTGTTCCGCATCCAGCCCGGCGCGTCGATGTCGATGCCCAGCCGCACCAACTGGTGCACGGCGCGCGGGGTCAGGCCGTCACCGCACACCTTCTCCCGGGGGAAGCCGCTCTTCTCCAGGAGCATGACGTCCACACCGGCTCGTGCCAGGTGCACCGCGGCGGCGGAGCCCGCCGGCCCCGCCCCCACCACGATGACCTGGGCCTGCTCGTCACCTACGCCGTCAGATGCCCCACGGCCGCCGTCACTGCCGCCACCCTCGTCACTTTTGGTGATCACTCCCCTACTATGCCCCTCGACGGGCGGTCGCAGTCCGCGCGGCGCGACCGAGACACCAGCTCGTTCACGTCCCGGAAGCGGGCCTCGCGGTGGGTCGG
The DNA here is from genome assembly GCF_014648895.1 of Streptomyces tanashiensis. GTDB lineage: Bacteria > Actinomycetota > Actinomycetes > Streptomycetales > Streptomycetaceae > Streptomyces > Streptomyces tanashiensis. Next base: position 221,582 of record NZ_BMRZ01000002.1, read on the forward strand.
CAGGGTGAGCCGGAGCAGCTCGGTGTCGGGACCGGGTCCGTCCGGATCGCCGTTCTCCTGCCGGCCTGCCCGCCTGCCCGCGCCCCGGCTGCCTCGTATGGAGGCGATGAGCTGCAGCGCTCCCGCCGCACGTACGGCTGCCGCTGGCGCCGCCTCCGCACTCGCAGTTGTCGCCGTACCCCGGACCGCGGCCGGCGTCCGGTCTGTCCGTCGTGTCCCGTCCGCGCGGCGCGACGGGGGTAGGGAGAGAGCCATCATGCGGCTCCCACCGCTCCGGCCCGTGGCACTGGGGTCGTCGGACGGGACGGCGGCCGGCGGCTCGGTCGGACGGTGCCGTGGGATGGCCGGTTCGTGGGACGGGCACGGTCACGGACGTACCGCCATGCCCAACAGGCGCACGGCCGTCGGTGGCTCATCCGTGCCGGGGACGTCGGGGGTTCGGGCCGGCCCTTCGCGGATCGCCGCTCTCGCCCGCTGTCTCCTGGACTCGCCGTCGCCGCCGCCGGACCCGGCTACGCCGCGGCGGCGTCAGTCGCCCCGGACGGCTGACGCTCGCTCACCGTACGACCGCCCCAGACCCCGTACGGCTCGGCCGCACTGACGGCGTGTTGGAGACACCGGGCTTGCACGGGGCACCGGTCGCACACTGCCTTGGCGGCCTTCTCCCGCATCACCCGACTCTTTCCGCGCTCGCCGTCCGGAGGGAAGAACATCTCGGTACCCAGGCCGCGGCACGCGGCCGCCCTCTGCCAGGCCCACTGATGCTCCGCCCGTCCGGGCAGATGCGAAACCTTCGACATGTCAGTCCTCCCTTTCGCTCCGGTCGCCGAACGACTCCACTCACTCGTCTGGCCGCGAAGCCCGGCACGAAACGTGCCGAGGGCGCGCGCTGCGGGCCGACGTATCCGCACAGGAAGGCAAGCGGGGGCGAACCGCTCACCAGGGGCCCAAGGTCCGTGCCACCGTTCGGCCGGGCCACGAAGCCCAGCAGTCACAACACGAGCACGATCACGGGCCTGCGGATCCAGGCGGTGTGCCGGGCGCCAGTCCCTCCGAACAGGGTCGAATCGACTCTGGGGGCGCTACGCTCCCCCGCATGCCAACCATGGACATGTCACCTCGGGACGCCCACCTCGGCGTGGGCCCACGGTTCGGACCGCGCCCGGTCGGGGCCGCTTCGTCACGGAGAGCCGGACGACTTTCCGTGGTCCTGCTGCTTCTGGTGAGCCTTCTCGGGATACCGGCCCTGGCCAGTGCCGCGCCACCCCGCGCACCCGCCCACGCGTTCGCGGTGGCGTCGGACGCGAACAGCACGGCCGTGGCCCAAGCCCGGGCCCGCTGGGGCGACCGGCGACTCGACGAGGTCTCCTTCCTCGGCACCCACAACGCGTTCACCAACTACGAGGACGCCCGTTGGAGTTCAGTGTCCCAGTCCGAGTCCCTACGCCACCAGCTCGACAACGGGGTGCGCGGCCTCAGCCTGGACACCCATTGGTACGAGCGCAGCACGTGGCTCTGCGTCATCAGCTTCGGCAGCGACTGCTACCCCAGCGACGTCTACCTGTGCCACGGCGACTGCAAGACCTTCGCCGGCGCCACGTACGCACTGCCCCGGCAGTCCTTCCAGAGCAGCATGCAGACCGTGGTGGATTTCCTCGCGGCGAACCCCCAAGAGGTCGTGACCATCTTCCTGGAGGACTACGTCAGCGCCCAGCAGCTCGGCAGCTCGCTCGGCCGGGTACGCGGCCTCGAGCAGCTGCTCTTCCGGCCCGACGCGTGGAACGTGCGCCAGCAGGGGTGGCCGAGGATGACGGACCTCGTCGGCTCCGGAAAGCGCCTGCTGATCTTCAGCGACGCGCCCGACCGTGAATACCTGGGGGTCATGTACGACAAGGCCTGGACCGTCAGCAACTTCTGGAGCCTCGGCGACCTCGGCAACGACCTCTCCTGCGTCAGCCGGTGGTCCGACGTACCGCTCGACCGTCAGGAGCCGGGCTTCCGGAGGCTCTTCACCATGAGCCACCATCGCAACGTACCCACGGTCATCAACGCCGCCCTCGACAACGGAAGCAAGCTGCGCGACCGCATCGGCCAGCAATGCCGGCCGGCAGCCGGCGGTCGCGACCCGAACTTCGTCTCGGTCGACTTCCACCGGGTGTCCGACAGCAGCGGCCACACCCCGGCTTCGATCGTCGCGGAGCTGAACGCGCGGAACTGAAACCCTCCCGACACCCCCGCGCGGCCCGCCCGTCCCAGCCTGCGGCGGGTGGGCTGCCGTTTCCTGAGGAGGGGGTGGCCGGGACGAGCTCCTGCTGACAGAACCTAGCAACTCGCCTCGGCGCCGCTGTACACGTACGAGTCGATGCCGACCGAGTAGCCGGCCCCGGTGGTGAGGTCGGGGCGGCTTCCGTGACCGTCCTCCGCGAGGCGCTCGGCGGTGAGGAAGACGATCGACAGGGCCATGTCGTCTCTGGTGAAGCACAGGTCGCCGGGCAAGGCTTCGGGGTCCGGATTCCATCCGTCCCGTACCGCCGCCGTTCGGTAATGCGAGGTCACCTCGGCCTGTGTGCCGGGGAAGGTGTACGTCCGGCCGGCGTACACCACGACATCGCCGCTGTCCGCCCAGCAGCCGGCGTCCACCTCCTCGAAGCCCCGGGCGACGGCGGCCCTGTCGGGCCGGGAGTCGAGAATGTCGAGCGCCGCCATCTCCTTCACCCGGCCGTCGGTTCCCTCGCAGTCCCTGGCGAGTTCCAGCAGCGCGCAGCCGGTGAGCGTCGCGGCCGCGAGCGCGGCCGCCAGAAGCAGGGATATCGGTCGGGTGGTGCCTGTCCGCAGGGGCAAAGCGGGCTCCATGGTGGGGGCAGGGGCGGAGTGAGGGTGGGGCCGCCGGGCAAGGGAGTCTTCCGTGCCGGCTCCGGAGCGGGCACCGCCCAGTTCTACCAGCCGCCGTGACCCTCACTCGTCGCGCGCCGTGCGGACCAGGTCATGCGCGTTGAAGTGCGGGTGGGGTCCGGCCGATCTCTCGGGTATGGCTTCCGAGAACACGTCCCCCGGCACACAGCCCGCCCTTCCTCCGGCCGAGTCCGAACGGCATGCCTCCTGGCTGGAGCTGTTCTTCGATCTGATCGCCGTCGCGGGTGTCGCCCAGCTGGCGCACCTGCTGCACGGCACCCCGGGCGCAGGTGATCTCGGCTTCTACTGCCTCCTCTACCTGGCGTTCTGGACGGCGTGGATGTGCTTCACGACGTACGGAAACGTCGCCGCGGACAAGGTGCACACCCGAACCGTCCTGATCGGCATGTTCGGGCTCGCCGTCATGGCCGCCGCCGTTCCCGGTGTCCGCACGGACCACGCACGGGCCTTCGCCCTCGCCTATGTGCTCGTGCGGGTCCTGGCGTCGAGGGTCTGGCAGCACCGCGGAGAGGTCGTCGCGGACTGGCCGATCGCGCAGCTGTCGGTGGGGGTCGTCCCGTGGCTCGTGTCCCTGTGGGCCGAGGCGCCGACCCGCTACTGGCTGTGGACGGCCGGACTCGCTGTCGACCTGGGGCTCACGTTCGCCCTGTCCCGCAACCGGATCCTGGCCCGGGCCCAGGAGGAATGGGAGGAGCGCGCTGCCGTCCACGAGCGGGAGACCGGCCCGAGGCCGGCGGCCGCCCGCTTCGACGCCCGGCATCTCGACGAGCGGCTCGGGCTGTTCACCCTGATCGTGATCGGCGAAAGCGTCGCGCTGACAGTGGAGGCTTCCTCGGAAACCGAGTGGACGTCACGCCTCGGTTCGATGGCGGCGGGCTCCTTCGTCCTGCTGCTCGCGCTGTGGGCGCTCGCGGTGCGCCGCTCGTGCGGGGTGCCCCTGCTCGGCTTCGGCGTGCTCGCTCCGCGTTTCGCGCTGCCGCTGCACTGCGTGTCGACGGGTGCACTCGGCGCACTCGCCGCCTCCCTGGGCGGGGCCGTGGAGCACGTCGAGGAGCGCCTGCCGGCGGGGATGCGTTGGCTCATGTGCGGCAGCGTCGCCGTGTTCCTGGCCGTCGGCCTCGTTGCGGGAGTGATCTCGGGCCGAGGCGCCCGCTGGGCCCTGGGGGCCGGCGGGCCCATGGTGGTCGTGCCGATCCTCCTGGGCGCCTTCGCGGGCCGTGGGTCCCCGTCCGTCCTCGTGTGGGCGCTTGTGGCGGTGGCCCGCTGGCCCTGGCTGTACGAGAAGCTGGACACGCGTCGTACCAAGCAAGGCACTGCGCCGGCGTGAACTCGGCGCGGGTTCTGCAGGGCGCGCGTCCGGGGGACGGCACCGGGACGGTGCGGGTGACCGTACGCTCCGCCGCACCCCCGTGCGGATGCCCACGGAGCGCGATGCGGTTAGTGTCGATGAGCGCGCCGCGGCCGAGGAGGTGTTCCGTGTGCGACGCGGCGGCGGCAGTGCTCGATCCCCCATGGATCAGCTCCAACGCCCATGACTCGCTGTGCTTCCACATCCTCACCTGGTCAAGGAGCGTGGTCGATGTGGCCCGCAATCGCCGTCTGATCCTCAGCTCGCCGTCCGAGGTCTGGAGCCTGCTGTCCGACGGCCATCGCTACGGAGAATGGGTGACGGGCACCCAACAGGTCCTCGCGGCGGACGCACACTGGCCACAGGTAGGCGCGCGCCTGCAGGTCCGGGTCGGCGCAGGTCCTTTCACCCTCGACGACACGTGCGTCGTCCGCATCTGCGATCCGGGACACCGTCTGGAACTGGAGGCCCAGGCCCGTCCATTCGGCGCGGCGCGCATCGCCATGAAGCTGATCCCTTGGGGCGACAACACACTGTTCATCCTGGATTGGCATCCACTGCGCGGTCCTGGTACCCGGATGCATGGACTCCCCGTGGACTACATCGTCGCGGTCCGCAACGGCATGATGCTGACGAAGCTGTCACGGATCGCGGTGCGCGAACACGGCAGAGACGGTGATCGCCTCACAGAGAACACGCGCGGCTGAGAGCGCGGGAGCGGATCACGGGAGTCCCGGCCGGCCGTCGGCCCGGGCGGGCGGGTCGTGGTCGCCGCCTCCTGCGCCGCCGGCACCCCGGCCCGTGGCTGCCGGCCACCCTCGACATGCGGGTGAGGTCGCCGCCTTCCTCTGCGTGGCCGAACCGGATCCCGCAGAAAGCACCGGATCGCCCGCTGCGACCCGCTCGAATGCGCCCCGGGCGCCTCGCCCATCCCACGGGGCTCGGCACCGAACACGCGACGCGCCCGCGGCGACGGCGCCCTCTCCCACCACGGCCCGCCCCGCTCTAGGCTGCCCGTCATGGGACACCCTGTGCGCACCGACGACGGTCGGCTCCTGGTGGCCGAGGAGTGGGGCGATCCTTCGGGGACTCCGGTGGTTCTCTTCCACGGGACGCCCGGTACCCGTCTGGGCACCCTGCTGCCCGGGCTCACCTCGCAGCACCCCGGCTTCCGGTTCCTCGCCTACGACCGTCCCGGCTACGGAGAGTCCCAGCGCGCCCCCGGCCGCCGGGTCGCCGACGCTGCCCGGGATACGGCGGCCGTCGCCGACGCCTTCGGCATCGAGCGGTTCGCGGTGGTCGGCCGGTCGGGCGGAGGCCCGCACGCGCTCGCGTGCGCGGCGCTGCTGCCGGAGCGGGTCCGGGCGGCCGCCGTGCTGGTGGGGCTCGCCCCGCCGGACGCGACCGGTCTGGACTGGCAGGCGGGAATGACCCCGTTCAACGTGCGCGAGTACGGCCTGGCCCGCGCCCGTCTGGACGGGCGGGACCCCGACGGGCTCGAACAGGACCTGGCCGCCCGGGCCGCCGTCCTCCGGCGTGACCCGGTGCGCCTCCTCGACGACCTGCGTGCCGAACTCTCCCCCCATGACCTGCCGGTCGTCGAGGATCCCCGGGTACGCACGGTGCTGCTGCGCACCTACCAGGAGGCTCTGCGGGTCTCCCACCACGGCTGGCTCGACGACTGCCTGGCCTTCGTCAGCCCGTGGGGCTTCGACCTCACCTCCATCACCGCACCCGTGTTGCTGTGGCACGGCCTCGACGACGCCTTCTCCCCCGTGGCGCACACCCGTTGGCTGGCCGGCCGGATCCCCGGCGCCGAGCCCGTACTCGTACCGGACGCCGGTCACTTCGCCGCTCAGCTGGCGCTGCCCGACGTACTGGGCTGGCTGGAATCTCAGGGCGACGGGCGCTGATACGAGGCCGAACGGGCGCCCTTCAAAGCGTCGAGGATCCGCTCGTGGCTGTCCCCGACGACATCACCGACACGAACCCTGAAGTGGAGCGCCTCGACCTCGTCGACGAAGCGCTGGGAGAAGGCGCCGAGCATCGTCGTCTCGTAGGAACCGGTGCCCACCAGCGGGAAGTTCCCCATGGTGACCAGCTGGAAGTCCTCCCCGACGACAAGCCCGGCCCCGGTCAGCACCTCCGCCACACTCTCGACGTCGGTCCATCCGGCGGTGTGCTCCGCGTCCTGGCCACGCAGGACGGCCCGGCACTCGTAGGCCTCGACCACCACCGTGTGCGAGCCGCCGTTGAGCAGCCCGACGCGCCACTCCGGCACACCACCCCGCAGGTTCCCGGTCATCCAGTCAGCGCGCCAACCCAACAACGGCCGTACGGTACGGGCGTACTGGGCCCTGGCAAGGACCGCACCGGCCGCGACCGCAAGCAGACTGCCCAGCGGCTCCATGTCGAGCAACTCCAACCGCCACGGCCAATCGGCCCGCGCCGCCTCCGTCACATTGGCCCGAGCGATCTCCCAACCCAGCACCACCGTCAACAGGACCAACAGCACCACCGGCACCGTGAAGAGCAACGGGCTACGCCGCACCCGCCGTTGTGCGTCTCTCTCGACTGTCGGCCCACCCCGCCTGAACCAGCCCACGGCCACTCCCCCGGTCCTCGAACAACGGTCCCCCGACCACGCGCACGGCCCTGGGGGGCCTCACCGGCTCATCGTGCCCCACCCCCGGCACGACCCACCAGGGCCTGTTGTGAACGTCCTGGTCGCACACGACACTCCTCGGCCGTCCCTGCCAGGTCGCCTGCCTCCGCCCGGCAGTCGAGCCGGCCTGCGCGCAGGCCGGCGCGCAGGCCGAGCGTGCTGCGGGTCGTGGAGGCCGGCGCCCGCCTCGGAATGGTCGTCCGCCTCGCCGCGCCAGTCGAACAGTTGCGTGCGGGTCGCGAGGGTGAGGGGGTAGGAAAGTACCGACGGGCCGGACGAGGTGATGCCCAGGTCCGGCCCGTCCGTTCGTCTCTACAGGTCGCGCTGATACTGCAGTGTCGTGTGCGTGGGCAGGTACCCGAGACTCTCGCTGATGTGCCTCATGTGCGTGTTGCTGTCGGCGGTGTCGGTCAGGAGGCCGCCGAGGTCCGGGTAGTCCCCGTGGGCTTGCCGGATCGACTCGGCCTTCATCCAGCGGCCGAGGCCGTGTCCGCGGTGCTCGGGCAGCACGCCGGTGCCGTAGTGCTGGGCATCACCTGTGCCGCCGCCGGGCACGACGAGTTCGGTGAACCCGGCGATCGAGCCGTTGGAGGTGTCGATGGCGACGACAGTGTGCAGGTGGTCGCCGCGCTGTTCGACGGCCTTCGCCGCAGCCCGGACCCGGTCCACGTCCCAGATCGTGGTGCCGTGGTCGGTGTCCTCCATGGGCATGTCGTCCATGGCGCGACGTGAGTCGGCGAAGGTCTGGGCGAGATCGTCGGGGACGGTTCCCTGCCAGGACGCCAGCCGGTAGCCGGAATGCGGACGCTCAATGATCTCTGCCAGGCAGGGGATGTCCACATCGGCCAGGGGCAGGCGGGAGTACCTCAGGGTGAGGACCCTGCGGAAGCCGCGGACCGGCAGGAAGTGGTCGCCAGGCGATCCGGCCCCGGCCTGCGCGACGACACAGTGCCGGGCGTTGTCCCGGGCGGCGGCCACGGCAGTGGCGAGGAGCCGGGAACCGACGCCCTTGCGGCGCTCCACGGGATGCACATGGAGGGTCAGTTCGGCCAGGTGCGCTTGTCCGCCGTCGAACAGGCGCAGAAACGCCGTCCCGACAGGGTTGGCATCGGCGTCGGACGCCAGCCAGGCAAGGCGTCGGCTGTGCGCCCCGTGAGCGGGGTCGGTCAGTGGGGTGATGCGGAGGGACAAGGTGTCTCCGTCGTGAGGAAGTGGCAAAGGGCAGTACGCGGACTCAACTGCTGGGCGCTCCTGCGCATGTGCTCCACACCTCCTCGTCGACAGTGCCGGTCCGGATCAACACGGACGGCTGGGAGAACGTAGCTGGCCCATCGGCTCCTCGGCAAAGGGTTAATAGGAGGCTGTTGCGGCCGCGGGGTCACAGCCACTCATTGATGACCGCGACCAGCACGGTTGCTTCGTAGCGGACGTCTGACGATTCCCCATTTGACGGCTCCGGCGGCGTACTGGTGGGCGCGGCAGATCGTCGAGTGGACACGGACGTCCCAGGTGATCAGGTCCGACTGATCAAGCGCAACGGCCGGGGAGCCCCATCGCCTTCCATGTCGTCGACGGCTACGACAGGTCACGCCACAGAGGCTCGCTTCGGGTCGGCCGGGTCGATCTCGTGCTCTTCGAATCGCGCCTCAAGGGCCTCCAACCCGTTCTCACGGCGGAAGTCCTTCTCGGCTTCGGTGATCGGCAGCAGCCACAGGATCCGGGCATGGGATCCTCCGTTCCACTCGCAGATCTCGAACTCCGGCCCAAGGGGGTAGGGCAGGCTCACCAAGTAGTGGTCGCATGCCGAGTCGTCGAGCCATGGCCTGCCGATCGGGACGGTGTGCCCGACATCGAGTCGTTGGCGGGCCGGCCCGCAGTGGTAGTACGCGTTCATGGTGAGGCTCTCCAGGTTGAGCCGCTCGTCGCGTGGCGCCGCGAGGAAGAACTCGACCCCGTGACCGTCGTGCTGAGCCGCCTCCCAGCAGCCTGACGTCACGTACAGCCACCAATCGCCGGGGTAGGCGGGGTGAACCCGGAACACCCGAAATCCGGGCACGCGCTCCTCGATGGGCCCGTCGGCACCCGAGACCTCATCGATGACACGGCCTGGCAGCGTCGTGCGAAGGTGATCGAGAAGGGCGGATCGTGCTGCGGTGTTCGGCATTCGATCATGATGCCGGAGACCATCGGCGGCTCCAGGGGCGGGCCCGGCGCCGCCCCTGGCCGATTCGTCGGGAAAGTACTCCAGAGGTGTCTCGTCACCCCTCGCCATCTCCCGGTCTAGCCGACCCTCCCCGGTGTCGCCGTCCGGCGTGTGCGCCTCGACGATCTCCACATCGCCGTCGACGAAGGACGCGATCACGACCGGTTCCTTCATGCGCAGGACGCAGGAGGACGTAAACAAGGCTGTGTCGTCCGGCGTCGACAAAGTCCGCATCCGCACCCTCTACGTCTCCGTGTCGACGACACCCAGAACCCGCTGCCGCCAAGTCGCGTCGGAATATCCCGACGTATTCTCGTGGCATGCCGACCGACGTGTTCAGCGTGCTGGCCAACCCAGTGCGCCGCAAACTGCTCGAAACGCTGCGCGACGGCCCCCGCTCGACGGGCGAACTCGCCGGACTCTTCGAGCTGGGCAGGCCCGCGGTCTCCGAGCACCTGGCCGTGCTCCGCAACGCCGGACTGGTGCGCGAGGAGCCCCGCGGCCGGAACCGCTTCTACCACCTCCAAGCCGCCCGGCTGGCCGAGGTCGGCGCATGGCTGCATCCCTTCGAGCACTACTGGAACCAACGCCTCGACGCGCTGGCCGATCTCCTGGACGAGGAAGAGGAAGACAAGTCATGACCGACAACGACACGATCACCTGCGAGAGGTTCCTTCCCCACCCGCCTGCGGCGGTCTGGAAGGCACTGACCGACCCCGACCTGCACGCCCGCTGGTGGGCCGCGGGCGACATCAAGCCCGTCGTCGGGCACCACTTCACCCTCGACATGGGCGGCTTCGGCCGACAGCCCTGCCAGGTGACCGACGTCGACCACGAGCGCCTGCTCGCCTACCGCTTCGCCGAAGGCTCCCTGGACACCACCATCACCTGGACACTCCAGCCGGAGAACGACGGCACCCGCCTGACCCTCGTCCACGCCGGCTTCGACCTCGATTCCCCGATGGGCCGTCAAGCCCGCGAAGGCATGGGCAAGGGCTGGCCCCACGTCCTGGACAACCTTGCCACCCTCCTCGGACAGGCCGCCTGACCCCGGCACTCCGACGACAGCGCGCCGGTTCACTACGGGCAGTCGTAGCGGTGGGTGAACGGACGCCCCGGGCAGGTGCGGCACTCGAAGAGATAGACACCTCCCAGGTCACCCAGTACCAAGCCCGGCCCCTCGTAGGGCATGTGGGTGTCTTCGGTCGGGACCCAGGCACGCCGCGACAGGGCGTCGGCTTCGGTGCTCTGCACTGTCAGCAGGTGTTCCATGCGATTCCCGCAGCCGCTGCAGTCCGGCCACTTCGGGTCCTGGCACCAACCGGGGTATCCGACCAGCTTTGTGCCGGGCGCGGTGGAGAGGTGGCTCTGATAGTCCCAACCCGTTTCCTCGTCCACTTCCAGGAATCGGAACTCCAACTCATCCCACATGTCGTCATGCAGGTCCCAGTAGGGGTACTCCGTCACCGGCTCCGGATGTACTACGCAGGGGCGGGGGACGTAGTTCTTCCACACCTCAGCCGGGCTCGGCGGCGCCGCCAACGCATTCCGAACCGCGCCGGCCTCCCGCCATTGCACGTGCGGGACGACCCAGCGGTAGCCGCTGTGCTTCCGTGGGCACCACAGGACCTGGAGGAGATCACATTCGTCTGGAAACGGGACGATGTCAGGAACACTGCTGCGGTAGATCTGTACGACCGGCACCATCGGCGCCTCTTCATGCTCGGGACACTGCGGCCAGGCCTCCTCGGCCGGCCACAGCAGCGGGCCTCCGACCGAGCTGTCCCGGCACGTCGGCGCACCCGCACGCGGATGAAGCCTCACCGTCTCCTTACGGAGGGGCACCACCTCGGGAAACAACTGCTCTACATCCACTGGGCGTGGCGGTGTCTGACGGGTCATGTCCACAGGCTACGGAAACTGCACCATCCCGGAAGGTCGACCAGGCGCGTCACCGCAAACAGCACGACTCTCGCGGCGGCCGGCCGCCGCAGTTCGACCCCGTCGACTACCGTGAGCGCCACGTGGTCGAGTATGGGATCGACCACCTCAAGAGGTACCGCGCCGTCGCCGCGCGATACGACAAGCCGGCGGTCCGCCATGAGGCGACCGTCCTCATAGCGCGCCCATCGGCGAATGGCTGTGACCAGCACACAAGCGCGTCCAAACCAAGCCCGCAGGCAGGGAGGTGCTCTCACTCCACGGCAGCATCGAGGAGAATCTGCGCCAGCTCGCGCGGCTGGGAGAACATCGGCCAATGGCCGGTGTCCATCTTGACCAGCCGCCAGCATTTGCTGTCCAGCAGCTCGGCCACATCTTCGTCGGGCTCGGCGTCATCGGGTTCGGCCCCCGGCATCACGCACAGGATGTAGGTCGCCGGAAGTTCACCGAGCGGCCCCGCCAGCACAGCGGGTTCGGTCAGCGTGGCACCTGGGTGAGGCGTCGAGCCACGCACGAGGCGTGCGATCTGCTCATCGGTGAGACCTTCGCCGTCGTAATGAGCAGCTGGCGCGAGCGGCCAGAACCCTCCGTTGTCGGCGATCGAGGCCTCCACTACAGCCCCACCGTCCGGCCAGGCGGAGACAAACGACTCGCCGTCAGTTGGAACACTTGAGTCGACGAATACCACGCGGGCCAGTCGGTCACCGATCCGCTCCGCGGCCTGACCGACCGGGATGCCCGAGTAGCTGTGACCCACCAGGACTACGTCACGCAGACCCTGGCGTTCTACCTCGGCAACGATGTCCTGGACGTGAGTCGCTTGCCCCGCCGGTACACCCCGCTTGTCAGCAAGACCGGACAGCGTCAACGGATAGACGCCGTGGCCAGCCGCACGCAGATACGGCACCACATCGCCCCACGCCCACGCCCCGAGCCGTGCACCTGCAACCAACACGAAATTCACCATGCCCGAACCGTAGCCGGGCAGCCTGACAACCCCCTAGAAAATGCTTTCTTACACGCCCTAGCCGATCTGTTCGGCCAGGGCGAGGATGATTCCCGAGGGGCCGCGGAGGTAACAGAGGCGATAAATGTCCTTGTACTGCGCCACCTCGCCGATCAGTTCGGCACCATGCGGGCGCAGACGGGCGATGGTGTCGTCGATGTCGTCGACGGCGAACATGACCCGGTGCATGCCCATCGTGTTCGGCGGCGGGTTGTGCGATCCGTCGCCGATCGCCGCGGGGTTGTGGTACTGCGCGAGCTCCAGCTTGCCGTGGCCGTCCGGGGATCGCAGCATCGCGATGTCGCTACGGACGCCTTCGAGCCCGACGGACTGATCAGCAAAATGGCCCTCGATCCGAGCCAGGCCTTCGACCTCCATACCGAGCTCGGTGAAGAAGGCAACGGCGGCGTCCAGGTCTTCGACAACAATGCCGACGTTGTCCATCCGCTGAAGCGTCACGATGGTTCTCCCTCTGTGTGGCGCAGACCCTCTGCGCCACCGGTATACCAAGGACGAAGCCAGCCGTACCTCCCCGACACCCGTAAACGGGCTCGGCCCCAAAGGCCCGCCTCGGGCCCCACCCTGGGATGGCCGTCTTCTCAGAGTGGGGGGAGCGGCTCTCGCCTCCTTGCCGAGATGGTCCGAGACCAGGAGCGGTTCGGACTACTGGTGCGGGCCGAGAAGGTGGATGACCTCCACGCAAGGTTCCGCAGGCCGCGCCGACCTTGAGCCGGCCGGAGCGGAGCAGCTCACGCTGCGCCGACGTGTGGGCTATCCGCAGTCGGGGCACCAGGCCGCGCGGCCCTGCCGGCGCAGAGGGCGTACGGCGATCATGTGCCGGACGACGGTATGGGTGTGGTGGGTCGGGCAGGAGATCGCGTTGATGGTGGCTGCCCCCTCTCCCTGCCTGACCATGAAGTACGGGTCGCGCTGGGTGGAGTGGTCGTGCGTGATCTCCCAGCCCGGGAGCCACGGGCACGGGCCGAGGGGTACGACGCGCTTTCTGCCGTCGCTCTCGACACGGGTCGGCCTTCGGGTCACGAGGTCGTTCCCTTCACCCGGCGACCGTCGCCGGTGAACTCCACTGGCGTGGCCGTGACGACCTGGAGGCCGAGAGCGTGAAGGGCTTCCAGCATTCCGTCGGTGTCTCGGATGTCGGTGCCGGTGGCGCGCTGGAGGAGGTAGGTGCAGGGCCACAGGAGTCCGGCTATGGCAACGAAGTGCGAGTACCAGAGGGCGCCCGTGGCGGTGCTGGGGGGCTCCCCGTGGGCTGCGGCGAGGATGTCGACGCGGGTGAGGGTGTGGGAACGACCTTGAGTATCGGTGATGGTGGCGGTCCCCGTGGGTGCCGTGGTCATGGCGCGCGCCCTTCCGCTGTCAACATCTCGTTGAATTCGCGTGATCCTAGCGTGCGGTGCGCGGGCCATACGAGGTTGCCGGCCTGAGTGCCGGGTGCCGTACATGCCGGCGGTGCGGCCGACGCCCATTTCGGGGTCCTGACCCTCTCGAACACCTCCGGAAGGACCGAGCCGGCGATGCCGGCACCGGAGACGAGGATCCGCACAGCTCCCCTGCTGGTCCCTCGGTTCACCTCGCGGCCTGGGTCGCAGCGAAGGCCAGCAGGGCGGCGGCAGTGCGCGGCGGGTCCTCGAGCAGGGGCGAGTGCCCGAGGCCGGGCAACAGCTCGACCACCGCACCCGCAACAGCGAGGTAGTCGGAGGCGGACGAGGACCGCCATCGGCGGTCGTCCTCGCCGAAGAGCACCAGGAGCGGCTTGCCCAGGACCGCCAGCCGATCCGGGAGCGCCTGCTGCTCCAGATAGGCACGGGTGGCCAGCATCGTCGAGGTGAACGAGTGGTACGTCATCCCGCGTACGTCGTCCAGGAGTTCCTCCAGGAGCTCCTCCGGGATCCGTTGGCCCGCAGGGCCGAAACCGGTGCTCGCCCTGTGGTGGAGCTGCTCGTCGGTGGGCGGCCACTGCGCCGGGGCGGGGGCGGCGGACTCCGGTGTGATCAGGGCGTCCAGGCCGGGGCCGGTGTTGATGAGCGCGAGTGCGGTCACGAGGTCGGGCCGTGCTTCGGCGAGGGCGGTGGCGACCGCGCCGCCGCTGGAATGTCCGACGATCACGGCGCGCCGGACGCCGATCAGGTCCAGTGCCGTGCCGGTCCGACGAGCCTGGTCGGAGACCGCGTAACTGCTCCCTGTCGGTTTGGCCGACCGGCCGTGCCCGAGCAGGTCGATCCGGATGACACGGTGGGTGGGGGTGAGCAGCGGGACCATCGGGGTCCATGAGCGGGTCGACGACGCCGACCCGTGGATGAGCAGGAGTGCGGGGGCGTCGCGGGGGCCGTCCTGGCAGAAGTGGATGTCGTCGCCGTCCAGCGTCAGGACCCGGCTCTCAGTGGGAGCGGCGCCGGCGCCTGCGTATGAGCGGTCGTCAGAATCAGTCATGGGTCGAGTGTCCGTGCCGATCGGTGCCGGTGGATTGGACGAATGTTCCCGTCGTCGGGCCCGGCTTAGCATGGGGCGATGCAGACGTTCACGCATGGCGCATCCCTGTGGGACGTCGCGTGTCCGCAGCGGCGCAGCCGGGTGCCTGGTGTCACCATGGCCGGGTTCCCGGTCCCGGACTTGGATGCGCTCCGGATCGTCCCGCATCCGGCCGTGACCCTGCTCGTGGAGTTCGGCGACGGCGTGCCGGTCATCAGTTGCGCCCCTGGGCGTCAGGAGCGGGGAAGCCTCGTCGCCGGACCCGGTCTCGGTTCCGGCGGGGCGGTCCGGGCCTGGGGAGCGAACGTCGAGTGCGTACAGGTGCGGCTGTCCCCGGTGGTCGCACGCTCGGTTCTGGGTGCTTCTCCCGCCGAGCTGGACGGCGCCGTGGTGCCGCTGGACGATCTGTGGGGCCGGGAGGTGTCACGGATACGGGAGCGCCTGGCCGACGTCGCATCGTGGCAGGATCGCTTCGCGTTGACGGACGCACTGCTCGCGCGCCGGTACGAGACGGGGGCGCCGGTGGACCCGGAGGTGGCCCGGGCCTGGCACCGGATCGTAGGGAGCCACGGCCTGACGCGGGTCGACGACCTCGCCGCGGACGTCGGGTGGAGCCGCAAGCGGCTGTGGTCCCGGTTCCGGTCGCAGCTCGGCCTGCCGCCCAAACGGGCCGCGAAACTGGTCCGCTTCGACCACGCCGCCCACCGTCTCGTCGCGGGCGAGGGCACCGCTCATGTCGCGGCCGACACCGGCTATGCCGACCAATCCCATCTCCACCGGGACGTCATGGCATTCACCGGTACAACGCCCGCGGTGATCGCCGGCGAGAAGTTCCTCGCCGTTGACGACATGGCATGGCCCGGCCGCGGCACCACCGACGCGTCGCACACGTCACCCTGAGGCGCACGCCCGGCGTGGAGGCCTGAACGGGACGGCCTCGCGAGCGGATGGGTGGCGTGGAGGTCCTGGTGACCGCAGCAAGGCGCGGCAGGACGGCTCGCTCCGCGTTCAGCCGACTGCTGCGTTCGCCATACCGCTCTCACCCGCCCGTACGAGCAGAGAGGGAACGCCGACTGATGCGGCATCGGACAGGGGTGAGAGATGGCTGGTCTCGTCATAGATCCTGCCATGCCACCACTCTCCTCCTTGATGCCATGGCTGACGGTAAGCGAAAGGGTCGGGCAGGGTTCTACGCCGCAACTCCTCGTCCAACCCGCAAACCAGGGAGGCCAGTTCACCACGCGCACGGGCCGGGAGTCTGGACAGAACCAGGGCGAGAAGGTCCCGGGCCGCAGCCACGTTCTCCCCCAGTTCGCAGTCGTCACAACCGCAGGTGGTCCTGAGCAGGTACAGGTACCGGCCCGGACGGGCCAGGAATGTCCGGTACGCGCACAAGGCTGTGCGGGTGTCGCCGGGCCCGAGGCCTTCGTCAGGAGGGCGTCGGCACTCCTCCCGGTGGATGACGGAAGCCGTCCGGCCGGAAGGCTTGTCGATACGGGTCGGCCACGGCAGGGGGACGGCTGACCGGTATGTCCGAGGGGGTATCACGTTCTGGGCGCGGAGCGCGCCGGGCCGATTACGCGGCATGAGCCTTTCGGGTGGCAGCCATGCCGGGATCGTGGCACGCGCTCCTGAAGTTGTCGAGGTGTCAGCAGTACGGGAATTCCGGCCCGTAGCCGCCGTCAGCGTCGCAGGCACGGACCGTCGACGCGAGGCACGTGACGGCCTCCCGCTGCGCCGTTACGCATCATGCCGAGGACCATGCCGCCGGTCCGTCGCTCGCGTCCTCCCGGACGCTCGCTCCCAGACCGGCGACATGGTCCGCCGAACGGGTCCTGACGAAGTCCTAGCCGTTGACGACCTTGTCGTAGCGCAGGGCGACGTAGCCGGAGGCGGCGTGGCCCGCGATGCGGCCGTCGGTGCCGCCGTTGAGATAGTCCTGGCCGCGCATCATGTCGTCGTTCGGGTTGGACTCGTGGATGTACGAGAACTTTCCGGCGGCCTTGTCGACCCAGCGCTCGAAGAGCACCACGTGGCCGTCCTGGGTGTTCAGCGCGTCGCCGGGCTGGAGATCGGACTTGGAGATGGTGGCGCTGACGCCCGGAAGGCTGGCGGTGGTGTAGCTGCTGTTGGCGTGCCAGGCCATGGAGATGAAGCCGGAGCAGTCGGTGCGGTAGGTGTGGTCGCCGTCGGGGTCGCCGGCGTACGCGCTCTGGCTGTAGGGGATGTCGCGGTTCAGCCAGTTCACGGCACGGCTCAGGACCTCGCTGCGGGCGATCTGCCCGCCCCGGGTGGAGGGGGTGGGCGTGGGAGGCGTCGGCGGCTGGTACGTGCAGTCGTTGGCGAAGGCGGACAGGAGGGTCTGGGTCCAGCCGCTCGCGTCGACCGGGTCGTCGGAGTGGTAGGCGATGTCGTCGCCCTTGCCGTCGGTGGGGTCCGCGTCGTGGTACCAGTACAGACCGCCGTTCGTGCGGCCGTAGTAGAGGCCGCCGCCGGGCGAGACCAGACTGTCGACCGCCGACCAGCCGGAGCTCTTGAGGTCCGAACGCTCCCAGTCGCCGACGCCGTTGATCTGGTAGGAGAGCAGCCTGCCGTCGCTCGTGGTGGCCACGAGGACGTCGTCGCCCGCCGCCGCGAGGGTCTTGAGGACGAAGCCCTCGTCGATCACGACGTGCTTGGCGATGTGTGCCGGTCCGGAGGGCTTGGCCTGGGAGACGTTGTAGCGGTGGAGCTGGCCGGCGACCGTGCCGTAGAGGTGGCCGGCGCCGTCGTAGGTCATCTTGTCGAAGGTCCAGCCGCTGTCCCAGATCTTGGTGACTCCGGCCAGGGCGAGGGCGTTGTCGTTGGTCTGGACGTCGACGCGGTACAGCTCGCCGGCCGTCGACGTCACGAGGACCGTGTTGAAGTTGAGGGTGGCCATCGCCTTGGGTGTGAACCCGAGGTCAGGGCCGATCAGCGTCTTGACCCGGTCGCCGGTGTTGGGGGATATCGCCGTGTAGGTGAGGCGTCCGTCGGCGAGGGTGCCGTAGACGGAGACGTTGCCGCCGCAGATGGCCGCGGCCTGGGCCGGCGTCGCCGAGCCGAGGGTGGCCAGGCCCAGGGACGAGGCGGCCAGGGCGAAGCCGGCGGCGAGACGGAGTGCGCGGGACGACGAGAGCATGGGTCCTCCGGATGCGGGCAGCCCTGACGTACGCGTGTCGGGCTGAGGAAATGAGGGGAAGGAGCAGAGAGCGGAAGGGGCTCGGGCACGCGGGTGCGCGGCCGGCGGCTCAGTACCAGTTGTTGTTCAGGAAGTGGTTCCAGGCGGCGCAGGGCGTGCCGTACCGGCCGTCGATGTAGGAGAGTCCCCACTTGATCTGTGTGAGGGGGTTGGTGCGCCAGTCGTCGCCGAAGGCGTCCATCTTCGAGCCGGGCAGGGCCTGGGGGATGCCGTAGGCGGAGGAACTCGGGTTGTCGGCCCAGTAGCGCCAGCCGCTCTCCCTGGTCCACAGCTGGTCCAGGCAGTTCCACTGAGTGGTGCTGTTCCAGACTCCGCCGTCGTACGTGTTCATCAGATCGCGTCCGGCCGCCTTCACCGCGGGGATTTCGGTGCCGTCGAGCGGGTCGGAGCTGGTGGTGCAGCTGAACGTCCCCGGCTGGGCGGAGAGCAGCCCTTGCGTCCAGCCGCCGGTGTTGACAGGCGTGTCGTTGTGGTACGCGATGTCGGTGCCGGATCCGTCGGCCGGGTCGGCGTCCTTGTACCAGTACATGGCGCCCGTGGTGGCGATCCGACCGTAGTAGAGGCCACCGCCCGGCGACACGACCTGATCGAAGGCGGACCAGCCCGAGGTCTTGAGGTCGTCCCGCTTCCAGCCGCCGTCGCTGTCGATCTTGTAGGAGTAGAGCGCACCGGCCGCGGTGGTGGCGAGCAGGCGGTCGTCTCCGGCGGCGGTGAGGGTCTTCAGGACGAAGCCGCCGCCGATCTCCTTGCGCTGGCCGATGTGCGCCGAGCCGGTCGGCTTGGGCTGGGAGACCAGGTACTGGATGAGGAGGCCCCCGGCCGTGCCGTAGAGATGGCCGTGTCCGTCGTACGTGAGCTTGTCGTGGGTCCAGCCGCTGTCGAAGAGCTTGACGGGCGGGCGCTCCAGGACGAGGGACGTGTTGTTGGTGAGCACGTCGAGGCGGTACAGCGCGCCGGTGGTCGACGTGACGAGGATGGTGTTGAAGTTGAGGGTGGCCATCGCCTTGGGCTCGAAGCCCAGGTCCGCCCCGATCACCACCTTCTTCAACTCGCCGGTGGCGGGCGTGATCGTGCTGAAGGTGAGGCGGCCGTCGGGGAGGATGCCGTAGATCGAGGCGGTTCCGTTGCAGGTGGTCGCGGCCTGTGCCACGGGAGCGGCGCCCACGGTCGCGGCGGTGAGGAGTCCGGCCCCGAGGGCACCGGACAGGGCCGCGATCGTGGTCTTGCGGGCAGCCTGGCGGAGGGTCGTCGTCACTGTGTTCCTTCTGGAGATGTCCGCGTGCGGAGGCGGGAACAGGTACGGGCACGGGCACGGGCACGGGAGCAGGTATGGGCACGGGCACGGGTGCGGGAGCAGGTACGGGTACGGAAGGGCGTCCCGGCGTCGTCGGGGCGCGCGCGTGCCGGGCCGCCGTCAGCGGCGGGGTGCGGCTGCGCTGTAGCCGTGGACTCGTAGAGCGGCGCGGGCGCCGTCGAGAATGGCGCGGGCCTGGTCGAGGGCTGCCGCTTCCGAGGCGGCGCGCAGGAAGAGATAGATGTCCACGCCGTCGTCAGAGGCTGTGGCGCGGACGTGCTCGAGTCCGTTTCCCGTGTCCGAGTGGGCCCAGATGAGGTCGGAGAGGAGTGCGAGCACGGTGGGGAAGCCGGGGCCGTGGCGCGGCCCTTCAAGGGACGCCTGGATGACGCGCACCCTCCTCAGTCCCAGTTGATGCTGCCGTCGGAGGACTTCGGTGCCGTGTCCCAACTGATGCTGCCGTCCGAGGACTTCGGCGCCGTGTCCCAACTGATGCTGCCGTCAGAGGCGCTGACGCGGTGTCGGGCGTGGTCTCCCGCGGAGGCGCCGGCCAGCGTGGAGGCGGAGACGGCGCCGATGCCGGCAACGGCGCAGAGGACGGCGGTCGCGGCGAGGGCGGCCGAACGGGCGGTGCGGGCCGAGTGGGCGGTGCGGACGGTGCGGAACATGGGAATCCCCCTGGTCGATGGTCGGGAAGCGCTGCGTTCGGTGCGGTGTACCGCGCTACGTGCTGTTCCGGGCCGTCCTCGCGGCTCTGGCCCGGATCGGGGACTACCGCCCCGCCGTTCCGGTGTTCACAATGCTGCTGTCCCCGTCACACGTGGGGAAGGAGTTGCGTCTGTCACCAAGTGGTCTGGCACCTTGGTGACAGACCACGTCTACGATCGCGGGCAGGCACGCTCGTGGGGCGGCCGGAGCACAGCTGGGGGGCTGGGGCATGCTGCAGGCAATGGGACTCGGGGCCGCTGTGGAAGCCGTCTACCGGGGGATGCTGGCCGACCCCTCGGAGGGGATCGCCGAACTCAGCACGCGCCTCGGTCTCGCACAGACGCAGGTCCGCGAGAGCCTGGACCAGCTCGTCGACCTCGGTCTGCTCAGGCCGTCACGGGACAGTCCCGGTGCGCTCCGGGCGGTACGGCCGGAACTGGGCCTGGAGGTGCTCCTGCGCCGCCAGGAGACAGAAGTGGCCCGACAGCAGAAGGAGTTGGCGCAGAGCAGGGCCGCCGCGGCACAGGTCGTCTCCGAGTTCGCCGAGCTGCGTCCGAACACCGAGGTCGACGGCGCCGAGCGGCTCGTGGGCATGGACGCCATCCAGAACCGGCTGGAAGAGCTCGCCCACGGACTGGCCCGGGAGTGCCTGGCGATCCTGCCGGGCGGCGCGCTGTCGGAAGCCAGCATGGAGGCGTCGCGCCCGCTGGACCGGAGGGCGCTCGCCCGCGGCATCGAGATGTGCTCGGTGTACCAGGACAGTGCCCGCAACGATCCGGCGACGCTGGCCTACGCCCGGTGGCTGACCGAGCAGGGCGGCCAGGTGCGCACCAGCCCGCTGCTTCCTCCGCGTCTGCTGGTGTTCGACCGCACGGTCGCGGTCGTGCCCATCGACCCCGACAACTCCCGTACGGGCGCCCTGTGCACGAGCGCGCCCGGCATCGTCGCCTCCTTGGTCACCTTGTTCGAGCAGACGTGGGAGGCCGCCGTCCCCCTCGGAGCGGACCGCCCCCGCGCCACCGACACGGGGCCCACCGGGCCCGAACTCGAACTGTTGAGACTCCTGGCCTCGGGCATGACCGACGAGGCGGCGAGCAAACGCCTCGGGGTGTCGCTACGCACCGTGAGACGGCAGATGGCCGCGCTGATGGAACGCCTCCACGCCACCAGCCGCTTCGAGGCGGGCCTCAAGGCGGCACGCGAAGGTTGGCTCTGAGACGCTGTGCCGCGGTTCACACGGACGTCGATGCGGCCCCTTCCGCCGCCTCGGCAGAGCCCGGCAGGTAGGGAGTGGGCCAGGCCTCATTCCACCGCCAGGTCGCCCACCGGTCGGCATCCGCGAAGACGCCGGTGCGGGAGGCCAACATCCCGAGGGTCTCCTCACGTGCGGCGTCGACGGCCCGGTGCTCGGTGTCGGTGATGATGCCCAGCCGCCGTACGTGCGCGTACTCGTCCTCGTCCTTCCACTCGTAGTGGTCGAGGCCGGCGTCGACGACTCCCCCACCTCGAAGCCCCGCATCCCCTGCCTCCTCGGCGTGGGCCCGGCCGACCTGGCGCAGCCACCCTCTCAGCCTGCCCCGGCCAGACCGGGCAAACCGCCCGATCGACGCCTTGGTCGTCGCGCGCTGACCCACCGTGCCCCGTCGTACCCCGCCGTACGCCGCCGTGCCCCGCAGGCCGGCCTACCGTACGGGCTCCACGGGTGGCCGACGGCCCACGTGGGCCAGGACGAGCACGGTGTCGTCGGTCGGCGCGTCCGGCAGAAGTCCGGACAGGACGGTGTCCGCTGCCTCCTCCAGCGCCTCGGGCTCCCCCGAGGTCTCCGTCAGGGCGGCCAGTCGGTCACAGAGCGCCCGCACACCCTCGTCGATGTCCTGATCGCGGGTCTCGACGAGCCCGTCGGTGTAGAGGGCGAGCAGATCCCCCTCGTGGAGTGCGATCTCGGTCGTGCCGAAGGGGAGGCCGCCGACGCCGAGGGGCACACCAAGCACGTCGTCGACCACCAGCACGGTGCCGTCGGGACGGCGGACGAGCGGCGGCGGATGCCCCGCGTTGGCGACGAGTGCGCGGCCGGTCCCGGGGTCGTACCGGATGTAGAGGCAGGTCGCGAGCTCGATGCCCGCCTCCTGGGCGCAGGCGTCGAGTTCGGCCATGAGGTCGCCGGGGTCGAGATTCTGTCGGGCCAGCGCCTTGGCGGTGATGCGCAGCCGGCCCATCGCCGCGGCGGCCGGTACGCCGTGCCCCATGACGTCGCCGACGACCAGGGCGATCCGGCCGCCGGGCAGTTCGGTCACGTCGTACCAGTCGCCGCCGACCTCCGTGACATGGCTGCCGGGAAGGTAGCGGTGGGCGATGCGCAGGGTGGGTCCGGTGGCGAGAGCGGTGGGGAGCAGGGCGCGCTGAAGGGTGAGCGCGATGTCCTGGACGCGGCTGTAGAGGCGGGCGTTGTCGAGGCAGAGGGCGGCTCGGGAGGCGAGTTCGGCGGCCAGGCTGAGGTCCTGATCGGAGAAGGCGGGGCGGGCGGCCGAGCGCCCGAACATGACGATCCCCTGGACCGTGCCGCGGGCGATGAGCGGGGCGATGAGGAGACAGGTCAGTCCGCTGTCGATGAGCAGCCGGGCGCGGGCCTGGTGGATGACGGTCCGGGTCACGAAGTCGTCGTCGACCGGGACGCAGATGGGCCGGCCCGTGCGCAGGGTCGCGTGGATGGTGGAGTCCGGCGGGTACGTCACGTGTGTGAGACCGCTGACGAGTTCGGGCGCGGGCGGGGGCAGCGTGGTGCCGGAGGCGATCCGGCGGGTCCTGAGCGGGCTCTCGGGTACAAAGACCTCCGGCTCGTCCATCCAGTCGACCACCTCCACGGCTGCGGCGTCACAGAACTCGGGGACGACCGTGTCGACCAGTTCGCGCGCGGTGACCTCGACGTCGAGGGTGGTGCCGATGCGGGAGGCCGCGCGGTGCAGCAGATCGAGCCGTTGCCGGCCGGCGGCGGCCTCGACCAGGGCCTGCTCACGGTCGGTGACGTCCACGAGCAGCCCGCCGACACCGGGTCGTGTGCCGACGGCCCGGCTGAGCGGGAAGAGGCTCACGGAACGGATCTGGTCCCGGTCGGGGTGGCCCGGGGTGCGCAGGCCGACGAGCGCGCTGATGACGGGCCGCCCCTCGTCGGCGACGGCCCGCAGCAGGCCGGAGTAGGCGCCGCCGTCCGACGTGATCATGATGTCTTCCATACGGCGCCCGATGTGGTCCTCGATGGGGACGCCGTCCATGTCGGCGAGGGCCTGGTTGAGGTGGACGTACCGCAGGTCCTCGTCCAGCATGACGAGTCCGATCGGACACGTCTCGAACAGCGCGTCCAGGAAGGCGAGGTTGCTCTTGACCCGGTCGAGCTCTTCGCTCCTGCTGGCCAGGCCGACGACGACGGACCGCCCGGCGGCCCCCGTCACCGGGAAGACCCGGAGGCCGCAGTCGAACACGGCGCCGTCCCGGTGCCTCGCCGTCATTCTTACCCGCCAGTAGCCGAGAGTCAGGCCCCGCTCGACGAGCAGCTCAGCGGAATCGACCCCGTCGGCTCCTGCTCGGGGGAACAGAACGGCCGCCGACCGGCCGATCGCGTCCGCCGCCTCGTACCCGAAGAGGTCCTGCGCACCGGGCCCCCAGTAATGGATCCGGCCCTTCTCGTCCAGGCCGAGCACGGCCACGGGCACATGCTCCAGCAGGGTCCCCGGCTCCGACCACACCGGCCCGGGAGCCGCCTCCTCCCCCGACCGCCTGGATGGCACGTAGCCCCCTTCGCGCGTGCCCGCCGGCACGCCAGGTGACTCGGAAGTGACTTTCAGGGCAATTCTGCCCGCAGTCGCCGGATCGGACATCACGAAGCGGGTATCCGGCCCCGCTCCGCCGGTCGAGACTCCCGGCGAGGTGCCCGTGGCCCCGACCGACGCCCGTCAGGAGTGGGGTCCGGTGTCGAGCCCCAGGTGTCGTCGGTCCCGCTCCGGGCGGATGGCCGTGAGGGCGGCGGTCCCGGCCATGAGCATCACGCCGCCGGCGACGAGGAAGGCGGTGGTGTATCCGGCGGCCGGAGTGGCAGCCGTGTCGATGAGGTGCCCGGTCAGGAAGGGGGCCACGAGGCCCGGCAGGGTGCCGATTCCGGCGACGATGCCGAAGACGGCGCCGCGCTGGGCGGGCGGGACGACCTCCGCGGTCGTCATGTAGTGGAGGGGTACGGCGATCGCGGTGCCACCGAAGGCCAGGGCGATCAGTACGAGCCGAGGACCGGGCTCGTCGACGAACGGGAACGCCGCCATCGCGCACCCCGCCACGCACACGGCTGTGCTCTGCGCCGCCCCGCTGGACCAACGGCTGCTCACGCCACGGGATTTCAGGGCGTCCACGAACGGGGAGACCGCCAGGAGCAGCACCAGTCCGAGGCCGGAGATGACGCTGATGGCGGTCGCGGAGGCCGCCGCCGACATGTCCAGCTGCGTCCTGAGGTAGGCGGGCAGCCAGGCATGGCTGAGGGACAGCGCCCATGCCGCTCCGAAGGCGCTGGCGATGCTGCCGAGGACGGTGCCTGTCAGCAGAATCCTGCGGTAGGGCAGCCGGAGCCCGTTGGATCCGTGGGCCGTGTGCTTCTCGTCGTACGGGCCGTCATGGCCCACACGCCACCACAGCAGCGCCCAGCAGGCGCTGACGACCGCGAGGACGGCGTAGGCGGATCGCCAGCCGAAGCCGTCGATCAGCCAGGTGACCAGGGGTGCCGCGATCAGCGTGCCCAGGGCCGCGCCGCCGATCTGGAGGGCCGAGGGCAGGGCGCGCCTCTCCGGCGGGAACCACTTGTACAGGGCGTGCATCGACATGGAGGCCGCCGGCCCCTCGGCGGCACCGAGGAGGATGCGGCCGGCCATCAAGGTCGGCACGGAGGCGACCACGAGGACCGGGAGCTGGGCGACGGCCCACGCCACGGTCATGACGAACAGCAGGACCCGGCTGGAGATCCGGGTGGAGAGAAATCCGACGAGGAGTCCGGAGACGCTGAACAGGAAGGAGAAGGAGCTGGAGATCAGGCCGTAGGTGCTGTTGCTGAGGCCGAGTTCCGCCATGATCGGAACGGCGGCGAGACCGAGGACCGACTTGTCGGCGAAGTTGATGACCATGAAGGCCACGATCATCGCCGTGATCAGCCAGGTTCTGCGACCGTCGGGTGCCGGGACGGAAAGGGGCCGGGAGTGCGTGACGGTTCGGGGTGCCATGGGGAGACTCCTGCGGATGCGAGTGGGGCAGGGGGCCGTGCGGTGGGCGGTGGGTCCCCCGTGGCCGCGGGCCCGTCTGCCGAAGCGGGGGCCCGCGGCACCGCCCTGGGCACCAAGGGGTCGGTCAGATCAGGCCCTTGGCGATGGCGTTCTTGTGGATCTCGGTGGTTCCGGTGACGATCCGGAACATCCGCAGGCTGCGGAAGATCTGCTCGACCTCGTGGCCGCGGGTCAGCCCGGCCTTGCCGTGGATCTGGACCGCCTGGTCGGCGACGCGGAAGGACGCCTCCGAGGTGAAGAGCTTGCACATGTTGGCCTCGACGGAGACGTTGTCTCCGCGGTCGGCCTTGGCGGCGGTGGTCATCACCATCGCGCGGGCGGCGTAGATCTCGGTGGCCATCTCGGCGATCTTGTGGTGGATGGCCTGATGGGCGAGGAGCGGCTGACCGAAGACGACACGGTTCGTGGCGTACTCCAGCGAGAGGTCCCAGGCGCGGCGGGCGGCGCCGATGAGGGACGGGCAGTGGAGCAGGCGGTTGAGGGTGATGCGGCCGATGCCGATGCGCAGGCCCTGGCCGACCTCGCCGAGGAGGTTCGCGGCGGGGATCCGGCAGTCCTCGAAGACGAGGTCGCCCTCCATCTGCTGGCCGGACATGGGTACTTCGCCGTCGAGGACGCGGCAGCCTGGGGTGTCGAGGTCGACGAGGAACGCGCTGTACACCTCCTCGGTGCCGTTCATGCGGGCGACGACGATCGCGAAGTCCGCGAAGGGGGCGGCGGAGCTGAACACCTTCTTGCCGTTGAGGACGAAGGCGTCCCCGTCCGGGGTGGCGGTGGTCGTCATGCGGCGCACGTCGGAGCCGGCGTCCTCCTCCGTGATGGAGAAGCAGCACGCCCGCTCGCCCCGGACGACGGGCATCAGGTAGCGCTCCCGCTGTTCCTCGGTGGCGTGCTTCACGATCGCGCCGACGCGCAGCGGACCGCCCATGTCACCGAGTACGGAGTGGGAGAGGGCGGCACCGGATGCGGTCAACTCCTCTTTGAGGGCGCACAGTTCGTAGAAGCTCAGGCCCTTTCCGCCCAGCTCCCGCGGCAGACTGATGCCGTAGAAGCCGAGTTCAGCGCTGCGCTTCCAGACGTGTTCGAGGGTGGCACGGTCGAGCTTGGTCTCCGCGGTGATGCCGTGCTCGCGCTCGTACGGGATGAGCTCGTCGGCCAGGTAGGCGCGCAGGCGGACGACGAGGTCCTGGAGGCGCGGACGGTCGTCGTAGGAGGGCTGGAGGGTGAAGGGCATGCCAGGGTTCCTGTTCAGTTGACGCGGCGCTCGGCGCCCGCCCAGTAGCGGTCGCGGACGGCGCGGCGGTCGATCTTGCCGTTGGGGTTGTGGGGCAGGGCGGCGACGAAGTCGACCGAGCGGGGCTTCTTCATACGGGCCAGGTGCTGGGCGCAGAAGTCGATGAGGGCCGTCTCCGTGAGGGTGGCGCCCCGGCGCGTCACGACGACCGCCTTGACCGCTTCGCCCCACTGCTCGTCGGGAACGCCGACGACGGCCGCCTCGTACACGTCCGGGTGCTGATGCAGGACGGACTCGACCTCGACGGCGTAGATGTTGAAGCCGCCGGAGACGATCATGTCCTTCTTGCGGTCGACGATGAAGACGTACCCGTCCGCGCGCCGGCGGGCGAGGTCGCCGGTGAGGAACCAGCCGTCCCGGAAGGTCTCCGCCGTGAGCCCGGGCTCGTTGTGGTAGCCGGGGACGACATCGGGGCCGCGGACGGCGATCTCTCCGATCTCTCCGTCGGCGACGGGCTGTCCGCTGTCGTCGACGACGGCGACCTCGGCCTCGGCGAGCGGCCGGCCGCAGGACAGCAGCAGTTCCTCGTCCTCGCCCTCGATCCCCCGCCGGTGGTCCTCGGTGGAGAGGAAGAGCACTCCGGAGGTGGTCTCTCCGCATCCGTATCCCTGGGAGAGGACGGGGCCGAAGAGGTCCCAGGCTGCCCTGATCCGGGCCGGTGACATCGGCGCGGCACCATAGATCAGCTGGCGCAGGGTGGAGAGGTCGTAGTCGCGCGCGTGAGGCAGAGCGAGGACGCTGTTGACCATCGTGGGCACGACGAAGGCGTGGGTGGCCCGCTCGCGCTGGACGGTGGTGAGGAACTCCTCGGCGTCCCAGCGGGGCAGCACGATCGCGCAGCCGCCGGCGAAGAAGATGCCCATCAGCGGCATGCCCGAGGCGTGGGTGACCGGCCCGGCCAGGATCTGCCGGTCACCGGGGCCCACTCGGGTGCCGGCGCTCATCACGGACTTGCGCATGAGGGCGAGCCGGTTGCCGTAGGTCTGGACTGCCGCCTTGAGCTTGCCGGTGGAGCCCGAGGTGAAGTGGAGTACGGCGATGTCGCTCTCGTCGCACTCCGCCTCGACGGGTTCCGGCTCGGTACGCGCGAGGGTCTCCGCGTAGTCCGGGCCGAGGTCGCTCGGCCCGTCGTAGCCGAGGACGGTCTTCACACCCGTACCGGGCACCGCCGCACGGGCGATGTCCAGGTGGGCGGCGTCCGTCAGCAGCACCCGCGCGTCCGACTCGGCGAGCAGGTGGGCCACCTCGGCGGTGCCGAGCCTGGCGTTGATCGGCGCCCGGGCCAGTCCGGCCTTGTAGAGGGCCACTTCCGTGACCACGAGTTCCGCACGGTTGCCGGCGAGGGTCGCCACGCGGTCTCCCCGGTCCAGGCCGAGGGCGCGCAGCGCCGTCGCGAGCCGGTCGCTGTGGTCGTCGAGTTCCGCGTACGTCAGCCGGGCGGGTCCGCAGACCACCGCCTCGGCATCGGGTTGCTGGCCGGCAGTCCGGCGTACGTACCGCCCGAGATTCATCGCCCCTCCAGAGTTTTCGAACACAATGTCTCGTAACAAGCTTTGCGTGCGGCAACGTAAAGGCAGCGTTAGGGTCAGGTCAACAGTCCGGACGAGAAGGAAGCCGAGTGGACATGAAGCCCGCGGGAGACCGCCGCGTCCGCAGGACGCGGGCCGCACTGCGCCAGGCCCTGGTCGAACTGGTTCTGGAGAGGGGGTTCCACGCGATCACCGTCGAGGAGATCACCGAGCGCGCGGACGTCGGCCGAGCCACCTTCTACGCGCACTACCGCGACAAGGAGGACCTCCTGGTCGGCATCGTCCGCGACCTCGCCGAGGACCGGGACCGCCTCCTGCCGGCGGTCCGCCAGGCGCATGCCGAGGGGTTCACCGGACTTCCGGTGAAGTACATCTTCGAACACGCCGAGCAGGAGAAGCCCGTCTACCAGGTCGTCCTGCGGGGGGAGGGCGACGGCCGGGCCCTGCGGGAGTTCACGGACCTCATCCGCACCCACGCCGAGGCCGCCTTCCGCGCGCGGACCGAGCAGCTCGGGGTGACGCCGCGGATCCCCCTCGATGTCGTCGCCCGGGCGTGGACCGGCGAACTCATCGGCCTGCTGACCTGGTGGGTGGAGAACGACACCGGCTACACCGCCGCCGAGATCACCGCACATCTGCGGGACCTGTCGGTCTACGGCCGCGTGTGGGCCACCGGACTGGCGCCGTCCGACGCGCCGGGGGCCCTGGACCTGACCTCCTGAACGGCACGATCTCCGCGTCACGCCCGACACCTCTGGCTCAGTTACCGGACACTGTGTACGGTACTGAGCTCAGAAGACGCGTGATCGAAAGAGCGGAGCGTGCACATGACGGACATTCCCTCCTTGGCCGACCTCGTCTGGGCTCGGGGATACACCGATCCGGCCTGGGCCCGGCGCCACACCACCTCAGGCCGGGAACTCGTTCCGAGCCGCAGTGTCTGGCGGGGCCCCGGCGGCGCGTCCACGCTGCCGACGGCACCGCCCGGAACCCTGGACGGCCTCACGTTCCCGGGACCGCGGGGTCAGGACCTCACGCTCGCGGACCTGCTCACCCGGGCCGAGACCGATGCCCTGCTGGTCATGCATCGCGGGCACCTCGTGCACGAGGAATACCTCCACGGGTACGAACCCCAGGTCCCGCACTTCAACGCATCGGCCGCCAAGTCCTACCTCGGCCTCGTCGCCGCGACCCTCGCCCACGAAGGACAGCTCGACCGCGGCACCCAGGTCGCCAAGATCGTCCCCGAGCTCGCCGGCACCGCCTTCGGCGACGCCCAGGTCGACCACCTCCTCCACATGGGCACGCGGATGAGCTACGCGGGCCGCCCGTACGACAAGGCGCTCGAAGCGCAGCGCTACTTCGCCGTCCTCGCCCCTCGACTGCGCCCGTACGGCTATACCGGGCCGACCACGATCCGCGAACACCTCGCCACCGCCCGGGCGACCGGCGAACCGGGCGTCGAATTCCGCTACGAGAACGGCAACGTCGAGGCCCTCGCCGAGGTCCTGCGCCGCGTCACCGGCACCACCACCTCGGCCCTGCTGTCCGAGATGATCTGGTCCCGCATCGGCGCGGAGGAGGACGCGTACTACCTCCTCGACTCCGAAGGCTCCGAGGCCGCCTGCGGAGGATTCAGCGCGACCGCCCGCGACCTGGCACGTTTCGGCGAGATGATCCGGTGCGGCGGCTCGGCCGGCGACCGCCAGGTCGTCCCCGAAGCGGTCGCCTCGACGATCGCCTCCGGCGTTCCGGACGGCTACCCCTACCGCGTGCGCTTCCCGACAGCACCTCCCGACGCGCCCGCGACCCTCTCGTACCACGACCTCTGGTGGATACCGAACGACCCCTACGGCTCCTTCATGGCCAGCGGCAT
Organism: Streptomyces tanashiensis; assembly: GCF_014648895.1. GTDB lineage: Bacteria > Actinomycetota > Actinomycetes > Streptomycetales > Streptomycetaceae > Streptomyces > Streptomyces tanashiensis. Next base: position 251,381 of record NZ_BMRZ01000002.1, read on the forward strand.
CCACGGCCAGCGCCTCTTCGTCTCCCCCGCCCTCGACCTGGTGATCGTCCACTACGCCTCCCAGATCGTCTCCCCGGCCGTCCCCCAGGTCCCCCTGGTCCAGGCGTTCCTGACGATCGGCACCCACCTCTGCGGCTAGACCGTTCCTGTGGATCATCTCCAGCCGTCTGTACGACCTGGATACGGTGGCGGCATGACGACGATCCTCCGGCACCCTCGACCTGGCTTCATGTGGGATTGGTGGGCGGTGGACGCTCGGGGCTTCCTCGTGCAGTTCAGCGGCGGGCCTGCTCCTGAGCACCTGTTCGACAATGTGGATCGTGTCGACGCGGCTGCTGCGTGGGCGGAGGAGAACTGTCCCGCATGGTTCGACGACGGTCCCCCTCCGCTCCACTCCTTCATCTGCGACGGCGAACTGCCGGCCTACACCCGCAACGGTGTCCCGGACTCTCCGTTGCGGTGGTCTGACGCACCCGCGGCCATCGCAGACGTGGCGGCCCTGGTTGAACTGCACCGGGCAGTGGGAGACGCCTGGACGGTCTACCTCGACGAGGGTTGGGTCTAGGCAGCGCGGCTGGGGTCATCTGTCGGCCGCCACGTCATGCACGGCGCCGCCCGCACGGCTCAGACGTCGATCATGGCCAGGTCGGGGTAGACGTCCTGCCAGCGGTAGCGGCGGCAGTGGAGGTGCCAGTACACGTAGGCGGTCATGTACCGCTCCAGGTGGGGCCGTTGCTCATCGTTGGCCAGTCGAAGCACCCGCCGGTAAGCCTCCAGGCCGCTGTCGACGCTGTGGCGGTATGAAGCGAGATAAGGAATGCCCTCCTGGACCGCGCGGCGGTGGATCCGGCTGATGTCGTCCTCGTCGGACGCGTCCGGATCGAGTTCCGATTCCATCAGGACACCGTTGACCGCGCTGTAGAAGAACGTCCGGTAGCCGGCCAGGAAGGTGGGGTCGCAGAAGCCCGCGATCTCGCGGAACATGTGCTCGATGTACCGCGCGTTCGGCGAGACCGCGAGCCTGGGTGCGCCAGGCGACATGCCTGCCCTCAGGACGGCTTCGGCCTCTGCGCTGTCCTTGGAGCACACGTCGTCGATGTTGGTGACGAACACCCAGATCCGGTCGACGGCGAGCGAGAGCGCCTCGTCGGCGATGGGCACCATCAAGGCCCGCATCAGCGTGATGTTCCTGGTGGTGGCGGGCACCACCACCCCGAAGGTCTCGAACTCGGCCGTCGGCAGGTCCGTGTGCGTCCGGACCCGCGCGAGGTCGACCGACGGGTCGAAGGATCGGGTACGTGCGATCGCCTGCTCGACCAGGCCTGAGTCCAGCACGCCGGCGACCATCGCGCGATGGCGGGCCTCGGGAACCGCCTCCAGCCCACGCCCACGCCTCCCGCCCCCGAAGCGCCGTTGACCCGACCGGGTGTACGGCGTCTCGGCGGTTTGACGGCGACGGGCCGGGGCTGTCAGCCCGTGTGGGGCTCCCCTGCCTTCATGGTCAGGCCGGCAGACGGGGCCCCCGGGCCCTCACGGGAGGAACGTCACCGCAGGGAAGGCCGGGGACGGCCCATCGAGCAGGTGCCCCCGACGATGGCGCAGGTGCTCGTCGAAGAACGCCAGCGGATACGCCTGCTGGATCTTCACCGCCTGGCCGGGATCGAGGGTGCCGATCACGTCCTGGAGCTGCTGCCCGCTCCATCCGTACACCTTCGCCACCTGGGGGAACAGCGCCTCGTTGTCACCGTACGAGACGTGGGCGGCGCCCTGGGCCTGGATGTTCAGCCGCCAGCCCCGCAGGTGCGACCAGAAGGCGGCGGCCTCGGGATCCGTGGCCCGGGTGAACTCGGCGGACACCATCATGAACGGTCGGTCCAGGTTGCCGGCCAGTGGCGGGTTCATCTGCATCGGGCCGTCGAGGCTCAGCCCGGCCCGGAGGCGCTCGTCCGCGAGCGTGGCGCAGGCGGTGGCCGTCCCGCCCTTCGACCAGCCGAAGGCGCCCATGCGCCGCGGGTCGAGGGCGCCGAGCAGGCCGGCCGGCAGTTCCCTGCGGTCGACGTCGGGATTGCACCCGGCGGCGAGCTTCTCGACGCAGTCGAGGACGAAGCGCAGGTCTGCGGCGAAGTCTCCCGGCAGCGTCGGCGCCTGCCTGTCGTGAAGCGGGACGGCGATCCGCCCGTCGGGGAATTCGGCGTACGTGTCGTACTGGTGAGCCACCGTCACGACCGCGTATCCGTGACTGGCGAGCTCTTGGACCACGACGGTGTGGTCGCCCTGGTGGCTGTGCGCGCCGTGCGAGAACACCACGACGGGCAGCCGTCGGCCCGTTCGCCGTACCGGAGCGCCCACGTGTCCCGCAGTGAGCGGCACCAGGCCGGCGAGGTCGCTGAACCCGGCGTCGGTGACGAACGCCTCGAACGCGCCGGCCGGCATCCAGGGCGACACCGGGTATCGCTGGACGTCCTGGGCGGGGTACCAGACGGTGGCCATCAGTTCGCGGAAGTGCCCGGGGCCCGCGATGGCGTCCGGTCGCGACCGGTCGACGAGATGCAGCCCGACCGTGCCCACCGGGTACGGGCCGGTCGGCACGGGCAGCGTGAACCGAGTCGCGGCGGGGGCGACCACGGCCGGCCCGGCCCACGCGGGGCGCGCGGCGGCGGCGAGCGGCACGGCTGCGCCTGCGGCCAGCGTGGCTCCCAGCATGCTGCGGCGCGTCAGGCCCTTCCGGCTGGTGAAGGGAGTGATGGGCATGGAGCCTCCTGTAGTGACGGATCGTCAACTGCGCCTCAAGGGGGAGTCCGCAGGCACGGAGGAACGCTGTCACGTTCCCCTGTCGCGTGGCATCGGCCCACCGTTCGACGGCGTAGCGGGTGCATGGGCCCACGGGTTTACACCCTGGGGCTGATGCGGTCGGCGGTGTCGTCGGGCTGCGAGGCCAGGCCGACTAGGCTCCGGCGCCATGACCAGTGATCACGGATTCACCTGCGCATGTTGCGGGGCCCACCACCCGGAACTGCCGATGAACTACACGGCCTACGCCCCGGCGGTGTGGGATCCCGCCTTCGCCGATGCCGACGACTGTCTGCTCTCACCGGACCAGTGCGTGATCCGCGGGCAGCACTACTTCGTCAAGGGCCTCATCGAGATACCGGTCATCGGCAGCGACGAGCCGTTCTCCTGGGGTGTCTGGGTCTCGCTCAGCCGGGGGAACTTCTCCCGGGCGGCAGACCTGTGGGACAAGCCGGGCCGCGAGGAAGAGGAGCCGTACTTCGGCTGGCTCACCACCGAACTGCCGATCTACCCGACCACGACCCTCAACCTCAAGACCCACGTCCGTACCCGCCCGGTCGGCGAGCGCCCCTTCGTCGAGCTCGAGCCCACCGATCATCCCCTGGCTGTCGAACAGCGCACGGGGGTCACGCTGGACCGCATACGGGAGATCGCGGCGGCCGTGCTCCATTCCGGCGGAGGGGAGCAGCGGTGACGGCAGGCGGCTTCGTGTCGTCGGTCCCGGTCGCGCCCGCCGGGCTGAGCGGCAGAGCCCGGAGGTTCGTCGAGGTGGACGGCATCCGTCTCCCTGGACAGGACGTCCTGGGCCGACGCGACGTGTGGATCCGGCACGGGATCCCCGCTGCGGAGGTCGAACGGGCCGCGGCCTTCCAGGACCGCTGGGGCGGCCTCGTACTGCCGCCGGCACCGTTCTACGAGGGTGGCCCCCGCATCCTGGACGCCGACTGCCCCGAGGGTTCGACGACGGAAGGCTGGTGGTTCCCGGCCGGCACCGGCCGTGTGTCCATGGCCTACGGATTCATGATCGGCCCCGAGGGGGCCTTCGGGATCGACGGCTACCAGTGGACACCTCTGCATGCCAGCACTGACGGATGGGTGGAGTCACTGGCACTGGCCGCCCACGCGAGACGGTGGGCCGGGACCGTCACAAGGGTCACCGGCAAGGCCGTCGATTCCCTGGACCTCGCCGGGTACGAACCGGTCCCTGAGGTGCAGGGCCTGACCGACACCTGGTGGCGGGGCAAGGACTCACTCATCGCCCTCTACCGCGGCGAGGCCCTCGGTCTCGATGCTCCTCAATGCCTCGAAGCCCACATCTACGGCGGCCTCGACGAGTGGGGCCTCAACGGGGGCTGACTGGCCGGTGCCGCCGAATCCGACCACAGGCTCGGTCCGAAGGGCAGACGATCAGCGCCGCATCGGTGGAAGCGGGCGGCGCAGGGGAACGGGACTCGGACGAGGAGACCTGCGGGATCGGACCGTTGAGAGCTGCGTCGCGGTCGCGTGAGAGAGCCCCCGCCAGGGTTCGCCGGGCGGGGGCAGGGTCGGTCAGACGAGGTGGATGGTGAAGCGCCTCGTGCCTGGGGCGATCGTGTCGGCGTGGACCGAGCCACGAGCTCGTTCGTACTTCCCGGTTCCGCCGGTGACGGCGTTGTCGAACGAGGGGGGAGGGCCCGGGACGAGAATGCCGAAGAGCATCCCCTGCACGGAGAGCTGGCCGTCCGGGAGGTTGTAGGTCACGACGCACTCCTCCGCTCCGCCGTCCTCGACCCGTGTGGTGGTGCAGGTGCCGCCGGTTTCGCCGACCTCCTTGCCCTTCTGGTCGTAGAGGACCGAGCGGAAGACGGTCCGATCGCCCTGGGCGGGGCTGCCACCGGGGTTGACGGGGAAGCGCGACTGCTGCGCGAGCCGTCCGGTGAGTGTGATGACCCGGCCCTTGCTCTTGGCGTGGGCGGAATCATTGTCGGTCGCGGCCGCCGCCGCGACGGGGACGCAGGCGAGAAGGGTGACCAACGCAGTGGCCGTGCCGAGACAGGCCGATCTGATGGGCCGCATCGTGGGGCTCCCGAGGTTGATGCTCATGAATGGTCCGGTGGCACATCCATAACCTCAGCTCCGCCGTCACCCCGCCCGACCACCCGAAGATCCGACCGATCGGACGAGCCGGCCCCGATGCGCGTACGAGCACGAACCCACCAACACGCTTCAGGTTCGGTTCGCGGTGGTGAGTACGGATTCGTGGTCTCATGCAGGCAGTCACAGTCAGTCCGTGTCCGGTCGAACCCTCACCCGGATGGCCCGATGAGCACTCCCTTCCCCGCGGTTCCGTCTCCGCCGCCCTCCCCCTCGGGCCCGGCCGTGAGCGAGGCCGAGCCCCGGCACGCCGGATGGCTGGAGCTCTTCTTCGACCTGGTCTTCGTCGCCTTCGTCGCCCAGCTCTCGCACGGGCTGCACGGCGACCCCGGCTGGCGCGAGTTCGGTGTGTTCCTCGGGCTCTACTTCCCGCCCTGGTGGATGTGGGCCAACCTCACCGTCTCCGCCAACCTCTTCCAGGACGACAGCGCCCGCCGTCGCCTCGCGATGCTCGCCGCCATGCTCTGCCTCGCCGTGATGGCCGCGGCGGTCCCGGAGGCCGACGGGGACCGGGGCCCCGCCTACGCCCTCGGCTACGCGGGGACCCGCCTGGTCCTGCTGGCCCTGTGGTGGCCCGCCACCCGTTTTCCCGCGCCCGGCCGGATCCCGCGCTGGCGGCCGCTGACCTACTGCCTGCTCTCCGCGCTGCTCTGGGCGGGCTCGGCGGCCGTTCCCGCGCCCTGGAGGTATCTGGTCTGGGCCGGGCTGCTCCTGGCGGAGATGGCCCTGGTGCTGACCGCCCGGGGGCGGGGCATCCCCGGACGGGTCCACACCGGGCATCTGGTCGAACGGGTCGGCCTGTTCGTGATCATCGTGCTCGGTGAGTCGGTCCTCGGCCTGATCACCGCCACGGACCACACCTGGACCGCCCGGGCCGGTGTCGTCGCGGTCCTCGGATTCGTCCTGCTGGCCGCGCTGTGGTGGTCGTACTTCGACTTCGCCTCGACGGCTGCGGAGCGGGTGATCGGCGCCGCGGGCACCCGTGAGGCCTACCTCCTCGCCCGTGACGTGGGCGGCTTCCTGCACTTCTTCGTCACCGCCGCCGTCATCTCCATGGCCGCGGGACTGGCCACCGCCGTGGACGAGTCCGGACACGACCACCTCGCCCGGGGCACGGTCTGGGCGCTGGCCGGCGGGCTCGCCGCCTACCACGCGGCGCACGCCCTGATCGGCCTGCGCTTCGGCCGGCCCCTGCGCGAGGTGGCCGTCTGGGCGGTGCCGGGGGTGGCGCTCCCCCTCCTCGTCGTCCTCCTCGCGGACGTGCTCGCGCCCTGGCTGGTGGTCCTCCTCCTGGCGGCCGAGGCCATCACCCACCTGCTGTACGCGAAGGCCGCGGCAGCCCGCCGCGCCAAGGCAGCTACCGGCTAAGACCCGTTCACCCGATGCCACGAGTGGGCGCACCTCACCGAGACGCCCCCGCCGGCCGGGGTGACGTCCGGCGAGGCGCCGGGCGGTCAGACGAGGTCGAGGAGCTGCTTGAGCGTTCCGCCGAACCCGCGGTGTTCGTCGACGAGCTGGATCTCCATCACCCAGTGGGCCGGGAATCCCGCCTGGTCCCTGCGGCGCAGGGGCGTGCTGTTGTGGGGAGCGATGAGCTCCTCCTCCGTCGTCGTGTCCCCGGCGTCGCCGACAGCGGAGCCCGTCAGCCGGCCCACGTGCCACGCGGTCAGTTCCCATCCGGCTTTCGCTGCCAGCGCGAGGACTTGGGCATGCAACTGGCCGCCGGTGATGTTCTCGCGGCTACGAAATGCCTCCCTGCCGTCGGTGAACAGCCCTCGCAGATCCTCGACGAGCCGGTGCCGACGAGGATCGTCACCGAGCACCACCGTCTGCGCGAAGCTCGTCTCGTGGGCGGCCAGCAGCGGACTGAGATCCACGACCGCCACGTCGTTCTCCGCGATCAGCCGATCCGGCGCCGCCTGCCCGGTGGGCAGCGCGGTGTGCGGCCCGGAGCGTACGAGGCGCCCCTCCCCGCCCAGCAGGGGACCTGCCACCCGTCGGGCGATGTCCCGGATGTCGCTGTCGACCTCGCTCTCGTAGCGGCCCGGGGCTATCACTCCGTCCTTCACGGCCCGGGTGAACACGCCCTCCGCCATCCGCTCGGCCTCGCGCAGCCGCACCGCCCGCAGCCGCTCGTCCATCCGGTCGGGCACCGTCACCGCGCGCTCCCTTTCTCGTACTCCCGTACCAGACCCGTGCGCCCACAGCTTGGTTCCCGGAGGTGTCGGCGGGCATGTGACACCTCCCCGTGGTCCGGGACTTCGTCATGGCCGCGCGTGGTCGTGCGGGGCCATCTCCGTGACGGCCGGTTCCTGGTATGGACCTGACAAGCAGGTGCGGCTAACGTGACGGCGACGTCCGGTTGAGAGCGCTCTCAACCACTGGAAGCCCCCACACCAGGAGGACCCGTGAAACGCACCACCCCCCTGCGCGCCGCCCTCACCGCCTTACTCCTGACGGTCGGTCTGGGCGCCGCACACGCCGGTATGGCGAGCGCGGCCCCGCTTCCGGAGCCCACTGCCGCGGCGCCCGCCTCGGCCGGACTGCTCGACGCCATGCGCCGCGACCTCGGGCTCACCGCGGCCGAGGCCGAGGAGCGGCTGAGCGCCGAGAAGGCCGCCGTCGAGGTGGAGAAGGCCGCCCGCCAGCGCACCGGCGCCGCCTACGGCGGCTCGTGGTTCGATCCGGCGACCGGCCGACTGGTCGTCGCCGTGACCGACCGCGCCGAGGAGGCGGAAGTGCGGGCGCTGGGCGCCGACACCCGGCTGGTCCGGCACAGCGCCGCCGCACTGGACCGCGCCAAGGCCCGCCTGGACACGCTGCACGCGCCCGCAGGAGTGGCCGGCTGGCACGTCGACCCGAAGACCAACAGCGTCGTGGTCGACGTCGTACGCGCCGAGCGGCGGGACCCTGACGTGCGGTCCTTCGTGGACCGGGCCCGGGCCGACGGCCCTGTCACCGTCGTCGAGAAGGCGCAACCGCCCCGCACGTACGCGGCAGGCACCGTCGGCGGCGACCCGTACTACACCGGCAACGTCCGCTGCTCGATCGGCTTCTCCGTGTACGGGGGCTTCGTGACGGCCGGACACTGCGGGCAGGCAGGCGCGGCGGTACGCGGCTGGGACGGGTCCGCGATGGGCACCTTCCAGGGCTCGTCGTTCCCCGGCGACGACTACGCGTACGTCTCCATCCACAGCGGCTGGTGGACCGTGCCCGTGGTGCTCGGCTGGGGCACCATCCCCGACCAGCTGGTCCGCGGCTCGGCCGAGGCCCCGGTGGGCGCCTCGATCTGCCGCTCCGGCTCGACCACGCACTGGCGTTGCGGCACGGTCCTGGCCAAGAACGAGACGGTCAACTACAGCCAGGGCGCCGTGTACCAGATGACCAAGACCAGCGTCTGCGCCGAGGGCGGCGACTCGGGCGGCTCGTTCCTCAGCGGCGACCAGGCCCAGGGCGTCACCTCCGGCGGCTGGGGCAACTGCTCCTCCGGCGGCGAGACGTGGTTCCAGCCGGTCAACGAGATCCTCGGCCGGTACGGGCTGCGGCTGCACACCGCCTGAGGCCGGCACGGCACACGGGTCCTTCCGGGGAGCGCCCGGAGGGACCCGCTGTACGGCTCCTCTCCGTCCGGCCCGCACGGACCGGACGGAGGCCCAGCCCTTGAAAGCGCTCTCAAGGCGCCGCAGTTCACTCCGTACCGTCCCCTCAGCCCCCTTCCCTCTCATCAACCCATCACCCATCACCCAGATAAGGAAGCGTGCCCATGGCCGCTCATCGCGCACGACGCCGGTCCCTCGGTGGAGTCGTACTCGTCCTCACCGCCGCCCTGGTCGCTGCGGTCTTCATCTCCTTCAGCGGCCCGGTCACCCCGCGGGCCCGCGCCGCGGTCGCCGCGCAGACCTGGTCCGACGAGTTCGACGGCGCGTCCGGCCGTGCTCCCGATGCCGCCAAGTGGACTCTGGAGACCGGAGGTTCGGGCTTCGGCAACCACGAGCTCCAGTACTACACCCAGAGCACGTCGAACGCGGCCCTCGACGGACAGGGCCACCTGGTCATCACCGCGAAGAAGAACACCGACGCCGGCCTCGGCTGCTGGTACGGGCCGTGTCAGTACACCTCGGCCCGGCTGAACACCGCCAGGACCTTCACCCAGGCCTACGGCCGCTTCGAGGCCCGCATCAAGATCCCGCGCGGCCAGGGCATCTGGCCCGCCTTCTGGATGCTCGGCAACGACCTCGGCACCGTGGGCTGGCCCAACAGCGGCGAGATCGACATCATGGAGAACATCGGCCGCGAGCCCACCACCGTGCACGGCACGGTGCACGGTCCCGGCTACTCCGGAGCGGGCGGCCTCGGCTCCGCGTACAGCCTGCCGGGCGGCCGCGCCTTCGCCGACGACTTCCACGTGTTCGCCGTCGACTGGAGCCCGAACTCCCTCGTCTGGTCGGTGGACGGCACCACGTACAAGACCCTCACCCCTGCCGACACCGGCGGCAACAAGTGGGTCTTCGACCACCCGTTCTTCATCATCCTCAACCTGGCGGTCGGCGGAGACTGGCCCGGGAGCCCGGACGCCTCCACGGCCTTCCCGCAGACGATGACGGTCGACTACGTTCGCGCCTCGTCCTCCGGAAGCGCCCCCGCCGCGCAACCGATCCGCGGCATCGGCGGCATGTGCGTCGACGTCGCCGGCGGCTCCGACGCCGACCGCACCCCGATCCAGCTGCACAACTGCACCGGCAACGCGGCCCAGCAGTGGACCGTCGGCGGCGACGGCACGGTCCGCGCCCTGGGCAAGTGCCTGGACGTGGCGGGCGGTTCCACCGCGGACGGCGCGGTGGTCCAGCTCTACACCTGCAACGGCACCAACGCCCAGAAGTGGACGTACTCGGCCGCCCACGACCTCACCAACGTCGGCGCCGGCAAGTGCCTGGACGCCACGGGCAACTCCTCCGCCGACGGCACCCGGCTGCAGACCTGGACCTGCACCGGCGCCGCCAACCAGAAGTGGACGATCGGCTGACCGGCCGAACACTCCCCACCGACCCCCACGAAGAACGGACCCCCACCGTGACGGCACGACACCAGCGGACGATGCCCCGCAGAAAACTCCTCGCCGCGACCGCGGGCCTGGCCCTGGCGGTGCCCGCCGTGGCCTCCTGGCTGGAGGTGGGCGCCCACGCGTCCACGACCGCCACGCTCCCCCTCGACCTGGTCAACACCACGGGCAACAACACGGTGTACGCCTACGTGCTCGGCCGCGACCCGGCGGCCGGCGGCACCTGGGCCTTCATCCAGGCCAACGGCTCCAGCCTGTACCACCCGCCGGCCCCGGCCAACGACCAGACTCCGCTCGGGGTCGACTGCGCCATCGCGCTCAACGCGTCCGGCGCCGGGGCACGGAGGGTGACGCTGCCGCGTCTGGACAGCGGCCGCATCTACTTCTCCGTCGGCGCGAAGCTCACCTTCCTGATGAACCGCGGCGGCGGCCTGGCCCTGCCGTCGGTGAGCAACCCCACGGACCCCAACGCGAACGTCCACCACGACTTCTGCGAATTCACGTTCAACAGCGACCAGTTGTACGCGAACATCACGTTCGTCGACATGGTCTCGCTGCCGATCGCCTTCCAGCTGGAGACCGGGCAGGGCACCCAGACGGTGCGCGGGCTGCCCTCCGACGGGCTGTCCCGGGTCGCCGCGGCGCTCCGGGCCCAGTCCGCCACCGATGGCAGCGACTGGAGCAGTCTCATCGTGACCAAGGGCGGTGGCGACCTGCGCGTGCTCAGCCCCAACCTGGCGATCCGCGGCAACAGCGCCTTGTTCCGCGGATACTTCGACAGCTACGTCGACGAGGTGTGGAGCAAGTACCGCTCCACCGACCTGCGCATCGACACCCAGTTCACCTGGGGAACGGTCACCGGCCGGGTGAGCGGCGACACCCTGGCCTTCCCCGGAATCGGGAGCTTCGCCAAGCCGTCGACCCTCTCGATCTTCTCCTGCAGCGACGCGCCCTTCACCACGGGCAACGACCTGATGGGCAACCTCAGCGCACGGCTCGCCGCCGCGTTCAACCGCACCACCCTGCTCGACAACCCACTTCAGCCGACCGCCGAGAACCCGGCCGCCTTCTACACCCGGTCGCGCACCAACCACTACGCCCGCATCCTGCACAACACCACCCCCGACCACCTCGGGTACGCCTTCCCCTACGACGACGTGCACCCGGCCGGCGTCGACTTCGAGGGCAAGGTGCAGTCCGGCAGCCCGGGCCGCTGGACCATCACGGTCGGCGGCGTGGCCGGCGGCGGTGGCACGCCGACTCCGACGCCCACCGCCACCGCCACGGGCGGCGGGGTCAGTGCTTTCGCCACGATCCAGGCCGAGGCGTTCAACGCCCAGTCGGGAGCGCAGGTGGAGGCCTGCTCCGACAGCGGCGGCGGCTCCGACGTCGGCCATCTGTCCAACGGCGACTGGCTCAGGTTCTCGTCGGTCGCCTTCGGTACCTCCGGCGCCACCCGCTTCACCGCCCGCGTCGCGTCCGGTGCCGGTGCCGGAGTCAGCGGCCTGGTCCAGGTCCGTCTCGGCAGCCCCACGGCCACCCCGGTCGGCAGCTTCGCCGTCGCCAACACGGGTGGCTGGCAGGCCTGGCGCACCGTCCCCGCCGACATCGGGCGCACCACCGGCACGCACGACGTCTACCTCACCTTCGACAGCGGCCAGCCCGCCGACTTCGTCAACGTGAACTGGTTCACCTTCGCCTAGGCGGTGTCCGGGTCCACGGCGCGCGGGTTACCGGCCCGGGTGAGGTGACGGCCGCTACACGGTATTGAAGAGGATCTTGTTCTTGCCGGTGAAGAGTGGGTCGGCTCGCGTGAGCTTGGCCTGGACGCACGCGCCCAGGTCGAGCTCGGCGCCGGACGTGATCCGGCCCATCACGGCGGGGTCCGCCAGGTGCACCGTGCCCTCCTTCGGCCTGTTGTCCTCCGCGTCGGTGTTGATGACCAGACCGCCGAAGACCTCGCCCACCCTGTTCTTGAGCACCGCGGCCTCCACCAGGTCCACCGCGCGCCGGTCCGCCACCTTCCCCTTTCCCCGCGCCATGTCGCACGGCAGGCAGTGAAGGGCTTCCAGCACCCAGGGCGGCGGAGCCTGGCCGGCGCACGCTGCCACGCACAACTCACCGGTGTACCGGTCGATCAGGCGCCGCAGCGGAGCCGTGCAGTAGGTGTACGGGGCCGCGATCGCCGCATGGGCCGTGTGCTCCGGGACCTGGTGGTCCCGGAAGGTGGTGTACTCCGCCCTGAGCAGCATGGTGGTGGCCTCGCTGAGAAAGGCCATGTGCTTCGGGTCGGCCGGATCGAGGGAGTTGGCCAGCGCGGCGTACGTGACGCCGGGTTGCCAGTCGATGCCCAGGTGCTTGGCGATGTCGTGCACCCGCTGGACCACCTGCTGGTCCCCCTGCTCCTTCTGCGTCCGCAGGATCCCGGCACCGCTGTCCAGCATGATCCGGGCGGCGGCCATTCCCGTCATGAGGGAGATCTGCTCGTTCCAGCCCTCCACGGGCAGGGCCGCCACATAGCTCAGCCGGAACGATCCGTCCTTCAGGGTGACCTCCTGGTCCGGCAGGTTCACCGACACCCCGCCGCGTGCGGCCTCGAGGGCCTCCCGCAGCTTGCCGATCTCGCGCAGCAGGGCGACGGGCTCCGCGGCCGTGCCGGCCTCGATGTCCTGCTGGACGCCCTGGTAGTCGAGCTTGGCCAGGCTGCGGACCTTGGCCCTGCTCACGGTCGAGTCGGTCACGTTGCCGTCGGCGTCGAGGTCGTGCTGCCACAGCAGGGCGGGGACGACCTGGTTCGGGAGCAGGCTGGCCGGTCCCTCGGAGATCGAGGGCGGATGCAGGGGCACCTTGAGGTCGGGGAAGTACAGCGTCTCGATCCGGTCGTGGGCCTCGGCGTCCAGCGGACTGCCGGGCTTGACGAAGGCGGCCACGTCGGCGATGGCGTAGTGCACGCGGTATCCGCCGCCGGCCCGACGCTCCAGGTGCATGGCCTGGTCGAGGTCCATCGAGGTCGGCGGGTCGATCGTGAACAACGGCAGGTGGGTGGCGTCCTTGGCGGGCAGCTGGACCGCGGCCTTGGCGGCCTCCGCCGCTTCGAGCACATGCGCGGGGAATTCCATGGGGGTCTTCAGCTCCGCCCGGAGCTGTTGCAGTGCCTGGAGCAGGGCGTCCTGAGCCTCGCGGGACATGTGCATCTGACGGCGTCGCATGCACTCACCGTAACGGTGCGCATACGGAGTGGCACGATGGGCGGGCCCGGATGTGCCCCAGGGGGATGACGGAAGTCTTACGGCCCGGCGCGGACGGGTCCACAGCTCAACGACGGTCCGTAGCGTCGCGCCCATGCGCGTACTCGTCACAGGAGGAGCCGGTTTCATCGGCTCGCACATCATCACCACGCTCCGCCGGGCCGGCCACGAGCCCGTCGTGCTGGACGCGCTGCTGCCCAGCGCGCACCCCACCGCCCCGGACCTGCCCGACGTGGAGTTCCTGCACGCGGACGTCCGCGATGCGGCGAGCGTGCGACGGGCGCTGCGCGGGGTCGACGCGGTCTGTCACCAGGCCGCCATGGTGGGCCTCGGCAAGGACTTCGCCGACGCTCCCGCGTACGTGGGCTGCAACGATCTGGGCACGGCGGTGCTGCTCGCGGCCCTGGCCGACGCCGGTGTGCGGCGGCTCGTTCTCGCCGGGTCGATGGTGGTGTACGGGGAGGGGCGGTACGAGTGTCCCCGTCACGGAGTCGTCCGGCCCGGACCCCGCCGCCCCGAGGATCTGGAGGCGGGGTGCTTCGAACCACGCTGCCCCGTCTGCGGCTCCGAGCTCGCGCCCGGCCTGGTCGGCGAGGACGCACCGGCCGACCCCCGCAACGTGTACGCCACGACGAAGCTCGCCCAGGAGCACCTGACGGCGGCCTGGGCGCGTGCGGTCGACGGCACGGCGGTCTCGCTGCGCTACCACAACGTGTACGGGCCGGGGATGCCCCGGGACACGCCGTATGCCGGGGTGGCCTCCCTCTTCCGCTCGGCGCTCGCCCGCGGTGAGGCCCCCCGTGTCTTCGAGGACGGCGGCCAGCGCCGGGACTTCGTCCATGTACGGGACGTGGCGGCGGCCAACGCGCTGGCGCTGGAGGCGTCCGCCGCTCTGCCGGCCGGCGCCCTCACCTCGTACAACACCGGCAGCGGCGACCCGCACACCGTGGGCGAGATGGCGACGGCGCTGGCGCTGGCCCACGGGGGTCCCGGGCCGGTGGTGACGGGCGAGTTCCGGCTCGGGGACGTACGGCACATCACGGCGGACTCCTCGCGTCTCCGGCGCGAACTCGGCTGGCGTCCGGAGGTCGGCTTCCAGGAGGGCATGGCGGAGTTCGCGCGGGCCGGGCAGCGGGCGTCGGCGGCCGTCGGCTGACAGGGGCGCCGGGTAGCCTGCAGGCGGCTTCGGGCTTCGGAAGCGGTCGGTCACCCGGCGGCTGCGGCCCTTCGGACCCGGTCGGTGCGTCGCCCGGCGGCTGCGGCCCTTCCAACCAGGTCGGTCACCCGGCGGCCGCGGGCAGCGTGACCTCGAAGCGGCAGCCGCCCGGCACGTTGCGCACCTCGGCGCTGCCCGCGTGTGCTTCGACGATGCCTCGCACGATGGCGAGGCCGAGACCGGCTCCGGCCGGCGGTGTGCGGGCCTCGGTGCCGCGCCAGCCGGTGTCGAAGACCCGGGGCAGGTCCTCGTCCGGGATGCCGCCGCAGCCGTCCGTGACCGACACGACGACGGCACCGTCCCGGCGTTCGGCGGCCACCGCGATCGTGCCGTCGGCGGGGGTGTGGTGGATGGCGTTGACGAGGAGGTTGGCGAGGACCCGGGTCATCTCCTTGCCGTCCACCTCGACGGGGACGGCCGCGACGTCCTCTCCCACCAGGCGCACGCCGTGTTCGCGGGCGAGCGGGTCGGCGCCGCTCAGGGCGTCGCCGACGAGGTCGTACACGGACATGCGGCTGGGACTGAGGGGCAGCGTGCCGGCGTGGATGCGGGAGAGTTCGAAGAGGTCGGTGACCATGGCGGTGAGGCGCTCGACGTCGGTGCGGATCCGGCGGTGGTAGCGGGCCGGGTCGGCTGCCACGCCGTCCTCCAGGGCCTCCGCCATCGCCCGTAGCCCCGCCAGCGGGGTGCGCAGGTCGTGGGAGATCCAGGCGACAAGCTCCCGGCGGGACGCCTCCAGGGAACGCTCACGCCTGCGGGAGGCGTCGAGTCTGGCGCTGGTGGCGGCCAGTTCCCGGGTCAGTGCGGCGAGTTCGGCGGTGGCGGCTCCGTCGGGGGCGGAGAAGCTGCCCCCGTCGCCGAAGTCGCGTGCGGCGCGGGCCAGTGCGCGGCTGCGGGCCACCACCCACCGGCCGAGGACGACGGCGGTGCACAGGGACACCAGGGCGGCCATGGCGGCCACGACGGTCACCACCCACAGGTCGTGCGCGGACAGGAACATCGCCTGCGCGACGGCCAGCGTTCCGGCGAGCATCGCGGTCACGGTCACGGCGGCGACGACCGTCAGCGAGACGGCGACCGAACGGCGGCGTACGAGGCGGAGGACGACCGCCCCGGCCAGCCCGGCGCAGACGGCTCCTCCGAGGGCGAAGGCGGCGATGAGCAGGACGTCCTTCATGCCGGGATGCCCTCCGTCCGCTCCGGCTCGAAGCGGTAGCCGACGCCCCACACCGTCTGGATCAGGGACGGCCGGGCCGGGTCGTCCTCGATCTTGGCGCGCAGCCGGCGGACGTGCACGGTCACGGTGGAGAGGTCGCCGAAGTCCCAGCCCCAGACCCGGCGCATGAGGTCCTCCCTGCTGTGCGCCGCCCCGGGACGTTCCATGAAGTACGCCAGGAGATCGAACTCCCTCAGAGTGAGGGCGAGTTCCGTACCGGCGCGGGTGGCCCTGCGGGTCGCGGGGTCGACGGCCAGGTCACCGGCGCGCAGCACACCCCGGGGCGCGGCCGGCGCCGATGCGCGACTGCGCCGCATCACGGACGCGACGCGCAGGACGAGTTCGCGCGGGCTGAACGGCTTCGTGACGTAGTCGTCCGCGCCCACTTCGAGCCCCGTGATGCGCTGCTCCTCGTCGCCGCGCGCCGTCAGCATGATCACCGGCACGGGCCCGGCGGACCTCAGCCGGCGGCAGACCTCCAGGCCGTCCAGGCCGGGCAGCATCAGGTCGAGCACGACGAGGTCGGGCCGGCGCTCCCCGGCTCGGCGCAACGCGTCGAGGCCGTCGGCCGCCTGCTCCACGCAGAATCCGGCCCGTTCCAGGTAGCCGGTGACGACCTCGGCGACCGTCGGGTCGTCGTCCACCACCAGGATCCGGCCCCCGGTCCCGGGGCCGCTGTGCTCGCTCATGCCGCACAGCCTCGCATCCGCTCCTGTCCGGCGACCACGTCCACTTGGGCGGACGCCGCACGACGTCCGCGTTTCGTAAGGACTTCCACGGCCCCGAAGGGCCCGGTGATTCCTACGGTGAGAGGCGTGACCACCTTGACCGTAGATGTCGTCCTTCCGTGTCTCGACGAGGCCGAGGCCCTGCCGTGGGTCCTGGCCCGCATCCCCGCCGGATGGCGGGCGATCGTCGTCGACAACGGCTCCACAGACGGTTCCGCCACACTCGCGGCCGGCCTCGGCGCCACCGTCGTACACGAACCCCGGCGCGGCTTCGGCGCCGCCTGCCACGCCGGGCTGCTCGCCTCCCAGGCCGAGTTCGTCTGCTTCTGCGACTGCGACGCTTCGCTCGACCCCGGCCTGCTGCCCGGCCTCCTGCGATCCGTCGCCGAGGGCTCCGCCGACCTCGTCCTCGGCCGCCGCCGCCCCACCGCGCGCGGCGCGTGGCCGGCCCACGCCCGGGCGGGCAACCTCGCCCTGTCCCGGCTGCTGCGCCGCCGCACCGGGCTGCGGCTGCGCGACCTGGGACCCATGCGGGTGGCTCGGCGCGAGGCGCTCCTCGGCCTCGGCCTGTCCGACCGGCGCAGCGGCTATCCGCTCCAGATGGTCGTCCGGGCCGCCGATGCCGGCTGGCGGGTGCGGGAGGTGGACGTGCCCTACCTCCCTCGTTCGGGCCGGTCCAAGGTCACCGGCACGTGGAAGGGCACCTGGCAGGCCGTGCACGACATGCGCCGGGTACTGGACGAGCCGGCGCCGGTCGGCGGTGGGCGTCCGTGACCACCCTCCTCGTCATCGCCAAGGAACCCGTGCCCGGCCGGGTCAAGACCCGGCTCGCTCCCCCGTTCACCTCCGAGGAGTCCGCCGCGCTCGCCGAGGCGGCGCTCGCCGACACGCTCACCGCCGTCGCGCGCGTCCCGGCCGACCGGCACGTGTTGGTGCTCGACGGGAAGCCCGGTGGCTGGCTTCCGTCGGGCTTCGACGTCGTGCCCCAGGCGGTGGGCGGGCTCGACGTGCGGATCGCCGCCGCGTTCGCCGCCTGCGACGGTCCGGCGCTGCTCGTCGGCATGGACACCCCGCAGGTCACCCCCGCCCTGCTGGCTCCGGCGCTGTGCTGGGAGACGTACGACGCCTGGTTCGGCCGGGCGGTCGACGGCGGGTTCTGGGCCCTGGGCCTCGCCGCTCCCGACCCCGCTCTCCTGCTCGGCGTCCCGATGTCGCGGCCCGACACCGGCTCCGTACAGTACGAGCGGCTGCGCACGGCCGGCCTGCGGATCGGCACCCTGCCCGTACTGCTGGACGTGGACACCGCCGAGGACGCGCGTGTCGTCGCGGCCGAGACGCCCGGCAGCCGCTTCGCCGCCCTGCACTCCGCTCTGACCGCGATGCGGGCGGGAGCGGGCGCGTGACCGCGACGGCGGCGTGGCTGGCCGACCCGTACAGCGACGCCCTCCGCGCCGGGCGGGGCCCGCTCTTCCTGCGCCGCGACGACGGATGGCTGCTGCCGCTGGAGGTCGAGCGCTGGTGCGAGGCGCCCGACCTCGCGGACCGGTCGGTCCTGGATCGCTGCCATGGCGCGGTCCTCGACGTGGGCTGCGGTCCCGGCCGGCTCGTGGCTGCCCTCGCCGCCGAGGGGCGTCGCGCCCTGGGCATCGACGTCAGCCCGGAGGCGGTCGGCCGTACCGTTCGCCTCGGCGCGACGGCCCTGTGTCGCTCGGTCTTCGACCCCCTGCCCGGGGAAGGACGCTGGGACACGGTCCTGCTCATCGACGGCAACGTCGGAATCGGCGGGGATCCGGCCACTCTGCTGCGTCGGCTGCGGCAGGTCGTGTCCCGCTCCGGCCGGGTCATCGCGGAATGCGTGCCCGTCGATGTCGACGAGCGGTGCGAGGTGCGGGTGGACGACGGCCGAGGAGGGCGAGGCGCGCCGTTCC
The DNA here is from genome assembly GCF_014648895.1 of Streptomyces tanashiensis. Lineage (GTDB taxonomy): Bacteria > Actinomycetota > Actinomycetes > Streptomycetales > Streptomycetaceae > Streptomyces > Streptomyces tanashiensis. The sequence goes on from NZ_BMRZ01000002.1 coordinate 269,699, forward strand.
CCTGGGCCCGCGTCGGGGTGCGCGCGCTGTCCGAGCACGCGGCCGTCGCGGGCTGGACGGTGTCCGAGCGGTGGGACCTGCGGGGCCGTCACTTCGTGCGCCTCACACGTCAGTCGCCGTCCGTGCTCCGCTGAGGGCGCCTCCGCCACCGTCGTACGACGATCACCACCGCCGCCACGACCACCACCGCCGCGAGGACGATCACGAGGTTCCGTCCGTACGGCAGCGGTAGGGCGGAGGGGTTCGGCGGCGCTCCGGGCCGGACCAGCAGCGGCAGCGTGACCAGCACCAGGCTCCCCGCCACGACGAGCGCCCCGCGCAGCACGCCCCGGTCGCGGCGCCCGACGAGCAGCAGTCCGACGGCGAGGACCAGCGGGGCGAGGATCCCGTCGTGCAGGACCACCGCCCCGGCCAGCCAGACCAGCACGCCCAACGGGTCCGGCTGGTCCGCCAGGCGCCACGCACCGATGCCGATCAGGACGAGTCCCAGGGCTCCGGCCCCGTACCGGAACACGCTCGCCGTCTTCACAGCAGCTCCAGGCGGTGCACCCACTTGGTCTGCAGCACCCCCGGGCGGTTGGGGGCGATGATCCGGGCCGGGTAGCCGTGGTCGAGGGCGAGCGGCTGCCCGTTGAGGGCGAGGGCGAGGAGGGTGAGCGGATCCTCCGCGTACTCCGCACCCATCTCCATGACGCGATAGGCGCCGCTCACCTCCAGCGAGGTGACGCGCAGCGCGTCCCGGCCCGGCCGTCCGCCCGCTCGCTCCATCAGGTCCCGCACGCGTACGCCTCCCCAATGGGCCTCGACGCTCCAGCCTTCGACGCAGGCGATCGGCAGGCGCGCCGCGGTGCGGGGCATCGCCCACAGGTCGTCGAGGGTGAGGGTGTACGGGCGGGGTCCGTACACCTCCAGGCGCCAGGTCCGCAGGCCCGGGACCGACACACCGGCCGCGGCGGCGGTCCGGTTCACGGGCAGCCCTTGCGGGCCGTCGTCCGGGTGCCGGGGCGCCAGCAGGTCGAACGCCTTCAGCGGTGTGAAGGACTGCCCCACCGTCGTCAGGGTCACCACCCCCACGGCGGCGCCCGTACCGAGGAGGAGGGAACGGCGGTCCCGCGCGTCCTCGGCGGGCAGCGCGAGCGTCCCCTCCGAGCGTCTGCCCCAATGGGCGGTGATCTCGGGCGCCTTGACCGCGACGTGCAGCAGGATCGAGCCGGCCACGACCCAGGCGACGGCGAAGTGCACGGGCACGAAGGAGAAGGGCCAGGGGTACCACTCGACGATGTTGAGCAGCCCGGTCAGCACCTGGAAGACGGCCGAGGCGACCAGGACGGCGACGGACAGCCTCTCCAGCGCGTGCCGCGCGGACCGCACCGGTGGCCACACGAACAGCCGTGGGTACACCGTCCACAGCTTCACGAGGAGCAGCACGATCGCCGCGAGACCGGTGGCGACGTGCAGTCCCTGGGTGAGCCGGTAGCCCCACGCCGGACGGGCCGGCAGGTGGTTCGCGAGCCAGTCCGGCGGGTGCTGGAGGTAGTGGCTGACGAGGCCCGTCGCGAAGCAGACGGCGAAGGCCACGCCGAGCCAGCGGCCGACGGAGGTCGCCGTGCGCGCGTCGTGGAGACGGCCGGTGAAGGCGGGCGGGCGGAGTGCGGGCAGGGCGGCCCGGCGCGGCCCGGGCGGACGGGAGGTCATGGAGTCCATGACACCGCCGCTCGCCTCCGCACGGAGGGTCCGACACCTTACGAAACCCGAACGCCTCGACGGGTCGCCCGCCGGGCGGTCGGACGCACTGCCAGGCTGCGCCCATGCTCCGTGTCCGTCCGCTCGTCGTCACCGCCCTCCTCCTGGCGGCCCTCACCACCGCTCTGGCCGTCCTGCTCCGCGGGGATGCCCTCGGGGTCCCCTTCCTTGCGGGTTACGCGGGATGCTGGGGGCTGTTCGCGGCTGCTGCGGTCGCGCTCCGGCGGGTCCCCGCCCGGGCGGTGGTCTCGCTCGTGTTCGCCGGGGCGGTCGCGGTCACCGCCACCGGGCTCGTGGCGGCGCCGCGTACGAGCACGGACTCCTACCGGTACGCGTGGGACGGCCGGGTCCAGGCCGCCGGCATCTCCCCGTACGACCACGCGCCCGACGACCCGGCCCTGGCCCGGCTGCGCGACGGGTGGCTCTTCCCCGACCCGGCCGCCTGCGCGCACGGCCGTGACCTCGCCCCGCTGGCCGGCGGCGGGTGCACCCGCATCAACCGGCCGGCCGTGCACACGATCTATCCGCCTGTCGCCGAGGGCTGGTTCCTCCTGGTCCACGCCCTCTCACCGGCCGACACCCGGCACAAGGCGCTCCAGACCGGCGCCGCCCTGCTCTCTCTCGCGGTGACCGGCCTGCTCGTCGCCGTCCTGCGCCGGCGGGGCGATCCCCGGCAGGCCGCCTACTGGGCCTGGTGCCCGGCCGTCCCCGTCGAGGCCGTCGACAACGCCCATGTCGATGTCCTCGCCGTCCTGTTCTCGGTCGCCGCGCTCGCCGTCGTCGCCCGCAGCCGCATCACCGGCGGCACCCTGCTCGGCTTCGCGATCGCCGCGAAACTGCTGCCCGCCATCCTGCTCCCGGGCGCGCTGTCCGGGGTGCGGCGGCCACGGACGTTCCTGGCGGTCGTGGTCCCTGCGGTGGCGGTCGTCGGGATGCTCTATCTCCCGTACGTCCTGCTCTCCGACGGCTCCGTCCTCGGCTACCTGGGCGGATACGCGCAGGAGGAGGGGTACGAGGACGCGGCGGCCGGCGGCCGGTACGCCCTGCTGCGCCTCGTCCTGCCGGACGCCTGGGCCCCGCCCGCCGTCCTCCTCGTGATGACGGCGGTGACGCTCACGGTCTGGTGGCGCGGCGACCCCGAACGCCCCTGGCGCGGCGCCCTGCTCACCACCGGCACGGCGTTCCTCCTCCTGACCCCCGGCTACTCCTGGTACGCGCTCCTCCTCGTCGCCGTCGTCGCGCTGGACGGCCGGTGGGAGTGGCTGGGCATCGCCCTCGCGGGTGCCGTCGCCTACCTCGCGGCACCGGTGATCGGCGTCGAGGGGGTGACCGGGGCATACGGAGCAGCGGCGCTGATGGCGGGCGGGGGCTGGTGGGCGCGGAGGACGCGACGGAGGGGACACCACCCGGCGGCCGAGCGGCGGGATGGCGTCGAAGTCGCCGGCGTACGGGACGGCACGGGGTGACTCTTCGCGCGGGCGCCGGGCGAGGGTCGGGTGATCCAGGCGTCGAACCGCCCGGCACGCCCTGGCGATGCGCGCCCGACTCCTCCGTGCCGTGGCACAGTTGCTCCATGTGCGGCCGATACACCTCGACCCGAGGCCCCGAGGATCTGACCCGGCTCTTCGGGATCACCGACTGGCGCCCCGAGGAGACGCTGGCGCCCAGCTGGAACGTCGCGCCGACCGACGCGGTCTACGCCGTCCTCGAACGCGCCGGCCGGGACGGTGAGGGCGAGGTGCGCCGTGAGCTGCGGGCTCTGAAGTGGGGCCTGGTGCCTTCGTGGGCGAAGGACCCGAAGGTCGGCTCCCGGATGATCAACGCCCGGGTGGAGACCGTGCACGAGAAGCCCGCCTACCGGCGTGCCTTCGCCAGGCGCCGCTGCCTGCTGCCGGCCGACGGCTTCTACGAGTGGGAGCCGGTGAAGGACGAGGCGACGGGCCGGACCCGCAAGCAGCCCTACTTCATCCACCCCGTCGACGGTCAGGTGATGGCCATGGCGGGCCTGTACGAGTACTGGCGCGATCCCGACGTCGCCGGCGACGACGACCCCGCCGCCTGGCTCACGACCTGCACGATCATCACCACCGAGGCCACCGACGCCGCCGGGCGCGTGCACCCCCGCATGCCACTCGCCCTCACCCCCGACCACTACGGCGCCTGGCTCGACCCCCACCACCACGACACCGACGACCTCCGCGCCCTGCTCATCCAGCCCGCGGACGGTCGTCTCGACGCCCGGCCCGTCTCGACGGCCGTCAACAGCGTCCGCAACAACGGAGCCCACCTCGTCGACGCCGTCACCTGACGGCCTGAGGAAACCCTCGGCCGCGCACCTCTGCGAGGCGCCTTCATCTGCGGCCGACACCCGCGTACATCGCGACGTCCGGTGTCGTCGTCTCCGCGCGCCAGGCGGAGCAGGACACCACGCCGGGTTCGAGCAGCTCCAGGCCGTCGAAGTAGCGGGCGACGGCGGCCGGGGTCCGCTGGGTGAGCTTCGGCGTGCCGTGCTCGTTCCAGAACGCCACCGCAGCGTCGACGTCCGGCATGTCGGGGTGCGTGACCGTGTGGGAGAGGACGAGGTGGCTGCCGGGGGCGAGCGCGTCCATGAGGCGGCGGACGATCGCGTACGACTCCTCGTCGTCCTCGACGAAGATGACGACCCCGAGCAGCATCAGCGCGACCGGCTGCGAGAGGTCGAGCGTCTTCGCCGCGGCCGCCAGGATCGTGTCGACGTCCCGCAGGTCGGCGTCCAGGTAGTCGGTGCGTCCCTCGGGCGTCCCGACCAGCAGGGCACGCGCGTGTGCCAGCACGAGCGGGTCGTTGTCCACGTACGCGACCCGTGCGTCGGGTGCGACGCGCTGGGCGACCTCGTGGGTGTTGTCGGCGCTCGGCAGTCCCGTCCCGATGTCCAGGAACTGCCGGATGCCCTCGCGCTCCGCCAGGTGCCGCACGGCCCGCCCCAGGAACAGCCGGTCCGCCTTCGCGTACTCCCCGATCCCGGGATGCAGCGCGCGGATCTGGTCGCCGGCCTCCCGGTCGACCGGGTAGTTGTCCTTGCCGCCGGTCCAGTAGTTCCATATCCGGGCGGTGTGCGGCCGGGACGTGTCGATGCGCGATTCGATGTCGGTCACACCTTCAACGTAGCGCAGCGCCACTGCAACTCCCTTGCTCCAGTGGCGCATTGTCCTCAGTGTTCACTTGGCCCGCGCCAGGAAGACGCCTACGCCGAACGCGGGGAGCGTGACGTCCGCGACGAGCCGCTTACGGGGTGACCGTGGCCGAGGTCGGCCAGGACCTCCCGGGCGGCGCGGGCACCCGAGGCGAGGGCACCTTGCAGCGAACCGGTGGCCCGGTGGTCGCCGCACACGTAGCGGCCGACGCCCACGCGAGTGGTCCGGGTCAGCGGAAGGGGAGGCGGCATGGCCGGCAGCGCGTCGGGCACCGTGACCTGATGGACCGTTTCCCAGGAGCCCGTGTCCGTCCCGTACACCTCGGCGAGAACCTCTCGGAGTCGTGCGTTCCGTTCGGGAGAGAGCTCTCCGAGCACGGAGGTCGACACCAAGGCCCGGCCGTCCCTCGCGAAGCGCGGATGCACCTCGGTCAGGACGCAGGTGTTCAGGAAGCGGCGGCGTGCGTCCACGACGAGGGTGGGCTCGGTCAGCGGGGAGCGTTCGGCTGCGTGATAGATCGTGCTCACGGTACGACCCGCGGGCACTTCCAGCCCTGGCAGGAGGCGGGCCGCTGCACGCGGGCCGGTGGCGACGACCACGGCCCGGGCGTCGGTCTCGGCGCCGTCGGCCGCCCGTACTCCCCCGTCCGTGAGGCTGTCGACCGGCGCTCCCGTCGACAGCACACCGGCTGGGAGGGCGGCCGCCAGCTGCGCGGGCACGGCTTGGATGCCGTCGGCCGGCAGGCAGAGGGTGCCACGCAGGAAGGTACGCCAGACAAGGTGGAAGAAGCGGGCCGAGGTCTCCAGGTCCTCCTCCAGGAAGACTCCGGAGAGGAAGGGCCGGAAGAAGGTCTCGACCAGATCCCGGGACACCCCCGCTTTCGCGAGGGCGGAACGGGTCGTGGTGTCGGCCCTGGCACGCACCAGGGCGGCCGGCTCCAGCATGTCCCGCGCCGACAGGGCGCCCACGGCGAGCAGATCCCTCGGCGAGGCCGTCCGGCCGGTCAGCAGGTCACGGCCGCGCCGGAGATCCCGCGTGGGGTCGGCGAATCGCCGCATCCCGCCCGGGGTCGACACGAGAACGGCAGGGGTGAACGGGCGGAGGTGCAGGCGCCGGAGGTCGAGGCGCCGCCTGACCTGCGGGTACGACGTGTTGAAGACCTGGAAGCCGCGGTCGGCCGTGAAGCCCGCGACATGATCGGTGCGCATGCGTCCACCGGGAGATCCGTCCGCCTCCAGGAGCCGGACCGCGAGTCCGGCGGTGGCGAGGTCTGCCGCGCACGCGAGGCCGGCCACACCGGCTCCGACCACGACGACGTCGCATCGTTCCCTGCCTGACACGACCACGGTGGTCCTCCTCTCCTCCGGACAGCGACAGTCCTTCTTCTGTCGTGGGACCGGAGACGGATGCGTATCGCGGCAGATCCGGCTGTGCGCGTACGAGGGGGACGGTCCGGGTGGGTACGACGGGACCGAGTGGTGGACAGGGTCCCTACGCCGGTCCCTCGTGTTCGGCGGCCAGTGCGGCGTTGAGCGTGCCCAGAAACGTGGCGATCGTCGTGAGCTCGTCCGCGCTGAACCGGCTGCGCGCTGCCTCCGTGGCGCGCGCCAGGGGGCTGAAGTACTCGCGCGCCAGGGAGCGGGCGTGCGGGTTGTAGACGAGGTGAACGACTCTGCGGTCCGCGCTGTCTCTCACGCGACTGATGTGACCTGCGCGTTCCAGGCGGTCGAGGCAGGCCGTGACGGCCCCGGAGGTGAGGCGCAGCTCTTCTCTGAGGCGGGAGGGAGTGGCGGGCCCGTCGGGGTTCTCCGCCGAATCCATGATCACGGAGAGTGCGTGGATGTCCGTCGCATGCAGCCCGTGCTGGTGTGCGAAGTCCAGGGTGCTTCGGTTCAGCTCGCGGTTGAGCGTGCGCAGCAGAACGGCGTAGGCGGGCAGGTCGCTGGCCCGGCCGTCAGCGGATGGCGAAGGTGACTGCATACCTCAAGCATAATATTGCTCAATGATTGAGATAGTTTATGTTCGAGATACCTCAGTGACCCGCCCTCGTTAGGGAGTCGATGAACAGCGCGCGCCGACCAGTCCGCTGGCTGGTCCCCCTCGTCCTCGTGGTTGTCTGGCTCGGTCTGGGTGGAGCCTTCGGCTCCTCCGCGGGCAAGCTCGGGGAGGTCTCCACCAACGACCAGGCGGCGTTTCTGCCACAGAACGCCGAGTCCACGAAGGTGATCGAACAACAGAAGGCGTTCCACCAGCAGGAGACCGTCCCTGCGATCGTCGTCTGGACCGCAGCCGACGGCGCGGACATCTCCGAGGCTCAGCAGAAGGCGGCGACTGCCGCGCTGCGGTCCCTGGCGGAGGAGGAGGGGGTCGACGGAGCACCGTCGCCGGCGTTCCGGTCGCAGGACGGAAAGGCCCTGCAGGGTGTCGTACCGCTGAGCCCCGATCTCGGCGATCGGCTCACCGACGTTCTGGACGGGATCGAGCGCGCGGCAGCCGAGGTGCCGGACACGCGGGCACAGCTCGCCGGACCCGCGGCGACCCAGGCGGATCTGAAAGACGCGTTCGCCGGAATCGACGGGCTTCTGCTCGGGGTGGCCCTCGCCGCGGTGCTCCTCATCCTGCTGCTGGTCTACCGCAGCGTCCTGCTCCCCTTCCTGATCATCATCAGCTCGGTGTTCGCACTCGGTGTCGCCGGCGCGATCGTGTACGTGCTCGCCGACAACGGCGTCGTCCGGGTCGACGGCCAGGTCCAGGGCATCCTGTCCATCCTGGTGATCGGCGCCGCCACCGACTACGCGCTCCTGCTGACGGCTCGCTTCCGCGAGGAACTCGCCACCACCGGGGACCGCGCCACGGCCGCCTGGGCGGCCACCCGGGGGTCGTGCGGAGCCATCGCCGCCAGCGCCGCGACGGTCGCGCTCGGCCTGCTGGCACTGCTTCTGAGCGATCTGACCAACAACCGGGCCCTGGGACCGGTCGGCGCGATCGGCGTCGTCTGCGCCGTGCTGACGACTCTGACGTTCCTCCCCGCGGTCCTCGCCCTCATCGGCAAGGCCGCCTTCTGGCCCGCCAAGCCGAAATCGGCCGACGTCGAAACGGGCGGTCACGGCATCTGGAGTCGGGTCGCCCACCGGGTGGACACCCGGCCCCGACAGCTGTGGATCATCACCACCGGTCTTCTGCTGGCAGGCGCGGCCTTCTTCCCCTCCCTCCAGTCGAAGGGAGTCCCCTTCGACGAGCTGTTCGTCAACGACGCCCCGTCCGTCGCCGCGCAGCAGACCCTGGGCAAGCACTTTCCCGGCGGTTCCGGCCAGCCCGCCGTGATCATCGCCGACGCCGAGAAGGTGACCGCAGCGCAGAAGGCCGCCGCAGGTACGCCAGGAGTGGCCGGCGTCAAGGTGGTCACGAGCGGCCCCGGCACACAGCCGCTGGTCGTCGACGGCCGCGTGCGCATCGACGCGACCCTGGCCGACGCCCCCGACAGCGACGCGGCCAAGCGAACCGTTCAGAACCTGCGCGACCGCGTACACGCCGCCGACCCGAGCACGCTCGTGGGTGGCTACACGGCTCAGCAGTACGACACACAGCGCACGGCGGAGCACGACAAGAACCTCATCATCCCCGTCGTCCTTGCGATCATCCTCGTCATCCTGATCGTCCTGCTCCGGTCCCTGCTCCTGCCCGTGCTGCTCGTGGCCACCGTGGTCCTGAACTATCTGGCGACTCTCGGCATCGCCGGGCTGGTGTTCGAGCACGGCTTCGGCTTCTCCGGCACGGACGCCTCCGTCCCTCTGTACGGCTTCGTCTTCCTCGTCGCCCTGGGAGTCGACTACAACATCTTCCTCATGTCCCGGGTGCGCGAGGAGACCCTGCGCCTGGGAACCCGGCAGGGGATGCTCCGCGGACTCGTCGCCACCGGTGGTGTGATCACCTCGGCGGGGGTGGTTCTGGCCGCCACGTTCGCGGCCCTCATCGTGATCCCGCTGGCCTTCCTTGCCCAGATCGCCTTCATCGTCGCCTTCGGCGTGCTGCTCGACACGATCGTGGTCCGCTCACTCCTCGTGCCCGCTCTCGTCAGGGACATCGGCCCCGCCGTCTGGTGGCCCGGCCGGCTGAGCCGAGAACCCCACCGTGAGCACTCCCCGGCCTCCGGATCCGAGGCCACGAGCGCCGAGGGGAACGACCGCATCGTCGGCTAGCGGCTCGACCGGAAACGATCACGGGGTTGGTGCCGATGAGGGCCTCCGCCACTTGGATGTGACGTCACATCCGAGTGGCGCGAGGAGGCGCGACGGCAGAGACCGGTGGGGCGGGCGACCTCTCCCGGAAGCGGCCCGACCCCCTGCCGCACGATCAGATGTCGCCCTGGACGAGCGCGTGCAGGTGCTCGTCGTGCCATCCGTCCGCATGGAGCAGCGCGCTGCGCATGGTGCCTTCGAGGGTGTATCCGGCCTTGTCCGCGACACGGCAGGACGCCGGGTTGGCCACCGAGTGACACAGCCGCAGACGGTGCAGGCCGAGGTCCTTCAGGGCCCATTCGCTGACGCGCTTCGTGGCTTCGACCACGACACCGCCCCCGCGTGCCGAGGGGAGGATCCAGTACACGATCTCGGCGCTGCCACCGCCGAGGTCGATGTCGCCCCACCCGATCAGGCCCACCGCCTCGCCTTCCGGTCGAGCGATGGCCCAGATCGCGCTCAGCTCGGCCCGCCAGCGCTCGTGCATGCGTTCAATGCGTCGGCGCGCGTCTTCCGGCGTCTCGACCAGCAGGCGGTTCCACTGGCGAACCGCGGGATCCTGGCTGCCGGCCACCAGGACGGCGGCGTCGGAAGGACGCCAGGGACGCAGCTCCAGGCCGCTCGGAAGGCTGAGCACCGGCTGGTCCATCGCGGCCATCCGCCCCGCCGGAACGACTGCTGGAATGCGTGAGCTGGAGATCATCACGGCATCGTGCCACAGCGCTCAGTCGCGAAACGGCCTCTGTCTGAGGGCCCGTTGTGCCGGAGGTCTGGTCCTGTGGCAGATGGTGACGGGGTGGACACGCACAGATCGCAGCCGTCACACTCGACTCCGCCCCTGTCGGGGAATCAGAACTCGGGACGGAGACGCGATGCTTCGGCGTACGATCCAGCTCAGCCTGTCGCTTGTCATGGTCATGATTGCTGCCGTGGGTGGCATGCTGACAACGGCCGGACCGGCCCAGGCAGACGAGTGCTACACCTGGGGCCGCACGCTCTCGCAGGGGATGTCGGGCTCCGACGTGACGGAGCTGCAGATCCGGGTGGCCGGGCACGCGGCGTACGGCGAGGTCATCGCCGTCGACGGTGACTTCGGGCCGGCCACCAAGGCCGCGGTGACCCGCTTTCAGCAGGCGTACGGGCTCCCCGCGGACGGCGTCGCGGGCTCACAGACGTTCGGCAGGATCTACGCCCTGCAGGACCCGGACTGCACCCCCGTCCACTTCACCTACGCCGAGCTGAACAAGTGCAACTCCGACTGGTCCGGCGGTGCGGTCAGCGCGGCGACGGCCAAGTCCAACGGCCTGCGCACGATGTGGAAGCTGGAGGCCATGCGGCACGCCATGGGCGACGTCCCGATCACCGTGACCAGCGGATTCCGCTCGCACTCCTGCAACAGCGCGGTGGGCGGCGCCTCGAACAGCCGGCACCTGTACGGCGACGCCGCCGACCTGGTCGGCAGTCCGTCGCTGTGCCGGCTGGCCCAGCAGGCCCGCTCCCACGGCTTCGGCGGGATCTTCGGCCCCGGCTATCCCGACCACAACGACCACACCCACGTGGACGGCCGTACCAGCCGCTCCTGGTCCGCGCCCAACTGCGGTGTCTGAAAGGCGCGTACGAGAACCGGCACAGCGCAGACCCGCCGTACCCGCTCCGGCATCCGGGGCACCCCCTTGGCCAGGAAAGCGAGGAAGGAACCTTGAGACAGCTCGTACGACTCATGGCACTGTTCGCCGCGGTGGCGGGACTGCTGATCGGGCTCGGCGTCCCCGCGCAGGCCTTCTCCCAGGCAGCGTTCCCCCTGGTGAGCACGGGCAACCGAGGCTCCGACGTCATCGCGCTGCAGCATCTGCTCGCCGCGCACGGCCGCTCCGTGACCGTCGACGGCGTCTTCGACTCGGGCACGCACAGCGCGGTGGTGGGATTCCAGCAGTCCCGGGGACTCACCACGGACGGCATCGTCGGGCCCGCCACCTGGAGCGCTCTCGCCGTCACCGTACGCCGGGGCGACAACGGGCCGGCGGTGAAAGCCGTCCAGTCACTGCTCAACGCCAAGCGAGGGGCCGGCCTCACGGTCGACGGCGCCTTCGGACCCGGCACCGACGCCGCCGTCCGTACCTTCCAGTCCCATGCGGGCCTCGGCGCGGACGGCGTCGTCGGGCCGGTCACCTGGAAGAACCTGCTGTGGCACTACGAGAGCATCGCCTTCGGCACCGGCACGATGTGCGCCCAGAGCCCGGACGGCAACCCAGGCGCGCACTGGGCGACAGGCGGTGCCGTGGGGCAGCTGGAAGCCGCCGCCGGCGCGTTCGCCGCCACGGGAAACGGGGCGCTCCCTGTCGGCGACGCGGGCTTCGAACACGGCGGGGACATCGCCGGCCATGCCAGCCACGAAGTCGGGATGGACATCGACGTGTGGCCGATCCGCACCGACTCGGCACAGTGCACCGCGGGGCGGATCACCTGGCAGTCGGGGACCTACGACCGCGCGGCCACCCGCAGGCTCGTCCAGGAGATCCGGGCGAAGGCCCCCTCCCACGTCGAGCTGATCTTCTTCAACGATCCGCAGCTGATCTCGGAAGGACTGACCACGAGCTACCCGAACCACGACAACCACCTGCACATCCGCTATCGGTAGAGGGCTGCCGCCGCTGCGGGTCGGCGGCGGTGAAGGCCCGTCAAGAGTGGTTGCGCCGGTCGCGCCGAGGAGGCACGCCCGCGAGCCTGCGACGGCGGTTGCACGGAAGGCTCTCCTCTGCCTCGTCCGGGTGGATTCTTTCGCTCGTGTTGGGGATCCGTGCTGGTCAGATGGGGTGAAAGAGAAGCGTGGCTCGTTTCTCGACACCGGGTCGCAGGCGTTGATGGGCACGTGAGTACTTCGAGCACAGCCCCGATACTGCCCGCCGCTCTCGCTGTCCCTGTCGCTCCCGTCGTGCACGACTCGGGCGCGGACAACGCGCCCGGTGTCATAGTCATCGACTCCGTCACCACGCTCGGCATCACTCTGGTCGTGTGCCTCGTCGGTGAGATCGACGGCCACAGCGTCGCCCCGCTGCGTGCGCTGTTGGCCTCGGCGGCGGCCGACGGCTACACCGGGCTCGTCGTGGACACCGCGCGGGTCACCCTCTGCGACGCGAGCCTCCTCGCCGCCCTCGGCTGGTGGTCGCGGCAGGGACGCCGCCTCACTCTCGTGAACCGTTCCGGGGGCGTTCCACGCAGCCAGTACGTGGCTTGTCCAGGGCAGTCGGCGCCACGGGCCGGCTCACTGACAGCGGCGGCCGCGTCATGACGTTCCTGCAGAGCGACGGAAGCCGCGGCGCCCGCGTCGAAACCTGTTTGCGGGCCCCGGCGGGCCACTGCTACGTTTTCGAAGGCCGTGCGAGAGAACGAGGAGGTGGTACCCGTGAACGAACTGACATGGGTGCTCTCCTCCGGGGTCACGGTCGGGCGATAGGTCGTCGTCCGGGAGCGCCGTATCTGAGCACTCCCGAAAGGCACAATCGTGCAATTCGCTTCTGAACAGCACCTCGACGACGGCGTCCTCGAGCGCGCGTTCACCCTCGGTGAGATCCCCGGCATCCTGTGGACGCCCGCATCCGCATCCGCACCGGTGCCGCTGATCCTGCTCGGCCACCCTCCCCTCGGGTTGCGCACGATGTACCCGCGACTGGTGGACCGGGCCCGGCACTGTGCGGCGGAGGGCTTCGCCGCGGCCACCATCGAGCTCCCCGGAAGCGGCGACCGGCCCCGTCGGCCGGCCGCCGAGCAGGCCCGCGCCGAACTGCGACGGGCCCTGGAGGCCGGTGAGCCGGTCAGTGACGAGCTCGTCGACGCGCTCGTCCTCCCACTCGTCGACACGGCGGTCCCGGAATGGCAGGCCGCCCTCGACGCCCTTCTGTCGCTGCCCGAGATCGGCGGCCCGGTCGGGTACTCGGGTGGAGTGATCTCCATCGGCGTCCGGCTGGCGGTCGTCGAGCCGCGCGTCTCGGCGGCCGTTCTGTTCGCCGGGAGTTTCGTGCCCCGCGCCATCGTCGAGGAAGCCCGGCAGGTCAGCATTCCTCTGCACGTCCTCCTGCAATGGGACGACGAAGGAAACGACCGGCAGGCGGCCCTGGACCTGTTCGACGCCTTCGGCTCCGAGGAGAAGACCTTGCACGCCAACATGGGCGGGCACACCGGCGTCCCACCGTTCGCCGGGGACGCCGCAGACCAGTTCTTCACCCGCCACCTGAAGTGAGGCCGGGCGGCCGAACCGACAACGGACGGTAGGAGGGCCGGGTGGGCCAGGACGCTGCTCGGCAGGTCCTGGCCCTCTTCACGGGCCGGGGCACCGCCCCGGCCCGATCACCAGTGGTCCCAGTGCAGCACCTGATCGCGCGGGATCCGGCGGGCGGGGCGGAAGTCGGTGCCGAGGGTGTAGGCGACCGGGATGAACGCGGCCTGCATGACCTCCTCGTACGGGATGCCGAGCGCCTGCGCGAACTCCCGCTCCGGTGGCAGGTTCCCGGTCGTCCATACGGTGCCCAGACCGCGCTCCCGGGCGGCCAGCATGAAGCTCCACGCGGCCGGCAGGATCGAGCCCCAGGTGCCGGCCTGGTGGGTGACGGACAGACCCTCGGTGCGTCCCTCGACGCAGGGGATGACATAGGCGGGGACCTCGTGCAGATGCCGGTACAGGTGCTCGACACCCGTGTACACCCGCTCCATCACCCCCGGCGCCACCTCGGCCCGCCGCACGTCCCTCTCGGGGAGCGGCTGATGGGCCGCCGCGATGCCCAGGCTCGCCCGCCACAGATCGGCGAGCAGCGCCCGGCGGGCCGGGTCGGTGACGATCACGAAGTGCCAGCGCTGCCGGTTGCGACCGGTCGGCGCCTGGACGGCGAGATCGACGCACTCCTCAAGGAGCGCGCGAGGCACCGGCCGCGTCAGGTCGAGCCGGTGGCGCACGGCGCGGGTGGTGGAGAGCAGGGTGTCGGAAGGGAGACCGAGGTTCATGCGTTGACCCTCGTACGGCCCGGACAGGGCTGGGAAGCCTGGGCTTCCACTGAGTGGAAGCCGGCCGGGAGACGGGGGCGGGGCCTTGGGCGAGAGTGTGGCGGGACGGCTGTTGTCGGTGCTGGACGCCTTCGAGGACGGCGGCCCGGCGGCGCTGCGGCTGACGGACATCGCGGCCCGCACGGGGCTCCCCGCGCCGACGGCCTTGCGTCTGGTCCGCGAACTGGTGACCTGGGGCGGACTGGAGCGCGGTACGGACGGCAGATACCGGCTGGGACTCCGGCTCCGCGTCCTCGGCGCCGCGGCGCCCTGTCCACGCCGGCTTCTCGACGCCGCCCTCCCCGCCCTGCGCGCGCTCAGCGCCCACACCGGTGGACACGCGGATCTGGCGGTAGTCGCCGCCCCGCCGGACGGCGGCGTGCTGTGCCTGGTCAGCGGCGAGCGGCCACCGCCGCACGCGACGGCGTACGGAAAGGTGCTGCTCACCGCCCCGCCGGAGCGGCTGACCCGGCATACCCGCCACACCGTCGTCTCCCCCGGTGTCCTCGCCGGGCAGCTCGCCCGGATCAGCGCGGCCGGGCTCGCGGTCTGCGCCGAGGAGTTCCGGCTGGGCGAAGTGACGGTGGCCGCACCCGTACGCGGCCCGGAGGGAACCCTCGCCGCACTCGGCGTGACCGTCGCCACCGGTGTCCCCCTGGACCGGGTGACGGCAGCCGTCCGAACGGCGGCCGGGCGGGTACAGCCTCCGCGACGGTCGCCATCGCCATCGCCGTGACGAACCCCGACGACCCCGTTCGGCCGACCGGTTCTCAAGAAGATGCACCGGTCTTTGACACTCGTCACCACCGTCGTGATCATGGCGAACATCGGGCTGTCCTCCGCGCCCCGTGTGAGGCCCCGGCGGACCCGTCCCTGACCACACCACCCGAGGGAGATCGTGATGAGACTCGTCTGGCTGGGCGCGCTGAGTGCTCTCGCCGTCCTGATGGCGGTTTTCACGCCGTACGTGTTCCGCACCGAATCGCGCTGGCAAGGCATCGCCTGGCTCGTCATGCTCGCCGGCACGGTCGCTCTCACCGCCGTACTCCTCCGCGCCGAGCTGCTGATCCGTCGTCAGCGCCGATGATCGAGCGGTGACGCCTCCGGCGCCTGGTCCGCGCGGCATCGGCGATCCGGAACGTGCGGTCCTCGCGGGCCGTTCGTCGTCCGGACCGGTGCCGCCCTCTCAAGCCCGGTGCCACCGTCTCAGAGCAGGTCCCGGCGGTCGTCGTCGGTGACCGTCGGGGCGACCGGGGGAACGACCGTCCGGCGGCGGCGCAGGATGCTCGTGTACACGGCGGTGCCGATGATGCCGACGGCCATGAGGATGAGCCCCACCAGGTCGAGGTCGACCCCGTCGACCTCCCAGTCGGTCGCGAAGGTGAGGATGGCTCCTACGGCGATCATGATGACGCAGACTCCCAGACCCATGTTTCCTCCCTTGTCGGATCGGACAGGGCCTCGGCTACCCCGATCCGCCCGTCTCATCCCCGCCCCGCAGACGACCGCGCTCCGGCTCCCGGTCCGCCGGCACTCCCACCACGGCGCGTGTTTGCACGGCGGACGCGCGGTGAGGCGAGAGGAACGACCCCGTTCCCTTCGTCGACTGGGGAGTCATGGAAAGCCTTGTTCGATCGGCGATCGTCCTGAGCGGCTCGGTGCTGGTGCCCCTGGCCGTCGGCCGGGCGGCGGACCTCCTCGCGCGCTACGCGGACGCACGTCACCCCGACACCCCTCTCCGGGGGTTGCTGAGGCGCTGCCGTACGCCGCTGTACGCCGTTCTGGTGTGCGCCGTGTTCCGCGCCTCGTACCGCGCGACGCACTGGCCTCCGCTCCTGGACCGCACCGTGGAACTGGACCACATCCTCCTGCTGTGCCTGATCGGCGCCGGCGCCTGGCTGACGGTTCGCGTCGTCTCGGCCGTCGCCGAGTCCGCGTACGCGCGGTACGCGGGACGTACGCGTGACGCGGCACGCCTGCGCCGCGTCCGTACACAGGTCACGCTGCTCACCCGGGTGGTGTCGGTGGCCGTGGGGGTCGTCGCCGCCGCCTTCGCGCTCGTCACGTTCCCGACGTTCCGGGGGCTCGGCACGTCTCTGCTCGCCTCCGCCGGGATCATCGGCATCGTGGCGGGCGTCGCGGCGCAGTCGACGCTCGGGAACCTTTTCGCCGGTTTCCAGATCGCCTTCGGCGACATGGTCCGCATCGGCGACACGGTCGTCGTCGACGGGGAATGGGGCACCGTGGAGGAGGTGACCCTCACCTTCCTCACGGTCCGGACCTGGGACGAACGCCGCGTCACCCTGCCCGTCTCCTACTTCACTTCACGACCCTTCGAGAACTGGTCGCGGGGCGGGAACGAGCTGACCGGAACGGTGTCCGTCCACTGCGACCACTCCACCCCCGTCGATCTGATGCGCACCCACCTGCGAGGCTTCCTCGACACCTGTCCCGGCTGGGACGGCCGGGCGTGGGACCTCGCCGTCACCGAGACCTCACCGACCGGCATCACCGTGCGCGCCCTCGTGACCGCCAAGGACCCCGACGACCTGTGGACGACGCGCTGCGCCGTACGGGAGGACCTGATCGGCTGGCTGGCACGAGAGCACCCGGGGGCCCTCCCCCGCATCGTCACCGCGCAGGCGGCCGACGCACCAACGCCCTGATGCGTCTTCGGCCGTGGCAGACCCCGGCATAATCGATCTTGTGGGAGTCTCGGCAGGCTCTAGGATCTGCGGCATGGCGACAAGACTCGTGCAGATCAACATGAAGGCCCACGACGACTCTGTGCTCGGCCGGTTCTGGGCGGAGGCACTCGGTTGGGGCGTCGACAGCGAGGGGCCCGGCGTGACCAACCTCGAACCGGTGGGATTCGTCTACCCCGACCCCGTGGCCGTCTGCATCGACATCGTCGCCCGCCCGGAACCCAAGACGGTGAAGAACCGGGTGCACCTCGATCTGGCCACCACCTCGACCGCCCATCAGGCGGAGTTGGTCGCGCGCCTGAAGGATCTCGGTGCGACGCTCGCCGACGTGGGTCAGGGCGACGTCCCCTGGACGGTCATGGCCGACCCGGAGGGCAACGAGTTCTGCGTCCTGGAGCCCCGGCCGATCTACCAGGACACCGGGCCGATCGCCGCCGTGGTGGTCGACTGCACCGACCCCCGGGAGATGGCCCGGTTCTGGGGCGAGGCGATGGACTGGACGCTGCACGAGGTCGCCGACGACCACGCGACCCTGCGCTCCTCCCAGGGCGTCGGCCCCTACCTGGAGTTCGTCCGCACCCCCGACACCAAGACGGTGTGGAACCGCGTCCACCTCGACGTCCGCCCCTACCCCGGTGACGACCTGGCGGCGGAGGAGGCCCGACTGCGTGCCCTGGGCGCCACCGATCCTGGGATCGACCAGTCCGCGATCCACTGGACGATTCTGGCCGACCCGGAAGGCAACGAGTTCTGCCTGCTCACGCCCAGCTGACCTCGGGCAACGGCTCAGGGCCGCTCAACGGAGGGTGAGTGGGGTCCGAGAGGTGACATGTGAGAGCTTGTCGCCGGCCTCTCTTACGTCCGCAACCCCGAGACAGCACGTCGAGGAGGCTCTGGGGGTTCCCGGTCTCGAGCGCGTGACGGAACGATTCCAGTGCTGCCCGGACCACGCTCGGGGGGACCGTCTCGCGAGGGCGCCGGGTGTCCACGTGCCGGCGGGCGCGGTGCGCGATCTGGCGGACGGCCACGGCCGTCTGTCGACGGCCGCGGCGATCTCGTCGTAGCCGAGGTCGAAGGCCTCGCGGAGGACGAAGACGGCGCGCTCGGTCGGCGACAGCGTCTCCAGGACGAGCATCATCGCCATCGACGCGCTCTCGGCGAGCTCCACGTCCTCGGCGACGTCGGGGGCGGTGAGCAGCGGTTCGGGCAGCCAGGAGCCGACGTACGCCTCCTTGCGCCGCTGCATGGTGCGCAGCCGGTTCAGTGCCTGTCGGGTCGTGATCCGGACCAGGTAGGCGCGCCGGTCGGCCACCTGGTCGAGATCGACCTTGACCCATCGCAGCCAGGTCTCGTGGAGCACGTCCTCGGCGTCGGCCGCGGATCCGAGCATCTCGTAGGCGACGGTGAAGAGCAGGTTGCGGGGGCGATGAACGCCTCGGTGGCGAGGCCGTCGGCGTGGTCGCTCATGTCCGGTCCTCCGGCTGTCCGAGTACGCATCCGGGTCAAGGTCCTTTGTGTCGAGGGACGTTCGGTCAAGCCGCTGCCCGCTGTGCTGCCGGCGTCTCGGGCTGCGCGGTCTCACGGGCCTGACCGGGCACCTCGACCTGCTCGGCCCGCTCCGTCTGCTTGGCCTGGAGCTGCCGCTGTCGTGCGGCGCCGCCCGAGACGCGGTGCAGGCGGTACCCGCCGGGCTTCTCCGCCTCGTCCGCCAGGTGCTTGACGACGCCCACGCACACGATCTCCCTGAGCTTCGCGCCCAGGCGACCGTCGATGTCGAACCACACGGCCACGTCGGACCGGTTGGCGAACTGGAAGATGCCGTCGCCCCGGCCCAGGCTGATGCACTGGGCGGCGAACGACTGGTTGAGGGTCTCGGGCGTCTCCTCGGCGGGACCGCCACGGTCGGTGTCGGGTCCGGCGTTTCACACGCGCCGGAGAACGGCTTCCTTGCCCCACTCCGAGCCGCCGAGGAGCAACGTGGCTCCCTTCAGCCTGAAGTCGATCTGCGCCTCGCTCCGGCACGTCTGCTGGGGATCCTCGGTGATGACCTCGTGAATGATCAGTTTCTCGGCCATGACGGCCACGAGGGTCAGTTCCCCCTTGCACGACGACACGGGCCAGTCGATCGTGCCGACCACCTGGCCTTCTCTCCCCGCCCGCAGACGCACGATGATCAGCTCCTCGTCATTGCTGGTGGAGCCGCGCCACGTCCCTGCCCAGCCTTCGGGGGTCCGGCCGCTGAGGGCCGGGGAGACGGGCGTCGCCGACGGGGAAGCACTCTCTCGGGGCGTCGTCGGTGCCTTCGGTTCGGAAGGTGGGGTGGTGCCCTCGGACGGTGAGCCGCCGCCGGTCCCGACCGCGGCCGGATCGCTGGTGCGCCGCTCGGCCGGTTTCGCCCCGTCGACCACCGGAAACAGCCACGCCAGTATCCCGACGACGATACTCAGAGCCGTGACACCCAGGCTCGCGAACACCGGCCATGGCGGCCTCGATTCAGCCACTCGCGTCTCCCCCGCTCGCTACGCACCCCTGATCGGGCCCACGGTGACCGATACCCGGATGTCCCGCCAGGGATGCTGACATCACGTCAGGCACGCGTGGGATCGACGGTCGAGCGCGGGTGTCGAACCCGCCGCGCACGAGGGCGGGTGCAAGGTCCCGGCACCAGGCTCGGTGGACCGGAGCCGTTGTCAGTGGCCCTCGTTAGTCTCCCCTCATATCGCAGCTCAGGGGCTTCGCCGCCCCTGGTTCCGGCTGCGCTGACATCTGACGGACTGGCGGAGGGGCACGGCACATGGCGTGGCTGGCAGCGGGTGAGGGGTACGAGATCACCCTCGAAGACGGGCGTGTGATCGCACGGCGCGTCGGGGGGCGGCAGTTGAAGACGCTGCCGAAGGCGTTGCGCGACAGTGCCGAGGCCGACCGGCTGCGTCAGCTCGCCGAGTGGCTGGACCGGCACGCGGCCTCGTGCGTGGCCCAGGTGGATGCCTGGATGGTGTCGTCGCTCCCGGTTCCGACCGAGCTGATCGCGCGGGTGTGGCCGGACGAGGCATGGCAGGCCGCGCTGCGGGACATGGCCGTCGTGGGCGACGACCCGGACGAGGTCGGCTTCCTGCGGGACGTCACGGCCGACGGGGAGCTCAAGGTCGTCGATCTCGACGGCGAGACCGTGCGGCTGTCGCCGCGCACGGTGACGCTTCCCCATCCTGTGCTCCTTCCGGACCTGGACGACGTACGCGACTTCGCGGCCGACCTCGGCATCACCCAGAAGGTGGAGCAGATCCACCGGGCCACCTGGACCAGGCCGGACGGGTCGCACGGGCCGGATGGCGAGCGTCCGGAGACGGCGACGGAGGTACGGGACTACGCGGGCGGCAAGTTCGCCTCGCGCTTCGGGCTCGCCGCGCGCGCCACGGGCCTCGGCTACCGGGTGTCCGGTGGCTACGCCACGTGCAAGGTGCGCGACGGGGGCCGCAGCACGGAGGCGTCGGTGTGGATCGGCGAGCCGTACTGGGACGGGGAGTCGGAGACCGGCGGGCTGAGCTGGCACGACGAGGACGGCCGCGCGGTGCGGCTGAGCGAGGTCGGGCCGGTGGCCTGGTCCGAGGGGATGCGCATGGCCGCTGCGCTGTACGCCGGCCGCACGATCGAAGAGGGTGGGGACGCGTGACCGGCACGGGCGAGAACGACAACAAGGGGCTGCTCGCGGCAGGGGCGGTGCTCCCGGCCGACGCCCGGGGAGCGGGACCTTCGGCGGTCGAGCTGACCGCACGGACCTACCGCCACGCGGTGTTCGGCGAGGACCGGGTCGTCGTGCGGCTGGCCGCGGCCGAACTCGGCGCCGCCGAGGACCTCGCCGCCGGGTTCCTCGGACTCGAGCCCCAGGGCGAGCCGGCCGTGGTCGGTCTCGGCCGGCGGCAGGAGCTCGGCTTCCCCGAGTGGGTGCTGGTGCACCACCCGGAGGACGGGCACCACGCCCTGGCCGTCGTGCCCGAGCTGGACCGGCTGGCCCGTCAGGCCAAGACCAAGCCCAAGGCCGCCCTGGACGCCTGCCACGAGCTGGCCGGGCGGCTCGCCTCGGCCGTCCCGCACTTCCTGCCCGTCTTCTACGAGCAGGCCGCGCGGGTCTTCCTCGCCGTCGAGAACACCACGTACGCCGGCCAGCTGTTCGGCCGCGCCCGCACGAGCGAGGCGCAGCACGGACTCACGGTAGACGAGGACCGTCTCGACGCCGTGTTCCTGGAGTTCGCCCTGGCCGGCGCGCTGCCGGTGAAGGTGCTGACCGGGTACGGCAAGGAGCTGTCGGCCCGGCTCGCGCCCGTGGAGGCGTACGAGCGGTTCCGGCGGCTGTGTGTGCGCCGGACCGCCGGGGGCCTGGCGCCTTCCGCCCAGGCCGCGGTGGAACTGAGGCGGCTCGCCCGCGCCGCGGACCTGTCCGGCAACGAGGCGGAGCAGGACTACCTCGCCGAACTCCTGCCGCTGCCGGCGACCCTGCGGGCCGCCACCGGGTGGTGGAAGTCGCATCGCGGCGCGCTGGTCGCGCTGGCGCGGCGCGTCGCGTCCGTACGGGGCACGCTGCTGTCGATGACCCCGCCCGGGGACAACGGGGACATGACCGAGCTGTGGCTCGGGCTCCTGGCCGAGTCGGGGGCGGACGCCGGTCTGACGGACTCGGGCCTCCCGCACGAGGAACGGTGCTCCGACGGGGCCGCGGGCTGGCTGGAGCGCTTCCACGCCGCCCGGCACCGCGGTTGGGGTCCGCGCCCCACGCCGTCCGCCCTGCTGGAGCTCGTGGAGCGGGCGGCCGGCCGGCTGCGCGCCGATCTGGCGGAGCGGCCCGAGGGCGGGCGGTTCCTGCGGATCGGTGTCGAGGACGTGAACCTGCTGGACCTCCTGCTCTCGCTGGAGATCGCGGTCGCGGACCCCGAGGAGAAGCCCGCTCGCCACCGGCGCGGCGACGCCCTGAACCTGTCGGACTGGGCGCGCGGCGAGGAGCGGCGGGACCTGGTCGCGCTGGCGGCCGACCTCCGCTTCCGGCCCGCGTTCCGGCGCGGGGCGGACAGCTACAACAGCGCGTCGGCCGGCGCGGACGTGATGCGGCGGCTCGCCGCCTCGCCCGGCGGCCGGCCGATGCTCGCCGACTGGATGCGTGACGTGGCCGGTGCGTCGGTGGCGGCCGGGCTCCCCGGGCTGCCGGGTGCGATCGACCGGCTGTCGTGGCTGCCCTCCGAGGCTCTCGCGCTCGCGCCTCAGGAGGTCGCGGCCGCGGCCGGCGCCGATCTCGGCGAGACCGTGGCACGGACCCTGCGCGGCGGCCTGTGGGAGGAGCTGCGCTGGCCGGCGTGGGAGGAGGCGGTGACGGAGCTGGCACCCGCACGCCACACCACGGAGGGCCTGACCGTCTCCGAGGCCTGGCCGTATCTGATCGTGGCCAACGCGGCGCAGGTGCGCGTCATCGACGCCGACTCCACCGTTCTCGTGCACGATCTCCGGGTGCCCCCCAACTCCGCGCGGCGGATGGGCTTCCACTACGTGGACGGCGCGCTGCTGGTGTTCTGGAGCGCGTACGGGCACGGCGAGCCGCAGGGCTACTGGCACACCGCGCCCGACACCGTCTTCGACATCGTCGGTGCCGACCACTGGACCATGCGTTCGGATCACCCCAGCCTGCAGCTGCCCGGCGGCGGGCGTACCACCGGCGGCGGCGTCCTGCACAGCGGCGACACCAAGCTGCCCGGGGAGCGCGCCCTGGTGTCCGACGGCACGTCGTACTGGGTGTGGCAGAACCGTGACGGGGAGGACGAGGGCGGCTGGCTCGAGTACGACCCGGTAGGGGGTGCCTATGGTCGGCGCTCGCAGCCCGGCTTCCTCGCGGACGCGCTGCGCCGCCACGCCCCCGGGGCGGCGTTGTCCGCCGGGGTGTCCTGGCTGCGGCCCGCCCCTGCGGTGGAGGGTTCGGCGCAGGGGACGTCCGCGGACGGACTGCTCGGCTGGCGTGTCGTACGGCTGCCCGACGGCGGCCACCACGGCGAGGACACCACCGGACGGACGGTCAGTCTCCCGAAGGGCTCGGACCAGCCGGTCGGCGCGCTGGTGTTCCCCGGGGACGACCGGCCGCGGGCACTGACCAGGCAGTGGCGTGAGCTGTCGCTGAGCGACCCGGAGGGTGTGGTGACGACCACGGCCCGGTGCGATCACCGCAACGAGCTGTACGGGACCGCGGGGCAGGCCCTTCCGCCGCTGCCGTACCTGTACATGCTGCGCGCGCGTGATCCGCAGGGGTCGGCGGCGCTGCGGGCAGCCGACGCGGAGTCGGCCGGCGTCCTGCTGAAGGCGGCCGTGCTGGCGGAGCGGGCGGCGGATCTGCCCGAGCTGGTGAGCGCCGCCCTGCCGCAGGTCTCGGCGCCCGAACTGATCGCCGGCGTGGTGAAGGTGCTGCGCTTCGCCGTGCACCAGCAGAGGGCGCTCGACGCCGTGGCGGCGCGGCTCGACCCGACCGCCGAGCAGGCGGAGCTTCGCGTCCAGGGGCCGAGCGACCAGCTCATCGGCAAGGCGCTGCACGGCATCGTCGGCGCCGGCTACTACCGCTACGGCGCGGACAGCGACGTGACCCACCGATACCTGGAGGAGCTGGCGGCCGTACGGGCGGACACCGCGGCCGTCGCGCTGCCGGGCCGCCTGCACTTCGACCTGCCGCCCCTGCCCTACACCGGGCTGCCGTTCGCGTCGCTGCTGGACGACCCTGCGGCGATCGCCTACCGGGCGGTCGCGCCCGGCAGCGACCCGGCGCACCGGGAGGCCCTGTTCGGTGTCCTCGACCGGATCGACGCCCTGGGCCTGGCATCGACGGCGGCCTCGGCCGGTCACTGGCGCCGGGTCCTGGTCCACCTGGCGACACCTCATCTGCACACGCCGGACGGACAGGAGCGGAACGCCTCGCACCGCAGTGTGCTGCCGCTGGGCGGCGGGGCGGCGCTCGGCATCACCGAGCACAACACGAGTGTCGACGACGGGCGGGAGTTCGGCGCGCTCCTGCACGATCCGAGCGGCCGGTTCGAGGTGCCCGGTCCCTACACGGTGCGCGGTGACGGACCGGTGGGCGACCGGGTGCGGGCGGCCGACTGGCTGACTCTGTTCCTGCGGGAGGCGCGCTCCCGTGCGGAGGCACCCTTCCGGCCGGAGGCCGCGGACGAGTTCAGCCGACTGACCGGTGCCTCCGGGGCACTGGCGCGGGTCGTTCTCGCGGGCATGCCCGACGTGGACAGCTGGGAGAACAACTTCCTGCCGACCGAGCTGCGCAAGACCCTCGGCCTGAAGGTGGCCGAGGCGGGACACGCCCGCGACGAGCTGCGCGCGCTCACGGTCGAGGTGCGCCGGGCGGTGCTCGCGGCCCTCCTGCCCGACGATCCGGCACGGCTGTGGACCGAGGGCCCGGACGTGGCATCCGCGGCGGCCGTGTGGAACGCGAAGGTGGGACGGCGCCGGCAGGTGCCCGACTGGCTCGCGGCGGAGGCCGCGCGTGGCGCGCGCGGCGGCTGGCCCGTCCACCGGGCGCTTCCGGCCCTGCTGGACCCGGCGTCGTCGCCGGAGCTCGGCGTCGACGTGGCCTGGCGCATCGAGGGCGACCGTCCGGCGACGGTGGCCCCCGCCGAGGCGCCGTTCACCTCGGCGGTGCTGGCCGGCTCGATGAGCCTGTCGGCGTGGCTGGCCCACCGGCTGCCCGCCGGCGATCCGGTGCGGGCGGCGCTGCCGAGTGCCCTGACCGCGGTACGGCAGCGGCTGGCGGCGCCCGAACTGCTGCTCTCCGTGGGGCACTACACGAGCCTCGCGGACTTCCGGAAGGTGGCCGGCGCTCCGACGGAGACGGCCCCGGACCACGAGCGGTACGGTGCGGTGCTCATGGCCACGCAGGACGGCCAGCCGCAGCCCGCCGTCAGGTCCGCCCTGCTGGACTCCACCGGATCCGACCCGTACCTGGTGGCGCTGCGCGGCGCGGATCAGCAACCGACCGCGGTCGAGACGGCACTGCGGCGCGTGCACGACCCGGCGTTCGCACGGCTGCTGGCCGACCCCGGCGCACCCGTGGCAGGAGAGACGGACGACGAGGGCATGTGGTGGCCGCAGGATCCGTCGCGTTCGGTACCCGAGCTGGTGACCGAGGTCGCCGGAACCCACGGCCTGGGCGCCGACGCCGCGACGCTGTACCTGATGCTGCTGGCCATGCCCGACCCGACGGACCGCACCACGGCGCGGTGGACGGGGTGGAAGCCGGCCCGTCTCAAGGCGGCGCGGGCCGAACTGGCGGAGACCGAGCTGGTGGTGTCGGCCGTACGGGCCCGGGCGGGACGCTCCCTGTTCCTCCCGGGTGCCTGGGCCGAGCAGTCCTCGCCGCTCCTGCCCGTCGAGCAGTGGAAGCTGCCGATGTACGGAGTGGTCACGGGCAACCGGCCGGCCCTCGGAGCCCTGGTGCCGACCGAACCGGCCGCGGAGCTGTTCGCCCGGGCGTGGCAGCGGATCCTCGACGGCGACGTCCCGCGGTTCGAGGAGCTGAAGGTCCGGCGTACGAGACGACGCCGGTGAGGCGCCGCCGCTGAGCCGCCCGATGAGGTGCCGCCGGTGAGCAACGGCCGCGGCGGCACCTCCATCGAGGCTCGCTCGACCGGCACCTGAGCCGCCGCTGACCGGCCGCCCCGTCGTCAGCACGGCGCGGCGCGCCCACCCCGGGTGCGCCGCGCCGCCCCGCCCCGCCCGTACACACGCATGCCGAACCACGACGAAGGAAACCCGAATGGCTGTCACCGAACAGACCGCCCCCGCCCGCCAGGGCCAGCCTGCCGAGGAACGCCACGCGATCGAGCTCGCGTTCCTCGCCGCCCAGGACCCCGGCCCGCGGCCGCCCGGCTGGGTACTCACCCCGCGCGCGGTCGTCACGTTCGTCTGCGGCAGCGACGGCGCGGAGCTGGCCCTGCCCGAGCGTCACGCGGAACTGCCGTCCAAGCTGGTGATCCCCCCGAAGTTCGTCGGCGAACGCGCGCTGGTCGAACGCTGCGTGGTCACCCTCGCCGGAGAGCGCGGGCTGCTGCTCACCGGTGAACCCGGTACGGCCAAGTCGATGCTGTCGGAGCTGCTCGCGGCCGCCGTCAGCGGGACCAGCGCCCTGACCGTGCAGGGGACGGCGGGCACCACCGAGGACGCGTTCCGCTACGGCTGGAACTACGCGCTGCTGCTCGCCCAGGGTCCCACCCCGCAGGCCCTGGTGGACTCCCCCGTGCTCGCCGCCATGCGGGCCGGGCGCGTGGTGCGGGTCGAGGAGATCACCCGCTGTCTGCCCGAGGTGCAGGACGCCCTCGTCTCCCTCCTGTCGGACCGGAGGATCAGCGTCCCCGAGCTGACCGCCACCGAGGACGCGGTGGTCCGCGCCGCCCCGGGCTTCACCGTCATCGCCACCGCCAACCTGCGCGACCGCGGCGTCTCCGAGATGTCCGCCGCGCTGAAGCGCCGCTTCAACTTCGAGACCGTGGACCCGATCGCCGACGCCGACGCCGAGGCCGTCCTGATCCGACGCCAGGCCGTCGCCGCCGTGCAGCGGGCGGGTGCGGCGTTCGCCGTCGACGACGCCGTCCTGGACGCCCTCGTCACCGTCTTCCGCGACCTGCGCTCCGGCCGCTCCACCGAGGGCTGGGACGTGGAGCGCCCGGGCACGGTCATGTCCACCGCCGAGGCCGTACAGGTGGCGGCCTCGCTGGGCGTCGCCGCCGCCTACCTGCCCGGCGGGGACGTGCTGGACCTGCTGCCGGGCCATCTGCTGGGCGTGGTCCGCAAGGACGATCCGGCCGACCACGCGCGACTGCTGGGCTACTGGGACGGCCCGGTGCGCCGCCGCGCCGAGACCGGTTCCGCGATGTGGCGCCGGCTCTGGGACCTGCGCGGGAGCCTGCGTTGACGACCGCCGATCCGCGAGCCGCCGTGGACGCGCTGGCCGCGTCGCGCGCGCCGTACCTGCTGGGAGTACGCCACCACAGCCCGGCTCTCGCCGCGGTGGTGCCCGCCCTGCTGGAGGAGGCGCGGGCCGAGGTGGTCTGCGTCGAGCTTCCGGCCGACTTCCAGCCCTGGCTGGAGCACCTGGCCGACCCCGAGACCGTCGCCCCGGTCGCCCTGGCCGGGGCGGGCGAGGACGGACGGCTGTCCTTCTACCCGTTCGCGGACTTCTCGCCGGAGCTCGCAGCGGTCCGCTGGGCCAGGGCCCGTGGGGTGGAGGTCGTGTGCTGCGACCTTCCCCTCGGCGACCCCGGCTGGTCGGCGGGGCTCGTCGGGACAGCGCGTGAGTCGGACGGGGACGCTGCCGTACACCCTGACGCCGACGCACCGGTGAGTGCCGGGGAATCTCTCCCCTCCGGTCCCGACGACGGTACGGCGCGGGGGCGCCGCTCGTACGCCGTGGCGCTCGCCGCCGCGGGGACCGGCCGGGACGGCGAGGACCTGTGGGACCGAGCGGTGGAGGTTCTGGCTCCGGGGTGCGCCCCGGAGGCCCTGCGCCGAGCGGCGCTGGGCGTGGGCTGGGCCCTGCGCGCCGACGGAGCCGTACCCGCCAGTGATCTGGTGCGGGAGGAACGCATGCGGCAGGTGATCGCCTCCGCCTCGGCGGGCGGGCGCCGGGTGGCAGCCGTGATCGGCGCCTTCCACGCGCCCGCGCTCCTCGCGTCCGTGGAGGTGGAGGCCGGAGCGGAGGCGGATGCCGGAACGGGGGTGGATGCCGGATCGGGCGCCGCCTTCGGGGCGGCCTCGGGCGCGTCTTCCGAGGCGCGCGACGAAGCCGCAGGGCCCGAGACCGGCTCGGTGACCGGCACCAGCACGGGGACCGGCACCAGCACGAGCACCAGTGCGCCGACTCCCGCCGGTACGGCCCGCGAGGGCTCGGCGGTGACCTCGCTCGTCCCGTACTCCTTCGACCTGCTCGACTCCCGGTCCGGCTACCCCGCCGGAATCCGCGACCCGTTGTGGCAGCAGGCCGTGCTCGCGGCGGCCGGCGACCCGGAACGGATCCGGGAGGCGGCTGCCGACGCGGTGACGGGTCTGTGCCGGGAGATGCGTCGTGCGGGGCACACCGCGGGCACCGGCGAAGCCGCCGAGACACTGCGCCTGGCCTGCGACCTGGCCGCTCTGCGCGGACTGCCCGCCCCCGGGCGCGGCGAACTGCTGGAGGCCGTCACCACCGTGCTCGGCCAGGGCGAGCCCCTCGGCCGGGGCCGGGCCCTGGCCCGTGCGCTGGAGGCCGTGTTCATCGGTACCGCGCGCGGACGGATCAGCCCGCACGCGCCCCGGTCCGGTCTCGGCCCCTCGGTCGAGGCCGAGCTCGCGGAGCTGCGGCTGCCCCGCCCGGACGACCCCGACCGCCGCGACCTGCGTCTCGACCCACTCCGTTCACCCCTGGACGGCCGCCGCGAGGTGCTGCTCCGGCGCCTGCTGGTCATCGGCGCCTCGTACGGCGAGCCCCTCTCCGTGGCGAGCACCGGCGACGGCACCGCGCTCGGCACCAAGTGGCGTCTGGCGTGGACGCCGTCCGTGCCCGCGCGCCTCGACCTCGCGGGCGTGCGCGGGGTCACCGCGGCCCAGGCCGCCGCCGGCACGCTCGCCGCGACCGCGCGCCGCGAGGCCGCCGAGGGCGGCCCCACACCGGACCAGATCCTGACCGGGCTGGTCGACGCCGCGCGCTGCGACCTGCCCGAGCTGGTCGACGCGCGCCTGCACGAGGCCTCCGCCGTACTGCCCGACAGCGCCGACCTGCCCGAACTCCTCCAGGCTCTGGACCTGTTGGAGGGACTGCGCCGTGGCCACTACCCCGGCACGACGCAGGACGCCCGCACGGCAGCCGGCGCGCTCACGGAGGAGCTTCTGGAAGCCGCCGTCCGGTCCCTGCCCGGTCTCGCCGGGAGCGACAGCGCCGCCGACGCCGGGGCGCTGGTGGCACTGGCGGACCGAACGGCCGCCCGTCACCTGGGCCTCCGGCTGGACCGGGCCCTCTCCGAGCTGGCCGCCGAGGGCTCCCCGCTCATCCAGGGCGCCGCCCTGGCCGTACGTGTGCTGCTCGACCTGGACGACGCGGCCGGGCTCGGCGACCGCACGGCCGGCTGGATCGACGGGGCCACGACTCCCGAGGCGCGCCGCGCGCTGTCGAAGCGTCTCGTCGGGCTGCTCACGGCCGCCGGCCCCCTCCTCCAGGCGTCACCGGACGCGCTCGCCCCGCTCATGGACCGGGTGGACTCCCTGGCCGACCAGGAGTTCCTCGACCGGCTCCCGGCTCTGCGCGGCGGTTTCGACGCGCTGACTCCCGCCGCTCGGGACCGTCTGCTCGCGACCGTGACGGAGCGGCTCGGGGACCGGCTCGACCTGTCGCTCGACGCCCCTTCCGAGCTGCTCGCCCTGTGGGCGGCGGCCGACGCGGCCGGATCGGCCGCGTTGAAGACCCTGGGCCTGTCGGGCACGGACGAGGCGTCCGTTCCCCGACCCGGGAACGCCCCCGAAGACCTCGCCTCCGGATCGGCGGACGAACTCCCTGCCACCGGATCCGCAGACGATGACCTCGCCTCCGGATCCGCGAGCGATGCGACCGCCGACGCGCCCGCGCCCGCGGCCGGAACCGCCCCCGCGAGCGACGCCGACCGGCGGCTGGGGCGTACCGATCGCTGGCGACTGCTGCTCGGCCGTCACAAGGAACGGCTCACGGGCGACGCGCGCCGCTACGCCCATGCCCTGGACGAGCTCTACGGCCGCGGGCGCGGCGAGGGTGCGCAGGACCTGGACGGCGGCGCGCCCGGTCAGGGAGGTGGTCAGGACCCGTCCTTCCCCACCGCCCGGGAGTGGGCGCAGGAGCTGGAGGCCCTCTTCGGCACCGACGTGCGCGAGGAGGTCCTCGCGGAGGCCGCCGACGCGGGTCGCGTCGACGTGCTCGGGCAGCTCGATCCGGCGGCGGTACGCCCGTCGGTGGAGCTGCTCAGTTCGGTGCTGTCGCTGGCCGGTGGCATGCCCGAGGCCCAACTGGCCCGGCTGCGTCCGCTGGTGAAGCGGCTCGTCGACGAGCTCGCCCGGGAGCTGGCCACCCGCCTGCGCCCGGCGCTCTCGGGTCTGTCGACGCCGCGTCCCACGCGGCGCCCCGGCGGGCGCCTCGACCTCGCCCGTACCCTCCGGGCCAACCTCGCGCACACCCGGCGCGCGGGGGACGGCCGGGTCGTCGTCGTGCCGGAGCGCCCGGTGTTCAGCACCCGGGCGAGCAAGGAGGCGGACTGGCGGCTCGTCCTCGTCGTCGACGTCTCCGGTTCCATGGAGGCCTCGGTGATCTGGTCGGCGCTGACGGCCGCGGTCCTGGGCGGGGTTCCGACCCTGTCCACGCACTTCCTGGCCTTCTCCACCCAGGTGATCGACCTGACCGACCGGGTCGAGGATCCGCTGTCGCTGCTGCTGGAGGTCCGGGTCGGCGGCGGTACGCACATCGCGGCCGGTCTCGCGCACGCGCGTTCGCTGATCACCGTACCCAGCCGGACGCTGGTCGTCGTGGTCAGCGACTTCGAGGAGGGCGCACCGCTCGCCGGGATGCTGGGCGAGGTGCGTGCCCTGGCGTCCTCGGGTGCCCATCTGCTGGGCTGCGCGGCGCTCGACGACACCGGCGCTCCGCGCTACTCGGTTCCGGTGGCGCGCCAACTCGTCGCGGCCGGCATGCCGGTGGCCGCCCTCAGCCCGCTCGCCCTCGCCCGCTGGGTGGGCGACCGCCTCCGTGGAGAACCTCGTTGAGCACCGGACTCCTTCCTCCCGTCACCCCCGACGTCCTTGCCGACGCCGTGGAGCAGCTCAGCGCGCGGCTGCGCAAGAAGCTCGACGCGGCGATCGCGGGCTGTGCCGACCGGGCCGCCGCCGCGGCGGACGGGTCGGTCGAGGTCCCCTTCGGCGAGGACGCCACGGTCACCCTGCGCCCGGGCCCGTCCGGCGCGGTCACGCACGCGGATCAGGCCGCGTGCACCTGTCTGTTGGCTCCTCGCTGCCTGCACAGGGCCGCGGTCCTGGGCGCGGCACCTCTCGTGGACGCGGAGGTTGACGCGTGCGGAGCTCACGACATGCTCGCGGACGAGGCCGCCGGCTCGGGCGCGGGCTCCGACGCGGGAGCGGGCCGCGGTGAGGACTCGCCCGCCGGCGGTCCGGCGAGCACCGGTTCCGGACAGCCCGTCGAGGCATCTGCGGGCGACCCGCGCCGTACGACCGGCACGGCTCGGGACCAGGCCGGAGCCGAGTCAGCCGCTCCGCCCGCCCTCACGACAGCGCAGGTGCGCGCCGCCGAGGCGCTCTGGGCCGCCGCCGCCGAGGCCCTGTCGGCCGGTGTCACGGCGAGTGGCGCGGTGGTGCAGGCCGAGCTGCTCCGCGCCGCCCACACCGCGCGGCTAGCCGGGCTTCCGCGGGCCGAGGCCGCCGCGCTGCGTGTCGTACGGGGCTTGAGAGCCGCACGGGAGCAGAGCCAGGGACAGCGCCTGGGCGACCTGGCGGAGGCCTTCCGAGAGCTGCTGGCCGGCGCCGCGTCGCTGAGCTCCGGGTCGGCCGACGCGGGTGTGGCGGGGTCCGCGCGGCGGGTCTACGAACAGGGCGGCAGTCTGCGGGTGTACGGCCTGTGCCGGGAGCCCGTGCTGTCCGCGACCGGGTACGCCGGAGTGACCACACATCTGATCGGTTCGGACAGTGCCGGGTACACGGTGTCCGACGTACGCCCCGGCGGCCTCGCCCGTGTGAAGGGCGCGGGGTCCGCGTCCGTGGCGCTGGGCGGCGCCGTCCTCGACCATGCCGGGCTGGCGCGCGGCGGTCTGCGGATCGTCGGCGCGACCGTCTCGGCGGACGGGCGGCTCGGCGCAGGGCGGGGCGTCAGTGCGACGCCGCTGCGCGGAGTGGACTGGTCCGAGGAGCCCGCCGCCGCGCTCTTCGCCCGGCCGGTGCGGGAGGCGATGGCCGCCGCCCTGGCCGCCGGCGCACCCGGGGCGGGCGAGCCCGGCGGGACGGCTACGCACCTGCTGGGCTGCGACGTCGAGGTGCTCGGGGCTGCCGGCGACAGTGTCGTCGTCCGCGTCTCCGGGGAGGGTCCGCTGCTGCGGCTCCGTCCCGCACACCTCCATCCGGAGCTGCCGCACGCCGCAAACCTGCGCCGGATCGCCCGGTACCCCGGGCTCGCGCTGCGTGTGCTCGGCCGTCCCGACCTGGACCGGGCGGCGACGCTTCGGCCGCTGGCGGTCGGGCCGGTGCCGGGGGCGTCGGCCACCCTGCGGCTGCCGGACGGGTGGAAGGGACGTGCCGATCTCGGCTACGACCGGCTCCAGGGTGAGCACTTCCCCGGGGGGACGGCGGGGTCTCCGGCCTCCGAGCCGGTGGCCACAGGTCCGGATCCGCTGGCGGACGCGCCCCTGTGGCGCGTGCGGCGCCTGCTGGAATCGGGCGTCGCGGGTGGTCGCCGTGCCGTGGCGGAGGCGGGCCGCGGCACGGACTCGGCCTCGCTCGTCACCCGGCTGACCCGAGCGGGACTCGGCGGAGCGGCGCACCTCGCCCAGGCCCTCACCGCGGAGGCCGGCCGCCGCCCCCGCGACGCCTTCGGCCGCCTCACCGACGCCTCGGCCGACGGCTACGCGCGGGCCTGGCTCGCCTCGGCCGTCCACCTGGCGGCGGCGGAACGATCGCTGGTGGCGTGGTCCTGGTCCTGAGCCACCGCAGGCGCCCACCGGATTCCCGGTGGGCGCCCGCGGCGCTTCTCGGGTCCCGCAGGGGCGCGCCCACGTGAGGGGCCGGGAAGGGGTGATGCCTCCGGTGGCAGCCTGAGGCGAATCGGCAGAGGGTGGGTCTGCGCGACGACGAAAGGCAGACCTATGTCCGAGAGCCGACCGGGAACGACGACCGACTCCGGGGCCCCGGTGGAGAGCGACGAGCATGCCCTGACCGTGGGGCCGGGCGGGCCGATCCTCCTCCAGGACGCCTACCTGATCGAACAGATGGCGCAGTTCAACCGGGAACGGATCCCGGAGCGCCAGCCGCACGCCAAGGGCAGCGGCGCCTTCGGCCGCTTCGAGGTCACCCACGACGTCAGCCGCTACACCCGGGCGGCCCTCTTCCAGCCCGGCGCCCGCACCGACCTGGTCGCCCGTTTCTCCACGGTGGCCGGCGAGCGCGGCAGCCCGGACACCTGGCGGGACCCGCGCGGCTTCGCGCTGAAGTTCTACACGTCCGAGGGCAACTACGACATGGTCGGCAACAACACGCCGGTCTTCTTCGTGAAGGATCCGATGAAGTTCCAGCACTTCATCCGGTCCCAGAAGCGCCGGGCGGACAGCAACCTGCGCGATCACGACATGCAGTGGGACTTCTGGACGCTCTCCCCGGAGTCCGCGCACCAGGTCACCTGGCTGATGGGAGACCGTGGCATCCCCCGGACCTGGCGCCACATGAACGGCTACACCTCCCACACGTACATGTGGATCAACGCGTCCGGGGAACGGTTCTGGGTGAAGTACCACTTCAAGACCGACCAGGGCATCGAGTTCCTCCCCCAGGACGAGGCGGACCGGCTGGCGGGGGCCGACGCCGACTTCCACATGCGGGACCTGTTCGAGCACATCCGGGACGGGGACTTCCCGTCGTGGACGCTGCACGTGCAGGTCATGCCGTACGCGGACGCGGCCGGCTACCGGTTCAACCCGTTCGACCTCACCAAGGTCTGGCCGCACGCCGACTACCCGCTCATTCCGGTCGGCCGGATGACATTGGACCGCAACCCGACCGACAACCACGCCGAGATCGAGCAGGCGGCCTTCCAGCCGAACAACTTCGTCCCCGGCATCGGGCCGAGCCCGGACCGGATGCTGCTGGGCAGACTCTTCTCCTACGCGGACGCCCACCGGGCGCGCATCGGCGCCAACTACCAGCAGCTTCCGGTGAACGCGCCCGTCGTCGACGTCCACACGTACTCGAAGGACGGCGCGATGGCGTACCGCAAGACCTCCGACCCGGTCTACGCGCCGAACTCCAAGGGCGGACCGGCGGCCGACACCGAGCGGTACGGAACCCCGCCCGGCTGGGCGGCCGACGGGGAGATCACCCGGGCGGCCTACGTCTCGCACCCGGAGGACGACGACTGGGGGCAGGCCGGCACGCTCGTGCGCGACGTGCTGGACGACGCCGCCCGCGACCGTCTGGTGGACAACGTGGTCGGCCACCTCCTCGACGGCGTGACCGAACCGGTCCTGGAGCGCGCCTTCACGTACTGGACGAACATCGACGCGACCGTGGGCAAGCGCATCACCGAGGGCGTCCGCACCCGGCAGGGCGCGTAGCGCCCCGGGAGACGGCGTAGCCGAACGGCTCGCCGGTCCAGGTGCCGTCACCTGGACCGGCGAGCCGTTCGGCGTGCGGGGCGGACGTCGGACGGTTCGCCGCCGCCCCGCCACACTCGCTAGCCGGCCACCGCGTGCGCGAAGGCGTCGGGGTTGTCGAACATGATGTTGTGACCGGCGCCGGGGACGGTCACGACGTCCACGCCGGCTTCCCGGAGCTCCTCCGCGCCCCGCAGCTCGCCACTCAGCTCACCCTGCAGGTAGACGCGCGGCACACGCGAGTGGAGGAACATCTCGCGCATCACCGGTTCGGTGCCCCGCACCAGATGGACGGAGGACCGGTGCAGGGCGAGCGGGTCGGCCAGGCGCATCGTGGCCGCCCAGGTGGGGCCGACTCGCTCCAGGACACGGGCGAAGCCCCCGCCTCGTACGAACTCCTCCTCCGTGTACGACGCGATGCCGCTGCTGCCCGCCGTGGGCGCCGGAAACGGATCCAGGTTCCCCTCGGTGATGACGAGCCGCCCCACCAGGTCGGGCCTGCGGTGGGCGAGGACGATCGCGACGGCGCCGCCCATGCTGTGCCCGGCGATCACCCCCTCACGCACCTGGGCCGCGTCGAGCGCGGCGGCCAGGGCGTCCGCGTGCTCCTCCAGCGAGTAGCCGAAGTCGGCGGGCCGATCGCTGATGCCGTGTCCTGGCAGGTCGACGAAGAGAACCCTTCGGCCGGAGAGCTCGGGCCGGGCCCCGATGTGCGCGTGGTAGACGGTCGCCGCGGACCCCAAGCCGTGCACGAACACCACCGCGGGGCCCGCCCCGACCGCCTCGGTCCACCGGATGACACTGCCCCGCTCGTCGAATCGCGCCTCGCGCACTGTCCGCTCCCCTCTCGAATACATCGGCATCACAGTACTACGCTATCGTAGTACTACGACACCGTCATTCATGAGAGAGAATGCGGGCATGCTGGAACTGTCGATCCTCGGTTTCCTCTACGAGACACCGCTGCACGGCTACGAGCTGCGCAAACGCATCACCGCCCTCACCGGCCACGTACGCCCGGTCGGCGAGTCCACGCTGTACCCGGCGATCAAACGCCTGGAGAAGGCCGGCCTGCTGGTCCGCGAGTCCCAGCCCGGCCCTGCCGCAGCTCCCCGCCAGGTCCTCACCCTCACCCCCGCGGGCCGGGACGAACTCCGGCGCCGCCTCGCCGACGCCGAAGGCCCCGACGTGACCGACGAGAACCGCTGGTTCACGCTCCTGGCCTTCCTGCGCCACCTCGACGACCCCGCCGCCCAGGCCACCGTCCTGCGCCGCCGCCTCGCCTTCCTGGAAGAGCCCGCCAGCTTCTTCTACGACGGCGAGCGCCCCTTGCACGCCGAGGACCTGGACGATCCGTTCCGCCATGGCATCCTCGCCATCGCCCGTGCCACCTCCCGGGCGGAACTCACCTGGCTCCACTCGACCCTCACGAGCCTGGAGAGTAGGTAGCGCGCTCTTCCGTGTCGTCGCGGGCGAAAGGTGACTCGTCACGTCGAAAGTCAGGCGCGGCAGCGACTTTGGTCGAAGGGTCCGAGCCCTTCGGCCGACGTGCCACCGGCACCACTCCCGAGAGAGTGGCGGCATGACCTCAGCACCCCTCGCCCGCCGGACCCTGCTCGCCGCCACCGCGGCCCTGTCCACCGCCTGCGCCGCGGGCACGGCGCGTCCCCGTACGACGCCGACCGACGCGGCGGCGTCGCCGCGAACCCCGGCCTCACTCACCTACAGGGGCGTCAACTTCGATACGGACCGCGAGGTCTGGCGGACGGAGTACGTGCGCCGGGAAATCGCCGCCATCAGGGAGCAGTTGCACGGCAATGCGGTCCTCTTGCTGGGTCACGACCTCGACCGGCTGACGGAGGCCGCGTCGATCGCGGCCGAGCACGGCCTGTTCGTCTGGTTCGAGCCACGGCGGTTCGACAAGGACGCGGAGCAGACCCTCGCGTTCCTCGCCTCGGTGGCGCGCGCCGCCGAGCGGCTGCGCAAGCGACATCCCGGCGTGGGCGTATCGGTCGGCACCGAACTGACCATCTTCATGTCCGGCCTGCTGCCGGGGAAGGACTACGACGAGCGCGGTCAGGCGCTGGCGCGCCCGGAGTCGGCGGGCTATCAGAAGAGGCTGAGCGCCTTTCTGGACCGGGCGCTGAAGACCGTACGGGCGCTGTTCGCCGGACAGGTCACGTACAGCTCCGGGGAGTGGGAGGAGGTCGCCTGGCACGGCTTCGACGTCGTCGGGGTCAACCTGTACCGGAGCGCGGACAACAAGGCCACCTACACCAAGAGGCTGCGCGCCCTGAAACGGCACGGCAAGCCCGTCGTCATCACCGAGTTCGGCTGCTGCACCTTCACGGGGGCCCGGGAGCACGGCGGGGCCGGCTTCAACGTGGTGGACTGGGAGCGGGAACCTCCGCTGGTCAAGGACGGCTATGTGCGCAACGAGCGGGAACAGGCCGGCGAGATCGGGGACCTGCTGGACCTGTACGCGGCCGAGCGGGTGCACGGCGCGTTCGTCTACAACTTCATCGCTCCCGACTCGCCGTACTCCCCGGAGCGCCGCCACGACCTGGACATCGCCAGCTTCGCGCTGGTCAGGACCTTCCCCACCGGCACGCCGCGCGGTTACGCGGAAACCGGGCGCTGGGAGCCCAAGCTGTCCTTCCAGACGGTGGCCGGCCGGTTCCGGTAGCACCTGCCGCCAGGTGGTTCCGTGCGGATCAGGCGTCGGCCCTGCGACCGGGCGAAGGCCCGGTCACGGTCACCGCGCCGCTTCCTCCCGGGGCCGCCCACGGCCGACGTCCTGCCACGGGAAGGGTGCGAGGTCGGGCTCGATCCAGTCCGCCTTCGCCTGCGCGGAGGCCAGCGTCGACGAACGGTAGAAGCGGGCTGTCAGGAGTCGCTTGTCGAGCAGGGCGGGGTGATGGTCGGCGAACGCGTCGAAGTCGTCTTCGCCGTGTTCGGCCGCATGGAAACCGACCAGCTCCACCCAGGCCCGGCTGACAGTGGCGTGGTACTTCTGGGGCGCGCCCGCATAGCGGGCGGTGCGCTGGATACCGTCGCTGACCAGGCCGATCGCGGCACGCACACCGACCCGTCGCACGGCCAGCCAGGTCAGGTGGACATGCTCCCGGTGACCGAACCGCCCGGTGGTCGCCATCACTTCGGCCAGCAAGGCGTCGAAGTCGGGTGCGTCGGCGGCGTGCGGGGGACGAACGGTCATGAGGGCACCTCGGTCAAGGCTTCCAGGCCGGCGCGCAGGCCTGCGATCGCGTCCGCCGACAGGCCGTCGAGCGCGCGACGCTCCAGATCGGCGATCGTCTGTCGAATCGTGGTGGCGGTCAGCTGCCCGGAAGCGGTGAGCTCGATGAGCACCGCGCGGCGGTCACCCGGCCTGGTGCCACGGGTGATGTGGCCGCGTCGCTCCAGGCGGTCCAGGACGCTGGTCAGCGTGGTGGGGCGGGTACCCACAGCCGCGCCGAGTTCGGACACGGTCCGGCCCCGGCCGTCGGCCAGGTTGGCCAGTGCGTTGATCTCGGAGGCGGTCAGGTCCATGTCGACGAGCCGTGCGGCAAGGACTTGCAGGGTGGCGTGGGTGGCCCGCTGCAGAGCAAGCAGGGCCGACCACTCGGATGGCACGGATTCGGATTTCACGATTTCGAACTATACGATTTCGTACTACCTGCCGGCAAGCGAGGCTGAACCCACGTACGGCATCCATCGGACAGCAGCCCATCGATGCGCGGTGGCAGCGACGTGATCAGCTGTCGAACCACACGACGAGGCGCACGTTGTCGTCACCGTGCTGCGCCGCGAGTGTCTCCATGGCCTTCCAGACGGGTTGCCACTCGATTTCGGGGACGGCTTCTCTGCGGCGGATGGTGACCGACCTATAGAGGGTATCCCCGACGAGCCACTCACTCCCTTCGGGCCACTCCCGTGCCTCGCCCGCTCTGAGACCCACAGCCTCGGCGAATTCACGGCTCCAGCCGGATTTGCCGCTGAACCTGAGTCCGTCCGGGGTCCGGCGGTACTGATGAAGTCGGCTGTCGGGCTTCTCTGCGGGCTCGTCCCAGTCGACCGCCTTCACCTCGGCCCACGTGATCCATGTGGTGTCGTGAAAGCCGTTCACGCCATACCACTCCGTCAGTTGCGCGGACCATACGCTCGCGGAACCCGATACGTCAGCGGGCAGGCCTCGATTCGGGGCCAAGGGGCGGAAGTTCGCATAGTTGCGGACGCCGAAGAGGCAGCCGAACGCATCATAGGAACAGCCCTCGTACAGGGACGCGAGATCGTCCGCGGCGCACCAGGCCGACCCCTGGCCGTCCTGTGCCGCTCGGTATTCGAGAAAGCCGTTGATGTCGGTAACCACGTCAAACACTTTGCCAGCCACGTCAACCGGTTATCCCTGCCCGGACCCAGGATCAGCACCTCTCAGCCAAGACGGCTTCCGGCAACTGCAGTGCGGGCAGAGCTGCCGATGGCCTCGTCCCACGGATCCCTGCCGGCGGGCGCCCGCCTTGTCAGGTCAGGTCATGGCCGTACGAAGCCGCCAGGCTCCCCAGTTCAGGGTCGCCGAAGTGCGCGCGCAACGCACTGAACGCCTCGACCTTGTCCTGACCGAAGCGTCCCACATACGCCGCATAGGTGTCCGGAGAGAGGAACCTCGGCGGTGCGGACTTGCTGTGGAACTTGTCCGCGTACATCACCAGCCGTTCTTCCGGCGTGACTGCGACATAGTCGGCAGGCGGCAGCGGAAGCCCCTGGTTGATCACATCCTCTTTGCTCAGCCCGACCCCGGTGTGGCACGAACAGAATCGGCACAACTCCGCCGGCATCCCCTCGGATTCCAGGATTTCATGCCCGAGCAGTCCGTGACGGATGTAGCTCAGTCCGTCGATCCGACCCTCGGCGTTGTAGAGGCGGTACACCCCGATGTCATGGAGCAGGCACCCGGCGCGCACCAGCTCTTCGTCAAAACCCCACCCTGAAAGGGAGATGACTCGCTCAGCCACCTTCCAGACGATTTCGCAGTGCGTGAAGACGAGTTCGAACACCTCGGCATTGGGGGCGTGTTTGAGGTGCAGCGCGCGAATTTCGTCCACCGAGGGAATCTCCATCCCCGCAGCATAGCCAGCCCTGCCCGGCGCACTGGAATGGTCTCCCACCTGCGAGCCCGCTACAGGCCGCCTTCGCGGGTGCGCCGCTCGGCGGCGTCGAAGGCCGGCGCCAGCGGGGCCAGCGTCGTGCGGAGGTGGTCGGGCAGGGAGCCGGCGGGCACCACCAGCCCCGCGGCGCCGACCGCCTCCGCGCTCCCCGCCGGCTGGAGCCAGTCTTCCAGCGCGATGCGCACCGCCGCGGCCACGCTTGCCGCGAGAACGCGCGCCGTGCGTGCTTCGGCGTCACCCAGACGTTCGGCGATCGCCGCCGTGAGAGGGGGCTCGATGTCGGCGGTGGCGTCGAGGAACGCGTCACGGAGTGCGGTCCGCGCGGTGATCAGCAACAGCGCCTGCTGTTCGCGCTCACCCGCGTTCGCGTACTGCTCGACCACCGCCTCGGTGACCGCGTCGGCCAGGCGCACGCCTGCCGGCCCGGCCGTGACCGCCGCCGCGATCCGCGCTTCCCTGTCCGCGGTGACAGCGGAGACGATCGCCTGCTCGCGACTGGCGAAGTAGTTGTTGTAGGTACGCGGTGACACTCCGGCCGCCTCGGCGATGTCCTCGACCCGCACCTGGTCCGGTCCGCGCTCCACGGCCAGACGCAGGGCCGCCTCGCGCAGGGCCTCCCGCGTGGCCTGCTTCTTCCGCTCCCGCAGCCCTGCCGGTGGTGTCGTCACGGCGCCAGCGTTCCACACCGTACTGCGCGCCCGCAATCTTGCGCGTACGCAATATTGCGGGCGCGCATCTTTTCTGACAACCTCGACCCGACCGAGCCCGACGGACGAGACCGACAGAGAGGCCGTCACCATGCGTGCAAGAGGAATGACCTACGACACCGGATTCGTCGTGCACGGTCAGACATCCCGAGAGGACTTCGACCCCACGGTCGTCCGGCGCGAGCTGGCCATCATCCGCGACGACCTGCACTGCAACGCGGTCCAGATCATCGGCGGCGACCCGGACCGCATCGAACTGGCCGCCGACGCCGCCGCGGAGCTCGGCCTGGAGGTCTGGTTCTCGCCCTACCCGCTGGAGCTGGATCCGGAGCAGATCCTCACGCTCTTCCGCGACTGCGCCGAGCGGGCGGAACGCCTCCGCCGGCAGGGGGCCGCGGTCGTCTTCGTCGCCGGGGTCGAGCTGAGCGTGATGAACCGCGGCTTCCTGCCCGGAGCGAGCCCCGAGGAGCGGGTCGAGCGGCTGATGAGCCGGCCCGAGCGGCGGGCCGACGCGATGCGGGAGCTCGGCGTGCGCATCAACGCGTTCCTCCACGACGCCGTGGCCACGGTCCGCGAGCGCTTCCAGGGCCGGCTCACGTACGCGTCCATCCAGTTCGAACAGGTCGACTGGACCCCCTTCGACCTGGTGACGTACGAGCTGATCCGTTCCGCCGAGGTCGCCGACCGGTTCCGGGATGCGGTGCGCACCCTGGCCCAGGTTCCCAAGCCGCTCGCCGTCACCGGGTTCGGCACTGCGGCCTACCGCGGCGCGGGAGACCGCGGTGGTCGTGTGCTGGAAGTGGTCGAGTACGACCCGGAGACGAAAGCCCCTGTGCGGCTGGACGGCGTGTACGAGCGGGACGAGGCCGGCCAGGCCGCCTATCTGGGCGAACTGCTGGAGATCTTCGAGTCCGAGGGCGTGGACAGTGCGTTCGTGTTCCTCTTCGCCCTGGCTGGCTATCCGCACCGCCCGGACGGCGACCCCAGGGACGACCTGGATCGGGCAGGCCTGGGCATTGTCGGACTCCTCGAAGGGCGCCGGGGTCAGACCTACCCCGACATGGAATGGGAACCCAAGGCTGCCTTCTCGGCCGTGGCGCAGCGGTATCGGAGGTGACATGCCCTGCGCACGGGCAGAGGGAGGCGGTACGTGCCGGAAGGCCCCATCGGGCGCGGGGCCCTCAGTCCGCGAGGTGCCGCCGAAGGAACGGCGCAACCAGGAGGACGAGCAGGGTGAAGACGGCGAGGCGTTGCAGTCCTGACTGAGCGTGCAGGCCGCTGTGCTGGATGCCGTACACCGCGTACCAGTTGGCGGTGATGTCAGTCGCCATGATCGCGCAGCAGAGGTCCATCCCTCGCCT
Source organism: Streptomyces tanashiensis (assembly GCF_014648895.1). GTDB lineage: Bacteria > Actinomycetota > Actinomycetes > Streptomycetales > Streptomycetaceae > Streptomyces > Streptomyces tanashiensis. Next base: position 311,212 of record NZ_BMRZ01000002.1, read on the forward strand.
CCTGCCGCTGATGAGCAGTCCGGCTGCGAGCGGATCGAGGAAGGCGAGCGAGGTCCAGTAGAGGTTGAGCCAGTTCGGTGCCCACTCATAAGGGCGCAGGCCGTGACGGAGGAGGTCGGTGATGTGGGAGACGGCACCGACGAACAGCAGGACAGAAGCAAGGGCGAGAGCCGTCGCCACCGCCCATCGCGGAGCCTGACGCATCCATCTGGTCACACCGTGGTCCCTCCTCGTTGTCCAGTGTCGCGATGGCTCTGACTCGCTCACTCACACCCACGCCCGGGAATCCGCTCGCCACGCCGTTCGACGTCATGGCAGCATGTGCCGCATGACGACGAACCCCAGGAGCCATGCCGCGTAGCCGGCCGCACCACATCCGAACCCGCGTCGCCCACCTCCCGCCGCGCGAGACGCAGCGGGTGATCGACGGCCTGTCCGCGAGCTCCCTCTCCGAGATCAACCGGCTGGAACTCGACCGCAACTATCTGCAGCCAGGAGACATCAGCGCGGCCCTGCGTCTGTGGCAGAACTACGTACGCCGTCCCGAGAGAGATCTCTGGTACGACTACGAGTGGGGCCATGTACACGAGGACTGCTGCGGCGACCCTTTCGAAGCCCGCGCTCTCCTCGACACCGTGATGCAAGCCCTCTCGCCTCACAGCGCCCGCCAACTGAGGCGGGTCATCAGCAGGTCCGACGCCCTCTGGAACGGAACCTCACCGCCGTACCTCGCGGACTAGGGTTCAAGTGCACCTCAGCGGTACGACACATGACCACCGGCCACGTCTCCACGAAGGACCGGACCGCTACCGGCCCCGCACAGCGGCGGCGTACCGCTCAAGCCAATCGGCCACCTCCCTCGGGCGGCTCAGCGGCAGGCAGTGCCCACCGTCGATCGCGTCGGCCTCGACACCCAGGCGGGCCTTGGCGACGCGGCGGCTCCACTCCTCGGGCATGAAGCGGTCGTCGCGGCCGATCAGTGCGCGGGAGGGGATGGAGGGCCACCGCTCCAGCGGCCAGGGCTGGTCCATCGGGGTCTCCTGTTGGATCCGCACACGGCGCTGCGCCTCGGCGGCCAGCTCGGGCGGGACGTCGTGGTAGAACAGCGCCTCCTCGTCCTCGCCCTCCCCCGGGGCGCGGACGAGCTCGGTGAAGCCGGTGCCGGTCCACCACTCGTTCGCGCTCTCGCCGGGCCGCGGGATCATGCCGGCGACGAAGACGATGAGGTCGGCACCCGTGCGCTCGGCCACAAGGGGAGCGGTGAAGCCGCCCAGGGAGTGGCCGACGACGACCAGGTCCGTCAGGTCACCGATCGCCTCGCCGACAGTGTCGGCGTACTCGTTCCAGGTCGCCTTGTCGTCCTCGCTGGGCAGGTCCACGGCCACCACGCCGTGCCCGTGCTCGCGCAACACCGCTTCCACCAGATGCCAGCTCCAGGCGCTGTCCTGGGCTCCATGGATCAGTACGAAGGTCGTCACAGAATGATCCCTTCCTCGACTCTGCCGCGGCGACACCTGGGGCCCGGACCGGTCACGGCCACCAGCGGCCGACGACGAGGATCGAATCAGTGATACGCCGGATCACGTCCCGCCGCCGAGCCGGGCGAGCGCGGGGGCGGCGTTCCTCAGGGCGAAGAGGTGATCGCTGCGGGAGAGCCGTTGCGTGGCCGCGCGCAGGAATGCCACGTACGACGTCGGCGTATCGCTCGCGATCGTCTCTCCGGCCCGGCCGACGAGTCCCGGCACCCCGAAGGGGTGGTGCTGAACGGTGACGAAGGCCAGGACGGGAGCCAGGAGACGGCCCGGCAGATGAGGGATCAGCTTGACGACGACCTCGGCCCGTTTGAGCGCATCGGTCATGGCGGCGGAGGCTTCCCATGCCTGCTCAGCCACGGCCGTCCGGCGCTCCGCGGGAAGCCGGTCGATCACCTTCAGCAGCCTCTCGGCGCGCCACTCCGGAGGGGCGGACAGCGCCCTCTCCAGGGATCGCTCGGGGTGCTCCAGCTCGTACACGGCACCGGTCGCGAAGAGTCGGGGTGCTGCCACCGACTCTCGATCCATCATGGTGCGGAGCTTGTCCAGCAGCTTCGCGCGGTCCTCCGGCCACGGGATTCCGTCGGCTTCGCACCACGCCCTCCGCAGGATGGTCCGGCGTCGCTCCGCGGAGAGGTACGGCACCAGATCGGCCCGGAACCGAGCGCGTCGACGCATGGTCGCCCGGCGGCGCAGGACGCCCGCTTCCGGTGTCGCCTCCAGCAGTCCCGGGTCCTCGATCCCCAGCAGGACCATCCTGTCGAACAGCGAGGGATCGATCAGGAGCAGGGCAGGCGTGCGCTCGTCGCTGATGGCCTCCAGTGCCTGGTCCGCCAGCGCGTTCCGGTGTTCCTCCGGGACGCTCGCGAGCAAGCGGGCGAGTGATCCGGCCCGGTCGTACCCGTCGGGGAGGGCGATGGCGTCCGCCAGCGTCCCTTCGAGCAGTTCCCGTGTGCGCCCTTCGCGGAGATCGCCCGAGAACAGGGCCTGAGAGGACAGGAGTCGGCCCAGCGCATGAGCCCTCGGAGGGACGTCGGTGATGGCGTCGATCATGTCGAGGACCTGGTCCGGCAGGGATTCCCGCCGTTGTTCAGGCAGGTGGCGCGCGGCAGCGGCCAGGGTCTCGACGCGGGAGGACGGGGAGGGGATCGACTCCGCGGCATCCAGGCACATCTCGGCCACCGCTCGCCGGTGTTCGGGCGCCACGTTCTCCATGAGCGCTTTCAGCGTGCGGACTTGAAGGTAGCCGGAGTCCACGCCGGCCATGATGGCCACAACCCGTCCGGCCAGGTCCAGCTGATGCGACAGGGCGGTGTGCCCGATCAGGTCGGTCACCGCCCCGGCGTCGTGGTGCCGCTGGTCGATGGCACCGGCCTCGGCCAGGAACCGTTCTGTCGCGGCTCGGCGGTGTTCCGGAGACAAGAGGTCGAGGAGCTCGGGCAGCATCTGGGCGCGCGCGTAACGGGAACCCGGCTTGTCGAGTTCCTCCACCAGCTGTTCGAGCACGGTGGGCAGATGCTCGGCCGGAAGGTGCTGGACCAGTCGCGTGCGATCGAGCAGCGTGTCCGGGTCGGTGACGGCTCCCGCCGCCTCCCGCAGGACGAGGTCCATCACCTTCTCCCGCTGCCCGGGGGCAGGCTCGGGGCCAGGTCGGCCAGCTCCCGCACGCGTGCGTTCTTGTTCACGATGGCGGTCGCGTCGTTCAGTGCCCGCGCCAGTACCTCCTGTCTGCGAGCGGCGGGAAGGTGGCGAGCCACGAGTCTCAGCGCCCGGACGCGCGAGGAATCCCTCAGGCGGTGCGCGGCCGAAAGTACGGACTCCGCCGGGAGCGACCCGCTCCCGGCGGGGAGGTGTTCGAGCAGCTCGGCCATCGCCCGTGCCCAGCTGCCGTATCGGTCGTCCGGGATGCTCACCACGGCCCTCCAGGCCCGCTCGACGGAGTCCGCCCGGAGGTGCTGCGGCAGCCGCTCGATCACACCGGTCAGTGCCTGCGCACGGGCAGCGGGGTGACTGATCCGCTCCGCGGCCAGCTGAGCCGACCGGACCATCCCCACCTGGTCTGCGGGCGGCACGTACTGGACCAGGTCGGTGAACGTCCCGGCGCGGGCCTGCGGATTCTCCAGGCCGGCCGCGATGCCCCGGACGTCACCCGCCACCGCCGGCCAGTGCCCGGCGGGCATGGAGGCGACCACCCTGACCAGCTCTCGGCCACGGAAATGGTCACTGGCGACGCCGGACACGGCGTGCAGTGCCGCCTCGATCACCTCCCGCTGCCCTTCGGCAGGCATGAGGGGGACCAAGGAGGAGAGCGCGTGTGCCCGCGTCTGGTTGCTCGTCAGCCTCCGAGCGAAGGCCAGGGGTGCCTCCGGCGCCGACCGCGCTCGCCGGACGCCTGCACCCGTATCGAATCTCGCCCCATGCCAGGACGGTAACGGTGCGGGCGCCGTGCGCGTGGAGCACTTCGCCGCATCTCCCCGATCGCGCCGCGCGTCCCCCGCCATCCACACGCCGATGCCCCGGACGTGGCGGGTCCGGGGCATCTGGCGAAGCTCAGACTCTGCCTGAACGCCCCTACCTGACGACGACGTTGTGCGCCGGAATGATCGTCGGCTGCACGTCGGCCTGGCCGAGGTCCTCCAGGATCGGGCCGAACGTCTTCGCGTGGTGCTCGAGGGCCTCGACACTCTCCCAGACCTCGGTCACGCGGAACCCACCGTCGACCGGCCCCGCCGCGTGAGAGATGAGGCCCGTGTTCGGCAGGTCTGCGAACTGCGTGAAGCCCCGCCCATCGGTCACCCGCTCGATGACCGTGTCATAGAGCTCCTGCCCGGCGCCGGAGAATTCGAAGGTGACGATGACAGCCATGGAGATGCCCCTTGCCTCGGTCCGTCCGCCGCACGGCTGCGGCAACGCCCCGCGATTCTAGCCGTACGTAACCAAGGGAATGCACAGAGCGACGAAACGCTCCCCGCTCCGACCAGGACCCGGATACATCGGACGGACTGATCGGGAACTCGGCCGACAGCCGAGGTGCTCCGGTTGCCCCCTGGCGAAGCAAGTCGGCCCGCCCTCGCGTGCGAGGGCGGGCCGTTGCCGCAGGCCGTGCGCGGTCACGGCACGCGCGGGTCCTTCAGAGCGGTGTCCGTTGCCGGACGTGACCGCAGGTCAGTGGGCGCCGAGGAAGGAACCCTCCGCGCCCTCTTCCCAACCCTTGTCCGAGCAGGAGCCGGTGAAGATCGTTCCGTACACGGACGGAACGCCGCTCACCGAACAGTGCGAGCTGAAGCCGGCGCCACCCTCGTCGAAGTACCCGATCCCGACGCCGTCGTTGGCGAGCGCGGCACCGGCGCCGCCCAGCAGAATCCCCACGGCCAGAACAGACGCGGCCAGAGAACGCATAGCTACTCCTCAATGTCTCCGTGTGACGTGCCAGAAAGTGGCCGTCGCGCGGTCAAACGCCGCACGGAGGCAACGAGACACGACGTCTCACTCCAATGCCGGACAGCCGGTCGCGGGGCCTTCCAGAGCGCAGAAACGTTGCCTTCCAGCCACCCCTTGAAAAATCGTGATCACCCCCGTGACCTGGGATTCACCACCTCGGCTCAGCGCCCGGGTCACTCGTTCGGCAGGTCCGACGCAGCGCGCGGACTACCGGGACCCGGCCGCCACGGCGACGATCGCCCGCACCTGGGCGATGATGTCGAGACGGTTCCGTACGAACTCCTCGTCCGTGACCGTTCCCGTCGCCGGGTCGGTGTTTCCGGGGCCGAACTGAAGGACCGGAGTGTGCACATGGCCGCCGGGCAGCCGCGTCAGGCCGAGGCGGTCGCGCAGCAGGGTGACCCGGTAGGCGATCTCGTTGGACAGATAGTTCCCGCCACCGCCCGCCCGGGCGGCGGAGCCGGGAGTCGGCCCGTCGGGGCGGACCACGGGAGTGTCGGTCCCGACCGGCAGCTCGGTCACCGAGGTGTTGTCGTACACCGGGAAGCGGCCGGTGGATGCCGCCGTGATCGCTGCGTACGGAAGGGTCGTCGACGTCCACTGGGGCTGCGTGGCCGCATCCGCGACGGGCACGGTCTCCGTGCGGGACAGGTTCTCGTTGTCGGGGAAGCCTCCGCGCCAGGCTCCGTTGGTCCGCTCGATGTCGAACCGTCCGGGCCGGCCCTGGCTCACCGTGGTGAAGAGATCCACCTTCGGCAGGTGCGGACGCAGGGTCCGCTCGACCGTGCCGTCGGCGAAGTCCTGCCAGCGGACGGGGAAGACGGCCGTCTCGACCCGCGCGAGTGAACCGTCGGACGTACGCAGCCAGGTGCCGTCCAGGGCGAGCGCGGTCGCTCCGGAGGGGTTGCTGATCCGGGTGTCGCGGTCGAGCGTGAACGGGTCGAAGCCGGTCAGCAGGATCCGCTTCACGCCCTTCCCCGCCGGGTAGCGGATCGAGTCCTGGCCGCGCGAGGAGCGTTCGAGGCGGTCGAGCAGCCGGCTCCGGCCCTCCTCCGTGATCCCGAATCCGGGTTGCCAGCTGCGGAGTTCACGGGTGAGCGCGAGTCGCGACCAGTACAGGGGCCGGTCGTCGTCCCGCGAGAGGTCGCCTCCCGCCGCTCCCCTGCCCTGGGCCCTGTCCACAGCGCGCCGCCAGAGCCCCGATCCGTACCGGGCGGCCGTCCGCTCAGCCGCCGCGAAGGAGTCGGTGTCGGCGAGCGCGTCGGCGAACTCCGGTGCCAGGGAGGCGAATCCACTGCGCTTCAGGATCTCCTGCGGTGCGGCCCGGTCGAGCCGGGCCTCCTCGACGGAGACCGTGGCCGGTGCGGCGGCCGAGGCGGGCGGGGTCGCCAAGGCCAGGGAGACGGCGGCGAGGGGGAGGGCGACTGCACTGCGTATCGAGGTCACTGGGGTCCTTTCGTACGAACGAGGTGTTCCGTGAGCAGTGGACCTTCGCCAAGGAACTCATGCCAGGGCGCACTCACCCCGCTGGCCGAAAGTGCCACCGTGCCTCGCGCGGAACCCGTCGCAAGACGTGTGTCGTCCGCGCGCAGCCGTGTGACCACCATCACCTTGGTTCACGGGATCCCGTGTCAACCGGGAGACCCACGGCAGGCGTATGCGGGGTGTATTCGGAGATCCAGGAGTGTGTTCGTTGACCGTCGAGGAGTTCGAAGAGTTCTACGCCCATGCGGTGGCGCGGCTCACGGGCCAGCTGTACGTCATGCTCGGCGACCTGCACGAAGCGCAGGACGTCGTACAGGAAGCCTTCGTCAAGGGGTGGAACCGGCGGCGGCAGCTGGACCGTGACGGGCAGCCGGAGGCGTGGATCCGTACCGTCGCCTGGCGCCTCGCCGTGAGCCGATGGCGGTTCCGTCGGCGCACGTCCGAGGCGTGGCGGCGCGGCGGGGCGCCCCCCGTGGTCGAGGGGCCGGAGCCGGACCACCTCGTGCTCGTCGAGGCGCTGCGCGGACTCCCGGCGCAGCAGCGGCGCACTCTCGCCCTCCACTACCTCTGCGACCTGAGCGTCGACCAGGTCGCCGCCGAGACCGGCCTTTCGACCGGCACGGTCAAGACCCATCTCTCCCGGGGGCGCGCGACCCTCGCCCAGCGCATGGACGATCCTCGCGCCCCCGGCACCGAGGCGGAGCCGCCTGTTCCTGGAGGCCATGGAGAACCGCGCGGAGCCCGGCCGCCCGCACGCCCTCGCGACCCCCGAGGCGACGGGTCGCGGCCTGACCACGACCGCGCCGACCAGCCCCGTACCGACCGTCCGACCGGCGAGGAGGCACCCGGTGAATGAGTCCCACGACCCGCTGAAGCCGCTCTTCGAGAAGGCCGCCGCAGCGGCCCGCGCCCAGGCCCGCTATGCGCCGGCCACCGAGATCAGCGCGCGCGGCCGACGTCTCCACCGGCGGCGCCTCGCCGTGCTCGCCGCCGGCGCCTGCCTCGTCGTGGGCGGCGGAGGAGCCGCGCTCGCCTCCCTGCTGGCCGGCCCCTCACAGCCCGTCGTTCCCGCTGTCTCCCCGTCGACGGGCGGCCCCGCCCCCATGAGCACGAGCACCACCCTTCCCACCTCGACGGAGATGCCGTCCGGCGGCACACGGACCTCCCCGCCCGCCTCCGTACCGCCGCAGGGCACGCCCACCAGTTCCTCCACGACGACGAACCCGCCCGGCGGCACCACCGGCTGAACCGCCTCCATCCCGCCCCCGGGACCGCCACGCACCACGGGCCGTCCCGCGCCCCGCCATGCCCTCCACGAGAATCCGGACGCTCTCCATGGCCCTGCCGAACCCGACTCCGTCCCCCGCACGGCCGACCGTGCCGGACACCCCGACCGCCCTCGCCTCGCCGGACACCCTGACCACCCTGGCCCCACCGGACACTCTGACCACCTCCGTACGGCCCTCCGCGCCGGACACCCCGCCTACCCCTGTACGGCCCACCGCGCCGGACACCCCGCCTACCCCTGTACGGCCCACCGCGCCGGACACCCCGCCCGCCCCCGCCTCGCCGAACGCCCTGTCGGACGGAACCGCCCCTCCGCCCGCGTGGCGTCGTCTCCCGCGCCTCGACGCGGTCGACCGTGACGTCCTGACGCTCTACCTGTTCACGCGCGTCGCGCTCGCCGTCGTCGCGTACTGCACCGCCTGGCTGTTCCCGCGCAGTCCCGAGGCCCACTCCCCCGGCCTGTTCACGGAGGTGGTCGGCCAGTGGGACTGGAGCCACTACCTGCACATCGCCCGCGACGGCTACTTCCCCGACGACCCCGCCGCCCGGCCCGCGGAGTGGGACAACCGGGAGGCCTTCTTCCCCGGCTTCCCGCTCGTACTGAGGGCCGTGCACCTCGTCGTACCGGAATGGACCGCGGCCGGCCTTCTCGTCTCGCTCGTCGCCGGTGCCGTCGCCGTCCTGGCGCTCGCCCGCATAGCCCGCCTCCATCTGCCCCGCGCCGCCGACGCCCGCCGCGCCGCGCTCCTGCTGCTCGTCTCGCCCTGCGCCGTCTTCCTCGCCGTCGGCTACACCGAGTCGCTCTTCCTCGCCCTCGCCCTCCCCGCCTGGCTCGCCGCCCGTCGCCAGGACTGGCGCGCCGCCGCGCTCCTCGCGGCCGGCGCCACGACCGTGCGTGTCAGCGGCCTCTTCCTCGTCGCCGCGCTCGTCGTCCACTTCGCCCTGGCGGCCCGCGCGCGCGGCACGCTGCGCGGCCTGCCGTGGCTGGCCGTGCCCGCGCTCCCGCCGTTTCTCTACTCCTGGTACCTGCACGCGCGCACCGGTGACTGGATGGCGTGGAAGCACGCCCAGGAACGCGGCTGGTACCGCGAGTTCCACGCGCCGTGGGAGGCCTGGGGGACGACGTGGGACGCCGCGTTCGGGCACGGCTACACCACGCCGTACGCGCTCATGTGGCAGGCGGAGCTGGTCGCCATGGCCGTCGGGGTGGTCACGGTGGCTCTTCTGGTCCGCGCCCGGCGCTGGCCGGAGGCCTGCTACATCGTGCTGAGTCTGTGGGCGCTCGGCACCTCGTACTGGTACATGTCCATCCCCCGCGCCACTCTCCTGTGGTGGCCCTTGTGGATCGGGATCGCGTCCTGGACGCTGCGCAGGCCCCGGTGGCTCGCCGCCTGGCTCTGTCTCTCGGCGCCCCTCTCCGTCGTCCTCGCCGTCACCTTCTTCTCCGGACGCTGGGCAGGCTGACCCTGCCGACCCCTGCCCAGCGCGGCGGACCAGTCGCGGGGGCGGGGGTCGCCCGCCCCCGCAGACCGGACGCTTCCCCCTCGCAGCGGCGTCGCGCCACCACGTCCTCCCGCGCCGGTCAGAACGCGAAAGCCGCCCCGCCGTTCAGAGTGGCGTCCATGGTGCAGGCGTTGGCGAAGGTGTACTGCCACGAGGTGCGGGATCCTTCCCACACTCCGTCCACGTTGATGGTGACGGGGTCGAAGTGCTGCGGGCACATCCGGTCCGGGGCCGGAGACGTCAGCAGCCCCTCGAAGGTGCCCCCCGGAGACGTGGCCTTGAGCTCGGCGCAGGCGTACTCGGGGGCGGGGTGCGTTCCGCCGGCGGTCGGGGCGCAGCTGAGCGTGACCGCGCGCAGGACGGTGGCCGAACCCGCGTCGGCGCCCTTGCCGATGCTCAGCACGACGGCGGAGGGCGCGTACAGGCTGTCGGTCCGGGCTTCCGCGATACCGGCGGTGCCGGCGAGACAGAGGAGAGCGGACGCGGAGACCGCAGTGGATCGGCGCAGCATAGCGGGGACCTGCCTTCGATTCGAAGAGATGAGGAGGAGTTTTCCTTTCAACTACCACCTCGATTGCGCTTCGGAGTGTGTCTGATACGGAGTGCGATCGCATCTTCGCTGTCACTATCCGGACATTCAGTTCCACATGGCGGTGATCGAAGGCTTGTTCAGCAGGTCAGGCCCGACGCCGGACCGGTTCGGCGAGGGTCCGCGTCCGTCGCGCTCCAGCGCCGCAGCGGCTGCCGTCCTGCTCATCGACGTGCCGGATTTACCGAACGGTCGTTCAGTACGACCGATTAACGACGCTGACCCGCATGCGAGGTCCGCCTCTCGCGCAGGTCTGCCCTTCCGGTCGGACGCGCTGCCCTCCCGTACCTCGCGGGAAGTCCGCTCCGTTCGGTACACCGGAAAGGCCGCATGCCCACACCCAGAGAGGCCTCCCCTTGCGCGACCACGACAAGGTCCCCCGGACCCACGGCCCGGCGCCGGCCCGCACTCCCACACCTCCGACCCCGGCGGCCGGGCTGCTCGCCCTGCAGAACTCCGCAGGGAACGCCGCCGTCGTCCAGATGCTCCGTGAAGCCGACCACGCCTGGACGCAGGACGCGCACCACCACGGTCCCGGCTGCGGACACCAGCGCACCGACCAGCCGGCGCCCGCGGTCCAGCGGTCGGCCGTCCCCGACGTGCTGCGCGCCTCCGGCAAGCCGCTGGACCCGGCGACCCAGGCGGACATGGGGGCGCGCCTGGGCGCCGACTTCTCCGAGGTCCGCGTCCACACCGACGCCGCCGCCAGGGCGTCCGCCGCCTCGCTCGGCGCCCGCGCCTACACCTCCGGCAACCACATCGTCATCGGCGAAGGAGGCGGGGACAGGCACACCCTCGCGCACGAGCTCACCCACGTCATCCAGCAGCGCCGGGGTCCCGTCTCCGGCACCGACCACGGAGACGGGCTGAGCGTCTCCGATCCTTCCGACCGTTTCGAGCGCGAAGCGGAGGCGAGCGCGACACGGGCTCTGGCGGGCAGGGCTCCGGAGCCGGCACGGCAGGATGTCCAGCGGGCTCCCGCAACCGGCTCCTCGCGGGTCGCGATACAGCGGGTCACCCAGGGACACAAGCAGGGCGAACACATCTTCAACGCCCTCGACGACCTGACGCAGAAGTGCTCGCGCATCCTCCTGGAGCTCTTGGACGAGCAGATCAAGCTGCTCCAGACGAACAAGGCGCCGACGGGCAGTCCCGCCTACAAGGCGTTGTGGGAGGCGCAGGCACAGGCGGAAGTCCTGTCGGATTACGCCGGCACGACGGGCCGGGACCGCAACAACGACGCTTTCAAGACAGCATCCCGTGGCGCTCCGCTGAACGACCAGGGGCAGGACCAGAACTCCATCGACTACAGCGCTCTGTCCAATCGAGCCAAAGATGCCATGGCCCTGTGCGGGACGACGGGCTGGGCTGCCGCGCTCGCCGGTCTGCGGACCATCGAAGGGACGCTCCCCGGCGCTATCACCGACCAAGTCGCCCATGACGTCAAGCGCGACGAAGACCTTCGTACGACAGACCGACCCGCCTTCGACACGTGGTTCACCACCACAGGGGCCGCCCTCAAGGGCGTGTTCACCGCCCTGATCCTCACCGGCAACCTCACGGACGCGGCCCTGCGCAACAGCGACCGGGCGGCGCTGGGGTACGAACCGGGCGATGAGGTCCCGGCCTTCCGCAAGCGGGCGCGGGCGGGGCAGGCCGCCGAGTACGCCTGACGACTCTCACTGTCCGGCCCGCCTCCTGGACCGAGCTCTCGCACCGGCCACGCCGGCCACGCCGCCCAGAGCGAACATCCTTGGATTCGGGACCTGTTGAGGGAAAGCTGGGAGGCCACATCACGGATCACGGAGGCCTTCCATGAGCGCCGAGCACACGAACACCCTGTACGAGGCCGTGGGAGGCGCCGACGCGCTGCGCCGCCTTTCCGAGACGTTCTACGAGGGAGTCCTGGCCGACCCCCTCCTGGCGCCCGTCTTCGCCGACTTCACCGCCACCCATGTGGAGCACGTGGCCGTGTGGCTGGCGGAGGTCTTCTCGGGACCGGCCGATTTCACCGCGGAGCACGGCGGGCATCAGGCCCTGCTCCGTGCCCATCTCGGGCTCGGCATCACCGAGGAACAGCGACTGCGCTGGATGGAGCTGATGACGGCGGCCGTGGAGAAGGAGCTGCCGGACGACGCGCTGCTGCGCCGCCGGGTGGTGGAGTACTTCGACTGGGGCACGCGGATCGCCAAGGACGTCTCGGCCTCGGCCCCGGGTACGGATCTCGGCGAGCCCGGCCCCACCCCGCGCTGGGGCTGGGACGGCCTGGCCTGATCCCACCACCGGGCCGGAGCTCGCGCTTGAGCTCCGGTCCGGTTCCGCATCCGGCGCCGGCGCCGATCAGGAATCGTCAGGGAGGTGGATGTCCAGGACGCAGATGTCGTCCCGGTTCTCCGACCGCAGCCCGGCGAGGGTGCGGGCGAGCATGGCGCCGCCGGCCTCCCCCAGGAGTTTCACCGCGCTCCCTGCCAGCCGCTCGAGGCCCAGCTCGATGTCCTCGCCCGGCTCCTCCACGAGGCCGTCCGTGTAGAAGAGCAGGTGGTCCCCGGGGAGCAGGTCGATCGCTTCCTGCCCGTACGTCGCATGGAAGGCGGCGCCCAGCAGGCAGCCCTCGGGTTGTGGCAGGAAGGTCGCCTCACCGCCGCGGATCAGCAGGGGCGGCAGATGCCCGGCGCGGACCCAGTCCAGGCGTCGGTCCCAGGGCTGGTAGCGCCCCATGACCATGGTCGCGGTGGCTCCGCCCCGATCCGTCGCCGTGTGGAGCAGGAGGGCGTTGAGCCTGCCGAGGACGTCGGGAAGCGCCGAACCGGTGACGGTCATGCCCTTCGTGTAGAACCGCAGCTGAGCCATGGTGCCGACGGCGGCCAGTCCGTGGCCTGAGACGTCCCCGACCACGAACAGGGCGCTCTGGTCGGGCAGTTCGATCGCGGAGTACCAGTCGCCGCCGACGTTGACCCCGCTGTCGGCCGGGACGTACGCGACGTCGACACACAGGCCCGCGAGTTCGAGCGACTGCTCGGGGACCGGAAGCAGCGTGTCCTGCAGCCGGGCTCCCAGGGCGCGTTCGGCCTTGAGCATGCCGCGCTGGACGAGGACGGCGCGTTCGCTCTCGACCAGGGCCAGTTCGGCGTCGCGCAGGGCGGTGAGGTCCTGGAAGAAGCCGTGGACCTCGACCGGGGCTCCGTCCGCGTCGGTCCGCACCTCCGCGACGATCCGCAGGTGGCGCACCCCGTTCGCCGTGTTGACGCGGAACGACTCGTCGACAGCCCGGCCGTCACCCAGCAGCCGTCGGACGGCCGAACCCAGCCTCGGCACGTCTTCCGCCACCAGATGGTCAGGCAGTTCCTCCATCCGTATGGGGCCCAGCTCGGGGTCGCGGTCGAAGACGGCGTACACGTGGTCGGACCAGGTGATCTCGTCCGTGACCAGGTTCCAGCCGACCCATCCGAGGTTGCCCAGACGCTGCAACTGGGCGAGCCTGCGGGCCTCGCGCTCGCTGGTGTCGTGTCGGATCCAGGACACCACCAGTCGCTCTCCCAGGCGGGACACCCGGACCGAGTACACCGACTGCCGCGGGACTCCCGCTGTCACTTCGTCGTAGGCGAAGGGTTCGCTCTCGTAGACCGTCCCGGTGGCCAGCGTCTCGCGGTACCCGTCCCACAGGGCGGTGCCCGCCACGGTGGGGTACGTCTCCAGGACCCGCCGCCCGACGAGTTCCCGGCCGCGTCGGCCGACCACATCGACCGACTCCGGCGCCGCTGCGTCGATCCGGTAGTCCTCCACCTCCCCCGCCTGCGACCTCAGGGGGGTGAGCAGGACCATCGGCCCGGGCATGGTGTCGAAGATCGTCTGAACGGCCTCGACGTCCCCGAGGCCCGCACCTGGTCCGGGAGGCTCCCAGGCTTCCCGGAGGGTGCCGCTGCAGAGCCTGACCGCCCGCCGCAGCAGGGTGCGGGTGGAAGGGTCGAAGGAGCCTGGCCGGGAGCGGAAGAACCCCACGACCGTCGTCGTCGGCGGGCTTCCCGGTACGGGGAGCCAGGCGCGCGAAGGCCATCGCTCGGGCGGATCACCGATCAGCAGGTAGTCGACCGCGTCCGCCTCCAGGTCTTCGAGCCACACTCCCTCGCGGGTGGCGGACGCCTCCAGCGCCGCCACGCCACTGAGCGGCGGGATGTGGCTCCATTGCTCGGCCAGCGCCGCGTCGATGCCGGCGTCCCCTGCGAGCTCCAGGCTTCCGGTGGGTGCCAGCCGGTAGATCATGACGGCGTCCACGTCCTCCTCGTCGCCGAGCACCGCCCGTAGCAGTTCCGCCACGTCGTCCGCGGAACGCACGCTCGCGAGGCCCTTGGCCAGCCGTGCCAGGAGCACCCGGCGCGCGCCCGGCCGGCGGTCACCGGGGCCGGAGCGGCTCGTACGGAGCGACGCGGAGTCCAGCAGGTCCACCGACTCGGACGACGCACCCTGTGGAACTGTCGGCGTCGGTCGCGAGCCGATCCGGCTCAGGATGATCCAGGACTCCTCCAGAAGGGTCCCCCGGCGCCGCTCCGCCCGGTCGAGCAGCAGCTGGTGCGCGGCGTCCGCCGAAACGCCGGCCTGGGCCATCAGCACGCCCTTGGCCCTCTCCACGACGGCCGCCACCGAGGCCACACCCTCAAGGTCGGCGACCTCGGCACGGAGCCGCGTCACGACCTTGGCCAGCGCCAGCACCTCGGGGGCCGTGCCGACGCCGGAGTCGGGACGTATGGAATCGCCTTCCATACACATGAGCATCCCACGCCGGGGAGGGGGCGGCCTGTTCCCCGGCGGTCTCCCCGGAGCGTTCGACGGCCTTGAGCGGCGAGCGTGGCCGCACGGAGCCGATCCTCACACAGTGTTCCGATCCGAGTTCGCGAAGTGACGGCCCCCGCGCCCGGTCTCTCCGAACGGACTGGCGTCGAGGTGGGCGAGGAGGTCGGCGGGGTTCCGGTACACCGCTCGGGCTCCGGCGTCGTCGAGGTCGCCGCGGGGTATGCCGCCGCACAGGAGCCCCACACAGATGACGCCGGCGCTGCTGCCGGCCCGCATGTCCCAGACCGTGTCGCCGACGAAGACGGATCCACGTGCGGGTGCGTCGGCGAGACCGAGGGCGTGGTGCACCGGATCGGGCGCGGGTTTTCCCTGCTCGACGTCGTCGGCGCTGGCCGTTGCGGTGACGGCCTCGTCGGCATCGATGGCCCGCAGCAGGGCGTCGAGTTCGGTCTGCCGCGCGGAGGTGACGAGCACCACGCTCCATCCGCGCCCGTCCAGCGCCCGGAGCAGGTCCGCGGCCGATTCCAGCGGCGGCAGCCGGTCGAAGTACGTTCCGTAGAGGGTGTCGTGCGCGGCGGACAGTGCGCCGTCCTCGTCCGCGTCGCGGTCCTCGCCCAGCAGATGGGCGAGGAGGTCCTCGCCCGGCAGGCCGATCGCGCGGTGGATGTCGTGCATGGCGACGTCGTGTCCGGCCTGCCGGAAGGCCTCCCACCAGCTCGTGACGTGCAGGTGGTTGGTGTCGGCGAGCGTGCCGTCGACGTCGAACAGCGCGGCCCTGTTCATTCGGGCCTCCCTGGTGTTCAGTGACCGAGCTTGCGCTTGAGCTCGGCTTTGTTCATGGAGGAACGGCCGTGCAGGTTGCGTCGCTGCGCCTCCGCGTAGAGCTGGTCGTACGTGGGTCCCTGCGCGCCGCTGTGGGAGCGCTGTCCACCGCGCTTGCCCGAGGACATGTCCTGGGTCGAGCTCTTGCTCGCCGTCCTGGACTCGCCCGCGCGGGCCCGTTCCTTGTTCACGGTCCGTGCCGCGATCTCCTTCGCCCGCTTCGGGCTCTCGCCGCGTTCTTCCGCGCTCTCCTTGATGTGCTCGTACTGCCGTTCCCGCTTGGGACTGGATCCTCGGGGCATGACGACTCCTTCGCCGGGAGGGGACCGACCGGGACACCGCGGTGCAGTGCGGTCGATCAACAGGGAACCTGTCGGGCGCCTACCCGCCCCGGCCCTTCGCACGCCTCGTGCCGTCGGTATTCCACGGAATCGGACGAGGTGACCGGCAGGCGTCTGCGGGCACAGTGTGCGCACTGTGCCCGCAGACGCCTGCCGGTCACCTCTTCTTCTCTCCCATCCTCCGCATCCGAGAGGCGGCGTCCGCCGAGGATTCCTCGACGCGTCCCTTGGCCTTCTCTGCCTTCCCCTTCATCTCCATGCTCTTGTCGTCGGTCATCGAGCCGATCTCTTCCTTCGTCTTGCCCTTGATCTGCTCGGCCTTGCCCTTCAGCTTGCCCATGGAGCCTGCCTCCCGGATGACGGGTACCGGCCGGTGCGGGTACCTACTGCCTGGCGGCTACCCACGAAAGGGGTCCTCATGCTGCGGCCTGCCGGAAGCCCCGGAACGGACGCCACCGGGATGGACACGGAGGTGGGCCATACTCGCCGGCCCGAGCCCGAGCGCCCCTCCGGATCAGCCCGTCCGCCGGTACTTCCCGGGGGCGGTCCCGTGCGCGCGTTTGAACGCGTGGGCGAAAGCGAACTCGGATGTGTACCCCACCTGCGCTGCGACGGCTCTCAACGGCGCGTCGGATGTTCGAAGCAGACGCGCTGCCGTGGTCATCCGCCACCAGGTCAGGTAGCCGAGCGGCGGCTGGCCGATCAGCAGGGCGAAGCGCCGGGCGAAAGGTGCCCGGGACAGCCCGGCTTCCGCGGCGAGCGTCGCCACCGTCCAGGGAGCGGACGGGTCCCGGTGGATGGCGTGGAGGGCGGCCGTGACCGACGGATCGTTCAGTGCGGCGGCCCAACCGGTGACGTCTCCTCGGTCCGGCTGCGCCTTGAACCAGATACGCAGGATGTACAGGAGGAGTGTGTCCAGGAGCGCGGGGACGACCGCGTCCGTTCCCAGCCGTGGGTTCTCCAGCTCGGCGGCGAGCAGTGCCACGGCTGCGCGCAACTCCGGATGGCGATCCGATCGCTCCGGCAAGTGGATGAGATCCGGGAGGGTCAGGAGAAGGGGGTGCGTGCGGGACGGGTCGAGCTGATAGGCCCCGCAGAGCACAACGGTGACCGGACCACCGTCCCCGCTCCGGTCGACGCTGTCCGAGGCGTAGGCGTCGTACGGCTCGTGGTCACCGGGCTCGCACGCGGGGGCTGTCACCAGACTTTCGGGGCTGTCGGCCAGGACGTGCCCACTGCCGCGGGGCAGGAACACCACATCGCCCGCGTTCAGTCGGACAGGCTCTGTGTGCGGGGACGACAGCCAGCAGGAACCCTGCAGGATCACTTGGAAGCCCGCCGACCCGGGGACGGCGGCGAACTCCTGTCCCCACGGGGCATGCCACCGCACGTGTGCCGACCGGGGCCGGCCGGTCCGCGTCACCGCGACCACGTCGCTGAGTAGGTCCATGAGCCGAGCGTAGGGGAGCGAGACGCATGCGCATGAAGGAGAGGTCCTGACACATGGATCGTCTCGATGTGCGCTCGTAGATTCGCGGCATGACGATGACGACGAAGATGATGAAGACCGCGCGCATCCACGAGTACGGCGACACCTCCGTGATCCGCTACGACTCCGTTCCTCGTCCGCGACCCGCCTTCGGTGAAGTGCTTCTCCGCGTCGCGGCGACCTCGTTCAATCCCACCGAGGCCGCTCTGCGCGCCGGGCTGCTCCACGCGTTCCTCCCCGTGGACCTGCCCTACACCCTCTGCTGGGACGTCGCGGGCACCGTGACCGAGGTCGGCCCTGGGGCGGAGGGGTTCGCGGTCGGCGACCGGGTCATCGGGCGGCTCGACGGCGGGGGTGCGGCTGCCGAGTACGTCCGGGCGCCCGCCGCACTCCTGGTCACGGCACCGAAGTCCGTCCCGCTGGCACACGCGGCGGCCCTTCCCGTGGCCGGCCTGACGGCCTGGCAGGCCGTATTCGAGCACGGCGAGGTAGCCGCCGGTCAAAGGGTGCTGGTCAACGGTGCGGGTGGCGGAGTCGGAGGCTTCGTCACGCAGCTCGCCCAGCGCGCGGGGGCGAAGGTGAGCGCCACGGCCAGTCCGCGGAGCACCGCGGCGGTCCTGCGGCAGGGGGCGGACCAAGTGATCGACTACACCGCCGGACCGGTGGACGCCGCGCTGGACGGTCCGGTGGACACCCTGCTCAATCTGGTCCCGCTGAGCCCGTCGGACGCCGCAGCGCTGGCGCCTCTGGTACGGCCGGGAGGGAGGATCGTCTCGATCGCGACCCCGATCGAGCCGACCGCGGGCACGGGGGTGAGCACGATGCACGTGGTCGCCCGCAACGACGTCGCCCACCTCGCGGCGCTCGTGGAACTCGTCGACGCGGACGCACTCGGCATCGACATCAGCGAGTCACGTCCCCTCACCGACCTCGCCGACGTCCATCACCTCAGCGAGACAGGCCGGATCCGGGGCAAGGTCCTCATCGTTCCCTGAACGCGCCGTCCCCGCGTCTCGCTCCACCGCATCGCCCGCACGTATCCACCAGAAGCCTGGGCGGAGAGATCCTCGCCCTGGATAGGGATCTGGGCGATCCCGCGAGCCGTGTGGGTTCGGCGGGCGTCGGCCGTCGTAGGGTCGGACCCGTTCCCGAGGAGGACTCCTGATGCGCGACGTGACCTACGCGATGAACGTCTCACTGGACGGCTACATCGTCGGGCCGGACGGCTCCTTCGAATGGACCGTGCCCGACGACGAGGTGTTCCGCTTCTGGATCGACGAGATCCGGGACGTCGGCGTCCACCTGTTGGGGCGACGGCTGTACGAGACGATGCTGTACTGGGAGACGGCCGACCAGGATCCGTCGCTCGACGACTCCCAGCGCGAGTGGATCTCGCTCTGGAATCCGCTCCCCAAGGTGGTGTTCTCCACCACCCTGTCGGAGGTGCAGGGCCATGCCCGCCTGGTCTCCGGCGGCCTGGCGGAGGAGATCGAGCGGCTGCGGGCCGAGCCGGGGGACGGCGACATCGCGATCGGCGGCGCGACTCTCGCCGCCGAGGCGGCGGCGCTGGGGCTGATCGACGAGTACCGGGTCATGCTCTACCCGGTGCTGGTCGGCGGTGGCACTCCGTACTTTCCCCGGCACGAGCGCCGGGTGGATCTCGAACTCGTCGAGACCCGCACCTTCAACTCGAAGGTCGTCTACCTCCGCTACCGCGTGGACCGCCAGGCCGTGCGCTAGCGACCGCCCCTGAATCCCTCAGGCGGAGGCGAGCGCCGGCGCGCGCAGGGTGGGGTAGTCGGTGTAGCCCGTCTCCCCGCCCGTGTACATCAGGTACTCGTCCCGTACGGCATTGAGCGGCGCACCGCGACGCAGGCGTTCGACGAGATCCGGGTTGGCCAGGAAGCCGCGGCCGAGGGAGATCAGGTCGGCTCCGGCGGCGAGCAGCCGTTCACCGGCCTCCCGGCCGCCGTCGGCGGGCAGGGGTCCTCCCCACCCGAGGACGGGGTTGGCGATCAGCGCGCCCGGCCAGGCCTTCCGGATCTCCTGGAACAGCGGCTGCTCCGGGTCGGCGAACACGACGTGCAGGTAGGCGAGCCCCCGGTCGGCCAGGGCGGCGACGAGAGCCGGGTAGATGCTGTCGGTGTCGCCCTCCTCGATGCCGTTGACGCCGACTCCCGGGGAGATGCGCACCCCGACCCGCTCGGGGCCGATCGCGTCCGCGACGGCCTGGACCACCTCGACGGCGAACCGGATCCGGTGCGCGACCGTCCCGCCGTAGGTGTCGGTGCGCAGGTTGGTGTTCTTCGCGAGGAACTGGTGGATCAGGTAGCCGTTGGCGGCGTGCACCTCGACCCCCTCGAAGCCCGCGTCGACCGCCCGTCGCGCGGCGGCGGCGAAGTCGGCCACGGTCGAGCGGATCTCTTCGACGGTCAACTCGCGGGGGACGACGGACGCGCGGCGACCGCCGGCGGTGTGGATCTCCTCGGGAAGCGCCACGGGTGAGGGGGCGACGGGGACGAGACCGCTGGTGTCGGGGTGTCCGACGCGCCCGCCGTGCTGCAGCTGCACGAACATCCGCCCTCCGGCCTCCCGTACGGCGTCGGTGACCCGTCGCCAGCCGGCGACGTGGTCGGAGGTGTGGAGCGCGGGGATGTTGGCGTAGGTCTGGCCGACGGTGTTCGGCGTGGTGGCCTCGGCGATGATCAGGCCGGCGGAGGCTCGCTGCGCGTAGTACGTGGCCATCAGCGGTGTGGGCACCCCGTCGTCGGCGGCGCGGTTGCGTGTCAGCGGGGCCATGACCAGTCGGTTGGGGAGGGAGAGGGGGCCGAGGCCGGCGGTTTCGAAGAGGCGGGATGCGCCTGCGTTGTTCGTCATGCCGGTACCGTAGAACTTGACACCGGTGTCAGATTCAAGAGCGAATCGCGGGACGGGACGGGACGGGGCGGACGATGCGGATCGGTGAACTGGCACGACGCGCCGGGGTGAGCGAGCGCTCCCTGCGCTACTACGAACAGCAGGGCCTGCTGCTCTCCGAGCGCACCCCCGGCGGCCACCGCTCCTACGGGGAATGGGCCGTGGACCGCGTCATCCGCATCCAGGCGCTCTACGCGGCGGGTCTGGGCAGCAAGAAGATCGCGCTTCTGCTTCCGTGCATGCGGGACGCGGACGGCGGCCCGACCGAGCGCACCACCGGCGAACTGGTCGAGGAACTGACCGCCGAGCGCGACCGCATCGACCGCATGATCCTCGATCTCGTCCGCTCCCGTGACGTACTGGACGAGGTCATCGACGCCGCGACCGCCAAGGCCTGAGGCCTGCCAGGACAGCCGGGCGATCCCCGGGCTGGCCGGGCTGGCCGGGTGGGCCGGGTGGGCCGGGCTGGCCGGGCTGGCCGGGCTGGCCGGAAATCTCGCTCTGCGGGAGTCGACGTCGGCGTCCAGCAGACGTTCCCTGTTGCTCGGACCTAGGATCCCTTCCCATGCGAGCGTGGACATTGCCGGCCGCCGGAATCGCGCTTCTGGTGTGGGGCGAGTGGTTGAACCGGCGTTGGTCCCGGACCCTGGTCACGGCCGACCGCGGGGGCTCCCGAGCCGTGGTCGTGCTCGGCTGCCGCAACCCGTCCGAGTCGATCAATCCCATCAACCGCTGGCGGGTCCGGGCCGGGCTCCGCTCCGTCGGTACAGGTGCCGGGAGCGACACCGTGGTCGTCTTCAGCGGAGGGCCGGTGGGCGGCGGCACCGCCGAGGCGCGGCTGATGGCCGAGTACGCACGGTCTGCTCTGCACTTCGAAGGCCGCATTCTCATCGAGGACCAGAGCAGGACAACGTGGGAGAACATCACCAACGTGGTGCCGCTGCTCGAGGATGCACAGCGCATCGCGATCACGTCCCAGCCGGCACACGCGCTCAAGGCCCGCGCGTACCTGCGGCGCCAGCGGCCCGACCTCGCCGACAGGCTGGTCCGGGCCGATGACTACCGCCTCGGCGAATGGACGCTGCTCAAGCCGCTGTTGGCGGCGTACGGCCTCTGGACACTGCGCGGTCTCACAGGAGCCGAACGCCGACAGTGACGCTCGCTCCCGGACACCCCGGTCGACGGGGCACGTCTGCGGCACCTGGTTCGCGGGAGCGGGAGGTGCGACGAGCGGCGGTTCCCGGCACGCCGGCAGGGTGGTCTCCCTGCGCCTTGTCCGACCCCTGGCCCCGCTGCATACTCTGCGGCATACTTTCCGTATGCCAGACACCAGTGTCAGGATCGACGAGACCACGCGGGACCGCTTCAAGGCCCTCGCCGACGCCGCCGGGCTGTCCGTGAAGGACTACCTGGAGCGCGTCGCCGACGAGAAGGAGCGCGAGCACCTCCTCGACACCGCCACGGCCGCCTTCCGCCGCGCCATCGGCGCCCCCGGTGTCGCCGGCCGCTTCGACGCCGACTTCGGCGGGCTGCCGCCGGCCAAGCACGCGACCGAGCGGGCGGCCTGACCCGTGCGGCTTCTCGTCGACGCCCGCTGGCTTCTCGACCGCCAGGAGGACATCCTCCGCAGGGACCTCACGGTCAGCGACTACTCGGTCCTGGCCGGCATGGCCGCCCGCCACCGCGTGAACACCCCGCACCTCGACCAGGCCGACCCGGACGCCTTCTGGCGCGCCGCGGTCTTCCTCCAGGAGTGCGTACTGCTCCGTCCGCTGCCCACCCGCAACGAGCTGTACGGATACGGCGTCGCCATCGCCTACCTGGAAGCCTCCGGGCACCGCGTCGACACCTCGTACGAGCCCTGGCGCGATCTCATCCGGGACATCCAGAGCCTGCGGCTCACGAGCTACGACACCGCCGACCGGCTCCGATCGTTCCAGCAGCAGTCCTAGGCCGAGGCCCACCGCCCGGACGAGGTCAACATCTTGACCGCGCGAGCTCCAACCGGCCTCGCGTACCGGTCACCGCGTCATGCGATCATCCTGGGGCGCAGGTTGCCTGAGGCAAGTCGGCCTGAGCACCCTTTTGATCATGGCTAAGCCCGAGTCGCAGGAGATGCCGCATGTGGGAGTCCCTCTCCGCCATCGTGCTCGTGGCGATCGTCGCCGAGCCGCTCCTTCGCCGGACACGGAATCGATGGCGCAGGAGGCGCGTGTCGCAGACCGTCGGCGCTCTCAGCCGTGGCCGAACAGTCCGCATCAAGTGCGCCGCGCGATTCCGTCACTCTGGCGGAGGCCGGCAGCGGGCTCACCTGACGGTGAGGGCAGAGGAGGCCTTCCTCTCGACCCTCGACGGTACCGTCTCGAAGGTCCAGCTCGGAGCTCCGGGCACCACACTCGAAATCATCGCTGAGCAGTCGATGATCGTGTGTGACGTCGCCGGACGACAGCTCGAGGTCTTGTTGCCGACCGGGGAGGAACAGCTTCTCCAAGCAGTGGCGACCCGCCTCTCGGACAGCGCCACGAACGCTCCGCAACCAGGAACGGGCGCCCAGCAGATCGCTTCAGGCTGAGGAGACGCGACGCATCACAGCAGGTGAATCAGCGCCGGGGCCCGTCGGCCGGTCAGGGCATGCCGGACTACTGACCCGGCCTGGTCCAGAACTGCCGCGGCGCATAGCCCTCGCGCCGTAGCCAGTGCTCGGTATAGACGATCCGCTCTGCCTCGACCACGACGAGAGGCCCGGACGGAGGTTCGTCGAGAGACCGCGACCGCTCGACATGGTCGGACTGCCAGCGGAACGCCGGCCAGTAGTGCGCGAAGTCCGCGTCCTCCTCCGACAGCACGCGCGCTCGCCCGAAGATCTGGGCCCCTCGGCTGCTGGCCTGCCCGACCAGTGGAGCGAAGATCCCCACCGATGCCCGCGGGTCGGCAGAGAGGTTCCTCATCTTCGGCGATGCGGGAGCCGTGCTGAACATCACCGCGAAGTCGAGGTGGAAGTACCGCACCGGCGTCGCGAGCGGCCCCTCCGGACCCGCCGTCGCGATCACGCACATGTTCTGCGACGACAGCAGGTTGAGTATGCGCTCTTCCAGATGCTCTCGATCGAGGCGCTTCTTCGGGGACGGGCCGGCCAGCCACGGGTTGGTTACAGACATGATCAATTGTCCCACGCCTCGAACTTGGCTCTGCGGAACCGGGGGTGAGCGAACACAGCCAGGACGCGCACCCGTCAGCTCTGGGATGAGGCAGTCGGGCACGGCATTCCTGTAGGCGTGTGACGCTCGGGAAATCAGTGACCTCAGCTGCGCCGGAATCAGGGGCATCCACAGCCCGCACGGGCCCGGAGACTTCCTTCGGGTAAGGCTCGCGACCCCTGGGCCGCGC
Source organism: Streptomyces tanashiensis (assembly GCF_014648895.1). Taxonomy (GTDB): domain Bacteria; phylum Actinomycetota; class Actinomycetes; order Streptomycetales; family Streptomycetaceae; genus Streptomyces; species Streptomyces tanashiensis. The sequence goes on from NZ_BMRZ01000002.1 coordinate 334,792, forward strand.
GACTCCTGGCACTCTCCCAGCTGTACGTCCACGGCTTCGCCAGAAGGGCTCTGACCTGGCATTTTCCCGCGATCCCCCTAGGCTGATGGTTCTGCTGGACGCCTTCTGGAGGGGGACCTCATGAGCGACGCCACGAACCCGTACGACGCCAGCCACATCCAGGTTCTGGAAGGGTGCGAGGCCATGCGGAAACGGCCCGGCATGTACGTCGGCTCCACCACTGAACGCGGTCTGCATCAGATGGTGTTCGATCTCACAGGACGGGCGGTGAACGAAGTCCTGGCCGGCCGAGCGAGCTCCGTCGACGTCACTCTCACGCCCGACGGCGGCGTGTGTGTCACCGACGACGGACCCGGCATCTCCCTCGAGGCCGTCGGGGACGACGGCACTCCCGGCCTCGAGGAGTTCCTGACCCGTATGTATCCCGGGACATTGCCCTGCGGGCGCCACGCCGTGGCCATGAGTCTCTTCGGTATCGGGCCCTGCGTCACCAACGCCCTGTCGAGCCGCCTGACGGCCGAGGTGCGGCGCGAGGGAGTTCTCTGGTTCCAGGAGTACGCTCGCGGCGTCGCGCTCGCCCCGCCGGCCGCCACTGGGCAGACGCACGCAAGCGGGACCACGATCGCCTTCTGGCCGGACACGGACATCTTCGGGACGGCAGAGTGCTCGTTCGACGTCCTGTCCGAGCGCTTCAGGGAACTCGCCTTCCTGAACCACGGACTGGCGATCTCGCTCACCGACGAACGGCCCCAGGCCGGGCCCCGGTCAGTACGGTTCCGGTTCCCGGGCGGGGCCCGGGAGCTCGTCGCTCTCCTGGACGCCGAGGCGGCCCCACCCGTCCACCCGGATGTCATCGGCTTCGAGTGCGACGACCCGCGGATGGCCGGAACGGTCGAGGTGGCCCTTCGATGGTCCGGCTCCCACGAGGAACGGGTACGGGGCTACGCCAACAGCGAGCCCACCCCCGAGGGCGGCACGCACGTGGCGGGCTTCCGCGACGGGGTGGCGGCCGCGGTCAACTCGTACGCGCGGAGCAGCCGGCTCCTGGCGGAGGCCGCCCCCGCACTGAGCGCCGACCAGATCGGGCAGGGCCTGACGGCCGTCGTGTCGGTGAAGCTGGACCACCCCGAGTTCTCCGGCGCCACCCGCGGCATGCTCGGAGGCGGCACCACGGTTCAAGCCGGCGTGGAAGAGGCCGTGGTGGAACACCTCGGCAACTGGCTGGAACAGCACCCTGAGCAGGCCGCCGCCATCGTCGACCGGATCAGTCAAGGCGCCTGTCGGCACTGAGCGGAGCAGGGCGGCATCAGGCGACCCCGTCGCGGCCCCGGCTGCAACCGCTCGACGACGGGCCCCTGTCCTTCCGCGTGGAAGGACAGGGGCCCGTCGTCTCGGTCTCGCATGTGCGCCGGGGAACCTCACTCGTCGCCGGCGACCTCGGCCTCCCAGCGCAGCAGGTCGCCCGGCTGGCAGTCGAGCACCTCGCAGAGCGCGGCGAGTGTCGCGAAGCGGACCGCCTTGGCGCGACCGTTCTTGAGCACCGCCAGGTTCGCGGGCGTGATCCCTACCCGCTCCGCCAGCTCACCCACGGACATCTTCCGCCTGGCCAGCATGACGTCGATGTCGACGGTGATCGGCACGTCAGATCACCTCGTCCAGCTCAGCGCGCATCTCCGACGCTTCCACGTCGCGCGCGACAGCCTGGGCCAGCAGCATCCGCAGCACGAGCACGATGAGCGCGACCCCGAGGATGGCCACGCCCACCCCGCCCATGATGACGGTGACGCCCGGGTCCTCCCGCTGGCCCGGCGCGTTGACGGCCGTGACCGCGAACCACAGCAGGGCGGCCGCCACGATCGCGCCGATCACCCCGTCCACGTACCGGAAGGCGGCGTGGGAGAACACGGTTCCGCGCCGCACCATCGTCACCAGCCGCCATACACAGACCAGGGCCACCTGGGCGGTCGCCATGCCCAGGATCACGATCACGCGCAGCGGGGTGAGCGGGAGGGACCCGTCCTCCGGGTCGTTCCCGCTGACCAACACCCACACCATCAATGCCTGTACGAACACGGTGCCGGTGAGCACCACCGCGAGCACGGTGCGCAGCGCGCGCACTGTCAGCTTCCCCACGCCTCCTCCTTCCATCGAGTCACGATGGAAATCTATCGAGAATCGATAGATGGGGCAAGAGTCCGTGGCGTGCCCGTTCCAGGCGTGGATTCACTCGTGGACCGCACCCACGACGCGGCCGGTGGTCCGGTCAGCTCGGCCTCAAGCGGTCCGCCGCCACCGGGCGGTCGGTGGAATCATCGGCCGCGACGGTTCGCGGCACCTCGGCCCTGGCGGGCACGCGGGGGGCGCTGGCTGCGACGCGCGGCGGAGACCTCGTCGGCGTCGGTCGCCTGCGGGGAGGAGAAGATGGCCTGAACCGGCGCCGGCGGCGCGGGCTTGGTCGCCGCGGGAGCAGGGCTGCCGGGCTGTGCGGGAGCGCCTGGAAGGACGGTGGCGTTGACGATGTGAGGGGCGCAGGCCTGGCACACCTCGGTCAGGGTCCAGACGTCGCCCACGGCGCGGTTGTGGATGAGGACCAGCAGGGTTCGGCCGGTGCATGTCGTTCTGGTGGTGTGGTGGCGGCAGTCGGCCGCTCCGCAGGCGCAGGTGGCGTTGGGGCGCGGGGTGGCGGACCGTGCGTGGGCCTGGACGTGCTGGTGCGCGAAGCGGCGCAGGGCGTTGATGTCCTTGGACCGCGGGGGCATCCGGCAGGCCGCGGTGCTGCAGGCGACGGTGGCGGAGTGGTCCGGGTGTCCGGTGAGTCGGACGGTCCAGGTTCTGCCCGGCAGGCGTGATCCGGGGAGACTGCTCACTTCGTGTTTCCGTTCGATCGGGGGTGTGATGGATTGGTTCTACCCTCCCGAGGCGTGGGGGTCACGTCGGGGGCTGCTGTTACGGCGTGCCGTGGGCGCACGACGGCCGAATGCGGACCTTGCGCGGAGGCGCGGGCCGCCTGCGCGGGCGGGCGCCTGTCTGGCCGTGCCTCTGTTCACGAGAGCGGGTACGTGCTCCAGGCAGTGCCCGGTGGATCCTGTGACCAGGGACCGGAAAGCCCCCTGACTGGCACCGGGTGCTCGCCGCGCGCAGGGTGACTTCCTGAGGTTCGTGTTCCAGGCCCCGTTCGACGAGGCTCGCGGCTGCGGCGAAGGCACCTTGCTCGGCACGCACGTCCGCCAGGTCCAGGCAGAGGGACCCGTTGGCAGAGTCCAGGAGCAGGGCGGATTCGAAGGCGGCAGCGGCCTGATCCAGGTCGCCCCTCACACGCCAGGTGGCCGCTCGTGCGACGGCCGTCCACATGACCCGATCGACGGCATCGGCGCGGTCGCACAGCGCGAAGGACAGCGAGCCGCTCCCGCATCTCGTCGGTGGGACTGACTCCCGCTGCCACTGACTGGTCAGACATCGCCAGAGAATGCCCATGGCCAAAGGCTCACCAGACACTGCCTAGGTCTGTGGAATCGCGCGGACCTGGTCGGCCGAGAGATGGAGTTCGTACGGCAGGCAGCAATCGGAACAGAGGGTCGCGACGAGGGTGCCGCAGGCGCACAGCTGGTTCATGCCGCCATCCGGAGTCGCTCCGCAGCAGGCGGGGGAAGCATGGCGCAGGCTCAGTCCACGCGCATCATCCGGGTTGATGACGACATTGCCGCGAGGGCCTTGCGACACCAAGGGCTTTCCCTCCGCGTTCCGGTGCTCTCCGTGGCGCGGCATCACAGGCCCGGGCACGTCGGTGACCACCAAGGGCGCACCGTACGGCTCCGTCTCGATCGCGTAGAAGCCCGACGGCACCGTCGCCGGCGACGGGCCCGGTTCATCCGCGTCCCACCACGCGGAGAAGGGAGCCTCCGGAACAGCGGGCAGCCGCGTGAGTGCGGGTGTCAGCGCGGCTCCGCATGTCGCACAGGCGAAGACAGCCGTTTCGGTCTCCCTCTCGGACGCACGCCTGCGCGCCCGCTGCGCCTCCAAGGCAGCCCGCGCCGCGGCGGCCTCCCGCTCGACCCGCTCCGTCAGCAGGCGTACGCGAGCCTCCCGCTCCGCACCGGTCAGGCCCGTCAGGCCCAGCCTGGCGTCACGCTCCTCCTGAGACACAGCACCTTCCCTCTCTGCACGACGCGTAAGCGACCGAGCCGGCCCCGCTGGGCCGGCTCGGTCCTACTCTCCCACTCGGGACTGCGAGTGGCGGGTGATCAGTTCGCGTTCACGAGGTCGTGCGCGGGGACGGTGACGGTCCGGCTGCCGGGCGTGCCGCCGAGGACGACCTTCCGCAGGGCGCTGTTGTTGTCGAGGTTGGTTTCCTTCAGGCGCTTGGCGGGGTTGGCGAGCACCTGGATGTAGTAGGTGCCGTTGGGCACGTCCGTGATGTCGAAGGACTGTCCCGGCAGGTCCTGGGTGTAGGTGTCACCGGAGCCGACGTCCAGCACTTCGCGGACCGAGATGGAGTTCTCCTGGCCGCAGGCGGTGGACAGATCGGTGTTGTACGGGTGCCAGTTGGCGTTCTTCACGGTGTAGTCGACGGCGTCGGTGTTGGCCAGGCAGAAGGCCTCCTTGCCGCTCCGGACCGCTTCCTTCTTGTCGGCCTTCAGCAGCCGGTAGCTGGCGAAGTCCGTGAAGTGCCAGTGCACGTGGCCGGGACGCGGGTCCCACTCCATGGTGCCGGTCGGGGTGTAGCCGACCTGCTTGCCCCGGGCGTCGTAGAAGTACTGGTAGGCGTCCATCTTGGCCTTGCCGGGCGAGCGGAAGCCGTCCACCACGAGCTGGGCCGGTCCGGCGTTCCACACGTTGGCGCTGAAGGCCAGGTAGTCCTTGCCGGGGATGTTCTGGCCGCCGTCGCTGATGGTGATGCCGTACGCCGGCAGCGACCGCAGGTCGGGCTTGGGAACGTTCGGGACGGAAGGGGTCCCGGCGGGCCGCTGGGACCGCGGCGTGAGGGCCGGGGCCTTGCGCGAGCCGTCGGTCTGCCCGGCGGCGTCAACGGCGCCCTGCGCGTCCGCGCGCGCCGCCTGCTGCCTCTTCACCGCCCACGGCACCGCCGGAGGCGCGGCCTTCAGCGGTCCGTGGCCCACGTTGTACGAGGGTCCCGCGCCACTGGTCTCCGGTGCGCCGGCCTGGGCGGGCGTCGGAGCGTGTCCCGGTCCGTGTCCGGAGTGCGCCGCGGGGGCCTGGTGCGAGGCGCCGTGCCCGGCGTGGCCCGCAGGTGCCTGGTGAGCGGCTCCGTGCCCGGCGTGCTCCCCGGAAGCCGACCGCGCGGCGCGGGCGCCGGGACCGTCCTCCCAGCTGCGCTCCTGGACGGTGACCTTCACCGTCGCCGGCTTGTCGGCGATCCCGAAGAGGTCCCGGTACTTCTTGGCGACCCTGACCTTGGCCGTGTACGTGCCCGCCGCGAGCTTCACCGGCTGGGTGTAGGAACCGGCGTAGGTGTTGGCGGCCCACCCCTTCTCGACACCCCACACGGAACCGAGGGTGAAGGGGTTGGTGGGGCAGCTCTCCGGATACTTCGAGGTGGAGGGCGCGTCGGGCCGGACCCGTCCGCTGGCGTTGTTCGGGCAGAAGTTCTCCGCCCGGTTGGCGACCACCTTGCCCGTCCTGTCGGTGACGGTGATCTCGGCGAAGCCGGGCAGCCCGGAGAAGTCCTTCACGGTGCCCTGGGGCAGCGTCTTCGTCTTGGTCCTGCCACCCTCGAACACGGTCTGGGTGATGGTCACCGGGTCCTTGTAGGACTTCCGGGTCACCTTCAGCTCCAGCGGCGTTCCCTCCGCGGTCAGGTAGGTGCCCAGGTCCAGGTAGACGCCGGGCTCCTCCTTCCACGAGGTGAGCGTGACCGAGCCGGTCGCCGCGATGAGACTCAGCTTCGGCCCTGTCGCGGCCTTCGCCTGCTCCGGTGTGGCGGCCATGAAACCGACCGTCACGGCCATGGCGGCAACGGCCGTGGTCCCCGCGAGCAGCGGACGCCGTAGGCGGGTGGTGCGCGTATTGGTCATCGTTCCCTCGTCCTCCGATGCTGTGACAAGAAAGCGGCCGCGGCCCGACGGGACGGGACTGCCGTCCGCCCCGCGCCGTGTGGGGCACGCGCGCTGCGCTCGTGGTGTGAGAGGAAGGGACCGGATTCCTGGTTGTCCGGAGAGCCGAAATCGTCAGGATATTGGCCGGATGACGCCCCTGTGGTGGAGGACGAACAGGCCGCCGACGGCGCGCCTCACCTGGGGCTGGACAGGCAGACAGAAGCGATCCGCTCGACACTCCGTGGCCCAAAAGCGCGGGTTGCCACGAAAGGACTTTCCCGACACGCCGTCGGAGCTTCGCGCGTTGCCCCATCCAGAGCCATATCTGCAGGTATGGCTGTTTCGCGGTCAACACGGCACTGCCGCACAGCGCGCCTCCGTCAATGCGCCTCGGCGGAGTCGCCCTGGACGTGATGGAGAGTTCTACGCGCGATGAAATGCAGAGCGGTATATCGGAAAACACCATGCGGAATCTTCCCAGTTGGAGATAGGCCCACAACCCCTCAGTAGGGGGCGAAATGCGCCTCGACTCGGGAGATGATTTCGGACGCACTGTCCAAAAACTGCAAGAGGAACGACCCATGCGACCAAGACTCTTCGGGATGACCGCCTCCGTGGCCGCATTCGGACTCCTGGGATCCGCCATGACCGCCTGTGGCTCGTCCGAGAGCGACGCGACGACACTGCGCCTGGTGGCCCCCGAGTACGGCACCGGCCCTGCGACCAGTTCCAAGGCGTACTGGGACAAGCTGACCGCCGCCTTCACCGCCGCGCATCCCGGCAAGAAGGTCGAGGTGACGCTCCGGCCGTGGGCCGATGTCGACCGCGAGGTCACCCGCATGGTCCAGGAGGACGACGCCCCCGACGTGGCTCTGATGGGCGCCTACTCCGACTTCGCCGCGCAGGGCCGCCTCTACGCCGCCAGCGAGGTCATGTCGGTCCGGGCGGAGGCGAACTTCCTGCGGCCGCTCGCGGACGCGGGCTCGGTCGACGGCACTCTCTACGGCCTGCCCTTCGTGGCCAGCAGCCGACTGCTCTTCTACAACGAGAGGCTGTTCGACGAGGCGGGAGCGAAGCCGCCGAAGACCTGGTCGGACCTGAAGGACGCGGCCGAGGCGCTGAAGAAGGAGGGCGTCCTCTACCCGTACGCCCTGCCGCTCGGCCCCGAGGAGGCGCACGCCGAGGCCCTGATCTGGGAACTGAGCAACGGCGGCGGGTACACCGACGACAGCGGCGGCTACAACATCGCGTCCGAACAGAACGCCGAGACCTTCCTCTGGATCAAGAACAACCTGGTCACGCCGGCCCTCACCGGCCCGATCCCGCCCGCCGAACTCAACCGCCAGGACGCCTTCGCCGCCTTCCTGCGCGGCGATGTGGGCATGGTCAACGGCTATCCCTCCCTCCTTCACGAAGCGAGGGCGAAGGGCATGAAGGTCGGCACCGTCCGCATGCCGGTCTCGGACACTCTGGGCGACCAGAAGACCCCGCCGGCGGCGGGCGTCGCCGACTGGATGATGGCCTTCAAGCACGACGGCAACCGTGAACTCGTGAGCTCGTTCCTGAACTTCGTCTACGAGGACAAGAACCTCAGCGAGTTCGCGGGGCGCTATCACCTGTTGCCGTCGACGGTGTCCGCCACCGAGGCATCCCAGTACGCGGCGGCGGACCCCAGCGCCGAGCAGTTCCTCACCGCGCTGCGCGGTGCCGAGCTCTACCCGGTCGACGAACCGTCCTGGCTCCAGGTCAGCGACACCATCAAGCGGAACATCGGCAAGGCCGTTTCGCCCTCGGCCGATCCGAAGGCCGTGCTGGAGCAGATCGCCCAGCAGACCCGGGACATAGCTCAGCAGAGGTAGCCGCCGCTCTCCGATCTCGCCGGGGCACGTTCCCGCCCCTCCCCCGCCGCCGGTCTGATGCGTCGCTCGCGAGCACCCACAAGGTGCGCGGGCCTCGGCCGTCCCCATCCCGCGACAGCGGTCGGAGCTCCCAGGCCCCCAGGCCGCGTGCGTATCGGTGGGATGACCGATGTGCGGAGCGTGGGGGTCTCGCCATAGTCCTCGGGAGATCGTTCGCGGGTGCCGTGGCGCACCCGCTCTTCGGAGGGAACTTCTGTGGACACGTATGCGGACCTGGTGTTTCTCGGCGGACGGGTGGTCACCGTCGACGCGGAGTTCTCCGTCGCCTCGGCCCTCGCGGTGACCGGTGGGATCATCACCGCCGTCGGTGGTCGCGAGGACGTCGCGCCGCTCGTCGGACCCGGCACCCGCGTCGTCGACCTGCGGGGCGCGACGCTGCTTCCGGGCATCAACGACTCCCATCTGCACGGATGTGCCTTCGGCATGGCGACACCGCCTCTCTCGCTGGAAGTCGGCCATCCCGCCGTGTCCTCCCTCGCGGACGTGGCCCAGGCGGTACGGGACGCCGTCGGGCGGGTTCCGGGCGGGCAGTGGATCACCGGGCACGGCTGGGACACCGGCTACCTCGACGAGTGCGTCTCCGATCCGGCGCGGCAACCCTCACGGCACGACCTCGACGCCGTCAGCCCGGACCACCCCGTCGTCCTGTACTCCTTCTCCGGGCACGCCACCTGGGTCAACTCCAAGGCGCTGGAGCTCATCGGCATCGACCGGGACACCGTCGCGCCCCCCGGCGGAGCCATCGTCGTGGACGGGGCCGGGGAGCCGACCGGGCTGCTCCACGAGGGAGCCCAGGCCCTCGTGCAGAACGCGCTGCCGCCGCTCAGCCGCCAGGAGCGGACCGATGCGATCCGGTCGACGCTCGCCACGCTCGCCCGGCTCGGCGTGACCAGCTACACCGAGCCCGGGCTCGGCCCCGGCGGCGACGGCATCATGCGGGGAGCGCTCGGCGCGGAGACCCTGGACGTCTACCGCCGTCTGCTGGCCGACGGCGAACTGACCGCCCGCGTCGGTGTCCTGCTCCTCCCCACCGGCATGGCCGGCACCGCGGAGGAGTTCGCCCGCAACCTCCCCGCCCGCGGTGCGTCCGAGGCCGAGTCCGGCGACATCGATCCGCGCCGCCTCGCGATCCACGGGGTCAAGATCTTCGCCGACGGCATCGTCCCCAACAAGACGTCCTGGATGCACGATCCGTACATCGGCGGCGGCTGCGGCTCCCTGTGCGTCGGCGGCGAGACCGACGCCGAGCGGGTCGCCGAGATCGGAGCCATCGTCCGGCACGCCCACGCGACCGGGCACCAGATGGGCGTGCACGTCACCGGCGACCGGGCCTGCGACACGGTCGCGGACGCCTTCGCCGCGGCCATGGCCGAGCACCCGCGACCCGACGCCCGCCACTACGTCATCCACGGGGACTTCCTCACGGCGCACAGCATGAAGGTGCTGGCCGCGCACGGCTTCGGCGTCAACATGAACCCCACCATCAAGTGGACCGTCGCCGACATGGAGGAGGAGTTCGTCGGCACGGAGCGGGCGGCGTACGCATGGCCGTACCGCGATGCCATCGACGCCGGTGTACGGGTCGCGAGCGGGTCCGACGCCCCCGTCACCCACCCGGACTGGCGCCAGGGCATCGCCACCATGGTGCTCCGCGAGTCGAAGGCCGCCGGCCGGGTCAGCGGCCCCGAGCAGCGCATCGGCCTGGCCGAGGCGATCCGTACGTACACGATCGACGCGGCCTGGCAGGACTTCGCCGAGGACTGGAAGGGTTCCCTGGAGAAGGGCAAGGTCGCCGACCTCTGCGTGCTCGACGGGGACCTGCTCACCGCCGACCCCCGCGACATCCCGGAGATGCCCGTCGTCCTCACCGTGGTGGACGGACGGGTCGTGCACGACACGCTCGGAAATTGACGCCATACCGGCACATGATCATCCTTGGGGGATGGGAGCGGAACGGAGCACGGCGGACATCCTGGACGCGGCTGTCCACGTCCGGGAGGCCGCCAGGAGCGCCACGATGGGCACGGCCGGTGTCGACACGGTCCTGGCGGCGCTTTCGCAGGTGATGGAGTACGACCACGCCTCCCTGGCCCGCTGGGACCCTCGGCGCCGGTGTCACACCACCCTGGCCGGGAGCTACCCGGACGACGCCACGGCCTACATCGAGACCCGCCTCCACCAGGATCCCGTGTTCTCGGTGCTCCGCAGCCCGGCCCGAGGGGGTCTCTGGCTCAGGGACGTTCCCCGGCAGCTCCTGGCCGCGTCGCCGGGCTTCCAGGAGGTGCTCAGCCCCCTCGGGATCGAGGACGGCGTGGCCCAGTGCCTGTTCTCCGCCGACGGCCGGTACGTCGGCATGCTGAACGTCAGCACCCGCCGGCCGCGGAGCGCACCCGATCCGGCGCGCGCCGTGGTCACCCTCCTCACCGAAGCCCTCGCCGCGACCCTCGACCCCGGTGTGCGCCCGCCGGGTGAGGGGGCCGCCACGGACGCCCGGCCTCCTCACCCGGGCAGGCCGGGCGGACTCTCTCCGCGGGAGCTCCAGGTGCTGGCGGAGCTGACCGCCGGCCGTACCAACCGGGAGATCGCCGAGCGGCTGTACATCACACCGCGGACGGTCGGGACCCACATCGAGCACATCCTCGCCAAGCTCGACCTCCCCAACCGCGCAGCCGCCGCCGCTCGGGCCGCCGCTTGGGGCATCGGACCCGCCCGCTGAGCCCGGCAGCGCCCATCCGTGCCGACGTGGTCTTCTACGACCCTCCCTGCTCCAGGCGTTCCACCGTACGAGCGGCTCGTTGCGCAGCCCGGCGCGCCTGCTGAAGGTCACGTTCCGCGGTCGTCACCGCCTTGCCCGCGGTCGACGCGGCTCTCTGCGAGTCGAGCCGTGTCTGCCGGGCCTCCCGCAGTCCGGTCTCCAGGCGGCCGACTTCCGCGGCTGCTTCCTCCGCCTCCGCCGTCGCGGCCTGCCGCTGCCGCTGTGCCTCTTCGAGCTCCTGCTCGCGCCGGGCGACCTCGGCGTCGGCGTCCTCGGCCGCCGCGCGTGCACGCTCAACGCTCCGGCGATGCGTCGCTTCGCGGTCCGGTTCATTCGTGGGCTTGGGCTTCGGCTCCGGCCGTTGCCCGGTGGGAACCTGGGACAGTGCTGTCTCCTCCGGGGCGATCGCGGTGAAGCCGACAGCGGCCTCCGGCACCTTCGTGAGCCGCCCCCGCGACCACAGCTCGGCGACGTCCTGGTGGGCGAGCACACCGTGCAGGGTCTGCTCGACCTCGTGCACCACCGTCTCGCTCACCGGCTGCCCCGCCTCCCGGGCCAGCTCGGCGGCCGTACGGGCGAGTGCGGTGACGAGCCGGTGCTGCTCCCGGCTCGCCGCCCGCAACCGCTCGGCGTCGAGCGTCCGGTGCGCCTCGCGCAGCCTCTCCCCCAGCGTGAGGAAGCGCTGTGCCTCCTGCCGTCGTTCCCTGGCGAGCCGGTTCGCCGCCCACGCGGCGAGCGCCGGCTTCCGCAGCGCGGCGATCTCCTTCGCCGCCACCCCGTCCTTCGCCCTGCGTGCCTCGGCGACATACGCGTCGCGTGCCGCGACGAACTCGCCCGGCTTCAGCCCGTACAACTCCTCGGTGATCTGCTCGACATCCACACCGCCTACTCTCGCCGCTCGCACGGCCCGAGGCCCTCGTGCCCGTGACGGCTCAGCCGGATGCCCGGATCCGGTCACCCGAGCGGGCCCGGACCGTTGCTTCCACGAGCGTCGTGGAGAAGCCGCCGCGGGCGACCGAACCGTTGACACCGGCGCATTCACCACTCACCGCCCCACGTCACTCCGTACGACCATGGCAGCGCACACCGGATTCGGCAGATGAGGGGCGGCTTCATGCGCAGGATCGCGATCGTCGGGGCGGGACAGTCGGGCCTGCAGCTGGCCCTGGGGCTCCAGGCCGGCGGGTACGAGGTCACGCTGGTGTCCGCCCGTACCCCCGACCGGATCAGAAGCGGGCACGTCACGTCGACCCAGGCGATGTTCGGACCCGCGTTGCGTCTGGAGCGCGAGGCCCGGCTCAACGCCTGGGAGGACCGGGCGCCACGGGTGACGGGCATGGTGTTCACGCTCGCCACCCCGCCGGCCGGAACCCCGGCCCTCGCGTTCGGCGCACGGCTGGAGGGCGGACAGCAGTCGGTCGACCAGCGGGTGAAGACGGCCGACTGGCTGGAGCTGTACGAGGACAGGGGTGGGCACGTCGAGTACCGCGACGCGGGCCCGGAGGAGATCGCGCGCCTGGCAGAGGGCCACGACCTCACCGTGGTCGCCGCCGGCCGCGGTCCCGTGACGGACCTCTTCCCCCGCGACGCCGTCCGCTCCCCTTTCGAACGTCCCCAGCGGACGCTCGCGTGCGTCTACCTCCACGGCGTGGCGGCCCCGGAGGACATCCCGCACGAGGTCGTCCGCATCCACGCCGTCGCCGGGGGCGGGGAACTGTTCCTGCAGCCGGCGCTCACCCTGAGCGGCCCGTGCACGATCCTGCTCTGGGAGTCCCACCCGGGCGGACCGCTCGACGTCTTCGCGGACCGCCCCGGGCCGACCGCGATGCTGGAAAGGTCTCTCGGCCTCCTCCGCCGCCATGTGCCCTGGGAGTACGAGCGCTGCCGGGAGGCGGAGCCCACCGACTCGGGCAGCACCCTCTACGGGTCCGTCACACCCGTCGTACGGCACCCGATCGCGGCCGTCGGCGACGGCCGGCCACTGAAGGTCCTGGGTATGGCCGACGTCCTCGTCACCAACGATCCCGTGACGGGGCAGGGCTCCAACAACGCGGCCCAGTGCGCCGCCCGCTACCTGCGGGCCATCACCGAACGCGGCGAGGCCCCCTTCGACGAGGCCTGGATGCGCTCCGCTCACGCGTCCTTCTGGGATCACGCCCGCCACACCGTCGACTTCACCAACACGATGCTCGCCCAGCCCCTGCCCGACCACATCCAGCAGGTCATGACCGCCGCCGCGTCACGACCTGAGGTCGCCCACCGGTTCGCGAACGGCTACGCGAACCCGGCCGACCTGTGCGACTGGCTGCTCGACCCGGCCGCCACCGACGTCTACCTGGCCTCCACCGCCGAGAGGACGTCCTGATCCGGCTCCACCGCGCCCGGCGCAGGCCCTCAGCCGGAACAGCGGCGGATCGGCGGACCGAGGACGCTCTCGACCTCGGCCGACACGGCGTCGAGGAGTTCCTCGCCGAACAGACAGAGGGAATCCTCCCAGGGATGCCCGAAGCTGCCCGTGCGGAAGTCTTCCGAGAGGTAGATGTAGTAGTCGCCGTCGGGGACCGGGCTCAGCGGCCACGCCGGCTGCCCGGCACCGCCGACGTCCTGCGGGACGAAGCGGTACGACGTGTGCTGCCAGTCGAGCGCGTAGAGCGGGCCCCGCGGGCCCACGCAGGAGGCGAGCCCCCGCCTGACCACGTCGACCAGGAGGTCCAGCCGTTCGTAGTCCGGGTCGTCGGAAAGGGCCGCCAGGCTCCAGGTCACCGACGGGGCAGGCTCCCTGATGGCCGGCCACGTGAGCGGGCTCGTACTCGGCCGGAAGCCGAACTGCTCGTAGAAGCGGTCCCAGACGTGTCGGTACTCGGCCTCCGGCAACTCGACCACGGGGGTGTCGCCGCTCACCGTCGGACGATCCTGTCGAGGACCGTGGCGATGCCGGACTTGACCGCGTGGCCGTGGTGGAGGGGTTCCGCGGGCAGCTCGCTGGTGGGACGCACGCCCCGGTCGGCGAGGATGTAGAGCAGGCGCAGGGTGCGCAGGCAGTTGCTGAGGTGTGCGGGCACGGGAGTGCTGATGCGGTCGGCCCCGAAGCGGTCGGCGATCGGATCCAGCCAGCCGACGGCGTCGGCTTCGCTCAGGTCGGTGCGGGTGAGGACCCGGGCGATCGCCCGGGCCAACCGGTCGTCCTCCAACTGGTCGTAGACGTGGTCGGTGGGCGCTGTCAGCCGCGCGGCGGCGAGATCCAGCATCCGCACCGGCTCCGCCTCGGGATGGAGGCCGAAGCCGGCGAGCAGGTCCGCGCCGTGTGCCACCGCGTGGAGCCAGCCGAGGGTCTCGTCGTGGCCGCGCAGATCCTGTTCGGCCGGGTACCAGCGCGCGAAGGCGTCCACCCATTCGGCTTTGAAGTCGCCCGCCCCCACCAGCATGTCGAGGACGAGGGGCGCGAAGGTGCGGGCCTCGATGCGCGGGTCGGTGAACCGGGCGGCCATCTCGTCGCCCAGCTCCAGCCGGCGGGGCTTCTCGATCACCCCTCGGGCGATCCAGGTGGCGAGGACGGTGTAGGGCGCGCCGTCCCGGACCAGCGGATCCGGATCCGCCAGGGCACGGGACAGTTCGCGAACGAGGTCGTCCAGGGGCCGGTCGGCGGGCACGGCGCAGCCGGCGGCCTCGACGCTCTTCCAATCGATCATGAAAGGCAGAATAGATCTTGCTATTGGTACGCGCTTGCGAATTATGCCCAGCTCTGCGCCTCGAATCGCCGACTGCCGCTACCGAAGCGCGTCACCGAGGACGGACCAACGACCGGCGACGCAGCGACTAACGCGTGGCGAGCCGGTCCAGCAGGGCGGCGCTCCGCGCAAGCAAGGTCCGCTCCTCATCCGTGAGTTCGGCCTCGATGGCCTGCGCGAGCCAGCCGGCCCTGCGGCCGCGCTCGGCTTCGAGCGCGCTCCGGCCTTCGTCCGTCAGCTCGACCAGCGACTTGCGGCCGTCCGTGGGGTGCGCCCGGCGCGTGATCAGGTTCTGCTCCATCAGCAGCCCCACCGACCGGGCCATCGACTGAGGGCGTACGCGCTGATCGACGGCGAGGTCGCTGGTCGTCATGGCGCCGTTGCGGTCCAGTGCGCCGAGCACGGCGGCCTGGCCCAGAGGGATGCGGTCCTCGTCCTTGACGCGTCGGGTGAGCTTGCCCATCGCGGTGCGCAGTTCTACGGCGATGGCGGCGGCTTCCGAGGTGGGCATAGGGCACTTTACCCCGCTGACCAGCATTGCCGTGTACCTGACCTGTACAGCAAAACTGCACAGCAAAACTGCACAGCATTGCTGTATGGTTTGGTGTTGTCGGGCCCAGCGCCAGCGCTGTCGCAGCCGGGGCCACGGCACACGACAACGGGGAGGAACCACCATGTCCACCACGACAGCCGAGACCGTCGACGCCACCATCGAGACCGTCGCGGCCCGCCGCATCATCGACAGCCGGGGCAACCCCACGGTCGAGGTCGATGTCGTCCTCACGGACGGATCCCTGGGGCGCGCGGCCGTCCCGTCCGGCGCCTCCACCGGCGCCCGCGAAGCCGTGGAACTGCGCGACGGGGACTCCGCGCGCTGGCACGGCAAGGGCGTCGACCGCGCCGTGGCCCACGTCAACGGGGAGATCGCCGCGTCCGTGCGCGGCCGCGCCGCTTCGGACCAGGCCGGGCTCGACGCCTCGCTGATCGCCCTCGACGGCACCCCCACGAAGTCCCGGCTCGGCGCCAACGCGGTCCTCGGCGTCTCCCTCGCCGCCGCCAAGGCCGCCGCGGCGGCTCACCGTCAGCCCCTCTACCGCTACCTCGGCGGCGCCGACGCCCACCTCCTGCCGCTGCCGATGATGAACATCGTCAACGGAGGCGCCCACGCCGACAATCCGCTGGACTTCCAGGAGTTCATGATCGCGCCCGTGGGCGCGGACTCCTTCGCCGAAGCCGTCCGCATGGGCAGCGAGGTCTTCCACACCCTGCGCCGCGACCTCCTGGCCGCGGGTCACGCGACCGGCGTCGGCGACGAGGGCGGATTCGCGCCCGCGCTGCGTACCGCCGAGGAGGCGCTCGACTTCGTGACGGCCGCCATCGAGCGGACCGGCTACCGTCCTGGCGCGGACATCGCCCTGATCATGGACCCGGCGTCCTCGGAGTTCTTCCGCGACGGGGTCTACGACTACGTGGGCGAGGGGGTGCGGCGCACCCCCTCCGAGAACGCCGACTACCTGGCCAAGCTCATCGACGCCTACCCCATCGTCTCCATCGAGGA
This sequence comes from Streptomyces tanashiensis, assembly GCF_014648895.1. GTDB lineage: Bacteria > Actinomycetota > Actinomycetes > Streptomycetales > Streptomycetaceae > Streptomyces > Streptomyces tanashiensis. The sequence goes on from NZ_BMRZ01000002.1 coordinate 350,805, forward strand.
CCCGATGGCGGAGAACGACCTGGACGGCTGGCGCGAGCTGACCGCCCGTGTCGGCGACCGCTGCCAGCTCACCGGCGACGACGTGTTCTGCACGAACGAGACGCTGCTCCGCGAGGGCATCCGTACCGGCGTCGGCAACTCGATCCTGGTCAAGGTCAACCAGATCGGGACCCTCACCGAGGCGCTGTCCGCAGTGGCCACGGCCCACGAGGCCGGCTGGACGGCCGTCATGTCGCACCGCTCGGGCGAGACCGAGGACACCACCATCGCGGACCTCGCGGTGGCGACCGGCTGCGGTCAGATCAAGACCGGCTCGCTCTCCCGCTCCGACCGAACGGCGAAGTACAACCAGCTGATCCGGATCGAGGAGGAGCTCGGCGACTCGGCGCGCTACGCCGGCCGCTCCGCCCTGCGTCAGGTGTGAGCGGCGGGCGCAGGAAGACGAGTTCGCGCTGCGGCGTGGATGCCGCGGGAGGGGGATCGGCTTCCTGAGCTCCGCCACCGGCCCGTGCCCGTGGTCCGTTCCCGTCCGTTCCAGTCTGTCGGCCGAGGGATGGGCGGAGCCGGCCGGAGTCGAACCGGCGTCCTCGCGATGTTGGAGACCGCGCGCGTCGACCTCTGCGCTACGGCCCCGCCCGGCCGATCGTACGACGGCATTCCTTCGGAACGGGCCGATCAAGGTCCCGGAGCCTGTCCCGACGAGTGCTCGCTGGGGACCTCCCGACGGGGCTACGCCTCGCAGGTGGGGTCGTGGGCGGGGAGCCGTCCCGTACGCAGGTACGCGTTGACGCGCTCGTCGACGCAGGTGCTGCCGTACTCGCCGTACAGACCGTGCTGGCGAGCGCCCTTCACCGTGAGGAGTCGGGAGCTCGGCCACTGCCTGCGTATGGCCTCGGCGCCGGCGTAGAGCGTGCGGGGGTCGCCGGTGGCGTTGACGAGCAGGGCGGGGACGTCGTTGTCGAGCACGGTCGGTGCCTCGACGGGCCGGTCCCAGAACTCGCAGGGGGTGATGTTGTTGGCCAGCGGCCCGACGAGGGGGTTTCGGTCGCGGGACTTCTCCACCGCGCGCCAGTAGCTGCCGACGCCGCGCCGCTCGGCGACGTCGCCGCAGATGATCGCGGTCATCTGGCTGGAGGGCGCCGAACCTGCCGAGGTCAGCAGGAACTCCAGCTGCCCGGCGAACGCTTCGGAGGGTTCGACCGGCTCGCGGTCCGCAGCACGGGCCAGGAGCCGTACGGTCCCCGCCAGGTCGGCGCGCCGCGCGTCGAGGTCGCTGCCGAGGCCGCCTACGAAGAGGGCGGGGAGGATGTGCTCGTCCAGCTGGAAGGTCCTCCCGATCCGCAGCGGCTTCTCAGCGGCGGCGGCGAGGACGTGCGTCACCGTTTCCAGGACCTCGCCGCGCGTGGTGCCGAGCCCGTAGGTGTCGTGCCGTGCGGCGGCCCACGACGCCCATGCGCGCAGGGCGGCTTCGTTGGCCCCTTCGGCGCCGCGGAGCAGGGTCTGGTTGTAGTACTCCGGGGAATTGACCCCGTCGAGCACCATGCGGTCGGTACGGCCGGGGAAGAGCTGCGTGTAGACCTCACCGAGGTAACTGCCGTAGGAGTAGCCGAGGTAGGAGAACGTGCTCTCGCCGAGGGCGGCGCGGATGACGTCCATGTCACGGGCGGTGTTGCGGGTGGTGACGTACGGCAGCACGTCACCCTGGGCGCGTTTGCACCGCGCCGCGAGCTCGCGTGCGACGGCGACCTCCTCGCGGTACGCCGCCCGGTCGTCGCCCGCGGAGCGGACGAGCGCGGAGCCGATGTCCCAGCCGCAGTCCAGCGGGGTGCTGCGACCGACGAAGCGCGGGTCCATTCCGACGAGGTCGTAGCGGTGGGCGACCTCGCCCATCACCTTCGACTTGGTCAGGGGCATGTGGAGGCTGGGGCCTGCCGGTCCCCCGTCGTTGAGCAGCAGCGCGCCGATGCGGTGGGCTGTGTCGGTGGCCTTCAGACGGGACACGGCGACGGTGATGGTACGACCGCCGGGGTCGGTGTAGTTGAGCGGGACGGTGATGTCGGCGCAGTCGGCACCGGCGGCGTCCAGCGCCCCGCCGAGTTCGTCGCCTTCGCCGAGGGCGCAGGCGTGCCAGTCGACGGACTGACTGTGGAGGCGGGCTAACGGGTCAGGGCCGGTGACGGCCGTGGTGGCGGCTGTGGCGACGGGCGTCGCGGTGGCGACGAGCACCACCGCGCACGCTGCGAAGGCCTTGATGCGTCGGGAAGTTGACATACCTGAACGCTAGGACGGCGCACACCTCGCAGCACTCCGGGAAAGCCCCGAAACTGGGTGGGGTTGTTCCCCGAGAAGACCCCAGGTCTCCTGTCAGGGTGTCCGTTACGTGTGGCACACCCGGGCCTCCATCGCGCCGCTGGCACGACCGACTCAACGGCCCTCTCCACAGCTCCCGAAAGCACGAATGACCCACTGATCCAAGCGGTTCCCGAAGTCCGAAGCGGAGGTGATGTCGGACGCAGGCAGGCAACCTGCGTCGTCGAGGTCGGCAATGAAGTCCACATCGGCCCAGCCGCCACGGAACATCACGACCGACAGCACGGCCTCCGCAGGACCGGATATGACCACGCCGACCGAGTCCGGATCACGAATGACGTCCCTGTCGGTCTCCAGTGGCTGGGGCCAGGGCGCCCGGGCGTCCCTCCAGGTCACCCGCCCGACGTCAAGCCCGGCCGATGTCCAGTCCCTGGCCCGATCGGCCAGAACGACTGCCACCTCGTCGAGATCGACAACTCGTTCCATGAGGGGATCCTCCCTTGGTCGCTTTGCACAGCCGTGAGCCTGGAGTGCGGGTCGTGGAAACGGCTTTGCCTCCGGTCTCGTCGGCGTGGATGCTGACGGCCGGAGGTACTCACGATGATGGACATTGTGCTGAAACCATCGGTCCGGGATCTGGTCCATGCGGACCTGGCGTCGTGCGGTTGGGCTGGGTCTGACCACCACTTGGTGGGCGTCGCCAGGCAGCTGGAACGTGCCCGGGCCGGCGCCGTCGACTACCTGGCGGTCTGCCTCGCCGCAACCGGCATCCCCGTGGCGAAGGGCGGCGTCGACTACCAGGTCGAGGAGGGTGCCGGCACGCTGTGGCAGCTGGCGGTCCACCCCGCGTTGCAGTCGTGTGGGATCGGCACGTTCCTTGTCGAAGCCGCAGAGGCGCGGATCAGAGGACGCGGTGTGCGGCGGGCCGAGCTGGCGGTCGAGGAAAGCAATCCCAGGGCCCGTGCGCTCTACGAACGACTGGGCTACGTCGCGTACGACCGCCGGCCGGACGCGTGGGACGAGCAAGCCCCTGATGGATCGTTGCACCGCTACGAAACGATGTGCACGTTGATGCGTAAGAAACTGTCCTAAAGGGTGTTGCAGAAGGTCCGCTCCGGGCAGGCCGGAATGGCGTTTGACCTGTTGTTTCATCGTGTCATGGCGAGGTTGTGCAGGGCGGCGACGGCCTGGACCGCGTGGTGGAGGCCGTCTCCTTTCTGGCGGCAGTCGCGCAGGATCTTCCAGTTCTTCATCCGGGCGAAGGTGTGCTCGACACGGGCCCTGACCCTTCGGTGCTCGGCGTTGTCCTCCTCCTGCCCGCGCAGGAGGGGGCGGCCGGCTCTCTTGCGGTGCGGGACGATCAGGCCGGTGCCGAGGTAGGCGCCGTCCGCGATCACGGTCGTGCCGGCCGCCAGGGCGGGCAGGTCCGACTCGCGCCACACGTGGGCGTCGGCCTTGTTGCCCGGCGCCGGCCGGGCCGCCGCGATGACCAGGCGGGTGTCCGCGTCGATGATGACCTGCACGTTCACCGAGAACCGGTAGTTGCGGGACGAGGCTCCGATCTTCCGGTCGCGGACCGGGATCAGGGTGCCGTCCACGATCCACAACCGTTCGGTGTCCGCCACCGGCCGCGGAGCCCGCTCGAGCGCCAGCAGCGGACGGAGCCGCTGGATGACCCGGCAGACCGTGGCGGGCGAAATACCGAACAGCGGTGCCAGCTGCCGCATGGTGAGGTTCGTCCGGTAGTACACGGCCACCAGCAAGACCCGGTCCGGCAGCGACAGACACCAAGGCCTGCCCCCACCCGGACCGTTCCCGCCCCGCTCCTTCACTACCTTCACCAGCTTCGCGAACCGGTCGATCCGCAAGCCCGTGAACGTCTCGACCCACACCGGCTCAGCCCGCAACACCCCACCCATACAGGCAAAATGCCCAGAACTGAGCCTTCTGCAACACCTTTTAGGGCCTGTGTCGAAAGTGGATCTTGCCCCGTGAATGATCTTCGTTCATGGGGCGGGGTGATCTCACTGTTGAACAGTGGGCGGTGTCGGAGCCGTTGTTGCCGATGGAGCCCGGAGCAGGGCAACCTTCAGAAGGAACCGCCGGGTGGTGTCTTCACCGAGCCCGTGATCATGGACTGGGACGCTCTCGTAGCAGGTTCACCACGACTCGCCGCAGTTCGAAGCCGTGCTGAGGAAGGTCCGCGTGCCCCTCATCGGGCCGGGCCGGCCGCGCGTCCGCCCCGATCGGGTGGGTGCTGATAAGGCGTACGCCTCCCGCCGGAACCGCGCTTACCTGGGTCGCCGAGGGATCCGCTGCACCATCCCGGACAAGGTCGACCAGGCGCGCCACCGCAAACAGCGCGGCTCTCGCGGCAGCCGGCCGCCGCAGTTCGACCCAGTCGACTGCCGTGAGCGCCACGCGGTCGAGTGTGGGATCACCCGTCTCAAGAGGCACCGCGCCGTCACCACGCGATACGTGCCTGGCGCTGTCGGGGATCTTGGCGATGGCGGTCGGCCATGCCCTCGACATCTCAGTCTCCAAGATCCCCGACCTCGTCACCCGCGATCAGCTCTGTGTCTCCTCGCGGCGTCCCATAGCGGCCGCATCGGGTACGACGAGCAGCTTGCCGGTGGTACGCCGAGCCTCCAGATCGCTGTGGGCCTGGGCGGCCTCGGACAATGCGTAGCGGCCCGTTACGGTGACCTCGAGCGCCTTGGAGCGCACCCACTCGAACACATCGGCGGCCCGTCGGAGCAGTTCGGACCGATCGGCGATGAAGTCCCCGAGGCTGGGCCGGATCAGGGTCAGCGAACCGCCGTGGGCGAGCCGAATCGGATCGAACGGCGGCACGGCACCACTCGCCGCGCCGAAGAGCACGAGATGGCCGCGGGTTCGCAGGCTGGCGAGGCTCGCATCGAAGGTGTGCGCGCCGACGCCGTCGAAGACAACCGGCAGTCCCTGACCGCCGTTGAGCCGCCTCACCTCGGCTGCGAGATCGTCGACTTCGGAGGAAAGGATCACCTCAGCGGCCCCGGCACGTTTCGCCAGCTCGGCCTTCGCCGTGGTCGACGTCGTGCCGATCACCCTGCCGCCGAGATGGGTGATGAGCTGGGTCAGAAGCAGCCCCATGCCACCAGCAGCCGCATGCACGAGCACCGTGTCGCCCCCCTGAACCGGGTAGGCGTCCTTGACGAGATAGTGCGCGGTCATGCCTTGGAGGAGTACGGCGGCGGCTTTCTCGAAGCCGATGTCGTCGGGCAGCGGCACCAGCCGGGAGGAGTCCACGACGGCCCGCTCGGCATACGTGCCGGGAATCTCCACCCAACCGACCCGGTCCCCGACTGCGACGTCAGCGACGCCGGCTCCCACTTCGACGACCGTGCCGGCGCCCTCAGCGCCCGGGGTGAAGGGCAGCGGGAGGCTGTACCGGCCTTCGCGGTGGTAGACGTCGAGGAAGTTGACCCCGGATGCGGCGACCTCCACGACAGCCTCGCCCGGACCCGGCCGCGGCTGGTCCACCTCGGCCTCCTGCAGCACCTCGGGACCGCCCACTTCGTACACCTGAATCGCTCGCATGACCCTCCAATTAACGGCTCATCCCCCACCAACCCCGTTGATGGCGCTCCGATTCCCGGCAAGCTGCTCGGCCTGGTCCCCTCGACCGTCCACCGCGTCCTGACCCGCTACCGGCCGGCCCGCCTGACCCACCTCGACCGCTCGACCGGGCACGTCATACGCCGCCACGAACGCGAGAATCCCGGCGAGCTCGTGCACGTCGACATCAAGAAGGTCGGCAACATCCCCGACGGCGGCGGACACGAGGTCCTGGGCCGGCAAGCGGGCCGCAAGACCCGCAGGAACGCCGACCACAGCTACCTGCACACCGCCGTCGACGACCACTCCCGCCTCGCCTACAGCGAGATCCACGCGGACGAGAAGAAGGAGACCTCCACCGCCTTCTGGCAACGGGCCCACGCCTTCTTCACCGGCGCTGGGATCACCGTCGAACGGGTTCTGACCGACAACGGCTCCTGCTACCGCTCACGCGACTGGCGCGACAGCCTGGCGGCGGCCGGGATCACCCACAAACGAACCCGGCCCTACCGGCCCCAGACCAACGGCAAGATCGAACGCTTCAACCGCACCCTGCTCGACGAATGGGCCTACGCCCGCCCCTACCGGTCAGACATCGAACGACGCGAAGCGTTCCCCGGCTGGCTCCACTCCTACAATCACCACCGCGGACACACCGCACTCGCGGGCAAACCACCCGCAAGCCGCGTCCCCAGCCTAACGAGGCAATACACCTAGAGCCTGTCCGATGGGTCGCGTGACCCCGGTCGAGCTCGACTCACGCCCACCCCGGGCGACGGCGCATCTACGTTCGGACCGTCGCCGCGCGGAAGACGTACGCCGACATCGGGGCGGTGACCGGCCCCGGACCCAGCCGCACCGTCATCTCCTCGATGACGGTGGCCCGGACGGCCGGTCCGCCCCCGCGCTCCTCGACGGCCATGCGCACCGGTGTCCCGGTGAGGTACCCGGTGGCGAGGTCGGCGGTCGACGCAGCCCGGCCCTGCAGCGTCAGTTCCTGCTCGTCCTCGACCGCGAACCCCGCGGCCACCAGGTCGGCGGCAACGACAGCGGGGTCGGAGTAGCCGTGCGGAACCGCAGAGAGGAACCGCGGCGGGTCGACCGGAAAGGCTCGCTCCAGCCCGGCCTGCAGCGCAACCTCGAAGGTGTGCGTCCTGAGCGGGCCCCAGGTGCTGAACAGGAATCGACCGCCCGGGGCCAGTACGCGGCGGATTTCGGTGAAGGCCCCGGTGCGGTCGGGGAAGAACATCACGCCGAACTGGCAGACCACCAGGTCGAAGCTCTGGTCTGGGAACGGCAGCCGCTGGGCATCGGCTTGCCGCCACACCGCGCCCGGGGCCCGGGCGGACCCGAAAGCGACCATGGCCTCGTTCAGGTCGGTGGCCGTCACCTCGGCCGAGGGTGCCGCTGAGAGCAGGGTCGACGTCAACACGCCTGTTCCCGCGGCAAGTTCGAGGACTCGACCAGGGTGGAGTGCTGCCGCCCGGGCGCTCAGGTCCTCCGCGAAGGGCCGGAAGACCACCGGCACGAGGTACTGCTCATAGGCCGCCGGCATGGACGCGGACCATCGCCGCTCGGCATCGATTCCGGTCACGTTCATGACGGTACCGCCATGCCGGGAAGCCGGTTCCCCGCCGCGCCGCCATGCGCCCTGGAGCCGGCACCGCCTGGCAGAACGGGAGGGCCAACGTTCTCGACTCGGCCGTGCGGCGTGGCGGGTACTGCCTCGTCTCGCGTAAATCCCTTGGGTGAAGGGCACATGTATCGGTCAGGCGTTCGTCGTGATCGGGGGGAAGCGTGCCGCGCAGGATCAGGATCGGTCAGCAGGTGCGGCCCGGGGTGCTTGTCGGGCGTCGGCTGACCCGGCCTCCGGCACGGACCGGCGTCGAGCTGCTGGTCGTCGGTGCCGGCGGCATGGGGCGGGCCGTCGCCTCGATGTGCGCGCAGGATGTCGACCGGGCGGGGCGTGCGCGGTGGAACGTGCTGGGCTTCATCGATGAGGACGTGGCTCTTCACGGTTCGCTCGTGGACGGCCGGCCCGTGCTCGGGGGTCTGCGGGCCGTCGCCCGGTACCCCGCGGCGCGTCTGGTCGTCTCGGTCTGCCACGTCGACCACCACGGGGCGCGGCGCAGGATCGTCGAGGCCTTGGGGCTGCCCGCCGAGCGCTATGCGACGGTCGTGCACAGGACGGCCGTGATCGATCCGAGTTGCAGGATCGGGCGTGGTGCGGTCGTGATGCCGATGGTGTGCGCCCTGCCCGGAGGCACGATCGGTGACCACGTGATCGTGCGGCCGCAGACGATGATGGCGGCCGACGTCGCGCTGCGGGACTACGCCACGGTCGGGGCTCAGGTGTTCCTGGGGCGTGGTGCGACGGTGGAGGAGAACGCCTACGTCGGGGCCGGTGCCGTGGCGCGGGAGCGTGTGCGTGTGGGGCCGTGGGCCGTCGTCGGGATGGGGTCGCTCGTGCTGGACGATGTGCCCGGGCATCAGGTGTGGGCGGGCAGGCCACCGCGGTTCCTCGGGTCGGCGGCCGTGGAACGTGTGCGGGTGGGGGGCGGCGGGGAGTTCGGGAGGTTCGCCGCCTGCGAGTGAGTGGCGACCATTTGCCCACGCCCTCGGGGCCTCCCCCGACCTCCCAGGCTTCCCGGGCTTCCCCAGCGGCCCCCGACCTCCCAGGCTTCCCAGGCTTCCCCAGCGGCCCCCGACCTCCCCCGCCTCTCCGGACCGCGTTTCCTCCCCGTGCGGGCCCGCTCGTACCCGTACCGACACGGGCGGGCCCGACGGGCCCTACTCGCCCCTCAGAGGTTCCTGGTTTCGATGACCTCCTGTTCGGCCCTCTCCACCGTGAAGCGTGCGGCGGGGTCGCCCCCCGCGCTGCGTACGGCGGCGCGTACCAGCGCGAGGTAGAAGAGGGCCGGGGCGCAGGGGGTCCAGCGCTCCTCGGGCTGGTCGGCGATGAAGCCGAGGACGGAGGCCGGGTCGGCGGGTACGAACTCGAAGCGGTCGTGCTCCCACTTGTCGGCGACGCCCCGCGTCCAGCGCAGCCGCAGGGTCTTCTCGTCGAGCTCGGGCAGGACCGCGCGGAAGAAGCCCGCCCACTGGTGGTTGTCCAGGTCCAGTCCGAAGCCGAGGAGTTCGAGGTCGAGGGCATCGGTGGCGTGGACGGCGAGTTCTTCGTGCAGGGCGCGGCGGGCGACGGCGTGCAGGCTGATGGGGCGGTGGTCCTCGGGGAGGTCGTGCTTGCGGGCCAGGCCTTCGTTGGCGGAGGAGTTCCACCGTCGGCTGTTGGGTCCGGCGACGTGGCTGCTGCGCCGGGAGAACAGCATCTTGCCGTCCTTGCCCGTCTCCACGGCGACGTTGACGCCGAAGCTGCAGTTCATCCAGGCCGGTGCGCGGGCGGGGTCCTGGCTCTCCAGGTACTGCTCGCGCAGGGTCTGGCCGTTTTCCTGCCGGCGTTCCAGGTTGAGCGAGGTGGTGAGGAAGTCGTAGTAGTCGGCGTCCTGGAGGGCCAGGGTGACGACGGGTTCCTCGTCCAGGTGGGTCCGTGTGAGGACGACCCGTTCGACGGCGAAGCGGTCGTTGTTCCAGCGGTGCGGGAGTCCGCGGGCCGCCTTGCGCTGCTCCTCGGCCTCGATGGCGTACCGCCATGCGCCGATCTCCGCCGGGAACTCCACCCGCTGCGGACGGTACTTGACGCGGATGTTGTCCTCGAGGATGGGACGGGTCCCGTCACCTTCGTAGATGTGGCAGCCGGTCTCCCGGGAGACCACGGTGAACCTGTCCCTGTTCATCGTCAACTTCCCCTCTTGTACGCTTCATTGACTGATCATCAGAACCTTGGCCGCAGACAGCTTCATGATACGGAGTGATGTGGGCACCGACTTGTCTCATGTCCGGTCCGCGCGGCGGTCCTCGTCGCTCGTGGGCACCGTGGCGGTGTCCGACTACGCGCATCCCGACGAGGCGAGGCGGCACGAGCTGAGACGGCCGCATCTGGCGGGCGTCCGCGACGAGTTCGGTGAGATCACCCGTGACCGGCTGGGTTTCGGGGACCACAGGCGCCTCGACGAGGCGGGGGCCGGCCGTCGGCAGCTCTGGGGCGCCCTGGAGGACTTCCTCGCCCACGACGCCGAGCGGAAGATCCTGTACTGGACGGGGCACGGTGTCCACCGGGGGCCGGAGGGGTACTTCCTGGCCTGCGCCGACTCCTGGGTGTCCGGGCGCTTCGTGCCCGGACAGGCCGTCGCCCTGACGGATCTGGTGGACCGTCTGCTGCGCCCCGACTGCGAGACCGACACGCTTCTGGTCATCGACGCGTGTTCCTCCCACGACCATCTCACCGCCGCCCTGCGTCACGCGCTGGACCTGGAGCACCGGAGTGTGACGTGGGCGCGGCACAACCGGCGGTCGGGGTTCGCCGTCATCGGCACTTCGGGGTTCGACGCGCAGGTCGCCGAGGGCCGCTGGGTGCGATGGTTGAAGGAGGCTCTGACCAAACCGGAGTTCGTGGCACCGGACCACGCCCGCCCGTTCGAGCCGTCGGCGCTCTATCTGCCCCTGCCCTATCTGCGGGACGCCGTGGACGCCGAGGCCGCGGCCTCCGGTCTCGACGAGCCGGCGCAGCGCCCGGGGTTCACCGAGGTCCGGGCGCTGCCGAACGGGTTCCTGCTCAACCCTCACTTCCGGGACGGCGAGCGTCGCATCTACACGCCCGCGACGCTGGTGGGGCGCACGCCGTGGGCCGAGGCCGAACCGTTCGGGCTGGAGAAGGACGGCCATCTCCGGCGCCACTTCGCGGGCAGGCAGGGCGCCCTGGCGCGGATCGTGCGATGGATGGACACCCACCCCAGGGGGCTGCTCGTCGTGACGGGCCTGGCGGGGGCGGGGAAGACCGCTCTGCTGGGGCGGCTGGCCCTGGCCTCGACGCCGGAGCGGCGCGAGACCCTGGGGGCCGGGGTCGATCCGTCGACGCTGCCGAGGACGGGCACGGTGCATGCCGCCCTGAGCTGCCGGGGTCACTCGGTCCACTCGCTGGTCACGGCGCTGTGGCAGGTGCTGTCGCACTTCGAGGAGATGGAGGCCCTGCCCGAAGGGTCTGTCACCGCGGAGCAGTGCCGCACTGCCGTCGACCGCCTCGTCTCCAGGGTCGGCTCCCTGAACCTGCTGTTCGACGCGCTCGACGAAGCGCTGGCGGACCAGGCCCACGACATCGCCCGGCACCTGCTCAACCCTCTGGCCGCGCTCTCGGGTGTACGCGTCGTCGTCGGGACCCGGGCCCAGCCCCGCCGGCGTACGACCGCGCCTTCCGAGGAGGAGTCGCTGCTCGACACGCTGGACCAGAGCGTGGGCGCCGTGGTCCTGGGGGACGACGAGGAGGCACGGCGGAGCATCTCCGGCATGGCCCTGTCGGTACTCGACGTCGAGGGTTCCCCGTACGCGGGGCGGGAGGCGGCCGACGTCCGTGACCAGAGTGCCCGGCTGATCGCGGCGGGCAGCCACGGCTCGTTCCTGGTCGCACGGCTCGCCGCGGCGGAACTGGCCCGCCGGCCCCTGGCCGTCGGCGAGGAGGAACTGTCGTCCTGGATGCGTTCGGGCGGCATGGACCTGCACGAACGCCTCGCCGAGGAGGTACGGCATCTACGGGGGCAGCGGGGTGCGGAGCGCGCGCACGAGGTGCTGCGTGCGCCGGCCGTGCTGCAGAGCTCCGGCCTGCCACCAGGACGGACCTGGCTGGCCATGGCCAACGCCCTGCGGGACCCGGGGACGCCCGAGCTCGGTCTCGGTGATCTGCGGCAGGTGTGCGGGAGCGCCGGCGGTGGCATCGTCGCCGCCCAGAGGCCCCGGCACGGGGACGGGGCGGCGTACACGACCTATCAGCTGGCCCATCCCAGCTACGGCGAGTTCTTCCTGGCGGGTGCCGGGCTCGACACGCAGGCCGCTCACCAGCGGGTCCTGGAGGCCCTGCGTGCCCAGAGCGCGCGTGACTGGAGCGACGCGGACGCGTACACCTGCGGGTATCTGGGCGCCCATGCCGCGCAGGCGGGGCCGCGGGAACTGCGCCGGCTCTTCGAGGACGTGGACTTCCTGCTGCGGACCGACCCGGACGTGATGCTCCCGCTCGCGGCCGGACTCGCACGCGACTGCGACGAGGCGGCCCTCTACGGGCGGGTGGCGGGCTTCTTCGGCGCGGCCGCCTTCCCGATCTCCGCGGACGCCCTGGCGTCCCGCAAGGCGCTGTTGAGGGCCACCGCCTTCGTCTCGCACCGGGAGGGGGCCTACCGGACGCTGGCGGGCAGGGAGGGCTTCCTGCCGTGGCAGGAGTACTGGACGGACCGGAGCCCGGATCCGGTGGAGTGGCGGCGGGCGGCCCCCCTGGGCGGGGCCATGGCGCTGAGCTGGCGTGCCGGTACGGGGGCGGGGGCGGGTCTCGTGCTCGGCGACACGCTGACCGCGGGCGGGCGCGGGGAGGTCCTGGTCCTGCATCCGGAGTCCGGCACCAGGCTGCTGACCCGCCGGACCCGCGGCTCTTCGGACGGGCGGGGCAGTGCCCTGACCGAGGTGCGGGAGGTGGGGACGGGTCCGCACCGGACCACTGTCGCCCGTGACGAGGGGGCCGTGTACTTCTGGGGCTCCGGATCCCGCCTGCCGGATCACGTGTATCGCTGGGGTGGTGCGGTGGGGGCGCTCGCCGCGGCCGAGAGGGCGTCGGGGACCGTCGTTCTCGCCGCGGACGGGCGGCGCATGTGGATGTGGTCCTGGAAGGGTGACATGCCCCGGCAGGGAACCCCGCTGACGGACATCCGCCGCATGAACGTCGACCGGCTGGCAGCCCTGCCGATGGGATCCCGGCTCTTCGTGCTCGCCGCCGGAGCCCGTGCCGAACTCCTCGAAGTGCACCCGGGCCTCAGCGGAGCCGACCGCCTCGGGGAGACACGCACGGACCTCGGTGAACTCGCCGCGCCCGCCCAGGCCGCCGCCGCGTTCTCCGAACCGGCGCGTCCGGGCGCGGTGCACTCCTCCGGGCCGGCCGTCTCCGAGGGCGGGGACGGTGCGGCGGCGCAGAGGCCGGGCGACGTACGGCACGGCTGGATCGCCGTGGCCGACGGCCGGCGCATTCGTGTCTGGCACTGCGAGACCGACCCGGCGGCGCCTCTCGCGCCGCCCACGGTACGGCTCCTCCGGGAACTCGACTCCCCCGCCCGGGGCCTCGCCTTCGGCCGTCACGGCGGCGAGCTCCTCCTCGCGGGCTACGAGGAGGTCACCGTCCGCGTCTGGGCCCTCGATCCGCCCCACCGGGAAGCGGTCTTCCAGCTCACCGCGCCCCGGGACGGAGCCATGGCCTTCGAACCGGGCGGTCGAGGAATGCTCGCCGTCGCCGACGGCCCCGACATCCGCATGCTCGACGTGGCCTCCGCGCTGAAGGCCGGACACGGCACCCGGCGGCGACCCGGCAACCAGACGCCCGCCCTCGCCCTGGCCCAGGCACCCGACGGGCCGCCGCTGCTGTGCCGGACCTGGGGCGAGCAGATCCTGGTCTCCCGCCCGGGGCCGGGCGCGTCCGCCTCGGACCCGCTCACGGTCCTCACCCACCAGAAGCTGGTGACCGCCGTGGCGGCGGTGCACACAGCGGGCGGCTGGGCGGTGGTCGCCGCCGCGGAGCGCACGGTCCGCATGTGGCGGCTGTCCGAGGACGGCCTGTCCGTCGAGGCTCGGCACGACCTCCGGCTCCGCGGCGACGCGGGCGAACGCGTCCCGTCCCTCGGCCTCGCCGTCGACTCCTCCGCGACGAGGCTGCGGGTCTGCGTCCCGGACGCGGGCAGTGTCGTCCACGCCGACATGCCGGCCGACGGCTCCGACGGCTGGAGCGAGGGCAAACCGACGTGGGCGGGGCTGCAGTGCTGTGGCGTCGACGCCCGCGTCATGCGGGACGGAACGTACTGGCTGGCCACCGACCTCAGCGACGGACTGCGCCTGTGGAAGCACGGTGAGGAGCGCCGCTCGACGGAGCACCCCCTCACGTCCATGCGCCCGGCCCATCTGACGCTGGGCGAACGGTACGACCCCGAGGACGAGGAGTCCTTCCCCGTGCTGGCCTGGGTGGACGGCGGCATCTACGTGAAGGACTGCTCGGCCGGATTCGCCCTGGCTCCCCGACGGCTCCCGGGAGACGCCGACGGGGTGACGGCGCTGGCGTTCGCGGGTCCGCCCGAGCGGCCCCTGCTGCTGGTGTGCGGCGAACGCACGGCACTGCGGATCTGGGACGTGACGGCCCGCGGCTGGCTCCACGAACAAGGCGTCCCCTGGCGCGGATACACCGTGCACGCGGTGGACGCCGCCCTGGACCCGGCGGGCCTGGTGGTGGCTCTCCAGGGCATGGACCGATGTGACCTGATCCGGCTGCCCGGCGCCTTCTTCGCGGGGTAGGAACTCTCGTGCCGCGTGGCGGCCGTGACATGAGGAGGACGTGGTGGAGCACGATCTCGTGGTTTTCGTACCGGGGTTTCTCGGCACTCGGCTGACCAAGGACGGCCAGGACCTCTGGGGCGAGTACAGCGAGGCCCTGCTCGGGAGCGGGCCGCCGGCCCCGGCCCCGGCGGGGCTCGTCCTTCCTCCGGGCCTCGGCGACGGGATGCCGGACGCGCGCTTCCGGCCGGCGGCGGACGAGTTGCTCATGGTTCCGGACGCGATGCCGGGGCTGCTGTCCTGCATGGGGTACCCCGACATCCGGGCGGCCCTCGGTGATCCGGTCGAGGGCCAGTTCGTCCCCTTTCCCTACGACTGGCGCCTGTCCCACCGGCTGACCGCCGACCTTCTCAAGGTGCGGGTGGAGCGAGAACTGGCCCGGTGGTCCGAGCAGGTCGACAGCCACTATCCCGACCGCCCGGACGACCCGAAGGTCGTGCTCGTCTGCCACTCCACCGGAGGACTCGTCGGTCGCCACTACCTCGAATGCTCGGGCGGACGGGAGACCGCCAGGACTCTGGTCACGCTCGGCACGCCCCAGCAGGGCCTGGCCCAGGCCGTCCGGCTCCTGACCGGCAACGCCGTCGGAGAAGACGAGGCCCCGGGCGCGGACGCCCGGCCGCTGAACGAGGCCCTGCGCGACCTCGCCCTCAGCTGGCCGTCGGTGGCCCAGCTGCTGCCCGTCTACGACGCGGTCCGTGTCGAGGGAAAGAGCCGCCTCCGTACCCTCGACGACCACCGCTACCCCGTCCCCGACCTGCCCACCGCCCTGGTCGAGGACGCCGTGTCCTTCCACAGCGTCTTTCAGCAGGCACGCGAGGCGCACCGCCACACCGACGCCGGCGGCCGCCTCCCCTACGAGGTCCTCTGTGTCGGCAGCACCGCCTTCCCCACGGAGCGGACCGTCGGGCTCACCCCCGACGGCACCCGGCTGCTCGCCCGGCGCGACGAGAGCCTCCTCGCGCCGGGCGACGGAACCGTACCCGGCGAGTCCGCCGTCGCGGAGTGGGCCCTGCGGGACACCACGGCCATGCACTGGACCGAACACCGCCACGCCGACCTGGCCGGCGCCGCCGCGGTCGGCGAGGTGCTCACGGCCGTCCGGAAGGGCGAGCCGGCCGGTGGCATGCTCGCCGGCGACGAGCAGATCTCCGTCTACGCCCCCGAATCCGCGACCGCGGACAAGCCGTTCGCCGCGTCCGTCGTGGGAACCGGCCTGCGCGAGCGGAACGTACAGGCCCACATCTGGCGCATCGGTCGGCCCACCAAGGAGCCGGTCGTCTTCACCGCGACGGGGTCTGAGCTGTACCGGGCGGAACTCCGGGCCGGGCCCGGCAAATGGGTGGTGGAAGCCACGGCCGACGGGCCCCACCGCTCCGACCGCAAGGTCATCATCCTGTACAGCAACTGACCGGCGCGACCTCTCCGGTGCGTGGCCGGGGGGACGTGTCCCGGAGCCGAGGGAACAAGGAGTACGGACATCATCTCGCCATCGAACGCCGCGGCGTCCGAAGTCCCCGACTGGCCTCCCTGCGACCACCACGGTGCCGCGGGGCGCTGCCGCGGCCGGAGGACCGAACCCCACACCGCGTGCCTGGCGCACCTCGGCGCGGCCCAGCGCGCCGCGTACCACGCCTCCCTGCTGCCGGGCGCCGACCTGGACCACCGGGGCACGCCCTTCACCCAGACCCTTCTGGACGAACTGCTCGGCGCCCTCGTGGACCCGGTGAGCGGGCGGCACCTCGTGGGGCGCGCCGAGTTCGACGAGGCGCGGTTCAGTGGCGACGTGCGGTTCGACCGGGTCGACTTCACCGGTGTGGCGTCCTTCGGGCAGGCGCGCTTCGACGGCGGTGTCCGCTTCCGCGCGACCCGGTTCGGGTCGGACGCCCGCTTCGGTGAGATGGCGGTCGCGGGGGATGTCCGGTTCGACGGGGCGGATCCGCACGGCGGGGTGCGGATGCGCGGCGGAGTCTGGATGGCCCGGGCCACGATCGGTGGAGCTCTGCGGTTCCAGGTCGAACGGGTCGACGGTCGCGCCGTCTTCGACGGGCTGAGCACCGGCGGGCGGGCGGAGTTCACCGGGGTCGTGTTCGGGGAGGTGGCCGCCTTCACCGGCCTGGCCGTCGCGGGCGAGGCCTGGTTCGACGGGACGGAGTTCCTTCAGGACGCCCGGTTCACGGAGGCGGCGTTCTCCCGCAAGGCCTGGTTCGACGGGGCGGTGTTCCACCGGGGCGCCGACTTCGGCGGTGCCACCCTGGGGCAGGACGTCTCCTTCGGCGACGCCCACTTCGGAACGGGCGCCGTCTTCACCGGGGCGGTGATCACCCGCGACGCGGAGTTCCACCGGGCTGTCATACGCGGAGACGTCTCCTTCCGGAAGGCCACGTTCCAGCGCACGGCACGACTCGGCCCCCTGGTGCTGCCGGGGCTGCTCGACCTGTCCGAGGCCGGCTTCCAGTCCGCGGTCACCATCGAGGCGGCCACCACGGCCGTACGCTGCCGACGGACGCGCTGGGGGTCGACCGCGGCGCTGCGGCTCCGCCACGCCACCCTGGACCTCGGCGACGCCGTCCTGGAGTTCCCCGTGAGCGTCTCGGGCCGCTCCCGCCCGTTCGTCACCGACGACGGCACCGAGGCCGAGGAGGACGGGCTCACCGATCCGCGGGTACGCGTCGTCTCCCTGCGGGGCACCGACGCGGCTCACCTGCTCCTCGCCGATGTCGACCTGACCCAGTGCCTGTTCACCGAGACCGTGCACCTCGACCAGCTGAGACTGGAGGGGCGCTGCCCACTCCCCCAGGCCCCTCCGGGGATACGTCTCCGCCGATGGCGGCCGGTGCGCTGGACGCGCCGCCGCACCCTCGTCGAGGAGCATCACTGGCGGGCCGCCAGAGCGCACACCACCGGATGGACCCACGCGCCGGCAGGCACGGACGTACGCGAGGCCGCGGCGCTCGCGCCGGTCTACCGACAGCTGCGCAAGGCGCTCGAAGACGCCAAGAACGAGCCCGGAGCCGCCGACTTCTACTACGGCGAGATGGAGATGCGGCGCCACGACCACGAATCGCCCTGGAGCGAGCGGGCACTGCTCCACCTGTACTGGGCGGCCTCGGGGTACGGCCTGCGCGCCATGCGCGCCCTCGGCTGGCTGCTGCTGGCCATGAGCGCCACGGTCGTGGCGATGATGCTGTGGGGCATACCGAAGGACGACCCCCTGCCACGCAGCACCGGCCACATCTCCGGCACGGCCATCAGCCTCACGACCGACAAGGCCGACCCCGTCAACCCCGAAGGCGCCTACGGCCGTCGCATGTCGGACGAACGGTTCGACAAGGCCCTCAAAGTCGTCATCAACTCCGTCGTGTTCCGCTCCTCCGGCCAGGACCTCACCACGACCGGCACCTACGTCGAGATGGCCTCGCGCATCCTCGAACCCACCCTGATCGGCCTGACCGCCCTCGCCGTCCGCAACCGGGTCAAGCGCTGAAGGGCCGCCACTCCGACCGCCGGACCGTGCCGGTCCCGGTCACCACGTGCTGATGGCCGGCTCGTCGGGTACGTGGTGCCGCCAGGCCTCGTTGAGGCGCGCGAGCCGTCCCTGTGCGGCGATGCCGCACAGGGACGCGATCCGCCCGTCGCTCACCTCGAACGCCACGGCGCCCACGACCCGGTCGCCGACCACGGCGACGGCGGCCGGGGAACCGTTGACCAGCACGATGTGGAACGCGGGCGTGCCGCCCGCCAGCCGCCGCTTCGCCTCGGTCGGCCTGAACCCGGCCCGTACGGAGGAGGCGATGCGCTCGCGCGTCGTGGCCCGCAGCAGTCGCCTGGCCAGTCCGGCACCGTCCGAGACCGCGGTCGCGTCGGCGGTGAGCATCGCCACCAGCCGTTCGGTGCGCCCCGACGCGGCGGCGGCGAGGAACTCCTCGACGATCCGGCGCGCGGCCGCGGGGTCCACCTCGGCGCCGCCGCGGCGCTCGGCGGTGATCCGGCGCCGGGCCCGGTGGACGTGCTGCTGGCTCGCGGACTCGGTGATGTCGAGGATCCCGGCGATCTCGGCGTGGGGGTACGAGAAGGCCTCGCGCAGGACGTACGCGGCCCGCTCGGGCGGCGAGAGGCGCTCCATCAGGGTCAGTACGGCCAACGAAACCGATTCGCGCTGCTCGAAGGTCTCGGCGGGGCCCAGCATCACGTCGCCGTCGAGGAGTGGCTCGGGCAGCCAGTCCCCGGCGGCGCGCTCGTGGCGTGCCTGTGCCGAACGGAGCCGGTCGAGGCAGAGATGGGTGACGACCTTGGTCAGCCACGCCTCCGGCACCTCGATGTGGTCCCGGTCCGCGGCCTGCCAGCGCAGGAACGCGTCCTGTACGGCGTCCTCGGCGTCGGCCGCGGAGCCGAGCAGACGGTAGGCGAGCGAGGCCAGCCGGTCCCGGCCGGCCTCGAACCGTGCGATCACCGCGCTGTCCATGCGGGCAGCCTAGGCGGCGGCCGTGGGACGGGCCGCGACGGGCGCCGCGACCAGTCGCCGCCGACGCCCCGGCGCGCCGAAGGTCGGGTGGCCGACGCTCCACGCGGCCGACCGGACGATGCCCGACTTGAGTCGCGCGGCGGCCCGGCCGCCCAGGTACCAGGACTTCGACCGGGCTTGCCCGTCCACCATCTGGAAGATGGCGTCCCGGCGGCCGAGGCTGATGTGGTTGCCGTAGTACTTCATGCCGACCTCAGGGAGCTTGGCGCCCGT
This sequence comes from Streptomyces tanashiensis, assembly GCF_014648895.1. Lineage (GTDB taxonomy): Bacteria > Actinomycetota > Actinomycetes > Streptomycetales > Streptomycetaceae > Streptomyces > Streptomyces tanashiensis. The sequence goes on from NZ_BMRZ01000002.1 coordinate 369,916, forward strand.
CAGGCGGGCGACGATCGCACCGGTCGCCTGCATGGCGGTGAAACCGGCCGAGGCGCAGGACATCGGCAGCGGGCGGCCGTTCTCGCCGATCACGTGGGCGCAGTCACCGGCCGCGTAGACGTCCGGGTGGGAGACCGAGCGCATGGTGCCGTCGACGACGATCTGGCCGGTCCCGGCGACCTCAAGGCCGCTCGCTGCCGCGAGGGGGTGCACGGCGAACCCCGCCGTCCACACCGTCACGTCGGCCGGGATGGACCTGCCGTCGGCGGCGACCGCCCCGGTCGGCCCGACGGCTTCGATGCCGGTGTGCTCGTGAACCGTGATGCCGAACCGGTCGCAGGCTCGCCGCAGGTGGCGGCGGGCCTGCGGGGAGAGCCACGCGCCCAGCTCACCGCGAGCGGCCAGCGCGATCGACAGGTCCGGCCGGGACTCCGCGAACTCGGTGGCGGTCTCGATGCCGGTGAGCCCCTCGCCGACGACCAGGACGGTGCCGCCCTCGCCCAGGCCCGCGAGACGCTCGCGCAGGCGCAGCGCCGAGGACGGGCCGGCCACGTCGAAGGCGTGCTCGGCCACGCCGGGGACGGCATGACGGGCCACGGAGCTTCCGAGCGTGTAGAGGAGCGTGTCGTACCCGAGCTCGTCGTCACCGTCGTCGCCGGTCACGGCGACCGTCCCGCGCTCCGGGTCGACGCCGGTGACGCGCGCCAGGCGCAGCCGTACGCCGCTGCCGGCGAAGACGTCGGCGAGCCGGCGGACCGCGAGGTCCTGACCGCTCGCGAGCTGGTGGAGCCGCATCCGCTCGACGAACTCGGGCAGGGCGTTCACGACGGTGATCTCGACGTCGAGGGGAGAGAGCCGACGGGCCAGGGTTCCGGCGGCGAAGGCCCCGGCGTATCCGGCGCCGAGTACGACGATACGGTGCTTCATCTCGTTGCTCCTGTCTCGTTCACGTGCACCCTGAACGAGACAGCGGCCCGATCCCTGACAGGATCTCCCTGTGACCTGGGTCACCGGGCGAAGAGGTCGGACGGCGCGGCTCATGGGTCGCGCTGCGGACGCGGTGCCGCAGCGGGGCGCGGTGCGATCCGCCGACGCCGGCTCGTATCCCCTGTTCGGCGCAGTTCCGATGGCCCGGATCACCGGCCGGCCGGAGGGTGATGGGGAGGGCCGTCCACCACCCCCAGCCCACGAGGACCGTGCCGATGCACCGCTACCCGCCCATCGCCGACCACGGACTCATCGGAGACCTGCAGACGTGCGCGCTGGTGTCCGCCGAAGGCGTGGTGGACTGGTTCTGCTCGCCCCGCTTCGACTCACCGAGCATCTTCGGCAGGCTGCTGGACCACCAGCGCGGCGGCCACTTCTCGATCACCGTCGACACGCCGGGCACGACGGTACGTCAGCTGTACCTGGCCGACAGCGCGGTGCTCCTCACCCGCTTCCTCACCCCCGACGGGGTCGGCGAGGTGGCCGACTTCATGCCGCTCGCCGCCGACCCGACGGTGGCCTCCGACCGGCACACCCTGATCCGGGTCCTGCGGGTGGTGCGCGGCACGGTCCGCTTCACCGTGGAGTGCCGGCCGCGCTTCGACTACGGCCGGGAACGGCACGGACTGGTCCTCGACGGCACCACCGCGCATTTCACGGGCGCCACGGCCACCACGCACCTCCAGGTCCTCGGCGCCGTCGAGCTGCGGCGCGACGGCGACGACGTCCACGCCGAGGTCGTCCTGACCGCCGGTCAGCGCGCCGCCGCCGTACTGACCCTGGACGCGCCCGGTGCCCCGCCGCCCCCGCCGGCGGACGAGGCGAGTCTGCGCGCCGAATTCGACAAGGTCCGCTCCTTCTGGCACGAATGGATCGGCCGCTGCCGCTACCGGGGCCGCTGGCAGCAGCAGGTCAACCGCTCGGCGATCACGCTGAAGCTCCTCACGTACGCCCCGAGCGGCGCACCGGTCGCCGCGGCCACCATGGGCCTGCCCGAGCAGGTCGGCGGCGAACGCAACTGGGACTACCGCTACACCTGGATCCGGGACGCCTCGCTGTCGGTCCGCGCCATGGTCGATCTGGGGTTCACCGAGGAGGCGGACGCCTTCCGCCGCTGGCTCGGCGCGCGGCTCCGGGCCGGTGGCACGGTCAGCGGCGAGCCGTTGCAGATCATGTACCGGGTGGACGGCGACCCGCACCTGCACGAGGAGGTACTGGACCATCTGGAGGGCTGGCGCGGCTCGGCCCCGGTCCGCGCCGGCAACGGCGCCGCCGACCAGCTCCAGCTCGACATCTACGGCGAGGCCGTCTTCGCCTTCGCGCAGGCGCGCGACCTGGCCCAGATGGCGGGCTACGACGGCTGGCTGCGCTTCGCCGCCACGGTGGACTGGCTGTGCGACAACTGGGACCGCCCCGACGAGGGGATCTGGGAGACGCGCGGCGGCCGCCAGGACTTCACGTACAGCCGGATGATGTGCTGGGTCGCCTTCGACCGCGCGGTACGGATGGCCGTCGGGCTCAGCCGCCCCGCCGACCTGGCCCGCTGGACCGCCGCCCGGGACGCGGTGCTGCACCAGGTGATGGAACACGGCTGGTCCACCGAGCGGCGGGCCTTCGTGCAGCACTACGGAAGCGAGGTGCTGGACGCGTCACTGCTCCTGATGCCGATCTCGGGCTTCATCGCTCCGCGCGACCCGCGCTGGCTGTCCACCCTGGACGCGATGGACAGCGAACTGGTCTCCGACAGTCTGGTCTACCGCTACGACCCGGCCGCCTCCCCCGACGGCCTGCGCGGCTCCGAGGGCACCTTCTCCCTGTGCAGCTTCCTGTACGTGGACGCCCTCGCCCGGGCCGGCCGCCTGGACCAGGCCCGGTACGCCTTCGACAAGATGCTCACCTACGCCAACCACGTCGGCCTGTTCGCGGAGGAGATCGGCCCGACCGGCGAACAACTGGGCAACTTCCCGCAGGCTTTCACCCACCTCGCCCTCATCACCGCGGCGATGACCCTCGACTCGGCCCTGGACCGCTGAGCCCGTGGCACCGCCTCGGCGGGAGCAACAGAAGGAACCCGTTCCTCACCGGCCGAGGATCTGCGCGTTGGGTGCGAAGGACGTCCTCTCGTCCTGGTCGACCGGGTCGTCGAGGTCTGTGAAGTAGTACGACGACGTCGTGCCGGCCACCACGTCGAGGAGGAACCGGCTGCACGAGGCCGCATGGGCCTCCCACAGAGGACCTCGCCCCTCGTTGAGGACGACCGTCCATTCCTCCGGCTCGACACCGGGCCGGACCAGCCAGTAGAGGACGTGTCCGGCACCCTCCACGTACCCCCAGGGCACCAGCCTGACATCACCCCGGAGCTGTGGAGGCCTGTCCTCGCCCGCTGCCCAGAGTTCGGCAAGGATCTCCTCGCGTTCCGCGGTCTGAGCCACCAGGTCGTACATCGCGTCCGGGCAGTCGGGCTCCAGCAGCCAGAGCGCACCTGCGAAGACTCCACCGCCGTACATCTCGACCAGCCGTTTGTAGTCGGCCGGCAGAGCGACGCCCAATGCCTCCTCCACGACGGCCCATTCAACGGTCCGACCTGGTGCGGGAGGAGGGCAGAGGCGCGTCAGCGGTTCCGTATGGCGCAGGCTTCGGGCCACACGGACGTCGCTCGGCAGAGCGCTCAGCCGGGGCGGAGTCCTCGTGGCATCCAGTACGACTGCGCGCATCCGGTCCCCGACCGCCGCACGGGGAGCCTCGGACCACCACGAGGGGTGCTTGGCCTGGTCGATGAAGCCTTCGTACGCGTCCGCCCGGACAACGATCCCCACGGAGGCCACGGCCGTGACGACCACGTCGAGTTCTTGATGGTCAGCAAGCATGACCTCCACTCTGCCCCATGCCGGCAGGGCGGCCTCACGGCCCGTCCAGGAAATCGATTGGCGCTCGGCTCCACCCTCGTGCCAAGCTGCAGGCACACCGAAGGGGTGTAGCTCAGATGGCCAGAGCGCCGGTCTCCAAAACCGGATGTCGCAGGTTCGACTCCTGTCACCCCTGCCAAGGCGAGTCCCCGGTCCGTGTGTCCTTGCGACCTATGCGACCTACGCCCCGCGGCAGTTCACGCCACGAGAAGGCGGAGTCCGAGCTCCGCCGCGTCGAGGCCCACGAGCTCGCGGTTGCGCTCGGCCCACCGGCCGGAGGCGAGGTCCTCCCGGAGCCGCTCCACCGCCCGCCGCTCGGCCTGTGGCCCGACCCGGGTCCATACCGAGACCGCGCGGCGCACATGCTCCTCCACGTACGCCTCGGGGCGGCGCCAGTAGGCCTCCAGGAAGCCGTCGGCGCAGTCCCACGGGATGAGCACCGGCTCCAGACGGGCCCCGATCGCGTCGGCCAGTCGGTCCACCGAGGGCCGCCCGGCGACCAGGCCCGCGACTTCGGGCAGGTAGTCCCGGGTGAGCCAGAACCGATGAAGCCAACCGGTCTCGCTGTCGTCGTGCGTGAACACCACCACGCGCCGGGCCACCCGCCGCATCTCGCGCAGCCCCGCGATCGGGTCCTGCCAGTGGTGCACGGTGCTGAAGGCCATCGCGGCGTCGAAGGACTGGTCCGCGAACGGCAGGTTCTCCGCCGTGGCGGCCACGCACGGCGCCGCGCCCGCGGGACGCTGCGCCCGCATGACCGCCGACGGCTCCACCGCGGTCACCTCGCGGTCCGGGGGCTCGTACGAGCCGGTGCCGGCGCCGACGTTCAGTACCGTCCGCGCGTCCCCGAGCGCGTCCCAGACCTTCGCGGCGATCCGCGGCTCGGTCCGTCGCGTCGCCGGGTACGCGGAGCCGATGGCCTCGTACAACTGAGCCCCGAATACTTCCAGTTGCTGCTGCGGTGTCGTCCTGATCCCCATCGCGCGTGCCTCCAGCTCCCTGTCGATGGCCGTGACCATGGCGGCCGCGCGGTCGCGCTGGTCCAGCAGCAGGCCTCGCAGCCTGTGCAGGTGCGCGACCGCGTCGGTGTGCGGATCGTCGACGAGATCGGCGATCTCCCGCAGTCCGAAGCCCAGCCGCCGGTAGGCGAGCACCTCCCGCAGTCGCTCCACGTCGCCCGCCGAGTAGGCCCGGTATCCGGCGGAGGTCCGCGCGGACGGTAGTACGAGACCGATCTCGTCGTAGTGATGCAGCGTGCGGACGCTCACGCCCGCCAGCTCGGCGACACGTCCCACGGTCAGGTGTTCCTCCATGCCACCGACCATGCGGCATCACGCCACGTGAGGGTCAAGCGGGTCTCCCCCGGCCGCGTTCGGGGCCCGGGTCGTTCGTCAGTCCCACTGCTGGTCGGCGAGGGACTCGACGGGCTGCGGCTTGCCGATCACGGCGAGGGCGATGAAGAAGTTGATCTGGCCGATCGCGATGGTGAGGGTGGCCAGCGCCTTGTCGTCGTAGTGCCGGGCCGCCTCGGCGTACACCTCGTCCGTGACCCGCTCACGGCCGTGCGGGGCGGGCTGGAGGGTGGCCTCGACCAGTGCGAGCGCGGCGCGCTCGGCGGGGGTGAAGTAGGGGGCGTCCTGCCAGGACGCGACCGCGGTGATCCGCGCCTCGGACTCCCCCGCCTTGCGGAGGAAGCCCGTGTTCAGGACGGTCAGGTAGGTGTTGTGGACGATCTGGCCCGCCCGCAGGTGCATCAGGTTGATCGTCGTACGGGGAACGGATCGGTTGCCGGTGGCGCGGAAGAGCGCGGCACTGACGTCGGCCAGCTCGGGCACGAACTCGCCCGGGTTCGGCATGCGGGAGATCGAAACAGCGGCGGTGTTCGTCATGACAGGGACTCTCCGTCTTCCAGTGGGTCGGTACCTCCGGCACGCTCGCCGGCGGCTGCACAGCACTGACGGAACAGCCGGGAGGAACGTGACAGGAGCGGCGGGCCGTGGGGCGTTCTGGGACAACGCCCGAGACCGCCTCCCCGGCCCGCCGGCCCCGGCGTCCGTGGTCAGCCCCGCACGTGCAGCCCGAAGCCCGTGCGGCCCGTCGGTTCCAGGCCCTCCTTCAGGTGCAGTGAGGGGATCTCGTAGTCGCCGAAGTTCTGCGGTCGGAACGCGATCGGCTCGGTCGAATCCAGGCTGAGCAGGCGCTGCTCCCAGGCCTTGGCGACCTCCGGGTAGGCCTCGTCGGTCAGCCGGTCGGTGCCGTGCAGCACGAACGGGGGCAGCACCTCGATGCCCGGGTAGTAGAGGATGCCGTGGTGGAACGGGAACAGCAGGTCCTCGATGGGGCCGTTGATCCCGCGTGCGGAGTAGTGCGACGCCGGACCTCCGACGGTCACCGACAGCAGAGCCCTCCGGCCCGCGAGGGTGCCTTCGCCGAAGCGTTCGCCGTACTTGGTCTCGCTGTGCTCGCCGACCCCGTACGCGAACCGGTAGGTGAACACCCGGTCCACCCAGCCCTTGAGGATCGCGGGCATCGTGTACCACCACAGCGGGAACTGGAAGATGATCGTGTCGGCCCACAGCAGCTTCTCCTGCTCGGCGCGGACGTCCGGGGTGAGCGTCCCGGCCTCGAAGGCCCGGCCCGAGTCGCGGGCGACCCTCAGCGGACTCGACGCCTCCGGGCCGTAGTCGGCGGCGTCCACGACCGCCTTCCAGTTCATCGCGTAGAGATCGCTCACCCGCACCTCGTGCCCGGCGGCCTCCAACGTGGAGACCGCGAGGTCCTTCAGCGAGCTGTTGAGCGACTTCGGCTCCGGGTGGGCGTGGACGATCAGCGTCTTCATGGCAACTCCTCGGGATCGGATGCCGTCGACTCTGCCCGCCGCGGCGTGCGGTGTTCAGGGGCGCCGCTTCCGTCGGACCGGCGTTCCTGGTACTGGCAGGGCCACCTTCACGGGGCGCCGGCGAGGCCATACTGGGGGCATGGACGATCTTGCGGGTTTTCTGCGGACCCGGCGTTCCCGGGTCGATCCGGCAACGGTCGGCATCCCCACCGACAGCCGCCGCCGGGTCGAAGGGCTGCGCCGTGAAGAGGTGGCGCACCTGTCGGGAGTCAGCGTCGACTACTACGTACGCCTGGAGCAGGGGCGCGCGACCCAGCCGTCCGAGCAGGTCCTCGACGCGCTCGCCCGTGTCCTCGGTCTCGACGAGACCGAACGCGGGCACCTCTACCGGCTCGCCCGGCAGCGCCGCCGCCCCGCGAAGGCACCGGGCGGACGCCTCCGGCCGGAGGTGCTGCGCGTCCTCGACCTGGTCGCCGACGCACCCGCGCTGATCATGAACCAGCGACTGGACGTCCTCGCCGGCAACCGTCTCGCCCAGCTCCTCTACGGGCGGCCGATTCCGGGCCTGAACACCGCCCGGCACATCTTCCTCGAAGAGACCGAGCGCGGCCTCTACGCGGACTGGGAGTCATGCACCCTCGACGTGGTCGGACACCTCCGTCTGGCCGCCGGGAAGCATCCCGACGACCCGCGTCTCGCCTCGCTCATCGGCGAGCTCGCGATGGGCAGCGAACGGTTCCGCCGTCTCTGGGCCCGCGCGGACGTCCGCGCCCGCACCCACGGCCGCAAGGCGTACCGGCACCCGCTGGTGGGGCTGCTGGAACTGCACCAGGAGAACTTCGCGCTGCCCGACGAGTCGGGCATGGAGCTGCTGGTGCTGTCGGCGGCGCCCGGCAGCCCCGCCGAGGACGGGCTGCGCCTCCTCGCCGGCCTGGGCGCGGACAGTGACGCCGCGCGTCCCGCGGCCGACGCCCACGCCCGGGAGTGACCGGACGACCGCCCGCCCGTCCCCACGCTCGACGTCGCGGCGAGCCCCTCCCTGACCGCCGGGGTGCGGACGCGGCATGATGGATGCATGCGGACTCGGCCTGTACTTGTTTTCGATGGGGACTGCGGCTTCTGCACCACCTCGGTGAGATTCGCCGAGCGGCGCATTCGTCCTCGTTGCGAGACGACGCCCTGGCAGTTCGCGGATCTGGACGCTCTGGGCATCACAGCGGCGCGCGCCGAACACGAAGTGCTGTGGGTGACGCCCGGCGGCGTCGTGTACGGGGGCGCCCAGGCTGTCGCGAAGGCACTGCTGAGCGCGGGTGGCGGGTGGTCCCTGGCGGGAGCGCTGCTCACGCTGCCGCCCGTACGGTGGGTCGCCCACGGTGTGTATCGACTGGTGGCCGTCAACCGTCACCGCATGCCGGGAGGCACCGCGGCCTGCGCGGTGCCCAGCCGTCGGGCCGTCGGCCTCTAGACAGCGTCCGGCCGATCATGTGGCTGTCGGATTGGCAGCCCATGACTCGCCGGACAGAACTAGGCGGTCCTGGTGGCGTTGCCGAGGATCTTGGTCGGGGTGATGCGGACGACCACTCGAACCTCTTCCGGCGGGGCCTCCAGGTACTCCTTGCCGCCACCCGGGCCGAGGTATTCCTCGGCGATGCGGACGGCCACCGCGCGGTCGGCGTCCTCGGTGACGGTGGCCGTGCCGCGGATCTCGACGTACAGGTAGGGGTTGGCGAGGTCGAAGACGGTCAGGCCGACGCGTGGGTCGCGGAGTATGTTCCGTTCCTTGCGCCGGCCCTGCTCGGTGGAGATCAGCAGCTCGCCGCCGTCACGGCTCACCCAGACCACCGAACTCTGCGGGCTGCCGTCAGGGTTGAGGGTGGACAAGACGGCCGGGTGCGGTACGTCGAGCAGGCTGCGCACGGTGTCGTTCATCTCAATGGGCATGTCGAGGAGGCTAACCGGGCTCTCTGGTGTGGCGCGCCGGAATGGATTCCCGTCGTACCGGATCGCCCAGGTGGGGCCCTCAGGCCCCCCTGCCGGCGCCCGGACAGGGAAGCGCCGCCCAGGGGATTCTTGGCGCGCCGGCCCTGGTGGAACGGTGACCGGTGGGTATCCAGGAGCGCGAGCGCAAGGCGCCGTCTCATCGGGGCGCCACGCCGGCCACTGTCGCGGCGGGCCGGGGCCTGTGCCCCGCACGGCGCCGCCAGTAGGCGACGGTCAGCCAGCCGAGCAGAGGGCCCCACAGCAGGAGCGGCGCGTAGGCGGCGGCCATCAGCGCCGAGTGCCAGTCGTGCAGGGTCATCGGGTTGTCGGGCGGCAGCGGCCGCCAGTCGGCGGTCCGGCCGAAGGCCTCGGTGACGGTGGCCCAGCTCCACATCGCGGTCAGGATCGTTGCACCGAGCCCCGCGGGAATCACGGCCGCGAGCACCGGGACCGGCCGGCCTCGCAGGCGCGGGATCCAGCGTGGCCACACCTCGCCCCAGCCCGCGATCAGGCCGAAGGCCGGCAGCGCCAGCGCTTCGGACAGGACCGAGATCAGGAGGACGTAGAACTCCATCGGCAGCCAGGCCGGAACCTGCCCGCGCCCCGGGTGCAGACCGCCGTCGAGTGGCAGGTGGAAGGTGATCCCGGCGATCCGCCAGATGCTCGCGGGAAGCACGGTGAACGGGATGACGGCGGCCATGAGGCGGGTACCGCGCGAGACCCCCGCCACGGGGGTGTGGAAGGCGGCCCAGGCGGTCCGGAGCCGCCCGTGAGGCGCGGGCTCGCTCATCTCAGCGTCCTTTCGTGGTGGTGCGGCGGCGGTAGTAGGCGTGGGTGACGGCGCCGAGCAGCACCGGCCAGGCGACCAGCGGCAGGTAGCAGGCCACGAACAGCGCCTGTGACCAACCGCTGACCTCCAGGTGCGAGGTCGCCGTCCCCTTGTCACCGATCGACGGCGTGAAGTGGATGTGGAAGAGGACGGGGTTCAGGAAGAAGTACGCGACGAGCAGCATCAGCAGGGCCGCGCCGACGGTCGCCGGGATCACCGCCGCCTTGATCGCGACGCGGCGTCCGCCCAGGAGGGGTATCCAGCCCGGGAAGACCTCGCCCCAGGGCTTGACCAGACCGAGGGTCAGCAGCGCGAGCCCCTCGGAGACCACGGACAGGAGGAGGACGTAGAGGTAGTCGCTGAGCCGGGAGTGGTAGCCCGGGTTGGCGGAGTGGTCGGCCCCGGACACTCCGGCGGCCAGGAGCAGCCGCCAGATGCTGGAGGGCAGCACCACCAGCGGGACCGCGTGCGCGGCGAGCTGAGCCCAACGGGGGGTGCCAGGGACGTACTTCGGCTTCGCGGAGCCCCGCTTCGTGCGCTCGGACGTGGGGGCGGTGGTCGGTGGGGCCGACGGGATCGCTGTCATGCCTCAAGCGTGGTCGGGCCGCCACCCGTGCGGACATGTGCCGTTGGGCACCGAGATCGCGGGCGGGCCGGTCGCGGCCGTGCCGAAAGACACAGGCGCACACGGTGCCCGCACGCGTACCGTCGGGGTTGTGTTGATCATCACGGTCCCAGCCGTCCTGTCCGGCGCGGCAGCGCTGTTCGTCTTCGCGGGCCGGTCGCGGTCGCGTCCGCTGATCGCCTGGGCGACCGGAGCCGCCGCCGCGGTGTCGCTCGTCGTGACGGTCGCTCATCCGTCCGGAGCGACCGGCCCCGGGCCGGGCACGGTGGGCACGCTGGAAGCCGTCGCGCTGCTCGCCGTGCTGGTGCCGGTCACACGCCACGCCCCGCCGCCGCAGGCGATCGCGGCCGGAACGCTGGCCCACGTCGCGGTGACGCTGTGGGTGCTGCGCGCCTGGAGCATCGACTCGGTCCGTGGCATCGTCGGCGCCTGTGTCTTCTGGTCGTTGCTGGCGACCGGCGCGGCGGCGGGCGGGGTGTATCTGCGGGTGCTGGACGCCCGGCGGGTCAGCTCGGTGGCCGAGGCCCGGCGGCGGCAGCGCCAGGATCTGGCCCGGGACCTGCACGACTTCGTCGCCCACGACGTCAGCGAGATGGTCGCGCAGGCGCAGACCGGGCGGTTTCTCGGGTCGGACGATCCGGGTGTCGCGCTCGATGCGCTGCGGCGGGTCGAGGAGGCCGGGCTTCGGGCTCTGGCCGCGATGGACCGCACCGTGCACATGCTCCACGACCAGCGGGACGGCGATCCCCGACACACGGTCAAGGGCCTGGACGAGGTGCCGGAACTGGTCCGGCGCTTCCGCGAGTCGAGCGCGGGCCGGATCGAACTCGCCATCGCCCCGGGCCTGCTCGACCAGGTCGCCCGCGAGGTCTCCGGCACGGGGTACCGGATCGTGGTGGAGGCGCTGACCAACGTGCGTCGCCATGCGCCGGACGCCGACGTGACCGTGACGCTGGACCGGTCGGCGTCCGGACTCACCGTCGCCGTCAGCAACAGTGCCGCCGCCGGCCGGTCGCGGCAGCAGGGCGACCGGGCCGGTGGGCTGGGGCTGCCCGGCCTGGCCGAGCGGGTGACCTCGCTCGGCGGATCGCTGACGGCCGGGCCCCGCCCCGGCGGCGGCTGGCACCTGGCGGCCGAGCTGCCGCTCGCGGGCGACCGAGGCACCCGCCGCCCCTCCCTTCCCGCCCTCTACCGCCCCGGAAAGGCCCAGCCCCGATGAGCGACACCTCGACGACCACGGCACCGCCCCACACCGGCCCGATCCGCGTCCTGCTCGCCGACGACCAGGAGAGCATCCGCAGTGCCTTCCGGATGGTCCTCGACGCCCAGCCGGACATCCAGGTCGTCGGCGAGGCCGCGGACGGCGGCGCCGCGGTCGAGCTGGCCCGGCAGTTGCGGCCGGACGTGGTCCTCGCCGACATCCGCATGCCGCGCATCGACGGGCTCGAACTCACCCGCCTGCTGGCCGGCCCCGACGTGGCCGCCCCTCTCCGGGTGGTCGTGGTGACCACGTTCGACCTGGACGAGTACGTGCACGCCGCGCTCCGAAACGGCGCCGCGGGTTTCCTTCTCAAACGATCGGGTCCGACCCTGCTGATCGAGGCGGTCCGCGCGGCGGCGGTAGGGGACACCCTGATCAGTCCGCAGGTCACGGTCCGGCTGCTGCGCGAACTCACCGCCGGTCCGACCGCGACGGACCCGGACGAAGGAGCGGAGCCGCTGACCGACCGTGAGCGGGAGATCGTGACGCTGCTGGCCGGCGGCGGCACCAACGCAGAGATCGCGGCGCGGCTCTTCATCGCCACCGGGACGGTGAAGAACCACGTGGCGAGCGTCCAGCGCAAGCTGGGAGTGCGCAACCGGGTCGGCATCGCCGCCTGGGCCTGGGAGCACGGGGTCTGCCGGCCCTCACCCGGCCACCTGTGATCGAGCCGCCCCGGCCATGATCCGCCGGACAGGTCCCGGCCGGACCTCGCGTCCCGGTGTGCCCTTGCTACGGGACGTTCCAGGCGGAGAGGAACGGCTGCCCGTCCTCGATCGCCAGGAAGCCGAGCGTGCCCGGGTGCGGGTGGCCGAGCAGGCGACTGGCCGAGGCGTCGAGGCCGAGCCAGCGCACGGTGAGCACCCGTGCCAGATGACCGTGCGCGACGACGGCGACGTCGCCGCCGCTCAGCAGCGGGCGAATCCGGTCCAGTACGGCGTCGGTGCGGGCGGCCACCTGCGCGAGCTCTTCGCCGGGATGGTCGGCGTCGCCCGGGACGACGCCGTCCCGCCACAGGTCCCAGCCCGGCCTCGACGCGCGGATCTGCTCGGCGGTCAGGCCCTCGTAGCCGCCGTAGTCCCACTCCAGCAGGTCCGGATCGGGCTTGACGCCGGTCAGACCGGCCAGCTCGGCGGTCCGCATGGCGCGGCTCAGCGGACTGCTGAACACATGGGCCGGTCGGTGGCGGGCGAGCCTCGGCGCGAGAGCCCTGGCCGCGGCCTCGCCCGCGTCCGTCAGCGGAACGTCCGTCCGGCCGGCGTGCCGGCCCGAGAGGCTCCACTCGGTCTGACCGTGCCTGATCACTATCAGCTCACCCATGGCCGGGCACGCTATCCGATCTTGCGCGGAGCCGAGATGGATTCTCCACCACCGCCTTCGCCGTCCCTCACGTGCCACGGGCGGAAACCGGCCGACCGGAGGCCTCACGGAGGTCGGACCGGGCCGTTGTCCCCACGGCGCGCTCCCGGCGCCGGGTCCGGCAGGCGGCGTCGATCCGTGTCCGGCTCGCCGCCGGAGGTGAGTAGGCTCGGGGTGCCACGCCGGGGTCAGCAGAGGAGAGACACGTGTTCGTGAAGGTGTGCGGGCTCGGGACGGTCGCCGACATCGATGTGGCCGTCGCGGCCGGGGCCGACGCCGTCGGTCTGGTCGTCAGCGGGACCAGCGTGCGCGGGCTCGACCCGGAACGGGCCGTACGGCTCGCCGCTCATGTGCCGCCCGGCGTCCTGTCCGTGCTCGTGGTCAACGACACCCCCGCCGTCGACGCCGCCCGCATGGCCGGAGACCTCGGCATCGGCGCGCTGCAACTGCACGGCAGGGCCTATCGCGAGGAGGACTTCGCGGCCGCCGCCGAGGTCTTCCCCCGGCTGTGGCGGGCCACGTCCCTGAGCGACCGTCCCGACACGCGGGTCGGTGCCTACGGCGAGGAGGTCCTCCTCCTCGACTCGCCCCGGGCCGGTTCCGGCGAACCGTGGGACCTGTCCCTGCTCGAGACGGCCCGGCCCGAAGGCGCATGGCTGCTCGCCGGTGGGCTCGCGCCGCACAACGTCGGCGAGGCGATCGGCCGGGCCCGGCCCTGGGGGGTCGACGTGTCCAGTGGCGTCGAGTCGGCGCCGGGCGTCAAGGACCACGAGCTGATCCGTGCCTTCGTCACCGCCGCGAAGCAGGCCGTCCCCCGGGGAGCCTGACCCGGCCGGCGGGGCCTGCCACCGGATGCGGCAGGCCCCGGGCCTCAGGCCCCGGCCCCGACTTCGCCGATGTCGCCCATGTCGTCGACCAGGTCGTCCTTGACCCGCAGCCCCGCCACCCACAACGGCATCATCCAATGCGCGGCGAGCACACCGACGAGGACCGGGGTCACGGCCGCCCGCAGGGGCTCGTCCGTCAGGACACCGTAGGAGCCGGCTGCGACCACCACGGCCACGAGCAGCCACAGGGTGATGCGGTGGGCCAGGGCGCGGACCTGGTCGCGTTCGACGAGCTGGCGCTCGTCGAGCATCCGGCCGCGCAGTTCGAGCAGTCCGCGCGTGGAGCCGTTGAGCATGCCGGTGAGCAGCACCCAGGGCAGCAACAGCACGGCGACCACGATCGCCGGGCCGTATCCGGGCCCGAAAACCGTGCCGATCCAGGCGGCCACGCCGGCGACGGTGAGGACGACGTGCGCCCCCACCAGCACGCGGCGCCGGGTCACGGTGGCATAGACCGCCGCCGCCCGTCGGTCGTTCATCACGGCGTACATCCGTCGGTCGTAACGCGTCGCGGTCATCACTGCTTCCTCCCGTAGACCTCGTCGGTGAGCGGCTGGAACGGCTCCAGGGAGAACAGCGCCTCCACCGGCAGTCCGAAGAACCGGGCCACCTTCAGGGCCAGGTCGAGGCCGGGGTTGTACTGGCCGCGTTCGATGTAGCCGATGGTCTGGTAGTGGACTCCCACTGCCTCGGCCAGTGCCTGTCGCGACACTTTGCGCTCTGCCCTGACAACGGCCAGCCTGTTGTGCACCTGCTCGCTCATGTATAAGAAGTACTACATTCGAATGCAGGAGCACAACATCCCCAGGGCTTCCGCCTGACGGTTCGACAGTCGGCCGCACGCGGCCCCGCAAGGATTTCTCCGGCGTTTCGATCATGCGAACTACGCGCGTCAACCAGCCCGTTCGCCGTTGACGGCCCCTTCCGGCTCGACGAGACTCCTGCCTCATGCAGCCCTCGTGTGACCACTCGGTCACCCTCGTCCAGCGCCGGCACGTGGACCTCGTCCGTGTCGCGAGCGCCGTCTGTCGCTGCGTCTGACGGCCGGTCCGCTCACCCGCCGTACCCCCACGCTCCTCCGCCCGCCCCGCCCGCGGCGCCGTCCCCCGCCCGCCGGGCCCCGGAGGCATGCCCGCACGTCCGCACGCCCTTCTGGAGTCCCGTATGTCCACGCCCCTGTCCCGCCGCGCCCTCGGCGGGGTCGCCGCCGGTGCCGCCGCCGCGGCCGCCCTCGGCGCCACCGCGCCCGCCGCCCAGGCGGCCCCCGCGACCGACGCGCAGGAGCGTCCGTTCCGGGCCGCGCACCCGCGCCGCCACTCCCGGCGGCCCAACATCCTCTTCATCCTGGGCGACGATCTCGGCTGGGCCGACCTCTCCTCCTACGGCTCCCCCCACATCCGTACGCCCCACCTCGACCGCCTCGCCCGCGAGGGCGTCCGCTTCACCGACGCCTACTCCGGCTCCGCGACCTGCTCCCCCACCCGCTTCAGCCTCTACACCGGCCGCTACCCGGGCCGTACGAAGGGCGGGCTCGCCGAGCCGATCGCCGACAAGTCCGTCGGCCTGGAGCCCACCCATCCCACGCTCGCCTCGCTGCTGCGGGACTCCGGCTACGCGACCGCCCTCATCGGCAAGTGGCACTGCGGCTACCTGCCCGACTACTCGCCCACCCGTTCCGGCTGGGACGAGTTCTTCGGCAACTTCGGCGGGGCCCTGGAGTACTACTCCAAGCTCGGCCTCGGCGGCGAGTACGACCTCTACGAGGGAGACGCCGAGTACAAGGACCTGCGCTACTACACCCGGATCCTCACCGAGCGGGCGAGTGAGTACGTCAACCGCGACCACGAGAAGCCCTGGCTGCTCAACCTGAACTTCACCACCCCGCACTGGCCCTGGATCGCCGACGGCGACAAGGAGGCGAGCGACGAGATCGTCCGCCGCATCAAGGCGGGTGACCGCTCGGCCCTCTGGCACCAGGACGGCGGCTCCGTCGAGAAGTACAAGGAGATGGTCGAGGACCTCGACCGCTCGATCGGGCAGGTCCTCAAGGCGCTGAAGCGTTCCGGTCAGGAGCAGGACACCCTCGTCTTCTTCGCCAGCGACAACGGCGGCGAGCGCTTCTCCTACAACTGGCCGCTCGCCGGCAACAAGGGCTCCCTCCAGGAGGGCGGCATCCGCGTCCCCTCGATCCTGCGCTGGCCCGCCCGGATCGACGGGGGCCAGGTCAGCGACCTGCCCGTGTTCTCGCCCGACTGGACCGCGACCCTGCTCGACCTGGCCGGGGCCCGCCCCCACCCCGCGTACCCCCTCGACGGCACCAGCCTCGCCGGGCATCTGCTGCGCGGCGCCGAGGTGCCCGAGCGGGACCTCTTCTGGCGGGTGCGGGGTGAGCGGGCGCTGCGGCGCGGCGACTGGAAGTACTACCGGGGCAAGTCCGGTCGCGACCAGCTCTTCCGCCTGACCGGGGACGCGCGCGAGCAGGCGGACCGGGCGCCGTTCGAGCAGGCCCGGCTCGCCGAACTGCGGTCCGCCTGGGAGCGGATCGACGCGGGGCTGCTCCGCTACTGACTCCCGTTCCGCCCCGGCCCGCCGTCCTCCCGGACGGGGGGAGCGGGCCGGCGTGCGGAACCCTTCGTGTCGCCTCAGACCAGGCCCTGCGTGAGGGCGACGGAGTCCGGGACGGTGATCACCTCCCGGACCGTCCGGGGCATCACGCCCAGGATCTGCTGGGTGACGTACTGGGCCGACATCATCGCTCCCTCCTGCCAGCCCGGCAGCGGGGAGATCTGGTCGCCGGTGACGTAGAAGACGTCACCGCCCTCGGGCTGGAGGAGTTGCCGGTAGGCCGTGCGGTGGTCCTCGCGGTCCGGGTTCCATTCCGGCCAGCCGCCGAGCTGGTAGGGGACCTTGTGCCAGGCGAGGGTGATGCCCTTGTCCTGGGGGACGAGGGTGTCGTCCGCGAACTCGGGGTGCAGTTCGGTGGCCCCCGCGCGGGCCAGCGCCAGTCGTTCGCCGGTGGACAGGCCGCCGAAGTACTCGGCGTCCGCGCCGAAGTTGTAGGCGCCGGTCAGCGTGCCCGTGGCGGAGAAGTAGCCCGTGGACGGGTACCAGATCTGCGTGATGGTGTGCGAGGTCCAGCTGATGCCCCCGTACACGCATGCGCCGTCGTCCTCCCAGAAGCGCCGGTTGGCCTGCCAGCCCGCCTTGCAGGTCTTCTCGAACTCGACGACCCGGACGGCGGACTCGAACGCCGGCGAGAAACCGGTCCGGCCGACGCCCCTGAGCACCGGTACGGGGATGCTGCTCACGCAGTGGCGGGCCTCGGCCCGGAAGGTCCTGCCGTCCCTGCGGTAGGTCACCCGGGCGCGGGGCAGGTCCGTGCCCGCCGTGATGGCGATGTCGGTCACCTCGGCGCCGAGCACGATGTCCGCGCCCGCGCGCCGGGCCTGCCGTGCCAGCGCCTCGACGATCCGGTCCATGCCGCCGGTCGGCTGGAACATCGACGGCTGCCACGGGTGGTCGAGCGGCTGGTAGAACCGCGTCTTCCAGAATCCGGACTCGATCAGCTCCTCAAAGGTCAGTGGCGGTACGGGAACCGGGAACGGCTCGCCCTCCGCCGGATCGTGAAGATGGCCCGACCGCTGGGCCACGGAATACTTGCCGTCGTCGTCGAGCGCCCCGAACACCCGCAGCAGATCACGGACCTCGCGGGTGAACGCGTCGTCCGTCGTCAGCGTCTCCGCGAGCTTCGCCGCGAGGTGGCCGCGCGTGTCGTTGGCCACCCGGCGGTGGGGCAGGGCGTGGGCGAGGTGCGGCGGACGGACGAGATTGGCCGTGGTCTCCATGACGTACGGCTCCAGCTCCACCTGGAACGCACGGCAGTACGAGAGCACCCTGCGGTGGTGGTACGGGATGCGGCCCGGGCCCATGTCGAGGTACAGCCCGTCGTCGAACGCGCAGGTGTGGGTGCGGACGGGGACGCCGGACCGGTCGTCGATCTCGTACAGCTCGTCGCCCCTGCGCACCGTGCGGCTGCGTCCGCCGATCCGATGCGCCGCCTCCAGGACGGTGCAGTCGTAGCCGAGCCGGCTCAGCTCGTACGCCGTGGTCAGGCCGGCGACTCCGGCGCCGAGGATCAGCACCTTCTCGCCCGGCCGCAGGGGCTCCGGGAGCCGCGGCGGGCCGATCCAGCCGGTCGCGCCCGGGCCGGCGGCCCCGGTCATGGCATGGTGGAGCGCGCGTGCGGTGGGTTCCGCGGGGATCGGCGGTGGGACCGTCCGCTCGAATCGGTCGTTCTCGGGGAGCATGTCTTAACCTCTTCTCCGTGGTGCAGGGGGCGGGCTCAGCCCGGACGCAGCTCCAACGTGCAGCACTTCACGCTGCCACCCGCCTTCAGGAGCTCGGACAGATCGACCCCGATCGGCTCGAAGCCGCGCGCCGCGAGCACCCCGGCCAGGCGGGTCGCGGCCGCCGGCAGCAACACGTGCCGGCCGTCCGAGAGCGCGTTGAGTCCGAAGGCCGCCGCGTCCTCGGCCTCCGCCAGGACCGCGTCGGGGTACAGGGTCTCCAGGAGCGCGCGGCTCCCCTCGGAGAACGCCGGCGGGTAGTACATGATCTCGGTGTCGGAGAGCACGCTCAGGGCCGTGTCCAGGTGGTAGTACGCGGGGTCCACCAGGGTGAGGGTGACCACCGGGAGGCCGAAGAACTCCTCGGCCTCCTCGTGCGCCCGGGGCTCCGTGCGGAAGCCGGTCCCGGCCAGGATGGTCCGGCCCACGAGCAGGTAGTCGCCCTCGCCCTCGTTGACGAAGCGCGGGGCGCGGATCGTCCCGTAGCCTCGGTCGGCGGCCTGCTCGGCGAACCAGGACAGGTACGCCGGTCCTTCCGCGGCCCGCTCCGGGTGGCGGAAGCGGGCGCCGAGCACCCGGCCACCGATGACGGTGGCCCCGTTGGCGGCGAAGACCATGTCCGGCAGCCTCGGGTCGGGGCGGATCTCCTGGACGGTGTGCCCGAGCCGGCGGTACAGGTCGCGCAGCCCGGCCCACTGCCGCAGGGCACGCGACGGGTCGGCGCCCTCCTCCGGCCTCATCCACGGGTTGATGGCGTAGGTGACGTCGAAGTGCGTGGGTCTGCACATCAGGAACCGGCGCGGGGTCGCGGTCCTCGGTGCCCGGCGGCTCGCCGGTACGCGCTCGGCCAGGGGCCGCGGCGGCCGAGGGGCCTTCACCGGTGCGTGCTTCATGTCCATGACGCGCCTCCTCGGCGCAGGCCCGCCACCCGGGCGGGCATCGACCAGACGTAGGAGAATCCATCGCCCGCCCGCTGGTCGTAGCCGTTGTCCGCCTCGTACGAGGCGAAGTCCGGGTGGTACAGCGAATGCGGGGAGGAGCGGCCGACCGTGGTGGCCGAGCCTTTGTAGAGCTTCACCGTCACCGTGCCGGAGACGTGTTCCTCGATGTCCTCGAAGAACGCGTCGAGGGAGGTGCGGAGCCTCGTGAACCACTTGGCGTCGTAGACGAGCTGGGCGTAGCGACGGCTCATGCCCGCCTTGTACTGGAACAGGTCGCGTTCGAGGACCAGGTTCTCCAGTTCCCGGTGCGCCTCGTAGAGGACCGCGGCCGCGGGGCTCTCGTACACCCCGCGCACCTTCAGGCCGACCAGCCGGTTCTCCATGATGTCGATCCGGCCGACGCCGTGCCGCCCGGCGCGTTCGGCGAGGCGCTCGACCAGCTGCACCGGGCCCAGGGCTTCGCCGTCGAGGTGGGTGGGGATCCCCCGCTCGAAGGTGACGCGCACCAGCTCGGGCCGGTCGGGGGCGGACTCGGGCGGCACGGTCGCCGTGTAGACCTCCTCCGGCGGGGCGAGCAGCACGTCGTCCAGCGGGCCGCATTCGACGCTGCTGCCCCACAGGTTGGTGTCGCGGCTGTACGGGCTCGATGTGAAGGCGGGGGTCTGGACGCCGTGTGCGCGGGCGAAGGCGATCTGGGCGGAGCGTGTGGTCAGGTCCCATTCCAGGACGGGCGAGATGATGCGCATGGCCGGGTCGAGGGCGGTGATGCCGGCGTAGAACCGGACCTGGTCGTTGCCCTTGCCGGTGGCGCCGTGGGCGACGGCCTCCGCTCCCTCCGCGCGCGCGATCTCGACCAGCCGCTTCGCGATCAGGGGCCGGCTCAGCGAGGCGGCCATGAAGTACTTTCCCTCGTAGACGGCGTCGGCGCGCAGCGCCCGGAAGGCGTACCGGGTGAGGAACTCGTGACGCAGGTCCTCGACGTACACCTTGGCCGCGCCGTTGCGTTCGGCCCGGGAGCGGACCTCGGTGAGGTCCTCGCTCTGCCCCAGGTCCGCGCAGAAGGCGATGACCTCGGCGCCGTAGGTCCGCTGGAGCCAGGCGAGCGCCAGGGAGGTGTCGAGTCCGCCCGAGTAGGCGAGGACGATCTTCATGACGGCCCCCTCCGGGTCGTCGTGCGGAGCTTGTGGAGCATGGCCCTGGTGTAGAGCCGTTCGCCCCACTGTTCTTCGGAGGCGGGTAGTTCCCGTCCTGCCGCGATCATTCCGATCACCTCGTAGAAGAGGACCAGGCAGTGGGCGGCGGTGCGGGCGCTGAGCGAGGCCGCGGTCTCGCCGGGGGCGATGGGGAAGCGGTTGACCTTGACGATCGGGCCCGCGTCGATGCGGGGCACGATGTGGTGGCTGGTGGCGCCGAACTCCGTGCCTCCTTCGAGGAGGACGAAGTCGTAGCCTCCGACGCCGCGGAACCGGGGTGTGGCCGGGTGGAAGTTGAGGGCGCTGACGGCGGCCCGTGCGAGGGTCTCGGGCTTCAGGAGGAGGTCCGCCTTGAAGCAGAAGATGTGGTCGCCGTGCCAGGTCTCGTGGACGCGGGGCGGGGGGTCGCCGTGGTCCCACAGGACGAGGGAGACGTGGCCGAAGACGTCGCGCAGGTGGGCGGCGGCCAGCCGGCTCCAGTGGGAGGTGTCCCCGATGAAGAGGACCTTCCTACTGGTCGTTCGTGTCGCGCACATCGTGGAGCTTCCTTCCTTGGAAGATGAACCGGACGGCGAGCAGGACCGCCGCCACGGCGAGCACGGTCAGGACGCTGACGCGCTCGGAGAGGATCCAGGCGCCGAGCAGCACGGCCACGGCCGGGGTGACCAGGGTGTAGCTGGTGGCGATGGAGGTTCGGACGGCGGTCAGCAGGTACATGTACGCGCTGTAGGCGAGCAGCGATCCGAAGACGACGAGGTAGCCCCATGCCCACAGCGCCGCCGTGTCCGGCATGTGCTCGACGCGCTCCCCGGCGAGGAGTCCGGCGAGGCTGACGAGGGTGCCGCCCGCGAGCATCTCCCCGGCGTAGGCCATCGGTCCGCGCGGCAGGTCGAGGTGCTGGCTGAGCACGGAGCCGAGCGACCAGCTGATCGCGGCGGCGATGATGACGGCCGAGCCCTTGGCGCCGCCGCCGAGGCCTCCGTCGAGCGCGAGCAGCACGACTCCGGCGAGGCCGAGCGAGATGCCGTACACCTCCAGGCGGTTGGGCCAGCGGCGGGTCGCGACGCCTGCCATGAGGGCGGTCCACACCGGGACGGTGGCGATGCCGACCGAGGCGAGTCCGCTGGAGATGGACCGCTCGGCGATGGCGATGCCGCCGACGCAGCCGCCCTGCATGAGTCCGCCGACGAGGGCGCAGTTGAGCCACTGCCGGCGGGTCGGCAGCCGGTGTCTCCGGGCCAGCAGGAACACCGCCAGGACGATGCCGCCCGCGAGGAAGCGGGTGCCCGTCATGAGCAGGGGCGGCATGGTGTCCAGGGTGTAGTCGATCGCGAGGTAGGTGGATCCCCAGACGACGTACACGGAGACGAGGCAGAGGATCACGGTCGGGGTGAGGGTGGACGGGGTGGACCGGGTCTCCCGGGTTTGCGTTGTCACGTCCGCGCCTCCCTTTCAGTCGCTCGCGCGGAGTCCGGGCGAGCAGGTGAAGCCGAGGATGAGGATGTCCCGGGTGGCCGGCCTGCCGGGGTCCACCGGGGCGGTGGGCGAGACGGAGTGCAGGACGTCGCGGTCGGACCAGAACATCGTGTCGAGGGGGTCTTCGAGCCGGAACTCGGCGATCACGTCTCCCGTTTCGCTGTGCACACGGGAGTCGCCGCCGCGCGTGTTGACGCGGTCCATCAGGTGGATGGCGCCGAAGTCGATCTCGTCCCGGTGGATGCCCTCCGGGGTGGGTTCGCCGGCCTCCCGTGCGGTGGCCCGGGTGCGGAACTGGTGGCAGGCGACCTCCCAGGGGTGGTCGAGGGCCTCCTCGTCGACGGGGAACCGGGAGAAGTCGAAGCGGATGAGCTCGCCCAGGAGCGGGTTGGCGACGGAGGTCCGGGTGACGGGGGCCACCTCTCGGTGGATGCCGCCCGCGTACCGGTTGGCCTCGGTCGACTGGAAGTACGCCCGGTGGGTGAGGAGTTGGACGGCGCGGGTGCGCGGCAGATACCGGAAGCGGGCGTAGCGGCGCTCTCGGAACGTGGCTCCGTCCTTGAGGTAGCGGTCGGGTTCCAGCCGGTTCCATTCGTCGGCGAGGGCCGGCCGCGCGGCCCGGGCGGTGGGGTCGACGGCGAGGTCGGCGCCGCGGACGAGGGCGTAGCCCCGGTGGCGCAGTGCGCCGGTGGTGGGGTTCGACCAGGTGATCCTGGGCATGTCGGTTCTCCAGACATTCGGTTCGGGACGGGGGGTTCGGGACTTCGGGGTCGGCTGTTCTTGTTCGACCCGGGGTCGTGTCCTGTCATCGACTCTCGGGTGCCTGGCGCCCCAGGGGCATGAGCGCGCGGTCCTGTCCCGGTCCCTGTCCCGGCCCTTGTCCCAGTCCCGGTCCCGACCCGTGTCCCGGTGCGAAGGTCTCGAGCGCGGCGCGCAGGATGCCGGTGTCCACGGGGGTGAGGGCGCGGCCCCGCTCCAGGTGCGGGGCGCCCAGGTCGTCGAGGAGGACCAGGCGTACGCGGTCCGCGCCGGTCCGGGCGGCCCGCTGGCGCGGCGGGCGACGCCCGGCGGAGCCTGACAGGAGTGCCGCGAGCACGTCCTCGGCGTCGGTCCCGGGAGGCAGGGCGGAGGGGCCGCCCGCCCGTTCCACCAGCTCGGCGTGGGCCAGTTCGGCGGAGACGCCCTGGAGCCCGGAGAGGCGTGCGACGCGCGCGGCGACCAGCAGGCCGAGCAGTGCGTCGGCGCCGTGGGGCAGGGTCCCGTGGCGGGCGCTCGCGCGCAGGGCCCGCGCCAGGGCCCGGCCGTAGTGCAGGGCCGCCGCCGGGCCGGTCTCCAGCGGGTCGTAGGTCAGCAGCGCGGCGCGGACCTCCAGGCACAGGGAGAGGAACCCGGCGACGGTCTCCGGGGCGTAGCGGCCGTCGCGCAGGAGCCGGCCGGCCACCTGGTCGTACGATCCGGGGGCGACCGCGAGCACATCGCGCACGACCGCGCACACCCCGGCCCGCAGCGCCCCGGTGTCCAGGGTGTCCAGGAAGTCGAGCCACTCCAGGACCAGGACGGGTGCGGGATGCGGACCGGCGACGGGATCGACCAGGCCCGCGACGGAGAGCGCCGCGTCGGACATGGCACGCAGGGTGGTCGGCAGGCGAAGCAGCGGGGGGCGTGTCCCGTCCGGACGGGCGAGCCGGTCGGCGGCCCGGACGACCCGGCCGCCGCCGAGGGCCACGACCGCCGCGCCGTCGGGTACGACGCCCGGTTCGGCCGTGTCCCGGGGTGAGGCGGGCAGCTTGCGCACCTCGGCGGGCGCGACGGTCTCCACGAGGCGCAGCACCCGGTCGAGGTGGGCCTCCGGCAGCGAGGCTTCGGTGAGGACGACGATCCGGTCCGCGCCTGTCCGCCGTACGGCGAGGGGCAGTTCGTCCGTCGGACCGGCCCCGAGCCGCACCTGGACGGGCACGTGCAGGGGCCCGGCCTGGAGCGACCGGTCGAGGGTGAGGCCGCGGCGGAGGCCGGGGGTGAAGGCCGATGCGAGGGGGCACATGACGGATCGGGCTCCGTAGATCGGGAGGGGTTGCCCCTGCCACGATCCGTGGCCCTCGCTCCCAAGCGCATGAGATGGTCGCCCCGTTCGCGCCCTGCCCTTCCGAAGGACACGATCACTACCGTACGTAACGAATGGTTACTGATAGTGTCGGCTTGTGCGCGAAGAAGACCGCCCCGTGCCCCGCGTCCTGATCGTCGATGACCATCCGCTCTTCCGTGAGGGGCTGAGAGCCGCCCTGGAGAGCAGTGGCGGTGCGGTGGTCGTCGCCGAGGCCACCACGGGTGGCGAGGTGCCGGAGTCCGTCGACCGACACCAGCCGGACGTGGTCATCATGGACCTCTCCCTGCCCGACATCTCGGGCATCGAGGCCACCCGCCGGCTCACCGAGGACCATTCCGGGCTCCCGGTCCTCATCCTCACGATGTCCGACGACGACGCCAGTCTCCTCGCGGCGCTCCAGGCCGGTGCGCGCGGCTACGTCGTCAAGGGCGCGGGCTCGGACGAGGTCCTGCACGCGCTGCGTACGGTCGCCGCCGGGGGTGCGGTCATCGGATCCGAGATCGCCGCCAGGCTCTCCCCGCTGCTCTCCGGGAGCCGGCAGCGGGACGCGGAGCAGCTCTTCCCCGCGCTGACCTCCCGTGAGGTCGAGGTGCTCGAACTGATCGCCCGCGGCCACGACAACCGGCGCATCGCCCGTGAACTCGTCCTGTCGGAGAAGACCGTGCGCAACCACATCACGCACGTCTTCGAGAAGCTCCAGGTGACCTCCCGCGCCGAGGCCGTCGCCCGTGCCCGCGACGCGGGCCTCGGCGAGGACACCGCGGGGAACTGAGACCCGTCGGGACCAAAGCGGGGGCCGGTCCGGGACAGGCGGCTCATGCGCCCGGGACCACGGGCGCACGAACCTGGGAAGCACCGCCGAGCCGGTGAGGAGGCCGATATGCGCGCAGGCCGTCGAGAGGCCCGGGACGCCCCCCGGTTGAGACCGGAGATGGTGCCCGCCTACGCGGTGTGCGTCCTCACCATGCTCGCCGGTGTCGTCTGGGCCGGGGTCACCCTCACCCGGCTGCACGATCCCGCGCTCCAGCACGTACGGCTGCATCTGGCCGCCGACCACGTCCTGCTCGGTCTGGGCCTCGCCCTCACCGGCATGGTGTTCGCGACCCGGCGCTCCGCCCGCGCCCTCGGCCGGCTGCTGCTCGGAGCCGGCTGCGCGCTGACCCTGGCGCAGACGCTCTCCCTGGTGGCCGTGGTCGCCGGGGTCGGTGCCGGGGCCTTCGCCGCCGTGCTGCTCTTCGCCCTCTTCGCGTACACCCTCCTCGGCGTCGTCATCTTCCCGCTCCCCCTGTGGCTGCCCGGGGGACGGCTGCCTGCCGTCTGGGGCCGCGCCTACGTGGCGGTGGTCGCGGCGTGGAGCGCCCTCCAGCAGTTCTACGCCTTCGCCCACCCCGGTTTCGTGTACTACGGGCGGCCCACCCCTCTCACGGGCGGCGCCTGGACCTGGCTGGAGGACCTGCTGACCCCCTGGATGGACACCGCCACCCTGTGGGTGCCGCCGGCCCTGGTCGCCCTCTCCGTCCTCCTCATGGCCGCCCGCTGGCACCGCACGCCGAAGCGGGAGCGGACGTACGCGGTCCTCGTGATCCCGTACGGGCTGTGGATCACCGTGCTGTACGTGCAGCGGTTCGCGGACGCCCCCGAGGGGTTCACCGTCATCGCGTTCTACGTCGCCGCGGCCGCCTGGCCCGCGACGCTCGGCTACCTCCACGCCCGGGAGCGGACCTGGGCCCTCGACCGGGCGGGGCGGCGGATCCTGACCAGTTTCGTCCTCACCTTCGTGCTGTTCATGGCGTACGTGGGCGGCGGCTTCGTCCTGTCGTACTTCGCGCCGGGCACCACGACGCCGAAGTCCGCGCTGATCGCCTCCGCCGCCCTGCTCGTGGGCGTGCTGCTGCGCCCCACCTCCCGCTGGGCCTCGCGGATGGTCGACCGCTACTACTACGGCGAGCGCGCCCAGCCCTACCAGGCGGTGCGCCAGCTCGCCGACCGACTGGGGCACGCCCTCGATCCCGGCGACATGCCGCGGCTGCTGTGCGACACGGTGGTCCACACGCTGCGGCTGCCCGGGGCGCGCCTCGTCATCAGCACCCGGCACGGGACGCGCGAGCTGGTCCGCAAGGGCGACCCGGGCATCGGCCAGGAGGAGTTCCCGCTGGTGTACCAGGGGGACGTCATCGGCCACCTCATGGTCCCGCCGCGCCACGGTGAGCTCGCCCTCGACCACCAGGACCGCGAGGCGGTGCGCCTCCTCGCGGACCACAGCGCGCCGGCCGTCGCCTCCCTGCGGCTCTACGAGGAGCTGCAGACGAGCCGCGAGCAGATCGTCCTGGCCCGGGAGGAGGAGCGGCGGCGCCTCCGGCACGACCTGCACGACGGTCTCGGTCCCGCGCTCTCGGGGCTGCGGCTCCAGGTCGACGCCGTCAGGTCGGCCATACCGGCCGAGCCCACGGCGCTGCGCTCGCTGACCGCCGTCTCCGAGGGCATCGGGCGGGCCATCGACGAACTGCGCCGGATCACCGTCGGTCTGGCTCCGGCCGCCCTCGACACCGCCGATCTGCCGCG
This sequence comes from Streptomyces tanashiensis, assembly GCF_014648895.1. Classification (GTDB taxonomy): domain Bacteria; phylum Actinomycetota; class Actinomycetes; order Streptomycetales; family Streptomycetaceae; genus Streptomyces; species Streptomyces tanashiensis. Next base: position 396,211 of record NZ_BMRZ01000002.1, read on the forward strand.
GGCGCTCGAGCGGCTCGCCGAGCAGCTGGGCCGCACGGTGCGGATCACGGTGGGGCTGTGCCCGGAGCCCTTCCCCCGGCTTCCGGCGGCGGTGGAGGTCGCCGTCTACCGGATCGCGGCCGAGGCGCTGAACAACACGGTCCGCCACGCGCACGCCGACCGGGCCGAGGCGACGGTGGTCCTGGCGGGCGAGGCGGTGACCGTCGAGATCCGTGACAACGGGGACGGCATCCCGGCGGAGCGCGGCGAGGGCGTCGGGCTCTGCTCGATGGCCGAGCGGGCCGAGGAGCTCGGCGGCTCGTTCGAGCTGGTCGACACGGGTGCGGGCACGCTCGTGCGGGCGGTCATGCCCTGCGGGCAAGCCGGGACACATGTGGGACCTGAGGATCAGGCGTCCGGGACAGGCTCCTGAGCAGACTGAGGTATGTCAGTACGGCCCGACCGGCCGCCCCCACCACCTGGAGGACCGACATGCCCCCGGCCAAGTCCGCTCTCCGCACGACAGCGAAGGCGCTCATCGCGCCCGCCGTGATCGCGGCCGCCTTCGCGGCCTTCCGGAAGTTCCCGGGAGGCGGCACCCCGAACGCCACAGAGGCGGCCCGATTCCCTGGCGGCGGTACTCCCACCGCCACCGAGGAGGCCCGGTTCCCGGGTGGTGGCACCCCCACCGCCGACGGCGAGCAGCGCCGCTTCCCGGCCGGCGGAACGCCGACGTGACCTTCGCTCCGCACGACCGAGCCCCGGCCCGCACTCGGGCCGGGGCTCCCGTGTCACGGGTCCGGGTCGCCCGGGACTCCCTCCCGGAACCAGGCCGTCCTGCTGGACGGGCCATCCGCTCAGTGGACCCTGAAGGCCCGACGCCGACCGACGCTCCCCTCGGTGTGGCGGCCCCGGCGGCGGAGACCGCGGCACGAAGCCCGTCCCGCCACGACAGCCCACGGGGCGGCCCGCTCAGATCTCCTCGCGCAGCCCCCACGGGGATCCGTACGCGCCGAGAAGGTCGAGGAACGGGCGGGGCGGCAGGGCTTCCGGGCCGAGGACTCCGCTCGCCTTCCATGTGCCCGCGGCGATCAGTTCCAGGGCGATCACCGGGTTGAGGGCGGTCTGCCAGACGACCGCCTGGGAGCCGTACTCGCGCATCGTCCACTCGTTGTCGACGACGTGGTAGAGGTACACCTCGCGCGCCGCGCCGTCCTTGGTTCCCTTGACCCACGTACCCGCGCAGGTCTTGCCCTTCATGCGGTCGCCGAGCGTGGCCGGGTCGGGCAGGCAGGCGGCGACCACGTCGCGCGGCGAGACCTCGACCGGCCCGTCCGCGCCGGGGACGGTGACCTTCGCCGTGGAGTCGAGACCCAGCTCGTGGAGGGTCTTGAGCTTGGCGATGAAGTCGTCGCCGAGGCCGTACTTGAACGTCACCCGGCGCGCGTCGACCCAGCGGGGCATGAGCAGGACCTCCTCGTGCTCCACGTTCACGCACTCGACCGGGCCGATGCCCTCGGGGAAGTCGAAGACCTCCGGCTCGCTGAAGGGCGCCGTGGTGAACCAGCCGCGGTCCTTCTCGTAGATCACGGGCGGGTTGAGGCATTCCTCGATGGTGGTCCAGATGCTGAAGGAGGGGGCGAAGTCGTAGCCCTCGACGGTGAGGTTCGCGCCGTCGCGGACGCCGAGCTCCTCGATCTCGTCGAAGAGTTCATCGGCCGCGTAGCGTGCGAACACGTCCGAGAGGCCCGGCTCGACACCCATGCCGACCAGGGCGAGGCGGCCGGCCTTCTCCCAGTCGTCGGCCCGGGCGAACTGCTCGTCGCCCAGCTTGACCCCGCACTGCTCGTAGGGGGAGGTCGGGTGGGGCACGGACAGCGACATCGCCATGTCGACGTAGTGCGCGCCCGCGGCGAGCGCCGCGTCGAACAGCGGCATCACGAACCTGGGGTCGGTCGCGTTCAGCAGGACGTCGCAGTTCTCCTCGGCGAGGAGGCCACGGACCGCGGCCTCGTCGGAGGCGTCGATGCGGCGCGCGCTGAACCTGCCCGCCCGGTCGTCGAGCGCGGCGACGGCGGCCTCGGCGCGGGCCGGGTCGTAATCGGCGACGACCATGTGGGTCAGGAAGTCACGGCGAGCCGCGATACGGGTGACGGCGGTTCCGACGCCGCCCGCACCCACGAGAAGTACACGCATGTCACACACCCTGTCGTCGAGTCCTTCCCGGTGATGAATGCCCGGGAACACCTCGATCGAACACGACCCTGACCGTTAAGGTCTACAGCGTTGGCATAAGGACGGCGAGGTGGTGGCGCGATGCCGAAGAAGGTGGTTCCGGAGGGGGAACGGCGCAGACGGCGGCCGACCCGGCAGGGCACCGTCCTGTCGGAGAAGCTGATCGTGGAGACCGCGCTGCGGATGCTGCGGGAGCACGGCGGTGCCGGACTCACCGCGCGCCGGCTCGGGGCCGCCCTCGGTGCCGACCCGAGCACCGTGTACCGCTACTTCGCCGGCCTGGACGGTCTGACCAGGGCCATCGGCGAGGAGCTGATGGGGCGGGCGCTGGACAGCTGGACGGCCACCGGGGAGTGGCGTGCCGACCTGCGGTCCCTGGGCCTGGCCGTCCACGCCTCCTACCTCGCCCACCCCCAGGCCGCGCTGCTGACGGCGAGCCGCGTCACCGGCCGTCCCCGGGAGATCGAGGTGGACGAGACGATCCTCGGGATCCTGCGCGGTGCGGGCTTCGGCGACGCGGACGCCGTCGGGGTGTACCACGCCTTCATCGACCTGGCGCTGGCCTTCGCCGCCCTGGACGCGGGCGCGCTGGCCATCAAGGACGAGGTCAGGGAGGCCGACGAGCACATGTGGACCTCCACCTATGCCCGGCTGCCCGCCGAGACCCATCCGCACATCGCCGCCACGGCGCGTCTGCTGGCGGAGCGGATGAACGACAGCGCCTATCCGGTCGTCCTCGACACGCTCCTGGGCCGGGCGGAGGGGCAGCTGGCCGCGACCCGGAAGCGGGCCGCGGCCCCGTGAGTCCCCGTGCCGGGCGCGTGCGCCGCCCGCGACCATCGCGGCGGCGGCGTCGCGGCCGGACGCGTGGGTCCGGGGGCCGTGGCCTAGAGTGCCGGTGTGCCGTCGTACAGCATTGGGCAGGCCGCGCAGCTGCTCGGAGTGAGTTCGGAGACCGTTCGCCGGTGGGCGGACGGCGGCAAGCTCGGCATGGAACGCGACGGTTCCGGCAAGCGCACGATCGACGGGGTGGCGCTGGCCCGCTTCGCGGCGGAGCGCGGGGCGGGGCTGCACGCCGTGCCCGAGGACGACGTGCCGACGTCCGTGCGGAACTCGTTCGTCGGGATCGTGACCGCGGTACGGGTCGACGACGTCGCGGCGCAGGTCGAGGTCCAGTCCGGGCCGCACCGTCTGGTGTCGCTGGTGACGCGCGAGGCCGTCGAGGAGCTGGCTCTGGAGGTCGGTGTCACGGTCACCGCGCGCGTGAAGTCGACCAGCGTGCACATCGACCTTCCCTGAGACCTCCGCCTCCCCGTCCCGCGCCTCCCTCGGGGCGGAACACCGACCTCCCTCTCAGCGGCAGAGCAGGGCCGCCCTCAGGTCGAGTTTGTGGTCCAGGCGGGAGAGGTCCCGGCCGGTCAGGGCCTGGATGCGGTCGATGCGGTAGTGGACGGTGTTCACGTGCAGGTGCAGGGCCTCCGCGGTCCTGGCCCAGGAGCAGTTGTGCGCCAGGAAGACCTCCAGGGTCTCCAGGAGGGTCGCGTTCGAGCTCCGGCCGGCGCGCAGGAGCGGGCCGAGGACGGTGTCCAGGTACACCGCCCGCACGTCGGCGGGGATGCCGGCGAGGAGCGTCCTGAGGTCGGCGAGGTCTCCCAGGCGTGCCACCCCCGCCGCCGGTGCCGTCGAGCGGGCGCCGGCGAGGGCGTAGCGGGCCTGGGCGAGGGCGCCCCTGAGGTCGGCGGGCCTGCGGACGGGGTCGCTGACGCCGGCGTGCAGGGCGGCGCCGGGGCGGCAGGCGTGGAGCAGCGGCCACACCTCGCGGAGCCGTGCCGCCACCTGCCCGCCCGGGTCCGGCTCGTGCGCGAGCACCGCGACGGCTTCCCCCTCCGCGCGGCCGGCGGCGGCGAACGCGACCGCCCTCTGGTGGCGCAGCGCCTCGGTGAGGGCCGCGGCGGCGTCGCCCCGGTCCTCCGAGTTTCCCGAGGACGCGACGACCACGGTGTACGCCGGGGCGTCGGCGAGGCCGCACGAACGGAGCGCCTCCTCCAGCGCGTTCACCTCCCCGTACGCCGCGCTCACCCGGGTCACGAGCTCCTCGTGAGCCTCTCTGCGGGGTGCGGTCCGCCGGTCCTGGCGGCGGCGGTGACGGCCGACCAGCTCGCCGATCTCGTGCAGGATCCGGGGCGGCACGTGGTCGTCCTCCGGCAGGTGCAGGTACCAGGTGTCGAAGACGCTGTCGTCGGCCTCGATCCGCACGCTCGTGCCGTGCCGGCCGCGCAGCGCCTCCACGGCGCGCCGCGCCGGGAGTTCCGGCGCCGTCGCGGTCCGGGCGACCGTCCGCCCGCTGCCGGTGAGCAGGTGGCAGGCGGGCGTGCCGAGGTGGGCGAAGGCGAGGTCGAGCAGTTCGGCCGCCGCCGCGCCGCGTTCCAGGGCTCGGTCGAGGTCGACGCGGACGTTCTCCGGCAGCGCGTAGTGGTCCGTGGGGCGACGGCTGAGCTCGCCCCACTGCCGCAGGTAGACGGCCTCGGTGATCGCCCGGAAGCTGGTGTGCGCCGGGACGGCGAGCAGGGCGATCCGGTGGCTGCGGCAGGCGTCCGCGAGCTCGGCGGGCACCTCGCCGTGGGTCTCCTCCCCGGCGAGCAGGGCCACCGCGCCGGCCTCGCGCAGGGCGGAGACGAACCGTTCGGTCTTGGCCGGATCGCCGTCGCGCGCCCACCAGACGAGGCCGCTGAGCACGATCTCACCCGCCTGGAGAAACCTCGCCGGGTCCTCGAGATCGGTCGCCGTCACGCCGCCGATCTCCTGGCCCAGCAGCGCCTCGTCTCCCCAGACGAGGGAGAGGTCGAGACGGTCGAGGCGTAGAAGGTGATCGACCTGCATGGGGAACTCCTTGTGTGCTCACGGACGAGGTCCGCCCTTCACATTCACCAGGCGAATGCGAGACGCATCATCGTAGATGCCAAGCCAGGGCGACGAAATACCTCTCGGATGTTCCCCCAGGAACGGACGCTCGGGGATGGAGGATCTTCACGAGCCTCGGCGGTCTCCCCGCTTCCCCTCGTACTTTCCTCCGAGCGCCCTCTCATTCGCGATGGAGGGTCGTACGGGCTTGTTGCAGATGAGAGGCAGAGCGCCCTACGGTGTGGCACATGCAGTCCTACACGATCGGGCAGGCCGCACGGTTGCTGGGCGTGAGCCCCGACACCGCGCGGCGCTGGGCGGACGCCGGCCGGGTCGCGACCCACCGCGACGAGAGCGGCCGGCGCGTCATCGACGGCAAGTCGCTCGCCGCGTTCTCCATGGAGATCGCCCAGAGCGGCGACGACGACGCGTCCTACACCTCGGCGCGCAACGCCTTCCCGGGCATCGTGACCGGGATCAGGCTCGGTGACATCGCGGCCCAGGTCACCATCCAGGCCGGACCGCACCGCCTGGTCTCCCTCCTCACCCGTGAGGCCGTGGAGGAGCTGGGACTGGAAGTCGGCATGCAGGCCACCGCCCGCGTGAAATCGACCAGCGTGCACATCGACCGCACCTGACCACCCCTCACGCAGTACCGCAGGAACTTCGGCCGTCGGCGCGGCCGGCCTCCCACCGCACTTTCCGTTCGTCCCCAAGGAGATCAGACCCTCATGTCCCTCACCCTCACGCCCGCCAGACGCCGTACGGCCGCCGCCGTCCTCACCGCGGCCCTGCTCGTCCCGCTCGCGGCCTGTTCGAGCGACGACACCAAGAACGACACCAACGGTTCGACGGCCTCCGGCTCCGCGAGCGCCGCCCCCCAGGCGAACCTCACGGTCCTCGCCGCGGCCTCCCTCACCGACGTCTTCAAGACGGCCGGCGCCGCCTACGAGAAGTCCCACCCGGGCACGAAGGTCACCTTCTCCTTCGCCGGCTCGCAGGAGCTCGTCGCCCAGGTCGCGCAGGGCTCCCCCGCCGACGTCCTGGTCACCGCCGACACCAAGAGCATGGACAAGGTGAAGGCCGACACCGGCACCCCGGCGATCATCGCGAAGAACCGCCTCGTCATCGCGACCGGCAAGGGCAACCCCTTCAAGGTCGACGAGCTCAAGGACCTCGCGGACACCAAGCTCAAGGTCGTCCTCGCCGCGCCCGAGGTGCCGGCCGGCAAGTACAGCAAGAAGGTCCTCGACGCCCAGAAGATCACCGTGAAGCCGGTCTCCCAGGAGCCGAACGTCCGCGCGGTGCTCAGCAAGGTCGAGCTCGGCGAGGCCGACGCCGGACTCGTCTACAAGACCGACGCCGAGAGCGCCAAGGACAAGGTCGCGGCCGTCGAGATCCCCGACGCGCAGAACGCGATCGCGCAGTACCCGGCCGCCACGCTGAAGGACTCGAAGAACGCCGAGGCCGCCGCCGCGTTCGTCGCCTGGCTGTCCTCGCCGGAGGGCCAGAAGATCCTCCAGGACGCGGGCTTCCAGAAGCCGTAACGTCCAGGGTCGTTCGGATCGCGAGGGGCTGTCCGTCTCGGGGGAACGGACAGCCCCTCGTCCTCATGTCTCCATCTCTGCGGGGTCGCTCGATGAAAGAAACAGGCACGCGTAGGACGGGTGCCCGTCCGCCGCTGACACTGATCGTGCCCGCGTTGCTGGCCGTGGCGTTCCTGACGATGCCCCTGATCGGGATCCTCGTACGGACCGAATGGGGCGAGCTCGCCGGGCATCTGAGCTCACCGGGCACCGTCCAGGCTCTGAAGCTCTCCCTGCTCGTCTCCTTCTGGGCGCTCGGGCTCTCGCTGCTGCTCGGGGTGCCCCTGGCGTGGCTGCTCGCCCGCGTGCGGTTCCCCGGCAAGGCGCTCGTGCGCTCGCTCGTGCTGCTGCCCATGGTCCTGCCGCCCACCGTCGGCGGTGTCGCGCTGCTCCTCGCCTTCGGCCGGCGCGGTCTCCTCGGGCCGTGGCTGGAGTCGACGTTCGGGATCACCCTCCCGTTCCACACCTCGGGTGCCGTCCTCGCGGCCACGTTCGTCGCCATGCCGTTCCTGGTCATCAGCCTGGAGGGCGCGCTCGGCGGACTGCGGCCGCGGTACGAGGAGACGGCCGCCTCGCTCGGCGCCTCGCCGGTGCGGGTGTTCTTCACCGTCACGCTGCCGATGGTGGCCCCAGGCGTCGTCGCCGGAGCCGCCCTCACCTGGGCGCGGGCGCTGGGCGAGTTCGGCGCGACCATCACCTTCGCCGGCAATCTCCCCGGCACCACCCAGACCCTTCCCCTCCAGGTCTACCTGCTGCTCCAGGACGAACCCGAGGCGGCCACCTCCGTCTCCCTGCTCCTGCTCGCCATCGCCATGGGTGTGCTCATCGCCCTGCGCGGACGCTGGACCGGCACCCCCGTCGAGCGGAGGTCCCGGCCCGCCCCCGAACCCGCCGCCGGCACAGCGGCCGAGCCGGCCTTCGCGGAGCCGTCGTCCGACTCCCCCTCCCCCTCTCCGTCCCCCGAGACGGACGTGGCCGGGGGGCGCTGGTCCCTGCATGCCGAGGTCACCGGCTTCACCCGCCTCACCCTCGACGCCGAACCGGGCACCACCATCGCCGTCGTCGGCCCCAACGGCGCCGGGAAGACCACACTGCTCCGGGCCCTCCTGGGCCTCACCCCCCGGGCGCACGCGGACCTCACCCTCGGCGGCACCGACGTCACCGGCCTGCCGCCGCACCGGCGGCGCGTCGCGTGGGTGCCGCAGGACGGCGCCCTCTTCCCGCACCTGTCGGCGCTCGCCAACACGGCGTACGGCCTGAGGGCGCAGGGTGTCGCCCGCGCGGCGGCGCGGCGCGAGGCGCAGCGCTGGCTCGACCTGCTCGGCGTCGGCCACCTCGCCCATCGTCGGCCCGGCCAGTTGTCCGGCGGTCAGGCCCAGCGGGTCGCGCTCGCCCGGGCGCTCGCCGCCCGCCCGCGGCTCCTCGTCCTCGACGAGCCACTCGCGGCCCTCGACCAGACCACCCGCGGCCATGTACGCCACACGCTGCGCACCCACCTCACGCGGTTCGGCGGTGTCTGCCTCATCGTGACGCACGACCCCGTCGAGGCCGTCTCGCTCGCCGACCGCGTCCTCGTCCTCGACGAGGGCCGTGCGCTCCAGGACGACAGCCCCGCCGAGGTGACGCGCCACCCGCGCTCCCCCTGGGTGGCGCGCATGCTCGGCCGCAACGCCTGGCCCGGCACCGCCACTCCGGACGGCCTCGCGCTGGAGGACGGCGGCACCCTGGTCGCGGCGGATCCGCCGCCGGCCGGCACCCCGGCGCTCGCGATCGTGGCGCCCGAGGCGGTGTCCGTCCACCGCGAGAAGCCCGCAGGCAGCCCCCGTAACGTCTGGCCCGGAACCGTACGCGAGATCACCGCGAGCGGCAGCCGGCTGCGGGTCCTGGTCACCTCCGACGCCGCCCCCGACCTCGTCGCCGAGATCACCCCGCAGGCCGCCGCCGAACTCGGCCTCGCCGACGGGGTGTCCGTCTGGACCAGCGTCAAGGCGACCGAGGCGACGGTCGTCACCCTCTGACCGTCCCGGCACGGGCGATCAGACGGTGCGGCCCGACAGCCGCGACCGCGCGCTCGGGGGAGCGCCGGCAGCGGCGCCGGCTCCGGTCCCGACGCCCGTACTCACGCTCCCGGAAGGAGGAGCGGTGCAGGGTCGCCGTCGGCCCAGTCCGGAGGGAGCGCGGCGAGCGCGTCACCCACGGCCGCCCCGCGCAGGAACGCGGCGCGATGACCGGCGACGATGCCGCACTCGCCGCCGGACCACGCGACGGGCACCAGCCGGGTGTGCCCCGGCATCGCCTTCGCCCGCCCGCGCACGGGCATCAGGGGAAGACGGGCGAGCGGACGTCCCGACAGGCCCGCCATCAGCGGACCCAGGAGGGTCCGGGCCGCGACGAGGGCCGCGTACGGATTCCCGGGGAGCCCCACCACCCAGCGCGCGGTGGGCAGTTCCGCGAGGAGCATGGGGTGACCCGGCCGGCAGGCGACGGTGTCGACCTCCCTGCGGGCGGCGCTGTCGGCGAGCAGCCGGCGCAGCTGGTCGGTGCGGCCGACCGAGGTCGATCCGGTGACGACGACGATGTCGGCGTTCCCGATACGCCGGAACTCCCCGGCCAGCCGGTCGGGGGCGTCCGGCACGTGACGCAACGCGACCGTCTCGCCTCCGAGTTCGGCGACCAGAGCGGGGAGAAGCGGCCCGAGGGCGTCCCGTACGCGCCCCGGGGCGGGGGTTCCGGCCCGGTCCAGTTCGTCTCCCGTGACGAGCACGGCGACGCGTGGTCGCGGCCGTACGGCGACGGTGTCGTGTGCGCCGGTGGCGGCCAGCCCGATGAGCGCCGGTCCGATCCGGGTCCCCGTGGGGGCCAGGCAGTCACCCGCCTCCGCGTCCTCTCCCGTCCGCCGGATGTGCCGGCCGGGCGAGGGCACCGGTCCGGTCACCCGGTCGTCCGTGCGCGCGGCCCGCTCCAGCGGGAGCACCCCGGAGGCGCCGGGCGGGACGCGTGCGCCGGTGGAGATCTCGACGCAGTCGCCCGGCCGGAGCGCACCCGGCCACGCCCGGCCCGCGCGGGCGGTCCCCCGGAGGCGCCACGGCCCCGGGCCGGCCACGGCGAAGCCGTCCATGGCCGCCGTGTCGAAGGCGGGAAGCGGGTGGCGGGTGCGCAGGTCCTCGGCGAGGGTGAGGCCGACGGCGTCCGCCGGCGCGACCTGTCGCACGGCCATGGCCCGGGCGGCGCTGTGGGCCCGTACGCGGGCTTCCTCCCAGGTCACGGGCCGGTGAGGCGGCGATGCGGTGGATGCGCACAGGGGTGTGGCCATGGCTGTGTGGGGCGCGGGAGGCATTGCCTCACTGTCGGGTGGCGGTGTTTCGGGTCGTCTCCGGCCGGATGTCCGGAGCACGGCGGTCGGTTCACACGCGGTGCGGGCCGCCTGTGAGCCCGCGCGGGGCGCGTGGATACACGCGAGGGCCGCGTCGCCCGAGCGGGCCGCGACCCTCGTGTGCGGAACGTCCGGTCAGGCGGCGGCCAGGGAGATCTCGGTCGACTTGATCAGGGCGACGACGGAGGTGCCCGCGGCCAGGCCCAGGTCCTCGACGGCGTCCTTGGTGATCGCGGCGGTCAACTCCCCGCCCGCGACGGAGACCTTGACCGAGCCCATGGCGCCACCGGTCGACACCTCGGTGACGGAGCCGGCGAGCTGGTTGCGGATGGAGATGCCCTGGACGGGGCCGGTCGCGAGGGCGACCTCGGTGGACTTCACCAGGGCCTTGACCGCGGAACCCTCCGCCAGGCCCAGGTCCTTGACGGCGTCGGCGGTGATGGCTGCGGTGATGTCCTGACCGCCGTCCAGGCGCACCTTCACGGACGCCATGGCCTCGCCCGTGGTGACGGCGGTGACGGTACCGGGGAGCTGGTTGCGAATGGACAGAGTCATGGAACACGCCTCACATAGCCGAAAAAGAGCAGTCGTCACTTCTGTGACCCGCACTACGGCCGACGCTACCGGAGGCGGAAATTCCTTTCCGGACGCGCGTCGCACCCACCAGCCGAATGGGCGCATTGCCCTGGCGGATTCCAGGAGCGTCTCCCGCGCCGCCCTCCTCCCTCGGCTCTCGGACTGCGCCTCCGACCGAGGGCGGAGTCACCTAGGTGATCCGCGGGAGCGAGACACCGTCGCAGCCTCAGCTCGCAGATGTGCCCCTCGGAGGGCCCTTGCCCTCTTGGATGATCCACTGTGAACGCCCCGCCCATAGGCATCCCCTTTCTGTGTCTGCGTCCAATGGCCCCCTGCGGCCGGAGACTGCTTGACTGACCGCACCGGCCGACGCGGAGGAGTGGCTCTCGCCGCGGCGGGACAGCCGGACAGGAGGGCCCTGCGCACCGCTCGCGGTGTTCGGTGCGCAGGGGCCCCCACGCGCGCGCGGCCGCTACACCCGCACGGGCTTCGCTCGCGCACGACCGGGCCGATTCCCTGTCCGCACCTCCAAATCGGCGCATCACATATGCCACTCGATCTGGCTGATCCACCAAGTATTCATGAGGTTATTGCGGAACTCGGCACCGCAAATGCAGGATGAAGACGTGCCCGCCGACGCGGCGGCGCCGAGCGAGGGCGGCTCCGCGGGGGCCTCCGATCGCCACCGCTGTTCCTGCTCACGAGGCGAGGTAAGGCAAGTGACGACCCGTACGCACGACGGCAGCGCCGGTGACGTCGACCACGGCGCGACCAGCACCGGCGACGCCTTCTTCCGCCGGCCCGACGAGCGCATCGCCCGCTTCATCGCCGGGTCCCTCGGTGAAGCGCGGTCGGTCCTCCACGTGGGTGCGGGCGCCGGTTCGTACGAGAACGTCGTCGGTGCGGTGACCGCCGTCGGACCGTCCGAGGATCTTCCCTTCGCCGACGGCGCGTTCGACGCGGCGATGACCCTGTTCAGCGTGCACCAGTGGAGCGACGTCACCGCCGGCCTGCGGGAGATGCGCCGTGTGACGCGCGGCCCGGTGACCGTCCTGACCTGCGACCCCGCGCTCGTGCGGGACTTCTGGCTGTACGCGTACGCCCCGGAGGTCCTCGACACGGAAGCCCGCCGGTTCCCGCCCGTCGCCGAGATCGCCGCCGCCCTGGGCGGCACGGCGACGGTCGCGGCCGTACCGATCCCGCTCGACTGCACCGACGGCTTCAACGAGGCGTACTACGGCCGCCCCGAGCTGCTGCTCGTTCCCGCCGCCCGCCAGGCCTGCTCCGCCTGGAGCTTCGTCGACGACCGGACCCGGGAGCGTTTCGACCGGACACTCCGCCACGACCTGGTCTCCGGCGCCTGGGACGCCCGATTCGGTCATCTGCGCGCCCAGGCGACCTACCGGGGCTCCCTCGTCGTCGTCCGCGCCGTGCCCTGAGGGGGGATCAGCGGCCGAAGGTGTCGATGTTCTCGACGAGCCAGCGGCCGTCGCGGCGCACGACGTCCAGGGCGAACATGGCTCCCGCGTAGACGCCCTGATCCTGCGTCTTCGGCTTCTGCTTCCCCCCGCCGGCCTTGCCGTTCCCGGCCGTGCTCACGCTGCTCTGGTCGGCGTACACCAGGACCCTGGCGCGGTCGCCGTCGATCCGCTCGACCGCGCTGTCGGTGACGGTCGTGGTGATCACCGTCTTCTGCCGTGCGGCCTGGGACAGCACCCCGGAGAACAGCGTCCGGTGCTGCTCCACGGCCCTGCCGGTGAGGAGGGTCTTTCCGGCGCGTTCGAAGGGGCCGGTGTCGGCGTGGTCGTACGAGAAGAGTGCGGCGACGGCCGCCGCGGTCTGTCCCTTGATCTCGCTGGTGCGGGCGAGGTCGGTCAGGGCCGTGTTGCCGCGCGCGGGGTCGTCCCTCAGTTCTCCCGCCCTGCTGTGCGCCCACCCCGCGAATCCGCCGAGGAGAAGGGTCAGCAGGCAGAGGATCACCAGGGGTGCGAGGTGACGGCGCCCCGCCCTGTCCGTCTCCGGACGAGCGGGGGCCACGGTCTCCTCCGCGCGTGCGCCGCCCGCGGTGTCCTCCTTCGCCGCTCCCCTTGCCTCTCGTACGGGCTTCGCCGCCGTTCGCCGCCCTGGCGCCGAGTCGGGCTCGGACAGGAGACCGACGGGCGAGTGGGTCCTCGGCGCGGGGGCCGGCTGGTCGGCGAGGGCCTGGCGGCGGCGCTGGCGGTTGAGGTGGTGGCGGGGCGTCGGCATCGTGCGTGTCCTTTCGGGTGCTGGCGGCTCTCGTGGGCGGGACGGTCCGGTCAACCGGTCGCCGTGCCGCCCACGGGGGCCTGCCCCAGAGCGCTGAGCTTCCACTGGCCGTCGGTGCGCGTGAGTTCGCCCAGCATCCGGCTGTCCTTCTCCGTGCTCTTGCTGTCGGGCGTCGTGACGGTGATGCGCAGCGCGACGAGCAGGCGGGCCCGCCCCGCCCGGTCGTCGAGTTCGGTGACCGCGCCGGACAGCACCCGGGCCGTGGTCACCGTCTTCGCCGTCTTCACCTGACTTGTGAACTCCGTGCGTCCGTCGACCAGTTGCTCGTGCAGCTCGCCCGTCGTCGAGGTCTCCCAGAGGTCGAGCCCCTGGTCCACGCGCCGGTGGTCGAGCGTGTTCAGGTTCTGCACGGCCTGCTCCCCCGCCGCGAGGGCCCGGTCGCGCTGCGCCGCGTACGCCGCGGAGTCGTCGTGGGCCGCGGCGTACCAGCTCCGGCCTTCCCAGGCCGCGAATCCCCCCGCGACCAGAGTGAGCACGAGGGCCACGGCCAGGGCCGGCCGGTTGCCCGCCGAGGCGCGGACCTGGCGTGTCATGGGGTTCTCCCGTCTCCCGCTCATCGTCAGCGGGCCTTGATGTCGACGATCAGCCACCGGTCGCCCTGGTACTTCGCGGTGACGGTGAGCTGTGCCGCGGCCGTCGAGGCGGCCGCCTTGTCCCGCCGTGAGGTCTGGTCGAGGAACACGAGGAGCCGCGCGCTGTCCCCGTCGAGTTCGATGACGCCGGTACGGACGGCCTGGGTGGACAGGGTGATGCGCTGCTCGACCAGGTTCGCGCGGACCTGGGCGAGCAGGTCGCTGTACTGGCGGGCCGCGCGCCCCGACAGGACGGTGCGGGCGGACCGTTCGGCGGCGTCGGTCTCGGCCGGCGTGTACGAGAAGACCCGGGCCAGGCCTTCGGCGACATCACCGCTGACGCGGGTGGTGCTCCCGGTGTCGGTGAGGGCCTGGTTGCGCGCCGACGGGGTCGAACGGAGCTGGTGGGCGGTGTGGAAGAACCAGCCCCCGCCGAGGAGGAGGACGATGAGGACGACGGCGAGGGCGCTCTTGCGCCACGCGGGGGTGAAGCGGCGGGTGCTGACCGCGGGGCCGGTCCCGTCTCGGTCCGCGGAGCCGGTCCCGTCTCCGTCCTCGCCAGACCCGTCTGCGGCTTCGTCCTTGTTCGCGGCCGCCTTGTCGTCCTTCTCCGTGGCCTGGGGCGCTTCCGGCTGCCGGTCGTCCCCGACCGCGTCCGGCGCCTCCTCGTCGGTCCCGGCGTCCGCGCCGGTCGTCTTCCGCAGCAGTCGCGTCACTCGTCCCCGCCCTCCTCGCCCTTTTCCGCTCCTGCCACGGGCACCGCGCTCAGTGCCGCGACCCGCCACGTGTTCTCGCCGGTGCGCGTCAGGACGGCCTCCAGGCGTTTGCGGTCGGTGGTGGCGGTGGCGGCTCCGCGCGGGGTGACGTCGACGCGAACCGTCGCGATGAGCTTCGCCGTACCGGCTCGCACGTCGAGCGCGGTGAGCGCCGCCTCGGTGACCGTGGCGCGTGCCGAGGCGCCCACCGTGGCTTCGGTGCGGCCGAGTTCGGTGCGGAGCGGTCCGGTGGAGGCGTCGCGCCAGGCCCGGATGCCCGCAGCGGCGCGTTCGCGGGTCGAGGCGTCGAGCGTGTTCAGGACGGTGATGCGGTTCCGGCCCTCGGCGAGCGCGGTGTCGCGTTCCCGGCCGAAGGCGAGCTCCTCGTCGGTGCGGGCCTGGGCGTAGGTCCAGGCTCCGGTCCCGCAGAAGCCGAGGGCGACGACGAGGGCGGCGACGCCCAGGGCCTGGGCGCGCTTCATCGGCTGCCCCCGGTGTTCACAAGGAGGAGACCGGCCATGTCCGTCGGGCCGCCCGCCTCGCCGGGCAGGGCGAGCGCACCGGGCAGGCTCTGCTGCGTGCCGGTCGTGGTGCGCGTGCTGCCGGAGGGGAGGGAGCCGGGTCGGGCCGGGGTGGGCACGGCGCGGGTCCCGGGGGCGTGGGCCGAGCCGCGCACGTTGACCCCGGTGGAGGCCGGGGAGGTGCAGGAGGCGCCGGAGTTGAGGGCGGGCGCGGTCCCCAGGTCCAGTCCGTTGCGGTAGCGCGTACCGCCGTATCCGGAGGTGCAGGGCAGCGGCTTGAAGAAGGTGACGGCCATGCCGAAGTTCACGTGTCCTCCGTCGACGGTGGTGGCTCCCGCCGAGACGGCCGCCGGGAACTTCACGAGGAGTTCCTCCGTGCCGCGCTGGCGGGTGACGGCGATCTCCGAGGTGGTGAGGAGGTTGGCGAGGACGACGCCGAGGCTCGGGTCGAGGTCGCGCAGCAGGCCGCTGACCTGGCCGGTCGCGTCGGGCGTGACGGCCAGGAGGCGCCGCAGGTCGGCGTCGGAGCCCTTGAGGGTGGCGGCGAGGTCGCGGGCGCCGGTGGCGAAGTCGCGGATGGCGCGGCTCTCGTCGGCCTGGGTGCGCAGGACGACCTCGCCGTCGTCGATGAGCCGTGTGGTGGCCGGCAGGGACCGGTCGGCGGCCTGGACGAATCGGCTGCCGTTGTCGAGGAGGACCTGGAGGTCGTCGCCGTGTCCTTCGAAGGCCTTGCCGAGTTCGTCGACGACCGTGCGCAGGGAGTCGAGGGGTACGGAGCGGGTGAGGTCGTTCATGCTCGCGAGCACGTCGGTGACGGGGGCCGGCACGTCGGTGTCGGTCTGTTCGATGCGGGCGCCGTCGGCGAGGAAGGGGCCGCCGTCGCTCTCGGGGCGGAGGTCGATGTACTGCTCGCCGACGGCGGAGAGTCCGGCGACGACGGCGCGCGCGTCGGCGGGGATCCGTGGCGCGGACTTCTTGATGCGCAGTTCGGCCACGACGCCGTCGGCGGTGAGGTCGATGGCTCCGACGCGGCCGACGGAGACGCCCCGGTAGGTGACGTCGGAGTGGGTGAACAGGCCTCCCGTGCGGGCGAGGTGGACGCGGACGGTGTAGTGGTCGGCGACTCCGGCGTAGCGGCCGAGGTCGGCGTAGCGGACGCCGACGAAGCCGAGGACGAGTACGGCGATGACGAGGAACGCGAGGTTCTTGAGCCGTACGGTGCGGGTGATCACCGCTTCTCGCCTCCGTCCTTGGGTGTGGTGGCGGGTGCCGGTGGGGTGCCCGTCGAGACGGGGGGCAGCGGGAGTGCCGAGGGGGCGCCGTTCGCTCCCGCTCGTCCGCGGGCGGTGGAGCCCGGAGACGACGGGGAGGGGCTCGGGGTGGGGTCCGCCTTGGGGATCAGGGGCGGGATCACCTGGGTGCCCGGGGCGGCGGCGAGGTGCAGATAGGTGTTGAGGTAGTCGCCCTTGATGCCGCGCATCACCTCGTCGGTGAAGGGATACGTGAGGAGCACCTGGAGCGATTCGGGGAGGTCGGCACCGGCGTCCGCGAGGGCCGTCAAGGTCGGCGCGAGGGCCTTGAGGTCGGCGATCATGTCCTTCTTGCTCGCGTCGATGGTGCTGACGGCGACTCCGGAGAGGGTGTCCAGGGCGCGCAGCATCGTCAGCAGGGAGCCTCGCTGGTTCTCCAGCGTCTTGAGGCCGGGTGAGAGTCCGGTGAGGACGGTGTCGACGTCCTTCTTGCGGCCGGCGAGGGTGGCGGAGAGGCGGTTGACGCCGTCGAGGGCGCGGGTGATGTCGCCGCGGTGCGCGTCGAGGTTCGTCACCAGGGTGTTCACGCGGTTCAGCATCGAGCGGACCTCCGGCTCGCGTCCGCCGAGGGCGGCGTTGAGTTCCCGGGTGATGGTCTTGAGCTGGTTGACTCCGCCGCCGTTGAGCAGCAGGGACAGTGCGCCGAACACCTCCTCGACCTCTGTGTTGCGGCCGGTGCGTGCGAGCG
The DNA here is from genome assembly GCF_014648895.1 of Streptomyces tanashiensis. Classification (GTDB taxonomy): domain Bacteria; phylum Actinomycetota; class Actinomycetes; order Streptomycetales; family Streptomycetaceae; genus Streptomyces; species Streptomyces tanashiensis. The sequence goes on from NZ_BMRZ01000002.1 coordinate 413,014, forward strand.
GGATGACGCTGCCGTCGGTGAGGTGTCCGCCGCTGTTCTTCTGCGGGGCGACGAGCTGGATGTACTTCTCGCCGAGGAGGCTCGACTGTTCCAGGCGTGCCCCGGCGTCGGCGGGGAGCCGGACGTCGCCGTTGATCTTCAGGGTGACGCGGGCGGACCAGGTGCCGGTCCCCAGTTCGATGGCGGTCACGCGGCCGACGGCGACGTCGTTGACCTTGACCGCGGACTGCGGCACGAGGCTCAGTACGTCGTCGAGCTCGGCGGTGACCGTGTAGGGGTGGGAGCCGAGGTCGGCGCCGCCGGGCAGCGGGAGGTCCTCGATGCCGTCGAAGCGGACGGGGTGGGCGGGGATCGCGCCGAGGACGACGGCGAGTCCGAGGCCGAGCGCGACGGCTCCGGCGGCTCCGGCCCCGACGGCCTTGCGGGAGGGCAGGGTGTCTCGTCTCACCGCTCCCCCTCTCCGGTGCGCGTCGAGGGGCTGCCCGTCCCCGGGGTTCCGGTGCCGGAGGAGGCGCCGGTCACGGGCAGCGGGAGGAGGGGTCCGCCCATGCTGATCTCGTTGAGGTTGGCGCGGCCGTCGAGGGTGCGGGTGTCCTTGTTGTAGGCGTTGACGACGTTGCTCGCGGCGAGCGGGGCGACGTCGAGTGCCTCCGCGAGGGAGGCCCGCTGGTCGACGAGGGTCTGGGTGAGGGGGACGAGCCGGTCGATGTTCTTCTTCAGCTCGCCGCGGTTGTCCTTGATGAACGTCTTGACCTGGGCGAGGGCCTTGCCGAGTTCCTTGAGGGCGCCGGCGAGGTCGTCCTTGTTCTCGGCGAAGTAGCCGACGACCTCGTCCAGGCGTTCCTGCGCGGTGCGGACGTCGCCGTCCTTCTTCTTGAGCATGGTGGTGAAGGTCTGGAGCTGGCTGAGGGTGGTGAACAGGTTCTCGCTGCTGCCGTCGAGGGTCTTGGCGGCCTTGCCGAACTGTTCGATGGAGGTGCCGATGGCCGTGCCGTTGCCCTTGAGGTTCTTCGCTCCGGTGTCCAGGAGTTCGGAGAGGGCTCCGGTGGAGTTGGCGCCGTCGGGGCCGAGGGCGTCGCTCAGTTCGGTGATCGAGTCGTAGAGCTGGTCGATCTCGACGGGGGTGCGGTTGCGGGCGGCGGGCAGCTGGGCGCCGTCCGAGAGGGCGGGGCCGGTGCTGTAGGCGGGGGTGAGCTGGACGTACCGGTCGGCGACGATGCTCGGGGCGACGACGAGGGCGCGTGCGTCGGCGGGGACGCGTACTCCTCCGTCGAGCCGGAGTTCGACGCGGACCCGGGTGCCCTGCGGCTCCACGGATTCCACCTCTCCCACCCGGACGCCGAGGACGCGCAGGTCGGATCCGGCGTAGATGCCGACGGCCCGGTCGAAGTAGGCGGTGACGCGGATGCCGTCGTCGTCGAGGACGCGGACGGCGACGAGGCCGCAGGCGGCGAGCACCGCGAGGGCGAGGCCGGCGACGAGGGGCTTTCTGGGCTTGGTCATCGTTCACCGCTCCCCTTGGCCGTCGCCGTCTGTTTCGGCGGCAGGCATCCGGTCCTGGGCTGCGAGGTCTCGGGCAGATAGGTGCGGGGCACCACACCGCACAGGTAGCTGTCGAACCAGCGGCCGCTGCCGAGGGTGTTGCCGACGAGCCGGTAGTACGGGCCGATGAGCGCGAGCGTCTTGTCGAGCTGGCCGCTGTTCTTCTCCAGGACGCCGGTGACGCGGCTGAGGGCCTTGAGGGTGGGGCCGAGCTGCTTGTTGTTGTCGCCGACGAGGCCGCTGAGCTCGGTGCCCAGGTCGCGGCTTCCCTTGAGCAGGGCGCGGATGGCATCGCGGCGCTTCTTGAGCTCGCCGAGCAGCGATCCGCCGTCCTCGATGAGGATCTCGAAGCTGGACTTCTTGTCGTCCAGGGTCTTGGTGAACTTCTTGCTGTTCTCCAGGAGCCGGGCGAGCTGGGTGTCGCGCTTGGAGACGGACTTCGACAGTTCGGAGAGGCCGGTGGCGGCGTTGCGTACGTGCGGCGGCGAGTTCTTGAAGGTGTCGGAGATGGTCCGGAAGCTCTCCTCCAGCTTCTCGGTGTCGATGGCGTCGACGGTGCCGCTGAGGTCCTGGAAGGCCTGAGTCACGTCGTACGGGGACGTGGTGCGGGACCGGGGGATGCGGGTGCCGGGGTCCTGCGGGGCGGAGCCCAGCGGGTCGAGCGCCAGGTACTTCTCGCCCAGGAGGGTCTTGATGGCGATGGCGGCGGTCGACCGGTCGCCGATCCAGGCGTCGCCGATCTCGAACGTCACCTTGACCTTGGGTCCGTCGAGGGCGACCTCGGTGACCTTGCCGACCTTGACGCCGGCGATGCGGACCTCGTCGCCGGCGTCGAGTCCGGCGGCCTCGGTGAAGTCGGCGCTGTAGGCGGTGTCGCCGCCGACGAGGGGGAGCCGTTCCACGTTGTACGCGAGGACGGCCAGGAGGGCGAGGACCAGGAGTCCGACGAGGGCCACGGCGACGGGGTTGCGTTCCTTGACCGGCTTGAGCCGGCCGCGCGGGCTCATCCGCGGCACCTCGTCTCGGTCACGGCGATGCCGGTCGGAGGCTTGGAGCCGTCGGAGGTTCCCACGCCGCTCACGCGCGCCTCGCAGAGGTAGAGGTTGAACCACGATCCGTACGAGGACAGCCGGGCGAGGGCCGACATCTTGCCGGGGGTGCGGGCGAGGAAGGCCTCGATGTCCGGGGTGTGGTCGCCGAGGGTGCCCGAGAGCCGGCCGAGTTCGCGGATGTCCTTCTTGAGGGGGGCACGCCCCTCCTGGAGGAGTCCGGCGGTCGTCGTGGTGAGGTCGCCGATGGCCTTGACCGCCTCGCCGAGGGGCTTGCGGTCGGTGTTGAAGCCGGTGACGAGCTTCTGGAGGGTGACGACGAGGTCCCCGAAGGCGGCCTCGCGGGTGTTGAGGGTGGTCAGGACGGTGTTGAGGTGGGTGACGACCTCGCCGATGACCTTGTCCTTGGCCGCCACCGTCCTGGTGAGGGAGCCGATGTGCCGGAGGAGGCTGTCGACGGTGCCGCTCTCGCCCTGGAGGACCTGCACGAGCGAGCCGGCGAGATCGTTGACGTCCGCGGGTGAGAGGCCCTCGAAGAGTGGCTTGAATCCGTTGAACAGCAGGGTCAGGTCGAGCGCGGGGGTGGTGCGGTCGAGGGGGATGGTGTCCCCGGCGTCCAGGGTGCCGGTGAGGTCGCCGGTTCCCCGGCCGAGGGAGACGTATCGCTGCCCGACCATGTTGAGGTACTTCACGGCGGCGGTCGCCGACCGGGGCAGGGAGCGGTCCTCGCGGACCGAGAAGGTGACCTGGGCGGTGCGCCGTTCGACGACGCGGACGTCGGTCACCTCGCCCACCTTCACTCCGGCGATGCGCACGGAGTCGCCCTTGACGAGCCCGGTGACGTCGGTGAACAGCGCCTTGTACGAGCGGGTGGCGGAGCCGACACCGGTGTTGGCGATGCTGAAGCCGAGGACGGTGGTGGCCAGCGCCGTGACCAGGACGAACGCGAGGGACTTCAGGACGGTCCCGGTCAGACCGCGGCGTCGCGTGTGGGTGGGCCTCGTCGTCATCGGAGCGTCACCTCCGCTCCGCGGAAGGCGGGGCCGGCGAGGAGGCTGCTCCAGTCCGGCAGGTCGCCGGGCCGCTTCTTCGCCGCGGGTGCGAGCAGTTCGTTGACGAGGTCGTTCTCCTGCGGGGAGTTGGCGGGTCCGAGGTTCTGGTCGGCGGCGGCGGACGCCCGTGCGGCGGGTGCGGCCGGAACGCCGAGGTAGGGCACGGGGTAGCAGTGCGGGCCGCCGCCGGAGCCGTACGAGGGTGTGTCACGGCCGGGGACGTAGGCACCGCGGGAGGGGACGGTGGTCACCTCGACGTGCAGTCCCGGCTGGTCGGTTCCCTTGCCGAGTGCCTTGTCCATCGCGGGTACGAACTGGGCGAGGGTGCGCAGGGTGCAGGGGAAGGACGGGGAGTACTCGGCGAGGAGTCGCAGGGTGGGCCTGCTGGTGGCGCTGAGCCGGATGATGTTGTTCTTGTTCTGCCGCAGGAAGGCGGTCAGGTCCTGCGCCGTCCGGGTGGTGGCGCCGAGGGTGCCGGCGAGTTCGTCCTCCTTCGCGGCGAGGGTGCCGCTGGTGGTGGTGAAGTCGGTGAGCGCGGTGACGATGTCCGGGGCGGCGTCCGCGTAGAGGTGGCTGACCTTCACGAGTTCTTTCAGATCGCGGGTGAGGGCGGGCAGGTGGGGGTTGAACTCGCGCAGATGGGCGTCGAGTTCGGCGAGGGTCTCGCCGAGCTTGTCGCCGCGCCCCTCCAGGGCCCGGGAGACGGCGGACAGCGTCGCCGACAGTTTCTGCGGCTGGACCGCGGTGAGCAGGGGCAGGACGTTGTCGAGGACCTGCTGGAGTTCGACGGCGTTGCTGGAGCGGTCCTCGGGGATGACGTCTCCGGGGCCGAGCGGCCGCGTGGAGGCGTTCGCCGGCGGCACGAGGGCCACGAACCGCTCGCCGAAGAGCGTCGTGGGCAGCATCTGCGCGCGGACGTCGGCGGGGACGTGGCGCAGGGTTCCGGGCCGCATGGCGAGGGTGAGCCGGGCTCCGCCTTCGGTGGCGTCGATGGCGCGGACCTCGCCGATGACGACGCCGCGCAGCTTCACCTCGGCGCCGAGGTGCATCTCGTTGCCGACGCTGCCGGTCTCGACGACGATCGGGTCGGTGTCGGTGAAGCGTTTGTCGTAGACGGCGACCGCGAGCGAGGCGAGCAGGACGGGCACCAGCAGGAAGACGACGCCGGCGAACCGGCGGCGGAGGGTCTCGGCACGTGAGTCGCTCATCTCACCCCGCCACCTTCACGGTCGTGGTCGCGCCCCAGAGGGCCAGCGACAGGAAGAAGTCGGTGACGCTGATCAGCACGATGGCGTTGCGTACGGAGCGGCCGACGGCGATGCCGACGCCGGCGGGGCCGCCGGAGGCGCGGAAGCCGTAGTAGCAGTGGGCGATGATCACCATCACGCTGAAGATCAGCACTTTCAGCACCGAGAGGAGGACGTCCGTCGGTGACAGGAAGAGGTTGAAGTAGTGGTCGTAGGTGCCCTGCGACTGGCCGTTGAAGAGGACCGTGACGTAGCGCGAGGCCAGGTAGGAGGAGAGCAGGCCGATCGCGTAGAGCGGGACGATGGCGACGACGCCCGCGATGATCCGGGTGGTGACCAGGTAGGGCATGGAGCGGATGCCCATGCCTTCGAGGGCGTCGACCTCTTCGTTGATGCGCATGGCGCCGAGCTGGGCGGTGAATCCGGCGCCGACGGTCGCGGACAGGGCGAGTCCGGCGACGAGCGGGGCGATCTCGCGGGTGTTGAAGTAGGCGGAGACGAAGCCGGTGAAGGCGGCGGTGCCGATCTGTTCCAGGGCCGCGTAGCCCTGGAGGCCGACGACGGTTCCGGTGAACAGCGTCATCGCGATCATGACGCCGATGGTGCCGCCGATGACGCCGAGGCCGCCGGAGCCGAAGGCGACCTCGGCGAGCAGCCGTTGCACCTCCTTGAGGTAGCGGCGCAGCGTGCGGGGGATCCAGAGGAGGGCTCGGACGTAGAACAGGAGCTGGTCGCCGGACCGGTCGAGCCACACGAACGGGGAGGCCATCGGTCTCAGCCTCCCTTCGGCGGGACGATCTGCAGGTAGATGCCCGTCAGCACCATGTTCACGAAGAACAGCAGCATGAAGGTGATGACGACGGACTGGTTGACGGCGTCGCCGACCCCCTTGGGTCCGCCGCGGGGGTTGAGTCCCCGGTAGGCGGCGACGATGCCGGCGATGAACCCGAAGATCAGGGCCTTCAGTTCGCTGATGTAGAGGTCGGGCAGCTGGGCGAGGGCGGAGAAGCTGGAGAGGTAGGCGCCGGGGGTGCCGCCCTGGAGGACGATGTTGAAGAAGTAGCCGCCGAGCGTGCCGACGACGGAGACCATGCCGTTGAGGAGCACGGCGACCGCCATGGTGGCGAGGACGCGCGGGACGACCAGTCGCTGTACGGGCGAGACGCCCATGACCTCCATCGCGTCGAGCTCTTCCCGGATCTTGCGGGAGCCGAGGTCGGCGCAGATGGCGGAGCCGCCGGCGCCGGCGATCAGGAGGGCCACGATGAGCGGGCTGGCCTGCTGGATGACGGCGAGGACGCTGGCACCGCCGGTGAACGACTGGGCTCCGAGCTGCTGGGTGAGCGAGCCGACCTGGAGGGCGATGACGGCGCCGAACGGGATGGAGACGAGCGCGGCGGGCAGGATGGTGACGCTCGCGACGAACCAGAACTGCTCGATGAACTCCCGGAACTGGAAGGGTCGCCGGAAGACGGCCCGGCTCACCTCGGCGGCGAGGGCGAAGAGGCGGCCGGTCTGCCGCAGCGCGCCGGTGATCACGAGCCGCTCCCGGTGGCCGGCATGGTCAGGGTGGGCGCCGCGGCGCTTCGCGCGTAGGTGTCGCGGATGGCGGCGCGGGCTGCGGGGGGCAGCTGGTCGAGCATGCCGAGGACGCGTTCCCGTCGCCGTGTGACGGCGGCGCGGGGCGGCAGGCCGGGTGAGGGTTCCAGCTGCGGGACGATGACGCGGGGTTCCGTGGACCGGTCGGCGGGGGAGACTGCTTCGGCGGCGAGCAGTGCTGCGTCCTTCTCCTCGGACATGCCGATGGGGCCTTCGCGGCGGCCGGCGAGGAACTGGGTCACGACCGGTTCGTCGCTGGTGAGGAGCACCTCGCGGGGGCCGAAGGTGACGAGCCTGCGCCGGAAGAACATGCCCATGTTGTCGGGGACGGTGGCGGCGATGTCGAGGTTGTGGGTGACGATCAGCATCGTCGCGTCGATCCGCGCGTTGAGGTCGATCAGCAGCTGGGACAGGTAGGCGGTGCGGACGGGGTCGAGCCCGGAGTCCGGTTCGTCGCACAGGACGATCTGCGGGTCGAGCACGAGCGCGCGGGCCAGTCCGGCGCGTTTGCGCATGCCTCCGCTGATCTCGCCCGGCAGCTTGTCCTCGGCACCCAGCAGGCCGACGAGTTCGATCCGCTCCATGACGATGCGCCGGATCTCGGACTCCCGCTTGCGGGTGTGCTCGCGCAGCGGGAAGGCGATGTTGTCGAAGAGGCTCATGGAGCCGAAGAGGGCGCCGTCCTGGAACATGAGGCCGAAGAGTTTCCGGGTCTCGTAGATGTCACGTTCGGGGCTGCGGACCATGTCGACCCCGTTGATGAGGACACGGCCCTGCTGGGGCTTCAGCAGTCCGATGAGCGATTTCAGGAAGACCGTCTTCCCGGTTCCGGAAGGGCCGAGCATGACGCTGACCTCTCCGGCCGGCAGGGTCAGCGACACGTCCTGCCAGATGTTCTGCTTGCCAAAGGACATGGTCAGCCCCTCAACGACTACTTCGATTCCCATCCCACCTCCAGCAAGCGTGTGTCGGGTGTGCGCTGCGGGCGCACGGTAAGTCGGTCCGGATCATCCGGACAATAGGCGGGTGCCACTTTTCTTGATCCGCTCCCGTATTTGTCACCGCGGAGACAAGGTCGGGATCGGCACTTGTCTCCGTGGAGACACAGAGCTGCGCCGACCTGCGACGGTGCGCCGCCCCGGGAACGCTACGGCCGAGTAACCTCTCGCGGCAATAGCCGATTCCGAGTTTTCCGGGTGCGGAATCAAACACCGAGGCATTTATCAGGCAGGAGATAGTTCCGCCGCGCCCCTTGTCACCGCCGGAGCAAATACCGGCCTTGCCGGGGCGGCCCAGGAGTCCGAATACCGACCCTCCTCTCAACCTCGGCCGATCGATCAGAATTGTCGACATTACGCACCCCGGAACCAAGAGGATTCTCGCCATCGCTCACCCACTTGACAGGCAATGCGAGATCTCCAAAGAATCTTGGACTCCGCCATTGTTCAGCTAAGTTTCCCGCAAGTAACGTCTGGTTTCGCGGCCGAGAAATGACGGGCCGCCGGCCGCTCGACCCCCACCGCGGCCACCCCTCTGCCGGTCAATCCCCAAGGAGAGTCCCAGAGCCATGAACAAGCCCATCAGAAAGCTCGCCGTCGTCGCCGGAGCCGCCTCGGCCGCGTTCGCCCTCGCGGCGGCGCCCGCCTCGGCGGTGCCCTCGACGGTGTGGACCGTCAACCCCACCCCGGCCGGCTTCACTGCGGCCAACAGCGGGAACGTCGTCCTCAGCGTCAACGGCATCGCCATGACGTGTACGAAGTCGACGGCCTCGGGCACGATGGCGAGCGCCACCGGCAACCCCGCCACGGTCGCCTCCATCAGCGCCATCGCGTTCGGTGCCACGGGCGCGCCCTGCACCAGCGTCCTCGGCAACGTGAGCACGGTCGCGACCACGCCGTGGACCGTGGTGGCGCAGGACTACACCGCGGCGACCGGCGTCACCAAGGGCTACGTCGGCAACGTCGACGCCAAGGTGACCGTCGGCGCCTGTGTCTTCCGCGTGACGGGCAAGGCCTCCGGCACGTACACCAACTCGACGGGCGCGCTGGCCGTCAACAGCGTCGCGGGCGAGCTCACCGTCGTCTCGTCGACCAACTGCGGCTCCGCCGTCCCGGTCGGCGCCAAGCCGACGTTCAAGGGCACCTACCTCGTCAAGTCCGGCACGGTCATCCCGACGATCGTCGGTTCCAACCCGTAAGGACGCAGGACCCGCGTCCGCCCGGCCGGCGACCCCGGCCGGGCGGACGCGGCCTGTCCGCGTCCTTCGCCGGCCCCCTTCCCTCGCCGGCGCACGAACGACCCGAGCGGAGCAACAGATGAGAGGCCCCGGGCCCACCCCTCGATCCTCCCGCGCCCGCGTGCGCGGCGCGACGATCGCCGCGTTCGTGGCGCTCGCACCCCTGCTCCCGGCGGCGGCGGTCGCCGTGGGAACACTGAAGGTCGACGCCTCGCTGCCCTATGTCTGCACGCTGCCCTCGGGACAGCAGCCCGCGACGGTACGGATCACGGCCGCCTTCCCCGAACGGGCGGTCCCCGGCGAGGAGATCCGGCCCACCGACGTCACCACGACGGTGGAGCTCCCGGCCGCGGCCGTGGCCGACCTCACCGCGCTCAAGGCCTCCACGGTACGGGCGGAGACCCTGCTCACCGTCGGCGCGGGCCAGAACGGGCAGCGCACGGAGGCCTCGTGGCGCGGCACGGCACAACCGCTCGGCGTACCCGCCGAAGGCCCGCTCACCCTCACCACGAGCGGCGACGTCCCGACCCTGACGACGGACGCCGCCGGCGACCTGACGCTCACCGCCGAGGGCCTCGCCGTCGACCTCGCCCCGAGCACCGCCGACGGCGCGCCGACCACCCCCGCGTCCCTCTCCGTCAGCTGCGTCCCCGGCCAGAACGCGGGGGACCGTACGCTGCTCGCCACGGTTCCGGTCGGCAGCGGCACACCCTCCCCGGAGCCGAGCGGACCGCCCTCGTCGTCGGCCACGCCCGAGTCCCCCTCACCCGGCCCGCACGTCCCCCGGCCGCCGCTCCCGACGGGGCTCAACGCCCCTCCGAGGACGGGGACCACGCGCGGCACGGGCGAGGTCCCGACCGTGCCCGGGTCCGGAGCGCGGAAGGACCGGGGCCTGACCGCGGCCGACGAGCCCGGTGCTCCGGCGGCCCGGCCGGCCGCGCCGCCCTGCGTGACCGAGAAGCCGACCCCGACGTCGCTGTCGGCGTACATCACCGGCTACTCCAACGTGCGCAAGCTGAACGGCGCCAACGTCATCCCGGTGTCCTGCGTCCTGATCGAGCAGGGACAGCCGGAGTTCGTGGTCCTGCCGGACGGCAGCATGCACCTGTTCCAGACGTCGACCGGCGCTCTCTCGCACGGGGGACGCCGGCAGACCCCGCCCTTCAAGGCCACCTTCCTGACGTTCGGCTTCGCCCCGACGACGGCGACCCTGGTCCTGGAGCAGGCGGGCCCCATGACCGTCACGTCGGACGTCCTCCTGGTCTTCCCCGACAACCTCGCCGAGACCTACATCCGGGTCCCCCTCGTCCTGCGCGTCCTCGATGTCGAGGTCAACGGCACCCGGCTGGACGTCGGCCCCTCCTGCCGTACGGAGAAGCCGCTCAGCTCCCCGGAGCCCACCCCCGCCAAGTACCCCGGAGACCACCTGGTCCTCCTGGGCAAGGGACAGCTCCTCAACGGCACCGACGCCACCGGCTACCTCCTCACCAGTGGCGGCCCGCTCACCGGTGAGGTGACGATCCCCGCCTTCAAGGGCTGCGGCGCCGGCGGCGAGAACCTCGACCGGCTCCTCACCGCCTCCATCTCGGGCCCCGGCAACCACATCAAGCAGATCCAGGGCCAGACCTGCTCCGTGGGCGTCGAGACGCCCCCGCCGGACCAGTGCACCGAGGACCGCCAGCCCCTCGTGGTCCCCAAGCCCGCACGCTGAACCGCCCCACCCCCCCTCTCCCGACGGAAGGCATCCGCCATGTCCCTCGTCTCCTCCCGTACGAGACTCGCCACCCTCTCCGCGCTGACCGCGCTCGGCGCCTTCGCCTCCATCGGCACGGCGACCGCGTCCTCCCCCCAGCTGAACGGCAGCTGGGCGCCGTTCGACCGCTGTCCCGTCGACGCGCCGGCGATGCTCGCCACCGACGGCCTCGACCAGTCGCCGCAATGCGTCTCCTCCAGCTCGGTCTCCGGCTCCATCAAGCTCGGGAACACGACCGTCGTCACCGGGAGGACGAACCTCCAGATCGGCGTGATCCAGAACGCCGACGGCACCAGCTCCGTCGTCGCCCCGCCCGCCGGCTCGATCATCGCCGACTCCGCCACCGTCCCCGGCGGCCTGCTCGGGCTGATGTGTCCGAGCGACATCCCGTTCATCACCGACATCTGCCGGCAGCTGTCCGACGCCAAACTCAACAAGATCACCGCCACCATGGAGTCGGTGGGCACGCCGTCGGACTTCGACCAGATCGCGGGCGTCCTCACGGACATGCCGATCGTGGCCATCCCGGTCCGCATCCACCTGGAGAACCCGTTCCTCGGCAGCAACTGCTACATCGGCAGCAAGTCCAACCCGATCATCCTGCGCCCCAGCAACAAGACCGCGCCCGACTTCGCCGTCGAGCGCTCCAACGGCGACGGCTCCCCGAACGAGGAAGGCGACATGAGCCGCCTCAACCTCCTCGGCTCCACCCAGGTCGACACCACCTTCGCCGTCCCCGGCGCCAGCGGCTGCGGCCTGGGACTCGGCCTGGTCAACGGCGCGGTCAACCTCAAGACGGGGCTGCCCTCCGCCGCCGGCCGCAACAGCCTCACGCTCAACAACACCCAGACCTATCTGACCGGTCTCTACGCCCCCGGAGTCGTCGCACCCGACGCCGGAAAGGTGCTCTCCCAGAACTGGCACTCGGCCGTCAAGTAACGGCCACCCAGGGGCGATTCCCGGCCTGTTCCGGCGGCTCACGGGCCTCCGGACCACCAACTCTTGCGCAAGTTGTGTACAGCACACAGCAGTTGATTTAGCTTCAGCAGTCCCCGTTGGTACGCACCTGACGGCCACGGCGGCGTCCGCCTCCCGAGGAGGACGCCGCACCGCCGCTCCCCACCGGTCGCGCAGGAGAGCAAGGGATCGGTCCATGCCCGCAATCGCACAGTCCCCGAACATCGGCGAGCCGCTCGACCCGCTCCCCAGGGAGTTCGCCGACCTGATGAGGCCGGAGATCCCGGGCCTCATCAAAGAGATCGGCATGGAGGTCCAGCGGACCTATCCCGTGTACGCCCACCTCTTCAACGGACCGCACTCGGACGCCATCCGCCAGGGCGTGGAACAGGCCCTGGCGGCCTTCGTGGAACGGGTCGCCGCCCCGGGGACGAAGTCGGCCCTCCGGGACGAACTCCTGCGCAAGTTCGGCCGCGTGGAGGCCTACGAGGGACGTGACCTCGAATGCCTCCAGGGCGCCTACCGCCTCGGGGCACGCATCGCGCTGCGCCGGGCCAAGAGCATCGGCCGCACCTACAACCTCTCACCCACCCTGATCCTGGCCTTCGCGGACGCCCTCTTCGCCTATGTCGAGGAGCTCGAAGCCCTGTCCCGCGAGGGCTACGTGATGGCCCAGGCCCGTGCGGTGTCCGACGTGGCGGCGCGGAGACGCCAGTTACTCCACCTCGTCGTCGCGGGGCCGCCACTGCCCCGGGCGACGATCGCCGAGCTCTGCCAGGAGGCCTCCTGGCAGCTCCCCGCCGCATGCACGCTGGTGGCACTCCGTCCTCCGGTCGCCGAGCTCATCCAGGCCGGTCTCGACCGGGACGTCCTGGCCGACCTCACCCTCCCCCAGCCGCACCTGCTCATCCCCGGCCCCCTCACTCCGCAGCGGCTCGCGATGCTCGACTCCGCCCTGGCCGGCACCCGCGCCGTCGTCGGCCTGACCGTGCCGCCCGTGCAGGCCGCGCACTCCATCCGCTGGGCGCGGCGCGTCCTGCAGCTCATCGACGACGGCATCGTGCCGGACGCACCCCTCGTGCACAGCGAGGAGCATCTGACAACGTTGTGGTTATTGTCCGATCCGGCCCTCACGGCTCACCTCGCCGCACGCGAACTGGCCCCGCTCGACGAGCTGTCCGGCACCCGGCGCGAGCGGCTGATCGAGACCCTGCGCGTCCACATCTCCACCCGGGCCCCCGCCGAACAGGTCGGCGAGATGCTGGGCGTCCACGCCCAGACCGTGCGCTACCGCCTAAGGAACCTGGACAACCACTTCGGCGACCGGCTCCTCGATCCCGACCACCGGTTCGCCCTCGAAGCGGCCCTGCGCTCGCTCCACCTCCACGGCAGGAAGCGGGCGGACTGAGCCGCGTACGCCTCCCCGCACGCGAGGGTCAGTCGCGGCGCCAGTCGGGGTGCAGGCGGATCTCGATGTCGTCGGAGGACGGATCCGGTGCCGTGTCCGCGGTCACGCGGACACTCAGCGGGCGGCCGCTGTCGGCCTCGACGAAGTCCAGGGGCGGGCGGCCGTCCTGGAGGTACGTGTCGCCCCACCGGACCAGTGACAGGAAGACCGGCAGCAGGTCCTCGCCGGCCCGGGTCAGCCGGTACTCGTCACGGGCCCGCTTCCCCGGCTCCTGGTAGGGCGTGCGCACCACGACCCCGGCCGCCTCCAGCTGCTTGAGCGCGCGGGAGACCGAGGGCGCGGACGTGCCGATCCTCGTCGCGAAGTCCTCGAACCTGGTCGTGCCGTAGAAGCACTCCCGCACGACCATGAAGACCGTCCGGGTGCTCAGCAGGTCGAGCACCCGGCCGGCCGAGCACCCGTCGCCGATCGACCACGCGTCCCGGTCGCTCAATCGCTTCTCGAACCTCATCGTCACCCTCCCATTGTAACTAATGCTTGCGTTACCCAGCCCCGGCGTGCTTGCATCTGACTAACGAAGTCGTTATCCAGATCGGGAGTGTGCTGTGGTTACGGTGGCGGGCAAGGTGGTCGTGGTGACCGGCGGACGGCGGGGCCTCGGCGCCGCCCTGGTGGACGAGGTGCTGGCACGCGGCGCGCGCAAGGTGTACTCCACCGCGCGCTCGGAGTACGCCGACGACCGGCCGAACGTGGTGACCGTCGCGCTGGAGGTCCGCTCGGCCGTGTCGGTCGCCGCCCTCGCGGAGCTCGCGACGGACGCCGAGATCGTGTTCAACAACGCCGGGGTCCTGCTGCCCTCGCCCCTGCTCACCGGCGACCTGGAGCAGGTGAGCGAGACCTTCGACGTCAACGTCCTCGGGCCCTTGCGGGTGGCGCGGGCGTTCGCCCCGGTCCTCGCCGCGAACGGCGGCGGAGCGCTGGTGAACATGCACTCCGTCCTGTCATGGCTCGCGGGCAGCGGGGCGTACGGGGCCTCCAAGGCGGCGGCCTGGTCCGTCACGAACTCGCTCCGGCTGGAACTCGCGCCTCAGCACACCCACGTCGTCGGCGTGCACGCCGGATTCATCGACACCGACATGGTCTCCGCCCTCGACCGGAGCAAGGCGAAGCCCGCCGACGTGGCCGCACGGATCGTCGACGGCCTGGAGGCCGGCGACGCGGAGGTGCTCGCCGACGACGTCAGCGTCACCGTCAAGTCCGCGCTCTCCGGGCCCGTCGAGCACCTGGCCTTCTCGGCCGCCGGCTGAGCCCACCCCCGCGATTCCTCGAACCTCACCGAAGGAGCGACCCACCGCCATGCCCCTGTGGACCTTTCACCACACGCCCGGCATCTTCTCCGCCGACGAGAAGCACCGGCTCGCCGCGTCCGTCGCGGACCACTACGAGAAGGTCGGCCTGCCCCGGTTCTACGTGGTCACCCTCTTCCACGAGACGCCGCCGGAGGACTTCTACGTCGGTGGGGAGCCCGCCCCGGTCGGAGTCCGCATCACCATCGACCACATCGCCCGGCGCAACCCGGACCAGGACAGCAGGCGGAGGACCGCCCGCTGGATCAAGGACATGCTCCAGCCCCACCTCGAACGGCACGCCGGACTCCACTGGGAGTTCCACGTCGACGAGACGAGCGAGGAGCTCTGGATGATCAACGGCCTCGTCCCTCCGCCCGGCGGCTCCGAGACGGAACGGCTCTGGGCGGAGGAGAACAGGGCGACCGCCTACTGATCGACCGCCGGCACGGTGATCTCCCTCTTGAGGATCTTGCCGCTCGGCCCCAGCGGCAGCTGGTCCACGAGCCACACCCTGCGCGGGTACTTGTAGGCCGCCACGCGGTCCTTGACGTACTCCCGCAGCTCCTCGGGGGTCGCTCCGGCCGACGGGCGCAGCACGATCGCGGCCGCGACCTCCTCACCCAGTTCGGGATGCGGGAATCCGACGACGGCGGCGAGGGCGACGGCCGGGTGCTCGTGGAGGACTTCCTCGATCTCGCGCGGGTAGACGTTGTAGCCGCCGCGGATGATCATGTCCTTCTTCCGGTCGACGACGTAGAGGTAGCCGTCCTCGTCCGCCCGGGCGAGGTCGCCGCTGCGCAGCCAGCCGTCGGGGATCGCCGCCTCCGTCTCCTCGGGGCGGTTCCAGTAGCCCTTCATCACATTGGGCCCCCGGACGGACAGTTCGCCGATCTCTCCGGGGGCCACGTCCTGGCCCTTCTCGTCGAGGAGCCGCACCTCGACGTCGCGGATGGGGGTGCCGATGGAGCCGGCCTTGCGGGGCCGGTCGGGGTGGTTGAACGTGACCACCGGGCTGGTCTCGGACATGCCGAAACCCTCCAGGACCGGACAGCCGAAGCGCCGCTCGAAACCGTGCAGGATCTCCACCGGCAGCGAGGCGCCGCCCGAGATGCACATCCGCAGCGTCGACACGTCCGCGTCCGAGGGGGACTGCAGGAGCGCCGCGTACATGGTGGGGACGCCCTCGAAGACGGTGGCCCGCTCACGCGCGATGGCGTCCAGGACGGTCTTCGGGTCGAAGCGCGGGACGAGGACGAGCGAGGCGCCGCTGCGGACGGCCGCGCTCATGGTGCAGATCTGGCCGAAGATGTGGAACAGCGGGAGGCAGCCCACCACCACGTCGTCCGGCGTCATCTCCTGGATGTGGACGCTGTTGACCTCGGTGTTGTGCCGCAGCCCGGCATGAGAGAGGACGGCGCCCTTGGGACGGCCTGTGGTGCCGGAGGTGTACAGCAGGACCGCCATGTCCTCGCCGTCCGTGTCCGCGACCTCCGGCAGCGGCTCGTGGCCGGCCAGCGCGGCCGCGAACGCGGCGGGTTCGACGGCCGTGTGGCGCACTCCCGCGGCGGCGGCCCCCTGAGCGCCCTCGCCGGGCGCCTGGTGCCACTCGAAGAGCCGCACAGCGCCGGAGTCGGCGAGGTGGAACTCCGTCTCCCGCGTCTTCAGGAGCGGGTTCATCGGGACGACGACCGCCCCGGCCCTCAGGACGCCGTAGTACAGCACGACGAACTCGGGAACGTTCGGCAGCATCAGCGCGACCCGGTCCCCGGGACGGACGCCCTCGGCCCTGAGCAGGGCGGCGGCGCGGGCGCTGTGTTCGTCCAGCTCCGCGTAGCTGATGACCCGCTCCCCCAAGCGCAGCGCGGGGCGCTCGGGCTGCCGCCCCGCCGTCTCCACGAGGAACCCTGCCAGATTGGCCATGACCCGCCTCCGTTACACGGCATCATCGAATGTTTACATCGCCGACATCTTGCAGCCGTGTGCCGCCCGGGCCTATGGCCGGTGGGACAACACAGGACCCGTCGGATTGTCGCTGAGGACAATCCGGCGTGGATAAGCTGCGCGGATGATCCTTTCGGGTGTGGCGGCGGCGCTTCAGGAGAGGCTTCCGGAACTGGGCGAGCGGATGGCGCTGCGTATCCGTGCGGACGTCGAGGCGTACGAGGCCGAGGCGTTGATCCCTCTGGATTCGCTGCGCCGCTCCTGCACCGCCAACGCGGGCCTGATCCTCGCCCACCTCCGCATCGGCGGCACTCCGGACGCGAGTTCGGCCCGCGAGACCGGGCGGCTCCGCGCGGAGCAGGGGGTTCCGCTGGCGGACACCTTGCACGCGTACCGGATCGGCTCGCAGTTCCTCTGGACGGAGATCCTCACCGAGGCCCGCACCCGTCCCGAGGTGTCGGTCGATCTCCTGCTGTCGGAGTCGACGGAGTTCTGGGCGTTGTCCGGTCTGTACGCGGAATCGGTGGCCGTGGCATACCGGGAGGCGGCCGCCGAACTCACCTCGCAGGGACAGGCACGCCGTTCCGCCCTGGTGGAGGCGGTGTTCACCGGCATCGTCACCGACCGCACGCTGTGGGAGGCCGCCCGCGAACTGGAACTGCCGGAGCACGGGCCGTACGCCGTCGCGGCGGCGAAGGCCGGCACTCCCGGCGAGGAGCCGCTCACGGGAGCGGAGGCGGCGCTGCGCCAGGCGAACCTGCCCTCCGCCTGGAGGCTCCTGCCGGACCAGCAGCTCGCTCTGATCGCCCTGCCCACGGATGCGGCGGAGACCACCTGCCTGCGCATCCTCCGGCGGACGCGCGCCCGTGTGGGCTTCAGTCCGCGCTTCCACTCCCTGCGGGACACGCCTCAGGCGCTGCGTTTCGCCCGTCTCGCCCTGGCCGGCCTCGAAGGCGCGGGCCCGGGCGTGGCCCGCTTCGACGACAACCCGCTGGCCATGGTCGTCGCCGCGGCTCCGGCCGAGGCCGCGCACCTGATGGAGGTGGCCCTCCGGCCCGTGCTCGACCTTCCGGCCGCGGAGCGATCCCGGCTGCTGCGCACGCTGGAGCACTGGTTCGCCGCCGCCGGATCGGCGGGCGACGCGGCTCGGACCCTGTTCGTCCACCCCAACACCGTCCGCTACCGCCTGCGCCGCGTGGAGGAACTGACGGGCCGCTCCCTCTCCGATCCGCGTACGGCGGCGGACTTCGGCGCGGCGCTCCTGGCGGTCCGTGGTCCGGGGGCGGGCTGAAGGGACCCGGCCCTTGGCCGTCCCGCCACAGCCGATCCGGCGCTCACCCCGGTGGAGTTCGGCGGACTCGACGCCTTTTGGCGAGTCGTCCGGTCACTCCTCGTCGACGATGTGCATCGCGGCTTCCTCGGCGGACGCGGCACCGCCGTCGAGGCCGAGGTCGCGGGCGTTCAGTTCCGAGGTGATGGAGCGCGTGCCCTCGTCCTCGGACATCAGGCGGCCCGCGCGCCGGCTGCCGACCTGGTCGTCCAGGAGTTCCCCGTCGGTGTCCGTCGAGTCGCCGAGGCCGTCGCCGTCGCCGTCGAGGGAAGGAAGCTCGGGCTCCTCCTCCGCCAGGCGCTCGTCGAGGGTCTCGCCGCGCTGCCGTTCGGCGGCGGTCACTCCCGTGTGCTCGGCCCCGAGGGGCCGTTCCGGTGGTGAGTACCCTTCGTCGAGCGGGTCGCCGAGCGGTCCCTCGAGGGTGTCCTCGTAGTCCAGGACACCCACGTCGTCCTGGACCTCGCTGCCGTCGGGCTGGTAGACGTCATCGCCCCACGTTTCCGCTCCGGTCATGTGGAACCCCGCTCCTTCCCAGGTCCACGACGGCTCTCCCCGGGTTCACTCCTCTCGCTCGAAGTCGGCCTCCGCACGCTCGGCGTCGAGGTCGGCCTGGGCCTTCGCGTACAGGTCGTGCACGAAACTCCGGGCGTCCTCGGGCAAGATGCCGACGCCCATCCGGAGCAGCCGACCCGTCCAGTAGCCGAGCGGATCCTCGGGTTCGGTCATGGCGCCTCCTGAAGGGAGTGCCGTCGATGCCGGCCGTCCCGGACGCGTCGAGCGCCGGGGGCCGGACATCCCTGGTGCGGGGCGCCTACGAAGGCGCGGAATCCCTGTTCTTCATTCCATCGTCCCCGCCTCCGGTGCAAACGCAACCCGATGTGTCCGGGGCGGCGGCCGGCAGGCCTCGGCGCCGCTCCGCACCACGCGCGACGGGAGTCGCCGGGCCCCACGAGGCCCTGATCCGGCAGACAGGCCCTACAGCGTGTCCGGCCCCACCCAGCGTCGCAGCAGCTCCTCCCGCTGGGTCGTGCGAGGAGACCCGCCCTCCCACGCACGACCCCACTCCGACATCGCCGCCAAGGTGGTGGCCATCGTCGCGGCGCCCTCCGTGAGGCGGGACAGCAGGGTGCGGGAGAGCTCGACCTCAGCCGAGGAGTAGCCGACGGCCGCGGCCACATAGGCCTGCAGCTCGTGCTCTCCGTCGTGCGACTCCAGCTCCAGCGTCATCATCGGCGGCGCCTCGCCCGTATAGCCCGGGCCCAGGGTCATGGCCAGGTTCATCACCACGTCCAGGGCCACTTCCGCGGCCACGCCGACCTGCCGCTTCAGGGACTTCACGGGCACGTCCCGCACGGTCAGGGCCCGCACGTCCTCCCACAGGTGCAGGCCGGACTGCCCGTCACCGAGCGCCACCACGCCATCGGGGGTCAGGCGCACCCCGGGAGCCGATCCGGACGGCTTCGCGCCCACGTACACATCGCCCTCGGCGATCCAGAACAGGCCCACCATGGCCATGGGTTGCTCACTTCCCCCGACGGCGGCTCACCGCCGCCGTGTCACACATCAAACGATCTGGTCGCCCTCCGGAACGTGCGAAGGAGCCGGTAAGTTCCCAGCTCCCGGCTCCCTTGGGCGGCCCTCAACCCTGAACGGCGGCTCCCCGTCCGTCCCCGGTCCGGGACGCGGACAGCCAGGCGCGGTAGCCGCGCAGGGAGGCTCGCTGCTTCCGGTGTTCGGAGAGGAGCGCGATCGCCGGGTGGGTACCGGGCCTGGTGTTGCCGCCGCGGGCGAGGCGGCGCATCTGGTGACGTACCTTCGCCATCCCGGCGGCCGACGCGAGGGCCTTGTCGGACCAGGTCACCGGCGCCATCTGGCGGTCGGCCTCGCGGTGGCCCCGCCAGCGGTCGGGCAGATCCGGGGTCACGGCGAGGGCGGTGCCCATCCCGACGACGGCCACGCCGCTGTCGAGGACCTTCTCGGCCGTGGCGCGCCGGGTGATGCCGCCGGTGAGCATGAGCGGGACGGGGCTGGTCCCGACGAGTTCCTCGGCCAGGTCGAGGAAGTAGGCCTCGCGGGCCTGGGTGCGGTCGTCGGCGGGGCGGCCGGTCATCGCGGGGCTCTCGTAGCTGCCGCCGGAGAGTTCGACCAGGTCGACGCCGAGCGGTTCGAGCATCGCGATGACCTGGCGGGCGTCGTCGGCGCCGAAGCCGCCGCGCTGGAAGTCGGCGGAGTTGAGCTTCACCGCGACCGCGAAGGACGGGGAGACGGCGGCGCGCACGGCACGGACGACGTCCAGCAGCATCCGGGCCCGGTTCTCCAGCGACCCGCCCCACCGGTCGGTGCGCTTGTTGACCAGCGGGGACAGGAACTGGGACAGCAGGTAGCCGTGCGCGGCGTGGACCTCGACGCCGTCGAAGCCCGCCTGCTCGGCGCGGTGGGCCGTGACCGCGAACCGGGCCACGGTGTCCTCGATCTGCTGGGGGGTCATGGCGGTCGGCCGGCCGAAGCGGCTGCTGTGCCGGCCCAGGTCGACGCCGATGTCGGACGGGCCCCACACGACGCCGGGCATGTCGGAGCCGACCTGGCGGCCGGGGTGGTTGATCTGCATCCAGATCGCGCCGCCGCCGGACTTCCCGGCCTCGGCCCACGCGGCGAACGGCTTCAGGGGCGCGTGTGCGTCGAATACGACTCCGCCGGGGCCGGTCAGCGCCTCGGCGTGCACCATCACGTTGCCGGTGATCAGCAGACCGGTGCCGCCGGCGGCCCAGCGCCGGTACAGCGTCAGCAGCCGCTGGTCGGGAAGCTGGCCGTCGCCGGCCATGTTCTCCTCCATGGCGGCCTTCGCGATCCGGTTGTTCAGTGTCTGCCCGGAGCGCAGGGGCAGCGGCGAGAACAGCTCACTGGTCATTCCGGTTCCCTCTCTCGATGTCCCTCACCTACGATGTGTGCACCACAAACATAAGGCCCCATGTAAGCAGCGCAAACATAAAAGAGTGTGACCTATGCCGCAGAACGGCACGTATCATCACGGCGATCTCCGCGTCGCCTGCCTCCGCGCCGCGCGCGAGCTCCTGGAGGAGGACGGCAGCGCCGGACTCTCGCTGCGCGCGGTGGCCCGCCGGGCGGGCGTGTCGGCCACGGCTCCCTACCGTCACTACGCGGACCGTGACGCGCTCGTCTCCGCGGTCGCCGCCGAGGGATACCGCGAGCTCGCCCAGCACCTGGCCGCCGCCCACCCCGCGCCCTCGACGCCCGAGGACCTGGCCGCCGTCGCCGTCGCCTACGTGCGGTTCGCCCTCGACCACCCCGCCCTCTTCCGGGCGATGTTCGCGGAGCCCTGCGACCCGACCAGCGAGGAACGGGTCGCCGCGACCGCCGTCATCAAGGAGTACGTCGAGGGCATCGTCCGGGACGCGTTCCCCGGCGCGGACGGGACGGGCGCCCTCGCGACCACCGTGTGGGCCCTGGTCCACGGCCTGGCGTTCCTGCACCTCGACGGCAAGCTCGACGCCTCCTCCCCCGAGGTCGTCGCCACTCAGGTACGGGCCGCCGTGCACGCCCTGTTCACCGCCGCCCCGGGCCTCCGGGCGGCCGGCGAGTCACCCGAGCCGCCGGCGGCCGGGTAGCCCTTCGCCCCCGGGGACGGACGAGGCCGCGCCGGGCCATGGGTCCTCCCCGGCGACGACCCCGGCACTCCGCATCGCCCCGCCGAGCGATCGCGAGGACGGAGCGGCCTGGTGGTCCGCCAGCGAAAACCCGCTTGCCAGGGCGCGACGGCCGTGGTTCCAATGACCGTCATGATCACCCGGGCGCACCCGCTGCGGCGAGACGCGGAGCATGCGAACCGCCCTCCTCGGCCGGCGTGTGATCCGGGCGGACCGCGACCGCATCGCCTCAGGGAGACACCACCCCGATGAACACGCCACCATCGCCCTCCGGATCCCGCCACAGTGACACGTCGCCCGTCCGCCTGGGCGCTCTCGTCCCCCTGACGCGGCCCGGCTGGGTCGAGGCGGGCCGACACCTGCTCGCGGGCCTCGAACTGGCCGCGGGCGAGGTCAACGACGCGGGCGGGATCGACGGCCGCCCCCTGGAACTGCTGGTCCGGGACACCGCGGCCGATCCCGAACGGGCCGCGGCGGCCGTGGAAGAACTCGCCGGCCTGGGCGTGGCCGCCGTGGTCGGCGAGTACCACAGCGTCGTCGCCCGCGCCGCCGCCGCCCGGGCCGACGCCCTCGGCGTGCCCTTCCTCTGCTCGTCCGCGGTGCTCGACGCGCTCGCCGAGGAGCGGACGGACCGGGTCGCTCGTCTGGCCCCGGCCCAGTCCCACGGCTGGCGGATCTACGCGGACTTCCTCCTCGCCGCCGGGCGGGACCGGATCGCCGTGGTCACCC
Organism: Streptomyces tanashiensis; assembly: GCF_014648895.1. Lineage (GTDB taxonomy): Bacteria > Actinomycetota > Actinomycetes > Streptomycetales > Streptomycetaceae > Streptomyces > Streptomyces tanashiensis. The sequence continues at coordinate 434,871 of NZ_BMRZ01000002.1, forward strand.
AGCCGAGCGTCTACTGGGCGACCGGCACGCGGCTCCTGCGGGAGCACCTCGCGCCCCGAGGCGGCACCGTCCTCGAACTCGACGCGAACGCGCTCACGCCCGAGGCCCTGTGCGACGCGCTCGTCGACCACGGCGCCTCGGCGCTGCTCCTGCTCGTCGGCAGCCCGGAGCCGGCCGTGCCCTTCGTCAGGGCCGTACGGGACGACCGTCGGCTCGCGGACTTGCTGATCGGCGCTCCGGCCGGGCAGCCGGAGTTCGCCGGGTGGGCCGCTTCGCTGGGCGAGGACGGCGCGGGAATCCCGTTCCTGCGCTACCTGCCCGAGCGCCTCGGTCCGCTCGGCGACCGGGTAGCGAAGGAGCTTCGTGAGCGGCTGGGCGAAGCACCTTCCTTCGTCGCGTTCGAGGGCTGGGACAGCGTCACCGTCCTCGCCGCGGCGCTGCGTTCCCACGGCACGGACCGGGCGGCCGTCGCCGCGTCCTGGTCACGGATCGCGGTCGAGGGCACGCGCGGGCCGATCCGGTTCTCCCGCGCGCCGGGCATCGGGGTGTGGCAATGGACGTGGGCGCCGATCCAGGTCGTCGACCGGGACCCGTCGGAACATGGCCGCTTCAGGGTCCTCCACGCGGGCTGAGAGTGCGGGCCGTTCGGGCCCGGCCGACGGCCGGGCCCGAGAGCGCGTAGGCGTCGTTCACTACGCGACCGTTCCGGCGCCGGCGAGCGCGTCGTCGGAACCACTCGCCCCGGTGGTGTCGAAATCCGGTGGACCCGCAGGTGTGGGGCGAGGCACGATCCCTCGGGAACGGGGCGAGGGGGAGCTTGTCTGGACGTGTTCGTGTGTGCCGGGTGCGGCACCGAATTGACGGCGCCCCTGTACCGGGTCGCCCTCCCCGTCCACGCCCACCACGGAAGGTGGGAGGAACTCCACCCTCCGCTCATGGCGCCCACGACCTACGCCCGTCGACCCCCTGCCCGCCGGACCGCCCTGGCGGTCGTGGGAGGAGGTCGGAGAAGAGGCGGCCGCCCTTCAGGGCGTCCACGCGCCGGTGCACTCCGTCCCCTACGGCGCGCGGAACAGGATCGTCGTCGCCCCCGGCGACTCCCGGTCCATGACCCTGATCCCCGACAAGTGCGAGGGATACTGCCGTGGTGTGGACGGCCGGAACGGCCCCAACCTGGCCTGCGAGGGGTGCGGGCAGGCCGTGGCGACCCGCGTGGACGACTGCGGGCAGTGGCAGGCCGTGCGGCTGGAGCCCGATGCCGTCGGACGCCGCCTTTCGGCGCTCCCCGCCGGTCCGACACCCGGCTGGGACGACCTGGAGCGTGCCGAGCACCGCGTCCCGCCCGTCGAACCCGACGGTTCGTGGAGTCGCAGATGGGAGGCGGCGGTCGGGGTCGCGCCGGCCCACCTCGTGGTGGCCACCGAGGGCCGCCCGGTGGCCCTCCCGTCCGGGCCCGTCGCCGAGTTGCTCGGCCACGCCGTCGGCCGGTACCTGCCGGCAGCCGGGCCCGGTGCCCGGTCCCTGGCGTTGGCCGGTCCCGGGATCCGCGCGCCGCGGCCGCGACCCGATGTCCTGCTCGTCCCCCGCCACCCCCTGACCGGCGCCTCCTGGCGCCCGCCAGGTGACGAGGGCGCCGTGGTGCCGATGGACAGCGGGGTCTGGGCGTACCTCGTCCACCCGGGCGAGACCTCGCCGATGCCCGCGACCGGGGTGCGCGACGACTACGCGCTGCCGCCGCGCCCCTGGTACCCGCTGACGCCGCATCACCGCGCCTTCGCGCACACACTCGCCCGGCTCCCCGCCGTACGCCTCCCCGGGCTCCGCGGTTTTCGCGACGCGTGCCGGTAGACGGGTGACACCCGGGCGGCGGGTGGCGTCAGGGGGTCGAGCCCGCTCGGTCGGAATCGCTGCGCAGGACGCAGAACTCGTTGCCCTCGGGATCGGCGAGAACCGCCCAGCCCGAGCCGTCGGGGTTCCGGTGATCGGAGACGAAGGTGGCCCCCAGGCCCACCAGCCGCTCCACCTCCTGATCGCGGGAGGTCTCGGGACGCAGGCAGAGATGGAGCCGGTTCTTGGTCGTCTTGGCCTCGGGCACCTGGTTGAAGTAGAGCACCGGGCCCTCGGCCAGCATGACCTGCGTCTCCCGGGCGCCCGGCCTGTCCTCCGGATGCAGCGGACGACCCGTCACACCGCTCCAGAAGCGCGCCAGCTCGTAGGCGTCCGCGCAGTCGATCGCCACGTTCTGCAGTACTGAAAACATGCGGGCGAGCCTTCCTGATTTCCGTGCGTGTCGCCACCGGGTTGTTCTTGTTGATCGTGCGGGGCCCCTGCGTGAGGATCGGCCCATGAGCCGGCGCGTGTTCCGTGCGGGTCTCGCCCTGATGGAGCTCCACACATCGGAGATCCCAGGCGCCGAAGGCGAGGGAGAGGACGCCGTACGCACGACTCGGTACACGAACGGTCCTGAAGTGAGCTGAATCACGCACGACTTCGCCCATTCCGCTCTCAACTGGGCATACACAAAACAGTGCACGCGCGCAGTGCGCTAAGATCACGTATGGCGTCATGGAAGTCAACGCCTGTGCGACACGGTCGGGATGGAATCTGTCCGGCATTCGCCGTCGATTCGCCGCGCGTGTGTGCACTGCCCCGCCGGGCGCGCCCGCTCTCGCTTTCGCGAGAGTGCCTTCTTCCACCCGCGCGCTCCCGGCCGGCATCGATCCGCACTGCCCGTACGAGCCTCGCCGTTCTGTCGTTGATCGGTGTGCAGGCTCCTTGCTGGAGACGATGTGAAAATCCTTCCCGAGATCTCTCGTACGCTGAGTGAGTACCTCCTCATTCCCGGCCTGACCACAGAAGACTGCACACCGGAGAATGTGGATCTCGGGGCGCCGCTGGTGCGTCACCGGGTCGGCGAGGAGCCGGGAATCCGGATCGCCACCCCGATGGTGAGCGCCATCATGCAGGCCGTGTCGTCGCCGACGCTGGCGGTGGCACTGGCGCAGGTCGGCGGGGTGTCCTTCATCCATCAGAACCAGCGGATCGAGGACCAGGCCGCGGACGTCCGGGCGGTGAAGCGGCACAAGGCCGGCTTCCGGAGCGGCGAGGTCACCGTGGCCCCGACGACGCCCCTCGGCGAGGTCTCCCGGCGGCTGGCCGACACCGAGCAGGGCGTGGCCGTGGTCACGCAGAGCGGGGAAGCGGACGGCGAGTTCCTCGGGATCATCAGCCTCGACGACTTCCATCTGGAGCGTCACGGGGCCTTCGAGACCGCCGGCAACAGGATGCGGGGCCGCGACGGCCTCGTCACCGCGCCGGCCACGGTCTCCCTGTCCGAGGCGAACGAGCTGATCTGGCAGCATCATCTGGATGTTCTTCCCGTGCTGGAGGACGGCCGGCTCGCCTCCTTGGTCCTCAAGCGGGATTACCAGGCCCACAAGACGTACCACCGGGCGTCGGTGGACGGTGAGAAGCGTCTGCGTGTCGGCGCCGGCATCAATTCCCGGGATTTCAAGGACCGCATTCCCGCTCTGGTGGAAGCCGGTGCGGACGTGCTGTGTCTGGACTCCTCCGACGGCTATTCCGTCTACCAGGCGAGGACCGTCGAATTCGCGCGGGAGGAGTACGGGGACGACGTCCATGTCGGTGCGGGGAACGTCGTCGACGGGCGGGCCTTCCGTTATCTGGCGGACGCCGGCGCGGCCTTCGTGAAGGTCGGGATCGGCGGCGGGGCCATCTGCACCACCCGGGCGCAGAAGGGCATCGGCCGGGGACAGGCCTCCGCGCTGCTCGACGTGGTCGAGGCGCGCGACGCGTACGCCCAGGAGACCGGGGTGTACGTGCCGCTGTGCTGCGACGGCGGCCTGCTCAACGACTCGCACATGGCGATGGCGCTGGCCATGGGGGCGGACTTCATCATGCTCGGCCGCTACTTCGCCCGCCTCGACGAGAGCCCGTCGCGGAAGCTGCAGATCGGCGGCCAGTGGTACAAGGAGTACTGGGGTGAGGGCTCGCGGCGCGCGCAGAACGAGGCCCGGTACGGTCAGCGCGGCCAGATGGTCTTCGAAGAGGGCGTCGACGGCTACGTGCCGTACGCGGGGAGCCTGTACGACAACGTGGAGCGGACCCGGGCGAAGCTCACCTCGACGATGATCAGCTGTGGCTCCACGAACCTGCGGGACTTCCACCGCGATGCCGTGCTCGTACCGGTGTCCGCGGAGTCCTTCAAGCAGACCGGCGCCGAGGTACAGCTGCGCCGGCCGACCGTCGACTCCGGCGAGTGAACTGACCGGACCGGACGAGACCGGCCCGCTACGGCCCCGCGCCGGCCGACCCTGATGAGGGTCGGCCGGTGCGGGGCCGCTCGCCGTCGGGAGGCCTCCGGGGCTTCAGGGCCGCGGCCGTTCATCGGCCGGACAGCATAAGGGGTGTCCGGTCCGGAGCCGTTCATCGGCCGGAAAGCATAAGGGGTGTCCGGTCCGGAGCCGTTCATCGGCCGGAAGGCTGCGGGGCGTGAGGTGATCGGCAGGACGCCGAAAACTCCTGACGCACCACGGCATCCGTCCTGCAGCATGGTCGCCATGAGTTCCTTCTTCGACGCGCCCGAGCCCCGTCGGGTCCTGCCCGGCGACTACCCGCTCTGGGACGAGGCCCTCGCCCTCGTCAACCGGGATCTCGCGGTGACCTTGCCGGAGCAGCGCCCTCTGCGCCTGCTGGGACTTCCCGCGTACGACGGGGGCGAGGGCGAGAACGTCTACGTGGCCCTCGCCGACGGCGAGTGGCACGGCAACTTCCTGGAGCCCGCCCCCGCCGACAACCTGGCCGTCGCGCTGTCCGCCGTCACCGAAGCCGCCCAGGACACTGTCACCGAGCTCCTCTGGCAGGCATGGCCGCTGTGCGAGGAGCACCGCCTCGGCATGCATCCGCGCGAGGAGGACGGCCGGCTCTCCTGGTGGTGTGCGGGTGCGGCCGCCCGGCGCGAAGCGGCTCACATCCGTGCGGCCGTGGGCGGTCTCGACGCCCTCGTCCGCCCGCACCGGCCGAACCGCAGGCGCCGGAGCCGAGGCTGAGCAACGGTCCGCCGAGGCCCCCTCGGTACCGTCAGCCGGCCAGGGTGGCGTTCAGCCAGTCCCGGTAGTGGGTGGGGGCCAGGCGGGCGCCGGGGCCGCCGACGAGGACGTCGCCGCGGACGGTGGCGAACATGCCCGCCCGGTCGTCGGTGACGACGCGGCGGCCGTCGTCGTGGGCGGCCAGGGTGATCCGGCCGATCTCGTCCAGCGCGAGGAGATCCGGTCCGGCGACGTCGAGCGTGCCGCCGAGGGGCGTCGCGACGGCGACGTCGGCGAGGGCCTGGACCACGTCCGCGGACGCGATCGGCCGCAGGGGGGTGGCGGGCAGACGGACGACGCCGTCGACGGCGGTCCAGGACATCACCGCGTCCATGAACTCGAAGAACTGGGTGGCGCGGACGATCGAGTACGGCGTGGGCCCCTGGCGCAGCAGGTCTTCCTGGAGCACCTTGGCCCGGTAGTAGTCCAGCTCGGGGACCTGGTCCACGCCGACGATGGAGAGGGCGACCTGGTGGCGTACGCCGGCTCGCTCCCCCGCGCGCAGCAGGTTGTTCCCGCTCGTGCGGAAGAAGTCGAGGGACTGCTCGTCGAAGGTCGGGGAGTTGGTCACGTTGACGACCGTGTCGGCGCCGGCGAGCGCCTCGTCCAGGCCGGCGCCGGTGAGCAGGTCGACCCCTGAGGACAGCGACGCGGGGACCACGTCGTGGCCGGCGTTCCGAAGAGTGGCGACGAGCTGGGAGCCGATGAGGCCGGTGCCGCCGATGACGGTGATCTTCATGGTGTGCCTTCCTTCGTGGGCCGGTCGGCCCCCGGGACGCAAACTCGGATACCCGATGTCCGAGATAATACTCGGATACTCTATATCCGAGTCAAATGGGGAGGCGGCATGAAACTGTCCGGTGGCGTGGAGTGGGCGCTGCACTGCTGTGTGGTCCTGACGGCCGCGAGCCGACCGGTGCCCGCGGCCCGCCTCGCGCAGCTGCACGACGTGTCGCCGAGCTACCTGGCGAAGCAGATGCAGGCACTGTCCAGGGCGGGTCTGGTGCGGTCCGTCCAGGGCAAGACCGGCGGATACGTGCTGACCAGGGAGGCCGCCGAGATCACCCTGCTCGATGTGGTGCAGGCCGTCGACGGACCCGATCCGGCGTTCGTCTGCACCGAGATCCGCCGACGAGGCCCCTTGGCGACCCCGCCGGAGAAGTGCACGAAACCGTGCCCCGTCGCCCGGGCCATGGGAGCCGCCGAGGCCGCGTGGCGGGCCTCCCTCGCCGCCATGACCATCGCCGACCTCGTCACGTCCGTGGAGGGCGACAGCGGGCCGGAAGCGCTCCCGGCCGTCGGCTCCTGGCTGACCGCGGGCACCGACGGCCCTGCGGCCACCGGCACGTCCGCGGGGACGGGCAGCCCCTCGGCGTAGCGGCCGACGGCAGCACGCGACCCGGCCCGACACACGGGATGACTAGGCTGACGATCATGACGCCGGCCATGCCCCCTGACGCGACCCCTCAGCCCGCCGTCCTCGACGCCGTGGAACTGACCTCCGATCCGGCCCTGCGGGACCGGTTCGCGGAGTCGGCCCACCGGATCCTGGCGGACCTGGTCGACGGGGGTGCGGCGCTGGGCTGGGTCGAACCGCCGTCGCCGGACGAGGTGGCGGACCTTCTGGCCCACGTCGTCTCCGCCGTACGGGCCGGGGACGCGGCCCTCCGCGCCGCCTACCTCGACGGTCGGCTGGTCGGTCTGGGGTACTGGCTCCGCTACGCCCGGCCGACCCACCGGCCGCACGCCGACCTCGAGAAGATCGCGGTGGACTCCGCGGCCCAGGGGCTCGGCGTCGGCCGAGCGCTGACCGCCGCTCTGATCGCCGACGCCCGGGAGGCGGGGATCGAGGTCCTCACCCTGGACGCCCGGGGCGACAACACCCACGCCCTGCGTCTCTACGCGTCGCTGGGCTTCACCGAGTACGGCCGCCTCCCGGACTTCGTCGCCGTCGGCGAACGCCGCTACGACAAGGTCTTCTGCATGCTGGACCTCCGCCGACAGGCCTGACCCCGACCTCGGGCCCGCACTCATCCCACCGACGTGACCCCCTACTCGGGTACGAGGCCGGGTTTGGCTCTGTGGTGTGAGGTGGTGGACGGTGACCTCTCCCTACCCTCCGGGCGTCGGCAGCGGCCGACGTTCAGAGGAACGGGGAGAGGCCATGATATTCCTTGCGTCGCGACGCACCCGGGACGAGAGGCACCGGGGGTCGGGTTCGCCCGTCGTCCCGGCGCGTTTCGCGAGCCGGGTGGGGTACGCCGCCGCGTTGCTGCCCGCCGCCGTGGTGACGCTCGGCGCGCTGGCCGCCGGGCGTGCGGAGCGGGCGGGTGCGTGGTGGGCGCGGGCAGGTGAGCAGGACCCGACGACACGGGCGCCGGAGCGGCGACCCGGCGCGTGGCGCCTGGTGGCGCACGCGCTGGTGTGCGTACCTCTCGGACTGCTGGCCCTCGTCCCCGTGGGCATCGAGGTCCTGTTCGTCCTTCGCGGTGTGCTCTACCCCCTCGTCGACCACGGCCCCTACGACCACTCCTGGGGCGGCCCGAGCATGGCCGGGGCGTGGGCCGTCCACTTCCTCGCCGCTCTGCCGTTCGCCGCCGCCGGCCTGGGCGCCCTCTGGCTGCTGGCCCGGCTGCACACCCGTCTCGCGGGCCGGCTGTGGGGCCGCCGGGCCGGAGCGGGTCCGGTGCTCGCCCTGCTGGTCTCGTCGGTCGCCGGCGTCCTGTTGGTCATCGCCTGGATCCACCAACTGTGAATCCGTACGACGCCGAGCGGGGCGCGGGAGAATTCGGTGTCGTGGTCGTCCCGATCCCGCGATCATGGCTCGGTCACCGCCACCGAGCCGCTGAAGGAATCGTTCGCCATGCCTGTGCCTGCCGACCCCACCGTCCTCCACCCGATGCCCGGTCAGCCGCGGGTGGTGCTGCTCCGCCCCCTGGTGAAGTCGCCGCTGATCGAGGTCGGCGAGTTCTCGTACTACGACGACCCGGAGGACGCGACCGCGTTCGAGACGCGCAACGTGCTCTACCACTACGGCCCGGAGAAGCTCGTCATCGGCAGGTTCTGCGCGCTCGGCACCGGGGTGCGGTTCATCATGAACGGCGCCAACCACCGTATGGACGGGCCCTCGACCTTCCCCTTCCCCACCATGGGCGGCTCGTGGTCCGAGCACTTCGATCTGCTCACCGGTCTGCCGAACCGGGGGGACACCGTCGTCGGCAACGACGTCTGGTTCGGCCACGGCACGACGGTGATGCCCGGCGTACGGATCGGCCATGGCGCGATCATCGGCTCCGGGGCCGTGGTCACCGCCGACGTACCCGACTACGGCATCGTCGGCGGCAACCCGGCCCGCCTCATCCGAACCCGGTACGACGAGGAGGACGTCGCGCGGCTGCTCGCGGTGGCCTGGTGGGACTGGCCCGTGGAGCACATCACCGAGCACGTGCGGACGATCATGTCGGGCAGCATCGCCGAACTGGAGGCCGCCGCACCACGCGCGTGACGCGGCCCCCGGCGGGCACGCCGGCGTCCCTCGGGTCGGGCGGGCGCCGTCAGTCCTTCACGCGCAGCAGCAGCTTGCCCGTGGAGCCGCGCCCGCCCAGGAGCCGGTGCGCTTCGGCCGCGTCGGCCAGGGGGAATTCGGCGGTGACGGGGAGGGTCACCGTCCCCTCGGAGACCGCGCGCAGGGCGCGCTCGGTCAGGGCGCGCGCGGCTGCGGGTGCCGTCTGGGCGAGCGACAGTACGGAGAAGCCCGAGACGGAGTGGCCCTGGCCGTACAGTTCGGGCTGACCGACCTGCCACGGCGCGTCGCCGCCGGCGTTGCCGAAGGAGACCAGGCGCCCGAAGACGGCCAGGGACTCCAGGCCGCGGCGCAGTGTGTCACCGCCCACCGGGTCGAGGACGAGGTCGACTCCCCTGCCACCGGTGGCCCGCCGGACGTCCTCGGCGAAGGTGTCGGGCCGGAACACCTCGTCGTAGCCGTACTTCAGGGCGTACGCGGCCTTCGCCTCGGTGGAGGCGACGCCGTACACCGCCCCCGCGCCCGCCGCACGGGCCAGTTGGCCGACGGCGGTGCCGATGCCTCCCGCCGCGCCGTGCACCAGCACGCTCTCGCCCGCACGGAGTCGCCCCACCTCGTGGATCAGAGCGTGTGCGGTCGGCAGGACCGTGGGAAGGGTCGCCGCGGTGCGCAGGTCCAGTCCGCGGGGAAGCGGGTGGACGGCCTCGGCGTCGGCGAGGACGACCTCGGCGTAGGCTCCGCCGCCGACGAGGGCGGCGACCTCCTGGCCCACGGCGAGACCTTCGACGCCTTCGCCGACGGCCTTGACGTGGCCGGAGACCTCGAGGCCGGGACGGTAGGGCAGCCGGTCGACCCGGTAGCCCTCCGCGCGCGCCTTGACGTCGGCGAAGTTCACGCCCGCCCAGGCGACGTCGATGGCCACCTGCCCGGGTCCCGGCCGGGGGGTGGTGGCCTCGACGAGTCGCAGGACCTCGGGACCGCCGTACTCGTGGAACTCGATCGCGCGCATGGGCGAAGCACCCTTCAGGGAGTGGTCGGGCGGGGAGCCCGAACAGAGTGTTCAATGGAAAGCGAACACTCGCACTGTATGATGGTCATCGAACATTGAGCAAGCGACCGAGGCGCGACGAAGGAGTGAGCGGGATGCCGGAGCAGGCTGCGGGCACGGGTCACCGTGCGGCCCCCGTGCACACGCACCCCGACGACGTCGCCCTCCTCACCGCGCTGTCCGCGCTCGCCGACCCCGTGCGCATCCAACTGGTCCGCGAGCTGGCCGCCCAGCCCGACTGGACGCTCAGCTGCAGCAACTTCGACGTGCCGGTCGGCAGGGCCGCCAAGAGCCACCACTTCACCGTCCTGCGCGGCGCCGGCCTCGTCGAGCAGCGGGACCAGGGGCCCAAGCGGCTCAACCGGCTGCGCCGCGAGGAGTTCGACGCCCGCTTCCCCGGCCTCCTCGAACTCACCCTGCGCGCCGACGACCTGGAGTAGCCCGCACGGCCGCGGGAGCGGTGCGGCCGCCGGGCGATGTCCGTCCGGCGTCAGCCGACGCGGTCGGTCGCCGCGACCCGGTGGACCTCCAGGCCGGGCGTGGCGAGCAGGTCGGTGATCAGTTCCTCGGATCCGCAGACGTAGGTGCTCACCAGGTCGACGTCACCGCCGACGCACCACGCGCGGTCCTGCGGCCACCACAGGTCGGGGAGTTCGGCGAACTCGTCCAGGATTCCGGGGGAGACGGCGTCGGCCAGGCTTCCGGACAGCAGGATCTCGTCCCGCTCCGGGGTCGGGAACGTGGGGATCCCCTCCCAGTTCCAGCGGCCGTACCCCTCCCACAACCCGTACCAGCAGTGTTCCGGCGTGTCCGTGTGCCGTGCGAGGACGGGGATCAGGGCGCGCGCGACGCCGCCGGGCGTGGGGCCTTCGGCGGGATGCTCGTCCCACACGCCGGGCAGGCCGTAGTCCGACAGATTCTGGTAGAACCGCTCCGCGCCGATCACCTCGTACCAGTCCGTCAGCGCCTCGACCCGCCGGCCGTAGGCGGCGGCGACGGTGTCCCAGCGGACCGGCCGCTCGTCGAGGTCCGCGGGGTGCAGTACGCGCGCGTACGCCGGGAAGCCGGGCGCGGCGACGCCGGCGACGGTGCCGAAGTCGCCGTGCCCGGGTTGGCGTTCGGTGAGCCAGCCTGCCGGTCCGAGGTCTGCGGTCTCGACGCTGAGGCGTCCGTACTGTGCGGGGCCGGGCTCGTCGCCCGATCGGGTCCATCCGTCCATGCGCACAGTCTGCCCCGGTCGGCGGCGACCGCCCCCGCCGCGCGGCGGGCCGCCGGGCTCCCGTGGCGCCCCTCGGGCCCTCCTTGGTCCACCACGGTCGATGAGCCGGTCACGGGCGTCGCGTTGCCGGGCGGGGACGCGCGGCGGGGTTACGGTCGGCGTCATGGTTGGTGATCGTCAAGGATGGCTCCGGTGTCTGCTCGCCGGGGCCGTGTTCGTCGTGGGGATGACCGGCACCACGCTGCCGACGCCGCTCTATCCCCTCTACCAGGAGAAGTTCGGCTTCTCCGAGCTGACGGTGACCGTCGTGTACGCCGTGTACGCCTTCGGCGTCATCGGCGTCCTGCTCCTCGCCGGCAATGCCTCGGACACGGTCGGCAGACGGCCGACGCTGCTGTGGGGGCTCGGCTTCGCGGCGGCAAGCGCCGTCTGCTTCCTGTCCGCCGACGCACTGGCATGGCTGTACGCCGGCCGACTGCTCTCGGGCCTGTCGGCCGGCCTGTTCACCGGGGCCGCCACCGCGTACGTCATGGACCTCGCCCCGCCCGGCGGCCAGTCCCGGGCGACGCTCGTGGCGACGGCCGCCAACATGGGCGGACTGGGCTGCGGACCGCTGCTCGCCGGCCTGCTCGCGGAGTACGCGCCGGAGCCCCTGCTGCTCCCGTTCGCCGTGCACCTGGCCCTGGTGGCCGTGTCGGTCCTCGTCCTCCTGCGGCTGCCGGAGACCGTGCGGGACCCCGCGCCCCTGACCGCCGTACGGCCGCAGCGCCCGGCCCTGCCCGCGCAGGTCCGCCCGGTGTTCGTGCCGGCGGCCATCGCCTCCTTCGCGGGGTTCGCCCTGTTCGGGGTGTTCACCTCGGTCAGTCCCGCCTTCCTCGGCCGCTTCCTGCACGTCGACAACCACGCCGTGAGCGGCCTGATCGTCGCGCTGGCCTTCTTCGCCTCCACCGCCGGGCAGCTGGCCGTCGGCCGCTTCGGCGTCTCCCGGTCCCTCCCGCTCGGCTGCGCCGTGCTCTTCGCCGGCCTGTGCTTCCTGGCGGGGGCGCTCTCGGCGGAACTCCTGGTGCTGGTGGTCCTCGCCGCCGTCGTGGGCGGCGTCGGGCAGGGCCTCTCCTTCCGGGCGGCGCTGTCCGCCGTCGCCGCGGCCGCGCCGGTGGAACAGCGCGCGGCGGTGATCTCGACGCTTTTCGTGGTCGCCTACACGGGAATCTCGATCCCGGTCATCGGCGTCGGCCTCCTGGCCGGACCGCTCGGACTGGAGCAGGCGGGCCTGGTGTTCACCGGCTGCATGCTCCTCCTGGTGACCTCGGCCGCCGTGTACCTGCTGCGGCGGCCGGTGAGAACGGAAGCACGGTAGGAGCGAGGGGGGCTTCCGCTCCCCCGTGGACGACGCCGCCTACGGAGTGCCGGGAAGCCGGACCGTGACGAGGAGGCCGCCGTCGGGGCGGGGCACGAGATCGAGGGTCCCGTCGTGGGCACGGACGACGCTGTGCACGATGGCGAGGCCCAGGCCGACGCCGGCGTGTTCGTCGGTGCGGACGCGTTCAGTTCCGCGCTGAAAGGGCTCCGTGAGGGTCGGAACCAGCTCCGGCGGCAGCGGAGGGCCCGTGTTCTCGACCCGCAGGACGCTCGCGTCGTCGTGCGCCTCGGTGTGGACGGTCACGGTGCCGCCCTGGGGCAGGTTGTGGACGACGGCGTTCTGGACGAGGTTCGTCACCATCCGCAGCAGGAGCTCCGCGGAGCCGCCGGTCCGGGCCGGCACGCCGGTGACGTCGAGCCTGATCCCGCGCTGTTCGGCCAGGGGGAACAGCGTTTCGGCGGCTTCCTCGGCGACGAGGGAGAGGTCGACGCTCTCGTGGGTGATGTTCCCGCGGTCGCTGCGGCTGAGCAGGAGGAGGGCCTCGGTGAGGTCGATCGCGCGCGAGTTGACGGCCTGGAGGCGCTCGACGAGTTCGCCCCGGTCGCGCGTGGGGTCCTTGTGGGCGACGTCGAGCAGCGTCCGTGAGATGGCCAGGGGGGTGCGCAGTTCGTGGGAGGCGTTCGCGGCGAACCGCCGCTGCTCGGCGACGTGCGACTCGAGTCGCTCGAGCATGGTGTCGAAGGCGTCGGAGAGTTCGCGGAACTCGTCCTGGCGGCCTTCCATCCGGATCCGGTGGGACAGCGATCCGCTCCCGGCTGTCCGTGCCGCTGCCGTGATCCGGGTCAGGGGTGCGAGCATCCGGCCGGAGAGGACCCATCCCCCGGCGAGGCCGAACACGAGCAGGAACAGCATCGCGACGGCCGCGGCGGGGGCGAAGGTGCGGACGAGGAGGTACCGGTTGGGCGCGATCCCGAGAAGGCCCTGGGAGTTGTCGGGTACGTAGCGCAGCAGGAAGCCCCACACCACGGCCAGCAGGAGGGCGCCGGCGACGGCGAGGAATCCGGCGTAGCTGAGGGTGAGCCTCAGTCGGACGCTGAGCCCCTGGCGTCTAGCCACGGGTACTGCCGGGATCGGTGCCGTCGATGCGGTAGCCGACGCCGGGCACCGTGGCGATGATCCATGGTTCGCCGAGCCGTTTACGCAGGGCGGAGACCGTGATGCGGACGGCGTTGGTGAAGGGGTCGGCGTTCTCGTCCCAGGCGCGTGCGAGGAGTTCTTCGCTGCTGACGACCCCGCCTTCGGCGGCCACGAGGACTTCGAGCACGGCGAACTGCTTGCGGGTGAGCGCCACGTGGCGCCCGTCGCGGAAGACCTCCCGCCGGAAGGGGTCGACCCGCAGGCCCGCGATCTCGCGGACAGGGGGCCGGGCGTACGCGCGTCTTCGGTCGAGAGCCCTCAACCGAAGGACGAGCTCCCGCAGCTCGAACGGCTTGGTGAGGTAGTCGTCGGCGCCGAGCTCGAATCCGGAGGCCTTGTCGTCGATCCGGTCGGCGGCGGTGAGCATCAGGATCGGGATGCCGCTCCCTGAGGCGACGATGCGCCGGGCGACCTCGTCGCCGGAGGGGCCGGGGATGTCGCGGTCGAGGACCGCGAGGTCGTACGAGTGGAGGCCGAGCAGTTCCAGGGCGGAGTCTCCGTCGCCGGCGATGTCGGCGGCGATCGCCTCCAGCCGTAGACCGTCACGGACGGCCTCGGCCAGGTAGGGCTCGTCCTCCACGATCAGTACACGCATGCCGGAAGCCTAGACAGCGCACCGTATCGCCGACGTATGCGAGACGTCGGCACGGCGGCGGACGGGACTCAGCCGGCCGGTGCCGGCACGGGGCGGGGACGATCGGACTTCGTCCGCGCCGTGGTGCGCCACCAGCGGCGCGAGGCCAGGGCGGCGAGCACGGCACCCGCGGTGTTGACGAGTACGTCGTCCACGGAGGACACCCGGTCGAGCCGCAGGAGGTACTGCGCGGTCTCGACCAGGACCGAGCAGCCCGCCCCGAGCGCCAGGATCCGGGGCAGGGAGGCCGACGCCGCGAACCTCATGGGCGCGAAGAATCCCAGGCTCGCGAAGACCAGCAGGTTGCCGACGATCCCGAGCGGCCCCATCGTGACCAGGTCCCGGAGCGGCACCAGGCTCACCCGGCCGGGTACGGTGCCGGCCCCGGCGCCCGGCATCATCGTCAGCCACAGGAACGGCAGCGTCCCGTGGACCATCCCCACCTCGGCCAGCGACGTCCGCCACGCCGCCGTGCCTCCGGCAGCGCGCCGGCGACGCGCCAGAAGCCACACCACGAGCACGGCCGGCGGCAGCGCGACCAAGGTCATCAGCACCACGCCGTTGAACGTGTCGAAGCAGCCGTGCCACCGCCCGGCCATGCACCTCGGAGCGGACATCAAGAGCGGCCCCCGTACGACGTACAGGGCGCTCGCCGGACCGAGGGTCGCGAGGCCGAGGAGCACGATCCCGCGGGTGCGGGACGGCGGCGCTGACAGGGATGCGTCGGAGTCCATGCTCCCATTGCAGACGGTGAGCCGTTGCAGCCGCGTATGCGGTTCCCGATACGCCGGCGATATGCACGTACCCCGCGGTCACATGGGGAGCGAGAGCAGGCGGACCTCTCCGTCCGGCCAGTCCGCGTCGTCGCGGAGGGGCGTCCACATCGTCCGCAGCGGCATGATCACGGGCCCGTCGGGCTGTTCCACGTGGACATCCCGCTCAAGGGCCCGCCAGCCGAGCCTCTCGTAGAGGGCGACGAGCGCGGGGCGGCAGAAGAGCAGTCCGTACCGAGGTCCCAGCGTCCGCGCGTGGTCGACGGCAGCCGACACGACCGCCCGGGCCAGTCCCTGGCCCCGCAGGTCGGGAGCGACGGCGACGCCGCCGACGCCCATCACCCGGGTGTCGACGCCGCCGATCGACACGGGGAGCGCCAGCAGACCGGCGTGCGCGACGAGGCGGCCGTCCTGCCTGATGCCGAAATGATCCTTCTTGGGCAGCCAGGTCAGTCCGGCGTCGGCGACGCCGAAGGGGTCCGTGCTGTCGCCGAGTATCTCGGTCTGGTCGGTCTTCGTGTACTCCGCGAGGCGCACCACGGCCGGGGGCGCGGAGGAATGGCGTTCTGTCATCCCGCCATGATCCCTTCGGGCCGGCACCTGAAGGCGTCCGGGGGCGGGCCTCACGCTATCGCGGGAGAGAACACGTCCGGAGGCCCTTCTCCCCGGTCGCGCCTATGGTGGGGGCAGGCTCCTGGCTGGACCCGCGGCGCACGGACAGGTGAAGGGTGAACGGACCCGGGATCGACTACGAAGCGGTGTTCCAGGCGCTGCCGGGTGCCGTCGCGCTGCTCACCCCGGGGCTGGTCTACGCGGATGCCAACGAGACGTTCCTGTCGATGTCCGGCCGGACCCGTGAGCAGGTCGTCGGCCGCTACCTCTTCGACGTCTTCCCCGACAATCCGGAGGATCCGACCGCGAGCGGCATGCACAACCTGCGCGCCTCCCTGGAGCGCGTCGTGGCCACGGGCGAGCGGGACTCCATGGCGCTGCAGCGCTACGACGTCGAGTCCCCGGACCGGCCCGGGGTGTGGCAGGAGCGGTACTGGAGCCCGGTCAACGTCCCCCTCCTCGCCCCCGACGGCACCGTGGCCCTCCTGCTGCACCGCGTGGAGGAGGTCACCGAGCTGATGCGGGCACGGGGCGCCCGCGCCGGTGACGACCGTGCCCGGGTCCTGGAGTCCGAGCTGTACACCCGTGCCAAGGAACTGCAGGAGGTCAACGACCGCCTCCGCCGGGCCCACGCCCGCGAGCGCGAGGTGGCCATCCACCTCCAGAAGGCGATGCTGCCCCCGCCGAGGCCCCTCGGCCATCACCCCGCCGCCGTGCGCTACCGGCCCGCCATCGGAGCGCTCAACGTCTGCGGCGACTGGTACGACCTCGTCGATCTGCCCGGCCGCACCGCCGTGTCCGTCGGCGACGTCGTCGGACACGGTCTGCGCGCGGCCGGCGTCATGGGGCTGCTCCGCAGCGCCCTGTCGGCCGCGTCACGTGTCGCCGCGGGCCCCGCCCAGGCGCTCGAAGTCCTCGATCTGTACTCCCGTGACGTCGACGGAGCCGAGTCCACCTCCGCCGTGTCCGTCGTGATCGACTGGGAGAGCCGCGTCCTCACGTACAGCAGCGCCGGCCATCCCCCGCCCGCCCTCTGTCACCCCGACGGCAGGGTGGAGTTCCTCGACCGGGCCACCGATCCCCCGCTCGGTGCCCGCCCGGAGCACGGGCCCCGGCCGCAGGCCGAGACCGCCTTCACCGACGGCGCGGTCCTCGCCCTCTACACCGACGGCCTCGTCGAGCGCCGGCGCGAGGACATCGACACCGGCCTGAACAGGCTCGCGGACGCCCTCGCACGGAACCGGACCGCCGCCCCGGAGGCCCTCGCCGACATCCTCCTCACCGAGCTCACCCCACCGGCCGGCAACACCGATGACACGGCTCTGGTGCTCATCCACCTCTGACAGGTTCGTCGGGGACTCCCCCGCCGGCGGAACCGCGCGGCACCGGACGACGTCCGTCCACACGTTCGCATCTAAAGATCATGAGCCCCGCCCGAGGAGCCGAGCATGACGGAGACAGCCGCCCGCTACCTGTACCTGGCGCGTCACGGTGAAGCGTCCGAGGACGAGAGCACCTTGACGGACAACGGCCGCCGTCAGGCCGTCCTGCTCGGGCAGCGGCTCCGGAAGGCCCCGCTGACCGCGATCCATCACGGCCCGCTGGCCCGTGCGACGGAGACGGCTCGACTGGTCGGCGACCAGCTCGACGGCGTCCCCCTGCGGATGTCCCCGGCGGCCGGTGACTACATCCCGTACGTACCGCGTCGGGAGGAGCTGCCCGCGGAGTCGGCCGACGCGATGCTGGGATTCCTGGCGCAGTTCCCGGCGGAGGAGCGTGAGCAGGGCCCCGGGCTGGCCGCCGAGGCGCTCGCGCGGTTCACCGGTCCCGTCGACGGTGACCGGCCGCTCCACGAACTGATCGTCACCCACAACTTCCTCATCGCCTGGCTCGTCCGGGAGGCGCTGGAGGCCCCGAAGGCCCGCTGGATGGGCATCAACCACGCCAACGCCGGACTGACCGTCATCCGCTACGCACCCGGCCGGGCCCCGGCCGTCCTCTTCCTCAACGACACGGGCCACCTCCCCGACGATCTGCGCTGGACCGGGTTTCCTCCCGAGCTCCACATCTGACGGCCCACGGAGGACGTCCCGGACGGAGCCGCGGCCCGGATCCGTCCGGTCCGGATCGTGGCCGCCCGGGGCACTTGATCAGGGCCTCCGCAGTCACCATGATCATCAGGAAGAGACCCATCTCGGAGAGGTACTGGGACCATCATGCGAGTCAAAGCCTTCGACCACCTCGTGCTCAACGTGACCGACGTCGACAGGGCGCTGGAGTTCTACACCGGCGCCCTGGGCCTGGAGCCCGAGCGGGTCGAGGAGTGGCGGGCCGGGAAGGTGTCGTTCCCGTCCGTACGGATAGACGAGAGCACCGTCATCGACCTCTTCTCCCGCCCGCGGGGCGAGTCCAACGTCGACCACATCTGCCTGGTCGTGGACCCCCTGGACTGGCAGGAGGTCATCGGCTCCGGCCGGTTCGACGTCCTGGAGGGGCCGGTCCCGCGCTGGGGCGCGCGCGGCTCGGCCCAGTCGGTCTACGTGAAGGACCCCGACGGCAACACCGTCGAACTGCGCTGGTACCCGCAGGACGTCGAGAGCTGAGCGACCGAGCCCTCTCCCGGTCGGCCCCGCCCCGCGAACCAGCGACAGGCGGCCCCCGCGAGCGCTAACGTACCGGCGAGTAGCCAGGTGGGGCGGTCCCACACGGTGCGAGGGGAGCGGGCCATGGATCGACAGTGGAGCCTGGAGGAGAGCACGGTCGTCGACGCACCGCCGGAGGTCGTCTACCGGCTGGTCTCGGATCTGCGGAACATGGGGCGGTGGAGCCCGGAGTGCCGGTCCGTGTGGATCCTTCGGCCTCCGGCGCGCACGGGGACCCGCTTCGTCGGGTTCAACCGGCGCGGCCCCTTCCTCTGGCCGACGCTGGGGCGGGTGACCCGGATGGTTCCGGACAGCGAGTTCGTCTTCGACGTCGGCGTCTTCGGACTGCCGATCGCCCGCTGGGGCTACCGGTTCGAGCCGGAGGGCTCGGGGACGCGGCTCACCGAGTTCTGGCAGGACCTGCGGACCAGCGGGTACCGGGCCCGGGCCGCCGACCTGCTGGGCACGCTCTTCGCCGGGACGAACCCCGCCCGCCGGGTCGCCCTCAACCGGGCCGGGATGCGCACCACCCTCGCACGCATCGCCCGCACCGCGACCGCCGGGACCTGAGCGACGGCGCCACGAAGCCGGGGCCGAGCGACCCCGTCCGCCACCCCGTCCGCCGCCGCGGACGGGGTCGCGGCGTCGGTGAGCCCGGTCCTCGCCTGTCCTGCACGCGGCTACCCCTCGGGCAGCGGGCGCTCGGCGATGACGTTCTTCATGACGAGAGTGGACGTCAGGCGCTGGACGCCGGGCAGCTTGGCGAGCTGCTGGTCGTAGAGGTGCTGATAGGCCACGAGATCGGAGGTGGCGACGCGGAGGAGGTAGTCCGGTTCGCCGAAGAGCCGCTGGGCCTGGATGACCTGCGGGATGGCGGTGACGGCCTCCTCGAAGGCCGTCACGGTGTCACGGTCCTCCCAGCGCAGCGTCGCGAAGACGAGGGCCTCGAAGTTCAGACCGACGGCGGCCGGGTCGACGACGGCGCGGTAGCCGCGGATGGCGCCCTCACGCTCCAGATCGCGCAGGCGACGGTGGCAGGGCGAGACGCTCAGCTGGACGCGGGCGGCCAGTTCCGTGACCGTCAGACGGCCGTCCAGCTGCAGCTCGGTAAGAATCTTCCGGTCCAGGGCGTCCATGGAGAAGATTCTCCCTCACCTGCGCCCCTCACGGGGCAAGCACGCAAACACTTTCGGGCATATCCCGCCTAATCTTCCCTCGCGCAGCACGGATACGAGAGGGATCGATCGATGGACACGACGACGGTGGCGGCTTTCCTGGCAGTGGATCTGCTGCTGGTGTTCACCCCGGGCGCCGACTGGGCCTACGCCATCTCGGCGGGGCTGCGGGACCGCTCGGTCGTCCCCGCCGTCGCCGGACTGGTGGCCGGATACGCCGGGTACACCCTGCTCGCCGTGGCGGGCCTCGTCGTGATCGTGGCCGGCTCGACGGCCGTGCTCACCGCGCTGACCGTCGCCGGGGCCGCGTACCTGATGTGGCTGGGGTGGGGCGTGCTGCGCCGGCCGGCCGACCTGGGCGCGGGTGAGGAGGCCGTCGCCTCCTCACCCGGGCGGATCATGCTCAGGGGCGTCGGGATCAGCGGCCTGAACCCGAAGGCGCTGCTGCTGTACTTCGCGCTGTTCCCCCAGTTCATCGACACCACCGGCGGCTGGCCCGTCGCCGCGCAGACCGGGCTCCTCGGCACGCTCCACATGACGGCCTGCGCCGTGGTCTACCTCGGCGTGGGCGTCCTCGCCCGTACCGTCCTGAAGACGCGGCCCACGGCGGCCAGGGCCGTCACCCGCGCGTCCGGTGCCATGATGATCGTCATCGGCGGGTTCCTGCTGGCGGAACGCCTCATGGTGTGACGCGGCCCCCGCCCGGTGACCGTGATGTCCGTCGAAGGCGAAGGAGAGCACGTGCAGGACCCGACGCAGCAGGAACAGGCGAGCCCCGAGGTGCGCGAGCGCGTCCGGGCGAGCTTCGACCGCCAGGGGCTGATGGCACACCTCGGCGCGCGGATATCCCACATCGGCCCCGGCAGCGTGCGCATCGTGCTCCCGGCCCGTCCCGAGGTGACCCAGCAGCACGGCTACTTCCACGCCGGCGCCACCAGCGCCGTCGCGGACAGCGCCGGCGGCTACGCCGCGTACACCCTGTTCCCCGAGGGCACCGAGGTGCTCACCGTCGAGTACAAGCTCAATCTCCTCGCGCCGGCCGTCGGCGACCACATCGAGGCGGTCGGAACCGTACTGAAGTCCGGCCGCACCCTGACCGTGTGCCGGCTCGACGTGTTCGGGGTCCGCGGCGACGGAGAGCGGAAGCTCGTCGCCGCCGGACAGCAGACGCTGATCCGCGTGAACGGAGCAGAAGGGTGAGCCCGCAGACCGGAGCGGAGCGCTCGCCGGCCCGGCCCACGAGCCCCGAGGCCGCAGCGGCACCTCCCGTGAGTCCCCGGACCGGAGCGGCCCGCCCCACGAGTCGGCGGTCGGACTCCCCGCCTTCGCTGCCCACCTGGGCGATCTGGTGGCAGCGGCCGTTCCCCGACGCCAACACGCTTCTGCTCCCCGGGAGGCAACCGGCCCTGATCGACTCCGGGTTCGTCGGCCACGCCGCGCAGACCGCCGAATGGGCCCGCGCCCGGGCCGGCGGGATCGACCTGGTCGTGAACACGCACTGGCACTCCGACCACGTCGGCGGCAACGCCCTCCTCCAGGCCGACGGCGCGGGCATCGCCGCCGGGACCCCCGAGGCCGAGGCGATCTCCCGCCGGGACCCCGGCTGCTGCGCCGCCGAGTACCTCGACCAGCCGGTCGCCCCGTACACCGTGGACCTGCCGCTCGACGACGGAGAGGTCCTGCGTCTCGGAGACACCGACTGGGAGGTCGTCCGCACACCCGGTCACACACCCGGCCATCTGTCCCTGTGGCAGCCGGAGGAGCGGCTGCTCGTGGTCGGCGACGCGCTGTCGGACTACGACGTCGGCTGGGTCAATCTCGCTCTCGACGGGCCCGGCGCGGCCCGCACCGCGCTCGACTCCCTCCAGCGGATGGCCGACCTCGACGCGCGGGTGATCCTTCCCTCCCACGGACCGGTCCCGGCCGACACCGGGGCCGCGTTCGCCGCCGCCCTGCGTCGCGGACGACGGCTCGTCGACGACCCCGACGGGGCCGTCTGGTACGGCATCCGCCGGATCTTCGCCTTCGCCCTCATGATCCGCGACGGCATCCCGGCCGAGGAGGCCGAACCGTACCTCCACGCGCGCGCGTGGCTGACCGACGCCGCACGCCTCCTGCGCCGCACGCCGGAGGCGCTCGCCGAGGAGCTGGTGACCTCCATGCTCTCCGGCGGCGGGATCGTCCTGCGTGACGGGCGGCTCCACGCGGCGACCGGCCACACCCCCGTGGCGGCCGAGTCGCTGCGTGTGCCCTACCCGCGCGCGTGGCCCGCTGCGGAGCCACGCTGACGCGCGGGGGTCAGGGGGTGTCGTGGCACGTCGGGTCGTCGACCGCGCTCACTGTGTACGGGGGCCGGCCCGGCGGCTCGTCGAGCTGGCTGTTGACCACGTAGAGGCGGCAGCCGTGCCTCGCCAGGGTCGTCGGCAGGTCGAAGGGTCCGTCCGTGAGGCGGTGGGTCACCGTGCCCGTCCGCAGCTCCTCGTCGAGCCGGGCGATGTACACGCCGTGCGGAGCACCGTAGTTGAGCACGGCGTACAGCGTCCGGCCGCGCAGCACCATGCCGTCGGGGCCGAAGGACTGGTCGCCGAGATCGAGCCGGCCGACCTCCTTGTCGGCGGTGTCGACCCGCCAGACGGCCTCGGTGCCGTTCGACGCCACCAGGAGGGTGCTGCCGGACGCGTCCGCGACGATGCCGTTCAACAGCCAGTACTGGGCGGGGAACTGCGGGAACGCGGCACGGATGTCGAGCCACGGTTCGAGGGGTCCGAGGGAGGAGCCCCGGATCTCCGCCCGGTGAATGACGGGGTTGGCCCAGTCGGTCACGTACACCGCGTCCTCCGTCACGACCAGGTCGTTGAGGCGGGGTGCGCCGAGCGGTCCGCCACGGGCCGTACGGGCGGCGAGGAGCCGTCCGTGGCGGTCGTGGACGGTCAGGCTCGCGCCGCCCACCGAGAAGACCCGGCCGCGCCGGTCGGTGTGCACGCCGAGGCTGCTGGGCCGGTTCTCCAGGCCTCGCGCCGGAAACGGCTTCAGCTCCGGGTCGCCGATCCGGCCCCGGTAGAGGGTGCCCCGGCCGTCCGAGGAGACGTACAGGGTGCCGTCCGGGGTGACCGCGATCCCCTCGGGGAGCACGCCCGGGTCCCGGGAGACGACATAGGTGTCGGGCAGGTCCCGTGCGCTCGCCGGTCCGGGAGCACCGGCGAGGGTGGTGAGCAGCAGCGTGGCTGCGAGGCAGGCTGTTCGGACGGGGATGCGGCGCATCGGCACGGCCTCCGGCGGGAATCGGCGAGTGGTGAGGGGGACAACGGGAGCGTGCGGCCTCGCCGCGCGGAACGCATTGCCTTTCACCCCTGGGTGAAAGGGTCCGCCGGGCCGATAATCGGTCGGCATGATCCGCCTTCACTTCACGTCCGCCGATCTGTGCCGGATCACCCTGGCCCCGGCGGCCAACGCCCTCTCCGAGACCGTCCTCGGGCTGCGGCTGAGTCTGCGTCTGGGCCGTGCACGGGAGGGCGTCGGGCGCGGTGCCGGTGCGTCACACCGTGTGCGGCCCGCGGCCCGGCAGTGGCACCACTCCCTGCGGGGAGGTGCGGTCGCCCGGGCCGGGGTCCTCGCCGAACTGGTCGCCGAGAACGGCTTTGTACCGGACTTCCTGCTGCAGCCGTCGGCTCCCGACTTCACCGACGCCCTCGACGCGGCCGCGTCGACGCCCGTGGAGCGCCTTGCGTTCGATCTCGGGATCCCTGAGGCATCCGGCTGGAACGGCGGTCTGGCCCGGCCGGGCCGGTGGGCCCACGAGCTCGCCCAGGGGTCCCCGGCCGCACCCCGCGCCCTGTTCGACGACGCACGACGCTACTTCGAGACGTCGGTCGAACCGCTCTGGCCGCGGATCCGCCGCGACGCCCTGACCGATCGTGCGCTGCGGTCCGAGATGCTTCTTCGCGGGGGCGTCGACGCCCTGCTGACCACCCTGGGGACGACCTGGCGCTGGCAGCCGCCGACGCTGCACCTGCCCTCCGCGTCGACGTACGACATCCCGCTGTGCGGGCGCGGGCTGCTGCTCGTGCCCTCGTGGTTCGCGACCGGGCCGATGGTGATGTACCGCCCCGAGGCGGCGACGGTCCTCGTCTACCCGATGTACGACGGTGACGACGGGGTCCCCGCCGGTGCCTCGGGCTCGACGGACGACCGGCCGGAGGCCCTCGCGGCCCTGCTCGGCCGCACGCGGGCGCGCGTGCTCACCCTCCTGCGCTCCCCCGCCACCACGACGGCTCTCGCCGCACGCGCCTCCGTCTCCCTGGCGGCGGCCAGTCAGCACGCGGGCGTGCTGCGGGGCGCCGGCCTGGTCGACACCGTACGCACGGGCACGGCGGTGCTCCACAGCCTCACCCCCCTCGGGCACTCCCTGCTGGCCGGGATCTGAAGGCCCTGGGCGCCGTCACCAGTCGATGTGGGCGGCGATCCACGCGTCCAGGGCGTCCTCGTCCTCGGCGGGCGGCAGTTCGGGTCCGCAGGAGAGGGGGGTGGAGGACAGCTGGAGGTGGGTGAGGTAGCCGTACGGGCCGTTGTCGGCGGCCGGTCCCAGCACCAGGGCGTGGGTGGCGGTGCGCCAGACGCGGTGCGTCAGGGGCGGCCCGGTGACCAGGGTGTCGGAGGACAGGACCGTCCGTTCGGGCGCCGTGCCGAGGTGCTCGGCCACCACGCGCGCGGCCCCCGCGAGGACGGCCTCGCACTCCTCGACGGTACTCGGCCGGCTGCCGGTCCAGCCGGGCTGCTCCTGCCAGTGGTCGACGAGGCCGTACAGCCAGGCGGCGTTGGTCATGTCCTCATCGTGCGGGTCGACGGGGTACACCTCTCCGAAGACCAGGAAGGTCCGCGCCTCCCCGCATCCGAAGGGGCTGACGACGTCCGTGCAGAGCACGTGACCGTGCGCGGTGCGGAAGGACTCGCAGACGAGCCCGTCCTCCTCCCAGGCCCAGCCGCGGAGACGAACCTCCTTGTCGACGGCGTCGAAGTCGTCCGGGACGGAGGGCACGGCGGGCAGCGCCACGAGCTCGGCGACGGCCTCGGTCGTCAACGGCCGGTGGGCGAGGGCATGAACGGGAACAGACATGCGGATCACCCTAGAACGTGCCGGAGAGTACGAGAGCGGCCGGGGAGGCGCTGCCCCGGTGTCGGCTACCGCTGGTGCACGCCTGCGCGTTCCTGCCGCTGGGCCGTGAGGATCTGCCCCAGTGCCAGCACGCTCAGGCCGAACATCAGGACTCCCAGCGGGACATGGAGGGACGGCTCGTGCGCGATGCCCAGCACCACCTGTACCGAGGCGAGGACGAGGAAACCTGTCGAGTAGAGGATGGGGCGGGGCGAGCCGCCGCCCGGCCGCCAGGCCAGGATGGCCGCCAGCACGTACAGCATGGTCGCGCCGTACATCACGCGCGCGCCGACGCTGTGCAGCACCTCGCCGTGCGACGAGGACAGCAGCAGGCCGGCGGTGGACGCCTGGAAGAAGAGGGAGAGCGTCTGCAGGGCGATCGAGACCTGGTGGAAGGTGCGGATGCCGGTGCCCTGCGCTGCCGTGGTCTGTGCGGTGGTGGCCATGACTCGGTCCTCTTCTTCTGCCTCGCGGCGGTGGCTCGGTAGTGTCTCGCCTGTCCGACGACGCAGGCCCGTGAAATGTGAGGCGAGGCGCCGAATTTCTTTCCGGCCTCCTTCCGGAGGGGTGAGTTCGTCGCGCGGGCACGGGGCCGAGACACGTCATCGGCCGAGACGAACCAGGGGGCAGACGCGATCATGGGCACCAGCACCGAACCCAGACACGGCCGGTCCGAGCCGGGACACGACCGGTCCGAGCCGGACCTGAGCGTGGTCGTCGGCGAGCGGCGCCGGTTGATCAACCTCGGCTACCGGCTGCTCGGTTCGCTCGCGGAGGCCGAGGACGCCGTGCAGGAGACGTACGCCCGCTGGTACGCGATGTCGCCGCGTCAGCGCGAGGCCGTCGACTCGCCGGGGGCCTGGCTGACGACGGTGGCCGGCCGCGTCTGTCTGGACATGCTCGGCTCGGCGCGGGTGCGGCGGGAACGCTACGTCGGGTCGTGGATACCCGAGCCGCTGCCCGACCGTGCGGAGTGGTCCAGCGTGCGTGCGGACGGCGACCGGTCCGGGCCCGCCGATCCCGCCGACCGGATCACCCTGGACGAGTCGGTGAACATGGCGTTCCTCGTCGTACTGGAGTCGATGACACCGGCCGAACGGGTGGCGTTCATCCTCCACGACGTCTTCCGGTACCCCTTCTCCGAGGTCGCCGAGATCGTCGGCCGGTCCCCCGCGGCCTGCCGGCAGCTGGCGTCCTCGGCCCGCCGGCGCGTCGACGCCTCGCGGACTCCGGCCGTTCCGGCGGCCGGACGGGCCGCTCTGGTACGGGACTTCAAGGAGGCGTGGGAGGCCAAGGACATCAAGGCCCTCGTCGATCTGCTCGACCCCGACGCCACGATGACGGCCGACGGCGGCGGCCTGGTCGGCGCCGCGCTGCGCCCGGTCGAGGGCAGCAGGCTCATCGCCCAGTACCTCATCCACATCGCCGACAAGGCCCCCGGGCTCACCCTGCTGGAACGGACGGTCAACGGTCTGCCCGGCCTGGTCGCCCAGAACGCCGGGGTCACCGTGACCGTGGCGGCGTTCGACCTCGTCGACGGCCGTGTCACCCGCATCTGGGCGGTCCGCAACCCGGAGAAGCTCCGTGAGTGGACGGAGGACGGACCGAGCTGACCTCAGGCGCGGGCGGGGTGCGGGCGTTCCCGGCTCCCGACCGGTGGTGGCGTGTCACGCGGAGGGCGTGAGCTTCTCGCGCACCCACCCGGGGTCGGGGTTGGTGAACGGCTCGCCCGCCACGACCACGGTCGGCACGGTCTCGTTGCCGTCGTTCGCCGCCCTCACGACCGCCGCCCCGTCCGGGTCGCGCCAGATGTTCACCCAGTACGCCCGGTGGGCGTCGCGGCCCAGCCGGAAGCGCAGCCGCAGACAGAACTGGCACCCCGGCCGCCAGTAGACGATCGGCCGGCCGTCGACCGCACTGCGGCGCCGGGCTTCCACGGCGCCGATCGACCTCGGAAAGACCAGGGGCGAGTTCAGGCCGGCGAGCAGGACGAACAGCAGGAGGAGGAGCACACCTTGGCCGGGCTTCCCGCCGGCGAACACACCGGCCGCGACGAGAGAGCCGGTGAGCACGAACAGCATCGGCAGTAACCACGCACGCATCATGGTGACGCAGGTTACCGATGTGAGGTGGACGCGCAGTCGGCGGGCTCGGCCTTCGGGTCAGGGCGTGGCGACGAGCCGGCCGAGGCGCGGTGCGAGCCAGGGCCTGCGGCCGCCGGCCCGCATCCGGCCGAGGGCGACCTCCTTCCAGATCGGGGTGCGCCGGAAGGAGACCAGCAGGAACGCGGTGGGCGACACGGTGAGCCGGCAGTCGTAGGCGCGCGGCGGGGCGTCGCGGGTGACCGTCATCGCGCCGTCGTCGACGACGACGGCGAGTCGCGGGCCGCCCTTGACCACGAGGTCGAACGCGATGCTGACACCCCGCGCCTTCGCCGGGTCCAGGGCCGCCGCCATCATCGTCGGCATCGACTGCCCGAGCACCAGACGGGCCTCGGCGGCGCCGATGTGCCAGGGGAGTCCGGCACCGCGCGCGATGTCCAGGCCGTGGACGAGCGTCTCATTGAGCATCAGGCCCGTCACCGTCGCGAGCGTCAGGGGCAGTTGCTCCCCGTACCAGGGCGCGGCGACCGGGGTGTCGTGAGCGAGGCCTTCGGTGATCCGGAGGAAGATCTCGCCGCGTTCGGCGAGGAAGTCGCCGAGGTGAGCGCGCTCGTCACCGGTGACGAGGCCGATGGACATGGCGTTCATGGCGGTGATCCGCTCGACGAACGGCGCGTCGCCCGGCAGGAGGATGCCGTCCCAGTTCATGGAATCGTCGGCGGAGGCGACGGCGGTGTACGCGAGGTACACGGCCGCGAGGTGCGCGCCGACGTCGCCGACCGACCAGTCCGGGACACCGGAGGCCGCGTCCAGGTCGGGCACCTCGCGCAGGAGCCGGACCAGCCGCGGGACGGCGGCGCCGAGGGCGGCGCGTGCCTTGGCGTGCTCGGTGACGGGATCAAAGCGTGTAACGGTGCCCATACCACTCCCCCATGCTGCGGACGGGCCCGCAGATTACCGCCGGGTAGCACCGCTGCGACAGGGCTGAGTCACGGCGCCTTTCCGCCCATGACGAAGACCGGCGGCACGCGGACGGGGAGCCGGGTGCCGCCGGGGTCTGAGGGGTGTCGCTTCGCGGGGGTCACTTCGCGAGGGAGCGTGTTGCCGTTGCGGTCGACGACCGCGACGGACACCCGCTGGTTCTCCTTCTCCGCGGCGTCCAGCGTCGCCTGCGCGGCCTTCGTCGCGGCCTCGATCGTCAGGTGCGTCGACGTCATCGTGTTGCCGCCGGACAACACGGGGGTCAACCGATCGGTCGATGCGGAATGATTTCGTCCGGATAGCCTGGGCTCGGGAGAACGGTCGGCGGCGAGGAGTGGGCGGTGCGGATGGACAGGTGGTCGCCGATCGACACGGAGGCGGTCGATCCGGACGCCGGCTGGCTCGCCACCGTGATGCACGTGGCGTTCTTCGTCCTGCTGTGCTCGTCGCTGACCCGGTACCTGATCGTCCACCCCGGCGCGCGGAGCACGCCCTGGGTGATCGTTCTCGCGGTCGTGCTGGCCCTGCTGTACGTACTCGGCCCGGTTCTCGGCCCCCGCCAGGCCGACGGGCCCCGCACCGCCCCCACCACCGCCCACGGGTTCTGGCTGGCCGCCGTCATCGGGACCTGGCTCGCCCTCGTGGCCCTGGCACCGAGCTTCGGCTGGTGCGCGGTGCCGCTCTTCTACACGGGCCTGCGCTCCCTGCGTACCCGGTCCGCGATCATCCTCGTCGCCCTGCTCACCGCCATCGTGGTGGGCGCCCAGGTGAAGCTGAGGCTGCGTTTCGGCTTCGACCCGAACCTGATGTTCGCGCCGCCCGCCGTCGCGGCGGTGGCCACCGCCGTCTTCATCTACTCCCAGCGACAGGCCGACCGGCTGCGGACCGTCATCATCGACCTCGTCCGCGCCCGCCGGGAGCTGGCCGCGACCGAGCGCCGCGAGGGCACTCTCGCCGAGCGCCAGCGGCTGTCCATGGAGATCCACGACACCCTCGCGCAGGGCCTGTCCAGCCAGCAGATGCTGCTCCAGGCCGCCGACCGGCTCTGGGACTCGGATCCTGGCGCCGCACGCCGTCACATCCGTACGGCCGAGTCCATCGCAGAGCACAACCTCGCCGAGGCCCGCCGCTTCGTCCATGACCTCGCCCCCGCCGACCTCACCGGGGGCGGCGGGCTCGACCGTGCGCTGCGCACCCTGGCCGAACGGGAGTCCTCCGACACCCTCCAGGTCCTTTTCCACCAGGACGGCACGCCCACCGCCGCCCTTCCCGACCGCGTACAGGCGGCGCTGCTGCGGATCGCCCAGGGCGCCCTCGCCAACATCCGCGAGCACGCCGGCGCCGGGACCGCGGCCCTGACCCTCAGCCACCTGGACGACCAGGTGGTCCTGGACATCGCCGACGACGGCCGCGGCTTCGACCCCGTGGAGAGACCCGGCGGTGTACGGGGCCACGGACTGCCCGCCATGCGCGCCCGTGTCCAGCAGCTCGGCGGCGCCCTCACGATCGAATCGGCACCGGGCGAAGGAACGGTCCTGACCGCCGTCATCCCCCTGTCGCCGCCGTCCCGACAGGGCGCGTGACGCGTGCACCCCGCCACGGGGCGCTCGACGGGCCGATCCGTCGGTCCCTGCGGATCAGCCCCCGCCGGATGGGCCTCGCCCGTTCCGGTGGATTGGCCGAACTGTGCGTAGACCAGATAGGTGCCTGAGGCATGTAGTGGAGACGGCACCACAGTCCATGCCAGCGATTCGCCCTAGCGAGGCCCCCGTGACGAAAGCCGTGGCGTTCCCCCAGGACCGGACCTGCCCCTACCACCCGCCCACCGCCTACCCCCGGACCGAGGAGGAGAGCCCGCTGACGCGGGTCACCCTGTGGGACGGAAGAGCGGTCTGGTTCGTCACCGGACACGCCGCCGCCCGCGCGCTCCTCGCGGACCAGCGCCTATCCACGGATTCCACCCGCGCCGACTTCCCCATGCCGACGGAACGCGCCACGGCCCTGCGCAGGCGACGGCGCGCGGCGCTGCTCGGCTGGGACGACCCCGAGCACAACGCCCAGCGGCGGCTGCTGATCCCGAGCTTCACCCTGAAGCGGGCCGAGACCCTGCGGCCCCGGATCCAGGAGACGGTGGACCGGCTCCTCGACGCGGTGGAGGCGCAGGGGCCGCCGGCCGAGTTGGTGAGCGCGTTCGCCCTGCCGGTGCCGTCGATCGTCATCTGCGACCTGCTCGGCGTGCCGTACGAGGACCACGACTTCTTCGAGGAGCAGTCGCGCCGTCTGCTGCGCGGCCCGACGGGCGCGGACACCGAGGACGCGCTGGCCCAACTGGAGGGCTACCTCGGCGACCTGATCGACCGCAAGCGCCTCAAGCCCGGCGACGGCGTCCTCGACGACCTGGTGACACGAGAGGCGGGAGACGGCGGACCCGATCGCGAGGAGCTCGTCCAGCTCGCCACGATCCTGCTGGTCGCGGGGCACGAGACCACGGCGAACATGATCTCCCTGGGTACGTACACGCTGCTGCGGCACCCGGAGCGGCTGGCCGAGCTGCGAGCGGATCCCGGACTCGTACCCGCCGCGGTGGAGGAGCTGCTGCGGTTCCTGTCGATCGCCGACGGGCTGCTGCGGGTCGCGCGTGAGGACATCGATGTCGCGGGGACGGTGATCCGGGCGGGCGAGGGCGTGGTCTTCTCGACGTCGGTCATCAACAGGGACGCCGCCGCGTACAGCGATCCGGACAACCTCGACTGGGCCCGGTCCGCCCGTCACCACGTGGCGTTCGGCTTCGGCATCCACCAGTGCCTGGGGCAGAACCTCGCCCGCGCGGAGCTGGAGATCGCGCTCGGCACGCTGCTGCGCCGGCTGCCGGGGCTGCGGCTGGCCGCCCCCGCGGAGGAGATCCCGTTCAAACCGGGCGACACGATCCAGGGGATGCTCGAACTCCCCGTCACGTGGTGAGAGGAGCAGTGCGGAACATGGCCGAGGAAGCGGTTCGCATCTCGATCGACGGAGACGTGTGCATCGGCGCGGGGCAGTGCGCCCTCACCTCGCCCGACGTCTTCACGCAGGACGACGACGGCTTCGGGACGGTCGTCCCGGGCCGGGAGGACGGGACCGGGACGCTGGTCCGCGAGGCGGCCCGCGCCTGCCCCGTACAGGCGATCGCCCTCGATGTCCCGGCCGACGAGGCGCGGGCGTGACAACGGCCAGGGGGTGGTGAGGAGTCGGTGAGGAGTCGGCGCCGCCGCACCGGCGGTGCCGACTCCTGCTCGCGCGGTGCGACGTCCTCGGCGGAGTGGGCCGTCCGGTCAGATCCGTGTCGACAGCGGGACCGTGATCTGCTTCAGCCAGTTGCCGGCGGCGAAGTCGCGCGCCTTGACGACGACGCGGTCGCGGAAGACCTCCACCTGGAGCCCCTGGTTGAAGGTTCCCGGCACGGAGACCTCGCCGCCCTTGCCGTCGTCGGTGTATCCCGTCTGCACGGCACCGGTGTTGACCACCGAGAAGCCGTCCAGGTTCGCGGTGCCGGGGACGACCCTGCGGACGTACCAGTCCGAGAGGCCGAGGTCCCAGTGGGTGTGCCCGCAGAAGAGGAAGACGTCCCGGTGGCGTCCGAGGATCGCGAGGAGACGGTCCGCCTGCAGGTAGTCCCGCGAGTACAGCTGGTTGTGGCTGCCGGAGACGGTGTTGGGCAGCGGGTGGTGCGTGACGACCATGACGGGCTTGCGCCGGCGGGCCCAGTACGCGAGGCGGTCCTCCAGCCACCTGAACTGGTCCTCGCTGAGCCACACCTCGTCCCAGAGCTTCGGGTCGTGGAAGTGCATGTACTTCTCGGTGCCGAG
Source organism: Streptomyces tanashiensis (assembly GCF_014648895.1). Classification (GTDB taxonomy): domain Bacteria; phylum Actinomycetota; class Actinomycetes; order Streptomycetales; family Streptomycetaceae; genus Streptomyces; species Streptomyces tanashiensis. Next base: position 466,242 of record NZ_BMRZ01000002.1, read on the forward strand.
GCTCAGCACCGGGATCCCGCCGAACGAGTGCTCCGCGTAGACCGTGTTGCGGCCGGAGAAGTTGTAGAAGCTCCTGAAGAGCGAGTCCTCGGTGGTGCCGTTGGGCCACGTGTCCTGCGCGAGGGTCGAAGGGTCGCGCCACTTGGGGACGTAGAACTCGTGGTTGCCGATGGCCCAGGCGACCGTGTGCGTGTGGGTGTGGCGCCCGAGTTCGGCCGTGACCGCCGCATACTCGGCGTCGTACCCGCGCGGCGTGATGTCACCGGCGACGGCGAGGCCCGAGCTCGCGGGATTGGTCCGGTGCATGTCCTCCAGGGCCACACCGAGGTCACGGAGATCGCCCTGGATGTCACTGATGACGTTGAACGTGGTGACCGGCCGCCCCGCACCTGCCGGCGAACCGGCGTGCCCGCCGGGGTGCGCGAGGGGCGCCGCGCTCACCGGCATCTGGGAGGCGGCGACGGCGCCCACCGCCCCTGTCGCGACGGTGAGCAGAGACCTGCGATCCACGGAGACTTCCTCTCGGGTGCGGCGGTGACCACGAGCGAGCCCCCGACCGCACGCTTCCGCGGGCTCGGGCCCGGCGGACTCCCGTCCTGGATCACCGCGCTTCGAACTAGACCCGTTATGGATACGCAACCTGATCGACGGGCAGCCCGGTCCGGGATGTATGCAGCGTGAACGCATTCCGACCGACGTGTCGAGAGTCAGGCGCTGCGACGGGCCTGGAGGAAGCGGACCCCCTTCAACAGGATGGCGAGTCCCATCAGGGCCAGGCCGACGACCCCGACAGGGAGATGGGCGAAGCCGAGCCCGGCCAGGAGCAGGAAGCCGCTGACGGAGTCGAGCACGTCGATCCTCGCGTCCACGCGCTGTGCCGGCTCGGCAGCGCGCAGCCGGCGCAGGACGGTGAGGAGAGAGACCAGTTGGAGAACGGCCAGGGCGAGGAGCACCCAGCGGAAGGCGGTAGGTATTTCCACGTCCGACAATGTATGCGTCAACGGATCGTTGTGGATGACCGGACAGTGATCTGCCCACGGCTTCCGGGCAAACGCCCCTGCCTCGTCGGTGCGATGGGGCCGTGCAAGGGACGACAGCGGGGCCAAGCGGCCTCCCGACCGCCTCAGTCGAGTCGGTCGGCGTGCCGCAGGCGGACACTCGCCGCGTGCCGGACGCGGCGGGTACGCCCCTGCGTGGTGAGCACCCTCAGGGCCTCAACCGACGTGACCGCCTCGGTACTTGTCACCTTGCGCTGGAGCCAGTCGGACGCACCGGTAAGACTCTCGGCGTCCCACGGGCCGCCCAGGGCGATGGTGTGCAGCAGGGTCCACTCCCGGAGCCGGAGGGTGAGGAACTCGCGCTGCGTCATCACCTCGGCGAGGGCCTGCGCCCATGCGGTGAACCGGGGGCCGGCCAGGAGACCGGCGGCCCGGCGGTCCAGGTGACGGAGGACCGCGCTGTTCGCCATCGCGGCGTCCTCGTCGCGCAGGACAGCGGCCACCAGCTCGGCCTCGGACTCCTCGGCCACGGCCTCCAGAGCCTGCAGGTGACGCGCGAAGCGCCGGTGCTCGGCGGGTTCCTCGTTGACATACGGGGAGTTCATGCCGTGGATTGTGCACACGACGCCGCCGGCGCGTTCAGGCAGGATGGGAAAGAGGCGAATTCATGCGGATGTTCAGGAAGCTCCTGGCCCGGCGGGCCGGAAGCGGTGACGACGCCACGCCTCACGCCTTCACGCCCGCTCTCGCCGAACCCTCCGGTCAACAGTCCCCGCAGGACCCCGTCGTGGCCGAGTACACCATCCGTACCGCGGGAGGGAACGACTGGCCCGCGTTGCCCTCATCGTCGCGGAGCCGGCGCAGCAGCTCGGTGAGGCGTCCGAGGAGACCGCCGTCCACGACAGGGTCATCGGCTGGGCGCCGGGCCGGGAGGGTCCGGGCGGGCCGGTCCTGGTAGAACAGTGACCGATGGGTCTTCAGGAGCGCGAACGCAAGATGTACCGGCCGCTGCGGCGGGCCGGCCTCGAGGTGATCCCGGACGCGGTACCGGACGGCACGATACCGTTCGTCTTCGGATCGCGTCCCGAGGACGTCGTCGGCCGTTTCTCCCACCCGTACGAGACCCCACGGCTCGTCGAGCGACTCAACGAGGACTGGTACGAGCTCGCGGTCTCCACGGGCCTACTCGACCACCGGCGTGAGTTCCTCGTCATGCTTCCCCACGGCACCCACACGCACCAAGCCGTCCTGCATAAGCGGAACCAGCACTATGGCCGCCGTGCCGCACCGGCGGTCTGGGCCCGGGTCCGGCTCCTGGACCGCTGGGACATCATGGGCCGGGGCGCGGGATCGGCGTTCCTCGGCATCCGCGCGGGCCACCCCGGCTTCGGCATGCTGGCTCTCGACAGCAGCGTGTACATCAGTTGCTCGACGGGCGAGGCGGGCGTCGACGTGGTCGCGGTGGGCCATCCGGACCGCTCGGAGAACGTCCTGCGGGATCTGGAATGGCGCGCGCAATGGGACAGTCCGTACAACAACCGCGAGATGCGGGAGCGGATCACCGTCTGGCTCGCGGGCCGCACACGACGCGCCGTCAGCCCCTCAGGCGACTCGGGCGACGAAGGTGGCCGCCCATGAACGCCGACACCGACCGGCCGACCTTCTCACTGGTCCACGGAGCATGGCACGGAGCCTGATGCTGGGACTCCGCACGCGCGGAGCTCGACGCGGACGCCATCCGGGACAGCCTCCGGCGCATCGACGGCCCGGTGATGGTGATCGCCCATTCCCACGGAGGCGTCCCCGCCACGGAGGAGCGTCGGGTCCTTCACGGAGCGGGTGACGACGGCGGGACGGCGCAAGGTGCCCAACGGCCACGTCGTCTGCGACCACGACCGGCCGCTCGAACCGTCCCGGCCACACGAGCTCGCCACGCGCGCCGATGCCGTCCACCGACCGCCGAGCAGCCACTCGCCGATCCTCTCAATGCCCCGTCGACGGGCCACCCTCCTGACCGGGATCGCCACGTCCCCCGCCCCTTGGCGATGATTCGCCACGCCCGCCCGTGGCAGGGTGCCCGGTGTGGATCGACCGACGCCGGTGTTGTCGGCGGCACGCGCGGCGAGGCCGTACGCCTGGCTACCCGCTGAAGGCCTCCGACTCACCGTTACCCCGGCCTGCCCCTATTCCAGGCTGGGCCATTGGGATGCCTATGGCAGACATTGGCTTCTTCATTGGATACCTATGGGTCGCCGACCTACTGTCGAGGACATCGCCGCACTGACGATCTCGCCGCAGAACGTCACTCGGACCAGAGTGTCAGTGTGCGCCCGCCCGACTCCGGGCCCCGACCGGGCCCGCCATCCCCTGGAGCTCCCCCATGTCGAAGATCCTTTTCGTGATGACCGGTGTCGACCACTGGACGCTGGCCGACGGCACCAAGCACCCCACCGGTTTCTGGGCCGAGGAGGCCGTCGCGCCGGCCGAGGCGTTCAAGGCCGCCGGGCACGAGGTCGTCGTCGCGACGCCCGGCGGTGTCGTCCCGACCGTCGACGCGGGCAGCCTCGCTCCCGAGGTCAACGGTGGGCAGGAAGGCGCGGACAAGGTCGCCGCAGCGCTCGCCTCCCTCAGCGAGATCAAGAACCCCGTCAAGCTGGAGGACGTCCGTCCGGCCGATTACGACGCCGTCTTCTACCCCGGCGGCCACGGCCCCATGGAGGACCTCGCCGTGAACCCGGTCTCCGGCAGGCTGCTGGTCGACACCCTGCGGTCGGGCAAGCCCCTGGGCGTGGTCTGCCACGGCCCGGCCGCGCTCCTCGCCGCCACGGACGCCGACGGCTCGAACGCGTTCGCCGGCCGCAAGGTCGCCGCCTTCACCAACGCCGAGGAGACCCAGGCCGGTCTCGCCGACAGGGCGAAGTGGCTGTTGGAGACCCGCCTCGTCGAGGCCGGCGTGGACGTCCAGGTCGCCGAGCCGTGGGCCCCGCACGTGGTCGTCGACGGCAACCTGGTCACCGGCCAGAACCCCGCCTCCTCCGCGCCGCTCGCCGCGGAGCTGCTCAAGAAGCTGGCCTGACCCCCATGAGTACGGACCGGCTCGACGAGGTCCTCGACGCCACGTACGACTGCCTCACGCGGTACGGCGTACGGCGCACCACGATGGACGACATCGCCACCACCATGGGCGTGTCCCGGTCAGCGGTCTACCAGTACGTCCGCAGCAAGGACGACGCCTTCCGCCGGCTCGCCGAGCGCCTGCACGACCGGGCGCTCGCGCGGGCCCGGCGCTCGGCGGCCGACGAGGACGCCCCGCACGCGGAACGCATCCGGGGCGTCCTCGCCGCCAAGCTCGACCTCGTCCTGGAGCTCAGCGGGGCCTCACCGCACACCGCCGAGCTGATCGACACCAAGGCGCGCCTCTTCGGCGGCATCTGCGGCGGTTTCACCAAGGACCTGCGGCGGCTGCTCGTCAGCCTGTTCACCGAGGCCGGTACGTCCGGGGACATCGAGCCCGCCGAAGCGGCCGACATCGCGATCGCCCTCGTCGTCGGCCTGGAGAGCGCACCCGAGCCCCGGCAACTCCTCGGCCCGGCGACCGAGGCACTCCTCGCGGGGCTCCTCGGCCGAACCACCCCTCCGCCTATACAAATAGTTGTATAGCCAAACCCTGGACACGGCCACCCCTCGTCACTAGCCTCCTCCTCACCTACTCACTTAGTTGACTAGCTGCGGAGCTGCATATGAAGTCCTTCCGTCAGGCCGTCGAGGCGAACGACCACGCGGCGATCGAGGCCCTGCTCGCCGAGGATGTCGTCTTCACCAGCCCCGTCGCCTTCAAGCCCTACCCCGGCAAGGCGATCACGGCGGCCATCCTGCGCGGAGTCTCCCGCGTCTTCACCGACTTCCGTTACGTCCGGGAGATCACCGGCGAGGACGGCCGCGACCACGCCCTCGTCTTCGAGGCGCGCGTCGGCGACCGCGCCATCACCGGCTGCGACTTCCTCCACCTGAACGAGCACGGCCTCATCGACGACTTCATGGTCATGGTCCGGCCCCTCTCCGCCGCGCAGGCGCTGGCCGAGGCGATGGGGGCGCAGTTCGGCCGCATCGCCGCCGAAGCCGCTCAAGCAGCCGAATCCGCCGAAGCCACAGGAGCCGCAGGAGCCGCAGGAGCCACAGAAACCGCAGGAGCCGCAGGAGCCGCAGGAGCCTCCGAATCCGCAGGAGCCGCGGAGGCCGCCGGCGCCGCGCAGGCGGACCGGGCGTGAGCGGCGACTACGACGCGATCGTCATCGGCGCCGGAAACGCCGGCCTGACCGCCGCGGCCACACTCCAGCGGGCTGGGGTACGGACCCTCCTGGTCGAGCGGCACAACGTACCGGGCGGCTGCGCCACCTCCTTCCGGCGCGGGCGGTACGAGTTCGAGGTGGCCCTGCACCAGCTCTCCGGCATCGGGGCGCAGGGCCAGGCGTTCTCGCTGCGCGGCCTCTTCGAGGGGCTCGGCGTCGCCGACGAGCTGGACTTCGTACGGGAACACGACCTGTACCGGGCGGTCGTGCCAGGTCGGTACGACGTGACCCTTCCGGCGGAGTGGGGGGCCGCGACCGACGCCCTGGAGCAGGCCTTCCCCGGGAACCGGGCCCGCGTCGAGAAGTTCTTCGACCTCGTGCGGAACGTCGCCTTCTGGCAGGTCGCGGCGATGCGCGGCACTCCGGCCGAGCAGGTCGACCCGGTGCTCTTCCGGCAGGCCCTGCGGCCGGTCGAGGACGTCCTCGACGAGCACTTCACGGACACGGACCTCAAGTCCGTCCTGTCCCTCTACTGGACCTACGTCGGCCAGCCCCCGTCACGGATGGCCTTCCAGGACCTGGCGATGGTGCTCTTCGCCTACTTCGAGTTCAAGCCCTGGCACGTGCGCGGCGGTTCGCAGGCCATGTCCACCGCGATCCTGGGCGCTTTCCTCAGGGCGGGCGGCGAGGTGCGTTTCCACACCGCTGTCGAGGCCGTACTGACCCGCGGCGGGCGCGTCGTCGGCGTGCGCCTCGACGACGGCGAGGAGGCCGGCGCAGCCGATGTCGTCTCCAACGCCTCCCTGCCCGTCACCTACGGCATGCTCGAAGGGACCGACCTCCCCGGCGCCGTCCGTACCGACCTCGCGAGCCGCCGCCTCGGGGTCTCCGGCTTCGTGCTCCACATGGGCCTCGACGCGACTCCGGCCGAGCTCGGATTCACCACCAGCACCAGTTTCGTCAACGTCGACACCGACCACGAGCGCACCTACGCGTCGACGCGCTCCCTGGAGCCCGCCCGGGGCATCTGCGTCAGCTCGTACGACGTGGCTCCCATCGGCTTCGCCCCCGCCGGTGCCACGCACGTGAGCCTGATGACCCTGCAGTACGCCGACGTGTGGGACGGCGTCCCTGCCGATGCCTACGCGCGCGTGAAGTACGACTACGCGCAGACGCTCCTCGACCTCGTCGAGCACATCACTCCGGGGATCCGCGACGCGATCGAGGAGGTGGACGTGGCCACGCCGCTGACCATGGCCCGCTACCTCGGCCACCCCGGCGGGGCGATCTACGGCTACGACCAGGACGTCACCGACACCTGGCAGTTCCGGGACAACGAGCGCCGCAGCCACGTGCCCGGACTCCACCTGGTGGGCTCGTGGTCCTCCATGGGCGGCTTCCAGCCGACCCTCGAAGCGGGTGCGCGCGTGGCCCGCCGTCTCCTCCGCGCCCGGGCCGCCTGATCCCCCTTCCGACAGCACCCCCCTGCCTTCCTGTAGCCCCCAAGGATCACGGAGACCACCGTGAAGCACCCTCTGGCCGACCTCTTCGACGGCGCCGAACAGATCGAGAACGAGATCGCGTCACGTGAGGCGGACACCGCCGCACACGATGCCGGCGCCGCCGACCCCGTCCTGCGCACCCGCCGCGCGATCGACACGTACCACCCGAAGCGCCTCGCTCTCACGGTCTCCGAGGTCATCGAGGAGACGCCCAGCACCCGCACCTTCCGGCTGCGGCGCACCGACGGCGGCGACCTGCCGCCGTTCCTCGCCGGGCAGTACGTGGCGGTGTACGCGGACGGCACCAGCCGCCCTTACGCTCTCTCCTCCAGCCCCGCGCGGCTCGACCACTACGACCTGACGGTGCGCCGGGTCGCCGGTGGCCGGATCAGCAACCACCTGGTCGACACCCTTGCCGCGGGCGACCCCCTGACCACCAGCGGGCCCCTCGGCACCTTCCACCACAACCCGCTCTTCCACGGGGACGACCTCGTGTTCCTGGCCGGCGGCTCCGGTGTCGTCCCCGCCATGAGCATGATCCGCGAGATCGTCGACCGCGGCCTGGGGCGCCGCTTCCACCTCCTCTACGGCTCACGTGACCTCGGCGACATCGTGTTCCGCGAGGAGCTCGACGCGCTCGCCGCCGACGACCCCCGCATCAGGGTCGACCACGTCCTCCAGGACCCGGGCGCCGACTGGGCGGGGCCCACGGGATTCCTCACCGCCGGACTGATCAGCACGCTGACCGGTCCACTCGGCCGGCGCACGGTGTACGTGTGCGGGCCCCAGGCCCTCTACCCGTACGCCCTCGACCAGCTCACCGCCCTCGGCCATCCCCGCCGCCGGATCCGCTTCGAGGCCAACGGAGCCCCGGCCGACCCCACCCGGCAGCCCCACTGGCCCGCCGACACGGATCCCGCCGAGGAGGTCGCCGTCACCGCCCGGGGGATCACCTTCCCCACCCGGCGCGGCCGCCCCCTGCTCGACGCCCTGGAGGACGCCGGCGTCCGCCCCGAGGCCGCGTGCCGCTCGGGCGAGTGCGGGCTCTGCCGCATCAGGGTGGTCAAGGGCGCCGTCCACACCGCCGAGGAGGCCCGGCTGCGCCTGTCGGACCCACCGGCGGGCTACACCCACTCCTGCGTCGCCTATCCGCTCACGGACGTCGAACTCGAGGTCTGACCCGACCCGGCCCCGCCGATCCTGGATACTGCTGCGATGCCGCAGACGCCGCCCGCCGTGGAGCCCGAACCCATATCGGCCGACCCGCCGCACCGCACGGACCTCACCCTGCTCACCCAGTCCTGGCTCGACCTGGCCTTCCTGCACTGGGCCGTGGATCCCGCCGAGGTGGCCCCGCTCCTTCCGGCCGGGACCGTGCCCGACACCCTCGACGGGGTCACCTACGTGGGCCTCGTCGCGTTCCGGATGCACCGCGTCGGCTGGTTCCGCCTTCCCGGGGTCCCCTACCTCGGGAGCTTCCCCGAGACCAACGTGCGCCTGTACTCCGTGGACGCCCACGGGCGCCGCGGTGTGGTGTTCCGCTCGCTCGACGCGTCCCGCCTCGTCCCCGTGACCGTCGGGCGGTGGGCGTTCCGCATCCCCTACGTGTGGTCGAAGATGACCGTCCGGAACGACGGCTCCACGCTGACGTACACCAGCAGGCGGCGGTGGCCGGGGCCGCGCGGGGCCCACAGCGCGATCAGCGTGGACATCGGCGAGCGGGTCGAGGAGCCGACGGCCCTGGAACACTTCCTGACCGCCCGCTGGGGGATGCACAGCTCCTTCCGCGGGCGCCCTCTCTACCTCCCGAACACCCACCCCCGCTGGCCGCTGCACCGTGCCCGTCTCCTCGCCTGCGACGAGAGCCTCCTCGCGGCCGCCGGGCTGCGCCGTCCCGTCGGGGAGCCCGTGAGCGTGCTGTACTCACCGGGCGTACCGGTCCGCTTCGGCAGCCCGCCACGGCTCCCCCGTACGGCGGCCGTCCCCCGCCCGAGGAACGGCGGCGCCTGACCCCCGCCCTCGCGTTCGGCCCGTACCGTCGCCGGCGGGCGTGCGGCTCAGTCCACGTACGCGGCCACCAGCGTGGCGAAGTCCTCCGGGGTGAGGACCTCGACGCCCAGCTCCTGGGCCTTGACGGCCTTCGAGCTCGGCTTGCCGCTCGCGGACGGCGCCGCGACCAGGTACGTGGTCCTGGAGTTGACTCCGCTGCCCAGGCGTCCCCCGGCCTTCTCGATGAGCGCGCCCATCTCGGAGCGCCCCCAGCCGTCCAGCGGACCGGTCATCTTCCCCGTCACGACGACGGTCTTCCCGCTCAGCGGGCCTTCGGCCGCGTCCTCGGCCTCCTCCTGCCGCGGCTCCGTCATGCCGACGCCCGCCGCGATCAGCTTGTCGATCACCGGGGCGAGCACGGCGACCTGCTCGACGATGACCGGCGCCTTCTCCGGGCCTATGCCCTCGACCTCCTGCAGGACGTCCGCGTCGGCCGCGCGGATGGCTTCCATCGTGCCGAAGTGCGCGGCGATGCGCCGGGACATGCTGCGGCCGGTGCCCGGCACGCCGAGCGCGCAGAAGACCCGGCTGAGCGGACGGGACTTGGCGAGCCGGATCTGCTCGGCCAGCTTCGCGCCGCGCTTGGCGCTGCCGGAGGCGGTGGTGAGCTGCTCCTCGGTGAGGGTGAAGAGGTCCGCGACGTCGCCGACGGCCCCGGCGGCGATCAGCGCGTCGACGTACTTCCTGCCGAGACCGTCGATGTCGAGGATGTCCCGCCCGGCGACGTACTCGATCAGCGGCGCCAGAGCACAGGCGGTGCCCTTCGCGCAGCGCCAGCGCTCCTGGCTCTTGTCGATCTCCCCGCCGCAGTGGGGGCACGCCTCGGGCAGGGGGACCGGCACGGCCCCCTGCGGGCGGAGCTCGACGACGGCCGCCTCGACGCGCGGGATGATGTCGCCGGCCTTGTGGACGGTCACGGTGTCACCGATGTGGAGGTCCCGCCGGAGGATGTCGGCGGGGTTGTGCAGGGTGGCGCGGGTGACGGTGGACCCGTCCAGCTCGACGGCGGCGAGCACGGCCGTGGGGGCGAGCACACCCGTACGGCCCACTTCCCAGAAGACGTCTTCCAGGACCGTCTGGCGCTCGACGGCCGGAAGCTTGTAGGCGATCGCCCAGTACGGGAACCGGCTGCCGAAGCCCGCCGTCGCCTGCTCGCCGGCGCTGTCGGCCTTGATGACGACGCCGTCGATGCCGAACGGCAGGGCCGCGCGCATCGCGGCGATCGCGTCGACCCGCTCCTGGGCCTCGGCGAGACCGGTGACCACGTGGAGCCCGGCGGGAGTGTCCGCCGTGGTCCGCACCCCCGCTGCCGCCACGGCGGCGAGCGTCTCGGCGTGACCGGCCCCGGCGGGCAGGAACGCCACGCCGTCCAGCTCGACGGCGCCGTACGCCCAGAAGGTCATCGCCAGCCGGTAGGGCCGGTCCTTCGCCCGCAGCGTGCCGGCGGCTCCGTTGCGCGGATTGGCGAAGACGTCCCCGCCGTGCGCGATCCGTGTCTCGTTCGCGGCCTCGAACTGCTCCTGGGTGAAGAGAACCTCGCCGCGCGCCTCGAAGGTGGCGGGCACGGGCAGCTGCTCGGGGAGGCCCACGATCGTCCCGATGACGTGGCTGACGTCCTCGCCCCGCGAACCGTCGCCACGGGTGATGATCTGCACCAGGCGTCCGTCGCGGTATCGGGCGGCGACGGCCGCGCCGTCCATCTTCGGCTCGACGGTGAAACCCCCGGCCGGCTCGTGTCCCAGACGTCGTTGGAGCGAGGCGCCCCAGGCGACCAGTTCCTCGGGCGCGAAGACGTTGTCGAGGCTGAGCAGCCGGGTGGTGTGCGGGACGTCCCCGGCGGGGGCGGCTCCGTCGGCGACCTGATCGGCGGGCGAGTCCGGGGCGATGTCCTCGGGGTGCTCCGCCTCCCAGGCCAGCACGGCGAGCCGGAGCCGGTCGTACGTGGCGTCGTCCACGACGCTGTAGCCCTCGCCGTAGTACGTGCGGGACGCCTCGCGCAGGCGCGCGATCGCGGCCTCGTACGCGGCACGGTCGGACAGGCTGAAATGCGCCTCTACGGCGGGCGTTGTCGTCATGCCCACCATCCTGTCGCAGGGCACTGACAACGCCCTCTCGCGTGACCGCCGCAGCGAAGGAGCGGGCGCCTGACGGGTGTTCGTGTCGAGGGCCGGTAGGTGGCCCGAGCTTCGCCACGGTGCGGTGTCCGGTCGGGCCGGCGGCTCCCGGAGAGCCCGACCGTCCGCTCGTCATCCCCTCGGATACAGGCGGCCTTCCAGCGTCGGGGACAGCGGGTACGCGCGCTCGGTGGGAAACAGCGCCTGTGCCGCGGCCGCACGTCCGCTGCGCATCAGCGTCGCGGCCTTGCGGACCTGGGGAGTGACGTCGGTGAGGCTGACGATCCAGTCGTCGTTGAACGCGCGGATCAGGTGGCGGCTGATCCCCACCTGGATGCTGTAGTGGTTCAGCGCCGCCCCGCGGGCCGAGCGCTCCGGGTCCCACTGGACGTGCACGGCCGCCTGTGCCAGGGCCGCCGGGTCACCGGTCGTCAGCACGGCCCGGGACAGGGCCTCCTCCCATCCCTCACGGGTGATCCGCACCGCGAGGATCCTCTCCTGGCCTGACTTGCGGGCCCAGTTGCTGCGGTGCATCAGCCAGAGGAAGGACGGCTTGATCCACGTCATCCGCTGGAACGAGAACGGAGCGACGAAGCGCCCCGCGCGCAGCGCGGCGTCGGCGATGGCGGGCGAGTAGGCCTGGTGGACCACGATCGTACGAGCGTCGTGGTCGGCACGGATCTGGTACTGGGGTGCCATGCACCGCACCCTGTCACCCGGCCCGCGGGCGGTGCGAGCGGTTTTCCGGTCGGGTGAGGTGACCGGACGCGCCGAGGCCCGTCCGGGAACACGTCACACGCCGACTCCCGTGCGGTCGGAGTCGGCGTGTGAGGGGCCCGCTGCCACCGCGCGGGTGGAGCCGGTCGTTCGTGCGGTCGTCAGCCGGCGAGCAGCTGGAGGGAGTCGATCACGCGGTTCGAGAAGCCCCACTCGTTGTCGTACCAGGCGACGACCTTGACGTGGCGTCCCTCGACGCGGGTGAGGGCCGAGTCGAAGATCGACGAGTGCGGGTTGCCGACGATGTCGGCGGAGACCAGCGGGTCCTCCGAGTACTCCAGGACACCGGCCAGCGGGCCCTCGGCCGCCTTGCGGTAGGCGTCCAGGACGTCCTCGACGGTCACGTCGCGGGCGACGGTCGTGTTGAGCTCGACGATCGAGCCCACCGGGACGGGCACGCGGATCGAGTCGCCGGACAGCTTGCCGTCCAGGTTCGGCAGCACGAGGCCGATGGCCTTCGCGGCGCCCGTGGAGGTCGGCACGATGTTGACGCCGGCGGCGCGGGCGCGGCGCGGGTCGCGGTGCGGGCCGTCCTGCAGGTTCTGCTCCTGCGTGTAGGCGTGGACCGTCGTCATGAAGCCGTGCTCGATGCCGGCGAGGTCGTCGAGGACCTTCGCGAGGGGCGCGAGCGCGTTGGTCGTGCAGGAGGCGTTCGAGACGATCGTGTGCAGTTCGGCGTCGTACGCGTCGGTGTTCACGCCGTACGCGAGGGTGACGTCGGCGCCGTCGGCGGGCGCGCTGACGAGCACCTTCCTGGCACCGGCGTCGAGGTGCGCGCGGGCGGCCTTGGCCGAGGTGAAGCGGCCGGTCGACTCGAGGACGATGTCCACGCCGAGCTCGGCCCAGGGGAGGTCCGCCGGCTCGCGCTCGGCGAGCACCTTGATGCGGCGGCCGTCGACGACGAGGGTGTCGCCGTCGACCGTCACCGGACGGCCGAGACGGCCCGACGTGGAGTCGAAGGCGAGGAGCCGCGCGAGGGCGGTGGGCTCCGTCAGGTCGTTGACGGCGACGACCTCGAGGTCGGTGTCGCGCTCCAGGAGCGCACGCAGCACGTTGCGTCCGATGCGACCGAAACCATTGATGGCGATGCGAGTCATGAGCGGTGTCCCTTCCGACCTTCCGATTCGCCACCCAGGTTCGCGCGGAACGCACGCCTCAACCAGCGGCGTGATCGCCATGGTCCGCAAGTATCGCGCCAAGGACCCCTTCCGCTCCCGACAAGGCGGTCTATTCCCCCTGTGCGAAGGTGCGCCGGTAGTCACTCGGCGTGGTGCCCAGGATGTGCTGGAAGTGCAGGCGGAGGTTGGCTCCGGTGCCCAGGCCGACGTCGGCGGCGATCTGCTCGACGCCCCGCTCGGAGCGTTCGAGCAGTTCACGGGCCATGTCGATGCGGGCGCGCATGACCCACTGCATCGGTGTGTAGCCGGTGTCCTCGACGAACCGGCGCGAGAACGTGCGCGGTGACACGGCCGCGTTCCGGGCGAGGATCTCCAGGGTGAGGGGTTCGCCGAGCCGGTGCAGTGCCCATTCGCGGGTGGCGGCGAACCGCTCGCCGAGCGGCTCCGGCACGCTGCGCGGCACGTACTGCGCCTGGCCGCCGCTGCGGTACGGGGCGGCGACGAGGCGCCGGGCCGCGTGGTTCGAGGCGGCCACGCCGAGGTCCCCGCGCAGGATGTGGAGGCAGAGGTCGATGCCGGAGGCGGCGCCGGCGGAGGTGAGCACGCTGCCCTCGTCGACGAAGAGGACGTTCTCGTCGACGTCGATCAGCGGGCGCATGGCCGCGAGTGCCCGCGCGTAGTGCCAGTGCGTCGTGGCGCGTCTGCCGTCGAGGAGGCCCGTGGCGGCCAGGGCGAAAGCTCCCGTCGAGATGGCGGCGAGCCGTGCCCCGCGCGCGTGGGCGGCGATCAGCGCGTCGACGACGGCGCGCGGCGGGTCCTCGCGGTCGGGATGGCGGTAGCCGGGGACGAAGACGATGTCGGCCCAGGCGAGTGCTTCCAGACCGTGGGCGACCTGGTAGGACAGGCCGTCGCCGCCGGCCACGACCCCGGGTTCGGCGCCGCAGACCCGTACCTCGTAGGGCATGCTCGCCCGGGTCGTGAACACCTGCGCGGGGATTCCGACGTCGAGGGGTTTCGCGCCTTCGAGGACGAGGACGGCGACGCGGTGGAGACGTGAAGCTGACACGTCCACGAGGGTACGCGGCCGGGTGTCCGCGCTGGTCAGCGGCGCCGGAGCGGACCGAAGCCCGCTCCGGCCCGGACGGAGCCCGTCGTACGGGGTGGCCTGCCGTCAGGCCGTGGGGCCCGGGATCTGGAGTGCCCGCGTGTTGCGGTCCCAGCCGGACCACAGCTCGCTGTCCGTGCAGGAGCCGCAGCCCGGCCCGAAGAACGTCCCGCGGGCGTTCTCGTCGCCCATCAGCCAGAACCGCAGCCAGGCCGTGGTCGGTGCGCGGAAGTCGCCGCCGTCCCCGATGGAGCTCAGGTGCCCGGCGCCGCGGACCTCGCCGTAGACGGCGGGGACGTGGGACGAGTCCCGGTACAGCGCCTTCACGAGGGCCGGCCACACCGTCAGGTCGCGCTGGCCGGCCAGGTAGAAGACGGGCTCGTCCATCAGGTCGGGGTCGGTCAGCGGTCCCGGCTGGATGGGGACGGCGGTGTCGACCCGGGGGTCGAGCGCGGCGTTGACCGCGGCCGCGCCGCCCTGCGAGTGGCCGGCGGAGCCGATGTGTTCGAGGTCCACCTTCCGGTAGAAGGGGCTGGAGCTGTCGGCGTTCCGCTGCTCCAGGACGTCGATGCCGGCGCGCATGCTGATGGCGAAGTTGGAGGTGGGGGTGTTGGCGGCGGCGACGATGAAGCCGTGGCTCGCCCAGTGGCGCAGCAGCGAGCTGTAGATCCCGGGCACGGCGCCGGTGCCGTTGCCCCAGATCACCACCGGGTGCAGCTCTCCTCGCTGTCCCATGTCCTTCGGGTGGTAGAAGGTGTGCACCACCTCGATGTCGACGGCGACCTCGTACGGCCCCGGCTGGTCCCAGGCGGTGCCGACCGACGGGATCCGGCCGGTCGCCGCCTCCGTCGCGCCGGCGGTGCCCGGCCCGGCGTACGCCGCCATCAGGAGGGCGAGCAGCAGGCCGCCGAGTGCGCGGCCCCATCTCCGATTCATAGGAACTCCTTCTCGTGTGCCGCACGTTGCGCGTCCTCGCAAGCGTGACCAGCGCAATGATCGAGCTCTCCGGGGCGGTTGTCTGTCGGCAGGAGCCCAGTCCTGCCGGGGTCGCGCTGGGCAGTCGCCCAACAGCGGGACGGAACTAGGCCGTCCGGAAGTCGTCGCCCGTGTCGGGAACCGTTCGCCGACGGCGGGACTCATGATCGGTGAACACAGGGGGCCACGCGCGACCGCACGCGGGCCCCGCCCCGCGGCCCACCCCCGCCGAGTGCCGCACCTGATGATTCGGAAGAAGTCGAGGAACCGCCGTGCCTCTGTCGTCGCACCGCCGGATGGCCGTGAGCGCCACCCTGATCGCCGCGCTCGCGGCGGGTGTCGTCCCTGCCACCAGTGCGTTCGCCACTCCCCTCTCTCCCGCCGCGACGGCCTCGCCCGCGGCTCCCACCCCCGACATGGCGGGCGTGGTCGCCGCGCTCGACTCGGCCATGGCCAACGGCGCACCGGGGGCGATGGCCCGGTTCACCGGCCCCAAGGGCGTCCAGAGCCGGACCGTCGGCGTCCAGGACCGGACGTCGGGGGCGCCGATGGACATCCACGCGCGCTTCCGTATCGGCAGCGTCAGCAAGACGTTCTCCACGGTCGTGCTCCTGCAGCTGGTGGAGGAGGGCCGGCTGGAACTCGACTCTCCGGTCAACCGGTACCTGCCCGGACTGCTCCCCGACGATCGCATCACGGTCCGCCACCTCCTGACCCACCGCAGCGGGCTCGCCGACTACACGGACGCGATGTTCAACGACACCGTGCCGGGCTTCGAGGCCGTGCGGAACCGGGTGTTCGGCTACCAGGAGCTCGTCGACCTCTCCCTGAGCGAGCCCCGCACCACGGAGCCGGGCGTGGCGTACAAGTACTCCAACGCCAACTTCGTGGTCGTCGGCATGCTCATCGAGAAGCTCACGGGCCGGCCGGTGTCCGACGCGTACGAGCGCCGCATCTTCAAGCCGCTGAAGCTGACCAAGACCTCGTACGTCCACCCCGACACGCGCATCAAGGGCCTGCACGTGCGGGGTTATCTGCACCCGGACGCGGAGGGCGACCCGCTCGTGGACTCCACGGAGCAGACCGTGTCCTGGGCGCAGTCGGCCGGTGCCGTCATCTCCAGCCCCGCCGATCTGAACACCTTCACCAGCGCGCTCATGCGCGGCCGTCTGCTGTCCCCGGCGATGCTGGAGGCGATGACGACGGTCACGCCGACGGACACGACGAACACCCGGTTCTACGGTCTGGGCCTGCGCCGCTACGACCTGTCCTGCGGCACTCAGGTGTACGGGCACACCGGCACCGTGCAGGGCTTCTACACGTACGCCTTCTCGACCCGCGACGGGCGGCGCAGCCTGTCCGCCCTGGCGAACACCTCGAACCACGGCGCCGCCAACACCGCGCTCGGCGGCACCCTGGAGGCGGCCTTCTGCGGCAAGAAGCCGGCGGTGGCGCCGTCCTCGCGCGCCTCCGCCTCGCCCGCGGCCGGTGACTTCTCGTCGCTGCCCGCGGAGCGGGACCTGCCCGAGCGCCACTGACGGCGCTCCGGCCGGGCCCCGGTGATCACGCCTGGTAC
Source organism: Streptomyces tanashiensis (assembly GCF_014648895.1). Taxonomy (GTDB): domain Bacteria; phylum Actinomycetota; class Actinomycetes; order Streptomycetales; family Streptomycetaceae; genus Streptomyces; species Streptomyces tanashiensis. The sequence continues at coordinate 482,745 of NZ_BMRZ01000002.1, forward strand.
TCGGTGAGGTCGATGGCGTAGAGCCGCAGGGGAACGCCGAAGACCGGGTGGTCCGTCTCGCGCTCCGGCGTCATGCCGAGCTTCCGGATGACGTTCTCGGAGGCCCGGTTGCCGATGTGCGTGATGGCGACCACCCGGTCGAGCCCGCGGTCCTGGAGGGCGAACTCCAGGACCGCGTGGGCGGCCTCGGAGGCGTACCCCTGGCCCCAGAACTGCCGGCCGAGGCGCCAGCCGATCTCCACGGCGGGCAGCACCTCCGGCAGGAAGTCCGGCACGGAGAGCCCCGCGAAGCCGATGAGCTCGCCGGAGCCGAGGAGCTCGACGGCGAAGAGCCCGAAGCCCTCCTCGTCCCACTCCTCCTCGCACCGCTCGATGGCCTCGGCGGTCTGCTCCAGGTCCCGCACCGAGCCGTCCCCGATCCACCGCATGACCTCGGGGTCGGCGTTGATCTCCGCCATCGGGACGAGGTCGTCGTCGCTCCAGCGGCGGAGCAGGAGCCGGGGGGTGAGGATCTCGGTCATGTCCCCATCCTGACGCATCCGGGGTCGCGTCTCGCGGCGGAGCGGTGGGGGCCGCCGTCGCGGGTCAGCGGTAGTAGCCCTGGACCACGGCCCGTACCTCGTCGAGCAGTGCGGGTCCGTCCTGCGGTACGGGCGGGCGGCCGCTGCCGGGGCGGATGTCGAGAAGCTGTTCGTTGGACAGCGCGTACACGACCCGGCGGAGGCCCGCCTGCCGGATGGCCGCTTCGCACATGCCACACGGCTGGCAGCTGGTGTACATCGTGGTCTCGGCCGCCGTGGCGGGGTCCAGTTCCCGGGCCGCCCACCGTGCGAGCTTGAGCTCGGGGTGGGCGGTGATGTCCCGGTCGGTGAGGGTGGTGTTGTGTTCTTCGGCCAGGATCGTTCCGTCCGGTGCCGCGAGGAGCGAGCCGAACGGCGGGTCGCCGCCGTCGCGTGCGGTGGCCGCGAGGGCGATGGCGCGGCGGAGGAGGGTGTGGTCGTCTGCTGTCGTCATGACGGCTCCGTTCGGGTGTGGTGCGGGGAGAGGTGGGCGGCGACGGTGGCGAGTGCCTGCCAGGCCGTCTGCGGGTGGGTGGTCTCGTTCGGGTCCCCGCCGTACGGGTCGAGGACGACGGTGTCGGCGCCCATCAGCCGCAGTCGGTCGAGGTCGTCCATGATCTGTTCGATCGTGCCCTCCCCGGCGAGGCGGTCCGGTCCGCCGACCGGTGCCGTGGTCAGCCTGAGGGCGATGCGAGGCGCCAGGGCGGGCGTGGGGAGCCGCTGCTCGTCCGCGTGCTCCCGCATCCTCGCGGCGCCTTCGCGCAGCTGCCCGAGGGTGCGGCGCAGGGGGTGCCAGGCGTCCCCGAACCGCACGGCGCGGCGCAGTCCCGCGTCACTGTGGCCGCCGATCCAGACCGGAATCGGGTGGTCTCCGTAGGCGGCGGTGTCGGCCCAGGCCTCGCGCAGGGCGTGGAGGTGCTCGTCGGTGAGCCGTCCTCGCCGTTCGAACGGGATGCCGAGGGCGGCGAACTCCTGGCGTGCCCAGCCCACTCCCACTCCGAGGACGAGCCGCCCGCCGCTGAGGGCGTCGAGGTTGGCCGCCATGCGGGCGGTGAGGAGCGGGTGCCGGTAGGGGGCGATGAGGACGGTCGTGCCGAGCCGGACGCGGGTGGTGACGCCGGCCAGCCACGACAGGGTGGTGAACGGTTCGTAGAAGGGGCCGGGTAGCGCTCGGCGACGTCGGGGGTGATGGCGATGTGGTCCGAGACCATCAGCAGGTCGTAGCCCAGGCCTTCGACGGTCCGGGCCCAGTCGCGCAGGATGCCGGGATCGGCGCCGGGGCCGAAGTTGAGGATGTTGACTCCGATCTTCACGCGGCACAGGCTAGCCAGGCATGAGGGGCGGTCTGAAGTGATTCCCGCCTGTTCAGGGGCCGTTCGGCCGTGGATCCGCCGGTAATCTGATCAGATGACCGAGAGTCTTGACGTGACGGACTGGGCGATCCTGACAGAGGTTCAGCGGGACGGCCGGATCGCGTACACGGAGCTGGCACGGCGGGTGAACCTGAGCGCCTCGGCGACGAAGGAGCGGGTGCGCCGTCTGGAGGAGTCCGGGGTGATCACGGGCTACCGGGCGGAGGTGGATCTGGAGCGGATCGGGTACGCGGTCCTCGCCGTCGTCCGGCTGAAGTACCCGGGGACCCGGCACGAGCCGCTGCGCCGGCTGCTCGGCGAGCGTGCGGAGATCCTGGAGTGTCTCCGTACGACCGGCGACGACTGCTACGTCCTGAAGGTGGCGGCCACGTCGATGGCCCATCTGGAGCAGATCGTCGACGCGCTCGCGGAGTTCGGCAGCACGACCACCAATCTCGTCTTCAGCCGCCCGCTGCCGCTCCGCGGCCCGAGCGAGCCGTCGCCGTCCGTCCGGCCCTGAAGTCCTGTCCGACGGGCGATCCCTCAGCGGGTTCCGGTGGTCGGTGCCGGCCGCGTGAGGTCCGCGGCGTCGGTGTTGGCGCCGCAGAGGACGACGCAGATCTTCTCGCCTGGTGCCGGGCGGTAGGCGGGCCCGGCGGTTCGGCCGTCGGACGCGGCGGTGAGGGCGGCCAGGGCCGTGGCGGCGGCGTGTTCGACGGCGAGGCGGCGGTCGTCCCACAGGGTCCGGCGGGCGCGGACGATGTCGGCGTCCGTGACGAGGACGGAGTGAACCCCTTCCTCCTGGGCGGCGCTCACGGCGAGGGAGGTGGCGCGGCGGGCGCCGAGGGCGTCGGCGGCGATCGAGTCGACCGTCACGTCGACGGGGTGACCGGCCCGGACTGCGGCGTCGAGGGCGCGGCAGTTCTCGGGTTCGACGGCGACGGTGCGGATGCCGTGGTGCCGGGCGGCGGTCGCGACACCGGCGAAGAGTCCGCCGCCGCCGACCGAGACGACGACGGTGTCGAGGTCCGGGATCCTCCGGTGGATCTCGTCGAGGAGGGTGCCGGCCCCCGCGGCGATCAGGGGGTGGTCGTAGGCGTGGGAGGCGAGCGCCCCGGTGTCGGCCGCGAACGCCTCGCAGGCGGCGAGCGCCTCGGCGTACTCCGTGCCGACGAGCCGTACGTCGGCGTCGTAGCCGCGCAGTCTGTCGACCTTCACCCGGGGTGCGGTGGCGGGGAGGAAGACGGTCGCCCTGACTCCCTGCCGGCGGGCCGCCCAGGCGCAGGCCAGGCCCGCGTTGCCGCCGGAGGCGATGGTGACCCCGGCGGCCGGGAGGGTGCCTTCCTCCCGGTGGGCGAGGAGGAAGTTCTGCGCGCCGCGGGCCTTGAAGGAGCCGGTGTGCTGCATGAGCTCCAGCGCGAGGTGGAGTTCGTACGGCTCGCTCGCGGGGTCGGCGGGGGTGACCGTGACGGGGCGGACGTGGCCGCCGATCCGGTCGGCGGCGGTCTTGACGTCGTCGTACGCGAGGGTGTGCACCAGATGCTCCTGAAGGGGCCGGAACCGGGCGGTCGTATCGACGATCTTCCCTCACCCTCGCCCCCGAGCCCTCGGAACCCGGTTGACCAGGGATTCCGTCGCGAGCGATAGTGACGCCTCTTGGCCGGGAACCTTCGGCCGAAACATCAGGGGTGGGGACTCTTGCACAGCGAAGAAGACGCCGCGTCCGCATGCGCTCACGCGGCCGCGCTGATCGCCGCCGGCCGGTACGCGGAGGCGCGGAAGGCCGCGGAAGCGGCCCTGGAGACGGACGGTCCCGAACCGCAGCTCCTCCTCGTCCTCGCCCGCGCGCACATGGCCGAGGACGAGGACGACCATGACGACGACGCCGAGCGGGTCTTCCGCCGGGCCCTCGACACCTTCCCCGACCACGTCGATCTCCTCGCCGGGTACGCCGAACTCTGCCTGCGCTCCGACGCCCTGGACCGGCCCGGCCGCCACGCACGCGGCCCCGCCCTCCTGGAGCGGCTCCGGGAGCTGGCGCCCGACTCCCCGCAGCTGCGGCGGGCCGCCGCGTCGACCTCGGTCCTCGCCGCGGCCGCGGGCAAGGGACCGTCGGCCGCCCGGGTGCAGCGTCATGACGTCGTCCAGGCGCTCACGACCGCCGCCTCACCGGAGGCTGCGGAGAAGGAGGCCCGGCAGCAGGCGGCCCTCGCGCCGCACGACCGCCGGCTTGCGGTGCTGGACGCGACGCTCACCGCCCTGGCCCGCCCCGGCCGGGCACCGCTGCGCCTCCTCGTCCGCCGCACGCCGAAGTATCTGTTCGTCGCCTCACTGGCCGTCGCCGCGCTCCTGCTCGCGCGACATCTGCTCGGCCCGTTCCCCTTCTGGATCCCGTGGGCGGTCGGCCTGCTCCTCGACCTTCCGCTCCTGGCGCTGCGGCTGCTCCTGCGCGGAGCGCGCGCCCGTGGCGGCGAGCGGGCGTCGGGCGCGGTGGACGCGGGGCCCGTCCCCGCCGAGTCGTCCTTGTCCGCCGTACCGCGGTACGCGCGGCGCGAACTGGCCCTCATCGGCGCCGGTGCCGCCGTCACCCTCGGCGCCCTCGTGACGACCGTCGTCCTGACGCACGCCGAGTACACCGCGTATCCGCGGTACGAGGCGGTCGCCCCGTACGGCTTCCGCGGGATGACGCGGATGGACATGGGCGAGGGGCTCGGCGCCGCCGCGGCGGGCGCCCCGGGCGGGCGGATCGAGGCCGCGTTCACGCACTATTACACGGGCGGCGCGGGCGACGGGTCCGAGCTCACCGTCACCGCGTCCATCGGCGACTTCCACGACGCCTCCGCCGCCCTGGTGCGGGACAGTCACACGCTCCTGTCGGAGACGCCCGGCGTGACCTCGGCCGATGACACCTGGACGGCGGACGCGGGCGCGTACGGCGGCTGGATGCAGTGCTCCCGGTACGTCGAGGACCTCACGGGGACGCCGAAGGCCATCTGTTTCTGGGCGGACAAGGGGAGCATGGGTTCGGTGACGTTCAAGGCCTCGGACATGCCGCACGCCGACATCGAGCAACTGGCCCGGATGACACGGCAGACCGTGCTGCGGCCCTCGTCCTGACCCGACGCGGCGGAGCTCCACGTCACGAGAGGGGGAACCGCCCCGGAGGCGCCGGCTGCCTCCGGGGCGGTTCCGTGTCCGTGGCTACGGGACGATCCTCAGGAGGCGGTTCGGGGAGCCGCTGCCCGGGCTGGTCACCTTGTTGGGCGTGGCGCCGTTGACCAGGGCGGTGGCGACCTGGGCCGGGGTGGCGGAGGTGTGGCCGGCGAGGTAGATCGCGGCGGCGCCGGCCACGTGCGGGGTGGCCATCGAGGTGCCCGAGATGGTGTTGGTGGCGGTGTCGCCGGTGTTCCAGCCCGCGGTGATGGAGACGCCGGGGGCGAAGAGGTCGAGGACCGAGCCGTAGTTGGACCAGCCGGCCTTGGCGTCGGTGCTGCCGGTGGCGCCGACCGTGATGGCGGCGGCGACGCGGGCGGGCGACGAGGAGGAGGCGTTGACGCCGGAGTTGCCCGCGGCGACCGCGTAGGTGACGCCGTCGGCGATGGAGTTCTTCACCGCGTTGTCGAGGGCGGTGGAGGCGCCGCCTCCGAGGGAGAGGTTGGCCACGGCGGGGGCGCCGGCGGTGTGGTTCGCGGTGACCCAGTCGATGCCCGCGATGACACCGGCGGTGGTGCCGGAGCCGTTGTTGTCGAGGACGCGGACGGCGACGATCTTCGCCGACTTGGCCACGCCGTAGGTGGAGCCGGCGATGGTCGTGGCGACGTGGGTGCCGTGCCCGTTGCCGTCCTGGGCGACGTTGTCGCCGTCGACGGCGTCGTAGCCGTTCACGGCGCGCCCGGCGATCTCGGAGTGGGTGATCCGCACGCCGGTGTCGATCACGTAGGCGGTGACGCCGGCGCCGGCGCTGTCGGGGTAGGTGTACGTGCCGGACAGCGGCAGGCTGGCCTGGTCGATGCGGTCCAGGCCCCAGGGCGCGTTGGACTGGGTCGCGTCGGCGCGGACGACCTGGTTCTGCTCGACGGAGGCGACGGCCGGGTCTGCGGCGAGGCGGCGGGCCTCCGTCGCGCCGAGGGTCGCCGTGTAGCCGTTGATGGCGGAGCCGAAGGTCTTGCGGACCGTGCCGCCGTAGCCGGCTATGAGGTTCCGGCCCTTGGCCGAGGCGGCCTTGAAACCCGCACCGTGCTTGAGGGTGACGATGTAGCTGCCGGGGATCGCGTCGGCCGAGCCGGCGGCGAGGACGGTGCCCTCGGCGGGGGCGGCCTGGGCCGGGACGGCGGCGAAGGTCCCGAGCAGGGCGGCGGCGGTCGCGGCGGAGGCCGTCACGGCGAGGCGGGTCTTGTTGCTCTTCGGGAGTGCCATTGCGAGGGAGTCCTCCTCATGGGCGTCGCGCCCGAAGGGTGGGGCGGCGCGACTGTGGGGGGGTGCACGTGGGGCCACGTACACGGTCGGGACCGGTGTGTCCGGTCCCGGCGTGATCAGCAGCCTGGCCGCTCCACGGGCGTGGTCTCAAGGGAGTTGGGGTCTTGTCATGCATCCGCCATACGCCTGCAACGGAACCCGCGTCGAAGCCGGAACAGGTGGCCGGAAGAGGCGCTTCCGTGGCCGGGAACCGGGGCCGCCGGATCCTCGGCCGAGCACGCGCGGCGCGGGCGGGGCGGTAGGGGCGACGCTCCGGCGGAACGTCTCCCTCCGGAGGCGCGAGCGGTCGGATAGCGTCGGGGGCAAGCAGGCCGGCGACGCCGGACGTCATCCGAAAGGACGCACACCCATGCCCCTAGAAGGCGAGTACGAGCCCAGCACGACGAAGTGGGTGCGCGACCAGGTCGAGCTGTACGAATCATCAGGCGGCACCCGGGGCACGACGATGCGGGGCCTCCCCGTCGTCCTGGTCACGAACCTCGGCGCCAAGAGCGGCAAGCTCCGCAAGACCCCGCTCATGCGGGTCGAGCACGAGGGCGCGTACGCACTCGTCGCGTCCAACGGCGGCGCGGTCAAGCACCCCGTCTGGTACCACAACCTGGTCGCCACCCCCCTGGTCGAACTGCGCGACGGCACGCGCGCGTGGGACATGAAGACCCGCATCGTCACCGGCGAGGAGCGCCAGGCGTGGTGGGAGCGGGCGGTCGCCGCGTTCCCGGACTACGCCGACTACCAGCACAAGACCGACCGGGAGATCCCCCTCTTCGTCGCCGAGCCGGTCGTCCAGGACGCGTAGGGCTCGCCTTCCGACCCCGTGCGGCTGTCGCCCGTCGGCGCGCAGGCCTCCCTTGGAGGGAGCACGACCGTGTCACGGTCGCACGGGGGACGTCCCGGCCGGCTCGTCGGCCGCGGACGGGGCGGGGCACCCGGTGGGCCGCGTCCGGGTGCGGGTCAGGCCCACGCCGACGAGGACGACCGCCATGCCCGTCAGCACCCGGGCGGTCAGCGGTTCGTGGAGCACCAGGGCGCCCAGGGTCACGGAGACCACCGGCAGCAGGTAGCCGACGGTGGCGGCGCTGATGGGGCCTTCCTCGGCGATCATCCGGTAGTTGAGGTGGAAGGTGAGCCCGGTCGCGAAGACGCCCAGGACGAGGAGCGCGAGCAGTCCCGTCGCGGTCACCCTCTCCGGGCCGCCGGCCGCCAGGGCGGGCGTACTGAGGGCGGTCGCCGTGAGGAGTTGCGCGGCGGAGAGGGCCAGGGGTGCGGTGCCCCGGTCGGTGAGCCGACGCGCCATGTACGCGAAGGCCGCCGCGTAGCTCACGGAGGCGCCGAGGAGCGCGAGCGCTCCCCAGGTCATGAGACCGGCGCCGGCGCTCCAGGGCGCGAAGATCAGCAGGACGCCGGTGAAGCCGAGGGCGAGTCCGCCGAGCCGCGCGGGGCGCAGCGGACGTTCCGTACCGAGACCGAGGCCGATGAGGAGGGACCAGAGCGGGGTGGTGGCGTTCAGGACGCCCGCCACTCCGCTGTCGACGGTCTGCTCTCCGACGGAGAAGAGCAGGAAGGGCAGCGCGTTGCAGAGGAAGGCGGCGATCACGAGGCGCCCCCAGGTGCCGCGGTCCCGCGGCAGCCGCTGCCCGGCTCCGTGCGCGAGCGCGAGGAGGACCCCCGCGCCGAGGAGGCACCGTACGAAGGTGATCCACCCCGGGGTGAGGCTCTCGTTGAGGGAGATCTTGATCCAGAGGAAACCGGAGCCCCAGAGCAGGGCCAGTACGCCCATGCGTATCGCCGAAGTCATGCCCTCCACGGTCCCGGTCCCGAGCCGACAGGACAAGCGAAGGATCGTTCATCGAGCGTTAAGCTCTGCTACATGCTGGACGTGAGACGCATGCAGGTGCTCCGGGCCGTCGTCGCCAGTGGCTCCGTGACGGCCGCCGCCGGCCATCTCGGCTACACCCCCTCGGCCGTGAGTCAGCAGATCGCCGCACTGGAGAAGGAGGCCGGCATCGAGCTGCTCGAACGCTTCGGCCGGGGCGTACGGCCGACCGCCGCCGGGCGGCTGCTCACCGAGCACGCCGCCGTCATCGGGCGTCAGGTCGCCGAGGCGGAGACGGCGCTCGCCGATCTCAGGGCGGGCCGCACCGGGCAGATCGCGGTGCGCTACTTCGCCACCGCGGGCGCCGACCTGGTCGCGCCCGCCCTGGCCCGCTTCCGTGCGGAACACCCGGGCGTACGGGTCGACCTGAGGATCGGCGACGGCGCCCCCGACGCGGAGGCGGACCTCACCCTCCTCGTGCGGCCCCGGGGCGGCCCGGAGACGTCCGGCGACGGTCTCCGGCTCGTCCATCTGGTCGACGACCCGTACCGCGCCGTGCTTCCCAGGGGCCACCGGCTCGCCGGCCGTCGGGGCGCCGTCGACCTGGCGGACCTGGCCGCGGAGCCATGGGTCGGCAGCGAGCGCGCGGGCCCCTGCCTCGACGCCGTGCTCGACGCCTGCGCGGCGGCGGGGTTCACCCCGGACATCGCCGTGGAGTGCGAGGAGTACGCCACCGCGCAGGGCTTCGTCGCGGCCGGTCTCGGGATCAGTCTGATCCCTCTGATGGGCCTCGGCAGCCGCCACCCGAACGTGGTGGTCCGCAAGGTCCGCGGCCCCGAGCCGGTCCGCGCGATCCACGCCGCGGTACGGGAGTCCTCCCTGGCCCTGCCCGCCGTGCGGGACCTTCTGACGGCGCTTCAGGAGGTCTGAGCGGGCGGGGGCCGGACCCGGACGGGCGTCACGCCCGCGGGCCCGTCACGGCGACAGGACCGCCAGGAGGTGGGCGACCTCGTGGGCCACGGCCGCGCGGGCCGGGTTCAGGTAGTGGCGCGGGTCGACCGTGGTGGGGTGCTCGGCCAGGTGGGTGCGGACGGCCTGGGTGAAGGCCTTGTTCAGGTGCGTGGACACGTTCACCTTGGTCATGCCCGCCGTGACCGCCTCGGTGAGGTGCGGGTCCGAGACGCCCGAGGAGCCGTGCAGGACGAGCGGAACGTCCACCGCCGCCCGCAGCCGGGCGATCAGGTCGAGGTCGAGGACGGCGTCGCGGGTCACCATCTGGTGGGCGCTGCCGACCGCCACCGCGAGGGCGTCGACGCCGGTGGCGGCGACGAAGGCGCGGGCCTCCTCGGGGTCCGTGCGCACGCCCGGCGTGTGGGCGCCGCCCTTGCCGCCGACCTCTCCGAGTTCGGCCTCGACCCAGACTCCGTGGCTGTGGCAGTACTCCACGACCTCGCGGGTGGCGGCGACGTTCTCCGCGTACGGGAGCTTCGAGGCGTCGAACATGACCGAGCCCAGGCCGAGGGCGACGGCCTCGCGGACCAGATCGGGGTTCTCGGCGTGGTCGAGGTGCACGGCGACGGGTGTCTTGGCGGCGCGGGCGACGGCCAGGGAGGCGAGCGCGACCGGCTCCAGGGCTCCGTGGTAGCGGACGGTGTTCTCGCTGATCTGGAGGACGACCGGCCGGTCGGCGTTCTCGGCGCCGGCCACGATGGCCTGGGCGTGTTCGAGCTGGAGGACGTTGAACGCCCCCACCCCCGTGCCCGCGGCGCGGGCGCGGCGGACGATCTCGTCGGTGGGCGTCAGCGGCATGATGCTTCTCCCGGGTGGTGAACGGGTGCGGGGCGGAGGTCAGGCATGGACGTCGGTGAGGACGACGGAGCGGGTGAGGTTCCGGGGGGTGTCCGGGTTCAGCCCCTGGGCCTCGGCGACCGCGACGGCGAGACGCTGGGCGCGGACGAGGTCGGCGAGCGGGTCGAGGTCGCTCTCGGCGAGGGTGCCGCCGACCTTGCGCACCTCGTCCGCGAGTCCGGCGGGCAGGGCGCCGAAGCCCCAGGTCACCCGGCCGGGGCCGGTGATGCTGATGGGGCCGTGGCGGTACTCCATGGCGGGGTACGCCTCGGTCCAGGCGCCGGCCGCCTCGCGCATCTTCAGACCTGCCTCCAGGGCGAGTCCGTAGGTCCAGCCGGTGCCGAGGAAGGTGAACTGCTCGGCCGTGCGCACGCTCTCGTCGAGCGGGGAGATGAGGGCCTGCTCGGCGTCGCGGGCGGCGTCCTCGACGGAGGCGAGTCCCTCGGGGAGGGCGTCCTCGGACTCCAGGTGCGCGCGGAACAGCGCGAGCACGGTGGTCGCGAAGCGGGTCTGGACGACGGACTCCTCGTCGGCGAAGTCGAGGACGGCGACCTCGTCGGCGAGGTCCATCACCGGGGTCGTGGGGTCCGCCGTGATCGCGCCGGTGGGGACCGTGCCGCGGAGCCGGGACAGGACGGCGAGGACCTCGCTGGTGGTGCCGGAGCGGGTGATGGCCACGACCCGGTCGTAGCGGCGGCCGTAGGGGAACTCGGAGGCCGCGAAGGCGTCGGTCTCGCCGTGGCCGCCGGACTCGCGCAGCTCGGCGTAGGCGAGGGCCATGAACCAGGAGGTGCCGCAGCCGATCACCGCGACCCGCTCGCCTCGGCGAGGAAGGGCCGCGACGTGCTGGGACAGGGTGCGGGCCGCCTGGCGCCAGGTCGCCGGCTGGGAGGCGATCTCCACGGCGGTGCGGGTGGTGGTCATGCCGATCTCCTTGCAAGAAGAGTGCGCGATGATGATGGAAATTGCTTGAAGACACGCCCATTCAAGCAGAAACAAGCATCCTCTTGCCAGATCCCGCACCCGCCGACGGCTAGAATCGGACGCGCGCACGAGCGGGGTGGTCATGCGGGCGCGCCCCCGACGGAGGGAGGGACCCATGTCCAAGCACGAGCGGTGGAACACGCTCCTGGAGCTGCTTGCGGCCTCGGGGAAGCTGGAGGTCGAGGAGGCGGCGACGGCCCTCGACGTCTCCGCCGCCACGATCCGCCGGGACCTCGACGAGCTCGCCGAGCAGCAGCTCCTCGTACGGACGCGGGGCGGGGCGGTGGTGCACGGGGTCTCGTACGAACTGCCGCTGCGGTACAAGTCGACGCGGCACGCGCCGGAGAAGCGGCGGATCGCCGAGGCGGTGGCGGATCTGGTCGCACCCGGCGAGGTCGTCGGACTCAACGGGGGGACGACGACGACGGAGGTCGCCCGGGCGCTCGCGCTGCGGTTCGCGAGCGGCAGGGCCGAGGCCCCGGGAGCTGCGGTGTCGGCCGGACCCGCGCTGACCGTGGTCACCAACGCCCTCAACATCGCGGGCGAACTCGCGGTGCGCCCACAGATCAAGATCGTCACCACGGGGGGTGTCGCCCGCCCCCAGACGTACGAGCTGGTGGGCCCGCTGACGGTCGGGGTGCTCAACGAGGTCGTGCTCGACGTGGTGGTGCTCGGGGTCGACGGGGTCGACCCCGAACTCGGCGTGATGGCGCACCAGGAGGACGAGGCGAGCATCAGCCGGCTCTTCGCGGAGCGCGCGAGCCGGGTGGTCGTGGTGACCGACTCCTCGAAGATGGGCCGCCGGGCGTTCGCACGGATCTGCGGTCTGGACCGGATCGATCTGCTGGTGACGGATGCGGGCATCGCCCAGGAGACGGTTGCGCAGCTCACCGAAGCCGGAGTGAAGGTTCTCACCGTCTGAATCATTGGTCTGAAGTCGGACCAATCGATGGCCCGGTATCACAAGGCCTCTGCGTGTTCACACACTAATTACCGCGCGGCTGTATACCTTTAAGCTCCTCTCCCCCATCATGTCTCCGACGTGCCGTTGGGGCACACCGTGACAGGAGAGGCGGGGCATGATTCCCATCAGCCGCAGGGGATTCGTCGGGATCGGCGCGGGGCTCATGGCGGGGGCCGCGCTGCCGCCGGTCCAGGCGTCGGCCGCCGCGCGCACCGCGACCGGCACGCTCACGGACGTGAAGCACGTGGTGATCCTCATGCAGGAGAACCGCAGCTTCGACCACTACTTCGGCACGCTGCGCGGCGTACGGGGCTTCGCCGACCGCGCGGCCGGCAACATCCCCGGCGGCTGGGGCATGTTCAACCAGCCCAACTGGGGCGGCCGCCAGTACCCCTGGAAGCTCAGCGACACCCCGCCCGCCGGCGGCGTCGACGGCGAGACCCTCGCGCAGTGCAACGGCGACCTCCCGCACAGCTGGACCTCGCAGCACGCCGCCTGGAACAAGGGACGCCTCGACAACTGGGTGACGGGCGTGGGCAACACCCGGTCGCTCGGGCACCTCGACCGCGGCGACATCCCCTTCCACCACGCGCTCGCCGACCACTACACGATCTGCGACGCGTACTTCTGCTCCACGCTGAGCGCCACGGGCCCCAACCGCACCTTCCTGTGGAGCGGGAAGATCGACGGCTCCAGCAAGGACGGCGGCGACGAGTCGGGCCTGACCTGGGAGACGTACGCCGAGGCGCTCCAGCGCGCCGGGGTGAGCTGGAAGGTCTACCAGAACGCCCAGGACAACTACGGCGACAACGGCCTCGCGTACTTCAAGAAGTTCACCGACGCACGGCCCGGGGACCCGCTGTACGACCGGGGCATGGGCTCGGTCCCCAAGGTGACCGGCTCGACGCCGGACGACATCGCCGCGGCGATCCGGGCCGACGTCGTCGGCGGGACCCTGCCCCAGGTGTCGTGGGTGGTCGCCAACGAGGCCTTCTCCGAGCACCCGTACGCCCCTCCGGGCGACGGCGCCCACTTCGTCGATCTCGTCTACCGCGCGCTGGCCGCCGACGCCGCGGTGTTCGACTCCACGGTGCTGTTCCTCAACTACGACGAGAACGACGGCTTCTTCGACCACGTGCCGCCGCCGGTCGCCCCTCCGGGCACCGCCGGGGAGTACCTCGACGGCGTGCCGATCGGCCTGGGTTTCCGCGTCCCCATGATTGTCATGTCCCCGTGGACCCGGGGCGGCTGGGTGAGCTCCGAGGTCTTCGACCACACCTCGGTGCTGCGCTTCATGGAGACCTGGACGGCGGCCCTCGGCACCCCGGCCACCTGCCCCAACATCAGCGCCTGGCGACGCAAGGTCACGGGCGACCTGACCGGGGTCTTCGACTTCGCCCACCCGGTGTACGGAGTGCCCGCCGGCCTCCCCTCCACGGCGAAGGTGATCGGCCAGGCCACCTGCGGCCCGCTGCCCAACCCGGCCCCCCAGAACAACGCGCTGCCCGCGCAGGAGGCCGGCACCCGCCCTGCGCGCGCCCTGCCGTACCAGGTGAACGGCAACCTCGACCGGTTCGAGTTCGGCGCCGCGGGCAAGATCCTGGCCTGGTTCTCGATGACGAACCAGGGCGCGGAGGCCAAGCGGCCGGCGCACTTCTCGATCCACCCGCACCAGTACCGGGACACGGCCGCCTGGCAGTACACCGTCGATCCCGGCGGCACGGCCTCCGACTACTTCAACATCGGCCTGGGGTCGGGGTCGGGGAAGTACGACATCTCGATGATGGGCCCCAACCGCTTCCTGCGCCGCTTCATCGGGGACGCCTCCAAGGCCGGCAAGGCCGTCGAGGTGACCGCCCGGTTCGCGCCCGAGACGGGGACGGGCAAGACGGCCCTGTGGTTCAGGATGACCAACACCTCGGCCGGCCCGGTCACCTTCACGATCCGCTCGAACGCCTACCGCTCGGACGGTCCGTGGACGTACACGGTGCCGGCGAACTCCAGTCGCGAGGACTTCTTCAACGCGGTGGCGTACAACGGCGGCTGGTACGACTTCACCATCCTCGCCGACATCGACGGGACCTGGTCGCGCCGGTACACCGGCCACATCGAGACCGGAGCCGCGAGCGTCAGCGGCTGACCGTTCCCCGAGCGCCGGGCGGCGACCCTCCGGTCGCCGCCCGGATCGGCTCACGGCGTCAGCGGCCGGCGTGCGCGGCACGGCGGACCGTGGCGTCGAGGAGGGCCACCGCGTCGGCGGCCGTACGCCCGGGGGCCCGGTTCCACGGCCCGATCAGCCCCTGCCACCCCCGTGACCGGAGCTCGGTCATGATCCAGGCGGCCGCCTCGTTCATGGTGTCCGCGCCGCCGTAACCGAGCCGGTGGGTGGCGAGGAGGGCCCCGCAGACGCACCGGGCGCCCCGCGCGTCACGCAGCTTGTACGGGGCGTTCTGCCAGCCCCACTCGGTGAGCACCAGGCGCGCGTAGCCGAGATGGACCGAGGGGCGCAGCTCGGCCTGGCCGATGCGGCGCCAGGAGTGCAGCCGGTCGGGCAGGACGGCTCCGAGCCGTCCCGGGATCCCGCGCTCGGCGGGGAGCTCCGGCGGCAGGGCGGCGAGCGCGTCGGCCACGAGCCGGTCCACCGGCACGCTGAGCAGCGCCCGCCAGCCCTCCTCCGCCGGTGCGGGCCGCCCGGGGGCGGGCGGCACCGGCACTTCCGGGGCGGTCCAGTCCGTGACGATCCGCTGCCAGGTGGCGCTCTCGAAGAGGGCGGCCGCCTCGCGGTCGAGGGAGTCGGGGCTGAGCAGGGCGGCGGAAGGCGGCATGGGGTCTCTCCTGGGTCGACTCCCTCCATCTTTCAAGAAGAATGTCTGTTTTGCGACTTTTGACCTCGCTCGGAGCGTCACACCCTCCAGGGCGCCATGGCGGGGATTTCCGCCCCAATTACCTTCTTCGGAATTACAGCCCATATTCGGACATTGCACTCCGGGTGACGCGACTCACTCGTCCGCCCCGGCCACCCGGCCACACGCTCCCCCACCCCGTACCGGGCAAGGAAGTTCAACGCCCCGCGCACTGCATCGATCTTGAATTCCCTGAATTCCGTGATCCATTTCCGGATACCCGCGACCCACTCCCCTTGTTATCCGTCGCATTACTGGCCTACGGTCACCTCCATTCGAGCGGAACGCCCAATCCTGCCGCCGCTCGGTAAACCTCCCTTTTCACCCGACGGCAGGAGCGGGGGACCCACGAATACGCCGGTCCGGAATCCGGAACGGCTCGGGGTGAAGCCGCGTGCGCGCGGCCGGACATCTCCCGTCCGAACCCGACAGCTCACCCCGCAGGCGCCGGAGAGGAAACCGTCATGCCTGCTCACGGTAAGCACCGTCGCCCCCGCCTCGGCCACGTCTCTCGCGGCCTCGCCCTGGTCGGAACCGGTGGCGCCGCACTGACCCTGCCGCTGATCGCCCCGGCCGTCGCCGGCGCCGCGCCCGCTTCCGGCGCCCCCGAGATCGCCGTCCAGACCTTCGCCGCTCCCGCCGCGCCGGTCGCGGCCAAGGCTCCCGCCGCCCCGGCCGCCGCGCGCACCTACACCGTCGTGCAGGGTGACTCGCTTTCCCTGATCGCCCACAAGAAGGGAATTCAGGGCGGCTGGAAGAGCCTTTACCACGCGAACAAGAGCACCGTGGGTGACAATCCGTCACTCATTCACCCCGGCCTCGAACTGACCATTCGTCAGGGTTCCGCGAAGGCCGTCCCCGCGCAGGCGAAGGCCAAGAAGTCCGCGACGACCGAGCGGGCGAGCCGCTCCGAGCACCGGTCGGCCACCCCTGCCGTCGCCACCGGCACGGGCGCCTCCGCCGCCGCGGCCGTCGCCGCCGCCCCCGCCGCCGCCGTCAAGGCGGCCCCGATCGCCGCCACGAACTACGCCGACAACCTCGACGGCTGGATCCGGGAGTCGCTGGCCATCATGGGCCAGCACGGCATCCCCGGTTCCTACGACGGGATCCACCGCAACATCATGCGCGAGTCGTCCGGAAACCCCCAGGCCATCAACCTGTGGGACTCCAACGCCGTCGCCGGCACCCCCTCGAAGGGCCTGCTCCAGGTCATCGAGCCGACGTTCCTCGCCTACCACGTGCCCGGCACGTCCATGGACCTGTTCGACCCGGTCGCCAACATCACCGCCGCCTGCAACTACGCGGCCGACCGCTACGGCTCCATCGACAACGTCAACTCGGCCTACTGATCCCTGACGCACGCCGGAAGTGCTCGGCGAACCAGGAGGTGGCGAGGTCCGCCACCTCCTCCAGGGCGCCGGGCTCCTCGAAGAGGTGTCCGGCGCCTCCCACGACGGCGAGCCTGTTCTCACAGCGCAACATGGCCAGGGCCCGCCGGTTGAGGTCCAGGACCAGCGCGTCCGCGCCGCCCACCACCAGGAGCGTCGGGGCTCGCACCGCGGCCAGGTGCTCGGCCGCGAGGTCCGGCCTGCCGCCGCGCGAGACGACGGCGCCCACCGGGGACGCGGGATCGCCCGCCGCCCACAGCGCGGCGGCCGCGCCGGTGCTCGCGCCGAAGTACCCGAGCGGGAGACCGGTGCTCTCGGGGCGCCCGGCCAGCCACTCCGTGGCCCCGGCCAGCCGCCCGGCGAGAAGCGGCGTGTCGAAGACATGGGCCCGGTCCGTCGCCTCCGTCTCGGTCAGCAGGTCGAAGAGCAGCGTCCCGAGGCCCGACCGGTTGAGCGCCGCGGCGACCGCCCGGTTCCGGGGACTGTGGCGGCTGCTGCCGCTGCCGTGCGCGAACAGGACGATGCCGCCCGCGTCCTCGGGCACCGCGAGCCGCCCGCCGAGGGTGACGTCGGCGACCGGGATCCGCACGTCCACGTCCTGCACGACCGGGACCCGCGCGGCCCTGTTCCGCTCCAGACAGGCGATGACCTCGGCGTCCGGGGTCTGCGAGAAGTCCCGGTAGAACTGCCCGATCGCGAAGAAGAGCTCCGGCGCGTGCACACTGACGGTCTCGTCGGCCTCGCCGCCCAGCCGGGCCGTCCAGCCACGCGGTGCCACCGGGACCGCGAGGACGATCCGCGCCGCGCCCCGGGCCCGTACCACCCGGCAGGCCGCCAGCGCCGTCGCACCCGTGGCCAGCCCGTCGTCGACCACGACGACCGTCCGCCCGTCGAGGGGCACGGACGCCCGGCTGCCCCGGTAGCGGAGTGCGCGCTGGTCGAGCTCGGCGAGCTCCCGCTCCTCCACGGCGGCGAGGTCACGATCGCCCACGCGGGTCTCCCGGAGCACCCGCTCGTTCAGCACGCGCACACCGCCCTCCCCCAGCGCTCCCATGGCGAGCTCCGGCTGGTGGGGCACGCCGAGCTTCCGTACGAGACAGATGTCGAGAGGAGCGTCGAGGGTGCCGGCGACCTCCGCCGCCACCGGCACGCCACCCCGTGGCAGCCCGAGGACCACGACGTCATGGCCCTTGAGGTGGTCGAGCCGGGCGGCGAGCTGCCGCCCCGCGTCGGTGCGATCGCTGAAGAACATGGTCCGCCGCCCTTCCGCCTGCGCGGCTCGGGCGCGGGAGGAACGGTGTGCCCGTCCCGGCCCGTCTCTCCAGGGTAGACGGGTCGCCTCGGTCGACGGACCTCCCCGACCCGACGGGCGCCACCGCCGGCCCGTGGCGGCCCGGTCAGCGGGACTGCAGGGCGTCCAGGGCCACGGCCTGGGCTATGGCGAGGCGCCGGTCGAGCTCCGGGTCGGCTATGTCGAGCACGTACCGGTCCCTGATCCCGAACAGCTTGTCGACCGACATGACGGAGCGCCCGCCCTCGGCGAAGTCGAAGTGGTACGGCACGATGAACGGAACGAAATCCGTGAAGGGCAGGAACTCCCAGGCCCGCCGGAGCAGCGCCACGGCCTCGTTCCGCTCCTGCCCCGTGGCTTCCCGCTCCTCGCCCGCCCGGCTCAGGTGCCAGGTGCTGCGCAGCAAGGACGCGCCGAAGTTCTTCCGGAAGCTGCCCAGTCGGGTGCCGGAGGCGCCGACCACGTCGTACGTCGCGCCGAGGTCGATGACCTGACGGGCCTTGAAGGTGAACAGCACCTGGCGCTGGGACTCGTCCGTGTAGAAGGTGACGTGCTCCTTGAAGGCCATCCTCTTCTGGTGGGCGAAGGCGACGAGTTCGGCCTCCTCACCGTCCGGGCCCACGGTGTGCACCAGGTAGCGGTTGGCCATGAGCGTCACCTTCTGCCGGACGAGAAAGCGGTGCTGCGACTGTGCGAGGCCCATCGGTTGTGCTCCTGCCGGTCGTGGACGGTCCCTGGAAGCCGTCCCCTGAGGTCGTGAGCACGAGGATCCGTTGCCGAGGGGCCCCACCGCAGTCCTCGAAAGTCGTCCCTTCCGTCGACCTTCGGATATGACCGGCCGGCCTCGACGGCCTCAGGCGCCGAGGAAGGCCTCGATGGCCTCGGCGAGGGCCTGTGGGGTCTCCTCCGGGGCGTAGTGACCGGCGTCCTTGAGCACTTCGAGGCGCGCGTTGGGGTACCAGCGCAGCCAGGTGGCCTCCATCGCCTCGGTGCCGAGCGCGGGGTCGTGGGCGCCGACGACGAGCAGGACGGGGGTGGGGTTGTCGCGGACCCGCTCGTGGAAGTCGGTGCGGGACCAGGAGTCGAGGTAGGCGCGGAAGGCCGTCGCGGAGGAGCGGGTGAGGGAGCGGTCGACCAGCGCGCTCAGCCAGGCGTCGTCGTAGCGGCCGCCGGTGGTGTTGTCGATGATCGTTCGCCGGTTGGCCGGTTCCTCGGCGGCTCCGGCGAAGAGCTCCCAGGTCTCACCGTCGAGCGGGAAGCCGGCGGCGGAGACCGGCGAGACGCCGATGATCGAGCGGACCCGGTCGGGGGCGTCGAGGAGCATCAGCTGGGCCGCCTTGCCGCCCATCGAGTGGCCGATGACGGAGAACGAATCCCAGCCGAGGTCGTCGGCGACCGCCAGGGCGTCGGCCGCGACCTCCTCCATGGTGTACGCGCCCGCGTGGTCGAGGGCGTCGCCGTAGCCCCGGCAGTCGACGAAGGCGTACGTGCCGACGGTGCCGTCCAGGTGGGCGCGCAGCGGAGCGAAGCTGGTGCGGTCGCCGAACCAGTTGTGGAGCACGAGGGCCCTCCCGGGACCTTCGCCGTGTACGTCGTACGGAAGAACCTGGCCCGTCATCGTGCCCCCTGCTCGCGAGGTCGTGCCGCCGGCGCCGGTGGCGGCGGTCGACGACCGAGTGTGACGGCGCGGGCGCATGGGGTCAACACCGTCGGCCGGGGCGCGCGGGAGCGTGTCGGGCCGGAGGCACGCCCTCGGCGGGTCCGCGCTCCGGGTGCGAGCCGAGTCCGGGATCCAGGACCGCGTCAGGCCCGGGATGCGGGTGCTTTCGCATCGGGGGCATGCTGGCTGTGTGACCTCGCACGGCGCGTCCGGCCCCGGCCCGACGGGCGGCACCGGGCGTCCGTCCGGGAACGCAGCCGACCGCGGGCCGGCTTCCGGCGCGCTGACCTGGGCCCTCGCGGAGGCGGCGCTCGGCGCGGTGGACGATGTCGGGGGCTACGCGGGCGGGGTGTATCTGCGCTCCGGCACCCCGGGCCTGCTGCGGCTGGCGGTCCTGGTGGGGCTGCCGGGGCCGTTGTTCCGCCCGTGGTGGCGCATGCACGCGAACCGGCCCTTCCCCATCGCGGAGGTGCACCGCTCCGGGCAGTCCGTCCACCTCGCCGACGTCGAGGAGGCCATGAGGCGCTTCCCCCAGCTGGTGGCGAGCCTGCCCTTCCCGTTCTCCTCGCTGTACGCACCGGTGGTCGCCGGCCGTGAGCGCTTCGGCGTGCTCGTGGCGCTGCGCGCGCCGACCCCCGGGGTGCCGGTGGAAGCGCGGGACCGAGGCCGGATGACCCGGGGCGGGCTCCAGCTCGGCGAGGCCCTGGCCGACCTGTCCCGGCAGGGGACGAGGGTCGAGTGGCCCGACGACCCGGTGTGCGTGCAGCTGCCCACCGGTTCGGGGCCGCCGGTCCGCTTCGGCTCCTTCGCCTGGGACCTGGACACGGGCATGGTCACGCTGGACGGCGGCCTGCTCACTGTCCTCGGGGCGGGTGTCTCCTCGCCCTGCTCGATCGAGGTGCTGACCTCCCTGCTGGATCCCGAGGACGGCTACGCCCTGTGGGCGGCGGCCCGGCATGCGACGGGGAAGGACGGGCGGCCGACGGTCCGCCGGATCCGCCTGAAGGGTCCGGACGGCGGCCTGCACCTCCTCGAGGTGTCCACGCGGGCCCGGCGGACCTCGTCGGACGACGGGTCCACGAGCGGGGCACGGCTGGAGGGCACACTCGTCGACCTCGGTACGGGTCTGGTCGGCTCGGACGCCACGGACCGGCTGCCGCGCGCCATCCTGGCCGCCGACCGGCTGGGGCGCGTCACGTACGTCAACGAGCGCACGGAACGCCTGCTGGGCCGGCCGCGAGCGGCGCTGGCGGGGCGGACGCTCTGGGAGGCACTCCCCTGGTTCGGCAACCCCCTCCACGAGGATCAGCTGCGCGCCGCCCTGCTCTCCGGCGAATCCGTCCATTTCCTGGCCCATCCCGAGCACGGCCGGTGGCTGTCGGTCTCGCTCCACCCCGGCCGGGACGGGGTGACGATGGTGCTGGTCCCGGAGGAGGATCCGGCTCCGCTCGCCCCGGCGTCGCCGAGCGAACAGCGCACGGAGCACGTCCTGTCGGCGCCCGGCGACCGGGCGGCGGCGCTGTACCGGCCGGTGGCCCTGGCGATCGCGCTGTCCGAGGCGGTGACGGCGCGCCAGGTGTCGGCGGTGGTGACGGAGGAGCTGCTGCCGGCGTTCGGCGGACGGCAGTTGGCGATCTACCTGCTCAGCGACCGGCGTCTCTACCTGGCCTGGGAGACGGGCTTCCCGCCGGGATTCCTCGAACCCTTCGACGGCGTGGCCCTGGACGCCCATGTGCCGGGCGTGGAGACGCTGACGACCGGCAGGCCGCTCTTCTTCGAGTCCATGGAGCAGCTGGGCCGGGCGTATCCGGACCTTCCGATGGACGCGCACTCGGGCGCGCGGGCCTTCCTCCCCCTGATCGCCTCGGGCCGGCCGGTGGGGTCCTGCATCCTCGGCTTCGACTCGCCACGGGGC
This sequence comes from Streptomyces tanashiensis, assembly GCF_014648895.1. GTDB lineage: Bacteria > Actinomycetota > Actinomycetes > Streptomycetales > Streptomycetaceae > Streptomyces > Streptomyces tanashiensis. The sequence continues at coordinate 503,899 of NZ_BMRZ01000002.1, forward strand.
TTCAGTCCGGAGGAGCGGACCGTCCTGACGGCGCTCGCGGGGCTGATCGCGCAGGCGCTGGAGCGGGCGCAGCGGTACGACACGGAGTCGGCGGTCGCGCGGGGGCTGCAGGACGCGCTGCTCCCGCACCGGCTGCCGGTGCGGGACGGTGTGGACACGGTGGGCCGCTATCTGCCGGGCACGCAGGGCATGGACGTGGGCGGCGACTGGTACGACGTGATCGAGACGGGCCGGGGACAGCTCGCCCTGGTGATCGGCGACGTGCAGGGCCACGGTGTGGCGGCCGCGGCCACGATGGGGCAGCTGCGCAGCGCCGTCCGGGCGTTCGCGTTGGGCGGTCATCGGCCGCAGGACGTGATGCGGGGCACCAACCGGCTCCTGATCGATCTGGACCCCGGCCAGTTCGCGAGCTGTTGCTACGTCCTCCTCGACCCGGAGACGGGTGAGGCGCGCGCGGTGCGGGCGGGGCACCCGCAGCCTCTGCTGCGGCGGCCGGACGGGACGACACACGAGGTGGACCTGGCGGGCGGGATGGTCCTGGGGGTCGATGCCCGGGCCTCGTATCCGGTGACGCGGCTGCGGCTGGCGCCGGGCGCCGTCCTCGCGCTGTTCACGGACGGTCTGGTGGAGCAGCCGGGCAAGGACATCGACGAGGGCATCGAGCGGTTGAGCGGTGCCTTCGCCGCGACCGGTGAGCTGGCGCTCCCGGAGACGGCCGACCGGCTGATCCGGGAGGCCCGGGCCGCCACGTCCCGGCCGGACGACATCGCCCTGCTGCTCGCGGCCCGGTGGGCGGAGAGCGGCTGAGCGGCCCGCGCGGGCGGGGCGGCCCCGGGGCCGTCACCCGGTCGGCCCCGTGGCGCTGGTCGGGGGCCATGGGCGCGGGGAGGCTGGAGGTGCCGTGCCGATCAGGCCGGACGAGCCAGGGCGGCAGCCCGAGGAGGACACGTGCAGCAGGACAAGCAGCCCGAGTACGGCCCCGTGGTGTTCCGTGACCGCTCGGCGGGGTACGCGTTCCTGACCCGGTCCACCGCGACCAGCGAGCGGACCATCGAGTGGGACGACGGCAACACGTATCCGGTGATCGATGTCGAGATCTCCTCCGAGAGCCACCCGTTCTACACGGGCACGGCGCGGACGGTGGACTCGGAGGGCCGGATCGCCAAGTTCCAGCGGCGTTTCGGCGAGGAGGACTGAGGCTCCGGAGCATCACGGGAGAGCCGCTTCCGAAACTGGCCAGGAGATGGCCAGTTCGCCTTCCAGGATGAGGACACGAAGACGGCGGGGCGCTCGCGCTCCGCCACGGACTCCCTGGAGGGGAACAGCTGTGATCGTGGTGACCGGAGCGACCGGAAACGTCGGACGAGTGCTGGTGGAGCTGCTGGCCCGGGCCGGCGAGGAGGTCACGGCGGTGAGCCGTCGTCCTGCCGAGGGGCTGCCGGCCGGTGTGGCGCACCGGCAGGGGGACCTGGCGGATGTCGACGGCCTCAAGGGGCTGTTCGAGGGCGCCGAGGCCGTGTATCTGCTCGTCGGGGGGCTCGGTGACGAGCTGCGTCCACGCGAGATCGTGGCGGCGGCGGTGGCCTGCGGGGTGCGGCGGATCGTGTTCCAGTCCTCGCAGTTGGTGGGGACGCGGACCGATTCGGTGTCGCACGAGATTCTGCGGGCGTTCGAGGCGGCGGTACGGGAGTCGGGCGTCGCCTGGACGGTGCTGCGGCCGGGCGGCTTCGCGTCCAACGCCTTCCTCTGGGCGGAGCCGGTGCGATCGGCCCGTACCGTCATGGCTCCGTTCGCCGATGTGGCGCTGCCCGTGGTGGACCCGGCGGACATCGCCGAGGTCGCGGCCGCCGCGCTGCGGGACCCGGCGCACGCGGGGCGGACGTACGTCCTGACCGGCCCTGCCCCTGTCTCTCCCCGCGAGCAGGTGCGGGCGCTGGCCGACGCGCTGGGCGCTCCGGTGGAGTTCGTGCCGCAGAGCGCGGGCGAGGCCAGGGCGCAGCTGGTGCGGTTCCTGCCGGAGGAGGCCGTCGACGGGATGCTGTCGGTGATGGGCGAGCCGCGTGCCGAGGAGCAGCGGGTGAGCCCGGACGTGGAGCGGGTGCTCGGGCGGGCGCCCCGGCCCTTCTCGGCGTGGGCGGAGCGGAACGCGTTCGCCTTCGCCTGAGTCGGCACCGTCGGGCCGGACGGCGGAGGCGGGGAGGCGCGTCCGATGGATCGCGCTCCCCGCCCCGGCCGGCTGGGTGAGCGGGGCGCACGGCCCTCACTCGGCTCGGAAAGGCGATCAGGCCTTCACGATGCCGGACTCGGCGACCTTGATGGTGGCCTTGGTGGCGCCGGAGGAGGAGCCGAGGCCCTCGATCTTCTTGACCAGGTCCTGGCCCTCGACGACCTCACCGAAGACGACGTGCTTGCCGTCGAGCCAGTCGGTGACGATCGTGGTGATGAAGAACTGCGAGCCGTTGGTGTTCTTGCCGGCGTTCGCCATGGAGAGCAGGAACGGGCGGTCGTGCTTCAGCTTGAAGTTCTCGTCCTCGAACTTCTCGCCGTAGATGCTCTTGCCGCCGGTGCCGTTGCCCCGGGTGAAGTCGCCGCCCTGGAGCATGAACTGCGGGATGACGCGGTGGAACGGGGAACCGGCGTAGCCGAAGCCGTGCACGCCGGTCGCGAGCTCGCGGAAGTTCGTCGCCGTCTTCGGGACGACCTCGTCGAACAGCTTGAAGACGATACGGCCCGCGGGCTCGTCGTTGATGGTGATGTCGAAGTAAACGTTGTCGCTCATGGGGACATCCTGTCATTAGTCCTGCACGGCGCGCGCACGGGCCGCCTCTTCCCGGGTCACGGCGTGCCGGTGCCCCGCGCTCCCTGGGGAGCCCGGGGCACCGGTCGCCACCTGGGACACGGGGTCAGAGCAGTCCGCCGCCCTGCTGCTGCTGGAGGGCACCCTCGGCGCCCTCGACGGTGTCGTGGAGGACGGTCGCGGTCTCGTCGCTCTGCAGGAGGCCCGTGGTGCCGGCCAGGGGGCTCTCCGTGGCGCTGGCCTGCGGCGGCGGGGTGACGAGGGCGGTGACGACGCCTGCGGCGAGGGAGGCGATGGCGAGCATGCTGCGCTTCTTCATGCCCTGGTCAACTACTGAGAGGCCATCGGGTTACGGTCGACCGGGCTCGGATCCGCCGGCGGACGCCACCGGTCGCCGCCCGCGCACCCAGACGAGCAGCAGCAGCGAGGCCACCGCCGCGAGGGCGCACCAGGTGGAGACGAACTCGGTGCGCCACAGAAGGGCGCAGACGGCCGCTCCGAGGCCGGTGAGCAGTCCGAGGATCCGCAGCAGGCGGTCGCGGGCGAGGAGCAGGGCGCCGACGGTGGCGAGCAGGTAGCCGGCGAGGACCAGCGGCGCGTGCGGCAGGTCGACGGCGTAACCGAGGGTGTGGCCGCGGATCTCGGCCGAGACGGGGCGGGTGGCGAGGCGGTACGCGAGGACGGCGGTGGTCGCGAGGCCTACGGCGAGGGGTACGAGCAGGCGCGGCCGGTCGGCGGGGCGGGCGGCGGTCAGGACGCCGAGGGGCACCCAGAGGGGCAGCAGGGGGAGGGCGATCACGGCCCAGGCGAGGGTGGCGGGCCCGGTGCCGCCGCCGGCGTGCCAGACGGCGGCCTCAACGATCTGGTGGGCGCCGAGGAGCAGGGGCAGGGCGGCGAGCGGTACGTCCCCGGGGCGACGCACCGAGGCCAGGGAGGCCACGCCGACGGCGCTGATCCCGAGACCCGCCCAGAGGTCGGCGGCCGCACTCCAGCACATGACGAATTTTTACCCAGAATCCGCAATACACCTCATATCAGGTGGAACCATACGATTACCTCAGATGTCTCTGCCAGTGACACCTCTGTCCCCGGAACAGCAGAAATTGGGGGACGTCATGCATCACCGCCACACCCTCGCGGCCGTCGCCGCGGGAATCCTGCTGACCGCCGGGATCGGCGCCACGATCCCGGCAGGTGCCGCCAACGCCCCGACCCTGAGCACGTCGCCCCCGGCCACGGCCCTGGTCGTCAACGCCCGCTGGGGCGGCCACACCACCTTCGACCGGCTCGTGATCGACGTCCGGGGCAAGATGCCCCCGGTCACCGTCCATCAGGTCCGCTCGCTGCACTACGACGGATCGGGAGAGAGGGTCCCGCTGGCAGGGAAGTACTTCCTGGAGATCAGGCTCTCCCCCGCCGCGGCCCACGACGACGCCGGCCGGTCCGTCTATCACGGCCCCCGGCTGGTGAAGATCCATCTGCCCGCGCTCAAGGGGGTCGCGCTCACCGGCGACTTCGAGGGCATGGTGACCATCGGAGCCGCCTTCGACACCAAGCCCGCGTACAAGACGTTCCGGCTGCACTCGCCGGAGCGGTTCGTCGTCGACATCGCCCACCCCGCGGGCTGCCGGGCCTGACCGCCCGGGTGGGGGCCCGTCGCTCCGGACGGGCCCCTTGTCCCGTGCCGCTCACACTCCGGTGAGGCCGGTCTCCATGTACACGGTCGACCCGGTCCTGCGCGCCCGGTCGATCTCGACGAGGCGGGCGAACTCGTGCGGGTGCATCTCCCGCTCCCACTCGTCCAGGGTCCGCAGGCGGTACTCGCTGTGTTCCTCCGGGTCGAGGACGACGGCGGCGATCTGCTCGTCCGTCAGCTCGCCCCCGTCGAAGATGAAGCCGATGTGGTTGGCCGGCCAGTCCTCGCCCCGGTCCGTGACGAAATGGGTGGCGAGGAGGCGCGGCTCGCCGGTGAAGACCAGACCGGTCTCCTCGTGGCACTCGCGCACGGCGGTCTCCCAGGGGGTCTCCCCCGGGTCCATGTTGCCCCCGGGCCACTGCCACGGCCGGGTCTTGTAGGTGGCCCTGAGCTGGAGCGGGCGGCCTGCGGTGTCGGTGAAGTAGAGGCAGGCGTACGCCGTCGCTCTCGGCAGCGTGTCGACGTACTCGGCGGGCGGCAGCCAGGTGTTCGCCATGGGCGGTTCTCTCTCGACGGACCGAATGGGTCCCTTCCATCCAAGCGGTCCGGGCCGGGCCGGCCGGCGGCTCGCCAGTGGATCACCGGATCGTGTGAGCGCCTCCGGAGCCTTCAGGCGGCCGAGACCAGACCCGCCTCGTACGCGATGATCACGAGCTGCACGCGGTCGCGTGCGTCCAGTTTCGCGAGCAGCCGGGTCAGATAGGTCTTCGCGGTGGCGATGCTGATGTGGAGCTCGCCGGCGATCTCGGTGTTGGACAGGCCGCGTCCGACGAGGGTGAGCACCTCGCGTTCGCGGTCCGTGATCCCCTCGGCGCGGCGACGCGGTGCCGCCGGCTCGGTCCTCGGGCGACCGGTGAACTCCTTGATGAGCCGCCGGGTGACGCTCGGCGCGATGAGGGCGTCGCCGGAGGCGACGACGCGGACGGCGGCGAGGATGTCGTCCAGGGCCATGTCCTTGACGAGGAATCCGGACGCGCCCGCGTGGAGCGCCGCGTACACGTGGTCGTCGTCGTCGAAGGTGGTGAGGACGACGACGCGGGCGTCGGCGGGGCCCTCGGTGATGATCCGGGTGGCCTCGATGCCGTCCGTCCCGGGCATCCGCAGGTCCATGACGACGACGTCGGCGCCGGTCTCCTCGACGAGACGGACGGCCTCGGCGCCGTTCGCGGCCTCGGCGACCACGACGAGGTCCGTGGTGTCGGTGATGACCATCCGGAGCGCGGTGCGCACCAGGGGCTGGTCGTCGGCGAGGACGACGCGGACGGGCTGCTCGACGGTGGTCGCGCTCATCGGGTGGTGGCTCCTGTGGGCAGGGGAAGGCGGACGGTGACGCGGTAACCGCCGCCGGGGCGGGGTCCCGCGGTGAACTCTCCGCGCAGCACCGCGACGCGCTCCCGCATCCCGGTCAGGCCGTAGCCGGAGCCCGGGCCGGGGCTCACGCGCGCGTGGCCTGCGGCGGGACCGCGGTCCTCGACGGTGACGGCGAGGGAGTCGGGGTCGCGCTGGTCGACGGTGACCGCGCAGGAGACGGCGCCCGAGTGCCGCACGACGTTGGTGACGGACTCCTGGACGATCCGGAAGGCGGAGAGGTCGATGTCCGGGGGCAGTGGGCAGGGGGCTCCGACCCTGCGGACGACGACCCGGACGCCGGCCTTCCCGGTGAGTTCGGCGAGCCGGTCGAGGGCGGCGAGTCCGGGCATCTCGGGGAGTCCTCGCACGTCGTCGGCGGGTTCGGCGCGGCCGGGTGCGGTGGGGCCCGGCTCGGACCGCGTCTCCGCCTCCGTGTCCGCCGTGCGCAGGGCGCCGAGCATGCGGCGCAGGCCGGCGAGGGTCTCGCGGCTCGCCGTCTCGATCTCGCCGAGCGCCTGTCGGGCGGCCTCGGGCTGGGTCGTGATGACGCGCCGGGCGGCACCCGCCTGAAGGGCGACGATGCCGATGCTGTGGGCGACCGTGTCGTGCATCTCGCGGGCGATCCGGAGGCGTTCGGCGGTGACGGCCTGCTCGGTGGCCTGTGTGCGGCTCCGTTCGGCGTACTCCCGGGCCTGCCCCTCCGAGCGGCCGAGGAGCCAGGCCACGAGGGCGGTGAGGGCGACGGCCAGCGTGCCCGTGGTGCCGGCGGGCCAGCCGGCGAGCACACGCACGGCCAGGTAGACGACGAGAAGACCGAGGGCGAGCAGGAGCGCCCGCCAGGCCTCGCGGCGGGGGCGGGCGGCGGCGATGGCGTACAGAGCGACGTCGACCGCGAGGTACTGGGCGAAGGGGATGGCGGTGACGCCGAGGGGGGTGGAGGCGACGACGGGGGCGACGAGGAGGTGGTTGAGGGCGGCGGTGGGACGCCGGGTCAGGAGGGCGCTGCCGCGAAGAGTGTGGAGCGTGCCGACGGTCAGCATGAGCAGACCGTCCCAGCGCAGGATGACGAAACCGGGCAGGACGTCCGGCCCCTCCTGGCCGGGCACGCGGATCCGGAGGAGGGCGGTGAAGACCATGCCCGCGCCCCAGGCGACCGCGGCCCACCCTCCGGGCGTGACCCTCTTGAACAATTGTGCGGACCGGGTGGCGGACATGCCGTGATCGTAGAGGGCCGCCCCGGGCCCGGTCATCGGACCGAGGGTGTACGACCCGGGGTGACAGGGCCGCCGCCGAATGTCCGTGCTGGTCCGATGCCCTGCACGGGGCCCGGGCGGCACGGTGGTGCCCATGATCGAAGTCAGGGAACTCACCAAGCGCTACGGCGCCACGACCGCCGTCGACGCGCTCACCTTCACCGTCCGGCCCGGCCGGGTCACCGGATTCCTCGGCCCCAACGGCTCGGGCAAGAGCACCACGTTGCGGATGATCCTGGGACTGCACACGCCGACGAGCGGCTCGGTGACGGTCGCCGGGCGGCCCTTCACGGACCGGCCGCGCGGCCTCCGGCACGTCGGCGCGCTCCTCGACGCCGGGGACGCGCACGGGGGCCGGACCGCCCGGGCTCATCTGGCGGTCCTCGCGCGCAGCAACCGCATCCCCCGCTCCCGGGTCGACGAGGTCCTGGAGGAGGTCGGGTTGGCGGCAGCCGCCGGGCGCCGCATCGGCGGCTTCTCGCTGGGCATGCGGCAACGGCTCGGCATCGCCGGCGCGCTGCTCGGCGACCCGCCGGTGCTGCTGTTCGACGAGCCGCTGAACGGCCTCGACCCGGAGGGCGTGAAGTGGGTGCGGGGGCTGTTCCGCGGGCTCGCCGCGGAGGGCCGCACCGTCTTCGTGTCGAGCCATCTGATGACGGAGATGGAGCACACGGCGGACGAGCTGGTGGTCATCGGCCGGGGCGCGTTGATCGCGGCGGAGAGCCTCGCGGAGTTCGCCGCGCGGGGCAGACGCCTGAGCGTGACGGTCGGCACGCCGGACCGGGCGCGTCTGACGGAGCTGCTGCTCGCGGAGGGGGCGGAGGTCCGGGAGGAGGCGGGCGCGCTGACGGTGACCGGGCTCCCGGCGGCCCGCGTCGGCGAACTGGCCCTGGAGCACCGGGTGCTGCTCGACCAGCTCACGACCCGTACGGCCTCCCTGGAGGAGGCGTTCATGGAACTGACCGCCGACAGCGTCGAGTACCTGGCAGGAGACAAGCGATGACGACCCTCGATCTTCCCGTGGCCTCCGTGGCGGAGCCCCGGGCCCGTTTCCGTGACCTGGTGGCGTCGGAGTGGCTGAAGCTGTGGTCGCTGCGCTCGACGGGCTGGTCGCTGCTGCTCGGCGCGATCGTCGTGGTCGCCTTCAACTTCGGGACCGCCTGGGACCACTACCGGTACTTCCTCCAGTACGACGAGGCGAGCCGGGCCGAGTTCGTGGCGAACGACATGGCGCTGTGGGACGCCTTCACGTACAACGCGGCACTGGTCCTGATTCTCTCCTCGGCCGCCATGGGAGCGGTCGCGGTGGTCGGCGAGTACGGCAGCGGGCTCATCCGTACGACGTTCACGGCGGTGCCGGCGCGGGGCGCGCTCATGGCGGCGAAGGTGCTGGTCGTGACCGTGGTGCAGGCCGCCTTCGGAGCGGTGGTCGCGGGCGCTTCGTTCTGGTCGACGCAGGCGATGCTGTCGGCCCGGGACATCGGGCTCCCGATAACCCATCCGGGAGCGGCGCGCATCGTCGTGGCCTCGGCCCTCCTCGCCCCGGTCTGCGCGGTGGCCGGGATGGCGATCGGCGCGCTGCTGCGGCGGGGCGCGAACTCGGTCGTCGGGGCGGTGGTCCTGCTCCTGCTGCTGCCGGCGGTCCTCACGGACCGGCGTCACCTGACGGCGGTGCTCGCCCACGCGACCCCGCTCCACGCCTGGCAGCGGCTCGCGGACGCGGGACCGCCCGCCGAGGAGCTGTTCCCCTGGTCGGCGGGCGGGGCGTGGCTGGTGTACGCGCTGTGGACGCTGGGCGGGGCGGCGGTGACGGTCCTGGCGGTGCGGCGCCGGGACCAGTAGGGGTTCATACGGGACGCCTGAGCCGGCGGCGGACGAGATGTTCGTGGACGAGGCGTCCGACGAGGGCGCCTCCGTACACGACGAAGCCGACGCCGACGAGCCAGGACTGGAGGACCAGGACGGTGCCGAACTGGCCGTACGTCACGGCGTTCGAGGCGATCAGCGGGGAGAAGACGAGCTGCGAGAAGACCCGCAGCCCGAGGAGGCCGAGCGCGGTGAGGGCGGCGCCGGGGGCGAGGGCCCGCCAGCGGATACGGCCGCAGAGCAGGAAGCGCTGCGACCACCAGAAGAAGAGGAAGGTGCCGAGGAGGTCACCGAGGGCGACGACGACGGTGACGCCCGCCGAGGCCTTCTCGGGGGCGGGGAAGGCCACGAAGAGCAGCAGGGACGCGACGAGGACGGCGAGCCAGACGACGTGCCTCCACATGGTGTGCCAGCGGGCGGTGGGGAGGTCCCAGGCCCGCTCGTACCCGGTCTGTACGGCGGATCCGAAGGTGACGCCGAAGGCGGCGAGTGCGGCGAGGCCGAAGGCCGTGGTGCGCTGCAGGGCCTGTCCCGGCTGGCCGAAGAGGCGCTCGACCTCCTCCTCCGAGACCTCGGAGACGCCGAGGCCCTGGACCAGCCAGCGGGCGAAGCCCTGGCCGCTGGCGAGGTCGGCGGCGGCGACGACGATGAGCAGGGGGACGAGGGTGAGCAGGCTGAGCGCCGCGAAGCCCATGGCACGGTGCATGAGTTCCATGGCCCGGCCCCGGTTCCAGGCGAGGCCGACGGAGGAGGCGAGGACACGGGCGTGGAGCCGTGCGAACCAGTGGCCGTGTTCGGCGGGGGCACCGTCGCGCGGCGGACCGGGTGTGGAGGGCATGCCTGGTGAGGTACCCGGCCGGGCCTCGGGGCATCGCAGGGAGGGGCCGAACGGGTGGGGCGGGTCCGGCGGAGCACCGGCCCGGGCGGGCCGGTCGGTGTGGAACGCGGGGCCGACGGGCCGCTGGAGCGCGGACCGGAGGGCCTGGCGGGCCGGTGGGGCGTCAGCCGGCGCGGCGGGGGCGGGCGGCCGGGCCCGTGCGGACGGTGACGTCGCGGGGCGTGAGGACGGCCTGTTCGTCGCCCTCGCACTGGACGACGACGCGGACGGGGGCCCCGCACGCGTCGTGCCGGATGTCGAGGACGGGCCCCTCCGGCTCACCGGCGTGGGTGTCGCCCCACTGCTTGAGGGCGAGGAGCACGGGCCAGAGGTCGACGCCCTTGCGGGTGAGCCGGTACTCGTGGCGGGTGCGGGCGCCCGGTTCGCGGTAGGGCTCGCTGCGCAGCACACCGGCGGCGACGAGTTTGCGGAGGCGGTCGGCGAGGACTGCTTCCGAGAGGCCGAGGTGCTGGCGGAACTCGTCGTACCGGCGCACGCCGTTGAAGGCCTCGCGGAGGATGAGCAGGCTCCACTTCTCGCCCACGACGTCCAGGGCACGGCGGACCGGGCAGTTCTCCGTATCCGTCTCCAGCCAGTTCATCCGCCCACTGTAGCCACCTGGCTCTGTCGTTGACAGTCAGCTGGCACGGGAGCTAGCTTCGCCGTACAGAGTCAGATGGCCGGTGGAGTGGAGTGGTGATGGGGCGGTCACGCACGGTCGAGTGGGAGGACGCCGGGGCCACCGCGCGGGCCGCGATGTCGATGGCGGGAATCGATTTCTGCGGGAGATGGTGGCGGGCCGGCTGTCCGCGCCGCCCATCGCCGCCCTGCTCGGATTCACCCTGGAAGAGGTCGAGCCGGGGCGCGCGGTGTTCGCGCTCGAACCGGGCGAGGAGCACTACAACCCGATCGGGAGCGTGCACGGCGGCGTGTACGCGACGCTGCTCGACTCGGCCGCCGGCTGCGCGGTCCACAGCACGCTCCCGCAGGGCACGGCGTACACCTCGCTCGACCTGTCGACCCGCTTCCTCCGCCCGGTCACGATGGACACGGGCAAGATCCGGGCCGTCGGCACGGTGTTGTCACAGGGGCGCCGCACGGCGCTCGCGGAGGCCGGCCTGTACGACGCCGAGGACCGCCTCCTCGCTCACGCGACCAGCACCTGCATGCTGTTCCCGGTGCCGTCCTAGAACCACGGGCTCAGCGGGCGCCGGAGATCGGAAGGGTGCGGGTGCAGCCGTCCGGGGCGATGTCGGGCACACCGTTGGCCTGGAGGGCCGCGCTCACCAGCGTGGCGAGCAGGTCGATGTCCGAGCCCATGTCCAGCCGGACCGTCACCCAGCCGGACCCGGCCCGCAGCCGGACCGCGCTCGACCCGAGGAGGGCCGGGCGCAGTTTCGCGACCATGGCACGGGTGAGGTGGACGTCCGCCTCGTGCTCGCCGTGGAAATGGACGATCTCCTGCGTCCCTGTGCCGAGTCCGAGCTCGGCGCCGCAATGGGCGCGGCCGGGGGTCAGCGAGGGCCAGCTCATCAGACGTTCACTGGCATGCCTGGCCGTGTTCATACGAGGAGCGTGCCGGGCCCGGGGGCCGTGCACAAGCGTCCTGCCGGAAGAATCCCGCCGTGGCGAGAAACAGGTGGTCGGAGAAGGTGGTGTGACCGTCCGTCACCGCGGCGCGTGGGGAGAAAGTGACCCTCTGTCACGATGCGGGGCGGGTGCGGATGCGGGCCGCGAGCACGGCCACGTCGTCCTCCGCGTGAAGGGCGTCGAGGCGGTGCAGCACCTCTTCGACGACCTGCTCGGGGCCGGAGTCCGGGGGGAGCCGGAGGGCGGCGAGGCGGGCGAGCGAGACGTCGATGTCCTCCCCGCGCCGTTCGACGAGGCCGTCGGTGAAGACCAGCAGGGTCTCGCCGGGGGCGAGCGGTCGCGTGGTGGGTTCGTAGCCCCCGACGCCGGTGCCCAGCGGTGGACCCACCGGGAGGTCGACGAGCTCCGCGGAGCCGTCCGTGCCGAACACGACGGGCGGCAGGTGCCCGGCGCTGGCGAAGGTGGCGGTGCCCCGGGCCGGGTCGACCCGGACGAGCAGGCAGGTGGCGGGCCGGCGGGCGTCGTCCTCGGCGACCACCGAGTCGAGGTGGCGCAGCACCCGGTGCGGCGGCAGGTCGGTCGCGGCGACCTCGCGGAGCGCCGTGCGATAGGCGTTCATGTCCACGGCCGCGTCGAGGCCGTGGCCCATCACGTCACCGACGACGAGGAGGCTGCGGCCGAAGTGGAGACGTACGGTCTCGAACCAGTCGCCGCCCACGAGGGCGCGGGGACCCGCCGGGAGGTAGCCGCCCGCGATCTCCAGGTTGGGGTGCGGCCTGCCGGGTTCGGCGACGAGGGCGCGCTGGAGGTGGAGAGCCGTGTCCTCGGTGGCGACGAGCCGGCGGGCGTGGCCGAGATGGCGGGCGGCGAGCCTGGCCGTGTGCCGGAGGACCGCGGCCTCGTCGGGGGAGAAGACGGGGCCGCCGCGCGTGACGGTCACGGTCCCGAGGGCGTCCTCGTCGTGGACGGAGAGGGGTGCGGCGAGGCTGGGGGCGCTGTCGCCGCCACCGGTGTCCGCCGTGCCCGCCGTCGCCGCGCGGCGGACCGGTCCTCCCGGTTCGCCGTGCAGGTCGACGGTGACGGAGCCGTGCAGATGGCGGGCGAGGAAGGCCGCGAGCTCACGGCAGGTGGTCGTCTCGTCGAGCGTCGTGCCGATCTCGCCGATCGCCTGCTCCAGGGCCCGTGCCCTGGTCGGGAGGGCCTCGTCCCGTTCCGCCACGACACCTCCACCGCCGTGCGGGCCTCCGGGTGGCGTACCCGGTCCCCCCATTGCACCAGCGGCCGCCGCCCGGCGCGCGGCACGGAGCTCGCGCCGGACGGTTGTGCGGTGGTGCCCGATCTGATCAAGTACAGCTGAGGCTACTGGCCAGTACGAGATTCCGCTTCCCGGGGGACAGCCATGACGACCGGATTCTTCACCTCCGTCGACGACGTCGCCGAACGGCTCGCCACGACCGGCTACCTGGCGTCGCCGGCCGTCGCCACGACCGTCTTCCTCGCCGACCGGCTGGGCAAGCCGCTGCTCGTCGAGGGACCGGCCGGCGTCGGCAAGACGGAGCTCGCCAAGGCCGTCACCGAGGTCACGGGGGCGCGCCTGGTCCGGCTGCAGTGCTACGAGGGCGTCGACGAGTCCCGCGCGCTCTACGAGTGGAACCACGCCAAGCAGCTGCTGCGGATCACGGCCGGGCGGGGCGAGTCCTGGGACGAGGCGCGGACGGACATCTTCGGCGAGGAGTTCCTCCTCCCCCGGCCGCTGCTCACCGCCATCCGTTCCGAGGATCCGACGGTGCTGCTCATCGACGAGACCGACAAGGCGGACGTCGAGGTGGAGGGGCTGCTCCTGGAGGTGCTCAGCGACTTCCAGGTGACGGTGCCCGAGCTGGGCACGATCACGGCGACACGACGGCCGTTCACGGTGCTCACCTCGAACGCGAGCCGCGAGCTGTCCGAGGCGCTGCGCCGGCGCTGTCTCTTCCTGCACATCGGCTTCCCCGAGGAGGAGCTGGAGCGCCGGATCGTCACCCTCAAGGTCCCCGGTCTCGACGCCGCGCTCGCCGCCTCGGTCGTACGGGTCGTGGGGGCGCTGCGGGCCATGGACCTGCGGAAGGTGCCGTCCGTGTCGGAGACGATCGACTGGGCCCGCACGCTGCTCGCGCTCGGTGCGGACCGGCTGGACGAGCGGATCGTGCGCGAGACCCTCGGGGTCCTCCTCAAGCACCAGGAGGACATCGTGAAGGCGGCGGCCAAGCTCGACCTGGACGCGGTGTGAGCCGGCCGGCCTCCGACCGGGCTCACGGAGCCGGTACGCGGGACGAGGCGCCCGCCGGGGCCGCCGTGCGGCTCACCGGGCTCGTCGCGGCGCTGCGCGCGCACGGGTTCGGCATCGGCACCGGCGAGACCGTGGACGCCGGCCTCGCGCTCGAAGCGGTCGGCTTCACCGACCGGGAGCGGGTCCGGGAGGCGCTGGCGGCGACGCTCCTCCACGGCGAGGTCCAGCGCACGGTGTTCGACCAGGTCTTCGACCTCTACTTCCCGCTCGGCGGCGCTCCCGGACCGGCCGAGGCGGACGAGAACACCCCCGCGGACCTCGCCGCCCTGCGCGACCGGCTCGCGGAGGCCCTCACCGCCGGGGACAACGCCGCGCTCGACCGGCTGGCCGCCGAGGCCGTGGGCGGATTCGGCGGCTACGGCTCCGGTCCGGAGTCGGACGGCTGGTCCTCGTACCAGACCCTCTCCCGGGTGCGCCCCGAGACCCTCCTCGCCCGGGTGCGCGACCGGCTGCGGGCCGCGGCCGGCGCCGAGGACCCCGAGTTCACCGACCGGCTGCTCGACGACGAGATCCGGCGGCGGATCGAGGCCTTCCGGGAGCGCGTGCGGACCGAGGCCCGCCGGCGTGTCGCCGAGCGGCAGGGCCGTGACCGGGTCGCGCGGCGGGCGGTCGCGGGGACGGCGGACAGCGTGGACTTCCTGCTGGCCGGGCGGGCGCAGCTGGACGAGCTGCGGCGTACGGTACGGCCGCTGGCGCGGAAGCTCGCCACCCGGCTCGCGGCGCGGCGGCGCCGGGCGGCCCGTGGGGAGATCGATCTGCGGCGGACGCTGCGCGGCTCGCTGTCGACCGGCGGTGTGCCGGTGCGCCCGGTCCTGCGACGGCGCCGTCCCCAGCGTCCCGAGCTGGTCCTGCTGTGCGACGTGTCGGGATCGGTGGCCGGTTTCGCGCAGTTCACGATGCTGCTGGTGCAGGCGCTGCACGACCAGTTCAGCCGGGTGCGGGTCTTCGCCTTCGTCAACCGGGTGGACGAGGTGACGGGGCTGATCGCGCGGGGCGCGGCCGACCCGGCCGGTCTCGGTGACCGCATCCTCGCCGAGGCGGAGCTCACGGGGTGGCACGGGCAGAGCGACTACGGGACGGCGCTCGGGGAGTTCGCCGAGCGGTACGCGGAGGCGGTCGGCCCGCGCACGGTGGTCTTCGTGCTCGGCGACGCCCGCACCAACGGTGCCGATCCGAATCTCGCGGCGCTCCGGCTCGTCGCGGAACGCGCGCGCCGCGTCCACTGGCTCAACCCCGAACAGCCCTCGCTGTGGGGCACGGGCGACTCGGTGGCTCCGGCCTACGCGGAGCTCGTGGAGATGCGCCCGTGCCGCAACGCCCGTCAGCTGGGGGCGCTGATCGGCCGGCTGCTGCCGGTGTGAGGAGGGGACGGGGAACGGGAGCGCCCGCGCTCCCGGCCCGTCTCCCGACCGGCCCCGCACGCCCCCGCGTGGCACCATCGGTCCATGGCAGACGCATCCGACCGGCCCGAGTCCGACCTCCCGCGCGGGATCGGCGCGCCGGCGACGCGTGCGCTCGTCGCGGCCGGGTACACGCGGCTCGCCCAGCTCGACGGTGTGCCCGTAGCCCAGCTCGCCGCCCTGCACGGCGTGGGCCCGAAGGCCCTGCGCGTGCTCGGCGACGCACTGGCGGAGCGGGGGAAGTCGCTGGGCTGAGCACCGCCCGGTTGTACGGCGGGTGGCCGCTCGAACTAGCGTGGCCTCCATGGAACTCTTGGGAGAGATCACGGCCGACCGTCCCCTGCTCGTGCTCGCCGTCAAGGAGGAGGCGCAGTTCCTCGACACGGAGCTGCCCGTCCTGCTCACCGGCATGGGCAAGGTGAACGCAGCGACCGCGCTGTCGACGGTGCTCGGCCGGGGGCCCCGGCCGTCCGGGATCGTGAACCTCGGGACCGCGGGGGCGCTGCGTCCGGGCTGGACCGGGACGCACGTCGTCGGGACGGTGCTGCAGCACGACCTCGACGGGCAGCTGCTGGCGACGCTGACCGGTGAGACGTACGGCGCTCCGCTGACGCTGCCCGACGGTGGCGACGTGGTGCTGGCGACCGGCGACGCGTTCATCTCGGACGAGGCGGCCCGCGCCCGGCTCGCGGAGCGGGCGCCGCTCGTCGACATGGAGGGGTACGCGCTCGCGGCGGCGGCGGAGCTCGCCGGGGTGCCGCTGCGCATCGTGAAGCACGTCAGCGACGAGGCCGGTGACGGTGCCGCGCGCACCTGGCGCGAATCGGTCGCCGAGTGCGCGCGGGCGCTGGCCGACTGGGCGGAGGCGAACACCCCGTACCGCTCCTGACCCCCGCCCGGGGCGGTGTCAGCGGTGCTGGAAGTGGACCTCCGGGTTCGCGGGCGTCGGGCCGTCGAGGACCGGGCGCGGGATCCCGCGCAGGTGCTGGTCGAAGAAGGCCGCGACGTAGGTCCGGGTGACGGCGACGGCCCGGTCGGTGGGCAGCTCGGGCTGGGGCAGCCCGAAGTGACGTGCGATCACGGGGCCGTCGGAGAAGGTGAAGTGTTCGGATCCGGCGACCGTGATCCAGCGCTTCCAGCCGTCGAGCGCGGTCCACGTCCGGTCCCAGCTGGTGTCCTGCCCGCCGGGCAGGTGCATGCTGTCGTGGGTCCCGAGCATCAGGAACGGGCGGCCCCGCAGGCCATCCGCCGGGAGGTCCTCCCAGAAGGCGCCGTCCATGTTGATCCCGGCGTCGATGCGCGGATCGGCCGCCATCGCGGTGGCCGCGCTCGCCCCGCCGATGGAGTGGCCGGCCATGCCGACGCGGCGCGCGTCGATCACGTCGGCGTACCGCCAGACGGGCTCGGGCCCGGTGAGCCGGTCCAGGACGTACCGCATGTCGGCGGCGCGGGTCGAGGTGACGACACTGCCGTGCACCCCGCCCTCGTCGAGTGCCGTGCAGGCGACACAGGTGAGGGTGCGGCCGCCGGGGAGGCTGATCCCGTAGGACTCGTAGGCGTGGTCGACGGAGGCGACGATGTAGCCCCGCGAGGCGAGGTCCACGGCGAGATGGGTGAGCGTCCAGCGGGAGACGCCGAAGCCCGGCGAGAGCAGCACCAGGGGGTGTCGGCCGGACGCGGGGCGGACGCCGGTCCTGCTGTGGGTGCGGGTGCGGGCGAGCACGTCGCCGGAGACTCCGGGCCCGAGCTGCACGGCGAGCAGCCGCGCCTCGTCCCGGGTGGCGTACGGCGCGGGGCGGCCGCCGCCGGAACGGGCGGCCGGGTAGTGGAGCGTGACCATGAGCGCGCGGCCGTCGGCGGTGGGCACCCAGGGGTCGGTACGGGAGCGGTCGACCAGCGGCAGGACGGTGCTGCCGACGGCGTACGGCCCGGTCGGGGCCGGCAGGGTGGCGGCCCGCGCGACCTGTGCCGCACCTGCGGCCGCCGGTGCGGCGGTGGTCGGGCTGTCCGGGCCGGCCGCCGTGGCGACGCCGGCCGGTAAGGCGAGGGAGCAGACGAGAACGGCGGCGGCGGCCGCCCTGGTGAATCGGATCATGCCTGCACGCTAGGGGCCGGTACCGGGCCCACGCGTCCCTCCCTGGGCCGACCTTCGGTCAGCCCAGGGTCTGACACAGGATCGGGTCCTCGTCCCGGAGCGTGTCGTGACAACGTCCCTCCCCCGGTGCCGTCCTGACGTTCCGGCGGCCGGGACGACCTTGACAGCGTCGAAGGCGGCCTGCCTATGGTGAGGTGTCTCCGCCCGCACACCTGGGCGGGACCGGAACCGGGGGGGGAGGCGCAGGTGCTCGCAGTGATCGCCACGGCGCACGTCCCCGCCCGCTCCAGTGCCCGCCTCGTCTGCCGCCGGCACGTCGACTTCTGCCGTACCTCCTCGGCCATCTGTCCTTCCCCTCGCGCCTGACCCCGCCCTCCGTGGGTCCGCGCCTCCGCTGACGTCCCGTCGCCCGGTCCCCCGCAGCCGTGCCCCGCACCGCTGCCGTGCCGTCGCGCGCCCCTGTCGTTCGGAAGGACTCCCATGCCCCGCCCTGCCCTGCACCTGGCCGTCGAGATCGACGGCGACGGTGCCCATCCGGCCGCGTGGCGCCGTGCCGCGCACTCCCCCGGCGAGCTGCTGACCCCGCGTCGGCTCGCCCGGGTGGCGGCCGTCGCCGAGAACGCCGGGTTCTCCCTGGTCACCCTGGAGGACTCGGTCCTGCCGCCCGGCACCGCCGGCGGCCCGGATCCCGTGGGCCGGATCGGCGCGGTGGAACGCGCCGCGTTCGTGGCCGCGTCGACGAGCGTCCTCGGTGTGGCACCGGTCGTGGCGACCACGTACGCCGAGCCGTTCCACATCTCCTCGCAGCTGGCCTCGCTCGACCACGTCTCGGCCGGCCGGGCCGGCTGGGTGGTCGGGGTCGAGGAGGATCCGGCGGCCGCGCGCGCCTGGGGGCGGCCGGTCGTCGAGGGCGCCGACGCCCTCGCCCGTGAGGCCCGGGACGGCCTCCGTGTCGTGCGGGACCTGTGGGACTCGTGGGAGGACGACGCGGTGATCCGGTCGGTGGCCACCAGCCGCTACCTGGACCGGTCCCGGCTCCACGCCATCGACTTCACGGGGGAGACGTACTCCGTGAAGGGCCCGTCGATCGTGCCGCGGCCGCCGCAGGGCCGGCCCGTGGTCCTCGCCCGCCCGGAACTCGTCCCGCCCGGTCTCACCGATGTGGCACTGGTCGGCGGAGCGACGCCGTCCGAGGTGGCCGAGGCGGCCTCGGTGTCCGGCGCGCCCCTCGCCTTCGCCGAGATCGAGGTCGCCCTCGACACCCCGGGCGAGTCGGCGCGGGAGCGGATCGCCGACCTGGAGCGGTACGCCCCGTGGGAAGGCGGCCCGGACCGGCTGCGGTACTCCGGTTCCGCCACCGGTCTGGTGGACCTCCTGGCGGAACTGGGCGGCCATGTCGACGGGGTGCGGCTGCGACCGCTGGTCCTCGACGAGGACCTGGCGGTGCTCTCCCGTCTCGTGCTGCCCGAGCTGTTCGTCCGGCGGATCGCCGCCCGCCCGCTGCCGGGCACCACCCTGCGCACCTCCCTGGGCCTCCCCCGGCCCCTCAGCCGCTTCACGACCGACGGTGCCGCCGCGCTCGTCCGGGAGGAGACCCGATGACCCGCGCCGACGTGAACGACGTCCCCCGCCCGGACGCCCGGCTGCACTTCGGGGTGTTCTTCCAGGGCGTCAACCACTGGACGATCTGGTCGGACCCGTCCAGCGGCTCCCAGATCGATCCGGCGTCCTTCCTGCGGGTGGCCAGGACCGCCGAACGCGGACTCTTCGACGCCTTCTTCCTCGGGGACGGCCTGCGGCTGCGCGAGTCGGAGGGCGGCATCCACGAGCTGGACGTCGCCGGCCGCCCGGACTCGATCACCCAGCTGTCGGCGCTGGCCGCCGCGACCGAGCGGATCGGTCTCGTCTCCACGTCCAACACCACCTACAACGAGCCCGGCGACCTCGCCCGCCGGCTCGCGGGCCTCGACCTGCTCTCCGGCGGCCGGGCCGGCTGGAACGTGGTCACCACCCACAACGCCTGGACCGGCGAGAACTTCCGGCGGGGCGGGTTCCTCGACCACGCCGACCGCTACCGGCGGGCCGAGGAGTTCCTCTCCGTCGCACGCGCCGTGTGGAACGGCTGGGCGGAGGGCGCGGTGGCCGCCTCCGCCGACGCCCGGTCCTGGTCGGTGCCGGGTGCGGTGGGACGCGTACGGTCGCGGACCGACCACTTCGACGTCGATCTGGCGCCGACGCTGCCGCGCGGCGCGCAGGGACATCCGGTGATCTTCCAGGCGGGCGACTCCGGCGAGGGCCGGGACTTCGCCGCCCGCAACGCGGACGTGATCTTCTCCGCGCACGGCACGGACTTCGACGACGCGCTCGCCTTCGCCGAGGACGTCCGGAGGCGCCTGCGGGCGGCCGGACGGCCGGAGGACGCCCTGCGGATCCTGCCGGGCACGGAGATCGTCATCGGGGCCACGGAGAAGGAGGCGGAGGAGAAGGCCCGCTGGGTCCGCCTCGAACAGGTCACCCCCGCCGTCGCGCTGGGCATCGCGAGCCGGTTGTGGGGCTTCGACCTGTCCGGGCGGGACGCGGACGGGCCGCTGCCCGCCGAGGATCCGGTGGTCGCCGCGTACGACGGGAAGTTCGGCACGCGTCAGCTGGGCGAGACCCTGGACACGGTGGCCGAGTGGCGGGCGAAGGCCGATGCCAACGGCTGGTCGCTGCGCGAGACGGTCATCGAGCTCGGTCCGCAGCGCGGTCACGTCGGCACCCCGGCCGGGCTCGCGGAGAAGTTCGCCCGGTTCGCCCGGTACGGGGCCGTCGACGGCTTCAACATCTCGCCGTACCTGGTGCCGGACGGACTCGACGACATCGTCGAGCTGCTCGTGCCGGAACTCCAGGAGCGGGGCGTCTACCGCACGGCGTACACGGGGACGACGCTCCGGGAGCACCTGGGGCTCGCGCCGGTGGCGTGACCCTGCGGGGATCCGGGTGCCCGGCGACACGGGCACCCGGATCCCTCCGTACGGCCGTCAGCCCAGCGGCAGTTCCAGGAAGGCCGGCGCGTCCTCCGCGGAGCTGACGACGGTCTGCGTCCAGGTGACGGAGGCGTCCCCGTACAGCGGGTCCTTGCTGTCG
This sequence comes from Streptomyces tanashiensis, assembly GCF_014648895.1. Classification (GTDB taxonomy): domain Bacteria; phylum Actinomycetota; class Actinomycetes; order Streptomycetales; family Streptomycetaceae; genus Streptomyces; species Streptomyces tanashiensis. Next base: position 524,278 of record NZ_BMRZ01000002.1, read on the forward strand.
ACGACCAGCATCAGCCGGTGGCCCGGGGCGATGTCGTACGCGGCGGCCTGGAGCCGCCAGGTCACGGTGCGGTCCTCGTCGGGCGTCAGCCCGTACAGGTTGAGCGGCTCGTGGGTGACGATCCGGGCCGTGTCGTCCTCCGCGACGTCGAAGAGGTGGGCGACGAGGCCGGCCGAGGCGGCGGTGGAGCGCACGGTCAGGCGCAGCCTCGGGATGCCCCGGATCCTGCGCGCGGCCGTGCCCTCGCCCTGCGGGGCGGTGAGGGGCGCGGTGATCCAGGCGAGGGCGTGCCTGCGGTCGATCTTGCGGGTGTCGTAGGTCTTGGGGTTGCCGGCCCGCTCCGCCTGGCCGGTCTTCATCAGCGCGTCCATGACGGTGGCCTCGGTGTCGACGCCCGCGAGGAACGCGCGGCGCCAGCCGGTGACCTCCGAGGGAGCCGTCGTCTCGCCCGCGGGGAGGAGGCGGCCGTCGGTGCCGGCCGCGCCGTCGCCGGTGAGGCCGAGGACCTCGACTCCGGTGGTGACCCCGCGCCAGTCGGCCCGGTGTTCCCGGAGCGCCTCCTCGACGATCCGGTTCTCGCCGGTCGGCTCGCCGGTGTCGGGGTCGGGGACGGGTTCGGTGACGTAGGTGAACATCACCTGGCCGCAGACCTGGTCCCAGTCCTCCACGCCGTTGCGCTCGCCCTTCAGGTGGTGGTCGAGCCAGGCGTACGCCTCGGCCATGGGGAGGTTGGCCCTGCCGGGTTCCGTGCCGATGAGCCCCGGCCCCTCGGGGGCGGCGTGGTCTCCGATCCAGAGGTTGAGCCGCTTGGGGACCTCGAGCCCTTCGAAGGTCTCCAGGAGCTGGTTGACGGCGAAGAGCCCCTCGTGCCAGGTGTTCGAGAAGAAGGTGGGCGTCTCGTTCTCGTTGGTGAGGTGGAGGTACGACTCGGGGGCGCGCAGCCGGCCCCACTCGACGACCCTGTCGAGGTTCCGGTCGGCCAGGAAGTCGGCGAGGACCTCCTGGTTCGCCGCGTCGAACTTCGTCTCCGGCGGTCCGCCGGTGAGCGCGAGGAGGGCCTTCACCGCCGCGAGGTGGCGGGTGTCGTGGTCGTAGAGGCTGGTCGCGAGGTTCCCCCAGGTGCTGAGGGCGACGACGGCGGCGACGCGGTCGTCGTGGGCGGCGACGAGCTGGCTGATGCCGGAGCCGTAGGACTCGCCGAGGAAGCCGATCACGCTCGGGGCGAGGTGATCGGTCGCGAAGTCGATGACGGCGGAGCCGTCGGCCCAGTCGTGGGGTCCGGCGACGTCGACGAAGCCCTCGGAGGTGGAGGGCAGTCCGGGGATGCCGAGGCCGCGGGGCGTGTAGGCGAGGACGTGGTAGCCCCTGCGGGCGAGGGCGAGGTAGGACCAGAGGAACAGCGGCCAGCCGAAAGGGGTCCAGCCGGCCGGGACGACGACCAGCGGGTGCGGGCCGGGACCCCGCTGCCGGAGGCTGAAGGCGGAGAGCCGGATGCCGTCCGAAGCCTCGATGCGGTGGTACGCGGGGAGGGCGAGGCCGCGTACCTCCTCGATGTGCGCGGCGAGTTCGGCGGGGAGCAGGGGTTCGGAGCCGTCGTCGCCGTCTCCGTTCAGGAGGGCGCTGGTGAGGGTCTGGGCGAGCCGGACGACGTCGGGGTCGACGGTCCCGTCGGCGGCCCAGAGGCCGCGGCCGGTGAGGCGGGAGGTCTCGGCGGCGGTGAGGCCCGCCCTGATGCCCGGGAAGCCGGGGAATTCCTCGGACGATCCATGGGCGAAGGGGTTGTCCTGGGGCACGTGCACCCGTTCCTCTCGACTGGGCTGTGGGCCGTCCGCACGGCGGACCGTCGCAAGCCTCACGTACCGGGAACCGAGCGACCAGAGCGCACGAACGGCGCACAGGACGCGCAACCGGGTGGCAACGACACAAGCCGCCCCAGAGTCGATGTTTGGCGCCGGGGGTCCGCGCCGGTCATCAGGGTGCTGCGGGCGGGCGGACCACGACGACGGCGGCGACGTCGTCGTCGAGGCCGCCCGCCCCGTACGCCGAGAGGTCGCGGTGGAGCAGCTCCGGCAGCTCCGCGGCCGGTTCCCGGGCCCAGCCGCGCAGACGCAGCTCCAGCGGGTAGAACGTGCCCGTCCGGTCGCGGGTCTCGCTGACTCCGTCCGTGTAGAGGAGCAGTCGCTCCCCCGGCCCGAAGGGCACCTCCTCGATCCGGTGGTGGTTCTCGGCGAGCCCCGCGAGGTTGACCGGCAGCGACGGGTCGGCGAAGTGCACCGGCTCGACGCCGTTCGCGCCCTGGAGCAGCGGGGCGGGGTGGCCGCAGCTGAGGAGCCGTACGACGTCCTGGCCGTCGGGGAACTCGACCAGGACGACGGTGGCGAAGCGTTCGGCGGCGTCGGAGTCCGGGTCCCAGGCGCCGTAGCGGGCCAGGCCCTCGTCCAGCCGGTCCGCGAGGACCCCGAGATCGGGTGCGTCGTTGACGGCGGCGCGGAAGGAACCGAGCAGGACGGAGGCCGTCTCCACGGCGCCGAGGCCCTTGCCCTGGACGTCTCCGAGCATCACGCGGACCGCGCCGGGGATCCTGACGGCCTCGTAGAAGTCGCCGCCGATCCGCGCCTTGGCGGCGGCCGCGACGTACAGCAGGTGCAGTTCGAACCGGCCGAGGCGTTCGGGCAGGGGGCGCAGGACGACCCGCTGGACGACCTCGGCGACGGCGGTGACCTCGCGCAGGTCCCGCTCGTAGCGGGTCCTGACCCGGCTGACCCAGGCCGCGGCGGCGGTCACCGCGGCGAGGATGGCCTCGCTGGCGAGGAGGTCGGAGGCGAACCCCTGGCCCCGGGTGAAGTCGAGCAGGGCGCGGACGCCCATCGCGGTCAGGCCGATGGCGACGGTGGCGCGCACGGGCCAGGTGACGGCCGCGAGGGCGGGCGCCGCGACGAGGAGGCGGTCGAAGCGCTCCCGGTCGGGAGTGATGAGGTCGGCGAGGACCGTCAGCACCAGGACCAGGAAGGGCAGGGCGCGACCGAGGTTGAACTGGGTGCGCGCCGCCGTGCCGGGAGGGTGACGGTGACCGGCTGCGGGCATCTCATGATCGTACGCAGCGCTGTCCTCCCGCCCCGGGTGCGGCGGGCTCCGGGCGTGTCCCCCGCCGGACCGCGCGGGCGGGCAGGGCCAGGGCGGCGGGAAGGGCGAGCGCGGCGATCAGCGTCAGGGCGGGGAGGGCGGCGCCCCCGGCCGGTACGAAGCCGCCGTCGGGGACCAGGGCGAGGAGCAGGGTCGCGGTGGCGACGCCGAGCGCCGGTCCGACGTTCATCGCGGTCTGCTGGAGTCCGCCGGCGACCCCGGCGTGCTCGGCGGGGGCGCGGTGGACGACGACGGAGGTCGCGGTGACCATGAGCGTGACGAACCCGGCTCCGATCAGCGCGGCGGCGGCGCCGACGGGAACCGCGCCGGCCGTCGCATCGAGCCGGGAGAGCAGCAGGACCCCGAGCGTGAGCAGCGCGGCCCCCGCGGTCGCGGTGCGCCGGGGGCCGAAGCGGCGCTGGAGCGGCGGGCAGAGCGGCGCGCCGAGGATCATGAGGACGGCGAGGGGCAGGAAGCGCAGGGCGCAGGCGAGGGGGTCGAGGCCCTGGACGTCCTGGAGGAAGTACGTCGTCACGAAGAGCGCGCCGGACAGGGCGGCCGAGGCCGCGAGGAGCGCGGCGAGCCCGGCGACGACCGGTGCGCTCCGGAGCAGCGCCGGGGGCAGCAGGGGGTCCGCGACCCGGCGCTCCTGCCGGGCGAAGGCCACCCCGGCCGCGACGGCGCCGCCGCAGGCGAGCAGCGCGCCCCCGGCGCCGCCGGGCCGCGAGGCCGCGTCGAGGCCCTGGACCAGAAGCCCGAGCGTGAGGGCGAGCAGGAGCGCGCCGAACGGATCGAGCGCGGCGAGACCGGATGCGGGGCGCGGCGAGGACGAGGGGCCGGGCAGAAGCGGGCGGTCCTCCGCGGCCGTGCCGTCCGCCGGAGCCGTGCGGCCCGGCGACGTCAAGGCCAGTGCGCCGATCGCGAGGGTCGGGGGGACGCCGAGGAGGAAGACCGCGCGCCAGCCGTACGAGGAGACCAGCGCGCCGCCGACCAGGGGGCCGGCCGTTGCGGCCAGGCCGATGGCCGCGGTGCGCACGGCGATCGGGGTCGCGAGCCGGTCCGGTGGGTAGGCCGTGCGCAGCATGCCGAGGGTGGCGGGCTGGAGGAGCGCCCCACAGACGCCCTGGAGCACGCGCAGCGCGATCACCGTGCCGATGCCGGGGGCCAGGGCGATCCCGGCGGAGGCGGCGGCGAAGCCGAAGGCTCCGACGGCGAAGACCCGCCGGTGGCCGTACCGGTCGCCGAGGCGGCCGGCGAGGACGAGGAGGCTCGCGACGGCGACGAGGTAGCCGGTGCTGGTCCACTGCACCTGGCCGACCTGGGCGTGCAGGTCGTGCTGGAGGGCGGGCTGGGCGACGGTCAGGACCGTGCCGTCGAGGGCGACGACGGCGGCGCCGACGACGCTGCAGGCGAGGGTGCGGTTCACGGGGTGGCCTCCGCGGGTCCGAGGTGGGCGTCGAGTGCGGCGGTCAGGAGGGGGCCGGGGTCGTCGCCGCCGGTGGCGAGGCGGAGGCTGCCCCAGTGCCAGAGCTGGGCGATGCCGTGCAGGTTGGCCCAGAGGGCGCCGGCGAGAACGGCGGGTTCGGCCCCGGGGCGCACCCGGGCGACGAGCGCGGTGAGGTGGGCGAAGAGCGGCAGGCTGGTCTCACGGAGTCCGAGCCTGCCGCTCTCCAGGAGGTCGTGGCGGAACATCAGCTCGAACATGCCGCGCCGGGTGTCGGCGTAGTCGAGGTAGACGCGGGCGAGCACCTCGATCCGCTCGCGCGCCGACGCTCCCACGGGGTCCTCCTCGGCGACGCGGGCGGCCAGGTCGGCGAAGCCCTGCCGGGCGATGGCGGACAGCAGGTCCAGATGGGCGGGGAAGTACCGCCGGGGCGCTCCGTGGGAGACCCCGGCGCGGCGGGCGATCTCGCGGAGCGAGAGGGCCTGGATCCCCTCGGCGTCGAGCAGCTCGACGCCGACCCGGACGAGCCGGTCGCGCAGCCCGTCCTCGTTCTCCTTGTCGTTCTCATGCATAGACACTGTCTACCAAGATCGAGTAGACGCTGTCTACCCACCCTCGCGCCCCGATCCGTTACACTGGGCGAGAGCGAAGGGGAGTAGCCCTGCGAACCGGTCGTCGACACACTGGAACCCCCGGGTTCCCGGTGACCGGGTCCGCGCACGACGCGGACGGGCGAGACCTTCGGCCAGGCAACAGCCATGCCCGCGTTCCCGTGGGCGTGGTCCGTCATGCCGGGCCGAGTGGTCCTCCCGTCGCCCACCGAGGTGTCGTGCGGAGCCGCGGGGCCCGGACCGAGCAGAGAGCCCCGGTATGCACCTCGACCCCTTGGCGATCCTCACCGCCTTCGGGCTGATCTTCCTCGCCGAACTTCCCGACAAGACGATGTTCGCGTCCCTCGCCATGGGCACGCGCATGCGTCCGCTGTACGTGTGGATCGGCACCTCCACCGCCTTCCTGGCCCATGTCGCCATCGCGGTGGGCGCCGGCAGCCTGCTCGGGCTGCTCCCGGGCTGGAGCGTCAAACTGGTCTCGGCCCTGATGTTCGGCTTCGGCGCGTTCATGCTGCTGCGCGGCGGGGGCGACGACGACGAGGCCGACGAGGGCGGCCGGACGGTCAGCGGCTTCTGGCCCGTCTTCTCCACCGCCTTCATGGCCGTCTTCATCAGCGAGTGGGGCGACCTGACCCAGATCACCACCGCCAACCTGGCCGCCACCAACGGCACCTGGTCGACGGCGATCGGTTCCTTCGCCGCCCTGACGACGGTCTCCGCCCTCGCCCTGATCGCGGGCCGGTTCATCGCCAAGCGCGTCCCCCTCAAGACCGTGCAGCGCATCGGCGGCGTCTGCATGGCGGGCCTCGCCATCTGGTCCCTGACCGAGGTCTTCACCGGCTGACCCCGTCCCCGTCCGGCACACGCCCCTTTCCGTCCCGGGAAGGGGCGTGCGCCGTCCCGGAGCGACACGGGGGCGTGCGCGGACCCCGCCCGGTGGAATCATGCGGCGCATGGCCACCACCTCCGAACCTGCCGACCGCCTCGCGGCGTTCGGGAACCAGCTCGTCGACGTACACCTCTGGCTCCGCGAGGAGCTCGCCCGCCTCCGCGAGGAACTGGACTCCTTCCTCTCCGGCGCCGGCACCCGCCCCCGGAACCTGCGGGCCCACTGCCTCGCCTTCTGCTCCGCGCTCACCCGCCACCACACCGCCGAGGACCGAGGCGTCTTCCCCGTCCTCGCCCAGGCGTACCCGGACCTGCGGCCCGTGCTCGACGAGCTGGCCCGCGACCATGCGCAGGTGGAGGAGATCCTGGTCAGCCTCCAGGCCCTCCTCGACACGCTCCCGGCCGAGCCGATGAGCGACCCGGACCCGGCGGAGGTACGCCGGGTCCGCGGCGAGCTGGACGGTCTCGTCGCGCTCGTGGAGTCGCACTTCACGTACGAGGAGAAGAAGCTCGTCAAAGCCCTCAACGAACTGGGCACCCCGCTGCCGGTCGACTTCGCGCTCCGCGACCTGACGGGCCGCTGACGGAGCCGGGCGCCGGCTCCTCCGGGGCGTGCGCCTTCCTCCGGCCTCTTGATGAAGCAGTGAATCACTGCTTCACTCCTTCCATGCCCTACCGACGCACCCCCGCCGTCCAGGCCCGGCTCGACGCCCAGCGCGCCTCGGTCGTCGACGCGGCCCTCGGGCTGCTCGGCGAGCAGGGGTACGCGGGCTGCACGATGGCCGCCGTCGCCGCGCGCGCCGGAATCGCCACGGGCAGCATGTACCGCCACTTCCCCAGCAAGGCCGAACTCGCCGTCGAGCTGTTCAGGACCGTGGTGAGCCGGGAGGTCGCGGCCGTCTCCGCGGCGGCCGGCCACTCCGGGCACGGATCGGCGGCCGAGCGGGTGGTCGCCGTGATCGAGACCTTCGCCCAGCGGGCCCTGAAGTCACCGCGCCTCGCCTACGCGCTGCTCGCCGAACCGGTCGACCCGGCCGTCGACGCGGAGCGGCTCGTCTTCCGGCGCGCGTTCCGCGACGTGTTCGCCGCGCGCGTCCAGGAGGGCGTGCGCTCGGGCGAGCTGCCGCCCCAGGACCCGCTCCTGACGGCCTCGGCGCTGGTCGGGGCGGGCGCCGAGGCGCTCGTCGGACCGCTGGCGGAGGGGTCCGTCGGGCCCGAAACCGTACCCGCACTCGTCACCTTCACCCTGCGAGCACTGGGAGTTCCCGATGCCGACCACGCATGAGGTCACCAACCAGGTACCGCCACTGACCGGTTACGACGTCTCCGCCGACCCCGCGCTCCTGGAGGCGCTGCGCCGGGAGGGCGCCGGCTGGGCCGAGGCCGAGGTCCGCGAGCTCGGCGCGAGGGCGGGAGGCGAGGAGGCCCAGGAGTGGGGACGGCTCGCCGAGCGCCACTCCCCCGTCCTGCACACCCACGACCGGTACGGACACCGGATCGACGAGGTCGAGTTCCACCCGTACTGGCACGAGCTGATGGACGTGGCCGTCCGCCACGGACTGCACGGAGCTCCCTGGCGCGACGAGCGGCCGGGCGCGCACGTGGCGCGCGCGGCCAAGGTGTTCGTGTGGGGACAGGCCGACGCGGGGCACCTGTGCCCGGTCTCCATGACGTACGCCGCGGTGCCCGCGCTGCGCGTCCAGCCGGAGGTGGCCGAGGCGTACGAGCCGCTGCTCACCTCCTCCTCGTACGACTTCGGCCTGCGGGTGCCCACGGAGAAGCGCGGCATCATCGCCGGGATGTCGATGACCGAGAAGCAGGGCGGCTCCGACGTCCGGGCCAACACGACCCGGGCGGTGCCCACGGGCGAGCCCGGGCAGTACGCGCTGACCGGGCACAAGTGGTTCACCTCGGCGCCGATGTCGGACGTCTTCCTCACCCTGGCGCAGGCTCCCGGCGGTCTGTCCTGCTTCCTGGTGCCCCGGGTGCTGCCCGACGGCAGCCGCAACGCGATCCGCCTCCAGCGCCTCAAGGACAAGCTGGGCAACCGGTCCAACGCCTCCTCCGAGATCGAGTACGAGGGAGCCCTCGGCCGGCTGGTCGGCGAGGAGGGGCGCGGGGTGGCCACCATCATCCGGATGGTCAACATGACGCGGCTCGACTGCGCCATCAGCTCGGCCTCCGGCATGCGCCTCGGGCTCGTGCAGGCCGTGCACCACGCCACGCACCGCGAGGCGTTCGGGGCCCGGCTCGTGGACCAGCCGCTGATGCGGAACGTGCTCGCCGACCTGGCCGTCGAGGCGGAGGCCGCCACCGTGGCGGCGCTGCGCCTCGCGGGGGCGGTGGACCGGGCGGCTCGGGGCGACGCGGAGGAGGAGCAGCTGCGGCGGCTCGGGCTCGCCGTCACCAAGTACTGGGTCTGCAAGCGGGCTCCCGCGCACGCGGCCGAGGCGCTCGAATGCCTCGGCGGCAACGGCTACGTCGAGGACTCGGGCCTTCCCCGGCTCTACCGGGAGTCGCCGCTGCCGTCCATCTGGGAGGGCTCCGGGAACGTCGCCGCGCTCGACGTGCTGCGGGCGATGGGCCGTCAGCCGGAGGCCGTGGAGGCGTACTTCGCGGAGGTCGACCGGGGCGCGGGGGCCGACCGGCGCCTCGACGCGGCCGTCGCGGGCCTGCGCAAGGACCTCGCCGGGCTCGGCGACCCGGACGCGGTCGCGTACGGGGCGCGGCGGCTCGTGGAGCGGCTCGCCCTGGTCCTGCAGGGTTCGCTGCTCGTCCGGCACGGTCACCCGGCGATCGCCGACGCGTTCTGCGCCTCCCGCCTCGACGGCGACCGGGGCCTCGCCTTCGGCACGCTGCCGGCGGGCGTGGACACGGCGGCCATCATCGCGCGCAGCGGCCCGGACGCGGTGAGCGCGCCGGCCTGACCGGTCATGTCGGACAGACCCTGACCTACATCGGGCCTAGCGTGACTCTCGTACGGCAGAGGGGCACATCGGCGAAGGGATCAGGAAGATGTCCGAGCACCACGGCACCGCTCCGAAGGGCTACACGACCGTGGCGCCCTGGGTCGTCACCGACGACACGGGGGCCTTCCTCGACTTCGTCGCCCGGGCGTTCGGGGGTGAGGAGCTGGCCCGGGTGGCCACCGAGGACGGAGCGATCGGTCACGGTGAGATCCGGGTCGGCGACACCGTCGTGCTGGCCTTCGACCGGCGTGCGGACTGGCCCGTGCTGCCCAGCCTGCTGCGCGTGTTCGTCGCCGACGCGGACGAGGCGTTCGCCCGGGCCACGGCCGCGGGGGCCCATGTCGTCACCCCGCTCGCCGACGACGCCTTCGGGCAGCGCGGCGGGCGGGTGCGCGACCCCTTCGGGAACATCTGGTGGGTGAGCTGCCGCGTCGAGGAGGTCGCCGAGGACGAGATGTGGCGGCGGCTCAAGGACCCGGTGTACGCCGAGACGATGCGCGTGGCCCAGGAGACGCTCGACGCCGAGCTCAGCGGCAGGGACGAGGGACGCAGCAGCGCGCCGGTGGGCCCGACCGGCTGACCGGGGCGGTGTCGCGTCCCGGACTGCCGTCCGGGGTGGTGCCGTGGCCCGTCCCGGCTGGCAGTCTGGTCGGGCACGGTTCCCAGGGCCACGGCGTCAGCCGGTACGAGAGGGAGTCCCCGTTGGGCGGCGAGTCGATCCACCGTGAACTGGACGCGCGCGCGGCGAAGGTGTCGGAGCAGGTGGTGGCCTGGCGGCGCCATCTGCACCGGCACCCGGAGCTGCCCAACCGCGAGGTGAACACGGCCCGGCTCGTGGCGGACCACCTGCGCGCCCTGGGCCTCGACGAGGTCCGTACCGGCATCGCGGGGCACGGGGTCGTGGGCGTCCTGCGCGGTGCGGCGCCGGGCGGCGGGCGGGTCGTGGCGTTGCGGGCGGACATGGACGCGCTGCCGGTCAAGGACCTCTGCGGGGCCGACTTCGCCTCCGAGGCGGTGGACGCCGACTACCCGGGCGGCCCGTTCCCGGTGTCGCACGCCTGCGGGCACGACTGCCACACCGCGATGCTGATGGGTGCGGCGACGGTCCTGGCCGGGGTCCGCGACCGGCTCCCCGGCACGGTCCTGTTCGTCTTCCAGCCCGCCGAGGAGGGTCCACCGGTGACGGAGGAGGGCGGGGCGCGGGCGATGGTCGAGGCGGGCGCCTTCGCGGACCCGGTGCCGACGATGGCCTTCGGCATGCATGTGACGCCGTACCCGAAGGGGTACGTGGGGTACCGGGCCGGCAACCAGTACGGAGCCTCCACCCTGGTGCGTGTCGTCGTCACGGGGAAGCAGGTCCACGGCTCCACGCCGTGGGAGGGGGTCGACCCGATGCCCGCGGCCGGCGCGATCCTCACCGGCATCGGCCAGTTGTACCGGCAGGTCTCGGCCTTCGACCCGGTCACGGTGACCATCGGGCACGTCGAGGACGTGGGCCGCTTCAACATCATCGGCGAGACGGTGACCCTGTGGGGCACGGTCCGCTGTGCCGTGGAGTCCGACATGGCCGAGGTCCGGCGCCGTCTGACGACGCTGGCCGAGCACTCCGCGGCGGCGTACGGCGCGACGGCCACGGTGGAGTACCTGCAGCCCGTGCCGCCCGTGCACAACAGCGGGCCCTGGGTGGCGGCGGGACTGCCCACCTTCCGCCGGGTCGTCGGCGCGGACCGCGTGGTGGAGACGGGGGCGACGCTCGGGTACGACGACGTCTCGGAGCTCATCGGCCGGTTCGGCGGCCTGTACGTGATGCTCGGCGTCCAGGACGCCACGCCGGACGCGGCCGGGCGGCCGGTCCCGGTGGAGGGCGGGCGCGGCCTGGCCACCAACCACAGTCCCCACTTCTACGCGGACGACGACACCCTCGTCACCGGCGTCCGCCTCCACGCGCACGTGGCGTACGACCATCTGACGGGGGCCCTGGTCGCCCGGTAGGCGCGTACCCCTGCGGCCGGCGGCACCTCATGGCCCGAGCGTCCCTCCGCGTGCGGCGGCCGCCGTCACGAAGGCCCTGAGCAGGGCCGAGTCGGAGGCGGTGGGCCACACCAGGCCGTACTCCAGGGGCGGGACGTCCCGCAGGGGGACGTAGGCGATGCCGGGGCGGGGGTGGTACCGGGCGCCGCGGGCCGCGCCGGGGGAGGCGCCCCGGCCGGCCGTCACATGTGAGAGGACCTCCTGCCAGGTGGCGGCGGCAGGTCCCCGGCCGACGGGGGCGCCGGACGGTGTGCGGCGGGGGTAGTGGTGGTCGGCCCAGTAGTCGGGGACGGCGCCGCCGGGGGCGATCAGGTCGAGGCCCGCGAGATCCTCCGGGCCGAGGGAGGCACGGCCGGCCAGCGGGTGACCGGCGGGCAGGAGCAGGACCCGCTCGTCGGTGACGAGGACGGGACCGGTGGTGAGGTCCGGTTCGCGGACGGGAAGGGCGGCGCACAGCACGTCGAGCGTCCCGTCCCGGAGGGGGCGGACTCCGCCGTCGAGGGGGACCTCGTGGACGGTGATCTCGCAGCCGGGGTGGAGGGCGAGCAGGGTGTCGGCGGCGGCCGTGAGCAGTTCGCCTCCCCAGGGTGTGCCGAAGCCGACGCGCAGCCGGCCGTGGACGCCGCGCCCGGCGGCGGTGGCGCGGTCCAGAGCCGCCCCCATCTGCCGGTACGCGGGCAGGAGGTCCTCGTAGAGGGCGTGGCCGACGGGGGTGAGCCGAACGCTGCGGCTGGTGCGGGCGAAGAGCGGGGTGCCGACGCGCCGCTCCAGCTTCTTCACGGTCTGGCTGATCCGGCCGGTGGAGACACCGAGCCGCTCGGCGGTGCGCCCGAAGTGGAGTTCCTCGGCGAGCATGAGGAACGCCTCCAGTTCGTACCGTTCGAGCACCGGCCCCACCCTTCCCGTGTCCACCGATCGTTGAGTCCGGTTCAACGCCGGTTTCATGATGACATCTTGATCCGCCGGGCCCGCGGCGAGGAGCCTGGAGGCGTCCCCCTCCCCATACGGAAGAGTCTCCGTGGCCCCACGCCCCCTCGCCCCCACCCGACCTCTGAACGTCCCCCTGCTCGCCGTCGCGGGGGCGGTCACCGTCGCCAACATCTACTTCCCGCAGCCGCTGCTCGCCGCCGTGGCGCACGGCCTGGACGTGTCGGAGCGGACGGCGGGGCTGATCGCCTCGGCCGCGCAGATCGGCTACGCGCTCGGCATCCTGCTGCTCGTACCGCTCGCCGACACCGCACGGCTGCGCCGCCTCACCTCGGTGCTGCTCGCCCTGACCAGTACCGCCCTGCTCGTCGCCGCGGCGGCGCCCGACGTACTCACCCTCACGCTCGCGACGCTCGCGCTCTCCACCACCACGGTGCTGCCGCAGATCCTCACCCCGGTGGCGGCTGTGCTCGCCGGGCCGGGCAGGCGGGGCCGGGTCGTGGGCCTGGTGGGCCTCGGTCTGACCCTCGGCTCCACCCTGTCCCGTACGGTGTCGGGCACCGTGACCGACGCGAGCGGGAGCTGGCGGGTCGCCTACGGGGTCGCGGCCGTGGCCACCGCCGCGCTGCTGCTCGTCCTGCCCCGCCGGCTGCCCGAGCGTCTCGGGCCGTCGGGGCACACCTCCTACGCCGGGCTCCTGGCCGGGCTCCCCCGGCTCCTCGCGGTCCACCGCGAGCTGCGGATCTCCGCGCTGCTCGGCGCCTGCGTGTTCGCCGCGTTCAGCGTCTTCTGGTCGGTCCTCGCCTTCCACCTGGCAGCGCCCCCGCTCGGGTACGGGCCAGGGGCGGCGGGTCTCTTCGGGCTGCTGACCCTGCCGGCGGCTCTGCTGTCGGCGGCGGCCGGGCCGCTGGCCGACCGGTACGGGGCCTCGGCGGTGAACGCCGGAAGTCTGGCCTGCGCGGGGCTCGGCCTCGCTCTGGCGGGGCTCACCCCGTCCTCCCCCACGGCCCTGGTGGCGGGGGCCAACCTCCTGGTGGTCGGCGTCAGCTCGTGCCAGGTGGCGAACCAGGCGCGGATCTTCGGGATCGGCCGTGCCGTGGCGGCCCGCGTGAACACGGTCTTCATGCTGGCGACCTTCGGCGGCGGGGCGCTCGGCTCCCTCGCCGGGTCCTGGCTGTACACGGCGTACGGCTGGCAGGCCGCGCTGCTCGCGGCGGGGGCGTGCGTCGCCGTCGCCGGGCTGGTGGTGGTCGCGGCCCGCCCGGCGGTCCCGAGTTGCGTCCGGGACGTCACACGGGAGGCTGGGGGTATCCGCCCGCGCATCCCGCAGGGAGAGTCATGATGCTGGACCTCACCGCCCTCGCCGACGAGCACCTGGCCGCGGCCCGTACGGCACCGCACGGGCGCAGCGCCCAACGGATCATGCACGACGGGGTGCTGCGGCAGACCGTCATCGCCCTGACCTCGGGCACCTCCCTGGACGAGCACAACGCGCCGCCGGCCGCAAGCCTCCAGGTCCTGCGGGGCCGGGTGAACCTGACGGCGGCCGGGTGGGCGGAGGAGATGCGGGCGGGCACGCTGCGGATGATCCCCAAGGAGCGGCACGGGCTGACCGCCCTGGAGGATGCGGTGGTACTGCTGACCGCGGTGAACGACTGAGAGCACGCGTCGGCAGCGCGGCGCATATTCGATGTCGTTCGGACCCGCGGCCGTGCAGACTCGCCCCATGGCAGACACGAGGGCGTTCCAGGACGAGGTGGGCCGCTGGGCGGCCGGCGACACCGGCGGAGACACGGCGAGGGAACTGGCCGTGGAGCTGGGGCTGCGAACGGCGGTGCTCCTGGAGGGACCGAGTGACTTCGCGGCCGTCGAGACCCTGGCCGCGGCGCGCGGCCGGGACCTCGCCGCCGAGGGCGTGTGCGTGGTGTCGATGGGCGGGGCGATGAGCGTCGCCCGGTACGCCGAACTGCTCGGGCCGCCCGGTCTCGACCTGCGTCTGACGGGTCTGTGCGACGAACGCGAGCAGGGCTACTACGAGCGCGGTCTGCGCCGGGCCGGTGCGCCGGACCGCGACTTCTTCGTCTGTGTGGCGGACCTGGAGGACGAGCTCATCCGGACGCTGGGCCCGGCGGCGGTCGAGGAGATCATCCGGGTGGCGGGCGACCTGCGCCCCTGGCAGACCTTCCTGAGCCAGCCCGCCCAGCACGGCCGGCCCCGGCATCAGCAGCTGCGGCGCTTCCTCGGCACGAAGAAGGGCCGCAAGATCCGCTACGGCACCCTCCTGGTGGAGGCCCTCGCCCCCGACCGGGTGCCGGCGCCGCTGGAGGACCTTCTCGGGAGTCTGTGATCCGTCGGAGTCCGCTCCCGGAGCCGTGGTCGGTCACCCCCTGCCGAAGGCGCTGACGTGGACGTCCCCGGACACGGCGTCCACCCACAGGATGTCGGCCGAGCCCGGGGCCGGGGGTGCGGCCCCGTCCCACGCCGCACCGACGGACTCGTGCACGAGCCACTCCGCACGCCACTCACCGTCCCGTTCCACGGCCTTGAGCGCGAACGCGTCGAACCGCAGCTCGTCCGGCACGCCCCGCCGGCCGGACTGCGCGGCGAGCCGTGCACGCACGATCCGCTCGGCCTCCACCGCGCTCAGCTTCCCCGGCTCCAGATCCAGCCGCGTGGGCCCGAGGGTCACGTCGAGCCGGGAGACACGTCCCTGCCGGTCGACCTGCACGTCCAGCGCGCGGGGCATCACGACGCCGTCGTGCTCCCAGGTCCACTGGGTCGTCCACCCCAGCTCCGCGCGGTCCCCCACGGGGTACGTCCGGTGGGCCACGGCCTGCCGCGCCCAGGGGTAGTGCGCCCGCATGTACCGCCGGGCCGCTTCGTACGCCGCCTTCTCACCTCCGGGCGCCGTGGCACCGGCGACGGGGAAACCCGTGGCGGTGATGCCCTCGCCGACGGCGAACTCGATGCCCAGGCGCTTCCTGTCCGGCCAGGACAGCGTTCCGTCGGCGAAGCCCTGCGGGTGCGCCGTGTCGCGGGGGTGGAGGCTGAAGAGGACGTTCGCGCAGGGCACGCCCACGCACGGCTGGTGCTGAACGGTTTCAGCAGCCCGTGACCTGTGTCAGGTCCACGTGTTGGCGTCGCGGACTTCCGCGCGCCTGTCGCGAGAGCTCAGTCCTCCGCCGTGACCAGGACGAGCGGGGTGCCGCCGCAGGGCAGCATCCGGAGGCCGTCGGCGCGGTGTTCGGCCGGCGGCCCGGCCAGGACGGCGGCGAAGTCGGGGCCCCTGGTGAGGGATCCGGCGAGGTGGTCCGGGTCGGTGGAGGCGGCGACCCGGCCCCGCGCGTTCACGAGCCGGGCCGGTGCGGGCAGCCGCTGGAGGACGGGTAGCACGGCCGCCTCGAAGTGCCGCAGATAGACGTCGGCCGCGGCCACGCCCACGAACCGGCCGCCGAGACCGACCGGCGCGGAGAGGGTGAGGCTGTACTCGTCGGAGCACAGGTAGTCCACGTAGGGCCCGGCGACGGCCCGGCGCCCGGTCTCGCGGGGCAGGGTGTACCAGTCCCAGTGCGTGTAGTCGGAGTAGGCGGAGTGCTCCGGATCGAGGTCGAGCAGGAGCGGCCGGACGGCTCCGCCGGGGCCGCGCTGCCACCACTCCAGCCAGCCCGGCGCGTCGGCCAGGAGGCCCGGCGCGGCGACGAAGCCGACGCCGGAGACGAGCGGGTGGCCGGCCAGCCGGGCGCGCAGTCCGGGGCGCAGGCCCGCCAGGTCGGCGGCGACGGGCTCACGCCCGGGCCCGGACGCCGCCGAGAGCAGGGCGGCTGTGTCGGCGCCGGTCTCGGCGACGGCGGCGAAGACCTCTTCGAGGGCGTCCCGCACGCGACGGACGACCTCGTCGACCGGGTCCGAGTCCCGGAAGCGGTCCATGACCTGGTCGACCGGGTCCGGGTCCCCGACGCAGCTCGCTGTCCCCTCGACCGGGTCCGTGTCAGCGACGGCCCCCGCGGGGCCCGCGAGCCCGGTGCTCCTGCCCATGCGTGTCCTCCTCGGGACGCGGCTCGGTTGCGCGGCCGGGGGTGCCGAGGCGCAGCGCGATCAGCCGCCCCACCGACTCCCGTACGCACGTCTCGGCGAGCGCTCTGGCCCGCTCGTCGGCCTCATCCTGCACGGCGGAGATCACGGCGCGGTGACGATCCGACACATTGCCGAGATGGACGGGGTCGTCGAGGACGAGGCAGAGGAGCGCGCCCAGGTCCGTCTGGAGGGCGATCTCCTCGCGGGTGAGGCGGGCGGACTGGGCGGCGGCGGCCAGTTCGACGTGAAATCGGCCGTAGAGCCTGCTGCCGGTCGCCGGGTCTCCCGCGGCGGCGAGCTCCTCGACCGTACGGGTGAGGGGGCGCAGGTCTCCGGGCTGGGTGCGGCGGGCGGCGAGCAGGGCGGCGGCGCCGGAGACGGCGGCCCAGTGGTCGCCGAGGTCGCGGAGTTCCTCGGTGGACCAGTCGGCGAGGCGGGCGCGCAGCCGCTCCTCCGGCGGGTCGTCGGGCAGGGTCACGAAGCTGCCGCCGCCGCGGCCTCTGCGGGTGGTGACGAGGCCTTGCTGCCGCAGGGCCATGAGGGCCTCGCGCAGGGTGACGGTGGAGACGCCGAGCTGTCCGGCGAGTTCGGTCTCGCCGGGCAACTGCTCCCCGTCGGCGAGGAGTCCGAGCTCGATGGCGTCGCCGATGCGGCGGACGACGGTGTCGACCCTGGCCCGGGTGTCGACGGGGGCGAAGACGGCCCTGCGGGCCGCGCCCGTCCCGGCCGCGCCGCCGTCGTCCGGCCTGCCGTTCGGTCTCACGGTTAACCACCTCGCGCGTCGAGCGTTGACTCAGGCTTTACCTTAAAGGGGTCTTGAGATTTGAACTATGACTTCATATGTTTACGCCCACGCCCGAGCAACGCTCCACCGCACCAGAAAGGTTCCCGCCCATGGAGGGAATGGCGATCCGGCTGACGGGACTGCGCAAGACCTACGGCCGGACCGAGGCCGTGGCAGGGGTGGACCTGGAGATCGCGGACGGCGAGTTCTTCTCGATGCTCGGCCCCTCCGGCTCCGGGAAGACGACCGTGCTGCGGATGATCGCCGGCTTCGAGGCACCGAGCGCCGGCACCGTCGAACTGGCCGGCCGCGACGTCACCCGCCTCGCCCCCTTCGAGCGGGACGTGCACACCGTCTTCCAGGACTACGCGCTCTTCCCGCACATGACGGTCGAGCAGAACGTCGCCTACGGCCTCAAGGTCCGCGGCGTGGCCCGCGCCGAGCGCCTGGTCCGCGCCCGGGCCGCCCTCGCGCAGGTCGGCCTCGACGGTCTCGGCCGCCGCCGGCCCGCCGAGCTCTCCGGCGGCCAGCGCCAACGGGTCGCCCTGGCCCGCGCGCTCGTCGGACGCCCCCGCGTGCTCCTGCTCGACGAACCCCTCGGCGCGCTCGACCTCAAGCTCCGTGAACGGATGCAGGTCGAACTCAAGGCGATCCAGCGGGAGGTCGGCATCACCTTCGTGTTCGTCACCCACGACCAGGAGGAGGCGCTCACCATGAGCGACCGGATCGCCGTCTTCCACCAGGGCCGGATCGAACAGGTCGCCGCCCCCGCCGAGATCTACGAGCGCCCCGCGACCCCGTTCGTCGCCGGCTTCGTCGGCACCTCCAACCTCGTGACCGGCGACACCGCCCGGCGGGTGGTCGGGGCGCCGGGCACGTACAGCATCCGGCCGGAGAAGATCCGGATCCTCCCCGACCACAAGGCGCCCGGCGACCCCGGGCACGCCATCGCCGCGGGCACGGTCGCGGAGGTCGTCTACCTGGGCGACTCCACCCGCTTCCTGGTCGACCTCGACGGCGGCGGCCGGCTCACCGCCCTCCAGCAGAACCTGGAGACCTCCTCCGCCGACCTCGCCGCGTTCCGGGGGGCCCGGATCGGCCTCCAGTGGCACCCGAGCCACGCCGTGCGCGTCCCGGAGACCCCCTAGGCGATCAGGCCCTCCCCGTCCCGTCCCCCTCACGCAACGGAGATTCACGTGCGCCCGCACCGCTCCCTCCTGACCGCAGCCGCCCTCTCCGGGCTGCTCCTCGTCACCGCCTGCGGATCGGCCGACCCGGCGGGTTCCGGGAAGTCCGGCGGCCTCAACCCGCCCGACCTGAAGGCCCCGACCGCTCTCGGCAAGGCCGAGGGCGAGGTCAATCTCATCGCCTGGGCCGGATACGTCGAGGACGGCTCCAACGACCCGAAGGTCGACTGGGTCAGCGCCTTCGAGAAGCAGACCGGCTGCCAGGTCAACACCAGGACCGCCGCGACCTCCGACGAGATGGTCTCGCTGATGAAGACCGGCGCGTACGACGCCGTCTCCGCCTCCGGCGACGCCTCCCTCCGGCTGATCGCCTCGGGCGACGCCGCTCCCGTGAACACCGCGCTCGTGCCGAACTACGCCGACGTGTTCGCCGGCCTCAAGAACAAGGAGTGGAACTCCGTCAAGGGCGTCGCCTACGGCATCCCGCACGGCCGCGGCGCCAACCTCCTCATGTACGACACGGAGAAGGTGAAGCCCGCCCCCGACTCCTGGTCCGCCGTCTTCGACAAGGCCTCGGCGCACAGCGGCAAGGTCACCGCCTACGACTCCCCGATCTACCTCGCCGACGCGGCCCTGTACCTCAAGGCGACCAAGCCCGAGCTGGGCATCGAGAACCCCTACGCCCTCGACCAGAAGCAGTTCGACGCCTCCGTGGCCCTGCTCAAGGAGCAGAACGCCCACATCGGCGAGTACTGGAGCGACTACCTCAAGGAGGTCTCCGCCTTCAAGAGCGGCGACTCGGTCGTCGGCACCAGCTGGCAGGTCATCGCCAACCTCTCCCGGGCCGAGGGCGCGAAGGTCGAGGCGGTCCTCCCGAAGGAGGGCTCCACCGGCTGGTCCGACACCTGGATGGTCTCGGCGAAGGCCAAGCACCCCGCCTGCGCCTACAAGTGGCTCGACTGGATCATCTCGCCGAAGACCAACGCCCAGGTCGCCGAGTACTTCGGAGAGGCCCCGGCCAACGCCCGGTCGTGCGCCGAGACCGCCGACAAGAACCACTGCACGGTGTTCCACGCCTCCGACGAGGCGTACTGGAAGCGGGTCCACTTCTGGACCACGCCGATCGAGCAGTGCCTGGACGGCCGGACGGACACGCACTGCGTGCCGTACGCCAAGTGGGTCCAGGCCTGGACCGAGATCAAGGGCTGACCCCGGCACCATGACCGCTCTCTCCCCCGGGCTCTCCCCCGAGTCCGCGACGCGAGCCGCCGGCCCCGGCCGGAGCGCCGTCCGGCGGCTCGCCGGGTCCCTGCACCGGCGGCCCCGGCTGCGGCTCGCGGCGCTGCTCACCGCCCCGCTGCTCTGGCTGGTCCTCGCCTACCTCGGCTCCCTCGCCGCCCTGTTCCTCTCCGCCTTCTGGTCGACCGACACCTTCACGTCGGAGGTCGTCCGGATCTGGACCTCGCAGAACTTCGAGGAACTCGTCGGTTCCCCCGTCTACCGCACGGTCGCGCTGCGCACGATCGGCGTCGCCCTCGCCGTGACCGCCCTCTGTGCCGTGATCGCCTTCCCGCTCGCCTTCTACACCGCGCGGGTCGCGCATCCGCAGCGCCGGCCGCTCTTCGTGGTGGCGATGCTGATGCCGCTGTGGGCCGGCTACCTGGTGAAGGTGTACGCGTGGCGGCTGATCCTCTCCGAGGGCGGGCCGCTGGACTGGGCGCTGCGGCCCCTCGGTCTGAGCGGACCCGGGTACGGGCTCACGGCGACGGTGCTCGTCCTGACCTACCTCTGGCTGCCGTACATGGTGCTGCCGATCCACACCGCGCTCGCCCAGCTCCCCGACAGCCTGCTGCACGCCTCGGCGGACCTCGGGGCGAGGACCTGGCGGACGTTCGTCTCGGTGGTGCTGCCGCTGGTGTGGCCCGCTGTGGCCGCCGGTTCCGTCTTCACCTTCTCCCTCAGCCTCGGCGACTACATCACCGTGCAGATCGTCGGCGGCAAGACCCAGCTGATCGGCAACCTCGTCTACTCGAACGTCACCCTCAACCTGCCGCTGGCGGCCGCGCTCGGCACCGTGCCGGTCGCCGTCATCGTGGTGTACCTGCTCGCGGTGCGGCGCTCCGGTGCGCTGCGCAGCCTGTGACCGGCCGGAAGGACCCCGACCGATGAACCTCTCCCGACCCGCGCGGATCGCGCTGCGCACCGCGGCCGGCCTCGGCTTCGCGGCGATCTATCTGCCGCTGCTGCTCGTCCTGCTCGGCTCGCTCAACCAGGACCGCTCGGCGAGCTGGCCGCCGCCCGGCCTCACACTCGACTGGTGGGCGGCGGCCTGGGACAACGAGGGTGCCCGCGCCGCGCTCTGGACCTCGGTCCGGGCCGGACTCGCGGCGACGGCGGTGGCCCTCGTGCTGGGCACGCTCATCGCCTTCGCGGTGCAGCGGTACTCCTTCTTCGGGCGCGAGGCCGTCTCCTTCGCGGTGGTGCTGCCGATCGCGCTGCCCGGCATCGTCACGGGCATCGCGCTCAACTCGGCCTTCGGCACGGTCCTGGAACCGCTCGGCGTGGGTCTCGGGATGTTCACCGTGGTCGTGGGCCACGCCACCTTCTGCATCGTGGTCGTCTTCAACAACGTGGTGGCGCGGCTCCGGCGGCTGCCCGGCTCGTACGAGGAGGCGGCGATGGACCTGGGGGCGCACACGTTCCGCGTCTTCTGGGACATCACCCTCCCTCTGCTGCGCTCGGCGCTGCTCGCGGGCGGACTGCTCGCCTTCGCGCTGTCCTTCGACGAGATCGTGGTGACGACGTTCACTGCGGGACCCGGGGTCCAGACCCTGCCGGTGTGGATCTTCAACAACATGACCCGCCCTCAGCAGGCCCCGGTGGTGAACGTGGTGGCCGCGGCACTCGTCCTGCTCTCGGTGCTGCCGATCTACGCGGCGCAGCGACTCTCCTCGGACACGCCGGGCGGCGGGCGCGTGTGAGGGACGCCAGGACGGCGGCGCGCCCCTCGTCCTGCTAATTTTCCGAAATGCACCTTTCGCCCCGTCTCGATGTGCGTGCCCTCGCCCGGCGGGCCGCCGCACTGCGGCCACGGCGGCGCCGCGGGGGCACCGTCACCGTGCCGGAGGCCGAGAGCGCCGGCCGCGAACGACTGCGGGACCTGGCCGCGTTGCTGTGCGAGCTCGGCGCGGAACTGCTCCGCGCCGGGGAGCGGACCGCCGAGGTGGAACGGGTGCTGCACGACGTGGCCGCCCGCTACGGGATGCGGGTGCGCTCCTTCGTGGTCCCCACGGGCCTCTTCGTACGCGTCGGCGGCGGCCCCGACGGGCGGGGCGGCGAGCTGGACTTCTCCCCGGTCGAGGGCCCCGCCCTCCGCCTCGACCAGGTCGAGGCGCTGCAGTCGCTGGTCGAGCGGATGCGGGCGAAGGAGCTGCCGTTCGAGGAGGCGCGGCGCGCCTTGCGCGAGGTCCGGGAAAGACCCGAGCGGTTCAGCCCGGCCACCACGGTCCTCGGGTACGTGCTCCTCACCGTCGGCCTCGGCGCGATGCGGCACGCGACGGTCCCGGCCGTCGTCGGATACGCGGTGCTCGGCACGGGCGTCGGTCTGCTCCGGCTCTTCGGCGACCGGCTCCCGACCACCCGTACGGCGCTGCCGGTGATCGCGGCGATCCTGGTCACGGCGGTCTCGCTGCGCTGGGCGGGACCGCTGCTGCACGAGGCGCCCACCGTCCTGTACATCCCGCCGCTCATCGCCTTCCTGCCGGGCGCCGCGCTGACTCTCGGCGCCATCGAACTCGCCACCGGCGCCGCCCTGTCGGGCATCGCGCGGCTCGCCGGAGCCGTGAACGTCCTGCTGCTCCTGGCCCTCGGCATCCTGGTCGGCACCGAACTCCTGCGGGCGCGGCCGGCGGGCGGGCCCGCACCCGAGCCGCTCGGCGCCTGGGCCCCGTGGGCCGGGGTACTGCTGCTCGGCTTCGGCTTCCTGCTGTACTTCTCCGCCCCGCCCCGGGTCACCGGCTGGCTCCTTGGCGCGCTGCTCGTCGAGCGCCTGGTGCAGTCGGTGGCCTCGGAGTTCGCCGGACCGACCTTCGGCGCCTTCGCGGCGGGGATGCTCCTGCCGCCGATGGCGACCTGGATCGAGCGGCGCTCGCACACCCCGGACCAGGTGGTCTTCCTGCCGTGCTTCTGGCTCCTCGTCCCCGGCGCGGTCGGCCTCACCAGCGTCTCGGAGATCATCGTGCAGGGCGACACGACGGGCGGCCTGGACAGCCTGGTGACGATGACCGTCACGGTGGCCTCGATCGCCCTGGGCGTGCTGGTGGGCGCGGGACTCCAGCGGCATCCCCGGCTGAGCCTCGGCGAACCCGCCCCGGCCACCCCGTCGGACACTTCGTCGGACACCCCGTCGGCCGCCCCGGGGGACTCGACGGAGCCGGCGGGGACGGAGCCCGGCCGCTGATCGGCCGGCGGGGGACGTCTGCGAGGGTGAGGCGCGGGCCGTTCAGAGTGCCGGGCGCAGGGCGCCCGCGGCCGGCCTGGCCCCGGAGCCGCGGGCGTCCGTGGCGAGGGCGTCCGTGGCGAGGGCGCTGCCCCGCAGCCAGTCGGGCCAGCTGAGGTTCCAGTCGCCGAAGCCGTTGTCGAAGGGCGTCATGGGCTGCCCGAACCCGTTGACGACCCGTACGAGGTCCCCCTCGCGCACGGTGTGGAAGAGCCAGGCGGCGTCCTCGGGGCTCATCCCCGTACAGCCGTGACTGACGTCCTCGCTGCCCTGGGAGTCGAGCGACCAGGGCGCGGCGTGCAGGTACTCGCCGCTCCACGTCACCCGGGTGGCCCAGCGGACCTTGAGGTCGTAGAAGTCCTTGCTGCCACGGGCGATGCCGATGGAGTCGCCGCGCATCCGGACGAGGGGCTCCTTGCCGAGGACGACCTTGATGCCGCTTCGCGTGCGGTAGCCGGCCTTGCCGGTGGTGACCGGGAAGGTGCGCAGGAGTTCCCCGTCGCGGAACACGGCCATCTCGTGCGCGGAGACGTCGGTGACGGCCTCGATCCGGGCCCCGGTGGTGAAGGTGAGGGGGCGTGAGGGGCCGCCGCGGAGGCCGGCGGCGATGGGGGCCCCGTCGAGGCCGCTGTGGACGCGGACCGTGCCGTGGGCGGGCCAGTACGTGCGGGGTCGGTAGTGGAGGGTGGTGGGGCCGACCCAGTACCAGGCGCCCTCGACGTGGGGTTCGGACCGCACGTCGAGCGCCCGCTCCACGGCGCGCCGGGCGTAGGGGTCGTCCTCCGGTACAGGGCTGCTGAGCTCGGCGGTGACCGGGCGGCCCACCCCGTACGTGCCGCCGTCCTCCGGTCCGAAGGTGACGGTGAGCAGCTCCCCGGCAGGCAGCGGGGCCGTACGGAAGTCCAGGCGGGCGCGGTGCGAGCCGTGTGCTCCGGCTCCGTCGACGACGAGCCGGGCGGCGTAGCGGGCTCCGGCCGGCAGGGGAGCGGCGCTGGTCCACCTGGTGTGGTCCGCGCTCTGCGTACCGGCGATCCTGCGGCCGCGCTGGTCGGTGACGTTCACGTCGGCGAGCACTCCGGGGGTGCGGAGCGCGAGCTCCACGGGCCCGGTGGCCTTCGGGTCGAGTGCGAACGGCGGGCCCGTGAGGACCCGGTCGCCGCCGAGCACGACCGTATGGTGCGGGGCGGTGCACAGGCCGCCGGCCGCGGCGCATCCGTCCAGCGTGACGACCGCGTGGGCGTCCTGGGCCGCGGCCCCCTGCTCCCCCGCCGAATCGAGGCCCGGCGCCTGGGCCGCCGTGCTGACGAGGACGGCCCCGACGGCCAGGGAGAGCGCTCCCCACCCCCGTGTGTATCGGCGTGACGACACGTCGGACACCCTCCCCTTCATGCGGTGGCGTCGGCGGACGTGCCGACCGCAGCATCAAAACGGATGAAAGGAGAAACAGATGATCAAGGCGCCGGGCGTGGCGGAGGAGTGGGGGGCGAGACGACTCGAATGGGTCAGCGGGGCGGTTCCGGAAGCTCCTCGCCCGTCTCCAGAAGGGACTTGAGGCTGGAGATCAAGGCGGGCCAGCCCTCGCCGATCAGGCCCTTGATGATGCCGTCGGGCTCCAGATGTCCATGGGTGACCGTGAGCTTGACCGTGTCGCCGGACGGCTCGATCACGAAGGTGACCCGGGACCGGCGCTCGCGGGCGAGGCGTTCGTACACCTCCTGTTCGAGGCGGACGGCCGCCGCCCAGGCCGGGGTGAAGGTGTGCCAGGTGTACGAGAGGCGGCGGCCGGGCACGGCTTCGAGGACGACCTGGTCGGCGTCGACGGTCCTGCGGCCGCCCTCGTCCCAGACCATGGACGCGCCGGGCGTCCACGTCGTCTCGAAGGCCACGCCCCAGTAGCGGCGGGTCAGCTCCGGATCGGTGAGCGCCTGCCAGAGCTCCTCGGGGGTGGTCCGGATGTAGGTGGTGTAGACGAACGTGTCGCTGTCCATCGTGCTGCCCCTCGGATCTGCTCCCCCGCGGCCTGCCCCTCTCCAGCCTAGGCAGGCGCCGGACGGACGTGCCAGCGAAGGACCTCCGTCCGGCGGGCGGGACCGGGGGCGCCCCGCCGGGCGACGGGGATGCCCCGTCGGTTGATTAGGTGCGGAGGAAACTATTCAACGTGCTGCTAGCGTGTCCGGATGTCCCTCAAGCACGCCGTCCTCGCAGCTCTCCTGGAGGGCGAGGCCTCCGGATACGACCTGGCCAAGATCTTCGACGTGTCCGTCGCCAACTTCTGGGCCGCCACCCCGCAGCAGCTCTACCGCGAGCTGGAGCGGCTCGCCGACGCCGGTCTGATCACGGCTCGCGTGGTGGAGCAGGAACGGCGCCCCAACAAGCGGATGTTCAGCCTCACGGAGCCGGGCCGCCAGGATCTGGTCGCCTACACGACGGCACCCCCGCGCCCGAGCGCCGTGCGCGACGAGCTGATGGTGCAGGTGCAGGCCTGCGACGAGGGCGACACCGCGGCCGTCCGCTCGTTCGTGGCCCAGCGCATGGAGACGGCCCGGGCGAAGCTGGCCCGCTACGACCGGCTGCGGGAGTGGATGCTCGACGGCCGGGACGAGGAGACGTACCTGGACGAGGCGGAGCGCATCGGCCCGTACCTCACGCTGATGCGCGGCCGGTTCTTCGAGGAGGAGAACCTGCGCTGGGGCGAGCGGGCCCTCGCCGTGCTCGACCGGCGCGCCGCCGTGCGGGGTGCCGCTCCGGAGGCGGCACACCAGGGGTGACGCCGGCCCTACCGTGCGGTAACGTCACCGGCCGACCGCCGGAGGCACCGGTGGCACCAGTGGGACGGATCGGGGCGGGCCTGAAATGAACGTCGGTGACCTCGTCGAGGACTTCAGCCTTCCGGACGAGACGGGCGCCCCGCGCTCGCTGACCGGCCTGCTCGCCGAAGGCCCGGTCGTCCTCTTCTTCTACCCGGCGGCGCTCACCCCGGGCTGCACCGCCGAGGCCTGTCACTTCCGCGACCTGGCCGCGGAGTTCCGGGCCGTCGGCGCCCTGCCCGTCGGTATCAGCTCCGACGGCGTGGAGCGGCAGCAGGAGTTCGCCGAGCGGCACTCGCTCGGCTACCCCCTGCTGTCCGACCCGGACGGCGCCATACGGGAACGGTTCGGCGTGAAGCGCGGGTTCTCGCTGGCGCCGACGAAGCGGGTCACCTTCGTGATCGGCCAGGACCGGCGGATCCGGGAGGTCGTCCGCAGCGAACTGCGGATGAGCGCCCACGCGGACCGCGCGCTGGCCGCCCTGCGCGGCGCCTGACCCGGGCAGGCCGTTCGCCCGTCCCCGGGCGCTCCGTCAGACGCCGAGCAGCTTGGCCTTGGCCTTGGCCGCGGCGAACTCCTCCGGCGTAGGCAGACCCTGCTGGCCGAGCTCCCCCAGCCGCGCCGGCTGGTCGGTGATCGACGGTGCCCCCGCGGCGGGCGTCACGGCAGGGGGCGGGGGCGCGCTCGGATCTCGGCGCGCCACGGCCGTCACCGCCGCCACTTTCGGCCGCTCTCCCGGGAAGGCGAGTACGACACGTTCCACCGGGTCCATGCTGCTCCGTTCCGTTCCGCGTACGGTGCGCGGCCCGCGCGGGCGTGGGGCGCGCCGCTCCGGCGACGGTCCGCGGCCTTCACCCGAACACGGCGCCATGGGGTTCGCACGCGCAGCCGCCACGAAGTGCGGGCGTGCGGGGGCTGGGTGAGACTCACTCCAACGCCGGGCCCTCCTCGGCCCGCGCGGGAACGGAGTGTGCAGGAATGGACGACTATCCCCTCCTCAACGTGTTCTGGACCATGATGTGGTTCTTCCTCTGGATCATGTGGCTCTTCCTGCTGTTCAAGGTGATCACCGACATCTTCCGGGACCACGAGCTCAACGGCTGGGCCAAAGCGGGCTGGCTGATCTTCTGCATCCTGCTCCCCTTCCTCGGCGTCTTCGTCTACGTGATCGCCCGCGGCAAGGGCATGAGCCGGCGGGACGTCAAGCAGGCCAAGGAGAGTGAGGCCGCGTTCCAGGACTACATCCGCAAGACCGCGGGAACGCAGGGCGGTGGCGGCGCCACCGACGAACTGGCTCGGCTCGCCGATCTCAAGGAGAAGGGCGCCATCACGGCCGAGGAGTTCGAGAAGGCCAAGGCCAAGGTCCTGTCCTGAGACTCCGGAGGCGGCGGGCCGCGGGTCCGGAGAAGGGCGGGCGCGATGCCGGGCTCACGGGTTCCCTGCTGCGGGAAGTGGCGGCGGAACCCACGAGGCTCCCGGAGGCGCTCGCCTCCTTCGCGTTGCGCCACCTCGGGCCAGGCGCCGGGCCCGCGGTCGAACGCCTCCGCTCCGCCCATCCCGAAGCCGACGCGGCGACTCTGCGCTCCCTCGTCATCAGCCGCGGACGGCGCCGGGTCGTCGCGGAGGGCGCCTTCGTCGGCGGCCCGTTCCTCGTCTTCATCCCCGTCGCCTTCTGCGGAGCCCTCCTCTCCCAGGTGCGCACGGTGCTCGAGATCGCCGCCACCGAGGGACGGGATCCCGCGGATCCGGAGCGGGCGGCCGAACTGCTCGTCCTGCAAGGGGTGTACGAGGACACCGCGAGGGCCCGGGCCGCCCTGGACGCCCACTCCGCCGCACCCCCTCCCCGGCCCGGACCGGGACGGACCAGCAGGCTGTGGGACCTGGTGATGCGGATGGCGCGGCTCCTCGGACTGCTCACGCCCTCCGGCGGCGAGCAGACGAGCCGGCTCTCGCGCATCGGACAGTGGGCGCTCGTGGCCTGCGTCTTCCTGGTGGGCCTGGTGGCGCCGCTCGTCTGGCTGCCCTACATGGCCGTCTCGTACAACCGCGCCACGACGCGCATGATGGACCGGGCCGTCGTCTTCTACGCCGGCTCGCGCTACCTGCGCTCTCCCCGCCGTGTCCGCGTCGACCCGTCCATGGTCGCGGCGGGACTGCGCGCGCTGGCATCGCTGCTGCTCCCGCTGGGCGGCCTGCTCGTGGTCGCCGCCACGGACACCCGGATCGCGGGCGGTCAGTGGCCGGTGGCCGGGATCGTCCTCACGGCCAGCTGCCTGCTCACCGGCGGCTGGTGGCTGTGGCGTCGCCATCGGCGGCGGCGCGAACCACCCCCTTAATACGTACACGAGATACCTCTTTGATACGGTCGGATCGTGAGGCTGACAAAGTTCACCGACCTGGCTCTCCGTGCCGTGATGCGCCTGGCGGTCACCGCACCGGAGGAATCCGTCACCACCCGCGAGGTGGCGGAGTCGATGGACGTGCCCTACGCCCACATGGCGAAGGTCGTGACCCGGCTCCAGCACCTCGGCGTGGTCGAGGCGCGGCGCGGCCGCGGCGGCGGACTGGCCCTCACGGAGCTGGGGCGGCGCTCTTCGGTGGGCTGGCTGACCAGGACCCTGGAGGGCGAGGAGGAGGTCGTCGCCTGCGAGGGCGATCCGCCCTGCCCTCTGCGCACCGCCTGCCGGCTCCGGGGAGCGCTGCGCGAGGCCCAGGAGGCCTTCTACCGCGCGCTCGACCCGCTGACCGTGGCGGACCTCGTGTCCTCACCGACCGGTCCGCTGCTCCTGACCCTCGGCCCACGCCCCTCACACTCCCCCTGACCGCGCCCGCTCCCTCCGGGGGGTGTCCGCGCACCCTTAAATACGAAGATCATCTACCAGATTGCGAGTTCTCATGCTGTCCGAGCAGGCCGTTCCGGTCGTCCGCGCCACCCTGCCCGCCGTCGGCGGCGCCCTCGACGAGATCACCGAGCGCTTCTACGGGCGCCTCTTCGCGGCCCACCCCGAGCTTCTGCGCGACCTGTTCAACCGGGGCAACCAGGCCAACGGCGAGCAGCGGAAGGCACTCGCCGGATCGATAGCCGCCTTCGCCGTCGCCCTGCTCGAGAACCCGGACAGCCGTCCCGACGCGATGCTGTCCCGGATCGCGCACAAGCACGCCTCGCTCGGCGTCACCTCCGAGCAGTACAAGACCGTCCACGAGCACCTCTTCGCCGCCATCGTGGAGGTCCTCGGCGACGCCGTGACCCCCGAGGTCGCCCAGGCCTGGGACGAGGTCTACTGGCTGATGGCGAACGCGCTCATCGCCGTCGAGGCCCGCCTCTACCAGGAGACGGGGGTCCCCGAGGGCCAGGTCTGGCGGTCCATGGAGATCGCCGAACGGCGGGAGGAGACGGCCGACACGGCGTCCTTCGCCCTGCGCCCCACCGACGGGAGCCCCACGGGCCCGTTCCGGCCGGGCCAGTACGTGAGCGTCCGGGTCGCCCTGCCCGACGGCGCCCGGCAGATCCGCCAGTACAGCCTGTCCGCCGCTCCCGGGCACCCCCAGTGGCGGATCACGGTGAAGCGGGTCGACGGCGACCCGGCGGGCGAGGTCTCCTCCTGGCTGCACGCCCACGCCCGCGCGGGCGACACCGTGGAGGTCTCGGCCCCGTTCGGCGACCTGGTCCTGCCCGAGGGCGACGGCCCGCTGCTGCTCGCCTCCGCGGGAATCGGCAGCACCCCGATGCTGGCGATGCTCGACCACCTGGTCGCCACGGCGTCGGCCCGCCCGGTCGTCGTGGTCCACGCCGACCGCAGCCCCGCCTCCCACGCGCACGCCGAGGAGCTGCGGCGCCTCGTGGCCGCCCTGCCGCAGGCGGCGCTGCACCTCTGGTACGAGGAGCCGGGCGACTCCGGCGCCCGGCCGGGACGTGCGGACGTCACTCTCATCGACCTGCCGGCAGGCACCACCGCCTACCTCTGCGGTCCGCTCCCCTTCCTGCGCGCGGTGCGCGGCGACCTGCTCGGCCGCGGCACGGCCGCGGCCGACATCCACTACGAGGTGTTCGGCCCCGACCTGTGGCTCGGCACCGAGGGCTGACCCACCCTCACGGACCGGCCTCCTTCGATCCCCAAGCACCATGGCGCCACAGCCACGGATATTGCATAGTGAGGTGCCGTATCAACCTCGCAATCAGCGGGTTCGCAGGAAATGGACGGAAGCGATGGGATCGTTCGGAGCAGCAGGAGACAGCCGGGGCACGGGGCGGCCGGTGCGCGGCATCGCCCTCGACATCGGCAGCTCCCGGACCCGCGCCTGGGCGCCGGGGGCGGGCGTCTTCGCGGACGTGCCGAGCGGGCCGGTGCGGCGTGGCCGGGTGACCGATGCCGATTCCCAGCTCCGCCTGCTGCGGCGCCTGACCGCCTCGGCCCCGGGTGGCGGCGGGCACGACACCGTCGTCATGCTGACCCACCCGGTCCTGGCGGGCCCGGAGGAGCGGGCGGCGGCGAAGCGGATCGTGGACGGTCTCGGCCCGGTGCGGGTCATCGCCGTGGACAGCGCCCGCGCGGCCGCCGCCTACGCCGCGCCGTCCGGCGGGGGCCCGTTGCTCGTCGTGGACCTCGGCGCCCAGCTCACGGAGGTCACGCTCGTCGTGGACGGCCTCGTCGAGGACGCCCGGCTCGCCGAGGTCGGCCTCGACGACCTGCCGGACACGGGGAGCGCGCCGGACACGATCGCCGCGACGACCGCCGACATGGTGAGCGACATGTGGCGGCACGACCGGACCGGCGCGGTCCGCGGGGCGCTGCGCCGGGGCGTCCTCGTGACGGGCGGCGGCGCCTTGCGGCTCGATGTGACGGGGCGGCTGGCCACCCTCCTGCGTGCCCGGCTCCGCCTGGCGAGCGACCCGTCCACCAGTGTGGTCCGCGGCGCCGGTCTGATGCTGGCCTCAGCCCTCCGCCATCCGACCGGCGCCCTCCCGCGCGGCTGACGCAGGGATCAGCAGCCGGTCGACCAGATGTGGGAGTCACCCCGGTCGTTGGCAGCACCGTTGTACCCGACCTCCTGGCCCGGGGCGAGACAGATGGTCATGCTGCCGCCCTGCCAGGCGTTCTCGTAGACCTGGACGTGGTCCTTGATCCCCGGCCCCGAGATGCCGTGGTTCGCCCATGAGGAGTCGGTGTCGGAGATCCAGCTCTCCCACCAGCCGTCGTCTCCGCTCCAGTTGGCGCGCTGGCCGCCGAAGTTCGCGTCCTGCCAGACGCAGAACTCGCCGGAGGGGCATTCGGCGGCTCCGGCGGCCGTGGCGAGGGCGAGGCCGGCTGTGACGGCGAGGAGTGCGGCGGCCGAGGTGGCGATGAGTCGCTTCACGAGTGGGTGGAGCCCTTCTTCGGGTGGGTGGTCGCGGACAGTTCGGCTGCCCGCCGCAGCGCGCGGTCGCGTAGCTGCCGGTAGGTGGTGAGCTCGTCGCGGCGCAGGGTCCGCACCGTGACCAGCTCCGCGGCCTCCAGCCGCGCGCGGACGTCCTCGAGTCCGGTCTCGCGGGCGCAGCGGGCGGCGACGGCGGGATCGGGGCGGTCGGAGCGGGGACGGCCCGGTGGGC
The DNA here is from genome assembly GCF_014648895.1 of Streptomyces tanashiensis. Classification (GTDB taxonomy): domain Bacteria; phylum Actinomycetota; class Actinomycetes; order Streptomycetales; family Streptomycetaceae; genus Streptomyces; species Streptomyces tanashiensis. The sequence goes on from NZ_BMRZ01000002.1 coordinate 555,208, forward strand.
TCGCGCATCGGGTCCAGCGGGCGAGCGCCGCTCGGTGGGCGGGGTCGGCGCTCATCCGCGCCTGGGCCTCGGCGCGGAGGTTGTCGACGGTGACCTGGGCCCGGAACCAGCGGCGCTGGTCTCCGTAGAGCCGGTGACGGGCGGTGGCCAGGCAGCCGTCGTCGTTGGCGGTGACGGTGGCGCCGGTGGCGAGAGTGACGGAGAGTTCCCTGGGGCCGGCGCCGAACAGCGCCGCCTGGAGGACACGGTCCTCGTCCGGAGCGCGGGGCCGGGCCGTGAGCGTGAGCCCCCGGGAGTCGAGGCAGTCCACCACGAGACGGTGCTCGGCGGACTTCAACAGCTCGTCCTGGGCCGCCTTGCCCACCGGGACGCCACCGGGCCCGGGCCCGTCCGGCGTGACGGTGGCGCAGCCCGCGAGCCAGACCGAGGCGGCCGCGGCGAGCAGCACGCGACGGGCGCGGAAGGTGGTGCGAGAGGTGGCGCGGACCATGGGGTCCCCCTTCGATCGTCCCTGGTCGGAGCGGCCGGCGGATGATCGTCTTCACCGGCTCGGGAAGATCACTGCCCGGGCGGCGGGCCACCATGCCGTGGCTCACTCGAACGGGTCGAACGCGCCGGTGCGCGCGCCCCTCACGCGCCGCCCACGTGCCGTGTGGGAGCAGAGAAGGGGAGGAGACGGAAGGCGGGACCCGGGAACGACGAAGCCCCGGTTGGACGGGGGATTCCAACCGGGGCCGATCGCCGTGACGGGCGAAGAGCGGTCACCTCTCGGGGGGACCTTGGGGACCGGACCCCTTCGCAGTCACATACGTATGAACGGTAAATCTTCCCCGAATGTTCCGGGGAATCCCGGGTGGGCGATGTGAGGCACCTCACCCGGTTTCGGCAGGTCCCGTCAGTCCCTCTCGGGGCGGTAGACCTCGCCGGGCTCGGCCTTTCCGGGAGCGAGAAGCTCCGGCACCGTCACGAACGTGAAGCCTCGCCGCTTGAGCTCGTCGATGATCGACGGCACGGCCGGCACCGTCCCGTCGTAGATGTCGTGGAGCAGGATGATGCCGTCACGGTGCGCGTTCTCCAGGACGCGCTGCCGTATGAGCGCCGAGTCGGTGGTGGAGTAGTCCTTGGCCGTGATGCTCCACAGGATCTGGGCGAGTCCGAGCTCCCGGCTGACGTCGGAGACGGTGCCGTCGGTGCGGCCCTGCGGCGGGCGCATCAGCGTGGGCTTCCGGCCGGTGATCTTCTCTATGGCGTCCTGGGTGCGCGACAGCTCGTCGCGGACCTCGGACTCGTCGAGGTCGGTCAGGATCCGGTGCGACCAGGTGTGGTTGGCCACCTCGTGTCCCTCGTCGGCGATGCGCCTCACCACGTCGGGGTAACGGTCGACGTGCTTGCTGCCCAGGAGGAAGAAGGTGGCGGGCACCTGCTTCTCCTTGAGGACGTCGAGGAGGTGCGGGGTGTCCTCGCCCGGTCCCGCGTCGAAGGTCAGGGCTATGCACGTGACCTTGGCGCAGTCGACGCGACGGGCTCCGTCACCGGCCTTGTCGTCCGTTCCGGCCTCTCCCCGGGCTTCCTGCGGGGTCAGCGGGTCGACTCCGCAGGCGCCGAGCGTCAGCATCAGCGACGCCGCGGCGAACAGGGCGGTGGTCACAGCCCTGGTTCGGCCAGGCCTGGATCGGAACATGGTGGACCCGCTTTCCCCGTGATGTCTTCGGTACGGCCGTCACCGCTGGTCAGGGCGGTGCGCATGACCGGAAGGCACTCTACATACGGTGTATACCGGGGATGTCGGCGGGGTCCGCCGACGGTGCGCGGGCACACGAGAACCCCGGGTGGCGCCCGTCCGCGCCGCCCGGAGCCTCCATACGTCCCGCTCAGCGGGACGCGAGCAACAGTCGGGCCTCGGTCTCCTGGTCACCGGAGACGGACTGCAGGGACTGGATGTCGAAACCGGTGGCGAGCACCTTCTCGACCTCGTCGACGGCTCGGTAGCCACCCGTGAGCGTGGCTCCGACCATGGCGGACAGGTGGGTGGGGCCCACCTCCTCGTGCCGCCCGCCGGCCGTGTCGAACGTGGCGGTCCAGACGGTGGGAGCCGGCCCCGTGGCCGCCTGCGGGCTCGGTGTCGTCATGTCCTCCAGCTGGTAGACCCGGTCGAGGACGTCGAACACGGCCTGGGCGTCCTCCTTGCAGCAGTCGCTGAGCTGCACGGTGACGTCGGTGTCGATGTGCAAGTCGTACACGTCGCTCATCTCCTCGCGGCCCGCCGGCCGCTCGTGGTGCCACGCGCTCCTCGTACCGGGCGCTCGTCGTGCCACGTCTCCAGCATCCCTCGCGGGAGGCTGCCCCGCGAGGCCCGTCGGCCGTGGTCAGCGGCCTTGGGTGATCCGCTCGACGGTGTCCGCCTCGGAGGCCCGCTTGTCGGGCCGGTAGCGCACGACCCTGGCGAAGCGGAGCGTGACGCCCGCCGGGTAGCGCGTCGAGGCCTGGAGCCCGTCGTAGGCGATCTCCACGACGAGCTCGGGCCTCACGCGCACGGTGAACCCGTCGTCCGACACGGCGAGTTCGCCGAGCCGCTCGGTCTGCCAGCGCAGGGTCTCGTCCGAGAGCCCTTTGAACGTCTTCCCCAGCATGACGAAGCCACCGTCGGCGGTCCGCGCCCCGAGATGGAGGTTCGAGAGCAGCCCGGTTCTGCGGCCGTGGCCGCGCTCCACGGCGAGCACGACGAGGTCCACGGTGTGGACGGGCTTCACCTTCAGCCAGGTGCGGCCCCTGCGGCCTGCCACATAGGGCGCCTCCAACGCCTTGACGAGCACGCCCTCGTGTCCCCGCGCGAGGGTGTCCGTGTAGAACCGCTCGGCGGCCTCGGCCTGCGCGGGATCGGCCGGATCCGTGACGACGGTACGGCGGACCCGCTGGGACTCCGGCAGCAGACGGGTGAGAACGGCGTGCCGCTCCGATCCGGCCCGGTCGATCAGGCTCTCCCCCTCCCGTGCGAGGACGTCGAAGAAGACGGGTGTCAGGGGAAGGGCCGCACGCGCCCCGGCCACGTCGGCACGGGAGCCCACCCGGGCGGCGATCGACTGGAAGGACACCGGGCGCCCGGTTCCGGGATCGAGGGCGATCACCTCGCCGTCCAGGATGAACGCGTCGGCTGCGACCCCGCGGGCGGTCGCGACCACCTCGGGGAGGCGGTCGGTGATGTCGTCGAGGGAGCGTGTGTACACCCTGACGTCGTCGCCGCGCCGATGCACCTGGACGCGGATGCCGTCGAGCTTCTCCTCGACGGCGCACGGCCCCAGGCCCGCGATCGCCTCGGCGACGGAAGCGGCCGTGTGCGCGAGCATCGGCTGCACGGGACTGCCGACCCGCAGGGTGAACCGGTCCAGCGCGGATACCCCCTCGGCCAGCACGGCCTGGGCGACCGGGGGCAAGGAGCCTTCGAGCATGACGGCGCGGCGGAGCTCGACGGCCGGCACCCCGGCGGCCTTGGCGACACCCTCCAGGGCGACGGCGTCGAGGGCCCCCTGGCGCACCTCGCCGGCCAGCAGCCGCAGCAGGAGCTCCTGTTCGTCGTGGGTCGCGGCCGTGAGCAGCGCGTGGACCAGCCGGGTCCGCTCGGCACGGGCTCCGGCACCGGAGACGGCGGCCAGCTCCTCCATCGCCGCGTCGACCTGCCCGAGCGTGAGCCCTGGCCCCTCTGCGGGCGGAACGGCCGGTGGGACGACCTCCTTGAGGATGCTCCACCCCACCCCGATCCGGCCCTGCGGCAGCCGCCCGGACAGGTACGCGATGACGAGCGGACTCTCCTCGGGCCCGGCCTCGGCGAACAGCCCGGCCAGCAGAGCGATCTTGCGCGAGCGCGCGGAGACGGCCGCGACCTCCCGGGACACTTCCGCGACACGCGCAAGGAGCATGGGCCCATCCTCTCCAGCCTCCGTCCCGACCGCACGCCGGAGCGCCGCGTCAGGGCCAGGCCACCGGCCGCCTCCGCCGCCGGGGACGCGCCGCACCCGTCGCCCTCCCCCGCCGGAAACGCTCCAGGAGCCGGGTGCGCACCGGCCGGCCCGGTGGACGGCCGCCCGCGACAGGCCGCCCCGCCGGAGACGCCACCGCGTCGACCGACGCTTCAGGAACCGGCGCTTCAGGAATCGACACCGCGCGAACCGGCACCTCGGGAACAGGCCCCCCGGGAACGGGCCCCCTGGGAACGGGCGCTTCGATGACAGGCCCTCCGGGAACCGGCCCCAGCCCACCCGGCGCCCCTCCCACCGGCAGCGGTACCGGCGCACCGACGTCGACCACGCGCGTCTCGCCGGGGTGCGGAGCCTGCCGCTCCGCGCGCGCCTCGTCCAGGGCCAGAGCCAGGCTCAGCCGGTGCCAGAGGATCTCGTCCGGGTCGTCCGCCCGCGTCAGCCGTTCGGCGAGCTCACGCGCGACCGGCGAGCCCGGCATCCCGGGCGGCGGAGGCGGGCGCAGCCGGTCGAGGTGGGTGCGCTCGTACGGATCGTCGACGACCTCGGCCAGCTGGACCGGGTCGAGCAGGGAAGCGATGGCCGCGGCCCGCGCCCACGGGTCCTGGGTCGCGCGGAGCAGCAGGCCGAGCCGCCGCGTCCGCCAGTTCCTGGGCCGCCGGTCCTCGTGTGCGGCAAGGCGCTCGCGGAGGTCCAGCGGCAGCCGCCCGGTAAGGAGGGCGGGACAGGTGAGGCCGAACTCGACGACCTCCTGTGCGAGATACATCCAGATCACCGCCCGGTAGCGGTTCAGCGAGAAGCGCACCGGGCTGAGGTGTCCCGTCCGGGCGAGCCGGGTGAACCGGTCCGCGGTGATCCCGAGGAGGGCGGCCGCCTCCCCCGTACCGACCGCGCGCACTCGCTCGCGCAGGCCGGCGGGGAAGTCCGGGGCGGCCCTGAGACGGTCGAGCTCACACCGCTCGACACGCCGCCGTTCTCCCTCGCCGGCCGGTACCGTCCTCACCACGCCGAGCTGGACCGCTAGCCGGAACTCGTCGCGCCTCAGCTCGAGTTCCTGTGCGGCCCGCCCCGGCGTCACCGTGCGCGCCCCTTCGTCCACCGTCATGTCGCGGCCCTCCCCCTGCGTCCGTGTTCCCTCCAGGTCGCGGGCCTCTCGGACCCGCACGAAAGAAACGTAACGCAGAGTGACGACCTTCGCACTGCCTGTGGACAACGCCCTGTGGACAACTATCCCGGCAGAGGCGTCAGAGCACGCCGCCACCCGGAATTCCGGGCTGCCGCGCCTCCACACCCAGGTGCTCGCCGACCCGGTTGACCAGAAGCGTCATCTCGTACGCCACCTGGCCGACGTCCGCCTCCGCCGCGCTCAGGACGCACAGGCAGCTGCCTTCGCCCGCCGCCGTCACGAAGAGCAGCGCGTCGTCGAACTCCACCATCGTCTGCCGCGCCCGTCCTGCCCTGAAGTGCCGCCCGGAGCCCCGCGCGAGGCTGTGCAGCCCGGAGGAGACGGCCGCCAGGTGCTCGGCGTCCTCGCGGACGAGTCCGCTGCTCGCGCCCGTCACCAGACCGTCGTTCGACAGCACCAGGGCGTGCCGTATGTATCCGACGCGCTGGGTCAGGTCGTCCAGGAGCCAGTCCAGTCCCTTGTCCAATGCCATCAGTGGTCCTCCCCCTAGCCGGTGCGTCCCCTCGGGGCGGACCTGGTGGTCCGCAGAGCCCTCGTGGTCCGTACCGTCGTGGTCCGCGTATCGCCGCAAGCCTTACGCACTGTCGTGGACAGGGCAAGCACTGCACCACGCCCGCGCGTGCCGCAGGATGGGGGCATGACGAGGATGACCGAGGATCAGTGGCGGGCCTTCGTGTCCGAGGGGACCCGTACGGCCAAGCTGGCGACCGTGCGCGACGACGGCAGTCCGCATGTCGTGCCCGTCTGGTTCCTGCTCGACGGCGACGACTTGGTGTTCAACACGGGCAAGGAGACGGTGAAGGGCCGCAACCTCGCCCGCGACGGCCGGGTGGCCCTGTGCATCGAGGACGACACCCCGCCCTTCGCCTACGTCTCCGTGCGGGGCCGTGCCGAACTCGGCGAGGACCCTGACGAGTTGCGGCACTGGGCCGCCCGGATCGGCGGCCGCTACATGGGCGAGGACCGGGCGGAGGAATTCGGCAGGCGCAACGCGGTCCCCGGCGAACTTCTCGTCCGTGTGCGGATCGAAAAGGTGATCGCCGAGGCCGGCATCGCCGACTGACGACCGGGCCGCACGATCTCGGGACCCGGCCGCGCGACCTGAGAACCCGGCCGCGCGGCCTCAGAACCTGTCCGCCGAGCGCGCGCCCCGCCGCCTCAGGCACCTCCGGATGAGGCCGCGCGCCTCAGCCGACCGAGTCCAGGAGCCGGGCGGTGTGCATCCGCCCCGCGTACTCGACCAGGCGGATCAGCACTTCCTTGCCCGAGTCGCGGTCACGCGCGTCGCACAGCACGACGGGCGTGCCGCGGTCGAGGTCGAGAGCCCGGGACACGTCGTGCGCCCCGTACGTACGCGCGCCCGTGAAGCAGTTGACCGCGACCACGAACGGGATCTTCCGGTGCTCGAAGTAGTCGACGGCGGGGAAGCAGTCCTCCAGGCGTCGGGTGTCGGCGAGGACGACCGCCCCCAGGGCGCCCTGTGACAGCTCGTCCCAGAGAAACCAGAAGCGGTCCTGGCCGGGCGTGCCGAAGAGGTAGAGGGAGAGCCCGGAGCGGATCGTGATGCGGCCGAAGTCCATGGCGACGGTCGTGGTGGTCTTCTGGTCGACTCCCCCGGTGTCGTCGACCAGTTCGCCGGCCCTGCTGAGCTGTTCCTCGGTGCGCAGGGGGCGGATCTCGCTGACCGCGCCGACGAGGGTGGTCTTGCCCACGCCGAACCCGCCGGCGACCAGGATCTTCAGGGCGAGGGCGGAGGTGTCCGCGCCGTCGCCCGCGCCGGTGCTCTCAGAGCGCTCGTAGGCCATCGATTACTTCCCTCAGGATTCTTTCGTCAGGGAGCTGTGCGGGCGGGACGGGCCGGCTGACGCGCACGAAGCCCGATTCGAGGAGGTCGCCGAGGAGGACGCGGACGACACCGACGGGCAGGTCGGCGTCGGCGGCGAGTTCGGCCACGGACTGGGTCTCGGCCCTGCACAGGGTGAGCAGGGACCGGTGCTCGGGGCCGAGGAGCGCTTCCTCGGCCGGCCCGGGCGGCTCGTCGTCCACGACGACGAGGGCGATGAGGTCGAACCGTACGTTGCTGGGTCCCGGCTTGGTCCGTCCTCCGGTCATCGCGTAGGGGCGTACGAGCGGTCCTGCCTCGGCGTCGTACCACTGACTGCCCGGCACGGAAGGCCGTTCGCCGCCGCTGTCGTCGTTCATGGGCTTCTCCGGGTCAGCCGGCGGCCGGTGGGGTCGCGGTGAGGCGCGGCGGGGTGTGCAGGTGCTCGCCGACGCGCTTCACCAGGCGGGCCATCTCGTAGGCGATGAGGCCGATGTCGGCGCTGACGGAGCTGAGGACGGCGAGGCAGGAGCCGTCTCCCGCCGCGGCGACGAAGAGGAAGCCGTCGTCCATCTCGACCATCGTCTGGCGGACTCCGCCGGTGTGGAACTGGCGTCCGGCGCCTTTGGCGAGGCTGTTGAAGCCGGAGGCGATGGCGGCCAGATGCTCGGCGTCCTCACGGCTGAGCCCGCTGGAGGCGCCCACGGCGAGCCCGTCGTTCGAGAGCACCACGGTGTGGCGGACCTCGCGGACCCGCATGACGAGATCGTCGAGGAGCCAGTCCAGTTCGCCGGACCGGTGGTGCGAGATCCGCTCGTGGTCGATCATGCGTCGTCTCCTTCGGAGCGAGGGTCGAGGGGGGCGGTGCCGCGGCCGCGGTCGTGGCTGCTGTCGGTTCCGAAGCCCGTGCCGAGGGGGCGTCTGGTGCCGGGGGCGGCGCCACCGCCCCGCTGCCAGCCGTCTCGGTACGCCGCCATGCGGTCCCGGACCTGCTCCGGAGTACGTGCGTCCGTGCCGGGGGCCACCGGTACGGACACCGATGCCGGGGCCGGTGTCTCACGCAGCTGGGGAACGAGACTCGCCTGCCGTATGCGGCGGGGCAGTTCACTCTCGGAGTCGCCGTGTCCGTCGGGTCCGACGGGTCCATAGGGTCCCGCGGGGTCCCCCTGGCTGCCGGGGCCGGCGTGACCGACGTTCCCGCCCCGATCGGGCGGAGCGCCCGGCGACTGCTCCCGCGTGGGCGCCGGTGCGGAGGGACCGCGTCGGCGCAGTTCGGTGACTCCCGCAGGGGCGGGGCCCGGCCTGACGCCCCTCCCGGCTTCCGGCCGGGATCCCGATCCGGCGCCCGGCCCGGATCCGGGGCCCGCTCCCGTCCCGTCCCCCTGCTCCGGCCCCGCCGCGAGTGCGGGCACGGCGGTCGGGCGGGCCGGCGACTGAGGACGCGAGGCCGACGTGGACGGGGAAGACGGGGGCTGCGAGGGAACCGGGGGTCGCGATCCTTCCGTCTGCTGGGGAAGGATCCCGGGTCGCGCCCCCGTCTGCGGCTGCGGGGCGGCCCGTCGTCCGGACGCGACGGGTGAGGCCGGGTGCCCGGGGAGTGCGGGAGCTGCCGGGGCGGGCGGGCCGACCTGCGGGGCGGGCGGCGGGACCTGGGGCCTGCCGAAGCGGCGGGCCTCGGCACGGTGCGCCTCTTCGCGTTCCCGTGCGGCGCGCGCGTCGTCGGTGCGCGGAGCCGCGCCGGTCCCGCCGCCGGCCTGTCCGGCGGTGGCGTGGGTCCCCGGGTTCCCCGCGCGCGGGGTTCCGGCAGGGGGCGTTCCGGGGCCGCTTGCCGGCATGCCGCGGCCGGGCGGCAGTGCGCCCTGGAGCAGGTCGGTGGGGAGCAGGACGACGGCGGTCGTACCGCCGTAGGGAGAGGTCCGCAGGTGGACCTTGATGTCGTGGCGGGAGGAGAGACGGCTGACGACGAAGAGGCCGAGCCGGTCGCTGTCGAAGAGGTCGAGTGCCTCGGACTGGGAGATACGGGCGTTCGCCTCGGCGAGGGTCTCCTTGCCCATACCGAGCCCCCGGTCCTCGATCTCCAGGGCGTAGCCGTTGCCGACGGGTTCGCCGCTGACCCGCACCTTGGTGTGGGGCGGCGAGAACTGGGCGGCGTTCTCGATGAGTTCGGCCAGGAGGTGGGTGAGGTCGGCGACGGCTCCGCCGACGACGGCCGTCTCGGGGAGCCGCCGCATCTCCACGCGCGCGTAGTCCTCGATCTCGGAGACGGCGGCGCGGACGACGTTGGTGAGGGGGACGGGCATGCGCCAGGCGCGGCCGGGGGCTGCCCCGGAGAGGATGATCAGGCTCTCGGCGTGGCGTCGCATGCGGGTGGTGAGGTGGTCGAGCCGGAAGAGGTCGCCGAGCTCGTTGGGGTCGTCGGCGCGCCGTTCCATGCTGTCCAGGAGGTTCAGCTGGCGGTGGACGAGGACCTGGCTGCGGCGGGCGAGGTTGACGAAGACTCCGGCGATGCCGCTGGCGAGTTCGGCGCGTTCCACGGCGGCGGAGAGTGCCGCGCGGTGGACGGTGGTGAGGGCCTCGCCGACCTGACCGATCTCGTCCTGGGACACGGGGCCGGGCGGGGCCTCGGCCTGGACGTCGATCTCCTCGCCGACGCGGAGCCGGCGCATGGCTTCGGGGAGTTTGCGGCGTGCGATGCCGAGGGCGGTGTTGCGGAGGCTGACGAGCTCGACGACGAGCCCCCGGCCGATCCGTACGGAGATGACGAGCGAGGCCGCGACGGCGGCGAGGCCGAGGACGACCGCCGCGCCACCCGCGGTGAGGGCGCCGCCGGCGAAGGGATCGGCGCGGTGGGCGGCAGCACCGCGCGCGTCGTTCTCGATCGCGGTGAGTCCGCCGCGTACGGCCGCGAGGGTGTCGTCCCATTCGGCGGAGGTGACCGCCTGGGCGGCGGGGCGGCCCGGGCTCGCCTCGCCGACCCGGTCCTCCGCGCGCGTGAGCCGGGTGTGGTCGCTGCCGGTGGAGAGCCGGGCCCAGGCGGCGCGTTCGGCGGCGGGCAGGTCGGCGGTGGCCGAGGCGAGGAGGGTACGCCGGGTCTCGACGGCCCCGGCGAAGTCGCGGAGCCGGTCCGCGGTGAGCCGGCCGGTGAGGTGGGCGGAGGTCAGGAGGGCGTCCTCGCGGGACAGCATCTCGCCGGCCCGGCCGAATTCGAGGAGTACGCGCGCGTCGGACCCCTGCTCGGCGTCCTGTATGCCGGTGAGGGAGCCGCCGACCGCGAAGGCGGCGGAGATGGTGTCCGTGTACTCCTCGTACACCTGGTCCCAGTCGGCGCGCCCGTCGGTCGCGGCGGTGCGGAGCCGGGCGAGGCCCTCGACCTTGCCGACGAAGGTGCTCACCCGTTCGGCGACGTCACCGGGCAGGTCTCCGGTGTCGCCGACGGTGTGCGCCCCGTCCAGGCGGAGGCGGTCGACGGCCTCGTCGGTCCGGTGGATCCGGTCCTTGAGCTCGGCGGCCCGGGTGGCGCCGGGTGCCGCGACCTGCCGTACGGCGGCGCGCCGTTCGGCCTGGAGGGCGGAGAGGGCGGCTGTCACGGGCTCGCGGATCTCGGCGTCGACGCGCTGGAGCTGGCGGAGCCGGGCGACGTCCTGAGCGGTGGTGACGGTGGCGAAGCCCCAGAGGGCGAGGAGCGAGACGACCGGGACCATCAGGAGCGAGACGATCTTGGCGCGGACGGTGCGCGGACGCAGCCCTTGGAATGCGGGGCGGACGCTGCCTCCGTCAGCCGGGTGTGGCCCTGCGGGGCCACCGGGGGGTACGGAGGCCTCGGCGAAGAGCCCGGCAGGGTGGGCGGCGGGGCCGGGCGTCGAGGCGCCTGCGTGGCTGCCCGGGGTCGGGGAGGCATCGGGGGTCGGCTCCCCCGGCTCGTCGGCGGGCGGGCCCGCGTGTGCGCGCCGCCCGCGCACGGCCGCCGGTGGCGGCGTGGCCGCCTCGGCGTCCTTGGTCTTGCGGGGAGTTCGCATGGCCTCCTCGTTCCGGCTTCGTCTGTCTCTGGTGCGGTGGGTCGTCCGTCGGGAGGGTCAGGTCGTGGGTGTGCGGGCCGCTTCCGCGGTGCGGAAGCCGGGCGGTGCGACGTCGACCGCGCGGTCGTCCGGTTCGGTGAGGCGTCCGGCGGATGCGTACGCGGCGCGTTCCCTGGCCGTCGGGGACAGGGCGACGAAGGCGGAGGTGATGAAGAGGTACGAGCCGAGGCCGACGGCGAGCGGGAAGATGAACTGCATGACCGTCGCTCCCGGGAGGGCAGCTCCGGAGGGAACGACCTCGACCCGGACGGCGAACATCCCGGTGTAGTGCATGCTGCTGACGGCCGCGCCCATCACGAGCGAGGCGACGGCCACGGCCGCGGGCGCGTGGATGTTGAGTGCCGCCCAGAGCGCGGCCGTGGCGGCGACGACGGCGATCAGCACCGAGAGTCCGACCAGCAGCGGGTCGTACCGCACCTGGCCGTGCAGCCGGAGTGCGGCCATTCCCATGTAGTGCATGCTCGCCACGCCGATGCCCGTGGTCAGTCCGCCGATCAGGAGCGAACGGACCCGGTCGCGTCCATAGCCGACGGCGAAGACGCCGACGCCGACGACGGCCATCGCGACGACAAGGCTGAGGATGGTGAGCGGCACGTCGTACCGGATGTCGGTGCCCGTCACTCCGAATCCGAGCATCGCCACGAAGTGCATGGTCCAGATGCCGGTGCCGATCGCGGAGGCGGCGGTCAGCAGCCAGTTGCGCCGGGACCGGCCGGTCGCGTCGAGCGCTCGTACGGTGCAGCGCAGCCCGAGAGCGGCGCCGATGCAGGCCATCGCGTACGACAGCGCGGGGGTCAGCCAGCCGAAGGTGGCGTGGTCCAGGTGTCCCATGGCTCAGGGACGCTAGTGCGCATCAGGGGGCGCACCGGGGGCGCATTTCGAAAGCTGCTGGAATATGACAGAGAGATGGTCCCGAACGATCACGCCGAGCTCGAACGTGCACACAGAACGTTCACCCCTCCGTGTGCGGGAAAGGTACGAGATCATGAGCGCATGAGCGATGACCCCACGCATGTACGAGAGTTCTTCGGCGCCCGCGCAGCCGACTGGGACACCAGGTTCCCGGACGACGGCCCCGCCTACGCCGCGGCCGTGGGCGACCTCGGTCTGCGCCCCGGCGACGCCGTGCTGGACGCCGGCTGCGGGACCGGCCGCGCGCTCCCGCCGCTCCGCGCCGCCGTCGGCCCCTCCGGCACCGTGCTCGGAGCCGATCTCACCCCGGAGATGATCGAACGGGCCGTCAGCGCCGGGCGCGGAGGCGAGGAGGGCGGGACCCTGCTGCTCGCCGACGTCGGCCGACTGCCGGTGCGCGACGGCGCGCTCGACGCCGTCTTCGGGGCGGGGCTCATCTCGCATCTCGCGGAACCCGTCGCCGATCTGCGGGAACTCGCCCGGGTGGTACGGCCCGGGGGCCGGCTCGCGCTCTTCCACCCGATCGGGCGAGCCGCCCTGGCGGCCCGTCACGGCCGGCAGATCACACCGGACGACCTGCGCGCCGAGCCCCGGCTGCGGCCCCTGCTCGCCGAGGCCGGCTGGCGGCTCGTCAGCTACGTGGACGAGGACGCGCGCTTCCTGGCCCTCGCCGTCCGCGAGGGCTGAGCACCGCAGCGGGACGCGATGCACCGGCACCCCGCCGGGCTGCACCGCCACGCGGAGACCGGACGGGTCCGCCGGGTGAAACCGCGGTACGCGGCGGAGGCGGGGCCGGTTGCGGCAGAGTCGGGGCGGGGGTTGAGGTCGGGCTCCGGGGACTCGCCCGTCCCCGCCGGGGCCGTGTCGGGTGAGGGAGCAACGGGTGGCCCCCGTCACCGAGCCCGCCGATCTCAACGGTCTGACGGTCTGCTCAGCCACCGGCAGCACCTCCGCGCTCACTTTCCGGACGCTGATCGCCCCGCAGGCACAGGTCCGGACGTACGACACCTACACCCAGTGCATGACCGCGCTGAGCTCGGGCGAGGTCGACGCCGTCACCACCGACGACGCGCTGCTGGCCGGGTACGCGACCCGGGGCGGCCCCGAGGGCCGGTTCGAGCTCGCGGGCTTCCGCCTCACCGAGGAGCGCTACGGCATCGGCCTCCCGAAGGCCAGCGCCCTGCGGGCGAAGGCCCAGTCGGCGCTCGCGCGGATGGTCACCGACGGCTCGTGGCACAAGGCCGTCGAGAAGAACCTTCCGCTCCTGCGCACGGACCCGCCTCCGTTCACCGACTGAGCCCGCCGGACGCGTCTCACACGCTCACCACGCATGCCAACGCACCCTTCTTTAACGGCACTTCACTGTCTACCGTGGAGATGCCGGGCAGTCGTGCCCGGGAAAGGCGGCGGGCCGTGGCACGAGTTCCGGAAAGACTGCGCAGACTCCTCCCCTCCAGCCGGAAGGCGCCCGAAGCCGCCGCGCCGGCGCCACCGCGCCCCCGGCAGGGGCACAACCTCTTCGAGGCGGCGGCCGAGTACGTCGCCGCCTGCGCCGAGAACGACCCCGCCCGGGCGGAGGAGGCGGCGAGCCGGGTCTCCCCCGGCATGCTCTCCTTCGGCGTCAACGAACTGGCCTGCCGGGCCCTGATCACGCTCGCCCGGGAACGGAACCAGTCCCCGAGCACCGTCGCCCGCTCGCTGCTCGGCCTCCGCGACCAGACGACGACCCGGCGGGCCGGTGACGCCTGACGGGCGCGCGTCGATGAGACGAGGTTCCCGGGTGGAGACCCTCGACGCGCGGGTTACCCACTGGTTAAGGTGCGCCGACGACCAGATGGGGAGGATGCCGTGGCTGGGACGGACCCGATCGCCGAGGCCGACGCCGACGCGCTGTTTGTGCTGACCGCGGCACTGCTGACGCCCGCGCGCTTCCCGAGCGTGCTCGGTGACGACTACCCGGCGGCCTGCGCCGCACTGGGCCTGCAGCCGTACGCCGAGGGGTACGGCCTGGTGTTCGGCCAGGACGGGCGCGGAGCCCGCTGGACGGTCGTCGTCGACGACGTGTCGCTCGTCGCGGTGGCCATCTCCTCCTGGGACTGCGGCATGGCCTACGACCTCTCCCCCGACGAGCGCTCGGTGGTGGCCGGGCTGCCGGGCTGGCCGCTGCCCGTGGCGACCGTCGCCCCCGGTGTCCCGGCCCCGCACGATCCGGAGCCGGAGGAGGGCGATCCCGCGCCCCTGATCTCGCCCTCGGGCGAGGAGTGGGGACCGGCCCAGCGGCGGCTCGGCGCCGACGAAGTGGCGCTCCAGTGGGACGCCTGGCGGGCCCGGGTGGGCGACGAGGTGGAGTCGGGGACGGCTCGCACCTCGGAAGCCACAGGAGCGGCCGGCCCCCGACCCCCGGCCCGGCCCGAGGACCAGGGGCAGGCCCCGCCCCAGAGCCCGGCCGCGACCCAGGCCCCCGGCGACTCCGCCCCCGCCCCGGCCACCGGTGTCGGGAAGGCCCTCGCCGAGCTGCGCGGCTACCTGGAGGAGCCCCCGCCGGTGGGCCGGGTCCGCTCGGCCTCCGGCACGCTGCGCGTGGACGGTCCCGGCTGGTCGCTCGTGGCCAAGGCGGACGACATGGCGTTCGTCCTCCTCGACGAGCTGCCGCACGAGGTGCTGCCCGTGACGCGGGGGCCCAGGCTGCCCGCCCTCCTCGAAGCGCTCGACGCGATGGCCATCCGCCCCTCCTGAAGGCTCAGACCGTTCCACCCCGTCTTCGCACCCCATAGGACGACGATCCGCGGTGTGGTTCCGAACCATGGCCCGGCGGTAGTGCAGCGCCGCACGATGTGGCGCCGCACCCCCTTTCCGTCGTCCCACCGGAGGCTCACCATGCGCCTGTTCCCAGGCGTCTCCCTGTTCGCCGCGCTCCTCACCGGGGTCACCGTCCTCGGCCCCGCGAGCCCCGCCGGGGCTGAAGCACCGGCCGCCGCGCACTGCGCCCGTCAGGACCGGGTCCATGTGCCCGGCGCCGAGCGTCAGCAGTCCGCTTGTCTGGCCGACCTGACCACCGCCGCTCTCGCCGGCACCCCGTACACCGACCTGGCGGACCAGGCCGGGCTCGCCGCCAAGGCGACCCGCAACCCCTCGGGGGTGCCGGGCGTCCAGGTCGACGGCTACTTCCCCGACGACTCCCGCCTCAACGCCACCCACGGCTGGGCCCATGACGCGCAGTTCGTCATCCGGCTGCCCGACCACTGGAACGGCGGGCTCGTCGTCACGGGCGCCCCCGGCAGCCGGCGTCAGTACTCCACGGACGCCCTGATCTCCGACCAGGTGCTCGCCCGGGGCTTCGCCTACGCCGCCACCGACAAGGGCAACACCGGCCCGGACTTCTTCACCGACGGGCGGGAGCCGGGCGACGCGGTCGCCGAGTGGAACCGCCGGGTGACCGAGCTGACGCGGGCCGCGAAGAAGGTCGTACGGCAGCGGTACGGCCACGCGCCGGAGCGCACGTACATGACCGGCATCTCCAACGCCGGCTACCTCACGCGCTGGCAGCTGGAGAACCGGCCCGAGCTGTACGACGGCGGGGTCGACTGGGAGGGCGTGCTGTGGACGACCCGCGGCCCGAACCTGCTGACGAGCCTGCCGGTGACGGTCGCCCGGTCCCAGGGTCTCGCCACCGACGAGGACCTGATCGCGGCGGGCTTCGCGCCCGGGTCGCGTTTCCTGTGGCCGTACCACGAGAAGGCCTACTGGGGTCTGACGCAGAAGCTCTTCCGGGCCGAGTTCGACCCCGCGTACGACCCGGCCTGCCCCGGTGCCACGGCCGGTGGGACGGTGGAGCAGATCTTCGCGCCCTGCGCCTCGGACGCCTCCTACGACTACGCCTCCCGTCCGGCGTCCGTCCATCGCGCGGTCGCGAAGGTGGCGCTCACCGGGCGGATCGGCAAGCCGCTCATCACGCTCCACGGCGACCTCGACACCCTGCTGCCGATCGCCACGGACTCCGACGTGTACGCGCGGATGATCGACGCGCGGGGCCGGGGCGGGCTGCACCGCTACTACACGGTGCAGGACGGGACGCACACGGACGGGCTCTACGACACGTACCCGGACCGGCTGCGGCCGATCCTGCCCTGCTACCGCTCCGCGTTCGACGCCCTGACGCGCTGGGTCGAGGAGGGTGCGGCGCCGCCCGCGGACCGTACGATCGCGCGGCCCGCGAGCGGTGACGTGGTCAACTCCTGCGCACTGGAGGGATGAGCGGGGGCCCTCCGCGGGCTCAGACGCGCTCCAGCGGGCGGTGCGGCTCGGCCGGCAGTTCGGCCCGGATCGGGTCGCCGGGCCGCACCTCCCCGCCGGAGCGCACGACGCCCATGATGCCCGCCCTGCGCACGATCTCGCCGTTCTCGTCACGGCCGAGGACCTGCTTGAGGAGGCCGTGCTGGAAGGTGTCGATCTGCGCGCAGGGGTTGCGCAGGCCGGTGACCTCGACGACGGCCTCCTCGCCGAGGTGCAGAAGGGTGCCGGTGGGGAGCGCGAGCAGGTCGATCCCCCGGGTCGTGACGTTCTCGCCGAGGTCGCCGGGGGTGACCTCGAAGCCCGCGCCGGCGACGTCGTCGAAGAGCTCGGCGTGGATGAGGTGGACCTGCCGCAGGTTGGGCTGGGTGGGGTCCTGCGCGACGCGGGACCGGTGCTTCACCGTCACGCCCGCGTGGACGTCGCCCTCCACGCCGAGCCCGGCGAGGAGGGTGATGCCGTCCCTGTTGGGCTTGGTGAACGAGTAGGTGCCGTTGCTGCTGACCGTGGTGACGATGCCGCCGCTCATGGTGGAGAGCTCCCCTTCTCTGCCTCTCCGGGCGGCGGCTCACCGCCCGCCCGGACCGATGATCACATCGCGCCTCGGTGTACGACCCTACTCGGCGCCCTCGGTGCGGAGCGGCGCGCCCACCTCGTGCAGATGGCCGAGGGCCTGGCGGTACGAGTCCACGAAGCCGGTCTCCGTGTACGGGACTCCCAGTGCGGCGCAGTGGGCCCGGACGGCGGGCTGCGCCAGGCGGAGGTTCGGGCGCGGCATGCTCGGGAACAGGTGGTGCTCGACCTGGTAGTTCAGTCCGCCGAGGAACCAGTCCGTCAGGGCGCCGCCCCGGATGTTGCGGGAGGTGAGCACCTGGCGGCGCAGATGCCCCCAGCTGTCGCCGTCGGCGTGCTCGTCCGGCCGGTCCATGCCCTTGTGGTTGGGGGCGAAGGCCATGCCGAGGTGCACGCCGAGCAGCATCTGGTGGAGGAGGGCGAAGACGAGGGCCTGGGCGGGCGTCAGGAGCGTGAGCAGCAGCGTCGCGTATCCGGCGAAGTGGGCCAGGAGCAGGGCGCCCTCGACGAGCCGCTCGCGCCGGGTGCGGCACGGACCGTCCTTCGCGAGCAGGGCCTGGACCCCGTACACCTTGAGCGCGATGCCCTCCAGGGTGGTCAGCGGGAAGAACAGCCAGGCCTGGTGGCGGGTGAGGAATCCGCGTAGGCCCGTGCGGCCCGCCGTCTGGTGTTCGGCGAAGACGAGGATGTCGGCGGCGACGTCCGGGTCCTTGTCGAGGTGGTTGGGGTTGGCGTGGTGGCGGTTGTGCTTGTCGTTCCACCACTCCCGGCTCATCCCGAGGAGCAGGTTGGCGTGCACGAGCTGGAGGATCCGGCTCGTCTTCCGGTTGGCGGTGATCTGCGCGTGGCCGGCGTCGTGGCCGACGAAGGCGGCACGGGCGGAGAACAGGGCGAGGGGGACGGCGAGCAGCAGTGCCCACCAGGAGGGCCCGATGAGGGCGAGCCCGGCCGCGACGGCGGCGATGCCGAGGAGGTTCACCACGATCCCTCGGGCGTACCAGGCGGGACGGTGTTCGAGGAGGCCCTGTTCCCTGACCGTCCGCAGGAGTGGGGTGAACTCGCTGGTGCCCCTGGCGCGGGCGGGCGCCGCGACGGGTGCGGCGGCCGGGGGCAGGACGGTGGCCTGGGACATGACGGGCTCCGGTTTCTGTCGGTCGGTACGGTCGGTGCGGGTCGGTTTCCGGTCGGTGGGCGCCTACCGAGAACGTACGGATCCGTGATCGTCCGGGGCCATGGCGTCACCACCCGTCCACCACCGGGGGCACGCCGGGGGGCGGGGGTGGGGCGAGCCCCACCCCTCCCCGAGCACCGGCCGAGTGTGGCGTGGATCACTTGAGGGAGGTGCACATCCGGGGACTCTCTCGGGTACCATCGGCGACTCGGTCTCCAGGTAGTCAAATTTGAGGAATGCGTTGTCGCTCTCGCACGGATCCGATGAATCGGCCCGCGAACCCGCCCAGGAACCCTCCCTCTCGCACGAACTCGTCCGTCACTCCGCCGTCTTCCTCCCCGCCGATCCGCCCCGCGCCGGGCGGATCGCATTCTGGGCACCGGACGGCGAACCGTGGGCGGACCCTGCCGACGCCTCCGCCGGTGACACGGCGATCACGGTCGTCGAGGACGACGGTCTCCAGGCCGTCACCGTCGCCGCCCGCTCCCTGTCCGTACGGGACGCCCTGCCGTTGCTCGCCCGTGCCCGTTTCTCGGACACCGCCTCCCCCGCGACCGCCTTCTGGGGCGCCGCGTCCCTGTTCGCCCTGGACCTCGTCGCGCGCGGACTGCTGCTGCCCGGCCTCACCGCAACCGACCACGACGCCTGGCGTGTCGGGCCCCTCGGCCCCGGCGAACTGGCCGAACTCCGCACGCTCGCCGCGTCGATGCCGCCCGCCGCGCACGCCGTACCCCTGCCCGCCCGGGCGCCCTCGGCCGACGACGTACCGGTATCCGACGACGTAGCCGTCTCCGACGACGAGCAGCTGCTCCTGCCCGAGCCCGAGGCGCTGCTCCGTGCCTTCGCCGACGCCGTGGCCGACACACTGCCCCGTACCCCAGCGGCTCCGCTGGCAGCCGGCGGACCCGCCTTCGCGGCCGGCGAACCGCAGACCGTTCCCGAACAGCGGGCGTGGGCGGCCGACGTGGCGGCGGTGCACGACGCCGGCATCCGGCTCTCGCTCCGGCTGGAACTGCCCGGATTCACCGCGGACGCGCGGGAGGCGCCCGGCTTCCGGGCCGTGCTCCAGCTGCACGGCGTCGCCGACCCGACCATGGTCGCGGACGCGGCGGAGGTGTGGGCCGGCTCCGGTCGGGCCGGGGCCACGTTCGGCCCCAGGGCCCGGATGGACGCCCTCCTCGCACTCCGGCGCGCCGCCCGTGCCTGGCCTCCGCTGTCCCCTCTCCTGTCCGCGGCCGTACCCGACACCGTCGACCTCGCCGACGAGGAGGTCGCGGAGCTCCTGGGCCCGGCGGCCGAGGCCCTGGCGGCGTCGGGCGTCCTGATCCACTGGCCGCGCGAGCTCGCCGACCGGCTCACCGCGCGCGCGGTGATCGGCCCGGCGGCAGCCCACGCCGGAGCCGAGGTCTCGGCATTCCGCGAGGGAGTCGGCGCCGACGAGACGGACGCTGCGGACTCCACCGATGCCGCCCACGCCTCCGGGCTGCCCTCCTTCCTCGCCGCGGACTCCCTGCTCGCCTTCAACTGGCGCTTCGCCGTCGGCGACCACGAGCTCACCCGGGCCGAACTCGACCGGCTCGCGGAGGACGGCCGGCCGCTCGTACGACTGCGCGACCGCTGGGTCCTCGTCGATCCGGCCGAGGTGCGCCGGGCCCGGACCCACCAGGACCGCAAGGTCACCCCGGTGGACGCCCTCTCGGCCGTCCTCACCGGCACGACCGAGGTCGACGGACGCCCCGTCGAGGTGGCCGCGACCGGCTGGCTGGAACGGCTGCGGGCGCGACTCGCCGAACCCGAGGGCGACCGGCCGGAGATCGCGCAGCCCCCGGCGCTCGCCGCGACCCTGCGCGACTACCAGCTCCGCGGACTCGACTGGCTCCACCGCATGACCTCGCTCGGCCTCGGCGGCTGCCTCGCCGACGACATGGGCCTCGGCAAGACCATCACGGTCATCGCCCTGCATCTGCACCGGCAGACCGACCCGGCGTCCGCGGGACCCACCCTCGTGGTCTGCCCCACCTCGCTCATGGGCAACTGGCAGCGGGAGATCGAGAAGTTCGCACCCGGCACACCGGTGCGCCGCTTCCACGGCGCGGCCCGTGACCTGGAGGACTTCGCCGACGGCGGCTTCGTGCTCACCACGTACGGCACCATGCGGCTGGACGCCGAGCGGCTCGCCGCCCGGAACTGGGGGCTCGTCGTCGCGGACGAGGCACAGCACGTCAAGAACCCGTACTCGGCGACGGCCCGGCAGCTGCGCACCATCGGGGCACGCGCGCGCGTGGCGCTGTCCGGCACGCCGGTCGAGAACAACCTCTCCGAGCTGTGGGCGATCCTCGACTGGACCACGCCGGGTCTGCTCGGCGGCCTCGGCGCGTTCCGGACCCGGTTCGCCGCCGCCGTCGAAGGCGGGCGGGACCCGGCCGCCGCCGAACGGCTCGCCGCACTCGTGCGCCCCTTCCTGCTCCGCAGGCGCAAGTCCGACCCCGGCATCGCCCCCGAGCTGCCGCCGAAGACCGAGACCGACCGGACTGTCTCCCTGACGCCCGAACAGGCCGGTCTGTACGAGGCGGTGGTACGGGAGACGCTGGCGGCGATCGCCGAGGCCGACGGCATGGCGCGCCGGGGCCTCGTCGTGAAGCTCCTGACGGGCCTGAAGCAGATCTGCAACCACCCCGCCCAGTACCTCAAGGAGGAGCGGCCGAAGATCGAGGGCCGCTCGGGCAAGCTGGAGCTGCTCGACGAACTCCTCGACACGATCCTCGCCGAGGGCGCCTGCACCCTGGTCTTCACCCAGTACGTGGGAATGGCCCGGCTCCTGGAGACGCATCTCGCGGCACGGGGCGTGCGGACGCAGTTCCTGCACGGCGGTACCCCGGTCGCCGAGCGCGAGGCGATGGTCGCCCGCTTCCAGAGCGGAGACGTACCGGTCTTCCTGCTCTCCCTGAAGGCCGCCGGGACGGGGCTCAACCTGACGCGCGCCGAGCACGTCGTGCACTACGACCGCTGGTGGAACCCGGCCGTGGAGGCCCAGGCCACCGACCGGGCGTACCGGATCGGTCAGGACCGGCCGGTGCAGGTCCACCGGCTCATCGCCGAGGGCACCATCGAAGACCGGATCGCCGCGATGCTCGACCGCAAGCGCGAGCTGGCGGACACCGTCCTCGGGACCGGCGGGGACACCCCACCGGAACTGACCGAACTGACCGATGCCGAACTGGCGGAGCTGGTGCGACTGCGAGGGGACGGACGATGAGCGGGTACGGACAGGGGCGCGGCCACGGGAACGGGCACGGGGACGACGAGCGGACCTTCGAGGCCTTGCCTCCGGCGCCCGGCGGCGGATTCACCCGCACCTGGTGGGGACGGGCGTGGCTGAAGGCGCTGGAGGACACCGCGCTCGACGGGCAGCAGCTCAAGGCGGGACGCCGGCACGCGCGCGCGGGGGCGGTGGGCGCCGTCTCGGTGCGGCCCGGCCGGATCACCGCGCTGGTCAAGGACCGTGACGGCACGGCGTACCGCGGCGACGTGCTGGTGCGCGAGTTCTCCGAGGAGGAGTGGGACCGGCTCCTCGACCTCGCCGTGGACAGCGCCGGCCACATCGCCGCGCTCCTCGACCGCGAGATGCCGCCGCACCTGGTGGAGGACGCGGCGGCGGCCGGACTCGACCTGCTGCCGGGCATCGGGGACCTCGACCCGGAGTGCGGCTGCGAGGCCTGGGACCACTGCCCGCACACGGCGGCGCTCTGCTACCAGGTCGCGCGCCTCCTCGACGAGGATCCCTTCGTCCTGCTGCTGATGCGGGGGCGCGGCGAACGCACGCTCCTGGGCCAGCTGCAGGCGCGCAGTGCCGCACGGGCCGCCGCGCCGTCCGCGCACGGCGGGGTGGAGACGCGCGGCGCGTCGGCCGCCGGGCCGGAGGGGGCCGGCGGGATGCCGGGCGTGTCGGCCGAGGAGGTGTTCGCGGC
Organism: Streptomyces tanashiensis; assembly: GCF_014648895.1. Taxonomy (GTDB): domain Bacteria; phylum Actinomycetota; class Actinomycetes; order Streptomycetales; family Streptomycetaceae; genus Streptomyces; species Streptomyces tanashiensis. Next base: position 577,177 of record NZ_BMRZ01000002.1, read on the forward strand.
GGCGTTCCTGGTACCGCCGTTGCCCGCTCCCCCGGTCGCCCCCGCCACGCCGGGCCGGTCGCCGTCCCTGGACACCGACACCCCGCCGGAGCCGGGGGTCGACCCGGCGGCCCTCGAGTTCCTCGCGGCGGACGCGGCGGCACGCGCACACCGGCTGCTCGGCGAGGTGCTGGGCGGCGGGGCCGGCGCGACAGAGGTCGGTCTGACGGGCACTCGCTCGCCGGAACCGGGTCTGGCGGTCGCTCACTCGACAGGGGTGGCTCTGACGGTAGCTCACTCGACGGGAAGGGGCCTGACGGTCGCTCAGGACGCGGTCCGACTCGCGGCGGGCGCGCCCGTTCCCTGGATCGCGGCACGGCTCGCCTCCGGTTCGGGGAGGTCGCGGGCCGATCTGGACCTTGCCACGCGCGCGTGGCGGTTCGGGGGCGCCGCCGCCCTCGCCGTACTGGACGAGGAGTGGACGCCGGACACCGAGGCACTCGACCGGGCAGGGCTGCGGCTCGCCGAGGCCTGGGCGGACGACGAACGCCCGGTGCTGCGGCGCGCGGGCGGCGCGCGGTGGACGGTCGTGGGGGCGGAGGCGCAGCTGCGGCTCGGCGAGGACGGGCGCTGGTGGCCGTACCTGAAAGCCGGGGCCCGCTGGTCCCCGGCCGGCCCGGCCGACCGTGACCCGGCGGCGGCCCTGGCGACGGCGCTCGCCGCCGGTACTACTGGAGCCGGTGGCTGAGCGTGCCGTCGGTGGCGGCCAGGCTGCAGGCGACGGTGTCCGCGCCGAGGAGGTGACTGGTCCGGTACGGGTACTGGACGAAGGTCGTCCAGCGCGTGCCGACCGGCTGCCTCGCGGCCTTGCGGCGAAGCGGTTCGCGGCAGAGGAGGGTGGCGGCCTCGCGTACCGCCTGATCGGTGGCGAAGGTGCCGACCAGGCGGGGCCGGGCGACGAGTTCGGCGCGGTGCGGCGCGTCGCAGCGCCGCCGGAGGGCGGTGCCCGGCGCGTCGCGGTCGATGTCGAAGCACTCGCCGACGCGCAGCGTCTCGAACGAGACGGGCCGCTCGGGAGGCCGGGCCCCCGTCGGGCGGCCGGACGGTGTGGCGCGGGTCGAGGGCGTGCCGGGCGTGGGGGTGGTGCTTCCGGAGCGGGACGGCGTCGGCGACGGGCTGCCCTCCGGATCCCCCACGCGCCTGTCGGACGCCGTAGGCGTCGGCCTGGCGCCGATGGTCGTGGGGTGCAGGGGCGTTTCCGTACTCGGCGTGTCGGCCGCCCCCGCTCCGTTCGTCGCGGTGGGTTCGGCCCGTCCCGTGCCACCGGTGACGACGGGGGACGGCACACCGACAGAGTCCCCGCCGGGTCGGCCGTCGGCGATTCCGCCGGCCTCCGCTCCTCCCCGGGCGGTCAGGAAGGCCCCGGCCACCAGGGCGGCCGTCAGCAGCGGCACCAGCGGCACGCCGAACCAGCGCGCGCGCCGCGCCGCCGGTCCCGGCCGGGCGGCGCCCAGCCGCACGAACCGGGCCGACCACGCCGACTCGGCACCGGCCGCGAAGGGCTGGGCCGTGGGGTGCTCGTCCACGAGGAGCGCGGAAGGGCGGGGTTCGTGCGCGATCGGTGCGTCCGAACGCGATTCGGGCGTCGCGCCAGGGGCGACCTGACGCAATTCCGGCGTGACGCCGGATGCGCTCGGACCCTGTGGGGTCGTCGCGCCCGGTGTGGTCGGGCGCGGCGAGGGGCCCGCGCCGGCGGGTTCGGGCGTGTCGGAGGCACCCGGACGGCCCGGCTCGGGCGCGGGAGGGACGGAGGACGGGTCGTACACAGGGACCAGGTTCTCCGTTCGACGGCGGCACGGCCAGCGTTCACCGGCCGCCGGACGCGGCAGGTACGGAATCGTGACCATCGCCGACCGCGCGCGCTCACGCCACCGCCGCTCCTCCGTCACCGCCGCCGCCCGGTCACCGTCGCCTACAGGCCGAGCTGACGCTCCGCGCCCTCGACCGTCTGGGCGAGGAGCACGGCGATGGTCATGGGGCCGACACCGCCGGGGACCGGGGTGATGAGGGAGGCGCGCTCGGCGGCCGAGGCGAAGTCGACGTCGCCGACGTTGCCCGGGTTGTAGCCGGCGTCGATGACGACGGCGCCCGGCTTGACGTCCTCGCCCTTGATGAAGTTCGGCTTGCCGACGGCGGCGACGAGGATGTCCGCCTCGCGGACGACCGAGGAGAGGTCCTTGGTACGCGAGTGGCAGTAGGTGACGGTGGCGTCGCGGCCGAGGAGGAGCAGACCGGCCGGCTTGCCCAGGATGGCGCTGCGGCCGACGACGACGGCGCGCTTGCCGCTGAGTTCGACGTCGTACGCGTCCAGGAGGCGCATGATGCCGCCGGGCGTGCAGGAGACGAAGCCGGGCAGACCGAATCCCATGGCGGCGAAGGAGGCCATGGTGACGCCGTCGACGTCCTTCTCGGGGGCGATGGCCTCGAAGGCGGCACGCTCGTCGATGTGCGGGCCGACCGGGTGCTGGAGCAGGATGCCGTGCACCTCGGGGTCCTCGGAGAGGGCGGTGATCGCCGCGACGAGCTCCTCGGTGGTCGTCTCGGCGGGCAGCTCGACGTGCTTGGAACGGATTCCGGCCTTCGCGCAGCGGTTCTGCTTCATCTTCACGTACGTGACGGAGGCCGGGTCCGCACCGACCAGGACGGTCGCGAGGCACGGGGTCACGCCGGTGCGGCGGGTGATCTCGGCGGCTCGGGCGGCGGTCTCCTCGACCGTGCGGCGGGCGAGGGCCGTGCCGTCCATGAGGGTGGCGGTGCTGGTGGACATGGCAACTCCTGGGCGTCGTCTCTGACCGGTTTCTCGCCCAGGCGCACGGCATCGGCACGGTGGTGCCTCGGGGGCACGCTCCGCCGGGCCGCTCCCCGGTGGTGATCCACCTCAAGCGCCAGTCACGGCCCGAGCCCCACTCTACGTGAGGGGTCGGGGGCCGGTCCCGGACAGGGTGCATATGCCGTGGTGCGAGGGAGCTTGTCGGCACCTCTCGGGCCCACCACGATGAGCGCGACGGGCCGGGACGACCTCGACGAGGAGGCCGAGTTGAGCGATGCGTGGGTGGCGGCGGAGCCACGGACGGAACGGACACCGGCGGAGGATCGGGGACGGGAGGACGGTCCTCGCCGGAGGACGGACCGCGGCGCGGCGAGCGGACGACGCTCGGCGACCACCCGGGGCGCGGGGATCGACACGGGCGGGGAGACTGCCCCGGGCGATCGGCCCGCCTCGGGCAGGGAGACCGAGTCGGGCAGGGGAACCGCCCCGCGCAGGGGAACCACCCCACGCAGGGACTCCGACTCCGGCAGGGAGGACAACCCGCGCAGGGACACCGGCCGGGGCGGGGAGACCAACCCACGCGGGGAGACCGAGTCGGACAGGGAGACCGGCCCGGGCAGGGAGACCGAGGCGGGCGCCCGCGAGGCCCGGCCGCTGGTCGCCGCGTCCTGGCGCCGGTCGGTACGCGCGCGCGTGAGTCCCGACGGGGCGGCACGGGTGGAACTGGACGAGGACGAGCTCGCCGCGTACCGGGAAGCGCATCCCCTCACCGCGGCGATGCCGGTGATCCGGGAGCTGATGGGGGCGTACGCGACGGACGGAGAGCATCTCCTCGCGGTCTGCGACGCCGCCGGGCGGATGCTGTGGGTCGAGGGGCATCCGGGCACCCTGCGCAAGGCCCGGGGGATGAACTTCGTGGCCGGGGCCCGCTGGTCGGAGGCGGCGGTCGGGACGAACGCGCCCGGCACCGCGCTGGCCGTCGACCGGCCGGTGCAGGTGGTCGCCGCCGAGCACTTCCGGCGTCCCGTGCGGGCGTGGACCTGCGCGGCGGCGCCCGTGCACGACCCGCACAGCGGGAGGGTGCTCGGCGCTGTCGACATCACCGGCGGGGAACGGCTGGCGCACCCGCACAGCCTCGGCTTCGTGCAGGCGGTGGCACGCGCGGCCGAGTCCCAGCTGGCTCTGCTCGGGCCGGCACCGGAGCCGGGAAGGCTTCGGCTGTCGGCGCTCGGCCGGGACGAGGCGGTGCTCTCCGTGGGCGGGCGGAGGATGAGGCTGAGCCGTCGTCACAGTGAGATCCTGGTGGTCCTCGCCCATCGACCCGAGGGGGTGAGCGGCGACGAACTTCTCACGCTGCTGTACGAGGACGAGTCGGTCACCCCGGTGACGCTGCGGGCGGAGCTGTCCCGGCTGCGCGCGCTGCTCGGTCCGGACGCGCTGCGGTCGCGGCCGTACCGTCTCGCCGGGGCGGTGGACGCCGACTTCGCGACGGTCGACCGGCGGCTCGCCTCGGGGGCCGTCGCGGCGGCGGCCGGGGACTACGCGGGCCCTCTGCTGCCCGCGTCGGCAGCCCCGGGGGTCGTACGGCTGCGGGAGCGGCTCGCGGAGCGGATGCGGGCGGCGCTGGTGGACCGGGGTGATCCGGGGCTGCTCGCCGACTGGGCGTACAGCGCGTGGGGCGAGGACGACGTGGTGGTCTGGCGGGCTCTGTGCGCGGCCGTACCGGCGAACCTGCTTCCTCCCGTACGGGCGCGGCTCGACTCGCTGGAGACGGAACTGTGCGCCGGTGCAACGGGATTGCAACGTACGGGTCACCACACTCGGGCGTGAGCGCCGGCCAGGGACGGCCGGCGCGTCCCAGGGAGGCCATGTCCATGACTCGTTTCGCCGCACCCGGTACCGAGGGCGCACTCATGTCGTACCAGGTCCGCTACGACCACTGGATCGGCGGCGAGTACGTCGCCCCTGCGGCCGGCCGCTACTTCGAGAACCCCAGCCCGGTCGACGGCCGCCCCTTCACGGAGATCGCGCGCGGCACGGCCGAGGACGTGGAGCGCGCGCTCGACGCGGCGCACGCGGCGGCCCCGGCGTGGGGGCGGACGGCTCCGGCGGAGCGGGCGGCCGTGCTGCTGCGGATCGCGGACCGGATGGAGAACAACCTGGAGGCGCTCGCGGTCGCGGAGACCTGGGACAACGGCAAGCCCGTCCGGGAGACGCTCGCCGCGGACATCCCGCTCGCGATCGACCACTTCCGCTACTTCGCGGGGGCGCTGCGGGCCCAGGAGGGCGCGCTGAGCGAGATCGACGACGACACGGTCGCGTACCACTTCCACGAGCCGCTGGGGGTCGTCGCGCAGATCATCCCGTGGAACTTCCCGATCCTGATGGCGGTCTGGAAGCTGGCACCGGCGCTGGCCGCCGGCAACGCGGTGGTCCTCAAGCCGGCCGAACAGACTCCGGCCTCGGTGCACTTCTGGCTGAGCCTCGTCGCGGATCTGCTGCCGCCGGGCGTCCTGAACGTCGTGAACGGCTTCGGCGAGGAGGCCGGCAAGCCGCTGGCGTCCAGCCCGCGGGTCGCGAAGATCGCGTTCACCGGCGAGACGTCGACAGGCCGCCTCATCATGGGGTACGCCTCCGAGAACCTGAAGCCGGTCACCCTCGAACTCGGCGGCAAGTCCCCCAACATCTTCTTCGACGACGTGTGGGCGGCGGACGACGACTTCCGGGACAAGGCCCTGGAAGGGTTCACGATGTTCGCCCTCAACCAGGGCGAGGTCTGCACCTGCCCCTCGCGCGCCCTCGTCCAGCGCGGCCACTACGCCGACTTCCTGGAGGCGGCGGTCGCCCGCACGGAGACGATCGTCCCGGGCCACCCCCTGGACACGGACACGATGATCGGCGCGCAGGCCTCGGCCGACCAGCTCCGCAAGATCCTCTCCTACCTGGAGATCGGCCAGAAGGAGGGCGCGAAGATCCTGACGGGCGGCCAGATCGTTGAACATGGCGGCGAGTTGGCGGGCGGCTACTACGTGCAGCCGACGGTCTTCGAGGGCGACAACCGCATGCGGATCTTCCAGGAGGAGATCTTCGGCCCGGTGGTCGCTGTGACCTCCTTCACCGACTTCGACGACGCGATCCGCACGGCCAACGACACGCTCTACGGCCTCGGCGCCGGCGTCTGGACCCGCGACACCAACACGGCCTACCGAGCGGGCCGCGCGATCCAGGCGGGCCGCGTCTGGACGAACTGCTACCACGCCTACCCCGCCCACGCGGCCTTCGGCGGCTACAAGCAGTCAGGCATCGGCCGCGAGACCCACCGCATGATGCTGGACCACTACCAGCAGACGAAGAATCTTCTCGTGTCGTACTCGCCGAAGAAGCTCGGCTTCTTCTAGGGGTACAAGAAAGGGCGCCTGACCTGGGCTGTTACCCAGGCAGGCGCCCACCGGTCGCGTCGGCCAGCGCGAGATAGGTCATGCGGTGTAAACCCCAGTTTCCCCACTGCCATCCCACTCCTGACCAGCTCTTCCGGTCGATTTCCGGTCCGGCTGACGGGGTGGCACCCCGGCTGACACGGTCCCATTCCGCCATGGACGTAAGCTGACGCCTCCACATAGTTCCCTTCCTGGTTCCGGAACAGGCGACCGTCGGGCTCCACGCCGAACCTCTCTACGTGAGCGACAAGCATGCGGACGAACGGCGGCGGGATCGGGACGGGACGCGTTGCAGTGGCTGCGCGTCGCTTGAGGGAGTGATTCTCCCGCTGTTCCTCCCGTACCCCTTCTTCCTTCGACAGAAGCTCTCTTGGCCGTACGTACCGTCTGGACCGTCACCCACGGCTGTGGACATTCGGTCCAGCATGATCTGTCGCACCGCCCGGCGGACCGCCGTGCCAGGTGACCGGCGCGTACGCCGTGCTCGTCAGCGAGGGCTTCCCTGTCAAGTTCTGCGTGTTGAAGCATCGACGGACGGACTGTGCCACCTGCCCGCGGTGCGGCTGACCATCTCAATGCGTGCCTTGGACTGGGCATCGTGGCATGCGGGTGCGCTACCGAGGTGAGTGATCGGCCGGTGAGGTACTCGGGTCGGTCGAGGTCCTCCTGTAGTCCCGTTCCCGCGAGCGCCCAGCCGAGGAGTTCTCGGGTAGCGGTGCTAGACGCTGGCCCATCTCCTTCCGCATAGGCCGTGTGCAGGCCGACGTTCCGTGAGCACTGCACGCCGCACTCTCGGAATGCCCGCGGACCTCTGGCAGGCGTGCCCCCCCAGGTCGAAGACGACGGAGGTGGCGGCGGGGAAGAGCCAGCAGGTACCGACGTTGGAGAGGTGCCGTCGGGCGGCCGAAGGGCGCATCCAGGCGCCCGTCCTGCGCCAGCCGCAGGGCGGGGTTCGCACCGCTGTGGAACCGGGGGTGAAGGCATGCCGAATGCGCGGACCGGTCACTCGGTCCGCGCATTCGGCATCGCCGCGACCCGGCGTCGTCCGAGGGGCTGCTTGTCCGTCAGGCTCGGCAGCCAGAACAGCCGAAGCCAAGCAGCCGCGGACGCCACGTCTGCGTGGGCGATTTACTCGATGATCTTCTGCCAGGCGGAGCACTTGATCGGAGTCGTGTCCGAGGCGCCATCCACCGTGCACACCTTCATTCGGTAAACGTTGATGGAGTACAGGTTTCCGTCGGTCTTGTAGGCGCCACCGGCGTCTGCTCCCTTGCCGTTGTAGAAGCTGCCCCACTCATACCAATGTTCAGTGCCCGCGCTCACCTCGATGTAGGCACGCACACCGTGACCGTCGGCAAGGTAATCAAAGAGGCCGAAGTCATCGCCGTCGTCGTAGAAGTGCAGAGCTCCGGCGAGCTTGCCGTCACTGTAGAGGTATACAGCCTGGTCCGTAGCGGAGGCCGGAGTGGCGATGCCCACCAGGAGGGCGGGTACTGCCAGGAGGGTAAGCCATTTCTTGGACATGGAAACACCCTTGATTCGTTTCAGTGAAAAGATCGCACTGCACGGCAATCGTTCCACGTGGGACATGATGGAAGGTCGCACGTTGACAGCCACTTCAAGGGAGTGCGGAAATATCCGACCCCCGGAAATATCTGTGCGAGTCGCTGTTCTCGCCGACAGGCCAAGAACGTACACCGACCCGAACCCTTGCGCTACAGGTTTGCACCCAGGAATCGGTAAAGATCATTTTCATGTTTTCCGTGAAATTTCGGACTTCCCTTCATCGCCGGCCTGCCAAAGCTCAAGAAAACCTCAATGAAACACGCAACAGCACTGATTGACCGCCAAGGTCTGCAAGTGTTGGGAATGCTGCGGGCGTTCACGAGCCAGCACCATGCAGCCGCCGCAGGCGGCGCCCATCTCCCGTACAGTGGAAGGGACTTCGAAACGGAAGGTGGCCGGCCAGCCGCGCACCCGAGCACCGCGCACGGACCCGGTTGCGGGCGGGTGGTCCGCGTGAACTACCGCCGGATACTGGTGACTTGCACTGCATGGACCGCCAATCCCCGAGGAGAGAGGCACACTCGGCGCGCCATAGTCGGCGGAGGGTCCGGGCCACACCCCCACTTGAACGCCCACGACAGGACGGTGAAGAGTTGTCCGAAATTGCACGGCGAACGTGAAATGATCTTTGCCGATTCCTGGGCGCAAACCCGTAGCGCGAAGGTTCGGGTCGGTGTACGTTCTTGGCCTGTCGGCGAGAACAGCGACTCGCACAGATATTTCCGGGGGTCGGATATTTCCGCACTCCCTTGAAGTGGCTGTCAACGTGCGACCTTCCATCATGTCCCACGTGGAACGATTGCCGTGCAGTGCGATCTTTTCACTGAAACGAATCAAGGGTGTTCCCATGTCCAAGAAGTGGCTTACTCTCCTGGCCGTACCCGCCCTCCTGGTGGGCATCGCCACTCCGGCCTCGGCTACGGACCAGGCCGTATACCTCTACAGTGGCGGCAAGCTCGCGGGAGCTCTGCACTTCTACGACGACGGCGATGACTTCGGCCTCTTTGATTACCTTGCCGACGGTCACGGTGTGCGTGCCTATGTAGAAAAGAGCGAGTCGCCGTGGGCCTCCTGGTATAACGGCAAGGGGGCTGACGCCGGCGGTGTCTACAAGACCGACGGAAACCTCTACAGCATCTACACGTACAAGATGCGAGTGTGCACGGTGGATGGCGCCTCGGACACGACTCCGGTTGCCTGCTCCGAATGGGAGTACATTTACGAATAGTCCCTGATCTCGGTATCGTCGATTTCGTACCCAGGCCCGCAACGCCGACTCGGGGGCGGCCCGGTGGGGGCACAGGCTCCCGGGCCCCTGGGTACGGATCGTGCTGGGCCTGGCCCCTCTGCGTGGGCATCTGCGAGGCAGGCCGGCCATCGGTGCGGCAGCAGATACGCAGTCAGGCCTGTGCCCGCCGGGTGGTGGGCACGCCCGGCCACAGGTGTACGGCGGGGCGGGTGTCGGGTGGCCCGCGTACCGGCACATCGGCCCCGTCCGCCTAGCCTCCCGCGTCGCGAACCCGAAGGTGATCGATGCCCGCGGCACCCTAACCGCCGACGACTGGCGCGACGCCCGGATGGCAGCTCGACTGGCGCGCCGCGACCGTCTTCCGCTGGAAGGACCACTACGGGTGGCCCCGCATCAGCAACGCCGGCATCGCCCGATAGGCCAGGGCCGACCGGTCCAGCACCCTTGACCGAGTCCCGAAGGGGAGAACAGGGACTTCCCGCTCCCTGGCCTTGGAGCGGCCCACGGGCTCGCGTCTGCACGTCGATCCGGTGTGGGTATCCGTGCAGCCACCCACCTGACCCATCCGGTCCCGCCCCATCACTGCCACCCCAGCCGAGACACGGCCCTGGCGGGCGCCCATCGGACCAAGATCCGGACCATTTCCGGACCAGCCCCCGCCACAGAGCCGCACCTACTGCCGTTTCACAAGGTCAGCATGGGTGCAGTTGCTGTACCACCAGCAGACGAAGAACCTGCTGGTCAGCTACCCGCCGAAGAAGCTCGGCTCTTCTGGAGCCACAGAAAGAGGGGCCTGCGGGAGATTCTCCCGCTCGGCCAGGCGCGCGAGCGTCGACCGGACCCGGGAGTTCCGGGCCGGGTCGACGCTCGCGCCGGTCATGCGGTCACACGCGTCATGCGCGCGGTGGGTCAGCGGCGTAGCTTCAGGCGGTGCACCCCGCCGTCGACCGTGCCGACGTAGAGCGTGCGGCCGTCGGGGGCGGCGGCCAGCCGCGTGGTGTCGGTGTTCTGCAGGCCGCTTGAGATGTTCTCCCATGTGAGGCCGTGGTCGGTGCTGCGCAGTACACCCCGGCCGCCCTGGACGAGTCCGGACTCCCTGGAGCCGGCGGTGGCCGCGTAGAGCGCTCCGTTCACCCGCAGCAGGTCCGCGACGTGGAGCGCGAGCGGGCCGGTGTCGGCGGTGCGGAAGGTCCTGCCGTCATCGGTGCTGACCCGGACGGACGATCCGCCGACGACCAGGCGTCGGCCATCCATCACGATCGCGGAGACGGGGCCCTCGGCGACCTTGGTCTTGGTGACGCCGCCGTCGTCCGAGCGGTAGAGGCCCGAAGCGTTGCCGAGCCAGAGGCGCCGCGGGTCGCGCGGGTCACCGGCCATGGCATCGAAGGACCTCTCGTGGAAGAGGTTCTTCCACGTCCTGCCGCCGTCGGACGTCGCGAACAGCCCGTCGCCGAAAATGCTCCTGAAGCTGATCGCCACCCGGTCCGGGTCGGCCGGGTGGACCAGGATCGAGGTCGGTATCTCCGACGACGTGCCCTTCACCTGCCAGGTCCGGCCGGCGTCACCGCTGCGGGAGACCTCGAAGAGCCCGGTCGCGGTGCGCCGGACCTGCCACACCACCTTGGTGTCCTCGGGCGACACGGCGATGTGCGAGGTGAGGCGACCGGTCCTGCCCTCCGCCCCGGACTGGCCCCACTCGGGGCCGGCGACAGGGATCGCGGTGCGGTAGGTGCCGCTCACCGTTCCGGCGAGCAGCTGGTCGCCGCCGGCCGCGAGGGCGAAGGTGGTCAGGCCCTGGACGCCGATCCTCCGGTATCCGGTGCCGTCGGCGGAGCCGCGGTACAGGCCGTCCTGTTCGCTGGAGACGGTCACCGAGCCGTCGGCCCAGCGGTCGTAGTCCATCGCGATGGCGGCCTTCGAGGGGGCGGGCACGGGCTTCCAGGTCTTGCCGTGGTCGTGGCTCACCTGCCCGGCGCCGAACAGCGCGCGCAGGTACAGATCGCCACCGGAGGCGGACAGTCCGTTGCCGCCCTCCGCCAGGGACAGCAGGGTGGACCAGGTGCGGCCCTTGTCGTAGGAGCCGCGGACGCCCGTACCGGGGACGTAGGCCGCCACCACGGTGGAGTCGGCCGCCATGCCGCGCACGGTGTTCACGGGCTCGTCGAGAACGAGGTGCGCCGTACCGGGGTCTCCCTTGCCGACGCCGTCGATCCGCCAGACGCCGTCGAAGGTCGCCAGGTACAGGGTGTCGCCCACGAGGGTCGCCTCGCGGACGTCACCGGTCACGCCGGTGGGGTACGTCGCCCAGCTGTCGCCCGCGTCCGTGCTGACCAGCAGTGTGCCGTCGACGATCGCGGCGAGGGTACGGGTCTGCTCGTCCGCGACGAACTCGTCGATGTGCGCGTCGGGCACGTCGAGCTTGCGCCAGGTGCGGCCGTTGTCGTCGGTACGCAGGATCGTGCCCCGGCGGGTGGGGTCGGCGGCCGTGTTCACGGCGTACCACCAGCGATCGGGGCGGCGGGCGTCGACCACGACCGCTCCGGTGCCGTTGCCGTCGGCGATCGGCAGCCTGCCCACCTGGCGCCAGTTGGCGCCGCCGTCGGTGGTCAGCCAGGGGGCGGCCTTCCGGAACTGGGTCACGACGGCCTGCTTCGGCCGGGCGGGCGAGAGCGCGACGTGACCGGCCTCGCTGTTCGGGCCGATGGGCTCCCAGCGGTTGCCGCGGCTGTCCGCGGGGGTGACCTCGAAGGCGCCGGTTCCGGTGATCCGCCGGCCGTCGGTGGTCGTGGCCCGCACGGCCAACCGGTAGGCGCCGGCCGCCTTCCCGGTCACGTCGGCCTGGTAGTACCCGGCGCCGTTCATGGTGGTGGGCAGGGTGTAGGCCTTGCCGTGCGGCGGCGTGACCCTGATCTCCGGCGGCGCGTTCAGGGCGGCCGGGGCGGCGATGTGCACGGTGGAGCGGCCGTCGCTCGGGTCGGGGGACGCCTGGACGACCAGGTGCCGGACGACGAGCAGGTACGGCACCCGGAGGGCCGGGCCTCGCACGGGGGTGGCCGTGATCCGGCCGCTGATCTCCGTGTCGGTGGCCGGGCGGTCTGCACGCAGGGTGACGTCGACGGTTGCCGACCCCTCGGCAGGGACGGTCACACGCGGCGGAGACACGGCGGTGGGCCCGGTACTGCTGAGGGTGACGGTCAGCGGTGTCCTGCCGGGGTTGGCCAGGCGCACCTGCGCGGTGCCGCCGACGGTCCTGTCCGCCAGGTCGGCGAGGCCGAACGACACGGTCGTCGGGGAGGCGCTGAGGGTGGCCGACGCTGCGGCGGCCACGTCGAGCCGTCCGTTGCCCTGGGCGGTGGGGCCGGTGCCGGCGAGCTGCTTCGCGGTGCCGACCAGTGCGGACCTGATCTCTTCGGGGTCCTGGTCCGGGCGCAGTTGGCGCAGCAGGGCGGCGGCTCCGGCGACGTGCGGGCTCGCCATCGAGGTGCCCGACATGCGGTAGACACCGGGTGCGTACATCGAGGTGGGGATGGTGGAGCGGATCTCCACGCCGGGTGCGACCAGGTCGGGCTTGAGGCCGAAGCCGGTGCCGGGTCCGCGCGCCGAGAACGAGGCGATCTGGTCGGTGGAGTCGGTGCCGCGCAGGGTGACGGACACCTTCCCGGCGGCCAGTTCGCGGCTCAGCTGGGCGTACTGGGTCGTGTCGATGCCCATGACGACCAGGCGGTCCATGCGCAGCGAGTCGCCGGAGGCGGCGGTCCGGGTGAGGTCGGGGCGGGCGGGGGTGGTCGTGGCGCCGACCGTTCCCGGGGTGGCGGCGAGCACGGGTCCGCCCCCGGCCGGAAGGCCGCCGAGCACTGCGAGCGCGCCGCGCTCTTCGGCTTCGCGCGCCCAGTCGATGTCGCTCTGGCTCAGGACATCCGTACTGGGCGCGACGAGGATGTCGGCCCGCAGGATCTTGCCCCGTACGTCACCGACCCGCTTCCAGTCCTCGGCCGTGCCCGCGCCGACGTCCACGAGCGGCGCGGTGACCGGTTCCCGAGGCGGGTTCGCGGACAGGACGCCCCGGTACGTCTGGATCAGCTCGGGCTCCTTGCCCGCCAGGTACGCGCTGGGTATCCGCAGCCCGCTGGTGGAGGCGCCGACCGCGATGACGCCGTCGGCCGACGCCGGAGTGTTGACGGTGCCGCTGCCGGGACCTTCGTTGCCGGCCGCGGCGACGACGACCACTCCGGCCCGCACGGCGGCGGTCGCCGCGCGGCCCAGCGGGTCGGTGCCGTCACCGGGGCCGCCGAGGCTCATGTTGATGACGTCGGCCCGCTGGGGGTTGGCGGGGTCGGCCGCCGCCTCGATGCCGGCGATGATGTCGGAGGTGTAGCCGCTGCCGTCGGCACCGATGACCTTGTAGGCCAGCAGGCGCGCGTCGGGCGCCATGCCGGTGACGCCTCCCTTCCTGACCGCCTTGCCCGCGATGATGCCCGCGACGTGGGTGCCGTGACCGTTGTCGTCCATCGGGTCGTCGTCGCCGTTGGCGAAGTCGAAGCCGCCGACGACCTTGTGCCCCTTGCCGAAGCCACCGCCCAGGTCGGGGTGGCCGTAGTCCACGCCACTGTCCAGGACCGCCACCACGGTGCCCTTGCCGGTGACCTTCACACCGGCCGGGGCCTCGCGCTTCCAGACCTCGGGCGCACCGGTGAGCGGAACGCTGATGTCCGTGCGCACCTGTATCCGGGTGTCGGGCCGGACGGCGACGACGCCCGGCAGCGCGGCCAGCCGCGCCGTCTCGGAGGCGGGCACCGTCATCGCCACGGCGTTGACGAGCAGGCCGAGTCTGCGGGGCGAGGCGGGGTGCAGTCCGGCTTTCCCCACCGTCCTGACGAAGGCGTCCTGCCGTGCCGCCAGGGCCCGTCGGGCATCGCCGACGGCGGAGGCGGTGCCGGCGGTCAGGGAGGTGAGCGAGCCGCCTGGGGCGGCTGCCACGGCTGCGTCTCCGGACAGCTCGACGATGACCCGCTGGTTCGGGTCGGGTGACTTCGCGGTCGCGGTGCCGGGTGTCGCGGTGAGCGTCCCGGCCAGCGCCACGGTGGTGACCGTGGCCGCCGCCAGGCGTCGGCTTCTTCGTGGGTTCTTGGCCATGGGCAGAAGTCCTAGCGCCGAAGTCACGCTCCGTACAACGGATCTTGGCGGCCCATTGCTGCACTTGGCACAAGTGGGCCAGGATCCGCACATGACGAACGAGCTCACCGCGGCAGGCATCGATCCGTTCGACGAGAGCGTCTACCGGGCTGTGTTGACACGGCGTACGGCGGCCCCGGCCGAGCTCGCCGCCGACCTGGGCTGCTCCCCTCTCCGCGTCGCCAGGGCACTGGACCGACTGCACGACCACGGCCTGGTCGGGCGGCTCGCGGGCGTCCGACGCCGGTACGCGGCGATCGAGCCGGGAGCCGCGGTCGAGTCACTGGTGCGAACCAGGACCGCGGAGTTGGACCGGGTCCGTTCGGCGGCGGGCGAGCTGTCCCGCCTCTTCGCGGCGGCCCAGGCCGGCACCGCCGGGGAGGACGAGGTGGAGATCACCACCGGCCGCGAGGCGCTCGGTCGCTGGTTCGTCCGCCTCCAACAGGAGGCGCGCGAGGACGTCATGACACTGGATCGGCCGCCGTACGCGCTGACCACGTCCAACCCGGTGGAGAGCAACGCGCTGGGGCGCGGGGTGCGCTACCGCGCGGTCTACGCCCCCGAGGCGCTGGAGTGGCCGGGGGTGCTCGAGGACATCCGAGGACTCGTGAGCCGTGGCGAGCAGGCCCGGGTGATGCCGGGCCTGCGGATCAAACTGGCCATCGCGGACCGCCGGCTGGCGCTGATGCCGCTCTCCCTGGACCTCGATGGCGTGCGCGCCGCGGTCATCCGCCCCTCCACGCTGCTGGACGCCCTCACCGACTACTGGGAACTGTGCTGGAAACAGGCCCTGCCGCTCGACGCCCCCGCCCAGGACCCGCTCGGCGAGGAGGACCGTCTGGTGCTCACCCTGCTGGTCAGCGGCCTCAAGGACGAGGCCATAGCCCGCCAGCTCGGCTGGTCGGTCCGCACCATGCGCCGGCGCATGAGCCGCCTCCACGACCTTCTGGGCGCGGTGAACCGCTTCCAGGCCGGTGTCGTCGCGGCACGCCGCGGCTGGATCTGACCCACCGTCGAGCCGGGGCCGATCTCGCTGGTCAGCGTGGGGTCATCGGCTGCACCACCAGCGGACGAAGAACCTGCTGGTCAGCTACTCGCCGAAGAAGCTCGGGTTCTTCTAGGGACACAAAAGGAGACGCCTGACCTGGGCTTTCACCGGTCAGGCGCCTCTCGCTGACACCGCACAGGGAGGGAGCTCGTTTGCGCCGAAACTCCCAGTTCGTCCCACCGGTTTCCCACCCCTGACCAGCACTTCCGGACCAGTCACGGACCAAACTCCGGACTCACCGCTCAGGTGCCTGGCCCCGGCTGACACGGTCCCACTCCTCCATGGACTTCTCGTTGAGGCGGTTGGCCTGCGCTCGCACGCCGTCCAGGAACTTGGCGTAGTGCCGGAAGAGGTCGCCGAGGAGGACGTCGTGGGAGCCGCGCACCCACTCGGCCCCGGCGAGTCCGCAGGGACTGAGGTGCCACCTCGGCAGGGCTGCTGACCTCAGAACGGCGCACCTCTTCTCCCGAGGGCAAGCCAACGGCGGTCAGGCTCCGGCCGGCGTCACGGCCTCCGTCAGAGCGAGTGGGGCCGGGATGTACCCGCTCGGCCGACCGCCGCCCAGCAAGGGCTCTCTCCGAGAAATGCCACGTTTGTGAGACGGTTCGAAGAAGCCCGACCCGTGCCACGAAGTGCGAGACCCTACAAACGGCACCGTATTCTCAGCGTCGATTGCGTACACGGGCCATAGTGGATCGCTCGCGGACTCGGTCGTGGACGGTCGAAGTATGCGTCAGCTGACCCGAAGACCGACCGCCAGCGTCAGTTCAAGGACCCGATGCGGCGATGCGAGATCCGGAAACAGCTCCCGCAGCTGCGACATCCGGTACCGGACGGTCTGGGGATGGACGAACAACGCCGCCGCCACCTCGTCCCGCCTGCCCTGGTGCAGCAGCCACTCCCGCAACGTCTCCTCCAGCCGCCGTGCGGTCGCGACAGACAAGGTCCGCAACGGTGCGAGGGCTCGGGCACGCAGGTCTGCGAACGCGTCCACGTCGGCGCTCAGCACCAGCTCGGGCAGGTGGTCCTCGGTGTCGCGAATATCAGGGGAGAGGGAGCGCGCGCGTACGGCGCGTGCGTACGAGGCGGACGCACGAGTCCATGGCCGGGCCGGGCCGACCACGGCGGTGCGGTCGGTCAGCTGCCGCAAGAGATGTGACCGGTCGGCATCGGGGACGAGCAGCACACCGAAGGCGTCCGGCAGATCGTCGAGGACGAGGGTGCTCGGGTCGAGCGCGCGGTAGGCAGGCCGAGCCTGGGCGGCGGGCAGCAGAACCGCGGTCAGCGAAACCGGAGGCTGCCACCCGGCCCGTTGAACAGAGGCCAGCAACACGTCCGGGCTCGCGCCGGCGAGGAGGTCGCGGGCCAGGTGTTCCAGGTGGCGCTCGTGGGCCCTGCCCCGGGCGGCCAGTTCGTCGGCGTGGCCCGCGGCGCTCGCGGCGGAGAGCTCGTCGATGTAGGCGAAGGTCAGCTCGGCGAACTTGGCGACCTCGGCGGCGGGCAGGCCTGCGGGTACTGCACCCGCTGCCAGGCATCGCCAGGCCACGCGGGCGCCGACGCGGTATGCGCTGAGCAGGGCGTCCATCGAACGGCCGGATCGCACCTCGCCGCGGCCCAGCTCGTAGGCTGCGTCACCGGCGTCGCCGCCTGTGGCGTTCCCGCTCGCGAGGTCCAGGTAGTGCCCCAGGGCGGTGCGGACGGCTCGGCGGATGGTGCCGCCCATGCGGCCCGAAAGGGCGTTGGCGTAGGGAGGGACCTCGTCGATGATCGCCTGGACGACCTCGTCGGCGGTGGTCTTCAGCGCGGCCCGAAGTGCGGTGACCGTCGTCTCATCCAGGGCCAGTTCGGTGACCCTCCGGATTGGATGGCTCATGCTTTATTCCCTGCGAACAATTCAGCCGACCAGATTTACGTCCTACGGTCAGGACTTTACGCCCTGAGGCGCAGCAAGCTGGAGTCATGACGAGTGCAGCCCTCCGCAGCAGGGCGTGGAAACTGCTGGAGATGGTCACGACGCCGCTGCTGCCGTCGGACTATCTCGACCTGGTCAGCCCGCTGCGTGCGGGCGCTGACCTGTGTGGGCGCATCGAGGCCGTGCACCCCGAGACGGGTGACGCCGCTACTGTCGTGATCAGGCCGGGACGGGGCTGGCGCGGTCACACGGCCGGTCAGTACGTGCGGATCGGGGTCGACGTCGACGGGGTGCGCCTGTGGCGTGCTTACTCCATCACCTCGCCGACAAACCGCCAGGACGGCCGCGTCACGATCACCGTGAAGGCGATCCCGGACGGCAAGGTCAGCAACCACCTGGTCCGCAGGGCGAAACCGGGCACGATGGTCCAGCTCGACCAGGCAACCGGTGACTTCGTGCTGCCGGAGGCCAAGCCCGCCAAGGTGCTCTACCTGACGGCCGGCAGCGGCATCACGCCTGTGATGGGCATGTTGCGTGACATCGAGTTCGACGACGTCGTCATGGTCCACTGCGCGCCACAGCCGCAAGACGTGATCTTCCGCAACGAACTGCACGACCTGGTCGCGGACGAGAAGCTGCGGCTCACCGAGGTGCACACTGACACGGACGGCATGCTCGACATCGCCCGTCTCGACGAACTGGTGCCCGACTGGGCCGAGCGCGAGACCTGGGCCTGCGGGCCCGCGGGCCTGCTCGACGCCGCCGAAGAGCTCTGGAGCGAATACGGCGTGCAGGAGCGCCTGCACACCGAACGCTTCCGCCCCAGCATCGTCGTCGCCGGTGACGGCGGCGAGGTCACGTTCAGCGCCACCGGCAAGACCGTCGACGCGGACGGTGCCACGCCGTTGCTGGACGTCGGCGAGGAGGCCGGCGTGCTCATGCCGTCCGGGTGCCGCATGGGAATCTGCTTCGGCTGCGTCACGCCGCTCAAGGCGGGCGCCGTCCGCGACCTGCGTACCGGCGAGATCACCGAGGCCGAGCCGGGTGTCCTCATCCAGACCTGCGTGTCCGCCGCGGCGGGCCCCTGCGACATCGAACGGTAGGAACAACCTTGACCGCCATCGACCCCACCGTCCACCTGACCGCGGAGCAGATCGAGGAGCTTGGCCGCGAGCTGGACGCGATCCGCGACGAGGTGATCGCCGACCGTGGCGAGAAGGACGCGGCCTACATCCGTAAGGTCATCTCGGCGCAGCGCAAGCTCGAGCTGGTCAGCAGGGGCGTGCTGCTGTTCTCGTTCTTCCCGCCCGCGTGGCTGCTCGGCACCGCCGGTCTGTCCGTGGCGAAGATCATGGACAACATGGAGATCGGCCACAACATCCTGCACGGCCAGTGGGACTGGATGCGGGACCCGAAGATCCACTCCACCACCTGGGAGTGGGATCACGTCTCGCCGTCCGAGCAGTGGAAGCACTCGCACAACGAGCTGCACCACACGTACACCAACGTGATCGGCAAGGACAACGACCTCGGCTACGGCATCATGCGCGTCGACGAGGACCAAAGGTGGCACCCGTTCCACCTCGGCCAGCCGCTGTGGAACTTCATCAACGCCTGCTTCTTCGAGTACGGCATCGCGGCGTACGACCTGGAGCTCGGCAAGAACCTGCACAGGCGCCGCCGCAAGAACCCGGAGTTCCGCGCGCGGGCCAAGGCCGTGGGCCGCAAGATCCGCAAGCAGGTGCTCAAGGACTACGTGATCCACCCGCTGCTGTCGGGCCCGTCGTTCCTCACCACGCTCGCCGCCACGTTCACCGCGAACCTGGTCCGCAACATCTGGTCCCACTCGGTGATCATGTGCGGGCACTTCCCCGAGGGCGTGCAGGTCTTCGAGCGCCGGTCGATCAAGGGCGAGACTCGCGGCCAGTGGTACCTGCGCCAGATGATGGGCTCGGCGAACATCAGCGGCAGCAGGGCCATGCACTTCATGACCGGCAACCTGTCGCACCAGATCGAGCACCACCTGTTCCCGGACCTGCCGAGCAACCGGTACGCCGAGGTCGCGGTGAAGGTGCGCGCGCTGTTCGAAAAGTACGAGCTGGAGTACGTCACCGGGCCGCTGCCCAAGCAGGTGTTCTCCGCGTGGCACAAGGTCTTCCGGCTCTCGCTGCCGAACAAGAAGCCCAAGGTCAGGACGCCGGACCGCGAGCAGGAGCTCGTCGCGGCCTGACCTGCGCTCCGCCATGACGCGGGGACGCTTGGGTGGCTCGCGCCCCGCTGGTGCGTGAGGGGCTCTATTTCTTCCCCGGCTCCTTGCCAGTGCCTGCGCCCGTGCGCAGCTTCAGTACGGGCAGGGTCGCGAACTTCGCTCGCATCGCCATGCTCGTGTCGTACGTGATCAGTCGGACTGGGCCAGCCGCCATCGTGCGCACGGTGAGCGCTCGGTCCACGATCTCGTCATCCGCCTCCGACAGCCGCGCATGCCCGGGGTTGTGCATGAGGATTTCCACCGTGGCCGTGGGCAGAGGCGCCCGCTCTTCAAGAAGCCGGTCGAGTACTGCGAGGCTGTAGCCCGCGCGCCAACGGACCTGCTGATTGTCATCTGTTCCGTGAACGCCTTGACCGCCAGGTCGAACGCTTCCACGCGCTGGCGGACCTCAAGGTCGATGAGCCCATTCGACAGCGCAGCCTCCAGCCGGCCGTTGATCTGCCCCGCGCCGGCGAGCAGGGCCCAGTATTGCGGGGTGCGCACGAGCGCGTCGATGTCCTTGGGGCGGATCTGCGAGTTCAGGACGCGGACCGACTCTGTCGCCCAAGTCAGGTACTTGAGCAGGTTCTCTTCGGGCTGGTGGTAGTTGCCCAGGTTGATGGCGGCGGTGTGAACGCTCCGGAGCACCTGGAGGACGTTGCCGCGGTGAGCGCCGGGTATCGGTGTGACGATCATTCGCGGATGATGTCAGGGCTTGCCTGGCTCCGACACGGTATTACGGATTTGCCCACCTGAAGCTGGGGAGTGAGTCAGCACGCTGCGTCATGCCACGAGCCACGAGCCACGAGACCCTACACGGATGTAGGTCCTCAGATTCGTGGCACAGCCTCAGCCTCGATGACACGCCCGTGGCACTTATGCCGCCGTCGTGAGACGCCCTGATGCCTGTCGCACTGAAGTAGCCGGATTCACATGGCCCCTCGTTCAGGCTGTCGGATTCTCGCTGCGTCGTGCGCCGAACAGCGGCGTTTCACCCGTACTCGCGGGCAGGTGATGATCGCTCCCCCGAGGACTTGAATCCGTCGCGCACGACGGTGATCGAGCGGACGAGACCCCTCGCGATTGCGCGTCCGGCATGGATGTGATGCCGCCGGCGGGCGGCGCTGGTGTCACGTAGTACTGGCAGCTTCGGTGCCCGCGGCCTGAGCGCGGCGCGCAGGCCACGTACCTTTCGCGCCGTTAGGCCGTTAGCGGTATCGCGGACGCACACGGCGTCCCGACCGAAAGGAAGCCCCCCATGTCCACGAAGCGCGTCACCCATCGCCTGCTGGTGCTGTCGGCCACGGCGGCCACCTGCACGGGCGCCTTGAGCGTTCCGGCCGTGGCGAGCACGAACGTGCTGGCGGTCGGGAATCCCGCCTACGACACCACGATGATCAACCAGGAGCGGGACGTCACGGCGGTCGGTGAGACCACCCACAGCAGCGGGCTGGGCAATGGTCTCGTCCAACTCCCGGTGAACCACCCGGCCAACCGCGGTGGAGGGGGCAGCCTGCTCTTCTCGGATCGCGGGCTGAAGACCGACGTCGTCGCGGTGGTCTGGGAACGATGAGCGGCCGGTGGTTGAGGGAGACCCTGGCCGGGCTGCGGATGCCGCCCCTGGTCAGGAAGCGTCTTCGACAGGGCGCTTCCGCCTCTGGCCTGGCGTCGGGGGCCGTGCCGGAGGTGGTGGGCGCCAGCGATCCGGTCAATGGCTACCGGGTGCTGGAACAGGTGGTGCGGCTGCCCGTCAGCACGTGGCGATATCACTGGGACCCTCCCCACGTACGCCACCTGGGACCCATGGCGCAGGACTGGTGGAAAGCGTTCGGGGTGGGTGAGAACGACAGGACGATCTGCTGCACCGACGCCAACGGCGTGGCCATCGTCGCCATCCAGGCACTGCACCGGGAACTGGCTGAGCTCCGGGGCGAGGTCGCTGCCCTGCGGGCCGGGAGCTCGCCGCGGACCGCTCCGGCAGGTCCGGAGCGGCTGGCCGGGGACGAGGACGACCTGGCAGGCGATGCGCTGACGTAGGGCGTGTGTCGAACGTCCCGCCGGCCGTCCGGTGTGTCGCTGCCGCTGTACGAGCGGGAAGTCGCGCCCGTACGCCTACGGGTCGGGCGCTGAGGGTCGGACAGGTCCAGGGCCGGGCCGGGCCGACCGAGGGGAACCGGCTGAGCGTCGGGTTCGCGGCGCGCGGGGGATGATTTGGGTGGAACGACGGAACGCGAGGTCAGGAGCTTTCGTGGTGAAGCGGGTGCACCAACCCCGCGAGGACGCGGAGTTCGATTTCATCCTCGGGATGAGCGACGCCCAGGTCCTCACGTACTTCACCCGGGACATGTCCCAAGGCGATCGATCCCGGCTGGGCGATGGACCTCCTGGTGGGTGGTATCGCCGAGGAGTACGCGGGCCGCCTGACGGCCGTCCGCGCCGACATCACGCGCTGTCCAGCCGCGACCGGGCGGAACGGGGTCGCCGGAGCCCCGTCGTACGTCCTGCTGAAGGAGTCGAGGCCGCGCTACTGTTGCTGGTCCTTCATCCCTCATGCTCAGGAAGCACAAGGCAGCCGCTCGCCGCTTCGGCCCATGTCCGGCGGCTCTCCGCCGATACCCGAAGTTGGGCTGCCGAAGCACCATCAGCCCTCGCCCGGAGTAATCAGCACGCCGCTCCGCTGGGTCAGGCCCGTCGGCCAGCTCCGCACGGCTGAAGGGCTGCGATGCCGCCATGGTTCGCACTTATATCGGCGGTCGGCAGTCCAGCGTCATGTCGAGGCATGCTCCGTGGAGCCCTGTCGGCACACCCCTCGTTTGTGTGCCCCCTTGCCGCCGCCACGAGGCGACGGTCAGGGGTCTTCCGTGCCGACCAAGATCCGGGCCATACGCGGACCAGCCGCCTGCAGCTTGGCCCAATCGGGGCCGTTTCTGCTGGTCAGCGGCCATGCGAGGCGTTTACCACCAGCACACGAAGAATCTTCTCGTGTCGTACTCGCCGAAGAGGCTCGGCTTCTTCGAGGGACACAGAGAGAGGCGCCTGGCCCGGGCTCTTGCCCGTCAGGCGCCTCTCGACGGCCTCATCCATCGCAGCAGCCGACTTGCGTCGGAACTCGCGCGCCAAGGGAACCGCAGGGATCCGCGCCGGTCCCGACGCATCCGCAGAGCGCCGTCCTCGCCACTGCCGGCCCGGTGTCCTTGCCTTGGGCATCGCCCACGCCGCCGACGGCGCCTCGTGGCCCGAACCGGCGTGATGACCGGCACCCCGGCTCGATCAGCCCCGAGTCCCACCGCACCAGCACCGCCGGCCATGAAGGGACATGTTCGCCTGGGGCGCACTCGCCGCCTCCTCGGCCACCGGTCGTCTGCCGTTCGGGGCGGGCCCGGGTCCGCCCGAAGGAGTGTCTCGCGCCCTGTGATCGGCTGCTTCTCCGTATTCCTGCTTTGCGAAGGAGTCCAGGTCGTACATGGTTCATCTCAACGGCTCGACGATGAGCTGTCGCGTACTGTTCGGGCCGGCGAGCTCCCTGGCACGGCCGGTGGCCGGAATCGCGACGGACTCACAAAGGCACGATGGTCCGGCTGTGGTTACCGGGCCTCACGCGTACGCGCAGCTGCTCTTCGTCCGGTCGTATCCGTTCTTGCCCTGCTGATCGGCTTGCTCGACGCTGCGGCAAAGCACGAGCTGACCGCAGGTCCGGAGCGCCGTGATCGGCCTCCGTCCACACACCTCGGCCGCCCGCCGCGAAGGTGCAATCACCAGAGGCGACAGTCCTCGACACGCTGTGTGCCGCAGGGCAGGCCGAGACGAAGGGTCCATCGGGCAGGCCTGGAGGTGCTGCCTGGCCTCCGTCATGGCAGCCTGGATACGGAGTCTCCGACCAGGGCGCCCGGCTCGGCGACGACGTTTCCTCGGAGGAGGCCGAACACATCCGGCAACGGGAGACCTGCGGCGCGACGCCGCCTGGGAGACCACCTCGTTCCAGAAGCCAGGCCCCTGACGGGTGCGGCGGAGCCGCGTTCCCGGCCCGATCTGCGGGCGGCCCCGTCGTGAGGCCCATCCGAGTCAGGCCCCGAACCGTGTCTCAGGGCCAGGTATGGGCGCTCTGGCAGGACTGACGTGCAGAGCACATGGGCGACTGCCCCGGTGGGCGCCGATCAGCCGAGGAGAAGGCCATGGCGAAGGACTTCAAGGGGAAGATCGCCCTCGACATCCACGACTCGGAGCCGGACTGGGCGCCGTTCCTGCCCCCGAAGGCACCCCGGGGTTCCCCGAACGTGCTGGTGATCGCCTGGGACGACGTGGGGTACGGGACGATGGAATGCTTCGGCGGTCCGGTGCGAACGCCGACGATGTCGCGGATCGCGGACATGGGCGTGCGTTACTCGAATTTCCACACCACCGCGCTGTGCTCCCCATCCCGGGCCTCGCTGCTGACCGGCCGCAACGCGACGTCGAACGGCATGGCCACCATCGCCGAGTTCAGTTCCGGCTTCCCTGGGATCTCCACGCGCATCCCCTTCGAGAACGGGTTCATCTCGGAGGTTCTGGCCGAGCGCGGCTACAACACGTACTGCATCGGCAAGTGGCACCTCACCCCTGGCGAGGAGACCAGCATGGCGGCGTACAAGGGCCGCTGGCCGTTGGGGCGCGGGTTCGAGCGGTTCTACGGCTTCCTCGGCGGCGAGTCGAGCTGTTGGTATCCGGATCTGGTTCACGACAACCACCAGGTCGAGCCCCCGGCCACGCCCGAAGAGGGATACCACATCGCCAAGGACCTGTCCGACAAGGCCATCCAGTTCATTCGCGACGCCAAGGTCGTGGATCCCGACAAGCCCTTCTACATGTACCTGTCACTAGACGCGGCCCATGCGCCCCATCAGGTCTTCAAGGAGTGGGCCGACGCGTACAAGGGCGTGTTCGACCAGGGTTACGAGGCGATCCGGCCGGAGATCCTGCGCCGCCAGAAGGACCTCGGCCTGCTGCCCGAGGACACCGAGCTGTCCGCGATCAACCCCCATGGCGAGCCGGAGGCGACCGGCCCGGACGGGCAGCCGTGGCCGACGCTGGACACCGTTCGCCCCTGGGACACACTCAGCGACGACGAGAAGCGGCTGTTCACCCGGATGGCCGAGGTCTTCGCCGGCTACGTCTCCTACAGCGACGACCAGCTCGGCCGGGTGATCGACTTCCTCGATGCGGCCGGCGAACTCGACAACACGATCATCGTGGCCGTCTCCGACAACGGCGGAAGCGGCGAGGGCGGACCGGACGGCACGTTCAACGAGTGGCGGTTCTTCAACGGCCTGGACACGCCGACCGAGCTGTCCCTGGAACACATCGACGAGCTCGGTAGCCCAACCTCGTACAACCACTACAACACCGGCTGGGCGTGGGCGTTCGACACCCCGTTCCCGTACTGGAAGCGTTGGGCGGGCTACGAGGGCGGCGTGGCCGACATGTGCCTGGTCGCCTGGCCCGCCAAGCTCAAGGCGCGGGGCGAGGTGCGCCACCAGTACGTGCACGCGGTGGATGTCGTCCCCACGCTCTACGACCTACTGGGCGTCGATCCTCCCGACGTACTCAAGGGGTACCCGCAGAGCCCGATCGAGGGTGAGAGTTTCGCGGCCTCGCTCACCGACCCCGCCGCGCCCGGAAAGCAGACCCAGTTCTACGCGATGCTGGGGCAGCGCTCGATCTACCACGACGGGTGGCTGGCCTGCACCGTGCACCCGCCCCTCAGCGGCTGGGGCAACTTCGCCCATGACAAGTGGGAGCTCTACGACTTCACGCGGGACCGCGCACAGTCCAGGGACGTGGCGGCACAGGAACCGGAACGGCTCGAGACGCTCAAGAGCCTGTGGTACTACTACGCGGGCCGCCTCAACGGGCTGCCGCTGGATGACCGCACCGCCCTCGAACAGACGCTCGCCGAGCGTCCGCACGGCACCCCAGCACGAGAGCGCTACATCTACTACCCCGACACCGCCTCGGTGCCCGAGCAGTCCGGAGTCGTGATCAGCGGCCGGTCGTACACCATCGCCGCCGGGGTCGACATCGAGTCGGCCGACGCCGAGGGCGTCTTGTACGCCCATGGTGGCATCGCCGGCGGCCACAGCCTCTACGTCAAGAACCACCGCCTGCACTACGCCTTCAACTGGGTGGGCACGCACCTGCAAGTCGTGGTCGCCGACCGGGAGATCACACAGGGCAGACACGTACTGACGGCCGAGTTCGCCGCGAACGGACGCAGCGCCGACCCGGCGATGCCGGGTGCAGCGGGAACTCTCACCCTCTACGTCGACGACCAGCCGGTGGGCAGCGGTGACATCGTCACCCAGCCTGGCTACTTCTGCCTGGTCGGAGACGGGATCTGCGTAGGACGCGACGACGCCTCGCCCGTCACCGCCGACTACCAGGCGCCGTTCCGCTTCACCGGCGGCACCATCGACAAGGTCGTCGTCGACGTCTCCGGCGAGCGCTTCGTCGACCACGAGGCCCAGGTCCGCGGCTGGTTCGCCATCGACTGACCGTAAGGCGCCGGCGTGCTGAGCCCCGTCGTGGTACGAGGCTCAGCATTCGACGTCCCGTGTGGAAGGCTACTGCGCGGGGTCGCGCCGGCCCGTGGCACGCGCGGTCCGGCGACGGCATCGCGATCGCCGCGTACCTGGCCGGAGGCGACTCGTTCGACCGAGCACTCGCGACGTTCACGGAAGCCTACGCCGAGCGGAACGAACGCGACCACCACGCCCTCGTCGATGCCGTGTCCGTGGGCTGGCTGCCCTCGGAGGAGCTGCCTCCCCTGGTGGGCGGCGGCACCTCGGGGAACATCGCCGGCAACACCTCCGGGAACACCACGGGAGGAAACAGGTCGGGCAACACCGCCGGAAACACGACCGGTGGGTCCATCACCGGGGGGGGGAACGTCGCCGGCACGAACGGCGGCAAGTCCGGCGGGCCGCACCACGGCGGCCCGGACTACAACGGCCCGGACCACGGGCATGACGAAGGCCCCGGCAAGCCGGACCACGGTGAGCACCCTGAAGGGCACTACGGGTACGCCGACAAGCCGGCGGACCATGAGGGTTACCATCTCGCCGATGCCACCGGGCTGACCAGCGCGTACTCCACCGCGCTGAGGCCGCTTCGGCGACGCGGCACCGGTCAAGCCCCAGGCCGGACCGCCGCCGACCGCGCGGTGATGGTGGCTGACGGCGGCGAGGCGATCGCGGATCTGGCCGCGCTGCGGGACCAGGGCGAGGTGTTCGGCCCGGTGGCCTCCACGCCGACGGCCTGGCGGCTGCCGGCCGCCGTCGACAAAGGCGTGTCGACGCGGTTGGCCGGGGCGGGGGAGATCGAGGACGTCTTCGACGCCGTGACGGGCCGGGGCGAGCAGGTGGGGCCAGACTCCGGCCTTGCGGCGAACGTCCTGGCGAACCGGCTGGAACGCACGGCGATGCAGGTCTCGGCGGCGGACGAGGGCGAACCGGGTCCAGGGCGAGACGTGTCTTTGATCGCCGTGATCGCGGCGTCCTTTGCGCTCGCCGCTCAGCTGCACGCCGATCACGGCGGCGTGCAGGGCACCCGGAAGGCTCTGGGCGGCGTGGCGGAAGCCATGGTCGACGTCCTTCGGGGCGTGCACGCTCTGCGCGTCGCCATCGGCGATGGGCAGGGGAGCACCGAGGAGTGACCTGGAACTTGTACGCGAGGGCGTTCAGGACGTGGGCGCGGTGCAGCGGATGCCGTCGGCGGGGTGCCTGGCTGCATAGGTCAGAACTGAGAGCAGATGTTCACGGCTGTTGTCCTGTCGCAACGAAGCCAGTCGTCCGGGCGCTGCTGAGTAGGTGTTCTGAACCCAGGGCGAATGGAGGATCCCGAAGGTCGCCTCCGTTCGTGGGGCATATGAATTGGGGTTGCGGTGGTCCGGTGAACCCGGTGAGGTACCTCCATGGACGGTGCCACGGAGCAGGTGCAACGGGCGAGGTCGGGAAAAGGCGGCATGGTCGCGCCACGACCGGATTCATGGCACGGGCCGGCGGTGCTTGCCGCCCTGATGCTGGCCGCCTTCACCTTCAACACTGCGGAGAACCTGCCTATCGGCCTCCTGGAGGTCATCTCCGAAAGCCTGCGGGTATCGGTGTCAGCGGTCGGTCTTCTGGTTACCGGTTATGGCGTGACGGTGGCCGTTGCGTCTCTGCCGCTCGCCCACGTCATGCGGGCAGTGCCCCGGCGCTACGTGCTCACGGGACTCCTGGCCGCGCTGGTCGTGTCCAGTCTGGCTGCCGCGCTGACCACTTCCTATTGGCTGCTTCTCATGGCACGGCTACTGACCGCGCTCGCTCAAGCGCTGTTCTGGGCCGTGATGGGGCCGGTCGCGGTGGGGCTGTTCGCGCCCGCGGTGCGTGGGCGTGTGGTCGGGGCGCTGTCCGTCGCTGGTTCGCTCGCACTTGTGATCGGTGTGCCCGCCGGGACCTGGTTGGGCCGTCTCAGTGACTGGCGGGTGCCAGTCGCCGTGCTTGCAGGTCTGGGGATCGTCTCTCTGTCGACGATCGCCGTTCTGCTGCCTACGTCACGGCCGGAGGAAGAGGACGCCGCCTACGGAGTCAGTCCCGACGTCCGGCGGTTCGGGATCGTGCTGGCGGCCGGAACCTTGTCCGCTGCCGGGGCGTTCGCGGGATTCACCTACATCGTGAGGTTCCTGGGCGACGTGAGCGGCTTTCCTCCCAGCACTGTGAGCGTCCTGTTCATGGCTTTCGGTGTTGCGTGTCTGTTCGGGGTGAGTGTCACCGGGGCCGTGCTGGATCGGTTTCCGCATGCCGCGCTGGCCGCTGCCGTGGCCACTCAGGCGGTGGGCTTGCTCGGCCTGTACGTGGCGGGCACCGATCCGGTGGCAGCGGTGGTGTTCTTGGTGCTGATGGGCGGTGCCGTCGGGCCGGTGTTCATGACGACCCAGAACGCGATGCTGCACTGTGCTCCAGGTCGCACGGATATCGCGCTCGCGGCGAACTCCGGCGCCTACAACGCCGGCATCGCGGCCGGCGCCGCGCTCGGAGGACTGATCCTGCCGCTTGCCGAGGTGCGGGGCGCCTTCCTCGCCGGCGGCCTGCTTTCTGTCGCAGCCTGCGCGGTGTTACTCGGCGGACGGCTGCTGCGGCTACGACCCGAACCGGCTGGGTAGACCCCACCGTCAACGGGCTGCTGGTGGCTTCCTTGCCCAGTGACCGGTACGGCCTCTACGGATGAGGCGGCGGGTCATGACGGTGATGAGTGCCCCGTTCAGTTGGGCTTCGGAGTGTTGTGGGAGGCGTTCGTAGTCGCGGACGTTGCGGCGGGCGTTCATGACCCAGCCGATGGTGCGTTCGACTTTCCAGCGGCGGGGAAGGACGATGAATCCCTTGGCCCCGCGGGGGCGGGTCACGGTTCGCAGGGTTGTCCAGAGGCGGTCGTCAGGCCAGTTCACGAGCTGGCCGGCGTAGGCGGAGTCGGCCCAGACCTGGGTGATCCGCGGCTGGGTGAGACGCAGGCCCCAGAGGAGTTCGCGGGCTGCGTCGCGGTCGGTCATGCTGGCGGGCGTCACCGTGATGATCACGGGCAGGCCGAGGGTGTCGACGGCCAGGTGTCTCTAGCGGCCGTTCATCTTCTTCCCGGCGTCGTAGCCGCGGGTCTTGCTGCCGACGGTCGAGGACGACCGCCCGCGACCACAGGCGGGGTCCGGCGTCGGCAGGCGGGACCAGGCCCGAGCCGGTGGCCCGGCGCCACGCCGCGACCGGCACCCGCAGCCGGCCCGCGGCCTCCGACTCGTCGTACGTCTCACGCATCACTCACTGCGACGAAGCCCCCGCCGTGAGCGGCAGGGGCTTCGGGAGGGGCGGGGAACGAACGGGCCAGCGACTCCCAGAGTCATGTCTGTCTGCGAAGACCTCCGGGGTACCCCACAACGGTGAGATGTGGCTCTGCGAGGTCCGTGGCGTGTACGAGGTGAGTGAGCGCGGCATGCCCGGCCTCGGGATCAAGCCGCGTCAGGGTCATGGCAGCCCACAGCCGGATGTCGCCGCTGCCCTCCCTGCCGTGGCGCATTGGACAAGGGCAGGTCCGTCGCACAGGCCGGTGGCCGACTGCGCTGCGGGCCCGTGCCCCGGAGGAGGTCCAGGGTGACCTGGGCCGCCGCGAGGTCCTGCACGCCCAGGCCGATGAGCTTGCAGACGGTGATCTCGTCGGCCCGTTCGCGGCCCGGTGCCGACCCCGCAAGCACCTCGCCGAGTTCCGCGGGCTCTGGGAAGGCCGCTTGGGCCCGCGCGAGGTCTCCGTGGACGGCGGTGAGGGCGCGACTGTCGACCACGATCCGGTCGGCGCGGTACAGGCAGGACGGGGACAGTTCGGCCTTGGTCGGGTCGTCGGCTCCTACGGCGGTGATGTGCAGGCCGGGAGCCAGCCACTCGGCGTCGACCAGCGGTTCGGTGCTGGCGGTGGCCGTCACCAGCACGTCGGCGCCCTCGCACGCCTGCCGGGCGGTGCCCACCGGGGTCACCCGCAGGTCGGGGCGGCGTGTGACCAGCGCGGCGGCCAGGCGGCGCACGCGTTCGTCGCGGCGGCCCCAGACCCTCGCCTCGCGGATCGGCAGTTCGTCGGCAGCCGCCAGGATCTGCAGATACGCCTGAACTCCGGTACCCAGCACGCCGACTACGGCGGAGTCCGGCCGGGCCAGCGTGCGCGCGGCGAGCGCGCCGGCGGCCGCGGTGCGGATGTCGGACAGGTGGTGCTCGTCCTCCAGCACGGCCTGCAGGTCCCCGGTCCGGGCGTCGAACACGGCGACGGCACCGGCTCCCGGCGTGCCGCCACGCCGGGCACGCTCCGCGAACCAGGTGGCCACCTTCACCGTGAAGACGGAACGGCCCGGCAGCCAGGCCGACTTCACGTGCACGTCGCCGTCCCGGCCCGCCGGCGCGAACACCGCCACAGGCGAGTCGCCCAGTCCGCGGCTGAAGTCGGCCAACGCAGCCGCCACTTCCTCGACGACGTCCTCGTACCCCACGAGCGCGCGGATCGTGTCCGGCCCGACGTATGCCGGAATCGCCTGTACCGTCTGCCGGGTCGCGGCGCTCACTGAGGCAGCACCTCCAGCCGTCCCTCGCCGACGAAGGAGACCTCGCCACCGACCCGCACGGAGTGGATGTCCTCCCCGTGGCCGTGGGCGCTGATGGTCATCTCGCTGGGGCGTCCGGTGAACCGACCCTGGCGCAGGGTCACGGCTTCGCCGTCGCCGATGCAGCCGTGACGGCGCAGGTAGGCTGCGGCGCAGCCGGCTCCGCTGCCGGTGGCCACGTCCTCGGTCAGCCCGTCGTTGTTCCAGTGCCGCGCCTCCAGAGCGGCGGCATCGAGGACGTAGGCGAACTGGGCGCCGAGGTCCGCCAGTCGTGAGCTGATGTCCGAGGTGATGCGGGCACGGTCGAGGGCGCCTTCGCGGACCGGGAGCACCAGGTAGCGCAGCCCTGTGGAGACGACCTCCGGGGGCAGGTCCGGATCGAGGTCCTTGGCGTCGAGGCCGAACAAGGACGCCAGGTCCTTCGCGTCCGAGGGCTCGGGGCGGCCGAGGAAGGCGGCCCGGCCCTGATCCAGCACGCTGGCGTACCGTCCGGTTCCGAGCCGCCTCGTGGTCACCTCCACGGTGCGGGCCTTCAAGCGCAGCATCCACGTCTCCTCCTCGCCGGCACCGTGCAGGGCGTGCAGCACACACCCAGCCCCGATGACGGGGTGCCCGGCGAAGTCCAGTTCCTCGATGAGGTCGAAGACCCGCGCCTGCCAGACCGAGTTCCCCGACGTCTTGTCCGGGGTCAGGAAGATCGACTCGAAGTGGCGCAGCTCCTGCGTGATCCGCTGCATCTGGGGGCCGCTGAGCTTGGCGGCGTCGGGGAAGACAGCCAGGCTGTTGCCGCTGTAGGGCAGGCCGGTGAAGACATCGACGTGGTGGTAGAACATGCGGCTGAGGCTACGAGCCCACGAGGCCAGAAGGAACTGGCCAATCTCGGAGATCCCTCATAACGTCTGCTTATGGGATCGGATCTGGACATGGCACAGCTGCGGGTCTTCGTCACCTGCACCCGCTCCGGCAGCATCAGCCGCGCCGCAACCGCGCTCGGGCACAGCCAGCCCGCGCTCAGCCAGCAACTGCGCAGGCTGGAACGCACCGTCGGACAGCCACTCCTGCACCGCGCCGCCACCGGCGTCACCCTCACCAAGGCCGGCGAGGCGCTGCTGCCGTACGCCGAACGCATCCTGGCCCTGTCCACCCAGGCACTCGGCGCCACCGGCCCGGCCATCCAGGGGCACTGCGGCGTGGGCCTGCTCGAAGACCTCACCACCGCGCCGCTCCCTCAGGCCCTGGCCGACTTCACCCGCATGAACCCCCGGGCCACGCTGGAGCTGATCAGCGGCCCCGGCCCCGTGCTCCGCGAGGCATATGGCAAAGGACGCATACACCTGGCGCTGTGCGACCCGTCCTATCTCCCCGAGCCACCCCGGTGGACGGTGCGCCTCCCTATGGCCTGGGCCGCCGCCCCCAGCCTGGACATCACCCTCGACCCTCTCCCCCTGGTCCTCTTCTCCCAGCCCTGCCGCTGGCGCCAACCGCTCCTCGACTCCCTCGAAGCCGCCGGACGCGGCTGGCGCACCGCATTCGAGAGCACCAGCGTGCCCGGCGTCCGGGCGGCCGTCCGCGCCGGCCTCGGCGCGGCCGCCCTCCTTCCGGCCACCGTCGAACCGGGCACCGCCGTACACGGCCTTCCCGTGCTCCCCGAAGTCGAACTCGGGCTGATCAGGCGCCCCGGAACCGAGGGCGATGTCCTCGTCGACGCCGTCGAAGCCGTCCTCAAACGGCTCGCCTGATCAGCTACCCCCCCCCCCCGCTTCCGGCCAGAAGCCGGTCACCTCCTTGGTCAAGCGACCACAGTCCGCATGGGGTACCAGCGCCACCGCGCCGACATGCGCATCTCATATCGTCGGCGAAATGGGCCTGGAAGCCGTACCGGTCGCGGCCCTGGCCGACGACCCTCGTCGGCCCTCATGCCATCGCCGATCGCCGTGACGCACAGTCCTCGGTCGCCGCAATTCGCCAGCACGTCGCAGCAGGTTCCAGACGATGGGTGCGCTATTCGGCGGCGCGCAGCGGCTCTCAACAATCACCGGGTCGTCATCCTCGGCGTCGTGTCCAGGTCGCTCCGGTGGGCCTCGACGTTCGGGGCTTCGGTCGCCTTTCGGGCCTCTTGGCAGCATCACGCAGCCAGGTGCGCGCACAGCTCTTACGCTCCCCGGGTCGGAGATCGGCCTCCTCTGCGTTCCTCTTCGATCCCGACGCTGCCGCCGACGAGATGCGCGCCCGCGGGTAGTACGAGCCTCTCGTGCCCTGGCCGGGCCGCACGAGCACGACGCCAAGCCGCCCTTTGCCTCGGATCAGGCCCGCGACCCAGCCCGGCGGGGGTCAGGGCAGGCGCACTGACCACAGCCCGGTGTCCTTGACGACGAAGACGACGTCGCCGGCGACCAGAGTCAGCGGCACCTCGGGGTCGGACAGGTCGGGCCAGGAAGCAGGCCGTTCGAACGCGATCGGCGCGCCGTCCGTCAGTGACCGCGTTTCGACCCCCGATCCGTTGATCAGCACGAGCCGCCGCCCGACGACGAGCGCCTGGCCCCGGTCCATGAAGCCCGTCGCGTCCCAGGGCGTGCGCCACAGCACCGTCCCGTCGCCGGAACGGCTCCCGATCAGCTCCCTGAGCTTTCCGGTCTCCGTCTGCGTCTCGTAGAGGCTGACCGCCGTGCTCGCGTCGGCCGTCAGCGGCCGGCCGGGAAAGCCGCCACGTACGCGGAGCGTGCCCCCGTCCCGAATCTGTGTCGTGTCGTCGTTCATCCACTTGTAGAAGGTCCCGTCCGGCCCTACCAGGTCGGTGCCGGTTCGCCTCCCGACGACGAGCAGCCGACCGTCCCGCTGGTCCAACTGCCAGGTTCCCCCGGGGCCGGTGAGGTACAGGCGGCCGGCCGCCGGCGTCATGCTGTTGGGGTACGCCTCCTTGACCTTGGTCTCCCAGATCCTCTGGCCGTCGCTCTCCCGATAGGCGCGGAACAGCATCTCCCCGGGCAGCCCTGCTCCCCCCGCGCCCTCGTAGGCGACGTAGACCCTGCCGCCCGCCGCGACCGCCAGCTCCGGCAGGAAGCCGGCCGCCCCCGGCCAGTGGGCCAGCGGCCGGGCGTCGGAGCGCCGCGCGACGAGGACGCCCCCACCCTCCGGGAGGTACACCCGGTCCCCGGAGAGGCCCGCCGTCATGACCGCACCGCCCGCGCGGACCGGCGCCGTGTGCCGCCACACGAGCTTCCCGTCGGCCGGACGGCGGGCCTCCACGCCCTCCTTGTCACTGCACACGAGCAGGTCCACGCCGAGCACGCACCCGTCGACGTGGGCCCCGGCCGTGGCGTGCCACGGCTTCCAGCCCTTCGGCCGCTCCGCTCCCCGCGTCCCCGGCTCGGGGTAGGCCCAGGTGATCGCGCCGAGGTTGCCCCCGTTCGCCATGGGTTCGACCGGATCGGGCGGCGCGGTGGGCCGTACCGCGGTCGACGGACTCGGTGCCGCCCCCGTTCCCTTGCCGTCGCCGTCGTCCCGGGCGAGCAGCCGCACCCCGACGAGAGTCGCCGTCACCGCGAGCACCGCGGCCACCGCGGTCACCGCCACCCTCACGCGCGTACGGCTCCGCCGCGGGGGCACGTCCGGCGGCGCCGGTACCGGCACGGCGGCGGAGGGCACAGCCGGGACCAGCGGCGCCGATGCCACGACCTCACGCGTCTTCGCCTCGTACGCGCCGATCAGCTCCCGCACCCCGGCAGGCCACGGGAACGGCTCCTCGGAACGGGCGAAGAGCGCCCCCGGCCGCTCCCCGGCGGCCCGCGGGTCGAACGCCCTGACCAGGGCGTCCGTCGTGGGCCGTGCGTGCGGGGCGACGGCCAGGCAGGCACCCACGAGTTCCCGCAGGCCGTCCGGTACGAGCCGGAGGTCGGCGTGCCCCTCGGCGATCCGGGCGATCACGGCGGCCGGCTCGGCGTCGTCGAAGGGGCCGCGCCCGGTGGCCGCCCAGCACAGCAGCACGCCCAGGCTGAAGACGTCGGAGGCGGGACCCACGGACCCCGTGCCGTCCAGTTGCTCCGGAGACATGAAGCCCAGGGTGCCCACGACCATGCCGGCAGCCGTCAGGACCGTGCCGTCGAAGGCCCGGGCGATGCCGAAGTCGATGACCTTGGGACCGGCCGCGGCGCAGAGCACATTGGCGGGCTTGAGGTCCCGGTGGACGATCCGCGCCCCGTGGATCGCGCGCAGGGCCCGCGCGAGATCGGCCCCGAGGGCCCGGACGACGTCGAGGGGCAGCGGCCCGTGCCGCGTGACCGCCTCGGCGAGGGAAGGGCCGGTGACGTACTCGGTGGCCAGCCACGGAGGTCCGGCGTCCGGTGCCGCGTCGAGCAGAACGGCGGTGAACGGGCTGCGTACGGCACGGGCCGCGTCCGCCTCCCGGCGGAAACGCAGCCGGAACTCCGCGTCGAGACACGCGTCCTCACGGACGGTTTTGACCGCCGCGAGGCCGGCCGGGCCGGCGGTGCCCTCCCGCCGGGCGAGATGGACCGTGCCCATGCCGCCCGCGCCGATCCGGCCGATGAGCACATACGGGCCGACACGGCGGACGGCGGACGCGTCCAGGGGCTCCAGCACGACGACTCCAGGTTCTCCGGGGATGCGGCGGCGCATCGGGGGTTCGGTGGTGTGTCAGGTCGGCAACGGATCGCTGGTTCAGCGCTCCGGAAGGGTCTGCGCGCGGACGGTGCCGTCGAAGTAGCCGAGCAGGACGATGCCGCCGACCGAGAGCAGGGACGGAGCACGGCGGGTGCCCGGACGGGCGGGGGTGGTGTCGGCGGCCCGGTTGCCGGGGGCGCCGGGCACCGGTGCCGCGAGCGGCCGGCCCTCGTCCTCGGGGGGCACCACGTGAAGGGTGGCGTTGTCCGCGTAGACGATCCGATCGCCGATCGCGACGGGCGGCGCCAGTGGGGCCGGCCGGCCGTCGTCGCCGCGCGGGATCGCGGTCACCGTCGTCAGCTCGGACAGCCCGTTGTAGACCGCGTCATGGACCCGCACGACCCTTCTCTCGGCGGGCAGTTCGAGCACCAGGGGGCTGCCCAGGGCGGCCGGACCGAACACGGCGTCCCGCACCGCGACGTCCCCCGCGAGCCGGAACCGCCCGCTCGAGTAGCTCGTCGTCAGGCCCTCGGCCGCCCGGAAGTGGATCCCCCGGCCGTCGGGGTCCGGGCACACCAGCTCACCGGCGGAAAGCCGCGGATCGGGGCAGTACCGGGTGTCGGGCGCTCCCGACCCGGTCCCGCCGGAGGGCGCCTCGTGCAGCGTCTTCCCCGTGGCCGGGCTCCATGCGGTCAGGCCCTCCTCGCCGTTGACGTAGAGCTGGTCCGGTGCGTACGCGAGGACGCCCTGCCGTTCGGCCTGCCCGCGGGTCTTCCGCGCGACGGGCCGGGTCCAACGACGGTGGCCGTCAGCGAGTGCGTACGCGTCGCTGTGGACGCCGTCGGAGTCGGCGCGGTTGACGTAGACGGTGGTGTCCACGCCGAGCAGTCGGCCCAACGGGCGTCCGGACAGCGGCTTTTCCCACCGGATCGTCCCGTCGGCCGTCGCACGGGCCCGGAGCCGACCCTCCTCGGCGGTGACGACCACGCTGCCGGCGAGGACGGGGCCCGTGGCGGCGGCACCGGGTTCTGGGGCCTTCGCCGGCGGGACCCGCCAGGTCCGCGCGCCGTCCTTCAGCCGGAGCGCCTGGGTGCTGCCGTCCGCGAGCCGGCACACCATGACGGAGTGGTCGGCGGCACAGGCCACGGGGCCCGCGGGGAGGTGCACGGTCCAGGGCCGCCAGCCCGCAGGGCGCAGCGAGGGCGCGGCGTCGAAGCTCCTGCCCCGGTCGGGGCCGCCGAGTTCGTCCACGTACGAAGCCTGTGCGGCGGCCGGAGCGGTACTGCCTCCGGCCCCGGACGGTGAGGCGGACGGCCCGGGGGTCGCCAGGCCGCGCGACGGCGGCCACGGCCACCGTCCGGTCGCGTAGGTCCCGCCGAGCCCGGCACCGGCCAGAAGCGCCAGGGACGCCACGACGGCCACCGCCGGCCCACGGCGCCGCCGCCGGCCCACGGCGCCGGCCCGGCGGGGCGCGGTCACGGTCGGCAGGTCGTGCAGACCGGGTGCGGCGATGTCCCCCAACCGGGCCTCCAGCTCTTCCAGTGCGGCTTCGCGCAGGGCGAGGTCACGGATCACGTGTGCGGGCCACGGGACGTCCGCCGCTCCCCCGCCGTCGGCGTCCGCGGGATCTTCGTCCGCGAGAAGGCGGGCCAGCTCGGCCGTGTCCGGACGGCTCGACGCGTCCTGCGCCAGACACGGTGCGAGCACCTCGCGCAGCCCGTGCGGAAGCCCCGTCAGGTCGGCCTCGGCCCGGGCGATGCGGAACAGGACGGCGGCAAGGGGGCCGTCGCCGAACGGGCCGCGTCCCGTGGCCGCGTAACAGAGCAGCGAGGCGAGGCAGAAGACGTCCGAGGCGGCGACGACGTGCTCGCTGCCCGCCACGTGCTCGGGTGACATGAACCCCGGCGACCCGACGATCTTTCCGGTGGCGGTCATGGTGCTCGCGCCGAAGGCACGGGCGATGCCGAAGTCGATGACCTTGGGACCGGCCTTCGTGAGGAGCACGTTCGCGGGCTTCAGATCGCGGTGCAGGACCCGCGCGTGATGGATCGAGCGCAGGGCGGCGACGAGACCGCGGCCAAGGGCGCGCACCGCCGGCTCCGGCAGCGGACCGCCGCCGCGGACCACTTCCTCCAGGTTCGGTCCCGGCACGTACTCAGTGGCCAGCCACGGGGGTGCACCGTCCGCATCGCCGTCGATGAGCCGCGCCGTGTACCGACCGGACACCGCCCGCCCGGTCTCGATCTCGCGCCGGAAGCGGGAGCGGAAGCCCTCGTCGTCCGCGAGGTCACCGTGCACGGTCTTCAGCGCGACGAAGGTTCGCTGCGGCGGCCGCCGTTCGTCTGCCGCGAGGAACACCTCGCCCATGCCGCCCGATCCGAGCCGGGCGACGATCCGATAGGGACCGACGGCCCGGGGCGACGCGTCCCGTAAGCCCCCAAGCACTCCTGCAGCCTCCCCCGCACCTGGTCACAAGGCGACCATGACAGCACAGGGGCAGGGTCGGAACAAGGCGTGCGAAAGGGCCCTCCTCCCCGGCGACGACAACGCCGAGTACCGCAGAGTGCGGGCCCGCGTCGAGCACGCCGTCGCCCGCATGAATCACTACAAGATCCTCCGCGTCTACCGCCGGCGCGGCAACGGCCTCCGTCACACGGTCCAGGCCGTCGCCCACATGCACAACCCGCCCTGGCGACGTGATCAGACCACCCCCAAAGCAGTCCTGACCTGCCCGGACACAACTCAGGCACCCAGTACGTTCGTCGCCCCCGTCAGCGTTGGGCCGGCAGCAGCGTGCCGCTCCGCACGCCCTCGGCAGGACCAAGAGCCCTGGGCCCCACTGGTGACCATCGACCAAGATCCGGACCATTTCTCGGACCAGCGTCTTCCGAGCATCCGCAGCTTTCCTTCTTTTCGCTGGTCAGAGGAGTGCCTCTGCCGTACCACCAGCAGGCGAAGAACATTTTGCAGAGTTCGGCCGGGCAGGCGCCTCCCGCTGGTGGT
Organism: Streptomyces tanashiensis; assembly: GCF_014648895.1. GTDB lineage: Bacteria > Actinomycetota > Actinomycetes > Streptomycetales > Streptomycetaceae > Streptomyces > Streptomyces tanashiensis. The sequence continues at coordinate 615,381 of NZ_BMRZ01000002.1, forward strand.
GCGGCGGAGCCGGCCCCGCCGGCGAGACCGTCAGGATCGACCTACCGGAGGCGGGAGGGACCGGTTCACTGCGCCGGCTCGCGTATGACGGCGGTCGTTCCCGCTCACCGCTGCGGAGCAGCCCCGCATTCCCACCGGGTGCACATGCCGTCTGCCCGCGCGAATCCGTCCGACCCGTTCAGTGAGGGGTGCTCGCCCCAGACCGTGATGCCCTGGACCGTGACCTCCGGACGCCCGGGCCCCGAACGCCGCGTCGAGCGCCCCGCGCAGCCGGTCGCCGGCCGTCGCGCGGCACTGGGCCACCGCCGAGACGTGAGCGGAGTAGCGGCCCCGAGTTCCCCGCCGGGGTGTCCCCCAGGCCAGAACGGCCCACAACTCCGCCCGGCGCAGCCGGGCCTCGGCGGTGGCGCGGAGCAGTCCGACTACCTCAGGCCAAGCACTCGAGATCAGCGGCCTGCACACGCAAAGGCCCCACGGAGGACCTCTCAGCGCTCCGGTCGGTAGGTCGCGATGATCACTCCGCTGCTCGTGGGCCGGGCACTCACCAGCTCCAACTTCTTCAGGGCGGCATCATCGGCGAACAGCTTCTTGCGCCCCTCACCGGCCACCACCGGGTGGATCAGCAGGACCAGTTCGTCCAGGAGGTCCAGCTCCAGCAACGAGCGCACCAGCGTCGGGCTTCCCGCGACGGTGATGTTCTTCCCCTCGCCCGCCTTGAGCTCCTCGATCGCGGTCGCCAGCTCGCCACGGACGAGTGTGCTGTTCGCCCAGTCGTCGACGCTGTCCAGCGTGGAGGAGACCACGTACTTGGGCGAGTCGTTGATCCACTTGGCGAAGGCCGCGTCGTCCCCGCTGGTCACCGTCGGCCAGTACCCGGCCCACTCGGTGAACGTCACACGGCCCAGCAGGATCGCGTCGGCCGTCTCCAGCGTCTCCGCCAGCGCGGCGCCCATCTCCTCGTCGAAGGCGAACTGCCACTCGTTCGGCGACTGGGCGACACCGTCGAGCGAGACGAACAGACCGGAAACGACCTTGCGCATGATTCCTCCATGATGCGTACGGGTTTGTCGCTGCGTCAGGAAGGCTATGCGGGCGCCGAGGGCGAGGGCTTGTACAGAAGCGACAGCGGCTCGGCCGTGTCGGGGGCGCTCAGCCGAGTGGCGGTGCGGCCGATGTATCGGGTCAGGGACCGTGCCAGGTGCGGCTGGTCGAAGTACCCCAGCCGGTGTACGACGTCCTGTGCCGGAACGCCCTCCTGGATCAGTACCGCCGCCTGGCGGGCACGGTGGATCTGCCGTATGGCGCCCTGGGTGAGGCCCGTCGCGGCGGCGAAACGCCGCTGGAGGGTGCGCTCGGAGACGTCGGGAACCGCCCCGTCGAGGACGGCGGGCACGATCGGGTCGCGGTCCACGATGCCCTCGCGTACCAGGCGCCGTACGAACGCCTCCGCGTTGTCGTAATCGGGCACGTGCCACGCCGAGCCCTTCAGCCACACGGACCGCCGCGTCACGTCGGGAATCTCCGCGCCGCTGCCGACCAGCCGACTGATCGGTACGTGCGGCATCGAAGTACCGACGGCGAAGCTGATGCCGAAGAACGTGGCGTCCTTCGGGACGGGCGCCAGGCTGGCCTTGGGCTCCGGGCCGAGTACCGCAGCCTGCACCCGGCCGTCGTGCTCCCAGAAGACGAGCTCCCAGTGCGCGTTCGCGATCGACGTCATCCGCCCCACGTCATCGCTTCGGCTGCGCCATACCCGCTCGATGTGCGGCAGCTCCGAAGCGCGGCTCTCGATCTCCAGCCCCAACCGGATCAACCCCCGCTCACCGCTGCTGCGTGAGCCGCCAGTCTGCCACGCCGTCCGGACGGGGCAGAGACGGTCCCCGGCCGGCGGTGACCGCGTCCAGCGGCTGGGCGTCGATCCCGGCGCCCCGGGCGCGGCTCGCCACGGCAAGCTCGTCGACCTCGCGCGCGCCGCACAACCAGTCGGCTGTGCGCACTTGCCGAGCGCCTCCCCCAACGCCGCCAGCGCCCAGTCGTACTCCCTTCGGCGTGGCGACTCGTCCGCCGTGCCGATGGCGCTCTGCCAAGCCGCCAGAGCCAGTTGGGTGCTGTCGGTACGGCCCAGGAACGTCACGTACGCCGCCCGCCGCACCGCCCTCTGGTTCGCCGGCGCCTGTTCCGTGAGCGTCCGGCGGGACACGTCGTGTTGCGCTGTGGCCTGGAGCCGACCCGCGTCCCAGGCGGCAGCCGCCTGTTGTCGGCCGGCCTCCCAGGCGGCAGCGGCCTGACGCTCCCCCGCCGCCCACGCGGCCGCTGCCTGCCGCCTCGCGGCAGCGAGGGCGAACACCCCCGTCAGCGCTCCGCCGCCGATCGCGGCCCCCGCGGCGACGAGCGCCGTCAGCACGGCGTCGTTCACGCCGGACGCCCGGCGTCCCGCCCGCTCCCACACCCTGCATCAACCTGCTCACCCGCAAGGCCGACGGTCGCGTAGGTCCCTCATTCCCCGGTGGACAGCTTCCACAGGATCCCGTTCTCCACCTGACGCCGGCCCCGCACCGGCCGACCCATCCGGCCTGGCGCCGGCAACGGAGCGATCAACGCCCGCGATTCATCCTTCAGTTCATGTCGGCGCACCACGAACGGAGCAACGAGCCATCAACTTTACGGACATGACCTAGTGGTCCCGGCGCGAGCGGGCATCTTGGGCATAAGGGGGCAGGGCTCAGCCTCCATCGTCCTTCGGTGCGAACTGCTCCCGCCTGGCGGTCGCTCTTCGGGGCCATGGACGGGACCGACCAAGATCCGGGCCATACGCGGACCAGCCGCAGGACGGGCTTCGACGGAGGCGTACTGCCCGGCTCCAAGCTGTGCGTGGGATCGCGCCGCGAATTCCTCGCCGTCTGCTCGTCGGCGCGGGCCTGCGCGACCGGATACGGATCGGCGCCTCCGGCAAGGTCGCCACCGGCAGCGACATCGTCAAGCGGCTGATCCAGGTCGCCGACTACACGAACTCCGCCCGGGCCATGAGGTTCGCGCTCGGGTGCATCCAGGCACAGCGCTGCCACCAACACCTGTCCCGTCGGGGTCGCCACCCAGGACCGCGGGCGCGCCCGGGCCCTCGACGTCGAGGACAAGGCACGGCGCGTCCAGCGCTTCCAGGAAGCGACGGTCAAGAGCGCCCTGCAGATCATGGCGGCCATGGGCGTCGACGATCCGAGCCGACTCGGGCCCGGCATGCTCCTGCACCGGGTGGGGCCGAACGCCGTCCGGTCCCATGCCGAGTCGTACGAACCCCTCGAACCGGGGCAGCTCCTCTCCGCCGCATCGATGCCGGCCGCGTGGGCAGGCGACTGGAACGCGGCTCATCCTGACCGGTTCACGCTCTCGTGAGCCGTCCGACGTCCTTACTGAGGGGAGACCCCATGACTCGTACCGTCGCGCAGGTGATCGTCGACGGTCTCGCGGACCTCGGCGTCGGCCACGTCTTCGGAGTGGTCGGCGACGCCCTCAATCCGATCACCGATGCCATCCGGACCACCGAGGGAATCGACTGGACCGGCTTTCGCCACGAGGAGGCGGCGGCCTTCGCCGCCGGCGCCCGGGCCCAGCTGTCGGGCGACCTCGCGGTCTGCATGGGCACCGTGGGCCCGGGCTCGGTGCATCTGTTCAACGGGCTGTACGACGCGGCCAAGAGCGGTGCTCCGGTCCTGGCGATCTGCGGCCAGGTGCCGCTGTCGGAGCTGGGCGGAGAGAGATCAAGGAGAACCTGCCGTAGGTCGGGGAGGGTCGGCCCGTCGCCGGTTGGACCCGTCCAAAGACGCAGGCGTGGATTGCGGGAGCCGGGGCACAAGAGCCCTGAGCGAAGGGACACGCTCGCGCGGCACGATCCACGGCCCCCGTGCCGTGAACGCGCCTGCGGCCGCGTGGGGCCCGCACCAGGCAAGGGTGCGGGCCCCAGGCACGCCGCTGGTCGCTGTACGGATCCGACAGAGGCCGCCGCTCCCCGCCCGGGCGTCGTCCCGGACAGATCCGTAGCTGCGAGCTCAGGCCGGATGGCCGGGCTTGAGGTCGCGCAGTTCCCGGTACCGAAGAAGGGGCGGCGGCCCCTCGGGCCGGGGACCCGCCGCGACGGGCCTCAGGAGGAAGCCCACGTGGTCGCCGCCCTCGATGCGTCTCTCGATCCTGCCGGTGAACCAGGATGGAGCCGGTGCACGGTGAGGCGCTCGGCCCGGAGTGCGACCCGGTACGCGTGGTCGGCGGTCGACAGCCGGACCGTGAACCTCGGCGGGTCGATGGAGCACTGCGAGGCGAAGCCCACCAGGCAGCCTGCCCGCTCGCCGCCGGAAGCCTCGGCCGTGACCACGTACATCGGGCCGTCGAGAACGTCGGTGAAGGAGTCGAGCCCGATCACAACGCCTCCCTTGCACTTCCGGGGGTTCACAGATGGAGATCGAGGACTGCGTTCTCCACGACCTCGGTGAGCGTGGATGGATCCCGTACGCGGACCGGGCTGGGGTGACGGCGTCGAACCGCGGTGTCGCCGCCAGGACGAGGGGCTGGGTGAGCGTGGAGGCCTGCGCGCCCATCAGGCGGGCGCCGAGGATGCACCCGTTGCCAGGATCGGCGCGCCGCGCCGGAGGGACGTTCTCGCCCGCCGAGTGGCGGACGTACCTGCTTGGCATCCCCTTACGGAAGGTGTGCTGAGCGGCGCCCGCGAGACCGGCCGGCGCGCCCGGCAGCGCGTCGAGCAGGCCGACGTCCGCGCCGGCGGGGAGGAGGACCGGCGCAGAACTCTTCGCGCCGGGGGACGAGGGTGTAATTCGTGTTCATGCCTGGCGTCCTTGGGGCCGCCGGTGTCTTGCGAGTCGCTCGGCGTCGGCCTGCTCGGTCCGGACGTAGGTCAGGGGCGGGGCGATGCCTTCGATCTCGCCGGGCCGCTGCTCGTTTCCGGTGGTGTGGCGGTGGCCCCGCTGGGATCCGCCGCGTTCTCCGCCGATGAGATGCGGACGCCGTCCCCTCCGGGCAGAGTGGGAAGGACCTGTTCGTACCGAGGTGGTCCCGTGTGGTCCCGCGTGCTGGAGACGGGACGGAGTGATGCGAGGATTGTCGTGACGTCGGAGTGATCGATGTTCCGCAGACGGCCGGCCGACAGCAGCGAGGACCTTCTGGTCCGGCTCGGGTCGCTGACCGCCAGGGCGCGGGAGTTGGCCGAGACGCAGCGTTCCCGTGTCGAGCTCGCCGTGGCCCTGCAGCGCGGCATGCTGCCCTCGCACCTGCCCAGTTTTCCGGGCGCCCGGCTGGCCGTCCGCTATGAGCCCGCCAACCACGGGCTCAACGTCGGCGGTGACTGGTACGACGCCTTCTCCCTGCCCGGCGGGCAGATCGGCATGTCCATCGGTGACGTGCAGGGACACAACATCGAGGCCGCCGCCTTCATGGGGCAGGTCCGTGTGGCACTGCGCGCGCTGGCCTCCGTCACCGGAGACCCTGGAGAGCTGCTCGGTCGCACCAACGACCTGCTCATCTCTCTGGACGCCGACCTCTTCGCCACCTGCACCTTCCTGCGGCTCGACCCCGCTGCCGGCACCCTGGAGTGCGCCCGGGCCGGCCACATCCCCCACATCTGGGCCACCACCGACGGCCGGTCCGGCATCGACGACAGCGAGGGCGGGCCTCCGCTCGGTGTGCTGCGCGGCGTCGACTACCCGGCCACGCGCCACCGGCTCACCGCCGACGGTGTCTTCGTCCTCCTGACCGACGGGGTGGTGGAGGGGCCCTCGCTCCACGTCGACGAGGGTCTGGACCGGGTGACGAGGCTCGCCGGGATCACCGCCGTCGCCGGGCTGGACGTCGACGCGCTCGCCACCGCCGTCATGAAGCTGGCGGCCACGGTGGGGCACGAGGACGACGCGGCCGTCCTGGTCGTCGGCCATGACGGCGGTCCGGCCCGCCCGGCGGCCGAGGAGTGAGGGGAGGGGGCTCGCCTCGGGCCGGGTCGGTCCTCGGACCCGCCCGGGCCCGTGCCCGACGGCGGCGCCCGACACGCAGGGGCCTTGCCCGGTCGTGGCGGCCCGGTCGGTGTCTGATGGCTGACGTGTTGGATACTCGGCAGTTCCGGTCCGCTACGGAGGCGGCTCTGATGTCGCTGGCCGTGGCGGTTTGCTACTTCGCGGCCGGACGACTCGGCCTGATGGGCCGCCTCGTCGTCGAAGGCGTGGTGGTCACCCCCATCTGGCCGCCCACCGGCGTCGCCGTCGCCGCCTTGCTGCTGCTCGGCGCGCGGGTCTGGCCTGGGATCGCCCTCGGCTCCTTCCTCGTCATCGCCTCCCTCACCACTCCGGGGCCCACCACAGCGGTCACCGTGGCCAGCAACACCGTCGCACCACTGTGCGCCTTCCTGCTGCTGCGACGGGCCGGCTTCCGGCTCGACATGGCGCGGCTGCGGGACGGACTCTCCCTGGTCTTCCTCGGCGGGTTCGGCGCCATGCTGATCAGCGCGACCGCGGGGGTCGGACTGCAGGTGGCGAAGAGCTCCCTGGACAAGAGCGAGTTCTGGCCCGTCTGGCTGGCCTGGTGGGTGGGCGACACCATGGGGGTACTGCTCGTCGCCCCGCTCCTCCTCGTCCTCGCGGGGCCGGCCGGACGGTTCCGGGTACGGCGCTGGAAAGAGGCGGCCCTTCTGGGGCTGACGACCCTGATCCTCATGCCCATGGCCGTGCTCAGCCCGACGAGCATGCTCTTCCTCGTCTTCCCCCTGCTGATCTGGGCAGCGCTCCGCTTCCAGCTCGCCGGAAGCATGCTGTGCGCGCTCTTCGCCTCCGTGCTCGCCACCTTCGAGGCGACCTCCGGACGGGGCGCGTTCCTCCACCTCACGGACGTCGAGATCATGGCCAAGCTCCAGGCGTTCAACGGTTGCGCCGCACTGACCGCCCTGCTTCTCGCCTCCGTCATCACCGAGCAGCGTGCGACCCGCCGGTCGGTGCGCCGCGCCTGCCAGGAACTCGCGGAGGTCCTGGAGCACCTCGCGGCGGGCGAGCCCTCACCGGGTCCACCTGACACCGCCGAGCGCCGGGCAGCCCCACCCGGCGGACACCGGAATCCGTGATCCCTGCGCCGGAGCCGGCGCAGGGATCAGGAGCCGCTGTGCCGGGCCTCTTCTCTGCCAGCGTGGACCTGCGGCAAAGCGATCCTGCGGAACCCGGCCCGGGGAGACCTGTAGGCCGCCCCTTCATCTGTGTCCCGACTCGCCGCCGCCACGGACCATCCGGTCAGGGGCCCACTCCAGGCCGACCAAGATCCGGGCCATACAAGGACCAGCCGCCAAGGGCGTGGTCGAATCATGGCCGTTTCCGCTGATCATCGACCGTGCGAGGCGTGTACCACCAGAAGACGAAAGACCTTCCTTGCACAGGGCAAGCGCCTCCAGGCCGGTCCATTCGTGAACGGTCGCCACGTGCCACTCCTTCCGATGCCATCGAAGCACGTGACGACCGCGCCGGGGGCGGTTGTGGCACAGAAGTGGGACGGACGTGGATCGTTGGCCTTGATATGGGGCGGGGTACGTGGAGTTGGATTGTTCCGGACGGGCTGTGGGAGATCGCGAGGCCGCTGATCCCGCCGTCCAGGGTGCGACCGCAGGGCGGCGGGACGCAGGACCTGCGGCCCCCTTTGACCCCGGGGCCGGGGCAGATCTGTGCGGGCCCCGGCGGCGTGCTGATGGGCGCGGACGCTGGTGGAGTCGACCGAGATGTCCCAGTCGATCTCGCCTGCGGCGTCGGCCGCGGCCTGGACCGCAGCCGTTCCCACTCGGCATCACTCAGATCGCCCCGCCGCATGCCCACAGGAACCTTGGGCACGGAATAGTCACATGATCGGCCGGACAAGTCCTAGCTGCCGGTGCTCGTGACGTTGCCGGGGTGGGTGCAGGGCCCTGCTTCTCACCAAGGCGCGATGTGAGGGCAGGGCATCGGGAGCCGGGCCGCCGGGGGGGGGACGGTGGTCTTCACCAGCTCCTGGTCCGTGTCGGCCTCCGCGTCCGTCTGGAGGCCTGCGTCGCGCTTCTTCACGAAGCCCGAGGAAGCTGTTCAGCTCGCGCTTGACGACGGGGGCGTGGAGGTAGAGGCCGATGATGTTGATGACGGCGAGCAAGAAGTGCACGGCGTCGGCCTTCGCGGTCATACTGCCGGTACGTTCGCGGCAACCCGCAGGGAGGGGACCGGCACCGGCGGCATCAGGGGCCGACTACCCGTCCTCCGGCCCCCGCGGCACCTGACGGCCACCGGTGAAGGGAAGCGTGTCGGCATCGGCTTCAGCCGCGTCGGCAAGCGCCTCGGCGGCGGCTTCCGCGGCCTTCGCCGCATCCTCGGCCGCCTGGGCGGCGGCCGTGTCCTCCGCGGACGTCTCCCGGGTGGCCGGAGACTGGGGCAGCACCTCGTTGAAAGCGCGGGACACCCCTTGAAGCGCGGAGGTGACCTCGCTGGGAATCACCCAGAAGGTGCTGCCGGCGCCTTGGGCGAGCTGGGGCAGCATCTGCATGTACTGGTAGGCGAGGAGCTTGGGGTCGGGGTCGTTGCGGTGCACGGCCTGGAACACCTCGTCGATGGCCCGGGACTGGCCCTCGGCCTTGAGGATCTCTGCGGTGCGGTTGCCCTCCGCTCGGAGCACGGCGGCCTGCTTGTCCCCCTCGGCGGTCAGGATCTGCGACTGCCGCTGTCCCTCGGCCCCGAGAATCGCCGCCCGCTTGTCGCGCTCGGCACGCATCTGCTTCTCCATCGCGTCCTTGATGGACTGCGGCGGGTCGATGGCCTTGATCTCCACGCGGTTGACCCTCAGCCCCCACTTGCCCGTCGCCTCGTCGAGCACACCACGGAGCTGGTTGTTGATGGTGTCACGGGAGGTCAGGGTCTTCTCCAGGTCCATCGAGCCCACAACGTTGCGCAGAGTGGTCACGGTGAGCTGTTCGACGCCCTGCAGGAAGTCGGCGATCTCGTAGGCGGCCGCTCGTGGATCGGTGACCTGGAAGTACAGCACGGTGTCGATCTCGACGACCAGGTTGTCCTCGGTGATGACCGGCTGTGGCCTGAACGAGACCACCTGTTCCCGCAGGTCGATCTCCGGATAGACGCGGTCGACATACGGGATGACGAGATTGAGCCCCGGCCGCAGCGTGCGCCGGTAGCGGCCGAGGCGCTCGACGTTGCGGGCGCGGGCCTGCGGCACGATGCGTACCGCCCGTACCACCGTGAACACCGCGAGCGCCGCGAGGATCAGACCGGCTATGAGCAATCCCGGCACGTCCATGACCTACTCCCGGGGGTAGACGACGGCGGTGGCGCCGTCGATCTCCATGACGTCGACGGTCGCCCCCGGAGGTATCACCAGCGTGTCGTCGTAGGCGCGGGCCGTCCATTCCTCGCCACCGATGCGGACCCTGCCGCCCAGTCCCGTCACTTCCGCTACGACGTATGCGGAGCGGCCCACCAGAGCGTCCACGCCGAACCTCTCGGCCTGAGGCTTGAGCAGATGACGCACGGCGACGGGGCGCACGAACAGCAGACTCACCACGGCCAGTACAGTGAAGACCACGAGCTGCAAGGGCGGCGGGAGCCCCAGGGCGGCGGTTCCCGCCGTGACCGCCGCGGCGACACCGAGGATCCCGAGCGCGGCCGTGAGAGTGAAGATCTCCGCCACCACCAGCACCCCTGCGGCGATCGACCAGACCAGCCAAAGGTCCATGGCACTCTCCCGGCAGGTGCGACTGTGCGAAGGCCCGAACAAGAAGTGCACCCTTTTGCCGTATCTACCCCGTTTCGCGAGCGAGCACGCTCAGGCGTCGGGAACGGCCACGTCGGCGGGATGTGCCGCGTGCCGCCCAACGGGGCGGGCGAAGAGATGGCGAGGGTCCGTCGCCCGGGTGATCACGGCTTCGACGGCGGGCTCCATGCCTGTCTGGAGGGCGGATCAAGACGTCTGCCGAGAATCCGTACGACGCCGTCGGCGCGTACGTCCTGCACTCCCTCCCCCCGCCGAGGGAGGCGGCTCACGAGAACCAGCTCGCGAGCTGCGCTGCATGCCGCCGCGAAGTCGACGAGGCGGACGGCAGCGCGGCTGGCCGGCGCCGTGAGTACCACCGCGTCCCCCGAACTACCGCGGCGGCGTCGCCCGCGGCGGCGTCGCCCTGTGGCAGCACCGCTGGGCCGAGGACGCCCGCACCAGGGCCGTCCAGGCAGAGGAGCGTCCAAGCCCTGGCGACTTTCTCTGTCGTGGCGCCATGGATCGCGGAGGGCCGTGGCGACCTGTCGGCCCACCCTTGGATTGTGTTCCAGCTTGCCGCCGCCACGGGCCATCGGTCAGGGGGCCCACTCCGCTCCGATCAAGATCCGGGCCATACGCGGACCAGCCGCCTGCACCCTGGCGGGATCTCGGCCATTTCCGCTGGTCAGCGGCCACGGGTGGGCGGGTACCACCCGCACTCGAAGCATCTGCTTCAAACACTGACATCCGCCAGCGTCGCCCCGATGTCGAAGAAGAGCACGGTCATCTCGGCGTCTCCGATGGTTGAACGGCACACATGGGATGACGCCCGGCCTGATGGCGCCCTGAGACGGTCCTCCCTGCGCGGTGACCCGCAGCCGTGCACGCTGCTCCGATCGCCCCACTGCATCCTCCGTCCGCGGTGGCCTTCCCTCATCACGGAATCAGAAGTGGTTCGGCAACTCTCCAGGCGATCAGGCCGATTTCGCCGTCCGCCGCGATGGCGGGCTCTGCCTGGACGGTTGGCCTGGTCCCCGCGTGCACCGGGGTGTCCCCATGCCCAGGGGTCGTGTGGGCGGGGCCGGCCGAGTCGTCCCCACCTATGCGGGAGGGATGACCTGCCGGGCTTCCGCGTGTGCGGCCCCGCCCAGGATCCGGTCCCGAGGTCGGTGTGGTGGTGGGCGAGGTGCGGGCCGGTCCACCGCCTCCCACACCTCCTGCGCGTCGAGTCAGCCTCATCTCCACTGTGCAGTACGCCGGTTGTTAGAGCTGATGCTCCAGCTGATGGGCCGTCCGAGGCCATCAGCGATGACCGACATACGAACTCGAAGATCGCCATCCAGGCCGGGCCACCGCGACGATCAGGAGTACCCCTTGATCACGCCGAGGACAGCGGCCCGGTACTGCTCGTTGGCACTGGCGAGCCGGAACTGAACTGGTTTCACGACGAGTTGTGGGCTGCCGGGAGGGCGGGAACGGTCACGGCCTGGGTGAGGGCGCCCCGGTCCTGGACCGATTCGCCGTACCCGATCGTCTTCCCGCCAGGTACTCGGCTGCTTCGCGGCGACCGGCCACCCGTACCACCCGCCCGGCCGCACCCCGCACTCGTCGGTGACCCCGCTGTTCGTAGGCGAGGGGAAGGTCAGATCGTGTTCTGTACAGGCGTGGTGCCCGTGCCGTTGTCCGTGATCGCGGGGGTACTGGAGCCGCGGGCGGTGAGGTCGTTGCCGACCAGCCAGGTACCGCTGGAGCCCGCCATCACGCCGATCGCGGCCCCCGAGGCGCCGCCGGTGACCGCACCTACGGTGGTGGCCTGGACGAAGGTGCCCACCGCGTTGCCGCCGACCCGGACGGCGTAGCCGGTGGCTCCTGTGATCCGGTTGCCTCGCAGGGTGGCGCCGTTCACGCCCGTGTTGATGCCGGGGCCGGTCGTGGCCAGGACCGTGTTGTCGGCGACGAGGGTACCGATGGAGCCGCTGTCGATGCCGATGCCGTCGCCCTGGATGTCCGTGAGGCTGTTCTGGGCGACGACGGCTTGAGGGGAGCTCTGGACGTGGATGCCCTGGCAGTTGCCGGTGGGGGTGAGGCGCAGGGTGGCGGTGACGGTGTTGCGGATGACGGTGAGGCCGTCGGTCTGCGCGACGTAGATACCTGCCTCGCCCTTCACCGACTCGACGGTGTTGTCGGAGACGGTGATGTCACGGTGGCGGGCGCCGCCTGCGGCGACGCTGGCGGAGATGCCGCCGCTGCCGTCGACGCCGCGGACCGTGTTGCCGCTGATGGTGATGCCGCTGATGCCATTGCCCTGGGGCGAGTTGAGGTAGATACCGTGGAGCGCGACATCGGTGACCGTGTTGTCGGCGATGACGGAGTCCTGCCAGTCGGCGGCACGGATGCCGAACGCGCCGCTCTTCTGGACCGTGTTGCCGATGACCCTGATTCGCCGGTGGAACACGCCCTTGGCGCCCCAGTGGTCCCCGCACAGGGCGCCGAACGGCCCGGTTGTGGTGCCGGCGCGCAGGGTGCAGCCGGTGATGAGGATGTCCTCGCAGCCAGTGGCGTCGTAGGCGGGGGCGGGAAGGTTCCCCTCGGTGGCGCAGGTGATCTGGACGGCTTCCTTGGTGGTGAGGCTCGCGCCGTCCCCGGGGTGGTGGCCGTCGAAGACGCAGTTCACGACAGCCGCGTTCCGGACCGCGTTCAACTCGACGGCATGCGCCGAGGGGGTATCGACGAAGGTGCAGTCCTTGACCAGGACGCCTTCGCAGTGGGCGAAGCCGACGGCGTCGCTCTGCTTGCTGAACTGTGCGCCTCGCATGTCCCAGGTGCCGCCGAGGACGGCGATGTTCCCCGCGCCCGCGTAGCCGTACACGGGGGTGACCGAGTCGAAGTTCTTGAGCAACGCGCCGCTGTCCTTGGTACGGACGATGCGGGCTCCGTACGCGGACACGGTGGTGTCGGCGGCGAGGACGAGGCTCGCGCCGACGGGGTAGGTGCCGGGTGGCACCAGCAGGGTGGCCGCGCCCGGTACGGCCTTCACCGCGGCGAGGGCGCTCTGGAAAGCGGCGGTGTCGTCGGTGACGCCGTCGCCCTTCGCTCCGTGGGCCGTGACGTCCACGACGACCCCGCCTGCGGCCGCGGCGGCCGGCGCGCCCAGCACGGACGCGCCGCCCCAGGCCCCTACGAATCCACCCATGGCCAGCATCAACGCGCGACGTTCCATGCGCCCTTCCCCGTTCTCTCGACGCTTGGCAGGAGCGTACGTCAGAGGCGTCAGGGCCTGTCACGGGAGGGGCACGCGGACGAAGGCAGGCGGACCCGGCGCCCTCGCGCCTGGAACACGGTGCCACCTCGGGGATCGACGTCACCAAGGCCCGTCGCGGCCAACTTCCTCCCGCTGTGGACCAGTTACTTCGAAGGCTCGCAGCATGAAGATCCGGGAAGAGCTATCGTCTGCGCTCGGGCCGGGGGGACACCGGGGAGGGGAGTGGCCACATGTGGGACCTGAGCAAGGACGACCCGAGGACGATCGGTTCGTTCCGGATCGTCGCGCGGCTCGGTAGCGGGGGGATGGGAACGGTCTACCTCGCCACGCAGGAGGACCGGGACAAGCATGTCGCCCTCAAGACGATCAAGAGTGAGTACGCGCAGGAGGAGGGTTTCCGGAGGCGGTTCACCCGGGAGGCGACGGCGGCGAGTTCGGTCCGGAGCCCGTACACGGTTCGCGTCGTCGGCTTCGACACCCAGGCGCGCGAGCCCTGGCTCGCCACGGAGTACGTCGAGGGCCTGTCGCTGCGCGAGCATGTACAGCAGCACGGCGCCCTGGACCTGCCCGCAGCAGTGGAACTCGCCCTCGGTCTCTCCTTCGGTCTGGCGTCCATCCACAAGGCGGGTCTGGTACACCGCGACCTCAAGCCCGGGAACGTGCTCCTCACGGACAACGGACCCAAGATCATCGACTTCGGCCTCGCCTACGCCACGGACTTCAGTCACGCCACCCGTACCGAGTCTGTTCTGGGCACCCCCGGCTACTTCTCCCCCGAACAGGTACAGGGACGGCAGGTCAGCGCAGCATCGGACGTTTTCGCTCTCGGCGCCGTCCTGACCTTCGCCTCGTCTGGAGATCACGCCTTCCCGGGCATCACCCCCCTCACCGCCCAGTACCACATCGTCCACGAGGAGCCACGCCTATCGGACGTACACGAAGAGCTGAGGGACCTCATCGCCGCGTGCATGCACAAGGACCCTCACGAGCGGCCACCCCTCAGTGACACACTCGCCCACCTGACCTCCTTGCGTTCCTACGGACACAAGAAGACCGCGGCGGCCTTTCGCCGGTCACGTCCCGCGGGCCCGAGGCCGACGGCGCCTCCTGACGAGTCTTCCACGGTCGTCCCCGCCCACGCTTCCCGGAGCCGTACGGGAAGATGGGCCGTTCTCGCCGTGTCCGGCGCGCTCCTGCTGGCCACCGGAGCGGCCGCCGGGCGACTGGTCTCTCCGCCGACCTCCTCGGCCATCGCGCTCAACGATGCACCAACCGTGGAACCGACGGTGGAGGAGCCGACGGAAGAGCCGACGGAAGAGCCGACGACGGAGGCAGACGTGTACAGGAGCCTGCCGGGCTCGCTCTCGTTCAGTCCTGCGGCGAAGAAGTGCGTCATCAGCGAGGGCCTGGGCCTGGACACGGCCAGCCAGGGCTTCAGTATCTCGGTGACTCCCGTGGCCTACCGCCGCGGCTGGCTCACCGAGGCCGTCATCAACATCACCAACGATCGTGCCCAGACAGTCGACGAACCGCCAGTGGTTCACGTGCAACTACCCAAGGGTGAGGACATCTCGCTCACGATGCCCCGGGGGAAGCGCACATGGTCCTTCCGATGGCCCGACATCTTGAAGACAGCGACAACGGACGAAATGCCACGCGCCTACGAGGTGATGGAACCGAGGGAACTGTTCGGCACATACACGATCATCATCGTCGACTACTCGATCATGGCGTGTAATGGCTTCGAAGGTGACCCCAGGGATGCCACTGCGGCCTTTTCCTGACGCGGGCGCACCTCCTACTGCCGGGCACGCTGAATGCAGACGAAGGCTCGGGCAGTCGCACCAGGGAAGGCCGCCGTCAGTCGGCACCACGCCGGAAGGTTGCGCGGTAGTCCCTTGGGCGTCGTCCGGTGTGCTTGGCGAAGAGAGCAGCGAAGGTTCCGGAGTCCTTGTACCCGACGGCGGTGGAGATGCTGGCGACGGTTCGGTCCGTGGTCTCAAGGAGGTGGCGGGCGCGACGGACGCGCGACGACTGTAGGTACTCGAGAGGACTCCGGCCGGTCGCGTCTGCGAAGCGCCGCAGCAGAGTCCGAGTGCTGACCTTGAGTGTGTCCGCCAACGCGGCGAGGTCGTATGGGGCGGCGAGGTTCTGGTCGAGGTGACGCATGACCTTGCGGGAGAACTCGTTTCCGGGCTGTGGAAGGAGTCGCGTGTCGACGTACGGGGTCTGGGACGACCGCGCATTGTCGAGGAGCGCCACCCGCGCGGTTGTGCGTGCCACGTCGGCACCGCTGTGCTGGCGGATGAGTTCCAGTGCGAAGTCGTACATGGCGCTGAAGGCCGCCGTCGTCGTCACCCCGTTGTCGGTGACGACGAGACGTTCCGGTCGGACATCAGTCTCCGGACAGCGTCGAGCCAATTCGTCGGCGAGGAACCATGCCGTCGTGGCCCGGCGTCGGTTGAGGAGCCCTGCCTCGGCGAGCAGGAACGCACCGACGCAGATCGAGACGACGACATCACCCGCAGCTGCGTGTGAGCGGATCGCCGCAATCTCAGGGGCGAGGGCTACGAGCTTCGCGTCCACGTCGAGGCCCGGCGCGAGGTCGAACCCTGGCACGACAAGAACGTCGACCTCGCGCAGCGGAGAGACGGCCAACGCCGCACCACCTGATGCGGCGACGCGACGACGAGGCGAAACAATCGACACCTCGTAGCCGGCGCGGTCCGGACCGGCAACGTGTGCGGCCATCGTCAACAGATCGGGTACACCGAACACCTCGGACGCGAAGCAGCCTGGATAGGCCAGGACACCAACCCGCAGCGCGCTCACGCTCGCCTCCTGAGCATCATGCCTATGGCGAGATCACCCCTTTACATGGCGATGCAGCCTATCGCCTTGGCGGGTAGATCAGTCCACGCTGTCGCCATGAGTGCTCCCAACGGACGTCTTGACGACGCGATCACGGACTTCTCCCGCCGACTGGTGGACGTGGACGGGGTGGTGAAGACGGTGTATGCCGCGGGTTCCGGGCCGGCCGTCGTGCTGATGCCAGAGATGCCCGGTATCAGTCCTGACGTCCTTCGGCTGGCGCGGTGGGTGCGTGATGCGGGCTTCACCGTCTACGTCCCCTCGCTCTTCGGGGTCGACGGCGCCTATCCCACGGTCGAGGGTAGTGAGGAGGTAGTCCGTCGCGCGTGCGTCAGTGCCGAGTTCCGTGCGTTCGCGGGAGGCGGCACCAGCCCCGTCGCGGCGTGGCTGCGCGGGCTGGCGCGCCAAGCCCACGCAGAGTGCGGCGGTCCGGGAGTCGGTGCGATCGGGCTGTGCTTCACCGGCAACTTCGCCCTCACCATGGCGATGGAGCTGGCCGTCATCGCGCCAGTGGTCAACCACCCGTCACTGCCGCTGGACGATCCCGGCGGACTCGAGATGAGCGAAGAGGACGCCCGCGCGGTCCAAGACCGCGTCGCGCGCGACGGACTGAAGATCCTCGCCTACCGCTTCGACGACGACCGCTGGTGCACCGGGCAGCGCTTCGCCGCGTACCAAGCACTCCTCGGCGACGCCTTCGACGGCCGCGTCCTTCCGGGCAGTTCTGCGAACACGAACCCGCCCCCGTTCTTCCGCAAGGTGGTCGGGTCCCCCCACAGCGTCGTCACCGCCCACCTCGTCGACGAGGACGGACATCCCACGCTGAAGGCCAGGGACGAGATCCTCGCCTTCCTGACCGAACGCTTGAGCCGGTCTGCACACTCGCTGGATCAGTGAACATCCACAGACGACCCTGTCGGATCTTCCGGACCGGTCGCGGCGGCCGAAACCCGATCCCGTTCCTCCATGGACTGCTCGACCAGACGGAGCGGCGGCCGCGGGGATGCGGAGTCTGCTTCATCTCGTTCGACACGGACCCACGGCCGTCCGACTCCCCGGGCCCTGGGGCAGCCCTCGGGCCCACGACCGACCGTCATCCCGCGTGCGCGTCTGGTCAGCCGCCGCCCAGCACACTGGGGAAGGGCCCCGCCCCCGGGGCGAACCGGGGTGGGGCCCTTCCTGTTCGTGCTGCTCGTTCGGGCTACTCCTGGACGGTGCGGCGGCGCCGCATCCACCACACCAGGGCCGCGCCGGTGGCGGCGATCGCCGCGGCGATGCCGGAGATCAGGCCGATCGGGGTGTCCGATCCGGTGTCGGCGAGGCCGCCGTCCGGGTCCGGCCGGTTCGCCGGAGGCGTCGCGCCCCCACTGCCGCCGGTGTCACCGTTGCCGGGCTTGGTCGGGTCCGGGCCCGGCGACGTGGGCGGATCGGTCGGGACGGTCGGCTTCGGCGTCGGCGTCGGCTTCGGGTCGGGCTTCCCGTCATCCGTCAGGGCGGCGCCGTTGCCACCCAGGAACGCGGTGTCGCTGTCGCGGGCGGAGGTCTCGGTGCGCACGGAGTCCTTCGTCGCGCGGGGCAGTTCACGGTGCTGGGCGGTGAACTCGGCGCCGGTGACGTTCCGCTTGGGGGCCTTGGCGAAGTCGATGCCGCCGACGAAGAACGTGTAGATCCGGCCGTCGCCGAGGGGCCATTCGTAGGTGAAGTCGCCCTCGGTGAAGGACTTCACCATCTCCTTCCACACGGTCCGCTTGTCCCAGTGGGCGTTCTCACCGCGCAGCGGCCACCGCTTCAGGTTGTTGCTGTTGATGAGGGGGCGGAAGTCGGTGGCCTTCTTCGCGTCCTGCTGGCGGATCCACTCGGCCGCGACGCGGGACTTGTAGACGCGGCGCAGGTCAGCGTACTTGGGGTCGGTGTTGATCTGCTTCTCGACGTGCGGGACGAGAAGCTGGGTGATCAGCCGGTGGCCGAGCTCCTTCTCCTCCTTGCTCAGCTTCTTCGAGCAGTCCTCTCCCGGTACGGGGGTGGAGAAGTCCATCGCCGCGTGGTTGACCTCCAGCGGGGCGTCGAGGATGTAGATCCCGCCGTCCTGCTCGCGGACCTTCGCCCGGCCGGGAACGATCCAGTTGCGTCCCGATCCCCAGCACGGCACCCCGTCGACCTTGGGGGCGGCGTCCATGAACTCCTTGCCCGGGGACTTCTTGGGGTCCATGGCACGGGAGAAGTCCCGCTTCATCTCCATGTCGGCCACGAGGAGGACACGGCCGGCGTCGGTTTCACCGAACGCCTTGTCCATGATGGTGTCGGGCTGGTCGGGGTTGAGGTTCACCCACTGCCGGTCCGGGGTGAGCGCCAGCCACGTGAAAAGGGCGTCGGAGGCCAGTTCGAGCTTCGCCTGTCCGCCCCAGCCCGGGTTGTTGTCCTCATCGGGCATGAGGTCGGCCTTCATGGAGTAGTCCAGAGCCTTGCCCTTGACCGGGTTCCCGACGTACTGGAGCTCCAGAGTGGAGAAGTCCACCCCGCCCGGGCCCCGGCCGAGCGCGGACCGGGCGTTGTCCGCCACGTACTGGTTCTGCAACTGCCGGGCCTGGGCCGGGTTCTGTCCCGACCCGTAGGCCATCGAGGCGCCCGGTCCCTGGGTGCCGCGGTTCGGCAGCGGGTTGAACACGTTGTACGTCTTCGTGTACTTCGTCTGCGGCCACTGGCCCTTCGCGGTCGCCCGGCGCTCCGCGATCCGAATCGGGTTGTTCCCCGTCCCCCGCTCCGCCCGCAGCTTGTCGTTCTCGGCCTTGTAGTCGCGGAGGGTGGCCCCGTTCGGCTTCTCCGACGTGAACATCGTCAGACGGTTCCGGGTGAAGTCGTACTTCGCGTCCTTGTGCCGCAGGATGATCCTGTCGGCCCGGAGCTGGGCCGGCTTGCGCTTCCCGTCGGACTTGAACTCTCCGAACTCACCGGTGCGCTGGTTGTAGGAGTCGTACCGCCGGGACGCGATCTTGTTGCCGTCCTTGTCGAAGATCTCGATCGTGACCTCGCACAGCCAGTCAGGGCCGACCATGTTGAAGTCCTGGACCGCCTTGACCTCGAACACGCCCCCCTTCTGCTTGCTGACCTGCGCGCTGATCAGGTTGACCTTCCACTTGCCGAACGGCTTGGGGTTGTTCGACTCGTTGCGATGCCGCTTGTAGCGGGAGTAGATCGCCTTGCGCATGTCCTCCGGGTCCTTGGAGGCCGCATACGCCTTGTCCCACTTGTCGATGTCCTCGCGGCTGCCGGTGACCTGCCCCAGCTCGGCCGCAGTGGGCGCCGGAACGTCCTCGAAACCCTTGAACGCGTTGTTGTAGTAGTACTCCTCGTCCGGCCCGGACTTCGTCCAGTGGTGCTGCCCCGTCGGCGCCCCCGAGTTGTTCGGCGTACGCGGGACGGTCCTCTTCAGGTGCATCTGATCGCACCGCTTGCCACCGGTGATCTTCGCGTAGTTCCCGGGCGCGGCCGAAGCCACGGACGGCAGGCCGACCAGCAGCACCGCCGCCGAGGAAACGACCGCCAGCGCGGCAGATAGGCGCCTTTTCAGGCGCTGTCGTATAGATGTGCTCACTTAGTGTCCCTGGTCGTGGGGGCCACGGGACTCAAGACTGCGAGGGCAGGCCGGACAAGGGCCCCCGTATCGTGCCCGCTCCTGCCTACCCACCACACTAGAGGCCGTCAACACCTCACGTACAAGCGGTTGTTGACGCGTCGTGTGATGACTCCGCGAAGATCCTGCGCGGGTGACAGCGCGGTTCGGTAGGTTCTGGCCATGACCACACCGCACGCCGACTACGACTCCACCCGCCACCCCGACCTCCTGGTCTGGCTCACCGAACGCCAGGCGGCCTTCGAGAGCTGGGCCCGGGAAGCCGGCGGCCTCGACCGGTTCGACTTCTCCGACGCCTCCCTCGATGCCCTGGAAGACCTGGTCAAGGAGACGTTCGCCGAGTCGGAGGAGATCACCGCACAGCGCCGCTCCCCCTTCGTCCAGGGTGCCGTGTGGTACATCGGCGAGACCCTGCGCCGACGGCGCGAGGGCTGGGTATGGAAGTTCGAGCCGGACGTGACCTTCGGTCTGCTCCCGGCGTTCTATCCGGCGGTCCCGGACCCTGCGTACCTGGACACCCCCTGCGTCGGCGCACCCGACGCCAAGCCCGGCGAACACTGGTACCCCCTGAACACGCTGCGCCGACTCCTCACCACCGAAGACGAGTTCGACAACCCGATCGACGAACGGCTCGTCGGCATGATCGAAGGCTGGTACGACGAGGACGAGGAAGACGACGAGGAGGACGACGAGTGACTGGTGCCCGCTGTGCGGGCGCCAGGCCGTGTCTGATGAAAGGTACGGCGACTGACTGGTGCTTCGGTGGCCTTCCCGAAGCCTCGCGATGCCTGCTGCGCGACGGCACGGGCCCACCAGGTGTAAGGGACTTTCAGTTGTCACTTCCCAGACCGCGATCGGGTGCGCTCATGTCTCCCGTGGCGGGCGTGCCGTCGATCAGCCCGTAGCGCAGGAACACGGTGCCCTTCGGGCTGGCTGCCGGAGGTGCGAGGAGTGTGAGGTTGCTGGGCACCGCGCCCGTGTCGAACACCGTCTTCCCGACTCCGAGCACGATGGGGTGCAGCCAGAGGTCGAGACGGTCGAACAACTTCTCGCGCAGGAGGGTCTGCACGAGGTTCAGGCTCCCGACGACCTTCACGTGCTCGTGCCGGTCGCGGATCTCGCGCACGGCGTCGGCGAGGTCCGGGCCGAGCTGCGAGGACCCGGCCCACGAGAGGTCGGGCCTGCCGCGCGAGGCCACGTACTTCGGCACCCTGTTGAAGAGCGTGGCGATCTCGTTGTCCTCGCCGCCCTCCTGGTGCGGCCAGTAGGCGGCGAAGATGTCGTACGTCCGCCGGCCGAGCAGGAGAGCGTCCGTGCCTTCGTACGCGGCCAGGATCTGCGCCCCGGCGACCTCGTCCAGCAGGGGCGCCTGCCAGCCTCCGAAGGGGAAGCCCGCTGGGTCCTCGTCCGGGCCTCCGGGCGCCTGCGCGACGAGGTCGAGGGTCGCGAACAGTTCCATGTGGATGAGGCCCATGGCTTACTCCCGATGAGTGACTTACTCCCGATGAGTCATTTGCGTCCGTCAAGAGATCGCCCCGTGGGCGGCCGCCTGGCGTCAGCCTCACGGAGACGTTGTCCAGATTCACCTCCGGCACGGTCATCAGTCGGGCAGAGGCTCGTCCGATCTCGCCCACCCCTGCCCAAGCCGGAACTGGTCGCCGGGTTCGCATCCCCATCGACAAGAGCCATGCGCGGGCGAACCCTCGCTCCAGGAACTGCGTGTCGCGCGGCCTCGGGCCGCCGCTGGGTCAGGACCGCTCGACGGCGGCCTTGATCCGGAGACCGAAGGCGGGAGCATCCTTGCGAGCCGCGCGAAGCGCCGGTCCCAGCAGGATGCGGCCAAGTCCGTGGCCTTCGAGGACGTTGAAGATCCGGACCCGGGTACGGCCGTCAGTCAGTGGTTCGAGGTCATAGCCGCCCTCGGCCGTGATGAGGTTCTTGCTCTGCTCACTCCAGCGGATCGTGCGTGGCACTACCAGGCTGGTGATGCGGAACTCGCGGGAGCTCTTCATCCCGGCGTCCTTCACGGTGCTGCGGAAGACCGTCCCGACGGCGGTCGGTCCGTCCGGAGTCTTCGTGATCTCCAGGACCCTGGGGCTGAACTCGGGATCGTTGCGGCCGTCGGCGAGGTAGGCGAAAACATCCTCCACCGGGCGGTCGACCTCGACGCTGGCCTCGAACTCTCCGGACATTGCGGCTCCTCGCTGTGTGCCCGGCGTACGCTTCACGGCCAGGATCCCAGAGACACCCGACTGCCGCCTCCTGGCCGCGGGGCAGCGGCGTGCCGCTCCCCCGTGCGCGACGCCAGTCTCCACGCTGCGCCGGTATCCGGCACCTCGTGACGAACCTGCGCGTCATTCGGCCCGACTGCCTCCGGTACCGGGTCACCGTCAGGGCGTCGCGGAGTCCCGCAGAGCACGGGCGCGCGCTCTCGCGCCAGCGGCTCAGTGACTCCCCGTACGCCGCCCGGAAGGCTTTGCTGGAGGCGGGGCCCGCTGGGCTTCCGGCAGTGTCAGGGCGAACGGGCGGCTCGCGTCGTGGAAGGCCAGGGTGCCCGGCGTCAGAGGCGCGGCCCGGCCGTCCCGGACGAGGAGCGCCGAGCCCTCCAGCTGCGTTCGCGCGAAGACGTACGTCCGACCGTCCGCCGTCACGCCCTCGGGCATGCGCCGGACCAGGGCCGGTCCTGACGCCTCGGCGGCGATCTGGCGGTGGGTTGGCCATCACCCTGGTGAACCCCCGTGGACTGCCGGAAGTCGACGCCTACCGGCAGGTGTCGATCGCAACCGGATCGAGGTCGGTCCACGTCGCCGGACAGGTCGCCTGGGACGTCAACGGCATCACGGTGGGCGAAGGCGACCTCGCCGCCCAGGTCGAACAGTGCTACCTGAACATCGACACCGCCCTGACCGAGGTCGGCGCGTCGTTCGACGACGTGGCGAGACTGACCATCCACGTCGTCGACCGGACGCCCGGCACGATGCCCCAGCTCATGGAAGGCATGCCCGGGCGGTCACGAAGCTCGGGGTCACAGCCGTACCGCCCGGAACACTGCTGGGCGTCGCCGCGCCGGACATCCCCGAGCACCTGGTCGAGAGCGAGGCCACCGCCGTCTTCGACTGAACAGGCGCACCCGTCCGTACCAGGTGGCCGGCGTCGGGCTGTCAGTACCGGGCCTCCACTCCGGCAGCTCACACGACGCCGGCCCGTCATTGACCACTGTGGAACGCGGGGTGGCCGATGTCGTCGAGGTCAGACGTGGGGCCTGCTGGCGCACCGAAGGCGGCCTCGACCTCGACACCGAGGCCCACCTCGGAGGCCTCGAGAAGGCCGCCCGCACCCATGCGGAGGTGGCGGGCAAGCA
Source organism: Streptomyces tanashiensis (assembly GCF_014648895.1). Classification (GTDB taxonomy): domain Bacteria; phylum Actinomycetota; class Actinomycetes; order Streptomycetales; family Streptomycetaceae; genus Streptomyces; species Streptomyces tanashiensis. Next base: position 638,259 of record NZ_BMRZ01000002.1, read on the forward strand.
CCTCCCCCGGGAGCACTGACAGGTCCCGCCGCCGTGCCGCAATCCGGCCCCGCGCAAGACGTCTACGTACCGCCAGGAGACAAAGAGCCGCACCCGACGGATCGTCTCACCCTCCGCTCGACCCGCCGCTGGTGGGCGGATTCCCGGGGCGGGCCGGGATCGGCGGGGCGGGCGGCGGGGGGAGGGAGGGCTCATGGAGCCAGGACGCGAGCAGGCCGTCCAGCGGCTCGGCCGCGTAGCGGGCCACATGGGCGGCGAAGCCCGCGGTGGTCACCACGCCGTGGCGGTTCACGCCGGCCCAGTCGCGCACCATGCGGAAGAACGCCCCGTCACCCAGCGCGCAGCGGATCGCGTGCAACGCCAGGCCCCCACGCTGGTACAGGCGGTCGTCGAACATCAGCTTGCGGCCGGGGTCGGCCAGCACCAGATCCTGCGGCTGCGCGGCCAGCAATCGGTGTGCGGCAAGGGCCAGTTCCTGCGCGGTGCGACCGCCGGAGCGCTCCGACCAGAGCCATTCGGCGTACTTGGCGAAGCCCTCGTTCAGCCAGATGTGCCGCCAGTCGGCAATGGTCACACTGTTGCCGAACCACTGGTGCGCGAGCTCGTGGGCGATGAGCCGCTCCGAACCCCGCACGCCATCCACGTGGTTGGCGCCGAACAGGGCCAGTCCCTGGGCCTCCACCGGCACGTCCAGGTCCTCGTCGGCGACGACGACCGAGTACTCGCCCAGGGGGTAGGGGCCGAACAGTTCCTCGAAGAGCCGCATCATCGCAGGCTGCCGGGCGAAGTCCCGGGAGAACTTCGGCAGCAGATGCGCCGGTACGTGGGCGCTCTGCGGAACACCGCCGAGTCCTGGGTCGCCGAGCAGCACCGTCTGGTACATGCCGATGGACAGGCCGACCAGGTAGCTGGAGGTCGGGGCGGTCTGCTCGTACACCCACGTGGTCGTCGAGGCCTTGGTCGTCCGCGTCAGGAGCCGGCCGCCGGCCACCACCGCGTACGGAGAAGGGGTGTTGACCGAGAGCAGGTAGGAGGCCTTGTCGGCGGGCCGGTCGTTGCACGGGTACCAGGAAGGCGCACCGACCGGCTGGCTCGCGACGAGCGCGCCGTCGGCCAGCTCCTCCCAGCCGAGGCCGCCCCAGGGGCTGCGTACCGGCTTGGGGTTTCCCGACCACTGCACCTCCACGGTGAAGGCGACGCCGGCGGAGAGGGGCTTGGCCGGCCGGATGCGCAGCTTGCCGCCCCGGTGGGTGTAGTGGGGCGCCCGGCCGTTCACCTGGATCCGGCCGACCTTGAACGCGGCCAGGTCGAGGGCGAACTCGGTGAGCTGCGCCCGGCCGACGATCGCGCTGAGCCGGGCCGTACCGGCCAGCCGGTTGGGGCCGGGACGGTAGTCCAGAGCGATTTCGTACCGGTGCACGCGGTACCGGGGATCGCCGCTGGCCGGAAAGTACGAGTCCGACGCCGTTGTCCTCTGGCCGCTCACTGCCGCTTCCGCTCCCTGCACTGTGCTCGTACGCCGTAGCCCCTTCAGGACCGCCACGCCTCGATCGGATTGCCCAGCCAGCGGGTGTCGGCGGGGACGGATTCCCCGGCCATCACGAGAGAGGCGGGTCCCAGTGTGCTGCGGGCCCCGACCGTGCTTCCGGGCAGGACGATTCCGTTCGGGCCCAGGGTGGCGCCCTCGCGGAGCACCACAGTATCCGTCCTCAAGATCCGGTCGTGGAAGAGATGCGTCTGCAACACACAGCCGCGGTTCACGGTGACTGCGTCGCCCAGCCGCACCAGGTCCGTCTCGGGCAGCCAGTAGCTCTCGCACCACACGCCCCGGCCGATCCTGGCCCCCAGACCACGGAGCCACAGGGTGAGGACCGGCGTCCCTGGCACCGAACCGGCGAGCCAGGGCACGGCCAGGACCTCGACGAACGTGTCGGACAGTTCGTTGCGCCACACGAAGCCGCTCCACAACGGGTGCTCCCCCGTTCGGTGTCGGCCCACCAGCAGCCATTTCCCGGCCACGGAGACCACCGCGGCGGTCGCCCCGGCGCCGAGCATGACCGCTCCGGACAGCGCCGCGGCCCCCACGGCCCCGACGCCACTCGTCGCGATCAGGGCGCACAAAGCGGCCGCGGTCAGGACGGAGAGCGCGGCCGAGCAGAAGACCGGGACGAGCCGGCACAGCTCCACCAGGCCCCGGGCCCACAGCAGGTGCGCGGGCGGGTCGTAGGTACGGCTCCGATCCGCGCCGGCCGCGGATCGCGGCAGCTTGACCGGCGGCAGGCCCAGGTAGGAACTGCCCTTCTTGGCCTTCTTCGGAGTGGCCGACAGGACGCCGACCAGCCCCTCGTCGGGCACGCTACGGCCCGGCGCCGTCATTCCGGAGTTGCCGAGAAACGCCCGGCGGCCGATCTCGGAATGTCCGATGCGGACCCAGCCTCCGCCCAGTTCGCAAGGAGCGGTCAGGGTGTCGTCGGCGAGGAACGCGCCGTCACCCACGGTCGTCAGGCTCGGGAGCGCGAGCACCGTGGACACCTCGGCGCCCCGGCCGATCTTCATGCCGAGCAGCCGTAGCCACACGGGTGTGATCAGCCCGGCGTACAACGGGAACAGGGTCTCCCGGGAGAGGTCCATCAACTGCATGACGGTCCAGGCCTGCCAGCCGACCCGGCTGTGCGTCGGATGGGTCCCGGTCCGCAGCCCGAGGCTGAGCAGACGCACCGAGACGAGCAGGAGCAGCGCGTACGCGAACCCGAAGGCGAGCGCTCCCGGCACCACGGCCGTCAGCGCGCTGCGCAGGGCCTCGGCGAGCCGGGCGTCCGCGGGTACGAACAGACTGACGACGAGCAGCGCCGGCAGGGCGGCGAGCACGGTCAGGAGGGGGAGACAGAAGCCGGTCGCTCCGTACACGGCGCGCCAGCGGAAGGCCCGCGGCGGGCGCTCCTCGGGCCAGTTCCGCTTGGACTTGCCGAGCTTGACGGCGGGTACTCCGGCCCAGCGCTGACCGGTCGGGATCTGCCCGGTCACGGCGGAACCCGGGGCCACCTCGGCCCGCTTGCCGACCCGCGCGCCCGGGAAGAGCACGCTGCGGGTGCCGACGACCGCGCCCGCGCCGACCTTGACCGGGCCGATCTCCAGCCGGTCCCCGTCCAGCCAGTGCCCGTTGAGATCCACCTCGGACTCCACGGCGCACCCGCGTCCGAGCTTGAGCATGCCGGTCACGGGAGGCAGGGAGTGCAGGTCGACCTCCGGGCCGACCTTGGCACCGAGGGCCCGTGCGTAGCGCTCCAGCCAGGCCCCGGTGAGGGAGGTCGCGCCGACGTGGTCGGCCAGTCGTTCGGCCGTCCAGAGCCGCAGGTGCACACTTCCGCCGCGCGGGTAGCTTCCCGGCTCGACCCCGCGCAGCAGGACGCGTGCGCCGCCGGCCGCGAGGGCCAGCCGGCCGGGCGGGCTGTAGAGCAGGGTGGCGCCGGCGGCGACGAGCCACCAGGAGGCGGTGGGCGCCCACGGGTAGGAACCGAACCGGTGCAGGACGTTGCCCAGGGCGAGGAGCGCCACCATCCAGCGCAGTCCGACCAGAGTGAACAGCGGGAGCAGGAGCAGCGACTGCGTCACCTGGAACCGGAGCGGGACGGGAGCGACGGTCCGGGCCGCGCTGTCGGCCTGTACGGACCGCTCGAGGTGGCGGGCGAGCTTGCGCAGGGTGGGTTGCTGGTAGATGTCGACCACGGCCGCGCTCGGGTAGCGGGCGCGCAGCCGGGTGGTGAGCTGGGCGGCGGCAAGGCTGCCGCCGCCGATCGCGAAGAAGTCGTCGTCGGCACGGGTGACCGTCACTCCGAGGGTCTCGCTCCACCGCTCGGCGAGCCAGGCCTCGGTGCCGTAGAGCTGCTCGTCGGAGCCGGTGGACTCCAGGTCGGGCACCGGCCAGGGCAGCGCGTTCCGGTCCACCTTCCCGGAGGTACGGGTCGGCAGGTCGTCGACCGGCGCGAGGAGCGGCACGAGGGCCGCCGGGAGTTCGGCGCGCAGCCGCTCGACCGCCGCGGCATGGTCCCATCCCTCCTTTGTGACGAGGTAGCCGACAAGGAGCTGGTTGCCGCTGCGCGCGGTGCGGACGGCGGCGGCCGCTCCGGCGACGCCGGGCAGGGCCTGGAGTGCCGCGTCCACCTCGCCCAGTTCGATGCGGCGTCCACCGAGTTTGATCTGCTCGTCGCCCCGGCCGAGGAAGACGAGCCCTTCCGGCTCCGCGCGGACGAGGTCGCCGCTGCGGTAGGCGCGGTGCCAGCCGAGGGAGGCGAGCGGGGCGTACTTCTCGGCGTCCTTCGCGGGGTCGAGGTAGCGGGCCAGGCCGACGCCGCCGATCACGAGCTGGCCGCTGCCGCCCATGGGCACCGGCTCGCCGGACTCGTCGACGACGGCCATGTCCCATCCGTTCAGCGGAAGACCGATGCGGATCGGTTCCTCACCGGTCAGGAGCGATGCGCAGGCGACGACGGTGGCCTCGGTGGGACCGTACGTGTTCCAGACCTCGCGCCCCTCGGTCACCAGGCGCTGGGTCAGTTCGGGCGGGCAGGCCTCCCCACCGAAGATCAGCAACCGGACCTCGCCCAGGTCCTCGGGCTCCCAGAGCGCGGCCAGGGTCGGCACGGTGGAGACCACCGTGATCTCCTGTTCCACCAGCCAGGGACCGAGGTCGGCGCCACTGCGTACCTGGGAGCGCGGGACGGGCACGAGGCAGGCCCCGTGGCGCCAGGCCAGCCACATCTCCTCGCAGGAGGCGTCGAACGCGACCGACAGTCCGGCCATGACCCGGTCGCCGGGTCCGATCGGTTCCTCGGTGAGGAAGAGCGCGGCCTCGGCGTCCACGAAGGCGGCGGCGCTGCGGTGGCCGACGGCGACGCCCTTGGGCATGCCGGTGGAGCCGGAGGTGAAGAAGATCCACGCGTCGTGCTCAGGCCCGGGGCGGGCCGCGGGGGCGTGGCCGGGTTCGGGGTCGCCGGTGACCTCGACGGACTGTCCGGCGCCGAGCACCGCGCGCACCCCGGCCTCGCCGAAGACCAGGTCGGCCCGCTCGTCCGGGTCCTCGGCGTCGACCGGCACGTAGGCGGCCCCCGCGGCGAGCACGGCGAGGATGGCCACGTACAGCTCGTTGGTCCCGGAGGGCACGCGTACGCCGACCCGGTCGCCGCGCCCGACCCCGGCCGCGGCGAGGGCGCGGCGCCGCCGCTCGACCTCGGCTGCCAGCTCGTGATAGGTCAGCTGGGCGGAGCCGTCGTCGAGGGCGAACTCGTCGGGGTACGCCAGGACGGTCGCGTCGAGGATGTCGACGAGCGTACGGGGCGGGGCGGCGGGTCCGGCGGAGAACCGGGCCGCTTTGCCGGGCTCTTCGCGCGTCTCCCCGTCGTCGAGCAGAGTGAGTTCACCGCGCTCAGGTGTGGCTGACATCGGCCCTCGCGTCTCGCTCCCGGAACGTCCGGGTCGCCGGTGGAGCCCGGGTCTGCCCGGGTTGTTCCGATCCGACGCCAAACAGCCCGCCAGTCTAGTGCGCCGACGGGGATTTCCTTGTCGAATCCCTTGCGCGTTGCCGAGGAAATCCGGTATTGCGACAGCTCTCCTTGGGTTCCGGCCAAAGCCCGGCAGCGTCGTGCCGTCGACGTCCGTGCCCGGTGACCCGGCGTCACCGCACGCGACGCTCGCGACGGGAGGCGACCTCGACCGCCGCCGTCAGCCCGGTCGCCGCAACGGACGGCGCGCCCACCCGGAGAAACCGGTCACGCCGGGAGGCCGGGGGCGTTCCCGGGGAACGGGCGCCGAAGTCGGTGCCGGTCGGCCGGTGGGCCTGTGCCATGGATGTGTCCTCCGTCTTCGTCCCACGGGCGCTTGTACCGCGGTTCATCCGACCACGGACGTCGCAGTCGGTGAGCCGGAACGCATCCGGACTCTCCCTCCGGATCTTGCGAGGCACCCCGACCGCGGCCGGCTTGCGAGGTGGCGGCGACGGTCGCATAGTCCGAGGTATGGACGCGCGCGAGGCAGCGCTCCGACAGGCGTACGACCATGCTGTCCGGTGGCTGGCGAGCCTGCCCGACCGCCGGATTCCCGCCCGCGCCTCGGTCGACGAGATCGTGGGTGCGCTCGGTGCCGAACTGCCTGCCGGCCCCAGCACGCCCGCGGACGTCGTCGACCTGCTGGCCACGGCCTGCGAGCCGGGGCTCACCGCGTTCCCCAGCGGCCGCTTCTACGGGTTCGTGGTGGGCGGCACCGAGCCGGCCGCGCTGGCTGCCGACTGGCTGGTCAGCGCCTGGGACCAGAACTGTGTGATGCGCACCGTCTCGCCCGCGTACGCGGCGGCGGAGGAGATCGCCGGTGCCTGGTTGCTCGATCTGCTCGGCCTGCCGAGGGACAGCTCCGTAGGCTTCACCACGGGTGCGACGATGGCGAACTTCACGTGCCTCGCCGCCGGGCGGGACACGGTGCTGCGGCGCACCGGATGGAACGTCGCCCGCGACGGCCTCACGGGTGGCCCGTCCGTGCGTGTCGTCGCCGGCGAGTCCCGGCACATGGCCATCGACCTGGCCTTGCGCTACCTCGGGCTCGGCCGGCCCGACCTGGTGGCGGCGGACGATCAAGGACGCATCGAGCCCGAGGCCCTGCGCAGGGCACTGACGGCCGGCGGACAGAGCCCCACGATCGTGATCCTCCAGGCCGGCGACATCCACTCCGGCGCCTTCGATCCCTTCGCCGCGAGCATCCGTGCGGCGCGCGAGGCGGACGCCTGGATCCACGTCGACGGCGCGTTCGGACTCTGGGCAGCCGCCTCGCCGCGCTGCGCCCACCTGACGGCGGGCTGCGCGGACGCGGACTCCTGGGCGACGGACGCCCACAAGACGTTGAACGTCCCCTACGACTGCGGACTCGCGATCGTGCGCGACGCGTCGGCGCTCCGGGCGGCCATGGGCCAGCGTGGCGACTACCTCATCCAGCACGAGCACGGCGACCCCATCGACAAGGTTCCCGAACTCTCGCGGCGCGGCAGAGCGTTCACCGTGTGGGCCGCCCTCAGGTCCCTCGGCCGATCAGGCGTCTCCGACCTCGTCGAGCGGCTGTGTCGCCACGCCTCCGCGTTCGCCGCCGGCATCGCCGAGATCGACGGCGCGACCGTTCTCAACGACGTCGCGTTCACACAGGTCTGCGCCGAGTTCGGCAGCGACGGGCGTACCGACCGGGTACTCGCCCGGCTCCTCGACGACGGCACGGCGTGGATCAGCGGCTCCACCTGGCACGGCAGGCGCGTCATGCGGATCTCGGTGAGCAACTGGTCGACCACCGACGACGATGTGGCGCGCACACTCGACGCGATCCGGCGCGCGTCCGCAGGGGCCTGACGACCCTCGGACCGCCCGTCGCGCGTTCCCGGCGGCGCCGCGATAGCCGTGGCCGGCGACACCGTCCGGCATTGCAGTGCCGGCCACGCGGTGGTCCGGATCGCGTCGGCGTAGCCGCCCGGGACGATCGAGCCACCGCCTGGCGTGAGTCCGATCATCGACCTTGCCCGCAAACTTTTTGAACGTGTACGTTCAACGAGCGGTCGCCGGGGTGGCTCTACTGGCCGCGATTCCACGGAAAGCGCCGTGTCCTAGGTCGAAGTCAGTCTCCAGAGGGGGTCGGGGGCATGTTCGTCCTCGCGTCGGCTCGTGCGCGCTTCAAGAGCATGCTGGTGGCTTTGGTCGTCACCTTGCCGGCGCTGGGGGTGGCGCCGCCCGGGTGGGTCACAGCGGGGCAACCGCAGGCGGGTGCCGAATCGGCGGTGAAGGGCCCCGAGCATCCCGAGGGCACGTCGTTCAACCCGAATCAGATCAAAGACATCAAGGCAGCCGACCCCGGCTCCGGGGTGAACCTGATCGGGGCGCCCTCGGCGAACAACAGCGGTGAAGCGCGGTTGTCGTACCCGCTGGAGGTACCGAAGGGCCGCGCGGGCCTGGAGCCGAAGCTGGCCGTCACGTACAACTCCTCGGGAACGAACGGGTGGCTCGGCGTCGGGTGGGACGTCACCACCCCGATGGTCACGGTCGACACCCGGTGGGGTGTGCCGCGCTACGACGCCGGGCTGGAAACAGAGACCTACCTGCTCAACGGCGAGCAGCTGACCCCGGTGGCGCACCGGAGCGAGTTGAAGGCGCGCACCGCGGAGAAGGTGTTCCACTCCCGCGTGGAGGGCCGCTTCGACCGGATCGTGCGCCACGGCGACAGCCCCACGAACTACTGGTGGGAGGTCACCGACAAGAAGGGCGTCCGCACGCTCTTCGGCGGCACGGCCGACAGCACGCTGGCCGACGGCAAGGGGCGCGTCGCCACCTGGGCGGCGCGGGAGGTCCGCGATGGCAACGACAACGTCCTGCGCTACCGGTACGCCGAGGTGGCCGACGGCGGCACGTCGGGCGCCGCGGTGCCGGGCAGCGACCTGTACCCGCAGAAGATCACCTACACCGGCCGCGGCGACACCGACGGCAGGTACTCGGTGACGTTCATCCGGGACCGTGAGCGCGGCGAGCCCCGCCGGGCGGATGTGCGGATCGATGCCAGGTACGGGTTCAAGAAGGTCACCGCCGACCTGCTGCGACGCGTCGAGGTCAGGCTGGACGACCAGCTGATCCGCGCCTACGAGCTGAACTACCGGACCGGCGCGTTCGCCAAGACGCTGCTCACCTCGGTGTCGCAGTTCGGCGAGAACAACAAGCTTTTCAACACCCACACGTTCGACTACTTCGACGACGTGCGCGACCCGTCGGGCACCTACAACGCCTTCGCCACCGCCGCGGGTTGGTCGGTCCCGGACGACGACCTGGGGGTGAACATCCGCGAGGGCGAAGCCAGTGCGATCTCGGCCAACACGTCGGCCGGCTTCGGCGCTCACCTGTTCGCGGGCTACAACGTGCAGGGGCTGCCGACCAAGGAGGGTTCCGTCGGGTTGAAGGTCGGGTTCAGCGCGGGCCAGTCCGACGGCCTGTCGACGCTGGTCGACGTGAACGGCGACAACCTGCCGGACAAGGTGTTCCGCAAGAACAAGGACGTGTTCTACCGGCCCAATCTGGCCACGCCAGGAGGTGAGCCGAAGTTCGGCGACACGCCGGTCAAGCTCACCGGCCTCCCGGGAATCTCCACCGAGCGCACGCTGTCCGGCACCATCGGCATCGAGTCGTACGTCCTCACCACCTCGGCCCAGCTGGACTTCGTGGGCACCACGACCACCTCGGACCGGTTCTTCAGCGACGTCAACGGCGACGGCATCACCGACCTGGTGAACAACGGCGGCGTGCTGTTCGGCTACCTGGACGCCGACGGGCAACCCGCCTACAGCGCGGACTCCACCCGCACCCCGGCACCGATCGGGGGCGGCGCGGTGACCGGCGAGATCGTCGGCGATCAGACCGCGCAGTTCAACCAGCAGGTGGACAACTCGCCGCTCCTTGACACGGTGCGCCGCTGGGTCGCGCCGTACGACGGCAACGTCCGCGTGGACGGCCGCGTGCAGCTGACCCAGGACCCCTCCCCGGCGCGGGCGGCCTACACCAAGGCCGACGGCGTGCGGGTCACCATCCAGCACAAGGACGCCGAACTCTGGGCACAGCGGATCGGGCCCGACGACCACACCGAGTTCACCCCGGGCAATGTGGCGTCGATCCCGGTGAAGAAGGGCGACGCGCTCTACTTCCGCACCCAGTCCATTCTCGACGGCAAGTACGACACCGTGGCGTGGGACCCGGCGATCACCTACACCGACCTGCCGGCCGGCACGGACGCGAACGGGCTGGCGAACACCGTGTTCCGCGCGTCGTCCGACTTCACCTACGGTGGCCGGCCGTCCCTGGTGACCGTGCCGGTGAACGGCACGCTGCGGCTGACCGGTGACGTGGTCAAGTCCAAGGCGACCTCGGACGACGTGACCGTCGTGATCGAGAAGGGCAACGGCGTCCACCCCGGCACGGAGGTGTTCCGCAAGGTCCTGCCCGCCGCGTCCACCGGCACCTCCGCGATCGACCTGAGCATTCCGGTCAGAACGTTCGAGAAGATGTCGTGGAAGCTGAAGACCGACTCCCCCATCGACGCCTCGGCGGTGAGCTGGGCGCCGAAGGCGCACTACACGGCCGCCCAGGGGGTCGAGTCGGTCGTCGACGCCAACGGCGACCCCACGCTGGTGATCAACCCGCCGTACGACCTGAACATGTTCCCTGCGGACACCCTCACCGCGCCGCAGCAGTCCTACAAGGCGACCAAGACGGGCCAGTTGAAGGTGCGGCCGAAGTTGTCCTTCGACTTCAACCTCCTCGGTGATGCCAAGATCGCGCTCACGGTGAAGAAGCGAGGCGGGCAGCTGCTCGGAAAGCGGGTCTTCCAAGCCAGGGACACCTCCCCCTTCGGTGGCCCGAACCTGGACCTGACCGTACCGGTCACCGCCGGCGACGAGCTCTACATCGACTACTCCACGACGGAGACCGGACTGCTCAGCCTGCTCGTCGATCAGTCCGCGTCGGTCACCTACGACGTGGCATCGAGCTGGCCGGCCTTCACTCCGGCGCCCAGCGCCATGCACGGTTCCGTCGGGCAGGGCGCCTTCGCCCAGCCCTACCGCGGCTGGGGTGTGATCGGCTACCAGGGCAACCGCGACCGCGCCACCCAACCGCTCAAGCAGGCCGAGCTCACGCTGGACCAGAGCTTCAAGGACGCGCTTCCCAAGGAGCCCAAGGAAGCGGACGTCGCGCCCTTCGCCGCGCATCCCAGGCTCAGCATGCCGCGCCTCGCGGTGTTCGCCCCCGTTCCCGCCCAGGGCGGCTGGGCCGCTCAGGACGAGTCCTCCTGGGTCACCGCCGCGATGGCGACCAGCTCCCGCCTCGGCGCGGACACCATCGACGTCGTCACCGACGCCGACGTGGCGGGCGACCGGGCGGTGATGCGCCGCGGTGTCACCGGCCAGGTGTCGGCCACCCTCGCGGCCGGCCCGTTCGGCGGCACCGTGGTCGGCGGGATCACCGCGGGTTCGGTCGACTACCTCGACCTCAACGGCGACGGCTACCCCGACGTCGTCGGCGCCAAGGAGATCCAGTTCTCCGACATGACCGGCGCGCTCGGCGCCACGCGCGGCACCCTCGGCGGCAACGTCCGCGAGGCGGACAACGTCTCCGGCAACGTGGCGCTCTCCGCGGGCAGTGAGACCGCCACCATCGCCAGCGCCCTGGGCATGGCCGCGCCCGACGCGGGCACCAGCGCCAACACCGCCAGCACCGGCGCGGTCCAGCCGTCGCTCGGCATCGGCGGCAGCATCGGCGGCGGCGAGTCCGACGCCCGCGTCGACCTGATCGACATCAACGGGGACGGGCTGCCGGACAAGGTGTTCGGCAACGGCGACGCCCAGCTGAACCTCGGCTACTCCTTCGCCGCCCGCGAACCCTGGTCGGCCGGACCGATCAACGACGCGTCCACCCGCAACGTCGGCGTCAACCTCGGGTTCAACATCGACCGCTACGGCTTCGCGGGAGGCGTCTCCGCCGAGCTGGGAACCTCGTTCACCAACGCGAGCATGATGGACGTCAACGGCGACGGCCTCACCGACCGGGTGTTCACCGACGGGGCCAACCCGATCAAGGTCGCGGTCAACACCGGCACCGGCTTCACCACACCCACCCCGTTCCGCGGCAGCTTCCCCGAGATCGCCGTCGACAAGAACGCCAGCCTCGGCGCGGGCGTCTACTTCACCGTCGGCCTGCCCACTCCCGTCGGCGTCTTCGTCTTCAACCCCGGCGCCAGCGCGTCCACCGGCATCAGCCGGGCCGAGACCATCCTGCGCGACGTCAACGGCGACGGCCTCGCCGACCACGTCAAGTCGACCCGCGACAACGAGATGCTGGTCGCCACCAACAAGACCGGGCGCACCAATCTCCTGCGCACGGTGTCGCGCCCGATGGGCGCGCGGATCGACCTGGACTACACCCGTACCGGCAACACCCAGGCGATGCCCGAGAGCCGCTGGGTCCTGTCCCGTACCGCGGTGTTCGACGGTCAGGCCGGCGACGGAGCCGACAGCCGACTCACGACCTACCGCTACGAGAACGGCACGTACGACCGGCTGGAGCGCGAGTTCCGCGGCTTCGGCAAGGTCGTCTCGGAGGTCCGCGATCCCGGTGCGGGCGATGCCCTCTACCGGTCGGTGACCGACGAGTACCGGACCGACAGCGTGTACACCAGGGGCCTGCTCGCCCGCACGCTCACCGCCGACGGCGCGGGCCGCCCGTTCACCGAGACCGTCCACACGTATCGGCTCCACGACGTCGCCACCGGCACGGCGGCCGATCCGGCGGGCACCACCGCGTCGGTGTTCCCCCAACTGACCCGTGTGGACAGGAAGTTCCACGAGGGCGCGCAGGAAGCCGCGAAGACCACGCACACCGCGATGACCTATGACGAGTACGGCAACCTGACGGGAGCGTTCGACGCCGGGGACGAGGGCGTCGAGGACGACGTCCAGACCGACTTCGGGTACTCCGCGTCGGACCAGGCGTGCCGGGATCGCCACCTGGTCGGGCTGGCCAGGTCCGTGTCCCAGCGCGCGGTCGCGACGGACGCCTCGCTCCGGCGTCGCGAGGCCACGGTGGACTGTGCGACGGGGGCGCTGCGGCAGATCCGGGAGTACGCGACCCCCACCGACATCGCGGTCACGGACCTGGAGTACCACCCGGACGGGAACCTGCGGTCGGTGACCCGTCCGGCGAACACGTCCGGTCAGCGGTTCAAGCTGGAGTACGGCTACGACACGGTCGTCGGCGTGCACGTCGAGTCCGTCGTGGACAGCTTCGGGTACCGGTCGGCCACGACGCACAACCTGAAGTACGGCCTGCCGGAGCGGAGCACCGACCAGAACGGCCAGCCCCTGACGATGGCGTACGACAGCGTCGGCCGGCTGGACTCGGTGACCGGCCCGTACGAGGCGGGCGGTGACCGGGTCACGGTCGACCTCGACTACCACCCCGAGGCGGCGGTCCCGTACGCCACGACGAAGAACCTGGACCGGGACGCCGGCGGCCTGCGCGCGGACACCATCGACACCGTCACCTTCAGCGACGGCCTGAAGCGGGTGCTGCAGACGAAGAAGGACGCGTCGGTGGCCGCGTCGCCGGGAGCGGCGCCGCAGCCGGTGATGACGGTGTCCGGGCGGCTGACGTTCGACTTCCTCGGCCGCACGACGGAGACGTACTACCCGGTGACCGAGCCCAAGGGCGCGGCGAACACGACGTTCAACGCCGCGTTCGACCCGGTGGCCCCGACGAAGGCGTCGTTCGACGTGCTGGACCGGTCGGTCCGGACGGTGCGGCCGGACGGGACCAGCACGTCCAACGGGTACGGATTCGGGCCGGACCGGGCGGGCGTGACGCGGTTCGAGAACACGGTGACCGACGCCAAGGGCAGGCAGCGCCGCGTCTACACCGGCGTCCGCGACACGACGGCGGCGGTGAAGGAGTTCAGCGGTTCGACGCCTGTCTGGACCAGCTACGCGTACGACCCGCTCGACCGGATCACGAGGGTCACCGACGACGAGGACAACGTCACCCGCGCCGAGTACGACGGCCTCGGGCGGCGCACGGTGTTCGACAGCCCGGACGCGGGCCGGACCGAGACGCGCTACGACCTCGCCGGCAACATCACGGCGAAGACCACCGCGAACCTGCGGGCCACGGACCAGGCCATCGAGTACGACTACGACTACTCCCGGCTGAAGGCCGTCCGGTACCCGAGGTTCCCGGCCAACGACGTCACGTACTCCTACGGCGCCCCGGGCGCGGCGGACAACGCCGCGTCGCGGATCACCGAGGTCCGGGACGCGGCCGGGACGGTCACCCGCGGCTACGGGCCGCTGGGCGAGCTGACCAGGGAGACGCGCGTGATCAGCGCCGTCGCCGGCTCACCCCGCACCTACACGACCGCGTGGCGCTACGACAGCTTCAACCGCGTGCTCCAGCTGACGTACCCCGACGGCGAGGTGCTCACCTACGGCTACGACTCCGGTGGCCAGGTCACGCGGGCGACCGGGGTCAAGAGCGGCACCGACTACACCTACCTGGAACGGCTGGACTACGACAAGTTCGGCCAGAAGACCCTCCAGGAGACAGGCAACGGGGTGCGCACGACCTACACGTACGACGCCGAGGACCGCAGGCCGGCCACGCTGAAGTCCACGGCGCCCGACGGGTCGGCGTTCCAGGACCTGGGCTACACCTACGACGACGCGGGCAACGTCACGGCGCTGGCGAACTCCGCGCCGCGGAACGGGGTGATCGGCGGTCCGAGCTCCCAGACCTACGGCTATGACGACCTGAACCGGCTGACGTCGGCGTCCGGGCAGTACACGGACAAGAACAACCAGGTCGACACGTACACCCTGACGCTGGGCTACGACTCCCTCCACAACATGACGAGCAAGTCCCAGCGCCACGAGATCACCGGCGGCGTCCCCGCCTTCCCGCCCGGCCCCGGGTCCCCCGGACCGATCGAACCGGTCGACGACCCGTCGAACCCGGCCGACGTGCAGGACCGGACGAGCTACGCCTACGCCTACACCTACGACGGTGGCAAGCCGCACGCGCCGAGCCGGGTCGGCCCGATCACCCAGGCCTACGACGCCGACGGCAACCTCACCGCCACGGTGAACACCGCCGCGGCGGGCAAGCGCCGGCAGTACGTGTGGGACGAGGAGAACCGCCTCGCCTGCAATCAGGACACCACGACCACGACGGTCGCACAGAGCCCCGCGGGCTGCGCGGACGCCACCGTGTCCTATGTGTACGACGCGGCGGGCGAGCGCGTGGTGAAGAAGGGCGAAAGCCTCTCGCTGTACCCGAACCGGAACTACAGCGAGCGGGACGGCACCGGCTACAAGCACGTCTTCATCGGCGAGAGCCGCCTGACGACCAAGACCGTCGCGGACGGAGTCGAGAACGCCCGGTCGTTCTTCCACACCGACCACCTCGGCTCGTCCGGATACGTCACGGACGGCACGGGCGCGGTGACCGAGCACCTGGAGTACTTCGCGTCCGGGGAGACCTGGGTGGAGGAACGGGCCGGGCAGGCGGACACGCCGTACCGGTTCACCGGCAAGGAACTCGACAGCGAGACGGGCCTCAGCTACCACGGCGCCCGCTACTACAACCCGCGCACCCAGCTGTGGGCGAGCGCCGATCCGGCCCTGCCGGAGTACCTCGACACCAAGCTGGCGGGCGGGATCTCCGAGCCCCGCAACCTCGCCGCCTACACGTACGCGCACAACAACCCCGTCAAGCTGGTCGATCCGACGGGGCGGGCACCCCAAACGCCCTACGAGGACATCAAGAACTACATGGCCCAGGAGATGTGGACCAACTCCCGGTCCGAGCAGGTACAGGAGATCAGGTCCCTCAACATGGACCCCAGCCGGGCACGCTGGCTCAAGCCGGGCTACTGGGGCAACAAGAAGGAAGCCGGCGACAAGTGGAAGGAACTCGTCAAGACCGGCGGCCCGTGGGACCACAAGGGCACGGTCAAGGAGAAGAACGGGGGCAACGAGTTCGCCTGGACCGACATCACCGGGAGCAAGGAGGCCACCGGGCTCGACCTCCAGATCCGGGACGACTTCTGGTCCAACGCCCACTACGGCTACGTGGGCACGGCGGCGGGGTTCGGCCGCCTGATCCTGCAAGGGGGCGCCGGCTACATCGATCTGCGGGAGAACGGGTCGCTTTCCAAGGAGGACATCGAGTCCATCGCGTTCGGTATCGACCTGTACAACCGATACGGGGCCGATGTGACCCCCGAGATCCTCCACGCCGCGATCTTGGCCAGGTGGGAGGGCATGAAACTCATGGGAGTGATCCGGGAGCGGCCGCAGTAGCTGTCACCGGGCGCGAGCCACGCCCAGGGGCGGCCGGCACTTCCCGGCCGCCCCTTCGCGCACCGCACCGGTGACGATCGACGCTTCGACATGCGCTTCACCACACGCGGGTGAACCATGGAGAGAGGTCGTGCGTGCGGCAGCCGCAGACGAGGGGGCGGTCAAGGCAGCTGTTCCGGCTCCGACTTTCCAGAGGTGGCGAGCGTGGACGTCTTCGATGCCGTCGTCGTCGGGTCAGGTTTCGGTGGATCCGTGACGGCGTATCGTCTGGCCGACGCCGGCCTCCGCGTATGTGTCCTCGAAAGAGGGAAGCCGTTCCCGCCCGGATCCTTTCCCCGCAGCCCCCATGAGGCGGCCAAGAACTTCTGGGACCCGGATTCCCGGTTGTACGGGATGTACGACATGTGGAGCTTCTCGAAGATGGACGCGCTCGTGTCCAGTGGGCTGGGCGGGGGGTCGTTGATCTACGCGAACGTGCTGATCCGCAAGCCGGAGAGCTGGTTCGTGCACGAGTCGTTCGACGGTGGCTACGAGAACTGGCCCGTCACCCGCGAGGACCTCGATCCGCACTACCGCACCGTCGAGGCCATGCTGGGCGCGCGGAAGTACCCCTTCGACGTGGAGCCCTACCGGAGCACGCCCAAGACCCTCGCGATGCGCCAGGCGGCCGAGCGACTGGGCCTGCCGTGGGAACTTCCGCTGCTGGCCGTCTCCTTCGGAGACCCTGCGGTGCCCGGCGCCCCCCTCGAAGGCGGCGAGGACAATCTGCACCACAGCCCGCGCTATGCGTGCAGGCTCGTCGGCGAATGCGACCTCGGCTGCAACTTCGGCAGCAAGAACAGTCTGGACTTCACCTACCTCAGCGCCGCGGACCGGCTCGGGGCGGACATCCGGCCCCTTTGCGAGGTCCGCTCGTTCGAACCGGTTCGCGAGGGATTCCAGGTCTCGTACATCGAGCACCGCGCCGCCGGGGACGAGGATCCGTCAGCTCCTCCCGTGCGGCGGACCATCAGGGCCAGGCGGCTGATCCTTTCCGCCGGCACGCTCGGCACGACGTATCTGCTGTTGCGGAACCGTAGTGCCTTCCCGGCGCTCAGCCCGGCGCTGGGTACACACTTCTCCGGGAACGGGGACTTCCTCGGGCTGGTGTTCAAGGCCCGGGAGAGGCGTCAGGACCGGCCCGGGGAAACCGTGCCGCGCCTGCTGGAGCCGAGTGTCGGGCCGGTCATCACGAGTGCGATGCGGGTGGACCGGAAGGGAAGCGGCGAGAGGGACCGGGGGTTCTACATCGAGGACGCCGGCTACCCCGAATTCCTCAACTGGCTGGTCGAGGACAACGTCCTCACCCTGTCCAGCAGGGTCGCGAGGTTCCTGCTGCGCCGAGGGTGGTCGCAGCTGACCGGGACCGCACGCAGCCGTGTGGGACGACAGCTCGGTGACGCCATGGGCAAGGGCCTGTTCACCGCGACGTCCCTGCCGCTGCTCGGCATGGGAAGGGACGTCCCCAACGGCCGGATGTTCCTCCGGGACGGTCATCTGGACCTCGACTGGAAACTGGCCGCCTCCGATCAGTACTTCGACCAGATGAACGAGACCATGGAGCGCGTGTCCCGCAGTCTCGGCGGACGCTACGCCGCGAACCCCCTGTGGTTGCTCAACCGCCTCATCACCGTCCATCCCGTGGGCGGCGCTCCGATGGGGCACACCCCGCGGGAAGGCGTGGTGGACTCCTTCGGCCGCGTGTACGGCTTTCCGGGACTGTCGATCGCCGACGGCTCGGTGCTGCCCGGCCCCGTCGGCCCGAACCCCTCGCTCACCATCGCGGCGCTGGCCGACCGGTCGGCCGACCGCATCATCGAGGACCACCGGCAGAACTCTGAGGGCCCCTCATGACGACCGGACAGGGCAGCGCGCCCCGCAGCGGATCTCCGCGCAGATCTCTCCTCCTCGCCGGCGGCGGGCTGAAGGTGGCCTACCAGGCAGGCGTCCTCCAGGTCCTGCTCGACGAGGCCGATCTGACGTTCGACCACGCCGATGGCGCCAGCGGGGGCGTGTTCAACCTCGCGATGTACTGCCAGGGGATGTCCGGGCGCGAGATCGCGGACAACTGGCGCAAGCTCTCGCCGCTGAAAGGCGTCACCCCGAACTGGCGCGAGCTGCCGAAGGGGCCCTACGCCCGTTCCCTCTTCACCCTGGACGGCTACCGGCGTCGCGTCTTCCCGGACTGGGGGCTGGACTGGGAGCGGATCCGGGCCACCGACCGTGAAGCCACCTTCAACCTCTACAACTTCAGCGCCAACGAACTGGAGCCGGTGACCGCCGACCGCATGGACGAGGACCGGTTCTGTGCCGGGGTGGCGCTGCCCATGTGGTTCCCTCCGGTCGTCATCGACGGCCAGACGTACATCGACCCGGTCTATCTGACCGACGCGAACGTCGAGGAGGCGATCCGTCGGGGCTGCGACGAACTGTGGATCATCTGGACGGTCAGCCGAAGGCACCGCTGGCGCAACGGCTTCGTGGCCAACTACTTCCACATCATCGAGACGACGGCGAACGGCCGGCTGCAGCACTGGCTGCGCCGGATAGAGACCAACAACGCCGCGATCGGCAGAGGAGAGGAGGGAGAGTTCGGGCGCCCGATCGAGGTCCGGCTGCTGAGCGGCGAGGTCCCCCTCAACTACCTCATCAACTTCGGCCGGGACCGATTCGCCCAGGCCGTGGAACTCGGAGTCCAGCATGCCCGCCGCTGGTGCACGGACCAGGGGATCCCCTGGAAGCCCGGTGAACCTCCTGGCCGCCCCGACGACCCGACCCGCATGCGCTTCACGGAACGCATGGTCGGCCGTGTCGCCTTCGGGGAGGACGACGCCCGGAAGGCGGCCTCGTCGGCGGGAGGAGCCACCGCTGACATCGCCCTGCACCTGACCGTCGACGTCCGGGGAATGGACCGCTTCCTCGCCGGCCCGGAGCACGAGGCCGAGCTGAGCGGAGAGGTCCTCTGCCAGGAGCTGGGCGGGCGCCTTCCGGTCGACCGCGGAACCTTCCAGCTGTTCGTGCAGCACTCCGACCCGCAGCACCTGCGGATGCGCTACCGCCTGTTCTTCACCGACCGGGCCGGTCACCCGCTCACCCTCAGCGGGTACAAGGACGTCAGCGAGGACTCCCGCCGGGGGATCTGGAAGGACACGTCCGTCCTCTACACGCACATCCTCCGCGGTCACGTCGATGCCGACGAGGAGTCCGGGGCCGAGTCGGTGGCCGCGGGAAGCGTTCACATCCGCCCCGCCGACTTCCTGAAGCAACTCACCACCTTCCGGGTCGAAGCGCCGACACTGACCGGCAGGGCGACCACCCTGGGACGGTTCGGACAGTTCTTCCTCGGCAAGCTGTGGGACGTGTACGCGCAGAACGTCCTGCCCTGGTCCCCGCTGTGACCGAGGAGGAGCCGACGTGGACTTCCAAGAACTGCGCAGACACGCGGATCGGCTCCGCTTCACACCCCAGGAGCCGGTGCGCTGGCTCGCGCCGAGGGAGCTGGCGCGTACGGCGGTCAAGGTCTGCCTGGCCGCCATGTTCGCCGACTACGCGGACAAGCGGGAGATCCAGGGCGCGCTGGAGGCCGGTGTCCTGCGGGCGCCGTTGGCGGATCCCGCCGCCGAGGAGATCTGGATCGACTTCGTCGCGGACCTCGGCGACGGATTCGAGGCGACGGCCTCCGTGGCATCCCTCGTGGGGAGGGACCGACTCACCGTCGAGGGGCCCGGCACGCTCCCCCGTGCCTCGCTGCTCGTCCTCGGCGGGGACCAGGTGTACCCGGTGGCATCGGCGACCGCGTACGAGGACCGGATGAAAGGGCCCTACCGCGCGGCGCTCCCGTCGGCGACGGACGAGCCGCTCATGGTCGCGCTGCCGGGCAACCACGACTGGTACGACGGGCTGACCGCGTTCCTGCGGATGTTCACCCAGGAAAGTGAGATCGGCGGCTGGCAGACCCGGCAGACCCGGAGCTACTTCGCCGTGGAGCTGCCGCAGCGCTGGTGGCTCGTCGGACTGGACAGCCAGCTCGGCACGTACTTCGACGATCCGCAGCGGCGCTACTTCGAGACCCACCTCTCGCCGCAGCTGCGCCCGGGTGACAGCGTGATCGTCTGCTCGGCCGAACCCACCTGGGTGAGGAGCGACGAGAGGCCCGACGCCTTCAACTCCCTGCACTGGTTCGACCGCAACATCGTGCGGTCCCGCTTCGACCGGACGACCCGGAGGCACGAGGAGACGGGCGCCTCGATCCGGTTGTGGCTGACCGGCGACAAGCACCACTACGCCCGCTACGCGGAGCGGCTGCCCGACGACGGGGCCGGGGCCGACGACGCCCTGCCCCCCGACCCCCGGCGGCGCCAGATGGTGACGTGCGGCCTGGGCGGGGCGTTCCTCTCGTCCACCCACAGGCTCCCCAAGACCCTGTCACTGCCGCCGGCCACCTCGCGCATGCAGAAGAAGGACCAGCCCCCGCCGGCGTTCGCCCTCGCCCAGCACACGTACCCGGACGCGGCGGAGTCCCGCTCGCTCGCCCGCGCGATCGCCAAGCCCTGGTCGCGGTACTGGCTCCCGCGGCGCAACCCCGGATTCGCCGTCCTGGCCGGAGCGGTGCAGATGGTGTTCGTCCTGTTCATGTGCGGCGCGTTCGCGCTGGCCGCGGGGCGGCACAATCCCGTCGAGGCCCTGCGGAACGCCCGTTTCGACGACCTGCTCGGCCTGCTCTGCACGAGCGCCGTCCTCTTCATCCTGCCCTTCGTGATCGGCTGGTGGAGCGGGCTGCTGCGCGAACGGCGGCCCAGGGCCCCGTCCGGTCCCGTCGTGGCCGTACTGTTCCAGGCGGCGGTCGCCGCCGCGGCCCTGACCGTCACCGTCGCCATCGCCCGGGCGGTCCCGCCCTCCTGGAACGGCTTCGCGTTCCTGGCGATCCTGCTGGTCGTCGCCGCCGTGACGGGCGCCTCCCTCGGCTCCCAGCTCTTCGCCCTGTGGGTGCTGTGGACGAACCGGGGCCTGGTCGCCGACTGGCAGATGTCCGGGCAGTCCATCGACGACCACAAGGGCTTCCTCCGGATGCACCTCGCCCAGGACGGCACGCTCACCCTCTACCCGCTTGCACTCGACAGGACCTGCCGGAACTGGGAGTTCGACGAGGTCACGGACAAGGAGGGCGTATGGAAGCGTCCGGTGCCCGAGCCGGCGCCGACCGTGCGCCTGATCGAGGATCCCGTCGTGATCGCGCGGCACGGTCAGGAATGACCGCCGACGGGCACTGGACCGGGCGGGGCGGAGCACGATCCCGGCGGTGACGAGCCCGTGCGGTCCTGACGGTGGACCATCGGATGCACCTCCGCGTCACAGGCGGAACCAGCGCTCCTGTCCTGGTGCGACAGTGAGGCGCCGGTCGCCAGGGAGCACGACGGCGAGCGGGCCCTCGGGCGAGGCCGGGACCCGGACGGCCAGCCGCCCGGGGAGTATCCGCAGGCGCACCCCTCGATGACGGCCGCAGCACAGGGTGAAGGTGAACCGCGGGATCTCCGCCAGTGCCACCGGGGCCACCCGCAGCCCTTCCGGTCCCGTCTCCAGACCGGTGATCCCCCGCTCGACGAGATCGATCGTGCCCGCCATCGCCCCGAGGTGGATGCCCTCGCCGGTCGTTCCCCCCTGTACGTCGGCCACGTCCGCGAGCAGGGCCTCCTCGCAGTACCGCCAGGCGTCTGCGCCCTTCTGGCGGGCCAGCACCCATCCGTGGACGAGACTGCTGAGCGTCGAGCCGTGGCAGGTACGCCGTAGGTAGTACGAGACGGTCGCACGCCACACCTCGTCGCTGAGCGCGTAGCCGAGCCGGCCGAAGAGGCCGTACAGCTCCTCGGGCCGGAAGAGGTAGCCGAGCATGAGGGTGTCGGCCTGCTTCGACGCCTGATAGCGGTTGGCCGTGTCGCCCTCGGCCTCAAGGATCCGATCGAGCCTGCGGATGTCGCCGTACCGGGTCCGGTAGGCCTCCCAGTCGAGCTCCGCCAGGTTTCCGTATCCCTCGAACTGGCTCACCACCCCCTGGTGGAACGGCACGTACAGACGTCGGGAGACGTCCTCCCACCGGGCGAGTTCGCCGTCGTCCAGCGACAGTCGCTCCGCCAGCTCCGAGCGGCGGGCCTCGGACAGTTCACCGAGAAGGTCGAGGCCACGGGCGAGCACCCATGCGGCGGTCGCGTTGGTGTAGGCGTTGTCGTCGATGCCCGGGGCCGCGGCGCCGGGGTAGGCGTCGTGGTACTCGTCCGGTCCCACGACCCCGCGGATGCGGTAGCGGCCGAGCTCCGGGTCGAACGTGGCGGCCCCGGCCCAGTAGCGGGCGACCTCAAGAACGATGTCGGCCCCGGCGGAGTGGAGGAATCCGCGGTCGCCGGTGGCCTGCGCGTACCGCCAGACGTTGTACGCGACGGCCGAGCCCACGTGGCGCTGGAGCCTGGAGTGGTCGGCCAGCCAGCGTCCCGACCGCGGGTTGAGGTGCAGGGCCTGGGTCTCCTCCCGGCCCGAACTCGCGCTCTGCCAGGGATACATGGCCCCTCGTCGACCGGTGAGGCGGGCAGCCGTGCGGGCAGCCGGCAGTCGACGGTGCCGGTACATGAGCAGCGCCCGGGCCACCTCGGGGAAGTGAAGGTCGAGGTAGGGAAGGACGAAGAGCTCGTCCCAGAAGACGTGCCCCCGGTACGCCTCACCGTGCAGTCCCCGCGCGGGCACGCCCACATCGAGGTCCACCGTGTGCGGGGAGAGCGTCTGCAGCAGGTGGAACACGTGCAGCCGCAGGATGCGCCCCGGCTCCCCCGGCACGTGCAACTCACCCTGCTCCCAGACACGCTGCCAGGCGGCCTTGTGCGTGGAGAGCAGCAGGGGGAACGCGGCAGCACGGGTGACCGCGTCGACGGCCGCGGAGAGGGGGTCGGCGGCGGGCCGGTCCTTCGAGGTGCGCAGCGCCAGAGTCTTCACGACCGTCACGGAGCGGCGGGGAACGACCGGGAGGCGGTACGTCTGTACGGTGCCGTCCGGCGTGGCCGTCTCCCGTGCGGCCCGTGCGGGGCGGGTGATCGTGCGCACGGCCAGGGCGATCCTGATGCCCGGATCGCGCGTACGGCAGGAGAGCCGGGCGACGCCGCCGGGCTCGAAGCCGGCACGGTGGTCCGTGAGGTGGCGTCCGTCCAGGTGCCGGTAGCGCTCGACTCCGGCGTTGGTGACGGCTCCGTCGAGAACGGACCGCACCTCGATCGAACCGCTCCAGCCGTAGGCGCGGAACACGGTGCGCTGGGCTGCCAGGCCGGGCTCTCCCATGTGCACGAGGCGGGTGTGGCTGACGCGCAGGCCCCGCCCGTGGGCGTCCTCGAAGAACAGGCGTCGGGTAAGCACGCCCGCGTGCAGGTCGAGCTGTACGTCGTAGTGGCGGAGGTCGGCGGCGTCCGGCGTCAGCCAGTCGCCGGGCGGCCCGTCGTCCGGCAGGCAGCGGTAGCGCAGCGGCGTCCAGTCCGGGAGGTTGACGAGATCCTCGTTCTCGACCGGCTCACCCCCGACGACCGAGGTGAGCCGGTCGTAGCAGCCGGCCAGATAGGTGCCCGGGTAGTGCGCCCCTCCGGCGGGGCACTCGGGAGTGGAGCCCCGGGTGGCGAACCGGCCGTTGCCGAGGGTGCAGAGGGCTTCGACCAGCGGCTCGCGTTCCGGCTCGTACCGGTCGTACCTCCACGTCCGGTCGGTGGTCATCCGGTCGCACCCCACGCGCTCCGTACCAGCGTCACGAGATCGGGAATCACCAGGTCGGCGCCCTCCTCCCGGAGAGGACCGGCCGCGCTCCCGAGCGGAGTGCGGTCGACACCGGCGACGAGCGCGAAGCCGCCGCGGCGCGCCGCCGCGACTCCGGCGAGCGCGTCCTCCGCGACCGCCGTCTCCTTCGGATGGCTGCCGAGGAGAGCGGCTGCCCGCAGGAAGAGCGCGGGATCCGGCTTGCCGGCCAGGCCGAGCCGGGCGGCGTCCTCGCCGTCCACGATCACCGCGAGGAGACCGGCGAGACCGGCGGCACGGATCAGTGCCCGGGCGTGCCGTGAGGCGGACACGGCGGCGCACGGCACGCCCACCGCGCCCAGGGCCGCGAGAGCGGGCCGTGCGTCGCCGAAGGCCCGGACGCCTTCGGTGCGCAGGAGATCCGTGAACGCCTGCTCCTTGCGGGCCGCGACCGCCCAGATCGTCGCGGAGCCGGCCGGGTCGTGGGGCGTTCCCGCCGGAAGCCCGAGGCCGCGGGCCGCCAGGAAGGTCGCCGCCCCGTCGTAGCGGGGTCTTCCGTCGACGAACCGGCGGTAGTCGGCGTCGGAGTCGAAGGGCGGCTGTTCCTCGCCCGCCACGGCCTTCAGGCAGGCGTCCAGCGCCGCCTTCCAGGCCGCCGCGTGCAGACCGGCCGAGTCGAGGAGCACGCCGTCCGTGTCCAGGACGAGCGCACGGAGCGGACGGGATCCGGGGCCTCGGAAGTCCACGGGAGCGCTCCGTTCCGGACGGTGGCGGGGGCCGGTCGTCGGCACGTCCTACGCTCCGCCGAGCACGACTTTGAGGGCGCCCGTCTCCTCCACCCGCCCGAAGACGTCGTAGGCCTCTTCCATCTGCCCCAGCTCGAAACGGTGGGTGATCAGGGACGAGGACGGCAGCCGTCCGGCGGCCATCATGCGCAGCAGCAAGGGTGTGGACGAGGTGTCCACCAGACCGGTGGTGATGGTGACGTCCTTGATCCACAGGTCTTCGAGATGCAGGGTCGCGGGCTTGCCGTGGACGCCGATGTTGGCGACCCGGCCACCGGGCCGGACCATCCGCGTGCACATCTCGAACGCCTCCGGAACACCCACGGCCTCCATGACGACGTCGGCGCCGAGGCCGTCGGTGAGATCGGCGACCAGCTGCTCCGGCTCCTCGCCGGCGTTCACGGTGGCGTCCGCGCCGAGGGAGCGGGCGGCAGCCAGCCGCGACTCGGCCAGATCGACGGCGATGACGCGGCCGGGACTGTAGAACCCGGCGGTGACGATCGCCGCCAGGCCGATGGGTCCCGCGCCCACGACCACGACCGTGTCGGCCGGGCGCACGGCGCCGTTCAGCACCCCCACCTCGTAGGCGGTGGGGAAGATGTCGGCGAGCAGGACGGCGTCGGCGCTGTCGATCGAGTCGGGCAGAGGGTGGACGGACAGGTCCGCGAAGGGCACCCGGACGTACTCGGCCTGGGTGCCGTCGACGGTGTGCCCGAGGATCCAGCCACCCCCGCCACGGCATTGTCCGTAGCGGCTCTCGCGGCAGAAGCGGCACCTGCCGCAGGCGGAGATGCAGGAGACCAGGACGCGGTCCCCCGGTCGCACCGTGCGGACGCCGCCAGCGGTCTCGACCACCGTGCCGACCGCCTCGTGTCCGAGGATCCGGCCGGCGGTCACATCCGGTACGTCCCCCTTCAGGATGTGCAGGTCCGTGCCGCAGATGGTCACGGCGTCGACCCGGACGATCGCGTCGGCAGGGTCCCCGACGACCGGGTCGGGTACCTCCTGCCAGGCGATCCGGCCCGGCTTCTGGAAGACGAGTGCCCTCATGGCGCCCACCCACTTCCTGTCGCGCGTCGGTGCGGTCCTCGTCCACCAGGTTCCGCGCGGCACCCCGGCGGCGCATGAGCCGGTCGGCCCCCGAAAGAGCCCTCTCGGACCCTCCGGACGGGAGCGGTCCGGATGCGAGGGTGGAGACCGGTACACGTTCCGAAGGAGGAACGGCCATGTCCGAGGCAGCACCGAACCCCGCTCCCCCGACCCCTCGACCGGCTCTGCTCAGCTTCCTGGGCGGGGTGGGTACGGTCACGGGCAGCAAGTTCCTGGTCGAGAGCGACCATGCGCGGATCCTCCTCGACTGCGGTCTCTTCCAGGGTTTCGCGCCCCTGCGGCGCCGCAACCGGGAGCGGTTCGCCCGCGACGCCGCGGACGTCGACGCCGTGGTCGTCACCCATGCCCATCTGGACCACTGCGGCTACCTGCCCCGCCTGGTCCACCAGGGCTTCCGGGGGCCGATCATCACCAGCGCCCACACGGCCCGGCTCGCCGGGATCGTGCTGCGCGACAGCGCACGCCTCCAGATGGAGGCCGCCCGGCACGCCAACGAGCACGGCTGGTCCAAGCACCGACCGGCCAAGCCGCCCTACGACGACTCGGACGTCGAGAAGACGCTGTCGTTCTTCGATCCTGTCCCGGTCGGCACCGAGGTGGAGATCATGGCCGGCACCGGGCTCAGGCTCCACCACGGCGGGCACATCCTCGGCTCGGCGTGGGCGCACCTGACCCTGGAGGACGGCCACACTCTGGCCGCCTCCGGAGACCTCGGCCGGCCCGGACACCCGCTGCTGCTGCCGCCGGAACCGTTCTCGGGCGCCGACGTGCTGCTCATGGAGTCCACGTACGGCGACCGTCGCCACGACCCGGAGTCCTCGCGGTCGGAGTTCGCCTCCGTCATCGCGCGGACCCTCGCCCGGGGCGGCACCGTCGTCATCCCCGCCTTCGCGATCGACCGCACCGAGGTCGTCCTGCACGAACTGGGCCGGCTGCGCGCGACGGACGCCCTGCCCCGATCGGTCCCGGTGTACGTGGACAGCCCGATGGCCCTGGCCGCTCTCGACGTGTACCGGGACGCGGTGCGGGAGCGGTCGGCCGAGCTGCGGCCGGAGATCCTCGCCCAGGGGGAGGAAGCGCTGAGCCCGGAGCCCTTCCTCGCCGCGCGTACCGTCCAGGAGTCCATCGAGATCAACGCGGTGAAGGGCCCCGCCGTCATCGTCTCCTCGGCCGGCATGGCCACCGGCGGCCGCGTCCTGCACCACCTGCGCCGCCTGCTCCCCGATCCGCGCAACGCCGTCGTGGTGGTCGGCTTCGCCGCGGCCGGCACGCGCGCGCGGGACCTGGTGGACGGGGTGCGCGCATTGAAGATGTTCGGCGAGTACGTTCCCGTACGGGCCGAAGTCGCAGACGTCCCTCACTTCTCGGCCCACGCCGACGCGGAACAGATCATCGGCTGGCTTCGCGACGCCCCTCCCCCTCACACCACCTACCTCGTCCACGGTGAACCGGCCGCATCAGCCGCTCTGCGCGACCGCATCGACCACGAGCTGGGCTGGACGGCCGTCGTCCCCCGCTCGGGCGAGGCCGTCCTGGTCCGCTGAGGCCGGGCCGTTCGCACCCCGCAATTCGACGCGCCCACGGACGCTGAGGAGATGGCCATGACCGCCCAGTCGTTCACCGTCGCCGACGTGATGACCAAGAAGGTCGTCGCCGTCCAGCCCGGTGCGGAGTTCAAGGAGATCGTCGCCGCCATGGAGCGGTGGAAGGTGACGGCCCTACCGGTCGTCGAGGGCGAGGGCCGCGTCGTGGGGGTGGTCTCCGAGGCCGACCTGCTCCTCAAGGAGGAGTTCCACGACCACCTTCTCGGTCTCGTCGAACAGATGCGACGGCTCGACGCCACGGCCAAGGCCGGTTCTCGGCGGGCCGAGGACCTGATGACCTCGCCCGCGGTCACCGTCGCTCCCGAGGCCTCCCTGCCCCAGGCCGCCCGCCTCATGGCCTCTCACCACGTCAAACGGCTGCCGGTCGTCGGCACGAGCGGAACGATCCAGGGCATCGTGAGCCGGTCCGACCTCCTCAAGGTCTTCCTCCGCCCGGACGAGGACCTCGCCGCCGAAGTGCGCCGCGACGTCGTCGAGCACCTCTTCCCGCTCTCTCGGCGCCAGGTCGACGTCCGTGTCGACGCCGGCGTGGTGACGCTGTCCGGCGAGGTCCGCGACAGGGCGCTCATCCCGCTCGCGGCCCGTCTGGCCCGCGCTGTCGAAGGCGTGGTGGACGTGCGGTGCGAGCTCACCGCCCAGGGCCGGACATAGGCCGTGTCCGGCCCTGGGCGGTGCAGGTCACGGTTCCGTCGCTCATGCTCGAAGTATGTCCCAGGTGACCAGCACCGACCTGTACGAGGTCACGATGGCGCTCTCGTACCTGCGGGAGGACATGCGGGCCCCGGCCACCTTCAGCCTCTTCGTCCGCGACCTCCCCCCGGGCCGCGGATTCCTCGTCTCGGCGGGGCTCGAACCGGCCCTCGACTTCCTTTCCCGGTTCCGGGTCGGCCGCTCCGACGTGCTGGAGTTCGCCGAGGCGCTGCGCCGGCCGGTCGAGGACCTGAAACCGCTGCACGGCCTGTCGTTCGACGGCCGGGTCCGCGCCGTGCCCGAGGGACGTCTGGTCCTCGCCGGTGAGCCGCTCCTGGAGGTCACCGCGCCCCTGCCGCAGGCCCAGCTCGTGGAGACCTACCTGCTGTCCCTCGTCTGCCACCAGACGGCGGTCGCCTCCAAAGCGGCGCGGTGTGTGCTGGCCGCCGCCGGGCGGCCGCTGGTGGACTTCTCCCTCCGCCGGACCCACGGACCGGAGGCCGGCCTGGAGGCGGCGCGCCTCTGCGCCCTGGTCGGGTTCAGCGGCACCAGCAACGTCGCCGCCGCGACCCGGTACGGCATTCCCGCATCCGGCACCATGGCGCACTCCTACGTCGAGACGTTCGCCTCGGAGGAGGACGCCTTCCGGGCCTTCGCGCGCACCCATCCGGGCCCGGTGACCTTCCTGGTCGACACGTACGACACCGACCGCGGGGTCGCGGCGGCCGCGCGGGTCCTCAGCGACCTGAGGCTCGGCCCGGGGTGCGGAATCCGCCTCGACAGCGGTGACCTGGGCGCGCTCGCCCGGCGCGCCCGTACCGCACTCGACGCGGCGGGGCTGAGAGACGTGCGGATCATCGCCGGCGGCGGCCTCGACGAGTACGCAGTGGCCGCTCTCGTTCGGGACGGGGTGCCCATCGACGTCTTCGCCGTGGGGACGAAGGTCGGCACGGCCGCCGACGCACCGTATCTGGACGCTGTGTACAAGCTGGTCGAGTACGACGGCCGGCCCGTCATGAAGCTCTCGTCGGCGAAGGTGACGACTCCCGCCCCGAAGCAGGTGTTCCGCGGCCCCGGCCTCGGCGACGTCATCGGCCTGGCGAACGAGGAGCCCCCCGAGGACTCGGAGCCACTGCTGCGGACCGTGATGCGCGGCGGGCTCCGCACGGAACCGCCCGACACCCTGGCAGCCGCCCGTGCCCGCTTCGAGGCCGACGTCGCCGTCCTGCCGGAGGCCGCGCGGCGCATCGAGGGCCCTGTGCCACCGGTACCGCTCGTGTCGACCCGGCTGTCGGCTCTGACGACCGTCGTACGACACCGGATCGAGGCGCGCACGCGAGCCGGACGGTAGCGCCGGGGACACGCGGCGGAGGCCATGCCCGACGGGGCGACGGGGGTCGGTGGATCCGCCGCACCGTCATGGTGTGGCGCTGAGTTCCGTTCCGATGTGGTGGGCCCATGCCCGGATGCGTTCCGGGTTGCGGAAGTCTCCGCCCTTGCCCCGGCTCGCCATGTGGCGGGCCACCGGGTCCGACGTCTCGGCGGTCATGGCGCCCCCGAAGGTCATGTGCTCGCGAGCGCCCAGCTTCTTCATCCGCCGGGCGACCCCTCGTACGGGCGGGATGTCGTGTTCGTCTGCGGAGGTGTCGACGGGACCGCTGCTGAAGAGCCACAGCGGCCGGTGTCTGAGCTGTTCGGCGTTGCGCCGGGCACAGCGTCGGGCCTTGCCGGTCCAGTGTCCGGCGTAGAGGGCTCCGCCGAGGACGACGCCGTCGTAGCCGCTCACGTCGGTGACGGTGTCGGCGGGCAGGACGACAGCGTCGTAGCCGTCGACCCGGAGCGCCTCACCGATCTCTTCGGCGATGCCGGCGGTCGCGCCGGCCTTGCTGCCGTAGGCCACGAGGACACGCTTGGCGTTCATGACGCCGCTCCCTCGGCCGTCTTGCCGGTCCGCTTCACCGGAATGGTCCGGACGGAGGCGATCCTCTCGTCAGGCATCGGGACGCGAATGGTGAGAATGCCGTCCGCGTACGACGCCTCGACGTCGTCGGTCGTGATCACGGCCGGGAGGCGCACGGTGCGGCGGAACGATCCGTAGCGGAACTCCGAGTGATCCTTGTCCTCCGTGCTCTCGCTGTGCTCCGCGCTCACGGTGATGAGGTCGTCGGCGGCGGTGATGGTGATGTCGTTGTCCGGGTCCATTCCCGGGAGCTCGGCCCGCAGCACGTACACGCCGTCTCCGCTGGTCACCTCCACGGGAATGGAGTGGGCGGCCGTCGCGGGTCGCCACCCGGGCAGCCCTGGGAACTCCCTGCTGAACCAGCTGTCGAAGTCGGGGAAGAGGCTGCGCCTGCGTTCCACCTTGCCTCCGGTCATGGTGCTGCTCCTCGAGTACGGGGCCCAGGCGGGTCGCCGTGGGCCCGAGCCGGTACGGACAGGCGGCGGATCGGGTTACGGATCCCGGTCCGGCTCCGTGACCCACTCTTCCTCGTGGAAGGTCGCGTGGAGCAGTGTCCGAGGGGGCTGTGCGGCGGGGCCGAACGGGGCGCTTCCAGAGGGGCCGACCAGACCCCGGCACCGTGACGCCGGTGCCGGCCCGCGGGGACGGCGGGGCTGATCCGGATACGCTTCCTGGCGCTCACGCCGACACTGCGGAGTCTCCGCGTGATGGGCCGTTCGGTCCCCGTCGCGACCTGCCCGGCCCTGCTGTCTGGAGCATCGGGGCATCAACCTGATGATCTGGACGTCCTCGTCGGTCCGGACTCCGGACGAAGCGGACTCGTGTGAGGAGGGGCGTGATGCCGGCACAGGTCACCGTCGGTGTGGACGGCTCGCAGGAAAGCCTCGCCGCAGCCGCATGGGCGGCAGGTGAAGCGGTACTGCGCGAAGTGCCCCTCCGGCTGGTGTACGTGGAGGAGTGGCCGAACACCCCGGAGCTGCCGCTTCCGTACGCCCGCACCCTCGACGAGCGAGTCGAGAGACTGCTGCGGGACCAGGCGGACCGCGCACGAAAGGACCATCCCGACCTCGAGGTGGTCATCGAACGCGCACGCGGCCTGGCGACCGAGGAACTGACGGCCGCCGCGAACGAAGCCGATCTGACGGTGCTCGGTTCGCGTGGGCTCGGGGGCGTCCTCGGCTTCGTGGTCGGCTCGGTGTCACTCGCCGTCGCCGGCTCGGCACGACAGCCGGTCGTCCTCGTGCGTGCGGAGGACGACCGAGTGGTTCCCGACGGCGGGATCGTGGTCGGTGTCGACATCTACCACCCGTGCGAAGCCCTGCTCGCGTTCTCGTTCAACGAAGCCGCCCGCCGGGGCCTGCCCCTGCGGTTCGTGCACAGCTGGACCCTTCTCGCCTCGTACGGCTACGCAGCTGTCGTGGACTCGGCGACCGACGAGGAGGAGGAACTGGGCAGCCGCCTTGTCGGGGGTCTCGAAGACCTGCTGGAACCGTGGCAGAAGACGTACCCGGGCGTGGACGTGACGGCCGGGGCGGTGCTGGGCTCGGCCGCGTACCAATTGGTCGAGGCGTCACGGACCGCGCAGCTCGTCGCCGTGGGACGCCGGTCCCGGAAGGTTCCCCTCGGCCCGCACCTCGGCCATGTCGCCCACGCGGTCATCCACCACAGCCCCGCGCCGGTCGCCGTCGTCCCCCTGGTGTGAGCGGCCCCCTGGTGTGAGCGGACGGCGGTGACGGACAAGGTCGCACAGCTCACCCTGGACGGCGGCCACTGAACTCGGGGGCGTCCCCGGTCGTCTCCTGCACCCGGGTCGGTCAGCCCATCGACCGGGTCCGGGCGGCCCTGGGCGATCCTTGCGACCGGAGAGAGGCTGGAGACGACCCACCCGTGTCCCCCGGTCGGGGCGGCCACGGCTGGAACGGTCCGGAACGAGGAGGTGGACGATCATGACACGGAGCATCGTGGTCGGCCTGGACGGCACGGAGCAGGCCGAAGCCGCCGCGGAATGGGCGGCGGAGGAGGCGCTGCTGCGCGGCACCGGAGTGCATCTGGTGCACGCGAAGGAACCGGTGTTCGGGGCCGTTCTGGCGTTGGTGGCCCGGGAGTCCGAGGAGGCATGGGCCGAGGAGATGGTGGCGCGCGTCGCCGCCGGCCTGTGCGAGCGCCATCCCGGACTGTCGGTGACCACTCGGATGCTGCCCGTGGGTCCCGTGCCGGGACTGGTCGCGGCGGCTCAGGAGAGCGATCTTCTGGTCCTCGGCTCACGTGCGCTCGGCAGCGTGGCCGGTTACCTGGTCGGCTCGGTCGGCCTGACGGTCGCCGGTACCGTCGAGCGGCCCGTCGTGCTGGTGCGGGCCGGCGGTGGGGCGACCGCGCCCCAGGGCCCCGTCCTGGTCGGCACCGATGTGCGGCAGCCCGTGGACTCCGTGCTGGGCTTCGCCTTCGAGGAAGCCGCGCGACGGCACTCCCGGCTCCACGTCGTGTACGTGGAGCAACTCCCGCTCTTCGCGGGACTGGGACCCGCCATGGTCCCGGACATCCGCGCTGCCGTGGCTCCGGAGATCAAGCGCTCGCTCGATGAACTGCTGGAACCCTGGCAGGCGAAGTACCCGGACATCGAGACCACCGCGAGTGTGGCGGTCGGATCGGCCGGACCAGAACTGGTGGTGACCGCGCGGGAGGCCTCCCTCGTGGTGGTGGGCCGGCGTACCCGCCGCTCGACGCTCGGCGCGCACATCGGCAGCGTGGCCCACGCCGTCCTGCACCACAGCCCGGCGCCCGTGGCACTCGTTCCCCACGACTGATCTATGCCGGTCAGCTCTCCGCCGCGCCGGGTCATGCTCCCGGAGTCGTCACGAGCCCATGGGCGCCCGGTGACGAGCACCACCGGATGGTCCAGGTCTCCTTCCGCATGGCCGTCGGCCTGGCACCGGGTCCGAGGGCCGTGGCGGCGAGACCGCTCATGCAGACTCCCCGGTGACCCGGGGATTGGGCCGTTCGGCCCGCTTTCCGGCCCTGGGTGGCCGTAGCCGACGAATCCTTCCGGAGGCTGGCATGGAAGACATGAACGCCGACCGCGCGCTCCTCGTCGCCACCGGGGTACGCAAGATCTACCGGACGGGATCCGTCGAGGTCACCGCCCTGCTCGACCTGGATCTCCTCGTGCACCACGGAGAGATGGTGGCGGTCATGGGACCGTCCGGTTCCGGAAAGACCACTCTGCTCAACTGTCTGTCGGGCCTCGACGACATCGACGGCGGCCGGGTGGAGGTCGACGGCCACGATCTGTTCGCGATGTCGGACGCGGCGCGCACGGAACATCGGGCGCACACCATGGGCTTCGTCTTCCAGGCGTTCAACCTCATCCCGGTCTTCTCCGCGGTGGAGAACGTCGAGCTGCCCCTGTTGCTCGTGGGCACCCGGCCACGAGAAGCGCGTGGCCGGGCATTGGACATGCTCGACCGGGTGGGCCTCGGCCACCGGGTCGAGCACCGGCCGAGCGAGATGTCCGGCGGTGAACAGCAGCGGGTGACCATCGCCCGCGCCCTGGCCGGACGCCCGGCCATCGTGTGGGCGGACGAACCCACCGGCAACCTCGACAGCGCGATGGCCGAGCAGGTCATGGACCTGCTGTGCGCGCTCAACCGGGACGAGGGCCAGACGATCGTCCTGGTCACCCATGACAGCGCCATCGGCGCCCGCGTCCCCCGACTGATCCGGATGCGCGACGGGCAGCTGGTCGACGACGTCCGCCAGGCCGTCACCGCCCCGGCCGCGATCCGCGACATCCCCACGGGCTGACCATGTACCCGAACCTCCTCGTCCCGCTGCTGACCGCCCTCGCGCTCGCCCTCGCGGCCCTGGTGCTGGTGGCCGTCCGGCAGCCGGTGTCACGGCGGCTGGCCTTCCGGCAGGTCGCCCGCCGGCGCACCGAGGCAGCACTGGTGATCGGCGGTTCGATGCTCGGAACGGCCATCGTCATCGGGGCCCTGGTCGTCGGCGACACACTGAACTTCTCCGTACGGCAGGAGGCCTACCGGACGCTGGGACCGGTGGACGAGCGCGTCGTCGCTCCCCCCGGGCCGACCGGGCAGGCCGTCACCGAGCGGCTGGCAGCCCTGGCGGGCGACCCCGACGTCGACGGCGTCCTGAACGCCCGGGCCACCCAGGCATCGGCCGTCAACACCACCGACGGCCGCACGGCCGCCGAGCCACGCGTCCTGGCCTGGCAGATGGACTTCGACAAGGCGGCGCGCTTCGGCGCACCCGGTGGCGACTCCGGTCTCGGCGGACCGAACCCGAAGCCCGGCCAGGTCGTGGTCAACGAGCCGCTGGCCCGGTCCCTGAGCGTGGGAGCCGGTGATCCCATCACGGTGTACCTGTTCGGGACACCGCAGGCGTACCGGGTCGAGCGCGTGGTCCCGGAACAGGGCCTTGCCGGTGTGGGCCTGGGCGGCCGGCTGAACCGCGACGTCTTCCTGTCACCGGGGACCCTGGACTCCGCCGCCCGGGCCGCCGGAGCGGAGCCGCGCTCGGTCACCTTCGTGTCCAATCGAGGCGGCGTCGAAGGCGGCGAAGCCCTGACCGACCGCGTGACCACCGACATCCGGCAGGCACTGGGCCCGCTCGCCGGTCAGACAGCGATCGACACGCCGAAGCACACGGTCCTGCGGGACGCCGAACAGGCCGGGGACTCCCTCGGCGCCCTCTTCCTCATGATCGGCAGCTTCAGCATCATCGCGGGCGCCCTGCTCCTGGTGAACATCTTCGTGATGCTCGGCGAGGAGCGGAAGTCCCAGATGGGCATGGTGCGGGCGGTGGGGATGAAGCGCTCACGCCTCGTCGGGTCCTTCACCCTCGAAGGCGCCACGTACGCGTTGCTGTCCGCGCTGCCGGGGGTGGCGCTCGGGGTCGCCGTCGGCTGGGGCGTCGCCGTGGTGGCGGCGCAGATCTTCCAGGGCTGGTCGGTCGGCGGAAGCAGCCTCCGCATCGCCTTCGCCATCACCCCCACCAGCGTCCTCAACGGACTGGCCATGGGCCTGCTCATCGCCTTCGCCGCCATCCTCGCGACCAGCGTGCGCATCAGCAGGTTCAACATCATCGCCGCGATCCGCGACCTCCCGACGACGCCGGGGCGGGGGCCGCGCCGCCGTCTGCTCGCGGTCTCCACCACTCTGGCGGTCCTCTGCGCGTTCGTGTCCGTGCCGGCCGTGGCACGCAGCCAACCGGACGCGACGTACCTCATGCCGGCGCTCGCCCTCGCCTTCGCCGCTCCGGCGCTGCTGCGAGTCCTCCCCCGTCACACCGTCACCACCCTGGTCGCGGGGGCGGTCCTCGCCTGGACGCTCCTGGCACCCGTCATACGTCCCCGGATCTTCGACACGCCGTCGATGTCCGTGTACGTCATCCAAGGCGCCCTGGCCGCCTTCTCCGCCGTGGTGCTCGTCAGCGACAACCAGAAGACGCTGCTCCGCCCCGTACGGGGGCTCCTCCAGCGCCCGACGGAGGGCGGCCTGGCGGCGCGGCTCGGCGTCGCGTACCCGCTGGCCAAGCGGTTCAGGACCGGCGCGACGCTGGTGATGTACACCCTGATCGTGTTCGTCCTCGTCCTCCTGACGGAGATCTCGGGCATCCTCCGCGCCGGAGTCGACGGAGTCGTCGCCGACGCCACCGCCGGATACTCCCTGCGGCTGGACTACAACCCTCAGGTCGCCGGCGACCGGCTCGTCGCCGATCTCCGCGGCGGCCCGTCGGCCGCCGGGATCGCCGCCGTGACACCGCTGCTCAACGCCACAGGCCGGGCCACCGACCCGGGGCACCGCAGCCCTCGACCGCTGGACACCGCCGTCGTCGGTGTCCCCGACGGAGCGATCACCGGCATCACGTTCCGGGAGCGGCTGCCCGGGCTGAACAACGACGCCGCCGTGTGGCAGGCCCTCGCCTCCGACCCCCGCTACGTCGTGCTCGACGCCTTCTTCGGCAGTACGGGCGGCCCGGCCGGCGACTACTACGACCCCGGGGACACCCTCTCCCTGACGGATCCGCGGACGGGACGCAGCGAGCAGAAGGTCATCGCCGGTGTGCTGAGCAACGGGCTGGTCTTCTACCCGGGCACCGGCGCCAGTTCGACCACCTACCCCGTCGTGCTGGGCGAGCGGGCGACGCGCGAGCTCTTCGGCGCCCAGGCACAGAACGCCTCCGCGCTGGTGCGCACCAGCCCCGGAACCTCCCCCGACGCCCTGGCGACCCGGCTGCAGGGCGAGCAGCTCTCGGCCAGCCTGGTCGCCACCCCCATCGAGTCGGACATCCGCCAACAGTTCGACTCCAGCACCGCCTTCTTCCGTCTCATGCAGGGCTTCCTCGCCCTGGGGCTCGGCGTGGGAATCACCGGCCTCGGCGTCGTCATGGTCCGAGCCGTACGCGAACGCCGCCGCACCATCGGCATCCTGCGGGCCCTCGGCTTCCGGGCACGGACCGTCCAACGGTCCTTCCTGTGGGAGAGCTCCTTCATCGCCGTGGAGGGAATCGTCCTCGGATCGCTGCTGGGCGTGCTCACCACCTGGCTCATGTACGCCAACAGTGCCGCGTTCGAGGGCCTCGAAGGAGGTTTCCCGGTCGAATGGACCAGCATCGTCGGCCTGGCCGCAGCCACCTTCGCCGCGTCGCTCCTGGCCACGATCGGACCGGCGCGCCGCGCGGCCGCCATCCGCCCCGCGCTCGCGGTCCGCGTCACCGAATGACGGGTCCTACTCAGGAGAGCCGTCGTCGCGGGCGTGGCGCCAGTCCCGGTACGCGGCCACCGCCGTGGGCAGTGTGGGGAAGATCAGATCGGCACCGACCGACTCGGTCAGCCCGTAGGCGTCGAGATCGTCGAGCAGGTCCTGCTTCACACGCGCCAGCGCGAACACGATGCCGCGCCCGGACAGTTCGCGGCGCAGCTCGTCGACGGAGTCCAGCGCGGTGATGTCCACCTCCACATTGGCCTCGGCATTGAGCACGAACCAGTGGACGGGCCCGGACTGCTCCGCGACGGCGGCGAGTGCACGGCTCCGGAAGTTCTCCGCGTTGGCGAAGAACAGCGGCGAGTCGTATCGGTAGACGAGCAGCCCAGGAATCGTACGGGCCTCCGGATAGTCGTCGATGTCGTGCATGCCGGCCACGCCGGGCACCAGCCCCTGGACGGCGTCGTGCGGGCGCGCCACCCGTGTCAGAAGCTCGGCCACCGACAGACCGACCGCCACCAGCACCCCGTACAGAATGTCCAGGGACAGCACGCCGCACAGGCAGCCGACGGCCAGCAGGAGCTCCCTGCGACGGAACGATGCCAGCCGCCGGAAGCCTGCCAGGTCGATCATCTTGACCGCGGCGTAGACGACGAGTGCGCCCAGCACGGCGACTGGGGTGAGGCTCAGCAGCGGGCTGAGGAACAGCAGGACAGCGAGAACGGCCGCCCCTGCGGTCAGCGAGTACACCTGACTTCGCGCACCGGTGGAGTCCGCCAGCGCGGTGCGGCTGGCACTGCTGCTCACCGGGAACCCGCTCAGGACGCCCGCGCCGAGGTTCGCGACGCCCAGGGCCAGCAACTCCTGGTTGGCGTCCAGGCGCCCGGCGTCGTCGCCGGAGGCGAAGGCACGCGCGGTGAGGATCACATCCGTGTAGCCCACGAGGAGGATGCCGAGCGCCGGAACCATCAGCCGGGACAGCTCGTCGACGTCCGGCAGAGCCGGACGGGGCAGCCCCGCCGGCACCGCTCCGATCACGGCGATGCCGTGCTCGTCCAGGCCGAACGCCGCCACTGCCACGGTTCCGAGTCCGACCACCACCAGCGGCCCGGGAACCGCACGCAGGAGGAGCGGAAGGGTGAAGAGCAGGACGAGGGCGGTGACAGCGACGGCGACGGTGGCGGGCTGGGCCTCGGGCAGGTTCTGTGCGAAGGACGACAGCTGCGGAAAGAACCCTGACCCGGTGGTGCTCACGCCCGTCATCTTCGGCAGCTGATCCACGATCATGATCAGCGCCACACCCGCGAGATAGCCGACCAGGACCGGCCGCGAGAGGAGATCGGCGACGAAGCCGAGTCTGGCCGCCCACGCCACCAGGCACAGCAGCCCGACCGCGACCGCCAGGGCGGCCGCCCATACGGCATACCGCCCAGGGTCCCCGGCTGCGAGCGGCGCGACGACGGTGGCGGTCATCAGCGCGGTCGTCGACTCCGGCCCGACCGACAACAGCCGCGACGAGCCGAGCAGCGCGTACACCACCAGTGCGGGCAGAATCGCCCACAGCCCGGCGACGGGCGGCAGCCCCGCCACGGTCGCGTATGCCATGACCTGCGGCACGAGATACGCCACGACGGTCACGCCCGCCAGCAGGTCGCCGCGCAGCCAGGAGCGCTCGTAGCGGGCGAGGACAGCGATTCCAGGCGCTCCGGGCACCAATCGGCGCCACCCCGGATCGCCGCGTCGGGCGTGCTGCGACATGAGGCTCCTCTCCCCCACCGCTTCAAGCTCTCACGGACTCTGCCACGGCCCCGAGAAGCGAAGGTCCCACCACGCCGCCACCCACTGCCTCCGGGCGTGACCGCTTGCCCGGGCCCGGTCCGGACGACTGAAGCGCTCCTCAGCCGCACCAAGATCCGGCCGAGGACCCTCACGCCTTGGTGGCCCGGTCATAGGCCTGCGTCGTCCTCTCCAGGAAGGCAGCCACGGTCTCCTGCTCCTCCGGCGTCATGGACGCGGTGATCTCGGCGATGCCGAGAACGAGGGGCTCGACGTGCTCGAAGGCGGCCGCCTCCCAGTGCTCGGCAGGGGTGACGATCACCTTGCGCCGGTCAGTCGGGTGCCGCTCCCTGGTGACGTGGCCGCCGTCCACGAGGCGGTCGATCACGAGGGTCATCGCCGCCGTCGACGTGCTGAGTTCACGTGCCAGCTCGCTCGGCGTCGCCGGACCGGCAGTGACCAGGTGGTCCATCACCGCGAGCCCGGCGGGATCGACGTGCAGCTGCCGGCCCAGATACCGCTCGAACCGCTGCTGCCGGCGCGTCAGCCGACGCAGGTGGTCGCGGATGGCGCTCTCGGGGGAAACCGCGGGCAGGGGCTTGGAGGGCTGGTTGGCGGTCATGAGCGCGAAGACACTCCCGGTATCGCTGAAGGCATGGGCAACCATGATGCCGTGAGGCCGGCGCGCAGGGGTGTCCGTCACCGCCCGGATGCGCGGGCCCCCTTCCGGGCGGCGGCGAAGGAGTGGCTTCCGTGTGTCGAGCACCAGGCGCGCTCGTCTCGGGTTTCACACGGTGAGGTCGTGCTTGGTGTCGGAGTCGACGGAAGCGGCCTCGGGGGTGATGCCGTGCTGCTCCTCGTCAGGGCGCCCCTTCTTGGGCAGCAGGAACGTGACAGCCAGGAAGGCCACCAGCAGACACGCCTGGACGATCAGGGCGCGGTGGAAGCCACCGGTGAAGTCACCGGTCTCGGCCCGGGCGAAGAACACCGACCCGAAGATCGCGACGCCGATCGAGCCACCGATGGCCTGCACGGCCGACAGGACGCCGGAGGCGGAACCGATCTCGTCGTCGTCGACCGCGGCCAGGATGAAGCTGAACAGGGCGGCGATCACCATGCCCGCTCCGACACCCGCCACCGCCACGCCGGGAACGATGTCCCAGATAGGGAACGAGGCGGCGTCGAGGCCGTCCAGCTCGAACCACAGCACAGCCGCACCGACCAGCTGCACCAGCGGTCCGATCTGCAGCACCTTGCGGCCGATCCTGTCCGCGAGGAACGCGCCGCTGACGGCTCCGCCGATCGCCGTGCCCACCGCGAGCGGCAGGTTGCCCAGGCCCGCTTCACCGGCGGTGAAGTGCCGGCCGATCTGCAGGAACAGGGTCAGCACGAGCTGGGTGCCGATCAGCCCGCCGAAGAACAGGGCGATGCCGCCGAGACCGACGGTGAAGGCGGGCTTGCGCAGCAATCCCGGGGTCACGAGCGGCTCACGGCCCGTGGCAGCCGTACGGCGCTGCTGCACGGCGAACAGGACGAAGCCGATGACCGAGGCCGTCATGCACAGCCACGTCCACAGCGGCCAGCCGTCATCCTGCCCCTGGTTCAGCGGCAGCACCAACAGGGCGCAGGACACCACGACCAGGGCGGCGCCGACCACGTCGACCCGCACCGTGCGGTCGCCCGCCTTCCTGGGCACGAACTTCGTCGCGACGATCGACGCCGCGATGCCGATGGGCAGGTTGATCACGAACACCGACCGCCAGCCCAGGCCGAAGAAGTCGCCCTCGATGAGGAACCCGCCCAGGACCGGGCCGATGATGCCACCCAGACCGAGGACGGGGCCGAAGATCGCGAAGACCTTGGTGAGCTCCGGTCCGGAGAAGTTCTCCCGCAGCAGGCCGAGGCCCTGCGGCAGCAGCATCGCCCCGGCGGTGCCCTGCAGCAGACGGAAGGCGATCAGCGACTCGACGTTCGGCGCCAGTGCGCACAGCAGCGAGCTCGCGGTGAAGGCCGCCAGGCCGATCAGGAACATCCGGCGCCGGCCGTAGCGGTCGCCGAGCCGGCCGCCCAGGACCAGGCCGGCCCCCAGGGTGAGGGCGTAGCCGCCGATCACCCACTGCAGGCCGACGGAACCGGCACCGAGGGACTCCTCCAGCGCGGGCCCGGCGACGTTGACGATCGACGCGTCCAGGAGGTCCATGATCTCCGCGACGACCATCACCACCAGGATCAGCCACCGCCACCGGTAGGGCTCGGGGGTCGTGTCGGCGCCCATAGTACCTCAGTTCATTGACTACCAATCTTCTTAGCAATATCGAGAGTAACTTGACCCGTGCAGATGTCAATCTCACGCCCGAGGCACGCGCCCTCGGGCCGCTCAGGCCGTTCCGGATGCGGCGGGGCGAGGTCGGCGGCGAAACGCCCCGGCAGGCGACCGCCGCCGCCTGCCGGGTGCCTTCCGCCCGGCCCGCCCACGGTCAGCGGGCGGAGAAGGAGTGCACCGTCGTCGAGCGGTAGGTCTGCCCCGGGCGGAGCACCGTCGACGGGAAGGTCGGCTGGTTGGGAGAGTCGGGGAAGTGCTGGGTCTCCAGGCAGAAGCCGTCGCCCTGGCGGTAGACCTTCCCCGACGTACCCGCCAGCGTGGCGTCGAGGAAGTTGCCGCTGTAGAACTGCACTCCCGGCTCGGTGGTCGCGATCTCCATCACACGCCCGTGGACGGGTTCCGTCACGGTCACGACATGCTGCGGGGTGTCGGTGAGTCCCTTGTCCAGCGCGAAGTTGTGGTCGTAGCCGCGGCCGAAGAGGACCTGCGGGTGCGCCTCGCGGATGTGCCGGCCGATGGGCTTGCCGTTGCGGAAGTCGAAGGGGCCGTGTGCGACCCGGGCCAGTTCGCCGGTCGGGATCAGGGTGGAGTCGACGGGGGTGTAGCGGGACGCGGCGATCCTCAGGGTGTGGTCGAGGATGCTGCCGCTGCCCTCTCCCGCGAGGTTGAAGTAGGTGTGGTTGGTGAGGTTCACGACGGTGGCCCTGTCCGTCGTGGCCTTGTAGTCGATACGGAAGTCGCCGCGGGGCGTGAGGACGTAGTCGACGCGGATGTGCAGGGTGCCGGGGTAGCCCATCTCGCCGTCCGCGCTGACGTAGCGCAGGGTGAGGCCGGTGTCCCGCCCTCGCGCATACGGCTCGACGTCCCACACCCGCTTGTCGAAGCCCTTGTCCCCGCCGTGCAGGCTGTTCGGGTCGTCGTTGACGGGGAGTCGGTAGGTGATGCCGTCGAGGGTGAAGGCGCCGCCCGCGATGCGGTTGCCGTAGCGGCCGATGAGGGCGCCGCAATACGGGCTGCCCGTCACGTAGTCCTCG
This sequence comes from Streptomyces tanashiensis, assembly GCF_014648895.1. Classification (GTDB taxonomy): domain Bacteria; phylum Actinomycetota; class Actinomycetes; order Streptomycetales; family Streptomycetaceae; genus Streptomyces; species Streptomyces tanashiensis. The sequence continues at coordinate 679,967 of NZ_BMRZ01000002.1, forward strand.
AGGTTGTCGAAGCCCAGGGACACGTTCGCGTACCGCCCGCGCCGGTCAGGGATCTCGAGGGCCTGGACGATGCCGCCGTACGACAGCACCCGCAGCCGGGTACCTCCCGCCGCCACCGTCCAGCGGTGGACCCGTGTGCCGTCGGACAGGGTCCCGAACAGCTCCTTCCGCGGTCTTCCGCCCAGCCTTCCCGCGCCGCCCGCGGCGAACGCCGGGGCCGCCCCCGCGGCCGCTGCCGCCACTCCGGCGGCGCCCGCCGCCATCACCGTCCGCCTGTCGATGGTCATGCCGCTGGGACTCCTCACCGTAGAACGTTCGATATTTCGTCACTCGTTCGAAATCGTGGCGCGACCGTAGTGTCGCCGCGAGGAACATGTCAACGGTCCGCGCGTCGCACATCTCCCGGTCAACGTCCCTGCCATTCAAGGGAGATGGGCCCGATGCGCCGGCGCGCGTCGCTGTTTGTGCATGACCCGGGCGGGCTCGGCCTTCCTCCGAGCCCGCCACTCCGGCTCCCCTCCGGAGCCGGACCCACGTCATGCGGTCAGCGCTGAAGTGTCAGCAGACCCGGCCGATAGGGCAGGAGGCCGTAGTCGCCGGCCGAGTTGGGGCTACGCCCCTGGTAGAGCAACTGCAGACGGCACGGATCGACGGTCATGGTCTGATCGGGGCCGGTGCGGATCAGTTCGCCATGGCTGATGTCGTCGGTCCAGGTGGCGCCGCTGTTGGCCTTGCCCGCGAAGGGGTTGCTCTCGGTCGCGGCCTGAGGTGTCCATGAGCCGTTCAGGCTGGTGGCCGTGAAGGAGCGGAAGTACCGGCCCTGCGAGCCGATCGCTTCGACGATCATGAGGTAACGGTCCTGGCCCTGGAGCTTGTAGACCTGCGGGGCTTCGAACAGGTTGTTCGTCGTATCGCTCATGATCACTGTCGAGTTCGTGCCGAAACTGCCCGGGAAGTTCCCGATCGGCATACTGGCCCGGTAGATCTTGCCGTTGTCACCGGCGAAGAACAGGTACATGTTCGTCCCGTCACCGATGAGCGTCTGGTCGATGGGCCCCGTTCCGGAGCCGGTGATGCCTCCGGAGAACAGCACCTGCTCCGATGACCAGCCATTCGGGTTGGCGGGGTCGCTCGACGTCCGGTAGGAGAAGGACGTCCCACCCCACTGGTAGGCGAGCACCCAGATGTTCTTCGGCGCGAAGTAGAAGAGCGTGGGCGCGACGGTGGAACTCGACATCGCGTTCTGCCCGGCCGAGCCCATCTCCGACCAGTCGGTGAAGGGGCCGAAGTTCATCGACCCCCACCTCGTCCCCGTGTCGTGCGTCGTCGCGTAGACGAGTTGCCTGCCGTTGTAGGGGACGACGGTGAAGTCCTTGAGCGAGGCCCAACCCGGCTTGGGCTGTGCCAGCGCGCCCGTCGATGTCCAGCGGTACGTCGACGGCAGAGCGCACGCGCCGGGGTTACCGCCGCCGACCTTGACGAGCTGCCACTGCTGGTTGCCGCCGCCCCAGTCGTCGTACTGGACGATGTTCGCGTTGTCGTCAGTGGAGGCGCCCTGTACCTCCAGGGCCTTGTTGCTGTGACGCGCGACGAGCCTTACGTATCCGTCCGGGCTGTCGGCCAACCGCCACTGCTGGTTGGTGCCGTTCAGGTCGGCCCACTGGACGACCGGCCCGCCGTTGGCGGTGGACCCGTTGTGGACGTCCAGCACCTTGCCGGAGTGGCGGGACTTGATGCGGTAGTAGCCGCCGCCGGAGTCGACGAACTGCCACTGCTGCTGGCTCTGATCGTTCCTGGCCCACTGGGTGATGCGGGCGCCGTCGCCGGTCGCCAGGTTGTAGACGTCCAGGGCCTTGCGGCTGTTGCGGTTGACCAGCACGTACGAGGCATCGGGGTCGACGGTCGTGGCCGCGCCGGCGGGCTGGGCGCTGAAGAACGCGGCCAGGAGCAGTAAGGGCACGAGGGCGGCCGGCAGGCGTTTCAGGTGGACCGGGGACGGATGGCGAAACCACATCAGAAGAGCTCCTTCGGGGGTGGGGGTGAGGTGATCCCGAGGCACCGCGGGTGTGAAGGCGGCCGCACATGCCGAAGAACGGGTGCTCCGGGCGTTCCTGTCGTGACACTTCGCCGTGGCTGAGGTGAGAGAGGTCTCCGGCCTTCAGCCGTTCCGGGAGGCGGCCGGCATCGGTGGGGTGCCCGCCATGGGGCCTCCGGAGTGGGGAACGCCGGTTCGCGCCCGAAAATATTTCGAAATCCTCTCGAATTCCGTGCTGCCACAAACTAGGAACGCGGGGCTTCTCGGTCAAGACCTCGTCGCCAATCTCTTGGAGAGCAGCGGTTGTTGCCGGGCTTGACAAGCAGTCGCACCGCCCAGAAACTCTTCGAAAGTTTGCGATACCTGTCGCCGGCCCAAGACGTCCGGGCAGAGGAGAGAAGTTGAGCGAGCAGCGTCCGACCCTGGCCGTCATCGCCGCGGAGGCAGGGGTCTCCCAGGCCACCGTGTCCAAGGTGGTCAACGGCCGTTCCGATGTCTCACCCTCGACACGCGAACGGATCGAGGGCCTGCTGCGATCTCGCAACTACCTCCCGCCCGGCCGGCCGGGCAGGGCCCGCAGGTCGGGTCTCGTCGACCTGATCATCGGCGGTCTGGACAGCGCATGGGCGGTGGAGATACTGCGCGGTGTCGAGGCCGAGTGCGCCCGGCGGAGCGTCGGCACCGTCGTGTCGCTCGTCCCGCCGGGCGAGGCCACGCCGTCGAGCTGGGCCGCGCTGCCGGTCCTGCACCACAGTGACGGCGCCATCCTCGTCACCACCTCGGTCACCCACGCCCAGCGCGCCCAGGTCGAACGTGCCGGGGTGGCGCTGGTCGTCATCGACCCGATCGACCTGCCGGGCCATGGTGTGCCGAGCATCGGAGCGACCAACTGGGCGGGCGGCCTCGCCGCCACCGAGCACCTGCTGGAGCTGGGGCACCGCCGGATCGCCACGATCGGCGGACGCAAGGAGATGCTCTGCAGCCAGGCCCGCATCGACGGGTACAGGGCCGCGCTGGAGCGGGCTGGGATCGAGGTCGACCGCGACCTGATCCGGTTCGGCGACTTCCAGCACGAGGGCGGGTTCCGTTGTGCCCGGGAACTGCTCGCCCTCCCCGAGCCGCCGACCGCCGTCTTCGCCGGTAGCGACCAGCAGGCGATGGGCGTCTACGAGGCCGCCCGGCAGGGCGGCCTGAGCATCCCGCGGGACCTCAGTGTGGTCGGCTTCGACGACCTGCCGACGTGTGAATGGCTGTCACCGCCGCTGACGACGGTGCGCCAGCCGCTGGAGGAGATGGGTCGGCTCGCCGCCCGCACACTGTTCCAGCTTCTGGAGCACCAGCCCCTGGTCAGCTCTCGGATGGAGCTCTCGACCGAACTCAAGGTCCGGCTCTCCACGGCCCCGCCCCGCACCTAGAGAAGCCCCTTCCCCGGGCCCTGGCGCGCCCCTCCTGCCCGTGTGCGCGCGATGGACGTTCAGGACGTCATTCGATTTCACGTCGGCTTTCGACAGCGGAGACCGATCGAAGGCGTTCCTGGTCGAAAGGTTTTCGCTACTCAACACACAGCCCAAAGCCCACAACCGGCCCGCTCAGAGGATCAGACCTTCGAAATACTTTCGAAACTCTTGACTTGTTTCCGCGGGATTTCCACACTGAGTCCCGAGGCGATGACGCCCCTCTGCCCGAATTCCGGGCCGGCCTCGCACCTTTACGCCCTGGTGGTGCGCGTCCTTTCCCATGCGGGCGGGGGCGTCGTTCACGCAGATTCATTTCTGCCGCGCACATCCTTCCGTGATTTCCATCCTGGAGGCTCAGTCATGCGCTCACATGCCCTTCCCCCGTCCGCCCTCCGCCGGAGGACCGGCAGACTGTGTACGGCGCTGACCGTCGGCGTCCTCGGTCCGGCCGCCGTGCTGGTGGCGCCGCAGACCTCGCAGGCCGCCGAAAGCACACTCGGCAGCGCGGCGACGCAGAGCGGCCGGTACTTCGGCACCGCCGTCGCCTCGGGCAGGCTCAACGACCCGGCGTACACGACGATCGCGGCCCGCGAGTTCAACTCGGTGACGGCCGAGAACGAGATGAAGATCGACGCCACCGAACCACAGCAGGGCCAGTTCGACTTCACGGCAGGGGACCGCGTCTACAACTGGGCGGTGCAGAACGGCAAGCAGGTGCGCGGCCACACCCTGGCATGGCACTCCCAGCAGCCCGGCTGGATGCAGAGCCTCAGCGGCAGCGCGCTGCGCCGGGCGATGACCGGCCACATCAACGGCGTCATGGCCCATTACAAGGGCAAGATCACCCAATGGGACGTCGTGAACGAGGCTTTCGCCGACGGTAGTTCGGGCGCGCGGCGCGACTCCAACCTGCAGCGCACCGGCAACGACTGGATCGAGGTCGCCTTCCGCACCGCGCGCGCCGCCGACCCGGCCGCCAAGCTCTGCTACAACGACTACAACGTGGAGAACTGGACCTGGGCCAAGACCCAGGCCGTGTACTCCATGGTCCGAGACTTCAAGCAGCGCGGCGTGCCGATCGACTGTGTCGGCTTCCAGTCGCACTTCAACAGCGACAGCCCGTACCACAGCAACTTCCGCACCACCTTGCAGAGCTTCGCCGCCCTCGGCGTCGATGTGGCCGTCACCGAACTCGACATCCAGGGCGCCTCGGGCACGACGTACGCCAACGTGACCAACGACTGCCTGGCCGTCCCGCGCTGCCTCGGCATCACCGTCTGGGGTGTGCGCGACACCGACTCATGGCGAGCGGAGCACACGCCGCTGCTCTTCAACGGCGACGGCAGCAAGAAGCCCGCCCACACCTCCGTCCTCAACGCTCTCAACGCCGCCTCCCCCAACCCCGATCCGAATCCCTCGCCCGGTTCCGGACAGGTCAAGGGCGTCGGTTCAGGTCGCTGCCTGGACGTGCCCGGCGCCGGCACCGCCGACGGCACCCAACTCAACCTGTGGGACTGCAACAACCGCGCCAACCAGCAGTGGACGTACACCGCCGGAGGGGAGCTCAGGGTCTACGGCGACAAGTGCCTGGACGCCGCCGGCACCGGCAACGGCGCCAAGGTCCAGATCTACAGCTGCTGGGGTGGCGACAACCAGAAGTGGCGGCTCGAGTCCGACGGATCCATCGTCGGCGTCCAGTCCGGCCTCTGCCTCGACGCCGCCGGCAACGGCACCGCCAACGGCACCCTGATCCAGCTCTACTCCTGCTGGAACAGCGGCAACCAACGCTGGACCCGCACCTGACCCGCCCCGGCGAAGGGGTGAACCGACTCCGCGCGAGCCCGCGCCGGGCAGCCGGACGCACGACGGCTCCCCTGCCGAGAGCGGCGCCGCGACCTGGACCGAGGTAGGGATCCGGAGGTTCTTCGCACGGTCCCAGCGATACGCCCGTACCGGGGAGTGGAGCCAGGAGGGTCCTGGCTCCACTCCGTCGTCCACCTGGGGTCGAAGGGCCGGGCGTGACCGTCGCCGACTACGCCGAAGGCGGGGCGGTGCTCTTTCTGACCACGAGGCTGGTCGCCAGCTCCATGCGCGTCACCGAGGGCGCGCCGGCACGCAGGCGGAGCAGCATCTGGACGGCTTCCTCGCCCATTTCCCGCAGTGGCTGGTGGATCGTGGTGAGGGGTGGGCTCGACCATCGCGCGATCATCACGTCGTCGTAGCCGACGACGGACAGGTCCTCGGGCACCCGCAGCCCGAGCACCCGGGCCGCCTCCATGACGCCGAGCGCCTGCAGGTCGCTTCCGGCGAAGACGGCGGTGGGCCGGTCCGGCATCTGCAACAGGTCCATGGCACGCGCGTATCCGCCCTCGACGTGGAAGTCGCCGAAGCGGACGAGGGCGGCGTCGTGGTCCAGGCCGGCCATGTTCAGGGCGGAACGGTAGCCGTCGAGCCGGGCCAGGGAGCACAGCATGTCCTCGGGCCCGGTGATGATGCCGATGCGGCGGTGCCCGAGGTCGATCAGGTGGCGGGTCGCGGCGACGCCGCCGGACCAGTTCGCCGAGCCGACGGACGGTACGTCCGGTTCGGGGTCTCCCGCCGGGTCGACGATCACGAAGGGGATCGACCGCGCGTCGAGCTGCCGCTTGACGGCGTCGGGGAGGGAGGAGAACACCAGGACCACGCCGATCGGCCGGCGCTGCAGCACTCCTTCGATCCAGTCCGGCGCGGGGGCGTGCCGGGTGCCGCTCTCGGTGAGCACGACGCTCGCCTGGTGTGCCTTGGCGAGGTTCTCCACCCCGCGGATCAGCTCCATCGACCAGGCGCTGTCGAGCTCGTGGAAGACGAGTTCGATGAGGGGCGCCTCCCGAGCGACGCGGGTGGTCCGCCGGTACGAGTGCGCTTCGAGGAGCCGCTCCACCTTGACGCGCGTCCCGGCAGATACGTCCTGTCGGCCGTTGAGGACTTTCGAAACTGTCGAGAGCGACACCCCGGCCTGCTGCGCTACCTCCGCCAGCGTGATGCGCCTGCTCTCCTCGCCATCTCCCATCCGAGCAGCATAAAGCACCCCTCTGCGCCTGGACATGGTCACGCTTCGATAACTCCCCACCGGAGGGTTGACCCGTTCGTCACGCCAACTTTACCGTCCGACGGCAGTGAAGTTTCGACACAACGAGCGAAACTCTTTCGGAAGGTGAGACGATGAAGCGTCACGCACGGCTCCTCAGAACTGCTGTCGTCGGTGGAGCGTCGCTGGCCATGGCGCTGTCCCTGGCAGCGTGCGGCGGCTCGGGGGATTCCGCCGGAGGCGGCTCGGACGAGATCCACGTCCTGGTGTACGGCGATGCCACCAACAAGGTGGAGAAGCAGCTCGTCGACACCTTCAACAAGACGTCGAAGGTCAAGGCGGTCCTCGACACCATTCCCGGCGCCGACTACCAGTCCAAGCTGCAGACGATCATCAGCGGCAAGCAGGCACCGGACGTGTTCTTCAACTGGGGCGGCGGCAGCATCAAGCCCTACGTCGACGCGGGCCTCCTCATGCCGCTCGACGACTTCATCGCCAAGGACCCCGGCCTGAAGTCCCGCTTCCTGCCGTCGGTCTTCGACACCGCGGTCGTCGACGGCAAGCCTTACGGCATCCCCATGCGCGGCACCCAGCCCGTCCTGCTGTTCAGCAACAAGAAGGTCCTGGCGGACGCCGGCGTCACCGCACCGCGCAGCTGGGACGAACTCCTGACCACCGTCAAGGCCCTGAAGGCCAAGGGCGTCACCCCCATCGCCCTCGGCGGCGGAGACAAGTGGCCCACCCAGATGTGGTTCCAGTACATCTACGACCGGGTGGCAGGGCCCGAGCACTTCCAGAAGGCCGTGGACGGGGACAAGAGCGTCTGGGCGAGCGCCGACAGCAAGAAGGCCCTGGGCATGCTCAAGGAGCTGATCGACGCGGGCGGCTTCGGCACCAACTACGACTCGGTCAAGTTCACCGACGGCGGCTCCCCCGCCCTCCTCGCCACCGGCAAGGCCGCCTTCGAGCTCATGGGCTCCTGGGAGTACTCCACCCTCCAGGACGCCTACCCGGACTTCGTGAAGAACGACCTCGGCTACGGCACCTTCCCGACGGTCGAGGGCGGCAAGGGCGCCCCGGACAACCTCGCCGGCAACACCAACAACTACTACTCGGTCCTGAAGACGACCAAGCATCCCGAAGCCGTCGCCGCGTTCCTGAAGCTCATGTACTCGGACCAGTTCGTCAAGGGCCAGCTGGGCATCGGCAACCTGCCGACCACCACCAACACCCAGCAGTTCCTGGACGGCTCCGCCAGCCCGGCCTACTCGACGTACCAGTACGACCTGGTGAAGAAGGCCCCCCACTTCCAGCTCTCGTGGGACCAGGCCTTTCCCCCGGCGGCCACCACCACCATCTACCAGGCCGTCCAGCAGTTCTTCAACGGACAGACCGGTCCTGACGCCTTCATCGCCGCCATGCAGAACCTTCCCGCGGCCTGACCCGCGGCCCGACCTCCGGAACGCCTGACATGACCACTGCCGCAGTCCCCACCGTGGACAGCACCGACAAGAGCGTCCGGCGCGGGCGGTCCAGCCGCTCCTCCACCGGTGTGGGCCGCCCGGGCTTCGCCTGGGCGGCGCCCGCCGCCGCCTTCTTCGGCCTGTTCGCCCTCGTCCCGCTCGTCCTGGTCGTCGTGCTGTCCTTCACCCGCTGGAACGGCCTCGGCTCCCCGGAGTTCGTCGGCCTGGACAACTGGAGCCGGCTGCTCGACGACCCCGTGATGGTGAAGAGCCTCTGGCTGAGCCTGTTCCTCACCGTCCTCGGCGTCGTCGTCCAGACGCCGATCAGCATCCTGCTCGGTGTCTGGGCCGCCGGCCGGCAGCGCAACCGGGCCGTCCTCTCCGCCGTCTACTTCGTCCCGCTCCTGCTGTCCATCACCGCCGTCTCCGTCCTGTGGCGCGCCGTGCTCGACCCCAACTTCGGGGTCCCCTCCGAGGCGACGTGGCTCTTCGGCGACGGCAACCTCTTCGGCACGCAGGCCGGCGCCATCGGCGTCCTGGTCTTCGTCAGCACCTGGCAGTTCACACCCCTGCACACGCTGATCTACCAGGGCGCCGCGCGAGCGGTCCCCCAGGTCCTCTACCAGGCCGCCCAGATCGACGGTGCCGGCACGGTCCGCCAGTTCTTCCACATCACGCTGCCGCAGCTGCGCAACAGCATCGTGACCTCGATGGTCCTGATGGTGGTCGGCGGACTCACGACCTTCGACACCGTACTGATCCTCACCCAGGGCGGACCGGGCAACGACACCACGAACAGCGCCTACTACATGTACCAGAAGGCCTTCAAGAGCTTCGACTTCGGAGCCGCCTCCGCGATCGCGCTGCTCCTCGTCCTCGTCGCCACCCTCGTCTCCCTGGCGATGGTGCGGCTGACCGGCTACGACAAGATGCGCAGCACCATGGAGGGCGTGTGATGAGGGGCCGCCCCAACTACCTCGCAGGTTTCGGCTCGTTGATCTGGCTGTTCGTGGTCGGCCTGCCGCTCTACGTCCTGCTGGTCGCCACCTTCCAGTCCCGGGCGGACTACGCGGCGAACGGTCCCCTCGCGTTCCCCGAGCGCTTCACCCTCGACAACTACGTCAACGACCTCGACCAGGGCTTCGCGCAGTACTTCCTCAACACGGTCGTCGTCACGGTCGCGGTCGTCGGCATCGTCCTGCTCCTCGTGCCGCCTCTCTCGTACGCCATCGTGCGCAGCGACGGCAAGGCCACCGGCCGGGTCTTCCGGCTCTTTCTGCTCGGTCTGGCCATCCCGTCCCAGGCCGTGATCGTCCCGATGTTCTACCTGATCAACGAGGCCGGTCTCTACGACAACCTCCTCGGCGTCGTCCTGCCGACCGCCGCCTTCGCCATGCCCGTCTGCACCCTGATCCTCTCGGGCGTCATGCGGGACATCACGCCCGAGCTGTACGAGGCCATGACCGTCGACGGGGCCACGCCCTGGAGGATCTTCCTCCAGCTGGTGCTGCCCCTGTCGAAGAGCGGTCTGTCCACGGTCGTCGTGTTCTCCTCGCTCCAGGCCTGGAACGGCTTCCTCTTCCCGCTCGTCCTCACCCAGTCCTCGGAGAACAAGGTCATCACGATGGGCCTGTACGACTTCCAGACGGAACACGGCGTCGACATCCCCGGCCTGCTGGCGGCCGTCGTCCTGTCCATGCTCCCCATCCTGCTCGTCTATCTGTTCGCCCGTCGCGCCCTGGTCCAGGGGCTGATGGGAGTCGGAGGAAAGTGACCGACGACGTGGCCACACAGTCTCAAGCCCCGCACCTCGCCTGGCGCGACCCCGCGCTGAGCGCGGAAGCCCGGGTCGACGCTCTGATCCGCGAGATGACCCTGGAGGAGAAGACCGCCCAGCTCTACGGCGTGTGGGTCGGTGCCTCCGACGAGGGCGCCGAGGTCGCGCCGCACCAGCACGACATGGAGGCACCGGTCGACCTCGCCGGTCTGCTGCCCGACGGTCTCGGCCAGCTCACCCGGCCCTTCGGAACCGTCCCCGTCGACCCCGCGCTCGGCGCCCTCTCCCTGATGCGGACGCAAGAGCGGATCACCGCCGCCAACCGCTTCGGCATCCCGGCCGTCGCCCACGAGGAGTGCCTCGCGGGGTTCGCGGCCTGGGGCGCCACCGCCTATCCCGTACCCCTCTCCTGGGGAGCCACCTTCGACCCCGGGCTGGTACGGGAGATGGCCACCGCCATCGGCCGTGACATGCGCGCGGTCGGTGTGCACCAGGGGCTCGCCCCCGTCCTCGACGTCGTCCGCGACGCCCGCTGGGGCCGGGTCGAGGAGACCGTCGGCGAGGACCCGTACCTCGTCGGAACGATCGCCACCGCCTACGTCCAGGGCCTGGAGTCCGCCGGCATCGTCGCCACCCTCAAGCACTTCGCCGGCTACTCCGCCTCCCGCGCAGGCCGCAACCTCGCCCCGGTCGGCATGGGCGCCCGGGAGCTGGCCGACGTGATCCTGCCGCCGTTCGAGATGGCGATCCGGGAGAGCGACGTCCGCTCCGTGATGCACGCCTACACCGACACCGACGGCATTCCCTCGGCCGTCGACGACCGACTGCTCACCGGACTCCTCCGGGACACATGGGGCTTCACCGGCACCGTCGTGGCCGACTACTTCGGCATCGCGTTCCTGAAGACCCTGCACGGTGTCGCCGGTACGTTCGGCGAGGCGGCCGGGGCGGCACTCGCCGCCGGCGTCGACGTGGAACTGCCGACGGTGAAGACCTTCGGTGCCCCGCTCCTGGACGCGGTCCGACAGGGACTCGTGTCCGAAGAGCTCGTGGACGGCGCGGTCCGCCGGGTCCTCCTGCAGAAGACCGGCCTCGGGCTGCTCGACCCCGACTGGAGCCCGATCCCGCCTGTGCTGCGCGGTGCCGACACCACGGCCGGCCCCGACACCCTCCGGGGCACGGTCGACCTGGACCCGCCCGGCAACCGCGACCTGGCCCGCCGCGTCGCCGAACGCGCCGTCGTCCTGCTCCGCAACGACGGCACCCTGCCGCTCGACGCGCGAACTCCCCGCCGGATCGCCCTGATCGGCCCCAACTCCGCGGTCCCCACGGCGGTCCTCGGCTGCTACTCCTTCCCTGTCCATGTCGGTGGGCAACACCCCGACACCTCCCCCGGCATCGACCTGCCCACCCTGCACGAGGCCCTCGTGGCGGAGTTCCCCAGCGCCGAGATCCTCGTGGCGCGGGGAACCGGCATCGACGACGCCGGGACCGAGGGCTTCGCCGAGGCCCTCGCACTCGCCCGCCGCGCCGACGTCGTCGTGGCGGCCCTCGGTGACCGCGCCGGCCTCTTCGGGCGGGGCACCAGCGGCGAGGGCTGCGACGCCGGGTCGCTTGTCCTCCCCGGGGCGCAGCAGCAGCTGCTCGACGCCCTCCTCGACACCGGGACGCCGGTCGTGACGACCCTGCTGGCCGGCCGGCCCTACGCGCTCGGTCGTGGCGCCGACGAGTCCGCCGCGATCCTGCAGGCCTTCTTCCCCGGCGAGGCCGGGACCGCGGCCATCGCCTCGGTCCTCAGCGGGCGGACCGGCCCCAGCGGCAGGCTGCCCGTCACCGTGCCACGCCATCCCGGCGCTCAGCCGTCCACCTACCTCGCCTCCCGTCTGGGCCACGCCAGCGAGGTCTCCAGCATCGACCCGACGCCTGCCTTCGGCTTCGGACACGGCCTCACCTACACGACCTTCGACTGGACCGACCTCGCCGTGGAGGACACCGAGGTTCCCACGGACGGGGAAGTACGGCTCGCCCTCACCGTCACGAACACCGGTGACCGCGCCGGCACCGAACTCGTACAGCTGTACCTCCACGATCCGGTCGCCTCCGTGGTCCAGCCCGTGCAGAGACTCATCGGATACGTACGCGTCGACCTCGCCCCCGGCGAGAGGAAGCGGATCCACGCCGGCGTCCCCACGGACCTCGCGTCCTTCACCGGCAGGACGGGAACGCGCACCGTGGAGCCCGGCGAACTGGAGCTGAGGCTCAGTGCCTCCAGCACGGAGCCACGGCTGATCGCCCAGGTGGTCCTCACCGGCCCGGTACGGCACGTGGACCATCACCGGCGCCTGCACGCCGACTTCGCGATCCACCCGCAGGCCCGCGGGTGACCCGCCGGCCCCGCCGCGCGTGTCGGCGGCGGGGCCGACTCGGCACGCGTACCGTCTGCTCCGACCGCTCCACCGAAACTTTCGGCGCCTTTCGCAGGGCGGTCGGGCGGTTCTCGCGGGTGGCACGCGTCAGGCGCTGGCGCGGGTGACCAGGCGCGTGGGCAGGATCAGCGGGGTGGGGTCCTGCCCGTCGACGAGCGCGACGAGCATGCGCGCCATCTCCCGTCCGAGACCCTCTATGGGCTGGTGAACCGTGGTCAGCGGCGGGTCGGCGACCCCGGCCACGGCCAGGTCGTCGAAGCCGACCACGGCGACGTCACCGGGGACGGACCGGCCGGCCTCGCGCAGTGTGCGCAGCGCGCCGACTCCCATGTTGTCGTTGGCGGCGAACACCCCTTCCACATCGGGGTGGTTCGCCAGCAGGGCGGCCATGGCGTGGGCTCCGCTGCGCTCGGTGAAGTCACCCGCTTCCGGCGGGTACGGTTCGAGGCCCGCCGCCAGCATGGCATCCCGGTAACCGCGGTACCGGGCGCGCCCGACCTCGGTGTCCGGACGTCCGCAGATCGTGGCCACGCGGGTCCGGCCGGCCGAGATCAGGTGCTCGGTCGCCGCGCGGGCTCCGCCGACGTTGTCGACGTCCACGTACCACCGGGGGACAAGACCGACCGGGCGCCCGCCGAACACGACCGGCATCTCCGCCTCCTGGGCCAGGATGGCCAGCGGATCGTCCTCGCGCAGCGCCATCAGCATCACTCCGTCGGCCCCCCTGGACAGCAGAAGCTTCTCCACTCGCCTGCGTCCCCGGTCGGAGGCGGCCAGGCACAGCATCAGGTGCAGGTCGGCGTCGTCCAGGGCGGCCGAGGCCCCCACGATCACCTGGGCGAAGAACGGATCCGCGAAGATCGACGGGTCCTCTCCCGACACGACCAGGGCGGCCGCACCGGTCTGGCGGGTCGCCAGTGCCCGTGCGGTCGGGTTCGGTACGTAGCCGAGTCGGTGGACGGCCCGTTCGACGGCCTCGCGTTTGGCGCGGCTGACGTGCGGGGCGTTGTTGAGCACCCGCGAGGCGACCGACCGCGAGACGCCGGCCAGCTCGGCCACCTCGTCGAGTGTCGACGGCCGGCGTGGCACACCTTCAGCCATGAGCTGCCCTCCTGTCGCGGCCTGAACGCACGGAAGGCTGGGAGCGCTTCCGGATTCAGGACTGTAGAACCTTCTCTCCGCCGTGTGAAGTGCGAGTTGAACGGGGCCACTTGACAGGCCCGACAGTGCGTCACACGATACCCGCCACAACCTCAGGCGTACGGAGCGAGACTTGGGACCGCTTCCAGTGGGAGCGCTTCCACACCTCCACCCACTCGCCTGGTTCGAGGTTCCCGTGCACCGCCCGCTCCGGACGAGAGCGTGCGGCGCGTCCGCCGTCAGGAAGCCGAGGTACCTTCATGCGCCGCAGCATCCGCACCCTCGTGGCAGCTCTTTCCGCGCTGCCGCTGGCCTTGGCCGTCGCGCCGTCCGCCCACGCGGCGGACCCGACGACCATGACCAGCGGGTTCTACGTGGACCCGGACTCCAGCGCGAGGCGGTGGGTCGCCGCCAACCCCGGTGACGGCCGGGCTCCCGCGATCAACGCGTCCCTCGCCAACACCCCCATGGCCCGCTGGTTCGGCGCCTGGAGCGGCACCATCGGCACTGCCACCGGCGCGTACGTGGGGGCGGCCGACCACTCGGACAAGCTGCCCGTCCTCGTCGCGTACAACATCTACAACCGAGACACCTGCGGCGGGCACTCCGGAGGCGGCGCCGCCTCCCCGTCCGCCTACGCGACCTGGATCGCGCAGTTCGCCGGCGGGATCGCGGGCCGCCCGGCCGCCGTCATCCTCGAACCGGACTCCCTCGCGGACTACGGCTGCATGAACGAGGCGCAGATCCGCGAACGCCAGGGCATGATCAGCGGAGCCCTCGCCGAGTTCAACCGCCAGGCGCCCAACACCTGGGTCTACCTCGACGCCGGCAACCCCGGCTGGGTGAGCCCGGCGGCAATGGCCCAACGCCTCCACGAAGCCGGCCTCCGGCAGGCCCACGGCTTCTCCCTCAACATCTCCAACTACTTCGCCACCGCGCAGAACACCGCGTACGGCAACTCCGTCAACAGCGAACTGGCCGCCCGCTACGGCTACACCAAGCCGTTCGTCGTCGACACCAGCCGGAACGGCAACGGCTCCGACGGCGAGTGGTGCAATCCGTCGGGCCGCCGCATCGGCACCCCCACCCAGATGGGAGGCGGCGCCGAGATGCTGCTGTGGATCAAGGCCCCCGGTGAGTCCGACGGCAACTGCGGCGTCGGAACGGGATCATCCGCCGGACAGTTCCTCCCCGAGGTCGCCTACAAGATGATCTACGGCTACTGACCTCGACTCCTGCGGTCCGGTACCTCCCGCCCCGCGACCGACCGGGTCACAGGAACCACCGCCCCGCCTCTCCCCCGCCCTTCGACCAGGAGCCACCATGAAGCCACGCAGCCCACGGCGCCGCGCGACCGCCGCCCTCGCGGCGCTCGCGGCCTGCGCCGCCCTCACCGCGGCGCAGGGGCAGGCGCAGGCCGCCCCCACCGGGGACGGGATCACTCCGACCACACGGTTCTACGTGGACCCGCACAGCAAGGCCGCCCAGCAGGCGATCGTCGATCTCGGGAACGGCGACTTCACGAACGCCGTGAACATGGCCAAGCTCGCGAGCCGGCCACAGGCCCAATGGTTCACCGCGGGCACGCCCGACGAAGTACGGGCCGAGGTCAAGGGTCTCGTCCGCAAGGCCCGGGCGGTGAACCGGACCCCCGTCCTGGTCGCCTACAACGTGCCGGGCCGGGACTGCTCGCAGTACTCCAGCGGCGGAGCCCCCTCCTCAGCCGCCTACCGGCAGTGGATCGACGCCTTCGCCGCCGGCATCGGCGACAGCAGGGCGGTCGTCGTGGTCGAGCCCGACGGCCTGGCCCTCCTCCCCAGGGACTGCGGGCCGGCCGTGGACCCGACCGGCGAACTCACGGCGACCCGCATCGCCGATCTCGCCTACGCGGTCAGGACCATCAAGTCCAAGGCCGGCACCGCGGTCTACCTCGACGCGGGGAACGTCCTGTGGCGGCCCGTCGGCGACATGGCGCGACGGCTCCTCGACGCCGGCGTAGGGTACGGCGACGGCTTCTCCCTCAACGTGTCCAACACCCACCCCACCGAGCACAACGCCAGGTACGGCACGTGGATAGCCAAGTGCATGTGGTTCGCCACCGAGGGGCCCGCGTACGCACGCGACCACACCGACTGGTGCGCCACCCAGTACTACTCGTCCGCCGCGCCCGACGACGGCGTCCCCGGCAACGCCGTCGACTCCGCCGACCCCGCCACCTGGCGCTGGACCGACGCCTGGTTCGACCGGAACGCGGGCACCCCGCCGAGCGATGCGCTGCACCACTTCGTCATCGACACCAGCCGCAACGGCCGGGGCGCCTGGACCCCGGAGCCCGGCAAGTACAGCGGGGACCCGGAGATCTGGTGCAACGCGCCCGGCCGCGGTCTCGGCCCGCGCCCCACCGCCACCACCGGCGTCCCGCTCGTCGACGCCTACCTGTGGATCAAGATCCCCGGCGAGTCCGACGGCAGCTGCACACGCAACACCGGTGGCACGATCGATCCCGAGTACGGCATCGTCGACCCGCCCGCCGGCGCCTGGTGGCCGGACCAGGCCCACTCGCTGGCCCGCAACGCGGCACCGCGGCTGACGTTCGAGCGCTGAGCTGCACCCCTGCCCCAGATCGCGTCCGGCCACGAGAAGGCACCCCCCTCGCGGCCGGGCGCTGCCGGTCGTTCCTCCCCTCCGCGTTCAGAGTTCCGGCGCGAACCCGCGCTCGCGCAGCCAGGACAGTTGGACCGGCGGGTGGGAGCCGCAGCCACCGCCGTGGTCGCCGAACGGCCAGACGGTCATGGTGCGGTCCAGCCCCTGGTAGCGGTTGAAGGCGGCGTAGACCGTCGAAGGCGGGCAGATCGGGTCCATCAGACCGACGCTGAACAGCGCCGGAGCGGTGGCTCGCTGGGCGAAGTGGACGCCGTCGAAGTGGTCGAGGGTGGCGAAGGTCCGCTCCACGCGGTCGCGGCTGTGCCGGCGCGAGTACTCGACGATCTCCGGGTACGGCCCCTCCCCGGTGATCTGCGCGGCCCGGCGGAAGTGGCACAGGAACGGGACGTCCGGCAGCGCCGCCGCCACGCGGTCCCCGGCGAGACCGGCGACGGCGAGGGCCAGGCCGCCGCCCTGGCTGCCTCCGGCCACGACGACCCTCCGGGTGTCGAGCCCGGACAGTTCCGCGACGGCGTCCACCGCGCGCACGCAGTCCGTGATCAGGCGCCGGTAGTAGTAGTTCTCGGGGGAGTCGATGCCGCGGGTCATGAACCCCCCGGCCCACTGCGTGCCGTCGCCCTCGGTGCGGTCCGGCGTGTCGTGGCCCTGGCCCCGGCTGTCGACGACGAGCTGGGCGTAGCCGGCGGCGGACCAGAACAGGTGGTCGGTGGGCAGACCACGACCGCCGCTGTAGCCGATGTACGTGACGACGACCGGCAGGGGACCGTCCGCGCCGCGCGGACGCAGCAGCCAGGCGGCGACCGGCTCGCCGTTCCAGCCCGGGAAGCGCACGTCGTCGACCTCGACGGTGTGCAGCAGGTGCACGGACGTGACTCGTTCGGACTTGACGGTCCCGTCGTAGGACCTGGCTTCGGCGAGGGTGCGCGACCAGAACGCGTCGAAGTCCCGCGGGGCGGGCAACTATGGCCGGTAGGCGACGAGTTCGTCGATCCCGAAGTCGGTGAGCGGCATGGGGCTTCCTCCGGTCGGAGTGTGGACGAGGTGACGGGTCGGCGGGGTTCACGCGACACCGAGGCCTCACGCCTGGCGGGTTGGGGACACAGGCGATCAGCCGGGTCCGGTCAGTCCACCGCCGACTGCACGTCGAAGCGCTTCGACAGTCCCATTCACCTCAACGGCCTGTCAACGGAAGACCGAAGGAAAATTGCTCCGCCGGGATCCTTCACTTCACTCGAATCAAGCCCTGCACCGCCCCCAGACGAAGCAAGCGCTTCGATGCACAGCCGCAGATGCCTCGCCGCACGCCCGTGAGACCGGACCCACCCTCCGCGTCTCAGGTGTGGTGATGATCCGGAGGCTGCGGCATGGTGGGGAGCCCCGGCGGCGCCTCGGGCCAGACGAGCAGCACCGGGCAGGGGGCGTGGTCGACGACGAAGCGTGCGGCGGGGCCCAGGCTGTGCGGTCCGAGGTGGGTGCGGTCGCCGTCCCGGGCCAGAACCAGCAGATCGCATCCCTCGGCCGCGGCGACGACCTCGCGCTCGACACGCCCGGTGCGCTCGGTACGTGCGCAGGGGCGGCCGAGTCGGTCCGCGGCATCCTCGAGCAGTCGCCGCGCGGAGGCGGCCGCGAGGTGCTCCAGGCGCGTGCCCGGGTCCCTCCCCCAGCCTTCGGCCGGGCGGCTCCCCGAGGGGTGGCCGCGGCCGAGCAGGCCGGCGAAGGCGCCGTGTGCCGCGCCGGGAACGTCGGCGGGGGTGACGTGCAGCAGGACCACGTCGGCGTCCGCCGGGGTGTGCGCGCGGGCGGCGTCCACGCAGGCGTGCCAGGTGCCCTCGACGATCCAGACGACCACGGCCATGGGGTCAGCCTCCTCCGATGACGGTCAGCGACAGCCACAGTGCCAGGACTGCGGCGAGGAGGCTGGCGGGTACCGCGTACACGCCGAGACGGGTGAACTCCTTCAGCTCCACCTCACCGTCGTGTGCGTGGACGATGCGCCGCCACAGCAGGGTGGCCAGCGACCCGGCGTAGGTGAGGTTGGGGCCGATGTTGACCCCGAGCAGGACGGCGAGGACGGCGCCGGGTCCCGACGGGGCGGTCAGCGGCAGCAGCACCAGGACCGCGGGCAGGTTGTTGATGACGTTCGCGAGGACGGCGGCCAGAGCGGCGAGGGCGAGCAGTGCCGGCAGGCCGGTGCCCTCGGGGATCAGGTGGCCCAACGCGTCGTCGAGTCCGTTGTCCACCACGGCCAGGACCACGATCCCGAGGGCCAGTACGAAGGCGAGGAAGGGCAAGGAGGCGGCGCGGACCAGCGCCCGGGGAGTGGTGCGGCGCCGGATCAGGGCCCGGACGGCGAGGGCCAGCGCGCCCGCCAGGGCGGCCCACGCCGGGTCGATGCCGATCACGGAGGTGAGCACGAAGCCGGCGAGCGTACACCCCACGGTCACGAGGGCGAACAGCGGCAGCTGCGGCGGCTCGGTCTCCGAGGGGGCCTGCGCTCCGGCGTCCAGGTCGGTGGCGAAGAAGCGCCGGAAGACCAGGTACTCGACGCCGATCGCCGCCACCCACGGCAGGGCCATGAGTGCGGCGAACCGGGTGAAGGTCAGCCCGCTGGCAGCGAACGCCAGCAGGTTGGTGAGGTTGGAGACGGGCAGCAGCAGGGAGGCCGTGTTCGACAGGTGGGTGCAGGCGTAGACGTGCGGTTTGGGGCGTGCGCCGATACGGGCGGCGGTGGCGAACACCACCGGAGTGAGCAGCACCACGGTGGCGTCCAGGCTGAGCACGGCCGTGATCGCCGACGCGGCCAGGAACACCTGGGCCAGCAGACGGCGTGGCCGGCCCGCCGCCGTACGCGCCATCCACGCCCCGCACGCCTGGAACAGCCCCTCGTCGTCACAGAGCTGAGCCAGCACCAGGACGGCCGCGAGGAAGCCGATCACCGGTCCGAGTCGTTCCGCCTCGGCCAGCGCGTCGTCGAAGGAGACGGCTCCGGTGGCGATCACCAGTGCCGCCGCCGGGACGGCCACGACCGCCTCCGGCCACCCGAAGGGGCGGATGACCGCACAGGCAAGCACGAGGACGAGCAGGGCCGCGGACAGCGTCTCCGCGAGCTGGGGGTTCAGGGTCGGTCCTTCCGTAGCGGCGGTCGGGCCGCCCGCACCGTCCCGCCGCACGCTACCGCTCCGGACATCGCCGCCCGCGAATTGACCGGGCGGCCGACTTCGCGTCACTGCTGTTGAGGCCGTTGACGGTGATGACGGTCGTCACTAATCTCCGCTCCAGATCTCCGACCTGTCGACCATTGTTCGGCATTTCGTGTTTGGGAGCGCTCCCAAACACCAGTCGCGAACTCCCTCACCCGGACCGACCCCCCTGCTGATCCACCACGACGACACAGGAGCCGCTCATGCCCCGCATCACTCCGACGTTACGCCGTCCGATCCGCCTCTCCACCGCCCTGCTCGCAGGGACCCTCCTCCTCGGTGGTCTCACGGCCGCACCGGCGGCCCTGGGCGTCACCGCCTCCGCGGCGGCGACCACGGCCGTACGGGTCAACCAGGTGGGCTATCTGCCGGACGGCCCCAAGCGCGCCACCGTCGTCACCACGGCGACGGGCGCGCTCGCCTGGCAGCTGCGCAACGCGTCCGGGACGGTGGTCGCCTCGGGCTCGACCGTTCCGTACGGCGCCGACACCCCCTCCGGGCAGTCCGTCCAGATCGCCGACTTCTCCTCGTACCGGAGCACGGGCGCGGGATACGTCCTGGCGGTGGACGGCAGCAGCAGCGTCCCCTTCGACATCCGCGCGGACCTCTACGACACGCTGCGCTCCGACTCGATGGCGTTCTTCCACCACCAGCGCAGCGGCATCTCCATCGACGCCTCCCTGGTGGGCTCCGCCTACGCGCGCCCGGCCGGACACCTCGGCGTCGCGCCCAACAAGGGTGACACCGCCGTCCCGTGCCAGGCCACCGTGTGCGACTACGTCCAGGACGTCAGGGGCGGCTGGTACGACGCGGGCGACCACGGAAAGTACGTGGTGAACGGCGGCATATCCACGTGGCTGGTCGTCAACTCCTTCGAGCGGGCCGAGCGCGCGGGGAAGGAAGCGGCGCTGGGCGACTCCACCCTGCGCGTACCCGAGCGCGGCAACGGCGTACCGGACGTCCTGGACGAGGCCCGCTGGGAGCTCGACTTCCTGATGCGGATGCAGGTGCCCGAGGGGAAGCCGTACGCGGGCATGGCGTTCCACAAGATCCATGACGCGGCCTGGACCGGCATGCCGATGCGCCCCGACCAGGACGCCCAGCCGCGCGAGCTGCACCGCCCGTCCACGGCGGCGACCCTCAACCTCGCGGCGGCGGCCGCGCAGTGCGCCCGGGTCTTCCGGCCGTACGACTCCGCGTACGCCGACCGATGCCTGTCGGCCGCACGCCGTGCCTGGACCGCGGCGCAGGCGAACCCTGCCCAGTACGCGCCTGATTCGGACAGTACGGGCGGAGGTGCCTACGGGGACGCGCAGGTCACCGACGAGTTCTACTGGGCGGCCGCCGAGCTGTACGCGACGACCGGCGAGAGCGCCTACCGGGACGCGGTCACCTCCTCGTCCTGGCACACCTCCGCCACCGCCTTCACCGCCTACGGCTTCGGCTGGGCGGACACGGCCGCGCTCGGCCGACTCGCCCTGGCCACGGTCCCCAACGGGCTGCCGGCCGCCGACGTCGCCCGGGTCCGCTCTTCGGTGACCGCGGCCGCCGACGGCTATCTCTCCAGGATGACCGCCCAGGGGTACGCGGTTCCCGTCCCGTCGGACGGGTACTTCTGGGGCTCCAACGGCGAGGTCGCCGACGACGCGGTCGTCATGGCCGTCGCCGGGGAGCTGACCGGCGACGGGCGCTACCGCACCGGCGCGCTGGAGGCGATGGACTACCTGCTCGGCCGCAACGCCCTCGGGCAGTCCTACGTGACCGGCTACGGCGAGACGGCCTCGCAGAACCAGCACCACCGCGTCTGGGCACACCAGCTGGACCCCTCGCTCCCCCATCCGCCGGCCGGGTCGCTCGCCGGCGGCCCCAACAGCGCGCTCCAGGGCCCCGTGGCGGAGGAGAAGCTGACCGGCTGTGCCCCGGCCGCCTGCTACGTCGACGACATCGGCTCGTACTCGACCAACGAGGTGGCGGTCAACTGGAACGCCCCGCTGGCCTGGCTCGCCGCCTACGCCGCCGAGCGGACGTCCGGCGGCGGCGAACCGCCCACCGCCGCCTGCGCGGTGACGTACACGGTGAACAACGTCTGGAGCAACGGCTTCACCACGACCGTCACCGTGAAGAACACCGGCCCGACGCCCGTGGACGGATGGCAGCTGACCTGGGCCTACCCGGGCGGCCAGCGCGTCACCGGCGCATGGAACGCGACCGTCACCCAGAACGGCACCGCCGTCGGCGCCCGCAACGCCGACTGGAACCGGGCGATCGCGCCCGGCGCGACAGCGAGCTTCGGAGTCCAGGGAACGCACGGCGGGACCAACCCCTCCCCCACGGCCTTCGCGCTCAACGGGACCGCGTGCTCCTGATCCACTGCCGGTCGGGCCCGGGCGGACGATTCCGCCCGGGCCCGACCGGCGCCGTACCACCACACGGCCGTGAAACTCTCCTTCGGTGTTTCGCATGACCTACTGACAGCGGGTGGCCCCTGTCAGTAGCCTCTGTTCGTCATTCCGATCGGCTGTTGATATCTCGAACGCAAGGAAGGGGGCAGCCATGGGACGCCTCGTACCGGCCGTGGCGCGGGCCCTGGACATCCTGGAGCTCTTCCTCGACGGAGACGGAACGCTCTCGGCCCCCGACATCGTGCGTCGGCTCCAGCTGCCGCGCACCACGGTCCACGAGCTGGTGACCACGCTGGCCGCCCGCTCGTACCTGATGCCGGTCCCGGAGCAGCCCGGGCGCTACCGGCTCGGCGTGCGGCCGTACCAGCTCGGCAGCCGGTACGCCGAACAGCTCGACCTGGCCGCCGAGGGCGGGCAGGTGGCCCGCGCCGTCGCCGAGACCTGCGACGAGACCGTGCACGTCGCCATCCTGGAGGACACGGACGTCATCTACATCGCCAAGGTGGATTCGACGCACGCCGTGCGCATGGTCTCCGCCGCCGGCCGCCGCCTCCCCGCGCACTGCACCTCCGTCGGCAAGATGCTGCTCGCCTCGCTGCCCGAGAAGGAGCTGGCGGACCGCGTCCCCGACGGGGCCGAGCTGGTCGCGATGACCCCGAACAGCGTCACCGACCCTGCCGCGCTGCGCGCGGCGCTGGCCGAGGTGCGGCGGCGCGGCATCGCCCTGGAGAGCCGCGAGTCCAATCCGGACGTGAGCTGCGTGGCCGCGCCCGTGCGGGACCGCTCCGGCCGGGTGGTCGCCGCCCTGTCGATCTCCGTGCCGATGATCCGCTGGAGCGAGGCGCGCCGCGCCGAGCTGGAGGAGCTGGCCGTCAAGGGGGCCACGGATCTCTCCGAGCGGCTCGGCCACCGGAGCCCCGCGTGATCGAGGTGGCGGTACGGGAGTACGCGGAGCTCGGCGAGGGGCCCACCTGGGATCCGGCCCTCGGGCGGCTGATCTGGGTCGACATCCTGGGCTCCCGGGTGCACACGTACGACCCTGCCTCCGGGCGCCGCACCGTCCTCGCCACCGAGCAGCACGTGGGCGCGGCCAAGCCGCGCGCGAACGGCGGTCTCGTCGTCAACCTCCGCGACGGCGTGGGGGTCTACGACGCTCAAGGGGCGTTCAGGTGGCTGCACCGCGAGCCGGTACCCGGTCGTCGGGGCAACGACGCCGCCGTCGCCCCCGACGGGGCGTTGTGGGCGGGCACCATGGGCTACGACGAGGCTCCCGGCGGCGGCACTCTGTCCCGGGTGGCGCCGGACGGCACGGTCCGCGCGGTCCTCGGCGATGTCGCCGTCAGCAACGGCACCGGCTGGAGTCCCGACGGCCGGCGGATGTACTACATCGACTCGCCCACCCGCCGCGTCGACGTCTTCTGCGTCGATCCCGACACCCAGGACCCGGTGAACCGCCGCCCGTTGGCCGTCGTCGAGGACGGCGCGGGATTCCCCGACGGACTGACCGTCGACGCCGACGGCTGTGTGTGGGTGGCGCTGTGGGACGGCGGGGCGGTCCGCCGCTACACGCCTTCCGGGGCGCTCGACCGGATCCTGCCGCTGCCCGTGCGCCGGCCCACGGCCTGCGCGTTCGGCGGGCCGGACCTCACCGATCTGTACGTGACGACGGCGCGGACCGGCCTGGACCGCCCGCACCCGCTGTCCGGCTCCGTGCTCGTGGTGCCCGGCGCGGGACGGGGTCTGCCCCAGCCGGCCTTCGCCGGCTAGGTCGGACCCCGGGCCCGGAGGAGACGCCTCAGGCGCCGACCCGCCGCTTGTTCCACACGTCGAAGCCGACCGCGGCCAGCAGCACCAGACCCTTGATGACCTGCTGCCAGTCGGTGCCGATGCCCACCAGGTTCATGCCGTTGTTGAGCACACCGAGCACCAGGCCGCCGATGATGGCGCCGAGCACCGTGCCGACGCCGCCGCTCATCGAGGCACCCCCGATGAACGAGGCGGCGATGGCCTCCAGTTCGAAGTTCAGCCCGGCCTTCGGGGAGGCCGCGTTGAAGCGGGCCGCGAAGACCAGACCGGCGAGCGCCGCCAGCATGCCCATGTTGAGGAAGACCAGGAAGGTGACCTTCCGGTCCCGTACGCCGGACAGCTTGGCCGCGGGCAGGTTGCCGCCGATGGCGTACACGTGGCGGCCGATGACCGCGTTGCGCATCAGGTAGCCGAAGCCGACGAGGAGCGCCGCCAGGATCAGCAGCACCACCGGCGCGCCCTTGTAGCTGGCGAGCAGCAGCGTGAAGACCAGGACTGCCGCTGTCAGCGCGGCGAGCTTCACCGCGAACAGCCCGGTCGGCAGCACCTCGAGCGCGTACGCGCTCTGCCGGCGCCGGTCGCGGACCTCCTGGCGGATCACCACGGCGATCAGCACGAGGCCGAGCACCAGGGTCAGGTTGTGGTAGTTCGTGGTGGGGCCGACCTCCGGCAGGAAGCCGTTGGCCAGCTTCTGCAGGCTGTCGGGGAACGGGCCGAGGGTCTGCCCCTTGAGGAAGACCTCGGTCAGGCCCCTGAAGACGAGCATCCCGGCGAGTGTGACGATGAACGACGGCATCCCGGCGTAGGCGATGAGCAGTCCCTGGGCGGCGCCCGCGACGGCGCCGATGGCCAGGCAGAGCAGCGCCGCGACCGGCCATGGCAGGTCGTGCTGGACCATCAGCACGGCCCCCACACCGCCGACGAACGCGGTGATCGAGCCGACCGACAGGTCGATGTGCCCGGCCACGATGACGATCATCATGCCGATGGCGAGGATCAGAATGTAGCTGTTCTGCAGCACCAGGTTGGACACGTTGCGCGGCAGCAGCAGGTCGCCGCCGGTCCACACGGCGAACAGCGCCACGATGACACCGAGGGCGATCAGCATGCCGTACTGGCGCATGTTGCGGCGCATGCCGTCCAGCAGCGGCCGGGCGGCGCCCCCGGCCGGGCGGGACGCCGGCTTCTCGACCGTGACGTCAGCGCTCATCGTCGTTCTCCCTCGTGTCTTCCTTGGTCATGTGGCGCATCAGGACGTCCTGCGTCGCCTCCGAGCGGGGCACCTCGCCGGTGAGCCGGCCCGCGGCCATGGTGTAGATCCGGTCGCACATGCCGAGCAGTTCGGGCAGTTCGGAGGAGATGACGATCACCGCCTTGCCCTCGGCCGCCAGCCGGTCGATCACCGTGTAGATCTCGTACTTGGCGCCGACGTCGATCCCCCGCGTCGGCTCGTCCAGGATCAGCACGTCCGGTCCGGCGAAGATCCATTTGCTGAGGACGACCTTCTGCTGGTTGCCGCCGGACAGCCGGCCCACCGGTTCGAAGACGGTGGGCGCCTTGATGTTCATGGAGGTACGGAATCCCTCGGCGACCCGGCGCTCCTCGTGGGCGTCGACCACGCCCCGCCGGGCGACCCTGTGGAGGGCGCTGAGCGAGATGTTCCGCCCGATGGTGTCGATGAGGTTCAGCCCGTAGTGCTTGCGGTCCTCGGTGACGTACGCGATGCCGTGGGCGACCGCCTCCGGGACGCTGCGGGTGCGGATCGCCTCGCCGTCCTTGAGGACCGTGCCGCCGCCGAACCGTCCGTACGAGCGGCCGAAGACGCTCATCGCGAGCTCGGTGCGGCCCGCGCCCATGAGACCCGCGATGCCCACGATCTCGCCGCGCCGGACCGACAGCGAGACCCCGTCGACGACCCTGCGCTGCCGGTCGATCGGGTGGAAGACGGTCCAGTCGCGGATCTCCAGGGCCGGGGCGGTGCCCGGCTCGCCGGCGAAAGGCGTGCGGTCCGGGAAGCGGTGGTCGAGGTCCCGACCGATCATGCCGCTGATGATCCGGTCCTCGCTGGTGGCCGGGTCCGTCACGTCGAGGGTCTCGATGCTCCGGCCGTCGCGCAGGATCGTCACCGTGTCGGCGACCCGCCGGATCTCGCCCAGCTTGTGCGAGATGACGATCGAGGTGATCCCCTGCTGTTTCAACTCCGATATCAGGCGCAGCAGTTGAGCACTGTCCTCGTCGTTGAGCGCGGCGGTCGGCTCGTCCAGGACGAGCAGCTTCACCTCCTTCGAGAGCGCCTTGGCGATCTCCACGAGCTGCTGCTTGCCGACGCCGATGTCCGCGACCCGGGTCTGCGGGTGCTCGTCGAGGCCGACCCTGCGCATGAGCCGGGCCGCCTCCTTCAGCGTCTCGTTCCAGCCGACGATCCCCCGCGAGGCGCGTTCGTTGCCGAGGAAGATGTTCTCGGCGATGGACAGGTACGGCACCAGAGCCAGCTCCTGGTGGATGATCACGATGCCGAGCCGCTCGCTCGCCCGGATGTCCCGGAAGCGGCAGGCAGCGCCCTCGAAGAGGATCTGCCCCTCGTAACTGCCGTGCGGGTGGACGCCGGAGAGGACCTTCATCAGGGTCGACTTGCCGGCGCCGTTCTCGCCGCAGAGGGCGTGGACCTCGCCCCGGCGGACCGTCAGTGTGACGTCCGACAGCGCCCGGACTCCGGGGAAGGTCTTGCCGATCGAACGCATCTCCAGGACGAGTCCGTTCATGTTCGCCCCCGACTACTTCAGGTCCGTGGCGGTGTAGTAGCCGCCGCCGACCAACACCTGCGCGTAGTTGGTCTTGTCGACGCTCACCGGGTCGAGCAGGTAGGCGGGGACGACCTTGCTGCCGTTGTCGTACGTCTTGTCGTCGTTGACCTCGGGCTTCTTGTCGTGCAGTACCGCGTCCACCATGTTCGCGGCGACCTTGGCGAGTTCCCGGGTGTCCTTGTAGACGGTCTGCGTCTGCTCGCCCGCGATGATCGACTTCACCGAGGCGAGCTCGGCGTCCTGGCCGGTGACCACCGGCAGCGGCTTGGTCTTCGAGCCGTAGTCGTCGGACTTGAGCGCGGACAGGATGCCGATGGAGATGCCGTCGTACGGCGAGAGCACCGCGTCGACCCGCTCGGTCTTGTACGCGGAGGTGAGGATGTCGTCCATCCGCTTCTGCGCGGTGCCGCCGTCCCAGCGCAGGGTGGTGACCTGGTTGAGCGCCGTCTGGCCCGAGCCGACCACCAGCTGCTTCTTCTCGATGTACGGGTTCAGGACGCTCATCGCGCCGCCGAAGAAGTACTTGGTGTTGTTGTCGTCGTTGGAACCGGCGAACAGCTCGATGCGGAACGGACCCTTCTTCGAGCCGTCCTTCAGGCCGAGCTTCTCGACGATGTACGTGGCCTGGAGCTCGCCGACCTTCGCGTTGTCGAAGGAGGCGTAGTAGTCGACGTTCTTCGAGCCGAGGATCAGCCGGTCGTAGGCGATGACCGGGATGTGCGCGTCGGCGGCCTGCTGGAGCACGTTGTTCAGGGACTTGTTGTCGATCGCGGCGACCACCAGGGCCTTCACGCCCTGGGTGATCAGGTTCTCGATCTGGGCCACCTGCTGGTCCGGGTCGTCCTCGCCGAAGACCAGCCTGGTCTTGTACCCCTTCGCCTCCAGGTTCTTGACGACGTTCCTGCCGTCGGCGATCCACCGCTCGGACGACTGGGTCGGCATCGCGATGCCGATGGTGGCACCCTCGGCACCACCCGAGGCGTTCTTGCCTCCGCCTTCGGCGCTCTGCCCGCAGGCGGCGAGCGCGAGGGAGGCGGTCACGGCCAGGGCGCCGGTCACGGCGGCTCTGCGGTTGCGCATGGTCATCAGTCCTCGTTCTTCTCGTCGTTGAGATCGAAGCGATTCAGGAGCCCCGGCAGCCGGGAGCCGAGCGGCGCCATCGCGCCGTCCGCGCCGTGCCGGGAGAGCAGGTCGAGGGCGAGCCGGCCGCGCCGCACCCGCTCCCGGGCGGTGTCCAGGGCGAGGGTCCGCAGGTGCGTGCCGTACGGATAGATCCCGGGCGCCTTGGACAGGCCGAACTTCAGGTAGAGCGGTGCGCCGCGCCGGATCAGCTCGGCCACCTCGTACATCCGCACATATCCGCCGAGGTCGTCGGGGGCCTCGATGTACATGTCCATGGGGGCGGCGGACACCCTTCGGATACCGGTGAGATGATCGAGCGTCAGATCGCTCGGTACGTTGATCGAGTCGGCGCCGAGCCGTTCGTACACCGCGTACGAGGCGGGGTTGACCGGACCGATCAGCGCGGAGACCTTGAGCGTCGTCTCGGCAGGGATGATGCCCCGGGTCCGGGCACGGTGCAGGGTCCACAGCACGCCCTCGTCCGCGACGAGCAGGCACTTCACGCCCAACTCCGTGGCACGTACGGCGTCTTCGACGCATCCGGCGACGGCGTCGTGGCCGCGCGCCCGCAGCCCGGCCCCCCGCGAGTCGGTGCGCGCGGAGCCGCCGATGTCCCAGGTGCCGCGCGGGCCGGTGAACAGGCAGAGTTCGATGGCGCGTTCGTCGGTCGCGGCGACCATCTCGGCGATCTCGGCATCGGTCAGCATCCACACGCCACTGCCCTGACTGATCCGGTGCACGGGCACGTCGAGCCGGTCGGCCTCTCCCAGGACCACGGCCAGCGCCTCGGGGCCCTCGCAGGACGGAATCTCGGTGCGCCAGCGACCCCCGCCGGGGAAGGCGTGCGGCGAGGCGTCGGCGGGGTCCGGGGCGGGCATCCCCAGGCCGAGTGCGGCGAGCGCCTGCTCGGCGGGCCGGCGGGCGGGCGGGGCGGAGGCGTCGTTCACAGTCTGTCCTTCGTGTTCGAAATATCGGACATGGTTCGGGGCTGTGGGGAGGGGCTGCCCTCACCCGTACCGGGCCGAGGTCTGCCCGGCCTCAGGGCGCGCCAGTCGGACAGACCCTGAGGCCTACGGCCGCAGCAGTACCTTGCCGACCTTCGGGTCGCCGGCCCCCACGAGCGCCATGGCCTGCCCGAATTCGGACAGCGGCAGCTCGTGCGTGACCAGCGGCAGCGGGTCGAGCAGCCCGGCCGCGAACAGGCGCGTGGCGTGCGCCCAGGCCGCCGGCGGGGCACCGAAGACGGTGTGCACCGTCAGCTGCCGGACGACCAGGCCGGTGGGATCGAGCCCCTCGGCGCCAGGGGCCGGGATGCCGGTCAGGACCAGGCGACCGCCGCGCCGCAGCAGGCCGGCGGCGGTGCGGGCGGCGTCGGCGGAGCCGCCTGCCTCGACCACCACGTCGAAGTCGTCCGGGAGGCCCTGGTCGCGGATACGGAAATCGGTGGCGCCGAGCCGCCGGGCGAGCTGCTCCCGCTCGGGCTCCACACCGACGACCAGCAGCCGCGCCGGGGAGGCCGCCGCGAGGATCCGCACCGCGAGCAGGCCGAGGGCGCCGGTGCCGACCACCGCGACCCGCTCTCCGGGCCGGGCGCCCGCCTTGAGCGCCGCCGCCGCCGCGCAGGCCGCGGGCTCCAGAAGGGCGGCCGCGGTCAGGTCGGCGTCGTCGGGCAGGACGTGCAGCAGCCGGGCCGGGAGGGTGAGGGTGGGGGCCATGGCGCCGGGCCGCGTGAAGCCGGTCTCCTCGTACCCGGCGGTGCACAGGGTCGTCTCGCCCGCGTGGCAGCGCTCACAGACCTGGCAGTTGCGGAAGCCCTCCCCCACCACCTTGCGGCCGGTCAGTGCGCCGGGCACGCCGGGGCCGACCCGCTCGACTGTCCCGGACCACTCGTGACCGGGGATGAGCGGGTAGCGGACGTACCCCTGGGGCCGGCTGCCCTGATAGACCTCGCGGTCACTGCCGCAGACACCGACCGCGTGCACGGCCACCAGCGCCTCGCCCGGCCCGGGCTCGCGCGGCTCGTGCGCGACGAGCCGGAACGTCCCCGGTGCGTCGACGACGAGGGCCTCGCCGCTCACCGGGCCCCCCGGGGCCGGCGCCGTTCCCAGCCCTCGGACCACAGGTCGAACCGGGCCTGCTGCTGCGGGAACTCGGCCGCCGCGTCCACGTCGAGTTCGACGCCGAGGCCGGGCGCCTCGGAGAGGTGGAAGCAACCCGTCTCCGGGTCCACCTGCGGAGCACCCTTGACCACCTTCTTGATCTCGGCGTCCGCGAAGTCGTTGAAGTGCTCCAGGACCTTGAAGTTCGGGGTGGTGAAGCCCACTTGGAGGGAGGCTGCGGTGAGGACCGGGCCGCCCACGTTGTGCGGGGCGACCATCATGTAGTGGGCCTCGGCGGTGGCGGCCAGCTTGCGGGTCTCCCAGATGCCGCCGATGTGGCCGACGTCCGGCTGGAGGATGTCCGCGGCCTGGTTCTCGAACAGTTCGCGGAACTCGATGCGGTCGTGGATCCGCTCGCCGGTGGCGATCGGCATGTCCACCTTGTCGGCCACCTTCTTGAGTGCCGCCAGGTTCTCCGGCGGCACCGGCTCCTCCAGCCAGGCCGGCCGGAACGGCGCGAGGTCGTGGGCCAGGCGCACCGCGGTGGAGGGGGAGAAGCGGCCGTGCATCTCCAGCATCAGCTCGGTGTCGGGTCCGATGGCGTCGCGCACCGCCTCGACGAGGGAGACGGCGTACCGGCTCCGCTCGTGGTCGAGCTCGAAGTGACCGTTCCCGAAGGGGTCGATCTTGAGGGCCCGGTAGCCGCGCTCGACCACGCCCCGGGCGGCCTTGTGGTAGGCCTCCGGGGTGCGCTCGGTGGTGTACCACCCGTTCGCGTAGGCCTTGACCCGGTCGGTCACCTTCCCGCCGAGCAGCTGCCAGACGGGCACGCCGAGTGCCTTGCCCTTGATGTCCCAGCAGGCCATCTCCACGACCGCGATTCCGGACATCACGATCTCCCCGGCCCGGCCGTAGTCCCCGTACTTCATGCGCCGCACGAGATCCTCGACGGCGAACGGATCGGATCCGCGGACGTGGTTGACCTCGGCCTCGCGCAGATAGCCGAGGAGCGCGTCGGTGTGACCCAGCATCCGGGTCTCGCCGATCCCGGTGATCCCCTCGTCGGTGTGGACCTGGACGTAGGTCAGGTTGCGCCAGGGTGTTCCGACGACGTGCGTGCTGATTCCCGTGATCCGCACAGTGACTGGCTCCCTGCTGTTCGAAATTTCGTCATGCGTTCGAAATTCTGGCGTGACAGTAGGGAGGCCACACGGGAGGCGTCAAGAGGTCGGACCGGACCGGCGCCCACGGCGTCACCGGCGGGCCGCCCGGGCGGCGTTCAGTTTCCGCGGGGTCCGCTACGGCTGGGCCCGCACGTCGACGAGCCGCTCGAAGAAGAACTCGTGCTTGAGGAAGGAGACGTCGTACTCGTGACCCGGGTACGGCGGGATCAGCTGGGCGGCCTGGAACAGCCGCCAGCCGTCCCGGAGCGCGGCCACCCCCGAGTCGTACGGCGGCTCGTCGCTGTCGCCCGTGGTGGGTGAGGTACGGCCGGTGCCGTCGTAGCGCGACCAGCCGACGACATGGGAGTCCAGCGCCGAGTCCGCCAGGTACAACACGAGCACCTGCTGCCGCAGTACCGGAGCGGTGGCGTCTCCGGTGTCCGCCCGCGCGGGAAGAGTCGCTTCGGTCGTCATGCCACGGTCCCCTTCGGGCGGTTGGCGACCCTGGTCACCCAGTGGTCGAGGTCGAAGCCGTCGTCGCCGGTCAGCTCCCGCCACAGCAGGATGCGGTTGTACCGCTCCAGCCGGCCGGTCGCGCCCTCGTACCACGGGAACATCGCGTCCAGCTCCGCGGTCACCTGCGGGTCGTGGAGATCCGAGGTGTCCCACAGCCGCCGTTGACGCACCCGGGGATTGAAGCGGATCTTGAACATGTAGCGGAGCGTGTCGCTGTCGTTGCGCCGGCCTCCGTGCCAGATGCCGTGGTGCAGAAACACCACCGTGCCGGCCGGACAGACCAACCGGTCCTGGCCGCGCAGGTTCTGGTAGCGGCCGGTGTCCGATTCGTTGGTCCGCCGCAGATGACTGCCCGGGACGCTGAGCGTTCCGCCCATCTCCAGCGTCACGGCCTGCGGGTAGTACATCAACTGGACGTCGAAGGCGTCCGGCCGGACGTCGATGATGGCGTCCCCGTGCAACGCCTGCGCGGTGCCCCCGTGGGGCTCGCGGGTGTGGACGAAGTGGTGGTCCACCCACGGCTCCGGGCCGACCAGACTGCGCAGAGCCCCTGCCACCTGCGGCAGTTCCAGCAGCCGGCGGACGAAGGAGCCTTGCGCGTACGCGTCGGACAGCGGCGTCCCGTACGGCACCGGCGGCACCCCGTCCGCCAGTACCGCCAAGCCCTCGGCGTTCATCTCCGCCGGAACCACCGCGTCCAGCCGTAGCGACCCGGACGCCACGAAGCGCGCCATCTGCACCGAGTTCAGCAGTTCCTGCCTGTTCTCCATGACGGCCACGCTAGGTCCCGCCGCCGCGCCACCGCGTGGGCCGTGTTCACCCTCCACTGGTCGATTCTCACCATGCCGTCCGTCACGCATGTCGAGAACCCCGCCCGAGCCGCAGGCAGCGGACCCCGTGGTAGAACACGTGACCATGCAGACGGTCCTCGCCCCTCTCGACGAACCTCCCACTCTCGTCGCCCTCGGCATCGGCGTGCACGGTCCGGCCGGCCAGGTCGAGGTGTTCTCGCTCCCGGACCTCTGGCAGTTCCATCTGTACGGCTACGACGCCGACCTGACGGTCGACGGCACCGCGCATGCGATCCGCCCCGGACGGGTCAGCCTCGTGCCGCCCGGAACCGAGGTGCGTTACCGCTACCGGGGCCGATCCGAACACGTCTACGCCCACCTCCGGCTGGGCACGGCGGGAGCACCCTGCAGCATTCCGGTGATCCAGCCCGCGGGCCACGCACTCGACCTGCTCACGGCACAGTTGCACCAGGCCTTGGCCGCTTGGCCGAACACCCCGGCCTGGGCCACCGCCGAGGTGTGGGCCGCCCTGTGGCGGATCGCGCGGCTCACCCCACCGCGGGAGCAGAGCACCCGGGCCGTTCATCCGGCGGTGGCAGCCGCGACGGCCCTGATCGAGGCGAGGCTGACGGAACCCGTGACGGTTCCGGAGATCGCGAAGGCGGCCGGCGTCTCCCACAACCATCTGACCCGGCTCTTCCGCGCCGCCACCGGGGAGACGGTCGTCGGCTACATCCGGACCCGCCGGATGGAACGCGCGCGCCATTTCCTGCAGGCCACCACGCTCTCCATCCCCGCCGTCGCCGCCTCGGTCGGCATCCCCGACCTCCAGGCGTTCAACAAGGCCTGCCGCCGCGAACTCGGTGCGTCACCCCGCGGCATCCGCACCGCCGGTCCGGCCCCGCACCACGGCGTGGCCCAGTAGATACAGCGGAACAGGGCTGATCTCCGGCCGATGCCCTCACCAACCTGTCGGCAGACCTGAGAGGAACGGGACGAGCCGGTCGGCGATGAGTCGGTCGTCATGGGCGGGTCGTCATGGGCGGAGCGGTGCCAGTCGCAGCCGGCGAAGTCCAGGCCCGAGTCGTCGAGGAACCAGGAGCGGACCCCGCTGCCGCCGGCGTCGTGGCGTGCCTCGACCACCTGCTGGACATGGCCGGCGTACCGGCCGGCGCCGACTGCCTCCGCACGATGCTGGACGCGGAGAGGTTGAAGCGCTTCGATGGTGCTACTCGTCCCGACGTGCTGTCAATTGACCACCGGAGAAGGGTGACCAACGGTAGAGGCTCTTGTTTCGCACGAAACATGTCCGTTAACTTGCGTCTGGAAGTGAAGCGCTTCGACAGCAGCCGGTCGCACCGACCGCCGCTGTCCGGCCTAAACGGCGGTGGCCCGGTGTCCGGAGCAGCTCGCCGAGGAACACACTCCCGCCTTCACCACCGTCTCCGGCCCCTACAGGTCCGTCAGAGCACCACGTGACTCTCCGTCCCCGAGGAACCGTCATGACGACTCGCAGCATCACCGACCGCCTCGGCGGACCGGCTTTCGGCGGGGACGACAACCCGAGCAGTGGGATGAACCGGTCTGGAACGGCCGCAGCCGGCGGATCCCGCTCAACCACACCCCCGAGGCCGTGCCCTTGCCGGACCCCGACCACCGCGCCGGCCGCCGCCCTGCTCCGCATCACCCCCACGGACCCCGGCGCTCCCTGAACGTCCCCACGCCCCCTCACGATTCGACAGAAGGACCTCTCACGTGCCCTCTCTGCGCCACCCGGACGAACGACCCGCCAACCCGGTGATCCCCGGCTTCCACCCCGATCCCAGCGTCTGCCGCGTCGGCGACGACTACTACCTGGTGTGCTCCAGCTTCGAGGACTTCCCCGGCATCCCCGTCTTCCACAGCCGTGACCTGGTGCACTGGACGCAGATCGGCAATGTCCTGGACCGGCCCGAGCAGTTGTGCCTGCCGGCGGACATGGCGGGATCTACGCCCCCACCCTGCGCCACCACGACGGCCGCTTCTGGCTGATCGTCACCAACTGCAGCGAGGGCGGCGGCAACTTCATCGTCACGGCCACCGACCCCGCCGGACCGTGGTCGGACCCGGTCCGGGCCCCGGTGTCCCCGGCATCGATCCCGACCTGGTCTGGGACGAGGACGGCACCTGCTGGTGCACGGTCGCCGGGGTCTCGCAGGTCCGCATCGACCCGTCCACCGGAGAGACGTACGGGACACCTCACAAGCTCTGGTCCGGCGGGCCCGGCGCGAAGGCCCCGGAGACGCCGCACCTGTACCGGATCGGTGACTACTGGTACCTGCTCATCGCCGAGGGCGGCACCGAGCGCGGCCACGGTGTCTCGATCGCCCGCGGCCTCAGTCCTGCCGGCCCGTTCGAGCCGTGCCCGGCCAACCCGATCCTCACCCACCGCGGCACCGACCACCCCGTACAGAACACCGGGCACGCCGACCTGGTCCAAGGCCCCGACGGCTCCTGGTGGATGGTGCTGCTCGGTGTCCGGCCGGACGGCGGCACCCCGGGCTGGCACGTGCTCGGCCGGGAGACCTTCCTGGCCCCCGTGACCTGGGTGGACGACTGGCCTGTCGTGGGCGAGGTCGCCCTGGACCTGCCCGAGCTCCCGTGGCCGCTCTCCCCCGGCCCCGTCGAGGAGCGGCGGGACGACTTCGAGCTCGCCGGACTGCGACCGTCCTGGATCTCCCTGCGCGACCGGGCCTCCGAGCACTGCACCACCGAGGAGCGCCCCGGCTGGCTGACCCTGCGCGCGCGGGCAAGCTCCCTGGACCAGCCGGACGTGGTGTTCACCGGCCGGCGCCAGCAGCACCTCGCGTGCCGGGCGCGCACGCTGGTCGATCCCTCCGAGGGGCGGGGCGGCCTCGCGGTGCGGCTGGACGAGCAGCACCACTACGCGATCGAGGTGTCCGGCACCAAGGTGCGGGTCATCGCGCACGTCGGCTCCCTGCGTACGGTCGTGGCCGCGCGGTCCGTGCCGGCAGGTCCGGTGGTCCTCGCCGTCACGATCACCGCACCGCCGTCTCCGCCCGGACCGTGCACCGGACCCGATGTCGTCTCCCTCGGCGTCGAGCGGCCCGACGGCACGTACACCGGGCTCGCGACCCTCGACGGCCGCTACCTGTCGACCGAGGTGGCCGGCGGCTTCACGGGCCGGGTCATCGGCATGTACGCCGCGACAGGCGCCGTCCACTTCGACTGGTTCGACTACGAGCCCCTCGACGGCTGAACCACGCCCCCCCGAACGGCACGACACACCTCACCCGACGAACCTGCGGCAGCAGCTGTGGCCGACGGTGGCGCCCTGCCGCTGCCCGACCACGGACCGGATGACCCGTACGACCCACCGAAAGGCATGACACATGAAGGACACACGGCCACCCGCGCATCACCGCGACCGCGGTCCCGGACGTCTGGCCGGCCTCCTGATGGCGCTGCTCGTCGTCCTGGGGCTGTCCGGCAGCACCGCGCTCGCCGCGCCCGGCGGCACGGCACAGCCGGCCCGCGCCACCGTCAAGGTGCCGGCCCGCGCCATGGACGCCGTCGCCGCGATGCGGCCCAGCTGGAACCTGGGCAACACCCTGGACGCGATTCCGGACGAGACGTCCTGGGGCAATCCCAAGGCCACCAGGGAACTGTTCAGGACCGTCCGGGCCCAGGGATTCCGGAGCGTGCGCATCCCGGTGACCTGGAACGACCACCAGTCCGCCACCGCGCCCTACACCGTCGACGCCGCGTACATGAGCCGCGTCAAGCAGGTGGTCGACTGGGCGCTCGCCGAGAACCTCTACGTCGTGGTCAACGTCCACCACGACTCCTGGCAGTGGATCTGGAAGATCCCCACGGACCACGACACCGTGCTCGCCCGCTACGACGCCCTGTGAACCCAGATCTCGGCGGCGTTCCGGGACGAGCCGCGGAGCCTGCTCTTCGAGAGCGTCAACGAACCGAGCTTCGGCGACGCCACGGCTGCGCAGAAGACCCGGTCCATGGACGAGCTGAACACCACGTTCCACAAGATCGTCCGCGCCTCGGGCGGCGCGAACAAGAGCCGCCTGCTCGTCCTGACCACACAGGGCGGCACCCCCTCCCAGGACCTCATGGACGACCTCTACACCACGATCAGCGGGCTGCGCGACGGCAACCTCGTCGCCACCGTGCACTACTACAGCTACTTCCCGTTCAGCGTGAACATCGCGGGCGGCACCCGGTACGACGACACCGCCCGCAACGACGCGGACGACGCCTTCGCCCGCATGCACCACACCTTCGTCGCCAGGGGCATCCCCGTCTATCTCGGCGAGTACGGTCTGCTCGCGTACCCGGACGACAACCACCCCTCCCCCATCGAGCGGGGCGAGGCGCTGAAGTACTACGAGCACGTCGGACACGCGGCACGCGTCGCCGGTGTCACCACAGCCCTGTGGGACCCCGGCTTCGCCTACCTGAACCGGGAGACCCTGAAGTGGCGCGACCCCGCCCTCTTCGCCTGGATCAGGTCGAGCTGGACCACCCGCTCGGGGACCGCCTCCTTCGACAAGGTCTTCCTGGCGAAGTCGAGCCGGATCACGCCCCAGTCGCTCACCCTGCACGCGAACGGCACCGAGTTCCAAGGGCTGTGGCACGGCGAGGCCAAGCTGGCCGAGGGCCGGGACTACACCGTCTTCGAGAATCGGCTCACCCTCACGGCACCGGCCCTGACCCGGCTGGCCGGCGATCGCGCCCACGGGGTCAACTCGACGCTCCAGGCCCGGTTCTCGCAGGGGCTGCCCTGGCGGATCGACGTGGTCACCCACGACACCCCGGTGCTGTCGAACGCCACGGGCACGGGTGAGAAGTTCACCGTTCCCACGCAGTACCGGGGAGACGAGCTGGCGACCATGGAGTCCACGTACGCCGACGGCACCCACGCCGGCCCGACCAGCTGGACTCCGTACCAGGAGTTCAACAAGGCCTTCTCGCCGGACTACCCGAACGGTTCGATCATCCTGACCACCGCATTCCTCGCGTCGCTGCGTGACGGCGATCCGGCGACGCTGACCTTCCACTTCCACAGCGGCGCCAAGGTGAGGTACAAGGTCGCGAAGTCCGGAGAGTCGGTCACCGGTACGGCCCTCAAGGAATCCTGACCGTCCGCCCCGGACCCGCCCTGGTTGCCCACCTCCCCGGGCGACCAGGGCGCTGCCGTCTCTGCCTTCCGCCTCACAGAAGATCATCGAAGCGCATCGACCTACCATGGACACCCACCCAGGATGACGCTAGGGTCGTCGTGATTTCACTGGGTAAATGGCACGCACACACGGTCAAAGCGCTTCCGATCCATCGTCGAAGCGCTTCACTGAGCTGGGAGAGCTGGATGGTCACCCTCGCCGAGGTCGCCCGGCACGCCGGAGTGTCGGCGAGCACGGTGAGCTATGTCCTCAGCGGCAAGCGGTCCATCTCCACGAGCACCCGGCTGCGGGTCGAGCAGAGCATCCACGAGCTGGGATACCACCCGAACGCGGGCGCACGGGCCCTGGCCAGCAGCAGGTCGAACATCATCGCACTGATGATTCCGCTGCGCACCGACATGTACGTGCCGGTGATGATGGAGATCGCTGTCGCGGTCGCCACGACGGCCCGGACACACGGGTACGACGTACTGCTGCTGACCGGCGAAGAGGGTCCCGATGCCGTCCGCCGCGTCGCCGGCAGTGGGCTCGCCGACGCGATGATCCTCATGGACGTCGAGCTCGACGACGAGCGGCTGCCCTTGCTGCGCGACACCGCCCAACCCTCCGTGCTGATCGGGCTGCCCGCCGACACCAGCGGGCTGACCTGCGTCGACCTCGACTTCAGGGCGACCGGCGCGTTGTGCGTCGAGCACCTGGCGACGCTCGGCCACCGCGACATCGCCGTCATCGGCGAGGCCCCCGCGGTCTACGAACGGCACACCGGCTTCGCCGAGCGCACCCTCGACGGAATTCGCTCCCGGGCACGGGAGTCGGGCATCGGGCTGTTGCACCGGCCGTGCGGGGGCGGCTACGACGCGACGGCCGCCACCCTCGCCCGCATCCTCGACGAGCGCCCCGGTACCACGGGCTTCGTCGTACAGAACGAGCAGGCGGTCGAGCCGCTGCTCGCCCTGCTGCGCCAGCAGGGCCGCGCCGTGCCCGAGGACGTGTCGGTGATCGCGGTCTGCCCGGACCAGGTGGCCGTCCAGGCCTCGTTGCGGCTGACGTCGGTCTCCATCCCCGCCCAGGACATGGGCCGGCAGGCGGTGGAGCGTCTGGTCGCCAAGCTGGACGGCACCGGTACCGACGAAGTCGTGCTCATCGCACCCGAGTTGACGGTGCGCACGAGTACGGGGCCGGCACCCTCCACCGCCGTCTGACCCCGAAGGGCCGGTGTCCGGCATCCTGATGAACGGGCGGACCGGCCGAACACGCCGCGGGCCGAGGCCGACCGCGCCCGGGGAAAGACGCGGACCGACCTCGGCCCTGGGTTCGGATCAGCCGCCGTCGACCGTCAGGTTGTCGGTGTGGAAGTCGAGTCCGCCGGCCGAGGACGTGATCTCGTAGCCGAACTGGACGTCACCGATGGTCTCGTTGCCGGGCATCCAGCCCTTGGTGAGGCACTGGCTGCCCGCGCCGGAACCAGGATGATGGTCAGCAGGATCCGCAGGTCACTGGCCCCGTCGATGCGGGCGGACTCGGTGAGCTCGGGCGAGATGCCCATGAAGAAGGCCCGCAGGACGAGGATGTTGAAGACACTGACGGCGCTCGGCAGGACCAGCGACAGATAGCTGTCGGTGAGGCCCAGCGACTGCACCAGAAGGTACGTCGGAATGAGTCCGGCCCCGAAGAACATGGTCGCCATCATGATCATCAGGAAGAACCGATGCCCCAGGCTGCCCGGCCGGGACAACCCGTAGGCCGCGAGCACCGACACCGTCATCGAGAACAGCGTGCCGAAGAGCGTGACACCGACCGAGACCATGATCGCCCGGCTGACCTGGCCACCACCGAGCAGTTCGGTGTAGTTGACGAAGGTGATGCCCTCGGGGATCACGACGAGGCCGCCGGCCCGGTCGATCACCGGTTTGGGCGAGAGCTGGTGACGATCACGATCCACAGCGGACCGAGCACCCCCAGGCAGCAGAGCAGGAGGAAGCCGCTCTTGGCGGTGAGCCCGACCTTGCTCGGCGGCTCCTCCCACACAGGGCGGGCGGGAGCCTTGAGGCTGCGGATGAGCTGCGTGTTGAGACTCACTTCCTGTACACCCCCTGCTCGCCCAGGAGGTGGGCGAACTTGTTCGCACCCAGGACGAGGCACACTCCGATGAGTCCCTTGGCCAGGCCGACCGCGGCCGCGTAGCTGAAGTCGCCGTTCTGAATGCCCATGTTCCACACGTACGTGTCGAGGACCTCGCTGGCCCCCGCACCGACCGCGTGCCGCTGGAGCAGGAACTGCTCGAAGCCGACGCTCAGCGCGTCGCCCACCCTGAGGACAAGGAGCAGGGCGATCACCGGGCGCAGCGCGGGCAGCGTCACGTGCCACATGCGTCGCCGGCGCCCCGCACCGTCCATGGCGGCGGCCTCGTACAGATCGGTGCTGACGGAGGACAGGGCCGCGAGGAAGACGATGATCCCCCCAGCCGGCGTCCTTCCACACGGCCTGCGCGGTGGCCAGGTACTTGAAGAGGTCCGCGTCGGTCATCAGGTCGAAGCCGCTCCACCCGTGCGCCTCCAGGGTCTGCGCGATGATGCCCGCGCCGCCGAGGATCTGCTGGAAGACGGTGACCACGAGGACCCAGGAGAAGAAGTGGGGCAGATACATGATCGCCTGCGCCACGGCACGGACCCGGGGCCGGATCACACTGTTGATGACCAGCGCGAGGGCGATGGGGACCGGGAAGAACAGCACCAGCTGGAGCGCGAAGAGGACGAGGGTGTTCTTCGTGGCGCTCCAGAACAACGGGTCGTCGAGCGTCCGGGAGAACTGCTCGAGGCCGACCCAGGGACTCTGGAAGATCGCCGCGATGCCGTTGTCGGAGGCGTACGGGTCGTAGTCCTGGAAGGCGATGACGTTGCCGAGCAGCGGGACGTAGTTGAAGAGGAGGAGCAGGGCGATGACGGGTGCGACCATCAGGATGAGGGCGCGGTCACGGCGCAGCCGGATCCGCAAGGGGACCTTGCCGGCCTTGCTCGTCCCACGCGGTGGCCGGGGCTTCGGCTCGGTGGCGGCGGCGACCACAGCCCTCGGCTCCTCGACGGTCCCGTCGGGCCGGCTCCCGGCCGTGAGCGACATCAGTTGCCGCTTCCGTTCTTGTCGAGGAGCTCCTGGTACCAGGCGCGCAGTTCGTCGCCGCCGGAGGACTTCCAGGTGGAGATGGCGGCCTGCACGTCGGACAGCTTCTTGTTGCCCCGCACGTAGTCGATCTCCAGCTGCTCGAACTGGCTCTCGAGGGTGGCGTAGCGGGCAGGCTCGACGACGTTCATGCCGTAGAGGGACGTCTTCTTCATGAAGACCCCCATCCGCTGCTGCCACTCGACCTGCTTGCGGGCGATCTCGGGGAGGTCCGGGTGGGCGAGGTAGGGAGCCGGGGCGGCCACCATGACCCAGGCGTTGATCACCTCGGAGTTGCCCTGTTCGGTCTTGACCGGGACGCCGCCCTCGACCGTGTAGTGGGTGCCCTCGACGCCGTAGTCGACGAGCATGCGCTCCTTGGTGCCGTAGGGCGCTGCCGCGAAGTCGGCGGCGGCCAGCGCGTTCTCGACGGTCTCCTTCGAGGCGCCCTTCCGGATCATCGACCAGATGTTGGACGGCGAGGTCGCCCACAGCGTCGGGTCGCCGCCGTCGGCACCGAAGATGTCCATGGCCTCGATCCGGAAGTCCGGGTTGGCCTGCGCCTGTTCGGCGGCCTTGACGTACCAGGCGGACAGGTCGCTGTTGAAGACCAGGATCTGTCCGGCGGTGAAGCGCTGACCGGCGTCGCCGGAGAGCGCCTTGTCGTCGGGGTGGACCACGCCGGCGTCGAACAGCTTGCGGGTCCACTCCAGGGATTCGAGGTATTCGGGCCGCTCCTTCGTGTACCTCAGCTTGCCGTCGTCGTCGATGTTCCACTCGGGAGCGTTGCCGAAGACGCTCCCCGCGAACCAGCTCATGTCACCGCAGGCCCACACCTTGGCCTTGGCACTGGTGGCGTCCTTGGCCCAGCTGAGGAACTCGTCGGGCGACTTGGGTACGGTGTAGCCCTTCTTGTCGAAGATGTCCTTGCGGTAGTAGGGCACGATGAAGCTCGCGGGGGCGGCGGGCATCGGGATGCCGCGCAGCGCGCCGCCGAAGATGCCCATGCGCCAGGCATCGGACGGAATCGCGGCCAGGTTCGGGTACTTCTTGACCTTGTCACCCGCCAGGTAGGGGCCGAGGTCCATGAACTTCGCGGTGACCGCGTTCGCGATCTTGCCGACCAGCTCCCAGCTCGGCACGACCACCATGTCGGGTACGGAGCTGGAGGCGAGGACGGCGCCGAGTTTCTGGCCGTAGGTGGTGCCGTCCTGGTTCTGCCAGGTGACCTTGGTGCCCGCCGCCGCGTCGACCGCGGTGTAGTACGCGCATCCGGCCTTCGGCGGGGTGCCCCAGAACGGGGACATGATCTTGACGGGAGCGCCCGTGCCGAGCTTCTTCGGAACCGACGTGGCCAGGGCGGCGAGATCGACCTTGCCGGTGTAGCCGTCTGCCGAACCGTTCTTCGACGGAAGGTCAGGCTTGGCGACCGTGCTGGCGACGTACGTCGGGAGCAGCTTGTCGGCGGCCTTCCCCGACGTGGCGCCCTCTCGCGACTCGCCGTCCGAACCGCTGCAGGCGGTCAGCAGCGGCAATCCCCCGGCCACCGCTGCGGTGGCGACCGCCGTGGAGGCGAGAAAGCTTCTCCGGCTCGGTCCGGAGGAGGCGGCGCGGCCGGCGTGGACGTACGCGGCTATGACGTGTGGTCGCTGCTGGACAACTTCGAGTGGGCGCGCGGCTATGGACAGCGCTTCGGTCTCGTCCACGTCGACCACTGCACTCTGACCCGAACGCCCAAGGACAGCGACGACTGGTACCGGGGCCTGATCACCGCGCACCGAGCGCGGACGGAGGAATCCACCCGATGAAGTTCACCGACGGCTACTGGCTGATGCGTCCGGGCGTCACCGCCCGCTACGCCACCGAGGTCGCCGACGTCCGGGCCGACGAGCACCGGATGACCCTCCACGCACCGGTGAAGCACGTGCGCGGCCGCGGCGGCATGCTCAACAGTCCGCTGCTGACGGTCGAGTGCTGGTCGCCGGCCGAGGGCGTGATCGGGGTACGTGCCACCCACCACGCCGGTTCGGTGCGCCGGGGGCCGGAGTTCGAGCTGCCCGGCGGGCGACCTGATGCCGGAAAGGTGCACCGGGACGGCACGGTGGTCGAGCTCAGTGCTGGTGAACTGTCGCTGCGCGTGGACACCTCCCAGCCGTGGCGCCTGGAGTTCACCGCCGGTGGCCGGACGCTGACCTCCGTGGGTGAGCGCGGGACCGGCTTCGCCACGGACGCCGACGGCCGCCACTTCATGCTCGGGCAACTCTCCCTGGGAGTCGGCGAGCTGGTCTACGGGCTGGGGGAGCGGTTCACCCCGTTCGTCAGGAACGGGCAGGTGGTGGACATCTGGCAGGCGGACGGCGGCACCAGCAGCGAACAGGCATACAAGAACATCCCCTTCCACCTGACCAACCGCGGCTACGGCGTCTTCGTCAACCACCCCGGCAAGGTCAGTTACGAGGTCGGCTCCGAGGCGGTCGGCCAGGTCCAGTTCAGCGTCGAGGACCAGTCGCTGGAGTTCTTCGGCGTCCACGGCCCCACCCCGAAGCAGATCCTTCAGCGCTACACCGAACTCACCGGCCGGCCCGCCCTGCCCCCGGCCTGGGCGCTCGGCCTGTGGCTCACCACCTCCTTCACCACCGACTACGACGAGGCCACCGTCAACCGTTTCG
Source organism: Streptomyces tanashiensis (assembly GCF_014648895.1). Lineage (GTDB taxonomy): Bacteria > Actinomycetota > Actinomycetes > Streptomycetales > Streptomycetaceae > Streptomyces > Streptomyces tanashiensis. Next base: position 722,925 of record NZ_BMRZ01000002.1, read on the forward strand.
TCGACGGCATGGCCGAACGCGGCATCCCGCTGAGCGTCTTCCACTTCGACTGCTTCTGGATGCGCGGCTACCAGTGGAGCGACTTCGTCTGGGACTCCGACACCTTCCCCGACCCGGCCGGCATGCTGGCGCGCCTCAAGGAGCGGGGGCTGCGGGTCTCCGCCTGGATCAACCCGTACATCGCGCAGAAGTCGGCGCTGTTCGAGGAGGGTATGCGGGGCGGCCACCTGGTGCGGCGCCCTGACGGCAGCGTCTGGCAGTGGGACCTCTGGCAGCCCGGCATGGCCCTGGTGGACTTCACCGACCCCGCCGCCCGCGACTGGTACACCGGCAAACTGAGGACACTGCTCGACCAGGGCGTGGACTGCTTCAAGACCGACTTCGGCGAGCGCATCCCCACCGACGTCGTCTGGCACGACGGCTCCGACCCGGAACGGATGCACAACTACTACACCCACCTCTACAACCGGGCCGTCTTCGACCTCCTGCGCGCCGAGCGCGGTGAGGGTGAGGCGCTGCTCTTCGCCCGCTCCGCCACCGCCGGAGGCCAGCAGTACCCGGTCCACTGGGGCGGCGACTGCGAGTCCCACTTCAACGCCATGGCCGAGTCGCTGCGCGGCGGGCTCTCCCTCGGCCTGTCCGGCTTCGGCTTCTGGAGCCATGACATCGGCGGTTTCGAGGGCACCCCGACCCCCACCGTCTTCAAGCGCTGGGTGCAGTTCGGGCTGCTCTCCTCGCACAGCCGCCTGCACGGCAGCACGTCGTACCGCGTGCCGTGGGACTACGGCGAGGAGGCCGTCGAGGTCACTCGCGCGTTCACCCTGCTCAAGCACCGCCTCGCCCCGTACCTCCAGCGCGCCGCCCAGCAGGCGCACGCCACCGGCGTCCCGGTGATACGCGCCATGCTGCTCGAGTTCCCCGACGATCCGGCCGCCGCCACGGTCGACCGGCAGTACATGCTCGGGGACGACCTGCTCGTCGCCCCGGTCTTCACGGACGACGGAACCGTCGAGTACTACGTACCGGAAGGCATATGGACCAACGTGCTGACAGGCGCTCGGGTCACCGGGCCGCGCTGGGCCCGTGAGCAGCACGGCTTCCACACCCTGCCGCTGCTGGCCCGCCCGGACTCGGTCATCGCGCTGGCCGCCGACGACCAGCAGCCGGTCTCGGCCTGGGCGGACGGCGTCGAACTGCGGGTCCACGCCTTCGCCGACGGAGCCGAGCGCACCGTCGTGATCCCGAGCACCGAGGGCACCGGTGAGACCGCCCGCTTCCACCTGCGCCGCCGGGGTGACCGCCTGCACGTGACCACCGACAGCCCGCACCCGTGGCAGCTGCGGATCGGCAGCCCGGACGCAACCGCGCACACCCGCCCGGCCGGCACCTCGGAGGCCGAGCTGCCGTACCCGGCCTGAACCCGGCAGTCAGGACGGGCCGTCCGGGTCGCCCCGGCCGCCGCACTCCTCTCGTGCGCCTTCGGCGGCGACACCGGCCCGGACAGCGACAGGGCCGGCTCCCGGCTGCCCCCGTCCGGCTGCCCGCGGTGCCCCGCCGACTGAGGCGCACCGGGCAGCGAACTCGTGCGGCCGCCGATCACGACACCCCCGCGTGACGTGAACCCCTGTCCCGGGTCGGTCACCCACAAGGACGGACCGCGTCACTCCTTGGTGGCAGCGATGATCACTCCGGGGGCCGGACCTCCTACGGTCGGAACAAGTCCAACCGAAGGAGCACCCCATGCGACTGGTTCCCACCCTCCGGCCTCTCCTGGCCGCCGCCGTTCTCGTCGGCGCCACGGTCATGGTCACCGCCACCCCCGCCAACGCCGCCACCTGCCCCCACCGCGACTCCCCCAAGATCGCCGCCGGGGAGGCCAGCTGGACCCTGACGTGCCGCCAGGTCGAAGGCCAGACCGCTCTCTACGTCGACGGATGGGTGGAGGACACCCGGCGCGACTCCCTGTGCGCGGTCGTCCGCATCACCCCGGAAGGGCAGAACTACGCGAACGAGGTACGGGCCTGCGGCTACGGCGAGCGCGTACAGATCCACGAGTTCTACCAGGGCCGCAGCGCCATCGTGAGGCTCGCCAGCAGCCGGTGACGCCGAGCGCGTCGGCCGGCCAGGTGCTTCGCGCACCTTGCCGGCCGACTCGCTCCACGCCACCTGCCTCCGATCCTCCCGCTCCTGACCGGCTCCCCCGGTCCGCGCCGGCCCAGGCGAGCGCCAGGAGCAGGGGCGCCCCACCGCGGAGGCGCGCGCTCGGGAGGCGATCAGCCGGTCGGCAGGCCGAGCCCGTAGTAGGTGACGTGGTAGCCGTCCACGTAGCCCGCCTCGCCGCCGATGATCAGGTCGGTGGGGTCGCTCGCGCCCGCCGCCCTGGCCGTGGCCACGAGCATCTCGGCGAGTGCGCGGCCCTTCGGCTCGCCGGGGCCGCCCGCGTCCACACGCCACACCGGATCGTCGTCGCCGAAGACCGACGCCGTGTGCGGGAATTCGGCGACGGTGCCCCAGCCGAGTGCGGCCGCATCGACCTCGTCCGGGGCGAAGCAGGCGATCGAGAGCCGGTCGCCGCACACCACGTCGAAAAGGAGGGGCGCGCTGCGGCCGTTGCGCCCGTAGAGCGGCATCCCGATCCGGATCCCCAGGGCGGTGGTCTCGGCGGGCAGCGCTCCCAGGAAGTCTCCCAGCGACCGGGTGACGGTCTCCCAGCTGCGGGCGGTCCAACCACCCGGGAAACCGAGGCCGACGTTGGCCTGATCACGGTTGCTGCCGAAGAAGCCGCTGATCGAGTGCTCCTCGCCGACGCCTTGGCGCCAGAACCAGTTCTCCGCGGGATCGGTGGGCTGCAGGACCAGCTCCGGCCCCGACTTCCCGGCACGCAGTTCGAGCGTGTCGGGCCTGCCGCGCCAGCGCAGGAACGGAGCGCCCCAGAGCGGCTCGCTGTCGTAGAACGGGCCCATCTCACCGTGCGAGCCCATGATCGACGGCTTGCCCAGTACGGCCGTCACTTCCTCCATCGCGGCGCGGAAGGCCGCCGCCTGTGCTGCGGCGTCCGGTGCGGGAACCGCCACGGGGACCGCGAGCTCCACGTACGACTCGCCGTCGACGTAGCGCTTCTCGTAATCGCCGACCGGGCGCAGGCGCGCATCGCCCGAGGACCGGCCGGTCGTCAACACAGGAGCGTCCGACGTGCCGTCCCAAGCCCACCCCAGCTCGGCCGCCAGAGCCCTCATACCCTCCGGCGTCCAGCCATCGGTGTCTGCCGCGACGAGTCGCCGGGCGATCCCCCCGATGGATTCCTGTGCCGCGCTTCCCTGTTGTGCGTTCATCAGGCCATCGTGCCGTATCCCAGGCCGGGTCCCTGCGGGGTGCGCACCGGCAGCCAACGGTTCCCCTCCATGATCGCCACGTCGATCCCTCACCAAGATCCGGACATTCCGGTGAGCGCAACCGCGTGGGCCCGGGGCGGGTATCCCCGTCCGCAGCCGGCCGGCAGATCGTAGGAAGCACCAGGTCACACCCGGAGGACGGCCCCCGGAACTGGTGGTACATCCACTGAACTCTCCCGGCGCTGCGGTGTTGACTGCATCTGACTCTCCCTCACACCACCGCAGGTCGATTCCTCCCGTCGGCGTGCCGCGACACCTCAAGGGGCAGGTACGTTGAAGACTTCCACACCACGCAGAGCCGGGCTCGTGCTCGGCTCCGCAGCCGCGCTCGTAGCCGGGATGTGTCTGGCGCCGGCCGCCCAGGCCGCACCGGATCCCGGCGTCTCCTTCGGCGGGGCGACCGCTGTCCCGCTGCCCGCGGGCTCCGGGAAGGGCACCGCCCCGGCGCTGGGCGACCTGAACGGCGACGGCAAGGCCGACCTCGTCACCCCGGTCAAGGGATCGAACACCCTGGTGGCCGCGCTCGGCGACGGCAAGGGCGGTTTCGGCCCCGGTGTCTCCTTCGGGCTCGACACCGGCACCTTCCCGACGGCGGTCGCCCTCGCGGACCTCAACGGTGACGGCCGGCTGGACGCGGTGGTCGCCGCGGCCCTGACCAAGCAGCCCACGCAGCACGGCACGGAAAGCATGGGCAGCATCGTCGAGCTGCTCGGTGACGGCAAGGGCGGCTTCGCCCCGGCCACCTCCTACTTCGCGCCGACGCTGGTCAACCAGTCGACGAACGCCTTGTTCCCCGCAGACATCACGGTCGCCGACATGAACGGTGACGCCAAGCCCGACGTGCTGACCTCCAACACCAACGGCGACAACGTCTCGGTGTGGACCAACGACGGCACCGGCGCGCTGGGCACCGCGAGCAACTACTACGTCGGCGGCGGCCGGCCCAGCAGCTACTCCGCCGGGCAGCTGCGCCCCGCCGGCTTGAAGGCCGGGGATGTGAACGGCGACGGCAAGCCCGATGTCATCACCGTGAACATGGGTACGTCCGACATCTCCGTCCGCCTCGGTGACGGCAAGGGCAGACTCGGCCCGGCCACCCGCTTCGCCGACGGCGTCTTCCTCGGACGGGCCATCGCCCTCGGCGACGTGAGCGGCGACGGCAGGCCGGACGTGGCCGTCGCGCACATCGACCGGACGGTCACCGTCTTCCTCGGCGACGGCGCCGGAGCCTTCGGCGCCCCGGTCACCTACCCGGTCGGCGGCAGCGCTCTTGAGGGCGTGGCCATCACCGACGTCAACACGGACGGCAAGCCGGACCTGGTCACCGACAACGGCCCCGACAACCAGCCCACCGTCCTCCTCGGCGACGGCACCGGCACCTTCCGCAACGCCGGCCCGCTGTACGACACGAAGGCCGGCGCGAACGGCTCGTACGCTGTCGGAGACCTGAACGCCGACGGTCGGCCCGACTTGGCTGCCGCCTCCACTGTCGCCGGCGTCGCGGCGCAGGTGCTGCTGAACACCTCGAAGGCGAACCGTACGGCCCAGTCGATGTCGATGCGGGTCGCCAAGGCGCCCGGTGTGCTGTCGATGGAGGTGAACCTGCCGGCCGTCAACTTCGGCACGCTGACACCCGGCACCGTCAGCACCCCGGCAGGACTCGGCTCGTTCACGTACACCGACACCCTCTCCACCACCGCCCCCTGGTCGGTGACCGTCGCCACCACCGACCTGGTCAGCGGCACGGACACCATCGGGTGGAGCAATCTGAGGGTCACGACCGGTGGACACCTCAACGGGACCGGCGGCCGCTGGACGGGCATCGCCGAGCCCGGCCCGGGCGGCCACTTCCCCGAGGGCGCCGACCCGCAGCCGGGCACCAGCCTCTCCCCCGCCGTGACGATGGCGACCGGCGACGGCGGCACCCGCGGTGTCTTCACACACGACGGGTCGACGGCACAGTGGAACATCCCCACGGAGACGGCCCCCGGCTCGTACAGCGGCACCCTCCAGTACACGATCACCGGCTGATCCCATGAACAGCTGTCTGCGCGCCCGGGGTGGCGCCACCGCCGCCCACCGGGCACGGTTCACCGCCCTGTGGAGCCTCCTCCTCACGGGCCTTGTGCTCGCCCTGGCGCCGGGCGCGCAGGCAGCGCCGGCCCCCGTGCCGTCGCCCACTCCACCGGAATCCGCTGCGGGCGCACCCTTCGGCGTGCAGGCCGGGCTCTACGGTCTGACCACACTGACCGGCGGGCACTTCGGGTACGCGCTGAAGGCCGGCGCCCGGATCGAGGATTCCGCGGTCATCTACAACGAGAGCGACGAGGCCCGGACCTTCCATGTCTACGGCGCCGACGTCACCAACGCGGCCGGCGGCGGCCTGGCCCCCGCGCAGGAAGGCCAGAAGATGGCCGCGGTCGGGGCCTGGCTGAAACTGGACTCCGAGGCCACCGTCACCGTGCGGCCGAAGAGCAGGGCCACGGTCCGCTTCTCCCTCGCGGTCCCCGACGGCACCCCGCCCGGCAGCTACCTCGGCAGCCTGGTCACCGCGCTGCGCACCCCCGCGGTCAGCGGATCGGTGAACACCGAGACCCGTATCGCCCGGCTCGTCGAGCTCACCGTCCCCGGCACCGCCGACCTCCAGGTCTCCCTCACGGAACTGGAACACCGGCCCGCGGGCGGCGGCGAGGAGTTCACCGTGACCGTACGCAACACGGGCAACGTCCTCTACACCTTCGCCGGAACGCTGAACATCACCGGCGGCAGCTCCGCGCGTACCGTCCCGCTCACCCCCACGGGGATCTACGTGATCCCCGGCGGCAGCGCCACCCTCACCGGCCGCGTGGCCGACCTCCCCGCTCTCGGCCGCCGCGCGGTCACCGCCACGGTTCCCGGCGGCGGCGCGAAGACCGTGGACAGCAACACGGTCCGGCTGTCCTTCTTCCCCTGGCTCATCGCCGTCCTCACCGTCGGCGGCCTGCTCGCCCTGGGCCTGATCCTCTTCATCACGCGCAAGCGACGGCGCGCCTGGCTGCGGCGTCGCGCGGAGGAACGTGTCGCGCTGCGCGCACTGCGGCGGAAGCTGCGGGCCGAGAATCCGCCTGCCGACGACCCCCATGCTCGGTAGCGTCCTGCGACGGCGGCCGGCGCGACCGGTGCGTGGGTCTTGTTCCGGACACGCTACGCCCCGGGCGTTTGGCGCGAGCGGGGAGGGGGATGGGGTTGTGCGGTGTGGTGACGGAAGGTCAGGGATCTGATCGCACGGGGGGACCATGCAGGCCGGCGCTGTCAAGAGCACGCACGAGTACTGGGATCCCGCGCATCCCGTCCTGGAGATCCTGCGCGCCCGCCGGGAGTCCGGGAGCTTACCGGGGCAGCGCACGGACGGCGCGACCGTCGCCCTCGCCGTCGAGGGCGGCGGCATGCGCGGAGTGATCTCCGCGGCGATGCTGTCCCAGCTGGAGGACCACGGCTTCAAGAACGCCTTCGACGTGGTCTACGGGTGCTCCGCCGGAGGGATCAACGGTGCCTACTTCCTCGCGGGCGAGACCTGGTACCCGCTGTCGATCTACTACGACGACCTGACGAACAAGCAGTTCGTCGACTTCTCCCGGGCTCTGCGCGGGCAACCGATCCTGAACCTGGCCTACTCGTTCGACCACATCATGGAGCGGGTCAAGCCCCTGGACTACGAGGCCGTCCTCCGCTCGCCGATCGCCCTGGCGGTCCCGATCACCGACGTCGACGCCCTGCGGACCGTGGTGCTGCGGGAGTTCGCCTCCCGGCACGACCTCAAGGCCGCGTTACGCGCCTCCGCCTGGCTCCCCATCGCCGTCCCCGGCACCTTCGCCACACCCGACGGGAGACGCGCCGTCGACGGCGGCGTCCTCACCGCCCTGCCCTTCCGGCTCGCCGTCGGGGACGGCTGCACGCACGTCCTGTCGCTCAGTACCCGGCCGATGGGACCGGCCGGCGCCGGGCTCAACCTGATGCACCGCTACACCTTTCTGCACCTGGAGCGGATGCGCCGCGGCCTCGGCGCCGGCTACCTGGCGGCGATCCGCCAGAAGCACCACGACCAGGACTGGCTTCGCCGGATGAGAACGGATCCCGCAGCCGGCGCGCCGTACGTCCTCGATCTGGCGCCGCTGCCGTGGATGCCGGAGCTCAAGCGGCACGAGCTGAACCAGGGCCGGCTTCTCCACCACGCGCGGATGGCCTACGGAATCGCGTTCTGCGCCACCGAGGGAAGACCGGCCGAGCTGATGCGCCAGGGCGGAATCCGTGCCATGCCGAGACTGAGGGTGGTTGACAGCGCGAATGGAGCACCGGGGCGCGACGCTGGATCTGCTGCTCGCAGCACTGTCCGATGTGACGGGATATGACGACGGGCACCTGGCACGGTTGCAGGACCTGCTCGACCTGCCCGCCGACGGCCGGCCGGAAGCCGCCCGACAGCGGACCCGCCGGCTCGACCTGTGGCGGCGCCTGCTGCAGGACATCCCTCTCGACGAGCGGTCGTTCGAGGACCGCTTCGGGCTTGCGGGCAGGCGAGCCGCCATCGCGCACCTCGAAGCCTGGTGCCTCGGATACCGAGACCAGAACGGCGGACGCCCGGCGGGCCCGGACGAGCTGTTCGGGTTCGTCAGCCTGTTCCTGCTGACCCTGCTCGGCCTCGCCGACTCCGAGGCGCAGCGCTCGCTCCCCCAGCCGGGGGCCGTCACCGGCCGGAGCGGCCAAGCCCTGACCCATGACTGCGACGGCGTCTGCGGTGTGCTCGTGGCCGAGGTCGCGGTCGCGGAGGTCATCGCCGACGTCTACAGCCCGCAGCGGCGACCCGCGGGGCGCGGCGCGGCCGAGACCGTGGAACCCGCCCGGCGCGAATGGGACGCCATGCAGCGCAAGCTGCGGTTCCATCGACACGGCAGCACCTCGATGATCCTGCGCGGTGCCACGGCGGACGCCGTGCACGGCACCCGTCCGGAGTTCGCCCTCAAACTGATCCTCTACCCGTTCACCCGGATCGGGACCCTCGCGCAGGCCACCCGCAGCTACGCGGAGACGTACGGCACGTCGAGCACCGGGTCACGGCACCTGGTGCGGGTCTGGGCCAGCTGGGACAGCTGGATCCTCATGGACTTCATCGAGGGCAGGACGCTCGCCGAGCTCGTCCGCGAGGAGTGGGGGCCGGAGGCGGCCGGCGCGGGCCAGGCCGCCTCCCTTCGCCTGGACCGGCTCCGGGAGAAGGGGCTGCTGCTCTTCGAAGCCCTGGAGGACCTTCAGCGCGTCGCGCGCGACGACCCGGTCCACGGCCGGCTCAAGAGCGTGCACGCGGACCTCGCACCCTCCAACATCATCGTGTCCGCGTCCGACGGCGCCTTCAGGCTCATCGACCTCGGCCGGAACTACCTGTACACCCACACCGTCACCGGGGCGGCAGGGGCCGAGGCCGCCTACATCGCCCCGGAGGTGAAGGCCGGCGAGACCGAGATAGCCCAGGCCGACCTCTACTCGCTCGGGCAGCTGCTGATTCTCTTCGGCACCGGACGGGCGAGCGCCGACGGCGTCGTACCCGACATCTTCTACATGCGCGCCGCGCTGCTCGCGCGGTTCGTCGAGGACCTGGTCGACGCCGACCCGAGCCGGCGGCTGCTCATCTTCTCCGCCGGAGCCGGGCCCGCGCTCTCGTACGCGCGACTGAAGGAGAGCTTTCTGGCGGAGCTCGACATGGTGCAGGCCGCCGAGCAGGGCGAGTCCGACCTGCGGGTCGAGACCGGGTGGCGGGCCCTGCGCGAGCTGATGCGGCCGCTGGCCGGCGACCCGGGCCGCGAGTGGCGGCTGTGGCGGATGCGGAGACGACTCGACGAGCGTCCGGAGTCCGACCGCGGGCAGTTCACGGACTGGCTCCTCGCCTGGTCTCTCCTCTCGGCGCTGATCTGGGCGGTGACGAACACCGTCGTCGTCACCTGGTTCCTGCGAGACCTGGACCTGGACTGGGGGAACAAGCTCGTGGAGCTGGTGCAGCACGCCAGTCGCACCCCCGAGGGCCTCCCGATCGTCGACGCGTGGCGGCGCGAGGGCTACGAGGTGCCGGACCTGCGGACCAATCTCCCGGCCCGGATGGTCGGGCTCTCCTACGCGATCGCCGCACCAAAGTACTACCAGATGCTGTTCTCCGGCCTGACGCCCCTCGTCATCGGCTGGCGGGCCGGCTCGATGACCCGGCTGGCCCTGGCGACAGAGGCGACCATGCGGATCATGGCGGTCGCTCCGTGTCTGCTCGTGCTGGCCATCACCCTGGTCGAGCCTCGCTGGTGGCCGATCAACTCCGCGATCGGGCAGATCCTGACCCTGCTCGCGAACGTACTGACCCTCGCCTACGTCCGCGCGGTCATCGTCCGTTCACGACAGCTCGGCCTCAGCACGGTCCCCGGCGACGACACCAAGATCACGGGGCTGTCCTCGTTCACCCAGTGGGTGCCGACCTCGCTCTTCTACGCCACGGCCGTACTGACCATCGGCACCGCGCTCTACCTGGGACTCCTCCACGACGTCTACGTGTACGCGCTGGCCGTCACCTCGACCAACATCATCCTCTTCTACGCCATCAAATGCGGCATCGGCGGCCCCACGATCCGCGTCACGATCGTCCGGATCTGCCTGGCCGCCGAACGCGTCGGCCGATGCCGGTGACCACCGCGGGTGTTTTCTGAGGCCGACGTGACCGTTCAGTCGTCGGTTTCGGACGCCTGCCGAGGGTGGGTGGGGTAGACCTCGTGCCAGTGCCGGGCCGAGCGGACCAGGTCGTCGATGACGTGGAGGAGGAACTGGCTCGTGTTCTCCAGTCGGGCGCCGGCAGGGGTGGTGGTGCCGAGTTTCTCGGCTGCGCCCTTGCAGGCCTCGGCAATCCGGGTTTGGTTGCGCGCGCCGGCCACGATGGACTGGAACGCCACGTCGTCGTCGACGGCGTAGCGTTCGGCGCGGCTGTGGGGGTCGCGTCCGCGTGTGATGAGCGCCTGGTTCTCCAGATAGCCGACGGCCTTGGAGATGGAGGCGGGACTGACGTGCAGGCGTCGCACGAGTTCCGCGGAGGTGAGGCTGCCGCTGTCGGTGGTGAACAGTGCGGCGAGCACTCTGGCCATCATCGGCGGGAGCCCGGCCTGAATCATCAGTTCCGCGCTCTGCGCCTCCACCTCGTCCACGAGCCGTGGATCGCGCCCGTCAGGGTCGACCCGCCCTCGTGACGGCGCCGACGCAGTGGTCCTGCGCTGGTAGCCGGGTCGCGTGCCGGCCCGGTTGGCCGCCTCGGCGTGGTAGCCGCGCGGCCCGCCGTTGCGCATCACCTCGCGCGTGACGGTGGAGGTCGGCCGCCCGATGCGACGGCCGATGGCGGCGTAGGTCAGGTCCTCGCGCAGGCCCGCGGCGATCTGCTGCCGGTCCTGAAGGGTGAGTCTGTCACCAGGCATCGGGGGTCCTCCGCTGTCGGCGTCGAGGCCAGCTTAATGCAACGCAACACCGTTGCATTAGCTGACAGGGGTCACGCAATGATTCACCCCAACTGACCTGCATTTATGCTGTTGCTTCACATAGGTGTGATTGACAGTCTCATGCATGCAACGTAACTTTCGCTTGGCTGTAAAAGCGCTCGTGCGGCGCCGGATCTCACCCAACGGGAGTGGAACCCATGACTACCGATCTCGGTCCATCCGCAGTCACGGCGACTGCGGTCCGCAAGGTGTACGGCGACCACGTGGTGCTCGACGGCATCGACCTCGATATCCCCGCGGGGTCTGTCTTCGCGTTGCTCGGCCCGAACGGTGCGGGCAAGACCACCGTGGTGCAGATCCTGTCCACGCTCATCCGTGCCGACGCCGGCGACATGCGGGTCGCGGGCCACGACGTGGTCCGGGATCCGGACGCGGTCCGTGCCACGATCGGTGTCACCGGTCAGTTCTCCGCGGTGGACAGCTTCCTCACCGGAGAGGAGAACCTGCTGTTGATGGCCGACCTGAACCGCCTGCCCCGCAGGGAACGGCGGCCGTCTGCCGCGGAACTGCTGGCGCGGTTCGATCTGGTGGACGCGGCCCGGAAACCCGCGGCGACCTACTCCGGCGGAATGCGCCGCCGCCTGGACCTCGCGATGACGCTGGTCGGCCGTCCTCGGGTGATCTTCCTCGACGAGCCGACCACCGGGCTGGACCCGCGCAGCAGGCGGACCATGTGGGAGATCATCCGCAGACTGGTGAACGACGAGGGCGTCACCGTCTTCCTCACCACCCAATACCTGGAGGAGGCCGACCGACTCGCCGACCGGATCGCAGTCCTGCACCGGGGAAAGGTGGTGGCGGAGGGCCCGCCGGAGGAGCTCAAACGGCAGGTCGGCGGCGGCCATGTCACCCTGCGGTTCGCCGACCCACGCGGTTACGACCACGCCGCCCGGACACTGGACGTGATGTCCCGCAACGACGAGACACGCACCCTGCAGATCCCCAGCCAGGGCGACCTCCGGTCCTTGCGCGCACTACTGGACCGGCTCGACCATGCCTCGCTCACCGTGGACGAACTGCAGGTCCACACCCCCGACCTCGATGACGTCTTCTTCGCCCTGACGGGCAACCCGGTCACGGAACAGGAGCCCGCCCGATGAGCAGCGTCTCCCGTACCGTCGCCGTCGCATTCGCCGACTCGGCGACCATGCTGTGCCGTCAGTTGCGGCACATGCTGCGATACCCGACGCTCATCCTGACGGCCGCCGGGGTCCCGGTGGTCTTCCTGCTGCTGTTCGTCTACGTGCTCGGCGGCATCCTCGGCACCGGCCTTGACGGGCCGTCGGGCGGCCGCGATGCCTACGTGAACTACGTCGTCCCCGGCGTCATCCTGATGACAGTGGCGACCGCGGCCCAGGGCACGGCGATCTCGGTGGCCATCGACATGACCGAGGGGATCGTCGCCCGGTTCCGCACCATGGCCATCGCCCGGGTCTCGGTGCTCACCGGCCATGTGCTGGGCAGCCTGATCCAGACCCTCCTGAGTATCACTGCCGTCATCGGGGTCGCGCTGCTGGTGGGATTCGAGCCGACCGCGGACTTCGGCCGATGGCTCGGCGCGGTCGGTGCGCTCGTCATGATCATCCTCGCGCTCACCTGGCTGTCGGTCGCACTGGCCATGGTCGCCAAGAGCGTCGCCACCGCGAGCAACATGCTGACGCCGCTGATGATCCTGCCCATGATGGGCAGTGGGTTCGTCCCCACCGACTCGATGCCGGCCGGGCTGAAATGGTTCGCCGATTACCAGCCGTTCACCCCGTTCATCGAAACCCTGCGCGGTCTGCTGATGGGCACCCCACTCGACAACAGTGCAATCCTGACCATCGGTTGGTGCGCCCTCATCGCTCTGGGTGGCTACCTCTGGGCCAAGAAGCTCTACAACCGCGAGCCCACCAAGTGAGTGCTTGCGTCGCGTCAGCCCGTGAGTCCCTCTGAGCGCATCTCCGCTGAAAAGAGCCGCGACATCGTCTCCGAGCAGATGCCGTGCCCGCCGCCGCACCGGCGGCGGGCACGTGTGTGTCGAGTGTCTTCACCCGTTCTCCGGTCAGGCTCTCCCGGCCCGGGTCCCTCCCTCGGCGCACGAGCCGTAGCCCTCGTCGCCATAGCCCTCGTCGCCGTAGCCCGTGTCCTCACAGGGCTTCTCACCGCGGCTGTTGTCCAGCCGGGCGATCACGACCTCCTGGTCACCGCTGATGACGTACGGGCCGGCGACCGGGTCGGCGGGCAGGACGTATCCGTCCGGCACACCGGTCTCCCGCAGGTAGTACGTGCCGTGGTCCAGATCCCCGAAGGAACAGAGGCCGGCGATGTTCGTCGTGCACGGCGTCCCGATCCGGGTGTCGGGGTCAGCGCCGTCGGTCTGCAGCCCGCCCCGCCCGTTGGTCTCCTCCCACAGCTCGAACGTCGCCCCGCGCAGCGGCAGGTGGGTGTCGGCGTCGGACTTGAGGAGCATGACGGATCCGGTGCCCGGAGGGGCCGGCGTACGGCTGTTGGAGGCGGCGACGGACACGCCCGTGGTCGCGTTCTCCTCGGTCAGGACGAGCGGCCCGAACACCGGCTGCAACGGAAGGTCGTACCCGTCGGGAGCATCGGTCTCCTGCCAGTAGTACGTCCCCGGCTCCACCGTCCGCGAACACACCCCGTCCGTACCCGTCACACACGCCGCGCCCACCTGCGTGTCAGGGTCCGCACCCGAGGTCTGCAGATCGGGGATGCCGTTCGTCTCCTCCCACAGCCGGAACGTCGCGCCGGGCAGCACCGCACCCGTCTCCTCGTCCGTCTTCACCACCTTCACCGCACCGGTGGTGGGAACGGGGTTGTCGTCGCAGTCGGGCAGGTCTCCGTCGAAGGGGTACGCGTGGAACTCCTGGCCGCCGCCTCCCGTCGCGGCGCTGGTGTGCGTGACCGAACCGGTGGTGAAGAAACGGCCGTTGATGCCGGGCAGGGTCACGGTCGTCATCGACGACTGCTCCCCCATCAGGAAGCTGCCCTGGAACTGTCCGGTGCCCGCCAGTTCGACGGTCGTGGCGTCGGGGAAGTTCCACAGCAGCCGCTCGCGGTAGGCGTTGAGCGGGTCGGTGGTGTCGTCGATGCCGCCGCTGTAGGTGCTGAGGGTCCGGTCCGCGCCGGTGACGTTGACCAGGATGGTGGCTCCGGCGGGGATGCCGGCGAAGACGATGCCCTGCTGTGCGCCGGTGGCGGTGGTCATGTCGAAGTCCACGTTGAAGACCTGGAGCAGGGAGGCGCCGTCACCCGTGAAGAGGGTCTGGGTGCCCTGGTTGACGGCCGTGCCGGTGGCGGTACGGGGCTGACCGTCGACGCGGGCGTAGCAGCGGCTCGCGGCGGTGAGCCGGTCGCGCAGTCCCGCGTACCGGGCGACGGCGTTCTCGTCCTCGACGAGGGTGCCGGTCACGTTCCCCGTGACGGTTCCCGCGTGACGTACGGTCCCGATCTCGTTCTGGAGGCCGCCGGTCGTCTCCAGGCGTTGGTTCGTGGCGATCGTGATGTCGCCGCCGGTGGTGAGGAAGTCCGCGTCCCTGGGCGGGACGACGCGGGAACCGACGCCGACGATGCCGAGGTTGTAGAGGCCGCCTGCGGTCAGGTCCTTGTTCTGGTCGAAGTCGTCCAGGACCACGACGCGCCCCTCGGCCTCGGCCGCCCGGCCGCGGACGAGGAAGTCGTCCCCCACGAAGATGTTGATGCCGGCGTCGCGGCCCGCGATGTCCCGGTTGTTGATGCCGGGGAACGGGTCGGGACAGTCCCCCGGCACGCAGGGCCCGAGCCCTCCGGGCAGCGGCGCCGCGAGCGCGGCCGGGACTCCCGGGCCGAGGATCAGGGCGGGAACGGCCGCGAGGGTCACGGCGCAGGACAGCCCGGCCGAGACGGTCCGACGCCGGGCGCGCCCCTGTCTCCGGGAAGTGTGGTGTCTCATGCCCGGAGTCTCGACGCGCCCCTTCCGGCGCACCATCCAGGCGGGCCGGGGGTTGGGCCGGTCAGGGACCTCGCTCACCGACGAGTGTGAAGTCTGACTGCCATGAGGAGTATCGCCCGAAGGGTGGAGCCACCACCGGGGTGTGCCCCGCCCCGAGGCGGCTGACCTGCTCCCGGACGCCGTCCAGGAGCCTGGCGTGGTGACGGAAGCGGCACTCGATGCTCTGAGCCGTGCGCATTCCCTCGCGTCCGCATGACCTGGCGCTCGATGACACCGTGCGTGACCTTCCGGTTCCTACGAGTCAGTGACGCATCCCGCGGTCGCGCCCTCGCGAGCCCGCGGAGCCCACTCGTCACGTCGCTGAGCGGGCCCCCCGCGGATACTCTGGGATTCATGATCGAGTCCGGACGGACGCAGCTCCGTCGGAGCTACGGCTACGGCAGGCTCGTGCGGCTGTCGCCGGTGATTCTGACCGTCGTGATCGCGGGCCTGGCCTACGCCACTCCGCCGGAGATGGCCTTCAGCCGCCTCCTGCCCGCGGCGCCGGCTCTGGCCGCCTCCATGTGGCCGGTCCTCCCGACCGTCCTCCTCGGGACCGTCTGCCTCCTTCTGATGATCGGCCTCAGTCTCGTCTTCCCCGATCTCGGGACGTGGTGGACGTGCGGGGGGATCATCGCGGTCACCGTGGCCGCCGCGTACGGTAGCCATGTCCGGCTACAAAGGGAGCGCACACTCTTTCAGGTACGGCTCGTCGCCGACGCGGCCCAGCAGGTGGTGCTGCGGCCCCTGCCGCACCGTTTCCGGAACGTCGAGATCGAATCGCTGTACCTCGCGGCCGCGGCAGAAGCCCGCATCGGCGGGGACTTCTACGAGGTGGTCGACACTCCCTACGGGGTACGACTGCTCATCGGAGACGTGCGGGGCAAGGGCCTGCCGGCTGTAGGGGCGGCCGCGGCGATCGTCAACGCCTTCCGGGAGGCGGCACACGGCGAGGCCTCCATGGCCGACGTCGCCCGCAGGCTCGACGCCAGCTGCGCCCGGCACAACGCCGCCCATCCCCCCGAGGCACCGATGGAACGCTTCGCCACCGCGCTGCTCGTCGAGATCCCGCATCAAGGCAGCCACATCACCATCGTCAACTGCGGACACCCCCCGCCCTTGATCCACAGCTTCAAGAACGTGCGGATCCTCGAGCCGTCCGTCCCCTCGCCTCTGCTCAGCCTCGCGGAACTGCTCGGTGACCAGTACCGTGCGGACGCCTTCGACTTCGCTCCCGGCGAGCTTCTCCTCCTCTACACGGACGGAATCGCCGAAACCCGTGCCCGGGACGGTGAGTTCTTCCCGTTGACGGCATGGATGCGCCGGCAGCCCCCCACGCCTCCCCGTGATCTGCTCACGGCCCTGCACCACGACCTCCTCCGTCACAGCAGAGGCAGCCTCGACGACGACATCGCCGCCCTGGCCGTACGCCTGAGGACGCCGTGAGGCCTCGAACTCCTCCACCCACGACGCCGGCGCGTGGCCGTCACGGCACGGGCAAGGTCTGTTCCGCCCAGATCGTCTTGCCCGTCGGCAGGTAACGCGTACCCCAGTGCTCGGTGAGCTGGGCGACCATGAACAGTCCACGTCCGCCCTCCTCGTCGTTGCCGGCGTACCGGGCATGCGGTGAGGTGTGCTGCGAGTCGGAGACCTCACAGATGAGAGAGCGGTCCCGGATCAGGCGCAGACCGATCGGGCCGGAGGCGTGACGGATCGCGTTGGTGACCAGTTCACTGACCACCAGTTCCGTGGTGAAGGCCAGATCGTCCAGTCCCCACCGCCCCAGCTGTTCCGCGGCCATCGACCGTGCGCGGGCGACGAGCGCGGGGTCCGAGGGCAGCTCCCAGGCCGCCACCTGGCGTGCGTCCAGCGCACGGGTGCGCACGACGAGGAGCGTCGCGTCGTCCCGCACATGGTCCGACACCAGCTCCGCGACGATCTGGGCGCACAACAGGTCGGACGACGATCCTCGCTGCTCTCCCAGTACGGCCGCCAGGCGGCCAAGACCCACGTCGGTGCCTTGCCCCCGGGCCTCCACGAGGCCGTCGGTGAACAGGACGAGCAGGCTTCCCGGGGCGAGCGCCACTTCCGCGCCCTCGTACGGAAGCCGTCCCACGCCCAGAGGAGGCCCCGGTGGCAGTCGGAGGAAGCCGACGGGGCCGTGCGGCTGCACCACGGCCGGCGGCGGGTGTCCCGCCGCCGCCCAGGTGCTCGTCCGGGAAGCCGGATCGTAGATGCCGTAGACGCACGTAGCTCCGACGGCGCCACTGCCGTCCGGTCCTGTCACGTGCTGGTCCGACGCGTCCTTGCCGACCTGATCGTTCAGCCGGGCCAGGAGTTCGTCGGGCGCGAGGTCCAGCTCGGCCAGGGTGCGCACCATCGCGCGCAGGCGCCCCATGGTGGCGGCGGCTCCCAGCCCGTGGCCGACGACGTCCCCCACGACGAGTCCGACCCGTGCGCCGGACAGCGGAATGACGTCGAACCAGTCGCCGCCGGCGCCGAGGTGGCTGTCGGCGGGCAGGTAGCGGCTCGCCGCCTCGACCGCGCTCAGCTCGGGCAGCGAGCGTGGCAGCAGACTGCGCTGGAGCATGAACGCGGCGGTGCGCTCCCGGCGGTACCGCCGGGCGTTGTCGATGCACACAGCGGTCCGCGACGCCAGCTCCTCCGCCACCGCCCTATCCCCGTCGTCGAAGGGTTCCGCGTCGTCGCCCCGGACGAAGGTGACCAGGCCCAAGGGCGTCCCCCGCACGATCAGCGGGACGTACAGTCGTGTCGGCGCGGCCGCGGCGTCCGCGGTCGCGCGGCTCCCGGCCAGGCTCTCGGCCTGCGACGTTCCGGCGGCGTACGCGACCCGGTCGCCCACGCGGGAGGGTTCTCCGTCGGAATCGGCCACGCGTACCAGGTCCCACGCCGTGACGGGCTTCGGTTCCTCTCCCTCGAGCACCTCTGCCGCCACGTCGACCAGCACGGCGTCGGCGTACTGCGGCACGGCGACCTTGGCGAGCTCCGCCGCCGTTCCGGACGGGTCGAGCGTCGCCCCGATCCGTGCACCGGCCTCCGCGAGGAGCGCGAGGCGCTGCTGCGCACGGTAGTGGTCGGTGACGTCGATGGACTGTTCGCACACGCCCACCGGCTCTCCCCGGCCGTCCAGCAGGCGGAAATAGGACGAGGACCAGACGCGCTCACGCCGTGGGTCGGCCGGGGCGCGCCCCCGGAAATGCACGTCGATGACCGGCTCACCGGTGTCGAGGATCTGTTGGACGAAGTCCTCGGGCGGCCCCAGGTGCTCGGTGGTGAGGACATCGCCGGGAAAGAGTTCGGTCATGGAGCGGCCCAGCGATGCCGTGAGGTCGCCGAGCTCCCGGACACTGGACGCGTTGGCCCACAGGAGGCGCGCGCCGGGGCCGTAGATGGTCAGTGCCACGGGCGACTGGGTCACGAGCCCCTGCAGCATCGCCTGTCGGGTCTCCCACCAGCGAAGCCCCTCCAGCTCGGCCGCCATGAGGACGGCGGAGGGGGCCCGGCCCGTGGAGTCCCCGTCGGGGGCGGGGGTCAGGGGACTCAGAGTCACCGCTACCCGTACGGTGTGTCCGCCACGGTGGCGCACGTCCACCACGGCACTGCGTGTCCCACCGAACCGCAGCCGCTGATCCGGTCGCCCCTCTTCCGATCGGTCGCGATCGGCGTGCGGGGTGACGAGCAGGTCCGCCGCCCGCCGTCCCAGCACCTGCGAAGCGGGATATCCCAGGAGGGCCTCGGCCTCACGACTCCACGCGACGAGCACGCCGTCCGCGGCGATCAGGGCGAAAGCGGCCGGGGGCGGAGCGAGGTGCCCGCCTTCGTCCGCCCCGGCAGGAGGAGTGAAAGGTAGCCCTTCCATGCTCCTATCATCCTTCCGAGCGGTCACGACCGCAGTGCGCTCGCCCCGGTCCGGGGTCAGGGCTTGCGCTCCCCGAATTCGAGCACGAACTCCGCGCGCTGATCCTCCTCGAACCACTGCCGGTAGTTGGTGCCCCACACGTTGTTGTGCAGGCAGAAGCCGAACCCCTCGCCGGGGTCGCCGAACGTGTTGTCGTGGCTGAACATCCGGGGCCCGCCCACGGCCAGGACCGGCGTGTCCAGCGGCGTGATCCGCACCGAGCTCTGGGAGTCGGCGTACTCCAGCTCATGCGCCGCGTGCAACGCCCGCCCGCCGTCGCGCACCACATCGAGCGGGTTCACCAGCACACCCGACTTCCGGAGCCGCCAGCGGGACGGTGTCGCCACGATCGGCCGCAGGTGCAGCCAGGATGCCTCGGGTCCGTAGAACGCGTCCTTGTCGCACAGGAACGCGGTCACTCCCAGCCGCGGTACGTCCCCCCGCGACACCCGGTACTCCAGCGTGACGGTGCGTGGCGCCCCGAACTCTTCGGTGGCCCGCAGGGGCAGGCCCGCCGTGACGCGGAGCACCGCCGAGCCGTCGGCGTCGGTCCAGCTGTGTGCCGTCCGCGCATACGGCCGGAACACCTCGGTCACGCGCTCGGGGCGCACCAGTTCCAGCCCCGGTTTCCCCAGGTCGGGGAAGGCCCAGTCCCCGTGGCGCTCCGGGTCCCGCACGTACTCGCGCAGCCAGCGCTGCTCGTCGCCCGAGCCGTACGCGATGTACGAGTACGCGCCCAACTCGCCGTGACTGCGCGGATCACCGGTGGTCGGTCGCGCCGCGAGAATGCGGCGCCCGGCGACCGTCAGGCCGATGAGCGCACCGTGGGCGTCGATCTCCAGCTCCACGTCGTCGTGGACCGCACTGCCGTGCACCTCGGCGGCGTCGGCCGGCAGTGCGGCCGGTGCCACCACGAGTTCGGCGTCCGCCTCGGCGCGCAGGTCGGCCGGGAGGATGTCAAGCGCGGTCTGCGTGTGTGCGCGCTTCTCCTCGAAGGAGGCAAGGGTCGCGCCGTACCCGCCCGGCCCGAGCGACCAGTCCACCGAACGGCGCAGAGAGGACAGGCTGGGCGGGATGCTCCGGTCGAGGTCGATCGCGTCGCGCTGGCGGGCCGCCCGGAACTCGGGCTTGGTGTAGACCGTGTAGTCCGGCAGATACCGCTTCACGTCGTAGCCCCAGGTGTGCTCGGCGGTGAGGGCGAGCTCGTCGGCGAGCACCCAGTCCACCTCGCCGTGAGGCTCCAGTCGGCCGTCCGCGAGCCATCGGTCGCGCAGCCGCTGGAGCCGGGTCAACCGGGAGGTGAGGACCGGGTCGGCCGAGCCGCCGTGGATCCAGCTGTCGCCGATCTCCTGGTCCACCACCGGCAGGTGCTCGCGGGCGGCCCAGGCCGTCCGGCCGAAGGCGTCCATGGTCGACCCGCCGACCTGGGCATCGGGGTACTGCTCGCGCAGCACCGACAGCAGGCGCTGCACGCTCTCCCGGGTGGGCGGACCGTGATTGTCGTTCGTGAACGCGAGGAACAGCGCCTCGTTCGATCCGCGCAGTCGGCGCACGTGCGCCGTCTCCGGGTCCGAGCCGTACACGGGGTCGTACGAGACCACGATCTCGTTGCCGTCCGGCGCACGCCATACGAAGTGGTCCGGCACGTCCGGCATGGGCGAGGCCGGATTCCCCCCGATGTGGAGGTACCGCACCCCCGCTTCCGCCATGGGCGGCACGATGCCGATGGTGTGACCCGGGACATCGGTCATCTTGCCGGCGCGCGTCTCGCGGCCGTACCGGGCGTCGAGCCGCTTCGACACCTCGAGGCCGTGCTCGATCGTGGCCCGGCTCATGAGTTCGGTCTGCGACGTGAACGGCAGGGCGTGCCAGGCCACGATCCCGTCTCGGACGGCCGCGTCGAGGTCGGCGCGCTGGGCCGCGGTGCCGTGCTCCAGCGCGTGCGCGATGAGCCAGGACCCGGTGGTCCAGACGAACTCGCGCCTTCCGGTCTCGTCGAGCAGGTCACGTCCGAGGCGGATGGCCGCGGGGATGAACTCGTCCCGGTACCGGCTGAGGACGTTGACGGCGAGGTCGGTGAAGCCGAGGTCGAGATGGGTCTTGTAGACCACGTGAACCCGGTTCAGCCCGACAGCGGCGGCGGCGCGGGCAACGGGATCGGAGGCGTGGGGCACGCGGCGTTCTCGGAGCATGAGGGTCCTTCGTCGAGTGCGGTCTGGGTCATCGCGTCACGCGAGTGCGCTCAGAGGTCACTGGTGAGGTGTCGGAGCGTCCCGCGGCCCCCGAGCGCCTTCGGTCGTGGCACGGAAGGCGGTGCCGTGTCCGGTGAGGGCTGCCTCCGCGCCCGCGGGCAGGTAGACGGAGTGTCCGGGCCCGATGTGCGCGGTCCGGCCCGCGGAGGTGACCGAGAGCTCGCCCGCGGTGCACAGGACGATCTGCGGGGCGTCGAGGGTCAGCCTCCGCGGTGGCACTCCGGGACGGGGCCGGAGTCTGGACAGCCGGAAGTCGTCGACCGGCGTCCGGTACACCTCCTCGCCTCCTTCGTCGCGCGGGGTGAGCACTCCGGCCTGCTGCGAGCGGAAACGGACGACCCGCAGGAGCCCGGCCGGGTCGACGTGCTTGGAGGTGAGTCCGCAGCGCAGGACGTTGTCCGAGCCGGCCATGATCTCCACGCCGAGCCCGGACAGATAGGCGTGCGGGACACCGGGCCCCAGGAACAGGGCTTGGCCCGGCTCCAGTTCGACGTACCGGAGCATGAGGGCGGGGAGCAGTCCGGCATCGTCCGGACGGGCGCGGGCGATGCCCGCGTAGGCGGCGAGGTCGGTCTCGTACGGCCCGCCGCCCGCTGTCAGGGCTTCGGTGACGGCGGCGAGCAGTCCGGCAGGCGGGCTGAGGAAGGCCCGGAACACCTCCGTGAGTGCCAGGGTCTCGGGGGCGAAGCGCAGGGTCTGGGCGTAGGCGTGCAGACCCGGCACCTTCAGGGAGTCGAGCAGGGCGGCGCACTCCTCGGGCTCCCGGAAGCCGCAGAGGCCCCGGAAGGGAGTGAGGGCGACGATCAGCTCGGGCTTGTGCTGGGCGTCGCGATAGGTGCGGTGGGGCGCGTCCAGAGGGATGCCGAGCGCGTTGTCCCGCTCGAATCCGGCCCGGGCCTGGGCGAGGTCGGGGTGGACCTGGACGGACAGGGGTGCGTCGGCCGCGAGCAGTTTCAGCAGGAACGGAAGCCGTGGGCCGAACCGCCGCAGAGTCGCCGCCCCGAGTTCGCCCGCCGGGTCCAGGTCGATGACCCGGTCCAGCGGGACGGCCTCCTCGCCCCGCTGGACCCGCGACGGCGCGGCGGGGTGTGCGCCCATCCACAGCTCCGCCTGGGGCGCGCCGCTGGGCGGCAGGCCCATGAGGCGGGGCAGGAGCGTGGTGGAGCCCCAGTCGTAGGGCTGCACGGTGTTCAGGAGAAGGTCCATCTGAGGGCTTCCGGTCGACATGAGGGCTTCCGGTCGAGGGGACGGGCGAGGGCGAGGACGTCGGGCTCCGGTTCGGACCGCCGACCGGGGCCCGCGCACCTCGGCAGCCGCCGGAGCCCCCGGCCGCCTCGGTGCGGACGGGTCCCGTCACCCGCGCACGGGCGGGTGCGTCACCGTTCGGCAGGGACCGTGGGCGCGGAGCGCAGCCGGAGGGTGAGGATCTGGAACGGGCGCAGGGTCAGGGACACCTGTCCGGCGGTGGTCTGCCGGGCGGCACCGGCGTCCTCGCCGGGGGCGAGCGGGCGTTCCAGGAGGTCGGTCACGGTGGCCGACTCCAGCGGGAAGCCGGTGGTCAGCAGGGCCGTGGCCCGTCCTCCGTGGGCCTCGTAGAGGCGTACGACGACGTCGCCGGAGCGGTCGTCGGCGAGCTTGACCGTGTCGATGACGACGGCGTCGTCGTCCGTGGCCACCAGGGGTACGACCTCCGCCGCCGAACCGGGCACGGAGCGCTCGGGCAGGTTGAGGCCGTACCCCTCGCGCACCGCGTCCGCGATGTCGGCGCCGATCACGAACCCGTACCGCAGGTGGTGCCGGCCCTGGTCGGAGTCCGGGTCGGGGTAGCGCGGGGCGCGGAGCAGCGAGAGCCGGACCGTCGTGGTGGTGCCGCCGTCGGGGCGGACGTCACGCGTGACCTCGTGGCCGTACGTGGAGTCGTTGACCAGGGCCGCGCCCCAGCCCCGTTCGCCGACGTGGAGGAAGCGGTGGGCGCAGAACTCGAACTTGGCGGCGTCCCAGCTGGTGTTGGTGTGGGTGGGGCGCTGGACGTGCCCGAAGGGGATCTCCGCGCTGGAGTGGTCCGCGCGGACGTCCAGCGGGAAGGCGGCCTTGAGGAGCTTCTCCTTCTCGTTCCAGTCGATCTCGGTGTCGATGTCGAGGCGCCGGGATCCCTCCCCGAGGGACAGGAACTGCTCGATCCGGGAGCCGCCGACCGTCCGCACGACCCGCACACCGTCCGCCTCCGCGCGCACGGACGCGGCGTCGCGGAGGTCGTGCACGGTGTTCCGGTAGAAGGCGTCGATGTCCCAGGCGTCGTATTCGTTGGGGAAGTCCTGGTGGAGCTGGAGGAGGTTGGCCGCCGTGCCGGGGGCCAGGGCCTCGCGGGCCGCGGTGATGTCGTACGCGGAGGTCACCAGGCCCTGGTCGTCGATCCGGACGCGGACGAGTCCGTTGTCGAGGAGGTGGCCGCCCTCGACCGGGACGGGCGCCACGGGGCGGGCCAGCGAGCCCGTGGACGGCGACGCGCCGAAGGCGGGGATGCCGTCGCGGGCGAACGGGGAGGCGTTGAACACCATCCGCTCCTCGCCCTTCCCGGCCAGGGCGCGCTGGGCGGCGTCGACGAGGCCGTGCAGCTCGGCCGTGACCGTCGCGTAGGTCGCCTCGGCCTCGCGGTGCACCCAGCCGATGGAGGAGCCGGGCAGGATGTCGTGGAACTGGTGCAGCAGGACCGTCTTCCAGAGCCGGTCGAGGGCCTCGTGGGGATAGGCGGACCCGGTGCGGACGGCCGCGGTCGCCGACCACAGCTCGGCCTCCCGGAGCAGGTGCTCGCCGCGCCGGTTGCCCTGCTTGGTGCGCAGCTGGCTGGTGAGCGTGCCGCGGTGGAACTCCAGGTAGAGCTCGCCGAGCCAGACCGGGGCGTCGGGGTACTCCGCGTGCGCCCGCTCGAAGAAGTCGGCGGGGCTCTCGATGGTGACCCGGGGCGAGCCCTCCAGGTCCTCCACCCGGGACGCGCGGGCCAGCATCTCGCGGGTGGGGCCGCCGCCGCCGTCTCCGTAGCCGAACGGGAGGAGGGAGGTTCCGGCCGCCTCCTTGTCCTGGAAGTTCCTCACGGCGTGGGCGAGTTCGGCGCCGGTGATCTCGGCGTTGTACGTGTCGACGGGCGGGAAGTGGCTGAAGATGCGGGTGCCGTCGATGCCCTCCCACCAGAAGGTGTGGTGCGGGAACTTGTTGGTGGTGTTCCAGGAGATCTTCTGGGTGAGGAACCAGCGCACGCCGGCCAGCTTCATCAGCTGCGGCATGGCCGCGTTGTAGCCGAAGGTGTCGGGCAGCCACATCTCGGTCGTCTCGACGCCGAACTCGTCGAGGTAGAAGCGCTTGCCGTGGATCAGCTGCCGGGCGAGGGACTCGCCGCCGATGATGTTGGTGTCGGGTTCCACCCACAGGCTGCCGACGGGGAGGAACTGTCCGGTCTTCGCCTTCTCCTGGACGCGGCCGTAGACCTCGGGGCGGTGCTCCTTGAGCCAGGCGAGCTGCTGGGCCTGGGACATGGCGAAGCGGAAGCCGGGGTGGTCGTCCATGAGGTGGGTGACGTTGGAGAGCGTCCGGGCGACCTTGCGTACGGTCTCGCGCAGCGGCCAGAGCCATGCGGTGTCGATGTGGGCGTGTCCGACGGCGGACATGCGATGGGCGCTGGGGACGGCAGGAGCCGCGAGCGCGGGGCGGAGCGCCTCGCGGGCGGCGGCGGCGCTGCCGGACACGTCCTGCAGGTCGATGGTGTCCAGGGCCCGCTCGATGGTCTGCAGCAGCTGCCAGCGGCGCGGTTCGGCCTCGGGGAGTTCGCGCATGAGCTCGCCGAGGACGTCCAGGTCCTGGGCGAGTTCCCACACCTCGCTGTCGAAGACCGCCAGGTCGAACCGGAGCAGCTGGTAGATCGGGGCGTCGGTGACGCCGGTGCCGGTCAGCCAGGAGGGACGGTCACCGGTGCGGGTGGGTTCGTGGCTGTCGTTCAGGTTCGGATTGGCGGCGGCCTCGACGTAGTACGTGAACTCCTCGCCGCCGACCGCCGGGTCGGCGACCGGGATGTAGGCGTTGCGGGGGTTGAGGGCCTTCACGACGGTGCCGTCCACGCGGTAGACCAGGCCCTCGCTGGAGAAGCCCGCACCGGTGAAGTTGAAGCCGATGTCGACGACGGCCTCCACGCGGCGGCCGGCCCACTCCTCCGGCACCCTCCCGCTGATCCGGAACCAGCTGGTGGTCCACGCGGGTCCCCAGCGGTGGCCGAGCGTCACCGGCTCGTACGGTGCGGCCAGGCCGTCGACGACGGGCACGGGTTCGCCCGGGACGTTCCAGATCGCGATGTCGAGCGGGGTCGTCAGGGCATGGACGGCCGGCCTGATGCGCTGGTCGAGGACGCGGGCGAGCCGCTGCTCGGTGAGGCGTTGCCTGCTGTGCATGGATGTCTCCGGAGTCGTACGGGAAATGAGGTCAGAGGCCGTGATGCGTCACGCCGTCCACCACAACGTGGTGTGCGCGGGCAGGGCGAAGGCCGCGCCGGGCGGGCCTTCGACGGCACGGGCTCGACGGCCCGGTGGTCGGCGACGTCGTAGCCCGCGTCCGCCTGGGGAGAGGCGTAGAAGGGGTTCAGCCACAGCGCGTCGACGCCGAGTTCCCTCAGGTACGGCAGTCTGCCGCGGATGCCGGGGAGGTCGCCCGTGCCGTCACCGTTCCCGTCGGCATAACTGCGCGGGTACACCTGGTGGACGACGGCCTCCCGCCGCCCTCCCGGTGGGGATCCCGCCGGAGCGACGGTGTCGGGAACATCGGAGGCGTACGGGGACATCGTCGCTCTCTGTCGGCCGATGGTGGTGGCGCGTCGAGGGGTCGGCGGCGGGCTCAGTCCTCGACGGGTCCCAGGTCCGGTGTCCCGCGGAGCTCCACCGCCCGGGTCGTGGAGCCGTGCAGTTCGAGGACGGTGATCTCGTTCCGCCCCGCACGCAGGACCGGGGCGGGCACGTAGAGCGTGGTCTGCGGGCCCCGGGACCAGTAGCGGCCGAGTGCGAAGCCGTTGATCCACACCAGGCCCTTGGTCCAGCCGTCCAGGGCGATGAAGCCGTCGGCCGGGCGGGCGATGTCCACGTGTCCGCGGTGGAAGGCCGGCCCGACCGGCGGCGCGGACGGGTCGAGGGCCGTGTAGGACGGCGCGCTCGGGTCGTCCATCGGCAGCGAGCGGCTGTACCAGTCCACGAGGACCAGGTCGTTGGCGGTGACGGCGCCGAGCAGTCCCTTGCGGTCGTGCATCGCGCGCCCGTAGTTCACACGGCCCTGGTTCTCCACGAGCACGGCCAGGTGGGCGCCCGGCCGGGGGGCGAGGAAGGTGAGCGCGTGCTCGTGGTTCTCCCGCTCCAGGACGCCGACGGGCTGGCCGTCGACGAAGACCTGGGCCCGGTCGCGCACCTCCTCGACGCGGAGCACGGTGCGTCCGGCGTCCGGCAGGGTCGTCTCGTACAGGACGAATCCGAAGGACTGGCCGAGCTGTTCCATGGTGACCGGCCGGTCGGCGTGCACCGCGGGACCGCCGAGCGCCTCGATCTGGTCCAGGAGGCCGGCGCAGGAGGTGAGTTCGGCGACGGTCTCGGTCAGCTTGGGTACGGGCGCGGGGAGCGGTTCGTCGGGGACGGGGGCGTACCGGGCGATGACCTCGCGGAACGCCCTGTACTTGGGGCCGGGGTCGCCGGCCTCGTCCAGCGGGGCGTCGTAGTCGTAGGAGGTGACGGTGGGCCGGTAGGTGCCCTTGTCGTTGGCGCCGTTGGTGAAACCGAAGTTGGTGCCGCCGTGGAACATGTAGAGGTTGACCGAGGCACCGGCCGCGAGGAGCCGGTCGAGGTCGGCCGCCGCGTCCTCCGCGCTGCGGGTGACGTGGGTGCCGCCCCAGCGGTCGAACCAGCCGATCCAGAACTCGGAGCACATCAGCGGGCCTTCGGGCTGCTGGGCGCGGAGTGCGGCGAGCCCCGCGTCCACGCGGCTGCCGAAGTTGACCGTGCGCAGCACTCCGTCGAGTCCGCCGCGCTTCAGGTCGGAGGGCTGGTCGCAGGTGAAGAGCGGGACGTCCACGCCGTGCCGGTGCAGCAGTTCGGCCAGGTCGGCGAGGTAGCCGGAGTCGTCTCCGTAGGCTCCGTACTCGTTCTCCAGCTGTACGGCGATGACGGGGCCGCCGCGGGAAGCGAGGTACGGGCCCACGGCCGCCAGGAGGGATTCGAGGTAGTCGTCCACCGCCTTCAGGTAGCGGGGATCGCGGCTGCGCAGCTCGATGTCCTCGTCCGCGAGCAGCCACGAGGGCAGGCCTCCGCCCTCCCATTCGGCGCAGATGTACGGGCCGGGCCGGAGCAGGACGTGCAGCCCTTCGGCGGCGGCGAGGTCGAGGAAGCGGGGCAGGTCGAGACCTCCGTCCACGCGGAACTCGCCGCGCCGGGGCGCGTGCAGGTTCCACGGGACGTAGGTCTCGACGGTGTTGAGCCCCAGCAGTCGCGCCTTGTGGAGCCGGTCGGCCCACTGCTCCGGGTGGACGCGGAAGTAGTGCAGTCCGCCGGAGATGATGCGGAACGGTCGGTCGTCGAGACGGAAGCCGTCTGCGGCGATCTCCAGTCGAGGCATGGCTGTGGTGCTCCTAGGGGGTCAGGCTGTCGGTCGGGTCAGGACGTCAGCTGAGGGGGCGGCAGAGGAGGGCGTCCGGGGCCCCGCCGTGCTGCCATTTCCAGGTGTAGGCGACGCCGGCGAGGTACTCGTCGTCCCTGCACTGGCCCTTGTAGGCGCCGGGGGCCCAGTCGCTCTTCACCGAGCCGCCGGTGGCAGGCCGGTTGTCGCCGTGGTCGAACCAGAGCAGACGGTTCGTGGTGGGCAGCGACCTGCCGGAGGGTGCGCAGAGCAGGGCGGCCATCGCGTTGCCGTTGACGCTGTAGCCGACGGCGAAGGTGTTCTTGGGGCACTCGAGCTTGTTGTAGCCGCTCGCCCAGTCGCCGCTCTTGACGTAGCGCTCGTCGATGACGGTGATCCACATGCTGTCGGCCTTGGCGAGCTCGCCGCCCGCGTCGGTGCACAGACCGCGGTTGTTGCTCCGGGCGAGGGCGACGAGCCGCTGGCTGTCGGGGCAGTTGCCCTTGCGGTTGCCGACGCTCCAGTCCGCCTGCTGCCGCATGGTGGCGGAGAGGTTCTGGTCGGCGAAGTCGAGGTCGACCATGTTCCAGTGGTCGACCTGGGCGACCTGACCGGTCTTGCCGGAGGCGTTGACCAGCTTGTTCCAGTGGGTGGCGCGCCAGTCGCCGGGGTCGTTGACCGCCTGCCGGTTGCCGGCGTCGTCGTAGGAGATCAGCGCCCAGTTGTCGTTGATCTTGCCGTTGGTGCTCCAGCCGACCAGCGGCCACTGGGCGAAGTCGGTGTCGTTGGCCACCAGGATGTCGGTGAAGCGGGCGAACCAGTCGATCTCCTTCTGGTCCGTCTGGCCGCGTCCGCCGGTGCCGAACTCGCTGACCCACACGGGAGCGGTGAAGTGCTGGCCCGACTCGGTGACGAAGAGGGCCTGGTCGTGGATGACCCGGATGAGGTCCTCGGGCGAGAGGTCGCGGTAGCGCGGGTCGTTGGTCTCACCGTTCTGCCACCCACCGCTCGCGCCGGTGTGGTTGGGGCCGGTGAAGCCGTAGAAGTGGGCCGCGTAGACCAGCTTGCCGGAGTTGATCAGCGTGTTGGAGAGGTTGCGGACCGGTGTAAGCGTCGGCCGGCCGTGGGAGAACATGCCCTGGGGGATGCCCTGCCAGTTGATGCCCTCCATGATGACGAGCATGTCCGGGTCGGCTTCGAGGATCCTGTTGCCGGCCAGCTGGAAGGCGTTGTACAGGTCGTGCTCGTTGCCCCAGCCCCAGTTCGGGTCGTCGTTCCAGTCCCGGCGGACCTCGTTGCGCAGGTCGGCGCCGGCCACCCGCTTGTTCGCCTTGTAGCGGTTGACCAGGAACAGCCAGTTGTCGATCCACTGCTGGGTGGTCTGGCTGGTGTTCCAGCGCTCGTTGCCGTCGAGGCCGCAGCACCAGCGGTAGGTGGTGGTGTGGTTGTTGAGGATGACGGCGAAGCCGTCGTCCGTCAGGGCCTTGACGACCGCGTCGAACACCTCGAGCGGGGTCTTGTCCTCCAGCTGCGGGTTGGCCGCGACGGCGTGGTTCGGCACCAGGGTGTCGTCGTTGATCATCGCGTCGGAGTAGGGCAGCCGGATGCTGTTGAGACCGAGCGCGTGGAAGTCGGCGAGGATCCGGCTGATCGGGGTGCGGTCCAGGCCGAGCGGGATGTTGTTCGACTTCTGGTCGGCCTGGTGGTTGGCGACGTCGCTCTCGCTGCCGCTGCCCTCCCAGGTGCCCTGGGCACCGGCCCAGTTGCTCGCCTTGAGCTTGAAGCGGTTGCCGTCGGCGTCGACGATGTACCGGCCGCGCGTGCTCAGCGGTCCTCGCCAGGACGCGGCGAGCTGCTCCCCCGTGAGCACGTTCGACACCGTGGTGGTGTCGGGGGAGGTGGCGGCCGACGTCGTGCCGGGTGTCAGGCCGACGAGCAGTGCCGCCGTGGCCAGGGCGGCGGGCAGCGCCCGCCCGATGCCCCTGCGGCCGGCGGAACTGCGACTGATCGATCTCATGGTGCTGCCCTCCGAGGCGTGGAATGTGAAGGAGGTGCTGCCATACCGGACCCGCGGTCCGGAATCGGGGTGCCGAAGGGGCCCTCAGCCCTTGAGGCCGCTGTGGGCGATGCCTTCGACGATGTGGCGCTGGGCGACCAGGAACATGACCACCAGGGGGGTGATGGTCACGACGGCGCCCGCGAAGAGACCGGGCAGGTTGATGGTCTGTGCCGTGAGGAAGCTGGACAGAGCGATCTGCGCCGTCCAGGAGGACGGGTCCTGGCCGATGACCAGCGGCCACAGGAAGGCGTTCCAGCTGTCGATGAAGGCGAGTGCGCCGAGGGAGGCGAGCATGGCTCCGGACGACGGCAGGGCGATCCGGCGGTAGAGCCCGAGCCAGCCGAGCCCGTCGAGGCGGCCGGCCTCCTCGATCTCGCGGGGGAACTGCAGGTAGAAGTTGCGGAACAGCAGGACCGCGAAGGGGTTGAACAGACCGGGGACGATGATGCCCCACAGGGTGTTGACGCCGCCGAGCGAGCCCACGACGACGAAGGTGGGCACGAAGGTCGCCGAGCCGGGGATCATGAGCGTGGCCAGGACGAGGCCGAGGATGACGCCACGTCCGGGCACCGGGATGCGGGCGAGTGCGAATCCGGCGGCCGAGGCCAGCAGGGTCGACACCGGGGCCGTGATCGCGGCGATCAGCAGGGAGTTGCCCAGGGACCGCCCCATGTCCAGGGTGGGGTCGTCGAACAGGTCGGTGAAGTTCTCCCAGTGCATCGTCGAGGGCCACCAGGTCCACTCCGGCGACGTCAGGGTCTGCGAGTCCATCAGCGCATTGCGCAGCATCAGGTAGAAGGGGGCGAGGAACACCACCATCAGAGCCCCGGCCAGCAGGCCGCGCATGGGGCGCCGCAGGGCGCGCGCTCCCTCTCGTACGGTCGTCACCGCGCTCACTCCTCGCTCTTTCCGAAGCCCGTGATCCGCCCCTGGATCAGCGTCACTCCGACGATCAGGGCCGTGAGGACGAAGGAGCCGGCCGATCCGAGACCGTAGTTCTGGGCGCCCATCGCGGTGTCGTGGAGGTACATCATCGGGGTCTTCACCGGCGCGGTGCCCGATCCGGACATGCCGCCGCCGAACAGGTTGTAGAACTCGTCGAACGCCTGGAAGGCCGCGATGAACATCAGCATCAGGACGGCCACCGAGGTGTTGCGCAGCATCGGCAGGGTGATCCGGCGCAGCAGACGCAGCCCGGTGGCTCCGTCCAGGGCCGCGGCCTCGTAGACCTCCTTCGGGATCGCCTGCAGGCCGGCGAGGAAGAGCACCATGTAGAAGCCGACCTGGAGCCACAGGCGCAGGGTCACCAGGGCGATCCAGTACAGCGGGGGATCACCGGCCTGCAGCCAGGGGACGGCCTCCATCCCGAACCAGCCGCCGATCATGTTGGCGATGCCCGCCGGCATTCCGCTGAACAGGGACATCTTCCACACCAGCGAGGCCGCGACGTAGGAGACGGCGGCCGGGATCAGGAACGCGGTCCGCAGGACGGCCCGGCCCCGTCGGATCCGGTTCACGAGGAGGGCGAGACCGAGGGAGGCGGCGAACGTGATCGGCACGATGAAGAGGGTGAACAGCAGGATCTTGCTCAGCGAGTTCCGGAAGACGGCGTCGCCGAGCAGCTGTCGGTAGTTGTCGAGCCCCACCCAGTGGCCGAGCGCGATGGTGCCCTGGGCGTCGCTGAGGCTGAGGAGGAAGCTCCAGCCGATGGCGATGTACTTGAACACTCCGAGGCCGATCAGCATCGGAGCCGTGAGCAGGGCGAACGCGCCCCAGGAGCGCAGGTCGGCGCGGCGACGGCGGGCCCGGGCGGGGCCCCGCGGTGTGTCCGCGGGGCGCCCTGCTCGCTCGGAGCGTGGAGCGGTGTGCGTGGTGGCGTTCATCAGGACAGCTGCTTGTCCACGGCCAGCTGGGCCTGCTTGGCCGCGTCGGCCAGCAGTGCGGCGGCGTCTCCCTGACCGGTGACGATCTTCGCGGCGGCGGCGCTGAACGGGGTGCCGGATGCGGAGTCCCAGGTGTTGGGGTTGATCCTGCCGTACTTGGCGGCCAGCTCGACGGCCTCCTTGGCGGTGCCCTTGCTGAGCTTGGCGGCCGTGGCGGCGACGGACTTGCGCGGCGGGACGTGGAAGCCGTAGCTCTCGGACCAGTCCTGCTGGAGCTTGGTCTGATCGATCCAGAGCCACTTGACGAACTTCTTGGCCGCGTCGACGTTCTTGCCCTTGGCGTTGACGCAGCTAGTCCAGCCGCCGACCCGCACGACCGGGGTGCCGCCGGCCTTGAAGGCGGGCCACGGCAGGATGCCGAAGTCGTCGCCGAGCGCGTCCTCTATGGCGGGCATGGCCCAGAGCCCGGACCACTGGATCGGCGCGACACCCTGGACGAAGGCCGAGGGGTCCCACCAGTCGGTGGTGAAGCCGAGCAGCAGGGACTTGTCGTCGTGGAAGCGCTTGAGGGCCGAGACGGCCTCGACGGCCTGGGGGGTGGCGAAGCCGATCTTGCCGTCGGCGACCAGCTCGCCGCCGTTGGAGAGCAGCGAGAGGGCTGGCATCTCGCCGACACCGTCGTTGCCGACGAACAGGCCCTTGGTCTTCTTGGTGGTCAGCGCCCTGGCGGCGGCGACGAGGGCGTCGAAGGTGGTGGGCGGCGCGATCCCCGCCTTGGCGAGGACGCTCTTGCGGTAGTACATCATCATGACGTCGTCGATCATCTTGACGCCGTAGAGCTTCCCGTCGACGGTCACCCCGTCGCGGCCGGTCTGGTTGAAGTCGTTCTTGACGCTGCCGTACTCCGCGTCCAGGGCGGCGACCTGGCCGCGGCGGGCGAGCCCCTGGGTGAAGTCGCCGTGCTCGAAGACGTCGGGCGCCGCGTCGGTGAGCAGCGACGCGTTGAGCTTGGCCGTGTAGTCGCCGGGCACCCAGGTGACCTTGACGGCGATGTCCGGGTTCGCCTTGGTGAACTCGGTGGCGTAGCGGGTCAGGGCCTGCTGGGTGCCGGCCTCGCCGTAGGCGTGGGACCAGACGTTCAGGGTGGTCTTCGCCCCGGAGGACCCGCCGGTCGGGCTGCTGGTACAGCCGATCGCCGTACCGGCGACGAAGAGGAGGGATCCGCCGAGGAATCCTCTACGGCTAAGCTGGGCTCTCTGTCCGCTCATGTCGCTTCCTTGCGTGGTGATGTGGGCGTGCGGGTTGTGTTGTCCGGCGGGGCCGGTGTCCGACGTTCACGGCTGGCAGGCAGTGACGGACATCGGTCACGTCGGTGACGTGGGCCGGTGACCGGGAATCCGGTCACGCGGCGTTCATGGGGTGACCTTCGTCGCGGTCCGCGGTGCCCTCACGGGAAGAGCGCCTGGATGCTGACGACGGCCGCCGCTCGGGACCATTCCTCCCAGGGGAGGGGCCGCAGGGTCAGCGGGCACTTCGCGGCCGCCTTGAAGCAGTGCGCGGCGTACGCCTCCCTGATGTGCACTCCGAAGAGGTCGTAGGTGTCGAGTCCTTCGCCGGTGACGACGACGCGTTCGGGCCCCAGGAGGCTCACGAGATTGGCGATGCCGACACCGATGGCCTTGCCGGCCCGGGCGAAGGCCTCCCGCGCGGCGGGGTCTCCTTCGCGGGCGAGGCGGACCGTGCCGTCGAAGTCGAGGTCGGTGCTGCCGGTGGCCCGGCGGACCGTGCCGAGGATGGCGTCGCTGGACGCGATGGCCTCGACACAGCCGATCGAGCCGCAGTGGCAGCGCGGTCCCGCCGGATCGACACTGATGTGGCCCATCTCGCCGGCCACTCCGTAGGCGCCCTCGACCAGGCGGCCGTTGACGACGATCCCGGAGCCGATGCCCGCGCCGATGGTGACGAGCGCGAAGTACTCGGTCCCGATGCCGTCGCCGAACCAGTGCTCCGCGACGGTCAGGGCTTTGACGTCGTTGGCGATCGTGACGCTCAGCCCGGTGGCACGGGCCACGGTCTCGGCCAGCGGCACGTCGCGCCAGCCGGGGAGCACCGAGTAGCGCACGCGCCCACCGGGGCGGTCGACGTCACCGGAGACGGCGATGCCCACGTGTCGCGTTCGGGAACGGAACTCGGGCTGTGCGTCGAGGAGTTCGTCGACGAGGTCGGCGATCAGGGCGCACACGGCCGTCGGGCCGCGGTCGTCCAGCGGGCGGCTCGCGTGGACACGGGGTCGGGACCGCAGGTCGCAGACCGTGCCGTACAGGGTGTCGGCACTGATCTTCACTCCGACGAAGAATTCCCGGTCGGGGGTGACCGACAGCGGGTTCACCGGGCGTCCGGCTCCTGGCGCGGTGCGCTCGGGTGGGAGTTCGTGCAGGTAGCCGTCGTCGATCAGGGGCCTGGCGGCCTTGGTCACCGCGGTCGACGACAGCCCGGTGCGGCGGGCCAGTTCGACCCGGCTGAGCGGGCTCTCGGCCAACAGCAGGCTCAGGATGGCGGTTTCGGCCGGAGCGGTGACCAACGGCCGTGTCTGGTTCGGAAACACGGCGGCAACGTACCGGTAAATAAATAAGTTCGTCCAGTATTGATTTTCGCGAACCGCCACCCCTACCCTCGGGTCACTTCCGCGTCTCCGGACGCCTGGACGACGGCCGCCCACCCTTCGCGCCGATCCTCACCGCCCTGACACCTTGCTGGGATCACTCGTGCCTCGAACGTCTTCGACCGTCTCGTTCGACCGCGCCCTCGGGCTCGCGGTCCTCCGGACCCCCCACAGCATGTACGCCGTACGCCTCGGCGCCGACGGCAGCCCCCGGCATCTGCACTGGGGGCCCGCGCTCGACGCCGCAGACCTCGCGGCCCTGCCCGACGCGACCACACCCGCGGACAGCAGCTTCGAGGCCGACGCCGCCCCGGACGAACTCGCCCCGCAGACCGGAGCCCGCTTCGGGCCCGCGGGCCTCCAGGTCCGCTTCGCCGACGGCACGCGGGGCGCCCAGTGGCACTTCGCCGGCCACCACGTCGAGGGCGGCGAGCTGCGCCTTCGCCTCGCCGACCGCCATTACCCGCTGGCCGCCGAGCTCTGCTACCGGGTCCACCCCGACAGCGACGTCATCGAACGCTGGACGGAACTCACGCACACGGGGACGGCGGACTCCGGTCCGATCGCGGTCGACCGGCTGGACTCCGCCTCCTGGACGGCGCCGTCCCTGCCCGACCACCGGCTCAGCCATCTCGTCGGCGGCTGGAACAGCGAGTTCCAGCTGCACCGCGACCGGCTCCCGGTCGCCGAGACCGTCCTCACCAGCCGCCGCGGCGTCACCAGCCACCACGCCAACCCCTGGCTCGCCCTCGACGACGGCACCGCCGGCGAGGAGGACGGCGAGGTCTGGAGCACCGCCCTGGCCTGGAGCGGAAGCTGGCGCATCACCGTGCACCGGGACCCGGTCGGCCGCACCACCTGGACCGGCGGCTTCGGCCACGAGGGGGTCGGCTGGACGCTCGGCCCGGGCGACACCCTGCGCACCCCGGTCTTCGCGGGCCTGTACACCGACGGCGGCTTCGGTGCCGCGAGCCGCACCTGGCACACGTACCTCCGCGCCCACGTGCTCCCCTCCCCCGAGCGGGACCGGCCCGTCCTCTACAACTCGTGGGAAGCCACCGGCTTCGGCATCGACCACCCCGGACAGCTGCACCTGGCCCGCCTCGCCGCCCGCCTGGGAGCGGAGCTCTTCGTGGTGGACGACGGATGGTTCGGCGCGCGCACCAGCGACCGGGCGGGCCTCGGCGACTGGACGCCCCGGCCCTCCGCCTTCCCCGACGGCCTGCGGCCGCTCGCCGACGAGGTGCACCGACTGGGCATGGACTTCGGGCTGTGGGTCGAGCCGGAGATGGTCAACCGCGACAGCGACCTCTACCGCGCCCATCCGGACTGGGTCGTCCACACACCGACCCGGGACGCCACCGAGCTCCGCAATCAGCTCATGCTGAACTTCGGCCGTCCCGAGGTCGAGGCGTGGGCGCTGCGGACCCTCGACCGGCTGGTCCGCGACCATGCCGTCGACTGGCTCAAGTGGGACGCCAACCGAGTGGTCACCGAGGCGGGTTGGCCGGGACATCCCGACCCCGACCGGCTGTGGATCGACCACACCCGCGCCGTCTACCGCATCATGGACCGCCTCCGCGCCGACCACCCCGGCCTGCGGATCGAGGCCTGCGCGGGCGGCGGCGGCCGGGTCGACCTCGGCATCCTCGCCCGCACCGACCAGGCCTGGACCTCCGACAACACCGACCCCGTCGACCGGATCGGCATCCAGCACGGCTTCAGCCAGCTCTTCCCCGCGCAGGCCATGGCCGCCTGGGTCACCGACAGCCCCAACGTCACCACCGGCCGTGCCACTCCCCTGCGCTTCCGCTTCCACGTGGCGATGGCCGGGGCGCTCGGCCTCGGCGGAGACCTCACCCACTGGTCCGAGGAGGAACTCGACGAGGCGGCGGAGCTCGTCGCCCGCTACAAGGACATCCGCCCCCTCGTCCAGCACGGGCGGCAGCACCGCCTGAGCGGCCCCGGCGGCGTGACGGGCGTGCACTACGCCTCCGAGGACGGCGCCGAACACGCCGTTCTCGCCTGGCGCCCCACGACCCGCTTCGGCCACCCGCCCACGGCACTCGCCCTGCCGGCCCTGGACCCCGCGGCCCGGTACCTCGACCTGGACACCGGCACTCCGCACAGCGGAGCCGCCCTGGTACGGCACGGCATCGACCTCGCCCTGCCCGAGGGCGACTACGCCAGCCGGCTGATCCGTCTTCGCCGGACCGCCTGAGCATCAGAGGTGCGGCGCCCCATGGGGCGAACGCGGGCGAGGACGCCGGCCGGCTCGTCGGACGTGCGACGGCCCACGAGACCACCTCCGGGTCGCCCCGGAGGTGGTCTCGGCTGATCCCGGTCGCGGACCGCCGCCAGAACCGCCTCCCTGCCTGCCGGTCCTGGCGTCCGGCGGGCGAGAGGGTGGTGGCGGCCCACCACCCCCTGTGAGGAGATCCCGTGCTCGAAGGCTTCGGCGAAGCGCTCGCGGACCGGGAGTACTACCTGCCGCTGCCCAGCGTGGCCGACCCCGGTCCGCGTTTCGCTCCCGGCGACGTGCCGTCAGGTCTGCGCGGTTCCGCCCAGGGCATCTGGACGGTCTGGGGCGGTCCGCGGACCGGGCTCGCCGAGCAGGGCTGGAAGATCCACGTGTCGGCGCGCCTGGACCGCGCGCAGCACGTGCTCGACACGGTCGCCGCGATCTGCTTCTCCGAAGGCGTGCCCTTCAAGCACCTGAGCGCCCGGCTCTTCTTCCTGTTCCTCCATCACAAGCACGCCGCGCGTGCCCAGGCGGGCAAGTTCTGCGCCGTCTACCCGCCGGACACGGCGACCGCCCGACGGCTGCTCGAGCGCCTGCGCGCCGCGCTCGACGGGGAGGAGGGGCCGTACGTCCTCACCGACCGGCGCTTTCGCGACTCGCGGACGGTTCACTACCGCTACGGCTCCTTCGACGGCGCCCGCAGCCGGCTCCGGGCCGACGGCACCCGGGAGGGCCTGATCCGCGACGGCTCCGGCAGCGAGGTCGTGGACTCGCGGCTGCCCGCCTTCCACCTGCCCGCGGGGATCACGGACCCCTTCGTCGAGCAGGAGGTGCAGCCGCACGCGGGCCCGATCCTGATCCGCGACTACGAGGTGACCCGCGCGGTGCGTCTGAGCAACGCCGGTGGCGCCTACCGGGCCCGCGACCGGCGGACCGGCCGCACCGTCTTCCTCAAGGAGGCCCGCGCCCACAACGGCCTGGTCTTCGACGGGACCGACGCGCGGCAGCGGCTGCGGCACGAGTACGACGTGCTGCGCGAGGTGCACGCGGCCGCCCCCGGGGTGGGTCCGGAGCCGCTGGACCACTTCACGGAGTGGGAGCACGACTTCCTCGTCACCGAGTACGTCGAGGGCATGCCTCTGGTGGGCTGGCTGAGCCGGTCC
This sequence comes from Streptomyces tanashiensis, assembly GCF_014648895.1. Lineage (GTDB taxonomy): Bacteria > Actinomycetota > Actinomycetes > Streptomycetales > Streptomycetaceae > Streptomyces > Streptomyces tanashiensis. The sequence continues at coordinate 760,650 of NZ_BMRZ01000002.1, forward strand.
TCCCCGCTGGCCCGCGCCGACCGCACGGCCGAGTCCGTCGCCGCGTACTACGAGGCGTGCCGGCGGCTGCTGGCCGCGCTGGACTCCTCCCTCGAGCGGCTGCACGCCGCCGGATACCGGTTCGGTGACCTCAGCCTGGGCAATGTCCTGGTCACGCCGGAGGGCGGGGTCCGTCTCGTGGACTTCGAGGCGGCATCGGCGCTGTCCGCCGCCCCGTCCAGGATGGGCACTCCGGGGTTCACGCCGCCGCCCGGCCTGCGCCGGGCCGACACCGATCCGCTGCTCCAGGACCGGTACGGCACGTCGGCGGTCGCCCTCGCCTTCCTGGCACCGTTCCACGAGATCGCCGAGCACGCGCCCGCCAACCTCTCACTCCTGCGCCGCGATCTGGCGGACGTGGCTCCGCCGCAGGACCTGTGGCAGCGGGCGACCGCCTTCCACCTGGCGGAGGACCGGGCGCGGGAGCAGAACGGTCCCGACGGCCCGTCCTCCCCCGTCGAGCCGGACACCGATCCGCGGGGCCGCCTCACCCGGCTGGCCGACGAGGTGGCCGCGGGTCTCCTTGAGATGGCTGACGCCGACCGGCCGGACTGGGCCTTCCCGCCGTCGCCCGAGGCGTTCCGGACCAACAACGTGTGCCTGGCCTACGGCACGGCCGGGGTGGTGCACGCCCTGCACCGCGCCGGGTTCGAGGTGCCGGAGGAGATCCGCGAACGGCTGCGCCGCGACACGCTGGCGCTGCGCGACGCACTGCCCCCCGGACTGTTCGTCGGCTCGGCCGGCATCGCCCGGGTGCTGGCCGGCCTCGGCCGGCTGGACGAGGCCGTCGACCTGCTCCGGGACGCCGACGGCCACCCGCTCACCGCCTCCTGCGGCACGCTGGCCGGCGGGCGGGCCGGGGTCGGCGTGGGCTGGCTCGCGCTGCACCGGCTGACCGGGGAGAGCAGCCACCTGGAGCGGGCCGCCGCGGCGGGGGAAGCCCTGCTGCGCACCCCCGACCTGCCGGCGACCCTCGGCGAGCACGACGCCCGCGGCCTGCTGCACGGCCGCTCCGGGCTCGCCCTCTTCCTCCACCGCCTGGCCCGCGACACCGGCGAGGACCGCTTCCTGGAGGCGGGCCGCCTGCTGCTCCACCAGGAGCTGGACCGGACCTTTCCGCTGGACGACGGCGCCCTGTCCGTCTCCGACGACGCGCGGCTCACCCGTGCCATGCCGTACCTGGCCACGGGCGCGGCAGGCGTCGCGGCGGTGCTCACCCGCTACGTGGCCACCGCGCCGGACGAGCGCTGCGCCGCGGCACTGCCGCGGCTGGTCGCCGGCATCCGGGTCTCCTGCGCCACGAAGGAGGCAGGTCTGTACCGGGGGCTGGCCGGTCTGGCCTGGTGCCTGACCGAGCACGCCGAGCGCACCGGCACGGACGCCGCCCGCAGGGACGCCGTGCGCGCCGCGACCGGCCTGCTGAAGTACGCCGTCCCGTATCGGCGTGGTGTGCGCTTCCTCGGAGCGGGTTCGCAGCGGTTCACGGCCGACCTCTCCAGCGGCGGGGCCGGTGTCCTGCTGGCCCTGCACCGTCTGCTGTCCGGCCCGCTCCTGACGGAGCCCCACCACGCACGTCCCCGGCTGCCGGCAGCCGCCTGACGTCGCCGGACGGGCCTCCCATGAACCCCTCGGCACACGGTGTACACCTCCGTGCCGAGGTATGCAGTGACCGACCGACACGCCCCCGACAGGAAAGAGGAGATCTTCCATGGACCAGATCCTCGCGCTCCAGACCCTGGACACCGAGCACGAGACCCACGCTCTCCCTCCGTGCTTCAGCGTCGCCTGGAGCATCAGCGACATCTTCCCCGAGCCGATGTAGCAGGTGTCGGTCCCCGCAAGGGCCGGAACCGGCGGTCCTGCCACCGGTCCCGGCCCGCCGCGTTCTGGAGGGATCGTCCGCGTTGCTCGTGTGGGCGCAGGGGCGCAGAGTTGTATGTGTGCGTCGAAGCACCGGTTGGCGTCTGTCGATCACTGCCGCCTCGGGATATGGGCGACTCCTGACGGGGGTGGGGATGACCTGGGAATCTGACCGCCCCACCCGCTTCGCCTCGAGTAGCGGAAAGGGGCGGTGTGAAGCCCGTGGGACAGAGCATGGACTACAAGGCGTTGTTCGCGGCCACGCCCAGTCCCTACCTGGTGCTGGGACCGGACCTGGTGATCGTCGACGTCAACGACGCCTACCTGCGCGCCACCGGTCGGACCAGAGAGGACCTGGTCGGTCAGTACATCTTCGACGCCTTCCCGGACAATCCGGCGGATGCGAACGCGGACGGGGTGCGGAATCTCGGCACCTCGCTGCACCGGGCCCTGCGGTCGAAGCAGCCGGACACGATGGCGGTGCAGAAGTACGACATCCCCGTCGCTTCCCGGCCCGGGGTGTTCGAGGAGCGGTGGTGGTCGCCGATCAACACCCCCGTGCTCGGGCCGGACGGTCAGGTGGCGTGGATCATCCACCGGGTGGAGGACGTGACCGAGTTCGTCCGCTCCCGACCGGCCCACCCGACGGGCGGACCACTGAGCAAGCGGGTGGCGATGGAGGCCGAGCTGTACGCGCGGGCGCGGGAACTGCAGCGGCTGAACGAGGAACTGCGCCAAGCGCACGCCCGGGAACGCCAGGTCGCCGTCACCCTGCAGGAAGCCATGCTGCACTCGCCCGACCTGGACCGGCACCGGAATGTCGAAGTGCGCTACCTCCCCGCGGTCGGGTCGCTGAACGTGTGCGGCGACTGGTACGACGTCGTGGATCTGCCCGACGACTCCTTCGCTGTCGCGGTCGGTGACGTCGTCGGCCACGGCCTGGAGGCCGCCGCCGTCATGGGCATGCTCCGCAGCGCGCTGAGCGCCGCTGTCAGGGCCCTGCACGAGCCCGCGAAATCGCTGGAGGTCCTCGGCCTGTACGCCCGGTCGGTCGAAGGGGCACTGGCGACGACCGCCGTCAAGGCGGTGATCGACACCCACCAGCAGCGGATCACCTACAGCAGCGCCGGTCACCCCCCGCCCGTCCTGGTACACCCCGACGGCACCAGCCACCTGTTGGACCAGGCCACCGACCCGCCGCTGGGCGCCCGCCCCGAACACGTCCCCCGCCCGCAGGCCACCCTGCCGTACACCCCCGGTGACACCCTCGTCCTGTACACCGACGGCCTCATCGAGCGCCGCGGCGAGGACATCGACGCCGGCCTGCGACGGCTCACCGACGCCCTGGCCCTCCATGCCCGGACGAGCCCCGACCGCATCGCCGACGCCCTGCTGACCCACCTCGGCGTGGCCGGCGGCGCCCACGACGACATCGCCCTGATCGTCGTGCGCCTGTAGGAGCGCGCCGAGGCCGCCAGGTCACTCCCGCTGGTCCCGGCGCACCCGTGGCCGCGGCTGTGACCGGGAAGTCGCTGGCAGCGAGCCCGGAGTGTCTTGTATCGTTCCTCGCGAATCATCCAGAGGGGTGGAGGGACCGGCCCTACGAAGCCCCGGCAACTCCCCGTTCGACTCGGCGTTCCCTGTTCGCGCCGCGTTGCCGGGATCAGTGCCAACTCCGGCTCGCGCCAACGTGGCGCGGGAAAAGATGAGGAGACACGGTGCTCTCTACGCTGCCCTTCCCCCAGGTTCTCTCCGCTCCGGGCTTTCCGCGTACCCATCTCGTGATCGTCGCGGCATATCGGCCGACCGTTTCGGCCCCTTCCCGCTGACCATCCCCGCCCCCTGGGTGAGGCTCCGTGCGCCATGGCGCGCGGACCGAGACTGGAGTACCCCCTTTTCATGAACAATCCGGAAATTTCCAGTGGTGTCGGCGTCCTCGACAAGGCCGCGGTGATCCTCGGCGCGCTGGCGGCAGGCCCGGCCACGCTGGCGGGACTGGTCGCCTCCACCGGCCTCGCGCGGCCCACGGCCCACCGACTCGCCCTCGCGCTCGAACGCCACCGCATGGTCGGCAGGGACGTGCAGGGGCGCTTCGTCCTCGGCCCCCGGCTCGCCGAGCTCTCGGCCGTCGTCGGCGAGGACTCCCTGCTGGCCGCGGCCGGCCCGGTCCTCACCTCCCTTCGGGACGCCACCGGCGAAAGCACGCAGCTGTACCGCCGCCAGGGTGAGGTGCGCGTCTGCGTCGCCGCCGCCGAACGGACCTCCGGACTGCGCGACATCGTGCCCGTCGGCTCCGCCCTCCCCATGAAGGTCGGGTCCGCCGCCCAGGTCCTGCTGGCCTGGGAGGAACCCGAGCGCTACTACCACGGTCTGCGGGGCGCGCGCTTCACCGCCACGGCCCTCAGCGGGGTGCGCCGCAGGGGCTGGGCCCAGTCGATCGGTGAGCGTGAACCCGGCATGGCCTCCGTCTCGGCGCCCGTGCGCGACCCGCAGCAGCGGGTCGTGGCCGCCCTCACGGTCACCGGGCCGATCCAACGCCTCACCCGCCATCCCGGCGCCCGGCTCGCGAGGGCCGCCGTCGACGCGGCCGACCGCCTCACCGAGGTCATGCACCACTCCTGACGTGGCGACCCCCCGGGACCCCTGACGCCACCCGAAAATCCGTCGACAGCATCCCGCGGCACCCGGCAGAGTGGCCGGCCGTGACAAGCAGTGAGCTGTGGACCCGTATGACCGCTGACCGCTACGACGCCGAGGAGACCGAGATGTCCTCGGCCGCCGTCCTCGGACCGACCCTCGCCTTCCTCGCCGACCTCGCCGGAGACGGCCGCGCCCTGGAGTTCGCCATCGGAACCGGACGCGTGGGCGTCCCGCTCCGGGAACGCGGCGTGCCGGTGGCGGGCATCGAGCTCTCCGAACACATGGCAGCCGTACTGCGGCGCAAGGCCGACGCCGACACCCTCCCGGTGGCCATCGGGGACATGGCCACCACCGTCGTCCCCGGGGAGTTCTCCCTGGTCTATCTCGTCTACAACACCATCTCGAACCTGCTCACGCAGGACGAGCAGGTCGAGTGCTTCCGCAACGCCGCGCGTCACCTGGCACCCGGCGGCCGTTTCGTCATCGAACTGGGCGTGCCGCCCCTGCGCTTCCTTCCGCCCGGCCAGGTCGCGGTGCCGTTCGACGTCTCCGAGCGGCACCTCGGCTTCGACACCTTCGACCTGGTCGAGCAGATCCTCGTCTCGCACCACTTCACCCGCGACGGCACCGACGGCCGCTACCGCCGGGAGAACTCCCGGCACCGGTACGCCTGGCCGGCGGAGCTCGATCTGATGGCGCGGATCGCCGGGCTGGAGCTGGAGCGTCGGGTCGCGGACTGGGACGGGACGCCGTTCACCCAGGACTCCTCGAAGCACATCTCCGTATGGCGTAAGCCCGCCTGAGGGATCCCAGCGGTGGCGGCCTGCCCTCAGGCCGCCGCCCGGATGCGCGGACCGGGGCCTCGCCGCCCTCCGTCCGCCCGCTCACGGACTGCGCGGGCGGCGAGGGTGCGGGCCGCCGCTGCGCATGCACGTCCCGGTCGGTCTCCCTACGATGAAGGCAGAGGTCAGGCCGTACTGCCCGGCCCGACGGGAGCGAGGGAACATGGCCGCCGAGGATGCCGCGCCCGCCGGGCGCCCCGTGGGTCTCAAGGCGAACGCGATCGGGTTCGTCGACGCGCTCGTCATCGGGCTCAACGCCACCTCCCCCGCCTATTCCCTCGCGGCCGTGATCGGCCCCGTCGTCGCGCTGGTCGGGATCTACGCACCCGGCGTCATGGTCGCTTCCTTCGTGCCGATGCTGTTCATCGCGTCGGCGTTCTACTACCTGAACAAGGTCGACCAGGACTGCGGCACGACCTTCTCCTGGGTCACGCGCGCCATGGGCCCGTGGGCCGGCTGGCTCGGTGGCTGGGCCATCACGATGACGGGCGTCCTGGTCGTCGGCTCGCTCGCCGACGTGGCCGTCAGCTTCGCCCTGCTCGCCTTCGGCCTCGACAGCTGGGTGGACAACACCTTCGTCCGCCAGCTGCTCACCGTGCTGCTCATCCTCGTCATGACGGCCGTGTGCGTCATCGGCACCGAGCTCTCGGCCCATGTGCAGAACGTCCTCATCCTGGCCCAGGTCGCCTGCCTGCTGATCTTCGTCGGCGTGGCGCTCTACAGCGTCTACGGAGGCACGAGCAAGTACGACGCGGTCGAGCCGTCCCTCAGCTGGCTCAATCCGTTCGGCGCCGGTGGCGCGGCGCTCACCAGCGGGCTGCTCCTCGGCGTCTTCATCTACTGGGGCTGGGAGTCGGCGGTCAACCTCACCGAGGAGGTCAAGGACTCCGCGAGCGCCCCCGGCAAGGCGGGGCTCTGGTCGACCGTCATCCTGCTGGTGACCTACGTGTCCGTGGGGTTCGCCGTCGTGGCGTACGCCGGTCCGACGTTCCTGGCCGAGAACGCGGACGAGGAGGAGTTCGTCTTCGCCCAGCTCGCCACGGACGTCCTCGGCGGCTGGGACTGGATCCTGCTGCTGGCCGTCTCCACCTCGGCGATCGCGTCCACCCAGACGACGATCATCCCGGCGTCGCGCACCGCGCTGTCCATGGCCCGCCGCCGGGCGCTGCCCGCCCCGTACGGCCACATCAGCCCGCGCTTCCGCACCCCCGACGTGAGTACGTGGTGGGTCGCCGCCATCGCCATCGCCTGGTACCTCGCGGTGAGCCAGATCAGCTCGAACGCCCTCTTCGACTCGCTCACCGCGCTCTCGCTGCTCATCTCCTTCTACTACGCGCTCACCGGCCTCGCCTGCGTGGTCTACTACCGTCGCCACATCTTCGAGAGCGTCCACAACTTCCTGTTCATCGGGCTGGGCCCTCTGGTGGGTGCCGGACTGCTCGCGTGGCTCCTGGTGCGGTCGGTCTCCGACATGTCCGATCCGGAGAACTCCTACAGCGGCACGTCGTGGTTCGGTCTCGGACCGCCGCTCGTGATCGGTATCGGCATCGCCCTCGCCGGCGTGATCATCATGCTCGTGTGGCGTCTGCGGGCCCCCGCGTTCTGGCGGGAGCGCCCGGGTGTGGCCGACCCCGATCTGGTGCACGCCCACGGCCCTCGCGAGGAGTCCTGAGATGTCGGTCGTCCTGGGCTACGACGAATCCCCCGGCGCCGCCCGGGCGCTGCGCATCGCCGTCGAGGTGGCCGCGGCCTTCGACGAGCGACTCGTCCTGGTCTACGGGGCCGCGGCCCCCGGGCCCGTGGGCGAGGAGTACTCGTCCCACTACGAGGCCATCCGCCAGGCCGGCCGCACCGGTCTGGAGCACGCGGTCACCGAGGCCGACCGGGCGGGTGTGCCGACCGTCGTCGAGGTCATCGACGACAAGCCCGCCCAGGCCCTGATCGACGCGGCCACCCGTCACGCCGCACGCGTCATCGTGGTCGGCAGCTGGGGCGAGAGCCCGATGCGGGGCGCGCTCCTGGGTTCGACCCCTCACAAGCTTCTGCATCTGTCCACCGTCCCCGTTCTGTGCGTGCCTCCCGAGGAAGTGGAGTGACGGCGCGGCACGTGTGATCCGCCGCGCGAGGGCTCGCTCGGCGGCCTCTCCAAGAACAACGCATCGGTCCTGCGCCGGATCACGGACCGCTGGGACTACGACCTCCTCGGTGACCAACTCCCCTGGCGGGCCTGGGAGAACGGGGAGGAGACGCGTACCGGGCTGACCGCCTGGCTCGTGGGCCACGCGTCCGCCCGCCTCCGCGCCCACAGCGCACCGGAGGACCTCCTCCACCGGATACGGCTGCTCGGTGTCACCGGACCCGATCGCTGGGAAGACCCGCACCGGCCTCCGTACCGCTACTGACGCACCGAGGGTTCAACACCCTTTTCCCGTCGCGCCGTTGATGTGGTCTATACGCGTAGACACGTCATGCCCCATCATGGTCGCGCTCCACCCCGGCACCATCACGCCGGCCGCACACCCGCGGCCGGTGTCTCAGGCGTGCCCCCGACACCCCGGGGCGCCGCCCGACTTCCGCTGGAGGATGTCTTGTCCGTCAGAAAGCAGCTCCGCACCGCCCTGTGCGGCCTCGCCCTCGCCGGCGTCGTGGTCACCACCACCCAGGGCCCCGCCGCCGCGGCGCCCACGGTGGACGGCGGGGCGAAGGTGTCGCCGGTGGCCGCCGCCGAGGACGCGGCCGCCCGCTCGCTGGCCCGATCGCTCGGCGACGCCGGCTGGCGGGCCGAGGTCGGCAGGGCGGTCGCGGGCGGGACCGGGACGGGGCTGAAGGCCCTCGCCGACACGTCCCGTACGAGGGCGGCGACATCGCTCGCCGTCGACGTCGCCGCCGCGGACCGTTCCGTACGCGCGGCCAAGGGGCTGGCCGCCGACGCGGGCGGGCTGCTCACCGTGACGCTGACCGGGGCCGTCGGCTCCCACCGTGCCCCGCTGGTCGCCGTCGCCCCGTCCGACGACGAGGCCACCGCCATCACCGCCTACGACACGAACGGGCGGGCCCACACGCTGGACGCGGCCAGAACCCCCGACGTGCCGGTGTACGTCGTCGGCATCGACGGGGAGAAGGCGGTCGAGGCCGGCGTGAAGGTCCTGGAGCGCGAGCTCGCCGCCGCCGGGGTCGCCACGGCAGCGCCCTCGGCCCCTGCCGCCCCTGCCGCGACCGCCGCCACCGGCTACTGGACCTCCCGCATCACCTCGGTCCGCCTCAATGACGACATGGAGACCTGGATCAAGGGCGACGCCGAGATCTTCAGCATCGTCAGCGGCTTCGGGCTCGACGGCAAGGTCCGCGTCGACACGGTGACCCACCCGTACCTGAACGACGCGGGGACCACCTACTACCCGAACCAGATCCTGGTGAACTGGTCGCAGTACAAGTACAACCTGGCCGACGTCGTGATGATGGAGGACGACGGCGACACCAACTACTCGGCGCTGGCCAAGGCCATCGCCGCCGCGCTGCTCACCATCGCCGACCTCGGCGCGTACATCCCGCTGGTCGACCCGGTCGTCGACGCGATCCCGTCCTCGTTCTGGACCGACGACGCCGACTTCGTGGACGCCTGGTACACCCTGGCCCGGGAGACCACGGGCACCCGCGACGGAGCCGGCGCGAACGGCCGGTTCACCTTCGACCGCTACTGGGTCTCCGCCCTCTGACGGAGCCCCGGGCGCCGAACACCCTGATCCCCGCCGGCCGAGCGGGGGTCGGGGCCTCGCCCTGAGGTCCGACAGGGTCAACTCTTCACGAATCGACCCCCGTTGGCGACAGGCGCACGGGGGCCTTCGGCAGGGCTTCTCGGAGGCGGTGCAGGAGTGCCTGGGCCGCGGGGCTCGTGGGGCCGGTGGACGGCCAGGCGAGGACGATGCGGGCACGGATCCGGGGTTCGACGATCGGCAGGGTGGTCAGCGGTCCGCCGAGGTCCGGACCCTCCTCCCCGAAGGGCAGTACGGCGACGCCCAGGCCTCGGGCGGCGAGCTGCGCGAGCACGTGGGGGGCTGCCGCCTCGAAGGCGACGCGGGGCCGGAATCCGGCCTGTGCACAGGCGCGTTCGAGGGCGGCGCGCACGCCGGTTCCGCGGGGCAGGCAGATCAGCGGGCGGTCCCGCAGGTCCGCCAGCGGGACGCTGGTGCGGTCGGGGCCGAGGAGGGGGTCGCCGGGCGCGACGGCCGCGGCGAGCGCCGCATCGATGACCGTGCGATAGGAGAGGCCCTGCGGGGCCTCTCCCGTGGGTCCGAGGAGGGCGATGTCGATCTCTCCGGAGAGGAGTGCGGCCTGCATCCGCTCCGAGCTGTCCTCGGTGAGCGCGATCTCCAGTGCGGGGAACGAAGCGTGGAAGTCCGCGAGGAACGAGGCGACGTCGAAGGCATGACCCGTGGCACCGGAGACCGTTCCGAGAGTGACCCGCCCGCGCAGGAGTCCGGTGTGCTCGTCGACGGTCTGCCGTACCGCGTCCGCGGCGGCGAGGGCGGCGCGCGCGTACGGCAGGACGGCCCGGCCGACCTCGGTCGGCGTCACCGACCGGTTGGACCGGTCGGCCCTCAGGCTGGACCGCATGGGTATCGCGACATCACGCAAGGACGCCCGCGCCGAGGTCAGGCAGCTGATCGCGGCGGAGCGCCGGGAGTTGGCCGATCTGCTGGACGGCCTGCGGGCCGAGCAGTGGGAGAGTCCGAGCCTCTGCGGGGGATGGCGGGTCCGTGAGGTCGCGGCCCATATGTCGATGGGGTTCCGGCTCTCCCTGCCGGCGACGCTGGGGGAACTGGCCAAGGCACGGGGGAACCTGAACCGGATGACCGACCGCGTCGCACGGAGGGACGCGGCCGCACACTCCGGCTCCGAGCTCGCCGCGTTTCTGCGGGAGGGTGCGTACCATCCGTGGACGCCACCGGTCGGCGGGTTCCCGGCGGCCCTCGGTCACGACGTGGTGCACGGACTGGACATCACCGTCGCCCTCGGCCTGGACCGGCGGGTCCCCGAGGACCGGTTGCGCGTACTGCTCGACGGAGTCCGGCCCAGCGGTCTGAGGTTCTTCGGTGTCGATCTCTCCGGAGTCCGGCTGTGCGCGGAGGATCTGGACTGGTCGTACGGATCCGGTTCGGCCGTGTACGGCACGGGCCAGGACCTCCTCCTGCTCGCGTTCGGCCGCAGGCTGCCGAGCGGCCGGCTCCGTGGGGAGACGAGCGGCCGCTTCACCCTGTGAATGCGTCCTCCCTCGGACGGCGGGCTGCCCAACCTTCACGAGTGCCGGGCAGCATGATCGACGGCACGGCAGGATGTGCCGGGGGGTGGAAGTCGTTGAGAATGTGGATCGAGGCGAACCCGGAGGCCTTCGCGGCCCTGGTGGCGGTGCTCGCGATCGTCGGTGGTCTCGCGGGGAGCCTGATCGGGGCGAAGATCCAGGCGAACGGGGGAAGGGACCAGGCCGCAGCGGCCCGCGAGGCCGCGCAGATCGCCGGCGAATCCCAGCGGGCGGCGGCACTGTGGACCGTCCGGCAGGTGCAGACCGCCGCGTACATCCAGCAGGCCCGGGAGGTCATGCGCATCGGTGAGCCGATGTTCACGCACGACGACGCGGCCGGGGGCCTGTCCGAACAGGTCCACGCGGCGACCCAGGACTTGGGCCACCGGAGGGCGGAGCTGGAGCTGGTGGCGACCCGGGCGGTGGTCGCCGCCGCCCAGGCCACGGACGGAGCCGTCCTTCGCTTCGCCGACCTCGCCCTCAGGGCCGGGCCGGGTGTGTACGCGTACCGCTCGTTGCCGCCGGGCGCGATGGACGCCGACCTCGCGGACGCCATGGTCGAGCACTGGCGTGCCTCGCACTCGGGCAGCCACTCGCTGCACGACCTCGACGAGCAGCGGAACGCCCGCGATCGCGCCGAGCAGCGACTCCGCGCGATCACGCCTCCGCTCCCGCCCGCGCACATCTCCGCGATCCTCGATCTCTACGCCCGCACGGAGGACGCCCTCCTGGAGCGCCACATGCTCAGGCAAGAGGTGTCCCGCTCGCTGGAACTGCTGATCGAAGCCGCACGCTCGATGCTGCACTCCGATCACGAAGGCGGAACCGGGCTCGTCTCTCGCCCGTGACATCCGACCGGTGCCCCCGTCGGCCCGGCACCGGCGGGGGGCGCTCGTCACGCGGGTGACTGCCTGTCGGGCAGTGCGTGCGCGAGGAGGAACTCGGTCGCTCCCGCGATGGCTTCGGCGTAGGAGCCGTGGTCGGGCCCGGACTCCATCTCCTGCTGGTCCGCTCCGGTGGCGGTGTACCACCAGGCGTCGGCGTCGGCATCGTGGTGCACGACGGCGGTGCCGCCCGCGTAGTTCAGGGGGATCGATTCCTTGGTGGAGTTCCTGACGACGGCGTGGGGCCACTTGAGACGGGCGGACTGACGCTTGATGCCGCCCCACGCCGCGCCGAGCTGGGCGTAGTTCGCTCCGCTGCGGCCGGCGACGGTGGCGGCGCTCTCCGCCAGCCGGTCGACGGACAGCTTGGCTTCGTACAGGGCCCGCAGAAGCGCCAGTTGCACATCGGGCGCCGCCATGAGCACGGGGTCGAAGTACGTGCCGGCGGAGCTGTAGGCCAGCGCGCGGGTCGAGATCCCCTCAGCGAGCGCACGGACCGCGTCGAGGACCTTCTCGTCCATGGCGAACGCGTCGTCCACGGTCGGCTCGTTCCAGGGAGGCTCGACCAGGTTCGAGAAGGCGTTCCAGAAGTTCTCGTCACTCTTGTCGGGAGTCGGGATCCCCGTCATATCGTTCATTCGACAAGCATACCTGTCATCCATGGATTGCGACAGTTTTCTCTGTCATCGTGCCGGGGTTGTGTCACCCGGCTGCCCCACCCCGGCGCCGACCCGCCGCCCGCGTCGGGGTGAGGAACCCTGACGCGGGCGACGGCACGTCAGGGGCGGGCGGCGACGGCTTCGACCTCGAACAGCACGTCAGGCGTGGCGAGGCTCGCGACACCGATCAGGGTCTGCGTGGGCGGCTTCTCTCCCCAGACCTCCTGCACGGCCCCGGCGATCGGCCCGAGCTTGGTGACGTCATGGTTCACCACGTACGTCCTGAGCTGGACGACGTGGCCGAGGTCGAGCCCATGGGCGGCGAGGGCGACGCCGATGTTGCGGAACGTCTGCTTCACCTGTTCGGCGAAGTCGGCCGAGACGACCGCGCCGTCCGGGCCCGATCCGTACTGGCCCGCGATGAGGACCAGTTCCTGACCTGCGGGGACGGTGACGGTGTGGCTGTATCCGAACGGGACCGGGTCGTGCAGGCCGTCCGGATTGACGATGGTGTGTGCCATGGGAGGACACCTCTCGTGGGTGGTGGGGTGTGTCGTGCTGAAGCCTCCCAACGAATACGCGACACCCTCTGTCATGTATGTCGGTAGAGTTTTCGGATGCGCGCCGATCGACTCGTCTCGCTGGTGCTCCTCCTGCGGCAGCACGGTCGGCTGTCCGCGACCGCACTGGCCCGCGAGCTGGAGGTGTCCACCCGCACCGTGCTCCGCGACATCGAGTCGCTGTCCGCGGCCGGTGTCAAGGTCTACGCCGAGCGCGGCCGGAACGGCGGCTTCGCCCTGCTGCCCGGCTTCCAGACCGAGCTCACCGGACTGAACCACGACGAGGCACTCGCCCTGCTGGTCGCCGGATCGCGGCGCGGCGCGCAGACGTTCGGCCTCGGCACGGCCCTCGCCTCGGCGATGCGCAAGGTGGTCGACGCGCTGCCCGAGAGCTATCGGGTGACCGCGGCCGGCGCGGCTCAGCGCCTGCTCGTCGACCCCGAGACGGATCTGCTCGCGCGTCGGCAGGTGGCCGAGGAGATACCGGACGTCGTCGTGGCCGAGGTCCGCCGGGCGGTGTTCGCCGGACACAAGCTGCGCATCCACTACGCGGCCGTGGGCCAGGCGGCGACGTGGCGCACGGTGGACCCGATCGGTCTGGTCACCGTGCGCGGCCAGGGCTATCTGCTCGCCACGAGGTCCGGCGCGGACCGCACGTACCGACTGTCACGCGTCGAGGCCGCAGAGGAACTGGACGAACCGGCACAGCGTCCGGACCGGGTCGACCTGGACCGGGCCTGGCAGGAGCGCAGCGCACGGTTCCGTACCGGTGGCGACCAGGTCGCCGTGCTCGTACGGATGAACCCCGCGCGACGCCAGGAACTGGTCGGCACCGCGCTGGCCGTACTCGCCGAGGAGACCGAGGCGGACGGCCGGCTGCGGCTCGAGGTGACCTTCCAGGATCCGCGGCACGCCGAATGGGCACTGTGGCAGCTGGGCACGGACGCGGAAGCCCTCGCCCCGCAGTGGTTGCGGGCATCGCTGCGCGACCGCGCCGCCGCGATCGCCGCTCGCTACGGCGCGTCGTCCGGATAGTGGTCGGCGCCGCCGTGTCTCGCCGGCGGGAGCCCGGCCGACGCGTCGGGCGCACGCAGGCGCCGATCACGGCGGAAGCGGTACCGGTCAGCGCGCATGCACGCGCAGCAGGGTGTGGCCGGCCACGTCCTCGGTCACGCCCCAGAGCGTGGGGTGGGTGGTCAGGTGGGCGGCGAGGGCGTCGCGCAGGACGTCGGCGGAGCCCCAGGTCCCGTACAGCTTGCTCTCGGTGAGCACGACGGGCTTGAGGCCGGTGGTGAGGACCGCCTCCCAGGTGGCCGCCGCGACACCGGGCGTGTGGGGGCTGCGGAAGTCGTCGAGGGAGACCACGCCGTCCTCGGTCAGCAGCTCGCGGGCGGCGGCGATGTCGGCGCGGACGTGGTGGTACAGGTGCGAGGCGTCGATGTGGACGAAACGGCAGCTGCGAGCGGGCACATGGCTGGTGATCTCCGAGGAGGACCCTTGGATCACGGTGGGCAGCCGGCGGTGGAAGCGCAGATAGTTGGACTCGAACACCTGGCGGGTCAGGGTCGGGTAGTACACCCGCATCTCGGTGGCCGTGGAGTCGTCGGGGGCCTCGTCGGCGTCGAACAGGTCGCAGACGGTGAACCGCTCGCCGTCTGCGGCGTGGTAGCCCATGAGGATGGCGCTCTTGCCCTTGTAGACGCCGAGTTCCAGCAGGTCGCCACGGGTTCCCTGGTCACGCTGGCGGGTCAGGAGCCAGCCGAAGACGAACCGGTCGGCGTCGAAGAACCATCCTTCGACCTCGTCGAGCCGGTCGGGCGTGAGGAGGGGTGGGGCGGTGTCCTGTGCGGTCATGGCGGATCCTCGTCTGTGAGCGGGGGCGGGCGTCCACTCCCCGGCGGGGGTGGCCCGTGGCGGGCATCCACCCGGGGTGGGCGAGCGCGGTGAGGGCGGCCCGACCTTACGATCGCCGCCCGCGTCCCCCCTCGTACCGCTCCCCCGGCACGCGCAACGTCCACACGACAGGCGTAATCAACATGGCGAGACATCGCGGTGACAGGATTCAACAGCTGTCGCAGAATGGCGCCCAAGGTGCCCACGAGCCGATACCGCCTCGCGGACGCCGACGAGCGAGCCGCCCGTGCGGCGGCCGGGGAGGGGAAACCGCTCAGGTGGGCATTGCCATCATCGACGCGATCGGACTGGCCGGCAGGAACCAGCGGCGCCACAAGGAACTGATCCAGCGCCAGGAACGCTTCGCCGAGCGTCTCACAGCCGAGGCCGAGGCTCAGGAGCGCGCCCGCCGCCGGGCGTACGACAAGGCACTCGTGCCGTTCCGTGACGTGTTCTCCCGCCTGAAGAACGTCAGCCTGGCCGAACTGCAGGACATTTCCGCGCCTCCGGAGACGGACGTGACGGACGTGGAGGTGCGCCGTATCCAGCTCGACGCGGTGAACGCCGTGGCCACGCTCGCGGGCGGTGTCGCGGTCGGAGCCGGCGCGGGGGCGGCCACGTTCGCCACGGTGGGGGCGTTCGCCGCCGCATCCACGGGTACGGCCATTTCCAGCCTTTCCGGAGCGGCCGCGACGAGCGCCACCCTTGCCTGGCTCGGCGGCGGCTCACTGGCGGCGGGCGGGGGCGGGATGGCCGCGGGCACGATGGTGCTCACGGGCATCGTGGCCGCGCCCGTACTGCTGGCCCTGGGCGGCTTCATCGAGTGGAAGGGCCGCAAGGACCGGCGCGAGCAGATCGCCTTCGCCGCCGAACTCAAGAAGCTCGCCGCCGAGATCCGCGTCCACGAGGCGCGCGTCGCGGCCTCGTGCAGGCGCAGCCGTCAGGTCCGGCAGCTGGTCGACGGTCTCCGCAAGGAGATGCGGCGCAGACTCCCCTCGGTACGGACCCTGGTGGACGCTCAGGACGACTACTCCGTCCACACCCCCGAGCAGCGCGCGGAGGTGGCCGTGCTCGTCGGTCTGGCCAGTGCCACGGTCGCCGTCCTGGGGACCCCGCTCACCGGCGAGGACGGTCACGTCACCGACCTGTCGGAGCGCGTGGTGAAGGACACCCGTACGCGGCTCAGGGATCTGAAGAGCGCCCGGTGAGCGACCCGCAGGCCGGGCCGCCGCACGCGGGCGCGCCGCCGAGCGGCACGGGCAGGTCGAGCGACCCGGGTACGTCGGGCCGCATCGGCACATGGTCCGGCGGCATCGACGCCGCCGTCTGGGCGCTCGCCGACAGCGCGACCCGACGCCTGGCCCTCGCCACCCTGGAGACCCTCCGGGCCAGGGAGACCGCGACGGCGCTCGCCACCCGCTACGTGAACATCGGCAACGCACAGCGTGCGGGCCACCTCTTCGAGGTGATGCAGGCCCTGTCCTTCAACCTGTCCGCCGTCGAGAAGGGATCCTCGGTGCGCGCCGTCGTCACCGAGTGGGCCGAGGGCGGTTCGCGCACCGCCCCGGCCGACCTCCATCTCCTCCGGGGCGGCCGGCTCGTGGGTCGGGCACAGGCGAAGCTCGTCGAGAGCGCCTCGACCACCGCGGACCAGCTCGCCCGGCCGCACTACGGCGGCATGCGACGGCTGGTGGCCTCCGACCGGCTGCAAGCCGTCGAGGACCTCCTGGACAAGCGGCTCACCATGCCGCCGGAGGGGCTCCGGTACGCGAACTACCAGGACGCGCGAGCCCACGTGACCGATCGGCTCGCCCACGGTGGCGTGAGCGGTGAGGGCATCTCCCTCGACGAGGCGCACCGGGCGGCTCGCGACCCCGGGCGCTGGGCGGACCGGCAGGTCGCGCGGGCGGGGACGCGGCAGATGGCGGGTGCCGCCGGGGTGGCGGCCGGGCTGGGCGGGATCGCCGCCGGGGTGACCGAGGCCGCCCGGCAGGCGGCTCGTGTCCGGGCGGGCGAGACCTCGGCGTCCGTCGCGGCCTTCACCGCGGTCGGCTCCGCCGTACGCCAGGCCGCGCTCTCGGGCGGAACGGCCGCGTTCGGCGAAGCCGTCCGGATCGGCGCCGCCGCAGGCGTCCTGCCCAGAGCCCTGGGCGGGGGGACACTGCCCGGCGCCACCGCGCAGGCCGCGTTCGCCGTCGCGGAGGCCGGGCTCGACCTCGCGCGGGGCGACGGCGACGTGGGACAGTTCGCCGCACGCGCGACGACCGCCGTCGTCGCGACCGGCCTCGCCCGGGGGTGCGGTGCCGTCGGCCAGACGCTCCTGCCCGTTCCCGTCGTCGGGGCGCTGGTCGGTGGGGTGGTGGGCCAGGCCGCTGCCGCCGTCATCGTCCAGGGCCTCCAGATCGCTCTCGTCGCGGCCCGCGCGGACGCCGCGGCCGAAGCACGGATCCAGCTTCTCGAACGGGAGGTCGCCACGGCCGTTGTCATGGCCGACGCCTTGCGCCGCGCGACCGAGCAGCTCGGCGAGGAACGGAACTCCTGCGTCGCCCGGGAGGTCCTCCCCCGCTTCCGTGTCGTGCGGGACGCGCTGGCCGGCGACCGCCCCGACCTCGCTCTCGCGGAACTCGCGGAGCTCACGCGGCGGTTCGGCGGCCGGCCGGTCTACGGAACGCAGCAGGAGTTCGACGCGTGGATGCTCGACGAGTCGGCCACGCTCGTCCTGGACCCCGACTGGTGACGCATCGCCGGCCGGCACGGCGGTCGGCGATGCGTCAGGCGTTCCGGGGGCTGGTGCCGTCCGGTCCGCGTTGGGGAGGATCTCCGGTATGGGGACAGGGCACGTGATCAAGCGCCGCCTGCTGTGGTACGGGGCCGGTGCCGTCGCCGTATGGCTCCTGGCCCTCGGGATCTGGGGCGGCTGGGACGTCGCCGATCCCGTCGCCAGTGTCGTGGGGGCCCTGGCGGGCGTAGCGGCCCTGGCCTACGCACTGGTCGGTCCCCTGGACACGGAGCACATGGCGGATCGGCTGGCGCGCGAAGTCGTACGGCGGGAGCAGGAGGAGTACGTGCGGTGGCTGGACGGGAGCGTCGGCGGGCGCATCGACCTCGCCTACACGGTTCGTGTCCACGGGCAGGTCGACGGTGCCCCGGCCGAAGGGCGGCTGAGCGATCTGACCGCGCTGCACGGGCGGCTGTCGCCGCCGCGCATGGTCATCACCGGCGGGGACGGAGCAGACGACGCCGGGACCGGAAAGTCTCTGGCGGCCCTGTCGATGGTCCTCGACCTCGCCCGTGACAGGGAGGCCGGACAGGCCGTCCCCCTGCGCATGGCCGCCACCTCATGGACCGGCCAGGAGCTGGAGGCATGGCTCGCCGGGCACCTGGCGACGGCGTTCGGCGTGGGCGGCGCGCTCGCACGGCGGCTGGTGGAGGCGCGCCTCGTGCTTCCCGTCGTCGACGGCCTGGACGAACTGGACCCGCCTGGCGCGGCCCCCTACTCCAGCCGGGCCGCCCAGCTGCTGCGCCTGCTCAACGGCTGGCAGCACGGTACGCAGCCGGCCGCCGTGCTCGTCACCTGTCGACGTGGCTTCTACGACGGCCTCATGCGGGTGGAGGCGCACCTGAGGGCCGCCGCCGTGGTGCGGCTCGCCCCCGTGGACGGGGAGCAGGGCCGTGCCTTCCTGCGGCGGAGTGTGGCCGACACCGAGGCGGGACTGCGCCGTTGGCAGCCCGTGATCGACGCGCTGGCCACCGGCCCGCGGGAGGACCGCTTTCCGCCGGCGCCGGCCGTCGTACGGCTGCGCCGGGTGCTGGCGACGCCGTGGCGCCTGTCGCTGGCGACGGCGGTCTACCAGGAGCGGAGCGCCGAAGGCCATTACCTCCGCGATCCCGCGACCCTCCTGCGTCTCGCCGAATCCAGCACGCTCCACGGGCACCTGCTCGACCTCTACGTCCCGGCCCTGCTGGCCACGCGGGGCGACGGAACCGTTCCCCCCGAGGGCCCGGCCCGGCGCTGGCTGGCCGTCCTGGCCTCGTACCTCGACGACAACCGCAACGGCCGCCAGGCGGAGGGGCGTACGCTCTCCGCCACCGACCTCGTCCTGCCCGAGCTGTGGCCGCTGGTCGGCGCGGAGCCCACCAGGCGCGCGATCCGGTGGGCCGGACTCGCCCGGGCCGGAGCGCTGGAGCTCGTGGTGGTGGTCCGGGCGGCGGTCATGGGCTCCTGGGATCAACTCGGTTTCTCCATGCTGCCGTTGTTCACCCTCCTGTTCGCCTTCAGGCCGGATCTCTGGGAGGGGGACGACCGCATGGTGCTGCGCCCGGGCCGGTTCGTCGTGGGATGCGCTCTGGGTTTCGCCCCTCCGATGCTCATCGCGTTGTCCGTTCCCACGACGGGTTCGCCGACCGACTGGGTGATGGGTTCGGCAGCCTTCGGGCTGATGGCGGGTGGCGCCATGGGCATCTCCGTCGTGCCCGACGAACGACGGCACGGGCCGCACTCCCTGGTGCGCGGCGACACGATCACCTGGGCCCTGTTCATGGCCGACCTCGTGGCGCTCGCCGCACTGCTGGGCTACGTGATAGCCGGTTGGCGAGGTCTGTCCGGGGTCTTCCTGCCGATCGCGGTGTTCGGTGCGTTGCTCTTCCACACGATGACCTTCCGCTATCTGGTCTTCCTGGTGCTGGCCCGCCGGATCCTGCCGTGGCGGCTGGGCCGCTTCCTGCGCGCGTGCCACCGGGCGGGCATACTGCGCACCTCCGGAGCCGCCTACCAGTTCCGGCACCTCGAACTCCAGGACCACTTGGCGGGCCGGCGGGACCGTCCGGGCGGGTGAGCGAGGCGGACGCGGCCCCGGCCACGATCCGCCGGACAGGCCCTAGGCAGGCGCCGGCTCCGTCGTCGTGCGCCGTCGGTGGTAGTGCACGGTGACCGCGGCCAGGAGCGGGCCCCAGAGGAGCAGCGGCGCGTACAGGACGTTCATCAGCCATATGCCCCAGGTGGAGCCTTCCATCTCGGCGTGGAACGTCGTGTAGACGTACAGGACGCCGTACGTCGTCGTCGCGAGGGCGCCGAACGCGGCGGCCGTGGTCGCAGCCAGGACCGGGACGCGTCGGCCTCGGAGGTACGGGATCCAGCGCGGCCAGATCTCGCCCCAGCCCCGCACGAGGCCGAGGGTGAGGAAGGCAAGCACTTCGGAGGCGACGCTGAGTCCGAGCAGGGCGAGCGACCCCCAGCCCGGGGCGTCCATCACCTCGTACTCGGACCGCGCCAGCCCGACCGGGATGCCGACGGCGATGGCTAGCCGCCACAGAGCCGACGGCACGTTGGTCAGGGGTCCTCCCGGCGCGGGTACCAGCCGGACGCCGCCGAACAGGCGCGTTACGACGCCGCCGTGCGCACCCAGTCGCGACGGCCCGCGCCGTCACCCGACGAGGAGGTCCTCCTCGGCGGTTCGGACCTGCCCGCGAGCGCCCGGGAACAGGCGGGCCCGGAGGTCCGGGGCGGCTCCTTCAACGGCAGGAAGATCCCCGCAGGGGGCTGCTTCGGCCAGGCCCGGACGACTCTCGGCAGCCAGTCGCGGGGCGTCTCCCCACTCGTGGAGCAGCTCAACTTCGCCTCCTACGAGGCCTCCCTGTCCGACCCCGCCGTCACCGAGGTCTTCGGCCTGTGGTCCAGGTGCATGCGGGAGAAGGGATACTCCTACGCCGCGCCGATGGACGCCGACGCTGACCCCCGATTCCGCCCCGATCCCCGGCGGCGGGTGTCGGAACGGGAGATCGCGACGGCCGTCGCGGACATCTCCTGCCGGCGCCGCCACCGCGTCGCCGAGATCTGGCACGGCGTCGAAGTCCGCGTCCAGAACGGGTACGTCCGCGAGAACGCCGCCCGACTGGCCGCCGACCGGAGCACCCTGGACACGGTGATCCGCAACTCCACGAACATCAACGGGCGTTCATGAGGCGGAGGTGAAGGCACGCACGTAGCGGCGCTGCCAGGGTGTCTCGACGGCGTGCCGGTCGTAGTGGCGGCGGACGTAGGCCACAGCCTCGTCCGGCGGGACGCCGTCGAGGACGGCGAGACAGGCGAGCGCGGTGCCGGTGCGGCCCCGCCCGCCGCCGCAGGCGACCTCGACCCGCTCGGCGGCCGCCCGCTCCCAGGCCTCGGCGAGGACGCTGCGGGCTGCGTCACGGTCGGCGGGGAGCCGGAAGTCGGGCCACCGCAGCCAGACCGACGGCCACGGGGTCTCGGGCGGCTGCCGGCCGAGCAGGTGGACGGCGAAGGCGGGCACGGGCCCCTCGGGCAGGGGACGGCGCAGAGCACGCCCGCGCACCAGCCGCCCGGAGGGCAACCGCAGCACACCGGGGGCGTCGATCGGCCAGGGGTCGGTCATCGCGCCACCGTACAGGCCTGCGGACGGTCTCAGGAAAGCGTTCCCTGGTGGATGTGCCCCGAGAAGCACGCTCCGCGTCAACCGCGGCGCTCCCTGACGAAACGGAGCGTCTCGGCCGTCCGCCGGTCCCAGTGCGGTGCCTGGAGCGGGCGGATACGTTCCGCGCACTGCCGCATCTCCTGGACGATCGCTTCCGCTCCGGCATCGTCCCCTTCCGCGGTGCGCGCGGCCGCCCATCCCACGTAGGCCTCGAGCCAGGGTTCGGCGAACTCGTCTCGCTTGCGTTCCCACCGCAGGATGCGAAAACTGTCCACCGCCGTGCGGAATCCCCGCTCCGCGGCCCCTCCACGGCCGCATCGAAGGGAATACAGGCCAAGGAGATGACCACTCCTTCCCTTGAGCCACTCGACTTCGTCGCCGGGGAACTTCCGTGCCAGCCAGGCGACTTCGCCGCCGTTCATCTCCAACAGAACGCTGGCCTCCATCGGATGGCCGGCGCCGGCGAGCTCTGCTGCCGTGGAGTGGACGGATTCGTGCCAGGCCAGGTGGCCCTTCATGTCGTCGGGGCCGGAATCGAGCGTTCTCCGCAGGTCCGCGAGCTGGTCGGAGCAGAGACGGACGAATCGGTCCCTCCATTGCGCGCCGGTGGGTTGCTCACCGGAGGCGTCTTCCCCCACGATCCCGAAGGAGGAATCAGCCTCTTCCCGAGCGGCGACCTCCAATGCCACGTCCGTGTCGGGGAGTTCTCGATAGGCCCGTATCGCCTTCTCCGACTGGAGCGCCGCGTCCTCAAGTGCGCCGATCCGCGTCAGGGCGGAGACCCACGCCATCCTCGCCCTGATCGCCTCCAGTCTGAGCTCGGTACGGCCTCGGGCAATGAGCTGCTCGTACTGGATCACGGACATGCGCGCGGCCTCGGCACCCTCGTCGGCGAGACCGTAGCGAATCCGGGCCGCGGCCACCCGGTGGAACCCGTCCGCCAGGTCCGGAGCGCCGAGCACTCCTCTCCACACGTAGTGCTCGATCACAGCCGATGTGGCCTCACGCACCTCCAACACTGAGCGGTAGGCGTCCCGGTCCGCGTGGATGTTTCCGATGGTCTGCAGGGTGAGGATGCGCATCCGCACCTCGGGACGTCCCTCCGAATCGGGCAATGCGTCGAGGGCGCCCCGACACCAGCGGAGTGCCTCGTCGAGCCGGCCGCGCCGTCGGAGCAGCACCGCTCGGTTCCGGTAGAGGCCGGCCTTGGTCACGCCGCCACCACCCCCCGCCGGGTACCGGGGATCGTCGACGATGCGGAGGCCCTCCTCCGTCCATGAGTCGGCCTCGTCAAGACGTCCCAGGTCCTTGAGAATCTGAGCGAGGGTGCGCAGCGCCTCGGCAAGGGCTTGACCGCGCACTCGCACTCCGTCCCTCTCGACGGCCAGGCGCCACATGTCGACCGCTCGCTGCGCCGGGCGAAGAGCGAGCTCCGAGCCTTCGAGCGTCCCGATCAGGTGCGCTTCATGGCTGTACGCCTGAGCGAGCTGCGAGGTCAGTTCGGACCGACCGTCGCGCAGCACTGCCCCCGCCAGGAACCCGGATGCCTGGTGGTAGCACGACAGGGCATCGTGGATCCGTCCCTTGCGTTCCGTGCACCACCCCAGCAGGAAGAACGCACGCCCCAGTTCCCCTGCGCAGGAATGCAGTCCGGCACGGATGAGGGGGGTCAACAGCTTCGCCGCCCTCAGGGCGTACGTACACCCCGTATCAGAGTCGGACGGGCGGCGTTCGGCCCGCTCGAGCCAGAGCGAGGCACGCACTGCCTGCAGATCCGGACGCTCCGCTGTGTCGAATGTCGCCAACAGACGATCGGCACGGACCCACAGCTCCGCGGCCCGATCGCCGGCACCTTGCGCCTCCAGACGGCCGGCGAGGCTCGCGACGACCTTGGCCTCGTGCTCCTCGTTGCCCGCCCCGTGGCAGACCCTGAGGGACGCCACGTACAGCGACTCGGCCTCCTCGATGTCGCCCACCGTGTTCGCCTTGGTCAGCAGAGCCATGCCGAGCACGCTGTTCGCCCCGGTCCCGTCGTTCAGGGCCTTCGAGGCCTCGATGGCCTGGTCAGCCACCCGCAGAGACTCCTCGACCTCTCCATCGCGACGCAGCAGGATCGCAAGGCCGTTCAGCATTCTGGGCAGGTCCTCACGGACCTCCTCCTCCGGAAGACCCTCCAGGACGCGAACCGAGGTGCGAAGGAACGCGATGGCACCGGCCAGATCCCCCAGCTCGGACTGGATCTCGCTCATGCCCGCCGCACACCTGGCGCGCATGATCCCGAGGTCCGGTCGGGCTCCGTCGGGTATCTCCGCCATGACCCGCCACGCCTCGGACAGCCCCCGCAGGTCCTCGAGGAGTCGGGCTTTGTGGGATCCCGAGCCACTGGGCCAGTGGGCGACGGCCGCGTTCTCGTCCAACCCGGCCGTGGTGTAGGCGTAGCGGAGGAACTCCTCGGGATGGGGAAGCCTCGCTCCGGTCTCAGAGTGGCGTGTGCCCCTCTGCCCCTGGTGCGAGGACATCAGCGACGGCCGGGGCGGCGCGTCGCCCGCGGGCCATGGCCCCGTCTCCTGCTCCGCGATGTCACGTATGAGTGCGGCCAACTGGCGCAGCGACGCGGGTCGGGCCTGCGGCTCCTCGTGGAAACAGGTCGCCAGCAGCTCGGCCAGACTCACCGGTATGGGCAAGGAGTTGGCGGTCATGCGTGCGCGGCAGGCCTCCTTCAGGACCAGTGGAGCGACGGCCCCGTGCGGCCACGTCCGCTCTCCCACGAGCATTTCGAGCAGGGTGAGCGCCCAGCTCCACACGTCCGCCGCCGGTCCTGCCGGCAGTCCGTCGCACTGTTCGGGCGACGCGTAGGCGGGGCTGTGGCCCTGTGGCCGCGGTGTCGTCAGACCGGGCAGATGCTCGTACTCGGGCATCAACTCCCTACTGAGCGCGACCTTCATCGCTCGGAGCTGCTTCGGGTCCACGCGTGGGTCGTCGACGATGTAGTCGACGACCTTCCGCAGCTCGGTTCTCAGCCGCATGCTCTCCTGTGGGATGTCCGCGAGGCCGAAGTCGGTGAGCTTCGCGGCGTCGTCCGCGTCGAACAGGATGTTGTCCGGCTTGACGTCGAGGTGCAGGAGCCCGGTCGCGTGGGCGGCGTCGAGCCCGTAGGCCACCTGGGCCGCCACGACGAGGATCCTGCGCAGGGTGGCCACGGCATCGTCGTCGTACAGTCGTCCGGAGCGGATCCGTTCCGCCAGGGAGCCGCCGGGCACGAACTCGCTGAAGACGACCAGTTGGTCTCCCACGGTCCGTGTGAAGCGGCATGCGGTGATGTGCGGGTGGGTGGGCAACTGGATCCAGCGCTGCGCTTCCGCGATCAGGTGTCCCTGCTGTTCGAGATCGTCGCTGTGCAGTCGCTTGGCCGCATACCGCTCCCCCGACCTCTGGCTCCGTACCAGCGCCACGTGGCCGAAGCCTCCCGCCCCCAGGACACGTTCGACGGTGAACTCCCTCAGCACCGTGGTGCCGGGTTCCCAGTCAGCGCGCATGACCGGACCTGCTCTTCCGGGCGGGCAGGGCCCTCAACTCGACGGCCAGTTGCTCGGCCGTGGAGAACATCCTGTCCGGCTCGTCCGTGAGGGCCCGGTCCAGCAGGGCGCCGAGGTCCTCCGGCAGCGCAACGCCTCGGTCGCGCGCCGGGACCGCCAAGGCTGTGGTGACGGTCAGCCAGGGGTTGCGACCGGGGGTGAAATCGCGCGGTGTGTGACCGGTGA
The DNA here is from genome assembly GCF_014648895.1 of Streptomyces tanashiensis. Lineage (GTDB taxonomy): Bacteria > Actinomycetota > Actinomycetes > Streptomycetales > Streptomycetaceae > Streptomyces > Streptomyces tanashiensis. The sequence goes on from NZ_BMRZ01000002.1 coordinate 785,518, forward strand.
CGACGAAGTAGAGGGATGCGGCGGCCGACCAGACGTCGACGGGCGGCTTGGCGTACTTGTAGTTGACGACCTGCACGCGTGGCATGAACGCCGGTGTTCCCGCGACCGCGCCGGTCTGCGTGAGGCCGCTCGTTCCGGCGGCCTGGTAGGCCTTGGCCAGTCCGAAGTCGGCGACTTTGGCCACAGGTCCGCCGTCGGGGCCGCGGGTCAGCAGGATGTTCTGCGGCTTGATGTCACGGTGCACGGTCGCGCCCCAGGCATGGGCGTACGTGAGGGCGTCGAGCACCTGCAGGAAGAGCGGTACCGCTTCCTCGACGGGCATCGGTCCGTCCGCCGCGACGCGGTCCATAAGGGAGCCGCCGTCGCACAGTTCCATGACGAAGTAGGACAAGGAGCTCGTCCGGCCGATGTCGTCCACCCGGACGATGTGGGGATGGCGCAGCCGTCCGCACATCCGGATCTCGCGCTCGAACAGCGCGGTGACGTCCGGGGAGGGAGCGGGCATCGGGATGTGGACGGCCTTGAGTGCGCGGCGCCGGCCCGTCGTGGGTTCCACGGCCTCGTACACGACGCCCATCCCGCCCCGGCCCAGCTCCTTCCGGAGCACCCACCCGGGGATGTCGGGAAGCCGGCTCTCCTCGTCCATGACACCACCGTCCCGGCCCCGGTCGACGTGCGGGTCGTTCCCCTGACTCCGCTCCGCCCCCTCCCTCCATGCTCCTCCGGCGACGCCTCGACCGCATCGGAGGAGCACGAGCTGAAGACGTTCACACGTTCTAAAATGGTGGTTGTGGGGCGTGGTGCGCCGCGCGCGGGTGCGCGGGTGGCGACAGGCCTGGTGGTGGAGGACGCTCATGACGCACTTCCTCGACACGCTTCCCTTCGACTGGACGCGCCCGGCAGCCCGCGAGCTGAGGGACTATCTGAGCGACACGTACTTTCGCGAGGACAGTGTCATCATCCTGGTGACGCAGGCCGGGATACCGCCGGGGACGATCGGCTGGGGAAGGCCGATGTCCCTGGTGTGGCACGACCTGATCGAGACGGCCCGGAAGCAGGACAGGCTGCGAGCGCTCCTCGCTCAGATCTCGGCCGGTGCCGACAGCGCGGTGGCGATCCGTCTGCAGGAGCTCATGCAGGCGGAACCGGTCGTGGAGGCGCCGACACCGTCGGCGGCGGCGGGCGTCTGGAAGGACTTCAGCGACCCGGATTCCCGGGAGCGCCAGATGTTCGCGGAGTACTCCCTGCTCGACGTGGCGTTCCTCCGGCGCGGGGTGGAACTCGCACCGTCCGTGGCGAGGCTGCTGGTGACCCTTCCCAGCGGGCGCTACTACGGCACGGCGTTCCGCATCGGAACGGACGTGCTGCTCACCAACCACCACGTGCTCTTCGACGACTACCACGGGGGCGAACCGGCCACTCGGGTCGAGGGCTGGTTCGGATACGAGCGGGACCTCGCCGGGCGCGACCTGACCCACACGGTGGTGATGGGGAGGCCCGAGACCATCCAGGGGGTGCGAGCGTACGACTGGGCCGTCATCAGGACCGACTCCCCCATCCCCGGAGACCCTCCGGCGATCCCGCTCGACGCCGCCGCCGAGGTCTCCGCCGGGGACCGGGTCTACATCATCCAGCACCCCAGCGGAGGGCAGAAGAAGATCGGCGTGCACCACAACGTCGTGCGGCACGCGGACGACGACGTCGTCCAGTACTGGACCGATACGGAGAGCGGTTCCTCGGGTTCCCCCGTGTTCGACGAGAACTGGCGCCTCGTCGCACTCCACCACCGCTGGGTGCGTTGTGGCGCCGCCGGGGCGCGGGAGTACCGCAACCAGGGCGTCCGGATCGAGCGCGTGCGCGACGGACTGACGGCCGCCGGGGTGCTGTGAGGGCGGCGATGAACATTCTGGACCAGCGGGTGTTCCCGTTCGGCGACGACGACGGGCGAGAGCTGCTGGCCGGCCTGCTCAACCTCTACTGGAGGGCGGACGGCGCGGTCGTCGTGGTCCAAGGGGCGGGGCTGGATCCCGCCGACTACGCGTGGGCCGCCAGCATGGCGGACACGTGGCCCCGGATCCTGGAACGCGCCGCCACGAAGGGCCGCCTGCGGGCGCTCGTCACCTACGTGGAAAGCGATCCGAACAGCGCCGCCTTCCCCGTCTTCGGGAGACTCCTGAGGGTTCCTCCGCAGTCCACTACGGATGCGTTCAGCCTCAGCCTGTTCGGGAGAACGGGATCGAGGGCCCTGTTCGACCGAGCCACCCTCCGTGCCCACCTCAAGGAGCTCACCCGCGAGGAGGGAGGGGGTGTGCTGATCCTCACCGGCGACGACGGATGCGGAAAGAGCTACTCCTGGTACTTCATCTCCCATGTGCTCCAGGGACTCGGCGTCTCGCCCGTCCTGGTCGACTGCGAACGGTGGGCCGGGACGCCGGCCACACCGGCCGATGTCATGCGGGACATCTGCTACCAGCTCGACTGGCCGATGCGGGATCCCGTCGTCGACGAGCCGGAGGACACCCAGGCCCGCGTGCAGCTCGCGTGGTTCAAGGGCCGGGTACGTGCGCAGGGCGACGGACTCTGGATCTTCTTCGACCGCCCGCGGGAGAAGCACCTCACCCCGGCCGCGGTGAGCTTCGTCAAGGAGATCGCCGTCGTGGCCGAACGTCACGAGGTGGGAGCAGGTCTGCGCGTGGTGCTCGCGGACTTCCACGGGCCGCTCCGGCCCGAGGTCGAGCCGTCCGTGCTGCGCGAACCCATAGCTCCCATCGAGACGTGCCATCTGAGGGCATTCCTCGAGCGCGTATCGGCAGCCGCCGGTCAGTCGGTCGACGAGGAAGCGGTGACTCTTCTGGTGGAGGAACTACTGGAGCACCGGCCGCTCCCCTCACCCCCGCCTCTGGGGCAGCTCTCCTCCTATGCCGTGAAGATCGCCCGGGAGACCTTCGGACTTCCGGAGGGTTTCAATGGCTGAGCTCAGGCCTGTGTCCGCCCAGGAGGTGGCCGAGCGTCTCAAGACGGCACACGACAGCGGCGCCCTCACTGCCGCACCCCCGCCACCGACGGTCTCTCCCGACCGGTGGAGGCTGCGAGAAGCAGCCGCGCTCCTCGGCTCCTTCCACGCCGGCTCACTGACGTCCCCGAGCGACTCCGCCGACGCCGAGGATCTCCGGACGTTCGTCGTCCAGGACTGCGAGCGGGTGAGTACGGCCGCGGGCAGCAGGTGGAGGCTGACCTCCGGCGTACGCACCACGGTCCTGGACCGGCTCCAGGACCGGCACCGGCTGCTCGACACCCTCGCCGCCGTCGAACCCGACCCGCTCGACATCGACCGAGTCATGGCGGAGGCCTACCTGCGTGGAGCGGCGCCCCCTCTGGACGAGCAGACCATGGACGAGCTGACGGGCACCCTGCACGTCGTCCAATGGCTGCTGCCCGCCCGTCGCGCCGCAGAGGCGCTGGCGCGGAAGGGAGTCCTCCTTCCCACGGCGGAAGAGGTCGGCAACACGGTCGATCTGGCGGCCGTGTTCCAGCCGCTCCGCCTCCTCGCCGGCGAGCACTTCGTCGGCCGGCGGAAAGAGCTGAGAGAGCTCGCCGATTACGTGGAAGGGGCGGCCTGGGCCGAGCCCGGCGCGCCCGGCCGGCCGCCGCTCCTCGTCCACGGTCCCGGTGGCGTCGGGAAGTCCACATTGGTGGCCCGCTATCTGCTCGACCATGCCGGGACGGCCGTTCGACGGGAATTCCCCTTCGCCTACCTGACGTTCGACCGCGCCGATCTGCTGCCGCAGCAGCCGCTCACGCTGCTCGCCGAGGCTACACGCCAGCTGGGACTGCTCTACCCGTCCTGCGCGGAACAGGCGAACCGGCTGGAGCATGCCGTCCGCTCGACGGTCGCGGCCCAGACGGCGGTGATCCTCGAAGGGATCGAGGGTCTCCTGCCCACGGTCATGGGCGCCGACGACGAGGTCCTGATGCACCGCTTCGCGCAGTTGGTACGGGAGGTGTCGGCGTACCGGACGCTGCCCCTCCTCCTCGTGCTCGACACCTTGGAGCAGGCCCAGCGTCACGGCACGGACGTCGTCGACCGGCTCTGGTTCTTCCTCGAAGCCCTGCAGCGCATCTGTCCGGTGACGCGCGTGGTGTTCGCGGGACGGGCTCCCGTTCACCGGACGACGTGCGAGATCCCCCTCGTCGGACTCGAACCCCACCTGGCACTGGACTTCCTTCGGATGAGGCTGGCCCAGGCGGGCATCACCCCGGACGACGCCTACCTGGTCTCCGTCACGCGCAAGGTCGGTGCGAGCCCCCTCAGCCTCAAGCTGGCCGCCGAACTGATCCGGCGCGAGGGCAAGGAGGGACTGCGCGACCCGGAGAAGCTCCGCGACATCCTGTTCCGTCTCGGTGACGCCGAAGTCCAGGCCGTGCTGTACGAGCGCATCCTGGACGACCTGGAGGACCCCGATCTGCAGCGCATCGCCGGCCCGGGGCTGACGCTCCGCCGCATCACCCCCCGGCTGATCCAGGAGGCGCTCGCGGTTCCGTGCGGCCTGGGCGAGATATCGGAGGACAGAGCGCTGCGGCTCTTCCACCTCCTCGCCACGGAGGCGACGCTCGTCGACGTGGCACAGGGCGAGGACGTGCTGGTGCACCGAGCGGACGTCAGGCAGGCGACGCTGCCCCTGATCCACCGCAAGCATCTCGAGACCTCGCGCCGCATCCACCGTCGCGCCGTCCGTCACTACGCCGCGTCGGACGGCCCTCAGGCCAGGGGCGAGGAGCTCTACCACCGGCTCTCCCTCGGACAGGCCACGGACGTCCTGGATCGGCACTGGGTGCCTGAGGCAAGTCTCTTCCTCGAGTCGGCGTTGGAGGAGCTGCCGCCGGCCGGCCAGGCCTACCTCGCCGACCGGCTGGGCATCGCGATCGACCCCGCGGTCCTTGCCGAGGCGGACGGCGAGGCGTGGGCCCGGCAGGTGGTCCGCCAGGCCCGCGCGCTGCTCGACGCCGGGCAGGCCGGCGCGGCGCTGGACCTGATCAGGGAACGTCCCGCGAGACCCCGCCCGTCCAGGGTGAGCGTGCTGGAGATCGAGGCGCTGGCCGCGCAGGGGCGCATGCCGGAGGCCCGGCGCCTCGTGACCGAGACGCTGGAGCGCGCCGGTGAACGGGGAGACGCCGAGGCCTTCGCGGACGTGGCCGTGCTGGGGGCGCGGATAGCCGAGGACCTCGGCGCGTACGGTGAGGCGCTCGACCTGCTGGACCAGGCCCGGAAGGCCGCCGCAACGACGCCCGGCCGGGTGGCGTGGCTGCAGGCGAGCGTCGCTCAGCTGAGGATCTACCGCAGGTCCGGTGCGGAGGAGCCGGTCCACGTCCAGGAGCTGCGCACCGCTGTCGTCGCGGCGACCGACCGGCTGAGACGTCGGGATCGTCGGGGGCACCCTTCCCTCGTACGGGAACTGGCCGCCGAGGTCGGCGACATGGTTCCGGGCCTGCTCTCGGAGGCCGCCCGGACCACGGGCATCGACAACAGCGGCGGTTCGGGTGGCGCGCTCGAGTGGACCCTCACCGAGGCCGACGTCACGGACTTCGTCCACACGGCCAAGGGGTCGGCGGATGTCGTCGAGGAGCCTCCGGGTGCACCGGAGCGTGGAGCGCTTTCTCGCGGCAAGACGAGTCAGGAGTGGGGTGAACAGGTCTCCGAGTATCTCGACAGTGCCCCCGCGATGGGCGCGACGTGGTCCCACGCGCTCATGGAGGCCTACCGCGCCGAGGTCGACCGGCCCAGGTTCGGCCGTGGTCGCACGGGACACGACGACTGACCCACCGCGCTCGCCGACCGCGCCGGCCCCGGGACCGACGCACGCCGACGGTCCGGCGCGGCGGCGGCGCTCATCGCCCAGGCGCCACCAGGCCCGACTCGTACGCGATGATGACCAGTTGGGCCCGGTCCCGGACCGTCAGTTTTCCCATGATGCGGCTGACGTGGGTCTTCGCCGTGAGGGGGGACAGGCCGAGGCTCTCCGCGATCTCCGTGTTGTTCAGGCCCCGGGCCACCAGCGTCAGGACCTGGCGCTCGCGGTCGGACAGTGCGTCCGGGCCACCCGTGGCCGGGGTGTCCGGGAGTGCGAGTGCCCGGGCGATCAGCCGGGACGTGGGGCCCGGTGAGAGCAGGGCCTCCCCCGCCGCCACCGTGCGGATCGCGGCGAGGAGTTCGGCCGGGCGTATGTCCTTCACCACGAAGCCCGACGCACCCGCCCGCAGGGCTTCCACGACGTGCTCGTCCGTGTCGTACGTCGTGAGCACCAGCACCTTGACCCCGGCCAGGTCCTCGTCGGCGGCGATCAGCCGGGTGGCACCGATCCCGTCGAGCTCGGGCATCCGGACGTCCATGACCACCACGTCCGCCCGCGCCGAACGGGCCAGCTCCACCGCCTCCTTGCCGTTCGCCGCCTGGCCGACGACCTCCATGTCGGGAGCCGATGCGACGAGCATCGCGAACGACTCCCGGACGAGCATCTGATCGTCCGCGAGCAGGACCCGGATCACGCCGTCACCTCTCTCTCCGCGAGCGGCAGTGCCGCCGTGACCTCGAAGCCCCCGCCGTCGCGCGGGCCCGCGCTCAGTGTGCCGCCCACGCTCCTGGCCCGCTCGCGCATCCCGAGGATCCCGTACCCGGAACCGCCGGGTCCACCAGGGGTGCCGGCTCCGGCGGTGGTCCCGCTGTTGGTCACCCGTACCGTCAACTCCGACTCCACCAGGCCGACATCGACCCGCATCCTCGTGTCCGGACCACCGTGCCGTACGGCATTGGTCAGCGACTCCTGGACGATGCGGTACGCCGCCGCGCCCACCGCCGCCGGGACCTTCGTGTCCCCCGTCCGTACCGTCAGGTCCGCTCCCGAGGACCGTACGAGATCGGGCAGCGAGGCCAGGTCCGGCAGAGGGCCATCGGGGTCGGCCCGCAGCACGCGCAAGGTCGTGCGCACCTCGGCGCGGGCCTCCCGGCACGTCTCGGATATCCCTTCGAGCGCCCCGGCGAGCGCCTCCCGGTCGAGTCGCTCCGGGTCGGCGACCAGGACGTGCGCCGCGACCGAGGCCTGCACGCCGATGAGGGTGATCGAGTGCGCGAGGAGGTCGTGCAGGTCCCTCGCGATGCGCAGCCGCTCCTCGGCGACCTTCCGCTCCGCCTCGCGCTCCGACCGCTCGATCACACCCGCCACCAGCTGTCGGTAGAGCCGGATGCTCGCGCCGAAGACGAGCATCGCGATCACCCAGCCGGAGACCCTCAGCAACTCCACGATCTCGTGCGGGTTGACGAGGACCTGGATGGTGAGCGTGACGGAGATGACCGAGAGCCCCACGATCAGTGTGCGCTGCGGCCGGCCGGTGGACGCGACCGTGTAGAGCGCGGTCATCGAGGCGGGGATCGGCGCCAGATGCATGAAGTCCAGTGCGTGGTAGGGGGCCACGCAGGCCACCACCGCCAGCAGCACCGGGAGGGGCGCCTTGCGCCGCCAGGCCAGTGGGACGTGCGCGGCGAGCAGCAGGACCCAGCCGACGGCGTCCGGCCGGCGGCCGTCGTCGACGGTGAGCGCGAGGGCGGCCGCGAGAACGGCGAAGCCCGCGGCGGCCGTGGCGTCGCGCCGCACCGGGTGCGGCGCCGCCTGCGGGTCACGGGTGAAGGCCGCTGCGATGTCCATGGTGTACATCCTCCCCAGGGGCGGGGGCTCCCGGTAGTCCGGGGAGCCCCCACCCGTCCCTGATCAGACCCGTACGGGCGTCGACTCGCGTGCGGGCTCCGAACCAGGGGTCGCCGCGGGCTTCCTGGCCAGCGGGCCCGGCCACCACACCGTGCGGCCGAGCAGCACGCTCGCGCTGGTGACGAGGTACGTGCGGACCAGGAAGGTGTCGAGCAGGACGCCGACCGCGATCACGAAGCCGAGCTCGGCCAGTTGCGCCATCGGCATGTTGACGAGGACCGCGAAGGTGGCGGCCAGGACGAGCCCCGCCGAGGCGATCACCCCGCCGGTGGTGCGCAGCGCGGTCAGGGCGGCGGCGCCGGGCTCCGTCCCGTTCAGGCACTCCTCCCGCATCCGGTGCATCAGGAAGATGCCGTAGTCGACGCCGAGCGCGACGAGGAAGACGAAGGAGAGCAGGGCCAGGCCCGGGTCGGTGCCCTCGAAGCCGAAGAGGGACTCGAAGACGAGGCCGCCGATACCGAGGGCGGCACCCCAGACGGCGACGACCGCGGCGACCAGGATCAGCGGTGCGACGAGGCTGCGCAGCAGGGCGATCAGCACGATCGTCACGACGACGAGGACGAGCGGGACGACGATGTTCCGGTCGCGGGCGTTGGTCTCGGTCATGTCGAGCTGTTCGGCGCTGGGTCCGCCGACGTACACGCCGTCGCCGAGCGCGGACCGCAGCTCCTTGATGGTCGCGGTCTCCTCGGCGGACTGCGGCGGGTGCGCGGCGATGACGGAGATCTCCGTCCAGCCGTCGCCGCTGCGGCCTCGCTCCGCCTTCGCGACGCCTTCCGTCGCGCGAGCGGTCTCCAGGGCGCCGGAGGAGCCGGCGGTCGGGGCGACGAGGGTGATCGGCTGGGTTCCCATCTCCGGGTACGCGGCGGCCAGCGTCTTCATCGCGGCGACCGCTTCCGGGGTGGAGGTGAAGGAGTCCTCCTGCTTGAGGGCTCCGGGCAGGTTCAGCGCGCCGAGCGCGAGGGCGGCGAGGGCGGCGGCGCCCGCGAGGAGGACGGCGAGGGGGCGTCGCCCCGCCGAGGAGCCCATGGCCGCGAAGAGGGACCGGCGCGCGGCCTTCGGTTCGCTTCCGTACGCCGGGATCAGCGGCCAGAACACGCGTCGGCCGAGGACCACGAGCAGAGCGGGGAGCAGCGTCATCATCGCGAGCAGGGCGCACAGCACTCCGACGGCGGCCGTGGGCCCCATGCCCCGGCTGCTGTTCATGTCGGCGGCGAGCAGGCAGAGCATGCCGAGGGCGACGGTCCCGGAGGACGCGAGGACGGCGGGACCGCAGCCGCGCAGGGCGGCCGTCATGGCGTCGTACGGGCGTGGGACACGGCGGAGTTCCTCGCGGTAGCGGGAGACGAGGAGAAGCGCGTAGTCGGTGCCCGCGCCGAAGACGAGGATCGTCATGACGCCCGTGCTCTGGCCGGAGACGCTGATGTCGAAGCCCTGGTGGAGGGCGTAGGTCACGGCCATGGAGAGGTAGTCGGCGACTCCGGCGACGACCAGGGGGACGAGCCACAGAAAGGGGCTGCGGTAGATGACGATCAGGAGGATGGCGACGACGGCGACGGTCGTGTAGAGGAGCGGGCCGTCGAGGGATTCGTACACCTCGCTCGCGTCCGTGGCGAGGGCGCCGGGGCCTCCGACCTCTCCGCTCACCGTCTCGCGGATGTCGTTGACGAAGGCGTCCCTGGCCTTCTCGTCCGAACCGGGCTCGGTGCTGGTGACCGCGTACAGGAGGGTGGTGCCGTCCTCGGAGGGTACGGGGCGCGGGGTCGAGGTGAGCGGGTGCTCGGCGGCGACCCTCTCCACCTCTCGGGCGGCGGTGGCGCGGTCGGCGGGGGTCAGTCCGCCCTCGCGGTGGTAGACGAGCACCAGGTCGGTGGAGTCTCCGCCGGGCAGCTGTTCGGTGATCTTCGCGACCTGGGTCGAGTCGGCGCTCGCGGGCAGGTAGTCGACGGCGCGGTCGCGCTGCACGTCGGCGAGCTTTCCGGCGAGGGGTGCGGCGAGGGCGATCACGATCACCCACAGCGCCAGCACCCCCCAGCCGACGGTCCTCTTACGGCCCTCCATCGTGGGCCTCCCTCCATCGTTCCTCTTCGGTTCGATCCCAGATTTCCGTGGCCGGGAGGTGGATTCGTCGCGCTGACGGCCGAGTTGGGGGCTACTGCCGGGGGTGGCATGCGGCCGCGACTACTCCCCGGGGAGTACGGGGGTGATCGCGGGCGCGCGGGGCGGGTGCGGGTGAGTCCCGCACAGCGGGCCCGCTTCCCTGAGCCGGCACCGGCGGGTGTGGGGATAACCCCCGGAGGGATCCACCGGGCAGCAGGCAGGTCACGCGCCGTGCCCGACCGGGAGTATCGGGACGTCGGAACGGCCCTCCTGATCCCCCGTCGAGAATCGAGAACCGCCATGTCGCACGTCGCGCAGCACTCCCCGTCCGGGCACACCGCGTCCCCGGCCCGTACCCGCTCCCGTCAGTCCGGCAGCCTGGCGCCGTGTGCGCCGGTGCGTGGTGCGTTCGCGTTATGGGTCACGGCGGTGGCAGCAGGCGTGTTCGAGACCGTGCTGGCCGTCGCCAGGATGGTGGGGGACGGCTCGGGCTCCGGTGGCGAGATCGCGATCGGTCTCGCGATACGGCTCCCGGTGTTCGCGGCCGCGCTGCTGATCGCGCTCCGGATGCGCAGCGGGCGCGCCTGGGCGCGGATCACGCTCACACTCGCCCTGGGCGTCGCGGGCACGGCGTCGATGGTGGTCCAGCCGATCCGTGCCCTGGTCCAGGGACGCTCCCTCGGTGCGGCGTTCGAGGAAGCCGGCGCGATGGACATCGCGTTCGGTGCCAGCCGCGCGCTGCATGTGGCCGCCGTGCTCACGGCCGTGGTCCTGATGTTCCTCCCCGCCGCCAATGCCTACTTCCGCGCCCACCGGGCCGACCGGGCTTCCGCGGCCACCCGTGGGACCGGCCCGGGCCGCGCACACGTCGGCTGACCCCCGGTGCGCGTCGGGCGGTCCCGGTCGCCTCCACGGCCGGGTTCTCTCCGCTAGGCGGGCCGCTTCGCCGCGCCGACGGGATCGGAGGCGCCGAACGCCCGTCGGTAGGCGGCGGGCGAGACGCCGAAGGCCGTCCGCATGTGCGCCCGCAGGGAGTTCCCGGAGCCGATGCCGGCCCGGTGCGCCACCAGGTCGATGGGGAGGTCGGTGGTCTCCAGGAGCTGTTTGGCCAGTTCCAGGCGCTGTGCCGTGAGCCACTGCACGGGTGTCATCCCGACCTCGTCCCGGAACCTCCGGGTGAACGACCGCAGGCTCATCCGGGCGTGCTCGGCGAGCATGCCGAGGGTGAGCGGCTCCCCGAGGTGTTCGAGGGCCCAGGCGCGCGTCGCGGTCGTGCCGGCCGCCTTCGGCTCGGGCACGGGCCGGTCGATGAACTGGGCCTGCCCTCCGTCCCGCCACGGCGGTACGACGCACATGCGGGCCGCCCGGTTGGCCACCGCGGCCCCGTGATCACGTCGGATCATGTGCAGGCACAGATCGACCCCGGCGGCCACCCCGGCCGAGGTGAGCACATCGCCGTCGTCGACGAAGAGCACCTCCTCATCGAGCTTGACCTGGGGATACGCCTGCCGGAACTCCGGGGCCAGATTCCAGTGGGTGGTGGCCGGACGCCCGTCGAGCAGACCGGCGGCGGCGAGCACGTACGACCCGGTGCAGATGGACACCAGCCGGGCGCCCGGCCGGATCCCGGCGATGGCAGCGGCGACCTCGGGCGGCAGGGGGCCGCCGCGTCCGAGTTCCGGCATGGCGTGCGTCGGCGGGACGACGACCGTGTCGGCGGCGGCGAGCGCCTCGGGGCCCGCCGCGGGCTGGACGACGAATCCGGCGTCGCTGAGGACGGGCCCGCCGTCGGCGGTGCAGACCGTGACCTCGTACAGGGGGCGGCCGTCGGCGTCCTGGACGCTGCCGAAGACGCGCGAGGGGATGCCGAGCTCGAAGGGCGGCACTCCGGGAAGCGCGAGCACCGCGATCCGGTGAACGCGGGGAACCGTCTCGTTCCGGGTCGCGGGAACCGTCTCATTCCGGTCGGTTTCATCCATGGCCAAATCCTGTCACATAGTGGCCCGACGGCCAACACCAGGAGGAGCCGGGAGGCGGGATCGTGAACGTGTCGCCGCCGGAGCGGTTCCGGCGGACACCGATCGAGAAGGAACGAGGCGAAGAGCATGCGTGCGGTGGTCGTGGAGCAGTGGGGCGGTCCGGAGCAGCTCGTCGAGCGCGAGGTGGAGCGCCCGGAGCCGGGCCTGAACGAGGTGCTGGTACGGGTCCACGCCGCCGGGGTGAACCCGGTGGACTGGAAGACCCGCGCGAGCGGCGGCCTCATCGAGTGGGGTGCTCTGCCTGCCGTCGGCTGGGACGTCTCCGGCACGGTCGAGGCCGTGGGGCCGGGCGTCGGGATCCTCCGCCCGGGCGACGAGGTCTTCGGGATGCCGCTGTTTCCCCGGCAGGCGGGCGGATACGCCGAGTACGTCGTCGCGCCGGCCCGCCACCTCGCGCCGAAGCCGGCGTCGCTCACGCACGTGGAGGCCGCGGCTCTGCCGCTCGCCGCGCTGACCGCCTGGCAGGCCCTGGTCGACGCGGCGGACGTACGACCCGGTGAGCGCGTGCTGGTGCACGCCGCGGCCGGCGGCGTGGGCCACCTCGCCGTCCAGATCGCCAAGGCACGCGGCGCGTACGTCGTCGGCACGGCCAGCACCGCCAAGCACGAGCTGCTCCGGGAGCTCGGTGCGGACGAGGTGCTCGACTACCGCGAGACCCGGTTCGAGGACGCCGTCTCCGACATCGACGTCGTCCTCGACGCGCTCGGCGGCGAGACGGCCGAGCGTTCCCTGAGGGTGCTGCGGGCCGGAGGCCGGCTCATCACCCTGCCCGGCCCCGACGACGTGCCCGTCGCCCCCGACGGCGTGCGGGCCGCCTGGGTCCTGGTCGAGCCCGACCACCTCGGCCTGCGCGAGATCGCCGCCCTGGTGGAGAGCGGCGCGCTGCGCCCGGTCGTCGACACCGTCCTGCCGCTGTCCGAGGCCGCGAAGGCCCACGAGCTCGGCGAGCGGGGCCGTACGACCGGCAAGATCGTCCTGTCGGTCGTCTGACGTCCGGCCCGAAGGCCCGGACGAGGCAGCACCGGCCGGCCAGGACGAGACAGCCCCGGCCGGCCCGGACGAGGCAGCTTCGGCCGGCCCGGACGAGGCAGCTTCGGCCGGTCCGGACGAGGCAGCTTCGGCCGGTCCGGACGAGGCAGCCCCGGCAACAGGACAGGTCCCTTCGGCTGAGGTATGCCTTTCCCATGGATGTCCGTCGGCGAGCCTTCGTCCCCCGCGCTTCCCGGGCCGGCGGACGGCTGCTGCTCGCGGTGCCCTTCGCGCTGATCGCGGCGGTCACGGTCGTGGACGTCCTGTCGCCGCCCGATGTCCATCTGGGACCGTTCCTGATCGCCGCGCCCGCTGTGACCGCGTCGTTCGCCGGGCCTCGCATGACGGCCTTCGTGGGTGCGGTCGCGGTCCTGGCCCAGTCGGTGGTGGCCGTCGCACGGACGAGCATCACGGATCTCAACCACACGTACCAGATCGTCGCCCTGGTCCTGATCTCTGTCATCGCGACCTTCTTCGCCCATCTGCGCGAGCGGGACGAGAAGCGGGTGACCCGGCTGCGCTTCATCGCACAGGCCGCCCAGAGCGTCGTCCTCCGCCCGCTCCCCCACCGGGCGGGGCCGCTGCACATCGCCTCCGTCTACCTGGCGGCCGAGGAGGAGGCCCAGATGGGCGGCGACCTGTACGCGGCCGCCCGCACCGGGACGGGGACCCGGCTGCTGATCGGCGACGCCAGGGGCAAGGGCCTCGACGCGATCAGCGAGGCGTCGCTCGTCCTGGGCGCCTTCCGGGTGACCGCCCACCGCGAGCAGGCGCTCCCGGAGCTGGTCGGGCACCTGGAGGAGGGCGTCGGTTCGGCCGAGGACACCGAGGTGGCGCCAGGGGCGGAGTCCGAAGCCGACGACACGGACGAGGCCTTCGTCACCGCACTGGTCCTCGACCTCCCGGACCACGAGCCGGTGGTGCGGCTCGTGAACTGCGGACATCCCCCACCGCTGCTCCTGAGGCGGGGACAGGTGATTCCCCTGGACGCGGCCGACGCGCGACCTCCGCTGGGCCTGTCGGACCTCCTCTCCTCCGACGCGACGGTGGAGACCTTCCCCTTCGACGTCGGAGACGTCCTCCTGCTCTACACGGACGGCGTCGTCGAGGCCCGCGACCAGGCGCGAGCCTTCTATCCCCTGGCCGAGCGGCTCACCGCCTGGGCCGGGGACGACCCGCCGACCCTGCTCGACCATCTCCGGGCCGACCTTCAGGCCTACGCGGGCGGCCATCTCGGCGACGATGCCGCACTTGTCGCGGTCGAGCGGCTCGCACCGCGTCCGTGACCGCTCGGGGGAAGAGACCGATCGCCCCTGAAGTCGCGAGGCCATGCGCGCGCCCGCTCGTCTCCCGAACGACAGGTCGACCGGGCGCCAGTCCTGTGAGGGAGCGCCCGCCGTCGTGATCAAGCCGTTCTGGGGGCGCTGGGCATGCGCCGAGCGGTGCCGGGGCACCGATGCCCGCGTGCCCATCACGGACGAGACACAGCGATTCACCGCCCTGTCGGCGCGACTGACCGGCTTCGACCCGGGGGACCTGGCCGCCACCGGGCTCGTCGAGGTGTACCGGGCGGTGGCGGCGGAACGGCTCGGCTCGGAGCGGTACGAGCGGCTGCTGCGGGAGCTCCGGGACCCCGGCGAGCTGCCGGCGGCGAGTGGCGAGCTCCGTGCGGGGGCCCGGGCCGTCACGTACCTCTGGTACACGGGCAGCTGGCCGGGCCCGCCACCGAGGCTGGTCTCCCCGCGCGCCTACGCCGAGGGCCTCGTGTGGAAGGCGGCCGGTGTCCCGGCTCCCGCCACCGACCCCGGAGGGTACGGAAGCTGGGCCGAAGGGGGCCGGCAGTGACGCGGTACGACGTGATCGTCGTGGGTGCGGGCGTCGCCGGCTCCCTCGTCGCGCACCACCTCGGGAAGCACGGGCGAAGGGTCCTCGTCCTGGAGGCGGGCGCCGCCCGGCCCGGCGGCGGCGCACCGGCCACCGACCCGCTCACCGACTACCTGGCGGCCTCCGCCAGACTGCCGGGATCCCCCTATCTCCCCCGTCCGGCAGCCCCGGCACCCGAGATGACGGACCTCGCCGGCACGGACGGAACCCCGGGCTTCCGGTCATCCGGCCATCTGCGCCAGGACGGCCCGCTCCCGTACGCCAGCGGCTACGTCCGCGCCAACGGCGGCACCGGCAACGTCTGGACCGGCCTCGTGCCGCGCATGCTGCCGGAGGACTTCGACACCGAGCCCTTCGGGTACGGGCGGAGATGGCCGCTCACCTACGACGACCTGGAGCCTCACTACCGGTCGGCCGAGGAGCAGCTGGGCGTGGCCGCCGACGCCGAGGAGCAGCGCGCCCACCTCGGCCTGCCCTTCCCCGACGGCTACGTCTACCCCATGCGGCCCCTGCCGCCCGCACGCCTGGACCGCCTCTTCTCGGCCCGTCTCGACGGGCGGCGCGTCAAGGACCCCGTCGCCCTGAGCGAGGTGGAGCTGAGGGTCGTGGGCACCCCGCACGCGCGCAACGGCGTCCCCGATCCTCGGTACGACGGCGGCCGGGGCTACGTTCCGCGTGGGCGGGACGGGCGGCGGGATCCGGACAGCCGGTGCGTGGGCAACGCGAGCTGCATCCCGCACTGCCCGTCGTACGCGAAGTACACCCCGCTCAAGACCCAGGGGCGGTGGAGCACGTCCGTGACGCTCCGGGACCGGTCCGTGGTGAGCCGTGTCCTCGTCGACGGGCGGGGACGGGCCACGGGCGTGGAGTACCTCTCGTACGGAGGTGAGGCGACCGTCGCGCACGCCGATGTCGTCGTGCTCGCCGCGCATGCGGTGGAGAACGCCCGGCTGCTGCTCCTGTCGGGGCTCGCGGGCCGCAGCGGGCAGGTCGGCCGCAATCTGATGGATCATCCGGTGCTGCTGACCTGGGGGCTGTTGCCCGACGCGGAGCACGCGGGATCGTATCGGGGGCCCGGCTCCGTCTCGGGTTTCGAGGGGTTCCGCTCGGGCCCGGCCCGTCGGCTGCGGGCGCCGTTCCGCGTCGAGTTCGGGACGTGGGGATGGATCTGGGCCAAGGGCCCCGTCGACACGGACGTGGACCACTTCCTCACCGAACGGGGCTTGTTCGGCGCGGAGTTGAGGACGGCCGTCAGGGACAGGGTCCGCCGCCAGTTCACCCTGCAGTTCGAGATGGAGCAGGCTGCCGACCCCGCCAACCGGGTCACCCTCCACCCGACCGAGCGCGATGCCCTCGGCCTGCCCCGGCCCCTGGTCACCTACGACCTCGACGAGCACGTCAAGGAGGGGATGGCCGCCGCCCGGGCCGTGTCGGACCAGATCTTCGCGCTGCTCGGCGCGGAGGACCACACGGACTACACGCCGTCGGCGGCCTGGCCCGGCCGCTTCGAACACCGCGGGCGCACGTACGGCTACCGCGGGGCCGGCCATGCCGCCGGCACCCACGTCATGGGCGACTCCCCCGCCACGTCCGTGGTGGACGCCTGGCAGCGCTGCTGGGACCACCCCGGTCTGTACGCCGTCGGCTGCGGCAGCATGCCCTCGGTGGCCACGTCCAACCCGACACTGACGATGGCCGCGCTGGCCCTGCGCAGCGCCGAGCGCATCGAGGCGGACCTGACGGCCCGCGACCGCCCCCTCTCCCTCGCCCCGACCGCCCCTGGAGCCTCCGCATGAGCGCGCTGCCTCTGCCGCCCGTACCCGAACCCTTCCGACTCCCCTTCCATTACGGCGCGTTGCACCAGCTCGGTGTCGACTGGCTGGTCGACCCGCGTCCGGTCCACGAGCTGCTCTCCAAGCACCACCCGGACCTGACGGCGGCCACGTTCGACGACGGGCGTGCTCTGGTCTCCCTCAACTACCAGCTGTACTTCGCGCAGTACGCGTTCGGCGGAGGCGTCACCCAGGAGATCGAGTTCAACGTCATCGCCTTCCCGACGGCCGACGCACACCGTCTGCCGCAACTGACCTATGCCGAGTACGCGCAGGGCTGGGACCAGACCAAGCTGCTCGGCATCGCCCGGCTGCACGTCGTGTGCGACAACCCGTTCGCGATCAGGGCCGGGCGGGAGCTCTACGCGGAACCGAAGTACCCGGGCTGGTTCGAGGTCGGACTGCCGTCCCTCAACGGTCCCGCGGGCGAGACGTGGACCGTGCGGTGCAAGGCGGCCGAGGTCGGCCCGGACGACACCCTGGAGAAGGATCCGGCCCCGCTGCTCGACCTCACGGCCAAGCTGGACGGCCTCACCGCCGTCACCGCCTGTGCCGCTCCGGTCACCGGCTACGGCACCGACCGCGAGGGGCGTCTGCTGGCCGGCCCGATGAACGTCTACCAGCCCTACGGCTGGTACGACCTGAGCGCACCCGACCACTCCGGGCGCGCCCACCTCGTCGTGCACGCCCCGGACAGCGACCTGGGGTGCGACCTGCGCGCCCTCCTCCCGGACGGCACGCCGGCCACCGGTGCCTGGACCTACCAGTCACCGCCGGTCGCCGCCCACAACCGCCCGTACTACCTGCCGACGGGGCCGCGCCTCTGATGCCCGGACCAGGCCGGGCCGCCAGACACGACTGTTCACACTGTGGACAGGTGCTTGAGACGCTCTCCCCTCGTGCTAGCGTCCCGCCCATGCAGCACACCCTCGCCCTCGCCATGATGCGAATGATGCCCCGGCCCCCGGAGGCGCTTCGCTAGCGAAGCCGTGTGCGCACAGGATGCGACGGACCCTCCGGAAACGGAGGGTCCGTTTTTTGTTGCGCCGGCCCGGTCACCGACGGTCACCGGGCCCGGGTGCCACCCGACCTCATCGCCACCCCACCCCCGCTCTCACCACTCGACAGAAGGCGAAGTACCTGCCATGACCCTTCTACCGGTCGTCTCCCTCACCGACTGTGCCGACCCCAACGCGCTGGCGCGCCAGTCCACCCGGATCGCCACGCTCTTCGGCGCCACCCCGACCGTCCTTCCGCTGGGGGGACCGGACCCGGAGGGCGCCGCCGCCCTCACCCTGCTCGACCTGCTCCGCTCCACCGATCTCATCGGCGGGCCGACGCAGCCGGTGGTGATCCTGGTCAACATCGCTCCGAGGGACGGACACTGGCCCAACGGCGTGCCGTTCTGCTACTTCCGCCACGGGGACCACCTGGTCATCAGCACGCTGAACCACCGGGTGCTCGACCCGCTGGTCACCTATCTGGGCCTGACGGAGGTTCAGGTCACCGACGTCCGCGCGGTGTTGGAGGCCGCTGCCGCCGGATGGGCCGAGCTGACGCCGGCCGAGATCGAGGAGATGGTGCGGACGCAGTTCCGGAGCCTGTGGTACGTGCCGCTGCTGGCGCGCTGGCTGGCGGACGGCCGCCCCGTCCCCGCACGGCCGACGGCGGTGCAGCAGTCCGTCGCGCAGGACGTGCGGGTCGCCGTCGTGGACAACTTCGGCAACTGCAAGCTGGACCGGCCCGCCGCCGAACTCCCCGGTTTCGACGGCACGAAGAGCCTTCTCGTGCACAACCGGCAGGAAGGCCGCGACGTCCGGGTGCGCTGTTACGACCGTCTGCCCGACGTCCCGCTCGGCGAGCCCGGAATCACGGTCGGAAGCTCCGGGATCGGCTTCGCCGAACTGGTGGTCCGCGGCGGTTCCGCGGCCGAGGTATTCGGCCTGAACCAGGGCGACCAGGTATTCCGTCTCACCAGCTGACATGTTATCAACGCGCTACCCCGACCTTTCTTCCGTGCCTTTTCCCGGACTCTCTTGCGAAGGACCACTGATGTCCCGTATCCGTATATCCCTCGCGGCTTCCGCCGCCGTCGTCGCGCTCGCGGCATCCGCCTGCGCACCCCAGCCGCAGAGCGACGCCGCGGCACCCGGCTCCAAGGCTTCCAAGGGCTCCGACTGCACGATCGACAGTCCGAGTCTCCATGAGCGCGGCCGGCTGACCATCGCCACCGATTCCCCGGCGTACGAGCCGTGGTTCGACAGCAACACCCCTTCCAACGGCAAGGGCTTCGAAAGCGCGGTGGCCTACGCGGTGGCCGGCAAGCTGGGTTTCGCCCGGGACCAGGTGAAATGGGTCGTCGAGCCCTTCTCCCATTCCTATGCCCCGGGAGCGAAGGCCTTCGACTTCGACATCAACCAGATCTCCATCACTCCGCAGCGCGCGAAGGCCGTCGATTTCTCCACGAGTTACTACACGGCCAATCAGGCCGTCCTGACGCTGGACGGATCGAAGTTCGCGAAGGCCACGTCGCTGAGTGCGCTCAAGGACGCCAGGATCGGCGTGCAGGTGGCGACGACCAGCTATCAGGCCGTGCTCGACCAGCTCAAGCCCACGCACAAGCCGAGCGTCTTCAACACCACCAAGGACGAGGTCACCGCGCTGACGAACGGTCAGATCGACGCGATCGTCACCGACCTCCCCACCGTCTTCTACCTGGCCGGAGCGGAGCTGGACAACGGCAGGATCGTCGGCCAGTTCGGCTACGCGGGCGGCACCCCCGAGGAGTTCGGTCTGCTCCTGCCGAAGAACAGCGGCTACACCTCCTGCGTGAACCAGGCCCTGAGCGCCCTCAAGGCCGACGGCACGCTCGCCGCGCTCACCAAGCAGTGGCTGTCCGCCTCGGCGAACGTCCCCGAGCTCAAGCAGTAGCGGGCCGACCGTGGACCTCACGAAAACGGCCGAGTCGCCCGCGCCGGACGACACCTACCGGCCCAGCGAGCACGAGCTGGAGCGGCAGCGCTTCCGCCGCTCCCGCAGGCGCCGTCACACCTGGATCTCCGCCCTGTGCACCGTTGTCGCCCTGGTGGCCCTGGGGGCGGCGGCGGTCGCCTCGCCGGGCTGGGAGCGGGTCGACAGCCTGTTCCTCGACGGCGCCGAGCTCCGGGCCGCGTTCCCCGAACTCCTGCGAGGCTTCTGGCTCAACATCCAGATGTTCCTCGTCGCCGAGGTGCTGATCCTCGTCCTGGGACTGCTGATCGCCCTGGTGCGCGTGACCCGCGCACCGGGTCTGCAGCCGTTGAGGCTCGCCGCGACCGTCTACGTGGACGTCTTCCGCGGCGTGCCGACGCTGCTGCTGGTCTTCCTCGTCGGATTCGGACTGCCGGCGCTGCAGCTGCAGGGGACCCCCTCCGAGCCCTGGGTGCTCGGAGTGATCGCCCTGGTGCTCTCGTACGCCGCCTACGTCGCGGAGGTGTTCCGGGCGGGGCTCAACTCGGTGCACCCCGCGCAGCGGAACGCCGCGCGGGCCCTCGGCCTCAACGAACGGCAGACGCTGCGGCACGTGGTGCTGCCGCAGGCGGTGCGCAATGTGGTTCCCCCGCTGCTCAACGACTTCATCGCGCTGCAGAAGGACACCGCGCTGGTCGCCGTCCTCGGCCCGCTGGAGGCGCTCCGGGCCGCGCAGATCAAGGCGGACTACGACTTCAACTACACCCCGTACCTGGGAGCGGCTCTCTTGTTCATCGCGGTGACCATTCCGTTGACCCGCTTCGCCGACCGTCTCCAGCGGCGAGCGGCGCGGCGCACCTGGGCGGAGACGGGCCGATGAGCCGGCCGCTGCTGCGCATCCGCGGTCTCCGCAAGCAGTACGGGTCGCGCCTCGTCCTCACGTCGATCGACCTGGACGTCGCCGAGCACGAGGTCGTCTGCCTCATCGGCGGTTCGGGCTCGGGCAAGTCGACCCTGCTGCGGTGTGTGGACCTGCTGGAGGTCGTCGACGACGGCACCGTCCACCTGGGCGAGAGCGAGCTGACCGATCCCCGCCTGGACCCCGACGTCGCCCGCAGGCGGATCGGCATCGTCTTCCAGTCGTACAACCTGTTCCCGCACCTCAGCGTGCTGGACAACATCACGCTCGCGCCCCGCCAGGTCCACGGCGTCCCGCGCAGGCGGGCCGAGGCGTCGGCCCGCGAGCTGCTGGCCCGCCTCGGGCTCGCGGACAAGGCGGACGAACACCCCGACCGGTTGTCCGGAGGACAGCAGCAGCGCGCCGCGATCGCCCGCGCACTCGCCACCGAGCCGGAGCTGCTGCTCTTCGACGAGATCACCTCGGCCCTCGACCCCGAGCTGGTGGGCGAGGTCCTGGAGGTCGTCGCGGACCTCAAGCAGCGCGGCCTGACCATCCTGATGGCCACGCACGAGATGGACTTCGCCCGACGCGTGGCGGACCGGGTCTGCTTCCTGGAGGACGGCGTGATCGTGGAGCAGGGGACGGCGGAGCAAGTGCTCACCGCTCCACGGGAGCGGGCGACGCGGCGATTCCTGGCGCGGGCGCTGGACCGGTCCTAGGCCGAGGGCTCTTCGGCACGACGGTGGGCCGGCCGGTGGCGCGGGCCGGCCCTGGGCGAGTGGGGGCGACGGGCCTTACGTCAACACCGTTGACCCCCACGGCGGGTGACGGTTCCATGCTGGCATCGAGGCGGTCGTCCGCCCGACTGCTCCGTCGCCTCAGGAAGGGACCAGCCCACCCATGACCGACCTCACCGACCTCGCCCATCTGCCGGCCACCGAAGCCCTGAGCCGCTTCCGGGACCGCTCGTTGTCACCGGTCGAGCTGATGAGCGCTGTCATCGCCCGCGCCGAAGCCGTCGAGTCCAAGGTCAACGCCCTTGCCGAGCGCACCTTCGAGGAGGCGCTCGCCGGCGCGCGCGAGGCCGAGGCGCGGTACGGGGGCAAGGGGCCGGCGCCCCGCGCGCTGGAGGGGCTCCCGGTCGCGACCAAGGAGGAGCAGCCCCTCGCGGGCCGCCGCAGCACCGACGGGTCGCTCGCGTTCCGGGACGAGATCGCCGACGAGACGCACCCGGTCGTCGAGCGGGTCCAGTCCGCAGGCGGCATCGTGCACGCCCGTACCACCACGCCGGAGTTCAGCTGCGCGGCCTTCACGCAGTCCCGGCTGTGGGGCGTGACGCGCAACCCGTGGAACCTGGAGTTCAGCCCGGGCGGTTCGTCGGGCGGCGCCGGCGCCGCGCTAGCGGCCGGGTTGACGACGCTCGCGACCGGCTCCGACATCGGCGGCTCGATCCGCATTCCCGCCTCGTTCACGGGCACGGTCGGATACAAGCCGCCGTACGGCCGCGTGCCCGCGATGGCGCCGTTCAACCTCGACACGTACTGTCACGACGGCCCGATGGCGAGGACCGTCGCCGACTGCGCCCTCCTGCAGAACGTCATCGCCGGGCCGCACCCGCTCGACGCCGTCTCCCTGCGCCCCAAGGTGACGCTGCCCGAACGCTTCGACGGCGTCGAGGGCGTGAGGGTGGCGCTGTCGGTCAGCCTCGGCGACTGGCCGGTCGATCCCGAGGTCGAGGCCAACACCCGTGCGGTCGCGGAGGCGCTGCGCGCGGCCGGAGCGGTCGTGGACGAGGTCGAGGTCCCGATCACGCGGGCGGAGGTGATGGAGGCGGCGCTGATCCACTTCGGTTCCGTCTTCGGCCCGTACGTCACGTCGGTCGCCGCGGAGCACGGCGATCTGCTCACCGCGTACGCGCTCGACTTCGCCGAGCGGACGGCCGAGGCCGTCCGCGAGCCCGGAAGCATCATGCGCGGTCTGGAGCTGGAGGCGGCGGTGCAGAGGAAGCTCGGCACGCTGCTCGACCGGTACGACGTCCTGCTCTGCCCGACGACCGCCATCCCGGCCCTGAGGGCGGACGACGACTACCTGTCGACCAAGGTCGTGATCGGCGGCGTCGAGCTGGACTCCTATCTGGAGGCCGCGATGACCACGGTCTTCAACATCGCCAGCCGCTGCCCGGTCCTGAGCGTGCCGTCCGGGTTCGCCTCGACCGGCGTCCCGACGGGAGTGCAGGTCGTCGGGCGCACCTACGACGACGCCACCGTGTTCCGTGTGGCCTCGGCGATCGAGGCGGTACGCCCGTGGAGCGGCCGTCCGGCACTCTGAGAATTCGGGCGCGTATACGACGAGCCCGGGTCTCGGAGGCGAGACCCGGGCTCGTCGTTCGTTCAGCGGTTGGGCTCCTGCATGGTGACGCAGTGGGCGCCACCGCCGCCGTTGCCGTAGAGGTTGTCGAGGTTGAGCTGGACGACGGGGCGGCCGTAGGCGGCGGAGATTGCCGTCCTGGCCGCCGCGTCCTTGGCGGTGTCGCCGAACTGGGTGGTGATGATCGCCTGGTTCGTCACCGTCCAGTTCATGTAGGAACTGAGGAAGTCCGCCCGCTGGCCCGACGGGATACGGGGCAGGGTGTCGGGCCCCTGGATGGTGAGGACCTGGAGCCGGCGGCCCCTCGCGTCGGTGGCGTTGACCAGGACGTCGCGGATGGCCTGGGCGTTGGCGGTCCAGACGTCGGGACGCACGGCGCCGGCCAGCTGCACCATGACCACGCCGGGCCTGATGTAGCGGGCGGTCCCGTCGATGTGGCCGTCGGTGACGTCCTGCCCCTTGACGCCGGGCAGCCAGATCATCTTCGAGGCACCGAAGCGGGACAGCAGCTCGGCCTCGATCTGGGCACGCGACTTGCCGGGGTTGCGGTTGCTGTTCAGCCAGCAGCTCTCGGTGGCCATCAGGGTGCCGTCGCCGTCGTACTCCACGCCGCCGCCCTCGCCGACGACGGACGCGTTCGCGAAGGAGACGCCGTTGTAGGCGGCGACCTTCGGCGCCACCGTGCGGTCCTTCGAGTAGGCGGAGTAGGGCAGGCCGTAGAAGGTCGTGGCGTTCTCGCCCCAGGCGTTGAAGTTCAGTCCGAAGGCGTCGAGCCCGCCGGCCCCGTCGACCCGGAACAGCGGGCCGGTGTCCCGCATCCAGCAGTCCGAGACGGGGATGGAGCTGATGACCGTGACGGTCGACCCGCACGCGGCCCTCGCCTGCGAGGCGGCCGACGAGCCGTCCGCGCACATGATGACCGGTTCGTACTTGGCGACCTCCTTGGCGAGCTTGGCGATGTCCGCCTGGATCTTGGACAGCAGGTTGCCCCAGATCGTGGAGCTGGACGGCCAGGCCATCCAGGTCCGCCTGTGCGGGGCCTCTTCACCGGGGACCCGCCAGGAGGCGGCCATGGCGGGCTGGACGCCGCCGAGGACGGGCCCCGCCGCCAGGGCGGCCGCGGCCGCTCCGGTCCGGGCCAGGAGGGTTCTCCGGCTGATGCCGGGACGTTCGCCGTCGTGCTCTGTCTTCACGTGGTGCTCCTTCTCTCAAAGGTTCTGTACGTGCGGGCGCGCGGTGCTCAGTGGAGCGGGTCCAGCAGTCCCTCCTCCCGGACCATCCGGCGTTCGGTGGTCAGATCGAGGCTTCGGGCGAAGGCCCAGTAGAGGCCTCCGGCCACCGGCAGGCCGACGAAGACGGAGCAGTCGACACCGCCGAGGAACTCCGCGACGGGCCCCACGAAGAGCCCGGTGATGACCATGAACGGGGCCATGCAGGCGAGCCCGATCACGTAGGCGAGGTTTCCGCGCCAGCCCCACCGGCCGTAGATCCCGTGCGGGTTGAAGATCTCCTTCACGACGTACTGACCACGCCGGACGAAGAAGAAGTCGACCAGGTTGATGGCCGTCCACGGGATGAACAGGTAGGTCAGGACGACCACCACGTTGGCGAAGAACCAGTTGAACTGGTCGATGCCGACGAGGGTGGAGACCGTCCCGACGGCGGCCAGCATGATCCCGATCGTCGCGATCCGGATGGTCCGGGTCGGCTTGACCGGCCGGAACGAGTCCACGATCGAGATCATCGTGAGGCTGCCGCCGTACTGGTTGATCGCCATGATGGACAGCAGCCCGACCAGCAGGACGACCACCGCGACCGTCCCGAACCCGTGGAACAGCCGGTCGGCCGACAGTTTCAGGGCGGTGACCGGGTCCGTGCCCTCGGGAGCGCCGGCCGAGACCACCGCACCGAGGACGAAGACCCAGATCCCGGAGACCGCGCTGGGCAGATAGGTCCACCAGAAGGTGCTGCGCACGGAGACGTCGGGTCTCAGGTAGCGCGAGTAGTCCGACACGTACGGTGCCCAGCCCAGCTGGAAGCCGGCGACGAAGACGAACACGAGCATGAACGGGGCGAGTTCGAACGGGCCCGGGTTCCAGACGCCGTCCGGCAGCCCGCCGCCGAACAGGGCGGACGCGGTGACGGCCGCGGTGATCACGACGAAGGGCCAGGTGAGCCACTTGTTGAGCCGGTGGATCCACTCGTAGCCGAAGAGCGCGATCACCGTCGCCACCGCGGCGGCCAGCAGATAGCCGAGGCTGTTGGGCATCCCGGTGAGCAGGTTCATGGCCTGGCCGGAGAGCAGGGCGTCGGACGTGTTGAAGGCCACGTAGTTGACCAGGGCGAACACCCAGACCGTGAGCGCGGCCCCCAGGTAGCCGAACTGCGGCCGGGACTGCACGAGTTGGGGCAGGCCGAGCTGCGGCCCCTGGGCCGAGTGGAACGCCATGAAGAACGTGCCGAAGAGCGAGCCGAGAACGGTGGCGATCACCGTCCACACGAGCGAGGCCCCCATGGACAGCGTCACGACACCGGTCGCCAGGCCGGTGAGGTTGAGGCTGCCGACGAACCAGATGGCCCCGACGTTCGACGGTTTGCCATGCCGTTCCGAGAGGGGCACCCAGTCGATCGAGTGCTGTTCGATGCCCGCGAGAGGGGCGGGGTCATTCGTGTGCGAGGCAACTGGCCCCATGCGGGCTCCTGTTCACGGGTGCGTCCCTGAGTCCGCGCGGCGCCCCTGACATCCGGCGCCGTGCGGGTGCGCCCACCGTAGGGACTGACTCAAATTTCAGTCAATGGCTGGGACAGCGTGATTGACGGAACTTTCAGGGAGGAGTGGCGGGCCGCCACAGGAGCATCGGCAGACGGAACTACGCGGCAGCGCTCACGCGACGGGCTGCTGCTGGGTGACGCAGTGGATGCCGCCGCCGCCCGTGCCGAGGCGGTCGATGTCGAGCTGCTCGATGTACCGGTCGGGGTAGAGGCGCTGGAGCGTCGCACGGGCGGCCTCGTCCGCGCGCTTGTCGCCGAACTGGGCCGAGATGACCGCGTCGTTGCAGAGGTAGAAGTTGGCGTAGGAGGCGAGGAAGTCCCGGTTGGTGGAGCGGATCTTGTTGTAGTCCGGGCCCTGGAGGCGCATCACGTCCATCGCGCGGCCCGAGGCGGTCGTCGAGGCGGACAGGGCGCTGTACTGCCGGCGGGCGTCGCGGGCATAGGCGTCGGTGTCGGCGGCGACGGGCATCTGGACCAGGGCCTCGCCGTGGGCGAGGAAGCGGGAGGTCGCGTCGACGTGGTCGTCGGTGATGTCCTGGCCGTAGACGCCGTCGAACCAGATGACCTTGGACGCGCCGTACGCGTCGCACATCGCCTTCTCCAGCTGACGCTCCGACACCCCGGGGTTGCGGTTGCGGTTCACCAGGCTGCTGCGGGTCGCCATCAGGGTGCCGGCGCCGTCCTGCTCGATGGCGCCGCCCTCGCCGACCAGGTCGGCGTAGGTGAACGGCACGCCGACGTGGGCGGCGATCCGTTCGGCGACGAGGGCGTCCCTGGCGTGGGTCTGCTTGTTGCCCCAGCCGTTGAAGTTGAGGCCGACGGTGTCGAGGCCGCCGTAGCCGTCGCTGCGGAAGACGGGCCCGGTGTCACGCATCCAGCAGTCGTCGACGGGGATGGAGCTGATGACGGTGACGGTGGGGCCGCACATCGAGCGGGCCTTGGCGGCGCTCGCGGAGTTCGCGCACAGGACGACGGGCTCGTACTTGGCGATCGTACGGGCGATCAGCGCGATGTCCGCCTGCACGCCGCTCAGCTTGTTGCCCCAGATCGCGCTGCTGTCCGGGAAGGCCATCCAGGTACGGGTGTGGCGGACGTCCTCGACCGGCACCCGGAAGGTGCCCGCGGCGGCCGTGGCCCTGTCGGGGAGGGCCGTCGTGGCGAGCGCGGCGCCCGCCGCGGTCAGGCCGGCCGCCGCGAGGAACCGGCGCCGGTTGAGGCCGGGGCCCGCGTGTCGGGCGACAGCGTGGTTGTTCATGGGTGACCTCCTGTGTGGGGGCCGGCGAGGGAAGGTGGGCGTGCTGAACGCCGCGCGGTCCCTCGACGACGCGTTCGGTGCGGTGGGGTGTGCTGCGGTGGGGTGTGCGGTCAGAGCGCCCGGCGGGCCGCGGCGATCGCCTCGGGGTCCCAGCCGGGGCGGGGCACGGACTCCAGCAGGAGCCGCGTGTAGGGGTGCCGGGGTGCCGCGAGCACCTCGGCGGTGGGGCCCGCCTCGACGACGCGGCCCCGGCGCATGACGATGACGTCGTCGGTGACGCAGCGGACCACGCCGAGGTCGTGGGTGATGAACAGATAGCCGATCCGGGTCTCCTCCCGGATGTCGGCGAGCAGGTTGAGGATCTGCGCCTGCACGGAGACGTCGAGGGCGGCGACCGCCTCGTCCAGGACGAGGACGGCCGGTTCCACGGCGAGGGCACGGGCGATGGCGACGCGCTGCCGCTGGCCGCCGGAGAGCTGCCGGGGCCGGGCGTCGGCGGCGCGGGTGCCCAGGCCGACCTGGTCGAGGAGTTCCCGGACGCGCCGGTCGTGATCCGTGCCGGGGAAGTGCAGGCGCAGGGTCTCGCGCAGGACCTGGTCGACGCTGGTCCTCGGGTCGAGGGAGAGGTACGGGTCCTGGAAGACCATCTGGACCTCGCGCGCCCGGGCCAGGCGCCGGGCGCGGCCGCGCTGTCGTGCGGCGCGGGCCTGTCCTCGTACGAGGATCTCGCCGGCGTCGGCCTGTTCCAGACCGACGACGATCCGGGCGGTGGTGGTCTTGCCGGAGCCGGATTCGCCGACGATGCCCAGGGATCCGCCCTCGGGGAGGGCGAAGGACACGTCGTCGACGGCGCGGACGCTCCCGTAGGTGCGGTGGAGTCCGACGGCCTCCAGGACGTTCTCAGGCATCGACGGGGCTCCCTTCGAGACGGTCGCTGTGGTGGCAGGCGGCCTGGTGGTGCGGTCGGCCGGGTGCGGTGCGGGGCTCGGGGGCCTGCTGGTCGCAGACCTCGGTGGCCAGGTGGCACCGGGCGGCGAACGGGCAGCCGACGAGCTCCTGCCGGAGGTCCGGGGGCTGGCCGTCGATGGCGGTGAGCCGCCCCTGAGGGGCTTCGAGCCGGGGGGTGGAGGCGAGCAGCGCCGAGGTGTAGGGGTGCCGGGGCCGGGCGAAGAGGGCTTCGGCTGGGCCGCTCTCCGCGATCCGTCCGGCGTACATGACGTAGACGCGGTCGCTGATGGCGGCGGCGAGGTCGAGGTCGTGGGTGACGAAGAGCAGGCCGGTGCCGAAGCGTGCGCGGAGTTCGGCCAGGAGGGCGATGACCTCCGCCTGGGTGGTGACGTCCAGCGCGGTGGTGGGCTCGTCGGCGAGCACGAGGGCGGGGTCGCCCATCAGGGCGGCCGCGATCATGACGCGTTGCAGCATGCCGCCGGAGACCTGACCGGGGTACTTGCGGAGGGCGGAGTCGTCGAGACCGACGGCCCGGAGGAGTTCGGTGGCGCGGGCGGTGGCGTCCGCCCTGCTCATGCTCCCGGTGAGGGTCACGCTCTCGATGAGGAAGTCGCCGATGCGGCGCAGGGGGTTGAGGGCGGCGCGCGGGTCCTGGAAGATCATGGACACCGTGCCGGTGCGCAGGGCGCGCAGCTGGTCGGTGTTCATGGTGAGCACGTCCTCGCCGCGTACCCGGACGGCGCCTTCGACGACGGCGCCGGGCGGCAGCAGGTTCAGGGCGCTGCGCGAGGTGAGGGTCTTGCCCGATCCGGACTCGCCGACGAGGGCGACGGTCTCGCCGGCTCCGACGTGGAGGTCGACGCCGTCGAGGACGGGGCGGGCGGTGCCGGGCAGGGTGATGCGGAGCCCTTGGACGTCGAGCGTGTGCGGGGATGTCTTGGAGGTCATCGGTCTCTCCTGGCGACGCGGTCGGCCCAGCGCTCTCCGACCACGTTGAAGGCGACGACGGTGAGCACGATGAAGGCGCTGGGCAGGATCGCGGACAGCGGGTAGCCGTGCTGGATGGCGGTCTGGCCGTCGAAGACCATGCGGCCCCAGTCGGGGGTGAGCGCGGGTACGCCCAGGCCGAGGAAGGACAGGCCGGCGAGGTCCATCAGTGCGTAGCCGAAGTTGATGGTGGACTGGGCGAGGACGACGGGGGCGATGTTGGGGAGGATGTGGCGCAGCGAGATCTGGAGGGCCGAGTGGCCCTGGACCTGGTAGGCGCTGACGTAGGGGCGTCTGCGTTCGGTCAGGACGAGGGAGCGGGTGAGCCGGCTGACGTACGGCAGGTAGGCGATCGAGAGGGCGATGACGGGGGCGAGCAGGCCTTCGCCGTAGACCGAGATGATCAGGATCGCGAGGAGCATGCCGGGGAACGCGAAGACCAGTTCGGTGCTGCGCGACAGGACGGAGTCGAGCCAGCCGCCCCGCCATCCCGCGGCCATGCCGACGGCGACTCCGGCGACGGTGGAGAAGACCACGACGCCGAGCGGCCCCAGGAGCGAGGTGCGGGCGCCGAGGAGCAGCCGGGAGAGGGTGTCGCGTCCGGCGGCGTCGACACCGAGCAGGTGCTCCGGGGAGGGTCCTGCCAGGGCGTTGCCGAGGTCGATGGCGTTGGGGTCGTACGGCACGAGCCATGGCGCGAGGAGCGCGGCGGCCGTGACGAGGGCGACGAAGCCGAGGCAGACCAGGTGGAGCGGGGACCGGGCGGTGCGGATCTTCGCGAGGCCGGGCCGGCGGGTCAGGACGGCGGTCATACGGAGGAACTCCTCGATCCGAGGGTGATCCGCGGGTCGACCAGTGGCAGCAGGAGGTCGACGACCAGGTTCACGGTCATGAAGAGAGCGACGATGATCAAGGAGATTGCCTGGACGGTCGGGAAGTCCTTGGTCGTGGTGGACAGCTCCAGGAGCTGGCCGACGCCGCCGATGCTGAACGCGGTCTCCACGAGGATGGTGCAGACCAGGAGGGTGGAGACGATGAGTCCGCCGGTGGTGAGGACGGTGCCCAGCGAGTTGCGGAACACATGGCGGCGGATGACCTGGCTCTCGGGGACGCCGCGGCTGCGGGCGACGGTGACGTGCTCGCTGTCGAGGGCTTCGACCATGGCGGAGCGGGTGACCCGGGCGAGCATGCCGATCAGATAGAGCGCGAGGGCGATCGCCGGCAGGGTGAGGTGCCAGACCTTGTCGACGAAGCCCTCGCCGGATCCGCTGCTGGGGAACCAGCCGAGGTTGACGGCGAAGAGGCCCTGGAGGAGGACGGCGGCGACGAAGGACGGGGTGCCGACGGCGAAGGTGGTGCCGACCAGGATGGCCGAGTCGGTGCCGCCGCCGCGTACGGCGGCGATCCATCCCAGCACCAGGCCGATCACCGCGACGACGGCCAGCGCCATCACGACGAGCAGCAGCGTGGTGGGGAGGCGGTCGGCCAGGAGCCGGGAGACGTCGGTGCGGTAGGTGATGGACCGTCCGAAGTCCCCTTGGACGATGTCGCCGAGCCAGCTGAGGTAGCGGACGAAGAAGGGGTCGTCCAGGTGGTACTGGGCGTTGATCGCGGCGAGGGCCTCCGGCGACGCGGAGCGTCCGGAGAGCAGGAAGCTGGCGGGGTTGCCCGGGGCCAGGTACATGGCCCCGAAGACCACGAACGACGCACCGAGCAGGGTGGCGGCCATCTCCGCCACCCGGCGTACGGCGAATCTCACGAAGTTCACTTCGCGGCTCCCGCGTCCGCCGCGCCGACGTCCGCGGCCCACGGGTAGTACATGTACGCGATGGTGGTGGGGGCGCCGGTGATCCTCTTGTTGAGGAAGACGGCGGTGGGCCACTCGGCGACGGGGATCCACGGGAGCTGCTCGGCCACCCGCTTCTGCAGCTCGGCCTCGATCTTCATCCGCTGCTCCGGCTCGTAGACGGAGGTGGCCTGGTCGACGAGCGCGTCGTAGCCCTTGTCGCTGTAGTCGGCGAAGTTCAGGTAGGCGCCGGTCTTGAAGTTCGTCAGCAGGTCCAGCGGGTCGGTGATCGAGTCGTAGTAGGTGAGCGGGAACATGTCGATGCCCTCGCGCGCCTCGGGGTCGGTGAAGAGCGCCGTGAAGGCGTTGGGCGCGATCGTCTTGAGGTTGATCTTCAGCCCGATCTGCGTGCCCGCGGCCTGGATCGCGGTGGCGAGCAGGGAGACGTCCTGGCCGATGGAGCTGGTGGCGACGGTGAGGGTCTTGCCCGTGGCGCCGGCCTCCTTGATCAGCGCCTTGGCCTTCTCGAGGTCCGGGGTGGCCGGCGGCAGCGCGCCGAAGGCGGCCTGCCGGGTCTGCTCCGAGGCTCCGGCCCAGGCGGCACGGGTGGTGAGCGAGGTGGTGACGGTGCCCGCGCCGCCGAGCCCGGCCTTGACGAACCCGGCCCGGTCGAGGGCGAGGGAGAGTGCCTTGCGGACGCGGAGGTCGCCGAGCGGGCCGTGCATGTTGGTGACGTTGACGTTGACCGTGCTCAGGCCCTCGCCGAAGTACAGGGTGCCGAGGCCGCTGTCGCGCAGCCGGCCGTAGCTCTCGGTGGGGATGAGGTAGCCGCCGTCGACCTCGCCGCTGAGCATGGCGTTGGTGCGCGCCGAGGGGTCGGTCAGGAAGCGGAAGACGGCCTTCTTCGCCTTGGCCTTGGTGCCCCAGTAGCCGTCGAAGCGCTCGAGCTCGATGGACTGGCCCTTGCTCCATGTGCCGAGCTTGAAGGGGCCGGTGCAGGCGAGGTCGCCGGTGGTGCCGTAGTCCTTGCCCGCCGCCTGGACGCCGGCCTTGGAGGCGACGACGCCCGCGGCGGTCGCCATGTACTGGGGGAACTGGGAGTCCGGCTTCTTGAGCTTGACGGTGACCTGGAGCGGGCCGGTCTTCGTTATGGACGTGACGTTCTGGAAGTTCTGGGCCCAGGCGGCGGCGTTGTTCGGGTCCCGCTGCCGGCCGAGGCTGTAGACCACGTCGTCGGCGGTCATCACCTTGCCGTCGTGGAAGCGCACGCCGGCGCGCAGGTCGTAGACCCAGGTGGTGGGGTCCGGGTTGGAGGCCTTGCGCGCGAGGCCGGGCTGCAGGGTGAGCCCCGGTGTCCAGCGCATGAGGCTCTCGCACACGTTGGACAGGACGGTGTTCTGCGGGTAGTCGAACGCGAGCGTGTAGTCGAGCGTCGGCGGCTCGGCGTAGACGGCCCAGGTGAAGGAGTCGATCTCCCCGCGGGCGGGGGGCGTCGAGGCGGAGAGCTCGGCCTCGGATCCGCCGATGCCGGCGTCCTTCGGCGGGCCCGAGCAGGCCGCGAGGGCCACGAGGGAGGTCAGGGCGGCCGTCGTCACGGCGATCCGTCCGCGCCTGCCGCGCGGGCGTCTGCTGCCGGGAGGCAGGGGTGTGGTCATCGTCGCGCTCTCTTTCCGTGAGGGGTGCGGGGGCCGGAGGGCCGCTGGAGCGGCCCTCCGGGAGCGGTCCGTACTCGGTCAGGCGGTCGCGGGCACGGCGGGGACCTGCTGCGTGATGCAGTGGACCCCGCCGCCGCCGTAGGCGATCGCGGGCGCCCGCACCCCGACGACCTTGCGGCCGGGGTACGCCTCGGCGATGACCGCGAGCGCTTCGTCGTCCTGGGGCACACCGGCCACCGGGACGACGACGCCGCCGTTGGCCACGTAGTAGTTCAGGTAGGACACCTCGACCTCGCCGCCGGCGATGTCGACGAATGCCACCTGCGGGACGTCGATGATCTCGAACGGCCGTCCCTTGGCATCGGTCGTGGCCTCGAGCACCGCGCGGTTGGCACGCATCCGGGCGTAGTCGGGGTGAGAGGGGTCGTCGGGCAGGGAGACGACGACCTTGCCGGGAGCGGCGAAGGCGCAGACGCCGTCGACGTGCCCGTCGGTCTCCGTGTCCAGTAGACCGCCGTACGGAAGCCAGACAACCTTGTCGGCCCCGAGCTGGGATTTCAGTTCCGTCTCGATCTCGTCCCTGTTCATCCCGGGGTTCCGGTTGGGGTGGAGCAGGCACTGCTCGGTGGTGATCAGGGTGCCTTCGCCGTCGACCGTGATCGCCCCGCCCTCGAGGATCATGTCGGAGGGGATGCGCTCGACGCCCAGGTGCTCCAGGAGGAGGCCGCTGATCCGGTCGTCGGAGTCGTACGGGCTGTGCTTGCGGCCCCAGGCGTTGAAGCGGAAGTCCACTCCCGCGCGGTTGCCGTCGCCGTCGAGCACGAAGATCGGGGCGGAGTCCCGGAACCACGAGTCGTCCTGCGGGATCTCCACGACGGTGATCCCGTCACCGCACTTCGTCCGGGCCTCGTCGCCGTGGCCGGGCGGCGCGACCATGGTCACGGGCTCGAACGCGGCGATGGCGCGGGCGACGTTCGCGTACTCCTCCTTGACGTCGTTCAGCACGCTGCCCCACAGGTCCTCCCGGACCGGCCAGGCCATGAGGCACCCCTCGTGTGCGGACCACTCGGCAGGCATACGGAATGCAGTCATCACGGGTCTCTCTTCGTTTCGCCAGAAGTACCCGTCGGCGGTGGCCGGCTCAGCCTGGCGGAAGCGCGGGACGGGTACGCGGTGTGAACAGCATCCTCCTCTCGACTGAAAATTCAGTCAAGAGGAGGGGCAGGGTTTTGAAAATTCGGTCAACCGGTGGTTCCGGTCAGCCGCTGCGGGTCACAGGAAGTACAGACGGCTCAGCGAGACCTGCTGCGCCGGCTCGGAGCGCATCGGGTCGCCGTCGAGGGTCACGAGGCCGCTGCGAGGATCGACGTCCACCTCTCCGAGGCGGGCGTTGTGCAGCATGTCGGCCGGACCGATGCCACGGGTGCCCCGAACGGCCACCCGGCGGCGACGGGTCGACATCGCGTCGAGGCCGAGGTCGGCGGCGGCGCGGCTGACGAAGGCGACGGACAGCTCGGCCGGAGCGGCACCGTGGGCGCCGAACAGGGGGCCCAGGACCAGGGGCTCACAAGTGTCGGTGGCGGCGTTCGGATCGCCCGTGACGCCGTAGGCCGGGAAGCCCGATTTCAGGACCGTCTGTGGCTTGGCGCCGAAGAACGGCGGGCGCCAGAGCACGATGTCGGCGAGCTTGCCGATCTCGATCGAGCCGACCTCGTGGGCGAGGCCGTGGGCGATCGCCGGGTTGATGGTGAGCTTGGCGATGTAGCGGAGCACGCGCGCGTTGTCGTCGTGCGCGCCGTCGCCCTCCAGGGGGCCCAGCTCGGCCTTCATCTTCCCGGCCATCGCGAACGTGCGCCGGACGGTCTCCCCCGCCCGGCCCATGCCCTGCGCGTCGGACGAGGTGATCCCGATCGCGCCGAGGTCGTGCAGGACGTCCTCCGCGCCCATCGTTCCGGCCCTGATCCGGTCGCGGGCCATGGCGGCGTCGCCCGGGAGGTCCGTCTTGAGCGCGTGGACGGAGACGATCATCCCGTAGTGCTCGGCGACCGCGTCGCGGCCGAAGGGCAGGGTGGGGTTGGTGGAGGAGCCGATGACGTTCGGCACGCCCGCCATCTTCAGGACGTCGGGGACGTGACCGCCGCCGCAGCCCTCGATGTGGAAGGCGTGGATCGTACGGCCTTCGAGCACCTTCAGGGTGTCCTCGACCGAGAGGCACTCGTTCAGGCCGTCCGAGTGCAGGGCGACCTGGACGTCGTGCTCCTCGGCGACCCGCAGGGCCGTGTCGAGGGCCCGGGTGTGGGCGCCCATGTCCTCGTGGACCTTGAAGCCGCAGGCGCCGCCCTCGGCGAGCGCCTCGACCAGCGGAGCCTCCTCGGAGGCGGAGCCGCGGGCCAGGAAGCCGATGTTGACCGGCCACGCGTCGAAGGCGTCGAACCCGAGCCTCAGCGCCCACGGCGAGTTCACGCCGACGCCCCAGCTCGGCCCGATCTCCTGGCCGATGATCGTGGTGACCCCGGAGGCGAGGGACGCCTCCATGATCCGCGGGGAGAGCAGATGGACATGTGTGTCGATCGCGCCCGCGGTGGCGATCAGCCCCTCCCCCGGGATCATCGTGGTGCCGGTGCCCACGACGACGTCGACGCCGTCGAGGGTGTCGGGGTTTCCGGCCCGCCCGATGGCGTGGATCCGGCCCTCGCGGATGCCGACGGACACCTTGCGGATCCCGAGCACGGCGTCGATCACCAGAACGTTGGTGATCACGACGTCGCAGGTCTCCCGGACGGCCGCCGCCTTGAGGTGCATGCCGTCACGGGCGGTCTTGCCGAAACCGGCCAGGAACTCGTCGCCGTACGCCTGCGCGTCCGACTCCACGCGGACGACGAGTCCGGAGTCCCCGAGCCTGACCCTGTCCCCCGCGCGGGGGCCGTGCACGGTCGCGTACTCCTGCGGATCGATGTGCCGGCCGGTGCCGGGCTCGCAGTGGTCGCCGTGCCTGGTGGGCCTGCTCATCGCCCCACCCCTTCCGCTCCCAGGTACCCGCAGGCGGCGGCGCGCTTCAGCGCCTCGGCCTTCGCGCCGGGCGCGTCCAGCGGCCCGTCGACCAGGCCCGCGAAGCCGATGGCGATCCGGTCTCCGCCCATCGGTACGAGTCCGACTTCGACGACGGCACCGGGGTCGAACCGGGTGGACGACCCGGCCGGAGCGGCGAGCCTCATGCCGTAGGCGGCGGACCGGTCGAAGTCGAGACGCGGGTTCGCCTCGAAGAAGTGGAAGTGCGAGGTCACGCTGACCGGGACCGCGGCCGCGTTGCGGACCCACAGGGTGGTCACCGCTTGCGGTTCCGGCAGGGCGTCCGTGTGGGGCAGGACGGCTCCGGGGGCGCCGTCGTCGTGCTCCACGTCGCCGAAGGGGGCGCTGATGACGGCGAGCCGGGTGCCGTCGTCGAACACCGCCTCGACCTGGATCTCCGTCACGACGTCGGTGACGCCGGGGAGCACGTCGTCCGGGCGGAGGACGTTCCGGCCGCGGTCGAGGGCCTCGGCGAGGTGGAGCCCGTCGCGCGCGGCCTCGCAGACCGTGTCGGCGATCAGGGCGGTCGCCTCGGGCACATTGAGCCGCAGCCCGCGCTCCAGGCGGGTCCGGGCGAGCTGGGAGGGGTCTACGCGCCGCGGTCAGGGGCCCGCGAGGGCACGGATGGTCACCGGCCGAGCCGTTCGAGCTCGGCGTCGATGGCGTCGCTCATCAGGGTCCTGGCGTGGGCGATCTGGAGCGTGCCGCTGAGCCAGCGCATGCTGAGGCCCTCCAGGAGGGCGGTGAGCCGTTCGGCGGAGGCCGTGAGGGCGACGGCCGGGGCCATCGGCCTGACCTGGCCGAGCAGCGCCGCCACCTCCTGGACCCAGACCAGAGTGGCTCTCGCCAGGTCCTCACGGAGGAGGTCGTCGAAGACGGCGCTCGCCCTCAGCTCGCCCCAGGCGCTGCTGTTCTCCCTGACCTCGGTCGAGTCCTGGAGTTCGAGGAGGAGCGTCTGGTCCAGTTCCTCGCGCGGGCTGAGCGGCTCGGCGTCCGGATCGCGGTGGGTCGTGTAGCGCTCGGCTCGGTCGTTGATGAACTCCAGCGTCTTGCTCAGGATCCCGGCGCGGTCCTTGAAGTGGTAGTAGATGAGCGCCGTGGACACCCCCGCCTCGGCCGCGAGCTCCTCCACGCGCAGGCCGCGGACCCCGCGCCGGGCGATCACCCGGGCGGCGGCTTCCAGGATCTGAGTGCTTCGAGACGCCATGGCCCGAACCCTACCGGGCGTCTCCCGCGCCCGGAATCACGGAGCCGGTCCCTGGTCGGAAGAGACGTGACCGGCCGCCGCACGGACAACTTTCGTTGCCACGGTGTGGCCGATCGGTACTACTGGACGGCCGCTCCCCCGTTCAAGGCTGTCCCCATGCAAGACCTCCTGAAGTACGAAGAGAGTACGGACAGCGGAGAACGGTCGGCCGGCGCCCACCGCGGAGGGCGCAAGAGGGTGCCCGTGTCCGTGAAGGTGCTGGCGGCCGCGGCCGGTCTGGGTCTCCTGCTGCTGGCGGTGCTCGGCTCCCCGGACAGACCCCTGAGCTCGTCGCCCGAGGTCATCGGCGAACGGGAGATGGTGCGCATCACCGGTCCGAGCGGGCGAAGTGCCGAGGTTCTCGCCCTGATCGACACCGGTGCGTCGGCGTCGTCGGTGGACACGGCGCTGGCGAAGGAGCTCGGTTTCGACCTCGACTCGGCCCCCAGGATCACCGTGGGCTCGGCACTCGGCCGCGAGAAGCGCCCGGTGGTCGACACCACCGTGCGGCTGGCCGGCCGGTCGTTCGTCGCCAAGCTCAGCGTCAACAACCGCTCCAGGCGTGAGACCCCCGTCCTGCTCGGCCGGCAGGAGGTCCAGGGCCTCCACGTGGCGGTGGGCAAGCGGCTGCTCACGCAGCCCGACTCGACCGCCGCGCCCTCGGCCCTGCGGATCCTGTTCGCGAAGGCACCGGCGATCGACCCCGTGTCGATGATGGCGCTGCTTCCTCTGGCGGCCCTGCTGATCGTGGTGCTCCGGGTGGTCGTCGGACTGAACACGCTGGGCACCTTCAGCCCCGTACTCCTTGCGCTGGCCTACGCACAGGCCGGCCTGCCCCTGGGCGTCCCCCTGACGCTCGTGATGTTCGCGCTCGGGTTCGCCATGCAGCCCCTGCTGCGCCGTCTGCACCTTCCACGGGTCGCCCGGCTCGGCGTCCTGATCGCGGTGGTCACGTCGGGCCTTATCGCCGCCCAGCTCGGCCTGGGCAGTTTCGGGCTCTCCGACTCGTGGGGGATGTCGCTGCCGGTCGTCGTCACGGCCATCGTCACCGAGCGCCTGTGGGAGGCCTGGGATCTCGACGGCGTGCGGGCCGCGGCCACCGGAGCCGCCCTGACCATGGGCACGGCCGTCCTGGTGGCCCTGCTCCTCCTGACGCCGTACGTGCGCGAGGTCGCGGAGGCGGTGCCGCTGCAGCTCGCCGTCGTGTGCGCCGTGTGGACCTCGATCGCGGGTACGTACCAGGGACTCCGGCTGAGCGAGCTCTTCCGGTTCGCGCCCGCGGCCAAGAGGCAGGAGGCGAAGGCGTGATACGGCTTCGCGGCTGGGACCCGGTCATGGGCATGAACCTGCGCAACGCCCGGATATCCCGGCACAACTCCTCGGCGGCCATCCGGCTCGTCAACGACAAGTACGCCACCAAGAAGGCACTGGCCGAGGTCGGCGCACCGACCTCCCCCACCCTGGCCCTGCTGCGCTCGCGCCGGGAGATCGCCGCCCTGGACTGGGAGGGCCTGCCCGACTGCTGGGCTCTCAAGCCGAACCAGAGCCTGGGGGGCAACGGCATCCTGCTCGCCTTCGGCCGGCGCCGGCAGAACTGGACCTCCTCCTCCGGCCGGCGGATCTCCAGGGACCTGGTCGCCGACCAGCTGCGTCGCATCCTGGACGGGGACTTCTCCCCGCGCCCCACCGACTGGGCCCTGTTCGAACCGCTGATCCGGGCTCACCCGGAGCTGGCCCG
The DNA here is from genome assembly GCF_014648895.1 of Streptomyces tanashiensis. Lineage (GTDB taxonomy): Bacteria > Actinomycetota > Actinomycetes > Streptomycetales > Streptomycetaceae > Streptomyces > Streptomyces tanashiensis. The sequence continues at coordinate 823,832 of NZ_BMRZ01000002.1, forward strand.
GCTGTCCCACCAGGGGCTGCCGGACATCCGGGTGATCTGCGACCGGGACCGGCCCCGGCTGGCGATGCTCCGGCTGCCCACCCGGTTCAGCGGCGGGCGCGCCAACCTGCACCAGAAGGCCATCGGCGCCGCCGTCGACCTCTCCACCGGGCGGATCACCCACGCCCTGGTCGGGAAGGAGCCGACGGAGACCCATCCCGACACCGGCGCGCGTCTGATCGGCGCGACCGTTCCGCACTGGCCGGAGGTCCTCGACGCGGCGCGGCGGTGCGCGGCGGCGACCGGCCTGCACTACCTGGGCGCCGACATCGTCGTCGACGCCGACCGAGGGCCGCTGATCCTGGAGGTCAACGCGCGGCCGGGCCTCCAGATCCAGAACGTCACCGGTCACGGCCTCATGTCCGCCACCACCCACCCCTGGAGTCCCTGATGCGCTGGACCGCGCTCATTTCCAAGATCGTCGTCGCCGGGGCGGCGGGAGCGTTCCTCGCGGTCAGCGCCGCGGGGGTGGAGCCACCGCGGCAGGCCTCCGACGCGGACCCCGGCAGGGAGGTGCCGGCGGAACAGCGCCGCAGCGATCCCGAGCCGGGTGCGGAGAAGAGCCCTACCGACCCCGGTACGGATACGGAGAAGGGCCCTACCGCCCCCGGGGCAGGCGCGGAGGAGAACCCCACCGACCCCGCTCCCGAGCGCGGCGGGGCGACCCGGGGGGCCGCCGGTGCCGTGCCGGGTCCGTCGCGGACGGCGGGTCAGCTCTCGCCCTGAAGGAGCCGGGCGTCGTGGGCCAGGATGGCCGCCTGGACGCGGTTGGCGCAGCTCAGCTTCGCCAGCATGCGGCTCACGTACGCCTTGACCGTGCCCTCCCCCAGGTGCAGCCGTTTGCCGATCTCCGCGTTGGACGCGCCGGTCCCGACCATCGCGAGGACCTCGCGCTCCCTGCTCGTGAGGTCGGCGATGCGGCTCACGCGCGGGTCGGCCGGCTCCTCGCCGCTGTCGAGGTACCGGTCGATGAGGTGCCGGGTGATCTGCGGGGACACGACCGGGACTCCGGACGCGACCCTGCGCACCGCCTGGATGAGTTCCTGCGGGGTGCTGTCCTTGAGGAGGAACCCCGCGGCGCCCGCCTTCAGCGCACGGTCCACGTAGGCGTGTTCGCCGAACGTGGTGAGCATGACCACACGGACCGACGGGGCCCGCGCGGCGATCCGTTCCGCCGCGTGGAGCCCGTCGGTGCCCTGCATCTGGATGTCGAGCATCGCGACGTCCACCTCGTGCCGGACGGCCAGCACCGACGCCTCGTGGCCGTCCGACGCCTCGGCCACCACCTCGATGTCGTCGGCGTGCTTGAGCACCAGCCGGATGCCGGCGCGGACCAGTTCCTGGTCGTCGGCGAGGAGAACACGTATCACAGCAAGGGCCTCAGAAGGTGGGGTGGAGGAGGGGCGAGGAGACCGCGGTCTCCTCGACGTCGGACGGTTCGTCCACCTCGGGATAGGGGACGAACGCGAGGGTGACGAACTGCAGGGCGACGACGCCGACCACGGCGAGCGCCATGGCGGCGCCGCTCACGAGCTGGTGCCAGCACGACCGCGCCGCCGACACGGCCTGCGGGCCGGGCGGTGCGGGCGTGCTCGCCAGTGCGGGGCCGGTGCCCAGGGGGATGCGGGCGTCGACCGCGTACCCGCCGCCGTCCGCGGGTTCCGCGCGCAGGGTTCCGCCGAGCAGCCGGATCCGCTCGTGGAGACCGACGAGGCCGAGGTCACCGCCGGGAAGCCGGACGGCTCGGGCGCTCGCGCTCTCGGGTCCGTTGCGGACGTCGACGCGTACCTCCCGGGACTCCCTGCGGACGACGACCCGCACCTCCGACGCGGCCGCGTGCTTGTGCACGTTGGTCAGGGCCTCGCGGATCACCCTGTCGACGGCGCGCCGGGCGGTGGGGCTCTCCCCCGTCAGGTCCTCGCCCGACCAGTCGAGGCGCACCGCGATCCCTGCCGTACGGGACTGGGCCACCAGCGCGGCGACCTGCGCGCGGGTGCCCGTCCGCGCGGTCAGCGGCTCCGGCGTGCCCGACAGCGGATCCTCCGCGCGCAGAACGCCCAGGACGTCGCGCAGTTCGGTCATCGCCTGGCGCACCGTGCTGTGCACCAGCAGGGCGCTGCGCCGGACCTCGGGATCCCCCGTCCCCGCGGCCATCTCCAGGCCGCCGGAGTGCAGCGCGATGAGGCTCAGCCGGTGGCCGAGCAGGTCGTGCATCTCGCCCGCGATCCTGGATCGTTCCCGTGATCGGGCCTGTTCCTCCGCCGAGCGGTGGGCCCGCTCCAGGAAGGCGTTGCGCTCCTCCAGGGCCTGGACCAGCCGCTCGCGCTGACCGGCCAGAGCCCCGGCGAGGCCGGGCAGGACCCCGCACACGATGCCGGTGACGAGGACGACCATCACGTCGTACTCGAGGATCGGCGCCGGCTCCACGGCCGAGTTGGCGACGGTGACCGCCAGGGGCACCGTCAGGGACACGGTCAGGACGGCAACGCGGTGGTGGAGGCGGGCCCAGTGCAGGCCCGCCGTGTAGGCCACGGCCGTCAGGGCCCCGCCGGTCAGCGGTTCGAACGCCATGAGCGTGGCCGCGGCGACCAGTGCCGTCGCGGGCCACCGGCGGCGGGCGAGTACCGCCGTGATCGCCCCTCCGGCGGTGGCCAGCTGGCCCTCCGTGCCGAACAGCGCCCCCTGCTCGGAGCTCCAGCTGTCCCAGTCCAGCAGGGCGACCACGGTCGCCCCGGTCACGGCGATCAGTACGAGATCGGCCAACAAGGGATACACCCGGCGCCGCATACCACTCTCCTGAAAGGGCCGGTCGCCGCCGAGCGGCGGCGGCCGGCGTGTCGTCCGGTGTCGTCCGGTCAGAGGACCGGCGGGACAGCCGGCTGCGACTGGGTGGCGCAGTGGATGCCGCCACCGCCCCACGCGATGGTGTCGATGTCGAGCTGGACGACGGTGCGGCCGGGGTACGCGGCCTGGAGGATCGCGCGGGCCGCGTTGTCGGCGTCGCCGTGGCCGAACTGGGGGACGAGGACGGCGCCGTTCGGCGTGTAGTAGTTGGTGTAGCTGGACAGGAAGGAGGTGCCCTTGCCGCGGATGCGGTCGCGGTCCGGGGCGGGGAGCTCGGTGACGGTCAGCCGGCGGCCCTGCGCGTCGGTCGCTTCGAGCAGGATCTGCCTGGTCTCGTGGTAGACGGCGACCCACCTGTCGGCGGTGCCGGGCCCGGGCCTGTCCAGGATGACGTGCCCCGGTCCGACGAAGCGGGCCAGGCAGTCGATGTGGCAGTCGGTGATGTCCTGGCCGGCGAGTCCCGGGACCCAGATGACCTTGTCGATGCCGAGCGCCGACTTCATGGCCTGCTCGACCTGGTCCTGGCTCATGCCCGGGTTGCGGTTGCCGTTGACGAGCGAGCTGACCGTGGCGAGCAGGGTGCCCTGGCCGTCGGTCTCCAGTGAGCCGCCCTCGCCGACGAATCCGGCCTGCACGCGCGGGACGCCGTACCGGCAGAGGAGGGTCGCGGCCGCGGCGGCGTCGTTCGCGTAGGGCTGCGCGTACGTCGTGCCGGTCTTGCCCCAGCCGTTGAAGTGGGTGTCCACGCCGGCGACGGCGCCGGGGGCGACCACGAAGGTGGGGCCGAAGTCCCGGATCCAGAAGTCGTCGTCGGGTATCTCGACGACGTCGATGCCGAACTGGGCGCCGGCTCCGCAGGTGCTCCGGGCGTCGGCCGCCTGCTCGGGGCGGGCGAGCATCACGACCGGCTCGAAGCGGGAGATCGCGGCGGCCACGCGCGCGATGTCGCGGCGGGCGCCGTCGAGCCGGGTGGTCCAGATCGACGACAGCGCGGGCCAGGCCATGAAGGTCCGGACGTGACGGTCGGTCTCCGCGGGCATCCGCAGCGTCGCACCGGACGGGCTCGTGGCGGCGCGGGCGACCGCGGGCAGCGCCGACCCGAGGGCCGCGAGCGGCAGAGCCGCCGCGCCGAGCTGGACCAGTCGGCGTCGAGACGTCGTGGGCGTGTCCATGGGACTCCTGTCCGGAGGAAGGCGGTCTGGAGGAAGGCGGTCTGACCGTTCCCGCATGGTGTCGCAGACTGAAAATTCAGTCAATAGTGTCCTCCGGACCGTGACCGAAGACGCCCCTCCGGCCAACATCAGGCGACTATCCGCCACGGGCACCCAAGAACGGTAACTAAAGATTCAGTCAATATGTGACACTGATGGTTCAGACCACTCACAAGGGGGATCACGTGGCGACGGACCGCAGAAGGGCCATCCTGGAAGGCGCGGCGCGCGTCATCGCGCGGCGAGGGGTCCGCGGGCTGCGCATGGAGGAGCTCGCGGCCGAAGCCGGGGTGTCGACCGCGCTGATCTACTACCACTTCAAGGACCGCGCCGGCATCCTGCGCCACACCCTTGAGTTCATCAGCGACCGGGCCGACCGGTACACGTCCGACGTCGAGGACGCCGCCGGACCGTCCGACGCGCGGGAGGAGCTGGAGCAGTCCCTCCTCCTGGAGTTCCAGGACGTCCCCGAGGTCCGCGAGAACAGCACGGCATGGGGCGAGCTGCGCGCCAGCGCGATCTTCGAGCCCGAGTTGCGCGGAGATCTGGCCAGGGCCACGCTGGCCTGGATCCACGATGTCGCGGACCTCCTGAGCTGCGTCCGGCCGACGACTCCCGCCCCGGCCCTCACGGCATCCGCAGAGAGGCTCACCGGCCTCCTGGAGGGACTCAGCACCCGCTGGCTCAGCGGCGCCCTGCCCCTGACCCACGCCCGCGAACTGGTGAGGGAGGCGATCTCCGTCGAGATCGAGACGCTGAGCGACTGACGGCGACCACGCCGAGGGCAGCCGCTCCACCGCACACTCCCTTCAAGCAGTGGGGTAGGCACAAATTTGACTGAATTTTCAGTCAGTGCCAGAGTGTGAGACACGAAGCAGTGGTCCCGCACCCTCACGATCGGAGACCCCGATGTCCGACCTCCGCCCCTCCCGCCGCTCGGCTCTGCGCGTGCTCGCCGGGATCGGCGCACTCGCCTTCGGCGCCTCGGCCTGCGGCCCCGCCGACCCCGGACCCTCGGGTGCCGCGGCCGCCAGCGGCCCGACCGGCGGAACCGACCGTGCCCGGCGCCTGGGTGCCGAGTGGGAGAGCCACGCCCGTACCTTCATGTCGTGGCCCGCGCTGGAGTCCGTCTGGGAGGAGGACCTCCCCTACGTCCGGCAGGACATCGCGCGTGTCGCCCGGGCCATAGCCGAGTACGAGTACGTCGTGATGATGGCCCGGCCCGACCAGCGGGCCGCGGCGCAGCGGGCCTGCGGCTCCGGTGTCGAGGTCGTCCCCCTCGCCGTCGACGACCTGTGGGCCCGTGACACCGTCCCCGTGTTCGTCGAGGAGGGCGGAAAGGTCACGGGGGTCGACTTCAACTTCAACGGCTGGGGCAACAAGCAGGTCCACACCAACGACGGCCGCGTCGGCCGGAACCTGCTGTCGAAGTACGGGACGCCCCGCGTCCAGGCACCGCTCGTCGCCGAGGGCGGCTCCTTCGAGACCGACGGCGAGGGCACTCTCCTGATCACCGAGAGCTCGATCGTCAACGACAACCGGAACCGCGGGAAGAGCCGCGACCGGATCGAGGCCGAGCTCAAGGAACTGCTGGGCATGAAGAAGGTGATCTGGCTGAAGGGCGTGCGCGGTGAGGACATCACCGACGCCCACGTCGACAGCCTCGTACGGTTCACCGCACCCGGAGTGATCCTCCTGGACCGGGCCTTCCCCGGAATGCCCGCCGACTCCTGGTCACGCTCCTCCGACCAGGCCATGTCCGTACTGAGCGAGGCGACCGACGCGCAGGGCCGCAGCTTCGAGGTCATCGACCTGCCGCAGCCCGACCCCGACCGGATCACGGGCTACAGCGACGACTTCCTCTCCACGTACGCGAACTTCTACATCGGCAACGACGCGGTGTACATGCCCCGCTTCGGCGACCGGAAGGCCGACGACCGGGCCCGGGGAATCCTGCAGGAGCACTTCCCCAAGCGGGACATCGTCCCGGTGAAGATCGACACCATCGCCACCGGAGGCGGCGGCATCCACTGCGCCACCCACGACCAGCCCGGCAAGCCGGTCGACTGAAGCATCGCGAACCAAGGAGCCTCCGTGTCCCACCCCCGACGCCACCGACCGAGCAGGGCCGGAATCCTCCCCGCCGCGCTGGCCTGCGTCTCGGTCCTGGCAGCCATCGCCCTCGGCACGTGGCTCCAGTTCGGCGAGCGCCAGGCCCTCGACACCGTGTACACCGCGGGCGGTCCGGCTCCCGACCGCGTGGACGTCGAGGCCTCGATCCAGCGTGTCGACGCCGCCGGCCGGGAGCTGGTCCTGCGCGTCCTGGTCACCCCCCGAGGGGAACTGGCCGAGGCCGGCGGGGTCTCCCCCACCGAGGACCTCACGCTCCAGACCTCCACCTCCACCCGGGGCGACCTGTCCTTCAAGGCGCACAGTCGCATCGCGACCATGGACCTGCCCGTCTCCCTGACGGGCGGCGCGATCACCGACTATCCCTTCGACGCCTATGACGCGGCCATCGAGTTCAGCGCCGCCCAAGGAGGAGAGAAGGTCCCCGTCCGGATGACGCTGTCCAACAACGACGCCCTCTTCACGGCGGAGGTGGACGGCTCGGAGGACAACGGGACCGCGGTCTTCGACGTCGGCCTGGCACGTTCCCACAGCGTGCTCGTGTTCGCCGTCTTCATGATGACCGCCATGTGGGCCCTGGCCGCCGCCGTGCTCACCGGAGCGTGGTTCCTCGTCACCCGGCGGAAGGGACTGACCTGGCCGGCCCTCGGCTGGATGGCCGCCACGCTCTTCGCCCTGGCGGCCTTCCGCAACACCGCCCCGGGCACGCCACCGATCGGCAGCCTCATGGACTACCTCGCCTTCCTCTGGGCCGAGACCGTCATCGCCTTCTGCCTCGTCACCGTGGTCGTCACGGGATTCAGGGCCGAGCGCCGAGCGCCGGCTCCCGAGTAGCCGCCACGTCCGCCCCGGCGCGCGAGAAGACGCGCAGACGCGGCTCGCGTGGACCGAGCGAGGCGGCCGGGGTCGGAGGGACGTCCGGCTGTCCGCGCGCGGAAACGTCACCCGAACGAGCCGTCACCTGCCCGTCGTTGTCGCGTTGATCATCGCGACGGCACGACGCCGTACGGCTCCCTCACGACCAGCGCGATCGTGGCCCCCGACCACGACGCGCCGGTGGCGTCCGCGGCCGTCCGGGGCGCCGCCGCAACGCAAGAAAGATCATGGTCCTCACCGTGCATCCATAGGGCCCTCTCGTGCGTCTTCCATGCGCCGGGTCCGTGTCCGGCGCCGTCGCGGGACCCGGCACCACCCGCGCCGGCCCGCGCGCGACCCACGTCGGGCCCCTGCGGACCCGGAAGACATCGATCACTACCAAGGGCAGAAAACTTTGCTGACTCCGACACTCGGCTTGCGCAGCGCCGTGACCGTCTCGCTCACGGCCTCGGCCGTACTGGCCGGCGGTCTCTTCGCCGGCCAGGCGCAGGCCGCACCTGCCGTCCCGTCGATCACCGCCCCGGGCGGCTTCGTCATGAACAACGGGACGGGCACGACGCTGTTCGGGAAGGCCGCGGACACCCGCCGGTCGACCGGTTCCACCACCAAGATCATGACCGCGAAGGTGGTGCTGTCCCAGCGGGGCCTCAACCTCGACTCCAAGGTCACGATCCAGAAGGCCTACAGCGACTACATCGTTTCCAAGAACGCCTCCTCGGCCCGGCTCATCGTCGGCGACAAGGTGACCGTCCGCCAGCTCCTCTACGGCCTGATGCTGCCGTCGGGCTGTGACGCCGCCTACGCGCTGGCCGACAAGTTCGGTACCGGCACCACGCGGGCTGCGCGCGTCAAGTCGTTCATCGGGAAGATGAACGACGAGGCGAGGAAGCTCGGTCTGCGCAACACCCACTTCGACTCGTTCGACGGCATAAGCAGTGGGCAGAACTACTCGACTCCGCGCGACCTGACGAAGATCGCGAGCAGTGCGATGAAGGACTCCACGTTCCGCAGCATCGTCAAGACGAAGTCGACGAAGCAGAAGGTCACCACGAAGACCGGTGGCTACCGGTACATGTCGTGGACCAACACGAACAAGCTCCTGAGCACGTACAGCGGCGCGATCGGCGTGAAGACCGGTTCGGGTCCGCAGGCCAAGTACTGCCTCGTCTTCGCGGCCACCCGTGGCAGCAAGACGGTCATCGGCACGGTGCTCGCCTCGCCGTCCGAGGCGAACAGGGCGGCTGACGTCAAGAAGCTGCTGGACTACGGCTTCGCGAGGTAACACCGGCGCACACCCGCGCCGGTCGGCCCCCGGCTGCCTCCCGTTCCACGGGGGCAGCCGGGGGCTTCTTGGTCGAGGAGGCAGCGACTCCCCCTCACCACTCCGTCGGATCCGGTCAACGCCCCTGTCGGCGCGCCGCGTCGAACCGGCGCAGCACCCGCACGACACGCCACACCGCGGCGAAGCCGGCCAGTACGCCACCCGCCACGAGCAGACCCTTGCCGACGGGCCCGGACTCACCGACGACGAGCGCCGGCACCAGGAACGCGCCGAACACGAGCGCTCCCAGGAACGCGGCCGTCACCAGGGCGAACATGATCTCCACCGTCATCGCGTCCTTCTCCCAGCGCGACTCTCGCCCCATGTCCATGCCCCGAGTGTCACACGGCGCTCGGACGGTCGGGTTCTCGAACGCGCCATCGGGGCGACTCTCCTGAGTGAATAGGTGGGCAAATTGTGACAAATCGTCACGTCGGGGGTTAGATTCCCTTCCGGTCCCCGGCCGACCGGCCGTCACCGCCGGAACGGCACGATCCCGTCGACGAGGTACGCCCATGACCCCTGCGGACACCAGCACCGAGGCCTCCTCCGGCGGGTCCCCGCCCACCGCCAAGTTGACGCTTCTGACCCTCACCGCCATGGTCGTGGGCTCCATGGTGGGAGCCGGCGTGTTCTCCCTGCCGCGGCGGTTCGCCCAGGAGACCGGCGTCGCGGGTGCGCTCATCGCCTGGGCGGTCGCGGGCCTCGGCATGCTGATGCTCGCCTTCGTCTTCCAGACCCTCGCGGTCCGGCGCCCCGACCTGGACGCCGGCGTCTACGCGTACGCCAAGGCCGGTTTCGGCGAGTACCTCGGCTTCTTCTCCGCCTTCGGCTACTGGGCCAGCGCCTGCGTCGGCAACGTGACCTACTGGGTCCTGATCATGTCGACGATCGGTGCCATCGCCCCGGCACTCGGCGACGGCGACACCGCCCTCGCCATCATCCTGTCCTCCGTCGGACTCTGGTGCTTCTTCTTCCTCATCCGCCGCGGGGTGAAGGAGGCGACCGCGATCAACCGGATCGTGACCGTCGCCAAGATCGTCCCCATCCTCGTCTTCATCATCCTGGCGCTCTTCTACCTCGACCCGTCCGTCTTCGCCGACAACTGGGGCGGCGCCGACTACGCGGGCTCGCTGTTCAACCAGGTCCGCGGCACGATGCTCGCCACCGTCTTCGTCTTCCTCGGGGTCGAGGGCGCGAGCGTCTACTCGCGGCACGCCAAGCGCCGGGAGGACGTCGGACGGGCCACCGTCCTCGGCTTCCTCAGCGTCTTCGCGATCTTCGCCTCGGTGACCATCGTGTCGTACGGCATCCTGCCGATGAGCGAGATCGCCGAGCTCCGGCAGCCCTCCATGGCAGGCGTCCTGGAGGCCGCCGTCGGCACCTGGGGCAACGCCTTCGTCAGCGTCGGCCTCATCATCTCCGTCCTCGGCGCCTACCTCGCCTGGACACTGATGGCCGCCGAGGTGCTGTTCGTCGCGGCCAAGGACAAGGACATGCCCCGCTTCCTCGGGCGCTCCATCGGCGACGACGTCCCGGCCCCCGCGCTGCTGATGACGACGTCCCTCAGCCAGATCGTCCTGGTCGTCACGGCCTTCTCCGACGACGCGTTCAACTTCGCCCTCGACCTGACGAGTGCCCTGAGCCTCATCCCCTTCCTCCTGGCCGCCGCCTTCGCCGTGAAGCTCGCGCTGCGCCCGCGGGAGGAGCGGTCGGTCGGGCGCGGCACCCGGCGGGAGCTGGTCGTCGCCGTCATCGCCACCCTCTACACGGCGTTCCTCCTCTACGCCGCCGGACTCAAGTTCGTCCTCGTCTCCTTCATCCTCTACGCCCCCGCCACCTTCCTGTTCGTCAAGGCCAGGCGGGAGCAGAACCGGCGCCTGTTCTCCCCGGCCGAGGCCGTCCTCTGCGCGGTCTCCGTCGTCGGTGCCGCCATCGGTCTCGTCGCCCTCGCCGCCGGCTGGATCGAGCTCTGACCCGTACCTCACACCTCCTGCCCCGCGCCTCGCACCCGACGCTTCCCCGGAAAGGCTGACCATGACAAGCACCGAGACCGGCTCCGCCCCGTCTGCGCTCGGCGTCCACTCCGAGGTCGGCCGGCTGCGCAAGGTCCTGGTCTGCGCACCCGGCCTCGCGCACCGGCGGCTGACCCCGACCAACTCCGACGACCTGCTCTTCGACGACGTCATGTGGGTGGAGAACGCCCAGCGCGACCACGCGGACTTCGTCAACAAGCTCACCCAGCGCGGTGTCGAGGTCGTCGAGCTGCATCAGCTGCTCGCCGAGACCATGGCGATCCCCGCGGCGAAGACCTGGCTCCTGGACCGGAAGATCGTGCCCAACGAGGTCGGCCTCGGGCTCGTCGACGACACGCGCGCGTTCCTCGAATCCCTGGCCCCGCGCGAACTGGCCGAGTTCCTCATCGGCGGGCTGTCGACGGCCGACCTGCCCGAGGACTTCCGCTCCGGGTACGTGTCCCTGGCCAGGGAAGGCGTCGGGGCGAGGGAGTACCTCATGCCGCCGCTGCCGAACACGCTCTACACCCGTGACACCACCTGCTGGCTCTACGGCGGCGTCACCCTCAACCCGCTGTACTGGCCCGCCCGTCACGGCGAGACCCTGCTGATGAAGGCCGTCTACGCCTTCCACCCCGATTTCATGGCGTCGACCGTGTGGTGGGGCGACCCCGAGCAGGACTGGGGCCAGGCCACCTTCGAGGGAGGCGACATCATGCCGGTCGGCAACGGGGTCGTCCTCATGGGCATGAGCGAGCGCACCTCGCGCCAGGCCATCACCCAGGTGGCCCAGGCCCTGTTCAGGAACGGCGCCGCGGAGCACGTGATCGTGGCGGGCATGCCGAAGCTGCGCTCCGCCATGCACCTCGACACCGTGTTCACCTTCGCCGACCGCGACATCGTCACGCTCTACCCGACGATCATGGATGCCGTCCACACCTTCTCGCTGCGGCCCACCGACGGAGCTCCGGGCATCGAGATCACCGACGAGGGCTCCACGCCGTTCGTCGACGTCGTCGCCAAGGGCCTCGGTCTCCCCGGGCTCCGGGTGATCGAGACCGGCGGAGACGTCTACGCCTCCGAGCGCCAGCAGTGGGACAGCGGGAACAACGCCGTCGCGGTCGAGCCCGGTGTCGTCTTCACGTACGACCGGAACACCCAGACCAACACCCTCCTGCGCAAGGCGGGGGTGGAGGTCGTCACCATCGTCGGCGCCGAACTCGGCCGCGGTCGCGGTGGCGGCCACTGCATGACCTGCCCGCTGATCCGCGACGCCGTCGACTTCTGAGCGCCCGAGGTCCGCGCCCGCTCCGGGACGCCCGGCGAGCGTCCCGGCGGGAGGCCTTCAGGACCGGGTCGCGGCGCCGTCGTGAGCGTCGTGCGGCTCGGGTGGTGCGGGCGCTGCCACGGTGCTGAGGTGTTCGGCGTACTCGTCCAGGGCCGCCTGGGCCTGGACGTCGTCACGGTCGATCAGCCAGTTCAGGGTGAGTCCGTCCATGACGCTCAGGCCGTACCGCGCCAGGGCCGGGAGCGGCACGGTCCAGCGGAAGCCCGCGAGGCGGGCGATGGCTTCGAGGTGGTCGCTGTAGACCTTGAGGTAGTGCTGGTACTGGCGGCGGGCCACGTCCGCCAGGCCGGGCTGGCGCAGGGCGTACTGGGTGAGCTCGTAGGTGACCATGTGCTCGGCGGGCCGCTCGCGGACCTGGTCCCAGTAGGCGTGCAGGGTCCGGAAGATGAGCTCGCGCGTGGAGACCTCCCCCGCCGGCGGAGCGGTGGCGGGGGCGAGACTCCTCAGGGTGATGCGTTCGATCACGCTGTGCAGGAGCTCCTCCTTGGAGCGGAAGCAGTAGTGGAAGGCTCCGAGGGGAAGTCCCGCCTCGCTGACGACGGCGCGTGTCGTGGTCCTGGCGACGCCGTCGCGGATCATGACGCGGATCGCCGCCTCGACCAGCTGCTCGCGGCGCTCGTCGGCTGAGCGGCGGGTCATGGCGTCTCCATCGACGGGGTGGGGCGGTGGACCGGATCAACGTATCCCAGCGGCGGCTCCGGCCGGTGAGCAGGGAGGTCTCCCGGGCGGGCGGTCACAGGAAGGCCCGGCCCTCGCCCCGGTAGGTCGGGACGACGTCGACGATCCGGTCGCCGTCGACGAGGTGGAGCTCGTTGACCCTCTCGCACAGTTCGCCCGCCTTGGCGTGGCGGAACCAGACGCGGTCGCCCGCCCGCAGGCCGCTCGCTCCGTCGCCGGTGAGGGGGGTCTGGACCTCGCCCGCGCCCTCCTGCGGGAGGAGTCGCAGGCCGGTCGGCCACACGGGCACGGGCAGGCGGTCGGCGCCGGGGGCTCCGGAGGCGATCCAGCCGCCACCGAGGACGGTGGCGTGGCGCGGACCGGGGCGGCGCACGACGGAGAGGACGAAGTGGGCTGCGGGCCGGGGGCTGAAGCCGCGGTAGTGGTCGAAGAGGGTCGGGGCGTAGAGGCCCGAGCCCGCGCCGAGTTCGGTCACGGCCGGTTCGGCCGAGGTGTTCTCCAGGCTGCCGGTGCCTCCGCCGTTGACGAATTCCAGGGGGGCCACGGACCGTACGGCCCGGACGGCGGCGGCCCGCCGCTCGCGCAGTTCGCGGGTGGAGAGCTTCTGCATGAGCCGGACGGCGGTGCGGCCGGCCCGCGAGCCGGGCCGGTCGTCGGCGATGCCGGCGATCTGCCCCTCGTACGACATGACGCCGACGAGCCGGAGGCGTCGGCGGGCGGTGACGGCCAGGGCCAGGTCGCGGGCCTGGCGCGGTGAGTGCAGGGGCGAGCGGCGCATGCCGAGGTGGAGGCGGCCGCCGGCCAGGCGCAGGGAGGCGTCGAGGTCGAGGCAGACACGGACCGGGGGGCCGGTCGGGCCGACGGCGGCGGTCACGAGGTCGAGGTGCTCGGGCGAGTCGATCATGAGGGTGACGCGGGCGGCGAGCCGCTCGTCCGCTCCCAGCCGGCCGAGTGCGTGGGTGTCGGCGGTGGGGTATCCGACGAGGACGTCGTCGTGCTCCTCGGCGAGCCAGAGGGCTTCGGGCAGGGTGAAGGCGAGGATTCCTGTGAACCCGGGGAGCCGGAGGGTGTCGCCGATGAGGGCGCGGCAGCGCAGCGACTTGCTGGCGAGGCGGATCGGCTTGCCGCCGGCGCGCCGGGTCATCTGCGCGGCGTTGGCGCGCAGTGCGCCGAGGTCGACGACGGCGAACGGCGGCTGGAGGCCGGCCGTCGCCTTCTGGAGGGCCGGCGGCCCGGCCGGTGACGGCGGGTTCCCGGGAGGGTGCGGAGCGGGTGTCGTACGCGTGACGGACGGCTGGTGTGCCATGACCTTGTGGCCTCTCTTCCGACCTGCTCGGCGACCACGCAACGGTCTCTTGGTCACCTGTCCAAGTCAAGCGTCCCCGACTCTTGACTTGGACAGATGACCAAGAGCACTCTGCCGGGAACCGCGCCCGGACTGGGGCCGCGGCCGCTGTCGATCCATCCGAGAGGACTCCGGTCATGACCAGCGCGTGGCGCAACTGGGCGGGCAATGAGCAGGCGCATCCCGTGCGCGTTCTGCATCCGGCGGACACCGCCGAGGTGGCCGAGGCCGTGAAGACCGCGGCCGGGGACGGGCATCGGGTGAAGGCGATCGGCGCGGGTCACTCCTTCAGCCCGGTCGCGGTCGCCACGGGCGTCCAGCTCCGCCTGGACCGCATGGCGGGCCTGCGGTCGGTGGACCGCGAGACGGGCCTCGTGACGGTCGACGCCGGCATGCCGCTGTGGCGGCTGAACCCCCTGCTCGCCGAGCACGGCCTGGCCATGGAGATCCTCGGCGACATCGACCGCCAGACCGTGTCAGGCGCCATCTCGACCGGCACGCACGGCTCCGGAACCCGCTTCGGGGGGATCGCCACCCAGGTGCGCGCGCTCGAACTCGTCCTCGCCGACGGGTCGGTGGTCACCTGCTCGCCCGACGTGCGGCCGGAGCTCTTCGCCGCGGCCCGGGTCGGGCTCGGCGCGCTCGGCGTCATCACCGCGGTGACCCTGCGCTGCGTACCGCTGTTCGCCCTGCACGCGCACGACGCCGCCATGCCGGTCGCGGAGACCCTCGACCGGATCCACGAACTCGCCGACACCAACGACCACTTCGAGTTCTTCTGGTTCCCGCACAGCACGACGACGCTCACCCGCCGCTTCCGGCGGATGCCGGCCGACGTGCCGCTGAAGCCCATCGGCGCCGTGTCGCGCCGCCTCGACGAGACCGTCAGCGGCGTCGGCTTCGAGGGGCTCAACCGGCTCGGCACCCGCTTCCCCGGACTCGTCCCGCCGATCACGCGCTTCGCGGCCCGGGCGATGTCCACCCGCGAGTGGTCGGACCTGTCGTACCGGATCTTCGCCTCCCCGCGCGACGTGCGCTTCCACGAGGGCGAGTTCGCCATCCCCCGGGAGCACGCCGTCGAGGCGCTGCGGGAGATCAAGCGGTGGATCGACACGCACGACGCGAAGGTGTCGTTCCCGCTGGAGGTCCGCTTCGCCGCCCCGGACGACGTCTGGCTCTCCACCGCGTACGGCCGCGACAGCTGCTACATCGCCTTCCACCAGTACCACCGCATGCCCTACGCCCCGTACTTCGAGGCGTGCGAGTCCATCCTCGGCACGTACGGCGGACGCCCGCACTGGGGAAAGATGCACGAGCTCGACGCCGAGCGCCTGCGCCCGCGCTACGCGCGCTTCGACGAGTTCACGGCCCTGCGCGACACCCTCGACCCCACCGGCCTCTTCGCCAACCCCTACCTCGACCGGGTGCTCGGCGTCGCGCCCGAGGCCGAGGCCCTGGCGTCCACCGCGAGGTGACCACCCGGACGAGCGCGCGGCCCTTGCCCGCCTCCGGGCCTCCGCGCGCCTGACGGAAACCTGCACATCGTGTGCGAGGGGAGGGGCGCGGCCTTCACCGTTCCCCGACACCGCCCGGACCCGGACGGCCCGGACGGCACCGTTCTGTCCCCTTAGGTTCCCCGCGCGAGGCGGCGCGGCCGAATCTGTTACTCGGTTCCGAGGAGAAGGTGTCGGCATTCGGTGAAATTGAATGCACGGCCGCTTCCCGAGGTGTAGAAACTCCTGCACCGAGGCGTCGACCGCATTTCTCCGGTCAGCCGTTCGCATGGTTGGATCAAGCCCGCTGCGGCCGCAGAAGACGGATTCCCCCCATGAACGAAGGGTGCGCATCATGCGTCACGACCTTGAGACCGCCGAAATCTCGGACGCCGACCTCGACGCCGTTTCCGGTGGTCTCGTCACGATCTCCGGCGGCCTCGTCGGCGGCCTGACCAACGACGTCACCAACATCCTCGGCACCGTCGGCTCCCTCCAGACGGTTCAGGGCGTCGAGGGCCTCGTCGGCGGCGTTCCGGGCCTGGCCTCCGGCATCACCGGCGTCTCGGTGAACACCGCGGGCGTCACCGGCATCGCCGGTATCTGAGCCGAGCGTCGGACGTGAACCCCGGAACCACCCCGGTTCCGGGGTTCACTCCCCCTGAATACCACCGCACGAGACAAGAGCGCGCAGAATCCGATCACGGAAAATGCGCGAGAATGCAGCCGAAGGAATAGTCCGTGCAGTTCCGCCGCAATGCGCTTTCCAAGCTGCAATCGCCCGAAGAACTCGACGTGCCCGTGCGATTCGCCCGCCCCCAGGGCCGCCTCGTGCTCGCCGTCACCGTCCTCGTCATGGCCGCCGCGGGCTTCTGGGCCGTCACCGGCACGGTGACGTCCCGAGTGAACGCCCCCGGTCTCCTCACCCACGCCGAGGGCACCTACCTGCTGCAGAGCCCCGTCGCCGGACAGGTCACCGAGGTCCTCGCCGAGGAGGGCCGGCCCGTCGCCGCCGGCGCGCCCCTCCTGACCGTCCGCACGGACCGGGGCGACCGGCCCGTCCGCGCCGTCGCCGGAGGTCGCGTCACCACGCTCCACGCCAGGCTGGGTTCGGTCGTCACCACCGGCGCGGATGTGGCGACCGTCGAGCGCGTGACCGACCCGGACGCCCCTCTGGTGGCCGTCCTGTACCTGCCGGGTGACACCGCCGCCACCCTCCGCGTGGGAGCCCAGGTCGACCTCGGCGTCCCGTCCGCCCCGCGCGACCGGTTCGGTGTGCTCCGCGGGCGGGTGAGCGCCGTCGGCACCACCCCGCAGACGCGGGCGCAGCTCGGTTCGTTCCTCGGGGATGCCGGACTCGCCGCGCGGTTCTCCCGCCAGGGCGATCCGGTCGCCGTGCTCGTCACCCTGGACCGCTCCGCCGCCACCGCCTCCGGATACGCCTGGTCCTCCTCGGACGGGCCCCCGCACGCCCCCGCCTCCGGCACGCCCGTCACCGGCGCCGTCCACCTCGCCGCGCAGCGCCCCGTCGACTGGCTGCTGCCGTGAGGGCGGCACGGAGCGCCTCCGGTGCGGCCACCCGGGCCGGGTCCCGGCGCCGTGCACCCGCGGTCAAGGGCCGGCGGCCACGGACGGTCCGCACCCCCACCGTGCTCCAGATGGAGGCGGTCGAGTGCGGCGCCGCCGCCCTCGCCATGGTGCTCGGCCACCACGGCCGCTTCGTCCCGCTGGAGGAGCTCCGGATCGCGTGCGGCGTGTCCCGCGACGGTTCCCGGGCGGGCAACATCCTCAAGGCGGCCCGCGGTTACGGGCTCCGGGCCAAGGGCATGCAGATGGACCTGGCCGCGCTCGCCGAGGTGGCCGCGCCGGCGGTCCTGTTCTGGGAGTTCAACCACTACGTCGTCTACGAGGGCACGGGCCGCCGCTTCGGCCGCCCCGGCGTGTACGTCAACGACCCCGGCAGCGGCCGCCGTTTCGTCCCCATGGACCAGTTCGACACCAGCTTCACCGGCATCGTCCTCACCTTCGAGCCGGGCCCCGGCTTCCGCCGGGGCGGAAGCCGTCCGGGTGTCCTCGCCGCCCTGCCGGCCCGGCTGCGCGGGACCTCGGGGACCATGGCCGCCGCGGTCGTCGCCAGCCTCCTCCTGGTGGCCGTCGGCGCGTGGGTGCCGGCCCTGAGCCGTACGTACATCGACATGTTCCTCATCGGGAACCAGACGTCCCTGCTCGGTGTGGTCTTCGCGGCGATGGCGACGGCCCTCGTCCTCACCGCGGTCCTGACCGCCCTCCAGCAGGCCAATCTGCTGCGCGGCCGCGTCATCGCCTCCACCCTGGGCAGCGCCCGCTTCCTGCGGCACCTGCTCCGGCTCCCGCTCGTCTTCTACGCCCAGCGCAGTCCGGCGGACCTCGTCCAGCGTCTCCAGTCCAACGACGCCGTCGCCGAGACCCTCGCCCGTGACCTGGCCGCGGCGGCCGTCGACGCCGTCGTCGTGGTCCTGTACGCGGTCCTGCTCTGGACGTACGACCCCCAGCTCACCGTCGTCGGCGTCCTGATCGCCCTCCTCAACGTTCTCGCCCTGCGCGTCGTCGTCCATCTGCGGGCCACCGGCACGCAGAAGCTGCGGGCCGAGAGCGCCCGGCTGACCAACACCGCGTACAGCGGGCTCCAGCTCATCGAGACGATGAAGGCCACCGGCGGCGAGGACGGCTTCTTCCGGCGCTGGGCCGGGCAGCACGCCACCACCCTCGACGTGCAGCAGCGGCTCGGCGTGCCCAGCGCCTGGCTGGCGATCGTCGCGCCGACCCTCGCCGCGCTCAACAGCGCGCTGATCCTCACGATCGGCGGTCTGCGGGCCGTGGAGGGCCACCTCACCGTCGGCCTGCTCGTCGCCTTCCAGGCACTGGTCACCGGCTTCACCGCACCGATCACCCGGCTCAACGGCGTGGCGGGCCGCGTGCAGGACTTCGCCGCCGACGTCGCCCGCCTCAGGGACGTCGAGGACTTCCCCGTCGACCCGGTCCACACCCGGCGCGCCCCGCGCACCGCCACCCGTCGCCTCACCGGCCACGTCGAACTGGAGGCCGTCACCTTCGGCTACAGCCCCCTCGACGCCCCCCTGCTCAAGGACTTCTCGCTGACCGTCGGCCCCGGGCAGCAGGTCGCGCTCGTCGGCGGCTCCGGAAGCGGCAAGTCCACGGTCTCGCGGTTGATGTCGGGCCTCTACACCCCCTGGGAGGGCGCGATCCGCATCGACGGCATGCGCCTGGAGGACATCCCGCGCAGCGCCCTCGCGGCCTCCGTCTCCTTCGTCGACCAGGACGTCTTCCTCTTCGAGGGCACCGTCCGCGACAACGTGGCGCTCTGGGACCCCTCCGTCCCGGACGAGGCCGTCGTCGCCGCCCTCCAGGACGCCGCGGTGTACGACGTGGTCGCCCGCCGCCCCGGCGGCATCCGCAGCCGCGTCGAGCAGGACGGCCGCAACTTCTCCGGCGGCCAGCGCCAGCGCCTGGAGATCGCCCGCGCCCTGGTGCGCCGCCCCAGCGTCCTGATCCTCGACGAGGTGACCAGTGCCCTCGACGCGGCGACCGAGCAGACCGTCATGGACAACCTGCGGCGGCGCGGCTGCGCCTGCGTGGTCATCGCCCACCGGCTCAGCACCGTGCGCGACAGCGACGAGATCGTCGTGCTCGACCGGGGCACGGTCGTGGAACGCGGCCGGCACGAACACCTCGTCGCGGCGCGCGGCGCGTACGCCGGCCTGGTCGAGGAGCACTGAGGTGAACGTCCCCCACTCTCCCGCAGGCCTCACCGGCGTACGGCACGGCGGCGGTTCCCCCGACCCGGTCGTCGCGGCGCTCGGCGCCCTCGGCACCGCGGTCGACTGCGCCGGCCTGGGCAGCCTCTCCCTCGAAGGGCCGCACGTGCTCTGGCTCGTCGTCGACGGCGCCATGGACCTCTTCGCCGTCGACGCGGCGCGGCGCGGCCCCTGGCACTTCCTGGGCCGCCTCGACGCGGGCACGCTGCTGCTCGGTCCGGTCGACGGCCCCGCGCACACCCTCATCGGCCGACCCGCGCAGGGCTGTCTGCTGCGCCGGATCGAGCTGCGCGACCTGCCGTACGCGGCGGGTGGGGCGTACGGCCACGCGGGGTACGGCCAGGAGGGGCCGGGAGGGCGGCCGTACGGGGAACACGGACTCGGCGGCCGCTGGTACGAGGGCCAGTGGTACGCGGACGAGTGGTACGAGGACCGGAGCCCGTACGGCGGCGTCCCGGCGGAGCCCGTCCTCACTCCTCTGGAGCACGCCTTCGCGCTCGGCATCGGGCGCGGGCTGCGCGTCCTCTACCAGGCGGCCCTCGACGGCAGCCCGGGGGACGCTCCCGGCGCGGCGGACGACGACGTCCTCTGGATGCGCCTCACCCCCGGCAGCATCGCGTACGGGGCGGCGTACGAGAGCCAGGGGAGCCAGGGCCACGCGGCCGGCACCCTCCTCGTCGACTCCGCGACCTGGCAGGGCATGGTCGACCAGCAGTACCGGCTCCTCCACGCCCTGGACGGCTGGATCGAGCAGCTCGAACGCGACCACGAGGACCGCGCGGCCGCCGGGATCGAAGCCGGGCACGCCGCACGCACACGGGCCGACCGCACCCTGCTCGACTCCATCGGCCGCCGCTCCCGGGACCGCTCCGGCCGCACCCCCGCGGCGGACCGCACCCACGACGAAGCGGCCTACGCGGTGTGCCGGGCCGTCGCCCACGAGGCCCGCATCGTGCTCGCGGAACCGGCCGACGCGGGCGCGGAGCCCGGGCTCCTCGACCCCGTCGAACGCATCGCGCTCGCCTCCCGGATCCGCACCCGGGGCGTCCGGCTCGGCGAGCGCTGGTGGCGCGAGAACAGCGGACCGCTCGTGGGCCGGCGCGCGGCGGACGGGTCACCGGTCGCCCTGCTGTGGCGGCGAGGCCGGTACGTGGCCCACGACCCCGCCACGGGCGGGCGGGAGCGCGTCGACCGGGCCGGCGCAGCGGCGTTCGCACCGCGCGCCGTCATGTTCTACCGGCCCCTGCCGGACCGGCCGCTCGGCCTGCTGCGCCTGCTCCGGTTCAGCGTGCGGGGCACCCGGGCGGAGCTCCGCGACCTGCTCCTCGGCGGGCTCGTCGCGGTCGGCCTCGGCGCGCTCGTGCCGGTCGCCACCGGCACGGTGCTCGGCACGTACGTCCCCGCCGCCGAGACCGGACTCATCGTCCAGGCCGGCCTCGCGATCATCGCCACCAGCGTCGTCTCGGCCGCCTTCATGCTGCTCCAGAACACCGCGATCCTCCGGATGGAGGGCCGGATCGAGGCCACCCTCCAGCCGGCCGTATGGGACCGGCTGCTGCGCCTGCCGACGACGTTCTTCACCGGCCGCTCGACGGGAGAACTGGCCGGTGCGGCGATGGGCATCAGCGCGATCCGGCGTGTCCTGTCCGGCATCGGCCCCGTGGTCGTCCAGGCGGGCACCGTCGGCACGGTCAACCTGGTGCTGCTCCTCGTCTACAGCGTGCCCCTGGCCCTCGCCGCGCTCGCGCTGCTGCTCGCCACGGCCGCGGTCTTCCTGGGGCTCGGCCTGTGGCAGCTGCGGTACCAGCGCCAGCTGATCCGGCTCGGCAACAAGCTCGACACCCAGGCCTTCCAGACCCTGCGCGGTCTGCCCAAACTGCGGGTCGCGGCGGCCGAGAGCTTCGCGTACGCCGCGTGGGCCGGGGAGTTCGCCCGCACCCGCGAGCTGCACCGGCGCATCGGGCGGATCAAGAACGTCCTCGCGGTCCTCGGCGCGGTCTGTCTGCCGCTGTGCACGCTCGTGATGTTCGCGCTCCTCGCCGGTCCGGCCCGCGGCACGCTGACCGCGAGCGAGTTCCTCACCTTCAGCACCGCCGTCACGATGATGCTGTCCTCGGTCACGCAGCTGACCGGCGCACTCCTCTCGGCCGCCGCCGTACAGCCCATGTTCGAACAGATACGGCCGGTGCTCAGGGAGACGCCCGAGGTCCGCGGTTCCAGTGCCCCGCCCGGCGAGCTGACCGGCGCGATCGAGGCCGAGAACCTGTCCTACCGCTACACCGAGGACGGCCCGCTGGTCCTCGACGGGGTCGGTCTGCGGGTGCGGCCGGGCGAGTTCGTCGCGATCGTCGGAGCCAGCGGCAGCGGCAAGTCCACGCTCCTGCGGCTGCTCATCGGCTTCGACCGGCCGGTCGCCGGGACCGTGCGGTACGACGGGCAGGACCTCGCGGCCCTGGACCGGGCGGCCGTGCGCCGTCAGTGCGGCGTCGTCCTCCAGAACGCCCAGCCGTTCTCCGGCTCCGTCCTCGACTGCATCCGCGGCGCGGGGACGTACCCCCTGGAGGACGCGTGGGCCGCCGCCGCGATGGCGGGCCTGGCGGAGGACATCAAGGCCATGCCCATGGGCATGCACACGATGCTGTCCGACGGCGGAGGCAGCATCTCGGGCGGCCAGCGCCAGCGCCTGATGATCGCCCAGGCGCTCATCCGCCGCCCCCGCGTCCTCTTCTTCGACGAGGCGACCAGCG
This sequence comes from Streptomyces tanashiensis, assembly GCF_014648895.1. GTDB lineage: Bacteria > Actinomycetota > Actinomycetes > Streptomycetales > Streptomycetaceae > Streptomyces > Streptomyces tanashiensis. The sequence continues at coordinate 845,694 of NZ_BMRZ01000002.1, forward strand.
CCCTGGACAACGAGGCCCAGCGGACCGTGATCGAGTCGACCCGGGCTCTCCACGCGACCCGTGTCGTGATCGCCCACCGCCTCTCCACGATCATGGACGCGGACCGGGTGATCACGCTGGCGGACGGCCGCGTCGTCCAGGAAGGCACCCCCGCCGAGCTCCTCGCCGACACGACCGGTCTCTTCCACGAGCTGGTCCGACGCCAACTGGGCTGATGCCGGGACGGCCGTCGCCGCGCCGGGCCCGCGTGGCTGATGGGGACGGCCCCTCGGAGCGTGTACACGTACGACAGTGATCGCAGCGCAGACGAAAGGGAACTCCATGCACGCCGACCGACCGGACCCCTCCCGCCGTACCGCGCTCGCCCTGGGCGGAGGCGCGGCACTCACGGCCGCGCTCGCCCTGGGCGGCGGCACCGCGCAGGCCCTGCCGCGGACGGGCGGCGGCGTCGCGCGGCTGAGGCGCCTGGAGCGGGAGCACGGCGCACGGCTGGGCGTCTTCGCCCGCGACATGCGCACGGGCAGGACCGTGGCCCACCGGGCCCACGAGCGCTTCCCGATGGCCTCCGTGTTCAAGACGCTCGCCGTCGCGGCCGTCCTGCGCGACCACGACCGCGCCGGGGAGTTCCTCGCCCGGCGCGTCCACTACACCGCGGTGTACGCCGCCAGGTCGGGCCACTCGCCGGTCACGGGGCTGGCCGCGAACGTCTCGGGAGGCATGACGATCTCCGAACTCTGCGACGCCGCCCTCCGCTTCAGTGACAACGCCGCCGCCAACCTGCTCCTCGAGGAGCTGGGCGGCCCCACCGCGATCACCCGCTTCTGCCGCTCCCTCGGGGACGGGGTCACCCGGCTCGACCGGTGGGAGCCCGAACTCAACTCGGCGGAGCCCACTCGGGTCACCGACACCACGACCCCGCACGCCATCGGCCTCGACCACGCCCGCCTGCTGCTCGGCGACGCGCTGGCGCCCCACGACCGGGAGCGGCTCGCCGGCTGGATGCTCCGCAACACCACCAGCGCCGAGCGGTTCCGCCGCGGCCTGCCGGCCGACTGGCGCCTCGCCGACAAGACCGGCTCCGCGCGCTTCGGCGGCGCCAACGACGTGGGCATCGCCTGGCGGCCGGACGGCACACCGGTCGTCCTGGCGGTCCTCACCACCCGGCCCGAGGAGGACGCGACGTCCGACAACGCGCTGGTGGCAAGGACGGCCGCCGTTCTGGCGCAGGAGCTCGCCTGAGCGGCGAAGGAGAGGACCTGATCAGTCGGGCCCGGTCCAGTCGAAGGTGATGTGCTTGCTGGACCGGCCCTCACGGCTCCAGAGGAAGCCGTGGGCATCGGCGCGGTCCGCCGTCGAACGGCCCCAGGTCGCGACCTGGCCCGGTCCGGTCTCCGCACCCGGCAGGTTGGTCGACTGGACCCGCGCACCCTCCGGGGTCGTGGGTCCCGTGAGCGCGACCGCGCTCGCCTCGACCCGGCCCGGCACCACGGCCCGCCAGCTCGCGAGGTCGTCGGCGACCTCGATCTCGATGGGCGCGAACTCCATGCCGCGCATCTCGGCGCCCATCATGCTCACCATCTGGGCGGGCCAACTGCCCGCCTGCCCACCGAAGATCATCTGAAGCGCCTCGCGCTGGGCTTCGTCGGCGCGCTCGTCGACGAAGACGGCGGCGTACGTGTCCGTGTGCTCGGCCCAGATGTTGCCGACGAACGCACCCAGCATCAGCACGTTCAGGCCGTCCAGCCGTACGTCACCGTAACGGCCCTCGCGGATGTGCCAGGCCAGGATGCCGTCGCAGTCGCCGTAGGTGGGCAGCTGCGCGAACGAGCACGGGCAGGGCACGTTGCACTTGCAGGTGTCGAACCAGTCGCCCGCCGCGTGCCACCGGGGAACCGTCGCCGTCGTCTCGGACATCTCCGTGCCTCCTCGTGACCGTGCCGGGACGTCGGTCTCGGGAGGACGGCAGAGCCCCCGGGAACCATCGCCGGCCCACGCCCGGGTGGTACGGGTATCCATGTCGATTGTCCCACCGCGGGGGTCACCCGGCGAAGGTATGTGCCGCGTACACGCGTTCCCTCGTACACGTTCCCTCGTACACGCTCCCTCGTGCACGCTCCCTCGTACACGCTCCCTCGTGCCCGCCGCTCCCGCGCGCACGCGCGGGTCCATCGTGATGTGCTGGAGGTGTGCGCCTCGACCGGAAGGCCCTCTCACCCCCTCTGCGTCCGGCGAATCTCCTGTCGGCCCGGCAGCTGGCGTTCGCCTGGTCCGTGATGGCGTCGATCGCCCTCCTCGCCTGGGTGCTGGTGGCCGACCAGGCCCGTGACATGGGGGTCGAGCCGGGAACCATGGGCATGGGCGTCCCGCTGTTCCTGCTGCTGTGGCTGGTCATGATGATCGCCATGATGTTCCCGTCGGTGGCCCCGGTGGCCCTCACCTGGGCGCGGGCCATCGGGCGCCAGTCACCCACGGGAGTCGTGCGGGTGGCCCGTACCGTCCAGTTCGTCGGCGGGTACCTGCTGGCCTGGACGGCCTTCGGCCTGCTCGCCTACGGGCTCCTCGCCGGGACCGGCGCCCTGGTGGACGAGCACCCGGGCGCCGGGCGCTGGATCGGCGCGGGGGCCTTCCTGGTCGCCGGGCTGTACCAGTTCGGGTCGTGGAAGGACCTCTGCCTGCGGCACTGCCGGAGCCCGATGGGTCAGCTCGTGCGCTACGCGGGCTTCCGGCCCCGGGCCCGCGATCTGCGGGTCGGGGCGCACCACGGGGCGTACTGCGTGGGCTGCTGCTGGGGGCTGATGGTCGTGCTCGTCCCGCTGGGCGTCATGAACGTCCTGGCGATGGCCGCGGTGGCCGTGGTGATCTTCGTGGAGAAGCTCTGGCGGCTGGGACCCGTCTTCTCGCAGGTCGTCGGGGCCGCCTTCCTCGCCCTCGCGGTACTGAGCCTCTTCCAGCCCTGGCTGCTGCCGGGCCTGATCCCGTCGCAGTCGCCCATGACGGAGATGCTCCACCGCTGACCTCGGGCTCCGCCTGCCGGGCCCGGGCGTCTGTCAGGTGCAGGCCCGGGCCGGCCGAGTCATCGAGACCGGCGACCGACGCGAGCGGCAGAGGTCTCGGGCACCTCGACCGGGCGCAGCACCGTGAGCGAGTCCTCCTGGCGCGCCACCATCGCGAAGGGGAACCTGTCGGTCTCCAGGCAGAGTTCGACATCGTCCGGGTGGTAGCCGCTGCGCAGCCCGGCGGCGAGGTCCGCCGCGGCGCCGGAGGTCCTCGCGCGATGGAGGTACGGGGCCGCTTCGACATCGCCTCCCGTCATGCGCTGTGCGATGTACTCGGCGCAGGCCAGATCCTCCTCGGCCCGGCCTCCCTCGCCGGTGACCACGAACGTCACCGGCCCGGCGTCCTCGGTCCGCAGAAAGCGCGCCGTCGGACCGGCCACCACGAAGCTCGCGCAAAGGACCAGAGGCGCGTCGGCGACGGCCAGCGCGCCCACGGTTCCCGCCGTCGTCTTCTGCACCAGCGTGCGGCCGGCGAAGTCGCGTGATCTGAGCAGCCCGGGCGAGTTCACCGCGTCGAACCCGGCCGCCGGAGCTCCGTCCTTCAGGGCCAGCCAACCCGAGTGGCTCTCCTTCAGGGCGAGCGCCTCGCTCTCCGTCGAGGCCAGGACGATCCTCTCGACGCCACGCGAGAAGGCCCAGGCGGCCACGGTGAAAGCGCGCATGACGTCGATGACGACCGCGACACGGGGGACGTCGGTCAACTCCGGTATGCCGACAAAGCGATGATCCATCGCACCATTCTGGCGCCCCCGACCGCCCGAGGGTTCCGAAATCTGCGACCACCGTCGATACGAAGGGACTCCACCGTCTCCACCTGCGGTTTCGGCCGCACGGCGGGGACAGGGGATGCCCGCCGCACGCACTTCGACCTCAGCGCAGGCGGCGCGCGCGGAGCACCACGTCGTCGGTGTGGTGCGCGCCGGCCCCGCCGTCGGGCACCACGCGGGGCCGTTCCTCGTCCACCTCGATCACCCAGTCGTCGTCGAGCAGAGCCGCGACCATCGAGGGCCAGACGTAGTCGGCGGGGTCGAAGCCGCTGTCGTTCGCCTCGCGGGTGTCCATTCCCGCGTGGTGCACGAGCAGCAGCACTCCACCGACCGCGACGGCGGAGAGCAGGGCGCGTTCGGCGCTGCCGTCGGCCGTGCGCAGCAGCGCCGGGTACTGGGCGGAGACCAGGTCGAAGGAGGCCGGCGGGAGTGCCGCCTCCGTCAGTGCGGCATGGACCCAGCGCACGTCGACGCCGGCGTCCCGCGCGTGCCCGGCCGCCCGCTCCAGCGCCACGCCGGAGACCTCGAGCGCGGTCACGTCCCAGCCGCCGCGCGCGAGCCAGACGGCGTCCGCGCCCTCGCCGCAGCCGACGTCGAGCACGCGGCCGGGCACGAGCCCGGCGACCTCGGCCACGAGTGCGCCGTTGGGCCGGCCGCTCCACAGTTGCTGCCGGTCGGCATAGAGGTCGTCCCACTTCGCCCGTACCTCGGGGTCTCCGACGTATGCGTCGGTGGGCGAAGGGATCGGAGATGCGGGCGATGCCGCAGCGATGTTGTCCGTCACGAGCCCACCGTCGTCCCTCGCGCCCGGCTCGGGCCACTCATGTTGCCGGTCCGGCAAAACCTCCGTCCCCGCGCGATGAGCGGGTGGCAGAGGTCCCGGCGGGGCACCTGCCTGCTGCCTGCCTGCCTGCCTGCCTGCCTGCCTGCCTGCCTGGAGAATACCCAGGGGGGTATTTGACTTTCCCCGAAGCACCCCCTTACCGTCGAGTACATAAATACCCAGGGGGGTATCAGAGTCCACCTCGGCCAGACGCTCGCACGCGCCACGGGCGCATGGCCGGCTTGCGCCCTGCCACCTCGCGCCCACCCCTGGCGTGCGCTCCTGATGAAGGGATTGCCGTGTTCTTCACGCAGTACTACCTCGACTGCCTCTCCCAGGCGTCGTACATGATCGCCGACGAGCGCACGGGCCGGGCGGTGGTCGTCGACCCCCGCCGGGACGTCTCCGAGTACCTGGCCGACGCCGCCGCGCACGGCTTCACGGTGGTCGGCGTCATCAACACCCACTTCCACGCCGACTTCGTCGCCGGTCACCTGGAGATGGCGGACGAGACCGGCGCCTGGATCGGCTACGGCCGGCGCGCCGAGACCGAGTACCCGATCCGCAAGCTCGCCGAGGGCGAGCGGATCTCCCTCGGCGACGTCACGCTGGAGGTCCTGGAGACCCCCGGGCACACACCGGAGTCGATCAGCGTCCTCGTCTACGAACGGGCCGAGGACGAGGTGCCCTACGGCGTCCTCACCGGCGACGCGCTGTTCATCGGCGACGTCGGCCGCCCCGACCTCCTCGCCTCCGTGGGCGTGACCGCCGAGGAGCTCGGTGCGATGCTCCACGACAGCGTGCAGAACAAGCTGATGGGGCTGCGGGACGAGGTGCGGGTCTTCCCCGCGCACGGCGCCGGATCGTCCTGCGGCAAGCACCTTTCGACGGAGAAGCAGTCGACCATCGGTGAGCAGCGGGCGACCAACTACGCCTGCGCGCCGATGAGCCGCGAGCAGTTCGTCGCCCTCGTCACCGCCGGCCAGCCGGCCGCGCCGGGCTACTTCGCGTACGACGCCGAGCTGAACCGCAAGGACCGGGCCCGCTACGACACTTCGGCTCCTCGCCCGCTGGCGCTCGCCGAGTTCACCGGGCTGCGGTCCGCCGGCGCGGTCGTGGTGGACGCACGCGACCCGCAGGAGTTCGCGGCCGGGCACCTGCGCGGCGCGGTGAACGTGCCCGCCGACGGCCGCTTCGCCGAGCAGGCAGGCACCGTCCTCCACCCGGCCGCCGAGCTGGTCGTCATGGCCCCGCAGAACCGGGAGGAGGAGGTCGTCACCCGCCTCGCCCGGATCGGATTCGACCGGGTCGTCGGCTACCTGCGCAATCCCGAGGACGCCCTGGAATCACTGTCCGACGAGGTCTCGCCCGCCGGCCGGATCACCGCCGCACACCTGCGCGGCGCCCTCGCGGGCGAGCGGCCGCCGGTCGTCGTGGACGTGCGCACCTGCGGGGAGCGCGAGACGAACGGCTTCATCGGCTCCGCCCTGCACATCCCGCTCAGCGAACTCCCCCACCGCACGGACGAGCTGCCGTCCGACCGGCCCCTCGTCCTGCACTGTGCGGGAGGCCACCGTTCCTCCATCGCCGCGAGCCTGCTGCGACAGCGCGGCTTCCAGGACGTCTCCGACATCCTCGGCGGATACGCGGCCTGGGCCCTGACGGAGCCGGCGGGCGAGACGGCCGGAGTCTGACCCCGACCGCCCCCGTTCCACGCCGCAAGCCCACCCCCGGCGCCCCGCCGTCCACCGGGGCCCCTCGCAAGCTCATGAATACCCCCCTGGGTATTCATGAGCCCACATGAACTGGAATCCCATGAGCACCTCCCCCGCGCCCACCCCCTCCCTCACTCCCGCCGCACTGCACCGTCTCGTCCAGGAGGGGCGCGCTCCGCGCCTGCTCGACGTGCGCACGCCGGGCGAGTTCCGTACGGCGCACATCCCGGGCTCGTACAACGTGCCCCTGGACACCCTGCGCGAGCACCGCACCGAACTCCTGACCCACCTCGACGAGGACGTCGTGCTCGTCTGCCGCTCCGGGGCCCGTGCCGCCCAGGCCGAGAAGGCACTGGCCGATGCCGGACTGCCCCACCTCCGCGTCCTGGAGGGCGGCATCGTCGCCTGGGAGTCGGCCGGCGCCCCCGTCGACCGGGGTCCGGAGCGGTGGGACATGGAGCGGCAGGTCCGGCTCGTGGCCGGCTCGGTCGTCCTGGCCACCGGTCTGATCGGGGTGTTCGTCCCGGGCGCCCATCTGATCGGCACGGCGATCGGCGCGGGCCTGACGTACGCGGCTCTCAGCAACTCCTGCGCCATGGGCGTCCTGCTGTCCAAGCTGCCGTACAACCGCGGGCCCCGCGCCGACATCCGTACGGTGATCGCGGAGCTGCGGAGCGCGTCGTGACCACCCTGGTCGTCGCGGCGTCCCTGCTCGTCGGCGTCAGTCTCGGCGTGCTCGGGGGCGGCGGCTCGATCCTGACGGTGCCGATCCTGGTCTACCTTGCCGGGCAGGACACCAAGGAGGCGATCGCCACCTCCCTGTTCGTGGTCGGCGTCACCAGCCTCGCCGCACTGATCCCGCACGCCCGGGCCCACCGGGTCCGCTGGCGGACCGGTCTCCTCTTCGGCGCGTTCAGCATGGTCGGCGCCTACGGCGGCGGGCGGCTCGCCGAGTACGTCCCTGGCACGGTCCTGCTCGTCGCCTTCGCCCTGATGATGCTGGCCACGGCGGCCGCGATGCTCCGGAAGCCCAGGCCCGGCCGGGAGAAGGCGCGCAGGGCACACGCGGAACTCCCCCTGAAGCACATCGCGGTGGAGGGTCTCGTCGTCGGTGCGGTGACGGGTCTGGTCGGCTCCGGCGGGGGATTCCTCGTCGTCCCGGCGCTCGCCATCCTCGGCGGGCTGCCCATGGGCATCGCGGTCGGCACGTCGCTGCTCGTCATCGCGATGAAGTCCTTCGCCGGCCTCGCCGGGCACCTCTCGGGCGTCGAGATCGACTGGGGTCTGGCCCTGACCGTCACCGCGGCGGCGGTGGCCGGCAGTCTCGTGGGCGGCCGGCTCGCGGGCCGCATCCCGCAGGACGCGCTGCGCACGGCGTTCGGCTGGTTCGTCGTCGTGATGGGTGTCTTCGTGCTCGCGCAGCAACTCGACTCCGCCGTGTGGGCCCACCCGGCCACGTGGGCGGTGACCGGGGCGGTCCTGGCCGGCGCGGTCGCGGTCCGACTGCGGCGGATGTCCCGGTCGCCACGTTCCGGCCGTGGCACGAGAGAGCACGCCTTGAGGTCCTGATCCCCGAGGTACGACCGAGCGCCGTCCGTACGGGCGGGCGGATATTCGGTGGGGTCGTGGGAGCCCTGTCAGGCACAATGCCCGCGATGATCTCCACTGCCGAGCAGCTGCTCGCCGCCCTCGAACCCCTTCCCCACGCCGCCCGGCTCCGGTTGACCGCCGTCACCGCTCACCGGCTCGCCGCCCGGGGAGCGGTACGGCCTCTGCTCACCGCTCTGGCCGCGGGCGGCCCGTACGAACGCCGCCTCGCCGCGCTCGCGGCCCTGACCGCCGGAGAGCCGGACCACCTCGTGGCCCGGCTCGGCGACCCGGACCCCGTGGTCCGCCGGTACGCGCTGCGCGGCGCCCGGCGGCTGCCCGTCGCGGACGCCGCCGTCGAGGCGGCCTACGACGACGCGCCCGCCGTGGTCCGCGCCGATCTCGCGCGGCTGCTCCGTGACGGGCGAAGGCCGGAACTCGCCGAGCGGCTGGTGCTCCGGGTGCGCGACGCGTACGGCGACCGGGACGCGGCCCGCCTGCTGCCGGGCTGCTCGACGGAGTTCACCGCACGTCTGCTGCCCGAACTCGCCGGGGCGCTCGCGTTCGAGGACTGGAGCACGCTGGCCGTACGCCACCCCTCCGCCGTCCTGGACCATGCGGAGCGGGAACTCGGAGGCATACCCCGGCGGTTGCGCGACCTCTGGTGGAGGAGGCACGCCGCCGGAATCGCCGCCGCCCTGCCCGCCGCGCCGGGGCGCGTCCTCGACCTGCTGGAGCGGTACGGCCCCGACAACCTGCCCGGTCCGGTGCAGGACCGGCTGAGCGACCTCGTCGCGGTCGACGCCGAGCGCGTCGTGCGCTGGTTCGCCGACCCGGACCGGTCGGCCGCGCGGTGGGAACGGACCCCCCGCCGAACCGTCATGCGGCAACTGGTGGCGGCGGACCCGCCGTCGCTGCCCCTCCTGGGGGCCCGGTGGTTCCACCGGGAGGCCTTCGGCGTGCTGCTGCGATCGATGCCACCGGCGCGCCGGCCCCGCTTCGTGGACGCCGTCGTCGCCGCCGCGGGTCCGCGCGGGAACGTCCACGCGCACGCGGGGGTGATCGCCCCGCTGCCGCCCGCCGAGCGGCACGCCCGGGCCCGTGCCGCGATCGAGGCGGTCCGCTCCGATTCCTCCGCGGGCTGGGACCTCTGGGGTCTCCTCGCCCTGCTGCCTCCTGCCGAGGCCCGCCCCGAGCTGCTGGCCGGACTCGGGACCCATGACGCCGACGAGCGCGGGACGATCTGGTCCCAGCTGATCGCCAACGCCGGCCACACCCGTGATCCGGGGCAGATCGCGGAGGTCCTCGCGCTGGCCGCCGCCCGGCTCGCCCACGAGCGCGCCCCCGTGCGCGAGGAAGCCCTGTCCGCCGTCGGCGAGCTTCCGGCCCCGGCACTCGTGGCAGCCCTCGCGATCCGCGCGTCCGCCGGGGGCAGCACCGGGTCCGCCTCCGTGGAACGGCTGTGCCTCGACGGCCTGAGAGCCCGGGACTGCTCGGAGAGGACCCGGGACGCGATCCGGACGCTGGCCGTGACGCTCCTCGCCGGCGCCGAAGCGAGCGCCGCCGACGGCGGCGGGGCCACCGCGGACACGCCTGCCGACGCCGGCGGTGCCACCGCCGTGCGGACCGCCGTACACCTCGTCGAAGCCCTGACCGCGCACACCGGAGCGGCGCGGCTCGGACTTCCGGGCACTTTGCTGCGTGGCGGTGCGGCGGGCGCCGTGCTGGGTGCGCTCGGACCCTGGCTGGACCGGGCAGCCGTCTCCGGAGACGTCGCGCCGCTCCTCGCGCTGGTCAGGTCCGCCGGACGCCACGCCTTCGGGAACGCGGACCTCCAGGACCGTCTCCGACAGGCCCTGGGCTCCTGCCCGGACGGGGTCTTCGGCGAGGTCGCCGCCGCCTGGCTGGCCGACCCGGTGTCCCGGGGCGAACGCGTCGCCGAGTTGCTGGCGCGGGAGCCGTCCGCGGCCTTCGTGCCCCAGGTGCTGGCCGTCCTCGCCGCGGACCGGACCGACCTGCTGGACAGCGCCCTGCCCGAGACGCCTCCTCCGGGCGGCCGGTTCCCCGTGGCCGGCGCTCCCCGGCCGTTGCCCCCGTTCCGCTACGCCGACCGGTGGCTGCCCCGTCAGCAGGAGGCCGCGGTCCGGCTGGCCTCGGCCGTCATCGCCGACCCCGGCCGGGGCCTCGACGAACGCGCGGCGCTGCTCCGGGCGGTGGCCCCGGTGCCGCAGCACGGCAGGACCCTGCTCCAGCGGTACACCGCTCCGGGCCCGAGTGTCCCCGGGCACGGGAGTACGGCGGAGGCCTCGGCCGCCCCTGCCGGCTCGCCCTTGACGGCGGCGGCCTCGGCCGGCCCTGGCGGGTCGCCCCTGACGGCGGCGGCTCTGGACGCGGCCGCCCACACCGACGACCCGGCCTCGGCCCTGGCCACCCTCCTCGACCACGCGGGAGACGACAGGGCGGCGGCCGCCTGGTCCGCGGCCGCCCGCGCCGCGGCCCACGCCCGGCCCACCCGGGTCGCCGCCCTGCTCCACGACGTCCTGACCCGTGAGACCGGGGTGAAGGTCACCGTCAGAAAGGCGGCCGCCCGGCTCGCCGCCCGCCATCTGCCCGCGGGCGTCGCCGCCGCGCTCCTGTCCACCGTGGGCCGTGCCCCGGGCATCCACCGGGACGTGCACGCCACCGTCGTCGGCCTGGCCGCGACACTGCTGCCGGACGAGCGCATGTGGGCCCTGCTGGAGTCGGCGGCCGCCGACGGGCCCGACGCCGCCCGGAACGCGCTTCTGGACGTGAGCCCGGCGGAACTGGCCCCCGCCCACCGGTCGCGGTACGGGGAGCTCGTCGCCCGGCTGGCCTTCGTCCCCGAGGAGGAAGAGGCGAACCAGGCCCTGTACGGGCTCCGCGACTGGGCGCAGTACACGCCCGCCGCGGGAAGCGCCCTGGTGGCCGTCTACGCGGACCTCGCCTCGCCGCTGAGCGTCCATCGGGCGGGATACGGACTGACGGAGCTCGCCCAGTCCGGACTGCCCCACCCGCTCGGCGGCGCGACGCCCGGCAGCCTGCTGCACGATGCCGTGGACCGCCTGCTGGTGCTCATCGCGGCCGGCGAACCGGAGGGCGGCGGTCGCGACGGGGACCTTCCGGCGCGGCGTCGCCTCGACTCCCTCCTCGGCTCGACGATCCGGGACCCACGGATGTGCGCGGTCCTCGCCCGGCAGCTGGCTGCCGAACCGGCGGCCACCGCCACCCGCACCGCGCTCCTCGTACGGGCGATCGACCTGGAGGCCGCGGAGCCCGAGCTGTTGCTCTCGCTCCGCGAACTCACCGCCGCGATCGAGGGCCGTCCCGTCCTCGCGGCCCGGGTCGCCGAGGACGTGGAGGAAGCCCACCGGTACGGCAGGCCGCTCGCCGGCCCCGGCGCCGCTCCGACCGCGATCCGCGTCCTGAGCGGCGAGGGCGGCCTGGTGGAGGGGCTCCTCGCCGTCGGCCTGGCCACGGCCCTCGGCACCCGCCTGGACTGGCCGGAGAGCCTTCGTACGACCGTCGTGGAACTGCGCCGCCACCCGGAGCCGGAAGTCCGGGACGCCGCGTACGCCACGGATCTGGGCCGCCGCTGACCCCCTGAGGCCGCCCCCACGCGCCCCGGCTACAGGCTGAGCGCGTCCTCGGCGTTGTCCATCCACGGGGTGACGGAGTTGTCGTCGGAGACGTTCAGACCGGGCGTCGAGGCCTTGAGCGGGACCTGCTTCAGGTCGGAATCGGTCTCCATGGTCATCGCGATCGAGGAGACGGTCTCGCTCTTGGGGCCCTTCAGGCCGCCCATCAGTCCCGCGTAGGCGGACTGGCCGGGTGCGAGCTTGAAGGCCTCCTCGATGCCCGGGGCGGCGCCTCGCGCCGTCGCCTGCCCGTCGAGGCCGCCGAAGGTCACGACGGGGTGGCCGAGGACCCGGCAGGGCTTGCCGGTCTTGTTCGTGACCTTGAGCAGGTAGCTGCTGGTCGTGGGCTCGGCCAGGCTCGCGGTGAACGTCAGGTCGTAGGTGCTGCAGGGGAAGACGTCGTAGTCCGGATCGGTCGACGGCGTCACGGGCTTGGCGGGCGTCGACGGCTTGGCGGGCGTCGACGGCTTGACCGGCTTCGACGGCTTGGCGGGCGTCGACGGCTTGACCGGCTTCGACGGCTTGGCGGGCGTCGTGGGCTTGGCCGGCTTCGACGGCTTGGCGGGCGTCGTGGGCTTGGCCGAGGAGGTGGGCGGCGTCGCGGAGGGGGCGGAGGAGGTGGGCGGCGTCGCGGTGGGCACATCGGTCCCGCCGGCGGCTCCGTCCTCGGAGGGCCCGCAGGCGGTCAGGGCCAGCGCGGACACGGCGACGAGGACGACGGCGGCTCTGCGAACGGTACTCATGGTGGTACTCCCCCCGATGGCAACGCACGAACTGCGCTGTGGTGGACACCAGGTTCGCGCGCGAGGTTCACGGTTCTGTGACGGAGTCTTGCCGAAATCACCACGGTTCACCCCACGCGTCGCGAGCTCGTCGACGCACCGGCTTCGCAGGGGAGCGACGAGCGGGAGCGGCTGGAGCGGAGCGAGGCCCGGGGTCGGTGATGTCGGGCGCGCACGGTGTACGTCCGAGATCGACATCGCCGGCCACTCGAAAATCATTCGATCAATCATGGCCCCGCGCTCTAAGGTCGGCGACGTGGCAACGAAACTCAATCAGATCATCGCAGTCGAGAAGGGCGTCAAGTCCCGGGCGCATCAGGACCTGACGGCGGCTCATCACGGGCTGCAGAAGCCCGCGTTGCTCGCCGGCATCTCCCGTACGTACCAGCCGAAGGACGAGGAGGGCGAGCAGCTGCCGCCCGAGTCCACGCTGGTGCAGGTGAAGGCCGAGGACGTCCTGCGGGACACCGCACGGGCGTTGACCCGCCTGTTCGATGTGACGGCCACCAAGGACTGGGCGAACTGCGAGGCGCGCGCCGACATCACGGTCGACGGGCGCGTGCTCGTGGAGCGGGTGCCCGTGGCGTACCTCCTGTTCCTGGAGAAGCAGCTCACGGACATCAACACCTTCGTGCGCAGGCTTCCGGTGCTGGACGCCGCGGAGTCGTGGACGCAGGACCCGTCGACGGACGCCTGGAAGACCGAGGTCGTGCGCACCGTCCGGACGAAGAAGGTTCCGCGCAACCACGTGAAGGCGGAGGCGACGGACAAGCACCCGGCGCAGGTCGAGGTGTACTACGAGGACGTGCCGGTCGGTTACTGGACCACCGTGAAGTTCTCCGGTGCGCTGCCGGCCCGGCGGGTCAACGAGCTGCTCGAGCGGGTGGAGAAGCTCCAGCAGGCGGTGAAGTTCGCCCGTGAGGAGGCGAACAGCGCCGAGGTCACCGACCAGCGGGTCGGCGACGCCGTCTTCGGCTACCTCTTCGGGTAGCCGGGACACCACAGACTCCCCGGCCACAGAACACGGCCGGGGTGCGCGAGGAGCGCAAAGCTGAAGCTGAGCCTTGTCGTGACATCCGCGGTTCCAGTGGAGGTTCGAGTCCTCCTCCCGGCACTTCCGGCCGGGATGGCCCAACCAGGCAGAGGCAGACCGCGGTCAATCTCAGACTATTGCTCCAGACTCAGCATGCGCCGCTCATCGCCGGATCGACCGGGCCCGGGCCCAGGTGCGTCGAAATGCCAGTTCGAATCTGGTCCGCCGAGCTCGATCGGCGGTGGTCCAAAGGCAGGACGCGACGCAATGACGAATAACCCGGGTCCTCAAGTGTGCCGGCGTGTGATGTGAGCGGCACCCACAGGGTCCGGGGGCAGGCTACGCCCTCGGACCCGCTCCTTTTCCGTGCGACCGCTCAGGGCTCTCCGGGCGTGCGGGTGAGCTGGTGGAGGCGGAGGGCCAGGTGGGTCTCCAGAGCGCGGGCCGGGGTGTTCCAGTCGGGGCCGAGGAGTTGCGCGACGCGGTCCAGGCGCTGGACGACCGTGTTGACGTGGACGTGCAGGGCGTCCTTGGCGCGGGAGAGGCTGGCGCCCTGGTCGTAGTAGGCGCGCAGGGTGCGCAGCAGGTCGGTGCCGCGTTCGGTGTCGTACGCGAGGACGGGGCCGAGGACCCGCTCGACGTACGCGCCGACATCGGCACGGTCGCCCAGGAGGACGCCGATGAAACCCAGTTCGGCGATGTCGGCGCCCTCTCCGCTCCGGTCGAGGGCGTGCAGCGCCGTCACGCATCGCCGGGCTTCGGCGTGGAGGGCCGCGATCGCCTCGGACCCGCATCCGGGGCCCGCCGCCCCCGCGGTGACCGGCGCCCCGAGCGCGCGCGTGAGGTCGGCCGAGAGCGTACGGGCGAGGGTCCCGGGCCGGTCGCAGGGCGCGAGCAGGACCACGTGACCGTGTCGGGTGCCTGACAGCCCGCCGAGCCTGCGGGCTGTGCGCGCGGTCTCGGCGGCGAGCCGGGGGCGCAGGGCCGGCTCGCTGTCGAGCACGGCGACGGCGTGGGGGTGGGCCAGATTCACGCCGAGGCGACGGGCTCGCAGAGTGAGGCTTCCGCCGTCCCGACGCGGCGACGCCGTGGGGTCGGCGAGGAGGTCGTCGAGGAGTTCGCCCCGTACCCGGTCCTCGGTCTCGGCCACGGAGCGGCGCATGAGGAGCAGCATCGCGGTGACGAGTGCGGCGCGTTCGAACAGGCGCCGGTCGGCCTCGGAGAGGTCGGCCCGGCCGGTCAGGACGATGCTCCCCAGCGATTCGGTGCCGGCCAGCACGGCGCAGGTCCAGACGCCGTCGGCGTGGATCGCGCTGCCGTCCGTACGCGACGCCGTCAGGGTCTCGGCCGAGGGCGTGACGGGTCCGGTGCCCGACCGGGCCAGTTCGCTGCCGTCGGTGTCGTGGACGGCCACTCCCCCGCGGAGCAGTGCCCCGATCTCGGCTGCCACGTCGTCGATGCCCGCGCCGCGCAGGACGAGTCGGGTGAGGCGGTCGTGGGCGTCGGAGGCCAGGTGCAGCGCCTCTCCGTGGGCGCGGGCCGTGGCGTTGGCGGCTTCGAGCCGGGTGAGCGCGCTGCGGGTCTCCTCCAGGCGGCGGGCGCTGTCGATGGCGACGGCGGCGTGGTCGGCGAGCGAGCCGAGGAGGGCGATGGCGTCGGGGGTGAACTCGCGCGGGGTGCGGTCCGCGGCGAACAGCACGCCGATGATCTCCTCCCCCAGCCGCAGGGGGACGCCGAGGATGCCGCGGAGTCCTTCCTCGGCCACGCCGTCGTCGATGGTTCCGGTGTGGCGGTAGCGGTGGTCGGTGCGGTAGTCCGTGCTGGCGTAGGGGCGCGCGGTCTGGGCGACCAGGCCGCCGAGGCCTTCTCCCATGCCGAGGCGGAGCTGCTGGAAGGCCGCGGAGACGGATCCTTCGGTGACGCGCATGAAGGTGTCGTGGGCGAGCGGGTCGTTGAGCGTGAGGTAGGCGACGTCGGAGCCCAGCAGGGTCCTCGCGCGGCGGACGATGGCGCGGAGCACGGCGTCGAGCTCCCGCAGGCCGGCCAGATCGCCCGCGGTGTCGAACAGTGCGACGAGTTCCGTCTCCCGGCGCCGGTACTGGTCGAGCACGCGTCGTACGGACAGGGCGGTCTCGGTGGTCTCCTCGATCCCTGCGATGTCCGGCGCGGCGACACCGGCCGCGCGTGAGCGGGCGGGCTGGGAGGCGAGTTCCTCGGCGGGGGCGTCGGCCGCGAGGAGCTCCAGCAGACGGCGGGCGGCCGCCTCGGCGGGAGCGGTGACCTGAGCGGCCCTCTCGGCGGGTACGGAGGCCCGGCCCCCGGGCCCGTCAGGTCGGGACGTCCGGCCGCGCGGCTCGGCGGGTACGGACGCCGGGCCCGCCGACTCGGCGGGTACCGGCGTCCGGGGGTCGGGTCGGCGGCCGGTGGTCATGAGGCCTCCTCGCGGGCCGTGTTGTGGACGGGTGGTGCGGCGCGGCGCCCGGTCCACCGCGTTGCCCCCGTCAGGGCGGCGGACCGGGCTGCTCACGGGCGGGGCGGTGTCACACCCGGTCTGCCGCCGGGACCGCGGGAGCGGCGGCCGGCTCCTCGTGCCGCGAGCGCTCCAGGTCGCGCCCCCGGGTCTCCCGGGTGACCGCCACGGTGATGGTGGTGATCACCGCCGCCACGCAGAGGTAGAGACTGACGGGGGTGGAGGAGTCGTAGTCCTTGAGGAGTTCGACGGCGATGATCGGGGCGAGGGCTCCGGCGACGATGGAGGCGAGCTGGGAGCCCATGGAGGCGCCGGAGTAGCGGACCTTGGTGTCGAACATCTCGGAGATGAACGCGGCCTGCGGCCCGTACATCGCGCCGTGCAGCAGCAGCCCGGCGGTGACGGCCAGGGCGATCACGGGGAACGACTTGGAGTCGACGAGTCCGAAGAAGGCGAAGGCCCAAACGGCCATGCCCACCGAGCCGATGAGGGTGACGGGCCGCCGCCCGATGCGGTCGGACAGGGCGCCCCACAGGGGGATGGTGACGAAGTGGACGGCGGAGCCGATGAGGACGGCGTTCAGGGCGGTGCTCTTGGGCAGTTCCAGGTGGACGGTGACGTACACGAGGAGGAAGGAGGTGAGGATGTAGTACGAGATGTTCTCGCCGAAGCGGGTGCCGATGGCCGACAGCACCTCGCGCCAGCTGCGCCGGAACACCTCGACGACCGGGGCCTTCTCCTTCACGCCCTGCGCGGCGGCGGCCTCGGCCCGGGCCTGGGCGGCGAGGAAGACCGGGGACTCGGACACCGAGACGCGGATCCACAGGCCGATCAGGACGAGGACTCCGGAGAGCAGGAAGGGGATGCGCCAGCCCCAGGACTGGAAGGCCTCCTCCGACTGGAACGCGGCGAGCAGGGCCAGGACGCCGGTGGCGAGGAGGTTGCCGCCAGGCGCGCCGGCCTGCGGCCAGGAGGCCCAGAAGCCGCGGTGCTTGTCGCCGCCGTGCTCGGAGACGATCAGGACGGCCCCGCCCCACTCGCCGCCCAGCGCGAAGCCCTGGACGAGGCGCAGCACGGTCAGCAGGATCGGCGCGCCGGCTCCGAGGGTCTCGTACGTGGGCAGCAGACCCATCGCGAAGGTCGCGCCGCCCATCATCAGCAGGCTGACCACCAGCAGCTTCTTGCGGCCGATCTTGTCGCCGAAGTGGCCGAAGACGACCCCGCCGAGCGGACGGGCGGCGAAGCCGATGGCGTACGTGATGAACGCGATGAGCGTGCCCACGAGCGGGTCGGCGCTGGGGAAGAACAGCGTGTTGAAGACGAGGGCCGCGGCCGAGCCGTAGAGGAAGAAGTCGTACCACTCGATGGTGGTGCCGATCAGGCTCGCGGCGACGACGCGGCCGATGCCGCCTCTCGGCGTGGTGGTGTCAGACATGGGTTCACCGGTTTCACGAACGGAACGGGGACGGGGACGGGCGTGCGGCGGTGCTGGGGCGGTGCGGGGACGGCGAGAAGTGGGGCCGGGAGACGGCCGCGGGTCAGCCGGCGGTCCAGCCGCCGTCGAGCGGCAGGGAGGCCCCGGTGAGATAGCCGGAGTGGGGACCGCACAGCCATAGGACGGCGGCGGCCACCTCCTCGGACTCCAGGAGGCGTTTGACGGGCGTGCGGGCCAGCATGACGTCGGAGAGCACGTCGCCCTCGCTGATGCCGTGCGCGGCGGCCTGGTCCCTCACCTGGCCCTCGACGAGCGGGGTACGGACATAGCCGGGGTTGACGCAGTTGCTGGTGACTCCGTGCGGGGCGCCTTCGATCGCGGCGACCTTGCTCAGCCCCTCCAGGCCGTGCTTGGCGGCGACGTAGGCGGCCTTGTACGCGCTGGCCCGCAGGCCGTGGACGCTGGAGACGTTGACGAGGCGGCCCCAGCCCCGGTCGTACATGTGCGGCAGGACGTGGCGCATCAGCAGGAACGGAGCGGTGACCATCACCTTCTGGATCAGTTCGAAACGCTCCGTGGGGAATTCCGTGAGCGGAGCCACGTGCTGCAGGCCGGCGTTGTTGACCAGGATGTCGACCTCGGCCGGCAGGTTGCCGATGGCGGAGGCGTCCGCGAGGTCCGCGACATGGGCCTCGCCTCCGGTGATCTCCGCGACCGCCTTGGCCGCCTCGGCGTCCCGGTCGACCACGTGGACGGTGGCCCCTGCCTGCGCCAGGGCGAGCGCGCAGGCCCGGCCTATGCCGCTGCCGCCGCCGGTCACGAGGGCCGTGCGGCCGCTCAGGTCGAGCGCCGCGGCGGGCGGCGGCAGAGCGACCGGGCGGGGAAATGTGTTCGTCATGGCCGGAAACAGTAGGGAGCGCCACGGGCCCATCCCATGTCGGCAGCCCCTACAAACCACTGCCCAGGGGTGGTGGCTGCCGACATGACAGGGGCGGAGCCGAGGAGGAGCCGGTACCGGGGCCGTCTCGGGGACGGCCATGGATCGCTGTCACACATGGTTCCGGCCAAGCCTGGTTGTCCGGCCCATGTCAGCGCCGGTGCGGGCGCCCCCATGATGCACGCCACACCGACCGTCCCGGTCCCACGCCCGGCTCGGTCGGTGCTCCCCCGTGCTCACCCCTACAGGAGGCAGTCGTCATGGGACAGCCGCACCCTCCGTTCCGCTTCACCAAGAGCCGCCGCCTCGCCGGAGGCATCCGCCGCTGGGTCACCGCCGCCGCGGGCGCGCTCGCCCTCACCGGCGGTCTGGTCGCCGTGGGCCCGCAGGCCTCCGCCGCGGGTCTCACCCAGGTCACCGGCTTCGGGTCCAACCCCGGCAACCTGTCCATGTACGCCTACGCGCCCGAGGCGCTGCCCGCCGGCGCGCCGCTCGTGGTCGCCCTGCACGGCTGCACCCAGAGCGCGAGCGACTACTACGCGCACTCCGGCTGGCCGACGTTCGCCGACCGTTACGGCTTCGCGCTGGTCCTCCCGCAGACGAGCAGCGCCAACAACGCGAACTCCTGCTTCAACTGGTTCGAGCCGGGCGACAGCGCACGCGGTCAGGGCGAGGCGCTGTCGATCAAGCAGATGGTCGACAAGGCGGTCGCCCAGTACGGCAGCGACTCCCGGCGGGTCTTCGTCACCGGCCTGTCCGCCGGCGCCGGCATGACCGCGAACATGCTCGCCGCCTACCCCGACGTCTTCGCGGGCGGCTCCATCGACTCCGGGCTGCCCGCGTCCTGCGCGACCAGCGTGTCCACCGCGTACACCTGCATGTACAGCCCGCCGGACAAGAGCCCCGCGCAATGGGGTGCGCTGGTGCGCTCGGCCGCTCCCGCCGGCACCACGTCCTGGCCCCGGGTGGCGATCTGGCAGGGCACCGCCGACACCACCGTCCAGCCGGCCAACGCCACCGAGCTGCGCGACCAGTGGACCGACGTCTGGGGCATCGGCCAGACGCCCTCCCGCACCCGGAGCCTGAGCGGCGGCACCACGCTGAGCGAGTACGACGACGCCTCCGGCGAGCCCGCCGTCCAGGTCTACTCGATCTCCGGCATGGCCCACGGCCTCGCGGTCGACCCGGGGAGCGGCCCGGAGCAGTGCGGCAGCACCGGCACCTACTACCTCGACACCATCTGCTCCAGCTACCACACCGCCCGCTTCTGGGGCCTCGACGGCGCGGGGCAGGAGCCCGGCCCCGGTTCCCTGCCCGCCCCCACCGGCCTCGCGGTCGTCTCGACCGCCGACACCCGTGTGTCCCTGAGCTGGAACGCCGTGCCCGGCGCGGCCTCCTACGAGGTCTACCGCGCGGGTACGAAGGTGGGAGGCACGGCCTCGACCGCCTACACCGACACCGGCCTGGCCACCGGGACGGCGTACGGCTACACCGTCGCGGCCGTCGACGCCTCGGGCGCGGTGGGCGCGGTCTCGGCGTCCGTCACCGCCACCACGACCGGGTACACGCCCACGTGCCACACGGCCAGCAACTACGACCACACGGTCGCCGGACGTGCGTACCAGAGCGGCGGCTCCACCTACGCCACGGGTTCCGGCCAGGCCATGGGGCTGTGGAACACCTTCACCACACACACCCTCAAGCAGACCGCGCCCGGCTACTACGTCGTGGCCGATTCCGGCTGCTCGGCCTGACCTGACGCGCCGCTGGCCGAGGTGCTCACCAGCGCCGTCGGCCCTCCCGCGCACGCTCCGGTGGAGGTGGTCACCACCACCTCCACCGGGGTTGATGTGGGGATGACAGCCATGGTCCCGCCCCTGCGGCCTGCCTAGGCTCGCTGC
Source organism: Streptomyces tanashiensis (assembly GCF_014648895.1). Taxonomy (GTDB): domain Bacteria; phylum Actinomycetota; class Actinomycetes; order Streptomycetales; family Streptomycetaceae; genus Streptomyces; species Streptomyces tanashiensis. The sequence goes on from NZ_BMRZ01000002.1 coordinate 865,856, forward strand.
CCGTCGGTTGTACTGGCACCCGCTCCGACCAGCACGGTCGGCCGGGCTGCCCGAGGGAAAGGGACCTGCATGGGTCTGGACAAGACAGTCGCGAGCGCCGCGGAGGCGGTGGCCGACATCCCCGACGGCGCCTCGCTCGCGGTGGGCGGCTTCGGGCTGTGCGGCATACCGGGCACGCTCATCGACGCCCTGTGGCAGCGCCGGACGCGCGACCTCAGGATCGTCTCGAACAACTGCGGCGTCGACGACTGGGGCCTCGGTCTCCTGCTCGCCGCGGGGCAGATCTCCCGCATGACGAGCTCGTACGTGGGCGAGAACAAGGAGTTCGCCCGCCAGTACCTGAGCGGCGAGCTCGAGGTCGAGCTCGTCCCCCAGGGCACCCTGGCCGAGCGGCTGCGGGCCGGCGGCGCCGGCATCCCCGCCTTCTACACCCCCGCCGGCACCGGCACCCAGGTCGGCGAGGGCGGGCTGCCCTGGCGGTACGCCACCGACGGCACGGTCGCCGTGGCCTCACCGGCCAAGGAGACCCGGGAGTTCGGCGGCCGTCAGCACCTGCTCGAACACGGCATCACCACCGACTTCGCGCTGGTCCGGGCGACCATCGGCGACCGGCACGGAAATCTCGTCTTCCGCTCGTCCGCCCGGAACTTCAACCCGCTGGCCGCCATGGCCGGCCGCGTGACCGTCGCGGAGGTGGACCACCTCGTCGAACCGGGCGAACTCGACCCCGACGAGGTGCACCTCCCCGGCGTCTTCGTCCAGCGCGTCATCCGGGTCACGCCCGGAGACCCCGCCGCCGAACGGCGCATCGAGCGCCGCACCGTCCGTCAGGAAGGCGACGTCTGATGGCCCTCACCCGCGAACAGATGGCCGCCCGCGCCGCCCTGGAGCTGACGGACGGTTCGTACGTCAACCTCGGCATCGGCCTGCCCACCCTCATCCCCAACCACCTTCCGCCGGGCATCGAGGTGGTGCTGCAGTCCGAGAACGGCATCCTGGGAGTCGGCCCGTACCCGACCGAGGACGAACTCGACGCCGACCTCATCAACGCCGGCAAGGAGACGGTCACCACGCGGCGCGGTGCCTCGTTCTTCGACTCCGCCCTCTCCTTCGGCATGATCCGGGGCGGCCACATCGACACCGCGATCCTCGGCGCCATGCAGGTCTCCGCCCGCGGCGACCTCGCCAACTGGATGATCCCCGGCAAGATGATCAAGGGCATGGGCGGCGCGATGGACCTCGTCCACGGCGCCGGCCGGGTCGTCGTCCTCATGGAGCACACCGCGAAGGACGGCACCCCCAAGCTCGTGGACACCTGCACTCTTCCGCTGACCGGCCGGGCCGTCGTCCACCGCGTCGTGACCGACCTCGCCGTCGTCGACATCACCCCGGACGGCTTCGCACTCGTCGAACTCGCCCCGGACGTCACCGTCGAGGAGGTCCGGGCCGCCACGGACGCCGACCTGAGGGTGCCGGTGGACATCGGAGGCGCACGAAAGCCCTGAACAGGGCCTCTCCGGGCGGGTATTCGTGCGCTGCTCGCTGCGCCGGGCGCGCCTCTCCGTGGGGGTATCGCGTCGCGCGCTCGCTGGATCAAGTGAATCCAGGGGGGCGTGTGTTGGTCCGTTTATGTCACCGGGCACCTTCCCCTCAGCGGTTCTCACCGTTGAGAGGGACACGCAATGACGAGCCACATGACCGAAGTCGAGCTGGAAGACCTCCTCCGCCAGGCGCTGCACGCCACGGGTACGGGTGCGCGCTGGGCGGTCGAGGCGGACGAGATGTGGTGCCGGGTCGCGCCCTTGGCCGGGACGCGGCGCGAGCAGGGATGGAAGCTGCACCTGTCGGCCACGGCCGCCTCCGCGCCGGAGGTTCTCAGCAAGGCCCTGGGGGTGCTGCTGAGGGAGCGGTCGGGGTTCAAGTTCGCCCGGTCGCTGGAGCAGGTCAGCGCGCTCAACTCCCGTGCGACGCCCCGGGGGAGCTCGGGCAAGTTCATCACCGTCTATCCGCGTTCCGACGCGGAGGCGGCCGCGCTCGCCCAGGAGCTGCACGGGGCCACGGCGGGTCTCGCCGGACCCCGGATCCTGTCCGACCAGCCCTACGCCGTGCGCAGCCTGGTGCACTACCGCTACGGATCCTTCGTCGGCCGGCGGCGGCTGTCGGACGACGGTCTGCTGGTGTGGTTCATCGAGGACCCCGACGGCAATCCCGTCGAGGACAAGCGCACCGGCCAGTACGCACCGCCGCCCTGGGCCGAGTGTCCGTTCCCCGCCGTGGTGCCGGTGGCGCCGCGCGGCGGGGACGCGACGAGTCGTCCGGTGGTCCTCGGTGGCCGCTTCGCGGTGCGTGAGGCGATCCGGCAGACGAACAAGGGCGGTGTGTACCGGGGCAGCGATGCCCGTACGGGCGCGGGCGTGGTGATCAAGGAGGCCCGGCCGCACGTGGAGGGTAATGCCTCCGGCGGCGACGTCCGCGACTGGCTGCGGGCCGAGGCCAGGACGCTGGAGAAGCTCAAGGGCACGGGCCTGGCTCCGGAAGCCGTGGCGTTGTTCGAGCACGGCGGGCATCTGTTCCTGGCGCAGGACGAGGTGCCGGGCGTGACCCTGCGTACCTGGGTGGCCGAGCGCTTCCGCGACGTGGGGGGCGAGCAGTACCGGGCCGACGCGATGGCCCAGGTCGTGCGCCTGGTGGACCTGGTGGCGGCGGCACACGCGCGTGGACTGGTCCTTCGGGACTTCACTCCGGGCAACGTCATGGTCCGCCCGGACGGTGAACTGCGCCTCATCGACCTGGAGCTCGCCGTCCTGGAGGACGAGACGGCGCTTCCGACCCGTGTGGGGACGCCTGGTTTCAGCGCCCCGGAGCGGCTGGCCGACGCGCCCGTCCACGCGACGGCCGACTACTACAGCCTGGGGGCGACCGCCTGCTTCGTCCTGGCCGGGAAGGTGCCGAACCTCCTGCCGGAGGAGCCTGCCGGCAGGGCGGCCGAGCAGCGGCTCGCCGCGTGGCTGACGGCCTGCGCGGGGCCGCTCCGGCTGCCGGACGCCGTGGTCGAGATGATCCTCGGGCTGATGCGGGACGATCCCGCCGAGCGGTGGGACCCGTCCGCGGCCCGCGAGGCCCTGCGCAGGGCGGACGGGGCGGCGGCGCCCCGGGGCGCGGCCGGGGCGAGCGTGCGGGCGGAGGCCTGCGCCGCCGCCGGGACGAGCGGGCGGGCGGAGGCCTGTGCGGCCGCCGGCCCGGTGCGGGACGGCGGGTCACCGGACGAGACGGTGGCCGGTCTGGTGGACCACCTCGTCGAGTCGATGACCCCGGCGGACGACCGTCGTCTGTGGCCCGTGTCGACACTGGCCGGGGAGAGCGATCCCTGCACGGTGCAGCAGGGCGCGGCGGGTGTCCTGGCCGTCCTGACGCGGTACTTCACTCTCACCGGCGACGCGCGGATGCCCGGGCTGCTCTCCACGGCGGGCCACTGGATCGCGGACCACGCCGACCGCAGCTCCCCGCGCCCCGGCCTGCACTTCGGCGGCCGCGGCACCGCCTGGGCGCTGTACGACGCAGGTCGCGCCATCGACGACCGCCGGCTGACCGAGCACGCGCTGACACTGGCCCTGGCACCGCAACAGGTGACGCCCCATCACGACATCACCCACGGCACGGCGGGCAGCGGGCTCGCCGCCCTCCACCTGTGGCAGCGGACCGGGGACACGCGCTTCGCCGACCTGGCCGTCGACGCGGCCGACCGGCTGACCGCCGCCGCGCAGCGCGAGCCCGGCGGTGTGGGCTGGGCGGTGCCCGGGGAGGCCGATTCCCCCGAGGGCGGAAAACGCTACCTCGGCTTCGCCCACGGGACCGCCGGCATCGGGTGCTTCCTCCTCGCCGCCGCGGCTCTCTCGCGGCGCCCCGAACACAGGGACCTGGCGGTGGAGATCGGCGAGGACCTCGTGACCCACGCCGTACGCACCGGCGAAGCGGCCCAGTGGCCGGCTCAGTCCGGTGACGTGCCCACGGCGCCGTACTGGTGCCACGGCTCGGCCGGCATCGGTACCTTCCTCGTCCGGCTGTGGCAGGCCACGGGCGACGAACGGTTCGGAGACCTCGCCCGCCGCAGCACGCACGCCGTCAGGGAACGCGCCTCCCGCGCCGCGCTCACCCAGTGCCACGGGCTCGCGGGGAACGGCGACCTCCTCCTCGACATGGCCGACGCCACAGGAGACCCCGTCCACCGGGAGACGGCCGGGGAACTGGCCGGCCTCGTCCTGGCCGAACGGACCCATCGCCAGGGCCAGGTGGTCTTCCCCAACGAGTACGGGGACGTCTCGACGAGCTGGAGCGACGGGTCCGCAGGGATCCTCGCCTTCCTCCTGCGGATCCGCCACGGCGGCCCTCGGCACTGGACGGTCGAGCAGCCGGGCTGAGCGACGGGGCCCCGCCCCGGACCGCCTTTCCTCACCCTGTCGTGCCCCGGCCCGGTGCTGCCCTGACCGGCCGCGGCCAGGCGCTGCCCTGCCCTGGCCCGGTGCTGCCCCGGCCTGCCCTGTGTCCTGCGGACACCCCACCAAGACTCCCGGCGCTGGACCGTCCATGTGCCGGGTCGAGCGGCAGAAGAGTGCTGCCGCCACCTCACAGAAGAAGGAGAATCCCATGGAGAACCAGGACCTCGAACTGCTGGCCCGGCTCCACGCCCTTCCGGAGACCGACCCGGTCGGCGTCGACGGAGCGCCGTTCGCCGCGACGTGTGAGTGCATCGGTCTGCTGACCCTCCTCAACACCGTCTGCATCGGCATCAGCTGCGCCTAGGACCGGCAGCACCATCCGGCCGGCGGCTGTCCCGGGCAGCCGCCGGCCGGAACCCGAGCGCGAACCCGTAGACGAGGACCGGACCCCATGCGACGACACACCGGCGACGACGATCTCGCCCCGGCGGCCCTCCGGACGGCCGCACACCCGAGCCCGCACGCCGCACACCCCGTTCCCGAGCCCGCGTACGCCATCAGCACGCGCGGTCTGGTCAAGAGCTACCCGGGGCCGGAGGGCATGACCAACCACGCCGTGCGCGGCCTGGACCTGGACGTGGAGCGAGGCGAGACGTTCGCCTTCCTCGGCCCCAACGGCGCGGGGAAATCCACCACCATCGCGATGCTGTGCGCGCTCGCCCGTCCCACCTCTGGGCGGGCCACGGTGGCCGGCGCCGACGTGCTCACCCAGCCCCACGAGGTACGGCAACGGGTCGGCATGCTGTTCCAGCACAGCGCCATGGACCCGGACCTGACGGCCGAACAGAACCTCCACATCCACGCACGCCTCTACGGCCTGCCCCGCCGTCACGCCCGCCGCCGAGCCGCCGAGGTACTGGAGACGGCCGGACTGACCGACCGGCGCCGCTCCCCCGTCCGCACCCTGTCCGGCGGCATGCGGCGCCGCCTGGAGATCGCCCGGCAACTGCTGCACGCCCCCGGCATCCTGTTCCTGGACGAACCGACCACCGGACTCGATCCCCACGCCCGGGCCCAGGTCTGGGAGCATCTGCGCGCCCTGCGCGAGACGCACGGCAGCACCCTCTTCGTCACCACCCACTACCTGGACGAGGCGGAGAACTGCGATCGCATCGCCATCATCGACCGCGGCCGGCTCGTGGCCCAGGGCGCGCCTCTCGCGCTGAAGGCCGCGATCGGTGACGACCGGGTCGTCCTGCGCACCGGCGACGACCCGGCGGCACGGCAGGTCGTCCGCGGGATCGCGCCGCCCGACCGGGCCGTCACCGTCGACGAGGGCGGCATCTGCCTGCGGGTTCCCGGCGGCAGCGCCTGGATCCCGCGGTTCTGCGCGGCCCTGGAGGCCCACGGGATCGCGGTGCACGCCGCCTCCGCGACGCCGCCCACGCTCGACGACGTCTTCTTCCACCACACCGGCCGCAGCCTGGACGGCGCCTCACCGGCCCGGCCGCCCGCCGGTCCCGTGGCCCCGGCCGGGAGCAAGGCCGCGGCACAGGCGGGCGGCAGCCGATGACCACGTACACCTGGAAGTCCCCGGACACGCCGTACGGCGAGTCCACCGGCCGTCTGCGGCGTGAACTCCGCGCGGTCCACGCCCTGATCCACCGCGATCTGCTGCGCCTGGCGTGCCAGCGCACCCACACCGCGCTGATGCTGCTGCACCCCGTGCTCTATCTCTTCATCCTCGGCGGGGGGCTGGCCGCGCTCATCCCCCGGTCCTCCCTGGGCGTCGGCTACCAGGCCTATCTCTTCCCCGGCATGCTGATGATGACGGTGCAGACACCGGCCATCATGGTCGGCATCCGGCTGATCACCGACCGGGAGAGCGGCTACCTGCGGGAGCTCCTGATGGCCCCGGTCCACCGCTCCACCCTGCTCCTGGGAAGCTGTGCGGGAGGCACCCTGACCGCCGCGGTCCAGGGCGCCGTCCTGCTCGGCCTGGCGGGCGCGGCGGGCCTGCCCTACGATCCGCTCCTCCTGGTCCTGCTGCTCGCCGGAATGATCCTCGCCTCCTTCACCATCACCGCCCTGGCCCTCGCCCTGGCGGTGAGCCTGCGCAGGGCGGAGACGTTCCACACCCTGCTGGGCCTGGTGATGATGCCGCTGCTGTTCCTCTCCGGCGGCTTCTTCCCCCTCACGGCCCTGCCCGGCTGGGCCCGCACGCTGTCCGAGGCCAATCCCCTCGCCTACGCGGTCGACCTCCTGCGCCGCGTCATCGCGCTCCGGGTCCCGGAGCAGGCGGCCGCCGCCGGAGTCGAGTGGGCCGGCCACCCGCCGCCCCTGCTCCTCGAAGCGGCCCTCCTCCTGACCAGCGGCACGCTCGCCCTGCTCTGGGCGGCACACCGCTTCAACCGCCCCGAATGACCGGCCGGCGGCGGGGCGCCGACCGCGTCAGAGGCTGTCGAACCTGTTGAGCCAGCGCCGGAGCACCTGATGGGTGGTGTCGTCCAGCGTGCACAGCGCCTCGACGGCATCGAGGTCGCCCGGCTGGGGTGCGATGCCCGCCGCGGTGAGAGCGGCGTGGAGCTCCAGCCGGCGGCGGTCGGCCGGTGCCAGGCGCACGGCCAGGTCGCTCACGGGAGTGACCGCCGCGCGCGGGTCACCGTGGCCGGCCGTGATGTCCGGCGCCGCCGGCTCCTCCTCGTAGCGGTCGTCGTCGTAGACCCTGGGGAAGCGGTACGGGTCCAGGTCCACCAGGGCCGCCGGAGTCGTGGAAACAGCCTCGAACACGTTCATGAAGGCCTCCTCAGTCGTCGTGCAACCTGCACAGGACGACGGCACCGCCACCGGGAGCAGTTGCGGAGCCGGTCCACATCCACCCGGATGTCCCCTACACCATCTCGTCACAAGACAGATGACCCGATGAGTGCCGCCTCGCGGGACGGGCTCATTCCCCCGCGCTCGGGAGCCCAGGTCGATTGTCAGTGGTGGGTGAGAAGGTAGGAACATCAAGCGGAAGAGGGGGAAACTGTCTTGTCCGGATCCCAGAACTACATCAATCACGTCGCCCTTGTACTGGACGCCAGTTCGTCCATGTCTCACCTGAGCCGCAAGGTGGTCGAGGTCGCCGACCAGCAGATCTCCTATCTCGCCCGCCGGTCGAAGGAACTGGACCAGGAAACCCGCGTCACGGTGTACGTCTTCGCGGACAGGGTGGAATGCGTCATCTACGACAAGGACGTACTCCGCATGCCGTCGCTGAAGCAGCTGTACCGGGTCGGAGGAATGACCGCGCTGCTGGCGGCCACGCTGAAATCACAGCGGGAACTGGCGCAGACCGCTCAGCTCTACGGTGACCACAGTTTCCTGACGTTCGTCCTGACCGACGGCCAGGAGAACGCGAGTCACCGCTGCCCCGACGCTCCCTCCGGCAATGCGCGTGAACTGGTGGGCGCCGTGGCCGGGATGATCGGGGCGCAGGAGGACAACTGGACCCTCGCCGTCCTCGTCCCGGACCAGATGGGCAAGCGGGAGGCCATGAACTGCGGTTTCCCGAAGGAGAACATCGCCGTCTGGGACGCCACGAGCACGCAGGGTCTGGAGGAGGCCGGGCAGGTCATCCGCGAGGCCACCGAGAAGTTCATGGTGGGCCGCACGAAGGGCATCCGCGGCTCGCGGGCGGTGTTCTCCACGGGCGCGGAGGCCGTCAACAAGGACACGATCGAGGCGGCCGGTCTCACTCCGGTGGATCCGTCGAAGTACCAGCTGATCCCGGTGGCCCGTGACGCGGCGATCCGGGAATGGGTCACCGAGTCCGGGCACGCCTATCGCACGGGCTGCGCGTTCTACCAGCTGAGCAAGCCGGAGAAGATCCAGGCACGGAAGCAGATCGCGGTCCTGGAGAAGAAGACCGACCGCGTGTACACGGGGCCTCAGGCGCGGGCTCTGCTCGGTCTTCCGGATGTGGAGACGCGCGTCAAGCCCGACCACAACGACGACTTCACGATCTTCGTGCAGAGCACCAGCGTCAACCGCAAGCTCGTCTCGCAGACGCGCATTCTCCTGATGAGCTGAGGGGAGAACGACCCGGGAGCGGGGAATCGGCGAAGTCGTGAAGCGCCGTTTCCCGCTCCCGGGCATTTACGAAAGTATTCCTCAGGAGGCCCGGCCCGCATTTTCCGCGCAGCCCTCGTAAAGAGTCGATACCTTTCCTGATGCACACACCTCGGATCCGTTCCGTACCCTGGCGGCATGCGCATGCGCCCCACTCTGAGCTGGACCCCCGACGAGGACCTGCCACCGGGTACGACGGACCTGGGACCGGTCGCCGATGCGCTGGGCGCGGGTGGCGTGCTGGTGCTCACCGGCGCGGGCATCTCCACGGAATCGGGCATCCCCGACTACCGGGGCCAGGGCGGAAGCCTCAGCAGGCACACGCCCATGACGTACCAGGACTTCACCGGCAGCGCCCGGGCCCGGCGCCGGTACTGGGCGCGCAGCCACCTCGGCTGGCGCACCTTCGGCCGCGCCCGCCCCAACGCGGGGCACCGGGCCGTGGCCGCCTTCGCACGTCACGGCCTGCTCTCGGGCGTCATCACCCAGAACGTGGACGGCCTGCACCAGGCGGCCGGCAGCGACGGGGTCGTGGAACTCCACGGGAGCCTCGACCGGGTCGTCTGCCTCTCCTGCGGCACCTACAGTCCCCGCCGCGAACTCGCCCGGCGGCTCGAGGAGGCCAACCCGGGCTTCGAGCCGGTGGCCGCCGGGATCAACCCGGACGGTGACGCCGACCTGACCGACGAACAGGTCGGCGACTTCCGGGTGATGCCCTGTGCGCACTGCGGCGGCATCCTCAAGCCCGACGTGGTGTTCTTCGGCGAGGCCGTCCCGCCCCCACGGGTCGAGCACTGCCGCGCGCTGGTCGGCGAGGCGGTCTCACTGCTGGTCCTGGGCTCCTCGCTCACGGTGATGTCGGGCCTCCGGTTCGTCCGCCAGGCAGCCCAGGCCGGAACCCCGGTGCTGATCATCAACCGGGACCCGACCCGCGGCGACCGGAACGCCCTGACCCGTGTCGCCCTCCCCCTCGGGGCGGCGCTCACCGCCCTCACCGCGCGGCTCGGCATCCCCGCCGACGATCAGGAACGATCCGACTGAGGCCGTGTTCCCGGAGCGTGGCGGGGAGGCGTCATCGACCGCTGCTCGCCGCGATCCACTCGTCGAGCTGTTCCTTCGTCGTCGCCGGATCGGCCACCAGCTCGGCCAGCGTGTCGTCGGCACGGTGGAGGGTCGAGACCGCGGGGCAGCGCAGGCACGCGGCGACGCCGGTCTGGTTCCACCACTGGCACCGGGTCCGCAGGTGACACCGCGGGACGGAACCGTCCTCGCGCGCGACCGGCCGCGCCAGGACGCGCTCGACCAGCGTGCAGTCGGAGCCCCTGCGGTTCACGCAGTCGCTCGCGCAGTGCGAGGCGAAGCGCAGGATGCGGCGCGGCTCGATGCCCTCGGGGACATCGCCGAGCACCTCCGACGCCGGCACCGGGTCGGCGAGGTAGACCACGCCCCCGTCCTGCCCGGACCGTACGCCCAGGACGACGGACTCCGGCATGTGCGCCTCACCGCTGGGACACCAGGTCCGCACCGGCTCGTTTCCGCCCACGGCAGTCACCTCTCCGCCTCAGCAGGCAGCGCGGGAAGTGTGCCGCGTCGCCTGGCCGCCGGTGTTGCCGCCGATCTCGGCGGCCGCGTCCTGCCCCTCCCGTTCGGCGGCGACCCCGATGCTCTCCTTGAGCTGGGCCACCGTCGTGATCCGGTCGGACCTGGTCGGCGTGGACTCGCTCTCCGCGCCGGCGACGACGGCCACCAGGCCGGCGGCCAGCAACGCGGCGGCCCCGGCCGCGGCCGCCCTACGCGTCGGACTCTCCATGACGTACTCCTGTCTCACGGTGATCGGACGTCAGGAGCGTAGGTACGGCGGAGCTCCGGGGTCGGCACTCGGCAGCGGCAGTCGTCCGGCAGTTCCGCACCCGGTCCGTGGGTCCGCGACGGACGGACCCGCACCTCCGGCTTTGCCGTAGCGGCAACTTCGGTTGCCGTCGTCGATGGTGTGGTCGCAGCCTGTCCTCGTACCGGCAGTGATCGAGAACCGGGAGGAACCGCACGATGACGACCCACGACAGCGCACCGGTCAACAACCGCGTCCACCACGTCCGCTCGGGGGAGCTGGACGGCTTCGCCGCTCTCAGCGGCGGCACGGTCGGTTCGAGGAGGCTCTGGATGGGACGGGTGGAGAACCCGCCGCTCAGCTCGACGGACAACCACCATCACGGCGATTCGGAGGCCGGTGTCTACGTCGTCAGCGGACGCCCCGTCTTCGTCTTCCACGACGGGACCGGCGAGGTCCGCCTCGCCGCGGAACCCGGGGACTTCTTCCTCGTTCCGCCGTTCGTCCCGCACCGCGAGGAGAACCCGGACCCCCACGAGCCCGCGGTCGTCGTGATCGCCCGCACGACCCAGGAACCGATCAAGGTCCCGGTCCCCGAGCTGTACCAGCTGACGGACCACGACACCGCGTGACAGCGACGCCGCCCCAGGAGCGGGGTGGGCGGTGCGCGTCCGCCACCCAGGCGCGTCCGCCACCCGGGCAAGCCCGGGCCCGGGCGCAGGCCCTAACGTGGGCCCATGCCCGAGATGACGACACGTGTCGAACTGCGCCCGCTCACCCACTCCGACCAGGACGAGTTCTGCACGCTCGTCCGGGCCAGCGCCGAGCTGCACCAGCCGTGGATGCAACTTCCCTCCACCGCCGAGGAGTTCCAGGCCTGGATGCACCGTTTCGACGACGGCAGCAACCTGGGCTTCCTGATCCGCGTCCTGGAGACCGGCGCCGCGGCCGGCATGGTCAACATCAACTCGGTCATCCGGGGCCGCTACCAGGGCGCGTCGCTCGGCTACGCCGCCTTCGCCCCGTCCGCGGGGCACGGGTACATGACCGAAGGGATCGCCCTCACGCTGGAGCACGCCTTCACCGATCTCAGGCTCCACCGGCTGGAAGCCTGCATCCAGCCGGGGAACAAGGCGTCCCTGGCCCTGGTCCAGCGGCTGGGCTTCCGCTACGAAGGCGTCTCGCCCGCCTACCTCTACATCGACGGGGACTGGCGGGACCACGAACGCTGGGCCGTCACCGCCCCCACTCCCTGGACGCCGGACCCCTCCCTCCCCGCGGTCTGAGCCGCGCCGCCCGCAGTCCCGCGCCTCACGGGGTCAGGAACTCCGTGACCCCGCGCAGGCGGGTGGTCAGCCGGCGCCTGCTCGCGCCGCCGTCGAGGACGATGCGGAGGCCGCCCGGCAGGTCGGTGTCGGCCCGCCGGCCGCTCGCCAGCCGGGACGCGTCGAGGCCGTCCCGCCGCGCGATGAGCGTGCCCAGCTCATGGCGGGTGACGGCCTCCGTACCGGCCAGGTGCAGGACACCGGTCGTGTCCGACCGGGTGAGCTCCCAGAGCGCGGCGGCCAGATCGCACACATGGACGGGGCAGCGGACGTCGTCGGTGAACAGGACCCCGCGTCGCGTGCCCGCCACCAGGTCGCGCACCTGGCGCTCGTGCCCGGACCGGCCGTCACCGAGGATCAGGGACGTCCGCGCGACGATCGCGTCCGTGCACAGCAGCCGTACGGCGGTCTCGGCCGCGGCCTTCGCCGCCCCGTACGGGGTGACCGGGTCCGGCAGGCACGTCTCGTCGTACGCGTCACGGCGACCCGAGAACACGGCGTCGGTGGAGACGTGGACCAGCCGGATGCCGCGGTCCGCCGTGGCCCGGGCCAGGCGCATGCCGCCCTCGGCGGTGACCGCCCAGTCGGCGTCGCCGCTGCTCGCGTTGATCACCGCGCGGGGATCCACCGCGTCCAGGACCTCGTGCAGACCGGCGGGGTCACGCAGATCCAGGCGATGCCACGGCACACCGGCGACCTCGCCGGGACGTGAGTGAAAGGTGGCGGCCGTGTCCCGGCCCGCCGAACTCCCCTGGCGGGCGAGCTCGGTACCGAGATATCCGCTGCCGCCGACAATCAGGACCGTCATGCCGTCCCACGCTAGGCCCGCGGGCGCGTCCCGGGAGGCGAAACAGCTCAGGGCACATACCCCCGCGACGCCGATAGTGCGGGCACGCCCGGGTGTTGTCACCCCTGAGGGGCCTCCGTCGGGATTCGCCGCACCCCCGGCCGGCCGGCGGTCTAGCGTACGCACATGTCGTGCCGCCCGCCGCGGTCGTCCGAGGAGGAGCCCGTGTCATCGCCCTGCGACCCCCAGTACGCCCCCGCCGGTGACGTGAGCGCGGCGCTCATGCTGGTCGACTCCCGGCTCAAGGCCATCTACGACGGCCGGACGGAGGTCGATCCCGAACAGCGCAAGCTGGACGAACAGTTCACGGCGTCCTTGGGGCCCACGGGAGCCCAGGACCTCCTCGACGGCGTGTGCACGATCATCTTCATGTACATGAAGTGGCTGCGGACGGCCTGCGAGGGTCACGACAGGGACGTGATCGCCTACATCGTGCCCAACCTCGTGACCACGATGCGCGGGATGCCCCGGAGCATCCGGCCGGAGGCCGTTCCCACCATGGCCGGTCTCGTCGTCGCGGCGGGCACGGGACTCAGCCCGAGCCTGTGGCGCCGGCAGTACGGGGACTGGACCAGGGAGGAGATGAACGCCCTGGAAGCCACCGCCTTCCTCCTGGCGGAGGTCATCAACCGCATCACGGACGACCACGACTTCGCCACCCGCCTGATCACCGACGCCCTCTCCAGCGCGGAAGCCTACTGACCTTCGGTTACGGCGGCCGCGGTCCTCACGTGCGCTCCGCCATGAAGGCCGTCAGGTCGCGGAGTACACGGTCCGGGGCCTCCCAGTACGCGACATGGCCCACGCCCTCGTAGACGAGCAGGCGGGAGTCGGGGATCGCGTCGAGGATCGTCTGCTGGTCCTCGCGGGGCAGGATGGGGTCCCGGTCGCCCCAGACGACGAGGGTCGGGACGAGGATTCCCGACAGGGTGGCGCGGAGGTCGGTCTCCAGCAGACCGCGCAGGGTTTCGCGCCAGACGTGTGCCGGGGCCTTCAGGTTCTCGTCCACGACGGTCTGCAGGAAACCGCGCCCCATGGGGTTCACCGTCAGGCCTTCGCTGAAAGCCGCGGCGAGTTGCGGATCCGGTACCTTCAACTGCCGTACGGTGTCCCAGATTTCGGCTGCCTTGGGTTTGTCGGCGAGTGTGGCCGGGACGCCGAGCAGGACGAGGCCCGCCACCCGGTCCGGCCGGCGGCCCGCGACGATGCGGGCCGCCACCCCGCCGCTCGATCCGCCGACCAGGACCGCTCGTTCCATGCCGACGGTGTCCATGAACGCGACCAGGTCGTCGGCGAAGTCCTCCGGCAGGTAGCCGTCGGGCGGCTTGTCGGCGTCGCCGTGGCCGCGCTGCGTGGGGGCGTACGCGTGCAGGCCGGGCGGCATGCGGCGCAGCATCGGCTCGAACGACCACCAGGAGTCCAGGTAGCCGTGCACCAGGACCAGCGGCGTGCCCCCCGGCTCGCCCGCCTCCGCGTACGGAAGCGTGGGGCGCCCCTCCCCCAGGACGGCGGTGTGCACGGCGACGGTGGCCATCGCGGCCCTCCTCACCTCTCCTTCCTCCAGCATAGGAAGGAGAGGGGTGGGGGGACACTCGGGGCGATCTCCTGGGCCGGCCCGCCCCGGGGGCGGCTCAGCGGCTCAGGGTCGTCCGCCGGTCCAGGTGCGCCAGCTTCTCGGGGTTGCGTACGGCGTAGAGACCGGTGATGAGCCCGTCGTCGACGCGCATCGCGAGCACGGTGTCGACCGCGCCGGCCAGCAGGACGAGCAGCGCCGGGTCGCCGTTGACCTGGGCCGGCCGGAGTGCCGCCGCGCCGCCGATCCTGCCCACGACGCGTGCGACCTCGCCGGCCCCGACGACGGGCGCCAGTGCGGCCCGTACGACTCCGCCGCCGTCGGTGAGCAGGACGACGTCCGGCGCGAGGACGTCGAGCAGGCGTTGCAGGTCGCCCGTCTCGACCGCGCGGCGGAACGCCTCGACGGTGCGCCGGGTCTCCGCGGCGGAAGCGACCCCGCGCGGCCGTCGCGCGGCGACATGGGCCCGGGCCCGGTGTGCGATCTGTCGGACCGCCGCCGGGGTCTTCTCGACGGCTTCGGCGATCTCGTCGTAGGCCAGGTCGAACACCTCGCGCAGGACGAACACGGCCCGCTCGGTCGGGGTTCGGGAGGCCGGCGTCTTGTGTTCGCCCCATGGGGGGCAGCAACCGACACCACGAGTGAGGACGACACCATGGAAGCCCGTTTCCACCTGTTCGACAGCCCGACCGCCGCGAAGGTCCTCAAGCGCTTCTCCACCGCCTCCCTGGCCCTGGAGGAGTCGACGCTCCCGACGTCCCTGCGGGAGCTGGTCCAGCTGCGGGTCGGCCAGATCAACGGCTGCGGATTCTGCGTGGACGCGCACGCCAAGGAGGCCGCGGCCGCGGGTGAGAGCGCCGTCCGGCTCAGCCTGGTCGCGACCTGGCGGCACAGCACCGTGTTCACCGACGCGGAGCGGGCCGCGCTGGCGCTCGCCGAGGAAGGCACCCGTCTCGGGGACCACGGCGTGTCCGACGAGACCTGGGCCGAGGTGCGCAAGCACTACGACGACGACGAGATCGGTGCCCTGGTCTGCACGGTCTCCCTGATCAACGCGGCCACCCGGATGAACGTGATCGTGCACAACCCGGGCGGGTCGTACGAGCCGGGGATGTTCGCCCGCATGTCCGGCTGACCGGCCGTCCGGCGGCAGAAGCTCCGGCCCGTCCCGGGAGAGCGGTCCCGCGACGGGCCGGTGTCGGGTGCCGTGCCGGTACGGCTCCGGATCAGCCGCCGGTCCCGCCCTCCGGCGGACCCGCGGTCCTGGCCGCCGTTCTGGCACGGACGTGGCGGCGCAGGCCGTCCAGGGTCACGTCCTCCAGGCTGTCCGCGAAGATCCGTTCCGGGCCCGGAGGCACCGGCAGGAGCGACGGGACGACCAGGACGGCGCAGCCGGCGGCGTCGGCCGAGGCGGCACCGTCCGGCGAGTCCTCGACGGCCACGCACGCCGCGGCGGGGACGCCGAGCCGTTCGGCGGCCGTGCGGTACGGGTCGGGGTGCGGCTTGGTGCGTACGGTGTCGTCGGCGGAGAGCGTGAGGGCGAAGGGGACGTGGGCGAGCGCGCCGCCGACCACCGAGTCGACCACCGAGCGCGGTGACGCGCTGACCAGCGCGAACGGCAGGCCCGCCCGCTCCAGCTCGGCCAGGAGCCGGTCCGCTCCCGGGCGCATCGGCGCGCCCTCGTCGACGCGCTTCTGGAAGGCGGTGGTCAGCGCCGTCGCGATGCCGTCCGGGTCGGGCGCGCCGGTGGCGCGGACCAGGTGTGCGGCGGTGTCCTCGACGGCGCGTCCGACGACCTCGGGCGCGTCGGTGTCCGTGAGCCGGTGGCCCAGCCGGGCGGCGACCTCCTCCGTGGCCTGCCACCAGAGGACCTCGGTGTCGACGAGGGTGCCGTCCATGTCGAAGAGGACGGCGGCGAGTCCGCTCACCGCTCCGCCCTCGGGACGACGAGGACGGGGTGCGGGGCGAGGCCGACGGTGGCTCGGGTGCCCGGAGTCAGGTCGCCCGCGTCGCGTGACGGGAGGTCCGCCTTGACCGTCGTACCGCGGTGGTCGAGGTGGACGCGGGTGACGGAGCCGAAGAAGGAGGTGGAGGCGATGACGGCCTCGCCGTCGGGGTCGGCGGTCACGGTGACGTTCTCGGGGCGGACGAGCACCTCGACCTCGCGGGTGCCGGGGGCGTCCCCGTCGACGGGGAGGCGGCTGCCCGCCACCTCCACGAGTCCGGAGTCCGTGAGGCTGCCCGGCAGGCGGTTCATGGTGCCGACGAACTCGGCGACGAAGGCGGTGGCCGGCCTGCGGTACAGCTCGGCCGGGGAGGCGCACTGCTCCAGCTTCCCGGCGTTGAGGACGGCGACGCGGTCCGCCATGGACAGCGCCTCCTCCTGGTCGTGGGTGACGAACACGGTGGTGATGCCGAGGGAGAGCTGGAGCCGCCGGATCTCCTCGCGCAGGCTGAGCCGGACCTTGGCGTCGAGCGCGGACAGGGGTTCGTCGAGGAGGAGGACGCGGGGGCGCAGGGCGAGGGCCCGGGCCAGGGCCACGCGCTGCTGCTGGCCGCCGGACATCTGGTGCGGGTAGCGGTCGCCGTGCTCGGGCAGGCCGACCAGGCCGAGGAGTTCGGAGGCGCGGGCGCGGCGTTCGGCCGCTCCGACCTTGCGCACGCGGAGGCCGAAGGCGACGTTGTCGCGGGCGGTGAGGTTGGGGAAGAGGCTGTACGACTGGAAGACCATGCCGGCGTCGCGGCGGTTGGCCGGCACGTGGGTGATGTCCGTCCCGTCCACCCGTACCTCTCCGGCGTCGGGGCGCTCGAAGCCGGCGAGGACCCTCAGTGCGGTGGTCTTGCCGCAGCCCGACGGGCCGAGGAGCGCGAGGAGTTCGCCCGGCTCGACGGTGAGGTCGAGGCCGTCGAGTGCGACGGTGGTGCCGAACGCGCGGCGCAGGCCGCGGAATTCGACGCGGGCCCCGGTGGCGGCGGTGGACTCCGTCCGTTCCGCTGTGGCTGAGGTCATGGGTCAGGACTCCTTGCGGGAGGTGCGGGGGGCTCCGGGTGTGCCGGCCTGTGCCGTTCCGGCGCGGGACAGGACGAGGAGCAGCAGCCAGGTGATGAGGAGGCTCAGGAGGGAGACGGCCACCGACATGCGGGCCTGGGCGCCGGAGATGGAGACGATCCAGACGGCGAAGGGCCGGAATCCGAGGATCGAGGCGAGGGTGAACTCGCCGAGGACGAGGGCCAGGGTGAGGAACGCGGCGCCGGCGAGCGAGGAGCGCAGGTTGGGCAGGATCACCCGGAGCATGACGTGGGCCCAGGACGCGCCGCAGTCGCGGGCGGCTTCGACGAGGGTCGGGACGTCGACGGCGCGCAGGCCCGCGTCGAGGGAGCGGTACACGAACGGCAGGGCCATGACGGTGTACGCGAGGACCAGGACGAAGGGGAAGTCCTCGTTCTGGACCGCGAGGAAGGTCTGGTAGAGCGGGGTCCGGGACAGGTGGTCCGGGCCCCAGCGCAGTACGGTGCTGATGCCGGTGACGAGCGCGATCGGCGGAACCACCAGCGGCAGCATGCACATCACCTCGACCACCGGCCGCAGGCGCGGCGCGCCGAGCCGGACCGCCACCAGGGCGGGCACCGCGAGCAGCAGGGCGAGCGCGATGGTGGCGGCGGCGAGGCCGAGGGACAGCAGCAGGCTCTCGGTGAACCCGTCGGCGGAGAGCAGCGCGGTGTACGCCTCGAAGGAGACGCCCTGGCCGGGGGTGTGCACGGTGAACACGAACGAGGCGATCAGCGGGACGAGGAAGTAGGCGCCGCCGAGGCCGAGGACGAGTCCGCGCCACAGGCGGGGGCGGCGCCGGGTCCGTACGGGGGCGGCGGGCCGGGCCGCCGCCCGCGCCCCGGGCTCCGGGGTGACGTCCGGGGCGGTGGGGGTCATCGCAGCCATCGGGCGCTCCTGCGCTGGAGGGGGAGGTGGACCGCCATGACCAGGCCCGCGATCAGGATCATGTCGAGGCCGAGGGCGAGGGCGACGTTCTCCTGGCCGACGAGGACGTTGCCGGAGAGGGCGTCCGCGATCTTCAGGGTGACGAGGGGTACGGAGCCGCCGACGAGGGCCGCCGCGGTCGCGTGGGCGGCGAAGGCGCTGCCGAAGAGCAGCACGAACCCGCCGAGCAGCGAGGGCGCGAGGACCGGGATGCCGACGTGGCGCCAGTACTGCCAGCCGCCGGCGCCGGCGTTCTGCGCGGCCTCCCGCCACTGGGGGCGCAGGCCGTCGAGGGCGGGCAGGATCACCAGGACCATGAGGGGGATGAGGAAGTACAGGTAGACGACGGTCAGGCCGCCGAAGGAGTACAGGTTCCAGCCGAGGCTGGTCAGGTCGGCGAGCTGGGTGACCACGCCGGAGATGCCGACGGTCGCGATGAACGCGAACGCGAGGGGGACGCCGCCGAAGTTGGCGAGGACTCCGGAGGCGGTGAGGACGGCGCTGCGCAGGGCCCGGGACCGGGAGGTGACGACGGCCTGGGCGATGAGGACACCGAGGACCGAGCCGATCAGGGCGGTGAGCGCGGAGAGTTGCAGGCTGCCGAGGAGCGATCCGAGGTAGGGGCCCTGGAGCGAGCGGCCGAGGTGCTCGCCGGTCAGGGCGGTGGCGCCGGTGGCCGGGTCGGTGCGGGTCACGGCGCCGAACAGGAGGGCGCCGAGGGGCAGTCCGAAGGAGAGGCCGGTGAAGGCGATCAGGGGGAGGGCGGCGAGCCAGGTGTGCGGGCCGCGCCGGCGGCGGCTGGTGCCGCCGGCGGTTCCCTCGGTGGGGGTGGCTGAGGACATCAGGAGAGGGCCTTGTCCCACTTCTCGGCGAGGGTGGCCTTGGCCTTGTCGAGCTCGGCGGAGGCCGGGAAGGCGGGGGTGCCCTCGACCTGGGGGAGCTTGGCCAGGAGGGTCTTGTCGGCGCTGCCGTCGGCGGTCATGGCCGGCAGCAGGACGGGGCGGGCGTATCCCTTGAGCCAGAGGTTCTGGCCCTCGGCGCTGTAGAGGAACTCCATCCAGAGGCGCGCCGCGGCGGGGTGCGGGGCGTCCTTGTTGACGGCCTGGGAGTAGAACTGCGCGTACACGCCGTCCGTGGGAACGGCGACCTGCCAGTCGACGCCCTTGCCCTTGAACTGGTCGGCGTAGCCGGCGTTGAGGTAGTCCCAGTCGATGCTGATGGGCGTCTCGCCCTTCTCGACCGTGGCGGGGGTGGACTCGACGGGGATGAAGTTGCCGTTCTTCTTCAGGGTGCCGAAGAAGTCGATGCCGGGCTGGATGTCCGCGAAGGAGCCCTTGTTGGCGAGGGCGGCCGCGTACACGCCGCCGAAGGCGGAGCCGGACTTGGTCGGGTTGCCGTTGAGGGCGACCTTGCCCTTGTACTCGGGCTTGAGGAGGTCCGCGAAGGTCTTCGGGCAGTTCGGGATCCGCTTGGCGTCGCAGCCGATGGAGACGTAGCCGCCGTAGTCGTTGTACCAGCGGCCGGCCTCGTCCTTCTGGGCCGCGGGGATCTTGTCCCAGGCCTCGACCTTGTACGGGGCGAACAGGCCCTCCTCGGCGCCGCTGCGGGCGAAGGCGATGCCCAGGTCGAGGACGTCGGGCGCGCGCTTCTGGCCCTTGCGGGACTTGACGGCGGCGATCTCGTCGGCGCTGGCGGCGTCCGGGTTCTCGCTCTCGACCTTGATCCCGTACTTCGTCTCGAACGTCTTGATCAGCTCGCCGTAGTTGGCCCAGTCCGGCGGCAGCGCGATGACGTGGAGCGCGCCTTCCTGCTTGGCCGCCTTGACGAGGGCGTCCATGCCTCCGAAGTCCTTGGCCGATGCCGCGGTGGCCGACTTCGCACCCTCGCCCGTGGCGCCGGCCGCGCCCTCGGGAGCGGCACCACAGGCGGTGACGGTGGTCAGGACGACGGCGCCGAGCAGGACTGCGGCGCCGCGGACGGGGGTTCTACGCACGGGTTCTCCCAGAAGCGAGTGAAGGAACTTGTCTGAACAAGCCGCCCCTAGTTCGCCCGCGCCTCCTGTCCGGAAGATGAACGGGACATGGCTGGTTTCGCACGGCTCCCGGAAGAGCCGGTTGTGGTGAACCACAGGTGAATGCCGCGGCCTTGAGGTGAATCGACAGGGCCGCCGGGCGTCGGATCATCGGGTTAGGGTGAGTGCCGGGACAGCACCGCCCGTGACCGGGCGTGCACAGCCAAGTGCGAGATGGGGGCATTGTGACGGCGCTCTACGTGGCGATCGCGGAGGAACTCCGCCGCTCGATCCTCAGCGGCGAGTACCCCGTCGGCGCCCGACTGCCGTCCGAGAGCGACCTCGCCGACCACTGGTCCGCGTCACGCGGCACAGTCCGCCAGGCGGTCGCCCTGCTCACCTCGGAGGGCATCATCGGCTCGCGCCAGGGCGCCCGTCGCATCGTGCTCCGCAGGGAACGCCGGCACAGCTTCGCCGAGCTCCACAGCTTCGCCCAGTGGGCGCGGACCATGGGCTACCGATCGGCCAGCCGCTTCCTCCACCGCGAGCGCCGCCGGGCCACGTCCGAGGAGGCGCGCCGCCTGGCCCTCCCGGAGGGCGCCAGGGTCCTCGACGTGCTGCGCCTGCGCTGCCTGGACGACGAACCGGTGATGGTGGAACGCACGGCGTACGCGGAGTGGGTGGCGCCGACCGTCGAGTCCCTGCCCGTCGACTGTGCGTCGATCATGGACAGCATGGCCGAGGACGCGGGGATCGTCGCCCACTACGGCGAGCACCTCATCGACGCCGTCCCCGCCGGGAGCGACGACGCCCGCCTGCTCCGCGTCCGCCGGGGCAGCCCGCTCCTCCGTCAGCGTCACCTGACGAGCAACCAGGACGGCCGCCCCATCGAATGGACCGAGGACCGGTACCGCGCGGGAAGCGTCACCTTCAACGTGAGCAACTCGGTGGGCACGGCGCCTCTCGTGCGGGACCCCGGCTCCCTCCTGATGTGACGCTCCGCCCGCCGCGGCTTCCATGAGCCCGGAGGTCAACTCTCCTTCGGGGAGGTTGGTTTGACCACGCATCGACCCCCACGCACCTCACAGACGTGAGGTGCGTCACTTATTAAGGGTTGTTTAAGAATCAACGTCTAGAATGCGCCGTTTTCCTGCACATCGACCACAGTTGACGCTTGCATTGAATGCCAGTCAAATTCTCCTCGGCTTCCGCCTCACTCTCCGCGGCTTCGCCGCATCCTCCACGGCTTCACCACATCTGGAGCATCTGATGCGCAACAGGACTGCCCTGACCACAGCAGTCACGTCCGGCGCCGCCGAACCGCCGTCACGCCCCACGCGGGACGACCTCATCTTCGGGAAGGTCGCCGGACCCGGCAGCGGCGGGCCGGGGGCGCGCACGCAGGACGTGGAGATGTTCGACGCCGCACCGAGCCCGTCGCCGGCCCCCGGAGGGGCCGCGCCCCGCCGGCGCCACGGAGCCGGAAAGCCCAAGCTCATACGGAAGGCATCGCGGTCGCGGCGGGCCGAGAAGGCGCCCGAGCGGGAGATCCGGGCCGGCGGCATGTCCCTCCCGCTGCTGATCACGGGTGCCCTCGCCGCCGGCATCGGACTCACCGTCGGCCTGACCTCCGAGCCGGAGCCCGGGGCCGCGAACAGCCTGTCCCTCACCATGCCCGACCTCCCGGCCCCCGACCTCACCCCGGACGACGAGCCGTCGGCCACCCGCCGGAGTGCCGCCGCCCCCACGACGACCGCGCGGACCACGACCCCACCGACCGCCGCCCCCACGAGCTCCGCCCCGTCCTCCGCTCCGCCCTCCGGCCCCGGCACGCCGACCCGGACCCCCACGCCCCCGCCCACGTCCACCCCCACTCCCCCGGCCACACGCACGCCGGATCCGGTGCCGACCCAGAGCTCCCGGCGGCCCGGACCCTCGGACTCCGGGCTGCTCTCGCTCGGCAGTTCCGGACCCGAGGTACTGGACCTCCAGCTCCGTCTCCAACAGCTGTACCTGTACCTCGGCTCGGCCGACGGGACCTTCGGCAGTTCCCTGGAGGTGGCCCTGAGCCGCTTCCAGAGGGCCCGCGACATCCCGGAGGAGCCGGGTGTCTATGGCCCGTTGACCCGCGCCGCCCTGTACGCCGAGACCCACCGCCCCGATCGTCGCGACCGTCACGACCGGAACTCCTGGACGGGGGACGGCGACTGGCGCGACTGACCCCGGCGCCGGCCGTTCCGGGTCCGCGCGGCAGCGGTGCATGACGTAGTGTCATCATGACTCCCCCCGTACACTGTTGGGCATGGCATGCCGCATCACGGAACTGATCCTCGACTGCGCCGACCCGGAGCGGCTCGCCGCCTTCTGGAGCGAGGTCCTCGGGTACGTCGAGATCGGCCGGGAGGACGACGGCGGCATCCAGATCGGCCCGCCCGGCGCCGAGTTCGGCGGGCCGCAGCCGACGCTCCTCCTCAGCCCCTCCAGCGACCCGCGGGCCGGGAAACTCCCCCTGCACATCGACGTCAACCCCACCGACCGCGACCAGGACGCCGAGCTGGAGCGGCTGCTCGCCCTCGGCGCGAAGCCCGCGGACATCGGACAGGGCGCCGGCGTGAGCTGGCACGTCCTGGCCGACCCGGAAGGCAACGAGTTCTGCCTCCTGCGGACCCGGATCCAGCCCCTCTGACCTTCCCCCTCGCCGCCGCCCCGGCCCCGGGGAGCGGGACGGTCCCGCGACGACCGCACGTAAGTGCCACCCGGGTGGCAGACACGCGGCCTGGGCCGAAGCGCAGCGCGGAAAGTATGATCAAGCGATGTCTGACATGACTGAGACCACGCCCGGCTGGCTGACCACGGACGAACTGGACACGGCCAGGTCCCGGATGCCGATCCTGTACGTCGAGGCCGTCCCCGTGCGCGTGGACGACAGCGGCGAAGTCACCAGCATCGGACTGCTCCTGCGGATCGGCTCCGAGGGAAACATCAGCCGCACCCTGGTGTCCGGCCGCGTCATGCACCACGAGCGGGTCCGGGACGCGCTGCTGCGCCACCTGGAGAAGGACCTCGGGCCCGTGGCCCTGCCTCGCGTCCCGGCCTCCTTGCAACCCTTCACCGTCGCCGAGTACTTCCCCACGGCCGGCATCACGCCCTTCCACGACCCGCGCCAGCACGCCGTGTCCCTCGCCTACATCGTCCCGGTCACCGGCGACTGCCGCCCCCGGCAGGACGCACTCGACCTGGTCTGGTTCAGCCCGCAGGACGCCGCCTCCCCCGCCGTGCAGAACGAGATGCCCGGCGGTCAGGGTCATCTCCTCAAGCAGGCCCTCGCCCACGTCGGACACGCCTTCTGAACTCCCGTTCCCCCGCAGGGCCGCCCGCGTGGCCCCGTTTGACCTTGACACGGTGACAAGGTCTTCACTGTGGCCCAGGAGGTGGTCCCGATGACCATGGCGAACGAGGACACACAGGTGACGCGAGCTCTGCGGGGGCTCGAGAGCGACAACTCGTCGGTGCGGCTGCGGGCCGCACTGGCGGTGGGCACGGCACCGGACCCGCGGTGCGTCGACGACCTCGTCGGACGATGCGCGGTCGAGCCCGACTTCCAGGTCCGCGAGATGCTCACCTGGGCCCTCACCCGTCACCCGTCGGCACTGACGCTCCCCCCGCTCCTCGGCGAACTCCGCTCGGAGCGGGCCCAGGCACGGAGCCAGGCCCTGCACACCCTGTCGAAGATCGGGGACCGGCGGGCCTGGACGGCGATCACCCGGGAGCTCATGACCGACGCCGACGACGAGGTGGCGCGCAGCGCCTGGCGGGCGGCGGTCGTACTCGTCCCCGAGGGCGAGGAGCCCGGTCTGGCGGACGTCCTCGCCACCCAGCTCGGGCGGGGTGGGCGCGAGACGCGGCTGAGCCTCAGCCGGGCGCTGATCGCCCTCGGCGAGGCGATGGCGCCGGCCCTGCGCACGGCGATGGCGGACCCCCGTCCGTCCGTACGTCAGCACGCGATCGCCACGGAGAAGCTGTCGCGCGACCCGGACGCCGGATTCGACTTCGCCGTCGAGGAGGCGAAGCGGATCGTGGCCCTCGGCACGACCGGCCAGGAGGAGTGACCTTCCGTGTTGATCGGTGACGTGGCGCGGCACTCCGGGGTCAGCGCCCGCATGCTCAGGCACTACGAGGCGCTCGGCCTGGTGCGGCCCACGGGCCGTACCGGCGCCGGCTACCGGGAGTACTCCGACGAGGACATCCGGCGCATCTTCCACATCGAGAGCCTGCGGTCCCTGGGCCTCTCGCTGCGCGAGGTCGGACGGGCGCTCGACGATCCCGGCTTCACGCCCTCGGAGCTCGTCGACGATCTCATCCGCCAGACGCGCGAGCGCATCGCGGCCGAGACGGAGCTGCTCACACGGCTGCGCCGGATCGGCCACGCGGAACCCGCCGGCTGGCGGGACGTCCTCCAGATCGTCGCCCTCCTCCAGGCCCTGGGGTCGGCGAGCCCCGAGACCCGCCAGCGCGCGGCGCTGTCCTCGGCCGAGGAGGCACCGGTGCCGGTGGAAGCGCTCGTCGAGGCGGTCCTGAGAGAGACGGACCCGAGTGTCGCCGGAGCCCTCCGCTGGGCGCTGGCGCGATCGGGCGACGACGGGCTGCCACTCCTCGCGCGTGGCCTCGGTTCACCGGCGGCCGAGGTGCGCGGACGTGCCGTCCGGTCCGTCGTCGAGATCCCGGGCGACGCGGCGACCGCCGTCCTGCGGGAGGCGCTCGCGGCCCCCGACCTCGGGGTCCGCAGGGTCGCCGCCCTGGAGCTCGGGGCACGCGGCGTGACGGGCGCGGTCCCGACACTCATCGACATGATCGTCGAGGAGGCGAACGACGTCGACGCGGCCGACGCGCTGGGGGCACTGGCGAGCCGTCCCGCGCTCGCGGACCGGATCACCGGCCTGCTCGTGGGCCGCCTCGCCGACGGCACCACGACGCCGTCCGCTCGCCGACGCCTCACGCAGGCTCTCGCGGACATCCCGGGAGGCACGGCGTCACGCGCGCTGACGGAGCTGTCCCACGACGAGGACCGCGCCGTCGCCCTGACCGCCTCGTACATCCTCGGGATGCGCGAAGCGCGCTGATGAAGGCGGCCGGCGGGGAGCCCCGCCGGGGCGGTTACGGGCGGGTGTAGCGGCGGATGCGGTAGCGCAGGCCGGTCGTGGAGTCCCGCCAGCCGCTGTCCTCCGCGATCTCCCAGTCGGCGCCGATGGCCGGGGCGTACGTGTCGCCGGCCAGCGCGGTGTCGACCTCCGTCACCGAGAGCGTCGTGGCGTGGGGCAGCGTGGCGCGGTAGATCTCGCCCCCGCCCATCACCCAGGCGACGGCCGCGCCGCCCGGCCCCGGCGACCCGGCCGCCAGGTCCAGCGCCGCGTCGATGGAGCCCGCGCGCTCCGCGCCCTCGGCCGTCCACCGCGCGTCCCGTGTCACCACGATGTTGCGGCGGCCGGCCAGGGGGCGGAACCGCTCGGGCAGCGAGTCCCAGGTCTTGCGCCCCATGATCACGGGGTGGCCGAGGGTGGTCGCCTTGAAGTGCGCCATGTCCTCGGGCAGGCGCCACGGGATCGCGTTGTCGGCACCGATGACACCGTCGAGGGTCTGCGCCCAGATGAGCCCGACGTTGGTGCGGCTGTCCGTGGGGCTGCTCATACGGCGACCGGAGCCTTGATCGCCGGGTGGTGCTGGTAGCCCACGATCTCCACGTCGGAGTAGGCGTAGTCGAACAGCGAGTCGGCCCGGTGCAGCTTCAGCTCGGGGAACTCGAACGGGGCGCGCGTGAGCTGCTCGGTCACCTGCTCCGTGTGGTTGTCGTAGATGTGGCAGTCGCCGCCGGTCCAGATGAAGTCTCCCGGCTCCAGGCCGGTCTGCTGCGCCACCATGTGGGTGAGCAGGGCGTAGCTGGCGATGTTGAACGGGACGCCGAGGAACAGGTCCGCGCTGCGCTGGTAGAGCTGGCAGGAGAGCCTGCCGTCGGCGACGTAGAACTGGAAGAAGGCGTGGCACGGGGCGAGCGCCATCCGGTCCAGTTCGGCGACGTTCCAGGCGGAGACGATCATCCGGCGGGAGTCCGGGTCGCGGCGCAGGGTGTCGAGGAGCTGGCTGATCTGGTCGATGTGCCGGCCGTCGGGCGTGGGCCAGGAGCGCCACTGCACGCCGTAGACGGGGCCGAGCTCGCCCTTGTCGTCGGCCCACTCGTCCCAGATGCTGACGCCGTTCTCCTGCAGCCAGCCGACGTTCGAGTCGCCGCGGAGGAACCACAGCAGCTCGTACACGATGGACTTGAGGTGCACCTTCTTGGTGGTGACCAGCGGGAAGCCCTGCGCGAGGTCGTAGCGGAGCTGGTGCCCGAAGACACTCCGGGTGCCTGTGCCCGTCCGGTCGGCCTTGGCCGTTCCCGAGGTGAGCACCATCTTCAACAAGTCTTCGTACTGGGTATCCGCCACGGTCGCCGAGTCTACCGCCGGCCACGCGGGGTCCGGGCCGGCGGTCCTTCCGGACACGCCCTATCCGCTGGTCACGGTGGTGCGGGGCGTCTCGTCGACGTGGAGGGTGAAGACGTCGGGGCGGGCGTAGTGGCCGACCGTGTCGAGGTCGAAGCGGGCGCGGGCCAGGTCGTCGAGGTCGAGCTCGGCGGTCAGGATGCCCTCGCCGTCGCGCAGCGGCCCGGCGAGGACCTCGCCCAGCGGGGAGACGATGACGGAGCCGCCGCCGATCAGCACGGTGTCGGGAGCGTCGCCCTGGACGGGGTGGAGGTCGTCCGGGAGGGCGTCGCGGCGCAGGTACTGGCAGGCGCTGAGGACGAAGCAGCGGCCCTCCAGGGCGATGTGCCGCATGGTGGCCTGCCAGGCGTCGCGGTCGTCGACGGTCGGCGCGCACCACAGGTCCACGCCCTTCGCGTACATCGCGGTGCGCAGGAGCGGCATGTAGTTCTCCCAGCAGATGGCCGCGCCGACGCGCCCGGTACCGGTGTCGACGACGGGCAGGGTGGAGCCGTCTCCCTGGCCCCAGAGGTAGCGCTCGGCGGCGGTGGGCATGAGCTTGCGGTGGAGGCCCAGGTAGCCGTCGGGGCCGAAGAAGAGCGCGACGCAGTAGAGGGTGCCGCCGTGGCGTTCGACCGCGCCGATCACGGCGTGGCAGCCGAGTTCCCGGGTGACGGCGCCGAGCGTCTCGGTCTCCGGGCCGGGGATCTCGACGGCGGCGGCGTGGTAGCGGCGGAAGAGGTCACGGCCGTCGGGGGTGCGGCTGCCGACCGTGATGCCGAAGTCCAGGCCCTTGGGGTAGCCGCCGATGAACGCCTCGGGGAGCACGACGATCCCGGCGCCCCGGGCGGCGGCCTCGCGGACGAGCTCCTCGGCCCGGGCCACGGCGGCCGGGGTGTCGAAGAGCGGGGCGGCGGCCTGGACGACGGCGACGGTCACGGTGCGGCGGGCTTCGGCGGAGGTCGGAGTCATGCCCCGACGCTAGGAACACCACCGCCCAACGGCAAGCACGCGCTCATCGCCAGGCGCTCCGGGGGGGGACGTCCAGCGCGCGACAGAGCTCGGCGCAGGCCGTTGAATGGAGAGGTGAGCACCGTTCGATGGCTTGCCGCGGCAGGATTGACCGCGCTGCTCGGTGCGGCGGCACCCGGCCCCTCGCCGCCTCCCGCCCAGCCGCCTCCCCAGCTGGACGACGCGGACGTGAAGCGCGCCGTCGACCGTCTCGACGGAGTCGTCGAGGGCGCCATGAAGCGCACCGGGGTGCCGGGGGTGGCCGTCGCCGTCGTCCACGACGGCAAGGTGATCCATCTGAAGGGGTACGGCGTACGCAAGGCGGGCGAGAGCGCCGCCGTCGACGCCGACACCGTCTTCCAGCTGGCCTCCGTGTCGAAGCCGATCGCCTCCACCGTCGTCTCCGGAGCCGTGGGCACCGAGGGCTGGACCCGGCCGGTCGCCCCGCACGTGCCGGGCTTCGCCCTCAAGGACCCGTGGGTCACCTCGCACGTGACGGTCGCCGACCTGTTCTCCCACCGCAGCGGCCTCCCCGATCACGCCGGTGACCTGCTGGAGGACCTCGGCTACGACCGCTCGTACATCCTGTCCCACCTGCGGTACGAGCCCCTCGCGCCGTTCCGCGCGAGCTACGCCTACACCAACTTCGGCCTGACGGCGGCGGCGCAGGCGGTCGCCGACGAGAAGGGCGTGCCCTGGGAGAAGCTCGCCGCCGACACGCTCTACCGGCCGGCCGGGATGAACTCCACCAGTTCGCGTTTCGAGGACTACGCGCGGGCGTCCGACAGGGCCTGGGGCCACGTCGAGGTCGACGGCGTCTGGAAGCCGGAGTTCGTGCGCGACCCCGACGCCCAGTCCCCCGCCGGTGGCGTCAGCTCCAGCGCCCGCGACATGGCGACCTGGCTGAAGCTGCAGCTGGGCGACGGCAAGCTCGACGGCAGGCAGATCATCGCCGCCGACGCCCTGGAGCGCACCCACTGGCCCGAGTCGGTCGCGAGTCCGCCCCACGCCCCGGCCGGGCGGACCGGCTTCTACGGCCTCGGCTGGAACGTGAGTTACGACGACGAGGGCCGGCTCAGGCTCTCGCACACGGGCGCGTTCGCCCAGGGCGCGCACACCAACGTGACGATGCTGCCCGGTGAGCAGCTCGGCATCGTCGTCCTCACCAACACCTCGCCGGTCGGCGTCGCCGACGCCGTGGCGCTCGACTTCTTCGACATCGCGCAGACCGGGGAGATCAGCCGCGACTGGATCCCCCTGGTGGACGCGCTGTACCGGGCGCAGGCGGACGAGGGCCGTTCGAAGACCGACTACGCCCACCCGCCGTCGGGTGCCGCGCCCGCGCGGCCCACCGACACGTACACCGGCACGTTCGAGAGCTCCTACTACGGCCGTGCGGAGGTCGTCACCGGTCCGGACGGCACGCTGACGCTCCGCCTGGGCCCGAAGCCCCAGAACTACCGGATGACGCACTACGCCGGCGACACGTTCAGCTTCCCGACGGCCGGAGAGAACGCCGTGGGCCTCACCGGGGTGACCTTCACCCCGGACGGGAAGTCGTTCACCGTCGAGTACTTGAACACCGAGGGCCTGGGCACGTTCACCCGGACCGACGGCACGTGAGCGCGGCGCCTCAGGCCCGGTCCTCCGTCCCCGACGCCCACGGCCATACGGCCTCTCGGCCCGCCTCGACGAGGCCGACCATCCGGAACGCGGCGTCCGTGAGACCGCCGAAGGTGTGGCGGTGGGGGCCCGCGGGGCCGTGGGCGGGGCGGTATCCCGCCAGGTTCCAGGTGTAGACGGGGATGCCGGCCGGGACCGCATCGGTCGCACTGCCGGAGTCGTAGGGGGCGACCTGCTCGTCGGTGACGATCAGGACCCGGTCGTGTTCCTGATAGTGCTTCCGCAGTGCCTTGGCCGTGTACGTGCCTCCGAGGCTGCGGAAGCGCTTCAGCACGTCGAGCACCGGCTCGCCCTGGGCGAACGGCACCGTGGCGCTTCCCCAGCCGAACTCCACCAGATCCGCCTGCTCGGCACGCATGGCAAGCGCGGTGCCGAACACGGCGGCCGCGTCCGCGCGGGTCAGCCTGGACCGCTCCGAGACGGTGTCCCAGAACATGGAGTCGGACCGGTCCACCAGGATCAGGCTGCGGCCGGGCAGCGCCGGTACGTTGGCCAGGGAGTGGCCCAGCGCCCGTTCCAGCGGGGCCGCCCAGCGCGGGGACGGCGCGTGCTGGTGGGCCGCCAGGTAGCGGAAGGGGAACTGCCTGGACCTGGCGACCTCGGAGGCGTCCGAGAGCCGTTCGGCCACCCGTGCGGCGACCTCGTCCGAGACGCCCGCCTCGTCGAAGTTCCGCAGGTTCCTCAGGAGGGCCATCGGCCCCATCGTGGGGATCACGGCCTCCCAGACGGCGGCGTCCATCGGTCCGTGGAGCCAGCCCGCCAGGGCCTCCCACGTCATGCCCGCCGCGGCGAGCCGCTCGGAGCCGCCCGGCCCGGTCACCACCGCTCTCCGCTCGTCCGCCGCCGTCTCCATCAGCGCCCGATGGGCGGTCAGCAGGTGGTCGGAGGCCGGCGGGACCGCCCGCTCCGGGTGGTGGCGGCGGTCCAGGGCGTACCGGAAGAGCGCCCCCTGCCAGGGCTTGTCCGGGTCGGGAGCGGCGTGCACCAGGTTGAGCACGTCGCCGAAGCGGAAGTCCTTGGAGGCGGTGTCGTACTTGAGCAGGGACCGGGACGTGTAGAGCCGGCGCGCTCCGTCGGCGACGCCCCGCTTCACGGGCTGCGGCACGTTCCGCCCGTAGGCCGAGATCCAGTGGGCGAGCAGTTCGCCGGGCTCGTCGGCCCGCTGGAGGACCGAGTCGATCACGGACCGGTTGGAGGGGCCTGCGGTGGCCCCGGCCCGGAGCCGGGCCCGGACGTACGCGGCGGCGCCCACCAGGGACGCGGTGCGCATGTTGCCCTCGGCGCGCAGCCAGCGCAGCAGGCCGGCCGTCCACTCGGGGTCCTGGACGGCGAGTTCGCCGACGAGCCGGGTGTACCGCGCGTCGCGCTCCTCGCCGCTCTCGTAGAAGGTCCGCTGGGAGACGAGGTTGCCGACGGCGAGGAGGAAGAGCTCGTCGCGGGGCTCCCGGACGAAGGCCGGACCCCCCGGATACGTACGGGGGTCCGGCCCGCCGGGCCTGCGGTGGAGCCGTGGTGGTGACGGAGGCATGGAGCGGGCGGTCGCCAGGATGTGCGGGGCCACCAGCAGTTCGGACCACATCTTGGAGACGCGCGGGGTGTGACGAGGCAGTGAATCCCCCCGGATTCAAAGGATCGGACGGCCCCGGGCACAACGTCCTGCGGGGCGGAGCGCCCGCGCCTGCCGAGATCCAGAATGGCGGCGGCATCACTTGGGTTTCAGAAGAAGTAGCCGCAGCCGAGCGCATCGGAGGCGCGGTCGCGTGCCCACCGTACAAGCCCCACCGCCCCGCACACCAACGATTAACGCGGGTCCTGGCTCCGCGGGTCCTGTCCGCTGTCCCCGCGGCCGAGACCCGTGCCTCGGACGGGTACGACCGGGCTCGTGACTCCCTGCGGGACACGCCTGAGCGCGAGCCCCAGGAGCAGCGCCGCGTACGCGCCCAGGACGCCGACGCCCGCCCACCAGGGAAGCGGGAAGTAGCCGGTGGAGGGCGCGTAGTGGGCGATCACCTGCGGATGTTCGACGAGGGACTGCTGGACGGCGAAGCCGGAGGCCGGGGTGACGCGCAGGAGCCACTGTGCCACGCCGTCGGCGAGCAGCGGGAAGGACGTGACCACGTACGGGACCACGACGGCCAGGACGGCGACCGGGACGGCGAGCCAGGCGCGCCGCAGCAGGGCGCCGAGCGCGAGGGCGAGCACGGCGGACAGGGCGAGGGCGACGGCCGTGCCGACGACGACCCGCGCTCCGGTGAGCGCGGACACCCCGAGGACGGGGATCCCGTTCCCCTTCAGGACCGCCGCGCCGACGGGCACCACGATGCCGACGGCCAGGAGACCCGTCACGAACGTGACGCCCGCGACGACGATCGACTTCGCCGCGAGTTCCCCGCGGGTGACCGGCACGCCACCCGTCGCCTCCCGGCGGTACGCGGTGGTGGCGAACCGCACCGCGACCACGAGCACGACGATCAGCGCGAGGCCGAGTCCTCCGAGGGTGCGCTCCACCGGCCGGGCGCCGTCCTCGGTGCCGGCCGGGCCGATGTCACCGGCTCCGGTGACGGTGACCGTCCCGTTCTTCTCCACCGCGCCGGATGCCTGGAAGTACTTCTCCCAGTCGGTCCGGTTCGCCTCCCCCACGGTGTCGCTGCGCCACCGCGCGCCGGTGACCGTGCCCTTGAGGTCGACGTGGTCGAAGACGCCGCCGGCCTGGGTGTAGCGCACCTGTTCCGTGGCGCCGCCGAGGCCGGTACCGACCAGCGTCAGATCGCCGGGAGACGTGGCGAACAGGCCGACCTGCACCTTCTCGGGCAGCCCCGGCAGCCGTGCCGCGCCGACCTTCACCCACCGCTCGCCGTCGGCGGACTCGTGCCCGGTGACGGTGTCGCCGGACCGGGTCAGCCGCAGCCAGCGGGGAGTCCGGGCGGAGACCCCGTCCCCGTTGCCGGCGCTCCCGGCGATGTCGTGGAGGTAGTCGTACTGCATCCGCACGCCGTGGCCGCCGGTGGCCATCAGCGCCGCGTACGAGGAGCCCGGGCGGACGCCGTCCTTGATGATGATCCCGGCCTTGGCCCAGGGCACGAGGCCGGGGACGAGCTTGTCGTGGTGGGGCGGCGGGTAGGTGATGATGCCCTTCATGGACGTCATCCGGACGGTGATGCTGCCGTTCTCTCCCAGGTCCTGGTGCATGAGGGAGAACTGGTCGTTGACGAGGGAGCCGTCCGGTCCGTGGGGATCGGAGGGGCACGGGCCGTCGCAGGACGCGTGGTTGCCGAAGGCGTAGAGCAGGCCGAGGACGATGACGGCCGCCATCGCCGCCGCCATGGCGACGATCCGGCCCGGACGGCGGAAGCCGGTCCACTCCCGGTGGACCGCGTGGCGCAGTGCGTTTGTCGAAGACATGACCACGGTTCTACGGGTGCCGCCGTGACACGGTCCGAACCGTGCCTGTCACCTCGTTGTTAGGTGCGGCGGGGCATGCTGGGTCCGGTCGGACACACGCGGGGAGAGGACCATGGGCATGCTGCGGGGCGGGACTGTCGGACGACGCTTCACGATCCTGTACGCCGCGGGGTTCCTCGCGTCCGGGATCGCGCTGCTCGCCCTGACCTACCTGATGTCCGGGGTCCGCCTGTCCACGCCCGCTCCCGGGAACCTCCCCGCACCGGTCCCCGGCGGTCCGCCCGAGCTCGTCGCCGCCCAGCAGCGGATCCGGGAGCTGCAGACACAACTCGCGGACGCGCAGGGCCAGCAGGAGCACCGGTGGCTGGTCGGCTCGCTCGTCGCACTGGTCGTGATGACGGGCCTGTCGCTCCTGCTCGGCCGGCTCCTGGCCGTCCGGGTCCTGCGGCCGCTGCGGCTCATCACCGCGGCGACGCGGCGGATCACCGCGGAGAACCTGCACGAGCGGCTCGCCGTGACCGGCCCCTCGGACGAGGTCAAGGAGCTCGCCGACACGGTCGACGGGCTCCTCGAACGTCTCGAGGCCTCCTTCGTCGCGCAGCGCCGCTTCGTCGGGAACGCCTCGCACGAACTGCGTACGCCGCTGGCGACGATCCGGGCGTCGCTGGACGTGGCCGTCGCCAAACCACGGCCCGAGGCACAGACGCTCGCGCTCGCCGGCCGGGTACGGACCGAGCTGGACCGTGTGGACCACCTGCTCGACGGCTTCCTCCTCCTCGCCCGTGCGCAGCACGGCGCCTTCGCCGACCGGACCCTCGTGTCGCTGGGCGAGCTGGCGCGGAACGCGCTGGACGCCCGGGCCTCCGACATCGCCGCGAAGGGCCTGAGCCTCGACGCCGGGGTACGGCCGGAGGCCCGGACGCGGGGCAGCGCCGTGCTGCTGTCCCGGATGACACAGAACCTGGTCGACAACGCGATCGCGCACAACCAGGAGGGCGGCTGGATCAGGGTCACCGCCGACAGCGACGGCTCCGGGGCGCGCCTGGTCGTCGAGACCGGCGGGCGCGTCCTGGACCAGGACGAGGTGGACCGGCTGGGACAGCCCTTCGAACGGCTCGGCACCGCCCGTACGGGATCGGAGGGGAGTTCGGGCCTGGGACTGTCGATCGTGGCCGCGATCGTCGCCGCGCACGGCGGCCGTCTCGTGCTCCGTGCCCGACCGGAAGGCGGTCTGCGCGTGGCGGTGACGCTGCCCCCGGCCGTCCCGGAAGGCGACGCGGTGCGGGCGGAGGTGGCGGCGTGAGGGTTCTGGTCGTGGAGGACGCGCGGTCGCTCGCCGAGGTCGTC
Organism: Streptomyces tanashiensis; assembly: GCF_014648895.1. Taxonomy (GTDB): domain Bacteria; phylum Actinomycetota; class Actinomycetes; order Streptomycetales; family Streptomycetaceae; genus Streptomyces; species Streptomyces tanashiensis. The sequence goes on from NZ_BMRZ01000002.1 coordinate 899,923, forward strand.
GCCGAGGGACTGCGCGATCAGGGGATGGCCGTCGACCTCGCGCACGACGGCCTGGAAGCCGCCGCCAAGCTCGACGTGAACGCGTACGAGGTGGTGGTCCTCGACCGGGACCTGCCAGGGATCCACGGTGACGTGCTCTGCCAGATGATCACCGGGCGGGACGACCGTCCGATGGTGCTGATGCTGACCGCGGCCGGGGCACCCGGCGACCGGGTCAGCGGTCTCACCCTCGGGGCCGACGACTACCTCGCCAAACCCTTCCACTTCCCCGAACTGGTCCTGCGCATCCGGGCGCTGGCCCGCCGCAGACCGGCCGCCCGGGCCCGCACGCTGCGCGCCGCCGGTCTCGAACTGGACCCGGTACGCCGCACCGCCCACCGGGACGGCCGCCCGCTCGCCCTGTCCGTCAAGGAGTTCGCCGTCCTGGAGGCACTCCTGCGCGCCAGCCCGGGATTCCTGAGCGCCGAGGACCTCCTGGAGCAGGTGTGGGACGAGAACGCCGATCCGTTCACCAACACCGTGACGGTCACCGTCGGCCGCCTGCGCCGCAAGCTGGGCAGCCCACCGGTCATCACGACGACGACCGGGGTGGGGTACCGCATCGGCGACACCCCGACGGCCTGAGGGGACGCCACGCGCGCCGCCCCATGCCGCTCATCGGACAGGCAGCCGCAGGCGTCCCTCCTTCCGGAGTCACCCGCAGCGGTAGGTGAACGTGTCCTCCGCCGTGTGAGGGGTGGGGGACGTGATCACCAAGCGTGCCACCGCTCGGTGGGTTCCCGGGCCCTGGAAGGTCCAGAGGAGGTGGAGGCGGGCTTCCTTCTGGCCGCGGGTGAGCGTCTCCCGCAGGGGTGCGGAGCGGGTGCCGTCGCTGCGTTCCCAGTGGTACGTGAGCGTGCCCGGGCGGCCGTCGGTGCGGACGACGCCCAGGACGTTCGCCGTGCCGTCGCAGCCGAGCCGCCCTTCGGGGGCGGTCACCGCGACGTCCTGGACCGCGACCTGGGGACCGTACTCCCGCCACGCCAGCCATGCCAGGACGGCGAGCAGGATCACGGCCGCCGGCACGTACCGGAGCGGCCGTCGGGAGCGGGGCCGGCCGGGTGGTGGGGTGCCGGGGAGGGTGCCGTGCCAGATCTGCGCCGCCGTGGGCGTGTTCTCGGCGCGTCGGGCGGCGGCCGCGGTCACTCCCGGGCCGAAGCGCAGGACTTCGCCCTCCACGCGGTCGGGTGTGGGGTCCGGTGTCGGGCGCTCGAACCAGTGGCTGCCCAGTTCGGTGGCGCTGTAGTCGTCGTCGTTCACGTGATCACACACCGCCGGATGTAGATCTGCTGGAAGGAGCCGCCGTTCGGGGCGGCCGGGTCCGTGGTCGCGCGCGCTCCCCAGTAGCAGCCGGCGCCCCGGACCGCGTGCGTGAGCGTGAGGGTGTAGCGGCCCGCCCCTTCGCGTCGGACGGTCTCGGTGCCGTCCGGTGCGCCCGGCGCGCCCGGCTCGTCGCCGGTGAACCACTCCAGGACGAGCGCCACGGGGCCCGTTCCGTCCGTCGTGATCTCCACCGTGGCCTCGGCGGTCGTCGGTCCGGTCTGACGCAGGCTCGTCACGGACACCGCCGTGACGGAGACCGGTGGCTGTGTCGGGGGCGTCGTCGGCGGGGTGGTGGGGGGAGTCGTGGGCGGCGTGGTGGGTGGCGTGGTGGTCGGGGGCGCCGGGTCCGTCGTGGTGGGTGGGGGCGGTGCCGTCGTGGTGGGGGTGTCCGTCGTGGGGTCCGGAGGCGGTGTCGAGGGAGTGGCCGGTGAGGCGGAGGGGTCCTCGGTCGTCGGCGTCGAGGTCGGTGTGGGCGTCGGAGACGTGCTCGGGGCCGGTGGACCCGTGCGGGGTGACGTGCTCGTCGTCGCGAAGGCCTGCGCCGCCTCGTCGCCGCCCGATTCCGCTCCCCCGGCCCGCGCGGCGAGGGCGAGCAGCAGGGCGAGGACGAGCGCGGCCGCGCCCGCGGGCAGTCCCTGCGGGAGCCTCCGGCGCGGGCGCCGCGCCGGTGGTGCGGTGAGGGTCGTCGTGGCGAGCGCGGTGGTGCCCTGGGCCGTACCGCCGGAGGAGGGGAAGAGCAGCGGGAGGAGTGCGGCGAGGGCCGCCAGCCGGCCCCGGCCCCGTTCCTCCCAGTCCGGTCCGTACGCGGCCGTGGCGACCGACTCCAGTTCGCTGACGAACGCGTCGGCGTTCTCGGGCCGTTCGTGCGGAGCCTTGGCGAGTCCCCGGCGGATGAGCGGGCGCAGCGGCTCCGGCGCCTGTCCGTCGGGCACGGGCGCCTCCAGGTGCTGGAGGGCGAGTTCGGCGAAGTTGTCCCCGGCGAAGGGCTTGCGGCCGGTGAGGCACTCGAAGAAGGTCGCTGTCGCCGCGTAGACGTCGGCGGCCGGCGAGGCGGGGGCGCCGTTCCACTGCTCGGGCGCCATGTAGGCGGGTGTCCCGGCGATGCCGGGGCTGCTGTCCCGTCCGGCGGCGATCCCGAAGTCGACGAGCTTGGAGGATCCGTCGGCGGCGACGAGGACGTTCTCGGGCTTGTAGTCGCGGTGGACGACGCCCGCCCGGTGGGCGGCGGCGAGGCCGAGGAGCGAGCCCTTGAGGACCGCGAGGGCGGCCTCGGGGCCGGTCGAGCCCTCCCGGGCGAGGAGGGCGCGCAGCGCGACGCCGTCCACCAGTTCCATGACGATGGCCGCGCCCTGCGGAGCCTCGACGTACTCGTAGAGCCCCACGACGTGGGGGGTGTCGAGGGCGCCGAGGAGCCGGGCCTCGGAGCGGAATCCGCGGACGAACGACGCGTCGGAACGGAGGCGCTCGTTCAGGTACTTCACGGCCACCGGTACGCCGGTCGCGTCGTGCGTGGCCAGCGCCACGCGTCCGCTGCCGCCCGAGCCCAGTTCCCGGGATTCCGTGTATCCCGGGACGACCCATGCGCTCATCCCCGTTCCCCCCTCGGCGCCGTGGCAGCCTTCCCTCCACAGTGACAGATTCTCGCCACGGCCGGTTCCCGGCAACAGAGGACATCTGTACAAAAAGGGGAACGGCCCCCCACGATCGTGGGGGGCCGTCCGGTGTGCGGTGCGGTTACGGCGTGACCTTCAGGAGCTTGTTCGCCGTGCCGGAGGAGGGGTTCTTGATGGCGTCCGGCGTGGCCGCCCCGGTCAGCGCGGCGGCCGTGTCGGCGGGCGTCGCCGACGGGTGGGCCGCCAGGTAGAGGGCCGCGGCACCGGTCACGTGGGGTGTGGCCATGGACGTCCCGGAGATCGTCTTGACGCCGGTGTCGCTGTCGTTCCAGGCCGACGTGATCTCCGAGCCGGGGGCGTACAGGTCCACCACCGCACCGAAGTTCGAGAAGTCGGACTGCTCGTCGTCCTTGGTGCTGGACGCCACCGTGAGGGCCTCCGGCACCCGGGACGGCGACCCCTGGCCGGCGTCGGAGGACTCGTTGCCGGCTGCCACCGCGAAGGTCACGCCGGAGGCGATGGCGCGCTGGACCGCGGCGTCGAGCGCCTCGTCGGCGCCGCCGCCGAGGCTCATGTTCGCGACGGAGGGTCCGGAGTGGTTATTCGTCACCCAGTCGATGCCCGCCACGACCTGCTCGGTGGTGCCGGAGCCGTTGTCGTCGAGCACCCGCACGGCGACGATCCTGGCCTTCTTGGCGACGCCGTGGGAGGTACCGGCGATGGTGCCGGCGACGTGGGTGCCGTGGCCGTTGCCGTCGTCGGCCGAGTCGTCGTTGTCCACGGCGTCGAAGCCGTGGGTGGCCCGGCCGCCGAAGTCCTGGTGGGTGATCCGGACGCCGGTGTCGATGACGTACGCGGTGACGCCCTCTCCTCCGCCGTCGGGGTAGGTGTACTTGTCGTCGCCGGCCGTCTCGGCCTGGTCGATCCGGTCCAGGCCCCAGGACGGGGGCTTCTCCTGGGTCTCCTTGATGCTGAAGCGCTTGTTCTGCACGACCGTCCCGACGGCGGGGTCGGCGGCGAGCCGCTTGGCCTCCTGGACGGTCAGGCCCGAGGCCGAGAAGCCGTTGACCTCGGAGCCGTAGGAGCGCTGGAGCGTGCCCCCGTACTTCTTCGCGAGCTCCGCCTTGTTCGCGGATGCGTCGAGGATGACGACGAAGCTGCCGTCGACGGCGCCCGGGGCGCCGAGTCCGTGCACGGTCCCCTCGGCCGGGGCGGCGGCCCCGGCGAGATTGCCCGCGAAGAGCGCCGCGGCGGCGGCACCCGCCACACCAGTGGCTATGACCGCGTTGCGAAGACCTTTGGATCGCTTGTGAGTTGCCATGAAAAGGGATCTCTCCTCGTGTTGACGTGTGGGGCGTCAAACGTTCGAGAGAACCCTGTGCGGATTGGCAGGAGCAAATCAAGTGCGAACCAGGGGTAAGGGGTTCTTCAACAAGGTTTCTTAAAAGGCTCTCCGCATCACCTCCACGACGCACACGTCGCACCGCGAACTCCTCCGTGAAATACCCACGTTCGCCGACGGGCGGCGCCGGCCGAAGAGATGACCTCCCGCCGGCCGCGACCCGTCAGCCGTGCCGGTGCGCGTCGAGAAGGGTGTGGAGACGGGCCGCCTGGCGGGTCAGGTGGTCGCGCTCCAGGAGGTCGGTCGCCTTCTTCGCCGCCTCGGCGTACAGCCGCGCCGCCGTGATGAGGTCACCGGCGCGCTCGTGGAGGTACGCCGCCACGGCCGCGTACCGGGGCAAGGAGCTGTCCAGCTCGGCGAGTTCCGCCAGGCCTGCGCGTGCTCCGTCGGCCTCGCCGACGGCGACCGCCCGGTTCAGGCGGACCACCGGACTGTCGGTCAGGCGCGCGAGCTCGTCGTACCACTCGACGATCTGCACCCAGTCGGTCTCCCCGGCCGTGGGCGCGTCGGCGTGGAGTGCCGCGACGGCGGCCTGCGCCTGGAACTCGCCGAGCCGGTCGCGGGCGAGGGCCGCCTGGAGGATCGCGACGCCCTCGGCGATCGCCCGGGTGTCCCAGCGGCGGCGGTCCTGCTCGGCCAGCGGGACCAGACTGCCGTCGGGAGCGGTCCGGGCGGCGCGCCGGGCGTGGTGGAGCAGCATGAGGGCGAGCAGCCCCGCCACCTCCGGGTGGTCGATCGCGGTGGCGAGCTGCCGGGTGAGCCGGATGGCCTCGGCGGCGAGGTCGACATCGCCGGAGTAACCCTCGTTGAAGACCAGGTACAGGACGCGGAGCACCGTGGCGACGTCTCCCGGGCGGTCGAGGCGGGCGCCGGAGACCGTGCGTTTGGCGCGGCTGATGCGCTGCGCCATGGTCGCCTCGGGCACCAGATAGGCCCGGGCGATCTGGCGGGTGGTCAGGCCGCCGACGGCGCGCAGGGTGAGCGCGACCGCCGACGACGGCGTCAGTGACGGGTGGGCGCAGAGGAAGTAGAGCTGGAGCGTGTCGTCCACCGCGGGCGCGGGCCCGGGCGCCGGCTCCTCGTCTACGAGGTCCTCGCGCCGGCGGCGGGCGGTGTCCGCCCGCGCGGCGTCCAGGAACTTGCGCCAGGCCACGGTGACCAGCCAGCCCTTCGCGTCCCGGGGAGGGTCGGCCGGCCAGACGCGGACCGCCTCCACCAGGGCGTCCTGCACGGCGTCCTCGGCCGCCGCGAAGTCGGCTCCGCGGCGGACGAGGGCGGTGAGGACGCCCGGGGTGAGGCTCCGGAGCAGCGCCTCGTCCATGGGGGCGCTCACTCCGTGATGGTGGGCGGCTCGGCCAGGAACGGGCGCAGCTCCAGCCATTCGTGGATCGGCTTCCCGCCGGCCCCGGGGGCGGCCGAGAGTTCCCCGGCGAGCTCGACGGCGCGCTCGTAGCTGTCGACGTCGATCACCATCCAGCCGGCGATGAGGTCCTTCGTCTCGGCGAACGGGCCGTCGGTGACCGGCGGGCGGCCTTCGCCGTCGTACCGCACGAAGGTGCCCCCGGGGGCGAGCGCCTGCCCGTCGACGTACTCTCCGGTCCCTTCGAGACGGGTCGCGAAGTCCCGCATGTACTGCATGTGGGCCGAGATCTCGTCCGGCGTCCACTGCTCCATGGGCACGTCGTTGACCGCGGCCGGAGCGCCTCGGTAGTGCTTCAGCAGCAGGTACTTGGCCATGGTGTGCTCCTCGGTGCTGGTGCGGCCCATTCTGGTCGCTCTCACACCGGGGACGGAGCAGGCCACGGGTTCTCGACATCGCCGTCCGAATGAATTTCGGCGCCTCGCTCACGGCGCCGTGGTCGGCCTGCCCAGGTACCAGACGGGGCCGGGGTCGTCCACGGCCAGCGGCAGGAAGCCGAGGCGGTCGTAGAACGCCCGGGCCGGGGTGTTCGCCTGCGCCATGCAGAGGTGCACCGCCGGGACTCCGTGCCGCCGCAGGGCCTCCAGGAGGGTGCCGATGAGGGCGCGGCCGTGCCCCCGGCCCTGCCATGCGGGCAGCAGGTCGATGTGCAGGTGGGCGGGGTATCCGGTCAGTTCGTCGCGGACCATCCGCTCCGGCGTGTGCAGCAGTCCGGTCATCTCCTCGGCCGGCGTGGTGGCCGGCCCCGTGGGGGCCGGATAGCGGTCCGACACCCCGGGAAGCCACGCGGTGCGGAAGCGTCCGGCGAAGGCGGCCGTGTCCGGAACCCCCAGGACGTAGCCGACGGCACCGCCGGCGCCGTCGTCCAGGACGAAGGCGAAGTCGGGTTCCAGCTCGACGTACGGGTAGGCGAAGATCGTCGGGAGCAGCTCCGGGTCGGGGTACAGGGGCGACGCGGCCGCGCCCGCGTGGGCCGTCCTGACGCAGATGTCGCCGAGCGCGGAACGGTCCGAGGGCCGGTACGGGCGGATGAACGGTTCGGTCGTCATCCCGTGCACCCTGCCATCTTGGGAGCGCTCCCGCAGGCATTTTCGTCGGCCGGGAGCTCCCTGCGCCGGCGCAGCGGGGACAGGAGCGTCGGGAGGAAGCTCAGACAGAGGACACATCCGCCGGCCCAGAGGGCCGCGCGCGGCGAGTGATGCGCACCGACGACGCCGGCGAGCGCGGCGGCGACGGCCATCGATCCGGTGAGGAGGAAGCGGAAGGTGGCGTTCATGCGGCCAAGGAGGTCGTTCGGGGTCAGCCGCTGACGAAGGCTCACGCCCAGGACATTGGCCGTCCCCGTCCGCACGGCGAACGCGAACCATCCGGCGCCCGCCGCCCACAGCCCGACGCCCCGGTCCATCAGGGGCACCAGGAGACCGGCCGGGGCCGTGCACAGGCCGACCAGGACCAGCCCCCGCCCATGGCCGAACCGGTCGGCCAGAGGACGGGCACAGCGGGCACCGACGAACAGCCCGACGCCCCCGACCCCCCAGAACAGCCCCAGCGCACCCGCCGACAGGCCCAGTTCGCGGGTGAACACCACGGGGAGCATCGTGTTCACCATGACCGTCCCCAGGTTCCCGAGCGCGCCGGTCAGGGCGAGGGCGCGCAGTTCCGCATGGCGCAGGACATGACGCAGCCCCTCGGCGATCTGGGCGCGCAGGTTCGGCCGCGGGCCGGGGGCGGCGGTTCCCGCGGGAGCCCCACGGACGGCGGTACGGGCGTCGCCGCGCCCCATCCTCAGCAGTCGGAGCCCCGACCCGAGGTGGCCCGCCGCGGCGCACACCACCGCGAGCGGTGCCCCCAGGAACTGCACCAGTGCGCCGCCCGCTCCCCGTCCGGCCACGTTGCCCGCGGCCATCAGGCTCACCACGGCCGAGTTGGCCGGGATCAGGGCGGCGGGCCCGACGAGCCGGGGCAGGACGCTCTGCGAGGCCACGTCGAAGAGGACCGTGGCGGCCCCGCTCAGGAGCACCACCGCGCACAGGCTCCCGAAGGTCAGGACGTCGCACCACCAGGCCACCGGGATCCACGCGAACAGCGCCGCGCGCAGGAGATCCGCCACGATCAGGACCGTGCGGTGACGCAGGCGGTCGACCCACGCGCCCGCGGGAAGGCCGATGAGCAGGAACGCGAGCGTACTCAGGGAGGCGAGCAGGCCGACCTGGCCGGGCCCCGCGTCCAGGGCGAGGACGGCGACCAGGGGGACGGCGACGTACGTGACGTTCGTCCCGAGGGTGCTCAGTACGGAGGCGGAGAACAGGACACGGAAATCCCTCGTGCTCCAGGGGGACCGCGCGTCACGGGGGTCGTCGGGCTGTGTGCGCCGCCCGGAGCGCGCGCTCCGGGAGGCCGGGAGGAAGGTGGGCATGCCCGGAACGGTGGCCGGTCCGCACAGCCCGGGGCCAATGTTTTAGCCTCACATGAATCCATGGAACGGCGGCAGGTCAGGGAGGCGGGGTCACCCGTGCTGGAGATCGAGTTCTCGGCGGAGGACGTCGCGCGCACCCGTTTCGCCATCTCACCGCTCTGGGAGGTCGTGGCCGCGGTCCGCGTGCTGTCGGGGGCCGACGAGCAGACCCTGCACCGCCGCTGGGCCGCGCGGGTACGGGACCGGATCGCGGCCGCGCGGCTCGACCTGACGCCGCTGACCTCACTCGTCCCGGTGCCCGCGCCTTCCATCCCCGGTTTCCTCTGCCCGCCGCCCAGCACCTCCGGCCCGACGCTCGCCGTGGAGCTCGCCGCGCTGCGCGCCACCCCGCCCGAGCGGCTCCGGGCCTCCGCGCCCGAGGCGCAGCCCGGCGTCGACGCGCTGCGGGCCGACCCGGAGCGCGCGCTCGGGCGGCTCACCGATCTCATCGCGGCCTTCTGGGAGCTCGCGATGGCCCCGTACTGGCCTCGTATCCAGACGCATCTGGAGGCCGACATCCAGTACCGGGCCCGTCGCTTCGCCGGGGGCGGGACAAGGACCCTCTTCGAGGACCTCGAACCCCGACTCGCCTGGAACGCGGGCACCTTGAGCGTCCAGCACCGCTTCGTCCACGGTGTGCGCAAGCTGGACGGACGGGGGCTGCTGCTCGTGCCGTCGGCGTTCGTGTGGCCCCGGATCTTCTCGACGACGGACCCCCTGTACCAGCCGGCCCTGCGCTATCCCCCGCGCGGCATCGGCACCCTGTGGGAAGCCCCGCCGGAATCGGCCTCCCAGGCCCTGTCTGGGGTCCTCGGCCGGTCTCGGGCGCACTTGCTCGCGGAGCTCACCGCACCGGCGTCGACGACCGAACTGGCCGGGCGCACCGGCCTCACACCCGGCGGAGTGTCCCAGCACCTCGGCGCGCTGCGCGCCGCCGGTCTCGTCTCGGCCCACCGGGCGGGACGGTCCGTGCTGTACGCACGCACGCGCGTGGCGGAGGAACTCGTCGCGGGAGCGGGCCGGTGACGGCCGGACCGCGGATTTCCGGTCCACGTCGGAGACGGCCCGCATCCTGGGGTTGAAGTTGCCGCTGCGGCAGCTTCTACCGTCCTGACCAGGGCCGGAGAGACCGGCCCGTGACGCACTCGTGTGGGAGGCGGCCATGGACTGGCCGATCGCGGAGGTCGCCCGGATGTCGGGCGTGACCGCCCGGACCCTGCGGCACTACGACGAGATCGGCCTGCTGCCGCCGGCCCGGATCGGCGCCGGTGGCCATCGCCGTTACGGGGAGCACCAGCTCCTGCGGTTGCAGCAGATCCTCGTCCTGCGGGCGCTGGGCCTGGGTCTGCCCGAGATCGGCCGGATCCTCTCCGAGCAGGTCGACGAGGTGGAGGCGCTGCGCGGCCACCACCGGCGGCTGCTCGCCGAGCGGGACCGGCTCGACGCCCTGGCCGGCACCGTCTCCCGCACGATCGTCGAACTGGAGCAGTCCAGGAAGGACGGCACACCCATGACCGCGATCAACCGACCCGAGAATCTCTTCGAGGGCATTCAGCCCTCCCAGTACGAGGAGACCCTGCGCGACTTCCCCGAGCACGCCGAGGCCGTCGCCCGCCGGGTCGCCGGCATGAGCGCCCGGGCCGTCGAGGACGGGCAGCGTGAGCGCACGGAGCAGATGGTCCGGCTCGCCGAGCTGATGGCCGCGGGCCTGCCGGCCGACGCCGGACCCGTGCAGGCCGCGACGGACGCCCAGTACCGGGCCCTGACGGAACTGCGCGCCGTCTCCGTCGAGGAGTACCGCGCCATCGGGCGCTCCTGCGTGGACAACGAGCAGTGGCGCGCCGCGTACGAGGCGATCGCACCGGGCCTGGCCGTGTACCAGCGCGACGCCATCGAGGCGTACGCCGCGTCCAGGCTGGGCTGAGGCGGGCAGCGGCCGGGGCCTCACTTCACGGGGACACGGTCACCGCTGGGCCAGGCCCGCCGGGGCCGGCGGGCTCTGTGTTCCGCCGCGGGGTACCGGGACGTGCGGGCGATGCCGTGATGACAGCGCGCCGGCCGCCGTCGTGGCGAGGTCGAAGGAGGTGAGAAGGAGGCGCAGGGCCCGGCGGGCCTGCGGGGCGTCGACCCGGGCTTCGAGGTCCGCCAGGGCGCGACGGGCACGGTGCCGGGCGCGGCCGGTGTGTCCGGCGCGGTGGTCGGCGAAGGCACGGGCGTAGTGGGCCAGCGCCGTGGCCCACGCGTCGTTCGCGCAGTCCGGCTGTGCGAGCGCCCGGCGGGCGGTACGGGCCGCCGCCGTCGGGGTGCGGTGGGCCTGGACCACGGCCAGGGCGGCCAGGCTCACGGTGGGCGACGGGCCTCCGGGAGCGCCGCCGGCCGTGGTGTCCGCCGCCTGCCGGTAGTACGCGGCGGCCGATTCGAGGTCCTGTCGCTGCCAGGCCAGGGTTCCGTGCACATGGGCGATGCGGCCGAGGAGGGCGTCGTCGCCCGCGAGCACGGCAGCGGGCCAGGCGAGCGACAGCAGCTCGTGCGCCGTGCGCGGATCCCACGCCGTGCTGAGCCAGGCCGCGAGCCATCGGCCCCGCGCCACGAGCCGGCTGTCCGCCGGCAGCCGGGGGAGCAGTGCGTGCAGGTGGTCGCTGCCTTCTCGGGCGTGGTCGTGGACCGCCCACCAGAACCAGAGGTGCAGCATGGCCTCCAGGGACGTCTCGGCATGACCGGTCCCGGCCCCGGCACGGTGCACGAGGGCCATCAGGTCGTCGTGTTCGTCCTGGACGGTCTGCAGCGCCTGTCGCTGAAGGCCGGTGCTCCACAGGGTCTCGGCGACGGCCGCCACTCCGCGGAAGTGCGCGGCATGCCGCTCCCAGGTCGTCGGCCGCTCCCCAGCCGCCGCGAGCCGTTCCGTCCCGAAGTCGCGGGCGGCCCGGGCCATGCGGTAGCGGGGCAGGCTCACCGCGCCCGCCTCCCCGAGGGTCCGGAGCACACCGGTGGCGCTCAACACCGCGAGGGCGGGCGGCACTTCGTGCGGCGCGAGGTCGGACCCCGCACACACGAACACCGCCGCCGCCTCCGTGAAGGAGCCGGCGAAGGCACTGAGCCGGCGCCAGACCCTGCGCTGCGCCGGTTCGCACAGGGCGTGCACGGCCCCGAGGGAGGTCCGCAGCGTGCGGTGCCGCAGTAGGAGCGGCGCGGGGTCGGCGAGCCGGCACTGGCCGGCTTCGAGGTGGGCGGCGAGCTCTTCCATCGTCCACTCCCCCAGCCTGCCGGCGGCCAGTTCGAGGGCCAGGGGTACGCCCTCCAGCAGGCGGCACACCCGCGCCAGGGCCGCCGGGTCGGGTTCCTCGCTCCACCCGCGTTCCCGCGCGCGGGCGACCAGGAGTTCCGCGGCCGGGGACGCACCCGCCCGGCCCGGTGCCGTGTCGACCGGCAGCGGCGCCAGTCCGACGACCTTCTCGTCACCGAGCCCGAGCGGCCGCCGCGCGGTCACCAGGATCCGTACCGCCGGCCGGGCCATCCGGAGCGCCTGGACCAGACCGATGCACTCCGTGTGCACGGGGTCGACATCGTCCAGGAGGAGGAGCACCCCACCGGCCGGGAGGGTACGAGCGGGTACGGCGAGGTCCGTATGCGCACCCACACCGGTACCGGTACCGGCACCGCTCCGGGCCACCGGATCCCAGGGCAGCCCCGCACCGCTCAGCGCGCGGGCGACCCGCGCCGTCAGCGCCCGGCGTCCCACGGGGACCCCGTCGTGCCACCGCACCCGGACCACCGTCCGCCAGGGGCCGTCCAGGGGTGACGTGACCGCGGCCAGCGCCAGCCGGCTCTTCCCCGTCCCGACCGCGCCCGTCACGGTGACCAGCGGGTGCCCGGACACGGCGCTCCGGAGCTCGGCGAGCTCCGCGTCGCGTCCGACCAGGGCGTGACCGTCCCGGAGGCAGTCCACGAACCGGGCTTCGTCTTCCTCGCCCCGAGTCCACATCTCCGGCACCGTGCACCCTCCAGATCTTCGCTCTCGCCCGCCGACCCGCCACGATCGGGAGTCGGCACAGAACCCGCAGGTCCCGGATGCAGAACCGTCACTGCACCGGGGTCACGGCAATCCCAACGCGCCCACCCGTCCATGGGTGGCGCGGACGGGGGACGAACCACCCGCCGCAACGAACGCTGGAACGCGTGACCGACACGCACGATCGATACGGACGTAACAATTCCGTTGGCTTGAAAGCGATCTGCTTGACGTTTCTGGCAGTTGATGATCGATTCAAGTAATCTTCCATCGCGCCGGGGGCGTCAGGGGATCACCCGGGATCACAACCTGGGGGGCCAGTGTCCAAAGCGACCACGCTCGACCTGCCGTTTCCGCCTCGCAGCAATCCGCACCAGGCATTCGTCGCGCAGCCCAACCGCGACTGGCTCCTCCGTCACGAGGGACTCGCCGCCGCCATCGCCCTTCCGGCGTACGACAAGTGGGACGTGCCCCGCCTCGCCGCGTTCACCAGCCCCGATTCCGCCGCCGACGACCTCGTCCTCGCCGCGGACCTGCTCAGCTTCTACTTCCTCTTCGACGACCGGTTCGACTCGGACCTCGGCCGGGCCCCGGCACAAGTGGCCGAGATATGCACCCGCCTGACGGACCTTCTGCACGGGGAGGGCCCGGCGCCCGACGTCCGCACCCCTGTCGAGCGGGCCTTCGCCGACCTCTGGGAGCGCAGCCTGCACGGCATGTCCGCGCGATGGCGGGCCCGGTCCGCGTACAACTGGGAGTGGTACTTCGCCTGCCACCCCGCCGAGGCCGCCGGCCGGCTCTCCGGCCGCCTCCCCGACCGGGAGAGCTACCTCGCGCTCCGCCGGGGCACGGCCGCCATGGAGACCCTCTTCGACATGGTCGAGCGGCTCAACCGCTTCGAGCTGCCCCAGGAAGTGCTGCACCACCCGGTGTTCCGCCGGATGCGCCAACTGGCGGCCGACATACCGTCGTTCACCAACGACGTGCACTCGTACGCCCAGGAACTCGCCCGGGGCGACGTCGCCAACCTGGTGATGATCGTCCGCGAGGAACGCGGCGGCACTCCTGAACAGGCGGCCGTCCAGGTGATGCGCGAGGCACAGACCATGGTCGACCGCTTCGTGGAGCTGTCGGCCGATGTCCCCGGGATATGCGACCTCCTCGGCCTCACCCCGGCCGCACGCGAGGCGGCCCACCGGTACGTGGACGGCCTGGCCGCCTGGATAGCCGGCTACCACCGGTGGGAGATAGACACCGGCCGCTACGGCCACTGACCGACGACCGAGCCGGCCGGCACCTTCCCCAGGGCCCGGCCTGCCCCTTCCGCAGCCGGGTCCGGGGGTCGTCGCCGGCGGCGCCCATGGTGGAGCGGTACCGCTCGGCGTCCTCGGCCGTGCTGCGGCGAGCTCGGCGCCGACGACGTCGTCGACTACGTGACCACCCCCGACTGGGCCGGGGAGGTCCGGGCCCTCACCGAGGGCCGGGGCGCCGACCGTGTCGTCGACGTCGCCGGCCTCCTCCACGAGTCCGTCCGCGCCATCGCCCTGGGCGGCACGATCGCGTGCGTCGGCTTCACCGGCAGGACCGCCCCGCCGCTCGACCCCCAGGCCCTCTTCGCCTCCGGTGCCACCCTCCGCAGCGTGGCGGTCGGCAGCCGCGCCCAGTTCACCGCGATGAACGCCTTCATCGAGACGCACGGACTCCGGCCGGTCATCGACCGCGTCTTCCCGTTCGAGCAGGCCGTCGACGCCTACCGCCACTACGCCGACGCCTCCCCCTTCGGCAAAGTCGTCATCCACCACTCCTGACCCCGGCGTCGCTCCCCGCCACCCCCTGGTCCCAGTACTGGGAGAGCGCTCCCTCCCGGTACGGAGCCGGGCTCACGCTCAGTTCACCGGCGAAGGGGCGGTCGAGGACGAAGACGAGGAGGAGGCTGAAGCCGATGAGGGCGGCGACCGAGGCGACGAAGAGGAGCTGGATCCTGAGCTTGCGCATGCCGTAGAGGAAGGTCAGCGGGACGAGGACGAGGGCGCCGCCGAAGGCCAGGACCTGGAGCAGGGGCGGAAGTTCCTGCTGGGCCATGGTCAGGCGGGCCCGGCGCTGGGCGGCGACGTCGTTGAGATGGGTGACGGCCTCCTCGTAGAAGACCTCCTCGCGCGATGTCTTCGGGTCGTACGCCTGGAGGACGTCGAAGGCCGCCCGGAGATGCCCCTCCGTGGCCCCGAAGCTCGGCTGCCCGGCCCGCATGCGGGGCCACTGGTCCTCGACGACCGCGTGGACGTAGCCGCTGAGCGCCGCATCGAGGTCGGTGCGCACCTCGGGCGGGAAGGCGACGGCGTCGCGCGCGATGAGCGCGACGTCGGTCGCCTCGCTCGCGACGATGGTCTGCGTACTGTCCAGCTGCGTCCAGAGGGTGACGATGACGAAGGCGAGGATGATCCCGTAGATCGCGCCGAACATCCCCAGCGTCACCCCGACCATGTCGTTGTGCTCCCCGCGGGCCAGCGACGGATACCTGCGGCGGAGCAGCACGCTGCCGGCCACCGCGAGGACGACGGTCCCGCCGACGGTGACCGCGGCCAGGGTGAAGGTGCTGAAGTGATTGAGGAGCCAGAGCGACATGTGCGCGGAGTCTAGGTGCGACGCACGGCCGTTCTCGCTCCACGGCGGCGATCACGGTGAATGATCACTCGCCCGTGTCGGCGATGGAACACGCTGTCGCCACGACAGCTCCGTGCCACGGGTTCAGGACGACTCGACGGCTCGGCCGACAGGGGGCGTCACGCTCCTCCGGGCGGAGTGACCGCGTCGCCGTACAGCCGGAACAGCCGAAGGGGTGACACGGCGGTGCCCTGGGCGGCGGTGGGGCGGGCACGGAGGGCCGCCCAGCACTCCTGGGCGAGTCTGCGGGCACGGCTGCCGGGCCAGGGCCGGGGCAGCAGTTCCAGGGGCAGGAGCGGGTCGGGGGTCATGGCGCGGCTGAACTCCGCGGCGAGTTCCACGGCGAGGCCGATCCGCTCCGCCCCCGACAGCTCCGCTCCGTGGGCGAGCCGGTCCGCGCACGTCTCGGCGAAGGCGGCGAGCTGCTCGTGGCGGGCGGAGATCTCGTCCAGGGGCCAGATGGCGGCGGCCAGTCGGAGCGGGTCCTCGACGTCGCCGATGCGCAGGTCCCGGCTGGTGAGGAAGGTGACGTTGTCGAGGACGTCGAGGTGCCGGGCCTGCGCCTCGACGAGACCGGCGATGGGGTTGGCGGCGACGTACAGGCCGCCCTGGACGGGCGCGGCGCCCAGGTGCAGGAGGGCTTCCCGGAGGGCGTCGCGGGCGTCGCGGCGCGCCTCCGGGACCGCGAACGCGAACAGGTGCCAGGTGCCGTCCCAGGGCGCGAGTCCGCTGTCCTGACGGTAGGCGTGGCGGACGTGGTCGGCGTCGGGGGCGAAGGTTCCGGTGGAGGGATCGGCGACGGCCCGCAGGACGGCCTTGCGCCCTCGCCCGTCCTGCACGAACCGGCCTTCGGCGACCAGGCGTTTGACGCACAGACGGACCTGTTGATCGGTCATGCCGAGGAGCTCGGCGACGCCGTAGAGCTCACCACCGTCGACCGTCCCGTCCTCACGGACCAGGGCGTGGACGAGCAGCCGGGTGGCAACCTCCGGACGCCGCACGCGGTCCTGCTCTGTGTGATTCATCGGGGGATTCCTCCGCGCTGGTCGTCCGGCGTGACGGGCCGGTGCATGGTGTCCACGGCGCCGAACCCCATCGGCTTCCGCAGGAAAGGGGTCCGCCGGGTGCGTACGGTACGGAAGCCGTGGCGTTCGTACAGGGCCTTGGCACGGGGGTTCACGTCGATGACGTCGAGCCGGATCCGGGAACAGTCGTGCTCGGCGGCCACGGCGACGATCTCACGCAGCAGCAGGCCGCCGATGCCACCGCCCCGCTGCGCCGGTGCGACACAGATGCCGTCCATCACGAGCTCGCCGTCGGCGGGCTCGCGGGTGAACAGGGCGAGGAGGGCGAGCCGGGGCAGCCCGCGCAGGGAGCCGTACGCGGACAGCACGTCACGCGCCGAACCACCGATCAGGGCGCGGCCCGCGAGGTGGTAGCCGGCGACGCCGACGACACGGCCCGCGCCGTCGAGTGCGGTGATCCCTCGGTCGTGGTGGAGATGGGCGGCGAGGAACGCGCGGCCCTCGTCGGGCGGGCCGAGCGCCCCGCCGAGCTTGCGACCGAAGGCCTCCCAGTACAAGGCGGCCACCTGCTCCTCCGCCCCTTCGGGGATTCTCCGGTACGCGCGGGGGAAGCCGCTGTGACCTCGCCCCGTCGGCTCCTGTGCTGGGTTCAAGACCGGCCTTCCCTCGGTACGCGGACCGCTGCGCGGCTTCCCTCACCCCCCCTGCCGACAATCATAGTACGCTCGTGAGAGACACGATCGTTTTGGATTCGTTAGTTTGGAGCGCCGTGAGAGCCCGGACGCATGGCGAGGACCCCTCGCACCCCCTCCCCGCGGCAGGACAGCGACAGGAACGGCACCAGGAGCAACGGCAGCCGGCGAGCGGCACCCGGCTGGCGCAGGTCGACGCACTCCGCGGCTTCGCGCTCCTCGGCATCCTGATGGTCAACATCACCTACATGGCCTCCGCCTATCACGGCAGCGGCCTGGAGGACCCGGGCCTCGACGGCCCCGTGAGCGAGACCGTCCGCCGACTGGTGGCGGTGTTCTTCGAGGCGAAGTTCTTCCTGCTGTTCTCCTTCCTGTTCGGCTACAGCTTCACGCTCCAGATGGACTCGGCCGACCGGGGCGGCGCGCGCTTCACGCCGCGGTTCCTGCGGCGGCTGACGGGACTGTTCGCGTTCGGTGTCGTCCACGCCGTCGTCCTCTTCCCCGGCGACATCCTCACCCTGTACGCCGTGCTCGGCCTGGTCCTGCTCGCGCTGCGCGGCCTCCGGCCCCCTACGGCCGTGCGGGTCGCGGTGGTCCTGCTCGTGGTGACCGCCGTCGGGTACGCGCTCCTCGCGCTCGGCGTCGGGCTCACGGGCGGGGACGACTCGATCCCACCGTCCACGGCCGCCGCCGCGGCGCAGACGACCGAGGCCCTGCGCGGTGGTCCGGCCTCGGTCATCGGCGCCCACCTCCGCGACCTGCCCGACATGGCGTTCGTACTGGTCTTCTTCCAGGCGCCGTCCGCGTTCGCCGCGTTCCTGCTGGGTCTGGCCGCCGGACGCCGTCGAGCCCTCGCGGACGCCGACCGCCATCAGCGACTGCTGCGACGGCTCCAGTGGGCGGGCTTCACGGTCGGTCTGCCGGGCGCCCTCGTGTACGCGGACGCGAGCCTGAACCACGCCGGGTCCGCCTACCACCTCTTCGCCGTGAGCGTCGACGTGATCACGGCTCCGCTGCTGGCCGCCGCCTACGCGGCGACGGTGCTCCGCCTCGTCCACGGCCGCCACGGCCGCGGGGTGGTCGCCGCGCTCGCGCCGGCGGGCCGGATGTCGCTGACCAACTATCTCGGTCAATCCCTCGTCTGCGCCCTGCTGTTCACCGGCTTCGGGGCCGCTCTCATCGGCCGCGTCGCACCCCTCGGTGTCGCGGCGATCGCCCTGGTCCTGTTCGCGGCCCAGACGGTGGCGAGCCGCTGGTGGCTGCGCCGCCACGCCTACGGTCCGCTGGAGTGGCTCCTGCGCGCCTGGACCACGCTGTCGGTTCCACCGTGGCGCGCCCGGGACGAAATACGTCCGCCGAGGCCTTAGTTCCCGTACATCCCCGGTCCCGACCGACCGACCGACCTCACGAAGGAAAGGCACATGGACATGTCCGGCACGGATGTGACGACCGTGGTTCGACAGAAGACATCGAACCGGGTTCTGGTGGCGGCCGGGTTTCCCGTCCTGGGCGCGGTGGCCGGATGGCTGCTGAAACTCCTGGCGCACTGGGCGGCCTCCTGGCCCTGGATACCGTGGGAGGGCCCGGTCAAGCTGATCGACAACGCGCCCGAGCCGGCGGCGACGATCGTCAGCCTGCTCGTCGGGGCCCTGGCCGGGGGCGTCCTCGTCCTCCTGGCCGAACACGGCTACGTGACCGTCACCATCGAGGACGACCAGGTCACGACGGCCCGCGGCGACGCCTCCCGGAGCGTCCCCCGCCACGCGGTCCACGCGGTGTTCGCCGACGGCGGGCGCCTGGTCGTGCTGGGCTCGCGAGGCGAGGAGCTGGCCGTGGAGAGCAAGAACGAGGGCGCGGACCTGCCGTCGATCACGGAACTCGAGGAGGCCTTCCGCGCCCACGGCTATCCGTGGCTGCCGGAGGGCGACCCGTACCGGGACACGTACAGGCGATGGGTCGAGGACACACCGGACCTGCCGGCCGGCGGCAACGCGCTCTTCAAGGCACGGTCCGAGGCCCTCAGGAAGAACGAGGAGAAGGACATCGCGGACCTGAGGAAGGAACTGGCGCGACTCGGCGTGGTCGTACGCGACGAGGGCAGGCGGCAGTGGTGGCGCCGCGTCGAACAGGGGGAGGCCGGCGGCCACTGAGTGAACCGGGCTGTCCCTGCCACGCGGCCGGGGCTGCACCGTACGACACCGACCGCGCGACAGACGCGCCTGGCCGGGCTGCCGTCCTGGCAGCCCGGCCGGGCTGCCAGGTCGTGACGCCGGTGCCGCACTCCACCACCCCGGGCACGCGCTCACCGGAGGAGTCCCCCCGAGGTCGTCACCGCGGCCACGGAGGCCGCCTTCCACGGCACCCGTGTGGCGTGCCCTGCCTCCGAGGCGCATCCTGGTGGCGAGATCGTCGGCACGGGCCCGGCTCCCGTGCCCGCCGGGCCACGGCGCGCGGGCGCCGTACAGCCCGTCCGTCGCCCTGCGGAAGGGAGCGGGATGACCGTCGGATCGTCAGGGCGACCGGATCGCTCGGAGAGCTTCGGGGAGGGGCTGCTGGGCGGGCTCCTGGACCGGGCCCACGAGCTGCCACCGCACCGGGTCGGGGCGGTCCTCGCCGACACGGTGGCGCGGCTGGGGGGACGGGATCCGCAGATCCTGCTCCAGGACTACGGGCAGCAGAGGCTGGTCCCCCTGCGGGGCGAAGGGCTGGCGGGCGGTGAGCCGCAGTCCATCGACGGCTCCGACGCGGGTCGGTGCTTCCTCACCTCGCGGCCGGTCGAACTCGTGCTGCCCGACGGTGTGCGGGTCCTGCTGCCGTTGCTGGACGGGGGTGACCAGTCGGGTGTCCTGGCCGTCACCCTGGACGCGGTCGACGACGACGGCCGCCGTCTGCTGCGCAGGATCGCCGGTCTGGTAGCGGACATGATGCAGACCAAGAACGGCCACACCGACCTTTTCTTCCGCACGCGCCGCAGGGAACCGATGAGCGTCGCCGCCGAGATCCAGTGGTCCCTGCTGCCGCCGCTGTCGATGGTGACGCCGCACGTCACCGTCGCCGGCGTTCTGGAGCCCGCCTACGACGTGGCGGGCGACAGCTTCGACTACGCCCTGAACGGGGACACCTTCCACCTCGCCATGATCGACGCCATGGGCCACGGTCTGGACGCGGCCACGATGGCGACGGTGGCCATCGGCGCGTACCGGCATGCCCGCCGGATCAGCATCGAGCTGTCCGAGATCTACCTCTTCATGGACCGGGCCATCGCCGAGCAGTTCGCCCCCGACCACTTCGTGACCGCGCAGATGATGCGGCTGGACACGGACACCGGCCGCCTCCAATGGGTCAACGCCGGGCACCCCGCCCCCATGCTGATCCGCAGTCACCGGGTCGTGGGCCGCCTGGACAGCCCCACGACCCTGCCGGTCGGGTTCGGAGGGGCACAGCCGCAGGTCAGCGAAGTGACGCTCGAACCGGGGGATCGCGTCCTCTGCTTCACCGACGGTCTGATCGAGGAACACGAGAGCGGACAGGAGGAGTTCGGCGAGGACCGGCTGATCGAGTGGGTGAACCAGCTGGAGAAGGCTGACCGGCAGGTCCGCGCGGTGGCACGGGACCTCTCCCACACCCTCAAGCGGGCACGGGGCGAGGCCACTTCGGACGACGCCACGCTGGTCCTGGTCGAGTGGCGCGGATGACGGAGGGGGTCACCGGACCGGGCGGTTGCGGGCGGAGCGGCGCGTGCGCAGGGCGATGTAGAGGAGGTCTGCCACGAGCAGCACGATGCCGATGAACAGAAGGAAGAGCAGCCCGTCGACGACGGCGCCGATGATGCCGAGCACGATCGCCACGATGATCAGGGCCAGGAAGAGCGACACGAGGGCCACCTCCTCGGTCGGTCGGGGGGCTCAGCGGCGGGCCAGTTGCCGTTCACCGTTCGCCCCGGGCTCGTAGGGGAGGTCGTAGTACCGGAAGACCGCTTCCTCGTCCCCGGCGGGAAGGACGTCGTCGGTGCCGATCGAAGGCCCCTGCTTCACCAGCGCCTTGTCGTGAACGACCTTCACGTACCCCGGCCCCACCGTCGCCCCATCCAGGGGGACGAACACCAGACGGTGCCGGGTGGGCAGGCCGACCCGAACCGTGGCCATGGCCGGCTCATCGGTGCTGGTGTCGACGTAGACAGCCTCCAGCTCTCCGATCCTGTGGCCCCGCGCGTCCACCACGTCGTGGGTTCGCCACTCGCGGATGTCCGCCATCTGGATCATGCCGGCTCCTCGCGGTCGGTCGCTGGTTCCGGAAGCGTGGCGACGAGGATCTCCGCGGCCTGGGTGACGTTGTCGGCCCGGACCGCACGGGCCATGGCGTCACGTGCCGCGTCGGGTGTCGTGTCCGGGGGCACCACCAGGAGGGCGAAGTGGTCGGTGTCGCCACGGGTGATGAGGACGGTGTCGTCGCCGACGGGGAAGGAGTCGAGGTGCACGACACGGCCGTCGACGACCACACGAGTCGGGACCTCCTCCCAGGCGGCGCTGTCGAGGCCGACCCGTGTGAGGGGTCCGAGGTGCTCGGTGAGTACCTGGATCAGGGCGGGGAGCTCGTCCGCGAGCGTACGGGAGCGGGGCCACCACGCGCCGTCGAGAACGCCTTCGCGAGAGTGCGTCGTCCGCAGCCGGAGCAGGGCCGTTCCGGGCCTCACCGCTCGGTGGATCTCCTCCGGAAGGAGCTTCGGAGGGGTGGGGGCGTCTGATTCGGCCATGGTGGGTTCGCCTGACTGCACGGGGCCGCCGACACCTCATGGCCGACGAGAAGCCGCCGTGGTTCTCACGGTACTCGTGCGGCCGTGGACCTGCCCGCGGCCACCGGCCGGGCGGCGTGGCCCGGGGAAGATGACCTGGCCGGAACGGCTCGTCCGACCCCAGCGCGGAGTACGCTGAAAGTACCGGGAGTAAGTCGAGCACCCGCTCCCACGCGGACGTCGTTTCCGGCGATCAAGACACTGGGCCGCCCTGCAGGGCGGCCCGGAGACGGGTCCGCGATCATGACCACGACCCTGGCACCCACGCTTTCGGCGCGACTGTCACTGACACCGAAGACCACCCTCGCCGGCCTTTTGGACGGCGCCTGGTGGCCTCACTCGCGTGACCTCGCCGCCGAGCTTCCGCCTCTGGTCGACGCGCTGGAGAGGCGCTACGGACGCATCACACGCGTCACGGTGAACCCCACCCACTGGCCCGTCGTCCCGCACAAGGTCGCCTTCCCCGGGCACACCGTGCATGTCGGCTGGTTCACCGAGCAGGATCCCGACAAGATGATCCTGCTCTCCTACAGCGTGGGCCGCTGCGACCTGCTGGTGATCCCGCCCGAGACCGAACCCGCCGCAGCCGCCCGGCTCATGACCGCCGCCGCCGTCCCCGGCAGCGTTCTGGCCGCCGGTGTCCTGATGTCCGACGAAGCCGCGACCGGCCGCCGAATGCGGGACGCCCGAAGCAGCGAGGACGCCTGGGAGACCGACGGCGGGGCATCCCCGCCGCCCCTGCGGCACCCGATCGTCGGCGCCCGAATGATCGCCATGCCGGGAATCCCGCGGAGGTGACCCCATGGAGACCCTGATCACGCTCGCCGCGATCGCCCTGCTGATCGTGCTCGGCATACGCCTGATCCACCGGCTCAACGCCCAGCACGACGCACGCATCGCCGCCCACCACTTCGGCGACCCCTTCCCCGCCATTCGCCGGCCGCCCGGCCACGGCCACGGCCACCCCACGGCGAAGGACCGAGCCGACCGCCGCGAGGTCACGGGCACCTGACCCTGACCACCCCCGACCACTCCTCCGACCGAAGGCGGCGGGTGGGGCACCCGACACCCGGGACAACCCACCCGCCGGCCTCTCGCTCGCCCGTGAAGGGACCACGCTCCTTGTACTCCACCGACACCGCGACCCTGCCCTCGGCCGGACACGCCGAGATCCGCATCGTCGCCGCCACCCCCGAAGCCGCGCGCGCGGTCGCCCAAGTGATCCGCCGCTCCTTCGCAGGGGCGGAGCAGCGCAGCTACCCCGTTCCCGAAGGCGGCACACGGCTTCACCTCACCGTCGACACCGGCTCCGCCGCGGAACCCGCCCTCTCCTGGCTCGCCACCAGCAGACCGTCCTCTCGCTCCGGCACCCACGTCGACGAGGTGTGAGCAGCGCCGGCCGTTCCCGACGGGACGGGCAGGAAAGGACTCGGTCATGGCGACACTCCGCGAGCGACAGGCCTACCGCGAACGGGTCCTGACCGCCCTCTACGAAGCCACCGAAGGCAATCGACTCCTCGGAGTCCCGGGGCGGAAACTGGGGAACGACCTGCGCATCCCGGAGGAGGACCTGGCCGCCGCCTGTACCTATCTCGTCAGCGAGGGGCTGATCACCGTCGACTGGGAACCGGGCAACACTCCCGCGATGGCCTCCCTGACCCACCAGGGGATCCTCCGCATGGAGGCCGCGGAGGAAGAACGCGGATGAGCCGGACCGCCCGGCGGCCCGTTCTCCCGACGATGAACCGGCGCGGAGGAAGATGCGCGTCCGGCCTCCCGTCGGAGGCCGCTGACCTTCATGCCGTTGATGCGCATGATGTGTTGATGCGCATGATGTACTTCGTCCCCCCTAGTACCAGGGGCGGGCGTCCTGCCCGGGCAGCGGACGCAGTGTCGACCAGCGTGCGAGCAGGCGGTCGGCCAGGGCGGAGCTGAGGCGGCCGAGGGCGTGCAGATGGTCGTGGTCGCGGGTCATGTCGGCGACCACGCCCAGGCGGTGGACGAGCCGCTCACGGGCGGTGGCGTTGCCCCACTCGAAGTCCTCGGCGGGAACCCGGGCGAGCTGGTCGGCCGTCCCGCGGTGGGCCCGCTCGACGAGTGCGTCGCCCTGGATCAGCCACGCCGCACACGCGTCGGCGAGGTCACCCGACACGTCCTTGCCGGTGAGGCCGCGCCAGGTGGTCCGGTAGACGTCCTCGACCTCCGTGAGCGGGGCCGCGGTGATGGACATGGCACACCAGCAGGTGGGGAAGCCGATGCGGAAGTAGGCGAGTTCCATCAGGCCGTTGCCGAGCGCGGCCCGCTCGAAGTCGACGAAGCGGACGCCGTCGGCGGTGCGCAGATCATTGCCGGGGCAGGGGTCGCCGTGCAGCAGCGCATGGTGCGCGGTGGGGTCCAACCGCTCAAGAAGACCGGCGAGTTCATCGGGAACCGTGGACGGCACGGGCACGTCGAGCGCCCTGGCCAGGGCGAGGAAGGACTCCGCGTCGCCGGCCGTGGGCCCCGACAAGACCGGCAGTGCGCCCGCGTCGGCGGGCCCGGTCAGGGCGTGCAGCCGGGCGAGCGACTCGGCGTACCCCGGCATCCAGTCGTCCGTCTTGCCGAGGTCCTCCACGTGCTCAAGGACCATCGCCCGCGAGGCCGGGTCCGTGGCGAGCACCGCGGGAGCCACGGCGGGCTCGGAGCCCCGCCCCGCCAGGCGCAGCCCGGAGACCTCCCGCGCGAAGCGCGTGCTCGCGTCGGCGCCCGCGTCCCCGTCGTCGGTGATCTGCTTGACGATCACCAGGCGTCGGTCGGTCAGCCGCACTCGCCACACTCGTGACCGCGGACTGCTGTCGAGGAGTTCGGCCTGCTGGGGGGTGCCCACGGTGGAGAGCAGCGCCTCATGGAACGGAACAGGGGTCAGCATGCCGCCGAGCCTAGCCGTTGCTTCGCACATGCGAGCGAGCACCCTGACCCTGCGGGGGCGATCAGCAGCAGCCGCCGGCGGTGGCGGTCGCCGGCTCGCCCGCCCGGGCGTCGGCGGCTGCCGGGGTGGAACAGCACGTGCTGGTCTGCCGCTTGGCCAGGGAGTCGGCGTCGGCCTTGACGACGTACACCTCCCACGGCTCGCGGCCGGGGCCGTGGACCCACACCTTGTCCTGGAGGGCGTAGCAGCAGGTGCTGTCGTTCTCCTCCGTGGTGGCGAGACCTTCCTGGGCCAGCCTGGTGGTGGCGGCATGGACGGCGGCGGTGCTGTCCACCTCGACGCCGAGGTGGTCCAGGCGGGTGTCCTCGCCGTCGACGCCCTCGATGAGGACGAGTTTGAGCGGCGGTTCGGCGAGGGCGAAGTTGGCGTAGCCGTCGCGGAGTTTGGCCGGCTCGGTGCCGAAGAGCTTGGTGTAGAAGGCGACGGATGCCGCCAGGTCGGGGACGCGCAGGGCGAGTTGTACGCGAGACATGACGGTCCTCCTGCTGTGAGCGGGGCGGGTGGCCGGGCCAGGTCAGCAGCCGCCGGAGGCGGCCGGGGAGCCGGCGCCGAGCTGGATGAGCGCGGGGGCGGGGGCGCAGCAACCGCCGCCGTCCGCCGTCTCGTCGGTCTGCGGCTGGTCGAAGAGGCCGGCTCCGCCGCAGACCCCCGTCTCCGGGAGGACGAGTTCGACGCGCTCGGCGGACGCGCGGTCGCCGGCGATGGCGGCGACGACGGAGCGGACCTGCTCGTACCCCGTGAGGGCGAGGAAGGTCGGGGCGCGGCCGTAGGACTTCATGCCGACGAGGTGGACGCCGGGTTCCGGGTGGGAGAGCTCGTTGACGCCGTGCGGGTAGACCGTGCCGCAGGAGTGCTGGTTGGGGTCGATCAGCGGAGCCAGCTCGACCGGGGCCTGGAGGCGCTCGTCGAGGCCGAGGCGGAGTTCGTCGAGGAAGGTCAGGTCGGGGCGGAAGCCCGTGAGGACGATGACCTCGTCGACCGGGTCGAGGCGTCGGCCGTCCTCCGCGACCAGGACGAGCCGCTCGCCGTCCCGCTCGATCACGGCTGTACGGAAGCCGGTGACGGCGTCCGCGTGCCCCGCGTCGACCGCCGCCTTGGCGGCGAGGCCGAGGGCGCCGCGCGCGGGGAGCTGGTCGGCGGCGCCGCCTCCGAAGGTGGAGCCGGAGATGCCCCGGCGGAGGATCCAGGTGGCGTGCGTGCCCGTGCCGTCCTCGGACTTCGCAAGGTCGGCGAGGGACGCGAGCGCGGTGAAGGCGGAGGCCCCGGAGCCGATGACGGCCGTACGACTGCCCGCGTACCGGCCTCGTACGGCGGGGTCGCTCAGGTCGGGGACGCGGTAGGAGATCCGGTCGGCCGCCGCGCGCTCGCCCAGGGCGGGGAGTCCGTCCCCGCCGGCCGGGCTCGGGACCGACCACGTACCGGAGGCGTCGATGACGGCGCGGGCGAGGATCCTCTCCTCGCGCCCGTCGGCGTAATCGACATGGACGGTGAAGGGCTGGGTCTCGCGGTCGGCGTCGACGATCCGGTCTCGGCCCACGCGGGAGACTCCGGTGACCCGGGCGCCGAGCCGGACGCGCTCACCGAGGACGTCGGCGAGCGGCTGGAGGTAGTCGGCCGCCCAGTCGCCACCCGTCGGGTACGTGCCCGCGTCCGGCTTCACCCAGCCGGTGGGGGCGAGGAGCTTCTCGGCCGCCGGGTCGGTGACCTCGCCCCAGGTGGAGAAGAGCCGCACGTGCGACCACTCGCGCACCGCCGCACCCGCCTGCGCGCCCGCTTCCAGGACCACCGGCTCCACGCCACGGTCCACGAGGTGGGCGGCGGCGGCCAGGCCGGCGGGACCGGCCCCGATGACCACGACGGGCAGCTGCTCGGTGGCGATGTCGTTCATGCCGATTCCCCTTGTATATCGATGTTCGTCGATCTCCTGCGCCTTCAGGATGACACCTGCATCGATGAGCGTCAACATAGACATGCATCGAATTAAAGGCGGTGCAATGCCTCGCCGACCGCTCGGCCCCGCACCTTTAGTTCGATGTGTGTCAACATAGACACATGTCGAACGCGAAGGCGCTGCCGCTCCTGGAGCCCACCGTCGAGCCCTGCTGCCCGCCCCTGGCGGAGCGGCCGCTGACGGCCGAGGAGGCCGAGCGGACGGCCGTCATGTTCAAGGCGCTCGGCGATCCGGTCCGGCTGCGGCTCTTCTCCTCCATCGCCTCGCACGAGGGCGGCGAGGCCTGCGTCTGCGACATCTCCGACGTGGGCGTCTCCCAGCCGACCGTCTCCCACCACCTCAAGAAGCTGAAGGAGGCCGGGCTGCTCTCCTCCGAGCGGCGCGGCACCTGGGTCTACTACCGCGTCGAGCCCGCCGTCCTGGCGGCGATGGGTCAGCTGCTCACCAGGGCGGCCGCCGTATGACCGGCTCCGTCGTCGTGGTGCCGCTCACCGCAGCGCACGCCGACGCGGTCGTCGCGATCTACCAGGCCGGTGTCGACGAGGGGAACGCCACCTTCGAGACCACCGCCCCGACCTGGGAGCGTTTCGACGCGGCCAAGCTGCCCGAGCACCGCTTCGCCGCCCTCGACGAGACCGGGCGCGTCCTCGGCTGGGTCGCCGCCACCAAGGTCTCCGACCGGTGCGCGTACGCCGGAGTCGTCGAGCACTCGGTCTACGTGCACCCCGCGGCGCGGGGCCGAGGCGTCGCCTCCGCGCTCCTCGACGCGCTCGTCGCGTCCACCGAGGCGGCGGGCATCTGGACCATCCAGTCCGGCATCTTCCCCGAGAACGCCGCCAGCCTCGCCGTCCACGCCCGCGCCGGTTTCCGCGTCATCGGCACCCGCGAACGCATCGGCCGGCTGCACGGCGTCTGGCGCGACACCGTCCTGGTCGAACGCCGCAGCCCCCACATCGGCTGACGGGCCCGGCCACGCCCACCAGAGCCGCCGCTCCAGAGGGCCGGCATTGCGACAGCATGCGACGGCCCGGCCGGGCGTTCCCGGCCGGGCCGTCGCATGCTCCGTCAGTCCGCGAGCCGGGCGGTGTAGTCGCCCGCGCCCTTCACCGCTGCCACGAGCGCGTCGGCGTCCACGTCGACGCCCTCCTCCAGGCGCACCACGGTCCGCCCCTTGCGGACGTCGGTACGCGCGGAACGGACGCCCGCCAGTTCCTCCAGCTCGTCGTCGATGAGCATTCCGCAGCTGGAGCAGTGCATGCCCTCCACCAGCAGCACCAGCTCCTCCCCCGTCTCGGGGGCCTTCTTGTTCCTACGGCCGAACAGGCTCACGGAAGCCTCCTCACGCGAAGTCGATGACGCCGGTCTGCATGCCCATGGCGCAGGAGAAGCGCAGCGTCCCCGCCTTGGGCGTGCCCAGGTCGACGGCGGTGTCGCCGTTCTCCTTGACGATCTCCCGTACGCCCATCGCCGGGATCGTGAAGGCACGAGCGCAGCCGCCCGCGTCCTTGCCGCGCAGCACCAGCTCGGTGGGCACGCCCGCCTTGGCGGCGAAGGCCGTCGTCTCGTAGAAGTCCGTGACCGTGAGGGTGAGGATCTGCTTCCCCGAGGCGTCCGACCGCACCGGGGCGTCCGACGCGGCCTGGGCCCTCGGCCCTGCGGGCGGCTCGGCGGCCGCGACCGCCGGCCGGGCGTCCGTACCGAAGGAGACCCAGCCGCCCGCCTGCAGCGCGGAGGTGATCGTCCAGACCGCCACGGTCAGGACGACGACGCCCGTGAGGCTACGCAGGTGCGCAGAGACGGATCCGGCGGCCCGGCGGAAGAGATGGCCGAGGACTGTGAACAGCGGTGCGGTGCCGAGGACGAAGCCCGCCATCACCGCCGCCCCGGCCACGGGCGAGCCGGAGGTGATCGCGACCAGCTCGACCGACAGCGTCACCCCGCAGGGGACGAGGACGGTGGCGAAGCCGACCAGCGCCGGCGTGAGGGCCGACGTCGTCCTGGCACTGCGCCGCACCACCCGGCCGAAGGAGGCCGGCGGACGGGGCACGAGCCGCCCGACCGCCTTGACCCCGAACAGATCGAGCGCGAACAGCAGCATCAGCGCCCCGGCGATGATCAGCAGCACCGCCTGGGTGCGCGGGCCGGGTTGAAGGGTCTTGCCGAAGGTACCGAGCAGGGCGCCGAGCACCGTGTGGGAGGCGAGTTTCCCGGCCAGGAACGCCCCGACCGGGGCGAGGTCGCCGGGCTTCACCGCGGGGAGCGGGCCTCCGGCGGAAGGCTTCCGGCTGTCGGCCGCACGGCGGGTGACCGCCCCGGCCAAGAGACCCCCCTGAACGGCGGCGCACGAGGCCCCGCCGGCGAGAAGACCGGTGCCGGCACCGGTCATGAACAGAGCGATGGACGACGGCATGCGTCGTGACTCCTGATTCTGCGACGGCACGCGGGCGTGCCGAAGTGGACGTGAGAGGACCGGCGGCCCGGGAGGCGGCAGGGCCTCACGGGCGGTCGGTATCACGTCCGCGATACGCAGAGTCGATGCGGATCAGGAGGGGGAAGGGGCTCGGGCGGCGCGTGGGGCCAGGCCGTGTCCGGGACATGGGCGCAGGGCGAGGTCGACGACGGGCCGATGGGATCCGCAAGCGGCTGAACGTCCTGCGTGAGGGTGCCCTGGGGCGACACGCACTGGGGATCGACCATCGGACACCGCGTACCGGCCGCACCCGGTTCGGCCGCCGTCGCGGCAGCCGGATCGCCGGCTGCCGAAGCGAGAGCGGGCGTAGGAGCGGGAGCGGAAGTCGAAGCGGGAGCGCCCATCGCCTCCATGGCCATGCCCGGCATCGCGGGAGACATCGGAGCCATCGGGGCCATCGCCATCGCCGGGCGGGCCAGCCCGCCCAGGCAGAACAGCAGCGCGCACACCAGAAGCGCCCCGGACCATGCCCGGAGCGGCATCGGCAGACGGCGCACCATGCCCGTCATGCTGGGCGACACCGGTCAGCGACCGACGTCGGGCATCACCTCACGAACGTGCCGTGGAGGTCAACGCCCCAGCAGGCCGGCGATCTGACGTGCTGCTTCCCGGGCGGGTCGGCCGACACCGATGAGGGTGGCGGAAGCGAGGCCGGTCCAGTCGCCGTAGCCGAGGAGGTGGAGGCGTGGTTCGCCGAGGGCCTGGGTGCCGGTGGTGGGGATGTGGCCGCGGGGACCTCGCAGGCCGAGGGGGGCGAGGTGGGAGAGGGCCGGGCGGAAGCCGGTGCACCAGATGATCGCGGCGGCGTCGGCGGTGGTGCCGTCGGCCCACTCGACTCCGGTCGCGGTGACGCGGGCGAACATCGGCATGGGCTTGAGGAGTCCGGCGTCGCGGGCGGCTCGCACCGGCGGCACCGCGACGATGTCGCCGAGCGAGGCGACGCCACCGGTGTCGGTGCGGCCTTCGTCGAGGGCTCGGCGGCGGGCCGTCGCGTGGTCGAAGAGGGCGCGGCCGTCGATCTCGTCCGCGAGGTAGCGGGGTTCGCGGAGGGTGACCCAGCTCAGCTCGGTGTCGTACGCGAGGTCGGCTGCGATCTGGGCGCCGGAGTTGCCGCCGCCGACCACGATCACCGGCTGTCCGGCGAAGTCCGCCGGTCCGCGGTACTCCACCGTGTGGAGCTGAGCACCCTTGAACTCCGTACGCCCGGGAACGGCCGGGACGAACGGACGCCACCAGGTGCCGGTCGCGCTGATCACCGTACGGGCGCGCCAGGTGCCGGCATCCGCCTCCACCCGCAGGAACTCGCCGTCACGGTGAACTCCTCCGACGCGGACGGGGCGTGCGACGGGAAGCTCGTACCGCTGCTCGTAGTCGGTGAGGTACGAGACGACGTGGGCGGCCTCCGGGTACGTCTCGCCCGGCTGGGGCGGCATGAGCCGGCCGGGGAGGGAGGAGTACGCGGCCGGGGAGAAGAGGCGCAGCGAGTCCCAGGTGTGCTGCCAGGCGCCGCCCGGGGTGGCCTGGGCGTCGAGGATGACGAAGTCCAGGCCGAGGCGGCGCAGGTGGTAGCCGGCGGCGAGCCCGGCCTGGCCGCCGCCGATCACCACCACGTCCACGGCCCGGGTCATCCGGCGTCCGTCCTGCCGCGCGTGAAGATGACCGCGACCAGGGCCAGGCCGACGGCCGCGCCGATGATCTGCATGCCGACGAACGCCGGGACCGAGGCGGGTGCGATGCCGGCGAAGGTGTCCGTGAAGGCCCGCCCGATCGTCACGGCCGGGTTCGCGAAGGACGTGGACGAGGTGAACCAGTAGGCCGCGCCGATGTACGAGGCGACCGCCACCGGCGCGAAGCGGAGTCGGTCCGTCCGGGCCAGGCCGAAGATCAGCAGGATCAGGCCGGCCGTCGCCACGACCTCGCCGAGCAGGAGGTTCCCCGCAGAGCGGTCGTGCGTCGACCACTTCACCAGCGGCGCGCCGAACATCGCGTCCGCCAGCACCGCGCCCGCGATCGCGCCGACGGTCTGGGAGGGGACGTAGACGGCGAGCTCGCGCGCGTTCACGCCCGCCCCGCCGCGGCGGGCGGTCCACCACTCGGCCAGGGTGACGGCCGGGTTGAAGTGCGCACCGGACACCGGCCCGAGGAGGACGATGAGGACGCCGAGGCCGAAGACGGTGGCGGTGGAGTTGGCGAGGAGCTGGAGTGCCACGTCGTCGGTGAGCTGGGTGGCCTGGATGCCGGAGCCGACGACGATCGCCACCAGGGCGGCCGTGCCGACGAACTCGGCGGCGGCCCGTGCGGCGAGCGGGGTACGGGGCGGGGTGGCGCCGGGCGCGGGCTGCGGCGACGGGTCGATACCTATGGCGTCGCGCGCGGCGGGCTCGGGGGCGTTCACGGGCGGGTACTCCTCGGCAGGTGAGGCGAGAGGCTACGGGCAGGCTCTCTTGGTGTCGGCGTTCGCGCGGGCGGCTGCCGCCAGGTCGGCGAACTGGCCGGCCAGGGCTTCGATGACGTCCGGCTTGAGCCGGTAGTAGGTGAAGCGGCCGCACGGCTCCGTCTCCACGACCCCGGCCTCGCGCAGCACTCTCAGGTGGTTGGAGAGGTTGGTCTGCTTGGCACCGGTCTCCTCCACGAGATGGGTGGTGCAGAGCGTCTCGCGGGCGAGCAGGGTCACGATCTGGAGGCGCAGGGGATCACCCAGCACCCGGATCAGATCAGTATCGACTGACGTCATCATGGACTGATACTGTCACATCACCCGAGGCTGATACCAGCCTGGACCGACCTCTTTGGATCCAGGGGTTTCCCCCCTGTCTCGAGGAAGAACCGATGACCGCTCCTCTCGCCTCCGTGCTCTTCGTCTGCGTCCACAACGCCGGCCGCTCCCAGATGGCCGCCGGATTCCTCACTCACCTGGCCGGTGACCGCATCGAGGTCCGCTCCGCCGGCTCGGTCCCGGGTGACCAGGTCAACCCGGCCGCCGTCGAGGCCATGGCCGAGGTCGGCGTCGACATCTCCGACCGGAAGCCGAAGGTCCTGACGACCGAGGCGGTCCAGGCGTCGGACTACGTCATCACCATGGGCTGCGGCGACGCCTGCCCGGTCTTCCCCGGCAAGAAGTACCTGGACTGGGCCCTGGAGGACCCGGCCGGCCAGGGCGTCGAGGCCGTCCGCCCCATCCGCGACGAGATCAAGGTGCTCATCGAGGGCCTCATCGCGGAGATCGACGCGAAGCGGGAGGCGTGACCGCAGCGACCCCGGTCGCACTCTCCACGTGACTGAAGCCGGTCCGGCGCGCCCCCACTTGGCGGGGCCCAGGGGATGGGATCAGGACGATCGATCTCTTCCCGCTCGCGATCACATCCGCCCGGTCGTCGGCGGACTGTGATCACCTCTCGTAGAACGCGGTGTCGGGAGATGCTCAAACCTTCCCGGAGAGTGAAACCGCCACACATCCCCCAGCGGTGGGGATGTCCTGTTCTGTGCTGCCACGTGACGGTTCCGGGCTAGAACGGTGCATGTGCCCCCGGCACTGGTCGACGGTCTGGATCGGTGCCTGATCCCCCGTACCCAGGCTTGGTCCCGTCGCGCTCGGGCGTCACCCCGCTCGCCGAAGGATGCGATGTGCCAGGGGCACTCCCACGGACAGCTCGTGCCGGCCCGGCGTTCGCCCGGGTCGGCCGTACCGAGAGGACGACTTCGTGAGCAACCCGCAGGACGACGCGGTCAGCGCGGTCACCACCGCCCAGCTGAGCCGGATCGCCGGGAACGGCCTGTACACCTCGGCCACCTCGATCGACCCGGCCGCGGCCAACGTCGCACAGGCCCTGATCGCCACCCTGAACGGCTCGGCGGAGCAGCCGCTGCTCCCCGCCGAGCTGCAGAAGCTGACGGAGCAGGTGCAGGCCAAGGCGAGCATCGGATTCCCGCGGATCACCGCCGACGACGGAGTCAGCCTGTCGGCACACACCATCAAGCTCAACACCACCGAGCCCCGTCCCGTGGTGATCGTGCCCGCGGGCTGGACGCCCTTCGGCTGGGCCCTGTTCGAGTACGCGTACCTGCAGCTGGCGCTGCGCGGCTACCACGTGCTCGCCTACACGCCCCGCGGCCTCGGGCTCACCTTCCCCGTCCCGGGCGGCGGTTACGTCGACGCGCCGTTCACCTCCGGGGGCACCATCGACGTGGCCGGGCCGCTGGACCGGGCCGACGGCTCCACCGTCATCGACTACGCCGTGCAGCACTTCAACCCGAGCAAGATCGCCTTCCTCGGCGAGTCGTACGGCTCCGGCATCAGCCAGCTCGTCGCGGCGCACGACCCGGACGCGCGCGTCGACGCGGTCGTGGCCCTCAGCACCTGGGGCGACCTGGCCGACAGCCTCTACCAGTACGAGACCCGCCACGTGGCGGCGGTGACCGCCCTGATCAACTTCACCGGCGGACCGCTGGAGCGGAAGTTCGACCCCGCCACCCGGCAGCTCCTGGAGGACTTCCTGGCGGGCCGGAACCTCGACCTGGTCGTGGCATGGGGCAAGGAGCGGTCACCGCGCTCGTACGTCGACCGGACCAACGCCCGCGGCGTTCCGACCTTCCTCTCCAACACCTGGCACGAGACGCTGTTCCCGGCCGGGCAGGTCGTCGAGCACTTCGAGCAGCTCACCGTGCCCAAGCACCTCAACCTGTGGATCGGCGACCACGCGGCCCCCGAGGGTGCCGGGCTGACCGTGCCGTTCAGCGGGCCGAACCTGCCCGTGGAGGAGGCGTTCGCCTGGCTGGACCACCACGTGCTCGGGACCGACAACGGCGTCCCCGGCTGGTCGCCGGTCCGCAGCCAGATCATGTTCACGTACAAGACCCGGACCGACCCGGGGACCGGACAGAACGTCATCACCGAACCGGCCGTCCGCGAGGACGCGGACTCCTGGGCCGACGTCACCAAGAGCACCGAGCAGTGGTACCTCACCGGCACCGCCGCTGATGACCGCCGTGACGGCGGGCTGGTCACCGGCTCACCGGAAGCCGGCTGGAAGCAGGAGTTCACCGCGGGTGAGCTCACCGACGCCACCGCCGTGGACGAGATCATCAAGACCGGCCAGGCGGAGTGGCAGGGCAACCCGAAGGCGTACGCCACCGACAAGTTCGACCGCCGACACCTCGCCGTGTGGTCCAGCGCCCCGCTCCCGGCGGCCCGGCGCGTCCGGGGCATCCCCGAGCTCACCCTCACCGTCCGCAGCACGGCCCGGGCCACGACCCTCGTCGCCCTGCTCCTCGACGTGAGCGCCGACGACACGGCCCGCATCATCACGCACGAGCCCCTCACCCTCACCGACCTGACCCCCGGCCAGGACCGCACCGCGACCTGGAAGCTCCAGCCCGCGGGCTACGACCTGGCGGCCGACCACCGGCTGATGCTCGTGCTCACCAGCAAGGACCCGCTCTATTCCGACGAGAGCGCCTCCGGCAGCACCACCACGATCACCTCCGTCGACGACACCGCCGCACACCTGCTGCTGCCTCTCGGCTGACGCGGCACTCCACGGGGTCTCGCCCCTGACTCGACAGCCGGCGCGCGGGCAACGGCCCGCGCGCCGGCTGTTCCGGCTTCGGCGGCGGGCGTCAGAAGCCCCCGCCGCAGCTGAACCCGCCGCTGAAGCCGCCGGCGCCTCCCGTGGCGGTGCCGCCCGACGGATTGCTCCGCCCGGACGAGGAGCCCCGCGCGGGAGGCGGTGCGGTGAACGTGCGGAAGTCCTCGTGGAACAGGTCCCGCCACCAGCGCCCGAAGCCGATGCCCGCCAGCTCACGCTCCGTCTCGGCGAGCGCCGCCCCGTCCCACCGCACGTCGGGCAGGTCGAGATCCACGATCGCCCGGCGCAGGCCTCGCAGGTCGACGTGCGGGCTCTCCTCCGGAGCGGCCCCCTCCGGCGCGTCGTCGCGCGGGACGTCGTGCCGGAAGACGTACACGGCACGCCGGCCCGCCTCCGTCACCTCCGACCAGCCCCAGAAGGCCCGAGCGGCCAGCACCGACCTGTGGCGACGGGTCTCGTCCTGCTGCCGGGCCCGTTCCTGCGCGGCGATCTCCACCATCTCGGCGAGGGCCCGTCCTATCTCCCGGGCCACGGGCTCGTACGCCTCGGCCGCCTCCCGCGTCACCTCCTCGTAGCGCCGCGCGGTCGTCTTCCAGTCTCTGAAGGCACGCTGCGCGGCGACGTACCGCCACCACGGGACGGACGCGGCCCGCCGGTGGGCCGCCTCCAGTTCGGCACTGACGTCGTTCACGACGATGACGTACTCGGCGGCGGCCCTCACCCAGCGGCTGCACGCCTCCGGGGTGCACGCGACGAGTTCCCCCCGGCCGTCCACGACTCCCGGGGACCGCACGAGAAAGACGGAGGCGCCCAGTCGCCCGTCGAGCAGCCCCCGGCAGGCCCGCTCCTCGACGCCAACCCGGCCGTCGAGCATGTCGACCCGCTCGCGTTCCTCCTGGGCCGGAAGCCGGTCGCCGTGGTGGGTCAGCTCCGGCAGTCTCCGGCGACTCATCCGCTCCACCCCCGCGATCCCGTACTCCCCGTCTCCTCCCCCAGCGTTCCCCCGCGCCCCGGCATCCAAGCCGGGGCGCGGGCACTGGCGTTGCTCAACGGCGCAGCGCCACGGCGGCGTGGTGGCCGTCCGGCACGACCACATCGGCGAGCAGCCATCCGGCGGGCGCGGTGGCCACCGGGCCGGAGCCGACGTAGTCGGCGGACGGGTCGGCGCCCAGGCCCGTGCCGATGCCTTTCAGGTAGGCCTCCTTCCTCGTCCAGACCCGGGCGAAGGCGGCGGGGCGCAGGGCGGGGGCGAGGGCGGCGAGTTCGGCCGCCTCGGCCGGATGGAGGACCTCCGCCGCCTCCGTGACGGTGTGCGGGGCCGGCACCCGCTCGATGTCCACGCCGACGGGGGTGGAGGCGACGGCGATCAGGCTCAGTCCCTCGCAGTGGGAGAGCGAGAAGTGCAGGCGCCCGTCGGGCAGTACGGGGCGCCCGTGCGGCTCGCCGCAGCAGGGGCAGGGTGCCCGGGCCACCGACACGGTGCGGGGCGCGACGTCCAGGTGGGCGCCGAGCACGCGGCGGAGTCCGACGTGCGCGCACAGATAGGTGGCGCGGTCCCCGGCGCGCCGGAACTCCTCGGCACGGGCCAGTTCGGTGGTGTCCAGGACGAGGGGTGCGTACCGGGTGACGGTGTCCTGGTGGGCTTCGGTGGCCACCAGCCACAGCTGCGGTCGTACGGGGCGCAGCCCCGGCAGCCGTGGCAGGGCCGTGGTCAGGAGTGGAAGGGACGTGGGAATCAGCGGGCCGGCCGGAGGAGCCTCCGGCGGCGGGGCAACCAGCGGAATCATGTCTGCCTCACACGGACGTGGCGGTGGGCTCCGGTGCGGTACGGGTACGGGCGTCGGCGCGCGGCGCGGCGGTGGTCGCTCCTCCGCGCAGGGCGACGGCCGCGGCGACCGGGGAGAGGAGGGCGAGGCCCGCGCAGAGCAGCCAGGTCCCGGTCACCCCGAGGTAGAGCGAGACGGGGCTGAACACGGCCAGGGACAGCGGTGCCGCGCCGATGCCGGAGAGGGCGAAGGTGGACATCGCCGCGCCCATCCGGCCCTCGGGGACGGCCTGTTGGTACGCGGTGACCAGGGCGGGCCCGTTGAGTCCGGAGAGCAGGCCGACGGCGCCGGCCGTGGCGGCCAGGAAGACGGGCGAGGGGACGAGCGCCATGGCGGCCATGCCGGCCGCGAGGCCGGCTCCGGTCACCACGAGCTTGGTGTGTGCGGGGATGCGGTGGGCGAGGGCCGCGCCGAGGGCGGCGGACGCCAGCGCGCCGGCTCCGAAGACGGCCAGGACCATGGCGACGGCGCCGACTCCCCAGCCCTCGTCGGCGGCCCGCAGGGGCAGGGCGACCTCGGCCGGCCACAGGAACGCCAGGTCCATGCAGAAGCAGGCGATGAACATCCACCGCAGGCGCGGGTGCGCGGCGAGGAGGCGGAAGCCGTCGCCGGAGCGGCGCAGCAGGGAAGGGCCCTGGGGGGCCCGCTCGGGCCGGGACATGCCGTGGGTGACGTGGGTGGCGCAGGCCAGCCAGACGGCGCAGCCGACGGCTGCCGCCGTCATGGCCACGGGCAGTCCTCCGACGACGACCAGCCAGGCGCCGAGGGGCGATCCGGCGATGGGGGCGAGGCGGAGCACCATGGAGAAGAGCGAGTTGGCGCGGCCGAGTTGGTCCTGGGGGGCGAGGCGGGGCAGCAGGACCCCGGAGGCGGGGCCGGTGAGGCCGAGCAGAACGCCGTCGACGAGGGCGACGGCGATGAGCGGCCACAGGGTCTCGGTGGTGGCGGTCACCGCGATGCCGGCGGCGAGGACGAGGATCCGGACGCTGGTCGCGCGGAGCAGGACGGCGCGGGGGCCGAGCGCGTCGGCGAGTGCTCCGCCGAAGAGGAGGAGCAGGGCGCGCGGCAGGGTGGCGGCGAGGGTGACGTACGTGACGGCTTCGCGGCCGCCGAGCTGGACGGCCGTCCAGCTCATGGCGATCAGGAGGGCGAAGCTGCCCGCCTGGACGGCGGCCTGGCCGATGACGAGACTGCTGACGCGGCGCCAGTCGACGGCGGGCTCTGTGCCCGCCGGTGCGCTGGTCGTGGGGGTCGTTCCCATGGGGCCGGCTTTCTGTGGTCGAGGGACGGGGAGCCAGGAGGGTGCGGGAGCCGGGGTGTTCGGTCGCGCTCAGAGGGGCGGGCGGACGGGGACCCGGACGTCGGCGGCGTCGCCCCGGAGGGTGGCGGCGACGGCCAGGGCCACGGCGCGGTCGGCGGCCCGGCGCACGGCGCGTCGCCGGCGCGTGCCGAAGGCGCTGGGCCGTGAGGTGACGCGGGCGGGGGGCCGGGGCGTACGCAGTTCGACGCGGCCGCCGAGGTAGCCGCGGCCCGCCTCCGTGAGGGCGCGCTGTGCCGTGTGCCGGACCGTGGTGACGAGGCCCGTCCCGTCGTGGGAGACGGCCACGGTGATGCCGGGAGCCTCCCTGACGGAGAAACAGGCGTGGACGGTGCGATCCGTGCCGCGCCGCCGGTACGCGGTCATGGCGTCGCTCCCGCCGGGTCGGTGACGCCCAGGGGCGGTGCGTCGGCGGGCGCGAGGTGGGACGGGTGGCCGTCGGGCCACCACAGGTCCTCGGGCGCCAGGGCGGCGACGGTGTACTTGCCCAAGGCGCTGATGAGGAGGCGCAGTTCGAGGGCGATGCTGTCGACGAGGCGCTCCAGGCCGTGCTCCGGGTCCTCGTCGACGGCCACGAGGGCCGCGCGGCCCAGGCCGACGGCGGTGGCACCCAGGGCGAGGGCGCGCACGGCGCGGCCGCCTTCCCACATGCCGCCGGCGGCGAGGAGGCAGCCTTCGGGGCGGCCGATGCGGCGCAGGGATTCGGCGAGGGGCAGGCCGACGTGGTCGAGGAAGACGCCCGGGGCCCAGCCGGTGCCGCCCTCGGCTCCGTCGACGGTGACGGCGTCCGCTCCGGCGGACCAGGCGGTGCGGGCGGCGTGGGCGATGTCGCGGCCCGGGTGGAACTTCACCCAGGTGCGGGCCTTGGGGAAGTTGTTCCGCATGAAGCGCAGTTGCTGGCGGAGGATCTCGTCGGTGAAGGTGCCGGGGGTGGCGCAGCGCAGCTGCCGTTCGCCCTCGGGGTCGAGGACCTTGCGGACGGTGAAGCGGCGGGCGAGCTGCTCGGCCTCCGCGCGGTCGACGACGGTCATGCCGCCGAGGCCGGGTTTGGCCCCCTGGCCGGTCTTCAGCTCGAAGGCGAGCCGGCCGGTCTCCAGGAGGGGCCGGAAGGCGGGGTCGCTGTAGAGGAGGTTCCAGACCTCGGAGTCGGCGTCCTCGGTGGACTGCTGGACGACGACGCCGCCGGCTCCGTCGGGTGCGGCGTCGAGGTAGGCCTCGACGCGGGCGAGGAGTGCGGAGCGGGTGGCGTCGCCGGCGCGGCGGTAGCCGTGCACGGGGATCATGTTCTCCCCGATGACCATGGGGATGCCGAGGCGGGCGGCCTGCCGGCTCGCGTGGACGGCGAGGTCGCCGCTGCCGGCGCGGGTGGAGCCGAAGGCGGACAGGTAGAGCGGCAGTCGGGCGGTGAAGCCGCCGACGCGGGAGCCGAGGTCGACGTCGGTGAACTCCGGTTCGCGGGCGAGGTCGATGAGCTTCTCGAGGCGCTGGGGCATGAAGACGGGCGGGACGATGCGCGCCCGGTCGAGGCTGTCGGCGGGGAGGGCGCCGGCGCTGGGTCCGTACAGACGCGTGCCGTACGTGGTGGCGTCGGGGAAGACCTCGGCGGTGCCGTTGCGGGCCCGGGCGCGGATCGCTCCGTCCGGGAAGCCGGGGGTGCTGAGGGCGGTCACGGGGCCACCACCCCGGGGAGCTTCGGGTAGGCGCTGACCTGCCACAGGGCGTCGAGGCCGGTGAGGAAGCGGACCAGGCGCTGCAGGCCCATGCCGAATCCGGCGCTGGCCGGCATGCCGTCGCGGGCCTCCTGGAGGTACCAGGCGTACTTGGCGGGGTTCTCCCCGCTCTCGCGCATGCGGGTGACGATGGTGGCGTAGTCGGCCTCGCGTTCGCTGCCGGAGACGAGTTCGCCGTAGCCGTGCGGCGCGATCAGGTCGAAGTTTCGCAGGACGCCGGGGCGGTCGGGGTCCTCCCGGTCGTAGAAGCCGCGGGAGCCCTTGGGGTAGTCGTTGACGAAGAAGGGGCGGTCGCTCTCCAGGGAGAGGAGGCGTTCGCCGGCCCAGTCGATCTCGCCGTCGGGGTTCTGCGGGTGACCGGCGGCGAGGAGGGCGGAGACGGCGTCGTCGTGGGTGCGCACGTCGTACTTGCCGGCGCGGATGTCGGCGAAGTCGCCCTCGATCCGGCCGAGTTCGCGAAGGATCTCGGGGACGGCGGTCCAGACGTGCTCGGTGACGTGGG
The DNA here is from genome assembly GCF_014648895.1 of Streptomyces tanashiensis. Taxonomy (GTDB): domain Bacteria; phylum Actinomycetota; class Actinomycetes; order Streptomycetales; family Streptomycetaceae; genus Streptomyces; species Streptomyces tanashiensis. The sequence goes on from NZ_BMRZ01000002.1 coordinate 939,704, forward strand.
TGAGGAGGCCGGCGGCGATCTCCTGGGCGTCCTCGCGGCTCCCGTCGGCGATCTCCACGTCGATCTGGTGGAACTCGACGAGGTGGCGGCCCGTGGTGGCGGTCTCCTCGGGTTCGACGCGCACGTTGGGGGCGACGTAGAAGAGGCGGGGGAAGCCGCGGAGGGACGCCTGCTTGTAGAGGATCGCGCTGGTCATCAGCTTGTACGGGTGACCGTAGTAGTCGACGTCGAGCGCCTTGGCGCCGCGGCCGCCGGGGTCGGTGACGGGGCCGACGAGCGGGGGCAGCAGCTCGGTGAAGCCTTCGCCGCGCAGGAACGCGCGGGCGGCGTGGAGGGCCTCCTGCTGGACGAGCATGGCGGCGCGCAGGCGGGGCGAGCGGAGGTGTTCGCCCAGCGGGGGCGGGGTGGCCGGTGCGCCGGTGGGGTGGGGCGTGTCCATGGCGGGGCTCCTGTTCGGGGTGGTCGCGGGCGGCGGGTGCGGTGTCGGGCGGCGGCAGGTGCGGGGGGCGGGCGGCGGTGCGATGTCGGGCGGCCTCAGGGCGGCCGGTGCGTGCGGTGGTCGGGCGGCGCCGGAAGGGCGGGGCGGGGGTCAGACGGTGACAGGGGTGGCCGGTGGCCGGTCGTGGCCGTCGCCGCTGTCGCGGTGCCGGGGGCTGTCGTAGCGGTCGGCGACGTGGTGGAGGGCGGCGAGCAGACCGGAGGAGGTCAGCGGCGCGGCGTCGGCCGCCGTGTCCGGGCGGATCGGCATGGCGCCGGTGCGGGCCCACCTGAGGCGGCCTTCGGGGTCGACGAACCCCAGGGAACGGCCGGGGTTGTCGGGGTGGAGGCAGAAGGGCACGTCGAGCAGCCCTCGTTCGAAGGCAGCCGGCAGGGCCCGGGACAGGTCGGGGTGGAGACCGAGGACGGTCTCGATGAGCGTGCGGGCCTCCTGGTACACCTCGTCGTCCCCCTGGGCCGTGGGGCCGGGTGCCGGGGGTCCGGCGAGCGCGGCGGCCGCCGCGGCGGTCTCCAGGGCGCGGACGTTCTCCTCGACGGTGGGGATGCGGTGGGCCTCCGCGGTGGTCTTGACGATGAGGCGGCCGGCGCCGGAGCGCACGGCGAGCCGGGCGGAGGCCTCCAGGAGGCGGGTGGCGCCCTGTTCGGTGCGGGGGTAGACGCCCATGTAGGTGTAGAGGACGACGTGGTGGTCGATGTCGTCGGGCAGGAACTCGGCGGCGAGCCGGTGCAGGGCGCGCAGGGCCTCCTCGTCCTGGGCGGGGTCGGTCTGCTGGGCGTAGCTGAGCGAGACGCTGCGCAGCCCGTACTGGACGAAGAACAGGCATTCCAGGACGCTCGTGGCCACCAGCAGGCCGGGCGGGCAGAGCTGGCCGAGGAGGCAGCCGCCGAAGCTCTCCAGGTGGGGGACGGAGCCGGGGCGCGCGCCGGTGGCGAGCAGTTCGCAGGCGTGGGCCCATGCGGTGACGGACTCCCGCAGGGGGGTGCGGCCGTAGGGCAGGCAGTAGGAGACGGGGCCGCCTTCGGTGGCGTCGAGGCCGGCCGCGGTGAGCGCCCGGACGATGGCCAGGGGCCTGGCGGAGCCGTGCCGGACCTGTACGGGGAAGTCGGCGTCGAACAGTCCGTCGAGGACGGCCCGGGTGGTGGCCGGTGCGTGCGCGGCGATCGGGTAGCCGTTGAGGCGGGTTCCCTCGGCCACGGCGGCGCGGGCGGCGGCGAGGTCGCCGACGCGGGTGTAGCTGTCGACGGTCAGGGTGCCCGCGGTGTGGGCGGTGGCGGCCCTGGTCCGCGCGAGCCCGGCCCGCATGCGCTCGGGGTCGCCGAAGCCCATGCGGGGTTGGACGACGAGCCGGCCGGCGGCCGTGGACGCCGCGACGAAGCCGCCGAAGTCGGGGGCCTGGGCGGTCAAGCCGGCACCTCCCTGCGGGCGCGGGCGGCGAGGAACGCGCGCAGGGCGTCCAGGTCCTCGCCGAGCACGGCGTCGCAGCCGGCCTCGGTCAGCCGTGCCACGTCCGCTTCCTGGCGGTGCCCGGCGACGCCGAGCTTGCCCCCGAGCACCACGGGCAGGCCGGCCAGGGTCGGTTCGGCGCGCAGCAGGCGGACGGCGGCGAGTCCGTCGCGGTAGCCGTGCCCGTTGACACTGCTGAGCACCACCGCGTCGGGCGTGTGCCGCAGACAGCCGGCGAGCAGTAGCTCGGCGGGGGCGCAGGGCCCGAGCCCGACGACCTCGTAGCCCTGTTCCTCGAGGAAGAGACGGAGGTACACGAGATTCCATGTGTGGGAATCCGATGCGGTTCCGCTCAGGAGTATCTTCATGTGTCGAGGATAAATTTCCTGGGATTCCGGAAGGGGAAGTACGACCGGCAGCAAGGACCGGCACTTTCGCCTCCGGAATTCTCTCGGAATCCGGGCCGGCGGGAACGGGAAAAGCGCCGTGCCCCGCATCGGATGCGGGGCACGGCGCTGGGGGCCGGGTGGGTCAGGCGTACTGGGCGACGAGGCCGCGCGGGCGGATGTCGGTCCAGTTGGCGGTGATGTAGTCCAGGGCGTCGGCGCGGTTTCCGGTGCCCCAGACGCTGGTCCAGCCTGCCGGGATGTCCGCGAAGGCGGGCCAGAGGGAGTGCTGGCCCTCGTCGTTCACGACGACGTGGAAGGTGCCCTCGGCGTTGTCGAACGGGTTGACGGACTCGCTCATGACTGGCTCCTCGTTTCTTCCTTCTGAAGCGCGGAGAGTTTCTCCGCGACTATTCTTCCGATTCTTTCGAGAGGTTCCGGTTCGGCCATCTGGAGGTGGCCGCATTCGAGGGTGTGGTTGTCGACGACTCCCTCGGTGAAGGGAATCCAGGTGGCGGCGAGAGCGCCTTCCCGCTCCCCCGGCCTGCGGGCGGTGAAGAACAGCGTGTCGGTGTCGGCGACGCCCGGCACGTGCCGTGCCATGAGGGCGGCGTGCGTCTCGGAGGCGCGGAGCACCGCCCGGAGTTCGGCGTCGGAGAATCCGGCGAGGACGGGGTCCTCTCGGCGGATCTCCTCCAGGGCCGCGGCCAGGTCCTCGGCGTCCGCCGGGCCGGCCGCCGCCGTCCGCTCCTCGGGCGGGAGTACGGAGACGCTTCCGGGGCCGGTCTGGTGGACGTCCATCAGGGCGAGCAGCTCGACCCGTTCCCCGGCGTCGCGGAGCCGTACCGCCATCGTGTGGGCGACGAGGCCGCCGTAGGACCAGCCGAGCAGCCGGTACGGGCCCCAGGGCTGGATCTGCCGGATCTGCTCCAGGTAGTCGTCGGCCATCGCCTCGACGCTGCGGGGCCGGTGGTCGGGCTCGCTCAGCGCCCGGGCCTGCAGGGCGTACAGCGGCTGGTCGTCGCCGAGGTGGCGGGCGAGGCCGGCGTAGGCCCAGCCGACGCCGGTGCCGGGGTGGACGCAGAACAGCGGGCGGCGGCCGCCCCGGGTGCTGAGCGGGAGCAGGACGCCCAGGGCGGCGGCCGTGCCGTCGTCGTCGGGCGAGCCGAGCAGTCCGGCCGGGGTGGGCAGGCGGAACAGGTCACGGACGGTGCGCTCGACGCCGAGGACGCTGCGGACGCGGTTGACCAGGCGGACACCGAGGAGCGAATGACCGCCCAGGGCGAAGAAGTTGTCGTCGATGCCGACGCGGGGCACGTCGAGGATCTCGGCGAACAGCGCGCACAGCACCTCCTCGCGGGCGTTGCGGGGCTGCCGTCCGCCCTCGGCGGCGGCGGGGCGGTCCGGTGCGGGGAGCGCCGCGCGGTCGGGCTTGCCGTTGACGGTGAGCGGCAGGGCGTCGAGGACGACGACGGCGGAGGGCACGAGGTGCTCGGGGAGCGTGGCCCGCGCCTCGGCGAGCAGTTCGGCCTCGGTGACCACCGCGTCCGCGCGGGGGACGACGTAGCCGACGAGGCTCTTGTCGCCGGGCCGGTCCTCGCGGACCACCACGAGCGCCTGGCCGACCGAGGGATGCGCGGCCAGCGTCCGCTCGATCTCACCGGGTTCGATCCGTACGCCGCGGAGCTTGATCTGGCCGTCCGCCCGTCCGAGGAAGCGGAGTTCACCGGCGGGGGTCCACAGCACGCGGTCGCCCGTGCGGTACATGCGGCTGCCGTCGCGCTCGAAGGGGTCGGGGACGAACCGCTCGGCGGTCAGACCGGCCCGGCCGACGTATCCGCGGGCCACGTGCGCGCCGGCGATGTAGAGCTCGCCGGGGACGCCCGGCGGGACGGGGCGCAGCGCCTCGTCGAGGACGTGGCTGCGGGTGTTGTCCATCGGCCGGCCGAGGTGGAGGCCGGCGCCGCGCAGGGTGCGTTCGCCGGTGCCGAACCACTGGTTGTGGGAGGCGAAGGTGGTCTCGGTGGGGCCGTAGGAGTGGACGAGGACGGTGTCCGGGCAGTGGGTGAGGACCCGTTGGACGGCGGCCGGATTGGCGACGTCGCCGCCGGTCCACACCTCGCGGAGCCGGCGCAGGGTGTCCAGGCCCTCGTCGGCCATGACGTGGAAGAGGCCGACGGTGAAGTAGGCGGTGGTGACGCCGTGTTCGCGGACGGCGCGGGCGGTCTCGGCGAGGTCGGTGCCATCGCCGCGGGTGAGGACGAGGCTGCCGCCGTTGAGGAGCGGCACCCAGATCTCGAAGACGGAGGCGTCGAAGCCGGTCGCCGAGTGGACCAGCATCCGGCGCGGTCCGCCGGAGCGGACGTCGCGGTCGGCGGCGAGCTCCACCACGTTGCGGTGGGTGACACCGACGCCCTTCGGGCGGCCCGTCGACCCGGAGGTGAACATCACGTACATCAGGTCGTCCCCGGTGGCACCGGAGTCTGCTCCGACGGGCTCCCCGGCGTCGGGGGCGTCCACGAGCAGGACGGCCGGCCCGGCCCCGTCCGCGGCGACGACGGCGGTGGAGGCGGTGTCCGTGTCGGTCGTCAGCAGCCGGACTCCCGCGTCCTCCAGCATCAGGCGGAGCCTGGCCTCCGGAAGCCGCGGGTCCAGGGGGAGGTAGGCGGCGCCGCACTTGAGGACCGCGAGGGCCGTGACCACCAGGGGCACACCGCGTTCGAGGAGGACACCGACGGTGTCGCCGCGGCGCACCCCGGCGGTCCGGAGGCGGGCGGCCAGCGCGTCGGCGCGGGCGTCGAGTCCTCCGTAGCCGACGGTCTCCTCGTCGGTGATCAGCGCGGGCGCCTCGGGGGTGCGCGCGGCCCGGCGGGAGATGAGCTCGTGGATCGTCCCGGGGGCGGCGGGGACCACGGTGGCGGTGTCGTTGTACTCGCCGACCAGACGGAACCGGTCGGCGGCGGTGAACAGGTCGACGTCCCCGATCCGTACGCCGGGATCGGCCGCCGCGGTCCGCAGGGTCTGCTCCAGGTGGGCGGCGAGCAGTGCGGCGGTGGGGGCGTCGAACAGGTCCGTGGCGTACTCCAGGCCGCCGGCGAGGCCCGCCGGTCCTCCTTCCCCGTCCCGCCGCTCGTCCAGGGCGAAGGTCAGGTCGAACTTGGTGGAGACGGTGTCGAGGAGCGCCGGTCCGCCCTCCTGGAAGAGGCTCTTCGCGGCGGCGGCGCCGGGGACGTCGCTCGTGTAGTCGTGGTGGAGCTGGACGACGATCTGGGCCAGCGGGTGGTGGGCGGTGGTGCGGACCGGGTTGAGGTGCTCGACGACCCGGTCGAAGGGCAGCTCCTGGTGCCCGTACGCGGCGAGGTCGGTCCGCCTGACCCGCTCCAGGAGTTCGGTGAAGGTGGGGTCGCCGGAGGTGTCGGTGCGCAGCACCAGGGTGTTGACGAAGAAGCCGACCAGGTCGCCGAGGGTCTCGTCGTCGCGTCCGGCGGTCATGGTGGCGAGCGGCAGGTCGGTGCCCGCGCCGTGCCGGGTGAGGACGGCGGCCAGGGCGGCCTGGAGGACCATGAACAGGGTGGCGCCGCTGCGCCGTGCGAGGGCTTCGAGGGCCTGGTGGGTGGCGGCGTCGACGGCGACGGGGGCGCGTCCGCCGCGGTGGGTGGCTTCGGCGGGGCGCGGCCGGGCGGAGGGCAGTTCGAGCACGGCCGGTGCGCCGGCGAGGGTCTTCTCCCAGAAGTCCAGATGCGCCGCGGCGGCCGGGCCGTCGATCAGGTCGCGCTGCCAGAGGGTGTAGTCGGCGTACTGGACGGACAGCGGCGACCAGCTGGGGTCGCCGCCCTCGACGCGGGCGCGGTAGGCGGTGCCGAAGTCGGCGAGGAGGGGGCCGGTGGACCAGCCGTCGGCGGCGATGTGGTGGACGAGCAGGACCAGGACCTGGCCGCCGCCGCCGTCGGGGGTGACGAGGGTGGCGCGCAGGGGCGTCTCCTCGGCCAGGTCGAAGACGTGGCCCGCCGCTGCGGCGACGGCGGCCGGGAGCCGGTCGGCCGGGACGGACCGTACGTCGAGGGAGGGCCGGACGCGGGGCAGGATCTCCTGGTGGGGTTCGCCGTCGACGGTCCGGTAGCGGGTGCGCAGCACTTCGTGCCGGTCGGAGAGGTCGGTGAGGGCCTCGGCCAGCGCGCCGGCGTCGAGGGGTTCCGCCGGCCTGAGGACGAGGGGGATGTTGTAGGAGGCGCTGGGGCCTTCGAGGGTGTCGATGAACCAGAGCCGGCGCTGGGCGTACGACAGGGGGATGTGCCGGGGCCGGTCCGTGCGCGGGACGGGGCGGGGGCGCTCGGACGTCGGCGTGCCGTCCGCCTCCGGGTCGGTGGACCGGGCGGCGATGCGGCGGGCGAGGGCGTCGGGGGTGGGTGCGAGGAGCAGGTCGCGGACCTGGACGTCGGCGCCGAGGCGGGCGCGGATCCGGTTGGCGAGGCGTACTCCGCTCATGGAGTGGCCGCCGATGGTGAAGAAGCCCTCGTGGGGGCCGACCTCGTCGAGGCCGAGGACCTCGGCGAACAGCTCCCGCAGGGTGTCGGTGTGCGGGGCGGGCGGCTCCGCGGCGGTCCGCGCGGTCGCCTCGGCGGCGGTCTCGGCGGCACGCGCGGCGGTGCGGGCGCGGCGTTCGTCCAGGGCGTGGCGGGTGCCGGGATCGACGAGGGCGGTGTCCGGGACCCGGTCCCCGGGGTGCTCGGCGGCGGCGCGCAGGGCGCGCTCCAGGGCGGCGAGCAGGATCCGTACGGTGTCCTCGTCGAGGACGTCGCGCGCGTACTCCAGGCCGAGCCGCAGTCCCGCGGGGGCGCCGTCGGCGTCCCGGAGCTCCTCGAAGGCGGCCGTGAGGTCGAACTTGGTGGTGGCCGGCCCGTCGCCGGCGAAGCGGCCCTCGATGGCGCCGAGGCGGAAGGGGCCGCCGTCGGGGCCGGTGGTCCGCAGGGTGAGCATGACCTGGAAGAGCGGGTGGACACCGGGCGTGCGGGGCGGGTTGAGGTGCTCCACGAGAAGGTCGAAGGGCAGCCGCTGGTGGGCGAAGGCGGCGAGGTCGGTGTCCCGGACCCGGTGCAGGAGGTCGGTGAGGGCCGGGTCGCCGGAGGTGTCGGTGGGCAGCACGAGCGTGTTGACGAAGAAGCCGACCAGCTCGTCGAGGGCCTCGTCGTCGCGTCCGGCGACGGGGGTGCCGAGGAGGGTGCGCTCACCGGCGCCGTACGCCCGCAGGGCCAGCCCGAGAGCGGTCTGAAGCACCATGAGCAGGCTGGCGTCGTGCTCCTCGGCGAGGCGGACGAGCCGTGCGTGGACGCCCCGTTCGACGGTGGCGGTCACCAGGCCGCCGTCATGGGCGCGGACGGCGGGCCGGGGCCGGTCGAGGGGCAGGTCGGTCGCGGCCGGCAGGCCCTCCAGGGCCGCGCTCCAGTGGGCGAGGCCCCGGGCGACGGCGGATTCGGGGTCGTCGGCGTCGCCGAGGAGCTCGTTCTGCCAGAGCGTGTAGTCGGCGTACTGGACGGGCAGCGGCTCCCGGTCGGGGGCGCGGCCCGCGGCGCGCGCGGCGTAGGCGTGGGCGAGGTCGGTCATGAGCGGTTCGAGGGACCAGCCGTCGCCGGCGACGTGGTGGAGCAGCACGGCCAGGGTGGCGCCGGGTCCGTCCTCGGGGAGGAACAGGGCGACGCGCAGCGGGAGTTCGCGGGTCAGGTCGAAGGTCTCGGCGGTGAACCGGGCGACCCGCTCGGCGCGTTCCCGCTCGGGGCACTCGACGGTGCGCAACCGGACGGCGGCGGGGGCGAGGACGTGCTGGTAGGGCTCGTCGTCGGGGGCCAGGAACACGGTGCGGAGCACCTCGTGCCGTGCGGCGACGTCGGCCACCGCGGCGGCGAGGGCGGCCCGGTCGGGAGCCGTGTCCAGGTCGAGGACGATCGGCATGTTGTAGGCGGCGGACGGCCCGTCGAGCTGTCCGACCAGCCACAGCCGGCGCTGGGCGTGGGAGAGCGGGACGCGGTCCTCGGCGGGCAGGGGTTCCTCGTCGACGACGGGCAGGCGCGGGTCGGCCGTGCGCAGCGCCTTGCGGTTGATCTTCCCGGAGCTGGTACGGGGCAGGGCGACGACGATCGAGACGGCGGGCACGGCGGCGGCGGGCATGCGCGCGCGGACCCAGTCGCGCAGCTCCTCCGCGCCCGTGCCGCCCTCGGTCACCACGAAGGCGACGAGGCGCTTGACGCCGTCGCCGTCCTGCTGGGCGACGACGGAGGCCTCCCGGACCTTCGGGTGGCCGGCGAGGACGGAGTCGACGGCGGCCGGGTCGATGCGCTGGCCGCCGATCTTCACCTCGTCGTCGAGGCGGCCGTGGTACAGGATCTGCCGGTCCTCGCCGAGGGTGACGAGGTCGCCCGTGCGGTAGGCGCGCTCGCCGTCGAGCTCGGTGAAGCGGCGGGCGTTCAGTTCGGGCCGGTGGAGGTAGCCGCGGGTCAGGCCGCCGCCGAGCAGCCACAGTTCGCCGTCGACGACGGCGGCCCGGACGCCGGGCAGCGGCCGGCCGATGGGGATGGGCCCGTCGTCGTGGCGGCTGAGGTCGGCCATGGTGGCCACGACGGTGGTCTCGGTGGGGCCGTAGCCGTTGAGGAGCCGGACCCGCTCGCCGACGAGGCCGCGCCACTGGGCGACCCGCTCGGGCAGGGCGGCCTCCCCGTAGATCATCACGGTGCGCAGGCCGTCGGGGAGGCGGACGGAGCCGGTGGTGAGGACGTAGACGAGCTCGTGCCAGTAGGCGGCGGGCAGGTCGAGGTACGTGACGCCGTGCCGGGCACAGCCGGCGAGGAGTTCGGCCACGTCGAGCATGTCGTCGGTGCGCAGGACGAGGGTGCCGCCGGCGCCGAGGGTCGTGAAGATCTCCTGGATGCTGGCGTCGAAGTGCAGCGGGCTGAACTGGAGGACCGCGTCGTCGGGGCCGATGCCGTACGCGGGGGTCGCACCGGCGATGAAGTGGGCCAGGGAGTCATGGGCGACGACCACGCCGTTGGGGGTGCCGGTGGACCCGGAGGTGTAGATGACGTAGGCCGCGCCCTCTCCGGCGCCGGGGCCGCCGAGGACGAGCTCGCCGTGCCGGGCGACGTCGGCGGGGGCCGGTGCGAGGTCTCCGCAGGCGTCCTTGAGGATCGCCTCGTTGCGGGCGTCGGGGGCCTGGACGTCGAGGGGCAGGTACGCGGCGCCCGTGCTCAGGACGGCGAGGAGGCCGACGATCGCGTCGATGCCGCGGGGCCGGTGGAGGGCGACCAGCCGGCCGGGTCCCGCGCCCTGCGCGGTGAGCTCCCCGGCCCGGGCCCGTACGGCGGCGGCGAGCTCGGCGTAGGTGAGGCGGGCCTCGGCGTGGACCAGGGCGGGGGCGTCGGGGCGGGTACGCGTCTGGTGGGCGATCAGGTCGAGCACGGGCGGCGCGGGGGCGGGAGAGGGTCCGCCGTCGAGCAGGTCTTCCGTTCTGCTGGGGGGCATGCTGAGTTCCTCCGGTAAAGGGCCGAGAGACCGGGGCGGTTCCTCTCGCCTCCGTGCCCTTCACGCTAGGGGCGGCGCGGGGCCGGCCGGGGCAGTCGGCCCGGCAGCTGGAATCGGCAGAACCGGCTGCCGGGAGCTGCCGGTGCGGGCTCACTCGGCGCCGGGGGGGTGCCCGCTCCCCCGTGCGCCGGGCGGTGCCCACCGCCCGCGTGGGCCCGTGCCCCGGCCCGTGTGGTCCCGCGCCCCGCCCGTGTGGGCCCGCGCCGCGCCCCGTGTGGGCAATCGTCCCGCTGGGGCGGGACGGGTGGGCACACGGGACGGCACCTTCAGCGGCGCCTCCGCGTTCCGCGCCTGGACCCGCACCAACAGCGCGCCGCACAACGGGTGCGGGTTCACGGCTCGGGAGCCTCTGGCGCCGGCAAGGGCGCCGTTCCGTTGTGCCCACCCGTTCCGCCCTGGGGGCACCTCCCGGACGAAGTCTGGGGGAGGAACGCATGCCCACAACGGGGGTTCAGTTGGGGCGGCGGGATCCCGCTGATGTGCGGCGGCGGAGTGCCGGGGGCGCGGGCGGCGCCGCCGTAGGGGCCGGCGCGCCGGCCTCGGCGAGGCGGTGGGCGAGGGCCGCCGCCGTCGGGTTCCGGAAGACGTCCCGCAGCGTGAGGTCCTGGCCGAACTCGGCGCGGATCCGGTTGAGGAGCCTGACGGCGAGCAGGGAGTGTCCGCCCGACTTGAAGAAGTTGTCGTCCCGGCCGATGGGCCGGCCGCCGAGGACGTCCCGGAAGACGAGGAGGAGGCGTTCCTCCCGGCTGTCCGGACCCGGCGCCGCACCCGCACCCGCACCCGCTGTCTCCGCCTCGGGCCGGGCGTCGGCGTGTTCGCCGGACGCGGGCAGCCGGGGCACCGGGACGACGCGGGCGGGCGCGAGGTACTCGGGCAGCCGCTCGGCGGCCCAGCCGCGCAGGGCGGCCTCGTCGGCTCCGCCGGGCCGGCGGGTGACGTAGGCGTGCAGGCGGTCGTCGCGGACGGCGACGCTCGCTCCGGTGACGTCGGGGTGCCCGCCGAGCACGGCCTCGACGTGGCCGGGCTCCACCGGGTAACCGCCGACGGTGAACGCCGCCACGGGCCGCAGCCGCCCGTCGGCTTCGGCGTAGGCGCGGCGGCCGGTGGCGCGGAGGCCGCCACCGGGGGTCCGCTCGTGGACCTCGCCGGGCACCCGTACCGGCGCGGGGCGTCCCCGCTCGTCCAGGACGACCTCCCGCCCGGCGGGGGCGGCCGGCCCGTACGGCGTCGCCGAGAGCGCGGTGCCGGGGTCGGCGGCGAACGCGTCGAGGGTCTCGGCCAGACGCCGGGCGAGGAGAGCGGCCGTGTCCGCGTCGTAGAGCGCGGTGGCGTACTCCAGGGCGCCCCGCAGTCCTGCCGGCGCACCGTCGGCGTCGACCAGTTCGGTCAGCGCGAAGGTGAGGTCGGACTTGGCGCCCGCCGCGCCGAACGCGACCGGGTCGCCGTCCAGGACGGACGGGGAGCCGGTCCCGGTCGCCGCCGCGTGCACCTGGAGCATCACCTGGACGAGCGGGGCGTGCGCGGCGGAGCGGTGCGGGCTGAGGTGTTCGACGAGCCGGTCGAAGGGCAGGTCCTGGTGGCTGTACGCGGCGAGGTCGGTCCGCCGGACCCGCTCCAGGAGTTCGGTGAGGTCGGGGTCGCCGGAGGTGTCGGTGCGGAGGACGAGCGTGTTGACGAAGAAGCCGACGAGCGGGTGCAGGGCGTCGTCCGCGCGGCCGGCGACGGTGGTGCCGATCGCGAGGTCGGTGCCCGCGCCGTGCCGGGTGAGGAGGGCCGCGAGGGCGGCCTGCACGACCATGAAGAGGGTGGCGCCGCTGCCCCGGGCGCGGCGCAGCAGGGCCTGGTGGGTGGCCGCGCCGATCTCGAAGGGGGTGAGGGCACCGGCCCCGTCGCTCACGGCGGGGCGCGGGCGGTCGGTGGGCAGGGCGAGGAGCGGCGGGAGGCCGTCGAGGGCGTCGCGCCAGTGGGCGAGTTGTTCGCCGGCGACGCCGTGTGCGCCGTCGAGGAGGTCGTGCTGCCAGAGGGTGTAGTCGGTGTACTGGACGGGCAGCGGCTCCCAGGCGGGAGCCCGGCCGTCGGCCCGGGCGCGGTAGGCGGTGTCCAGGTCGGCGAGCAGGCAGCCCGTCGACCAGCCGTCGCCGGCGATGTGGTGGACGAGCAGGACCAGGACCTGGCCGCCGTCGCCGTCCGTCATCAGCCAGGCCCGGAAGGGGATCTCCGCGGCCAGGTCGAAGACGTACCCGGCGGCGGCGTCGACGGCGGTGCGCAGTTCGTCCGGCCCCTCGGCCCCGAGCTCCTGGAGGACGGGTGTCTCGCCGGTCAGCACCTGCTGGTAGGGCTCGCCGTCCTCCGTCCGGTACACGGTGCGCAGCACCTCGTGCCGGTCGGCGACGTCCTTCAGGGCGGCGGCCAGTACGGACGGCTCGACGGGTCGGTGCAGCCGGGTCACCACGGGGATGTTGTAGGTGGCGCTGGGGCCGTCGAGGCGGTTGAGGAACCAGAGCCGCAGCTGGGCGGCGGACAGGGGGACGCGGGCGGGGCGCAGCGCGTCGGGGACGGGCAGCAGCGGGGGGCGGGCGGGTCCGTCGCCCCGCGCGCCGAGGCGGCGGAGGAGCTGCCGGGGCGTGGGGGCGAGGAAGACGTCGCGGATCGCGGCCTGGAGCCCCAGCGTCCCCCGGATGCGGTTGGTCAGTTTGCCGGCGAGCAGGGAGTGCCCGCCGAGCTTGAAGAAGTTGTCGCCGGGCAGCACGTCGTCCCGGTCGAGGACCTCCGCGAACAGGCCACGCAGGATCTCCTCGCGCGGGTCCGTCACGGAGCGGGCCGCTGTGCGCCGGCCGTCCCCGGCGGTGGCGCGTGTCCGCTCGGCGAGGGCGACCGCGAGGGCGTCGTGGCGGCGGTCGAGCCCGCGGCGCTCCTCGTCGGTGAGGAGGTCGATCCCGCTGAGCGTAGTGTCGTCGGCCCGCTCGGCGAAGGCCGTCAGGGCGCGCCGGAACAGGGTGAGCAGGAGGCGCGCGGTGTCCTCGTCGTACAGGTCCGTCGCGTACTGCAGCCCGAGCAGCACGCCCCCGGGCTCGCCGCCGGTGTCGTGCGTCTCGACGCAGTTGAAGGAGAGGTCGAACTTGGCTCCGGCGAGGTCGGCCCCGTCCGTCACGCCGGTGATGCCGCCGAGGCGGACAGCGGTGTCCTGCGCGGTCTGCGCGCTGACCATCACCTGGAAGAAGGGGTGTCTGCCGAGGGACCGTTCGGGGTTGAGGTCCTCGACCAGGAGGTCGAACGGCAGGTCGTCGTGGGCGAGGGCCGCCAGGTCCCCGTCCCGCACGCGTCGCACCAGTTCGGCGAGGGTGGGGTCGCCGGACAGGTCGGTCCGCAGGGCCAGGGTGTTCACGAAGAAGCCGACGAGCTCGTGCAGGTCCTCCTCGGGCCGGCCCGCCACCGCCGTGCCCACGACCACGTCCTCACCCGCGCCCGCCGCCCGCAGGGCGAGGGACAGCGCGGCCCGGACGACCATGAAGAACGTGACCCGGCGGCTGCGGGCGACACCGGCGAGTGCCGTGTGGGCCGCCGCGTCCAGCTCGGCGGTCACCACCGCTCCCCGGTGGCTGGGTTCCGTGAGGCGCGGCCGGTCGGCGGGCAGCCGGGTCTCGGCGGGGATTCCGTCCAGGGCCTTGCGCCAGTAGGCCAACTGGTCTTCTCGGATGCCGTGTTCGCCGTCGAGGAGTTCGCGCTGCCAGAGGGCGTAGTCGGCGTACTGGACGGGCAGCGGCTCCCAGGCGGGAGTCCGGCCCTCGGCGCGGGCGCGGTAGGCGCGGTCGAGGTCGGCGAGCAGGGAGCCCACCGACCAGCCGTCCGTCGCGATGTGGTGCACGGACAGGACGAGGACGGCCGTGCCGTCGGCGACCGTGAACAGCCGTATCCGCAGCGGCGGTTCGTCCGTGACGTCCAGCGGGATCCTGGCGAAGGCGGTCGCCCGCGCCCGCGCGTCCTCACGGGCGGCGCAGTTCTCGACCTCGACCCGTACCTCCGGAGCGTCGAGGACACGCTGGTACGGTTCCCCGTTCCGTACCGGATAGACCGTCCGCAGCACTTCGTGACGGTGCATCACATCCCGTACGGCCGCCTTCAGGACGGCCGCGTCGGGCTGCGTGTCGAGGTGGAGCACCATGGGCGCGTTGTATGCCGCGGAGGAGCCTTCGAGCCGGTTGAGGAACCACAGCCGGCGCTGGGCGTACGAGAGGGGGACGGGGTCGGGGCGGTGCTCGTCCGGCACGGGCAGCAGGGCCGGGCGGCGGGTGCTGTCGCCCCGCGCGCCGAGGCGGCGGAGGAGCTGCCGGGGGGTCGGGGCGAGGAACACGTCACGGATCGCGGCCTGCAGCCCCAGGGCTCCGCGGATGCGGTTGGTCAGCTTGCCGGCGAGCAGCGAGTGGCCGCCGAGCTTGAAGAAGTTGTCGCCGGAGCGGATGCCTTCGCGGTCCAGGATCTCCGCGAAGAGGCCGGTCAGGATCTCCTCCCGGGGGTCCGTGACGGAGCGGGACGCGGTCCGCTCGCTCTCCTGTGCCTCTTTCCGGAGGGTGGTGCGGGTCCGTGCCGCCTCGGCGAGGGCCCGGTGGCGGCGTTCGAGTGCGTCGCGCTCGCCGTCCGCGAGGAGGACGACACGGCTGAGGGGGGTGCTGTCCCGCTCCTCGGCGAGGGCCGTCAGCGCGCGCAGGAAGAGGGAGAGCAGGAGGCGCGCGGTGTCCTCGTCGTACAGGTCCGTCGCGTACTGCAGCCCGAGGAGCACCCCGCCGGGCTCGCCGCCGGCGTCGAGCGTCTCCTGGCAGTGGAAGCCGAGGTCGAACTTGGCGGTGGCCAGGTCGGCGTCGTCGAGCTCGGCGGGGACGGGCCCGAGCCGGACGGTCTCGTCCTCCTGCCGGGTCTGCGTGCTCAGCATGACCTGGAAGAACGGGTGACGGCCGAAGGAGCGTTCGGGGTTGAGGTCCTCGACCAGGAGGTCGAAGGGCAGGTCCTCGTGCGCGAACGCGACCAGGTCCGCTTCGCGGACGCGGTCCACGAGCGCGCCGAGGCCGGGGTCCCCCGAGAGGTCCGTGCGCAGGGCCAGGGTGTTCACGAAGAACCCGACGAGCTCGTGCAGGTCCTCCTCGGGCCGGCCCGCGACCGGGGTGCCGACGACCACGTCGTCGCCCGCGCCCGCCGCCCGGAGGGCGAGGGACAGGGCGGCGCGGGCCACCATGAAGAACGTGCCGCGCCGGGCGCGCGCGACGGCGGTCAGGGCCCGGTGGGTCCCCGCGTCGAGCTCCGCCGAGACCACCGCGCCCCGGTGGCTGGGCTCCGTGGGCCGGGGCCGGTCGGCCGGCAGCCGCGTCTCGGCCGGGATGCCGTCCAGGGCCTTCCGCCAGTGGGTGAGCTGCTCGTGCGCGGTGCTGTCGGGGTCCTCGGGGTCTCCGAGCATGTCCCGCTGCCACAGGGCGTAGTCCGCGTACTGGACGGGCAGCGGCTCCCAGCCGGGGGCGCGGCCCTCGGAGCGGGCGCGGTAGGCGGCGTCGAGGTCGGCGAGGAGGCAGCCCACCGACCAGCCGTCCGTGGCGATGTGGTGCACGAGGAGCACCAGGACGGCCGTGCCGTCCGCCACCTCGAACAGCCGGGCCCGGAGGGGCAGTTCGACCGTCACGTCCAGGGGGAGCCGGGCGAACTCCGTGGCCCGGGCCCGCACGTCCTCGCCCGGGGCGCACCGCTCCACCTCGAAGGGCACGTCGGCGTCGTCGAGGATCCGCTGGTACGGCTCCTCGTCCCGGGCCGGGTAGACGGTGCGGAGCACCTCATGACGCTCCACCACGTCCCGTACCGCCGCTTCGAGCACCGCCGGGTCGGGCATCGATCCCAGCCGGAGCACCACGGGCGCGTTGTAGGCCGGGGACGAACCCTCCAGCCGGTTCAGGAACCACAGCCGGCGCTGGGCGTAGGACAGGGGGATCACGGTTGCTGCTCCTCGTGAGTGGCGGGGGCGGGCGGGTGAGGCGGCGACGACGGGGGGTGCGGTCAGGCATCCCGTGCGGCCAGCAGCTCCTCGATGTGGGCCGCGAGGTCACGCAGCCTCGGGTGGGCGTACACGGCCTTGACGGGGAGGGCCACGGACAGCTCGGCCCGCACGCGGGAGACGAGCTTGATGGCGAGCAGGGAGTGGCCGCCGAGCTTGAAGAAGTTGTCGTCCGGACCGATCGACGCGGCGCCCAGGACCTGCGTCCAGACGCGGGCGATCAGCTCCTCGGCGCGGCCGTTCAGACCGTCGGTGCCGTTGCCGTCGGCCGCCCGGTGCTCCTCCTCCGCCGGGGTGTCGACGCGGGTGGGCAGCGCGGACCGGTCGAGCTTGCCGCTGGGCGTCGTGGGGAACCGGTCGACCGCGACGTACGCGCTCGGGACCATGTAGGCGGGCAGGCTGTCGGAGAGCGCGGTGCGCAGGGCGGTGGCGTCCCCGCCGCGGTGGTAGGCGATCAGGGACGCGGTGCCGCCCGCGTCCTCGCCGAGGATCACCGCCGCCTCGGCGACGCCCTCCACGCGGGTGAGGGCGGCCTCGATCTCGGGGAGTTCGATGCGGTGGCCGCGCAGCTTGACCTGGCCGTCGGCGCGGCCGAGGTAGACGAGCCGGCCGTCGGGCAGCAGCCGGCAGCGGTCTCCGGTGCGGTACATGCGCCCGCCGGAGGCGCCGGCGATGTCGGCGACGAAGCGCTCCGCCGTCAGGCCCGGGCGGCGCCGGTAGCCGCGGCCCACGCGCGGGCCCGCGAGGTACAGCTCGCCGGACTCCCCCGGCCCGACCGGCGCGAGCCTCTCGTCGAGCAGGCGCATCCGCAGCCCCGGCAGGACGGCGCCGATGTGCGGCTCGCCGGGCCCGTCGATCCAGCCGGCGGTGGCGTCGACGGTGCACTCGGTCGGCCCGTACACGTTGAGCGCGCGCAGGAGGCCGGACCGGTGGGCGGCGGCCAGCCGGTCCCACAGCGCCGGGCTGATGGCCTCGCCGCCGACGAGGAGGGTCAGCGGGCGCGGTCCGCCGTCCCGGGTGAGCAGGTCGAGGAGCGGGTCGGCGTGCGAGGGGGTGATGTCCAGGTCGGTGAGGGCCTGCTCGTCGATGAAGGCGGCGAGCAGCGACGGGTCGCGGCGGGTCTCCTCGTCGATCATCACGAGGGTGTCGCCCCGGCAGAGCCGGGTCCACTGCTGCACGGAGGCGTCGAAGGACGGGGAGGCGTTCCAGCCGACGCGGGCTCCCTCGCCGGTGGCGGCGCCCGCCTCCTCCAGTTCCCGGAGCAGCAGGGAGGCGGCGGCGCGGCCGATCTCCACGCCCTTGGGGCGGCCGGTGGAGCCGGAGGTGTAGATGACGTAGGCGAGGGTGTCCCCGGTGACCGGGACGGGCGTGTACGGGGACGGGGCCGGGTCACCGATCGGGGTGGCCGTCAGTTCGGCGGCCGTCACGGCGCGGACGCCGGAGACCGGGGAGCCCTCCGTGCCGTCCGTGACGACCAGGTGCGCGCCGGAGTCCTCGACGAGGTGGCGGCGGCGGTCGGCGGGCAGCGCCGGGTCGACCGGCAGGTAGGCGGCGCCGGCGGTGAGCGTGCCGATGATCGCGGTGACCAGGGCGGCGCCCCGGGGCAGGCAGAGCGCCACGACGCTCTCCGGGCCGACGCCGAGGGCATCCAGCCGGGCGGCGACGACGGCGGCCTCGGCGCGCAGCTCGTCGAAGGTGAGGCGGCGGTCGCCGGCGACGACGGCGGCGCGGCCGCCGGGTGCCGAGGCGAGCCGGGCGAGGAGGTCGGCCGCGCCGGTGCCGGCGGCGGCGCAGGTGCCGCAGGCGCAGGCGTCCGTGCGCACGTGGGCCGGGGTGGTGGGCGCCGGAGCGGCGGTGGAGCGCTCGGGGAGGACGGCGGTCATGGCGGGGCTCACCTTCCGTACAGGGTGGTGGAGGGGGTGGTGGTCGGGGAGCAGTCGGAGAGCCGGACCGGCTCGCCCATGGCGACGACGATCTTGCGGTCCCCGGTGTACGACTCCCGGCCGTGCGCGCAGAGGATGTTGTCGACGAGCATCAGGTCGCCCGCCTGCCAGCTCTCCCGCACCGTGACCGCCTGGTACACCTCGTTGATCGCGTCGACCTCGGCGTCGGTGAGGGCGGTGCCGTCGCCCAGGCGCGTGTCGAAGGGCAGGCCGTCCTCGCCGAACGTGTCGGTGAGGACCTCGCGGACGTCCTCGTCGAGGCTGCGGGCGTTCCAGAAGGCGAAGTGGTTGAACCAGGAGCGCTCGCCGGTCACCGGGTGCGTGATGATCGCGGAGCGCCGCTGGCGGGTGCGCAGGGTGTCCTCGTCGAGCCACTCGTAGCCGATCGCGTGGGCGTCGCAGTACTCCTCCGCGCCCGCGGGCTCCTCCGACGAGAAGGCCTTGCGCCAGGGCATGCCGGCCAGGTCGGAGTAGTTGCGCACCAGCAGCCAGCCGGCCTCGGCGAACCGGGCGACCAGGTCCTGCGGCAGCAGGGCGAGGGCCTTGCGCATGTCGCCGACGGTGGTGGCGCCGCCGGTCTCGGGGGCGGTGACGCAGCCGAAGAGCAGCACGCCGGGGAAGTCCAGGGTGTAGCTGTTCTCGTTGTGCAGGCGGATGGCCTGGGCGGCGGGCAGGTCGGTGGAGGAGAACACCCCTTCGCCGAAGTCGCTGCGGGGGGTGGCCTTCTCCTTGTAGCCGGCCCGCTGGGCGATCAGCGCGTCACGCGCCTCGGCGAACGTCTCCGTGTCCGTCACCGGAAGCCCGCGGAGCATCACCGCGCCGGAGCGGTGCAGTTCGGCCTGGATGGCGGGGAGCTGGGCGGACAGCCAGGCGGTGGCCTCCGCCATGGTGTCGAAGGCGGGGGTGTGGACGAGGGCCGGCTTGCCGGGCTCCCGCACGACGGTGATGCCGGCGGTGGCCGGGCTCTGGGCGTACGTGGTCATGATGGGTTCCTCGTGATCCCTAGGAGGGGCTTGGGTCGGCGGGCGATCAGGCGTTGCTGGGGGCGGAGGCGTGCAGGGCCTCCAGGACCGGGTTCAGCCGGGCGAAGAAGCCGGGCAGGTCCTGCTGGAAGTAGAAGTGGTCGCCGGTCAGCACCTCGGGCACGACCGGGTGTCCGGCCACCAGCGACCAGCCGTCGAGCATGTCGACCGGGACGATCGGGTCGGCGTCCCCGCCGAACACCGCGACCGGGCAGTCGAGCCGTACGGCCGGGGCGGTGCACCGGTAGGCGTCGTCGATGGCGAAGTCGGCGCGGATGGAGGGCAGGACGATCTCGCGGAGCTCCTCGTCGTCGAGGATGCCGTCGTCGGTGCCGCCGCGCTCCTTGATGGCCGCGACCAGGTCGTCGTCGTCGAGGCGCTCCGGGTGCACCGGGCACTGGTTGGGCAGCACCGGCGCCCGGCAGGCGGAGGCGACGAGGCCCTGCGGGGTGCGGCCGACGGCCTGCAGGGCGCGGGTCACCTCGAAGGCGACCAGGGAGCCCATGCTGTGCCCGAGCACCACCAGGGCACCGGTGTCCGCGGGGAGGGCGTCGACCACGGGCAGCGCCAGGTCGTCGACGGACTCGGGCAGGTCCTCGCTGAAGCGGGCGCCTCGGCCGGGGTACTGGCCGATGAGCAGCCGTACATCGGCCGGGAGGTGCTCGCGCCACGCGCTGTACGCGTGCGCGTTGCCTCCGGCGTGCGGCAGCACGAGCAGCGACAGGCGGTGCGGCAGGTCGCCGGGCAGGTCCCAGACGACGTCCTCGGGGGCGGGGGTCGGGAAGGTGCTCATGAGCTGATCCGTTCTGTCGCGGTCGCGGTCGTGGTCTGGCTGGTGCGGCGGCGGAGGGCGGGACGGGCCTTCTTCGCCGGCGCGGTCTTCAGGGAGGCGATGTGCTCGGCGAGCCGGGCGGGGGTGGGGTGCTGGAAGACGTCGCGGATGGTGAGGCGGACGTCGAGGGCACCGGCGATGTGGTTGGTGAGGCGGGCGCCCAGGAGGGAGTGGCCGCCGTGGTGGAAGAAGTCGTCGTCGATGGTGAGGTCGGCGGTGGTGTCGAGGGTGCGGGCGAAGAGCGAGAGGAGCGTCTCCTCCAGCGGCGTGCGCGGGGCACGGCCGGCGGAGGCGACGGGGCCGGGCTCGGGCAGGGCGCGCTTGTCGACCTTCCCGTTGGGGGTCAGAGGCAGCCGCTCAAGGACCATGAGGTGCGCGGGGACCAGGTGCTCCGGGAGCCGCTCCGCCACGTGCCGGCGGATCTCCTGGGGGTGCGTGTCCCCGTCGGAGACGACGTAGGCGGCGAGCTGTTCGTGGTGGACGGTGACGACGGCCTGGGTGACGTCGGGGTGCGTCAGGAGCGCGGCCTCGGTCTCACCGGGTTCGACGCGGAAGCCGCGGATCTTGATCTGGTCGTCCGCCCGCCCGTCGTAGTGGAGACGGCCGTGACGGTCGAAGTGGGCGAGGTCGCCGGTCCGGTAGAGACGGCTGCCCACGGGGCCGAGGGGGTCCGGTACGAAGCGGGTGGCGGTCAGATCGGGCCGGCCCAGGTATCCGTGGGCGAGGCCCTCACCGGCCAGGTACAGCTCACCGGTCACGCCCGGCGCGCACAGCTTCAGGTGGGCGTCCAGGACGTAGGCGGCCTTGTTCACCAGCGGCGCACCCACCGGGATCAGCGCCTGCGGCTCGTCACCCGCCTCGATGGGATGCGTCGTGGTGAATCCCATGGACTCGGCCGGTCCGTAGCCGTTGGCGACCCTGATGCCCGGCTTGAGCTGCTGGAGCTTGTGCACGTGCGCCGGAGAGGCCGCCTCGCCGCCGGTGAAGGCGACGGTGACCGTCTCGAAGGCCTGCGGGTGCTCGTCGACCAGGTAGTTGAACAAGCTCGCCGACAGCTGGAGCATCGTCACCCCGTGCCGACGGGACAACTCCTCGATCAGCACCGGCTCCGGCCGCTGCCCCGGCTGCAACACCGTCGCACCACCGTGCAGCAGCGCACCCCAGAACTCCAGGCTGAACGCGTCCCACGACACCGGCGAGCACTGCAGGAACACCTCACCCGCACCGAACAAACCGTACGACTGACCACTCACCGTCGACACCAGATTCCGGTGCGAGGACAGAATCGCCTTCGGCCGACCCGTCGAACCCGACGTGAACATCAAGCAGGCGGAGTCGTCCGAGCCGAGTGGCAGGCCGAGGTTTCCGGGGTTGCGGGTGAGCAGTTCGCCCGGGGCCTCGGTGTGTGTCTGCCACGGTCCCGTGACCCGCCCGGCGAGGGCCGGTGCGGTGACGAGGTGGGTGATGCCGGCGTCCGCCGCCGCGGCGCGGAGCCGCTCGTCGGGGAAGTCCGGGTCGAGGAGCGTGTACGCCGCCCCGGACTTGACCACGGCTATCACCGCCGCCGCGAACTCCACCCCGCGCTCCAGCAGCACACCCGCCATGTCGCCACGGCCCAGCCCGTGCGCCCGCAGGTGGTGGGCCCACCGGTTGGCCATGGCGTTGAGCTCCGCGTACGGCACCTCGCGGTCACCGTCGATCAGGGCCGTCGCCTCCGGACGGCGGGCCGCCTGCTCCTCGAACCGCTCGACGAGGGACGCGTCGCCCGTCTCGGCGACGGTCCCCGCCCACGGACCGGTCAGGAGCTCACGCTCCGCGCCCGACAGCACCTCCAGGGACGAGAGCGGCAGACCGGGGTCGTCGAGCACCTGGGACAGCACCTGCCCGAGGACCGACGCCATGCGCCGTACCGACTCCTCGTCGAAGAGCTCGGACGCGAAGAGGATCGCGCCGTGCAGGCGCCGGCCGTCGTCGGAGCGGAGCAGGAACTCGAGGTCGAACTTGGCCGCCCCGTTCCCCAGGCCGGAGATCTCGGCGGTGCGGACTCCGGGCAGGCGCAGCTCCGGGACGCCGCCCACTTCGAGGCCGAGGCAGATCTGGAAGAGGGGGTGACGAGCGAGGCTCCGGGTGGGGTTGACCGCTTCGAGGACAAGGTCGAAAGGGGCCTCCTGATGGGCGAAGGCGTCCAGGTCCGCCGTACGCACCCGCCGCAGCAGGTCACGGAAGCTCGGGTCACCCGCACTGCTCGTCCGCAGCACCAGCGTGTTCACGAAGAACCCGACCAGATCCTGCAACGACCGCTCACCACGACCCGCCACCGGCGTACCGATCGCCAGATCCGACCCCGCACCCAGCCTGGTCAGCGCCGCGACCAGGGCCGCGTGCACCACCATGAACGGCGTGCACCCTTCCGAACGGGCGAGGACCGCGAGCCGATCGAACAGGTCGGCACCGAGATCGAGTTCGACCTGACCGCCCTGGTGCGAGGCCCTGGCCGGCCTCGGGCGGTCCAGATTCAGACCGTGCTGCTCCGGCAGACCCTCCAACGCGCCACGCCAGTAGGTCACCTCCCGGCCCAGCACACTCCCGGGGTCGTCCGCCGAGCCCAACACCCGCCGCTGCCACGCCGCGTAATCCGCGTACTGCACGGCCAAGGGTTCAAGAACCCGGCCCTCGGCCCCCGCGACCCGGGCCTCGTAGGCCTTCTGCAGATCCGCGAAGAACACACCGTTCGACAGACCGTCCGTCGCGATGTGATGCACCACCAGCGACAGCACCACCGAACCGTCACCCAGCTCGAACACCACCGCCCGCAGGGGAAGATCGACCGCCAGATCGAAGACACGAGCGGCGAGCCGCGCCAGCTCCGCGGCCAGATCGGAGGCGGCGATGCTCCGGCGTTCCACCGAGACGCGCGCACGCTCCGGAGGCAGGACCCGCTGGCGCGGCTCCCCGTCCACCGACGCGAACACCGTCCGCAGCGGAGCATGCCGCTCCACCACGTCGCTCAGCGCGGACTCCAGCGCCTGGACGTCCAGCCCGCCCTCGCACCGCACCACCATCGGCACGTTGTAGGCCGCGCTGTCCGCCTCCAGTTGAGCCAGCAGCCACAACCGCCGCTGGGCGAACGACGCCGGAACCAGTTCCCCGGCCCCCTCCCCCGCGACCAGCGGCGGGAGCGCCTCCCCCTCGCCCCGGCCGGCGACGAGCTCGGCGAGGCCCGCCACCGTCGGACGACCGAACACGTCCCGGATCGTCAACCGTGCGCCCAGCGCCTCGGCGATGTGATTCGTCAGGCGCGCCGCGCGGAGCGAATGGCCGCCGTGGTGGAAGAAGTCGTCGTCGATGGTGAGGTCGGCGGTGGTGTCGAGGGTGCGGGCGAAGAGCGAGAGGAGCGTCTCCTCCAGCGGCGTGCGCGGGGCACGGCCGAGGGAGGCGACGGGGCCGGGCTCGGGCAGGGCGCGCTTGTCGACCTTCCCGTTGGGGGTCAGAGGCAGCCGCTCCAGCAGGATGACGTGGGTGGGAACGAGGTGCTCGGGCAGCCGGTCGGCCACGTGCCGGCGGATCTCGTCGGGCTGCGTGCCCTCGTCGGCGACGATGTACGCGGCGAGTTGTTCGTGGTGGACGGTGACGACGGCCTGGGTGACGGCCGGATGGTTGAGGAGGGCGGCCTCGGTCTCACCCGGCTCGACGCGGAAGCCGCGGATCTTGATCTGGTCGTCCGCCCGCCCGTCGTAGTGCAGCTGACCGTACTGGTCGAAGTGGGCCAGGTCTCCCGTCCGGTACAGCCGGTCACCGGCCGCCGCGAAGGGATGCGGTACGAAGCGGGTGGCGGTCAGATCGGGCCGGCCCAGGTATCCGTGGGCGAGGCCCTCACCGGCCAGGTACAGCTCACCGGTCACGCCCGGCGCGCACAGCTTCAGGTGGGCGTCCAGGACGTAGGCGGCCTTGTTCACCAGCGGCGCACCCACCGGGATCAGCGCCTGCGGCTCGTCGCCGGGCTCGACGGTGTAGGTGGTCGTGAATCCCATGGACTCGGCCGGTCCGTAGCCGTTGGCGACCCTGATGCCCGGCTTGAGCTGCTGGAGCTTGTGCACGTGCGCCGGGGAAGCCGCCTCGCCGCCGGTGAAGGCGACGGTGACCGTGTCGAAGGCCTGCGGGTGCTCGTCGACCAGGTAGTTGAACAAGCTCGCCGACAGCTGGAGCATCGTCACCCCGTGCCGACGGGACAACTCCTCGATCAGTATCGGCTCCGGCCGCTGCCCCGGCTGCGACACCGTCGCACCACCGTGCAGCAGCGCACCCCAGAACTCCAGGCTGAACGCGTCCCACGACACCGGCGAGCACTGCAGGAACACCTCACCCGCACCGAACAAACCGTACGACTGACCACTCACCGTCGACACCAGATTCCGGTGCGAGGACAGAATCGCCTTCGGCCGACCCGTCGAACCCGACGTGAACATCAGGCAGGCCACGTCATCAGCGCTCAGGTCCGTGCCGACGTTCTCCCCGCTGAGTTCCGCCAGCTGCTCGGGGGAGCAGGAGGCCGTGTCCCAGGGTCCGTCGAGGCGTGCGGCGAGGCGGGGTTCGCTCACCAGGACGCTGATGCCGGCGTCGGTCGCCGCCGAGCGGAGCCGCTCGTCCGGGAAGTCCGGGTCGAGGAGCGTGTAACCCGCCCCCGCCTTGACGACCCCGATCACCGCCGCCGCGAAGTCGACCCCGCGCGACCACAGCACGCCCGCCATGTCGCCGCGGCCGAGGCCGCGGGACCGCAGGTGGCGGGCCCAGCGGTTGGCGGCGGCGTTGAGCTCGGCGTAGGTGACCTCGCCCGCCTCGTCGACGAGCGCGACCCCGTCGGGGAACCGTGCCACCTGCTCCTCGAACCGCTCCACGAGCGTCGTGTCCACCGCGTCGGCGGCCGGCCCGGCCCACCGGCCCGTCAGCAGCTCGCGCTCCGCCGCCGACAGCACCTCCAGTTCGGACAGGCGCAGACCGGGCTCGTCGAGGATCTGGACCAGTACGCCGCCGAGGACTGTCGCCATCCGCCGTACCGTGGCCTCGTCGAACAGCTCCGCCGCGAAGAGCACGGTCGCCCGCAGCTCCTTCTCGTCGTCGGAGCGGAGGAAGAACTCCAGGTCGAACTTGGCGGATCCGCTGGCGAACTTCTCGACCGGGCCGGTCCCGAGTCCGCTCAGTTCGAAGGCGGGGCCTCCGTCGGACTCCAGGCCGAGGCTGATCTGGAAGAGGGGGTGACGAGCGAGGCTCCGGGTGGGGTTGACCGCTTCGAGGACGAGATCGAAGGGGGCCTCCTGATGGGCGAAGGCGTCCAGATCCGCCGTACGCACCCGCCGCAGCAGGTCACGGAAGCTCGGGTCACCCGCACTGCTCGTCCGCAGCACCAGCGTGTTCACGAAGAACCCGACCAGATCCTGCAACGACCGCTCACCACGACCCGCCACCGGCGTACCGATCGCCAGATCCGACCCCGCACCCAGCCTGGTCAGCGCCGCGACCAGGGCCGCGTGCACCACCATGAACGGCGTGCACCCTTCCGCCCTCGCGAACGCGGTCACCCGCTCGAAGAGGTCCTCGCCGAAGCCGACCTCGACCTGACCGCCCTGGTGCGAGGCCCTGGCCGGCCTCGGGCGGTCCAGATTCAGACCGTGCTCCTCCGGCAGACCCTTCAGTGCCCCGCGCCAGAAGTCCACCTCCCGGCCCAGCACGCTTCCGGAGTCGTCCGCCGAGCCCAACACCCGCCGCTGCCACGCCGCATAGTCCGCGTACTGCACGGCCAGAGGGTCGAGGACACGTCCCTCGACGCCCGCGACCCGGGCCTCGTAGGCCTTCTGCAGATCCGCGAAGAACACACCGTTCGACAGACCGTCCGTCGCGATGTGATGCACCACCAGCGACAACACCATCGAACCGTCACCCAGCTCGAACACCACCGCCCGCAGCGGAAGATCCCCGGTCAGGTCGAAGACACGTCCTGCCGCCGCTGCCAACTCCTGCTCCAGCGCGTGGTCTTCGATCCGGAGCCAGTCCACGGAGACGCGCGCACGCTCCGGAGGAAGGATCCGCTGGCGTGGCTCCCCGTCCACCGACTCGAACACCGTCCGCAGCGGAGCATGCCGCTCCACCACGTCGCTCAGCGCGGACTCCAGCGCCGCACGGTCCGGGGCGCCCGCCAGGCGTATCGCCATCGGTACGTTGTAGGCCGCGCTGTCCCGCTCCAACTCCGCGAGCAGCCACAGCCTCCGCTGGGCGAACGACGCCGGCGCGGTGTCTCCGGCCCCCTCCCCCGCGACCAGCGGCGGGACGGCGGCCCGTGCGCCGCCCTGCTCCGCGAGCAGCTCGGCGAGGCCCGCCACCGTCGGACGGCCGAACACGTCACGGATCGTCAGCCGGATGCCGAACGCGTCGGCGATGTGGTTCGTCAGCCGCGCCGCGAGCAGGGAATGGCCGCCGAGGGCGAAGAAACTGTCGTCGACGCCGACGGGGCCGGCCGTGTCCAGGGTCCGGCCGAACAGCGCGGCCAGGATCTCCTCGGTCTCGTCGCGCGGTGCCCGGTGCGTGCCCACGGGGGCCGTCGGTGCCGGGAGCGCCCGCTTGTCGATCTTGCCGTTGGGGGTGACGGGCAGGCGGTCGAGTACGGTCAGGTAGGTGGGGACGAGGTGTTCCGGCAGCAGGTCGGCGACGTGCCGGCGGATCTCGTCGGGGTCCGCTGCGGCGTCCGCACCGCCGTCCGCGTCGACGTCCGTGACGACGACGTAGGCGGCCAGCCTCTTCTCGTGGACGGTGACGACGGCCTGGGTGACCCGAGGGTGGGTCAGGAGCGCGGCCTCGGTCTCACCGGGCTCGATGCGGAAGCCACGGATCTTGATCTGGTCGTCCGCCCTGCCCTCGTAGAGGAGGCGTCCGTCCCGGTCGAAGCGGGCCAGGTCCCCCGTCCGGTAGAGCCTGCCGCCCGCCGGGCCGAAGGGATCCGGTACGAAGCGGGTGGCGGTCAGGTCCGGCCGGCCCAGGTACCCGTGGGCGAGGCCCTCGCCCGCCACGTACAGCTCGCCCGTCACGCCGGGCGGGCACAGGTTCAGCCGGGCGTCCAGGACGTAGGCCGGCTTGTTGACCAGGGGGGTGCCGATCGGGATCACCGCGTGCGGCTCGTCCCCGGCCTCGATGGTGTGGGTGGTCGCGTAGATCATGACCTCGGCGGGTCCGTAGCCGTTGAGGACGGCGATGCCGGGCCTGAGCCGCTGGAGCTTGTGGACGTGGGCCGGGGAGGCCGCCTCGCCCACCGTGAAGGCGGTGGTGACGGTGTCGAAGGCCTCGGGGTGTTCGTCCGTGAGGTAGTTGAAGAGGGTGGCGGACAGCAGGAGCGTCGTGACGCGGTGCCGGCGCGCCAGTTCGGTCACGAGGGCCGGCTCGGGCTTCTGGCCCGGCTGGAGGACCGCCGTGCCGCCGTGCAGGAGGGCACCCCAGAACTCCAGGCTGAACGCGTCCCAGGACACCGGCGAGCACTGGAGGTAGACCTGGTCCGGGCCTGCGGGGAGGTAGGGCTGGCCGATCAGGGTCGCCACCAGGTTGCGGTGGGAGGACAGGATGGCCTTGGGCCGGCCGGTCGAGCCCGAGGTGAACATGAGGCAGGCGGGGTCGTCGGGGCCGAGCGGAAGGCCGAGGTTGCCGGGGTGGCGGGTCAGGAGCTCGCCGGGGGCCTCGGTGTGGGTGGCCCAGGGGCCCTCGACGCGCTCGGCGAGCACCGGGCGGGTGACGAGGTGGCTGATGCCGGCGTCGGTGGCCGCCGAGCGCAGCCGGTCGTCGGGGAAGTCCGGGTCGAGGAGCACATGGGCGGCGCCGGTCTTCAGGACGGCGAGCAGGGCGGTGGCGAAGCGGGTGCCGCGCTCGAAGAGGACGCCGGCCATGTCGCCTCGCCCGAGACCGCGGGACCGCAGGTGGCGGGCCCAGCGGTTGGCGGCGGCGTTGAGCTCGGCGTAGGTGACCTCGCCCGCCTCGTCGACGAGGGCGACCCCGTCGGGGAACCGTGCCACCTGCTCCTCGAACCGCTCGACGAGCGTGGTCTCCACCGTGTCGGCCACGGGCCCGGCCCACCGGCCCGTGAGGAGCTCGCGCTCCGCCGCCGACAGCACGTCGAGCTCGGCGACGCCGCGTTCGGTGGGCCGCTCGCCGGCGAGGGCGGTGGTGAGGAAGGCGGCGAACCGGTCCTGGTGGCCGGCGACGGCCGTCACGTCGACTCCTTCGACCGGGGTGTCGAAGTCGATGCGCAGGCCGTTCGCCGCGCCCAGGTCGAGAACGGCGACGCTGAGGTCGTCGACCGGGCCGTTGCTCACGTTGTGGTTGACCGTCGGGTGGCCGCACACGGTGAGCTCCGCGTGGAAGCCCATGATGTTGAGGACGGGTGTGGCCAGTCTGCGGGCGCCGTCGATGAGGCCGGCGTCGCGGCACAGGTCCTCGTACCGGGTCATCTGGTGGCGCAGGCCGTGCTTGACCTCGGCTCCCACGGAGCGGACGAGTGCGCCGAGCGAGTCCTCGGGGCGGACCCGGAGCCTCAGCGGGACCACGTTCGACGACATGCCCGGGGTGCTGCGCGCCCGTCGGGACGTCCTGCCGGTCACGGGCAGGGCGATCATCAGCTCCGTCTGTCCGGTGACGCGGTGCAGGTAGGCCGCGAACAGCGCCACGAGGAGGACGGACCAGGAGGCGCGCTCACCGCGTGCGACGGTACGGAGGCGGTCGGCGTCCGCCGGGGACACCCGTACGCTCCGCCGGGCGAAGGGCAGGCCGCCTTGCGCGGCCCGCAGCCGTCCGGTGCCCCGGACGAGCCCCGCGGGGGCGTCGGGCGCGCCGGCGAGGTGCTCCCGCCAGGCGGCGCGCTCGGCGGCGGCCTCCTCGGACTCCCGGTACTCCGCGTCCTCGGCCAGCAGTTCGGCGAGGCTCCCGAAGGGGGAGGGCCCCCAGGGGTCTCCGGCGACGGCCCGCTCGTACAGCTCGATCAGGCGCGACAGTGCCATGGAGACGCCCACGCCGTCGACGACCAGGTGGTGGAAGCCGTAGAAGTAGAAGTACCGCTCCTCGCCGAGTCTGATCAGCGCGCAGCGGACCGGCGGCCGGGAGGTGAGGTCGAACGGGGCGGTGATCAGCGCGTCGATCAGCCGCCAGGCCTCGCCCTCGGGGTCGTCCGCGGCGCTCACGTCGGTGAAGGGCAGGCTGCGCGTGCCGGCGTCGGCGTCGACGACCTGCCACACCTGCTCGCCGTCGTCCTCGAAGCGGCTGATGCGGAGGAAGTCGGCCTCCTCGACGAGCCGGCGCCAGGCGGCCGCCATCAGCCCCGCGTCCACGGGGCCGTTGATCTCGCGGCACTCGGCGACGTTGTACTTCACGCCGGTGGGGTCGAGGGCGTGTGCCGTCCAGATGTCACGCTGGGCCACCGAGAGCGGCAACCGGACGGCAGCCGGAGCGGGTGCGACGGGCGTGTCGAACGGCATGAGGGGCTCCTGTGGAAGTCACGACAGAGGAGGGAGAGGGAGGACGCGGGTGGGGCGGTCGCGGCCGGGGCAGTCGCCATACAACCCGTGGGCCGGTGCCGTGAGCGGCAGTTGGTCCGGCGGTACGGCAGCGGTTCCGCGGCGGGGCGGCAGTCGGGCGGCAGCGGTTCCGGCAGTCGTGGGGAACCCGCCGGGGGCCGGAGTGCCGGTCAGCGCACCGGGGTCGTGGTCGCGAGGGCGTCCGCCGCGAGGGCCCGCACCACACACAGCACGCGGAACGCGGAGCGGCCGGTGTCGGTGCTCGACCGGATCACGCCGCTGACCAGCAGGTCGCGGACCGCGCGCCCGCAGTACGGCAGGGGCATGCCGGTCAGCCGGACGACGTCCTCCAGGACGAACGCGTCCTCGCTCGCGGCGCAGAGCGCGCCGATCAGCTCCCGGTGGCCGTCGGGCAGGGCGGCGAGGGTACGGGCGACGCGCTCGCGGAGACGTGAGCCGGACGGGCCGTCGGCCAGGTGGTCGAGCAGCGGTGCCGGGTCGGTCTCGACGATGCCGCGCAGGGTGGCCAGGTCGCAGACGGTGAGCCAGGAGGCCGCCGCGGAGAGGGCGAGCGGGTGACCGTCGAGCCGGTGGCAGACCCACGCGACGTCCGCGAGGACGCGGTCGTCCGGAACGATGTCGGGGCGGACGTGGCGGAGGCGGCTGAGGAAGAAGCGGGCGGCGGGCGCGTCGGGGCGGACGCCGCCGGACGGGTCCGGAGCCTCCAGCGGGGAGAGGAGGAAGAGGCGTTCGCCGGGGACGTTCCAGGGTTCGTCGGCGGTGACGAGCAGGCGGAGTCCGGGCAGCTCGCGCAGCAGTCGGCTCAGGCGCGGGAAGTCGAGTCGTGCGGTGTCGACGCCGTCGAGGACGAGGAGCACGGCGCGGTCGCCGAGTGCGCCGGTCAGTTCGGGGAGCAGGTCGTCGGTCCGGCCGTGGCCGTGCAGGAACGCGGCGCAGTCGGCCGTCAGGGCGGCCGGCTGGTCGTCGCAGGCCGGCAGGCAGTCGGCGACGGCCCCGGGGGCGGTGTGCCACAGCACCGGGAAGCCGGCATCGTGCAGGCGGGCCGCCGCCTCCAGGGCCAGTCTCGTCTTGCCGACGCCGCTCAGGCCGACGACGGTGATCAGCCGTTCGGCTCCGGAGCGCAGCTCGTCCGTGAGGACGGTGGCCTCGGCGTCCCGCTCGATCAGCGGGTGCAGCGGTACGGGCGGGGCCGGCCGCTCGGCGGTGAGGTGCCGGGCCCCGACGCCGAACCGGTGGCCGCGCCGTACCGCGTCCTCCAGGGCCGTGCGGGCGCGGGGGCCCAGGCGCAGGCCGTCGGCGATCAGCCGGATGGTGTCGGCTCTCGGCCGCTGCGCCTTGCCCTTCTCCAGGTCGCGGATGGCGCGGACGCTGATGGTGGAGAGGTCCGCCAGCTCCTGCTGGGTCAGGCCGATGCGGAGCCGGTGGCCGCGTATGAGGGTGCCGAGTGCGGCGGTGGCCGTCACGGTGTCCTCCGGGGAGAGACTGGTCGTCATGAGAAGCTCCCGCTCGTCGAGTTGGGGCGGGTCTCCGGCCGGCGGCCCGGTGGGGCCGCCGACCGGGGGCCACGCCTCGCCGTCTGCTGGAAGCAATCGTCCGGACGCGACTATTCAGGGGGCATCCCGGCACTAAGGGCCGGCCGCGGTCCCGTGATAGCGCCGCAGGGCCCGTGATAGCGGTGCGGGCGGGGGGCCGTTCCGTGATAGCGGGGTGATAAGGCAGCGAGCGGTGCCGTGAATCCGCGGGTTCCTAAGTTGGTGGTCACAAGGAAGCGCCGCACACGACCGAGAGGCAGGACCCGATGTCGAACACCACCGCCGCCGCCCGCACCACCCTCCGCGCCGCCGTCACCACCGCGCTGCTCGTGATCGTGACCGGTGCCGGTGTCCAGGCGAGCTGGGCCGACGACGCCACGGGCAGCACCACGGGCACCACGGCCGGCTGCACCACCACGGGGACGGGCACCGGCGGCACCACGACCACGGGGGGCACCACCACC
Organism: Streptomyces tanashiensis; assembly: GCF_014648895.1. Taxonomy (GTDB): domain Bacteria; phylum Actinomycetota; class Actinomycetes; order Streptomycetales; family Streptomycetaceae; genus Streptomyces; species Streptomyces tanashiensis. The sequence goes on from NZ_BMRZ01000002.1 coordinate 970,988, forward strand.
GGTGGCACCACCACCCCGTGCATCAACGACAACAACCCCTGGGACTGATCCAGGTCCGGTCCGCCGCGGGCTCAGCCGCCGGTCGCGAGCAGCCTCTCCGCCTCGGCGAGTTCCCGCCCCATCCGCCGCTCGCGGAACACCTCGACGGCAGGGACGAGCAGTTCCCGGGAGCGCCCCGGCTCCGCGTCGAGGAGACGGGCGAGGTCAAGGCGCGCCAGCGCGCCACCCCCAAAATCCATGACGCCCTCCCGTGCGGTCACCGCACGGTCGTAGAAGTCCCTCGCCCGGTCAGGGCGGCCCATGACGGCGAAGGCGTGCCCCAGGTCGCGGAGCAGGTGGCCCTCTCCGATCACGTCTCCGGAATCCCGGCAGAGCTCCAGGACCTCCGTGAAGGTCAGGACCGCCAGGTCGCTCCGGCCCTGTTCGAGCAGCAGCTGCCCGACGCGCCGCAGGGTGCGCGCCCGGCCGCCGGTGTAGCCGACCCCCTCGTAGATGTCGAGCGCCTCGTCCAACTGGCTCTGTGCCGCCGCGATCTCGCCCTGCCGCATCCGGATGTGCGCGCTCTGGGTGAGGACGATCGCGCGGCCCACGACGTCGCCGGCCCGGTCGAAGTCGGCCAGGGACCTGCGGTACAGCTCGAGGGCCGAGGCGTCGTCGCCGCTCGTGCGGGCGATGAGGGCCATGTCGCGCCGGCACAGCGCCTCGCCCATCGGCTCGTCGAGCGCCTGGAAGACGTCGAGCGCCGAGTTCAGGGCCTGCCGGGCCGTGTCGAACTGGTTGCGGCTCATGTAGAGCGAGCCGAGCGAGGCCCGTATCGCGGCGGTGCCGCGGAGGTTCCCCGCCTTGCGGACCGCGGCGAGCGCGCTCAGGTGGGTCTGTTCCCACAGGTCGTAGTGGCCGCGCACCTCGAACAGGGTGACGAGTGAGGTCGCGAGGTCCCAGCTGAGGTCGTGGAGGCCCGCGTCGGCGGTGTGCTCGACCATGCCGCACAGCGAGGCCTGTTCCGCGTCGAGCCAGGCCAGCGGATCGGCGAGCACCTCGTCCGAGTAGGAGGCCGGGGGTTCCCAGCGGGGCGCGTCGCCGTGCAGGACGGTGAAGTCCCCGCCGTACACCGTGCGGTGGGCCTGCTGGGCCAGGTGCATCCAGCCGCCCGCCATCCGGGCCAGGGCCTCCTGCCGTGTCTCGGGCGTGTGCTCGGCGGCGAGCTGTTCCCGCGCGTACACCCGGATGATCTCGTGGAAGCGGTACCGGAAACCGCCGGTCCGCTCCACTCCGGCGACGTCCAGCATCTGCACGTCGACCAGCGGTTCCATCAGGTCCGAGGGAAAGGGGCGGCGGTCGTCGAGCAGCGCTCCCGCCAGCCAGCTCGGCAGGGTCGGTGCCTGCGCCATGCTCAGGAGCCGCAGCAGCCGGCGGTCCTCCGGCGCCAGGCCCTCGTAGGTGAGGGACAGGCTGGCGCGCATCGTCATCTCGCCGTGCGTCAGTTCGTCGAGCCGGTGCCGCTCGTTGGCCAGCCGCTGCACCATGGACGCCAGGGTCCAGTGCGGGCGGGCCGCGAGCCGGGCGGCGACGATCCGCAGGGCCAGCGGGAGCCGTCCGACCGTCCGGACCAGGGCCTCCGCCGCCGCGGCCTCGCCCGCGACCCGCTCGCGTCCGACGATCCGGGAGAGCAGTTCGAGCGCCTGGTCCTCGGCGAGCACGTCGAGTTCCACTCGGTGCGCCCCGGGCAGGGCGGTGAGGCGCGCGCGGCCGGTGACGAGGACGGCGCAGCCGCGGCTGCCGGGCAGCAGGGGCAGCACCTGGCCCTCGCCGGCGGCGTCGTCGAGGACGACCAGGACCCGGCGGGAGGCCAGTCGGGTGCGGTACATCTCGGCCCGCTCGTCCAGGGATTCCGGGATCAGCTGGCCGGGGATGCCGAGGGCGCGCAGGAACCTGCCCAGGACCTCCTCGGGGGTGGCCGGGGTGCCGGTCGTGCCGCGCAGGTCGCAGTAGAGCTGGCCGTCGGGGAAGCCGGACTCGGAGAGCATGTGGGCGACGTGCACGGCGAGGGTCGACTTGCCGGTGCCGGGCTTTCCGGTGATGGCGGCGAGCCCGACCGTGGTGCGGCCGGGCCGTCCCGTCAGTGCCTCTTCGAGTGCGGCGATCCGGCCCGCGTCGGTCACGAAGTCGGCGACGGCCGCGGGGAGCTGGTGGGGTACGGCGTCCTGGCGAACCGATTCTGCAGACGGCGTGGCCGCCGGGGCGGCCGCGTCGGCCTCCTCCTCCGCCTTCGCCACCGCCGGCCGTGCCGGTTCCTCGTGCGGCGCCTTCTCCCCCGGTGTGCGGACGGGCACGGCCCCGGCGGGCGCGGGAAGGCGGCCGGCGAGGATCGCCGCTTCCAGGTCCCTGAGCTCCCGGCTGGGTTCCAGACCGAGTTCCTCGGCGAGGAAACGCCGTGCGGTGCGGAAGGCCTCCAGGGCTTCGGCCTGCCGTCCCGACCAGTACAGCGCCTGGATCAGCTGGCCGCGCAGCTTCTCCCGCAGGGGGTGTTCGTGGGTGAGCCGCTGCAGTTCGCCCACGAGGCCGTCGTACCGGCCGAGTTCGAGTTCGAGCTGGATGCGGAGTTCGACGGCGTTCAGCCGTTCCTCGTTGAGCTGACGCGCCTTGTTGGCGAGCGGGCCGCTGTCGAGTCCCGACAGGCAGTCGCCCTGCCACAGCGTGACCGCGTGCCTCAACAGCTCTACGGCCTGCGCGAGTTCACCCTGGTCGCGCAGCCGGCGGGCCCGTAAGACGAGGCTAGTGAAGAGCGCGGCGTCCACGTTGGCCGCGTCGGTGTGGAGCACGTATCCCGGGGGCCGGGTCGTGATGGAGACCTCGCCGTCCGCCCCGGCGAGCAGCTTCCGCAGCCGCGAGACGCAGATCTGCACCTGGGTGCGGGCGGTCTCCGGCGGGTTGTCCTCCCAGATGAGGTCCACCAGATGGTTGGTGCTGACCACCCGGTTCGTCTCCAGGAGCAGCGCCGCGAGGATCACCTCCTGGCGCCCGGGCGGGAGCCGCAGCGGCCCGTCGGGGCCGTGGACCTGCAGCGGCCCCAAGACCCGGAAGGCGAGGGGCGACATGTCCGGGAGTTCCTGGGATCTGTCCCCGATGTCGTCCGTCACCGATTCCCCCACCAAAGAAACGAGTTGACACGTCAGGTCCGAGTGAGGACAGTCTCCACAACCACCCCCGCCCTGTCCATGCCGTGAAGATCCCGGTCGGAGATAGAGGGGGGATAACGTGGAGTTGGCGGCTCCCCCCAGAATCCTGGCCGAGAGTGAAAGGGGCTCAGCCGTTGAACCGCCAAGATGACACGAGCACCGGGTTGCCGGGACAGGCCGACCTGGTCACCGCCGCGGGAATGGACCACGTCCGCCTGGTCTACGACTACCTCGACGCCGGTGACCTCGACTCGTGCGCCTCCCTGCTGCACGACGGAGTGGTCCTCGAACTGCCGGGGCTGCCTGCGTTCCGCGGCCGTACGGCGGTCCTGCACACGCACTTCGGGCGCTCCGCGCCGAGGGCGCGCTACGAGATCGACCGGGTGGTGGGCCAGGACCGCAGCGTGGTCGCCACCGGGCGCCGCGTGGTCCCGGGCACCGACGGACAGGACCTGCGCTTCGTCGACGTCTTCACGATCGCCGACGACGGCATGGTCCTCTCCTGTACCCGGTACTACCACGTGGCACCCTGAGCGACGCCCGAGGACGGACCCCACCCGTCCTCGGTCCGCAGCGCGGAGACGCGGGGGCTACAGCCCCGGACCGTTGTACGCGCCGCGGTGCGGCTTCGTGGTCGCGCTCACCGGGTTCCCCCAGTAGTCACGCCCTCCGTTGCCGCTGATCACGGAGCCGTTGTTCAGGCCGGGGGACGTGGCGCGCAGCTTGTAGCCGTCGACGGAGTGGATGGTGTCGCCGCCGGTGCCGGGGTTCACGAACTGCGGGTCGCCGGCGATGCCGTTGGCGGTCGGACGGGGCACTCCCTGGAAGACGTTCCACAGCCAGGAGATCCCGGCCGCGGTGGGCAGTCGGGAGTCGGTGGTCCCCACCCAGATGTTGTTCTCGACCACGCTCTCGTCGGGGAGCGTGATGTTGAACTTCTTGTCCGTGCAGTAGAGGACGTTGTTGTACAGGTGCAGCGCGGAACGTCCCGCGCTGACACTGCTCATGCGGCAGTCGTTCTCGGAGATGTTGTAGCGGATGACCTGCTGGGCGCCGCCGATGGTGCCGCACCCGTCGCAGTCGAGGAAGAAGCCGCCGATGTTGTCGCGGCTGAAGTTGTACTGGATCGTGCAGGTGCCGGTGTTGCCCCAGTCGCAGTCGAACGCCTGGCTGTCGGCCACGGACATCCGTGTGATGCCGTACACGGCGTTCTTCTGGATGGTGGGGTTGTGGTCGCCGAGCACCCATATGCCGGCGAAGTTGCCGCCGGAGAAGGGGTAGACGCCGTTGCCGACGCCGGAGGCGTTGTTGTACTGGATCATGGGCGCGTCGGCGTAGCTGGCGATGATGCCGTCGCCGCCGACGTCCTTGACGGTGTTGTTCTCGATGAGGACTCCGGTGCCCTTGACGGCCATGGCGCCCACGCGGATCTTGAGGCCGCCGCCGCCCGTGTTGCTGATCTGGTTGTCGTGGACGTGGACGTCGTTGAGCGTCGAGTTCGTGCCGCTCGCGCCGGTGACGATGCCGGCGGACTGGACGAAGTCCTCCGTGGTCGGGCTGTTCTTGTTCGTCTGGCCGGCCACCCGGTCGATGACGAGGTTGCCGATGTCGTAGCCGCGGTGCGCCGTTCCGTCGGTGGCGGAGATCCGCAGACCGGTGCGGCGGGCGACGGTGGGGACGGGATTGGTGAGCTTGAGGTTGCTGATGCGCCAGTGGTCCTGATTGGTCAGGGAGACCGTGTCGGGGGCGCCGGCGCCGTCGATCACGGGCAGGGCGCCGGTGCCGTACGCGGTCAGGGCGATGGGCGCGGCGGCGGTGCCGCTGCCCCGCGGGGCGAGGGCGCCGGTACAGGTGGTGCCGGAGGCGAAGGCGAGCGTGTCGCCGGGCCCGTACGTCTTCCCGTTGGCCTGTCCGACGCTGTTGAACGGCGCCGTCTGACTGCCGTCCCCCGCGGTCGCCCGTGAGCAGTCCACATAGGTGACGCTTCCCGCGGCGACGGCGGGTGCGCCGGGGAGGACGGCGGTGCCGCTGAGGGCGAGGGAGGCGGCGATGAGGGCGCGGCCCATCAACTGCCGTGCGGGCAAAGCTCTGATGGTCATGACGCAACAACCTTTCTGGCGGTCGGGTGCGGCCAGAAATTAGGTGCGGGCGGTGATCGAGTCAATGCATTCCCGTCGATTGATCGAATATCGATCAGCAGGCGGTTGATTGGTCGATCTCGGACGGGGGTGTACGGGGGTGCGTGGTGGACGCGGCGGCCAGGGAAGCCGCCGCCGCACGGTCACCGTTGCCCGTCGTCGCCGGGCGCGCGAGCTTCGCCGTTCCCGCGCGCCCCCGCACCGCCCCCCGTACCGCCCGCCCCGTCAGAACCCGGCCGCGGCCGGCACGAGGCGGAGTCGGCAGGCGTCCACCGCGCTGTCGAGATGAGCGCCGAGGCCTGGATCGGGGGCCAGTACGGAAAGGCGGTGCAGGGTCAGCATCGCGTCCCAGGCCGACGTCCTGGCCAGGGACGACGCGCCCCACGAGACGTCCTCCAGGTGGGTCCAGAGGTGGGCCCCGAAGCCCAGATGAATCGTTCCTGCCCGGGATTCCTCCTCGTCGAGCGCTCGGCGCGCGGCCGTCAGGAAGGTCAGGGCGTCCTCGGCCCCCAGCGCCGTGACCACGACCCGGAGATGGGAGGCGGTCAGCCGCGTGACCTCGGACCAGCCGGCCGCGTCACCGAAGCGCTCGCACAGGCGTACGTTCAACAGGTGTTCCATGTGAGTGGTCATGCATGCACAGATACGTTTCCGCCGCCGACGGCGCCCGTCACGACACGCGGGTGGTGCCGCCCGCCCCCCGTACGGAGTGATCGGCCCCCGACGTCGTACGGCGCGCACGACACGAACGGCCCACACCCCGGAACGCCCGAGGACCGGGGCGACAGGAAGCGCCCCGGTCCTCGGGTGGGTCGGTGCCGGCCGGGTCAGGCCTGGTCGTCCTCCGGGATGCTGACCAGCCAGCGGGTGTCCTTGCGCGGCCGCAGGTAGAGCGCCCAGTAGAGGGTGGCCACCGCCGTGATGCCGCCCGTCCACAGCAGGTACTCGACGTCCTGCATGTACAGGACGTACGCGAGCACACCGATGAGCAGCACCGGGACGGCCGGCCACAGCGGCATGCGCCAGGCCGGGACGTGGCGGTGTGCGCCCCGGCGGCTGAACAGGGCCGCGACGGCGACCAGCAGGTACATGCCCGTGACGGAGACGCCGGTGACCCCGTAGAGGGTGTCGAGGTTGACGAAGCACAGGGCCGCGCCGGGCACGCCCACGACCAGGGTGGCCACCCACGGGGAGCCGAAGCGGCCCAGGCGGGACAGGGCGTTGTTGACGGGCTCCGGCCAGGCCTTGTCGCGGGCGGACGCGAACAGCACGCGGGAGTTCTGGATCACCATGACGATGCCCGCGTTGATGATGGCCAGCGCGACGCAGAGGCTGATGAAGGTGCCGACGGCGGAGTTGGACCAGGCCGCGATCATGCCGCTGATGTCGCCGCCGGTGAGGGTCTCCAGGTCGCCGGCACCGAGGGTGATCGCGACGACGGGCACGAGGATGACGGCGGTCGAGATGGCGAGGGTGGCGAGCACGGTGCGGGCCACGTTGCGGCGCGGGTTCTCCAGCTCCTCGGAGAGGTAGACGGCCGTCGAGAAGCCCTGGGTGATGAAGAGGGCGATCGCGAGGCCGGAGACCACCATCGCGCCGGTGACGAGCGAGTGGGTGCCGCCCTCGGCGGCGACCTGGCCGTGGACGAGGGAGCCGACGCCCCGCTCGGAGTGGGCGAAGCCGAGGATCGCGACGATGCCCGCGGCGATCACTTCGAGGACGAGGAAGATGCCGGTGATCCAGGCGTTGGCGCGCAGGTCGAGGAGGCCCGCGAGGGTGGCGAGGAGCATGACGCCCGCGCCGGCGAGCGGGGCGGGGACCTGCACCAGGGGCGCGAGGTAGTCGGCGGTCCCCATGGCGATCACCGGTGGCACGATCATCACGACCAGCAGCGAGAGGACGAACACCAGCCAGCCGGCGAGGCGGCCCGAGAGGGTGGAGACGATGGCGTACTCGCCGCCCGCGCTGGGGATCAGGGTGCCCAGCTCGGAGTAGCAGAACGCCACGCCGATACAGAGCAGCGAGCCGATGGCGATGGTCAGCGCGGCGTACGTGCCGACTCCGTCGAACAGGTCCGGTACGACCACGAACAGGGTGGAGGCGGGCGTCACGCACGACAGCGTGAGCAGTGTGCCGCCCACGACACCGATGGAACGCTTGAGCTTCTGCGGCACGGGGCCGGTCTGGGGGGCCAACGCGTGCGGTGCGCTGAGGGTGTCGGTCATCAGGCGGTTCCGATCGATGCGAGCGGTAGATCTGAGCGGGAGCGGTATCGCCTCCGAGGCGGCTGGTGATCAGGTGGTTCCGTGGGCTCCCGGGCTGAATGGAAGCGTGAGCAGAACCGCAGGTCAATGGCCCCCTTGCTGCGGAATCCGTTGCTCCGACACGCCCGGGCGGGGCGTCGGGGCGTCAAGAACGCGTCAAGACGGCCGAAACACTCCGTGCGGGAACCGCAGCCCGCCCGGGAGGACTTTTCCCGCGCTTTACCGCCGCTCCACATGCCGGAACACCGGGCGCACCCCGAAGAGGCCGCCCCTTCCGGTTCCGCGCCGCTTCCGTTCCCGCGCCGCTTCCGTTCCCGCGCCGCTTCCGTTCCCGCGCCGCTTCCGCTCCCGCGCCGGCCCGGCACCGCTGTCTGGACCGGCCATGTCACATTCCCGGCCGCCGCGGTGTCGTACTGCCGAGACGTTCCACTCGTCCCCAGCAGAAGGAGAACCCCATGTCGGCAGCCGAGGCGACGGGAAACATCGCGGCGCTCCACCGTTTTCACTCCGCCACGAACAGCGGCGACCCGGGCCTCGTCGCGAGGGCCATCGACGAGCTGGCCGCACCGGACATGGTCTTCCACGCCCCGGTGCCCCTGGGCGCGACGGGAGCGGAGGCCCTGAAGCGGGTCTGGGAGACCCTCCTGCGCGCGTTCCCCGACCTCCACGTCACCGTCGAGGAGACGGTCGCGGAGGGCGACAGGGTCGTCTCCAGGAACACGGTGACCGGGACCCACCGCGGCGAGTACCGGTGGCGGCCGGCCCGCGCCCCCCGCCCACGGACTCCCGGCCCAGCTCAGAAGTGGCTCAAGTCCCTTGTCCTGCAAGCTTCTCGAAGGCAGGGTCGACGTAGCCATCGACCAATGGCCAGAGGTTTCAGGGGGACACGAACATGAAGATCACGAAGGCCGCTCTCTCCGCGTGCGCCGTCGCCGCGCTGCTCACCGGCACGGCCGCCTGTACGTCCGAGAGCGGCGGGACGGCCGCCCGTCCCACGAAGACGGCCGCCACGGCCTGCGCGAACGGCACGTACACCTGGTTCAACGTCGACGCGCGGGACGTGCTGACCGGCATCGCCGAGAAGCAGAAGCTGGGCAAGGGAGGCGGCCCCCTGACGAACGAGCTGTCGCGGCTCCACACTCCGGCCACCGCCGTCATCTTCGAGAAGGGCCCACGGCTCGACACGAAGGCCACGCTGCGTTCCCTGGGCACGCACATCGGGGACTACGAGGCCGCCGAGGGAGTCGTCTACGATTTCGCCGACGTCCGCAGGCCCGCGCCCAAGCTCCAGTCCCGCACCACCAGCGTCGACGGCGCCGGAACCTTCGTGGACTTCGCCTACGTACACCAGGTCACCGCCGACTTCCAGTACAGCTGCGACAACGGCACACGAGCGGCCGGCCGTGCGATCGGCTGGACCCTGGACGGTTCGGGTGTCCTGGAATGCTCCACCCCGATCGAGAAGCCCAAGGCGGGGGATCCGGCCCAGGAGGCGGCGCGCCTGTCCTGCGGCCGCACCTCCCCCGCGGCCGGGGGGAAGAAGGGCTAGCAGCCGGGGGCCGGGCGGTGACCACCGCCCGGCCCTCGCCCGGCCCCCGCCCCAGCTACGGACGCGAGCCCGAAAATAGTAGCCATGTACATAGTATCCATGTACTGTATCTCTTGTGAGTTCAGCAACTGAGAGCGCCACGGCGGGCTTCCTCGTCTGGCGCCTGTCGATGAAGTGGCGCGTGGCCGTCGACCGGGCGGTCACACCCCTGGGCCTGACCCATGCCCAGTACGCACTGTTGGGATCCCTGTACGGCATGGCGCGCTCCGGGCTCCGGCCGAGCCAACGGCAGCTCGCCGACCACACCGGGCTCGAACCGCTGTACGTCTCCAAGCTCGCCCGAGCGCTGGAGACGTCCGGACTCGTCGCCCGCACCCGGGACCCCGACGACCCCCGCGCCATGCAGCTGTCGCTCACCGAGGAGGGGCACGACGTCACGCGGCGCGCCATCGGCGTGGTCCAGGGACTCCTGGACCAGATGCTGGAACCGCTCGGGGGGCAGGACAGCCCGCGCGCACGGCAGTTCACCCGCGAACTGGCGACCCTGCTCGACGCACCTCTTGATCCGCACACCGAGAACTCCGAGGAGCAGTCATGACCACCACCGCACCCACGACCAACGGACGCGTCATCGCCCTGGCGCACTACGCCGCACGCGCACTCCTGGAGGGCGTCCTGACCCGCCACGGCGCCACGTTCGAGCAGAGCGTGACACTCCGGGCCGTCGTCCTCGCGGGCGACTCCGTCGGCCGGGACGAGCTCGTCTCCGACGTCATCGGCTCGCTGAAGACCGACGAGTCGGCCGTCCGCGCCGTGATCGACGAACTGACGGCCACGAAGCTGCTGGAACAGGACCCGGCCGAGACCTCCCGTCTGCGGCTCACGGACTCCGGACGGGAACTGTACGAGACCACCACCGCCGAGACCGCCGAGATCTCCGCCCGGCTCTACGCCGGCATCCCGGCCGAGGACCTCGCGGTCGCGGGTCGCGTGCTCACCCTCATCACGCAGCGCGCCAACGCCGAGCTGGCGGGGGCCTGAGCCCCACGGGCCCCGGCAGGGCCGGAGAGGCGCTGCCGCTCTCGTCACTCTGGTTGCTCCGATCGCCCTGGTTGCTCTGGTCACGCCGGTTGCGGGCGCCCGCTCTCGGCGTTTCGGCCACACTCCCGCCAGGGCACGACCCACGCGCCGCAAGGGTCGATGCACCCGGCACGAACGCGCATTCGCCGTGCCACGGGGTTCGGGCGCCGTCCGAAACACATGTGTTCGACCGGCCTGGCCTGGTCGTTGAGCTCTCCGACAGTCCGACACCCGGCTCCCGGAGAACGCCATGAACCCCCTTCCCGACCGCATCGCCACCCCCCTTCCCGTCGTTCCCCGCCGGCCCCTCGGCCGGCGGAACCTCGCCATGAACCCGCGCCGAAGCGCCGGTTCCTTCCGCTCCGCACGTCCGGATGCGAGGTGGGCCGCATGACGACCACCACGAACGACGCGTCGTCCACGGCCCCCACCACGGACGACACATCGGCCACGACCTCCGCGGAGACCGTCTCGGCGTCCGAGCGGTTGCTGTTCGGCGGTGAACTCGCCTACGACCAGGGCTGGAGCCAGCACCGCGGCACCTGGGTCAAGCTGGGCATGTGGCACATGGCCGTGAGCTTCCCGCGGCAGGTCGCGATCGCCGTGCGGCTGGCCCGGCGCGCCGACCCCCGCGCCCTCGCCACGGTGGCGGTCAGCGAGGTCGGCCGCGGTGTGGCGCAGGCGTTCTCGCTGGTGGCGGTGAACGCGCTGCTGGCCGAGCTGCTGGCCTCGGGAATCCTCGTCGACCGGCTTCGGGCGGCCGTGCCCTCACTGGTGTTCGTGTCCGTGATGGCGGTCGTCTCCTCGCTGCTCCAGTCGGCGTCGACCGCCTCGACGGGGATCCTCGAACCGAAGGTCCAGCGCGTGGCCACCGAGCGCTACCTGGGCCTCGTCGCCCGGGTGGAGATGGACGCGATCGAGGACGACGCCTTCCACAAACTGATGGACTCGGCGCAGTGGGGCGCCGACGGCGCCCGGCGGATGGTCGGCTACTGCACGGCCGTGGTCGCCTCGGCGATCTCCCTCGTCGCGGCGGCGAGCGTGCTGACGGTCCTGCACGTGGCGCTGCTGCCGCTCCTGATCGCGATGGCGCTGCCGAGCGCGTGGGGATCCCTGACGATGGCCCGGGCGCGGTACGAGAGCTGGCACCGGTTCGTCCAGCACGCACGCGCCGCGCAGCTGCTCAGCAGGCTCCTGATCGACCAGCAGGCGGCGGGCGAGGTCCGGGTCCATGACGTGGGACCGTTCCTGCTGGAGCACTTCCGGGGCATGGCGGAGACCAGCGAGCGCGAGCAGACCCGGCTCGCGTGGGTGGGGGCCCGCACGGGACTGTTCGCGGACGGAGCCCGTGGTGCGGCCACGGTCGCCGCGTACGCGGTGCTGGGTCTGCTCCTGTGGAACGGGCAGATGGCGCTCGCCGTCGGCGGCACCGCGGTGCTGGCGATCCGGGCCGGATCGGCGAGCATCACCGACCTGGTGCTGCGGGTCACCGACATCCAGGAGGAGTCCCTCTTCGTCGCCGACCTGGAGCGGCTGTGCACCGAGGCCGAGCGGCGGGCGATCCCGGAAGGGGGCCTGGACGTGCCGGACGACTTCGACGCGATCCGCTTCGAGAAGGTCACCTTCTCCTACCAGGGCGCCGAGGAGCCGTCGCTGCGGGAGGTGGACCTGGTCATCCCCCGCGGCAGGACGGTCGCGCTCGTGGGGGCGAACGGTTCGGGCAAGACCACGGTGTCCAAGCTCCTGTGCGGTCTCCACATGCCCGCGACCGGCCGGGTGATGTGGGGCGAGGTGGACGCGGCGGAGGCCTGCCGGGCCCGGCTCTTCTCCCGGGTGGCGATGGTCGCCCAGAACTTCCAGCGGTGGCCGTTCACCGCCAGGGTGAACATCGGGATCGGCCGGCCCGGCGGGACGATCGACGACAGCGACGTCGACGCCGCTGCCGTGTACGCGGGCGCCGACGACGTCGTGGCGAAGCTGCCGCGCGGCCTGGACACGCTGCTGGCCCGCGGCTATCAGGGCGGCCAGGAGATCTCCGGCGGCCAGTGGCAGAAGATCGGCCTGGCGCGGGCGCGCTACCGGAACGGACAGGTGCTGGTCGTCGACGAGCCGACCAGCGCCCTGGATCCGGTGGCCGAGCAGCGGGTCTTCGACCAGATCCACCGCCTCGCCGGCACGGGTCAGACCACCGTCCTGATCACCCACCGGCTCCACAGCGTCCGCCACGCGGACCTGATCTACGTCCTGGAGCGGGGCCGGGTCGTCGAGCACGGCACGTTCGAACAGCTCATGGATCCGGCCCACGGCACCGGGGCGTTCCGGGAGGCGTACAACCTGCAGGCCCGCCAGTTCCTGGCGCCCGCCGTTCCCGGGCAGACCCGGGGCTCCGGCAGGGGCAGCGCGCCGGAGGGGACGACGGCGTGAGACCCGTCTCCGGAGAACGCTTCGTCTTTGGAGAACCCTTCCCTCCCGGGCCGTGAAGGGGGCCGGAGAGCGGAACGATCGGCGCGGCGGCCGCCGCGCCGACCAGCCTCTTCCCGCTCTCCGGTCCTCCGGCCGGCATGCCGGCGACCTCGCCCTGGCTGGTGGAGCTCGGACTCGCCGAGCGACGTCCGAGGGCTCTCGGTGCCCGTGAAGCCGCCTCTTGACGGACAATCCTTGTGGGGGCGGGCAGGTGCCCACCGAACACAGAGGTCGTCATGTCCGAACCGTCGGTGACCGACACACCCACCAAGGTCTTCCTCGTGGACGATCACGAGGTCGTCCGGCGGGGGCTTCGCGACCTGATCGACGACGAACCCGACATGGAGGTGGTCGGGGAGGCGTCGACGGCGGACGAGGCCCTGGCCAGGGGGCCCGCACTGCGGCCCGACGTGGCCGTGCTCGACGTCCGGCTGCCCGACGGCGACGGGATCACGGTCTGCCGCGAACTGCGCTCGCGGATGCCGGACCTCGGCTGCCTCATGCTGACCTCGTTCGACGACGAGGACGCCCTCATCGACGCGATCATGGCCGGGGCCGCCGGGTACGTGCTCAAGCAGATCAAGGGCTCGGACCTGGTGTCGGCGGTACGGACCGTGGCCACGGGCCAGTCGATGCTCGATCCCGCGACCACCGCACGGCTCATGCGCTCGCTGCGGGAACCCGAAACGGCCAAGGCTCCGGGGGACGAACGGCTCGCGGTGCTCTCCGAGCGGGAGCGGGCCGTGCTGGAACTGATCGGGGAGGGACTCACCAACCGGCAGATCGCCAAGCGGCTCTATCTGTCCGAGAAGACGGTCAAGAACCACATCTCCCGGCTGCTCGGCAAGCTGGGCGTGGAGCGCCGGGTGCAGGCGGCCGTGATCGCCGCGCAGGTCCACGAGCACGAGACCGACGCGTAGGCGTGTCTCACGCTGGTTCGTCCGGCAGCGGAACCCGCCATTCCAGCAGCGTGCCGCCGGTCGGCTCCGGCCGTGTGCGGACCGACAGCTCACCACCCAGACGTTCGGCGCGCTCGGCGAGGTTGCGCAGTCCGCTGCGGACCCCGCCCGGCCGGACGCCGACACCGTCGTCACTCACCGCCACAGCGAGGACACCGGCCTCCACGACGACCGACACCTCCGCCCTGCGGGCCCCCGCGTGCCGGGCCACATTGGTGAGGGCCTCACCGATCACCGCGACCACCTCGTCGGCGGTCCCGGCCGGCACATCCGTGTCGAGCAGGCCCTCCATCCGCAGGGCGGGGGCGAACCCGAGCGTCGGCACGGCCACGTCGACCGTCTTCACGACGCGGTTCCTCAGCTTCGACGCCGCGCCCGGCGTGTCGTGCTCCCGGAGGCCGAAGATGGTCGACCGGATGATCTTGATGGTGGCGTCCAGGTCGTCGATCGCCCTGGTCAGCCGGTCCACCGCCTCCGGATGCTCGATGAACCGGCGCGCGCTCTGCAGCGTCATGCCGGTGGCGAAGAGCCGCTGGATCGCCAGGTCGTGCAGGTCCCGGGCGATCCGGTCACGGTCCTCCAGGAGACTCATCTGCTCGGCGTCGCGCCGCCGGTCGGCCACTTCCAGCGCCAGTGCCGCCTGTCCGGCGAAGCCCGGCAGGGCGGTGGTCTCGGCGGGCGTGAACGGCGGGCGCCCTCGGAGCCGCGCGAGGATCAGCACGCCGCTCAGCCGCTCCTTCGTGCCGACGGTGACCGCCACCGCCGGGCCGAAGCCCTTCCAGCGTTCGGGCTGCACGGTGATGCGGGCGTCGCTCTCCACGTCGGCCACGGCGATCAGGCCGTCCCGGGTGAGGGCCGCGGCGGCCAGGGTCCCCTCGCTGCTGGGCAGCACCACACCCCGGTGGACCTCGGCGCCCGCGCCGCTGGCCAGCGAGCCCCGCAGTTCGCCGCCCGGTCCGACCAGGTAGAAGACCCCCATGTCGGCGCCCGCGATGTCGACGGCCCGCTCCAGCATCCCGTCGAGGACCTCCGCCTCCTCCGCACCGGACAGGAGGGCGCTCGCGAAGTCGGAGCTGGCGGCCAGCCAGCGCTGGCGGAGCCGGCCCTCCTCGTAGAGGCGGGCGTTCTCGATGGCGATGCCGGCCGCGACGGCCAGCGTCGTGACGACGGCCTCGTCCTCGGCGTCGAAGTCGGCCCCGCCCCGCTTCTCGGTCAGATAGAGGTTGCCGAACACCTCGTCGCGCACACGGATCGGGACACCGAGGAAGGTGTGCATCGGCGGGTGGTGCTCCGGAAAGCCGTACGAGGCCGGGTGCTCGGACAGTTCGGACAGCCGCAGCGACCGGGGATCGCGGATCAGTTCGCCCAGGATCCCGTGCCCGGACGGCAGCGCGCCGATCCGCTCGCGCAGAGCGTCGTCGATGCCGATGGGCACGAACTCGGAGAGCGTGTCGTCGTCACCGATGACGCCCAGCGCCCCGTACTCGGCGTCCACGAGGGTCACCGCCGCCTCCACGATGCCACGGAGCACCTGGGGCAGATCGAGCTCCCGGCCGACGGACATCACCGCTTCGAGGAGCCTGGTGAGCCGGTCCCTCGTCCCCCGTACCTCGTCGATCCGGGTCTGGAGCTCGTCGAGCAGCTCGTCCAGCCTCAACCGCGGCAGCCGCCCCTCCGCGGAGTCGGTCTCCTCCCGGCCCATCGAAACCTCCGGTCGCGTCATGCGCGCGAACGGCTCCGGCCGCGCCCGCCTTCACGGTAGTCCCGATGCCCTCCCCCTTCCTGCTGGGCGGGTCCACCGGAACGAGGCCCGCACCGGGCAGCACGGCCCCGAGGCCGGTCGGGCCCCGCTCTGGACCGTTCGGCCCTCGCGGGCCGCGCCCGGACCGGGGATGGTGAGGACGAGGGGCAGCTCAGTGCGACGGCACCGTCGGACCCGGCTCACCCCCGCGGCGTCCACCGCCCACGACGGCTTCGTACGAATCCCCGCGCACAGACAGGACGAACCGTGTCCCCCATCACCCTGACCCGCCCGCTCGTCACCTCTCTGGTCGAGGACGCGGTCACCGCGCCGTCGATGCACAACGCGCAGCCGTGGAGGTTCGTCCACCGGTCGGGCACCGACGTCATCGAGCTGCACGGCGACCCTTCACGCGAGATGCCTCACGCGGACCCCGACCACCGAGCCCTCCACCTCGGCTGCGGCGCCGCCCTGTTCGGCCTCCGTGTCGCCGCCGCCCACCACGGCCGGGAGGCCGTGCCCCGCCTGCTGCCCGCCCGTGGGGACCCCTGGCATCTCGCCGACGTGCACATCCGGCAAGCCCCGGGCGACGACGAAGGCCTGGCCGCCCTGCGGCCCGCGCTCCGGATGCGGCACACCAGCCGGTTCCCGTTCACCGAGGAGCAGATCGCCACCGAGATCCTGGACGGTCTCCGCGCCGCCGCGCTCCTGGAGGGCTGCCGGCTGGAAGTGCCGGGCGCCTGGCACACCGACACCGTCATGGGCCTCGTCCACACCTCCGAGCTGTTCGAAGCGACGGACGCCTCGGTCCGTGCCGAGATCGCCCGATGGATCCGGGCGGGCGAGGCAGATGAGGGCGCCGTGACGGAGGGGATCCCCTCGTACGCCCTGGGTCCCCGCCAGTACGACGTGACCTCTCCGGTCCGGGACTTCGACGTCCCCCGCCGCGTGGCCGACCGCCCTTCGGCGCGCTTCGAGAAGCGCCCCCAGCTCGTCCTCCTCGGCACGGTCGAGGACACCCCGAGCGACTGGCTGAGGGCCGGCCAGGCCATGCAGCGCGTGCTGCTCCAGGCGACTCTGGACGGTCTCTCCACCTCGCTCATGTCCCAGCCCCTCGAATGGCCCGAACTCCGCTCCGACGCGCGGGATCCGGTCTCCACGACCGGCCACGTCCAGATGGTGATCCGCCTCGGCTACGGGCCCCGTGGCAGGGCCACCCCTCGACGGCCGGCGCCCGAGGTGCTCGAATTCGCCTGACGGACCTGACCGGGGGGCCTGTCATTCCTCGCTGGTCCGAGGGGGCCGGTTATTCCTCGCCGGTCCCGGGGCCGCTGCCCCGCCGGAGCCGGCCGGACCACACGGGCTCCACCTGTTCCCACTCCCGCTCCCAGGCCGCGAGCCGGCCGCCCTCGGCGCACCGGCGTACGGCGGCGATCACACCCACGCCCACCGCCCCGGCGACGGCCGCCGCACCCGTGCCGCCCGCCAGAGCCGTCAGTGTGCGGTCCGCGCCACTGGCCGGCGGGCGGGCGGGAGCGCCGTTGTCGTCCACCCACACGGCCACCGTGCGCCCCTGCGGGGTCCGGGGCGGGACCTGGACGGTTCCCGACCGGTGGACGTTGTCGGGGTACTCCCAGACGGCCGGCGCGACGGACCGCGGGACGACGTTCTGCCGGCTGACGGCCGGCGGATCCACGGCCCGACCCGTCGTGGTCGCCTGCACCTGGTGCCGGTGGGCGGCGAGTGCACGGTCGGCCCGCGCCCCGGCGCTCCACAGCATCCCGGCGGCGACGGCCCCGCAGATCAGGGCGATCGCCAGGACGAGCACCAGGGCGGCGCGCCGTACGGCCCCGGTCCCCGGCACGCCGGACCCGGGGCCCGGCAGCTCCCGGCGGTTCATGCCGCACCTCCGAGCTCGCTTCCGATGGGGTGGGACCGAGCGGGCCGGCCGACGGGGCCGTCGCGAGGACGGGAGCGCCCGGCCCCGGAAGGAGCACTCTCCGTGGCCGCCCGCTCGGAAGGGGGAACGATGATCACGGGGCAGGCGGCGTGGTCCAGCAGACCGTGGACCGTGGAACCGAGCCGCGTGCCGGAGGACCCACCACGGCCCTCGCGTCCGACGACGACCGCGAGGGCCTCGCGGGAGGCCCGGGTGAGTTCCTCCACGGGGAGTCCGCGCAGGACCACCTGATCCAGCCGGACGTCCGGGTGGCGTTCGGCGCAGCCGGCGACCGACTCGGCGAGCAGCCGGTGGGGGCCGCCGAGGTCCTCGGTCCCGTCTCCTCGGGGCAGCGGGGGCCGGGGCCGTACCCAGACCGCCAGGAGCCGGGCCTCGCGCAGGCTCGCCTCCGTCGCGGCGAAGGCGACGGCGGTCCGGCAGTCCTCGCTGCCGTCCACGCCGACGACGATCAGCGGCGGGTGGACGGCCGTGTGCTCCGGTTCGCGGATCACGGCGACGGGGCAGTCGGCCCCTGCCGCCACCGGGACGGCGACGGAACCCTCGGCGAGGACTTCGGTGGCCCGGGCAAGGTGCCGTGAGCCCACGACGGCGAGTGCGGCACCCGGTGTCCTGTCGCGCAGCACGGTGGCGGGGGGCCCGTCGACGAGCTCCGTCGCGGTCCAGAGTCCTCCGTGCAGTTCCCGTACGAGGTCTTCGGCGTTGGTGAGCGCCGACTCGGCACGGGCGCGCGGGGAACCCCGGTGGGTGCGCACGGGCCCGTCGCCGAGCGGAGGCACGGCAACGACCAGGCGCAGCCGCGCGCCTCTGCGTACGGCTTCGTCGGCGGCCCAGACGAGAGCCCGGACGGACACGTCGCGCGGGTCGATGCCGACCAGGATGTCGTTCATGGCGCGTCGTCCCGCGAGGCGAAGGCGGCCGGGACGATCTCCACGGGGCAGTGCGCGTGGTGGATCAGGGCGTGCGCCACACGTCCCAGGGACGGTCCGACGCCGAGGGGGCGGCGGCCGCGCCCCATGACGAGCAGGTCCGTGTGGGCGCTCGCCTCGACCAGGATGCCGGGGGTGCTCGTGCCCGCCTCGACGTGGTGCCCGACGATCAGACGGGGGTAGAGCTCGCGTACGTCGTCGGCGAGCGCCTTGACCTCGTGCACGCGCCGGCGGGCGATCGCGTCGAGGTCGTCGAGCATGGTGGCGACGCTGCCCACGTGCGTGAGGACGTTCCACACGCTGACGATGCGCAGGGCCGCCTTGCGCGCGTCGGCCTCGGCGGCGGCGAGCAGCAGCCAGTCCAGGTCCGCGCCGTCGTGCACGGCCGCGGTCACCGAGCCTGTCCCGGGCCGGTCGCTCTCCCCTCGGACGACGATCACGGGCACCTCGGCCCGCGCCGCGACACCCAGTCCGACCGAGCCGAGCATGAGGGACGAGAAACCGCCGAACCCCCGGTTGCCGACGACGATCGTTCCCCGCTCCCCGGCGGCGTCCCGGAGTGTGGACATCGGCTCGTGACGGCTGAGCTCCCTGGTCACGGAGAGCTCGGGACAGCGTTCGTGGACGGCGTCGACCGTCCGGGTCAGCAGGTCGCGGCCCGCTTCCCGCACCGCCTGCATCGTCTCGGCGTCGGTCCAGTAGGCCCGCCGGTCCGTGTCGGCGGCATGGACCAGACGCAGGGCCCGGCCCCTGAGCTCCGCCTCGGCCGCGGCCCAGAGTGCGGCCGTATGCGCGGAAGGAGACCCGTCGACTCCCACGACGACGTCACCGAGCTCCGGCCGGACGGGATTCTCGCCGTTCATCGTTCCTCCTCCGGAGTACGCACCCGGGCGCCGGTGCGGCGCCCATGGAGCGGCACCTGCCACGTTGGCACCGCGGTGGTCCTCCTGGGATGGGCCGTTCGGTCCCCGATCGAGGCCGGCCCGGCCCCTCCTGCGTCCCTTGGCGTGAGCCGTCGGCGACGCGTCCCTTCATCCGTCTCCGGGCGAAGGGGCGGGGTCGTGCCGCGGGACGAGTGCGACGGGGCACGAGGCGTGGTGCAGGGCGCGGTGGGCGACCCTGCCGAGCTCCGGGCCGACCAGGCGGTGCCGGCGGCGGGCGCCGACGACCAGCAGGTCGGCGGCGGCGGCGCGTTCGGTCAGCACGCGGGAGGCGGGACCCTCGACCACGGTTCTGTGCAGCCGCACGCCGGGATGGGCGCGCGCCACCGGTTCAAGGGCCTTGTCGAGGAGTTCCGAGGCTCGGTGCGCGAAGGCCGCACCGGGTTCCGCCGTCGCGAGCGAGGGGTCGACCGGTTCGTGGCCGGATCGCCGCCAGGAGGTGACGACGTCGAGTTCCGCCTCCCGGACGGCCGCCTCGCGGAAGGCGAACCGCACGGCCGGCTCATCCACGTCGTGGTCGCCGACGCCCAGCAGGATCCGCCGGTGGCGTGCCTCCAGGCTGTGCCGGTCCCCACGGACGACGACGACCGGGCCGTGAGCCCGGGCGGCCACGACGAGACCGACGGATCCGAGCAGGACGTCCGCGATCGCTCCACGCCCCCGGGAGCCGACGACCAGGAGCCTGGCGTCCTGCCCCTCACGGAGCAGCGCGCTCTGGGCGTCCTCGGCGAGGACCTCCGTGGTGAGGGCGAGACCAGGGGCGCGGCGCCGGGCCCGTTCCGCGGCCGTTCGGACGACGTCTTCGGCAAGGATCTCGCCCGAGGGCCGGTCCTTGCTCCTTTCCGCCGCGACGCCTTCGTAGCGTTCCCACAGCGAGGCGTGCACGATACGCAGCGGGCATCCGTGCCGTACCGCTTCGTCGACCGCCCAGTCCAAGGCCGTCAGGCCGGCATCCGAACCGTCGACGCCCACGATCACGGGGCCTGCCGCCACGGGTGCTTCCATCCTGCCCACCGCCTTCCGCGTGCGTCGTCGCTCGTCGCCACGCGCGCACCGGGCCGTCGTGGCCGGCAGGGCCGGTCCGACCCGGCCGTGGCCCGTCCGGTACGCGACGGTGGGAACTGCTCCGCGTCCTCACGCGGGCGGGTCGTTCTCACCTTCAGGGAACCATGCCCGTTCACCCCTCGCCAGGGAGGTCCGGACCCGTCTCGGTGGCACACCCGGTGAGTGCACGCATAACGGGCCTCCTTCCATGGAACATAGGGCGCCATAGACGCCGATATCACCACCCGCGTCCCGCAGCCCCGGGCCCGGCGTGGTGTGGAGCCGAGGAGGACCCCATCTCCGCAACCCCACCGCCGACCCGCTCCGCGGACGCGCCGGGAAGCCAGCCCCAGGAAGCCGACCTGCTGCGGACGATGCTGCGCCGGCCCGAGTACCGGAAGGCCCTGGTGTTCTGCGGGCTGATCGGTGTTCCGGTCGCGCTCGTCGCCTTCTGGTTCCTCGTGGCGCTGAAGCAGCTGGAACAGCTGATCTGGACGGACTGGCCCAAGGACCTGGGCTGGAAGCAGGCTCCCTGGTGGTGGGGGCTCGTCCTGCTGCCGGTGGCCGGCCTCATCGTCGGTCTTGTGGTCGCGCGCCTTCCCGGTCGGGGCGGGCACATCCCGGCCGGCGGACTGCACTCGGGCGGGGTCTCGAAGGAGGCCTTGCCCGGTGTCGTCCTCGCCGCGATGGCCGGTCTGCCGCTCGGCGCCGTGCTCGGCCCCGAGGCGCCCCTGATCGCCCTCGGCGGCGGGCTGGCGCTGTTCTTCGCGGCCCTCGCCCGGGCGCCGCAGAACGAGTCGAGCACGGCGCTGCTCGGTGCGGCCGGGGCGGCGGCGGCCATCTCCGCGCTCTTCGGCAACCCGCTGGTGGGCGCCGTGCTGCTGATGGAGGTGGCCGGGGTGGGCGGGCCGCAGCTGTTCGCGGTGATGCTGCCGGCGCTGCTGACCAGCGGCGTGGGAGCGTTGATCTTCACCGGGTTCGTCCACTGGACGGGGCTGGCCACGGGGACTCTCGACATCGGCCTGCCCGTGCCACCGCCGCTCGACTGGGCGGACGTCCTGTGGGTGGTCGTCCTGGCGCCCGCCCTCGCGTTCCTCGTCCACGGGACCTTCGTGGGCGGCCGGTTCGCGGCACGCTTCGTGGCGGCCCGGACCGTACGGAACACCGTTCTGTGCGCGGCGGGCGCGGGGGTCTGCATCACCCTCTACGCCCTCGTCACCGGCCGCTCGCCGGCCGAGGCGGCCCTGTCCGGCGAGGCCGGGCTGTCCTCCCTGGCGGCGAACCCGCACGCCTGGTCGGTGGGGGCGCTCGTCGCGGTGCTGGCCTTCAAGGGTCTGGCGTACACGCTCTGTCTGGGCAGTCTGCGCGGCGGCCCCGTCTTTCCCTCCCTGTTCCTGGGAGGGGCGGCCGGGGTGCTGCTGGCGCCCCTGCCGGGCCTGGGGCTGGTGCCGGCGATGGCCATCGGCATGGCGGCCTCGGTGACCGCGGCCCTGCGGCTGCCCGTGAGCAGCGTGGTCCTGGTCGTGCTCCTGCTGGGCAACGTGGAGACGGTGGCGCTGGTGGTGCTGGCCGCGGTCATGTCCTTCGTCGTCACCCAGCTTCTGCCCCAGGGCCCGCGCATCCCCGCGTTCGGTGAGCACCCGGCCGGTCCGACGCGGCGCTCCCGACCCGGGCGGTCCTGAGCCGCTGGGGGGGCCGGGCGTACGCCCGCGCCGGGGCTCCGGGGTCGCGGATCGCAGGCCGCGGATCGCAGGCCGCGGGCCGCAGGTCGGGGGTCCCGGGTCACAGGTCGTGGAAGTCAGGTGCTCAGGGGGCGGTGCTGATGCGGGCGACGAGAAGGGCGATGTCGTCGTCCGCCGAGGCCGGCACGAGGTGGGTGAGCAGGGTGTCGCAGAGCGCCGACAGGGTCGGGGCGGGCTCGCCGAGCAGGTCGGTCAGTTCGGCGAGCCGTGCGTCGATGTCGCTGGTGCGGGACTCGACGAGGCCGTCGGTGTAGAGGACGAGGAGGCTGCCGGGGGGCAGCGTGACGTCGGTGGTCGTGAAGGCGATGCCGCCGACGCCCAGCGGCAGCCCCGGCGGTACGTCGATCAGGCGCACGGTGCCGTCGGGGAGGACGGCCGCGGGCGGCGGGTGGCCCGCACGGGTGATGCGGCAGTTGCCGGTGGCCGGGTCGACCACGATGGACAGGAAGGTCGCGAGCATCGGCTCGGCGAGATCGCGCAGTGCGGCCTCCAGCTGGTAGAGCATGTCCTCGGGGGCGAGATCGAGGCGGGCGAGGGCCCTGACGCTCGCGGAGAGCCGTCCCATCACCGCCGCGGCCCCGGTTCCGTGCCCCATCACGTCCCCGATGACGAGCACGGCTCTGCCGTCCTCCAGCGCGATGACGTCGTACCAGTCGCCGCCGACCTCGTTGACGTCGCTGGCCGGCAGGTAACGGTGGGCGACCTCGATCCCCGGCGGCGGGGTGATGTGCTGCGGCAGCATGCTGCGCTGCAGCACGACGGCGGTGTCGTGCTCGCGGCGGTAGAGGCGCGCGTTGTCGACGCAGACGGCGGCGCGGGCCGCCAGTTCGCCGGCGAGGGCGACCTCCTCCTTGGTGAAGGGGCCGACGGGACGGGTCCGGTAGAAGGTGGCCAGGCCCAGCACCACGCCCCGGGCGTGCAGCGGGACCATCATGAACGAGTGCACACCCAGCCGGAGCAGTGCCTCGGGGGCCGCGGAGTGGATCGCCGCCGGGGCGATGGCCTCCTCGTCGAACCGGGGGACGACGAACGGGCGGCGTGCGCCGAGCGCCCGGGTGTACGGCGCACTGGCGGGAAAGGCGAGCGTGCGTCCCAGCGGGGTGAGGACGGTCGTGACGGGTGACCCGGTGAGGGGGGCCTTGGCCAGCCGGCGCAGCGTGGTGCCGCCGACGAGGCCGGCGCCCAGCTCGCCGCCCGCGGCCAGGGTCTCCAGGACGTCGACGGTGACGGCGTCCGCGAGGTCGGGCACGGCGACGTCGGCGAGTTCCTGCGCGGTGCGTTCGAGGTCCAGGCTCGTGCCGATCTTGTGTGTGGCCTCGTTGACCAGGGCGAGCTGGCGCCGGCCCGCGTCGGCTTCGAGCTGCGCCCGCTGCTGGGCGGTGATGTCGATCAAGGTGGCGGCCAGCCCGATCGGGCGTCCGACGGCGTCCTCCAGCCGGACGTACGACCCCGACCACACGTGGTCGTGATCCGGGTCGGCGGGAGTGCGGCCGGTACGGCGGGAGTCCAGGACGGGCTTTCCCTCGTCCAGGGCCCTGCGCATCGCGCGCTCCATGTCGGCGGCGTTGACGTCGGGCAGGATCTCGACGAGGCGGCGCCCGATGTGCGCGGCCTGCGGAAGACCGTTCATCGCCTCCAGGGCCGGGTTGACGCGGAGGAACCGCAGTTGGGTGTCCAGGACCGCGATGCCCACCGGGGAACGGGAGAACAAGCCGTCCCACACCACCGACGAGCCCCGGATCTGCCGTGCGGCCTGCGCCTCCGCGGCGAACACCAGCACCGTCGTCCCACCGCGGTGCCGGGCGGGGACCGGGCACGCCCAGATCTCCAGGTCCAGCGGGCGCCCCTCCTTGTGCCAGGCGGTCACCGTGCCCATCACCCCGCGCCCGGTGGCCGCGCCCTCCCACAGCGAGCGGCCGAGGCTGCGGTCCGCGCCCGGATGGAGCAGGTCGGCGATGTGCCGGCCGAGCACCTCGCGCGGGGTGTGGCCGAGGAGGTCCTCCGCCGC
This sequence comes from Streptomyces tanashiensis, assembly GCF_014648895.1. Taxonomy (GTDB): domain Bacteria; phylum Actinomycetota; class Actinomycetes; order Streptomycetales; family Streptomycetaceae; genus Streptomyces; species Streptomyces tanashiensis. The sequence goes on from NZ_BMRZ01000002.1 coordinate 994,982, forward strand.
GTGGTCCCAGCGGACGATCGTCCCGTCCGCGCTGGTGGCGACCACGGCGACGGGGAGCGCGCCCAGCCAGCCGCCCGCGTCACGGGCCGCACCGGTGATCACTTCGTCGAAGGGCACCTGCTGCATCGCCACCGCGATTCTCGTCCGTGTGCACCCATGGACGGCTGTCGTCGTCCTCAGTATGGGCGTGTGCCCGTGAGCCCGCACGGCGCGTACCGCCCCGCGGGCTCGTCCCGGTACCGCTCCGGGCCCGGCTCGTCCGGTGCCGCTCCGAGACCGGCCCGGAGCCGGCCCGGAACCGGTCGGTCGGTTCGCTCAGCGGAGTTCGCCCGCGCCCTCGAAGGCGGCAGCGGCGACGTCCGTTATGTAGTCGCCGTACTGCTTCCCGTCCCCCGTGCCGTTGGGGTTGAAGGAGTAGACCAGGCGGCGCTCGAGATCACGCGTGGCGAACATCCCGTTCTCCCAGCCGGGGCGGGAGCCCGTCTTGCCCCACACGGTGACGCCGTTCACGGTGAGCCGCATCAGCCCGCCGGGAGCGAAGCAGGCGGTGCCGGCCGCGCGGCAGTTCTTGTTGTCCGGCGCGTTGGGCACCTTGGGGACGGAGAAGGCCAGATCCTGCTGGGCCGGCGGAAGCAGACGGCCGCGGAAGAGGGCCGTCATGAAGCGGTCCAGGTCGGCGGCGGTGGAGATCATCCCGCCCTCCGCCCAGGGGTAGGGGCTCTGCTCGGTGACGTCGTCACCGTCGACGTACACGCGGGTGTGCGGGCTGGGGAGGGTGAGGTCGTCGGCGGCGGGCAGGCTGGTGTCCCGCAGCTGGAGGGGGCGGAGGATCCGCCGGTCGAGCTCGTGCCGGAAGGAGTGGCCGGTGACCCTCTCCACGAGCAGTCCGACGATCACCGTGTTGATCCCGTTGTACTGCTGGACCGTGCCGGGGGCGGGGCGGTGCTCGTTCCACCGCGGGTCCTGGGCGGCCAGGGCGAAGGTGTCCCGGACTCCGTCCCTGGGCGCGACGCTCTTCAGCCACCACCCCGGTTCCCCGCCGGGGGCCGGGGTGGGAGCCGGCTTGGGGAGGCCGCTGGTGTGGTCGAGCAACTGCCGCACCGTGGCCGAGCCGTACTCCGCCGGGATCAGGTCCGGGAGGTGGCGCCGCACCGGGTCGTCGATGCCGATGCGGTGCTCGGCGACCAGCTGCAGGGCCAGCGTGTGGGTGAAGACCTTCGTCACGCTGCCGATGCGGAAGTGGTCGTCGGCGGTGACCGGTCCGGCGGTGCCGGTCCACAGGGGGCCGCGGCCGGGTCCGTCGACTCTGACCAGTACGCCCGCGTGATGGCTCGGCAGGGGCGTGACCAGCTTCCGCAGGGGCTCGGGGTCGAAGGTGGACCCGGTGCTCGTCACGGGCGCCGGAGCCGGGCCGACGGCCGTCGCGGCGGGGACGCCGGCGGCGATCGTGAGGACCGATGCGGCGAGGCCGGCCACGGCGAGGCGTCGGAGGGTGGTCGGACGGACGCGCACGGGGTGCTCCGTTCTCCTGGTGCTGCGGGGCTCACTGCGCCCCCTGACACCTCAACTCTGCTGATTCCGGAGCCTGGTGACCATCAGTGATCACCCCGAGGCGACCCCGATCTCCCCGGCCCGGGCCCCTGGGGGTCGCCCCGGAGGCTCGTGGTCGGAGCGCTCGGCTCATGCCCTCGCCGGCCCGGGATCCCTGGAGCTGAGCCCCTTCCCGCCGCGTTCGCTCAGCCGTTGAGCAGGCGCCAGGTGGTGAGGGCCAGTCGTGCCCGGGTCAGGCCCGTGGGGGCGGTGAGGTCCAGGGCGAGGGTCCTGCCGATGTGGTCGAGGCGGCGGGCGATGCTGCTGTGGTGGAGGTGGAGGAGGTCGGCCGCGCGGCGGACGGAGGCGGTGGCGCAGTAGGTGTCCAGCGTCTCCCGTTCCTCCGGGGAGAGACCGTCGATCGCGGTGACGTCGCGGTTGTCCCGTACGGCTTCCTCGGGGATGTCCGCCAGGAGGGCCAGCGCGCCCAGGTCGCCGTGGTGGACGACGGGTTCGCGCGGGGTGGTGAAGCGGAGGGCCGTGCGGGCCTGGTGCCAGGAGCGGTCGGGGCTCCCGGTGGCGCCGATGCCCGCGCGTACGCCCTCGGGGATGCCCGTACGGTCCACGGTGGTGGCCAGGATGACGCCCACATCGGCGAGCGGCGCCGCCTTCACCGGGCGGGCCGGGCAGACGAGGGTGCCGACGCGGTCGAGCGGAAGGGCCGTGCGGACGGCGACGACGTGGACGGGGAGGTCGGGGGCGAAGCCCAGGAGCCGGAGCGCCCGGGCCCGGGCGGCGTCGTCGCTGTCGCAGCTGATGACCAGTTCGACGAGGGCGGGATCGGCCATGGTGGTGCGGGCGGGGCCGTAGCGTTCGGCGGCGGCGGCCGCCGCGAGGGCGAAGCGGTCGAGGAGGACCTCGTCGAGCGGGTTGGGCGGGCCGGGGCGCTCCAGCCAGACCGTGCCGATCTCCTCCTCGTCGAGGACGATCGGCGCCTCGGTGGACGCGGGGGCCCGCGGGCCGGAGGCCTGTGTGCCGTGGGGTGAGACGCGGGTCGACCGGCCGGTGCCGTGGAGGCGTATCCCGGCGACGCACTCGGCCAGGCCGGCCGAGGCGCGGGCGAGGGCCGGGAGGTCGACGCGCCGGCGCATGAGGGTGTCGTAGAACGCGACGATGCGCATGGCGCCGTCGACGTACGGATCGAGTCCCGACAGCCGTACGGCCAGTGCCTCCATGGCAGAAGGATCGCAGAAGGAGGGCGGGACGGGGGCGCGCCGTCCGGTGCGTGAGGGGGCCCGGACGCGCGACGGTCGGCGGGTGACCGCTCGGGGGCCGGCCCGGAGGATGGTCGTCATGGATCCCGAACTCGAGGCCTTCATCCCGTTCTTCCCGCAGACCGACCTGTCCGACCCCGTCGCCGCCCGCGCGTACTTCGCCGGGTTGGCGGCCGCCGTGCCGGCGCCCGACACCCCCGACATGGAGGTCGAGGACCGTGTCGTGCCCGCCGACCCCGACGTGGCGGTACGGATCTACCGGCCGCGCGGGGCGCGGGGGGCCGTGATCTGGCTGCACGGCGGCGGTTTCGTCATGGGAGACGTGGACACCGAGCATCCGTGGGCCACCCGCATCGCGGAGAGCTCCGGGGCGGTGGTGGTGTCGGTCGGCTACCGGCTGGCCCCCGAGCACCCGTTCCCGGCGGCCCTGGACGATGCCTACGCCGTCCTGAACTGGACGGTCGAGCACGCGGACGAGCTCGGCGTCGACCCCGCGCGGATCGCGGTCGGTGGCCACAGCGCGGGTGGCGGGCTCGCGGCGGCGGTGGCGCTGCGGTCGCGTGACGAGCAGGGGCCGCCGATCCGCTTCCAGCTGCTGAACCAGGCGGGACTCGACGACCGCATGGAGACGTGGTCGGCGCGGAACTTCACGGACACGCCCTGGTTCCACCGCGGGAAGATGGTCGCCTCCTGGCGGCACTACCTGGGCTCGCGGCCCGCCACGCCCTACGCCGCTCCCTCGCGGGCCGCCGATCTGTCCGGGCTCCCGCCGGCCTATGTCGCCTCCGCCGAGTTCTGCCCGAACCGCGACGAGGACATCGCGTACGCCGTCCGGCTCCTCCAGGCGGGTGTGTCCGTCGAGCTGCACCAGTGGCCGGGGACCTTCCACGGCTCGCAGGCGATCCTCTCCGCCGAGGTCTCGCAGCGGCAGAACGCCGAGCTCGGTGCCGTACTGCGCCGCGCCCTCGCCGACTGAGCCCCGTTCTCTCCGACCGACGTTGTTCGTGACCTCGAAAGGACCGATGTGTTGAAGATGCGACTGGTACTGGTGGGAGGCGTGGCCGCGCTCGGCGTCTGCGCGGGCATGGTGGCCGCGTCGGCCTCTCCCGGCGGCGCGAGGCCGGCGCACGCCGGGAGCGCGCGCGGTTCGGCCGGTCTCGATCCCGCGGAGCTGCGGTCCGCCCTGGACGCCGTCCACCGTGCGGGGGTGCCGGGCGTGTTCGCCGAGGTACGGGACGACGGGCGGACCTGGCGTGGTGCCTCCGGGGTCGCCGATGTCGCGACCGGCCGTCCCGTCGGGCCGGACCTGCGGCACCGCGTCGGCAGCGTGACCAAGACCTTCACCGCCGCGGCCGTCCTGCAGCAGGTCGAGCGGGGGCGGATCGGGCTCGACGCGCCGATCGGTGACTATCTGTCGGAGCTCGTGCCGGGCGCACGAGGCCGGAGCATCACGGTCCGGATGCTGCTCAACAACACGAGCGGCATCCCCGACTACCTCCCCTACGCGTTCCCGTCCCTCCGGGCCTTCCCCTCGCTGCCGGACGTCTCGACGGAGAGCCTGGACGAGAACCGGTTCCGGACGTTCCGTCCGGCCGAGCTCATCGCGATGGGGCTCTCTGCGCCTCCCACCGGGGAGCCCGGCGGACCCACGGGCGTGTACTCCAACACCAACTGGCTGATCCTCGGCGAACTCCTGAAGGAGGTGACGGGCCTGCCGGCGGAGGAGTACATCACCCGGAACGTGATCGCGCGCGCCGGACTCCGCCACACCGGGTTCCCGAAGGGACCGCGCGTCGAGGGGCCCCACTCACGGATGTACGAGGCGTTCCACGGCCTGATCGACCCGCCGCGTGACTACAGCGTCTACGACATGTCCTGGGTGGGGACGGGCGCCGCGCTGGTGTCGACCATGGAGGACCTCAACCGCTTCTACGCCCTGCTGCTCGACGGAAGGATCGTCGGCCGGTCCTCCCTGGCGGAGATGCAGCGCACCGTCCCGGTCCGCGCCCTGGACGGGTCGATGATCGAGTACGGTCTCGGGCTGCACAGGGTCGAGGCCCCGTGCGGCACCTTCTGGGGGCACGACGGCACCGTCTGGGGGGCCGGGACGATGTCCCTGACCCGCGCCGACGGCAGGCGGCAGATGTCCGTGGCGGTCAACCTCATCCGGTGGAACAGGCCCGACGCCTCGGGCAGGCCGCAGCCGCACCCCATCGACGGTGCCATGAAGGCGCTGTACCAGCGGGCGATGTGCGGACCGGCCTCCGCCGCCTCCGCTCCTTAGGCGGGGTCAGGCCCGGCCTCCACCGCCTCCGCGCGCAGGCGGGGTCAGGCCCGGCCGGCGGCCATCTCCATCAGGCGGGCGAGGACACGTCCGCCGGAGGCGGCGAGGCCGTCGTGCTCCCACTCGTTCGTGACCCACACGCGCGTGGCGCCGATCGCACGGGCCGTGCGCAGGGAGAGGCCCGCGTCGACGTACATGTCGTCGTGGTAGACGACGGCGGCGAGCGGGACCTCGTTCGCCGCGAGGCGTCGCGGGTCGTACAGGGGCGGCCAGTCGGTGCGCGCGGCCAGCAGGTCGGCGGCGTCCGCGAAGGGGCGCAGACCCCTGATGTCGCGGAACATCCACGGGTACATCATCTCCCCGGTGAGCAGGAGCGGGTCGGCGTGCTCGGTGAATTCGGGGAAGCCGGCCAGGGCGCGGGCGGCCGCCCAGTCGGTCGGCCCGTCGCCCTGCCCGTAGAGGGACTCCTGCAGGACGGCGAAGAGCGGGTTGTCGGTGAAGCCGGTCAGCGACATCACCTGGTGCAGAAAGGTCTCGCTCAACTCCTTCTCGCCGGCCAGGGATTCGTCGAGGAGCCAGTGGAGGCGCTCGAAGCCGTCGCCCATGCCGAGGACGAGTCCGAGCGTGCGCAGCCGGCGCGGGGTGAGCCGGTCGCCGTCCGGCAGGCGGACGTCGTCGGCCGCGAGGAGGTCGGCGATCCTCCGCAGGCGGGGAGCGTCCTCCGGGTAGCGGGCGTAGAAGTCGAGGACCCGGTCGCGGACACGGGGGTAGGTGCGGGCGTACACGTCGTCGGCGGTGGCGCGGAGGCCGGGCAGGCCGCCCGTGACGTAGCAGGCGCGCAGGCCCTCGGGTGCCTGGGAGAGGTAGGTGAGGGTGAGGAAGCCGCCGTAGCTCTGTCCGAGGGTCTCCCAGGGGGTGTCGCCGCAGAGTTCGCGGCGGATCAGTTCCGCGTCGGCGACGATCGCGTCGGCCCGGAAGTGCGCGAGGTGGTCGGCGAGGCGGTCCGGTGAGGCGAAGCGGGCGGCGGAGCGCGCGGTGACGGGGCTGGAGCGGCCGGTGCCCCGCTGGTCGAGGAGCAGCACCCGGTGGGTCTTCAGGGCGTGGGGCAGCCAGCCGGTTGAGTGGGCGGACGGTCGGGGCGACTTGCCGCCGGGGCCGCCCTGGAGATAGAGCAGCCAGGGCAGTTCCTCGCCCGCGCGGGCCGGGTCGGCGACCTCGCGGGCGAAGACCTGGAGGGTGGGGCCGTCGGGGGCCCGGTGGACCAGGGGGACGGTGAAGGTGTGGTCGACGGTCGCGTACGCGGGATTCATCGGTTCCCTCGCTGAGGAGTGGGAGGGCGGTCGGGCGGTCGTCCGCCCGGGATGCGTACGGTGGTGACGCCTTCGGATCCGGCCTCACCACCGTACGAGGTCACGCCGCCGGACCCGCCGGCGTCAGGGTGTAGGTCCGGCCCGAGGTGTAGAACTCCAGGGCCGCCCTGCCCTGTTCGCGCGGGCCGTGGCTGGAGGCCTTGGATCCGCCGAAGGGCAGGTGGAAGTCGACGCCGGTGGACGGGGCGTTGATCCGGATCATGCCGGTGTCGAGCAGGTCCAGGCCCTGCAGGGCCGTGTTCAGGTCGGCCGTGTGGACCGAGGTCACCAGTCCGTACGGGACGGAGTTGGTGATCCGGATCGCGTGGGCGAGGTCGTCGGCGGCGAGCAGGGACGCGACGGGGCCGAAGACCTCCTCGCGCAGCAGCCGGTGTCCCGGGGACACCTTCTCGACCAGGGTCGGTGCCGCGAACCAGCCGGGCCTGTCGATCGCGGTGCCGCCGGCGAGCGTGCTCAGCCCCCGGCAGGCCTCGGTCATCCGGTCGCGGGCGCCCTCGTGGATGAGCGGGCCGCACACGGTGGCCGGGTCGGAGGGGTCTCCGACGGCGAGGGTCCTCAGCGCTTCGGAGAGTGCCTCGCGCAGCGGGTCGAGGGCGCCGCCGACCGCGATGACGCGGCTGGTGGCGGTGCACTTCTGGCCCGCGTACCCGGCGATGGAGGCGGCGATGTGGCTCGCCGCCTGCTCGATGTCCGCGTCGGGCAGGACGATCGCCGCGTTCAGGCCGCCCATCTCGGCCTGCGCCGGGATGCCCCGGGCGGTCGCGGCTCTGGCCACGGCCTGGCCGACGGGGGTGGAGCCGGTGAAGGATACGACGTCCGCGGCCGAGACGAGCGCGTTGCCCTCGGTCGCGCCGCCGGGAAGGACGGTGAACACCCCTTCCGGTACGGCCTGCCGCACGAGCTCGGCCAGGCGCTGGGCGCACGCGGTGGCCTCGGGGGCGGGCTTGAGGACCACCGTGTTCCCGGCCGCGAGCGCGGGGGCGGCCTTCCAGGTGGGGATGGCGAAGGGGAAGTTCCAGGGCGTGATGAGTCCCGCGACGCCGTGCGGGCGGCGCCGGGTCAGGAGGAGTCCGGTCCCCGCGGCGGTCTCGTGGACGGCGCCGGTGGGCTCGAAGGGGGCCTGGGCGTAGTAGCGCCAGATCGCGACGGTTCGGGCCACCTCGGCCCGGGCCTCGGAGATCGGCTTGCCCACCTCGCGCACGGCGAGCTCGGCCAGTTCGCCGGCCGCGGCCTCGGCGGCGGCCGCGACCGCGCCCAGCGCGGCCGAACGGGCGGCGGCTCCGGCCAGCAGCCAGCCGGGCTGGGCGGCGCGGGCGCGTTCGACGGTGTCGACGGCCGCGAAGGCGCCGGGCGCGGGGATGCGGAGGAGCACGTCGGCCGGGTCGGCCGGGTTGCGGGAGGTGAGGGTGGAATGTACGTCGGTCACGGGAGGAGGCCTCCGGGGAAGGGGGTCGTCCGGGGAAGGGATCACACGAAGGTGCCGCGCAGCGCCGACGGCGAGCGGCCGTCACGGCCGTCGGCGGTGAGCGGCGGGCGCGGCCGTCGGCGGCAGGCGGCGCGTGTCAGCGGTGGCCGTTCGCGACGGCCTTCTCCGTGGCGGTCCGCACCGCCGCCTCGATCGTGCCCGTGAGCGGGTGGCGCGGCGGCCGGGTGGGGCCGCCGGGGCGCCCGGCGATGTCCATGGACAGCTTGATGGACTGGACGAACTCCGTCTTCGAGTCCCAGCGCAGCAGGGAGTGCAGGGACTTGTACAGCGGCAGAGCGGTCGTCAGGTCGCCGGCGACGGCGGCACGGTAGAGCTCTGCGCAGCTCGCGGGGAAGGCGTTGGGGTAGCCGGCGATCCACCCGACGGCGCCCGCGACGGCCAGCTCCAGGAGGACGTCGTCGGCTCCGATCAGCAGGTCGAGCTCCGGGGCGAGTTCGGCGATCTCGTAGGCCCGGCGGACGTCGCCGCTGAACTCCTTCACCGCGACGATGCTGCCGTCGCCGTGCAGCCGGGCGAGGAGGTCCGGGGTGAGGTCGACCTTGGTGTCGAAGGGGTTGTTGTAGGCGACGACCGGGATCCCGACGCGGGCCGCCTCGGTGTAGTGGGCGCGCACGGCCGTCGGGTCGGCGCGGTAGGTGTTGGGCGGCAGGAGGAGGACCGAGCCGCAGCCGGCCTCGGCGGCCTGCTCGGCCCAGCGGCGGGATTCGGCGCTGCCGTAGGCGGCGACGCCCGGCATGACGCGTGCTCCGTCCCCGGCCGCGTCGACGGCGGTGCGGACGACCTGGGCGCGCTCGGCGTCGGTGAGGGTCTGGTACTCGCCGAGGGAGCCGTTGGGGACGACGCCGTCGCAGCCGTTGGCGATCAGCCAGGCGACGTGCTCGGCGTAGGCGTCGTGGTCGACGGTGAGGTCCTCGCGGAAGGGGAGCGTGGTGGCGACCATGATGCCGCGCCAGGGGCGGTCGGTGTTCCAGGTGGTGGCGGTCATGTCGATGACCCTCTCTATAGTGTGTGACATTTTACAGATGGGAAAGGAGAGAGACCCGTACGGGCCTCTCCTTCGGGGCTCTAGGAGGCGTCGGGACGCGGATCGGCCGGCGCGGCCGGGTCCCCGTCGAGTGCGGCGAGCGTCGAGAGCCGCACCGGAACGGCGAACGGGCGCCGCTCCGAGGGCGGTTCGGCGGCCCCGTCGCGCGCGGCGAGACAGGCGACGGCCGTTCCGCACATCCGCCCCTGGCACCAGCCCATGCCGGCGCGGGTGAGGAGCTTGACGGTGCGCGCGTCCCGCGCGCCGAGGTCGGCGACGGCCTCGCGGACGCGGCCGGCGCTGACCTCCTCGCAGCGGCAGACGTCCGTGGCGTCGGTGAGCCAGTCCTGCCAGCCGGGGCCCGGGGCGTGGGCCGCGGCCATCACCTCGGCGAAGGCGCGCATACGGTCCCTGCGGCGCCGCAGTTCACCGGTCCGGCCCTCGCCGGACCGGCGGCCGAGGAGGCGCGCGGCGATCGCCCGCGCGGCCAGCTCTCCTTCCGTACGCGCGAGTTCGGCGCCTCCGACGCCTCCGGTCTCGCCCGCCGCCCACAGGCCGGGCTCCGAGGTCTCCTGGAGGTCGTCCAGGGCGAGGCCCAGCGTTCCGTCGGGGAGCCGTCGGGTGGTGCAGCCGACCGTGGTGGCCAGCTCGATCTGGGGGACCAGGCCGTGGCCGACGGCCAGGGCGTCACAGGTGATCCGGCGGCCCGTTCCCGGCACGGGGCGCCAGTCGGCGTCCAGGCGGGTGACCGTGACGGCTTCCACCCGGTCGGTGCCGTGCACCTCGGTGACCGCGCTGCGCACCCGGACCGGCACCCGGTGACGGAGCAGACCGGCACCGTGCAGCAGGGCTTCGGCCGCCTTCCCGGGGTTGGTGACGAGCGCCCGGGGGCTGCGGGCGTACCGCAGATACCCGGCGGCCTCGACCACGGCCGGCACCCGCGCGCCGGCTGCGGCGAGCGAGGTGGCGACGGCGAGCAGCAGCGGGCCGCTGCCGGCCACGACGATCCGGCGGCCGGGCAGCACGAGGCCGGACTTGAGCATGGCCTGGGCTCCTCCGGCGCCCACGACGCCGGGCAGGGTCCAGCCGGGGAAGGGAAGTTGACGCTCGTACGCGCCCGTGGCGAGCAACAGGGCCCGCGCCCGGATCCGTACGGGCCGCTCGCCGCTGCCGTCGGCGCCGGTGACCGCGTGGACGGTCCAGGTCCCGTCAGCCTCCCGCACCGTGGACCACACGTGGTGTCCGGGCAGGTGGGCGGTGCCGCTCGCGGCGAGGCGTCGCCGCAGGTCGGAGAAGGCCGACCAGTCGTGGTGCAGGGCCTCGGGCCGCACCGCGCCGAGGGCGGGCGCCGGGTGCCGGTAGAACTGCCCGCCGGTCTGGGAGGAGGTGTCGAGCAGTGCGACGGAGAGGCCGAGTTCGGAGGCCGTGACGGCACCGGAGAGTCCCGCGGATCCGGCCCCCACGACCGCGAGGTCGTACGGTTCGGCCCGCACGTCCGGCTCAGACGGTGAGGCGGTCATGGCCGTGTCCCTCCTGGGTGGTGACGGCGTCGCCGGGCCGGGCCGGGACGAGGCAGGCACGGCGGTTGGGTTCGCCGTTGACGGTGGCGAGGCAGTCGTAGCACTGGCCGATGCCGCAGAAGGCGCCGCGCGGCCGGCCGCCGTCCCGGGTGGTGCGCCAGGCCAGGATGCCGGCGCCCCAGAGGGCGGCGGCGACGGTCTGTCCCGGCAGGGCGGTGACGCGACGGCCGTCGAAGGTGATCTCGAACGGCGGATCGGGCTGTGCGCCGACGAGGTCGGCGGGGGTGCGGGCCACGGGCCCTCCTCTCGTGACGGTGGGTGTGCGCGGATCAGGGCGCGGTGTCGGCGTGGTGTTCCCGGGCCTCAGGGCGCGGTGGCGGCGAATCGGTCGGGCCGGAACGGGTGGATGTCGAGGGGCGGTGCGGCGCCGGTCAGACAGGCGGCGACGATCTGCCCGGTCACGGGGGCGAGCCCGATGCCCGCCCCTTCGTGGCCGCAGGCGTGGAGCAGACCGGGGACGCGCGGGTCGGGGCCGATCGCGGGCAGGTGGTCCGGCAGGTACGGGCGGAAGCCGAGGTAGGTGCGGATGGCCCGTACGGTGCCGAGGACCGGGAACAGCGCGGTGGCCCCGGCGGCGAGCCGGCGCAGGACCTCGGGGGAGAGTGTCCGGTCGAAGCCGACCCGTTCGCGGCTGGCGCCGATCAGGACCGGGCCGGCCGGGGTGCCCTCGACGACCGCCGAGGTCTGGAGGGCGGCGGAGCCGCTGGCGACGTCGGCCACGTAGTCGGCGGCGTACACCTTGTGGCGCACCACGCGCGGGAGCGGTTCGGTGACGAGGACGAAGCCCCGGCGGGGCAGTACGGGCAGGTGGACGCCGGCGAGTTCGGCGAGGGCGCCGCCCCAGGTTCCGGCGGCGTTGACCACGTACGGGGCATGGATCTCGCCCGCCGTGGTCCGCACGCCGCGGATCTCGCCGGAGGCGCCGGTGAGCAGGCCGGTGACCTCCTCCCCCAGGCGCAGGCTGATCCGCTCGCCGCCCGCGCGCAGGAGTTGGGCGGCCGCGTGGGCGGGCATCACCTGGGCGTCCTGAGGGTAGTGGAAGCCGCCCGCCAGGGTGGGTGCGAGGTGGGGCTCCAGGTCGTGGAGCCGGTCCTCGGGGACCTCCTGGCTGGTGACGCCCGCCTTCTCCTGGCGGGCCGCGAAGGCGCGCAGGGCGCGCATCCCGGGCTCGTCCGAGGCGACGACGAGGCCGCCCTTGGCCTCGTACTCGACCTGCGGCGGGAGCAGTTCGGCCAGCTCCCGCCACAACGCGGTGGCGATCAGGGCGAGTTCGAGCTCGGGCCCTGGTTCCTTGTCGGAGACCAGGAGGTTTCCCTCGCCGGCTCCCGTCGTCCCGCCGGCGACGGGACCGCGGTCGACGACGGTGACGGAGAGGCCGGTTCGGGCGGCGTAGTGGGCGCAGGCCGCGCCGACGACGCCGGCGCCGACGACGATGACATCCGAGGTGTTTCTCGTGGGCACGGCAGTAATATTTCACATGGCACTGAAGTTGCCAAGACCCGCAGGGAGCTTCTCAGTCGCCCCACCGTCGCCGCGCGCGCCGCACGGACACGGATGAGTAACGGAGCGCCCGACACCTTGTCAGTACAATTTCACATTACTATGTTACCGGTCACATTCCAGCCGCCCGAATCACCGACACGGCTGTCCGACTGCAGCTCTCCCGGAGTGACCTTCATGAACAAGCGCACCCGCACCCTGGCCACCGCCCTGGTGACGACCCTCGCCCTCGGCGCGACCGGCTGTTCCGGCGGCGGGAAGTCCGGCGGCTCCCCGGACCGCAAGAACCCCGTGACCTCCACCAACGGCACGGTCATCGGAGGAACCCCGCAGAAGGGCGGCACGCTGACGGTCCTGTCCAACCAGGACTTCACCCACCTCGACCCGGCCCGCAACTGGGTCATGCCCGACATGGACTTCGGCACCCGGCTGCTCTACCGCACCCTCGTCACCTACAAGGCGGAGCCCGGCGCCAAGGGCAGCGAGCTGGTCCCCGACCTCGCCGAGGACCTCGGCACCCCGTCCAACGGCGCCAAGACCTGGACCTTCCGCCTCAAGCCCGGCCTGACGTACGAGGACGGCACCCCGATCACCGCCCAGGACATCAAGTACAACGTGGAACGGTCCTTCTCCCCCGACCTGCCCGGCGGCCCCGACTACGCGGCCCGCTACCTCGCCGGCGCCCAGGGCTACCAGGGTCCCGCCCGGGGCAGGCACCTCGACTCCGTGAAGACCCCGGACGCCCGCACGATCGTCTTCGAACTCCACAAGCCCTTCGCCGAGTTCCCCTACGCCGCCACCCTGCCGACCTTCGCCCCGGTGCCGCCGAAGCAGGACAAGGGCCCCCAGTACGACAACCGCCCGTTCTCCTCGGGGCCGTACAAGATCGAGTCGTACGCCCGCGACAAGCAGATCGTCCTGGTCCGCAACACCCACTGGGACCCGAAGAGCGACTCCGTCCGCAAGGCGTACCCGGACCGGATCGTCGTCACCATGGGCCTCAAGGGCAACCAGATCGACGACCGGCTCATCGCCTCCTCCGGCACCGACGCCTCCGCCGTCCCCTGGGCCCAGCTCCGCCCCGAGTCCATCTCCAAGGTCCTCACCAAGGCCGACGTCAAGGCCCGGCTGCTCGCCGAGTCCAGCAGCTGCACCGAGATGGTCCAGATGCACACCGGCCGCGCCCCCTTCGACGACCTGAAGGTCCGCCAGGCCGTGCAGTGGGCCCTCGACCGGGAGGCGATCGTCACCGCCGCCGGCGGACCGGCCGTCACCGACGCCTCCAGCGCCGCCATGCCCGGCTCCCTCTTCACCGGCGGGAAGCAGCCCGACACCCTGAGGATCCCGCTCTCCGGCGACCCCGAGAAGGCCAAGCAGCTGCTCAAGGAGGCCGGGAAGGCCGACGGCCTCTCCACCCGGCTCACCGTCTCCATCAACGACAAGGCCATCGGCGAGGCCATCCAGCAGTCCCTGGGCCGGGCCGGCATCAAGGTGACCCTCGAGACCGTCGACCCGTCCGCCTTCTACGACACCATCGGCGACACCAAGAACCGCACGGATCTCGTCTACACCGGCTGGTGCCCCGACTTCCCCTCCGGCACCACCTTCCTCCCCTTCGTCTTCGACGGCCGCTACATCAAGGTGAAGGGCAACAGCGGAAACCACTCCCTCTTCAAGGACGACGCCGTCATGAAGCGGATGGACGAGATCGCCGCCATGACCGACGGCGCCCAGGCCAACAAGGCGTGGCAGGAGCTCGACGGACAGATCCTCGCCAAGGCACCGGTCGCCCCCGGCGCCATGAAGCGCCGCTCGCTCCTCGTCGGCACCAACGTCGCCGGTGCCTACGGCCACACCTCCTGGAGCGGTCAGCTCGACTACGCGACCGTCGGCCTCAAGGACCCGTCGAAGAGCGCGAACTGAAGGACGCCCCTCCCATGACCATGACCACCACCTCCCCTCCGACGCACGAGGGGGGCGGGGCCTGGCAGCTGGTCCGCGCGGAACTGCGCCGCCGCACCTCCCTCAAGGTCTCCCTCGCCGTCGTCGCCCTCTTCGCCCTGATGACCGTGGCCGCCCCGCTGATCAGCTCGCTGGGCGGCTGGGGCCCGGAGGAGTTCGACAAGTCCGCCGTCGACCCCTACCTCGGCGGACTGCCGATCGGGCCGCTCGGCGGGGTCTCCGCCGAGCACTGGCTCGGCGTCGAACCCATCACCGGGCGCGACCTGTTCGCCCGGGTCGTGCACGGCGCCCAGGTCTCGCTGCTGATCGCCTTCGCCGCCACCGCGATCGTCGTGGTGGCGGGAGTGGCCGCCGGCATCGCCGCCGGCTACTTCGGCGGCCGCACCGACACCGTCCTGTCCCGGCTGATGGACCTGACGATGTCCTTCCCCTCCCTCATCTTCATGATCGCGATGATGTCGGTCGCCCGTGACGTCAACCGGACGCTGCTGATGATCCTCGTCATCGGCCTCTTCGGCTGGCCCGGCGTGGCCCGGGTCGTCCGCGGCCAGACCCTCTCGCTCAAGCACCGCGAGTACGTCGACGCGGCCCGCGTCGGCGGCTCCGGCCCCTGGCGGATCCTCGCCCGCGACATCCTCCCGGGCGTCGCGGGACCCGTCATCGCCTACACCACGCTGATGATCCCCGGCATGATCGCCACCGAGGCCGCCCTCAGCTACCTCGGCGTCGGGGTCCGTCCGCCGACCCCGTCCTGGGGGCAGATGATCGCGGAGAGCGTCGCCTACTACGACACGGACCCCATGTACTTCCTCGTCCCCAGCCTCTGCCTCTTCCTCACCGTGCTGGCGTTCACCCTCCTCGGCGACGCCCTGCGCGACCTCCTCGACCCGCGCGGGGGTCTCACGTGATCCTCTACCTCGGGCGCCGGCTGCTCGGGGTGGCCGGCGTCCTCCTCGCGATCGCCGCCGTCACCTTCACCATCTTCTACGTGCTGCCCTCCGACCCCGCCGCCGCGGCCTGCGGCAAGGCGTGCAGCGACGAACGCCTCGAAGCGATCCGCGCCCACATGGGCCTGGACGCCCCGCTGTGGCGGCAGTTCGCCGACTTCGTCACCGGCATCTTCACCGGCCGCACCATGGGCACCGGCCAGTACGCCCTGCGCTGCGACTTCCCCTGCCTCGGCTACTCGTACGAGAACAGCGAGAACGTCTGGGACCTGCTCGTCGACCGGCTGCCCGTCTCCGCCTCGCTCGCCGTCGGCGCGGCCGTGCTGTGGCTGGTCCTCGGCCTCTCGGCCGGCGTGACGGCCGCGCTCCGCAAGGACACCCTCACCGACCGGGTGCTCATGGTCGGCGCGGTCGCCGCGGCCTCCCTGCCGGTCTACTTCACCTCGGTGCTGCTCATCTACGGGCTGATCCGGCTGACCGGGCTGCTGCCCTACCCGCAGTACGTCCCCTTCACCTCCGACCCGCTGTCCTGGGCCTCCAACCTGCTGCTGCCCTGGCTGGCCCTCGCCGTGCTCTACGCGGCCATGTACGCCCGGCAGAGCCGCGGCGCGATGATCGAGTCCATGGCGGAGCCGTACATCCGCACCGCCCGCGCCAAGGGCCTGCCGCGCCGCACGGTCGTCGTCAAGCACGGTCTGCGGGCGGGGATGACCCCGGTCCTCACCATCTTCGGCATGGACCTCGGCGGGCTCCTCGCCGGCGCCGTCATCACGGAGTCGCTCTTCGGACTGCCCGGCGTCGGGCGCCTCTTCTACGGCGCGCTCACCTCCGGCGACCAGCCCGTCATCCTCGGGGTGACCCTGCTCGCCGCCACCTTCATCGTCGTCGCCAACCTGGCCGTCGACCTGCTGTACGCCGTCGTCGACCCGCGAGTGAGGTACTGATGGGCGACTCCACTCCCCTGCTGTCGGTGCGGGACCTCACGGTCACCTTCCCGACCCGGCGCGGCCCCGTCCGGGCGGTCGACTCCCTCTCCTTCGACGTCCTGCCCGGCCGCACCCTCGGCATCGTCGGCGAGTCCGGCTCCGGCAAGTCCGTCACCTCGCTCGCCGTCCTCGGCCTGCACACCGGCGCCGCCGAGGTCACCGGCTCCGTCACCCTGGCCGGCCGCGAACTCATCGGCCTGCCGGAGCGGGAGCTCAACCGGCTGCGCGGCCGGAGGATGGCGATGATCTTCCAGGACCCGCTGTCCAGCCTGCACCCCTACTACACCGTCGGGGAGCAGATCGCCGAGCACCACCGGGTCCACTTCGGGTCCCGTCGCGCGGCGGCCCGCGAGCGGGCCGTCGAGGCGCTCGGCGAGGTCGGCATCCCCGAACCCCGCCGCCGGGCCGGCGAGTACCCGCACCAGTTCTCCGGCGGCATGCGCCAGCGCGTGATGATCGCGATGGCGCTCGCCTGCGAGCCGGACCTGCTGATCGCCGACGAGCCGACGACGGCGCTCGACGTCACCGTCCAGGCCCAGATCCTGGAACTGATCGCCCGCCTCCAGCGGGAGCGGGGACTCTCCGTCGTCATGATCACGCACGATCTGGGGGTGGTCGCCCGGGTGGCCCACGACGTCCTGGTGATGTACGGCGGCCGGGCCGCCGAACACGCTCCGGTGGACGCCCTGTTCGAGGCGCCGGCCCATCCGTACACCCGGGGCCTGCTCGACTCGCTGCCCCGGCTCGACGACCACGACGACACGCCGCTGCGGGCGATCCCGGGCAGCCCGCCGTCCCTGCTCGACCCGGCGCCGGGCTGCGCCTTCGCACCCCGCTGTTCCCGCGCCGCGGCCGGCTCCGAGGAGGAGCGGGCCCGCTGTACGGGCGAACGCCCGCTGCTCGGCGGCCCGGAGGGACACCCGGCCGCCTGCCACTTCCCCGCGTACGAAGGCGTCGCCTCATGACCACCACTGCCCCTCCCCTGCTGCGCGTACGGGACCTGACCATGACGTTCCCCGGACGCCGGGCCCGCTCGGCGCCCGTCCGGGCCGTGGACGGGGTCTCCTTCGACGTGGCGGCGGGCGAGACCCTCGGCCTCGTCGGCGAGTCCGGCTGCGGCAAGTCCACCACCGGCCGCATGATCGTGCGGCTCCTGGAGCCGACCGCGGGCTCCGTCTCGTACGACGGGCGCGACATCAGCCATCTCTCCCAGCGGGAGCTGAAGCCGCTCCGCCGCGAGCTGCAGATGGTCTTCCAGGACCCGCACTCCTCCCTCAACCCCCGGCAGACCGTGGCCCGGATCATCGCCGACCCGCTGCTCGTCCAGGGGAGTTCGGCGGCCGAGGCGCGCAAGCGGGCCGCGGAGCTGATGGAGCTGGTCGGGCTCATCCCGGAACACATCGACCGCCATCCGCACGAGTTCTCCGGCGGCCAGGCCCAGCGCATCGGCATCGCCCGCGCGCTGGCCACCGGCCCCCGGCTGATCGTCGCGGACGAGCCCGTCTCCGCCCTCGACGTCTCCGTCCAGGCACAGGTCGTCAATCTCATGGAACGGCTCCGGCGCGAACTCGGCCTCGCCTACCTCTTCATCGCGCACGACCTCTCCGTCGTGAAGCGGGTCTGCGACCGGGTCGCCGTGATGTACCTCGGCCGGATCGTGGAGATCGGCGCGAAGGAGCGGGTGTACGCGGCGCCCGCCCACCCCTACACACGGGCGCTGCTCTCCGCCGTGCCCCTGCCCGACCCGGCGGCCGAGCGGGCCCGGGAGCGGATCACGCTGCTCGGTGACCCGCCGAGCCCGGCCGCTCCCCCACCGGGCTGCACCTTCCATCCGCGCTGCCCCAAGGCCCGGGAGATCTGCCGCACCGAGGCCCCGCCGCTCCGGGTCGCCGCCCCGGGCGAGGCCCGGCAGGTCGCCTGTCACTTCCCCGAGGGAACGGAGGGGAACTGAGGGAAGGCCCGCGCTCTTGACAACCGCTCATGTTCGTCGTCCTCATGTTCCTGACAGAAGTGGCACATCACGGGGGGACGACCAGCGCATGACCAAGCCCGAGAGCGCGGGACACGACTACGACGTCGTCATCGGCGGAGCCAGCCTCGCCGGCTGCGCCGCGGCGATCCTGCTCGCCCGACGCGGTGCCCGCGTCGCCCTCCTGGAACGCCGCTCGCGCCCCGCGGCGTACAAGGCGCTGTGCACCCACTCCCTCACCGCCAACGCCACCCCCGTCCTGGAGGAACTCGGTCTGGTCCCCGCCCTGGAGAAGGCGGGGGCCGTACGCAACGAGGCCCGCTGGTACACCCGTTGGGGATGGATCGAGCCGAGTGCCGCGCCGGGCCCCGAGCTGCCGTACGGCTACAACGTCCGGCGCAGCACCCTCGACCCGCTGATCAGGTCCCGCGCGGCCGAGACCCCGGGGGTCGATGTGCTCCTCGGCCACACGGTGACCGGGCTGCTCCAGGAGGACGGGCGGACCACGGGGGTGCGGGCGTCGACGCCCGAGGGCGAGCGCGAGATCCGGGCCCGCCTGGTGGTCGGCGCGGACGGCAAGGACTCGGCCGTGGCCAAGTTCGCCGGGGTGCCCACCCGGCGGCACGAGAACGCGCGCTTCGGCTATCTCGCGCACTTCCGGAACCTGCCGCTGCGCGACGGGATCAGTCACGCCTGGTTCCTGGTGCCCGACATGGCCTACGCGTTCCCGAACGACGACGGGGTGACGGTCGTCGCGGTGCTCCCGGGCAAGAAGCGGCTGCCGGACTTCCGGGAGGATCTGGAGGGCAGCTTCCTGAAGTTGTTCCGCTCGCTGCCCGACGCTCCGGACATCGATGCCGCCGAGCGCGTCACGAAGTTCACCGGCGCGGTCGACTATCCGCTGCACACCCGCAGGCCGACCGCCCCGGGCCTCGCGCTCATCGGCGACGCGGCCCTGACCGGCGACCCCCTGTGGGGCGTGGGATGCGGATGGGCCCTGCAGTCCGCGCGGTGGCTGGCGGAGGCGGTCGCCCCGGCCGTGACCGGGCGGGGCGACCTCGACCGGGCCCTCGCGGTGTACGCGCGCCGGCACCGGCGCCGTCTCGGCGGCCACCAGTACCTGGCGGCGGACTTCGCCAAGGGCCGGCCGTTCAACCCCGTGGAGCGGCTGATGTTCTCGGCGGCGGCGCGTGACGGCGCCGTGGCACGGCACATGCACCTGTTCGCGTCCCGCCTGATCGGTCCGGCGCGCTTCCTGAGCCCCGCGGCGGTGGCGAGGGCCGTCGTCGTCAACCTCAGGCACCGCCGGGCGGCCGCGCCGCCCGCGCGTCCGTCGCGCACGGAGGCGTGACCGGCGCCTCCGGACACGCCGACGCCGGCACCGCTCGTGGGGAGCGGTGCCGGCGCCGGCGTGTTCAGGCTCCGCGGACCGCGCGGTACAGGGAGCTCGCGACGGCGAGGTCCTCCCAGGCCATGCCCACGCTCTTGAAGAAGCGCGGGCGCTCCGAGGGGGTGTGGCCGTGCACGAGGTCGGCCAGGGTGCCCGTGATGTGCTCCTCGCCGATCGCGCCCTCGGAGAGGGGGACGAGCAGGTCCCCCGCCTCGCGGAGCGCCGCCGCGCGCGCCTCGACGTAGACCTCGGCGCGGGTCACGAGTGCGGTGTCGGTCTCCCGGGCCGTCGGCTCGTGCGAACCGACGGCGACGACGGTGGCGCCCGAGGCGACCAGGGCGCCGTCGAAGAGGGGCGTACGGGCCGTCGTGCAGCAGACGACGAGGTCGGCCTCGGCCACGTCGTCGGGTGTCCCGGCCCGGGCGTTCACGTCGAGCGTCCGCGCGTATCCGGCGAGGGCGCGGGCGGCGACGGGGTTGCGTCCGACGACGACGGCCTCGGCGACCTCGCGCACGGCGAGCACGGCCTCCAGATGGCCGTAGGCCTGGGGCCCGGTGCCGAAGAGCACGAGGCGCAACGGCCGGTCGTCCGGGGTGAGGTGGCGTACGGCGAGGGCGGAGACGGCCGGGGTGCGCAGCTCGGTCAGGGCGGCGCCGTCGAGGAGGGCGAGGGGCCGGAGGTCCGTTCCGTCGAGGAGCAGGTAGGAGCCGGTGATGCGGGGCAGGCCGAGGGCCGGGTTTCCGGGGGCCACGCCCGCGATCTTCACGCCGGCGTACGCGTGGTCGGCGGCGGGCATGAGGAGGAGTTCGCCGGCCGGGACGGGGACGGCGGTGCGGGGCGGTGCGGTCTCGGGGTCGAGTCCGGCGCGCAGGACTCCGGCGAGGACGTCGACCGTCGCCGCCGGGGTCAGCAGGCGGGTCATGGCGGGGGCTTCGATCCGCAGCAGGTCGGTCGTGGTGGTCACAGGAGGAATCCCGTGCCCAGGTCGTCGTGCGGGTCGAGGACGAAGGTGTGGGTGCCGGTGCGGTGGGTCGTGCCGGTGACCTCCGTGATCCCGCCGGGCAGCAGGCGGCCGGTGAACACGGTGTCGGCCACGGACTCGTGCGTGAGGACCTCACCAGGGGCGAGGCGCCCCTCGTCGCCGAGCAGGGCGAGCCGGGCGGAGGTGCCGGAGCCGCAGGGTGAGCGGTCGATCTGTCCGTCGGCGAAGACGGTGACGTTGCGCTGGTGCGGCCCGGTGGGGGTGTCGGGCAGGTCCTCGTACAGGATGACGCCGTACACGTCGTGTTCGGGGAACGCGGCGCGGATCTCCCGCCCGGCCCGGACGAGCGCGGGCAGGGAGGCCCGGGTGGTGTCGAGGCCGAGGGCGCGCGCGGGGACCGAGACGTAGACGGCGCCGGAGTCGGCGAGGTCGGCCTCGACGGTGCCGGTGGAGAGGGTGACCGGGACCTTGCGGTCGAGGACGCGCGTCGGGACGTTGCGGAAGGTGACGCCGGTGGTGCGGCCGTCCGCGCGGTGCACGGTGGCGGTGACGCGCCCGGAGGGCACGTCGACGCGGACGGGGACGTCGCCGTCGTGGGGCGCCGGGACCCGTCCGGTGTCGACGGCCCAGGCGCCGAGCGCCATGGTGCCGTGGCCGCAGGCGGTGGAGTAGCCGTCCTTGTGCCAGAACAGCACGCCGAAGTGGGCGCCGTCGTCGTCGGGCGGGACGATGAAGCCGCCGTACATGCCGGAGTGGCCGCGGGGCTCCCGGACCAGGAGGCGGCGCAGGTCGTCGAGCGGTCCGAGCCGGAGGGCGAGGGCGCGGCGCTCGGCGACGGTGTCGCCGGGGATGGGCGGCAGGTCCTCGGCGACGATCCTGAACGGCTCGCCTGCCGTGTGGTAGTCGGTGGTGCGGACCGGGTGCGGGGTGGTGCTCACGTCGTACGTCCTCCGGAGGGAGAGGTGCGGTGCCGGGCCGGCCCCTCCCCCCGTGGAAGGACCGGCCCGGACGGTGGTGGGGTGCGGTCAGCTGCGGAGGGGGCCCTCGCAGCTGTAGCTCGACGTGCCCGCGACCCTGGTGGACCAGATGTCGATGGCCCCGAAGCTGCAGTTCATGTCGGCCAGGTTGTTCGACACGGCGCCGGCCCGGTCGAGGATGAAGTAGTCGACGGTCTCGGACATGTCCTTGAAGTTCCGGTCGGGGCTGTTCGCGTCCGACAGGTTGGCGGTGATCCGACCGGTGCAGACGAAGCGGCGCTTGCCGGGCTCTCCGTTCTCGACGCAGTCGGGGGTGTTGTAGGTGGCTGTGGCGAAGGCGGACTTCACGGACGCGAGGGCCGAGTCCCGCAGCTGGTCGTTGGGCGTGAACGTGGTGTTGGGCACGTACAGCTGGTCGACCTTGGCGATCTGTGTGTCGAGGAAGCGGTCGTAGTCGCGCTGGAGTCCGGCGTCGGAGCCCAGCCGGTTGCGCCACGCGTCGTACGCGGCCACGTCGTTGGCCCGCAGGCTGGTGTACATCTCGCGGAGCAGCGAGGGCCGCTCGGTCCAGAGGAACTCGAAGAAGGTGCCGGCGTAGTTGTAGAAGCGGAAGCCGTCGCCGGCGTAGGTGGCGTTGAGGATCTGGCGGATGTTCATCCGGGGGCCGCCGCCCGCGGTGTCGTTGATGATGCCGCGGACGAGGGACTTGCGGACGGCGATGCCGTTGTCGCGGGTGGCTCCGTCGAAGAACTCGGCGGTGCCCTCGTCCATGGCGGTGGTGCGGTCGCCCTGGTACCAGGGGCCCTCGCCGAAGGAGCCGGGGACGGCCCAACGGCCGTTCAGGTAGTGGGTGTACTCGTGGCGGAAGAGCTCTTCGAGGGTGAGGGAGGAGTCCTGCGGGACGCGCCGCTGGTACGTGTAGAAGGTGGCGCCGCGTTCGATGTAGATGCCGCCGTTGTTGGTGTCCATCCCGGTGAGGATGGGGTGGTAGTTCTCGTAGTCCGCGCGGGAGCCGTACAGGACGATGTTCAGGGTGGCGTTGGTGTCGCCGGCGAGCGGCTGGTCGGTGCCGATCACCCGGTGGAACTGGGCCTTGACCTGCTTGCTCGCGTAGTAGAGCTGGTCGACGGTGGCCCGGTCGAGCGCGGTGCGGACCTTGATGCCCCCGTTGTCGTAGGTGTACGTGTACGGGAAGAGCTGCTTCTCGATGTCCTCCTTGCACACGCCGTACGGCTTGCAGGCCTCGTAGAAGTTGAGCCACGAGACGACCTTCGCCCAGGGCTGGCTGCCGCGGCCGAAGGTGTCGACGACGGTGGTGAGCAGCGGGCCGAGGTCGGCGACGACGCCGTCCTTCAGGGCCGCGACCTGGCCGAAGCGGCCGTACTCGCTGAGGGCGTCACGGACGACCCAGGCGTTGGCGGTGCCCTTGAGATGGCTGTAGCCCGCGAAGGCCCTGAAGGCGGCGCGGTAGGCGGGGTCGGCGGCGACGGCCGCGTGGAAGGCGCTGTCCTGGTTGCCCGGGTAGACGCCGAGGTAGTTCACGGAGAGGCCGGCGAGCGCGGCGCCGGCCCAGGCCGGGTCGAGGTTCGTGGCGGTGTGCGAGGGGTCCATGGTGGCGAGGACCCGCTTGATGAGGCCGAGCTGGTGCTGGCGCAGGCCGGGCGCGCTGGCCGCGTTGAGGGCCTCGCGGAGGGTGTTGGCGTTGGTGCCCGTGACGTCGAAGGTGTGCGCGGCGGCGCCGAAGTCGGCGACGGCCCGGCGGACGGCGTCCACGGTGGGGGCGTCGGTGGTGTCGATCTCGCCGCGCGAGAAGTCGTGGTACGCGACGGCGTGCAGGTACGTGAACATCTCCTCCAGGTGGGAGGAGTTCCGTCCGTCGTGGGCGGCGGACAGGCTCGATATGCGGCGGGCGACGGCCTGGACGTGGGCGTCGGACATCACGGGGGCGAGCCGGGCGTCCCAGGTCCATATGAGGGTGCGCAGACAGCCGTCGGCGGTGACCGCCGGGTCGGCGAGGAAGTCGGCGAACCGCTCCGGGGCGAGGCCGGTGATCCCGTCGAGCGTGCAGGGGACGCCGGCCGCGGTGGTTCCGGTGGCGGCCGCGGCGAAGGTCCGCGCGGTGGCGGCGGCCGGTGCCCGGCCGGGGACGCGGCCGGTGGCGAGGCCGCCGGGGGCGGGGGCCGGTCCGAAGGTGGTGC
Organism: Streptomyces tanashiensis; assembly: GCF_014648895.1. Taxonomy (GTDB): domain Bacteria; phylum Actinomycetota; class Actinomycetes; order Streptomycetales; family Streptomycetaceae; genus Streptomyces; species Streptomyces tanashiensis. The sequence goes on from NZ_BMRZ01000002.1 coordinate 1,018,441, forward strand.
GCGGGGCGGTGGCGAGGTGCTCGACCTCGTCGAAGGGGTTGGCTCCCGACTGCGCCTGGGGGGCCGGTGCGCCGAGCAGGGGCGCGGGGGCGGCGGGCTGTCCGTCCGTCCCGGTCGCGAAGGCACCGGCCTGGCCGGCGGAGGCGAGGACGGTGACGGCGATGGCGGAGGCGAGGAGGGACGAGCGCACACGTCGGTGGAGGAACAACGGAACTCCAGCTGATGAGGGGGGTGGCGCGGGGATGGGTTCGCGAACTGGTCGGGTTCGCACGGCGTATGACGGGCGTTCATCAGGCCGTGTGCGCTGTAACATAGTAATGTGAAATTGCACTGACAACCCCTGTGACGGCATCACTTCCCCGGCGGGCCCCGCAGACCTCCCCCGAAGCGGCTCAATCCGTCACAGAAGCCTCAGGATTCGGCGGCCTTCCGCCGCCACGCCCGCGCCTGACGCACGTGCCCCTGCTCCTCCGAGAGCCGGGCCAGCCGGGTCATCGCACCGACGTGCCCCGCCTTGGCGGCCTTCTCGTACCACCCCTGCGCCGCGTACAGATCACCGCTCCGCTCCCTGGCCCGCCCGAGGGAGACATACGCGTCGACGTCTCCCCTCCGGGCCCGCTCGGTCAGCCAGGCCTCGAGCTCGCCGAGCATCTCGGCGTCGGTGAGCACCCCGGCGAGCAGGCGCCCGCCCTCGTCGTCACCGGCCGCGACCGACTTGCGGTACCAGGCCTTCGCCGCCTCACGGTCCCCCCGCTCCTGCGCGAGGATCCCGAGGGTGTTCATCGCGGCGGTGCTGCCGCCGGCCGCAGCACGGCGGGCCCAGCGGTCGGCCTCGACGCTCTCGCCCCGCTCGTGCAGCAGCTTCCCGAGGACGTACGCGGCGTCGGCGAGGCCCGCCTCGGCGGCCCGCCGGTACCAGCCCTCGGCCTCGGGCAGGGCTCCCCGCTCCCGGTCCAGGTCCCCGAGGACAGCCATCGCGTACGGGTTGCCGCCCTCGGCCGACCGCCGGTACCAGAGGACGCCCTCGGCGTGTTCGCCCCGCTGCCGCATCAGGTACCCGACGATCTCCATCGCCCGGACGTGTCCGGCCCCGGCGGCCGCCCTCAGCAACGGCTCGGCCTCGGTGGGCCGCTGCCACTGGTGGAGCAGGACGCCGAGGGTCACACCGGCCTCGGGATGCCCCGCCGCGACCGCCCGGCGCAGCCAGCGCTCGGCGTCCTCCCGGTCGCCGTGCGTCCCGAGGTGGAGGCCGTACCGGAACATCGCCGTGACGTCACCGGTCTCGGCGGCCTCGCGAAGGCGCCCCGCGTCCGGGCCCCGCCCGCCGTCCCCGCCGCTCCCCCGACTTCCCCTGTCCCCCCGCACGCGCGTCCCCCTTCGCGATCACCCGACGGAATCCGGGGGCCGACGAAGCCGCGCCCAGGGCTGGTCATCCGCCCCTCGGGCCCCCACCATGCTCGTGACTACTCGTGCGTAACTCATCCTAGGGGAAAGCGTGTTGAGATCCCGTGGCCGGACCGCCGTTCCACTGCTCGCCGTCGTCGCGTCCCTGCTCCTGTCGGCCGCGCCCGTCCGGGCCGAGGCTCCCGCCCCGGCCGGGTCCGCCCGTGTCCCCGTCGTGTTCGTCCACGGCTACAACGCCGACCCGGGCGTCTGGGGCGGTCTGCGCGCGGACTTCAGGGCCGACGGATACACCGACGCCGAGCTGTTCTCCTTCGGCTACGACACGCACCGGTCCGTCAACGAGGTCCTGTCCGGCGAACTCGCCGCGTACGTCGAGGGCGTCAAGCGGCAGACCGGGGCGAGCCGGGTCGATCTCGTCGCCCACTCCTTCGGCAGCCTCGTCACCCGCTGGTACGTGCGGTTCGACGCCGCCGGCCAGGCCTCCGTCGCCCACTGGGTCTCCCTCGCGGGCCCCAACCACGGCACCGGCACGGCCTGGGCGTGCGCACTGTGGGACCAGGCCTGCCGCGACATGACCCCGGGCTCCTACGTCCAGAAGAAGCTCGCGGAGGGCGACGAGACGCCCGGGGCCGTGCGCTACGCCACCTGGTGGTCGAACTGCGACGAGGTCATCAACCCCGACAGCAGCGTGCCGCTGGCCGGCGCCGTCAACAACGGCGCCGGCTGTCTCGACCACAACGAACTCCTCGGCGACGACGCGGTCTCCGAGGGGGTCCGCGCGTTCCTGCGCTCGTAGGGCCCGATCCGAACGGCGGGCCTCAGACGGTGACCCGTTCGCCGGCGGGCTCCGCGACCGGCTCGCCGAGCCGCGCCGTCGGGATCCGGAACGTCTCGCGCAGACCCCAGGCGCACAGCACGAGGACCAGCGCCGCCGCGCCGGAGTACAGGCCGACGCCGATCGGGTTGTTGCCGTACGCGATGAACAGGGCGGTCGCGGCGGTGGCCGCCGTGCCGCCGCCCAGCGCGGCACCGGTCTGGTACGTGGCGGAGATCGACGAGTAGCGGGTGGCGGCGGAGAACTGCTCGCCGAGGAAGGCCGGGATGCAGCCCTGCGGGGCGGCCATCAGCACGTTCACCAGGACGTAGGCGAGCGTGGCCAGGACGAGCACATGGCCGTCCACCAGGGGGAAGTACACGAAGAAGAAGGCCGCGTAGGCGAGGGTGCCGAGGATGACGACGGGCTTGCGGCCCTTCCGGTCGGAGAGGAGGGCCATGACCGGCACGGCGATCGTGAAGGCGACGGAGCCCGCGACCTGGAGCAGCAGGGACTCGGTGTAGCTGTAGCCGCGCTCCTCCGCGTACGTCACGGTGAAGATCGTGCCGATGTACGCGAGGGTGTTGTAGCCGAAGGCCACGCCGATGGCCAGCAGCATCTGGCGCGGGTGCCGCCTGATGGAGTCCAGGATGGGAACGCGGGGCGCGCTCCCGGTGCGGCGCTCCTCCTGGGGCATGCGGCTGCGGGCGAGGACGCCGACGAGGACCAGGACGCCGCCCAGCCAGAACGGCAGGCGCCAGGCCCAGGCTTCGAGCTGGTCCTCCGGCAGCAGGGAGATCAGCGTGAAGACGCCCGTCCCGAAGAGGCTGCCGATGCCGATGCCGGCGCTGGTGAAGCTGCCCCACAGACCGCGCCGGTCCTCGGGTGCGTTCTCGATGCCGAAGAGGGAGGCGCCGCCCCACTCGCCGCCGGCCGCGAAGCCCTGGACGAGGCGCAGGGCGACGAGCATGACCGGCGCGGCGATGCCCAGGGTCCCGTACGAGGGGAGGCAGCCGATGAGGAAGGTGCTGCCGCCCATGATCAGGAGCGTCAGGATCAGCATGGACCTGCGGCCGATCCGGTCGCCGAAGTGGCCGATCACGATGCCGCCGAGGGGGCGGGCGATGAAGCCGCTGCCGAACGCCGCGAAGGCCACCAGGGTGCCCACCGTGTGGTCGAAGCTGGGGAAGAAGACGGTCGGGAAGACGATCGCGGCGGCGAGGCCGTAGATGATGAAGTCGTAGAACTCCAGCGCCGTTCCGAATCCGGAGATGAGGAAGGTGCGTGTGCCTCTGGCCGCTCGGGCCTTGAGGCCGGGCCGGACGGTCTCCGTCATGGCGGTTCCTTCGGGGGTGGGGAGGGAGCGGAAGGGAGGGGGAAGCGGGGGACGGGGAGGGAGCGGCGTCAGAAGCGCGCGAGGCCCGCCGTCGGGGCCTCGTGCGGCGCGCCGGCCAGGTAGTCGATCGCGCAGCGGGTCACGTCGAGGCCGACGGTGAGGAGGGTGCCCCACTGCTCGTGCGGCGGCTTGTGCTCGTCGGGTCGCATGCAGACGACGGCGTCGGCCCCGGCGTCGCCGCAGAAGGCCTTCGCCCGCTCGGCGGGCCGGAGTCCCGGCATCGCGCCGCGCACCTCGCGCAGGTGAGCGAGCCGCTCGGCGGTCATGGAGTCGGCCGGTCCGGTGTCCGCCGCCGCGAGTCCGGCGTCGAGGAAGTGGTTGGTGTGCAGCAGCCAGCCGTCCTCGGCCGCCGGGACCACGGCGAGGCCGGCCGGGGAGAGCTCCAGGCTCGCGGCGGAGGAGCCGGCGGTCACCACGGTCAGCGAGGTGGAGGCGCTGACGCGGGCCGTCGAGGCGATCTCGACGGCCTGGTCGAGGGTGTCCGCCTCGTCCAGGATGCGGCGGGCGACCGCGTGCACGGGGACGCCACCGCTCGCGGAGTCGGAGGCGTGGAACAGGATGTTGAAGTGCACGCCGAGGCCGGCGCTGTTCACGCCGATCTTGCCCGGGGCGCCGAACTCGGTGAACAGCTTCACCGTGCGACCCTCGCTCGGCGTCAGCGCGTGCAGCAGCGCCTCCGGGACGAGCAGATCGTGCCAGTCCCAGGTCTGCACGGTCTGCGGCGCGGCTCCCGCGGGGGCGAACACGGCCGTCGAGCACTCGCCCTTCCCGGGCGCCGGGCAGCCGGCGAGGATCTCGGTGCGGGCGCCGACGGCGGCCACCGCCCAGCGCTCGACGCCGGCCGCGTCGGCGCAGGCGTCCGACTCCTCGGCCAGGCCCGGCGCCCAGGCCCGGAGCGCCTCGTGGCTGCGGCCGGCGATGTCGCGGACCTGCTCCACGGGCATGCCGAGGACGGCGAAGTGCTCCCGGTAGAGCTCCGCGACGCGACGGACCTGGGCGCCGAATCGGGCGCCGAGCAGGGTCCCGCGCTCGCGGGGGTCGGTCGTCTCGGTCGTGAGGGTGTGCAGTTCCACGCGCGTTCCTTCGAGGCTGGTGAGGCCGCATGCCAACAGGGGCGGCGCGCATCAAGCTAGAAAGGTAAAACGTTTTATGCAATGCTTCGGGGAAGTATTCGGAGGATTCGGTTCAGGACGGGTGGCGCGGTGACACGGGCGCGGGGCATCACGATCAAGGACGTGGCACGCAGGGCGGGGGTCTCCATCACCGCCGTCTCGCACGCCCTCAACGACAAGGGCACCCTCAGCGCGGCCACGCGCGAGCACATCCGGACCGTCGCGGACGAGATGGGGTACGAGGCGGACGCCCTGGCGCGCGGGCTGCGCCGCTCCACGATGGGAGCGATCGGTCTGGTGCTGCGTTCCCTCGACGCCCTCGGCGACTACGCTCCGGCGGGCGTGGACGTCTTCGAGCGGTTCGTGGGCGCCGCCGCCTCACAGGCCCTGGCCCGCGGTCTCAGCCTCATGCTGGTGCCGGATCTGACCCGGGCACCGGTTCCGCCGCTCGCCTTCTCCCTGGACGGCTACATCGTCACCAACCCGCACGTGGACGACCCGGTCATCGCCCGCCTGGAGGAGCGCGGCATCCCTTACGTGACCTACGGACGGCCGCCCGGCCGCCCGGACTTCACGCACTGGGCCTCGGAGGACGACGAAGACTCCGCCCGCTTGGTCCTGAACCACCTGGCGACCGCCGGGGCCCGCTCCGTCGCCCTCGTACGGGGAACCGACCCGAACGCCTGGAACCTCGAACACCAGGAGATCTACCTCGGCTGGTGCGAGGAGCGCGGCAGCACCCCACGGCTGTACGAGCTGCCCGAGCGCGCGGGCGTCGAAGGCGGTGTGGCCCTGGCCGACCGGATCCTCGACGAGGGGCTGCCGGACGCGGTCTTCTGCCTCACCGGACGGCACGCGGCCGGTGTGCAGCGCGGTCTCATGGCCCGGGGCGTACGGGTTCCCGCGCAGACCATGGTGGTCGCGGGCTCCGACTCCGAGCACGCCCGCAACAGCCGCCCGGCCATCTCGGCCCTGGAACTGAACCCGGTCGACAGTTCGGCGGCTCTCCTCGACATCCTCCAGTCGCTCATCGCCGGCCGCCCCGCCGACGCCCCCCGCCTCACCCGGGCCCGCTTCCGCCCGAGGGCGTCGACCCGGCGCTAGGGCCTGTCCGACCCTGATCCGCCGGACAGGCCCCAGCCCGGCCGGGGACGAGCCGGCCGGCGCGGTGGGGCGATGCCGGCTCAGCCGCGGAAGGGCGGGGAGAGGCGCCGGTGGGATCGTGGCGGCTCAGCCGCGGAAGAACCGGGAGGCACCCGTGGGATCGTGGCGGCTCAGCCGCGGAAGAGCCGGCCGGTGCGCTGGGGCCGGTGACCGGTGCGCGCGGCGGCGAGCAGGGCCTCCCGGTCGACGATCTTGACGCGGGGGCGCCCCTGGAGGCCGCCTTCCGCGCGCTCCCGCGCGTCGATGGCCCGCCAGCCGTCGAGACCGACGGCGTCCGGGTGCCCGCCGGCCGGCGGACCGTCGCCGGCCGGGGCGGTGAGCAGGCCGGCTTCGAGGTCGTCGAGGAGCGCGGAGACGGTCTCCTGGGCACAGGACTTGTTGGTGCCGATGAATCCGCTGGGGCCGCGTTTGATCCAGCCGGTCACGTACACCCCCGGCCGGACGCGGCCCCTTTCGTGGGGCACCGTGCCGGTCGTCTCGTCGAACGGGAGGCCGGGGACGGGCCGGGCGCGGTAGCCGATCGCGCGCAGGACGAGCGACGTCTCGATGGTCTCGGCGTCTTCGCCGGCGCGCGGTCCCGTCCGTTCGACGGTCAGACCGGTCACCCGGTCGTCGCCGACGATCCGTGCCGGGCGGGTCCGGAAGCGCAGCACGATGCGGCGCCGTCCCGGCACGGGGGTCCGGGCGGCGAGCTCGGCGAGCACCCCGGCCCTGGGGTCGGTGCCCTCGGGCACGTCCGCCGGCGGGCCCTCGACGAGGACGTCGACGGTGTCGAGGGCGGCGAGGGCGAGCAGTTCCGGCAGGGTGAAGGCCGCCTCGGCCGGTCCGCGGCGGCCGAGGACGACGACCTCGCGGACGCGGCTCGTGCGCAGGGCGGCCAGCGCCCGGTCGGAGATGTCGGTACGGGCCAGGGCGTCGGGGTCGGCGGTCAGGATGCGGGCGACGTCCAGGGCGACGTTGCCGTTGCCGATGACGACGGCCCTCTCGCCGTCCAAGGTGTAGTGGTCGTCGGCGTGGTCGGGGTGGCCGTTGTACCAGGCCACGAAGTCGGTGGCGGAGGCGCTGCCGGGCAGTTCCTCGCCGTCGATGCCGAGGCGCCGGTCCGTGGCCGCGCCCACGGCGTAGACCACGGCGTGGTGTTCGCGGGCCAGGTCCTCGTGGTGCAGGTCGCGGCCGATCTCCGTGTTGAGCCGGTACGAGAAGCCGGGCTGGCTCTCGACGGCCCGGAAGAGCCGGGCGACGCGCTTGGTGTCCTGGTGGTCGGGCGCCACTCCCGCGCGGGCGAGTCCGTACGGGGTGGGCAGCCGGTCGTGGACGGTGACGGTCACGCCCGGGTACCGGAGCAGCTCGTCGGCGGCGAACAGCCCGGCCGGACCGGCGCCGACGACGGCGACCCTCAACTCGCCCGGGGCCGTGCGGCGTTGGGGCGGCACGACGGCCATCGGCGTGCGGTCCTCGTGCGGGTGGTCTTCGTAGTAGGCCCGGTTGAGTGCGAGGAACGGCAGCTCCGCCTCGGTGAGTCCGGTGTGCGGCTTGAGCGCGTCGACCGGGCAGGCGGTCGTGCAGGCACCGCAGTCGACGCAGGTGCGGGGGTCGACGTACAGCATCTCGGTCTGCCCGAAGCCCGGTTCGCCGGGGGCGGGGTGGATGCAGTTGACCGGGCAGGCCAGCACGCAGGAGGCGTCGGCGCAGCACGACCGGGTGACGACGTAGGGCATGGTTCTCCGTTCACGGATCCGCCGAGTCGGCTCTCGGCCGGCTGCGTCAGGCGGCGTGCGGGGCGGGCTCGCCGCGGTGGCGGGAGGGGCGGCCGTCGATGCGCAGTGCCTTCCAGACCCGCCGTGAGGCCCTGTTCATCAGGCCGATGTCCTCGGCGAGCATCCGCACGTCGGAGAAGAGGTCGCGGAGCATCTTCTCGCCGTCGGGCGACTTCCAGAAGATGTCCTTGATGACCCAGTGGGGCACGCCTATCGTCTCGGCGGTCTTCCGGTCGGGGACGACGATGACGTCGCCGAGCACCCGCATGATCACCGGGAAGGCCACCGACAGCGCGCCCCGGCGCGCCCTGCCGTAGCCGGGGACCTTGACGCGCAGGAACTCGTGGGCGAAGGAGATGTGCCGGGCCTCCTCGGCGACGTGGATCTGCATGAGCCGGCGCATCAGCGGGTGGATCTCGTCGCCGCTGCGCAGGATCGCCTTCTGGAGGTGGTCGATGGGCTCCTCGCCGGCGAGGACGCCGGTGAAGAACGACTCGGGGATCAGCGAGCCGGCCAGCGGCAGGAAGCGGCTGAGGACGCGGAAGGAGCGCCGTCCGCCGGGCACGTCGGCGCCCGCGCGGTTCACGAACTCCTGGAACATCTGGGTGTGGTGGCACTCCTCCGTGACCTCGTGGGTGAGGTAGCGGAACTCCGGGTCCTGGTTGCGCAGGGAGAAGAGGTAGTCCATCACCCCGCGGATGAGGACGTTCTCGAACTGCATGCCCACCTTGACGATGTTGGCGTACCGCCACAGTCCGATGCGCGTCCGGACCTCCAGCGGCTGCTCCTGGTACCAGGGGTGGCCGCCGAGGGGGTCGGCCGCGGGAAGCACCCAGCGGGGGTCCGCCGGGTCGATGGCGAAGTCGGGGTGGTCCCAGTCGATGTCGGTGAACGCGTCGAAGTGGAGGTGCACCGAGGCCTCGGACAGGGTCCGGAGCCTCTCGTGATAGCTCTGCACGCTGGTCATCATCGTCCTCGGTCTCTCGCGGTCGGCCGTCCGGAGGGGGCGGGGGATCGGGGTCAGGCCGCCGGCGACCTGTCCTGCCGGCCGGCGGGCCGCTCGTCGGGGACCGCGCGGTCGAAGCGGAGGGCGGGGTCCTCGATCGGGGACCGCCGCAGCGCGCGGCGGTCGCGGTAGTAGTTGTTCCAGATCCGCCACGGGTCGCGGGTGCCCTGGCGGGGCATGAGGGCGTCGCCGCGTGCGATGTAGCCGGAGGTCAGGGACTCGCCCATGACGGAGACGGCGGAGCGGTCGGACTCCGCGGCGACGGGGGTGACGGCGGTGAGGCCCTGCCGGTCCATGTGGGCGATCAGTCGGCTGACGTAGGCGGCGGCGAGGTCGGCCTTCAGCGTCCAGGAGGCGTTGGTGTAGCCGATGATCATTGCCAGGTTGGGGACGCCGTCCAGCATCACGCCCTTGTAGAGCAGGTGGTCGCGGGTGACGACGGGCTTGCCGTCGACCGCGAGTTCCATGCCGCCGGCGAGCTGCATGCGCAGGCCGGTGGCCGTGACGACGATGTCGGCGGGGATCTCCTCGCCGGACCTGACCTTGATCCCGGTCTCGGTGAACGTCTCGATGTGGTCGGTGACCACGGACGCCCGGCCGCTCCTGAGCGTCGTGAAGAGGTCGCCGCCGGGCACGACGCACAGCCGCTGGTCCCAGGGCTTGTACGCCGGCGTGAAGTGGCGCATGTCGACGCTCTTGCCGAGCCGCGCCCGTACCGCGCCGAGGAGCACCTTGCGCATGAGGCGGGGGGCCTTGCGGCACAGGGCGTACAGGGCGCGCTGCATCGCGATGTTGCGGGCGCGCCCGACCCGGTGGACGAGCGCGGCCGGGACGCGCAGTCTGCGCAGGAGGACCGAGAGGGGGTCGTCCGCGGGGAGCGCCAGGATGTACGTGGGCGAGCGCTGGACCATGGTGACGTGCGCGGCGTCGGGGGCCATCGCGGGGACGAGGGTGATGGCGGTGGCGCCGCTGCCGATGACGACGACGCGCTTGCCCGCGTGGTCGAGGTCCCGGGGCCAGTGCTGCGGGTGCACGAGGGTGCCCCGGAAGCGCTGCTCGCCGGGGAACTCGGGGCGGTGGCCCGCGTCGTAGTCGTAGTAGCCGGTGGCGCCGACGAGGAAGCGGGCGGTGAGGACGTGGGTCTCGCCGGTGGCCTCGTCGCGGGTCTCGACGGTCCAGCGGCCCTCCTCGCCCGACCAGTCCGCCCGGACCGCGCGGCGGCCGAAGCGGATGCGGTCGGTGACGCCGTGCTCCTCGGCGGTGGCCCGGATGTAGCGCCGGATGTCCGTGCCGCCGGCGAGGACCTTGGTGCCGTGCCAGGCGCGGAAGCCGTAGCCGAAGGTGTACATGTCCGAGTCCGAGCGGATGCCGGGGTAACGGAACAGGTCCCAGGTGCCGCCGATCGCGGAGCGCCGCTCGATGATCGCGTACGTGGTCCCCGGGTTGCCGGCGAGCAGATGGCAGGCGGCACTGATCCCGGACAGACCCGCGCCGATGATCAGCACGTCGACGTGCTCGTTCCCCATGTCCATCCCCTCTGCGGCCGGTGGTGGCGGTGCATTCTCCCCCAGGCACCGGAATTTACCTGTGTCACCGCGTCCAAGGTACTGGCGGTAACGTGACGTGCGCCACCCCTTGCGCCCTGGCACGTCGCGGCCGCCGGGTACGATCCACGCCGTGGCCGAGGACAGACACACACGCGACGACGGGCGCCCCGACGGCCGCGACACACGCTGGACGGGCCACCGTGCCGAGCGCCGGGACCAGATCCTCACGGCGGCCCTCGCCGTCATCGGGCGCGAGGGGACGGCGGTCAGCGTGGCGGCGATCGGCGCCGAGGCCGGTGTGCCCCGTTCCGTCGTCTACCGGATCTTCCGCAGTCGCGAGGACCTCGACGAGCAGATCCGCGCGCGCATCACCGACGACCTGATGACCGCCCTCTCCCCCGCCCTCGGCCCCAAGGGCACCATCCGGGAGGCGATCGAGCTCGGGGCGGCCACCTATGTGGGCTGGGTGGCGCTCCACCCCCACCTCCACCGGTTCCTCGGTACGGGTTCGCCCGCCGTCACGGGCACCCGTACGGCCATCGCCCTCCACCTGGCCCTGCTCCTGGACACGTACGCCGAGCGCTTCCTCGACGGCCGGACGGCGCCCACGGGCTTCCACCACAACCTGGCGTTCGGCATGGTCGGCCTGGTGGACGGCGTGGTGAACCAGTGGGCCGCGGACCCCGAGTCGAGAAGCTCCCTCGCCGACCTGACCCACTTCCTGAGCGACGCCCTCTGGGGCGTGCTCGCGAGCGCGACGGCACGCCTGGGCATCACGCTCGACCCCGACCAGCCGATCGACCTGACCTGAGCCGACCTGATCTGAGCGACCTGATCTGATCTGATCCACCCTGACCTGACCTGATCCGATCAGCCGTGGCCTCATCCGACCTGCGTCGACGGCCCCGTGTCCACCGACCGGTGGACACGGAGTTCAACCGGCCGATCCTGTCGGCCGGAACCCTCCGCCGACGAGTCTGGGCGTATGACGAACCCGACCGTACGCATGGCCCGTCACAGCGCCCGGCATCCCTGGCGCGCGCTGATCGGCTGGCTCCTCTTCGTGGCCCTCTGCCTGGGCGCGGGCATCGCCCTCGGCGCCAACCCCGCGACCACGGAGGACTTCCGCATCGGCGAGGCGGGCCGGGCCGAGGCCCTCGCGGCCGAGGGCGGTCTCCAGCAGAAACCCCTCGAACGCGTCCTCGTCCAGGCCGCGCCCGGCACCGGCCCGCTCGACCGGGCGGAGGCCGAGGCCGCCGCGCGCGAGATCGCCGCCCGGATGCGGCAGTTGCCCGAGGTGCTGGCGGTGGCCGAGCCGGTCCCCGACGCGGAGCACACCGCGCTGCGCGTCGACATCACCATGAAGGGCGCCGAGTTCGACGGGAAGAAGCACGTCGACGCGCTGCTCGCGCAGACCGCCGCCGTCCGGGCCGCGCACCCGGGGCTGCTCGTCGAGGAGGTCGGAAGCCCCTCCATCGGCAAGGGCGTCGACAAGCTCCGCGGCGACGACCTCTCCCGCACGGAGGTCATCGCACTGCCCGTCACCCTGATCACCCTGCTGATCGTCTTCGGCTCCGTGGTGATGGCCGTCGTCCCGCTGCTGCTCGCGCTCTCCTCGATCGTGGCCGCCGTCGGCCTGTCGATGATCGCCTCGCACGTCTTCCCCGACGCCGGTGTCGGCACCAACGTCATCCTGCTGATCGGCCTCGCCGTCGGCGTCGACTACACCCTCTTCCACCTGAAGCGGGAGCGCGAGGAACGGGCCCGCGCGGCCGGCGGACGGCTCGGCACGCAGGCCCTGGTGGAGCTCGCCGCCGCGACCTCGGGCAGGGCCGTGGTCGTCTCCGGGCTCGCCGTGGCCGTCTCCAGCGCCACCCTGTACCTCGCGGACGACGTCATCTTCTCCTCCATCGCCACCGGAGCCGTCGTCGTCACGCTGGTCGCCGTCCTCAGCTCCCTGACCGTCCTGCCGGCGCTCCTCGCCCTCCTCGGCGCACGCGCCGAACGCCGGAGGGCCCGCGGGAAGCCGCTGCGGCGGGACCGCGCTTCGCGTACGGGCCGCACCGGCGGCCGGATCACCGCCGCCGTCCTCCGACCCGTCGCCAAGCACCCCGCCGTGACGTTCGCCGTCTCCACCCTCGCGCTCCTCGCGCTCGCCCTGCCGGTCCTGCACGTCGACATCACGGAGATGAGCCGCGAGACGCACTCGCGCGCCATCCCCGCCATGCGGACGTACGACCGGCTCATGGCCGCCTACCCCGAGCTGAAGGCCATGCACCAGGTGGTCGTACGAGCCGACCCGGAGCGGGCCGGGGAGGTCGCCGCGGCCCTGCGCACCCTCGCGGACCGGGCGGGTGCCGAGGACCCGGCGATCGGCGGCGCGCCCGTCCTGCGGACCTCGGCCGACCGCCGGACCACCCTCCTGGAACTGGCCGTCCCCCGCTCCGTGAGCAGCCCCGAGGCCCGCGCCTCGCTCGACCGGCTCCGCGGCGACCTCGTGCCCAGGACCGTCGGCGCGCTCGCCGGCACCGAGGTCGCCGTCACCGGCGAGGTCGCCCGCTACGCCGACTACCCCGCCCACCAGAAACGGAAGTTGCCCCTCATCATCGGGGCGCTGCTCCTCGTCACCTTCGTGATGACCGTGTGGGCGTTCCGGTCCGTGGTCCTCGGCCTCGTCGGCGTCCTCCTCAACCTGCTCTCCGCGTTCGCCTCGCTGGGCGTCCTCGTCCTGGTCTTCCAGCACCGATGGGCCGAAGGGGTCCTCGACTTCACGTCCACGGGCTCGATCGGATCCCGCGTCCCCCTCTTCCTCTTCGTGATCCTCTTCGGACTCTCCATGGACTACCAGGTGTTCGTGATCAGCCGGATCCGCGAGGCGCGCCTCGACGGCGTCCCCACCCGACAGGCGGTGCTCCAGGGCCTGTCCTCGTCGGCCGGGGTCGTCACCAGCGCGGCCGTGGTGATGGTGACGGTGTTCGCGAGCTTCGCCGCACTGCACCTCATCGAGATGAAGCAGATCGGCTTCAGCCTCGCGGTCGCGGTCCTCCTCGACGCCTTCGTGATCCGGATCCTGGTCCTGCCCTCCCTGATGCTGCTGCTCGGCGAGGCCAACTGGTGGCCCGCGCGCGGCATTCCCCGATCCGGGGAGCCCGAGCGGCCGGAGCCCCGACCGGTGTCCGTAGGCTGACCGGATGAATGACGGGACGGCATCCACAGGTGCGGAGCGGCCGGCGCTCACCGCCCTCCGCCGCTGGTACACCGCCGCCTGGCTGCTCCTCGGTCTGATCCCCACGGTCATCGGCGTCGGCAACGACTCGGGGCCCCTGAAATGGGCCTCGCTGGCCCTGGTGGCGGCGGCCCTCGCGTACACGGCCGTCCACCGCGCCCGCCACCACTCGCAGGCCTACCTGGCGGCCCTGGCCGCCGGGCTCGGCGCGATGGCGGCCCTCCCCGGCGGCGGCGCGGCCCTGCTGATCGCCGCCCTCCCCCAGTTCTGGTTCCAGACCCGTGGTCCCCGGACCGCCGTCCTGCTCAGCGGCTGCGCGGCTGCCGCGACGGCGGCGGGGAGCGTCTGGCGCGACTCCCCGGGGAACGCGGCCGCCGCCCTCACCGGATACGCCGTGTCCGTCCTGGCGGGACTCCTGCTCCACCGTCTCGTCACGGACGGCGAGGCCCGCGCCACCGCACTCGCGGCCGAACTCTCCCTCGCCCAGGAGCGGTTGGCCGCCGCCCATCGCGCCCGGGGCGCGGCGGACGAGCGGGAGCGGATGGCCCGGGAGATCCACGACACCCTCGCCCAGGGCTTCGCCTCCATCATCGTCCTCGCCGAGGCCGCCCGAGCCGGGCTCGACGAGGACGCGGAGCACACGGCCCGGCAGCTGCGCTCCATCGAGCAGACGGCCCGCGAGAACTTCGCCGAGGCCCGGGTCCTGGTGGGCGCGGCCCCGCACAGCGGGCTCCGGCCCGGCTCGGTGGTGCCGACCCTGCGCCGCACCCTGGAGCGGTTCACCCAGGACACGGGCATCACGGTCGACGCCGAGCTGGCCGAGGACGTCCACTGCGACCAGCAGACCCGGATCGCGCTGTTGCGCTGCACCCAGGAGTCGCTGGCCAACGTGCGCAAGCACGCCGACGCGAGCACCGTCGGCGTGGTCCTCGCCCAGGGTCCGTACGCCATCGAGCTGGAGATCACCGACGACGGCCGGGGCTTCGTGGTCGAGGAGTCGCGTGGTTTCGGTCTCGACGGCATGCGCAAGCGGCTCGCCGAACTCGACGGAGAACTGACGGTGACCAGCTCGGTCGGGGACGGCACCCGCGTCCTCGCGACCTTCCACACGAACGGACGGCCCTGACATGCCCGAAGTGCACGAGCCCCTCCGGATCGTGGTCGTCGACGACCACACCGTGATGCGCGCCGGAGTGGTCGCCCTCCTGGCCCCGGTCCCGGACATCTCCGTCGTCGGCGAGGCGGGCGACGGCCGCGAGGCCCTCGACCTCGTCGAACGACTGGCACCCGACGTCGCGCTCGTCGACCTGCGGATGCCGGTCATGGACGGCGTCGAGGCCACCGCCGCGATCACCGCGGGACCCGCCGGGACGCGGGTGCTCATCCTCACCACGTACGACACGGACGTCGAGATCGAGCGGGCGGTCGAGGCCGGTGCCGTCGGCTACCTGCTGAAGGACACCACCGCCGACCAGCTCGCCGAGGCCGTGCGCGCCGCGGCCCGCGGCGAGACCGTCCTCGCTCCCCGCGTCGCCGAACGCCTGGTCGCCCTGATGCGCCGCCCCGCCCCGGTCGTCCTGACCGCGCGCGAGCGGGACGTGCTGGGCGCGGTGGCCGACGGCCTCTCCAACGCGGAGATCGGCCGGCGTCTCGTCATCGCGGAGGCCACGGTCAAGACCCACCTCCTGCGCGTCTTCGCCAAGCTGGACGTCAGCGACCGCACCCACGCCGTGGTCGTGGCCCTGGAGCGGGGCCTCCTGACCCGTCGTGAGCCCCCGCGCAGGGCCGGTGGAGCCGGTACGCACCCGGCCTGAGCGGACCGGCGAAGGGCTCGTTCCCGACCGGCGGCCCGGGTCCGGCTCCCCTCTTGTCCCCCTCGTCTCCCTTGCCTCCCTCACCCTTCCCCTCTCTCCCACCCCTTGGCCGCCCGCCCGGTGCGCGCCTACGATGCCGATGATCAACGCCACCGCGCAGAGCGGCGGTCGCATTCCGGGGGGAAGCAGCATGGATCCGTACAACGTGCCGGTCGGGCCCGCGGCCGTGAACGGTCCCCGCTACCGCTTCCGCAACCCCGCCGGGCCGGCACTCGTCGTCCAGTGTCTGATCGCCACATCGGCCCTCGCCGAGCTGTACATCGTCTTCACCGGCCCCGACGCCCCCTGGCTCGAGGACGGGGGCGCCGCGCTCGGCTTCCTCCAGATCGCCTGCTGGATCTCGTTCCTGGTCTGGTTCCACCGCGCCCGCTGCAACGCCGAGGTGCTCGCCCCGGGCACCCACAAGTACGCTCCGGGCTTCGCCCTCGGCGCCTGGATCGTCCCGCTCGCCATGTGGTGGCTGCCCCGGCGCATCACCCTGGACATCCGGCGCGCCGGCGGCCCGCCCCGCGACGCCTGGCTGATCAACGCCTGGTGGTTCCTCTGGCTCTGCGACGGCCCGATCTCGGTCGCGGTGCACCTTCTGGTGCTCAAGCAGACCAACTACCACAACCCGGTCGACCACGCCATCGGCATCCTTGACTCCGTCCTGGCGATCGCCGTGATCCGCCGTGTGACCGCCGACCAGCCGGCCGGACCTCTCCCGTACTTCAACATGACCTGAACGGCGGTCGCCGCCGACGTGAACGATCCAAGTGGCGGGCGCCACACAGGAGAAGAGTTGTGGAAGGACCCGTGGCGAGGTCCGGAAGCGCGGCAGCGGAGCGTTAGCGAGACGTGAGTACCGCGCGGGAAGCTGGTCGAGACCATCGTGACCGGTGCACCGGCCACGGACCAGCAGACCACGGGGAGCCTCACCGTGCGGGGCGACCACCGGCCGGAAGGCCGCCGTCGCCCCGCCGGCCACTCCCGGGCGCCCGACCACGCCCGGACGGTCGAGGCGAGTGAGAAAGAGCAGGTGGCGGAAGTGCTCACCACACGAGTGACGGTGACGGTCCACGCATCCGATCCGCTCAGCCGGGCCGGGCTCATCAGCCATTTAAGGCATCAGCCGAGCATCGACTTCGTGCCCGAGCACGACGACGGGGGCCGGGACGCCCCCGCGGTGGCCGTGATGCTCGCGGACCGGATCGACGAACCCACCACCGCGGAACTCAGGCGCCTGCTGCGCGGCCGCGACCAGCGCGTCGTGCTCGTCGCCCGCGAGCTGCGCGAACCCGACCTCCTGACGGTGGTCGAGTACGGGGTACGGGCCATCATCTGGCGCCATCAGGCCACGGAGCAGCGGCTGTTGAGCGCCGTGCACAGCGCGGCGCGGGGCGAGGGCGAACTGCCGCCGGACCTGGTCAGCCGCCTCCTGAACCAGGTGGGGCGCCTGCAGCGGGCGACGGCGGGGGGAACGGCCACGGGAGGGGCGGTGCCGCTCTTCGGGATGGCGCCGCGCGAGGTGGACGTCCTGCGCCTGCTCGCGGAGGGCCTGGACACCCGGCAGATCAGCGAGAAGCTCGCCTACTCCGAGCGCACCGTCAAGAACATCCTGCACTCGCTCATGACCCGTCTCCAGCTCACCAACCGGGCGCATGCCGTCGCGTACGCGCTCCGCGAAGGCTACATCTGATGATCCATGAGATAGACGAGGCGCTGCGCCGGCTGCTCGCCCCGGCCGTCACGGGCGACGTCGCCTTCGACGCGCCGACCCGGGACTGGGCGGCCCGGCGCAACGCGCCCACGCTGAACGCCTACCTGTACGACATCCGGGAGGACGTGGCCCGGCGCGAGCGCGGCACGCGCGCCGAGCGGGACGCCGACGGGATCGTGACGCGGAGGCGTCAACCGCCGCGGTGGTTCCGGCTCTCGTACCTGGTGACCGCCTGGACCTCGCGGCCCGAGGACGAACACCGGCTCCTCTCGGGCGCGCTGGCCCTGCTCCTGCCGCACGAGGCGCTGTCCGGCGCCGCGGTGCCGGAGTCCGTGCGGTCGATGGCCACGTCCCTGCCGCTCTCCGTCGCGGTGCCGCCCGCCGAGTCGCGCTCGCTCGCGGACATCTGGTCGGCGCTCGGCGGCGAACTCAAGCCCTCGCTCGACGTCGTGGTCACCACACCGTTCCCGGTCACCCCGGTGTACGAGGTGGCGCCTCCGGTCACCGAGGCGGAGGTCCTCGTGCGCGGGATCGACGGCGTACCCGGCGACTCCAGGCCCCGGGTGCGGCGACGCATCGGAGTCAGGACGGACTCGGCGCCGGAGGGTGGCGCGTGAGCGAGGACGACCGCACGGGTCCCGACGGCCTGCTCGGACTGCTCTCCGCCCTCCGGGCGCGGGTCGCCGCCCTCGTGGACGCCCGCGGCGCCGGGGATCCCACGGCGGGCGACCCGCTGCGCGGCCTGTACGTCACCGAGGAGACTGCCCGGCGGATCGCGGAGACGCCGCCGACGGCGGAGCGGGACCACGCCGTCCCGCTCCCGGACGTCGCCGGAGTGGACCGGCTCGCCCGCCTGACGCGGGACTTCGGGCTCACGGCCCTCGACGCGCACATCCTCGTCGCGGCGCTCGCGCCCGACGTGGACCGGGGCTTCGAGGCGCTGTACGGGTACCTCAACGACGATGTCGGCCGGCGCCGCGCCACCGTGGCGCTGGCTCTGGACCTCGCGGGCACGGGCCCCTCCGACCCGGCCGCCCGTGACCGCTTCCACCCGGCCGCGCCGCTGCGGTCCGGCGGCCTCCTGGAGGTCGAGGACGAGGACCGGCCTCTGCCCGGGCGGGCCCTGCGTGTGCCGGAGCGGGTGGTGGCGCACCTCCTCGGCGACGACGGGCGGCTCGACGCCCAACTGGCGGGCACCGGAGTGGAACTGCTCACCCCGGCCGAGCCGGAGACCGATGTCGCCGCCACGCCGCTCGGCGCGCGTGTCGTCGCCGCCGGACCCGTCACCGTCCATCTGCGGGAGCGTGTCCCGGGGGCCTCCACCGATGGGGTGGTGGAGGCCCTGCGGGCCACCGGGCGGCCCGTGCTGCGGTACCGGCCGGAGTCCGTGGACGAGGTGACGGCGCGGGCGCTGGTGCGCGAGGCCAGGCTGCGTGGCGCCGCCGTGGTCGTCGAGCCGCTGCCTCCGCGGCCGGGGCCGCTGGTGCGCGCGCTCGCCTCGTCCGGCGCGACGGTGGTTCTCGCCGGCGCCGAGGCACCTGATCCCCTGTGGGCCCCGGACGCGGAGCTCGTCGCCGTCGACACGCCGGGGGAAGCGGCGGGGTCCGGTGGTCTGTGGCACCGCGAACTCGACGCGTCGGAGCTGGACTTCGACCTGGACGCGGCCACCGCCCCGTACCGTCTGAGCGGCGATCAGGTGCGCCGGGCGGCGCGCTCCGCCCGGGCGCTCGCCGCGTTCGAGGGGACCGCGCTGACCCTCGCGCAGCTGCAGCGCGGCGCCCGGCTGGTCTCGGCGCCGCTCCTCGACAGCCATGCGCGACGGGTCCGGCCCGCCGTCGGGTTCGCCGATCTGGTGCTGCCCGAGGAGCCGCTGGGGCTGCTGCGCGAGCTGACCGGCCGGGCCCGCGACCGGGACCGGGTGCTCGGCGAGTGGCGGCTGCGGAGGGGCGGCGGGCGCGGGCGGGGTGTCGTCGCGCTGTTCGCCGGGGAGTCCGGCACCGGAAAGACGCTCGGCGCGGAGGTCGTGGCGGGCGAACTGGGCCTGGACCTCTATGTGGTGGACCTTTCGTCGGTGGTCGACAAGTACGTCGGCGAGACCGAGAAGAACCTGGAGCGGATCTTCGCCGAGGTGGACCGCACGGACTGTGTGCTCCTCTTCGACGAGGCCGACGCGGTCTTCGGCAAGCGCTCGGAGGTGAAGAGCTCGCACGACCGGTACGCCAACCTGGAGAGCGCCTATCTGCTCCAGCGCCTGGAGGCGTTCGACGGGATCGCGGTCCTCACGACCAACCTCCGGGCCAACATCGACGAGGCGTTCACCCGCCGGCTCGACCTGGTGGTGGACTTTCCCTTCCCGGACCCCGGGCAGCGAGTCTCGCTCTGGCACTCCTGCCTGGCGGGCACGCCGAGGGCGGAGGGAGTGGACGAGGAGATCGCGCGGTGCGCCCAGGAGTTCGAGCTGGCCGGCGGCGCGATCCGCTCGGCGGCGGTGACGGCCGGCTATCTGGCGGCGGCCCGCGGCTCGGCGGTGACCGGCGAGGACGTGCGCGCCGGGGCACGGCGCGAGTACCAGAAGGCGGGCCGGCTCGTCCCGGACGCCGGCATGCCCTGGGCGCCGTGAGGGCACGCGCCAGGCGAACGGCCGAGGGGGCCACCCGTGTGCGGGTGGCCCCCTCGGCTCGGTCGCGTCACGTCCGCCGCCGGCGGCTCACATCACGCTGCCGCCGACCATCTTGCGCAGGGTCGGCCAGTCGACCTCGCCCGTCGCGGTGAGTCCGACGGCCGTCTGGTACTCGCTGATGTGCGCCGCGACGCTGCTGCCGTAGCGGGTGGGCGTCACCTTGCCGGTACGGAGGTTGTCGATGCCGTACTGGGCGCGGACACGCGCCTTGGACAGGTCGTCCGCGGAGTAGCTGCGGTTGTACGCCCACCAGAAGGCCGCGATGAGCTGCGTGGTCTCCATCGTGCTGCTCCCGGACTTCACCTCTTCGGGGGTGACGCCCTGGGCCCAGAGGGAGGTGAGGGTGGCGCGCCCGAGGGTGCCCGGCGCGTCGGTGTTCAGGATCTCGCCGGAGTTCTTGCCGTTGTCGACGGCGTCCTTGACGACGGCGCGCTGGTAGCAGGCGATCGCGTCACGGGTCGCCCCGTCGATGACACCGCGGCTCCAGCTTCCCGTGAGCCTGCAGGGGTTGCCGCTGCTCATCGCGGCGAGCCGCTCCTGGGCGTACTCGACGACGAGGTCCTTCGCGTTGCCCTGCACCCACGGGGGCACGGGCTTCGCCGAGGCCGGCGGGGGCGGGGGCTGCTGGTTGCCGCCGCCTCCCGTGCCCGGGCCGGGGTCGGTCGGCGCGCCGCCGCCGGAGCCGCCGGAGCCGCCGCCGGTGGCCCCGCCTCCCGTGCCGCCGCCGGCGCCTCCGTCACCGCCGCCTCCGTCGTCCTCCCCGGGCGGCGGGGGGCCGCCGCCGTCCAGCGGGGGCGGCTCGTCGCCGGGCGGCTTCGCCCCGCCGGACGTGGCGCCGCCGCCGGCGCTGGGCGGGGGTGCCTCGGGCAGCTCGTCCCCGTCGCCCTGCGGCGCGGGCCTGGGCGCGCCGGTCGCCTGGATCTCCTTGGCCGCGCTGACGATCTTCGGGGAGAAGCCGAACCAGAGCACGGCGAAGGCGATGGCGGCGGTCACGAGGAGCCCGCCGACCACGACCAGCCAGTTCCCGAGGACGGGCCGCTGGTCGTACGTGCCCTCCAGGTCGAGGGCGGTGTCGTCGCCCGCCCGGCGGACGGCCACGGTGAACCGGTGCGACTCCTCGGCGCCGGTCCACCGCACGGCCTGCGGCCGTACGACGAGTTCCCCGAAGGCGGCGCGGCCGGGGGCGATCTGCACGGCGTTCGGCCGTACGTCGAAGGTGAGCCGGTTGGCCTCGTCGCGGACGATCAGGGACGCGGTGAGCGGGGTGTTGCCGAGGTTGTCGACGGCGATGCGGGCCCGTCCCCGGAAACGTCCGACGAGCGCGGGCGGCAGCAGTTCGGCGCGGGTCTCGGCGAAGGGCGTGACGGTCAGCCGGCCCTCCACCACGTCGCGGGCGGCGGAGTTCTCCCGGGGGTCGACGCGGATGCCGTAGGCGAGGGGACCGGCCTCCACGTCCGACGAGCGGGGCGGAGCGAAGGTGATCTCGGCGGTCCCCTCACTGCCCGGGTAGAGGCGGAGGACGTCCGGCTCCACCCGGGACCAGCCCGAGGGTTTGCCGACGAGGGAGAGCCGGTACTCCTCGACGGTGTCCCCGGTGTTGCGCACCCGCAGCCGGGCGGAGGTCCGGGTGCCCGGCTCGATGGTCACATCGGCCGGGTCCAGAGAGGTCCACATGGTCATGGGCGCAGGCTAGAGGGGCGGTCCTGCCGTCCGGCTGCCCGAACGTCTCTGTTCGGGGGCAGCACGAGGTGCCCCCGGCGGCCTCGCGGGTGCGCCCCGCGGGCGTGCGTACGGCCGGCCGGCCGCGCGGCGGGCCGGGTCGTGGGTCGCCGGCGTGACCGGGAGGGCACGCGCCCCTGCCCTCGCGACCGCCCCTTCTTCCCTCGCCGCGGCGGTGGGCGCGCGGCGAGAGTCGGAAGCGTACGAACGCCGTCCGGGACGAGAGCCGTCCAGGACCGAGGGGAGGGCAGGCGGGATGGAGTCGATGCATCGCGGCGGGCCGGAAGCGCACCGAAGCGGTCGCCCCGTGCCCCGCCCGGCGCGCGCGCCGCTCTCGGCGGACGCGGCACGGTTCGCGGCGGCCGGCGGTGCCGCGCGCCTGGATCCGGGTGCGGCGGCGGCGCTCCAGCGCGCCGTGGGAAACGCGGCGTTCGCCGCGGCGGTGCAGCGCTCGGCGGAACGGGACGCGCACACGCACGGCCCCGGCTGCGGGCACGGGGAGACCGTGCAGCGGTCGGCGGAGCGCGACGCGCACACGCACGGGGCGGGCTGCGGGCACGGGGAGGCCGTGCAGCGGTCCACGGTCCCCGATGTGCTGCGCTCGGCGGGCCGCCCGCTGGAGGACTCGGTCCGCACGGACATGGAGTCCCGGCTCGGAGCGGACTTCTCCGATGTCCGCGTCCACGACGACGCGGCCGCGAGGGCATCGGCGGCGGAGGTGGGTGCCCGTGCGTACACCTCGGGTGCCCATGTGGTCATCGGCGACGGCGGCGGCGACCGGCACACGCTCGCGCACGAACTGACCCACGTCATCCAGCAGCGGCAGGGCCCGGTGGCCGGTACGGACAGCGGCGACGGGCTGAAGGTCTCGGACCCGTCGGACCGCTTCGAGCGGGAGGCGGAGGCCAACGCGACCCGCGTCCTGAGCGGTCCCGCTCCCGCGACGGCGGCCGAGCCCGTCCAGCGCGCCGCCCGGCCGGCCCGGTCCGCGGCGGCGTTCAGCTGGGCCGACCCCATCCAGCGCGCCTGCGCCAGCTGTACCAACCCGAACTGCACCAACAAGTCGCTGTGCAAGTTCGGCACCCCGACCTACCAGGTCGGCACGCACGGCAACAAGAAGAAGGAACAGACCCGCCTCGCGCAGCTCTACGGCGCCCCCGTCAGCGGCAACACCCACGAGTCCGAGCACGTCATCGGCTACGAGCCGCTCTCCCAGACCAGCGGTCTGACGCGCGGCGGCTCCTCGGCGGCGAGGCAGCTGGAGAACCGCGCCCACGCCTACCAGGAAGTGGCGCCGTTCCACCGTGCCCACATCGGCACGGGAACGACCGGCACGGCGGACGCGTCCGGTCTCAACTCCCACGACTACCGCGCCCAGCAGCGCGCCCTGATGGTGTCGGGCGACATCAGCAGCGCAGTCCAGCTCAACCAGCTCGGCTACGCCCATCTGCCCGGGTTCCAGAACCAGGCCGCCACCCCCGCGCTGCAGCAGGCGAACGACTCCTACAACGCCATGGTCGGTTCCATGCACTCCACAGGCGTCACCTACGCGGGCCCCACGGCCAACACCACCGTGGGCGTGGACTGGTGGCAGCAAGCGGAGATGCACGCCGCCCGGCTCATGGCCCAGGGCCGCAGCCTCGACGAGGCCCGGCACGAAGCGTACAAGCGCTACAACCCCGACTACGAAGGCTGACACGGGCGCCCACAGCCGCAGCCGTCGCCTCTGATCCGTCCCACCCGTCCCTCCAGGAGTCTCCAGCATGCCCACCTACCTGTCCCCCGGCGTCTACGTCGAGGAAGTCGCCAGCGGCTCCCGCCCGATCGAGGGTGTCGGGACGTCCGTCGCCGCCTTCGTCGGACTGTCGCCGACCGGCCCGCTCAACGAGCCGGTGCTCGTCACCAACTGGTCCCAGTACGTGGCGTCGTTCGGGGACTTCACGGACGGGTACTACCTCGCCCACTCCGTGTACGGCTTCTTCAACAACGGCGGCACCGCCGCCTACGTGGTGCGCGTGGGCGGCGGCGACGCCCAGGGCGCCACGGAGCCCGTCGGAGCCGGCGCCGCCGCGCCGCGCGAGCTCGTCGCCGGTGAGGCCGTCGCGCTCGGCACCTTCCGCGTCGCGGCCGTCGCGGCCGGGTCCGAGGCCGGTGGCGCGCTCACCGTCGAGGTGCAGGACGTCGAGGGCGAGGCCGAGCGGTTCAAGCTGGTCGTCAAGGACGGCGAGAAGGTCGTCGAGAGCTTCGACGCCTCCGCGAAGAAGAGCGCCCGCAACTACGTCGTCGCGCAGGTCAAGCAGCGCTCCAAGACCATCGTCCTGGAGGAGGCGGCGGCCGGCGGGCAGCTCGCCCGGCCCGACGCGCAGACCGTGACCCTCGCCCCGCCGGTGCAGGCCCCCGCACCGGTCGCGACGCGGGCCGACGCGCCCGCCGCGATGGAGTCCGGCCAGTTCATCGGCGACTCCGCCGACCGCACCGGCTTCGGCGGCCTGGAGGCCTTCGACGAGATCAACATGGTCGCCGTGCCGGACCTGATGGCCGCCTACCAGCAGGGGCTCATCGACCTGGAGCAGGTCAAGGCCGTCCAGCTCGGCCTGATCGCGCACTGCGAGCTCATGGGCGACCGGATGGCGATCCTCGACCCGCCGCCGGGCCTGAACGCCCGGGACATCCGCAAGTGGCGCCAGGAGATCGCCGGTTACGACTCGCGGTACGCGGCGCTCTACTACCCGTGGATCAAGTCCTTCGACCCGGCCGGCGGCCAGACCCGCACGGTGCCGCCGTCCGGCCACATGGCCGGCATCTGGGCCCGGAACGACTCGGAGCGCGGTGTCCACAAGGCCCCCGCCAACGAGATCGTGCGCGGCGCGGTCGACCTGGAGCTCCAGATCACGCGCGGCGAGCAGGACCTGCTCAACCCGATCGGCGTGAACTGCATCCGTGCCTTCCCCGGCCGGGGCATCCGGGTGTGGGGCGCGCGGACCCTGGCCTCCGACCCGGCCTGGCGCTATCTGAACGTCCGCCGCTACTTCAACTACCTCGAGGAGTCGATCCTCGTCGGCACCCAGTGGGTGGTCTTCGAGCCCAACGACCAGTCGCTGTGGGCCCGCATCCGGCGCAACATCTCGGCCTTCCTGGTCAACGAGTGGCGCCAGGGCGCCCTGTTCGGCCAGCGCGCCGAGGACGCCTTCTACGTGAAGTGCGACGCGGAGACCAACCCCCCGGAGTCGGTGGACCTCGGCCGGGTGGTCTGCGAGATCGGCATCGCCCCCGTGAAGCCCGCCGAGTTCGTGGTCTTCCGCCTCGCGCAGTTCCAGGGAGGCGGCGGCGAGCTGGAGGAGTAGTCCCCCCTCGCAGCACCCCCGTACATCCCGACCCCCTCATGAACAGGAGTGACCCGCATGTCCCTCGACACCGGTGACGCCCTCACCACCCACAATTTCGGCCTGCAGATCGACGGCGTCATGGTCGAGACCCTGCAGGAGATCAGCGGCCTCACGATGGAGCAGGACGTCATCGAGTTCCAGCAGGTCTCGGCGGACGGCAAGCCGATCATCAAGAAGCTCCCCGGCGTGAAGAAGGCCGGCGAGTGCACGGTGACCCGCGGCGCCACGCAGTCCGCCGCCTTCACCGAGTGGATCTCCGCGTCCATCGCCGGCGACATGGGCTCGGCCCGCAAGGACGCGTCGATCATCTTCCTGGACTACCAGCTGACCGAGGTGAAGCGGTACAACCTCCGCAACGCCTGGTGCACCAAGGTCGAGCTGAGCTCCACCAAGGCCGGTGACGCCGCCGCGCTGACCGAGCAGGTCACCATCACCTTCGAAGAGCTGACCCTCGGCTGATGCGACGCGAAGGATCGTCGGGAGCGCAGCCCGACCGCCCACAGGAGCCGCTGCGGACGGAGTTCGAGTTCGAGCTGCCGCGCGGGTTCGTCGACGAGGCGGGCACCGTGCACCGCCGCGGGGCCATGCGGCTGGCCACGGCCCGGGACGAGCTGCTCCCGCTGCGGGACATCCGGGTCCGTGAGAACCCGGCGTACCTGTCCGTGGTGCTGCTCGGCCGGGTCGTCACCCGGCTGGGCACGCTCCCGTCGGTCCACGACGGGACGGTGGAGAACATGTTCGCCTCCGACCTGGCGTTCCTCCAGGACTTCTACCGGCAGATCAACGCGGAGGGCCACACGAGGGCCGCCGTCGCCTGCCCGCACTGCGAGGAGTCCTTCGAGGTCGAACTGGCCGGGAGCCGCCTGGGGGAATCGTGACGTACGCGGCCGACCGGATCGAGGAGGAGACCGCGTACCTCGCCTTCCACTTCCACTGGGGCATGGACGACATCCTCGATCTGGAGCACGCGGACCGGCGGAGGTACGTGGCACAGGTGGCCTCGCTCGTGGAGCGGTCGCAGGCCTAACAGCATTTCTGTGAAAGGAGGTTGGAGACGGTGGGGATGTTCGAGAAGTGGCGGGGACGGAAGGCGGCCGATGCCGGTGCCGGTGCCCCCGCGCGGGACGCGGCGCCCGTCGCCCCCGCGACGGCGACCGGGGACGCGTGGCTGGGGCTGCCGCCCGTGCAGCGCGTCCTGGACGGCGCGCCGCGCACCGTCACGGAGCACGGCTTCGCCGCGTCGCTCGCCACCCACTGGAACCCCTCCTTCCAGACCGACCTCGGCCATGGCGCGGTGCCGGACGCGCCCGGAGGCGTACTCCTCGACGCGGTGCGCCCCGTACGGGAGCCGGCGGGCGCCCCGGCCGCGGAACTTCCGGGGCTGCGGCTGCCGGTGGCCGGGACGGTGCCGTCCACGCCGTCGGTTGTACAGCGCGCGATCACCGCGGAGGCGCCGGGCGGACGAAGCGCCTCCCCGTCCGGACGGGGACAGGGCGAGCCGGGCGCTCCGGCACGGGCCGACAGGCCTGTCCTGGGGCGGGGCGACGCGGCCACCCCGGCGAGGGGCGAGGCGCCCGCACCGGTACGGGGTGTGGCGTCCGCACCGGCGGGGAGCGACGCGGCGCCCACAGTTCGGGCTGCAGCCCCTTCACCGGTACGGAAACCCGTACGGGGGAAGGCGGCGGTTCCGGTACGGGGTGGAGCGTCCGCACCGGCGGGGAACGACGCGGCGCCCACAGTTCGGGCAGAAGCCCCCTCACCGGTACGGAGAGACGCAGCCACCCCGGCACGGGCCGAAGTACCCACAGCCGTACGGGGGAAGGCAGCTGCGCCGGTACGAGGTGAAGCGTCCGCACCGGTGGGGAACGACGCGGCGCCCGCAGTTCGGGCAGAAGTCCCCTCACCGGTACGGAAGGACGTGGCCACCCCGGCACGGGCTGAGGTGCCGACACCGGTACACAGGCACGCGACCGCTCCGGCGCGCGGTGAGGCAGCCTCTCCGGCACGGGGTGACGTGACCACTCCTGTAGGGAATCGTTCTGCCACCCCGGTACGGGACGGCGCCGCCGCTCCGGCACAGGGCGGCAGCACCCCGTCCACGACCGGGCGCTCCGTCCCTCCCCGCTCGGCCCCGCCCCGCTCCACGCCTCCCGCGGTCCAGCGTGCCGCCGCGCCCGCGAGTGCTCCGGTCCGGCCGTCCCGGCCCTCCGTGCCGCCCGTGAGCGAGACAGTCGGCACATCGGGCGCGGAGCGGTCGACCTCGCCTGCCACGCCCCTGGGGCCCGTCCGTCCCACGGCCGTGCGGCGTTCGCCGCTCGTCTCCGCCCGGCCCGCCCAGCCGCCACGGCGCCTGACTCCGGCCGGCGCCGCACGACCGGCCGACCGACCCACCCCCGGCACCGCTGGCGCCCAGACCACGGCAGCCCCCACGCGTACCGCCGAGACGGGGTCCACCGCCCCGGCCGGCGTCACTCCCACGACCGCGACCGACACCGCCGCCCCGGAGCCCCAGGCCACCGGGCGGCCCCAGAACGTCCCGGGCCCTGCTTCCCCCGCTGGGCCCGGGACTCCCGTCGGCGCGCTCGACGCTCCGGTGCAGCGCCGTCCTTCCGTACGGCGGTCACGGCGCGCCCCGGGTGCCGACTGGAGCACGACGGCAGCCACGCCACCGCCGGCCCCGCCGGCCCCGGCACCCCGGACCGACCCGGGACCTGCCACCCGACCCGTACCCCCGGCCGCTTCCCCGGCGGCACCCGCGCCTCTCCGCGCCACCACACCCCCGGCCCGGCCGGGACTCGGCGCGCCCGTGCAGCGCTCCGCCACCGACGCACCCGCGCCGCAGGCCAGGTCCGCACCGCGCCGATCCCCGATCGGGGCGCCGATCACGCGTCCTTCCAACGCTCCGGAGGCCGCCGCCTCGCCCGCCTCAGAACCCTCGCCGGTCCAGCGTGCGACGGCGCCCCTGCCCCCGCCCACGGATTCGGCCGGCACGCCCGGTCGCGCCACCCCGACGCAGCCCGAGCCGGGCGTCCCGACGGGTCGGCGCACCGCTGCTCCCCTGCCGACGGCCCCGCCGCAGGCTCCCGCACAGGCCGAACCGAGCCCCGCCGTACAGCGCGCCACGGCGCCCCAGCCTCCCCGGAGCCGCACCCGCACCCCGGCCGCGTCCGAGACCCCCGCTCCCCTTCCCGTGGTCACGGTCACCGACCTTCCCCGGGCCACCGCGCCCACCGTCCAGCGACGTTCGGCGCGCCCGCTCGCCACCACCCGCCCGCTCACCCCGAACCTCCCCGGCACCACAGCCGCGCCCGCCGGCCCCCGCACCTCCACCGGTCCTGCCTCGCGCACGGCGTCCCCGGCGGCCGTTCCCGTCGCCGCGCCCGGCATCTCCGCCGTCCCGCTGTCGCACCACGCGCCTCAGCCGACCGCCGCCGTCCCTCTCTCCCGCCCCTCCCCCCTGCCCACCCCCTCCGTCCAGCGCTCCGCCGGTCCGCCGCCCGCCGGCGCCGCCCGTGGCGTCGTCGTCCCCCTCGCCCCGCCGTCCGCCGTGCGGCCCGTCGCCCGCCCCGTGGTCGTCCAGCGCCAGAGCGCTCCCGCGCCCGCCGCCACTCCTGTTCCCGCGCCCGTGCTCCCCGTCCCGATCCAGCCGACCGCCGCCGCTCCCGGTGCCACTCCCCCGGCGCCGCGCACCCCCACGGTCACCCGTACCGCCCCCACCCCCTCCCCCGTACAGCGCAGCACGGCGCCCGCACCACCCGCCTCCACCGCCTCTCCTCCCGCCTCCGAATCACCATCCCAGCTCGACGAGTTGGCCCGTCGTCTCGTCACCCCGCTCTCGCGCCTCCTGCGCGCCGAGCTCCGCGCCGACCGTGAGCGGGTGGGCCGGCTCCGCGACCACGGCCACTGACCCACGAACGACCGCACCCGCCTACCCGAGAGACCCTCCTCATGCCCACGCAGCTGGACCCCGCATCCACCGTCTTCTTCAAGCTCACCATCGACGGCCAGGACCTCGGCCTGTTCAACGGCTGCGACGGCCTCTCCTCCGAGGTGGAGGTGGAACAGCGCCGGGAGGGCGGCAACAACGGCTTCGTCTGGCAGCTCCCCACCCGTGTCACGTTCTCCACGATCCGCCTCACCCGCCCCCTCACCCCGGACACGGCCAAGGTGGCCGCCTGGATCTCGTCCCTCGCCACGGGCATCACGCGCCCGACGGCGCAGATCGCGGCGCTGCGCGCGGACGGATCGACGGTCGCGCAGTGGGGGCTCGTCGAGGTGCTGCCGGTGCGGTGGACGGGGCCGACGCTGGACCCGGCGAGTCCGGCCGTCGCCACCGAGACGCTGGAGATCGCGCACCACGGCTTCACCGACGCGGGGGGCGCCTGAGATGGCGGGGATCATGGGGGCCCTGGCGGCCCGCGGGCTGTCCCGGGCCTCGCTCGCCATCCATCAGCCGCCGACGGATCTCGGCGGCTCGATGGGCGGTCGGATGGGCGAGGTGAAGTTCCAGTTCAATCCGGACCAGTTGCAGCTCAGCCGGTCCGCGCACTGGCACACCGAGCCGGCCGTCGCGTACACCCGTGGCGCGCCGCCGAAGTTCACCGGCAGCGTGCCCGCCCAGCTCCAGCTGGAGGTGTTCCTGGACCGGTCCGACGACCCTTCGTCCAACGACGTGCAGCAGCAGGTGGAGCTCCTGCTCTCCTGCTGCGAGGTGACCCAGCAGAGCATCAGCGCGAAGGCGCCGTCGCCGCCGTGGGTGGAGTTCTCGTGGGGGTCGTTCTCGACGGTGCGGTTCGTCGCCTACGTGACCTCCGTGTCCGCCACGTACACCCTCTTCAGTCCGAGCGGCATCCCGATCCGCGCCACCTGCTCGCTGTCGCTGACCGAGGTCGCCACCGCGACCAAGAAGCAGAACCCGACGTCCGGCGCTCTCTCGGCCCGCAAGGCGCACCGCACCGTCGCCGGGGACTCCCTCGCCTCGCTGGCCTGGCGGGAGTACGGCGACGCGACGCGCTGGCGGGTCATCGCCGAGGCGAACGGCATCGACGACCCGATGCGGCTGCGCCCGGGCACGGAACTGCTGCTCCCGTCCACCACCGACATGCCGGAGACCGAGGGCGCCTCATGAGCGAGAAGACCTTCACCACCGTCCTCCACGTGCAGCTCGACGGCACGCCGCTCCCGGACCCGCTGGCGGTCCGGCTCACGGAGGGCTGGGTGGACGCCAGTGTGAACGTCCCCTCCGCCTTCCAGCTGACCTTCAGCGACAAGGACGGGACGCTCACCGAGAAGTTCCCCTATCTGAAGGTCGGGGCCATGGCGGTGCTGTCGCCGTTCACCGACGGGCGGCTCGGCGAGCCGATGCTGACCGGTGAGGTCACGGCCGTGGAGGTGGACGCGGCTCCCGGGCACGGCCGGTACCTGATCCTGCGCGGCTACGACCCCGGCCACCGGCTGCTGCGCAACCGGCGTGTCGAGGGCTACCCGAACATGACGGCGTCGGACATCGTCCGGAAGCTCGCCGCGCTGAACCGCATCCCCCTCGGCAAGGTCGAGGCCACGCCCACCGTCTACGAGCTGGCCACCCAGCCCAACATCACGGACTGGGACTTCCTGTCCCGGCTGGCCCGGGAGAACGACGTCCGGCTCTCCGTCGACGCGGCGGGCCGGCTCGTCTTCGCGGCGCTGCCGCCGGCCTCCTCCGCGCCGTCCGACACCGCGCCGGCGGCGGCCAGCCCGTACGTCCTGGACTTCGGCGCGAACACCCTGCACAGCCGGGTGTCGGTGACGGCGGCCGGTCAGGTGGGGAAGGTCGACGTGCGGGGCTGGGATCCCCGTACCAAGCAGGCACTGTCCTCGCCGACGCCGGCCGTGGCGAGCCGGGAGATCGTCTCCGACATCACTCCGGCGCAGCTGTCCGCTCCCTTCGGCGCGGCCGAACTCGCCGCGACCGGAACGCCGTTCACGACACAGTCGGAGGTGACACGGGCGGCGACCGCGCTCGCGGACGACGTCACCGGGTCGTTCGCCGAGGTGGAGGTCGCCGTCACCGGCAACCCGTCGCTGAAGCCGGGGCAGCCGGTGGCCGTGAAGGGCGCGGGTTTCCCCTTCGAGGGGCGCTACACCGCCACCGGGGTGCGCCATGTCTTCGCCTCGGGGCGGCAGTTCACCACGTGGCTGACGGTGTCGGGCCGGCAGTTCCGCTCGCTGTACGGAACGGCCTCGGGCGGCGGCGAGCCCGCGCCGCCGATGCCGGGCGTCGCGGTCGCGCTCGTCACCAACACCAAGGATCCGCTGTCCCTCGGCCGGGTCAGACTGCGCTTCCCCTGGCTCTCGGCGACGTACGAGAGCGGCTGGTGCCGGGTCGCCCAGCTCGGCGGGCGCGGCGGCGGCGGTCTCATGCTGCCCGAGGTGGACGACGAGGTGCTCTGCGCCTTCGACCGGGGCTCTCTCGAACACCCTTACGTCCTGGCCGGGTTGTACAACGGCGTCGACCGGAACACGCCGGCGACGGACCGGGTGCCGCCCGTCGATCCGACCAGCGGACGGGTCCAGTGGCGTGCCCTGACCTCGCGCACCGGCCACACCGTGGAGCTGCGCGAGGAGGGCGGCCGGACCCGCGCCTCGCACGGCATCCGGCTGCGGACGTCGAAGGGCGGGCTGAGCGTCGAGCTGAACGAGGCCCGCACGACGCTGACGATCGACAGCGACGGAACGGTCACGATCAGCGGGGCCCGGGGGGTCACGGTCGAGTCGGGGATGGACCTGGAGCTGTCCGCCGCGGGGAAGATCCGGCTGAACGCGGGCCTGGGCGTGGACATCAAGGCCGGGGCGAAGTTCAAGGTGCAGGCGCTGACCCAGGCCGTCGTCAACGCGCCGATGTTCATCACCTCGACCGTCCCGATGCCGAACCCCGTCGCGGCGAACCTGCCGTTCTGAGCGGAAGGAAGAAGCCATGAGTGAGCACTTCGTCGGTGCGGGCTGGGCCTTTCCCCTGCGTACCGGGCCGAGCGGCTCCATCGCCCTGGTCCGGCGCGACCGCGAGATCGAGGAGTCGATGCGCCTGGTCCTGGCCACGGCGCCGGGCGAGCGCCCGATGCGTCCCGAATTCGGCTGCGCGGTCCATGAGTTGGTGTTCGCTCCGGTCAACGACGCGACGATGGGTCGGGTCCGGTACGAGGTGATGTCCTCGCTCGACCGCTGGGAGCCGCGCATCGAGGTGGAGGAGGTCACGGTCGCCCCCGCGCCCGGGGAGCCGACCACGCTGTACATCGACATCCGCTACCGGGTGCGCGGCGCGAACAATCCGCGCAATCTCGTCTTCCCCTTCTACGTCATCCCCTCCGAGGACTGAAAGAGCCGCCATGGCCCTGCCCGCACCCCATCTCGACGACCGTCGCTTCCAGCAGTTCGTCGACGACGCCAAGCGCTACATCCAGCAGGCGTGCCCCGAGTGGACCGACCACAACGTCTCCGACCCGGGCGTCACCCTGGTCGAGGCCGTCGCGCACATGGCGGACCAGCTCGTCTACCGGCTCAACCGGGTCCCGGAGAAGAACCACCTGGCCTTCCTCGACCTGCTCGGGGTGACGCTCTTCCCGCCCGCCGCCGCCCGCGCCGACATCACCTTCCGGCTCTCCGCGCCGCAGCCCGAGCCGGTGCTGCTGCCCACCGGCACGGAGGTGTCCACCGGACGCACGGAGACGGAGGAGGCGGTCGTCTTCGCGACGACCGCCGATCTGACCGTCGTCCCCTGCGAGTTGACCCGGCTGCTGCGGCAGGAGGCCGGGGGCACGCCCGAGGACCGCTCGCAGGACATCGTGGGCGGAGAGGACGTCCCGGCCTTCTCTCCCCTACCGCGTGTCGGGGACGCGCTGCTCCTGGGGCTCTCGGCGGCCGTGCCGGACTGTGTGCTCGTCCTCGACCTGGACAGCCGGGTGGACGGCGTCGGCGTGGACCCGCGCCGGCCGCCGCTGGTGTGGGAGGCGTGGTCGGCGGCCGAGGGGTGGGTCGCGTGCGAGGTCGACGAGGACTCCACGGGCGGACTCAACCGGCCGGGCGAGGTGGTGCTGCACATGCCGTCCGGGCACGCGGTCTCGCGGCTCGGCGGGCACGAGGCGGGCTGGGTGCGCTGCCGGGTCGTGGACCCGGCCGAGGGCCTGCCGTCCTACAGCGAGTCGCCGACGGTACGGGCGGCGGGCGCGTTCACCATCGGCGGGACGGTGCGGGCGGCGCACGCGGAGGCCGTGCGGGACGAGCGCCTCGGCGAGTCCGAGGGCGTGCCCGGCCAGCGGGTGCGGCTCGCGCACGCCCCGGTCGTGGACCGGCCTCCGCTGCTCCTCCAGGTCGCCGAGCGGGCGGACGGCGGCGGGGCCGAGGAGGACCCTGAGGCCGGCTGGCAGGAGTGGACCGCCGTCCGCGACTTCGCGTCCTCGCGCCCCGGCGACCGGCACTTCACCCTGGACGCGACGACCGGCGAGATCGCCTTCGGCCCGTCCGTGCGCCAACCGGACGGCACGCTGCGGCAGTTCGGCGCGGTGCCGCCGAAGGGCGCCGCGATCCGCGCGGTCCGCTACGGCACCGGGGGCGGCCGTGCGGGCAACGTGGCCCGGTCCACGATCACCGTCCTGCGCAGCTCCATCCCGTACATCGCGCGCGTCGAGAACCGTGAGGCGGCGCGGGGCGGCGTGGACGGCGAGACCGTCGAGGAGGCCAAGTCCCGGGCGCCCATCACCCTGCGCGCGCAGGAACGGGCCGTCACCGCCCGCGACTACGAGGAGCTGGCCCGGCGGGCCGCGCCCGAGGCCGCCCGGATCTCGTGCCTCGCGGCGGACGGCGCCGAGTCGGGCGAGAACGCGGTCCGGGTCCTGGTGGTGCCGCAGGCGGTTCCCGACCGGGGCGGACGGCTGCGCTTCGAGCAACTGGTCCCGGGCGACGAACTGCTGTCCCGGGTGACGGGGTTCCTCGACGAGCGCCGCCCCCTGGGCACCCGGCTGGCTGTCGGGCCGCCGTTCTACCAGGGGGTGACGGTGGTCGCGACGCTCCACTCGTTCCGGGCGGCCGAGGCGGAGCGAGTACGCGCCGAGGCACTGGACACGCTCTACGCGTACCTCGACCCGCTGACCGGCGGGGCGCACGGCGAGGGATGGCCGTTCGGGCGCCCGCTGCGCGCCGGTGAGGTCTTCGCGGCGCTCCAGCGGGTCCCGGGGGTGGAGCTGGTGGACGAGGTCCTGCTGCATCCGGCCGATCCGCTGACCGGCCGGCGCGGTGACACGACGGACCGGATCGAACTGGCCCCGTCCGCACTGCTGTTCCCGTTCGACCACCGTGTCCGTGTGATCGAGGCGCGGTGAGCGGCTCCGCGCGGGGCACGGTCCCCGGGCTCGCGACCCCGTACCCGCTGGGGGCGGCGCTGCCGGCCGTCTACGCGGAGGACGACTTCGGGCAGCGGTTCGTGTCCGGTCTCGACGTCGTCCTCGCTCCCCTGTTCAACGTCCTGGACTCCCTTGAGGCGTACTTCTCGCCCGCCCTGGCCCCCGACGACTTCGTGGACTACCTCGCGACCTGGGTCGGTGCGGAACTGGACGGCGGCGAGCCGCTGCCGCTGCGCCGGCACGCGGTCGCCTCGGCCGTGGCGCTGCACCGGGTCCGGGGCACCCGGCAGGGGCTCGCGGCGGCGGTCCGGCTGGCCTTCGGCGTGGCCCCGGAGATCACCGAGAGCGGCGGGGCGAGCTGGTCCGCCCGCCCGCTCGGCCCGTTCCCCGGGGCACCGGTGGCCGGGCTGCACGTCGTCCTGCGGGTCGCCGACCCGGCCGCCGTCGATCCGCACCGGCTGCGCGCGGTCGTGGCCGCGGCCCGCCCCGCGCACCTGCCGTTCACCGTCGCGGTGACCTCTTCCCGTACATCCGAAGGAGCATGACCCCCATGAGTGACGCGCCCCAGTCCCGTCCCTGCCCGGACTGCGCGAGCCCGGTGCGGACGACGGACCAGTCGTTCTGCGACAGTTGCGGAGCGTTCCTGCGCTGGGACACCCCGGCCGGAGCGGCCCCGGCCGCCACGTCCGAGGAGGCGCAGGAGACGGCCACCGCGCCACAGGAGGACCGGCCGCTCGCCGGTGCGGGCTCGGGGGCGGGATCGGGCAGTGACAGTGCCTCCGGCTCCGGCTCCGGCTCCGAGGAGGTCACGGCCCCACTCCCCGCCGTGTCCGCATCCGCATCCGCCGAGGCGCCCGCGACCGTACCCGTACCCGAGGCGAGGACCGAGCCGGAGGAGGCGTCGACCGCGCGCCCCGCGTCCGGTGGATCCACTCCCGGGGAAGCGGCGTCGCCCGCCCCCGAGAACCCCTCGGACACGGTCGTACGCTCCCTCCTCGTCCCGGTCCCGGGGAACCGGCCCGCGGAGCCGGCCGTCGCCGCTCCCGTGCTCCCCGCGCGCCCGGAGGCGGCGCGTCCGGCGGTACGGGCCGCCGCGGCGCCCGCGCCCGTCGAGGGCGGCACCCCCTGCCCGGCCTGTTCGCTGGCCAACAGGCCGGGCCGTCACTTCTGCCGCTTCTGCGCGACCCCCATGGTCCCCGAGCGGCTCTCCACGGCCGAGGGCCCGTACGCGGGCCGGCGGCCCGGGCTCGCCCGCGACCGGAGCCGCGTGCTGGTCCGCGCCCTGATCGCCACGGCGATCGTGGCCGTGGTCGTCGGCGGCGTCTTCGGCGGCCCGCCGGCCGCCCGCGCGGTGCAGGACCACTTCGCCACCCGGGTCCCCGTGCACCCCGTGGCCTGGGTGGCCTCGCACGCGGCGCCGAAGCAGGAGCCGAAGCTCGCGGGCGACGGCTACTCCAACACCTGGTGGGGCACCGGGTACGCGGGCGACTCGGCGGGCCAGTACCTGGAGGCGCGCTTCGCCGAGCCGACCGATCTGCTCAGCCTCCTCATCACCCCGGGCAGCGCGAAGAACACCACCCAGGCGGACGGCCAGGCCACCCCGCAGACCTTCGACCTCGTGGTCAAGGACGCGGCGGGCGAGCTGCACGTCTCGCACCACCGCATCAACGACGGCGGCACCCAGCGCGTCGACCTGCGGGTCCGGGACGCCCTGTCGGTCCAGCTGGTCCTGCGCACGGCCTGGCGCGCCGACCCGCGCAAGCAGGTGGCCGTCGCCGAGCTGGAGTTCTTCGGCCGGTCCGTCTCCTGACCGGCGTCACCCGTCGAGCAGCCGGTACAGCTCCGGGCCGCCCCGCTCCGAACGGACGAGTGCCGTCGGCGCGGGAGGCGGCGACGGCACTCGGAGGAGGGGTCGGGGTCAGGGGCAGCTGATGCGAATGTCACCCGTGTCGGTGGTGCAGGTGTCGCTGCCGGGGCCGCCGTTGGCGGTGTCGTTGCCGGCGATGCCGTCGGTGGTGGTGAGGCGGTCGTTGCCGTAGTAGCCGGTCAGGGTGTCGTTGCCCGGGCCGCCGTTCAGGGTGTCGTCGCCGAAGCCGCCGTCGATGTTGTCGTTGCCGAAGCCACCGTGGACGGTGTCGTTGCCGTAGCTCGCGCGGATGGTGTCGTTGCCGCCGAGACCGCAGATGACGTCGTTGGAGTAGCCGCCGTTCAGGGTGTCCGCGCCACTGGTGCCGATGATCGTGCAGCCGCGGGCGTTGTTCACCGAGGTGGTCGCGGTGGCCGTGTTGCCGGTGGTCACCGGGTCGGGCTGGGTGGCGGTGACGCCGGCCGTGTCCGTGAGCGTTCCGGTGGCCCGGGGTTCGGCCGTCACGGTGACCGTCGCGCCGGCGCCGGGGGTGAGGGAGCCGAGGGCGCAGGTGGCCCCCGTCGCCGTGGTGGTGCACGAGCCCTGCGAGGGGACCGCCGAGACGAGCGTCCCGCCGGCGCCGGACAGCGTGTCCGTCAGCGTGACGCCGGTCGCGGTGGCGGTGGAGGACGACGCGTTGGTGACGGTCACCGTGTACGTGGCGCGGTCGCCGATGCTCACGGTGGTCGTACCGGACTTGGTCACCGACAGGTCGGCGTACGGCGGGGGCGGGGGCGTTCCGTCGCCGCCCTGGTAGCGGGCGAGGGCGAAGGCGAAGCCCGCCCCGTAGCCGGCCGCGACGATCTTGCCGTCGGGCTCGACGAGCACCCCGCGGGCCTCGTCGAAGTCGTTGAAGCCGGTCACCACGAAGCCGTCTCCGCCGAAGCCGGTGTCGACGGTGCCGTTCGCCAGGAAACGGACGAGGCCGAAGTCGTTGGCCTCGGAGCTGTTCGGGTCGTCGGCGCGGCCGGCGAGCACGATCCGGCCGTTCTGTTGGAGCGCCATGGCGTAGGCGAGGCCGCCGTCGCCCGGGGAGCTGACCGAGGTACGTCCGGCGGTGCCGAAGCCCGCGTCGGGGGTGCCGTTGGCGTTGTAGCGGAGCAGGGCGTAGCCGGCGCCGCCGGCGCCCGCGGCGAGGATCTTGCCGTCGGGCTGGACGGCCACGGCGTTGCCGAACTCGGTGCCGCCGAAGTCCGCGGTGACCATGCCGTCGCCGCTGAAGGTGGTGTCGAGGGTGCCGTTGGTGTTGTAGCGGGCCACGCCGATGTCGAAGGCGGTGTTGCCGACGTAGCCGACGGAGACGATCTTGCCGTCCGGCTGGAGGGCCATGCCCCGGGCGATGCCGCCGCCGTCCTGGGGCGAGGTGGGTGTGAAGCCCGCGACCACGGCGCCGTCGCCGCCGAGCGTCGGGTCGAGGTCCCCGTCGGTGTCGAGGCGGACCAGCGCGAAGCCGCCGCCCGCGCCCTTGCCCGCGGCGACGATCCGGCCGTCGGGCTGTACGGCGACGTCGGCGCCGTCCGCGGACCCGCCGAACTCGTCGACCCGTACCAGGCCGCCGTCGCCGAAGCCCGTGTCCAGGCTCCCGTCGGTGTTGTAGCGGGCCACGGAGAAGAAGCAGCAGCCTCCGCCCTCCTCCGCGAGCACCTCGGTGGTGCCCGCCACGACGATCTTGCCGTCCGAGGGCTGGATCGCCACGGCGTTGGCCGAGTGGGCGCCCCCGCCGAAGTCGCTGGTCGTCGTGCCGTCGCCGCTGAAGGCGGGGTCGAGGCCTCCGCCGGTGGTGTAGCGGGCGAGCGCGAAGCCGGCCTCGCTCGTCCCCACGACGACCAGCTTTCCGTCGGCCTGCCGCGCGATGTCGTGGCCCTCCGCGTAGCCGGTGATGGGGGTCGTCACCCGGCCGCCGGTCCCGAAGGCCGGGTCCAGGTCACCGGGGGCCGCGAGGGCGGTACCGGGCAGGGCGAGGACGAGCGCGAGCCCGAGCGCGACCGGTGCCCCGGCCCTCCCGCCCGGTCGGCGTCGCCGTGCCGCCGGTCTGAGAAGTGCGTGGGTCATGGGTGGGCGAAC
The DNA here is from genome assembly GCF_014648895.1 of Streptomyces tanashiensis. Classification (GTDB taxonomy): domain Bacteria; phylum Actinomycetota; class Actinomycetes; order Streptomycetales; family Streptomycetaceae; genus Streptomyces; species Streptomyces tanashiensis. The sequence goes on from NZ_BMRZ01000002.1 coordinate 1,056,569, forward strand.
CTCCGTCTTCGCAGGTGAACAGGGCCAGCGGACAGCTTCGGCCCGGGGCGCTCCCTGTCCGCGCGAACCGTGCCGGGCTGCGCCCCACTGGCCCCGGGGAACCACCCCCGCGAGGGAGCGCATGGGGGCGCGCGGACCGTGGGCGTCCCTGATGCGGCGTCAGGGACGGTTCAGGGGCGAGCCGGGGTGATCCCCGGCGCGACGCACGGACCGGGCGGACAGACTCGAAGGGACATGATCGACATCTGACGAGTGGAGCTCCCCATGCGCCGTTCCTCGACCCTGCCCCTGGCCCTGACCCTGGCCGCCGCCGTGGCGTTGGGCCTCGCCGCGCCGGCGCAGGCGGGCCCCGCCGGGCCCGCCCGTGCCTCCGCGCTCGACCGTGACGGCGTCGAGCGCGTGGCTGTCGGTCCTTCCGGGGTCGATGGTTCCGGGATCGACCGTGAGGCCCTGCGTGCGGCGATGGTCCTCCGCCCCGACGACGGGATCGCGGGGATCGTGGCCGAGGTGCACAAGGGCGGGGAGACCTGGCGGGGCACGTCGGGGGACACCGTCTCCGGGCGGCGCGTCAGCCCCGACGCCCACTTCCGGATCGGGAGCATCAGCAAACCCATGGAGGCCGTGATCCTGCTCCAGCTGGCCGGCGAGGGACGTGTCGATCTGGACCGCAGCGTCCAGCACTACCTGCCGGGGCTGCTGCCGGAGAGCCGCTTCCGGGAGCCGATCAGCGTGCGGCAACTGCTCAATCACACCAGCGGTCTGCCGGACGACTTCGAGGGCGCCCCGGCGCCCTCCCCCGAGGAGGAGATCGAGCGCCGCCTCGACTACCTCACCTTCGACGAGGTCATCGAGCAGACGCTCCGCCCCGAGGGCAGGCCCGCCCCCGGCCCGCACTTCAGCCCCGGCACCCGCCAGCAGTACAACTCCTTCGGCTACCGCATAGCCGGCAAGCTGATCGAGGAGATCACCGGGCACTCCTACCAGTACGAGGCCACGACCCGGATCCTGCGGCCGCTGAAGATGCGGGAGACCCGGGCGGCCGTGCCGGACCGCAGCACCGCCGTGCCGCGGCCGTACCTGGCCGGGTACCTGTCGCGGAGCGACGGCGAGCCGGTCGACGCCAACGTGCAGGGCGGGCTGCCCGCGAGCACGACCTCCACCACGGGTGACCTCGACCGCTTCATCACCGGCCTGTTCGACGGCCGACTGCTGCGGCCGGCGCAGACGGCGGAGTTGTTCACCGTGCCGAAGGGCCCGGACGGCAAGCCGCTGCCGTATGCCGACGGCGCCTCGTGCAACACCGGCCCCGCGAGGGGGACGGCCTGCTTCAGCGTCGGTCTGATGTCCACGCCGCTGCCCGACGGCTCGGTCCTCTGGGGCAAGACCGGCTCCGAACCGGGCTACAGGTCCGGTGTCTTCGCCTCCCGGGACCTCGACCGTCGCGCGGTCTACGCGATGGGCACCTCGACGTCGAGGGTCAACGGCGCCCCGGCGGTCGCCCAGCGCCTCGCCCTGGCCGCCTTCACCGGCTGACGGTGGCGGCGGTGGGAGTGAGGGGAGGGGTGGGGGCGAGGGCGTCCCCGGCGCCGGTGGTGGGCGGAGCACCGCGTACCCTCGCCTCCGACGGTTGCGGGACAGACGGTGGGTAGGGAACGGAAGATGGCTGAGGCGCCCGGGCAGGGTACGGAGTCCGGTGACGGCGGCAGGGCGCGGGCCTCGACCGTGCGCGTGTTCGTCGCGCTCGCCCCGCCCGACGACGCCAAGGACGAGCTGGAGCGCGCGCTGGGCCCCGCGTACGAGGCGTACCCCCGCATGCGGTGGAACCGGATCGAGGACTGGCACATCACGCTGGCGTTCCTCGGGGAGCTCCCGGTGGCGACCGTCCCGCTCCTGCGGCCCCCGCTGGCGGAGATCGCGGCGGCGCGGCGGCCCGTGGAGCTGGCGCTGCGCGGTGGCGGGCACTTCGACGACCGGGTGCTGTGGAGCGGGATCGACGGGGATCTGGACGGACTGCACGCGCTCGCCACCGAGGTGCGGACAGTCGTCAAGGAGTGCGGGATCCCCTTCGAGGAGCGGCCGTTGCGCCCGCATCTGACGCTCGCCCGGGCCCGCCGCGACGATCCGACCTCCGTGCTGGAGGCGGCGGCCGGGCTCGCCGGCTTCACCGGCCGAAGCTGGCCCGCCGAGCGCCTCCACCTCGTCGGCAGCGACTACGGGCGCGGTCCCGGCCCGATCCGCTATCGCGACATCGAGTCCTGGTCCTTCGCCCTGCGGTAGCCGTGGGTGCGGCACTCGAGGGTGAAGCCCAGCGAGCCGTACAGCCGCGCGGCCGGGAGGTTCTCGGCGTTGTGGTTGACCGTCACCCGCCGGAGACCGAGCTCCGCCATGCGGCGCATGGACGCGGCCATGACGGCCCTGGCCAGGCCCCGGCGGCGGAAGGCCTCGTGGGTGCCGACGGGCTCGAAGTGGCCCAGGCCGTTGCGCGCGTCGACCCAGTGGACGGAGTAGGCGCCGATGCGCCCGTCCGGGGCCTCGGCCACGATCTCGCCCGCCGGGTCGTATCCGGGCCGGGTCATCATCCCGTCCCGGTAGGCGGCGCCCGTCCAGTCGGAGCCGAAGGAGGCGTTGCGCGCCTCGGCCAGGGCCTCGGCGTCGTCGAGGGTGGCCGCCCGGACGGTGAATCCCTCGGGCACCACGACGGGAGGGAGGTCGGCCAGGTCCCTCGTGTTCACGTCGTCCCAGACCCGGAAGAAGGTGAAGCCCAGCTCGTTCAGCAGACGTCCACGGGTCGTGTCCGTCTCGAACAGATCGGTGAGGACGTACTCCTCGTCGTCCGCCATGTGCCGTGCGGTGGTGTCCGCGGCGAACGTCAGCATCGCGCGTTCGGAGTCGGTGCCGCGCAGTTCCGGCGCGCAGAACGCGTCGAACGCCGAGCCGAACCGCAGGCAGATCGTGACGCCCCCGATCCGGCGCTCGTGCCCGTGCTCTCCCGTGTGCTCCCAGACGTGCACCAGGTCACCGACGGGCAGGCCGCCGCGCAGGTTGTCGTACACGCGGTGGGGAAGCTCGCCCACGTGGTCGTAGGCGTCGCGCCCGGCGGTGGCGATCCATTCCGCCACCGTCTCCTGGACGCGGGGCATGTCGGAGGGGAGGAAGGGGCGCGGTGTGAGCATGATCGTCTTATATCCGTGCCGATCGGGCGGGAACAAGCGGGTTTCCGCCCGGGCGGCTGAGCGGCCGGGGCAGGGCGGCTGAGCGGCCGGGGCAGGGCGGAGGAGCGGCCCGGGCAGGGCGGAGGAGCGGCCGGGGCCGGGCGGAGGAGCGGCCCGGGCGGGGGCTGCGCGGTCCGGGCGGGCGGCTGCCGTGCCGGTCAGCGGCCGTACATGCCGCGGCAGAGGTCGGCCGCGCCCATGGGGGCCCGGATGGTCTCGGCCTGGTGGCAGAGGCCGCGCATCTCGGGTGGCCGGCCGTCCGTCTGCCGGGGCGGGCGGACGGTGGCGGGCCGGTTCTTCTGCGGAGCACGGGGAATGGCCCTCGTACCGGCTGTCCCGTTCCCGGCCGCGCTCTTTCCGGTCTTCGTGTGCGCGGTCTTCCTGCTCCCGGACTTCCGGTTCCCGGACGTCCTCGTCCCGGTGTTCCTCTGCTCCGGCTTGCGGGGCCGGTTCGCCGTGGTGTGCGGACGGTTCGCGGCCGGACCCTGAACAGGTGCGCGCCCGGCGGAGGGTCGCTCGTCGGACGCGTCGGCGGCCGGCCCGGCGGAGGTACGGGCCGGTGGGGCGGCCGGCCGTGGTTCGGTGGCGGTGAGCACCTCGCGCGGGGCGGGTTCCGTGGGCGCGGGCCAGGTGGGGAGCGGCGCGGGAGGCCGGTCGGCGGCCGGGGCGAGCCCGCCGGGGCGGGCCGGTGGGGCCGGGGCGCGGCCGTGCGGGACGGCCACGCATCCCGTGGTGAGGAGCGCGATGAGCAGGAGGAACGTCGTGCGGCGGGCGTGCATGGGAGTCACGGTGCCCGAGCCGCGACGGGAGGGTACGGCGGCTCGGCCCGAGTCCACCGTGACGAGTGAACCGCCCGCCGTCCGTGGACGGAGCGGTGCCGCGGTGTGCGACCCGCGCCCACGCCCTCCGTACGACTTCGCGCTCCGGCGGATGGCGTAACCCTCGCTGGGCCGACCCCTTCAAGATCAATAACCTGACGCCCGGCGCGTGACCTCGCGTCTGTCGGACAGAGAAGGCAAGCGACTTCCCGTGAGAATTCCGATGTTGCAGCGCATGACCTGGTTCACCGCGACGACCGCACTCCTGACGGTTCTCGGCACCGCCCCGGCCGGAGCGGCCGACACATGGCAGCAGGTGGGCACGGACTCCCGCAGCGGAGTCAGCGGCCTCGCGTACGAGGGACGCACCGAGGACGGGGACGGGGTGAACGCCCTGGTCGTGCACGACAACAAGAAGTCCGGGCAGCCGCGCCTGTCCCGGATCACGTACACCGAGGGCTCCACCGTGATCGCCCCGCTCGCCTGGGACGGCGCGGAGCCCGTCGATCTGGAGGCCGTCGAGCCGATCCCGGGCATGCCCGGGGAGTACCTGGCGGTCACCGGCCGCGGCATCCTCTACCGCGTGAAGGTCGTCGACACGACGGCGACGGTCGTCGACTACACCCCGCTGCCGGCGATCGGCGAGGGCGACGACTTCGAGAGCTTCGCGCTCGTGGCCCGGGGCGGGATGTTCGCGGCGCTGTGGGCGGACCGGGGTGCGGGCACCGGGCGGCCGGCCACCCTGTACGCGGCGCCTTTGTCGTTCGCGGCGTGGGGGCAGCCGCTGTTCGGCGCCGTCTCGCAGCGGACCTACCGGTCCTCGTCCCCGGCGGTCGACGGCACGCGGCACATCTCCGACATCACGGTGACGGACTCCGGCCGGATCGTGGTCGGTTCGGCGGGCGACGCCGGTGACGACGGGCCGTTCGACTCGGCGGTGAGCGACGCGGGCCGGGTGACCCTGTCGGCGGCGGGCCGGGTACGGATCACGCTGGCCGAATCGCCGACCGTGCTCGGGACGTTCCCGGGGTACAAGGTCGAGGCCGTGGAGTGTCTGCCCGGGTCCGCCGACGCCCTGCTCGGCACCGACGACGAGAACCTCGGCGGATACGTGCGGACCGTGCCGGTCTGCGCGACCTGACCCGGACCGCACCGCCGTGCGGCCGTCCCACCGCGGGCGGCCGCACGGCGGAGAGCGGTCGTTCACCGCTCGTACACCAGGACTTGGGATCACCGGCCCTCCGGCGGCTGCCGTGCCGACACGGAGAGGGACCACGCTCACGCAGGACCGAAGAGCCCCCCGTCCGAGGAGACTTGCGTGACTCGCTCCACCACCGCCCGGTCGACCGTACTGGCCCTGAGCAGCGTGCTCGCCGCAGCGGCCCTGGCCGTTCCGGCCCAGGCCGAGGACCATCACCGTGGCTCGGGCCGTTCGCTGCCCGTCGTGACGCCGCGCTCGGAGACGCCGGCGCTGCACGACGACGAAGCGGGCGGCAACGCGGACGCGGACGACCCCGCCATCTGGCGGAACGCCGCCGCACCCGGCCGCAGCCTCGTCATCGCGACCGCGAAGGAGGGCGGCCTGCGCGTCTACGACCTGGACGCGCGGCCGGTGCAGTCCATGGCGGCGCCGCCGGCCGCCGGGCCGGACCACGCCCCCGGACGCTTCAACAACGTGGACCTCGTCGAGGGTCTGCGGCTGTCCTCCGGCCGGGCCGACCTGGCCGTCACGAGCGACCGCGGCCACGACAAGCTGCGCTTCTACCGCATCGACCGGGACCGTGCGGGGGGCCCGCTCAGCGACGTCACCGACCCGGCGGCGCCGGCCGTGTTCTCCCGGGACCAGGCCGAGGTCGACGAGCAGCGGACCGCCTACGGACTCGCGACGTGGACGGACCCGGCGTCCGGGAAGGCCTACGCCCTGGTCAGCCGGCGCGAGCGCACCAGCATCGCGCTGCTCGAGCTGCTGCCCGCCCCCGGCGGCAGGGTCACCTACCGCAAGATCCGCACCCTGGACCTGCCCTCCTCCTTCCGCCTTCCCGACGGCACGTCGTGGTCGCCGTGCGCCGAGCCCGACGAGCTGCCGCAGGTCGAGGGCATGGTCGTCGACCCGGCGAACGGCACGCTGTACGCCGGGCAGGAGGACGTCGGCATCTGGCGCCTGCGCGCCGACCTCACGGGCACCCCGCGACTGATCGACAAGGTCCGTGAGTACGGCGTTCCCGGTGTCTACGACGAGGAGACCGAGGAGTGCACGCCGGGCGCCGACCCCGGCTACGGCGGCACGAAGCTGAGCGCGGACGTCGAGGGCCTGACGCTGGTCACCGAGCCGGACGGCGACGGCTACCTGCTGGCCTCCAGCCAGGGTGACGACACCTTCGCCGCGTACGACCGCGAGATCGGCGACGGCAACGAGTACGAGGGCGGCTTCCGGGTCGCGCCCGCCGGTACCCCGCAGACCGGATCGGTGCCGGACGGCTCCGAGGAGTGCGACGGCGCGGCCGCCCTGAACGCGCCCCTCGGCTCGGCCTACCCGAACGGGCTCCTCGTCGTCCAGGACGGTCACGACTCCCCCGGCGACGGCGACCGCCCGTCCACCAACTTCAAGTTCGTCGACCTCGGCAAGGTCCTCCACCCCCTCGACGACTGACCGGGCCGCCCCGGCGGCCGGCCGGGGCACCTCACCGGGGCCCGACAATTCCGTGGCGGGACGGCCTCTTCACGGAAGAGGATGGGCGTATGAATGATCAACCCGAGCGCTGGAGCCGGGCGACCGTCTACCCCGACATGTGGGCGGACCCTGCCGACGACCCTCGTGACACCGACGGCGACGGCCCGGAGGGCGAGCTCGCGACCCTGCTGGACTTCCTCTCCGGCTACCGTCTGACCCTGCGCATGAAGTGCGAGGGCCTGGACCCGGAACAGCTGGCCCGCCGTTCGGTCCCGCCGTCGACGATGTCGCTGCTCGGCCTCGTCCGGCACCTCGCCGAGGTGGAACGGGACTGGATCACCTGGATCACGGGTGAACCGCTGCCGAAGGTGTACGGGAAGCGTGACGCGGACTTCCACGAGGCCGTCGCCGACCAGGCGGTGGTCGACGCCGCGTTCGCCGATCTGGAGCGCGAGCAGGCCGCGGCCGACGCCGCCCTCGCCGAGCACACGGACCTGGGCGAGCGGCTCCCGAAGGACGGGATCGCGGTGCGCGAGCTGATGGTGCACCGGATCGAGGAGTACGCCCGGCACTGCGGGCACGCCGACCTGTTGCGCGAGTGCGTCGACGGGAGGGTCGGCCAGTAGCGGGGGTCCGTCCCCCCTCGTCTGCCGAGACCCGGCGCGCGGCCGGCCTCCTCGGCCGCCGGCCGGTGCGCCGGCGGCCGGGGCGAGGTCATCGGGGTGCGAGGAGGGTCGCCAGCGCCTCGGCGGTGGCCGGATGCCGGGCGAGGAGTGCCGCTCCCGTCCCCGCCGACGACTCCGCCTCGGTCCATCCCTCCGTACGGCCCAGGAGCTCCGCGAGGGCGTCGCAGGTCGCCGGGTGGGCGGCGAGGAGCGCCGCTCCGTGTGCGGCGCCGGCGGCGGGAAGGGCGCGCGGGGCGGCCGGCTGTCCGTGCCACGGCGGGACCCAGGCGTCCAGGGCCGCGAGCCGGGCCGGGAAGATCCGTCCCGCCTCGCGGATGAGCAGCGGGGCGAGTTCCGCCGCGTTCGACCGGAGGGTCGTGATGAGGACCGGAAGCCACGGCAGCAGTACGGCGTCCGGCAGACGTCCGAAGGCGTTCGACACCGCTTCCACCACCACGTCCGCGAGAGCGGGCACCGGCTCCAGGGCGTGGACGAAACCGCTGAGGTAGCGCGGGTAGGAGGGTACGACCAGGGGGTTGGCGAGGAGCTCGTCGCAGCGTGCCCGCAGCTCGCCGCGGGAGAGCGTGCCCAGCTGGACCCGCGCGGCCCACAGCAGGGCCGTCTTCGCCGGGTCGTTCGGGTGGGCCTGGGCGACCGCCAGTTCCAGCTGTGTCCTGTCGCAGCCCAGGGAGAGCGCCAGGCTCTCCATGCCGAACAGGAAGCCGAGCATGGCCGCCACCTGCCCGACCGTCGCGTCCTCGTCGCGGAACGCCGTCGGCAACAGCGTGCAGTAGTGCGCGTACCCGGTTCTGACGAAGGACTCGATCCACGGCGGCAGCACCGGCTCGCTGGTGCGGTAGTACGCGAGGAGTCCGCGGACCCGGCGCAGGACCTCCGGCGCCCCGTCGACCGTGCGCTCCCCCGCCAGGACGTCGAGGGCGCGGGTGCCGAGCTCCTCGGCGAGGCGCCGGCCGCCCAGGTACAGCGTGGCGTCCTCGACGGCCGCGAGGACCTCGGCGGTCGTCGCCCGGGGGCCGTACGCGGTGCGGCGCAGACGCTGCTCCAGGACCTGTTCGAGGCTCACTCCCTCGTAGCCGAGCTCGATGAGCGCCCGTTGGTGGGTGCCGAGGGCGAGGTCCCAGGACTCCTGGATCGACCGCTCGCCGAGGCGTCGCTCCCCCATGACGGGGCGTGCGGCTCCGTGCGGCAGCAGGCGGCGCAGCATCCACAGGACGTCCGAGCAGGCCCGCAGCTCCGGTCGGGAGGTCATGTCGAGCAGGGCCCGGCGCACGCCGCGCTGTTGGAGGTTCAGCTCCAGGGGTGCCAGTCGGTCGTGGACGTCGCGGGCCAGCGGCGGCAGCGCTTCGTAGCCGACCTGTCCGATCCGGTCGCCGCCCATCATGATCTCGACGAGGCGGCGCACGTCCCGGCGCCCGGGCACACGGTCCTTCTCGATGCAGGTGACCGCGGCGTCCTGGAAGTCGTACGGCGTGGGCTTGGCCCGGTCCCGCATCCCCGCGAGCAGGATCGATGTCTCGAAGACGGCGATCGCGTCGGCGGTGGAGGCCAGGTAGCCGTTGCGGCGGGCGGCGCGGACGATGTCCACGGACCAGCCGAGCAGTTCGGTCTCGTCCAGGGTGTCGAGGACGGGCGGCTTCTGGAGGAAGCCGGAGAGCCGGTCCTCGGCCGGTGCGCCGGCGGCGGGAAGGACGGTCGGCGGGAGCGCCTTCTTCGCGGTCCGCTCCGTGCCGGCCTGCCCGGCCAGGCGGTACGGCTTCACCCGGGTGCGCTTGAGGTTCTTCGTCCACTGCGTCGCCGCGATCGACACGGACCCCGAGGCGAGGCCGAACTGGGCCTCGATGGCCGCGTTGCTGGAGGGGATCAGGCCGTACTGCCAGGTCGTGGCCGTGCGGGGAGTGATCTCGAAACCGTCGCCGCCGTGCACGCCGAACTCGTCGACGCGGCTGGCCGCGTGGAAGGCGCCGCAGACGTACAGGCAGTCGGCGGGGTCGGTGCCGGTCGCGGCCAGGTGCTCGCGCATCCGGGTCCACATGTAGCGCTCGCGGTCCTCGTCGACGCGGACGCGGTCCCCGTCGCCCGGGGCGAGCCGGCGGAACAGGCTGCCGATGAGGAACATGACCTGGCGGTAGGTGTCGTGGTCGCTGTCGCCGAGCGGCACCTCGACGTACTGGTGCCACCACTCGGACCAGTGCCGCACCCTGCCGTGGCGCAGCAGGTGCTCCTCCAGTTCGGCGAAGCGCGGCCGCAGGTCGCCGATCTCGACGCCGACGGCCTCGCCGTGGAGTGCGGTCTCGGCCTCGGTGCCGGTCGCCGTGCCGCTCCCGGCCCCGGTCCCGTCCTCGCGGGCCGGGTCGTCGGTCCGCTCGTGCCGGGCGTCCCACTGGAAGACGTGGTCGGAGGAGCGGTCGACGAGGACCAGTTCCACGCCGGGGGTGTCGAGGGCGTACGCGATGGCCTGGTACTCGGCGGAGGCTTCCGTGATCGGGGCGACGACCGACAGCGGCGCCCAGTCGGGCGGGAAGCCGTCGATGTCGCTCGCGAACGCCTGCACCGCGACCGGCAGCCGGCAGTTCCGCAGCTCGGTGAGGAGCGGCGTCATGTCCTCGCACAGCTCCAGGTACACGACCTTGGGCTGCTTCTCGCGCAGCCGGCGGGCCATGGCGAGGGCGGAGGCGGGCGAGTGGTGGCAGACGGGGAAGATCTCCAGCGGTTCCGCCACGGCGCGGTCGACGTCGTCGACGAGGCCGAGGAGGATGCCCTCCAGGGCGTCCTCACCCCCGGCGAACTCCGTCGCCGCATCGTGGAGTTGACCGCGCAGCGCGGTGAAGGGGGTCCCGGTCACGACAGCTTCGCGATCGCTTCGCGGCCGCCTTCGAGGAACTCGGGCCACGAGCCGCCCTCCTCCTTGCCGCGCGGCTCGACGACGCCGTGCAGGTACTTGTTGAGGATGGCCAGGTCCTCCGGCTCGCGCCGGGCGAGCGTGCCGACCAGCGAGGCGGCGAGGGCGCGGGCGGTCAGGGTGCGCTCGCCGAAGAAGTTGCTGTGCAGGATCGAGTCCTCCAGGACGCCGATCTGCTCGGCGGTCGAGAGGGCGGACTCCAGCTTCTCGTCGTCGCTGCCGGCCGCGGCGGCGGAGGCCCGCAGGTCGGCGAAGCTCTGGAGGAGGACGTCGAGGAGGGTGGGCGGCACGTCGAGTTCGATGGCGTGCCGGCGCAGCAGTTCCTCGGTGCGGAAGCGGACGATCTCGGCCTCGCTCTTCTTGTTCGTCACGACCGGGATGCGGACGAAGTTGAAGCGGCGCTTGAGCGCGGAGGAGAGGTCGTTGACGCCCCGGTCGCGGCTGTTGGCGGTGGCGATGACCGAGAAGCCGGGCTTGGCGAAGACGATGTTCTCGCCGTCGGCGCCATCGAGTTCGGGGACCGAGATGTACTTCTCGGAGAGGATCGAGATGAGTGCGTCCTGGACGTCGCTGGTGGAGCGGGTCAGCTCCTCGAAGCGGCCGATGGTGCCGGTCTCCATCGCGGTCATGATCGGCGAGGGGATCATCGACGCGCGGGACTGGCCCTTGGCGATGACCATCGAGACGTTCCAGGAGTACTTGATGTGGTCCTCGGTGGTGCCGGCCGTGCCCTGGACCACCTGGGTGGAGTTGCGGCTGATCGCGGCCGAGAGGAGTTCGGCGAGCCAGCTCTTGCCGGTGCCGGGGTCTCCGATGAGGAGAAGGCCGCGGTCGGAGGCGAGGGTGACGATGGAGCGCTCGACGAAGCTGCGGTCGCCGAACCACTTCTGGGACACGTCCCGGTCCAGGCCGTCGGCGCGCTCGGAGCCGAGGATGAAGAGGCGGACCATCTTCGGGGACAGGCGCCAGGAGAAGGGCTTGGGGTGGTCGTCGATCGACTCCAGCCAGTCGAGTTCCTCGGCGTACTTGATCTCGGCGGGAGCGCGGAGCAGGTCGGACATGCGAGGGGCCTTTCGGTCTCAGGTGAGGAAGGTCTTGAGTTCGTGCACGAGCTTGTCGATGTGGCCGGAGATCACGGGGGTGCCGAGCGCCTTGAACCGCTCCCGGAACCAGGGGTTGACCTCCTGGCGTCCGGAGCTGGTCACCGAGCCCACGGGGATGAACCGCACCCCGGAGCGGTGGACCTCCTCGATGCCCTCGAACAGCGGCTGTGAGCGGTCGAACTCGTAGAAGTCGGAGATCCAGACCATGACGGTGTTCTTCGGTTCGGCGATCTTCGGCCTGGCCATGGCCATGGCCACCGGCCCGTCGTTGCCGCCGCCGAGGTTGGTGCGCAGGAGCACGTCGAACGGGTCGTGCACCCAGGGCGTGAGGTCGATCGCACGGGTGTCGTACGCGATGAGGTGGACGTCCACCTTGGGCAGCCCGGCGAAGATCGAGGCGAGGATGGTGCAGTTGACCATCGAGTCGACCATGGAGCCGGACTGGTCCACGACGACGACGAGCCGCTGGGGCGTGGTCCTGCGGACGGTGTGCCGGTAGTAGAGGCGGTCGACGTAGAGCCGCTCCTCCTCGGGGCTCCAGTTGGTGAGGTTCTTCCAGATGGTGCGGTCGAGGTCCAGGTTCCGGAAGACCCGCTTGGGCGGGACCGAGCGGTCGAGCTCTCCGGCGGTGGCCTTCTCGACCTGGGTACGGAGGACTTGGGCGACCTCCTCGACGTACCGCCTGATCAGCGCCTTGGCGTTGGCCAGTGCCACGCCGGACAGGTTGCCCTTGTCGCGCAGCAGCTGTTCGATCAGGGACATGCTGGGGGTGAGCCGGGCGGCCAGCGCGGGATCGGCCAGCACTTCCCGCAGGTGCATGCGCTGGACGAGGTCGGCCTCGATGGCGCCGAGTTCGGGTCCGAGGCCGCCGCCGTCGAGGGCCGCCGCCCGCGCGCCGCGCAGCCCGCCGGGCGGGGAGCCCAGGGCGCGCTCCAGTCGGCCGGCGTCGGACTGCCAGCGGGCGAGCTGTCCGGCGGAGACGGTGCCGGAGCCGGTGGAGAAGACGTTGAGCAGCAGCTTCGAGGCGAGCGCGGCGCGCCGCACCTCGGCGGCCCGGTCACGGGCGCCGTCCGGCTCGGGCCGCGGGGCCATCAGGCCGTCCAACTCGTCGGCCAGCTCCGGGTGGCGCTGGACGACGGAGTCCACGGAGGCGCCCGGGTCGAGGAGCGCGGACGGCAGGCCGATGTCCTCGACGACGGCGAGGCTCGCCGATTCCAGGGCCGCCTGCTCCTCGGGGTCGAAGAGCCGGGCGAGGAGCCGCCAGTAGAGGACCTGGCGGCGGTTGTCGTGGGGATCGGGTCCGGCCGGCGCCGACGACACGGGGCCGGTCGTGGGCCCGGTCTCGTGCGCGGGCTCGGGCGTCGGCGCGGACTCGGGCGTCGGCGCGGACTCGGGGGTCAGCGCGGACTCGGGGGTCAGCGCGGACTCGGGCGTCGGCGCGGACTCGGGCGTCGGCGCGGACTCGGGCGGGAGCGCGGGCTCGGGCGGGAGCGCGGGCTCGGGCGGGAGGGTCGTGTCGGTCATGAGCGCAGCAGCTTTCCGGCACGCTCGCGCAGGACGGCGACCGCGTCGGTGGCCGCCTTCTCCGCACGGACCCCGGCCTTGTCGGTGGTGCCGCCCGCCCAGGCGCCCGCGTGGACGGCGACGGTCTTCTTCCGGACGGTCGTCTCGACGGCGAGCGGCTGGAGGAGGAACTCTCCGGCGTCCCAGCGGAGCAGACCCAGGCACGCGCCCGAGGCGGCGATCGCCTCCGGGGTGAGCGGACCGGCGGCGGGCACGCGGTCGGTGTCGACGGCGAGTCGGTGGCCCGCGACCGCGAACGTCAGCGGGCCGTCGTCCTCGCGCTCGGCCGCGTACCCCTCCAGGAGGACGGGCACGGCGAGCCGGGCCGGGTGGCGGTCCAGCGGCGCGGTGACCGGGTCGCCGGCGGCGGCGAGGGCGACCCGGGCCGTGGCGAAGGGCTCGGCGGGCTCCCCCGCGCGGGCGCGCGCGTCGTCCCAGACGAGGTCGCCCTCGGCGGTGACGGGCATGGCGTCGAGCTCCATGGCGCGGCCCTCGCTCACGGCCGCGAGGAGCGACATGCGGGGCCGGAGCAGCTGCCAGAGCCCGGCGCCGACGACGGTGTCCGGCTTGGGCGCGGACACCGCGGCCCGGACCAGGCGCGGTGGCGTGCCGTCGGCCGGCTCGAACACCGCGTGGACCTGGGCCTGTACGGCGGTCGCGTGCTCCTGCACGTCGACGCCGAGCGGCAGCAGGCGACCGGTCGCGGTGGACCCGGCGGGTGTGCGGGCGGCTCCGGGCAGGGTCAGCAGCAGGGCGCGTGACCACAGGTCGGCCCAGCGGCGCACCGGGACCCTCTCCAGGGTGGCTCCCGGGCAGGAGGCGGCGAGTTCGGCCGAGAAGCCGTCGAGCAGCGTCGCCTGGCGGCGGAGCCGGGGCTCGGGCAGCATCGCGGAGACGACCGGCGCGGCGCCGCCGACGAGCTCGTGGTCGATGCCTCGCCAGCCCGCGCGGGCGAGGTCGCACAGCCAGGCGCGGGCGGCGGAAAGCACGTTCGCGACGGGCTCCTCGCCGTCGACGGGCTGCGCGGGCTCCTCGGCCGCCGGACGGCCGGTGGCTTCCCGCACGCGTGCCGTCAGGGCGTCGTGGACGGAGCCCAGGAGCGCGGTGCGGCCGGCGGCGAGTGCGACGAAGTGGTCCTCGCCGGCGGCGCCCGCCGCGGCCTTGTCGGCGGCCTCGGCGACGAGGGCGGCGAGCGGCGTTCCGCCGAGGGCGGCCGCGAGCGCGGCGAGCCCGTCGGTCTGCGCGGGCTGCGGCCGGAGCAGGCCGGTGACGAGGGCGTCGTCGAAGGCGTCCACGGCGGCCAGTGCCTCGTCGAGTCCGTCGATGGGGTCGCCGAGCAGATCGGTGCGCATCAGGCGGCCGCCCTCGTCGGCGGGAACCACTGCATCTCGGGCAGCGGCCCGGTGGCCGGCTCCCGTTCGAGGTAGGCGAGGTGCCTCAGGAGCCGGCTGAAGACGGGGGCGGCGGCCGAGGTGTCGCCCTGCGCGGGGCGCGTGGCGGCCATCGCCGCGACGAGCGCGTGGGCGTCGGGCTCCGTGTCGGAGGTGTCGGCCTTCAGATAGCGGGCGACGCGCTGCGCGCCGTACTGCAGGAAGGCCTCGGTGACGAGCGCGCGGATGTGGTTGCAGAAGGAGCCCCGCGCGCCGCCGCAGGGGCGGTTGTTGTTGGTGCTGCACGCGAACGCGTACGTCCCGGCGGCGATCGAGGACACGTATACGCGCCCGGTGTCGGATCCGCTGGACACCACGCCCTGCAGACGTCCGTCGGCCAGCTCGACGAACGGCACCTTGGCAAGCTTCCTCGGCCGCGCGGGCGGTACCACCCGCGCCGCGCTCGACCTCTCCCAGACCGGCAACGCACTTCTCCCATGCACGTCAAAGGGGTTGTTCACGCCGGAGCGGCGGAACATCGACAACGTATCCCCGCCCACTGACAACGCCTCCGGACGCCGTCGGGCGAGGGCCTCCGGCCTCGAACCCCGACGCGAGGCGGTCGTCGGGCGCCTCACGCACGCCAGGTTAAAAAACAAGCCAAGATCGGTCCGCGCCGAAACGGCGGAAAACCCCCGGGTCAGGGGCACCGGATGCCCTGTGTAGTTGCGTCGTCACAGGTCACACGGCTCCTCCGCGTCGTCGATCAACTCCCGCGCGGATGAACGGCGATGGATCAACCTTCAAAGGTTCAGCACAAGTTGCGCACATCCCTCTTCAGGAGGCCTTCGATGCTCTAGATTGACCTTGCTTCACAAGCCCGGACACCAGGCGACAAATGATGATCTAACGCTCCGGTGCCATGGACGGTCGGCAGTCATGTCCTGGCACCTGACGTGGGGTTGTCGGGTTCCTGGTGGATGTGTTTCAAGCAGCGCTGCAGTTGCCGGTACGTCATTCGCGGGGAGGCGAGGGCCTCCCGGAGCGAGGAACAGCGCGGCGCGGGAGGCGGGGGCCTCCCGAGGGGAGGAACAGCGCGGGAGGCGGGGGCCTCCCGGGGGGAGGAATCGTGTGGAGCCAACACGTCGAGCCCACTGGCGCCCTGGGGGGGTCCGTGCAGCAGGGGGAATTGATCAACCCGTTTCCATCGACGCACGGGCGTCTGGAGAACGGGGCGATCGGCCGGAACACGATCGACTGGGAGCAGCGGTACCGCCGAGCCGTGATCGCCGGCGACACCGCGGCCACCGCCGTCGTCGTGGCGGCGATCGGCGGCTTCTTCGGGGCCCGGGACGCGGCCAACTGGCATGAGAAATGGGGCATTCTCGCCTTCGGCACCGAACTGCTGGTGCTGGCGACGCTCGCGGTGAGCCGGGCCTGGGCGCCGGCCGTGCTCGGCCAGGGCGCCGAGGAGTTCCGCCGGCTCGGCCGCTCCATGTTCACGGCGGCCGTGGTCCTGGCGCTCGGCGGGATCGCCTTCACCTCGCACAACATCAAGCTCTGGATCTTCGTCGCGATCCCCGCCATCGGGCTCGTCACGATGACGACGCGGTATCTGCTGCGCGTCTGGCTGCACAAGCAGCGGAACGAAGGACGGTGTCTGCGACCGGTGCTCGCCGCCGGGGACGTGGCCACCGTGCGCGACCTGATCACCCGGACGCGCAAGTTCCCGCACCTCGGCTGGCGCGTGGAGGCGGTCTGCACGGCGGACGGCCTCGGGCTCGACGGCGACCAGATCGACGGCGTACCGGTCGTCGGCCCGCTGACGGACGTCGCCAACCACGTCCGCCGCGACGGCTACCGCGTCGTCGCGGTCACACCGGACGCGCACTGGTCGCCGGACCGGCTGCAGCGACTGGCCTGGAACCTGGAGGGCAGCGACGCCGAGATGGTCGTGGCCCCCGTGCTGATGGAGGTGGCGGGCCCCCGGCTGCACATCGACGCGGTGCTCGGGATCCCGCTGCTGCGGGTCAGCATGCCGACCTTCACCGGGGGCCGGCGGGCGGTCAAGGAGGTCGTCGACCGGATGGGCGCGGCGGTCCTGCTGCTGCTGTTCGCGCCGCTGATGGTGGTCGTCGGGCTGCTCGTCCTGCTGGACAGCCGGGGTGGGGCGGTCTACCGCCAGCGCAGGGTCGGCAAGGACGGCCGCGAGTTCACCATCCTCAAGTTCCGCACGATGGTGGCCGACGCCGACCGGGCCCGCGCCGAGCTGGCCCACCGCAACGAGGGCGCCGGCCTGCTGTTCAAGCTCCGCCGGGATCCGCGGGTGACCCGGGTGGGGGCGGTGCTGCGGCGCTACTCGATCGACGAGCTCCCGCAGCTGTTCAACGTACTCACCGGATCGATGTCGCTGGTCGGCCCGCGGCCCCCACTGCCGGAGGAGTCCGCCGCGTACGGCCCGGACATCCGGCGCCGGCTGCTGGTCAAACCCGGGCTCACGGGCCTGTGGCAGATCAGCGGACGCAGCGACCTGTCGTGGGAGGAGGCGGTCCGGCTGGACCTCCGGTACGTGGAGGACTGGTCGCTCGCCCTGGACACGGTGATCTTGTGGAAGACGCTGCGCGCGGTGCTGTACGGGCAGGGGGCCTACTGAATGCACGGGGATCGTCGTCCGGCCGGCAGGACGGCAGGCCGTAAGGGCCTGCCCAGGGGGAGGAACGGATCATGAGAGTCAGCGTTTTCGGCCTGGGCTACGTGGGCTGCGTGTCGGCCGCGTGCCTGGCCAGCATGGGGCACGAGGTCATCGGCGTCGACGTGAACCAGGTGAAGGTCGACCTGGTCAACGACGGCAAGGCTCCGGTGGTCGAGGAGCGCATCGGGGAGCTCATCGCCGAGGTCGTGCGGACCGGGGCCCTGCGCGCCACCCGCGACGTCCGCGAGGCGATCGAGGACAGCGACGTGTCGCTGATCTGCGTGGGTACGCCGTCCGAGCCCAACGGCAGCCTGTGCACCACGTACCTGGAGCGGGTCACCGAGGAGATCGGCGCCGCGGTGGCCGAGCGGGGCGGGCGGCAGACCGTCGTGTTCCGCAGCACCATGCTCCCGGGCACCTGCCTGAACCTGCTGGTGCCGATCCTGGAGAAGTACGTCGGCGGCACGGCCGGGGTGGACATCGGGGTCGCGGTGAACCCGGAGTTCCTGCGCGAGGGAACGAGCGTGCGGGACTTCTTCGACCCGCCCAAGACCGTCATCGGCGAGCTCGACGAGGCCAGCGGCGACGTCGTCGCGGCGCTGTACGAAGGACTGCCCGGCGAGGTCTTCCGGGTGCCGATCCCGACGGCCGAGGCCATCAAGTACGCCGACAACGCGTTCCACGGCCTGAAGATCGGCTTCGCGAACGAGCTGGGCGCGGTCTGCCAGGCGCTCGGGGTGGACTCGCATCAGGTGATCGACGTGTTCCTGGCCGACCGCAAGCTGAACATCAGCCCCGCATATCTGCGGCCCGGCTTCGCCTTCGGCGGCTCCTGCCTGCCCAAGGACCTGCGCAGCCTGGTCCACGCGGCTCAGCGGGCCGACGTCTCGGTCCCCATCCTCTCCCACGTGCTTCCCTCCAACTCCGAGCACCTGCGGCGCGCGGTGGAGCTGGTCGAGCGCACCGGCAAGCGCCGGGTGGGCCTGTTCGGACTGTCCTTCAAGCCCGGTACCGACGACCTCCGCGAGAGCCCGCTCGTCGAACTGGCGGAGAGGCTCTTCGGCAAGGGGTACGAGTTGAAGATCTACGACCCCAACGTGAACCTCTCCCGGCTGCTCGGCGCGAACCGCGAGTACATCGAGACCCGGCTGCCGCACCTCGCGCAGCTGCTCGCGGACTCCGTCGACGAGGTGCTCGACCACGCCGAGGTGTGCCTGGTCGGGACCAGGGATCCGGCCGTCCTCGAGGCGCTTCCCCACGGCGGCAGCCCGGTGATCGTCGACCTCATCCATCTTCCCGACGCCGACGCGCGCCGGACCGAACCGGGGTACATGGGCCTTGCTTGGTGACACGACCAGGAGCGACGGGCCGGCCCGTCGCGCACTGATCCTGGTGGAGAACCTGTCGGTGCCGTTCGACCGACGGGTGTGGCAGGAATGCACGACGCTGCGCGACGCGGGCTGGGAGGTGCACGTCATCTGCCCCCGCGGTGAGAAGCGGGACACGGAGCCGGAGGCGGTGATCGACGGGGTGCGGATCCACCGCTACCCCTTGCGCGCGGCCACCGGAGGTCCGGCCGGCTATCTGCGGGAGTACGGATCGGCGCTGTGGCACACGATCCGGCTGGCCCGCAGGGTCGGCCCGGTCGACGTGGTCCACGCCTGCAATCCGCCGGACCTGCTGTTCCTGCCGGCCCTGTGGCTGAAGCGGCAGGGGGCGCGGTTCGTCTTCGACCAGCACGACCTGGTGCCCGAGCTGTACCTCTCCCGGTTCGACCGCGGGGAGGACCTGCTCTACCGCGGCGTGTGCGCGCTGGAACGGATGACGTACCGGGCCGCGGACATCGTGCTGGCCACGAACGAGAGCTACCGGGACGTCGCGCTGCGCCGTGGGGGCAAGCGGCCGGAGGACGTCTTCGTGGTGCGCAGCGCCCCCGACATCGACCGCTTCCACCCGGTGCCGCCCGAGCCGGAGCTGAAGCGCGGCAAGCCCCATCTGCTCTGCTACCTGGGCGTCATGGGCCCGCAGGACGGCGTCGACTACGCCCTGCGCGCCCTCGCCAAACTGCGCGACGAGCTCGGGCGTACGGACTGGCACGCGGTGTTCGTCGGCGCCGGCGACGCCTTCGACGCGATGGTCGAGCTGTCCCGGCGGCTCGGGCTCTCCGAGCAGGTGCAGTTCACCGGGCGGATTCCGGACGCCGACCTGGTGCGCTACCTGTCCACCGCGGACGTGTGCCTCTCCCCCGACCCGTGCAATCCGCTCAACGACGTGTCGACCATGAACAAGGTCCTGGAGTACATGGTCATGGGCCGGCCGATCGTCTCGTTCGACCTCAGGGAGGCACGGGTCTCCGCCGGCGACGCCGCCGTCTACGCGTCCGCCGACGACGAGGCCGAGTTCGCCGGGCTCATCGCGCGACTCCTCGACGATCCGGAGGAGCGGGCCCGGATGGGCAAGATCGGCCAGGAGCGGATCAGCGGGCAGCTCTCCTGGCGGCACTCCCAGCAGTCCCTGCTGGCCGCGTACACCGCGGCCGCCGGTGACCGCACTCCCGTGTCGGTGAACCGCCCGGTCAGGTCAGGGAGAAGGCCGCGTCGTTGAGCGATGACACGATACGCCTGGTGACGATCGGGCGGATTCTCCGTCGGCGCCGACGGCTCCTCACCATCCTGACCCTGGTGGGTGCGCTCGTCGGCTACGGCACCTCGCTGCTTCTTCCGCCGCGCTACACGACCTCGGCATCGGTCCTGCTGCCGGGGGCGTGGGGCGAGCGCGAGCTGCTGACCCAGACCGAGATCGCGACGAGTTCGGTGGTCGTCGACCGCGCGGCCGCCGCACTCGGCTGGACCGGCGTCGACGGCAGCGAGCTGCGGGAACAGGTGACCGCCAAGGCCGCCGACGGGAACATCATCAAGATCGCGGGAACGGCCGAGACCCCGGAGCGCGCACAGCAGCTCTCCGACCAGGTGGCCCAGCAGTTCGTCGCGTTCGTGGACCAGATCGAGGGCGACAACGCCGATCCCGAAGGGACGGCGAAGCCCGAGGCGCTGCGACAGCTGGTGGTGCAGACCAGCCGCCGCATCGCCGAACTGGCCGACGGGGCCGGTTCGGGGCAGTCCGTGGAGAGCGTGCAGACCCGCACCGAGCTCGCCAAGCTGCGCACCGCGCTGCAGGAGGCCGTGGACAAGCTGGAGCAGGCCGACCCCGCCACCGCGAAGGCCAACATGGTCGTCATGGGGCCCTCGGTCCGGCCGACCGGCGAGGCGCCGCCCACGAGGACGCAGCTCATCGCCGGCGGGGCGCTGCTGTCCTTCCTGCTCACGGTCGTCGGGCATCTCGCCGCCGCGCGGATGAGCCGCCGGCTGCGCACCGCTCCGGAGATCGCGGCGGCGCTGGGCGCGGCGCTCCTCGGCACCGTCGACGTACCCGACGAACCGGCCGGACGCCGGGCGGAAGGCCGTGGCCCGCGGGCCCTGACGCGCCGTCTGCTCGGCCTCGACGTCCGGTGGGACGTGCCGACCCCGCGGAACTCCGGCGACGAGGCCGGCCGGCAGATCCGCTATCGGCGGGTGTACGCCCGGCTCCAGGACCTGCTGCCGGTCCCCCGGCGGCTGCTGGTCGTCGTCC
The DNA here is from genome assembly GCF_014648895.1 of Streptomyces tanashiensis. Taxonomy (GTDB): domain Bacteria; phylum Actinomycetota; class Actinomycetes; order Streptomycetales; family Streptomycetaceae; genus Streptomyces; species Streptomyces tanashiensis. The sequence goes on from NZ_BMRZ01000002.1 coordinate 1,077,213, forward strand.
CCGACGGCGACGAGACCGCCCTCCGGGCCGCCGGGCAGCTCGTCGCCGAGGCCGAGAGCGACGCTTCCGCGGACGCTTCGGGCGGGGGGTACCCCGTGCTGCGGGTCGTGGCGGTCTCGGTGTCCCGGCCGATGGTGCCGGACCGCGACGAGGAGGCAGGTGCCGTGGTCGTGCTCAGCGCGAGCAGCTGGACCGCGGGGGAGCTCGCCGGCGTCGCCGACGCGTGTGCCGACGCCCGGCACGCGATCGTCGGCGTCGTTCTCGCCGACACGGTCCGGTCCCGTCCGTCGCGTGACGCCGGGCGTCATCGGGACGCCACCACACCGGCGCTCGCGGTCGGCGCCGACACGACGGGAGGTGCGGGATGACGACGAGTACGACCTCGGAGCCGCCGGCCGCCGCTCCGCTGCTCGACCTGCAGGTGCTGGTCGTGGCGGTGCGGAGGCGGCGCCGTCTCTGGGGCTCCCTGGCGCTGCTGGGGCTGCTCGCCGGAGCGGCGCTGGCGATCCTGCTGCCGCCGCCCCCGACCGCGGTGACCAAGATCCTGGTCGCCCATCAGGAGGACCAGCCGAACGACCCCGGGACGCTGATCCGCACCGATGTCGCGCTGCTGCAGACCACCCGGATCGCCGGCAACGCCCTGCGGGCCCTCAAGTCCTCCGAGGAACCGGTGGACTTCATGAAGGACTACGAGGGTGTCGGCCTGACCAACAACGTGCTGCAGATCACCGCGACCGGCGACAGCGACGCCGAGGCGGTGGCCCGTGCCCAGGCGCTGGCCGACGCCTTCATCGCCGACCACGTGCGGCGGATAAGAGAGGCCGCGAACTCCGACTCCAAGGCCCTGGTCGACCAGCGTGACCGGCTGCGGGAGGAACTCACCCAGGTCAACAAGGCGATCGGCACCGAGGAGCCGCAGAGCGGACCGAAGACGTCGGCGACCATGGAGTCGCTCTTCGCCCGCCGCGCCGAACTCACCTCGCGGATCGCCGACTTCGACCAGCGCGCCACCGAGGCGCGGATCGGCACGCCCCATCTGATCGCCGGCACCCAGATCGTGGACGTCCCGCGTCCGGTGCGGCACTCCCTGCCGAAGACGGCCGCCACCGACGCGGGGATCGGGCTCGCCCTGGGCCTCGCGCTGGGCCTCGCGGTGGCCGCGGTCGGCTCGGTGGTGGCGGACCGTCCCGTGCTGCGCCGGGAGATCGCGGCGAACCTCGGCGCCTCGGTCATCGCGGAGCTGCCCCGGCGGTCGACCGGTCCGTGGCGGCGGCGCCGGATCCGGGCGGCACGCGAACGGCTCACCGCGTCCCTGGCCCGCTCCGCTCGCGAGTCGGCGGAGCCGCTGTCGCTGCTGGAACTGGGCTCCGCGCCCAGCACGAGCGCGATCGCCCTGGACCTCGCCAGGGCTCTGGGGGCGGACGGGCCGGTGGCCGTCGTCGACGGTCTGCCCGGCACGCACCTCGCCTCCCGCCGCCCGAAGCCGGGAGACCCGGCCGTGCTCGGCGCCGAGCGTGGCGCGGCCCTCGCGTCCCAGGAGCGGCGGATCGGGGTCGGGTCGGTGGCACCCGGCACGGCCTGGACCGACCTGCGCCACCTCGGCACGCGGACGGTGCTCGTCGTGCGCGCCGGGCACGGCAGCGCCGCGTGGCTGCACACCGTGGCGCGGCAGCTGGCCGAGCAGCACATCCCGGTGATCGGCGTGGTGCTGATCGACCCCGATCCGCGCGACCGGACCGACGGCACGCTGTGGGACGGGCACACCGCGCTGCGCGGCCGGAGCGAGCGGCCGGCCAGGCCGGGCGTGACGGGCCGGCGGCGGACCGAACGGGTACCGATGTGGGCCGCACGGGTCCCGGACAACGACCAGGAGATGCGGTAGGACATGTGTGGCATCGCAGGCACGTACCGATGGCCGGACGGGAAGACCGTGACCGACCGGCTCACCGACACCCTCGCCCACCGTGGTCCGGACGGGGCGGGCAGATACAGCCACCCCGTCGGTGACGGCGAGGTGCACCTCGGGCACCGCCGACTGGCCATCGTCGACCTCTCCGAGACCGGCGCCCAGCCGATGGTCTCGAACGGGCTCGTCCTGACGTACAACGGCGAGCTGTACAACGCGCCCGAGCTGCGCGCCGAACTGACGGCCGCCGGGGTGCGCTTCCGCGGCACCTCCGACACCGAGGTGCTCCTGGAGGCCTGGCGGCGCTGGGGGACGGACTGTCTTCCCCGGCTGCGCGGCATGTTCGCGTTCGGGATCTTCGACGAGCGCACCGGTGAGCTGGTGCTCGTCCGCGACCAACTCGGCATCAAGCCGCTGTTCCTGCTCCGGCGCGGTGAGGGGCTGGTGTTCGCCTCCGAGCTCAAGGCGCTCGCCGCCGCCACCGGCGGGTCGCTGGAGGTGGATCACGGGGCGCTGGTGGCCTCGCTGCTGTACTACTGGGTGCCCGACTCGCGGTGCGCGTTCCGCGAGGCGGAGAAGCTCCCGCCGGGGAGCTGGCTGCGGTGCCGGCCCGACGGCCGGGTGGACCGCGGCCGGTTCTGGCACCTGAAGGACGTCGCCGCCGAGGGCCGGGACCGGGCCCTCAGCGGCGAGCGGCCGGACCTGGCCGCCATCGTGGAGGAGTCGACCCGGCGGCACATGCTCTCCGACGTGCCCGTGGCGACCTTCCTCTCCGGCGGTCTCGACTCCAGTTATCTGACCGCCCTCGCGGCCCGTGAACAACCGGGGATCTCCGCCTACACGATCGGGTTCCGCGCCGAGGACGCGAAGTTCGAGGCGATGCCGGACGACCTGCGCTACGCCCGGCAGGTGGCCGAGCGGTTCGGCGTCGACCTGCACGAGATCGAGATCGCCCCGGACGTCCTCGACCTGCTGCCGCGGATGACGTACCACCTCGACGAGCCGATCGGCGACCCCGCCGCGATCAACACGTTCCTGATCTGCTCGGCCGCCCGGGAGGCCGGGGTCAAGGTGATGCTCTCCGGGATGGGCGCCGACGAGCTCTTCGCGGGCTACCGCAAGCACCTGGCCAATCTGATCGCGCTGCGCTACCAGCGCGTCCCGGGACCGCTGCGGCACGGCCTGTCCCGGGCCGTGGACCGGCTGCCGGTCGCCACGGCCAGGCGGGGGTACCGGTCGGTGCGGTTCGCGAAGCGGTTCCTCTCCTTCGCCGACCTGCCGGAGGAGACCGCGTTCCGGCGCAGCTACACCATGTACGACCGGGAGGAGCTGCTCGGCCTGGTCGATCCGGACCTGGCCGGGACGGTCGACGACGTGCTGACCGAGCACGCGGACGTCTACGAGGACAACGAGCTCGACGACTTCGTCAACCGCATGTGCCTCGGCGACGCCCGGATGTTCCTGCCGGGTCTGAACCTCGCCTACACGGACCGGTCGAGCATGGCCGCGTCGACCGAGGTGCGGGTGCCGTACGTGGACGTCGAGGTGGTCAAGGCCGCCTTCGCCGTGCCCGGTGATCGCAAGATCGTCGGACGGCAGGGCAAGGCCGTCCTCAAGGAGGCGGCCACCTCGGTCCTGCCCCGGGAGATCGTGTACCGGCCCAAGGGCCTGTTCAGCGCCCCGCTGCGTGCCTGGATGAGCCGGGACCTGGCTCCGCTGGTGCGCGAGGTGGTGCACGACGGCGTGCTCGTCGGCTCCGGGCTCCTGCGCCGTGACGCGCTGGCGCGGATGGTCGCCGAGGACGCCTCCGGGCAGCGGGACTTCTCCAAGCATCTGTGGCATGTGCTGACCCTCGAGTACTGGTACCGCGGCGCGACCTCAGAGTCCGGCCGGACCACTCGCTTGACGGCTTAGAAACAAGGGGACTTCGGGTGAAGCAGGTTGTGCAGAACTACAAGAGCGGCGAACTGGCGGTGCTCGACGTGCCGGTGCCGGGATGCAAGCCGGGCGGTGTGCTGGTCCGTACCGCGTACTCGCTGATATCCACCGGGACCGAGCTCATGAAGGTGTCCGAGGCCGGCATGTCGATGCTGGGCAAGGCGCGCTCCCGGCCCGACCAGGTGGCCAAGGTCATGCAGAGCGTGGCAACGAACGGGGTGCCCGCCACCTACCGCAAGGTGATGGGCAAGCTGGACTCCTACACCCCGCTGGGCTACTCGCTGTGCGGGGTGGTCGAGCAGGTCGGTCCCGGCGTCGACGACGTGAAGGTCGGTGACCTCGTCGCCTGCGCGGGCAACGAGCACGCGCTGCACGCCGAGTTGAACTGGGTGCCGAAGAACCTCTACGCCCGGGTGCCGGACGGTCTCGCGCCGCGGCACGCGGCCTTCGGAACCGTCGGTTCGATCGCGCTGCAGGGCGTCCGCCAGGGCGAGCCGCAGCTCGGCGAGGTGGCGCTGGTCATCGGCCTCGGGCTGATCGGGCAGCTGGTGGTGCAGCTCCTCGTGGCCTCGGGGGTCCGGGTCGTCGGGGTCGATCCCGATCCGGCGCGCTGCGAGCTGGCCGAGCGCCTGGGCGCCGCCGCCTGCGGCGATCCCTCCTCCGCGGCCGTGGAGGCCGCTGTCGCCGAGCTCACCGACGGGCACGGCGTGGACCAGGTGTATCTGGCCGCTGGCGGCTCCAGCAACCAGCCCGTCGAGCTGGCCGCCCGGCTGTGCCGGGACCGCGGCCGGGTCGTCGACATCGGCAAGTGCCGCCTGGACCTGCCGTGGAACGCGTACTACGAGAAGGAACTGGACGTCCGCTTCTCCCGCAGTTACGGCCCCGGGCGGTACGACCCCGAGTACGAGCTGGAGGGGCGTGACTACCCGATCGGCTACGTGCGCTGGACCGAGCGCCGCAACCTGGCGTGCTTCCTCGATCTGCTCGCCCGCGGCCGCGTCGACGTGGATCCGCTGATCTCCCACATCGCCGACTTCGACGACGCCGTCGAGACGTACCGGCGTCTGAAGGACGGCGAACTGAAGGCCGTCGCGGTGCTGTTCCGCTACCCAGAGCAGACGGAGGAAGGAGAGGCGGAGGCCCCGGCGGTGGCCGTGCCCGCGGTGCGACGCGGCACGCCGTCCGCCCCGGCCCGGCCCGGCAACGCGCCGGTGCGGCTCGCGTTCGTCGGCGCGGGGAACTACGCCACGTCGATGCTGCTGCCGCACCTGGCGGAGCGCGAAGGCGTCTCGCTGTCGACGGTCGTCACCACGACGGCGCTGTCCGCGGCCAACGCGCAGCGGAAGTTCGGCTTCGCCCGGGCGACCACCGACCTCGACGGCGTGCTCGGGGACCCGGCGATCGACGCGGTGTTCGTGGTCACCCGGCACAGCTCGCACGCCGAGCTGACCCGGAAGGCGCTCCTCGCCGGCAAGGCGGTGTTCGTGGAGAAGCCTCTCGCCCTCTCCGAGGACGAGCTGGCGGGCGTGCTCGCCGCGGTGGAGGAGTCCGGCAACGACCGGCTGCAGGTGGGCTTCAACCGGCGGTTCGCGCCGCTGCTGCAGGAGGCCAGGAAGCGGTTCGGCGCCCGGACCGGTCCGGCGAGCCTCCGCTACCTGGTCAACGCGGGGCGGCTGCAGGACGGCAGCTGGTACCTGCGGCAGGGCACCGAGGGCTCGCGGTTCGCCGGCGAGGGCGGGCACTTCATCGACACGGCGAGCTGGCTGCTCGGCGCCGACCCGGTCTCGGTGTACGCGGTCGCCCCGGCCGGCAACGAGGACCTGCAGATCGTGCTGCGCTACCCGGACGAGTCCACGGCGACCATCAGCTACGTCACCACCGGCGCCCCCGGCTTCCCCAAGGAGACGCTGGACCTCCTCGCGGACGGGAAGGTCCTGCGTCTCGACGACTTCGTCCGTGCCTCGGTGTACGGGCAGAAGCGGTGGGTGAGTTCGCGGCTGCCCCAGGCCCGGGACAAGGGCCAGAACGCCGAGCTGGCCGCGTTCGTCAAGGCCGTGCGGACCGGCGGACCGATGCCGGTGCCGCTGGAGTCGCTGGTCGCCACCACGGCGGCCACCCTCGCCGTGCAGGCGGCCCTCGCGGCCGGTGCACCGGTGACGCTGGCGAGGACCCCATGACCATGAGCGCGGGCTGGTACCTCCGGCGGCTGTCCCGGATGGGACCGCGGGAGGTCGGCGGCCGGGCGGTCGACGCGGTGCGCAGGCGGCGGTGGCGGTCGGCGCTGCCCGACTCCCCGCGTGTGACCGGCGCCCGCTTCACGGCGGTCCTGCCCGCCGGGACGATCGCCGAGGTGCCGCCGGACGCCGCGAAGCGTCTCGTCGCCGAGGCGGACCGGCTGATGGCCGGGCACGCCGAGTTCTTCGGGGTGGTACGCGACGACATGGCCGACCCGGACTGGTGGTGCGACCCGAAGACCGGGCGCCGGGCTCCGTCGGGGTACGCCTTCGACGTGCCGTACCGGAACGAGGACGCGGTCGGGGACATCAAGCAGATCTGGGAGCCGTCACGGCACCAGTACCTCACCGTGCTTGCCGCCGCCTACGCGGTCACCGGGGACGAGCGGTACGCCGAGCGGGTGGCCGAGCACCTGCGGCAGTGGTGGGCGGCCAACCCGCCGCTGCGCGGGGTGCACTGGATCAGCGGCATCGAGCTGGGGATCCGGCTGCTGTCGTGGGTGTGGATCCGCCGGCTGCTCGACGGCTGGCCGGGCGCGGCCGGTCTCTTCGAGGGCGATCCGGTGGCGCTGGACCAGATCTGGCACCACCAGCGCTGGCTGGCCGCCTTCCCCAGCCGGGGATCGTCGGCGAACAACCACATCGTCGCCGAGGCCGCCGGGCAGTTCGCCGCGGCCTGCGCGTTCGGGTGGTTCCCCTCCTCGGCGCGCTGGCGGGCCGACGCGCTGGCGTCGCTGGAGCGGCATCTGCGGAGCAACACCTTCGTCTCCGGTCTGAACCGGGAGCTGGCCACCGAGTACCACGGGCTCGTCCTCGAGCTCGGCCTGGCCGCGGTGGCCGAGGCGGACGCCGCCGGCGTGCCGGTCCCCGCGACGCTCCGGCTGGTGCTGCTGCGGATGACCGACGCGCTCGCGGCCGTCGTGGACGGCCGGCTGCGGCCGCCGCGCCAGGGGGACGCGGACGACGGGCACGGTCTGGTCGTGGACGGCGAGGGCACCGACCGCTGGGGTTCGCTCCTCGCCACCGGGGACGCCGTGTTCGGCCGGCTCGCCTGGTGGCCGGAGGTGACCGGCACCGATGTGCGCACCCCGCTGCTCGCCGCGCTCCTCCGGCCGTCCGCGCCGGGCGTGAAGCGGCCGGCGAGCCGGCCGTCCCACTTCGCCGACGCGGGCATGACCATCCTGCGCGGTCCCGGGGAGATCTGGTGCCGCTGCGACGGCGGCCCGCACGGGTTCCTGTCCATCGCCGCGCACGCCCACGCGGACGCGCTGTCCGTGGAGGTCCGGCACGACGGGGTCGACGTGCTCGCCGACCCGGGGACGTTCTGCTACCACGGGCAGCCCGAGTGGCGGCAGTACTTCCGGTCGACCCTCGGACACAACACCCTGCAGTGGGAGGGCGTCGACCAGTCCGAGTCCGGCGGCCCGTTCCTGTGGACCCGGCACGCCCGCAGCCGTGTCCTGGTCGCGGACGCCGCCGAGGACGGGGTGTCCCGCTGGTGTGCCGAGCACGACGGCTACGGGGATGCCGTGCACCGCCGCCGGGTGGAACTGACCGGCGCGAGCGAGGAGCTGCGTGTGGTCGACGAGGTCCGCGGCGCTCGTGGGACCGTGCGCCTGGCGTTCCACCTGGGCCCGGAGATCGCCGCGGAGCTGGTGGGGAACCGGGCGGTGCTCACCTGGACCCGGGACGGCGAGGACCGCTCCGCGGTGCTCGACCTGCCCGGGCAGCTGTCCTGGCGGGCGCATCGCGGGGAGACGAACCCCCCGCTGGGCTGGTACTCCGCCGGTTTCGGGCGCAAGGAACCCTCCACCACGCTGGTCGGCACCGGACGCGCCGACGGCGTGGAGGAGTTCACCACCGTGCTCGGGTTCCGCGGCTAGGGGGAGGCGTGGTGATCAGGAGGCGGCGCCGGGCGCTGCCGGTGGCGGCGCTTGCGCTCGTCCTGGCGGCGGCGACCGGCTGCACGGGCGCGGCGGACGCCCCGGCGGAGTCGGCCGGTACGCCGTCCGGGTCGGGGGCGGCCCCGACCTCCGGAGCGCCCGCCGTCCCGGGGGCGCCCGCCACGTCCGTGGCCCGGGTGTGCGCGAATCCCGCGGCCGGGCCGGCGAAGGCCCCGGCCGGGGCGGTGACCGTCGACCCCGCTGTCGTCGGTGACCTGGCCGCGAAGACCGAGAGCAGCCCCTCCGGCACCACGTTCTGGCTCCGGCCCGGGACGCACAGGCTCGGACCGGGCCCCTACGACCAGGTCGTCCCCAAGAAGGGGAACCGCTACCTCGGCGCGCCGGGCGCCGTGCTGGACGGCCGGAAGACCAACCAGTACGCGTTCGGCGGCACCGCAGTGGACGTCACCATCAGCCATCTGACCGTGCAGCGTTTCATCGCGCCGAACAACGAGGGCGTGGTCAACCACGACATGGCCGACGGATGGGTGATCGAGCACGCGACCATCCAGGACAACTCCGGTGCCGGGCTGATGGCCGGTGCCCGTCAGCGGGTCAGCGCCAGCTGCCTGCGCGGCAACGGCCAGTACGGCATGAACGCGTACAAGACCGGTGACTCCATCCGCGGCCTGGTGGTCGAGGGCAGCGAGATCGTCGGCAACAACACCGACGACTGGGAGCGGCGGCAGCCGGGCTGCGGCTGCACCGCGGGCATCAAGTTCTGGGCCGTCGACGGCGCCGACATCCGCGGCAACTGGGTGCACGACAACCGCGGCGCCGGCCTGTGGGCCGACACCAACAACAACGACTTCCGCATCGAGGGCAACGTCCTGGAGTCCAACGACGGGGCCGCGCTGATCTACGAGACCAGCTACAACGCGGTCGTCCGGAACAACACGATCCGGCGGAACAACTGGGTCGAGGGCCGCGCGGAGTCGGCCGGGGACGACTTCCCGTACGCGACCGTCTACGTGTCCGAGGCCGGCGGCGAGCCACGGGTCCCGGCCCGCACGGACAGGATCGAGATCTACCGGAACCTCCTGGAGAACAACTGGAACGGGATCACCCTGTGGGAGAACGCCGACCGGTTCTGCAACAGCCCGGCCAACACCTCCACCGACTACTGCACCCTGCTCGTGAAGGACACCTCCCGCTGCGCCCGCCCGGCGATCGCCGACGCTCCGCTCTACGCCGACTGCCGGTGGAAGACCCAGCGGGTGGACATCCACGACAACCGCTTCGTGCTGGACACGTCCGTCCTCGCGTGCGCGGAGAAGTGCGGTCGCATGGCGGTGCTCGCCAACGACGGCACCTCCCCCGACTGGTCGCCGTACCGGGGCGGGCGGGTGGCCGAGGCGGTCACCCACCGGCAGGGGAACCGCTGGCACGACAACGTCTACCTCGGGCCGTGGAGCTTCGTCGCCGGGGAACAGGGTCGGACGCTCGGTTCCGGGCAGTGGCGGGGCGCGCCGTACCGGCAGGACGCGGGCAGCAGCTTCACCGCACGGGCGGGTGGTTGAGATGGACGGAGACCTGAAGCACCTCGACCGGCCGGGCGGACCGGACACCACGGATGCGCGGCCCGGTGCCGCGGCGGCCGGCACGCCCAAGGCCGTCGGGATCGCGTGGGCGCTGCTGGGCCTCAACACGCTCGGCTCCGCCGGGGCGAAGACCGTCATCCCGCTCCCCCGCTCCCTCATCCAGATGGCCACCATGGGTGCGCTGGTCGTCGCGTTCGCGCTGGCGCTCGCGCTCAATCTCCGGCTGCGCATCCGGCCCAGCGCCTTCGTGTTCCTGCTGACCCTGCTGCTGGTGCCGAGCCTGATCTCCAGCGTTCAGCCGGACATCGGACTCGGCGCGCTGTTCCGCTGCGGGCGGCTGGCTCTCTTCGTCAGCACGCTGTGGCTGCTCAGCCGCTGGTGGGACGGCAGTCTGACCTTCGTCCGCCACCACATCCGGATGTACTTCGCGGTGCTCGTGCTGGTGGCCGTCGGCCTGGTCGTCGCCCCGGGCACGGCCATGCCCGAGTACTACGGCCAGCGGCTGGTCGGCGCGCTGTGGCCGCTCACCCCGCCACAGATCGGGCAGTACGCGGCGGTGGTCATCGGGCTCACCGTGCTGCTCCTGCTCGGCCGCCGCACCACGGGAGCCGGAGCGGCGATGCTCATCGTGCCGTCCTTCGTCCTGCTCGCGATGACCCACACCCGTACGGCGACGCTGGGCCTGCTCATCGGGCTGGCGCTGGCGATCGGCTCGCTCATCCTGACCAGCGCGGCCGCCCGCCGGTTCTTCGCCTGGGCGGTGCTGTGCGCCGCGGTGGCCGCCGTGGTGTTCAGCTCCGCGCTGCGGGCGTGGTTCCTGCGCGGGCAGAGCCAGGAGAACTTCGCCAACCTCACCGGCCGGGCCAAGGTCTGGGACGCCCTCCTCTCGGCGCCCCGGACGACCGGGGAGAAGGTGTTCGGCACGGGCCTGGGCGACAAGTCGTTCGACGGGCTGCCCATCGACAACAGCTGGCTGGCCGTCTACGACGAGCAGGGCCTGATCGGTGTCACCCTCGTGGCGGCGATGATCATCGTGATCGGCGGTGTCGCGCTGCTGCGGCCGCCGTCGCTGCCGAGGGCCTGCGCCATCTTCCTGATCAGCTACTGCGCGCTCTCCTCGTACACCGAGGTCGGACTCGGTGACGCCTCGGCGTATCTGCTGCATCTGGCCCTGGCCGCCTCCCTGCTCGCGGTGCCCGCCGCGGGCACGCCCCCGGCGGTGGCGGCCGAGATCCCCCGACGACGTATCCCCCGATGGGCCAGGAGGTGACCTGAACATGCATGTCCTTGTAGTGCACAACCGCTACTCCTCGGCGCAGCCGAGCGGGGAGAACAGGGTCGTCGACGAGGAGGTGGGGCTGCTGCGCGCGGCCGGCCACCGCGTCGACCTGTTCGAGCGGCGCAGCGACGACATCGCCGTCAAGTCCCTGCTCGGCAAGGTCGCGGTGCCGCTGCTCGTGCCGTGGAACCCGGCGGTCCGTACGGAGCTCACGGCCCGGCTGCGCGCCGAGAGGCCGGACGTGGTCCACGTCCACAACGTGTTCCCGCTCCTGTCGCCCGCGGTGCTCGCCGCGTGCGCCGACGCCGGTGTGCCCGTCGTCGCCACGCTGCACAACTACACCCAGGTCTGCCCGCCCGGCACGCTGCACCGGGACGGGCGGCCGTGCACCGAGTGCGTCGGGACGGCCGCGGCGCTGCCCGCCGTCCGGCACGGCTGCTACCGGAACTCCCGGCTCGCGACGGTGCCGCTGGCGGCGAGCATGACGCTCAACCGGCGCCGGTGGTGGTCGGGGGTGGACCGGTTCTTCTGCATCTCCGAGGCACAGCGCGACATCCTCGTGCGGTCGGGCATGCCGGCCGAACGGCTGGCGGTGAAGCACAACTTCGTGCCCGACCCGGGCGTCCGGCGGGAGGGCGACGGCGAGCATGTGCTGTTCCTCGGGCGGCTCGCGGAGCCCAAGGGCGTGCGGCTGCTGATGGCCGCGTGGGACCAGCTCGCCACGGACGGCGGTGTGGGCGTGCCGCTCGTGATCGCCGGCGCCGGGCCGCTGGAGCCCGAGGTGTCCGCCTGGGCCGCGGGCCGGGACGACGTGCGGTACGCCGGTCTGTGGGACCCGGAGGAGTGCCGGAAGGGCGTCGCGCGGTCGGTCGCCGTGGTGGCCCCCTCGATGGCCCAGGAGACCTTCGGCCTGGTCGTCGCGGAGTCGATGGCGGCGGGGGTCCCGGCCGTGGCCGCCGGTCACGGCGCCTTCGTCGAACTCGTCGAGGACGGGGTGACCGGGCTGCTGCACGCGCCCGGCGATCCCGCCTCGCTGGCGGACCGGATCCGCCGGATCACGGCCGGTCCGGACCGCAACCGGGAGATGGGCGAGGCGGCCCGGCGCCGTTACGAGAAGGGGTTCAGCCCGGCCGTCGGGCTGGAGCGCCTCGTGGAGGAGTACCGCACCGCGATCGCGGGTCGGTCGGGCGGCGCGGACAACGCGCCGCCGGCAGGGAACGAAGAAGCCGGCTCGTCGCGGGGCACCCGCGCGAGCGGAGATGGGGGGCACTAGATGACACGATGCCGACTCTGCGGTTCGGCGGCGCTGGCCAGCGTCGTCGATCTGGGGGCGACACCGCCGTGCGAGAGCTTTCTCGCGGCGGACCGACTGGACCGGCCGGAACCGGCGTACCCGCTGCACCTGCGGGTCTGCACCGACTGCTGGCTCGCGCAGATCCCCCCGCTGATCACGCCGGAGGAGACCTTCCAGGAGTACGCGTACTTCTCCTCGTACTCGACCTCCTGGGTGGAGCACGCGCGCACGTTCGTCGCCGGCGCGGTGGAGCGGGTGGGGCTCGGCCCCGACGCCTTCGTGGTCGAGGTGGCGAGCAACGACGGGTACCTGCTGCGGCACGTGGTGGACCGGGGGATCCGCTGCCTCGGCGTCGAGCCGTCCGTGAACGTCGGTGCGGCGGCGCGGGACGCGGGTGTGCCCACGCTCACGGAGTTCCTGTCCCCGGAGACCGGTGCGGCCGTCCGCGCCGAGCACGGCCCGGCGGACCTGGTCGTCGCCAACAACGTGTACGCGCACATCCCCGACGTGGTCGGCTTCACCGAAGGGCTGCGCGCCCTGGTCGCGGACGACGGCTGGGTCTCCATCGAGGTGCAGCACCTGCTGACCCTGATCGAGGAGAACCAGTACGACACGATCTACCACGAGCACTTCCAGTACTACACGGTCGCCTCCGCGATCCGGGCGCTCGCGAGCGGCGGACTCACGCTCGTGGACGTCGAACTGCTGCCCACGCACGGCGGCTCCATCCGGCTGTGGGCGCGGCCTGCCGAGGTCGCCGGCGAGCCGAGCGGCCGGGTGGCCGAGGTGCTGGACCGGGAGAAGGCCGCCGGGCTCCAGGAGCTGTCCGGGTACGCGGAGTTCTCCGCCCGGGTGGCCAAGGTCCGCCGGGACCTGCTGCGGTTCCTCATCGACGCGGCCGAGCGGGGCGAGACGGTCGTCGGCTACGGCGCCCCGGGCAAGGGCAACACGCTGCTCAACCACTGCGGCATCCGGCCCGACCTGCTCGCGTACACGGTCGACCGCAACCCCTACAAGCACGGCAGGTTCACCCCGGGCACCCGGATCCCGATCCTGCCGCCCGAGCAGATAGCCGCCGACCGGCCGGACTACGTCCTCGTCCTCCCGTGGAACCTGCGGGACGAGCTGATCGAGCAGCTGTCCTTCGTGCACGAGTGGGGCGGCCGGCTGGTCTTCCCCATCCCGGAACTGAGCGTTGTCGAGGTGAAGGCATGAAGGTCGTCCTGTTCTGCGGCGGTTACGGGATGCGGATGCGCAACGGCACCTCCGACGACGTGCCCAAGCCGATGGCGATGGTCGGCCCGCGCCCGCTGATCTGGCACGTGATGCGCTACTACGCGCACTTCGGGCACACCGAGTTCATCCTGTGCCTCGGGTACGGCGCGCACCACATCAAGGACTTCTTCCTCAACTACGAGGAGACGACGTCCAACGACTTCGTGCTGCGGGGCGGGCGGACCGAGCTGCTGTCCACCGACATATCCGACTGGACGATCACGTTCGCGCAGACCGGCATCGAGTCGCCGATCGGGGAGCGGCTGCGCCGGGTCCGGCACCATCTGGACGGGGACGAGATGTTCCTCGCCAACTACGCCGACGTGCTCACCGACGCCCCGCTGCCGGAGATGATCGACCGGTTCGCGCAGCGCGACGCCGGCGCGTCGATGATGGTGGTGCCGCCGCAGCAGTCCTTCCACTGCGTGGACCTGGGCGAGGACGGCCTGGTCGGGGGCATCACCGCGGTGAGCGACATGCCGCTCTGGGAGAACGGCGGCTACTTCGTGCTCCGCCAGGAGGTCTTCGACCACATACCCGAGAACGGGGACCTGGTCGCCGACGGCTGTGCCCAACTGGCCAAGCGCGGGCGGCTGTCGGCCTTCCAGCACCGCGGCTTCTGGAAGCCGACCGACACCGTGAAGGAGCGGGCCGCCCTCGACGCCTCCTACGCCCGGGGCGACCGCCCCTGGGCCGTGTGGGAGCGGGACACCGCGGGGGCGACGGCGTGATCCGGCTCGGAACGGGGCGCCTGGACCGGATCGTCGCGGTGGGCGCGCACTGCGACGACATCGCCATCGGCGCCGGCGGAACGCTCCTCACGATGTGCCTCGCGCGGCCCGGTCTCCGGGTCGACGCGCTGGTGCTCTCCGGCGGTGGCGGCGAGCGGGAGGAGGAGGAGCGGGCCGCGCTGGCCGCCTTCTGCCCGGGCGCCGACCTGCGGCTGACCGTGCTCAAGCTGCCGGACGGCCGGCTGCCCACGCACTGGGACGAGGCCAAGGCCGCGGTGGAGGAGCTGCGCGCGGGGACGGAGCCCGATCTCGTCCTGGCCCCGCGCACGGACGACGCGCACCAGGACCACCGCGGCCTGGCGCAGCTGATGCCCACCGCGTTCCGCGACCATCTCGTGCTCGGCTACGAGATCGTCAAGTGGGACGGCGACCTCGGCCGTCCTTCGGCGTACCAGCCGCTGACGCCGGAGATCGCCGAGGAGAAGGTGCGGCTGCTGCAGGAGCACTACCCCTCGCAGCGGCACCGGCCCTGGTACGACCGGGAGGCCTTCCTCGGCCTCGCGCGGATCCGCGGAATCGAATGCCACGCGCGCTACGCCGAGGCGTTCGCCGTCACCAAACTCACTCTCGATCTGGGGGAATGAACCTTGCGCGTACTGCTGACCGGACACCAGGGCTACCTGGGCACCGTGATGGCCCCTGTCCTCGCGGCCGCCGGGCACGAGGTCGTCGGCCTCGACGCCGGACTGTTCGCCGACTGCGTCCTCGGCCCGCAGCCCGCCGACCCGTCCGGGCACCGGGTGGACCTGCGCGACGTCACGGCCGAGCACGTGGCCGGCGTGGACGCCGTCATCCACCTGGCCGCGCTGTCCAACGACCCGCTGGGGTCGCTGGCGCCGGAGCTCACCTACGACATCAACCACCACGCCTCCGTGCGCCTCGCCCGGCTCGCCCGCGACGCCGGTGTGCGGCGCTTCCTGTACGCGTCGACGTGCTCCGTCTACGGCGCCGCCGGCGGGGACGAGCTGGTGGCCGAGGACGCCCCGCTGCGCCCGGTGACGCCCTACGCGGAGTCCAAGGTGCGGGTGGAGGACGACCTGCACGCGCTGGCCGACGACGACTTCACCCCGGTGTACATGCGCAACGCCACCGCCTTCGGCCACTCGCCCCGGCTCCGTGCCGACATCGTGCTGAACAACCTGGTGGGGCACGCCCTCCTGTCCGGGGAGGTCCTCGTCCTGTCCGACGGCACCCCCTGGCGCCCGCTGGTGCACGCCGCCGACATCGCACGGGCCTTCACGGCCGCGCTGACCGCGCCCCGCGACGCGGTGCACGACCGGGCGTTCAACATCGGCAGCGAGACCAACAACGTCACGATCGCCGAGATCGCCGAGCAGGTCGCCGAGGCGGTGTCCGGCGCGAAGGTGGTGATCACCGGGGAGAACGGGGCCGACCCGCGGTCGTACCGGGTGGACTTCTCCCGGTTCCGCGCCGCGATCCCCGGCTTCGACTGCGAGTGGACGGTGAAGCGCGGCGCGCTCGAACTCGCGGACGCCTACCGGGAACACGGGCTGACGCGGGAGGACTTCGAGCGGCGCTTCACCCGCCTCGCCGTGCTGCGCGCGGCGTCCGAGGCCGGCTCCGTCGACGACACCCTGCGGTGGCGCCGATGACGGCGCCCGGCGAGGAGATGCACGCGCTGGTGGAGCGGCTGTACCCGCTCTGCCGGAGCATCACCGGGGACGGTGTGCGCGCCACCCTGGACATCGTCGGCGAGTACCTCCCGCTCCAGGTGCACGAGGTGCCGACCGGGACCCAGGTGCTCGACTGGACGGTGCCTCAGGAGTGGAACATCCGGGACGCCTACGTCGCCGACGCCACCGGCCGCCGGGTCGTCGACTTCGCCGCGTCCAGCCTGCACGTGCTCGGCTACAGCGTGCCGGTGTCGCGGACCATGCCGCTGTCCGAGCTGCGCGCGCACCTGCACACCCTGCCGGACCGTCCGGCCTGGGTGCCGTACCGCACGAGCTACTACAAGCCGGAGTGGGGGTTCTGCCTGGCCCAGGAGACCCTGGACGCGCTGCCGGACGGCGACTACGAGGTGTGCGTCGACTCCACCCTGGAGGACGGCCACCTCACCTACGCCGAGCACGTGGTCCCCGGGCAGGTCGCCGAGGAGGTGATCGTCTCCTGCCACGTCTGCCACCCGTCGCTGGCCAACGACAACCTGGCGGGCATCGCGGTGGCGACGTTCCTGGCCCGGTCGCTGGCGGAGCGGACGCCGTACTACACGTACCGCTTCATCTTCGCGCCCGGCACCATCGGGGCGATCACCTGGCTGGCCCGCAACGCCGAGCGGGTGGACCAGGTGAAGCACGGGCTGGTGCTGGCCTGCGCGGGCGACTCGGGGCAGCTGACGTACAAGCGGAGCCGGCGCGGCGACGCGGAGATCGACCGGGTGATGAGGCACGTCCTCACCGCCACCGGACGCCCGCACACCGTCGACGAGTTCACACCGTACGGCTACGACGAGCGGCAGTACTGCTCGCCCGGGTTCGACCTCGGCGTGGGCTCGCTCAGCCGGACCCCGTACGCGGGCTACCCCGAGTACCACACCTCGGCGGACAACCCGGACTTCGTCTCCCCGGAGGCCATGGAGGACACGCTCGCCGTCTGCCGCGAGGCCTTCGCCGTCCTCGACCGCAACCGCCGCTACGTCAACCTCAGTCCGTACGGCGAACCCCAGCTGGGCAGGCGAGGGCTGTACGACGCGCTCGGCGGCCGCAGCGACACCAAGGAGGCCCAGATGGCCATGCTCTGGGTGCTCAGCCTCTCCGACGGCGAGCACGATCTGCTGGACGTCGCCGAACGGTCCGGGCTGCCGTTCGACACGGTCGCCGCGGCGGCCGACGCCCTGGGCGCCGCGGAGCTGATCAAGGCATGACGGCGATACCCACCGAGGGGGAGACGACGACACCGGCGGACCGTCGGACCGCCAAGCGGGCCATCGCGGGCCGGCTGTCCTGGGGGCTGGCCGACCAGGCGGCCTCCAGCATGTCCAACTTCGCGGTGGGGATCTACGTGGCGCGCTCGCTGGGGCTGACCGCGTTCGGCGTGTTCAGCCTGGCCTGGGTGACGTACGGCGTGGTGCTCAACGTCTCCCGGGGCCTGGCCACCGATCCGCTCGTGGTGCGCTTCAGCGGCGTGCCGGCCTCGTCCTGGCGCGCGGCGGTGGCCAGGTCGTCGGGTACCGCGCTCGGCGTCGGTGCCGCCCTCGGCGCCGTGTCCCTCCTGGTCGGCCTCGCTCTCGGCGGCCGGGTGGGAACGGCGTTCGCCTGCCTCGGCGTCGTCCTGCCGGGACTGCTGCTGCAGGACGCCTGGCGGTTCGCCTTCTTCGCCGCCGGCGCGGGACGGAAGGCGTTCGTCAACGACATGGTCTGGGGCGTCGCGCTCGTCCCGGCCATGGTGGTGGCGGCCCGGGTGGGCAGCGTGGCGGCCTTCGTGCTCGCCTGGGGCGCGTCCGCCGCGGTGGCCGCCGCGTACGGCTGGTTCCAGTCCGGCATCCGGCCCCGGCCGGCCGGGGCGCGCGCGTGGCTGCGCGAGCACCACGACCTCGGCTCCCGGTACCTCGTCGAGAACGTCACCAACAGCGGCGCGAGCCAGCTCAGGGCGTACGGGCTCGGCGCGATCGTCGGGGTCGGCGCGGTGGGGGTGATCCGCGGCGCAGAGCTCCTGCTCGGCCCGTTCCTCGCCGTGCTGATGGGGCTCTCCCTGGTCACGGTCGCGGAGGCGGCACGGGTGCTGCGGCGTGCCCCGCACCGGCTCGGCGCGTTCTGCCTGCTGCTCGGCGGCGGGCAGGCCGTCGCCGCGCTGCTCTGGGGCGGGGCGCTGCTGCTCGTTCCGGACCGGGCCGGGGAGCTCGTGCTCGGCGGCGTCTGGAGCGCCGCCTCGGAGCTCATCGTGCCGGTCACGGTCGGCGTCGCCGGTGCCGGTCTCGGCACCGGCGCGGCGGCCGGGCTGCGCGCGCTCGGCGCGGCCCGGCACAGCCTGCGCAGCCAGCTGATCGCCTCCGCCTGTTACGTCGTCGGCGGGCTCGGCGGCGCCGCCACGGCCGGCACGGTCGGCTCGGCCTGGGGCGTCGCCGCCGCGACCGTCTGCGGCTCCGCCGTGTGGTGGCTGCAGCTGCACGTGGCCCTGCGCGAGCACCACCAGAACTCGATCACCGAAGTGAGGACCACATGACCGCCCGACCCCGGCTCAGCATCGGCCTGCCCGTGTACAACGGCGAGGAGTACCTCGCCGAATCGCTCGACGCCCTGCTCGGGCAGACGTACGAGGACTTCGAGCTGGTCATCTCCGACAACGCCTCGACCGACGGTACGCAGGACATCTCCCGCCGGTACGCCGAGAAGGACTCGCGCATCCGGTACATCCGGCTGCCGCGCAACATCGGCGCCGCGCCGAACCACAACTACGTGTTCACCGAGTGCCGTGGCGAGCTGTTCAAGTGGGCCTCGCACGACGACCTGTACGCCCGGGACCTGCTGCGGCGCTGTGTGGAGGCGCTGGACGAGCGGCCGGACGTGATCCTCGCCCACGCCGACCAGGCGGTCATCGACGAGGACGGCCAGGTGAAGGTCCCGTACGAGTACACGCTGGCGACGGCCTCCCCGTCGGCGCCCGAGCGGTTCCGCAGCATGCTGTTCGAGCCCGGCGGCGACGACTTCTACGGGGTGATGCGGGCCGAGGTGCTGCGCCGGGTGAAGCCGCACGACAGCTACCACCACGCGGACCGCACGTTCGTCTCCGAGATCGGCCTGCACGGACCCTTCCACCAGGTGCCGGAACTGCTGTACTTCCGTCGCGACCACCCCACCCGCGCCGAGCGGGCCAACCCCTCCAAGCGCTCCCGGTGCGTCAACCTGGACCCGCGCCGGGCCGGCCCGCTCCACCCGACGCCGCGGCTGCTCGCCGAGTACGTCTGGGGCTTCGTCTCGGCGATCCAGCGGGCGCCGCTGTCCGCCGCCGACCGCCGCGCCTGCTACGGCCACCTGGCCGCGTGGGCGACCAGCCGGGCCCGG
Source organism: Streptomyces tanashiensis (assembly GCF_014648895.1). Classification (GTDB taxonomy): domain Bacteria; phylum Actinomycetota; class Actinomycetes; order Streptomycetales; family Streptomycetaceae; genus Streptomyces; species Streptomyces tanashiensis. Next base: position 1,096,435 of record NZ_BMRZ01000002.1, read on the forward strand.
CCGGGCGCCGGCGAGCGGGTCGAGGACCGCGCCCCGGTCGACCCGGCGCGGCTCACCGTCTCCGTCGACGACCTCGTCGCCGGGCGGGAGGGCCGGCGCGCATGACTCAGGTACGTGTCGGGGTGTTCGGCCTGCTCGGCTCCGGCAACCTCGGCAACGACGGGTCCCTGGAGGCCGTGCTCGGATACCTCCGCGAGCGGCACCCGGGGGCCGTCGTGGACGCGCTGTGCGGCGGACCCGAGGTCGTGACGGCGCGGTACGGGATCCCCGCGACACGGCTGCACTGGTACCGCGGGGAGTACCGGACCGCGTCACGCGCGGGCGCGATCGCGGGCAAGGGCCTCGGCAAACTGGTCGACGTCCTCCGCACCGCCGCCTGGGTGCGGCGGCACGACGTGGTGATCGTGCCGGGCATGGGCGTCCTGGAGGCCACGCTGCCGCTGCGGCCGTGGGGCTTCCCGTACGCCCTGTTCCTGCTCTGCGCGTCCGGCCGGCTGACCGGCACCCCGGTCGCGCTGATCGGCGTCGGCGCCGCCCCGATCTCCGAACGGGCCACCAGGACCCTGGTCCGCTGGTCGGCGCGGCTCGCCGCGTACCGCTCGTACCGGGACGACCTGTCCCGCGACGCGATGCGGGCGATGGGCGTGGACACCGCACGCGACGAGGTCCACCCCGACCTCGCGTTCGCCCTCCCGGCTCCGCCCTCCCCCGAGCACCCGGCGGGCCCGCCCGGCCCGGTCTGCGTCGGCGTCATGGACTTCCACGGCGGGAACGACGACCGCGCGCGGGCGGAGGAGATCCACCGGCGCTACCTCGACGGGACGACCCGCTTCGTGCGGGCGCTGGTCGAGGACGGCAGGCCGGTGCGGCTGCTCACCGGCGACGCGTGCGACGCGGCGGTGGTCGCCGCGATCCTCGACGCGGTGGACTCACCGCTGGTCACCGCCGCCGAGGCGGCCTCGCTGGCCGATCTGATGAAGGAGACGGCGGCCGCCGACGCCGTGGTGGCGACCCGCTACCACAACCTGGTCTGCGCGCTGAAGGTCGGCACACCGACGCTCGCGCTCAGCTACGCGGCGAAGAGCGACGCGCTCATGGCCCAGATGGGCCTCGCCACGTACTGCCACCCGGCCCGCGAGGTCGACGCCGACCGGCTGCTCGAACAGTTCCGGGAGCTGGAGAAGCGATCGGCCGAGCTGCGCCGGACCCTCGCCGAGCGGAACCTGGCCGCCGCCCGGCGGCTCGACCACCACTTCGCCGCCCTGACCGCGGCCCTGTTCCCGACGTCCGACCACGCACCCACCCCGCGGAAGGCACCATGAGAGTGACCGAAGTCCCGGCGATCGCCGGCGCATACCTGTTCGAGCCCACCCCGCACGCCGACGAACGCGGCTCCTTCTGCCGCACCTTCGACGCCGACGTGGTCCGCTCGGTGGGCCTCGACCCGGACGCCTTCGTCCAGGACAGCCTGTCCCGCTCGGTCCGCGGCGTACTGCGCGGGCTGCACCTGCGCTCCGGCGCCGGCGAGGCCAAGCTGGTGCGGTGCTCGTACGGAAAGATCTTCGACGTCGTCGTGGACCTGCGGGCCGACTCGCCGACGTACCTGTCGCGGGCCTTCTTCGAGCTGTCCGACGCGACGCAGACGACCCTGTACATCCCGGCGGGGTGCGCGCACGGCTTCCAGGCGCTCACCGACCCCGCCGACGTCTCGTACCGGATCGACCGGCGCCACGACCCGGCCGAGGACGTGACGATCGCCTTCGACGACCCGGAGCTCGCCATCCCCTGGCCGCTGCCGGTCGCGTCGACGTCCGTCCGGGACCGGGAGGCACCGAGCCTCGCCGAGGTCCTGAAGCACAGGGAGAGCTGAGGCAGGCGTGGACACTCGAGCATTCGAACTCCCCCGGTCGCGACGGGCGAACGAGCGGCTGCACGCCATGGTCCCCGGAGGCGCGCACACCTACGCCAAGGGTGACGACCAGTACCCCGAGAACCTGGCTCCGGTCATCAGCCACGGCCGCGGGGCCCATGTGTGGGACGTCGACGGCAACCGCTACATCGAGTACGGCTCCGGACTGCGGTCGGTCAGCCTCGGCCACGCCCACCCCCGGGTGACCGAGGCGGCGCGGCGGGAGCTGGACCGCGGCAGCAACTTCGTCCGGCCGTCGATCCTGGAGGTCGAGGCCGCCGAGCGCTTCCTGGCGACGGTGCCGACCGCGGAGATGGTGAAGTTCGCGAAGAACGGCTCCGACGTCACCACCGCGGCGGTCCGTCTCGCCCGCGCCGCCACCGGGCGCCCGCGGGTGGCGATCTGCGGCGACCATCCGTTCTTCTCCGTCGACGACTGGTTCATCGGCACCACGCCGATGTCCGCCGGCATCCCGGCGGCGACCAACGAGCTCACCGTGACGTTCCCCTACGGGGATCTGACCGCCACGGAGGAACTGCTCACCCGGCACCGGGACGAGATCGCCTGCCTGATCCTCGAACCCGCCGGCCACACCGAGCCGCCGCCCGGGTACCTCGCCGGTCTGCGCGAGCTGGCCGACCGGCACGGCTGCGTCCTGGTCTTCGACGAGATGATCACCGGCCTCCGCTGGTCCGAGGCGGGCGCCCAGGGCCTGTACGGCGTCGTCCCCGACCTCTCCACCTTCGGCAAGGCGCTGGGCAACGGCTTCGCCGTGTCCGCGCTGGCCGGCCGCCGCGACCTGATGGAACGGGGCGGGCTGCGTCACTCCGGCGACCGGGTGTTCCTGCTGTCCACCACGCACGGCGCGGAGACGCATTCGCTGGCCGCCGCGATGGCCGTGCTCGGCACCTACGTCGAGGAGGGCATCACCGCGCGGCTGCACGCGCTGGGCGACCGGCTGGCGGCGGGTGTCCGTGAGGCCGCCGCCGCCGCGGGGGTCGGCGACCACGTCGTCGTACGGGGCCGGGCCAGCAATCTGGTCTTCGCCACGCTCGACGAGAACCTGCGGCCGTCGCAGGAGTACCGCACCCTGTTCCTCCGGCAGCTCCTCGCGGGCGGGGTGCTGGCCCCGTCGTTCGTGGTGAGCAGCGCGCTCGACGACGCCGACATCGACCGGACCGTCGAGGTGGTGGCCGAGGCCTGCGCGGTGTACCGGAAGGCACTGGACGCCGCCGACCCCACGCCCTGGCTGGCCGGGCGGCCGGTGAAACCCGTGTTCCGGCGCCTGGTGTGATGCGACGTCACATGAGGTGACGTCCGTGCGGTTCCCGCCGACCGGTGTCGGTCATCCGGTCGGCGACGCCGTCGACGAGCCAGGCGGTCGCCGGCACCACCGCCAGCGCGGTGCACCACCCGCCGAGGGTGTCGGTCGGGTAGTGCGCGCCGAGGGCGACCTGCGCCCAGCCCATGGCGGCGCCGGCGGCCAGCGCCGCGGCGAGCACGAGTGACAGGCCGGCCGTCCTGCCGAGGCCGAGCCGGCCGGTCACGAGCAGTGCCAGCACGAGGGCGATGGCGGTGAGGAAGGCGGTGTGCCCGCTCGGGAACGACAGGTACCCGCCGTTGATGGTGCGGCCCACCAGGGGCTTGAGGAGGGTGGTCGTCGCCACGGCCGCTCCGGCGGCGGCGACCGTCAGCACGGCGGCGCGGGGCCGCCGAAGCAGCAGGCTGAGGGTCACGGTGGCCGCGACGAGCATCACGGCCCCGGCGGGCTCCCCCAGGTAGTCCGTGGCCAGGGCGAAGGTCTGCCGCGGGGTCCGCACACCGTGGGGCAGCGGCCTGATCCACCCGTCGGCCCTGCCGGGCCCGCTGTGGCCCGCGTACAGGAGGCCGAGCGCGAGGACCAGCAGGGCGGCGGCGGCCGCGATCGGCCCGAGCCGGGCGCGCAGTGACGGGGGCAGTGCCGCGGGCGCCGGCCGGCCGGTCACCGTTCCGCTCGGGCCAGACGATCCCATACGAGCCCCCGTCGTGTCCGACCCACTGTCCAGCGACCTCGACCGCCCCCGTACCGAGGGCGTCGAGGTCAGTCCGTCCTTGTCACCCTAAGGGACAACAAGATCCGCGCAGGGCGCTTCGGTGCTTCTCGCGGGGCACCGGGGAGCGACTTCCCGCCGCCCTGTGCCCGCTGTACGAGGACCCCGAGCGTGAACTGCCCGGTCCGGTCGACACGATGGCGGCGTACGGGCCGTGCTGCTCGCCCCCCTCGATCTGCCGGTTCTAGTCGTCGGCGGGCTCGTCGATCGGCCAGGCGATCTCCAGGCGGTTGTCGGGGTGGTCGGGTGTCCCGGTCCACCGGCGGTAGACCATCCGGACCGGGCCCGCGAAGTCGAAGCCGTGCTCGGTGATCCATTCGGCGACGGCGTCGTACGCGCCGAGGATCTGCGGGAACGCGGCGGCCGCGCCCTCGACCTCCGTGCAGGCGAGGGTGGTCCCGGGCAGCTCGCGCACGGTCATGCCCTCGGGCAGGTCAGTGGGCTGCGCGCCGTCTTCCCAGAACGGCAGGCAGGCCTCGACGAGCGTCTCGTTCTCGTCGTCGCACACCCCGTGGAACCGGACGAAGGCAGGCCCGGTGAAGGTGAGCGGACCGCGGCCGGCGACCGCGTAGATCTCCTGGTAGGCGGCGCGGAGGAAGGCGTCGAGGCCGGAGTTGTCCACGGTCGCCCCACGGACGAGGATCCGTTCGGCCTCGCCCTGGCGGACGGTGACGCGGTGGGTCATCTGTGCTCCTTCGGTCAGTCGGCTCAACAGGCTGTGGACCACGGAGCGCTGCACCTCCAGCCGCTGCTCGGCCGCCTCCAGGTGCGTCTGCAGGGCGGCGGCCAGCTCCTCCTCGCCGCCGCCGAGCAGCCGGCGCACCTCCTCGACCGGGATGTCCAGCTGCCGCAGCGCCCTGATCGACTGCGCCGTACGCACCTGGTCACGCCGGAAGTACCGATAGCCGCTCACCGCATCGACGAACGCCGGCACCAGCACGCCGCTGGCGTCGTAGTGCCGAAGCGCGGTGATCGAGAGGCCGCTGGCCTGCGAGAACTGCCCGATCGGCAGTAGGTTTCTCCTGTCCACGGCATTGACTGTGCCGTCTCGCGCCACCCGAGAGTCAAGCCCTTCCGCGGCGGATCCCGTCCCCCACGGCATCCCGGTCGACCGTTCGCCCCCACGCGCCGATAATGGACCGTATGCCACGAAATACCGCAAACAAGGGCTACGGTCCGTCCACCGTGACGGTCAAGGGGCGGGACATGCGGGTGCGCACCCTCGCATTCTTCGTCCTGGCCGCCCTGGCGATCTGGTTCATCGCGGCGAACACGGGGTCGGTCACCATCAGACTGTGGATTCCGACGGTCACCCTCCCCCTCTGGATCGTCCTCACCGTCACTCTTCTCGTCGGTATCGTTCTCGGTGTGTTCCTCGCCCGCCGCCGCGCGCGCCGGTGACGGGCGGCGGGGTGCGCGATCATGAAGGGATGACACGCACCTTCGAAGAGCTCGTCGCGGAGGCCTCCGCGGCGCCGGTCGACGGCTGGGACTTCTCCTGGCTCGACGGGCGGGCGAGCGAGGAACGGCCCTCCTGGGGCTACCAGCGGCTCCTCGGTGAGCGGCTCGCGACCGTCGCGGCCGGGCTCGACATCCAGACGGGCGGCGGGGAGGTCCTGGGCGGTGTGCCGGTACTGCCGCCGACGATGGCGGCCACGGAGTCGTGGCCTCCGAACGTCGCCCGGGCCACCGCGCGGCTCCACCCCCGCGGGGTGGTCGTCGTCGCCGATCCCGACGAACCGCCCCTCCCGTTCGGCGACGCCGCCTTCGACCTCGTCGGCAGCCGGCATCCGGCCACCGTGTGGTGGGCGGAGATCGCCCGGGTCCTCAGGCCGGGCGGCACCTACCTCGCCCAGCACGTGGGGCCCGCCAGCGTCTGGGAGCTGGTCGAGTGGTTCCTCGGGCCGCAGCCCGGGGCGGCCCGGCACCGTCACCCCGACGACGAGACCGCCGCGGCACGCGCGGCCGGCCTCGACGTGGTGGACGTGCGCGCCGAGCGGCTCCGCATGGAGTTCCACGACATCGGCGCCGTGGTCTGGTTCCTGCGGAAGGTCATCTGGATCGTGCCGGGGTTCACGGTCGAGGCCCAGCTGCCCCGGTTGCGCGCGCTGGACGCGCTGATCCGCGCGGAGGGGCCGTTCGTGGCGCACTCCGCGCGGACCCTGATCGAGGCGCGGAAGCCTTTCGCACCGGAGTAGGCCCGTCGGTCCGCGCCCGGCTCAGGCGGTCGGCGCCGCCGCGGACCGGACGCCGAACCACTGCTCGGCTCCGTACTCCTCGAAGCGCTCCACCTCGGTGAACCCGAGCTTCGCCGCGAGGGTCATCGCGCGGTCGTTGGCGGTCTGGGTGGTGAGCACCACCGGTTCGCCGGGAAGCGTCCCGGCGAACCAGTCGAGTGCCGCCGCGCACGCCTCGGCGGCGTACCCGCGCCCCCACGCCTCCGGCAGAAGCAGATAGCCGAGCTCGGCCTCTCCGGCCTCCGGGCGGACGTGCCCCGGACGCTCCGCGTCGCGCCGGTCGAGCGTGATCATGCCGATCATCGTCCCGTCGAGATCGATCACGAACAGCCCGGGGCGCCGACCGGGCACCTCCGGCATCGCGCGGTCGACCTCCTCGCGCGACCGCGCTCCACCGATGTAGGTGCCCACCTCCGGCGAGGCGAACAGCTCGATGAACGCGGCGCGGTCACGGGCCTCGGACGCGCGGAGCACGAGCCGTTCGGTCCGTATCGGGGCCGGCGGCCAGGTGTCAGGTCCCAGTTCAGTCATGACGGGCAACGTATCGCACGGCCCGGGCGGGCGCGCCGGTGATCTCCTCGACGGGGGAGGTCAACGGTCCACGTGCCGTGCGCAGTTCGGTCCGGACCGTGGAGCTCCGTCCGCGACGGCGCGCGCTCATGGCCTCGGAGGCGTACCGCGGGCGATAACCACGACCTGGTCCTCCGGATGCCAGTGCCGGACGTGGGCCTTGGGCGGGTTGACGCGCAGACCGTGGTCGGGGGCGGTCGTGGCGCGGGAGTGGGAGCGGTAGCCGATGGCGCAGGCGCCCTGGCGGGCCGCCGACGCGGCGACGGAGGCGAAGGAGGCGGCGCGTCCGGTCCTGACGTAGTGGGCCGCCGGCCGGAGGTGGAGGGAGTTGCCGTCCGGGGCGAGGAGTTCCTCGAACACGGCGGTGAGGTGCGGGTTCTGGCAGATCTGGGTCATCAGGAGTCCGATGAGCCTGCCGCTGACGATGAAGTCGGCGCCGGGGGCCTGCGGCGCGATGAGCCGGTTGCGGTCGTCGGTCATCTCGGCGACGACGGGGAGCCGCCGTCCACCCTCGTTCTCCCGGGCCCGCAGGTGGAGGAGGGTGACGAGCGTCCGGTCGTCCGGGGCGGGGCGGCCCGGCCTGTGGTCGGGGCCGAGGACGATCACGGTGTCGTACCGGTCGAGGTCCAGCGCGTCCGTGGTCGCGCGCAGCGTGGGATCGCAGGGCCGGTGGAACACCGCCAGGTGTGCGCCGACGGCTTCGGTGACGGCCCGGATGCCGGTGAGGGTGGCGGTGCGCGGCTCGGCCACGACGTCGAGGGACGAGCCGGGTGGTGTGCGGCCCGCCAGTTGGGCGGCGATACGGGGTGCCCGGCGGTTCCAGCCGAGGAGGAGGACGCGTTCGGGCCGGAGGGGGGTCTCGGGCGGTGCGTGCGTGAGCGCCGTCGGGTCGTAGGACGTCGGGGTGACCGACAGATGGGTCGACCGCTCGTCCTCGGCGATCACGAGGAGGGTGTCGTCGGCGAGGAGCGGGGTGGCACGGGGCGGGTTGAGCGCGACGGTGCCGTCGCCGTGGACGATGCCGACGGCGGTGGACACCGGACAGGCGCGGGCGGCCTCGTCGAAGGTGCGGCCCGGCGCCCGGGGGTCCGTGACGGTGTGGAACTCGTGTCCGGCGAAGTCGAGGAGTTCCTGGTGGACGAGGGAGAGTCCGGGCTGTCGTGCGCAGTCGGCGAGGAGCCGGGCCGTGATGTCGTCCATGTCGAGGACGGTGGCCCGGGCTCCGCCCGCCAGGCGGGCGGCCGTGAGGTAGCGGTCGTCGCGCACGGCGGCCACGACACGTACGGGATCGGCCTCCCCCGCGGCCGCCGAGAGGGACAGCAGGGTCTTCACGACCCCGGTGTCGTCGTGGGGGTCGTCGCGGGGCAGGACGAGGACGGACTCCGCGGTCGCCGGGCTCACGCGCGCGAGTGCGGCGGGATCGGTGGGGCGGCCGGTGCGGCAGACGATCCTGGTGCGGCCCGTGGTGCCGACGGTGGTGCGGAGGTCCTCCTCCATGGCGGGTTTGTCGCGGTCGGCGAGGACCGCGATCACCCGGCGGCGGCCGTCGGTGCGGGCGGCGACGAGTTCGGAGACGACGGTGGGGATCTGTTCGGACCAGCCGAGGACGACGGTGTGGCCGCTCTCCAGGATTCTGGCGTGCCCTCGGTTGAGGGCGATGAGCCGGTCGGTGAGGCCGGTGGTGATGAGGCTGACGAGGGTGGAGACGTAGAAGAGGGCGATGAGGGCGAGGAGTACGGACAGGGCGACGCGGAGCGGGGGGCCGACCTCGCCGCCCAGCCGCATGGTCTGCCCGGTGTTGCGCCACACGGCCGCGATCCTGGAGCCGAGGGAGGCGGGGGTGCGCTGGTCGGTCCAGGCGAGGACGGTGCTGACGGGGACGACGAGTGCCAGGCAGACGAGGGCCAGCCAGCCGCAGAGGGCGGCGATGCCGCGGGTGAGGGTGGTGTCGAACCAGTAGCGGAAGCGTTCCTCGGCGGAGTGGGTCCGGTGGGCGGAGCCGGGCCGGTCCACGGGCAGCGTGTCGACGGCCGGCGCCTCGTCGGCCGGAGTGTCGTCGGTCCGGCCGGGACCGGATCCCCGCGCGGCGTCCCGCTGCCCGGGTACGACCTTTTTGTCTTCTTTTCGCACGTCAGCAGGGTGCCGCCCCGCCGTCGGCGGCGGGGCGGCATCCGGGCATATTCATCCCTTCGTGATCAGCGCGGCCCACACAGGTGGGACGTGCCGGTCAGGCGTACGGGTCGAAGGGCCTCCCGGTCAGGCGTACGGGTCGAAGGGGATGCCGGCCGGCTTCGCCTTGGCCAGGTGGGAGGCGAAGTTCCCGTCCTTGAGGCCGAAGACCGCACTGCCGAAGTCGGCCTGGCTGAGCTTCTCGCGGATGCCGGCCGGATAGCCGTTCCAGCCGACGAGGGCGGGGAACTGCCAGGTGTGCTGGTGGTTCTCGGGCGGTTCGTCGTTGGAGTTCGCCGGCCGGAAGCAGTGCGTGCTGATGCCGTCCTTGTGGTAGACGACCTTCGGGTGGGTGCCGTCCCAGCGGATGCGGTCGCGGCCGTAGATGTCGAAGTCGCCGTGGGCGGAGGTGGAGACGTACTGGGCCTGGTCGTTCTGCACCCAGACCACGACGTGCTCCCAGTCGTGGCGGTGTCCGCCGAGGCCGCTGCCGGCCACCGCCTGGTCCTTCTCGAAGTAGAGGCCGTAGATGACGGCGCACCAGCCGTTGTTGCACTTCGCGCGGGCGTACCCGTTGGTGTTGGTGAGGTCCGGGGCGTCGCGGCACTGGCCGTTGAGCGCGCCGGAGGGCTTGAGACCACCGTTGAGGGTCCCGTCGGGCCCGATCGCGGGGGTCGGGTAGCAGCCGTCCGTGTCGTAGTCGAACGCGGGCTGGAAGGTCTGCTCCAGACCGTCGGCGTCGGCGGGCAGGGCGGTGGGCGGTGCGGCGAGCGCGCTGCTCGGCAGGGCGATGATCAGCGCGAGGGCGCCTGCGAGGGCGAGGGCGCCCCTGGTGGCGTACACGGGTGTCTTCACTGCGTCCCCCTGGGTCGGGCGGCATGGGTCGGGCAGCCATGTTGGCATGCACAGCTCATTCCTACGAGAGTGCCGGAGCCTCCCCGGCCACCCTCACCCCAGCCGCCACTTCTGGTTCGCCGCGCCCGTGCAGGACCAGATCTGCGCCCGCGTCCCGTTGGCGGACGCGTTCCCGCTGGCGTCCAGGCACTTGTCGGCCGGGACGTCGACCAGGTCGGCCGAGCCCTCCTCGTAGCGCCAGCGCTGGGCACCCGAGCCGTTGCAGCCGTACAGCTGGACCTTCGTCCCGTCGGCGGTCGCCCCGGCGCTCACGTCGAGGCACTTGCCGAGGGCCTGGACGGACCCGTCCGCGCGGATCGTCCAGCGCTGCGCGGCGGTGCCGTTGCAGTCCCACAGCTGGACCGGCGTGCCGTCGGCGCTCGAACCTCCGGCCACATCGAGGCACTTGCCGTCGAGACCGCGCAGGACACCGGTCCTGTCCTGCCCGCCGGACGGCGTGCCCGCCCAGGTGAAGGTCGCGGACGTCCTGCCGGGCAGGGAGTACGTGTACCGCTGTCCGCCCCAGTCGACGCTCATCGTCTGCGCGTTCGCGGAGCCGTTGTACGCGATCAGCGCCTTCGAGCCGTCGGGGTTGCGCCAGGCCACGTTCGGCACGGCCGTGGAGGCCGTGGAGGCGATCCGCTCGGCCCCGGGCTTCACGAACTTGGTGAGGTGGCCCATGGTGTAGTACTCGACGGTGTAGTCGACCTGACCGTGGCGGGCATCGCCGTTGTGGACGGTGATCAGACCGTCGCAGGTGCCGCAACCGCCGTTGTGCGGGCCCCGGTTCTGGTCGACCGCGAGGGACCACTTCGTCACCGACTTCGCCCAGTTCCGGGTGTAGTCGATGATGTTCATCATGTCCTCGCGCTGCTGGTCGGCGATCCAGGTGCCGCCGGAGTGCTCGGTCTGGACGGCGTCGAGCTGCGGGTGGCGCTCGTGGACCTCGCTCTGCTTCGCGATGTCGCCGCCGTAGCCGTGCCAGGCGACCCCGCCGAAGTTCGGGTGACTGCGGACCGCCGCGTCCTCCACGGTGGGGGCCGCGTACGCGTCGTAGGTGTCCCAGTTCCAGTCGTGGGCGAGGACCTTGGTGGGCAGACCGGCGTTCTGGAGCTTGGGCAGGAGCTCGTTCTTGGTGAAGTACGCGAGCCCCGAGCCGTTCCAGCTCATCGACGGATACCCGGAGCAACAGGTCGGCTCGTTCTGGGCGGTGACGTAGTCGACGGGGACGCCCTGGTCGCGCCAGCCCTGGAGGTACTTCACGAAGTAGTCGGCGTACGTTCCGTAGTGCTCGGCCTTGAGCCAGCCTCCGTTCAGCTGCCCGCTGTCCTTCATCCAGGCGGGCGCGGTCCACGGCGAGGCGACGAGGGTGAGACGCGGGTTCAGCTGCCGCGCCTGGCGGGTCAGCGGCAGGACGTCCTGGAGGTCGTGCGCGAGGGAGAACGAAGCGAGCGCGGGGTCGGTCCGGCCGGCGGGCAGGTCGTCGTAGGTGTAGCCGAATCGGGCGAGGTCGGAGCCGCCCATCGGGTTGCGGACGAAGGACAGGCCGATGCCTTCCGTCGGGGAGAAGAGCTTCTTCATGGTCGCGTCCCGCGTCGCCTGGCTGAGCGCCCCGGAGCCCTTCATGAGCCAGGCGGCGGTGTCGGTGAACGAGGCACCGCCGCCGGTGAAGGTCTGGTAGCGGGTGTTCTCGTCGACGGTGATGTTCGTGCCGCTCCCGCCGCTCCCGGCCTGGAAGGTGAGCGGGGCCTGCTGCTGGAGGCCTCGGATGACGTGACGGCCACCGGCGTCGTCGGTGGTGGTGAGCCAGACGTCGACCTGCTCGCCGGCGGCCCGGGCCGGGGCGGCGGAGAGTCCCGTGAGGCCGGCCGTGACGAGAGCGCCCGCGAGGAGCGCCCCCGGAAGCCGGCCGGCGAGTGGTGTCCTGTGCGGCGTACGGAACATGTCGGTGCCCTTCTCGGCGTGTGGGGGTGGGGGTCCGCGCGGACCGAGGTGCGTTCCGAGGCGTGAGTGAACTGCCGGAGAGGAGGGTCCGTCAAGGCTCCGCGCATTCAGATCCTGAACGCACAACTCAAGGAATACAGGCGGGAGTTGCATTTCCGACTCCTTCGTCGTGAAGTCTTGACGGCCGAGTCGTACGGCGGTTGACTCTGCGCACGGCGCCGGAACCGGTTCCGGGAGCGGTTCCGACAGCGATGTCGTACCTGGGCGCGGAGGTCTCCGATGCGTGTCACGATCAGCGATGTCGCACGTCGGGCGAGGGTCAGCAAGACGACCGTCTCCCGGGTCCTCAACACCCGGGGCGAGGTCGACCCCGCCACCGCCGCCCGCGTTCGTGAAGTGATCGACACCATGGGCTATGTGCCCAGCTCCGGAGCGGTCGGTCTCGCCCGGGGCGCCAGTCGGACGGTCGGCATGCTGACGCCCTCCCTCACCTGGCCGTGGATGGGCGAGGTCCTCCAGGGCGTCGCCGACACGGTCGAGGCCGCCGGCTACGGGCTGCTGCTGTACACCTGCCACCGGGGAGCGGACTCGGTCCGCCATTTCACCGACCAGGTCTCCGCCCGCGCCTTCGACGGACTGCTCGTCGTGGAGCCGGAGAACACCCTGGACACCCTCACGTCGCTGCACCGGGGCGGCCTGCCCGTCGTCCTCGTCGACGACCGCGGCCACCGGCCGGAGTTCCCCTCCGTCGCGACGACGAACCGCGCCGGCGGCGCGTCGGCCGCCGCCCATCTGTCCGCCTCGGGCCGCTCCCGGCCCCTCGTCGTCACGGGCCGCCGCGACTTCGGCTGCGTACGCGAACGCCTGGACGGGTTCCGTGAGGTCCTGCCCACCGGGCTCGTCGTCGAGGGTGAGTTCACGGAGGCGACCGGCCGGGGCGCCGTCGAGCGCGCGCTCGCCTCGGGGCACACCTTCGACTGCGTCTTCGCACACAACGACCTGATCGCCGCGGGCGCGCTGCGCGCCCTGCGCGAGGCAGGACTGCGGGTACCCGAGGACGTCTCGGTCGTCGGGTTCGACGACCTTCCCATGGCCCGGCACACCGAGCCGCCGCTCACGACGGTCCGTCAGCCGATGCGGGAGATGGGCCGCGCCGCCGCCCGACTGCTGCTCGCCGGTCTCGACGGCGAGCCGATCCCGGACGAACCGGTCGTCCTGCCCACGGAGTTGGTGGTACGCGGCTCGGCACCGGGCGCCTGAGCCGCCGGGCGCCGAGGCACCGGCCGGGCCGGGGCCGCGTGCGCGGCCCGAACGACAGGGCGGCCCTGAGGGACCGCGGCCGGAGCGGGGGCACTCAGCGCAGCGCGGCCGTCACCAGGCGCCGGATCTCCTCGGCGGGGACGGTTCCGCCGTTGACCAGACGGTCGAAGACCAGGCCGTCCACGCAGGTGAGCAGGGCGACCGTGCGCTCACGGGCGTCCGCGAGGCCCTGGGCGGCGAGGAAGTCCTCGACGGACCGACGGGCCGCGTTGTCGCGCGGCACGAGGATCTCCCGCAGCTCGGGGTGGTGCACGCTCTCCAGGGCGCAGGCGTAGCGCGCGAGCGAGCGGCGGCGGCCTTCCCCGGTGAGCCGGTGGCCTGTGAACGCGGTGAGCCCGGCGACGAGTTCCTCGGCATCGCGCGGTGCGCCGGCCCGCTGCCCGGCCTCCTGGATCTCGGCCTGGTCGCGCTCGACGAGCCGGAGCACGAGTGCGGTCAGGAGCGACTGGCGGGTGCGGTGGTACGCGGACGTGGTGCCGGGCGGCAGGCCGGCGGCCCGGTCGACCGCGCGGTGGGTGAGCCCGCGCATGCCGTGCTCGGCGAGTACGTCGATGGCGGGTGTCCGGCATGGACGGCGGGAACGCGGTGGTGGTCGGTGGCGGAATCGGCGGCCTCGCGGCGGCGATCGGACTGCGGCGGATCGGATGGGAGGTGAGCGTCCTCGAACGCGCCGCCGTGCTCGAGGACGCCGGGGCGGGCATCTCCCTCCACGCCAACGGCATCCGCGCCCTGGACGCGCTGGGTGTCGGCGCCGACGTGCGCGCGGCAGCCCGGCCCCAGTACACGGGCGGCACCCGCGTCCCGGGCGGCGGCCGGCTGGCCCGGATGGACGGGGCGGCCCTGGAGCGGGCGCTCGGCACCCCCATCGTGGGGATCCCGCGCGCCACGCTCCACCGGCTGCTGCGCGCGGCGCTGCCCGCCGGCTGCCTGACCGTCGGCGCGGAGGTGACGTCCCTGGACCTGACGGCCGCGGACCGGGTGGGGGTCGCCACCCGCGAGGGGGCGAGGGAGGCGGATCTCGTGGTGGCCGCCGACGGCGTGAACAGCGCACTCCGGGCGCTGCTGTTCCCCGGACACCCGGGGCCGGCGTACAGCGGATCCACGGTCCTGCGCGCCCTCACCGACTCCCCCGTGCCCTCGGTGTCCGACTTCGAGCTGACCTGGGGCCGGGGCGCCGAGTTCGGGCACATCACCTTCACCGACGGCCGGGCCGAGTGGCATGCCGTGCTCAACTCGCCGCCGGGCGTGCTCCATCCGGATCCCCTGGAGGTGCTGCGCCGCCGGTTCCGGGACTGGCACGAACCGATCCCGGCCCTCCTCGCGGCGACCCGCCCCGAGGCCGTGCTGCACCACGACATCCATGAACTGGCCACTCCTCTATCTGCCTTCACCGCCGGACGGGTCGCCCTGCTCGGTGACGCGGCCCATGCCATGACCCCGAACCTCGGCCAGGGCGCGTGCCAGGCACTGGAGGACGCGGTGTCGCTCGCGGCCGCGCTCGCCGCCTCACCCGGGCTCGGCGCGGCGCTGGCCCGGTACGACGCCGAGCGGCGCCCGCGCAGCCAGTCCGTCGCGCGCGCCGCCCGCCGGGCCGGCCGGATGGGCCAACGGCTGGCGCATCCCGTCGCCGTCGCCGTACGCAACACGGCTCTGCGGGCGGCGCCGGACGGTGCGGCTCTGCGCGCGATCCTGCGGCACGCCGACTGGACACCGCCACGCCTGGATCCGGCATTCCCGTAGACGATACGTATCGTCTCGTCTACTGTGGTCGTCATGACCACCGCTTCCCCCGCGCACATCGCCATGTTCTCCATCGCCGCCCACGGCCACGTGAACCCGAGCCTGGAGGTCATCCGCGAGCTCGTCGCCCGGGGCCACCGCGTCAGCTACGCCGTCCCCGCGTCCTTCGCCGAGAAGGTCGCGGAGACGGGGGCGACGCCCGTCGTCTACACCTCCACGCTGCCGACCGACGACGACCCGGAGGCCTGGGGGACCGAACTGATCGACAACCTCGAACCGTTCCTCGCCGACGCGACGCAGGCGCTGCCTCAGCTCGCCGCGGCCTTCGACGGGGACCGGCCGGACCTCGTGCTGCACGACATCACCGCCTATCCGGCACCCGTCCTCGCCCACACCTGGGGCGTGCCCGCCGTCTCCCTGTGGCCGAACCTGGTGCCGTGGGAGGGGTACGAGGAAGAGGTCGCCGAGCCCATGTTCGCCGAACTCAAGGCCTCGCCCCGCGGCAAGGCCTACTACGCGCGCTTCGAGGACTGGCTCGGCGGGCACGGGATCGACACCCCTCCCGACCGGTTCGTCGCCCGGCCGCGCCGTGCGATCGTCCTCATCCCCCGGGCCCTCCAGCCGCACGCCGACCGGGTCGACGAGTCCGTCTACACCTTCGTCGGCGCCTGTCAGGGCGAGCGCGCCGAGCAGGGCGAGTGGCGGCGGCCGGCCGCGGCCGAGAAGGTGGTCCTGATCTCCCTCGGCTCCGCCTTCACCAAGCAGCCCGACTTCTACCGGGACTGCGTCGAGGCCTTCGCCGGTCTCCCGGGCTGGCACGTCGTCCTGCAGATCGGCAGGTTCGTCGATCCGGCCGAGCTCGGCGAACTGCCGGCCAACGTCGAAGTGCACTCCTGGGTACCGCAGTTGGCGATCCTCCGGCAGGCGGACGCGTTCGTCACCCACGCGGGCGCGGGCGGCAGTCAGGAAGGGCTCGCCACCGCCACCCCCATGGTCGCCGTGCCCCAGGCCGTCGACCAGTTCGGGAACGCCGACATGCTGAGCACCCTGGGGGTGGCCCGGCATCTGCCCATGGAGGAGGCCACCCCCGAGCGGCTGAGGGAGGCCGTCCTCGCACTCGTCGGCGACCCCGACGTGGCCCGCCGAGCACGGGAGATCCAGGAGACGATGGCCCGTGAGGGTGGCACGCGCCGCGCCGCCGACCTGATCGAGGCGGAGCTCGTCTGACCCAGCGCCCCGGCGATCACCCGCACCGCCCGCGGCGGCCCGCAGGCCTCGATGTCCGTTGTGCCGACAGGCCGTTGCGGGCGGGACGTAGGGTCGTGCCATGTCCAAGACCGAGATTGACCAGGTGACCGCCGAGTTCTACGGCGCGTTCGACAACCGGGGCGGCAAGGCGGCCGACGTGGACCGGATCCGGCGGCTCGTCCTGCCCCAGGGGGTCATCGTCTGCACCGCGCCCACCTTCACCGCGTACTCCGTGGAGGAGTTCGTCGTGCCGCGCGAGCGGCTGCTCTCCGAGGGACGGCTCGTCGACTTCTCCGAGTGGGAGACCTCCGAGGAGACCCGGATCGAGGGCGACATCGCCTCGCGGTTCGGCACGTACCGCAAGTCCGGTGTGCTCGACGGGAAGCCGCTCGAGGGCGAGGGCACCAAGACCATCCAGTTCGTCCGGACGCCGGACGGCTGGCGGATTTCGGCCTTCTCCTGGTTCGACAACCCCTGACCCGGACCCGCGGCCCGTCGCCCCCCGTACGAGGAGGGCGACGGGCCGGCTCCGTCAGACCACCGCGCCGGCGCCCGCACTCCGGCGCGGCGCGGCGGCGGCCGGTGCCGGATGCCGGGTCTCCAGGGCGACCGCCAGCGGCATCGCCGTGAACACCGTGGACGCCATGCCGAGCACCACGCCCGCGAGCAGCGCGACGGAGAAGTCCGTGAGCGAGTCCCCGCCCAGGACCGCGAGCGCCACCAGGACGAAGAGCGCCCCCATCCCGGTGTTGACCGTGCGGGGCAGCGTCTGGGCGACGGCCCGGTCGGCGAGGTCCGCGAGCGGCACGCCCCCGCCCCGGCGGCGCAGTTCCCGCAGCCGGTCGAGGACGACCACCGAGTCGTTGACCGAGTAGCCGACGACGGTGAGCAGCGCGGCGAGGAAGACGCTGTCCACCGGCTTGCCCAGCCAGGCGAACAGACCGACCACGAGCAGCACGTCCTGCGCCATCGCCGCCACGGCGGCCGTCGCGTACGTCCAGCGGAACCGCACCGTCAGGTACAGGAGCTGCGCCGCCACCGCCAGGCCGAGCGCGAGGAGCGCGTGGGTGCGCAGCTCTCCGCCGAGGCTCGGGCCGATCAGGTCGTCGCGCTCCACCTCCACCGGGCCCGCCACCCGGGTGAGCGCCTCCCTGATCTCCCGCTGCTCGCCGTCCCCGGTCTCCCGGACGCGCACCGAGACGTCGCCGTCGCCGGTCGTCTGCACGACGGCGTCGGGGAAGCCCGCGTCGGCGACGGCCGTCCGGGCCGTGTCGGCGTCCACCGGGCGCTCGGCCGTGTACTGGACGACCCGGCCGCCGGTGAACTCGACGCCGAACTCCACGCCCCGCACGCCGATTCCGGCGAGGGCCACGAGCAGCAGTCCGGCGCAGCCGGTCAGCCAGCGGCGCCGGTGCGCCATCAGGCGCGGCACCCGGCGGTTCAGCCGGGTCCGCAGCCGGCCGAGCGCGGCCATGCCGGTCACGGCGGGCCGCCTGCGGACGGCGGGCAGGCCCAGTGTCAGGTCGGCGAGCAGCCGGGTGATGACCATCGCGGTGATCAGCGAGGTGAGGACGCCGATCGCCAGCGTGACACCGAAGCCCTTGACGGGCCCGGTGGCGAAGACGAACAGCAGGCCGGCCGCGAGCAGGGTGGTGATGTGGGAGTCCGCGACGGCACTCCACACCTTGCCGAAGGCCGTCGCGACCGGCCGCCGCAGATCCCGCCCGGCGGACCTGCCGAGCGAGGCGTACTCCTCCCTGGCGCGTTCGAAGACCAGGACGTTGGCGTCGACGGCGATGCCGATGGCGAGGACGAAGCCGGCGAGGCCGGGCAGGGTGAGGGTGGCGCCCAGGGCCACGACCGCCGCGTACGAGATCAGTCCGTACAGCAGGAGGGCGATCGTGGCCAGGACGCCGAGGAGCCGGTAGACCACCATCACGAAGAGGCCCGTGCACGCCAGGCCGATGACGGCGGCCAGCGCGCTGGCCCGGATCGCCTCGGCGCCGAGCGTCGGGCCCACGGTGCTCTGCTCGACCGTCGTCACCGGCACGGGCAGCGCGCCGCCCTGGACGAGCGCCGCGAGGTCGCGTGCCTCCTGAGCGGAGAATCCGCCGGTGATCTGCGCGGAGCCGCCGCCGATGCCCGCCCCGCAGGGGACACCGGCCTGCATGCCGGGCGCGGAGACGATCCGGTCGTCGAGGACGATCGCGACCCGGCGCGCCGGGTCCGCCGGGGCGGCGCAGGCGGCGTCGCCGGTCAGCTTCGCCCAGCCGTCCGCGGCGCCGTCGCGGAAGGAGAGGTCGACGGTCCAGCCCCGGCCGGCCGTGGTGTCGAGGGTGGCCTCGGCGCCCTTGACCCCGTCGCCGGTGAGGGCGGGTGCGGCGAGGGCGAGGAAGCGGCCGGGGGCGTCGGGGTCGGGCAGGACGCGCTTCCCGTCGGCGGCGGCCGGTCCGGCCGGCCCCTGTGAGGTGCCGGTGACGGCGTGGAAGGTGAGCTGTGCCGTACGGCCGATGGTCTCGGCGGCCTGGCGCGGGTCGCGCAGGCCGGGCAGTTCGACGACGATGCGCCGCTCGCCCGAGCGCGCGAGGGAGGGTTCCGCGACGCCGAGGCCGTCCACGCGCTTGCGGAGCACCTCCAGGGCGCGGTCGGTGGCGGCGGCGTCGGCACGGGTGGTGGGTCCGTCCTCGGTCTGCAGGACGATGCGGGTCCCGCCGCGGAGGTCGAGTCCGAGGCGGGGCGGGGTGGTCAGGGTGATCCAGAGGGAGAGCGCGACGACGGCGAGCGCGAGGAGCGCGCGCCGGAGCGAGGCACGAGAGGACATGGGTTCTCCACGGGCGGGCGCACGGCTCGGCGGGGCGCCGCCTCCGGGAGGTGGCGCCCGCTGTCCGTGCGGGACGTTCGGTCGGGTGCGCGTCGCGGAGGTGTCGTGCGGATCGGGCCCGATCCGCACGACACCTCCCGGGACCGGGCCGTGGGCATGCCGAGGGCCCGGACGGCGACGCGGAAGGACGTCAGCTGTGCCGGGTGGAGGGTGGGCCGCGCGGTGCGCGCGGGCCGTGGAGGCCGCCGGGCGGCGCGCGTTCGCGCCGCGGGTCCCCTTCGAGGAGGCCGCGCGCGGGTACGGAGAGGTCGGCGGGTGCGGCGGCGGGGGCGGCGGGCGCCGCGGGGAAGCGGACGGGGTTCTCGACGGCGACCGGGAGGCCCACGACGGCTGCGGGCGCGAGGTGCGGCTCCTGCGGGGTCGCGCGAGGAGCCGCGGGGGACGCGGCCTGGTGGGAGGCGGTCGCGGCAGGGAGGCCCTCCGCGGGTGCGGCGGAGGCCGGAACGAGCAGCAGGGACCAGAGCGCGCAGAGCATCGCGGGCAGGAGCGCCGAAAGCCGCCGCGCGGAACTCCCCGCCACTGCCCCTCCCCCGCTCTCCGCCGATCGCCGTCCGATCCCTGTGCGGCCTCAGCCTAGACGGGGCACGACACGGCGACGCACCGGGTGCGCGGGGCGGTCGGGCACGGGGGCGAACGCGGCTTCTGAGCACGGGGGCCAATGCGGCTTCTGAGTACGGGGGGAGCCCGGTGGTGTGCGTACGGAGTGAGCCCGGTGTTGAGTACGGGGTGAGCCCGGTGATGTGAGTACGGGGTGAGCCCGGTTGTTGAGTACGGGTGCGAGCCCGGCGTTTGAGTACGGGTGCTCATGTCCCGGCCGTGGGGCCCCGGGACGATGGTTCCGTCACCGTTCCGCCGCGGATCCAGGGGGCCTCCCGTGCTCAGCCGTATCGCCGCCCACGTCGTCCCGTTCTTCGGGCGGCTGACCGTCACCTCGGACCCCGGGGCCCGTGTCGAGCCGGGCAGCATCCTCGTCGTGAACCACACGTCGCTCGCCGACCCGGCGCTCGTGCTCGCCGCGCTCCGCGGGCGACTGGCCGTCGAGCCCGTCCTGCTGGCCACGTCCGGCCTGTGGCGGATCCCGCTGCTCGGGCGGGCGCTGACCCGCGAGGGCCACGTGCCCGTCCACCGCAACTCGGCGCGCGCCGCGGCGGCCCTGGACCACGCGGCGGTCGCGCTCGCCTCGGGGCGGCACGTGATGCTGTACGCGGAGGGGCGCATCCCACCCCGCCGGGACGCCGCCGAGAACCCGCCGGAGATGTTCCGCACCGGTCTCGCGCGGCTCGCGCGGGCGACCGGGGCGCCGGTCGTGCCGATCGGCCAGGCCGGGGCCCGGCGGATCACCTCCGGCGGGCGGGTCAAGCAGGTCGCCGGGGTGCTCACCGCACCCGTCCGCCGGCCGGGCCTGCACGTCCACATCGGCACGCCGCTGCGCCTGCCCGACGACGTGGCCGCGGCGACGGAGCTGGCGCACGGGGCCGTGACCGCGGCCTGGCGGACGGCGGCCGGGGCGCTGGGCGAGCCGGCGGCCCTCGGCGGCGGCGAGGGACCCGCCGCCGCGCCGCGCCGCGGGTGACGGCGGGGCCGTACCCCTACGGCCTCATCGTGCGGAGTCGTCCCGGGCGGGCAGCGGGCCGGCTTCGGCGCGCTCGCTCGCGTCGGCGTCCGCCAGCCAGAACAGCAGCGGGGACAGGGCGAGTTCGAGGGCGGCCAGCGCCAGCTGGAACCAGTGCGGCCGCCCCTCCACGGCGAGGGAGAGGAGCCTTCCGAGCGCTCCCAGCAGGAACACGGCGGTGAGCGCGCGCACGGCCCCGGCGGGGACGGGTGACCGCCTCGCCGCCCAGAGCCAGGCGAGACCGTACCCGGCGAAGGTCGCGCCGAGGAACCGGCCGAGGCTGTCGACCGTCGGACCGGCCGACTCGGCCCCCGGAATCGCGGCGTTGCCGAGGAGGACGTGGAGAAGTCCGATCGCCACGCACGCGTACCCCATGGCGAGGGCGAGCCCTCGAAGTGTCTTTGCTCTGGTCATGCCCGCGACCCCCATCGGTTGGACACGCATCCGCCGGTGGACACACCTCCAGGAGCAGTGCCCGCGTCAGAGTACGGCCGCTTACTGGACGTGTGTCAAGTAACATGGCGGCGTGCCTCCTCGCAGACGACTCAGCCCCGCCGCACGCCGCGCCCAGCTCCTGGAGGTCGCCGCACGGCTGTTCGCGGCCCTGCCGTACGACGAGGTGCTCATGGAGGACGTCGCCGAGCGGGCCGGGGTCTCCCGCGCCCTGCTCTACCAGTACTTCCCCGGCAAGCGCGAGCTCTTCGCCGCGCTCTACCAGGAGGCCTCCGAGCAACTGCTCGCGCGGACACGGCTCGACCCCGCCGACACCCTGGTCGAACAGCTGACACAGGGACTGGACACGCACATCGAGTACTTCGCGGCGAACCGCAACACCGTGCTCGCGGCGAACCGCGTCCTGGCCGGCGACGTCCTCGTCCAGACGATCATCACCGGTGAACTCGACGCCCTGCGGGCGCGGTTGCTCGGCGTGCTGCCGCTCGCCGACGACCGGACACGGGCGGCCGTGTCGGGGGCCCTGAAGAGCTGGCTGGTCTTCGTGCAGGTGCTGTGCGTGGACTGGCTGACCCACGAGACCTGTACGCGCACCGAACTGCGCGACGTGTGCGTCGGCGCCGTCGTGGGCGCCCTCAGGCCCCTCCTCGACGAGGACCCGGCCCCCGACTGGCCCCGCTGACCACGCGGCGGCCCGGCGGCGCCCGTCAGAAGACCGAGAGACCCGTGATGGTCGTGAAGCGGTCCAGGGCCGTCACGCCCGCCACCGAGTTGCCCCGGCTGTCCAGGCCCGGGCTCCAGACGCACAGGGTGCAGCGGCCCGGGACGACGGCGACGACCGCTCCGCCGACGCCGCTCTTCCCGGGGAGCCCGACGCGATAGGCGAAGTCACCGGCCGCGTCGTAGGTGCCGCAGGTGAGCATGACGGCGTTGACCTGCTTGGCCTGACTGCGGGTCAGCAGGCGGCTGCCGTCGGCGCGGAGCCCGTGCCGGGCCAGGAAGCCCGTGGCGAGGGCCAGGTCGGCGCAGGAGGCCTCCAGGGAGCACTGGCGGAAGTACTCGCGGAGCAGCGCGGGGACGGGACCCGTGATGTTGCCGTAGGAGGCCATGAAGTGGGCGAGGGCCGCGTTGCGGTCGCCGTGGGTCGCTTCGGAGGCGGCGACACCGGCGTCGAAGGAGAGGTCCGGGTTGCCGCTCTCGGCGCGCAGGAAGGCGAGCAGGCTGCCGGAGGCGTCACCGGTCAGGCGGTGCAGCCGGTCGGTGACGACGAGGGCGCCGGCGTTGATGAACGGGTTGCGGGGGATGCCGTGTTCGTACTCCAGCTGGACGAGGGAGTTGAACGGGTCGCCGGAGGGCTCCCGGCCGACGTGGGCCCAGAGCGCGTCGCCCTCCCCGGCGAGGGCGAGCGCGAGGGTGAAGACCTTGGTGACGGACTGCGTCGAGAAGGAGCGGCGCCAGTCCCCCACTCCGTAGACCGTGCCGTCGAGTTCCGCCACGGCCATGCCGAAGTCGCGCGGGTCGCCGGCCGCGAGGGCCGGGATGTAGTCGGCCGGGGTGCCGCGGTCGGTGAGGTCCGCGAGCTCCTCGGCGATGCGGTCGAGGACGGGCTGGAAGGAGGTCGTGCCGGTCACGCGCCGCCCCGCACTCTCCGGTCGTCGGCTCCGGCGGCGTCGGCAGTTCCGGCAGCGTCGGGGGTTCCAGCCGCGTCGGCGGCTCCGGCCGCGTCGGCGTTCTTGGAGACCGCTGCGGCCAGGCCGAGGTCGCCGCCTTCCGGCACGGCGAAGTAGCGGGCGACGTCGGCCTCCGAGACCTCGGCGAGGGTGGCCGGGTTCCAGCGGGGGGCGCGGTCCTTGTCGACGACCTGGGCGCGGATGCCCTCGACGAGGTCGGGGGTGGCGAGGGCCGCGCAGGAGACTCGGTACTCCAGGTCGAGGACCTCCTCCAGGCCGGCGAGGGCACGGGAGCGGCGGAGGGTGGCCAGGGTCGCCTTGAGGGCGGCCGGAGACCTCGCGAGGAGGGTCTCGGCCGTCTCCTTGGCGGCGGGCACGCCGGTGTCGAAGAGGCGCTCGACGATCTCCTCGACGGTCGGGGCGCTGTAGCAGGCGTCGATCCACTCGCGCTGCTCTGCGAGGACGCCCGCGGGCGGCGCGACGGCGTGGCGGGCGAGGGCCTCCGCGGCCGGCAGGTCCGCCAGGTCGCGGGCCAGGACGGGCAGTTCGGCCGAGGGCACGAAGGAGTCGGCGAGGCCCGTGAGGATCGCGTCGGCGGCGCCGACGGGTGCGCCGGTGAGGGCGAGGTGGGTGCCGAGCTCGCCGGGGGCGCGGCCCAGGAGGTGGGTGCCGCCGACGTCGGGCACGAACCCGATCCCGGTCTCGGGCATGGCGACCCGGGAGCGTTCGGTGACGACGCGGACGGAACCGTGCGCGGAGACGCCGACGCCGCCGCCCATCACGATGCCGTCCATGAGGGCGACGTAGGGCTTCGGGTAGCGGGAGATCCGCGCGTTGAGCCGGTACTCGTCCCGCCAGAAGGCCGCGGAGGCCGATCCTCCCGCGCGTGCGTCGTCGTGGATGGCGCGGATGTCGCCGCCGGCGCAGAGGCCTCGCTCCCCGGCGCCTTCGATGACGACGGTGGTGACGGCCGGATCGTGCTCCCACTCCGTGAGGGCGCCGTCGACGGCGAGGACCATGGCGTGGGTCAGCGCGTTGATGGCGCGGGGCCGGTTCAGGGTGATGAACCCGGCGCGGCCCTCCGTCCGGAGGAGCACGTCGGGAGTTCCGGTCGGCACGATCACTCGGTCCCTTCGGGTGGCACGGCTCTGTGTCCCGGCCACCGTACCGGGGCGCGTCACACCCGCCCGGACGGGGTGGAGGGGCGGGAAGGACTCATCCGCTTCTCGCGGATCCTGATTGCACGGTGCGCGGTCCTGTGACGGCCGCTACTCCGCGTCCTCACACCGAGTCCTTCCCGTCACCTCCATGGAACCACCGGCGGGACGGGGGCGCGAACGCCGCCGCGCGCGGGGCGTGACCACCGGGTGGTCGCGCCCCGCGCCGACGGCCTCAGGCGGGGAGCAGGTCCTGCGGGATCCGCACCTGCCGGGGGGTGGAGAGGCGCAGTTCGATGATGTCCCGGACCGTGGGCCATTCCTCGTCGAGGATCGAGTAGAACGCCGTGTCGCGGACGGCGCCGTCGAGCCCGCGGGAGTGGGCGCGGCGGATGCCCTCGCAGGTCGCTCCGAGGCGTTCGATGGCGATCCTGGACCGGGTGTTGCGGGCGTCGGCGCGCATGGTGATGCGGCGGACGCCCCAGGCCTCGAAGGCGTGCCGGAGCATGAGGTACTTGGCCTCGGTGTTGATCCCGGTGCCCCGGGCGTCTCCGGCGATCCAGGTGTTGCCGATCTCGGCGGCGTCCGGGACGGCGGTCAGCGGATCGCCGTGGGGCATGCCGGGAACGGGCGGCCAGACCAGCGGGCCTCGCCAGTAGTCGAGTTCGAGGAAACGGGTCGAGCCGATGACTCGCTCGTCGGCCGTACTGACCAGGGCGAAGGGCAGGCAACGGCCTGCCGCCTGATCGGTCAGGGCGCGGGCGATGTAATCGAGGGCCGATTCGAGGCCGTCGGGTACGGGGGTGAAGGCGTAGGCCGATCGGTCCGCCCCGCCGGCCCGGGCGAGGGCTTCGGCGTGCCGCATCGCCAGCGGCTCCAGGCGCACGGAGCGCCCGGTCAGGAGAACAGGTACTGGCACGGATCCTCGGGTCTTTCACGGGCAGGGACGACTCCCGCCGCGGAGAGGCCGCGGCGGCAGCAGGAGGGGGTTCTCGTCCGGCGCCGAAAGTGTCGTGAGAACGACAAATGAGCAGGTAAAACGGTTCGCCACCGGGTGCGAGGAGGATCAGTATGCAGCCACAACCGCTCCGAGAACAGAACCCCGGGAGAACCCGCGTCCACGCATGGGTGAAGCCTGCCGTGCGACCGGGCCGACCGGTCTCACGGGACGGACGGGGCCGCCCGCCAGTCGGACGGCCCGTGGGCTCAGACGCAGGTGGGATGGCCCCAGCCGTCGGAGTTCTTCGCGATGGTCTCGCCCTTGTCGTAGGCACGACCACAGCGGCAGCGGCCCGGGAATTTCGCGTTCAGGGTGCCGCCGGACGGGCGACTCCTGCGGGCCGGACCCCCGCCGGCGCCCGCGGAGCCCGTGCGGGGCGCAGAGGAGCGCGCCCGGGGCGTGGAGGGGCGTGCGCTGGGCTCCGCCGGGGGCAGCTCGGCGCCGCCGCCGGAGGCGAGTGGCTCCTGCGTCCGGGCGGAGTGGCTGGCCGCGCGGTCGGCGGCGTCGTTGAGGGGGTCGCCGTCGACCTGGTGCGCGGGGACGTACACGAAGTCGACGTCCCGGCCGGTGAGCAGCGCGTCGATCCGTACGACCAGGTCCTTGTTGGCGACCGGGGTGCCCGCGGCGGTCTTCCAGCCCTTGCGGCGCCAGCCGGGGAGCCAGGTCGTGACGGCCTTCATGGCGTACTGCGAGTCCATGCGGACCTCGGCGGGCACGGCGGGGTCGAGGGCCTCCAGGAGGCGCTCCAGGGCCGTGAGTTCGGCCACGTTGTTGGTCGCCCGGCCGAGGGGTCCGGCCTCCCAGCGGTCGATCGCTCCGTCGGCGCGGCCGATGACCCATGCCCAGGCCGCGGGCCCGGGGTTTCCCTTCGACGCGCCGTCGCACGCCGCGATGATCTTCTCCACCATCCCACGATCCTGACACGGCGGCGGGGGTGGGTGGTCCCACCCCCGCGGCGCCGGCCGTCGTGGGTCAGAAGTCGCCGTAGTTGACCTGCCAGGTGGGCAGGCCCATCCGGCGCCAGAGGGCGACGACGCGGTCACGGTCGTCGAGCGAGACGCGGACGTTGTAGCGGTGGCGCACCCGGGCGTCGAAGAGCTCGGCCTTCACGAGGTCGTCGCCGCGGCCGTCGCCGGACGCCCGCATCCACAGTTCGTCGTACGGCACCTCGTGGTGGGCGAGCCAGGACTCGGTGAGCGCGCGGTGGTCCTCGCTCCGGCCGGAGAGCAGCACGATCCGGTCCCGCTCGGTGTGCCGGAAGGCCCGCAGGGCGTCCCGCACCGAGACGTTGAGCAGGTCGCGGTCGCAGTGCCTGAAGTCGTACGGGCCCCGGTCGACGCGCAGGGCGAGGGTGCCGTCGATGTCGCACATGACGGCGGTGGGGAGGCTCGGGTCGGGGACATAGGGCTCTCCGACGGTGGGGCGGTCGTTGAGCCAGTCCGCGGTGAGCCGCCAGCCGCCCCGGGTGGCCTTGGTGTGCTTCTCGGCCAGGATGCGGATGATCTCCTCGCCGACGGGCCGCTCGCGGGCGGCGTCGCGGCGGACGCACTCGTCGACGGGGACGTCGGTGAAGTCGTGGACGGCGAAGGTGGCGAGGCCGCCCACGGCGGCCTTCAGCCGCTTCGGGATGTGCGGGGTCAGATGGGTGTTGTCGACGACGACGTCGAAGCCGTCGTCGACGGCGGCGCGGACGGCGGCGTCCTGGATGCCGAGCACGGTCTGCTCGTGCTTGTGGGACCGGCCGCGGTCCGGCGAGGGGACGTCGAGCATGGAGCGGAGGTCGTCGAGGTTGACGCGCCGCACGCGTCCCTCGGCGGCCGCCTGGAGGGCGCGGGCGGCCGTCGTCTTCCCGGAGGCCGGGAGGCCGGTCATGACATGGACGACAGGCACGGTCAGTTCTCCTGGTCGTGGGCGAAGGGGTCGGTGGCCTCGGGACGCAGCTGTCGCCAGACGAGGAGGTCGGTCGGGCGTCCGTCGAGGCGCAGGAAGAGGGTGGCGCGCAGGGCACGGTCGGCGAGGCCCGCGGCGGCGCGGGCGAAGGCCGCCCGGTCGCCGGTGAGGTGGGCGAGGCGGGAGAAGGCCTCGTCGACGGCCCGCTCGCGGTCCGCCGCGGCCGTTTCGAGCCGGGTGATCACCTCGCGCACCCAGACGTCGAACTCGTCCGGGACCTGCTCGAGGAGGGCGTCGAGGGGCTTGCCGCCGGAGGCCTCGACGTCGGTGACGGCGCAGCCGAGGCCCTTGGCCACCTCACCGGCCGGCAGGGCGGCGAAGCGCTGGATGCCGTGGCCGCGCCAGATGTCCCGCTCGGTGACGCCGGTGAGCACCTTGTGCAGGCGCACGTACTCGCTGAGCTTGGCCTTGGCGCGCAGGCCCGAGGCGAAGCGCAGGACGAAGCCCTCGGCGTCGGTGCCGGTGGCCGAGTGGCCGCCGGGCAGGGTGTTGGACTCGGTCAGGGCGACGAGCTCGTCGAGGCCCATGGCGGGCCAGGTGCGGACGACGGAGCCCAGGGGCTTCCATCCCTCGGCGGCATCGGCGAGGGGCAGCTCGGTGCCGTCGGGGCCGAAGGCGGCGAGCAGCACGAGGTCGCGGCGCTCGCCGTAGTTCACGACGATGCGGTTGCCCGGGTAGAGCATCTCGGCGAGGTAGGTCACGCCGGGTGTCAGGCCCGTGGTGTCGGCGGCGTCCAGGCGGCGCTGGGCCCAGGTGGCCTGGCCGCTGGTGAAGGAGCCCTTGGAGGCCACGTGCCAGCGGTCGGCGTAGTGGAAGAGCACGGCGAGGCTGCCGTCGACCTTGTCGTAGACCTCGAAGGGTTCGTCGGGCAGCGGGGGCGCGTACGGGCGTCCGCCCGCGTGTTCGGAGAGGTTGAAGAACTTGGGGAGGGGGAGTGCGACGATCCGCCCGGTGGCGTCGTCGGCGACGAGGCCGCGGCAGCGTGTGGTGGCCTGGTTCCAGTGCTGGGCGTACTGGCACGCGCGCGTGTACGTGTAGATCGACAGTGGCAGCTCGGGGTGCCGCTTGCGTGTGATGTGCCCGTCGGCGAGTGCGGTGGCGAGCTCGTCGGACGGCATCAGGTCGTGCAGAGTCAGGGTCGCCTGGCTCATGGGGGTCCCTCCCGTGTGTTCCGTTGATCCATTCTCGGGCGGGAGGGCCGGGGAGGACACCGAATTTCCCCGGTGAGGGGGCCCACCGGGCTCCCGAGCCGGGGCGTGTCGGTGGTGCCCCGTAGACTCGCCGTCTGCCCGTCGGTGACGGATCCGGCGCAGTCAGAGGAAGCGAGCCCCATGAACCACGCGGACGGCACGGCACCGATCTATGCCGAGCTCATACGGGAGCGGGGGGACGTTCCCGGTGACGTCCGTCAGGTCGCCGAGGAGGTTCTGCGGGATCTGAGCCGTGTGATCCAGATGCCTCCGCAGGGGATCCCGGGGCCGCAGGGCGCCGTCGTGCACGCCGGTGCCCCGCACCCGGGTGTCGCCGGCCCGATGGGCGTCGGCGGACCCGCGGGCATGGTGGGCCAGGCGGGCGCCGTCGTCCCGCACCGGCCGATGCTCTGACCCCGTTCCCGGACTCCGATGCGGGCTTCCGGCCCGTTGTCAGTGGCGTACGCCATGCTGCGTTCCGAAGTGGCCCGCGCCGCGGCGCGGGCGGGTCTCGCACGGTGACACAGGGGATGACGACATGGCCGAGGTACTGCTCTTCCACCACGCGCTGGGGCTGACGGAGGGCGTCCACGCGTTCGCCGACGGGCTGCGACGGGCCGGGCACACGGTGCACGTGCCCGATCTGTACGAGGGGCGGACGTTCGCGGACGTCGAAGCCGGCGCGGCGTACGCCCAGGAGGCCGGCTTCGGCACGATCGTCGCGCGGGGCGAGCGGGCGGCCGAAGGGCTGCCGGAGGCGATCGTGTACGCCGGGTTCTCGCTCGGCGTGCTGCCCGCGCAGAAGCTGGCGCAGACCCGGCCCGGGGCCGTCGGCGCGCTGCTGATCAGTGCCTGTGTGCCGGTGACCGAGTTCGGCGCGGCCTGGCCGGAGGGCGTGCCCGTGCAGGTGCACGGGATGGACGCCGATCCCTTCTTCGCCGGCGAGGGCGACCTGGCGGCGGCCCGCGACCTGGTGGCGGGCGCCGCGGACCGGGAGCTGTTCCTGTACCCGGGGACGGCCCACCTGTTCGCCGAGCGCGGTACGGCCGACCACGTGCCCGAGGCGGCCGCGCTGTGCGCCGAGCGGGTGCTGTGCTTCCTGGACGCGCTCAAGGGCTGAGCCTGGCGGGGCCCGGCCCTCACGGCCGGGCCGGGTCAACCGATCGGTGGACCCCGGGGTCGGCCGACCCGCCGTCCGGGAGGGGCCGGGCGGCGGACCGGGGCGCGGCGGGCGCGGGCGGAGGATCGGGGCAGGGCGCGGACCCCCGGCGGGGCCGTCCGCGCGGTCGCCGCACCGAGGAGTCCGTCATGCCGAAGTTCCGCCGTTCGTCCCGTGCCGCCCGGGTGCTCGTGCCCGGCGCGGTGGCCGTGGTCCTGCTCGCGGGCTGCGCCCAGGGCTCCGGAGGAACGGCCGCCGCCACCGGTGCGACGCCACCCGCCGCGACGTCCCCCACGGCCGGACCGCCCACCCCCGGCTCCCCCGTCACCGTGACGCCGGACCCGAAGGGCACGGTCGCGCCGGGCACGCTGCTCGTCACGGACTTCGGCTCCGACACGGTCACCTTCGTCGACCCGACGCGGGGCGCCACCGGCTCCGTGAAGGTCGGCACCGCGCCGTACGGTCTGGTCGTCGACGCGGACGGAAGGGCCTGGGTGGCGACCGCCGAGGGCGTGGCCGTGGTGGACACGGCGAGCCGCGAGCGCCTCGCGCTGATTCCGTACCGGACGGACACGGGGCCGGTGACCACGGGCGAGTACCGCGGCGGCGGCATGGGCATCGCGCTCGCCCCGGACGGACAGCGGGTGTACGTGGGGGTCAACGTGCCCGGCGGGAACGGCACCCTGGAGGTCGTCGACACGGCGGCCCTGAGGGTCACGGACGTCGTCCCGGTCGGCCGGCGGCCGTTCGACGTGGACGTGTCGCGGGACGGAGCGGAGGTGTACGTGACGAACCACGACTCCTTCGACGTCACGGCCGTGGCGGCGGGGACGCTGGAGCCGCGCCGGATCGAGGTCGCCCCGTACGGCACGGAGGGCGGTCTCGGTTCCTGGCTCAAGCCGCACTACACGGCCGTGCGGCCCTCGGACGGGAAGCTGCTGCTGCCCTTCGAGGGCGAGCGGCTCGCGGTGGTCGACCCGGGGACGGGCCGGACGACGATCGAGCGGATGACCGCGAACACCCATCAGCACGGCACGACCGTGACCGCCGACGGAACACTGCTGACGGTGGGCACCGGGCCGATCGACCCGGACGCGGACGAGGGGCCCTCCCTGACCGTGCGTACGCCGGGCGGGGCCGAGCGGGTCTACCCGCTGGAGGGGCCGCACGAGAACGTGGCCGTGTCCGGGGACGGCCGCACCGCCTATGTGACGGGCGGCTTCACCCGGGACGGGTACTGGGACGGTCTGAGCGTCGTCGACCTCGCGACGGGCGACACCCACCGGCTCGCGGCGGGGTCGCGGCCCCTGGGCGTCGCCGTCCTCTGACCGGGTTCAGGGCCGCTCGACCCGGAAGTCGCCTGCGGCCGGGTAGGGCTCGGCCAGGATGTCGCCCGAGGAGCCGAGTCGCGCCCGGAGGTGGAGGGTTGCCCCGGGCACCACGTCCACGAGGAGCTCACGCCGGATGCCGAGGCTCAGCCGGGCGTCCGTGATGTGGGGGGAGACCAGGTCGGCCCTGCCCGGCACGGGGAGGGCCGCGAGGACCTCGCAGGTGACGAGGTCCCACTGGTCGAGCCGCGGGTGGGCGGCCCGGGCGAGGAGCCGCAGGGTGAGTGCGGTGAGGTTCTCGACGGCCTGGACCACGTGCTCACACCCCCGGCGGAGCCGTGGCCAGGGCCGGAGCCGGGGCGCGGCGGCCGTCGAGGTACGCGACGAGCGCCGAGGAGATGGGCAGGCCGGTGTGCGCCTCGTAGTAGCTGTAGGCCGGCATGGGGTTGACCTCGAAGCACACCCACGCGCCGTCGGGCGTGCGGCGCAGGTCGATGCCCGCGAGCGGCAGGCCGAGCGCGGCAGCGAGCTCCGCGCAGCGCCGGGCGATGTCCGGGGGGAGGTCGAGCGGGGCCAGCCGGGCGGGCCGTCCGTCCTGGTCGGCGTAGCGGTAGTCGATCGCGTCGCTGTCGACGGCGGCGGCGTAGGTGTCCGCGCCGACGACGTGGACGCGGACGTCCTGGCCCGGCACGTAGGCCTGGAACTGCGTGGGGAGTCCGCGGACGAGAGCGAGCCGGCCCTCGTCGGCCGCGGTGAACTCCCTGACGATGGAGCGGATGCCGCTCGCCGACTTGTAGACGATCCGGCCGTGCCGGGCGCGGAACGCGAGGATCTCCTCGGGGTCGTCGCTGACCAGGGTCTCGGGTACGGCGAAGCCGGAGCGCGCGACGAGCTGGGACTGGTACGGCTTGGAGGAGTTGGACTCCATGGCGCGGGGCCGGCTGACCACGACGGCCGGGGTCGTGTCGAGCCAGCCGACGAACCACTCCTGGAACGCCGCCGCCCGCGCCCGCGCGGCCGGGTCCCCGTCCTCGGGCGGCTCCAGCGGGCGCGCGTACACGGCCGACACGTCGCCGAG
This sequence comes from Streptomyces tanashiensis, assembly GCF_014648895.1. GTDB lineage: Bacteria > Actinomycetota > Actinomycetes > Streptomycetales > Streptomycetaceae > Streptomyces > Streptomyces tanashiensis. Next base: position 1,128,034 of record NZ_BMRZ01000002.1, read on the forward strand.
CGGGACCCGCATCCCCTCGACGGTCAGCCGGGCGTCCAGCGCGTCTGTTCCGACGACGAGGTCGTACCGGGCGGTGCGGGCCTGGTCGATCACCAGGTGCCGCAGGTCGGCGTCGCGTGCGGCGCTGATCGCCCGGGCGAGGGGCGAGTCGTCCGGACGGCCGAAGAACAGGATCACCCGAGCCTCCTCGTGGGCCGTTCGGCGACGGCCAGCAGGAAGGCGGCGGTGGCCTCGACGTGCCGCGGATCGTCCAGGCGCGGGCACAGGAGCACGTCCGACACGACGGCGCCGGTCGCGCGGGGCGCGAACCGGAGCTCGAAGTGCCGGGTGCCGAGCGCGTCGGCGAGGCGGAGGCAGCGCTCGCCGTGGTCGCCGGCACGCGGACCGATCACCCGGTCCCCCGCGACGAGCAGGGTGTCGCGGTACGCCGCGGGCGCCGCCGGCAGCACGTCGACCGGGACCGGCGATCCGGGGCCGCCCGGCCAGGCGAGGCGCGGCACGTGGCGTTCCCCGGGGGCGGGCGGGCCCACCAGTCCCCCGCGGGTCGCCCCGCCCCGCCGGGCCACCGGAAGGCCGCACCGTTCGGCGTGGACGAGGGCCGTCGTCGGGGAGAGGGTCCCGTGGGCCGTTCCGTACGCGCTGATCACGCCGGTCACCCGGGGCGCGAGGGACAGCAGCCAGCTGGCGACCAGGGCCTGTCGCTCGCTGTGCGTGTACAGGGCGTCCTTGGCGCGGGGGCCGTTCACGGCGCCGTCGCCGAGCGACAGGCCCGGCAGCCGGTTCAGCACCGCGCCGACGGTCCCGTCGTCGAGCACCCGCCCGGTGGGCAGGGTGATCCGGGTCGACGCCTCACCCCGGCCGTTCACCCGGTGGCTCCACCGGGCGCGGGCGAGGTCGGCGGGCGTGAGGGTCAGGACGCCTCCGTGGCCGCCCCGGGCCGACAGCGCGCGGGCCACCGCCGCCGCGCCGCCGTCGCCGGGTGGGGCCAGGAGCAGGAGGGCTCCGCTCATGGCCGAGGGAGGCAGTCGTAGGCCCGCTTGGCCTGCGCGTCGCCGGCCTCGACGGCTTCCCGCAGCGCCTCGGTGCCCGGTCCGTACCGCGGTCCGCCTTCCAGATCGGGCCGGAGCTCGCTGCCGATGAAGGGCTCGGTGGTGTCGGCTCCGCCCATGTCCCGCTCCAGCGCGGCGAGCCGGGTCTGCAGGTCCAGGATGGCGGCGACCGTGGGATCGGCCTCCCCGCCGGCCGATCGTGACGTCACGGACGGAGGGTGGTCGAAGTCGTCCTTGATCTCCTTCCGCGGCGGCTTGCCGTCCCTCAGGTCCTTCCGGTCCTTGCCCTCCTTGAACGCTTCCTTGGTCTCCTTGGTCTCCTTGACCGGGTCCTTTCCGCAGGAGACCCCGACGGAGGCGGTCATGGTGGCCGCCGACGGCGAGATCCGTGTGACGGAGACACAGGAACCGGCGCCCGCGAACGACGTCGAATCGGGTGAGCCGGCGGCGGTGAACGAGGTGTTGCCGCTGCTTCCGGGGTACGGATCGCCGTCGTCGCCGCGGTTCTGGTTCAGTTCGAGGTTGCGCCGGTTGTCGGCCTGCACCAGGCCGACCTTGTAGTGGTTCTCGTCCCGGTTGTTCGGCTGCGTCTCGTCGATGTGCCAGATCAGCAGCCCGTCTCCCGGCAGGGAGACGTCGTACCCGGTCCGCTGGCGGTTCTCGAGCAGGAAGTACTCGCTGCCGCCCTCACCGTCCTTCCACAGCCGGTGCACGGTCTGGCTGGTCTTGACGTCCGGGAAGGACTCGGTGCCGCTGGTGGTGACGATCTTGGTCGTGGCCCAGCCCTGGTTGACCTTGCACCAGGCGGACGGGTGCGTGGGGATGTCTCCGCCGCCGCCCCAGGACCCGGATCCCATCAGGCACCACGAACCGACGCCCTCGGAGCTGTCGTCCGTGTCGTACAGGTCGGGGAAGCCGAAGAGCAGGTGTCCGAGCTCGTGCGCGCAGACGCCGATCCTCGCCTCCTCCGAGATCGTCAGATAGCCGAAGACGTTGACGCCGTCGCTCTGGTGCACGGCGGGCAGCGTCGACTTGTGCGACCAGATGTGGGACGGCAGTCCGGTCCGGTCGGCGGCGGGTCCCGCGTGCACCACGATGAAGGCGTCGACGAAGCCGTTCCCGTCGTTGTCGAACGGTGCGAAGTTGACGTTCGGGTCCACGGCCTCCACGGCGGACCGAGCCATCTCCGGTGACCGGAAGGGCCCGCTGGGCCTGGCGATGCCGAAGTTCCCGGCCGCGTAGAAGTCCATGGTCTCGGGCATGCGGAACGGGCCGTGGACCTCGCCGACGAGATCCACCAGGCCGTTCGTGACCTCGCGGTAGTACTCGCGCACGCTGCCGTGCGGCATCGCGCCGAGCGAGAAGAACAGCGTGTCGAGGTCCGCCGTCGACTTCGTCATCGGCGCGTCCGCGAAATCGACCAGGACGACGACCGCTCTGATGGTGCCGCGCAGGGGTGCCCGGTCGGCCGCCGCCGCGCTGATGGTGGCGCGCGGGGTTCCCGGCGGAAACGCCTCCGGAGGGAAGATCGTTCCGTCGTCGAAGCCCAGCCGTGTGGGCGTGCTCGTGAAGCCGAGCAGGTTCGTGAGCTCGCCGGGCCCGTCGCGCAGCTGGTCGAGTTCGTCCAGCATGCGCCGGCGCAGTTCCGGGCTGGGGGCGACGGCGCAGAACGAGGACGAGGTGGCGACGTGTTCGGCCATGACGACTCCCGAGAGTGATGAGGTGTCGCTTTCCGTAGTGACGGTAGCCGTCGCCTGTCCCGGCAGCGCGCTGAAGGAGCGAGCGATCGGCCGGCGGACCACGCCGAGGAGCGATCCTGCCGCAATGAGGATAGAAAGGGTGAACCACGGACAGTCAGCGAAAAATTGTCACATGGGCCTCCTGAGCCACACCTGATGGCTCCTTGCACGCTCATACGGAAGGCTCATACGGAAGGGCGGACAGCGTGACGCGACCGAGGATCCTCGTGGTGGGCGCCGGCTTCGCCGGAGTGGGCTGCGTGCGGCGGCTCGAACGGCGTCTCGCCGAACGGGAGGCGCTGATCACGCTCCTCTCACCGTTCTCGTACCAGCTGTATCTCCCGCTGCTCCCCCAGGTGGCCGCCGGTGTGCTGACCCCGCAGTCGGTCGCGCTGTCGTTGCGGCGCAGCCAGCGGCACCGGACCCGGATCGTCCCGGGCGGTGTCGTCGGGATCGACACCGCGGCGAAGGTCTGCGTGGTGCGGACGATCTCCGGCGAGTACGTGACGGAGCCGTACGACCATCTCGTCCTGGCGCCCGGCAGCGTGACCCGCAGCTTCGACATCCCGGGGCTCGCCGAGCACGCGCGCGGAATGAAGACGCTCGCCGAGGCCGTGTACATCCGGGACCACGTCATCGCCCAGCTGGACCTCGCGGACGCGAGCAACGACGACGAGGAGCGCGCCGCGCGGCTGCGGTTCGTCGTGGTCGGCGGCGGTTACGCGGGGACGGAGACGGCGGCGTGCCTCCAGCTGCTGACGCACAACGCGGTCAAGCGGTATCCCCGGCTCGACCCCGACCTCATCAAGTGGCATCTGGTGGACATCGCGCCGAAGCTCATGCCCGAGCTGGGCGACAAGCTGGGCGCCGCCGCCATGGACATCCTGACGAAGCGCGGCATCGAGGTCTCCCTCGGGGTGTCGGTGGCCTCGGTGGACGAGGAGGCGGTGACGCTCACGGACGGGCGGGTGCTGCCGAGCCGGACGCTCATCTGGACGGCCGGTGTGGCCGCGAGTCCGCTGATCGGCACGCTCGGCGCGGAGACCCTCCGCGGCCGGCTCGCCGTCTCGGCCGAGATGGACGTGCCCGGGCTGGACGGGGTGTGGGCGCTCGGCGACGCGGCGGCGGTCCCCGATCTCGCCAAGGGCGAGGAGGGGGCGATCTGCCCTCCGACCGCGCAGCACGCGATGCGGCAGGGCAAGGCCGTCGCCGACAACCTGGTCGCGACGCTGCGGGGCGAGGCGAGGCACCCGTACACGCACAAGGACCTGGGGCTCGTGGTGGACCTGGGCGGGATGGACGGCGTGTCGAAGCCGCTCGGCGTGGAGCTGCACGGGGCGGCCGCCCAGGCCGTGGCCCGGGGCTACCACTGGGCGGCGCTGCGGACCAATGTGGCCAAGACCCGGGTGATGACGAACTGGCTGCTCAACGCCGTCGCGGGCGACGACTACGTACGGACCGGGTTCCTGGCGTCGAAGGCGGGGACGCTCCGGGACTTCGAGTACACGGACGCGTATCTGACGCCGGAGCAGGTCCGCAAGCACACGGGATCGTTCCGCGGGGCGGTCGGGACGGGCGGCGGGAACTGACGGTCGCGGCACGCGGCGCCGGGGCTCGTGCTCCGGCGCCGCGCCCGTCCGTTCGTCCGTCCGCCGCGGGGCCCTCCGTGCGTGCGTCAGCGGGCGAGTCGCCGTACCGGACCCATGACCACGACCGGTTCCGCGGCCGGGTCGAGGGCGCGCAGGAGTTGCCGCAGCGCCTCCCGTTCCAGGGCGATGCAGGCCTGGGTGGGACCCCCGTGGTCGACGTGGATCCAGACGCCGCCGCCCTTCTCCTCGCCGAGGGGGCGCTCCTTGTCCAGCGGAGTGCGGCCGGGCACCCGGTTGTAGTCGATGGCGATCACATGGTCGAAGGAGCCTTCGAGGGGTTCGCCGGCGAAGCCGGTGCCGCTGATGGCGAACTCCTCGTCCTCGTCGTACGGGAGCCGGGAGCCGGGGTCGGGCAACAGGCCGCCCGCGTCGCCGATGCCGAAGACCCCGATGGGGGTGCGCAGATCACCGGCGTTGTGGTCCTCGGTCCATCCTTCGAGGGCGTTGTGGGCGGGCCACGGTCCGGCGGCCTCGGTCCAGCCCCCGGACGGGTCGCGCCGGTACAGGGTGGCGGTGGCCGTGTGGGAGTCGGCGGTGGCGCCGGTGACGACGAAGGCCTGGGTGGTGCCGTCGGGCACGAGGGCCTGGGTGAAGGGGCCGAGGCCGGGGATCCGGGGTGCGGGGACCGGGGCGGAGGCGAGGTCGTTGGCGGCCCTGCCGGGCGGGCCCGGGGCGGGACGGCCGTCGCCCGCGGCGGGCGAGGACGACGGGGTGGGTGCGGCGGGTGCGGGTGGGGTGGGGCTGGCGCAGCCGGTGAGCAGGCAGCCGGTGAGCGACAGGGTCGCGCACAGTGTGCCGGCGCTCAGCAGCGCGCGGGCGCCCTTGCGGACGGGCATGGGACGGCATCCTCCTGGCCGGGGGCAATGCAGCGATCCGTACCCGTTCGGCGGGCGGCACTGCCGCCGTGACCGCGCCCTCACCCGTACGGACGCGTCCGGTGGAGCGGAAAGAGGTTGACCGGGCGGGCGGGGCGCGCTTGTCTGCGGGGATGAGTGATCTTCGTATCGAACGGGCGCGGACCGAGGAGCAGCTCGCCGACTGGCGGGCCGTGCACAACACGATCATCCCGACGGCGGTGCTCTCCCCCGAGGACGTGCGGGAGCGTGCCGGCCGGAACCGGCTGGACGTCGCCTACCTCGGGGACGTGGCGGTGGGGTGTTCGACGGTGCGTCCGCCGGACGAGGAGACGCCGGCGGCGACCGTGATCGCGCGGACGCTGCCCGGGTACCGGGGGCGGGGCTTCGGGACCGCGCTGTACGAGCGGGGGCTCGCGCACGCGCGGACGCTGAGCGACGAGGGCGTGGAGACGGTGGTCCTCGCCTCGAACGAGGAGGGGCTGCGGTTCGCGCTGGCACGCGGTTTCGTGGAGGTCGAGCGGTACGTCCTGCCGGGTGACACGATTCCGTTCGTGGCGCTGCGTCTGGCCTGACGGGCCGCCCCGGACAGGATTCTGACGAATCGTCAGTTCTTGCTGTCACGGGTCTGGGAACCTTCGGGGCCCGGCGCTACCCTCCGCGCATGATTCGGACGGTGGTGTGGGGTACCGGAAATGTCGGGCGCGCGGCCATTCGCGCCGTGGACGCCCATCCCGGGCTCGAGCTCGCGGCCGTGCTCGTGTCCGACCCGGCCAAGGTGGGCCGGGACGCGGGCCGGCTGGCGGGGCTCGGGCGCGATCTCGGGGTGACGGCCGGCGACGACGTCGGCGCCGTGCTCGACGGGCGGCCGGGGGCGGTGGTGTACGCGGCCTCCGGCGACACCCGGCCCGACGGGGCGCTCGCCGATGTGGCCCGGGCGGTGGCGGCGGGCGCCGTGGTGGTGACGCCCGCTCTGTATCCGCTCTACGACCAGCGCAACGCGCCGCCCGAGTTCCGGGATCCGGTGCTCGCGGCGGTCGCGGAGGGGGGCGGTTCGCTCTTCGTGTCGGGCGTCGACCCGGGCTGGGGCAACGACGTGCTGCCACTGCTCGTGAGCGGTCTGGCCGCCACGGTGGACGTGATCCGCTGCCAGGAGATCTTCGACTACTCGACGTACGAGCAGGAGGAGTCGGTCCGCGAGCTGGTGGGGATGGGCCGGCCGATGGAGTACGAGCCGCCCATGCTGTGGCCCTCGGTGCCGACGATGATCTGGGGCGGACAGATACGGCTGATGGCCCGGGCGCTCGGGGCCGAGGTCGACGAGATCCGCGAGACGATGGAGCGGCGCCCGCTGGAGTCCACCGTGAAGACGCGGACGATGGGCGTCTTCGAGGCGGGCACACAGGGCGCGGTCCGCTTCGAGGTGCAGGGGATCGTCGGCGGGGAGCCCCGCATCGTGATCGAGCACGTCACCCGGATCCATCCCTCGTGCGCTCCGGACTGGCCGGAGCCGCCGGACGGGGCGGGCGCGCACCGGGTGATCGTCGAGGGGAGCCCCCGGATCGAGGTGACGGTGGCGGCGACCGACGAGGGCGAGAACCGCTCGGCGGGCGGGAACGCCACGGCGGTGGGCCGCCTCGTCGGGGCGATCGACTGGCTGGTGGCGGCGGAGCCGGGACTGTACGACGCGCTGGACGTGCCGCTGCGGCCGGCGGTCGGGAAGCTGGGAAGGAGACCACAGTGATCATCGACATTCCCGAGGGCCAGGAGCCGATCGGGTACGTGTGGGGCGACATGGTCCCGGAGATCGGGACGGCGGCGGCGAACTTCTCGCTGTCGGTGTACGCGCACACGACTCTGGGGCTGCGCGAGTTCGAGGCGGCCCGGCTGCGGATCGCGCAGATCAACGGGTGCGGGTTCTGTCTGGACTGGCGTACCGACCGGGACGGGGTGAAGGTCGAGGAGGGCTTCGACGAGGTCGTAGCGGCCTGGCGCGAGACGGAGGTCTCGGAGGCCTTCGACGAGCGGACGCGGCTCGCGGCCGAGTACGCGGAGCGGTACGCGCTGGACCACCACGGCCTGGACGAGGAGTTCTGGGCGCGGATGACGGCGCGGTACAGCCAGGCGGAGATCGTGGAGCTGACGATGAGCCTGGGCTCGTGGCTGGCGTTCGGGCGGCTCAACCGGGTGCTCGGGCTCGACACGGTGTGCGTGCTGCCGACGCACTGAGGAGCGCGAAGAGGGGCCGGCCGGGATCCCGGCCGGCCCCTCTCGCGTGGGGGCGGTCAGAAGTCCTCGGCGACGATGCGCTCGATGTTGCGTTCGGCGAGGGCGGTGATGGTGACGAAGGGGTTGACGCTGGTGTTGCCGGGGATGAGGGAGCCGTCGATGACGTAGAGGCCCTGGTAGCCGTGGAGGCGCCCGTGGTTGTCGGTGGCCCGGTCGAGGACGGCGCCGCCGAGCGGGTGGTAGGTGAGGTGGTCGCCCCAGATCTTGTACGCGCCGAAGAGGTCGGTGCGGTAGATCGTCCCCTCCTTGCTGTTGATCTTGTCGAAGATGGACTTGGCCATGTCGATGGACGTCTGCTTCCAGGCCCGGTCCCAGCTCAGGTCGACCCTGCCGGTGGCGGGGTTCCAGCTGAACTCGGCGCGGCGCGGGGTGCGGGTGATGGAGAGGTAGAAGGAGGCGTAGGTCTCGATGCCGGTGGGCAGCGGGGCGACCTCGGCGAAGGCGCCGCCGGCGTCCCAGTTGTCGATGCCCGCGGTGGGCATGGAGGACTGGAGCTTTCCGGTGGGGTCCCACATGTGGTTGGCGCGGCCGCACATGACGTTGCCGTTGTCGCCCCAGCCCTTGCCGATGTGCTCGTTGAGGGAGGGCAGGGCGCCGGTCGCCTTGAGGCGGGTGAGGAGCTTGCTGGTGCCGACGCTGCCCGCGGCGAAGAAGACCCGGTCCGCGCGGACGGTCTTCGTGACGAGGGTGGCGCCGGTGGTGTCGATCTGGTCGATGACGACGGTGTAGCCGCCGGCGGCCGCGGGGCTGACGGAGGTCACCCGGTGGAGCGGGGAGACGTTCACGCGGCCGGTGGCGGCGGCCTGGGCGAGGTAGGTCTTCTGGAGGCTCTTCTTGCCGACGTTGTTGCCGTAGATGACCTCGCCCTCCAGGGCGGACTTCTGGACGGTCCCGGCCGCCTCCTGCTTCATGTAGTCCCAGTCGTAGACGTTGGGCACGAAGACGAAGGGGAAGCCGGAGCGCTGGGCGTGCTTGCGGCCGACCCGGGCGTACTGGTAACAGTCCGCGTTCTCCCACCAGTTGACGTCCACCGAGGTGACGCCCAGGCCCGCGTTGGCGCGCGGGTAGTAGGTGGCGTACATCTCGGCCGGGTCGACGGTCGGGAGGATCGCCGGGAAGCGCTCCCGGAGCGGGGTGACGGCCATGCCGCCGTTGACGAGGGACCCTCCGCCGACACCGCGCCCCTGATAGACGGTGATGCCGGCGAAGTCCTCGGCGTCGAGGATGCCGGTGTGCACGGGCACGTCCTTGTCGAGCGGGAAGCCGAGGAACTGGCTCAGCGGCTGCTTGGTGCGGGTGCGCAGCCAGAAGGAGCGGTAGTCCGGCTTGGTGGTGTTGGCGAAGATCTTGCCGTCGGGTCCGGGGGTGTCCCAGGCCATGCCCATCTCGATCATGTGGACGTCGACGCCGGCGCGGGCGAGCCGCAGGGCGGCGACGGAGCCGCCGTAGCCGGTGCCGATGACGAGGGCGCGGACGTGCGAGCCGTCGGGGATGGGGGTGCAGTTCAGGCCGGGGACCTCGGCGCGGGCGGGGGCCGTGATCGTTCCGGCGAGGGCGGCGGCGCCGAGAACAGAACCTGTTCCCGCGAGAAATCGGCGACGACTGACCCGATGATTTCCCTGGGCGGACAGGGGATGTTCACTCATGTGATCTTCCTCACTCGCGAGTGAATGGGAACACGTTCTACGACCGCCCGCCGAGGAAGTCACGAGAAACTGCCGGGTAACTTCAGTCCGAAGAGGCCCTCTTGATCGCCTCTGCTACGTGCGCGGCGTGGGCCCGCGCCGCGGGCAGCAGCTCCGACCATTCCCCGTACTCCCCCGCCAGGTACTGGTCCCGTGCCGCCGCCAGGACCGGCCGGTGCTCCTCCGGCAGCTCCCCGAGCAGCCGGTCCGCCGCTCCGTCCTTCGAACGGATCCGGCCGGTGCGCAGGGTCGTGAGGATCCGGGCCAGGGTGAGCAGCACGTTGCGGGTGTCGCCGTCGAGGTCGGCGAGCAGCTCGGGGACGCCCGCGACGATCGCGGCCCGCAGATCGGCCTCCGGCACGGGGTCGAAGAGCGCGGACGGGCGGGGGCCGTGGAGGGAGAGGTCCCCTGCGCGGGCCATGGTGAGGAGCGGGGCGAGGTCGGGGCAGGGGGCGGGGGCGGGCGGGTGGCCCCGCTCGAAGTCCTCGCGGAGCCATTCCCCGTAGAGGTACTCGCAGACCGGCGGATAGCGCCAGGGCCGCACCTCGTCGTGGACGACCAGGCTCAGCTCGACGGGCCGCGCGGGGCCCTCGTACGCCCGCTCGCCCGAGACGGCGAGCAGGGCGTCGGTGAGGGCCCGGCGCTCTCCCCCGGTGGTGGGCCGGGTCAGGGCGACGAGGACGTCCACGTCGCTGGTGGGGCGCAGGCCGCCGAGGACGGCGGAGCCGTGGAGGCAGGCGCCGAGGACCGCGTCCTCGCCGAGCGTCTCGCGGACGATCCGCACGACCCGGCGGGCGGCCTGGTGGCCTGTGTCCTCGGGGGCGGTGTCCTTGTGAGCCATGTCCTCGCGGCCGGTGTCCTCGTGGGCGTGGGCGGGCATGCGGCGGCTCCTGGTGGGTGGCGGGCGCGGGGCCCGCCACCGTACCGGAGGCCGTGTCAGGCGAGGGCGGGGCCGGGGGCGCCGGTGAGGCGCTCGGGGGTGAGGAGCTCGGCGAGGCGATGGGCGGGCAGCAGGCCCTTCTCCACGGTGAGTTCGACGACCCCGCGGCCGGTGGCGAGCGCCTCCTGGGCGATGGCGGTGGCGGCGGTGTAGCCGAGGTGGGGGTTGAGCGCGGTGGCGAGACCGATGGAGTTCTCCACGGCCGCCCGGAGTGCCTCGGTGTTGGCGGTGATGCCGGTGACGCAGCGCTCGGCGAGGGTGAGGCAGGCGGCGCGCAGGGAGAGCAGGCTCTTGGAGAGGGCGTGGAAGATGACCGGCTCGAAGGCGTTGAGCTGGAGCTGTCCCGCCTCGGCCGCCATGGTGATGGTGATGTCGTTGCCGATCACCTCGAAGGCGACCTGGTTGACGACCTCGGGGATCACCGGGTTGACCTTGCCGGGCATGATGCTCGAACCGGCCTGCACGGGCGGCAGGTTGATCTCGCCGAGGCCCGCGCGCGGCCCCGAGGAGAGCAGCCGCAGGTCGTTGCAGGTCTTGGAGAGCTTGACCGCGATGCGCTTGAGGACGCCGGACAGCTGGACGAAGGCGCCGCAGTCCTGGGTGGCCTCGATGAGGTTGGCGGAGGTCACGAGCGGCAGGCCGGTCAGTTCGGCGAGGCGGCGACGGGCCGTCTCGGCGTAGCCGGGGGCGGCGTTGAGGCCGGTGCCGATGGCGGTGGCCCCGAGGTTGATCTCGTGGATGAGCTCGATCGCCTCGGCGAGCCGGCCGCGGTCCTCCTCCAGCATCACCGCGTACGTGGAGAACTCCTGGCCCAGCGTCATGGGCACCGCGTCCTGGAGCTGGGTGCGGCCCATCTTCACGACCTCGCGGAACTCCAGGGCCTTGGCGGCGAAGGCGTCCTGGAGGACGGCCATGGCCTTCAGGAGCTCACGGGCGGCCCCGATCGCGGCGATGCGGATCGCGGTCGGGTAGACGTCGTTGGTGGACTGGCCGAGGTTGACGTCCTCGTTGGGGTGGAGCCGCGCGTAGTCGCCCTTGGCGTGGCCGAGGAGCTCCAGGGCCCGGTTGGCGACGACCTCGTTGGCGTTCATGTTGGTCGAGGTGCCCGCGCCGCCCTGGACGACGTCCACGACGAACTGGTCGTGGAGGTGTCCCGTACGGATCTCCCGGCAGGCGCCGGCGATGGCGGCGGCCTTGTCGGAGGGGAGCAGGCCGAGCTCCTCGTTGGCGCGGGCGGCCGCCTCCTTGACGGCGGCGAGCGCGTCGATCAGCAGGGGGTAGACCGAGATCGGCGTGCCGGTGATGGCGAAGTTCTCGGTGGCGCGCAGCGTGTGGACGCCCCAGTAGGCGTCGGCGGGGACGTCCCGGTCGCCGAGCAGATCGTGCTCACGGCGGACGGGGAGGTCGTGCGGGGCCGGTGCGGGAACCATGAGGGGCCGTCCTTGGGAGGTGCGGGGAGGGGAGGGTGTGGGGAGGTGGTGGCGCACGGGGCGCCAAGGTGTTCGCGGCGCCTCCGCGCCACAGCGCCCGGGATCCGAACGCCCACGCGCGGGGGCGTCCGGGATCCGAGGCCTCCGTGCGGGCGCGTCCGGGATCCGACGGCCGTCACGCGTGCGCGTGAGATCCGGCGGGCGTCACGCGTGCGCGTGGACCCGGCCGTCGGTTCCGGGCACGGCGGAGCCGCCGGGCCGGCCCGGCGAGGTGGCGCGCAGGCGGGGAGGCTTGATTCCGGCTCGCGGGCGGGCGTGGGGGCGCCGTCCGCGAGCCGGGGTTCTGGGGTGTACGCCGGGCGGTGCGGGCGCTACGCGCGGGCGGCGACGGCGGAGGCCGAGCGGGAGCCGCCGGTGGCGAGGGCCGGTTCGGCGCGGACCGGCCCTTCGAGGAGGCGGCGCAGGAGGGCGGTGCTCCGGGCGGGGTCGCCCGCTCCGGTGGCACCTTCGGCGAGGAGTGTGGCGAGGAGGGCGATCCGCGCCTGGCCGGCCCGGAGCGTGCCGGTGAGCAGGGCCCCGGAGGCGACGAGGTCGACCGCGCCGCCGCCGGTGTATATCTCGGCCAGCGGTCCCGCGGGGACGCGGGTGGTCACGGCGACGAGGACGCCCTGGGCGACCGCGTCCGCCACGGCTTCGGCGATCTCGGGGGTGGCGTTGCCCGCGCCGGTGGCGACGAGGACGATGCCGCGGGCACCGGCGGCGACGGCCGCGTTCAGCAGGAACGGGTCGCCGTCGGAGTGGTGCGTGATGATGTCGACCCGGGGCAGCGGGGTGGCGTCGGAGCCGGTGGCGCCGGGGTCCGCGGTCCGCGCCGCGGCCGGCAGGGGCAGCGGGGCGGGGCGCTCCGGCTGCCGCTCGATGTCGACGCGGGAGAACCCGACGCGGCCGAGGCGCTCGGCGGAGGGGTCGGAGAAGGCGTCGGCGGCGAGGGTCTGGGTCTTCACGGTGCCGCGCGCCGCGTGGACGCGTCCGTCGAAGACGACGAGGACGCCGAGGTCGCGGACGGTGGCGGCGACCTGGAGCGCGTCGTAGAGGTTGCCGGGGCCGTCGCCGTCGCCGGTGCCGAAGGGGCGCTGGGCGCCGGTGAGGACGACCGGGCGGGAGTCGGCGTGGTGGAGATCCAGGAGGAAGGCCGTCTCCTCCAGGGTGTCGGTGCCGTGGGTGACCACGATGCCGTCGACACCGGGGTCGGCGAAGGTCTCCTGGACGGTGCGCAGCAGGGCGAGCTGGTGGGCCGAGGTCATGCGGGAGCTGTTCACGTTGAAGAGGTCGACGACCTCGACGGTGACGCCCTCCGGGAGGGGGGCGGTGGCGAGGACGTCGTCGCCCGAGGCGTCGGCCGCGTAACCGGTGCCCTGCCAGCGGCTGGCGATCGTGCCGCCGGTGCTGATGACGACGATCCGGCGCTGTCCCCCGTCGTTCGTCCGCTTCATGCCTGCCGTCCTTACTCCGTACCCATATCTCCTGCGCTCGCAACGATAGGTCAGGGGGCGCGCAAGGCGATTGCGAAATCAGCCCCTGCTTTGTTTCATCGTGGTAGATAATTGCGCCATGGACCGAATCGATCTCCACATCTTGCGCGAGCTCCAGAACGACGGCCGGCTGAGCAACCAGGAGCTGGCCCAGCGGGTCGGCCTCAGCCCCTCGCCCTGCCTGCGCCGGGTGCGCCAGCTGGAGCAGGACGGGGTGATCCAGGGCTACCGGGCGATCATCGACCCGGCGGCGGTGGGGCGCGGCTTCGAGGTCCTCGTCTCGGTGGAGGTGCGGCGGGACCGGGAGACGGTGGAGGCCTTCGAGGAGGCGCTCCAGGACGTGCCGGACGTGATCGAGGCGTACCGGCTGTTCGGGAGCCCGGGCTGCCTGCTGCGGATCGCGGTGGCGGACCTCGCGGCCTACGAGCGGCTGTGGATCGAGCGCCTGACGACACTGGCCGGGGTCACCGAGGTCAACTCACAGATCATCATGAAGCGGATCAAGGAGCCGAAGGGGATGCCGGTGGAGCTCCGGGGCGCCTGAGGTCTCGACGGCGCCGAGGGGCGGGGCGGTTCCGCCCTATACGAGAACGTCATGGAACAGCCTCCTCCTCGTTACATGACAGGTACCTGACGTGTGCCACTCTCCCGATGACACGAAGTCAACACGCGTAGACAGCGTTGGCGTTGAGCCGGCGCCCGCCGTCCCACGCGTGCCGTCCCCGGGAAAGGGCCCCCCATGTCCGTTGTGCGGATCGGCAGATGGAAGGTGTGGGCGGCGGCCGTCGCCGCCACCCTCGTCGGCATCACGCTCCCCGCGGTCACCGCGACTCCCGCGAGCGCCACGACCACCGCGTACGACTCCACGTACTACAAGAACGCGATCGGCAAGACCGGCACGAGCCTCAAGTCCTCGCTGCACACCATCATCAGCAGCCAGAGCAAGATCTCGTACGACGCGGTCTGGAACGCGCTGAAGAACACCGACCAGGACCCGAACAACACCAACAACGTGATCCTGCTCTACAGCGGCGTCTCGCGCAGCAAGTCCCTCAACGGCGGCGCCGTGGGCGACTGGAACCGCGAGCACACCTGGGCCCAGTCGCACGGCAACTTCGGCACCTCGGCCGGCCCCGGCACCGACCTGCACCACCTGCGCGCCTGCGACGTGCAGGTCAACAGCACCCGCGGCAACAAGGACTGGGACACCGGCGGCAGCGCGGTCAGCGGCGCGCCCGGCAGCTACACGGACAGCAACTCCTTCGAGCCGCGCGACGCGGACAAGGGCGACGTGGCCCGCATGATCCTCTACATGGCCGTCCGCTACGAGGGCGGTGACGGCTGGCCGGACCTGGAGCCCAACGAGTCGTCCACCAACGGCAGCGTCGCCTTCCACGGCCGCCTCTCGGTGCTGAAGCAGTGGAACGAGCAGGACCCGCCGAGCACCTTCGAGGAGCGCCGCAACGACGTCATCTACTCCACCTACCAGGGCAACCGGAACCCGTTCATCGACCACCCCGAGTGGGTCGAGGCGATCTGGTAGTCCCGGCGCCACGGAAGTGACGGAGCCGGGCCGGGGTGCGGCGCACCCCGGCCCGGCTCCCGCCATGTCGGCCCCTACGCCTGACCGCTTCCGGCGCCTTCAAACCCGAAATCGCGGATGGTCTCACGTTATTGAAAGACCGATTGCGACAACACGGATGCGTTATCCATACGTTATAAACGGTGCTTTTGGCCGCTTCTGACCACATTTGCCGCGCACTCGGGAGCGGTTTCCCGCCACGGAGAGCGTCGGCTCATCTATCACGCTCACCACGCCCCGAACAAGACCTCAGCCCCAGGAAGTTCAGCGGTCCGCTCGGTAGCTTCGGCGCCCATGACCACTGCCCCCCTGACATCCCCGACCAGCGGCGTCTCCGTCGGCCCGGCCGAGATCACGGACGGCGCCGAGCTCTGGCGGATCGCCCGCGGCTCGGGAGAACTCGACCTCAACTCGCCGTACAGCTATCTGCTGTGGTGCCGCGACTTCGCCGACACGACCGCCGTCGCCCGTGACGCCTCCGGACGACCGGTCGGCTTCGTCACCGGCTACCTGCGGCCGGACGAGCCGGGGACGCTCTTCGTCTGGCAGGTCGCCGTGGACGGTTCGCGCCGCGGAACCGGGGTAGCCGGGACCCTGCTCGACGCTCTGTCCGCCCGGGTGGCGGCCGAGCACGGACTCGAACGGGTGGAGGCCACCGTCACCCCGGGGAACCTGGCGTCCGACCGGCTCTTCCGGTCCTACGCCCGACGGCACGGGACGGACCTGACACGCGAGGTCCTCTTCCCGTCCGCCTCCTTCCCCGTGGCCGGACACGAGGCCGAGGTGCTGTACCGCATCGGCCCCCTCGGACCCCCGTCGGCCTGAGCCGGCTCCGCACCACACCCCCGCACCACACCCTGGAGAAGAGACTTCGTGACCCTGACCGACATCGCCGCCCCCTCCGTCTTCGAGACCGTCGAATCCGAGGTCCGCAGCTACTGCCGTGCCTGGCCCGTCGTCTTCGAACGCGCCAGTGGGAGTAGGCTGTACGACGAGGACGGCCGTCCGTACCTGGACTTCTTCGCCGGGGCCGGCTCGCTCAACTACGGCCACAACAACCCGGTGCTCAAGCGCGCCCTCCTCGACTACCTCGCCGACGACGGCATCACCCACGGCCTCGACATGTCGACGACCGCCAAGCGCGCCTTCCTGGAGACCTTCCGCACGACCGTCCTGGAGCCCCGCGCCCTGCCCTACAAGGTGATGTTCCCCGGCCCCACCGGCACCAACGCCGTGGAGGCCGCCCTCAAACTCGCCCGCAAGGTCACGGGACGCCAGACGGTCGTCTCCTTCACCAACGCCTTCCACGGCATGTCGCTCGGCTCGCTGGCCGTCACCGGCAACGCCGCCAAGCGCGCCGGAGCGGGCGTCCCGCTGCACCACGCCGCCCGGATGCCCTTCGACGACTACCTCGACGGACAGGTCACCGACTTCCTCTGGTTCGAGCGGCTTCTGGACGACGCCGGCTCCGGCCTCGACCACCCGGCGGCCGTGATCGTCGAGACCGTCCAGGGCGAGGGCGGCATCAACGTCGCACGGGCCGAGTGGCTGCGCGCCCTGGCGGAGCTCTGCCGCCGGCACGGGATGCTCCTCATCGTCGACGACATCCAGATGGGCTGCGGACGCACCGGCGACTTCTTCTCCTTCGAGGAGGCGGGCATCACGCCCGACATCGTCACCCTGTCCAAGTCCATCAGCGGCTACGGCCTGCCCATGTCCCTCTGCCTCTTCCGCCCGGAACTGGACCTGTGGGAGCCCGGCGAGCACAACGGCACCTTCCGCGGCAACAACCCCGCCTTCGTCACCGCCACGGCCGCCCTCGACGCCTACTGGCGCGACGGCACCCTGCGCGAGCGCACCCTGAGCCGGGCCGACCGGGTGGAGCGCGCCCTGCTGGACCTGTGCGGCGACGACGCGGGCACCGGCCTCGCGGTGCGCGGCCGCGGCCTCGTGTGGGGGCTGGAGTTCGCCGACGGGGAGCGCGCCGAGGCCGTGTGCCGCCGGGCCTTCGAGACCGGTCTGCTCCTGGAGACCTCCGGGCCGCGCGGCGAGGTGGTCAAGCTGCTGCCCCCGCTGACCGCGACGGACGACGAACTCGACGAGGGTCTCGGGATCCTGGCCCGCTCCGTCCGCCACGCCGCCGCCCGCACCGCCGCCTGAACGCCCCTCGACCGAAAGGCCACCGCCCATGATCGTCCGCTCCTTCGACGAGCTGGAGAACACCGACCGGCACGTGCGGGCCGCGTCCGGGACCTGGGAGAGCAAGCGCATCGTCCTCGCCCGCGAACAGGTCGGCTTCTCCCTCCACGAGACCGTGCTGTACGCCGGGACCGAGACCTCCATGTGGTACGCCCACCACGTCGAGGCCGTCGTCTGCACCGCCGGCGAGGCGGAGCTCACCGACCACGAGACCGGGCGCACGTACACGATCCTGCCCGGAACGATGTACCTGCTCGACGGGCACGAGCGCCACACCCTCAAGGTCGAGCGGGACTTCCGCTGCCTGTGCGTCTTCAACCCGCCCGTCACCGGGCGCGAGGACCACGACGAGAACGGCGTCTACCCGCTGCTCACCGAACCCGGCCCCGGCCAGGCCTGAGACCGGCCCGCGCCCCCGACGAGTCCGTACGCGAAAGGAAGGCACCCCGCCCCATGGCCTCCGCACCCACCCGTCCCGTCGACCTCTACCCCACCCGCGGTCCCCGGGAGGAGCTCATCGGCCGCAAGGACCCCGTCGTGTGGTCCGAGCCCGGCACACCAGGACCCTTCTGGGCCCGTGAGCTCGACGAGTACGACCGCGACGGCTTCGTCACGGTCGACCAGATCGTCACCCCGGACGAGATCGACGAGCTCCGCGCCGAACTGGACCGGCTCGTCGCCGATCCCGCCGTACGGGCGGACGAGCGGGCCGTGGTCGAGCCCCGCTCCCAGGAGATCCGCTCCGTCTTCGAGGTGCACCGGATCAGCGAGGTCTTCGGCCGGCTGGCCGAGGACCCGCGGGTCCTCGGCCGGGCCCGCCAGATCCTCGGCTCCGACGTGTACGTCCACCAGTCGCGGGTCAACGTCAAGCCCGGCTTCGGCGCCAGCGGCTTCTACTGGCACTCCGACTTCGAGACCTGGCACGCCGAGGACGGCCTGCCCCGGATGCGGACCGTCTCCGTGTCGATCGCGCTCACCCCGAACCACACCACCAACGGCAGCCTGATGGTCATGCCCGGCTCGCACCGCACCTTCCTGGGCTGCGCGGGCGAGACGCCCAGGGACAACTACAAGCGGTCGCTGCGGATGCAGGACGCCGGGACACCGTCCCACGAGGCGCTCACCACCTTCGCCGACGCCTGCGGCATCCGGCACTTCACGGGCCCGGCGGGATCGGCCACCTGGTTCGACTGCAACGCCCTCCACGGCTCGGGCGACAACATCACCCCGTACCCCCGGAGCAATGTGTTCCTCGTCTTCAACAGCGTCGAGAACGCCCCGGAGGCCCCCTTCGCCGCCCCCGTCCGGCGGCCCTCCTTCATCGCCGCACGCCCGGGTGAGCGGTCGTGACCGGCGCCGCGCCACTCGACCGCCGCCGCTTCCTCGGCCGGGCCTCGCTCCTCGGCGGTCTCGCCCTCGCGGCCGGGCCGCTCACCGCGTGCACCCGCGTCCAGGCGGGGACGGGAGCGCCCGGGGACGAGGGGAATCTCCTTGCGCACCTGCGCGAACAGGGCTTCGTGCGCGTGGGGTTCGCGGGTGAGGCACCGTACGGCTTCCAGGACGGCGGCGAGCTCGCCGGTGAGGCGCCGACGCTCCACCGCGAGATCTTCACGGCGCTCGGCGTGCGCGCACTGCGCCCGACGCTCACGGAGTTCGGGGCGCTGATCCCCGGACTGCTCGCCGGACGGTTCGACGTGGTCAGCGCGGGCATGGCGATCACCCCGGAGCGCTGCGCCAAGGTCGCCTTCTCCGAGCCGGAGTTCGTCTCCCCCACCGCCCTCATGGTCCGCCGGGGCGACCCGAAGGGCCTGAGCGATCTGAAGTCCTGCGCGGCGAAGGGCGCCACCGTCGGGGTGCTGACCGCGGCGGTGGAGGCGTCCTACGCGAAGGCGGCGGGAGTGCCGGAGGGGTCGGTGAAGACGCTGGCCAAGCAGCAGGACGGGCTGGACGCCCTCCTGGCCGGCCGGATCGACGCCTTCGCGCTCACCGCCATCTCGCTGCGCTGGCTCGCCCGGACGAACTCGGGCGCGCCGGTGGAGGTGGGTGAGGCCTTCGTCCCGGTGGTCGGCGGCGCCCGGCAGCTCGGCGCGGGCGGGGCCGTGTTCCGGCCGGGGGCGACCGCGCTCCGGGACGCCTTCGACCGGGAGCTCCGGAAGATCACCGGCTCGCCCGAGCGGTTCGTCGGGCTCGTCGGGAAGTACGGCTTCACCGCCCGCGAGGTGCCGCCGCGTTCGCTGCGCACCGCCGACCTGTGTGCCGGGTGAGGGGCGCGCGGCGTGGCTGACCTCCTTCCCGTCGCGGCCGGCTTCCTTCCCGAGCTCCGGAGGGCGCTGCCCCGGCTCGCCGAGGGGGTCCTGGTCACGGTCGAGGCCACGGTGCTCGGCGCGGCGCTCGCCCTGGTCCTCGCCTACGCCCTCGGGCTGCTGTCCCGGTCGGACCGGCTGCCGGTGCGGGGCGGAGCCCGGCTCGTCGTGGAGTTCTTCCGGGGGACCTCGCTGTACGTGCAGCTGTTCTGGCTGTTCTTCGCGCTCCCGATGCTCGGCTTCCGGCTGGAACCGCTCGCCTGCGCGGTGCTCGCGCTCGGACTCAACTACGGGGCCTACGGCGCCGAGGTGGTGCGGGGCGCGGTGGCGGCGGTCCCCCGCGCCCAGACCGAGGCGGGGATCGCGCTCGGCATGGGCGCGGGTCTGCGGCTGCGGCGGGTCGTCCTGCCGCAGGCGCACGCCCTGATGGTCGCGCCGTTCAAGAACCTGCTCGTGCAGCTCCTGAAGGCGACGCCGCTGCTCTCGCTGGTCACGGTCCCCGACCTCACCTTCCAGATCGACCAGTTGCGCTCGTCGACGGGTGCGACGGCCGCCTCGTACCTGCTGCTCCTCGGGCTGTACTTCGGCATGGCCGTCGTGCTGAGCCTCCTCATGAACGCCCTGGAACGGGCGGCGAAGGCCCGGCTCGGGCAGGAAGGCGGTGCCTGATGTGGGACGGGGAGGCGGCCCGGGCCGCGCTGCCCGCCGTACTGGAGGGGTTCGGCGTGACCGTCCTGGCGACCGTGCCCGCGTTCGGCGTCGCCCTGGTCCTCGGGCTCGTGCTCGCCCTGACCCAGCGGGCGGGCCCCTCCTGGCTGGCGCTTCCGGTGCGCGGGGCGGCCTCGTTCGTCCGCTCGACGCCGCTCCTGGTGCAGCTGTTCGCGGCCTGGGTGCTGGTGCCCTCGCTCGACGCGCCGGTGCTCGGCGTCCTGGTGCTCGGCACCCATTACGCCACGTACCTCTCCGAGGTGTACCGGACGGGCATCGACGCCGTGCCGAAGGGACAGTGGGAGGCCTGCACGGCGCTGTCGCTGCCGCGGCGGCGGACGTGGCGGGCGGTCGTGCTGCCGCAGGCCGTCCGCAACGTGCTGCCGCCGCTGGGGAACTACGCGGTGTCCATGTTCAAGGAGACGCCCCTGCTCTCGGTGATCACGGTGCACGAGATGGTCCACGAGGCGAACACCTTCGGGAGTGCGCACTTCGCCTATCTGGAGAGCTTCACCCTGGCCGCCGCGGTGTTCCTGCTCGCGAGCTGGCCCACGTCCGTGCTCGTACGACGACTGGAGGCACGCCTTGCCCACTGAGGACCGGGAAGACCTGACAGCGCGGGCGGATCCGGTGGCGCCCGCGGCCACGGCCGATCCGATGGCGCCCGCGGCCCCGGCGGTCCGCTTCGACCGGGTCACCAAGCGGTACGGCGACCGCACGGTGCTCGACGGCCTCGATCTGGAGGTCGGACGCGGGGAGCGCGTGACGCTGATCGGCCCCAGCGGCTCGGGGAAGACGACGATCCTCAGGCTCCTCATGACCCTGGAGCGGGTCACGGACGGCGTCATCCACCTGGACGGGGAGCCCTTCTCCCACATGCCGGGAGGCTCGCGCGGGAAGCTGGTGCCGGCGAACGAACGCCATCTGGCGGTGCGCCGGCGCCGGATCGGCATGGTCTTCCAGCAGTTCAACCTCTTCCCGCACATGAGTGTCCTGGAGAACATCGTCGAGGCGCCCGTCCATGTCCTCGGCGAGAGCCGGGAGGACGCGGGCCGCAGAGCACGGGACCTGCTCGAACTGGTCGGCCTCGGGGACAGGGCCGACGCCCGGCCGACCCGGCTCTCCGGCGGCCAGCAGCAGCGCGTGGCCATCGCCCGCGCCCTCGCGATGCGGCCCGGGATCCTGCTCCTCGACGAGGTGACGTCCGCGCTCGATCCGGAGCTGGTGGCGGAGGTGCTCGACGTGCTGCGGGACGTCGCGCGCTCCACCGACATCACCCTGCTGTGCGTGACGCACGAGATGGGCTTCGCCCGGGACGTCTCCGACCGGATCCTGATGTTCGACCGGGGCCGGATCGTCGAGTCCGGCCCGGCCGACGAGCTCCTGGAATCGCCCGCGCACGAGCGCACCCGCGCGTTCCTCGGCTCGGTCCGGTGAGAGCCGGCGGGGGGATCGCCGGGTCCCCTCGCCGAGGCATCAGTCCGGTGTGACCGGGCAGACGAGTCCCATCACCCCCTGACACATCGGGAGAAAGGGACCCGCGATGAACAGCCGGAGCGAAACCCGGTCCCGCACCTGGGACGCCGTCGAGCGGGTCGGAACGTCACCGCTCCTCACACCGGCGCAGGCCCGGCAGCTGGTCCGTCGTACGGTCACGGCCCTCGGCCCCCTGCGGGCCTCCCAGGTCGACGACCTGCTGCTCGTCACCTCGGAGCTGGTCACGAACGCCCACCGCCACGGGGGCGGGGTCACCTCCTTCGGGATCGCCGTGGGCTGCGACCGGGTCACCGTCTCCGTGGCCGACTCCAGCGGGGAGCCGCCGCGCCACGAGCTCCGCGAGGAGCTGCGGCCCGGCGGCTTCGGCTGGCCGATCGTGCTGCGCCTGTGCCGCGAGGTGACGGTGGACACGCGGCCGGACGGCAAGACCGTCCACGCGGCGGTGACGGTCGACCGCTGAGGCGGACCGCGGCGGTGCGGCCCCTCAGGCGTCCGCCGGGCGGGCGGCGGGCCGCTCCGGAGGACCGTGCAGGTGTACGGAGGCGGGGCCGCCGGTCGTGCGGTGGCGGTCGGCCCAGGACTCCAGCGCGGCCCGGCAGGCGTGGTCGAGGTGGTGGAGCCCGGAGAGGTCCAGCACGACCGGGCGGTCGCGCGGCAGGGCTTCGAGGGTGTCGAGGATCGTGGGCAGCCGCAGGAAGGTCACGGTGCCCGACAGGCCGACGCGCACCGGTCCCTCGCCCTCGTCGGTGTGGTCGACGCGGAGGTGGGAGGCGTCCCAGGCCGCTTTGGCGACGGAGACGACGAGTCCGATGAGGACGCCTTCGAGCATGTTCAGGGTGACGATCGCCAGGGCCGTCACCACGAGGACCAGCGCTTCGCCGCGGTGGCCGCGCCACAGGCCGAGGAGCCCCCTGAAGGGGATGAGCTTCCAGCCGGCGTGGACGAGGATCCCGGCGAGCGCCGCGAGCGGGACGTACTCCAGGGTGCCCGGCAGCAGGGCGGCGAAGAGCAGCAGCCACAGTCCGTGGAGGACGCGGGACGCCTTGGTCCTGGCGCCCGCCTGGACGTTGGCCGAGCTGCGGACGATCACGGCGGTCATGGGCAGTGCCCCGAGCAGGCCGCAGAGTGTGTTGCCGAACCCCTGGGCGAGGAGTTCCTTGTCGTAGTCGGTGGGCGGTCCGTCGTGCAGCCGGTCCACGGCGGCGGCGCTGAACAGGGACTCCGCGGAGGCGATCAGCGCGAAGGCGAGGACGGTGCCGAGCAGGGCGAGGTCGGCCAGGGCGGCGATCCCGTCCGCTCCCGGGAGCCCCACGGCGTCCAGTACCCCGCTCACGCGGACGGTCGCGACCGGAAGGTCGAACAGGGCGGTCGCGAGCGCCGCGAGGAGGACGGCGACGAGTGCGCCGGGGACGGCCCGCGCCCGGCGGGGCAGGTGCCGCCAGCCGACGATCACGAGGATCGTGGCGGCGGCGACAGCGAGCGGGACGAGGGTGGCGCCGCTCGTCACCGCGCGCCCGAGGGCGGCCGGCAGTCCCGCGAGCCGGGCCGGGCCGGAGGCGGGGGCGGGGAGGCCGGCCGCGGCGTAGAGCTGGCCGGCCACGATGACGAGGCCGATCCCGGCGAGCATGCCCTCGACGACGGACAGGGAGATGGCCCGGAACCAACGGCCCCAGCGCAGCAGGCCCATGACGACCTGGAGCAGGCCGGCGAGGAGCACGACGACGCCGAGCGCGGCGGGTCCCAGCGTGCGGACCGCGTCGAGGACGAGGACGGTGAGACCGGCGGCGGGGCCGGAGACCTGGAGGCTGCTGCCCCGCATGAGGCCGGTGACGACGCCGCCGACGATGCCGGTGACGAGACCGAGTTCGGCGGGGACGCCGGAGGCGACGGCCACGCCGATGCAGAGGGGCAGCGCGACGAGGAAGACGACGAGGGAGGCGGCGAAGTCCTGCCGGAGGTACGGAAAGGAGAAGGCCATACACGGGGTGATACGCCCTCGGCGGGCCCGTTCCGGACGACTCCGGGCCGCCCGGTGGTTTCCGACCGGAACCGGCCGGAACGTGACGCGATCACCCCCGGGGAAGGCGCTCGGGGGCGCGGACCGGCGGGGCGCACCGGACCGCAGGCGCCCGCACACGCGATCAGCCGGAGGGCGTACGGTCCCCACGCCGGGG
Organism: Streptomyces tanashiensis; assembly: GCF_014648895.1. Lineage (GTDB taxonomy): Bacteria > Actinomycetota > Actinomycetes > Streptomycetales > Streptomycetaceae > Streptomyces > Streptomyces tanashiensis. Next base: position 1,151,664 of record NZ_BMRZ01000002.1, read on the forward strand.
CGCAGGGCGGAACCGACCGGTCCCGGCGCGCGGGCGGGCGGTCTCACCACCAGTACGCGGGGTACCTCGGTGCGGCGCGGCGGATGCGGGAGGCGGCGTAGGCGGTGAGCACGAGCAGCACCGTGGCCCCGAACAGCAGGGGGACGAACCGGCCGGGTGCGGGGGCCTGGAGCACGATGACGACGGCGGTCGCGCAGGCCGGCGAGTGCGGGGTCCGGGCCAGGGTGGTCAGCGCCAGGGTGACTCCGGCGGCGACGGCGGCGGCCCAGGCGCTGCCGTGCGCGGCGACGGCCGCCACGGTGTAGCCGGCGGCGGCGCCGAGGAGGTGGCCGACGATCACGCTGCGGGGCTGGGCCAGGGGCAGTGCGGGGGCGCAGTGCACGAGCGCGGCGCTGGCGGCCAGCGGGGGTATCAGCACGGGCTCGTGGATGAGCGCGCCGAGGGCGACGAGCCCGAGGAGGGCGGCGGTCGCGGCGCTGACGCTGTGGAAGGCGGCGACGGGCGCGGGACGGGCCGGGGCGCGCCCCGCGATCCACGGCAGGCGTGGTTCCCGGGGGGCGGCGGAGCCGGTGTCGGGGGCGGTGTCGGGACGCGGTGCGGCGTCGGTGCTCATGGGATGCGCGGTTTCCGGGGCAGGCGGCCGTGGGCCGGGCGGGACGGGGACGGGGTGGTCGTACGGGTCCCTGTGGTCGACAGTCGGCCCGGTCTCACGCCTGAGCCTGGTGCGGCGGCGCGACCTGGCACCACTCTAACCAGCGGTTTCGCCACGGCGCGGGCGGGGTCGGAGGCAAGATCGCCTCATGACCGACACCGCGCCCTCCTTCCGCCTCCTTCCCGGAGCTCCTGACTCCCCCGTCCTCCTCCATGTGCCGCACTCCTCGCGGGAGGTGCCTCCGGACGTGCGCGAGGGGATCCTGCTCGGCGACGAGGAGCTGGCCCTTGAGCTGGACCACATCACGGACTCCCACACGGCGGAGATCGCCGCCGTGGCCGCGGCGGCGGCCGGCACGGCGCCCTGGCGGTTCGTCAACGGGCTCTCGCGGCTCGTCGTCGACCCGGAGCGCTTCCCGGACGAGCGCGAGGAGATGCTGTCCGTCGGGATGGGCGCGGTGTACACCCGCACCACCCACCACGAGGCGCTCCGCCCCGAGGGGTTCGACGCGGGGCCGCTTCTCGACCGGTACTTCGCCCCGTACGCCCGGGCCATGACGGAGGCCGTGGCCGAGCGCCTGGCCGTGGCGGGGCGGGTGGTGATCGTCGACGTCCACTCGTACCCGACCGCGCGGCTGCCGTACGAGCTGCACGGCGAGGGTCCGCGCCCGCCGGTCTGCCTCGGCACGGACGCCTTCCACACACCGCCGGCGCTGCTCGACGCGGCGCGGGAGGCGTTCGGCGGTTTCGGCGGCGTCGGGACGGACAGTCCCTTCGCCGGGACGTACGTGCCGCTGGCGCACTACGGCCGGGATCCGCGGGTGAGCGCCCTGATGGTGGAGATCCGCCGCGATCTCTACATGAGCGAGCCGGGCGGGCCCGCGGGCCCGGGCGCCGAGGCCCTCGGGAGGGCGCTGGGCGCCCTCGTCGACGCGGTGGCCTGAGGGACGGCCCGCCGGATCGGCGGGCCGTCCCTCCCAGCGGGTGGCCGGGCCCGATCGGCGTAAAATCGGGTAGATGAACCCACTCCGCTACGAGCTGGTGTTCTCCGACAGCACGGGCTCGGCCCAGGACGTCGTGATCGTGGAGCGCACACCCTTCACGGGGTCCGGAGGCCATCCGGTCTACAGCGACGCCACCGGCATCATCCGGGCCGAGATCAGCGACCGGGACGAGGTACGCATCCTCGCGTCGGGCGGCCATCAGCAACCCACCCGGAGCGTGCTGGCCCGCCCGCTCCCGGACACCGATCCGAAGGATCCCGCCGGCTCCGCCGCCTGACGCCGCGCGGCCCTGGCCCTCATGCTTTCGGTTCGCTCCGGACCCCGCCGACGGCCGCGCCCGCAGCACCCGAGTACCGGTACGACGTAACTCCGCGTGCGCACCCCGGCCACTCTCGGCAGCTCATGGGGCCGGTTGTCGGCGTCGGAAACCTGCCAGACGATGGCGCCCGTTCCTGCTGGACTAGGGGTCACACCCCCCACGTGATGACCAACTCAGGACGGGATTCATGTCCACAGCAACCACCCTTTCTGTCCGATCTCCCGCATCGCCGGACCGCTCGCCTTTCATCTCCTGGCTGGCCGTCATTTCCGTAATGCTGGGGATCTTCTCCATCGTCACGACCGAGATTCTTCCGATCGGCCTTCTCACGTCGATCGGATCGAGTTTCACCATTTCGGACGGAATGGCTGGTCTCATGATGACCATGCCGGGATTCCTCGCCGCGGTCTCGGCCCCTGTGGTCACGGTGGCCACAGGACGTATCGACCGGCGGGTCATGCTGGGCGTGTTCATCCTTCTGCTGGCGCTGGCCAACTTCCTTGCCGCCGCCGCGTCGAGCTACTGGCTGGTCCTGGTCTCCCGCGTCATGGTGGGCGTCACCATCGGCGGCTTCTGGTCCATCGGGGCCGGACTCGCCGGTCAGCTGGTTCCCGCGAAGTCCGTGGGCCGAGCGACCTCGGTGATCTTCTCCGCCGTACCGCTCGGCTCCGTACTCGGAGTACCGCTGGGCACGTTCATCGGCGACATCGCGGGCTGGCGGACGGCGTTCCTCGTCATGGGCGGCTTCACGCTGGCCGTCCTCGTGCTGCTCCTCCTGGTCGTCCCGCCCCTCCCCTCCGACCAGGCGACGCGCCTCGATGTCCTCGGCGGCATGCTCCGAAGCGTCAACACCCGCTTCGCCCTGGTCATGACCTTCCTCGTCGTGCTCGCCCACTTCGGCACGTACACCTACGTCACCCCGTTCCTGGAGCAGGTGACCCACGTCAGTTCGGGTCTCATCACCATCTACCTGCTCGTCTACGGTGCGGCCGGCATCGCCGGCAACTTCCTCGGCGGATCCACGGTGGGCCGCCATCCGCGGTCCACCTTCGCCGCGGCGGCGGCCCTCATCGCCGCCGCGACCCTGCTCCTGCCCGTCCTGGGACAGTCGGACGCCGGCGCGGTGGCGCTGCTGGTCGTCTGGGGCGTCGCCTACGGTGCCGTACCGGTCTGCTCCCAGACGTGGTTCTCCAAGGCCGCCCCCGACTCCCCCGAGGCGTCCTCCGTCCTCTTCACCGCCTCCTTCCAGGCCACCATCTCCATCGGGGCCCTGGCGGGAGGGGCCGTGCTCGACCGCACCTCGCCCTCCACGGTGATGGTGCTGGGCGGGCTGGCGGCCGTCCTGACGGTTCTCGTGGCCTGGGCCCACTGGGCGGGGAGGTTCACATGGCCGAAGTCCTCCTAGCCCGGCAAGAGGTGCCTCCACTTCCCCTTCTCGGACCACCTCTGTGAGCCAGGTGCGCACGAGGGTGCCAGAGCGTTCCGCCGATCTGATTGGGCGATACATGTCACGGCTGGGAGGCCACGCGGGTGACGGGGTGGACGACTTCGTCGGCACTGCCGTGGCGTTCGGTCATTCCGTCCCACGAGGCGAGAGAGTAGGCGGGATTTTCGGCCGGCCCGACCCGGAGCCCCCTCGACATCGGCAACCGGGCGTGCTTCGCCGCCCGACCCGCCCACTCGTCCGCAGGGGAACGCATCCATGACCGACACTGGCACGTCCTACCGTGGCCTCCGCGCCCTGGTCATCAATTGCACGCTCAAGCGTTCGCCGGAGCGGAGCCACACTCAGGGGCTGATCGACATCAGTCGCGGGATCATGGAGCGCCAGGGCGTCGCGGTCGAGGTGCTGCGAGCGGTGGATCTCGACATCGCGACCGGTGTGTGGCCCGACATGACGGAGCACGGCTGGGAGACCGACGAGTGGCCCGTCATCTACTCGAAGGTCATGGCCGCAGACATCCTCACCTTGGCGGGACCTGTATGGCTGGGAGACAACTCTTCCGTCATGAAGAAGGTGATCGAGCGTCTGTACGCCTGCTCGTCGATCCTCAACGAGAGCGGCCAGTACGCCTACTACGGTCGCGTGGGCGGCTGCCTGATCACCGGCAACGAGGACGGCGCCAAGCACTGCGCGATGAACGTCCTCTACAGCCTCCAGCACCTCGGATACGTGATCCCGCCGCAGGCCGACGCGGGGTGGGTCGGCCCGGCCGGCCCCGGGCCGTCGTATCTCGACCCCGGTTCCGGCGGTCCGGAGAACGACTTCACCAACCGCAACACCACCTTCATGACCTGGAACCAGCTGCACCTGGCCCGCATGCTCAAGGACGCCGGCGGCATCCCCGCCCACGGCAACCAGCGCTCCGAGTGGGACGCCGGCTGCCGCTTCGACTTCGAGAACCCCGAACACCGCTGAGCAGGCGGCGGGGGATACGGATCTACGGGTCAGTGGTGCGCCTCCTCGGGGAGAATCGCAGGCCGAGGCGGCCCGGTCGGCCGGTCAGCTCGTCGCGCGGACCGCGGCCCTGATCAGGTCGGCGACCCTTGTGGGCTCGGAGAGGGCGACGGCGTGCGAGGCGTCCGGGAGTTCGACCACGACGGCTCCGGCGCGTGCGGCGCCGAAGCGCTGGACCTCGGGGCCGATCGTGCGGTCGGCCCCGGCCACCAGGGCCCAGGACGGTTTCGTCCGCCATGCCGCCACGGCCACGGTCTCGGTGAACGCGGCTGTCGCGAGAGGACGTTGGGCCGCCGCCAGGACGCCGGCGACGTCCTCGGGCACGTCCGCCGCGAAGACCGAGGGAAAGGCCGTCTCCTCGATGATGACCTCGACCGCATGGGCGCCGTCGTGGAGCGGGTAGGTCCACTCCTTCAGGTTGCCCGTCAGGGGAGGATCGGGGAAGCTCCCCTGGAGCCGGCCGAGGCTCTCGCCCTCATGGGGCACGTAGGCGGCCACGTAGACGAGCCCCACGACGTTCTCCGCGGCGCCTGCCACGGTGATCAGCGCACCACCGTACGCGTGGCCGACGAGTACGGCCGGACCCTCGACCTGCGTCAGGACGGAGGCGAGGTAGGCGGCGTCCGACGCCAGGCCCCGGAGCGGGTTCGGCGGGGCGATCACCGGGATACCGCTGCTCCGCAGTTCCGCGATGACGCCTATCCAGCCGGTCGCGTCGGCGAAGGCACCGTGTACGAGGACGACGGTGGGGTTGGGCATGCGAGTTCTCTTCTCGGTGTCGGGCATGACGGCGCGCACGCGTCTCAGCGCCTTCGCCGGTCCTGGGTATCGTCGGTCGTCGGCGCGAAGGCCGAGGTGGCCAGCGCCTGCCATTCGGTCGGGCTCATGCCGTAGGCGCCGCGGAACGTGCGGCTGAAGTGCGAGGGGCTGCTGAAGCCCCAGCGATGCGCCACCGCGGCCATCGTGATCTTCCGGGTGGAGCGGCCCAGCTCGAACCGGCAGGACTCGAGCCTGCGCTGCCGTACCCACTGGCTCACCGTGCTGCCGTCGTTCTGGAACAGCTTCTGCAGGTACCGGACGGAGATGTGGTGGGCACGTGCGATCGACTCCGGTGAGAGGTCCGGGTCCATCAGGTGTTCTTCGATGTGGGCGTGGATACGGGACAGCAGCTCGTGGCCGGCCCCGTAGTGGGCGTCGGCCGCGTCCGTCGTGTCCGCTTCGAGGAGCTCCACGACCAGGACGGAGAGGAGGTGTACGGCTGTCCGGGCGCGCCGGTCCCCGATCGTGGACCGGCGGAACTCGGCCCTCGCGGCGAGCGCGGTCAGGAAGTCGGACGCCAGCGCCCCGATGCCGTCCCCGCCGCGTACGGGCACGCCGAGCACCTGGTCGAGTTCCGACTCCGTGACACCCAGATAGCAGCGGGGCACCCGGAAGAAGATCATCTGGCAGTCCTCGCCGAAGCGCAGCAGGTGCCGTCGCGCCGGGTCGCAGAAGACCAGGTCGTTCGGCTCCAGCAGGGTCCTGGCGCGCCCGTGGACGACGGTGACGGGCCCACGGACGTGGACGCCGAGGTAGACGTGGTTCCGGTCGTTCGTGTCCGGCATCTCGGAGAGCATCTGGACCAGCCGCCCCGAGCGTGAGGAGGGCGAGGTCGGAGAAGTCGCCTGCCGGGGTACCCGTTCGGGCGTACGTGACATCAGTGTGAGGGGCATGGTGACTCCTAGCTGTGGGTTCGTGCAGGCGGAGCGCGGGTTTCACGCCCCTCTCGCCGGCTCCTCGGCCAGGAACTCCTCCACCACGGCGTTGAAGGCCGTCGGGTTCTCCAGGAAGGGGAAGTGCGAGCTCGCCACGTCGGAGGCGAAGACGTGCAGGCGCGCGCCGGGAATCCGCTCGGCGACGAAGCGCTGCGAGTCGGGGTGCACATGGCTTCCCTCACAGCCGATCACCAGGGTCGGCACATCGATCCGGGGAAGCACGTCGCGCCAGTCCTGCGCGCAGTGGTCGAACAGCAGCGGTACGCCGGCGTGGGCCGGTGTCGACCTGATCTCCCCGGCTACGAACGCCAGTACCTCGGGGTCGGGTTCGCCGGAGAACATGCCGCGCACGAAGTCGGCGAGGACCGTGTCGCCCTCGGGACCCGCGAGGGCCGCGCCCAGGTACAACAGCCCCGACACGTCGAAGATGGCGCCGGAGTCCCGCTGTTCCCGCTCGGTCATCCACGGCACGGCGGCGACCGCAGCGGGCTGGTCGACGGCGACGAAGCGCCTGATCCGTCCGGTCCCGTACTGGTCGATGAAGCTCCACCACACCGAGACGCCCATGGACCATCCCAGTGCGTCGAAACGGTCGAGACCGAGATGGTCGACGAGTTCGAGCACATCGCGGGAGAGCCGGGCGACGCGGTAGCCGTGACGCGGTGTGCCGGACTTCCCGTGGCCGCGGAGGTCGACGGTGACGACGCGACGACCGGGCGCAAGACCCTCGACCTGGTGGCGGAACACCGCCTGCGTCTGGCCCCAGCCGTGGAGCATCACGAGCGGGACTCCCTCGCCGCCGGTGTCCAGGTAGGCGAGCCGCGCACCATCCGTCGTGATCAGTTCTTTCATGACCTCTTCCCTGGTCAGAGGCGGTACATCCGCCCCGTCCATCCCGAACATCATCGAATCGGGCCCGCCGCCCGCACCACCGCGACGTGTAGGAATCGCGCCGTGGATCCTCCTCGCTCTGTCGAAACGATTCCGGGGTCACAGGGCCCCGTCGGCGCCCGGAGCGAGGAGTTCCTCGATCCTGAGGCCGAGGTGCAGGGTGAGCCGGTGGGCGCCGACGTCGAGGTCGAGCCCGGTCAGCTCCTGGATCTGGCGCAGGCGGTAGTAGAGCGAAGTGCGGTGGATTCCCAGCGCGTCCGCCGTCCGGGGAATCGATCCCGCGTGTCCGAGGAAGCAGCGCAGGGTGTCCCGCAGGCGGTGTCCGCCATGAGCCTCGCTCAGGGTGCGGAGCGGTTTCGGGACCAGAGAGGCGTTCAGGGCGTGCTCGGGGAGTTGGAGCAGCACGGCGAGTTCCCCGAGCAGCTCCCAGTCACCGATGCTCTTCAGGGTGGGCAGCCGGCGTGCCGCGCGTGCCGCCACGAGCGCCTGCTCGTACGACGTCCAGGCGTCGGCCGGATCGGGGTGTCGGCCTCCGACGCCGATCACGGGAGCCGCCGACGGGTCCAGGAAGGTGCGGAGTTCGTCGAGGATGCGAGCGGACTGGGCGGCGATCTCGTCCGGGCCGGGCGGCCGGTCGCGGAGCTGGAGCAGCATGGCCCGCTCCTTGCCGATCGCGATGAGGCCCTGCGCTGAGCGCGTCTGCCGGAATCCTTCCAGCGCCGCCCACAGGGCTGCTTCGGACTGCCGGACGAGCTCCGTCCCGCAGCTCAGCTGGACGACGGTGACCAGGACGTGCTCCGCCGCCCCGAGCAGTCCGAGTTCCTTGCCGTGCCGAAGCGCGGTGGTGCGTGCGGCGACGTCGGCACCGACGAGCGCGAGGGCCAGGTCCCGTTCGTCGGTCTTCCGGGCGTCGGCGGCGATGTGCTCCCCGTACATCTGGGCCGACATGGCCTCCGACGCCCGGGCGACGGCGGCGATGTCCTCCTCCCCCAACGTCTTCTCGGGCACGACCACCACGAGCAGCCCGAGGAGATGTCCGCGCTCGCGCAGCGGCACGATGTACCGGGGCAGCAGTCCGAGATCGTCACGGCCGTCGATGAACCCGGGCCTCGACCACCGGGTCACACCTTGGTCGAGGACGTAGCGGATGGCCGTGTTGTCGGCGCGGCCCTGCAGCAGGGTGCCGATGCGCACGGGGTCCTCGTCGCCGAAGTGGCGGCTCGTGCAGACCATGCGGACCAGCGGGTCGTCGACGGCGACGGACCGGCCGAGCCGGTCGGCGAGCTCGTCGACGAGTGCCTGGAGCTCGGGGCTGCCGGGGCGGGCTCGCTGGAGCCTTGCGGTCATGCGCTGTTCCTCTCTCGATCAACTGCCCCCGCGGACTTCTGCGGTCCGCGGTTCTTGATCAGTCTGAGGAAACGACGACATCGGCACATCGCACGAATCGTCCATTGCCACGACGCCCGCGTGTGATACGAAGCGACTACTCTCCGTCGTCACGATGCTTCACCAGCCGGGTCAGCTCGGCGCGCGAGGTGACGTCCAGCTTGGTGAAGGCCCGGCGCAGGTGCGAGCTCACCGTGTGCGGTGAGAGGGAGAGGTGCCCGGCCGCCTGCTGGTTGGTCAGCCCTCGGGCCACGAGTCGAACCACCCGTAGCTCGGCCGCCGTCAACTCGGGCCACGCGTCGCAGAGTCCGGTCGTCGAGGGCCGTCGGCGGACACCCGCGGCCCGCAGGCGCCGGCGCACGCGTGCGACGTCCCTACCGGCGCCCGCTCGCACATAGAGCGCGAGGGCCGTCTCGAAGTACGGGACCGCTTCGGGTGTGCGGGTGGTCGCCAGCTTGCGCCCGGCGTCCTCCAGCGCCGACGCCCGTGCCAGTATCCGAGGGCAGTCCTCGTACAGCCGGACGGCGCGTACGAGAGGGGCGAGGTCGTTGTCGAGGAGCCCCCGGGCGTGCGCGGCGGTGGCGGCGAGGAACGGGAGGCCGGGATTGAGCACGGCTCGCTTCTCGGCCATGGCGACCGCCTGCACGGCCCGTTCGTGCCTGCCCGCGCGCAGCGCCATGCGGACGAGCACCGGGGCGTCGGCCGGGTCGATCAGGCCGGCGTAGGCGGGCCGGTCCGCGGCGGGCGACGTCATCACCGCGTCGAGTTCGGCCATGGCGCGGTCGGGCCGGCCTTCGTGGTCGGCCATCAGCGCCAGCATCCAGGTGCCGAAGTGCCGGACGACGGGTGCGTCGTCGCTCCGCATGCGCCTCGCCTCCGCCGCGTACGCCTCCGCGGTCGGCCGGTCGCCGGTGTGGAGGGCGACACGCAGCATCACGTACCGGAGCGTGACGTCGGCGAGGTTGCCCGGGCCGGGTTCGTCGGTCGCCGGGGACGCGGCTTCCGCGTCGGCCCGGGCGTCCGAGAGCCGTCCGGTCTCCAGGAGGATGCGGGTGCGGGTCATGAGCCACATGCGGTGGGCGGCCGTCCGGCCCTGCTCCCTGGTGATCCGGATGCCCTCCTCCGCGACGGCGAGCGCCTCCGCGGTGCGTCCGGTGGTGTTCGACAGGAGGGCGTGCCACAAGGCCTCCGGCACCCACAGCGAGGTGCTGACGCCCAGGGCGTCGGCCAGCGCGGCGGACCGCTCGGCCTGCCGGAACGCCTCGGCCAGGTCCATGCGGTGGAAGCTCACGGCCGAGCGGACCGTCGTCAGCGTGGCCTCGGCGGTGCGGTCCCCCGCTGCCGCCGCGGCCTCCCACGCCTGCGCGGCGACCTGCTCGGCCGCCGCGTGTTCGCCCGACATCGACAGGCCGACGGCGAGCATGGCGAGCAGCCGCCCCCTCGCGGTCAGGGAGATCCCGGGCAGCGCCGCCCCGGCGCGGGCCTGCCGGACCGCCTCGGAGAAGTCGAACTGTACGGCGAGGCGTGCCAGGGCCAGGCGGATGAGCGCCTCGTCCTCGGGTTCGAGACCGCCGGCCGCCAGGGCGGTGGCTCCCAGCTCACACGCCTGGGCGGCCCGGCCCGTCTGCCAGAGCAGCGGGATCGTCTCGGCGACGACCCGCGGACGCTCCGGAGCGTCCGCCGCGGTGAGCTCCAGGGCCTTGAGGCTGCGTTCCGCGGCGGTTCCGGGAGCGGTGCCTGCGAGTTCCGCCGCTTCGGTGCGCAGCCGGTCGGCCTCCGCCGTGTCTCCCGGCGCCGCGCTCCCGGCCTCCGTCGCATCTGGCGGCACTCTCCCCGGCGGCAGCCCTGCGGCCTGGCGGCTCAGGGCCTGCCGCAGGGGGAGGGGGAGGCCGGCCTCCACCGCCTCGCGGACCAGGTCGTGGCGGAAGGCGAGGCGATCGCCGCTCTCGGCGAGCAGATCGGCGTCGAGGGACTCCCGTACGGCTGTGATGAGCGCCGCCGAGGACCTGCCGAGCAGTTCGGCGAGCAGCGCGACGGTCACCGTGCCGCCCACGGCGGCCGCGGTCTGCACCAGCTCCCGCGCCTCGTCGGAGAGCTGGTCGAGGCGGCGCACGACAGAGGGGAGTTCCCGTGGGTCGGGGGGTCCCGCCGACAGCCTGGCCGTGCCGTTCTCGATCGTCACCGCCTCCTCGCGCAGCGAGCCGAGCAGCTCGATCAGCAGCTGGGGCAACCCCTCGGCGCGGTGGGCGAGACGGAGGACGTCCGGGTCGGGAGGGGCGCCCAGGACGTCCTCGGTGATCCATGCGATCGCCCGGTCCCCCAGCGCTCCGAGGACCAGCCCGTGTGCGCCCGCCTGACGGATCCTGTCCAAGGTGGTGCGCACCCCGGACGGCACACCGCCGGAGCGCACGGCGACCAGCCACAGGATCGGGTGCGACGAGAGTCCCGCCGCGAGGGTGTGGAAGGTGAGGAGGGTCAGGTCGTCGCACCACTGGAGGTCGTCGAGGACGACGAGCAGGGGTCCGTTCCGAGCCGCCTCCCGCAGGCGGTCCCCCAGCTCCTGAAGCAGCCAGAACCGCTGGCCGGGTGTGGCGGCGAGGTCCCGGAGACGTTGGGCACCCGACAGCGGTTCCTCGCCGGAGAGTACGCCTTCGAGGAGCGGGCCGAGCGGTACGAACTGTTCGTCAGGGTCCGCCGCCCCCTCGAACACCCGCGTCCCACGGCACCTCGCGGACGCCGCGGCCTCGGCGAGGATCCTGGACCTGCCGATGCCGGCGGGGCCCTCGACGCGGACGATCCCGCCTTCTCCCCGGCCGAGCGCGTCGAGCCGCTCCTCGATGAACGCCATTTCGGCGTCCCTGCCCCGGAGGGGTGTCCGTACGCCGTCGAGCTCCTCGGGCGCGGTCCTTGTCGTCACTCGGTTCACGCTCATACGGCGGAACAGTATGAACCATGTGAACCGCCCCGCCCTCACCCGGCCCGGGGGCCCGACTCAGTCGAAGCGCAGGTCGGCGAGTTGCCGTTCGAGGGCGGTGATGTCGTCCTCGGGCTCCTCCCCGACCGGGCGCGCCGCCATGAGCGTGGCGAGCTCGGCGCCCGCGCGGCGGACGCGGCCGGGCAGGCCGTCGGTGTACTCGTCTCCCCCCGAGCCCCAGTCCTCGGAGGCCGCGAACACGGCGGTGGGGACGACGACGGCGCGGAGGTAGGCGAAGAGCGGGCGTACGGCGTGCTCCAGGACCAGGGAGTGGCGGGCGGTGCCGCCCGTCGCGGCGGTCAGGACCGGCTTCCCGGTGAGGGCGTCCGGGTCGATCACGTCGAAGAAGGACTTGAAGAGACCGCTGTAGGAGGCCGCGAACACGGGGGTGACGACGATCAGGCCGTCGGCCGCCGTCACCGCGTCGATCGCGGCGCTCAGTCGTGGCGGCGGGAATCCGGTCACGAGGTGGTTGGCGATGTCGCCGGCGAGTTCGCGCAGCTCCACGACCTCGGTCGACGGCGCCTGTCCCCGGGCGGCGAGTTCGTCGCGGGCCGATTCGGCCAGCCGGTCCGCGAGCAGGCGGGTGGAGGAGGGGGTGCTGAGGCCTGCGGAGACGACGGTCAGCTTCACGCGGCGGACACCTCCCGGGCGGCTCGGAGGGAGGCGTGCGCGGGGGCCTCCGGCACGTCGGCCGGACGCCCCTTGGCGAATTCCCGCCGCAGTACGGGCACGACCTCCTCGCCGAGGATGTCGAGCTGTTCCAGGACGGTCTTCAGGGGCAGGCCCGCGTGGTCCATCAGGAACAGCTGGCGCTGGTAGTCGCCGACGGTCTCCCGGAACGACAGGGTCCGCTCGATGACCTGTTGGGGAGAGCCCACGGTCAGCGGGGTCTGCTCGGTGAAGTCCTCGAGCGACGGGCCGTGACCGTACACCGGCGCGTTGTCGAAGTAGGGCCGGAACTCCCGTACGGCGTCCTGGGAGTTCTTGCGCATGAAGACCTGTCCGCCCAGGCCGACGATCGCGTCCTCCGGTCGGCCGTGACCGTGGTGCGCGAACCGGCGACGGTACAGCTGCACCATGCGCCGCGTGTGGTCGGCCGGCCAGAAGATGTTGTTGTGGAAGAAGCCGTCGCCGTAGAAGGCGGCCTGCTCCGCGATCTCGGGGGACCTGATGGATCCGTGCCAGACGAACGGCGGCACGCCGTCCAGGGGCCGCGGTGTCGAGGTGAAGGCCTGGAGCGGCGTACGGAACGTGCCCTCCCAGTCCACGACGTCCTCGCGCCACAGCCGGCGCAGCAGCGCGTAGTTCTCCTTGGCGAGGTTGATGCCCTGGCGGATGTCCTGTCCGAACCACGGGTAGACCGGGCCGGTGTTGCCGCGGCCCAGCATGAGGTCGACCCGGCCGTCGGCCAGGTGCTGGAGCATCGCGTAGTCCTCGGCGATCTTCACCGGGTCGTTGGTGGTGATCAGCGTGGTGGACGTGGACAGGATCAGCTTCTGGGTGCGGGCCGCGATGTAGCCGAGCATGGTGGTCGGCGACGACGGTACGAACGGCGGGTTGTGGTGCTCGCCGGTCGCGAAGACGTCCAGGCCGACCTCCTCGGCCTTGAGCGCGATGGCCACCATCGCCTTGATGCGCTCGCTCTCGGTCGGAGTGCGGCCGTCGATGGGGTCGGGCGTCACGTCGCCGACGGTGAAGATGCCGAACTGCATGGGGTGTCTGCTCTCCTGAGCTCGTCCGGTTCCCTCGCCGGGGAACGGGGGAACCGGGGGGCGGGGTGACGCCGGGCGTTCCGGCGTCACCCCGGCGGGTCAACGGTGCGGTGTCACTTCGCCAGGAAGGTGAGGAGGGCGGTGTTGACCTCCTCGGCGTGGGTCCACAGCAGACCGTGCGGGGCGCCCTCGATCTCGACGTAGTCGGCGGCGGGGAGCGCCTTGTGGAAGGGGCGCGCCGTGCCCTCGGCCGGGAGGATGCGGTCGGCGGTGCCGTGCAGGATCAGGGCGGGGACGTCGACGGCGGGGATGTC
>NZ_BMRZ01000003.1 GCF_014648895.1 Streptomyces tanashiensis
CGCAGGTGCTTCTTCACCGTCATCGGGTAGTACGTGCCGCCCTTGACCGTCGCGTCGTTCGCGACGATCACGCACTCACGCCCCGACACCCGGCCGATGCCCGCGATCACACCCGCCGCCGGGGCCTGGTCGCCGTACATGCCGTTCGCCGCCAGCGGCGCCAGCTCCAGGAACGGCGAGCCCGGATCCAACAGCGTGTCCACCCGGTCGCGCGGCAGCAGCTTCCCCCGCGCGGTGTGCCGCGCCCGGGACTTCTCACCGCCACCGAGCGCGGCCGCCGCGAGCTTGGCGCGCAACGTCGCCGCCAGCTCGTGATGAGCCGCCTCATTGGCCTGCCAGGCCGGCGACGCGGGATCCGCCGCGCTCGTCAGCACAGGTGCCTGCTGCATCCCTCGAGCTCCCTTGCTCGGTTAATGAGCGTTAACGTATGACGCCCAGGTTAACGACCGCTAACCGGGTTGTCTAGAATCGAATCCATGACCACGACCCCGACGGCCTCGACACGGATGGACGCGCCGACCCGCCGCGAGCAGATCCTCAAAGAGGCCGCACGTCTCTTCGCCGAGCGCGGCTTCCACGGCGTGGGCGTGGACGAGATAGGGGCGGCGGTCGGCATCAGCGGCCCCGGCCTCTACCGCCACTTCCCGGGCAAGGACGCGATGCTCGCGGAGCTGCTCGTCGGCATCAGCGAGCGGCTCCTGTCCGGCGGACGCCTGCGCGTGGCCGAATCCGACGGGGACTCGCGCGTCCTCCTCGGCTCCCTCATCGACGGGCACATCGACTTCGCCCTCGACGACCGGCCGCTGATCACCCTCCACGACCGCGAGCTCGACCGCCTCAAGGACGAGGACCGCAAGCGGGTCCGCCAGCTCCAGCGGCAGTACGTCGAACTGTGGGTCGCGGCGGTGCGGGAGCTGTACCCCGACGCGGGGGAGTCCGAGTCCCGCACGGCCGTCCACGCCGTCTTCGGCCTCCTCAACTCGACCCCGCACCTGGCCGCGCTCGGCCGTCGGCCCATGGAGGACCTGCTGCGGAAGCTGGCGCACGGGGCGTTCGGGGCGCTGGGCGGGTAGTGGCGAGGGGTCCAGGGGCCGGAATGGGGTGCCCATCGCCTCCGGCGCTCGGACAGAATGAGCCCCATGCCGATACTCAGCCGCCCCGCCCTCGTCGAGCACCTCGTCCGCACCCGGATCGCGGGAGACGTCGCCACCCCGCGCGACAACAACCTCTCCCACTACCGCAAGCTCGCCAACGGCGACCGGCACTACTGGCTCGGGCTCGAACTCGGCGACCGCTGGACCGACGAGCAGGACGTGCTCGCCGTCATGGCCGAGCGGTGCGGCGTGATCGACGACCCGGCGCACCGGGCCGGCCAGGACACCATCGACCCCGAACTCACCGTCGACGGCCTCGACCGGATGGCCGCCCGGCTGCGCAAGGCCGCGGCCGGCAAGGAGCGGGTCCTCTTCGCGACCGGCCACCCCGGTGCGCTCATCGACGTCCACAGCCGGGTCGCCGCGGCGCTGCGCGCGCAGGGCTGCGACATCGTCCGGATCCCCGGCGGGCTCGTCGCCGACGAGGGGTACGTCGTGCAGTTCGCGGACGTCGCCGTCTTCGAGCGCGGCGCGAGCCTGTGGCACACCCACTCCCCGGAGCCGATGAACGCGATCCTCGACGCGCTCGGCGAGGACGGGCGGCCCGACCTGGTGATCGCGGACCACGGGTGGGCCGGGCGGGCGGGGCAGCGGGGCATCGACTCCGTGGGCTACGCGGACTGCAACGACCCCGCGCTCTTCATCGGCGAGGCCGAGGGGACGATGCAGGTCACGATCCCCCTGGACGACCACGTCCTGGACCCCCGCTTCTACGAGCCGATGACCGCCTACACCCTGGCGGCGGCGGGCCTGGCCTGATCAGGAGGGGTCCGGCGGCCCGGCCTCGCGCTGGGCCACGCCCGGGGTCGGGTCCAGGTACACCCGGCGGATCGCCGGGAAGCGTTCCCTGAGCTGTGACTCCGCGTCCTCGCACGCCCATTCCACCTGCTCGGCCGACGACACGTCCCGGAAGTCGATCTTCGCCGCGACGAGGATCTCCCCGGGTCCCTGGATCAGGGTGATCAGGTCGAGGACGTCGATGATGTGCGGGACGGAGAGGAGCTCCTCGCGGATGCCGCCCCGCATGCGGCGCGGGGCCGGCCGGCCGATGAGGAGTTCGGCGTTGGAGCGGCCCAGGACCCACGCGACGTACACGAGCAGGAGTCCGATGAGGATGGAGGCGACGCCGTCCCAGACATCGGAGCCGGTGATCTGGACGCCGAGCAGGCCGCCCGCCGCCAGCATGAGGCCGGCGAGGGCGGCGGAGTCCTCCATGACGACCGCCTTGACGGTGGTGTCGGCGGTGAGCCGCAGGTACCGGGCGAAGGGGGCCTTCATCCGTTCCGCCTCGGCCCTGACCTGCTTGATGCCCGTGCGCAGCGAGAAGCCCTCCAGGACGAAGGCGATGCCGAGGACGATGTAGGAGATCGTCGGGTCGCCGACCTCCTCGCCGTGGGTGAGGGTGTGGATGCCGTCGTAGACGGAGAAGACCGCGCCGCCGACGAAGGTGGCGACCGCGGCCAGCAACGCCCAGACGTAGCGTTCGCCCGCGTAGCCGACGGGATGGTCCTCGTCGGCCGGCTTCTCGCTCCGCTTGAGCGCGGTGAGGAGCATGGCCTCGGTGACGGTGTCGGCGACCGAGTGGGCGGCCTCCGAGAGCATCGCGCTGGAGCCGCTGACGATGCCCGCGACGACCTTGGCGGCGGCGATCCCGAGGTTCGCCACCGCCGCCACGATCACTGTGAAGGTGCTTTCGCCGTTTTCCGTCATGAATCGGACGGTATGTTCGGTCGTCAGCGGGGGACGCGAACGACACCCTCCTGGATGACGGAGATCGCCAGCCGCCCGTCCTGGGTGTAGATCCGGGCCTGGCCGAGGCCACGCCCGCCGGACGAGGTCGGCGACTCCTGGTCGTACAGGAGCCACTCGTCGGCCCGGAAGGGGCGGTGGAACCACATGGCGTGGTCCAGGGACGCCCCGACGACGTCGCCCACGGCCCAGCCGCCCCGGCCGTGGGCCAGGAGGATCGAGTCGAGGAGCGTCATGTCGGAGACGTAGGTCGCCAGGGCGATGTGGAGCAGCGGGTCGTCCGCAAGCTTGCCGTTGGTGCGGAACCAGACCTGGGAGCGGGGCTCGCGGGGCTGTCCGACCGAGCCCCAGGGCGGGACGTCGGCGTACCGGAGGTCGACCGCGGCGCGGGCCTCGACGAGCCGGTCCGCGACCTCGCGGGGGAGGTGGCGGGGGAGCATCTCGGCCGGGGTGTCGAGCGACTCCGGGTCCGGGGCGGGCGGCATGTCGACCTGGTGGTCGAGCCCCTCCTCGTACGCCTGGAAGGAGGCGGAGAGGTGGAAGATCGGCTGCCCGTGCTGGACGGCGACGACCCGGCGGGTGGTGAAGGAGCGGCCGTCGCGGATGCGGTCGACCGTGTAGACGATCGGCGCGCCCGGGTCGCCGGCGCGCAGGAAGTACGCGTGCAGGGAGTGCGCGAGCCGGTCCTCCGGTACGGTCCGCCCCGCCGCCACCAGCGCCTGGGCGGCCACCTGGCCGCCGAAGACGCGGGGGACGATCGAGGGGCGGGACTCGCCCCGGAAGATGTCCTGCTCGATCCGCTCCAGGTCGAGCAGATCGAGCAGGTCATCCAGCGCCGTGTGTGCGTCGGGCACTTACAGGCCCATCGACTTGGCGATGATCGACTTCATGATCTCGCTGGTGCCGCCGTAGATGCGGTTGACGCGGTTGTCGGCGTAGAGGCGGGCGATCGGGTACTCGTTCATGTAGCCGTAGCCGCCGTGCAGCTGGAGGCAGCGGTCGATGACGCGGTGGGCGACCTCGGTGCAGAAGAGCTTGGCGCTCGCGGCCTCGGCCGGGGAGAGCTCGCCCGCGTCCAGGGCCTCCAGGGCGCGGTCGGCGACGGCCTCGGCGGCGTCGACCTCGGCCTGGCAGGCGGCCAACTCGAACTTGGTGTTCTGGAAGGAGGCGACCGGCTTGCCGAAGACCGTGCGGTCCGTGACGTACTGCTGGGCGAAGCGGATGGCGGCCTTGGCCTGGGCGTAGGCGCCGAAGGCGATGCCCCAGCGCTCGGAGGCGAGGTTGTGGCCGAGGTAGTAGAAGCCCTTGCCCTCCTCGCCGAGCAGGTCCTCGACCGGCACCTTGACGTCGACGAAGGCCAGCTCGGCCGTGTCGGAGGTGCGCAGGCCGAGCTTGTCCAGCTTGCGGCCGATGGAGTAGCCCTCGGACTTGGTGTCGACGGCGAAGAGGGAGATGCCGAAGCGGCGGTCCTCGGCCGACGGGGCGGAGGTGCGGGCGCAGACGATCACGCGGTCGGCGTGGACGCCGCCGGTGATGAAGGTCTTGGCGCCGTTGAGGACGTAGTGGGTGCCGTCCTCGGAGAGCTTGGCGGTGGTCTTCATGCCCGCGACGTCGGAGCCGGTGCCCGGCTCGGTCATGGCGAGCGCCCACATCTCCTCGCCGGTGACGAACTTCGGCAGGTAGCGCTTCTTCTGCTCGTCGGTGGAGAGCATCTTGATGTACGGGAGGGCGAGCAGCACGTGCACGCCGGAGCCGCCGAACTGGACGCCCGCGCGCGAGGTCTCCTCGTACAGGACGGCCTCGAACTTGTGGGTGTCCAGGCCCGCGCCGCCGAACTCCTCGGGGACGTTGATGCCGAAGATGCCCAGCTCACCGAGCTTGTCGTAGAACTCGCGCGGCGCCTGGCCCGCGGCGAACCACTCGTCGTAGACGGGGACGACCTCGGCCTCGATGAAGGCGCGGATGGTCTCCCGGAACGCCTCGTGGTCCTCGTTGAATACGGTACGGCGCACGAGCCGCCTCCTTGTCGCTGCCGGTTGTCTAAGCGCTTGCTCAGTGTGTTCTGTTCGAAGTTACCCAGCGGTCACCCGCCCTGTCCAGACTCCGCGCCTGTGATCCAGAGCCCCTTCGCCGGGTCGTAGGCGTGGACCGGGCTCCCCTTCGCCCGCCCGCTCGTACGGAAGGCCTTCCCGTCCGGGGCCCCGATCCGCACCGCACCGCTCCGCCCCTCCGCGCTCCACTCCAGCTCCAGGAACCAGCGGCAGTCGCAGCCCGCCGTGCGGGCGGAGACCAGCAGCTCCTCGGGCTCGGCCGCGGTGACGGCGTAGGGGAACGAGACGGCCGGGATCGTCCGCCCCTCCTGACCCGAGGCGTCGTACCCGTCGACCGACCGCGCGAGCGGGCGCGGCGCGTCGAGGTCCACGGTGAACCGGCGCGGGGTGACGGCCCCGCCGCACCCCTCGTCCATCCGGTACGCCGCCCAGGGCAGCGGCTCCGCCCGCCCCACCACGCGCACGTGCAGCCCCTGGAGGACGACGGCGGATGCCCCCTTCCCCTGCACCGAGATCCGTACGAGCGTCTGCCCGCCGTCCACGGCGCCGAGCGCCCCGGCCCACCGGGCGGCGTCGGCGGGCACCGGGGGAGCGCCGACCCGCGCGGGGGGCCGGTCGGCGAGATAGGTGTGCCCGCAGCCGTTCTCCCAGAGGGAGGCGACGGTGTACGTGAACGGGGGCGCCGTCACCGGCTTCGCCTCGGGCGCCGCGCGGTGCCGCGGCTCCCCGCCGCGCCCGGGCAGCAGGACGGCCCCGAGCGCGAGCGCCACGACGGCGAGGACGGCGCCACCCACCAGCCAGGGCTTGCGGCGCGGCCGCGCGGGGGTGACCACGACGGGCTCGGGTCCGGGCGGTGCGGCGCCCTGGGCCAGTGGTTCGTCCGGGCCGGTGTCCTGGACCGGTGGTCCGTCGGGGCCGGTGTCCTGGGCCGGTGGTCCGGTCGGTGCGCCGTCCCGGGCCGGTGGTCTGCGGACGAGGTCCGCGCGCCGCCAGTGCTCCTCCAGCTCCCGCACCTCCTCCGCGTCGGCCCCGCACAGGCGGGCCAGGCGCCCGACGACGGCGAAGGACTCCGGGACGGCCGCGCCGGAGCCGTAGCGGTGCAGCGTGGAGGCGCTGACGCCGAGCCGCCGCCCCAGCGCCTCGTAACTGCGCCCGTCACGCGTCTTCAGCGCGCGCACCCGCGCCGCGAACTCCTCGACCTCGCCCATCGGACCGCCCCACGTCTCGTTCCACCCCTGTTGCGTTCTCCCACGTCAGAGGGGGTGGAATGGTTCCGGGACGGGTGGCGGGCGCGTCGTCGTTGCCCGGGGCGGGCGGGGGCCCGACGCTGGTGGAGCACTGACCGAACGACCCGACGGGGGATCCACCAGCATGAACAGGCTCCGCACCGCACTCGCCGCCACCGCCGCTGCCGCCCTGGGCCTCGCCGCCCTCGCCGCCGCCCCGGCGCAGGCCGCCGCCCAGCCCGCCTTCCTCTCCGCCGCGCAGATGCCCGCGTCGTCGACGCCGTGGACCGCCACCCAGGTCTTCACCGGCGTCCCGGAGAACGGCGGCGCCCTCTGCGCCCCGTACAAGATCCCGGCGCAGAACAGCCGCTACCGTGAGTTCACCACCGAGCTCGACACCAACGGCGTCCAGATCACCACCGTCGCCCGCACCGAGGCCGACGCGGTGAAGCTGGTCGACACCCTCCGCACGGCCCTCGCCGGCTGCGGCCCCCTCCTTGAGCGGCAGAACCCGGGCCTGCACGCCGTCAGCGCCTACCACGGCAAGCTCGCCGTGGAGGAGGGCGCCTGGGTCTACAGCCTGGACACCGCCGACCCGCAGATCGGCAACACCGACATCCACCTGTTCTCCGTCGGCCGCGACGGCCGCACCGTCACCTTCGTCCGCTGGGGCCAGATGGGCGACCTCAAGGACGCCCCGCTGGCCGCCTTCCGCACGACGGCGAAGACGGCGGTGAACAAGCTCTGGTGAGCCCGCCTCACCGCAGCGCGAACCACAGCTCCATCCGGACGTCCGGATCGTCCAGGTCCCGGTCGAGCAGCGCCGCGCAGCGGGCGATCCGCTGACGGACCGTGTTCCGGTGGATCTCCAGGGCCACCGCCGTCCGGTCCCAGCTGCCGTGCAGCGAGAGCCAGGCCCGGAGCGTCTCGACGAGGGGTTCGCCGAGCGGGGCCAGCACCTCCCGGGCGTACGCGGCGGCCTCGTCGCGGTCCACCAGCGCGGCGAAGCCGCTGGCGCGGTGCCGGACCAGAGCCGCCCGGGAGGCCTCCGCCCGGCGCAGCGCCCGCGCCGCCTGCGCCTCCCCGGCGGCGAGCTCCGAGGACGTCACGGGGGCGCTCGCCCCGAGCGTCCACCCCTCCTGCGCGGTGACGGCGGCGGAGGACGGCAGGAGGAGCCGTACGGTGCCTCCGTCGTGGGCCACCAGCGGCGTCCCGAGCTCCGCCGCCAGGCTCGTCGCCGCGAACGGGGTGCCGTCGCCGCCCCGCGCGTGCACCACCGTCCAGGGCTCCGGGCCCAGGGCGCCCGCGACCTCCGCCGGGGTCGCGCCGAGCAGCAGCCGCACCAGGGCCCCGTCCCGTACGGTCACGTCCGCGCCCCGGTGCGGGGCCGTCAGCAGGGAGAGCAGGACCACCGCCACGCCCGCGATCGTGTGGTCGCCCGGGCCGCGCCGCTCCGTCGCCACGCCGAGCGTCAGACCGTCCCCGCCGCCCAGCGCGTAGGCGGCGAGCCGCAGTCCGCCGCCGTCTCCGCTCGCCGAGGCCGGCCCGCCCGGGCGCGGTCCGAGCACCCCCGCGAGGTCCCGCAGCGCCCGCGCCGCCTCCGCCGGGACCTCCCGGCCGGCCGCCGCCGACTCGGTGCCGTCCGCCCCGAACAGCACCGCCCGCCCCCCGAGCCGTGAGGCGAGCGCGCCGAGGACCGCCGGGACGGGCGCCTGGCGGGCCGCGGCCGCCGCCAGGGACTGCTGGGCCTCGGTCACCCGGCGCAGCTCGTGCAGCCGGGCCTCCGCCATGAGCCGCCACAGCGCACGCGCCACCGCCGTGAAGGGGGTCCTCGGCGGCACCTCGACGAGCGGGAGCCCGTGCCGCGCGCACGCCTCGACGAGCGCGGCGGGGACTGTGTCGTACACGGGGGTCACCCCGAAGGCGAGCGCCGCGGCCCCCGCCTCCACGACCCGCTCGACGTAGTGCGCCGGATCGGTGAGCAGGACGCCCGCCGTCATCAGCAGCTCGCCGCCGAGCAGGTACGGATAGGGGTCGGCCATCTCCGAGGTGTGCACCCAGTGGAGCGGGACGTCCTCGGGCCCGGCGAGCAGCCGCAGGCCCAGGTCGGTGCGGGCGAGCAGCGCGGCGAGCGGCACCGGCGGCGCCGGAGGGGTGGAGCCGGCCTCCGGTGAGGGCGACGGGGTCATCGGCATGGGCCCTTCGTACATCCCCCGCCCGGACAGTGGAGGAAACGTACACTTCAACGCCGCTTTCCGGCCACCTACTGTCGTGACATCCCAGGGCCGCGGGTACGGGCGGATGTCCCCGCGATCAGCACCTGGGCACTCCCCCGCACGACACGCCACCGAGGTGAGAAGGAGGGCCCATGGCCGTCGACTACACAGTGATCGTCCTGTACCTGGCCGGCATGCTCGCGATGGGCTGGTGGGGCATGCGCCGCGCCAGGTCCAAGAGCGAGTTCCTGGTGGCCGGCCGCCGCCTCGGGCCCTGGATGTACTCCGGGACGATGGCCGCCATCGTCCTCGGCGGCGCCTCCACCATCGGCGGCGTGGGCCTCGGCTACAAGTACGGCCTCTCCGGCGCCTGGATGGTCTTCGCGATCGGCCTCGGCCTGCTCGCCCTGTCGGTCTTCTTCTCCGCCCGCATCGCCCGGCTGAAGGTCTACACCGTCTCCGAGATGCTCGACCTGCGCTACGGCGGCAGGGCCGGTGTCATCTCGGGCGTCGTGATGTGGGCGTACACGCTGATGCTCGCGGTCACCTCGACCATCGCGTACGCCACGATCTTCGACGTCCTCTTCGACCTGCCCCGGACCCTCGCGATCGTCCTCGGCGGCACCATCGTCGTCGCGTACTCGACGCTCGGCGGCATGTGGTCCATCACCATCACCGACATGGTGCAGTTCGTGGTGAAGACCATCGGCGTGCTGCTCCTGCTGCTGCCGATCGCCGTGATCAAGGCGGGCGGCTTCTCCGGGATGCGGGACGCGCTGCCCACCTCGTACTTCGAGCCGCTCGGCATCGGCGGCGAGACGATCTTCACGTACGTGCTGATCTACACCTTCGGCATGCTCATCGGCCAGGACATCTGGCAGCGGGTCTTCACCGCCCGCACCGACAAGGTCGCCAAGTGGGGCGGCACCGTCGCCGGCACCTACTGTCTGGCGTACGCGCTGGCCGGAGCCGTCATCGGCACCGCGGCCAAGGTCATGTACCCCACGCTGCCCAGCGCCGACGACGCCTTCGCCACCATCGTCAAGGACGAGCTGCCGATGGGCGTCCGGGGCCTCGTCCTCGCCGCCGCGCTCGCCGCCGTCATGTCCACCTCCTCCGGCGCCCTCATCGCCTGCGCCACCGTCGCCAACAACGACATCTGGTCACGACTGCGCGGCGCCGTCGCGAGGAAGGACGAGAACGACCACGACGAGGTCAAGGGCAACCGCCTCTTCATCCTCATCATGGGCGTCGCCGTCATCCTCATCGCCATCGCCCTCAACGACGTCGTCCAGGCCCTCACCGTCGCCTACAACCTGCTGGTCGGCGGGCTCCTCGTGCCCGTCCTCGGCGGCCTGCTCTGGCGCCGCGGCACCGTCCAGGGCGCGCTCGCCGCGGTCACCGTCGGCGGCCTGGCCGTCATTGGCCTGATGTGGACTTACGGAATCTTGGCAAATGAGCCTGTTTACTATGGTTTGTTGGCCTCGCTCGCCGCATATGTGATCGTTTCCCTGGCGACCCGCCCGACGGACGCCACCGTGCTCGCGAACTGGCGCGCCCGCCTCGCGGGCCAGGACCCGGCCGAAGGCCCCGCACCCGAGGGCGCCGAGGCCACCCCGGCGACCCTGACCGGCTGAACCACCGACACCCGGACGGAACCCGTCCGGAGAGAACCCGACCACCCAGGAGGACCCCGACCATGAGCAGCAGCGACCAGAACGCCTTCCGCGGCCCGATCGACTCGTCCCGCATCCCGCGGTACGCAGGTCCCGCGACGTTCGCCCGGCTGCCGCGCCTCGACGAGGTCGGCACCGCCGACGTCGCCGTGGTCGGCGTCCCCTTCGACACCGGTGTCTCCTACCGCCCCGGCGCCCGCTTCGGCGGCAACGCCATCCGCGAGGCCTCCCGCCTGCTCCGCCCCTACAACCCGGCGCAGGACGCCTCCCCGTTCGCCCTCGCCCAGGTCGCGGACGCCGGCGACATCGCCGCCAACCCCTTCAACATCAACGAGGCCGTCGAGACCATCGAGGCCGCCGCCGACGACCTCCTCGGCACCGGCGCCCGCATGATGACCCTCGGCGGCGACCACACGATCGCCCTGCCGCTGCTGCGCTCCGTCGCCAAGAAGCACGGCCCCGTCGCCCTGCTCCACTTCGACGCGCACCTCGACACCTGGGACACCTACTTCGGCGCCGAGTACACCCACGGCACGCCGTTCCGCCGCGCCGTCGAGGAAGGCATCCTCGACACCTCCGCCCTCTCCCACGTCGGCACCCGCGGCCCGCTCTACGGCAAGCAGGACCTCACCGACGACGAGAAGCTCGGCTTCGGCATCGTCACCTCCTCCGACGTCTACCGCCGCGGCGCCGACGAGGTCGCCGACCAGCTGCGCCAGCGCATCGGCGACCGCCCGCTGTACATCTCCATCGACATCGACTGCCTCGACCCGGCCCACGCCCCGGGCACCGGCACCCCCGAGGCCGGCGGCATGACCTCCCGCGAGCTCCTGGAGATCCTCCGCGGCCTCTCCTCCTGCAACCTGGTCTCCGCCGACGTCGTCGAGGTCGCCCCGGCGTACGACCACGCCGAGATCACCGCCGTCGCCGCGTCCCACACGGCGTACGAACTGACGACCATCATGTCCCGCCAGATCGCAGCGGCGCGCGACGCGAAGTAGCCTGCGCGGCGCGGGTCGGGCGGTGCCCGACCCGCGTCCGCCGGGTTGTGGGCATGCGTTCTGCGGGGCGGAACGGGTGGGCACAACCCGACCACCGGCCCGCACCCGACCACCGAGCCACGCCAAGGGACGACCATGACCCACGACCACGACCTGGTCCTGCGCCCCACCGCCGCCCAGACCGAGGCGGCCCTCAACCCGCCCGCCGGGCGCAACGGCGGCGACCTCGTCGTCGAGACCCTCACCGGCCTCGGCGCGACCACCGTCTTCGGCCTGCCCGGCCAGCACGCCCTCGGCATGTTCGACGCCCTGCGCCGCTCGACGCTGCAGTACGTCGGCCTCCGCGTCGAGAACAACGCCGGCTTCGCCGCCGACGCGTACGGCCGGATCACCGGCGAGGCCGCCCCGCTGCTGCTCTCCACCGGCCCCGGCGCCCTCATGTCGCTCGCCGCGCTCCAGGAGGCGGCCGCCGCCTCCGCCCCGGTCCTCGCGATCGGCAGCCAGATCCCGGCGGCCGGGCTCGGCGGCGGCCGGCACGGCTACCTCCACGAGCTCCGCGACCAGCAGGCCTCCTTCCGGGACGTCGTGAAGTCCGTCCACACGGTCCGTACGCAGTCCCAGATCCCCTCCGCGATCGCCGCGGCCTGGGAGTCGGCGCTCACCGCCCCGCACGGGCCCGTCTGGGTGGAGATCCCCCAGGACGTGCTCCTCGCCGAGACCACCCTGCCGGTGGTCACCGCCATGGACGCGACGCCCGAGGACGTCGTCCCGCGCCCCGAGCTCACGGCGGTCGCGGCGCACCTCCTGGCGAACGCCGAGCGGCCCGCGATCATCGCGGGCGGCGGGGTCGTCCGCTCCGACGCCTCCGGCAAGCTCCTCGCGCTCGCCGAGCGGATCGACGCCCCCGTCGTCACCACCTTCGGCGGCAAGGGCGCCTTCCCCTGGGAGCACCCGCTCTCGCTCCAGTCCTGGCTGGAGGACCGGCACACCACGGACTTCCTGGAGGACGCCGACGTCCTCCTCGTCGTCGGCTCGGGCCTCGGCGAGCTGTCCTCGAACTACCACACGTTCGCCCCGCGCGGCCGGGTGATCCAGATCGAGGCCGACGCGGGCAAGCTGGAGTCCAACCACCCGGCGCTCGGCATCCACGCGGACGCCCGCCTCGCGCTCCAGGCCCTCCTGGAGACCGTCGGGGAGCGGACGGACCCGGCCGCCCCCGAGCGGGTCTCGGCCGTCCTGGGCAAGGTGCGGGAGCGGATCGCCGCCCAGGACCTCGGTCTGGAGCAGCGGATCGTCGCGGCGGTGCGGGAGGCGCTCCCGGACCGGGCCCCCAGCTTCTGGGACATGACGATCCTGGCGTACTGGGCGTGGTCGGCCTTCGACGCGCGGCACCCGAACACGATGCACTCCGCCCAGGGCGCCGGCGGCCTCGGGTACGGCTTCCCCGCCGCCCTCGGCGCGGCCGCCGCCGACCCGTCCCAGCCGGTCCTCGCGGTCTCCGGCGACGGCGGCGCGATGTACTCGATCGCGGAGCTGGCGACGGCGAAGCAGTACGGCCTCGACGTGACCTGGCTGATCGTCGACGACGGCGGCTACGGGATCCTGCGGGAGTACATGACGGGCGCGTTCGGCGAGGCCACGGCCACCGAGCTCACCCGCCCGGACTTCGTCGCCCTGTCCGAGTCCTTCGGTGTCCCGGCCACCCTGACGACCCCGGAGACCCTGACGGCGGACCTGTCGAAGGCCCTCGCCACCCCGGGCCCGTCGGTGGTGGTCCTCCCGGCCCTCCTGAGGATGTTCGAGCCGACGCACCTGTGACGGGCGAGAGCCGTCCGCCCGGCCCGTGACCGGCCGCGGGCGACCCGCCCGGCCGTGGGGGCCGGGCGGGGCCGCCCGCTCAGTCGACCAGGCCCTCCCAGGCCTTCCGGTACTCGGCGAGCTGCGCCTCGTACCCCTGCCGGAAGTGCTGCTCCCGCGGGGTGATCTGGTTGCCGTCCATGGGCTGCGGGGGTATCAGCCGCGCCACGTCGGCGAAGGCCACCGCCGCCGCCGCGGCGACGGGCCCGCCTCGCTCCCGGGCGGCCAGGACGTCGAGGCCCGAGCTCTGCAGGAAGCCCCGGAAGACCGTCCGGGGCCTGCTGACCGTGTCCTTCAGCTCCCGGTCCGTCGCCGGAACCACCCGCCCGGCCGACGCCAACCCCCGCACCGCCCGTAACGCCGCGTACAACCGCCCCCACTGATACGGCTTCCCGTCCTCGACCTTCCCCACGGACCTCCCCTTCCCCTCCGTCCACGGCACCGCCCGTCCGGCGGCCCGGGGACTCCCTACCCGCTCCGGCGCGAATTGTTGCGGCGGGATGAAATCGCACGTCGGCCGTGTTGGGGCTTCCGGTAGAGCAGGATGGATGGGAGGCCCTCGTGGCGGTCGGGGAGAAACAGCAGGGCTGGGCGCGCAGGCTGGCCGGGTACGCGTGGCGGTACAGGACGAACACGCTGCTCGCGCTCGGGTCCTCGCTGGCCGGCATGGCCGTGCTCGCCCTCGTGCCGCTCGTCACCAAGGTGATCATCGACGACGTCATCGGCACGAAGACCCGGGACCTCGGTGTCTGGACCGGGCTGCTCATCGGCGCCGCCGTCCTCGTCTACGCCCTCACCTACGTCCGCCGCTACTACGGCGGCCGGCTCGCCCTCGACGTCCAGCACGACCTGCGCACCGACATGTACGACACCGTCACCCGGCTCGACGGGCGGCGGCAGGACGAGCTGTCCACCGGGCAGGTCGTCGGGCGGGCCACCAGCGACCTCCAGCTGATCCAGGGCCTGCTGTTCATGCTCCCGATGACCATCGGGAACGTCCTGCTGTTCCTCATCTCGCTGGCCGTCATGGCCTGGCTGTCGATCCCGCTCACCCTCGTCGCGCTCGCCGTCGCCCCCGCCCTCTGGTGGATCGCCAGGCGCAGCCGCACCCGGCTCCACCCGGCCACCTGGCACGCGCAGCAGCAGGCCGCCGTCGTCGCCGGCGTCGTCGACGGGGCCGTGTCCGGCGTCCGGGTCGTCAAGGGCTTCGGCCAGGAGGACCAGGAGACCGGCAAGATCCGCGAGGCCGGGCGGAAGCTCTTCGCCGGCCGGCTGCGGACGATCCGGCTGAACTCGAAGTACACCCCCGCCCTCCAGGCCGTGCCCACCCTCGGCCAGGTCGCGGTCCTCGCCCTCGGCGGCTGGCTCGCCTACCGGGGCCAGATCACCCTCGGCACCTTCGTCGCCTTCTCCGCCTACCTGGCCTCCCTCGTGGGCCCGGTCCGCATGCTCGCCATGGTCCTCACCGTCGGCCAGCAGGCCCGCGCCGGCGTCGAGCGCGTCTTCGACCTCGTCGACACCGAGCCGGTGATCAAGGACGGCACCAAGGAGCTGCCCGCCGACGCGCCCGCGACCGTCGAGTTCGACGACGTGTCCTTCGCCTACGAGGACGGGCGGCCGGTCCTCGACGGGTTCTCCCTGGAGATCCGGCCCGGCGAGACCGTCGCCGTCGTCGGTGCCTCCGGCTCCGGCAAGTCGACCGTCTCCCTCCTCCTGCCCCGCTTCTACGACGTCACCCACGGCGCCGTCCTCGTCGGCGGCCACGACGTCCGCGAGCTCACCCTCGACTCGCTGCGCGCCGCCGTCGGCCTCGTCCCCGAGGACTCCTTCCTCTTCTCCGACACGGTCGCCGCGAACATCGCGTACGGCGTCCCCGACGCCACCCGCGAGCAGATCGAGACCGCCGCCCGCGCCGCCCAGGCGGACCGTTTCATCGCCGAGCTCCCGGACGGGTACGACACCAAGGTCGGCGAGCACGGACTCACCCTCTCCGGCGGCCAGCGCCAGCGCGTCGCACTCGCCCGCGCGATCCTCACCGACCCCCGGCTGCTCCTCCTCGACGACGCCACCTCCGCCGTCGACGCCAAGGTCGAGCACGAGATCCACGAGGCCCTGAAGTCGGTGATGGCGGGCCGTACGACCCTGCTCATCGCCCACCGCCGCTCCACCCTCGGCCTCGCCGACCGCATCGCCGTCCTCGACGACGGCCGCCTCGCCGACATCGGCACCCACGCGGAGCTGGAGCGGCGCTCCCCGCTGTTCCGCCGCCTCCTCACCGACCCGGAGGAGCTCGGCGCGGTCTCTCCCGGCCACGTCACGCCGCCGGAGCTCCCCGAGGACCGCACGCTGCGGGCCGAGCTGGACGCCGAGTTCGACGCCGAGCGGGGCATCACCCCCACCCTGTGGGTACGGGACGAGACCACCGGCCGCGAGAGCCCCGCGCCCGGAGCCACCCCCGAGCTGCTCGCCGCCGTCGAGGCCCTGCCGCCGGCCACCGACACCCCCGAGATCGACGAGGCCCGGGCCGTGTCGCCCGAGGACGCGTACGGGCTGCGCCGGCTGCTGCGCGGCTTCGGCGCCCCGCTGCTCATCAGCCTCGGCCTGGTCGCCCTCGACGCGGGCGCCGGCCTGCTGCTTCCGGTCCTGATCCGGCACGGCATCGACGAGGGCGTGAACCGGCTCGCGATCGGCGCCGTCTGGGCGGCCTCCGCGCTCGCCCTGGTCACCGTCCTCGTGCAGTGGGTCGCGCAGACCGCCGAGACCCGGATGACCGGCCGCACCGGCGAACGGGTCCTCTACGCGCTGCGCCTGAAGATCTTCTCCCAGCTCCAGCGGCTCGGCCTGGACTACTACGAGCGCGAGCTCACCGGCCGGATCATGACCCGGATGACGACGGACGTGGACGCCCTGTCGACGTTCCTGCAGACGGGTCTGGTCACCGCCTTCGTCTCGGTCGTCACCTTCTTCGGGATCATGGTCGCGCTGCTGGTGCTCGACCTCCAGCTCGCCCTGGTCGTCTTCGCGACGCTGCCGGTCCTCGCCGTCGCCACGTACTACTTCCGCCGCTCCAGCGTGAAGGCGTACGAGCTGGCCCGGGAGCGGATCAGCGTCGTCAACGCCGACCTCCAGGAGTCGGTCGCCGGCCTCCGGATCGTGCAGGCCTTCCGCCGCGAGCGCTCGGGCGCGGCCCGGTTCGCGGAGCGCAGCGACTCGTACCGCGAGGCGCGCGTCCGGGGCCAGTGGCTGATCTCGGTCTACTTCCCCTTCGTGACCCTGCTGTCCTCGGCCGCCGCGGCGGCCGTCATGATCGTCGGCGCGAACCGCATCGAGGCCGGCACCCTCACCACGGGCGCGCTCGTCGCCTACCTCCTCTACATCGACCTCTTCTTCGCCCCCGTGCAGCAGCTCTCGCAGGTCTTCGACGGCTACCAGCAGGCCGCCGTCTCGCTGAAGCGGATGCAGGAGCTCCTCCAGGAGCCGACGTCGACGGCCGCCGCCGACGCGCCCCTGGACGTCCTCTCGCTGCGCGGCGAGATCGCCTTCGAGGACGTGTCCTTCGCGTACGGGGAGGAGGAAGAGGCCCTCACCGGGATCGATCTGCGGATCCCCGCCGGGCAGACCGTCGCCTTCGTCGGCGAGACCGGCGCCGGCAAGTCCACCCTGGTCAAGCTGGTCGCCCGGTTCTACGACCCGACGGGCGGCCGGGTCACCGCCGACGGCACCGACCTGCGGGACCTCGACCTCACCGCGTACCGCCACAGGCTCGGTGTCGTCCCCCAGGAGGCGTACCTCTTCGCCGGGACGGTCCGCGACGCCATCGCGTACGGCCGCCCGGAGGCGACCGACGCCGAGGTCGAGGCGGCGGCCCGCGCGGTCGGCGCGCACGACATGATCGCCACGCTGGACGGCGGCTACCTCCACGAGGTCTCCGAGCGCGGCCGGAACCTCTCCGCCGGGCAGCGCCAGCTGATCGCCCTGGCCCGCGCCGAGCTCGTCGACCCGGACGTGCTGCTGCTCGACGAGGCCACGGCCGCCCTCGACCTGGCCACCGAGGCCCAGGTCAACGCGGCCACCGACCGGCTCGCGGGCCGCCGCACGACGCTGGTCGTCGCCCACCGCCTGACGACGGCCGCCCGCGCGGACCGTGTGGTCGTCATGGACCACGGGCGGGTCGCGGAGGACGGCACCCACGACGAACTGCTCGCCCTGGGCGGCCGGTACGCGTCCCTGTGGAACACCTTCATCGGGGAGGCGGAGCCGGAGCGGGTGTGAGCGAGGTGAGTACGGGGGTCCGCCGGGGTGAGTATCCCGGCGGATCCCCGGACCTCGTCCGGCGGGATTGAATCGGGGCATGAGCCACGATCCCCGCACCCGCCCTGCCTCTCCCGTCCGCCCCGGCGCACCGGCCGCCGAGGCCGGGCTCCTGCGGCGACGATCCGCTGAGGCCATGCTCCTGCGGAGGCGGGGCATGATCTGGGCCGGGGTGTTTCTGCCCGCGGTCCCGCTCGCCGCCGTCGCTGCGCTCACCAGCGAGAACGCCGGCCGCTGCGTGGCCTACGGGAACGGCTGCGGCAGCGTCACGGGCCTGTTCGCCCTCGTGGCCCTCGGGATGGTTCTCGTGGCGCTCGTGACCGTGCAGAGCACCTCGCGCGCCGCCGTCCGCCGCGCCGCGTACCGGGTCCAGCTCGGCGCGGAGTTCGTCTTCCTGACGCTGGTCATGACGGCCTTCGGCTGACAGGGGCATGCGGAGGCAACCATTCCTGGGTGTGGTGCGTCGTACGGCCGTACGACGACTCGCCCGGGAGGGGAACGCATGATCACGGACACCGGCACGGTCCGGACCCTCGCCCGCGTACTCGTCCCCCTCCTCGCCGCCCTCGCGCTGCTCCTCCTCCCCGGGCCCGGCCCCGGCGGCGGGACCGCCGACGCCGCCGCCGTCTGCCACGGCCGGCCCACCCGGACGATCACCTTCGCCACCGGCGAGCTGCGCCTCTACCGGACCCGCCAGTACGTCTGCGCCGTCACCGTCGCCACCCGGCCGGGCCCCCGCCGCCCGATGGCCGTCTCGCTCCAGCCGCGCGGCGCCCGCCCCGTCGTCCGGTCGGGCCGCTTCGACCGGCAGGCGGGCCCCGTGACGGTCCACGCGCTCAACCGCTGCGTCCGGGCGGGCGGTTCGGTCGCGGGCCGGGGAACGACTACGGGCTGGATCCTGTGCTGATGTACAGGAAAGTCCAAGGGTAAGGACCAACTGGGTCTGGCGGTCCCCACGTTGTCCCCGCTAGGTTCGCGACACCGTTGTGAACCAAGGGGAGGGTGAATGCGCAAGTCGCTGAGATGGGCGCTGTCGCTTTCGGTGCTCATAGGCACCGTCGGGTCGACCGGTGTGGCCACCGCCGCGGACACGGAGACCGGCAGCGCGGCCGTCGTCGACTCGCAGAGCACGAGCACCGACATCAAGGACCGCATCCTGGCGATCCCCGGGATGAGCCTGATCGAGGAGAAGCCGTACGCCGGCTACCGCTACTTCGTCCTGGAGTACGTCCAGCCGATCGACCACCACCGCCCGTGGGCGGGTACGTTCAAGCAGCGGATCTCGATCCTCCACAAGGACACGAGCCGCCCCACCGTCTTCCGCACCAGCGGCTACGGGCTGAGCACCACGCCGAGCCGGACCGAGCCGACGCGGATCATCGACGGCAACCAGGTCTCCATGGAGTACCGCTTCTTCACGCCGTCCCGCCCGCAGCCCGCCGACTGGTCGAAGCTGAACATCTGGCAGGCGGCCAGCGACCAGCACCGGATCTACACGGCGCTGAAGGGGATCTACGGCCAGAAGTGGCTCTCCACCGGCGCCAGCAAGGGCGGCATGACCGCCACGTACTACGAGCGCTTCTACCCGCGCGACATGGACGGCGTCGTCGCGTACGTGGCCCCGAACGACGTGGTCAACAAGGAGGACTCGGCCTACGACCGGTTCTTCGAGACCGTCGGCACGAAGGACTGCCGCGACCGCCTGAACAACATGCAGCGCGAGGCCCTCGTCCGCCGCGAGCCGCTGGAGAAGAAGTACAAGGCCTGGGCCGAGTCCGAGGGCGCCACCTTCAACACGGTCGGCTCGCTCGACAAGGCGTACGAGGCCGTCGTCCTCGACTTCGTCTGGGGCTTCTGGCAGTACTACGGCCAGGACGTCTGCGACCAGATCCCGGACGCGGCGACCGCGAGCGACGACGCCGTCTACGAGACGATCGACGCCTACTCCGGCTGGTCCGCCTACACCGACCAGGGCCTGGAGTACTACACGCCGTACTACTACCAGGCGGCCACCGAGCTCGGCTCGCCCACCATCAAGCAGCCGCACCTCAACGGCCTGAGCCGCTACGGCTACCAGCCGGCCAGCAGCTTCGTGCCGCGTGAGATCCCGATGAGGTTCAAGCCGCAGGCGATGCGGGACGTCGACGACTGGGTCCGCAAGAACGCGAACCACATGCTCTTCGTCTACGGCGGCAACGACCCGTGGGGCTCCGAGAAGTTCCGCCTCGGCAAGGGCGCGCGCGACAGCTACGTGTACGTGGCGCCGGGCGCCAACCACGGCGCGAACGTCGCGGGTCTCGTCGACGCGGAGCGCGAGAACGCGACGGCGCGCATCCTGGCCTGGGCGGGTGTCCCCGCACCGGCGGCGCAGGCGGCACAGCCGCTGGCCCGCTTTGACGCGCGGCTCGACACGGTGCCGGACGAGGAAGCGACACGGGAACACGGCCTGAGGCCGTAACGCACCGCTGCGGGGCGCGCCCCAGCCCGTGTGGGCCCGGGGCCCGCCCCGTGGGGGCGGCGCCCACCCCCGTTGTGGGCCGGCGCCCCGCCCGTGTGGGCAATCGTCCCGCTGGGGCGGGACGGGTGGGCACACGGGACGGCGCCTCTAGCGGCGCCTCCGCGTTCCGCGCCTGGACCCGCACCACTCGTGCACTGCACCGGGGGTGCGGGTCGGGGCGCGGGAGCCTCGGGCGCCGGCAAGGGCGCCGTTCCGTTGTGCCCACCCGTTCCGCCCCAGCGGAACGATTGCCCACAACGGCGGGGCGCCGTCCGTGGCGGGTGGGCACCGCCCCGCGGAACGCCTGCCCACAACGGCGGCCACCGTCAGCGCGCGTACGACAAGCCGTACCCCACCGGATACAGGACCTTCGTCGGGTCGTCCGCGTTCTGGACCGGGACCGGGAGCCGGCCCCGCGGCCGGGCGCGGCCCGCCAGGACCCGGACCGCGGCCCGGAGTTCGACGTCGGTCCAGGAGTACGCGGCGAGGGCCGCCCGCTGGCCTCCGAGACGGGCGACGTCGTACGGGTTGCGGATCGCGACCGTCACGACGGGCACCCCGGTCGCGACGAGCCGCGCGACGAGGGTGCGCTGCGGGCTGGTCGCCGACACGTTGTACGTGCCGACGAGGACCACGTCCTTGCCGGCCGCCGCCGCCACCGCCTCCTCGATCTTCGCGGCCGTCGGGGTGATCCCGGTGGAGAGCGCGGTCGCGGTGAAGCCCAACTCCGTCAGGGCGGTCGCGAGCGTCGTGGTCGGCGGTCCCGTCGTGCCGGACGGCGACGCCGGGTCGGCGCCGACGACGAGGACCGAGCGGTGGGAGGCCGGGCTCAGCGGCAGGAAGCCGTCCTCGTTGAGCAGCAGGGTCGTGGTGGCCTCGGCGATCCGGTCCGCGTGGGCGAGGTGGGCGTCGGTGCCGACCACCCGGTCGACGCCCGCCCGGGTCGCGTACGCCTGCCGGAAGAGGCCCAGTTTCGCCTTGAGCCGCAGGATCCGCAGGATCGATTCGTCGAGCCGTGCCTCCGTCAGCTCGCCGTCCCTGACGGCCTTCAGGACCGCGTTCCAGGCCACGTCGAGCCTGGGCGGGTTGAGCAGCTGGTCCACTCCGGCCTTCAGGGCGAGGACCGGGACGCGCTCGTCCCCGTACTTGGTGCGCACGCCCTCCATGCCGAGGGAGTCCGTGACCACCACGCCGTCGTAGCCGAGCTGTTCGCGCAGGATGCCGGTGAGGATGGGGCGGGAGAGCGTCGCCGGGTCCTCGCTGGGGTCGAGCGCCGGGACCACGATGTGCGCGGTCATGATCGAGTCGATGCCGGCCGCGATCGCCGAACGGAACGGCGGCGCGTCGAGCTCCGCCCACTGCTCCCGGGTGTGGGTGATGGTCGGCAGGCCGTAGTGGCTGTCGACGGCGGTGTCGCCGTGGCCCGGGAAGTGCTTGGAGGTGGCGGCGACCCCGGCCCGCTGGTAGCCCTTCACCTGGGCGGCGACGAGCCCGGCGACGGCCTGGGGGTCGGAGCCGAAGGAGCGGACGCCGATGACCGGGTTGGCCGGGTTGACGTTGACGTCGGCGACCGGGGCGTAGTTCTGCCGGATGCCGACGGCGGCGAGCTCCTCGCCCGCGATCTGCGCGGCCTTGCGGGCGTCCGCGTGCGAGCCCCCGGCGCCGAGGGCCATCGCGCCGGGCAGCAGGGTGGCGGGCTTGCCGACCCGGCAGACGATGCCGTGCTCCTGGTCGGTGGAGATGAGCACGGGGACGGGGGTGGGCTGTGCGAGCGCGGCCCGCTGGATGCCGTTGGAGAGCGCGGCGATCTGCTGCGGGTCGCGGGTGTTGTGGGCCCAGGAGAAGTAGATGACCCCGCCGACGTGGTAGCGCTCGACGAGCTCGGCGGCCGTGCGGACGCCGATCTCCGCGAGGTTGGCGTCGATGTCGGCCTGGTCGGGGGCGGTGGCGGAGTGGCCGTAGACCCGCATGACGAAGAGCTGGCCGACCTTCTCCTCCAGCGACATCCGGTCGATGATCCGCTGGAGCTTCCGGTCGTCGTTCGCGTGGGCCACGGGGGCGGTGACGCCGGTGACGGCCGCCGCGGCGGCTGCGGCGGTCACCGTGAGGAGGGTGCGTCGGGAGGGGGCGGGGGCGCGGTGGTGCACTGATGCTCCTTCCGGCCGTGCAAGGTTGAAGGAAACTTCCAAGGAGTCACGGATAGCCCGAAAGTAACTGCCAGGTCAAGGACCCGCGCAGGAATCGCGTCCTCCCCACGGGAATCGCGGACGCGCGCGGGCCGATCACCCGGCGGAGGCGATCGAGGGCCAGGGCTCCTGGAGCGTACGGACCGTCTCCCGGATCGCCGGGCGCCGCGCCGCACCCGTCCGCCACATGGCGTGCAGCCGGCGCGTCGGCATCGGGTCGAGCCGCACCGGCACCACCTCCGGCGGCAGCGCCCCGCGCCCCAGGCGGGGGACCAGGGCGATGCCCAGACCGGCCGCCACCAGGGCCACCTGCGTGTGGTTCTCCTCCGCCTGATGGACGATCAGCGGCCCGTACCCCGTCGCCCGCAGCGTCCGCGTCAGCCAGGGCTGCTCCGCCGCCACCCGGCCTCCTCCGTCGCCCCGTTCTCGCTCCTCGTCCCCGTCTTCGGCATGTCCTCGGCGGCCCTGTTCCTGGGCGAACCGGTGACCCCGCTCCGCTGGTGCGCGGCGGCCCTGCTGGTCGGGGGAGTGGCGCTGACGTCGCTCGCGCCGGGCCGTGTCCCGGGCAGCGGGCCGGGACGGAATCCCGTGGCGCCCGCCGAGCCCGCGGTCGTATCGTTCCCCCGTCCCACCAGCCAGGAAAGGCGCGCATGACCTTCGAGCACATCACCGTCGACGCCCCCGAACCCGCTCCCGGCGCCGTCCTGTTGGCGGGCATCCCCGGCAGCGGCAAGTCCACGGTCGCGGCGGCCCTCGCGGCGCGCTTCACCCGCGCCGCGCACATCGAGGTCGACCACCTCCAGGAGCTCATCGTCCAGGGCTGCCACTGGCCGACCCCGGACGGCGACCCGGAGGCGGACCGCCAGATCCTGCTGCGCGCCAGGAACGGCTGCCTCCTTGCGGACAGCTTCGCCGCGGCGGGCTTCCTGCCGGTCCTCGACGACGTGGTCGTACGCCGCTCCCACCTGGACTTCTACCGCGCCCACGCGAAGGCGGTCCCGCTCCACGTGGTGATCCTCGCCCCGGGCCCGGACAAGGCCTGGGAACGCAACAACGCCCGCCACAAGAAGCTCACGACGAACTGGGCCTTCCTGGACGAGGCCATGCGCGCGGAGCTCTCGGGCGAGGGCGTCTGGATCGACAACGCGGACCAGACGGTCGAGGAGACGGTCGAAGCGGTCCTGACGGCGACGGGCCTGACGCCGGAGAAGTGACGCAGCCCTCGGAGCGCGGGAGGCCGCCGGTCTTTACGGTGATCTCCCGCCCGAGGGCCTCCGTACGCGGCCACCTCACCGCAGCGCCCCGCTACCCCCGCGGCCGCGCCGTCGACCCCCGGATGACCAGCTCCCCCGGGACCGTCTCCCGGCCGCCCGCCGGAGGCTCCTCCGCGCCCGTGGCCAGGCGGCCCGCGCGGGCGCCCGCCTCGTGCAGCGGGAGCCGGACCGTCGTGAGGGCCGGGACCGCGTCCACCGAGAACGGGAGGTCGTCGAAGCCCGCGACCGACACGTCGCCGGGGATGGACAGGCCCCGTTCCCGCAGGGCCGCGCAGACGCCGAGCGCCACCGTGTCGTTGGCCGCGACGACCGCCGTCAGGTGCGGGTCGCGGGCGAGGAGCTCGGCCGTCGCCGCGTGGCCGGAGGCCCGGTCGTAGGGGCCGTGGACCGTCGGCCCCTCGGCCACACCCGCCGCCGCGAGCGCCTCCCGGTGGCCCTCCAGGCGGTGCCGGGTGGTGGTGCGGTCGGCAGGGCCCGCCACGTAACCGATCCGCCGGTGGCCGAGGCCGAGCAGGTGCTCGGCGAGGAGCCGCGCGCCGGTCCGGTTGTCGAAGACGAGGGCCGCCGCGCTCGCGTCGCCCGAGACCGGCGGGCGCCCGCACAGCACGACCCGGGTCCCCGCCTCCGCCAGCTTCGTCAGCTTGCCGGCCGTCGCCGCGAGGTGCTCCGGGTCCTCCAGGGACCCGCCCATGAGGATCACGGCCGCGGCCCGCTGCCGCTGGAGCAGGGTGAGGTAGGTCAGCTCGCGCTCGGGGGAGCCGCCGGTGTTGCAGACGACGGCGAGCTTCTCGCCCCCGCCGCGCCCGGTGGCGCTCTCCCCGATCGCGCTCTGGGCCGCGCTCGCCATGATCCCGAAGAACGGGTCGGCGATGTCGTTGACGAGGACGCCGACCAGGTCGGAGGTGGCGGCGGCGAGGGAGCTCGCGGGGCCGTTGAGGACGTAGTCCAGCTCGTCCACGGCCCGCAGCACCCGTTCCCGGGTCGACTCGGCGACCGGGTAGTTGCCGTTCAGGACGCGGGAGACGGTGGCGGGGGAGACCCGTGCGCGGGCGGCCACGTCCGCCAGGGTGACGGTCATCGCGTGCGTACCTCCAGGGCCTTGTCGGCGGCGATGTCGGCAGGCTAGCGTCCCCCTCGATAGAAAGCGCTTTCTTCAGAGGGGCGCGGAGTACCGCGGAGAGGAACCTTTCGTGACACGCAGGACAGTCCGCATCGCCATGAACGGCGTCACCGGGCGCATGGGACACCGCCAGCACCTCGTCCGCTCGATCCTCGCCCTGCGCGAACAGGGCGGCCTCGACCTCGGCAACGGCGAGACCCTCTGGCCGGAGCCCGTCCTCGTCGGCCGCCGCGAGCACGCCCTGCGCGCCCTCGCCGAGCGCCACGGCCTCACCGAGTGGTCCACCGACCTCGACGCCGTCCTCGCCGACGACTCCGTCGACATCTACTTCGACGCCCAGGTCACCTCCGCCCGCGTCGAGGCGATCACCAAGGCCATAGCGGCGGGCAAGCACGTCTACACCGAGAAGCCCACCGCGGCGGACCTGGCCGGCGCCCTCGAACTCGCCCGCCTCGCCGGCGAGAAGGGCATCAAGCACGGCGTCGTCCAGGACAAGCTGTTCCTGCCGGGCCTGCTCAAGCTCAAGCGCCTCATCGACGGCGGCTTCTTCGGCGAGATCCTGTCCGTGCGCGGCGAGTTCGGCTACTGGGTCTTCGAGGGCGACTGGCAGGACGCCCAGCGCCCCAGCTGGAACTACCGCGCGGAGGACGGCGGCGGCATCGTCGTCGACATGTTCCCGCACTGGGAGTACGTGCTCCACGAGCTCTTCGGCCGGGTCACGAGCGTCTCCGCGCACGTCGCCACGCACGTCCCGCGGCGCTGGGACGAGCAGGGCAAGCCCTACGAGGCCACCGCCGACGACGCCGCGTACGGCATCTTCCAGCTGGAGGGCGGCGCCATCGCCCAGATCAACTCCTCCTGGACGGTCCGCGTCCACCGCGACGAGCTCGTCGAGTTCCAGGTCGACGGCACCCACGGCTCCGCCGTCGCCGGACTGCGCGGCTGCCGCGTCCAGCACCGCTCGGCCACCCCGAAGCCCGTCTGGAACCCCGACATCCCCGCCACCGAGTCCTTCCGCGACCAGTGGCAGGAGGTCCCCGACAACGCCGAGTTCGACAACGGCTTCAAGGCCCAGTGGGAGCTCTTCCTCCGGCACGTCGCGCTCGACGAGCCGTACCACTGGGACCTCCTCGCCGGCGCCCGCGGCGTCCAGCTCGCCGAGCTGGGCCTGCGCTCCGCCGCCGAGGGCCGCCGCCTGGAGGTCCCGGAGGTGACGCTGTGACGATCCGCCTCCCCGAACCGGGCGGCACGACACGGGAGTACCGGCCCCGCGCCGAACCGCTCGCGCTCTCCGCGTCCGGCCCGCTGACCTCCCGTACGGTCTTCTCCGCCGCGCACGTCGTCGCCGACCCGTACGCCGACACCACCCCCGACTCCCCGGCCGCCGTCGACTGGGACGCCACCCTCGCCTTCCGCCGCCACCTCTGGTCCCACGGCCTCGGGGTCGCCGAGGCCATGGACACCGCCCAGCGCGGGATGGGCCTCGACTGGGCCGGGGCGGCGGAGCTCATCCGCCGCAGCGCGGCGGAGGCCCACAGCGTCGGCGGCCGCATCGCCTGCGGCGTGGGCACCGACCAGCTCACCGGCCCGGCCGGCCTGCCGGAGATCCGCGCGGCCTACGAGGAACAGCTCGCGGCCGTCGAGGAGTCCGGCGCGCAGGCCGTCCTCATGGCCTCCCGGGCCCTCGCGGCCGCCGCGTCCGGCCCCGAGGACTACCTCGACCTGTACGGCCACCTGCTCCGTCAGGCGGGCGAGCCGGTGATCCTGCACTGGCTGGGCCCCATGTTCGACCCGGCGCTCCACGGCTACTGGGGCACGGCCGACCTCGACGCGGCCACCGAGACCTTCCTCGACGTGATCGCGGCCCACCCCGACAAGGTCGACGGCATCAAGGTCTCGCTCCTCGACGCCCGGCGCGAGGTCGAGCTGCGCCGCCGCCTCCCGGAGGGCGTCCGCTGCTACACCGGCGACGACTTCCACTACCCGGAGCTGATCGCGGGCGACGAGCAGGGCTTCAGCCACGCCCTGCTCGGCATCTTCGACCCGCTGGGCCCGCTGGCGGCGGAGGCGGTGAGGATCCTGGACACGGGTGATGCGGAGGCCTTCCGCAAGACGCTGGACCCCACCGTCGCCCTCTCCCGGCACCTCTTCGAGCCCCCCACCCGCTTCTACAAGACGGGCGTGGTGTTCCTCGCCTGGCTGGCCGGGCACCAGGACCACTTCACGATGGTCGGCGGCCTGCAGTCGGCCCGCTCCCTCCCGCACCTGGCCCGCGCCTACGAACTCGCCGACGGCCTCGGCCTGTTCCCGGACCCGGCCCGCGCGGAGTCACGCATGCGCGCCCTCCTCACCGTCCAGGGAGTCCCGCAGTGAACGGAGACCGCTTCAGCATCAACCAGATGACGGTGAAGCAGCTGGCCCTGCCCGAACTGGTGGCGGAGTGCGTCCGACTCGGCATCCAGGGCGTGGGCCTGTGGCGCGAACCGGTCAAGGAGTACGGGACGGCGGCCGCCGCCGATCTCGTACGGGACGCGGGCCTCACCGTCACCACCCTCTGCCGGGGCGGCTTCTTCACCTCGGACGGCTGGGAGGAGGAGAACCGGGCGGCGATCGACGAGGCGGTGACGCTCGGCACCGACACCCTCGTCCTGGTCTCCGGCGGCCTCACCCCGGCGTGTCCCGACCTGCCCGCCGCCCGGGCCCGCATCACGGAGGCGATCGGCGCCCTGGCCCCGTACGCGGGCGAACGCGGAATCCGTCTCGCGATCGAGCCCCTCCACCCCATGTACGCCTCCGACCGGTGCGCGGTCTCGACCCTGGACCAGGCCCTGGAGATCGCCGAGCGGTTCCCGGCATCCCAGGTCGGCGTCACGGTCGACACGTACCACCTGTGGTGGGACGACCGGGCCCCGGCGGCGGTGGAACGCGCGGGCGCCGCCGGCCGCGTCCACTCCTTCCAGCTCGCCGACTGGACGACCCCGCTCCCGGCCGGAGTCCTCAACGGCCGCGGCCAGTTGGGCACCGGCGCCATCGACCTCCGCGCCTGGGCCGACCTGGTGGACAAGGCCGGCTACACGGGCCCGGTCGAGGTGGAACTCTTCAACGACGACCTGTGGGCGAGGGACGGCGTGGAGGTCCTGGAGGAGACGCTGGAGGCGTTCCTGGCGGTCTGACGAATCCTGGACGGTGAGCAGTCACCCGTCCAGGCGCCGCACGTCCTGGTCCTGGGTCACCGGGCGTTCTCCACAGCGCGTGCCACGATGTCCGAGCCCTTCGCTACGGTCGGTGCATGTCCAACGAGGGTCGCGGTCCCGCAGTGCTCGAAGGGGTTCTGGAGCGGATCACCTATGCCAACGAGGAGAGCGGGTACACGGTCGCCCGGGTCGACACCGGGCGGGGCGCCGGTGACCTGCTCACGGTGGTCGGGGCGCTGCTCGGCGCGCAGCCGGGGGAGTCGCTGCGGATGGAGGGCCGCTGGGGCTCGCACCCGCAGTACGGCAAGCAGTTCAGTGTGGACAACTACACGACGATCCTGCCCGCCACGATCCAGGGCATCCGGCGCTATCTCGGGTCCGGGCTCGTCAAGGGCATCGGGCCCGTCTTCGCCGACCGCATCACGCAGCACTTCGGGCTCGACACCCTCGACATCCTCGAAGAGGCTCCCGCGCGGCTGATCGAGGTTCCGGGGCTCGGGCCGAAGCGCACGAAGAACATCACGGCGGCCTGGGAGGAGCAGAAGGCGATCAAGGAGGTGATGGTCTTCCTCCAGGGGGTGGGGGTCTCCACCTCCATCGCGGTGCGGATCTACAAGAAGTACGGGGACGCCTCCATCTCCGTCGTGCGGAACCAGCCCTACCGGCTGGCCGCCGACGTGTGGGGCATCGGCTTCCTCACCGCGGACAGGATCGCCCAGGCCGTCGGCATCCCGCACGACAGCCCCGACCGGGTGAAGGCCGGCCTGCAGTACGCGCTGTCGCAGTCCAGCGACCAGGGGCACTGCTTCCTCCCGGAGGAGCGGCTGATCGCGGACGGCGTGAAGCTGCTGCAGGTCGACACCGGGCTCGTCATCGAGTGCCTCGGCGCCCTCGCCGACGATCCCGAGGGCGTCGTACGGGAGGTCGTGCCCGGGCCCGAGGGGACGCCCGTCACCGCCGTGTACCTGATCCCCTTCCACCGGGCCGAGCTGTCCCTGGCCGGCCAGGTCCGGCGGCTCCTGCGGACCGAGGAGGACCGGATGCCGGCCTTCCGGGACGTGGCCTGGGACAAGGCGCTGGCCTGGCTCGCCGACCGGACGGGGGCCTCCCTCGCGCCCGAGCAGGAGGACGCCGTGCGGCTCGCTCTCACCCGCAAGGTCGCCGTGCTCACCGGCGGCCCCGGCTGCGGCAAGTCGTTCACGGTCCGCTCGATCGTGGAGCTGGCCCGCGCCAAGAAGGCCAAGGTCGTGCTCGCCGCGCCCACCGGGCGGGCCGCGAAGCGGCTCGCCGAGCTGACCGGCGCCGAGGCCTCCACCGTGCACCGGCTCCTGGAACTGAAGCCGGGCGGGGACGCGGCCTACGACCGGGACCGGCCGCTCGACGCCGATCTGATCGTCGTCGACGAGGCCTCCATGCTGGACCTGCTCCTGGCGAACAAGCTGGTCAAGGCGGTGGCACCGGGTGCCCATCTGCTGCTCGTGGGGGACGTCGACCAGCTGCCGTCGGTCGGCGCCGGTGAGGTCCTCGGCGACCTGCTGGCCCCCGGCAGCCCCGTACCGGCCGTCCGGCTGACCCGGATCTTCCGGCAGGCCAAGGAGTCCGGGGTGATCGTCAACGCGCACCGGATCAACGCCGGCACCCCGCCGCAGACGCAGGGCCTGCCGGACTTCTTCCTCTTCGCCGAGGAGGAGACGGAGGACGCCGCCCGGGTCGCCGTGGAGGTCGCGGCCCGGCGGATTCCGGCCAAGTTCGGCCTCGACCCGCGCCGGGACGTCCAGGTCCTCGCCCCGATGCACCGGGGTCCGGCGGGCGC
The DNA here is from genome assembly GCF_014648895.1 of Streptomyces tanashiensis. Classification (GTDB taxonomy): domain Bacteria; phylum Actinomycetota; class Actinomycetes; order Streptomycetales; family Streptomycetaceae; genus Streptomyces; species Streptomyces tanashiensis. Next base: position 29,326 of record NZ_BMRZ01000003.1, read on the forward strand.
GGGCTCGCTCAACGGTCTGCTGCAGCAGGCGATCACCCCGGCCCGCCCGGACCTTCCGGAGAAGCGGTTCGGCGGCCGGGTCTTCCGGGTCGGTGACAAGGTGACCCAGATTCGGAACAACTATGAGAAGGGGGCCAACGGCGTCTTCAACGGTACGGTCGGCGTCGTCACGGCGCTGGACACCGTCGAGCAGCGGCTGACCGTGCGGACGGACGAGGACGAGGAGGTGGCGTACGACTTCGACGAGCTGGACGAACTCGCCCACGCGTACGCGGTCACCATCCACCGCTCGCAGGGCAGCGAGTACCCGGCGGTGGTGATCCCGGTCACCATGAGCGCCTGGATGATGCTGCAGCGGAACCTGCTCTACACGGCCGTGACCCGGGCCAAGAAGCTGGTCGTCCTGGTCGGCTCCCGCCGGGCGATCGCCCAGGCGGTCCGCACGGTCTCGGCCGGCAGGCGCTTTACCGCACTCGCCCATCGCCTCACAGGGGAGGCCCTCGTGTGAAAGATCACGGAGGACTACCGGAACCGGGGCGAAGGGGGCAGGATATGAAGGTTGGCGGCACTGAGTGCCGCCGAATGGCCCAATGAGCGACCCCGAGTGCACTCTCCTGAGCCAAATGGGGGATGGTAGAGACAGTCAGGGCACCTCGAAGAAGAGGCACTACGTCGGTGAGGGATGACGTGAGCGACAACTCTGTAGTACTGCGGTACGCGGACGGTGAATACACCTACCCGGTGGTCGAGAGCACCGTCGGCGACAAGGGCTTCGACATCGGCAAACTCCGAGCCCAGACCGGTCTGGTCACCCTGGACAGCGGATATGGCAACACCGCCGCCTATAAATCCGCCATCACCTACCTCGATGGTGAGCAGGGCATTCTGCGGTACCGCGGCTACCCCATCGAGCAGCTGGCCGAGCGCTCCACCTTCCTTGAGGTGGCGTACCTGCTGATCAACGGTGAGCTGCCCAAGGTCGACGAGCTCTCGACCTTCAAGAACGAGATCACGCAGCACACGCTGGTCCACGAGGACGTCAAGAACTTCTTCCGCGGCTTCCCGCGGGACGCCCACCCGATGGCGATGCTGTCCTCGGTGGTCTCCGCGCTGTCCACCTTCTACCAGGACAGCCACAACCCGTTCGACGAGGAGCAGCGCCACCTCTCCACGATCCGGCTGCTCGCCAAGCTGCCGACGATCGCGGCGTACGCGTACAAGAAGTCGATCGGCCACCCGTTCGTCTACCCGCGCAACGACCTCGGGTACGTCGAGAACTTCCTGCGCATGACCTTCTCGGTCCCGGCGCAGGAGTACGACCTGGACCCGGTCGTCGTCTCCGCGCTCGACAAGCTGCTGATCCTGCACGCGGACCACGAGCAGAACTGCTCGACCTCCACCGTGCGTCTGGTCGGCTCCTCGCAGGCGAACATGTTCGCCTCGATCTCCGCCGGCATCTCGGCCCTGTGGGGCCCCCTGCACGGTGGCGCCAACCAGTCGGTCCTGGAGATGCTGGAGGGCATCCAGGCCAACGGCGGCGATGTCGACTCCTTCATCCGCAAGGTGAAGAACAAGGAGGACGGCGTCCGCCTGATGGGCTTCGGCCACCGGGTGTACAAGTCCTTCGACCCGCGCGCCAAGATCATCAAGGCGGCGGCGCACGATGTCCTCTCGGCCCTCGGCAAGTCCGACGAGCTGCTCGACATCGCGCTCAAGCTGGAGGAGCACGCGCTCTCCGACGAGTACTTCGTCTCGCGCAACCTCTACCCGAACGTGGACTTCTACACGGGTCTGATCTACCGCGCCATGGGCTTCCCGACCGAGATGTTCACGGTCCTCTTCGCCCTCGGCCGCCTCCCGGGCTGGATCGCCCAGTGGCACGAGATGATCAAGGAGCCGGGTTCCCGCATCGGCCGCCCGCGCCAGATCTACACGGGTGAGGTCCTCCGCGACTTCGTCCCGGTCGAGGCCCGCTGACGCCACCGGCCGCACGGTCACAAGCGAAAAGCGCCCCGCCCACCGATCCCCCCACGGGTCGGCGAGCGGGGCGCTTTCCATATCCCGGTGCGGATTCCCCCCACGGGATCCGGGCCGGGCGTCTGGTGCGCGGTCTGCCGGGGGCACGTACGGGAGGGCCGCTCAAAGCTCCCCGGTGCACGTGCCCCGGCCGCGCTTGCCTGGGACGTCCCCCAAGACATCCCATGAACGTCCCCCAAGACGTTCTTGGCATCGCCCACTTAGACTCGCGAACAGCCCAGATGGTTACCCCCCAATATCTGTGATCTAGATCTCTTTGTGAAGGTCCTGTGCGTCACACGTAAGTGAATTCACGTGAAGCGCCGCAGACGAAGGCTGTTGGATACGACGAAGACGGACGAAAAGGCCATGGCCAGGCCCGCGATCATCGGGTTGAGGAGTCCGGCCGCCGCGAGGGGGAGCGCGGCGAGGTTGTAGCCGAAGGCCCAGCCCAGGTTTCCCCGGATCGTCGCCAGGGTCCGCCGGGCCAGCCGGATGGCGTCCGCCGCGACCCGCAGGTCGCCCCGGACCAGGGTCAGGTCGCTCGCCTCGATGGCCGCGTCGGTGCCCGTGCCCATCGCGAGCCCGAGGTCGGCGCCGGCGAGCGCCGCGGCGTCGTTCACCCCGTCGCCCACCATCGCGACCGTGCGGCCCTCGGCCCGGAGCCGCCGGACCACCTCGGCCTTCTCCTCGGGCAGCACCTCCGCGATGACCTCGTCGATGCCCACCTCGGCCGCCACGGCCTCCGCCACGGCCCGGTGGTCCCCGGTGAGCAGCACCGGCCGCAGCCCGAGGGCGCGCAGCCGGGCGACCGCCTCGGCGCTGGTGTCCTTGACGGTGTCGGCGACGGTCAGGGTGCCCCGGGCCACCCCGTCCCAGGCGACGTGCACCGCGCCGGGTTCGGTCGTGGCGGGTGCCTCGACGCCCTCGGCCGCGAGCAGGGCGGCGCGCCCGACGAGGACGAGCCGGCCGTCGACGGAGCCGCGCACGCCGAGTCCGGGCACGTTCTCGAAGGTCTTCGGGGTGGGGAGCTCTCCGCAGCGTTCGGCGGCGCCCGCCGCGATCGCGCGGGCGACCGGGTGCTCGGAGGAGTGCTCCAGGGCGCCCGCGAGCCGCAGCAGCTCGGTCTCGTCGGCGGAGTCGGTGCCGTACCGCCCGCCGTGCACGTGTACGGCGGTCAGCCGCATGCGGCCGGTGGTGACGGTCCCCGTCTTGTCGAGGACGACCGTGTCGACGCGGCGGGTGGACTCCAGGACCTCGGGGCCCTTGATGAGGATGCCGAGCTGGGCGCCGCGGCCGGTGCCGACCATGAGGGCGGTCGGGGTCGCGAGGCCGAGGGCGCAGGGGCAGGCGATGATCAGGACGGCGACGGCGGCGGTGAAGGAGGCGGTGACGTCGTCCGTCACGAGGAGCCAGGTGACGAGGGTGCCGAGGGCGATGAGGAGCACCACGGGTACGAAGACGGCGGAGATCCGGTCGGCGAGCCGCTGGACCTCGGCCTTGCCGCTCTGGGCGTCCTCGACGAGCTTCGCGATCCGGGCGAGCTGGGTGTCGGAGCCGACGCGGGTGGCCTCGACGACGAGCCGGCCGGAGACGTTGACGCAGCCGCCGGTGACGGCGGAGCCGGGGGTGACGTCCAGGGGCAGCGACTCGCCGGTGAGCAGGGAGGCGTCGACGGCGGAGGCGCCCTCGGCGACGGTGCCGTCGGTGGCGATCTTCTCTCCGGGGCGGACGACGAAGAGGTCGCCGGTGCGCAGGTCGCCGACCGGGACGCGTACCTCTCCGCCTCCTCGGAGGACGGCGACGTCCTTGGCGCCGAGCTCCATCAGGGCCCGCAGCGCGGTGCCCGCCTTCCGCTTGGCGCGGGCCTCCAGGTAGCGGCCGAGGAGGATGAAGGTGACGACGCCCGCGGCGACCTCCAGGTAGATCGAGGAGGAGGCGTGGGCGCGGTCGGCGGTGAGGTCGAAGCCGTGGCGCATGCCGGGCATGCCGGCGTCGCCGAGGAAGAGGGCCCAGAGGGACCAGCCGTAGGCGGCGAGGGTGCCGACCGAGACGAGGGTGTCCATGGTGGCGGCGCCGTGCCGGAGGTTGGTCCAGGCGGCCCGGTGGAAGGGCAGCCCGCCCCAGACGACGACGGGGGAGGCGAGGGTGAGCGAGAGCCACTGCCAGTTGTCGAACTGGAGCGAGGGGGCCATGGCGAGCAGGATCACGGGTGCCGAGAGGAGCGCCGAGACCGTCAGCCGCTGCCGGAGGGAGGCGAGCTCGGGGTCCTCCGGTTCCTCCTCGTCCTCCACCACCGGCGGAAGGGGCTCCTCGGCGGTGTAGCCGGTCTTCACGACGGTGGCGATCAGTGCGTCGACGCCGACGTCCGGCGCGTGTTCGACGCGCGCCTTCTTCGTGGCGTAGTTGACGGTGGCGGTGACGCCGTCCATCCGGTTGAGCTTCTTCTCGATGCGGGCCGCGCAGGAGGCGCAGGTCATTCCGCCGATCGTCAGCTCGGTGACGGTGGTGCTGGACATGTGCGGTTCCAAACGGGAGCAGGGCCGTACCAGGTAACGGTACGGCCCTGCGACGTCTGTCCGGGAGGCGGTCAGACCAGCTCGTAGCCGGCCTCGTCCACGGCGGCGGCGACGGCCTCGCGGTCGAGGGGGGCGTCGGAGACGACGGTGACCTCGCCGGTCTTGGCGACGGCCGTGACCGAGGAGACGCCGGGGATCTCGGAGATCTCGCCGGAGACGGCGCCCTCGCAGTGGCCGCAGGTCATGCCCTTGACCTGGTAGACGGTGGTGAGTTCGGTCTTCGTCTCTGCGGACATGGCGCTCTCCTCCTGGGGGATTCAGGGTCCTACGATACCGAGCCTATACCCCTAGGGGGTATAAATTCCACTCGGGTCGGGCTCGCGGCGCGCGAGTGATCTCAGCCATGCCAGACCCGCCAGGGTCACCAGCGCGAGTCCGCCCACCGAGAAGAGGGTGAAGAGGTGCTCCTGCTGGGAGGTCGGCCGCGGCAGGTACCCCTGGGCGAAGAGCGTGCGGTCCAGGCCGGTGGTGGTGAGCCGGACCACCAGCCAGAGCGCGATGCCGTGCATCGAGTCCCACAGCGCGTGGAGCACGGCGACCCCGAGGTAGGTGCCGACGACCGGTCCGGCGAGGCGGAAGCGGCCGTCGGGGCGGCGGAAGGCGAGCAGTGCCGCGCCCGCGATCGCCGTCCACAGGCCGTGCCCGAAGGGGGCGAGCAGTCCGCGCAGGATCTCGGTCTCCAGGAGCGAGCGCAGATCGATGCCGTCCATGGTGACGGCGGCGTTGAAGGCGTACCCGGCGCTCTCGAAGGCGGCGAAGCCGAAGCCGACGGAGCCGCCGAGGACGAGTCCGGCGCGGTAGCCGCGCAGCCACGGGTGGCGGCGCACGACGAACATCAGGGCGGCGAGCTTCACCGCCTCCTCGATGAGGCCGACCCCCAGGAACATCCACAGGGAGGGGTGGAGCAGGTAGTACTCCATGACCGAGGCGCCGAGCACGCCGAGGACACCGCCGGTGACGAAGCAGCCGAGGATCACCGGGACCCCGAGGTCGCGGCCGTGCCGCTCGTACGCCCAGAGGACGAAGACCGCCGGGACGAGGAAGCTGCCCAGCAGGATGAGGGTGGGGAGCAGGGTGGTGTTCTCGGTGGCGTACGTGACGACGGCCGTCAGGGTCCAGAGCGCCAGGCCGCCCCCGAGGCAGCGCTTCCACAGCCCGGGGCGGGGCTGCGGCACGGGCGGGGCCGAGGGGGGTGGGGGCGTCTGCGTGGTGGGCGGGTATTCGTGCACGGCAAGACCTCCAAGTCCCTCCGTCGACAGGCCATCTGACGAAGGCGTAGGGCGGGAGCCTATGGTAAATACCCGATATGTCGCATTCGGGGAGCACGCTCATCCTGATCATGGCGATCGCCGTCCTGGCGCCGCTGCTCGCCTACGCGGTGGGGCGCAGGCTCCCCGTCCCCCTCGTCATCTTCGAGATCCTGCTCGGCATCCTCATCGGCCCCGACGTCCTGGACTGGGCCCGCCCCGACGCGCTGATCGACGGGCTCTCCCAGCTCGGCCTCGCCATGCTGATCTTCCTCGCCGGGTACGAGATCGAGTTCGGCAAGGTCCGCGGCGACACCCTCAGGCGCTCCGTGTGGGCCTGGCTGGCCGCCCTCGGCCTCGGCCTCGCCACCGGCGTCCTGCTCGGCGGCGGCTACACCAAGGGCGTCTTCATCGGCGTCGCCCTGACCAGCACCGCGCTCGGCACCGTCCTGCCGGTGCTGCGGGACGCCGGTGACCTCCACGGGCGGTTCGGCTCGGTCGTCATGGCCTTCGGCGCGGTCGGCGAGTTCGGCCCGATCATCGCGATGGCGCTGCTGCTCAGCGGGCGGGGCGCCGCCGAATCCACCGTCCTCCTCGCCGTGTTCGCCGCGCTCACGGCGGGGGCGGTCCTCTGGGCGATGCGGCCCCGCCCGCCGTGGTTCTCGAACGTCATCGCCAGGACCCTCCACACCAGCGGCCAGTTCGCGGTCCGCTTCGTCTTCCTGCTGCTCGCCCTGATGCTCGGGGCGTCGACGGCGCTCGGGCTCGACGTGCTGCTCGGCGCCTTCGCCGCCGGACTCATCACCCGGCTCGTGCTCACCGGGGCCGCGCCCGAGTCCGGGCCGCAGATCCTGGAGAAGGTCGAGGGGGTCGGCTTCGGCTTCCTCGTCCCGGTCTTCTTCGTCGTCACCGGCATCGAGTTCGACCTGGACTCGCTCCTCGACGGGGGCAGGACCCTGCTTCTGCTGCCGGTCTTCCTGCTGCTCTTCCTGGTCGTGCGCGGCGGGCCGATCTGGCTCCTCGCCCCGCGCGACCTCGGCCGCAGGGACCGGGGCGGCCTCGTCCTCTACGGCTCCACGGCGCTGCCGCTCGTCGTCGCGATCACCACGATCGGCGTGGACGACCGGGAGATGACGGCCGGCGAGGCGGCGGCGCTCGTCGGGGCCGGCATGCTCTCCGTCCTCGTCCTCCCGCTGCTCGCCCTGAAGCTCCGGGCGCGGGCGGGCGAGAAGGTGCTGCCCGCGGAGTCGGCCGGCGGGTCCGAGGCGTGGTGACCGGTCCGCCGGTCAGTGGGGGACGGTGACCAGCGGGGAGAGGTAGCGGAGGAGGACGGTCTTCAGCTCGGCGATCGTCGCCTCCCGCTCGGCGCCCTCGGGAGCGGCCAGGACGAGCCCCAGGCCGCCCTTGAAGATCGCGAAGGTCATGTCGGCGATCCGGGCGCGCTCCTCGGGGGACAGCTCGGGGGCGAAGTGCGCGATCACGTCCCGCACCGAGTTCAGCAGGTTGGCGTGGAGGGCGTCGTGCTCCTCGGCGATCCGGCCGGGCACCTCGGAGCCGTGCATCAGGGCGAGGAAGACGGGGTTCTCGCAGTTGAACGCGATCATCGGGTCGACGACGACGTCCAGCATCTCGGGCAGCGGCAGCGCGAGGTTCGCCGGGGTGAACGCCTGGCCGTGGGCCTCCCGCATCTCGGTCAGGAGGCGCTCGCCGAGCTCGATCGCGATGGCCTCCTTGTTCGGGAAGTACTGGTAGAGCGTGCCGGGCGAGACGCTCGCCTCCCGGGCGATCGCGTTGGTGCTGGTCGCCGTGTACCCGTACGCGCAGAAGACGTTCGCGGCGGCCTGGAGCAGCTGCGCGATGCGGCGCTCGCCGCGTGCCTGACGGCGGCGCGGCTTCGGTTCTTCGGACATGACGTGTCCCCAGCTCTCCTCACACGTTTGACAAACACGAGAGGTCGCTCGCATTCTTAGAAAACGCGAGTGATCACTCGTGTTTGCCAGTCTATGGCAATGGACGGCCCCTGCGACCTGCCGGGAAGCGCGTGCGGGGGCCACGGTGAAGGGGACACCGCGTCATGTCCGAAGTCAAGAAATCAGCTGCCGGCGGCGGGGGCGGCGGCGGATGGACGCGGTTCGTGACCGCCCGGCCGCGCCTCACCCTCCTCGTCGCCCTCGTGCTCACCGCCCTCGCGGTCCTCGCCGGCGGAGGCGTCGCCGACCGCATGGGCAGCGGCGGCTGGGAGGACCCGGCCGCCGAGTCCACGTACGCCACCGAGGCCCTGGAGCGGCAGTTCCCCGGCTCCCAGCCGAACGTGCTGCTCCTCGTCGACGCGGGAGCCGCCGGGGTCGACGCCCCGGCCGTCGCCGCCGAGGCCCGGCGGCTCGCCGAGCGGCTCGACGCCGAACCGGGCGTCGACGGCGTCGGCTCCTACTGGTCCACCGGTTCGCCCGCGCTCCGCTCCGAGGACGGCCGCCAGGCCGTGATCGCCGCCCGGATCGCCGGCGAGGAGAAGGACGCCGCCGCGGTCCTCGACCGGATCGCCCCCACGTACCGGGGCGACCACGGCCCCGTCGAGGTCTCCCTCGGCGGCGGGCTCGCCGTCCGGCACGAGATGCAGACGGTCATCCAGGAGGACCTGCTGCGGGCCGAGCTCATCGCCCTGCCCCTCACCCTCGTCCTGCTCGTCATGGTCTTCGGCAGCGCCGTCGCCGCCCTGCTGCCGCTCGGCGTCGGCATCGTCGCCATCCTCGGGACCAACGCCGTCCTGCGCGGCATCACCGAGTTCACCGACGTCTCCGTCTTCGCGCAGAACCTGACGACCGCCCTCGGGCTCGGACTCGCCATCGACTACGCCCTGTTCGTCGTCCGCCGCTACCGCGAGGAGCTCGCGGCCGGCGCCGACACGTACACCGCCGTCCGCACCACCCTGCGCACGGCAGGCCGGACGGTGCTCTTCTCCGCCCTGACCGTCGCCGTCTCGCTCGCCGCGATGCTGGTCTTCCCGCAGTACTTCCTGCGCTCCTTCGCGTACGCCGGGATCGCCGTCGTCCTGCTCGCCGCCACCGCCGCGCTCACCCTGCTCCCGGCCGCCCTCGTGCTGCTCGGCGACCGGGTCAACGCCCTCGACCTGCGGCGGCTCCTCCGGCGCGGCCGGGCGCCCCGGAAGGACACCTCCGGCGCCGGCTGGGGGCGGGCCGCCGCCCTGGTGATGCGCCGCGCGCCCGTCTTCGCGATCGTCACCACCGCCGGGCTCGTCCTCCTCGGACTGCCCTTCCTGGGAGTGAGGTTCGGCACCGCCGACGACCGCCAGCTCCCCGTCACCGCCTCCTCCCGGGTCGTCCAGGACCAGCTGCGGGACGGCTTCCCCGGCAACCCCGGCGGCGGGATCACCGTCCTCGCCGAAGGGACGGCCACCCCCGCGCAGTACGCCGACTTCCGCGAGCGGATCTCCGCCCTCGACGGAGTCGGCCGGGCCGAGGGGCCCGTCACCGCCGGCGGCGGCTCCGCCTACTTCACCGTGGTGCCCGAGGGCGAGACCGTCGGCGCCGGAGCCCAGCGGGTCGTCGGGGAGCTGCGCGCGGCCGAGGCCCCGTTCGCGACCTCCGTCACCGGACCGGCCGCCGTCCTCGTCGACTCCAAGGACGCCATCGCCGACCGCCTGCCCTGGGCGGCCGGGATCATCGTCCTCGTCACCCTGCTCCTCGTCTTCCTGCTCACCGGCAGCGTCGTCGTCCCGGTCCAGGCCGTCCTCCTCAACGCCCTCAGCCTCACGGCGATGTTCGGCGCCGTCGTCTGGGTCTTCCAGGAGGGACACCTCGCCGGACTCCTCGGCTTCACCTCCACCGGCGACATCGAGACCACCCTGCCCGTCCTCATGTTCTGCGTGGCCTTCGGGCTCTCCATGGACTACGGGGTGTTCCTGCTCTCCCGCATCAAGGAGGAGTACGACGCCACCGGCGACCACGAGCACTCCGTCCGCTTCGGACTGCGCCACACCGGCGGCCTGATCACCGCCGCCGCCGTGATCCTCGCCGTCGTCATGGTCGCCATCGGCACCTCCCGCGTCACCAACACCAAGATGCTCGGACTCGGCGTCGCCCTCGCCGTCCTCATGGACGCGATGGTGGTCCGCAGCCTCCTCGTCCCCTCCGTGATGAAGCTGACCGGGCGCCTCACCTGGTGGGCGCCGGGACCGCTGCGCCGCTTCCACGACCGCTTCGGAATCAGCGAGAACGACGCGTACAACCCTGCGGGTACCCCGGATGTCATAGAGGTGTCCGAGGAGTTGCGGGAGGCCGCCTCCTCACGTCAATGAGCTGAAAACATGGGGGAGTTCGTGGCGCGAATGCGTGCAGGCCTGGTTCTGGCGACGGCGCTTGTCGCCGGCATCGCACCGGTGGCGCTCGGGGGAGCGGCGGCCGCGGCCGCGCCGGCGGTGAACCGGGCGGAGGCGACGGTGGAGCCGGGCGCGGTCGTCCAGGTGGGGGGCCGGACGAAGGTGTGGGCCGGCGAGGAGGGCGCGGGAACCGTCCGTCTCCGCGCCACCCTGCCGGCGGGGGTGACCGGGCCGGTGACGGCGACGCTCGGGTTCGCCAAGCCCTTCTCGACGTGGCCCGGCGCCGGCACCACCCCGGATCGTGTCGCGGCGAGGATGGACACGACCGCGTCGGTGGACGGGGCCGCCCCGGTGCCCCTCTCGTGGTACATGAACGAGGACTACACGAACGAGCCGATGGCCGTCGACCTCCCCGCCGTCGAGGCCGAGGCCACCCTGGACTACGCCGTGACGTTCGACCTCTCCTCCCGGGACAGCTGGTTCGGCTCGTTCGACCTTTCGGTGACGCTGAAGGACGCCCAGGGGAAGGTCGTCTCCAAGGGCACCGCCGGCGTCGACACCGTCCTCGGCACCCCCGAGGCGGGCCTGCGCGGCGCCGTCCACGCCCGCGACAAGGACGGCGTCCTGTGGCGGTACGAGGCGACCGGATCGGCCGACGGCAAGCTGACGCCGCGCAAGCGCGTCGGCGGCGGCTGGGGCCAGTACACCGCGATCGTGCCGCTCGGCCCCGCCACCGCGGCAGGCCGTGGCGACCTGGTCGCCCGCGACAAGGACGGCGTCCTCTGGTACTACCAGGGCTCCGGCGATCCGGCCGCCCCCTTCAAGCCCCGCGTGCGCGTCGGCGGCGGCTGGAACGTCTACACGGCCATCGCCTCCAACGGCTACGGCCGCGGCCTCGTCGCCCGCGACAAGGACGGCGTCCTGTGGAACTACGTCCCCGGCGTCGAGAGCAGGTTCTGGCCGCGCGTGCGCGTCGGCGGCGGCTGGAACACCTACACGACGATCAGCGGATACGCCGACGGCCTGGTCGCCCGTGACAAGGCCGGCGTCCTGTGGAAGTACAACGACCGCCGCGTCGCGCCGTCGGCGAGCAAGCCGTTCGACGCGCGGGCGAAGGTCGGCGGCGGCTGGAACGTCTACAACACGCTCGCCGGCACGGAGGACCTCGGCCGCTGGAACGGCCTCGACCTCCTCGCCCGCACCACCGACGGCGAGGTCTACGCCTACCGGGGCAAGCCGTCCGGCTTCGGGCACGTCCCGACGACCCGCACCAAGGTCGGCTGGAACTGGGACATCTACAACGCCGTGATCTGAGTGACCTGACGAGAATCCGGGGGGATTCATGCACCAGCACACCACCCGAACGCTGCTGATCGCGGCGAGCGCCCTGCTCGCCACCCTGATCCCCCCGGCCGCCGGAGGGGCGACGGCACTCGCCGCCCCCCTCACGGCGCCCGCGTCCACCCCACCGCCGGGGCCGGCGTCCGCGCCGGCCCCGGGAACCGTCGTCCAGCGGGGCGGCACCCTCCGCATCCCCTCGGGCGAAGAGGGCCCCGTCACCGCCTACTTCGGGGCCACGCTGCCCGCGGGAACCACCGGCACCGTCAAGGCCCGGCTGCTGCTGTCCAACGTCGACTGGCCGCCCCCCGGCTCCGACGAGCACATGCCCTACGAGCTGTACGACACGACCTGGTCCTGCTCCGTGAACGGCGGCCCGTTCGTCGAATGCCCCTACGGGGGCGGAGGTTTCGTCCTTCCCGACGCCGAGGCCGCCCCCTTCCTCACCTACGCCGTCCGTGTCGACGCCGGCACCTACGCGGCGAGCAACCTGCGCCTCTTCGGCTCCTTCGACGTCACCGACGCGACGGGCCGCGGCATCGCCACGGGCGATGCCGGATTCCAGTTCGTCCCGGGCACCCCCGCCGCCCAGTACCGCACGGTGCTGCACGCCCGCGACCGCAGCGGCGTGCTCTGGCAGTACGAGGGCACGGGCAATCCGGCGGCGCCGCTCGAACCCCGGCAGCGGGTCGGCGGCGGCTGGGGCGGCTACACCGCGCTCACCCGGCTCGGCCCGCCCACCGCCGAGGGCAAGGGTGACCTCGTGGCCCGCGACCGGGACGGCGTCCTCTGGTACTACCGCGGCTCCGGCGACCTCTCCGCCCCCTTCTGGCCCCGCGTGCGGATCGGCGGCGGCTGGAACGCGTACACCTCCCTCACCGGCACCCCCACCGGACTCCTCGCCCGCGACCGGGACGGCGTCCTCTGGCACTACCCGCGCCCCGCCGACGCCCCCCTCTCCGCGCCCTTCGGCCCGCGCGCCCGGGTGGGCGGCGGCTGGAACACGTACACCTCCCTGACCGCCGTCGACCGGACCGTCCTCGCCAGGGACGCGAGCGGGGTGCTCTGGTCGTACCAGCCGAGCTACCCCTCCGACCCCTCCGTCCCGCTGCGGCCGCGCGTCCGCGTCGGCGGCGGCTGGAACGTCTACACGGCCCTCGCCGGCACCGGCGACCTGGGCCGCCGCACCCACCCGGACCTCCTGGCCCGCGACCGGGACGGCCGGCTCTGGACGTACGAGGCCGGCGTCACCGGCGTGCCCGGGGCGACCCGGACGGAGGCCGGCCGGGGCTGGAACATCTACGACACCCTCCTCTGACGGAAGCCTGGGGTAACGCCATGAGACACCCGCGCAGAGCCCTCGTCACGGCGGGCCTGGCCCTCGCCCTCACCTCCTCCGCCCTCGCCGGCGGGGCGGCCACGGCCGCCGCCGCGCCCGCGCCCGGCACGATCGTGCAGGAGGGCGGCGCACTGAGCGTCCCGGCCGGTGAGGAGGGGCCCGTCACCACTCGCCTCACCGTCACCCTGCCGCCCGGCGTCACCGGGCGGATCGCCGGACAGCGCCTCAGCTTCCGGGCCTGGTCCGCGGACCCGGCGTCCCGGCCCGGCCGGCGGATCACCTCGACGTGCGCGGTCGACGGCGGCGCCTTCGCGCCCTGCGCCTGGGACTCGCCCGACCCGGAGACGACCGACGGCGCCTGGCTGGTGTTCGACCTGCCGGCGGCCGACGTGGCGCCGGGCGCCACCACCGTCACGTACGACATCACCGTCGACGCCGGATCGGACCTCGGCGGTCTCGGCCCGCTCTCCACCGTCGTCGACCTGCGGGACGGGACCGGAGCGATCGTCGCCACGGGCGAACTGGCCTTCTCCTTCGAGCAGGGGACCCCGGAGGCCTGGCTCAGGACCTCGCTGCACGCCCGCGACCGCGACGGCGTCCTCTGGCAGTACGACGCCACCGGTCTCGGCGACGGCGCCCCGCTGAAGCCCCGCAAGCGGGTCGGCGGCGGCTGGAACGCGTACAGCGCCCTCACCAAGCTCGACCGGACGACCGCGGCCGGCGGCGGCGACCTCGTGGCCCGCGACCGGGACGGCGTGCTCTGGTACTACCGGGGCAGCGGACGCGAGAGCGCGCCCTTCGCGCCGCGCCGGCGGGTCGGCGGCGGCTGGAACGCGTACACGAGCCTCGTCGGACTGCCCGGCGGCGACCTGTTCGCCCGCGACCGGGACGGCGTCCTCTGGCGCTACCCCGGGACCGGCCTGGCCACGCAGCCGTTCGGGCGCCGGGTGCGGGTCGGCGGCGGCTGGAACGCGTACAAGAGCATCGTCGCCTTCGGGGACGGCCTGATCGCCCACACGCCGGACGGCCGGCAGTGGCGCTACGAGAAGGCCGACGACTGGGACCCGGCCGTGCCCTTCAAGCCCCGCCGCGCCGTCGGCGGCGGCTGGAACGCCTACACCGCGCTGGCCGGGATGGGCCAGATCGGCCGCACCGCCTACGAGGACAACCCGTCCCTCGCGGCCCGCGCGAAGGACGGCAGGCTCGTGGTCTACGGCGTCGTGCGGTTCGACGGGAAGAGCGAGCCGTACTACCCCCGGCCCGGCGGCTGGAGCTGGAACATCTACGACCTGCTCGTCTGAGCCCGGCACCACGACGGGCGGGACCGGACCCGGGACTCCCGGTCCGGTCCCGCCCGTCCTCGTGGGCGCGTCAGTCGCGGCGCGCCCGGTTGCCGGGGCGGCCGGCGACCCAGACGCGGATCGTGTCCGCGTACCAGTAGGGCTTGCCCGACTCCACGTGGTCGGGCGCCGGAAGAAGCCCGTGCTTCCGGTACGAGCGGACCGTGTCGGGCTGCACCTTGATGTGTGCGGCGATGTCCTTGTACGACCAGAGCCTGCTGTCCGTCATGCCCGGTACCTCCCTGGCGCGCCGCGCAGCGGCGGCGGGGGTGCCGTTCGGGGGCGCTGCGGGCGGGCGGTTGCGATCAAGCGATCAATCAGCCTGTGCCCGCTGCAACGCCGCTCCCGACAGGAGGGGAGCGGCTGTCGAACGCCTGTGACGCAAAGCCCGCGAAACAGAGACGAACGTGACGGCGGAGGGACCCGTGTGACGGAAGCGGCACACGCGCCCACCGGTGTGTCCGCGTGCGTCACCCCTGGTCAGGGCGGTATGTGCCGCTCACACACCGCACGAGCGGAGAAAGCCCCGGGTCCGCAGGGCGATCGGGTACGGGGCGTCCGGGTCGCACGGGTACATGTCCTGCTCGACGATCGCGAACAGGTCCACGTCCAGGGCCGACGCGGCGGCGAGCACCGGTTCGAGCGCGGGCACCCCGGACGGCGGCTCGCACATCACGCCCCGCGCCACGGCGGGACCGAACGGCACCCCCTCGGCCACCACGCCCGCCAGGACCTCCGGGTCGACCTGCTTGAGGTGGAGGTAGCCGATCCGCTCCCCGTACGTCTCGATCAGCTTGACGCTGTCCCCGCCGGCGTACGCGTAGTGCCCGGTGTCCAGGCAGAGCGCGACCGCCTCCGGATCCGTGGCGTCGAGGAAGCGCGTCACGCTCTCCTCGCCGTCGATGTGGGTGTCGGCATGCGGGTGGACCACGATCCGCAGCCCGTACCGCTCGCGCACCTCCCGGCCCAGACGCTCCGTCAGCCGGGTCAGGTCCCGCCACTGCCCCGCGGTGAGCTCGGGCTCCTCCAGCACCTCGCCCGTCCGGTCGTCCCGCCAGAACGACGGGATGACGACCAGATGGCCCGCGCCCACCGCCTGCGCGAGGGCGGCGTTCTCCGCGACGTGCGCCCAGGTCCGGTCCCAGACGCCGGGGCCGTGGTGCAGGCCGGTGAAGACCGTCGCCGCCGAGACCCGCAGGCCGCGCCGCGCGGTCTCCTCCGCGAGGACGGCCGGATCGGTGGGCAGATAGCCGTACGGGCCGAGCTCGATCCACGGGTAGCCGGCGCCCGACACCTCGTCGAGGAAACGCTGCCACGGCACCTGCCGGGGATCGTCGGGGAACCACACCCCCCACGAGTCGGGGGCGGAGCCGATACGGATGCGGGACGGTGGCGACGGCTGCGGCGACGGCTTCGTCATGACTGCCACCTTGGCCGCGGCCCGAGAGCACCGTCAAGCGGTCCGGTCGTCCGAATGTCCGGACATATCGTTGACACGCCTCCGGGCGGACGACTAGACCTGGGTGCGGAGCCGAGGGCGGCCGAGCCGAGAGGTGGCGCGTGGAGACGGAGCCGTACGACCTGATCGCCATGGGGCGCCTCGGCGTGGACCTGTACCCGCTGCAGACCGGTGTCGGACTCGACCGCGTCGAGACCTTCCGCAAGTTCCTCGGCGGCTCCGCGGCCAACGTGGCCGTCGCCGCGGCCCGCCTCGGCCGCCGCACCGCGCTGATCTCCCGCACCGGCGCCGACCCCTTCGGCGGCTACCTGCGCCGCGAGCTCAAGGGCTTCGACGTGGACGACCGCTGGGTGACCGAGGTCGCCGAGCACCCCACCCCCGTCACCTTCTGCGCGCTCTTCCCGCCCGACGACTTCCCGCTGTACTTCTACCGCCGCCCGTGCGCCCCCGACCTGGAGATCCGGTCGCACGAACTGGACCTCGACGCCATCCGCGCCGCCCGGGTCTTCTGGGCGACCGGCACCGGCCTGTGCGCCGAACCCAGCCGCACCGCGACCCTGGAGGCGCTGCGCGCCCGGTCCGGCCGGGGGACGACGGTCCTCGACCTGGACTGGCGGCCGATGTTCTGGGCGGACCCGGCGGCGGCCCGCCCCCACTACGACGAGGCGCTGCGGCACGCGACCGTCGCCGTCGGCAACCTCGACGAGTGCGAGGTCGCCACCGGGGAACGGGAGCCGGAGGCCGCCGCCCGCGCCCTCCTCGCGACCGGCGCGGTCCGCCTCGCCGTCGTCAAACAGGGCCCCGCGGGCGTCCTCGCGCTCGCCGCCGACGGGACCCGCGCCGAGGTGCCGCCGCTGCCGGTCGAGGTCGTCAACGGGCTGGGCGCGGGCGACGCGTTCGGCGGGGCACTCGTCCACGGCCTGCTCGCCGGCCGGGACCTCGGCACCGTCCTGCGCCACGCCAACGCCGCCGGGGCGATCGTCGCGGGCCGCCTCGCCTGCTCCTCCGCCATGCCGGACGGCGCGGAGATCGCCGAAGCCCTCGCAGCGGGCACGGGAACGATCCCGGAGAAGGGGTAGGGATCGGCTCATGAGCCCTGACCGACCCGCCTCCCTCCATCTGCCCGCCGGGACCGCCGCCCGCGGCCCGTACACGGTCGACATCGACCCCGGGCGGGCCGGATGGACGTACTCCGCGCTCCGGGTCCTCACCCTCGGACCGGGGGAGATCCACTCCTTCGAGAGCGGGGATTCCGAATGGGCCGTGCTTCCCCTCTCCGGTGCCTGTAGCGTGCGCGTCGACGGCGAGATCCTCGAACTCCTGGGCCGCACGAGCGTGTTCGAAGGGGTGACCGACTTCGCCTACGTGCCCCGCGACGCCCACGCCCAGATCGCCTCCGGCGCGGGAGGCCGCTTCGCTTTGGCAGGAGCGAAGTGCGAGCGACGACTCCCCGCCCGCTACGGCCCCGCGCCGGAGGTTCCCGTCGAGACCCGCGGCGGCGGCAACCGCACCCGCCTGGTGCGGAACTTCGCCTCGGCCGACGCCTTCGCCTGCGACCGGCTCATCGCCGTCGAGGTCGTCACCCCCGGCGGGAACTGGTCCTCCTACCCGCCGCACAAGCACGACGAGCACCGTCCGGGCACCGAGTCCGTCCTGGAGGAGATCTACTACTACGAGATCGCCGGCCCGGGCGCCCTCGGCTACCAGCGGATCTCGCCCTCCCGGCCCGGCGGTGCCGAGCTCCTCGCCGAGGTCCGCGACGGCGACGCGGTCCTCGTCCCCGACGGCTGGCACGGGCCCTCGATCGCCCAGCCGGGGCACGACCTCTACTACCTCAACGTCATGGCGGGTCCCGGACCCGAAAGGGAGTGGAAGATCTGCTTCCACCCGGACCACACGGAGGGATACGCATGAGGCTCACCGTCGCCCAGGCCCTCGTCCGCTTCCTCGCCGCCCAGTACACCGAGCGCGACGGCGAACGCCACCGGCTGATCGCCGCCACCTGGGGCATCTTCGGGCACGGAAACGTCGCCGGGATCGGCCAGGCGCTGGTCGAGGAGAAGCACATGCCCTTCCACCAGGGCCGCAACGAACAGGCCATGGTGCACGCCGCCGTCGGCTACGCCCGCCAGCGCAACCGGCTCTCCACGCACGCCGTCACCACCTCCATCGGCCCCGGCGCCACCAACCTCGTCACCGGCGCCGCCCTCGCCACCATCAACCACCTCCCGGTCCTGCTCCTGCCCGGCGACACCTTCGCGACCCGCCCCGCCGACCCCGTCCTCCAGCAGCTCCAGGTCCCCTACGCGGGCGACGTGTCCGTCAACGACTGCCTCCGCCCGGTGTCGCGGTACTTCGACCGGGTGACCCGGCCCGAGGCCCTGATCCCCGCCGCCCTCGCCGCCGCCCGCGTCCTCGCCGACCCCGCCGAGACCGGCGCCGTGACCCTTGCCCTGCCCCAGGACGTCCAGGCCGAGGCGTACGACTGGCCGGAGGAGTTCTTCGCCGAGCGGACCTGGCACGTCCGCCGCCCCCGCCCCGACGCCGCCGAACTCGACGCCGCCGTCCGGGCCGTGCGCGCCGCCGAGCGCCCGCTGATCATCGCGGGCGGCGGGGTGCGGCACAGCCGCGCCGAGGACGCGCTGCGCGAGCTGGCCGAACGCACCGGCCTGCCCGTCGCCACCACCCAGGCCGGCAAGGGCGTCCTCCCGTACGACCACCCCTGCGACGTCGGCGGCATCGGCCACACCGGCACCGCCACCGCCGACACCCTCGCCCGCACCAGCGACCTGATCATCGGCGTCGGCACCCGCCACACCGACTTCACCACCGCCTCGGGCACCCTCTACCGCCCCGACACGCCCGTCCTCAACCTCAACATCACCGGCTTCGACGCCCACAAGCAGGCCGCGCTGCCCCTCGTCGCCGACGCCCGCGAGGGCCTCACCGCCCTCACCGAGGCGCTCGGCGACCACCGGCGGACGACGGCCGACTGGTCCCGCTCGAAGGCCGACTGGCAGCGGCGGACCGACGCCGCGTACGCCGTCCCCGACGAGGACGCCCGCCCCACCCAGACCCAGGTCCTCGGCGTACTCGACACTCTGGTCGACACGCGCGACATTCTGATCAACGCCGCCGGCTCGCTCCCCGGCGACCTCCACAAGCTGTGGCGGACCCGCTCCTCCGACCAGTACCACGTCGAGTACGGCTACTCCTGCATGGGCTACGAGATCCCCGCCGCGATCGGCGTCCTCCTCGCCGCGCCCGGCCGGCCCGTCTGGGCGCTCGTCGGCGACGGTACATACCTGATGAATCCCACCGAGATCGTCACCGCCGTACAGGAACGCCTCCCCCTGAAGCTGGTCATCCTGCAGAACCACGGATACGCCTCCATCGGCGGTCTCTCCGAGGCGGTCGGCGCCGAGCGGTACGGCACCGACTACCGCCGGCGGGCCGACGACGGCAGCTTCACCGGACCGCCGCTCCCCGTGGACCTCGGCACCAACGCCGCCTCCCTCGGCATGCGGGTACTGCGCCCCCGCACCGTGCGTGACCTGCGAGAAGCCCTCGCGGACGCCCGGGCGGCCACGGATCCCACATGTGTCTACGTCGAGACCGAAACGGCAGACAGTGTGTCGGGCCCGCCTCCGGCCCAGGCGTGGTGGGATGTGCCCGTGGCCGAGACGTCGACCCGCCCGTCGGCGGTCAAGGCCCGCGAGGAGTACGACCGGCACGTCACCGCCCGACGCCGCCATCTCTGAAGGAGTAACTCGTCATGACGAAGACCGTCCACCACTGGATCGGTGGCAAGACCGTCGAGGGCACGTCGGGGAACTGGGGCCCGGTCACCGACCCGGCCACCGGCGCCGTCACCACGCAGGTCGCGCTCGCCTCCGTCGACGAGGTCGACGCCGCCGTCGCCGCCGCGAAGGACGCCTTCGCGACCTGGGGCACCTCCTCGCTCGCCCAGCGCACCACGATCCTCTTCAAGTTCCGCGCGCTGCTCGACGCCAACCGTGACGCGATCGCCGAGCTGATCGTCGCCGAGCACGGCAAGGTCCACTCGGACGCCCTCGGCGAGGTCGCCCGCGGCCTGGAGATCGTCGACCTGGCCTGCGGCATCACCACCCAGCTCAAGGGCGAGCTCTCCACCCAGGTGTCGAACCGCGTGGACGTGGCGTCGATCCGCCAGCCCGTCGGCGTCGTCGCCGGCATCACGCCCTTCAACTTCCCGGCCATGGTGCCGATGTGGATGTTCCCGATCGCCATCGCGACCGGCAACACCTTCATCCTCAAGCCGAGCGAGAAGGACCCGTCGCCGTCCCTGAAGATCGCCGAGCTGCTCGCCGAGGCGGGCCTCCCGGACGGCGTCTTCAACGTCCTGCACGGCGACAAGGCGGCCGTCGACCGCCTCCTGGAGCACCCGGACGTCTCCGCGATCTCCTTCGTCGGCTCGACCCCGATCGCCCGGTACATCCACACCACCGCCTCCGCCAACGGCAAGCGCGTCCAGGCGCTCGGCGGCGCGAAGAACCACATGCTGGTCCTCCCGGACGCCGACCTCGACGCCGCGGCCGACGCGGCCGTCTCGGCGGCCTACGGCTCCGCCGGCGAGCGCTGCATGGCGATCTCCGCGGTCGTGGCCGTCGGCTCCGTCGGCGACGAGCTCGTCCAGAAGATCCGCGAGCGCGCCGAGAAGATCAAGATCGGCCCCGGCACCGACCCCACCTCCGAGATGGGCCCGCTCATCACGGCCGTCCACCGCGACAAGGTCGCCTCCTACGTCCACGGCGCGGCCGCCGAGGGCTGCGAGGTCGTCCTCGACGGCACCGGCTACACCGTCGAGGGCCACGAGAACGGCCACTGGATCGGCCTGTCCCTCCTGGACCACGTGCCGACCTCGGCCAAGGCCTACCAGGACGAGATCTTCGGCCCGGTGCTCTGCGTGCTGCGCGCCGAGACGTACGAGGAGGGCCTCGCCCTCATCAACGCCTCGCCGTTCGGCAACGGCACCGCGATCTTCACCCGCGACGGCGGCGCCGCCCGCCGCTTCCAGCTGGAGGTCGAGGCCGGCATGGTCGGCGTGAACGTGCCGATCCCGGTGCCGGTGGGCTACCACTCCTTCGGTGGCTGGAAGGACTCGCTCTTCGGCGACCACCACATCTACGGCAACGACGGCGTGCACTTCTACACCCGCGGCAAGGTCGTCACGACCCGCTGGCCGGACCCGTCCGAGGCCCCCGCGGGCGTCGACCTGGGCTTCCCGCGCAACCACTGACCCACCTGATCCACGTCCGATGTCCCCGGGGCGCGCTCCCCGGGGACATCGGGCGTTCAGCCGCGGACCTCGTCGCCGGCGAGCGGCCAGCCGTGCATCGCGAACACGCCCTCGTCGACCGAGCCCGCCGAGCGGTAGGTGGCCAGGGCGGGGGCGTTGTCGGTGTCGACACCGACCCACGCGCCGTAGCAGCCGCGCTCCCGCGCCTCCGCGAGCAGCGCCTCCGTCAGCGCCCGCCCGATCCCGCGCCGCCGGTGGGACTCGTCCACCGACAGCTCGTACAGGCACATCTCCGCCCCCTTGTCGGGGTGCAGCATCTCGATCCCGGAGACGAAACCGGCCGGGACACCGTCCTCCGCGTACGCGATCAGCATGAGGTGGCCGGGGGACGCCAGGAAGCGGGCCGCCCAGTCCTCGCGGGGCGGGCCGTCGTACAGGTGCTCCGCCGCCAGCAGGTCCGCCACCGTCGTCGCCCGCCGGATCTCCACGCCGTCTCCCCGCTCCACCCGGTCTCCGTTCTCCACGCCGCCTCCCTCGTCTCCGCGTACCGCGCCCGCTGTACGCGGACCGTACTGCGTACGACCTGAGGAGGCCGCCGATTTCCGCCCGTGGGCAGCCGTGCCCCGCGGCGCCGCCGCTTAGGCTCGACGCCATGCGACTCCGACTTCCCCGGTGGGCCGCGGTCACCGCCGCGCTCGCCGTCCTCGCGGGTGCCGGCACGTGGACCGCCGTCGCCCAGGACGATCCACCGCCCGTGCACCGCGCGGACCGGATGCTCGACGTCGACGGGGTACGGCTCGACACCTCGTACTTCACCGGCGCCGGAGACGGCCGGCGCCCCGCCGTCCTCCTCGGCCACGGCTTCGGCGGCTCCAAGGACGACGTCCGCGCCCAGGCCGAGGACCTCGCCCGCGAGGGCTACGCCGTGCTCACCTGGTCCGCCCGCGGCTTCGGCGCCTCCACCGGCGAGATCGGCCTCAACGACCCCGACCACGAGGTCGCGGACGTGCGGAAGCTGATCGACTGGCTCGCGGCCCGCCCCGAGGTCCTCCTCGACAAGGCCGGCGACCCGCGCGTCGGCGTCACCGGCGCCTCCTACGGCGGCGCGATCTCCCTGCTCGCCGCCGGACACGACCCGCGGGTCGACGCGATCGCCCCCCAGATCACCTACTGGAACCTCGCCGACGCCCTCTTCCCCAACGGCGTCTTCAAGAAGCTCTGGGCCGGGATCTTCTTCTCCACGGGCGAGTCCTCCCCGGGCGACTCCTCCCCGGGCGGGCGTCCCGGCGGCGCCTCCGCCGGGGACGGCTGCGGCCGGTTCACCGCCGAGCTGTGCTCCCTCTACCAGCGCGTCGCCGTCGCGGGGAAGCCCGACGCGGCCGCCCGCGCCCTCCTCGAAGCCCGCAGCCCCTCCGCCGTCGGCGCCCGCGTCAAGGTGCCCGCGCTCCTCGTCCAGGGCCAGTCCGACTCGCTCTTCACCCTCGCCCAGTCCGACGCGATGGCCCGCACCCTCACGGCCAACGGCGCCCCCGTCGCGGTCGACTGGATCGCCGGCGGCCACGACGGCGGCGACCGCGAGACCGAGCGCGTCGAACGGCGCATCGCCACCTGGTTCGACCGCTGGCTGAAGCGCGACACCTCCGTCGACACCGGCCCCGCCTTCCGCGTCAGCCGCACCGGCGGCGTCGACTCCACCGACGGGCAGGCCACCCTGCGCGCCGCGACCGCCGACCGCTACCCGGGGCTCACCTCCGGCACCACGGACCTCGCCCTCGGCGGGTCCCCGCAGACCTTCACCAACCCGCCGGGCGCCGCACCGCCCGCCGTCTCCGCCGTCCCCGGCCTCGGCGGGGGGCTCTCCGGACTCTCCTCCCTCGGCGTCGGCCTCTCCCTCGACTTCCCCGGCCAGCACGCCCGGTTCGACGCGAAGCCGGGGACCGAGACCCTGCGGATCACCGGCACCCCGACCGTCCGCGTCAAGGTCGCCTCCACCGCCGCCGACGGGTCCGCCGTCCTCTTCGCCAAGGTCTACGACGTCGGGCCCGACGGACGGCAGCAGGTGCTGCCCGCGCAGCTCGTCACCCCCGTCCGCGTCGACGGAGCCAAGGCCGGGAGGAGCGTCACGCTGACCCTGCCCGCGATCGACCACGAGGTGGAGGCCGGGCACCGGCTGCGGCTCGTCGTCGCCGCCACCGACCTCGGCTACGCCTCCCCGGCCGTCCCCGCCCGCTACACCGTCGCCGTCGAGGGCCCGCTCACCGTGCCCACCGCCCCCGGCCTCTCCACCCAGGCCGCCGCCCTGCCCTGGTGGGTGTGGGGCCTGCCGCTCCTCGGCCTCGCCGGTGCCGCCGCGCTGCTGCTCACCGCCCGGCGCAGGACGGCCGCCCCCGCCCCCGACCCGGAACTCGCGGCCGTACCCCTCCAGATCACCGGCCTGTCGAAGAAGTACAAGGGCGGTGAGCGGTACAGCGTCCGGGACGTCTCCTTCCGCGTCGAGCAGGGCCAGGTCCTCGGCCTCCTGGGGCCGAACGGCGCGGGCAAGACCACCACCCTGCGCATGCTGATGGGCCTCATCACGCCCGACGAGGGCGAGATCCGGGTCTTCGGCCAGGCCATCAGGCCGGGCGCCCCGGTGCTCTCCCGGGTCGGCGCCTTCGTCGAGGGCGCCGGATTCCTGCCGCACCTGTCGGGCCGGGAGAACCTGGACCTGTACTGGAAGGCCACCGGCCGTCCCGCCGAGGACGCGCACGTCGACGAGGCCCTGCGGATCGCGAACCTGGGCAGCGCCCTCGAACGGGCCGTCCGCACCTACTCGCAGGGCATGCGGCAGCGCCTCGCCCTCGCCCAGGCCATGCTCGGCCTGCCCGACCTGCTGATCCTGGACGAGCCCACCAACGGACTCGACCCGCCGCAGATCCGCGAGATGCGCGAGGTGATGATCCGGTACGCGGCCGGCGGCCGGACCGTCATCGTCTCCAGCCACCTCCTCGCCGAGGTCGAGCAGTCCTGCACCCATCTGGTCGTCATGGACCGGGGGCAGCTCGTCCAGGCCGGGCCGGTCGCCGAGATCACCGGCTCCGGCGACACCCTGCTGGTGAGCCTGGCCGGGGAGATCGACGACGCACTCGTCGCGAAGATCGACGCCCTGTCCGGGATCGGCGCGGCGACCCGCGCCGACGGGGGGCTCCTGGTCCGCCTCGACGGCATCGACCCGACCGCCCTCATCGGCGAACTCGTCCGCCTGGACGTCCCCCTGACCGGCGTCGGCCCCCACCGGCGTCTGGAGGACGCGTTCCTGACCCTGATCGGAGGCGCCGCGTGACCGCCACGGCCACCCCGCCCACGAGTGCCCCCGGCTACCGTCCCGGACGCACCCTGCCCCTGCGCGTCGAGGCGCTCCGCCAGTGGAAGCGGCGACGCACCCTGGTCATGGGCGGCATCCTCGTCGCCCTGCCGTTCGTCCTGATCGCCGCCTTCGCGATCGGCGGCTCCGGCGACGGCGACCGCAACGGCCGCATCACCCTCATGGACACGGCGACGGCCTCCGGCGCCAACTTCGCGGCGACCTGCCTCTTCGTCTCGGCCGGCTTCCTCCTCGTCATCCCGGTGGCGCTGTTCTGCGGGGACACCGTCGCCTCCGAGGCGAGCTGGTCCTCCCTGCGGTACCTGCTCGCCGCGCCCGTCCCGCGCTCCCGGCTCCTCGCCTCCAAGCTCACGGTCGCCCTCGCCTACAGCGCGGCCGCGATGGTCCTCCTCCCGCTCATCGCCCTGGTCGCGGGCACGGTCGCCTACGGCTGGGGGCCGCTCCGGCTGCCGACGGGCGGCTCGGTGCCCGCCGGGGACGCCCTGCTCAGGATCGGGATCGCCGTCGTCTTCGTCTTCGCCTCCCAACTGGTCACCGCCGGCCTCGCCTTCTGGCTCTCCACCCGCACCGACGCCCCGCTCGGCGCGGTGGGCGGCGCCGTCGGCCTGACCATCGTCGGCAACGTCCTGGACGCCGTCACGGCGCTCGGCGACTGGCGCGACTTCCTGCCCGCGCACTGGCAGTTCGCCTGGATCGACGCGCTCCAGCCCCAGCTGGAGTGGGGCGGCATGGTGAAGGGCACGGCGATCTCCGTGACGTACGCCCTGGTCCTCTTCGCGCTGGCCTTCCGCGGCTTCGCCCGCAAGGACATCGTGTCGTAACGCCGGGCCGCGAGGCCGTCACAACCACCCCCTCCGAGCCGCTTCCGCACCCGCGCGGAAGCGGCTCGTCGTGCCCAGGGCCGCCATCAGCTCGCCCACCCGGCGGCTGTACGTCCGCGCGGACATGCCGAGCCGGGCGGCGGCCGTCTCGTCCGTGACCCCCGACAGGAGGGCGTCGAGCACCGGGCGCAGCTGAGGCGGCAGATCGCGGGGCGGTGGCGGGGGAGGCACCGCGTACGTCAGCTCCTCGGCCGCGGCCCAGCAGGCGTGATGCGTCCGGACCAGGGTCTGCACCACGACCGGGTCGCGGATCAGCAGCAGCCCGTTGTACAGCAGCTCCAGATCGAGCGGGACCGCGGCGACCGTCCGGTCGACGACGATCATCTTGAACGGGATGGCCTCCGCGAGGCGGGCCCGGCCGGGCATCCGGAGCCCCCCTTCGAGCCGGGGCAGCGCGTGCCGCGGGACGATCCGTCTGACCTCCTCGGCCCGTTCGCCCGCGGCCCGCATGCACGCTCCCGCCAGCTCCAGGAACGGCTCGGGGATCGCGCAGCCCGCGGACGCGACCGGGTCGTCGAAGGTCAGCAGCTCGTGCCGGGTGGAGGCGGCCAGCCCGGCGAGTGCCGCACTGATGCGCCGCGCACCCCGGACCGGCCGCCCGGCGGGCCGCTGTCCCTCGGTCGCGGCCCGGTTCATCGCCGAACGGGCGAGCATCACGGAGCCCGCGCTCTCTGCCACCGCTGACCACCCCCGCCCGATCGATGTCCACTCCATGTACGCATGTGACTGCACACGGTGACAACCCCTGTTGAGAAGGATGGCGAATCCATGCCACCCCGGTTCACCCCTGTCGCCGTTGCCGCATCGAGATCCATCCGCAACTCCTTCGACTGCTCCCCGCGGGCCTCTCGTTCGTCACATTCACAAGTGCCCTACGAAGAGGGGGAGATGAGATGGAACGAAACGACAGACCGACCGGGCGGCGGCGCGGGGCCCGGTTCCCGGCCGTGGTCGCGGCTCTGCTCGCGGCCGGCCTGGCCGTCGGCGGCTGCGGCGCGAGCGGCGACGGGAGCAATGCCGACAGGAGCGGCGTCCGGGCGCCCAAGGGGGGCGGCGCGGTCCCCGACGGCGCGCGCACCGGGACCGCCGCGCCCCAGGAGGGCGAGCAGCGCTCCCCGTCGCCGGCGCCCGACTACCTGTCCACCTTCGCCCTGGACGTCGACACCGCCTCGTACGGCTACGCCCGCCGCACCCTGGCCGAGGGGCGGCTGCCCGAACCCTCGACCGTGCGCCCCGAGGAGTTCGTCAACAGCTTCCGTCCCGACTATCCGCGCCCGGCGGACAACGGCTTCAGCGTGACCCTCGACGGGGCCCGCGCCGGGCGGGACGGCTGGTCGCTGGTCCGGGTCGGGCTCGCCACCCGGGGCGCGGACCGCACCGCCGAACGCCCGCCCGCCGCCCTCACCTTCGTCGTCGACGTCTCCGGCTCGATGGACGAGCCGGGCCGGCTCGACCTGGTCAAGGAGTCCCTGGGGCTGCTCGCCGACCAGCTCCGCGACGACGACTCGATCGCGCTCGTCACCTTCAGCGACGAGGCCGAGACCAGGCTGCCGATGACCCGTGTCGGGGACGCCCGCGGGCGGATCCGCGAGGTCGTCGACTCGCTCGCGACGAGCTCGTCCACCAATGTGGAGGCGGGCGTCCGCACCGGTTACGACGTCGCCGTCGAAGGCCACCGGAAGGGCGCCACGAACCGGGTGGTGCTGCTCTCCGACGCGCTCGCCAACACGGGCTCCACGGAGGCGGAGGCGATTCTCGCGCGCATCGACGAGGAGCGCAGGGAGTACGGGATCACGCTCTTCGGTGTCGGTGTCGGCAGCGAGTTCGGCGACGCGTTCATGGAGAAGCTCGCCGACAAGGGCGACGGGCAGACGACGTACGTCTCCAACTCGGCGCAGGCCCGGAAGGTCTTCGTCGACCAGTTGCCCGCCCATGTCGAGCTGCGTGCCCGTGACGCCAAGGCGCAGGTCGCCTTCGACCGGCGGACCGTCGAGAAGTTCCGCCTCATCGGGTACGAGAACCGGGAGGTCGCCGACGAGGACTTCCGGAACGACCGGGTGGACGGCGGCGAGATCGGGGCCGGTCACACCGTCACCGCGCTCTACGCGGTCAGGACCAGGGCCGGGGCGAGCGGACCGGTCGCGACGGCGACGGTCCGCTGGCTCGACCCGGCCACCCGGGCCCCGCACGAGCGCTCCGGCACGGTCGGGACGGCCGCGCTGACCGGCGACATCTGGGGCGACGGCCACGACAGCCTGCAGCTGACGGCGATCACGGCCTACTTCGCGGACGCCCTGCGCGGGGGCGGTCTGCCCGGCGCCCCGGAGCTGCCGTGGCTCGCGGACCGCGCCGGGGCGATCGCCGACCGGTCGGGTTCGGCGGTGGTCCGCGAGCTGGCCGACGCCGTCCGTCAGGCCTCCGGGCTGCTCGGTCCGGGGGAGGGCGGAAACCCCTCGGGCGAGGGCGAGTTGAGGTCGGGTGACCCGTACAGCTGACGGGTGGGGCGGGCGGCGGGCCACAATGGCCGCATGGCCACCCTGCTGCTCGCCCTCGCCGTCGGTTGCACCGGGCTCTACGCCGGTTTCATGCTGATCTTCCAGACCGGGATCATGCCCGCGCTGGCCCGTCTGACGGACCCCGAGTTCGTCACGGCGATGCGCCGGATCAACGAGTACGTGCCGAGGCCCGTGTTCCTCGCGGTCTTCCTCGGCGTGATCGCGTTCCCCGCGGCCGCCTTCTTCGTCCCCCAGGACGGGCGCACGGACACCCAGAAGTGGCTGGTCCTCGCGGGGCTCGTCTGCGCGGTCCTCAACCATGCGGTGACCATCGGCGGGAACATCCCGCTCAACACGGCCCTCGCGGCGCCCGAGACGGCGCCGGCGGGCGACCCGGCGGGCGACCCGTCGGTGGTCCGGTCCGCCTTCGAGAAGCGCTGGAACGGCTTCCATCGCGTGCGCACGGCCCTGATCGTTCTCGCGTTCGGGCTGCTCACCGCCGCCGCCGTGCTCCCGGAGGGGGCCTGAAACCCCCTGAAAGGCCCTGAAAGAACCGTACCCCCCGGCCGGTTTCTGGCGTGATCTCGCGCGTGTCACCCCTCCCCGCATCTGCAAGGACCCTGCGAAAGCGTACCTCCGAGTCCGGAAACCATCTTTCGGCATGCACAAGATCTACGCCAGTGACGAAATCCTGACGGCTAGAAACACGGACAAACGGGGTGAATCACCACGATAACCGAGGGTGTCATTCCGTACCCTCCGGTTTCTTATTGACATGCCTACGGGGGTCTTTTCTAATCATCGAGAGTCATCCCGCGCGCAGACACCGCACAGGCACTGAGGGGGCAAGGTGGACGTCCGGATTCTGGGGGGACTGTCGGTCCGTGAGAACGGGGTGTCGATCACCCCGACGGCGGCCGCACCCCGGCAACTGCTCGCCCTGCTCACGGCCAGCGCCGACCAGGTCGTCCCCGTGACGGTCCTGACCGAGGAGCTCTGGCCGTCCGGCGCACCGCGCGGCGCCCGCGCCGAACTGCAGGCCCACATAGCGGAGCTGCGGAACCTCATCGCGGCCGCCCTGCGGGGCGCCGCCCCGGCGGAGCCGCGGCCCGGCTGGTCGGACCGCCGCAGCGCCGACGCGATCCTCGTCTCCCAGCCCGGCGGCTACCGGCTCGACACCGGCGGCGGCGTCAACGACGTCTGGCAGTTCGAGCGCGCGGCCGGCGCGGGCTACCGCGCCATGGAGGCCGGCGATCTGTCCCGGGCCGCGCTCCGGCTCGGCGAGGCGCTCGCCCTGTGGCGCGGCGAACCCTACGCGGGCGTCGCCGCGGGACCCCGCCTCCGCCGGGAGATCGAGCGCCTCGAAACCTCCCGGCTCAGCGTCCTCGACCAGTGGGTGGAAGCCCAGTTGGGCCTCGGCCGGCACGCCGAACTCGTCTCCGAACTCACCGGACTCGTCGCCCGCTACCGCACCAACGAACCCCTCCACGCCCACCTCATGGTCGCCCTGCTGCGCTGCGGACAGCACGACGAGGCCCTCATCGTGTACGAGCGGCTGCGCGTGGCCCTCAAGAGCGAGAGCGGCATGGAACCCTCGGCGCGGCTCCGCCGGCTCCAGCGCTCGGTCCTCGCCGTCCGGGACTCGGCCGGCCGGCCCGCGTACGCCCCGCGCATCCCCGTGCAGTACAGCCCCGTCCCGTACGTCCCCGCCCAGTACGCCCCGGAGCGGTACGGTCCCGCGCGCCCCCGGCTCGTCCCGGCGGGCTCCGTCGGCTGACCGCCCGCCGGCTGACCGCCCGCCGGATCCGGCGGCCGACGGGCAGCCGTCGGACAGCCGTCGGGCCGTGGTCCGGCGACCACGCGGCGGCCGTCCGGCGGAGTGATCACCGCCACGGGGAATGAAGTGCGGCAACTCACCGTTGACCGACTCCCGAAGCCGAATTATTTTCGGCGAGCAGTACGGGTTTCCTCCCAGGTGCCCGATTTATCGCTCAACTACGGGGGCAGGGGCCATGACGATGGACGGCGCGGACGGAGCCGGTGGTGCCGACGCGCTGCTCACGGTCCTCGAACTACTCGCCCGGCAGGCCCCGCCCGCCCGCTTCGACAGCCTCGTCGACGAGGCCCGGCGCACCGGACTGACCGGCGAGGAACTCGACCGCCTGGAGCGGGCCGTGAGACTCGCCGGCGAGATCCACACCGGACGCGCCCGCGACGCCCGCCGCGAGGCCGGACTCACCACCCTCACCGACACCGCCCGCGACCTCACCCTCTCCTACGACCTCGACAGCCTGCTCCGCGTCATCACCCGCCGCGCCCGGCGGCTCCTCGGCGCCGACCTCGCGTACGTCACCCTGCGCGGCCCGCACGGCGCCTGCTACGTCCACACCACCGAAGGGTCCCGCGCCGCGACCGGCCCCGGCCCGCGCCTCACCCCCGGACTCCGGATCGCCGAGGGCTACGGACTCGGCGGCGCCGTCCAGCTCCACGGCGAACCCGTCTGGACCGCCGACTACCTCGCCGACGAACGCTTCGCCCCCTCAGGCTCCCTCGACGCCGGCGTCCACGCCCCGGCCTTCGACGAGTCCGCCGAGTCCGCCCTGCGCTCCGAGGGACTCCACGCGATCGTCGCCGCGCCGCTGCGCAGCGGGGACACCGTCATCGGCGCCCTCCACGGGGCGGACCGGCGCGTCCGCCACCACACCCCGGAGGAGATCGCGCTCCTCGCGGGGCTCGCCGACCTCGCCGCCCTCGCCGTCGAGAAGGCCGGCCTCCTCGACCGCACCCGGGCCGAGGTCTCCGAACTGGAGCGCGACAGCTCCCGGGTGCGCACCAGCCTCACCCGGATGCGGCACGTCAGCGAGGCCCACGGCCGCATCATGAACCTCGTCCTCGCCGGCGGCGACCTGCCCAACGTGGCCAAGGCGGCCGCCGACGCCCTCGACGCCACCGTGCTGATCCGCGACCCCGGCGGCCGTCCCCTCGCCGCCGCCGGAGACATACCCGGCCTCGACGAGGACGCCGTCGCCAAGGCCTCCCTCGACGCCCACGCCCGCCGCCGCCCGGTCCTCGCCGACGACGACACCTGGGTCGCACCGGTCATCGCCGGTTCCGAGGACCTCGGCGGGCTCGTCATCCGCGCCGCCGGCGGACTCACCGGCGAGGACGAACGCCTCCTCGAACTCGCCGCCCAGTCCGTCGCCTTCCTCCTCCTGATGCGCCGCTCCACGGCCGTCGCCGAAGGACCCGTCCGCGACGAACTCCTCGACGACCTCATCGCCGACCCGCCGCACGCACCGCAGCAGATCGCCCAGCGGGCCCGCCGCCTCGGCGTCGACCTGCGCAAACCCCACGTCCTCGTGCTCGCCCGCCCCGAGGGCGGCGAGCAGGGCCGGGCGGTCGTGTGGGCGTCCTCGTACGCGTACCGCCTCTCCGGCCTCAAGACCGTGCAGGGCGGCTGCATCGTGCTGCTGCTCCCCGGCATCGACGCCTCGGAGGCCGCCAAGGCCGTCGCCGCCGAACTGTCCCCGCTGCTCGGGCACCCCGTCTCCGTCGCCGCCGCCGGACCCGCCCAGAGCCCGGACGGCATCGGACGGATCCACCAGGAGGCCGGCCGCTGCCTGGACGCGATGAGCGCGCTCGGCGGCACCGGATCGGCCGCCTCCGTGCAGGACCTCGGCTTCCTCGGACTGCTGCTCTCCGACGACAACGACGTCGACGGCTTCGTCGAGGCGGCGATCGGACCCGTACTGGACTACGACGCCGAGCGGTTCACCGACCTCACCCACACCCTGGAGGCGTACTTCGCCTCGGGCGGCAGCCCCACGAACGCGGCCGAGGCGCTCCACGTCCACCCCAACACGGTCTCCCGCCGGCTGGAACGGATCGGCGAACTCCTCGGCCCCGAATGGCAGAAGCCCGGCCAGGTCCTGGAGGTCCAGCTGGCGCTGCGCCTCCAGCGCACCCGGGAGGTCCTGGCCCGCGGACGCGCGACGGCGGACCCGGCCCGGCAGCCGGGCCCGCCCGAGCGCAGTACGTGACCGACGGAACCCGCCGGCCGGCCGGGGATCAGCTCGCCGAGCGCCCCGCGCCGTAGCCCGTCCCGTACGCCGCGTCCCAGCCGCCGGCCATGACCGTCGCCGCGTGGGCCGCCGAGGCCAGCGTGATGTGACGGTGCCAGCCACGGAACGAACGGCCCACGAAGTCCCGCAGCCCCGCCCCCTCGCCGACCTCCGCGAAGTCCCGCTCCACCCGGCGGGCGAGCTTCGTGATCCGCACCAGCGAACCCACCGGAGAGCCCGTCAGATCGCTGATCCACACCCGGGCCGGGGCCCGGCGCGGGTCGTCCCACTCACCGAGCAGCACGAGCGGACGCATCCGCTCCCCGCCCGGCGAGGGCAGCGCCACCCGGACGGCCGTCGCCAGCGAGGTCCGCGAGGTCCGCGCCCCCGCCACCGTGTCCACCCAGCTCACCGGCCTGCGCAGTCCCTTGAGCGACTCCAGGATCTGCACGGCGGACAGCGGGCCGGCTCCGAAGCCCGGCAGCGAACGGTCGGCGATCGCCAGCCGGGAGCCCGGGTTGATCCGCGCCACCACCGGCACGCCCGCCCCGGCGAGCCGCGTCAGGGCAGCCCGCCCCGCACCGCCCCGGATGTCGAGCAGCACCGGCTTGCGGGTGACGTCGGACCAGCGGGCGGTGTCGAGCGCCGCCGCGACCGCGCACTCCTCCAGGGTCTCCTCACCGGCCTCCTGGGGGACCTCCGCGCGGTCACGCCGCGTGCGGTCGTTCACCCAGGGATCCGGCAGGAAGAGCCGCCAGTTGACGGGCACGCTCAGCTCGTCGCTCGCGAACCACACCCCGAACGCCTGCTGCCCGTGGAAGACCTGGCCGCGCTCCGGGTCGAAACGCCGGTCCACGCCCACCGAGTGCTCCCCGGCCTTCGGGATCGGCATCGGCCGCACCACCCACGCCTGCGGGCAGCTGTTCCGCTCCAGGTACCGGGCCAGC
Organism: Streptomyces tanashiensis; assembly: GCF_014648895.1. GTDB lineage: Bacteria > Actinomycetota > Actinomycetes > Streptomycetales > Streptomycetaceae > Streptomyces > Streptomyces tanashiensis. The sequence continues at coordinate 62,006 of NZ_BMRZ01000003.1, forward strand.
GCGGCCCGCATGGGCTGCCAGTCCCAGGTGGAGCTGGACACGAAGTGGTGCAGGCTCTGCTCGGCCGCCGGCCCGCCGATCTGGGCGGCGATGTTACGGATCGACTTGCGGCCCTGCGCCGTGAGCAGACCGTGCAGATACTGCTCGGCCTTCAGGCGCTGATCGCGGCGCGGGAAGCCGGAGAACAGCGCGGCACACAGCTCGGCGTAGACGTCCTCGCGCGAATCGGCCGCGCCGCCGGAGGACCTGACGACGCCCAGGGGCACGGCCGGGGACACGGCCCCGGTGGCGGTCCTGCGCTTGGTTGCGACGGATGTACTCACGACACTCCTGCCCGAAGGTTGCGCAGCTCCCTCCCGCTGCTCCACCACCCTCACCCGCCCCCGCCCACCGGGACGAGGTGTACCCGGCACCCGAATCGGCCGCCGGATGGTGGCCCGGCCACCTCCCGCCGTGTCTCCGCAGGTCAGAGCCGTCTCCGCCACCCCGTCACAGACCCCTGTCATGGCATCCCGGAATACCCCGGCCCCGCCCCGCCCATACCCCGAGGGGGGATCTGACAGACTCGCCGGCCGGGCTTTGACCCGTCGCACGGAGTGGCCGGACCATCGCAGAGCGAGGCTGCACGGGCCGGACCGCGGTTAATGCCCCAGGCCGGGGACCGCGCCTGTGCGCCTCGCCTTCACCCCGCCACGGGCGCCGCCCCGCGGTCTCCCGCGTGCCCCGCTCTCGTAACCTGGGCGCATGGGGCTGCGCAAGGAACTGCCGGTCGTCGCGGTGGTCGCCGTCGGCGGCTCCCTCGGCGCGGCCGCGCGCTACGGCGCCGGGCTCGCCTGGCCCACCCCCGACGGAGCCTTCCCCTGGACGGTGTTCACCGTCAACGCGAGCGGCTGCGCGGTGCTCGGCGTCCTCATGGTGCTCCTCACCGAGACCACGACCGCCCCGCACCCGCTGCTGCGGCCCTTCCTCGGCACCGGCTTCTGCGGCGGGTTCACCACCTTCTCCACGTACAGCCTCGACACCCAGCGGCTGTTGAGCGCGGGCGACACGGCGCGGGGCCTCCTCTACCTGGGCGGGACCCTGGTCACCGCCCTCGCCGCCGTGTGGGCGGGGGTCACCGCCGCCCGGCTGCTCGTGAGCGGCCGGGGGAGACACGCGTGAACTGGCTGCTCGTCGTGGCCGGGGCCGCCGTCGGCGCCCCCCTGCGCTATCTCACCGACCGCGCCGTGCAGGCCCGTCACCACCCGGTCTTCCCCTGGGGGACCTTCGTCGTCAACGTCGCGGGATCGTTCGTCCTCGGTCTCCTGACCGGCGTCTCCTCCGCGCAGGCGCACCTGCTGCTCGGCACGGGCCTGTGCGGGGCGCTGACGACGTACTCCACCTTCTCGTACGAGACGTTCCGGCTGTACGAGAACGGCGCGAAGGGCTACGCGGCCCTGAACGCGGCCGGAAGCCTGGCCGCCGGACTCGGAGCCGTCTGGCTGGGAGTGGAGGCGGCGGCCGGGCTCCGCTGACCTGCGGCTCAGGCGGTGATCCAGTCGCTGGTCGCGATCACCGGCTGGACGCCGTCACGGTGGATGGTGCCCTCGATCAGGCCGTACATCCGGTCCGCCGCGAAGTACACCTCGTTGTCGTTCTTCAGCCCGAACGGCTCCAGGTCCACCAGGAAGTGGTGCTTGTTCGGCAGGTTGAGCCGGACCTCGTTGACCGTGGAGACGTGGTCCAGGACCCGGTCCGCCATCGCGTGCAGGGTCTGCTGGAGGGAGTAGCTGTACGTCTCCGCGAACGCCTCCAGCATGTGGCGCCGCACCTTCGCGTACGAGGCGTCCCAGTCGTGCTCCGCGTTCGCCGCGGCCGGGGCCGAGTTCGCCCAGCGGGCGGTCACCTTGGTGGCCAGGATCCGGTCGTACGCCTCCTGGAGCGTCGTGTACCTGTCCTTGATGAAGCCGTGGAACTCGGAGTTGGTCGAGTTCATCACCGTCAGCTCCTTGAGGCCCGAGAGGACCTGGAGCCCGGTGTTCTCCGAGTAGGTGATCTGCGCGGTGCGGACCTCCTGCCCCTTGCGCGCGAAGGAGTGCTGCTCCTTGCGCGAGGGCACCGAGATCCGCTCCCAGGCGTACTCCTCGATCCGGATCTGCGCCTCGTGGATCACCGCCTGGGAGCCGACGAAGTGCTGCGCGAGGAGGATGCCGAAGGCCTCGGGGGAGTCGACGCCGTGCTCCTTGGCGAAGGCGTAGACCGTGTTCTTGGTGGTGTCGGTCGGCAGGCAGTTGCCGTTGTCGCCGGTCAGATGGACGTCGCGGTACTCACCGCGCAGCGCCACCGACACGTTCAGGTCGCGGATCTCGTGCCACGAGCCGTCGTTGCCCTTGCGGGTGACCGTGACGATGCGGTTCTCGGCCTTGCCGTACTGGTTCTGGGCCAGGACGTGCTTGCTCATGTGCTGCTCAGCTCCTGCGGGTACGTGGATACGGATATCCCGTACGCCCGGCGTCCAGCCCCCTCCGTCGTCCTGGAGGTGCGCTCCCCGCCGTCCGGCCCGTGAACGGCGGACCGCCCCGGGACTGACGAGCATCCCGGTCCGTAGGTTCGGCTCGAAGATATGTGCGTTCCCGGTGGCTGGCAATGGGGGAGGGCCGCGGGAGCCCGGACGTACGGGAACCGTCAAGACGGACATGGGCGGCGTTAGGGGCACGTCAACGGAGGCGGCGAGGTGGCCGAAAGGCGATTTCCTCGTCTCGTCCGAGAATCCGTTCTTCCTTCTTCCTGCATCCGGGAGCTCACGATGGCCGACGTGGCCTTCGTCGTCACCACGATCGCGGTCTTCGCGCTGGTGGCCTTCATCGCCAAGGGGGTGGCCAAGCTGTGAACGCCGAGAACATCGTCGGTCTGATCGTGGCCGTCGCCCTGCTGGGCTATCTCGTCCTCGCCCTCGTCAAGCCGGAGAGGTTCTGAGCACGTGAGTCCCGTTCTCGCTGGAGTCCTCCAGCTTCTGGCGCTGATCGTCGCTCTGGGTCTGTCGTACCGGCCGCTGGGTGACCACATGGCGAAGGTGTACTCCTCGGAGAAGCACCTGCGGCCGGAGAAGTGGATCTACCAGGCGATCGGTGCGAACCCGAGCGTGGAGATGCGCTGGCCGGCCTATCTGCGGGGGGTGCTGGCCTTCTCCGCGGTGAGTGTTCTCTTTCTCTACCTGTTGCAGCGCGTGCAGGGCTCGCTTCCCGGCTCGCTCGGGTTCGTGTCGATCGACCCGGACCAGGCCTTCAACACGGCCGCTTCCTTCGTGGCGAACACGAACTGGCAGTCGTACTACGGCGAGCAGGCGATGGGTCATGTCGTGCAGACCGGTGGTCTGGCGGTGCAGAACTTCGTGTCGGCGGCCGTCGGCATCGCGGTCGCGGTGGCTCTCGTCCGGGGCTTCGCCCGGTCGCGTACGGGTGAGCTGGGCAACTTCTGGGCCGACCTGGTCCGGGGCACGGTCCGCATCCTGCTCCCGATCTCGGTGATCGGTGCGCTGGTGCTGGTGGCGTGCGGTGCGATCCAGAACTTCTCCGGGATCCACGAGGTCGGCCAGTTCACCGGTGGCAGCCAGCAGTGGAACGGTGGTGCGGTGGCCTCGCAGGAGGTCATCAAGGAGCTGGGTACGAACGGCGGCGGTTACTTCAACGCCAATTCGTCCCACCCCTTCGAGAACCCCAACGGGCTCTCCAACCTCTTCGAGATCTACCTGATCCTGGTGATCCCGTTCGCGCTGACGCGGACGTTCGGCCGGATGGTCGGCTCGCTCAGGCAGGGTTACGCGATCCTGGGCACGATGGCCGCGATCTGGGTGGGGTTCACGGCGCTGATGATGTGGACCGAGTTCGCGCACAACGGCCCGGCGTTCGACCTGGCCGGCGGCGCGATGGAGGGCAAGGAGACCCGGTTCGGGATCGGCGGCTCCTCGCTCTTCGCCGTGGCCACGACGCTCACGTCGACGGGTGCGGTGAACTCCTTCCACTCCTCGTACACCGGTTTCGGCGGCGGGATCACGATGCTGGGCATGCAGCTCGGCGAGATCGCGCCCGGCGGTGTCGGCTCCGGCCTCTACGGCATGCTGATCATGGCGATCATCGCGGTGTTCATCGCCGGTCTGATGGTCGGCCGCACCCCGGAGTACCTGGGCAAGAAGATCGGCACCCGCGAGATCAAGTTCGCCGCCCTCTACATCCTCATCACCCCCGCGCTGGTGCTGTGCTTCACGGCGGCCTCGTTCGTCCTGGACACCCCGCAGCACTCGATGACCAACTCCGGCGCGCACGGTTTCTCCGAGATCCTCTACGCGTACACGTCGGGGGCGAACAACAACGGTTCGGCGTTCGCGGGTCTGAACGCGGACACGCAGTGGTTCAACACCACGATCGGTATCGCGATGCTGCTGGGCCGGTTCCTGCCGATGGTGTTCGTCCTCGCGCTGGCGGGTTCGCTGGCGGAGCAGACGCCGGTGCCGGAGACGGCGGGCACGCTGCGGACGGAGAAGCCGCTGTTCACGGGCCTGCTGGTCGGCACGATCCTGATCATCACCGGTCTCACCTACTTCCCGGCCCTCGCCCTGGGACCGCTCGCCGAAGGACTCGCAGCATGAGCACCCTCACTCCCACCAGGCCCCCGCAGTCCGGGGCGCCCACCGACCGGCCCGCCGAGACCGGACGCGTCGGCGGCGGGCTGTTCGACCCCAAGCAGCTGGTCAAGTCCTTCCCGGACGCGGTCAGGAAGCTCGACCCGCGCGTGATGATCAAGTCGCCGGTCATGTTCGTGGTGCTCGTCGGTTCGGTCGTCACCACGGTGCTGGCCGTGAAGAACCCGGGGGACTGGTTCGGCTGGGCGATCACCGCCTGGCTGTGGCTGACCACGATCTTCGCCAACCTCGCGGAGGCGGTCGCCGAAGGCCGCGGCAAGGCCCAGGCCGACACCCTTCGCAAGGCGAAGACCGACACGGTCGCCCGCCGGATCATCGGCACGAACGAGGAGCGGGTGCCCGGCACCGAGCTGCGCGTCGGTGACCTGGTGGTCTGCGAGGCCGGCGACATCATCCCGGGCGACGGTGACGTCGTCGAAGGCGTTGCGAGCGTCGACGAGTCCGCGATCACCGGCGAGTCCGCGCCCGTGATCCGGGAGTCCGGCGGCGACCGGTGCGCGGTCACGGGCGGCACGAAGGTGCTCTCGGACCGGGTCGTCATCAAGATCACGACGAAGCCGGGCGAGACGTTCATCGACCGGATGATCAACCTGGTCGAGGGCGCGGCCCGGCAGAAGACCCCGAACGAGATCGCCCTCAACATCCTCCTGGCGTCCCTCACCATCGTCTTCCTGCTCGCCGTGGTCACGCTGAAGCCGTTCGCGATCTACGCGGGCGCCGACAAGCAGACCTCGATGATCGTCCTGACGGCTCTCCTTGTCTGTCTGATCCCGACGACCATCGGTGCGCTGCTCTCCGCGATCGGCATCGCCGGCATGGACCGGCTGGTCCAGCGCAACGTCCTCGCGATGTCGGGCCGTGCGGTCGAGGCCGCCGGTGACGTCTCCACGCTGCTACTCGACAAGACGGGCACGATCACGCTCGGCAACCGCCAGGCCTCCGAGTTCGTCCCGGTCAAGGGCACGACGGCCGCCGAGGTCGCCGACGCGGCCCAGCTGTCCTCGCTCGCCGACGAGACCCCCGAGGGCCGCTCGATCGTGGTCCTCGCCAAGGAGAAGTACGGCCTTCGCGAGCGCCACCAGGGCGAGCTGGCGGGTGCCGAGTGGGTCGCCTTCACCGCCCAGACCCGTATGTCGGGTGTGGACGTGGACGGGCGCAAGGTCCGCAAGGGGGCGACCGGTTCGGTCGTGACCTGGGTGAAGGAGAACGGCGGGCATGTCGCCGAGGACGCGCAGGTACTCACCGACGCCATTTCCCAGGCTGGTGGCACGCCGCTCCTCGTGGCTGTTCAGGACGGCAAGGGTGCGCGTGTCCTGGGTGTCATCCACCTGAAGGACGTGGTGAAGGAGGGCATGCGGGAGCGGTTCGACGAGCTGCGCCGCATGGGCATCAAGACGGTCATGATCACGGGTGACAACCCCCTGACCGCGAAGGCCATCGCGGAGGAGGCCGGTGTCGACGACTTCCTCGCCGAGGCCACGCCCGAGGACAAGATGGCCCTCATCAAGCGCGAGCAGGCCGGCGGAAAGCTGGTCGCGATGACCGGCGACGGCACCAACGACGCCCCCGCGCTGGCGCAGGCCGATGTCGGTGTCGCGATGAACACGGGCACGTCGGCCGCGAAGGAGGCCGGCAACATGGTCGACCTCGACTCCAACCCGACCAAGCTCATCGAGATCGTCGAGATCGGCAAGCAACTCCTCATCACCCGAGGCGCGTTGACGACCTTCTCGATCGCCAACGACGTGGCGAAGTACTTCGCGATCATCCCCGCGATGTTCGCCGTCGCCTACCCCTCGCTGGACAAGCTCAACATCATGGGCCTGGCCTCGCCCGAGTCCGCGATCCTGTCCGCCGTCATCTTCAACGCCCTGATCATCGTCGCCCTCGTGCCGCTCGCCCTCAAGGGCGTGCGCTACCGGCCCTCCAGCGCCGACTCGATGCTGCGACGCAACCTCGGCCTCTACGGACTCGGCGGCCTGGTCGCCCCGTTCGTCGGCATCAAGATCATCGACCTGCTCCTCTCCCTCATCCCCGGAATCGGCTGACATGAACAACTCGGTAGGAAACACCGGCCGTGTGCTCTGGGCGGGCCTGCGCGCCCTCCTCGTCCTCACCGTGATCTGCGGCGTCCTCTACCCCCTCGCCGTCACCGGCATCGCCCAGGTGGCGTTCCCCGGCAAGGCGAACGGCTCCGAGATCAAGGACGGGAGCGGGAAGGTCGTCGGCTCCGAGCTCGTCGGCCAGACCTACCTGGCCGGCGACAAGCCGGACCGGAAGTGGTTCCAGCCCCGCCCCTCCAACGGCCTGGGCGCCAACAGCGTCAACACCCGGTACAAGCTGATCCTCTCCGGCGCCACCAACCGCTCCGGTGACAACGAGGACCTGATCGCCTGGGTCAAGGACGCCAAGGCGGCGGTGGTGAAGGACAACTCCGTGAAGGGCTACACGGTCGAGCCCTCCGACGTCCCCGCCGACGCCGTCACCTCCTCCGGCTCCGGCCTCGACCCGCACATCTCCCCGGAGTACGCGAAGATCCAGATCCACCGCGTCGCCGAGAGGAACCACCTCACCGTCGCCCAGGTCGACAAGCTCGTCGCCGACCACACCGACGACCGCATCCTCGGCTTCATCGGCGAACCCCGCGTCAACGTCCTCCGGCTCAACCTCGCGCTGCGGGCACTGACGGAGCGTCAGTAGGCCAGAACCCGGGACTCGACCGTCGGCAGCCCCTTGACCCACCAGTGGTCGTAGCGGCGGTAGACGTGCGGGTCCCGGGCCGCGAGGAGCCGTCCGAGCGACGCGGCCTCGGCCTCCAGGGCCTCCCAGGCGGCGGCGGGCAGCGGGTGGAAGGCCGAGGCCTCGATCCCGCCGTCGACCGGCCGCCAGACCCCGGCCACGTATCCGTCGACGAGGAGCGTCGGGAGCGTGTCCCCGTTCACGCGGATGACGTGCTTGCGGTACGCGGGAGGGATGATCCGGCTGCGGTCCGCGTAGGCGAGGAGGACGCTGTCCCACATCGCCATCAGCCGGGGCGGCGCCGGGACGTCCTCCTCGGGCCGAGGCGCCCCCGGTACGTCGTACAGCACCGTGCCGTCGTCCCCCTCCAGGCGGTCGAGACCGTCCTCCAGGGTCTTCACCGCCTCCCGGACCAGGCGGCGCGGGGCCGTCGTGAACTGCGCCATGTCCGGTACGGACGCGGGCCCGAAGCCCTCCAGGTAGCGCCGGAGCAGCGCGGCCAGACCGGCGGCGGACGCCTCCGGGTCGCCGAGCACCGGCCGTTCGCTCGCCGTGACGAAGGACTGCGCGGTCCCGAACGACCACGGCAGGCCCGTCGGCGCGTGCCACAGCGGCGCGTACTGCCGCACCATCCGCCAGACGACGGCCTCCACCGGCCCGCCCCGGCCCTTCTCGATGTGCTCGCGCAGCTCGGCCCCGGTCCGCGCGCTCCCGGCGTACGCGAGGAGGCCGGGCAGCAGCGCGTCGGCGTCGGCGGCCGTGAACCCCGCCGCCGTGAACCGCGGATCGTGCAGCCGCGAACCGCGCAGCGTCGGCTCCATGCCCTCCCGGAAGGCCCGGTAGTCCTCGGCGTGCACCAGGTGCAGCGTGAGCCGCATCAGCGTCGACCTGACCAACTCGTACCCGCTCACCGCCCCGTCGAGGTGCTCCGGGTCGAAGCCGGCGACCCGGTTCCACAGCGCCACGTAGGGCGAGCCGGGGTGCTGCGCCTGGAGGCCCACCACCCGTCGCACCGCGTCCGCGACACCGAGCGGCGCCCGCTCCAGGAGCAACTGGCGTTGGAGAGTGGACCGGTTGAGGGCGCGCGCGGTGAGGACCATGCCGCGATTCTGCCTCCCGTCCCGCGCGGACACGCACCGTAGGGTCGTGGCCATGGGGAATGCGCCGCCACACATATCGACCCGCCCGCCCGGCGAGGAGACCGGCCGTGTGCCGAGCCCGCGCCCGTCGGGGGAGCGGGACACGGCGGCGGTCTCCGGGGCGCCGGGCGCGAGGGACCGGCACCGGGGCATCGGCCTCACCGCCCTCTGCTTCCTCGTCTGCGCCGCACTCGGCCTGCAGTCCTGGACGGCCCTGCGGGCCACGGGCTTCGACCTCGGCATCTTCGACCAGGCCGTGCGGGCGTACGCGCACTTCGAACTGCCGAGGTCGCCGATCAAGAACGTCCACCACGAGTTCCCGCCCGGCTTCTCGCTCCTCGGCGACCACTTCACGCCCGCGCTCGCCCTCCTCGCACCGCTGTACTGGCTGTGGGACGACCCGAGGACGCTGATCCTCGCGCAGGCCGCGCTGTTCGCGGCGGGCGTGCCGGTGGTCCGCCGCATCGCCCGGCACGCCTTCGCGGACGCGGCTCCGCTCGTCGCGCGCCGGGCCGCCGACCTCGGCGGACTGGTGTACGCGCTCGGCTGGCCGCTCCTCAACTCCGCCTACAACGGCTTCCACGAGGCCGCGTTCGCGGTGCCGTTCACCCTCCTCATGCTGGAGCGGGGAATGGCCCACCGGTACGGCGCCACCGCCTTCTGGGCGGCCCTGCTGTGCACGGCCAAGGAGGACATGGGCCTCGTCGTCGGCGCGTACGGCCTCGTCCTCGCGGTCCGCGCCCACCGCGCCGGCCACCGGACGGGCCGCGCCACGGGCGCCGTACTCGCCCTCGCCGGGCCGCTGCTGTCCGCCCTCGTGATCACCTGGTTCCTGCCGGCGATGGGCGGACCCGAGGGCTACTACTGGTCGTACGGGAGCCTCGGCGCCGACCCGGCAGACGCCCTGGCCCACGTCCTCACCGCTCCCTGGGTACTGCTCCAGGCCGCCGTGACCCCCTTCGTCAAGGTCGCCATGGTGGCCTGGATCCTCGGCACCCTCGCGCTGCTCCCGCTCGGCTCCCCGACCTTCCTGCTCGCCGTCCCCCTCCTCGCGGAACGCGTCCTCTCCGACAACCCCAACCACTGGCCGGTGATCAACCACTACGACGCCTTCCTGTGGCCGATCCTGCTCACCGCGGCCCTGGAGACGCTGGCGAGGCTGCACGCGCGCCGTGGAATCCGCCCCTGGGCGGTCACCGCGGTCGCCCTCTCCTCCGCGGCGGCCGTCGTCCTCGGCCTCGGACTCCTCGTCCGCCCGGACTTCTGGCGGCCCTCCCCGGACAAGCGCCCCCTCGCCACGGCCGCCGCCCTCATCCCCGACGGCGCCACGGTGGAGGCCGACAACACCGTCGCGCCCCGCCTGACCGCCCGTACGGACGTGGTCATCGCCGACCGCACCCCACGCGGCGCCGACTGGGTCCTCCTCCGGGTGAACGACCGCACCTTCCCCTTCGCCTCCACCGAGGAACAGCGACAGCGCGTCGCACTCCTCCTCGCCCACGGCTACACGAAGGTCTGGCACCGGGACGGCACGGTCCTCCTCCACCGCACCACCCCCACCCCCGTCCCCGGCGCGCACCGCCCGGGCCCGGACAGCACCCCGGTCAGGGAGGCCGTCCCGGACGACGTGGGCGCGAACCTGCTGCTCCGGTGAGGCCCCTCGCCCCCCGTCCCGCGCGGTCCCCGGCGCCCGGCAGGCCTTGTCCGGTTCCCGACGCCGCCGGACCGCGCGTTCACCCAGGGCTCGCCCCGATGTCGCGGACGCGTCGCCCCGTGTTGCGCGAAGGACCGGACCATGAGGCCGCCCTCACCGGCGACTTTCCATGTCCTCCAGGGAGTTCAGATGAATCCGCGCCTCCTGCGCCGGCCCGCCCTCCTCGTCCTGCCGCTGTCCGCCGCGCTCGCGTGCTCGGTCGTCGTGGGCACGGCCGACGCCACCCCGGCGCACCACGGCGGCCCCGCCGCCCGGGTCGTCTCCACCTCGACCCTGCCCGACATCCCGCTGGCCGCCTTCAGCAACGCCCTGCTGCCGGGCAGCGTCGCCGACGACCGGGGCGTCGACCTCGGCGGCATCGGCAGCGACCTCTACCCGGCCGGGCGGCGCGGCGAGTACTGGACCGTCACCGACCGGGGCCCCAACGGCCAGATCGCCGTCGGCAAGGACAAGCGGCGCACCTTCCCCGTGCCCGGCTTCGACCCGGCCATCGTGAAGATCCGCGCCGTCGGCGGCCGGATCCAGGTCCTGAAGTCCCTCCCGCTCACGACCGCCTCCGGCGCCCCCGTGACCGGCCTGCCGAACCAGCCCGGCCGCGACGAGGCCCCTTACACCTACGACGCCTCCACCCCGCTCGCGTACGACCCGAACGGCCTGGACACCGAGGGCCTCGTCCGGGCCGAGGACGGCAGCTTCTGGCTCGTCGACGAGTACGGCCCCTCGCTCGTGCACGTCTCCGCCGAGGGCCGGGTCCTCGCCCGCCACGTGCCCCGGGGCCTCGGCCTGACCGGAACCGGCTACCCGGTCGTCGAGTCGCTGCCGTCGATCTTCCTCCAGCGCAAGACCAACCGCGGCTTCGAGGGCCTCGCGCTGCTGCCCGGCGGCGACCTCGTCCTCGGCCTGCAGAGCCCGCTGCTCAACCCCGACAAGGTCTCCGGGGAGAACTCCCGCACCACCCGGCTGCTGCGCTTCTCGCCCCGCGAGAACCGGGTCACCGCCGAGTACGCCTACCGCTTCGACGCCGTCGACGTCGTCGAGCCCGGCCAGACCAAGACCTCCGAGCTGAAGCTCTCCGCGCTCGTCGCCGTCGGCGGCGACCGCCTCCTCGTGCAGGAGCGCACCGACAAGGCCGCCCGCCTCTACGAGGTCCGCCTCCGCCGCGGCTCCGACATCCTCGGCACCACCTGGGACACCGCCGCCGGACCCACCCTGGAGCAGCTCGACGACGCGGCCGCCGCCGAGGTGCCGGTGCTCGGCAAGCGGCTCGTGATCGACCTCAACACGGTCGAGGGCGTCCCCGGGAAGATCGAGGGCGTCGCCCTCGAAGGCTCCTCGACGCTCGTCCTGCTCAACGACAACGACTTCGGGATGACGGACGGCCCCGAGGCCTTCGACGCGAACGGGCGGCTCGTCGACAGCGACGTGGACACCACCCTCGTCCGGGTCCGGCTCGGCCGCCCCGTCCGCTGAGCCCGCCGCCGCCGTGCGGGGCCGCGTCTCACGGGGTCTCGCACAGCGGATTGGCCATCGGTGCGTAACGGGCGTCGGCCCCGTCCACGTCGAGCCAGCGCAACAGCAGGTTCGTCTTCGCCGGCACGTGCGGCGAGCCGAGCAGCGCGGCGGTCTCCGCCGGGCCGCCGTGCTCCGCCGCGTACCCGGCGAACACCGCCCGCGCCCGGGGCCACAGTGCACCGGCGAGCTCCGGGTGGCGGTCGGTGAGGGCGCCGGCGATCTCGGAGAGGTTGTTCGTCACCAGGCAGTACACGAGCCGCTCCCAGCCGTGCGCCGCGTCGAGCACCGGAGCGGGCCCCCGTGACGCGTGCCGGTCCAGGAGCGCGCCGTGCCGCTCGGCGACGATCCGTACGCCCTCGTGGTCGCGGAAGATCACCCGCACCGGGAGGCCGGTGCCGTCCACGCCCACGAGGACGTTCTGCAGATGGCACTCCAGGACCAGGCCGTGCGCCCGCCAGGCGTGCAGCACCGGCGGCACCAGCAGGTCGAGGTAGCGCTGCCACCAGACGAGCGCACGCTCCGGGCCCAGCCCGTCGATCGGGTTGCCCGGGAAGCCCTCGCCGATGCCCGCCGCGAGCAGCGGCGTCACCCCGGGCGGCAGGTGCGGGCGCAGACCCTCGCGCGCGATCACCGCGAAGCCCTCGTAGGCGTGCTGCCCGCCGAGGTCGGCGGTGCGATAGCCCCGGTCGGCGAGGAAGGACGCCGTCGGCAGGGAGTCGAAGGCGGGCGCGAGCAGGTCGCCGATCGTCCGCAGCCACAGCAGGTCGCGCAGCTCCAGGCGGCGGTTCCCGTTGGTGATCCGCACGTCCAGGCTGAACTTGCAGAAGAGATCGGCCTCCGGCAGGTACACGGTCCGCACGGAGGAGGTCGCCACGGCCCGTCCCGCCCGCGGCGCCCCGGCGCCCAGCCGCAGCAGCCGCCCGTCGCGGAACGCGGGCAGCTCACCCAGCAGATCCAGCTCCCAGGGGTGGATGGGGAGGACCACGTAGCCGTCGGGGGGAGTGACGCCGAGCGGATCGAGCAGGGACAGGTCGCCGTCCTCCGCGACGACGTCGGCCCGGACACCGAGAAGCTCCAGCGGGAACCGGGCGTACGCCTCCGGCGCGTACGGCAGCCAGCTCTCCGGCGCGCCCGCCCCGCGCGCCTTGGGCGCCGGGTGGTACCGGTGCCCGGCGAGCAGCGCCTGCTCCGACCGCAGATACGCGTCCTCCGGCGGGCACGCGGAGGCCCGCGCGTCGTGCAGCGCCGCGACGACGTCCCTGCTGTCGGTCATCTCGCCGACGACCGTCCTGTTGGTGACGCCGGTGCGCCGGGCGAGCTCGTCGGCGGTCAGCGCCACGAGGGCGTCGAAGGTCAGCGGGAGCCAGCCGCCGTCGGTGCGGACGCAGGGTTCGGTGGGCCGCCGGCCCGCCCGTACCCGCAGCAGCCGGCCGGTCGCCGGGAGCCGGAGGACGGCGTGGTCCGCGTCCCAGGGGGCCTCGGGAGCGGCCACCTCCCGGATCAGGCAGTTGAGGAGGGCGGTCGCCGACAGGGCGTCGGCCCGGCCCTTGGCTTCACTCACGACAGCGCCTTCCACCCGTGCCCCGGCGGGTCGTCCACCGGTAGGGACATCCTGCGCAGGGTAGTGAGCCTTCATGCACTCCGCTCCGGATCACGATACGGGCGCACTCCCCGCGCCGCGCGCCCCCGAGACGGCCCCCGGCGCCGAGGCCTCGACCGCCCGCGAACTGGCGGACGCCGCCCCCCGGCTCCTCGCCGCCTACCACCGGGAACTGCCCCCGGCCCGGGCGGCGGTGCTCGGCCGGCTGTGGCGCGCGCTGCTCCACGAGCCGCTGCCGGGGATCGCCGCGCGCGACGCCCGCACCGGGCGGGTGAAACTCACCGACGGCCGGGTCCTGAGCGGGCCGCCCCGGCTCCCGTACGACCTGGTGGTCCCCGGCGAGGACACGACCGTACGCCTCGACGGCCGCGCCCACGACCGGCCCGCCGCCCTCCTCGCCGAACTCGGCCTGCCGGGCGCCGACGCCCTCCTCGCCGAACTCGACCACAGCGTCGCCTCCCTGGCCCTGTCCAGGGCCGGCGCGGCGCGCGCGGCGTCCGCGCCGGGTGCCGGCTCCCGGTCCGGCGGCGTCGACCCGCTCGCACACATCGAGCAGAGCGTCGTCGACGGGCACCCGTACCACCCCTGCTGCCGCAGCCGCCCCGGCCTCGCGGTGGCCGAGCAGCTCGCGTACGCCCCCGAGCACCGCCCCGTCGTCGGCCTCGACCTGGTGGCGGTCCCGGCCGACCGGTGCCGTGTCGCGGGGGAGTGGCCCGACCGGCTGCGGGACGGCGACCGGCTGCTGCTGCCCGTGCACCCCTGGCAGAGCGCGCACGTCCTGCCGGAGCTCGGCCACCGGCCGTACGTCACCGGGGCGATCCCCGCCCGGCCGCTGATGAGCGTACGGACCCTCGCCCCGCTCGCCGGCGGACCGCACCTGAAGACGGCGCTGACCACACGGATGACCAGCGCGATCCGCGACATCTCGGCGAGCGGCGTCGAGAACAGCGCACCGCTGTCGGCACTCCTCGGCCACGTCGTGGCCGACCTGGCCGACGCCCTGCGGATCACCCGCAACCTCGCCGGCGCCTCCGCGCTCGTACGCGGGGAGCCCAGCGCCGACCTCGCCGTCCTGCTCCGCGAGTCACCGGCCGCCGCCGCCCGCCTGCGGCCCGGCGAGACGATCCTGCCGGTGGCGGCGCTCGCCGCCCGCCCCGCCGGCGACGGACCGCCCCTGATCCGGACGCTCCTGGCCGCCGCCGGCGCCCCGGACGCGGGCGCCGAGTGGCTGGCCGCCTTCGCCGACCTCGCGGTCCCGCCGTTCCTCCGCCTCCTGAGCCGGGGCGTCGCGCCCGCCGCCCACGGGCAGAACCTCCTGGTCGTGCTCGACGCGCACGCCAGCCCCCGGCGCCTGGTCTACCGCGACCTCGCCGACGTCCGCCTGAGCCCGAGCCGCCTCGCCCGGCACGGATTCGACGCCGCTCCCGTCGGCGGGCGGGTGATCGACGACGACCCGGAGGTGCTCCGCACGATGCTCTTCGGGCACCTCTTCGGCACCACCTTCGGCACGCTGGTCTCCGCCCTCGCCGACCGCGACCGGACGGCCGGGACGCGCCTCTGGCGGGTCGTCGCCGCCGCTGCCGGCCGGGCCTGCGACGGCCTCCCCGCGAGCCGGGAGAACCGGGCCGACCGCGCGGCCCTCTTCGCCCCGGAGCTCCGGGTCAAGGCCCTCACCCTGATGCGCCTGCGGGGTGTGGACCGCGACGCGTGGATCCCTCTGCCGAACCCCCTGGCGGATCCACCTCAGAGGAAGTGCACGTCGTAGCGGTCCTGCTCGGCGAGGAGGTCGTCGAAGGACTCCAGGCCGTGCCGGATCCGGCCGAGCAGCCGGAAGGCCTGGAGCGCTCGCCGGGCGAGGGAGACGGAAGGGCCTACGGACGCGGGCGCGTGATCAGGACGCCGCCGCCGAGCCGTACCACCCCGTCGCGGGTCGTGGCGCTGATCGTGGCGGGACTGCCGAGTGAGTCCCCCATGTCGACCGCGATGCGGCCGATGCCCCGGCCGGCCAGGTGGGCGGCGAGGCAGGCCGTGCTGTTGGCGTTGGCGATGTCCTCGGGGACGCCGATCGAGGGGGCGAACATCCGGGCCGCGACCCGCCCCGACGGCGACGGCGCGGAGTACACGTAACACCCGAGGAGGCCGAGGCGGTCGCAGGCGGCACGGAGCCGCTCCATGTCCGGGGCGAGCGCGGCGAGATCGGACCGCGAGGCCACGGGGACCAGCAGACGCGGCCGCCCGACGGAGGCGACCCGGACACCTGGCCGGAGCGTGCCCGGGGCCAGTGCATCGGGCCGCCCGGGCGTGTCCGGCTGCCTGGGTGGGTTCGGTCCGGGCGCCTCCTGCCGTCCGAGCGTGTCAGGCTGCCCGAGCGGGTTCGGCCTCAGTGCCTCCGGCCGTCCGAGCGTGTACGGGGCGAGGCCCAGCGCGGGAAGGACGAGCTCGGACTCGCCCGCGGCCGGCTCGCGCAGCTCCACGGGCCCGTACGCGAAGCCGACCTCGGCGTACGACCCCTTCCGCTCGGCCCAGCCGGGGAAGGTGCGGCCCGCGACCCGGAGGAGCACCCGGTACGCGTCGGTGCCCGCCCGCGCGGCGAGGTATCCGAGCGCGGCGACCGTCCCGTGCCCGCAGGAGGGCAACTCCCCCTCGGAGGTGAAGAACCGGAGGGAGAAGACGGGAAGCCCGTCCTGCGCGGGGCACGGCGAGACGAAGACGGCGTGCGAGGCCCCCGCCTCCCCGGGCACCCGCCGCCGCACGTCCTCGCCGAACGGCCCGTCGTCGAGTACGGCCGTGGGACTGCCGCCGCGACCGTCCCGTACGCACGCGTGGACGAGGGTCGCGGACGGATCTCCGAAGAACACCACACGACGTCCGTACCCACTGAAGGCCATGTGCGTACCTGCCGCCGGCCGCCAGGGGTCAGCCGACGAAGGACTCGGGCCCGAAGCGCCCCCAGGCCACGAAACCGGCGAGCACGATGTACACGACGTCCACCGCCATGAACCTCAGTTCGTGTCGCCGGAGCCGGGTGATCACCGCACCGGTCATGACGAGCACCAGACCGAGGGCGGCCATCGGCACCAGGACGGGGGCGACACCGAGCACGGCGGGCAGGACCAGGCCCACCGCGGCCAGCGCCTCCAGGGCCCCGATGGCCTTCACGCTGCCCGCGCCGAAGTCCTCGACCCATGCCGAACTGGGCCCGAAGGAGGCCAGCTTCTCCTTCGACATGGCCAGCTTTCCGGCACCGCCGGCCAGGTAGGCGGCGGCGAGCAGGCCGGCGACGATCCACAGCGCGATGTTCATGAGGGCTCTCCCTTTTCCGGTGTGCCGGGGTGGCGACCGCAACGTTCTCGGCCGTCACCCCTCTGAGACAGAGCGGCCCGGCGGCCTGTGACGGCGGGGCGTGTGACCCGCGTCTCACCAGGGCGGGTGTGGGGGTCTCGGCTACCCTGCGGAGGCCCGACCGGGCGGTCCGGCGGGAGAGTTGGGGGGAGCGGTGCCGTGGGGGGATCGACGGAGGTGGCGCAGGCGGCGGCGTACCGGCCGCTGCTCTTCTCCCTCGCGTACGGGATGACCGGCTCGGTGGGCGACGCCGAGGACATCGTGCAGGACGCGTTCCTCGGCCTGACCCGGGCGTACCGGGCGGGGACGGAGATCGCCGCCCCGAAGGCGTACCTGGCCACGGCGGTGACGCGGCTCGGCATCAACCACCTGGGTTCGGCACGGGTGCGGCGCGAGACGTACGTGGGCGAGTGGCTGCCCGAGCCGGTGGTCGTGACCGCCGAGAGGCCGGGACCGGCCGAGCACGCGGAGCTGGCCGACTCGCTGTCCATGGCGTTCCTGGTGCTCCTGGAGGCCCTCTCGCCGATGGAGCGGGCGGTCTTCGTCCTGCGCGAGGTGTTCGGGTACGGCTACCCGGACGTCGCCGAGACCACCGGCAGGACGGAGGCGAACTGCCGTCAGCTCTTCGCCCGCGCCAGGAAGCGCATCGCCGCCGGAGGCCGGGCCGCCGGCGGTCCTCCGGCCCCGGAGCTGCGGGCGGAGGGCGACGCGCTCGCCCGCAGGTTCTTCGACGCCGCCTCGGGCGGCGACATGGACGCGCTGCTCGGGATGCTCGCGCCCGACGTGGTCTTCCACGGGGACGGCGGCGGCAAGGCCCGGGCCCTCGGGGAGCCGCAGACGGACCCCCGGCGCATCGTCCGGCTCCTCGTCGGCGGGCTCCGCAAGGTCGGGAACCTCGGTGTCTCCCTGCACCCGGCCCGGGTCAACGGCCGCCCCGGCGCCGTCCTGCGCGACGCCGGGGGCCGGGTGGCGAGCGTGCTCGAACTGGACATCGCCGACGGCGTGGTCCGGACGATCCGCTCCGTGTCCAACCCCGACAAGCTCACCCACCTCGGCCCGGTGTCGGACGTCGGACGCCGCTCTCAGAGGCTCCGGGCGGTGATGTCGCCGTAGGAGGTGGTGGCGCTGATGCTGAGTCCGGCGCCGGCACCCTCGGTGTTCCGGAGGGAGTTGCTGACCCGGCCGTAGGCGGTGCCGGCGTCGAGGGAGGCGGAGACGCCGCGGGCGGCTCCGACGTCGATCCGGCCGGCCTCGGTGCTGAGGACGACCGTGCCGCGCCTGGCCTCGTCGATCCGGAGGTCGCCCTTACGCGTCCTGATCTCGGCGTCGCCGCCGAGCCGGCCGACCGTGATGTCACCGGCCTGCAGGCTGACGCGGGCGCTGGCGGTCTCGTCGAGCTTGACGGTGGCCTGCGCGCTCTCGAACGTGACGTCTCCGAGCCGCCCGACACCGCGGAGCTCGGCGGCGGCCGCCTTTACGTCGACCGCGGACCCGGCGGGCAGCTGGACGGTCACCTCGACGGCCCCGGACTGACCGAAGTACTGGTTCCCGGCCGCGGGGGCCTCGATCCGCAGCACACCGTCCCCGAACGAAACCCCGGTCTGCGCGGCCGCCTTCACGTCACGGCTCTTGGAGGCGTCGGCGGGCAGGACCTCGACCGTGGCGTCGTCCCGATCGGCGGCGATGAACCGGATGCGCCCGGCGGGGATGTCGAGGACGGCGGAGACGGGGGCGGCGGTGGCGAACTTCTTCATGGTGCTTCTCCTTGGAGTCGTAGTTTCCGATGAAGGAAAAGCTACGTTGCATTCACAAGACTGGCAACGTCATCGTTGCGTGAGAGTTTAGTAATCGCAGGTCAGAGGCGAGATTTCATTGCAACGACCCTGAAGGTAACGCAATGTCCGGAGAGGTGCCCATTGCAATGAGTGAAGGTGAATGCGACGACCGGACGCGATCCGGCGGCGGAGGCCCTGCCCGGGCAGCAAAAAGACCCTCCCGAGGGAGGGTCTGTGGTCTTGCGCCCCCGGCAGGACTCGAACCTGCGGCCAAGTGCTTAGAAGGGGCTTGGTGGGTGGGGGAGTGGGGTGGCTCTGACCTGCGCGGATGCGGCCGGTAGCCGGGCGCCGCCGAAAACTTCGGGCGTTTTCGGGACGGCTGGACTGTCGGTGGCTCCGGATAGCGTGCGGCGCATGGGAGCGAAGACGGCGCTACTGGCGTACGCGGACAGAGATGTGGCCTCGGTGCTGAAGGCGGCCGGTGAGCCGACAGCCGAGGACACGGCGGTGCTGATCGCCCGAGTCTTCCCGGGCTGTCGTGCGGAGCCGACGGAGGGTGAGGTCCTGGGAGAGGCAACGTACCCGCCGGACGGCCTCACGTACGCGGCGAGCTTCACGGGCGTGGACATGGTCTGCGACCGGCGCTTGATGTTCGACCGCCCGTCGGAGTTGCCGGCGCACCTCCTGGAAGCGGCAGCAGGACGCCGCGTGATCCTGCACGCGATGCACAGCGTCTCGGACTGGCTCGCCTTCGCGGTGTGGGAAGACGGCCGTCTGGTCCGCTCGCTGAGCCTCTCCCCGGACGGCGGCATCGTGGAGAACATCGGCGACCCGTTCGCCTTCGAGACGCCCTACTGGGCGGGTGACCGTCCCGTGGAGTTCAACCCGAACTGGGATGAGGAGCCCTACGCGCTGCCCTTCCATCCCCTGGACCTGGGCAACGAAGCCCTGCGCGCCTTCTTCGGCTTCCTCCTGGAAGGCCGGCCCGCACCCGACGATGTCGACCCTGACGTGGTGCCACTGCTCGGTTTCCGCCTCTTCGCCGACAGCAATGAGCCGAGCAGCTGACACTGCCCAGACGATGCCATCCGCCTGAGATAGGTTGACGATTCACGTCTGCAAGGGGGTGCGACGGTGGCCGGTCTTGCTCCGGACGTCAAGTTCATCGCGGAGGGAATGATCCGCGGGTCCATGGGGCTTCTCGACACGATGCGGGGAGCGCGTGACACGGCTATCGCCGTCGGCCACGAACTGGCGCGGCAACACGGGATGGCAGGGGACGACGAAGCCGGGCGAGCCTTCGCCAAGGTGTACGTCTCGGCAGCCTCCGCGACGCTCGACAAGATGGGCTTCAGCTCGTACGTCCTTGGCGAGACGAGCAAGGGGCTGATGCGCAACGCCCGCGAGTTCATGGCCGAGGAAAGCCGACAAGTCTCTGCCTTCCTGGGCCGGCAGGCCGACCTCACCGCAGGGATGGGCGACCCCGGCGCCGACTGCACCGAGAACTACCTCGGGCTGGGCCAGGAGCTCCCCGAGGTGGTCGGGGAGACCGCCTGGTACGAGCAGTATGCCCCCAGCGGCGGCAGTGACCGCTTCCGTGGCTCGCCGGAGAAGATCCGGGACGTCGCCGGCTCCTGGCGTCATGCCGGGGTGCTCATGCAACGCTTCCTGGAGGACGCGCAGGCGTACGCCCTCACCGCGAGCAAGGCGCACTCCGGCGAGGCCGCCGACGCTTTCCAGACGTACGTCAAGCACAGTGTCGGTCTTACCTGCCCTCCGGCGAAGGCGGAGGAAGGCGAGCCGCTGGTGACGAATCTCGTCGCCGCCTGCACGCAGATAGCCAAGGCGTGCGACCGGTACGCCGAGCATGTGGAGGCCGCCAAGGGGAAGATCGCCGAGCGCAAGCTGAACCTCTTCGCGGTCGACATGCCCTGGGACCAGCCGATGTTCGGGGGCAACGGATACGACGGCGGACTGCTCGACGCCGTGCTCGGGGACTCCTGGATCCGGGACCTCGGATCCGTGGGCCACGCACTAGACTCGTCCGCCGCCCGCATCAAGCTTCCCGCGGCCGATCCGCCGGCGGCGCCCGCCATCCCCGGACTCCCGTTCCTGCCGCCCCTCATCCCCGCGCCGATTCCCGTACCCGTCCCGGTCGTCCTCGCGTCGTACACCGGGCAGGTCCCGGCGCTGGCTCCGATGATCAACCCAGTCGACCCGGGTATCTCCTTCGCCGACCCGATTCCGCCGGTCCCTGGGACGACCCGTCTGCTCACCGCGGCAGAGCAGCAGCAGTTCCGCGCGTGGACGAATACCCTCCGACCCGGCGGCCTGGCCGGCGGCGGTGGCCCGGCGGCCCCGGACAACGCCTACCAGCTCCGCGTGGCCGGCTACCCCGAGCGGGAAGTGCCGTTGCTCGGGAGCAAGCGCGGACTCATGGTGGACGGCATACGCCCCCTCGACGGCCATCTCGTCGAGGCGAAGCACGTACGGGACCCGGACTGCACGAAGAAGAGCTTCCGCACGCTCGACCGGGTCGAGGAGACCTTGGCGAAGCCCGTCAAGATCAACAACCAAGGGAAGATCTCATGGGACCCCGTCGTCGACTCCATGTACGCGGGTGACGAGAAGGAACTCGTCCGCTACAAGCAGGCCATGGCCAACCCCGCCAACAGCGAGATCAGGGGCCTGGAGATCGTGACGAACGGGCGGGACAACGCCGTCTACTGGCAGTCCATGATGGCGATGACGGGCACGCCAGGCTCGACGCGGTACGTCCCCTGAGAACAAGGAAGACCATGGCCACGGAACGAAACATCCGGACGAACTTCGCCTTCTATCCCCCCGAGGGGGACGGCGGAGCCTGGCACGCCACGCTGGACTCCCTGGAGCGGGCGCTGCGAGAGGCATTTCCCGACCCCACCATCGGGCACCGGCGGTCCGGCGTCCACGAGATGACCGTGCTGGACTTCGAGATCGAGCTGTCGCCGGACGTGTGGCTGGACGGCACCGCGGCCATCACCGAGCCCGACTACGCCTACATCACCCTCACCGATGCGACCGCGGACGAAGCCGGCACCTTCGCCGTCTGGCTGCGCGACTCCTTCGCTCCGGCGCCCAACCTCGTGCGCTTCGCCAGCAGCCTCGCCATGGCGAACGGCGAGGACACCCCCTCACCGCTGCCGACCGAAGGGGGCCGCGAAGACATCGGCGACCTGCTGCGCCGGCACCTCGACACATTCGACTACTGACGGGGCAGGACCTCGACTCCGGTGATCATCGAATCGAGGGCCTTGCTCGCCACATCTGCAATGCGACTCGCGAATGCTACGACTCCGAGCCACGGCCCGACTGGCAGAGGACTCCGACATCCCTGCCCTCATCCAGAGCATCGCTAATGGATCGTCCCCGGCATAGTGGCGACTCGACGCATTGATCCGCGGGCAGACGGACGACTGACCGACCCCAGACCTGCGGGCAACGCAGGCCGGGTCGGGCACGCTGGCGACCGGCTCCTGGGGGTGGGTTGTTGGGTACCAGTTCGTCAAGAAGCGCTTGAGGGCCTGACCGGTGTTCGTCTGCACGTCGCCGAGCCAGTCCACCGCGGGGAGCGGAGGCGCCGTGGCCGTTGGCCGGACCCAGTCGAGGACCTCGCGGCTCAGTGGTGGGTTGATCCGCAGGTGGCAGCGGAGGAGCACGTCCTCACTCGCTTCGCACCATGAGACCTGAATGGTGCCGAGGTACAGGCAGCTGCCATCAAGCCGGACGAAGAGGTGCACCGGCGGCTGTGGAGATGTGCCTGCCCCGGTGAAGGGCAAGGGCCCCATGAGCCGTGATGTGACTGTGGCCGGGGTCGGACCGACCAGCCGGAACTCCTGATCGCTCCAAACGCCACTGCTTGCCGTTGTGGCGCTGGGGTCCGCGATGATCACTGTCGACGAGGGGCCGACAAACGACCATTGCGCCGGGAACCGGGACTGCCTGGCTGTCTGGACCGGCAAGACTGAGAGCCGCATCCATATCGACCCGGGAGAAGAGGTCAGGGTTCATCGCCGAAGCGTATGCGTCGGAACGATCAGCCAGAGACGGCGTCGGACAACCGCGGCCTGGGATCCTTGCCTGACGAGGTCCCTCCCGGCGGTGAGCGCCTTGCCGCGTGCCTGATCAGGCTTATCCGGATGTGGGCCGACAGAGGTTCGCCCTGATGCTGTTCATCGAAGGGGGCGTTACTCGAACCTGGCGTCGTACAGTTCGGCGTCGTCGGGGATCCAGGGAAAGGTGATCGAGGGATACGCGGCCGATCTGTCCTGGAGGTCGAAGGCGAGGACGGCGTCGACGAACTCCCGGGGTGGCAGGTAGCTGTGATCGAGTACGTAGTGCCCGATCAGAGAGGGGGCTGCGTAGGCGGTCCCGGGAGCCCCAGGTACCCGTATCTCTCCTGTACCGGTGCTGGCGCGTCGATGCCCCGGCCGGGGTTCGTACCAGGGGTGGGCGTCGTCGAGCGGTTCGGGGCACAGGTCGCACTCGTGCACGCCGAGGGCCTGGTTCACGGCCTGCTCCTCCAGCACCGTCAACAGCTTGGACGCGAACTCCGCGGGCGCCGGCCCCGCGGTCCAGGGCCGTCCCGTCTCCAGCCAGCCGATGTTGAGCCGGCGGTAGGCATCGCGCACGGTGACGAACCGCACGCCGCTGCTGACCTCGGTGAACACGTCGCCGTCCTCGGTGATGGGGTAGGCGTAGGGGCTGAGATCGTCGTAGTGCATGACCGCATCCCACCAGGGGGAAAGACCTCTGGCTTGTCGATTATTCGGGCAGCAGCCGTTCCAGCATGAACTGTGTCTTGGGGTCGGGATCGACGATCAGGGACTGGACGCGATAGCGGCCCGGTGACAGTTCGACGCGGAGCGCCTCCGCCGGCTGCTGTGCATCCTGCAGGGAGTCGAGGATCCTCTCGGCCTCGTAGGCGGCGTCGGCCAGGACGTATCGTCCTCCGAGTTCGAGGGTGAGGACGTCCTTCCAACCGTCGGCGGATCCGGCGGTGTGGACGGCGGACAGCAGTCCCGTGTCGTCGTCGGCGTAGCACCAGCGCGCGAACGTGAGGGGCTCAGCGAGCCAGGTGACGGACAGGGGCTCGGCACCGAGCGTCAGGATGTCGCGGCCGGCCATCCGCAGGGCCGAGACATACTCGTCGATCACCTCCTCCGTCTCGGTCCCTTCCCATGTCGGAAGGATTTCCTCCGGGATGAGCGCGTAGCGGGCGAAGTCGGTGCTGTCGAGCCAGGTAGCCATGCGGCGGATCATCACACCCGCTTCTGACAAGCGTCGAGTGCGGCCGCGAGATCGGATCAGAGGGGCTCGGCCGTGGCCGGGCCCCTCTGCTGTGCCAGCTCGCCGGAGGTAGAGGGAGAAGAAGCTCAAGGCTGGATACGGCCCTGCGGCCAGTCAACGTAGACGACTGCCCAGAACCCCGACCTCGCGGAGGCGCCCTATACGGGCAGCACAACCATGAGCCCTCCCTCTTGGACCCGTTGGACTGGGGCACCCCCCGCCATCTGGCAGGCGACGAGGGCTACTCCACGTCGACGCCGTATCCACGTACGAGGATCTCCAGGCCGTGGTCGTAGCCCTGGCCGACGGCGCGGAAGCGCCACCGCGGGCCCCGGCGGTAGATCTCCGCGAGGAGCAGGGTGCGTTCGCTGGTGGCGGCGTCCAGAGTGGCCTGGGCCGTGGCCGGAGCATCGACGCCCGGGGCGAGGGTCATCTGGACTGCTCCGATGTCCCCGAAGGTGGCGGCGCCGTCGATGGCGGCGGCGATCGCGATCCTGTGGGCGGCGGGCGGCAGCGCCGCGAGGTCGACGGTGATG
Organism: Streptomyces tanashiensis; assembly: GCF_014648895.1. GTDB lineage: Bacteria > Actinomycetota > Actinomycetes > Streptomycetales > Streptomycetaceae > Streptomyces > Streptomyces tanashiensis. The sequence goes on from NZ_BMRZ01000003.1 coordinate 86,369, forward strand.
GTCTGCTCGGTCGGGCCGTCGCAGAGGAGACGGGTAGCTCCGTCGGGGCTTTCCGGTGCGCCGTAGAAGACGAAGTCCCCGTCGCTGGAGACCTGCTCGTCCTCGTCGAGGACGAAGGCGACGACGTCGACCTCGCAGTTCGTCTGCTGTGCCCAGGAGGCACCCACGTGCCACTGGCCGGCGGCGGGGAGCGTGGGGAGATCGATGACTCCGCCGCGCGGCAGAACGCCGGTCATCGCACCGTCCTGGGCGGGGACGTCGGTCGACTCGGAGGCGGGGGCTCCGAGCCATCCGTGCGCGTGGACCGGAAGCCCCAACGCGGTGACGCGGGTCATGCGGCGGTCGAGTTCGCCTCCGGGGAAGAGGACGACGTCTGTGACGCTCGCCGAGAGGTTGATCGCGGCGGCCCCGCCCAGCTCGACGACCCTGGCCCGCGCGGCGGACGCCTCCTCGTGGGTGCCGCCCAGAACCAGGACCCGCCGACGGCCGAACGGCTTGGCGGAATGCGTGGGCTCGGGTCGCCTGGGCGCCGGCACGTCCGCGACAACTGCGGTCGCAGCGGGGGACGGCGTCGGCGTAGTAGGCGGCGTGGCCGGGGCCGCCGCTTCCGGGGTCTTCTTCGGTGCCTGATTCTCGTGCGGTGTTCCGGGACGCACCTCTCCCAGCAGCTTGAGGAACGTGTGCTCGTCGATGACCGTGACGCCCTCGGCGATCGCGCGTCGTGCCTTCGCCGAGCCCGAAGCCGCGTCGTTGGTGACGAGAGCGCTGGTGTGCCGACTGACCGACGACATGATGTTCAGGCCAGCGGCGACAGACCGGGCCACCAGCTCGGCCCGGGAAGTCGCGGTCTCGCCCGTGACGGCGATCTTCATGCCCTGGACGAGCGGACCGCCGGGTGTCAGGCGGCCTGGGTTCCGGTAGGCGCACGGGGTCTTCGGCGGATTCGGCGCGAACTGCGGATCCTGCCGGGGAGGGCAGGGCACCAGCGGCAGCGGGACGTCCAGCCGTGCGGCTTCGGAGAGGGAAGAGCGGAAGATCCCCGCGAGGACGCGCGTGTCGTCCAGCGCGTCATGAGCGCTGGTCTGCGGTACGCCGTAGTGAGCGGCCAGCGACGCCAGGCTGAGGTCGACGGAGGGCGGCTCCACACGCCGGTTCAACGCCAGGGTGCACAGCCGCTGGGTGACCGGGAGATAGAGCCGGGCGCGGGCGAATTCATGGGCCAGAAAGTCGTAGTCGAACTGTGCGTTGTGAGCCACCATGACCCGGTCCTGCAGGAGCGCTCCGATCCGTCCGGCTACCTGCTCGAAGGTCGGGGCGCCGCTCAGCCGTTCCGCGGTCAGGCCGTGGATGTGCACGGGGCCGGGGTCGCAGCCCGGGTTCAGCAGGGTGGAGTACTCGCCGGTCTGGGTCCCGTCCGGCCCGAAAGTCAGCACCGCGATCGAGAGGATCCGGTCACGCCGGGCGATCAGGCCGGATGTCTCGACGTCGACCAGAGCCCAGTCGTACGCGTAGTCGGGCAGGTGTGACACGTCGAGCGCGGCGGCGAGAGACATGACGGTAAGGATGATCCGGGCGTGATCGTCGCTTCAACCCGAATGCCGATTTGTCCCCTCGACCCTGCCGAGAGAGCGTCCCAAGACTTCGGGCCGTTTTCGGGCCGAACGGCCGCCGAAGGTCGCTTCTGGCCGGTTCCAGCCGGACAGAACGAGCCATCCGAGGTCGTCTCCCTGACGCCTCCGCCACCGACTGAAAACCGCCCCTGATCAGCAAAAAGACCCTCCCGAAGGAGGGTCTTGGATCTTGCGCCCCCGGCAGGACTCGAACCTGCGGCCAAGTGCTTAGAAGGCACCTGGTGGGCGGGGGAGCGATAGGGTTTTGACCTGCGCGAATGCGGACCGTGATGGGCTGTCGCCCAAAACTTCCGGTGTTTTCGGGACGATCGTTCCCCCACCACTACGAATGTGCGTCGGTTACTTCAGCCGACGCACATTCGTGCTCAACGCTCGACGGTGGCGGCGTCCACCCACCGCGCGAGAACACTGATGGCCGCCAGCTGTTCCAGCGCCTCGTGCTCGGGCAGTTCCGGCAGGCCGTCCTCATGGCTGTTGGGGTTCCGGATGCCCGCGAAGCACCCCTCAGCGAACGCGGCCGCGCCTCGATGGACGCTCCGGAACGTGTCGCTGCCGTCGTCCGGCATCAGACGAAGCCGGGGCTGGCCGGGCTTGGGAGCGTCCTTGGAGAAGACGTTCAGGAAGAGGGCTGTCTCGCTCGCGTCCCGTCTATCCACCTTGTTCTGCGTCTCAGCGTTCACCTTGCGCGCAGCCGCAGTGACCGCCTGCCGGAAGTGGCCGCTCTGCCACAGGGCTCGGGCCCCGTCCCAGGCCCACGGGTGCATAGTTGCCGCACTGAGCTGCGGCGCGTCGTCCCCGAGCCGCTCGCGAATCTCCGCGTCCCGTTGAAGTGCGACATCGGCTCGCTGTGCGGCTTCCCGATGCTGGGACCAGCGGTTCAGCAGTTCGTTGTTCTCGGACGGGACGCTGGTGCGCCACGTGGGTAGGACCCGGTCCAGGATCTTCTCGACCACCTGCGCACTCGCGACGATCTCGTCGTCGGAACCACGGGTTTCCAGGTGGAAGCTGATCACGTTCGGGTTCGACGGTGCGTGCATCGTCGTCAGCGTCAGGAAGTTGGCGATCTCGGATCGCGCCCATTCGACATCGATGGCCATGGCGCCATCATCCGGCCGACCACTGACAACGGGGAGGCTTCGCTCAGGCAGTGGCGCTGTGGAGAACCCCCGTTGTCTCGGATCAGCCCCTTTCATCGCTCTCGGCTGTTTCGTGTGAGTAAGCTGGGGCAGCCAGGCCCGGACTTCCGGTAGCACCGGGGGAACCAGCCGAGCGCGCCTAGTCTTCGCCGTCCGGAGGCGCGTCAGCAGCGCGCCCACCAGCGGAACTCCACTTGCTTCCACGCACGTCCCTGTGCGCCCACCATTCGGAGTCCTCCGCATGTCTGCTCAGCCGACCCTGGCCGCGCTCCGCGGCTTCCACTGCGAGCACACCCCCAGCAAGAGCCGCATCCTCGCTCTCGTCCATCACCGAGAGGGCCCCGCCTCATTGCAGGCCGTCCTCACCTGCCGGCAGCCCGAGCTCGCGCAGCGGGCGGTGGGCATCCTCCAGCAGGCCATCGGTGCTTCTACCGAAGCTTGGAAGCCCGAGCCACTGGAGAAGCTCTGTGTCCAGCTGCCGGATGCTCCGGCTTCATCCCTCCGCAGTGCCGCACGGCACGCGCTCGCGGGTGTCTGGCCCATGCTTCCCGGCAGCTTCCTGAAGTGGGAGCAGATCGCCGATGGCGTCGACGAAGACGTGGACGAAGGCAGTGACGCCGACGCGGTTACCCGCGCCCTGCGCACCCCGAAGGACGCACGGCTCGTGGACCTGGCGGGCACGGTCGTCCGAGTAGCGACGCTCCGCGAGTTCCACGTACATGACCAGCAGGCCGTGCTGAAGGCAGCCAGGAGCGCGGGCTGGGAGCCCCTGCCGAGCGAGGCCCCTGAGGATGACGACCCACAGGATGTTGTCGGTGCCGTCATGTGGCTTGGGGAGTCCGACCGCGAGATCGAGGGCGCGGACACGGTCAAGGATGCCTCCCAGGGCCTGAAGTTGCGTACCGAGAACGGGCACGAGCTCGCCAACTGGAGCGAGGAACCGGTGGTCGTCGACTTCGGTGTGGGCTGGCGGCACAAGGCTGCTGTCCGCCGAGGTGAGCCGGCGGTGCGGTCTGCCGAGGAGAAGACCCCCGACTTCGCGGCGCTGTTCCCGATGGAGATGCCGCACTGTGACGATCCGGAATGCGAAAACGAGCAGTGCCAATGGCAGCTCACCCCCCGAACCGCCGACGTCCTCTACGCGGAGTTGTGCGTGCTCGCCGATCAGGCGTATGACGACAGCGAGGAACTCGGCGACAGGACCGTGGTGCCTGACGAGCACGACGGCACTTGGGGAGTGTTCGCCTGTCTCCCGAAACTGACCTTCGCGGCCGACCTCCAGTGGCGCCGCCGGTTCGCCCGAGCCGCTGACGACCTCGCCGGTGACCTCGAACGCGGGCAGTGGCCCGAGCCCACCTGCACGGCCGAGGAACTTGTCCTTCATCTCGCCATTCGTGACGCGGCCGACCGCGAGGTTGAAGGCGATGCTGCTGGTGACCACGGGAAGCTGCCCATCCACCGTGACGACTACGATTTCGGCATGTGCTCCGAAGTGTTCTTCCAGGACACCGACGTGCTGATGCTCTACAACGCTCGCTTCGACGGGATCGAGGACCCGGACGGCGAGACGAACCAGCACATGGGCATCGGCGATCTCCGTGCCGCAGCCTGGTTCGAACCGTTCCTGAACGTCCAAGCGCGAGTTCCCCACCGCGGGTTCCGCCGCTGACTTGCAGGCAGTACCGCAGACGAGCCTGACCGAGGTCGCTTAGGCGGTCAGGTTCTCGCGGCGGACCCAGAGGGAGTACGTGGTGCCCTCGGGTCCGCCTCAGTGGCTCCACCCGACGGACGTGCCACATCTGCTCGACGAACGCGCCGAGACTCTCGATCTTGCACCCGCAGTCCAGCACGACCTCGATGCCGATGCACGGGCTGCGAGGATTCCGCTTGTTGTCCGACTCGGTCCACCGGACCGGGTGCACATGCTCGGCCAGTCCTGTCCGCTGCACATCGTGCTTGATGTCGTGAGCCTTGGCGTATTCGTCCAGATCGTCGATCACGAGAAGGTGGCTGGACCACTCCCCGGGCCATACGGCCTACAACGTGGACTCGCCGGCCACCGCCCGCTCGTACGCCGCTCGGTCAGTGCCGTGGTGACGCTGCCGTCCTTCGGGGGAGGCAAGCGAGGCCATGCGCTGCATCGCCCGCACCTACACCGTCACCGACTGGTGGGAGACCGGTCACAAGGTGCTCAGACCGCAGGCCAGTTCATGCCCCGCCCGGATAGCATCCTGGTGGGGCACCTGCATTCGACAAAGGGGGACGGTGGACCTTTCCGGCAGACTCACCAAAGCCAAGGATCTACTGATAGCGGGAGAAGCCGAATCGGAGGTCCCCGATGTCATCGGGTACCAGGACGTTTGGCACCAGTGGGAACGGGGCTACCGTGAGACGCTGGAGCAGGCCATCGAGGACGGCGCGTGCGGCCCGGACAGCACCAGCATCATCGACTTCCCCAAGACGGATCTGACCGTGCGGCCGGTAGCCCGTTTCTCCACCCGAGACCGGCTTATCTACGATGCTCTTGTCTTCACCATCGCCGATCAGATCGACCGCCATCTTCATCCTGGCGTCTCCAGCTACCGATGGGACCGCTTCAAGGGCGAACCCAAGGGGTGGTGGCCCAACTGGCAGTCCTACCGGGCGAAGTCGCTGCGAACTATCCGATCCGACACTTCACTCAGGGTCGCCTACCTCGACATCGCGGCCTTCTACGAGCACATCGACGTGGCTATCCTCGGAGACGACCTAGAAGCGCTCGGTGGCGACGGTCGGGCCGCCGGTCACATCACCGATTTCCTCACCCGGTTTCAGACCATCAACCACGCTTGGGGCCTGCCTCAAGGACCGGACGCCTCTGGCATACTCGCCAATCTCTACCTCGCCCCTGTCGACTCTTACCTGGCCCAGAACAGCGCCCGGTTCCTGCGCTACTCCGACGACATCAAGGTCTTCCACCCCAACTGGAGCGAGCTGCGCGATCTCTTCCTCGGTGTGAATAGTCAACTGCGCTCTAGAAGGCTCGCTATTTCTTCCAGCAAGACCGTCATCCTCGACCCCCAGGACGCCCGGGAACGTGAAACCGACATCCGGCATGACTCCCTGGTTGGTGCCATTAGATACGGGCGTCCCCGCGCTCGGGAAAATATCGTGAACTACTTCGAGGAGATTGCTAAAGAGGGAAAATTCAATGGTAACCAGGTCCGCTTTATCCTTGGCCAGCTCCGCTGGCTTAGAGACGATCGCGCGGTCGGCTGGTGCCTGGACAATCTCACTCGTCTCCCGCACGCCATCACGCACGTGTTCAAGTATCTCAATGCGGCCAAGTCCAGATCCTCTGAGGTCGAAAGCGCCCTGGCCCAGTTTCTGCACTCCAACCACAGCGCCTCCCACCCTCTGATTGAGCAGCGTGTCCTGCGCTACTTCATCGCCATGGGCTTCAAGGACGAACGAGTGAAAGAAGCGGCGTGGGCTGTTCTCGGGGACCGTAACAGGGTCGACTACGCCCGCGAGTTTGCCGCCCGCTATGTCGGACAGCATGCATCTATTGCCGAGGGTCAGTTGCTGCGCCACCGCTTCGAGGGAGAAACCAGCGCTGCTGTCCGGCGTGCCGTACTCGTCGCATTGTACGAGGCTGGCTACCTCTCGGCCCGCTACCGCAACGAGATTATGGCCTCCGTTCCTGGCATGGAATGGATTTGCAACTTCCTTGCTACTGACCCTTACATACGACCGCCCCGGATTGGACCCTATGTCTACTTCTGACATGCAGTTCGAGAGCATCAAGACCGAGCTGAAGCGCATTCAGAGCAACTGCCTCTACACCGCTCAGGGCTACTTCGAGGCGGCCAAGAGTGCCGAGAAGTGGGGGCGGCTGATGGTGTTCATCCCTGCCTGTGTGACCGCCGTCTCCAGCTTCCTGGTCGCGGTCAAGGTCGGCCCCGGAGTGTTCTTCAGTGGGCTCGGCGCCGTTGCCGGAGCCATAGCGGCCACCGCGGCCTTCTTGGGCTCGCCGAAGAAGGCCGCTGATCACCTCGCGTCCGCTCGTGCTTACACCGCACTCAAGCACCGCGCAGACACCGAGATCGGCCTCATGACCGAAGCTTCCGACCTGGCGGTCCTCGAGGCCAGAGCCCGAGAGTTGAGCGCCGACTATGTACGCATCACCTCCACCGACACCCCGATGGCGAATAGGTTCTACGAGAAGGCGCGCCAGCGGATACAGCAGGGCTCGGCCGAGTAACAGCCGCCGAGCACACCGAAGGTCCCCGTTTGGGCGGTTGGCCCCCAACCGGCTCCCATGGGCACGGTGATGGTCCACAAAGCATCAACGGATCTGTCTCGTAATCGATCACAGACCCGGCCACCTTGATGTTCCGGCGATGACGGTAGCGCTTACGGGGCGTCGGTTCGACCGTTAGCCGACGACTGCGCCTTCCCGCTGCTCAGCCCGTCCGAACGGGAAGTGGGCTCGAAGCGTGCGTAACGGTATGTGGGCACCCGCGTCGTTGTGTCCAGGTCACGAGAAGGCGGCAGCGCAGAAGGTGTTCCGTACGCCAGTCAGAGGATCGCGGTCGCGGGTGAGGTAGAGCTTGTTGGTGAGGAGGACTGCCCAGCGCTGCCGTTTCGGGCTGATCCACATGCCGGTGCCGGTGAAGCCGTAGTGGACCCAGACGCCCTCGCGTAGCTCGGTGCCGGTGGCGGGGTGCCAGAAGAGGCCGCGGACGGGAGTGAGTTCGCCGGTGCGGACGCGGAGGGAGTCGGCGATCCAGGTCGGGCCGAGGGCCGCCTGTGTCGGGGTGAGCATGTGTTGGAGGAAGCGGCTGAGGTCGGCGAGGGTGGAGAAGGCGCCGGCGATGCCACATGTGCCGCCGAGGAGGCGGGCGGAGAAGTCGTGGGCGGTGCCCTTGAGGTGGGTGCCGGTTTCCTCGGCGAGTTCGGTGGGGGCGCAGCGGGCGATCATGTCCGCGGGCAGGGGACCGAAGCGGGTCTCGGTCATGCCGAGGGGGTCCCAGATCCGGCTTGCGGCCAGGTGGTCGAGGGGTTGGCCGGCGAGGTACTCGGCCAGGTAGCCGAGGATCAGGGCGGCTCGGTCGGTGTACTCGACGGCCTGGCTGGGTTCGCGGTGGAGGGCTTCGTGGAGGACGCCGTCGCGGATGTCCTGGGGGTCGGTGCCGTAGAGGTTCTTGAGGTTGGCGCGGAGAGGCAGGCCGGCCGTGTGGGTCAGGAGTTCGTGCGTGGTGACCTGGGCGAGCGGGTGGCCGGCGACCTTGGGCCAGAAGCTGCCGAGCGGGGTGTGGAGCTGGAGCTTGCCCTCTTCGACGAGGGCGCCGATGACGGACCACACGGCGACGATCTTGGTGAGGCTGGCGATGTCGAAGACGGTGTCCAGTCGCATGGGCTCGTCGTGGACGGCCGGGTCGAGGAGGCCGACGGCCCCGCTCGCCGTCGTACCGGAGGCGTTGCCGACGGCCCAGACCGCCCCCGGGTAGACCCGGTCGCGGACGCCGTCCTGGAGGAGCTGCTCAATGCGCGGGATGTCGAGCGTCATGGTGCTCCGATCGTAGTGAGACGGCCGGGCCTGGTGGGGGTGCGCCACGGGTGATTAGGCGAGCCGCTGGCCGAACTCGGCGAGGGCCGTGGCGGTGGCGCTCAGAGGGAAGCGGGCCGCGTTGATGGCGCCGGCTGCGCGGAGCGCCGGCAGGAGGCCGGGGCTGGTGCGGAGGCGGTCGAGTTCGCGGGCGACGGCATGCGGGTCGGCGAAGTCGGTGGCGAGACCGGTGCCTCCCAGTGCCTCGGTGAGACCGGGAACGGGTTGGTAGAGGACGGGGAGGCCGCATGCCTGGGCTTCGAGCGCGACGAGGCCCATGGCCTCCAGTGTCGTGGAGGGCATGACGAGGACATCGTGGTCGGCGAAGGTCCTCCAGAGCTGTGTCCGACGTAGCCAGCCGAGGTATCGCACATGTACTCCGCGCTGGTGGAGGCGGGGGCGGATGGCGTGGAACTCGGCTCGTGGTGCTGCGATGGACAGCTCGGCGGACTGGGTGAGAGGGAGGGCCGAGAGGAGGGTGCCGAAGCCTTTTTCGGGGGTGAGTCGTCCCGCGTACAGGATCCGCAGGTGACTGGAGGGCTGGTTCCGGCGCCGTGGGGGAGGGCTGGCGATGAGGTGGTCCGGGATCCCCCAGGGGATCTTCTCGATCTTGCGGCGTCGGGTGTCGGAGGCGAGGAGAAGCAGTCGGTCCGCCATCGCGCCGGTCGGCACCACGATCACGTCGGCGGCCCAGGCTGCCTCGCGCAGGGTGGCCAGCTGTTCGGGGTGCGTTTCGGCGAAGAGGAGATCGGTCCCGTGGACCAGGGCGATCCGAGGGAGCTTCGGGAAGGCTCTGAGTAGGGCCGGTGTGGCGCCGAAGGCCAGGTGCTGCAGATGCAGGACTCCGGCGTCGCCCGGATCCACCGCCTCGGCCAGGACTCGCTGGAGGGTGGCGACGTAGCGGCGGAAGGCGTACCCCGTCAGGCACTTTCCCGGCGCCTGCACCAGCTCCAGACCCGCCGGCATGGGCGGCCGCGGGCCCCTGCGCTCGGGCGCGAGCATGAAAGCGCGGGCGGGCAGGAGGGGAGCGCGGCCGGTGTACAGGTCGAGGAAGAGCTCGACGCTTCCGCCGGGGCTCGGGAACGGCAGGTCGAGGGCTGTGACGACGGTGGCGTTCACGCGGGGCCTCCCGGGTTCTCCTCGTAGAGGCGTGACGTTTCGATGCCCTGGCTGGCCCGGTACTTCAGGCCGTGGTTCTGGTAGCTGGCCGTGGCGCCGAGGGCTTGGAAGAAGACCAACTTGCCGAACGTCATGCGTGGGTAGACCCGGACTGGTCGGCTCGCCCGGATCTCCAGGGTCCAGCGGATGGCGTGGCCCTGGTGCCCGAGGGGAGCGGACACGTGGACCCAGATGCCGAGCGCGCCGATCGTCCGGTCGCCGTTGAGGAACTGCGCGTACGCTTCCGAGCCGGTCCGCTCGTACGTCGTCCCCAGGTAGAGGACCTCCGGCTGCAGCACGTACCCGGACTCGGGGATCGGCACCTCCTGGAAGTCGGTCGGCCGCGCCGCGTCCAGTGAGCCGTCGTGGAAGCGGAGGGTGTCGCCGAGACGCCAGTCGTAGGCGTTGGGGGAGATCCTCCGCGGCTCGTACGGTTCGATGGTGATCTCACCGGCGGCCCTGGCGGCGGCAATGGCGGGGCCGGTGATGATCACGAGGCCACCGCCCCGAGGGCGGCGAGGTCGCGCCAGTACGCGGAGGGCTGGGGGCCGGCGGACGACTGGTACTTGCCCGCGTAGAGCGCCACCGGACCGACCGAAACGAAGAACATGATCTGTCCGATCCGCATGCCCGGGTACACGCGCAGCGGCCGGATCGGGGAGAGCATGAGCGTCCACTGGCCGTGGAAGCCGATGTCGCCGATGGGAGCGGTGATCTCGACGAACAGGCCGAGGCGGCCGACCGAGGAGCGGCCGAAGAGCAGGGGCACGAAGGTGTCCGAGCCGACCTCCTCGATGGTGTGGCCGAGGTAGAGCTGGCCGGGCTGGAGCTCGAAGCCGTCCGGCCCGATCTCGATCGAGTCGGTGGCGTTCGGCTTGTGGGCGTCCAGGGCGTGGGCGGTGTAGGTGAGCAGGGTCCCGCCGAGCCGGACGTTGTAGCTGTTCGGGTTCACCTGCGTCGGCTCGAACGGGGAGATGCGGATGCGGCCGTCGGCCGCGGCCTGGGTGATCTCGGGGCCGGTGAGGATCATCGGGAGTCTCCATCGGTGAGCGTGCGCTGTACGGCCTGGCTGAGACGGATGCCGGCCTGCCGGGTGCGGCCCCCGAGGTACGCGTCGGCGAGATAGCCGGTGGTCAGTACGGTCGGCAGGCGGTCGGGCAGGGGGTGGGGCGTGGACACGACCGGGCCCGCTTGCGCGGTGAGGCGGGCGAAGAGGGCTGCTGGGTCTGTGAGGAAGCGCTCGGGTACGTGGGCGTGCACGAGCTGGTTGTCGAAGGGCTCGATGGCCAGGAGATCGCCCTGCGTAAGTACGGTCCCTAACTGGGGAGACCGAAGCGCTGTCTCGTTCAGCAGCACGGCTTCGGCCCCCAGACCGTTGTGGAGGCGGTCGGCGACGTCGGAGAGCAGGGCGCGACGGTCGAGCGGACCGTTCGCGTACGGGGGCCGGAGCAAACCGAGCGGTGCGCGCAGTTCCTCGTGGATGGCGTCGATGGCCTCCCGTATACGCCCGAGTTCGTGGGGGAGGGCGGCTGCCGGCGGGAAGGAGCCCACCTGGGCGGCCCAGCCCGCGCCCACGGGTTCAGCCAGCGCGTACCCGGTCGCGAGTTCACGCCCCTTGAGGACGAGCGTGTCCCCGACGGACACCGGCTTCGGACGCTCGCTGTGACAGTGCCCGGCGAAGACGACGTCCAGGAACGGACAGGCAGCGGCCAGCTTGAGGTCCTCGTCGAACCCGGAGTGGCTGAGCACCACCCAGGAGTCGGCCCGGTGGTGATGGGCCAGCATCAGCTTGCGCAATGCCTGGACCGGTTCGATGACACGGTGTCCGGCGCGCTGGTCGGCGGGGATGGCATTGAACGCCTGGGGACCGATGACGCCCGTGACGGCGACGCGGCGGGTGCCGACACGCACGAGGCGGGCAGGACGAAAGAGCGGATTGCCGGTCTCGGCGTCGACGGCGTTCGCGCACACCGTGATGGCGTGGAGGTCCGGTCGGAAGTAGTGGCCCCAGCCGTGGTTGCCCGGAGCTACGGTGTCGTAGAGACGGACCAGGACGTCCCGCTCGATCCGGCCCTGACCGAGCCGGTAGTAGCCCGTGCCCTCGAAGAAGTCCCCGCAGTCGACGACGAAGCTGTCGTGCCTCATGGCGTGCAGGTGCGCGAGCATCGGTACGGCGTCGTCGAAGGTCGAGTGGAAGTCGGTGGTGGCGATGATTCGCTGGAAGTGTCTGGCTGCGGTCATGGGGTGACCTCGCAGATGTCGGCGCCGAGCGCGAGGAGCTTGCCGGGCAGGTCGGCGTGCCCGCGGCGGATCTGGTCGACCCCGCCGAGCGTGGTGACGCCACGGGCGGTGAGCCCGGCGACCATCAGCGCCGAACCCGTGCGGATGTCGGTCGCCTCCACTCCGGCACCCGTCAGCCGCTGGGGTCCGGTGAACCGGCACTCGGTGGAGGACAGTTCGGTGATCTCCCCGCCCATGCGGACGAGCTGCGGGACGAGGTTGCTGTGGCGCCCGGGGTTGATCGGATCCGAGAACAGGTGCGTGCCGGGGAAGCCCAGGGCGAGGCCGAGGAGCGGCGGTTCGAAGTCGGCGTCGAGGCCGTTGGGGGCGAGGGTGGCCATGGCACGCAGGGGGCGGCCGGTCGGCTGGGTGTTCCGGCCGTGAACGACGAGTGCCTCGGCTTCATCGGCCGTGGGGATGCCCATCCGGTTCAGGGCGACAACCAATGGTGCGATGTCGGGTCCGTGGATGCCCTCGATCCGTGCCGTGCCACCGGTGGCGGCCACGGCACAGGCCAGGGTCCCGGCCTCGATCTTGTCTCCCGGCACCTTCCAGGCGGGTACGTCCTCCGAGGCGGAAGACGGCGGTACGAGGGTGAGGATGCGCTCGCCGGCACGGTACGCGTACCCCACGGTCGTCAGAGCGTCCAGAACGCAGAGGACCTCCGGGGAGAGGTTCGGCTGCCCGAGTCGAAGCGGTGTACCCGCGACCACGGCGCGCAGCACCGCGGCGATCGTCGCCCCGCGCGAGCGGAACGGCAGGACCAGCGACACCGTGCCACGGACCGCCTTGCCGACTTCGACCACGTACCCACGATCGTCCACGCGGACGCGGTCGCCGAAGGCTTCGTACACCTTGAAGTGCTGCTCCATCCCGCGGTCGCCGATCCGGCATCCGCCCGGCCAAGGAAGCCGGGCACGGCCGCACAGGGCGATCAGAGCGGGGACGAGGTAGTACGAGGCGCGGATGCTGGAAGCGGCCTCGCCCAGGCCGTCGGGCGTCGGGGTCGCCTCGCCGGGGAGGACGAGGACGGCGTGGCTGTCACCCACCGGGTGGGCGGTGTTCCAGCCCACCTGGTGCAGCAGGCCCAGCAGCGTCTGGACATCCGAGCTGGCGGGGACGTTGTCGAGACGTACGGGGCGAAGGAGGGCAGCCGCAGCGGCGACGAGCGGGAGCGCGGCGTTCTTCGAACCGTCGACTGTCACTGCACCGGCGAGGGGCGGGCCGGGCCGGATGGCGATCACCTGGGATGTGACGGCGGGGACGCGGGGGCTCACGTGTAACTCCTCTGTACGGGAAGGGATGTGGCGATCGCGGCCGCGACGGATGAGGGCTCGGCCATGTCGATCTCGGCCCAGCAGGACTTGCCGGAGGCCGTGGGCGTCGTACCGAAGCGGTCGGCGAGCACGCCGACCAGGAAGAGGCCGCGTCCGCCCTCGCTGTCGTCCTCCGGCAGCGTCGGGGCGGGCAACGCGGGGCCGCGGTCGCGGACCTCTACTCGAAGCACCGCGCCGGACAGACGGACATCCACAGGGATCGGGTGGTGCCCGGCGTACCGGATCGCGTTCGTCGCGAGCTCGCTGAACACCACTTCGGCCGTGTGGACGACGTCGGAATCCGGTGGGGTCTCCGCCCAGTTCTGGATGGTGTCCCGAACCCGTCGGCGTGCCGTGGTCACGGCAGCCGGCGTCGGCAGAACGGTGAAGGTGATCTGGTGCGCTTCCACGAGCGGCCTCCAGGGGTGGGGTCGACCACCCCAAGGAACCGTGGAGCGTGATGTGTTCGCGATGGCCTGTGCCCGTGGTGCATCGGCTATGCAGAAGCTGCATGACGGCCCCGTACGGCTCGCATACGCTCGCCCGCACGGGCATGCTCGACACGGACGGAAGGGCATGGATGGGCGACGTGAAGACCGAAGCCGAGAAGATCGGCGAGACGATCAAGCGCGCCCGCCAACTCAGCGGACGATCACAGAAGGACGTCGCTGCCGCCCTGGGCTACCACCAGTCCAAGCTCAGCCGCCTGGAAGGCGGACGGGGCACGGACGACATCCGCGTCTTACGCACCGTCGCCGCCGAACTCCGCATTCCGCCACACCTCCTCGGCCTGAGCTATGCCGACGTGTCCGCCGCACCACATCCCGACGATCCCGAGACAGAAGACATGCGCCGCCGCACCTTCCTGGCCGCGAGCATCGCCTCCCTCACGACCCCGGCCACGCCCGCCACCGCCGCCCATGACGACCTCGTCCGCTCACTCCTCCCCGGCCCCAGAGCCGCCACTGCCTCTTCGTGGAACGGAGAGATCCAGCCCCTGCGGGACAGGCTCACCACCGCCCGCCGCCTCTTCTGCACCTGCGACTACGCGGAGCTGGAGGCGATGCTGCCTGGTCTCATCACCGATCTGCGGCAGGCAGCCGGCGACCATCGCAACGCCGAGGAGACGGCCGGGCTTCTGGCCACCGCGTACCGGACCTCGACGAGTCTGCTGCTCAAGCAAGGCGACCAGGGCAACGCCTGGTTGGCGGTGGGACGCGCCATGGCGGAGGCCGAGCGCTCCGGCGATCCCGTCGTCCTCGCCTCCAGCGTCCGCCTTCACGCTCACGTTCTGACCCGTGAGAAGCACACCGCCCAGGCCGTCACCCTCGTCCGCCACACGGCAGGCCAGCTCGCCGGCTCCTACGATCGACACTCGTCCCGATACCTCGCCGCCGTCGGCCTGCTGCTCCTACGAGGAGCGACTGCGGCCAGCCGCGGCGGCGACCGTGCAGCAACCCGGGAGTTCCTCGACGAGGCACGGGAGGTCGCACGGTACGTCGCGCTCGACCAGCCCGACGCCTGGGCTAACTTCAGCCCGACCAACGTCGCGATCCACGCCGTCAGTGCCTCGGTGTCGTTCGGCGACGCAGGCATCGCTTTGAATGCCGCAGCGCCCCTCATGCGCCGGCACATCCCCGCCCCCGAACGCAGGGCAGCGCTCTGGGTCGAAGCCGCCCGCGCCTACAGCCAGCAGGGCCGCCTCGCCGAGGGCTATCAGGCCCTCCGCATCGCCGAGACCTGTGCCGCCCAGGACGTACGTCGCCCCGCCGTCCGCGACCTGGTCGCCGACATGGCCGCCCGAGACCGACGACGTACGCTGCCCGAGCTCCACCACTTCAGCCGCCGACTGGGAGTCCCCGCGTGACCGCACAGCCGTTCCTGTATGTCGTCGTCTGCGCCGCCGGCATCGCGGGCGACGCCCACAAGCTGATCACCGCGGCGCAGGAGCGGGGCTGGGGCGTCGGAGTCGTCGCGACACCGCAGGGACTCGGCTTCCTCGACACCGAGGCGATCGAGGCCCAGACCGGCTTTCCGATCCGCTCGGCCTGGCGCAGACCGGGCGACTCGCGTCCGCTCCCGCCCGCCGATGCCATCGCTGTCGCGCCGGCCACGTTCAACACCGTCAACAAGTGGGCCGCCGGCATCGCCGACACTCTCGCGCTGGGCATCCTGTGCGAGGCGTACGGGATGGGGATTCCGACGGCCGTGCTGCCGTACGTGAACGCTGCCATGGCTGCGCACCCGGCGTACGGCCGGAGCCTGGACCAGCTGCGGGAGATGGGCGTGCTGGTCGGGTCGTACGAGCCGCACCGGCCGAAGGCGGGCGGGGGAGCGGACCGTTTCCGGTGGGAGGAGGCGTTGGAGCTGCTGGAGGGCAAGGTCGACTGAACGCGATCCCGCCCCCCTTCTCACCAGTGTGGCGGGCGTGTTCCGATTCGGAACAGGTTCGCTGTTCCGAAACGGAACAGCGCGGGTGTTCCGAATCGGAACGCGAGAGCTGTTCCCTCGGGGAACACGGTGGGTGTTCCTTCAGGGAACGCGTTCGGCGTTCCCTGAAGGAACGGGCCCGCCTCCGTGTGCCACTACCGGGGGAGCGTGCTGCGTAACGAGGAGTAGCCGCCTTGTTCAGTGACTGAACAGGACGGCCGTTCAGTTACTGAACGCCACCGCCGTTCAGTAACTGAACAGCGGTCCGCCGGTGCTTCGAGTCGGAACAAGGAGTGCGTTCCGCGCTGGAACGAGGTCGCTGTTCCGACGCGGAACGGCATCCCTGAGAGCGAGCCGCGGCCCTGTTCACCCGGTGAGCATCGCGGATGTTCACTGGCTGTACGCCCCGGCCGTTCACTCAGTGAACGTGCGGATGCGCCGCTCGTGGCGGGGTCTGCGTCAACGGTTCCTTGGAAGGGAGTCTGACGGTGTCGCCCTTGGCGTGGGTGTGGCGGGACCAGGCTGAACTCTGCCTGCTGTCCTGTCGTGCGGAGGCTTCCCGACTGCCAGATCCGGAAGACGCCTCAGGCGCCAGGTGAGGACTTCGGCGAGGTTGGCGGCGGTGTCGAGTTCTCGGTGGCGGGCGGCTTGGGTGAGGAGCGCGGCGGGGTCGTGGCCGACTGCGGTGGCCTCGTTGAGGGTGGCGGCGAGGGCGGGCCAGGCGGGTTCGGCGAGGATCTGCTCGGCCAGGTCGGGCAGCGCTTGGCGCACCACGGCGGCCTGCCGCTCCAGGAGCGGCAGGGCGAGGCGCCGACCCCGGTGGTGGATCGCGGCCAGCGGCTCTGCGGCTGCGGCCTGGTAGGCGACACGGAGGTGCTCGGCTGCTTGTCGGGCGGCTTCGGCCTGCTGGGTGTGGTCGCGGGTGCGGTGCCAGTGCTGGGCGGCGATGACCGCCAGCAGGAGGGCGTCGAGGACGGTCGCGAGGAGGGCTCCGTCCTTGGGCGGGGGCACGCGCAGGACGGCCTTCACCGCCCGCCGTGTGGCCTGGGCCTGCTGATGGTGGGCGCGGATGCGGGAGCGGCCGGCGCGCTCGAACGCTGTGGCCGCCTGTACCAGCTGGGCCTGGAGGCCGACGGGTGCGACCAGGGGGAGCGCGTCGAGGGCTTCGGCGAGGACAGCGATGTGGGCCTGCCCGGCCTGGTCCTCGCCGTGGGCGAGGTGGTCGGGAGTCCGGTCGACGGCGATGGAGAGCCGTCGCCAGGCCGGGGTTTCGGGCTGGTCGGCAGGCAGTCCTTCCGTGGTCGCGAGGCGTTCGGCGATCTTGGGGTAGGAGAGGTCGGCGGCGAGGGTGGAGCCGGAAAACCAGACGGGCTCGCCCTGGGCGCTGGTGTCGCCGTCGAGGGCGACCTTGTAGCCGCGGACGTCCCCGGACGGGAAGTACTGGACGTCGATGAGGGCGCCGGCCCCCTCGACGAGCCGGAAGAACTCCTCGGTGGTCGTGGCCGCCGAGACGGCGGTGCGGACGATGGTGCGCAGGTGCTCGCGGGAGGTCCGGGCCTTTCCCGTGCGGCGGGCCTTCTCCTGCTCGGCGCGGGTGGGGCGTTTCGCGGCGGTGCGGTCTCCGCGTGGGACCTGGCGGAGCCCGTACTCCTTCTCGATGGCGACGAGTTCCTTGTCGGCGCGCAGGAAGTCGTTCCAGTTGCGGGGCGGGCGGAGGTCGCCTCGGACCTTGGTGGCGACGATGTGGATGTGATCGTCGGCGTGGCGGACGGCGACCCAGCGGCAGGCGTCGGGGTCGCCAGCCGGGGCGATGCCGGTGGCGTCGAGGACGCGACGGGCGATGGCAGCCCACTCGTCGTCGGTCAGGTGGCGGTCTTCGGGGGCGGCGCGGATCGAGCAGTGCCAGACGTGGTTCTTCGGTCCCTTGTGGCCGGCCTGCTTGACCCGCAGGTCGAGGACGTCGGCGAGCTGGGCGAGGGTGGCAGCGGGGTTGCGGCCGGGGTCGGGCACGAAGCCGTCCCACGCGGCGACGAGGTGGGGGTCGGTGTGTTCGTTGGCGCGGCCGGGCCCGTAGAGGTAGTTCAGGACGCCCCGGGTCTTGTGGCCGGGCTTGACGATGTTCGCGATCAATCAGGCCGCCCAACGATTTGTGGCGGCCACATGGGCGGCGGCGTCGACCGCCGTGACTGCATCCTGGACCAAGGTCAAGAGCCGTCCGGCCTCGGCAAGCACGGCGGCGTCCACCGGGTGTGCCTCGTCGCCGGAGTTGAGGCGTTTGGCGATCTGGTTCACGTTCCAGCCGATCCTGGAGACCTGCTTGCGCAGCGCTGCGTACTCGTCGATCAAGTCGTCGGCGGCGGTGCGCTGCTCGGGCAGGGCGAGGTCGCCGTTGAGATGGGCCATGACGATGGCGCCGACGAGATGCGCGCCGGCCAGACCGAGGCGACAGGCTTCGGCGAGGATCGCCTGCTTCTCGGCGACGCTGTAGCGGACGTCGACACGCTCCTTGCGCTGCACTTCCTGGCGGGCACGGCGGCGGGCGACTCGGCGCAGCGCGGCCTCGTCCGCCGCACGCACACTCCCTGTCCCCGGTGCGCCCTCGCGCCGGGGGCCTGCCTCCGCCACCCCTGGGGCGGGGGCTTCCGTGTTGGACCGGCCCTTGGACGGTCCAACGTCATACCTTGCTCCGCCCGGGGCTGGGGTGGTCACCTCCTGCTGCATGGAGGGAACTTCATGGTGCGGGTTGTGCATGTCTGGTCTCCGTGTTTTTCGTCGTTGTGCGGATGGTCGGTGAGGGCGTGCACGCGGTGAAGAAGCGCAGCTGAGTCGGAGATCTGCGGGCTCCGCCGTCGGCTGGGCAGGGCGCCGTGCTCGGTCCCCGTTCCTGAGCCCTTGGCCCCTGGTTCCCACCGCGGTCCCCGGTCCCAGGGGGACCGGTCCCCACGAGGCTTCGGTCCCTGGCGGTCGGTTCCGTATCGGGGACCGTCTCGTAGCGGGGACGGTCCCCGCCTTGTTCGGTCCCCGGACCGATGTCCCTGCCTCGGTGGCACCTCGCTCTGTTGGGGACCGAGCGGGGACCGAGCAGGACGGTCCCGGCGTGCGAAATCCCCAGGGCCGGCTCCGCATGCCGCAGGGGACGGACGCGGGGACCGGCCTCGCGGCGCCCTGAGCAGCGGTTTCGAGCCTGTGGTGGCGGACTGCGCCCCCGTTCCCTTGCGCCTCGTCGGTCCCCTGATGCAGGTCCGCACGGTCCCCGGTCCCGCTTCTGCCGCGGCCTCTGGTCGGAGCTCGGTCCCCACACGCGTCGGGGACCGGTCCTCCCGGTGGGGACCGGGCTTCGGTGGGGACCGGGACCGACGGGCCGTCAGGGAGACGGTCCCCGCTTCGACGGGTTCGGTCCCCGCGTACGGCTCCCGCTGGACCTGTCAGGATCCCCGCAGGCCGGGGACCGCGCGGTGTTCCGGTGC
Source organism: Streptomyces tanashiensis (assembly GCF_014648895.1). Classification (GTDB taxonomy): domain Bacteria; phylum Actinomycetota; class Actinomycetes; order Streptomycetales; family Streptomycetaceae; genus Streptomyces; species Streptomyces tanashiensis. The sequence continues at coordinate 105,377 of NZ_BMRZ01000003.1, forward strand.
CCCGGGTACCGGGGAGGGAGGTCGTGTCATGTGGGGTCTCCCCGGGGCCGGCCGCGCCGTGGGGCGGATCGGGGTGCGGCGGGCGGGCGAGGGTGAGGAGGGTGAGCTGGGCGGCCCGGGAGGTCAGGCTGCGGGGTGGCGTCTGCGGTCGGGGCCGTCGAGGATGACGCGTTCGGTCATCTCGGCGAGGCGGGAGGCGACGCGGTCTCCGAGGGCGGTGCGTAGTTCGGCGGTGGGGAGGTTGGTGGTGATCAGGGTGGGGCGCAGGTGTTCGTACCGGTGGTTGATCAGCCGGTAGGTGAGCTCCTCGGTCCACTCGCTGTTCCTGGCCGCTCCGAGGTCGTCCAGGAGCAGCAGCGGGCACTTGGCCAGGGCCTGCAGCTCGCGTTCGCTGTCGAAGCCGGAGCGTGGGCGCAGGCGGGCGTACAGGTCGGCGGCGGTGACGGCCTCCCAGCGCAGGCGGACCCCGGCGGCGAGGAGAGCGCGGATGGCGCCGTACGCCTGGTGGGTCTTGCCGGTGCCGGTGGGGCCGGCGATCAGCAGGGATGAACCCTCTGAGATTCCTGGTGCGCCTGCCGGTCCGGGGCGGCCGGCGCGGGCGATCTCGTCCACCCAGGCTGTGACGTGGGGGTGGTCGGTCAGGGCGCGCCGGTAGCGGGCGGGGATGCGGGCGTCGGCACGTTCCAGTGCAGTGACGGGCTCCGCCGGCGGCTCGTGCGCGGTGGCGGCGGGGCCGATGCCCCGCTGGGTCAGGATGGCGCCGAGGCGGTCGGCTATCCGGCCGACCTGGTGCGGGTCCCGGGTGAGGGTGGCGGTCACAGGTCACCTCCGTAGGCGGCGGCGACGTCGGCGGGGTTGGTCCACGGCCGGTGGGCGGCGGCGGGCGCGGGGGTGGAGGCGTTCATGGCCTCGTGGACGAGGCTGGGCAGGGTGCTCGGGTGCAGGCCCTTGGCCCGGTGGCGTGCGAGACCCGCCCGTACGTGGGAGGCGTCGATGCCCTCGTCGAGGAGCCTGCGCACCTGCGCGCCGAGCTGGCCGAGCACGTCCCGAGGCGGGCGGTGGACGCACGCGGCGGCGTACTCGCCGATCAGGTCCTTCGCCGAGACCATCTGCGGCGCGGGGGCGCTCACGCCCCCCAACGGGGTAGTTCCTAGATCCCTGTTCCTAGGTCCTAGATCCGGACCGTGAGGGCTCACCGCAGGCTCCGTGAGCCCTCCCTGCGTCTGCGGTGACGGCTCACGGAATCCGCCCTGACCTGCGGAGTCGTCGTTCACGGATATCTCCGTGAGTCCTCCCTGCCGAGTCACGGAGGGCTCCGTGACCGCTCCGGGCACCTGCGGTGAGGGATCACGCGGAACGCCGAGATCGTGGTGCGGGCACGGGGGATTGCGCACTCCGCTGGGCCTGTTGATCTTCTGGTGCTTGGCGAAGGTGGCGATGTGCAGGTACCGCTTGCCGTCGCCTCCCTCGTAGCGGCAGATCAGCCCGGCCCCGTCGAGCTGGGTGAGGTCGTCCTCGACCTCGACCGGCCCGTGCTCGCGGCGCAGCGACCACAACTGCCCGGCGATGACGGCAGCCTGATCGCGGAGGCGGCCCTGGTCGTCGGCCTGGGTGAGCAGGCCGAAGAAGGTCCGCTCGGCGGACAGCGACACGGACGCGAGGGACTCCGACGCAAACGCCTCGGGCTTGATGGTGCGGATACGGGCGATGTCGATCGACCACCATTCGAAATCGGGGAAGGGGGGGCAGGGAATCCGGCGGCGCCGGGGTGCGTGGACAACACAGCCACACCCGGTGCGTGAAAGTCCAGACTTGGTTCTGGAATCGCCCACAAGTCGTCTCGCCCGTGGCCCGGTGACTGTAGATCCGAAATCCCGGTTGATGAAATCTCCGCCGGAAATCGCCGTGTGATCCGCATCGCTCACGGCAGACAGGAATGCCCTTCCGGAAGGGCCGGCGCGCAAGCTACAACACCACCCATGCCGCCACGCCCCCTCGAAATCGGATCCGCCGGACGAGCCGCCGCCCACGCCATCGAACGCACCCGCACCGCCCGCGGCTACTCCCAGCGCCAGCTCGCCGCCCGTGTCACCGCCCTCGGCCGGCCCATGACGTTCACCGCGCTCTCCCGCATCGAACGCACGGTCAGGCGCTGCGACATCGACGACCTCGTCGCCATCGCCACGGCCCTCGGGGTTGCCCCGCAGGCCCTTCTCGCCGGCCATCGCACGCACCCGGAGCCGGTCGGCGCGGGCGCAACATAGCCGACGATCGCCGGTTAGCCTAACCGGGAATTTTGCGGATGATTGTGGGTCCCGGAACGCCCGTCGTGCTGGTCCCGGCCAGAGCCATGTCCATTTCCCGAAAAGAGAAACCTTGCGCCGATCCCCGATATCCGTCACCCGTCGCTCCGAAGAAAAGCTCACCGTCGACGAGCTCTGCGAAGAGCTCCGGATTTCCCGGTCGACCTTCTACGACTGGCGCCAGAAGGGGCGCGCGCCCCGGTGCGTGAAACTCCCGAACGGCAGCCTGCGCGTCCGCCGCAGCGACCTGGAGAACTGGCTCAGCGACTGTGAGGCCGCTGCGTGACCAACCGGTCCTACAAGGTCCGCTTCTACAAGACGGAGGTCTACGAGGGGAAGCGCGGCACCACCTACACCGTTCGCTGGTCGGTCGACGGCCGGCGGCACGGCGAGACGTTCAAGAAGAGCGCGCTCGCCGAATCCTTCCGCGCCACCCTGCTCGTCGCCACCAACAACGGCGAGCCCTTCGACCGGGACACAGGCCGCCCGGCCTCTCACGCTGCCCCGTCCACCGAAATCACCTGGTACGACTTCGCCCTCCAGTACGTCGACATGAAGTGGTCCCGTATCTCGGCGAACAACCGCATCAGCACCGCCAAGGCCCTGACCAAGGCCACGCTCGCACTCCTCCGGGCCGAACCCGTCCAGTACGAGGGCGTCGACGTCCGCAAGGCGCTGCGCGAGTACGCCTTCAACAAGAACCGCCGGGACGAGGCCCCATCCGAGTACCGGGCGATCCTGGCGTGGATCCGCCGCAACTCGCTACCGATGAGCACCTGGGAGGACACCATGCATGTCGACGCCGTCCTCCACGCGCTCGACACCGTCCTCGACGGCACGCCGGCCGCTGCCAGCTCCGCCAAACGCTACCGCCGCATCCTCAACGTGGCCCTGCGCTACGCCGTCCGCCAGAACGTTCTCCGGGCCAACCCCATGCCCAAGGGAAAGGAGGAGAACGCCGCTCCGAAAACCTCCGGCGCCGTCGACAAGCGATCCCTCCTCAACCCCCACCAGGTGGCCGCCTTGCTCATCTGGATCGCCGCCCGCCCTCGCACCGGCCACCGGCTCACCGTGTTCTTCGCGACCCTGTACTACGCCGGCCTGCGCCCAGAGGAAGCGGTCGCCCTGCGAGTCGAGGACGCCATCCTCCCGGCGACCGGCTGGGGCGAGCTCCGCGTCCACACGGCAGAGCCTGAGGTCGGCAGCCACTGGACCGACGATGGCGAAGTCCACGAGACCCGCGACCTCAAGGGCCGGGCATCCGGCGACACCCGCACTGTCCCCGTACACCCCGACCTCGTCGCGAACCTTCGGGGCCTGATCGCCCGCGATCAGCTCAAGCCCGGCGACCTGCTCTTCCCTGGAGAGCAGGGTGGCCTCCTGTCGGGCTCGGTCTACCGGCGGATCTGGGCCAAGGCCCGCAAGGCCGTTCTGCCCGACCACGAGTTCAAGTCGCCTGTCGGGAAGCGCGTGTACGACCTCCGGCACACCTGCCTGACGACCTGGCTCAACAACGGCATCCCGCCCGCCCAGGTCGCCGAATGGGCCGGCAACAGCGTCCCCGTCCTGCTCTCCACCTACGCCCGCTGCATCTCCGGCCAGATCGCCGAGCTTCAGCAACGCATCGAAGGCCCTCAGACGCTGCCCGGCTTGGCACCTCCTGCGGGTCCGGTGCCCATCCGTAGTGCGCCTCCTCCAGCGAGGAGCGGTCGGGTTAGGTGAATCCGGCACGGTTGATGTCCGGGGTCGGTTTCTCGGAGGTCCGGTTCACCCTGAAGAAGGCATGCGGACCGGCATGACGCCGATTACGAGGTTCTCCATGGCCTCCGGCATGCGGCCGAAGCGGGCCGGCCAGTCGGAGACGACGTACAGGTCACCGCTCTCGTCCAGGCCAAGGAACGCGTGGCCGTGGTCGAGTTCGCCGACGGGGAAGAGGCGGTGGCCGATCTCCTCGCTCCACTCGGCGAAGCGGTCGGCCTCGCCCAGAGCGAGGAGCGGGTCCAGATCGAACGGCCCCCGAGCGCGCGTGATCCCGCCGCCGCGGTGCCCCACCGTCAGCTCGCCGAACTCGCGCAGGAAGCCCTCGGCCGCGGCATGAGAGCGGAAACCGTCCTGCTCCAGGCGCTCTTTCCAGGCCCGCGTATCGACAGCGCGTCCGGGGTGCCAGCCTGCATCCCGCAGGACCGTCTCCACCTCGGACGGCCACGCATACGGCTTCTCCACTCGCACGATGCCCTCGGAACCCACCAGGCGGGCCGCGAACGCGGCGGCCTCCGCGGGGTCGGATGTCGTCAGCCGGACGACGTCTCCCTGTTGTGTGCGGCCCACCACCGAGTACCCGTCGGGACGGGCGAACATCGCCGGGAGCGGGGCGTGTCCCCACTCCTCCCAGTCTTCCCCTGCTGACACGCCCAGCTGCTCCATCGACACCCAGGGGTGCATCGCTCCAAGGGTGGCTTCCCGGCGGGCGGCCTCGATCAGGCGCCCCAGGGACGGCGGAACCCGTTGATCGTCCGTGGCGTGAGGGCGGTACGTCTCCAGCAGCCGGGACCAGGCTGTCGTTGCCGCTCGACCGAGCGTCACGCGGGTGGAATCCATGAGCCGACCCTGGCGCCCCGCCGCTGGCTCCGTCAACGGAGAAGCGCCTGGGGCCACCGCCGTCCTCCATGCGACGATCACGACGTGAACGACCCCGAGTACCTCTCCGCCGCCGAGCGCGCATTCATGCTCAACGCCTTCGAGATCGACATCCTCCCGGGCGTGCGCGGCGATCTGGACGAGCCACTCGCTTCAGCTTCGCCGGGAGAGCTGGTTCCCATCCTCCTTCCCCTGATTGACAGGGGGTGGATTGATGTGTGCCGTGTCATCCCCTGGACGCCTCCGAGCGGGGGCGCCGGCTTCCAGCCCGGTCCGCCCCTCGTACGCGACGAACTACTGAACGTCCTGGCTGAGGTGAGCAGCTGGGAGTACCCGGAAAGCGACGACTGGATCGGCTGCGTGACGCTCACCCACACACCCGAGGGCCGTCTGATCTCCTGGTGAGCCGCTTCCCCTGTTCGGTGGTCCGGGAAGCATCCAGTTTGCCGTTGTCACCCTCACAGCGCTGGGGCCGGGATGGTCGGCTTCATGCTGGCCGGGCCGCCCAGCGTCATCGCGCTCGGCTGCGCGGCGATGGTCGGCGTGCACTAGGTGATCGCGTAGATGAGCGGTGGTGCCCACAGTCAGCGGGGTCACCTCGCGACCAGGCTCTTGCCCCGTAGTGCGTACAGGTGCACGGCGGGGCCCAACCCAGCGCGAGGCCGGGCGGCTGCCCGCAAGGTCCATATGCCGCAGACCTGGCCGGGATGCAGGTATGCCCGTGGTCAGATACCCGCCTGAACCACACCACGGACCAAGAGACGCCTGGTACGTGCCTGAACCGCTGAGCCACTGCGAGCGGCAGGTCCCGGTTCCTGTCAAGGAACCGGGACCTGGTAGCTGGTGACATCAGGTAGGGGCCGCGGCGGTCACATCTGGAGCCACAGGTCCAGGGTGTACCGCAGGATCTCCCGTGCGGCGCCGGACGAGGCTCCCTGCACGATCCACTCGCCCAGCTTCTTTGCCGCCAGCGCGATCCAGCGCCCCCGGGCCTGGGTCCGCCGGTCCTGCGCCTGCTTCGTGGTGATCTTCATCTTCTGCTCCCTCGTGTCGTCGTGGGTGACGACGACAAGGAGGCCGGAGCGCCATCGTGTTCAGCGAGGGGTCTGAACCACTGAACAGGACGTCAGGCCAGGCCATCACGGGTGAAGATAGTGTTCAGTGGGTGGACGGACTGAACGGGGAGACCCATGGGGGAGACGTCGGCGCGTGCCCGGCTGGCCGGGGAACTGCAGAAGCTGAAGGACGCCTCGGGTCTCTCGTACACCCAGATCACAACGCAGGGCGAGAGGCAGTCGCCGGTCGTAAAGCTGGGCCGAAGCAAGCTCAATGGCTGGCTCAAGGGCGACTACATTCCCGAGGACGACGGGCCGTTCCGGTACCTGATCCAGCTGCTCGAACCCCGGGCAAAGAAGAACGGCGTCTTGCCGAGGGGGATCAATTGGTGGCGTGACCGGCGCAAGGAGGCGGCCGCCGAACGGGACGCGTCCGCGGTACCGAAGGAGCCGACGGCCAGCCCCGGACAGCCCACCCCTGCTGTGGCGGCGCCGCATGTCGGTGACGTGGACAAGGCCGCGCGGCTGCTGCGCCTCTTTCCGCTCGATGGCTCATGGCTCCGTTGGCTCGAGAATGCCGAGACGATGTTCAAGGTCCCGCTGCCCGTGAGCGACGTGGTGTGCGACGCTCACCGCCCCCTGGAGACCGACCGGCCCGACTACGTCGACCCCGAACTGCGGGAAGCCCAGCGCGAACTCGTCGAAGCCCTCGGCGCCCTGTGCTTCGAGCTCAACGGAATGAACGACATCTCCGACGAAGGTCAGGATGTCCTGGAGATCAGCTATCCCGGTACCAGCGCCGAGCGGAACGAACTCAACCGGCAGGCATGCCGAGCGCGCGACGAGTTCATCCCCGCCTACACCAAGGTGATCAACCTTCTCAATGTCAAGGGACTGCTCCCTCCCGTGCCTGCCGGCGGCCCCTCGACATCGCCGTCGAGTTCCGTGCCACCCGCTGGGGCCCGGGGCGGGACGCCAACCTTGCCCCTCGCTCTCATCGTGGAGGGCCAGCCGCACGGCGCTCCGACCGACGGCGGGAGGAAGATTGCCGTCGCGCCCGTTGACAGTGCAGCTGTCCGCGCAGCGACTGTCGTCGAGGGTCATCGTGCCCAAAACGATGCCCTCGCCCAGCATGCCCCCGGCATGCCCCTCGATCAGCTCGACCCCTTCGGGCTGGAGGTCCACCGCGCGGTCAGTGCCGACAAGATTGTTCCGCCGGACCTTTCCCCGTTGCCGCTGTACGTGCCGCGCGCCCATGATCAGGAGCTGGCGGGCATCGTCCAGAGGGCGACCGACGGGATGAGCTCCTTGGTCACTCTGATCGGCGGGTCCTCCACCGGTAAGACCCGCGCCTGCTGGGAGGCAATCCAGGCACTGCCCGGCCACTGGAAGGTCTGGCATCCGCTCGCACCCAGCCGCCCCGAAGCGGCGCTCAACGGCCTGGAGTCCGTGGGTCCGAACACGGTGATCTGGCTCAACGAAGCCCAGCTCTACCTGCTGGATTGTGCGCCGAAGACCGCCGAGAACATCACCGCGAAACTGCGCGTCCTCCTCGCCGACCCGGCCCGGGGACCTGTCCTGGTGCTGGCGACCCTGTGGCCGGACAAGTGGCGCACCCTCACCCGCCGCCCGCCAGCCGGGAAGGAAGACGTCCAATCCCAGCAGCGTGAACTCCTGACAGGAATCGGCACCAAGCTCACTCTGCCGGATTCGTTCACCAGCGACGAGCTCATTACTCTTCGGCAACTCGCTGCACAGGACCCCCGCCTCGCCCAGGCTCGCGACCAAGCAGCGGGCGGAGCCATCACCCAGTACCTCGCCGGTACGCCCCAGCTGATCGACCGATACGACCACGCGTCAGCTGCCGCCCGGGCGGTCCTGGATGCCGCTGCGGATGCCCGGCGATACGGCCACGGCCCAGACCTTCCGCTGGCCCTGCTGAAGCATGCTGCGATGGACTATCTGACCGACAGAGAGTGGAACCGCCTCTCCAGCACCTGGATTACCGATGCCCTGGACGAGTGCAACGAGCCCTGCCACGGCGCCCTTGCACCACTGGAGGCCATCCGCCCCCGGCGTGCGCCGCGACCGGGCGCTCCGCACTACCAGCTGGCCGACTACATCCAGCAGCACACTGCCCGCACTCGCCGTGGCGCACTTCCACCGGACAGCTTCTGGGATGCCGCCGCCGAGCATGTCACCGCTGTCGACGACCTGATCCCCCTGGCCGAAGCCGCTCTCAACCGAGGATTCCTGCGCCAGGCTGCCACGCTCTACCGCCGGGCCGCGGAGGAAGGGCACAGTGCCGCGCTGTGTGAAGTGGCTGTGCTGCGGCGCCATGCCGGCGATGATGCGGGAGCCGACGAGCTGTACCGCCAAGCCGCCGACGCCGGGAACACCAGCGCCCTGTACCAACTGAGTGTCCTCCGGGAGCAGTCTGGGGACAGGGCTGGCGCCGAAGGGTACGCCCGCCAGGCTGCCACGCTCGGAAGCACGGCTGCCCTGGGCGTCCTAGCCCAGATGCGAGAGGACGCAGGCAGGGAGGAAGAGGCCGAACGCCTGGCCCGCGAGGCCGGCGATGCCCACGTACTCATGCAAGTCGCCGCGCGGCGCGGAAACACGGAGAGTGCTGAGCGCCTGTACTTGCTGGCAGCTGAGGCCGGGAACGCCACCGCGTGGTTGGAGCTGGCCGCGGTGCGCGTGCTGAATGGGAATGGTGAGGGCGTCGAGCTTCTGTACCAGCGGGCCGCTGACGCCGGCGATCCTCGGGGGCTGAGGATACTGGCGGTGGGGTTGGAGCGACGTGGCTACGGCGATATCGCCGAGAGTCTTGCCCGGCAGGCGGCGGTAGCGGGGGACCGCGGGGTGTGGGGGGCTCTGGCACAGGTACGGGAGAGACGTGGCGACGGGGACGGCGCTGAGCGTCTGTACGAGCTTGCTGTCGACGCCCGGGACATCGGGGCGATGCAGGCATTCGTTGGGCGGCGTCTGCGAGCTGGAGACCTTGTCGGCGCGGAAGTCATCGCTCGCAAGGCGCTGGAAGCCGGGGACCCTGGCCCGTGCCTCGAACTGGCGAAGCATTGGGCGATGCACGGGGACCGTGAGGGTAGCGACCGTCTGTATCGGTTGGTCGCTGAAGCCGGGCACGTTGTCGGACTCAGGATCATGTCGGAGCGGTGTGCCCGGGCCGGGGACAGCGAGGGCTCCGAGGGCTTTGCCCGAGAAGCCCTGGAAGCCGGAGATCCCGGCCCGTTCCGGGACCTCGCGAAGCAGCTCTGGTGTGCTGGCGACGGTGAGGGTGCCGAGCGTCTCGCCCGCGAAGCCGCATTCGCCGGGCACTCCATGGTTCTCGTCGAACTGGGGCAATGGCACGAGGAAGCCGGCAACCTGGAGCAGTCCAAGCGCTTCTACCAGGAGGCCGAAGCCGCCGGAGACGCCGACGTAATGCTGGCGCTGCAGCGATCAAGGGAAGCCGAAGGGGACCTGGCAGGCGCAGAGCGCGTCGTCCGGGCATCCATCGCATACGGACACCCCAGCGCGGTACAGGAGCTTGCACGACTGCGAGAACTCAACGGTCATCGTGAAGACGCTGTGGACTTGTTGCGCTTCGGCCTGAATACGGATGGCACTACCGCACAGCCTTGGTAACTGCCCACCGAGTGCCTCTGCGCGACGGAGTCACTGGTGCCTTCTCCCATCGACTTGCGCGACCCGTCCGCCGCCACGCTGCCAGCGATCGGCTCCTGGGGCAGCGCGTCCAGCCAGCGCTTCCACGGCGGCCCGCGACCGCTGGCCGGAGGCGGTGTGCGCGGCCGAGACGAGGCGCTCGTGCGGCCTGCTCATCGCCCCGCGCACTGGCCAGCCGGCGGCGTACACAAACCGCTGCCGCTGGCGACCGTCGACCTGCCATCATCAGGCAAGGCTTCAACCAGGCGAGGAACGATGGCCAACTTCCAATTCGGACCGAACGGCTACAACGTCAACATCCGGGCGCAGCCGTACGTCAACTTCTTCCCAGGTTGGGACGTGCATCGTCTCGCTCTGAGCTTCGAGGTGCACCCCCATGGCGACTACGCCGAGGATGCGCCTTTCCTCGTCTCCGGCACCCTCTGGACGCACGACATGCCCAACCCTGCGAGCTGGATCGGCGTCCTGCACGCAACGTCGGGGCCGATCGGGCTGAAGTCGTTCGGGACGATGCTCACGCTCGAGACGGTTGTGACGGATCAGCAGCTGCGCGGCCTGGAGAAGATGCGGGCGGGCGCCGACCTGACCCTGCGCGCCAATCTCACCCTGACCGCTCTGGCGGAGGTGAAGCGCTGGCCCGTCGCCTCCGACCAGGAGGTCATACGCATCCAGCACGCGACGTGGAGCGATGCGATCACTCAGCTCAACGCTGGGGCCTTCGTCGACGTCCTCATCCCGATCACCGAGGTGGAGGACCGTGCGACCGCGGCCCGACGGATCCGCGAGGCGAAGACCGCGATCCGAGACGGCCGGTACGAGCACGCCGTGACGCTTGCCCGCCAGGCCCTCGATGCCGTACGCGAGGCATGCGACACCGTGAACGTCAACGCACGGGCGACGTCGAAGAAGCCGGCGGACCGGGACCAGGAGGAGCGCTGGGCAGTGCTCACCCAGAGCGCCTACAGCCTCTTCAGCGGCGCCCCGCACGACGACACGGGCACCACCGAGCACTTCACCTGGACCCGCGCTGACGCCGTCGCGGCCGTCGCCACCGTCGCGGGCCTGCTCGCCAGGCTAGAAGACCTGCCGTAACCCCCCCCGAGGGACAGCAGTTTGCCCCGTCGGCTCCGTACCCGGTGTCGTGGTGACGTCGGCAACGGTTCCCGCTCCGAAGGGGGGGCAGGATGTGCAGCCGCAACATGGACTCGTTTCGTTCCCAGGCGCAGTCGGCTAACTCCCGGTCTGGCAACCAGCCGTTGGCATAGTCGGCGAGCTACGTGAACAGCTCCCACCGATCACGCCATTCGGTTACATGCTCGGGCTGTATAACGGTGTTCCTGGAATCGGGGTTTCGTGGGCGGGTGCCTCCTACCCGCTCAAGAAACTCCCGGTGGCGGGTCCGCACCTCAGCGCGCAGCTTGTCGCCGTCAGCGATGTAGAAGTCGCGACCATCGGTGACGTTGACCAAGACCACTCGGTCGCACGTGAGGGCAGTGAACTTGTCGATGTCCGCGATGATCCAAGCACCCTTGGCAGCCACCATCACCTGTGCAACATGTTCACCAACCTCAATGTAAGTCTGAGCTCCCCGTGGCTTCGCTGGGAGTCCGCGCAGCAACGCCTCGGCAACAGCAAGGTGACGTCCTGCCTGGTGCGTCTGCGAGTTGGTGGGCTTCGTTACTGACATGTCGGCATCATGCCGTATCGCTCGCCTCGCACAGAAGGTGCCTGGTGGAGTTCACGCGGCCTTTCCCTCATGGCAAACGACAGAACACGTCACTGACCTGACGTGCTGACATCGTCACTTGACGTCGACCTCGGTGGACGGCGGCGGATCGAGGTAAACGGTGGAGGAGCATGAGCCGCCGACGAAGTCGTGTACCCCTCGACCACTCGCAGGGCTGATCGAACTTACAAGGCAGTAATCAGCGCGACAGCGCAGGGGGATGCCTCGACATCCGCCACGCCCCCATCCACCCCGGCCGGTACGGCCATACAGCACCCCCAGCGTGCTCACCCTCACGACTCAGCCGAAACGGCTGGGTTCGCTGTCAAACGCCGCGATTGGATGACAAGGGCACAGTTCGCCGGGGGGCAGACGAGGAAGAGCGCGAAAGGACTGGTCACGACTCTTCCGCCATGTCAACGTGGACGACCGCCCAAGCCCTCGACTATGTGGAGGCGCCCCTGTACCCGCAACATTCCAGCGATTCCCATCTTCCCAACCCGCCGTACTGGGTCGCTCCTCGCCGCCTGGCGGGCGACGATGATGCCCTGGCTGACCAGGTCGGTGCGGCCCTCACCTCCGCGGGTTGGCGGATGTGGCCGACCGTCTGCGACACCCTTCTCTACGGGAGCCGCAACGAGCTCTGCGGCGCCGAGTGGACACGCGCCGCCTGTCCGTTCGAACTGAGCGACCTCCCGGTGGCCTGGCAGGTCTCCGCTCGGTCGCATCCTGCCAGTGCCCTGCCGGAGTGGAACGCGTACTTCACCGCCGGGGTCCCTAACGAGGCGCTGACTGACTTCCTCCTCGCCCTCGACGCCCGCCAGGACCCCGCCTCCTCCTTCGACGGACCCGAGACCGTCCTTGCGGCGGTCTGCGCCCAAGGCTGGGTTCGTGACATCGACCTCCCCACACCGCAGCCATCGCTCCCGGCTCGTCTGCCGGCATCTCGCTGTAGGCAGGCATGGGCCGAGCCCGGCGTCGGCGACCCGTACCTGTGGTGTGCCAGCTCCAGTGTCAGCGTGCCGCCGGATCTGGTCGCGATCTTCGCTTCCTCGCTTGCCTCGCCCCGTGCCCCGGTCCACGCTGCCCGCCGGAGTGGAGGGGCGGCTCACCGTCATCCGGTCAGGGGTTGATCGACACCGGAGAGCCCGCCGACGGGAGTGAGGCAGGGCATCGGGCGGTCCCAAAACTTCGGGAAGTTTTCGGGAAAACCAGCCGCCAGGGGCCGCCTCTGACCGGTTCCAGCCGGGCAGATCAAGCCATCCAAGCCTCTTGCCATGGCGCCCCCACCTCCGACCGAAAACCGCCCCTGACCAGCAAAAAGACCCCTCCCGGAGGAGGGGTCTCGCTGTGCGCCCCCGGCAGGACTCGAACCTGCGGCCAAGTGCTTAGAAGGCACCTGCTCTATCCACTGAGCTACGGGGGCCGGGTGGTGGCCGTGTGGCCAGGAGCCCCTGGTGGGTGGGGTGTGGCCTTGCCGGGACAAGGATAGGGCTCCGATCGCCTTGGCCCGGTTGCTTCACCTGCGTGGCACGATGTGGAGGTTCGGTGAAGCGAACCGATAATCGCAGGCAGGTGCGATTCGCGCAGCGCTTTTCACGCCGCTCGGGGCGGGTGTTGTGCACTCGTTATGCCCGACCTTCCGGTCACCACCCTTCTCTTCGGCGCGCAGGGTCGCAATAGGCTTCAAAAACACTCATAAATTGGGCATTCTTCGCATGTGGTGACCTTGGACGAACGGCCTCAGCTGATCGACGCACTCTCCGCCCTGCGCGACCGAGTCGCCGCCGTGCGTCTCCCGCTGCCTCTCCCCGACACACCCCGCGCCCGTCAGACCCGGGCCGAGTTGCTCGCCCAGCTCGACGACTACCTGGTGCCCCGTCTGAAGGATCCCGACGCCCCGCTCCTCGCCGTCGTCGGGGGATCCACCGGGGCCGGGAAGTCCACCCTCGTCAACTCCCTTGTCGGGCGCCGCGTCAGCGAGTCCGGAGTGCTCAGGCCCACGACCCGGACGCCCGTGCTGGTCTGCCACCCCGAGGACCACCACTGGTTCGCCGGGATGCGGGTCCTCCCGCAGCTCACCCGCGTCTGGCTGCCCCAGGCCGACGGGGACCACCCCGTCGACGAGCCGGCCCCCGAGGACAACGCGCTGCGCGTCGAGACGGCCGCCTCGCTGCCCCGGGGCCTCGCCCTGCTCGACGCGCCCGACATCGACTCCCTCGTCGTCGAGAACCGGCTCCTGGCCTCCGAGTTGATCTGCGCCGCCGACATCTGGGTGATGGTCACCACCGCCTCGCGGTACGCCGACGCCGTGCCCTGGCACCTGCTCCGTACCGCCAAGGAGTACGACGCCACCCTCGTCACCGTCCTCGACCGCGTCCCCCACCAGGTCATCGGCGAGGTCTCCCGGCAGTACGAGGCGCTGCTCGACAAGGCCGGCCTCGGCGACGTCCCCCGGTTCACCATCCCCGAGCTGCCCGAGTCCGCGGGCGGCGGCAGCGGGCTGCTGCCCGACAGCGCCGTCGCCGCCCTGCGCGACTGGCTCGCCCACAGCGCCCAGGACCCGGCCGCCCGCCAACAGGCCGCCGACCGCACCGCCTCCGGCGTCATCGACTCCCTCGACGCCCGGCTGCCCGAGCTGGCCGGCGCGGTCGCCGCCCAGTACGCCACCGCCGTCCGCCTCGGCGGCGTCGTCGAAGCCGCCTACGGGGAGCAGGGCAAGCGGGTCCGCAAGGAGCTCGGCCGCGGCGCCGTCCTCGCCGGGGACGCCCGCACGCGCTGGCGCGGCTACCCCCGCGACAGCACGGCCGACGAGCTCCTGGACGCCCTCGCCGAATCCCTCGCCGCCCTCCTCCACTGCGCGGTCTCCGCCGCCGAGGAGCGCGTCCGGGACACCTGGCGCCGCGAACCCGCCTCCGAGGCACTCGGCCCGCCGCGGACCGGCGCCGACCGCGAGGTCGCGGAGCGGATCGGCGTGGAGGTGCGCCGCTGGCGCCGCGTACTCGAAGAGCTGGCCGAGGAGGAGGTGCGCGACGTCGAACGCCCCTCCGGCCCGCGCGCGGCCCGCACCGCCGCACCCGAGCCCGACACCGTCGCCGCGCTCCTCGCCGCCTCCCTGCTCGGCGGCCGCCGCGCCCGCGCCGCCGGCGAACGCCTCGCCGAACTCCTGGGAGCCCACACCGCCCTGCGGCTGCGCGACAGGGGCGGCGAACTCGTCCTCTCATGCGTCGACCGGGTCCTGCACGCCGAGCGCGACCGCCGCCTCGCCCCCCTCGACGCGCTCGACGTGACCCCCGAGCCGCAGGCGGAGCTGATCGCCGCGCTCTCCGTACTGCAGAAGGAGAAGTGACGTGGTGGACGACGATCGGGAGCGCGGCCGCGAGCGCTGGGACGACGGGCTGATCGCACGGCGGGCGGGCGAGCGGGCCTCCGTCGCGGAGGAGGGGCCGCGCGAGCCGCAGGAGGAGGACGCCCCGCCGCTCGTCGGCGGCAGCTACGGCCGGCCCCTCCGCAGCCGCCTCGACGCCCTCCACGAGCTCGTCGGGCTCTCCCGCACCCGTGTCGAGAGCGAGGCCCTCGCCGAGGCCGGACGTGTCCTCGACGAGGCCGCCGCCCGCCAGCGGCTCTCCTCCCGGCACACCGTGGTCGCCCTCGCCGGAGCCACCGGCAGCGGGAAGTCCACGCTCTTCAACGCCCTTGCCGGCGTGCCCGTCTCCGAGACCGGCCTGCGCCGTCCCACCACCTCCGCGCCCATCGCGCTCAGCTGGTCCGAGGGCGCCGCCGGACTGCTCGACCGGCTCTCGGTGCCCAGCCGGCTGCGGCGCCGTCCCCTCGCGGGCGGCGCCGCCGACACCGAGCTCCAGGGGCTCGTCCTCGTCGACCTGCCCGACCACGACTCGGCCGTCACCGCCCACCGCGACCAGGTCGACCGGGTCCTCGGCCTCGTCGACGCCGTGATCTGGGTCGTCGACCCCGAGAAGTACGCGGACGCCGCCCTCCACGAGCGCTACCTGCGGCCCCTCGCCGGGCACGCCGAGGTCACCTTCGTCGTCCTCAACCAGATCGACCGGCTCGGCACCGAGGCCGCCGACCTCGTCCTCGACGACCTGCGCCGCCTCCTCGACGAGGACGGCGTGGCGCTCGGCGAGCACGGCGAGCCCGGCGCGACCGTCCTCGCCGTCTCCGCGCTGACCGGAGAGGGCATCCCCGAACTGCGCGAACTCATCGCCCGGTTCGTCCAGGAACGCACCGCTCCCGAACGCCGCCTCGCCGCCGACGTCGACGCCGCCGCGGCCCGGCTGCGCCAGGCGTACGTCGCCGACGGCCGGCCCGGACTCGACGAGCGCGCCCGGGACGCCTTCACGGACCGGCTCGCCGTCGCCGTCGGCGCCCAGGCCGCGGGCGAGGCCGCCGAACGGGTCTGGCGCCGGGGCGCCATCCGCGCCTGCGGCACCCCCTGGCTGCGGCTCTACCGCTGGTACGAGCGGCTGCGCGCGCACGGCTCCACCGACCCGCACCTCGCGACCCCCGTCGAGGACGAGCTGACGGCACGCCAGCGCGTCGAGCAGGCGGTGCGGATCGTCGCCGACGAGGCCTCGCGCGGGCTTCCGGCGCCCTGGGCGCAGGCGGTGCGCGAGGCGGCGGCGCGCGGGGCCGAGGGGCTTCCGGAGGCCCTGGACGAGCTGGCGGTCTCCCTGGGGGACCCGGCGGCCCGGCCGCCCCGGCCCGCCTGGTGGCCCGCGGCCGTCCTCGCCCAGGCGGTGATGACGCTCCTGCAGATCTTCGGCGCGCTCTGGCTGGTCGGCCAGATCGTCGGCGTCGTGCAGCCGGGCCTGCTGCCGCCGGTCCTCGTGATGCTCGGCGGGATCATCGGCGGCCCGCTCGTCGAATGGGCCTGCGAGGGCGCGGTGAAGGGCCCGGCCCGCCGGTACGGGCAGGAGGCCGAACGCAGCCTGCGGGAGGCGGCGGCCGCCTGCGGACGGGCCCGGGTCCTCGACCCTGTGGCGGCGGAGCTGATGCGCTACCGGGAGGTGCGCGAGCAGTACGCGACGGTGGTGGGCACGCGGCCGTCGGCGGCCCGGATCGTCGGCGGCGGACGCGCCGGGACGACGCGGCTGGGTGCGACGCGGACGGGGGTGCGGGGGAGGTAGGGAGCCGTCGGGAGACCCGCTTTCCCCCTTTCGGGTGAGGGAGTTGTCCCCGTCGGTGCGGATGTCCACAGGCCGGGGCGGGTTCCGTCCGACCGCCCCAGGATGGTTCCCACGAGGTGTCCACGCAGCGGGGCACCGGAAGACGCCGGGTGTCCACGCAGCGGGGCACCGGAAGACTGGGGGCGAACCATGAACGACACGACCGTGACGCTCGTCGGCAACGTGGCGACGGCGGTGGAGTACCGGGACACGGTGGCCGGCGGGGTGGCCCGCTTCCGGTTCGCGGTGACCGCGCGTCGCTGGGACCGGGAGCGGGGGCTCTGGTCCGACGGGAACACCAGCTTCTACACGGTCTCGGCCTGGCGCTCGCTCGGGGCCAACCTCGCGGCCTCGGTCTCCGTCGGGGAACCGCTCGTGGTGCACGGCCGGTTGAAGGTCCGTGAGGAGGAGCGCGACGGGCAGCGCAAGACCTTCGTGGACGTCGACGCGGTGGCCGTGGGGCACGATCTGAGCCGGGGGACGGCAGCCTTCCGGCGCGCGGCGCGGGCGGAGCCCCGGACCCAGCCTGACCAGGACCTTTGGGCGGTGGCGGCGGAGGGGGGAACGGCGGTCACCCCCCAACTGGTAACCGCCCCCTGACCATGTGTTGTGGGGATTTGTCGACCAACTGGCCTTGCGTGATAACGATTCCGAGTCGGAATGGTTATCTGACCGTATGGCAGGGCACCGGGGGGTTCCGCATCCCTAGGATTCCCGGGTACTCATGTGGCACGTGAGCCCATCGAGTCTGTGAGTCTGCTGGCGTGCGCTCCCCCCACGCGAATCGACCATGTTCGCGGAGCGACTCGCCCGGAGGGGAATCCAATGTTTTCAGTTCGTGGACGTGGCGTCGCCCGTGCGGCCGCCGCGATCCTGGTCTCCGGCCTGGTCGCCACCGGCGCGATAGCGACGGCCGGAACGGCGCTGGCCGACGACGGTGCCCCGGGCACCGGCGGTGTCACGGCGAAGCTCGGCCACCTCACCGAGGCCGACGGCGTCGTCATCAAGGAGAAGAACGGCGAGACCTGGCCGGTCAACGGCGGTCTCTTCACGATGCAGGTCGAGGGCGGGGGAACTCTCCAGACCTACTGCATCGACCTCCGTACCGGGGCGAAGCGCGACTTCACCTACAAGGAGGTCGGCTGGGACGAGTCCTCCCTGCACAACAACGAGGACGCGGGCAAGATCCTCTGGATCCTGGAGAACGCGTACCCGAAGAACTCCGCCGAGGCCCTCGGCGCGAAGCTCGGTGTCGACCTCTCCAAGAAGGAGGCCGCCGCCGGTACCCAGGCCGCGATCTGGACCCTCTCGGACGACGTGACGGCGACGCCGAAGAGCGCCGACGCCGAGAAGCTCACCGAGTACCTCCTCAAGGAGGCCGTGAAGCTCGAGGAGCCCAAGGCCTCCCTGAGCCTCTCCCCGGCCACCGTGGCGGGCAAGGCCGGTGACAAGCTCGGCCCGATCACCGTCACCACCAACGCCGAGAAGGCCAAGCTCCAGACCGCCGCGGGCGCGCCCGCCGGTGTCAAGATCGTCGACAAGGACGGCAAGCCCGTCACCGACGCCAAGAACGGCGACCAGGTCTTCTTCGACGTTCCGGCCGGCACCGCCGACGGCACCGCCGAGCTGACCGCCGAGGCCACCACCAAGGTCTCGCTCGGCCGCGCCTTCGTCTCCATCGACGGCCCGTCCCAGACCCTGATCCTGGCCGGCTCCAGCGACTCCACGGTCACGGCCGGCGCCTCCGCCTCCTGGGCGAAGAAGGGTGCCGTCCCGTCCGTCTCGGTCGCCAAGGACTGCGCCAAGGGCGGCCTCGAGGTCATCGCGTCCAACGCGGGTGACGAGGACTGGACCTTCGACCTGAAGGGCACCTCGTACACGGTCGCCGCCGGTGAGACGAAGACCATCGCGGTCCCGCTCGCCGAGGACGAGGCGTACAAGTTCACGATCACCGGCCCGAACGGCTTCGAGGAGACCTTCGAGGGCGTCCTGGACTGCAAGACGGCCACCCCCGGCCCGAAGCCGTCGGAGACCCCCTCCACCACCCCCTCGGCCACGCCTTCCACCCCGTCCACCACGGGTGGCGCCACCGGTGACACCACGGGCGGCACCACCGGCGCCACCACGACCGGTGGCGGCGACCTCGCCGAGACCGGCAGCTCCAACGCCACCCCGATGATCGCCGGCATCGCCGCCGCGCTCGTCGTGGTCGGTGGCGGCGCGGTGTTCTTCCTCCGCAAGAAGAAGACCGCCGGCCAGTGAGCCCAGGCCAGGTGCCGGGCCCACGCCCGGCACCGGGCCGAAGCCCGGCATCGTGGAGTGAGCCGCTGACCTCGCGGAGTGATCCGCGTCACGCGCGCCCCACCCCATGACCCCCGCACGACCCCGGACCGCATCCGCGCCCGGGGTCGTCGCACGTCCACGCCCCGAAACAGCCTGATTTCCGCCCCCGACCGCCCCCTCCGCACCCCCGCCCGGCGCCTTACCGGTTTCCGCCTGGGGGTGGCGGTCAGGCAAGATGGGGTGTATCTGCCCACTCACTCTTTGCCGGACGGTTTCTCTTGGCTGAGTACATCTACACGATGCGCAAGGCGCGCAAGGCGCACGGCGACAAGGTCATCCTGGATGACGTGACGCTGAGCTTCCTGCCGGGCGCGAAGATCGGTGTGGTCGGCCCGAACGGTGCCGGTAAGTCCACCGTTCTGAAGATCATGGCGGGCCTGGAGCAGCCGTCCAACGGTGACGCGTTCCTGTCGCCCGGGTTCTCCGTCGGCATCCTCATGCAGGAGCCGAAGCTCGACGAGACGAAGACCGTCCTGGAGAACGTCCAGATGGGCGCCGCCGAGATCATGGGGAAGCTGAAGCGCTTCAACGAGGTCGCGGAGCTCATGGCGACCGACTACTCGGACGCGCTCATGGACGAGATGGGCAAGCTCCAGGAGGACCTGGACCACGCCAACGCCTGGGACCTCGACACCCAGCTGGAGCAGGCCATGGACGCCCTGGGCTGCCCGCCCGGCGACTGGCCGGTCAACAACCTCTCCGGTGGCGAGAAGCGCCGTGTCGCGCTCTGCGCGCTCCTCCTGGAGGCCCCCGACCTGCTGCTCCTCGACGAGCCCACCAACCACCTCGACGCCGAGTCGGTGAACTGGCTGGAGCAGCACCTCGCGCAGTACAAGGGCACCGTCGTGGCCATCACCCACGACCGGTACTTCCTCGACAACGTCGCCGAGTGGATCCTGGAGCTCGACCGCGGTCGCGCCCACCCCTACGAGGGCAACTACTCCACCTACCTGACCAAGAAGTCCGAGCGGCTCAAGGTCGAGGGCCAGAAGGACGCCAAGCGCGCGAAGCGGCTCAAGGAAGAGCTGGAGTGGGTGCGGTCGAACGCCAAGGGGCGTCAGGCCAAGTCCAAGGCCCGTCTCGCCCGCTACGAGGAGATGGCGGCCGAGGCCGACAAGATGCGGAAGCTGGACTTCGAGGAGATCCAGATCCCGCCGGGCCCGCGTCTGGGCTCCATCGTCGTCGAGGTCGAGAACCTGTCGAAGGCCTTCGGCGACAAGGTCCTCATCGACGACCTGTCCTTCACGCTGCCCCGTAACGGCATCGTCGGCGTCATCGGCCCGAACGGCGCCGGCAAGACCACGCTCTTCAAGATGCTCCAGGGTCTGGAGACCCCGGACTCCGGCTCCGTCAAGGTCGGCGAGACCGTCAAGATCTCGTACGTCGACCAGAGCCGCGCCAACATCGACCCGAAGAAGACGCTGTGGGCCGTCGTCTCCGACGAGCTCGACTACATCAACGTCGGCCACGTCGAGATGCCCTCCCGCGCCTACGTCTCCGCGTTCGGCTTCAAGGGCCCGGACCAGCAGAAGCCGGCCGGCGTGCTCTCCGGCGGTGAGCGCAACCGTCTGAACCTCGCGCTCACCCTCAAGCAGGGCGGCAACCTGCTGCTCCTCGACGAGCCGACCAACGACCTCGACGTCGAGACCCTGTCCTCCCTGGAGAACGCGCTCCTGGAGTTCCCGGGCGCGGCCGTGGTCATCTCCCACGACCGCTGGTTCCTGGACCGAGTGGCCACCCACATCCTCGCGTACGAGGGTGAGTCGAAGTGGTTCTGGTTCGAGGGCAACTTCGAGTCGTACGAGAAGAACAAGATCGAGCGCCTCGGCCCGGACGCGGCCCGTCCGCACCGTGCCACGTACAAGAAGCTGACCCGAGGCTGAGGTCAGTGACCAGGCACATCTACAGCTGTCCCCTTCGCTGGTCGGACATGGACGCCTTCGGGCACGTCAACAACGTCGTCTTCCTGCGGTACCTGGAAGAGGCGCGGATCGACTTCATGTTCCGGCTGGCGCCGGGGGACGGTTCCCCCTCGTTCTCGGGCGGGTCCGTCGTGGCCCGGCACGAGATCGACTACAAGCGACCGCTGGTCCACCGGCACGAGCCGGTGACCATCGAGTCGTGGGTCACGAAGATAGGCGCGGCGTCGCTGACGATCGCGTACGAGGTCAAGGACGCCGACGTCGTGTACGTCCGGGCGTCCACGGTCGTCGTGCCCTTCGACCTGGAGGCGCAGCGCCCGCGGCGGATCACCGCCGAGGAGCGCGAGTTCCTCCAGGAGTACGTCGACGACGGGATGTCGTCGGCCGCATGACCGTGCTCGCTCCGCTGCACTTCGCCGACGCCAGGGAGGCGGCGGCCCTCGCCGCCTTCCTCACCCGGCTCGTCCACTACGACCGGGCCGCCGCCGTCCGCCTCCAGGCGGGCGGCGGGGCGCTGGCCGTCTTCGGCCGGCCGCCGTCGTTCGAGGTGCTCGCGATCCGCACGGCCCGCCTCGTCGACGCCGTGGACCTCGACGTCACCGTCTCCGCCGGTGAACTCCTCGACGGCATCGAGGAGTCGGCGGGCAAGGCGGTCGTCCCGGACTCCGTGACCGGCCCGCCGTGGGCCGGTGTGCTCCCGCCGCGCGGCGGCTGGCAGCCGGTCCCCGGCCTCCCCGACGTCGCCGGGATGCGGGGCGCCGTCGCCGCCGCCGTCGGCGAGTTCCGCGCACGGGACGAGGAGCTGCCGGAGGAGCGGCGCACCCGTACCGAGCGCGACGCCATCGGCCGCGAGATCTGGTCCCGGACCCTGGGCACCACCGGGCTGCCGCTGCGCGCCGTGCACGCCGCCCAGTCGCTGGGCTTCCTGCCGCCGGGGGAGGCGCCGGTGGCGCTGTTCGCCTCCGGGCCGTGGCTGCGGCTGCGTACCCCGTACGGCTCGATCGCGCTGCGCACCGTACCGATCGCGCTGGGCGTCGCTCCCCGATGACCGGAGCCGAGCCCGCCCCGAGCCCGACGTCCGAGGTCGACACCGGCGTCGACGTCGGCACCGACCTCGACCTCGACCTCGACCTCGACGTCGAGGTCGACGGGGGCCTCACCGGGGACGAGCTCAACACCCTCTTCCACGCCGCCTGGCCCGGGCACCGGGACACCGACTTCGGGCCGGTCCTCGCCCGGAGCCTGCTGCGGGTCACCGCCCGCCGGACCGGACGGCTCGTCGGATACGTGAACGTCGTCGGGGACGGCGGCGTCCACGCCTTCCTCCTCGACACCACCGTCCACCCCGAGGAGCGCCGCCGGGGCCTCGGCGTCACCCTCGTACGGGCCGCCGCCGAGGCCGCCCGCGAGCGCGGCGCGGACTGGCTGCACGTGGACTACGAGCCGCACCTCACCGCCTTCCACGAGCGGTGCGGTTTCCGCCCCACGGCGGCCGGGCTCATGGCGCTCGGCGACCTGGCGAAGGCCGACCCGGCGAAGGACGACCCGATGCAGGACCGCCCGGTGATGGGCGATCCGGACGGCTCTCGAGACGGCTGACGCGCCGCGCCCCCGCCGTGGCGGCGGACAGCGTGAGCACGGCGAGGAAGGCCGGGAGCCACGGAGAGGCGGACCCCTCCACCGCCGGGTCCACCCGCCGCCGCGGATCGTAGGCCACCCGCAGCGTCCCGCCGTCCGGGGCGAGCCTGCGGTCCTCCGCCAGCGACACCGGATAGCCGCCCGGGCAGCGCAGGGTGTGGTGGTGGAGCGTCGTGTCGAGGCCGCCGTCGACGACCGACTCGTGGTGCTCCGCGACGACCTTCACGACGACGCACTCGGCGACCTCCCCGCGCGCGGCCGCCTGGTCCGTGGCGGCCACCGTCAGCAGCAGCCCGCCGACCAGCGCGAGCGCGCCGAAGAAGCCCAGGTTCCCGGAGACCAGCAGGAAGTACGCGACTCCCGCGGCCAGGACGGCCGCCCCGCCCACCGAGACCGCGACCGTCGTGGACGGCGCGGACGCGCCCCCGAAGCACCAGGCGGACCACCCGGCCAGCGCGAGCGCGCAGGCCGCCGGCAGGAACACGGCCACCCGCGCCCGTCGTGCCTTCCTCGATGGCATGGACATCACCCCCGGAGGAGGGACGCCCGGCCCCCGGGGACGGTTTCCTCAGCCCTCCGCGTCGTCGGGCCAGACCCCGATGTGGTCCTGCTCCAGCTCCAGGGCCACCCGGTGCTCCATGCCGAGGGCCTGGGTGTACTCCGCCGGGAGCTGCAGCCGGCCCGCGCGGTCGAGCATCGCGTACTCCCGCGCCACCAGCGACTCCTGGCCCTGCTCGTCGACCTCCGTGCGGCGCAGCACCTCCGAGGAGGTCCGGCCGTCGCGGATGGCGACCGTGCGGCGGACCTCGGAGGCGACCGCCTGGTCGTGGGTGACGATCACGATCGTCGTGCCCAGTTCCTCGTTGGCGCGGCGGAAGGCCGCGAAGACCTGCTCGCCGGTGGCCGAGTCCAGCTCGCCCGTCGGCTCGTCGGCGAGGAGCACCGCCGGGTTGTTGGCCAGCGCGACCGCGATGGCCACGCGCTGCTGCTGCCCGCCGGAGAGCTGGTGCGGCCGCCGGTCCCGGATCTCCGAGATGCCCAGCATGGCGAGCAGCTCCTCCGCCCGCTGCGCCTTCTGCTTCGAGCGTCCCCGCAACTGCATCGGCAGCGCCACGTTCTGGGCGGCCGTCAGATACGGCAGGAGGTTCCGGGCGGTCTGCTGCCAGACGAAGCCGACGACCTCGCGGCGGTAGCGCAGCCGAGCCTTGCCGTCCATGCCGAGCAGGTCGCAGCCGGCGACCCGGGCCGCGCCGGCCGTCGGCACGTCCAGGCCCGCCAGGATGTTCATGAGCGTCGACTTGCCGGAGCCCGAGGCGCCGACCAGGGCCATCAACTCGCCCTCCTTCACCAGGAGATCGAGCCCCTGGAGCGCCTGCACCTCCACGCCGTCCGTGGTGAAGATGCGGACGAGCCGGTCGCAGGCGATGAGCGCGTCGTGGCCGTACGACGGCCGGTCGCGCCGCGCCGTGGCCCGCCGCTCCAGCTCCTCCAGGGTGGTGTCCGAAGCGGCCGTGGGAAGCGTGGTCCCGGTCTTCGTCATCGTGCGTCTCCTGCCCTGAGTTCCTTGATCGAGCCCCTGCGCCCCGCCCACCACGCCTGTCCGACCGCCGCGAACGCCGTCAGGACGACGACCGCGAGCGCGGGCAGCACCAGCGACCACGGGTCCGCCCGCAGCGGGGCGCTGTCCAGCGGGGCGAACCCCGGCGCCGTCGCGAGCGCCAGCCGGAACAGGTCGACGCCCGGGGCGAGCAGCGGCACCGTCGCCCAGCCGACCAGCATGCCGCCGAGCGCCGCGAGGACCGCCTGCGGCAGCGCCTCCAGGCTCAGCAGCCGCCGCGACTGCCTCCGGGTGAGCCCCATCGTCCGCAGCCGCGCGAGGAACACGGTCCGTTCCGGCGCGCTCTGCAGGAGCGAGAGCAGCACGGCCACCACGGCGAAGGCGGCGCCCGCGCCGATCGCGCCCAGGTAGATCCGCTCGGCACCGGACTGGAGCGGCGAGTCCACGTAGGTGGCCCGCTCCTCGCTCCGCAGTTTCACCGTGTGGGAGTCCGACTTCGCCGTCACGGCGGCGCGCAGCGCGGCCCCTTCCACCGGCCCCGTGACGAGCAGCGAGGTGTCCGCCCGGTGGGTGAGGTCGGCGCCGTTGACGAGGAGGAAGTCGGCGTCGTCCAGGGCCGGGGTGGCCGACCGGACCGCGACCACCTTCACCCGGAAGACACCGGCCGCCGAGACGATCTCCTGCGGGCCGCGGCCGAGCCGTTCGGCGATCGCCGGCGAGGCGATCGCCGGCAGCACCCGCTCGGTGTCCGCCACGGCGTCCTCGCCGCCCCGCCCCGTCGAGGCGAGCAGGCCGGCGGGGAAGGGGCCGAAGCCGGTCCGGTTCGCGAGCCGGGTGTACGAGGTGGGCTCGACCCCCACGATCGGCGCGCTCATCGGCTGGGCGGCGGACCCCTGGACGGACGGCAGGTCGACCCCGTACTCGATCTGCACCGGGGCCACGTCCCGTACGCCCGGCACCCCGCGCACGGACTCGGTGAGCCCGGCGGGCAGCGGGGTCCAGGCGACCTCGCCGCCGATCCGGGCGTCCGCGCCGGTCGCCAGGAGCGCCGCCCGGTCGCGGGCGTCGGCGACACCGGCGAGGACGGAGCCGCCGAAGGCCGCCGTGGTCAGCGCGAGCACGAGGGCGAGCAGCGGGAGGGTGCCCGACGACGAGGCGCGTCCGGCGCGGGCCAGGGCCAGCGGTCCGACGGCCCCGCGCAGCCGGCGGGCCGGGCGGGCCAGCCACCGCAGCGGCAGCGGGTAGATCCGTACGAGGACGGAGGCGGCGATCAGGCCGACGAGCACGGGCGCGGCGCTCACCAGGTGGTCCCCGGAGTCGCCGGTGCCGCGCAGCCGCAGCGAGGCGACCGCGCCCACGGCGAGGACGAGCAGGGTGAGTTCGACGACCGTGCGGCGCCGGGAGGGGCGCGCGGTGAGCAGGTCGTCGCGCCCTCCGTGCAGGCGGGGGCGCCGGTGCACGACGATCGCCCGCACGGGCAGGACGAGCGTCGCGATCAGCGCGACGGCCGCGGCGGCGAGGACGGAGGGGCCGAGGGGGATCCCGCCGGAGCCGCCGTCGGGCGGCCGGACGGTCACCAGGGCGAGGACGAGGGCGAGCGCGGCGGCCGGTACGGCGACGGCCGAGGTCTCGCCGAGCAGCCGCAGGCCGATGCCGGTGAGCGAGGCGCCCCGGGAGCGGATCAGCGCGAGTTCGCTGTCGCGGCGGGCGACGAAGAGGCCGCCGGTCATCGCGAGGACGACGGCCGCGACGGCGCCGATGCCGAAGACGGCGACGGCCACGACCGGGTCGATCGCCTCGCGCATCGAGCGGTACGAGTCGACGATCGCGTCGAGTTCGGTGGTGACGGAGCTGTTCGGCCCCACGGCCTTGCGCAGCGTGACCAGGTCGGGGCCGCCGGTCGCGGAGTCCAGCGCGGCGGCGAGCCGGTCGGTGTCCCGGCCGGTGAGGTGGTCGGCCGTCGGCATGAACCGGAAGAAGACCTCCGGCTCACCGGTGGTGGAGAGGACGGCGGGTCCCGAGGCGGGGGAGAGGAGCAGTGCCCCCTGCCAGTAGTACTTCACCTCGAAGTCGCTGACCGCCGCGGCGAGCGCGGGGGTGCGCAGCAGCGGCTCCACGGCCCAGTACGCGGTCTCCGGGCCGCGCGGCTCCACGATCCCGGTGATCTTCACGGCGACCGGCTCGGGGGTGGACCCGCCCGGCACGTGCACGACGGAGCCGGGCCTCAGGTGCAGGGACTCGGCGGTCTTCGCGGTGACCACGGCCTCCGGGGCGGTGGCGGTGCCCGCGGCGGCCCGGCCCGCGCGGAGGGTGGCGTGCTCGGGGAGACCGGACGGGGCGGAGAGCACGAACTCGGGCGAGACCCCGTCGGGGCGGGGCAGCCAGCGGTCGAGCCCCTCGACGCGCTTGACCGTGCGGACGCCGTGGACGGTCTGCCGGGGGTCGGTCCGGATCGGCTCGGGGAACAGGCCGCGCACCTCGTCGTGCTGTCCCTGGAGGACGCCGGGGGTCAGCTGTGCCTGCCGTTCGGCGAGGGCGAGACTCGCCGGGGGCGGCTGGGCGGTCAGTTCGAGGACGGTGTTGCGCGGCGCGGCGTTCCGGATGTCGTGCCGCAGGCCCTCGGTCTCGTACCGGTCGACGGCACGGGGCAGCGCGGCCGCGAGGTACGCGGTGACCAGGACCAGCAGGGCGAGGGCGGCGGCGGCCCAGGGCGCGGTCCGCAGCCGGGTCCGCACCCAGGGCGCCACCGCGCGGGCGGGCTTGTCGGACCGGGGCATGTCGGGGGCCTTCCTGCGTACGGCGTGCGGGGCGGTGCCGTCGTCGGGGTCGCTGTGCGGGGCGGTCGGCGCCATCAGTTGTCCCCCTGGTGGCGCAGGGTCACGGCCGGGTCGGCGCGGCGCAGGGCGATCCCGGCGACGATGGCGAGCGGCAGGGCGGCGACGCCGGCGAGCAGCAGGGCCACCTGGCCGAGGGGCAGTTCGACGAGGACCGGCGGGACGGGCCGGGCGGCCTGGCCGGTGAGGACCACGAGCGGGACGACGGCCCGGGCCAGGGCGGTGCCGAGCCCGATGCCGACGAGCAGGCCGATGCCGATGAGCAGCCCCTGTTCGGCGGCGACCAGCCGGGCGAGCTTGCGGCGCGGTGCGCCGAGCGCCCGCAGGACGCCGAACTCGGCGGCGCGTTCCCGCATCGCGCCGGCCGAGCCGACCGCGAAGCCGACGGCGGCGAGCGCGGCGGCGGCCGCCGCGACCGCCATCAGGGCGGCGTTGGGGCCCGCGCCGAGCGGGTCGCCGAGGAGTTCGGCGGCGACCTCGTCCCGTACGAGGATCTGCGCCGGGTCGGTGTTGGGGCGGGCGCGCAGGGCCGCGGCGACCTCGTCCGCGTGGCCGGGGGCGGTGGTCAGCCACCACTCGGTGGGCGCCGCGGTCGCGGTCCCGCCGGAGTCGGCCGTCAGGAACTGGTTGACGGAGACCAGGTCGAGGAGGAGCGCACCGCCGTCCTCGGGTGTGGCGGCGGAGCCGGAGAGGGAGGCGACCTGGGCGCCGGGTCCGGTGGTCGGCAGGTCCGCGACCACCCGGGCGACGGTGACGTCGATCTGCCGGCCGCCGATGCCGACCTCGATCAGGTCGCCGGGCTTGGCGCCGGTCGCCGTCATGAAGGTCTCGGTGGCCACGGCCGACAGCCGCTCGGGGGCCTTCGGGGCGGGGGCGCTCATGAGCAGGGTGAACTCGTCGGGCCCCAGGTAGTGCACGGTGTCCGGGCCGGTGAGGGGGTACGAGACGGAGTACGGGGCGGGGCTGCCGCCGGGTCCGGCGGTGCCGGCGCGGCCGAGGGCGGAGCCGCCGCCCGAGGCGACGCCGTCGTCGCTCTGCTCGAAGACGGAGGCCCAGGGGCTGAGGAGCTGCGCGGGGGAGTGCGTCCGCGTGGTGCCGTCGGCTCCGGCGGTGGCGAGACGCTCGATGTGGAGGACCTGCGTGTGGTCCGCGCCGGCGTAGATCGGGCCGGTGAGCTCCAGGCCGGTGAGGGTGAGCAGGCCGCTGGAGCCGCGGGAGGGGTCGCTGCCGGGCAGGGCGGTGAGTTCGCCGAGGTCGAGGCTGAGCCGGTGCGTGCGGCCGTCCGAGGGCAGCGGGCCCAGGGCCTGCCGGTACGGGATGCCGCTCGGGTCCTCCAGGACGGCCGTGGCCCGGGTCTCGGGTGTCGCTTCGGGCGAGGAGGTCCGCAGGTCGACGGCGAGGGTGCGGGTGCCGGCGGGCAGCGGGAGGCCGGGGCGGGAGACGGCCTCGGGGGTCAGCGGGGCGAGCAGGTCCGGGGCCGGGACGCCGGAGAGGTCGGGGCGGATCAGCAGTCCGCCGGCGTTGCGGGTGTCCACCGCCAGGACGGTGGCGTTCTTCCCGGACACGTCCAGGGAGGTGCGGTGCACGGGGGCGACCGCCTTGACGCCCGGCACGGCGGCCAGCCGCTCGGTCTGGGTCGGCTCGCCGGGGCCCGCGCCGAGGACGCGGATGTCCGTGCCGACGCGGAAGTCGGCCTGGTCGCGCTGCGAGCGCTCCCAGGAGCCGCTCTGCCCGATGGCCAGCATGCCCATCGCCACGGCGAGGACGAGGAGGAGGACGGGGCCCGCGCCGCGCAGCGGCCGGCGGCTGAACTGCCAGCCGGCGAGGGCGGCGGAGAGCCCGCGCCCGCGGGCCGCGCGCCGTTCGGCCAGCTTGGCGGCGGGCGGCAGCAGACGGAGCGTCAGGACGGTGCCGGCGAGCAGGGCGAGGGCGGGCGCGGCGACGAGGACCGGGTCGATGGAGCCCCCGCCGGCCTCGTCCGTGCCGAGGGTGCCGCCCGCGGTGGAGGGGCGCTGGAGCTGCCAGTACGCGACGGCCGCGATGGCGAGGAGGCCGAGGTCGGCCCCGGCCCGTACCGGAGCGGGCAGCGCCGCCGAGCGGGCCTTGCGCAGCGAGACGACGGAGCCGTCGCCGGCGGCGAGCGCGGGGGCCACGACGGCCGCCGCGCAGCACAGCGCGACGACGGCGGCGACCAGCCACACCTGGGGCGAGGGCGAGGTGTCGAGGTGCACGCCGAGCTCGGAGAGCGCGGACCGCTCGGCGAAGAGCCGGGTCAGCGGGCCGGACAGGAGCGGGGCGGCGAGCGCGGCGGGCAGCGCGAGCAGCAGGGCCTCGACGGCGGCGAGTCCGGTGATCCGGCGCCGGGAACCGCCGCGGGCCCGCAGCAGGGCCGTCTCGCCGGAGCGCTCGGTGCTGAGCAGGCGGGCGACGAGCAGCAGCGCGTACGCGGCGAGCAGCACCAGCTGCACAGCGACGATCAGGAGGGTGGAGCGGGAGACGAGCAGGGAGCGCTGGGTCTGCTCCAGGACGGTCGGGAGCGCGGTCGACGCGGAGATCGTCGTGCCGAAGGCCCTCGTGGATTCGGCCAGCTTCTTCGGGCCCTCGGTGGCGGTGGCGCGCAGGGCGTCCATCCGGTCCGTGGTGAAACCGGTGAAGTCGGCGGAGCCGAGCCAGGTGGTGTCGCCGGAGCTGAGTGCGCCGGAGGCGAGGACGGCCGGGTCGACGTGCAGCGGGCCGTACGTCGTGAAGGCGACGGTCCGGACGCCGCGGCCGCCCGCCGGGTCCAGCTGCCAGTACAGGTCGGCGGTGTCGACGGGCCGGTAGACGCCGGTGATCCGGGCCTTCACCTTCCGGTTCTCCAGCCGGTCGGTGAGGTCGAGCACGGTGCCGGGGCCGACCTTGAGCCGCCGGGCGGCCTCCTCGGGCAGGGCCGTCTCGACCACGCCGCCGACCCTGGCGGGGGAGGGCCAGGAGCCCTTGACGAGCGACAGCCGCGAGCGGTCGAGCGCGGCGAACTGTGTCAGGTCGGGGTCGCCCTTGCGGGCGGCGGGCGGCTGGAGGGCGCGGGGCAGGGCGTACGGTCCCGAGCGCTCCAGCCGTCGTACGGTCACCGGAAGCCCCTCGAAGGTCTTCCGCGTCCCGTCCTCGACGGCGGCGTCGGCACTGGCCCGCTTCTCGGCCGGCACCTGGCCGCTCACGAGGAGCGAGGCGGCGGCCGCGGACCGGCCGCGCAGTCCGGCCTGGAGCGCCGCGTCCCCGATCGCGCCGGAGAAGGCGGCGAGGGTCGCGAGCACCGAGGTCGTCAGGAGCACGGCCAGCAGTGCCGCGGCGAGCAGCAGCCGGTGTGCCCTGACGCGCAGAAATACGAACCCCGTCACCCATCCCCCTGGACCCGCTGAAGTTTCCTCGGATGCTTTCAGGGGCACGCGCCGCTGGAAACCGCTTCCATACGGACCTTGATGGGATCGTGACCGTTATTCGGCGTTCCGTGTCCGGAACGTTTCAGTCCGTGCGACCGGTCGAGGGATCGCTAGCCGGCGGTGTTCACCATCGACGCCGCCGCGTAGGTCAGGTAGCGCCACAGCTCGGCCTCGTGCTCCGGGGCGAGACCGAGCGAGTCGAGGGCGTCGCGCATATGGCGGAGCCAGGCGTCGTGGGCGGCCTGGTCCACGGTGAACGGGGCGTGGCGCATGCGGAGGCGGGGGTGGCCGCGGTGGTCGCTGTAGGTGCGGGGGCCGCCCCAGTACTGCATCAGGAAGAGGGCGAGGCGCTCCTCGGCCGGGCCGAGGTCCTCCTCGGGGTACATCGGGCGCAGCAGCGGGTCCGCCGCGACGCCCTCGTAGAAGCGGTGGACCAGGCGGCGGAACGTGTCCTCGCCGCCGACCTGCTCGTAGAAGGTCTGCTCCTGCGCTGTTTCCCCGGGAATCTCGTTCACCGTTCCATCGTCTCAGATGCCCGGCGGAGGACCGGAGGCCTAGGACCGCTCGGACGGGCGCTCGCCCGCGGCCCCGGAGGGCGGGAGAGTGGAGGCATGGGTGCGCTGCGGGACGAGTTCGCCGAGGCCGGCGCGCGGGAGCGGCGTGCGCTGGTGCGGGAGGTCGAGGCGGACGGCGTGCTGACCGATCCCGCCTGGCGGGCGGCCTTCGCCGAGGTGCCGCGCCACCTCTTCGTCCCGTACTACTACGTCTCGGCGCCCGGCGGCTACGAGCGGCTCTGGTCCGGCGACCCCGAGCCGGGGCGCCGGGACCGCTGGCTGCGCGGGGCGTACGAGGACACGGCGATCGCCACCCGGGTACGGGACGGGGACCTGGTCTCCTCCGCCAGCCAGCCCTCCCTGATGGCGCTGATGCTCGACGCCCTGGAGGTACGCGACGGGGACGACGTCCTGGAGATCGGCGCCGGGAGCGGTTACCACGCGGCCCTGCTCTGCCACCGTCTCGGCGAGGAGCACGTCACCACCGTCGACCTGGACGAGGAGATCGCCGAGTCCGCCCGCACCCACCTCGCGGCCTGCGGGTACCGGCCCGCGGTGCTCGCCGCCGACGGCGCCCGCGGCTGCCCGCGGCGCGCGCCGTACGACCGGATCGTGGCGACCTGCGCCATGCCCTCCGTCCCGTACGCCTGGCTCGCCCAGTGCCGGCCCGGAGCCCTGATCCTCGCCCCGCTCTCCACCGGGCTGATCCTGCTGAGGGTGCGCGACGCCGCGCACGCGGAGGGCCGGTTCCTCGCGACCTCCGCGTACTTCGTGGCGCTCCGGGGTGCCGCCGCCCAGCCCCCCGAGCAGGGGAATCCGGGGTACGGCCCCGCCGGGGACGAGCGCTTCCTCTTCCTGTGGGGACTCGTCGGAGGGGCCCTCGACCGACGCGAAGCGCTCTCGCTCTGGCTGCGCGAGCGGCGGCCGGAGCGGGAGCGCTTCGGGGTGACGGTCAGCGGCGACCGGCAGTGGGCCTGGCTGGACGACCCCGCAGGGCCCTACGCCTGGCCCCTGCCGGGGACCGCCTGACGGTCAGCCGAGCCGGATCGTGATCGTGGTCCAGGCGCCGACGTGCACCCGGTCGCCGTCCTGGAGCTGGACGGGGACGTAGGGCTGGATCGGCTCCTCGCCGCCGTTGACCGTGGTGCCGTTGGTGGAGTTCTGGTCCACCACCGCCCACGAGCCGTCCGGCTGCTGCACCAGCACGGCGTGCTGGTGCGAGACGCCCGGGTCCTCCGGCGGCACCGACAGGTCGATGTCGGGGGACTCGCCGGTGGAGTGCCGGCGGCGGCCGATGGAGACCTGGTTGCCCTGGAGCGGCAGGTGCTTGTCCGGCGAGTACGCGGGCAGGTTCAGGCCGGTGGCCTCCGGGCCGCTGCGCTGCATCATCGCCATGAAGTACTCGCGGTCGGGACCGATGACCGCGCTCCAGGTCAGGGGCTGCTGCTGCCTCGGCGGCTGGAACTGCTGAGGAGGCTGCTGCCCCTGGTGCTGCGGAGGTCCCTGGTGCGGCGGGGGCCCCTGGTGCGGGGGAGGTCCGTGATGCGGCGGGGGCTGCGGGACCTGGTGCTGCTGAGGCGGCGGCGGTCCCTGGTGCGGCGGTCCCTGCGGGGCCTGGTGCTGCGGCGGGGCCGGCGGCGCCGGCGGCGCCTGGTGCTGCGACGGCGGCGACAGGACCCAGTCGTCGTCCGCGCGCGGCTGCGACGGCGCGGGCGGGGCCGGAGCCTGGGCCGGGGCCTGGAGGTACGCGGGCGGCGCCGGCGGCTGCTGCGCCTGCGGGCGCTGCGGCGGGGCCTGGTGGTGCGTGGGCTCGGCGCCCAGCGGCTCGGCCGGGCGGTTCACCTGCGAGGGCCGCGAGCCCTGGTAGCCGAACGGGTCCGGCTGCTGCGGGGGCTGCTGCTGCGGCGGCGCGGGCGGCGGGGACTGGAAGCCCGGCGGCAGGTTCAGTCCGGGCGGAGGCCCGGGCTGCTGCGGCGGGACGTTGTGCGGGGCCAGCGGCGTGTACGAGGTCGCCGTGTTCGTGAGGAAGTTCCAGCGGCACTCCTCGCAGAACGGCGCCATGTGCTCGCGCGGCGTGCGGCACTGCGGGCACAGCTCCGCCTGGGCCGTCGCGTTCGGGTCGCCACCGGGGCCGAAGCCGCCGGGGGCCGCGGGGGCACCGGGAGCACCGGGGCCGAAGCCGCCCGGAGCACCCTGAGGAGCACCGGGACCGCCCGGGCCGCCGGGCGGCGGGCCCATCGGGGGCTGGCCCGGGCCGCCCGGGCCGGGGTATCCGTACGCGGGGGGCGGCGGCGGGGGAGGCGGCGGTACGGCACCCGTCGGCGCACCCGCCCCGGCCATGCGATGGCCGCAGACCTCGCACCAGTCGTCGGAGACCGACTGGTGTCCGTTCGGGCAGGTCGGCATGTCGGTGCTTCCCCCTCTCGTCGTCCGGCCCGGTGGCCGGGCTACCTCTTGACGCGAACGGTCTTGGTGGAGCGGGTCTCGAGTGTCATCTCGTCCGCTTCCGCGACCTTCGCCTTCAAACGCACAGTACCGGTCGCCGCGTCGACGACGTCGACCACCTTCGAAAGCAGTTTCGCCGTATCCGCGTTGCCGGAGGCCGCCGCGAGCTGCACGGCACGGCCCAGTTTGGCCGTCGCGCCGTCGCGATCGCCCGATTTGCGGGCATCGAGACCCTGCTGGATGACGTCCGCCAGCTCCGCCTGGCCCGTGTAGTGCGCGACCTGCGGGTTGATCGACGTCGACATCGCGAGGTCGTCCGTCCACACCGCCCGTACCAGTCCTTGAGACAGCGGGCGCGGATCGCCGCCCGCCGGGTCCGGGGCGATCAGGGAGACGCGGGCGGCGAGCATCTCCTGGCCGACCGCCGCCTGCGGCACCCGCACGCTCACGTGGTAGTCGCGGGACTCGTCGCCCCACGAGCCCGTCGGGTAGTCCCCGGCACGCGGCCCGGCCTCGGTGCGCCGCCCGGTGAGGTCCTCGACCGCCGGCGCCACCTGCTTCACGAACAGGATCTCGACCCCGACCGGGGTCCACAGGCGAAGGGCGACGTCCGCGACGCCCTTGCCCATCGCGTGCTCCATCATCGCCGTGAAGTCGGCGGCGAGCCCGGCAGGGTCGGCGACGATGTCGGCGGTGCCGAGGAGCGCCGAGGCGATCCCGGTGACCTCCTTGACCTCCCAGTCCGTGCCGACGCCGCGGGCGTCACAGGTGAACCGGCCCGCGCAGGCGTCGAGCGCGGCCCGCAGCTCCTCCGGCGACTCGTGCTCGTTGCGGCCGTCGGTGAGCAGGATGCCGTGCCGGATGGTGAGCTCGGCGGAGGAGAGCAGCCGGTCCGCGAGGCGCAGCCAGGTGCCGATCGCCGTGCCGCCGCCCGCGGAGAGCCGGCGCAGCGCCTCCTTGGCCTCGGCGCGGGTCCGGGCGTCGGCGACGGCGAGGCCGCCGTTCCCCGGGTAGACCTCCTTCGCCACGTGCGTCCCGGCGACGAGCGCGA
This sequence comes from Streptomyces tanashiensis, assembly GCF_014648895.1. Lineage (GTDB taxonomy): Bacteria > Actinomycetota > Actinomycetes > Streptomycetales > Streptomycetaceae > Streptomyces > Streptomyces tanashiensis. Next base: position 139,738 of record NZ_BMRZ01000003.1, read on the forward strand.
AGTGGGTGCCGTCGCGCAGGGTGTCGACGGCGGCGGCGGTCGCCTCCCGCGCGCCGCGCATCTTGGTGGCGGGGTAGTCCATCGAGCCGGAGCAGTCGACCATGATCACGACTCCGGCCGCGCCCGCGTGGCCCGCGTGGCCGCCGCTCGTGCCGCCTCCGGTCGAGGTGACCGTGACGATCGCGCTGACGTCCCGGCCGCCCTCCGGCAGGAACTCGTTCTGGTAGACGTCCACCGAGAACCGGGGCGCGGTCGGCTTGGAGAAGTTCGCCATCTGTTTTCGGCTCCTCGTGCAACAACGGTGAAAGGGACGGGGATCGGCGACCGCTCTCAGGCGGATCCTGCCCCTTGCGGTGCGACGGTGAACGGGACGAGCGCGACCGTGATGTTGTCGTGGCCCCCGCCGTCCAGGGCGTGGCCGACGAGGACCTGGGCGCTGTGCAGGGGGCGGTCCGCGGCGTCGGCGGGGACGACCCGGGCCATGTCCTCGGCGCCCTCCGCGTAGTTCCACAGGCCGTCCGTGCAGACCACGACCACGCCGGAACGGTCCGGCTTGAACGCGGCCGTGTGCGGGTCCAGTTCGTACGAGTCGGCGCCGAGCCAGCCGGTGATGGCGTGGGCGCGCTCGTCCGCGTACGCCTCGGCCTCGTTCATCAGGCCCGCCGCGACCATCTGCGCGGCCCACGAGTCGTCCTCGGTGAGCCGGGCGGGCGGGGTGCTGCGGTCGTCCGGCACCCAGTAGGCGCGACTGTCGCCGACCCAGCCCACGACGAGCAGGCCGGCGGCGACGACGGAGCCGACGATCGTGCAGGCCGGGGCGTTGCGGTGGCGGTGCGGGTCGTGCTCCGCGCCGTCCTGACCGGGCTCCTCCGCGAGGGAGTTGACGGCCTCGGCGGCGGCCACGATCGCCTCGTGCATCGCCTGCTGCGGGTGCGTGCCCCGGGGGAGCGCGGCGAGCAGCGAGGCGCCGGCCGCCTCCGCGGCGGCGGCGGAGGCCTCGTCGGGGCGGGTCGCCGAGGAGACGCCGTCGCAGACGATCGCGAGGGTGGCGGGGGAGCCGTCGGGCAGGGTCGTCGACGAGACGGCGAAGGCGTCCTCGTTGCGGTGGTGGCGCAGTCCGCGGTCGCTGACGGCGGCGACGCCGGTGAGCTCCCGCTCCATGTGGTCGCGCTCGCGCGGCTGGGCGTGCCCGCAGTTCTCGCAGTACCCGTCGGTGTCCACCCGCCCGGCCCGGCAGGCCACACACAGCGCGGCGGCGGGAGCGGGGGCCGGGGCGGGGGCCGGAGCGGCAGGGGCCGGGGCGGCGGCCGGGGCCGGATCCGCCCGCACGGCGGCACGGGGGTCGGGCGCGGCCAGCTCGAAGTCCCCTTCAGGCGTGGGAGATCCGGGCGCGGGGGATCCGGGCGCGGGAGTCCCGCCGGGCGCTCCGCTCTCCGCCGGCGCCGGGCCGTCCGTGCGGACCTCCATCGTCGGCAGGTCGCGGCCGCCCGAGTCGGTGCCCGGGAGGTCACCCGGGTGCTGGGTCGCCGTCGAGAGCGAACCGGGGTCGCGCGGCGGGGCGGGCGGCCAGGCCACGGGGGTGCCGATCGCCACGGTCGGGCGGTCGGCACCGGCCTCGGCGGCCGGCACGGCCGACAGGTCGTAGCCGCACGCCCCGCAGTACCGGTCACCCGACTCCAGCGGCTCCGCGCAGCCCGGGCAGGCGGCGAGTCCGTGCGACGGCTTGGGCTTCTGGGACATCCTCACACCCACGTCCGGGGGCGGAAGCGGTTGGCCCGCTCCACCAGTTCGATCCTCTCCTCGCCCCGCTGGGCGAGCCGGGCCAGCACCCGGTACGAGCGTTCGAGGCCGAAGCGCAGTCCGCGCTCGTCCAGTTCACTTCCGAGCAGCAGCGCGCCGCCGCCCGGTGCCGCACCGGGACTCCCGGAGAGTACCCAGTCGAGGGCCGTCCCGAGGACCTCCGTCGACAGACGCTCCCGGCGCACCGCGTCCAGACCGAAGCCCTGGAGCGCGGAGACCTGCGCCGCGGCCGCCGTCAGATCGGCGCCGAGCGGCTCGTGCGCCGGGCGCCGCCGCAGCCGCGCCCGCACGGCGGCGACCCGCGCCGCCGTGTAGTGGATCGACGCCTCCGGTACGGATTCCAGGGCCTCGACGGCCCCGGTGCGGTCGCCCGCCGCGAGCCGCACCCGGGCGAGCCCGAAGGCCGCGCTGACGAAGCTCGGGTCGGTGGCCCACACCAGGCGGTAGTACTCGGCGGCGTTGTCCAGCTGGCCGAGGACCTCGGCGCAGATCCCCAGGGCCAGCTTCGGGGCCGGTTCGCCGGGGAAGGCGTCGTACACGGCGTCGAAGGCCAGCGCCGCGTGCTCGTGGTCGCCGGTCACCAGGGACGCGACGCCCCGGTACCAGACGACCCGCCAGTCGTCCGGGTCCCTCTCCTCCAGACCGGCGAGGGTCCGCGCGGCGGAGGGCAGGTCGCCCAGCTCCAGCTGGGCCCGCAGGGTGCGCAGCCGCAGTTCGGCGGAGGGCGCGGGCGCGCCCTGGAGCGCCCCGAGGAGCTCGCCCGGCGCGGCGGCCGCGAGCCCGGCGAGGAATCCGGCGTTGGGGTCGCCCGTGTCGACGCGCGGCACGGGCAGCGCGAGCGCGGTGGCGGACGCGTCGAGCGGCGCGAGCAGCCCGCCGAGCCCGGGGCCGGGGAGCGCGGTCGCCCCGGCGGGCGGCGCCTGGCCCGGTACCGAACCGGGCGGCAGCCCGCCCGCGGCGGCGGGCCGCCTGCGGCCCCGGCGGGCGCCGAGCAGCGACACGTCCTCCGTCAGTTCGGCGAACAGCGCGGTGTCCGTGACCCGCACCTCCGTGCCGAACAGCGTCGAGAGCGCCGGCCGCGGCCGTCCCGACTGGAGCGCCACCACCTCGCGCAGCACGCCCGTCAGCTGCTCCGCCATCTCCTGCGCGGAGGCGAACCTGCGGGCCGGGTCCGGGTCGGTGGCGCGGACCAGGAAGCGGTAGTACGACTCGTACGTCCGGAAGACCTCGATGTGCTCGGGGTCGGGCAGCGAGTCCACGAAGACGTTCGTGTAGCCCTGGAAGTCGAAGGTCATCACGGCGAGCGTGCGCGCCACCGTGTACAGGTCGCTCGCCACCGACGGGCCGACCTCGGCGACCTCCGGTGCCTGGTAGCCGACCGTGCCGTAGATCGCGGACTCGTCGTCGTCCATCCGCCGGACCGCGCCCATGTCGATGAGCTTCAGCTGGTCCTCGGACTGGATGGCGTTGTCGACCTTGAAGTCGCAGTACAGCAGGTTCCTGCTGTGCAGGTGCCCGAGCGCCTCCAGGGCCTCGATGCCGTACGCGCAGGCCTGCTCCACCGGCAGCGGATCGCGCCGGCCGTCGGGGGTGCGCCGGTCGTTGGCGATCTCCTTGAGCGACTTGCCGCCGACGTACTCCATGACGATGTAGCCGTCCAGGGAGCCGGTGCGCTGGTCGAGGTGCTCGACGAAGTTGTAGATGCGGACGATGTTGGAGTGCTCGATCTCGGCGAGGAAGCGGCGCTCGGAGATCGCCGCGGCCATGGCGTCCTGGTCGCCGGTGTCGAGCAGGCCCTTGAGGACCACCCACCGGTCGGAGACGGCCCGGTCGACGGCGAGGTAGATCCAGCCGAGCCCGCCGTGCGCGAGGCAGCCCGCGACCTCGTACTGGCCGTGGACGATGTCTCCGGCGCGCAGCTTCGGCACGAAGGAGTACGGGTGTCCGCACTTGGTGCAGAACCCCTCCGTGCGGCCCGGCCGGTCACCCCGCGAGCGGCCCACCGGGGCCCCGCAGTCCGAGCGGGAGCAGAAACGCTTCCGCTCGGGAACCTCGGCGTTCTCCATCACCGCGGCCCGCGGGTCGGGGCGCGGCACCTCGGGGATCGTCACCAGACCCGCGCCCAGCCGGTTCCGGGCGGACTGCCCGGTCGACGAGCCCGAGCTGCGCACCGACACCGAGCGGCCCGTGGTGGCGCCCGAGGCCCCGGAGAGCGAGCGCGAGAGCCGGCCGGAGACCGAACGGCGGGAGGTCGAGGAGCGGGACGAGGCACGCGAGGAGGCGCGCGAACTGCTTCGCGAGGAGCTGGAGTCCGGCCCCCCGACACCGCTCGTCCCCCTGCCGGGCACGGCCATCCCGGTCGGCGTCGACCCGATCAGGCCTCCGGGCGCGACCACCGGGGCGAGCCCGCACGTGTCGCAGTACAGCTCGCCGCCTCCCATGTCCTCGTACGAACCCTCGCACGAAGGACGCTGACAGCTCCCCACACCCGTCTCCCCGCTCACCACTGCCGTCCTCCCGCGTCTCTCGGGCCGGACAGGACGTCCGCCGCCGCCTGCTGATAGCGCAGTACGGCCTGTTCCGCGACCCGCAGATCGCAGGGCGCGCTCCACAGCATCCGGCGCGCCGCGTCGTACCGCTCGACGAGCAGCGGGTCCTCCGCCGCGCCGAGCCGCGCCACCTTCGCCTTGTACGCGTCGAGCCGGCCGCGCAGCTCGGCCCGGACCGCCAGCGGCGCGGTGACGGCGGTCAACGACTCACGGGCCCGGAGCAGTTCGTCCTCCGCCTCGCGCTCCAGGGACTCCAGGAGCGGGGAGAGCCGGTGCCACTGGGCGTGCCTGCGGTACTCGGCGGCGGCCGCGAGCCGCTCCTGCAGCACGATCGGCGGGCCGCTGACGGCCGGCACCTCGGAGGCGGCGATCTTCGCGAGGACCTCGCCGCGCGCCGACCGCGCCTCGGCGAGCGTCCGGTCCGCCCGCGAGAGCACGTCCCGCAGCCGCAGCAGCCGGTCCTCGGAGTCCTGCCGGACCGCGAGGACGGCCTCGATCTCGCGCCGGATCTCCTCCAGGGCCAGGGCGGCCCGGTCGTACCGCTCGGTGTCGGGACGGCCCCCGCCGGGCGCCGAACTCCCCGCCGCCGGGCGCCAGAAGGCCAGCGGGTCGGTCACCACCTGGGAGCGCAGCGCGGTCAGCTCGGCCGTGATCGCCTCCAGCTCGTCCCCCGCCGGGTGCTCCCCGGGCCGCACGCCGACCGAGTGCGCCAGCGAACGCGTCCGGCCCAGCTCGGCGGCGAGCAGGTCTATCCGGGCGGGCAGCGCCGACCAGACGGCGTCGGCGGTGACGACCAGGTCGAGCGAGGAGGCGTACAGCTCGTTCATCCGCCGGACCAGCCCCTCCAGGCTGAACCGCTCGGTGAGCAGGGCGCCCTCGGCTGCCCCGCCCGGGACGAGCACGGTGTCGCCGCGCAGTCGGTCGGTCAGCTCCACGAGCTCCTCCCGGCCGGGCCAGCGGCGCCGCGCGCGCAGCTCACGGGCTTCCCGCAGGGCGCCGGTGTAGACGTCGAAGCAGGTCCAGAGCAGGGTGATGGTCCGCTCGGCGGCCGCCCACCGGTCCCGGGTCGTGCCGGTCAGCTCGGCCCCTTCGAGCAGCCTGCGGCCCGCGTGGTCCTGGAGCGCGAGGAGCGAGTCCTCGACCGCCTTGTGCTCGGCGCCGAGCCGCGCCAGCGCACGGTCCACCTCGTCCCGGTCCATCACCGGCCCGGGGGGTCCCGTGACGCCCATCGGTCACCTCTTCCGCTTCGTGTACAGGGTTACTCCTTCGGGGCGCGTACCGGGCTACTTGTAGAGCGGGGCGGGCGGCCCCGCTATCCCCGGCAGGTCCTTCGCCAGCCAGTCCTTGTACGCCTTCTGCCAGGGGCCCTGCCGGTAGCCCACCAGGACCTGGTTGACCCGCCGCACCAGGTCGTCGTTGCCCAGCTTGGCCGCCACGCCGTAGTACTCCTCGGTGAACGGCCGGCCCTTGAGCTCGACCGCCGGGTCCTGCGCGGCCTGGCCGGCCGCGAGGGCGTTGTCGGTGACGACGGCGTCGACCTCGCCCATCTGGAGCCGGGCCAGGCAGTCCAGCTGGTTGGGGACGGTGAGCAGGTCCTTGTCGTCCTTGGTGCCGTCGGCCTCGTCCTTGAAGACGGCGCCGAAGGACTTCTCCTCCAGCGCGTCGTAGGCCGTGGAGCCCTCGGCGGTGCAGATCCGCTTGCCGCGCAGCGAGGAGTCGTAGCCGGTGATGCTCTTGTCGAGCTTGGGCGCCAGGACCTGCTGTCCGGCCTGGAAGTAGGCGGTGGAGAAGGCGACCTGCTCGATCCGCTTGCAGTTGATCGTCATGGTGCGCACGACGAGGTCGACCTTGCCGCTGTTCAGGGCGGCGATCCGCTGGTTGGTCGGTATCGTCCGGAAGATGATCGCCTCCGGGTCGCCGAGGATGTCCTTGGCGATGGCCCGGGCCAGGTCGATGTCGAAGCCCTCCAGGACGCCCTTCTCCGGGTTCCGGTAGCCCCAGCGGTAGCTGGACTGGTCGACGCCGACGATCAGCTTCCCGCGGTCCTTGACCGCCCGGATCGACGGGCCGTCCGCCGAGGAGGGCGTGAGGGAGGCCTCGGGGTGCTCGCAGGTGTCGGCCTTGACCTGGACGCCGGTGCCCACGCCGGGGCCGGCCGTCCGGGGCGCGGCCGCCGCGCCGCCGCCGTCCTGCACGAGGGGCAGCAGGGTGAGCGAGGCGGTGAGCCCGCAGGCCACGGCCATGGCGGCCACCCCGCCCCAGCCCCGCAGCCGCTTCGCCGTCCGCCGCACCAGCGGGTCAGTGCCGTTCGGCATCCCGCCCCCTCTCACCGGTACTCCGACAGTCTGCGGTTGATGCCGAGCACGGCGCCGGCCGCACCCAGGATCCCGAGGGCCGCGGCGCCCAGCGGCAGCGCGGTCAGCGCGTCCCTGGCGTCCCCGGCGGAGCGGGTGAACTCGGTCTGCTCGTGCGCGAGGGCCCGCTCCAGGGCCGCGTCGACCTCGTCGAAGGACCGGCCCGTCGACTCCCCGGCCCCCACGACCCGGCTGAGGGCGCCCTCGTAGTCGCCGGCCTCGTCCTTGGCGCGGGCGTCCTTGTGGCGCTCCCGCCACTCGGCCGCGCCCTCGGCGGAGTCCTCGACCGGGCCGCGCCCGGCGTCGTCGTCGGCGAGCTCGCGCGCCGTGGCGAGCGCCGTCGTCAGGGCGCTCATGCTCGCCGTGTAGTCCGCCTCGTACTTGTCGTTCTTGCCGTCCTCGGTGAGGACGGCGCCCCGGGCGACCAGGGTCAGGTTCTCGTTGGCGCGGGCGGTGAGCGAGCTGATCCGGGCCGTGTTGAGGACCTGGAGGGACTCCTGCCCGTGCGCCCGCGCGCTGTTCAGCTCGGCCCGCGTCACGGTGTGCGCGGCGAGGAGCCAGAGCAGGACGACCACGGTGGCGGCGGTGGCGGCGAGCAGCCCGTGGTTGAAGACCCGGTTGGTCCGGGCGTAGTTGCGGCGTTGGGCCCAGACGAGGACGCCGAGGGCGAGCAGTCCGAGCGCGAGCGACAGGAACGGCCAGGCACGGGCGGAGTCGTCGTCCCGGTGGAGCCGCTCGGTCTCCGCCGCGTACAGCCGCTCGGCGGCCGGCAGCAGCGCGCTGGACATCTGCTGGTTGGCGTACCGCAGATAGGCGCCGCCGAGCGGAAGGCCCTGCCGGTTGGCGGCGCGGGCGCGCTCGATCAGGCCCGTGTAGCGCGGGAGCTGTTCGTTGAGGGTGGCGATCTCGCGGGCCGACTCGGACGAACCGTCCGTGTTCGCCGCGGCCTTGACCAGGAGCCGGGAGGCGGTGGTGATGTCCCGGGTGTAGCGCGCGCGGGACTCCGCGGGCTCCAGGGTGCCCGCCAGGAAGCCGCTGGCGGCGGTGGTGTCGGCGTCGGCCAGCGAGCGGTAGATGGCGGCGGCGTCGGCGCTCAGGGGCTGGCTGCGGCTGACGACGTCGTCGGCTGCGGAGGCACGGCCGGTGACCTCCAGGGCGGTGACGGCCCCGAACGCGACGACGAGCAGCGCCAGTACGGCCCCGAGGATCTGGAGACGGCCGGGCTCGGTGGTCGCGGCCTCCCGCAGCCTCTCCCGTCCCACGGCCCAGGCGCCGCGTCCCGCGGGCGGGCCGGCGGCGGGCGCGGGCGACGGCTGCGCGGGCACGGTGCCCGGGCGCGCGAGCGCCGTCGCCGTGCCCCGCGCCGCCGAGGCGGCGGACGCGTTCGGCGGGTGTGTCACTTGACCTCCCCCTCGGTCGCTGACGTCGGCCGTCCGGCCGGGCCCGGTGAGGAACCGGTTCCGGTGGAGACCACCCGGCCAGCAGTATGGCCTCAGGGGGCCGTCCGCACACCGGGATTGACTGGATCTTGTGCTTATCGTGCCCCATGCCCCCCGTGCGTCAGCAGGCGAACCCCCTCATCTTGAATACGTCGCCCGGCCGGAATCGGTTCCGTATCGGCCATCGCTCGAACAGGTGAACATGCGTGCGGGGCGCCCCGTCATGACGACGAGACGCCCCGCGACGGCACGCTCAGACCACCCCGTAGTGCTCCCGCAGCCGGGTCTTGGCCTCCGGGCCGGCCCCGTCCGCGTCCAGGGCGAGCAGCCCCGCCCCGAGCACCGGCGGCGCGGTCACGAAGCCGACCACGGCCTTCGGCGCCCGCGCCGCGAGGAGTTCGAGGATCCGCTCCTCCAGCTGCGGGTGGCGCGCCGCGAGCACGCTGCCGCCCAGCATCACCGGCGCCTCCTCGTGATGGAGCCCGAGCCGGCGCAGCGCGACGTACGCCATGGCGACGACCTCCTCGGCGAGCCGGTGCACCAGCGACAGCGCCACCGGGTCCTCCCCGGCCGCCACCGCGAACAGCACCGGCGTCAGCTCGTGCCGCCGCTCCAGCGGGATCCGGCCCAGGTGCAGCGCCTCGATCAGCGCGTACATCGACTCCAGGCCGAAGTGCGCGGGCAGCGCGTCGGCGAGGGCCGTGGGCAGACCCCGCCCGTCCTCGGCGCGCGCCGCGCACCACAGGGCCTCGTCGGCGAGTCCGCCGCCCCCGCCCCAGTCCCCGGAGATCTTCCCGATCGCCGGGAAGCGGGCGGTCCGCCCGTCCGGCGTCATCCCGACGCAGTTGATCCCGGCCCCGCACACCACGGCCACGCCCCGCGGCTCGTCGAGCCCGGCCCGCAGTATGGCGAAGGTGTCGTTGTGCACCCGCACGGACCGGCTCAGGTTCCGTGCGTACAGGGCCTGTTCGAGGTCCGTCTCCTCCACGGGGAGGTCGGCGTTGGCGAGACAGGCCGTGACGTGGGCGAACGCCGGGCGGATGCCGGCGCCGCCGGCCTGCTCCCACGCCCGCCCGATGATCTCCGCGAGCCCGTCGACCGCCGTCTCCACCCCCACCACGGGAGGCTGGAACCCGCCGCCGCGCGCCGCCCCGAGGACGGCGCCGCCCCGGGAGAGCACCGCGACGTCGGTCTTGCTGTTCCCCGCGTCGATCGCGAGGAGTGTGCCGTTCAGGTTCACGCCCACGCGAGGTGCTCCCGGTTGTGCGCGAGCAGCCGGTCGGTGAGCCCGTCGGCGTACGCGTACTGCCCGACCAGCGGGTGCGCGAGCAGCGCCTTGAACACCCGGTCGCGGCCCCCGCGCAGCGCCGCCTCCAGGGCCAGGTCCTCATAGGCCGTGACGTTCGCGATCAGACCGGCGTACAGCGGGTCCACCGGCGCGACCGGCAGCGGCGTGGCGCCGTGGGCGCCGACCGCCGCCTGCGCCTCGATGACGGCGTCGTCCGGCAGGAACGGCAGCGTGCCGTTGTTGTACGTGTTCACCACCTGGTACGGCGAACCGCCTCCGCCCAGCAGCGAGGCCGCCAGGTCCACGGCCGCCTCCGAGTAGAAGGCGCCGCCCCGCTTCGCGAGCAGGGCGGGCTTCTCGTCGAGCGCCGGGTCCCCGTACATCTCCAGGAGCTCCCGCTCCATCGCCGCGACCTCGGCGGCCCGCGAGGGCTTCGTGCCGAGCTCCCGCACCACCTCGTCGTGCGCGTAGAAGTACCGCAGGTAGTACGAGGGGACGACGCCGAGCCGGTCGAGGACCGGGCGCGGCAGGCGGAGGTCGTCGGCGATCGCGTCACCGTGCTCGGCGAGCAGCCGGGGCAGTACGTTCTCGCCCTCGGGGCCCCCGATCCGCACCGACCGCTCCCAGGTCAGGTGGTTGAGCCCGACGTGGTCGAGGTGGACCTCGGACGGGGTCACACCGAGCAGCTTCGCGAACTTCCGCTGGAAGCCGATGGCCACGTTGCACAGGCCGACGGCCTTGTGCCCGGCCTGGAGCAGCGCGCGCGTGACGATGCCGACGGGGTTGGTGAAGTCGATGATCCAGGCGTCGGGGTTGGTGCGCCGGACCCGCTCGGCGATGTCCAGGACGACCGGGACCGTGCGCAGCGCCTTGGCGAGGCCGCCGGCGCCGGTGGTCTCCTGGCCGACGCAGCCGCACTCCAGCGGCCAGGTCTCGTCCTGCTCGCGGGCGGCCTGTCCGCCGACCCGCAGCTGGAGCAGGACGGCGTCGGCGCCCTCGACCCCGGCGTCGAGGTCGGTGGTGGTGACGATCTTCCCGTCGTGGTCCTGCTTGGCGAAGATCCGCCGGGCCAGGCCGCCGACGAGCTCCAGGCGCTCGGCGGCGGGGTCGACGAGGACGAGTTCGGTGATGGGCAGGGTGTCGCGCAGGCGCGCGAATCCGTCGATCAGTTCGGGGGTGTAGGTGGATCCGCCCCCCACGACAGTGAGCTTCATGGTGTGAGTCAGCCCTTCACTCCGGTCAGTGTGACTCCCTCGACGAACGCCTTCTGGGCGAAGAAGAAGACGAGGATCACAGGGGCCATGACCAGGACGGTCGCGGCCATGGTCAGATTCCAGTCGGTGTGGTGCGCGCCCTTGAACGACTCCAGGCCGTAGCTGAGCGTCCAGGCGCCCGGGGCCTCGGAGGCGTAGATCTGCGGCCCGAAGTAGTCGTTCCAGCAGTAGAAGAACTGGAAGAGGGCCACGGCGGCGACGCCCGGCTTCGCCATCGGGAGCACGACCCGTATCAGGGTGCGGAATTCGCCGCAGCCGTCGATCCGCGCGGCCTCGACGTACTCGTTCGGGATGGTCAGCAGGAACTGGCGCAGCAGGAAGATGGCGAAGGCGTCGCCGAAGGCCATCGGGATGATCAGCGGCCACAGCGTGCCGGAGAGGTCCATCTGCTGCGCCCAGAACAGGTACATCGGGATGATGACGACCTGCGGCGGCAGCATCATCATCGAGATGACGAGCAGCAGCGACAGATGCCGGCCGCGGAAGCGGAACTTGGCGAGCGCGTACGCCACGGGGATCGAGGACACCACGACGAGGGCCGTGCCGAGACCGGCGTACAGCAGGGAGTTCCTCCACCAGGTGAGGAAGCCCGGCGTCTCGAAGACCTTGACGTAGTTCTCCCAGTGCCAGGAGTTCGGCGTCAGGTCCCGGGTGAGCGCCTGCTGGTCGCTCATCAGGGAGGTGAGGAGGACGAAGACGAACGGGAGCACGAAGAACAGGGCGGCGGCGATGCCGAGCGAGTGCACGGCGATCCAGTGCAGCAGCGACCTGCGGCGGGCCCGCTTCTCGGCGGGGCTCACCGTGGTCGGGACGGGGGCGGTTGCGGTCGTCATGGTTCAGTCACCCGAGCCGATCAGGCCGCCGCGCCGGCGCATGAGCAGGGCGGTGAAGGCCATGGAGAGTGCGAAGAGCACGAGTGCCACCACGCAGGCGGCGCCGTAGTTGAACTGGTTGAACCCGAGGCTGTAGACGAGCTGCGGGAGGGTCAGCGTGGAGTTGTCCGGGTATCCGGGCTGGAACGGGGCGCCGGAGCCGCCCATCACCCCCGAGGCGACCTTCGCGGCCACGATCGGCTGGGTGTAGTACTGCATCGCGCCGATGATCCCGGTGACGACCGCGAAGAGCACGATCGGCGAGATGTTCGGCAGGGTGATGTAGCGGAACCGCTGCCACGGGGACGCGCCGTCCAGCTCGGCGGCCTCGTACTGCTCCTTCGGCACGTCGAGCAGGGCCGCCATGAAGATGACCATGAGGTCGCCGACGCCCCACACGGCGAGGACCGTGAGGGCCGGCTTGGCCCAGTCCGCGTCGTTGAACCAGGAGGGGGCGGGGATGCCGACCGCCTCCAGGAACGAGTTGACCGGTCCGGTGCCGGGGTTGAGCAGGAAGACGAAGGCGAGCGTGGCCGCCACGGGCGGCGCCAGGTACGGCAGGTAGAAGAGGGTGCGGAAGAATCCGGCACCCGTCTTGATCTTGGTGATGAGCATGCCGATCCCGAGGCCGAAGACGACCCGGCAGGTCACCATCACGACCGCCAACCAGAGGGTGTTCTGCATCGCGGGCCAGAACTTCGGCATGTCGGAGAAGACGTACGTCCAGTTCTCCAGCCCCCGCCAGGTCGGCGGGTTGAGGCCGTCGTACCGCATGAACGAGAAGTACAGCGTGGAGATCAGCGGATAGGCGAAGAAGACGCCGAATCCGATCAGCCAGGGCGACATGAACAGCGCGGTGCGCAGCGCGTTGCGCCGGCGCTTCGACCGCAGGGTGTTGCGCGCCTCCGCGGAGGCGGCGGCCGGGGCGGCCGCCTCCTTCGCGGGCAGGGTGTCGGTGCTCATGGGCGGTTCCCGGCCGTCACTTCGCCGCGGCGATGTCGCGGTCGATCTGGGCCGCGGTGTCCGCGAGGCCCTTCTTCAGGTCCGTGACCGTGCCGTTCTCGTACCGGTGGGCGAGGTCGGAGAGGGTCTCCTGGTAGGTGGTCCCGTTCACGGCACCGTCCATCGTGGTGGACGCGGGGTGCCGGGCGATGTCCAGGAAGACCTTGAACCGGTCGTCGAACTTCAGCTTCGGGGACTTCAGCGCCTCGAAGGTGGAGGGCACGTTCCCGATGGCGTTGGCGAACTGCACCACGGCGTCGGTGTCCGTGGTCATGTACTTGACCAGCTCCCAGGCCGCGTTCTGCTTCTTGCTCTGCGGCGCGATGCCCATGATCGTGCCGGAGAGGTAGCCCTTGCCGTACTCGGCCACCTCGTCGTCCGCGACGGGGAGCGGCGCGACGCCGACCTCGAAGCCGACCTTGGCGTCCTTGATGAAGTTCAGCCGCCACTCGCCGTCCAGCTGCATGGCGACCTGGCCGGTCTGGAAGGGGTGCTTGGCGCCCCACTCGTCACCGAAGGTGGTGCGGTACTTGTCGAGCTTCTTGAACCCGCCGAGGGAGTCCACCAGGGACTTCTGGTACGTCATCATCTCGGCGAACGCCGGGTCCTTCGCGACGGTCGACGTGCCGTCCGCGGCGAAGTAACCGCCGTGCTTCCACTGCGACATGTAGTGCTCGACGACGGTCTCGTAGCCGAGGTAGTTCGGCATGAAGCCGAGCTGCTCGTACGAGTCGCCCTTGGCCTTCGTCAGCCTCTTGGCGACCTCGGCGAACTGGGTCCAGGTCTTCGGCGGGGCCTCGGGGTCGAGGCCGGCCTTCCTGAACGCGTCCTTGTTGTAGTAGAGCCCGTACGCGTCGGAGAGCAGCGGAAGGGCGCAGCGCCTGCCCTCGAACTGGGTGTACTGCTGGAGGACCTTCGGGAAGGTCTTGTCGAGGTCCAGCTTCGACTTCTCGATGAACGGCTTGAGGTCGGCCAGCGCGCCCGAGGAGCAGAACTTGCCGACGTTGGAGGTGGTGAACGAGGAGACGACGTCCGGCCCGTTCGACCCTCCCGCGCGCAGCGCCTGCCCCAGCTTGGCGTCGTTGATGTCGCCGACGAGCTTCACCTTGATGTTCGGGTGGGCCTGCTCGAAGCGGGCGACGCTGTCCTCGATCGCCTTCACCTCGGCGGGCGCGGACCAGCCGTGCCAGAAGGTGATGGTGGTCTCGGCCTTGGGGTCGTCGGAGGCCGCGTTGTTCGCGGAGCCGGTACAGGCCGAGGCGAACAGGGCTATCGAGGCGGTGGCGGCGAGCGCGGCGGCGGCTCTGCGCGGACGTACGGGCATGACGGTGTCTCCCTGGAGGGGGGGTTCGGACGACGGCGAGGGGCGGGGACGGTCAGCGCGAGGTGTCGAACACCTCGTCGCGCGTGGTGGCGAGGGCGCTTTCGAGGGCCCCGCGCAGGACGGGGCTCCGGCGCACGGCCGAGAGGACGAGCCGTGGCCGGGACGGGGCGAGGTCGGCGAGTTCGGACTGCACGCGCGCGCGGAGGGGTTCGCCTCCGGTGACGAGGGCGTCTCCGGACAGCACGATCAGTTCGGGGTCGAGGACGGTCACGAGGGAGGCGAGTCCGGTGGCGAGGCGCTCGGCGTACCGGTCGAGCAGTTCCGCGTAGCGGGGGTCCTCGCCGTGCGCCTCCGCGGCGTGCGAGAGGAGCCGGGTCACCACCGGCACGTGCGGGTGGTCGGGGGTCTCGATCCCGGCGGCGCGGGCGATCCTGGGGACGGCCTGGATGCCCGCGAGCTCCTGGAAGCCGCCGGAGTTGGCCTTGGTGACCTGCCGTACGAGCGGGGTGCCGGGGACGGGCAGGAAGCCGAGCTCGCCGGCGCCTCCGGTGAAGCCGCGGTGCAGCCGCCCGCCGAGGACGAGGGCGGCGCCGAGGCCCCCCTCGTTCCACAGCAGGGCGAAGTCGTCGTGGCCCCGGGCGGCGCCCAGGCGCTGCTCGGCGACGGCGACGAGGTTGACGTCGTTCTCGTACTCGAACGGCATGGGCAGGACGGCGGCCAGCTCCTCCAGGAGGGTGGGGGAGTGCCAGCCGGGCAGATGGGAGGCGTACCGCAGGCGCCCGGTGGCGGGGTCGAAGGCGCCGGGGGTGCCGATGACCAGGCGCCGCACCTCCGCGCGGGTGATCCCGGCCGCCCGGACCGCTCCGTCGAGGGCCTCGGTGACCTGGCGGACCACGCCGGAGGCGGAGCGGCCGGGGGTGCGGAGCTCGAACTCGCCGACGATCTCGCCGGTGATGTCGGCGACGGCGGCGTGGATGCGGTGCGGGTCGACGTCGAGTCCCGCGGCGTACGCGGCCCGCGCGTCGACCGCGTACAGCTGGGCGTTGGGGCCGGGCCGGCCCTCGGTGGTGCCGGTGGCGACGACGAGCCCGGCCGCTTCGAGGCGGGCGAGCAGCTGGGAGGCGGTCGGCTTGGACAGGCCGGTGAGCTTGCCGATCCGGGTCCGCGAGAGCGGACCGTGCTCCAGGAGCAGGTCGAGGGCGGCGCGGTCGTTCATGGCCCGCAGGACGCGCGGTGTACCGGGGGTTCCCGGGGTCGTACCGGCCATGGGACTCGCACCTGCCCTCGTACGGTGAAGCACACTGTTAGGAAAGTTTCCTATTGGGTTGGGAGGAAGGTAAGGCGGCCGTCACCGGGGCGTCAATACCCGGGAACGCGACACACCCCCGAAGGCAACCAAAGCGTTACCCGCGGGGGTGCGGAGGGCGGGGAGCGGCTCCCCGGGGACCACCCGGAACTACTTGGAGAGGTCCGGCTTCGGCAGCGGGGTCGCCGCCGCGGACTGCGGCGAGGTCGCCGAGGCGAACACGGACGGGGCCGCCATGCCGGCCGTCGGATCCGCGGCCGACTCCTCGGCCTGCGCCGGAAGCCCGCCCACGATCCGGATCCCGGCCTCGTCGAGACCCCGCTTGATGCGCCAGCGCAGCTCGCGCTCCACGCCCAGCTTCTTGCCCGGCATCGTCTTCACCGAGACCCGGATCGTCATCGAGTCCAGCAGCACCTCGCTCAGACCGAGCACCTCCACCGGACCCCAGAGGCGCTCGTTCCAGGGCTCCTCCTTCGCCATGGCGTCGCCCGCCTCGGCGATCACGGCCCGCACCTTCTCCAGGTCCTCCGTCGGCCGGACGGTGACGTCCACACCGGCCGTCGCCCAGCCCTGGCTGAGGTTCCCTATCCGCTTGATCTCGCCGTTGCGCACGTACCAGATCTCGCCGTCCACCCCGCGCAGCTTGGTCACCCGCAGGCCCACCTCGACGACCTCGCCGGAGGCCACGCCCGCGTCGACCGAGTCGCCGACGCCGTACTGGTCCTCCAGGATCATGAAGACGCCGGACAGGAAGTCCGTCACCAGGTTCCGCGCGCCGAAACCGATCGCCACACCGGCGACACCGGCCGAGGCCAGCAGCGGCGCCAGATCGATCTTGAAGGCGCCGAGGATCATCAGCCCGGCCGTGCCCAGGATCAGGAAGGACGCCACCGAGCGGAGCACCGACCCGATCGCCTCCGAGCGCTGCCGCCGGCGCTCGGTGTTCACCAGGAGACCGCCGAGCGCCGTCCCCTCCACCGCCTGCGCCGAGCGGTTCATCCGCTCGATCAGCTTCGTCAGGGCCCGCCGGACGGCCATGCGGAGCAGCAGCGCGACGAGCAGGATCAGCAGGATGCGCAGCCCGGTGTTGAGCCAGGTGGACCAGTTCTCCTCCACCCAGCTCGCCGCGTTCGTGGCCTTCTCCGCGGCCTCGTCCAGGGTCACCGGCATCGGTTCGGGTTCGGTGGCAGCCGCAAGGGCGGACCAGGACACGGGGAGACCTCCAGGCATCGCGTACGCAGGCCATCCACACTAACGGGGCGTCGGACATGCTCCCGTAGCCCTGTTCGAGGGAGAGACGGACCTCACCTGGGCACATACCGGGGAGAGATGCCGATGTGGTCGAGAACACTCCGGGGCCGTCACCCCGATCCCGGTACGTGGTGGCGCCGCGACCAGGCATGAGGAGAGACTGAGAGCAGTTCGTCCCGGCGCGAGCCACGCGCCGCCGGCGTCATAGGAGGCATCCGTGCCGCATGTCCTGGTCCTCAACGCGTCGTACGAGCCGCTCGGCGTCGTACCGCTCCGCCGCGCACTCGTCCTCGTACTGGAGAACAAGGCTCTCTGCCTCGAGGAGTCCGGCGCCTTCCTGCACAGCGAGACCCAAGTCCTGCCCGCTCCCAGTGTGGTGCGACTGAAGCGCTTCGTGCGGGTCCCCTACCGGGGGCCCGTTCCCTTGACCCGCAGAGCGCTCTTCGCGCGCGACGGCGGGCGCTGCGCGTACTGCGGGGCCGTCGCGACCAGCGTCGACCACGTCATCCCGCGCAGCCGAGGCGGCACGCACGCCTGGGAGAACGTGGTGGCGGCCTGCCGCCGCTGCAACCACGTCAAGGCCGACCGGCACCTGCGCGAGCTGGGCTGGCGGCTGCGGCACCAACCCGCCCCGCCGACCGGCCTGGCCTGGCGGATCATCGGGACCGGACACCGGGACCCCCGCTGGCTGCCGTACCTCGAGCCGTACGGCGCCGAGGACGTCATGGCCCGGATCGACTCCGTCGCAGACACCCCCGTGAGGGCGCTGACGACGGGTTGAGCCGGGCCTTTCGCGTACGCGGGGACTCCGGCACGGAGCGGCTCGCCCCTCAGGGGGCGGGCCGCTCCTCGGGCACGCCCCCGGCCGCGCCCTCCGCCGCGCCCGCGTCCGTGCCCTCCGTGGTGTCCTCCGCCGCGCCCGCGCCCGCGGCCGGTGCCTCCGCGGCACCCCCCGCCGGTGCCTCCGGCTTCTTCGGCGGGTCCTGCGGGGCCACCGCGTAGGTCTCCACCGACCAGAGGGAGTAGCCGAAGCGGGTCGCCCGCGTCTCCCCCTGGACCCGCAGGAAGCGGGTGTCCGCCGCGTCCATCCGGACCGACTCCCGGCCGCCCCTGCCGTCCGCGACGGTCGCCGCCGTCCGCCAGACCCGCCCGTCGGCGGAGACCTGGACCCGGTAGCGGGAGGCGTACGCGTCCTGCCAGTGCAGCACCACCTGCCCTATCCGGGCCGGCTCGGGCAGCTCCAGCTGCCACCAGGCGCCGTCCTCCGCCGGCGAGGACCAGCGGGTCGCCGGGTCGCCGTCCACCGCCGAGGCCGCCGGGAAGTCCGGCGTCTCGTCGCCCGAGGAGGAGGCCGTCGCGGCCCGCGCCAGATCCGGGCCCGCCGTCCGCGGGAAGGCCCGCACCGTCAGGACCCGCTCCTCGCCCGCGAAGGACACCGGCACCCGGTACGACCCGGCCGGCACGCCCGCCGCCACCGACACCTCCAGCGGGACGCTCGTCCGCGCGCCGCGCTCCACCACGGCCTCCTCCGGCAGCCGGACCGCGATCCCCTTCGGGGCCTTCGCCGTCAGCGCCCCGCGCACCCGGCCCGCGCGCCGGCCCGTCAGCTCCACGTCCACCCGCTGCGCCGGGCCGCCGATCTCCGCGTCCGTCTCGGTCCGGGCGAGGGCGAGGCCGGCGCGCGGCCCGTCCGCGAACCACGGCACCAGCGAGCGCACCTCGGGCGCCGGCCCGTCGCCGCTCCACACGACCCGCAGCGCGTCCGCCCTCAGCCCCTTCAGCTCGGTCTGCGTCCACCCGGACGCCGACAGCGGGCCGAGCGTCCGCCAGCCCTCGCCGGGGACGTACGCCTCCACGCGCGCGTCCCCCCGCCCACCGGCCCCGCCCGGCTCCGTCATGACCGTCAGGGCCTCCACGGGCCGCGCCCGGTCGAGCCGCACGGTGTACGAGCCGGGGGCGCGGTCGGCCCGCGCGGCCGGGGTCCGGTCGGCGCCGGTCCAGGCCGCCGACTCCGCCACCGCGCGCGTGAGGAACGGATCGAGGACCCCCGAGCCGACCGTCACCCGGCTCGCCTCCAGAACCTTCCGCTGCCCCTCCAGGTCCAGTTGCGCCCGCCAGGCCGCCGCGCCGTCGCCGCGCGCCTGGGCGAGCAGCATGTCGACCGCCGTCTCGCCCGCCCGGCCGTACCGGGAGAGCTGCTCCAGCCAGGGGCCCGTCTCGTCGTCGAGGGTGCCGCCGGCCGGGGCCGTGAGCCGCTCGGGGGCCCGGCGCATCACGGTGAACGCGTTCCGCAGCTCGCGCGCCGCCGTCTCCCGCGCGGCCGTGCCGGCGCTCGTGCGGGACGCCCAGAACGCCGCGAGGAGCGGCTTCAGATAGGCCGATTCGCCCGCCGGGTCGAGGATCGAGGACGAGCCGTTCCCGGCGAGCGCGCGCAGCGCCTCGCGGGCGGTGGGCTCCGGGCCCGCGAGGTCGTCCACCGCGGCCAGCCAGGACTCGCGGGGCCGGTAGCCCCGCGGGTTCCAGGCGTAGTCGGCGGTGGTGAAGAGCGGGACGCGGGAGGCCGCGGGCTGTTCCATGGCGTGCGCGAGGAAGGCGGCGGAGCCGGCGGCGACGGCCGGCTCCCGGCCGGTCGCGGGGCCGAGGAACAGCCGGTCCTGCGCGTAGTCGTTGACCGGGTAGTTGTCCATGGTGACCAGCGGGTGGCCGCCCAGGGCCGCACGGGCCCCCGCCAGTTCGCCGCCGGTGATCGTGCGCGGGACGACGCCGACGCCCGTCCAGGCCACCCGCACGTCCGTGTCGAGCGCCTCGGCGAGCTTCGTGCGGTACGCGGTCCGGCCGTCCTGGTAGTACTCCGTCGGCATCACCGTCAGCGGCTCGCCGTCCGGGTGCCGCTCGGCGAGGTGCCGGGCGACGGCGTTCGCCACGCGCGCGTGGGCGCCGGCCGCGGCCTCGGGGCCCCGGCCGAAGGTGTCGGCGTCCTTGTCGCAGTGCCACTCGTCGTAGGAGGAGTCCTGGAACTGGAGCTGGAAGGAGCGCACCCCCAGCTCCCACATCGCGTCCAGCTTCCGCGTCAGCGCCGCCACGTCACCGGCCGAGGCCAGGCACATGGACTGGGCGGGCGCCACGGCCCAGCCGAGCGTGACGTGGTTGGCGCGGGCGCGCTCCGCGAGCGCGCGGAACTCGGCCTGCTGCGCGGCCGGGTAGGGCTCGCGCCACTGCGCCTGGCGGTACGGGTCGTCCCCGGGCGCGTACAGATAGCGGTTCTGCTTGGTGCGGCCGAGGAAGTCCAGCTGGGCGAGCCGCTGCTCCAGGGTCCAGGGACGGCCGTAGAAGCCCTCGGTGATGCCGCGCTCGGCCGTGCCGGGCCAGTCGCGGACGACGACGCCGGGGACCTCCCGGCCCGTGCCGAGGAGCTGACGCAGCGTCTGGACGGCGTGGAACAGGCCGTCCTCGCCGACCCCGTCCAGGACGACGGTGTCCCGCCCCCGGAGGCGGCCCGTCGCGAGCCGGTAGCCGCCGCGCGGCAGATCGAGGCGCTCGGGCACGCGCAGGGCCGCCAGCGCCTCCTCGGCACCGGAGACGGCACCGGAGCCGTCGCCGTCGCCGGCGGGCCCGGCGACCCGCAGGACCGGGCCCCGGCCCGGCAGGCCGGTGTGGACGGTCCGTACCCCGGCGGCCCGCAGCAGCTCGCGCAGGGCGGCGAGGGCGTACGGATCGGCGTCGGCGTCCGCGAGCAGCGTCACCTCGTCCCCGAGGCGCACGGAGGGCCCGGCGGCGGCCAGGGACTGCGGGCGGGGCCAGACGGCCGGCACGCGCGCGGTGGTGTCCGCCGGAGGAGCGGCGGGGGCCGTGGGTGCCGTCGGGCTCGCGGGAGCGGCCGGTGCCGTCGGGAGCGCGGGGGCCGTCGGGACGGCCTGCGCCGAGCCCGGCACCGCACCGCCCAGAAGGCCGCCGATGACGGCGGCGGCCACGGCCGTCGCGGTGCGCTTCCTGCGCCCGAGGTGCACGGGGGTCTCCCTTCGGCCGGGCCCGGCGGCTCTGCCGGTTGGTCACGAGTGGGTCACGAGCCCACCACCCGTCGCACTGGGGTGTCAATGTGCGTGGCCGATGTGTCGGCTTTGCCCGGCGAGCCGTCGGCGAGGTGACGTCACTTCGCCGCGTTCCGCCGGTAAAACGAGGTGCGGTGGGTAGGGCTGTCGTTGCCCCAGGTTCCACCAGTCGAGACGAATCGGGAGACCCCCGTGACCACGACCGCCCACCACCTCGGACGGATACGCATCCCCCAGCAGTCGGCGCCGGCCGGCGAACCGCTGACCAGCGAACCGCCCCTGCCCGACGCGTCACCCCTCACCAGCGAGCCGCCCCTGGCCGTGGCGGCCCCCCTGACCAGCGAACCCACCGCCCCCGGCAGCGCGGGCGGCCCGGAGTCCCCCGGAGTGTGAAGTGACCCTGGCCCGTCTCGCCGCCCGTCACGGCGTCGCCACCGCCCACAGCCCGTCCGAAGGCGTCACCGTGCCCGTGCCGGACGCCACCGTGGTGGCCGTCCTCGCCGCCCTGGGCGTCGACGCAGCCTCCCCGGAGGCGGTCGCCGCCGCCCTCGACGCGGCCGAACGGGCCGACCGGGAGCGTCTGCTGCCCCCGACCCTCGTCCTGCACCGGGAGGAGGACGGGGCCGGGGGGACCGTCCGGCCCCCGCTCGACCTGCCGCCCGGCACCCGCCTCCGGGTCACCACCGAGGACGGCGAGATCGTCGACGGCGGCGACTGGTCCGGACTGCCGCTCGGCGTCCACACGGTCGGGGCGGAGGCCCCCGACGGGCGCGCGGCGACCGGCACCCTGATCGTGAGCCCCGCGCGCGTGCCCGGCCCCGGGCGGCGCGCGTACGGGCTGCTCGTCCAGCTGTACTCCCTGCTCTCCACCCGCTCCTGGGGCATGGGCGACCTCGGCGACCTGCGGGAACTCGCCACCTGGGCGGGCCGCACCCACGGCGCCGGGTTCGTCCAGGTCAACCCGCTCCACGCGGGCGTGCCCGGGGCGCCCGGCGACCCCTCCCCGTACCGCCCGTCCTCGCGCCGCTTCCCGGACCCCGTCCATCTGCGGATCGAGGAGATCCCCGAGTACGCCCTGGTGGGCCCCGAGCGCCGCGAGGAGCTCGACCGGATCCTCGCCGAGGCCGCCGAACTGCGCGAGCGGGTCCTCGGCAAGGGCGCCCTGATCGACCGGGACGCGGTGTGGGAGGCCAAGCGGCGGGCCCTGGAGCTGGTGCTGGGCGCCGTGGAGCCCGGACCGGGCCGCCGCGCCGACTTCCACGACTTCCTCGCCGAGCGGGGCAGCGCCCTGGAGGACCACGCCACCTACCAGGCCCTCGCCGAGCGGCACGGCCACCACTGGCGGAGCTGGCCCGAGGAGCTGCGCACCCCGCGCGCGGCGGAGAGCGCCGTGCGCGCCGACCCCGCCCTGGCCGCCCGGGTCGACTTCCACTGCCGGCTCGCCTGGCTGACGGACCGGCAGCTCGCCGACGCCGCCGCGGCCGCCCGCGAGGCCGGCATGGAGGTCGGGATCGTCCACGACCTGGCCGTCGGCGTCCACCCCGAGGGCTCGGACGCCTGGGCCCAGCAGGAGGCCTTCGCGGCCGGCATGTCGGTCGGCGCCCCGCCCGACGCCTTCAACTCCCGGGGCCAGGACTGGGGGCTGCCGCCCTGGCGGCCCGACGCCCTCGCCGCCGCCGGCTACGCCCCGTACCGGGGACTCCTCCGCGAACTCCTCCGCCACGCGGGCGCGCTGCGCATCGACCACGTGATGGGCCTCTTCCGGCTGTGGTGGGTGCCGGAGGGCCGCGAACCCACCGAGGGCACCTACGTCCGGTACGACGCCGAGGCGATGCTCGCGGTCCTCGTCCTGGAGGCCCACCGCGCCGGCGCCCTCGTCATCGGCGAGGACCTGGGCACGGTCGAGCCGGGCGTACGGGAGGAGCTGGCCCGGCGCGGGGTGTTCGGGACCTCCGTCCTCTGGTTCGAGCGGGACTGGGCGGGCACCGGCCGTCCCCTGCCCGCGGGGGAGTGGCGCGCGGAGTGCGTCGCCACCGCCACCACCCACGACCTGCCCTCCACGGCCGCACGGCTCTCCGGCGAGCACGTCGGCCTGCGGCACCGGCTCGGGCTGCTCGCCGGCGACCTGGAGCGCGAGCGGGCGGCGGACGCGGCGGAGACCGCCGAGTGGCTGGGCCTGTTCGAGCGGACGGGGCTGCTCCCCGAGGGACCGGGGGACGAGGAGGCCGAGATCAGGGCCGTCCACCGGTTCCTGCTCGCCACCCCGGCCCGGATGGTGGGCGTGTGGCTGCCGGACGCGGTGGGGGACCGCAGACCGCAGAACCTGCCGGGCACCTGGGACGAGTACCCCAACTGGCGGCTGCCGCTCGCGGGTCCGGACGGCCAGCCGCTCACCCTGGAGCAGCTCGCCGCCTCGCCCCGGGCGCACTCCCTGCTGCGCGAGCTGAGAGCCCGGACGGAGGGCCGGGAACCGTCCGACAGGGCCGGGGACGCCCGTACGGCACCCCCGGGCGCGCGGCCCGTTTAGGTGTTCGCTACGTTTGCACCGTGGACAAGAAGAACGCTCTGCGCGCCGGCTCGATCGCGGCCGGTACGACGCTGATGATGCTGCTCATGTCGTCCCCCGCGCTCGCGCTCACCCGCGACGACGGTGACGACCCGGCCCCCAAGCTGAGTGTCGTCGAGACCCTCGGCCTGTTCGTGGTGACGCCGCTGGTGCTGTTCCTGGTGATCATCGGTCTGGTGATGGTGCTCGACAAGTCCAAGAAGGCGTAACCGCCTCATCTGCCTCTCCGTCGAGGGCGCCGCACGGTACGAGGTACCGCGCGGCGCCCTCGCATGCGTCGAGGACCCGTTCCGCCGCGGCTACACCGTCGTCGCGAGCAGCTTGCGCAGCAGCCCGGCCAGCTGGTGCGCCTCCTCCTCGGTGAGCGCGGACTCCACCGCGGCCCGCTGCTCGCCGAGACCGGCGCCGACGGCCTGGTCGACCAGTTCCTTGCCGCGCTCGCTGAGGGTGACCCGCAGCCCGCGCCGGTCGTTGGGGTCGGGGCTGCGGGTGAGCAGTCCGGCCTTCTCCAGCTTGTCCAGCCGGCCGGTCATGCCGCCGGTGGTGATCATCAGCGTGGCGGTCAGCTCGCGCGGCGAGAGCGTGTAGGGCGCTCCGGACCTGCGCAGCGTCGCCAGCACGTCGAACTCCCCGAGCGCCATGCCGTAGGGCGCGTACGCCTTGTCCACCTTGCCGCGCATGGCGTTGGCCAGCCGGTAGATGCGGCCGAACACGGCCATCGGCACCGTGTCCAGGTCGGGGCGGACGGCCGCCCACTGGTCGGCGATGGCGTCGACGGCGTCATGGGCGGGGCCGGGGTTCTTCGTCTCCATGACTCCAGTCTCCTCTTCCTCGTGACTCGATCGCAAGAAAGCCTCTTGCAAGTAAGTAGCTTAGTGGTAAGTTAATTACTGCCAAGCCGGTCCGGGGTCCGCAACCCCGGGTCGCCGGCCCGCCGAACCAGGGGGGAACCTGCCATGTCCCGCAAGGCCGCCGTCGTCGCACTGACCGCCCTCGCCCCGATCTCCTGGGGCTCCACCTACTTCGTCACCACCGAGTTCCTGCCGCCCGACCGGCCGCTCTTCACCGGACTCATGCGCGCCCTGCCCGCCGGCCTCCTGCTCCTCGCCCTCACCCGGAAGCTCCCGCAGGGCGCCTGGTGGTGGAAGTCCGCGGTCCTCGGAGCCCTCAACATCGGCGCCTTCTTCCCGCTGCTCTTCCTCGCCGCCTACCGGCTGCCCGGCGGAGTCGCCGCGGTCGTCGGCTCCGTCGGCCCGCTCTTCGTCGTCGGCCTCGCCGCCCTCTTCCTCGGCGAGAAGCCCACGACGAAGACCCTGCTCACCGCCGTCGCCGCCGCCTTCGGCGTCAGCCTCGTGGTCCTCAAGGCCGGAGCCGCGTTCGACCTGGTCGGCATCGTCGCCGGACTGCTCTCCTCGCTCTCGATGTCCGCCGGCATCGTCTTCACCAAGCGCTGGGGCCGCCCCGAGGGCGTCGGCGCCCTCGCGCTCACCGGCTGGCAGCTCACCGCGGGCGGACTGGTCATCCTGCCCATCGCCTTCCTGATCGAGGGCGCCCCGCCGGCCCTGACCGGCACCAACCTGGCCGGCTACGCCTACCTCGCCCTCGGCAACACGGCGATCTCGTACTTCCTCTGGTTCCGCGGCATCGAGCGGCTGAGCGCCTCCTCGGCCACCCTCCTCGGCCCGCTCTCGCCGATCACCGCGGCCGTCATCGGCTGGGCGGCGCTCGGCCAGGCCCTCGGCCCGGTGCAGGTGCTCGGCATGCTGATCGCCTTCGGCGCCACCCTGGCCGGCCAGCTGAGCCCCCGTGCCGCCAAGGCCCCCGAGGTGGCCGCCCCCGAGGCCGAATCGTTCAGTGGAACTGAAAAGAGCGGTCAGGAAGTTTCGATGGACCTGGAGGTTTCGGAGGTGCGACGGTAACGGGCATGAAGCTGACCACCGCCCGGAACCCGACCATCGCCACCGCAGCCACCGAGAGGCCGGCACCCGTCAGGGGCGCCGGCCTCGGCGTGCTCCTCGCGCTCCTCGCGACCGTCGTCTGGTCCGGCAGCTTCGTCGTCGCCCGCGCCCTCCACGACACCGTCCCCCCGGTCCAGGCCGCCTTCTGGCGCTGGATCGTCGCCCTCGTCGCCGTCGCCCCGCTCGCCGCCCGCGAGACCTGGAGGCAGCGGCACCTGATCCGCCGCCACCTCCGCTTCCTCACCCTCGCCTCGCTGCTCGGCATCACCGCCTACAACACCCTGGTCAACCAGGCCGGGACCGCCACCTCCGCCGGCAACATGGGCATGATCATGGCCGCCTCCCCGGTCCTCATGGCCCTCTTCGCCCGCCTCGGCGGCAACCGCCTCGACCAGCGCCGCACCACCGGGATGGTCATCGCCTGCACCGGCGTCCTGCTCCTGGTCAGCAAGGGCTCGCTCACCCCGGACCTCGCCGTCGGCGACCTCTGGGTCATGGCCGCCGCCGTCTGCTTCGCCTCCTACAGCGCCCTGCTCAAGCGCCGCCCCACCGAACTCGGCGGCCTCACCTTCCTCTTCACCACCTTCGCCCTCGGCGCCCTCATGCTCCTCCCGGCGTACGGGATCAGCCTCGCCGTCCAGGGCGGCTTCGAGCCCACCACCGGCACCGTCGGCCCCCTCGTGTACGTCGGCGTCCTCTCCTCCGCGCTCGCCTTCTTCGCCTGGAACAAGGCCGTCACCCTGATCGGCGCCGCCCGCGCCGGGATCGTCTACTACCTCCAGCCCGTCTGCGTCGCCCTCCTCTCGTACGCCCTCCTCGGCGAGCGGCTCGGCCTCCTCGGCGCCGCGAGCATGGTCCTCATCCTCGGCGGCGTGGCCCTGAGCTCCGCCAGGTAGCCGCGGCCGGTGCCATGAGGCCCGATAGGTTGCGCCCCATGACCGAGTGGGACATCAAGAAGCTCCAGATCCTCCGCACCCTCCGCGACCGCGGCACCGTCACCGCGACGGCGGAGGCGCTGCTCATGACCCCCTCGGCCGTCTCGCAGCAGCTCACCAACCTCGCCAAGCAGCTCGGTGTGCGGCTCCTGGAGGCCCAGGGGCGCCGGGTCCGCCTCACCGACGCCGCCCATCTGGTGCTCCGTCATGCCGAGGTGGTCTTCGCCCAGCTGGAGCGCGCCGACGCCGAACTCGACGGATACCTGCGCGGCGAGGCGGGCCAGGTGCGGGTGGCGGCCTTCTCGACGTCCGTGCCCGCCCTCCTCGTGCCCGCCGTGCGGCAGCTGCGGACCGCCCACCCCGGGCTGGACGTCCGGATCCGGGAGGCCGAGGCGGCGGAGGCGTACGAGCTGCTCACCGCCGGCGAGGTCGACCTCGCGCTCTCGCTCGCCGCCCACGCGCCCTCCGCGCGCGACCCCAAGTACAGCAGGGTGCCGCTGCTCGCCGACCCCCTCGACGTCGCCCTGCCCGCGGATCATCCGCTCGCCGACGCGCCCGGCCTGCGGCTCGCCGACCTCGCCGCCGAGCCCTGGATCTTCGGCGGCTCGGGACCCTGGTCCGAGATCACCACCGCCGCCTGCGAGGCCGCCGGCTTCGTGCCCGAGCAGGCCCACAGCGCCTCCGGCTGGACCGCGATCCTCGCCATGGTCGAGGCCGGGATGGGGATCGCGCTCGTGCCCCGGATGGCCTCCGCGGACCGCCGGGGCGGCAGCGGGGTCGTCATGCGGGTCCTCTCCGCCGACCAGCCGCGCCGGCACGTCGTCGCGGCGGTACGGAGCGGGGCCGAGGAGGGCCCGGCGGTGGCCCGGGTGCTCGCCGCGCTCCGGCAGGCGGCGGCGGCCCGCGAGACCGTCCAGCAGAACTGACCCGCGACGGCTCGGCGGAGACGGCCCCGCGACCGTTCAGCAGAACTGAAAGGCATCGTCGAAAACATTCGATGGACCGGCCGGGTCTCCGGGGCGCACAGTCGGGACATGACCTTCGAGACGAGCCAGGACCAGGACCCGCACGCCAACGACGCCGCCCCCTACACCGGCGGGGACCCCTACGCCGACTACCGCACCGGTGACTTCCCCTTCACCGAGCTCGTCGACCTCGCCGACCGCCGTCTCGGCGCCGGGGTCGTGGCCGCCAACGACGAGTTCTTCGCCGAGCGGGAGAACCTCCTCGTCCGCGAGCGCGCCGTCTTCGACCCGGAGCACTTCGGCCACAAGGGCAAGATCATGGACGGCTGGGAGACCCGCCGCCGCCGTGGCGCCGACGCCGAGAACGTCTTCCCCGCCCCCGAGGACCACGACTGGGCGATCGTCCGCCTCGGCGCCCCCGGCGTGATCCGCGGCATCATCGTCGACACCGCCCACTTCCGCGGCAACTACCCGCAGAAGGTGAGCATCCAGGCCACCGCCGTCGAGGGTTCGCCCAGCCCCGCCGAGCTTCTCGAGGCGAAGTGGGAGGAGCTCGTCCCGCCGACCCCCGTCCGCGGTCACGCCGCCAACGGCTTCACCATCGACGCCGAGCGCCGCTTCACCCACGTCCGGCTCTGCCAGCACCCCGACGGCGGCGTCGCCCGGCTCCGCGTCCACGGCGAGGTCGTGCCCGACCCCGAGTGGCTGGAGCTCCTCGGCACCCTCGACCTGATCGCCGTGCTCAACGGCGGCTCGTACGAGGACGCCTCGGACAAGTTCTACTCCTCGCCGACCCAGATCATCCTGCCCGGCACCTCCCGCAAGATGGACGACGGCTGGGAGAACCGCCGCCGCCGGGTCCGCGGCACCAACGACTGGGTCCGCTTCCGGCTCGTCGCCCAGGGCGCCGTCCGCGCCGTCGAGATCGACACCGCCTACCTCAAGGGCAACTCGGCCGGCTGGATCGCGCTCCAGGGCCGCAACGGTGACAACGGCGAGTGGTTCGAGATCATCCCGCGCACCCGCCTCCAGCCCGACACCCTGCACCGCTTCAAGCTGCCCGCGCAGGCCGTCGTCACCCACGTCCGGCTCGACGCCTTCCCCGACGGCGGCGTCGCCCGGATGCGGCTCCACGGCACGCTCACGGACCAGGGCGCGGCCGACCTGCGCGCCCGGTACGCCCGCCTGGGCGGCTAGGGCCCGACTTCCGCCCGGCGGCGCGGCCGCGCGCCGACGCCCGCCCGCCGGGCGGACTCCAAGCACGGCGAAGGGGCGCCTCCGTGGGGGAGGGCGCCCCTTCTCCGTCCGACCGGTGCTACTTCGCGGCCGCCGCGTCGGCCGCCTGCGCCTTCAGGGCACGCTCGACGCCCGCGCGGGACTCGGTCACCAGACGCCGCAGCGCCGGGACCGGGTTGTGCTCGGCGATCCACGCGTCCGTCGCGTCCAGCGTCTCCCGCGAGACCTGGTACGTCGGGTAGAGGCCGACCACGATCTGCTGGATCATCTCGTGGCTGCGGGTCTCCGAGACGCCCTTGATCGACGCGAAGTACTTCGCGGTGTACGGGGCGAGCAGCTCGCGCTGGTCGGCCTGGACGAAGCCGCCGATGACGGCCTCCTGCACGGCGTTCGCCAGCTTGTCGTCCTCGATGACCGAGGCCCAGGCCTCCGCCTTCGCCGCCTCCGTCGGACGGGCCGCGCGCGCGGTCGCCGCGTGCCGCTCGCCCGCCGCCGTACGGTCGCGCTCCAGCTCGGCGGCGATCTCCGCCTCCTCGAAGCGGCCGGTGGCCGCGAGACGCTGCACGAACGCCCAGCGCAGCTCGGTGTCGACGGCCAGGCCCTCGATGACCTCGGAGCCGTCGAGCAGGGCGCCGAGCACGTCGAGCTCCGCGTCCTCGCGCGCCGTCGCCGCGAAGGCCCGCGCCCACGCCAGCTGGTGGTCGCTGCCACCGGCCGCCGCACGCAGCTGCTCCTGGGCGAAGGTCCCCCAGCGGGCCAGGCCCGCCGCACGCCACTCCGGCGCCGCGTAGAGGTCGAGGGCCGCCTTCACCTGGCCCTGGAGCGACTGCACCACGCCGATGTCGGACTCCTTGGCGATGCCCGAGAGCACCAGGTCCAGGTAGTCGCGGGTGGCCAGCTCGCCGTCGCGGGTCATGTCCCAGGCCGAGGCCCAGCACAGCGCGCGCGGCAGGGACTCGGCGAAGTCGCCGAGGTGCGCGGTGACGTTCTTCAGGGACACCTCGTCGAGGCGGACCTTGGCGTACGACAGGTCGTCGTCGTTGAGGAGGACGACCGCCGGACGGGTCCTGCCGGCCAGCTGCGGCACGGGGGTCAGCTCGGCCGCCTCGATGTCCAGCTCCAGGCGGTCGGTGCGGACCAGCTTGCCGCTCCCGTCCAGGTCGTAGAAGCCGATCGCGATGCGGTGCGGGCGCAGCACGGCCTCGCCCTTGGCTCCGGCGGGCAGCGCCGGGGCCTCCTGGCGGACGGCGAAGGCGGTGATCGCGCCGTTCTCGTCGGTCTCGATCTCCGGGCGGAGGATGTTGATGCCGGCCGTCTCCAGCCACGCCTTCGACCAGGTCTTCAGGTCACGGCCGGAGGTCTCCTCCAGCGCGCCGAGGAGGTCGGACAGGCGGGTGTTCCCGAAGGCGTGCGCCTGGAAGTAGGCCTGGACGCCCTTGAAGAACTCGTCCTGGCCGACGTACGCCACGAGCTGCTTCAGGACCGAGGCGCCCTTGGCGTACGTGATGCCGTCGAAGTTGACGAGCACGTCCTCCAGGTCGTTGATCTCGGCCATGATCGGGTGCGTCGACGGCAGCTGGTCCTGGCGGTAGGCCCAGGTCTTCTCCGCGTTGGCGAAGGTGGTCCAGGCGTTCGGCCAGCGGGTGCCGGGCACCGAGGCCTGGCAGGCGACCGAGGTGTAGGTGGCGAACGACTCGTTCAGCCACAGGTCGTTCCACCACTCCATGGTGACGAGGTCGCCGAACCACATGTGGGCGAGCTCGTGGAGAATGGTCTCGGCACGCCGCTCGTACGCCGCGTCCGTCACCTTCGAGCGGAAGACGTACTGGTCGCGGATGGTGACCGCGCCCGCGTTCTCCATCGCGCCCGCGTTGAACTCCGGCACGAACAGCTGGTCGTACTTGGCGAAGGGGTAGTCGTACGAGAACTTCTCCTGGAACCAGTCGAAGCCCTGGCGGGTCACGTCGAAGATGTGGTCCGCGTCGAGGAACTCGGCCAGCGAGGGGCGGCAGTAGATGCCGAGCGGGACGACCTGGCCGTCCTTCTCGTACGTCGAGTGCACCGAGTGGTACGGGCCGACGATCAGGGCCGTGATGTACGTGGAGATGCGCGGGGTCGGCTCGAAGACCCACACGTCGTTCTCGGGCTTCGGCGTCGGCGAGTTCGAGATCACCGACCAGCCGCTCGGCGCCTTCACGGTGAACTGGAAGGTCGCCTTCAGGTCGGGCTGCTCGAACGAGGCGAAGACCCGCCGCGCGTCCGGCACCTCGAACTGGGTGTACAGATAGGCCTGGTCGTCGACCGGGTCGACGAAGCGGTGCAGACCCTCACCGGTGTTGGTGTACGCGCAGTCGGCGACGACCTTCAGCTCGTTGCGGCCCTCGGCCAGGTGGGCCAGCGTGATCCGCGAGTCGCGGAAGACGGCGGCGACGTCGAGCGCGTGGCCGTTGAGCACGACCTCGTGGACGGCGGGGGCGACGAGATCGATGAAGGTCTCGGCGCCGGCCTCGGCGGAATCGAAGCGGACGGTGGTGACGGACCGGTAGGTGCCGCCCTCCTGCGCACCGGTGAGGTCGAGGTCGACCTCGTACGCGTCCACGGTCAGCAGCGCCGCCCGCTGCTGAGCCTCTTCACGGGTCAGGTTTGTGCCAGGCACCCGGTCAACTCCTCGGTTTCGTGACGTTTGGGCCATCCTTCCACGGGCCGGCTCAGCGGCGCACCGAACATTTCCACGGCCCGTCACCGCTGATCCGCAGCAGCCCCGGCCCCGGCACCGGGGCGCTCACCCGGACCTCCCCGATCTCGTTGACCAGCAGGTCCTGCTCCTCGTCGTCGTAGAGCGGGTCCAGCGGCGGGGTGTGCTGGTGGACCGTGAAGTTGGACTCCCCGAGGTGCGCGAAGTCGAGCACCCCGGCCGGCCCCTCGTAGATCACCAGATCGTGCGCGAGGCCCTCGGCGTGGCTGTCGAAACGGCGCGCGTGGGACAGCGGCAGCACCCGCAGCGTCCAGGGCGTGTCGGCCTCCACCCGCAGGGTCAGCGGGCGGGCGCGCGGGACGAGGGCGACGGTACGCGCGCGTACGTCGTCCTCGTACGCCGTGAGGAGGTAGTCCTCGGCCCGCCCGTACGCGTCGCAGGACTCGATCGTGGTCGAGAGCGAGTGGTACGACTCGATCTCCAGGAGCACCCAGTGCCCCGCGGGCAGCGCCGGGTCGCAGTGCACGGTCTCCTTGCCGCGCCCCTGGTAGACGGCGGGCCGGAACTCCCCGCCGTACGGGTCGGACACCGGCACGGGCGGCGCGGCGGGCGCCGGGGGCGGGGGCGGCGGGACGTAGCCGGGGCCCGGGATCGGCGGCGGCGGGGACTCCACCACGATGCCGAAGTCCGTCGCGAGCCCGGCGAGCCCCGAGGCGTACCCCTGGCCGACCGCGCGGAAGCGCCAGCCGCCGTCCCGCCGGTAGAACTCCCCGAAGACGAAGGCGGTCTCCGTCGTCGCGTCCCCGATCGCGCAGTACGCCACCGGGTTCCCGGCCGCGTCCGTGACCCGCACGTCCAGCCCCGGCACCTGCCCGAAGGCGCCCCCGTCCGCGGAGGCGGCGATCACCAGTCGCCCCACATCCGGCTCCACGCGCGCGAGGTCCAGCCACAGCCAGTCCGCGGCCGGGCTGCCGGGCGCGCCCGGCGCCGACTTCCCCAGGTGCCGGACGGCCCCCGAAGGGTGCTCGGCGTGGTTGTAGAAGACCAGATCGGCGTCGTCCCGCACCCGCTCCCCGGCCCCGAGGAGCAGCGCGGAGACATCCACGTCGGGCACCCCGTGCCCGGTGCGCCAGCTGACCGCGACATGAAGGGCCTGCGGGGGCACCGGGACGTGGGCCCCCTTGGGTATCTGGGTCATGGGGGAACTCTGGCACGGGCGGGCACGCCGGAGGGGCGGCTCCCCGCAACGGGAAGCCGCCCCTCCGGAGGGTGCTTCGGGTCAGCCCTTGAGCTCGGCAGCGACGAGCTCCGCGATCTGCACGGCGTTCAGCGCCGCGCCCTTGCGCAGGTTGTCGTTGGAGAGGAAGAGCGCGAGGCCGTTCTCGACGGTCTCGTCCACGCGGATGCGGCCCACGTACGAGGCGTCCTTGCCGGCCGCCTGGAGCGGGGTCGGGATCTCGGAGAGCACGACGCCCTCGGCGTCCTTGAGCAGCTCGTAGGCGCGCTCGACGCTGATCGGACGCTCGAAGCGCACGTTCACCTGGAGGGAGTGGCCGGAGAAGACCGGGACGCGGACGCAGGTGCCGGAGACCTTGAGCTCCGGGATCTCCAGGATCTTGCGGGACTCGTTGCGGAGCTTCTGCTCCTCGTCGGTCTCGAAGGAGCCGTCGTCGACGATCGAACCGGCCAGCGGCACCACGTTGAAGGCGATCGGGCGCTTGTAGACGGCGGGCTCGGGGAACTCGACGGCCTCGCCGTCGAAGGCCAGCTGGTCGGCGGTCTCGGCCACGGCACACGCCTGCGTGCGCAGCTCGGCGACACCGGCCACGCCCGAGCCGGACACGGCCTGGTAGGTGGTGGCGATCAGCGCGGTGAGGCCGGCCTCCTGGTGGAGCGGCTTGAGGACCGGCATGGCGGCCATCGTGGTGCAGTTCGGGTTGGCGATGATGCCCTTGGGGCGGTCCTTGATCGCGTGCGGGTTGACCTCGGAGACCACCAGCGGGACCTCGGGGTCGCGGCGCCAGGCGGAGGAGTTGTCGATCACGACGGCGCCCTGCGAGGCGACCTTCTCGGCGAGGGCCTTGGAGGTGGCGCCGCCGGCGGAGAAGAGCACGATGTCGAGGCCGGTGTAGTCGGCGGTGGAGGCGTCCTCGACCGTGACGCCGTCCACGACGGTGCCGGCGGAACGGGCCGAGGCGAAGAGCCGCAGCTCGTCGACCGGGAAGTTCCGCTCGGCCAGGATCTTCCGCATGACTGTGCCGACCTGACCGGTGGCTCCGACGATTCCGACCTTCACGGGGACTCCTCCGTACGTATGTGCAGGGTGCTGCCGGTCCATGATGCGTATGTCCCGGGGCGCCTTGTCCAATCCATTGTCCACAGGTCGGGACGAGTGTCGGGATGCGTGCCGGGACGAGTGCCGGGACGCGAAAGGGGCGGGCGCCGGTTCCGGCACCCGCCCCTTCACGCACAGGGTGCTACGGGGTGACCGCGCCGATCAGGACGCTGCCGGTGCCCGCGACGGTGCCGCGCGCGTTGAGCAGCTGGACCTCGCCGAAGAACTGGCGTCCCTCGGGGGCCGCGCCGGCGACGACGACCTCGGCCGCCACCGGGGCGGAGGCGCCGTTCGCCAGGTCGACCGACTTCGAGGCGTCGACCTTCACGGTGCCGAGCGCGGACGAGTAGTACACGTCCTTGTAGTCGTACGTGGTGCCGCCCGCGGCCTGGACCGAGTAGCCGTCGAC
This sequence comes from Streptomyces tanashiensis, assembly GCF_014648895.1. GTDB lineage: Bacteria > Actinomycetota > Actinomycetes > Streptomycetales > Streptomycetaceae > Streptomyces > Streptomyces tanashiensis. The sequence goes on from NZ_BMRZ01000003.1 coordinate 173,345, forward strand.
GACGACGGTGTACGTGCCGGCGGCCGGGTTCGCGAGGGAGACGGACTCCTCCGAGTCGCCGTCCGCGGACTGACCGACCTGCTTGCCGTTCAGGAGGACGGTGAGGTCGAGGTCGGCGGCCTTGTCGGAGGTGTTGCCGATGGCGATGTCGAGCCGCTCCACGCCCTCACCGATGGTGACGGTCCTGGTGTGCTGCTCGTGGTGCTGGATGGTCGGCGTCTCGCTCTTCTGCGAGCCGAGCGAGCCGCCCTTGAGGGTGCCCGTGATGCCCGCGAACCGGTTGGTGACCTGCCACTGGACGGCGGCCGGGGTGCCGATCTTCGCCTCCGGGACCGTCTGGACGGCCGGGTCGAAGTCGGCGCCGAGGGCGGTGACGTTCAGCCGGTAGGGGTTGTCCAGGTCCGGCGACGTACGGCGGGACTCGACCTCGATCTCCCAGACGCCCGGGGTCGGGTCCTGGTAGGACCGCAGGTCCGGGCGGCAGGTGTTCGCCGGGTTGTAGTGCGGGTAGCACTGCGTCGTGGCGCTGTCCTCGATGCCCACGCCGACCGGGTGGATCGAGATGAACCGGGTCTGGCTCTTCTCCTTCAGACCGCCGAGCGCGACCTCCAGCGTCTTGGCGCCCTCGGGCACGGTGACGAAGTAGGACTTGCTGCTGTTGCGCTGCACCGAGCCGGTGGCGGAGAAGCCGTAGCCCGGGCCGACCAGGTCGCTCGCGACGATCGAGGTGGCGAGGATCTGCTTGTCGACGCCCTCGGTGCGCTCGTCGTCGGCCTCCAGGATGACGCTGTGCGCACCGGCGGTGGCGGCGCGGGCCTGGAGCTTGACGGTGACCGGCTTGTTCAGCGGCAGGTCGATCTCGTCGTCGCCGAGGATGCGGAAGGTGCCGTCGTTGTACTTGAGGTCCAGCTCGTGCTCGATCGGCCGGTTCGGGCCGCTCGTGCGCGTGATGGTGACGTCGTAGACCCGCTTCTGGCCGACCTTGAGGCCGCCCTCGCGGTCGTACACACCGGTGCCGGTGTGCGGGGCCGGGAAGATCACGGTGTCGACCGGGGCCTCGACCTTGTAGTCGTGGGCGGTCGCGCCGTCCTTGATCGACTCCCAGGCCTCCTCGATGTCCATGAGGCCCGAGCCCTGCTCGTGCGCCGCGACACCGGGGATGCGCTTCGCGGTCGAGGTCAGCGCGGTCCGCAGGGTGAGCGGGGAGAGCGCGATGCCCTTCTGCTTCGCGGCCGAGATCAGCAGCGCGCTCGCGCCCGCCGCCTGCGGCGAGGACATCGAGGTGCCGTTGAGCATGCCGTAGCCGGCGGGCAGGGTGTAGCCCGACTCGGGGACGCCGGCGCCCGGCTGCCAGGTCGGGATGGTGTTCACGGCCGAGCCGGGGGCGGTGATGGTCGGGGTGAAGCCGCCGTCCTCACGCGGGCCGCGCGAGGAGAAGGGGAACATGGCGTACTTCTTCTCGACGGCCGAGCCGTAGTTGGCGGCCCAGGTCTCCTTGGAGACGGCCGCGCCGACCGAGATGACCTTGTCGGCCAGGCCGGGGTCGCCGATCGTGTTGATGCCGGGGCCCTCGTTGCCGGCCGAGATGACCAGCTGCACGCCGTACTGGTCGATCAGGCGGGTGTAGAGGCGCGAGCGGACGTTGTCGCCGTCGTTCTGCTGCGGCAGGCCGCCGATCGACATGTTGACGATGTCGACGCCGCGGTTGACGACGAGGTCCGTCATGCCCTCGGTGAGGGCGGTGTTGGTGCAGCCGCCGGACCAGGTGCACGCGCGCGAGGAGACGATCTTCGCGCCGGGCGCGGCGCCGCTCATCTTCCCGCCGAAGAGGCCGTTGGCGGCGGTGATGCCGGCGACGTGGGTGCCGTGCGAGGACTCGACGAGACCGATGTTGACGAAGTCGCGCTTCTGGCCGACCCAGGTCCCGCCCAGCGGGTCCATCGGGACGTCCTTGCGGATCTCCACGACGAACGGGGTGCGCTCGGCGACCTCGGTGGCCGGGTTGTCGGTACCGAAGTAGCCGACCTGGTTCCCGTCCTTGTACGGCTTCATCGGCGCGTTGTCCGTGAAGTCGTTGTTCTGGTCGGTGTCCACGCGGACGGTGCCGGCGGCCGGGTCGTACAGCATGCCGAAGACGTCGGTGGTGTCGCCGTCCCGGTTGATGTCGCCCTTCGGGTCGCCGCCCGCGGTGGCCGCCTCGGAGAAGCGGCTGAACTGGTACGAGCCCGCCGGGGCCGTCCAGCTCTGGGTGGCGGCGGTGAAGACGGGACCGGCGACCGGGGTGACCTGGGCGCGCCAGGTGGCGTCGCCCTCGGTCAGCGGGTCGGTGGCGGTGACCCAGTCGACGATCTTGCGCTCGCCGGTGGTGGTCTTCTGCAGGGCCGGGTGGCCGAGGTCGACACCGGAGTCCAGGATGCCGATGGTCACGCCGCGGCCGTCGGCCTTCGGGTGCTCCTTGACGAAGTCGACCGCGCCCGTCTCGTGCGAGGGGTTGTACGGGTTCTTCGCCGGGGTGTTCCTGCCCGGGGCCGGGTACGTCGTCGTGACGGTGGTGCCGGCGACGGCACCCGTCGCGGCGCCCGCGTCCGGCGTCGGGTCGTCCAGCGCGATCTCCGCCTGGAGGTCGACGGACTGGACGGAGGAGAGCTGGGTGGCGGCCTTGATGGCGGCCGCGGCCTTGGCGGTCGGCAGGGTGGCGCGGACGTAGCCGAGCGCGTCCTGCTGCTTGCCGACGGAGGCGCCGGCGACGGCGTCGAGCTGGGCCGTGACCTGCTCGGTGGCACCGGGGACGGTGGCGACGAGGACGGTGACGTTCTTCTCGCCGCTCGCCTCGGCCTCGGTGAGCCGCTGGGCGTCGATGGCGCCGAGCTTGTCGGCGGGGTTCGAGGACTTGACCGGGGGAGTGGTCGCCGGGGCTTCGGCGGCGAGCACGGGGGCGGCACCGGTCGCGACGAGCGCGGCGACGAGTCCGGCGGCGGCCGCGATGCGCGCCGCACGTCTGGGCCCGTGCGTCGAGCTTCCGGGTATGGAGCTCCGAGTTTCGGGGGTGGTCATCTACATCCCTGTTTGTGAAAGGAGGGTGTCCGGATACTGATGCCGGATGACCGCTCAGCCTTTCGCAAGAGACAGGGGTTTGTGGAGAGTTGCCCGGGGCCGGATTGCCGCCGCGGCGTAAACCCGCCAGCGCCGTGGATCCGCCTGGAGGGACGAATCCGCCTGGACGGGGGCGAGTTGCCCTGTGGTGGGCTCAGCTCTCCTTCGTGCGCGCGTAGTGGCGGGAGGCCTTGGCGCGGTTGCCGCAGATGGCCATCGAGCACCAGCGGCGGGTGCCGTTCCGCGAGGTGTCGAAGAAGTGCAGGATGCAGGCCTCGTGGGCGCAGGCCCGGATCCGGTCGGGCGCCGTGCGCAGCAGGTCGAGGTAGTCGCGGGCGGCGGTCCAGCCGGGACCCCAGGCGGGATCCGCGAACTCGGGCTCCTCGCCGGGCCCCTCGGTGGTGAGCGTGGCCCGGATGCGGCCGTGGCCGAGGACGGCGTCGACGCGCGCGGTGGCGGTGGGGTCGCCGGGCCGGTCGACGAGCGCGGCGAGCGCGTCCCGGGCGGCGAGGGTGTGCCGCAAGGTGGTCGCGTCGGCGGTGAACCGCTCCTCCAGGCCGTTGGCGGCGAGCCAGACGGTGAGCCCCTCGACGCCCGTCAGCAGGTCCTGGCGGACGCCTTCCTCGTTCCAGCGGGTGTTCAGCAGGTCCAGGGAGACGGGCTCGCCGGTGAGCGGCCGGGGGTCGATGGCGGTCATGGCGGACACCCTCCTCGGTGAACTAACCCCTCAAGAGTACGTGAGCGGTTGACTCTCACCTTACCTAACCTCTAAAGTCGAATTAAGAGGTTAGCCCGAGGAGGGCGGCCGCACCCGAGAGGGGAACCCTCATGACCGCGATCGGCACGCTCGCCACCCATCACGTCGGCCTCAACGTCACCGACCTGGCGCGCTCGCTGGCCTTCTACGGCGACGTCCTCGGCTTCGACGTCCTCGGCGAGGGCGAGGAGAAGGGCGGTCGCCACGCCTTCCTCGGCCAGGACGGCCGCGTGGTCCTCACCCTCTGGCAGCAGGCCGAGGGCAGCTACGACTCCGGTCGGCCCGGCCTCCACCACCTCGCCTTCGAGGCCGAGTCCATCGAGCACGTCCGCGCCGCCGAGGCCGCGCTCACCGCGCGCGGCACCTCCTTCGCGTACGAGGGCGTCGTCGCCCACCGCGAGGGCGCGGCCTCCGGCGGCATCTTCTTCCACGACCCGGACGGCACCCGCCTGGAGATCTCGGTCCCGACCGGCGCGGAGGGGGCCGAAGCCCCCAACGAAACGGCCCCGACCTGCGGCTTCTTCTAGTCGCGCGCGCACCCCCGCACCCCGGGTCCCTGACCCCGCACTCCCGGAGGCACCCGTGAACACCGCGTACCACTCCGGCTCCCGCGCCGTGCAGTCACGGCTCGGCGTCCGCGACCTCGCGGACCACGTCGGCCGCTCCATCACCCCCGGCATCCGGCCCATCGCCGCCGCCTTCCTCGAAGCCCAGCCGATGCTGATGCTCGGCGCGGCGGACGCCGAGGGCCGCGTCTGGGCCACCCTGCTCACCGGCGCACCCGGATTCGTCCGGGCCACCGGCCCCCGCACGGTCTCCGTGGCCGCTGCCCTCCCCGAGGGCACGCCCGACGGCGCCCAGGTCGGCACCCTCGCCCTCGACCCCCGCACCCGCCGCCGCATGCGCCTCAACGGCACCGCGACCACCAGCCGGCGCGGCTTCACGATCGAGGCCGAGCAGGTCTTCTCCAACTGCCCCAAGTACCTCCAGAAGCGGGAGTGGTACGGCTCCGAGTCCGGCCGCCACCCCTGGGCCGGAGCCGCGCGGCACGGCGAGGCGCTCACCCCCGACCAGACGCGCCGGATCCGCGCAGCCGACACCTTCTTCGTCGCCACCGCCGCCCCCGACGGCCTCGACACCAGCCACCGCGGCGGCAACCCCGGCTTCGTCCGGGTCGACACGCCCCGGGAGCTGAGCTGGCGCGACTACCCGGGCAACGCGATGTTCCTGACCCTGGGCAACCTGGAGTCGGACGGCCGCGCGGGACTGCTCTTCCTCGACTGGGAGACGGGGCTGACGCTCCAGCTCAGCGGCCTCGCGCACACCGAGTACGGCCCCGAGGGCCGGGTCACGCGGTTCCGCGTCGACCGCACGGTCGAGATCCCGGCCGGCAGCCCCCTGCGCTGGTCGCCGCCCGAGTACTCCCCGTCCAACCCGACCACGCCCTGACCCTGCCTCCACCCCTGAACGCCGACTCCCGAGGACCGCCCGTGACCACCGCCCCGGCCCCCGAAGCCACCGCACCCGCCGCCCCCGAAGCCGCCCGGGAATCAGCGCCCGTCCCCACCCGCCGCCGGCCCCCCGCCCGCCCCCGCCCCCGCACCGTCCTCGTCTCCACCGCCGGCGCCGTCACCGCGCTCCTCCTTCTGGTCGCCGTGGGCACCCTCCTCCACCAGCCGCTGCTCATCCCGCCGCTCGCCGCGAGCATGGCGCTCGTGGCCGGTGCCCCCGACCTGCCGCTCTCCCAGCCCCGTTCGGTCCTCGGCGGCCAGCTGCTCTCCGCGCTCACCGGCTTCGCGGTCCTCGCCGTGGCCGGGCCGGGCCTGTGGGGCGCCGCCGTCGCGGGCGGTCTCGCCCTCGGGGTGATGATGCTCGCCCGTACCCCGCACTCGCCCGCCGCGGCCACGGCCGTGATCGTCGCCCTCCAGGCCCCGCCCTTCTGGTCGTTTCTCGGCCTTCTCGCCCTCGCCTCGCTGATCCTGGTCGCGGTCGGGCTCGGAGCCGCCCGTGTCGCGGGGCGGACGTATCCCGCGTACTGGTTCTAACCTCGTTCCATGCAGCAGGAGTTGAGGGTGGCGGCCTACGCCGTGTGCGTCCGGGGCGGCGAAGTGCTCCTCGCCCGCTGGGTCGCGAAGGACGGCGTCAAGCGGTGGACCCTGCCGGGCGGCGGCATGGACCACGGCGAGGATCCCGTCCGGACCGTCGTCCGCGAGGTCGAGGAGGAGACCGGCTATCTGACCGAGCCCACCGCCCTCCTCGGCATCGACTCCATCCGACGCTCCCGGCTCCGCCGGCTCGGCGGGCCGGGTGACTGGCAGGGGTTGCGGATCATCTACGAGGCGCAGGTCACCGGGGGTGCCCTGCGCAACGAGACCGGCGGATCCACGGACCTCGCCGCCTGGCATCCGCTCGACTCCGTGCCTTCCCTGACCCGCGTCGAGCTCGTCGACATCGGCCTCGACCTGTGGCGCGAACGCCCCCCGGTCGGCCGCTCGCGGCTGACGGACCCGGCGAACGGCTGACCCCGCCCTCCCCGACGGCGCCCTCGTCGCTCAACGGCCGAAAAGGGCTCAACCGGCAAGATCCCTCTCAACCCGCTCCCCGAATCCCGCGGTCCCCTCCCCTGACCGAGCACGTCCGCACCTCAGGGGAGCCCCGCATGTCAGCCGCACGCACCGTCCGTACCGTCCTCGCCGCCACCCTCGTCGCGGGCCTCACGGCCACCGCCCTCGCCACCCCCGCCCTCGCGGCCTCCCCGGCGCCCGCGAAGCCGGACCACGCGGCCACCCAGCAGGCCCTGGAGGCCGCCGTCGCCGACGGCGTGCCCGGCGCCGTCGCCCAGGCCCGCGACGGACGCGACCGCTGGACCGGCACCGCCGGCGAGCGCGGGGGCGACGACCGCTACCGCGTCGGCTCCATCACCAAGACCTTCACCGCCACCGTCCTCCTCCAGCTCCAGGCCGAGGGCCGCATCGACCTCGACGACCCGGTCGAGAAGTGGCTCCCCGGCGTCGTCCGGGGCAACGGCCACGACGGCCGGAAGATCACGGTCCGCCAGCTCCTCAACCACACCAGCGGCATCTACAGCTACACCGAGGACCCCGCCTTCCAGGCCAAGGTCTTCGGCCCCGGCTTCCTGGAGCACCGCTACGACACCTGGACCCCGAAGCAGCTCGTCGCCGTCGCCATGGCCCACGAGCCCGACTTCACGCCCGGCGCCTCCTGGAACTACTCCAACACCAACTTCGTCCTCGCCGGCATGGTGATCGAGAAGGTCACCGGCCGCCCGTACGGCAAGGCCGTCGAGAACCGGATCATCAAGCCGCTCAAGCTCCGCGCCACCACCGTCCCCGGGACCCGCTCGGCCATGCCGGAGCCCAGCAGCCCGGCGTACTCCAAGCTCTCCCGGGACGTGAACGCCCCCGTCCACGACGTCTCCACGCTCAACCCGAGCATCGCGGGCGCGGCGGGCGAGATGATCTCCGACTCCCGCGATCTGCAGACCTTCTACCGGGCCCTGCTCCAGGGCCGGCTCCTCCCGAAGAGCGCCCTGAACGAGATGACCACCACGGTGCAGATCTCCCCCGAGTACCCGAACGTGGGCTACGGACTCGGGCTGATGAAGGACAAGCTGAGCTGCGGAGTGGAGGTCTGGGGCCACGGCGGCGGCATCCACGGCTCGTCCTCCCTCGCCCAGGTGACCCGCGACGGCGGGCACTCCCTCGCCGGCAACTTCAACGCCGACTGGGCGGGCGACAGCCAGAAGGTCATCGAGGCCGAGTTCTGCGGCACCGCCCCGAAGAAGTAGCCCTCACCGAGGCAGGACGACGACGTACGCGGCGGGCTGCCGGTCCGGCGCGGCCATCAGGGCCGTGCGGACCACGGCGGCCTGCTGGTCCATCGCCTCGCGCAGCTTGCGCGGGGTGAGGTGGACGACCGTGATGCCGAGCCGCTCCAGGTGCTCCCGCTTGCGGGTGTACTCGGTCCACAGCTCGTCGTCGTCCTGCCGGGGCGCCCGGGTGTCCAGCTCCACGGCGACCGCCTGGTCCGGCCAGTAGGCGTCCACCCCGCCCAGGTGCGGGCCGCCCGGCAGCCGCAGGTCCACGTTCCACAGCGGGTCCGGCAGCGCGAACTCCCGCACCATCTCGTAGAGCCGCTGCTCGGAGAGCGAGCGCCCCTCGGCGAGCAGCGAGTCCACCGCGTCCACCACATGCGGCCGGGAGAGCAGCCGGGCCCGGCTCAACTCCCGTACGACCACGCCCGGTTCGCAGTGGCCGCCACGCACGGCCTCGGTGAGCAGCCGGCGCACCGTCTCCGCGTCCGTGAGGCCCGACACCGCGTCGGCGACGGCGCGGGCGACCGGGGCGACGGGGATGCCCGTGAGCTCCACCGGTTCCGGTGACTCGGGGGCGCGCACCACCCGCACCCAGCCGGTCGAGCGGAGCCGCCGGGTGCGCGGCACCAGCACGTCGATCCGGTCCTGGGCGGTGAGCGGGGGCGCGGCGGAGAAGCGGTGCAGGGTGAGCGCCGCGAGCCCGGTGATCATCGCGTCCGGGCCCTGCTCGGGGAGCGTCCCGGTCCTGCGGGCGTAGAGGAGCGCGGCCTTCAGCCGGTCCTCGCTGGTGGGCGGTCCGGGCTGGAGCAGGAAGACGCCGGGCAGCAGCTGCTGCCAGCCGCCGGGCCGGCAGTGTGCGGCGACCTCGGCGGCGGGGATGCCCTGTGCCCTCAACTGGTCGGCGGACGCGAGGCGTTGCGTGCGACCCGTGCGGGAGGAGAGGGGGAGGGGGCGGGGGGTGATGGGGGTGTTGTGGTTCATGCCGGGGGTCTTCCGCTTCCGAAGGCTCCCCTAACCCCTGTTACACGCTCGTCGACATACAGGGACAACCTCGCCCTAAAGTACGCACGTTCGACTGCCGATGAGGGCGGCACCCGGAAGGGCGCCGCCCCCGTCGGCGTACCGGCTAGACCGCCGCGCGGCCGTCGCACGCCTGTGCGCGCAGCGCCCGCGCCAGGTCGTCCCGCGCCTCCAGGACGAGGCGGCGCAGCGCCGGCGCGGCCGACTCGTGCGCGGACAGCCAGGCGTCCGTCGAGGCCAGCGTCGCCTCGTCGTCCTGGAGCCCCGGGAACAGGCCCCGGACCACGTCGATGCCGATCTGGATCGACCGCTCGCCCCACAGCCGCTCGATCGCCGCGAAGTACTTCTCCGCGTACGGCGCGATCAGCTCGCGCTGCGAGGGCTGGACGAAGCCCGCGATGGTCGCCTCGACCAGCGCGTTCGACAGGGCGTCCGACTCGACGACCTGCGCCCAGGCCTGCGCCTTGACCGCCGCCGAGGGCCGCGAGGCCAGCAGACGCGTCTGGTGGCGCTTGCCCGTCGCCGTGTCGTCCCGGCCCAGCTCCTCGCCGATCCGGGCCTCGTCCGCACGGCCGTGCACGGCCAGCGGGGAGAGCAGAGCCCAGCGCAGCTCCTGGTCCACGTCGAGACCGTCGATCTTCGCCGAGCCGTCCAGCAGCCCCTCCAGGAGCTGGAAGTCGGCGTCGGAGGAGGCGGTCGCCGCGAAGAAGCGCGCCCAGGTCAGCTGGTGCTCGCTGCCCGGCTCGGCCACCCGCAGCTCGCGCAGCCCGCCCTCGGCGAGCAGACGCCCGCCCTCCTCGCGCCACGCGGGCGCCGCGTAGAGGGTGACGGCCGACTTCGTCCAGCCGTGCACCATCTGGAGGACGCCGATGTCGGTCTCGCGGCCCGCGAAGGCGAGCGCGACGGCGACGAAGTCCCGGGCGGGCATCAGCCCGTCGCGGGTCAGGTTCCACAGCGCCGACCAGCACAGGGCACGGGCCAGCGGGTCCGTGATGTCGCCGAGGTGCGCCCGCAGGGTCGCGAGCGAGCCCTCGTCGAAGCGGATCTTGCAGTAGGTGAGGTCGTCGTCGTTGACCAGCACCAGGTCGGGCTTCTCCGCGCCCGCGAGCTCGGTGACGACGGTCCGGGCGCCGGTGATGTCGGCCTCGGCCCGCGCGTACCGCACGAGCTCCCCGCCCGAGAGCCGGTAGAGGCCCACGGCCGCCCGGTGGGGGCGCAGCTCGTCGCCCTCCTGGAGGACGGCGAGCTCGGTGATCCGGCCCTCGGCGTCGTAGGTGACGGCCGGGGTCAGGCTGTTGACGCCGGAGGTCTGGAGCCAGGACTTGGCCCAGGACTTCATGTCGCGCCCGGAGGTCTCCTCCAGGATCGACAGGAGGTCCGCCAGGCGCGTGTTGCCGTAGGCGTGGCGCTTGAAGTAGCGGCGCGCGCCCTCCAGGAACGCGTCCCGTCCGGCGTACGCGACGAGCTGCTTGAGCACCGAGGCGCCCTTGGCGTACGTGATGCCGTCGAAGTTGAGCTTGGCGTCCTCCAGGTCACGGATGTCGGCCGTGATCGGGTGCGTGGACGGCAGCTGGTCGGCGCGGTACGCCCAGGACTTGCGGTTGTTGGCGAAGGTCACCCAGCTGTTGGTGAAGCGGGTGGCCTCGGCGTTCACGAAGGAGCCCATGAAGTCCGCGAAGGACTCCTTCAGCCACAGGTCGTCCCACCACACCATGGTGACCAGGTCGCCGAACCACATGTGCGCCATCTCGTGCAGGATGACGTTGGCCCGGGCCTCGTACGCGGCCTGGGTGACCTTGCCCCGGTAGATGTACTCCTCGCGGAAGGTCACCATGCCCGGGTTCTCCATCGCGCCGAGGTTGTACTCGGGGACGAAGGCCTGGTCGTACTTCCCGAAGGGGTACGGGTAGTCGAAGTTGTCGTGGAAGAAGTCGAAGCCCTGCTTGGTGATCAGGAAGACGTCGTCCGCGTCGAAGTGCTTCGCGAGCGACTTCCGGCACATCGCGCCGAGCGGGATCTCCAGGTCGCCGCGCGTGTAGCTGTCGGTCACGTAGTGGTACGGGCCGGCCACGACACAGGTGATGTACGTGGAGATCGGCGCCGTCTCCGCGAACCGCCACACGCCCTCGGCGTCCCGCTCGCCCACGCCGTTCGACCAGACCGTCCAGCCCTCCGGCGCGGTCACCGCGAAGCGGTACGGGGCCTTGAGGTCGGGCTGCTCGAAGTTGGCGTACACCCGGCGGGCGTCGGCCGGCTCGTACTGCGTGTAGAGGTAGACCTCGCCGTCCTCCGGGTCGACGAAGCGGTGCATGCCCTCGCCGGTCCGGCTGTAGGCGCACTGCGCGTCCACCACGAGGGTGTTCTCGTCGGCGAGGCCGTCCAGCGCGATCCGCGCGCCGTCGAAGACCACCGCCGGGTCGAGGGAGCGGCCGTTGAGCGTGACCGCGTTCACCGAGGGGGCGATCAGATCGACGAACGTGCCGGTGCCCTCGCCGGTGCGGCGGAACCGGATCGTCGTCTCCGAGCGGAAGGTGCGCACCGCCTCGTCCGAGTCGCCGACCGCCGACCGGAGGTCGAGGACGACCTCGTACCCGTCGACGGACAGCAGCGCGGCCCGCTCGTGGGCCTCGTCGCGGGACAGATTCTCACCGGGCACGGTCACTCCTTCGTGGCGCGTTCGAAACAGCACCGATCCTCCCATGTGCGGCTGTCACCCGGGACACGGGAATGCGTTCGGGCGTCCGCGGGTTCCCTCCTTTCGGCGCACCACCTTCTTTCTTCCGACGGCCGTACCGAGGAGTGACATGTCCGAGAGCAGGACCACCGCCGACTTCTACTTCGACCCGCTGTGCCCCTGGGCCTGGATGACCTCCCGCTGGATGCTGGAGGTGGAGCAGGTCCGCCCGGTCGACGTGCGCTGGAAGGTCATGAGCCTGGCCGTGCTCAACGAGAACCGTCTCGACGAGGTCCCCGCCGAGTACCGCGAGATGCTGGAGACCCAGGCCTGGGGCCCGGTCCGCGTGGTGATCGCCGCCCAGCAGCTGCACGGCGACGAGGTCGTCGGCAAGCTCTACACGGCGCTCGGCACCCGCTTCCACAACAACGGCGAGGGCCCGACCCGCGAGGCGATCGCCGGCGCCCTGAAGGACGTCGGCCTGCCCGAGGACCTGGCGGACTTCGCCGACAAGGACACGTACGACACCGAGCTGCGCGCCTCCCACACGGAGGGCATAGAGAAGGTCGGCCAGGACGTCGGCACCCCGGTCATCGCGGTGCCCGGCCCGACCGGCGAGGAGGTCGCCTTCTTCGGTCCCGTCGTCACCCCCACCCCGCGCGGCGACGCGGCGGCCCGGCTGTGGGACGGCACGCTGCTCGTGGCGTCGACGCCGGGCTTCTACGAGATCAAGCGCACGCGGACGGCGGCGCCCAGCTTCGAGTAGTCCGCACCCCGTCGGAACGGAAGAACCCCCGTGAGTCACGTCCTCACGGGGGTTCTTCTTTCATCCGCCTGCCCGGTGAAGGTTGAGAAGACGATCACGAGCAGGAGTCCGGGTTCAGAAGGAGATGAGCGGCACCGAGGCCTTGGCCGACTGGTAGCGCCTGTTCACGTCCTGCCAGTCGACGACCTGCCACATGGCCTCGATGAAGTCGACCTTCTGGTTCTTGTACTGCAGGTAGAAGGCGTGCTCCCAGGCGTCGAAGACCAGGATCGGGACCGAGCCCTGGCCGACGTTGCCCTGGTGGTCGTAGACCTGCTCGACGATGAGCCGGCCGCTGATCGGCTCGTACGCGAGGACGCCCCAGCCGGAGCCCTGGGTGGTCGCGGAGGCCTTGGTCAGCTGGGCCTTGAACTTGGCGAAGGAGCCGAAGGACTCGGTGATCGCGTCCGCGAGCTCACCGACGCCGTCGGCGGCCAGCGGCTCGCCGCCGCCCCCGTCCTTCGGGCTGTTCATGTTGTTCCAGTAGATGGAGTGGAGGATGTGGCCGGAGAGGTGGAACGCGAGGTTCTTCTCCAGGCCGTTGATCGCGCCCCACTGGTCCTTGTCGCGCGCCTCTTCCAGCTGCTCCAGGGTGTCGTTCGCGCCCTTGACGTATGCGGCGTGGTGCTTGTCGTGGTGCAGCTCGATGATCTGCGGATTGATCACCGGCTCCAGCGCCGCGTAGTCGTACGGCAGCTCCGGAAGTGTGTAGATCGCCATGTGCCCGAGCCCTTCGACGGCTTATTGCAACCTCTATGCAAGTGCAGGCTAACAGTAGGTGCGGGAGAAGTTGATCAGTCCTTCGTCCTAGGTCCCGCGCCCCGGCATGGCGAAACCCCCGGACCGAGCGGCGGTCCGGGGGTTTCGGCGGAAGCGGCGGGAGCTCAGGAAGTGCGGCCCGATGCCGCCTTCTGGCGTACGAAGCCGACGACGGCGAGCAGCAGGGTCAGGCCGCCCGTCCAGTACAGCTGCACGCGGGTGCCCTCCTCGCGCGCCATCAGGAAGAAGATCGCCGCCATGCCGGCCAGCGCGACCCAGGTCAGCACCGGGAAGGCCCACATCCGCACGACCAGCTTCTCCGGCGCCTCGCGCTCGGTGCGGCGGCGCAGCACCAGCTGGGAGGCGGCGATGAAGAACCAGACGACCAGGATGATCGCGCCGATGGTGTTGAGCAGCCAGATGAAGGCCTTGTCCGGCGACCAGTAGCTCAGCAGCACACAGCCGAAGCCGACGACGCAGGAGACGAGCACGGCCGGACGGGGCACCCCGCCGTACAGCTTGCCGAGCGCCTTCGGGCCCTGGCCGCGCGCGACCAGCGAGCCGGCCATGCGGGAGGCGCCGTAGATGTTGGCGTTCATCGCCGAGAGCAGGGCGACCAGGACGACCACGTTCATGATCTGGCCGGCCGCCGGGATGCCCAGGTGGTCGAGGGCGGCGACGTACGGGCCCTTCTCGACGACCGCCTTGTCGTCCCACGGGACGAGGGTGACGATGACGGCCATGGAGCCGATGTAGAAGAGCGCGATCCGCCACATCGCCGTACGGACGGCCTTCGCGACGCCCTGGACCGGGTGCTCGGACTCGGCCGCCGCGATGGTGACCGTCTCCAGGCCGCCGTACGCGAAGACGGAGGCCAGCAGGCCGACGATCAGGCCCTCGGAGCCGTGCGGGAAGAAGCCGCCGTCGCCGCTGAGGTTCGCGGTGCCGGGGGCGTCGGTGCCGGGCAGGACGCCGACGATCGCGAGGACGCCGATGCCGAGGAAGAGGACGATCGCGCCGACCTTGAGCGCGGCGAACCAGAACTCGAACTCGCCGAAGTTCTTCACGGCCGCCAGGTTGGTGACGCAGAAGACCACCATGAAGAGCGCGACCCACGCCCACTCGGGGCTGCCGGGGAACCAGCCGGTCATGATCTTCGCGGCGCCGATGCCCTCCAGGCCGACGGCGACGCAGAGCAGGAACCAGAAGGCCCAGCCCGAGGTGAAGCCCGCCCAGGAGCCGAAGGCCCGCTCGGCGTGGACGGAGAAGGAGCCGGAGGCCGGGTTCGCGGCCGACATCTCGCCGAGCATCCGCATCACGAGCATCACGAGGATGCCGGATATCGCGTAGGCGATCACGATCGAGGGCCCGGCGGCGGCGATGCCGGCGCCGGAGCCGACGAAGAGCCCGGCACCGATGACGCCACCGAGGGCGATCATCGAGAGATGGCGCTGCTTGAGGCCGTGCGAGAGGCCCTCGGCAGGTGCGGTCGCGCCGTCCTTGCGGTCGGCCGGCGCGGGCGCGGTGGTCCGAGACATGGGCGAGCCCTGTTCACTAGCTGAGACGGGGAGGGAGCCCACAGTCTGGGTGGGCGCACCGCTCAGAGGGAACCGGAGTCCGCTATACGGGCACGACCTTCACACAAGGTGAAGGTTCAGTTCCGTTTTGTTGACGGAGTGCGCAGCTCCCGCACCCACGCCACCAGCAGGACGACCCCCGTCGCCCCCGCCGACCACAGCACCTGCGGCCGCGCCCCGTCGTCGATCAGCATCAGGACGAGCACCGCGCCCATCGCGGCGAGCGCCACCCAGGTCAGCCACGGGAAGCCCCACATCCGCAGCGTCAGCGTCTCGGGCGCCTCCCGCTCGATCCGGCGCCGCAGCCGCAGCTGCGAGACCGCGATCAGCGCCCAGACGAAGAGGAGCACCGCACCGACCGCGTTCAGCATGTAGAGGAAGACGGAATCCGGCCATTTCAGATTGAGCAGGACGGAGACGAAGCCGAACGCCACCGAGGCGAGCACCGCCCGGCGCGGCACCCCGCCGCCCGTGATCCTCAGCAGCCCCTTCGGCGCCTCGCCGCGCTCCGCCAGCGAGAACACCATCCGGGACGAGCCGTACAGGTTCGCGTTGAGCGCCGACAGCAGCGCCACGAACACCACCACGTTCATGATCTGGCCCGCCCCCGGCACCCCGATCGCGTCCAGGACCGCCACGTACGGCGACTCGCCCGGCTTCATCGAGGTCCACGGCAGCAGCGTCACGATGACCAGCATCGAGCCCACGTAGAAGAGCAGGATCCGCCAGACCGCGCTGCGCACCGCCCGCGCCACGTTCCGCGCCGGGTCGTCGGACTCGGCCGCCGCGATCGTGACGACCTCAAGACCGCCGAAGGCGAAGACGACGGCGAGGACCCCGGAGATCACTCCCGACCAGCCGTTGGGCAGGAAACCGCCCTGCCCGGTGAGATTCGCGAGCCCCACCGGGTCCGTGTCGGGCAGCCACCCGACGATCGCGAGGACGCCGAGCACCAGGAAGAGGACGATCGCGCCGACCTTGAGCGCCGCGAACCAGAACTCGAACTCGCCGAAGTTCTTCACCGCCGCCAGGTTGGCCAGGGTGAACACGACCATGAAGATCAGCACCCAGCCCCACTGCGGCACCCCCGGCACCCAGCCGTGCGCGATCCGCGCCGCGCCCGTCGCCTCCACGGCGAGGACGACGACGAGCAGGAACCAGTACAGCCAGCCCACCGAGAAGCCGGCCCACCGGCCGAGCGCGCGCTCGGCGTGCACCGAGAAGGCCCCCGACGCGGGCATCGCCGCCGACATCTCGCCGAGCATCCGCATCACCAGCATCGCGAGCGCGCCGGCGATCAGGTACGAGACCACGATGCCGGGCCCGGCGACGGCGATGCCGGCGCCCGAGCCGACGAAGAGCCCGGCGCCGATCACCCCGCCGAGCCCCAGCATCGTCAGATGACGCTGCTTCAGACCGTGGGAGAGGGGCTCCGGTTCGGGGGTGAGGGGGTCGTGCATGTGGGGGCTCGTGCTCTCTGACGTTCATGGAGACGGTTTATGGAGACCCCACAGTCTCTCCAGCGAACGCCCCTTGGCGCAAAAGGGGCCTCTCTGCGGGAGTTCCCAGTGACAAGCGTCACGTGGCGCGAGGTGTGATCGGCGGGGTTTGTTCGATCTCCACGAAGCGCTCGACCGTCGCTTTGTCGGCGGCTGACGGTGATCGGGCGTTCACTCCTGGCATACGGTCGAGCTGTCCCTCCCACCCTCACCCCCGCGGAGTACCGATGAGCACCGCCACCGCCCCCGTCCGCTCCCTCCGGGCGGGCACCGTCCTCGCCGACCTCATCCCCGCGAGCCGCGCCCGCGACATCGCCCTGGTCGTCGGCGGAGCCGCCCTCACCGGCCTCGCCGCGCAGCTCTCGGTCCCGGTCCCCGGCTCCCCGGTCCCGGTCTCCGGCCAGACCTTCGCCGCCCTGCTCGTCGGCACCGCGCTCGGCGCCCGCCGCGGCTTCCTCGCCCTCGCCCTGTACGCGGTCGCGGGCATGGCGGGCGTCCCGTGGTTCGCGCAGGCCACCTCGGGCTACGGCATGCCGTCCTTCGGCTACATCCTCGGCATGCTCCTCGCCTCGACCGTCGTCGGCGCCCTCGCCCGCCGCGGCGCCGACCGCTCCGTGCTCCGCACCGCCGGCGCCATGGTCCTCGGCTCCGCGATCATCTACGCCGTCGGCGTTCCCTACCTGGCCCTCGCCACCGGCATGACCTTCGGCCAGGCCGTCGCCGCCGGCCTCACCCCGTTCCTCATCGGCGACGCCCTCAAGGCCGCGCTCGCCATGGGCGCCCTGCCGGCCGCGTGGAAGCTCGTCGGCCGCAAGGGCTGAGCCCGTACACGCACGAGAGGGCCCGCCGCTCCCCAGGGGAACGGCGGGCCCTCTCGCGTGCGCGGTCGCGTCAGACGCGCTCGGAGACCTCCGCGGGCCGGTCGGCCTTGCCGAAGCGCTGGCGGACCAGCGAGATCGCGATGACGAGCGCGGCCACGAGCAGGGACAGCACGACCTGGTCACGGTTGCTGCCGCCGTCGTAGACCATGTAGCCGAGGACGCCGACGATCATGGCGATGGTCGCCCACGTCAGGTACGGGAAGAGCCACATCCGGACGATCAGCTTCTCCGGGGACTCGCGCAGGATGATGCCGCGCATCCGCAGCTGGGTCACGCAGATGACCAGCCAGACGAAGAGCGCGACCGCGCCGGAGGAGTTCAGCAGGAAGGCGAAGACGGTGTCCGGCCACTTGTAGTTGAAGAAGACCGCGACGAAGCCGAAGACGACCGAGCCGAGGATCGCCGCCACCGGCACGCCCCGCTTGTTGACCTTGGCGAAGGCCTTCGGCGCGTCACCGCGCTGCCCGAGCGAGAAGGCCATGCGGGAGGCCGTGTAGAGACCCGAGTTCAGGCAGGACAGGACGGCCGTGAGGACGATCACGTTCATGATCTGGCCGGCGTGCGCGATGCCGATGGAGTCGAGGGCGGCGACGTACGAGCCCTTCTCGACGATCGACTTGTCGTTCCACGGCAGCAGCGTCAGGACGACGAAGATCGAGCCCAGGTAGAAGACGCCGATCCGCCAGATCACGCTGTTGGTGGCCTTGGTGACCGCCTTCTGCGGGTCCTCGGACTCGCCGGCGGCGAGCGTGACGATCTCGCTGCCCATGAACGAGAAGACGACCATCAGCACACCGGTGAGGACCGCGCCCGCGCCCATCGGGAAGAAGCCCCCGCTGTCGGTGAGGTGCGCGAATCCGGCGCCGGGGTTGTCCGAGCCGGGGAGCACGCCGAAGACGGCGAGCATGCCGATGACGACGAAGGCGCCGATGGCGACGACCTTGATGCCGGCGAACCAGAACTCGAACTCGCCGTACGAGGCGACGGAGCCCAGGTTGGTCGCGGTCAGCACCACCATCACGATGAGCGCCCAGCCCCACTGCGGCACGGCCGGGACCCAGCTCTCCAGGATCTTGGCGCCCGCGGTCGCCTCGACGGCGAGGACGACGACCCAGAAGAACCAGTACAGCCAGCCGATGCTGAAGCCGGCCCAGCGGCCCAGGGCCCGGTCCGCGTAGGCGGAGAAGGAGCCGGAGGACGGTCGGGCGGCGGCCATCTCACCGAGCATCCGCATCACGAAGACGACCATGGCGCCGACGAGTGCGTACGAGAGGAGGATCGCGGGGCCGGCCGCGGCGATGCCGGAGCCGGAGCCGACGAAGAGGCCGGCGCCGATGACGCCGCCGATCGCGATCATCGACAGGTGGCGGTTCTTGAGCCCGGCCTTGAGGCCGTCGGAGGGCTGCGCGGGACCGGTGGTGCCGGTCTCCTGGCCGTCCTTCGTCAGGGTCGGTTGCGTGTTCATCGACGCTTCCTTGTGTGTGGGGGCTGCTCGGGTCGCGAGCCCGAGCATTGAACACTGCGGACAGGGATGATCGGAAGACCTCATTCCGGATCGTTGTACGGGCGACCTCGCGAGAGTCGAAGGTCCGTACCAGGTCGGTGAAGGTCCCGACCCCGCTGCCTGCTACCCGGGCCCTGACGTGCCACACTCGGAATCATGCGCGTCTATATCGGTTCCGACCACGCCGGCTACGAACTAAAGAACCACCTCGTCGAGTGGCTCACGGCACACGGCCACGAGCCCGTCGACTGCGGTCCCCACATCTACGACGCCCTGGACGACTACCCGCCGTTCTGCCTGCGTGCCGCCGAGAAGACGGCCGCGGACCCGGACAGCCTGGGCATCGTCATCGGTGGCTCCGGCAACGGCGAGCAGATCGCCGCGAACAAGGTGAAGGGGGTGCGCGCCGCCCTCGCCTGGAGCGAGCAGACCGCCGCCCTCGGCCGCGAGCACAACAACGCCAACGTGATCTCCGTCGGCGGCCGGATGCACACCCAGGAAGAGGCGACCAAGTTCGTCGAGATCTTCCTGAACACCCCCTACTCGGGTGACGAGCGTCACACGCGCCGCATCGACATGCTGTCGAAGTACGAGACCACCGGCGAGCTCCCCCCGATCCCGGCGCACCACCCGCAGGAGCCGACCGCCTGATGCCCGAGGGGCACACCATCCACCGGCTGGCCGCCGACCACCGCGAGCGGTTCGGCGGCCGGCCCGTGCGCGTCTCCAGCCCCCAGGGCAAGTTCGCCGACTCGGCGGCCCTGCTCGACGGCACCGTCCTGGAGACCGCCGAGGCCCACGGCAAGCACCTCTTCCTCGCCTTCGAGGACAGGGAATGGATCCACATCCACCTGGGTCTCTTCGGCAAGGTGAACTTCGGCGACGCCCCGGCGCCGCCGCCCACGGACACCGTCCGGCTGCGGCTCACGAACCCCGAGGGGTACGTCGACCTGCGCGGCCCCACCACCTGCGCCCTGATCACGGACGCCGAGAAGCGCGCGATACACGACCGGCTCGGCCCGGACCCGCTCCGCGAGGACGACGACCCGGCGAGGGCCTGGCACCGGATCTCCCGGTCCCGTACGACCGTCGCCGCCCTCCTCATGGACCAGAAGGTCATCGCGGGCGTCGGCAACGTCTACCGCGCCGAGGTCCTCTTCCGGCACGGCATCGACCCCTACCGCGTCGGCAAGGACCTCACGGCGGGGGAGTGGACCGCGATCTGGGACGACCTGGCGGCCCTCATGCGCGAGGGCGTCCGCCTCAACCGCATCGACACGGTCCGCCCCGAACACACCCCCGAGGCCATGGGCCGCCCGCCCCGCGTGGACGACCACGGCGGCGAGGTCTACGTCTACCGCCGCGCGAACCAGCCGTGCCACATCTGCGGGGACGAGATCCGCACCGCGGACCTCGCCGCCCGCAACCTCTTCTGGTGCCCCGGCTGCCAGACGCGCTGACCGGCCGCGTCGTCAGAAACCGTGCGGCAGCCACGGCGCGACCGGCGACCCGAAGGCCACCGACGCCTCGACCAGCGCCCCGTCCCGAAGCTCCCGCACCCGCCCCGCCGAGGCCAGCGACACCAGCGAGGTCCCGCCCAGGTAGGCGGCACCCAGCTCCCGCACGGACAGCGCGAGGTCCGCGGGATCCGACGTCCGGACGCAGACCGCGCCCTTCGCGTCCCCCGTCAGCCGCCACCGTCCCTCGTTCCACGGACAGAACGCGTCCGCGACCTCGAACACCACGTCCACCGGCGCCTGGTACGTCCGCGCCTCCAGCGCCGCACCCACCTCCACGAGCCGCACGTGCAGCCCGTCCCGCAGCGTCGGCTCGCACCGCCGCACGTCACTCACCAGGTGCTGCCAGGCGTCGTCCACCGGCCGGCTGCGGAACCGTACCGTCGACGCCAGGTCCACCGAGCAGAGGTACCGCCACAGCGCCGCCTCGGCCAGCGGGTCGAGCCCCATCAACTGGTGCACGTTCACGGACCCTTCGGCCCCCGCGTATCCCCAGTCCGGCTTGATCGCGTAGTGCGCGAAGCCCACGACCTCCCCGTCCCGCTCCGCGAGCACGCACTGCCGCGGCGACGCGCCCTCCCGGTCGGCCGCCGGGTCCATCAGCGGCAGCCGCTCCCACTCCGGCCGCCGCGCGAGCATCCCGGGGCGCGCCGGCACCAGCCGCGCGTACACCGCCTCGCACACCGCCGAGGACTCCGTCAGGTCGGCCAGCCGCAGGGAGACCCCGTCCGTACCCTCCGGCACCGTCAGCCGCACCCGGTTCGTGTCGATCACCGCGTGCGCCGAGTACGCGCCGACGCCGTAGCCGAACCGCCCGTAGATCTCCGGCTCCGAGGCCGTCAGCACCGCCAGCGACTCGCCCGCCGCCCGCAGGTCGTCCAGCTGCCGGCGCATCATCGAGGTCAGGATCCCGCGCCGCCGGTGGGTCCCCGCCACGCTCACCATCGTCACCCCGCCCGCCGGGACCGACGCCCCGCCCGGCACCGTGAGCCGGAAGCTGAACGCCCCCGCCGTACCCACGCACAGATCACCGTCCCAGACACCCAGGGACCGGTCGAACTCGGTCAGATCGCGCCACAGCTGCCGCTCCTCCGGCGCCTCCGCCACCCCGCCGAAGGCGAGCTCCAACACCCCGTACCAGCGGTCCCACTCCGACGGGTCGAGAACCCGCAGTTCAGTCGTCATATGCCATCGATATCAGCGGCGCGCGCCCGAGGCGACCCGATTTCTCGCACATTGTCACCGGGGTACCCCTGCACGATGTCCGACGGGATGGATAGGGTCCAGGCCAATGGGACAGCGCGCCGGAGTGAACACGTACGCGGCCCGGACACGCAGGCGCGTGCGCCGGGCCCGCGTCGTGCTGCGCAGATCGGCCGTCGACTACTTCCGCGGCGACGGCGCCGACTGGCTCGCCTTCGCCGGACTCCTCCTGATGATTCCCGCCATCGCGTGCGGGACCCTCCTCAACCCCGTCTGGTGCTCGCCCGCCGCCCTCGTCCTGCCCATCGTGGCCGGCGGCCTGCTGCTGCGCCCCGCCAGCCTGCTCGCCCTGTACGCGGCCGCCGCCGGCGCCCTCATCGTCGAGTCCGTCGTCCTCGGCCCGTACACCCAGGGCCCCGCCAGGGTCACCCCCGGCACCGTCCTGGTCGTCGCCGCCTGCGGACTCTTCGGGCTCCTCATCGCCCAGTTCCGGGCCAGGGTCGGCGTGCCCTGGCGGCGCGGCGGCACCATGCTCTTCGACCTGCGCGAACGCATCCGCGTCCAGAGCGCCCTGCCCCGGCTCCCCAAGGGCTGGCACCGCGAGATGGCCCTGCGCCCGGCCGGCGGCCAGTCCTTCTCCGGCGACTTCGTCGTCGCCGCCCGCACCCACGGCGGGCGGACCCTGGAGGTCGTCCTCACCGACGTCTCCGGCAAGGGCATGGACGCGGCCTCCCGCTCCCTGCTGCTCTCCGGCGCCTTCGGCGGACTCCTCGGCTCGCTCCCGCCGCACGGCTTCCTGCCCGCGGCCAACGGCTACCTCCTCCGCCAGAACTGGGACGAGGGCTTCGCCACCTCGATCCACCTCGTCCTCGACCTGGAGTCCGGCGACTACGAGCTGTTCTCCGCCGGCCACCTGCCCGCCCTCCAGCTCCACGCCGGCAGCGGCCGCTGGGAGGAGAAGGACGCCGAAGGACCCCTCCTCGGCGTCTACGACGGGGCCGAGTTCCACCCGGTCAAGGGCTCGCTGCGCCCCGGCGACGTCCTCATGCTCTTCACCGACGGCCTGGTCGAGGCCGCCGACCGGGACATCGCCGAGGGCATCGACCGCCTGACCGGCGAGGCCGACCGCTGCGTCGCCGAGGGCTTCGAAGGCGTCGCCTGGCACCTGATCGAAGCCGTCGCCAAGGACGTCAACGACGACCGGGCCCTGCTGCTCCTGTCCCGCCCCGCCTGACCGGCCGCGCCCGCGCGCGACGTGATCTTGTCCACGACGATTCGTCACCCGGCAGCGAGGGCAGGGGGGTTGGTGGCACGATGGAGACAGCGGGGGGTGTTCCGAGACAGGGGCTCCCTGGTGGGCAAGGCGGGACCGACCGAGGGTGTGATCAGTTGTGGCCATTTCACTGTCTGTGGTGTTGCTGTTGGCAATCATCCTGGTGGTGCTGATCCGCGGGGGGAACCTCAAGGGCGGCCCGGCCGTGGTCGCCGTCCTCTTCGGCTTCTTCCTCGCCTCCACCGGCATGGCCGACGACATCCAGCGCTTCCTGGACTCGATAACGCAGACGGTCGCGTCCATCAAGTTCTGAACCGGCCATGGGCCCCCACCGACACCGGTAGAGGCCCATGGCGCTCGTGCGACGTGTCGGGGAGGACGCGTCAGAAGAAGGCGACACCGCTCCAGCCCGAGGCGTACAGGGTCACCGGGGTGCCCAGCGAGCCGTCCTCGGCGGCCGGGTGGAGCAGCAGGGCACCCGAGCGGTCCCTGCTGACGAGATCGCTGTGCCCGTCGCCGTCCAGATCACCGACGACGGCGACGGAGGGACGCAGCCGCGCGGTCCAGCCGGACGCGGCGACGGTCTTCGGTGTCCCCAGCACCCACGGCTCGGCCGTGCCGTACTCGACGGGGAAGTACTCCAGCGTCCCCCGCCGGGCGTCCCGCGCCCAGAAGAAGGGCATCCCGGACTCGGCGGGCCCGTCCGAGAAGTGGACGGACTTCGAGGCCCAGCCGCTCGCGGCGAGGACGGACGGCGCACCGACCACCCTCGGCTGTCCGTACGTGTTCAGATCGAAGAGCAGCAGCCGGTCGCCCTCCTTGGCGAGCAGCAGCTGGCTCTCGCGCCGGTCGAACGCGACGTCCGTGACGCGCGACCAGTCGTACCCGGTGATCTCCACGGGGGCACCGAAACCGCCCTCGCCGTCGCCCGGGTACACGGACAGCTTCCCGTCCCGGAGCGCGACGATGTCGTTGCGGACGTCGTTGCCCGGCCGGGGCCCGTCCCGGTGGGTGAGCCAGCTCGCCCTCCGCACCACCGCGTCCGACCAGTCTCGGCCGTCCGCGACCACGGGAGCGCCGAAACCGCCGCCCTCCTGCCCGGCGCGCAGCGTCAGTTTCCCGTCCGCGCCGACACCGAGGAGATCGACGCGGCCGTCGCTGGTGTAGTCGCCGAACGGCTCCGCGAAGGGGTACGCGACCTTGTAGTACTCGTACGCCGTCGGGGAGATGTTGCCCGCCCGGTCCACCGTCTGCGCGTAGAGCGTCGCCGGTCCGGTGCGCTCGGGCGAGACGAAGGTGGCGGTCGCGGTCCCGTCCGCCTCCACGGGCACCCACTGGCTGTCGCAGCCGTTCTCGGACACCCCGATCTCCCGCTCCGGGTTGAAGCAGAAGCCCTTCGCCTCGGTCCCCTGAGGCAGGCTGAATCGCACGGTGCGGACCACGCCGGAAGGCGCCCCCTGCGGGTACTGGTCGGCGTCCGTGAACGTCACCGTGGGGGTGGCGGGCGGTGTCTGGTCGGTCCGGAAACCACAGGGCGCGGTCCAGGCCGAGGCCCCCGCGGCCCCCTCGATCCGGGCCTGCCACCAGTAGGGCCCCTCTTCCGGGACCTGCTCGTGCAGCACCGAGAGCCGGGCCGTCGACCCGGGGACGGTGGTGACGAGCACGTCGACCGCGGGAGCCGCCTCCTCGCCCTGCTTCCACAGCTGGAAGTGTGTCTCCACGAGCGCCCCGTCGCCCTCGCCCGCCGCCTTCACGGACAGGCTCAGGTCGTTGTTCCCCACCCACGGCAGCTCGCCGGCCGTCGCGCACCCGCCCGGCCAGAGCGTCGGCTCGGCCGGTGTGTACGGGAAGTCCGCCGCCCGCGCGGTACCGCCGCCCAGCAGCCCGGCCGCACAGGCCAGCGCCAGCGCGGCCACCACGGCCGGCCGTCTCGTCTCCCTCATGACGTTCCCCTCCCTGATCCTTTGATCGTCGAGGGGAACGTAGCGATCCGTCCGGCCGCCGCGCGCGGCAATAAGAGGCAGTACGTCAGGCACGGCCGGAAACGCCTCAGGGCCGGGCCGGAGAATTTCTCTCCGGACCGGCCCTGAGGTGTGGAGCGGGTGACGGGAATCGAACCCGCGTAGCTAGTTTGGAAGACTAGTGCTCTACCATTGAGCTACACCCGCACAGCGCCGCGCCGCAGGTCACGAGGACCGCGGCACGAGGAGCATGTTAGCCGGTCGGGGGGCATTCGCGCACACCCCCGAAAACAGGGGGCGCCGGACAGTCTCCGTCCATGTACCCTACGTGTCGCACCGACGGGGTGTGGCGCAGCTTGGTAGCGCGTCCGCTTTGGGAGCGGAAGGCCGTGGGTTCAAATCCCGCCACCCCGACCATGACGATCACGCGCCGACCTCGCGCGTTCTTGATCACGTTGTGGGCGTCATCCCGCTTGCGGTTACTATGCAAGCTGCGTGCCCGTGTGTCTTTCTGACCGGGCCGACCCGCCGGAACCGCTGATCGCGGCGCCGGTGGATTCCAGGAATCAGCCACAAGGAGACCGAACCGTGAAGAGCGCCGTGGAGACCCTGAACCCGACCCGGGTTCGGCTCACTGTCGAGGTGCCCTTCGAGGAGCTCAAGGACAGCCTCGACGCGGCGTACAAGAAGATCAACCAGCAGGTCACGGTCAAGGGCTTCCGTAAGGGCAAGATCCCGGCTCGCGTGATCGACCAGCGGTTCGGCCGCGGCGCCGTGCTGGAGGAGGCCGTCAACGACGCGCTCCCGAAGTTCTACACCGAGGCCGTCAACGAGGCCGAGGTCAACCCGCTGGGCCAGCCCGAGGTCGACATCACCGAGCTGAAGGACGGCGAGCTGCTGGCCTTCACCGCCGAGGTCGACATCCGCCCGACGATCGAGATCCCGGACTACTCCGGCATCGAGGTCACCGTCGACGCGGTCGAGGTCACCGACGAGGACGTCGAGAAGTCCGTGGAGCAGCTCCGCGAGCGCTTCGCCTCGACCTCCCCGGTCGAGCGCGCCGCCCAGGACGGCGACGTCGTCACCATCGACCTCGAGGCCAAGGTCGACGGCGAGGTCCTGCCCGACGGTGTCGCCAGCGACGTCTCGTACACCATCGGTTCCGGCGAGCTGCTCGACGGCATCGACGAGGCCGTCAAGGGCCTGGAGGCCGGTGGCGAGGCCACCTTCACCTCGCAGCTGAAGGGCGGCTCCGCCGAGGGCAAGGACGCGGAGGTCACCGTCAAGGTCACCACCGTCGCCGCCCGTGAGCTCCCCGAGCTCGACGACGAGTTCGCGCAGCTGGCCTCGGAGTTCGACACCCTCGACGAGCTCAAGGCCGACAGCCGCAAGCGCCTCGAGAACATGAAGCAGTTCGACCAGGCCACCCAGGCCCAGGAGCGCGTCCTCGACGAGCTCCTCAAGCTGGTCGAGGTCCCGATGCCCGAGAAGCTTCTCGAGGACGAGATCAACACCCGCAAGCACAACCTGGAGCACCACCAGCTCGGCCAGATGGGCCTCGACCTCGCGAAGTACCTGGAGATCCAGGGCAAGACCGAGGAAGAGTTCCTGGCCGAGACCAAGGAGCAGGCCGAGAAGGGCATCAAGACGCAGTTCATCCTCGATGAGCTCGTCAACAAGGAGAAGCTCGACGTCTCCCGCGAGGAGCTCACCGAGCACCTGTTCCGCCGTGCCGCCTCCTCCGGCATGAGCCCCGACCAGTTCGCCCAGGCCGTGGCCCAGCAGGGCCAGGTGCCGATGCTCGTCGGCGAGGTCGCCCGCGGCAAGGCCCTCGCGGTCGTCGTCGAGGCCGCCAAGGTCGTCGACACCAACGGTGAGGTCGTCGACCTCTCCGACGACGAGGACGAGGTCGAGACCGCCGCCGAGGCCGTCGAGGCCGTCACCGGCGAGGCCGAGGTCTCCGAGGACAAGTAAGGGCCCCCGCCCCTGGCGGACCCTGCTCCACGGGCCCGTACGCACTGCTGTGCGTGCGGGCCCGTGGACGTATCCGGACCCGCTTACACACCCCCAACTACCTTGCGCTCCCAGCGAACAGTTCGGGAACCGGGATGGCGTTGTCCGACCTGCGCGTTAGGGTCCATGAATACGAGGGCACTGCCCTCTGAACAAGACGCTGAGACGGCCCGGGGCCGTCGGAGACGAGCAGGTGGATACGTGACGAATCTGAAGCCTTACGCCGCGGGTGAGCCGTCCATCGGTGGCGGCCTCGGCGACCATGTCTACAACCGGCTGCTCGGCGAGCGCATCATCTTCCTCGGCCAGCAGGTCGACGACGAGATCGCCAACAAGATCACCGCCCAGATGCTCCTCCTGGCCGCCGAGCCGGAGAAGGACATCTTCCTGTACATCAACAGCCCCGGCGGCTCGGTGACGGCCGGCATGGCGGTCTACGACACCATGCAGTTCATCCCGAACGACGTCGTCACCATCGGTATGGGCATGGCGGCCTCCATGGGCCAGTTCCTGCTCACCGCCGGCGCCCCCGGCAAGCGCTTCGCGCTGCCGAACACCGACATCCTGATGCACCAGGGATCCGCCGGCATCGGCGGCACCGCCTCCGACATCAAGATCCAGGCCGAGTACCTCCTGCGCACGAAGAAGCGCATGGCCGAGATCACCGCGCAGCACTCCGGCCAGACCGTCGAGGCGATCATCCGCGACGGCGACCGTGACCGCTGGTTCACCGCGGACGAGGCCAAGGAGTACGGCCTCATCGACGACATCATCACGCACGCCGCGGGTGTTCCGGGCGGCGGCGGCACGGGCGCCTGAGCGCCGGCAGCCCGCCGAAGAGCCCAAGACCTCCGCCGAACGCCACCAGGACGGTGAACACCCAGATGCAGAACAACCTCTCCCCGAGCGGCCTCTACACCGGCGCGCCGATGGACAACCGCTACGTCGTGCCGCGCTTCGTCGAGCGCACCTCGCAGGGCGTGCGCGAGTACGACCCGTACGCGAAGCTCTTCGAGGAGCGCGTGATCTTCCTCGGCGTGCAGATCGACGACGCCTCCGCCAACGACGTCATGGCGCAGCTGCTGTGCCTGGAGTCGATGGACCCGGACCGCGACATCTCGATCTACATCAACAGCCCGGGCGGCTCCTTCACCGCCCTCACGGCCATCTACGACACGATGCAGTTCGTGAAGCCGGACATCCAGACGGTCTGCATGGGCCAGGCGGCCTCCGCCGCGGCCGTGCTGCTCGCCGCCGGCACCCCCGGCAAGCGGATGGCCCTGCCGAACGCCCGCGTGCTGATCCACCAGCCCTCCGGCGGCACCGGCCGCGAGCAGCTCTCCGACCTGGAGATCGCGGCCAACGAGATCCTGCGGATGCGCAGCCAGCTCGAAGAGATGCTGGCCAAGCACTCCTCGACGCCGATCGAGAAGATCCGCGACGACATCGAGCGCGACAAGATCCTGACGGCCGAGGACGCCCTGGCGTACGGCCTGATCGACCAGATCGTCTCGACCCGCAAGAGCACGGCCGCCGCGGCAGCCTGACGCTCGACCTTCCCTCGGCACGGTTCGCGGAGGCCCGGACGGCCTGTGTGGCCGAATCGCGACCATGTGAACCGTGCCAAGGGGGGCCCGAACGGGGGGCCCGGCAAGGTACCGTCGAATATGAGGCACCAGGAGTCGCTGAACCAAGCACTCCCAGGCGAAGGGGAAGCACCTCGTGGCACGCATCGGTGATGGCGGCGACCTGCTCAAGTGCTCGTTCTGCGGAAAGAGCCAGAAGCAGGTGAAGAAGCTCATCGCGGGACCCGGTGTGTACATCTGCGACGAGTGCATCGACCTCTGCAACGAGATCATCGAGGAAGAACTCGCGGAGACGAGCGAGGTGCGGTGGGAGGAACTCCCCAAGCCCCGCGAGATCTACGAGTTCCTCGAGGGGTACGTCGTCGGGCAGGAGCCCGCGAAGAAGGCCCTCTCGGTCGCGGTGTACAACCACTACAAGCGCGTCCAGGCCGGCGAGAACGGCGGCGCGCAGGGCCGTGACGACGCCATCGAACTGGCGAAGTCCAACATTCTGCTGCTCGGCCCCACGGGCTCCGGGAAGACGCTGCTCGCGCAGACCCTGGCCCGCATGCTCAACGTCCCGTTCGCCATCGCCGACGCGACGGCGCTGACGGAGGCCGGCTATGTCGGCGAGGACGTCGAGAACATCCTGCTCAAGCTGATCCAGGCGGCCGACTACGACGTCAAGAAGGCCGAGACCGGGATCATCTACATCGACGAGATCGACAAGGTCGCCCGTAAGAGCGAAAACCCGTCGATCACGCGTGACGTGAGCGGTGAGGGCGTCCAGCAGGCCCTCCTGAAGATCCTGGAAGGCACGACGGCCTCGGTTCCCCCGCAGGGCGGCCGGAAGCACCCGCACCAGGAGTTCATCCAGATCGACACGACGAACGTGCTCTTCATCGTGGGCGGCGCCTTCGCCGGCCTGGAGAAGATCATCGAGTCGCGGGCGGGCGCCAAGGGCATCGGCTTCGGGGCGACCATCCGCTCCAAGCGCGAGATCGAGGCGAGCGACCAGTTCCAGGAGGTCATGCCGGAGGACCTGGTGAAGTTCGGGATGATCCCCGAGTTCATCGGCCGTCTCCCCGTCCTCACCTCCGTCCACAACCTCGACCGCGAGGCGCTCCTCCAGATCCTGGTCGAGCCGCGCAACGCGCTGGTGAAGCAGTACCAGCGCCTCTTCGAACTCGACGGCGTGGAGCTGGACTTCGACCGCCCGGCCCTGGAGGCCATCGCCGATCAGGCGATCCTCCGCGGCACCGGCGCGCGCGGCCTGCGCGCCATCATGGAGGAGGTCCTCCAGTCGGTCATGTACGAGGTCCCGTCCCGCAAGGACGTGGCCCGCGTGGTCATCACGGCCGACGTCGTCCGCAACAACGTCAACCCGACGCTGGTCCCGCGGATCGTGAAGAACGACGGCAGGCACGAGAAGTCCGCCTGAGCCGCCCGGACATGGAAGGGGCGCCCCGCCGACCGGCGGGGCGCCCCTTCTCCGTGCGCGGGCCGCGGATCAGGCCTTGACGCGGATCTCCTTGCGGAGCTTGGCGGTGATGGCGGCGGCGTCCTCGGCGGAGCCGCCCGCACCCGTGAGGGCGGAGGCCATGTCGAGGGGCACGACGAAGCCCACGGTGCTGTGGTCGGCCCAGACGCAGATCGTCATGGCGAACGCCGGCGTCGAAGAGGCGGGGTCGGCCTCGCTCTTGGCCTGCTGGCACTTGAGGACGGCGCCGTCGAGCTCGGCCGGCTCGTACGCCTTCGGCTCGCCGACCAGGGCGGGCTCGCCCTTCTTGCCCTTGTCCTTGTCGGCCTCGGTCTTGATGCTGGTGAAGACGGTGTCGACGACCTTCTCCGGGTCGTCGATCTCGCCGTAGAGACCGCTGAAGGAGAGAACCTTGCCCGCCAGCGGGTTGGCCTTGTTCTCCACCTGGTAGGAGGCGCTGACCTCCTTGGCGTTCTTGACGCCGTTCTTCTCGGCTTCCTTCAGCGTGTCCTTGTCGGACGAGTCGCCCTTGTCGGGGGACTTCTTGTACTCGCCGAGCACCGTCTCCGGCGTGATCAGCTTGTGGGGGCCGTCGTCCGCGACCGAGGCACCGCCGCCGCCGAGCACGAAGTACGCGCCCACGCCGATCGCCGCGACGACCGCGACCGCGCCGATGATCCAGCCGGCCTTGGACTTCTTCGGGGCCGGCGGGTGGGGCATGTACCCGCCGGGGCCCTGGGGGGCGCCGTACTGCGGCTGCTGGCCGTACGGGCCGGGCTGCTGGGGCTGCTGCGGGTAGCCGTAGGGCGGCTGCTGCGGCGGGACGCCCTGCGGGGCCTGCTGGGGGTACCCGTAACCCGGCTGCGGAG
Organism: Streptomyces tanashiensis; assembly: GCF_014648895.1. GTDB lineage: Bacteria > Actinomycetota > Actinomycetes > Streptomycetales > Streptomycetaceae > Streptomyces > Streptomyces tanashiensis. The sequence goes on from NZ_BMRZ01000003.1 coordinate 203,630, forward strand.
CCTGCGGCTGGCCGTACGGGCCCGGCTGCTGCGGCTGCTGGCCGTAAGGGCCCGGCTGGCCGTAAGGACCGGGCTGCTGGCCGCCGTACGGGCCCGGCTGGTTGTAGCTCATCGACAGGTTCCCCTCACAGGATGTTTATGCCTACCGAACATCCTGGCGGAACCGCGGGCCGGGAAGTGCGGCGGGGGCCACACCGTTACCGAACCAAAGCGTTTCAGGACAGCACCGGGACACCCCTAAACTGGCCCCGTGACCGAGAACACTCAGCAGCAGACAGCGCCCACCACCGAACTGCCGACCACGTACGCGCCGGCCGAGGTAGAGGGGCCGCTGTACGAGCGCTGGGTAGAGCGCGGGTACTTCGAGGCGGACGCGAAGAGCGAGAAGCCGGCGTACACCATCGTCATCCCGCCGCCGAACGTCACCGGCTCCCTCCACCTGGGCCACGCCTTCGAGCACACGCTGATCGACGCCCTCACCCGCCGCAAGCGCATGCAGGGCTTCGAGACGCTGTGGCAGCCGGGCATGGACCACGCCGGTATCGCCACCCAGAACGTCGTCGAGCGCGAGCTCGCCAAGGAGGGCAAGTCCCGCCACGACCTGGGCCGTGAGGCCTTCGTCGAGCGCGTCTGGGAGTGGAAGGCCGAGTCCGGCGGTCAGATCGCCGGCCAGATGCGGCGCCTCGGCGAGGGTCTGGCGTGGAGCCGGGACCGCTTCACCATGGACGAGGGCCTGTCCCGTGCCGTCCAGACCATCTTCAAGAAGCTCTACGACGACGAGCTGATCTACCGGGCCGAGCGCATCATCAACTGGTGCCCGCGCTGCCTCACCGCGATCTCCGACATCGAGGTGGACTACCAGGAGGACGACGGCGAGCTCGTCTCCATGACGTACGGAGAGGGCGAGGACACCATCGTCGTCGCCACGACCCGTGCGGAGACGATGCTCGGTGACACCGCCGTCGCCGTCCACCCCGACGACGAGCGCTACGCCCACCTGATCGGCAAGCAGATCAAGCTGCCGCTGACGGACCGTACGATCCCGGTCGTCGCCGACACGCACGTCGACCCGGAGTTCGGCACCGGCGCCGTCAAGGTGACCCCGGCGCACGACCCGAACGACTTCGCGATCGGCCAGCGCCACGACCTCGAGTCCATCGAGGTCCTCGACGAGCGCGGTGTGATCACCGTCCACGGCCCCTTCCAGGGCCTGGACCGCTTCGAGGCCCGCTCCGCGATCGTCGCCGCCCTGCGCGCCGAGGGCCGGATCGTCGCCGAGAAGCGCCCGTACGTCCACTCCGTCGGCCACTGCTCGCGCTGCAAGACGACGCTGGAGCCGCGTCTGTCCATGCAGTGGTGGGTCAAGGTCGAGACCCTCGCCAAGGCCGCCGGCGACGCCGTCCGTGACGGCCGGGTCAACATCCACCCGGCCGACATGTCGCAGCGCTACTTCGACTGGGTCGACAACCTCAACGACTGGTGCATCTCGCGTCAGCTGTGGTGGGGCCACCGCATCCCCGTCTGGCACGGTCCGAACGGCGAGCTGGTCTGCGTCGGCCCGGACGAGGAGCCGCCCACGGGTGAGGGCTGGACCCAGGACACCGACGTCCTCGACACGTGGTTCTCGTCCGGCCTGTGGCCGTTCTCCACGCTCGGCTGGCCGGAGCGGACGCCCGACCTGGAGAAGTTCTACCCGAACTCCGTCCTGGTCACCGGCTACGACCTGATGTTCTTCTGGGTCGCCCGCATGATGATGTTCGGCCTGTACGCGATGGACGGTCAGCCGCCGTTCCACACGATCGCCTTCCACGGCATGGTCCGCGACGAGTTCGGCAAGAAGATGTCGAAGTCGTTCGGGAACACGGTCAACCCGCTGGACTGGATGGACAAGTACGGCTCCGACGCCCTGCGGTTCACCCTGGCCAAGGGCGCCAACCCGGGCGTCGACGTCCCGATCGGCGAGGACTGGGTCCAGGCGTCCCGGAACTTCGCCAACAAGATCTGGAACGCGACCCGCTTCGCGATGATGAACGGCGCCACGATCGAGGGGCCGCTCCCGGACGCCTCCGAGATGTCGGCGACCGACCGCTGGATCCTGTCCCGCCTGAACAAGGTCGTCGGCGAGGTGGACGCCTACTACGACGACTACCAGTTCGCCAAGCTCGCCGATGCCCTCTACCACTTCGCGTGGGACGAGGTCTTCGCCTGGTACGTCGAGCTATCGAAGACCACGTTCTTCGCGGGCGGCGAGGGTGCCAAGGTCTCCGGCCGGGTTCTCGGCGAGGTCCTGGACGTCATGCTGCGGCTGCTGCACCCGATCGTCCCGTTCGTCACCGACACCCTGTGGACGACGCTCACCGGCGGCGAGTCCCTCGTGATCGCCGACTGGCCCAAGGACTCCGGTTTCCGCGACGACGCCGCGGAGAAGGAGATCGAGCTCGTCCAGCAGGTCGTCACCGAGGTCCGCCGCTTCCGCAAGGAGCAGGGGCTCCAGGACGCCCAGAAGGTGCCCGCCCGCCTCACGCTCGACGGCACGGTGCTCGTCGCGCACGAGGCCGCCATCCGCCAGATCCTGCGCCTCCAGCCGGAGGGTGAGGGCTTCGCGGCCACCGCCACCCTGCCGGTCGCCGGTGCCGCGGTCGCGCTGGACCTGTCCGGCACGATCGACGTCGCCGCCGAGCGCAAGCGCCTCGCGAAGGACCTCGCGGCGGCCGAGAAGGAGAAGGCCCAGGCCGAGGCCAAGCTCGGGAACGAGGCCTTCCTGGCCAAGGCCCCCGACAACGTCGTGGACAAGATCAAGGGCCGCCTCGCCAAGGCGGACGCGGACATCGCCCGCATCCAGGCCCAGCTGGCGACCCTGCCGCAGGCCTAGTACGGCACGAGGAGGGGCCCGGAACCGGTACACGGTTCCGGGCCCCTTCCCGTACGCCTCAGGTCTCCGTCGCGACCGGGCCGACGCCCGCCGTCTCGGCGTTCCGCCGGGTCCTCGCCCAGCCCGTCCGGCCGCGCAGCAGCCGGACGAAGCCGCGCGCCGAGACGAATGTCGCCCTGGGCCCAGCGGGTGCGCCGGGTCAGGAAGCGGCTGGTGTACGGCAGGGCCTCCTGGGTGACCCCGGTGTCGGCGACATGGGTGACCCCGTAGCCGGCGAGGCGCATGTGCAGGCCGAGCTCGTAGTCCTCCAGGAGGGCGTCCCGCTGCCACGGGCGGCGCTCGGCCGCCGCGATCCGGTCGAGCGCGGTGAGCCGGGGGAGAGGCCGGGGCCCTCGGGGAGCCGCAGGAGCGTGGTGAGGCGGCGGTCGACCCGGGCGACGCGCAGGTCGCGGTCGAGGAGGAGGGCCGCCTGGGGGAGGGCGTCGAGGACGGCGGCGGCGAAGGACAGCTGCTCCTGGGATGCTCCGTGCACGCCTCCGAGTCAAACAGCAATCGGGACGAAGTGCCCGATGTCACATCAGACGGGACTTCAGGTCTCCGGCGTCGGGACGAAAGACCCTGGATGATGGAGGGCATGCTCCGCCTCCCCACCGTCCCCGCGCTCCGCCGATGCGTGGACCGGTGGGCGGTCTCGCCCCGCGCCCTCGACGTCGTCGCCGCGCTCAGCGCGTTCGGCCTGATGGTCCTGGACGTGCCGGGGCTCGCCCGCGCCGACAACTCCCTCACCGGGGTCACCGCGACCCTGGTCCTGGCGGCCGGCGCGGCCACGCTCGTGCTGCGGCGCCGGCTGCCCTGGCTGCCGTACGCGGTGGCGCTCGGCCTGATGGGCTGGCTCCACGAGCTGACCATGATTCAGTTCGCGCTGTACTCGATCGGCCGCTACCGGGGGCGCCGCGCCGCGATCGCCGCGACCCTGCTGTACGTGGGTGTGGCGTACGGGCTCTTCCTGACGCCCGGTTGGCCCGCCCGGCACGGCGACACGCTCAGCGACTTCCTCAGCCTGGTCGTCCCGATCGGCGTCCTCGCGGCGGGCGTCGGCATCGCCGCGTACCGGCAGGACCTCGTCCGCGCCCTGGAGGCGCAGCGCCGCGAGGCCGCGGCCCGGCAGGCCGTGCAGGAGGAGCGGATCTCCGTCGGCCGGGACGTCCACGACCTGGTCGGCCGCGAGCTGACCGTCCTCGCCGTGCGGGCCGAGGTCCTCGCCGTCCGGGCCAGGGGCGAGGCCCACCAGAAGGACTTCGAGGAGCTCGCGGACACCGCCCGGCGCGCCCATCTCATGCTCAACGAGACGATCGTGCGCCGCGCCGACCGGGACGCCGCCACGCCCGGCCTCGAAGGGCTCACGGAGCTCGCGGGGGAGAGCGAACGGATGGGCAGCCCCGTCGAGCTGACGGTCGCCGAGGAGGCCAAGGCGCTGTCCCCGCTCCGGCAGGCCGCCGTCCACCGGGTCGTCCGGGAGTGCCTGACGAACGCCGCCAAGCACGCGCCCGGCCTTCCGGTGACGGTCGCGATCACGCTGGAGGGCCCCGATCTGCGGATCGAGGTGCGCAATCCGCTGCCGAAGAGCCCGCCGGACCCGGCGCCCGTCTCGACCGGCACCGGCCTGTTCTCGATGGAGGAGCGGGTCACCAGCATGGGCGGCACGCTGAAGGCCCGCCGCGAGGGCGGCACCTACCGGGTGACGGCCCTGCTCCCGACGGGCCTGGGGAACTGACGGGCCTGGGGAGCTGAGGGGCTAGCGGACCGTCTCCGCCTTGCCCAGCACCCGCTGGAGCCCGTCGAAGTCCTCCACGCACCGGCCCGAGCCGAGCGCCACGCAGTCCAGCGGCTCGTCCGCGACGAAGACCGGGATGCCCGTCGCCGAGGCCATCCGCAGGTCCAGGCCGGGCAGCAGCGCCCCGCCGCCGGTCAGGACGATGCCGTGCTCCATCACGTCGCCGGACAGCTCCGGCGGGCACTCCTCCAGCGTCACCCGCACGGCCGCGATGATCGCCTCCACCGGCTCGTCCAGCGCGTCCCGCACCTCCGGCACCGTCAGCTCCACCGTCCTCGGCAGCCCGCTGACCTTCTCCCGCCCCCGCACGGTGAACGTCTCCCGCTCCCGTTCCTCGGCGCCCGGCACCGGCCAGGCCGTGCCGATGGCGACCTTCACGTCCTCCGCCGTCCGCTCGCCGATGAGCAGCGAGTGCCGCTTGCGGACGTAGTCGGTGACGGCCGCGTCGAGACGGTCGCCGCCGACCCGCAGCGACTGGGACGTGACGATCCCGCCGAGCGAGATCACCGCCACCTCGGTCGTACCGCCGCCGATGTCGACGACCATCGAGCCGCGCGGGGAGGAGACGGGGAGCCCGGCGCCGATCGCCGCCGCCATCGGCTCCTCGATCAGGTGGACGGCCCGCGCGCCCGCCGAGAGGGAGGCGTGCACGATGGCCCGCCGCTCGACCTGGGTCACCCCGCTCGGCACGCACACGACCATCCGGGTGCGGGGCCGCCGCCTGCCCGGGACGGCCTTGCGGACGAAGTGCCGGATCATCTCCTCGGCCGCCTCGTAGTCGCTGATCACACCGTCCCTCAGGGGGCGGATCGCGGTGATCGAACCGGGCGTGCGGCCGATGGTCTCCTTCGCCTCCCTGCCGACCGCGAGCGCCTGCCGGGAGCCCTCCTGGACCGCCACCACGGACGGTTCGTTGAGCACGATGCCCTGGCCGCGGGCGTAGAGGAGCGTGTTGGCCGTGCCGAGGTCGATCCCTATGTCCATGATCGCCAAGTTTGCCGGGCCGGTCCGGCGGACGGTGGACCGAAGGTCCCGAAAGGGGTGGGTCCAATGTCCTGTCGGTACCGCTCCGTAGACTGGGCCCGTGAGCGAGCCGAGCGACCCGAGTGACCAGTTCGACGACATCGTCGACGCCGAGACAGACCGAGACCCCGACCTCGCGGTGATCGAGGCCGGCAGCCGTACCCTGCGCACGCAGGGCGGCCCGCCCCAGGGCGACCCCGTGCCCAGCCGCCCCGAGGACCCCGAGCTGGACAAGGCGCTGCGCGAGGTCGAGACCGAGCTGTCCACCCGCTGGGGCGAGACCAAGCTGGAGCCCTCCGTCACCCGGATCGCGGCCCTGATGGACGTCCTCGGCGAGCCGCAGCGCGCCTACCCCTCGATCCACATCACCGGCACCAACGGCAAGACGTCGACGGCCCGCATGATCGAGGCCCTGCTCGGCGCCTTCGAGCTGCGCACCGGGCGCTACACCTCGCCGCACGTGCAGACCATCACCGAGCGGATCAGCCTGGACGGCGCCCCGATCTCCGCCGAGCGGTTCATCGAGACGTACCAGGACGTCAAGCCGTACGTGGAGCTGGTCGACGCCCGCGAGGAGTACCGCCTCTCCTTCTTCGAGGTCCTCACCGGCATGGCGTACGCGGCCTTCGCGGACGCCCCGGTCGACGCGGCCGTCGTCGAGGTCGGCATGGGCGGCACCTGGGACGCGACGAACGTCATCGACGCCTCCGTCGCCGTCGTCACCCCCATCGACCTCGACCACACCGACCGGCTCGGCGGGACGACCGCCGAGATCGCGGCCGAGAAGTCCGGGATCATCAAGCAGGGCGCGACCGTCATCCTGGCCCAGCAGCCGGTGGACGCGGCCCAGGTCCTGCTGAAGAAGGCCGTCGAGGCGGACGCCACCGTCGCCCGCGAGGGCATGGAGTTCGGCATCGTCTCCCGCGAGGTCGCGGTCGGCGGGCAGCTCCTCACCCTGCGCGGCCTCGGCGGCGAGTACGACAACGTCTACCTGCCGCTGCACGGCGCCTACCAGGCGCACAACGCCGCGGTGGCGCTCGCGGCGGTCGAGGCCTTCTTCGGGATCGGCGCCGAGCACGCCAGGACCCTGGACATCGACACCGTCCGCCGGGCCTTCGCCCAGGTGGCCTCGCCGGGCCGCCTGGAGATCGTCCGCTCCTCGCCGACCGTCCTCCTGGACGCTGCGCACAACCCGCACGGCGCGCGGGCGACGGCGGAGGGCATCAGCGAGGCCTTCGGCTTCTCCCGGCTCATCGGTGTGGTCTCCACAAGCGGGGACAAGGACGCCAAGGGTCTCCTGGAGGCCTTCGAGCCGATCTTCGCGGAGGTCGTGATCACGGCGAACTCCAACCCGCGGGCCACCGACGTGGACGCGCTCGCCGCGATCGCCGTCGAGGTCTTCGGCGAGGACCGGGTCGTCGTGGAGCCGCGGCTGCCGGACGCCATCGAGGCGGCCATCACCCTCGCGGAGGAAGAGGCCGAGTACGGCGGCGCGGGTGTCCTCGTGACCGGTTCGATCTTCACGGTCGGCGACGCCCGGCTGCTGCTGCGGAGGGGCTGAATCCGATGCGTACGCTCTGTTCCTCGACGCTCATCGGCGAGTTCTTCGTGATCGGCTTCGCCGGTCTCGTCGCCATGAAGGACGACAGCCTCGCGACGTCCACCGTGTGGTGGGTCTGCGGCGTGGCCATGGTCTTCTCGGTGCTGCTGTGCGGCATGGTCACCCGCCCGGGCGGGGTGCAGCTCGGCTGGGCCCTGCAGGTCGGACTGATCCTCAGCGGCTTCTTCGTCCCCACCATGTTCTTCCTGGGCGCGGTCTTCGCCGCCCTGTGGTGGGCCTCGGTGCACTACGGGCGAAGGATCGACGAGGTGAAGGCCCGCTGGGCCGCGGCGCAGGCCTCGGCAGGGCCTGACGCTGCGTAATCGAGGGGCGTGCGGGCCCTGTAGCCTCGGAGGTCCCGCACACCGCTTTTCCGAAGGAGTTCCCCCGTGAGCCAGCGATCGCTCGTCCTGCTCAAGCCCGACGCCGTCCGCCGTGGTCTGATCGGCGAGATCATCGGCCGCATCGAGCGCAAGGCCGGCTGGGCCATCACGGCCCTGGAGCTGCGCGAGCTGGACCAGGACACGCTGGAGCAGCACTACGGCGAGCACAAGGGCAAGCCCTTCTACGAGCCGCTCATGGGCTTCATGCAGTCCGGCCCGGTCGTCGCCCTCGTCGTCGAGGGCGAGCGGGTCATCGAGGGCCTGCGGACGCTCGCCGGCCCGACCGACCCGATCGCCGCCGCGCCGGGCTCCATCCGTGGCGACTTCGGCACCATCGTCCGGGAGAACCTGATCCACGCCTCGGACTCGGAGGAGTCGGCGGCGCGCGAGCTGAAGATCTTCTTCCCGGGTCTCGTCTGACGCGACGTCAGCCAAACGCATCACCCTGTGGGGCGACCGAAGGAATTTCGGTCGCCCCCAGGCATATGAACGCCAATCCCGGGAACGGATCGCCGCGTCCTGCCGTCACCAGTACTGAGGTGGACCAACGCGCGCCATTCACGCGGGCGGCACTACGATGGAAAACTCCACGCCGCACCACTCTCAGCCATGGGAAATCAAGGGGAACACAATGTCGTTCATCGGCCGTGACATGGCTGTCGACCTCGGGACCGCCAACACGCTGGTGTACGTCAGGGGTCGAGGCATCGTTCTGAACGAGCCGTCAGTCGTCGCCATCAACACCAACACCGGGGGCATCCTCGCGGTCGGCGCCGAGGCGAAGAAGATGATCGGCCGGACCCCCGGCAACATCGTCGCCGTGCGCCCGCTCAAGGACGGTGTGATCGCCGACTTCGAGATCACCGAGCGGATGCTCCGCTACTTCATCCTCAAGATCCACAAGCGCCGCTACCTGGCCCGCCCCCGCGTCGTCGTCTGCGTGCCCTCCGGCATCACCGGAGTGGAGCGCCGCGCCGTGATCGAGGCGTCGACCCAGGCCGGCGCCCGCCAGGTGCACATCATCGAGGAGCCCATGGCGGCGGCCATCGGCTCGGGCCTCCCCGTCCACGAGGCCACCGGAAACATGGTCGTCGACATCGGCGGCGGCACCACCGAGGTCGCCGTCATCTCCCTCGGCGGAATCGTCACGGCACAGTCCATCCGGGTCGCCGGCGACGAGCTGGACAACGCGATCATCCAGCACATCAAGAAGGAGTACTCGCTCCTCCTCGGTGAGCGCACCGCCGAACAGATCAAGATCACCATCGGCTCCGCGTACGACCTCGACAAGGACGAGCACACCGAGATCCGCGGTCGCGACCTCGTCTCCGGTCTGCCCAAGACCGTCGTCATCTCCGCCGCCGAGGTCCGCAAGGCCATCGAGGAGCCGGTCAACGCGATCGTCGACGCCGTGAAGACCACCCTCGACAAGTGCCCGCCGGAGCTCTCCGGTGACGTCATGGACCGCGGCATCGTTCTCACGGGTGGCGGCGCCCTGCTCCGCGGCCTCGACGAGCGCCTCCGGCGCGAGACCGGCATGCCGATCCACATCGCCGAGGACCCGCTGGACTCGGTGGCGCTCGGCTCCGGCAAGTGCGTGGAGGAGTTCGAGGCCCTCCAGCAGGTCCTCGACGCTCAGCCGCGCCGCTAGCGACGACGTTTCAACCGAAAAGCCGAACAACCGAACCACGAGGAAAGGCACGGCCGCCGCACGTGAGGGACACACGAGAGAGCCGGCTGCTCCTGGTGCTGCTGATCGCCATCGCGTTCGCACTGATCACGGTGGACATCCGCGGCGGTCAGGAGTCACCCGTCGACGGTGCCCGACAGGCCGCAGCGGCGGTCTTCGGGCCGGTCGAGAACGGTGTGGCGGCCGCCGTCGATCCCGTCGGCAACGCCATAGGCGCGGTACGGGACTCCGGCGAGCGGCACACCCGGATCGCCGCCCTGGAGAAGGAGAACGCCGAGCTCAAGGCGGAGCTCGGCAGCGACGACCGCAACCGCAACCGGCTGCACGAGCTCGACACCATGCTCAAGACCGCCGGCGCCGGGCAGTACGGCATCAAGGGTGCCCAGGTCATCGCCATAGGAGCGGCCCAGGGCTTCTCCTGGACCGTCACCATCGACGTCGGCGCCCGCGACGGCATCAAGCGGGACATGACCGTGCTCAACGGCTCCGGCCTCGTCGGCCGCGTCACCACCGTCGGCCCCTCCACCTCCACGGTCCTCCTCGCCAACGACCCCGACTTCACCGTCGGCACCCGCATGGAGAAGAGCGACGAACTCGGCTTCGCCACCGGCCAGGGCGACAGCCCCCTCCTCGTCCAGCTCCTCAACGGCAAGGCCAAGGTCAAGCCCGGCGACCGGCTCGTCACCTTCGGCTCCCGCGCCGACAAGCCCTTCGTGCCCGGCGTCCCGGTCGGCGAGGTCGTCCGCGTCGACCCGGCGGGCGGCGGCCTGACCCGCAACATCTACGTCCGCCCGTACGTCGGCTTCACCAAGCTCGACATCGTCGGCGTCGTCGTCCAGGCCCCGCGCTCCGACCCCCGCGACATGGTCCTCCCGCAGAAGCCCAAGCCCGCGCCGACCGTCACCGTCACGGTCACACCACCGCCACCGGACGGACAGCAGGCGAACCAGCAGAACCAGGGCCAGAATCAGGACCAGGCGGCACAGGGCCGTGACCAGAACGACGGCCAGGACCAGCAGGCGCAGCAGGACCAGGGGGGCGTGACACCGTGAAGTTCAACCGCATCCTCCTCTCCGCCACCCTGATCGTGGTGGCCCTGGTCGTCCAGGTCTCCGTCCTCGCCCGCCTCCAGCTCCCCGGCGCCGTCCCCGACCTCGTCCTCCTCACCGTCGTCGGCCTCGCCCTCGTCTACGGACCCGTCGGCGGCTCCCTCATCGGCTTCACCGCCGGCCTGCTCGCCGACCTCGCCCCGCCCGCCGACCACGCCGCCGGCCGCTACGCCCTCGTGCTCTGCGTCATCGGCTACCTCGTCGGCCTCGCGAGGCCGGAGAACGGCCGGCTGACCTCCGCGACCGGCCCCATGGCCGTCGTCGTCGCCGCGGCCGTCGGCTCCACGCTCCTCTACGCGGGCGTCGGCGCCCTCGTCGGCGACACCGCCGCCCGCCATGTCGGCCTCGGCTTCCTGCTGTTCACCGCGGCCGTGTACGACCTGCTCCTCGCGCCCTTCACGGTGCCGCTCATCATGGCCCTGGCCCGCCGCGCGGAGAACGACCCGCTCGCCGACGCCGGCGGCGGCAACGGCGCCGACGTCGCCTCCGGCTGGCTCTCCTCCGGCACCGGCCTCAGGATCGGTGCCCAGCGCGGCGGACTGCGCGTGAAGGCCGCCCGGAGCCGCGCCTCACGCGCCGGACGCATCAAGGGAGTCAAGCGACTGTGACCGAGGGGGCACCGGCAGCATGAGCAACATCCCCGAGACAGGGCGGACCCCCCGGGTCCAGATCCGGCTCGTCGTCATCCAGATCCTCGTCTTCTCGCTGCTCCTCACCCTGGGGGGCCGGCTCTGGTACCTCCAGATCCGGAACGGCAAGGAGTACACGGACGAGGCCAAGAACAACCACGTCCAGCAGGTCGTCCAGCCCGCCGTCCGCGGCTCGCTCCTCGACGCCCGCGGCGTCCCGCTCGCCGACAACGAGACCCGGCTCGTGGTCTCCGCGTCCCGCACCGAGCTGATGAAGATGAAGGACCGGGGCAAGGCCGTCCTGACCCGGCTCGCCGACGTCCTCGACATGAAGCCCGACGACGTCATCAACAAGATCCGGCTCTGCGACTCCAAGACGCCCAAGCCCTGCTGGAACGGTTCGCCCTACCAGCCGATCCCCGTCACCGACGAGGCCACCACCCAGCAGGCCCTCCAGATCCGCGAGCGCGCCGAGGACTTCCCCGGCATCACCGCCGAGCCCACCGCCGTCCGCCGCTACCCGGCCCCCGGCAAGTCCCGCACCTCGCAGGTCCTCGGCTACCTCTCGCCCGTCACCGACGCCGAGATCGAGAAGGCCAAGGACACCGACTCGCCGTTCCTCCGCTCCGACCAGGTCGGCCGCTCCGGCCTGGAGCGCACGTACGACAAGGAACTGCGCGGCAAGGCCGGCGTCACCCGCTACGAGGTCGACAACCTCGGCCGCGTCATCGGCCAGGCCAAGAGCGACCCCGCCGTGCCCGGCTCCAACGTCGTCACCTCCATCGACGCCCGCGTGCAGGCGGTCGCCGAGTGGGAGCTGTACAACGCGATGCTGGAAGCCCGCAAGACGTACGACAAGAACACCAGCGAGAACTACAAGGCCGACGCGGGCGCCGTCGTCGTCATGGAGAACAAGACCGGCCGCATCGTCGCCATGGCCTCCCAGCCCGACTACGACCCCAACGCCTGGGTCGGCGGCATCTCCGCCAAGGACTACGCCGCCCTCACCGGCAAGGACTCCAACTTCCCGCTCCTCAACCGGGCCATCCAGGGCCAGGCCGCCCCCGGCTCCATCTTCAAGGTCATGTCGACCACCGCCGCCGTCAACGCCGGATACGAGTTCAACGGCCGCTACCCGTGCCCGTCCTCGTACTCCATCGGCGGCCAGGTCTTCAAGAACTTCGAGTCCCAGGGCCACGGTTCCATCACCCTCGGCCAGGCCCTCGAGGTCTCCTGCGACACCGTCTACTACGCCCTCGCCCACCAGCAGTGGCTCAACGACGGCGGCATGAAGCCGAAGAAGGACGCCAAGGACTGGTTCTACCGGACGGCCCACCAGTTCGGCCTCGGCGCCGAGACCGGCATCGACCTCCCCAACGAGGTCACCGGCCGCGTCCCCGACCGCAAGTGGAAGCAGGACTTCTGGGCGGCCAACAAGGACTACTGGTGCAAGATCGGCAAGCGCGGCGGCACCTACGTCCAGCAGCTCTCCTACGAGAACTGCCTCGAAGGCAATCTCATGCGCGCCGGTGACTCCGTCAACTACTCCATCGGCCAGGGCGACACCCTCGTCACCCCCATCCAGATGGCCACCATCTACGCGGCCATCGCCAACGGCGGCACCCTCTGGAACCCCACCGTCGGCAAGGCCGTCATCAGCCCCGACGGCAAGAAGGTCACCGAGATCAAGCCCAAGTCCCACGGCAGGCTCCCGATGACGGCGGAGACCCGCGGCTTGATAGAGGAAGCCCTCGCGGGAGTCGCCACCCGCGGCACCGCCGCCTGGCGATTCGGCGGCTGGCCGCAGGACAAGATCCCGATGCACGCCAAGACGGGCACCGCCGAGGTCTACGGCAAGCAGACGACCTCCTGGTTCGCCACGTACACCAACGAATACACGATCGTCATGACGATCTCCCAGGGTGGCACCGGCTCCGGCGCCTCGGGCCCCGCCGTGCGCAACATCTACGACGCGCTCTACGGACTCGACGACGCCGGCAACCAGGACCTCAAGCGGGCCCTGCTGCCGCAGCCGCAGAAGACCCTGCCGAAGATCGAGGCCGACGGCTCCATCGACGCGCCGAAGATCAAGCCGTACGACCCCGAGGCACAGAAGGTCGACCCGGACGCGCCCCCGAAGACGCCGGACGGCACCAAGAAGCCGGACGACGACGACCAGACGCTCGCGGGCCCGCCCGCGCACCGGGACTAGGAGGACCCATGACCGCACCCCACGGCTTCTCCGTCTCCCGGTACGCCCCCGAGCGGGGGACCCTCGCCAGACTGGCCGCCCGTGACTCGGTGCTGCGCCGGCTCGACTGGCCCATCCTGCTCTCGGCGCTCGCCCTCTCCGGCATCGGCTCCCTGCTCGTCTGGTCCGCCACCCGCGGCCGCACCGAGCTCAACAACGGCGACCCGTACTACTTCCTCTTCCGGCACGTGCTCAACACCGGCATCGGGCTCGCCCTGATGATCGGCACGATCTGGCTCGGCCACCGCACCCTGCGCGGCGCGGTGCCGATCCTCTACGGCCTCTCGATCGTGCTGATCCTCGCCGTCCTCACCCCGCTCGGCGCCACCATCAACGGCGCCCACGCGTGGATCGTCGTCGGCGGCGGCTTCTCCCTCCAGCCCAGCGAGTTCGTGAAGATCACGATCATCCTGGTCATGGCGATGCTCCTCGCCGCCAAGGTCGACGCCGGGGACCAGCTCCACCCCGACCACCGCACCGTCGCCAAGGCCCTGGCCCTGGCCGCGCTCCCCATGGGCATCGTCATGCTGATGCCCGACCTCGGCTCGGTCATGGTCATGGCCGTCATCGTGCTCGGCGTGCTGCTCGCCTCCGGCGCCTCCAACCGCTGGGTCCTCGGCCTCATCGGCGCCGGCGTCCTCGGCGCGGTCCTCGTCACCGCCCTCGGCATGCTCGACGAGTACCAGATCAACCGCTTCGCGGCCTTCGCCAACCCCGACCTCGACCCCGCCGGAGTCGGCTACAACACCAACCAGGCCCGCATCGCCATCGGCTCCGGCGGCCTCCTCGGCGCCGGCCTCTTCAAGGGCTCCCAGACGACCGGCCAGTTCGTGCCGGAACAGCAGACCGACTTCGTCTTCACGGTGGCGGGCGAGGAACTCGGCTTCGTCGGCGCCGGACTGATCCTCGTCCTCCTCGGCGTCATCCTCTGGCGCTCCTGCCGGATCGCCCGCGAGACCACCGAGCTCTACGGCACGATCGTCGCGGCCGGGATCATCGCCTGGTTCGCCTTCCAGTCCTTCGAGAACATCGGCATGACGCTCGGCATCATGCCCGTCGCCGGCCTGCCGCTGCCGTTCGTCTCGTACGGCGGGTCCTCGATGTTCGCCGTGTGGGTGGCGATCGGACTGCTCCAGTCGATCCGCGTACAGCGCCCGATGACGGCGTGACGGCGACTAGATTCGACCCATGGGAACGGCGGAGACGAAGCGCGAGATCGAGCGGAAGTACGAAGCCACCGGAGACACTCCCGTACCGGACCTCACCCGGGTCCCCGGAGTCGCGACCGTCGTGGACCAGGGCGTCATGGAACTCGACGCCGTCTACTACGACACGCCCGACCTGCGCCTGGCCGCGGACGGTGTGACCCTCCGCCGCCGCACCGGCGGGAGCGACGCCGGCTGGCACGTCAAGTTCCCCGTCGCCGCCGGCGTCCGCGACGAGATCAGGACCCCGCTCAGCGACACCCTGCCGGGTGAGCTGGCGGGGCTCCTCCGTTCCCGCGTCCGCGACGGAGAGGTCGTCCCCGCCGTCCGCCTCCGCTCCGCCCGCGACGTCCGCCACCTCCTCGACGCCGACGGCACCCTCCTCGCCGAACTCTCCGTCGACGCCGTCCACGCCGAACGGCTGCCCGGAGGGCCGGAGACCTCCTGGACCGAGATCGAGGTCGAACTCGCGGACGACATCGACCCGGACCTCCTCGACGCCGTCGAGAAGCGCCTCCGGAAGGCCGGCATCCGCCCCTCCGCGGCCCCCTCCAAACTGGCCAGGGCCCTCACCGAGACCGGCGTGGAACCCAGGCCCCCGGCCACCCCCGGGAAACCCGGCACCGCCGCGGCCGTCGTCCTCGCCTACGCACGGGAACAGGCCGACGCGATCGTCGCGCTCGACCCCGCCGTACGACGCGACCTGCCGGACGCCGTGCACCAGCTCCGCGTCGCCTGCCGCCGGCTCCGCAGCGCCTTCAGGACCTACCGCCGCGTCCTCGACCGGGACCTCACCGACCCGCTCGGCGACGAACTGAAGTGGCTCGCGGGCGAACTCGGCGTCGCCCGCGACCAGGAGGTCCTCGACGCACGGCTGCGCGCCCGCGTCGCGAACCTGCCCCCCGAGCTCACCCTCGGCCCCGTCACGACCCGGCTGCGGCACCGGGACGCCGCGCTCGCCAGGAACGCCCGCCACCAGGCCCTCGCCGCCCTCGACTCCGACCGGTACCTCGCCCTCCTCGACGCCCTCGAAGCACTCCTCGCCGACCCGCCGCTGCGCAAGGCCGCCCGCCGCGACGCGCGCGCGGTCCTCGCCCGCGCCGTGCGCAAGGACCACCACCGCCTCGGCGGCCGGATCGAACACGCCCTCACCCTCGACGCCGGCCACGAGCGCGACCTCGCCCTCCACGAGGCCCGCAAGGCCGCCAAACGCGCCCGCTACGCCGCCGACGCGGCCGGCCCCGCCCTCGGCAAGCCCGCCGAGCGCCTCGCGAAACGCCTCAAGGCCGTCCAGTCACTCCTCGGAGAACACCAGGACTCCGTCGTCGCCCGCGCCGCCCTCCGCGAATTCGGGATCATGGCCCAGGGGGTCGGCGAATCGGCCTTCACCTGGGGACTTCTGTACGGCCGCGAGGAGGCCGCGGCCGACGCGGCCGCGCGGGAACTGCCCCGGGTCTGGGCCCGGGCCTCGGCCCGAGGGCTTCGCGCGGATCCGACCCGCTGAGCACCGGGTACGCTTGAGAGTCGCCCCCTGCCAGCTCACGAAGGTTCGAGATGTCTGCTGCCGAGTCTGTCTTCCCGCAGCTCGAAGCTCTGCTCCCGCACGTGCAGAAGCCGATTCAGTACGTCGGTGGAGAGCTGAACTCCACGGTCAAGCCGTGGGAGTCCGCCGACGTCCGCTGGGCGCTGATGTACCCGGACGCGTACGAGGTCGGTCTGCCCAACCAGGGCGTCATGATCCTCTACGAGGTGCTGAACGAGCGCGAGGGCGTCCTCGCCGAGCGCACCTACAGCGTGTGGCCGGACCTCGAAGAGCTGATGCGCGAGCACCGCGTGCCGCAGTTCACCGTGGACAGCCACCGTCCCGTCGGCGCGTTCGACGTCTTCGGCCTGAGCTTCTCCACGGAGCTCGGCTACACCAACATGCTCACGGCCCTCGACCTCGCGGGCATCCCGCTGGAGGCCAAGGACCGGACGATCGACCACCCGATCGTGCTCGCCGGCGGCCACGCCGCCTTCAACCCCGAGCCGATCGCGGACTTCATCGACGCGGCGATCATCGGCGACGGCGAGCAGGCCGTCCTCGACATGACCGAGATCATCCGCGCCTGGAAGGCCGAGGGCCGGCCGGGCGGGCGCGAGGAGGTCCTCTTCCGCCTCGCGAAGACCGGCTCGGTCTACATCCCGGCGTTCTACGACGTGGAGTACCTGCCGGACGGCCGCATCGGCCGTGTCGTGCCGAACAAGTCCGGTGTGCCGTGGCGCGTCTCCAAGCACACCGTCATGGACCTCGACGAGTGGCCGTACCCCAAGCAGCCCCTCGTCCCGCTCGCGGAGACCGTCCACGAGCGCATGTCCGTCGAGATCTTCCGCGGCTGCACCCGCGGCTGCCGCTTCTGCCAGGCCGGCATGATCACGCGCCCCGTGCGGGAGCGAAGCATCACCGGCATCGGCGAGATGGTCGAGAAGGGCCTCAAGGCGACGGGCTTCGAGGAGGTCGGCCTCCTCTCCCTCTCCTCCGCCGACCACACCGAGATCGGTGAGATCGCGAAGGGCCTCGCGGACCGCTACACGGACGACAAGGTCGGCCTGTCCCTCCCCTCGACCCGCGTCGACGCGTTCAACGTCGACCTGGCGAACGAGCTCACGAGGAACGGCCGCCGCTCCGGCCTCACCTTCGCCCCCGAGGGCGGCTCCGAGCGCATGCGCAAGGTCATCAACAAGATGGTCTCGGAGGAGGACTTGATCCGGACCGTCTCCACCGCGTACGGCAACGGCTGGCGCCAGGTGAAGCTGTACTTCATGTGCGGCCTGCCGACGGAGACCGACGAGGACGTCCTCCAGATCGCCGACATGGCGATGAACGTGATCGCCGAGGGCCGCAAGGTCTCCGGCCAGAACGACATCCGCTGCACCGTCTCCATCGGTGGTTTCGTCCCCAAGCCGCACACCCCCTTCCAGTGGGCACCGCAGCTGTCGGCCGAGGAGACGGACGAGCGTCTGCGCAAGCTCCGGGACAAGATCCGCGGCGACAAGAAGTACGGCCGCTCGATCGGCTTCCGCTACCACGACGGCAAGCCCGGCATCGTCGAGGGCCTCCTCTCCCGCGGCGACCGCCGCCTCGGCGCGGTCATCCGCGCGGTGTACGAGGACGGCGGCCGCTTCGACGGCTGGCGCGAGCACTTCTCGTACGACCGCTGGATGGCCTGCGCCGAGAAGACGCTCCCCGAGGTCGGCGTGGACGTCGCCTGGTACACCACCCGCGAGCGCACCTACGAGGAGGTCCTGCCCTGGGACCACCTGGACTCCGGTCTCGACAAGGACTGGCTCTGGGAGGACTGGCAGGACGCCCTCGACGAGACCGAGGTCGAGGACTGCCGCTGGACCCCGTGCTTCGACTGCGGCGTCTGCCCGCAGATGGACACGCACATCCAGATCGGCCCCACCGGCAAGAAGCTGCTGCCGCTGACGGTCGTCAACCAGTAACGCTTGAGTGACGGCCCGGCGAAGGGGAAACCCTTTGCCGGGCCGTCGCGTCATTTCCGGCATGAACACGGAGAAGAGCAGGTCGCAGCCCCAGAACGAGCCCGGGGGCTGCCTCACGGGGGTGGCCCGTGCGATCGCCCTCGTGGTGGTCCTGCCCGTCCGGCTCGTGTGGGACGCCCTCGTCTTCTGCCTGCGGCAGCTGTGGCGCTGGGTCCTCGCCCCGATCGGCCGAGTCCTCGGGTGGCTCATCCACCACCTGATCGTGATCCCGCTGCGGTTCCTGTGGGAGTGGGTGCTCGTCCCCGTCGGCCGGGCCCTCTGGTGGGTGATCGACCTGCTGGTCGTCACACCGCTGAAGTGGCTCTGGCGAGCGGTGCTCCTCCCCGTACTCAAGGCGCTGTGGTGGGTCGTCGACCTGCTCGTCGTCACTCCGCTCGGCTGGCTGTGGCGGCATGTGCTCGCGCCCGTCGGGCGGGCGATCGGTGCCGTGCTCGCCTGGGCCTGGGACGTGGCCGGCCGCGTCTCGCGGGTCGTCGGCCGCGCGATCGGCTGGGTGTTGTGGAACGTGATCGGCCGACCCCTCGCCTGGACGTACCGGGTGATCCTCACTCCGGTCGGCCACTGGCTGCGCACCTGGGTGTGGCGACCGGTCGCCGCCGCCGCGCGGGCCGTCCGCACCGCCGCCCGGGAGGTGCGCGCCGCCCTCTTCGGCGGACCCCGCTGACCCGGCCCGGGGAACCGGAGGCGGCCCGGGCGCGTACTCTGGGTAGTACAACGAACGTCCCCGGCGCGGCGCCCGCCCCCGAGATCTCCCCGCGGAAGCGGGGGTGAACCGGGCGGGACCCCCAGGGCAACCCGTACATCTCGTGGACGGCGCGCACCCGCGCCGCCCCGCACCGAGGAGAAGAACCACTGGGCAAGCGACAGCCCGAAGGCCCGCCGCCCGCACCGGCGGTGCAGCGCATCCGACTGCGCTACACCAAGCGCGGCCGCCTCCGGTTCACCAGCCACCGTGACTTCCAGCGCGCCTTCGAGCGTGCGCTGCGCCGTGCCGAGGTGCCCATGGCGTACTCGGCGGGCTTCACCCCGCACCCCAAGGTGTCGTACGCCAACGCCGCCCCGACGGGCACGGGCTCCGAGGCCGAGTACCTGGAGATCGCGCTCACCGAGGCCCGCGACCCGGAGACCCTGCGGGCCCTGCTCGACGAGTCCCTCCCGGCCGGCCTCGACATCACCGACGCCGTCGAGGCCCGGACCTCGGGTCTCGCCGACCGGCTCACCGCCTCCGTGTGGGAGCTGCGCCTGGAGGGCGTCGAGGTCGAGGACGCCGAGAAGGCCGTCGAGGCGTTTCTCGCGGCCGAGACGGTGGAAGTACAGCGCAAGACCAAGAACGGAGTCCGTACCTTCGACGCCCGTTCCGCTGTCACCGAGCTGACGGCCACCCGTCCCCAGGGCGATCCCCAGGGTGATAGGCCGCTGGACAGCGCCTGTGCGATACTGCGGCTGGTTGTTCGGCACGTGACACCTGCCGTGCGACCCGACGACGTCCTGTCCGGTCTCCGAGCTGTGGCCGACCTGGCGCCGCCGGTCCCCGCTGCGGTGACCAGGCTGGCGCAGGGGCTCTTCGACGAGGAGTCCGGCACGGTGACCGACCCGCTCGCGCCCGACCGCGAGGCAGTCACGGCCGCTTCACCCACGGCCGCCGCGACCGCCCCGGCGACGGCGCCGGGTACCGGTACCGCGTAGGGAGCGGTCGTCGTAGCGCCGCCCTGGTACTCGGGAGCCACCTGGGTCGGGCAGCGCACTGACCAGGAGACTTTCGCCAGGCCGTCCGCACAGGGCGTACGGAACCGGCGAGCCAGACATACAGCTCCCGTGCGGCGCCCGCGCCCCGGACGGCGGCACCGCGCCACAGGCGCGACCGTGCCGCCGGACCGGAACCAGGCGCGGCGCCCGGGAGCGTGACGGGAGAACCGCCCGCATGCTCGAGTCCAACGAAGACACCAACGCCCCCGGTGACAAGCTGCCGCCGCGCCGTAGGCGCCGCGCCGCTTCCCGCCCCGCCGGTCCGCCGGTGACGGGCGCCACCGCCGAGACCCCGGCGGCCGCCGAGGCCCCCGCCGAGGCCGCCCCGGCCGAGACCGAGGCCCCCGCGCCGCGCACCCGCCGCCGCGCCACCCGCAAGGCCACCGCTCCCGCCGTGGAGGCCGCGGCCGAGCCGGTCGTCGAGCCGGTCGTGGAGACCGCCGCGGCCGAGGTCGCCGAGGAGGCCCCCGAGGCCGCCCCCGCCCGCCCGCGCCGCCGCGCCACCCGCAAGGCCACCTCGCCGGTGACCTCCCCGGCCGCCGTGGAGGAGACCGCGGAGACCGCGGAGCCCGTCGCCGCCGCCGAGGCCGCGGAGCCCGCCGTCGAGGCCGCTCCGCCGGCCCGTACCCGCCGCCGTGCCACCCGTAAGGCCACCGCTCCGGCCGGTGCGCCGGCCGCCGTCGAGGAGACCGCGGTCGCGGCCCCCGCCGCCGAGCCGGTCGCCGAGGCCGCCGAGCCGGTCGCCGCCGAGGCCGCGGAGCCCGCCGTCGAGGCCGCTCCGCCGGCCCGTACCCGCCGTCGTGCCACCCGCAAGGCCACCGCGCCCGCCGGAGCGCCCGCCGCCGAGGAGGCAGCCGAGCCGGCCGCCACCGGCGAGTCGCTGCCCCGCGCCGCCGTCGAGCAGATCGCCGCCGACGAGGCCGAGGTCGCCGCCGCCGAGACCGCCGCCACCCGTGGCCGCGGCCGCCGCCGCGTGACCTCGCCGCAGTTCACCTCCGAGCCGGCCCCGGCCCGCGAGCCGCGCCGTGCCGCGCGCCCCGCCGTCGCCGTCTTCCAGGCCCCGGTCTTCGCCGAGCCGATGTTCCAGACGCCGGAGACCGCCGCCGCGGCCGCCGCCGCCGTGGTCGAGGAGCCGGAGGAGGACGAGCTCGTCGAGACCGTCGAGACGGTCGAGGCCGAGGTCGTGGAGGCCGCCGAGCCCGAGGCCGCCGAGCGCGCCGAGACCGGCTCCCGCCGTCGCCGTCGCCGCCGCGGCGAGCCCGTCGCCGTCGAGCCCGTCCCGGCCACCGTCGCCGACGAGCCCGAGGTCGAGGCCGTCGCCGACGAGGTCGAGGAGACCGAGGAGGCCGAGGAGACGGACGAGTACGAGGACCGCCCGTCCCGCCGTCGCCGCCGCGGCGGCCGTCGCCGCCGTCGCGGCGAGCTCACCGAGGTCGAGGAGACCGAGGAGGGCGAGGAGCCGCACGCCGAGGACGAGACCGAGGAGTCCGAGGAGGGCGAGGAGGAGTCGGACGACGCCGAGGCCTACGCCGGCGGCTCCAGCAGCTCCCGTCGCCGTCGCCGTCGCCGCCGTCGCAGCGGGGACGCCTCCGCCGACGCCGAGGCGGGCGACGAGGACGGCGTCCGTACGGTCGTCAAGGTCCGCGAGCCCCGCCCGGCCCGCGAGAAGGCCGAGCCGTCCGACGAGGTCCAGTCCATCAAGGGCTCGACCCGTCTGGAGGCCAAGAAGCAGCGCCGCCGCGAGGGCCGCGAGCAGGGCCGCCGCCGCGTCCCGATCATCACCGAGGCCGAGTTCCTGGCCCGCCGCGAGGCCGTCGAGCGCGTCATGGTCGTCCGCCAGAGCGGCGAGCGCACCCAGATCGGCGTCCTGGAAGACAACGTGCTCGTCGAGCACTACGTCAACAAGGAGCAGGCCACCTCGTACGTCGGCAACGTCTACCTGGGCAAGGTCCAGAACGTCCTGCCGTCGATGGAGGCCGCCTTCGTCGACATCGGCAAGGGCCGCAACGCCGTCCTGTACGCCGGTGAGGTCAACTTCGAGGCGCTCGGCATGGGCCACGGCCCCCGCCGCATCGAGTCCGCCCTCAAGTCCGGCCAGTCGGTCCTCGTGCAGGTCACGAAGGACCCGATCGGCCACAAGGGCGCCCGTCTGACCAGCCAGGTCTCCCTGCCGGGCCGCTACCTCGTGTACGTCCCCGAGGGCTCGATGACCGGCATCAGCCGCAAGCTCCCGGACACCGAGCGCGCCCGCCTGAAGACCATCCTCAAGAAGATCGTCCCCGAGGACGCGGGCGTCATCGTGCGCACCGCCGCCGAGGGCGCGAGCGAGGACGAGCTGCGCCGCGACGTCGAGCGACTGCAGGCGCAGTGGGCCGACATCCAGAAGAAGGCCAACCAGATCTCGTCGTCCGCGCCGAGCCTTCTCTACGGCGAGCCGGACATGACCGTCCGGGTCGTCCGCGACATCTTCAACGAGGACTTCTCCAAGGTCATCGTCAGCGGCGACGACGCGTGGGAGACCATCCACGGGTACGTGAACCACGTGGCCCCGGACCTGACCGACCGCCTGTCCAAGTGGACGAGCGAGGTCGACGTCTTCGCGACGTACCGGATCGACGAGCAGCTCATGAAGGCGCTGGACCGCAAGGTCTGGCTGCCGAGCGGCGGCTCGCTGGTGATCGACAAGACCGAGGCGATGATCGTCGTCGACGTCAACACCGGCAAGTTCACCGGCCAGGGCGGCAACCTGGAGGAGACCGTCACCAGGAACAACCTGGAGGCGGCCGAGGAGATCGTGCGCCAGCTGCGGCTGCGCGACCTCGGCGGCATCGTCGTCATCGACTTCATCGACATGGTCCTGGAGTCCAACCGCGACCTGGTGCTGCGCCGCCTCCTGGAGTGCCTGGGCCGGGACCGGACCAAGCACCAGGTGGCCGAGGTCACCTCGCTCGGCCTGGTCCAGATGACCCGCAAGCGGGTCGGCCAGGGCCTCCTGGAGTCCTTCTCCGAGACCTGCGTCCACTGCAACGGCCGCGGCGTCATCGTGCACATGGAGCAGCCGGCCACCGCCGGTGGCGGTGGCGGCGGCAAGCGCTCGAAGAAGCGCGGCCGCGGCGGCGCCGAGCACGCCCACGAGCACGAGCACGCCGAGGCCGTGGAGACCGAGACCGCGGAGGTCGAGACCGAGGCCGAGGTCGCCGCGGAGCTCGCCGCCCCGATCGCCCTGCCGGAGCCGATCGCCCCGGACGAGGAGCTGTACGGCTCCGTCGCCGAGGCCGAGGCCGCCGCCACGCGCGGTCGTGGCCGTCGTCGTGCCACCCGTCGGGTGTCCGCCCCGGTCGTCTCGACGCCGGTCGCCCCGGCGCCGGTCGTGGAGACCGAGGCCGTCGTGTTCGAGCCGGCGCCCGTCGCCGAGCCCGAGCCGGCCGTGGAGCCCGCCGTCGAGCAGGTCGCCGAGCCGGTCGTCGAGGCCGTGGCCGAGACCGTGGTCGAGGAGACCCCCGCCCCGGCCCCGCGCGGCCGTCGTCGTGCCACCCGTCGGGTGACGTCTCCGGTCGTCTCGACCACGGACGCGGTCGCCGAGGTCGTCGCCGAGCCGGTCGTCGAGACCGCTCCGGAGCCCGTCGTGGCGCCGGAGCCGGTGGTCGAGGCCGTCGCCGAGCCGGTCGTCGAGCCCGTCGTCGAGGAGGCCCCCGTGGCCGCCCCGCCGCGTGCCCGTCGCCGCGTGGTCCGCAAGGCCACCGCTCCCGCCGGTTCGCCCTCGGGTGCCGAGGAGGCGGCCGTGGTCGTGGTGACCACGGCTCCCGCCGAGGCCGCCGATGAGGTGGCCGAGGCCCCGGTCGAGACCGAGGCGGAGGCCGCGCCGGCCAAGAAGACGGCCGCGCGCAAGACCGCCAAGAAGACCACGGCGAAGAAGGCCGCCACCAAGAAGACGGCGGCGACCAAGAAGACGGCCGCGAAGAAGACCACCGCCAAGAAGGCCCCGGCCAAGAAGGCGGCGGAGAAGACCGCGGCTCCGGCCCAGGACTGACCTGCCGGTGCGGGCCGCCCCCTCCGGACGGAGGAGGCGGCCCGCACCGCACGGGCGAATTTGACCCTCTGCGGCAGCCGCCCGTAACCTAGACCGTCGGCGTGTCTGTAGATGCGCTGCGCCTCTGAGCACCTCCCTCCCGCTCGCCGGGAGAGGCCGCTCGTCCGATTCCGGAACGCCGCGGGCCCCCGGGCCCGTGTGAGCGGCTGGCTTCAGAGGTTTCGATCCCGAGTGAGAGAGAGATCCGCGTGTACGCCATCGTGCGCAGCGGTGGTCGCCAGCACAAGGTTGCTGTCGGCGACATCGTTGAGGTTGACAAGATTTCCACTGCCAAGGTTGGCGACACGGTCGAGCTCTCGACCCTGCTCGTTGTCGACGGCGACGCCGTGACCAGCGACCCGTGGGTCCTGGCCGGTATCAAGGTCACGGCCGAGGTCGTGGACCACCACAAGGGCGCCAAGATCGACATCCTGCGCTACAAGAACAAGACCGGCTACCGCCGTCGCCAGGGTCACCGTCAGCAGTACACGGCGATCAAGGTCACCGGTATCCCCGCGGCTGCGAAGTAAGAGGGACTGAGACATGGCACACAAGAAGGGCGCATCGTCCACCCGGAACGGGCGCGACTCGAATGCCCAGCGGCTCGGCGTGAAGCGCTTCGGCGGTCAGGCCGTCAACGCGGGTGAGATCCTGGTCCGCCAGCGTGGCACCCACTTCCACCCGGGCTCGGGTGTCGGTCGCGGTGGCGACGACACGCTGTTCGCCCTGCAGGCCGGCGCGGTGCAGTTCGGCACCCACCGTGGCCGCAAGGTCGTGAACATCGTTCCGGTCGCCTGATCGGAACTCTTTGCGGAGGCGGACCTCACTTCCCGTACGGGAAGCGGGTCCGCCTTTCGCGTGTTACTAGATAGACATTCCGCACGTAATTCTCTGGAGGCACACCCATGACCACCTTCGTGGACCGCGTCGAGCTGCACGTCGCCGCGGGTAACGGAGGCCACGGCTGCGCCTCCGTCCATCGCGAGAAGTTCAAGCCGCTCGGCGGCCCCGACGGCGGAAACGGCGGCCGTGGCGGCGATGTGACCCTGGTCGTCGACCAGTCGGTCACCACCCTCCTCGAGTACCACCACTCGCCGCACCGCAAGGCGACCAACGGTCAGCCCGGCGCCGGCGACAACCGCTCCGGCAAGGACGGCCAGGACCTGGTCCTGACCGTGCCCGACGGCACCGTCGTCCTCGACAAGCGCGGCAACGTCCTCGCCGACCTGGTCGGCCAGGGCACCACCTTCGTCGCCGGCCAGGGCGGCCGCGGCGGCCTCGGCAACGCCGCGCTGGCCTCGGCCCGCCGCAAGGCCCCCGGCTTCGCGCTCCTCGGCGAGCCCGGTGAGTCGCGGGACATCGTCCTGGAGCTCAAGACCGTCGCCGACGTGGCCCTCGTGGGCTACCCGAGCGCCGGCAAGTCCTCGCTCATCTCCGTCCTGTCGGCCGCCAAGCCGAAGATCGCGGACTACCCGTTCACCACGCTCGTCCCGAACCTCGGCGTGGTCACGGCCGGCTCGACGGTCTACACGATCGCCGACGTGCCGGGCCTGATCCCGGGCGCGAGCCAGGGCCGCGGCCTCGGCCTGGAGTTCCTCCGCCACGTCGAGCGCTGCTCTGTGCTCGTCCACGTCCTCGACACGGCGACGCTGGAGTCCGAGCGCGACCCGGTCACCGACCTCGACGTGATCGAGGAGGAGCTCAAGCAGTACGGCGGCCTGGAGGACCGGCCGCGGATCGTCGTCCTCAACAAGATCGACATCCCGGACGGCCAGGACCTCGCGGACATGATCCGCCCGGACCTGGAGGAGCGCGGCTACCAGGTGTTCGAGGTCTCCGCCGTGGCCCGTACGGGTCTCAAGGAGCTCTCCTTCGCCCTCGCCGGCATCGTCGCCGAGGCGCGCGCGGCCAAGCCGAAGGAGGAGGCGACCCGTATCGTCATCCGCCCGAAGGCCGTCGACGACGCGGGCTTCACCGTCACGTACGACGAGCAGGAAGAGGTCTACCGGGTGCGCGGCGAGAAGCCGGAGCGCTGGGTCCGCCAGACCGACTTCAACAACGACGAGGCCGTGGGCTACCTGGCCGACCGCCTCAACCGCCTCGGCGTCGAGGACCAGCTGATGAAGGCCGGTGCCCGCGCGGGCGACGGCGTCGCGATCGGCGCCGAGGACAACGCGGTCGTCTTCGACTGGGAGCCCACCATGATGGCCGGCGCCGAGATGCTCGGCCGCCGCGGTGAGGACCACCGTCTGGAGGCCCCGCGCCCGGCGGCGCAGCGCCGCCGCGACCGGGAGGCGGAGCGCGACGACGCGCAGCGCGAGTTCGACGAGTTCGACCCGTTCTAGCGGGCGGAGCCGGGCCGGACGCGGTGCATCCGCCGCTTCGGCCCGGCTCTCCCACGGGACGCCGGCCGGCCCGCCGGCGGCGTCCACCGGCCGGGCACCCCACGGGGTGTCCGGCCGGTTCCGTTCCGGCTCCGGCCGCCCCGCGGCCGTTCGGGGGACACGTAGGATTCACGGGTGAGTGAGACCCCCCGGCCGCAGGCCGCCGCGCGTGTCAGTGTCGTCGTCATCGCGTACAACGACGCGGCACACGTCGGCGACGCCGTCCGTTCCGCGCTCGCCCAGGGCGAGGCGGTCGGTGAGGTCGTCGTCGTCGACGACGCCTCCGGGGACACCACGCCCGAGGTCCTCGCCGGATTCGCCGGCGAACCGCGCGTGCGCCCGCTGATCCGGCGGGAGAACAGCGGCGGCTGCGGCACCCCCCGCAACGACGGCATCGACGCCGCCGTCCACCCCTACGTCCTGTTCCTCGACAGCGACGACCTGCTGATGCCCGGCGCCGTCGACGGGCTGCTCGCCGTCGCCTCCGCGCAGGACGCCGACGTCGTCGCCGGAATCTGTGTGCGGCGCGAGCTCCCCGAGGGCCGCGAGACCGTCTGGGCGCCCTCGCTGTACGACGTGTCCCAGGGCGCCACCCTCCCCGGCACCGTCCTCGACGGCGTCGAGAAGCACCCGGAGTTCGTCCTCGACACCCTCTCCGTCAACAAGCTCTACCGCCGGGACTTCCTCGACCGGCACGCCATCCGCTTCCCCGACGGCGCCTTCCACTACGAGGACTTCGTCTTCAGCGCCCGGGTGCAGGCCGCCGCCCCGCGGCTCGCCGTCACCGACGTCCCCGTGTACGTGTGGCACGTGCGGCGGCAGGCCGCGACCCTGTCGATCTCGCTGCGCCGCGCCTCCCTGGCCAACTGGGAGCACCGGATCGCCGCGCACGCCGCGGTCGTCGACGTGTTCCGTACGGCGGGACGGCCGGCGCTCGCCCGCGCCGCGCAGACGAAGTTCCTCGACTACGACCTCCCCATGTACCTGCGCGAGCTGCCGCAGCGGACCGCCGCCTACCGGGCCGACTGGTGGACGGTCACCCGCGCCCACCTGGCGGACTTCGAGGCCGCCGCGGTCGCCGGGGCCCAGGCCCCGTCCCGCTGGCTGCACGCCGGACTCACCGCTCTCCCCGCCGTGCCCGAAGGACGGGAGCTCACCCGGTTCGTCGAGCTGGCCGCGCCCCGGCCCCGGCTCGTGCCGCCGTACCCGCGCGCCGAGGACGGCGCGCCGGTCCTGTCCGCCGCGCCCGCCGACGTACCCCTGGAGGGTCTCGCGGAGCTCACGCCCGGGGAGCTGCCCGTGGCCGTGGACGGGTCCGTGACCGTCGGCGCGTCCACCCGGCTGACCCTGACCGTCCACGATCTCTACGGGCGTGTCGCCGCACTGCGCCCCACCGCCGTCCGCGTCGCCTTCACGGAGCGGGTCTCGGCGGCCGAGCTGTCGGCCGACGCGCCGCTGCTGCCGACGGAGGAGGGCTGGACGGCCACCGTGTCGCTGCCCACCGCGAAGCTGGTCCGCGCGGGCCGGCTCGCCGCCTGGTCGCTCGGTGCCGAGCTGCGGTACGCGGACGGTTCGACCGGGAACGCCGAGGTCAGGGCCCCGCAGGGGTTCGTGGGCCGGCGCGGGATGGTCCTCGGCCGACTGGGCCGTGTGCTGCTCGTCCAGGTCGTGGCCTCGGCGCGCCGCGGGCTCGTCCTCCGCCTCGCGGGCGGTGCCGTCGGCGCACGTCAGGTGGTCTCGGGCCGCTTCAAGAGGCTGTTTGCGATGCGGTGAACATCACCGAAGGCCCGGGAGAGCAGGTATGGAACAATTCCTCCTGCCGGGTAGTCTTTCCGGTCGCCGGGTGGCGCTCGTCGGAACGAGGGGGGCGGCACCTTTCACCACTGAAGGCAGTAGCGCCATTGACCATGGCGCAGGCAGCGCCGCGCCTGGCTCGGAACGTGTGCCAGTTGCCGCCGCACGCACTTGTGAGAGGACTTGGATGCCGACTAGCGACGTCCCTGATGTGAGCGTCGTCATCATCGTCTACAACGATGAGGAACGGCTCCCGCGAGCGGTCCGGTCCGTGCTCGACCAGACCCTGAACAACCTCGAAGTGATCATCGCCGACGACTGTTCGACCGATGGCACCGAGCGTGTCGCGCGTTCTCTGGAGGCTTCCGACCCGCGCGTGCGCTACGTGCGGCTCGAACAGAACAGCGGCGGCTGCAGCGCGCCCCGGAACCGCGGCATCGCCGTCGCCCGGGCCCCGCACGTCATGTTCCTGGACAGCGACGACGAGCTGCCCCGTCACGCCTGCAAGAGCCTGCTCCTCGTCGCCGAGGAGACCGGCGTCGACTTCGTCACCGGTGAGGTGACCCGGCTCTTCGAGGCGTCGAACACCACCGGCCTCTGGTACCCGCACCTCTTCACCGAGAAGCGGGTCGTGAACGGCATCGCCGAGGCGCCCGAGTACTTCTTCGACCACCTGTCGACGAACAAGCTCTACCGGACCTCCTTCATCCGGGACCACGCCCTCACCTTCCCCGAGGGCATCCACTACGAGGACCAGCTGTTCTCCGCGCAGGCCTTCTCGCTCGCGGAGTCCTTCGCCGTCGTCCCGTGGTCGGTCTACACCTGGCGCCTCGCGCCGGAGAGCGTCTCCATCTCCTCCAGCCGCCACAAGATCCAGAACGTCGCGGACCGCATCGGCGTGGCCCGGCTCATCGACACCTGGTTCGAGGAGAACGGCCGCGGGGAGCTGCGTGCGGAGAAGGACTACAAGTTCCTCCGCCACGACTTCCGCCTGTACCTGGGCGACCTGCCGTTCCGTGACCTCGACTGGACCGCCGAGTTCGCCGACGTGGTGAACCCGTACCTGGACGAGATCTCCGACGAGACCTACGCCCGGCTCTCCCGCGAGGAGCGCGTCTGCATCCACCTGCTGCGCACCGGCCGCCTGGAGGAGCTCCAGGTCGCCGCCCGCCAGCTGGGCCGGCCGCAGCTCGCCCCGCGCTTCGCGACGGAGGAGGGCGAGGCCACCTACTGGGGTGCCGTCGCCCCCGCCGACGACAAGAGCCGCAGCGAGCTGGACATCAGCGAGTGGTACCTGCGCGAGCAGGTGCTCGCCACCGGCCGCATCCGGCACGAGCTGACCTCCGTGACGATGCTGGGCCCGGTCCTGCACCTGGAGATCCGCACGTACGACCCGGCCGGTCTGATCACCGAGGGCACCCGCGCCTCGGTGAAGCTGGCCGCCCACAAGACGCCGCTCACGGTGCCGCTGACCCTGAACCCGCAGGGCGACGGCCAGTACGTCTCCAAGGCCGAGCTGGACTTCCGCAAGGTGCCCGTCGGCAAGGTCGGCGTGGCGACCCGCCGCCACCCGGTGGTCGCCCTGGAGCGCGACGGCGGCCGTCGTACGGACATCCTGCTGGCCAAGCACGACCAGCCGGACTTCCGCGCCACCGTCACGTACCACAAGTTCGGCATCCACCACCTGCGCATCGGCGCGGAGCAGAAGGGCGCCGGCCGCCTCGAGGTGACCTGGAACCGTTCCGGTGTCCTCAAGTCCCTCGAACCGCTCGGCCCCATGGCCCGCAAGGCCAAGGGCAAGGTCGGCAAGGTCAGGAAGATCCTCGTCGGCAACGAGGGCAAGGCCACCGCGTACGACGCCGTGTCCAAGCTCCCGCGCCGCAAGCGCCACCTCGCGGTCTTCGAGGCGCTGGAGGGCCGCGGCTACGCGGACAGCCCGCGCTACATCTACGAGGAGCTCAAGCGCCGCAACCTCCCGATCGACGTGGTCTGGTCGTACTCCGGCGACCGCTCGTCCTTCCCGAAGGACGTCACCCTCGTCAAGCGCGGAAGCTTCGCGTACGGACGCGCGCTGGCCCGTGCCAGCTACTGGGTCGACTCGCACAACCTGCCGTACCTGTACCCGAAGCCGAAGGGCACCCGGTACCTCCAGACCTGGCACGGCCAGACCTTCAAGGCGATGGGCTTCGACGTGCCCTCGCTGCGCGGCGCGTCGGACATCGAGAAGGGGCGCTTCCGCGCCGCCGTCGGCCGCTGGGACGCCCTCGTCTGCCCCAGCGCCGAGTTCGAGCGGACCTTCGTCCCGGCCTTCGAGGTCTCGGCCGACCTGATCCGCTCCGGCTACCCGCGCAACGACGTGCTGGTGCGCTGGGCCGAGCCCGAGCAGCAGGCCAGGGCCGCCGCCGTCCGCGAGGCCCTGAACATCCCGGCCGACAAGAAGGTCCTGCTCTACGCCCCGACGTTCCGTGACGCGGCCCGCCGCACCGGGCAGTCGGTGCGCGTGGACCTGGAGGCCCTGGCCCCGCACCTGTCCGACCAGTGGATCATCGTCGTGCGGACCCACCCGTACGACCGCTTCAAGATCGCTCCGGAGCTGGGTCACTTCCTGCGCGACGGCTCCTCCTACGCCGACATCAACGACGTGATGCTGGCCTCGGACGCCGTCCTCACGGACTACTCGTCCCTGATGTTCGACTACGCCAACACCGGACGTCCGATACTGCTCTACACGGACGACTACGAGGCGTACAAGGGCGGCGACCGCGGCACGTACTACGACCTCGAAGAGATCGCGCCCGGCCCGATGGTGACGACCACCGAGGACCTCGCCGCCGCCGTGCGGGACCTGGAGGGCACCCAGGAGCGCCACGCCCAGCGGTACGCGCGCTTCCAGGAAATGTTCTGCTCGTACGAGACCGGCCACGCCAGCAAGATGGTGGTCGATGCTTTTTTCGAAGGCGGCACCGATGACTGAGGCCTCCCCTGTCCGCAACGTGTTCTTCGTCGGTATCGACGTCGACTCGATGGGTGGATCCCAGCGGGTGCTGCACACCCTCGCCCAGGGCATGGGGGAGCGCGGTCACCGTGTCGAGCTGATCGGCATCCGGCCGAGCCCCGAGCCGTTCCCGTACAACGCCACGCGCGCGTACGAGCACTCGACGCTCTACCCGGCCCCCTCCGAGCCCAAGCCGCCCGTGCGCACGGTCGGCGACCGGATCAGCCTGGCGCGGCGCGCCGACGCCCGTCGCTCCCGGGCCGACCGCGACAACGCGCGGGCGGAGTTCGAGCGGAAGCTGGCCGAGGTCAAGGACGGCTACATCGTCTTCGGCTCGCCGTGGGCCGTGGACTGGGTCATGCCGCTGAAGTGGCGTCACCTCAAGGGCATCGGCCAGTACCACGAGTCCTTCGCGCAGGCGAAGCGCAGCGCCAACCTGGGCCTGATCCGGCGTCACTACCCGGAGCTGGAGCAGACCCTGGTGCTCTCCGAGGGCGACGCGGTCGAGTTCGTCAACCAGCGCGTGCCGAACGTGCGCGTCATGCCGAACCCGCTGCCGTTCTTCCCGGACGAGCTCGCCCCGCTCGACACCCGCAAGATCGGCGCGGTCGGCCGGCTCGACCCGATCAAGCGGTACGACCGCATGATCGAGGCCTTCGCGCAGGCCCACCAGGGCCGCGACGGCTGGGAGCTGCACCTCTTCGGCGAGGGCCCGCTGGAGAGCGAGCTCCGGATGCGCGCCGAGGACCTCGGCGTCGCCGACCAGGTCGTCTTCCGCGGCACGGCGCAGGACATGGCCGCCGCCTACCGCGAGCTGTCCGTCGTCGCGATCAGCAGTGAGCGCGAGGGCCGTCCGATGGCGCTGGCCGAGGCCGCCGCCTGCGGCGTGCCGTGCGTCAGCTTCGACGTCTCCGGCGGAGTCCGGGAGCTCGTCGCGGACGGCGTCTCGGGCACCCTGGTGCCGCCGGCCGACGTGCCGGCGCTCGCCGCCGCGCTCGGTGAGCTGATGGACGACGACGCGATGCGCCGGCGGTACGGCAAGGCCGGCCGCGAGCACGTCGCGCACCTGGCGCTGCCGCACGTCCTCGACCAGTGGGAGGCGGCGTTCGAGGAGATCGAGCGCTAGACCCACGGCACGCCGGAGCCCCGCCCGACCACGTGTCCGGGCGGGGCTCCGGCGTGTCCGGGGCCACTTCCGCGGCCCCCGGGAGGCCCGGAGGCTGTGGCTACACTGTCGGAATGACCTGGCTCATCACCGGCGGCGCCGGTTACATCGGTTCCCACGTCGTCAAAGCAATGACCGAGGGCGGCGAGCACGTCGTCGTGGTCGACGACCTCAGCACCGGCAACCCGGCGCGCCTCCCCGAGGGCATCGTCCTGGAGCAGGGCACGGTCCTCGACCGCGCGTTCCTCGACCGCGTGCTGCGCGAGCACCAGGTGAAGGGCATCGTCCACCTGGCCGGCAAGAAGCAGGTCGGCGAGTCGGTCGAGAAGCCGCTGTTCTACTACCACGAGAACGTGACGGGCCTTCAGATCATCCTGGACGCGGCCGCCGCCGCGGGCGTGAAGAGCTTCCTCTTCTCCTCCTCCGCCTCCGTCTACGGCATGCCCGACGTGGACCTCGTCACCGAGGACACCGAGTGCCTGCCCCTCAGCCCGTACGGCGAGACCAAGCTCGTCGGCGAGTGGATGGCGCGCGCCGTCGGCCGGGCCCACGGCCTCTCCACGGCCTGCCTGCGGTACTTCAACGTGGCGGGCGCGGCCACCCCGGAGCTCGCCGACACCGGTGTCTTCAACCTGGTCCCGATGGTCTTCGAGCGCCTCGACGCCGGGGAGTCCCCGCGCATCTTCGGTGACGACTACCCGACGCCGGACGGCACCTGCATCCGCGACTACATCCACGTCGCCGACATCGCCGACGCGCACCTGGCCGCGGCCCGCGCGCTCGTCGCGGCGGGCGAGGCCGGCGAGACGGCCACGCTGACCCTGAACATCGGGCGCGGCGAGGGCGTGTCGGTGCGCGAGATGGTGGACCTCATCAACGAGGTCACCGGCCACACCGTCGAGCCCCTGGTCACCCCGCGCCGTCCCGGCGACCCGGCCCGCGTGGTCGCCTCGGCCGAGCGCATCGAGTCGGAGCTCGGCTGGAAGGCTCAGCACGACGTCCGCTCCATGATCACCTCCGCCTGGGAGGGCTGGGGCGCGAACCGCGCCGCCCGCGCGGCCGTCTGACCCGACTGTCCGGCGAGAGCGGGGTGCCCCGAGCAGGGGCGCCCCGCTCTCGCGTGTCCGGGTCCAGGGCCGCTTTCGTGTGTCCGGGGCGGGGCCGCCCGGGCTCTCAGGGCCGGTGGATGCGGTTCACGCCGTAGTACGTGGCCGTGCACTGCGCCGCCCAGTCCCGCTTGTACGAGGACGCGTAGAGGGGCTCGGTGAGGCCGCCGATGAGGAGCGGTTCGTACGCGACCTCGCGGGCGCCGGCCGCCACCTCCTGCCGGATCCGGGCGTTCTGCCGGTCCCAGGCGACGGAACGCACCACCGTGCTCGTGGTCAGCGCCTGCACCGGCTGCACCAGGGCCGCCACGCTGCCGACGGCGACCGCGCCGGCCGCCACGAGCACGGCGCCACGAGCGGCGGGGCGCGTCGCTGCCGACAGGCGCCGCCCCAGGAGAAGACCTCCCCACGCCCCGTACGCCCAGAGGGCGATCAGCAGCGGGAGCAGGAAGCTCGTCCAGGT
This sequence comes from Streptomyces tanashiensis, assembly GCF_014648895.1. Classification (GTDB taxonomy): domain Bacteria; phylum Actinomycetota; class Actinomycetes; order Streptomycetales; family Streptomycetaceae; genus Streptomyces; species Streptomyces tanashiensis. The sequence goes on from NZ_BMRZ01000003.1 coordinate 237,494, forward strand.
GCGGCCGTAGGTCCAGCCGGTGTCCCCGTACCCGCTGCGCAGCCCGAAGACGACGGCCAGCGCGGCGAGGCCGATCAGCGGCAGGGGCAGGATCACCGCCACGCGGAAGAGCGCGCGCGGGGGGAGACCCGGGGCACCCCGTCGGGCGCCGCCCTCCTGCCGGGGGTCGGTGACGGCGAGCGCGAGGCCGAGCAGCACGCCGACGGCCAGGGTCCCCAGGTACGCCCACTGGCCGCCGACCGTCTGCCAGAGGCGCCACCAGTCGTGGAAGGTCTCCCCGATGCTCGCGGCCGACAGGGGCTCCGGCGGGTGCTGGGCCCGCCGCCAGCGTGCTCCGGGTGAGGTGTAGAGAAGGGTGAGGCCGGTGAGGAGCCCGAGGCAGGCCGCCGCGCACCAGGTGGACACGTACCGGTCCCGGGTCCAGCCGAACCGGGGGAGGCAGAGGACTCCCGCGGTGGCCGAGAACAGACCGGCCACCAGAGTGAACGGTTCGCTCAGCATGCCGAGCGCCACGCCGGCCAGGAGCGCCGACACCACCGCCGCCGCCCTGGCCCACCGCAGGCCGCTGCGGGCGGCGCGGACCGCGCCCAGCACGGTCCAGACGCCGATCACGCTCGGCAGGGTGTGGGAGATCGTCGCCGGCGCCCAGAGCAGCACCTGGTACGAGCGGGTGCCGGCGAAGAACAGCAGCGCGGCGATGAGCGCCGCCGCGGCCACGAGCAGCACCGTGGGCGGATCGGCGGGCGGATCGGTGGGACCGTCGCCCGCGCGCGCGGCCCGGCGCAGGGAGCGCAGGGCGGTGCGGGCGAGGAGGAACAGCCCCGCGCCCAGCGTGAGGATCAGGAACGCCGGCAGCAGCTTCGGCCCCCGCATGCCGTCGGAGTAGAGGAGGCCGGTGACGAAGGCGTTGGTGACGCGCCCGTTCTGGGTGCGGTAGAAGTCCGAGGTGATCCCCAGGACGCCCATGTCGCGGGCCTTCCAGAGGGCGCACCAGTCGTCCGAGGTGGGACGCACGTAGACCCCGAGGAAGGCGCCGACCGAGAGCAGGGCCCCGGCGCCCGCGGCGACGAGGAGCGCGATCCAGGACAGCACCCGCCGGAGTCCGTCCTGACGCCAGGCCGGGTCTCCCGTCCCCTCCGCCTTCTCCTCTTCCGCCCCTTCTCCGGTCCCTTCTCCCGTTCCTTCCCCTGTCGCCTCTCCTGATCCTTCGGCCGTCCCCTCGGCCGTCCCCTCGGCGGTCTCTTCGGCGGTCTCTTCGCCTGTCTCCTCGCCGGTGCCTCCGGCGTCGCCGCCGGCCTCCTCGCCCCGCCCGTCCTGCCCTCCCTTTCGCATGCGCGCATCACCGTGCTCCGAGATGGTCGTCCTGCTCAACGGTCATCGCTCCAGCTGGCCAGGGGCCCGTGGCCTGTCGCCCCAATGGGTGACAAACGAGTGAAAAAGCCACGTATACCAATATCTTGTCCACATGCTTTGCTTCATGGACGACATGCCGACCGGGGGCGGTCACTCGGGCGATGCCGGACGGTCACCGCCCCGCCGTACCGTGGCCGCGCTGCTCGAAGGAGAGTCCGGTGGCGGTCCTTCCAGTCCTTCAGGACGTCTTCTCGCCCATCCCTCTGGAGTGACCGTTCCATGACCAGGCTTTCCGTCGTCGTCCCCTGTTTCAACGAGGAAGACGTCATCGAGCGGTTCGACACGCGGATGCGACAGGTGCTCGACGCACTCCCGGTCGGATACGAGATCTGCTACGTCGACGACGGAAGCTCCGACGGAACGCTCGGCAAGCTGCGCGAGATCGCCGCCCGGCACCCGCAGCACACCCAGTACGCCTCCTTCAGCCGCAACTTCGGCAAGGAGGCCGCCATGCTCGCCGGCCTGCGCAAATCCACCGGCGACGCCGTCGTCATCATGGACGCCGACCTCCAGCACCCGCCCGAGCTGCTCGCGCGCATGCTCGACCTCTACCACCAGGGCCACGACCAGGTGATGGCGCGGCGCACCCGCGAGGGCGACAAGAAGGTCCGTACGGCGCTCAGCCGGGTGTACTACCGGGCCGTCAACCGCTGGGTCGACGTCGAACTCACCGACGGCGTCGGCGACTTCCGCCTGCTCTCCCGGCCCGCCGTCGACGCCCTGCTGTCGCTGCCCGAGTACAACCGCTTCTCCAAGGGCCTGTTCTCCTGGATCGGCTTCGACACCGTCACCTTCGACTACCAGAACGCCGCGCGCGAGGGCGGTGAGACGAAGTGGAAGTTCAGCTCCCTGCTCAACTACGGCATGGACGGGCTGATCTCCTTCAACAACCGCCCGCTGCGCATCGCCCTCTGGCTCGGCATGATGCTCACCGGCCTCGCCGCCCTCTACGCGGTCTGGGTGACCGTCGCCGCGATCACCCAGGGCGTCACCGCTCCCGGCTACGTCACGCTGGTCGCGATCATCGTGGGGCTCGGGGGAGTGCAGATGGTGATGCTGGGACTGATCGGCGAGTACATCGGCCGCATCTACTACGAGACCAAGCGCCGGCCGCACTTCCTCGTGAAGGAGACCCACCGCTCCTTCGGCCGCGCGGCCGCCGAGCGGGCCATCGCCGAACGCATCCGTGTCGCGACCGCCGAGCGGGAGCACTGATGGAGCCGGCGGGCACCGCGGACGACGCAGGCCGTGCGCGGGGCGCGCGGCGCGCGCGACTCGCGGAGATCTTCCGCTTCGCCCTGGTCGGCGGCGTCAACACCGGTACCTTCTTCGGCTGTTATCTGCTGCTGCACCCGTGGATGCCGTACTTCGCCGCGTACTCCCTCGCCTTCCTCCTCAGCATGATCGGCTCCTTCTTCCTCAACACCTACTTCACCTACCGCACCCGGCCGACGTGGAAGAAGTTCGCCCTCTTCCCGCTCACCAACGTCACCAACTACCTGGTGCAGAGCGTCGGTCTCTACGCGCTCGTCACCTGGGCCGGAATGGACGACAGAATCGCGCCACTCGTCGCGGCCGTCGTCGCCATTCCCTTCACCTACCTGATCTCCCAGCGGATCCTGGTGCCCCGCGGCACCGGCCGGCCCTCCGCCGCCTCCGGTCCAGGGAGCGAAACGGACGAGCGGCAGCCCTCCCGGCTCGCGTAGATTGCCTGGCAGCCGCGGCGGGGAGCGCGCGGCGCGTGGGACAGCCGAGTGAGGACGACGCAGGTGGCGACGCAGGTGACGGGACAGACGGACGTGGCAAGGCAGTACGTGACGGAGGCCCGCAGGATCGTCGTCAAGGTCGGATCCTCCTCGCTCACCACCGCCTCCGGAGGCCTCGACGCCGATCGCGTCGACGCCCTCGTCGACGTCCTCGCCAAGGTCCGCAGCGGCGGCGAGAAGGAGATCGTCCTCGTCTCCTCCGGTGCCATCGCCGCGGGACTCGCCCCGCTCGGCCTCACCCGCCGCCCCAAGGACCTCGCCCGCCAGCAGGCCGCCGCCAGCGTCGGCCAGGGCCTCCTCGTGGCCCGCTACACCGCCTCCTTCGCCCGCTACGGCGTCCGCGTCGGCCAGGTCCTCCTCACCACCGACGACACCAGCCGGCGCGCCCACTACCGCAACGCGTACCGGACCCTGGACCAGCTGCTCGCCATGGGCGCGCTGCCCGTCGTCAACGAGAACGACACCGTCGCCACGGACGAGATCCGCTTCGGCGACAACGACCGGCTCGCCGCCCTCGTCGCCCACCTCGTCCGCGCCGACCTGCTCGTGCTGCTCTCCGACGTCGACGGGCTGTACGACGGAGACCCCTCCAAGCCCGGCACGTCGAGGATCGCGCAGGTCACCGGCCCCTCGGACATCGCCCACGTGGAGATCGGCGCCGCCGGCAAGGCGGGAGTCGGCACCGGCGGCATGGTCACCAAGGTCGAGGCGGCCCGGATCGCCGCCGCCGCCGGCATCCCCGTGGTCCTCACCTCCGCGAGCCGGGCCGCCGACGCCCTCTCCGGCCGGGACACCGGCACGTACTTCCACAGCACCGGCCGCCGCTCCGCCGACCGGCTGCTCTGGCTCGCCCACGCCTCCACCCCGCAGGGCTCCCTCAGCCTCGACGACGGAGCCGTACAGGCCGTCGTCGAGGGCAAGAAGTCCCTGCTCGCGGCCGGTGTCGCGGCCGTCGAGGGCGATTTCGTCGCCGGCGACCCCGTCGAGCTCCGCGACGCCTCCGGCCGCGCCGTCGCCCGCGGCCTCGTCAACTTCGACGCCAAGGAGCTGCCCCGGATGCTCGGCCGCTCCACCCACGAGCTCGTCAAGGACCTCGGACCCGAGTACGAGCGCGAGGTCGTCCACCGCGACGACCTGGTCGTCATCCGCTGAGACGGCCGACGCCGAAACGGCTGAAAGTCTGGCCATCCGGAAGGGACGTTTACCAAAACCGCCCCATGTGCCGCCTCGGACTGGTCAACTTTGTCTCGGGGGTAAGACAAGGCGGGGTACAGCACCACACGCATCACACAGGAGGCCGCCGGTGAGACGAGCGCGCCCAGGGGCACCGCCCCGCGGGACTGCCGAACGCGCCCTGACCAGTGTCGAGGCCGGAGCCGACTTCGACGAGGCACGGGACAGGTCCACGGACAGGAAGACCGAGACCACCACCGAGACACGTGAGGAACGGCCGGTGTCCAAGCTCTGGCACATCACTCTCAGTGTGTCGGGCGCGGAGTCACCGCTGAAGGAGGTGCGACGCGGGCTCGAACAGCTGGCCCACGACCGCCCCTTCCTGCTGACCAGCCGCTATGCCAACGACCACGCCGAGATCCGGTACTGGGAGGAGGCCCGCGACCTGCACGACGCGGCGGCCGTCGCCCTCCGCCTGTGGGGCGAGCACCGGCAGACCGCCAAGCTGCCGCCCTGGGAGATCGTGGGACTCGAGGTCATCGACCGGGAGACCTACCACCAGCGGATCGCGGAGGGCTACGGCCCGCCACCCGCCGCCCCCGTCGGCGTCCACCCGTACTGACGGACGGGCCCCGGAACCGGGTACCCCTGGACGGGTCCCGGCGTCGGGTGCCGACGGACGGGCCGCGGCGTCGGGGCGAGTCTCGGATTGCGGGATACGTGAGGGATGTCCGCAGGGGTGCCAGTACCCTGCGGGCATGACCTCGCTCACGCCCCTCGACAACCTCTCCCCGGTCACCCGGGCCGCCTACCGGGCCCGTGGCGCCGCCGCCGAAATCGCGCCACTCCCGCGCGCGGCCAAGGACGACGCGCTCCTCGCGATCGCGGACGCCCTCGAAGTCCGCACCGCCGAGATCGTCGAAGCCAACGCCGTGGACATCGCCAAGGCCCGCGAAGCCGGGACCAGCGAGGCCATCATCGACCGTCTGACCCTCACCCCGGAGCGCGTCCGGGCCATCGCCGCCGACGTCCGTGACGTCGCCGCGCTGCCCGACCCCGTCGGCGAGGTCGTCCGCGGCTCGACCCTCCCCAACGGCATCGACCTGCGCCAGGTCCGCGTCCCCCTCGGGGTCGTCGGCATCATCTACGAGGCCCGCCCCAACGTCACCGTCGACGCCGCCGCCCTCTGCCTCAAGTCCGGCAACGCCGTCCTGCTCCGCGGCTCCTCCTCCGCGTACGCCTCCAACACCGCCCTGGTGACCGTCCTGCGCGATGCCGTCGGCGGCGCCGGACTGCCCGCCGACGCGATCCAGCTCGTCCCCGGCGAGTCCCGCGACTCGGTCCGCGAGCTGATGCGCGCCCGCGGCCTCGTCGACGTCCTCATCCCGCGCGGCGGCGCCTCGCTGATCAAGACGGTCGTCGAGGAGTCCACCGTCCCGGTCATCGAGACCGGCACCGGGAACTGCCACGTCTACGTCGACGCCCAGACCGACCTCGACATGGCCGTCGAGATCCTGATCAACTCCAAGGCCTCCCGGGTCAGCGTCTGCAACTCCGCCGAGACCCTCCTCGTCCACCAGGACGTCGCCGAGGCCTTCCTGCCCAAGGCCCTCGCCGCCCTCGCCGAGGCCGGCGTCACCGTCCACGCCGACGAGCGGGTCCTCGCCCTCGCCGAGGGCTCCAAGGCCACCGTCGTCCCGGCCACGCCCGAGGACTGGGAGACCGAGTACCTCTCGTACGACATCGCCGCCGCGGTCGTCGACTCCCTCGACAAGGCCGTCGAGCACATCCGGATGTGGTCCTCCGGTCACACCGAGGCGATCGTCACCACCTCGCAGGCCGCGGCCCGCCGCTTCACCCAGCTGGTCGACTCCACCACGGTCGCCGTGAACGCCTCCACCCGGTTCACGGACGGCGGCCAGTTCGGCTTCGGCGCCGAGATCGGCATCTCCACCCAGAAGCTGCACGCCCGGGGCCCCATGGGCCTTCCCGAGCTGACCTCGACCAAGTACATCGTCACCGGTGACGGTCACGTGAGGTAACACCTCCTTTTCGGTACGGGCGGGGAGGGTTCGCACTCTCCCTGCCCAAAAGCACCTTCCGGGTCTACTCTGAATCCGTGCCGGACGACGTGGGGGGCAGGCCGTTCCAGGACGGCGGGGACCCCGAGGAATCTGTCGACCGCGGAGGCGCCGACGAGGTCCACGCCGACGTGGTCTTCGACGAGGACTTCGTCAGGGCCGCCACCATCCACGAGCCCACCGCGGTCGAGCGGCTCCTCGCCGCCGCCCAGGCCCGTGCCGAGGCCGAGGCCGCCCGCGCCCGCGCCGGCGGCGGATCCGTCGAGGACGACCCCTACGAGGACGGCCTCGACCCCCTGGGCCTCACCTACGAGCCCGACGACATCGGCGACGACGCCAGCCCCTACGGCCGCCACGGCGGGGCCCTGCGCCCCTACCGGGGCCGGGCCCGCTGGCTCAGGCCCGTCGCCTGGGTCCTCGCCCTCGTCATGGGCGTCGGCATGGTCGCCCTGGCCTTCAGCGCCGTCTACCGGGGCGCCGCCGCCAACCACGAGGACCAGGTCCCGCCGCCGGCCACCACGGGCGTCGACACACCGAACCCGAACCCCGCCCCACCGGCCGCCCATGTCCCCGTCGCCGTCCCCGCGGCCGGGTCGGCGTCACCCCGATAGGCGCTCCGCGCCCGCCGGTACACCCTGACGGCGGAATTCTTCCGAAGTTGTCGTGTACCTGGGCGTTTACCAAAGCCTCCGCGGACCTACCCTGAAGGTATGGCAGGGCGTGGCGACCCGCCTGAGGGGACACCCGAGGGGTTCCCCGGCGGTGAGGACGAATACCGATCCGTCGTCTTCGACGAGGCGTTCATCCGGGCTGCCCACCTCCAGGAGTTCTCGGCCCAGGAGCGGATGGGCGAGTACGCCCAGGCCGTCCGCAGCCGCTCGTCCTGGGAGGGCCGGAGCGGATCCCGCCAGGCGGTCCTGCTCGTGCTGCTGATCCTCCTCGCCTTCGGAACCGCCATCTACCTGGGCGTACGCAACCCGTACCAGCCCCCCGTCGACGAGCGGGCCGAGCCCCTGCGGACCACCGTCGTCCCGCTCGCCCCCCAGGGCCCCGTCCCGGGCGGCACACCCACCCAGCTCTTCGCCCACAGCCCGGTCGCCGAGTACCGCACGGGGGCCGCCGGCATCAATCTGCCCATCGCCGGGCGCACCTCCCACTTCGCCGAGAGCCAGGTCGTCACCGGCCTCAGCATCGCCAAGGACTACCTGGTGGCCTCCTCCCTGGAGCCCGACGTCCTGTCCGGGGCGACCGTCCGGCCCGCGCGCCTGCTGCTCGACCCGGACCAGCTGGAACAGTTCGACCGGAGCGTCGAGTCCCCCTCCGACGACGGCCGGCACGCCCTCGCGGGCTGGCTGGTCCGCTTCGACCCCCGGCAGGTGGCCCTCGCGGAGCCCGCCGCCCGCGTGCAGGGCACCCTCCGCTTCGAGGAGACGAGCCCCGACACGCTGGACGTCACCGCGGACCACACGTACACCTACGCGCTCCGCCCGGCCGCCCAGGGCAGCGGTCCGGTCGCCGCGGCTTCGCTCTTCACGGTCCACCGCGTGGTGCACTTCCGCTTCGACCGGGAGGACCTGCGCATGCACCGCGCGGAGCTCCTGACCAGCACCGTCGAGGCCGGGCCGCAGGCGTGCGGCCCCGACACCACGGGCTCCCTGAAGCCGCTCCTGGCGGGAGCGCGGGCCTCCGACGCGGGCGGCGGCCCGGTGGTCACCGACCCGTACGCCACCGCCCGGCCCGCCGCCCCCGCGCTGTGCGGAGCGCTGGCGCCGAGCGCTCAGCCCTCGCTCTGACCGTCCCCGGTCCCGTCGTCGGTGCGCTTCCCGGCCCCGCCGCCGTCGCCCTTGCCGTCCCCGGCCGTGCCGCCGTCCGTCTTCTGGCCGCCCTGGCCGCCACCGAACCGGTTGCGCAGCCGCCCGCCCAGATCGCCCGCCAGGTCACCGGCGCCGCCGGCTATGTCCCCGACCAGCTTGATCAGCGGATCCTTGCTGGTCCGCACCGTCTCGGCGTAGTGCCCGGCCGACTCCCGGAAGGAGTCCGTGACGGACGTGTCCTTGTCCTCCGAGCGCTTCGGGTAGTGCCCGTCCATGATCCGCTGGAAGTCGCGGTGCTCCGACCACTTCTTCAGCTCCGCCGCCCGGACGGTGGTGAAGGGGTGCGAGCGCGGCAGCACGTTGAGGATCTTCAGGACGGAGTCCCGCAGGTCCCCGGCCTTCTCGTACTCGTCGGCCTGGGCGAGGAACGCGTCCACGTTCATCTCGTGGAGGTGGTTGCCGCCGGCGATCTTCATCAGGCCGCGCATCGAGGCCCGCACGTCCTGGCCGACGAGGAGACCGGCCCGGTCGGCGGAGAGCTCCGACTTGCGGAACCACTCGCGCAGCGCGGTCACGATGGCCGTGATCGCGACCGTCCCCAGCGGGATCCAGGCGATCTTGAGCGCCAGATTGGTGAGGAACAGCAGGACCGTTCGGTAGACGGCGTGCCCGGAGAGCGCGTGCCCGACCTCGTGGCCGACGACCGCCCTCATCTCCTCCTCGTCGAGGAGCTCCACCAGACCGGTGGTGACCACGATGATCGGCTCGTCCAGGCCGATGCACATGGCGTTGGGCTTCGGGTCCTGGGTGACGTACATCGGCGGGACCTTGTCCAGGTCCAGGATGTAACAGGCGTCCCGCAGCATGTGGTTGAGGTGGCTGAACTGCGCGTCGCTCACCCGGACGGAGTCCGAGAGGTAGAGGAGTCGCAGGCTGCGCTCCGGCAGCAGCGCGCTGAGCGCCTTGAAGGCCGTGTCGAAGCCGCTGAGCTTCCGCAGGGCCACGAGGGCCGAACGGTCGGCCGGATGCTCGTAGGCCCGCGAGGAGATGCCGGGGAACCGCTTCCGCTGCCTGCTCGGCACGTTCCCCTGGTCGTTCTCGGTCATGGATGCCCCCTGTTCGTACGAGTCGGTGCTCGTCCCCCTGACTGAACCCAGCGTAGGGGCTGGCGCTACCGTGTGCCGGGGCCTGTGGATAACTGGGGCACCGAGGACTACCGAAGGGCACGACCGACATGCCGGACACCGCCGACGCCGCAGCCGGACTGCTCGCGGCCGCCGCACAGCAGGGCCTGGGCGACACGCTCCGGATCGTGCTGCTCGCCTCGATCGTGGGCGGGGCCCTGCTCGCCTGGCTGCTGCTGCGCGGGTATCGCAGCGACGACACCGGCGGCGACGGCGACGCGGACCGCGACGCCAACGCCTGAGTCGGCGTGAGCGCGCCGCGACCGCCCGCATACGATGTGCGCGAAGTCTCCGCTCCCATCCCCGATCGATAGGTCTGCCGAAGATGAGTCTCCACAGCACCGCCGCCAACCTGGTCACCCTCGCCGAGGGGGCCGAGCACGGCGGCAACCACGACAGCCTCAGCCCCTACCTCACCGGCTTCGGCGCCTTCGGCGTCCTGCTTCTGCTGCTGTGGATCACCACCCGCTTCAACCGCGACCGCTGAACCGGAGACCGCTGATCCGGCGCCCGTCGCCGTGCCAGTAGGCTCTGCACGCATGGGAGAGCAGGAAATGCCTACTGGCGGGCGCGGGAAGCGCCGACTCGGCGTGATGGGTGGAACCTTCGACCCGATCCACCACGGACACCTGGTGGCGGCCAGCGAGGTCGCCGCCCTGTTCCACCTCGACGAGGTGGTGTTCGTGCCGACCGGGGAGCCGTGGCAGAAGAGCCACAGTGTCGTCTCCGCGGCCGAGGACCGTTATCTGATGACGGTCATCGCCACTGCGTCCAACCCGCAGTTCTCCGTGAGCCGCATCGACATCGACCGCGGCGGCGCGACGTACACCATCGACACCCTGCGGGACCTGGCGCGCCTCAACAGCGACTCGGACCTGTTCTTCATCACCGGGGCCGACGCGCTGTCGCAGATCCTCACCTGGCGCGACGCCGAGGAGCTGTTCTCGCTCGCCCACTTCATCGGCGTCACCCGGCCGGGCCACGACCTGACCGACGACGGACTGCCCAAGGGCGGGGTCTCGCTCGTCGAGATCCCCGCGCTCGCCATCTCCTCCACCGACTGCAGGGCGAGGGTCGCGCAGGGCGATCCCGTCTGGTACCTGGTCCCGGACGGCGTGGTGCGCTACATCGACAAGCGCCAGTTGTACCGCGGCGAGTGAGCTTCGGGGAGGGGCACCGGTGAACGATCAGCAGCACCCGTACGACCCGTACTATCCGCAGCCGCAGATCATCGGCTACGACGAGTACGGGCAGCCGGTGTACCAGCAGCCGCAGGCGCAGCAGCAGGCGCCGGCGCAGCACTACGACCCGTACGGCGGGCAGCAGCAGCCGCAGCAGGCGTACGGCTACGACCCGTACGCCCAGCAGCAGCCCGTCCAGGAACCGGTCCAGCCCGCGCCGTACGAGCCGTACGCGCAGCAGGGCTACGCCTACCCGTCCTACGACACCGGACAGCAGCAGTGGGCCGCCCAGGCCGAGCCCGCCCCCGCACCCGTCCAGGCGCCCGTCCAGGCCGCGCCGACGGCCCCCGCGGCGCCCGCCCCGGTCGCGGCGCCGGCCGGAGTCCCCGGCCAGCGCCCCGCGTCCGAGCGGTCCGCCGCGCCGCGGCAGGACGAGGACGACCGCGCGTACCGCACCGAACAGTTCTCGTTCATCGAGGAGCCCGACGAGGACTCCGAGGACGTCATCGACTGGCTCAAGTTCACCGAGAGCCGTTCGGAGCGGCGCGAGGAGGCCAGGCGGCGCGGCCGCAACCGCATCGTCGCGCTGGTCGTCGTCCTCGTGCTCGCCGTCGCCGGCGGCGTCGGCTACCTCTGGTCCGCCGGCCTGCTCCCCGGTTCGTCCGACCCGGAGGGGAAGAGCGGGAACACGGCGACCGGCCCGCAGCAGCGCGACACGATCGTCGTCCACCTCCACGACCTCAAGAACGGCAACACCTCCACCGCCCTGCTCGTGGACAACACGACCACCCGCCAGGGCACCACGGTCCTCCTCCCCAACTCCGTCGTCGTCGCCGACTCCGAAGGCGCCGGGACCACCCTCGGCAAGTCCGTCGAGGACGACGGCTCCAGCGGCACCCGGGAGGCGATCGGCAACCTCCTCGGGACGAAGATCACCGGCACCTGGCGGCTGGACACCCCGTACCTGGAGAACCTCGTCGAGTCCGTCAGCAGCATCGAGGTCGACACCGACACGGACGTCCCCGACACCAAGAAGGGCGCCGAGCCGCTGGTCGAGCAGGGCGAGAAGCAGACGCTGAACGGCCGCGCCGCCGTCGCCTACGCCACCTACCGGGCGCCCGGCGAGGCCGAGGCCAAGCAGCTCCAGCGCTTCGGACAGGTCATGTACGGGGTGCTGCGCAAGTTCTCCAGCGACCCCGAGGCGGCCACGGTCACCATCGAGACGCTCCAGCAGATCCTCGACCCCTCGCTCCCGGAGAAGGACCTCGCCGCCTCCCTGGCCAAGCTCGCCGAGCACGCCAAGATCGGCGACTACAAGACGGCCCTGCTCCCGGTGGGGCAGGACGGCGCGCTGACCGACGGCGCGAGCGACAGCGTGGTGAAGGACATCCTGGGCGGCAAGGTCACCGCCCCCGAGGCGGGCGAGGTGCCCCACGTCTCGGTCCGGGACGGTTCCGGCAAGAAGGCGGCCGAGGCCGCCCGGGTCGCCCTGATCAACGGCGGCTACGCCTTCGTGGGCGGCGCCGAAGCGCCGACCCGGGAGGAGTCGCAGGTCCTCTACGGCGACGACGCCCAGAAGGCGACGGCGGCCGAGGTGGCCAAGACGCTGGGGCTGCCCGCAGGCTCGGTCGAGAAGGGCAAGCCCTCGGGAACGATCGCGGTCACCGTGATCCTGGGCCGGGACTACAAGGTTCCGGGGGCCCGGTAAGGGGCGCCCCGGAAAACGCCGACAGGGCCGTCGGCGGTCCGTGAGACCCTGGAGGGGTACTGGACCGCCGACGAAAGCCTGCTTGTGACCGCTACGGACCGTTCCATCGAGCTCGTCAAGACCGCCGCCCAGGCGGCCGCCGACCGGCTCGCGCACGACATCATCGCGTACGACGTCAGCGACGTGCTGTCGATCACCGACGCCTTCCTGCTCGCCTCCGCGCCCAACGACCGCCAGGTCAAGTCGATCGTCGACGAGATCGAGGAGCGGCTGCAGAAGGAGCTCGGCGCCAAGCCGGTCCGCCGTGAGGGCGACCGCGACGCGCGCTGGATCCTGCTGGACTACGTCGACATCGTCGTCCACGTCCAGCACAGCGAGGAGCGGGTCTTCTACGCCCTGGAGCGGCTGTGGAAGGACTGCCCCGAGCTCGACCTGCCCGAGGACGCCCTGAAGACCCGCGGCAAGGCCGCCGAGCACGCCGCGCTGACCGGCGCCGACATCGAGGCCGGCTCCGGCCTTCCCGAGGGACCGGACGGTGAGCTGAGCTGAGCACCGGCAAGGGCGGCACGGGCCGCCGCATCGTCCTCTGGCGGCACGGCCAGACCTCCTGGAACCTGGAGCGACGCTTCCAGGGCTCGACCGACATCGAGCTGACGGAGACCGGCGTCGCCCAGGCGCGCCGGGCCGCACGGCTGCTCGCCGCGCTCAAGCCGGACGCCATCGTGGCCTCCGACCTCAAGCGGGCGGCGGCCACCGCCGCCGAGCTCGCCGTGCTCACCGGCCACGCCGTCTCCCACGACTCCGCCCTGCGCGAGACGTACGCGGGGGAGTGGCAGGGCCTGACCCACGACGAGATCGTCGCGCGGTACGGCGAGCAGTACGCCGCGTGGAAGCGCGGCGAGCCCGTGCGCCGGGGCGGCGGCGAGCTGGAGACCGAGGTGGCCGACCGAGCCGCCCCGGTGGTCCTGGAGCACGCCGAGAAGCTTCCCGAGGAGGGCACGCTCGTCGTGGTCAGCCACGGCGGCACCATCCGCACCACCATCGGCCGGCTCCTCGGGCTGGAGGCCCAGCACTGGGAGAGCCTGGGCGGGCTCTCCAACTGCTGCTGGTCGGTGCTCGGCGAGGGCGCCCGTGGCTGGCGCCTGATGGAGCACAACGCGGGCACGCTGCCCGAGCCGGTCCTCGGCGACGACGACTGAGCCCCACGACCGGCCTGCCGGACCAGGATTTCACTTTCCGGCAGGTCACAGGCTAAAGTTCTTCTTGTTCGCAGCGCGGAGCGCGAAGAACACGAGGGGCTATAGCTCAGTTGGTAGAGCGCCTGCATGGCATGCAGGAGGTCAGGAGTTCAATTCTCCTTAGCTCCACAGTCACCGGATCCCGTCCTCATCAGAGGGCGGGATTCGTCGTTCCGTCCCCCTTCGCCTCCGCCCGGCGCAGGATCTCGATCCCCTCCCGGCTCTCCTCGTCGGTCGGCGTGTACGTCACGATCCGGCACTCCGGCATCCCGTTGACCGAGAGGGAGACCGAGGTCAGCCTGACCTCGCCCGCCAGCTCGTGCCGGAAGACCTTCACCCGCGTCCCCGGGGGGACCACGTCGCCGCTGCGCCAGAGCCGGGCGAACTCCGGGCTGGCCTCGGCGAGACGCCGTACGAACTCCTCCCACTCGGGCTCGCCCACGTGGCGGCCGTACGCGCCCCGCAGCTGGGCCACCATCAGCGGCAGCTCCCGCTTCCGGTCGACCACCGGGCACTTGGGCCCCGGGACGCTGAAGAGCGCCCAGAGCACGTTGCGTATGCCGAACGGCCCGGTGTCCAGGCCCGTTCCGTCCTGCATCAGGAGCCGCTCGTACAGGACGTTGGTCGCGAGCACGTCGTACCGCGCGTTGTAGAGGACCGCCGGGAGCGGGTCCAGGGCGTCGAGGATCCCCTGGATCTCCGGGCTGACCTCCGGGACGTACGCCCCGGACCGGTCAGGGGCGTACGGCACCTCGGCGAGGTGGTAGAGGTGCTCGCGCTCCGGCCGGTCGAGCCGGAGGGTACGGGCCACCGCGTCGAGGACCTGCGCGGAGGCGTTGATCGGACGGCCCTGCTCCAGCCAGGTGTACCAGGTGACGCCGACACCGGAGAGCTGCGCGACCTCCTCGCGGCGCAGCCCCGGTGTGCGTCTGCGGAGTCCCGGGGGCATGCCGACGTCCTCCGGGGTCACCCTGGCGCGGCGGCTGCGCAGGAACGCGGCCAGTTCCGGTCGGCGCCTTCGCTGTGTCGGTAGTGCTGCCACGATCGTCACGCCCCCATGGTCGAGTCCCCGTGCCGCCGCTGCCAGGTGGTGTCAGTACCAGGATCGGCGGGCTCTCGTTACCCGTATCGGATCGGGGTCACGCTCCTCGCATGACCTCGACCACAACACGTCCCGTACTCAGTAAAGACGGTGCCACCGACAACCGCTCCGGCCTGCTGCTCGGAGTGGTCCTCGCCGCCCAGTTCATGGCACTCCTCGACGTCTTCATCGTCAACGTCGCGGCCCCCACCATCCGGACCGAACTCTCCGCGTCCGGAGGCGCGCTCCAGCTCGTCATCGCCGGATACACCATCGCCTACGCGGTGTTGCTGATCACCGGAGCCCGCCTCGGCGACCTGCTCGGTCACCGCCGGGCGTACCTCGGCGGCCTCGTCCTGTTCACCGCGGCCTCCCTCGCCTGCGGACTCGCCGCGGGAACCGGCCAGTTGATCGCCTTCCGGCTGGTGCAGGGAGCGGGCTCCGCCCTGATGATCCCTCAGGTGCTGAGCCTCATCCAGCGCAACTTCGCGGGGGAGCGCCGGGTCCGGGCCCTCAGCGCCTACTCCGCGGTCCTGGCCACCGGCGCGGCCGCCGGCCAGGTCGTCGGCGGTGTCCTGGTCAGCGCCGACCTCTTCGGCACCGGCTGGCGGCCGGTCTTCCTGGTCAACGTCCCCATCGGGATCGCGCTGCTCGTCCTCGGCGCCCGGGTGCTGCCCCGTGACGCCCACGCCGGACCCACGCGTGCGCGTGCCCTCGACCTGCCCGGTCTGCTCCTGCTCGCCGCCGCCGTGTCCCTGCTGACCGTGCCCCTGGTCCTCGGCCAGGAGCAGGACTGGCCGCTGTGGTCCTGGCTCTCCCTGGGCGGATCGCTGGTGCTCGCCGCCGTCTTCGGCGCGTACGAGTCACGGCTCGCCCGGCGGGGCGGCGCGCCGCTGATCGCCCCGCGCGTGCTGCGCATCCCGGGGATGGGCCGGGCCGTCCTCTGGATCTCGGTGTCGATGGGCGTCAACGCCGGCTTCCTGTTCACCCTCACCCTTCACCTGCAGGGCGGGCTCGGTCACAGCGCCCTGCGCGCCGGACTCACCTTCGGCCCCGCCGCCGTGGTCTTCGGCACCGTCGGCCTCACCTGGCGGCGCTGGCCGGCCCGGCTGCACCGCGCACTGGTCCCGGCCGGATTCCTGCTCGGGGGCGCGGCGCTCCTCGCCGTCGGGGGGCTGCTCGGGGACGGCGGCACCGGCGGGTGGGGGCTCTACCCGGCCCTGGGGGCGGTCGGTGCGGGCATCTCACTGGCCTTCAGCCCGGCCCTGACCGGGGCGCTGGCGACCGTACGGCCCGAGGACGCCGCCGACGCCAGCGGGCTGCTCGCCACCGTCACACAGCTCGGCCAGCTCGTCGGCGTCGCCGCGTTCGGCACCGTCTTCCTCGGCCGGTACGCGGGATCCGGAGCTCAGAACTCCGCCGACGCGCTGTGGGTGACCGTCCTGGCCCTGGCCGCCGCCTCCCTCGTGGGCGCCGTGGCGGGGCTGCCGCGACGATCACGCTGACCCCCTTGCGGGGCCATGGCAGAATCGGACGGCCGGAGGGGGACGAGGATCCGGACGGGAGGGTGACCCAAGTGCTCGGCGACAACGGCAGGGTGTCCTATGGGTGCACGGCCTGCGGCCACAGCTGGAGCTGATTCATGGGTGCACACAGGCGGAAGTGCGACTGGTGCGGCAGCGGCACGCCCATCGTGCGCGACATGGACCCCGTCAACCCGGGGTTCCAGTACTGGTGCGAGGAGTGCGCGCGGGCGCTGATCATAAAAGGCGACCCCATCGAGACCTACCGTGAGCTGGAGGGGGAGCCGATCTACGGCCGGCTCCTCGACGAGCACTGCACCCTCAAGCGGTTCTACTCCTTCGCCACGGCCTGACGTCCTTCGCCGCGGTCCGACGCCCGCAGGGTCAGCGCGTACCCGACGAACAGGGCCGTCGCCGTCAGCGGATAGATCGCCGACAGCAGCATCTGCCCCGCGTTCTGGTCGAGTTCGGGGCGGCCCGGGTCGTGCGGGACCCACCACAGCGCGAACGAGGCGAAGGCCAGCGCCACCGCCCCCGTCACCGGCCACACGCGCGTGGCGCGGTCCGCGAGCAGGATCAGCAGAGGCACGCACCAGACCCAGTGGTGGGACCAGGAGATCGGGCTGATCATCAGCGCCGTGAACGCGCAGACGACCACGGCCACCGCCTTGTCGCCGCGCACCGCCGCCCGTACCGCGAGGATCATCGCCGCGCCGCCGAGGACGGCCGCGGCCACCGCCCACCACATGCCCGGATCGTCCGTGTGCATCAGCCGGGCCAGGACCCCGCGGATCGACTGGTTGGCGGTCTCCTCCGCGAAACCGACCCGGCCTGTCTCGAACAGGGTCTCCGTCCAGAACCGCTTCGAGTCCGCGGGCAGGGCGACCGCCACGGCCAGCGTCGTCCCGAGGAACACCCCGGTCGCGGTCAGCGCCGTGCGCAGCCACTGGTTCATGCCGCGGTCCCGGCGCCACAGCAGCAGACCCGCCGCGAGCAGCAGGACCACGAAGAGCCCCGGTGTGAGTTTCACCGCGGTCGCCAGACCGATGCCCAGGCCGGCCCACCGGCTGCCCTCGCGCCGGGTGAGGTCCCAGAGCACCGCGACCGCTATGAGCAGGTTGATCTGGCCGTACCGCAGGGTCGTCCACACCGGCTCGCACCAGACCACCACGGCGGCGACCCACAGGGTCGTGCGCCACAGGTCCGTACGGGACAGTGAGGGGCGGACCAGCTGGAGCGACAGCTGCACCAGGGCGACGACCAGGAGCAGGTTCCCCGCCGTGGTGAGGGTCCGCATCAGCGGGACGCCCACCAGGGTCAGCGGGACGAACAGCAGGGCCGCGAAGGGCGGGTAGGTCATGCCGAGGTTCGCCGAGGTCGCGCGCATCGCGTACAGGTCGCCGCCCGCCCTGACCGTCTCGCCCTCGGCCCGGTAGACCATCACGTCGAGCATGTTCACGTGGGCGAGGCGTTGCGCCACCCAGAAGGCCGCGAACGAGAGCAGGCAGACCGCCGCGGCGGTGGCCAGGGGCCACGGCCGGGCGCGGGTTTTGGAGAGCACGGAGACGGACACAGTCGGCGACCCTACCCGGGGCTCCGGACGAGCCCGAGAAACCGATTTGGCGATCTGCCGGGCGGGCCGTTACTGTTCTGTCCGTCGCCGCGAGCGAGTAAAGAAGCCGGGACGACGACTCAAGGGGCTATAGCTCAGTTGGTAGAGCGCCTGCATGGCATGCAGGAGGTCAGGAGTTCAATTCTCCTTAGCTCCACAGAACGGAAGTGAGCCATCCGGACCGGATGGCTCGCGCCGCTTCTGCGGAAATCTGAACATTCCCGCGCGCGGGGCTATAGCTCAGTTGGTAGAGCGCCTGCATGGCATGCAGGAGGTCAGGAGTTCAATTCTCCTTAGCTCCACAGATGAGAAGGCGGGTCACCCGGATCGGGTGGCCCGCCTTCTTCGTTCCCCGGTCCTCCGCGCCCCCCTCGCAGCCCCTCCGCTCCGTGGAACGCCGGTGCGGCCCGCTCGGGCCCTGCGGTACCCTGGCGCCATGCGTGCCGTACGCCTCCTGCTTACCGAGCCGCGCTGACCAGTCCCGACGGATGACAGACATCCCGTCGGAGTCGGCGCGGCATCCCCTCCTGTGCGAGGGGATTTTTCATTTCGGGCAGTTCGTGGCAGTGGGCAGAGACGATCGATGGAGCATCAAGGACCATGACCGAGATCACGACGGCCGCCGAGACGGCGGCCCCTCATCGCTACACGGCAGCCATGGCCGCCGACATCGAGGCACGCTGGCAGGACTTCTGGGACGCCGAGGGAACCTACGAGGCGCCGAACCCCACCGGTGACCTGGCGGGCGATCCCGCGGTCGCGGCCCTGCCCAAGAAGTTCATCATGGACATGTTCCCGTACCCCTCGGGTGCGGGCCTGCACGTCGGCCACCCGCTGGGCTACATCGCCACGGACGTCTTCGCCCGCCACGCGCGCATGACCGGCCACAACGTGCTGCACACCCTGGGCTTCGACGCCTTCGGCCTGCCGGCCGAGCAGTACGCCGTGCAGACGGGCACGCACCCGCGCGTGTCCACCGAGGCCAACATGGAGAACATGAAGGTCCAGCTGCGCCGGCTGGGCCTGGGGCACGACAAGCGCCGGTCCTTCGCCACGATCGACCCGGACTACTACAAGTGGACCCAGTGGATCTTCCTGCAGATCTTCAACTCCTGGTACGACGGCGAGGCCGAGAAGGCCCGGCCGATCGCCGAGCTGATCGAGCAGTTCGAGAACGGCACGCGTGAGGTCCCCGGCACGCGCGCGTGGAGCGAGCTGAGCGCCGCCGAGCGCTCCGACGTCCTGGGCGAGTACCGCCTGGCGTACGCCTCCGACGCGCCCGTCAACTGGTGCCCCGGCCTGGGCACCGTCCTGGCCAACGAGGAAGTCACCGCCGACGGCCGCTCCGAGCGCGGAAACTTCCCCGTCTTCAAGGCCAAGCTGCGCCAGTGGAACATGCGGATCACCGCCTACGCGGACCGCCTGCTGGACGACCTGGACGCGCTGGACTGGCCCGAGGCCATCAAGCTGCAGCAGCGGAACTGGATCGGCCGCTCCGAGGGCGCCCGCGTCGACTTCCAGGTCGGCGACACCGGAGCCATCACCGTCTTCACCACCCGCCAGGACACCCTGTTCGGCGCCACCTACATGGTCCTGGCGCCCGAGCACGACCTGGTCGAGAAGATCGTCCCGGCCGCCTGGCCCGAGGGCACCCACGAGGTGTGGACCGGCGGGCACGCCACCCCCTCCGAGGCCGTCGACGCCTACCGCAAGCAGGCCGCCTCCAAGTCCGACGTCGAGCGCCAGGCCGAGGCCAAGGACAAGACCGGCGTCTTCACCGGCGCGTACGCGACCAACCCGGTCAGCGGTCAGCAGGTCCCGGTCTTCATCGCCGACTACGTCCTGATGGGCTACGGCACCGGCGCGATCATGGCCGTCCCGGCGCACGACAGCCGCGACTTCGCCTTCGCGCGCGCCTTCGAGCTGCCGATGCGCTGCGTCGTGGAGCCCAGCGACGACCGCGGCACCGACCCGTCCACCTGGGACGACGCCTTCTCCTCGTACGAGGCGAAGCTGGTGAACTCGGCCGGCGACGAGATCTCCCTGGACGGCCTGGGCGTCGTCGACGCCAAGGCGAAGATCACCGCCTGGCTGGCCGACCGCGGCATCGGCGAGGGCACCGTCAACTTCCGTCTGCGCGACTGGCTGTTCAGCCGCCAGCGGTACTGGGGCGAGCCCTTCCCGATCGTCTACGACGAGGACGGCGTCGCCCACTCGCTGCCCGAGTCGATGCTGCCCCTGGAGCTGCCGGAGGTCGAGGACTACTCGCCGCGCACCTTCGACCCCGACGACGCGGACACCCAGCCCGAGACCCCGCTGTCCCGCAACGAGGACTGGGTCAACGTCACCCTGGACCTGGGCGACGGCTCCGGCCCGCGCCGCTACCGGCGCGAGACCAACACCATGCCCAACTGGGCCGGCTCCTGCTGGTACGAGCTGCGCTACCTGGACCCGCACAACTCCGAGAAGCTGGTCGACCCCGCCGTCGAGCAGTACTGGATGGGCCCCCGCGAGGGCATGCCGACCGGCGGCGTCGACCTGTACGTCGGCGGCGCCGAGCACGCCGTGCTGCACCTGCTGTACGCGCGCTTCTGGTCCAAGATGCTGTTCGACCTGGGGCACATCTCCTCGGCCGAGCCGTTCCACAAGCTGTACAACCAGGGCATGATCCAGGCCTTCGTCTACCGGGACGCGCGCGGCATCGCCGTGCCGGCGGCCGAGGTCGAGGAGCGGGACGGCGGCTTCTGGTACCAGGGCGAGAAGGTCAGCCGCGTCCTGGGCAAGATGGGCAAGTCCCTGAAGAACGCCGTCACGCCGGACGAGATCTGCTCCGAGTACGGCGCCGACACCCTGCGCCTGTACGAGATGGCGATGGGCCCGCTGGACGTGTCCCGCCCCTGGGACACGCGCGCGGTGGTCGGCCAGTACCGGCTGCTGCAGCGGCTGTGGCGCAACATCGTCGACGAGGCGACCGGTGAGGTCACGGTCGTCGACACCGCGCCCGACGAGGACACGCTGCGCGCCCTGCACAAGGCGATCGACGGTGTCTCCCAGGACATGGCGGCGATGCGCTTCAACACCGCCATCGCCAAGATCACCGAGCTGAACAACCACCTGACCAAGTCCGGTGGCGCGATCTCCCGGTCGGTCGCCGAGCAGCTGGTGCTGCTGGTCGCCCCGCTGGCCCCGCACATCTCCGAGGAGCTGTGGCGCAAGCTGGGCCACACCGCGTCGGTCGTCCACCAGGACTTCCCGGTCGCCGACCCGGCCTACGTGGTCGACGAGACCGTGACCTGCGTCGTGCAGATCAAGGGCAAGGTCAAGGCCCGCCTGGAGGTCTCCCCGTCGATCACGGACGCGGAGCTGGAGACGCTGGCGCTGGCCGACCCGCACGTGGTCGCGGCGCTGGGCGACGCACAGATCCGCAAGGTGATCGTGCGCGCGCCGAAGCTGGTCAACATCGTCGCCGGCTGACGAGACGCCTCTCCGGCCGACGGAGCATAGGGGTTTCCCCTACGGGCAGGTTGGGGGTTCCGATGGAACCTCTGGCCTGCCCGTTCCGTTTACCGTGGAAGAACCACAGCCGTGGGGATTCGACGGACGCCGGAGGGGCGCACATGGAAGCCACGATTATCACGATCATGGCGCTGCTCTTCTTGTCCTTCGTGGCGCTCGGGGTGTTCGTCACCGTGAAGGTCGCGAAGGCAGCCAAGCGAGGGGTCGACCGCACCCTCGACCAGGCCCGTCGCACGGTGGAGGACACCACGCTGCGGGCCAAGAGCCTCGGCCAGACCGGGGCCGCCGGCGAGCTGGCCCGGCTGCGTCTCTCGCTGCGCACCTCGATGCGCGCCACGCAGGAGGCGCTGCAGGCGGGCGTCGGCGAGGACGCCTCGCTGAAGGAGTCGCTCGACCTGTTCCACCGGCTCAGCGCCCACGGGCTCGAACTGGACGCGGACCTGAAGCGCCTGGAGCGGGAGCCCGACCGGGCGTGGGTCGCCGGCCAGCTGCCCGACCTCGCCGCGCGGACCGAGCGGATCACGGGCTCGGCCGACGCGCTGCGCCGCGCCGCCCGGGACCGGGCACTGAAGTTCGCCGAGGACGACCTGTCGACGCTCAGCGAGCAGATCGACGTCGAGGCGGGTGCCCTGCGCCACTGGACGGGACCGGAGGCCACGCCGGGGACGGCACGGGCGGCCGGTACCGGAGCGGGGGCCGGGGCGCAGGACGCGGCGACGGCCGACGGATGGGGACAGCCCGCCGGGCCCGCGGGCCAGGCCGGTCCGCGAGCCGCCGGAGAGCAGCCCGCGATCACGGCGCCCGATCCCCGGCGGACCGCCTACCCCTGGGAGAAGTCGGCCCGCCCGGAGACCACCACCTGACGAACGGCCGTCGGCGAAGCCCCGGCGGGGTACGGAGGCGGCCTTCGGCGGCCCCGGCGGGGTATGGAATCGGCGTTCGGTGGAGTCCTGACGGGTGCGGACGCGACCCCGGCGGGTGTCCGGTGGGGGGCCGGGCTGCCGCGCTCCGGCGTCGGCGGGTAACCTCCCGCTCATGTCCCGGCATGTCGCGATCGTCACCGATTCCACGGCCTATCTGCCACGCCAGACGAGGGAGCGGCACGCGATCACCACGGTCCCGCTGACCGTCGTCATCGGCGACCGCGCCCTTGAGGAGGGCAACGAGATCTCGGCGAAGGCCCTTGCCGAGGCCTTGCAGAAGCGCCGTTCCGTCACGACCTCGCGGCCGAGCCCCGAGGTCTTCGCCGAGGCCTACCGCCAGGCCGCCGAGGCGGGAGCGCAAGGCGTCGTCTCGCTCCATCTCTCCGCCGAGGTCTCCGGGACCTACGACGCCGCCGTGCTCGCGGCCAAGGACGCCCCCCTGCCCGTACGGGTCGTGGACACCCGCATGGTCGGCATGGCGCTGGGCTTCTGCGCCCTCGCGGCGGCGGAGGTCGCGGAGGCCGGCGGTTCCCTCGACGAGGCGGTCGCGGCGGCCGAGAAGCGAGCCTCGGAAACCTCCGCCTACTTCTACGTCGACACCCTGGACTATCTGCGCAGGGGCGGGCGCATCGGGGCCGCGCAGGCACTGCTCGGCTCAGCCCTCGCGGTGAAGCCGCTCCTCGAGCTGGACGGCGGGCGGATCGAACTGCGGGAGAAGGTGCGGACGGCCTCCAAGGCCATCGCGCGCCTGGAGGAGATCGCCGTGGAGCGGGCCGGCTCCGGCTCCGTCGACATCGCCGTGCACCACCTCTCCGCACCGGAGCGAGCCGCCGCGCTCGCGGACCGGCTCCGAGAGCGTGTACCGGGGATCGAAGAACTCCAGGTCAGCGAGGTGGGCGCGGTCATCGGCGCGCATACGGGCCCGGGTCTACTCGCGGTCGTCGTCTCGCCGCGCTGAGGCCGGCCCGGCCCTCGGTCCGGGTCTCGGCCGGGGTCTGGGGTTCTCTCGGCTGTCCCTCACAAGGGTGAGGGCGTTTTCCACAGCGGAGCGTCTGTCCACGGAAGGCGGTTGAGCTCCGCACGGGCTGCCCGTGATCTCTACCGTCACGGACATGACTCTTCGTACACGTATCGCATCGACTGCCCCCAGGACCTCGGGCCGGGCGGGTGCTCCGACGAGCGGGCCCGGACGGGCTCGCGGCTCGGACGGGCGCACTCGTCCCGGAGGGCGGGGCTCGCCCGCCGGGCGGGCCCGGGGGCGTGCCCGGGTCGGCCGGGTTCCCCTCGTGCCGGGGGGTGCCGTGCGGCGCCGGGGGGACGCCTTGTTCCCGGCGGCGACGCCGCCGGTGCCGCTCGTCGGAGCACCTGCCGCGCCGGAGGTCCGGGAGGAGCCGGAGGCGCCGGAGCGCGGCTCCCCGCCGGGCGTACGGGAGCGGCTGACCGCGGTCCTCCGTGACCGGACCCCGGTGTGGGTGCAGGCCAGGTGCGGGCTCGAGCCGAGGGCGCTGGCCGCACTGACGGTGGTCCTGCTCGTGGCCGCGGGCCTCGCCGGCGCGTACTTCTGGACCGGGCGGCCGGAGTCGGTGCGCGCTCCCGAACTCGTCCGCGCCGCCGCGCCCATGGCGGCCGTGCCCGCGCAGAGTTCCGGTTCTGGAGCGGCCACGGGGGAGGCCGCGGGGTCGGGAGCAGGGAAGGCGCCGGGGGCCGGGGCTTCCGGAGCGCGGGTCGTCGTCGACATCGGGGGCAAGGTGCGCAGGCCCGGGGTGCTGACCCTGCCGGCCGGCTCGCGTGTGGCGGATGCTCTCCGGGCGGCCGGTGGGGCGGAGCCCGGAGCCGATCTCACCGGGGTCAACCGGGCCCGGGTCCTCTTCGACGGCGAGCAGGTCCTGGTCGGTCTGCCCGGGACGCCGGCGGGCGGTTCCGGCCCGGGCGGTGGTGCCGGGGGCGGTGCACCGGGGGTGCCGCTCAGCCTCAACACGGCGACGGTGGAGCAGCTCGACGGCCTCCCGGGTGTGGGGCCGGTGCTCGCCCAGCACATCGTCGACCACCGTACGGAGCACGGCGGCTTCCGGGCGGTCGGGGAACTGCGGGAGGTCGACGGCATCGGTGAGCGACGGTTCGCCGATCTCGAGCCGCTGGTCCGGCCGTGAAGCACGACGAGGGGCGAGGTGAGCGCCGAGACGAGAGCCGAGGGAAGCGCCGAGCCGAGGGGAGCGTCGAGGGGTACGGCGGTGGTGGGCCGGCGTGGCGGGAGGGGCCGGTCGATCTTCGGCTCGTCCCCCTCGCGGCGGCGGCCTGGGCGGCGGCTGCCTGGGCCGTGGGCGCCACCGGGTGGTGGACGGTGGCCGGTGTCGCTGTCTGCCTGCTGGGGGCCATGGGCCTGCTGCTGCGGGGCCCGGCCCGGCGGCGCGGTGGTTCGCGTGACGGCCCTGGAGTCGCCGTGCAGGGGGCCACGCCCGGGCGGCGGTTACGGGCGACCGCCTGGGCCGGGGTGCTGCTCTGCGCGGCGGCCGGGGCCACGTCGGCGGGGCTGCACGCCGCCGACCTTCGGAGAGGGCCCGTGCCCGAACTGGCGCGGGAGTACGCGCGGGCGTGGCTGGAGGTGGCGGTGACCTCCGATCCACGGCTCACCCGGCCCAAGGTCAGGGGCAACGCGATGGCGCCGGTCTCGATCGTTCTGGACGGCGAGGTGACCCGGGTCGAGCGGTCGGACGGCTCGGTCCACCGGACCCGGGCGCCGGTTCTGCTGATCGTTCCGGCGGGGGAGGGGAAGGCCGAGTGGCTGCGGCTCCTGCCCACCACCCGGCTGCGGGTCGGTGCCCGGCTCGCGCCGCCGCTGCGGCCCGGCGAGCCCTTCGCGGCGGTGCTGAAGGTCGACGGGGCCGGGCCACCGCGGATCGTCGGCCGGCCGAGCGTGCTGCAACGGACGGCGGGGGACCTGCGCGCCGGTCTGCGGACGGCGACCGAGAGGCTCGATCCGGACGCGCGGGCTCTGCTGCCGGGACTGGTCGTCGGGGACACCTCCCGGATCGGTCCCGAGCTGCGGGACGCGTTCGAGGCGACCGACCTCACTCATCTGCTGGCGGTGTCGGGAAGCAACCTCACGATCGTGCTGCTTCTGCTCATCGGGCGGCCCGGACGGGCGCACCAGGTGGAGCGGGGTGGGCTCGCGCCACGGATCGGGATGTCGCTGCGGGTCACGGCGCTGGCCGGGGGAGGGCTGACGCTCGCCTTCGTGATCGTCTGCCGGCCCGATCCGAGCGTGCTGCGGGCTGCGGCCTGTGGGCTGGTCGCCCTGCTCGCGATCGGGACCGGGCGCCGGAGATCGCTGATCCCCGCGCTGGCGGCCGTCGTCCTCGTCCTGGTGCTCTACGACCCCTGGCTCGCGCGGAGTTACGGCTTCCTGCTCTCGGTCCTGGCGACCGGGGCGCTGCTGACGATCGCGCCGCGGTGGAGCGAGGGGCTGCGGCGGCGCCGGGTGCCCGGCCGGTTGGCGGAGGCGCTGGGCGCGGCCCTGGCGGCGCAGGGGGTGTGCGCGCCGGTCGTGGTGGTGTTCGCCGCCCGGGTGAGTCTGGTCGCCGTCCCGGCGAACCTCTTGGCCGAGCTCGCGGTGGCGCCGGCGACGGTGTGCGGGTTCGGCACGCTCGCCCTGGCGGCGGTCTGGATGCCGGCAGCGGAGGGCCTCGCGTGGGTGGCGGGATGGCCGGCCGGGTGGCTCGCGTGGGTGGCCCGTACGGGCGCCGCACTGCCGGGTGCCGAGCTGGCCTGGCCCGGCGGGTGGTGGGGCGGTCTCGCTCTGGCGCTCCTCACGGCCTTGGTGGTCCTCGGGGCGCGCAGACTGCCGTACCGGGGAGTGGTCGGGGCGATCGTCGCCGGGCTGCTGCTGATCGCGGTGGTGCGGCCGGCGCCGCTGGCCCGGTGGGTCACGGGGTGGCCGCCGCCGGGCTGGGTGTTCGCGATGTGCCAGGTGGGGCAGGGGGACGCGACGGTGCTGGCGGCGGGCGGGGACTCCGCCGTCGTGGTGGACGCGGGCCCCGACCCCGTACCGGTGGACCGCTGTCTGCGCGAACTCGGGGTGAGGCGCGTGCCGTTGCTGGTGCTGACCCACTTCCACGCCGATCATGTGGCGGGACTTCCCGGCGTGTTGCGGGGGAGGGCGGTGGGGGCGATCCAGACCACGGGGCTCGAAGAGCCGCCCGCCCAGGCGGCGTTCGTGCGGCGGACGGCGGCGGCCGCGGGGGTGCCGCTGATCCGGGCGGGGCCGGGTGAGCGGCGCCGGATCGGGGCACTGGAGTGGCGGGTGCTCTGGCCGTGGTCCGGTGCCGGGGAGGCTGCGGTCTCCGAGGCGTCCTCCGACGGGCCCAACGACGCCAGTGTCACGTTGCTCGTCCGGACCGCCGGCGGACTGAGCCTGCTGCTCCTCGGGGACCTGGAGCCGCCGGCCCAGCGGGCGCTGGCGAGGGTTCATACGGATCTGGGGCCGGTGGACGTGCTCAAGGTCGCCCATCACGGTTCCGCGCACCAGGACCCGGGCCTGATGCGGGTGGTGCGGCCGAGGCTCGCGCTGGTGTCGGCGGGGCGCGACAACCCGTACGGGCATCCCTCGCCCCGGACGCTGGAGACGCTGCGGGCGGGAGGCGCGAGGGTGCTGCGGACCGATCGGGACGGGGCCGTCGCGGTGGTGGGGGCGGGGCGCGGGCTCCTGGCCGTACCGGGAGGGGGGTGAGGGCTTCAGGGGTGCTTGTAAAGAAACCCTTGTAAAGAAGTCCTTGTAAAGGAGTCTTTCTAAAGATACCTTTTCATCATGCCGGAGATCAGCGAACCGCAGTCCGGGGATCAGCAGCCCCGCAGCATCCGACTCACCGACCCGCGGGCCCTGCGGGCCTATGCCCATCCGCTGCGGATGTCCCTGGTGGGGCTGCTGCGGAGCAGCGGGCCCTTCACCGCCACCCGGGCCGCCGAGCTGACCGGCGAGTCCGTGGCCAGCTGCTCCTACCACCTGCGGATACTCGCCAAGTACGGCCTGGTGGAGGAGGCGCCCGGCGGGCGCGGGCGGGAGAAGCCCTGGCGGGCCACGGCCCGGTACACGGAGTGGCCGGAGTACAGCGAGGACGCGTCGATCGCCGAGGCGGCCGACGCGCTGAGCGCCGCCGTCGCCGAGCGCTACTTCGAGCGGGTCACCAAGGCCATGGAGAACCGGCACCGGCTGCCGAGGGAGTGGCGGGAGGCCGAGCAGTTCGGCGACTCCCTGCTCCACCTCACCCCCGAGGAGCTGGCCGGCCTCGGAGAGCGGATCGACGAGCTGCTCCGCCCCTACGAGGAGCGGGCCTCCGACCCGTCCCTCAGGCCCGAGGGCGCACGGCCCGTCAGCATCCTGCGGATCGCCTACCTGGACCAGGACATCCCCGACAGCGAAGAGGAGTGACCCGGATGGCCCTTCTGGAACGAGTACCGGCTCTGCTGCGCGAGCGGACCTTCCGCCGCTACTGGACCGGGCAGACCATCTCTCTCGCCGGGGACCAGATCTCGCTCATCGCGATCCCGCTCGCGGCCGTTCTGGTGCTCGGCGCCGACGCCACGGCGATGGGCCTGCTCAAGACCGCCGAACTCCTGCCCGCCCTCCTGCTCAACCTGCCGCTCGGTGCCTGGGCCGACCGGCAGGCCAGCCGCAGGCGCGCCATGATCGCGGCCGACATCGGGAGGGCGGCGCTGGTGCTGACCCTTCCCGTCGCCTACGCGCTGGACGCGCTGACGCTCGCCCAGCTGTACGCGGTGGCCTTCGGGATCGGTGCGCTCACGGTGCTCTTCGAGGTCTGCAACGTCACGCTGTTCGTGGCACTGGTCCCCACCGAGCGGTACGTCCAGGCGAACGCGCTGGTCAACGGCAGCCGTTCGATGGCGTGGCTCGCGGGACCCGGTGTCGGGGGTCTGCTGGTGCAGTTCCTCACCGCGCCCTTCGCGCTCGTCGCGGACGCCGTCACCTACCTCGTGTCGGCCGGTTACCTGGCCCGGATCAAGCCGGTGGAACCCGCGCCGGCACCCGTGGTCAAGGGGCACTTCACGGAGGGGCTGCGCTGGGTGGTCCGGGAGCGGTCGATGCGCGCGCTCTTCGCCGCGTCCGGGACGGTCCAGTTCTTCAACCTCATGTTCCACACGCTCTTCGTGCTCTACGCGACCACCGAACTCGGCATCGGCGCGGGCCTGCTCGGTCTCGTGCTGGCGGCCGGAGCCGTGGGCGGTCTCCTCGGGGCGGCGTGGAGCGGGGCGGTCGTCCGGCGGATCGGGATCGGCGGTTCGCTGGTCGCCGGATTCCTCGGCTTCACGCTGCCGCTGATACTCGTACCCCTGGCCGACGGGCCGCTGCCGCTGCTGGTGGGTGTGCTCTTCGTCGCGGAGTTCCTCTCCTGCGTCGGGGTGATGATCGTGGACATCGCCGCGGGATCGTTCCAGATGGCGGCGATACCCGACGCGGTGCGGGCGAGGGTGATGGGCGCGTACCGCACGCTCAACCACGGGTTCCGTCCGCTCGGGGCGCTGGCCGGTGGTCTGCTCGGCACCGCCATCGGGCTGCGCCCCACGCTGTGGATCGCCACCGTCGGAGCCGCCCTCGCCGTGCTCTGGCTGCTGCCCTCGCCGCTGCCGAGGATGCGGGAACTGCCCTTGAAGGAAGGGGAGTCGGTGCCCGTCGGATAGAAAAGTGGGGAGAGATGTGGATCAGTGGGAAGGCAGACTGCCGCCATGACCACACACGAACCTGCCACCATCGACGCCTACCTGCGCCGCATCGGCGCGGAGAGGCCCGGGCGCGCGGACGCCGCCGCGCTGCGCGAGCTGCATCTGCGCCACCTGCGCACGGTGCCCTTCGAGAACCTCTCCATCCATCTCGGTGAGCCCGTCGTCCTGGACGAGAAGGCGCTCCTCGACAAGGTGGTCGGCGCCCGCAGGGGAGGGTTCTGCTACGAGGTCAACACGGCCTTCGCCGTGCTGCTGCGGGAGCTCGGGTACCGGGTCGAGCTGCTCCAGGGGCGGGTCATCGGACCGGACGGCAAGCCGGGCATCCCGTACGACCACATGGCGCTGCTCGTGGAGACGGCGGACGGGGAGCGGTGGCTGGCCGACGTAGGTTTCGGCGACCACAGTCACCACCCGCTGGTCTTCGAGGCGCGCGACGACCAGCAGGACCCGGGCGGGGTCTTCCGGATCGTGGAGACCGCGGACGGCGATCTGGACGTGCTGCGGGACGGGAAGCCGCAGTACCGGCTGGAGCTGAGGCCTCGGGAGCTCGTCGATTTCACGGCGGGTGCCTGGTACCACCAGACCTCGCCCGAATCGCACTTCCCGCGGTCGCTCATCTGCTCCCGGCTCACCGAGGAGGGCCGGATCACGCTCAGTGCCCCGAAGCTGATCACGCGCGTCGGCGGGGAGCGCGAGGAGCGGATTCTCGACGGTGAGGACGAGGTGAGGGACGCGTACCGGGAGCTGTTCGGCATCGAGCTCGACGTGCTGCCGGTCGTGCGAAGCGGAAACCCCAATTCGGACCCTCGGTAACACTTGCCGCGACTCGCCCCGTTTGCCTCGAACGCCCCAACGGTGATCGAATGCGACTTCGTTGCACAATGAACGAGTCGCACGGGGGTGCGTGAAGAATGTTCGATCGTCTCTTCGGGAAGCGAGCGCCGGGAGCCGGGCGCGGCGGTCCGCTCGCCGGGCTCGCCGTCCCGTCCTCGGCGGGCGTGCTCAGTTGCCGGGTGCTCGACCCCGTGCACGAACCCGTCCGGCAGGCCGAGTTCGTCGTCAGCGACGCGGTGGGCCGCAAGGTCCTGGGAGGCGAGACCGATCCGTACGGCACGGTCCTCGCGACCGTGCCGGCGGGGGAGTACCGGGTCGCCGTCACCTCCGAGGGCTACACGCCGTACCACGGCAGCGCCGTCGTCGCCGAGGGCGAGCACCGGGGCCTCGGAGACGTCCTGCTGCAGGTCGCGCCCCAGCCCGAGCTCCCGGAGCCCGGCGACTGGGAGATCGACCCCCTGCACTCGCAGATCGGCTTCACGGCGCGCCACATCGGCCTCGCCCGGATCCACGGGCGGTTCAACAGCTTCGCGGGCGCGGTGCGGATCGCCGAGCGCATGGAGCACTCCGCGATGCACGTCGTCATCGACGCGGCCTCCATCGACACCGGGGTGCAGATGCGCGACGACCATCTGCGCTCCGGCGACTTCCTCGATGTCGGCGCCTACCCGACGCTGGAGTTCTTCAGCGAGCGCTTCGTCCACCGCGGCGGCAGCCGCTGGGCCGTCACCGGGGCGCTCACCCTCCACGGGGTGAGCCGCACCGTGACCCTCGACACCCAGTACCTGGGCCTCGGGAACGGCCTGGAGGGCGAGACCCGGGGCGCCTGCCGGGCCACCACCGAGCTGCACCGGGAGGACTTCACCCTCACCTGGCAGACGCTGCTCGCGCGGGGGATCGCGGCTGTGGGGTCCAGCATCAGCATCGATCTCGACATCCAGATCGTTCCCAAAGCGGGCGGGCGGTCCTGAGGCCGGTTCCCGAGGACCTTCCGTCCTCGGCTGGTTCCCAGCCGCATCCTGAGGCCTAGGGGGCTTCCAGCCAGCCTTCGTACTCGGCGGCCAGCGCGTCCAGTTCCTTCGGGTCGAGGCGGGCGTCGGGGTCCTCGACGACCACCAGCCACTGCGCGTCCTCGGCGTCGTCCTCGCCCGCCAGGGCATCCCGCACCAGCTGCGGTTCCTCGGCCAGGCCGAAACGGTCGGGGAGCTCTCCGGCGACCTCCTCGGCGGCGTCGCGGTCGGGGAGTACCAGTACGTGTCGTTCGCTCACCCCGCCATTCTCGTCCCCTGCCCGGGCGTCGGTGTCAGTGGCCCGTGGGATGCTGGATCGCGATGGCCACCAGAAAGACTTCCCCCGACGACCTCCTCGGTCCCGTGACGCTCGCCGTGGGGCAGGAGGACCTGCTCCTCGACCGAGCCGTCCAGGAGGTGGTGGCGGCCGCCCGGGCCGCCGACGCCGACACGGACGTACGCGACCTGACCCCCGACCAGCTCCAGCCCGGGGCGCTGGCGGAGCTCACCAGCCCCTCGCTCTTCGCCGAGCGCAAGGTGCTGGTCGTGCGGAACGCGCAGGACCTCTCCGCCGACACGATCAAGGACGTCAAGGCGTACCTCGACGACCCGATCGAGGACATCTCGCTCGTCCTGCTCCACGCCGGCGGCGCCAAGGGCAAGGGGCTGCTCGACGCGGCGCGCAAGGCGGGGGCCCGGGAGGTCGCCTGCCCGAAGACGACGAAGCCGGCGGAGCGGCTGACGTTCGTGCGGCAGGAGTTCCGGACGCTGGGGCGGTCGGCCACGCCCGAGGCCTGCCAGGCGCTCGTGGACTCCATCGGCAGCGATCTGCGGGAGCTCGCGTCCGCGGTCTCCCAGCTCACGTCCGACGTGGACGGGACGATCGACGAGGCCGTCGTCGGGCGGTACTACACGGGCCGCGCCGAGGCCTCATCCTTCAACGTCGCCGACCGCGCCGTCGAGGGGCGGGCCGCCGAGGCCCTGGAGGCCCTGCGCTGGTCGCTCTCGACCGGGGTCGCGCCCGTGCTCATCACCAGCGCGCTGGCCCAGGGCGTACGGGCGATCGGCAAGCTGTCCTCGGCTCGGGGCGGCCGGCCGGCCGACCTCGCGCGGGAGCTGGGCATGCCGCCCTGGAAGATCGACCGCGTGCGCCAGCAGATGCGGGGCTGGACCCCGGACGGGGTGTCCCTGGCCCTGCGGGCGATCGCCGAGGCGGACGCGGGGGTGAAGGGCGGGGGCGACGACCCGGAGTACGCCCTGGAGAAGGCGGTGGTCGCGGTGGCGCGGGCGGCGAGGATGCGGCGGGCGTAGTCGGCGGGGCCGGTCGGGCGTGGGCCTGGCCGGAGGGCCTGGTCGGAGGGCCGTGCGGGTTGCCGTGCGGCGCGGGTGGGTCGTGGCTGGTGGTTCGAGCGGTGGATCCCCCACCCCACCCCTTCCCGAAACCCTGCCGGGGGCTGGTGGGGGCTGAGGCGTGCTCCTCCCCGGGGGCGGGCTCCACCCCCGGACCCCCACAGCGACCCGGCGGCTTCGTACCGGGCCGTTTCCTGGCGGAGGCCGGCACCCCCGGGCCCCTGCAGCGGCCCGGCCGTTTCGTGCCGGTCGTTCGGGGTGGGCCGTTTCCTGACGGAGGTCAGCACCCCCGAGCCTCCACAGCGACCCGGCGACTTCGTGCCGGTGGTTCGGGGCGGGCCGTTCCCTGGCAGAGGCGGGCGCTTCCGCGCCCCTGCGGCGGTCCGGCAGCTTCGCGCCGGGGTCGGCACCCCGCAGCATGGCGGCAGCTCCGCGTCGGTCCACCCGGGCGGGCTGTGGGTGGGGGTCGCAATATGCCCCCGCAGCGCGGCGGCAGCCTCCCGCCCGCCCGGGCTGTGCGTGGGGGCGTACTTTGCCCCCGTAGTCGGGCGCTTCCGTCGCCCTCGCTCGGCCGCGGTCGGGGTCGTACTTTGCCCCCGCAGTCGGGCGGCAGCCTCGTGGCGGGGTGTTCGGGGAGGTCTTGGCTTCGTCGCCGTCGGCCCGTGGCAGTTGCGCGACGGTCGGTTCGGGGGGCCGGGGCCTCGGGCTTCGTCGCGTGGATGCGGCGAAGGCCCCGCTGCCCCCTGGGGAAGGGGGTGGCGGGGCCTTCGGCGTTGGAGATGGTGGGCTCACGCCCGCGTGGCGAACGCGTCCGTGCGTGAGTCCGGGTGGCCGGGCGGGAGCGGGAGAGAGGGCCCGCTGGGTCCCGTACGGCCGATCACATCAGAGCTCAGCCCTGGAGGGAGGCAACCTTGGTGGCCAGCGCCGACTTCTTGTTGGCGGCGGCGTTCTTGTGGATGACACCCTTCGAGACAGCCTTGTCGAGCTGACGCGAGGCGGCGCGAGTGGCAACGGTGGCCTTCTCGAGGTCGCCGGCGGCGACAGCCTCACGGGCCTTGCGGATCGCGGTCTTGAGCGAGGACTTGACGGCCTTGTTGCGCAGGCGCGCCTTCTCGTTCGTCTTGTTCCGCTTGATCTGGGACTTGATGTTCGCCACGAAAAGAGCCTTTACAGGTTCGATGTTCCTTCTGGATGCGCCCGCAGCTGAGAGGGCATGCGAGACACAGCTGTCCACAGTATCAGCCACCCTCGGGCCCGCCCAAACCGGGCGCAGGGCGGCGGGCATGGGACCATGGTGTCTACGTATCCGTTCTGAACATCGCCCGAGACGAGATCCCTGCGTGCCCGCGACTCCTACCAACGTGCCCGAGCCGAGCCGTACCGACCCGGCTCTGATCCGCAACTTCTGCATCATCGCGCACATCGACCACGGCAAGTCCACGCTTGCCGACCGGATGCTTCAGCTCACCGGTGTGGTCGACCAGCGGCAGATGCGTGCTCAGTACCTCGACCGGATGGACATCGAGCGGGAGCGCGGCATCACGATCAAGTCCCAGGCGGTCCGGCTGCCGTGGGCGCCGACCGAGGGGCCGGCTCAGGGCAGTACGCACATCCTGAACATGATCGACACTCCGGGGCACGTCGACTTCACCTATGAGGTCTCGCGGTCCCTCGCGGCGTGCGAGGGCACGATCCTGCTCGTCGACGCGGCCCAGGGCATCGAGGCGCAGACCCTCGCGAACCTGTACCTGGCGATGGAGAACGACCTCACGATCGTTCCCGTCCTCAACAAGATCGACCTGCCGGCCGCCCAGCCGGAGAAGTTCTCCGAGGAGCTCGCCAACCTCATCGGCTGCCAGCCGGAGGACGTCCTCAAGGTCTCCGCGAAGACCGGCATGGGTGTCGAGGCGCTGCTCGACCGCGTCGTGCGGGACGTCCCGGCCCCGGTCGGTGTCGCCGACGCCCCGGCCCGCGCGATGATCTTCGACTCCGTGTACGACTCGTACCGGGGCGTCGTGACGTACGTCCGTGTCGTCGACGGGCAGCTCAACAAGCGTGAGCGCATCCGGATGATGTCGACCGGCGCCACCCACGAGCTGCTGGAGATCGGCGTCTCGTCCCCCGAGATGACCTCCTCGGACGGTCTCGGCGTCGGCGAGGTCGGCTACATCATCACCGGTGTGAAGGACGTCCGGCAGTCCAAGGTCGGTGACACGATCACCTCCCTGCACCAGGGCGCCACCGAGCCGCTCGGCGGCTACAAGGACCCGAAGCCGATGGTCTTCTCGGGCCTCTACCCGCTGGACGGCTCGGAGTACCCGGACCTCCGCGAGGCCCTCGACAAGCTGCAGCTCAACGACGCCGCGCTGGTCTACGAGCCGGAGACCTCGGCCGCGCTCGGCTTCGGCTTCCGCGTCGGTTTCCTCGGTCTGCTCCACCTCGACGTGATCCGTGAGCGGCTGGAGCGCGAGTTCGGGCTCGACCTGATCGCCACCGCGCCGAACGTGGTCTACCGCGTGGTCATGGAGGACGGCAGCGAGCACACCGTCACCAACCCGAGCGAGTTCCCCGAGGGCAAGATCAGCGACGTGTACGAGCCCGTCGTGCGCGCCACGATCCTCGCCCCGAGCGAGTTCATCGGCGCGATCATGGAGCTCTGCCAGACCCGTCGCGGCACGCTGATCGGCATGGACTACCTCTCCGAGGACCGGGTCGAGATCCGCTACACCCTGCCCCTGGCCGAGATCGTCTTCGACTTCTTCGACCAGCTGAAGTCCAAGACCCGCGGTTACGCCTCCCTCGACTACGAGCCCACCGGCGAGCAGGCCTCCAGCCTGGTCAAGGTCGACATCCTGCTGCACGGCGACAAGGTGGACGCCTTCTCCGCCGTCACCCACAAGGACGCCGCGTACGCCTACGGTGTCCGGCTCGTCGCCAAGCTGCGCGAGCTCATCCCGCGGCAGGCCTTCGAGGTGCCGATCCAGGCCGCCATCGGCTCCCGGGTCATCGCCCGTGAGACCATCCGCGCCATCCGGAAGGACGTCCTCGCCAAGTGCTACGGCGGTGACATCTCCCGTAAGCGGAAGCTGCTGGAGAAGCAGAAGGAAGGCAAGAAGCGCATGAAGATGGTCGGCTCGGTGGAGGTGCCCCAGGAGGCCTTCATCGCCGTGCTGTCGAGCGACGAGTCCGCCGGCAAGAAGAAGTAGCACGACGGGCGGGAATAGCTGCCCTGTGCAACCAACGGGTCCACGTGCCGGGTGCGCGTGGGCCCGTTCGTTATGAAGCGAGGCCCTGCAAGGCCTTACGCGCCGGTCCTCGGCGCCTTACTCTGATCCCGGCTCGAAGGTTACTCGCCAGTTAGTTACGAACCACCAGAAGGCACCGCCGCCGCCCGGAGGACGTCGTGAGCGACACACAGACCCAGATCGAGAACCGCCCGCCCTCCGTGGCGTCGCTCTTCCTTGAGCGTGTCGGGCGGACCCCGGATGCGGAGGCCTACCGCTACCCGGTACCCGCCGCCTCCGGCACCGGACCGGACGACTGGAAGTCGCTCAGTTGGGGGCAGGCCGCCGAGCGGGTCTACGCGATCGCCGCCGGCCTCGTCGACCTGGGCGTGGCCTCCGAGGAGCGGGTCGCCCTCGCCTCCTCCACCCGGGTCGAGTGGATCCTCGCCGACCTCGGCGTGATGTGCGCCGGCGCCGCGACCACCACGATCTACCCGCAGACCAACGCCGAGGAGTCGGCGTTCATCCTCTCCGACTCCGAGTCGAAGGTCCTCATCGCCGAGGACGCGGCCCAGCTGGCCAAGGCCGTCGAGCGCCGTGCCGATCTGCCCCACCTCCGTCACGTGGTCGTCGTCGACGCCACCGGCGTGGAGAGCGACGGCGAGTTCGTCCTCTCCCTCGCCGAGCTGGAGGCGCGCGGCAAGGCGTACCTGGAGGAGCACCCCGAGGCGGTGAAGGAGCGGGTCGCCGCGATCACCTCCACGCAGCTCGCCACCCTCATCTACACCTCGGGCACCACCGGCCGCCCCAAGGGCGTCCGCCTCCCGCACGACAACTGGTCGTACATGGCCAAGGCCATCGCCGCGACCGGCCTCGTCACCCAGGAGGACGTCCAGTACCTCTGGCTGCCGCTCGCGCACGTCTTCGGCAAGGTCCTCACCTCGGGCCAGATCGAGGTCGGCCACGTCACCGCCGTCGACGGCCGCGTCGACAAGATCATCGAGAACCTGCCGGTGGTCCAGCCCACCTACATGGCGGCCGTGCCCCGCATCTTCGAGAAGGTCTACAACGGGGTCGCCGCCAAGGCCCGCGCCGGCGGCGGCGCCAAGTACAAGATCTTCCAGTGGG
Organism: Streptomyces tanashiensis; assembly: GCF_014648895.1. GTDB lineage: Bacteria > Actinomycetota > Actinomycetes > Streptomycetales > Streptomycetaceae > Streptomyces > Streptomyces tanashiensis. Next base: position 273,988 of record NZ_BMRZ01000003.1, read on the forward strand.
CGGCCGGCATCGCCCGCGAGTACGCCAAGGCCACCCAGGACAACTTCCGCCGCACCGGCACGGCCTCCGCGCCCTTCGGCCTCTCGGCGAAGCACAAGGTCGCCGACGCCCTCGTCTACGGCAAGATCCGCGAGGCCTTCGGCGGCAACCTGCGCGCCTGCATCTCCGGCTCGGCCGCCCTCGCCCCCGAGATCGGCTACTTCTTCGCCGGAGCCGGCATCCACATCCTGGAGGGGTACGGCCTCACGGAGTCCTCCGCCGCCTCCTTCGTCAACCCGGGCGAGGCCTACCGCACCGGCACCGTCGGCAAGCCGCTCCCCGGCACCGAGGTCCGGATCGCCGACGACGGCGAGATCCTGCTGCGCGGCCCCGGCATCATGGAGGGCTACCACGGCCTGCCGGAGAAGACCTCCGAGGTCCTGGAGTCCGACGGCTGGTTCCACACCGGCGACATCGGCGAGCTGTCCGCCGACGGCTACCTCCGGATCACCGACCGGAAGAAGGACCTGATCAAGACGTCCGGCGGCAAGTACATCGCGCCGGCCGAGGTCGAGGGCCAGTTCAAGGCCGTCTGCCCGTTCGTCTCGAACATCCTCGTCCACGGCGCCGACCGGAACTTCTGCACCGCGCTCATCGCCCTCGACGAGCCCTCCCTCCTCGGCTGGGCCGCCGAGCACGAGCTGGGCGGCAAGTCGTACGCCGAGGTCGTCGCCGACCCGCGGACCCAGAAGCTGATCCAGGGCTACGTCGACCGCCTCAACGAGGGCCTCCAGCGCTGGCAGACGATCAAGAAGTTCCGCCTGCTGCCGCGCGACCTCGACATCGAGCACGGCGAGCTCACCCCGTCCCTGAAGCTGAAGCGGCCGGTCGTCGAGCGGGAGTACAAGGACCTCATCGAGGAGATGTACGCGGGCTCGCGCGAGTCCTGATCAGGGGCGCGGAACCTTCCCTCGGGCAGTACGGGACCGCAGTACGGGACAATGGGGCTCATGCCTTCCGTACTGCCCGATGGTGAGACCGTTCCCGACGACGGGGCGCTGCCCCCGCGCGCCCTCGAAGGGGCCGGGGAGCGGCCGCTCGGGTTCTACCTGCACGTGCCGTACTGCGCGACGCGCTGCGGCTACTGCGACTTCAACACGTACACCGCGAGTGAGCTGCGCGGTACGGGCGGTGTGCTCGCCTCCCGCGACAACTACGCCGAGCAGGTCGTCGAGGAGATCCGGCTCGCCCGGAAGGTCCTCGGGGACGACCCGCGGCCCGTGCGGACCGTCTTCGTCGGCGGCGGCACGCCGACCCTGCTCGCCGCCGGCGACCTCGTGCGGATGCTGGGGGCGATCCGGGACGAGTTCGGGCTCGCCGACGACGCCGAGGTGACGACGGAGGCCAACCCGGACTCCGTCGGCCCGGCCTACCTCGCCGAGCTGCGGGAGGGCGGCTTCAACCGGATCTCCTTCGGGATGCAGAGCGCCAGGCAGCACGTCCTGAAGATCCTCGACCGGACCCATACCCCCGGGCGCCCCGAGGCGTGCGTCGGCGAGGCGCGGGCCGCCGGGTTCGAGCACGTCAACCTCGACCTCATCTACGGCACGCCCGGCGAGTCCGACGACGACTGGCGGGCCTCGCTGGAGGCGGCGATCGGCGCCGGGCCGGACCATGTGAGCGCCTATGCCCTGATCGTCGAGGAGGGGACGCAGCTGGCGCGGCGCATCCGGCGCGGCGAGGTCCCCATGACCGACGACGACGTGCACGCCGACCGCTACCTGATCGCGGACTCCGTCCTCGCCGAGGCGGGGTTCGACTGGTACGAGGTGTCCAACTGGGCCACCACCGAGGCCGGGCGCTGCCTCCACAACGAGCTGTACTGGCGCGGTGCGGACTGGTGGGGCGCGGGCCCCGGGGCGCACTCGCACGTGGGCGGCGTCCGGTGGTGGAACGTGAAGCATCCCGGCGCGTACGCCGCCGCGCTCGCCGCGGGGAAGTCGCCGGGGGCCGGGCGGGAGATCCTCGCGGAGGAGGACCGCCGGGTCGAGCGGATCCTCCTGGAGCTGCGGCTCCGCGAGGGCGTCGAGCTGTCGATCCTCAAGCCCGCGGGGCTCGCCGCCTCGCGCAGGGCGCTGGGGGACGGGCTGCTGGACCCCTCGTCGTACGAGGCGGGGCGTGCGGTCCTGACCCTGCGGGGCCGGCTGCTCGCGGACGCCGTGGTGCGGGACCTGGTCGACTGAGGCGATCCCCTCCGGACGCCTCGCGACGGCGCGGTACTCCGGTCCTCCGTGTCGCGCGTACAACCCCGGGGCACCCTCGCCGGTCATGAAGGTGTCACCACGGGGCGAGGGGCCGTTCCTCGCGCCGACATGATCTGTTCCGGGGGGAACCACTTGAAGAACGTGCGTACGGCCGTCGTGCTGGCGACGGTGCTGGTCGCCGGCATCGTGCCGGCGGCCCTGGGGGAGACGGCGGCCTTCGCCTCCACCTCCGCTCCGGCCCTCCTGCCGGCCGAGGTGGGAAACGTCGCCTCCAACGGGCCGATCACCGTCACCACCGGATCGGGCCGGCCGACGACGCTGCGCCTGAAGGCGGCCGTGCCCGGCGGTGTGACGGGGCCCCTCACCGCACGCATCAGGCTCGTTCTCCCCGACTGGCCGGACGCGTCCTGGAGCGAGGCGCGGACGGCCGTCCTGATGACGTCCACGTGCGCGGTCGACGGCGGGGAAGCCGCCCCGTGTACCTGGCGCGCGGCGCCCGATCCCGCCGAGCCGAGGGTGCGTTTCGTGGCGCTCGACCTGCCCACGGTCGAGGCCGCCCCGGAGATCGGCTACGCCGTCACGATCGGGCTCCCCGCCGACCTCGGCTGGATGCTGGGGTCCCACGGGGCGCGCGTGCAGCTGCGCGACCCGAGCGACACGACGGTCTCCGAGGGCGAGCTCCAGGTCGTCGTGGACCGCGCCCCGGAGACGCGCCCGCTGGGCGCGGTGCACGCGCGGGACAGGAGCGGGGTTCTGTGGCGCTACGAGGCCACGGGCCGGACGGACATGGTGCTCAAGGCCCGCGAGAGGGTGGGCGGCGGGTGGAACGCGTACTCGTCGGTCGTGCCGCTCGACGGCACCCGGGCGCTGGGCACCGGCGACCTGGTGGCCCGGGACAAGGCGGGCGTCCTCTGGTACTACAAGGGGACGGGCGACCCCGACGCCCCCTTCGCGCCGCGCGTCCGGGTGGGCGGCGGCTGGAACACGTACACCGCGCTCGCCGGTCACGCGGACGGCGACCTGGTCGCCCGTGACAGGGACGGCGTCCTGTGGAACTACACGCGGACGGGTCTCGACTCCCCGCTGTTCAAGCCCAGGGTCAGGGTCGGCGGCGGCTGGAACGCCTACGACAGGCTCACCACGATGGGGAGGGGCGTCCTGGCCCGCGGCAAGGACGGCGTCCTCTGGAAGTACGACTCCGTGACCAGCCCCACCAACCCCACCGGCCCCAACAGCTCTCCGGCCCGCCCCTTCGCCGCGCCCACGAGGGTCGGCGGCGGCTGGAAGGTCTACACGGCCGTGGCGGGCACCGAGGACATCGTCGGACTGTACGACGAACCGGACGTCGTGGCCCGCGACGCGTCCGGACAGCTCTGGGCCTACGAGAACAGGTACAAGAGCGGAACCGTCGTACCGGGCGGGACGCCCGTCCCCGTCGGGTACGGCTGGAACATCTACGACATGATCTTCTGACCCCCGGGGCGCCGAGAATCCCGGGGGACCGCTCGTGACGGCGCTACGGCGCCGTCACGAAGTCGATCAGTTCCTCCACACGGCCCAGCAGCTCCGGCTCGAGGTCCTTGTAGGAGTGCACGCGCCTGAGGATCGCCTGCCAGACCGCGCCGGTGTTGTCCGAGGGCCAGCCGAGGGCGCGGCAGACGCCCGTCTTCCAGTCCTGGCCCCGGGGGACCGTCGGCCAGGCCGCGATGCCCAGGGCGGACGGCTTCACCGCCTCCCAGACGTCGATGTACGGGTGGCCGACGACGAGCACGTCCGGCGAGGTCACCTGGGCGGCGATCCCCGACTCCTTCGAGCCCGGCACCAGGTGGTCCACCAGGACCCCGAGCCGGGCGTCCGGGCCGGGGCCGAACTCCGCGACGATCGACGGCAGGTCGTCGACGCCCTCCAGGTACTCCACGACCACGCCCTCGATGCGCAGGTCGTCGCCCCAGACCCGTTCCACGAGCTCCGCGTCGTGGCGGCCTTCGACGTAGATCCGGCCCGCCCGCGCCACGCGCGCGCGTGCGCCCGGCACGGCGACCGAACCGGAGGCCGTACGGGTGGGGCGCGACGGTCCCGACACCGGGCGGACCAGGGTCACGACCCTGCCCTCCAGGAGGAAGCCGCGCGGTTCCAGCGGGAAGACCCGGTGCTTGCCGAAGCGGTCCTCCAGCGTCACGGTGCCCGCCTCGCAGCGGATCACCGCCCCGCAGAAGCCCGTCGTGACCTCCTCGACCACGAGGTCGGGGTCGGCCGGGACCTCCGGGACGGGCGCCGACTTCTTCCAAGGGGGCGTCAGATCGGGGTTGTAGCTGCGCATTCGGGCGACGCTACGACACCTCGAAGCGGCGTGCCAGTTCACCGCGCTGTGCCCGCACGAACGTGGCGTCCACCACGGCGCCGTGCCCCGGAACGTACGCCGCCTCCTCGCCGCCCAGGGCGAGCAGCCGGTCCAGGGCGTCCGGCCAGCGGGACGGGATCGCGTCCGGGCCCGCCTGGGGCTCGCCCGACTCCTCCACCAGGTCGCCGCAGAAGACGACCTCGCGCGCGCCCGGGACACAGAGCGCCAGGTCGTGGCCCGAGTGGCCGGGGCCCACGTTCGCCAGGAGGACCTGGCGGTCGCCCAGGTCGAGCGTCCACTCGCCCGAGACCACGTGCCGCGGCGCCACCAGGACGTCCGCCGCGGCCTCCGCCGCCTCCGCGTCCAGACCCTGCGCGACCGCGTCCGCGCGCAGCTCCTCCCGGGCCCGGGCCCCGCCCAGGAGGTCGTCCGAGCCCACCGCGCCGAAGACCTCCGCCCCGGCGAAGACCGCCGTGCCGAGGACATGGTCGAAGTGGGGGTGGCTGAGTGCGATGTGTGTCACCTTTCGGCCGCCCGAGAGCGCCGCGATCTGCGTCCGCAGCTCGGCTCCCTCGGAGAGCGAGGACCCCGTGTCGTACAGCAGAACGGCCCGCGAGCCCAGTACCAGACCGACCGTGGCGTCCCAGACGGGCAGCCGTCGCCGGCCCACCCCGTCCGCGAGCCGCTCCCATCCGTACGCTTCCCAATCCACGTCCATGGGGCGACGCTAACCGGTGCGGGCGCCGCCTCCTTGCCAGGAGCGATGCCCGCCGCCGTACACTGGCCGGGGGATCGCTGGCACTCGGACAGGGCGAGTGCCAAAAGCGGAGCAACCGGAACGACGACGACAGCTGGAGGTGCGCCACGATGCTCAGCGAACGCAGACTCGAGGTCCTGCGCGCCATCGTCCAGGATTACGTCGGGACGGAGGAGCCCGTCGGCTCCAAGGCGCTCACGGAGCGCCACAAGCTCGGTGTGTCGCCCGCCACCGTGCGCAACGACATGGCCGTGCTGGAGGAGGAGGGCTACATCGCCCAGCCTCACACCAGCGCCGGGCGGATCCCCACGGACAAGGGCTACCGGCTCTTCGTCGACCGGCTCGCGGGCGTCAAGCCGCTGTCGACGCCCGAGCGGCGGGCCATCCACAACTTCCTCGACGGGGCCGTCGACCTCGACGATGTCGTCGGCCGCACGGTACGGCTGCTCGCCCAGCTGACCCGCCAGGTCGCCGTCGTCCAGTACCCCTCGCTGACCCGTTCGACCGTCCGGCACGTGGAGCTGCTCTCGCTGGCCCCCGCCCGCCTGATGCTCGTCCTCATCACCGACACCGGCCGGGTCGAGCAGCGCGTCGTCGACTGCGCCGCGCCCTTCGGCGAGACCTCGCTCGCCGACCTCCGCGCCCGGCTCAACAGCCGGGTCGTCGGCCGTCGGTTCGCCGACGTGCCGCAGCTGGTGCAGGACCTCCCCGAGTCCTTCGAGGAGGTCGAGGACCGCGCCACGGTCTCGACCGTGCTCGCGACCCTCCTCGAAACGCTCGTCGAGGAGCACGAGGAGCGGCTGATGATCGGCGGCACCGCCAATCTCACCCGCTTCGGACACGACTTCCCCCTGATGATCAGGCCCGTCCTGGAAGCCCTCGAGGAGCAGGTCGTGCTCCTCAAGCTGCTCGGCGAGGCCAAGGAATCGGGCATGACCGTACGCATCGGGCACGAGAACGCCCACGAGGGGCTGAGCTCCACGTCCGTCGTCTCGGTCGGCTACGGTTCGGGCGGCGAGGCAGTCGCCAAACTCGGCGTGGTCGGACCGACCCGCATGGACTACCCCGGAACGATGGGAGCGGTACGCGCAGTGGCACGTTACGTCGGACAGATCCTGGCGGAGTCGTAAGTGGCCACGGACTACTACGCCGTACTCGGCGTGCGCCGCGACGCGTCCCAGGACGAGATCAAGAAGGCGTTCCGGAGGCTCGCCCGCGAGCTGCACCCGGACGTCAATCCCGATCCGAAGACGCAGGAACGCTTCAAGGAGATCAACGCCGCCTACGAGGTCCTCTCGGACCCGCAGAAGAAGCAGGTCTACGACCTCGGCGGCGACCCGCTCTCGGCCTCCGGCGGCGCCGGTGCCGGCGGTGGCTTCGGGGCCGGTGGCTTCGGCAACTTCTCAGACATCATGGACGCCTTCTTCGGCACGGCCTCGCAGCGCGGCCCGCGCTCGCGCACCCGCCGCGGCCAGGACGCCATGATCCGCCTGGAGATCGACCTCAACGAGGCGGCCTTCGGCACGACCAAGGACATCCAGGTCGACACGGCGGTCGTCTGCACCACCTGTTCGGGTGAGGGTGCCGCGCCCGGCACCTCCGCCCAGACCTGTGACATGTGCCGCGGCCGCGGCGAGGTCTCCCAGGTCACCCGGTCCTTCCTGGGCCAGGTCATGACCTCCCGCCCCTGCCCGCAGTGCCAGGGCTTCGGCACCGTCGTCCCGACCCCGTGCCCCGAGTGCGCGGGCGACGGCCGGGTCCGGTCCCGTCGCACCCTCACGGTCAAGATCCCGGCCGGCGTCGACAACGGCACCCGCATCCAGCTCGCGGGCGAGGGCGAGGTCGGCCCCGGCGGCGGCCCCGCCGGCGACCTGTACGTCGAGATCCACGAGACCCCGCACGAGGTCTTCCAGCGGCGCGGGGACGACCTGCACTGCACGGTCACCATCCCGATGACGGCGGGCGCGCTCGGCACCAAGGTGCCGCTGCAGACCCTCGACGGCGTCGAGGAGATCGACATCCGCCCGGGCACGCAGTCCGGCCAGTCGATCCCGCTGCACGGCCGCGGTGTCACGCATCTGCGGGGCAACGGCCGGGGCGACCTGATCGTGCACGTCGAGGTGACGACCCCGAGCAAGCTCGACGCGGAGCAGGAGCGGCTCCTGCGCGAACTGGCCAAGCTGCGCGGCGAGGAACGGCCGACCGGCCAGTTCCAGCCGGGGCAGCAGGGCCTGTTCTCGCGGCTGAAGGACGCGTTCAACGGTCGGTAGGCGCTCGGCCGGGGGTTGGCCCCGGGTCAGCACAGTCCGTACGTACGGGCAGGGGCGGCACTCCGGTGCCGCCCCTTTCCCGTGCCTCGGCCCGCTCATGACACGATGCCCATATGTCCACCACCGCACTGAACGATCTCTCTCGGTTTCCGATCGTGCAGGCCCCCATGGCGGGTGGCGCCTCCTGTCCCGAGCTCGTCGGAGCCGTCTGCGAGGCCGGGGCGCTCGGCTTCCTCGCCGGCGGGTACAAGACGGCCGGAGGCCTGTACCAGGAGATCAAGCGGGTGCGCGGGCTCACCGCGCGCCCCTTCGGTGTCAACCTCTTCCTGCCGCAGGACGGCCGGCCCGCCGACCCCGCCGCCGTCGAGGTCTACCGCCATCAGCTCGCGGGCGAGGCCACCTGGTACGAGACCCCGCTCGGCGAGGCGGACGACTGCCGTGACGACGCCTACGACGCCAAGCTGGCGATCCTCCTGGAGGACCCGGTCCCCGTCGTCTCCTTCACCTTCGGCTGCCCCGCCCGTGAGACCTTCCACGCCTTCGACCGCGTCGGCACGTACACGCTCGTCACCGTCACCTCCGCCGAGGAGGCCCTCGCCGCGCAGCGGGCCGGAGCCGACGCCGTCTGCGTCCAGGGCGTCGAGGCCGGCGGCCACCAGGGCACGTACCGCGACGACCCGGCCGACGAAGGCGCCCCCGGCACCGGGCTCCTCACCCTCGTCACCCAGGTCCGCGAGGCCGTCGCGCTGCCGATCGTCGCCGCCGGGGGGATCATGCGCGGCGCGCAGATCGCCGCCGTCCTCGCCGCCGGTGCCGACGCCGCCCAGCTCGGCACCGCCTTCCTCTGCTGCCCCGAGTCGGGCGCCCACCCGCTGCACAAGCGGGCCCTGACGGACCCGCTGTTCACCCGGACCGCCCTCACCCGGGCCTTCTCCGGGCGCCCGGCGCGCGGCCTCGTCAACCGCTTCATGCGCGAGCACGGGCCGTACGCCCCCGCCGCCTACCCCGAGATCCACCACCTCACCGCCCCGCTCCGCAAGGCCGCCGCCACCGCCGGAGACGCCCAGGGCATGGCCCTGTGGGCCGGCCAGGGCCACCGCCTCGCCCGCGAACTCCCCGCCGGGCAGCTGGTCGAGGTGCTGGCCGCCGAACTCGACACCGCCCTCTCCGACCTTTCCGGGCACGCCCACAGGAGCACCTCATGACCGCACCCGTCTTCGTCGTCGACACCGTCCCCGGTGCCGGGAGCTTCCTCCTGGACGGGCCCGAGGGGCGGCACGCCGTCTCCGTGAAGCGGCTGCGGGCCGGGGAGGACCTCGTGCTCGCCGACGGGCGCGGCCGCTGGGCCGAGTGCGTGGTGGTCTCGGCCGAGGGCAAGGACGAGCTCACCGTGCGGGTCGACGAGGTCCACGAGGACCCCGAGGAGGAGCCGCGCATCACGGTCGTCCAGGCACTGCCCAAGGGCGACCGGGGCGAACTCGCCGTCGAGACCATGACGGAGACCGGCGTGGACGCGATCGTGCCCTGGGCCGCCTCCCGCTGCATCACCCAGTGGAAGGGCGACCGGGGCCTCAAGGCGCTCGCCAAGTGGCGGTCCACCGCGCGCGAGGCCGGCAAGCAGTCGCGCCGCACCCGCTTCCCCGAGGTCGCCGACCTCATGACGACGAAGCAGGTCGCCGCCCTCCTCGCGGGCGCCGACTTCGCGGCCGTACTGCACGAGGACCGCGAGCACCCCAGCGGCGCCCTCGCCACCGCCGAACTCCCGCCCAAGGGCTCGATCGTGCTCGTCGTCGGCCCCGAGGGCGGGGTGTCCCCGGACGAACTCGCCGCCTTCGAGGCCGCGGGCGCGCGGCCGTACCGCCTCGGCCGCAGCGTCCTGCGCACGTCGACGGCCGGTACGGCGGCCACGGCCCTGGTCCTGGGGCGCACGGGCCGCTGGAGCTAGTCCGGCCGATCCACCGTGCCGCCGCGGAACCCGGTGGACGGGGATGCGGGCGGCTTTTCTAGGCTGGCCCGCATGGCCGACGAGTCTCCCCTCATCCGCAGTCTGCGCGCCGCCGTGGCCGCCGCCCCCGGCGACGTGCCCCTGCGCCTCCACTTCGCCGAGCTCCTCCTCGCGGAGGGGCGCAACGACGAGGCCGTCGCGGAGGCGGCCGTCGCGCTCCAGCACGCGCCGGGTGACGCGGACGCCCGCGCGCTGATGGTCCGGGCGATGGGGATGCCCCCGGCGTCCGGACCCGCACCGGCGCCCGCACCCGCGCCCGAGGTGCCTGCCGCACCGGCACCCGAGGTGCCAGCCGCACCCGCGCCCGCGCCCGAACCCGAGGTGCCGGCCGCGCCCGCGGCGCCCGTCGCTCCCGCGTCCCTCTCCTTCGACTGGGACGCCGCCGAGCAGCAGGTCCAGGACCTCGTCGGGCCCCGGTTCCTGGACGACCCGCAGGCCGACGGCGGCGAGGGGACCGCCGGGGACGCCGCCGCCTGGGACGTCGACGCCCCCGGCGCCGTACGCCTCGCCGACGTCGGCGGCATGGAGGAGGTCAAGGAGCGCCTGGAGGCCGCCTTCCTCGCCCCCATGCGCAACCCCGAACTGCGCAGGCTGTACGGCAAGTCGCTCCGCGGCGGCCTGCTCCTCTACGGCCCGCCGGGATGCGGCAAGACCTTCATCGCGCGGGCCGTCGCGGGCGAGCTCGGCGCCAACTTCCTCACCGTCTCGCTCTCCGACGTCCTCGACATGTGGATCGGGGCCTCCGAGAAGAACATCCACGACATCTTCGAGACCGCCCGCCGCCAGGCACCCTGCGTCGTCTTCCTCGACGAGCTGGACGCCCTCGGCGCCAAGCGCTCGCGCACCCACCACAGCGGCCTGCGCAACGTCGTCAACCAGCTCCTCACCGAGCTCGACGGCATCGCGAGCGGAGCCGGCAACGAGGGCGTCTTCGTGCTCGCCGCGACCAACGTGCCCTGGGACGTGGACATCGCGCTGCGCCGCCCGGGCCGCCTCGACCGCACCCTGCTCGTGCTGCCCCCGGACGCCGCCGCCCGGGAGTCGATCCTCCGCTACCACCTGCGGGAACGCCCCATCGAGGCCGTCGACCTCGGCAAGCTCGTCAAGGCCACCGAGGACTTCTCCGGCGCGGACCTCGCCCACGTCTGCGAGACGGCCGCCGAGGCCGCGCTGCTCGACTCCGCCCGCACCGGCTCCGTACGCCTGATCACCACCAAGGACCTGCTCGGCGCCGCCCGGCAGATCAAGCCGTCCACCGAGCCGTGGTTCGCCGCCGCCCGGAACGTCGCCATGTTCGCCAACGAGGGCGGTCTCTACGACGACCTCCTGGCCCACCTCAAGCGGAAGCGCAAGCTGTGACCGCCTCCACCGCCCTCGCCCGCGCCGAGGCGCTCTACGAGACCGGGCGGTACGCGCAGGCCGGCGAGCTCGTGGCCCGGCACCTGGCGAGCGAACCGGAGGACGCCGAGGCGCTCGTCCTGCTCGCCCGCTGCCACCACCGGGCCGGCGACCGGGCCGCCGCCATGACCGCCGTCGACCAGGCGCTGCGGGCCGAACCCGAACTGCTCGGCGGCTGGCTGATGCGCGTCCACATCCTCCTCGCCGACCGGCGGTTCCAGGAGGCCGAGGCGACCGCCCGGCACGCCGTCGAACTCGCCCCGCAGTACTGGGGCACCCACTACGCGCTCGGCACCGCCCTCGCCGAGCACGCCGAACACACGGGCACGCACGCGCGTACCGTCGAGGCGTACGAGGCGGCACGGGTCGCCGTCGGCCTCGCCCCCGAGGAGGACGCCGCCCACTTCCTGGTCGGCCTCACCGCCCAGCGGCGCGGCGACCACGCCACCGCGCAGCGGGCGTACGAGACGACCCTGCGCCTCAACCCGCAGAGCAGCGAGGCCCACAACAACCTCTCGCTGCTCCGGCTGCGCCGCCGCTGGTTCCGGCGCGGAGCCTGGACCCAGGCAGCCGAGGGCTTCGTCGCCTCCGCCGCGCTCGACCTCCAGGACCGCAAGGCCCGCTACAACCTGGAGGCCATGGCCTGGAACACCGCCGCCGGGGCCCGCTGGGTCGCCCTCCTCGGCTTCATCGCCTCCGCCGTCGCCGTCGCCGCCATCCCCGGCCGCGCGACCTGGGCCGACGCGGCCGTCCCGCTCCTGGTCGGCGGGGCCGTGATCCTCGGCGTCTGGGCCGGCTGGGCGGTGTGGATGGCCCGCCGGGTGCCGCCCCGGCTGCGCCGGCCCCTGCTCCTCGTCGCGCGCAACTGCCGGCCCGTGCTGTTCATGGCCGGGGCCGTCGGGCTCCTCGGGCTCCAGTCGCTCGTCTCGCTCGCCCTGTGGTCCCTCGACTCGGGTGTGGTGAGCGGATTCGGCACGGTCCTGTTCTGGGGCGTGATCATCACGTACTGGGTGAGCCGCTCGGCGCTCAACCGCCGACAGCCGAAGGACTGAGGCTTCCCGTCGGCTGTCGGAGGCGGCGGATAGCATGGCCGGGTAGTGATCGTCAGTAGTCGGCATCAGACCGAGGAGGTCCGGGACATGGCCGGAGAGCCGCAGAGCGACTGCCTGTTCTGCAAGATCGTGGCAGGGGAGGTGCCGGCGACGATCGTGCGCGAGACGGAGACCACCGTCGCGTTCCGCGACATCAACCCGCAGGCGCCCACGCACGTCCTCGTGATCCCGCGCGTCCACTACCCCGACGCGGCCTCGCTGGCCGCCGCCGCGCCGACCGTCGCCGCCGACATACTGCGCGAGGCGGGCGAGGTCGCCGAGCAGGAGAAGATCGACGGCAGCGGCTTCCGGGTCGTCTTCAACACCGGCGCCGGTGCCGGCCAGACCGTCTTCCACGCCCACGCGCACGTCCTCGGCGGCCGCGGTCTCAACTGGCCCCCCGGATAGCCCGTGTCCGTACGCGAACTGGTCGTCCTCGGGACCGCGAGCCAGGTCCCGACCCGGCACCGCAACCACAACGGCTACGTGCTGCTCTGGGACGGCCGGGGCATCCTCTTCGACCCCGGCGAGGGCACCCAGCGGCAGATGCTGCGCGCCGGGGTCGCCGCCCACGACCTCGACCGGATCTGCGTCACGCACTTCCACGGCGACCACTCGCTCGGCCTGGCCGGGGTGATCCAGCGGATCAACCTCGACCAGGTCCCGCACCCGGTCACCGCCCACTACCCGGCGAGCGGGCAGCACTTCTTCGAGCGGCTGCGGTACGCCACGGCCTACCGCGAGACCGTGCAGCTGACCGAGGCGCCGGTGGACGCCGACGGGCCGCTCGCCGTCACCGAGGACTTCACCCTCGACGCCCGCCGGCTCTCCCATCCCGTCGAGTCCTACGGCTACCGGATCACCGAGCCCGACGGGCGCCGCATCCTGCCCGAGAAGCTCGCCGAGCACGGCATCAAGGGCCCCGACGTCGGCCGGATCCAGCGCGACGGCAGCCTGAACGGCGTCACCCTCGACGACGTCAGCGAGGTCCGGCGCGGGCAGCGCTTCGCCTTCGTCATGGACACCCGGCTCTGCGACGGGGTGCACGCCCTCGCCGACGGCGCCGACTTGCTCGTCATCGAGTCGACCTTCCTCGACGAGGACGCCCGGCTCGCCACCGATCACGGCCATCTGACGGCCGGACAGGCCGCCGCCGTCGCACGCGACGCGGGCGTGCGGCATCTCGTCCTGACCCACTTCTCGCAGCGCTACTCCGACCCCGCCGCGTTCGAACGGCAGGCGCGGGCGGCCGGATTCGACGGCGAGCTGAGCATCGCCCAGGACCTCATGAGGGTCCCCGTACCGAAACGAACGTGACCATGCCTGTACCCAAGGCCGAACTGCACCTCCACATCGAAGGCACCCTCGAACCCGAGCTGGCCTTCGCGCTCGCCGCGCGCAACGGCGTCACCCTGCCGTACGCGGACACCGCCGCCCTCCGCGAGGCGTACCGCTTCAGCGACCTCCAGTCCTTCCTGGACCTGTACTACGGCCTCATGGCGGTCCTGCGCACCGCCGAGGACTTCACCGAACTCGCCGACGCCTACCTGGAGCGGGCCGCCGCGCAGGGCGTCCGGCACGCCGAGATCTTCTTCGACCCGCAGGCGCACACCGCCCGCGGCGTCCCGATCGGCACCGTGATCGAGGGCCTCGGCGCCTCCCTCGACCGCGCCGAGGAGCGGTACGGGATCTCCACCCGGCTCATCCTGTGCTTCCTGCGCGACGAGTCGGCCGAGTCGGCCCTCGCGACCCTGGAGGCCGCGAAGCCGTACCTCCACCGGATCACCGGAGTCGGCCTCGACTCGGCGGAGGTCGGCCACCCGCCGGCCAAGTTCCGCGAGGTGTACGAGGAGGCCGCCCGGCTCGGCCTCCGCCGCGTCGCCCACGCGGGCGAGGAGGGTCCCGCGGCCTATGTGCGGGAGGCCCTGGACGTCCTCGGCGTGGAGCGGATCGACCACGGTCTGCGCTGCATGGAGGACCCGTCGCTCGTCGAGCGGCTGGTGCGCGAGCGGGTGCCGCTCACGCTCTGCCCCCTGTCGAACGTCCGGCTCCGCGTCATCGACACCCTCGCCGACCATCCGCTCCGCGCGATGATGACGGCGGGGCTGATGGTGACCGTCAACTCCGACGACCCCGCGTACTTCGGGGGGTACGTCGGGGACAACTTCGACGGGGTGCGGGACGCGCTGGGCCTGGAGCCGGAGCAGCTCCGTGAGCTGGCGCGGAACTCGTTCGAGGCGTCGTTCCTGGAGGACGACGAGGCGCGTCGGGAGCGGTACCTCTCCGAGGTGGAGGCGTACGAGTTCGGCGGGGCGTAGCCGGTACGGGGCGGGGCGGGCGCCGGTGGGGTGCGGGGGTGCCTGCGGCGGGCTCTTTCCCCACCCCGCCCCTTCCCGAACCGGGGCTCCGCCCCGGACCCCGGTCCTCAAACGCCGGACGGGCTGATTCTCAGCCCCTCACCCCCGGTCGCTCGGCCTCGCCAGGCCGAACGCCGAGCGCGCCGGCCGGCGGGCGGACGACCGGACACGGATCGTCGTCACCGTGAGGCCCGCCGCGGAGGCGTTCGCGTGGCGGGCGACCGCCGTCATCGGGGCCGCCACCAGCAGGAGCAGGGCGCAGAGGACCAGGCCCATGCCCGGGTAGCCCGCGTGGTCGGAGAGCAGGGAGCCGGTCACCGGGCCGCAGGCGACGCCCAGGGAGGAGGCCGAGCCGACCGTCACGGCCCAGCGGCCGCGCGGGTCGAGGGAGGCGGCCAGGCCCAGGAGGTAGGACAGGACGACCGGGTAGACGGCGTTCCACAGGATCTCGCCGGTCGCGAAGGTGGCGAGGTCCCGGGCGGTCGAGCTCAGCAGGACGCAGCCCGCGATCGCCGCCGTGCCCACGCCGATCGGGACCGCCCGGCCCAGGCGCGAGCCGAGCGCGCCCGCCGCCGTGACGCCGGCGAGTCCCGCGCCGAGCGCCGCCGCGAAGACCGCGCCGACGGTGACCTCGGAGAGACCGGCCTGGGTGAGGCCGATGCGGCCGCTCACGCCCCAGAGGGCGTTCTGCGCGAGGGACCAGCACAGGATGCCCCCGGCGAGCACGGCACCGGCCCGCAGGTGGGGGAGGGGGCCGGAGGCCGTCGTGGCCTCGCGCGTGGCGCGCGGGGTGGCCGGGATGCGCGTCGTGACCGGCCACACCAGGAGCGCCGCGCAGGCGATCGCGAGGAGCGGGGGAGCGTGGCCGCCGCCCAGGTGCGGGAGGGTCAGGTAGAGGGCGCCCGCCGTCGCCGAGACGGACAGCAGGCCGAGCGTGGAGGCCCGGTGGGGGTCGCGCCGGCCGGCGATCCCGGCCACGGCCACCGCCGTCGCCGTGCCCGAGCCGAGGCCGCCGAGGACCGCGCCCGCGACGACCAGGGGCACGAGGCCGGTCGCGGCGGCGGAGCCGTAGCCGACGGCCATCGCGAGCAGGCCCGCGCGGGCGGCCCGGCGCGGGCCGATCCGCTCCCCGCGCGCGGCGAGGGTGAAGCCGGCCGTGGAGGAGCCGAGGAGCAGGACGGAGCCGATCAGGCCCGCCTGGGACGGGGCGAGGCCGAGTCCGGCGGAGAGGCGGCCGACGACGGTCGGCAGGAGGTACGGGGCGAGGTAGCCGGCCGTGAAGAGGGCGACGAGGGCGACGAGGGCCCCCGCGCCGCGGGTCCGCGAGGACATGGGCGTTCCCTGGAACGGAAGGGGAGGGGTGGAGCGCCCGGTGGTGTGCGCGGGGCACGGGGTCGCCGGATCATGTGTATCAAGCAGGTGAGCGGCGGGAGAAGGTGGTTTCCGCCGGTTCGGCGTGTGATCCGGGTCACCAGGGGTTTGGCGGGCGGGTTCGGGGGTAGGAGGCCGCTCTTCCTGTGCGTCCCACCCGTCACCCCACCCCCATCGGGCACACTGAACTGATCCGCACCACGACCGGGGAGCCTGCCGTGAGCACAGCAAGGGGAGACCAGCCGCAACACGACGCCGGGGTCGACCCGTTGGTGTGCCTGCGCGAGCCCACCGATCCCGACTGCGACGTCTTCCTGACGGGCACCGTCTTCCTCGACATCATCTTCACCGGCCTCGACAGCGCCCCCGTCCGCGGCACCGAGTCCTGGGCCCGGGGCATGGGGTCGAGCCCGGGCGGCGTCGCCAACATGGCCACCGCCCTCGCCCGCCTCGGGCTCCGCACCTCGCTCGCCGCCGCGTTCGGCGACGACCACTACGGCGAGTACTGCTGGGACGCCCTGGAGCAGGGTGAGGGGATCGATCTCTCGCTCTCCCGGACCGTCCCCGGCTGGCACTCCCCGGTCACCGTCTCCATGGCCTACGAGGGCGAGCGCACGATGGTCTCCCACGGCCACGAGGCCCCGCCGCTCGACGGCGCCCTGCCCGCCTACCCGCCGCACGCGCGCGCGGCCGTCGCCTCCCTCGTGCCCGGCCGCTCCGAGGAGTGGGTCGCCCAGGCCGCCCGCGGCGGCGCCAAGGTCTTCGCCGACGTCGGCTGGGACGACACCGGCCACTGGGACCTGGCCGGTCTCACCGACCTCCAGCACTGCGAGGCCTTCCTGCCCAACGCGGCCGAGGCGATGCGCTACACCCGCACCGACTGCCCGCGGGCCGCCGCCCGCGCCCTCGCCGACAAGGTCCGCTACGCGGTCGTCACCCTCGGCTCCGAGGGCGCCTACGCCGTCGACGGCGCCACCGGCGAGACCGCCGAGGTCCCCGCGATCCAGGTCTCCGCCCTCGACCCGACCGGCGCCGGCGACGTCTTCGTCGCGGGTTTCGTCACCGGCACCCTCGCCGACTGGCCGCTCGCCGACCGGCTCGCCTTCGCCGGTCTGACCGCCGCGCTGTCCGTGCAGGAGTTCGGCGGGTCGCTGTCCGCCCCCACGTGGGGCGAGATCGCCGCCTGGTGGCAGCACGTCCAGGGCCACGCCCGTCAGGACCCCGAGGCGCTGCGCGGCCGCTACGCCTTCCTGGAGCGGCTCCTGCCCGCCCCGGCGCGCCCCTGGCCGCTGCGCAGGGCGGTGCCGACGATCGGGTTCCGGGCGGCCGCCTCGTAAACCGCTACGGGCTTGCCGGTGCCGAGTCGTAGGCTTGGTAGCCGAGAGGTTGTCGAGCAGCGAGAACCCTGCAACGGGAGGTATGTGCAGGCCACAGTGCCGGCCCATGACTCAGACACCCACAGCCCACAACGGAGCGCCCCACGACGGGGCGCCTGGACAGGCCCGCGCCCAGTTCACCGTCCCCGCGAAGCACCCCATGGTGACCCTCCTGGGCTCCGGTGACGCACTGCTCCGCGTGATCGAGCGGTCGTTCCCGCAGGCCGACATCCATGTGCGGGGCAACCAGGTCAGCGCGGTCGGCGACGCGGCGGAAGTCGCCCTGATCCAGCGCCTGTTCGACGAGATGATGCTGGTGCTCCGCACCGGTCAGCCGATGACGGAGGACGCAGTGGAACGCTCGATCGCCATGCTCAGGGCGAGCGAGAACGGATCGGCGGAGGGCGGCGAGGAGACTCCCGCCGAGGTGCTCACGCAGAACATCCTCTCCAGCCGGGGACGCACGATCCGTCCCAAGACGCTCAACCAGAAGCGGTACGTCGACGCGATCGACAAGCACACGATCGTCTTCGGCATCGGCCCCGCCGGCACCGGCAAGACCTATCTCGCCATGGCGAAGGCGGTCCAGGCCCTGCAGTCCAAGCAGGTCAACCGGATCATCCTGACCCGGCCCGCCGTCGAGGCGGGCGAGCGGCTCGGCTTCCTGCCCGGCACGCTCTACGAGAAGATCGACCCGTACCTGCGGCCGCTCTACGACGCGCTGCACGACATGCTCGACCCCGACTCGATCCCCAAGCTCATGGCGAGCGGGACGATCGAGGTCGCGCCCCTGGCGTACATGCGCGGACGGACGCTGAACGACGCGTTCATCATCCTCGACGAGGCGCAGAACACGAACCCCGAGCAGATGAAGATGTTCCTCACCCGCCTCGGCTTCGACTCGAAGATCGTCATCACCGGTGACGTCACCCAGGTCGACCTGCCGAACGGGACGAAGAGCGGTCTGCGGCAGGTCCGCGACATCCTCGACGGCGTCCAGGACGTCCACTTCTCGACGCTCACGTCGCAGGATGTCGTCCGGCACAAGCTCGTCGGCCGTATCGTCGACGCGTACGAGCAGTACGACAGCCGCAACGGCCGCAACGGGCTGTGACGATTTAACGAGAGAAGTACACAAGCACCATGTCGATCGACGTCAACAACGAGTCCGGTACCGAGGTCGACGAGCAGGCGATCCTCGACATCGCCCGCTACGCGCTCGCGCGCATGCGCATCCACCCGCTCTCCGAGCTCTCGGTGATCGTCGTGGACGCGGAGGCCATGGAGCAGCTCCACATCCAGTGGATGGACCTGCCCGGACCGACGGACGTCATGTCCTTCCCGATGGACGAGCTGCGCCCGCCGTCGAAGGACGACGAGGAGCCCCCGCAGGGGCTCCTCGGCGACATCGTGCTCTGCCCCGAGGTCGCCACCCAGCAGGGCAAGGACGCGCCGACGCAGCACTCCATGGACGAGGAGCTCCAGCTCCTCACCGTCCACGGGGTGCTGCACCTGCTCGGGTACGACCACGAGGAGCCCGACGAGAAGGCCGAGATGTTCGGCCTCCAGGCGGCGATCGTCGACGGCTGGCGCGAGGAGAAGGGCCTCACCGGCCCGTCCCCGGCGCCGACCGTCTCCTGACCCGATGGACGTTTCGCTGATCCTCGGCGCCGTCGCGCTGGTCGTCGTGGCCTGGCTCGCCGCCTGCGCCGAGGCCGGCCTCGCCCGCGTCTCCAGCTTCCGCGCCGCCGAGGCCGTCCGGTCCGGGCGGCGCGGCGCGGACAAGCTGGCCCAGGTCGCCGCCGACCCGACCCGCTATCTCAACGTGGCGCTGCTCGTCCGCGTCGCCTGCGAGATGGCGGCCGGCGTCCTCGTCACGTACGCCTGCCTGGAGGCCTTCCCGGAGACCTGGGAGGCGCTGCTCGTCGCCATCGTCGTCATGGTCCTCGTCTCGTACGTGGCCGTCGGCGTCTCGCCGCGCACCATCGGCCGCCAGCACCCGCTGAACACGGCGACCGCCGCCGCGTACGTGCTGCTGCCGCTCGCCCGGATCATGGGCCCCATCCCGCAGCTGCTGATCCTCATCGGCAACGCCCTGACCCCGGGCAAGGGCTTCCGCAAGGGCCCCTTCGCCTCCGAGGCCGAGCTGCGGGCCATGGTCGACCTCGCCGAGCAGGAGTCGCTGATCGAGGACGAGGAGCGCCGCATGGTGCACTCGGTCTTCGAGCTGGGCGACACCCTCGTCCGCGAGGTGATGGTGCCCCGGACCGATCTGATCTGCATCGAGCGGTACAAGACGATCCGTCAGGCCCTCACCCTCGCGCTGCGCTCCGGCTTCTCCCGGATCCCGGTCACCGGGGAGAACGAGGACGACATCGTCGGCATCGTCTACCTGAAGGACCTGGTCCGCAGGACCCACATCAACCGGGACTCCGAGTCCGACCTGGTGTCCACCGCGATGCGGCCCGCCGCCTTCGTGCCCGACACCAAGAACGCCGGTGACCTGCTGCGCGAGATGCAGCAGGAGCGCAACCACGTCGCCGTCGTCATCGACGAGTACGGCGGCACGGCCGGCATCGTCACCATCGAGGACATCCTGGAGGAGATCGTCGGCGAGATCACCGACGAGTACGACCGGGAGCTGCCGCCCGTCGAGGAGCTCGGCGACGACCGCTACCGGGTCACCGCCCGCCTCGACATCGGCGACCTCGGCGAGCTGTACGGCTTCGGCCCCGACGAGTTCGACGACGAGGACGTGGAGACCGTCGGCGGTCTGCTCGCCAAGGCGCTCGGCCGGGTCCCGATCTCGGGCGCCAAGGCGGTCGTGGAGCTGCCGGACGGGCGGTCGCTGCGACTGACGGCCGAGGCTCCCGCCGGCCGCCGGAACAAGATCGTCACCGTGCTCGTGGAACCGCTGGAACCGGAGGGGAAGCCGGAATGACGCCCGACGAGCTGCGCGCCTTCTGCCTGGACTTCAACGACGCGACGGAGGAGTTCCCGTTCAGTCCGGACGTCTCCGTCTTCAAGGTCGCCGGGAAGATGTTCGCGCTCTCGTGGCTCGACGCCGAGCCGCTGCGGGTCAATCTCAAGTGCGATCCGGACGAGGCGGTACGGCTCCGCGAGGAGCACCCGGCGATCGCCCCCGGCTACCACATGAACAAGCGGCACTGGAACACCGTGACCGTCGCGGAGCTCCCGGACCGGATGGTCCGGGAGCTCGTCGAGGACTCGTACGACCTCGTCGTCGCCGGTCTTCCGAAGGCGGTACGGCTCCGCCTCGACCGCCCCTGAGTCAGGACCGGCGCCGCAGGCCGAGGGCGACCAGGACGGCCGCACCGACCACGATCGCCGCGTCGAGGGCGATCACCGTGCGGACCCCGGCGAACAGGTCGGAGCCGGTGGTGGCGAGCACGCCGAGCAGCGGGATGCCGACGGTCAGACCGACCTGCTGGGTGGTGGTGACCAGACCGGTCGCGAGCCCCTGCTCCTCGTCGCGCACGCCGGAGGTGACGGTCACGCCGTACGAGATGATCGCGCCGAGGTGCAGCATCGACGCCAGGGAGACCGCCACGGTCGCCAGGACCGCGCCCGACTCCCGGCCGATGCCGAGCAGCGCGGCGGTGAGCAGGCCCTGACCGGCGAGCGAGACCACCAGCGTGCGGTGGGCTCCGAACCGGCCGATGACCTTCGGCGTGATCATGCCGGCGAGGACCGAGAAGGCGCCCTGGACGCCGAAGACGATGCCGGAGGCGAGGGCCGAGAGGCCGAGGGTCTCCTGCAGGTACAGGGTCAGGGCGAAGACGATCGTCGACATCATCGAGAAGGTGACCAGACCGCCCACGTTGCCGAAGGCGACGGTCCGGCGGCGCAGCACCGGCAGCGAGACCAGCGGGGCCGGGTGCCGGGACTCGATCACGCCGAACGCCACGAGCAGCAGCACGCCGGCGGCGAGGGTGACGGGGACGTCGACGCCGCCGAAGCCGCGCTCGGCCGCCGTCGTCAGGGCGTAGATCAGGGAGAGCAGACCGCCGGTGACGGTCAGCGCACCGGGCACGTCGAGGCGGGGCCGCTCGGGTGTGCGGGACTCGGGCAGCAGGCCCGGGGCGAGCGGCAGGACGATCACGGTGAAGACGGCGAGCAGGCCCATCGTGGAGCGCCAGCCGAGGGTGTCGGTCATGACCCCGCCGAGCACCATGCCGATGGTGAAGCCGAGGGACATCAGGGTGCCGGAGATGCCCAGCGCCCTCGCCCGCAGCGGGCCCTCGGGGAAGACGGTGGTGAGCAGCGCCATGCCGGTGGGCACGATCGCCGCCGCGCCGAGGCCCTGGAGGGCGCGGCCGACGAGGAAGACGCCCGGACTCCAGGCGAAGGTGGCGAGCAGGGAGGCCGCGCCGAAGAGCACGAGGCCGGAGAGGAAGAGCTTCTTGCGGCCGAAGAGGTCGCCGATCCGGCCGAAGAGGAGCAGGAAGCCGCCGGAGGGGAGGGCGAAGGCGGTGACGGCCCACTGGAGGGCGGACGGGTCGAAGCGGAGGTCGGCGCCGAGGACGGGCAGGGCGACGTTCAGGACGGAGAAGTCGAGCGCCACCATGAACTGGGCGGCGCACAGCACGAAGAGGACGAGCCGGTCGCGGCCGGTGAGGGCCGGGGGAGCGGCCGGTGCCGTGGCGTCGGCGGTGGGGGCGGAGGCGGTGGGGGAGTCGGGCGGGGAGGTCGTCGTTGCCATGTCCCCACCTTCGAGGGAAGGGAACAACGCTGGGGAGCGGGAACTTATCCTGTTGGTCGCACCACCAGGCACCACCAGGCACCACCATGCGTCCAGGGGGAGGAAGCACACGTGGCCACCGCTCTCGAGAGCACCAGCGCGAAGCAGCACCGACTCGGCGAACTGCGCGAGTTCCTGATGAGCCGTCGGGCCCGGGTCAGCCCGGCCGAGGCGGGACTCCCGGACGGCGGTGCGCGCCGGCGCACCCCGGGCCTGCGCCGTGAGGAGGTCGCGGTCCTCGCGGGCGTCGGGGTCTCCTGGTACCAGTGGCTGGAGCAGGGCCGGGACATCACCGTCTCCCCGCACGTCCTCGACTCGGTCGCGCGCGTGCTGCGGCTGAGCCCGGTCGAGCGCCGCCATCTGTACGTCCTGGCGGCGCTGAACCCGCCGGCCCCGGAGACGGCGCCCGAGGACCGGGACATGTGCGACGGCCTGCGGCGGCTCATCGACGCGTGGATGCCGTTCCCGGCGCACATCATGGACCAGTACTGGAACGCCGTCATGTACAACGACGCGGCCGCGGTCGTGCTCGGGATGCGGCCGGGCATCACCCAGAACTGCCTGATCGACTTCTTCACGGACCCGCTGTACCGCGGGCGGCTGACCCACTGGGAGGAGATCGCGCCGAGGGTCGTCGCGCAGTTCCGTTCGGCCTGCTCGGAGTGCCCGGACGACGAGGGCTTCCGGGCGGTCGTCGAGGAGGCGAAGGGGCTGAGCCCGGAGTTCACGGAGCTGTGGGAGCGGCGGGACATCCTGCCGGGCGGTCAGAACCGCAAGGAGGTGGAGCACCCGCTGGTCGGCACGCTGGTCGTGGAGGCGACCCAGCTCAGGGTCCCGGCCCGTCCGGACCTGGTCATCGTGCTGCACACGCCGCTGCCGGAGGCGGACACGGCCGAGAAGCTGGAGTGGCTGGTGTCGCCGGAGGGGCGCCGCGGGGCGATGTACCCGGTCGCGGGCTGATCATCCTCACGGATCTATGCTCGCCCCATGACACTCAGCAGCGAGCACGGCGACCTCGGCGCCGAGGACCTCAAGATCATCACCCTTGCGCGGAGCGCCCGCGCCCGTAACGGCGTGCCCGAGGGCGCGGCCGTACGCGACGAGACGGGCCGCACCTACGTGGCCGGCACCGTGGAGCTGGAGTCGCTCAAGCTGAGCGCGCTGCGGACCGCGGTCGCGATGGCCGTGGCCAGCGGGGCCCAGTCCCTGGAGGCGGCGGCCGTGGTGTCGAACGCCGAGGCCGCCTCGGACGAGGACCGCGCGGCGGTACGGGACCTCGGCGGGCCCGAGACCCCGGTGCTGCTGGCCGGCCCGGACGGGCAGCTGCGGGTGGCCGTCACCGCGGGCTGAGGACGGACCTCACCGCGGGGTGAGCGAACGGATCAGGACAGCGAGGGCCCGGCGGCGCGCCGGGCCCTCGCGCCTTGTGTCCTTGTGAAGGATCACCGCACCTTCTCTTGCCTTCCCCGGCGGTCTGCGCGTCAATGACAGCGGTTCGTCCGACGGACCGTCAGATCTCCACCATTCACGCAGTGTCCGCACCCCTGCGTTCGGTATCGGAAGGGGTTCGAACTCGCCATGAGAAGCAGAAGCACCTTAGGGACCGTCGCGGTACTCACCGGGGCGCTCGCCGCCGCCGGACTCGCCTTCGCCCCGACGGCCGGCGCGGTCTCGCCGGGCTCGGCCACGGCGACGTACGACTGCGGCAGCTGGGGCGGTGGCAGCGCCACCCTCACGGCCACGCAGAGCGGCACCGCCGCGACCATCACCATCAGCTCCTCCGTCACCACGCCGATCGCGGTCGGCACCGACACGATCAGCTCGACCCTGACGCTGGCCAAGGGCGGCGGCGGCACGCGGGTCTTCACCGGGAAGAAGAACCCGGCCCGCTCCGCCGGGCAGTCCGTCATCATGGGCCCGCTCAGCGGGACCGTGGCCTCGGGCGACAGCCTCAACTCGTACTTCGCGGGGGTCGCCCTCAAGATGGTGATCTTCGGGGTCACGGTGAACTGTGACGCGGTGACCTCGCAGTCGCCGGGTCCGTTCGTCTTCAGCTGAGTCCGTACCACCCGGACCGGTGTCGCCATGGGCGGCACCGGTCTCTGTCGTGACCTGCGGATATGTCGCCCATGGCGCGATCTTGACATGATCTGATGGGTCATCAGACGGTGGAACTCGATTCCATTGACTTCTCTCCGCCCGCAGCCGTCAATGGCGCCCACTCATCCCTCAGGAGGGGGCACTCACATGGCACTCACCCGATCCCGGGCGGCGGCCCGAAGACGGCGCTGGACCGCCGCCCTCGGCGTCACCGCCCTCGCGGTCGCCGGCGGCGGCGCGCTGGCCGCCCCGGCCGGTGCGGCGACGACCTCCCAGTCGGTGGAATTCCAGACCCGCTGCGTCCCGCCGCCGATCGCCGGCATCCCGCCCATCACGGGCACCACCACCGCCGAGATCACGGTCGACAAGGCCAGTCCCAAGGTCGGCGAGACCGTGACCGTGACCTACACGATCACCAAGCCCGCCGCGTCCAACCCGGTCGACCTCGCGCTCCCGGCCGACATCATGACGCCCAGCGGCAAGGTGGTCCTCGGCGGCGCCCAGACCGGCACGGTCACCGTCACCGGTCCCAAGAAGAACCCGCCGGTCCCCGGCAAGGGCTCCTTCCCGGCCTTCTCCATGACGGGCACGTTCACCGCCACGGAGGCCGGGTCGATCACCCTCTCGCCCGGCGACTACAACATCCACACCAGCTACCTCATGGAGCTGGACACCCCCTGTACGGTGCTCAACCCGCCCGCCCCGGTCTCCGAGACGGTCGTCGCGAGCCCCGCCACCAACCCCAACACGCGCGCGCTCCAGCTCGACAGCGCCTCCGGGGACCCCGGTGTCCGGGTGACCGTCACCGGCTCCAGGTTCACCCCGCTCACCGAGGTCACCGTCGTCGGCCGCGCCGGGGCGGCGGAGACCGCCGACCGGATGACCGTCACGACCGACAGCGAGGGCGGCTTCGCCGCACGCCTGAAGGTCAACGACGTGGCGACCACCGGGATCGTGGCGTACGAGGGCACGGCCTGGGACCCGGAGAAGGGCGCAGGACCCGCCGCGTACAAGGTGATCGTCCCGGCCCCGCCGAACAGCCAGACGATCACCGCGGCCGTCACGCCGGGTGAGCTGTCCATGACCCAGGCCGGGGACGCCGTCCAGCTGTCCGCCGTCGACTTCGGCGCGGGCGGCGCGGCCACCGGCGCGCTCCAGACGGTGACCGTCAAGGACTTCCGCGGCGGACCCGCCGGCTGGTCGCTGACCGGCAAGGTCACCGACTTCACCGGCCCCGGCGGCGCCATCGGCGCCGGGAACCTCTCGTGGACCCCCGCCTGCACCGCCAAGGCCGGCAGCCCCAGCGCCTGCGCCGCCGGCTCGGCGGGACCGGTCGGCAGCGGCGGCGCGACCCTCGCCTCCACCCCGAACGGCACCCTCACGGGCGGCGAGTTCACCGTCGACGCGCAGCTCTCCCTCGACGTCCCGGCGTTCACCGCGCCCGGCTCGTACGCGGGCGTGCTCACGCTGACCCTGTCCTGACCGTCTCGCGGGCCGGGCGCGCACCCGGCCGGCCCGCCCCGATCCGCACCCCGGGGGTCCGCACCCGTGCGCACGAAGCCGTACGTCCTCCTCCTGAGCATCCTCCTCGTGCTGCTCGGCCTCGCGCCGGGCGCCCAGGCCGCCGAGAACGGCGAGTGGGCCGTCTACCCGGCCGCCTCCCGGCTCGGCGGCCGCCCGTACTTCTATCTCTCCGCCGACCCGGGCACCACGCTCACCGACCGCGTCACCGTCACCAACAAGACGGCAGCCCCGCTCACCTTCCGGCTGTACGGCGCCGACGCCTACAACACCGACCGGGACGGCGGCTTCGCCGTCCGCACCCAGAAGGAGAAGCAGACCGGCGCCGGCGCCTGGATCAAGCCCGAACGCACCCGGATCACCGTCCCCGCCCGCTCCGCCGTCACCGTCCCGTACACCCTGACCGTCCCCGCCGACGCCGACCCCGGCGACCACCCCGGGGCCCTCGTCGCCCTCGACGAGCGGATCGCCCCCGGCGGGAAGGGAGCCGTCGCCGTCGGCGTCCAGCGCGCGGTCGGCGCCCGCGTCTACCTCCGGGTCAACGGGCCGACCGTCCCCGCCCTCGCCGTCGAGGACGTCACCCTCGACCAGGACCGGCCGCTGGTCCCCGGCACCGGCACGAGCAGCGCCCTGGTCTCGTACACCCTGAACAACCGGGGCAACGTCACGCTCAACCCCAAGGTCGTGCTGAAGGCCCAGGGCCTCTTCGGCCGCACCCTCCTCGACCGCGACCTGGCCAAGGTCCCGTCCGAGCTGCTGCCCCGCCAGAAGATCCGGCTCACCGAGCGCTGGACCGGCTCCCCGCAGCTCGACTGGGGCGACATCACCCTCACCGCGACCGCGAAGGACGTGAAGGAGACCGGCACGGTGTCCTTCCTGGCCCTGCCCTGGCTCGCCGCCGCGGTCCTCGTCGTGGGCGGTGCGGCCGGGCTCTACGGCCTGCGGATACGCCGCCGCCGGGCACTGAGTGCGTGAGGCGGGCGCTCATCGGGGACAATGGCCCCCATGAGCGCTCGCAACCAAGAAACCGAAGCCGTCCACCGGGCCGGCTTCGCCTGCTTCGTCGGCCGCCCCAACGCGGGCAAGTCCACCCTCACGAACGCTCTGGTCGGCCAGAAGGTGGCCATCACCTCGAACCGGCCGCAGACCACCCGGCACACCGTCCGCGGCATCGTGCACCGCCCGGACGCGCAGCTGATCCTGGTCGACACCCCCGGCCTCCACAAGCCGCGGACGCTCCTCGGCGAGCGGCTCAACGACGTCGTGCGCACCACCTGGGCCGAGGTCGACGTCATCGGCTTCTGCCTGCCGGCCGACCAGAAGCTCGGCCCCGGCGACCGGTTCATCGCCAAGGAGCTCGCCGGGATCAAGAAGACCCCGAAGGTCGCGATCATCACCAAGACCGACCTGGTCGACTCCAAGACGCTCGCCGAGCAGCTCATCGCGATCGACCAGCTCGGCAAGGAGCTGGGCTTCGAGTGGGCGCAGATCGTCCCGGTCTCGGCCGTCGGCAACAAGCAGGTCCAGCTCGTCGCCGACCTGCTCATCCCGCTCCTGCCGGAGTCCCCGCCGCTCTACCCGGAGGGCGACCTCACGGACGAGCCGGAGCAGGTCATGGTCGCGGAGCTGATCCGCGAGGCCGCGCTCGAAGGCGTACGGGACGAGCTGCCGCACTCGATCGCGGTGGTCGTCGAGGAGATGATCCCGCGCGAGAACCGCCCGGCGGACCGGCCGCTGCTCGACATCCACGCGAACGTGTACATCGAGCGCCCCAGCCAGAAGGGCATCATCATCGGCCCCAAGGGCAGCCGCCTCAAGGAGGTCGGCATGAAGTCCCGCAAGCACATCGAGGCGCTCCTCGGCACCCCGGTCTTCCTCGACCTCCACGTGAAGGTCGCGAAGGACTGGCAGCGCGACCCGAAGCAGCTCCGGAAGCTGGGCTTCTAGGGCGACCCGCCACCGTCCGGCCGGAGGCCGGCGCAGCCGTGCGACGCCCGCGGGGCCCCCTGGGCCCTGCGGTGCGAGGACGGCAGTGAGGAGGGGTCCCGAAGCAGCTCCGGAAGCTGGGCTTCTAGCCCGGTTTCCGGGCGATCTTCCGGGCGGCGTCCGGGGGCGCGTGTCAGCATGGCGCCGTGACAGAGATCGTCAAGGGGGGAAACCTGCCGGTCCCCGGGCAGGTGTGGCGGATCGCGGTCGTCCGGCGGGCCGCCGGCGACGGGGTGCCCGAGGTCGACGCCTCGGCGCTGCTGCTCGACGCCGACGGCCGGGTCAGGGGCGACGGCGACCTGGTCTTCTACAACCAGCCCGCGCACGCGTCCGGCGCGGTGCGCCTGCTCGGGCAGGTGCGGGACGAGGAGCAGCGGGTCGCCGACTGGCTGGAGATCGACACCGCGCGCGTGGAGCCCGGTGTCCGGCGCATCGTGATCACCGCCTCCAGCGAGGACGGGACCTTCGGGCAGGTGCCGGACCTTCTCATCCGGACGATCAGCGCCGGCACCGGCGAGCAGCTGGCGCTGTACGAGGTCGACGACGCGAGCACCGAGACGGCGTTCGTCCTCGGCGAGTTCTACCGGCGCGACGGGGCGTGGAAGTTCCGTGCCGTGGGCCAGGGGTACGACTCCGGCCTCGTCGGCCTCGCCGAGGACTTCGGCATCGAGGGCAGGGACCCGGACCCCGCCCCCGCCGACGAGCCCGCCTCCGAGGGCGGGGCCACACCCTCCGACGCCCTGCCCGAGGCCATCCCCGAGGAGCTCCTGGCCAAGGTCCGGGCGGCCGAGGCCGCCGTCCCCGCACAGCCCCGGGTCCCCGCTCAGAGGCCCGCCCGCGTCGGCCCGCGATCGGACATCGAGCTCTTCGGAGGGGACTTCCCGGAGTTCGTCCGCAGCGGCAAGGGCAGGACGACCCTCACCGTCGACGTGCCGATCCCGGCCGGATACGTCGTGGTCGACTCCACCAGGGCGGGCGAGGGCTACTTCTGCGTGGAGAGCCTCGACGAGAAGGGCGACGGGGACGCTCTGCTCGCGAACACGACCCTGGAGGACTACGAGGGCCGCGGGCTGCTGCGGTACGACGGCCGGAGCCCGCTGCGCCTGCGCGTGAGTGCCGGCGGCAGCGCGTGGACGCTCGCCGTCCGGCCGGTGAGCACCGTGGAGGAACTCGGCCGCCGCGCCCGGGGGAGGGGCGGCGACGTGCTGCTGTACACGGGTCCGGCCGGCCACCTCTCCTCCCGGCTCCGCACGGGATTCGACCACGCGTACTTCCTCGTCCAGGGCTACGGGCCGGACGGCGGCGATCACCTGCTGGCCAATGTGGCGAGCAGGCTCCCCCGGGACGGCCGGCCGCTGCCCGAGGGGCCCGTGCTCGTGCAGGTCGAGAGTGCCGACGGCGACTGGTCCCTGGAGGTCCGCCCGCCCCGCCAGAGCCGGTTCTGGCGCCGCGCCTCCCGCTAGGCCCTACGCGCCTTCCTTGAGGACCCTCGTGACGAGGGTCCTCTGGGCGTCCGTGAGGTGCGGGTCGCGGCAGCGGACCGTGGTGCCGTCGACGGTGATCTCGTACGAGAAGCCGTCCGGCACGCCCCGGGAGTCACCTCCGCTCTCCGCGAGGACGGTGGAGGACAGGGACTCCCACTCGGGTCCCGAGACCTCCACCTCCGCCGACCGCTCGATGCCCGCGAAACCGCCCGTGCGCCGCACTCGAATCCGCATGGGCCCTGTCTACCAGCCGGCTCAGGACGTGGATACGCCGACGCCCGACCAGGCGCGCACCACGGCCTCGGCCGTCTCGTCGCCGTAGAGCTCCCGCGCCACCGACACCGTCTCCCGCGCGAACTCGCCGAACCGCGCGTCCTCCGAGAGCCTGCCGCCGGTCATCGTGGCGTACCAGATCCGGCCGGGCCGCTCCCAGGCGTTGCCGCCGAGCCCGGTGGCCAGCAGGTAGAAGGCGTGGTTGGGGATGCCCGAGTTGATGTGCACCCCGCCGTTGTCGGAGCCGGTGCGGACGTAGTCGTCCATGTGGGCGGGCTGCGGGTCCTTGCCGAGGACGTCGTCGTCGTACGCGGTGCCGGGGGCCTTCATGGACCGCAGAGCCGTCCCCTCGTCGACGGCGGGGCCGAGCAGCCCGGCCCCGATGAGCCAGTCGGCCTGCTCCGCGCTCTGCCCCAGGGCGTGCTGCTTCACGAGCGAGCCGAAGACGTCCGACACGTGCTCGTTGAGCGCCCCCGACTGGCCGTAGTAGGCGAGGTTCGCCGAGTACTGGGTGAAGCCGTGGGCCAGCTCGTGGCCGATGACGTCGACCGGGAGCGTGAAGTCGAGGAAGAGCTCGCCGTCGCCGTCGCCGAACACCATCTGCTCGCCGTTCCAGAAGGCGTTGTCGTACTTCTCGTCGTAGTGGACGGTGGCGCGGAGCGGCAGCCCGGCGCCGTCGATCGAGTCGTGGCCGAAGGCGTTCAGGAAGAGGTCGTAGGTGGCGCCGAGGCCGGCGTAGGCGCGGTTGGCCGTGTCGTCGGTGGTCGCCGGCTCGCCCTCGCCGCGCACCTGGTGGCCGGGCAGCTGGGTGCCGTTCTTGGCGTCGTGGATCGTGCGCCGGGGCTTTCCGGCGCCGTCCTCCGCCGGGGCGGGCGCGGGCCGCTCGGTCCGGGTGGTGCGCTGGGTCAGGTCCACCGCGAGGGTGCGGCGGGCGGCCTCGGCGACGGCCGGGTCGGCGGACTCGGCCAGACGCTCCAGGAGGTGGGGCGGGACGATCGAGCAGAAGACAGGCGTGTGGGAGGTCATGTCAGCAATGTGGCACTGCGTACCGCCGGTGTCACGGGTTGCGACGATGATTGGCGAAATGGAGTGATGGGTCACCTTTCGGGCTTGACGCCGCCGCCGTCCCGCATACTGAAACGCGGCGTCCGGCTTTCACGGACCTGGGCTAAGGTGACGCACATCATGCGTTTCGGGCTGCTTCTCCTTAGCTGCCGCGGCGAGGGCCTGTAGTCGTAGGCCGACCCCCTCCCCGCGGGACCTGGTGTTGCGTTCGACAGTCGGCCGTCCTTCTTGCTGGACCCGAGGAGCCCCACGCAATGTCCCAGTCGCCTTTCGTCAGCCGGCCGACGCCCATCACCAACGCGACCCACACGCAGCAGCCGTCCGGGATGCCGATCCACAAGTACGGCCGGTACGAGGCCGTGGTCATCCCCGACCGGACCTGGCCCGAGAAGCGCATCACGAAGGCGCCCCGCTGGCTGTCCACCGACCTGCGTGACGGCAACCAGGCCCTGATCGACCCGATGTCCCCGGCCCGCAAGCGCGAGATGTTCGACCTGCTCGTACGCATGGGCTACAAGGAGATCGAGGTCGGCTTCCCGTCCTCCGGCGAGACCGACTTCGCGTTCGTGCGCTCCATCATCGAAGAGGGCGCGATCCCGGACGACGTCACCATCTCCGTCCTGACCCAGGCCCGCGAGGACCTGATCGAGCGGACCGTGGAGTCCCTGATCGGCGCCAAGCGCGCCACGGTCCACCTGTACAACGCCACCGCGCCCACCTTCCGCCGGGTCGTCTTCCGCGGCTCGAAGGAGCAGATCAAGCAGATCGCCGTGGACGGCACCCGTCTGGTGATGGAGTACGCGGAGAAGCTGCTGGGCCCGGAGACCACCTTCGGCTACCAGTACAGCCCCGAGATCTTCACCGACACCGAGCTGGACTTCGCCCTGGAGGTCTGCGAGGCGGTCTGTGACGTCTGGCAGCCCGGCCCGGGCCGCGAGATCATCCTCAACCTGCCCGCCACCGTGGAGCGTTCGACGCCGTCCACGCACGCGGACCGGTTCGAGTGGATGTCCCGGAACCTGACCCGCCGCGAGCACATCTGCGTCTCCGTCCACCCGCACAACGACCGCGGCACGGCCGTGGCCGCGGCCGAGCTGGCGATCATGGCCGGCGCCGACCGCATCGAGGGCTGCCTGTTCGGGCAGGGCGAGCGGACCGGCAACGTCGACCTGGTGACGCTGGGCATGAACCTGTTCTCGCAGGGCGTCGACCCGCAGATCGACTTCTCCCAGATCGACGAGATCCGCCGCACCTCCGAGTACTGCAACCAGATGGAGGTCCACCCGCGCCACCCCTACGCGGGCGACCTGGTCTACACCGCCTTCTCCGGCTCCCACCAGGACGCCATCAAGAAGGGCTTCGACGCCATGGAGGCCGACGCGGCCGCCCAGGGCAAGACCGTCGACGACATCGAGTGGGCGGTGCCGTACCTGCCGATCGACCCGAAGGACGTCGGCCGCTCCTACGAGGCCGTCATCCGGGTCAACTCGCAGTCCGGCAAGGGCGGCATCGCGTACGTCCTGAAGAACGACCACAAGCTGGACCTGCCCCGCCGGATGCAGATCGAGTTCTCGAAGATCATCCAGCAGAAGACGGACACCGAGGGCGGCGAGGTCACGCCGGCCGCGATCTGGGCCGTCTTCCAGGACGAGTACCTGCCCAACCCCGACAACGCCTGGGGCCGCATCCAGCTGCGCTCCGGCCAGTCGACCTCCGACACGGACGGCACCGACACGCTGACCGTCGAGGCGGTCGTGGACGGCGTCGACACCGTCCTGACGGGCTCCGGCAACGGTCCGATCTCCGCGTTCTTCGCCGCGCTGCAGTCCATCGGCGTCGACGCCCGACTGCTGGACTACCAGGAGCACACGATGAGCGAGGGCGCCTCCGCGCAGGCCGCCTCGTACATCGAGTGCGCCATCGACGGCAAGGTCCTGTGGGGCATCGGCATCGACGCCAACACGACCCGCGCCTCCCTGAAGGCGGTCATCTCGGCGGTCAACCGCTCCGCCCGCTGACCCCGTCACCCCCCTGTCCGCTGCCCCGCACCCTTCCTCCCGGAGGGTGCGGGGCAGCGGCGCGTGTGAGCCGCGTCACGCTTATGGAGGGCTTCAGATTCGCTTAAGGAAGATCATTCAGGAATGTCGGAATCAGCGTCATATCGGGTGAGTTGACGGCACATCGGGGAATGGCGGAAGGTCGGCTCGTCCACTCGGACAGACCCCCCACGCGCCCTCCCCGTACCTCCCTGACCTGGAGTTTCGCATGCGCACGACCGCTGCCGTGGCCGCCGTTCTCGCGGTGACCGGTGCCGCCCTCACCTGGGCCCCCGCCGCCTCCGCCGCCACCACGGAGTGCGCCTCGCAGCCGCTCGGCACGGCCGGCCTCTACGCCGAGTTCGTCGAGAAGGACTCCGTGCGCCACTCGGACTCCGAGGGCGCGGTCGCGGTCGGCGGCGACGCCTGGTTCGGCGACGCGAAGACCGGCCAGGGGTTCTCCGTCGGCTACCAGCTGACCCCCGCCGACCTCGCGAAGCTGCCCGGCGGTCACAGCCTCGTCGTCGCCGGCACGCTCCACGCCAACCAGGTCGTGATCACCAAGGGCACCGGCGTGTACGGCGAGCTCGACGACCGTTCCCGGAAGGGCAGCGGCTTCGGCGTCGACGGCCCGAGCACGAAGGGCGCCTCGCCGGTCGACTTCGGCAAGGAGTTCACGAGCCTGCGGGCGCTGTCCACCGGCTGGGCCGCCACCGAGCCCAACGGCAAGGTCTCCACCTCCGGCGACGGCATCTTCCTCACCGGCACCGACAAGACGCTCAACGTCTTCGCCGTGAACGCCGCCGACCTGGAGAAGTTCCGCGCGATCACCCTGGACGTCCCGGTCGGCTCCTCGACCCTCGTGAACGTGCTCGGCGCCTCGTACGACATGAGCACCTCGGCCACCTACGGCGTCTACTACAAGAACCTCGCCGGCGGCGCCCCCGTCATCGACGACTACGCCGTGCCCGGCGACGAGTACCGGCAGATCCGCTCCAAGCTGCTGTGGAACTTCCCGCAGGCCACGAGCGTGAAGAAGAACTACACCTCCTGGCCCGGCACGATCTTCGCCCCGAACGCCAAGGTCGAGATGGGCGGCAAGAACGTGGGCCCCGGCCACGTCAACGGCTCCGTGATCGCCGAGGAGCTCGTCACCGTCCCCGGCGCCGAGACCCACCAGATGAACTTCACCGGCTGCCTCCCGAAGGAGAAGACGCCGGGACCGGTCGTCACCCCCGAGCCGCCGAAGCCGACCGACACCCCCGTCCCCACCCCGCCGGCCACCCCGGAGCCCACCCCGAGCGAGGGCGGCTCGACCCCGGGCGCCTCCGAGACCCCCTCGGCCTCCGCGTCCCCGTCCGCGCCGTCCACCCCGGGCGGCCCGGGCGAGGCCACGACCGCGCCGGGCACGCCGCCGACCCCGGCCCCGTCCGCCACCCCGGAGGGTGATCTCGCGACGACCGGTTCGGCCATCGGCCCCGGCGTCATCGGTGCCGCAGCGGCCGCCGTCGCCGTCGGCGGAGGCTTCCTGGCCTTCGCAAAGCGCCGCCGCCGCGCTTCCTGAGGCATGACGTGTCTCGGCCAAGTCCACGGCGAAGTCCTGACGGGGTGCTGACGCCACATCAAGGATGTGGCTAACATCACGCCAACGCCGGCAGTGCAGCCGGGCCGTTGAGGAGGTGCGTGTGCGGTCTGCCCGGAATTCACGTGGTGGGAAAGTGGGCGTCTGCGGGATCCGCACCTCCTGGAACACCGTCGGAGACGGCGAGTTCTTCTGCGAGGAGTGCGGCGGCGACCGGAACTACCGGCGGCGCACCGGCCGCCGCAGGTTCGCCGTCCTGGGCGTCCCCGTCCTGCCCCGGGGCTGTACCGGCCCCGTCGTCGAGTGCGCGGCCTGTCACACGCACTTCGGTACGGAGGTGCTCGACCACCCGACGACCAGCCGCTTCTCGGCGATGCTGAGGGACGCCGTGCACACCGTCGCCCTCGCCGTCCTCGCGGCCGGCGGCACCGACTCCCGCGACGTCCTGGACCGGGCCGTCACCGCGGTCCGGTCCGCCGGCTTCGCCGAGTGCACGGCCGTCCAGCTCGTCGACCTCGTCGAGGCCCTGGAGGCCGACACCGGGCGCTTCATGCCCGAGGTGAACCCCGAGGGCACGCTCCTCTCGATCGAGCTCCACGAGGCCCTGGAGCCCCTCAGCCCGCACCTGGCGCCCTCCGGGCGGGAGTCGATCCTGCTCCAGGCCGCCCGGATCGCGCTCGCGGACGGCGCCTACACCCCGGCCGAGACGGAGGTCCTCGGGACCGTCGGGAACGCGCTCGCGCTCGCCCCCGAGGACACCGTCCGCCTCCTCGCCTCGGCCCGCACCGTCCCGTAGCGTTCTAGGGGACGATGTTCTGGTTCAGCCGGAACACGTTGTCGGGGTCGTACCGGCGCTTCACCGCGCGCAGCCGGTCGTAGTTCTGGCGGTAGTTCACCCGCACCCGGTCCTGGTCGTCGGTGTCCATGAAGTTCACGTACCCGCCCGCCTCGGTGTGCGGCCGCAGCGCCCTGTCGTAGGCGCGGGTCCAGGCGATGTTGTGCTCCGAGTCCGCCGGGTCGGTCCAGGTGCCGCCGAAGGAGTGCGAGAAGACGGCGTCCCGGTAGGCGAACGCGGTCTCCTCCGGCCCCACCTCGTGGCACGCCCCGTCGATCGGGAAGATCGCCGTGTCCGACTCCATCGACGGCATCGTCGCCCCGAACTCCATGTGCGCCGCGATCGCACCGTCCGACAGGCCCCGGCTGAAGTTGCCCTTCCAGTAGTGGAGGAGCCCGGGCGGCAGCTGCTCGTCGAAGAGGGTGTTGATCACCGGGTACGGCATCCGGTCCATGAACCGGCCGACCACCGGGCCGAGACCGTCCAGACGGGCGAGGACCTTCTCGTCCTCCTCCGCCGGGCCGCTGAAGCAGGTGAACGCGGCACAGACCGGGCGCCCGTGCCAGCGCTCCGGCAGGAACGGCTCCTCCGGGCCGAGCGCCACGACGAGGATCACGTTCAGCTCGACCGGTGAGGCGGCGTTCATCTCCTGCCAGGCGCGGGCCACGTCGCCGTCGAGCGGATAGCAGGTGATCCCGCCGAAGATCACGTCGACGGGGTGCAGCCGGTACGCGAGCGACGTGACCACCCCGAAGTTCCCGCCGCCGCCGCGCAGCGCCCAGAACAGGTCCGGGTTCCGCTCCGCGTCGCAGGAGACGAGCGAGCCCTCGGCGGTCACCACGTCCGCCCCGATCAGGTTGTCGCAGCTCAGGCCGCAGCGGCGGGCCAGGTGCCCCATGCCGCCGCCGAGCGTCAGCCCGCCGATGCCGGTCGTGGAGACCGCCCCGCCGGTGGTGGCGAGCCCGAAGGCATGGGTGGCGTGGTTGAAGTCGCCCCAGGTGGCACCGCCCTCGGCCCGCGCCGTACGGGCCTCCGGGTCGACCCGGACGCCGCGCATCCGGGACAGGTCGACGACCAGACCGTCGTCGACGGTGCCGAAGCCGGCGACCGAGTGGGCGCCGCCGCGCACGGCCAGCGGGAGCGCGTGCTCCCGGGCGTACAGCACCGCCGCCCTCACGTCACCGGCGTCCACGGCATGGACGACGACGGCCGGGCGGCGGTCGTGCAGGGCGTTGTAGACCCGGCGGGAGACGTCGTACGACGGGTCGCCGCGGGTCACGACGGTGCCGCGCACGGCACCGCGGAGCGTGTCCAGGGGGTGGGTCGTGGTGGTCATGCCTCCGGTGTAGCCGCGCGGCCCCCGCGCCCGCATCGCCCGAACCGCCCATGGTCCTACAAGGGCCCTGTATGGGCCGTTCAGACCAGGTCGTGCGCGAACGCGTAGGCCGTGGCGGCGGCGCGGGAACCCACGCCCAGCTTCGCGAAGATGTTGTTCAGATGCCGGGCCACCGTGTGCTCGCTGATCACCAGGGCATGCGCGATGTCCCTGTTCGTGCCGCCCGAGGCGACGAGCCGCAGCACCTCCGCCTCCCGGGCGGTCAGCCCGCCCGGCAGCCGCCGGCGCGCCCCGCCGGTCAGCAGGGCCGCCGCCCGCCGGGCGTCCGGCACGGCCCCGAGCCGCTCGAACACGGCGTGCGCCGCGCCCAGCTCCAGCCGGGCCGCCTCCTCGTCGCCCACCGCACGGTCGGCCGCCGCGAGCAGCATCCGCACCTGCGCCGCCTCGTACGGCACCCGCAGCTCCAGCCAGCCGCCGAGCGCCCGGCGCAGCAGCCGCAGGGCGGACTCCGGCCGGGCCTCCGCCAGGGCCACCGCGCCCCGCGCCGTGTCGGCCATGGCCCGGAGCAGCGGTACGTCCCCGGCGAGCACCTCCAGCTCCGCCGCCGCGCCCGCCGCCCCGGGCACGTCACGGACGGCGAGGGCCACCTCGGTGCGGGCGGCGAGCAGCCGGGCCCGGCCGAGGACGTCGTGGCGGTGGTCGGTCCGGCAGGCGAGCGCCAGGTCGACGCCCGCCACCGCCGCGTCGGCCCGGCCCTGCGCGAGGCGCAGCAGCGCGAGGCCCGGCTGCGGGATCCGGCCCAGTTCGTGGGCGTGCGCGTACGAGGCGGCGGCCTCCTCCAGACGGCCCTGGCGCCGCTGGACGTCCCCGGCGGCGTAGTACGCGGCGGCCGCCGACTCCAGGCAGTCCACCGGCACCTCCCGGCACGCCTGCCGGGCCTCGGCCTCCGCGAGCGCCCACGCCCCGAGGAGGTCGAGCACCTCGACCCGGTGCGCCCGGCACACCCCCCGGAAGGGGTTCTCGCCGGTCGGGACGGTCATGGGGAGGGAGGCGGGGGCCCCGGCGACGGCCGCGCCCTCGTCCGTCGCCGTACCGCCGGCGGGAGCGGCCGCGTCCGCCGGGCGGCCCGTCCACGGGGGCGCGCACCACTCCATGGCCGCGTTCGTCCACTCCACCGCGCGGCCGAAGTCCGCCGTCTCCATGCACTGGGTGAGGGCCAGGCAGTACAGCCAGCCCGTGAACATGCCGCTCAGTTCGCCGGCCGTGACCGCGCACATCGCGTCGTCGAGGAGGGCCAGGGCCTCGGCGCGCCGGCCGCGGGCGAGGAGGACCGAGGCCTCGGCCTGGCGGCTCAGGGCCAGGAGGTCCGGGCTGCCGGAGCGCAGGGCGAGCCGGGTCATACGGCGGGTGGCTGCCAGGGCGGCGGCGTGGTCGCCCCGGGCCGCCGCCTCCTCCGCGTCGGTCCACGCGAGGAAGCACTGCTCGGGGCAGGGCGGCTGGTCGTCCAGATGGTGATGGGCCCGGTGCAGCCAGCCGGACGCCGCCGCGGGCCGCCCGAGGCCCTCGTACTCGTACGACAGCCACCAGGAGGCGAGCCCCGCGCCGCGGTGGTCGCCGCCCGCCACGTACGCCGCGTGCGCCCGCAGCCGGGCCGCGACCGACTCGTCCACGTGCCCCGACCACCAGGCCGCGTCGGCCAGGATCGTCAGGTCGTCGGCGGTCAGCGCGCGCGAGGGGTGCGCGTCGTGGGCGCGCAGCAGTCCGTACGCCTCGGCCCAGGACTCCCGGGCCGCCGCGGTCCTCGCCTGCGCGATCCGGTCGATCGTGGGTGCGGACATGGCCCTCACCTCTTCCGGGTCCTTCCAGCGTAGGACCGGGAGGAGGCGAGGGCCTCGGGACTACTCGATCGCGCCGCTCGCGCGCAGCATGTCCTCGCGCTCGACGATCTTCACGCGCTCGCGGCCCTGCGGCTCGCCGAGCGCCTTCTCGGCGGCGTCCAGGGCGTACCAGCCCTCCCACGTCGTGTACGTGATGCCCTTGCCCTCCAGGAAGGACACGACCGCGTCCGCCTCCGGGGTGTCCGGCGTGAGCAGGCGCCCGTTCGCGAAGTCGTCCAGGAGGTTCGCCACGGTCTCGTTGGCGTCGCCCTTGGTGTGGCCGATGAGGCCGACGGGACCGCGCCGGATCCAGCCGGTGCAGTAGGTGGAGGCCATGTGCTCGCCGGTCTCCTCCATCACGCGGCCGCCCTCGTCCGGGACGGTGCCGGAGACGGCGTCCCACGGCAGCTTGGGCAGCTCGTCGGAGAGATAGCCGACGGCGCGGTACACGGACTGGACGTCCCAGTCGGTGGTGGCGCCGGTGCCCTTCACGTTGCCCGTGCCGTCGAGCTCGGTGCGCTCGGTGCGCAGGCCGACGACCCGGCCGTCCTCGCCGAGGATCTCGACGGGGGACTCGAAGAAGTGCAGGAAGAGCTTGTGCGGGCGGTCGCCGACGTCGCGGATCGCCCAGTTCTCCAGGGTCTTGGCGACCATGTCGGTCTGCTTGTTCTTGCGGCGCTCGGCGATCGAGCCCTCGTCGTAGTCGATGTCCTCGGGGTTGACGATGACCTCGATGTTCGGCGAGTGGTCGAGCTCGCGCAGCTCCATGGGGCTGAACTTCGCCTGCGCCGGGCCGCGGCGGCCGAAGACGTGGATCTCCACGGCCTTGTTGGCCTTGAGCCCGTCGTAGACGTTCGCCGGGATCTCGGTCGGGAGCAGCTCGTCCGCCGTCTTGGCGAGGATGCGCGCGATGTCGAGGGCGACGTTGCCGACGCCGAGGACGGCGACCTTCTCGGCCTCCAGCGGCCAGGTGCGCGGCACGTCCGGGTGGCCGTCGTACCAGGACGCGAAGTCGGCGGCGCCGTACGCGCCGTCCAGCTCCACGCCGGGGATCCGCAGCTCGCGGTCGGCCATGGCGCCGGTCGAGAAGATCACCGCGTCGTAGAAGGCGCGCAGGTCGTCGAGGTGCACGTCGGTGCCGTAGTCGACGTTGCCGAAGAGGCGGACCTGCGGCTTGTCGAGCACCTGGTGGAGGGCGTTGATGATGCCCTTGATGCGCGGGTGGTCGGGGGCGACGCCGTAGCGGATGAGGCCGAAGGGCGCGGGCATCCGCTCGAAGAGGTCGATCGACACACCCGGCTCGGCGGCGGCCTCGGACTTCAGCAGCGCATCGGCGGCGTAGATTCCGGCGGGGCCGGCGCCGACGATCGCGACCCGGAGGGGGCGGGGCATGACTGGATTCCCTTCGCAAGCGACGTGGCGGCGAAGCCGCCGACACTTAGGTCACCCTAAATAACACCTCGCGCGGAGCGGTACCCGCCCCCGGTCTATGGCCTCATAAGACGGACTTATGACTTCCATAAGTCTTGCTAGGTGGCCTAGGCGGGCTCGGAGAAGTTCATCGATCCGTCGACCGCCCCGACGGTCATCGCGACCAGGCCGACGAAGCCCCCGGCCCCGCAGAGCGCCAGGAACAACCCGAGCGAGAGCTCCCCGCGCCGCAGCAGCGCCGGCCTCGGCAGGACGACGTCCCCCGCGTCCCGCGAGTCGTAGCAGACCTTGACGGCGATGCCGCCCGCCCAGGTGAACACGTGGCGGATGCGGCCCGCCGGGTCCGTGTAGAGGTACATCCCCGGCCGCTCCGGCACCTCGGCGGCGAACGTCGTGATGCCGTGCCGGGTCAGGCGCCACTCGCGGTACCAGTTGAACAGCGCGTTCGCGCCGACGGCGAGCGCCGCCGTCGAGATGAGGCCCATGGGTACGAAGACCACGATGGCGACCGCCTCCCCGGCGCGGGCGGCGATCACGCACAGGACGACGAGCAGCGCGAGGGCCCCGGCCGACATCCACAGGATGCGCCGCAGCTTCACCGACCGGCGGCTCCTGGGGAGGGCGCGCGTCTCGACGAGCGCGGTCCCGTCGGCCGACGTGTCCCGTCCGGGCGTCCCGGGCAGGGCGGCGTTCACCGCCTCCGCGAACATGCTCGCCGCCGCCGCGCTCGCCCCGTCGATCCGGTGCACGTACCGCGTGCTGCCCGCCGGAGCCGTCAGCTCGACCGTGAGCGACCGCCCCTCGGCCCGGATCCGCTCGACCGCCGCCAGCGGGATGCGGGCCTCCTCGTGCGGACGGCTCAGGAGCAGCGCGTCGCCGTCGAGCCGGAGCGAGGCCTTCCTGGAGCCCTGGACGACGGGCGTGGAGGGGATGATCGACATGGCGGAGATCGTAAGGGGCGATCACGCAGTGTTGAACCCCTCGGTCGCTTCCGTATGCGCCGGTGGTAGGCGGTGGGCTCGGCCCCCTCCGGTGTCGTCGGAGGGAGCGGTCGTCATCCGCTGATGTCTGCGACGAACGCGGACCAGGCGGCGGCGGTCACGATGAGGACGGGCCCGTCGACGACCTTGCTGTCCCGGACGGGGACGATGCCGGCGAAGTCGTGCGAGACCTCGACGCAGTTGCCCCCGTCGCCGTTGCTGTAGGAGCTCTTGAACCAGTGGGCGTTGTTCAGGTCGTACTCGCGCATCGTCTGTAGTCCTCCGCCGCCGATTCGATCCGGGCCAGGGACGCCTCCGGCGACAAGCCGACGACCCTGAGCAGATCGTAGGCGCGCTGTGCCTGCTTCACCATCGCCGGATCATCGAGGAGGGTCCCCGAAAACGCGGTCTCGGTATAGGCCGTTGGCGGCTGGTCGTCGAACTCCATCAGCCGGAGCGAGCCCTCCATGACGGAGTGCGCACCGACCGTCCTGGGGATGATGGTCACCAGGACCAACCGCTCGCGGATCAGCTTCGCGACGTGGTCCAGTGCTGCCGCCATCGCCGGCGGGCCGCCCACTGGGGTGAGGACCACGTTCTCGTGGAGGACGACCCAATACTCGGGCCTTGTCGTACCTCGGAGGATCGCCGCCCTGGCGATCCGCGAGGTGACCTTCTCCTCGATGAACTCCTCCGTGGCGAACGGGTGCGCCGCAACCGTCACCGCCCGCGCGTACTCCGCCGTCTGCATCAACCCCGGCACCACCGTGGGTGCGAACTCGCAGATCTTCGTCGCCACCGACTCCAGCTCCGCCACCTCGCTGAAATAAGAGGCGTACGGCGACTTGTTGATGAGTCTGCGCCACGTACGTTCGAAAATACCGCCGGTTTGTAGGACTTCGTCGATTCGTACCGCCACATCCAGCTGCGGCTTTCGAATTCCCTGCTCGAACAGGCCGATGTACGCCCCGGATACGAACACGCGTCTGCCCAGTTCGCCCTGCGAGAGCCTCGCCGCCTCCCGGCGTTCCTTCAGCAGGTCGCCGAAGAACTCCCACGCGTCCTGCTGCCTGCTCTTGGCCATGGATTAACTCCCCAACCCTACCCCGCAGTTGTAGAGCCTGCGCATCTGCCGATTCTACGGATCTGCCCCCACCCTGGAGAGGCGAAGCGGGAAATGGATTCAGAAAGGCATACGTTGGTGAAGGAAGACATCATGAAGACGACCACGGGGGCACTCGGAACCGCACAAGAGGCAGTGGCGGAATTGCGCGAGGCCCTCGCGAGGGCGGGAATCACGCTCCCCTCGCTCGGGCTCGACGTCGTCACGCTCGCCGCGGAGCCCCCGAGGCCGCTCGTGGAATTGGGATGCTGCACGGTGGAAACGGCCCGGCTCCTCGCCGCCGCCGTACTGCCGAGGGAGGAGAGTCGTTCATGACGCTGCCCATCGGGTCGTACGTCGTCGAGATCCGCACGGGGCGGGTCGGGAGGGTGATGGGGCATGAGGGGCCCTACGTCCAGGTCCGTCCGCTCGGGGGCGGGCGGGAGTGGGACGTGGAGCCGGACGGCGTGCGGGAGGCGACGTCGGCGGAGCGGCTGAGCGCGGCCACGGCGCTCGTGAACGCGCGGAGCCGGGGCGAGGTGCCCTGAGAGCCCGGCCCCCGCAGGCCCCGGCGCCCGGGAGGGCGGCGTGACGTCCGGCTCGTGAGGTCCGGCCCGGAGCGCCGCCGCCGTACGCGAGAATGGGCCCATGAGTCTGTTCCGCGACGACGGCATCGTGCTGCGCACCCAGAAGCTGGGTGAAGCGGACCGCATCATCACGATCCTCACGCGCGGTCACGGCCGCGTACGCGCTGTCGCGCGGGGCGTACGCCGGACGAAGTCGAAGTTCGGGGCGCGCCTCGAACCCTTCTCGCACGTGGACGTGCAGTTCTTCGCCCGGGGGAGTGAGCTGGTCGGACGCGGGCTGCCGCTCTGCACGCAGAGCGAGACGATCGCCGCGTACGGCGGCGGGATCGTCACCGACTACGCCCGGTACACCGCCGGGACGGCCATGCTGGAGACGGCGGAGCGGTTCACCGACCACGAGGGGGAGCCCGCCGTCCAGCAGTATCTGCTGCTGGTGGGCGGCCTGCGGACGCTCGCCAGGGGTGAGCACGCACCGCACCTCATCCTGGACGCCTTCCTCCTTCGCTCCCTCGCCGTGAACGGCTACGCGCCCAGCTTCGAGGACTGCGCGAAATGCGGCCTTCCCGGCCCGAACCGGTTCTTTTCGGTCGCAGCGGGCGGGGTCATATGCGGCGACTGCCGGGTGCCCGGAAGCGTCGTACCCTCAGCGGAGGCCATCGGCCTGCTCAGCGCGCTGCTCACCGGCGACTGGGCGACG
This sequence comes from Streptomyces tanashiensis, assembly GCF_014648895.1. GTDB lineage: Bacteria > Actinomycetota > Actinomycetes > Streptomycetales > Streptomycetaceae > Streptomyces > Streptomyces tanashiensis. Next base: position 316,851 of record NZ_BMRZ01000003.1, read on the forward strand.
GCGGACGCGTGCGAGCCGCGTCACGTCAGGGAGGGCAGTGGGCTCGTGTCCGCCTATCTGCACTGGCACCTGGAGCGCGGCCTGCGCTCCCTGCGGTATGTAGAGAAAAGCTAGGAGAGACCACTCATGGCCATCGCACGACTCCTCGGGCGCCAGCGTCGGGAGTACAGGACCCCCGAGCCGCACCCGTCCGGTGCCCGCCCGCCGAAGCTCCAGGCCGAGCTCGTGCCGGAGCACGTCGCGATCGTCATGGACGGCAACGGCCGCTGGGCCAAGGAGCGCGGGCTTCCGCGCACCGAGGGGCACAAGGTCGGCGCCGAGCAGGTGCTCGACGTGCTCCAGGGCGCGATCGAGATGGGCGTGGGGGCGATCTCGCTGTACGCCTTCTCCACCGAGAACTGGAAGCGCTCGCCCGAGGAGGTGCGCTTCCTGATGAACTTCAACCGCGACTTCATCCGCAAGACGCGCGACACGCTCGACGAGCTCGGCATCCGGGTGCGCTGGGTGGGCCGGATGCCCAAGCTGTGGAAGTCGGTGGCCAAGGAGCTCCAGGTCGCGCAGGAGCAGACCAAGGACAACACGAAGCTCACGCTGTACTTCTGCATGAACTACGGCGGCCGCGCGGAGCTCACGGACGCGGCGCAGGCGCTCGCCGAGGACGTGAAGGCGGGTCGGCTCGACCCGGCGAAGATCACCGAGAAGACCATCCAGAAGTACCTCTACTACCCGGACATGCCGGACGTGGACCTGTTCCTGCGGCCCAGCGGCGAGCAGCGCACCTCCAACTACCTGATCTGGCAGAGCGCGTACGCCGAGATGGTCTTCCAGGACGTGCTGTGGCCCGACTTCGACCGCCGTGACCTGTGGCGGGCGTGCATCGAGTACGCCCAGCGCGACCGCCGCTTCGGCGGTGTCGACCCGGCCGACCTCGCCGTCCTCGACAAGGCCTGAGCCGGCGGTGGGGGAGGGGGAGAAGCCCGTGCGGGTGGAGCCGGAGCGGGTGGAGCTCGTCTACGCGCCCGACTTCGGTGAGGTGAAGGAAGCCGTACGGGTCCGGCTGCGGGCCACCGTCTGGTGGCGGCTGCTGCGCTGGACGGCCTGGGGCGGCGGGGTGCTCGCCTTCCTCGTCGCGGGTCTGGCCCTGCTGCCGCCCTCGCCGGAACCGGGCACGACCGCCCTGATGACGGTGCTCGGCCTCGTCGCCGTGGGCTGCGCGGAGTCGCTGCCCTGGGCGACGGCCCAGAGCCTCTTCCGGCTGATCAGGACCCAGGGCGAGGCCCACGCGGTCGTGGACGGGGACGGTGGGCGGTGGACCTCCCGGGACAGCGAGACCACGATCCGCTGGCCGCTGCTGCCCCGCTACGTGGAGACGCCCCGGCTCTTCGTGCTGCTCACGGCGAAGCAGTCCGGCACCGGCTTCGCGTACCTGCCCAAGCGGGGGCTCGCCGGTCCGGCCGACGAGGACCGGCTGCGGACGCTCCTGGACCGGAACATCACCCGGGCCTGAGAGCCCGGAACGACGAAGGGCCCGCACCGGATCTCTCCGGTGCGGGCCCTTCGTATGTCAGGTCACTTCTCGGCGCACTCCGCGCACGTGCCGAAGATCTCGACGGTGTGCGCCACGTTCACGAAGCCGTGCTCCGACGCGATGGTCTCGGCCCACTGCTCCACCATCGGGCCCTCCACCTCCACGGCCTTGCCGCAGACGCGGCAGACCAGGTGGTGGTGGTGGTCGCCGGTCGAGCAGCGGCGGTAGACCGTCTCGCCGTCGCTGGTGCGCAGCGCGTCCACCTCGCCCGCGTCCGCGAGGGACTGGAGCGTGCGGTAGACGGTGGTGAGGCCGACGGAGTCGCCGCGGTGCTTGAGCATGTCGTGCAGCTCCTGGGCGCTGCGGAACTCGTCCACCTCGCTCAGTGCCGCCGACACGGCGGCCCGCTGCTTGGTCGAGCGGCCGCGTACGGGGGGTCCTGCCGTCGCCACGGGGGCCTCCTTGGATGCTTGTCTGCCCCCGCCATTCTGCCAGTCCCCCGTGCCCCCGGGATCAGTCGCGGATCAGACCTTCACGTCGTCCGTCGGCCGCCGGGTGGCCGGAACCTGTGCGTCGCAGTCCCGGGTGGCCGCTTCGGCCGCCCGCGCCCGCCGCTTGGCGAGCGGGGTGGCGAGCAGGGTCAGCACGATGAAGATCCCGATCGCGTACAGCACGATCGTCGCGCCGGGCGGCACGTCCTGGTAGTACGAGGTGACCGTGCCGGCCAGGGTGACGGTGATGCCGGTCGCCACCGCGAGGACGAAGGTCGCGCGGAAGGACTTCGACAGCTGCTGGGCCGCCGCCACGGGCACCACCATCAGCGCGCTGACGAGCAGCAGGCCGACGACCCGCATGGCGACCGTGACGGTCACCGCGGCGGTGACCGCGATCAGCAGGTTCAGGGCGCGCACCGGCAGGCCGGTGACCCGGGCGAACTCCTCGTCCTGGCTGACGGCGAAGAGCTGCTTGCGCAGGCCGACCGTGACGAGGACCACGAAGGCGGCGAGGACGCTGATCGCCGTGACGTCCTCGGTGGAGACCGTGGACAGCGAGCCGAAGAGGTACGAGCTGAGGTTGGCGTTGGAGCCGGTCGGCGAGAGGTTGATCAGCAGGACGCCGCCCGCCATGCCGCCGTAGAAGAGCAGCGCGAGCGCGAGGTCGCCGCGGGTCTTCCCGTACGCGCGGATCAGCTCCATGGCGACCGAGCCGGCGACGGCGACGAGGGTCGCCATCCAGACCGGGCTGGAGTTCAGCAGGAAGCCGAGGCCGACGCCGGTCATGGCGACGTGGCCGATGCCGTCGCCCATCAGGGCCTGGCGGCGCTGGACGAGGTAGATGCCGACGGCGGGCGCGGTGATGCCGACGAGGACGGCGGCGAGGAGCGCCCGCTGCATGAAGGCAGGTTCGAGGAAGTCCATGGTCAGGTCAGCAGTCCCGTGCGGAGCGGCTCGCCGGCCGCGTGCGGATGTACGTGGTCGTGGCCCGGCAGCGCGTGCTGGCCGAGGGCCTCGGGCGGCGGGCCGTCGTGGACGACGCAGCCGTCGCGCAGGACGACCGCGCGGTCGATGAGGGGCTCCAGGGGGCCCAGCTCGTGCAGGACGAGGAGGACGGAGGTGCCGTCGGCGACCTGCTCGCGCAGGGTCGAGGCGAGGATCTCCTGGCTCGCGAGGTCCACGCCGGCCATCGGCTCGTCCATGATCAGGAGTTCGGGCCGGGAGGCGAGCGCGCGGGCGATCAGGACCCGCTGGTGCTGGCCGCCGGAGAGCGCGGAGACGGAGTCCCTGGCGCGGTCGGTAAGACCGACGAGCTCGATGGCGCGCTCGACGGCGGCCCGGTCCTCCCGGGTCGTCCAGCCGAACCTGCGGCGGGAGAGCCGGCCGGAGGAGACGACCTCGCGGATGGTGGCGGGGACGCCGGCGGCGGCGGTGGTGCGCTGCGGCACGTAGCCGACGCGGGCCCAGTCGCGGAACCGCTTCCGCTCGGTGCCGAACAGCTCGATCGTGCCGCCGGTCAGCGGGACCTGGCCGATGATCGCGCGGACGGCGGTGGACTTGCCGGAGCCGTTGGCGCCGAGCAGGGCGACGACCTCGCCGCGGTTCACGGTGAGGTCGACGCCCCGGAGGACGGGGCGGGCGCCGAGGGCCGCCGTGGCTCCGCGGACGGAAATGACGGGCTCGTCGCTCACGAGTGCCTCCTGCTGTGCTGTGGTCACTTGGCGCCGAGGGCCTTCTTCAGCGCGGCGAGGTTGGACTGCATGACCTCGATGTAGTCATCGCCCTTGGACTTGTCCGTGATTCCCTCCAGCGGGTCGAGCACGTCGGTCTTCAGACCGGTGTCGCCGGCGAGGGTCTTCGCGGTCTTGTCGCTCGCGAGGGTCTCGAAGAAGACGGTGGAGACCTTGTCCTTCTTCGCGATGTCCTGAAGTTCCTTGATGCGGGCGGGGCTCGGCTCGGACTCGGGGTCGATGCCGGTGATGCCCTCCTGCTCCAGGCCGTACCGCTCGGCGAGGTAGCCGAAGGCGGAGTGGGTGGTGATGAACGTCTTCGTCGCGGTGTTCCTCAGGCCCGTCTCGAACTCGGTGTTCAGGTCGCCGAGCTTCTTCACCAGCGCTTCGGTGTTCTTCCTGTAGTCGGCGGCGTGGTCCGGGTCCGCCTTCTCCAGGGCGCTGCCGACGCCCTGGGCGACCTCGGCGTACTTCACGGGGTCGAGCCAGATGTGCGGGTCGGCGCCGGCCTCGGACCCGTGGTCGTGCCCGGCCTCCTCGCCCGCGTGGTCGTGACCGACCTCGGCGCCGTGCTCCTCCAGCTTCGTGAGGGTGGAGGCGTCGACGGTGTTCTTGACGCCGGCCTGGGCGATGGCGTCGTCGACGGCGGGCTGGATGCCCTTGAGGTAGAGGACGACGTCGGCCTCGCCGAGCTCGCCGATCTGCTTCGGCTTGAGCTCCAGGTCGTGGGGTTCGACGCCGGGCTTGGTGAGCGTGTCGACCGCGACGTGGCCGCCGCCTATCTGCTCGGCCAGGTACTGCATGGGGTAGAACGACGCCACGACGTCCAGCTTGCCGTCGCTTCCCTTGTCCGCCGCGTCGGAGGTTCCGGAGCAGGCGGAGAGGGAGACGATGCCGAGCGCGACGGCTCCGGCGAGGGCGGTGCTGGGTATCAGGCGACGTACGTTCATGACACTCATTTTCAACAAAACTGGAAACGGTTGTCAATTGCCTTCCGTGTGGTCCCTCCCACGCGGGCCCCTCGGGCGCCCTCGCGGGCCCCGGTCGCAGAACCGATTTGATACGGGGGGTGCGGGCGCCGGTAACCTGAGGCATTCGCACTTCGTCGTCGTAATGAAGAGAGCACCGTGGCCGCCGACAAGATCGACACCATCGTCAGCCTGAGCAAGCGCCGTGGCTTCGTTTTCCCCTGCAGTGAGATCTACGGCGGTCAGCGCGCCGCCTGGGACTACGGGCACCTGGGCGTCGAGCTCAAGGAGAACATCAAGCGCCAGTGGTGGCGTTACATGGTCACCGCGCGCGAGGACGTCGTCGGTATCGACTCGTCGGTCATCCTGGCCACCGAGGTCTGGGAGGCCTCCGGCCACGTCGCCACCTTCACGGACCCGCTGACCGAGTGCACCTCCTGCCACAAGCGCTTCCGCGCCGACCACCTGGAGGAGGCGTACGAGGAGAAGCACGGCCGTCTCCCCGAGAGCCTCACCGACCTCAACTGCCCCAACTGCGGCAACAAGGGCACCTTCACCGAGCCCAAGCAGTTCTCCGGCCTGCTCTCCACGCACCTCGGCCCCACCCAGGACACCGGCTCCGTCGCGTACCTGCGTCCCGAGACCGCCCAGGGCATCTTCACCAACTTCGCCCAGGTGCAGACCACCTCGCGCAAGAAGCCCCCGTTCGGCATCGCGCAGATGGGCAAGTCCTTCCGGAACGAGATCACTCCGGGCAACTTCATCTTCCGCACGCGCGAGTTCGAGCAGATGGAGATGGAGTTCTTCGTCAAGCCGGGCGAGGACGAGCAGTGGCAGGAGTACTGGATGGAGCAGCGCTGGAACTGGTACACCAACCTGGGTCTCCGTGAGGAGAACATGCGCTGGTTCGAGCACCCGCAGGAGAAGCTCTCCCACTACTCGAAGCGCACCGCCGACATCGAGTACCGCTTCTCCTTCGGCGGCAGCGAGTGGGGCGAGCTCGAGGGCGTCGCCAACCGCACGGACTACGACCTGACGGCCCACTCCAAGGCCTCCGGCGCCAGCCTCACCTTCCTGGACCAGGAGTCCAACGAGCGCTACACGCCGTACGTCATCGAGCCCGCGGCCGGTGTCGGCCGCGCGATGCTGGCCTTCCTGCTCGACGCGTACATCGAGGACGAGGCCCCGAACGCCAAGGGCGTCATGGAGAAGCGCACGGTGCTGCGCCTCGACCACCGCCTCGCCCCGGTCAAGGTCGCGGTCCTCCCGCTCTCCCGCAACGCGCAGCTCTCCCCGAAGGCCAAGGGCCTCGCGGCGGACCTGCGCCAGAACTGGAACATCGAGTTCGACGACGCCGGCGCCATCGGCCGCCGCTACCGCCGTCAGGACGAGATCGGCACGCCGTACTGCGTCACCGTCGACTTCGACACCCTCGAGGACAACGCGGTGACCGTGCGCGAGCGCGACACCATGAAGCAGGAGCGCGTCTCCCTCGACCAGATCCAGGGCTACCTGGCCAGCCGCCTGATCGGCTGCTGAACCCTCTGATCGCGGACACGCGGAAGCCCCCGGTTCCTCCGAAGGAGCCGGGGGCTTCCGCGTGCCGTCAGGCGGTCGCCGCGCCGGCCGCCGCCTCCGCCTCGGCCGCGCGGCGGGCGCCCTCCGCCGCGCGGCGCTTGCCGAACCAGGCCGTCCACACGCCCAGGGCGCCGAGGACGCCGTAGATCATGACCGGGCTGAGCGTGACCATGGTCTTCGTCGGCAGCGCGTACGACAGGGCGATCCGGACCAGCGCCTCGGCCACGTACGCCACGCCCCACACCAGCGTCATCGTGCGCATGGTGGAACGGAAGCCCTCGAACTGCCACATGCCGTTCCACCAGGCCGTGCTCGCCGGGGTGCCGTCGGTCGCGAACTTGCGGCCGAAGTAGAACATCAGCGGGCGCGGGGCGAGCAGCGTCCCCAGGCAGAGCAGGCCGAACAGGCCCGTCACCGACGAGTCCTTGATCAGGAGCGCGCGGGCGGTGTGCGCGCCGACGAGCGAGACCACGGCCGTGATCACCAGGAAGACCAGGGTGACCATCGCGAACTCGTCGATCTTGCGGCGCCAGGCCGCCATGATCGCGGTGTCGAGAACCGGCCACGCGCTGCTCAGGAGCAGCGCGGAGAACTCGGACCAGCCGTGGTCCTCCGTCAGCGTGTTGTACGTGAGGATCGGCGCGACGACGTTGAGGCCGATCGTGAGGACCCAGCCGATCGCGGAGGAACCGCCTGAGCGGGCCGGCTTGGCGGGTGTGGACATGGTTCCCCCTGGGAGTGCTGACGGTCGCGGTGCGGGAGAACGCTAGTCATGCACCGGACAGGGAAGGGGAAACTCCAAGCCAAATGATCTTCAAAAGGGATGCGCGGGACGCGTTTCTCAGGCCTTGAGTGCCCGCTGCACCAGGGAGACGACCGCGGTGAACGCGTCCTCGGCGTCCGGGGCCGACCAGTCGGCGGCGTGCGCCGGGTTGTGGAAGCGGTCCGTGGCGTCGAAGACCGCGCGTGCGGTCGCCTTCACGTCCCGCTCCGGCGCCGCGAACAGGCCCTCGCGGTGACCGTCCTCCAGGATGCGGGCGATCTGCTCGACGAGGTGCTCCTCGTGCCGGTCGACCACCGCGCTGTTCTCGCCGATCAGCACCTGGAAGGTGGCCATCAGCTCCGGGTCGCCGCCCGCCTTCTTCCGCTTCAGGGCGAAGAGGGCCGTGAGCCAGCCGGTCAGCCGCTCGTCCGCCGGACCCTCCGCCTCGACGTACGGCACGAGGGCGACGATCGTCCGCTCCAGCCAGCGCTCGGTGACGGCCTCGCGCAGCGCCGCCTTCGTGCGGAAGTGGCGGTAGACGCTGCCGTGGCTGACGCCGAGGACCCGGGCCACGTCGACGACGGTCGCCTTCGCCGGACCGTAGCGCCGCAGCACCTCCTCGGTGGCTTCGAGGATGCGCTCTGCGGTCAGGGTCTCGGTGGCGGCCATGAAGAGGACAGTACCTGTCAGTGCTCGCTGTCCAGGTGGGCCATCTGCGCCGCCGGGTAGCGCTCGCCGGCCGCCGCCCCGGCCGGGACGGCCTCCTCGATCGCGGCCAGGTCGGCGGCGTCGAGCGTGACGTCCAGGGAGCCGAGCGCCTCCGCGAGCCGGTCCCGGCGCCGGGCGCCGACGAGGGGCACGATGTCGGCGCCGTGCCGGGGGCCCTGGGCGAGGACCCAGGCGATCGCCGTCTGGGCGACCGTGACGCCCTTGGACTCGGCGACCGCGCGCAGCCGGTCCACCAGGTCCAGGTTCCGGCCGAGCTTCTCGCCCTGGAAGCGCGGGGACATCCCGCGGAAGTCGCCGGGGCCGAGCTGCCGGTCCCGGGTGAAGTGGCCGCTGATCAGGCCCCGGGACAGCACCCCGTACGCCGTGACGCCGATGCCCAGCTCACGGGCGGTGGGCAGGATCTTCTCCTCGATGGACCGGGAGATCAGGCTGTACTCGATCTGGAGGTCGGCGATCGGGGCCACGGCCGCCGCCCGGCGCAGGGTGTCCGCACCGACCTCGGAGAGGCCGATGTGCCGCACGTGCCCCGCCTCGACCAGCTCGGCGATGGCGCCGACGGTCTCCTCGATCGGTACGTCCGGGTCGACGCGGGCGATCCGGTAGATGTCGATGTGGTCGGTGCCGAGGCGCTGGAGCGAGTACGCCGCGAAGTTCTTCACGGCGGCCGGGCGGCCGTCGTATCCGGTGAAGCCGCCCTCGACCGTGCGCAGGGCGCCGAACTTCACGCTGGTCAGCGCCTGCTCGCGGGCGGCGGCGGGCGCGGTGCGCAGCGCCTCGCTGATGAGCAGCTCGTTGTGGCCCATCCCGTAGAAGTCGCCCGTGTCGAGCAGGGTGACGCCGGCGTCGAGGGCGGCGTGGATCGTCGCGATCGACTCGGCGCGGTCGCTCTCGCCGTACAGCGCGGACATGCCCATGCAGCCGAGGCCGAGTGCGGAGACGACGGGGCCGGTGGTGCCGAGGTGACGGGTGGGGACGGGGTTCTTGGCTGTGGTGGTCATGGAACAACCATGACATGTGCGATGACAGATTTCAATATCTGTCACTCCATCTCCGTGTCCGGTCCTACTTCACCGTGCGGGGGAGACGCAGGCTCAGCAGCAGCGTCAGCACCACCACACCCAGCTGGACCAGCAGCGTCGTCCGCAGCGCCGAGCCCATGTCGGCCGGCGAGGAGGCCAGCGAGAGGAAGAGCGAACCCAGCGTCGCGACGCCCAGCGTCAGCGCCGACTGCTGCGTGGTCACCATGACCCCGCTGCCCACGCCCGCCCGCTCCGACGGGACCTCGGAGAGCACCACCCGGAACAGCACCGGCAGCTGGAGCCCCTGGCCGAGACCCGCCACCGCCATGCCCGGCACGAGGTCCCAGACGGACAGCCCCTGCCAGTCGTGCCCCACCGACCAGGCGAGGGCGGCGATGCCCAGCCCCTGGAGCAGCGCCCCCACCGGCACGACCCGGGTGCCCCAGCGCCCCACCAGCCGCGGCCCCGCGAGCGAGGCGCCGAAGAAGGCGAGCGCCATCGGCACCAGCGCCAGGCCCGAGGCCACCGCGCCCATCGCCAGGCCCTGCTGGAGCGCCACCGCGATCACGAACATGAAGCCGCTGAAGCCCAGCGAGAGCGGCAGCACCACCACGAGACCGCGCCGCAGCGGGACCAGGGCCAGCAGGCTCGGCGGGACCAGCGGGGTGGCGCCCCGGCGGTCCGCCCGCCGCTCCACCCACCAGAAGGCCCCGGCCGCGAACGGGAACACCGCGAGCGACACCCAGGTCCACAGCGGCCAGCCCGCCGCCCGGCCCTCCGTCAGCGGGGCCAGCAGGGTCAGCAGCGCGAGCGCGAGGAGCAGCGTGCCCGGCACGTCCACCGGCGCCGGCCGGTCCGAGCGGGTCTCCGGCACGGTACGGAGGGCGAGGAACAGCCCCGCCACCGCCACCGGCACGTTCACCAGGAAGACCGCACGCCAGCCGGAGCCCGCGATGTCGGCGGTGACGAGCACCCCGCCCAGGATCTGGCCGCCCGCCATCGCGAGACCGGCGGTCGCCCCGTACAGGCTCAGCGCCTTCGCCCGGCGCGGTCCCTGGGTCGAGGAGTGGATGGTCGCGAGGACCTGGGGCAGCATCAGCGCCGCCGCCGCGCCCTGCGCCACCCGGGCCGCGACGAGGGTCCAGGCGTCCGGGGCGAGGCCGCAGGCGAGCGAGGTCAGCCCGAAGGCGGCCATGCCGGCGAGGAAGAGCCGGCGGCGGCCGAAGAGGTCGCCGAGCCGCCCGCCGAGGACGAGCAGCACCGAGTACGACAGGCCGTACCCGGCGACGACCAGCTCCAGGAGCGCCGGGCCGGCGGCCAGGTCGTGGTCGATGGAGGGCAGGGCGACGTTGACGATGAAGAAGTCGATGAGGGGGAGCGCGGCGCCGAGGAGGACGGTGAACAGGCCGAGGGCGCCGAGCGCCGGGGCTTGGTGCTCCGCCGGGTCGGCCGTACGGACGGAAGGGGAGGTCGTAGTCACGGGACCGAGCCTCCGCCTCCGCTCAGCCTGGTACCAGAGTCTCCTTATCCTGGTACAAGCACTACCTGGAAACCGGCTGACCACCCCGGCACCCTGGAGGCATGACCGTCATGGCGATGAGCGCACCCGAGGCGCGGACCGAACAGGACGTACGACGGCACGAGCTCGCCGCCTTCCTGCGCAGCCGCCGCGAGCGCATCACCCCCGAGCAGGTCGGTCTGCCCCGGGGCCGGCGCCGCCGCACCCCCGGCCTGCGCCGGGAGGAGGTCGCGCACCTCTCCGCCGTCGGCGTCACCTGGTACACCTGGCTCGAACAGGCCCGCGACATCCAGGTCTCCCCACAGGTCCTGGACGCCCTCGCCGGAGCCCTGCTGCTCGACCCCACCGAACGCAGCCACCTCTTCGCCCTCGCCGGAGCCGCCGACCCGCACCCCGAGGCGACCTGCCCCGCCGTCACGCCCACCCTGCGCCGCCTGCTCGACCAGCTGGAGCCCGTGCCCGCCGCGATCCAGAACAGCCGCTACGACTTCCTCGCCCACAACCGCACCTTCGGGCAGCTCTTCTGCGACCTGGACGCACTGCCCCGCGAGGACCGCAACTCCCTCTGGCTCGCCTTCACGAACGAGGACTTCCGGGCCTCGGTCACCGACCTGCCCGAGGTCACGCGCGTGCTCGCCGGGAAGCTCCGGGCCGCCATGGCCGAGCACCTGGCCGAACCCGCCTGGAAGGAGCTCGTACGGCGCCTCGAAGAGGCCTCGCCCGAGTTCCGGGAGATCTGGGCACGGCGCGAGGTGGTCGCCCCCGGCGGCCGCGTGAAGGTCATCCGCAACGCCCGTGTCGGGCTGCTCAGCTTCGAGCACACCAACCTCTGGCTCGGCCCGAACGCCGGGACCCACCTCGTCACGTACGTCCCCGTCGACGACGCCACCCAGGCGGGCGTCGCCCGCCTCCTCGACCTGGTGGTCCGGGAGCGCGAGGCTCAGGCCGAGGGAGCCTTGGCCGTGGCCTGAGCCCCGCCCTCCCTGGCGCCCTCCAGGTCCTCCTCCGGCGCCAGGCACCGCGCCGTCCGCTCCGCCGTGCGCCGCGCCCACGCCCCGCTCGTCAGCGCCCCGACCACCAGGACCGCGAGCCCGCAGCCCGTGATGATCCAGTAGCCCGGACGGGCCGCCGCCACGAACGCGTCCGCGTCCGGCACGGCCCCGACGCCCGCCGCCAGGACCGTGCCGATCACCGCGACGCCCAGCGTCTGACCGACCTGGCGGCTCGTGGAGGCCACCGCCGCGGCCACCCCGGCCTGGGCGCGGGGCATCCCGGAGACGGCGGTGTTGGTGATCGGGGCGTTCACCAGGCCGAAGCCGATGCCGAAGACCACGTACCCGGTGAGCAGCAGGGCGTCGTTCGTCTCGGCCGAGAAGGCCGCGAAGAGCAGCGGCCCCGCCGCCATCGCCGTCCCCGCGAGCAGCAGGGAGAGGCGAGGCCCGCGCGCCGCCGTGAGCCGGCCCGACAGCGGGGCGAAGACGAAGGTCATGCCGGCCATCGGCAGCATCCAGAGCCCGGCGGACAGCGGCGAGAGCCCGCGCACGTCCTGGAGGTACAGGGTGTTCAGGAAGAGGAAGCCGCCGAGCGAGGCGAAGGCGCAGACCGCGATGACGGTGGCCCCGCTGAACGGCGCGCTGCGGAAGAACCTCAGGTCGATGAGGGGCTCGCGGCGCCTGGGCTCGTAGAGGAGGAGACCGACGAGCGCGAGGGCCGCGATCCCGGCGAAGAGCGGGTCGGTCTCGATGATCGAATACGTGAGCGAGGCGAGGAGCGCCGTCACCAGGAGCTGCCCGACCGGGTCCGGGCGCCGGGGCCGGGGCGCGCGGGACTCGGGGACGTACCGCAGGGTCAGGAGCAGGGCGACGAGGGCGACCGGCAGATTCACCCAGAAGATCGCCCGCCAGCCGACCGTCTGGACCAGCACACCGCCGACCAGCGGCCCGGCGGCCATGGAGACGCCGACGACCCCGCCCCAGACCCCGATGGCACGCGCGCGTGCGGCCGGTTCCGTGAAGGTGTTGGTGATGATCGACATCGCGACCGGGTTCAGCATCGAGCCGCCCACGGCCTGGACCGCCCGGAAGGCGATCAGGGCCTCCAGGTTCGGCGCGAGGGAGCAGAGCAGCGAGCCCAGCGCGAAGACGGCCAGGCCGGTGACGAAGACCTTGCGGCGGCCGATCCGGTCGGCCGTGGAGCCCGCGAGCATCAGCAGGGAGGCGAGGACCAGGGTGTAGGCGTCGATCGTCCACTGCATGCCGGCGACGGTGGCGCCGAGATCCTCGCGCATGGCGGGCAGGGCGACGTTCAGCGCGGTGTTGTCCAGGCTGACGATGAGCAGGCTCATGCAGCAGATCGCGAGGACGACGAGACGGCGGCTGCGTGTGAGCTCTGGCATGTGCGGATCGTATGGCTGTCTAAGAAACTCCGCAGTGCGGGACAATGGCCGAATGACCGCGTTCACCCCCCTCGCCATCGGGCCGCACATCGTGCAGCCGCCGGTGGTGCTCGCCCCGATGGCCGGCATCACCAACGCCCCCTTCCGTACCCTCTGCCGTGAGTTCAGCGGCGGCAAGGGGCTGTTCGTGAGCGAGATGATCACGACGCGCGCCCTGGTCGAGCGCAACGAGAAGACGATGCAGCTCATCCGCTTCGACGAGACGGAGAAGCCGCGCTCGATCCAGCTGTACGGCGTGGATCCCGTGACGGTCGGCAAGGCCGTGCGGATGATCGTCGACGAGGACCTCGCCGACCACATCGACCTGAACTTCGGCTGCCCGGTCCCGAAGGTGACCCGGAAGGGCGGCGGCTCGGCCCTGCCCTACAAGCGGCCGCTGTTGCGGGCGATCCTCAACGAGGCCGTGGGCAACGCGGGCGACCTGCCCGTCACGATGAAGATGCGCAAGGGCATCGACGACGACCACATCACCTACCTCGACGCGGGCCGGATCGCGGTCGAGGAGGGCGTGACCGCGATCGCCCTGCACGGGCGGACGGCGGCGCAGCACTACGGCGGCACGGCCGACTGGGACGCCATCGCGCGGCTCAAGGAGCACGTGCCGGAGATCCCGGTGCTCGGCAACGGCGACATCTGGTCGGCCGACGACGCGCTGCGGATGATGCGGGAGACGGGCTGCGACGGCGTCGTCGTGGGCCGCGGCTGCCTGGGCCGCCCGTGGCTCTTCGGGGACCTGGTGGCGGGCTTCGAGGGCACCGGTGAGTACGCCCAGCCGGGTCTGCGCGTGGTCGCGGACGCGATGGTGCGGCACGCGCGGCTGCTCGGCGAGTGGCTGGGCGACGAGGCACGCGGTGTCATCGACTTCCGCAAGCATGTGGCCTGGTACCTGAAGGGCTTCGCGGTCGGCTCCGAGATGCGCAAGAAGCTGGCCATCACCTCTTCCCTGGACGAGTTGCGCGCTCAGTTGAGCGAGCTCGACCTGGACCAGCCGTGGCCGGTGGGTGCGGACGGCCCTCGGGGCCGTACGTCCGGAAACAACCGAGTTGTCCTGCCGGACGGCTGGTTGAAGGACCCCTACGACTGCTCCGGCGTGAGCGAGGACGCCGAGCTGGACACGTCCGGCGGCTGAGATCCGGCCCTTCTGGGGGAGTGATCCTCGCCACCCTTGAGGGGGGTGGTGCTCAGATGAGCAGGTTACGGGTAGCTGCACAGCCTGAAGGGGTGGCACTGAGTGCCACCCCTTTTGTGTTCAAGGCTTGAACGCAAGTGCTCGATTGGGCGCTCATCTGAGCGACTAACCGCTGGATTGGGTCAACTGGCCTTCGGGGCGTGAAACCGGAATCTTCGGCTCGGTAACTTTCGAAGTGCTGGCGGACGGGTGGTTAAGACCGTGTGACCGGTAGGCGTACCTCCCCAGAAGCCTTCGATCTGGGTATGTTCCTCGCCGTCAGGGCAGCCAACCGAGTCATCGAGGAGTCGGGACCCGTGTCGGAAATCAATGATCAGAAGTTCGTCTACGACTTCACCGAGGGCAACAGGGACCTGAAGGACCTGCTCGGTGGCAAGGGCGCCAACCTCGCCGAGATGACCAACCTCGGCCTGCCGGTGCCTCCGGGCTTCACGATCACCACCGAGGCGTGCAAGGTCTACCTCGAGAGCGGTTCGGAGCCGGTGGAGCTCCGCGACGAGGTGAGCGCGCACCTCGACGCCCTTGAGCAGCAGATGGGCAAGAAGCTCGGCCAGGCCGACAACCCGCTTCTCGTCTCGGTCCGCTCGGGCGCCAAGTTCTCCATGCCGGGCATGATGGACACCGTCCTCAACATCGGCCTCTCCGACGAGTCGGTGGCCGGCCTCGCCCGCCAGGCCGACAACGAGCGCTTCGCGTGGGACTCGTACCGCCGGCTCATCCAGATGTTCGGCAAGACCGTCCTCGGCGTCGACGGCGAGCTCTTCGAGGAGGCCCTCGACGAGGCCAAGGCCTCGAAGAAGGTCGCCAGCGACACCGACCTGGACGCCGCCGACCTCAAGAAGGTCGTCAAGCACTTCAAGAAGATCGTGAAGGCCGAGACCGGCCGCGACTTCCCGCAGGACCCGCGCGAGCAGATGGACCTCGCCATCGAGGCCGTCTTCAACTCCTGGAACACGGACCGCGCCAAGCTGTACCGCCGCCAGGAGCGCATCCCGGGCGACCTCGGCACCGCCGTCAACGTCTGCTCGATGGTCTTCGGCAACCTCGGCCCCGACTCCGGCACCGGCGTCGCCTTCACCCGCGACCCCGCCTCCGGCCACGCCGGCGTCTACGGCGACTACCTGCAGAACGCGCAGGGCGAGGACGTCGTCGCCGGTATCCGCAACACCGTGCCGCTGGCCGACCTCGAGTCGATCGACAAGAAGTCGTACGACCAGCTCATGCACATCATGAACACGCTGGAGACCCACTACAAGGATCTCTGCGACATCGAGTTCACCATCGAGCGCGGCCAGCTCTGGATGCTCCAGACCCGCGTCGGCAAGCGCACCGCCGGTGCCGCCTTCCGCATCGCCACGCAGCTCGTGGACCAGGGCCTGATCGACGAGGCCGAGGCGCTCCAGCGCGTCACCGGCGCCCAGCTCGCCCAGCTGATGTTCCCCAAGTTCGACGAGAACGCCAAGGTCGACCAGATCGGGCGCGGCATCGCCGCCTCCCCGGGCGCCGCCGTCGGCAAGGCCGTCTTCGACTCGTACACGGCCGTCAAGTGGTCCCGCTCCGGCGAGAAGGTCATCCTGATCCGCCGTGAGACCAACCCGGACGACCTGGACGGCATGATCGCCGCCGAGGGCATCCTCACCTCCCGCGGCGGCAAGACCTCGCACGCCGCCGTCGTCGCCCGCGGCATGGGCAAGACCTGTGTCTGCGGCGCCGAGGAGCTGGAGGTCGACACCAAGCGCCGCCGGATGACCACGGCCGACGGCCAGGTCGTCGAGGAGGGCGACGTCGTCTCCATCGACGGCTCCACCGGCAAGGTCTACCTCGGTGAGGTACCCGTCGTACCGTCCCCGGTCGTCGAGTACTTCGAGGGCCGCATGCACGCCGGCGCCGACGACGCCGACGAGCTCGTCGCCGCCGTCCACCGGATCATGGCCTACGCCGACCGCGTCCGCCGCCTCCGCGTCCGCGCCAACGCCGACAACGCCGAGGACGCGCTGCGCGCCCGCCGCTTCGGCGCCCAGGGCATCGGCCTGTGCCGCACCGAGCACATGTTCCTCGGCGAGCGCCGCCAGTACGTCGAGCGCCTCATCCTGGCCGACACGGACGCCGAGCGCGAGGAGTCGCTGAAGGCGCTGCTCCCGCTGCAGAAGCAGGACTTCATCGAGCTCTTCGAGGCCATGGACGGCCTGCCCGTCACGGTCCGCCTGCTCGACCCGCCGCTGCACGAGTTCCTGCCCGACATCACCGAGCTGTCGGTGCGCGTCGCCCTCGCCGAGTCCCGCAAGGAGCCGCACGAGAACGACCTGCGCCTCCTCCAGGCCGTGCACCGGCTGCACGAGCAGAACCCGATGCTGGGTCTGCGCGGTGTCCGTCTCGGCCTGGTCATCCCCGGCCTGTTCACCATGCAGGTCCGGGCGATCGCCGAGGCCGCGGCCCACCGCATCGACGCCAAGGGCGACCCGCGCGTCGAGATCATGATCCCGCTCGTCGGCACCGTCCAGGAGCTGGAGATCGTCCGCGAGGAGGCCGAGCAGGTCATCGCCGAGGTCCAGGCGCAGACCGGCGTCGAGCTGAAGCTCGCGCTCGGCACCATGATCGAGCTGCCGCGCGCCGCCGTGACCGCCGGCCAGATCGCCGAGGCCGCGGAGTTCTTCTCCTTCGGCACCAACGACCTGACCCAGACGGTGTGGGGCTTCTCCCGCGACGACGTGGAGGCCTCGTTCTTCACCGCGTACCTGGAGAAGGGCATCTTCGGCGTCAGCCCCTTCGAGACCATCGACAAGGACGGTGTCGGCGCGCTCGTGCGCAGCGCCGTCCAGGCCGGCCGGGCCACCCGCCCCGACATCAAGCTCGGTGTCTGCGGTGAGCACGGCGGTGACCCGGAGTCGGTGCACTTCTTCCACGAGGTGGGTCTCGACTACGTCTCCTGCTCGCCCTTCCGGATCCCGGTGGCGCGCCTGGAGGCGGGCCGCGCCGCGGCCGAGGCGAAGGGCAGCGACAGCCGCTGAGTCCTGCTGAACCGGGGGTCAGGAGCGGCGGTCGGGCCCTCCTGAACCCCGGTTCAGCAGTGGGGGCCGGATCCTCCTGAACCCCCGTTCAGCAGCGAATACAGCCACCGGGGCCGCCGCCGGTCACCCCACCACCCTCACCGACGGGCGGCGGCTCCGGATTCACAAAAGAGACGGGACGGACACCTTTGTGCGGAGGTGTCCGTCCCGTCGCATATTCTCCGGGTGCTTGCCTTGCACGTGTGAGTTCATGTTCAATTACGGCCGATTGAATTATTGGCTATTGAACTTTTACGTTTCCGTGTCGCAAAGAACGGGGCGGGCGCGACCCCCGGATCCCCACCCGGAGGCCGCGCCCTTTACCGATGCCGGGCAGGTGAGCCGCAACCTCGCCGACCGCCGCCGGACGGGCAAAGCCCCCCACGGTCTTCACCACGTCACCTCGGTCCTGAAGGTTTCCTGCCCGACCCGTACAGCTTTTCGGTTCCGCCCCGATTGCCGCGATGCCTTTCAACTGTGGCTGAAACACCCTGGTAACGTGCAGTGATGCTGTGCATACTCGTCGTCGGGGGTGGTTGCGAGTGCACAGGTGGGGACCTTCATGCTGCGGATTCATTTCACCGGAAACGACTTGGCGGGGGTGCGGACGGCCGCCCGGCCGGACGTTCTGTGGGAAACGATTCTGAGCTTTCACCGTTTAAGGGACCGGCGCGGCCCCGTCGTCTACGGAGAATGGCGCGCGGACGCCCGGATGCGGCTCGGCGGTGAGACCCGTCTCCTCGCCGCGCTCGTTCCCAGCCGCGGCTATTTTCCCGACTTCCTGACGCCCGCGGAGGGCGTCCACGGGCTCGACGAAGGACTCCAGGCCATCCGTGCCACCGAGCACGGACGGCTGCGCGGAGAACTCTCGCTGCTCGCCGCCGACCGCTCCGGCGGCCGGACGGTGCCGCACTCGCTGCGTGCCCTCGCCGACGGCGGCGCGGAGCCCTTCGACCGGCTCACGGGGGCGCTGCGGAGCTACCACAGGGCCGCCGTCGAGCCGTACTGGCCGCACATCCGGGCCCGCGTCGAGGCCGACCGGGCCCGCCGCGGCCGGGCCCTCCTGGACGGCGGAGCCGAGGAGCTGCTCGCCTCGCTGCCGCCGATGCTGCGCTGGCGCGCGCCCGTCCTGGAGGCGGACTACCCGGTCGACCGGGACGTCCATCTCGACGGGCGGGGGCTGCTGCTCCAGCCCTCGTTCTTCTGCCGGGGGACCCCGGTGGTGCTGCGCGATCCCGCGCTGCCGCCGGTCCTCGTCTACCCCGTCACGCACGGCGAGACGCCGACCGTCCGCGCGCCGGGCGGCTCCTCGCTGGCCAAGCTGGTCGGCCAGACCCGCTCGGCCGTCCTGCACGCCATCGGGGACGGCGGGACGACCAGCGAGCTGGCCCGCAGGGCCGGGGTGTCGCTGGCCTCGGCCAGCCAGCACGCGGGCGTGCTGCGCGAGGCCGGGCTCATCGCGACCCTCCGCCACGGCAACGCGGTCCTGCACACCCTGACGCCGTTGGGCGCCGCCCTGCTCGGCGGCGCCCAACGGACGGTGGACCTGCGGTGCTACACGGGGAACTACGCGCGGAACGGGCCGGTCACCTCGTAGGTGATGCCGCCCGAGGAGCTGCCGCTCGTGCCGCGCTGGCTGGAGAAGTACAGGCGCGTGCCGTCGGGGGAGAAGGCCGGTCCGGTGATCTCGGAGCCGGACTGGCCGGTGATCCGCAGGAACGGCGCGACGATGTCGTCCGGCGTGATGACGCAGATCTCCATGTTGCCGCCGTCCTCGGCGACGAACAGGTCGCCGGAGGACGTGCCGGTGATGTTGTCGACGCCGGTCAGCGGGGCGCCGCCGCCGGAGACCAGCGAGTCGTCGTAGGCCAGCTCGTACGTGCCGGCGGCGAGGTCGACCTGCCAGACCCGGTTGTCGCCCTTGGTGGTGAACCAGACGGTGTCGTTCGCGTAGTAGCAGCCCTCGCCGCCGTTGAAGCGCTTGGCGCCGGAGACCTGGTTGCGGGTGGTGGTGGGCGAGCCGTCCGGGTCCGGCACGTTCTGCCAGGTGAAGGTGCCGGAGGTGGCGGTGCCGGCCTTGAAGACCTGGAGGGTGCCGGAGGAGAGGTTGCCCCAGGTGGTGGGGAGGAAGCGGTAGAAGCAGCCGTCCGTCTCGTCCTCGGTCAGGTAGATCGCCTGGCGCACCGGGTCGGCGGCGGCGGCCTCGTGCTTGAACCTGCCCATCGCGTCCCGGCGGGTGGCGGTGCCGCCCCACGGGTTCGTCTCGTAGACGTAGCCGAGGGACACCTCCTCGCAGGACAGCCAGGTGTTCCACGGGGTCTTGCCGCCGGCGCAGTTCTGGCGGGTGCCGGAGAGGATGCGGTACGCGTCGGTGACGGTGCCCGAGGAGTTGAACTTCACCGCGCTCGCGCCGCCGCTCGGGTTGATCTCCGAGTTCGAGACATAGATCCAGCCGGTGCCGTCGGCGAAGCAGGCGCCGCCGTCGGGGGCGTTGTGCCAGGCGTACGAGGTGCCGGTCACGGTCTGCCCGGACCGGGCGATCACCCGGCTGGTGAACCCGGCCGGCAGCTGGATGCCGTTCGCGTCCGCCGCGCCGAGCGCCCCGTAGGGGCCGGCGCCGGGCTGGGCGGGGGCGGCGACGGCCGCGCTCTGCCACAGGCTGCCGCCGAAGGCGGCGGCCGAGGTGCCGATGACCGCTCCACGCAGGAAACTGCGTCGCTCCACGTCTCACTCCTGAGAAGGGTGGTGAACCGCCCCGCCACACCGGTCGGCGACGGGGTCGCGCGCTTCCGGAACCTAGGAGTACGGAGTTGACTGTGCGTCAACGAGCGGTTACGGGGAAACGGCGAGCGCCGGGCCCTTCGGCACGGGCCGGGTGTCGGTGGCGCGGGGCCGGGCGCTTCGGCGCGGGCCCGGGCGCTTCGGCACGGGGGCGAGGCCTTCGGCGCGGGGCCGTGGGCTTCCGGATGAGGCGGGGACCTTCGGCACTGGGGGAGCGGGGCGCGGGAGGGCAGACTGGGGGCATGCGTGCCACCCGGGACATCGGCGACCGTCACGACCTCGACGTGTTGCTGCGGCGCTTCTACGGTGCCGCCTTCGGCGACCCCCTGATCGGGCCCTTCTTCACCGAGATCGCCGGGACCGACCTGGAGGTCCACCTGCCGCGCATCGCCGACTTCTGGGAGCGCGCCCTCTTCCGCACCGCCGCGTACGGGCGGGACGCCTTCGCCCCGCACGCCGCCCTCCACGACGCCCGGCCGCTCACCGCCGCCCACTTCGGGCGCTGGGTGCAGCTCTGGCACGCGAGCGTCGACGGGCTCCACCAGGGGCCCCGGGCCGAGCGGGCCAAGGAGCAGGGGGAGCGGATCGCGCTCGCCCTGCTGCGCCGGCTCGCCGGGCCCGGGGCGGCCACCGGAGGCACGGGCGGCGGGTTCGTCCCGCTGGCGGCCCTCGAACTGCGTTCCGTGGCCTGAGCCAAAAGAATCCTCGGGAGAGCGATGAGTTCCGAGGGGCGGGCCCGTCTTACCTCTCGACAGCACCGCACGAGAGAGACGAGAGCGCCATGGCCCCGCAGATGATCTTCGTGAACCTGCCCGTCAAGGACGTCGACGCCGCGAAGGCCTTCTTCGAGAAGCTCGGCTTCTCGTCGAACCCGCACTTCAGCGACGAGACCACCGCCTGTGTGGTCATCAGCGACACGATCTTCGCGATGCTCCTCGAAGAGCCCAAGTTCAAGTCCTTCATGGCGCCCGGCAAGGAGATCTCCGACGCGACCAAGTCCACGGAGGTCCTGGTCACGCTCAGCGCCGAGAGCCGGGAGGAGTGCGACCGGCTCGCCGACGCCGCCCTCGCCGCCGGTGGCACCGCGGCGAAGGAGCCGCTGGAGATGGGCACCTCCATGTACGGCCGCTCCTTCGCCGACCTGGACGGCCACCACTGGGAGGTCTTCTGGATGAACCCGGCGGCCGTCCAGGGCTGAGACCCGCGCGATCAGGCCGAGACGCCGCCGTCGATCACCAGGTCCGTGCCGACGGCGGAGGCCGCGTCGTCCGACGCGAGGTACAGCACCGCCGCCGCCACCTCGGCCGCCGAGGAGATCCGGCCCAGCGGCGACTCCTGCTTCATCCGGATCTCCCGCTCGGCCTCCGTCTCGCCGGGCCGCAGCGACATCGTGGACTCCGCGGCGCCGGGGCTGACCGCGTTGATCCGGACCCCGTCGGCGATGTGGTCCAGGGCCGCGGCCCGGGTCATCGCCGAGACCGCCGCCTTGGAGACCTGGTAGCCGAAGACCCCGGGGATCCGGACGTGCGGGCCCAGGTTGGACGCGATGTTCACGATGGCCCCGCCGCCGTTCGCCCGCATGTGGGCGACCTCGGCCTGGAGGGCGTGCAGCACCCCCGTGACGTTGATGTCGAGCAGCGTCCGCCAGTCCTCCAGGGGGAAGTCGGCGGCGCTGTGGCCGCCGCCCCGGAAGACCCCCGCGTTGTTCACGGCGACGTCCAGGCCGCCGAAGAGCTCGACCGCGCGCCGGACCAGCTCCCGGGTGGACTCGGCGCTCGACACGTCGGCGGTGACCGCGGCCGCGGTGCCCCCGGCGGCCTCGATCAGCCCGACCGTCCCGTCGAGCGACTCCGCCGTACGGCCGGCGACGACGACCCTCGCGCCCTCGGCGGCGAAGGCGAGCGCGATGGCGCGGCCGAGACCGGAGCCGGCGCCGGTGACGAGGACGGTGCGGTCGGTGAAGCGTGCGGACATGAGTGACTCCCCTGTGGTCGTTCTCAGTGGATACGGGTGGTGAGGGCGGTCGCGGACGCGAGCGCGGTGAACAGGACGGCCGCGGCGGCCAGCGACACCGCGTCGCCGCCGAGGGTGAGCAGGGCGGCGAAGAGCACGGTCGGCCCGAGCTCCATCGCCGTGTTCAGGACGCCGCCCGCGAGGCCCGCGTGGTGCGCCGGGACGCCGTCGGTGGCGAGGACGGCCGCGCCCGCGAAGGACAGGGCGCCGCCGGCCGGCAGCAGGACCAGGCCGGGCAGCAGCCCGTACGCGTACGGGACGGAGGTGTCGAAGCCGGTCGCGGCCAGCAGCCCGAGCCCGGCGGCGGCCGTGCCCAGCCCGGCGGCCGTCACCCGCCCGGGGCCGTACCGTCCGATCAGCGGGCCCGCGAGCCGGCCCGAGCCGAGCAGGGCGACCGCGAACGGCACGAAGGCGGCGGAGGTGAGCAGCGCGGACCAGCCGCGCTGCTGCTGGAGCGCGAGGGAGAGCAGGACGAAGACCGTGGCCGTGCCGGCCGCCGTGAGCCCGATCGCCGCGAGGCCCAGGGCGCGGCGGCCGTCGCGCAGGAAACCCGGGGGCAGCAGCGGGTCGGCGGTCCGCCGCTCGACGGCCCCGAAGGCGGCGAGCAGGACGAGGCCGGCGAGCAGCGGCACGAGGACCGGGGCGGAGGCCCAGGGGTGGGCGTCGGTGAGGACGAGTCCGTAACTGGCGAGCGTGATCCCGGCGGTGGCGAGCAGCGCCCCGGGCAGATCGAGTGCGCGGTCCCGCCCCGGTGGCGTCGCGGGCAGAAGCCTCGGCGCCAGGAGAAGGGCGGTCGCCGTGACGGCGATCGGGACCGCGAAGGTGCCGCGCCAGGACGTGGCCGCCGCGACGACCCCGGAGAGCAGGTTCCCGGCGGTCGCGCCGAGCACGGAGAGCCCGCCCCAGGTGGCCATCGCCCTGCCGTACGCGGCGGGTTCGGGGTACAGCGTCCGGAGCAGCGCCATCGCGGCCGGGGCGACGAGTGCCGCGCCGGCGCCCTGCCCGAACCGGGCGGCGAGCAGCGTCCCGTACCCGGGGGCGAGCGGCGCGAGGGCGGAGGCGGCGCCGAAGACCAGGAGGCCGGCGGTGAGGACCCGGCGTCCGC
This sequence comes from Streptomyces tanashiensis, assembly GCF_014648895.1. Lineage (GTDB taxonomy): Bacteria > Actinomycetota > Actinomycetes > Streptomycetales > Streptomycetaceae > Streptomyces > Streptomyces tanashiensis. The sequence continues at coordinate 339,769 of NZ_BMRZ01000003.1, forward strand.
CGGAGCGGTCGGCGAGCCGGCCGCCGAGCAGGAGCAGCCCGGCGAAGGTCAGCCCGTAGGCGGCGCTCAGCAGGATCAGTTCGGCGCGGTCGAGCCGGAACTCGGCGCCGATCCGGGGGAGGGGGACGGCGAGGGAGGCGAGCGTGAAGATCAGCGTCATCTGGACGCCCCCGAGCAGGAGGAAGCCGTGGCGGGCGGGCCGGACGCGGGCGGACCGGGGGCGCGCGGGCCCGGGGAGACCGGGCCCGGGGAGACCGGTGGCCCCGCGTCGCTCCCGCAGTCTCGTCGTCGACATCCCATCCCCCTGAACTTGACCGTACGTTCCAAAATGAGCGCCGAAGAAAGGGCGCCCCCCGTGGGCGCCCGTTCCTCAGTCCAGCAGTCCCAGTGCCTGCTCCGCCGCGTCCGTGACCCGGCCCGGCTCGCTCGACACCTTGCCGACCACCCGGATCCCCTGCAGCAGCACGAGCAGCATCCGGGCGAGCGCCCGCGGGTCCCGGCCGGCCGGGAGCTCGCCCCCGGCGCGGGCCCGGGCGAGGGCCCCGTGCAGGAGGGTCTCGATCTGCTCCCAGCTCAGCTCGACCCGGCGGGCCACCACCGTGTCGTGCGGCCCCAGCTCCGCCGCCGAGTTGGTGACGAAGCAGCCGTTCAGGCGCTCCCCGTCCGCCGCCGCCTCGGCGGCGAAGCGGCGGACGAGGGCCCGCACGGCCGGCAGGGCCGGGCCCGGCGCGGACAGCTCCTCGACGATCCGCGGGTCGCGGGTCTCCAGGTAGCGGTCCATCGCCTTCAGGTACAGCTCGTGCTTGTTGCCGAAGGTCGCGTAGATGCTGGCGCGGCCGATGCCGAGGTGCTCCACGAGGTCCGACATCGTCGTCGCCTCGTAGCCGCGCGCCCAGAACAGTTCGAGGGCTGCCTGGAGCGCGGCCTCCGGATCGAATTCCTTGGTCCTGGCCACGAGAAGACCGTACGACTATCTGGAACGATCGGTCAAGTTACTTGGTGCGGACGGGATACACCGTCACCGCGACCTCGTCGTCGTCCAGGCACCGGCCCGTCTCCAGGTCGAAGCGCTGCTTCAGGAGCGGCGAGGCCACGAACGGCCGCCCGTCCGCCGAGCCGACGAGCCCCCGGGACAGCACCTGCGCCCCCGTGAACGGATCGCGGTTGTCGATCGCGTACGTCCGGCCCGACCGGTCCCGGAATACCGCCGCCTGCCGGCCGTCCGGCAGCAGCGCCGCCACACCCCGGCCCGGGGTCAGCCGGGCCTCCTCGCAGACCGCCATCCAGGAATCGGGAGACAAGGACAGTTCGAGCGTCGTCATCGGGAGGTGGCCCCTTCCAGGTTTCCGATCGTGAGGATCGTGAGGTCCGGCTTGATCTGGTCGCGCTCCGGCACGAACCGCACCGACGGGTCCGGCGCCCCCGGCGCGTTCACGAAGGAGACGAAGCGCCGCAGCCGCTCCGGGTCGTCCAGGGTCTCGGCCCACTCGTCCCGGTAGTCGGCCACATGCGCGGCCATCAGCGCCTCCAGCTCGCCGCAGAGCCCGAGCGAGTCGTGCACCACCACGTCCTTGAGGTGGTCGAGCCCGCCCTCCAGGCGCTCCAGCCAGGTCGACGTCCGCTCCAGGCGGTCCGCCGTCCGGATGTAGAACATCAGGAACCGGTCGATGAGCCGCACCAGTTCGGCGTCCGAGAGGTCCTGCGCGAGGAGGTCCGCGTGGCGCGGGGTCGCGCCGCCGTTCCCGCCGACGTACAGGTTCCAGCCGTTCGCCGTCGCGATGATCCCGAAGTCCTTCGACTGCGCCTCCGCGCACTCGCGGGCGCAGCCCGAGACCGCCGACTTCAGCTTGTGCGGGGCGCGCAGCCCCCGGTAGCGCAGCTCCAGCTGGATCGCCATCTTCACCGAGTCCTGGACGCCGTAGCGGCACCACGTCTGCCCGACGCAGGACTTCACCGTGCGCAGCGCCTTGCCGTACGCGTGCCCCGACTCGAAGCCCGCGTCGACGAGACGCGTCCAGATCGAGGGCAGCTGGTCCACCCGGGCGCCGAAGAGGTCGATCCGCTGACCGCCGGTGATCTTCGTGTAGAGCCCGAAGTCCCGGGCCACCTCGCCGATCACGATCAGCTTGTCCGGAGTGATCTCGCCGCCGGGGATGCGCGGCACGACCGAGTAGGAGCCGTTGCGCTGCATGTTGGCGAGGAAGTGGTCGTTGGTGTCCTGGAGGGAGGCCTGCTCGCCGTCGAGGATGTAGCCGTTGTTGAGGGAGGCGAGGATCGAGCCGACGGTCGGCTTGCAGACCTCGCAGCCCTCCCCGCCCTTCGCCGTGTCCCGGCCGTGCGAGTCGAGCAGCGCCGCGAAGGAGGTCAGCCGCAGGGTGCGGGCGATCTCGTACAGCTCGCTCCGGGTGTACGAGAAGCAGCCGCAGAGCCCCTTGTCGGTGGCGGCCGGCAGCAGCTTCTCGATCGTCTTCACGCAACTGCCGCAGCCCGTACCGGCCTTGGTGCACTTCTTCACCTCGGGCAGCGAGGAGCACTGGCCGATCGCGTGCTTCGTGACGTTGTGGCAGGAGCAGATCACCGCGTCGTCCGGCAGGGCCGAGGGGCCGAGCGCGACCGGGGCGCCCGCGCCCGCCGGAAGCACCAGCTGCTCGGGGGAGACCGGCGGCACGGTGCCGGTGAGCGGGCGGAGCAGCCCGTACTGCTCGGCGTCGCCGACCAGGACGCCGCCGAGCAGCACCCCGTCCCCGGAGATCACCAGCTTCTTGTAGACGCCCGAACGGGAGTCGGAGTACACGACGTCGAGGCAGCCCTCGGCCGTCCCGTGCGCGTCGCCGAACGAGGCCACGTCCACGCCGAGCAGCTTCAGCTTGGTCGACATGTCGGCGCCGGTGAAGCCGTTCCCGGCCTCCTCCTCGGCGATCGTCGCCGCCACCGTCTGCGCCATCTCGTAGCCCGGCGCCACCAGGCCGTACACCCGGCCGTCCGAGGCCAGCGCGCACTCGCCGATCGCGAAGACCGCGGGGTCCGACGTACGGCACAGCTCGTCGACCGCGATGCCGCCGCGCTCGCCGACCGTGAGGCCGCAGTCGCGGGCCAGCTGGTCCCGGGGGCGTACACCCGCCGAGAACACGACCATGTCCGTGGCCAGTTCGGAACCGTCCGACAGCCTCATGCCCGTCACGGCGCCGTCCGCCGTGACGACCTCCTGCGTGCCCGTCCCGGTGTGGACGGTCAGACCCATCCGCTCGATCGTCCGCAGCAGGGCCGCGCCGCCGCCCTCGTCGACCTGCACCGGCATCAGGCGCGGCGCGAACTCCACCACGTGCGTGTCGAGCCCGAGGCCCTTGAGCGCGCCCGCCGCCTCAAGACCGAGCAGACCGCCGCCGACGACCGCGCCGGTCGTCGCCGTCTTCGCGTACTCCTCGATCGCGAGCAGGTCCTCGATCGTGCGGTAGACGAAACAGCCGCGGGCGTCCTTGCCGGGGACGGGAGGCACGAAGGGGTACGAGCCGGTGGCGAGCACGAGCGTGTCGTACGCCACGACCCGCCCGGAGCGGGCGGTGACCGTCCGGGCCTCCCGGTCCACGGACTCGGCCGGGTCGCCCACGTACAGCTCGATGCCGTGCTTCTCCATGAAGCCGGCCTCGACCATCGACAGGTCGTCCGGGGTCTTCCCCGAGAAGTACGAGGTCAGCTGCACGCGGTCGTAGGCCGGGCGCGGCTCCTCGCAGAGGACCACGATCCTGGCACGCTCGGTGACGCCACGGTCGGCGAGCGCCTCCAGGAACCGCTGGCCGACCATTCCGTGGCCGACCAGGACGATGGTGGGGGTGGTCATGAGGAGCCTCCGTCGTGGGTGAGCAGGTGCAGCAGGGGGGCCTCGTCGGGCAGGGCTTCGTCGCCCTCCCAGGCCCGGGCGAGCGCGCCGACCGCGGCCAGGTCGCCGAGGAGGACGCCCCCGACGAGCCGGTCACCGCGGACGACGACCTTGCGGTAGGCGCTGCGCGTGGAGTCGGTGAGCTGGACGACGTCGTCGCCGGGCTCGGCCGTGACCTGCCCGAAGGCGGCCAGGTCGAGGGGGCGGGGGCCGCCGAGCGTGAGCCGGGTGAGGGCGCGGGTCCCCTTGTAGCGGGGAGCGGAGTCCGTTGTGGGCGCGTCTGCGCCGTGTGGGCAATCGTCCCGCTGGGCGGGACGGGTGGGCACACGGGACGGCGCCCTTGCCGGCGCGCTCGGCTCCTGTGCCTGCCCGCACCCCGAGGGCGACGCGCTTGCGGTGCGGGTCCAGGCGCGGGGGGCGGAGGCACCCGCAAGGGTGCCGTCCGTTGTGCCCACCCGTTCCGCCCCGGCGGAACGATTGCCCACAACGGACGCCGCCAGAACGTCCGCCAGGACGTCCGCCAGGACGTCCGCCTGGTCCAGGGCCGGGCCCGCCAGGCCGTACACGCGGCCCGCGTGCTCCGCGCAGTCGCCGATCGCGTGGATCGCCGGGTCCGACGTCCGCAGCTCGTCGTCGACCACGATCCCCGTCGCGACGGACAGGCCCGCCTCCCGGGCCAGGGCCACCCGGGGACGGACCCCGCACGCCAGGACCACGACCTGCGCGTCGAGGACGAAGCCGTCGGCGAGTTCGACCGCCGTGACCGCCCCGTCCCGCTGCCGCAGGCCGCTCACCCGGCACTCGGTGTGCACCTCGACCCCGAGGGCCTCGACGTGCTCCCGGAGCAGGGCCGAGGCGTGCTCGTCGAGCTGCCGCTCCATCAGGCGCTCGCCCTGCTGGGTGAGGACCACGTCCGCGCCCCGCTCGGCGAGGGCCCGCGCGGCCGAGACTCCGAGGAGGCCGCCGCCGATGACCACGGCCCGCACCCCGGGCCGTACGAGGGCGCGCAGCTCCAGGCAGTCGTCGAGGGTGCGGAAGGGGTGGACGCCGGCCGGGAGCGCCGCCCCGCGCAGTCCGCGCAGCGGCGGGAGGACCGGGTTGGAGCCGGTGGCCAGGACCAGCCGGTCGTAGCCGACGAGCGAGCCGTCCGCGCACTCGACCGTCCGCGCCGCCCGGTCGATCCGCACCGCCCGCGTCCCGAGCCGTACCGGCTCCAGGGTCCCGGGCAGGGCGATCACCTCGGGGGCGTACCGTCCGGCGAGGACGTCGGCGAGCAGCACCCTGTTGTAGGGGGCGTGCGGTTCCTCGCCGAGGAGGGTGACGGGCAGGCGCTGGGCGAGCCGGGCGCCCGCCGTTCCGCCCCCGACCACCACGATCCGTGTACTCATACCGGAAGGGTGCGGGGCCGGTGTTTCCCGTCGGCATCCCGACTGTTTCCCGTACGGAACGCTGATCTCCGTCCGGGGCGCGGAGCGCTGTGAGGCCCGGCCGGATTAACGCGCGGTCAGTCTCGCCTCAAGCCCGCCTTAAGGATTCCGGGTACGGGCCGGAGCGGCCCTTTCCCGTATACGGGCCGCCCTAGGGTGCCGGACGTGACCACCGAGGCCAGCCACCCCCTCTACTCCCCTCTGCCCGTCGAGCTGTCCGAGCGACCCCCGGCCCAGCTCCCGCCCGCGCCCGCCCTGCGGCTCGCCCCCGAACGGCTGCGGAACGCGACGGCCGCCGGCGGCGGGGCCGTCGCCCTCCTGTGGGGCGTCCAGGCCCGGCCCTCCGCCCGCCTCGACGCGTTCTTCGCGACCGGCGCCCACCTCACCGGCCTCCTCGCCGGGTACGGCGTCCTCGTCCTGCTGCTGCTCATGGCCCGCGTCCCGGCCGTCGAGCACGGCGTCGGCGCCGACCGGCTCGCCCGCTGGCACGCCCTCGGCGGGCGGTACGTCCTCGGCCTGATCGGCGCCCACGCCCTCCTCGCCCTCTGCGGCTACGCGGTGCACACCCGTACCGACCTCGTCACCGCCACCGGGGACCTCCTCGCGTACGGGGCGATCGCCGCGGCCACCGTCGGCACCGGCCTCTTCGTCGCCGTCGGCGTCACCTCCGCCCGGGCCGTCCGCCGCCGGATCCGGCACGAGACCTGGCGGGCGGTCCACCTCGGCGCCCTCCTCGCCGCCGCGCTCGGCTTCGTCCACCAGCTCGCCGGGCCCGACCTCGCCGGCGGTCTCCTCACCCGCTGGCTCTGGTCGATGGCCCACGGCACCGTCGCCGTCGTCCTCGTCTGGTACCGGATCGTGGTCCCCGTCCGTGCCGCCCTCCGCCACGACCTGCGGGTCGCCGAGGTCCGCGACGAGGGCCCCGGGGTCGTCTCCGTCCTCGTCCGGGGCAGGGGAGTGGCGCTGCTGCGCGCGGAGCCCGGCCAGTTCTTCCGCTGGCGTTTCCTCCGGCGCGGGCTCTGGGCGACCGCCCTGCCCTTCTCGCTCTCCGCGCCCGTCCGCGACGACACCCTGCGGATCACCGTGAAGGCGATCGGCGACCACACCCGCCGCATCCGCCGCCTCCGCCCCGGCACCCGCGTCCTGGCCTCCGGCCCCTTCGGCGCGTTCACCGCGCACCGCCGCACCCGCCGCAAGGTCCTGCTGCTCGCCGGCGGGGTCGGCATCACCCCGCTGCGCGCCCTCTTCGAGACCCTGCCCGGCGGGCCCGGCGACGTGACCCTCCTCTACCGGGCCTCGGACGCGACCGGTCTCGTCCTGCGCGCCGAGCTGGAGACCATCGCCCGCGAGCGGCAGGCCGCCCTGCACTTCCTGCTCGGCCCCTCGGACGGTGCCTTCGACCCGCTCGCGCCCCGCGCGCTGCGGGACCTCGTGCCCGAACTCGCCGCCCACGACGTGTACCTGTGCGGACCGCCCGCGATGGCCCGCGCCGCGACCGCCTCCCTGATCAGGGCCGGGGTGCCGGCCTCCCGCATCCACAGTGAGGACTTCGACCATGCCTAGACACAGCGCCCCCCGCGCCTCGGTGGAGTTCGCCCGGAAGCGCCTCGCCGCCGCGCTCCTCGGCACCGGGGCACTCGCCGCGAGCCTGCTCACGGCCGTCGTCACCCCGGCGGCCCCGCCCGCCCCCGACCGGGAACCGCGCGCCGCAAGCTCAGAACTGGCTCAACGATCAGGAGATTGATGGACGGGGCAACGATCGCGTCCCTAGGCTCACGGGCATGCCCGACATCTCGCTGACCACCCTTGTCCTGCTCTGCCTCGCCGCGCTGGTGGCGGGCTGGATCGACGCCGTGGTGGGCGGTGGCGGGCTGCTCCAGCTGCCCGCGCTCCTGCTCGGGCTGCCGCACGTGCCGGCCGCGCACATCCTCGGTACGAACAAGGCCGTCTCCATCGTGGGCACCACCGGGGCCGCGATCACCTACGTCCGCAAGGCGCCCGTGCAGGTGTGGACGGCGGTACGGATCGGGCTCGCGGCCCTCGCGGGCTCCATGGGCGGCGCCTTCTTCGCGGCCGGGATCAGCAGTGACGTCCTGCGCCCGGTGATCATGGTGGTGCTGCTCGCGGTCGCGGCCTTCGTGATGCTGCGGCCCTCCTTCGGCGCGAAGGCCGAGGGGGAGGAGCGGGCGCCGCTGACCCGGGCACGGATCGTGACCGCGATCGTGGTCGTCGGCGGCGGGATCGGCTTCTACGACGGACTGTTCGGGCCGGGCACGGGCACCTTCCTGGTCCTCGCGCTGACCGCCGTGCTCCACCTGGACCTGGTGACGGCCTCCGCCACCGCGAAGATCGTCAACGTCTGCACCAACGCGGGGGCGCTCGTCATGTTCGCCTACCAGGGCACGGTGTACTGGCAGCTCGCGGCGGTCATGGCCGCCTTCAACCTGGTCGGCGGGACGGTCGGGGCCCGGATGGCACTGAGCAAGGGCGCCGAGTTCGTCCGCGGGGTGCTGCTCGTGGTGGTGCTCTCGCTGGTCGCGAAGCTGGCCTTCGACCAGTGGGCGTGATGCTCCAGGGGTGTCTCAGCGGACCCCGATGAGGTGGCCGAAGGCGACCACGTTCCCCTGGTAGCCGTTCTTCTTCGAGAAGCCGCCGCCGCAGGTGATCACCCGGATCTCGGCCCGGCCGGCCTCGTCGTACACCTTGCGGCTCGGGAAGTCCTTGTTGTCGTAGACCTCGATCGCGTCGACCGTGAAGACGGCGGTCCGCCCGTCCGCGCGGTCCACCTCGATCCGGTGGCCCTTCTTGAGGGCGCCGAGCGTGTAGAAGACGGCGGGCCCGTCGGCGTTGTCGACGTGGCCGGCGACGATCGCGGTGCCCTTGGCGCCGGGCGTGGTGCCGTCCCCGTACCAGCCGGCCATGTTCCGGTTCCCGGCCGGCGGCACGTCGAGCGCGCCGTCCGCCGCGAGGCCGAGCCGCATCATCGGGGCGTCCACGTCGGTCTCGGGGATCCTCAGCCGGACCGGCGGCGAGGGCGGCAGCGGGTCGGCGGCGGCGTCGGTGTGCACGCTCGGCCCGGCGGCGAAGGCCTGCGCGGCCGACGGCACGGGCGGGGTGACGTTCTCCGAGCCGTTGTGGACGAGCCAGAGTCCGACGCAGGCCGCCGCGGCTATGCCCCAGCCCTTGCTCCTGTTGCTCACCTGGGTTCCCTCGGTCGCTTCGTGGGGGTGTGGCCCTGCCCCCGCCGGGCCGTGTCCGGGCGCGGCGGGGGCAGGACAGGCGGTGGTCTCAGTGGCCCTGGGCGCCGCTCGCCCGGCGCCGCAGGAGCCAGACCCCGCCGACGGCAGCCGCGGCCAGCACCGCCGCGCCTGCCGTGACCTGGGCGGTGTCGGGGCCGATGCTGCCTCCGACACCGGTCTGGACGTGGCCGCTCGGACTCCGGTGCTTGACCGTCAGGTCGCCCCGGGCCGTCTTGCCGTTGTCACAGGCCACGCTGATCCAGTAGGAACCGGCCTTGACGTGCTCCGGCACCCTGAACTGTCCGACCACGACCTCCTTGTGCGTGCTCGGACTCAGTGGGAACTCGCCCGCGCCGAGCGAGTTCGCGTCCCCGACGCCGTGCCCGTGCTTGCCGCAGGCGAGCGTGTTCACGGTGACGGTCTCGCCCGGGGAGGCGGACGAGGGAAAGATCTCCAGCGACTCGTGGCCCTGGTTGCTCTGGTTGCTCTGGTTGTTCCACTCGTTGTCCGCGTACGCCGCGGGGGCGGCGAACGCCCCGATCGCGGCGACCGCCAGCGCGGTACCGGTGAACAGGCGGGCAGTGGTGCGCATGGGGGTCCTCCGGGGCGCGCGAGCGGTCATGCCGGCTGGTCCTCCCGGGAGGGACATCCCGGAGCCGGACCTTCTGAGACCGAGATAAGAGCCGCGCCGCGCGCCCCGCCTGCTGATGGGGCATCAGGATTGCTCCGTCCGATACGGCGCGTCGCCTGGATCTCTGGCGTTTCCGCAGGTCAGAGCGGCCTGTGGGCCGTCAGTCGACAGCCCGTGCCGAATGGGTGAGCCCGGCGGCGGTCCCGCCCCGGAGGCCCGGCCGGCTCACGACGCGTACAGGGTCTCGCCCTCCACCGCCCCGTACGCCGCGAACACCCGCTCCATCAGCGCCTCGTCCACCGCGAACGTCACCTCGTCGATCGCCGTCACGGGCGCGATCGTCCGGGAGTTGGTGACGAACGCGGCCCGGAAGCCCGGGAGGTCGGCCAGGGTGACCGGGCGCCGGACCGACTCCAGGCGCGGCTCCAGGAGGGCCATGGTGATGCCGGTGAGGCAGGGGGCCGAGGGCCAGACCACCGAAGCGCCGTCCCAGAAGGCGATGTTGGTGACCGCTCCCTCGGCGATCTCGCCGTACGGGGAGGTCAGCAGGGCGTCGTCGAAGCCCGCCCGGCGGGCCGCCTCTCCGTGGTAGGTCTGGCCGAAGCCGCCCAGGTGCTTGATGTGCGGCGCGGGCCGCCAGTAGTCGACGGTCGTCAGGCGCTGCGGGGCGCCGGGGGCGTCGGGGGCGGGGTCGGCGACGGTCACCACGGTGCGGATGCCCGGGTACACGTACACCCGGACCGAGGCGTCCCGCCGTCCGGCGTTCGCGAGGGCCCCGGTGACGAGCTCGCGCACCAGCCTGCCGTCCAGCTCCCGGTCGAAGAGCTCGCGGGTCGAGCGGTCGAGGCGGTCGAGGTGCAGGGCGAGGCCCTTCACGCGCCCGTCCCGTACCTGCATCGCCGTGAAGTGGCCGAAACCGGTCAGGAGGGCGGCGAGGAGCGCCGGTTCGGCCGCCGGGGTCCCGTCGATCTCGATGTGCGGGGGAGGTGTCGTCATGCCCTCACCGTACGGCGCCAGGAAGACACTTGACCTCAAGCAAACTTGAGGTACCACGATCATCGGCATGCTGTTCCGACTGCTCGCTCCCCGCCTCCGGCCGTACCGGTCCCTCCTCGTCCTCCTCGTCGCCCTGCAGCTCGTCCAGACCCTCGCCTCCCTCGCCCTGCCCACCCTCAACGCCGGCGTCATCGACCACGGCGTCCTGCGCGGGGACACCGGCCGCGTCCTCAGCGGCGGCGCCGTGATGATCGCCGTCACCCTCCTCCAGGCCGCCGCGGCCGCCGCCGCCACCTACGCCGGCGCCAAGGCCGCCATGGGCGTCGCCCGCGACCTGCGCTCCGAGGTCTTCCGCCGCGTCCAGGACTTCTCCGCCCGGGAGCGGGGCCGGTTCGGCGCCGCCTCCCTCATCACCCGGACCACCAACGACGTCCAGCAGATCCAGACGTTCACCGTCCTCGTCCTCACCATGCTGGTCGCCGCCCCGCTGCTCTGCGCCGGCGGACTCGTCATGGCCCTGCGCCAGGACGTGCCGCTCGCCCTCGTCCTGCTCCTCTTCGTGCCCGTGATGACCGGCGCCGTCGGCACCGTCGTCCTGCGCATGCGGCCCCTCTTCCGCGGCATGCAGGAGCGCGTCGACCGGGCGAGCCGCGTGCTGCGCGAACAGATCACCGGCGTCCGGGTCGTCCGCGCCTTCGTCCGTGACCGTCACGAGCGGGAACGGTTCGCCGCCGCCAACGGCGAACTCCTCACCGTCGGCCTCAGGGCCGGCCGGCTCCAGGCCCTCATGTTCCCCACGGTCCTGATCGTCTGGCAGCTGACGACCGTCGCCCTCGTGTACGTCGGCGCCCACCGCATCGACTCCGGAGCCCTCCAGCCGGGCGGCCTCGTCGCCTTCCTCGGCTACCTCCTCCAGACCTCCATGTCCGTGATGATGGTCCTCTTCCTCCTCATGCACATGCCGCGTGCCGAAGCCGGTGCCGAACGCGTCCGCGAGGTCCTCGACACCCGCCCGTCCGTCACCCCGCCCACCCACCCCGTCCGGGCCCTCCCCGGCACCGGCCGCCTCGACCTCGACGGCGTCGGCTTCCGCTACCCGGGCGCGGAGGAGTCCGTCCTCCACGACATCGGGCTCGTCGCCCGCCCCGGCGAGACCACCGCCGTCATCGGCGCCACCGGCAGCGGCAAGTCGACCCTCCTCGGCCTCGTGCCCCGGCTCTTCGACGCCACCGACGGAGAGGTCCGCGTCGACGGCGTCGACGTGCGGACGGTCGATCCGGAACTGATGGCGCGGACCGTCGGACTCGTCCCCCAGAAGCCGTACCTCTTCTCCGGGACGGTCGCGACCAACCTCCGGTACGGGCGGCCCGACGCCACCGACGAGGAGCTCTGGCACGCCCTGGAGGTCGCCCAGGCCGCCGGCTTCGTCCGCGAGCTCGACGCCGGCCTCGACGCCCCCGTCTCCCAGGGCGGCGCCAACTTCTCCGGCGGCCAGCGCCAGCGCCTCGCCATCGCCCGGGTGCTCGTCGCCCGCCCCCGCGTCTACCTCTTCGACGACTCCTTCTCCGCCCTCGACCCCCGGACCGACGCCCGGCTCCGCACCGCGCTGCGCGAGGAGACCGCCGACGCGACCGTCGTCATCGTCGCCCAGCGCGTCTCCACCATCCGACAGGCCGACCGGATCGTCGTCCTCGACCACGGCCGCACCGTCGGCACCGGAACCCACACGTCCCTCATGCGGGACAACCCCACCTACCGGGAGATCGTCCTCTCCCAGCTCACCGAGGAGGAAGCCGCATGAGCACGGCGACCGCGACCCGCGCCACCACCACCCCCACCGGCGGGAACGCCACCGCACCCGCCCGCACCGGCCCCCCGCCCCAGCGCGGCCCCGGCCTCGCCACGCCCTCCCTCGAACGCTCCCTCTCCTTCCGCTCCTCCGGCCTCCGCCTGCTGCGCACCCTCGCCCCCGACCGGGCCCGGCTGCTCGCCGTCCTCGCCGCGGGCGCCGCCGCCGTCTCCCTCTCCGTCCTCGGTCCCCTCCTCCTCGGCCGCGCCACCGACCTCGTGATCACGGGCGCCACCGGCCCCGCCGGCGTCGACTTCGCGGCCGTCGGCCGGATCCTCGCCCTCTCCGTCCTCGTCGTCACCGGCTCCTCCGCGCTCACCTGGGTCCAGCTGCGGATCGCCACCACCGTCGTCCAGCGCGCCGGGCACCGGCTCCGCGAGCGGGCCCAGCACAAACTGGCGAAACTGCCCCTCACCCACCTCGACGGGAAGCCGCGCGGCGAGGTCCTCTCCCGCACCACGAACGACATCGACAACATCACCCAGACCCTCCAGCAGGCCTTCAGCCAGATGACGCGCGCCCTGCTCACCCTGGTCGGCGTCCTCGTGATGATGTTCTGGATCTCCCCGGTGCTCGCCCTCGTCGCCCTCGCCACCGTGCCCGTCTCGGTCGCCGTCGCCGCCTTCGTCGGCAAGCGCGCCCAGCCGCAGTTCGTGAAGCAGTGGGCCGTCACCGGCCGCCTCGGCAGCCACGTCGAGGAGATGATCACCGGCCACACCGAGGTCGTCGCCTTCGGCCGCCGCGCCGAGGCCGTGCGCCGCTTCGACGAGCTCGGCGAGGAGCTCTACCGGGCGAGCTTCCGCGCCCAGTTCGTCTCCGGCTTCATCCAGCCCGCCCTGACCCTCGTCGGCAACCTGAACTACGTGGTCATCGCCGTGGTCGGCGGACTGCGGGTGGCGAGCGGCACGCTGTCCGTCGGCGACGTGCAGGCCTTCATCCAGTACTCGTACGACTTCAACGGCCCCATCAACCAGGTCGCCGCCATGGCCAACCTCCTCCAGTCCGGAGTGGCCTCCGCCGAGCGGGTCTTCGACCTCCTCGACGCCGAGGAGGAGTCCCCGGAACCGGCCTCGCCCCGCAGGCCCGCCGAACTCCGCGGCCGGGTCTCCTTCGAGAAGGTCGCCTTCCGCTACGAGGACGGCAGGCCGCTCATCGAGGACCTGTCGCTCACCGTCGAACCCGGCCGGACCGTCGCCATCGTCGGCCCCACCGGCGCCGGCAAGACGACCCTGGTCAACCTGCTCCTGCGCTTCCACGAGCTCACCGGCGGCCGGATCACCCTCGACGGCGTCGACACGGCCGCCATGACCCGCGAGGAGCTGCGCTCCGCCACCGGCATGGTCCTCCAGGACACCTGGCTCTTCGGCGGCACCATCGCCGACAACATCGCCTACGGGGTGCCCGGCGAGGTCTCCCGCGAGCGGATCGTCGCCGCCGCCCGGGCCGCCCACGCCGACCGCTTCGTCCGCACCCTGCCCGCCGGGTACGACACCGTCCTCGACGAGGACGGCGGCGGCCTCAGCGCCGGCGAGAAGCAGCTGATCACCCTCGCCCGCGCCTTCCTCTCCGACCCGGTGATCCTCGTCCTCGACGAGGCCACCAGCTCCGTCGACACCCGCACCGAACTCCTCGTCCAGCAGGCCATGACCTCCCTGCGCGCGGGCCGCACCAGCTTCGTCGTCGCCCACCGGCTCTCCACGATCCGGGACGCCGACACCATCCTGGTGATGGAGAGCGGCTCGATCGCCGAGCAGGGCAGCCACGAGGAACTGCTCGCCGCCGGGGGCGCCTACGCCCGGCTGCACGCGGCCCAGTTCGCCCGTACGGTGGAGGCGTGATCGTCACCGTCCGCACCACCACCGACGCCCGCGCCAAGGCCGACGCCCTGGCGCGCGGCGCCGTCGAGGCCCGGCTCGTCGCCTGCGCGCAGATCTCGGGGCCCGTCACCTCCGTCTACCACTGGCGGGGCGCGATCGAGACCACCGAGGAGTGGGAGGTGGTCTTCAAGACCACCGAGGCCCGCTACCAGGCCCTGGAGGCGCACCTCCTCGCCGCCCACGACTACGAGACGCCCGAGATCCTCGCCACCCGGGTGACCCGGGTGGCCGAGAAGTACGCCCGCTGGGTCGAGCGGGAGACCGAGGCGGCCGGGGAGATCGAGAGCCCGGTGGACGACCGGCGGCCGTTCTTCGTGTACGGGACGCTGCGCCCGGGCGCGTACAACCACGACCGTTTCCTCGCCGGCCGGATCGGCACGGAGGCGGACGCCGTGCTGCACGGGGCGGTCCTGCACGACGGGCCCGGCTATCCGTACGTCGTCCCGGCGGACGGGGGCCGGGTGGTCGGCACCCTGCTCACGCCCTCGCCCGGTGACTACGGCGACCTCTTCGGCCTGCTGGACCGGCTGGAGCTGCCCGTCGGGTACGAGCGGGTGGCGATGGACGTCGTCCGGGTGCGGGACGGGGCGCGGGTGTCCGCCTGGGTGTTCCTGGCGGCTCCGGACGCGCCCCTGGGCCCGGTCATCGAGAGCGGCGACTGGTTCAGCCGGCCGTAGCGTCCCCGGCGGCGAGCGGTTCCAGACGCACCGCGCACACCTTGAACTCGGGCATCCGCGAGACCGGGTCGAGCGCCGGGTTCACCAGGGTGTTCGCCCGGCCCTCGCCCGCCCAGTGGAAGGGCATGAAGACCGTGTCCGGCCGGATCGACGCGGTGATCCGGGCCGGGGCGACGGCCCGCCCGCGCCGCGAGACCACCGCGAGCCTCTCGCCGTCGGCGACGCCGAGCCGCTCGGCGAGCCGGGGGTGGAGCTCCACGAACGGGCCGGGCGCCGCCGCGTTCAGCTCGTCGACCCGCCGGGTCTGCGCCCCCGACTGGTACTGGGACACGACGCGGCCGGTGGTCAGGACGACCGGGTAGTCGGCGTCCGTCTCCTCGGCCGCCGCCCGGTGCACCACCGGCACGAACCGGGCCCGCCCGTCGGCCGTCGCGAACCGGTCCAGGAAGAGGCGCGGGGTGCCCGCGTGCCCGGGCTCCGGGCAGGGCCAGAAGACGCCCCGCTCCTCCTCGATCCGCCGGTAGCTGATGCCCGCGTAGTCGGCGGGTCCGCCCGCCGAGGCGCGGCGCAGCTCCTCGAAGACCTCCTCCGGGTCCGCCGGGAAGCCCTTCTCCCAGCCGAGCAGCCCGGCGAGCGCGTGCAGCACCTCCAGGTCGCTGCGCACGCCCGCCGGAGGGGTGAGGGCGCGGCGTCGCAGCAGCACCCGGCCCTCCAGGTTGGTCATGGTGCCGGTCTCCTCCGCCCACTGCGTCACGGGCAGGACGACATCGGCGAGTTCGGCGGTCTCGGAGAGCACGACATCGGCGACGGCGAGGAAGTCGAGCGACCGCAGCCGCCCCTCGACGTGCGCGGCGCGCGGTGCGGAGACCACCGGGTTGGAGCCCATGAGGAGCAGCGCCCGCACCTCGCCGCCGAGTGCGTCGAGGAGTTCGTACGCGCTCCGCCCGGGCCCCGGCAGCGACTCCGGTGCGACGCCCCAGACCTCGGCGACGTGCGCGCGGGCGGCCGGGTCGTCGAGCTTGCGGTAGCCGGGCAGCTGGTCGGCCTTCTGGCCGTGCTCGCGGCCGCCCTGGCCGTTGCCCTGGCCGGTGAGGCAGCCGTAGCCGCTCAGCGGCCGGCCGGCCCTGCCGGTGGCGAGGCAGAGGTTGATCCAGGCGCCGACGGTGTCGGTGCCCTTGGACTGCTGCTCGGGGCCGCGCGCGGTGAGCACCATGCCGGCGTCGGCGTCGCAGAACAGGGCGACGGCCTCCCGCAGCAGCGGCACGGGGACGCCGGTGATCCGCTCGACCTGTTCGGGCCAGTGGGACATGGCGCCGGCGCGGGCCGCCGCCCAGCCGTCGGTGCGCTCCTCGACGAACGCCTCGTCCACCCGCCCCTCGGCCACCACGAGGTGGAGCATGCCGAGGGCGAGCGCGAGGTCGGTGCCGGGGCGGGGCGCGAGGTGCAGATCGGCCTGCTCGGCGGTGCGGGTGCGGCGCGGGTCGACGACGATCAGCTTTCCGCCGTTCTCCTTCAGCTCGGTGAGGTAGCGCAGGGCGGGCGGCATGGTCTCGGCGAGGTTGGAGCCGACGAGGATCACGCAGCCGGTCCTGGGGATGTCCTCCAGGGGGAAGGGGAGGCCGCGGTCGAGGCCGAAGGCCCGCTGGTGCGCGGCGGCGGCCGAGGACATGCAGAAGCGGCCGTTGTAGTCGATCTGCGAGGTGGCGAGGACGAGCCGGGCGAACTTGCCCAGCGTGTACGCCTTCTCGTTGGTGAGGCCGCCGCCGCCGAAGACCCCCACGGCATCGGGACCGTGGTCGGCGCGGGTCCGGCGCAGCCCGTCGGCGACGGCGGCGAGTGCCTCCTCCCAGGACGCGGGCTCCAGGGCCCCCGTGTCAGGGCGTCGGACCAGGGGCTCGGTGAGCCTGACCCGGGAGGAGAGTACGGAGGGGGCGGTGCGGCCCTTGCCGCACAGGGCGCCCCGGTTGACGGGGAAGTCGGTCCGCTCGACCACCTCGGCGGGCAGCTCCGGGGTGCCGGTGGGGCGGAGCGACATGCCGCACTGCAGGGCGCAGTAGGGGCAGTGGGTGGGGACGGTGGCGGCGTCGGACATGCGGCCAGCATGCGTCCGGCGTGTTACGCGGGGCGGCGCCGCGTATTACGGGCGCGGTGCCATGCCCTCCGCCGGCCGGGCCGCGGCGGGTGAGGCGAGCGCCTCGGCGACGCCCTTCTCCTCCGGGCCCAGGAAGTGCGGGTCGGGGCGGAGTCCGGCGTCGAGGGCGGCCTTGCCCGCGGCGAAGAGCTCCCGGGTGGTGCCGTAGTACCAGGTGCGGTCGTGGGGCTCGGGGACCCCGACCCCGTAGGCGTCGACACCGGCGCGGTCGCACAGCGCGACGGCCCGCTTGATGTGGAAGTCCTGGGTGACGAGGACGGCCCGGTCGACGCCGAAGACCTTCCGGGCGCGGACGCAGGAGTCCCAGGTGTCGAAGCCCGCGTAGTCGCTGACGATCCGGCCGTCCGGCACTCCGCGCGCGGTGAGGTACGCGCGCATGGCGCTCGGTTCGTCGTAGGCGGTCCGGCTGTTGTCGCCGGTGACGAGGAGGACCCGGACCTTGCCCGTGCGGTACAGCTCGGCGGCGGTGTCGAGGCGGTGCGCGAGGTAGGGGGTGGGACGCCCCTTCCAGAGGCCGGCGCCGAAGACGACGGCGACGTCCCGGGCGGGCACGTCGGCGGTGGTACGGAGCTTCCCGGCGGCCGCGGTGTGCATCCAGGTGGCCGGGGCGAGGGCGAGGACGGCGCCCAGCATCACGGCCTGGACGGTGCGTCGGCGTGCCCGGGTGGTGCGGGGGAGCCGAGCCGGCATGCGGGAACCTCCGTGGGGCGTGGAGCGGTGTCGTGCTGTCACCCCGTCCGACGCGCGTCGGCGGGATTCGGTTCGCCGGACGCCCCGCGTGTTCCGTACAACACACCGGCGAGGCCCATCCCGAGCAGCATGCCGAGCAGCTGCGCGGCGGCGAAGGCGGGCACGGACGCGGGGGCGATGCCGGTGAAGGAGTCGGAGAACGAGCGGCCGAGGGTGGCCGCCGGGTTGGCGAAGGAGCCGGAGGAGGTGAACCAGATGGCCGCGCCGATGTATCCGGCGACCGCGACGGGGGCGAGCCCGGGGCGGCCGATGTGGCGCAGGCCCTGGACGACGAGGACGAGCCCGGCGGTGGCGACGGCCTCGCCGAGGAGGAGGTGGAGCGCCGAGCGCGGCTCGGTGGCCCAGGCGCCGGGCGCCCGCCCGAACATGGCCTCGGCGAGCAGGGCGCCGGTGACGGCCCCGGCCAGCTGGGCGGCGATGTAGGCCAGGACGTCGCGCCCCTTGCTGTCGTGCCGCCGGGACCACCACTCGGAGAGCGTCACGACGGGGTTGAAGTGGGCGCCGGAGAGCGGGCCGATGAGGGCGATGAGCAGGCCGAGGCCGAGGGCGGAGGCGGCGGCGTTGGCGAGCAGCCGGACACCGGTGTCCTGGCTGAGGGAGTCGGCGCGGATGCCGGAGCCGACGACGACGGCGACGAGGGCGGCGGTGCCGATGAACTCGGCTGCGGCGCGCCGGGGGAGCGCGGGCGGGGACATTCTCATGGTGGAAAAGATATTCCGTGATTCGGAATGAAAAAAGGGGGGAGGGGAGAGGTGCGACCCCCCTACGATCGACGTCATGATCATCGATGACGTCCTCGGGGACGCGGTCCGCAACAACGTCGAGTGGGTCCAGGCCATGTGCCGCTCCCACGGGCTCACCGGAACCTTCGGCCCCCGCGCCTGGACCAGCGCCGCCCGTACCCCGCTCTACTACCCGGACGCGGTCACCCTGACCGCGGACGCGGAGGTGGCGGACATCCTGGCCGGCATCGACCGCACCACCCCCGGCGCCTCCGTCAAGGACAGCTTCGCCCGGCTCGACCTGGCCGCCGAGGGCTTCCGCCTCCTCTTCGAGGCCCAGTGGATCCACCGCCCCGTCGGACTCCCCGCCCCCGCCGCCACCGGCGACTGGCGCCCGGTCCGCACCGCGGAGGAGCTCGCCGCCTGGGCCCTCGCCTGGAGCGGGGACGACGCCGACGACGCGGAGCTCTTCGGGCCCGAGCTCCTCGCCGACCCGGCGACGACGATCGTCGCGGGGTACGCGGCCGACGGCCGGATCCTCGGCGGGGCCGTCCTCAGCGCGAGCGACCGGGTCACCGGCCTCTCCAACCTCTTCGCCACCGGGGACACCGACCCGTCCGTCACCTGGGCCGGCGCGCTCGCCGCCGCGCCCGCGGACCGCCCGCTCGTCGGCTACGAGCCCGCCCACCGCATGCCGGCGGCACGCGACGCCGGCTTCGAGGAACTGGGCCCCCTCCGCGTCTGGCTGAGCGCCTGACCCACGCACCCGCCGTCGTGCGCCCGCGCCCGCCCCGGCGGGCGCGGCCCACAACGGAGGTCCGCGTGGTGTGAGGGCGTGGCAAAGACACGTCACCCGGCCGAAACGGCCAGGCAACGCGCCCCCGCCAGGATCGCTCCATGACGGACCAGGACAGCACGTTCGACAGCGCCGCCGAGCTGCTCGGAAGGATCACCGAGCAGCTCGGGAGCCGACTCGGCCAGGTGCGCCCCTACGGCCACGCCCCCCGTCGCCCGCCACGCAAGCACGACGAGGAGGCACACCCGCCGATGACCGCCCCCACCCTCGTCGCCGTGGGTCACGGCAGCCGCGACCCCCGCGCCCGGGCCACCCTCGCCCGCCTCCTCGACCGCGTCCGCGAGCTGCGCCCCGGACTCGACGTCCGCCTCGCCCACATCGAACTGAACGCCCCGCTGCTCGACGAGACCCTCGCGGACCTGGCCGCCGACGGCCGCGACGCCGTCCTCGTCCCGCTCCTCCTCGCCCCCGGCCACCACGTCACCCACGACCTGCCCGCGGCGGTGGCCGCCGCACCCGCACACGCCCGCGTCGCCGACCCCCTCGGCGCCCACCCCCTCCTCGTCGAGGCCCTCGCCGACCGCCTCGCCGAGGCCGGCTGGACCCCCGGCGAGGGGGACGGCGTCGTCCTCGCCTCCGCCGGCTCCCGCGACCCCCGGTCCGGCGCCGAGACCCGCCGGATCGCCGCCCTCCTCGGCGAGCGCCTCGGCGGGGTCCCCGTCGTCCCCGCGTACGCCTCCGCCGCCGCGCCCACCGTCCCCGACGCCCTCCGCGCGCTCGCCGCCCGGGGCCGCCACCGGGTCGCCGTCGCCTCCTGCTTCACCGCCCCCGGCCTCTTCGCGACGCGCGCCGCCGCCCACGCCCCCTGGATCGCCTCCGCCCCCCTCGGCGACCACCCGGCCCTCGCCCGGCTGGTCCTGCACCGCTACGACCGCTCCCGCACGGCCCGTACCACCACTCCCGCGCGGGAACTCGCCGCCATCTGAGCGCTTCTGTCGGTCCCTCCGGTTACCTTCGAGGCATGGAAGGCATCACGGACACCTCAGGACAGGACACCCTCACCGACACCCCCGGGTACGACTCCGCCGCGACCGAGCGCTGGGCCGCGGAGCCCGACAAACGCCCCGGGCGCACCGCCTTCCAGCGCGACCGCGCCCGCGTGCTGCACTCCTCCGCGCTCCGCAGGCTCGCCGGCAAGACCCAGGTCGTCACCCCCGGCACCCGGAGCCACGCCTGGGACGCCAGCCCCCGCACCCGGCTCACCCACTCCCTGGAGTGCGCCCAGGTCGGCCGTGAGCTCGGCGCCGCCCTCGGCTGCGACCCCGACCTCGTCGAGGCCGCCTGCCTCTCCCACGACATGGGCCACCCGCCCTTCGGGCACAACGGCGAACAGGCGCTCAACGACGTCGCCAAGGACTGCGGCGGCTTCGAGGGGAACGCCCAGTCGCTCCGGCTCCTCACCCGCATCGAGCCCAAGCGCTTCGTCAAGGACGCCGACGGGGACCTCGTCAGCGTCGGGCTCAACCTCACCCGCGCCGCCCTCGACGCCGCCACCAAGTACCCGTGGGCGCGCGGCGGTCACCCCGAGGACCCCGGCTCGCCCAAGTTCGGCGTCTACGAGGACGACCTGCCCGTCTTCGAGTGGATCCGGCAGGGCGCCCCCGCCCACCGCAAGTGCTTCGAGGCCCAGGTCATGGACTGGTCCGACGACGTGGCCTACTCGGTCCACGACTTCGAGGACGGGCTGCACGCCGGGCACATCGACCCCAACATGCTGTACGCCGAGCCCGAGCGCGCCGACGTGTTCGCCGTGGCCCTCGGCCGCTACGTACCGGAGGACACCGACCCGCAGGAGCTCGCCGAGGCCCTCGACCGGCTCGTCGACCAGGAGTGGTGGCCGCACGGGTACGACGGCTCGGCCGTCGCCCAGGCCCGCCTCAAGGACGCCACCAGCCAGCTCATCGGCCGCTTCTGCCTCGCCGCCGAGGGCGCCACCCGGGAGGCGTACGGGTCCGGTCGTCTCACCCGTTACGCCGCCGAGCTCGTCGTCCCCCGCGCCACCCGCAACGAGTGCGCGGTCCTCAAGGCCGTCGCCGACCGGTACGTGATGCAGCGCGCCGAGCAGGAGGCGCTCCGCGCCGACCAGCGCATCGTCGTCGCCGAGCTCGCCGAGGCCCTCGTCGCCCGCGCCCCCGACGGCCTCGAACCGCAGTTCCGGGCCGCGTTCGACACGGCCCCCGACGACCGGGCCCGCAAGCGCGTCATCGTCGACCAGATCGCCAACCTCACCGACGCCTCCGCCCGCGCCCTGCACGCCCGGCTGCGCGTCCGCCCCGTGTAGGGCCTCTTCCGTCACCTCCCCCGGTACGGGACCCTCGCAGGCACGGCCCGGGGAGGTACGACGGGACGAACGCCCGGGGGCGTAGGTTGGAACCGGTCGCAACGAGGAGGAAACGACGTGGTCGACGCAGATCAGACCTTTGTCATCGTCGGCGGGGGCCTGGCAGGGGCCAAAGCGGCGGAGACCCTGCGCGCCGAGGGGTTCAACGGCCGAGTGATCCTCATCGGCGACGAACGCGACCACCCGTACGAGCGCCCACCGCTCTCCAAGGGCTACCTCACCGGCGCCAAGGAGCGCGACAGCGTCTTCGTCCACGAGGCCGCCTGGTACGCGGCGAACGACGTCGAGCTCCACCTCGGCCAGTCCGTCACCGCCGTCGACCGCGACGCCCGCACCGTCCGCCTCGGCGACGGCACCGTCATCCGCTTCGACAAGCTGCTCCTCGCGACCGGAGCCGAGCCGCGCCGTCTCGACGTCCCCGGCACCGAGCTCGCCGGCGTCCACCACCTGCGCCGGCTCGCCCACGCCGACCGGCTCCGCCAGGTCCTCGCCGGCCTCGGCCGGGACAACGGCCACCTGGTGATCGCCGGCGGCGGCTGGATCGGCCTGGAGGTCGCCGCCGCCGCCCGCGGCTACGGCGCCGAGGTCACCGTCGTCGAGGCCGACCCCACCCCGCTGTACCGGGTCCTCGGCCCCGAGCTCGGCCAGCTCTTCGCCGACCTGCACACCGACCACGGCGTCCGCTTCCACTTCGGGGCCCGGCTCACCGAGATCGTCGGCCAGGACGGCATGGTCCTCGCCGTCCGCACCGACGACGGCGAGGAGCACCCGGCGCACGCCGTCCTCGCCGCGATCGGCGCCGCCCCCCGCACCGCCCTCGCGGAGAACTCCGGGCTCGCCCTCGTCGACCGGGCCGACGGCGGCGGCATCGCGGTCGACGAGTCCCTGCGCACCTCCGACCCCGACATCTACGCCGCCGGCGACGTGGCCGCCGCCCACCACCCGCTGCTGCACACCCGGCTCCGCGTCGAGCACTGGGCCAACGCCCTCCACGGCGGCCCGGCCGCCGCCCGCGCCATGCTCGGCCGGCACGTCTCGTACGACCGGGTGCCGTACTTCTTCACCGACCAGTACGACCTGGGCATGGAGTACTCGGGCTGGGCGCCGCCCGGCTCGTACGACCAGGTCGTGGTCCGCGGCGACACCGGCAAGCGCGAGTTCATCGCCTTCTGGCTCAAGGAGGGCAGGGTGCTCGCCGGCATGAACGTGAATGTGTGGGACGTCACAGACCCCATCCAGGAGCTCATCCGCGCCCGTACGGCCGTGGACCCGGAGGCCCTCGCGGACGCCTCCGTCCCCCTGGAGACCCTGATCTGAAGGGGGCGCGTCACCCGACCCCCACATCTCGGGGGGCGACCCCCGGACCCCCGTACACTTCATGCGTGGCAGGCAGGATCAACGATGACGACGTGAAGGCGGTACGGGACGCGGTCCCGATCGACGCCGTCGTGTCCGAGTACCTCCAGCTGCGCAACGCGGGCGGCGGAAACCTCAAGGGTCTCTGCCCCTTCCACGACGAGAAGTCGCCCTCCTTCCAGGTCAGCCCCAGCAAGGGACTCTTCCACTGCTTCGGCTGCCAGGAGGGCGGCGACACCATCGCCTTCGTGATGAAGATCGACCACCTCTCCTTCTCGGAGACGGTCGAGCGCCTCGCCGCGAAGGCCGGCATCACCCTCCGGTACGAGGAGGGCGGCTACAACCCCGGCCACCAGCGCGGGGAACGCATCCGCCTGATCGAGGCCCACAAGATCGCCGCCGAGTACTACGCCGGGCAACTCGGCTCCGCCGAGGCCGAGATCGGCCGGAAGTTCCTCGCCGAGCGCGGCTTCGACCAGGCCGCCGCCGAGCACTTCGGCGTCGGCTACTCCCCGGCCGGCTGGGACCACCTCACCCGCTTCCTGCGCGGCAAGGGCTTCTCCGACAAGGAACTGATCCTCTCCGGCCTCTCCCAGGACGGCCGCCGCGGCCCCATCGACCGCTTCCGGGGCCGCCTCATGTGGCCGATCAAGGACGTCGGCGGCGAGATCGTCGGCTTCGGCGCGCGCAAGCTCCGCGACGACGACAACGGCCCCAAGTACCTCAACACGCCCGAGACGCCGATCTACAAGAAGTCCCAGGTGCTCTACGGCGTCGACCTGGCCAAGAAGGACATCGCCAAGGTCAGCCGGGCCGTCGTCGTCGAGGGCTACACCGACGTCATGGCCTGCCACCTCGCCGGCGTCACCACCGCCATCGCCACCTGCGGCACCGCCTTCGGCGGCGACCACATCAAGATCCTCCGCCGGCTCCTCATGGACAACGGCTCGGCCCGCGTCATCTTCACCTTCGACGGCGACGCCGCCGGCCAGAAGGCCGCCCTGCGCGCCTTCGAGGACGACCAGAAGTTCGCCGCCGAGACGTACATCGCCATCGCCCCCGACGGCATGGACCCCTGCGAACTCCGCCTCGCCAAGGGCGACGAGGCCGTCGCCGAACTCGTCCAGCCCCGCACCCCGCTCTTCGAGTTCGCCCTCCGCCAGATCGTGACCCGCTACGACCTGGAGACCCCGGCGGGGCGCGCCGCCGCCCTCGACGAGGCCGCGCCGATCGTCGCCAAGATCAAGAACATCGCCTCCCAGCACGAGGTCGCCGTCCAGCTCGCCGGCATGCTCGGCATCCTCGACACCCAGTTCGTCGTCCGGCGGGTCGCCCAGATCGCCCGCTGGCAGCGGCAGGGCGGCGAGCGGGGCCCCGGCCGGCAGCAGACCCCGCGGACGTACGACACCCCGGCCCCCGTCGCCGCGCCCCCGGGCCCCGCGCTCAACCTGCGCAGCCCCGCCCACCGCACCGAGCGGGAGCTCCTCAAGCTCGCCCTCCAGCGGCCCGAACTGGTCTCCCCGGCCTTCGACGCCTACGGGGCCGACGAGTTCACCGCCCCGCCCTACGCGGCCGTCCGCCAGTGCGTCCAGGACGCGGGCGGCGCCACCGGCGCCCCCTCCGACTACCTCGAAGCCGTCCGAGAGGCCGCCCCCAACGACTCGGTCCGCGCCCTCGTCACCGAACTCGCCGTCGAGACGATCTTCGCCAAGACCGTCGACGAGGCCTACGCCGGCGACCAGCTCGTCACCGTCCGTCTCCGCGCCGTCGACCGCCGCATCCGCGACGTCCAGGGCACCCTGGCCCGCCTCGGCGCGAACGGCGACCCCGAGCAGCTCTCCGCCGTGCAGAACGAGCTCTGGGTGCTCACCCAGTACGGCCAGTCCCTGCGGAACAACGGCGCCGCCGCACTCTGACCGTCGGTCACGGTCCGGACTCAAAAAGTCACCGCACGCCCCTCGTGGCGGCGATGTGTCGTACCCCACACTGGATGACGGTGTCGTTCCGCCCCTCCTGGAGGTCGCCCGCCGTGCAGACCGAGACCGAGACCCGGACCGTGTCGCAGGAGCCGTCCCCCGACGAACCGTCCCCCGGCGAACGGGACGAGCTGCCGGAGATCCCCGTCCAGCGCCGCCGCACCGGCGACCCCGGCGGCAGCGGACCCTCCTCGGACCTGTTCCGCCAGTACCTGCGCGAGATCGGCCGCATCCCGCTGCTCACCGCCGAGGAGGAGGTCGAACTCGCCCGCCGCGTCGAGGCCGGGCTCTTCGCCGAGGAGAAGCTCGCGAGCGCCCCCGACCTGGAGACCCGGCTGGCGGCCGACCTGGACCGGCTCGTCGTCCTCGGCCGGATCGCCAAGCGCCGGCTCATCGAGGCCAACCTCCGCCTCGTCGTCTCCGTCGCCAAGCGGTACGTGGGCCGCGGCCTCACCATGCTCGACCTCGTCCAGGAGGGGAACCTCGGCCTCATACGGGCCGTCGAGAAGTTCGACTACGCACGCGGCTACAAGTTCTCCACGTACGCCACCTGGTGGATCCGCCAGGCCATGTCCCGGGCCCTCGCCGACCAGGCCCGGACCATCCGCGTCCCCGTGCACGTCGTCGAACTCATCAACCGGGTCATCCGCGTCCAGCGCCGCATGCTCCAGGAGCGCGGCTACGAACCCACCGCCGAAGAGGTCGCCGCCCAGCTGGACGTGGCCCCCGAGCGGGTCGGCGAGGTCCTCCGCCTGGCCCAGGAGCCCGTCTCCCTGCACGCGCCCGTCGGAGAGGAGGAGGACGTCGCCCTCGGCGA
Organism: Streptomyces tanashiensis; assembly: GCF_014648895.1. Taxonomy (GTDB): domain Bacteria; phylum Actinomycetota; class Actinomycetes; order Streptomycetales; family Streptomycetaceae; genus Streptomyces; species Streptomyces tanashiensis. The sequence continues at coordinate 365,312 of NZ_BMRZ01000003.1, forward strand.
CCTCATCGAGGACGGCGACGCCGCCTCACCCGTCGAGTCGGCCGCCTTCCTGCTGCTCCGCCGCCACCTGGAGGACGTCCTCTCCACCCTCGGCGAACGCGAACGGAAGGTCGTCCAGCTCCGCTACGGCCTCGACGACGGCAGGCCCCGCACCCTGGAGGAGATAGGGCGCATCTTCGGCGTGACCCGCGAACGCATCCGCCAGATCGAGTCCAAGACCCTCAACAAGCTCCGCGACCACGCCTACGCCGACCAGCTGCGCGGCTATCTCGACTAGCCGATCTCCTTGACCGTGAGCGTCCACGGGCCGTCCGCCCTGAAGAGCAGCAGCAGGGGACCCGGCGGGAGCGGGACGGTGTGCAGCAGCGGATCGGTGTCGCTGATGACCAGAGTGGGCCGGGTCGTGAGGGCCGTCTGTCCGGCGACCTCGTGGCACCACATGCCGACGTAGCCGCCACCGTCCTCGTTGCCCTCGAAGCGCACCTGGAGATCGGCCGCGCCGCCGGTGTACAGCAAGGCCTCGGCACCGTACCCCCGCAGCGTCCCTTCGAGCCGGCGGGCGGCGGCGACGGGCTTCACCCGCAGGGCCCACCGGTTGTACGCCCGGACGCGCAGCCGCAGGGCCCGGCGCTCGGGGGCCGGTGTGACCGAACTGCCGGTGAAGTCGGGGAGGGTGGTGCTGAACAGGTACTCCCCGTCCTTGTTGCGCCTGTCGAGGGGGAAGACGGCGAAGTAGCCCCGTCCCTCGTGCGCGGTCTCGACGAGGACGGGACCGGGCGGGACGCGGTCGTCCACCGTGACCACCTGGTCGCCGTCGCCCGAGACCGTGAACGGCTCGAATACCGGGCCGAACTCCCAGCCCCCGACGAGTTCGTACGGCCGGTCGGCCGGCGGGAACGGCCCCGCGGCGACCGGTGCGGCGACCGGCGTGACGACCGGTTCCGCGGGAGCGGGCGCGCCCTCCGCGGGCCGCGCCTGTCCCGGCATCTTCGTGACCCCCGTCAGCGGCACGGGACCGGCGACGGCCGGCTCCTCCTCCGCCACCTCGACCCCGTACGCCGTCACGAGCCCGGCGAGCCCGGAGCCGTAGCCCTGCCCGATCCCGGCGAACTTCCAGCCGCCCGACTCCCGGAAGAACTCCGCGAAGGCGACGGCCGTCGCGTCCGGCGTGCCCGCCACCGTGTACGAGGCGACGGCCGTCCCGTCCGGGGCGACCGCCGTCAGCGCGCCGCCGTCCGCCGAACCGGCGATCACGATCCGCTCGACCGCCGCCTCCACCTCGTTCAACGCGAGTACCAGCGACTCCGGTTCGTGCCGTACCGCCCCGGACGGATGGGCGGGCTGCCCGTCGAAGACCATGTCCGCGTCCCCCCGGACCCGGCCGTCCGTGCCGAGCAGCAGCGCCGCCACGTCCACGCCCTCGGCGCCCACGCGCAGGGTGACCGAAGGCACCCAGGAATTCTTCGCCATGTGACCCATGCCGCACATCATGCGGCATGGGTCACGGGCGAGTTCAGTCGACCTCGGCGACCGCCTGCGCGAACTGCGCCGCGTACAGCCGGGCATAGGTCCCGCCGGACGACAACAGCTCCTCGTGCGTGCCCTGTTCGACGATCGAACCGCTCTCCATCACCAGGATCACGTCCGCGTCCCGGATCGTGGAGAGCCGGTGCGCGATGACGAAGCTCGTCCGGCCGTGGGCCAGACGCGCCATCGCCTTCTGGATCAGGACCTCGGTGCGGGTGTCGACCGAGCTGGTCGCCTCGTCCAGGACGAGGATCACCGGGTCGGACAGGAACGCCCGCGCGATGGTGATCAGCTGCTTCTCGCCCGCGCTGACCCCCGCCCCGTCGTCCTCGATCACCGTGTCGTACCCCTCGGGCAGGGTCCGGATGAACCGGTCGGCGTGGGCGGCGCGCGCCGCCTCCTCGACCTCGGCGCGGGTCACCGCGCGCGTGGCGCCGTACGCGATGTTGTCCGCGATGGTGCCGCCGAAGAGCCAGGTGTCCTGGAGGACCATGCCGATGCCCTTGCGCAGCTCCTCGCGGGACATCTTCGTGACGTCCACCCCGTCCAGGGTGATCCGGCCGTCCGTCACCTCGTAGAACCGCATCAGCAGGTTCACCAGGGTCGTCTTGCCGGCGCCGGTGGGGCCGACGATCGCGACCGTCTGCCCCGGGTCCACCGTGAGCGTCAGGTCCTCGATGAGCGGCTTGTCCTCCTCGTAGCGGAAGGAGACGCCCTCCAGCGCCACCTTGCCCTTGAGGCCGAGAGGCTTCTCGCCCGTCGGGCTGTCCGGCTCCTGCTCCTCGGCGTCGAGCAGCTCGAAGATCCGCTCCGCCGAGGCGACACCGGACTGCACCAGGTTCGCCATCGACGCGACCTGCGTCAGGGGCATCGAGAACTGGCGCGAGTACTGGATGAAGGCCTGCACGTCACCGATGGACAGGCTGCCGGTCGCCACCCGCAGACCGCCGACCACGGCCACCAGGACGTAGTTGATGTTCGAGACGAAGAACATCACCGGCTGCATCACGCCGCTGTTGAACTGCGCCTTGAACCCGGCCTCGTACAGGGCCTCGTTCTGCTCGCGGAAGTCCTTCGCGGACTCCTCCTGCCGGCCGAAGACCTTCACCAGGGCGTGCCCGGAGTACATCTCCTCCACGTGCGCGTTGAGCGCGCCCGTGGACTTCCACTGCTGCACGAAGTGCGGCTGCGAGCGCTTGCCGATCTTCGCCGCGACGACGACCGAGACCGGCACCGTCACCAGGGCCACCAGGGCGAGCAGCGGCGAGATCCAGAACATCATCCCGAGCACGCCGACGATCGTGAGCAGCGAGTTGACCAGCTGGCCCATCGACTGCTGGAGCGTCTGCGAGATGTTGTCGATGTCGTTGGTCGCCCGGGACAGCACCTCGCCGCGCTTCGCCTTGTCGAAGTACGAGAGGGGGAGCCGCGCCAGCTTCGTCTGGACGTCCTCCCGCATCCGGTAGACCGTCCGGTTGATCACCTTGATCGACATGCGGGTGGAGATCAGCATCAGCAGACCCGCCGCCACGTAGATCGCGAGGACCCAGAGGAGGACCTCGCCGACCGCGCCGAAGTCGATGCCCTGGCCGGGGGTGAAGTCGACCCCGGACAGCATGTCGGCCATGCCGCCCTCGCCGTCGGCGCGCAGCTTCTCCAGGGCCTGCGCCTTCGTGGCGCCCTCGGGCATGTTCCGCCCGACGACGCCGGCGAAGATCAGGTCCGTCGCCTTGCCGAGGATCTTCGGGCCGACCACGGAGGCGGCCACCGACAGCACGCCGGCGACGAGCATCGCCCAGAGCGTGCCGCGCTCCGGCGCCAGCTGCCGGAGCAGTCGCTTGCCCGAGCCCTTGAAGTCCATCGACCGCTGGTCGGGGCCGCCACCGGCCATCATGCGTCCGCCAGGACCGGCCATCAGGCTGCCTCCGCCTCGGTCAGCTGGGAGAGCACGATCTCCCGGTACGTCTCGTTGTCCGCCATCAGCTCCCGGTGCCGTCCGGTGCCCACGACCCGGCCCTCGTCGAGGACCACGATCCGGTCGGCCTCCCGGATGGTCGACACGCGCTGGGCGACGATCACCACGGTCGAGTCGGCCGTCTCCTCGGCCAGCGCGGCCCGCAGCAGGGCGTCCGTCTCGTAGTCGAGCGCGGAGAAGGAGTCGTCGAAGAGGTAGATCTCCGGACGCTGCACGAGCGTCCGCGCGATGGCGAGACGCTGCCGCTGCCCGCCGGACACGTTGGTGCCGCCCTGCGCGATCGGGGCGTTCAGACCGCCCTCCAGCCCGGACACGAAGTCCTTGGCCTGGGCGACCTCCAGGGCGTGCCAGAGCTCCTCGTCGGTCGCGTCGGGCTTTCCGTACCGCAGGTTCGTCGCCACCGTCCCCGAGAACAGGTACGGCTTCTGCGGGACGAGCCCCACGGTCCTCGCCATCAGCTCCGGGTCGAGCCTCCGCACGTCCACGCCGTCGACGAGCACCTCGCCGCCGGTGGCGTCGAAGAGCCGGGGCACCAGCCCGAGCAGCGTCGACTTGCCGCTGCCCGTCGAGCCGATGATCGCGGTGGTCTCACCGGGCCGGGCGACCAGCTCCACCTCCTTGAGGACGGACTCCTCCGCGCCCGGGTACCGGAAGTCCGCGCTCCTGACCTCCAGATGCCCGCGCCGCAGCAGCTTCGTCACCGGCTCGGCCGGCGGCACGACGCTCGTCTCCGTCCCGAGGACCTCCTCGATGCGCTCCGCGCAGACCTCGGCGCGCGGCACCATCATGAACATGAAGGTGGCCATCATCACGGCCATCACGATCTGCATCAGATACGCGAGGAAGGCGGTCAGCGCGCCGATCTCCATGCCCCCGCTGTCGATGCGGTGCGCACCGAACCACACCACGGCCACGCTGGAGACGTTCACGACGGTCATCACCGTCGGGAACATCAGCGCCATCAGCCGCCCGGTCGCCATCGACACGTCGGTCAGCTCGCCGTTGGCCCCGCGGAAGCGCTCCTCCTCGTACCCGTCCTTCACGAAGGCGCGGATGACCCGGTTGCCGGTGATCTGCTCGCGCAGCACCCGGTTCACCGTGTCGAGCCGCTCCTGCATGGTCCGGAACAGCGGCCGCATCCTCCGCACGATCAGCGAGACGGCGACGCCGAGGACCGGCACCACCGCGAGCAGCACGCCCGACAGGGGGACGTCCTGGCCGAGCGCCATCACGATGCCGCCGACGCACATGATGGGCGCGGACACCATCAGGGTGAACGCCATCAGGACCAGCATCTGGACCTGCTGGACGTCGTTGGTCGTACGGGTGATCAGCGAGGGCGCGCCGAACTGGCCGAGCTCCCGGGCGGAGAAGGACTGCACCCGGTCGAAGACCGCGCCGCGGATGTCGCGGCCGAGGGCCGAGGCGGTCCGCGCGCCGTAGTAGACGGCGCCGATGTTGCAGACGACCTGGACGACGGAGACGCCGACCATCAGGGCGCCGGAGCGCAGGATGTAGCCGGTGTCCCCGTTGACGACACCGTTGTCGATGATGTCGGCGTTCAGGGTGGGCAGGTAGAGGCTCGCGCAGGTCTGCAGGAACTGCAGGAGGACGAGCAGTGCGATGGGTTCTCTATAGGGCCGCAGGTGGGTTCGGAGAAGTCTTATGAGCACGGCTCCTACTATCGCCCGCGCCCCGGGAGCGTTACGACTCGGTTTCGGGGTGCGGACGGAGCCCTGGGCAAGACTTTACGAACCGAAAGCGCCCGGGTGGATCTGCTCCCGCGTCGCCACGTACTGCTGCCGCACCGCCTGCCCGGCGGACAGGTCCTCGCCGGGCTCCAGGATCTGCGCGACCGCGCCCTGCCAGGCCGGGGGAGCGGACGGGGACAGCGTGCCCCGCGCGACCCCGAGCGCCCAGGCGGCCTGCCGGGCCGCGCCGAGCGCCGCGTAGTCCGCCGGCTGCGGGACGACGACCTGGGCGCCGAAGAGCGCCGGTGCCAGGGCCTGCACGGCCGGCAGGGCGGCCGCCGCGCCGAGCAGGAAGACCCGCCGGACCTCGACGCCCCGCCCGCGCAGCACGTCCATGGCGTCGGTGAGGGCGCAGAGCATCCCCTCGAACGCCGCCCGCGCCAGGTGCTCGGGCTTCATCGACTCGCGCCGCAGCCCGCTGAGCGTGCCCGCGGTGTGCGGCAGGTTCGGGGTCCGCTCGCCCTCCAGGTAGGGCAGCAGGACGAGCCCGGAGGCGCCCGGAGTCGACTTCAGGGCCAGCGCGGAGAGCTCGTCGAGGGACTCCAGGCCCAGCATCTCGGCGGTGCCGCGCAGCGCCCGCACCGCGTTCGACGTGGAGACGACGGGCAGGTGCATCCCGGTGGCGTCGGCGAAGGAGGTGATCATGCCGCTGGGGTCGGCGAGGGCCTCGTGGTGCACGGCCATCACGGAGCCGGAGGCGCCGAGCGAGACCACGGCGTCGCCGGGGCCGAGGCCGAGGCCGAGCGCGGCGGCCATCGTCTCGCCGGTGCCGGCGGAGACGAGGAGGCCCTCAGGGGTGATGCCGGCGGCGTCGGAGGGCCCGAGGACCTCGGGCAGCACGGCCTGGTGGCCGAGGGCCAGGTCCACGAGGTCGGGGCGGTACATGCCGGTGCGGGCCGACCAGTAGCCGGTGCCGGAGGCGGCGCCGCGGTCGGTGGTGCGCCGGGCGGGGCGGCCGAGGAGCTGCCAGACGAGCCAGTCGTGGGGCTGGAGGATCATCGCGATCCGCTGGGCGTGCTCGGGCTCCGTACGGGCCAGCCAGCGCAGTTTCGCGACCGCCTGTCCGGCGCCGGGCACGCTGCCGACGGCCTCGGCCCAGGCCTGCCGTCCGCCCAGCGACTCGACGAGGTCGGCGGCGGCCACCTGCGCCCGCTTGTCGTTGCGGACGAGCGCGGGCCGCACCAGGCCGCCCTGCGCGTCGAGCGGCACGAGCCCGTGCTGCTGCGCGGAGACGCCGATGGCCTCCACGCCTTCCAGGAGCCCGCCGGTGGCGGCCTCCCCGAGCGAGAGCAGCCAGGTCTGCGGATCGACGTCGACGGCCTTGGGTTCGCCGGGATGAGCGGCGTACCCCTGCCGCAGTACGGCACCCGTGTCCGTGTCACAGACGACGATGCGTGTGAACTCCGCAGAGCTGTCCAGTCCGGCGACTATCCCCATGACACAGATTCTGCCGCACGCGGGGGCCTCAGGTGTTGCTGGTGCCCCAGTCCTCGTCGTCGACCTTGCCGTTCACCCGGCCGCGCCGGCGCAGCGCGTCGACCCGGTCGGTCACGGAGGACGGCAGCCGGTCACCCACCTTGTCCCCGACCAGGTGCGCGGCCTTGCCCGCGGCCTGGCGCCCGGTCTGGGCGGCGGACTCCGCGGCGTTCCGCACGGCGGGGTTCCGCGCGAAGTCCTTCGCGGACTTCTTCATCTGCTCGTAGCGTTCGCGCCCGGCCCGTGTGCCGATCACGTAACCGAGGGCGAGTCCCACGACGAACGTCAGCTTGTACCGCACGGCTGCGATCCTTCCCTGGAGGCCCTGGGGATACCGATTGGCGGAGCACCCCCCTGCTTGCGCTAATGTATGTCTCGCAGCGAGCGAGCGCCCTCCCGGTTCAGCCGGACTGGGTACGATCGGTGCAACGCAGCAATCCCCTGTAGCTCAATTGGCAGAGCAGCCGGCTGTTAACCGGCAGGTTACTGGTTCGAGTCCAGTCGGGGGAGCGCGATCCCCTGTAGCTCAATTGGCAGAGCATTCGGCTGTTAACCGGAGGGTTGCTGGTTCGAGTCCAGCCGGGGGAGCGAGACGGAAGAGGACCCTTCGGGGTCCTTTTTCGCGTCTCCGGGAACCATGTGGAGCGCGGTGCGGTCTTCATGGTCGAGCAGAGCCGATCATCCGGAGCAGGAGATCGTATGAGCGGCTATGCTGCGGCAGACGGCGCGCACACATGTACGCGCCTCACCGTTCGGGGCGGTAGCTCAGCCGGTTAGAGCAGCGGACTCATAATCCGTCGGCCGTGGGTTCGAGTCCCACCCGCCCCACCACTGCCCGTGGCCGCAGGAAGGTTTCCTCCGCGACCACGGGCTTCTTGCTTCCACGGTGCACCCGGGGTGACGCGCCTCACGACAGCGACACGCCCGCAGTCACCCGGACGCCTCAGTCGGAGCGGAAGGCGACGCGCACCGCGTTGTTCGCCGGCACGACGAGCACGTTGCCGCCCTTCTCCGCCCAGTCGTCGGGGATGAGGAACATCCGGCCGTTCGCCTCCGCGAGGAGACGCAGGCCCTCGTACCGGTACCGGAACCGCTGCGGGGGTCCGGCGACGGGCAGGACCGTCTCGCGTACCTGCCGGGGCGGGAAGTAGAGGCGTTCCGCCGTGTCGACGGTCACGGCCGGGCGCAGCCACAGATGGCGCGCCAGGTAGCGGGCCTCGTCGGTGCCGTGCCGCTTGGCGTACGCGTGGACCGCCCAGAAGGAGCACAGCACGACCAGCGCGGCGACGAGCGCGAGCGCCAGCCGCTCGCGCGCCACCGGGTAGGAGGTGCCGGTCAGCTTGAAGGACAGGGCCCTGCCGTACACGACCAGGACCAGTCCGCAGCCCAGCAGCAGCGGGGTGTCCATCGCCCCGGCGCGCCACACGCCGAGCCCGCCGAGCATGCCGAGGGTGAACATGACCAGGCCGCAGACCGAGAGCGCGTACGGCGCGAGGCGGCCGCCCGGTGGCAGGTGTGTGCTCCTGTCCCCGAGCGTGCGTGCCGCGTAGTAGACCAGGACGCCGGCCAGCGCGACGGTGAGCGCCGTGCCGGCGGGTACGTAGAGGGCGGCCGCGCTGCGCATCGCGTAGTCCCGGGGGGAGAAGCCGAGGGTCGCCGCGTCGATGCCGAAGTACGCGTACTGGGCGTCGGTGAAGGCGAAGCCGAAGTACAGCAGCAGGGCGCCGATGAAGGTGGTCGGCGCGACCAGCGTGGTGAGCGTGACGACCCAGTTGCCCCAGGGGCTCCTTCCGCTCCCGTCGTCGTCGGGTTCGCCTTCGGCCATGCGGCCCCCTTCGCTCGGGCGGCTCGGCCGGGTCAGCGGGACCGTCCGGGACCGGCCGAGCTGCCGCCGGCGGTGTCGCCGGCCGTGTCTCCGGTGGTCCCTTCGGAGGTCTCTCCGGTGGTTCCTTCGGTGGTGTCGCCCGTGGTGTCTCCGGTGGTTCCCTCGGTGGTGTCGCCCGTGGTGTCCCCGGTGGTTCCTTCGGAGGTCTCTCCTGTGGTTCCTTCGGTGGTGTCGCCAGTCGTTCCTTCGGTGGTGTCCCCGGTCGTCTCACCGGGCGGCGGCACGATGTCCGCGGAGATCGGTTCGCTGACCTCGTCCGAGACTCCGCCCTCGTTCCGGAGGATCGCGCAGACCTGGCGGGTCGCCTTCGTGTTCCCGCCCTCCTGCGAGAACGTGAACTCCGGTGCGTCCTCGCCCCCGGGGGACAGGTTCACGGTCCGGCTCGGCGGGATGGCCGGCCGGTTCTCCTCGCCCGGTGTGCAGTCCAGGACCCAGAGCGTGCCCACATAGGGATCGGACGACGGGTTCGTGACCGTCTTCTTGTAGCTCTGCGGCCAGTGGCCCGAGAAGCCGTCGGAGAGCCGGCCCGCGCGGCTGAAGCTCCCGTCGTCCTGCTCCTGCTTCCGTCGCTCCTGCTCGTCCTCGTCCTGATCGGGCTGCCCCGTTGTCCCGGCGGTCGCGGTGGCGTCCGTGGAGACGTCCGAGTCGGGGGTCGGGTTCCCGTCGCCCCCGGAGGAGCAGCCGGCCAGCGGGGCGGCCGCGGCGCAGAGGAGGGCGAGAGCGAGGAGCGCGCCCCTGGACCTGCTCCGGTGACGAGCAGTCGTGCGGCCGCGCATGGAGCCTCCCGAACCGATTCCGTCAGGGCGGAGTGCCTCCGCTCCTTGGATCGGAAGCCTAAAACGGCGTCATATGGGCTGAAACCGCCGTTCGGGTCACTCTCCGTCACGGTCGTGCCCGCCCGCCCCGGCACCGGCGTGCGGTGCCGGGGCGGGCGTCGGTGTCAGTACGTCAGGATGCCCGGGTCCGACTGGCTCGCCGCACCCGTCTCCACGTGGCCGGCGAGGCGGCGGAGGTAGTCCGTGCCCGCGGAGGACGTGACGGTGACGTCGTACCAGTGGTGGGCGGCGGAGGCGTCGACGGTGTGGGTGACCGTGGCGCCCTTCGCGACCGAGAGGGTCGTCGCGGAGCCGCCGTAGGCGTTGGTGACGGTCACCGTCGCGGTCGTGCCGGCGTTGGTGAACGTGAGGTCGAGGCGGCCCGTGCCGGCGTTGTGACGGGCGGTGACCTCCGGGACCGCCGTCTTGCCGGGGGAGCGGAAGCGGCGGAGGAAGCCGTTGGGGCCGTGGACCGTGAGGTCGGTGACGCCCTTGGAGTACTTGGTGTTCCAGGTGTCCGCGATCGACTTGTTCGCCTCCGCCGTGTACGTCCAGGGGACGTCGGTGCGGTTGGCCGAGGTCACGTAGAACTGGGCGCCGGCCGCCGGGCCGCCGCTGAACGTGAGGCGGTAGGTGCCCGCCGTCACGTCCGCCGCTCCGTCCACGTACGGGGCGTACTTCAGGGGGCGGGTGGGCTTGGCGCCCGGCTCCTGGCGGGGCATCGTCCCGACGGCCGGGGCGGTGGCCAGGAAGTCGGGGTGGCGGTTCTTGTCCGGCGGGTAGTAGCCGGCCGTCGGCGGGAGCGGGGCGGGCTGGGTGTTGGTGCGCGTGAAGTCGAACGCCGAGGTCAGGTCGCCGCAGACCGCGCGGCGCCAGGGGGAGATCTGCGGCTCGCGGACGCCGAAGCGGCTCTCCATGAAGCGGATGACCGAGGTGTGGTCGAAGGTCTCCGAACAGGTGTAACCACCGGTGGACCAGGGGGAGACGACGAGCATCGGGACGCGCGGGCCGAGACCGTAGGGGCCGGCCGCGTAGCCGACCTTGCCGGGGAACCAGTCCAGGGTGGTCGCGGTCGTGGACTTGCCCCAGGAGGCGTCGCCCGGGGCGAACGGCGGGACCACGTGGTCGAAGAAGCCGTCGTTCTCGTCGTACGTGATGAAGAGGGCGGTACGGGCCCACACGTCCGGGTTCGAGGTCAGCGCGTCCAGGACCTGCGCGATGTACCAGGCGCCGTAGTTGGAGGGCCAGTTGGCGTGCTCCGAGAAGGCCTCCGGGGCGGCGATCCAGGAGATCTGCGGCAGCCGGCCGCCCTGCACGTCGGCGCGGAGGATGTCGAAGAAGCCCTCGCCCGCCTTGGCGTTCGTGCCTGTGCGGGCCTTGTCGTAGAGGGGGTTGCCGGGCTGGGCGTTGCGGTAGTTGTTGAAGTAGAGCAGCGAGTTGTCGCCGTAGTTGCCGCGGAAGGCGTCGTTGATCCAGCCCCACGAGCCGGCGGCGTTCAGGCCGTCGCCGATGTCCTGGTAGATCTTCCAGGAGACGCCCGCCGCCTCCAGGCGCTCGGGGTAGGTGGTCCAGCCGTAGCCGGCCTCGGCGTTGTTGAGGACGGGGCCGCCGCCCGTGCCGTCGTTGCCGACGTGACCGGTCCACATGTAGTAGCGGTTGGGGTCCGTGGCGCCGATGAACGAGCAGTGGTACGCGTCGCAGATGGTGAAGGCGTCGGCGAGCGCGTAGTGGAACGGGATGTCCTCACGGGTGAGGTGCGCCATGGTGGCCTTGGTCTTGGCCGGGATCCAGTTGTTGTACTTGGCCTTGTTGAAGGCGCTCTGGCCGCCCTGCCAGTCGTGGTTCAGGCCCTGGAGGTACTCCATGCCCAGCTTGTCGCTGGTCGGCCGGAAGGGGAGCGTGACGTTCCCGGAGTTGTCCTCCTGGTTCCAGACGGACTTCCCGCTGGGCAGGGTCACGGGGCGCGGGTCGCCGAAGCCCCGTACGCCCTTCATCGCCCCGAAATAGTGGTCGAAGGAACGATTCTCCTGCATCAGGACGACGATGTGCTCGATGTCCTGGATCGTGCCGGTGGAGCCCTGCGCCGGTATCGCGGCGGCGCGGGCGATGCTCTCCGAGAGCATCGTGAACGCGGCGGCGCCGCCGGTCAGCTGGAGGAACCGGCGGCGGTTGAGGTCGGCCATGGGGGAGTTGCCCTCCGGGAGTGAGTACGTGCGGTGGGGGTACGGGTGCGGCGACCGGGCGGGCCGGCCGACGGGCGCCCCACAGGAGAGCGCCCGCGAACCACGGCCCGGCGGCCGTCCCATGACTGCCCGTCGTACGGCAGACGAATCCCCCGTGCCCGAACGTGAAAACTCACAACCGAACGCCCCCGGTGGGTCGATGACCACCAGGGGCGTGCGGGAACCAACAGAAAGCCACGCGCCGAACGGCTCGGCGAGCCGCGGCCGACTACTCGACGACGAGCTCGACCTCGATGTTTCCGCGGGTGGCCTTCGAGTAGGGGCAGAAGGCGTGCGTCTTCTCCAGGAGGGCGAGGCCCGCCTCGCCCTGGAGGTGGTCGGGGAACTCGGCGCGCATCACGACCGCGAGTCCGAAGCCGCCGTCCGCGGCGTCCTTGCCGATGGAGACCTCGGCGGTGACGGAGGCCTCGGAGATGTCGATCTTCTCCTGGCGCGCGACCACGCCCATGGCGCTGGCGAAGCAGGCCGCGTAGCCGGCGGCGAAGAGCTGCTCCGGGTTGGTGCCCTGGCCGTTGCCGCCGAGCGCCTGGGGGTGGGCGAGGGGGAGGTCGATGTGGCCGTCGGAGCTGACGGCGCGGCCCTCGCGGCCGTTGGCGGTGGCGACGGCGGTGTAGATCGCGTCCATGGGGTCTTCCGTTCCTCGGAGGGTCCGTGTCGTGCTGCCCTCATATTGTTAGTGCGCGATTGAGTTGTGCACAACTTAATCGCGTGTGATGCGCGTCTCCCGTACCCTGGACCCCATGGACGAGGACTTCCTCCGGCTCGACAACCAGATCTGCTTCTCCCTGCACGCCGCCACGCGCGCCTTCAACGGCGTCTACCGGGGCGCGCTCAAGGAGCTGGGCCTGACCTACCCCCAGTACCTCGTCATGCTCGTGCTCTGGGAGCACGGCGAGCTGCCCGTGAAGGGGATCGGCGAGCGGCTGCGGCTCGACTCCGGCACGCTGTCGCCGCTCCTCAAGCGGCTGGAGGCGGCGGGATACGTCGAGCGGCGCCGCAGCGCCGAGGACGAGCGGTCCGTCACCGTCCGCCTCACCGCCGACGGGACCGCCCTGCGGGAGAAGGCCCTCGGCGTGCCCCGCCGGATCGCCGCCGCGACCGGCCTCGACCTGGCGGAGCTGGGGGAGCTGCGGGAGCGGCTCCACGTCCTGGCCGCCCGGCTCGACGGCGTCGACCCGGACGACGTGGCGGCCGCCTGCGGCTGACCGCCGCGGCGGCCCCCGCCTCACGGAGCGGTGATCACCAGCGCCGCGTTGTGCCCGCCGAAGCCCACCGAGGTGGAGACGGCGAGCCGGAGCCGGGCCCCGCGGGCCGTCGTGGGGACGTCCAGGTCGATGCCCTCGCCCGGCTCCGCGAAGTTCGCGGTCGGCGGCACGGTGCCCTCCGCCAGGGACAGCACCGTGAGCGCCGCCTCCACCGCCCCCGCCGCACCGAGCAGGTGCCCCGTCACCCCCTTCGTCGACGTCACCGGCGGGCGGTGCGGGAACAGCGCCGCGAGCGCCGCCGCCTCCACGGCGTCCCCACGCGGCGTCCCCGTCCCGTGCGCGTTGACCAGGCCGACCTCGCCCGGCGCCGCGCCCGCCTCGGCGAGCGCGCCCCGGACGGCCGCCGTCAGACCCGAGCCGTCGGGCCGGGGCGCCACCACGTGGTGCGCGTCCGAGGTCGCCCCGTAGCCGCTGATCAGCGCCCGGGCCCCGGCCCCGCGCGCGGCGGCGTCCGCCGGGCGCTCCAGGACCAGGAACCCGGCGCCCTCCGCCATCACGAAGCCCTCCCGGTCCCGGTCGAACGGCCGCAGCCCGCCCGCCGGGTCGTCGAACCGGTGGGACAGCGCGCGCAGCCGGTCGAAGCCCGCGATGTAGAACGGGCTCAGTGAGGCCTCGGCCCCGCCCGCCAGGACGACGTCGCAGCGGCCCAGGGCCAGCAGGTCGAGCGCGACGCCGATCGCCGTCGCGCCCGCCGCGCACGCCGTGGTCACCGCCGCCGACGGGCCCCGGATCCCGAACCCGACGGCCAGCTGCCCCGCGACCCCGTTCGGCAGCGCGCCCGGCACCGCGAACGGGGACATGTCGCCGGGGCCGTCCGTCCGCAGCACCTCGTGCTGCGCCTCGAAGGTGAGGACACCGCCCGCCCCGATGCCGACGACCACGCCGACCCGCGCCCCGTCCCAGCCGACGGGGTCCAGGCCCGCGTCGGCGAGCGCCTCCCGCGCCGCGACGAGGCCGAGAAGCGCGGCGCGGTCGGGCCGCCGCGCCGTCACGGCCCTGCCCAGGTCCCCGGGGAGCTCCGGCGCCCGGCAGGCGAGATACCGCAGGCCGTGCCGCTCCTCCAGGGCCGCGGTGGGCTTCCCGGCGCGGACGGTCTCCCAGGTCGTCGCGGCGTCCGCGCCGGCCGGGGTGAAGAGACCGACACCGGTGACCGCGGCGCCCGGCCCACGGCCGATGCCGAGGCCCTGTGCCCCCGGCCCACGGCCGAGGCCCGGGCCCGTCGCGCCCGGCCCGTCGGGCATCAGGCCACCCCCGCGTACCGGGAGACGAGCCCCTCGATCGCGGCGACGGTGGTCGCCGCGTACAGCTCCTCCTCCGGCACCGGGACGCCCCGCTCCTTGCGCAGGACGAGCGCCAGCTCGGTGAGCAGGAGGGAGTCGAGCCCGGCCTCCTCGCGGGTGGAGTCGGGGGTGATGTCCGCCGGGTCGAGTCCGAGCGAGACGAGCAGGGTCTTCAGTTCGTCGAAGGTCATGGCATTCCTTGTGAGGGGAGACGGGACGCGCGCGCGTGGTTCAGGCCGAGCAGCACGCACACGTCGGTCAGGACGGGCACGTGGTAGGCGAGCGGCCGGGGCCCGGCCTGGTCGGGGCGGGAGACGAAGCCGCCGTCCGGCCGCTGCCGCTCCAGGAGGTGGCGTACCGCCCGCCCGGTCGCACCCCGGGCGGACGGCACGGTCGGCGTCCGGGCCACGGCGATCAGCGCGTACGCGGTGCTGATCGGGTCGCTCGGATCGGACGGCACGTGCCCCCAGCCGCCGTCCGCGTTCTGGGTGTCGACCAGCCGGGCCACGGCCCGCGCCCGGGCCCGCGCCACCTCGGTCGCGGCCGGACCGCCGGGTGCCACGGCCAGGAAGGAGTCGTGGGCGAGGACCGTACGGAACAGGGCGTTGCTCTCGTTGAGGCTCCAGCTGCGCTCGAACGGTCCGGCGGCCTCCTGCCGGGCCACGACGAACCGGACGGCGGCCTCGACCGCCGACCGGTGCGCGGGCTCGGGGGCCAGCGCGTTCACGGCCGCCGCCGTTATCGCCACCTCGGAGGCGGTGCCGCGCTCGAAGGTCGGGAAGCCGCCGTCCGCACCCTGCCGGGCCAGCAGGTACCGCTCGCCGGCCGCCACCTCGGCCCCGAAGCGCCCCGGGTCCGTCGCCCGCAGGAACTCCACGCAGTACGCGGTGTCGTCCACGTCGCTCTGCGCGACGCCCCGGTCGAACCCCCAGCCGCCGTCGGCGTTCCGGTGCTCCGCGAGGGCCGTCGCGAGGGCCCGCAGGGTGTGCGCGGGGGCTCCCGCGCCCGTCAGGGCGAGCCCGCCGGTCGCCGTCGCGAACACGTCCATGCCCGTGATGAACGGCAGCCCGCCGTCCTCGCGCAGCCGCCCGCGCAGCTCCGACGCCCGCGCCCGCACGGCCGTCGCGTACCGGGGCCGCAGCCGCAGCGCGAGCAGCGCGAGGGTCCTGGCGAGGTGGTTGCCGTACGGGGGCGGGCCGGGGAGCGAGCAGGGTTCGAGCGCCCGCCAGTCGTCCTCCGTGACGAGCCGCGGCGCACCGGTCCCGAAGGCGTACAGGACCTTCAGGGCGGCCATCTCCGTGATCAGCCAGCGCTGTTGGCCGCGTGCCTCGAAGAGGGACTCGGGGGAGGGGAGTTCGGGGAAGGAGTGGGCGCCGAGCTCCGCCAGGATCGTCTGGAACATCAGCCGCTTGCGCCCGGCGGTGAAGTGGTCGAAGCCGCCGAGCAGCCGGGCGAGCGCGCCCCGCCCGTCCACGTACTCGCCGAGGGCCGCGCGGGCGGCGGCCTCCTGCACGGGGTCGGGGGCGCCCTCGTCCACGGCGGTCTTCAGACGGCGGGTGAGCCGCTCCTGGGCGTCCGGGTCCACGCCCGTCACGGTGAGCAGCCGCAGGGCCAGGGCGGATTCCAGGATCCGGCTGTCGCACGGGGCCCGCAGCAGCCCGTCGGGACCGGCGGCCTCCAGCAGGCGGCCGGCGAGCCGGGCCCGGGCGTGGTCGAGCGGCCCGCTTCCCGGGAGGGGTTCCGGCCGGGGGCCGGGGGCGGCGAGGGAGACGCCGGGTAAGGGCAGCGCGCGGTACGTCATGGGGAGGTGTCCTTCGGCGGTGTCGTACGGAAGGTGGGGCGAGGGGAGGCGGTCAGCGGGGGAAGAGGCGCCGCACGGCCTCCGCGCCGGCCGGGACCAGCGGGGTGTAGCCGCCGGTCAGGACGGCGAGCGGCGCGACGAAACCGCACCAGGCGATCTCCTGCGGATCGGGCCGGGGCGCACGGTCAGCCACCCAGCGGTGGACCGTGAGGAAGCAGGCGCCGTGCGGGTCGTCGACGCGGATCCGGTACGCCTCGGTGAGGCCGGGCGCCCGCTCCCAGCCCAGCTCCTCGCGGAGCTCCCGGAGCGCGGCCGCGCGGTAGTCCTCGCCGCTGCGGACCGCCCCGCCGACCAGGACGTCGTAGTGACCGGGGTAGGCGGGTGCCGAGGCGGTCCGCCGGTAGAGGAGGACCCGGCCGGTGCTGTCGGTGCAGACGGTCGCCGCGTACCGGCGGAGCAGTCCGGCGGGAGGCCCGGCGGTCCGTCCGCCCTGGGTCACCACCCGGTCCCGGGGGTCGACGTAGTCGACCCGCTCGGAGCCGTACCCCTCGGGGGCGCGGCCGTCGGACGGGCGGGCGTCGGGGGCGGGCGAATTCACGTCCGCTCGCGGACGCGCGCGTGCAGCGGGCCGGCCGGGCGCAGGTTGATGCCGAAGACGGCCTCGCCCGCCGGCCCGGTCGCCTCCACCGTGAACCGGGCCAGGAGCGCGCCGAGCAGCACCTCCATCTCCCGCATCGCGAACCGGGTGCCGAGACAGGCGCGCGGACCGATGCCGAAGGGGAGGTACGCGCCGGGCGGCAGCGGCGAACGGGCCGGGAAGCGGCCCGGGTCGAAGGTCTCGGGCTCGGGCCAGACCTCCGGGTCGCGGTGGGTGAGGTACGGGCAGACGAGGAGGTCCGTGCCGGCGGGGATCGCCCAGCCGGCCAGTGTCTCGTCCGCCGGGCTGTGCCGGGGCAGCAGCCAGCCCGTCGGGTAGAGCCGCAGCGTCTCGGAGAGCACCGCCTCGACGGCCCGCGGGTCCCCCGCGGCCCGCTCCATGATCTCGGGATGCTCGTCGAGCAGGACGAACGCCCAGGTCAGGGTGCGGGCGCTGCTCTCGTATCCGGCGACGAGCAGGGTGACGAGCTCGTCGCGGATCAGCCGGTCCGTGTACGCGGGATCCGTCCCGGCCGCGTCGAGCAGCCGGTCCAGGACGCTCGCCCCGGCGCCGTCCGCCCGGTGGCGCACCCGGGCGTCGGCGAGGGCCCGGAGCATCCGCTCGTCGAGCGCGCCGATCGCCGCCTCGACCTCCGGCGGCAGCGCGGTCGCGCCGCCGACGTCGGCGGGCAGCGCCGCGACGATGTCCTGCACCGCCGCCAGGTCGACGTACGTCTCCTGGTCCAGGGGCCGGTCGGTGAGCGAGCGCCAGATCGTGTCGACGGTGAAGAACTGCACGTCCTCGGCGATGTCCGTCGGCTCGCCCCGGCGGGCCCGCTCCGCCCAGCGGTCGACGACGCACGCCGCCGCCCCCTCGATGTGATGCTCCCAGCGCTGGATGCCCCGGCCCGTGAACATCGCCTGGAGGAGCTTCCGTTGGGACCGCCAGGCCTCGCCCGTGGCGGTCAGCATGCCGTCGCCGAGGAGCGGTCTCGCCCGGTGCGACCGCTTCACGTACCGGTCGCCGCCGAGGCCGAGCACCTGGTGCACGTGCCGGGGCTCCGTGACCAGGACCGCCGCCCGGCCGCCCCGGCGGAATCCGGTCAGCCGGCCCGGGGTGTGCGCCTGGCGGAGGAGGTCGACGAGGGGTGCTCCGGAGGCGGTCCACGCCGCCACGGCCTCGTCGCCGAGGAAGGCCGGGGGCATGCCGTCCGTCACGCATTGCGATCGCATGATGACGTATCGTAGCGCTCCGTGCGATCTTCAGATCCGATGCGATCTTCCACGGGGGTACCGCTCGCGGTGCTCGACCGGCTCTCCCTCGACGTGGCGGCGCTGCACGCGACGGACTCCGCCCTGCACCTCGGCGGCCTGGTCGTCCTCGAAGGAGAACCACCCTCGCGGGTGAGGGTGTTGGAGCACCTGAGGCGCCGCGTCGGCCTGCTCCCGGAGCTCGCCCACCGGCTGTCCGGCGGCCCCGGGCGCCCGTGCTGGGAGCCCGACCCCGGCTTCGATCCCGACCGTCACCTGTACGAGTCGGCCGGCGGCGCCGACCCGTCGGCCGTCGCCGCCGCACTCCTCCGTCAACCCCTGCCGCGCGACCGGCCGTTGTGGGGGATCTGGCTCGTCCGCCGGGCGGGCGGCGGACGGTGGGCGCTCTGCTACCGGGCCCACCACGCCTTCCAGGACGGCGCCGCCGCCGTCGCGACCCTGGAGCGCCTCCTCGGCCCCGAGGAGACGCCGCGCGCCAGGGCCCTCACCTTCCGGCCGCCCCGGCCCGTGGACTGGGCCGCCGTCCTCCCCGAGTTCCGGCCCGCGCGCCGCGTCACCTGGTGGCCGGCCCTCGACGCCCCGCCCGCCCAGGCCTACACCGCCGCGTTCGCCGACGTCGACATGGCCCGGCTGCACGCGCTGGGGCGCCGCACCGGGGCCACCGCCCCGCAGCTCTGCCTCGCCCTGACGACCGAGGTGCTGCGCGCCCTGCACCCCGACGGCTGGGGCCCGGACGGCCCCGGCCACGGCCTGGCGCTGCGCGCCAACCTCGGGATCAGCGTCCGGGACCCCGACGACCCCCGCCCCCACCTCGGCAACCGGGTCGCCGTCGCCGGGGTCGACCTCCCCTGCGGCGAGCCCGACCCGGACGAGCGGCTCGACCGCCTCGGACGCGCCCTCGACCACACCCGCCTCGCCCGCCTCGCCGACGCCCACCGGGTCGTCCTGCGGAAACTCCCGTACCGGATCGGCCGGTTGACGCTCTCCCGCAGCGTCGACGCCCGCTACACCCCGCTCGGTGTCGCCGACCTCCGGGTCCGGCGGCCGCTCGGCTTCGCCGGAACCCCCGCGACCGGGGTGTACGCCCTGCCGGTCATGGTGCCGGGCCAGCCGCTCTTCGTCGCCTGGGTCACGCACCGCCGCCGCCTCCACGTCACCTTCCTCGCCGACCGCTCCCTCACCGGCGCCGAACGGCTCCCCGAAGCCTGGGAGTCGGCGCTCGCCGCGCACGAACGGCGGGCGGAGGAAGGTGCGTTCACGCGAACGGCGAGCGGGGCGGAGCCCTCGTGAACGGCCCGGAACAGGAGACCCCGCCCGCGCCCCGGCACGGACGGGCCCCCGGGGCCTGGCCGCTGCTCGGACACCTGCCGTACCTGGCGACCCGGCCGCTGTCCTTCCTGGACTCGCTGCCCGGCCACGGAGACGTGGTCCGCGTCCGGATGGGGCCCCGGACCGCCCACGTCGTCAGCCACCCGGCGCTCGTCCGCCGCGTCCTCACCGACCGCCGCTCCTTCGACCGGAGCGGAGTCCTGTACGAGAAGGTCCGCGCCCTCCTCGGCAACGGCCTCGCCACCTGCCCGAACGCCGAGCACCGCGACCAGCGGCGGACCCTCCAGCCCGCCTTCCACCACTCCCTCATGGACCGGTACGCCGCCGTCATGACGGCCGAGACCCAGGCCCTGACCGCACGCTGGCGACCGGGAGCGGTCGTCGACGTCACCGAGGAGGCCTTCCGGCTCACGACCGCCGTCGCCGTCCGCACCCTGTTCTCCGCGGGCATCACCGCGCAGGCCGCCGAAGAACTGCGCGAAGCCCTCGAAGTCCTCCTGCGCGGCGTCTACACCCGGGTCGTGGCGCCGGTCGTCGACCGGGTGCCGTCCCCGGCCCGCCGCCGCTACCGCCGGGCCCTCGCCCGCTGGCGCACCGGCGTCGCCGCCATCGTCGCCGCGTACCGGGCGGCCGGGGTCGATCACGGCGACGCCCTCTCCCTGCTCCTCGCCGTACGGGACGAGCACGGCCGCGCGCTCTCGGACGCCGAACTCGGCGACCAGGTCGCCACCCTGGTCCTGGCCGGCGCCGAGACCACCTCCTCGGTCCTCGCCTGGGCCCTGCGCCTCCTGGCCGACCACCCCGAGGCCGCCGGCCGGCTGCACCGGGAGCTCGACGCGGTCCTGGCCGGAGGGCCCGTCACCGCGGCCGACCTGCCCCGCCTGCCGTACACCGCCGACGTGGTGCGCGAGGTGCTCCGCCTCTATCCGCCGGCCTGGGCGATCACCCGGACCACCACCCGCGAGACGGAGCTGGCCGGGCTGCCCCTGGCGCCCGGCTCCACCGTCATCTGCTGCCTGTACCTGCTCCACCGGCGCCGCGAACTCTTCCCGGACGCGGCGCGCTTCGACCCGGACCGGTGGGCGGCGGGGGAGGCACCGAGGGACGCCTGGCTCCCCTTCGGGCTCGGCGCCACCAAGTGCGTCGGTGACGTGTTCGGCACGGTCGAGGCCGGACTCGCGCTCGCCGCCATCGCCTCGCGCTGGCACCTGACCCCGGTCTCCCCGCGCCCGCCCCGCCCGGTCCCGCGCATCGTGCTCTCCCCGGGGCCGCAGCCGATGCGGCTCGCGGGCCGCGTGCCCGGGGTCGGCGCGGCCGGAGTAGCGCCGCACAGGGCGGGGGACCGTGGCGCGTTCACCGAATTGTAAGGAGCATCAACCGAGATCGCTCCTATACTCGCTCCATGTCCGACATCACCATCCGGCGTGCCACCGCCGACGACTCCAAGCGGCTCACCCGGCTCGTCCGGACCTCCGGGGCCTACCGGGGCGACTACGCCACCATGGTCGAGGGATACCAGGTCGGCGGTCCGTACATCGAGCACCACCCCGTCTACGTCGCCGTCGACGAGGCCGACGGCGGCCGGGTGCTCGGCTTCTACGCGCTCCTCGTCGACGAGGCCGAACTCGACCTCGCGTTCGTCTCCGACGCGGCCCAGGGACTCGGCATAGGCCGCCTCCTCATGGAGCACATGACCGAGCGGGCCAGGGCCGCCGGCCTCGACTCCGTGCGCGTCGTCGCCCATCCCCCCGCCGAGGAGTTCTACCTGCGGACCGGCGCCGTCCGCACCGGCACCGTGCCGGCCGCCGGGCGCATCCACTGGGAGCGTCCCGAGCTGCGGTACGACCTCGCGTGACCGCCACCCAGGAACAGGACCGCCGCAAGGTCTTCGCCGACCTCACCCCGCTGCGCACCTCCGCGCACTACCGCCGCCTCTGGTTCGGGAACACCGTCTCCTGGGTCGGGCAGGGCATGACGGCGCTCGCCGTCTCCCTCCAGGTGTACGACATCACCCGCTCGCCCTTCTCCGTCGGGCTCGTCGGGCTCTTCGCCCTCGTCCCGCTCGTCGTCTTCGGCCTGTACGGCGGCGCCATCGCCGACACCGTCGACCGCCGCAAGCTCGGCCTCGCCAGCGCGAGCGGCTCCGCCGTGCTCTCCGTCGCCCTCGCCGCCGCCGCGTTCGCCGGCTTCCACCAGGTCTGGTTCCTGTACGGGATCGTCGCCCTCCAGGCCGTGTGCGCCGCCCTCAACTCGCCCGCCCGGTCGTCGATGATCCCCCGGCTCCTGCCGCCCGAGCAGCTGCGCGCCGCCAACGCGCTCAACTCGATGGTCACCACCTTCGGCACCCTCGTCGGACCCAGCCTCGGCGGCCTGATCGTCGGCTTCGCCGGCTACCAGACCGCGTACCTCGTGGACGCCGTCGCCTTCACCGCGAGCCTGTACGCGATGTGGCGGCTGCCGTCCATGCTCCCGGAGCGGACGGGCGGCAAGAGGGCCTCGGTCCTCGACGGACTGAGATTCCTCGCCACCCGCCCCAACCTGCGGATGACGTTCTTCTCCGACTTCTGCGCGATGATCCTCGCCCACCCCCGCGCCCTGTTCCCCGCCATCGCCGTCCTCTGGTACGGCGGCGACGCCAAGACCGCCGGACTCCTCGTCGCCGCGCCCGCGTTCGGCGCGCTCCTCGGCGGGGTGCTGTCCGGCTGGCAGGGCCGCATCCGCCACCACGGGCAGGCGATCCTGCTCTCCGTCGCCGCCTGGGGCACCGCCATCGCCGTCTTCGGGCTGACCCGCAACCTCTGGCTCGGACTGCTCATGCTCGCCGTCGCGGGCTACTCCGACACCGTCTCGATGATCTTCCGGAACACGATGATGCAGGTCGCCGCCCCGGACGAGATGCGCGGCCGGCTCCAGGGCGTCTTCATCGTGGTCGTCGCGGGCGGGCCCCGCCTCGGCGACTTCCTCGCGGGCTCCGTCGCCGACCTCACCTCGCCGGCCGTCGCCGTCACCGGCGGCGGGATCGCCTGCGTCCTGGCGATCGGAATCCTCGCCCTGTACGGGCGCGGATTCCGCCGCTATGACGCCCTCGACCCGACTCCGTGACCATTCACCCCGAACGGACCGTCCCGTCCTGGCGGTTGGCCGCCACGGCACATAACCGCCAGGAGTGACAGGGGTCAACACCCGCCCCAGGGGCCAAGACTCCTCGCGGCACCCGGAACACCCCCGACCCCGGGTCCGCGAGGAGTTCGAACGATGACGTCGAGGACCACACCCTTCGACAGAGGGAGGGCCGCGCTGCTCGCCGCGGGCGTCTCCCTCGTGATGCTCTCGGCCGGGCAGACCCCCGCCGCCGCGAACACCGCACCGACCGTGCCGGACACCTTCAAGGCGTCCGCGACGAGCAGCACCGTCACCCTCGTCACCGGTGACCGCGTCACCCTCACCGACCTCGGAGACGGGAACAGGACCGTCACCGTCGACCGGGCGAAGGGCGCCACCGGCGCGATACGCAGCCAGACCGTGAACGGCCGCGTCACCGTCGTCCCCGACGAGGCCCGCCCCTACCTGGCCTCCGGCGCGCTCGACCCCCGCCTCTTCGACGTCACCGGCCTCGTCGAGCAGGGCATCACCGGCGAACTCCCGCTGATCGTCACCTACGGCGCCAGGGGCGCCCGGACCGCCGCCGCCCCGCGCGGCGCCGAGACCGTCCGCGCCCTGCCCAGCATCGGCGGCGCCGCCGTCACCGCCACCGACCCCGCCGCCTTCTGGCAGGGCTTCACCGCCCGCGGCACCGCCCGCGCCGCCGCCCCCGGCAAGGTCTGGCTCGACGGCCGCGTCGAGGCCGCCATGGCCGAGTCCAACGCCCAGATCGGCACCCCGAAGGCCTGGGAGGCCGGACTCACCGGCAAGGGCGTCAAGGTCGCCGTCCTCGACACCGGCGCCGACCTCGGCCACCCCGACCTCGCGGGCCGGATCGCCGAGACCAGGTCCTTCATCGAGGGCCAGGAGGTCGCCGACCGCGGCGGCCACGGCACCCACGTCACCTCCACCGTCGGCGGCTCCGGCGCCGCGAGCGACGGCAAGGAGAAGGGCGTCGCCCCCGGCGCCACCCTCGCCGTCGGCAAGGTCCTCAGCGACCAGGGCTCCGGCACCGAGTCGCAGATCATCGCGGGCATGGAGTGGGCCGCCAAGGACATCGACGCGAAGATCGTCTCGATGAGCCTCGGCTCCCGCGAACCCAGCGACGGCACCGACCCGATGGCCCAGGCCGTCAACACCCTCTCCGCCGAGACCGGCGCCCTCTTCGTCATCGCCGCCGGAAACTCCGGCTACCCCGGCTCCATCGGCTCGCCCGGCGCCGCCGACTCCGCGCTCACCGTCGGCGCCGTCGACTCCGCGGACCGCGCCGCCTACTTCACCAGCCAGGGACCCCGCTACGGCGACCAGGCCCTCAAGCCCGACGTGTCGGCGCCCGGCGTGGACATCCTCGCCGCCCGCTCCCAACTCGTCGCGGGCAGCGGCCCCTACACCACCATGAGCGGTACGTCGATGGCGACCCCGCACGTCGCCGGCGTCGCCGCGCTGCTCGCCGAGAAGCACCCCGACTGGACCGGCGCCCAGCTCAAGAACGCGCTGATGTCCTCGTCGAAGACCCTCGACGCCACCTCGTACGAGCTCGGCGCCGGCCGGGTCGACGTCGCCGCCGCGATCGCCGCGAACGTCACCGCCACCGGCTCTGCCGACCTCGGCTTCACCTCCTGGCCCTACGAGGAGAGCAAGCCGGTCACCAGGACGGTCACCTACACCAACTCCTCCGACGCGCCGGTCGAGCTGAACCTCGCCGTCGAGGGCATGCCCGCCGGGGTCGCCACCCTCGCCGACACCGCCCTCACCGTCCCCGCCCACGGCTCCGCGTCCACCACCGTCACCGGCGACGGCACCAAGGCCCCCGTCGGCCAGTCCTCCGGCCGGATCACCGCCACCGCCGCCGGCGCGGCCGTCGCGCACACCGCCCTCGGTCTCGTGAAGGAGGAGGAGCGCTACACCCTCACCGTCCACGTCAAGGACCGCGACGGCGCCCCGACCCCCGCCTACCTCGGCGTGCAGAAGCTCGTCGAGGGCGAGGACCCCTTCCCGGCCACCGTCGGCGAGTCCGGCACCCTCGAACTCCGCCTCAAGCCCGGCACGTACACCGTCGACACCTTCCTCGACGTCCGCGGTTCGCACGGCAAGGACTCCCTCGGCCTCGGCTTCCTCACCGAGCCGGAGATCGTCCTCGACCGCGACCGCGAGATCACCCTCGACGGGCGGCAGCTGCGCGAGATCCGCGCCGAGGTCGAGAAGCGCACCGAGACCCGCCAGCTCCTCATGGAGTTCGACCGCAAGGCGAACGGCGCCTCCTACGGCGGCGCCGTCCAGGTCCCCCCGGCCTACGACTCGATCTTCGCCGCGCCGACCCGGAAGCCCGCCACCGGCACCTTCGAGTACCGGACCGTCTGGCGCCTCGGCAAGCCGATGCTGGAGGCCGCCGTCGACGGCGTCCGCCTCTCCGACGCCACCCCGCAGGCCGGCACCACCCTCCTCGAAGGCCGTCACCGCCTCGGCCTCGTCGACGCGGGCACCGGCACCCCCGCCGAGTACACGGGCAAGGACGTCACCGGCAAGGCCGTGCTCGTCCGGCTCACCGAGGGCGCCGACCCGAAGCAGCTCGCCCAGACCGCCCAGGACGCGGGCGCCGAGGCCCTCTTCGTCACCGACGACCAGCCCGGCCGGCTGATGAAGTGGTTCGGCACCGCCGCCTACGAGGACCGCCCGCTCGCCGTCGCCACCGTCAACACCGCCGACGCGCAGCGGCTCGCCGCCGGCGCCGCCCGCGGCAAGCGCGTCGACCTGACCGGCACCCGCTTCACCCCGTACACCTACGACCTCTCCGAGGGCCACCCCGGCGCCATCGGCAAGGACCTCGTCTTCCGGCCCGACGAGGACGAACTCGCCACGATCCACTCCACCTTCCGCATGCCGACCAAGCGCAAGGAGCTCGGCGGCGAGTTCCGGTACTCGATCACCGACACCTTCCGCATCGGCTTCGGCTTCAAGGAGTGGATCGCCTTCCCGGCCGAGCGCACCGAGTACGTCTCCACCGGCACCGGACAGCGCTGGCACGAGTCCGTCGACCTCGGCGAATCCCTGGAGCAGCGCGGCGGACAGTCCGTCTACCGGGGCGGCAGCCGCACGGAGCTCGACTGGTTCGGCCCCGTCTGGCACCCCTGGCTGGGCACCGGCCTCGGCTGGGGCCAGCAGCGCACCGGCAACGACCTCCGCTTCAACACCCCCGGTTGGGGCGACTCCGGCACCGACCACACCGGCTTCGGCAACGTGTGGAGCGACGACAGCATGACCCAGTACACCGAGGTGTACGTGAACGGCGTCCGCGTCGACCGCAAGATGAGCTCCGGCGCCTACGCCTGGGACGCCCCGGCGGAGGAGGCCACGTACAAGGTCGTCACCGACACCGCGCTCGACGCGGACCGCTGGCGGCTCGGCACCAAGGGCCACAGCGAGTGGACGTTCCGCTCGGCCGAGACGCCCTCCGACCGGATCACCTACCTGCCGATGCTCAACCTCGGCCTCGACGTGGACACCGACCTCAACGGCGACGTCCGCGCCGGCGGCCGGATGCCCGTCGGGATCTCCGCCGAGTACGTGAAGGGCGCCACCGGCACCGGCACCATCGGCACCGGCACCCTGGAGGTCTCCTACGACGAGGGCAGGACCTGGACGAAGGTCGCGCTCAAGAAGTCGTGGCGCGGCGTCTCCTGGACCGGTGAGCTGCGGATCCCGTCCGGCGCGGGCTCCGTCTCGCTGCGGGCCGGGGCGAGCGACGACCGGGGCGGCTCCGTCACCCAGGAGCTGATCCGCGCGGTCGGCGTGAAGTAGTCCGTGTGCGAGGCCGGGCCCCTCCGCTTCGGGGCCCGGCCTTCGCCGTCCGCTCAACCGGCCTTCGCCGTCCGCTCAACCGGCCGTCGGCAGCGCCTTCTTCAGGACCTTCCCCATGTCGTTGCGGGGGAGCGCGTCGAGATAGCGCACCACCCGGGGACGCTTGTGCGGCGCGAGCAGCCCCGCCACATGGTCGGCCAGGTCCGCCTCCGCCGGCGGCTTCTCCCCGTCCTGCGGCACCACCCAGGCCACGATCCGCTCGCCCAGGTCCGGGTCGGGCTCGCCCGTGACGGCCGCCTCCAGGACCCCGGGATGGTCGAGGAGCGCGTTCTCGATCTCGCCCGCCCCGATCTTGTAACCACCGCTCTTGATGAGGTCGGTCGCCTTCCGGCCCACCAGACGCACCGCGCCGTCCGCCTCGCGGACCGCCATGTCACCGGTGCGGAACCAGCCCCCGTCGAACGCCGCCGCCGTCGCCTCCGGCCGGCCCAGATACCCGGAGAAGAGGTTCGGGCCGCGCACCTGCACCTCGCCGACCGTCTCCCCGTCCAGCTCCTCCAGCACCGAACCGTCCTCCTCCACCAGCCGCAGCTCCACGCCCGTCAGCGGAGGCCCGACGGTCCCGGGGCGCGGGGCCGCCCCCGGCACGACGCTCGTGTTCATCAAGGTCTCGGTCATCCCGTACCGCTCCACGACCGTCCGGCCCGTCGCCGCCGCGATCCGCTCGTGGTCGTGCACCGGCAGCGCCGCGGAGCCGGAGACGAGGAGCCGGGCACCGGTCAGGGCCGCCGTCAGGGCCGGGTCGCCGTCGAGGGCGTCCGCGAGCCGGTGGTACATGGTCGGCACGCCGAACAGCATGGTGCCGCCGTCGCTCAGCTCCCGGGCCACGCCGTCCACCGAGAACCCGCCCAGGTGCCGGACCTCGCCGCCGCGCCGCAGCGGACCCAGGATCCCGAGGACGAGGCCATGGACGTGGAACAGCGGCAGCGCGTGCACCAGGACGTCGTCCGCCGTCCACGACCAGGCCCCGGCCAGCGCGTCGAGGGACGCGGCGACCGCCCGGTGCGAGAGAAGGACGCCCTTCGGGGGGCCGGTGGTGCCGGACGTGTAGACGATCAGGGCCGGGGACTCGGGGTCGACCGGGGCCGTCGGAGGCGTCGCTCCCGGCCCGGTGAGCTCCACGTCGATCCGGGGGAGCGCCGCGAGGCCGGCCGGCAGCTCGTCCCCCGGCCCCGCCAGCACCACATCGGGCGTGCTGTCGCCGAGGATGTGCGCCAACTCCCGCTCACCGGTGCGGGGATTGAGCGGCACGGCGGGCACCCCGGCGAGCAGGGCGGCCACGACGGCGACGGCGGTACGGGCGGTCGGCGTGGCCCAGACGGCCACGCGCCCCATGCCGCCGACGCGGACGGCGAGGGCGGAGGCGGCCCGGGCCAGCTCGGCGTAGCTCAGGACGTCCGAACCGAAGCGGAGGGCGGGGCGGTCGGAGGGCGTCGCCGCGAGGGCGGGAAAGAGAGTCACGCTGTGCATTCTGCCCGCGCCGGCCGCCCCCGTTGTGGGCAATCGTTCCGCCCTGCGGGACGATTGCCCACACGGTGGTGGGCGGAGCCAACGGCGGGGCGCGTCAGGGGCGGGAGGACGTCAGGTCCGTCGGGGCCGGGGACGGGGTCTCCTCGGTCGGGCGGATCCCCCGCATCCGCCCGTACGCGTACACACATCCCGCCAGCGCCAGATCCGACAGCAGCATGAAGCCGATCGAGTACGAGCCCTTCGCGCTGTAGATCGCGCCCATCACCAGCGGCGGCAGGAACCCGCCGAGGCCGCCCATCGCGCCGACGATGCCGGTCACACTGCCGACCTTGGCCTGCGGGGTGACCTGGGAGACCAGGGCGAAGACGGAGCCGCTCGCCGTGCCGAGCCCGGCGGCCATGATGAGCAAGGCCGTCGTGCCGCCCGGGTACAGCGGCGGGTCGAAGGCCTGGACGATCGCGAGCAGCGCGACCACCCCGAGCGCGACGGCCGTGACGAGCGCCGGGTGGATCCGGTCGGAGAGCCAGCCGCCGATGGGCCGGAAGACGACCGTGACCAGAGCGAACCCGGCCGCCTTGGTCCCCGCGTCCGTCGGGTCGAGCTCGTACCAGGTCTTCAGGTACGTCGGCAGGTAGACGCCGAACGCGACGATGCCGCCGAACCCGATCGCGTACAGCGCCGACAGCTCCCACGTCACCCGCAGTCGGGCCGCCGAGCGGAGGCGGGTCCCGAGGGAGGCGGTGGGCACGGGCCGGTCCGGGCGGTCCGTGATGAGGAACGCGGCGAGCACCGCGTACACGGCGAGCGCGATCGCGACCACGATGAACGGCAGGTTCTCGCCGTGCTTGGCGATCCGGGGCGTGAAGTAGCCGGAGAGCGCCACCCCGCCCATGCCCATGCCGAACACCCCGAGCGCCAGACCGCGCTTGGCGGGCGGGAACCAGGAGTTGACCAGCGGGATGCCGATGGCGAACGTCGTGCCGCCGAGGCCGAGGAGGAAGCCGACGGCCAGCATCAGGCCGTAACTGTCCTTGACGACGATCAGGAGGAGGACCGGGACGATCGTCAGCGCCGAGACGAGCGGGAACATCAGCTTCGCCCCGTACCGGTCGGTCAGCGCCCCGGCCGGGATGCGGCCGAGCGAGCCGACCAGGACGGGCACCGCCACGAGCAGCGACTGCTCGAAGGAACTGAGTTCGAGCCGGTCGCCGTACCAGCTCGCGATCGGCGCGATCAGATCCCACGCCCAGAAGGTGAGCGTGAAGCCGATGGTGGCCATCACCAGGTTGCGGTAGGCCGCAGCTGTCGGGGGCTTGGTCTCGGTGGTCACGCCACCAGTCAAGATCCGGGGGAGTGCCGCGGCGCGCCGGGTTGGGCCGTACGGGTCAGGGCCAGGTCACCACGGTCGGCGGCGTGCCGTCGTCCTCGACGCGGAGCCGGGCGCCGCCGTCCCCGGCCGAGACCTCGACCGTGATCGCGCCGACCCCTGTCCGCCGGTGCGCCGCCGCGAGCGCCCCGCGCAGTACGGCGAGGAGCTTGTCCGCCGTCGCCTCGTCGACGAGGGTGTCGACCGCGCCCGAGAAGTGCACGGACGGCTGGAAGCCGAGGAGGGCAGCGGCCCCGCCGGTCTCGCGCAGGACCCGTCCCCGGAAGGAGGTGGGCGCGTCCGCCGGCGGCTGCTGGAGGGCGAAGATGGTCGTCCGGACCTCCTGGATCGTCGAGTCCAGTTCGTCCACGGCCCGGCCGAGCAGCGCCGACTCGTCGGAGGAGCCGGCCGCCCGCCGCCGGGTGGACTCCAGCATCATCTCCGTGGCGAACAGCCGCTGCACCACCAGGTCGTGCAGGTCGCGGGCGATCCGGTCGCGGTCCTCGAAGACCGCGAGCCGCTCCCGGTCGTGCCGCGCGTCCGCGAGGACCAGCGCGAGCGCCGCCTGCGAGGCGAACTGCGAGGCGAGCAGCTTGTCCACGGCCGAGTAGGGCGGGCCGCCGCGCCGCCGGGGCAGGGCGAGGGTGCCGATGAGCTTCCCGCCGCTCTGCAGCGGCAGCATCATCGACGGACCGAAGCGGGACCGTACGTGGGTGGTCATCCGGGGGTCGGTCGCCGAGTCCTCGACGAAGACCGGTTCCCCGCCCAGGAGCTGGACCAGGACCGGGGAACCGGGTGCGATCGCCGTGCCGACCAGGTCGCCGGGGTCGTCCGTGGTGGAGGCGGCGACGATCTCCATCCCGCCCTCCTCGGTGGGCTGGAGGACCACACCGGCCGAGGCGTCGGCGAGGATGCGGGCCTGCTCGGCGACGGTCGTCAGGGCGTTCTCGGCGGTGGCGCCGGTGAGCAGGGCCGTGGTCACGGCGGCCGCGCCCTCGATCCAGCGCTCCCGCTGCCGGCTGGTCTCGTACAGACGGGCGTTGCCGATGGCGATCCCGGCCTGGGAGGCGAGGACCCGGAGCAGGGCGAGGTCCTCCTCGGTGAAGCCGCCCGCGCGCTTCCCGGTGAGGTACAGATTGCCGAAGACCTGGGTGTGGACCCGGATCGGGACGCCGAGGAAGTCGCGCATCTCCGGGTGGCCCTCGGGGACGCCCGAGGAGCGCGGGTCGGCCGTCAGGTCGTCGAGCCGCAGCGGCCGCGGGTCCTGGAGCAGGGCGCCGATGAGCCCGGTGCGGCCGTCGGGGAGGCGGCCGATCCGCTGCCTCTCGGCGTCGGTCATGCCGGAGGTGAAGAGGTCGGTGAGGCGGTGGCGCTCGGGGTCGACGACCCCGAGCGCCCCGTAGCGGGCTCCGGTCAGCTCGGTGGCGGAGTCCACGATGTGCTGGAGGGTGGTGCGGAGTTCGAGGTCCGTGCCGACGCTGAGGACCGCTTCGAGCAGCATGGGCAGTCGGGGTGTCTCCGTGCCGTCGTCGGTGTCCGCGGCCCCGGCGCCCTTGTCCATGATCGTCATGGTCTCATTGTCGTACGAATCATCCGGTTTCGTGTGGTTCAGTCCTCGTCGGTGAGCGGGTCCTTCTCCGCCAGCGGGTCGAGGACCATCGGCTGGACCTTGCCCTCCAGCATCGCGCCGAGACCCAGGACCGCGCACACGTCCGGCCGTTCCGCGATGTGCACCGGCATGCCGGTCGCCTCGCGCAGCATCTGGTCGAGGCCCGGCAGCAGGGCGCTGCCGCCCACCATCATGATCCCGCGGTCCGCGAGGTCGGCCACCAGGTCCGGTGGGCAGTCCCGCAGCACCTTCCCGATGCCGTCGAGGACCGCCGTCAGCGGGGTGTGGATCGCGTCGCGTACGGCGGCGGTGTCGACGGTCACCGAACGGGCCAGGCCCGTGGCGACGTCCCGGCCGTGGATCTCCGTCCAGGCGGGCCCGTGCGTCGTCAGGCCGTTGCCGCTGAGGGCCAGTTGCAGCGGGCGCACCGACTGGCTCGGCAGCATCAGCTCGTGGTGGTGGCGCAGGTGCTGGATGACGGCGTGGTCGATGGCGTTGCCGCCGACCGGCATCCGCTCCGCCGTGACGATCGCGCCGAGCGAGAGGACCGCGACCTGCGTGGTCGCCGCCCCGCACACCAGGATCATGGTCGCGGTGGGCTGCTCGAC
Organism: Streptomyces tanashiensis; assembly: GCF_014648895.1. GTDB lineage: Bacteria > Actinomycetota > Actinomycetes > Streptomycetales > Streptomycetaceae > Streptomyces > Streptomyces tanashiensis. Next base: position 396,619 of record NZ_BMRZ01000003.1, read on the forward strand.
GGGAAGCCCGCAGCCCACGGCCGCCGCGATCAGGGTGTCGACCAGCTCGACCCGGCGCGCCCCGAGACCGACGAGGGTCTCCACGGCGGCGCGCTGCGCCAGCGGATCGCTGTCGTGCGGGGTGCAGGCGGCCGCGCGCAGCCGGGGCTTGCGGCGCAGCTGCCGGCGCAGCTTCTCGCCGAGGAGGTGACGGAGCATCCGCTGCGCCATGTCGATGTCGACGACCGTGCCGCCCGAGACCGGGCGTACGACCCGGATGTAGTCGGGGGTGCGGCCGGTCATCTTCTCGGCGAGGGCGCCGACGGCGATCAGCGCTCCGGTACGGGTGTTGACGGCGGCGACGCTCGGCTCGTCGACGACGAGTCCGGCGCCCTTGACGAAGACGCGGGTGCGGGCGGCACCCAGGTCGACGGCGACATGGCAACGACGCAGCTGTTCAAGGCTGACGGTCACGGCGGATCCTCCGGAGTGCGGTGCTGGCACGGGCGAGGCGGGTCGCGATTCGCGGTCCTGTTCGCATCGTCCGACCGTCCGGGGCGCGGCGCGCGCTGGGCTGAGCCGCCCGGGGCCCCGGTGCGGGCCGTGCCGGAGGCGGTACTCCGGGTGAGGAGCGTCCGGAGGCCATCCCTCCCGAAGCGGGAGAATCACGGCGCACCGCCGACGACCTGCGGTTTCCACACAGGATCCTCACTTCTGTGCCTACCTGACGCAGCACCGGGCCGCATAGCCTGCGGGCCCCATGGACTACTGCCACGCGTGCCGGCGGCATCTCAACGGGGCCCTCGCCTGTGCCGGGTGCGGGACTCCCGTCGAGGCGCTGCGGTACGAAACCCCCCACATACCGGTCCACACCCCGGACCACGGTCACGGCGAGCCCGACCGGCCCGCCCTCTACGACGAGCGGTTCGCGGCGTACGGCGCGCAGGACCGGTTCGCGGCCCACGACGAGCGCCCGGCGGTCCACGCCGTCCACGACGAGCGGTTCGCGGCCCACGACGCGCAGGACCGTTTCGCGGCCCACGACGCGTCGGACCGGCCCGCGCCCGAGCACGTCTACGAGCTGGACGTCCTCGAACCGCCGCGCCCGGCCCCCGGCGGCCGCCGTGCCGCCCGCGCCGCCGCGCAGGACCGCGCCGCCCCGCGGCGGGGGCGGAGGTCGCGCTCGCGCCGGGGCCGTAACGTCCTGGTGGGAACGGTGGGCCTGGTCCTCGCGGCCGGGACCCTGAGCCTGGCGCAGCTCGCCCTGGAGGAGCCGCCGCGGGACGGCGCGGCCACCGCGGTCGAGGAGCTGGAGGTCACCGAGACCCCGCTGTCGCCGGAACCCGTCGAGACCTCCGGAGCGCCGGAGGGGTCGAGCGAGGCCCCGGTGACGGACGCGCCGAGCACCGTCTCCGCGCGCCCCCGCCAGGTGAGCGCGGGCTCGTCCGAGGGCTCCGGCACGGGGTCCGGCTCGGGCAGGGGTACGGGATCGGGCCCGGGCTCCGGTACGCGTCCGGGCGCGGGCACGGGATCCGGTACGGGGACCGGCACCGGCCAGGGGGGCGGCGGCGACGCGACCGCCGAGCCGACGGCCACCGGCCCCGCCGCCCCGTCCGCCACGCCCACCGGGACCGCGTCGCCGGGCGAACCGACACCGGGCGGTTCGGGGACGCCCGGCGGACCCGCACCGTCGACCACCGGCCCCACACCGACCCAGACCCCGACCCCCACCCCGACACCGACGTGCACCCGCTTCCTCTGGTGGTGCGTGTAGGGGCGGTGGGCGACCGGTGGTGCGGGCAGCGGCGGCGGGCGGCGCCGTCAGGCCACGTCCGCGCCCAGCATCCGCTTCAGCAGGTCCCTCAGCAGGGTGCGCTCGGTCTCGGTCAGTTCGCCGAGGGGTTCGCGGGCGAAGTCCAGGGACTCGCGCAGGCGGCGGGCGGTGTCGCGGCCCTCGTCCGTGGGGACGGCCAGCTTGACCCGCCGGTCGTCCGGGTCGGGCCGGCGCTCGACCAGGCCGCGGGCCTCCAGGCGGTCGACGATGCCGGTGATGTTGGAGGGCTCGCACTTCAGCTTCTGGGCGATGCGGCGCATCGGCAGCGGATCGAGCGAGAGCAGGCCGAGGACGCGGGCCTGGGCGCCGGTCAGCGCGTGCTGCGCGGCCGCCTGCTCGTACTCCTCGTAGTAGCGCGCGACGACCGTGCCGATCAGCTCGACGACTTCGAGGGTCAGGGGGTCCGTGCGTGAGGTGGCCATGGGGAGCAGTCTACCCAGATACTTGACAACATGAAATATCCAGGCGCATGGTTGTTTGAGGTAGTGAACCTTTTGTGATCTGAAGCTTTTCTGGAGGCCGTGCTCATGTCCGTTCTTCCCGCGTCCAGCCGTGAGTGGCACCTCGTCGCCCGTCCGCACGGCTGGCCCGTGCCCGCGGACTTCGCCCTGCGCGAGACCCCGGTCACCGAGCCCGCCGAGGGCCGCATCCTCGTGCGCAACCTGCACTTCTCCGTCGACCCGTACATGCGCGGCCGGATGAACGACGTGAAGTCCTACATCCCGCCCTTCACGCTCGACCACCCCATGGACGGCGGCGCCGTCGGCGAGGTCGTCGCCTCCGACGCCGAGGGCTTCGCCGTCGGCGACCACGTCCTGCACGGCCTCGGCTGGCGCGAGTACGCCGACGTCCCGGCCCAGCACGCCACCAAGGTCGACCCGGCGCTCGCGCCCCTCTCCGCCTACCTCGGCGTGCTCGGCATGACCGGCCTCACCGCCTACGCCGGCCTCTTCGAGGTCGCCTCCTTCAAGGAGGGTGACGCCGTCTTCGTCTCCGGCGCGGCCGGCGCCGTCGGCAGCCAGGTCGGCCAGATGGCGCGGCTCAAGGGCGCCTCCCGGGTCATCGGCTCCGCCGGCTCCGACGAGAAGGTCAAGTTCCTCGTCGAGGAGCTCGGCTTCGACGCGGCCTTCAACTACAGGAACGGCCCGGTCAAGGACCAGCTCCGCGAGGCCGCCCCGGACGGCATCGACGTCTACTTCGACAACGTCGGCGGGGACCACCTCGAAGCCGCGATCTCCTCGCTCAACGTGCACGGCCGCGCCACCATCTGCGGCATGATCGCCCAGTACAACGACACCGAGCCGGTCCCCGGCCCGCGCAACATGGCGATGATCATCGGCAAGCGGCTGCGGCTCCAGGGCGTCCTCGTCGGCGACCACTACGGCCTGCAGAACCAGTTCGTCCAGGAGGTCGGCGGCTGGCTCGCGTCCGGCGAGCTGAAGCACCGCGAGACCTTCGTCGAGGGCATCGAGAACGGCGTGGACGCCTTCCTCGGCCTGCTGCGCGGCGACAACACCGGAAAGATGATCGTCTCGACGACCCGCTAGTCTTCCCTCAGCCGTCGCGATCGTGGGCGCGAGTCGCGGCGAACCGCAGAAGGAAGTACCCAGCATGTCCATTCAGCAGTCGGACGTCCTCTACACCGCCGTCGCCACCGCCGAGAACGGCCGTGACGGGCGCGTCGCCACCGACGACGGTCAGCTCGACGTCGTCGTGAACCCGCCCAAGGCCATGGGCGGCTCCGGCGCCGGCACCAACCCCGAGCAGCTCTTCGCCGCCGGCTACAGCGCCTGCTTCCAGGGCGCGCTCGGTGTCGTCGCCCGCAACGAGAACGCCGACATCTCCGGCTCGACGGTCACCGCCGAGGTGGGCATCGGCAAGAACGACGACGGCTTCGGCATCATCGTCAAGATCTCGGCGACCATCCCGAACGTGGACGCCGAGACCGCCAAGGGCCTGATCGAGAAGGCGCACCAGGTCTGCCCGTACTCCAAGGCGACCCGCGGCAACATCACGGTCGAGCTCGCCGTCTGATCCCGGACGCGCACGAGGGCCGCACCCCCCACCGGGGTGCGGCCCTCGCTGCGTACGGGACGGCTGCGGCATCATGTCCGTGTCCTGCGGGCGAGGGGGAGCCGAGTGGTGTCGTACAACGGGCCGGAGCGGGCCGGTCACGAGCTGATCGGCGGGCGGTACCGCCTCGGCGAGCGGCTCGGCCAGGGCGGCATGGGCGTCGTCCGGCGGGCCACCGACGAGCTGCTCGGGCGCCCGGTCGCCGTCAAGACGCTGGCGCTGGACTCCGGCGCCGATCCGGCGGGCGCCCTGCGCGAGGCCCGGGTCGTCGCCCAGGTCCGCCACCCGCACGTGATCGTCGTCCACGACGTCGTCGAGCACGAGGGACGGCCCGCCCTGGTGATGGAGCTCGTCGACGGCGGCTCGCTCGCCGACCGGCTCGCCGCCGGCGGGGTGCTGTCCCCGCGCGAGGCCGCCCGGCTCGGGCTCGACCTCCTCGACGCCCTGTCCGCCGCCCACGCCCACGGGGTGCTGCACCGGGACGTGAAGCCCGCCAACGTCCTCCTGGAGCAGGGCACCGGCCGGGCCGTCCTCACCGACTTCGGCATCGCGAGCCTCCCCGGCGCCACGACGCTCAGCGGCACCGGGGTCTTCATCGGCACCCCCGAGTACACCGCCCCGGAGCGGATGCGGGGCGAGAACGGCGGCCCGGCCTCCGACCTGTGGTCGCTGGGCGCGCTCCTGTGCGCGGCGGCGACGGGCACCTCCCCGTTCCGAAGGGACTCGATCGGCGCCGTCCTGCACGCGGTCGTCTACGAGGAGATCCGCCCCTCCGACCGGCTCGGGCCCCTCGTCCCCGTCGTCCGGGGCCTCCTCGAACGCGACCCGGACCGACGCCTCGGCGCGCCCGAGGCCCGCCGGCTGCTCGCCGCCTGCGCGGCGGGGGAGGAGACGGCGGAAGGACCCGCGCCGATGCCGGCCCTCCACCCTCCGACCGAACACGACGCCCATCCGCCCGTCACCCCGCGACAGCCCACCCCGCCGCAGGTACGGGACCCGGGAGCCGCCACCCCACGGCAGGCGACGCTGCCGGAGGTACGGGACGCCGGAGCCGCCACCCCCGTCGCCCCCGCCGTCGTCGACGGCCCCGGCGCCGGGCCCGCCGGCGCCCGCCCCGCCACCGCCGCCCGCCGGGGCGCGCTCGCGCTGCCGTTCGTGGCCGCGGCCGTCGCCGCCTCCGTCGCCGCCGTCACGGTGGCGGTGCTGCTCGCGGGCCGCGACGGGTCACCGGCGGGTCCGGGGGCGTCCCCGACCGGCGCGCGGGGCTCCTCCGCCGCACCCGCCCCCGTACCCGCCGGATACACGGCCGTCGAGGACGAGCGCGGCTTCACCCTGGCCGTGCCCACGGGCGCGCGCCGCTCGACCGACGGCGAGCGGGTCTTCTACACGACGGGCGACGGGGCCGTCTGGGTCGGGATCAGGATCCGGGCGATCCCGGCCGGCGGGGCGATCGGGGTGATGCGTGCCGCCGACGCGGCCGGCCCGAGGACCAACCGGGGCTACCGCGACGCCGTGGTCGAGGAGACGACGCACAAGGGGCTGCCCGCCGCGCGCTGGGAGTTCACCTGGAACGGCTTCACCAGCGCCGAGGGCCCCCGGCACACCGTCGACCTCTGCTGGGAGCAGGCCGGGACCCTCTACGACCTGTGGGCCTCGGCGCCGGTGGACCGCGCCGCCGAGGCCCGCGGCCACTTCGACGAGGCCCTGGAGTCCTTCCGTACGACCGGCGGTTAGGGTGACCTCCATGCGTGATCTCGGGGTGGGTTTCAAGTACTTGCTGCAGGGCCAGAAGTGGGTCGGCCGGCACGGACGCTGGTTCGGCTTCGGGCTGCTGCCCGGGCTCGTGACGCTCGTCCTCTACGCCGGAGCGCTCGTCGGTCTCGGCTACGGCGCCGACGACCTGGCCGCGTGGGCGACGCCGTTCGCCGACGACTGGGCCTCGCCCTGGCTCGCCATATTCCGCGGCACCCTGACGGCGCTCGTCTTCGCCCTCGGGCTCTTCCTCGCCGTGATCACCTTCACCGCCGTGACCCTCCTCGTCGGCCAGCCCTTCTACGAGTCGCTCTCCGAGGAGGTCGACCGCAGCGAGGGCGGCGAGGTCCCCGAGTCGGGTCTGCCGCTCTGGCGCGAGCTGTGGATCTCGGCCCGCGACAGCCTGCGGGTCCTGCTGCGCGTCGCGCTCTACGGCGTCCTGCTCTTCGCGTGCGGGTTCATCCCCGTCGTCGGCCAGACCGTCGTCCCCGCCATCGGCTTCTGCGTCTCCGGCTTCTTCCTCACCGAGGAGCTGACGGCCGTCGCGCTGCAGCGCCGGGGCGTCGAGCTCAAGGAGCGGCTGCGGCTGCTCCGCGGGCGCCGGCTGGCCGTCCTGGGCTTCGGCGTTCCGCTGACGCTCGCCTTCCTGGTGCCCTTCGTGGCCGTCCTCCTCATGCCGGGAGCCGTCGCCGGGGCGACCCTGATGGCCCGCGACCTGCGCGGCGAGACCGCCGGCGGCGACGCGGACGAGGACTCCGAAGAGAACGATCAAGCAGGCGGCAACCTTCCTTCCTCCGGTGGCGACCAGGGAGTGCACCACTTCCCCCACTGAAGAAGGAACCCATGACGTCACACCAGCGCAGGACCGGCCGCCGCCGCGCGGTCGTCGGCGGTCTCAGCGCCCTCGGCATCACCGGCGCGGCCGTCCTCACCACCGGCCTGCTCGCCCCGGCGGGCGCGGCGGGCGCCGTCCCGGCCTGGCCGGCGGCGAGGGGCAGCAAGCCGGTCGCCACGACCATCGAGGTCTCCGGCACCTACGACGGGAAGCTCCAGCGCTTCCACGGCACCGGCGAGCTGGGCTCGGACGGCCAGGACGAGAGCCAGAAGCCGGTGTTCGTCCTCAAGGACGGCGCCGTCCTCAAGAACGTGATCATCGGCACCCCGGCCGCCGACGGCGTCCACTGCCTCGGCAGCTGCACCCTCCAGAACGTCTGGTGGGAGAACGTCGGCGAGGACGCCGCCACCTTCAAGGGCACCTCGGCGTCGGCGGTGTACGCGGTGTACGGCGGCGGCGCGAGGAGCGCCTCCGACAAGGTCTTCCAGTTCAACGGCGCGGGCAAGCTCGTCGTGACCAGGTTCCAGGTCTCCGACTTCGGCAAGCTCGTGCGCTCCTGCGGCAACTGCAAGAAGCAGTACAGGCGCACGATCCTGATCAACGACGTCGACGTCACCGCGCCCGGCAAGTCCGTCGTCGGCGTCAACGCCAACTACGGCGACACCGCGACCCTGCGGAACGTCCGGATCCACGGCGACGCCAGGAAGAAGCTCAAGCCGTGCACCCGCTTCACCGGCAACGACACCGGCAAGGAGCCCAGGGAGATCGGCACCGGCCCGGACGGCACCACCTGCCGCTACGCCGCCGGGGACCTCTCGTACGACTAGTCGCACGCACCCGGTCCCCGGCGCCTGCTCAGGCGTCGAGGACCGGGTGCAGTTCCGGCCGCGCGTCCCACCACGCCCGGTGGAAGGCGTTGTTGTCGACGTTCGCCAGATAGGCGCGGGCCGCCGCCCCGTACAGCAGCTCCGCCTGCGGGGCGGTGACCGCCGCCCGGTTCCAGGCGAGCCGGATCCGCCCCGTCACCGGGTCGCCCTCCAGGGGGCGCAGCACCGTGCCCTCCGCCGCCGGGGCCGTCGGCTGGCTCATCGAGATCGCCCGGCCCGCCGCGATCAGGTCGTAGTGCATCTTGCGGTCGGCGACCCGGTGCCGCAGCGAGGGCGTGAACCCGGCCTTCTCGCAGGCCGTGACCAGCGCCTCGGGCCCGCCGTCGTCGTCCTCCACCAGCGTCATCCAGGACTCGCCCGCGAGCTCGGCGAGCGCGACGCGCTCCCGGCCCGCCAGCGGGTGCGCCGCCGACATCCGCACGCAGAACGGCTCCTTGGGGACGAGGGTGCGGGCCGTCGTCCCCTCGGGCAGTGGCACCTCGTGGTCGTTGACCTCCCCGTACAGCACGGCGTCGTACCGGCCCGCACCGAGCTGCCGGGTCAGCGTGGTCGCCGAGTGCTCCACGGTGACGGCGATCTCCTGGCCCGCCATGACCTGCTCCAGCTCCCCGAGGAGCCGGTCGACGAGGACGAGCAGGATGCAGCCGAGCCGCAGCGGGGTGTGCGGGGCGACGGCCCGCGCCCCGGCGGCCAGCGCGTCCATCTCGCCGAGCACGAGCCGCGCCTTGGAGAGCACGAACTCGCCCAGCGGGGTGGGCTCCACACCGTGCCGGCCACGGAGGAAGAGCTCCCCGCCCGCGACCCGCTCGATCCGCCGCAGCTGCGCCGACAGGGCCGGCTGCGAGACCCCGAGCCGCCCGGCGGCCCGCCCCAGACTGCCCGCTTCCGCTATCCGGCAGACGGCCTCAAGATGCCTCAACTCCAGCTGCATTTCAGCAGCGTACGCAGCGGCGCACGGGCGCACCATAACCCGCGTCTTATGCCGGATGAGATGTCCCGAACTGGCCATGTCCACGCCCATACTCGGCGCGACGATCCGTCTCCCCCACCACGATCCACACCCCGATCGGAGCAGACGTTGCACCCCACCAGACTCACGGCGACCGTGGCCGCCCTGGCGCTCTCGGCGAGCCTCGCGACCGCCCTCGCCGGCCCCGCCTCCGCGGCCCCGCAGTCGCAGCCCGTACCGCCCGGGCACGGCAGGTCCCTCGCCCTCGCCGCGGCGGACAAGGCCGCGGCGAGCGGTCTCGACGAGCTGCGGCACGGCGCCGACGAGGACCTCGTCCGGACGTCCGTCACCCCCTGGGCGAACGGCCTGTACTACGCCTCGTACGAGCGCACCTACCGCGGCCTCCCCGTCGTCGGCGGCGACGCGGTCGTCGTCTCCGACAGCTCCGGCAAGGTCCGTGAGGTCACCGGCGCCCCGGCCCCCGCCATCAGGCTCTCCACGAAGGCGAAGGTGACGGCCGAGGCGGCCCTCGCCACCGCCCGGAAGCAGCTGGCCTCGGTCGAGAGCGCGAGCGCCCCGGAGCTGACCGTGCTCCTCAAGGGCGGCAAGGCCGTCCTCACCTGGCACACCCTGGTCATCGGCCGGACCGCGAAGGACGCGCCGAGCTCGCTCGACACCTACGTCGACGCGCGCACCGGCTCCGTCGCCCGCGCCACCGACAAGATCCTGCACGCCGACGGCCGCGGCTACCACAACGGCAACGTCACCATCGACACCGCCGCGAGCTCGATGACCGACACCAGCCGCGGCGGCTTCAAGTGCGGCGGGCAGAACGGCAGCGCGTACACGGGCTCCTCGCCCTGGGGCAACAACGGCGCCAACGACCTGGTGACCGCCTGCGTCGACATCATGTACGCGGCGCAGAAGGAACACTCCATGCTCAAGGAGTGGTTCGGCTACAACGGCCAGAACGGGCAGGGCGGCATGGTCCCGGCCCGCGCCGGACTGAGCGAGGTCAACGCGTACTACGACGGTACGAAGACGACCTACGGGCGGGCCCAGACCGGTTCCAACCAGCTCACCGGCATCGACGTCGTGGCGCACGAGTACGGCCACGAGATCTTCGACCGGACTCCGGGCAGCTCGGGCTCGTCCAACGAGAACGGCGGCATGAACGAGTCGACCGGCGACATCTTCGGCGCGCTCACCGAGCACTACGCCAACAACCCGAACGACACCCCGGACTACACGGTCGGCGAGAAGGTCAACTTCTTCGGCGACGGCAAGCCGATCCGGAACATGTACAACCCCTCGCTCGTCGGCAACGACCCCAACTGCTACCCGCAGCTGACCTCGGGCACCGAGGTGCACGCGGCGGCCGGCCCGCAGAACCACTGGTTCTACCTGCTGGCCGAGGGCTCCAACCCGGGCGGCGGCAAGCCCAACAGCCCCATATGTTCCGGCGGTCCGTCCTCCGTGACCGGCATCGGCATCCAGAAGGCCGGCAAGATCTTCATGGGCGCCCTGCTCATGAAGACCTCCTCCTGGAACCACCTCGCCGCCCGCAGGGCGACCCTGACCACCGCCAAGAACACCTACGGCAGCGCCGAGTGCAACGCCGTGAAGGCGGCCTGGAACGCGATTGGCGTGCCGGCCCAGTCCGGTGAGACCGACTGCGGCGGCACCACCACCCCGGACTTCTCCCTCGCCCTCAACCCGTCCTCGGGCTCGGTCCAGGCGGGTGCCTCCGTCACCTCCACGGTGAACACCTCCACCACCGGCGGCAGCGCGCAGACCGTGCAGCTCTCCGCGAGCGGCGCCCCGAGCGGGGTCACCGTCTCCTTCAGCCCCGCCTCGGTGACCTCCGGCTCCTCGTCCACGATGACCGTCCAGGTCGCCGCGGGCACCGCCAACGGCACGTACCCGATCAACGTCACCGGTACGGGCTCCGCCACCCACACGGTCACCTACCAGCTGTCGGTCGGCACCACGACCCCGCCGACCGGCTGCGACAACGCCGAGTACACGTACCAGGGCAGCCTGACCTCCGGCCAGGCCGCGGCCCAGCCCGACGGCTCGTACTACTACTCGGCGACCTCCGGCACCCACGTGGGCTGCCTGCGCGGCCCGGCCGGCACCGACTTCGACCTGTACCTGCAGAAGTGGAACGGGTCGGCCTGGGTGGACGTGGCCGTCGGCGGCACGGCGACGGCCGACGAGGACACCAGCTACTACGGCACCGCGGGCTACTACCGGTACCTGGTCCACGCGTACAGCGGCTCCGGCGCGTACACGCTGGGCCTGAGCGCCCCGTAAGGGGATGAGCGCCCCGTAACGGGGGCGGGGCGCCGTCGCGGACCGGGGGTTCCGTGACGGCCTCCCCGGGAGCCGGACGGTCGTATGTCCCACGACCGTCCGGCTCCGCCGTCTCTCAGCCCACCTCGGCGAGGACGAACCCGGCCTCCTCGGTGCCCGCGTCCGCGATCCGCTCGCCGTCCGGGCCCCAGGCGCCGGCCCGGCCGACGCCGACCCCGTCCTCGTTGGCCCCCAGGACATTGCCGAGGACCACGTACAGACCGAAGTCGCGGGCCCGCACCGGATACACCTTCTCGAAGGAGTCGTTGTCGGCGCCCAGCACCGAACTCGCCAGGTACACCGAGCAGTCGTCGGCCACCGCCCGTTCGGCCAGCTCCGGGAAGCGGTTGTCGTAGCAGGTGGCCAGGGCGAACCGGACCCCGTCGAGCGCGAACCGCCCGTCGGCGGCGCCCGGCGTGAAGACCTCCGCCTCGACGCCGTACAGGTGCCGCTTGTCGTAGCGGGCGAGGAGCGAGCCGTCCGGGCCGATCACCAGCGTGGTGACCCCGGCGCCCGAACCGGCCGTCCGCACGGGTCCGTTGACCACCGCCGCGGCGCCGGCGTCCCGGCAGGCCTCCCGTACGGGATCGAGGCGGGGGTCGTCCTCGGCGAGGACCAGGCCGGGGGTGTCCCGGATCAGGGAGGGCTCGTACCCGGTGAGCGAGAGCTCGGAGAGGACCACGACCCGGGCCCCCTCCGCCCCGGCCGCCCGGACCAGGCCGGCGATCGTACGGACGTTGGCGTCGATGTCCCCGGCGACCGGGGCGAACTGGGTGGCTGCGACGAACATGACCGCCATCATCCCGCGCCCCTCTGTAAGGGTCAAGACCGGCCAGAGGGTATTAGTTCCTCCGCTGTCTCGCGGAGCAGGCCGAGGAAGGCGGTCGCCGCGACCGTCGGGGTCGTCGGAGTGGCCGCGCAGATCCGGCGGTACGGGACGTCGTCCGGGTGGATCGTGACGAGCGCGACGTCCCGGCGCACCGAGGCCGCCGCCAGCGCGGGCACGAGCGTGACACCGAGCCCCGCGGCGACCGCCCCCAGCTTGGCGATCCAGTCGTGCGCCAGCAGCCCCGTGCGCGGCCGGAACCCGGCCGCGACCGCCGGACGGAACAGGGTGTCCTCCAGACGCTCGTTGCCGACGATCCACTCCTCGTCGGCGAGCTCGGCGAGCCGCACCGCCCGCCGCCGCGCGTACGGATGCCCCTGCTCCAGGGCCACCAGCATCGGCTCGTCCAGCAGGCGATGCAGCGCCACACCGGGCGGCGGGGCGGCGGCGGGCGCCGGACTCACCACCGCGAGGTCCTCCTCCCCGGCGACGACGAGCCCGAGGTGCTTGACCGACGGACCCTCCACGCGCGTGACCACGACCCCCGGGTGCCGCTCCCGGAAGGCGGCCTGCGCGCGCGGCACGAGGGAGGCGGTCGCGCTGGAGAAGGCCCCGAGCCGCAGCAGCCCGCCGTCGAGCGTGCGCAGGGAGGCCAGTTCGGCGCGGGCCGCGGCCAGCCGGTCCCGCACCGCCTCGGCGTGCGGAAGCAGCACCCGGCCCGCCTCGGTGAGCCGCACCCCGCGCGGCAGCCGCTCGAACAGCTCCGCGCCCATCTCCTCCTCCAGCGCCTGGACCTGACGGGACACCGCGGACTGCGTGTAGCCGAGGGCGTGGGCGGCGGCGGTGAGGGAGCCCGTGCGGGCGACCGCGAGGAAGGCCTCGTACAGGCCATGCGAGACAGGCATGGCAGCCATGCTAGACATTCGCTTGTCGCATGCGTCGGCCGGTCCTAGCGTCGACGGCATGGACACCACACCCCAGAAGATCGCGTTCCTCGGCCTCGGATCCATGGGCCTGCCGATGGCCCGCCGCCTGCTCGACGCCGGACATCTGCTGACCCTCTGGAACCGCACGGCCTCCAAGGCCGACGCCCTCGTCGCCGACGGCGCCGTCCGCGCCGCGACCCCCGCCGAGGCCGTCCGGGACGCCGACGTCGTCGTCACCATGCTCGCCGACCCGGCCGCCGCCCTCGCCGTCGCGGACGAGATGGTCCCCGCGCTGCGCCCCGGCACCCAGTGGATCGACACCTCGACGGTCGGCCCGGACACCGTCGCCGCCCTCGCCGCCCGGCTCCCCGCCGGGGTCACCCTGATCGACGCGCCCGTCATGGGCAGCGTCGACCGGGCGGCCACCGGCGAGCTGATGATCCTCGCGGGCGGCGACACCGCGCCCGTCGCCGCCGTCCTCGACCGGCTCGGGACGGTGACGCCCTGCGGCGGCCCGGGCGCGGGCGCCGCCCTCAAGCTCGTCCTCATCAACGCCGCCATCGGCGGGGTCGCCCTCGTCGCCGAGGCCCTCACGCTCGCCGGCGCGCTCGGCCTGCCCCGCGAGCTCGCGCTGCGCACCCTCGGCGCGGGCCCCCTCGCCGGCGCCGTCGGCCGGGCCACCGCCACCGGCTCGTACTTCCCGGTCGCCCTCGCCGCGAAGGACGTCGCCCTGGCCACGTCGTCGGCGAAGCTCCCCGTCCTGGAGGCGGTCCACGGCCTCCTGACCGCGGACCCGGCCCTCCTGGCCGAGGACCTGGCGGTGGTCGCCCGCTAGGGACCGTCCGGCGGGATCATGCGCCTAGAATCCGGCGCAGCGGCGCCGCGCGCGGTGCCGCAGGGTGCGGGGCCGTGGCAGAGCGGTCCATCGCGGAGCTGGGCGGAGGAGGTCCCCGAAGCCCGGGGAGAGTGGGCGGTCGCCGGACCTGGCGGCCGTACCGCGCGGGTTCGAATCCCGTCGGCCCCGCACCCGGCCCGGCTCCCTGATCCGGCCTGATCCTGCCTGTTCCGGCCTGTTTTGGCCTGATCCGGCTTGTTCCGGCCTGTTCCGGCCTGTTCCGGTCTGATCCGAATGGCAGGCCCTAAGGGGCGTCCCCCCGCAGCAGCCGCAGGAAGTCGCGGAACGCGCCCGGCATGTCCACCGCCGACGGGTCCAGGAGCCACTGGTACTGGAGGCCGTCCATCACCGCCGTGAGCAGCGGCGCCGCCCGCTCCGGGGTGAGGCCGCCCGGCAGCCGCTCGCCGAACTCCAGCCGCAGGACGTCCGCCATGTTGGCCCGCACCTGCGCGTACCTCTCGGTGAAGAACTCCCGCGCCGGGTGCCCGTCGGTGACGCTCTCGCCGAGCAGCGCGGAGAACGTCTGTACGATCCCCGGCCGCATCGCGTTGTACTCGACGAGGGACTCCAGGAGGTCCAGCCGCCAGCCCTCGCGGTCCCGGCCCCCGCTGGTGTCCCAGCGGTCCCGCTCCTCCAGGACGGCGACGAGCAGCGCCTCCTTCGTCGGGAAGTAGTGCAGCAGCCCCTGCTGGGTCAGCCCGACGCGCTCGGCGACGGAGCCGAGGGTGGCGCCCCGGTAGCCGCGCTCGGCGATCACTTCGAGGGCGGCGCGCAGGATGTCCGCGCGCCGCTCCTCGCTCCTGGCCCGCACCATCGCCGTGGCCCCCTTTCGCAGGTTCGTCCGACAGGACCGTACCCCCTCGCCGTGGCGTTGAAGTAACAGAATGATTACGTAACCTACCGATCTACAGGTAGGTGGGTGCACGATGGGCGGCATCGGGGTCATCGGTACGTCAACGAGGAGGTACGGCCATGGCGGAGACCAGCGCGGAGACCGTGAGGAACACGGTCGTCGAGACGGCGCTCGGCAAGCTCGACCTGGACGCCAAGACCCGGCTGCTCGCGGGCCAGGACATGTGGTCCCTGCCCGCCCTGCCGGAGATCGGCCTGAAGTCCCTGGTCATGTCCGACGGCCCCATCGGCGTCCGCGGCGTCCGCTGGACCGCCGACGACCCGTCCGTCGCGCTCCCGTCCCCGACCGCCCTCGCCGCCGCCTGGGACCCCGCGCTCGCCCGCCGCGCCGGCCGGCTCCTCGCCCAGGAGGCCCGCCGCAAGGGCGTCCACGTCCTCCTCGCGCCCACGGTCAACCTGCACCGCACCCCGCTCGGCGGCCGCCACTTCGAGGCCTACAGCGAGGACCCGTACCTCACCGGCGCCATCGGCACCGGCTACGTCCAGGGCGTCCAGGACGGCGGCGTCGGCACCACCGTCAAGCACTACGTCGCCAACGACGCCGAGACCGACCGCTTCACCGTCGACAACCGGATCGCCCCGCGCCCGCTCCGCGAGCTCTACCTCGCCCCCTTCGAGGCCATCGTCGAGAACGCCCACCCCTGGGGCATCATGACCGCCTACAACCAGGTCAACGGCGTGACGATGACCGAGCACCACCACCTCGTGAACGAGGTCCTGCGCGGCGAGTGGGGCTTCGACGGAATCAACGTCTCCGACTGGATGGCCGCCCGGTCCACCACCGGCGACATCGCGGGCGGCCTCGACGTCGCCATGCCCGGCCCCGGCACCGTCTACGGCGCCGCCCTCGCCGCCGCCGTCCGCGCCGGCGAGGTCGAGGAGTCCGCCGTCGACACGGCCGTACGCAACGTCCTGCGGCTCGCCGCCCGCGTCGGCGCCCTCGAAGGCGCCCCGCCGGTTGTCACCGAGCACCCCGCCACCATCGACGGCGACGCCCTCGCCCGCGAGATCGCCCGCCGCGGCTTCGTCCTCGTGCGGAACGAGAACGGCGCCCTGCCCCTGAAGCCCGGCACCGTCGCCCTCTCCGGCGCGGCCGCCCGCGACGCCCGCGTCCTCGGCGGCGGCTCCGCCCAGGTCTTCCCCGACCACGTCGTCTCCCCGCTCGACGGCCTCACCGCCGCCCTGCCCGAGGGCGCTCTGACGTACACCGTCGGCGCCGACCCCAGCGAGGAACTCGCCCCCGCCGACCAGGGCTTCACCCTCCGGGCCCGCTGCCGCGACGCCGAGGGCCGCCTCCTCGGCGAGGGCTCCCTGCCCAACGGCCAGGTCCAGTGGATCGGCGACGACCTCCCCGAGGGCGTCACCCACCAGACCCTCGCCTCCATCGAGGTCTTCGGCACCTTCACCCCGCGCGAGTCCGGCGAGCACGCCTTCGGCACCCGCGGCCTCGGCGCCTTCACCCTCGCCGTCGCCGGCGAGACCCTCTTCGACGGCGCACAGGTCATGGGCCCCGAGACCGACCCCTTCGAGGCCTTCTTCGGCTCCCCGGTCGAGCGCGCCAAGGTCGTGCTCACCGCGGGCGAGACCGTCGAGGTCTCCCTGCTCCACACCCTCGACAAGGAGTTCGCGGCCCCGCTGCCGGCCGTCATGTTCTCCTTCGTCCACCTCGGTCCCCGCCGTGACCCCGACGAACTGATCGCCGAGGCAGTCGAGGCCGCCCGCGCCGCCGACACCGCCGTCGTGGTCGTCGCCACCACCGAGCGCGTCGAGTCCGAGGGCTTCGACCGCAAGGACCTCGCCCTCCCCGGCCGCCAGGACGACCTCGTCCGGGCCGTGGCCGCCGCCAACCCGAACACCGTCGTCGTCGTCAACGCCGGCTCCCCGGTCGAGCTGCCCTGGCGCGAGGACGTGGCCGCGATCCTGCTCAGCTGGTTCCCCGGCCAGGAGGGCGGCGCCGCCCTCGCCGACGTCCTCACCGGCGCCGAGGAGCCCGGCGGCCGCCTCCCCAGCACCTGGCCCGTCGCCCTCGCCGACGTCCCCGTCACCGAAGTCACCCCGACCGACGGCGAACTGCACTACACCGAGGGCGTCTTCATCGGCTACCGCGCCTGGGACAAGGCCGGCGCCGTCCCCGCGTACCCCTTCGGCCACGGCCTCGGCTACACCCGCTGGTCGTACGACTCCCTGGTCGCGGCCCCGGACCGGGCCACCGTCCGGATCACCAACACCGGCGACCGGCCGGGCCGCGAGACCGTCCAGATCTACCTGGCCCCGGTCGCGACCGTGTCGACCGGCGCGCCGAGCGCGACCGTCGAGCGCCCCGCCCGCTGGCTGGCCGGCTTCGCGAGCGTCGAGGCCGCGCCCGGTGAGACCGTCGAGACCGAGATCGCGCTGCCCCGCCGCGCCTTCGAGATCTGGGACGAGGAGAAGAACGGCTGGACCCTCGTCACCGGCGCCTACGAGGTCGTCGCCGCCCACTCCCTCACGGACGCCCGCCTGACCGCCACCCTGGAGATCTGACCTCCCGGGATCCCCGTGAACCGGCCCCGGGGCGGCACCTGACAACCGCCCCGGGGTCCCTCACTCCTTCGTGATCCGCCGGTACGCGAGCTCCGCGAGCCGCGCCTGCCCGTCCTTGCTCGGATGGAACCAGTCCCAGGGGCTCAACTGCCCGCCGTCGAAGCGGAACCCGAAGACCGCCCCGCCGTCGTACCGGCAGCGCGCGTCCTTCGCGCAGACCTCCTCCAGGACCTCGTTGTACGCCACCACCCGGTCCCGCACCGCCGCCCGCCGCCGCTCGGCCGCCGGACCCAGGTCCTCCGCGTCCGCCAGCATCGCGCCGCAGATCCCCAACTTCCACACCTGGAGCCCCATCGGGCTCACCCGCCCCGTCGACCACAGGTGCTTCAGGTCCGGCACGCTCGCCACGTACACCTGCGCCTTCGGCGCGCCCGCCCGCAGCCGGGCGAGGGCCGTCTCGAAGGAGGCCCGGAAGTCGGCGACCGGGGTCATGAGGTCCGGAGTGGCCCGGCAGGCGTCGTTCGCCCCCATCATCACCGTCACGAGCTCGGGCTTCTCGGCGGCCGCCCCGGCCATCTGCTCCGGGAGCTCCGCCATCCGCGCCCCCGTCCGGGCCAGGTTCCAACTGCGGGTGGCCACCTTCTCCGGGCCGAGCAGCCGCAGTGCCAGACTGTTGACGGCGGTGTCCGTCCCGGTCGCCCACGACACCTCGGGGCAGTCCGTGAGGACGGAGCACGCGTCGAAGGCGCGGGTCACGGAGTCACCGACGGCCGCGACGGAGGCGGGGGAGACGTCCCACGGGGGCGTGGGGCTCGGGGTCGGGCGCACGGTCGGCCGGGCGCTCGGAGCCGCCGCCTCCGGATCCCCCGCCGTGCAGCCGGAGAGCACACCGCCGCACAGCAGCGCGGCCGTCGCGGCGGCGACAGCGGTACGGAATCGGCGTCGGCCGCGCATCCCCGGCCCCTCCTTCGGCGTCCTGGCGGGTGAAAGCTTCGTGTTCACCCGCCCCCGGACCGACCGTACGTCACACCGATGACGGTGCGGCACGGTAGCTTTTCCCCCGTCGAACCAGAGGCGCCATCGCCGACCGGCTCCGGTAAATTACATCACGTCACATGCTGTCCCCTTTTTGAGGGTTTGCGATGTTCTGCTCCTGATGCTGTTTACTGAGGCCGCTGGGCAAGGCGAACCTCGTCCCACACTGGAGGTCCCGGTGACGACACGTGGAGTCCTGTACGTACACTCCGCACCGCGCGCGCTGTGCCCGCACGTCGAATGGGCGGTCGCGGGCGTCCTCGGTGCGAGGGTCCAGCTCGACTGGATCCGCCAGCCGGCGTCCCCCGGCACCTGGAGAGCCGAGTTCTCCTGGCAGGGCCAGACCGGCACCGCCTCCAAGCTCGCCTCCGCGCTCCGCGGCTGGCAGATGCTCCGCTTCGAGGTCACCGCGGAACCCTGCCCGACCGCCGAGGGCGAGCGCTACAGCGCCACCCCCGACCTGGGCATCTTCCATGCCGTCACCGGCATGCACGGGGACATCCTGATCCCCGAGGACCGGCTGCGGGCCGCCCTCGCGCGCTCCGCGCAGGGCGAGACCCAGCTGGAGGCGGAGATCGCCAAGCTGCTCGGAAAGCCCTGGGACGACGAGCTGGAACCCTTCCGGTACGCCGGTGAGGGCGCCCCCGTCCGCTGGCTGCACCAGGTCGTCTGACGCCCTCCACCGGCAGGTTGTAGATTCCGCCCGGGCGCGCAGGGGGCGCGCCGGGTGGGAGAGAAGTGACGCGTGACGGTACAGCGGGCGCCGCGTTCGGCGCGGCGGCGGTCTTTATGGGGGCAGGCGTCGTCGCCGGATCCTGGCCGACGGGCTGGGCGGCCCTCCTGTGCGCCCTCGTCTGCGGGGCGCTGGGCGCGACGCTCCTCGCGGTGCGGCGGCGCGGTACGGCCTCCGGGGCCACGGAGGAGGTACGGGACGCGGCGCCGGGCCTCGCCAGGAAGGACGTGAGACCGGACGGGAAGGCCGCGCGGCCCGGCCGGTCCTCGCTCGTGGCCGCCGCCGTGGTCTGGGTGCTCGCCCTCCTCGCGGGCGGCGTCTGGGCGCTCACGGCCGGGGACGACGACACGGACGACACCGAGGCGGCGGGCAAGGGGCCCGCGAGACCCTCCGCCACCGCGTCCGCCTCCCTGGACGCCCGTCCCGCCGTGGCATGGACCGTCCCGCCCGTGGGCCAGGTCGGCGACGAGTCCGTCGGCTACTGGGGACTCGGCACCACCGTCGTCCAGGGCCGGATCGACGGACTGTTCGCGTACGACGCCGCCGACGGCCGCGTCCGGTGGAGCGTGCCCGCGCCGACCCGCGAAGCCCTGTGCGCGATGACCCAGGACACCGAGGAGGGCGTCGGGCTCATGGCGTACGGACGCCACGACAAGCCCTGCGCGACCCTGCTCGCCGTCCGCGTCTCCGACGGCAAGGTCCTGTGGAAGCGGAGCATCGGCGGCGACGGCCTCACCGACAACGGGCGGCCCCTCGCCGTCGGCGGCACCACCGCGGTCGGCGCCGAGGACGGAGCCGTACGGGCCAGGTCCACCGAGACCGGGGAACAGCGCTGGCAGCGCAAGCTCGGCAAGGACTGCGCGACCCTCGCCGTGGACGCCGACGCCGGCCGCACCCTCCTCGTCGAGCAGTGCGGCAAAGGGGCGAAGCTCCTCGCCCTGGACACCCGTACCGGCGCCCAGCGGTGGGCCCGCGACCTGCCCGTCGAGTCGAAGGCCACGACGGCGGTGGTCTCCGTCTCCCCGGTCGTCCTCGCGGTCGACGAGGCGGACGCCCGGGGCACCCACGCCTTCCTGGGCTTCGACGACAAGGGCGCCCCGACCGTGACCGTGCCGCTCTCCGGACCGGACGGGACGCTCTCGGCCCCCGACGGCGTCGGCGACGGCGACGCCCACGTGCCCGTCGTCCACGACGGCCTCCTGGTCACGCTCGCCGAACGGGAGTCGCTGGTGCCCGACAACGTCGTCGCGTACTCCCTCCAGGACGGCCGGAAGACGTGGTCGTACCACGCGGAGTCCCAGACGATGGCGCTGGCGGCGGAGCCGGACGGCGCCCGCGTGGCCGTCCTGGAGAACCAAGGCAACGGCAGGATCACCCTGCTCGACCGCACGACGGGCAAGCCCGGCACCCGCATCGAACCGGACACGGGCAAGCCCGTGGGGATCTCCATCTACCCCGAACTCGTCCCCGTCACGGGCGGCCACGTCGTCCTCAACCAGATCCTCATGCACGCGGAACCGGCGGCCTTCGCCCTCCGCTGACCCCACGAGAAAGGCCCACCCCCGAACAGGGGGTGGGCCTCACGCACCTGAACGGCGAGGCCCGCCCCCGTGCTGGGAGCGGGCCTCACCGTTCAGGCGCGAATCAGACCGTACGGAACGCCAGCACCACGTTGTGGCCGCCGAAGCCGAACGAGTTGTTGATCGCGGCGATCGTGCCCTGCGGGAGCTCGCGGGGCTCGTTGCGGACGATGTCCGCCTCGACCTCCGGGTCCAGGTCGTCGACGTTGATCGTCGGCGGGGCCAGGCGGTTGTGGAGCGCCAGGACCGTCGCGACGGTCTCGATGCCGCCCGCGCCGCCCAGGAGGTGACCGGTCATCGACTTCGTCGCGGAGATCGCGACGTGGTCCAGGTCGTCGCCCAGGACCTTCCGCAGCGCCTTGATCTCGGCGACGTCGCCCTGCGGCGTCGACGTGGCGTGCGCGTTGAGGTGGACGACCTCGGACGGCTTGAGGTCCGTCGAGTCCAGCAGGTTCTGCATCGCGGCGGCGATGCCCCGGCCGGTCGGCTCGGGCTGCGCGATGTGGTGGCTGTCGGCCGACAGGCCCTGGCCCAGCACCTCGCAGTAGATGCGGGCGCCGCGCGCCTTCGCGTGCTCCTCGGACTCCAGGATCACGACACCGGCGCCCTCGCCGAGCACGAAGCCGTCGCGGCCGGTGTCGTAGGGACGCGAGGCCTTCGTCGGCTCGTCGTTGTTCTTGGACATCGCCATCATGTTGGCGAAGGCGGCGATCGGCAGCGGGTGGATCGCGGCCTCGGTACCGCCGGCGACGACCACGTCGGCACGGCCGGTACGGATCATCTCGACGGCGTAGCCGATCGCCTCGGCACCCGACGCGCACGCGGAGACGGGGGTGTGGACGCCCGCCCGGGCGTTCACCTCCAGGCCCACGTTCGCGGAGGGGCTGTTCGGCATGAGCATGGGAACGGTGTGCGGGGAGACGCGGCGTACGCCCTTCTCCTTCAGCACGTCGTACTGGTCGAGCAGCGTGGTGACACCGCCGATGCCGGAGGCGATGACGGAACCGAGCCGCTCGGGCACGATCTTCTCGTCCTCGCCGGCCGGGCCGGTGTAGCCCGCGTCGGCCCAGGCCTCACGGGCCGCGATCAGCGCGAACTGCGCCGAGCGGTCCAGCTTGCGGGCCAGCGGGCGGGGCAGCACGTCGCCGGGGTCGACCGCGGCGAGCGCCGCGATCTTGACGGGCAGTTCGGCGAAGCGCTCGCCCTCAAGGGGCTTGACGCCGGAGCGTCCCGCGATCAGACCTTCCCAGGTCGATGCGGAGTCGCCACCCAGCGGTGTGGTTGCGCCGAGACCGGTGACGACCACGGTGCGATTGGTCGAGCTCACAGGAATTCTTTCTCCACGTGTGTGATGGTCGAAGTACGGCGCCACCGCCGGGTGGCGAACCGAGTCAGCGGGGACCGAATCAGTCCTGGTGCTTCAGGATGTAGTCGGCGGCGTCGCCCACGGTCTTGAGGTTCTTGACGTCCTCGTCGGGGATCTTGACGTCGAAGCGCTCTTCGGCGGCGACGACGACCTCGACCATGGACAGCGAGTCGACGTCCAGGTCGTCGGTGAAGGACTTGTCCAGCTGGACGTCCTCGACCGGGATGCCGGCGATCTCGTTGACGATCTCGGCGAGGCCCTTGAGGATCTCTTCCTGGGTGTCAGCCATAGTGGTGCTCCTTCTTGCGGTTACTTCGGTAAAGGGGCTTCCGGAAGATCCGGTGTGCCTAGGGGAGGGTAACGACCGTCGCGGCGTAGACGAGACCCGCCCCGAAGCCGATGACGAGCGCGGTGTCGCCGCTCTTCGCCTTCCCGGTCGCCAGGAGCCGCTCCATCGCGAGCGGGATCGAGGCGGCCGAGGTGTTGCCGGTGGTCTCCACGTCGCGGGCGACCGTGACGTGCTCCGGCAGCTTCAGAGTCTTCACCATCGAGTCGATGATCCGCATGTTCGCCTGGTGCGGGATGAAGACGTCCAGGTCGTCCGCCGAGATGCCGGCGGCGTCCAGCGCCTGCTGGGCGACCTTCGCCATCTCGAAGACGGCCCAGCGGAAGACCGCCTGGCCCTCCTGCGTGATGGCGGGGAACTTGATCTCGCCCTGCTCGTTGAGGGGCAGCTGCGAGACGTCGCCGACGTGGAACTCGTTCCACGGAACGGTCTGCTTGATCGTCTCCGACTTGTCGCCCTCGGAACCCCAGACGGTGGGGCCGATGTGCGGCTCGTCGGAGGGGCCGACGACCACGGCACCGGCGCCGTCGCCGAACAGGAAGGCCGTCGCGCGGTCCTCCAGGTCCGTCAGGTCGCTGAGCCGCTCCACGCCGATGACCAGGACGTACTCCGCCGAACCCTCGACGATCATGCCCTTGGCGAGCGTCAGTCCGTAGCCGAAGCCCGCGCAGCCGGCGGAGATGTCGAACGCGGCCGGCTTGCCGGCGCCGATCTTGTCGGCGATCTCGGTGGCGACGGCCGGAGTCTGCTTGAAGTGCGAGACCGTGGAGACGATCACGGCACCGATCTGCTCGGGGCTGATCCCGGCGTCGGCGATGGCCTTGCCCGAGGCCTCCACCGACATGGCGGCGACCGTCTCCTCCGGAGAGGCCCAGTGCCGGGTGGCGATGCCGGAGCGCGAGCGGATCCACTCGTCGGACGAGTCGATCTTCTCGAGGATCACCTCGTTCGGCACGACCCGGGTGGGGCGGTAGCCGCCGACACCGAGGATCCGCGCGTACGGGGCGCCCTTGCTGGGCTTGATCTTCGACATGTTCTCGACTCTCCTTGTCAGACGGCCGCGTGCTCGGCGATGAGCGTACGGGCCGCGTCGAGGTCGTCGGGAGTCTTGAGGGCGACCGTGGCCACGCCCGGCAGGGCCCGCTTGGCGATGCCGGTCAGGGTGCCGCCGGGGCACACCTCGATCAGCGCGGTCGCGCCGAGCTCCTGGAAGGTCTCCATGCACAGGTCCCAGCGGACCGGGTTCGCGACCTGGCCGACGAGCCGGGCCACGACCTCAGCGCCGTCGGTGACGACCTGCCCGTCCTTGTTGGACACGTAGCGGGTGGTCGGGGCGGCCGGGGACAGCGCCTTCGCCGCCTCCTCCAGCTTCGCCACGGCCGGGGCCATGTGGTGCGTGTGGAAGGCGCCGGCGACCTTGAGCGCGACGACCCGGCGGACACCCTCGGGCTTGTCCGCCTCCAGGGCGGCCAGCTGCTCCAGGGTGCCGGCGGCCACGATCTGGCCGGCGCCGTTCACGTTGGCCGCGGTCAGGCCGAGCTTCTCCAGATGCGGGACGGTCACCTCGGGGTCGCCGCCGAGCAGCGCCGACATGCCCGTCGCGGTGATCGCGGCGGCCTCGGCCATCGCGAGTCCACGGGTACGGACGAGGCGCAGCGCGGCCTCGTCGTCCAGGACGCCCGCGAACGCGGCGGCGGTGAACTCGCCGACGCTGTGACCGGCGACGACGCCGGGGGCCACGTCGCCGAGCGCGGCCGCGGAGAGCAGACCGGCGGCGACGAGGAGGGGCTGCGCCACGGCGGTGTCACGGATCTCGTCCGCGTCCGCCTTCGTGCCGTAGTGGGCGAGGTCGAGCCCGATGGCGTCCGACCAGGCCGCGATGCGGTCGGCGGCGCCGGGGAGTTCGAGCCAGGGGGTCAGGAAGCCGGGCGTCTGGGCGCCTTGGCCGGGAGCGACGAGTACGAGCACCCTCACACTCTCTCTTGGGGACGGCTTCGAGCGCCCGTGGGGACAGGGACGAAGAACCGTCGGGGGAATTGTTGGTGTTCGACAAAAGTCTAGGACTGCGGATCTCCGTCGGCCAAGCGTCCGAGAATGAGGGCGATCCGCAGCGTGAACGCGGAGCGCACATCGGAGGGTGACCAGCCGGTGACGTCGGTCACACGTCGAAGCCGGTAGCGCACGGTGTTCGGGTGGACGAAGAGCATCCGGGCCGCGCCTTCCAGGCTGCTCGCCTGCTCCAGGTAGACACTGAGAGTTTCGAGCAGCGCCGAGCCCGCCTCCTCCAGCGGTCTGTAGATCTCCTCCACCAGCTGCTCGCGCGCCGAAGGGTCGGAGGCGATGGCGCGCTCCGGGAGGAGATCGTCCGCCAGGACCGGGCGGGGCGCGTCCTGCCAGGCGGAGCAGGCCTTGAGGCCGGCGGCGGCGGCCTGCGCGGACCGGGTCGCGGCGAGCAGATCGGGTACGACGGGACCGGCCACGACCGGACCCGGCGCGTACGGCCCGATCAGCGCCTTCGCGACGGCGAGGGGGTTGTCGTTGCCGCCCGCGATGACGACGAGCCGGTCGCCGAGGACACCGGTGAGGACCTGGAGCTTGGCGTGCCGGGCGGCCCGGCGGATCGCCTCCACCGTCAGCTCGCTGTCGCCGTCGGGGGCGGTGCCGAGGACCACGCACACGTGGTCGGGCGAGTTCCAGCCGAGCGCGGCGGCCCTCGACACGGCACCCTCGTCGGCCTCGCCGGAGAGCACCGCGTTCACCACGAGCGACTCCAGGCGCGCGTCCCAGGCGCCCCGGGCCTCGGCGGCCTGCGCGTACACCTGGGCGGTGGCGAAGGCGATCTCCCGGGCGTAGACGAGGAGCGCCTCGCGGAGCACGGACTCGTCGCCGGGGGCGGCGACCTCCTCGATCGCCGACTCCATGACCTCGATGGTCGTCCGGACCATCTCGACGGTCTGGCGCAGCGTGATCGCGCGTGTCAGCTCGCGGGGCGCCGTGCCGAAGACGTCCGTCGAGATCGCCTGCGGGGTCTCGGGGTGCCGGAACCACTCGGTGAACGCCGCGATGCCGGCCTGGGCGACCAGACCGATCCACGAACGGTTCTCGGGCGGCATCGCGCGGTACCACGGCAGCGTCTCGTCCATGCGGGCGATGGCGCCGGCGGCGAGCCGCCCGGACGACTGTTCGAGGCGCTTCAAGGTCGCGGCGTGCGGATGGGAGGCGTTCACGGGTTCAGGCACGGGGACAAGACTGCCTTATCGGGACGCCGGCGTGCGGGGTCGGGGGCGTTTCCGCGGGCTACGGTACGTCCGTGATACGCATCCAGCGCGCCGGCGAACGCTACCCCGGGGGCGACCCGGCGGCCGGGATCGAGACCCGGCACGCCCTGTCCTTCGGGCCGTACTACGACCCCGACAACCTCCGCTTCGGCGCGCTCCTCGCCTGCAACGAGGAGCGGCTCGCCCCGGGCGCGGGCTTCGACGAGCACCCCCACTCGCACACCGAGATCGTGACGTGGGTGGTGGAGGGCGAACTCACCCACGCCGACACCGCCGGGCACACCTCGGTGGTCCGCCCCGGCGACCTCCAGCACCTGAGCGCGGCGGGCGGAGTCCGCCACGTCGAACGCAACGACGGCCCGGAGCCCCTGGTCTTCGTCCAGATGTGGCTGGCCCCGCTGACCCCGGGCGGGGAGGTGTCGTACGAGGTCGTACGCGACCTGAACACCGGGTACGACCTCCCGGCGGCGGGGGCGGTCCTGCGCGTGGAGCGCCTGGAGGCGGGCACGTCCACGGAACTGCCGACGGCGGACTTCACGTACGTGCACGTCGTGCGGGGCGGGGTGTCACTGGGCGGGGGGGAACTGGGCCCGGGCGACGCGGCGAGACTCACCGGCGAGAAGGGCCTGTCCCTGCACGCGACCATGGACGCGGAGGCCCTGGTGTGGGAGATGCGGGCCCCCTAGCCCCCGCTGCCGTGTGGGCAATCGTCCCGGCGGAACGCATGCCCACAACGGGGCCCACACGGAAGCCGCGTCAGCGCAGCGCGCTCTTCGCCTTCCACTGGTCCCAGCTCAGGTTCCACGCCCCGTAGCCGTTCCCCTCCGCCACGATCCCCTTCGTCTCCCGCCCCTTGATCTCGAAGGGGTCGCCCACGTTCACCGACGCGTAGAACGACGCCGCGTTCTCGTCGCTCATCCCGATGCACCCGGAGCTCTTGTTCGCCTTGCCGAAGTACGCCGCGTTCCACGGGGCCGCGTGCGCGTACATGCCCGACCAGGTCAGGCGCATCGAGTAGTCGACGTCCTTGTTGTAGGCGTCCCCGAGGCCGACCGTCTCCGAGTTCATGTTGATGGTGCCCTCCTTCGCCATCAGCACGGCCGTCCCCCGCCAGGACCGCTTGTCGCCGCCCGGGGTGCCGCCGGAGACGGGGATCGTGCGGACCGCCCGCCCGTCCCGCTCCACGGTCAGCCGGTGGCTGTCGAGGTCGACCTTCACGATCTGCGCCGCGCCGATGGTGAAGCCGGTGCGGTAGTCCCGTACGAACCAGCCGCCGCCCGAGTCCGTGCCGTCGAGGTCCGCTTCGAGGGTGACCTTCGTGCCCGGCTTCCAGTAGTCCCGGGGGCGCCAGTCCGCCCTGTCCCGGCCCGAGTAGTCCTTGACCCAGCCCCAGGAGCCCTCGGTGCCGTTCGAGGTGGTCACCTTGAGCTGCTTCTCCACGTCCGCCTTCTTCGTCACCGGCAGGTCGAAGACGATGGAGAGGGGGTGGGCGATGCCGACCGTGGTGTTCTTGCCGGGGGCCAGCGTCACCTTGTTGACCTTGTCGGCCTCCGGGGTGGAGAAGGACGACCGGCTCGTCGACTCCTTGCCGTCGGCGGTACGGGACGTCACCTCGACCGTGTAGGAGGTGCCGGGCGCCGCCTTGCGCTCCGAGGCCCAGCTCGTACCGCCCGTCCCCGTACGGCCCTTGAGGATCCCGCCCTCGCCGTCGACGACCTTCACCTCGGCGAGCGTCCCGCCGGTGGCGGTCACGGACACCGGCTTGCCGGCCGCCCGGTCCACGACGGTCACCTTCACCGGGGACGCGTCCTTCGCCGCCCCGGACCCCCCGGACGAGCCCCCGTCCGCCGCCTGGGCCGTGCAGGCGGTGAGGGAGGCGACGAGCGCCACGGCGGCCAGGACGGGACGGGACATGCGTATCGGCGGCGCTGTGCGTATCGGCAGCACGGAAGACCTCCGCGGTGTGAGGAAAAGGTGGGATGTCCTGGACTGTAGGACGCTCCTCCGCCCCCGTGGGGCGCCGTGAGCCTCTGTGACGAGGGCTGCGGCACAACCGTCACCGTCCCGTCACAATCACCGCGCGCACCCGTCGAATTCGGCTGTGAGCCTGCTGTGCGCCCCACCACCGAGGGGCGGAACAAGGAGGCTCCCGTTGTGTCAGCGCTGCTCGTGACGGCCGCACCCACCGACCGCCGCGCCCCCGCAGGACCGGTCAGGCTCGGGCCCGTGACCCCCGAGGCGTACCGCGCCTTCCTCGACTCCCGCTCCGGCGCGGAAGGGCCCAGCTTCCTCCAACTCCCCTCCTGGGCACAGGTGAAGGACGGGTGGAGCCACCAACTCGTCGGGTGGGGGCGGGAAGGGGCGGAGCTCTCGGGCGTCGCGCTCGTCCTCCTCCGGCCCTTCCCCGGCACCCGGAAGTACTTCGCCTACCTGCCCGAGGGGCCCGTCGCCGACTGGGCGGACCCCGACCTCGACGGCTGGCTCGGCCCGCTCCTCGGCCATCTGCGCTCCCTGGGCGCCTTCGCCGTCCGCATGGGACCCGGGCCCGCCTACCGCCGCTGGAACGCCGCCACCGTCAAGGCCGGCACCGGCCCCGGCCGCCGGCTCTCCGACGTCCTCGCCGACGAGGTCGACCCGCTGGGGACCGCCGTCGCCGAACGGCTGCGGGCCCGCGGCTGGCGCAAGTGCGGCGGCGACTCCGAGGACGGGGCCGACGCGCAGCCCCGGCACGTCTTCCAGGTCCCGCTCACCGGTCGCAGCACCGACGACCTGTGGACCGGCCTCAACCAGGAGTGGCGGCGCAACGTCCGCAAGGCACGGAAGTCCGGCGTCGAGGTCGTCGTCGGCTCGGCCGCCGACCTGCCCGAGTTCTACCGGCTCCTGCGCATCACCGAGGAACGCGACGGCTTCCGCCTCGGCCGCTCGCTCGCCTACTACGAGCGCCAGTACGCCGTCCTCAACGCCGAGCAGCCGGGCCGCATGAGGCTCTACCTCGCCCGCCACGAGGGCGAGATACTCGCCGCGCACACCATGCTCACCGTGGGCGGCCGCGTCTGGTACCAGACCGGTGCGTCCGCCGACCACCGCCGCGAGGTCCGGCCCTCCAACGCCCTGCAGTGGCGCATGCTGCTCGACGCCCACGCCCTCGGCGCCGCCGTCTACGACCTGCGCGGGGTACCCTCCACCCTCGATCCGGACGACCGCGCCCACGGGCTGCTTCGCTGGAAGCTCGGTACGGGCGGACAGGTCGTCGAGACGCTGGGGGAGTGGGAGATTCCGATGCAGGGCACGACCAACGGGGCGCTCTACCGCGCCTTCCAGGCCTATCTGGCCCGCCGATGACGGCCACGCTCACCGCGGCGCCGCAGCGGCGGAAGACCTCCGCACTGCGCAGCGGCGCCCTCATGGCCGCGGGCTCGCTCGTCTCCCGCGCCACCGGCTTCGTACGGGCGTCGGTCGTCGCCGCCGCTCTCGGCGCGGGCCTCGTCGCCGACGGGTACGCGGTCGGCAACTCCGTCCCGACCATCGTCTACATGCTCCTGCTCGGCGGCGCCCTCAACGCCGTCTTCGTCCCCGAACTGGTCAAGGCGGCCAAGGAGCACGAGGACGGCGGCGTCGCCTACACCGACCGGCTCCTCACCCTGTGCGCGCTCGCCCTGACCGCGCTCACCGCCGTCGCGGTCCTCGCCGCGCCGCTGATCGTCGACACGTACACCGACTACGTGGGCGGACAGCGGGACATGACCATCGCCTTCGCGCGCGCGTGCCTGCCGCAGATCTTCTTCCTCGGGCTCTTCACCCTGCTCGGGCAGGTCCTCAACGCCCGGGGCCGGTTCGGCGCCATGATGTGGACCCCCGTCCTCAACAACGTGGTCGCCGTCGCCGTCTTCGGCCTCTTCCTCGTCGTCGGCGACGGCGGGGAGCTCACCCCGGGGGAGACCGCCCTCCTCGGCTGGGGCACCACCGCCGGGATCGCCGTCCAGGCCCTCGCCCTGCTGCCCTCGCTGCGCGCCGCCGGCTTCCGCTGGCGGCCCCGCTTCGACTGGCGCGGCAGCGGCCTCGCCGCCCCGCTGCGCTCGGCCGGCTGGCTGGTCCTCCTCGTGCTCACGAACCAGGGCGCGTACTGGGTGACGACGTGGCTGGCCACCTCGGCGGGCACGTCGGTCAGCGGCGGGGGCCTCGCCGCGTACAACAACGCCTACCTCCTGTGGACCGTCCCGCACGGCATCATCACCGTCTCCCTCGTCACCGCGCTGCTGCCCCGGATGAGCGGCGCCGCCGCCGACGGCGACCTCGCGGGGGTCCGGCGGGACGTCTCCTACGCCCTGCGGACCAGCGCCGCGGCCGTCGTCCCCGCCGCGTGCGCGCTCCTCGCGCTCGCCGTCCCCCTCATGACGGTCGTCTTCCGGTACGGGGCGACCACCGGCGACGACATCCGCGCCATGTCCTGGACCCTGATGGCCTTCGCGCCCGGCCTGGTCGCCCTCTCCGGCCAGTACGTGTGCACCCGCGCCTTCTACGCCCTGCGCGACACCCGCACCCCGTTCTTCCTGAACCTGGTCATCGCCGCCCTGAACGCCGGGCTCTCCCTGGCCGCCTTCCACGTCCTCCCGACCCGCTGGGCCGTCACGGGCATGGCGGCGGCGTACTCGCTGGCGCTGTGGGCGGGCTGGGCGGTCACGGCGTACGCCCTGCGCCGACGGCTCGGCGGCGCGTCCGGCGGGGCCGCCCCCGCGCTGACCCGGCTGCTCGTCGCGGCGGTGCCGGCCGCCGGGTTCGGGCTGTTCGTCGCGGACGGCACGGCGGTGGCGGGGCCCGTGGTGGCGGGGCTCGCGGGAGCCGCGACGGTCCTGGCCGCCTTCGCGCTCCTGTCCCGCCCCCTCCGCCTCGCGGAACTCCAGACCCTCCTCGCCTCCGGCGCGTCCCGTCTGCGCACCGCCACCCGCCGCAGCTGACCCGGCTCCGCCGGAACGACGGCCCACGACGGCACCACCATCCGGGCCCCCGCCAGGGAGGCCCGTCGACCTTGGGATACTCCACACATGCCCCGCGTGCTCCTGATAGAAGACGACCCCTCCGTCCGCGAGGGCGTCGAGCTGGGCCTCCGCCGCCGCGGGCACGAGGTGCGCACCGCCCCCACCGGCGAGGCGGGGCTCGCGGCGCTCGGGGAGTTCCGGCCCGACCTGCTGCTCCTGGACCTGATGCTGCCCGGCATGAACGGCGTCCAGGTCTGCCGCCGGGTCCGGGAGAGCAGCCAGCTGCCGATCATCATGCTCACCGCACGGGGTGACGACTTCGACGTCGTCGTCGGCCTGGAGGCCGGGGCCGACGACTACATCGTCAAGCCCGCCCGTACGGAGGTCATCGAGGCCCGGATACGGGCGGTGCTGCGGCGCATCGAGGAGCCCGGCTCCGGCCGGTCCGCCGTCGAGTTCCACGGGGAGCTCGCCATCGACCGGGCCGGACTGACGGTCGCGAAGTCGGGCGAGCGGGTCGCCCTCGCCCCCTCCGAGCTGAAGCTGCTGCTGCACCTCACGGCCGCCCCCGAGCAGGTCTTCAGCCGGCAGCAGCTGCTCGAACACGTCTGGGAGCACAGCTACCACGGGGACGCCCGGCTGGTGGACGCCTGTGTCCGCCGGCTGCGGAACAAGATCGAGGACACCCCGGGCGAACCCCGGTACATCCAGACCCTGCGGGGCTTCGGCTACCGCTTCGGTCCGCTGTGAAGGCCTGCGTGAGCCCGGAGCCGGGCACGGAGCCGGGCACGGAACCGGCCGGCGCGGACGCGTCCGGGCCGGCACCGCGAAGACGCCGCCGCGCCCGCGGCCCCCGCCTGCACCCCTTCGGCCTGCGCACCCGTCTCGTCCTCGCCTTCCTCCTCGTCGCGGCCGTCGGCTGCGGCACCACCGCCGCCCTCACCTACCGCGCCGCTCGCAACGCGATCCTGGAGCAGACCCAGGACACCGCCGTCTCCGCCTTCCGCGACCAGGTGGACCCGCTCGTCATCAGCCTGCCCGTCGACACGCGCCAACTGCGGGATTCGCTCCTCGTCATCGCCCGCCAGGGCAAACCCCGCCCCTGGCGCGTCTACGCCGAGTACGGCACCGTCCGTGTCTCCTCGACCGACCGCCCCACCTCCTCCGTCATCACCCCCGAGCTGCGGGCCCGCGCCCAGGCCCGGCCGGCCACCCCGCACGGCAGCTTCCAGCGGGTCGTGAAGAACGGCAAGCCGTACCTGACCATGGCGGTCCCCGCCGTCTTCCGGACGCACGCGACCAAGGGGACGGCGCAGCCCACCGGCCTCGTCTTCTACGCCGTCATGGAGCTCGACGAGGAGGACGCGAACATCGAGGCCATGGTCAGCGCCGCCCGCGACGGCGCCCTCCCGGCCCTCGCCGTGGCCCTGATCCCCGCGCTCATCGCCTCGCGCGGCGTGCTCCGCCCCGTACGGGAACTGCGGCGCGCCGCGCACAGCATGGGCCGGGGCCGCCTCGACACCCGCATCCACGCGAAGGGCAGCGACGAACTCGCCGACCTCGCCCGCACGTTCAACGAGTCCGCCGCCGAGCTGGAACGTTCCGTCGCGGAGCTCCGCGACGCCGAGGCCCGTGCCCGCCGCTTCGCCTCCGACGTCTCGCACGAGCTGCGCACCCCGCTCGCCGGCATGCTCGCGGTCACCGAGGTCCTCGACGAGGACGCCGGGAGCCTCGACAGCGACACCGCCCGCGCCGTCCGGCTGATCAGCGCCGAGACCGGGAAGCTCGCCGTGCTCGTCGAGGACCTGATGGAGATCTCCCGCTTCGACGCGCGCGCCGCCGAGCTCCACCCCGACGAGGTCGACGCCGCCGACTGCGTCCGCAAGACCCTTCAGCACCGGCACTGGACCGATCCGGCGCAGGTCGTGCCGTACCTTGAGGAGGGGATCAGGGCCCGGCTCGACCCGCGCCGTTTCGACGTGGTCGTGGCCAACCTCGTCGGCAACGCGCTGCGGCACGGGGCGGCGCCGGTGACGGTCAGGCTGTACGCGGAGGGGGACGAGCTGGTGACGGAGGTCGCGGACCGGGGACCGGGCATCCACCCGGACGTCCTGCCGCACGTCTTCGACCGCTTCTACAAGGCGGACCAGGCCAGGACCCGTTCGGCGGGCAGCGGCCTCGGCCTGGCGATCACCCTGGAGAACGTCCGGCTGCACGGCGGCACCGTCCGCGCCGCCAACCACCCGTCGGGCGGGGCGGTCTTCACCGTACGGATGCCGCTGTGAGGCGCCGGAAGGCCGCTGCGGTCAGGCGCCTTACGGTCGCCGCGGTCAGGCACCGGAAGGGCGCCGCCGCGAGGCGCCGTACGGTCGCCGCGGCTCTGCTCGGCATGGTCTCGCTCGCCGCCTGCGGCATACAGAAGAGCGATGTCGTCGAGGCGGGCGGCGCCGCGACCGTCGCCGTCTACCCGGCCCCCGAGTTCCGCATGGTGCTCTACTTCCTCGGGCCCGACGGCAGGCCGGTCCCGGTGGTGCGCGACATCGGGCAGCCGGTCCCCGACACGACGTCCCCCTGGGACGAGACCGGGACGGACCCGAAGCACCGTGAGTCCCAGGGGCTGGGCTCCGGGCAGGTGAACCAGGAGCGCGGCACCCGGGTCGTCACGGACAAGGTGCTCGCCGCACTCGTCGCGGGACCGGCCGGCGCCGACAAGGCGGCCGGCCTGACCACGGGCCTTCCGGGCTGGAAGAAGCCGCCGATCGCCGAGGCCGTCGAGGAGGCCGGCCCGACCCCGCAGGGCCGCCGGATCGTCCGGCTCCGGTCGCCGTACCCCGTCATGGAGCTGTCGGACGCGGCCGTCCAGCAGCTGGTGTGCACGACCGCGTACGCGGAGGACGGCGGGGGCATGGTGGAAGTGACCCTCACGAGCGTCGACGGGACGCTCCCGGCGACCCGCTGCGAGAGCTGAGCCCCGCCCTCCGAGGCCGCCCCCGGCGCAGGAACGCGCCCCGGCGTCAGCGCGCGCGCAGGTCCGCGAGCACCGCGTCCGTGAACGGCGGCCAGGCCTCGACCGCCCACGGCCCGAAGGGCCGGTCGGTGAGGGCCACGCACGCGGCCCCTGTGCTGTTCCCGCCCGCCCACCCGGCGTCCGGGTCGATCCACAGGAACGTGCCGGCCTGCCCGAAGTGCCCGAAGGTGCGCGGCGAGGAGCTCGCGCCGGTCCAGTGCGGGGACTTGCCGTCGCGGATCTCGAAGCCGAGCCCCCAGTCGTTCGGCCTCTGGTGCCCGTAGCCGGGCAGGATCCCGGTCAGACCGGGGTACGTGACGGTCATCGCGTCCAGGACGGTCCGCGCGTCGAGCAGCCGCGGCGCCTGCACCTCGGCGGCGAACCGCACGAGGTCGTCCACGGTCGACACGCCGTCCTTGGCGGGCGAGCCCTCCAGCGTCGTCGAGGTCATGCCGAGGGGCTCCAGGACCGCCTGGTGCAGGTACTCGGCGAAGGGGATGTCGGTGGCCTTCGCGACGTGGTCGCCGAGGGCCTCGAAGCCGGTGTTGGAGTAGATCCGGCGGGTGCCCGGCGCGGCCATGACCCGGTTCTCGTCGAAGGCCAGCCCCGAGGTGTGGGCGAGGAGATGGCGGACGGTCGCGCCCTCGGGCCCGGCGGGCTCGTCGAGGTCGATCGCCCCCTCCTCGTACGCGACGAGGACGGCGTACGCCGCGAGCGGCTTGGTGACCGAGGCGAGCGCGAAACGCCGCCCGGTGGGGCCGTGGGACCCGGCCAGGGTGCCGTCCGCGCGGACCACGGCGGCGGCCGCGGTGGGGACGGGCCAGTTCTCGATCGACGCCAGGCTCGGCACGCTGCTCTGCATGGGGCCGAGCCTACTTGCTTCGAGTGCACTCCAACGTTTTAGCGTGGGGTCATGAGCGTGATCGAGAGCGTCGAGAGCACGACCCCACCCGCCGGGAAGGACCGCTACACGATCAGCGAGGTGGCCGCCCTGACGGGGCTCACCGCGCACACCCTGCGCTGGTACGAGCGGATCGGCCTCATGCCGCACGTCGACCGTTCGCACACCGGGCAGCGCCGCTTCTCCGAGCGGGACCTGGGCTGGCTGGCCTTCGTCGGCAAGCTGCGGCTGACGGGGATGCCGGTCGCCGACATGGTCAGGTACGCCGAGCTGGTGCGGGAGGGCGACCACACCCGGGACGCGCGGCGGGAGCTCCTGGAGGCCACCCGGCGGGACGTCCTCACCCGGATCACCGAGCTCCAGGACACGCTCGCCGTGCTCGACATCAAGATCAGTCATTACGGGACCGCATGCGGAGGAACACCTTCATGACCAGCGTGAGCAGGATCGACACCGTACGTCTCGGCGGCCAGGACGGACCGGAGGTCGGCGTCCAGGGCTTCGGCGCCATGGGCATCAGCGAGTTCTACGGCGACACCGACGAGGCCGCCGCCCGCGACACCCTCGACGCCGCCCTGGAGGCCGGCGTCACCCTCATCGACACGGCCGACATCTACGGCAGCGGCGCCAACGAGGAGTTCCTCGCCCCGTTCCTCGCCGCCCACCGCGACGAGGTCACCCTCGCCACCAAGTTCGCCATAGAACGCCGCGCCGACGACCCGACCTACCGGGCCGTCCGCAACGACCCGGCGTACATCAAGAAGGCCGCCGAGGACAGCCTGCGCCGCCTCGGCGTCGAGACCATCGACCTCTACTACATGCACCGCCGCGACCCGGAGGTCCCCTTCGCCGAGTCCGTCGGCGCCATGGCCGAGCTCGTCCAGGAGGGCAAGGTCCGCTTCCTGGGCCTGAGCGAGGTCACCGGGCCCGAGCTGCGCGAGGCCCACGCGGTGCACCCGATCACCGCCCTCCAGTCGGAGTGGTCGCTCTTCTCCCGGGACGTGGAACGCAGCGCCGTCGGCGCCGCCGCCGAGCTCGGGGTGACCTTCGTGCCGTACTCGCCGCTCGGCCGGGGCTTCCTGACCGGCTCGTTCGCGGACGCCGCCAAGGACCTGTCGGGCGGCGACTTCCGCCAGTACCAGCCCCGCTTCACCGGCGAGAACGCCGAGCGGAACGCCGCCCTCCTCGACCCGGTCCGCAAGATCGCCGCCACCCACGGCGCGACCCCGGCCCAGATAGCCCTCGCCTGGGTGCAGCAGCGCGCCGCCGTGCACGGCCTCACGGTCGTCCCCATCCCCGGCACCCGCAAGCGCTCCCGCCTCCTGGAGAACGCGGCCGCCACCCGGATCACCCTCACCGCCGCCGAACTCGCCGCACTGGAGCCGATCGCCGGCCTGGTGGCGGGCGACCGCTACCCGGACATGAGCCACACCTCGGCGGCCCGGGAGGTCTGAGCCCCACCGCCGGTCGACGCGAGACCCGCTCAGGCGAGACGCGCTCAGGCGAGACCCGCTCAGGCGAGACCCGCTCACGCGAGCCCCAGGGCGAAGACCGCGAAGCCCGCCGCGAGGAGACCCGCCAGGGTGCGGCGGGCCGGACCGGTCTTCGCCCACGGGGACTCGAAGACGCGCGCGTACCGGCCGATCAGGACCAGGAGGCCCGCGAAGACCGGCATCCAGGCCAGGCGGGCCAGGATCCAGCCGACCGAGTCCGGCGCGCCGACCAGGCCCGCGACCTCCCCGGCGTACGAGGCGGGGATCGCGGCGGTGAGCATCGCCGTCTGGTGCCAGCACAGGATCGTCATCGCGGACAGGTTGACGACGACGACCGGCGCCCACAGCGCGGGCCGCTTCAGGAACCGGCCGAGCCGGTCCCGCAGCAGGATCGCCGCGCCGCTCTGCGCGGCGGCGAGGGCGAGGACGAGCAGCGACGGCGGGTGCGAGTTGGTGCGGGCCTCGCCGGGGACGCCGACCATCGACGCCGGGTAGCCGAAGGCGAGGAGCAGGGCGGCGAAGAGCGCGGCGCCGCCCAGCAGCAGCGCCCACGCGTGGCGCCGGGTGACCCGGCCCTCGCCCCACGAGACGCCGAGCTGATAGGCGAAGAGCCAGCCGGGCAGGATGTTCAGGAGGCTCAGCCAGGACGGCACGGCATCGGCGTACGGCCCGTACCGCAGGAAGTCGACGACGGCGACCGAGCCGAGCAGCGGTGCCGCGGCCCAGACCCCGAGGCGGCGGGCCGCCCGCACGCACAGCGGGGTCAGCGCGGTGACCACCGTGTACACCCCGACGAACCAGAGCGGCTGGATCACCAGCGTCGACGCCGTCCGCAGCGTGTCCACGGGCACCCCGAGACCGAAGTGCAGCACCGGCAGCAGCGCCGCCCACACGGCGGTGACCCCGAGCACCGGGCGCCCGAGCCGGGCGAGCCGGCCGCCCAGCCACGCGCGCGTGGAGCCCTTGCGCCGCCGGTACGACAGGACCGACGCGTAGCCGCCGACCAGGAAGAAGATCCCCAGCATCTGCAGGACCCAGCTGACGGGCGCGAGACCCGCGAAGGTGCCCAGCGGGCTCGCGTTGTGGATCGCGCCGTCGGAGGAGAGCGTGAAGCCGCCGAGCAGCCAGTGCCCGGTCGGCACGGCGAGCAGCGCGAGGGCGCGGAGCCCGTCGATCGCCCGGTCGCGGTGGGCGGGGGTGGAGGACTCGATCTTCGCGACGAGCGTCTTCATCGGACGTCCCCCTCGGCGATCGCGGCGAACGCGCGGAGGGAGGCGGTGCCGGGCGCGAAGTAGCCGCCGTGCCCGGCGGCGTCCCCGGCCGGGATCCGGCGCGCCCCGAAGGCCGGGTCGGTGGGATCGGCCCCGTGCCCGAGGCCCGCGAACTCCACGTTCGGGACCCGGTCGATCCAGTCGGTGGGATCCTTCGCCGCCCAGACCCGGGCGGAGGTCCCGAGCTCGGAGACGTTCTCGGCGCGCATCCCGGGGGAGCCGAAGACCACCAGGTCCTTGGCCTTCAGCCGGTGCGCGGCGAGACCGCAGACCACCGAGCCGTAGCTGTGGCAGAACACGGACGGCTCGGCCGCGCCGACCGCCGCGAGCCCGTCCGTGAACCGGGTGAGACGGTCCGCCCCGGCCTCGGCGAGGCGGCCGGTGGCCGCGTCCAGACCGACGCCCACGGGCGTCGTGTACCCGGCCCAGGCCACGACCGCGGTACGGCCGCCGGTCGCCCGGCGCAGCTCGGTCGCCATGTCCGCGAGCGGCCGCACACGGTCCGCGTCGACGTCGGAGCCCGGAACGATCACGGCCACGTGCTCGGCCCGCGCCAGGTCCCCGTAGACCAGGGCCACCTGCCCCCGGCCGCGCGGATCGTGGGCGAGGACCCGCGCCCCGTCGAACTCCCCGTGCGTGGAGCGGGCGTTGGCCTCGTACCGCAGCTCCAGGGGCGCCCCGTCGAGGTTCCCGACGACCGTCGGGTGCCTGCGGGCCAGCTCCCGCTGCCGTACGGGACTCAGCCCGGCGAAGAAGCGCGCGACCTCGGCCGGGTCCATCCGCTCCGGGTCCGGCAGCCCCGCGGCCCGCCACGCCGCCGTCCCGGCCGGGGCCCCGGTCACGGCCTCCTGGCTGTTCCCGGACGCCCAGCCGGCGGTCCCGGCGATCACACCGGCCACCACCGCTGCGGTGATCAGGGTCCTCGAAATGCGGCGCATCGGCCCGCCCTCCCTCGCTCTCGTCGTCGGCGAGAGGAAGGTAGGAAGACGACGGGTGACGGCACGTCACACCCGGGAGCCAACTCACCCTTGATACCGGGGTAGGGGGTGGAGGAGCAGCCAACCGGAGGAGAGGGGTGGGGTTTTCCCCCGGGTGCTAGCGCGACTCCCCGGGCGTGACCAGGCCCGACTCGTACGCGAAGACCACCGCCTGCGCCCGGTCGCGCAGGTCCAGCTTGGCGAGGACCCGGCCGATGTGGGTCTTCACCGTCTGCTCGGCCAGTACCAGGGTGTCGGCGATCTCCTGGTTGGACAGGCCCCGGGCGATCAGCTCCAGGACCTCCGTCTCGCGCGGGGTGAGCCCGTTCAGACGCAGCGCCGTGGTGTCCCGGCGGGGCGCCGGACGCGAGGCCGCGAAGTCGGCGATGAGCCGGCGGGTCACGGACGGCGCGAGCAGCGCCTCGCCCGCCGCCACCACGCGTACCGCGGCGATGAGATCGGCCGGCGGCGCGTCCTTGAGGAGGAAGCCGGACGCCCCCGCGCGCAGCGCCTCGTACACGTAGTCGTCGACGTCGAAGGTGGTCAGCATCAGCACCTTCGGCCGGTGCGTGACCCCGGCCGGCGGGTGCAGGATCTCCCGGGCGGCCGCGAGCCCGTCCAGCTCCGGCATCCGCACGTCCATCAGGACCACGTCCGGGTGCGCCGAGCGCGCCACCTCCACGCCCTGCCGACCGTCCGGCGCCTCGCCGACCACGTCGATGTCGGGCTGCGCGGCGAGCAGCGCGGCGAAACCGGCCCGCACCATGGCCTGGTCGTCGACGATGATCACGCGGATGGTCACTCGGTGTCCTTCGTACGCAGGGGAAGCCGGGCCGCGACCCGGAAGCCGCCGTCCGGCAGCGGCCCGGTGTCCAGCGAGCCGCCGGTCAACCGTACGCGTTCCCGCATGCCGACGAGCCCGTGCCCGGTGCCGGGGACACCCCGCTCGACGGCGGAACCCTCCTCCAGGGACGGCCCGTTGACGACGAGGACCGTCAGCCACCCCTCGTCGGCCCGGACCGACACCCGCGTCGACGCCCCCGGCGCGTGCCGCACGACGTTGGCCAGGGCCTCCTGCACGATCCGGTACGCGGACAGGTCCACCGCCTGCGGCACCTCCCCGAGATCGGCGGCCAGCCGCAGCTCGGCCGGCACCCCCGCCCGTACGGTCGCCTCGACGAGCTGCTGGACCCGGTCGAGGCCCGGCTGCGGGGCCCGCTCGCCCTCGCTGCCGTCACTGCGCAGCACGGAGAGCAGCCGGCGCATCTCGGCCAGCGACTCACGGGCGCTCGCCGCGATCGACGTGAACTCCTCCCGGGCCGCCTCCGGGAGCTCGGGGATGCGGTACGGCGCCGAGTCCGCCTGCACGGTGATCACGGACATGTGGTGGGCGACGACGTCGTGCAGCTCCCGCGCGATCCTGGCCCGCTCCTCCAGGAGGGTGCGGCGGGCCCGTTCGGCCTCGTTGATGGTCTCCTGCTCGGCGAGCCGCCGCTGCGCGTCGCCCCGGGCGCGCAGCGCCGAGGTGAGGAGCAGCAGCACACCGCTCAGGACGAGCAGCAGGAGGTGGAGGCTGGTGAGCCCGGCGGGCCGGAAGGCCTCCAGGACGAAACCGGCCACGCCGGTGGCCAGCCACACCCCGAACAGTGCCCGGCGTGACTCGCGCAGTCCGAGCGCGACCATCAGCGCGCAGTAGCCGATGACGACCGGCGGGGTCCACGGCCACATCTCCGCGCGGGGCCCGTCCGAGCCGAGCAGCACGAGCGCGCCGAGCACGTCGGCGGCGAAGACGATCCACCAGGCCTGGAGGGGGCGGGTGACGGCGAGCAGCAGTGGCGCGGCCTGGGCCGTGCCGAGGGCGCCGGCGAGGGCGCCGTTGACGCCGTAGTCGTTGATGAGGAGCAGGACCGTGGAGGGCAGGAGCGAGGCGGTGAACGCGAGGGCGACGGCGTACGGCAGCAGCCGCACCCACCGGCCCGAGGCGTCGGCGAGGAGCGGGGCCCCCGGCGTGGTCGGGGTGGTGAGCGCGGCCCCCAGCCCCTGGAACATCTCGCGGGACCGGCCCCAGAGACGACGGGCAGCGGGCAGGGAGGCGGCGGGCGGCTCGGGCCGCGATGCGGTAACCATGACCCACCCAGCGTAGGAGGCCCCCCTGAAGCCAGGCGTCATACCGGGGACCGGGCTGTGACCTGCTACTGGGGTATGACGCCGTTGTGGGCATGCGTTCCGCCGGGGCGGAACGGGTGGGCACAACGGAACGGCGCCCGTACCGGCGCCAGAGGCCCCCGCGCCCGAACCCGCACCAGCGGTGACGGCACACGGAGGGTACGGGCCCAGGCTCAGGGCCGCCCGGGCTCAGGGCCCGCCCACCCTCACAGCTCCGCCAGGAGCTCCGCCTTCTTCGCCGAGAACTCCGCATCCGTCACCAGCCCCGCCTGATGCAGCTCGCCCAGATGCCGAATCCTTTCAGCCACCGCCCCGGGATCCCGCCGTTCCCCGGCAGACGCCGCGACGGGCACGGGCACGGGCGCGCGGTCCTTGCCCCGGATCGCGGCGAGGACCGCGGCCGCGAAGGTCAGGGACTCGTACACGGGCCCGTAGCGGCCGAAGACGACGCACGCCGGGTCCTGGTCGGGCAGGCCGGCCCGGGGCACGCCGTCCCGCGGCACGAGCCGCAGGTAGCCGTCGACGCCGTCCGGCGAGCGCCATTCGACCCCGCAGAGGTCCCGTACCGGGAAGACCTGGTCGCCGGCCTTCCACTTCTCCGAGGACGCCCCCGTCCAGGACCAGCGGAACGCGACCTCGGAGGTCCCGTCGAAGCTGGCCTTCCCGTCGTACGCCTTGAAGGACTGCGGCCCCGACGGCGGCTCCACCAGGAACCGGTCGGCGGGCGGGACGCCCCCGAGGGCCCCGTCGGGAACGAGCCCGTCGTACGCGTCGAGTCCGTCGATCCCGTCGAGTCCGTCGATCCCGTCGTACCCGGCGGCCCCCGCGGCCCCCGGCTGCGACGAGAGGAGCGCCCGCAGCTCGTCCCGGTAGCGCTCGGCGAGCGGTTCGCGTTCCGCCGGGAGCACCAGGCGGTACGGATCGCTGCCCTCCTTGAGCTGCCCCGCGGCCGCCTCCATCAGCGGATCGGCGCCCGGTCTCGGCACGGCGTGCAGCACGACGGTGCCCCGCTTGCCGGGCGTGAGCGTCACCGACGCCAACGCCTCGTGCGGTACTCGTCTCTCGCGCAGCGCGTGGAAGAGCTTCGGCGTGCGGATCCCCCGATCGAAGCGGATGACGAGGGCGTCGCTCTCGAGCTCCCAGGTGGCATGAATTCCGGCCAGCACATCACCCATACGCCTCATCGTAAGCGGCGTGTGCCCTTGCGTCGCCCCTGCGAAAGGTCCCGAAATTGCGTGATCTACGCGCGTCAGAGCCCTTCCGTGCCGGATATTCCGTCGTGGCAAGCGCTGTCGGCACGTGCGCAGACGAGACTCGGGTAGGCCCCGACGCCTATCGCGGCGAAGTTGCCGAGGCTCTCCGTCCCCGGCTCGAAATAGCCGCTGTGGCCGAGCGCCCCGCGCGCGGAGAGCAGCCGGGCGCCGAACTCCGGCGCGACCGGGTCCGCGCCGTGCCCGACCCCGCCCACCTCCAGGTGCGGCACGTCCGCGATCCAGTCGTCGGCGTCCCGCATGGCCCACACGCGCGCGTGGCCGCCGAGTTCGGCCGCCCGCTCGACCCGCATCCCCGGGCTTCCGGCCACGGCCACGTCGGTCACCCGGGCGGGCAGCCGGGGCGCGGCGACCCCGCAGAGCACGGAGCCGTAGCTGTGGCAGAAGAGCGCCACGCGCGCGTCCCCGGGCAGTGACTCGGTGAGACCCACCAGGCGTACGGCGCCGTCCTCGGCCAGCCGGCCGATCACCGCGTCGACGCCGATCCCGACGGGCGCGGTGTAGTCGGCCCAGGCGATCACTGCCACGCGGGCGCGTGGGGAGGCACTCCGCTCGGCCGCGTAGAGGGCCTCGGCCATGCCGGCGGGGGCGCCGTACCGGCCGTGGGTCTTCTGGAAGGTGAGCAGGTTGGTGTCGACGCCGGGCACGATCACCGAGACGTGCCGGGCGCGCTCCAGGTCTCCGAGGACCTCGGCGGCCCGCCCCGTACCGGTCGGGTCGAAGGCGAGGACCTGGCGGCCCGGACGCATCAGCGAGGCGAAGCGGTCGACCCGGCGGCGGGCCTCGTGGCGGCCCTCGGGGGAGAGCCTGGTGTCGTCGACCCGGCTCCGCTCGGCGGCGTACGCGCGCGCGAGGGTGATCCGGTTGGCGTGGTAGCGCAGGGAGACCGGGACGCCGTTGAGGTTGCCGACGACGAGCGGGTGCCGGGCGGCGAGCCGGGCGCTGCCCGCCGGGCCGAGCCGGGCGAAGAAGGCGGCGACGGTACGGGCCGGGGCGGCCGGGTCGGGCAGCGGCCGGTGGTCGACCCGGTCGCGCGCCCAGGCGGCGAGCGCGGCTTCGCGGGACGGCCACGGCACGGGCCGGTGCCGGATCGTGGTCCACCCGGTCGTCGCGAGGAGCACGAACACGACGGCCAGCGCGAGGAGCGCGCGCGTGGCGACGAGGGCGGGCGAGGCATCGGCGGAGGTCACGGGCGGCCACCCTACGGGGCCGAGATGACGAGGTTCACCGGGCGGGTGCCCGGACCCCTTCCGGACGGGCCCTCGCGAGGTGCCACGGCCTACGGCGCGGTGCGCTCTCCGGCCGGGTTCCGCCAGTGCGGGGCGAGCGCCGGTCCGAGGTGGTCCAGGTACTCCTCGGTGAGCGCGCGGATGGCTTCCAGGCTCTGGTCCGTGCCCCGGCCCCACATCTGGCCGGTGACCCGCATCACCCCGCTGAACGCCGCCACCGCGATCCGGGGGCGGGGGTCCTCGTCGACGTCGAGGCCCTCGCGCGCGGCGATGATCCCGGCGATGGTCTCCTCCATCTCGGTCGAGCGGCGCAGATGGACGGCGAGCAGCGCGGGCGTCGACTCGATCATCCGGTACGTGCGCAGGTGCAGCTCGACGGGGACGACCTCGGCGATCGCCTCGCCGATGGTGTCCCAGGCGCACAGGACGGCGTTGCGCATCGCGTCGAGGGGGGCCTCGTGCGGGGGCCGCTGTCCGAGGGCGTCCACGAAGCGCTCCTCCACCATCTGCTGGACGGCGAAGGCGACCTCCTCCTTGGAGGAGAAGTACCGGAAGAAGGTGCGCTGGGAGACCTCCACGGCGTCGACGATCTCGTCGACGGTGGTCCGCTCGTACCCCTGGGTGGTGAAGAGCTCCAGCGCCACCCGGGTCAGTGCGTCGCGCGTGCGCTGCTTCTTCCGCTCGCGCAGTCCGGGCACGGTCACGTCGAGGTCCTCTTTCCAGGCATTTCGTCCTGCTCAGCGTACCTGTGAGCTACGTGACAGTTACCGACGCGTGAATCGCTTTGTCAATTGTCAGTGACTGTCATTAGCCTCGTTCGCATGACTAGTCAGACCACCGTGGAAAAGGCCCCGCAGGGTCAGGGGGGCGTCCGGGAACCCGTTCCGGTCCCGGCGAAGGGACTGCGCGGCCACCCCTGGCTGACCCTGTTCGGCGTGGCCGTGGGCGTGATGATGGTCGCCCTCGACGGCACGATCGTCGCCATCGCCAACCCCGCCATCAAGACCGACCTCGGCGCCAGCCTCGCCCAGGTCCAGTGGATCACCAACGGCTACCTGCTCGCGCTCGCCGTCGCCCTGATCACCGCCGGCAAGCTCGGCGACCGCTTCGGCCACCGGCAGACCTTCCTCATCGGCATCGCCGGCTTCGCCGCCGCCTCCGGTGCGATCGGCCTCTCCGACTCCATCGGGGCCGTGATCGCCTTCCGCGTCCTGCAGGGCCTGTTCGGCGCCCTGCTGATGCCGGCCGCGCTCGGCCTGCTGCGCGCCACCTTCCCCGCCGAGAAGCTGAACATGGCGATCGGCATCTGGGGCATGGTCATCGGCGCGTCCACGGCGGGCGGCCCGATCGTCGGCGGCCTGCTCGTCGAGCACGTCAGCTGGCAGTCCGTCTTCTTCATCAACGTGCCGGTGGGCGTCGTCGCGCTCGTCCTCGGCCTGGTCATCCTGAAGGACCACCGCGCGGAGAACGCGCCGCGTTCCTTCGACGTCCTGGGCATCCTGCTGCTCTCCGGCGCCATGGCCTCCCTCGTCTGGAGCCTCATCAAGGCCGGCGAGTCCTGGGGCTGGTCCAGCGGCAAGACCTGGGGCTGCCTGATCGGCGCGCTGTTCCTGTTCGCGGTCTTCGCCTTCTGGGAGACCAAGGTCAAGGAGCCGCTGATCCCGCTGGCCATGTTCCGCTCCGTGCCGCTCTCGGCCGGCGTGGTGCTGATGGTCCTGATGGCCTTCGCCTTCATGGGCGGCCTCTTCTTCGTGACCTTCTACCTCCAGGGCGTGAAGGGTCTCAGCCCGGTCGACAGCGGTCTGCACCTGCTGCCACTGACCGCGATGATGATCGTCTCCTCGCCGCTCGCCGGCGCGCTCATCACCAAGTTCGGGCCGCGCGTGCCGCTCGTCGGCGGCATGGTCTGCACCGCCGTCGCGATGTTCGGCATGATCACCCTCACCGCCGGCACCGGCACCCTCGCCATGTCGCTCTGGTTCGCCCTGCTCGGTCTGGGCCTCGCCCCGGTCATGGTCGGCGCGACCGAGGTCATCGTCGGCAACGCGCCGCTCGAACTCTCCGGCGTCGCCGGCGGTCTCCAGCAGGCCGCCATGCAGGTCGGCGGCGCGCTCGGTACGGCGGTGCTCGGTGCCGTCATGTCCTCCAAGGTCGCCGACTCCTTCGCGGACAACTGGAAGGAGGCCGGCATCCCGGCCCCGGTCAACCCGCAGCTGGAGCAGGCCGCCGAGTTCGGCATGGCCCCGCCGGAGCTGGCCCAGGCGCCGGGGATGACCCCCGGTCTCCTGCAGCAGATCACCGGGGTCATCCACGACACCTTCCTCGACGGCATGGGCCTGGCCTTCACCGTCGCCGGTGCCGTCGCGGTCGTCGCGGCCCTCGTCGCCACGCTCACCAAGCGGGGCGAGAACGCGGAGGCGGGCGGCATGGGCGGTCACATCTGACGCCCGTTCCTCGGGGTTCCCGTAGGGGGCCGTCACCCGTTCGCGTGAACGGGGGCGGCC
The DNA here is from genome assembly GCF_014648895.1 of Streptomyces tanashiensis. Classification (GTDB taxonomy): domain Bacteria; phylum Actinomycetota; class Actinomycetes; order Streptomycetales; family Streptomycetaceae; genus Streptomyces; species Streptomyces tanashiensis. The sequence goes on from NZ_BMRZ01000003.1 coordinate 441,495, forward strand.
CCTCTTCCGTCGGCGGGGGACCTGCGTCATTCTCGTGATTACAGAGAGTGACGAAACGGGGGTTCATCAGCATGTATACGAAGACCGCTCTGACACTCGCGGCCGTTCTGACCGTGTTCCTGGCGGCCCATGGGGCAGAGGGCGCGCAGGGCACCCAGGGAGCGCAAGGAGCGCAAGGAGCGCAAGGGTCGCAGGGCGCACGGGGCACGCAGGGAGCGATGGCCGCCCACGCCGCCCAGGCCTCCGACGCCGCCCACGCCCCCCAGGCCACCCGCGCCGCCCACGCCGCTCACGCCGTCCGGGCCGCTCCGGTCACGGCGGCCGCGCCGTCCGGGACCGCGCTCGGGGCCTGCGGGCCGGGCCGGCTCTGCCTCTGGCCCAAGCCCGACTTCAAGGGCAGGCCGTGGACGCACGAGCTGGCCACGACCGACATCGACAGCTGCGTCCCCCTGCCGGAAGGCACCTCGGCCCAGTCCCTCGCCAACCGCACGGGGCGGCCCGTCACCACGTACCAGTCGGCCGAGTGCGGGGAGACCGGGGAGTTCGAGACGTATCCGGGGCGGGGGACCTGGGTGCCGCAGACGGCCTACGAGGTCAGAGCGTTCAAGCTCTGGGAGCGGTAGGCGAGGGGACGTCCCGCGGCTCGCTCGGCCCCGGCGGGGCCGACAGCCGGGCCACCTCGGCGCGCAGCTCCCGGACCTCCAGGGTGAGCGCCTCCAGGAGCTCGGTCTGCCGGCGCTCCACCGCGTCGTCGCGGTCGAAGCGCGAGATGAACCAGGCCGCGATGTTGGCCGTGACGACACCGAGCAGGGCGATGCCCGAGAGCATCAGGCCCACCGCGAGGACCCGCCCGAGACCCGTCGTCGGGGCGTGGTCGCCGTAGCCGACCGTGGTCATCGTGGTGAACGACCACCAGACGGCGTCCCCGAGCGTCTTGATGTTGCCGTTCGGGGCGTCCCGCTCCACATGGAGCACGGCCAGCGAGCCGAACATCATCAGCCCGACCACCGCGCCCGCCACATAGGTGGTGAGCGTTATCTGCGGGGCCATCCGGGCCCGCCGGCCCACGAGGAGGAGCGTGGAGACGACCCGCAGCAGCCGCAGCGGCTGCACCATCGGCAGTATCACCGCGAGCAGGTCCAGCGGATGGCCGCGCACGAAGTGCCAGCGGTTCGGGGCGAGCCCGAGACGGACGAGATAGTCGAGCGCGAAGGCAGCCCAGACGGCCCACTCGACGTGGGTGCACAGCCGGTGCACCCACGGCTCGGCGCCGGGAGCCACGATCGGCACTGCGTAGGCGATGCCGAACGCGACCGCGAGCACCAGGAGCGGTGTCTGGGTGCGCTCCTCCCAGCGAAGTTTCATGACGGGCATGAGCCGCATCGTAAGGAATGGCGAAGGGCGGCGGGACCGCGTCCCACCGCCCTCACCAGCCCGAACGAGCCACCGCGGCACGGCCGTCAGGCGTCGCCGCCCGCGGCGCCGGGGTCGGCGGCCGCCACGTCGAGCAGCTGGTAGCGGTCCACGGCCTGCTTCAGGGCCGAGCGATCCACCTTGCCGTCGCGGGCGAGCTCGGTCAGCACCGAGAGCACGATCGACTGCGCGTCGATGTGGAAGTACCGGCGGGCCGCACCGCGCGTGTCCGCGAAGCCGAAGCCGTCCGCGCCCAGCGAGGTGTACGGGCCGGGCACCCAGCGGGAGATCTGGTCCGGCACCGACCGCATCCAGTCCGAGACCGCGACGAACGGGCCCTGCGCGCCCTGGAGCTTGCGCGTCACGTACGGGACGCGCTGCTCCTCGTCCGGGTGAAGGAGGTTGTGCTCCTCGACGGCCACGGCCTCGCGGCGCAGCTCGGTCCAGGAGGTCGCGGACCAGACGTCGGCCCGGACGTTCCACTCCTCGGCGAGGATCCGCTGCGCCTCGATCGCCCACGGCACGGCGACGCCCGAGGCCATGATCTGCGCCGGGATCGTGCCCGCCTCGGCGGCCTTGAAGCGGTGGATGCCCTGGAGGATGCCGTCCACGTCCACGTTCTCGGGCTCGGCCGGATGCTGGATCGGCTCGTTGTAGACGGTCAGGTAGTAGAAGACGTCCTCGGCCTGGGGACCGTACATCCGGCGCAGACCGTCCTTGACGATGTGCGCGATCTCGAAGCCGAACGCCGGGTCGTAGGCGATGCAGGCCGGGTTGGTCGAGGCGAGGAGGTGCGAGTGGCCGTCCGCGTGCTGGAGGCCCTCACCGGTCAGCGTGGTCCGGCCGGCGGTGGCGCCGAGCACGAAGCCGCGGGCCAGCTGGTCGGCCATCTGCCAGAACTGGTCGCCGGTCCGCTGGAAACCGAACATCGAGTAGAAGACGTACACCGGGATCAGCGGCTCGCCGTGCGTGGCGTACGCCGAACCGGCGGCGATCAGCGAGGCCGTGCAGCCGGCCTCGGAGATGCCGTCGTGGAGCATCTGGCCGGTCGGCGACTCCTTGTAGGCGAGGAGGAGTTCGCGGTCCACCGCCTCGTACTGCTGGCCCAGCGGGTTGTAGATCTTGGCGCTCGGGAAGAACGCGTCCATGCCGAAGGTGCGGTATTCGTCGGGGGCGATCAGCACGAAGCGCTTGCCGATCTCCTTGTCCCGCATGAGGTCCTTCAGGATGCGGACGAAGGCCATCGTGGTGGCGATCGACTGCTGCCCGGAGCCCTTCCTGGCCGCCGCGTAGGTCTTGTCGTCGGGGAGGACCAGCGGCTTCGCCCGCACGACCCGGGTCGGGACGTACCCGCCCAGCGCCTTGCGGCGGTCGTGCATGTACTGGATCTCCTCGGAGTCCCGGCCCGGGTGGTAGTACGGCGGCAGGCCCTCCTCCAGCTGCCGGTCGGTCACCGGGATGTGCAGCCGGTCGCGGAAGCGCTTGAGGTCGTCGACCGTCAGCTTCTTCATCTGGTGGGTCGCGTTGCGGCCCTCGAAGTTCGGGCCGAGCGTCCAGCCCTTGACGGTCTGCGCGAGGATCACGGTCGGCTGGCCGGCGTGGGCCTTCGCCGCCGCGTAGGCCGCGTAGATCTTCTTGTGGTCGTGACCGCCGCGGCCCAGGTGCAGGACCTGCTGGTCCGACATGCCCTCGACCATGGCGCGCAGCCGGTGGTCGTCGCCGAAGAAGTGGTCCCGGATGTAGCCGCCGGTCTCGGTGGCGTACGTCTGGAACTGGCCGTCCGGGGTGGTGTTCAGCTTGTTGACCAGGATGCCGTCGCGGTCCTGTGCCAGCAGCGGGTCCCAGGAGCGGTCCCAGATCAGCTTGATGACGTTCCAGCCGTTGCCCCGGAAGATCGACTCCAGCTCCTGGATGATCTTGCCGTTGCCGCGGACCGGGCCGTCGAGCCGCTGGAGGTTGCAGTTGACGACGAAGGTGAGGTTGTCCAGGCCCTCGCGGGCGGCGATGGAGAGCTGGCCGAGCGACTCGACCTCGTCCATCTCGCCGTCGCCGAGGAACGCCCAGACGTGCGACCTGGAGGTGTCGGCGATGCCGCGCGCCTCCATGTACCGGTTCATCCGCGCCTGGTAGATCGCGCCGAGCGGGCCGAGGCCCATCGACACGGTCGGGAACTCCCAGAAGTCCGGCATCAGCCGCGGGTGCGGGTACGACGAAAGACCGTTCGGGAACTTCGACTTCTCCTGGCGGAACGCGTCGAGCTGCGTCGCGTTCAGCCGGTCGAGGAGGTACGCGCGGGCGTAGATGCCGGGGGAGGCGTGGCCCTGGAAGAAGATCTGGTCGCCGCCGTCGCCCTCGTCCTTGCCGCGGAAGAAGTGGTTGAAGCCGACGTCGTACAGGGAGGCGGAGGAGGCGAAGGTCGCGATGTGACCGCCGACGCCGATGCCGGGGCGCTGGGCGCGCGAGACCATCACGGCCGCGTTCCACCGGGTGGCGTTGAGGACCTTGCGCTCGATCTCCTCGTTGCCGGGGAAGAAGGGTTCGTCCCTGGTGGCGATGGTGTTGACGTAGTCCGTGCTGCGCATCTCGGGCACGGCCACGCGCTTCTCGCGGGCCCGCTCGATCAGGCGGAGCATGAGGTAGCGGGCCCGCTCACGGCCCCGCTCGTCCACGGCCGCGTCGAGGGAGTCGAGCCATTCCTGGGTCTCTTCCGGGTCGAAATCCGGGACCTGGCTGGGAAGGCCGCCAATGATGATCGGGTTGCGATCGGATCCGGGAGCCACGCTCTTCCTTCGCTGTTCGGTGGTGCCCACGGGGCCACGGGCTGGTCGGGATGTCCATCGTGTACCCCGCCGGCGCCGGACGTCACATTTACCGAGGGGTAACCCCCGGGGGGTCCCCCGCCGTGCCCTCCAGAAGTCAGGGTGCGGTCAAATCGCAACCTTACGCCCAACCCGCGCATGCGTTTCGTCCGGGCGTTCGGCAGACTGAAACCGCAGAAGTCAGCAAACCGGGACGAACCATGTGTGCCTGATCACGGAGGAGGGACCGACAGTGCCGGAAGTTGCGGCGAGACGGCCCCAAACGTCACCGTTTCGGCGGTCTCGACGGCCGGGTACTTGCGCGATCCGCCCCGGCACGTGTGGACTACGGCCAGCGCCGCGCGCATACGCGCGGCCCACAGCATTTTCCGAATGAGCAGGAGGCAAGCCGTGAGCGCGACCGCGGACCACGCGGAGGAGCGGACCAACCCGGCAGCGAGGCTGGGGTTCGAGCCCGGACAGGTGGTCCAGGAGATCGGCTACGACGATGACGTCGACCAGGATCTCCGTGAAGGCATCGAGTCCGTCATCGGAACCGACCTCGTGGACGAGGACTACGACGATGTCGCCGACGTCGTCGTGCTGTGGTTCCGGGACGAGGACGGCGATCTCACCGACGCACTGGTGGACGCCATCGGTCTTCTGGAAGACGGCGGCAACATCTGGCTGCTGACCCCGAAGACCGGCCGTGACGGCTACATCGAGCCGTCCGACATCCAGGATGCCGCGCAGACAGCTGGTCTCTCCCAGACCAAGAGCATCAGCATCGCCAAGGACTGGACGGGCACCCGCCTGGCCGCTCCCAAGCGCTGATCACCACGCTGCGAGAACCCCCCGCCGGTCCACCGGCGGGGGCTTTCGTGCGCAGGCCGTAGGGTGGGGTCCACCCGGGTTCACCGAAACGGCGCAAGGCCCGGGCCCCGTCGAAAGGGACGCGTAGGCGATGGCGATCGAGGTCGGCACCAAGGCCCCGGAATTCGAGCTCAAGGACAACCACGGCCGGACCGTGCGGCTGTCCGACTTCCGCGGCGAGAAGAACGTGGTGCTGCTCTTCTACCCCTTCGCGTTCACCGGCGTCTGCACCGGCGAACTGCGCGAGCTCCGCGACAACCTTCCGTCGTTCGTCAACGACGACACCCAGCTCCTCGCCGTCTCCAACGACTCCATCCACACCCTCCGCGTCTTCGGCGACCAGGAGGACCTGGAATTCCCTCTGCTCTCCGACTTCTGGAAGCACGGCGAGGCCTCCCGGGCCTATGGCGTCTTCGACGAGGAGAAGGGCTGCGCGGTCCGCGGCACCTTCGTCATCGACAAGGAGGGCGTCGTGCGCTGGACCGTCGTGAACGCCCTGTCGGACGCCCGTGACCTGGGCGATTACCTCAAGGCCCTCGAAGCCCTCTGAGCGCCGCGGGGCCGACACCCACGGATTCACCGGGCGAATCGACTGTTTCGACCGGGAACCCGTCACTAGGATCCAGACGTTGATCCGATGCCAACGCACGACTGGGGGCGCTGCCCCTGGAAACCTATGGAGGGACTCGTGGGAGTCAGCCTCAGCAAGGGCGGCAACGTCTCGCTGACCAAGGAGGCCCCTGGCCTCACCGCCGTGACCGTCGGTCTGGGCTGGGACGTCCGCACCACCACCGGTACGGACTTCGACCTCGACGCCAGCGCGATCCTGGTGAGCGAGGAGGGCAAGGTCCGCAACGACCAGGACTTCGTCTTCTTCAACAACCTGAAGAGCGCCGACGGCTCGGTCGAGCACACCGGTGACAACCTCACCGGTGAGGGCGAGGGCGACGACGAGCAGGTCAAGGTCAGCCTGGCCACCGTGCCGGCCGACGTGGCCAAGATCGTCTTCCCGGTCTCGATCTACGACGCCGAGAACCGCCAGCAGTCCTTCGGTCAGGTGCGCAACGCGTTCATCCGCGTCGTGAACCAGGCCGGCGGCGCCGAGATCGCCCGGTACGACCTCTCCGAGGACGCCTCGACCGAGACCGCCATGGTCTTCGGCGAGCTGTACCGCCACGGTGCCGAGTGGAAGTTCCGCGCCGTCGGCCAGGGGTACGCCTCGGGCCTGCGCGGCATCGCGCAGGACTTCGGCGTCAACGTCTGAGCCGAACCGTTCGAACCGTCCGGCGCCGCACATCCCGTGCGGCGCCGGACGTGCCTCATCACCACCGGGGAGGAACCGAATCATGGGCGTCACGCTCGCCAAGGGAGGCAATGTCTCCCTCTCCAAGGCCGCACCCAACCTCACCCAGGTCCTCGTGGGGCTCGGCTGGGACGCGCGCTCCACCACCGGAGCCCCCTTCGACCTCGACGCCAGCGCTCTGCTGTGCCAGGCCGGCCGGGTGCTCGGCGACGAGTACTTCGTCTTCTACAACCAGCTGCGCAGCCCCGAGGGCTCCGTCGAACACACCGGTGACAACCTCACCGGCGAGGGTGACGGGGACGACGAGTCCCTCATCGTGGACCTCACCAAGGTGCCGGCCCACTGCGACAAGATCGTCTTCCCGGTGTCGATCCATGACGCCGACAACCGCGGTCAGAGCTTCGGCCAGGTCAGCAACGCGTTCATCCGCGTCGTGAACCAGACGGACGGCCAGGAACTCGCCCGGTACGACCTCTCGGAGGACGCCTCCACGGAGACCGCGATGATCTTCGGCGAGCTCTACCGGTACAACGGCGAATGGAAGTTCCGGGCGGTGGGACAGGGGTACGCGTCCGGGCTCCGGGGCATCGCTCTAGACTTCGGGGTCAACGTTTCGTAAAGCCATGTAATTTCACGATGGGGTAGACAGTGGTTCTGAAAACCTTCGGCTGGTCGTTCGCGATCACTGCGCTCGGTCTGGTCGCGGCGGTGCTCTACGGAGGGTGGGAGGCGTTCGGGATCGTCGCGATCCTCTGCGTCCTCGAGATCTCCCTGTCATTCGACAACGCGGTGGTCAACGCCGGAATCCTGCAGAAGATGAATGCCTTCTGGCAGAAGATCTTCCTCACGATCGGCGTGCTCATCGCCGTCTTCGGCATGCGCCTCGTCTTCCCCGTCGTGATCGTCGCCGTCAGCGCGAAGATCGGCCCCATCGAGGCCGTCGATCTCGCGCTCAACGACGCGGACAGGTATCAGGAGCTGGTGACCGACGCGCACCCGTCGATCGCCGCCTTCGGTGGCATGTTCCTTCTGATGATCTTCCTCGACTTCATCTTCGAGGAGCGTGACATCCAGTGGCTGCGCTGGATCGAGCGCCCGCTGGCCAAGCTCGGCAAGGTCGACATGCTGTCGGTCTGCATCGCCCTCGTCGTCCTGCTCGTCAGCGCGATGACCTTCGCGACCCACGCCCACCAGCACGGCGGCATGCACGTCGACAAGGCGCAGACCGTCCTGATCTCCGGCATCGCCGGCCTCATCACGTACCTCGTCGTCGGCGGTCTCTCCGGCTACTTCGAGAACAAGCTGGAGGAAGAGGAGGAGCGCGAGCACGAGGCCGAGGAAGAGGCCAAGCGCAGCGGCAAGAAGGTCTCCGTGGTCCAGCTCGCGGGCAAGGCCGCCTTCTTCATGTTCCTCTACCTGGAGGTCCTCGACGCCTCCTTCTCCTTCGACGGTGTCATCGGCGCCTTCGCCGTCACCAACGACATCGTCCTGATGGCGCTCGGCCTCGGCGTCGGCGCCATGTACGTCCGTTCGCTGACGGTCTACCTGGTCCGCCAGGGCACCCTCGACGACTACGTCTACCTGGAGCACGGCGCCCACTACGCCATCGGCGCCCTCGCCGTACTCCTCCTCGTCACCATCCAGTACGAGATCCCCGAGGTCATCACCGGCTCCATCGGCGTCATCCTGATCGCCTGGTCCTTCTGGTCCTCCGTCCGCCGCAACAAGCGGATCGCGGCGGCCGAGGGCGGATCCGGCTCGGACGACAAGACCGAGGTGCCGTCCGGGGTGTGACACCCCCGGCAGCGAGGAATGCTTCCCTGCGGGGCGGCCGGTGCATCCGGCCGCCCCGCAGGCATGTGCGCGGTGATGACGACCAGTGGGGGTGAAGGCGACATGGCCTTCTGGGACAACCTGTTTCCGGGGAGGGCGGTGCAGTTCGACTCGGGCAGCGCCGCGTCGAACGCGATCGATCTGACGAAACGGCGCCCGACCGTCTCGCTCACCCAGCAGGGCGCCGCCACCGGCAACCTCCGGGTGAACCTCTCCTGGAGGATGCGGACCTCCGACATCGAGGGCCGCTCCCGCCAGAGCGGCCGGCTGCTGCGCAACCCCGCCCAGCTCTTCAAGCCCGAGGTCGTCCAGGCCCACACCCAGGGCATGGTCAACGTCGACCTCGACCTGGGCTGCCTGTACGAGCTCACGGACGGCAGCAAGGGCGTCGTACAGCCGCTCGGAAGCTTCTTCGGCGACCTCAACGCCGCCCCGTACGTGAAGCTGAGCGGCGACGACCGCTTCGGAGGCTCCTCGGGAGAGACGATCTTCGTCAACCTGGACCACCGGGACGAGATCAAGCGTCTCCTGTTCTTCGCGTACATCTACGACCAGACGCCCGCCTTCGACCGCACGCACGCCAAGGTCACGCTCTACCCGAGCAACGGGCCCCGGATCGAGATCGAGCTCGACGAGCGCGCCCCGCAGGCCCGCTCCTGCGCCGTCTTCTCCATGGAGAACGTCAAGGGCGAGCTGACCGTCCGCCGCGAGGTGCGCTTCGTGTACGGCTTCCAGGCCGAACTGGACCGGCTGTACGGCTGGGGGCTCCAGTGGGGGCGCGGCTACAAGACCAAGGCGTGAGGTCCTGACCTCACGCCTGACCTCACGCCTCTTCTCACGAACGGACGAACTGGGGACCCATCGGCGGCATGCGGAACTCCGGTGCCGGGTTCTGCTCGGGGGCGGTCACCGGCTGCGGGTAGCCGTACGCGGGTGCCGGGTCGTTCACCGGCTGCTGCGGGTAGCCGTAGGCGGGCGCCCGGTCCGGCATGGGCGGCACGGCCGGCCGCGGCGGCACGGGGGTGTGGACCACGGTCAGATCGAGGTCGGGGTCGTGCGCGCCACCGGCCGTGGAGCCCGTGGCGGGGGAGCCGGCCGCCGCCGGGGCCTCCGGGAAGCCGGAGGCCCCGCCGAGGGGCTCCCGGGCGTCCTGGACGGCGTCCTGGGCCGTCTCCTGCGCGGCGTCCTCGTCGACCGAGATGCCGAAGTCCGTGGCGAGGCCCACGAGCCCCGTCGGATAGCCCTGACCCACCGCGCGGAACTTCCAGGCGTCCCCGCGCCGGTACAGCTCGCCGCAGATGACCGCCGTCTCCTCGCCGGTCTCCGCCGTCACGTCGAACAGCGCCAGCGGCTCGCGATCGGGCCCGGCCACGGCGTCGTACAGCAGGATCCGCAGGTCGGACACGGACCGGAAGGTGCCGCCGTCGGAGGAGGCCGCGATCACCACCCGGTCGACCGAGACGTCGAGCCCGGCCAGATCGGCCTCCACCGTGTCCGTCAGGCCCTCGGCGACCCGCTTCTTCGGCAGCCGCCGCACCAGCCCCGAGGGATGGCGCGGCTGGTTGTAGAAGACGAAGTCCTCGTCGGACCGCACGCGCCCGGAGGACCCGAGCAGCAGAGCCGAGGCATCCACGTCGGGGACCCCGGGGCCCGGGGTCCAGCGGAGCACGGCCCGTACGGCCGCGGTGTCGAGAGGGACGTTGGAGCCCTTCAGCATCGCGTGCGTCATGACCGCAATCCTGCCCTCCCGTCCGACCCGCGGACAACGCGGGGGCACCACCGATACCGCGCCGAGGCGACGGATGCTGACGAGTTACCTGAATTTCATGCAGGGAGGGAACTACGGACACCCGCACCTACGTACTATTACCGGCCACATGTCATCAGGGCCCGGAGAGGCAGACGGGGGACTTACATGCGTCATTTCGGGCACATCCCGTCCGCGGTGCGGACCGGGCTGTTCCACCGCGAGCCGGTCGAGTTCACGCCCGACTCGCCCGCCCGCACGCTCGCCGTGGCCCTGGGCGCCACGCTCTACAGCCCGGCCACCAGGCCCCGGCTGGCCGACGCTGTGCGCAAACAGGCCGGGCGCGGAGTGGTCTCCATGGTGCTCTGCCTGGAGGATTCCATCAGCGACGCCGAGGTCGAGGCGGGCGAGGCCAACCTCGTCCGGCACTTCGCCGACCTCGCCGCGGACCCCGCCGCCAGGACGCGGCCCTCCGAAGAACCCGCCGGGACCGTGACGGACGCCGACACCGCCACGGACCTGCCCCTGCTCTTCATCCGGGTCCGCGAACCGCGCCAGATCACCGACCTCGTCGACCGCCTCGGCGCGTCGGCCCGGCTGCTGTCCGGATTCGTACTGCCCAAATTCACCGAGACCCGCGGCCGTGCCTTCCTCGAAGCCCTCGTCGAGGCCGAGCGGACGAGCGGCAGGCGCCTCTTCGCCATGCCCGTCCTGGAGTCCCCCGAGCTCCTCCACCTGGAGACCCGGGCCGAGACCCTCGCCGGGATCGCCTCGATCACCGACAAGTACCGCGACCGCGTCCTCGCCCTCCGCCTCGGCGTCACCGACTTCTGCTCCGCCTACGGCCTGCGCCGCTCGCCCGACATGACGGCCTACGACATCAAGATCGTCGCGAACGTCATCGCCGACGTCGTCAACGTCCTCGGCCGCTCCGACGGCACCGGCTTCACCGTCACCGGCCCCGTCTGGGAGTACTTCCGCCCCGGCGAGCGCATGTTCAAGCCGCAGCTGCGGCGCAGCCCCTTCCTCGAAGGCCGCGCCGAGGACCTGCGCACCGCCCTCATCGAGCACGACCTCGACGGCCTGCTGCGCGAGATCGAACTCGACCGGGCCAACGGCCTGCTCGGCAAGACCTGCATCCATCCCACCCACGTGGTGCCGGTGCACGCCCTCTCCGTGGTCAGCCACGAGGAGTGGAGCGACGCCCAGGACATCCTGCGGCCCGACCGGGACGGCGGCGGCGTCCTCCGCTCCGCCTACACGAACAAGATGAACGAGGTGAAGCCGCATCGCGCGTGGGCCGAGCGCACCCTCCTGCGCGCCGAGGTCTTCGGCGTCGCCAAGGAGGACGTCGGCTTCGTGGATCTGCTCACCGCCGGCCTGGCCGGCTGACGAAGGGACGTCGACGACGTGGTGTGGACCGGAACGTGGGTCGCGGAGCGACTGGGCGTCGAACTGATCGGCGACGAGGAGCTGCCGGCCCTGTTGGGCCTCGCACTGCGTCGCAACCCCAAGCGCGCGCACCTGCTGGTCTCCAGCGTGCTCGGCAAGCACGTGCCGCAGCGCCCCTCCGTCGTGTACGGCTCCGGCCTCCGCCTCGGCCGGCGCGTCCGTGAGCTCCTCGGCGACGAGGAGGCCGCCCGCTCCGTGGTCCTCGGTTACGCGGAGACCGCCACCGCCCTCGGGCACGCCGTCGCCGACGGCCTCGGCCTCGCCCCGTACCTCCACTCCACCCGCCGCCCGGTGGCCGGCGTCGCCCGCGCGGGCGGCTTCGAGGAGTCCCACTCCCACGCCACCTCGCACCTCCTGCTGCCCGAGGACCCGAAGCTCCTCGGGGGCGACGGGCCGCTGGTCCTGGTCGACGACGAGTTCTCCACCGGCAACACCGTCCTCAACACCATCCGCGCCCTGCACGAGCGCTACCCGCGCGAGCGGTACGTCGTCGTGGCCCTCGTCGACATGCGCTCCGCCGCCGACCTCGGCCGCCTGGACGCCTTCGCGACCGAGATCGGCGCCCGCGTCGACCTGATCGCCGGCGCCGCCGGCACGGTCCGCCTCCCGGACGGGGTCCTGGAGAAGGGCCAGGCGCTGGTGGCGGAGCACGAGGGACCCGGCCCCGTACGGGATGCGGCCCCCGCCCCCGTACCCTCCCCGCGGGCGCCGAAGGAGGCACCCGTACGGGTGGAGCTCGGCTGGCCGGCGGAGCTCCCCGACGGCGGACGGCACGGCTTCACGACCGGCCACCGGGAGCGCCTGGAGGCGGCCCTGCCCGCGATGGCGGCGGCGATCGCCGGGGCGCTGCCCACCCGGGTCACCCCGGAAGGGTTCGACACCGTGGAGCGGCCCGCAGGGGAACCCGTACAGCCGCGGCCCGAAGCGCAGCCCGTTTCGCCGCCGCCCGCAGGCCACCGGCCCCGCGTGCTCGTCCTCGGCTTCGAGGAGCTGATGTACGCGCCGCTCCGCCTCGGCACCGCCCTGGAGGACGCCGGCCACGACGTCCGCTACTCCACGACCACCCGCTCACCCGTCCTCGCCGTCGACGACCCCGGCTACGCGATACGCACCCGGCTCGTCTTCCCCGCCCACGACGACCCCGCCGACGGACCCGGCGAGCGCTACGCCTACAACGTCGCGGGCGCCGGCTTCGACGCCGTCGTCCTCGTCGTCGACTCCGCCGCCGACACCCCGGCCCTGCACGCCCCGGACGGCCTGCTCGCCCAGCTCGCCGCGCACATCCCGCGCGTCGTGCTCGCGGTGGTCCCGTCCTACGCACCCACGGTCCGCGTCACCGAAGTCACCGAAGCTCCCGAAAGGAGCTCCATGCTGCCCGAGCCCCTCCGCGGCCCCGCCTTCTCCTCGTACGCACCCGAAGAGGTCGGCTGGCTGCTCCAGGACCTCTCGGACGTCGAACTCGAGGCCCCCACCGAGGAACGCGAGGAGGCCATCCAGAGCGGCGGCGCCCACTACGCCGAGTCGCTCCCCGTCGAGTACCAGCCCAGCGAGCGCTACCAGGAGCTCTTCCACGCCGCCCTGGAGAGCTCCGCCGCCCGCATCGCCCGCGCCGTCGGCACGGTCACCGAGACCGTCCTCGCCGAGCGGTCCGCGCGACCCGTCCTGGTCTCCCTGGCCCGGGCCGGCACCCCCGTCGGCGTCCTCATGCGCCGCTGGGCGAAGGCCCGCCACGGCCTGGACCTCCCGCACTACGCCGTCTCCATCGTGCGCGGCCGCGGCATCGACGCCAACGCGCTGCGCTGGCTCGCCGCCCACCACGACCCTGCCGACGTCGTGTTCGTCGACGGCTGGACCGGCAAGGGGGCCATCACCCGCGAACTCGCCGAAGCCATCAAGGAGTTCGAAGGCTTCGACCCGGAGATCGCGGTCCTCGCCGACCCCGGCTCCTGCGTCCGCACCTACGGCACCCGCGAGGACTTCCTCATCCCCTCCGCCTGCCTCAACTCCACGGTCTCCGGCCTGATATCGCGTACGGTCCTCCGCTCCGACCTCGTCGGACCGGACGACTTCCACGGCGCCAAGTTCTACCGCGAGCTCGCCGAGGCCGACGTCTCCGAGGCCTTCCTCGACGCCGTCGCGGCCCGCTTCGACGAGGTCGCCGCGACCGTCGACACGGACGTCAAGGAGCTCCTGGCCACCGACCGCACCCCCACCTGGGAGGGCTGGGCGGCCGTCGAGCGCATCAGTGAGGAGTACGGCATCCACGACGTCAACCTGGTCAAGCCGGGCGTCGGCGAGACCACCCGCGTGCTGCTGCGCCGCGTCCCCTGGAAGATCCTCGCCAAGCGGGGCGCCGACGCCGACCTCGCGCACGTCCGGCTGCTCGCCGAGCAGCGCGGAGTGCCGGTCGAGGAGGTCGACGAACTCCCGTACAGCTGCGTGGGTCTGATCCACCCTCAGTACACGAGGGGTGCGACAGGCGCCGACGGGAAGGCGGTGGTGTCCCAGTGAGTACGACCGCAGCCACGCCCACGGGTACGGGTACGAAGACGCTGGTCGCGAGCGACCTCGACCGCACCCTCATCTACTCGACCGCCGCCCTCGCCCTCGGCATGCCGGACGCCCAGGCCCCCCGGCTGCTCTGCGTCGAGGTCCACGAGTCGAAGCCGCTCTCCTACATGACCGAGGACGCGGCCGACCTCCTCGCGCGGCTGACCGCCGAGACCGTCTTCGTGCCCACCACCACGCGGACGCGCAAGCAGTACCAGCGCATCCAGCTCCCGGGCACCGCACCGGCGTACGCGATCTGCGCCAACGGCGGCCACATCCTCGTCGACGGCGTCTCCGACCGCGACTGGCACGAATCCGTCGTCCGCAGGCTCGCCGACGAATGCGCGCCGCTCTCCGAGATCCGCGCCTACCTCACCGCGACCACGGACCTGTCCTGGGTGCGCAAGCACCGGGTGGCCGAGGACCTCTTCGCCTACCTCGTCGTCGAGCGGGAACGCCTCCCCGAGGACTGGCTGGACCGCTTCGGCACCTGGGCCGGCGACCGCGGCTGGACCGTCTCGCTCCAGGGCCGCAAGGTGTACGCGGTGCCCAAGCCGCTCACCAAGAGCGCGGCCGTCCGCGAGGTCGCCCGCCGCACCGGCGCCACCCTCACCCTGGCCGCCGGGGACTCGCTCCTCGACGCCGACCTGCTGCTCGCCGCGGACCGGGCCTGGCGCCCGGGCCACGGCGAACTCGCCGACAGCGACTGGACCGCACCCCACCTCGACGTCCTCGCGGAGCGCGGGGTGGCGGCGGGGGAGGAGATCCTCCGCCGGTTCAGGGCCGCGGCAGCGGCCTAGGCTCAGCCGCGGCAGCCCCCACCGGCTGACCGGGGATCAGCCGCAGCAGCCCCCGCCACAGCAGCCGCCACCGCCGCCACCGCCCTGAGCGGGGGCGGCGGTGGCGCTTCCGCCCACGGCCACGGCCGAGAGCAGCTTCACGGTGTCGTCGTGCCCGGCGGGGCAGGAGGCGGGGGCGGAGGACTCGGCCATGGGACGGCTGAGCTCGAAGGTGTCGCCGCAGGTGCGGCAGCGGTATTCGTAACGAGGCATGGGAACAGGCTAGCGGCGGCACGAGCACGACATCAGTGGCCGACGCCGGATCCCCGCTCCTCCCGGATCAGGCCGACGACGCGCGCGGCGGCGGCGCGGACGGCCTCCAGCTCGGTCAGGAAGTGCCAGTAGTCGGGGTGGCGGCCCTCAAGACCGTCCACCGCACGGTCGAGACGGCCGACGGCGTCGTCGAGAGGCCGGGCGTGCCGAGGGTCGGGCGTGTTGCGCCCCGCCATCGCGAGCCGCTGGGCGTCCCGTACCGCGAACCGCGTCCGGTCGATCTCCGCCTTCGGGTCCTTCGCGACGGCGTCCAGGCGGCGCAGCCGCTCCCCGGCGGCCGACACGGCCTCGTCGGTCGAGTCGAGCAGCGCGCGGACCGTGGAGAGCAGCGAGGTCGCGTCGGGCCAGCGCTGCTCGGCCCGCGCCTTCCCGGCCTCGGCGAGCCGCTCCTCGGCCTGCCGGAGGGTCACGACGGCCTGCTCCGGCACGTGCTGGAGGTCCTGCCAGCAGGCGGCCGAGTACCGCCGCCGCAGCTCGGAGAGGACGGGCTCGACGCCCCCCGCGCGGGTGGTGAGCGCCTCGGTGCGGGTACGCAGCGACACCAGCCGCTTGTCGATCTCGGCGGCCCGCTCGGGCAGCCGCTCGGCCTCCGCCCGTACCGCCTCGGCGTCCCGCAGCACCCGGTCGGCGCGCTGCAGCGTCTCGGCGACGCCGTGCCGGCCGGCACCCTCGTTGAGGCGGGTCAGCTCGGGCCCGAGCGAGGCGAGCCGCGCGGCCAGGTCGTCGGCGCGCAGCCCACCCTCGCGTACGACGTCCAGGGCACCGCTCGCGCCCCGCAGGGCCTGCCGGGCGCGCTCGACGGCGGGAGCGAGCTGCGCGAGCTGGGTCTCGGCGCGCCCGAGGAGCGGGGCGAGCCCCTCCTCGAAGCGGTCCAACTCGCCCTTGACTCGGTCGAGCTCCTCCTTGGCACGGTTGAGATCGGCGCGGGCGCGCGACGCACTGCCGGCATCCAACTCGTCCCGATCGAGATCATGCGCATCGACCGCACCGATGTAGAGATGACTGACCTCGTCGATCCGCCGCCCGAGCGCCTCGAACCCTTCGACGGCGCGGCGCGCCTCGGGGGAGCTGTCGACGGCGGTGATCGTCTCGATGGAGATGCGGAGCCCGCGCTGAGCGGTGTCGAGCTCGTAGAAGGCGGCAGCGGCGGCGTCCTTGGCGGCCTGGGCCTCGGCCCGCTGGCCCTCCCCGCGCCCGCCGAACCAGCGGCGCGTCCCGCCGCCCGCGAAGGCCTGCGGCAACAGCGCACCCACCAGCAACGGCAGCGCGACGGCCAACCGGAACGCAGAGGAAATCCCGGGCGCCGATGTGCCCCTCACGTCACTCGCCGCCACGTACTCTCCCCGTGCTGTGTCCGCCGTGCCCGGTCCGGTTCATTCTCCCACCCGGTAAGGACGAACACACGGCCCGGTCAGTTCAGCGTACGGACGGTGACGTCCCCGTTGTCGCTGCGCAGGCTCACGGAGTGCGGGCTCCCTTCCCGGCGGGGCACGTCGAGCCGGACGTCCCCGTTGTCACTGGAGCCGGCCACCGCGTACTCGCCCTCGGGCACCTCCACGGTGACGTCGCCGTTGTCGGTGACGACGTCGACCTTGCGGGGGACGGCGCCGAGGGTGATGTCCACGTCCCCGTTGTCGGACCGGACGGTGACCTCGGGCGAGGTGACGGAGTCCTCGACCCCGACATCCCCGTTCCCGCTCCCGAGGTCGAGCGCTCCACTGACCTTCCGCACCCGCACGTCCCCGTTGTCGGACCGCACCTTCAGGGGCGTGGTGAACCCCTCGGCGGTCACGCGCCCGTTGTCGTCCTCGACGGTGACGGCCACCCCGCGGGGCACCTGGATGCGGTGCACGGCCCCACAGCTGGCCGCGACCGCGTCGCACTCCACCCGCAACGTCAGCCGCCCGTCCACCAGCTTCCAGCTGGCCTCGGGCCCCGACCCCATGAACACCCACCCGTCGACCTGCCGCTCCACCCGCACGTCGTCGACGTCGGCGGGCGTGATCACCAGATCGGAGTTGTCCGAGTCGACGGTGAGCGCGTCCCCGCCGAACGCGAACGTCCGCCGTTCCACCGGCGCCCCCTCGGCATCGGCGACCCCACACCCGACGAGCCCGAGCACGGCGACACCGGAAGCGAGCAGCACACGGAACGGGCGAGCTACGGCCATGACGATCATTCCCCCAGAGCGACGCGATGATCCCCCGACGCTAAGCCCCGACCACCCCGGGTCACGATCCGGCGACCCACCGTCCCGGGGGTGGGGCTACCCCCCCCGGGAGGTATCCGTTTGCGGCACCCACCCCAGGGCCATGTAGGCTGTTGCCTCTTCCACGGGTGCGTAGCTCAGGGGTAGAGCGCTGCTCTTACAAAGCAGATGTCGGCGGTTCGAAACCGTCCGCGCCCACCAGTGCAAAGGCCCCCAGCCGATCATGGCTGGGGGCCTTTGACATCCACATCTGACATCAACGTCCATGGTCACTGGGCTCTGGGGCCTGTCCGGCCGATCATGGTGAGCGTCAGGGCTGCGATGCCATCGAAGGGGGATCGGTGGAGGACGTTTTCGACACGACCGGGAGACCGCCGAAGGGATGGATGCACGCCATCTTCCACGGCGGCCCGTACGGGGAGGACGTGGGTCGCTGCATCCCCGGTCCTCCGGCTCCGGCAACCCTCGCGGTGCCGCTGGCGGATGGCGGTGTCCACACGTACCGCCTGTGGACGGTGGGCTCGTGGTCCGATCCGGACGACCCCATAGCGGTCTACAACCCTGACGGACCCCCCGTACCGCCGTCTCTCCTGACCGACCAGGAGAAGGAGTGGCTTCGGGAGGGGCAGCAGAAGAAGGGGCTCGGGCCGCTGAAGCTTGTCGCGCTGGCCCCCGACGGACGGCTGGCTTGTGACCCCGACGCCTCCACCATCGAGGCGATGCTTGCCGGGCTGCGACACAGGGAGCACATGCTTCTCCAGCGGCTGACCGACCACGATGAGGGCGACTGGTACCTCCAAGTCCTGTTCGACGAGGACGACACCTACGAGGTGGTTCACCAAGCGGGCACGGCCGCTGAGCGCGAGGGGACGCGGTCAGCTTCCCTGGCCGCAGTCCGTGATGCCGTCCTCCGCTGGGCGGCCGATCAGCCGAGCTGGCGAACTGTGCTCGAAGGACCTACGACCGGGGACGAATCCTGAGCGGCCGGCCTGAGCGGACGACGCGGCCCCGGAGCAGGATGCCCCGGGGCCTCCATCGGTTGTGGACGAGCCCGGCTGCCTTCGCGAGCGCGAGGAAGACATTAAGACCACCAACGAAGCCGGTGATCCTCCGGCAACCACCGCTAGTGCTGGCGCTTTCAATCCGATCAGTAGGGCTACGGCGCCAAAGTCGACCTCACCCTGGGCGAGCATGGTGTGGATGTGACTGCTCTGGCGGCGAGGCGGGGCATCAACCGCGCCGAGATCATGGACGCCTGGCGCGACCGGTGACCAGCGTTTCCTGAGCTTCCGCCGGTGTCTGTGTACGAGGGACAAGCCCCCTGTCTCCGGCGCCTTGTCTGTGCAGCGGCATCATGGGTTCCATGACTTCCGGAACCGGCTCAGCGCCGATGGAGAGTACTCACATCACGGCTGCCGTTGAGGGCACGGCACTCCGCTTCACTTGGGATGTCGATGCCCGGATCGAGGTGCGGAACCTCGGGAGCGAGGTCGTCATCGAGGCGAATGCCGCAGGTCTCAGGACGCTTGCCGGGCATCTTCTGGTGCTGGCAGGCGAAGGAGTTCCGGATGGAGCACATCTGCACCTTGAAGACAGCAACGGGCTGGAAGACGGGTCCGTCGGTCTGGTCCTGGAGCGCAGTGATGAGGAGTGACCGGCTCCTCGTTAGTCGTTGCCGGAGTTGACATCTAAAACTGACATCAACGGCGGCGGTCGTACACGGCTTGCCGTGGCAGGGGTGACCAGCAGTCCGCTCCTGGTCGACGGTCTCGGCGTGACGTCCGCGCAGCCGGTGATGTCGGGGACGGAACGGCGGCTCAGGTCCTGGCACGGCACTGGCGGCTTTCTTGGGTTGCCTTGCTGTTCAGGGGCTATCCGTGGCCAGAAGCCAGCTCATGTCATTCTCGGACGCGCAGGATGCCGGGGCGGTCTGACATCCATGTTGGCGACGCGCCCCTGCCGCCCTGTGTGGGATCGTCTACGCGATTCCCATCAACCGTTAGTGGGGATGCATGCGAGGGGGAGCATCATGGAGTCGGTCGGGTATCTCATGGGCGCCCTTGTCTGGGGCGTCTTGATTGCTGCGCTGCTGGTGGCTGTGGTCGGGGCGCTTTTGGTTGGTCGGTGGCGACGCAGGGCGATCGCAGCCTTGGAGCGTGCGGAGTTGGAGGCGGATCCGCAGCCCTCTGCGGGATCCCCCATCAGCCGGCAGCAGAGTTGAATGTCACGTCCTTGGGTTCGGTTGTGATCGTTCCCGTCCACCAGCCTGGTTCTCCGCTTGCCTCCCAGGAGATCGTCAGCGGTCGGCCGGCCAGCTCCTCGGCCTTGCCGTGTGCGGCTGTCCGGGCCTCGTCGGGTTCGCTGTCGGCGCTGGGGTTGTCGAGGTAGCCGTCGACGATGGCGCCGGAGAAGTACATGGCGTAGCGCCACACCTCAGGCGTGCGGTACAGAACGAACATCTGCGGTGTCCCGAACCCGTCCCGCCAGTGCTTTCGTCTGCGCTTCATGGCCGCACGGTAGCCGTGGTTTCCACGAGTCGCCCTTGTGTTTCGGCGTGGGTATCGTCCGAACCCGT
The DNA here is from genome assembly GCF_014648895.1 of Streptomyces tanashiensis. Taxonomy (GTDB): domain Bacteria; phylum Actinomycetota; class Actinomycetes; order Streptomycetales; family Streptomycetaceae; genus Streptomyces; species Streptomyces tanashiensis. The sequence goes on from NZ_BMRZ01000003.1 coordinate 461,360, forward strand.
CGATCAGCCGGGCGCAGGGTCTTCAGTGGCCCAAGGCTGCCTTCGCCGCCACGATGAGGACCACGAAGAGGAGGTTCACCAGGCCCTCGATGAGGGCTTGGGTGCGGGGTGCGCCGGCGTTCAAAGCTCCGAACATGGCCCAGGAGAACTGTTGCGCGCCCGCCACCGCCAGGGCGAGCCACTCCGCGCCGGCGGCGTCCAGGCCCAGGAGGGGGCTCACCGCCAGGGCCACCGCCGGCAGCGCGGCCGCCTCGATGATGGACAGCTCGTGGCGTGCTGCCCTTCGGACGTCTCCCCTGTCGAGGGTCCGGCCGACCAGTCGTTGCCCGGCGAGGTTCGCATAGACGTGGGCGGCCCAGAAGACCACGCCCGTCACCAGAACCATCACGATGAGCTTGAGGCGCGGGAAGTCACCGACCGTGCCGGCCGTCGCGATCACCGAGGCCGCGAGGAGCGACCCGTAGACGGCTCCGGCGTGGTCTGTCTGCGATGCCGACCGGGTGTGGTCGGATCTGCGAGGCCATCGGAAGAGGCGGTGCACCCGCCCAACCTAGCGATCGAGGACCTCCCGCGGCCGTATCCCACGCGGAACGGCGCGGACGCGGGTGCTCAGGAAGGCATGGAGGAGACCTGCCATGCGACCATGCCGGTCGCTCCCTTCGTCGGGTCGATGTCGATCGGCAGGCGCTCCGGGGCGTTCTCGACGCGCCGGTTCGTGGGGACCCCGTCGCACGGGACGGATTCCGGTGCCTTGCCCGCGATGGCGACGTTCACCGTCCCCGTGCCGACGCACGCCACGGAGAGCTTGTACGTCTTTCCCTTCGTGAGGGAGGGGCGGCTGTGTACGCCTTCCTGGGCCCGCTCAAGGCCCGATTCCACGAATTCAGGGTCGTCGACCGAAATCCCTACGAGGGCCGCCTTGGCGCGCTCGCCCTGGCTTTCCTCGGTTTTCGCCGAGGAGGCCTCTCCCGCTGCCGAGCTCTTCTTGCCCGAGGGTGACGGAGGGGCCGATTGCGTGGCTCCGCCGCTGCAGCCGGCGGTCAGGAGAGTGGCGAGGGAAAGGACCGCCGCCGCGGTCAGTGGCTTGCGCAGTGCCGTCATGAGTTCGTCCCCCAGTAGTGACGTCCGGCCTCCGAGGAGGATGGGTCTGCGGTTCTCCTTCTCGGAGCCCCCCGTGGCGACCGTAGCTTTGCGCGCAGCGGGCGGGGAAGGGGAGAGTGTTCTTCTGAGCAAGAATTGAGGAAGATCGATTTCAGTCATCCGCTATGTCTACTGGCCGGAATCCGGTTCGTTTCCGGGGAGGCTTGTGGGCGGGTTACCGGGTCTCGGGACCCGTGTGATCGGATGAGGGGATGAGCACCCTGTACTTGTTCGCGAGCGCCGCCGAGCCCGTTTTTGATGTTGCCCGTGTCATCGAGGAGGCGCAGGCCGATGGGTGGGACGTCTGCCTCGGGCTCACGCCCACGGCCGCACGCTGGCTCGCCGGGTCGCTCGACGGGCTTGCCGTGCTCACCGGGCATCCCGTGCGGTGGGACTACAGGCTGCCGGGCGAGCCGGACGTGTGGCCGGCGGCCTCGGCGGTCCTTGTCGCGCCGGCCACCTTCAACACGGTCAACCGGTGGGCGCTCGGGATCGCCGACACGTTCGTCGTCGGTGTGGCCGCGGAGGGCATCGGCAAGGGGATCCCGATGGTGACGGTGCCGTGCGTGAACGCCGCCTACGCCCGGCACCCGCAGTTCGAGCGGTCCGTGGAGACGCTGCGCGGTGCCGGGGTCTCGGTGCTCTACGGCGAGGGCGGATTCGTACCGCACGAGCCGGGACAGGGAGACGCGGCTCTCTTCCCCTGGCGGCTCGCCCTCGATGCCGTGCGTGAGCGGGTCGCGGTCGGCTGAGGGGAGGGGGCCGCACGGGCCGTCGCACAGGATTTCGGGCGATCGGGGCCTCAGGTGTCGTAGCCTGTGATCAGGTGGTGTCGTGGAAGCAATCATCGCCAGCGCCATGGCTGTTGTCGGGACCCTGCTCGGGTCGGGGATCACGCTCGCGTTCCAGCGGCGTACGGCCGACAGGGGGCATGAGTTCACGCGGGGGGAGAAGCTGCGGCAGGAGAGGCTGGACGCCTACACCGTCTATGCAGGCGCCCTGGTGAACTACCGTCGCTGCCTCATCCATCTGTGGTTCTGCGTCCATGAGTCGCCACCGCCCGAGCCGCCGGACGGCGTGCGGGTGCGTGCGTACGATCTGCGGTCCGCCGCTCAGGAAGCTCTCTTCCGGCTGCAGATGCTGACCGACGACGACGGGCTGAGCCGGAGCGGGGAGGTTCTTCTGGACGACGTGACGATGTTGCAGAAGGCGGGCAGTCGGGCCGAACTGGAGAGTCTTCGTGTGCGGACGCGGGACGACATCAGTGCTCTCGTCCGGGAGGCCAAGCGGCATCTCCGAGGCGGTTGACGGCGTGAGTTGACGTGGACTCGTCGTTGGCGGTGTACTCCCGGCATGGCTGAGCTGGGGGACGCGCCCGAACCAGGGGCGCAGGGCGGCGAGATGACGCCGCAGCGGTACATCGAGACCAGGCTCGCGCAGTACCAGGACTGGTACGACGGCAAGGCGACCCGGATGAAGGCGATGCATCTGCGGATGCGGACCGTCTCCGTCGTCGGCGGGGCGCTGGTTCCGGTGTTCGTGAACCTGGACCTGGGGTTCGCGCGGGTCACCGCCACCGTGCTGAGCGTGGTGGTCGTCGCCGCCGTGTCGCTGGAGAGCGTGTACCGGTATCGGGAGCAGTGGAAGAACTACCGCTCCACCGAGCAGCTGCTCGGGCACGAGCGGGTCTACTTCGAGGCCAGGGTCGGGCCGTACCGCGACCTGGGCAAGCGTGAGGCGTTCTCCGTCCTCGTCGCCCGCGTCGAGAAGGCCATCGCGAACGAGAACTCCGCGACCCTCAACGTCATGACCCTCGGCGGGCAGGTCACCAATGACCTGCAGCCGCACGGGGGCGGGGTTCCCGGCGCCCGGCAGGAGGCGGAAGCCTCCTGAGACCGCCTGCGGGCCCCGGGTCGCGGGGCCCACAGACCGTCAGACGACCTGCGGGGTCAGCACCACTTGTAGTCGACCCGGGTCGAGTTGTACGAGCACGTGTCGACGGTCGTGCCGTTCGACTTGCGCAGCTTCGCCGTGTCCCTGTCGTTGTTCCAGACGTACGCGGCACGGTTCTGGTACACGTTCGCGGCGGTGTTCGTGCCGCGGCCCGTGCGGACCGTCACGATCTTGCCCTTGCCGAGCGTGTAGTTGCCGAAGGTGTACTTGTGGTTGGCCGCGTCCGTCAGCGTCCAGCCCCGCAGGTTGACCGCCGCGCCGGTCGTGTTGCGTATCTGGACGTACTCGGCGTTCAGGCTGCCGTTGGAACGGTTGTCCGTGCCCGGGCTGTCGTAGTAGATCTTGTACAGGTGGACCGAGCCGGCGGCCTGCGCCTGCGAAGGCAGCAGCAGGATGCCGGAGGCGGCGGCCGCGGTGACGGCCGCGAGCGTGCGTACGCGAAGCATGAATGTCCCTCAGTTCTCTGCCGGGCACCCGCCGATGGGGCCCGGCGAGCACACAGGATACGCACCAGTTCTTCACCTGTCCCCCACAAGTTCCGGCCAGTGGCCGCCGTCCCGGCCTAGACTCGGCGCATGGGCAGCGCATCGCTGCGGATCACCGTCCTCGGATCCGCCACCCCCTTCCCCCGGCCGGGCAACGCCTGCTCCGGCTACCTCGTCGAGGGCGGCGGCGTCCGCCTCTGGGTGGACGCCGGCACCGGCACCCTCGCCGAGCTCCAGCGGTACGTGCCGCTCGGCGACGTCGACGCCGTGTGGATCTCCCATCTGCACGCCGACCACAGCGCCGACCTGCTCACCGCCTACTACGGGCTGCTGTACGCGGGGCTCGACCTCCGGCTCCCCGTGCCCCTCTTCGGCCCGCCCGGCATCGCCGACCGGCTCGCCGCCTTCCTCACCAACGGACCCGACCGCAGCCCCGTCGAGAAGGCCTTCGGCGTGGAGGAGCTGCACGACGGGCATCTCGCTCGCGTCGGCGGGCTCACCCTCCGGTCCCGCGCCGTCGAGCACGGAGGGCTCCCCGCCTTCGCCCTGCGCGTGGAGGACGAGGAAGGTGCCTCGCTCGTGTACTCCGGAGACTGCGAGCCCTGCCCTCCGCTCGTCGAACTCGCCCTGGAGTGCGATCTGTTCGTCTGTGAGGCCGACGGCCCCGTGCCCGGCCACCATTCGGCGGCCCAGGCCGGACGGAGCGCCGCCGAGACCCGCGCCGGCCGCCTCGTCGTGACCCACGTCGGGCCCGGGACCAGCCCGGCCGACGCCGTCGCCCAGGCCGCCGCCGAGTTCCCCGGCGACGTCGTCCACGCCGACCCCGGGCTGCGGTTCGAGGCCGTCACGCGTCGAAGTCGTACTCCAGGACGTACGACGACGAGTCCAGCGTCATCTCGTTGAGCTCCACCGCCATCCCGGGCCCCGTGAAGGCCGTCCGCCCGATGAGCACCACCGGCGTCCCGAGCTCCAGGGAGAGCCGGTCCGACTCGTCCGCCGTCGGCATTCGGCAGCGGATCTCCTCCCGGAAACGCACCGGCCGGTGCCCCAGCTCCGTGAGCCGTGCGTAGGTGCCGCCGGGGCCCGTGTCCGGCTCGGTGATCGGCGTGCCCCGTACGAGCTCGGCGGAGAGGTACGACACGGAGAGCAGCACCGGCTTGGCGTCGAGGACGAAGCGGCGGCTCCGGACGCAGACGGGCGCCCCCGGCGCCAGGTTCAGCGCGCCCGCGACCCGGTCGCCGGCCTCCGTCTCGCCCACCTCGATCTGGTCCACGACCAGCTCCCGGTCCTCGACGTCCGCCGACCAGACCGAGCGGCCGCTGCCCCACCGGTCCCCGGAGAGGCGCGGGATGCCGCGCCGGCGCAGCGGGCGGAACACCCGGACGAAGACCCCGGCGCCCTTGCGCGCCTCGGTGAGCCCTTCCGTACGCAGCACGGAGAGGGCCTGGCGGGCGGTCATGCGGGCCACGTCGTAGGTCGTCATGAGGTCGTTCTCGCCGGGGAGCCGATCGCCCGGCGCGAAGGCGCCCGACTGGATCGCGGTTCTCAACTCATCAGCGATGCGCTGGTACTTGGGCCGACGAGCGCTGTCCTGGTCAGTCACGGGTGGACCACTCCCTTCATCTGCGGGACACCCTACGGCGCACTCCTCGGCCCGGGAGCACAGCTGTACGCCGTCCCGCCCGGTCGATCCATCCATCGGGGGACATCTCTAGAGATACGTTGACAGCGCGGGGTCGCCACGCTTCCCTGAGTGTCCCCAGATTCAGGATTCGGGACGGAGGGGATGCGTGCAGCCACTGCCCGAGGTCGGTGACCTCGTCCGCGACACCGCCACGGGGCGGGTCGGTTTCTATGTGGAGAGCGTCTCCGGGCGCTTTCTGATCCGCGCCGTCCACGGCGGCGGCGAGTGGGAGGCCGAGCCCCTCGACGTCCAGCCCGCCACGCCCCTGCACGAGCTGCGCGCCCGCACCGCCGAGATCAACGCACGGAGCAGACGCGGTCTGGGTGGGTGAGGCGGGTCGCGCTGACGGGGCGGGCTTCCGGGCCGGGCTCGCGTCGTACGTCCGGGTCGGGCTCGCGTCGTGCTTCCGGACCTCCGGACGGTGGCCGCGTTGCGCTTCGGAGCCGGGCTCGCGTCGTGCTTCCGGGCCACGGCTGCCTCGCGCCTCCGTACCAGGTCCGCGTCGTGCTTCGGGCGGTTGTCAGTGGGGCGCGCCACACTGGAGGCATGTGCCGCAGCATCAAGACGCTCCGCCCGCCCGCGCTGCCCGAGGAGGCGACCGAGGAGGACATCCGCGCCGCCGCCCTGCAGTTCGTCCGCAAGGTCTCCGGCTTCCGTGCGCCCGCCGCCCACAACCGCGAGGTCTTCGAGCGGGCCGTGGACGAGATCGCCGACGCGACCGCGAGACTCCTCGACGGCCTGGAGGTGCGCGGCGCGCACCCCGCCGCCGTCAGGACGCGGGCGCGGGAGCCGCAGCCGGACGCCGTATGAGGTACGCGGCGAGGCCGCCCGCGAGGAAGAGCGCGAGGGTCGACACCCCCGCGCTGAACCAGGTCGCGCCCAGCCACTGACCGCCCAGCCAGCCGAGCCCGACGCTGTACGAGGCCCAGGTCACGCCCGCCAGTGCCGACCACGGCAGGAACTCCTCGGCCCGCCGCTTCGCCGCGCCCGCGCCCAGGGAGACGACCGAGCGGCCGGCCGGGGCGAAGCGCGCGAGCACCACGAGCAGGCCGCCGCCCCGTGCGAGCGCGGTGCCGAGACGTTCCTGCGCCAGCGAGAGGCGGCGTGACCGCGCTATCGCCTTGTCGAGCCTGGCCCCGCCGCGCAGGGCCAGGCGGTACGCCAGGAAGTCGCCGAGCACCGAGGCGGTGGCCGCGCAGAGGAGCAGGGGGAGGAGCGACGGCACGCCGGTGGAGGCCCCGGTGGCCGTGGCCGCCGCCGTGGCGGCGGTGATCACCAGGAAGCCGCTCGGCAGCACGGGCAGGAAGACGTCGAGCAGGATCGACGTCGCCACCACCGGATAGATCCATGGGCCGGCGGTGAGCGACCGCAGCGAGCCCAGGCTGTCGAGCAGATTCACAGGGCCAGAGCCTACGCGGGGGCGGGGGACCCACCGCCGGTGGGTGCCGGGAGACGGCCGCCGCGCGCCCGGGGGACGGACCTGGACCCCGTCGGGGAGTCGGTCCGAGGGCGGGGCGCCACCGCCACGGAGAAGGATGGGAGTGGGTCCGAGGGCCGGGGCCTCACCCGTCCGAGGGCCGGGCCCGCCCGCTCCGAGGGCCGGGGCCAGCCCCTCCGAGGGCCGGGCCCCCACCCCCTCCGAGGGCCGGGCCCCCACCCCCTCCGAGGGCCGGGCCTCCGCCCCCTCCGCGGGCTCGGCTCGCCCCCTCACGGAGAAGGGCCGGAAACCGTGCTGCGGTTTCCGGCCCCTTCCGGTATTCGGCTCGTGCGTCAGGCCGCGACCGGCGTGCCCCGCTCCTCGCGGGCCTTCGCGTCCGTGGCCTCTCCGGCGCCGAAGAGCCGGTCGAGGGCCAGCGCGCCCGGGCCCGTGAACACGAGCAGCGCGAAGGCCCAGCAGAACATGGCCGCGCTCTCGCCGCCGTTCTGGAGCGGGAAGAGCGATTCCGGCTGGTGGACCTTGAAGTACGCGTACGCCATCGAGCCCGAGGCGAGGAAGGCGGCGCTCCGGGTGCCGAGCCCGGCCAGGACCAGGACGCCTGCGCCGAGCTGGATGACGGCGGCGTACCAGCCCGGCCAGGTGCCGGCCGGTATCGCGCTGCCGCCGAGGAGGCCGAAGAGCGAGGCGGCGCCGTGGCAGGCGAAGAGCAGGCCGACCACGATGCGGAAGAGGCCGAGAGCGTAGGGCTGGGCCTGGTTCAGGCGGGCGGTGAGGCTTGCGGGGGTGGTGTTCTGCGCGGTCATGGGGGTGGGACTCCTTCGGCCTGGCCCCGTCCGTGGGGAACGGGGCGTGGGGGACGGAAACCGATGAGGCCGTAAGGTTAGGCACCCCTCACTAGTACTTGCAAGTTCAACATTCGGTCATCGGGGAGTCTGTGTCGAGGCTCACTCCCCGACGACCGTCGCTGACGCGGGCTCAGTGGGCGGGCGGTCAGCAGCCGTTGAGGACGGACTGGAGGGCGCTCTTCTCGGCGGAGTCGACGCTGAGGTTCCAGTAGTACTTCACGTGCACCCAGGCCCGGACGTACGTGCAGCGGTAGGCGGTCCGGGAGGGCAGCCACTTCGCCGGGTCCAGGTCGCCCTTGGCCTGGTTCACGTTGTCTGTGACGGCTATGAGCTGCGGCCGGGTGAGGTCGTTCGCGAAGGACTGGCGCTGGGCGGTGGTCCAGGAGTTCGCGCCCGAGCGCCAGGCCTCGGCGAGCGGGACCATGTGGTCGATGTCGAGGTCGGACGCGACGGTCCAGGTGGCGCCGTCGTACTCGGAGTACCAGCTGCCGCTGGTCGCGGCACAGCTGGAGTCGGTGACGACGTTCACGCCGTCGCGCTTGAGGACGGTCTCACGCGTGTTGCAGGTGCCGGACTGGGTGATCCAGTGCGGGAAGAGGTCCCGGCTGTAACCCGAGGTGGAACCCTCCGCCTTGACCGTGAGGGCGGCCAGGTAGGTGCGGGCGGTCGCGGCGCTGACCGGGGTCGGCATGGCGGCCTGCGCGGCCGGGGCCGCGGCGAGGAGGCCGGTGACGGTGAGGGCGGCGGAGGTGGCGAGCACGGCGAGTCGACGCGCGTAGATCATGCCGACGGGCATGTGAACTCCCTTGAGGTGGGGGGACCTTGGCTGCTGCCGTCCCCGCGGGGTGCCGGGCGGTGGGCCCGGTCATCGTGGCGGCGCAAGGTTTCCGTGGAGGGTGCGCCAGGTAACAGAGTGGCGACATGAACACGTCACATCAAGGGGTGTGACGGTCCTGATGGAGTGCCAGATTCCGCCCGGCGTTCAGGGGTTCACGGCTACGTCGGCCCCGAAGGGGGTGCGGGAATCGCCTCGCGCGCCCCCGGTGGCACCTCGCGCGCCCCCGGTGACACCTCGCGCGCGCCCGAAAGCGCCCGAAAGTGCCCAGAAGCGCCCGGAAACGCCTCGCGCGCGGCCGGAAGTCCGGCCGCGCGCGAGGGGAAGAGGGGGAGGGGGTGGTTACGTGAGGACGGTCAGCGTGATCGAGCCGTCCGCCGCCGGCTCCACCCGCAGCCGGGTGAGGTCGGCGATGTGCACGTCCGGCGCGAAGGCCGCCGCGCGCGGGCCCACGCCCACGACGCGCATGCCGGCCGCGCGGCCCGCCTGGATGCCGGCCTCGGAGTCCTCGAAGACCACGCAGTCCGCCGGGTCGAAGCCCAGCGTCGCCGCGCCCTTGAGGAAGCCCTCGGGGTCCGGCTTGCTGGCGCCGACGCTCTCGGCGGTGACCCGGAGCTCCGGCATCCGGAGGGCCGCCGCGCCCATCCGGGCCTGGGCCAGGGCCTCGTCCGCGGAGGTCACCAGGGCGTGCGGGAGGTTCTCGATGGCGGCCATGAAGGCGGGGGCGCCGGGCACGGGCACGACCCCGTCGAGGTCGGCGGTCTCCTCGGCCAGCATCACCCGGTTGTCGGCGTGGTTCTCCGCCATCGGGCGGTCCGGGAGGAGGACGGCCATCGTGGCGAACCCCTGGCGGCCGTGGACGACCTTGAGCACCTCGTCCGCGTCGAGACCCTGGCGGTCCGCCCAGCGGCGCCAGCAGCGCTCGACGACGGCGTCCGAGTTGACGAGGGTGCCGTCCATGTCGAGGAGGAGGGCGCGGGCGGTGAGCGTTGCCGGGGTGGTGGCAGGCATCAGGTCTCCAGAGGGGGTGGCGCGGAGAACGAAGCGGTCCCGCCCACCGGTCAGGGAGTGCGGGCGGGGCCACTTTGTTCTTCTACGATACAAAACCGGAGGCCGTCTTGGCCAACCGGTCCTCCGTCCGCCCCCTACAGCCAGGTGCTCCGCTCCAGGACCTCGCGCGTGTGGGGGCCGTAGACCCCCTTCGGGTCACCCTCGATGTACATCCACGACTGGTAGCTCTTCACCGCGCGCCAGACCTCCTGGTCGTACTCGCCGTCCACGTCGCCGTGGTACGCCCCCGCCAGGGTCAGCCGCGCCTGGAGCTCGATCACCTCATCGCCCGACGAGCCGATGGTCAGCGTGGCCGACGCCTCCTCGGTCTCCTGGGGCGGCAGCGAGGACGGCGTGGTGGTCGTCGTCGGCGACGCGGACGTCGGGGTCGCGGAGGGGGTGGCGGCCGGAGGGGCGGCCGAACTCGCCGACGCGCTCGGGCTCGCGGTGGTGCCGCTCGGGGAGGGGGTCGCGGACGGCGACGCGGACGTCCGGTGCGGGGTCGGGGAGGACGTGGTCGGCTCCGGGGTCTCGGAGGAGGGGGACGGCGCCTCCGACACGGCGATGTTCAGGGACGCGCTCGTGGTCACCTCGGGCACGGCCGCCCGGTCGTCGGTGTCGTCCGCGCCGCCGAGGACGGACGCGGCCAGGGCCGCGGTGCCCGCCACCGCGACGGCGGCCACCGCCGCGATCACCACGCCGCGCCTGCGGCCCCGCGCCCGCGCCCGCTCCTGGCCGGGCGCGGACGCCACGTCGCCGATGCCGCGCAGCAGCAGCGGCATCGTCTCGGAGGCGTCGCCCGCCGCGCCGGGGTGGCCGTGCCCGGGGTACGGCTCCGAGCCCGCGACACCCCCGTACGCCTCAGGGTCCGGGCCGGCCGGGCGCCCCTGCGCGCCCGGTCCGCCCGCGTACGCCTCCGGACGGATCGCCGCCAGCTGGGTGGTCGGCGGGTCCTCGGGCGCGTACGCCGACGGGTCCTGCGGCGCGTGCTCCGGCGTGTACGGCGACGGGTTCTGCTGTCCATGCTCGGGCGTGTACGGCGACGGGTCCTGCGGCCCGTGCTCCGGCGTGTACGGCGACGGGTTCTGCTGTCCGTGCTCCGGCGCGTACGCCGGCAGGTACGCGGTCGGGTGCTCGTCCGGCCCAGCGGCGCCGACTCCGGTCGCACCGGTGCCGGCCGCGCCGACGCCGGCACCGCCGACGCCCGCCGTGCCGACGCAGGCCGTGCCCGCGCCGCCCGTGCCGAAGCCGTTCGGGCCCCCCGGCCCCTCCGGCTCCGCGGGCGCGTCCAGGGTCACGTACGGCCTGATCCGCAGCGGGTCGAAGTCCTCCGCCGCGGCCATCTCCGCCGCCTTCTCCGCTGCCCTGGCGCAGGCGCAGCCAGGTCTGTGTACACCACATTCAGGACAGACGTGTCCGGTCATGATGGGTCCCCTCCCCGATACAACTGCGAGCGATTATGCAGCCCGCCCCTGTCCGACGGGCGAACGGCTGTGCCCCTCCGCAGGCCGTAATAGGACATTCCGGCCAGGATGGGAGAGGCCACCGCGACACGGAGACGGAGACGGAGACCCCATGGCCCAGGACGCACGCCCGTCCCACCTCGGCGACGCCCCCGTGCCCGGGGAGGGGCAGAGCCGCCGCACCGTCCTCGTCGCGATCGGCGCACTGCTGCTCGGCATGCTGCTCGCCGCCCTCGACCAGAACATCGTCTCCACGGCCCTGCCGACCATCGTCAGCGAGCTCGGCGGAATGGAGCACCTCTCCTGGGTGGTCACCGCCTACATGCTGGCCGCCACGGCCGGCACCCCCCTCTGGGGCAAGCTGGGCGACCAATATGGGCGCAAGAAGCTGATCCAGGGCGCCATCGTCCTCTTCCTCATCGGCTCCGCCCTCTGCGGCATCGCCCAGAACATGCCGCAGCTCATCGCCTTCCGCGCGGTCCAGGGTCTCGGCGGCGGCGGCCTCATGGTGCTGTCGATGGCGATCGTCGGCGACCTCGTCCCACCCCGGGAGCGCGGCAGGTACCAGGGCCTCTTCGGCGCCGTCTTCGGCGGCACCAGCGTCCTCGGCCCGCTCCTCGGCGGGCTCTTCACCGAACACCTCTCCTGGCGCTGGGTGTTCTACATCAACCTGCCGATCGGGATCGTCGCCCTCTTCGTGATCGCGGCCGTGCTGCACATCCCGGCGCGCTCCACCCGGCACACCATCGACTACCTCGGCACCTTCCTCATCGCCTCGGTCGCCACCTGCCTGGTCCTGGTGGCCTCCCTCGGCGGCACCACCTGGGCGTGGGGCTCGGCGCAGATCATCGGCCTCGCCGTCCTCGGAGCCGTACTCCTCGTGTGGTTCGTGCACGTCGAACGGCGGGCCGCCGAACCCGTCCTGCCGCTCAAGCTCTTCCGGATCCGGACCTTCAGCCTCGTCGCCGTCATCAGCTTCGTCGTCGGCTTCGCCTTGTTCGGCGCGATGACCTTCCTGCCGACCTTCCTCCAGATCGTCCAGGGCGTCACCCCGACCATGTCCGGCGTCCACATGCTGCCGATGGTCCTCGGCGTGCTGCTCACCTCGACCGTCTCCGGCCAGATCGTCTCCCGCACCGGCCGCTGGAAGGTCTTCCCGATCGTCGGCACGGCCCTCACCGGGCTCGGCCTGCTCCTCCTCCACAACCTGTCGGAGACCAGCTCGACCTGGTCCATGAGCGTCTGCTTCTTCGTGTTCGGCGCCGGGCTCGGCATGGTCATCCAGGTCCTCGTCGTGGTCGTGCAGAACGCCGTCGCCCACGAGGACCTCGGCGTCGCCACCTCCGGAGTCACCTTCTTCCGCTCCATCGGAGCCTCCTTCGGCGTCGCCGTCTTCGGCACGATCTTCACCAGCCGGCTCACGGACGAACTCGACGACGTGTTCGCGAGCGCGGCGAGCGCGGGAACGGAGCTCCCGCCGGGCATCGACGCCGGCCGGTTCGCCGCCGATCCCCGCGCCCTCGCCGAGCTGCCGCCCGAGCTGCGACCGTCCGTCCTGCAGGCGTACGCCACGTCCATCACGGACGTCTTCCTGTACGCGGCGCCCGTCGTCCTCGTCGCCTTCGTCATCGCCTGGTGCCTGAAGGAGGACAAGCTGCGGGCCTCGGTCACCGCGCCCGGCCCCGGCAGGCCCCTCGCCTCCGACCCGGTCGAGCGCTCCTCGCACGACGAGTGCGCCCGCGCCCTGTCGGTCCTCGGCTCCAGGGAGGGCCGCAGGGCGATCTACGTGAAGATCACCGCCCTCTCCGGGCTCGACCTGCTGCCCGCGGCGAGCTGGCTGCTGCTGCGCGTCCGCCGCCACGGGACCGTCGAACCCTCCTGGCTGGCCGAGACCACCCCCGTACCGCTGGGGGTGATCACGGAGGCGTCCCTGCAGGTGGAGGAGCGGGGGCTGGTGACACGGGAGGGGGTGCAGCTGACCCTCACCGAGGACGGGGTACGGGCCGCGACGGTCCTGGCCAAGGCCCGGGAGGACTCGCTCGCCGAACTCCTCGGCGACTGGTGGGGACCCGAACGGCCCACCGACCTCGTACAGCTGGTGGAGGAGCTGACGGCCGAGCTGCGCGGCTCGGACGGGGAGCGGCCCCGCCCGCCCGAACCTCCCGGCGACCTCCAGACGTAGACCGGCCGCTCAGAGTTCCTTGCCGTACCAGATGTCCATGTACGGACCGGTGCAGTACGCGGGGATCTCCGCGTACCCGTGCCGTGTGTAGAGGGCCCGCGCCTCGACCAGGTCGAGGCGCGTGTTGAGGACCATCCGGCGCGCGCCGAGGCCCCGCGCCTCCTCCTCCAGCCTCCGCATCAGGCCGCCGGATCCGCCCGCCCCACGGAAGGCGTGCCGGATGAAGACGCGCGTCAGCTCGGCGCGTTCGCCGTCCAGCATCAGCACGCCGCCGCAGCCGACGGGCTTCCCGTCCAGTCGTGCCACCAGGAACTGCCCGGTCGGCGGCGTCAGTCGCTCGACCCCGTCGTTCGTCAGGCCATCGTCGAGCTCCGCCTCGGTCGCGGGCCGCTTCCAGTAACGGCCGGCCACGTCGGCGTAGTAGTCGCGCCGCAGGGCGGCCGCGTCCGCGGTGTCGACGCGCTCAGGGGAGAAAGTCCAGGTCATGCGGGCCATTCTGCGGCCCGCACGACCACGCTCGCCGCCGAATTACTTGGGCGACGCCTGCTGGACGACCTCGAACGACCAGAGGGTGGAGCCGGAGGCGGCCGGCTTGGGCCGCTCGCCGCCCTCGCCACCGCCCTGGTGGGCGGCCTTCATGGAACCGTTCATCCAGTTCTGGAAGTCCTCCTCGCTGCGCCAGCGCGTGTACACCAGGTACTGGTCGGTGCCCTCCACCGGGCGCAGCAGCTCGAACCACTCGAATCCGTCGGACCCCTCGACGGCCCCGGCCCGGGAGGCGAAACGCCGCTCCAGCACCTCACGCTGCTCGGCCGGCACGGTCAGGACGTTGATCTTCACGATGCTCATGGAGGGCAGGATATGACCCACCGCTCCGGCGCCCCCGTTTGACGATCCCCGTCGGCAGGCGTAGTCCGGAATCAGGGGGACTCGGGGTGAGAGGAGTCCCATCATGCTCGGCGAGCAGGTCGGCACGCTTTCAGGAGAGATGACGGGGATACGGGTGCTGTCCACGGACGGCGGCCACGCCGTCACGGAGGCCTCGTTCCAGGGGACGGGCACGCTGCTCGGTACGGCGATCAAGGACATGGGGACGTACGAGTCGGTCCTGCAGCCGGACGGCACGCTCTTCGGTGAGGGCCAGGGGATCAGCATGACCGAGGCCGGGGAGACGGTCACCTGGCACGGCTCCGGTGTGGGACGGTTCAACGAGTCCGGCGGGGTGAACTGGCGGGGCGCCGTTTTCTACGAGACCGCCGCCGCCACGTTCGCCCGCCTCAATGGGATCGCCGTCGTGTTCGAGTTCGACACCGAGGAGAGCGGGAAGGTGTCGGCGTCGCTGTTCGAGTGGAAGTAGTCCCTACTCGGTTCCGTCGACCACGCGGGCCAGCAGCAGCCCGTCGTAGCCCTTCGTGCCGACCGTCTGGACGGCCGTCGCGTCCAGGCGCGGTTCGCGGGCGACCAGGTCGAACATCTCGCGGGTGCCGGTGATCGCCGGGTCGTCGGGGTGCGCGGTGGCGACCCTGCCGTTCCGCACCACGTTGTCGACGATGATCAGCGTGCCCGGACGGGAGAGCTTCAGGGCCCACTCCACGTACCGCGGGTTGTTGACCTTGTCCGCGTCGATGAAGACGAGGTCGAAGGGGCCGGCGCCCTCCGCCTCCAGCCGCGGCAGGGTGTCCAGGGCCGCGCCCGTCCGGACCTCGACGATCTTGTCGAGGCCGGCGCGGGCGATGTTGGCGCGGGCGACGTCCGCGTGGGCCGGGTCGTACTCCAGGGTGATCAGGCGGCCGTCGGCGGGCAGCGCGCGGGCCAGCCAGATCGTGCTGTAGCCGCCGAGGGTGCCGATCTCCAGGACGGTCCGCGCGCCCTGCGTCCGGGCCAGCAGGTGGAGCAGCTTGCCCTGGTTGGGGGCGACGGCGATCTCCGGCAGGCCCGCCGCCGTCGAGTCGGCGAGCGCGGCCGTCAGGATCTCGTCGGCGGGGGCGATCGTGTCGGTGAAGTACTGGTCCACGTCGGTCCACTGAGGGTTCGTCATACGGTCGAACGTACACCTGCGTCCGCGGTCCGGCGGCGTCTCGCCACCCCTGCGGCGAGCAGTGCCGCGAGCAGCAGGCCGCCGCCGACCGTCAGGAGCCAGACGGGGATGCCGCCGCCGACGGTGAGCAGCCGGTCGGTGTACTCGACCTGGCGGTACGGGGTGTCGGCGACGGTCCGCAGGTGGTGGTCGTCGTCGATGCGTTCGGGGTGGGGGAAGTGCTGTTCCAGGACCGTCAGACGGACCGGACGGTCGCCGGTGAGGCCCGCGACGGCGCCCTCGGGGCGCTCGATCCGGCCGGCGAAGGTGACCTCGGGGCGGTCGCCGCCGATGGGGGAGCGGGGTTCCATCCGGTGGTCGGCGAGGACGTACAGGCCGAGGGTCTGCGGAGTCCGCGCGAGGCGGGAGAGCCGCATGGGATAGACGAGTTCGGGGGAGGAGAAGGTGATCCGCAGCGGGGTCAGCTCGCCGTAGAGGGTCGCGCCCCGCTCCTGCGGGGCCAGGCGGACGGCGACGTACTCCCACTTCCGCTCGACGTACGGCTGGAGCGCGCCGGTGAGCCGCTCGGGCAGCTCGAAGCCGTTGGTGCGCAGCCAGTCGCCGAGGGCCTCGGGGTCGGTGGCGGTGAGCCGGGCCACGTCGAAGGGGCCGAGCCGCTCGCGCCCCACGACGCCGACTCCGGAGCCCGCGCCGGGCGGGGCGGCGCCGGCTCCGTCGCCGTAGGTGCTGTCGAAGGGCCAGTCGCCCTCGCGCGGCCAGAAGTAGTGGCGGTCGCGCTGCTCGGGTTCGGTGAGCCGGTCGAGCGCGTCGAAGAGCGCCGGGTCGCCGAGGGCGACGTCGGCGCGGCCCGGCACCGGCATGATCCAGGCCGCCCGACGGGCGTTCCCGTGCACGTGGAAGCGCATGACGACGGTCTCGGTGCGCCCGTCCCAGCGGACGGCCGACTCCTCCCGGTCGACGCCGATGCGCTCGGCCTTGTCCGGGATCATGGCGCCGCAGCCGCAGGCGTAGGCCGGTGCGACGAGCGAGCCGAGCTGGAGCGCGAGCAGCGCGACGACGATGGTCAGGATGTGTCTCTGTGTCCCCCGCATGCGGGGTCAGACGTGGTCGGTCGCCTTCCGGTTCCGTGCGTACGGCTCAGGCGGAGGTCCTGACCCGGAGCTCCTTCACGCCGTTGAGCCAGGCCGCCCGCAGCCGGCGCGGTTCGCCGGCGAGGGTGAGGTCGGGCAGGGCGTCGGCGATCGCGTTGAAGATGAGTTCGATCTCCTTGATCGCGAGGGACTTGCCGAGGCAGAAGTGGGGTCCGCCGCCGCCGAAGCCGAGGTGGGGGTTGGGATCGCGGGTGATGTCGAAGCGTTCGGGGTCGGTGAAGACCTCGGGGTCGTTGTTGGCGGAGGAGTAGAAGAGGCCGATCCGGTCGCCCTTGCGGATCTTCTGCCCGCCGAGCTCGGTGTCCTGGGTGGCGGTCCGCTGGAAGGAGACGACGGGGGTCGCCCAGCGCACGATCTCCTCGGCGGCGGTCGCGGGCCGCTCCCGCTTGAAGAGGTCCCACTGGTCGGGGTGGGTGAGGAAGGCGTGCATGCCGTGGCTGATGGCGTTGCGGGTGGTCTCGTTCCCGGCGACGGCGAGCAGCAGGACGAAGAAGCCGAACTCGTCGGAGGAGAGGTTGCCCTGGCCCTCGGCGGCGACGAGCTGGCTGACGATGTCGGCGGCGGGGCACTCCTTGCGGGCGGCGGCCATGTTCATCGAGTAGCCGATGAGTTCCATGGCGGCCTCGGCGCCGATCTCCTCGGTGATGGCGTACTCGGGATCGTCGTACGCGACCATCTTGTTCGACCAGTCGAAGATCCGGGAGCGGTCCTCCTGGGGGACGCCGATGAGTTCGGCGATGGCCTGGAGGGGCAGTTCGACGGCGACGCGGGTGACGAAGTCGAAGGTGCCGTCGGCGTCGGTGCCGCGCTTCGCCTCCTCGACGATGGCGTGCGCGCGGTCGCGCAGGGCGGTCTCCAGGTTCCGGATCGCGCGGGGGGTGAAGCCGCGCTGGACGATCTGGCGGACCCGGGTGTGCTCGGGCGGGTCCATGTTGAGCATGATCAGCTTCTGGACCTCGATCTGGTCCCGGGTGATGTGCTCGTTGAAGCGGATGACGGCGGTGTTCTCGTACGAGGAGAACAGCTCGGGGTGGGTGGAGACGTACTTGACGTCGGCGTGGCGGGTGACCGCCCAGTACCCGCCGTCCTCGAAGCCGGTGACGCCGGCCGGCTGGGGGCACCACCACACGGGCGCGGTCTGCCGCAGCCGGGCGAACTCCGGGAAGGGGACGCGGTCGCGGAGCAGGTCGGGGTCGGTGGCGTCGAACCCTTCGGGGAGCCCCTCGGGGAGTCCCTGGGGGAGGTGCCCCTCGGGGAGCTGTCCTCCGGGGAGATGCGGGCAGGCCATCGGCAACACTCTCCATATCTGATGGACCATCAGAAGTTGCCGGGAAAGTTAGTAACGAGTTCTACAAGTAGCAAGGGGCGGAGCGGGAACTGTTGCGTCCCGGACCCTTGCGTACCGGCGGTAGCAGTCATAAGACTGCACTCAGAACTAGAACGCGTACTAGTTCCCCCGTGACGCCGACCGACCGGGGTGCCGGGACACCCCGTCCGGTCGAGGAGAGGACGAGCTCATGGCCGCGGAACCCGTCATCGTCGAAGCCGTACGCACCCCCATCGGCAAGCGCGGAGGCGCGCTCGCCAACCTCCACCCCGCCTACCTCCTGGGCGAGACCTACCGCGAACTCCTCGGCCGCACCGGCATCCACGCCGACTGCGTCGAACAGATCGTCGGCGGTACGGTCACCCACGCCGGCGAGCAGTCCATGAACCCGGCGCGCACCGCCTGGCTCACCATGGGACTGCCCTACGAGACGGCCGCCACCACCGTCGACTGTCAGTGCGGCTCCTCGCAGCAGGCCAGCCACATGGTCGCCAACATGGTCGCGGCCGGCGTCATCGACATCGGGATCTCCTGCGGCGTCGAGGCCATGTCCCGCGTCCCGCTCGGCTCCGGATCCAAGCACGGCCCGGGCAAGCCGTTCCCCGACGAGTGGAACGTCGACCTGCCCAACCAGTTCGAGGCCGCCGAGCGCATCGCCCGCCGCCGCGGCCTCACCCGCGAACGCGTCGACTCCCTCGGCCTGCTCTCCCAGGAACGGGCCGCGATCGCCTGGTCCGAGGAGCGCTTCAAGCGCGAGACCTTCGCCGTCCAGGTCCCCACCACGGAGGCCGAACAGGCCGCCGGGCAGGGCATGTGGCGGCTCGTCGACCGCGACGAGGGCCTGCGCGACACCACCATGGAGGGCCTGGGCCGCCTCAAGCCCGTGATGCCCACCGCGATCCACACCGCCGGGAACTCCTCCCAGATCTCCGACGGAGCCTCCGCCATCATGTGGGCCTCCAAGCGCATGGCCCGCGCCCTCAAGCTCCGCCCGCGCGCCCGGATCGTCGCCCAGGCCCTCGTCGGCGCCGACCCGCACTTCCACCTCGACGGGCCGATCGACGCGACGCGGGCGGTGCTGGGGAAGGCCGGGATGTCGCTCAAGGACATCGACCTCGTCGAGATCAACGAGGCCTTCGCCTCGGTCGTCCTGAGCTGGGCGCAGGAATTCGACCGGGACCTGGACGGGCTCGTGAAGGTCAACGTCAACGGCGGCGCCATCGCCCTGGGCCACCCCGTCGGCGCCACCGGCGCCCGGCTCATCGCCACCGCCCTGCACGAACTGGAGCGCACCGACAAGGAGTTCGCGCTCATCACCATGTGCGCGGGCGGGGCGCTCGCCACCGGGACGATCATCCAGCGGCTCTGACGGCTCCTTCGGTCAGGGCGGAGAGGTACGCGGCGGCCGAGGGCTCCTGAGCCAGGGCCGCCGCCTGGCCGGCCCAGAGGTTCACGTACTCGGGCCGGCCCTGCTCCGCCGCGGCCCGGCGCACCGGCCCCATCAGCACGTTCTGCACGGGATACGGCGGTACGCGCTCCTCGTGGGCCGCCATGTCCCGGACGAAGCCGTTCGGGATGCCCCGCGCCGTCCGCCCCGAGAAGAGCCGGGTCAGGACGGTCGTCCGGGCCTCGGGGGTGCCGAGGACGCGCCGGTGCGCCTCGCTCGCCCCCGACTCGCGCGTGGCCAGGAATCCCGTGCCGACCTGGACGGCGTCCGCGCCGAGCGCCAGCGCGGCGGCGACCCCGCGCCCGTCGGCGATCCCGCCCGCCGCGACCACCGGGACCGTCACCGCGTCCGCCACCTGCGGCACCAGCGAGAAGGTGCCGACCAGGGACTCCCGCACGGGCCGCAGGAAGGCGCCCCGGTGGCCGCCCGCGTCGCTGCCGGAGGCGACGACCGCGTCCACCCCGGCCGCCTCCAGGGCCACCGCCTCCTCCACCGTCGTCGCCGTGCCGACCACGACGATCCCGCGCCGCCGGGCCTCCGCGACCAGACGGCGCGGCGGCAGGCCCATGACCAGGCTGATCACCGGCGGCGCGGCCGCGATCAGGGCGTCGAGCTGCGCGTCGAAGTCGGGCCACGCCCGGATGTCCCCGGCGCTCGGCGGGCGCACCCCCAGCTCCTCGTAGTAGGGGCGCAGCCGCTCGATGTGCTCGGCGAGCGCGGCCTCGGGGAGGCCGGTCCGCTCGCCCTCCTGCGGCACCCACAGGTTCACGGCGAACGGCCGGCCGGTCGCGGCGCGGAGCCGGGCCACGAGGGCGGTGATCTCCTCGGGGGTGTGGATGTGCGCCCCGTACGAGCCGAGGCCGCCGCCCTCGGAGACGGCGGCGGCCAGCTCGACGGAGGAGAGACCCCCGCCGAAGGGGCCCTGGACGACGGGGAGCGGGATCCCGACGAGGCCGCCGAAGCGGCCGGGCGGGAGGGCGGGCGAGGGGTGCGCGGATGTGGGGTGCGCGGGCAGGGGGTGCGCGGGCACGGGGTGCGGTGACATGGGCGGCCTCCGGCGTCGCGGCGGGGCCGTCCGGTGGGGCCCGCCGATGCCGGGAACACTAGACGAGACTAGACGACCGGTCTACTAAAACGGTGGATGCGGAGAGCCGGCAGTCCTGCGGAAACGCCGTGCGACTCGCGGAAACGCCGCAGGCCCCGCGGAAAACGTCGCAGGCCCCGCGGAAAACGCCGCAGGCCCCGCCCCTCCGTGAGGAGGGCGGGGCCTTGCGGATGCGCGATGCGGCAGTGGTGCTTCTTAGTACCAGCCGTTGGCCTGCCAGAACGCCCAGGCGGCGTTCGGGGAGCCGTAGCGCTCGTTCATGTAGTTGAGGCCCCACTTGATCTGGGTGGCCGGGTTGGTCTTCCAGTCGGAACCGGCCGAGGCCATCTTCGACGCCGGCAGGGCCTGGACCAGGCCGTAGGCGCCGCTGGAGGAGTTGGTCGCGGTGTGGTTCCAGTGCGACTCGTGCTCGACGATCTTGCTGAAGGACGCGTACTGCGAGGCAGGGACGATCTGACGAGCGAGATCCTGCGGGCTGGAGGCCGAGGCCGAGCCCGTCGTGCCCAGCACCGCACCCGACGCACCCAGCAGCACGGCTGCGGAAGCGGCGATCTTCTTGTTGCGGGCAGAGACACGAGTGGTGAGCGAGCGGATCAAGGTTTTGACCTAACGTCGGGAACAAGGGCCGCGCCAGGCGTTTTCGGCAAGCCGGAACCAGAGCCCGGGAGACCCGGAAACTGGGGGAACCGGCCGACCGTGGCGCTGCGATGAGCACCGGCTGCCTGGCGACGTCCACCAGACAAGCAGGGCTCGAACGCCGATGCAACGACCCCCTGTACGAGGAAGGTTCGGACCCGGGGGGCCTTGGAGGGGGAGCCGCTGTGCGGCGTTTCCGCAGGTCATGCGGGAGTGTGGGGTGATTTGGCCTGGTCTGCCGGTCTACTACTCCGCCTCGTACGTGACGTAGGTCCTATGAGGCGCCTCACCCCGGGAGGGCCCTTCCGGGGCCTCGAATGTGACCTGGGCCTCGAAGTTCGCCCGCCGCGTGGCCCGCCGGAGCGCCCTCAGGAGCGCGCCGCCGACGGTCACGGTCAGGACGACGGTGAGGGCGGCGCGGCCGAGGTCCCAGCCGAGGGAGGTGGCGAGCACATAGGCGAGGAAACGGACCAGGTTCTCGTGGACCGGCGCACCCGGCTCGAAGGAGATCCCGCTGCTCAGGCCCTGGAGCAGGACCCAGCCCTGCAGATTCATGACCGTGCCGTACGCGAACGCCGCCACGAATCCGTACGCGGACAGCATCAGCAGCTCGGCCCGCCCCCGCAGCCGGTCGGGGCCCGGCAGCAGCCCCGCGCCCATCGTGAACCAGCCCATCGACAGCATCTGGAACGGCATCCACGGGCCCACACCGCCCGTGAGCAGCGCCGACGCGAACATCGTCACCGAGCCCAGGACGAAGCCGAAGCCCGGCCCCAGGACCCGGCCGCTCAGCACCATCAGGAAGAACATCGGCTCCAGACCGGCCGTCCCCGCCCCCAGCGGGCGCAGCGCCGCGCCCACCGCGGCCAGCACGCCCAGCATCGCCACCGCCTTCGCGTCCATCCCGCAGTCCGCGATCGTCGCCACCACCACCGCCACCAGGAGCGGCAGCAGCGCGGCGAACAACCACGGCGCGTCCCCGGCGTGCGAGGTGACGGCGGAGCCGGCGTCCGCGAAGAGGGGCCAGCAGAAGGCGAGGAGCCCGACGAGGGAGACGAGGACCAGCGCCGCGACCGAGCGGGGGCCCAGGCGGACCGGGCGGGCCGCCCTCACAGGGCCGCCTCCACCTGTTCGACCGTGAGCCACGGCTGCGGGGCCAGGATCTTCGCCACCTGCGGCGAGAACGCGGGCGAGGACACCACGACCTCGGCCGTCGGGCCGTCCGCGACGACCTCGCCGTCCGCGATGATCACGACCCGGTGCGCCAGCTCCGCCGCCAGCTCCACATCGTGCGTGGCCAGCACGATCGCGTGACCGTCCGCCGCGAGCGTCCGCAGATGCGCGACCAGCCGCGACTTCGCCGCGTAGTCCAGGCCGCGGGTCGGCTCGTCGAGCAGCAGCAGCGGGGGGCGGCCGGTCAGTACGACGGCCAGCGCGAGCGCCAGCCGCTGGCCCTCCGACAGGTCACGGGGGTGCGTGTCGTCCGCCACCCCCGGCAGCAGCTCCTCCACCAGCGCCCGGCAGGTCCCGGGCGTCGCGCCCGCGTCCGCGTCGGCCGCCGCGCACTCGGCGGCGACGGTGTCCGCGTACAGCAGGTCCCGCGGCTCCTGCGGCACCAGGCCGACCTGGCGGATCAGCTCGCGGGGCGCGGTGCTGTGCGGGGCGAGACCGGCGATCCGGACGGTGCCGGCCGTCGGTTCGATCATGCCCACGAGGGTGGAGAGCAGGGTGGACTTCCCGGCGCCGTTCCGCCCCATGAGCGCGACGGTCTCGCCGGGGGCGACCTGGAGGTCGACGCGGCGGAGGGCTTCTACGCGGCCGCGACGGACACCGAGGGCGGTGACGTTCGCGAGGGGGGTGGTGGGGGTGGTGGGTGCGGTGGGTCGGGTGCGGCGGCGTAGGAAGAGGGAGAGTCCCCTGTCCCGCCCCTTCCCGAAACCGGGTGCTCCGCCCCCGGACCCCCGCGCCTCGAACGCCGGCGGGGCTGGATTCGGGAACCGGCCCTCCAGGTGCGCCTTCAGCTCACCCGCCCGCCGCCGTGCGTCCCGCACCGTCAGGGGCAGCGGGTCCCAGCCCGCCAGCCGGCCCAGGGCCACCACCGGGGGATGCACCGGTGAGACGGACATGATCTCGGCCGGGGGGCCCATCACCGCGTCCGGCAGGAGGAGGACCTGGTCCGCGTACTGCACCACCCGCTCCAGGCGGTGCTCCGCCAGGAGGACCGTCGTGCCCAGGTCGTGGACCAGGCGCTGGAGCACCGCGAGGACGTCCTCCGCCGCCGACGGGTCGAGCGCCGAGGTCGGCTCGTCCAGGACGAGGACCTTGGGGTGCGGGGTCAGGACGGAGCCGATCGCGACGCGCTGGCGCTGGCCGCCGGAGAGCGTGGCGATCGGGCGGTCGCGGAGTTCGGCGAGGCCCAGGAGGTCGAGGGTCTCCTCGACGCGGCGCCGCATGACGCCGGGCGCGAGCCCCAGGGACTCCATGCCGTACGCGAGCTCGTCCTCGACCGTGTCGGTGACGAAGTGCGCGGACGGGTCCTGGCCCACCGTGCCCACCAGGTCCGCGAGCTCGCGCGGCGGATGCGTGCGGGTGTCGCGGCCGTCGACCGTCACCCGGCCGGTCAGCGTGCCGCCCGTGAAGTGCGGGACGAGGCCCGAGACCGCGCCGAGGAGGGTCGATTTGCCGACACCCGAGGGGCCCACGAGGAGCACCAGCTCGCCCTCGGGGACCGTGAGGTTCACGTTCCGCAGGGTCGGCTCGGCGTCCTCCTCGTACCTCACGGAGACGTTCTCGAAGCGGATCACACCATCTCCTTGGGTTTCGGCGCCACGAACGCCGGGACGAGGCCCACCAGGACCGACAGTGCCGGCCACAGCGGCAGCTCCGGCGCCTCCAGCGGGACGACCCCGGGGTGCAGGGCCTCCGGGGCGTAGGCGTTCGCCCAGATCATCAGGACCGCGACCGCCACCCCGGAGCCCGCGACCAGGCAGGCCCGCGCACCCCAGTGGTCGGGCCGGTAGCGCGTACGGACGGTCCGGCGCCCGCCGAGCCGGAGCCCGGCCATCGCGGCCAGCAGCCCGGCGCCGAGCAGCGGAAGCCCGTACCCCGCGCCTTCCGCCGCCAGCAGCCCGTACGAGCCGGCGGCCACGCCGAGGAGCCCGCCCAGGGTCAGGACGTTCGTGGTGCGCCGTACCGATGCCGGGACCCGGGCCGTCCGCCCGTAGCCCCGCGCGTCCATCGAGGCCGCCACCGCGATCGACCGCTCCAGCGCTCCCTCCAGGACCGGCAGGCCGATCTGGAGCACCGCCCGCACCCCTCCGGTGGGCCGGCCCCGCAGCCTGCGGGCGGTCCGCAGCCGGACCACGTCGGCGACCATGTTCGGCGCGAAGGTCATCGCCACGACGACGGCGACCCCCACCTCGTACAGCGCCCCCGGCAGCGACTTCAGCAGCCGCGCCGGGTTGGCGAGGGCGTTCGCGGCGCCCACGCAGATCAGCAGGGTCGCCAGCTTGGCGCCGTCGTACAGCGCGAACACCAGCTGCTCGGCCGTCACCCGGCCCCCGATCCGTACCCCCTGCGCCCAGTCGGGCAGCGGCACCTCGGGGAGGGTGAACAGCTCGTGCTCACCGGGGATGGGGGAGCCGAGGAGAAGGGAGAAGACGACCCGCAGCGCGACGACGAACAGGCCCAGCTTCACGAAAGCGCCGTACGAGCGGGCCCAGGGCGCGTCCGTACGCCGGGCCGCCACCACGTAGCCCGCCACCCCGACGAGCAGTCCGAGCAGCAGCGGGTTGGTCGTGCGGGAGGCGGCGACGGCCAGGCCGAGCGCCCACAGCCACCACGCGCCCGCGTGGAGGGCGTTGGCCCGGCTCGCCTCGGGGGCCGCGAACAGGCCACGGGCCGAGGACGCGAACATGCCACGGCGTCGCGAGGACGTGACCGTGCCGCCGGCCGAGGCCGAGGCCACGTCGGGGGTCGGGGTCGTGCCGCCGGCCGAGGCTGTGCCTCCGGCCGTGGCTGTGCCTCCAGTCGAGGCCGAGGCTGAGGCTGAGGACATGGCCGTTCCTCCGGCCTTGGTCGTGCTCTCGGCCGTGGCCGTTCCTTCGGCCTTGGTCGTGCTCTCGGCCGTGGCCGTTCCTCCGGCCTTGGTCGTGCTCCCGGTTGCGGCCGTTCCTCCGGCCGAGGCCGAGGCCGAGGACATGGCCGTGGCCCCGGTTGCGGCCGCCGTGCCCCCGGCCGGGGCCGTGCTCCCGGTTGCGGCCGTGCCTCGGCCCCCCGTGGCCGTGCCTCCGGTCGAGGTCGTTCCTCGGTCCGAGGCCGGGTGTTCGCTGCGGGCCGTGCTCATCGGCGCCGGCGGGCCTTCCAGATCGCCGCCCCGCCGAGGGCCAGCACGGCCGCCCCGCCGGCCAGCACGCCGACGGACGGGCCGCCGCCGTCGGATTCCCGCGCCGCCGTCGGCGCCGGAGTCTTCTTCCCTCCGGCGTCTCCCGCGTTCCCGCCCGCCTCGACCGGTTCGCCGCAGCCCCGCGCCGGGTAGCCCGCGATCCCGCACAGCATGGCCGCGCTGTCGTACCGCAGCGGCTTCGCGACCGCGGCCAGCGCCTCCGCGCCCGTCGCGTCCTCGCGGACCTCCGCGCAGCCGACCTTGATCAGCTTCTCCGGAGGGGTCTCCCCGGTCGGCGCGTCCACGGGGCCGCCGAAGTCGACGACGACCGCGATGCGCTTGGTGCCGTCCTTCTTCTCCACGCCCCCGCAGATCCCCCGGAAGTCGGGGGCGACGGAGGGCTGGGAGGTGTCACCGGTGCCGTTGCTGATCGCGAAGCGGAAGCCGAGGGCGTCGCCGTCGGCGGGCCGGGCGGTCGCCGGGCCCTGCGTGGCGTACGCCCAGGGCTTCCCGCCGTCGCTCTCCCAGAACGACCAGTAGCGGTAGGCGGCCGCCTGCGCCGGGGCCGCCGCGACGCCGGTCAGGGTGAGCAGCACCCCGGCCGTCACCCCCGCGGCCCGCATCCGTCCGATCACTTCTTGCGGCCGCTCACGAGGAAGCCGATGCCGACGCCGACGACCGTGCCGATGCCGATGATCCACCAGATGTCGAAACCGGAGTCCTCGTCGTCGCTGGTGGAGGAGGCGGAGGTGTCCGGGGCCTTGGGCGCCGGGCCGGTGGCGTTGAGCTGCTCGACCAGGTCCGCCGTGCCGAACTCGCGCGGATCGGTCTCCGTCGCCCGGGCCGCGAGGATCAGCTGCGCGTAGGCGGCCGGACCGCCCTCCTTCGCCCAGGCGGCGGAGTTCTTCTCCAGCCACGTCAGGGCCGGCTCGGCCTGCTTCGTGGCGCCGGAGGCGGCGAGTGCGACGACGGCGTCGGCGGTGTTGCCGACGTCGGGCTGCTCGGTGGTGTCGGTGGCGCCCGGCATCGGCGGGAGCATGAGGTGGCCGGTCTTCGCGAGGGCCTTCGCCAGGTAGGAGGCGCCGTTCAGCGCGGCCCGCTCGACGGTCGGCTTCGACAGGTCGGCGCAGGCCGGCGGCTGGTCGGGGGAGGCCTTGGTGGCGACGACGCTCTTGCCGAGCCCGGCGAGGGTGGCCGCCGCGGTGGCGTCGGCGTTCGCGAGGAGCTTGCCGGTCTTGTCCGGCTGGTACGCGAAGGCCCCGGCGCCGTCCTTGTCCGAGCAGGGCAGCGCGAAGGTGAGGAGCGCGTCGTACGGGGTACGGCCCTCGGCGGAGGTGAACGAACCGGGCCGCACGCCGATCGCGGCGAGCGCGCCGACGACGACCGAGGTGGAGTTGGCGTCGCTCGCGCCGCCGGCGCTGTAGCCCCAGCCGCCGTCCTTGTTCTGCACGGTCCGCAGCCAGCCGGAGCCGGCCTTGACGGCCTTGTCGATCGTCTCGGGGGCGGCGGCCTGGCGGCGCACGGAGCGGAGCGCCTGGACGGCGACGGCGGTGGCGTTCGTGTCCCGCATCGTCTTCGCGTCGCAGGGCTTCGACACGTCCGCGCGGTACGAGGCGAACGAACCGTCGGCGCACTGCTGGCCCAGGAGCCAGTCCACGGACTGGTCGGCCGGCTGGTAGCCGGTGCTGCGCTGGGCGAGGAAGGCGAGCGACTGGCGCCAGACACCGTCGTACGTCGGGTCCTTCGTGCCGTACAGGCCTGCCGGGAGGGTGCCGGTCGAGGGGGTCGGGGACGGCGCGGCGGCGGCCGGAACGGCGGCTGCGGTGCCGAGCACGACTGCGGCGGCGGCGAGCGCGGCTGCGCCGCGGCGGACGGTGTTCATGGGGCCCTCTCCTGCGGCCGGGCACCGGCACGCCTCAGGGGCACCAGGCTCCGGCTCCGTATTCCTCGACGGTGCCGGCGGTCATGTCCCGCGCGGGGCATTCCGACTCACCGCTCCCAGGGGTGCGGTTCACGGTTGCGGGTCAGTGCCGGATTCGCACCGGCTTCCCCCCGTACGGGCATGATGACGACCCGCTCACTCTACCGGCCCGTACGCCCGTGGCCCCGGGGGTGCGAGGCGCCTCACACCGGGGTGGGAACAGGTCTGGAGACAGGGTCCCGGGGAACTGATCACTGTGCCATGCTGACGCCGCCACGACAGCATGACGACGGCGTCTTCACGGGGGTGCGGAATGCGGCCGTTGACCGAGAGCGACCCGCGGGGGGTCGGTCCCTACCGGCTCCTCTACCGGCTGGGCGAGGGCGGCATGGGCCGCGTCTACCTGGGCCGGTCGCGGGGCGGCCGGACGGTCGCGCTCAAGGTGGTGCACGGTGCGCTCGCCGGCGATCCGGGGTTCCGGACGCGCTTCGCCCGCGAGGTGCGGGCGGCCCAGTCGTTACGCGGCGCCGGCACGGTCCCGGTCCTCGACGCCGACCCGGACGCGGAGGTGCCCTGGCTGGCCACCGCGTACGTCCCCGGTCCCGCGCTGTCCGAGGCGGTCCTGGCGCACGGACCCCTCCCCGAACCGGCCCTCTGGCGGCTGCTCTCCGGCCTCGCCCACGCCCTCGACGGTGTGCACCGGGCGGGGCTCGTGCACCGGGACGTCAAACCGTCCAACGTGCTGCTCTCGCCGTCCGGCCCCCTGCTCATCGACTTCGGCATCGCCCGCTCCGCCGACGAGACGGCCCTGACGGGGACGGGCCTGGTCGTCGGCTCGCCCGGTTTCATGTCGCCGGAGCAGGCGGAGGGCCGGACGGTCGGTCCCGCGGCCGACCTCTTCTCGCTCGGCGCGGTGCTGGCGTTCGCGGCGACCGGGCGCGGGCCCTTCGGTGGCGGTTCGGTGGCGGAGCTGCTGTACCGGCTCGTCCACCACGAGCCCGACCTCGCCGGGGTCGAGGGGCCGTTCGCGGAGCTCGTAAGGCGCTGTCTGGCCAAGCGGCCGGACGACCGCCCGCCGGTGGCCGAGCTCGCCGCGACGGCCGACGCGCACCGGGAGGAGTCGGGGAGCTGGCTGCCGGCTCCCGTGGTCGCGGCCATCGCGCAGAAGGCGGAGGAGCTGCTCAACGCGGAGGCGGAGATCGAGCCGGAGCCGCAGCCGGACCCGCGGTCCCGGCCGGTCGCGGCGGAGAGCGCCGCCGAGTCGGGGCCGGGCGCCGTGACCGTCGCCCTGCCGCCCACCGCGCCGCCCCGGACGGCCGTCCTGCCCGCGCAGGAGCCCGGGGAGCGGCCCGCCGGGAAGCCCGCCCCGCGACCCTCCGTACCGACGCCCGCCCGGCCCTCCGCCGCGCCCCGCAGCCGCGCCGCCGTCCGGGGTCCGGAGGCCGAGTCGCGGGCCCGCGCCCGCTCGACGGGGGTGCCGACCGCGCGGGAGCGCGCCGTACGGGCGCTGACCACGGGTCTGGGGAGGCCCCTGTTCGGGTTGTTCTACCTGGTGCCGATGGTGGCCTTCCTCGTGGGCGGGATCGACCTCCTGAGCCGGGCGGAGGCGTACCCCTCGCTCTCCGACCAGGCGCAAGGCCCCTACCAGTGGGCGATGAACGACTGGTGGCGCGTCCCCGCCACGCTGCTCCTGATCGCCGCGATGGTGGGGCTGCACGGCTACCGGGGACGGCTGGCCACGGTCCGGGCCGGCAGGGTCCGGCTCTGGTCGGCGGGGATCGCCTTCTACTGGATCGCCCTGATCGCCGTGCTGACCCTGCACCTCCTCTGGTACCTGTTCGTCCACAACGGCTATGACTATGCCGAGCACGGCGGGCAGCACTGGCTGTGGTGGGTGGCGATCCCGGTGCTGGTGCTCGGCGGCGGTGTCTCCCCGCTGGTCCTGGTCATGTCCCTCATCCGCCTGTTCAAGGCGTGAGGCGGGGCCTCACACCGCGATGTACGTGACGGGGTCCGTGCCCGCCACGGGCTCCGCGCGGCCGAGCTTCACCAGCCGGCGGAGGTGGGCCTCGGCCTCGCTGACGGCGATGTTCCGGGAGCCGTAGGGGATCTGGTCCCAGGGGCGGTTCCACTCCATGCGCTCGGCGAGCTGCCACGGTGTGAGCGGGACGGCGAGGAGACCGAGGAGGCCGGTGAGGCGCTCCTCGTGGTGGTCGAGGAGTTCGCGGACCCGGCCGGCGGCGTCGGTGAAGGCGTACTGGTGGGCGGGGAGGACCTCGGCGACGCCGAGGCGGCCGATGCGTTCGAGGGAGTCGAGGTAGTCGCCGAGGGGGTCGGCGGCGGTGGCGTCGTCGGGGTCCTCGTACAGACCGATGTGCGGGGAGATCCCGGGCAGCAGGTGGTCGCCGGAGAAGAGCCGGCCGTGGCCGGGCAGCCGGGAGGGGTGCTCCTCCTCCAGGTGGAGGCAGACGTGCCCGGGGGTGTGGCCGGGCGTCCAGATCGCGCGCAGGCGTCGTCCGGCCAGGTCGAGGAGCTCGCCGGGGACGATCTCGCGGTCGGGGAGGGCCGAGCGGAGGCCGGGCAGGGTCCGCATCCGGCCGGAGGCGCGGGCGGCGCGCAGCGGGGCGATGTGGTCCTCGGGGGCGCCGACGGTGGCCAGTTTGCGGGCGAGGTAGTCGAACCAGGTGCCGGGTTCGGCCTCGCGGGTGCGGCGGACGACGGCCGTGTCGGCGGCGTGCATGGCGATCCAGGCCCCGGACTCCTCGCGGACCCGGCCGGAGAGTCCGTGGTGGTCGGGGTGGTGGTGGGTGATGACGACTCCGTGGATCTCCTGGACGGAGAGGCCCAACGCGGCGAGTCCGGCGGTGAGTTCGTCCCAGGAGGCCGGGTCGTCCCAGCCGGTGTCGACGAGGACCGGGCCGCGGTCGGTGTCGAGGACGTGGACCAGGGTGTGGCCCAGCGGATTGTCCGGGATCGGCACCCGCAGGGACCAGACGCCACCGCCGTGCTCGGTCACCTGGGTCATGAGCGTCCTCGTCTCTGTGTACCGGTACGGCCATTGCCCACCATAACTAGAACTGACTACTCGTCAGAAGAGCTTGAGGTGTCGAGCCTTCCACCCGCCTGTGACCTGCGTCCCAGCCGTGGTGGTTGGCCGTTGTCGGTCGACCCCGGCTCCCGTCGCACGGCCCACAGGCGGCCCGAGCGATGGTCCCCTTGGGTGTTGCCGCATACGCGTCCGAGGTCGACGGTGGCCCGGTCGCGTCAGCTCGCGCCTCTCCGGTGCCGCAGGCTGGATCCGCTCGCATGTGGCGAGCGACTGGCCTGTTGGGGGAGTGGACGCCCAGGCAGCAGCGGAAGACGAAGAAGCGCTGACTCTCGGAGCTCCCGAGTCCCGGTGCCAGGATCAGTGCAGATTGAGCCCCGGATGAAGAGTCCGGCGCTCAACGTGTCGGCTGTGGCGGACCAGCTCGTCCCGCTTCATCTCGCACGGCGAGAACCAGTCGTGGCGTTGGATGCGCGGGCCATTGTGGGGGCCGGATGCGCCCGTGCTCCTGGCCGGGAGGGATGGTGAGGAGCACGAGCGGAGGCGGGCAAGGGGAGAGCGGCCGTTCGGCTCACGGCAGCCTCTCCGCGCGAATGGAACGGGTGGATTTTTTCACGGAAACGGAACGTGCAAGAGATAGCCGCTAACTGTGTAGTAGCCGACCGTGTCTATCTCGAAGGGATTCGATGAAATCCTGGCAGGGGTGGACCCTGACTTCTGAAGTTGGCATGCACTCGCGTAGGCGGCTGGCCATTCAGACCGCCCGATAGTGCAGGTCCAATCGTACCAACCTGCAGCCAAATAGATATCCCTGCTGGCTTGGCTACCGTTTACGGGAGTGCTTTGCTGCTCCAGTTGGACCCACCATGAGTAGGTACCCGCAGCAAGGTAGATGCTCCGCTGTACGCTGGCTGTATTTCCAGGAGTGTGCTCCAGCCAGAGTGTACGCGACAGCGTGGCCGGCTGACTTGCTGCGTCTGCTGGCAGGGCTCCCGGTAGGAGAGTCATAGTGAAGGCTGCGGCCAGAGCCGATATCGACCGAGAAAGGTGCGTTCTCAAGTTATTGCGCCTCACTTCTCTTTGGTATTCAGTAATGAAATCTCGCCATTCTATGCGGGGCGGGGGACCAGCACGCCACCAAAGGTGTATGAAGCGCCGGAGGATCCAGCCGGCGGTCGCCACCACGTACTAGCGAGGTAAGCGGGTCCGAATTGATCCAGGCTGCAATTTTCGTAGTAGGCCAGCAGGCCGTCCCCGAGTCGCTTGGTGAGGACGGTGCAAGTCCAGTCGTACCAGCCCGCAGCCAAGTAGATCGTTCGATGGTTTTCGGGTGTGACCCGGATGCCTGTCGCGCTTTCGTAGACCCTGTCGTACCACTCGTAATTCCCGGCGGCCAAGTAGATGCGTCGAGTCACCGATGCAGGTTCCGGTGCCGGAGAGCCATCCAGGTTTCTGAGCCAAATATCTCGAGTAAGGTACGCGGGTTCTGCTGCGGCAGCGGCCGCGCTCGCCCCGCTCCTCGTACCGGCACCTTCAGCGGTGGCCGAGGCGGTGGGCAGCACGAAGAGCGTCAGAGTGGCAGCGGCCATGGCCGCGAGTGCTTGTCCCTTCAACATGGGCTCACCGTAAGCGACTTGATGCTGCGGCGTGCGAAGTTGATCCATCGCGGGGTCATCCGCCTCCGCCGTGCCCTGGTGACCTCAGGTTCAGCGGGCACGCGCATTCCCCGGGGGGCTTCTGCGATAGCGCGCTGCGCTGCGGCCGCGCTTCGGCGTTCGACGGCAGCGGGCCCCTCAGTCGCTGCGAGCCGCTCGAAGTCCTCTGCACGAGCGAAGCGTCGAGTGGCCCGCACGGCACCCTTTTCCTCGGCCGCCTCGGTGCCGCCACCACCGACCCTGCCGTCCTCGCCTCCCCTCAGTGGACCGCCGCGTGGCGCCGCGCCCGGACGATCGGCTACCACCCCGGCGACGCCGGCGTCACCGTCGTCGACCTCGACAACCCCCGCCGCCGTCGCTCGGGCCCAGGCCACCCCGCCGCCGACCGTAACCGTGGCCACCACGCGCGGGCAGCAATGGATCTACCGGGGCGCCATGCGCTCCGTGAACGCCGTCCGTGTCGGTGTCGACATCAAGTCCACGATGTCCTACGCCCGGTGGCTCCCCGGCACCGGAACCCTGGCGGACCTGCCGGACACCGTCCGCGCGCTCGCCGAGAAGAAGCCGTCCGCCGCCCGACCGGTGCCAGCGCCATGGCCCTGCCCGCGCCGGCCGGGGGTGGGGAGTGCCGTTACCGCTCGCCCACCTACCTGGAGCGTGGCATCGCCATGGCGGAGCAGCGCATCACCGAAGCCGCCAGTGGGGTCCGCGCCACGGTGTACCGGGACCGGCCCCCAGGGCGCGGGCAAGTCCACCGGCGCCCGGATGCTGCTGCGGGTCATCGAGGGCATGAGTAGGGACCTGCGGCGCACGGGCCGCCGATGGCCGCCGCCGAGCAGTGGCTCGACCCGTGGTTCGAGCGCTGGGAGCCCGCCACGTCCGCCGGCTGAGGGCTACGGGCCGTCAGAAGTCATGCTTCATCGGCCGGATATGGTCGAGGCGCTCTTGCGGACCGATCCTACGCTGGAGGCATGGCCACCGATCCCTTGTTGAGACAAGGCCCCGACTCGACGGATCTGGTCCTGCGTGCCGGCCCGACCGGGCCGGTGTGGAACGCGCTGATCTCGGTGGGGCCGGCGCTGTTCACTCCGCTCGCCTTGGGCGGGCCGACCCTGGTCGTCGCCCTCTGGATGGCGCTGGCCGGGGCGCGGGCGTCGACCGTGTTCGTGGTGGTGGGGGCGATCGCCGGGCTGGAGTACCTGGGCGCTGGCCTTTTCCCGGGCCCGGGACATCCTGCGGGTGGAGTTCGCGCCGGGCAAAGTGCCCGCGTCCCTGCGATTGGTCCGGGCCGCCGGGCCGGACGTCTGGCTGCCCGTCGAGACCCTGCGCGAGGTGCGGCTGACGCACAAGGTGGTGGAGCCGTACCAGGGGGACTACAAGCCGGCCGAATCCACGCTCGCGCTGGAACTCGTCCTACGGGACGCCCGGGAGCGGATCGCGCTCCCGTTCGCCGGCGACCCGCAGCGGCTCGCCGACGCGTTGAAGGCTCTGCTCGGCCCGGCCGGGGTCGTGGTGGTGCTGCGCACCGAGCGCAGCACGCGCGATCGGCCGCAGCCCAACTCCCGCTGGACCTCCGGTGGTTCGGCCTCGGCCGGCTCGGGTGGCGGCTGACCCCGGGCTGCCCGTGGCGCTCCCCGGCCGGGAGCGCCCGTCGATGCAACCGGCGGCGGGTGGTGCGGGGCAGATGGCCCACAGGCGGCCCAGGCGGCCCAGGCGGCATGACGACGGCCCCCACCAGTGGAAAAGCTGCTGGTGGGGGCCGGTTTGGCCTCACGTCTGGCCAAGTGTAACTAGAACTGGTATCAGTTCTGAAGCATCGTCAGAAAGTGGCGGTGTCAGGAACTCAGGGAAATCCATCTCCTCGGGAGGCAGCGGTCATGACCGAGCTTGTGGAGCACGGAAAGCTGTTCATCGGCGGGGAGTTGACCGAACCGCTCGGCGACGGGGTCATCGAGGTGATCTCCCCGCACACCGAGCAGGTCATCGGCCGTGTCCCGCACGCCTCCCCGGCCGATGTCGACCGGGCCGTGGCCGCCGCGCGCCGGGCCTTCGACGAAGGGCCCTGGCCCCGGATGACGGTCGAGGAGCGGATCGCCGTCGTCACCCGCGTCAAGGACGCGATCGCCGTGCGGTACGAGGAGATCG
Source organism: Streptomyces tanashiensis (assembly GCF_014648895.1). GTDB lineage: Bacteria > Actinomycetota > Actinomycetes > Streptomycetales > Streptomycetaceae > Streptomyces > Streptomyces tanashiensis. Next base: position 495,290 of record NZ_BMRZ01000003.1, read on the forward strand.
CGCGCTCCATCAGCGCGCAGAACGGCTCCCCGTACTCCTGGTCCGTCCTCGCCCAGGCGCTCGGCGCGATGATGGTCTGGGACGCGGCGATCACCGTCGCCCGGGACTTCCCGTACGAGGAGCGGCGCGGCGGTGTCCTCGGACCGCTGCTCGTGCGGCGCGAGCCCGTCGGTGTCGTCGCGGCCGTCGTCCCGTGGAACGTTCCGCAGTTCACCGCCGCCGCCAAGCTGGGGCCCGCCCTGCTCGCCGGCTGCACGGTGATCCTCAAGCCCTCGCCGGAGTCGCCCCTCGACTCGTACATCCTCGGCGAGATCGCGGCGGAGGCGGGCCTCCCGGAGGGGGTCCTGTCGATCCTGCCCGCCGACCGCGAGGTCAGCGAGTACCTCGTCGGCCACCCCGATGTCGACAAGGTCTCCTTCACCGGCTCGGTCGCCGCGGGCAAGCGGGTCATGGAGGTCGCCTCCCGCAACCTCACCCGCGTCACCCTCGAACTGGGCGGCAAGTCGGCCGCCGTGATCCTGCCGGACGCGGACCTGGACACCGCGGTGGCCGGGATCGTCCCCGCCGCCTGGATGAACAACGGGCAGGCGTGCGTGGCCCAGACCCGGATCCTCGCGCCCCGCGCGCGGTACGAGGAGATCGCCGAGGCCTTCGCGGCGGCGGCCGGCGCGCTCGTCGTCGGAGACCCCCTCGACCCGGCCACCCAGGTCGGCCCGCTCGTCGCCCGGCGGCAGCAGCAGCGCTCCCTCGACTACATCGGGATCGGCCAGGCGGAGGGCGCGAAGCTGCTCACCGGCGGCGGCCGTCCGGACGGCCTCGACCGGGGCTGGTACGTCGAGCCGACCCTCTTCGGCGACGTCGACAACTCCATGCGGATCGCCCGCGAGGAGATCTTCGGACCGGTCATCTGTCTCCTGCCGTACGGGGACGAGGCCGAGGCGCGGCGGATCGCGAACGACTCCGACTTCGGGCTCAGCGGCAGCGTCTGGACCGGGGACGTGGAGCACGGCATCGACTTCGCCCGGGGCGTGCGCACCGGCACCTTCAACGTCAACACCTTCAGCCTCGACATGCTCGGCCCCTTCGGCGGCTACAAGAACTCGGGCCTGGGGCGGGAGTTCGGCCCCGAGGGCTTCGGCGAGTACCTGGAGCACAAGATGATCCACCTCCCCGGCGGCTACGAGGGCGGGGTGTGATGGGGGACCGCTGGCACGTCGAGGTCGACCGGAGCGTCTGCATCGGCTCCGGCATGTGCGTCAACCACGCCCCGGGCGGCTTCCGCCTCGACACGGCCCGCCAGTCCCACCCGGTGGAGCCGGAGGCGGACGCGGGCGAACGCCTCCTGGCGGCGGCGGAGGGCTGCCCGGTGGAGGCGATCCTGATCACCCTGGCGGACGGCGGGGAGCCGGTCTTCCCGCCGGAGGAGTAGCCGGACCGGCGGGCCCCCGCAGCCGGTCCGGCGGACTTCCGTAGCGGGTCCGGCGGGCTCCCGCAGCCGGTCCGGCGGGCCCCGGTGGCCGGCCCGGCGGGCCCCGCCACCGGCCGCCCCCGCCGTCGGAACCGCCGTGACCTGCGCGTACCGCGTGTGTGAGACTCCCTCGGCACACGTACGTACGCGCAGGGAGCGGGGCAGGCATGCGGGGTCGGGGCAGATGGTGGACGGCGGTCGCGGGAGCGACGGCGGCGGTGCTCCTCGGGGCGGGGTGCGGGGCCGGTACGGGCTCCGGGGAAGGGGCCTCCGCCCCGTCCTTCGGCCGCGAGACGGCGCACACCGAGATCGTCGCCGCGGTCGAGAAGGCGGGGCTGCCGAAGTCCGACCTTCCGGGGATCGGCGGGCCGACCCCCACGGGCTCCACGCCGCGTCCCACGCCGTCCACGGAGCGCGAGCGGCTGGAGGAGCGTGCCCTCGCCTGCACCGCCGCGTGGCAGTACGCCGGCCCGCCCGTCGACGGATCGCGGGGCGACCTCGAGAAGGCGGTCACCGCCCTCGTCGGCAAGGGCTGGGTCCAGGGCGAGCGCCAGGTGGAGAAGCTCGACGAGCACGGCGGCACGATGCTCCAGATCACGCTCAGGAAGCGGGGCTGGGTGATGTACGCCCGGCACACCGGCGTGCAGCAGTCGCTGACCATGGAGATGATCTCCCTGCACGCGACGGAGACCGCGTGCATGAACCGGTTCACCGAGCAGGAGCGGAAGGCCCTGTTCGGGGACGCCGAACAGGGCTGACGAAAGGCGTCGTTGCACCCATCGCCCGTTCCCACGTGCAAAACTGTGCCCTGAAAAACGGGGGCAAGAGGCCGTCGTGCATGCGTATTCGGGAGTGTTGTGCGCAAGGCGAAGTGGGTGGCCGCGGCTGCCGGTGTGGTGCTGTTGGTCGCGGGCTGCGGCAGCGAGGGCGGATCGGACAAGGGCGGTTCGGCGTCCGGTGGTTCGTCCTCGGCCGGGTCGTCCGCGACGGGCGGTTCGGGCGGTTCGGGTGGCGAGCGGCTGGACGGGGCCGCGGTCACCAAGGAGTTGACGGACGCGGCGACGGGGGCCGGCTTCACGCAGGACGCCTCGGGCGAGCAGATCCCGGCCGAGGCCAAGGACTGCATGGTCAGCTGGACGGCCGACGCCGAGAAGGCGGCCGACCCGGCGAAGTCCTACACGGACACGGTCGCGACCCTCACCAAGGGCGGCTGGACCGAGGAGCGGAGCTCCGGGGCGGGCGGCTCGGTGATCAAGTCGCTGAAGAAGAGCAGCTGGCAGCTCCAGGCCAGCAACCACTCGGCGGGCCCGCTGAAGCTGGTCATGTTCGTGGCCGTCGACGGCGGCCCGGAGTGCGCCGCCGTCATCGCGGAGAACAACGCCAAGGGCAAGACCTCCTGACCCCGCGCCGTCCGCGCCCCCGGCAGGCAGGCCGCCGGGGGCGCGGACGGCTGCCGTAGGAGGGCGGGTTCCGGGGTCGGCGCCGCCGTCAGCGCGCCGGTTCCGGCGCCGGCGCCGGTGCCGTCAGGTCGATCAGCCGGCAGACCGTCTCGATGTCGATCTTCACCTGTGCGATCGAGGCGCGGCCGGAGAGCCATGTGATCAGCGCCGAGTGCCAGGTGTGCTCGATCACCCGGACCGCCGAGAGCTGGCTCGGGGTCGGGTGCTCCGTCCCCATCGCGTCCAGGATGATCGCGGTCGTCAGCCGGGAGACCGTGTCGACCTCGGGGCTCACGCTGCGGTCCGCGAAGGTCAGCGCCCGCACCATCGCGTCGGCCAGCTGCGGTTCCCGCTGGAGCGCCCGGAAGGCGCGCATCAGCGTCTCGGCGACCCGCTCCGCCGGGTCCGCGCCCGCGGGCGGCCGCTTCCGCAGCGTGGTGTGCATGTGCTGCAGCTGGTCCTGCATGGTCGCCACGAGGAGGTGGATCTTGGAGGGGAAGTACCGGTACAGCGTGCCGAGGGCGACCCCCGCCGCCTCGGCGACCTCCCGCATCTGCACGGCGTCGAAGCCGCCCCTGGCCGCGAGCTGGGCGCTGGCGTTCAGGATGCGGCGGCGGCGTGCCTCCTGGCGCTCCGTGAGCGGCGGCGACGCGGGTCTGTGGTCCGCTCTGTTCTCTGCGGTCATGAGGTCCCGTTCCGTGCGGTGGGGAGCGACAGTATGGCGGCGCGGCCGCCGTGGCGCGAATCACCTGTTCCGGCTCTCACCACGGAGCTACCTGCCGGTAGATTCTGTGCTCCTTGAAGGATCAAGAAGACAAGCAAGAAGATCCAGAACGATCAAGTCTGTAACTTGTTCTAGATTAGCGCGAGCGGTTACGCTCCGGCGAAACGCACGCTCGAAGGGGGTCGCGCATGACCGCTGAGGCCATAGAGGCAAGCCCCCGACAGGGCGTCACCGCGGCCGGTGACCGTCCGTTGCGGATCGCTCTCCTCACGTACAAGGGAAACCCGTTCTGCGGCGGCCAGGGCGTCTACGTCCGCCACCTCTCTCGGGAGCTCGCCCGCCTCGGCCACACCGTCGAGGTCATCGGCTCCCAGCCGTACCCCGTCCTCGACGAGGGCGAGGACCTCGCGGGGCTCACCCTCACCGAGATCGCCAGCCTCGACCTCTACCGCTCGCCGGACCCCTTCCGGACCCCGAAGCGCGAGGAGTACCGGGACTGGATCGACGCCCTCGAGGTCGCCACCATGTGGACCGGGGGCTTCCCCGAGCCGCTCACCTTCTCCCTGCGGGCCCGGCGCATGCTCGCCGCCCGCCGCGGAGACTTCGACGTCGTCCACGACAACCAGACCCTCGGGTACGGACTCCTCGGCGGCCCGCGCGCGATCGGCGCGCCGCTCGTCACCACGATCCACCACCCCATCACCGTCGACCGGCAGCTCGAACTCGACGCCGCCGCCGACTGGAAGCGCCGCGCCTCCGTCCGCCGCTGGTACGCCTTCACCGGCATGCAGAAGAAGGTCGCCCGCCGGCTGCCGTCCGTCCTCACCGTCTCCGGCACCTCGCGCCAGGAGATCGTCGACCACCTCGGCGTCCGCGAGGACCGCATCAAGGTCGTCCACATCGGCGCCGACACCGACCTCTGGTCCCCGGACCCGTCCGTCGCCGAGATCCCCGGCCGGATCGTCACCACGTCCAGCGCCGACGTCCCCCTCAAGGGGCTCATCCACCTGATCGAGGCGCTCGCCAAGCTCCGCACCGAGAACCCCGACGCCCACCTCGTCGTCGTCGGCAGGCGCGCCGAGGACGGCCCGGTCGCCGCCGCGATCGAGCGGTACGGGCTCGACGGCGCCGTCGAATTCGTCAAGGGCATCAGCGACGCCGAGCTCGTCGACCTCGTGCGCTCCGCCCAGGTCTCGTGCGTGCCCTCGCTGTACGAGGGGTTCTCGCTGCCCGCCGCCGAGGCCATGGCCACGGGGACGGCGCTCGTCGCGACGACCGGCGGGGCGATCCCCGAGGTCGCCGGACCCGACGGCGAGACCTGCCTCGCGGTGCCGCCGGCGGACGCGGGGGCGCTGGCCGCCGCGCTGGGACGGGTCCTCGGCGATCCCGGGCTGCGCGCACGGCTCGGTGCGGCCGGCCGCGAGCGGGTCCTGGCCAACTTCACCTGGGCCAGGGCCGCCCAGGGGACGGCGGAGCTCTACCGCGAGGCGGTTGCCCGGCAGGGTGCCGGAGTCCGACGGTGACACCTCAGCTTGTTCGCCGGGTGCAGCCCGGTGGTCGGGTTGTGCCCACCCTCCCCCGAGCTCTCGGCTCCGCTCGACCAGGGGGGACCCCCATCGCCCTGCGGAACGCCTGCCCACAACCCGGCGGCCGCCCACGACTCATCTCCCACCGCGAAAGGCAGACCTCGTGCTGACCGTCGACTTCACTCGCTTCCCGCTCGCCCCCGGCGACCGTGTGCTCGACCTGGGCTGCGGTGCGGGCCGGCACGCCTTCGAGTGCTACCGGCGCGGTGCCCAGGTCGTGGCCCTCGACCAGAACGGCGAGGAGATCCGCGAGGTCGCCAAGTGGTTCGCGGCCATGAAGGAGGCCGGCGAGGCCCCCGCCGGCGCGACCGCCACCGCGATGGAGGGCGACGCGCTCAACCTGCCCTTCCCCGACGAGTCCTTCGACGTCGTCATCATCTCCGAGGTCATGGAGCACATCCCCGACGACAAGGGCGTGCTCGCCGAGATGGTGCGCGTCCTCAAGCCCGGCGGCCGCATCGCCATCACCGTCCCGCGCTACGGCCCGGAGAAGATCTGCTGGACGCTCTCCGACGCGTACCACGAGGTCGAGGGCGGTCACATCCGCATCTACAAGGCCGACGAGCTGCTCGCCAAGATCCGGCAGGCCGGCCTCAAGCCGTACGGCACCCACCACGCGCACGCGCTGCACTCGCCGTACTGGTGGCTGAAGTGCGCCTTCGGCGTCGACAACGACAAGGCGCTGCCGGTCCGCGCGTACCACAAGCTCCTGGTCTGGGACATCATGAAGAAGCCCGCCCTGACCCGGGTCGCCGAGCAGCTGCTCAACCCGGTCGTCGGCAAGAGCTTCGTGGCGTACGCGACCAAGCCCCACCTCCCGAAGGCCGACGCCCAGTGACGTCTCCCGAGCGGATCGCGGAGCACCTCGTCCTGCCCGGCGTGCTCACCGCCGAGCAGGCCGCCGAGACGGTCGCCGGGATACTCGCCGTGCAGCGCGAGGACGGCGCCATACCCTGGTTCCGCGGCCACCACCTGGACCCGTGGGACCACACCGAGGCCGCCATGGCCCTGGACGCGGCCGGCGAGCACGCCGCCGCCGCCCGCGCCTACGCGTGGCTCGCCCGCCACCAGAACAGCGACGGTTCCTGGTACGCGGCCTACCACGACGGCGACCCGGAGCAGATCACCGACCGGAGCCGCGAGTCCAACTTCGTCGCCTACATCGCGGTCGGCGTCTGGCACCACTACCTCTCCACCGGCGACGACGCCTTCCTCGACCGGATGTGGCCCGTCGTCTACGCGGCCGTCGAGTTCGTCCTCGGGCTCCAGCAGCCCGGCGGACAGATCGGCTGGAAGCGCGAGCCCGACGGCACGCCCGTGGACGACGCTCTGCTGACCGGCAGCTCGTCGATCCACCAGGCGCTGCGCTGCGCCCTGGCCATCGCCGAGGCGCGCGAGGAGGCCCAGCCCGACTGGGAGCTGGCCGCCGGGGCCCTCGGGCACGCGATCCGCCGCCACCCCGAGCGCTTCCTCGACAAGTCCCGCTACTCGATGGACTGGTACTACCCGGTCCTCGGCGGCGCGGTCACGGGGGCCGACGCGAAGGCCCGGATCGAGGCCGACTGGGACCGCTTCGTCGTCCCCGGTCTCGGCGTGCGCTGCGTGGTCCCCAACCCGTGGGTCACCGGCGGCGAGAGCTGCGAACTCGCCCTCGCCCTGTGGGCGATGGGGGAGTCCGACCGGGCCCTCACGATCCTCCAGGACATCCAGCACCTGCGTGCCGGGAACGGCATGTACTGGACGGGGTACGTCTTCGAGGGCGAGACGGAGGCCGACAAGGCGGTCTGGCCCGAGGAGCAGACGGCCTGGACCGCGGGTTCGCTCCTCCTCGCGGTCGCGGCCCTGGGCGGCGAGGAGGCGACGGTCGCCGTCTTCGCCGGCGACCGCCTCCCGGCGGGCCTCGAACCCGACTGCTGCGGCGGCTAGGCCTTCGGTACGGGAACGTCGCGCGTCGCCTCGTCCTGGCGGCGCAGCAGGGCCTTCCAGTCGCGGTCGACGTCCGGATGGCCGTCCAGCCAGCGCTGCTGGACGGCGGCGAGGCGTGCGTACGCGGTGGGCAGGTAGCCGGTGGACTCCTTGCAGCGCAGGTCCGCCGTGAGCGACGCGTCGGCGTGGCGGGCGGCCTCGGTCCGCAGCGCGCCGAGGAGCCGTGCCGGATCGGTCTTCCCCGCGAACCCGGCCTCGTCCATGCATGCCCGCCAGCGGCCGTTCAGGGCCCGGAACTCCGGGTCCTTCTCCAGGTCCGCCCGGGCCTGCTCCTGGGCCTCGAAGAGCATGATCCGCACCTGGAGCCACCGCATCCGGCCGTCGCCCAGGACCTTGGTCTCGCCCTCGGCGAGGCAGCCGTCGCCCGGCCGGGACACCTTCATCCCGCGCGTTCCCTTGGCGGTCACCCGCTTCTTCTGGTCGCCGAAGAGGGCCAGGCCGTACGCCTTGCCGGTCTCGGCGCTGCCGGGCGCGGGCGGCTTCTCCGCGGGCGGCGGGGTCTCGGCCGGCGGTGCGGCGGACTCCTGCCCGAAGGGCTGCGGCCGCTGGTCGCCGCCCGTGCCGGGGAGGGGCGGGGCGGGCGGCTCGTACCGGAAGCCGTGCCGTGCCATACAGGCGACGGCGTACCGGCGCTGCGCCTCGGTGCTGCGGTAGTCGACCTCGGTCCAGCGGAACAGCCGCTCGGTCACCTGCGGCAGTGCGTGCGACGCGGTGGCGGCGGCCGGGACCGGCGGGGTGGTGTCGGGCGGGGCGGCGAGGGTCCAGCCGCCGACGACGGCCGCCGCCCCCGCGAGGACGGCGACGGCGGTGAGGGCGCTGCGGCGGGGGCCGGTCATGTCGGTGGGCTGCCTTTCTGCGGAGCGGTCGGGCGTGTGGGCCCGGCGTGCCGGGCCCACGACGGGGCGGATCAGTAGCAGTGGACGCTGGTCGTGCCCCGCAGCAGCAGGGAGCTGGCCACGTTCTGCTGGTCGACGGGCATGTCGGTGAAGTTGTCGATGGAGCTTCCCGGGTTGACGCAGAAGGCCAGGCCGCCGCCGTAGTTGATGTCGCGGTAGTAGTGGCTCTCGTAGCCGCCGGTGCTGGAGTTGCTGGCGGCCGAGACCTTGTCGTTCACGGTGTCGCCGAACCCGTAGCCCCAGTCGCCGCGCACCGCGTGGTGGTCGAAGACGTCGTCGGTGAAGTTCGGGTCGCTGTTGAAGTAGTGGTGCGAGGCTCCGGAGTAGGTGTAGAGGCTGAAGGCGCAGTGGTAGCCCGACGGGCAGCCGTAGCCCGCCGACGCCGTGCCCGCCGTCGCGACCCCGGCGCCGAAGAGCAGCGTGGTGGACGCGACGACGGCGGCGATCCTTCTGCGCAGGCCCGTGTTCTTGCTCATGGTGTGAGGCGACCCTTCCTGGTCCCGAACGCACCCCGGACCGTTTCCGGGTGCGCCCCCCACCCTCGGGTCCCCGCGGCCCGCCTGGCCAGGCCTCCCGCCGTCCCGGGACGCCCAGGGACGGGCGGGGGACGCCCGTACCCGTACGGCGCCGCCCCGGTGGCGGGCGCATCCGGTGCGGGTCAGGCTGGCTCCACCGTGATCAGGGAGGTTCCGTCTTGCCCAGAAGTGTTTCGCGCGGAGTCGTGGCGCTGCTGCTGTCCTGCACCCTGCTCCTGACCACCGCCGCCTGCAACGACGACGACAACGCGGGTGCGAGCGGTGCCGCGACCCCGACGGCCTCCAGCAGCTTCGAGCAGCAGAAGCTCGCGAAGACGCGGTTCGTGGCCAACGCCGGTCTGGCCGCGGGTGCCACGTACCAGTGGATCGTGAAGCCGTACCGCGAGGGCAAGTTCAAGAAGGGCGCGGACGGCCGGACCTTCGCCCTGGTGAAGGCGGGCCTCGCGGGCGCGTTCACGTACAACCGGCTCAAGGCGGCGGTGAACAACGCCAAGGGCGACCCGTTGCTGTCGAAGGCCGTCGCGCCCCTCACCGCCGGGATCGAGTCGCTCAAGGAACTGGGGACGAAGCTCCGCAAGGGCGAGGTGGGCGACGCGGACGTCGGCGCCTTCGAGAGCGTCATCAACAGCGTCAAGGAGGCCGGGAAGAGCGCCGGCGCCGAGGTCGTGGAGAAGGTCCCCAGCACCTCGCAACTGGGCGGTTAGGGCTAGGAGTTGAGCTCAGCCAGAAGGCGGAGCGTGGCGGGGTCCGGTGCGGTGACCAACAGGTCCGTCACCGGGCCCCGCCGCCATCGGTCCAGGCGCTCGGCGATCCGCTCCCGCGGACCGACGAGCGAGATCTCGTCCGCGAAGGCGTCCGGCACGGCGAGCACGGCCTCCTCGCGGCGGCCCGCCGCGAACAGCTCCTGGATGCGGTGGGCCTCCTTCTCGTACCCCATGCGCCCCATCAGGTCGGCGTGGAAGTTGCGGGCGGCGTGCCCCATGCCGCCGATGTAGAAGCCGAGCATCGCCTTGACCGGCAGCAGTCCGGCCGTCACGTCCTCGCAGAGCTGCGCCCGGACCATGGGGGCGACGAGGAAGCCCTGGGGGAGCGCGTCCGGCAGGGCGTAGACCTGCGCCCAGCGGTCGGGTGTCCAGTAGAGGGGGAGCCAGCCGTCGGCGATGGCGAGGGTCTGCGTGATGTTCTTGGGGCCCTCGGCGCCGAGCAGGACGGGCACGTCGGCGCGCAGCGGGTGCGTGATCGGCTTGAGGGCCTTGCCGAGGCCGGTGCCGTCCGGGCCGGTGTACGGGTGGGAGTGGTGGCGTCCGTCGAGCCGTACGGGGGCCTCGCGGCGCAGGACCTGGCGGACCACGTCCACGTACTCCCGGGTCGCGGTCAGCGGGGAGCGGGGGAAGGGCCGCCCGTACCAGCCCTCGACGACCTGGGGCCCGGACAGGCCGAGCCCGAGCAGTACGCGCCCGCCGGAGAGGTGGTCGAGCGTGAGCGCGTGCATCGCGGTGGTGGTCGGCGCGCGGGCGGCCATCTGCGCGACGGCGGTGCCCAGCCTGATGCGGCTGGTGTGGGCGGCGATCCAGGTCAGCGCGGTGAAGGCGTCGGAGCCCCAGGCCTCGGCGGTCCACACGGAGTCGTAGCCGAGCCGCTCGGCCTCGCGGGCGAGGTCGAGGTGGGCGGGGGAGGGGCCGCGGCCCCAGTAGCCGAGGGCGAGCCCGAGTCGCATGGCCCACATCCTTTCTGACGCTCCGTCAGGTCCGATGGGGGACTGTACGGCAACGGCCCCCCGCCCGGAAGGGATTCCGGGCGGGGGGCCGTGCGTGAGCGGGGGATCAGCCGCGCTGGATGCCCGTGGTGTCCTGGAGGACGCCGCGGCGGCCGTCCTGCGTCTGGGCCACCAGGGCCGCACCGCGCTGCTCGACCGCCAGGTACCAGGTACCCGGGGCCAGTTCGGCGATCGGCGCCTGCGAGCCGTCCTCCGCGTACAGCGGACGGGCGACCGGGACCGCGAACCAGAACGGCGCGAAGTCCCCGGCCGGCTGCGGCGCGGGCGCGGCGGCCTGCGGCTCGGGCTGCTGCGGGGCCTGCGGCTGCGGAGCGGCGGCCTGCGCGCCGAACGGCTGGCCGGCACCCTGCGACGGGTCCTGCGGGCCGCCGTACTGCGGGTGCTGCGCGCCCGGGTAGCCGTAGCCGCCGGGGACGCCCGGCTGACCCGGCTGGCCGGGCTGCATGCCGTACGGCTGCGGGGTCTGCGGCTTGGGCGCACCGACGAGCGGGGCCTTGAGCGCGGGAACCAGCGGGCCCGCGACGGCGGCACCGGCCAGGACCAGGGCGGCGATGAGGCCGAGGACCAGGCCGGCTCCGGCGTTCTCCGCCTCGAAGATCCACATGAGCAGGGTCCAGGCGGCCGCGACGGTGAACGCGGTGCCGACCTGGCCGAGCTCCAGGCCGGCCACCTTGCGCGGCTCCGGCAGGGCGCGGGAGGCGACGACGAGGGCGGCGCCGGCGAGGCCGACGAAGTAGGAACCCCAGCCGAGGTAAGAGAGCTCCCACGAGTTCGTGGTGGGGATCTTGGCGCAGATCTCGGGGGCGGCGTCGCAGCCGGAGATGTCGAGGAACGAGGCGATGAACAGCACCACCGCTGCACCGATCAGCACGCCATCGCCTCGGTTGAGGGAGCGGATATTCACGTAAGAGTCCTTCGTCGGTTCGTCGGTCGTCGCGTCGGGTGGCGCTCAGGTCGTGGCGCTCGGTTCATGGCACGGGGGTGAGACCCCATCGTACGGAGCGAATCTATCGCCCGCGGGTTCTACCCCTGGAGGTAGGTGGCGATGCCGTCCGCCAGCCCCTGGGCAGCCTTCTGCCGCCACGTCGACGACGTGAGCAGCTGTGCGTCCTTCGGATCACGCATATTGCCGCATTCGACGAAGACCTTGGGCACGGTCGAGAGATTGAGGCCGCCGAGATCGTCCCGTACGTCCAACCCCGTACCGGAACCGATGTAGTTGGAGGGCGAGGTTCCGGTGGCGTGCGCGAACCGGTCCGCGATCCGCTCGCCGAGCGCGCGGGAGGGGGCGACGATTCCCACGGTGTCGGCGGAGCCCGCCCCCACCTTCGCGGGGAGGATCACATGGAAGCCGCGGTTGCCGACGGCCGAGCCGTCCGCGTGGACGGAGACGACGGCGTCGGCACGGGCGGCGTTGCCGATCCGGGCCCGCTCGTCGATGCAGGGGCCCCAGGGGCGGTCGCCGTCGTGGGTGAGGACCACCTTGACGCCGCGTGCGGTGAGCAGGTCCCGCAGCCGGTGGGAGACGTCGAGAGTGAAGGAGGCCTCGGTGTAGCCCGCGTTCGTGGAGGTGCCCGTGGTGTCACACTCCTTGCGGGTCGTCCCGATATTGACCTTCTTGTTGATTTCGGTGGAATGGCGGAAATTGCCGGAGTTGTGGCCGGGATCGATGACGACGGTCCGCCCGGCGAGCGAGCGGCTTCCCTGCGCCGGAACCGGCGAGCGGGTGGACCGGGGCGCGGAGGGGGAGGCGAACGGCGGCCGGGACTGCGTCCCGCTCTCGCCCTGGGTCGCCCGGGACGCCCCGGCCTTTCCGCTCGGCGGTGAGGCCTGGGAGGTCGCGCACCCGGCGAGCACGGCGCAGCAGCCCGTGGCGGCGAGGGCGAGGGCGAGGGTACGGCGGGCGGTGTTCCGGTGGTCGTACGGCACCCCGCGACTTTAGGCCCTGCGCGGGGCGAAACGCCGTAGGGGTACGTCGCAGGTTGGTCACCGGCTTCGTGAAGCGGTGGACGCGTGTGGGCGAACCGTGAAGGGTAGGTGAGAAGGGCGACGGTGGGGTGTCACCGCGCATGGACCCACGAGGGGAACCGTGGTGGGGGAAGAACCGAACGACGCACGTCCCGAGCCGACCGACAGACCTCCGGGCGGCGGCGCATTAGATCCGCGGAACCCGGCGGCCTCCGGGACCCCTTCCGGGGCTCCCGAGCCGCCCTGGGCCGCGCCGACTCCGCCGAGCCCGGCTCCGGCGAGCCAGCCGAGTCCGCCGAGTCCGGCTCCCGCGGGCCAGCCGGGCCAGCCGAGCCAGCCGAGTCCGGCTCCGGCGGGCCAGCCGAGCCCGCCCACGCTCGCCTTCGGTGCGCCGACCGGCGCGGGGGCCGATGCCACCCCGCCCGCGGCCACGTCCGCCCCGCCGCCCGGCGCCGCGCCCGGGCCCGCGACCGGCCCCGCGACCGCGCCCGGCTGGGCGGGGGCCGGGACCGCGCCGCCGCCGCCCGGGGCACCGCCCGGCTTCGGTCCGCCGCCGGGGTACGGACCCCCCGGCGGCTACGGACCGCCGCCCGGCCACGGTCCTCAGCCGCCCGCGCAGCCCCCCGGCGACGCGAACCCGGCGCAGGCCGCCATGATCGGCCTGCTCAACCTCTCCTGCCTGGGCCTCGGCTACGTCCTCCTGCGGAACTGGATCGGCGCCGCGCTCTGCTGGCTCGCCACCGCCGCCCTGCTCGTGGCCGCCCTCCCCGCCGACGTCGACGGCGTGCCCTTCGGCCTCCTCGTCGGCTACGGCGTCTTCCTGCTCGCCGTCGCCGCCGACGGCGCCCGCCGCGGACTGCGCGCCACGCTCCGGATCGGCGCCTCCTTCCGGCGCCTGGCGCTGCCGCTCGCGCTCGTGCTGCTCGCCGTGCCCGCGGGCGGTTCGCTCGCGTACGGCGCCGCCCGCGACGAGGCGAAGGAGCAGGCACTCCTCGAACAGCTCGCGGCGGCGGACGCGCTCGTGAAGTCCGCCGACGGGCTCGCCTTCGACAAGGCCGAGCCGATCTACCGCCAGGCGCTCTCCGGCTACGAGGACCTCGGCACCCGGTACGCCGGCTCGCGGGCCGGGAAGCTCGTCCCCGACCGCCTCGACGCGTACTACAAGGCGGTCTCCGCCCCGTACGAGAAGAAGCAGTACTGCGCGGCCGTCCCGCCGCTCAAGCACCTGCGGGGGCTCCCGGCCACTGTCGACAAGGAGCTGCTCGGCTCCCGGCCCGCCAAGACCGACGAGCCGCTGGCGGAGTCGCTCTACGAGTGCGGCACGGCGGCGCTCGGCGTGCAGACGGCGGACCCGACGGCGAGCGAGAGCCTCAACGAGCTGCTCGGCACCTTCCCGAAGTCGGCCCAGGCGACCCGCGTCGAACCGGCCGTCCGCGCGGCGATCAAGACCCGCACGACCGCCCTCACCGGTGGCGCCGCGCCCTGCGACACCACCGTCGAGCTGCGCGCGCTGCGCTCCTCCCTCAGCAACATGACCGACCCGTCCCTCCAGGGCGCGACGAAGGAGGCGGCGGACGCCGTCCAGAAGGGCGACTTCGCCTGCGGAACCTCCCAGTTCAGGAACAAGGAGTTCAGCGCCGCGGCCACGACCATGACGGACTACGCCAAGGCGTACCCGAACAGCCCGCAGGCCGCCCACGCCCGCTCGATCGCCATCGCCGCCGAGATCGCCGACGAGGAGCCCGCGGCCGGCAAGAGCCTGCCCCCGGCCGACGTCCCCGGCGGCGCCCGGATGGTCATGGTGGTGAGCAACGACGGTCCCGGTGAGGTCGAGCTGCTCTACACGGGCCCGATGACCGGCAAGGTCACCCTCAAGGCGTGCGGGACCTGCAAGAAGTACCAGACCCCGCTGCTCGTGAACTCGCCGAAGATCAAGGCCTGTTCCGGTCCGTCCTCGAAGTACCCGAAGGTGACCCTGCTGCTGCCCGCCGGCGACTACCACTTCCTCCAGAAGCGGGCGGCCACCGGCACCTCGACGGCGGGGGACACCAAGTCGAGCAAGACGAAGATCGAACCGGGCTACAGCTACACCAACTGCCTGTACGTGACCTCGCTGTACTGACCTTCACCGCGTGGACGTGATGTCCATCCCGACGGCCGTCACCTTTCGAGGGGGGGCCGTCGGGTCACGGGAACGGTCGCGGAGGTCGCCGGGGCCGTCAGCGGCGGCGCAGCACCCGCAGCGAGTCGGTGACCGAGATCTCCTCGAAGTCGCCCGACTCCAGCGCGCGCAGGTAGATCCGGTACGGCGCCTGGCCGCCGTCCGCCGGATCCGGGAAGACGTCGTGGATGACGAGCAGGCCCCCGGGGGCGACCTTGGGGGCCCAGCCCTCGTAGTCGTTCGTGGCGTGCTCGTCGGTGTGCCCGCCGTCGACGAACACGAGGCCGAGCTGCCCGCCCCACACCTTCGCGACCTGCGGCGACCGCCCGACCACCGCGATCACGTGCTCTTCGAGCCCCGCCTTGCGCAGGGTCCGGCGGAAGGTCGGCAGGGTGTCCATGAGCCCCACCTCGGGGTCGACCACACTCGCGTCGTGGTACTCCCAGCCCGGCTGCTGCTCCTCGCTGCCCCGGTGGTGGTCCACGGTCACCGCGATGGTCCCCGCCTGCCGGGCCACGTCGGCCAGCAGGATCGTCGAGCGCCCGCAGTACGTCCCGACCTCCAGGAGCGGCAGCCCGAGCTTCGCGGCCTCGGCGGCCGCCGCGTACAGCGCGAGCCCCTCCCCGACGGGCATGAAGCCCTTGGCGGCCTCGAAGGCGGCGAGGATCTCGGCTGAGGGCTCGGACATGGTCACTCCTACTGGCGGGTACAGGCTACGGGCGCCCATCGTGCCCTACGCGTCGCACGCGAACCACACCGTCTTCCCGTCGGCCCTCTCCTCGACCCCCCACCGGTCCGTCACCGCCTCCACCAGCGAGAGTCCCCGGCCGCTCTCGTCCAGCGGATCGGCCGCCTTCGCGACGAGGCCGCCGGGGACGGCGTCCGCGACCTCGACCCGGAGCCCGTCCGGCTCCCGCAGCATGAGCACGGAGCACCGCCGGCCGGGGACGTGCCGGACGACGTTGGCGACGAGCTCGGTGAGCGCGAGGGTCGCCGGGTCGGCGAGGTGGCCGAGCCCCCAGCGCGTGAGGAACACGCGCAGGATGCGGCGCATGTGACCGGCGGAGTGCTCACCGACGGTGAACCCCATGCGGTAGCTGTCGGCAAGTTCCGCAGGGTAGAGGTCTGTTGCCTGATTCATGCCACCAGCCTGAGCGGGTTTCGTTACGCTCGGCTACGGACTGAACGCAACGCCTCACCGCGTGAGCTTGGGGGTGACCTCGCCGTGGTCAACATCCGCAACCTGGATCCGAGCGCCTCGCCGCTGGACTACTACGGCTCGGAACTCCGCCGCCTGAGGGAGGAGGCGGGCCTCAACCAGCCGCAGCTGGGCCGGATCCTGTACTGCACGGGCTCACTGATCGGCCAGATCGAGACGGCGAAGAAGGTCCCGACGCGGGAGTTCTCCGAACGGCTGGACGCGGCGCTGATGACGAGCGGGTCGTTCTCACGGCTGGTGGGGCTGGTGCTGAGGAGCCAGTTGCCGACGTGGTTCCAGGCGTACGCGGAGTTGGAGGGGCGGGCGGCGTACCTCTCGACCTTCCAGGCCCAGCTGGTCTACGGCCTGCTCCAGACGGAGGCCTATGCGCGCGCCGTCCTGGGCGTCGAGAACCCGGACCGGCTCGACGACATGGTGGTGGCGCGGATGGACCGCCAACGCATTCTGGGGCGCGAGCATCCGCCGGTCCTGTGTGTTGTGCTCGACGAGGGGGTGCTGCACCGGCAGATCGGCGGTGACGAGGTCATGCGAAACCAACTGGCTCACTTGTTGGGATTCCGCGACCACCCGTGGGTGCAGGTGCAGATGCTTCCGTTCACGGCTGGTCAGCACCCAGGGCTGCTGGGTTCGTTCACCCTTCTGCGCTTCGATGAAGACCCCGACATCCTCTACAGCGAGAGCTACGACTCGGGTCATATGACCGCGCATTCTCAAGTGATCAGGGAGCGGTCCGTCAGTTACGCTCGGCTGCAAGCCTCAGCCCTCTCCCGCGAGGACTCGGCGGCACTGATCGAACGGGTGATGAGGGAGCGGTATGGACACCAGCCAGAACCTGCGGTGGCGTAAGTCGTCCTACAGCGGCCCCAACGGCGGCGAGTGCATCGAGTGTGCCCCCCTCGGCTCAACCGCCTGGCGGAAGTCGTCCTACAGCGGCGACACCGGCGGTGACTGCATCGAAATCGCCGACCTCGCCGCCCACGTCGCCGTCCGGGACTCCAAGAACCCCGAAGGCCCCGCCTTCCTCGCCACCCCCGCCGCCTTCACGGCCTTCGTGGGCGCCGCAGTCGAGGGTCTCATCGGCGGCTGACCGTGGTGACCCTCATCGGGCTGATGATCCTCACCGTCGCCCTGCCGGTGTGGGCGGGGATCACCTACGTGGGGCTCGTCCGGGCCCGGCGGGAGAACTCCCCACTGCCCCCGCCGCCCCGTCCTCGCCGTACACCCGCGAAGAAGGCCGCCTGGGTCGCCGTGCTGGCCTTCGTCGCGGGCGGGGCGCTGCACGTGTACGGGCTCTCGTACATGCCGTTCCTTCAGCCCGAGGACGCGTGCTGGTTCAACGCGGGGCACATGGCGGAGCCCGACTCCAGCAGTGCGCTGCCCGTGAGCCTGGTGTGCGCGGGGGAGGAGATCGTCCCGTGGTGGGTCAACCCCGGTCTGCTCGCCTTCGCGCTCATCGCCGTCACCGCGACCGTCACGAGCGTCGTGCTCGCCCTGCGGCATCGCGCCGGTCGTCACCGGACCGAGGCGCAACGAACGAGGAGCGTATGAAGCACATCGAGTCGCCCGGCGCGGAGGTCCGCGTGGACCCGCTCGCGGACGGCGGGGCGTACGTGGACCGGAGGACGGACGGGAAGCCGACGACCGCTGCCGTCGAACTCTTCGCGAGGGGGATCGACCCTGCGGATCCGCCTCCGGTCGTGCGCCACCACCGGGACGTTCACCCGTTCATGCAGGAGGCCCTGCCGGGAATCCTCGCCTCGGCCGGATTCCAGGTCGAGAAGGGGGATCCGCGCCTCGGAATCGCGGTCCGCCTGAAGGGTCTCCGGCCGTGACCGCCTCGGACGGCCTCGTCGCGGCACTGCGGCAGGCTGCGGAGCAGCGCGGCTGTGACATCGGTCTTTCGCCCTGGGCCACCGAGGCCGTCGGCATCGAGACGACGAGGGGCTACCTGTCGGTCCACACCACGACCGGGGAGGGCTTGTTCCGGCTCCGCGTCCACATCCCTGACTTCGGCTGGGACATCGGCACGACGGGCGACCTCGGAACGCTCGTGGAGGCGATCGCCGCATGGCGTGAGGGGGTGTCGGCCGACGTGTTGGAGGCGAGGTTCGGCTTCCTGCACCTCGACGAGTTCACCGGGGCGCTCGAAGCCGGAGAACCCACCGCCTCGCAGTGGGCGGGCCTCCTGTCGTCCGAGTACCACCGGGGGCAGCGGGACCTCCTGCGCCGCCTCCACGCGGACGAGGTGCTGCGGAACACGTTCCCGACGATGACGCACCGCGCCGTCCGGCTGCGGGTGGACCCGATGTACTCGATGAGCCGTCAGGTCCTGGTGCACGAGCCGGACGAGGGGCGCTATGAGGTCGTACGGGTCGGGGTGCCCGGGGCGGAGTGGACCGGGGTGCCGGGCGAGGACCTGAACGCCTACCTGCGGGCCGCACTGTACGACGGCCCCTAGGGGCCGCACTGTACGACGGCCCTCAGGGCCGCGCGCGTCAGCGCCTCAGGAGCCCGAGCCCGAACCCGCGTCCGCTCCGTCCAGGACCGCCCGGAGCTTGCGTACGCCCGTCTTCCACTCCTCGCCGTCCGACTCCTCCCAGAGTTCCAGGAGTTCGGACGGCTCGGTGAGGACCCGGTCCAGGGCCTCGACCGCCGCCGGCCGCAGTTCCGCGGGGAGCTCGGGCAGGGGCTTCTTCGGGCCGTACGAGGTGGTGACCGGCTCGCCGCCCGGGCACTGCGCCGCGACCAGGGCGGCCGAGGCGATCGCCTCCACGGCCAGGTCCGAGTCGAGGTACTCCTCGCCCGTCGTGGTCACCTCGCGGAAGGCCGCGAGCAGCACCTCGGCCCGCTTCTCCTCGGGGGCCTCGTCCACCCGGTACGAGAAGTCGGCGGCGGTGTCGTTGTCGAAGGGGCCGATGTCCCAGGTGCCCATGGCGTGCTCGCTCTCCGGAGTCGTTCGAGGAGTGGTTCAGGTCTCCGGTGATCGTGGCAGGCGCCACTGACAATCAGTCGTCGTCGACGCCGAGGTCGATCCGCATGGCCACCTTCATCGCCACCACGTACGGCCAGACGTCCTCGTGGAGTTCCCGTCCCATGGCCGACAGCTCGTCCGCGTACCCGGAGGGGTCGGCCGCGTACTTCCTGAGCTTTCCGTAGGCGTCGTTCAGGTGGTCCTTCGCGTCACCGGACGCGCGCGCCACCGCGTTCGGGACGATCATCTGGGCTTCCGCGTAGGTGTCGCGGTAGGCCGCTCGGCGTTCCTCCAGGTGCTCCAGGGACGCGGCGGCGTCCTCGCCGCGCCGCAGCGCGTGGATGTGGTTGGTCATCGCGGTCACGTACTGGCGCGCGGCGGTGTTCAGCGTGATGTAGCAGGCCCGCCGGCGCTCCAGGCTCTCGCTCTCCCGATGCCGTTCCAGCTCCGCCCTGCGCAGCTCCTCGGCGTGGCCGCGTTCCTCGCGACGCTGCTCGGCGGCGGCCTGGAGCTCCATGCGCTTGGTGCGGTCCGCGCGGTTCTGTGTCAGCAGCGCGGCCCCCAGCGTCCCGGCCACGCCCACCACGGCGATCAGCAATGCCGTCCAACTCGCGCCCATGTCGCCCCCCTGTGTGCGGCTGAGTCTCCTCGACGATGCTGTCACAGGGGCGGTGTCGGCGACGGTGTCAGGGGCGGGGGCCTTCGAGGTTCTCGATCATGCGCTCCAGGACGCGGACGGCGGTCCCGTACTCCTCGGGTGTGATGCCCTCGACGGACCGGGTGCGGAACGCGGCCACGTGCGTGGCGACCTCGGTCAGGCGCCGCCCGCCGTCCGGGGTGAGGGCGAGCCGGCCGGGGGCCGGGCGGGACACCCAGCCGTCGGCGAGGACGGTGTCCACGGCGGCGGTCAGGGTGGGGACGTCGGCGTTGGCCGCGAGGACCGACAGGACCTCGGCGTCGGTGGTCCCTCCGTCCCCCTTGGCGAGGTTCAGGACCTGCCAGGCGACGCGGGTGAGGCCGAACTCCCCGAGCGTGCCGTCCATGACGCGGGTGAGGGCTTCGTCGGTGCGGTTGAGCAGAAAGCCGATGGGCTTGGACTTGGGCCTGGGCGTGGGCTCCATGAGGACTCCCCGGGTGTGAGCGATGCGGTCAGTGGTGGGGCGGTGCGGGCTCAGGCGCCAGTATCGACGCCCAGTCCTGGCTCCGGGCCCAGTCGTCGAAACCGTGCCAGCCGACCTCGGGGAACTCGCGGCGCAGACCGGCGACGTCGACGTCGAGACCGGTCGTGGTGAAGTACGAGAACATCGCGGCCAGGTCCGTGGACCGGCTGCGGACGTAGGCGAGCGGGACCTCCTCGTAGGAGACGGGGCGGCCCATGGCGGCGGCGAGGATCCCGGTCATCTCCGCGGGGGTGCGCTCGTCGGAGGCGATGTCGATGCGCCGGCCCGTGAAGTCCGCACGGCGTCCGAGGGCGAGCGCGGCGAACGCGCCGATGTCCCGCGAGGAGATGAGGGTGAGCGGGCGGCCGGCCGGCATCGGCCAGGCGAAGGTTCCCCCGCGGAGTCCGTCGGCGGTCCAGCCGCCGGTGTAGTTGTCCATGAACGCGGCGGGGCCGATCACCGTCCAGGGCGTGCCGGAGGCGCGGAGGTGGTCCTCGATCACGCGCTTGCTCTCGTAGTGCGGGACGCCGGTGTCGCGGTCGGCGTGGGCGACGGAGGTGAGGACGACGTGCCCGAGGCGGGCGGCCGCCGCCGCGTCGACGAGCGTCCTGCCCTGCCGGATCTCGACGTCGACGCCGCCCTCGAAGGCGGTGACGGCGAAGAGGGAGTCACCCGCGAGGGCGGCGTCGAGCGAGGAGCGGTCGTCGAAGTCCGCGCACCGCACCTCGGCGCCGAGAGCGCGCAGGGTGTCGGCGGCGGGCGAGTCGGGGCGGCGGGTGAGGGCCCGCACCCGGTGGCCCGCGGCGAGCAGGCTGCGGGCGGTGGCTCCGCCCTGGGCGCCGGTGGCTCCGGTGACGGCGACGGTGAGCATGGTTCCCCCTGAGGTGGTGACTGTGCGGTGCAATCTCTGCGTGACGCAAACGACTCTACAGGGGATTTCCCTGCGCCGCGCAGGTTTTCCCCAATCATGTTTCTGACCTTCCGTCAGAATGGAACGTGTTCTAGTCTGCGGCGCATGGGCATCGCCATCACGCACGAACAGCGGGAGCTCGCCCGATCCGTCCGGGGCTGGCTCACCCGCGCCGTCCCACCCGAGGAAGTCCGCAAGCACCTGGACGTCCCCGACACCGCCACCGGCCGCCCCGCCCACTGGGACGCCGCCGCCGAGCAGGGACTCCTCGGGCTGCACCTCCCCGAGGAGCACGGCGGCGGGGGCGGCGACCTCGTGGACCTCGCCGTCGTCGTGGAGGAGGCGGCCCGGGCCCTGCTGCCCGGGCCCTACCTGCCCTCCGTACTCGCCGCCGAACTCCTCCACCGGTGCGGGCGGCACGAGTCGGCCGGCGCGCTGGCGCGCGGGGAACGGATCGGGGCCGTCGCCCTCGGCGGCACCGGCACCCTCACCGCCGTCCGCACCGCGAGCGGATACCTCCTCGACGGCACCGCGCCCCCGGTCCTCGGCGGCGCCCAGGCCGATCTGGTGCTCCTCCGGGCCGCCACCGCCGACGGCTCCGTCTGGCTCGCCGCCGACACCGGGAACCTCGCCGTCCGGCCCCACGAGAGCGCCGACCCGACCCGGCCCACCGCCGAGATCACCGCCCGCGCCGCGCACGTCCCCGCGGACCGCGAGCTCACCCTCGACGCCCACCCCGACGGGACACCGGGCGCCGTCACCGCCCTCGTCCGGGACACCGCCGCCGTCCTCCTCGCCGCCGACGCCTGCGGCACGGCCGCCCGCGCCGTCGAGACCGCCGCCGAACACGCCCGCACCCGCGAGCAGTTCGGCCGCCCCATCGGACAGTTCCAGGGCGTCAAACACCTCTGCGCCGACATGCTCGTCCGGCTCGAACAGGCCCGCGCCCTCACCTGGGACGCCGCCCGCGCCGGCCGCGACGAGGCCCGCTCCCTCACCGCCGCGCTCGCCGCCGCCACCGCCCTGGACACCGCGTACACCTGCGCCAAGGACTGCATCCAGATCCTCGGCGGCACGGGCTTCACCTGGGAGCACGACGCCCACCTGCTGCTCCGCCGCGCCCTCGTCGCCCGCCAGCTCCTCGGCACCGGCGACCACCACCGGCTCGCCGCCGTCCGCCACGCCGCCGCCGGCGTACGCCGAGGCCTCCGCCTCGACCTCCCGCCCGAGGCCGACGCGTACCGCCGCGCGGCCCGCGAGGCCGTCGCCCCCGCCGCAGGGCTCGACCCGGCCGCCGCCCGGCGCGCCCTCGCCCCCACCGGCTACGCGGCCCCGCACCTCCCGGAGCCGTACGGGCTCGGCGCGGGCCCCCTCCAGCAGCTCGCCGTCCAGCGGGAGCTGGACGAGGCCGGGATCACCGTCGCCGGACTCGGCATCGCCACCTGGGTCGTCCCCTCGCTCCTCGCCCACGGCACCCCGGAGCAGCAGGCCGAACACCTCGGCCCGACCCTCCGCGGCGAACGCCTCTGGTGCCAGCTCTTCTCCGAGCCCGAAGCAGGCTCCGACCTCGCCTCCCTGCGCACCCGCGCCGAACGCACCGAGGACGGGCGCTGGCGCGTCAACGGGCAGAAGGTGTGGACCAGCGCCGCCCAGTGGGCCCACCACGGCATCCTGCTCGCCCGCACCGACCCCACCGCCCCCAAGCACCAGGGGCTCACCTACTTCCTCGTCGACATGCGGAACACCCCCGGGATCGACATCCGGCCGCTCAAGGAGATCACCGGGGACTCGCTCTTCAACGAGGTCTGGTTCGACGACGCCCTCCTCCCCGCCGACGCCGTCGTCGGCGAGGTGAACGACGGCTGGCGGGTCGCCCGCAACACCCTCGGCAACGAACGCGTCCACATGGCCGACCAGGTCGCCTTCGACACCGGCCTCGAAGCCGTCATCGCGCAGGCGGACCGGGTCGACAGCTCCGTACGCGTACGGATCGGAGCGCTGCTCGCCGAGGCGCACGCGCTCGCGTGCATCGGCCTGCGCACCACCCTGCTCCAGGTGTCCGGTCTCGAACCCGGCGCGGGTGCCAGCGTCCGCAAACTCGTCCAGACCCTCCACCAGCAGAGACTCGCCGAACTCACCCTCGAACTCCGCGGCGCCGAGGGCGCCGTGCGCGAGGGACCCGGTGAGCGGGCCGTCCACGGCCTGCTCATGTCCCGCTGCCTCACCATCGCGGGCGGCACCACGCAAGTACAGCTCAACGTGGTCGCCGAGCGTCTGCTCGGCCTCCCCAAGGACTGAGGGGGAACTCAGAATGGGCAAGGCGTACGTCGTCGGCGTCGGGATGACGAAGTTCGAGAAGCCGGAGACCCGGGACTGGCAGTACTGGGACATGGCCCGGGAGGCGGGCACCGCCGCCCTCGCCGACGCGGGCGTCCCCTACGCGCGCGTGGAACAGGCCGCCGTCGGCTACTGCTTCCAGGCCTCCACCGCGGGCCAGCGCGCCGCGTACGAGCTCGGGCTCACCGGCATCCCCGTCTACAACCTCAACAACAACTGCGCGACCGGCTCCACCGCCCTCATGACCGCCCGCCAGTTCGTCGAGGGCGGCATCGCCGACTGCGTCCTCGCCCTCGGCTTCGAGAAGATGGCGCGGGGCGCGCTCGGCGGCGGCTCCGGCGCCGGAGACTTCAAGACCTCGCCCGTCGCCCGGCACTACGGCATCATGGCCGCCGCCCACGGCTTCGAGATGTCCCCGCCCACCGCCCAGATCTTCGGCAACGCGGCCCGGGAGCACATGGAGCGGTACGGGACGACCGAGGTGCAGCTCGCGGCCGTCGGCGCCAAGAACCACCAGCACTCGGCGAACAACCCGAACGCCCAGTTCCAGGACGTCTACACGGTCGACGAGATCCTCGCCGCGAAGACCGTCCACCGGCCGCTCACCAAACTCCAGTGCTCGCCCACCTCCGACGGCGCGGCCGCCGCCGTCGTCGTCTCCGAACGCTTCGTCGACGAACACGGGCTGCGGGGGAGGGCGGTGGAGATCGCCGGCCAGGCGATGACCACCGACACCGAGGAGTCCTTCGCCTCCGGCTCCTGCATCGACGCCGTCGGCCGCCCGATGTCCCGGGCCGCGGCCCGCCTCGCGTACGAGCGCTCCGGCCTCGGCATCGAGGACGTGGACGTCGTCGAACTCCACGACTGCTTCTCCATCAACGAGCTGCTCACCTACGAGGCGCTCGGCATGTGCGAGGAGGGCGCCTCCGGCAAACTCGTCGAGTCCGGCGCCACCACGTACGGCGGGCGCTGGGTCGTGAACCCCTCCGGCGGCCTCATCTCCAAGGGCCACCCGCTCGGCGCGACCGGTCTCGCCCAGGCGGCCGAACTGGTCTGGCAGCTACGGGGCGAGGCGGGAGCCCGCCAGGTGGCGGGGGCGCGGGTCGGCCTGGCCCACAACATCGGCCTGGGCGGCGCGGCGGTGGTGACGCTGCTGCGGAAGGCGTAGAACCGGACCGTCGGGGGCGGGGAACGCCGGGGGCGCGAAAGACGTAGGACCATATCCCCATGTACGGGTCGGACCCGGTCTGCGACCATCACACTCATGCCGCAGACCGACTCCGCCACCACGACCGCGTCCTCCACCCCCCGACGTTCCCCCCGCGCCTGGACGGTCGTCCTGACCGCCTGCGCGGGCCAGTTCCTCGTCGTCCTCGACGTCTCCGTCGTGAACGTGGCGCTGCCGTCTATGCGGACCGACCTCGGGCTCTCGGCGGCCGGCCTGCAGTGGGTGATCAGCGCGTACGCGATCGCCTTCGCCGGGTTCATGCTGCTCGGCGGGCGGGCCGCCGACCTCTACGGGCGGAAGACGATGTTCCTCCTGGGGCTCGGGCTCTTCACCGCCGCCTCGGTCGCCGGCGGCCTCGCCCAGGAGGGCTGGCAGCTCGTCGCGGGACGCGCCGCGCAGGGCCTCGGCGCGGCCGCCCTCTCCCCGGCCACCCTGACCCTGGTCACCGGCGCCGTCGCGGCCGGGCCGGCCAGGACCCGGGCCATCGCCACCTGGACGGCGGTGGGCGCGGCCGGCGGCGCCGCGGGCGGATTCGTCGGCGGGCTCCTCGTCG
This sequence comes from Streptomyces tanashiensis, assembly GCF_014648895.1. Lineage (GTDB taxonomy): Bacteria > Actinomycetota > Actinomycetes > Streptomycetales > Streptomycetaceae > Streptomyces > Streptomyces tanashiensis. The sequence continues at coordinate 520,209 of NZ_BMRZ01000003.1, forward strand.
ACCTGCTCTCCTGGCGCTGGGTCCTCCTCGTGAACGTCCCGATCGGGGTCCTCGTCCTGGCGGGCGCGGTGCTCTGGCTCCGCGAGAGCCGCGCCGCCGCCGGCCGCCGCCTCGACCTGCCGGGCGCCGTCCTCGTCACCGCGGGCCTCGCCACCCTCGCGTACGGCATCGTCCAGACGGAGGAGGCCGGCTGGACCGATCCGGCGACCCTCCTGACGCTCCTCGGAGGCCTGGCGCTCCTCGCGGTCTTCGTGACCGTCGAGGCCCGTACGGCGGCCCCGCTGATGCCGCTGAAGCTCTTCCGCACGCGGGCGGTGTCGGCCGCCAACGTGGGGATCCTGCTGTGTGGTTCGAGCTCCTTCGGCATGTGGTTCTTCATGACGACGTACGCGCAGAGCGTCCTCGGCTACACCCCGCTCCAGGCCGGCCTCGCGCTCGTCCCCAGCTCCCTCAGCGTCATCGTGGGCTCGAAGCTGGCCCCGCGCCTGATGCCGGCCGTCGGCGCGCGGAACCTCGCGGTGACCGGTGCGCTCATCGGGGCCGCGGGCTTCGCCTGGCAGTCCACGATGACCGCCGACGGCAGCTTCCTGACGACGATCCTGGGCCCGGGGATCCTGATGATGGCCGGCATCGGCCTGGCCACCACGCCGCTGGCCACCCTCGCCACCTCCAGCGCGGCCCCCGGCGACGCGGGCCTCGTCTCCGGCCTCGTCAACACCTCCCGCACCATGGGCGGCGCCCTCGGCCTGGCGACCCTGACCACCCTCGCGACCGCCGTCACGGGCCCCACCGCGACCCCCGCCGCCCTCACCTCCGGCTACGCGGCCGCCTTCCGCGTCTCGACGGCCATCCTGGTGGGCGCGGCTGTGCTGATGCTGGTGTGGCTGCCGAAGGCCATGGCGACGCGCGACCGACAGCGGTGATCTCACTCACACGCAGAGTCGACAAATGCCTTTGTACGCATGGTGCTAGAAGTGGAACGAGGTCATCCGGTACGAGAGTCCGAGTTCTGGGCATCTGGGGTTTCTCGGTGGCATATGCCCGAGGGGTTGACGCGGTGTGACCGCCGTGGCGCACGGGCTCGCCGAACCCGCGCTCGTCACGTTCCGTGATCGCGACCATTTCGCCGGCATCCATCCCGCCTCGTGGTTCGGTATCGAATGTCACGATCTGTGCACCATTTCTGTCAAGTCCGCCGGGAGCAAACGGTCTTGACGACGCGAAGCGACATGCCGTTGGGTGACGCACCTGCTGTGTTCTTTGCGTAACTAGGGGTGGGGATGTTGAAGAAGCAGTGGGCGCGTCAGCGTGCCCGCAGCTCGACGATCGCCTTGTCGGCAATCGTCATGGCGCTGGGTCTCCCGGCGCCCGCGGTCCAGGCGACCGCACCGTCGGTCGCGACGACGACCGACCAGAACGACAGGCTCGACGAAGGTCACCGCGCACTCGCGGAGGCCAAGAAGTCGGGTGAGCGCGTAGAGGTCCAGGGCGAGCGCTCCGAGCGGACCACGGTGTTCGCCAATCCGGACGGCTACACGTTCACGCTGGAGCAGTCCTCCGTCCCCGTCCGGGTCACCAAGCCCGGCGGAGGCTGGCAGAAGCCGGACGCCACGCTCGTCCGCCGCTCCGACGGCTCGATCGGGCCCAAGGCCGCCTCGGCGGTCATGACCTTCTCGCGCGGCGGTTCCGCGGATCCGCTCGTCTCGATCGAGGAGCAGGGGCGTTCCCTGGAGCTCGACTGGCAGGGCACCCTGCCGGCGCCGTCCATCGACGGCAGCAGCGCCCTCTACCGCGAGGTGCTCCCGGGCGTCGACCTGAAGGTCACCGCCACCGTCGAGAGCTTCCAGCACGTGCTGGTCGTCAAGACGCCGAAGGCGGCGGCCAACCCGAAGCTGAAGCAGCTCACCTTCGGACTCAAGGCCAAGGGCCTGGACGTCCGCAAGGGCGCGGCGGGCAACCTCAGCGCAGTGGACGAAACCGGCAAGACGGTTTTCCGCGCCCCGCCGGCGCAGATGTGGAACTCGGCAGGTTCGTCCGCCGCTGTCCCGGCCGCCAAGCAGAAGCAGGCGCCGGCCGCGGACGGACAGCCCTCGGGCTCGGACGCTTCCCGCATCGAGCGCGCCCCGTCCGGCAAGGGCCTCGCCCCCGGCCAGGGCGACAAGGTCTCCCGCATGCAGGTCAAGCTCGACAAGGGCTCGCTGTCGGTCGTCCCGGACGCGGCCATGCTCGCCACGAGCGACGCCTCCGCCTTCCCCCTCTTCATCGACCCGACGGTCACATGGGGCGAGTCGGAGCGCACGCTGCTGCGCAGCGACGGCTACGAGTCGTACGCCTGGGGCAACGGTGACGACAACCGCGGCCAGGGCGTCGGCGAGTGCGGCAGCTGGAACGGCTACTACTGCGGCCCCGGCTACGTGCAGCGCCTGTACTTCGAGTTCGCCCCCGACCAGCTCAAGGGCAAGCGCGTCCTCGACGCGACCTTCGCCGTGACCGAGCCGTGGGCCTTCCAGTGCGACCCGCGCACGGTCGACCTGGTCCGTACCGACAACATCTCCTCCGCCACGACCTGGGCCAGCCGGCCCAAGGAACTGGACTGGATGGTCGACCGGTCCGTGTCCGCCGGCCGCGGTTCGCTCTGCGACCCGGACTCCCCGGACGCGCCGATCGAGTTCAACGACAACCCGGAAGAGACCAACGAGAACCTCCTTCCGACCGTCGCCTCCTTCGCGGCGGGCAACTTCTCGCGGCTCACGCTCGAACTGCGCGCCCACGACGAGGGCGACACGTCGGCGTGGAAGCGGTTCAGGAACGACGCCGTCCTCCGCGTCAACTACGTCGCCTACCCGGCGAAGCCGACCGGCGTCGGCATCGTGGGTGGATCCGGCACCGTGTGCAGCACCAACTCGGCGGACCCGACGATCGTCTCGGACCCGACCCCGACGCTGAACTCGACGCCGCAGACCGCGGCGGGCGGTGAGGCGGGAGCCAAGCTCAAGGCCTGGTTCCGCATCGAGACGCAGGCCGCGAACGGCACCTGGTCCGGCTCCGGCATCGCCAGCCCGGCCGGCACCGGCTTCGTCGGCGACAACGTCAAGGTGACGCACTCCTGGGGGACCAACCTCGCCGAGGGTCCGCTGCACCGCTACGTCTCCCTGACGCAGGTGTACTACGACAACGGCACGCACGCGTCCTCCTCGAGCTACACCTCCTACTGCTACTTCAAGGTCGACCCGACCGCGCCCAAGGCGCCCAAGGTCACCTTCGACGGTCCCTACGTCGAGTGCCTGCCCAACGACTGCCCGGCCGCCGGTGCTCCCGGCATGGCCGGTGGCTTCACCTTCGGCCCCGCCGCCGGAGACACCAACAAGCAGTACGAGTACCGGCTGGCCCCCACCTCCACCACGTGGACCACACTCGCCGCCGGCGTCCTGAAGGCGACCGTCAAGCCCTCGGCAGCCGGCACGTACACCCTGGAGGTCCGCGCGAAGGACACCCTCGGACGCGCGGGTGCCCCCAAGGCCGTCCTGTTCAAGGTCGGCAACGGTGAAGAGGCCGTCGGTCGCTGGAGCTTCAACGAGGCCACCGGCGCGGCTGTCGACAGCGCCCCGATCGGCGGTGCCTCCGACGCGACGCTGACCGGCCCCGTGAACCGGGACGACCGCGGCCGCCGCGGGTTCATCACGCACGACGCGAACGGCGAGCCGCTCGCGACGCCGGTGACGGACAAGGGACTCAACCTCGCCGGCACCACCGGCTACGCCTCCACCGACGGCCCCGTCGTCGGCACCGGTTCGTCCTACACCGTCTCCACCTGGGTACGACTGGACGACGGCAGCCGCAACAACACGGCCCTGGGCCAGGACGGCACCATGGCAGGCGGCTGGTACAGCGCCTTCTACCTCGGCTACCGGGCGGACTCCAAGAAGTGGGAGCTGCGCACCTCGCCGAAGGACGCGACGGACGGCGACATCAGCAACCAGATCGTCCAGTCCAAGCGCCCCGCGGTCGTCGGCGCCTGGACCCACCTGGCCGCCGTGTACGACAACAACGCCAAGGCGATCAAGCTCTACGTCAACGGCGAGCTCCAGGGCACCCGCACGGTCGTCCAGTCGTGGACGTCCACCGGCAAGTTCCAGATCGGCCGCGTCTGGTGGCGTGGCGCGTACTACGACTACTGGAAGGGCTCGATCGACGAGGTCGCCGCCTGGCAGCGCGCCCTGATCGACTCCGAGGTGGCCGAGGAGGCGCGGCTGACGATGCCCGGCGGCATGACCGGAGTGGAGCTCGTCGGCAGCTGGTCCGCCTCCAACACCTCCGGCACCACCGTCTCCGACCCGGACTCGGGCTACGGGCGCGTGATGACGCTGGCGGGCGGCGCGGCCCTCGTGGGCGAGGAGATCGTCCTCGACGGCGTGGACGACGCGGCGACCGTCACCGGTCCCGTCATCGACGACACGGGCTCGTTCACGGTGTCGACGCAGGTCGCGCTGGACCGCGCCAAGGTCCTCGCGAAGGGCGTCGGCTACACGGGACAGGTCGTCGGCCAGCGCACGGCTGACGGCTCCTCCTGGGGCCTGTGGTTCAAGACCACCGGCACCAAGACCGTCCTCAACGAGGAGACCCTCGAAGAGGAGACCGTTCCGGTCGGCTACTGGTTCTTCGGCCGGCTCAACACCGACGGCACCTTCTCCGCGGTGCAGTCGGACGCGGAAGCGGTCCTCGGCGCCACCGTCCGCCTCACAGGCATCTTCGACGCCCAGAGCGGTGAGATCGCCCTCCGGGTCGGCACCTCGCAGAACGGCGACTGGGAGAAGTACACCGCCCAGGCCGGCACGGGCGAGCTGGCCGTCGGCAAGGGCATGACCGGTGGGCTGTGGAAGCACTTCCTGCCCGCCAGCGTCACCGACGTACGGATCTGGGCCGGTGCCATGAACAACGAGAACCAGATCGAGGCTCAGGTCGGCTCCTGACCGGAACCGGCCTCGTCGGGCCGGGCGGCACCGCTGGCGCGGTGGTGCCCGGCCCGACCTCTGTCACGGGCGCACCGCGCCCCGTTCACACTTCGTCAAAGGGTGGGGAAGAGTATCTGTGGTAATCGGCGTGGATAGTTCGGAATCACGGCAGGGCAGAGCCCGCCGCAGGCGCCGCCGTGCGCTCGTGGTGCTGCCGCTCACCGTGGCGCTCTCGATACCGATCGGTCTCACACCGGTCGTGGCCGCCGACGGCGGGAAGGGCGGTCTCGGTCGCCCCGACCTGCCCCAGCAGCGGGTCAGCAAGGTCGCTCCCGTCGCCGGTCTCGGAGCCAGGAAGGCCCGCGAACAGGTCGCCAAGGACCTGCGGGACAACACCGCCCAGGCGCTGCGCGCCCGTGGCGAGCAGCAGCGCGGAGGCGTCTGGCCGAAGTCCGGCGCGGCCGACCTGACGCTCTCCGGCACCGCGGTCAACGCCTCCCCGGGAGGCCTCCCCGTCAGCCTCGTCCCCGCCGGCGGCAAGGCCGGGGTCCAGGCGGGCACGGATGCCACGGTCACGGTCCTCGACCAGTCGGCGGCGGACAGGCTCGGCATCGCCGGCGTCGTCCTCACCGCGGAGACCGCCAAGGCCGGCAAGGCCCGTATCGGCGTCGACTACGGTGCCTTCGCCTCCGCCATCGGCGGCGGCTGGTCCGGCCGCCTGCACCTCGTCCAGCTTCCGGCGTGCGCCCTGACCACGCCCCAGAAGGCGGAGTGCCGGACCCAGACCCCGCTCGCCTCGCACAACGACGCGGCCGGACAGGTCGTCTCGGCGGAGATCCCTCTCGCCGCCACACCCACCGGCCCCGCGACCCAGCTCGCGACGGCTTCCACGGCCGGCGCCACGGTGATGGCGCTGACCGCCTCCGGCGGCCAGTCGGGGAAGGGCACGGGCGACTACAGCGCGACGCCGCTGGCATCCTCGTCCTCGTGGGCGGCGGGCAACAACTCCGGTTCTTTCGGATGGACCTACGGGTTCGCCCTGCCGGCGGCGGCGGCGGGCCCCGCGCCGTCCTTCACCCTCTCCTACGACTCGGGGAGCATCGACGGTCGCACCGCCACGACCAACAACCAGCCCACCTCGGTGGGTGAGGGGTTCTCCCTGACCGAGTCGTACGTCGAGCGGTCGTACGGCAGCTGTGACGACGACGGCCAGGCGGACGTCTTCGACCGCTGCTGGCTGTACGACAACGCGCGTCTCGTGCTCAACGGCAAGTCCTCCCGCCTGGTGAAGACCGCCACGGCCGGGGTCTGGAAGCTGGAGAACGACGACGCCTCGAAGGTGACCCGCCTCACCGGCGCCACCAACGGCGACGACGACGGCGAGTACTGGACGGTCGTCACCGGCGACGGTACGAAGTACGTCTTCGGCCAGGACAAGCTCGACGGGGCCACCACCCAGCGCACCAACTCGACCTGGACCGTGCCCGTCTTCGGCGACGACAGCGGTGAGCCCGGCTACAGCGCCGGCACCAGCTTCGCCGGCCGTTCCGTGCCCCAGGCCTGGCGCTGGAACCTCGACTACGTCGAGGACACCCAGGGCAACGCCGCGACCTACTGGTACGCCAAGGACGCGAACTACTACAAGAAGAACAAGGGCACCAAGGCGGATGCCGAGTACATCCGCAGCGGACGACTGACGGAGGTCAAGTACGGCCTGCGCAAGGGTGCCCTCTTCACCGACGACGCGGATGCCAAGGTGGCCTTCGGCTACGCCGAGCGCTGCACGGCGGCGGACTGCACGTCGCTGACGAAGGCGACGGCCGACAACTGGCCGGACGTGCCCTTCGACGCGATCTGCGCCAAGGACTCCACCGAGTGCCTCTCCGACTCTCCGGCGTTCTTCACGCGGAAGCGGCTCACGAGCATCAGCACCTCCTCCTGGAACGCGGCCACCAGCGTGTACGACCCCGTCGACACGTGGGAGTTCGGCCAGCAGTTCCTCGACGGCGGCGACATCGGTGACACCTCCGACCAGGTCCTGGCGCTGCAGAGCATCAAGCGGACGGCCAAGGCCGGCACCGCCATCGAGATGAACCCGGTGTCGTTCACGTACCAGATGCGACCGAACCGCGTGGACGGCACGGACGACATCCTCCCGCTGACCCGCCCCCGGATCTCCACGATCACCTCGGAGACCGGCGCGATCACCACGGTCGCCCTGTCGGCCCCGGAATGCGTCCGCAGCCAGGTGCTCACCGCACCGCAGGACTCCAACACCCGTAGCTGCTACCCGCAGTACTGGAACATCAACGGCGCTCAGAACGCGTCCGTCGACTGGTTCCACAAGTACCGCGTCCTCAGCGTGCTCACCTCCGACCCGGCCGGTCAGAACGACGCCGTCGAGAACGAGTACGTCTACAGCGGCGCCGCCTGGCACTACAACGACGACCCCTTCACCAAGAAGGCCGAGCGGACCTGGTCCGACTGGCGCGGCTACCGCGAGGTCACCGTCTACAAGGGGTCGCGCAACGTCACCCCACGCTCCAAGACGGTCTCCCTCTACATGCAGGGCATGCACGGGGACAAGAACAAGGACAACACCACCAAGTCCGTGTCGGTCGCCCCGCTGAACCAGCCGGCCATCGGCGTCGCCGCCGTCCAGGACAGCGACGTCCACTCGGGGACGCTGCGCGAGCAGGTCACCTACGACGGCGCGACGGCGATCTCGGCCACGGTCACCGACCCCTGGTCGCAGGAGACCGCCCGACAGACGGACGTGCCGGACTCGGGCGATCACGTGGCCCGCTTCTCCCGGACGAAGAAGACCACGAACTACACCCATCTGACCGCCGCGGGAACGTGGCGCTCGGGCGCCGTCGAAACCATCGACTTCGACGACAAGGGCCGTACCGTCAAGAGCCTCGACTCCGGGGACCTCGGCAAGACCGGCGACGAGACCTGCACGCAGACCTGGTACGCCGACAACGACACCGCAGGCCTGAACAGCCTCGTCTCCCGTGTGCGCACGGTGGCCCTGGGCTGCTCGTTCACGGAGGCCGACCTGAAGCTGGAGGCCGCCGACGGCACCCGCGGCAACGTCCTCTCGGACACGGCGACCGCCTACGACGACCTGGCGTGGTCGACCACGATGAAGCCGACGAAGGGCCTCGCGACCTGGACCAGCCGCGCGAAGGCGTACGGCACCGGTGGAGCGGTCACCTGGGACACCGGCACCACGAGGGCCTACGACACGCTCGGCCGGCCCACCAAGGTCACCGACGCCGCGGGCAACGCGACGACCACGGCGTACACGCCCGTCGACGCGGGCCCGCTGACCAAGACGGTCAGCACCAACGCCAAGGCCCACCAGACCGTCACGTTCCTCGACCCGCGCCGCATGGTGCCGCTGCGCACCTACGACGCGAACCTGAAGAAGACGGAGTTCGCCTACGACGCGCTGGGCCGTCTGACCGACGTCTGGCTGCCCAACCGTGCGCGCGGCACCCAGAGCCCCAACAGCAGGTTCGCCTACAACCTCAGCAACACCAAGCAGTCCTGGGTCTCCACGTCGACCCTGAAGGCCGACGGCGAGTCGTACAGGACCAGCTACGCGATCTACGACTCGCAGCTGCGTCCGCTGCAGACGCAGATGCCGACCCCGCAGGGCGGCCGGATCCTGACGGACACCCGCTACGACACGCGCGGCCTGGCGTACGAGACGTACTCGGACATCTTCGACACGACCAGCACCCCGAACAGCACCTACACGCGGGCCGAGTACGGAGAGGCACCCAAGCAGGGCCTCGCGGTGTTCGACGGCGCCGAGCGGGTCGTCTCCAGCAGCCTGCTCGTCTTCGGCGTGAACAAGTCGGCGGTCACCACCAGCTACACCGGTGACTCGGTGGCGACCACGGCGCTCGCCGGTGGATCGGCGACCCGTACGATCACCGATGCCCGCGGCCGGACCACCGAGACCCGCGCCTACGCCGGGTCCAGCCCCGCCGACACCGAGTACGGGGCCACGCTCGGCTCCTCGTACACCTCGACGAAGTTCCAGTACGCCCTGGACGGCAAGCAGACCCGGGTCACCGGCCCGGACGGCGCCTCGTGGACGTACTCGTACGACCTGTTCGGCCGCCAGAAGAAGGCGGGCGACCCGGACAAGGGCGACACCCTCACGGATTACGACGCCGTCGACCGGCCGGTGAAGACCACGGCGGGCGGAAAGTCCGTCGTCACCGCCTACGACTCGATCAACCGTCCCACGGCCACCTGGTCCGGTACGGCGACACCCGCCAACCTGCTCACGAAGCGCACGTACGACGCACCGGCCAAGGGCCTCCCGGCCACCTCGACCCGCTATGTCGGTGGCGAGACCGGGGCGGCCTACACCAAGGCCTTCACCGAGTACGACGCGCTGAGCCGCCCGACGGCCACGGAGCTGACGCTCCCGGCCACGGACCCCATCACGGCGTCGGTCCCCGGAGGCAAGCTCTCGTACACCACGGCGTACCGCATCGACGGGACGACGGACAGCGTGTCCGAGCCCGCCCTGGGCGGGCTCGCGGCCGAGACGATCAAGTTCGGCTACGGCGACCTCGGTCAGGTCACCTCGGTCAAGGGGCTCACCGGCTACCTGCAGAACGCCGACTACTCCGCGACCGCCCAGCTCCAGCAGCTCACCCTCGGCATGGGCGGCACCGGTGACCGGAACGTCTACGTCACCAACACCTACGAGCCCGGCACCGGTCGTCTGACCAACAGCAACGTCACGGACCAGACGCACCCGTACATGCTGCAGGACCTCAACTACACCTTCGACCAGGCCGGCAACGTCACCTCGATCACCGACCCCACCGTCCTCGGCGGCACCACCAGCGCCGAGACCCAGTGCTTCGCCTATGACGGCCACCGCCGCCTCGTCGAAGCCTGGACCCCCGCGTCCCAGAAGTGCGCCGACACCCGGGACGCGAACAAGCTGTCCGGCCCGGCGCCGTACTGGACGTCGTACACGTACAACCAGGGGGGCCAGCGGGAGACCGAGACCCAGCACGCCGCCGCGGGCAACACCACGACGACGTACTGCTACACCCCCGCCGCGCAGCCGCACGCCCTGCGCTTCACCACGACCCGCACCGAGTGCGGCACGGCCGACCCGGCCCAGGACAGGGTCTACGGCTACGACGGCACCGGAAACACCACCAAGCGCCCGGGCGCCACGGGCCGGCAGGACCTCGTGTGGTCCGAGGAGGGGCAGCTCGGCACGCTCACCGAGAGCGGCAGGAAGACCGGCTACCTCTACGACGCAGACGGCGAGCTGCTGGTCCGCACCACGGACGGCGGCGAGCAGGTCCTCTACGCGGGTGCCACCGAGCTGCACGTCCGTACCGACAAGTCGGCGTGGGCTCAGCGCACCTACGGCACCGAGGACATGACGGTCGCCGTCCGCACGAACGAGAGCGGGCAGAACAAGCTGTTCTTCCTCGCCGGCGATCACCATGAGACCCAGAGCCTCAGCGTCTCCGCCGACGCGTCGCAGACGGTGACCAAGCGCCGTCTCGCCCCCTTCGGAGGGACCCGCGGCGGCTCGGTCGGCACGTGGCCGACCGACAAGGGATTCCTGGGCATGACCAGTGACGCCACCACCGGGCTCACCCACGTCGGTGCGCGGGAGTACGACCCGGTCATCGGGCAGTTCATCAGCGTCGACCCGCTCCTGGAGCCGTACAGGCCGCAGACGCTCAACGGCTACAGCTACAGCATCAACAACCCCGTGACCTTCTCCGACCCCACGGGCGAGGCGTACGAGGAGTGCCGCAGCGGTCAGTACACCTGCACCTTCGGAAGCAAGGGCGAGCTCAAGAACGTCGACTACGGGAAGAACTACGAGAAGGTGACGGCCGCGGTCGGCGGCACGCTCGCCCCCGGGTACGTCAAGGAGAAGCAGCGGGTCCAGCAGGCCTGCGCCAAGGACCCCGACTGCAAGGACGCGGGCTACGGCGGCGGGCGGAGCATGGCCGACATCGAGGCGGAGCGGGCGGCGGCCGCCGCCGCTGCCGCCGCGGCGGAGAAGCGCCAGAAGGCCGGCGTCCTCCGGAACCTGGTCAGCGGAAACTTCAACGACGCCTGGGACAACTTCGTCGAAGAGCAGTGGACGAACAAGTACGCCAGCCTGGACTGGTGGAAGCACAGCGGCGTGGACAAACTCGTCACCTTGGCCGCGGTGGCCGGTACCGCCGCGTGCATCGCCTCGGTCGCCTGCGGTGCGGGCCTGTTCGTGGTCGGCGCGGGCGCGCTGTTCGTCGCCGGCCTGGGCGCCCACATGGCCGTCGCCTCCGAGGAGGACCGGAAGAAGGGGGCCACGCAGTACCTGCTCCCCACAGCGAAGGCGGAAGCGAAGGGAATCATCCTGGGAGCCACCTTCGGGCGAGGAATGCTGGGGGCCCTGTGGAAGGGGCCGAAGCCGGTGAACATGTATCCGCAGCGCCTCGGGAGCAGGCGGGGCTATGACCCGCTCTTCGCGGGCCTCGGACGCCTTCAGTTCAAGGAGTACAGGGGCCGTCTCGGTTCCTTCTTCAAGGACCTGATGCTCTAGGAAAGCGAACTGACGGGCCCCGGGTCGGACGACCCGGGGCCCGTCTCCTTCAGCCGTCAGGTATACGCTCATCGCTCCTTCGACCCGGTGGAAGCTACACATGATCGAATTCGGATTTTTCGCCGTCCTCGCCCTCTTCGTGGGCTGGCTGGTGCGTCGGCGACAGCGCCGATCCGCTTCCGGAGCGGACGGAAGACCGGCCGAGGTCTCCTGCATGTACAGAGAAGCCGGACAGGGCGGCCGATGGAGGGCCGGCCGGCTCGTTCTCGCCGAGGACGGGCTTGTGTGGAAGCCCTTCCGTGGCAGGTCCCCCGTGCGCCTTCCCGACGATCTCCGCGTCGTGGAGGCCCGCCGGGTCACTCCGCGCGAGGCGGTGTCGCTCAGCCCGCGGGCCGAGATCCTCGTGTGCGAGTCGGCGCAGCGCGAGATTCTGCTGGGAATTCTTCCCGAACATCACGACCTGGTGGCGAGCAGACTCGCCGGCTGAGTGGAAATCCCGAACGCGGCGGGCGCTTCAGATCCACTCGCCCCAGCCGAATGTGGCGATGAAGGCGCGCCGGGCCGCGTCCTTTCCGCGCCCGCCGCGCAGCAGGACCACGATCAGGGCGATGAGGAACCATCCCGCGACGATTCCGGCGACGGCCGAACCCCATCCCGGTCCCAGGAAGACGAAGACCACGGTGAGCGCGATCGCGGTCGCCCCGGCGCCGATCACAGCGGATCTCACATCGACCTCGAGGGCGTGCCGCAGCGCCTGGCGGTGCGAGTTCCGATGCGCCTCGCCGCTTTCCGCAGGCGAATTCCCCGTGTCCTCGTCCATGATGTCCGCCTCGGTCGTGCCGGTCCTTCACGGCCAGACTACGTTCCCCTACAGCCACCCCTGCCGCCGGGCCGCCCGTACCGCTTCCATCCTGTTGCGCGTGCCCGTCTTGCCGATCGCCGACGAGAGGTAGTTGCGGACCGTGGACTCCGAGAGGTGCAGGGACGCGGCGATGTCCGCGATCGTCGCGCCGTCCACCGAGGCCGCCAGCGCGTCCCGTTCGCGGCCCGTCAGGGGGTTCGGGCCCGCGCTCAGGGCCGCCGCCGCGAGGGCCGGGTCGATGACCGTCTCGCCGCGCAGGGCCCGTCGGACCGCCTCGGCCAGTTCCTCCACGGGGCCGTCCTTCACGAGGAAGCCCGCCGCGCCCGCCTCCATCGCGCGGCGCAGGTAGCCGGGGCGGCCGAAGGTGGTGAGGATGAGGACCCGGCAGTCCGGGGCCTCGGTCCGCAGGTCCGCCGCCGCGTCGAGGCCCGAGCGGCCGGGAAGTTCGATGTCGAGGAGGGCCACGTCGGGGCGGGCGAGCAGGGCCGCGTCGACGATCTCGTCCCCGCGTCCCACCTGGGCGACGACCTCGATGTCCGGCTCCATGCCGAGCAGCAGCGCCAGGGCGCCGCGCATCATGCCCTGGTCCTCGGCCAGCAGGACTCTGATCATTCCGTCGGTTCCCCCTCGTGCTCGCCCGGGGTCTCCACGGGGAGTTCCGCGGTGACCCGGAACCCGCCCCGCGGAGCCGGTCCCGAGTCAAGAGTGCCGCCTGCCGCGGCGACACGCTCGCGCAGTCCGCGCAGTCCGCTCCCCGGGGTGCCGTTCACCGGGCCCCGGCCGTCGTCCGTGACGGTGAGGCGGACCCGGTCGGCCGAGCCGGAGAGGTCGATCTCGCAGCGGGACGCGCCGCTGTGGCGTACCGCGTTCGTCGCCGACTCCCGCACCACCCAGCTCAGCAGGGCCTCCGTCTGGGGTTCCAGGAGCGGGCCCGAGCGGCGGACCACCGGTTCGATGCCGGCCGAGGACAGCGCGTCGCGCGCCCGGTCCAGCTCGGTGGCGAGGCTGCCCTCGCGGTATCCGGTCACCGCCTCCCGGATCTCGGTGAGCGCCTGACGGCCGACCGACTCGATGTCCGCGACCTGCGCGAGGGCGGCGTCCAGGTCGTGCGGGGCGAGCCGGCGGACGACCTCCGACTTCACGACGATCACCGACAGGGTGTGGCCGAGCAGGTCGTGCAGGTCGCGGGAGAACCGCAGGCGCTCCTTCTCGACGGCCGCCCTCGCCAGCTCCTCCCGGGTCGCCCGCAGCTGCCGGATCGTCTCGTCGAGCGCGAGGATCGCCGCCGTCACCATGATCGAGATGAACGTGCCGTACACGATCCCGATGGAGTTCCAGCCGTCCCTCCAGAAGGTCACCGCCCCGACCGCGAGGACCAGCGGGAACGCGATCACGGGAAGGAGCCGGCCGCGCCGCACCACCGCGCCGACCCCGAGGCCCATGAGCGGGAAGAGGAGCAGCCATTCCCGGCCGTACCCGACGGCGAGACCGAAGGTGAGGGCCCCGAGGGCGATGAGGAGCCCCCAGGTCAGGGGGGTCTCCCGGCTGCGCGGGTCGAAGGCGCGGAACACGATCGCGATGTAGACCGAGTTGAAGGCGAGCAGGCCGAGGCCGCCGATCCAGGGGTTGGGCGCCTCGCCGCCGAGGAGGTGGGAGAGGGCGCCCACGCCCATCAGGAGCCAGGGGAGAAGGCTCAGCCCGCTCGGCCCCCGGTCGTGGCGCCGCCCCGCCGCACTGCACAGCTGCCGGATCCTCATGTCCCACTCCCTACGCCGTCTTCGCCGAACGACGGTACGAGACCGTCGCGTACGCGCCGAAGAGCGCCGCCCAGACGGCGACGACCGCGAGCGCCGCCGCGGCCGGGGCGTGTCCGTCGGCGATCGAGACGCCGAGCTCGGCGAAGCGGTTGGTCGGGGTGTACGCGGAGAGGGAGCGGAGCCAGCCGGGGAAGAGGCTCACCGGGAACCACAGGCCGCCGAGGACGGCGAGGCCCAGGTTGCAGGCGATGTTCACGACCCCGGTCGTCTGGGCGGTGAGCCGGTAGCCGTTGCCGATGCCGAGGAGGGTGAAGGGGAGCGAGCCGAGCCAGAGGGTGAGGGAGACCGCGGCCCACTGCCAGGCCGCCAGGTGGACGCCGTTGACGAGGCCGCCGGCGAGGAGGACGCCGACGATGGCCGGGAGGACGACCACCGAGCCGGTGAGGGCGCGGCCGGTGACGACCTGCCGCGGGGTCATCGGGGTGATCCGCAGCTGCCGCAGCCAGCCGGAGGACTTGTCCTCGGCGACACCGGGGCCGACCGACAGCGCGGCGCCGAGCGCCCCGTACGCCGCCATGCCGACCATGGAGGCGGTCCTCCACGCCTCCTCGTTCTGGCCGCCGAGGTTGGTGAAGAGGAGGTACATCATCACGGGGACGGCGACGGTGCCGATGGCGAAGCCGGTGTCGCGCAGGGTGCGGCGGACTTCGAGGCGTACGTACTCGGTGATCATCGGGTCGTCTCCAGGGGGCGGGTGTGCGCGCCCGGGGCGCGCGCGGTGAGGGCGAGGAAGGCGTCGTTGAGGGAGACGGGGGCGACTTCGAGGCCCCGGATCGCGTCCCGCTCGGCGAGCGCGCGGACGGTCGCGTCGGAGTCGTCGGTGTGGAGCCGGGCGCGGTCGCCGCGGATCTCGAGGGACGTCACTCCGGGGAGCAGGTCGAGGCCCTCGCTGGGGCCGCCGGCCAGGTCGAAGGCGACGAGGCTGCCGCCGGCCGCGCGCTTGAGCTCCTCGCCGGTGCCGTCGGCGAGGACGCGGCCGGAGTCGATGACGACGATCCGGTCGGCGTGGGCGTCGGCCTCCTCCAGGTAGTGGGTGGAGAAGAGCACGGTGTTGCCACGCCGGGCGTAGCCGCGCATCGAGTCCCAGAAGGCCTCGCGGGCCTCGACGTCGAGGGCGGCGGTGGGCTCGTCGAGGACGATGAGTTCGGGGTTGCCGGCGAGGGCCACGGCGAAGCGGACGCGCTGGACCTGCCCGCCGGAGAGGCGGTCGACCCGGCGGCCGGCGAGTTCGGTGAGGCCGGCGAGGGCGAGGGCCTCGGCGACCGGCAGGGGCTCCGGGTAGGTGCGGGCGACGAAGGTGACGAGTTCGCGGACGGTGACCCGGGGGACCGGGCGGCCGTCCTGGAGCATCGCGCCGGTCCGGCCGGCCGCGACGGCGCGGGCCGGGGTGTCGCCGAAGAGCCGCACCTCGCCGCCGTCGGGCTCGTCGAGGCCGAGGAGCAGGCCGATGGTGGTGGACTTGCCGGCGCCGTTGCGGCCGAGGAGGGCGACGGTCTCGCCGCGCCGGATGGTGAGGTCGATGCCGTCCACGGCGCGGACCGGTCCGAAGTGCCGGGTGACTCCGGTGAAGGCGACCGCTGTCTCGTTCTTCATGGGTACGACGCTACGAATCGGGGGCCGGGCCCGGCAGGCGTGGATGTACGGACCTGGCCGTGACAAATGTCCCGGGTGCGGTTTCTGACGTACCGTCAGTTGGCTGTGTCCGGGAGGGTTCACAACTTCCTCCGCCTCGGCTATACATGGGGTCCACCGACCTAGAACGCGTTCTAGAACGGCCGCGTACGGGACGGTCCCCGCACGGCCTCGGTGCGGCCGACGGTGCGGACGGCCGCGCCGAGGTCTTCACCGCCACGAGGAGCAGCAGCCCGATGCCCATCGACCCCGCAAAGGCCGTCGCCGCCGAACCCCGCAGCGCCGAGATCTCCTGGGACCACAAGGACGTCCAGCTCTACCACCTGGGCCTCGGAGCGGGCACCCCCGCGACCGATCCCGACGAGCTCCGCTACACCCTGGAGTCCCGGCTCCACGTCCTGCCCAGCTTCGCCACCGTCGCCGGCGCCGGCATGGGGGTCGTCGGAGGGCTCTCCGCCCCCGGCATCGACATCGACCTCGCCGCCGTCCTGCACGGCGGCCAGTCGATCACCCTCCACCGCCCCCTGCCCACCGGCGGCCGGGCCGTCTCCACCTCCCGCGTCGCCGCCGTGTACGACAAGGGCAAGGCCGCCGTCCTCGTCCTGCGCTCCGAGGCCGCCGACGAGGACGGGCCGCTGTGGACCAGCGACGCCTCGATCTTCGTACGGGGGGAGGGCGGCTGGGGCGGCGACCGCGGACCCTCCGAGCGCCTCGCGCTCCCGGACCGCGCGCCCGACGCCACCGTCGAACGGCCGATCCGCGAGGAGCAGGCCCTGCTCTACCGGCTCTCCGGCGACTGGAACCCGCTCCACGCCGACCCCGAGTTCGCCAAGCTCGCCGGCTTCGACCGGCCGATCCTGCACGGGCTCTGCTCGTACGGCATGACCCTCAAGGCGGTGGTGGACACGGTGCTCGGCGGGGACGTCGCCCGGGTCCGCTCGTACCGCACGCGCTTCGCCGGGATCGTCTTCCCGGGCGAGACCCTGCGCATCCGGATGTGGGCCGGGGACGGCCGCGTCCAGGTGGCGGTGACGGCCGTGGAGCGCGACGACGCCCCGGTCCTCGCCGACACCCTCGTCGAACACTCCTGATCGCCTGATTGGAGCCGCACCATGCGCGCAGCCGTACTGCACGAGATCGGCCAGGACAAACTCGAAGTCCTCGACGACGTCGAGGCGGTGGGCTTCGGCCCGGGCAAGGTGCGGATCCGGGTGAGGGCCACCGGACTGTGCCACTCCGACGTCTCCGCGATGAGCGGCGTCCTCCCGCAGCCCGCCCCCTTCATCCCCGGCCACGAGGGCGCCGGCGAGATCCTCGACGTCGGCGACGGCGTCACCGGCCTCGATCAGGGCCAGCGGGTCCTGCTCTGCTGGCTGCCCGCCTGCGGCAGCTGTCCGTCCTGCAGGCGCGGCCAGACCCAGCTGTGCCTGGCGGGCTTCATGAACGCCGGCACGCCCAACTTCAAGCGCCCCGGCGGCGACGTCTTCGGCTTCGCGGGCACCGGCACCTTCACCGAGGAGGTCGTCGTCGACGCGGGCTGCGCCGTCCCGATCCCCGACGACGTGCCCTTCGACATCGCCGCCCTCATCGGCTGCGGCGTCACCACCGGTCTCGGCGCCGCCATCAACACGGCCAGGGTGGAGGCCGGTTCGTCGGTCGCCGTCATCGGCTGCGGCGGCGTCGGCATCTCCGCGATCCAGGGCGCCAAGCTCCAGGGCGCCGCCCAGATCGTCGCCGTCGACCCCGTCGAGTCCCGGCGCGAGGCCGCGCTCAGGTTCGGCGCCACCGAGGCGGTCGCCCCGGAGGCGCTCGCCGACGCCAAGCAGCGGATCACCGCCGGCGAGGGCTTCGACTACGTCTTCGAGGTCGTCGGAAAGTCCGCCACCGCGCGGACGGCGTACGAGACGACCCGGCGCGGCGGCACCCTCTGCGTCGTCGGCGCGGGCGCGATGGACGACAACCTCCAGCTCAACATGTTCGAGCTGTTCTTCGACGAGAAGCGGATCCTGCCCTCCATGTACGGCGGCGGGGACGTGCTCCGCTCCTACGAGCGGGCCATCGCGCTCTGGCGGGCCGGCCGCATCGACCTGGAGTCGCTCATCACCCACCGGGTGCCGCTGGCGGGGATCAACGAGGCCCTGGAGCAGATGCGGACCGGCGCGGCCCTCCGTACCTGCATCGAGATCTGAGAGGACTTCTGCGAGATGTCACTCCCCCTTGAGGGCCTGAGCGCGATCGTCACCGGCGCCGGGCGCGGTCTCGGCCGCGCCGAGGCCCTGGAACTGGCGCGGCTCGGCGCCGCCGTCGTCGTCAACGACTACGGGCAGCCCGGCCGCGACGGCTCGGGCGCGGCCTCCGCCGCACCCGCCGAGGAGGTCGCGGCGGAGATCCGCGCGGCGGGCGGCCGGGCGGTCGCGCACCTCGGCGACGTCTCCGACTTCGAGACGGCGCGGGCCCTGGTCGACCTGGCGGTGGCCGAGTTCGGGAAGCTGGACGTCCTGGTCAACAACGCGGGCATCCTGCGCGACCGGATGGTCTTCTCGATGAGCGAGGACGAGTGGGACTCGGTCGTACGGGTCCACCTCAAGGGCCACTTCAACACCACCCACTTCGCGGCGGTGCACTGGCGGGGCCGCTCCAAGGCGGGTGAGACCGGCGTCTACGGCCGCATCGTCAACACCTCGTCCGAGGCCTTCCTCGCGGGCTCGGCCGGTCAGCCCAACTACGCGGCGGCCAAGGGCGGCATCGTGGGCCTGACCACCTCGTCGGCGCTGGCGCTCGCCCGGTACGGCGTGACGGCCAACGCGATCTGCCCGCGGGCCAGGACCCGGATGACCGAGGACGTCTTCGCGGGCTTCGGGGAGCCGGCGGAGGGCGAGCTCGACCCGCTGTCCCCTGAACACGTGGCGCCGCTCGTCGGCTATCTGGCGTCCCCGGCGGCGGCCGGGGTCAACGGACAGCTGCTCGTCGTGCACGGCGGGATGGTGGCGGTCGTGGACCGGCCGAAGGTCTCGGCCAAGTTCGACACGGCCAAGGAGGCGTTCACGTACGAGGAGCTGGACTCCCTCCTGACCCCGCACTACGCGTCCCGCCCGGCGGGCGAGACCTTCGCGGCGACGGAGGTGCTGGGTCTGAAGAAGGGCTGAGCCACGGGGGTGGTGGGGAAGGAGCAGGGCCCCGGGGGAGACCCCGGGGCCCTGCTCGTCTCTTCTCCTACTGCGCGTGGGCGTCGGCCTCGCGGCGGTGCCGGCCGTGCGGCGAGGACGTGGAGTCCTCCGCCGGCGACGCCTGGCCGCGGTGCTTCCCGGAGCCGTTCGACTCCGTACCGTCCGTGCTTGCTTCCGACATGCTGGAACTCACCCCGTACGTCTTGCTCTTGCTGTGCGGCCGTGAGTCTAACCAGCGGCGGGTCCACGGTCCGTCAGGGGAGCCTGCTGCAGGGGCACCGGACGGCACACCCGGGGCTCCTCGACGACCACCACGGGCTCGGGCTCCGGCGGGATCTCCAGTCCGGCGAGCCCGCACGGCACCTCGTCCGTCGCGTACGGCAGCCGCAGCACGCCCTCGGCCGTCCACAGGCCCGCCCCGGCCAGCCAGCCCTGCGGGGCGGCCAGCTGGGCCATCCGGCGGGACGAGGGCCGCCAGGCGCCCACCCAGCTGCCGCCCGCCGCGTCGATCCGCAGCGCCACCGCGCAGCCCTCCGGCATCAGCACCTGCCCCGGCTGGACCGCGAACGGCGTCACCGCCGCGTCGTCGAGCCGCAGGCACTCGGGGAACCGCACCGGCAGCAGGCTCCCGAGGACGCCCCAGCCGAGCCGGTCGTGGCCCGGGGACGGCGCGTCGGAGCGGATCAGGAGCAGCCCGCTGTCCGGGTCCGCGAGCAGCAGCCGGTCGTCGCTCCCCTCGGTGATCTGGAGCAGCGGCGTCACCTCCCCGCCCCGCTCCAGGTCGACGGCGACGGCCTTCACCGGCCCGTCGCCGAGCCGCCGGTCGAGCGCGAGCATCCGGCCCGTGCGGTCGAGCCACACCCCGCCCGTGCAGCGGCCCCTGACCTCCGCGACCCGCTCCGGGCCGAAGGCCCCGCCCGCCACCAGCCACAGGGTGGTCGTGTCGGGGCCGACGCACATCGCGTACGCGCAGATGCCGTCCGGCGAGGGCGGGAGCAGCACGAGGTGCTCGGAGCCGGGTGCCTCCACCGCGCCGAGCCGGAGCTCGCCGGTGGCCGGGCCGGTGGGGTAGAGCAGCGAGAACGTGTTCCGCCGCCCGTCCACGCGGCGGGCGACGAGGACCCTGCCGTCCGCGAGGGGCAGCAGCTGGGTGCCGGCCTCCTCCGGCTGGCCGAGAGGGAGCGGGACGGCGTACGGCTCCGGGCCGTCGAGGGTCCACCTCTCCACGTACAGGGCGTCGCCGGCGCCCGCGAGCCTGGCCGCGTACGCGCCGTCGGCCGTGATCGTGAACCCCGCCGGCCAGGCCGCACCGGGGTCGCGGTCGCCGTCCTCGGCCGGGGTCTCGATGGCACACGCTGTCATCGACTCGTCACCTCCGGCCACGAAGCTAGTTTTCGCACTTCCAGCCGAACAACACGAGCAGGGTCACTTCACACATAAGGGTGGCCCTGCGGCGGTTCGGCTGAGGGGGAGGGGGCGGTTGTGCTGGAGTGGCCCGTGGTGAGTAAGGTAAGGCGAACCTAAGCGGAGCCTGTGGCTCCGGTCGGTCGCACACGTTTCCGCGCAAGTCCCCGCCAGGACGACCCGTACAGGAGCCTTCTCATGTCCCTCCGCCGCCGCGGCACCGCCGCCGTCGTCGCCCTCGCCGCCGCGCTCTCGCTCGCGGCCTGCGGAGGCGGCGACGGGTCCTCCGACCCCGCGAAGAAGGAGGATTCCGCCAAGAAGAAGGACGTCGCCACCGGCGGCAAGGACTTCGGCGACGCCGCCGCCAAGACCGCGGCCATGGGCACCGACGCCAAGCCGGGCCAGTTCCCGCGCACCCTCACCCACGCCCTCGGCACGACCGAGCTCAAGGCCGCCCCCAAGCGGGTCGTCGTGCTCGACGTCGGCGAGCTCGACAACGTCGTCTCCCTCGGCATCCAGCCCGTCGGCTACGCCCCCTCCGAGGGCGACGACGGCATCCCCGGCTACCTCGAGAAGGACGCCGGCACCCCGAAGTCCGTCGGCACCATCAACAACCTCAACCTGGAGGCCATCGCCAACCTCCAGCCCGACCTCATCCTCGGCAGCCAGCTGCGCGCCGCCGACAAGTACGACGAGCTGTCGAAGATCGCGCCGACCGTGTTCTCCATCCGCCCGGGCTTCACCTGGAAGGAGAACTACCTCCTCAACGCCGCCGCGCTCGACAGGACCGACGAGGCGAAGGCGAAGCTCGCCGCCTACGAGACCAAGGCGAAGCAGCTCGGCACGGACATCGGCCCGGACAAGCCGACCGTCTCCATGGTCCGCTACCTCCCCGGCAAGATCCGCCTCTACGCCAAGGCCTCCTTCATCGGCACCATCCTGGAGGACACCGGCCTGCCCCGGCCGAAGAACCAGCAGGTCGACGAGCTGGCCGCCGAGATCAGCCCCGAGAAGATCGACGAGGCCGACGCCGACTGGATCTTCACCGGCGTCTACGGCGACGCCAAGGCCACCAAGAAGGACACCGCCCAGGCCAACCCGCTCTGGAAGAACCTCTCCGCGGTCAAGGCCGGCCGGGCCAAGGACGTCCCGGACGAGACCTGGTACCTCGGCCTCGGCGTCACGGCCGCGAACAGCGTCCTCGACGACCTGCGCGCCGACCTCGTGAAGAAGTAGCCCGGGCTCCCGGAGTCATCCACAGGCCCGGACGGCGGGGCGCGGGGGACAGGTAGCCTTTCCCTCGTGCCCCGTCTGTCTGAAGTCATCGCCGAGCTCGACGCCCTCTGGCCACCAGAGCGAGCAGAGTCCTGGGACGCCGTCGGCACCGTCTGCGGCGACCCCGACGCCGAGGTGAACCGCGTCCTCTTCGCCGTCGACCCCGTCCAGGAGATCGCCGACGAGGCCGTCGCCCTCGGCGCCGACCTGATCGTCACCCACCACCCGCTCTACCTGCGCGGGACGACGACGGTCGCGGCCGGCCACTTCAAGGGCCGCGTCGTGCACACGCTCATCAAGCACGACATCGCCCTCCACGTCGCCCACACCAACGCCGACACCGCCGACCCCGGCGTCTCCGACGCCCTCGCCGGCGCGCTCGACCTCCGGGTCACCGGCCCCCTCGTCCCCGAGAGCAACCTCGGCCGGATCTGCGAGCTGGACCACCCCGAGACCCTCGCCGAGTTCGCCGCCCGCGCCGCCAAGCGGCTGCCCGCCACCGCGCAGGGCATCCGCGTCGCCGGCGACCCCGGCATGATCCTGCGCCGCGTCGCCGTCAGCGGCGGCTCCGGCGACGGCCTCTTCGACGCCGTACGGGCCGCGGGCGTCGACGCCTTCCTCACCGCCGACCTGCGCCACCACCCGGTCTCCGAGGCCACCCAGCAGTCCCCGCTGGCTCTGGTCGACGCCGCGCACTGGGCCACCGAATGGCCCTGGTGCGAGCAGGCCGCCGCCCAGCTCGACGAGATTTCCGACCGCCACGGCTGGGACCTCCGCGTCCACGTCTCGAAGACGGTCACCGACCCCTGGTCCTCCCACCACACCTCCCCTGGAGCCCCCAACTGAACGCCGCGCCCGCCGACCAGATCCGCCTCCTCGACGTCCAGGCCCTGGACGTCCGCCTCCAGCAGCTCGCCCACAAGCGCCGCTCGCTGCCCGAGCACGCCGAGATCGAGGCGCTGACCAAGGACCTCACCCAGCTGCGCGACCTGCTCGTCGCCGCGCAGACCGAGGAGAGCGACTGCGGCCGCGAGCAGACCAAGGCCGAGCAGGACGTCGACCAGGTCCGCCAGCGCGCCGCGCGCGACCAGCAGCGGCTCGACTCCGGCGCCGTCTCCTCCCCGAAGGACCTGGAGAACCTCCAGCGCGAGATCGTCTCCCTCGCCAAGCGCCAGGGTGACCTGGAGGAGATCGTCCTGGAGGTCATGGAGCGCCGCGAGTCCGTCCAGGAGCGCCTCGCCGAGCTGACCGAGCGCGTCTCCGCCGTCCAGGCCAAGACCGACGACGCCACCGCCCGGCGTGACGCCGCCCAGTCCGAGCTGGACGTCGAGGCCGCCTCCGTCACCAAGGAGCGCGAGCTCGTCGCGGGCTCCGTCCCGGCCGACCTGATCAAGCTGTACGAGAAGCTGCGCGAGCAGCAGGGCGGCGTCGGCGCGGCCCGGCTGTACCAGCGCAAGTGCGAGGGCTGCCACATCGAGCTCAACATCACCGAGCTCAACGAGGTGCGCGCCGCCGCCAAGGACACGGTCGTCCGGTGCGAGAACTGCCGCCGGATCCTCGTCCGCACCGCGGAGTCCGGCCTGTAATGCGCGAGGTCGTGGTCGAGGCGGACGGCGGCTCCCGGGGCAACCCGGGGCCCGCCGGCTACGGCGCGGTCGTCCTCGACCCGGCGACGGGGGAGACCCTGGCGGAGGCCGCCGAGTACATCGGGGTGGCCACGAACAACGTCGCCGAGTACAAGGGCCTGGTGGCGGGCCTGAAGGCGGCCCGGGAGCTGTTCCCGGACGCCACCGTCCACGTCCGCATGGACTCCAAGCTGGTCGTCGAGCAGATGTCCGGCCGCTGGAAGATCAAGCACCCCGACATGAAGCCGCTCGCGGCCGAGGCCGGGCGGGTCTTCCCCGCGGGCCGGGTCCGCTACGAGTGGATCCCGCGCGAGCGGAACAAGCACGCGGACCGGCTCGCGAACGAGGCGATGGACGCGGGCAAGCGGGGCCGCCAGTGGGAGCCCTCCGCCTCCACGGCCGGCCTGGACGCCTCCGCCGCGCGCAACGCCGCGGCCCCGCCCCCGTCGGGCCCTCCCGGCGACGCGACGGCGGGCGCGGCGAGAGCCCGAGCGGCGCTCGCCGGGTCCTCGGGTGGCGGCGGTACGGCCACGGCCGGCGGGACGGCGACATCCGGCGGTACGGCCACGGGCGCGGCGACGGGACCGACCGCCGGGACCCGGGCCGGGGCACCGGCCGGTTCCGCGACGGGCCCGGGCGCCTGGCCGGGCGCCGTGTCGCGCCCGGCGACCCCCGACGCAGGTCCTGACGCGGGCTCTGACGACGGCCTGTTCGCCGCCGAGGAGGCCGTCACGGCCTCGGTGGCGTCCGGCGACTTCGAGGCCGAGGCGGGCGCTCTGGCCCCGGTGGGCCACGCGGCGCGCGCCCACGCGCCGGCCACCGACGGCCCGGCGGCACGCGCCGCGGCTCCGGGCGTCGGCGCGGACGCCACCGAGGGCGCCGCGCCCGCGCCGGGCGGTACCACCGCCTTGGCTCCGGCCGCCGGCCACGCGACCGCCCCGGCTTCGGCCGCCGGCCACGCGACTGCCCCGGCTCCGGCCGCAGGCCGTGCCACCGCCCCGGTTTCGGCCGCCGACCGCGCGACCGCCCCGGCTCCGGCCGCAGGCCGTGCCACCGCCCCGGTTTCGGCCGCCGACCGCGCGACCGCCCCGGCCGCTCGGCCGCAGGTGCCCGCCGCCCCCCGCCAGGGGTGGGCCGGGCCCGACATGGGTGCGCCGGCGACGTTCGTGCTGCTGCGGCACGGGGAGACCGCGCTCACGCCCGAGAAGCGGTTCTCCGGCAGCGGGGGGAGCGACCCCGAGCTGTCGGCGGCCGGACTGCGGCAGGCCGAGGCCGTCGCCGAGGCCCTCGCCGCGCGGGGCACGATCCAGGAGATCGTCAGCTCGCCGCTCACCCGCTGCCGCCAGACCGCCGGTGCCGTCGCCGCCCGGCTCGGCCTCGACGTACGGATCGAGCAGGGGCTGCGGGAGACCGACTTCGGCGCCTGGGAGGGCCTGACCTTCGGCGAGGTGCGCGAGCGCCACCCGGAGGACCTCGACGCCTGGCTGGCCTCGCCGAAGGCCGCGCCGACCGGCGGAGGCGAGAGCTTCGCGACCGTCGCCCGGCGCGTCGCCGCGACCCGGGACCGGCTGACCGCCGCGTACGCGGGCCGCACGGTCCTCCTCGTCACCCACGTCACGCCGATCAAGACCCTGGTCCGGCTCGCGCTCGGCGCCCCGCCGGAGTCGCTGTTCCGGATGGAGCTGTCGGCCGCCTCGATCTCGGCCGTGGCCTACTACGCCGACGGCAACGCGTCCGTGCGGCTCCTCAACGACACCTCGCACCTGCGGGGCTGAGACGGGCGGAGGGTGGTGCGGGGGTCCGCCCCCGTACCACCATCTCCCGCATGACGTGGTCCTTCACCGACAGCGCCGCCGCCTTCCGGGCCGCCGCCGCAGAGCATCTCGCCGCCGATCCCGCCCGTAACACCGCCGTGCTCACGCTCATGGACACGGCCGGGCGGCTCGGCTGGTGGGAAGAGGCGGACGGCCGGGTCACCGGCGTCCTCGCGGTGGCGCCGCCCGGCGTGCCCGCCTTCGGGGCGATGACGGAGGAGGCGGCCCGCGCGCTCGTCCTCCCCGGGGGCGAGCGGGCGACGGAGGTGCGCGGCGAGACGGCCGCCGTCGAGGCGTACGCGGAGGCCACCGGCCGGCCCTGGGCGCCCACCGTCCGCATGCGGCTCTTCCGGCTCGGCGAGCTGACCCCGCCGGACCCGGCCCCGGCCGGCCGGGGCCGGGCCGCCACCGAGGCGGACGTCCCGCTCGTCGCCGCCTGGACGACGGAGTTCGCGGTGGCCATCGGGGACGAGCCCGCCGAGGACTACACCGGCTTCGTCACCGAGCGGACCTCCGAGGGACGGCTGTGGCTCTGGGAGGGGCCCGACGGCCGCCCGGTGTCGATGGCCGCCGTCTCCCGCACGATCGAGGGTCAGGCCCGCGTCCATCTCGTCTACACCCCGCCCGCCGAGCGCGGCCGGGGGTACGCGGCCGGTGTCACCGAGGCCGTCAGCCGGGCCGCGCTCGACGGCGGCGTGGCGCAGGTCCTGCTCTTCACGGACCTGTCCAACCCCACGAGCAACGCCCTCTACCAGCGCCTCGGCTACCGGCCCGTCACCGACCACCTCGGCGTGACGTTCACCGGCTGACCGGCGCCCCCAGCGCCGCAGCGCCGCGTGCGAGGGACTCCACCCGGGACCACTCGCGGGCCGCGAGGGCCTCGGGCGGCAGCATCCACGTACCGCCGACGCAGCCCACGTTCGGCAGGGCGAGGTAGGCGGGGGCGGAGGCGAGGGAGATGCCGCCCGTGGGACAGAAGCGGGCCCGGGGGAGCGGGCCCGCGAGGGACTTCAGATACGGGACGCCGCCCGCGGCCTCGGCCGGGAAGAACTTCATGTCCTCCACCCCCTGTTCGAGGAGGGTCACCACCTCCGAGGTCGTCGAGACCCCCGGCAGGAACGGCACGCCCGAGTCCCGCATCGCGCCGAGCAGGCGCCGGGTCCACCCCGGGCTGACCAGGAAGCGCGCCCCGGCGCGCACCGCGTCCGCGACCCCGGCCGGCGAGACGACGGTGCCCGCGCCGACGACCGCCTCCGGCACCTCGGCCGCGATCGCGCGGACGGCGTCGAGCGCGGCCGGGGTGCGCAGGGTGACCTCGATCAGCGGCAGTCCGCCGGCCACCAGGGCCCGCGCCAGGGGCACGGCGTCGGCGGCGTCCTCGACCACGACGACGGGGACCACCCGGGCTGCGGCACGGGTTGCGGCACGGGCTTCCGGGGCAAGGTCGAACACGCTCGTCATGGGCGTCATCCTGCCCAGGGCGAGCGTCACCCGCAACGAGCGTTGCGGAGGGTGCAACAGGAGCTAGTGGATCTCGTCCACGAGCACGTCCAGGGCCCCCGCCTTCCCGCCCTCCTCCACCACGTACCCCAGATCCCGCAGCGCCTCCGCGAGCGCCGCCGGCGAACCCGGCTCCGCACCCGACTCCAGGAGGCTCCGCACGATCCGGCCCTTCGTCGCCTTGTTGAAGTGGCTGACGACCTTCCGGGTCGGCGCGTGCAACACCCGCACCGTCGCCGTCCTCGCCGCGAGCTCCCCCTTCGGCTTCCACGCCGACGCGTACGCCGCCGAGCGCAGGTCCAGGACGAGCCCGTCCCCGGCCGCCTCCGGCAGCACGTCCGCCATCGCGGTCCGCCAGTGCCCGCCCAGCGCGCCGAGGCCCGGCAGCTTCACCCCCATCGAGCAGCGGTACGACGGGATGCGGTCCGTCACCCTCACCGCGCCCCACAGCCCCGAGAACACGAGCAGCGAGCTCCCCGCCCGCTTCCGGGCCGCCGCGTCCAGCGTCGCCAGACCCAGCGCGTCGTACAGCACGCCCGTGTAGATCTCCCCGGCCGGACGCGCGCCCGCCGTCCGCAGCTCCGTGTTCTTCGCGACCTCGCCACGCAGCCCCTCGCTCAGGCCGAGCACCTCGCGCGCCTTCTCCTCGTCGGCCGCGCACAGCTCGACCAGCTCGTCCAGGACCGCCGCCCGCGCCTCCGCGAGCCCCGGCAGGGACAGCGACTCCGGCTTCAGCGGCGCCCCGCGCCCCGAGGAGGCCTTGCCTTCGGAGGGCGGCAACAGCACGAGCACGGTGGTTCTCCTTCGTCCGTACGGGGATGGGGGTGCGGCCCCGGTCGTCCAGCCTACGAGGTGCCGCACACCGCCCCAGCTCATACGCTCGGTCCATGCCCCGCCGCCACATCCACGTGACCGGCGCAGCCGAGGCTCCGCTGCGGGCCGCCCTGCGCGCACTCCGTACCGAGCTCGCGATCCCCGAGGACTTCCCGCCCGCCGTCCTCGCCGAGGCCGAGGCAGCGGCGAAGGCGCCCCGGCTCCCCTCGTACGACGCCACCGACCTGCCGTTCTTCACGATCGACCCGCCCGCCTCCACCGACCTCGACCAGGCCATGCACCTCGCCCGCCGGGCCGACGGCGGCTACCGCGTCCACTACGCCATCGCCGACGTCGCCGCCTTCGTCACCCCCGGCGGCGCGCTCGACGCCGAGGCCCACCGGCGCGTCCTCACCCTCTACTTCCCCGACGGCAGGGTCCCCCTCCACCCCGCCGTCCTCTCCGAGGGCGCCGCCAGCCTCCTCCCCGGCGAACCCCGACCCGCCCTGCTCTGGCGCATCGACCTCGACGCCGAAGGGCGCCGCGTCGCCACCGACGTCCGCCGTGCCCTCGTCCGCAGCCGCGCCCGGCTCGACTACGCGGGCGTGCAGCGCGAGATCGACGACGGGACGGCCGAGGAACCGCTCGCCCTCCTCCGGGACATCGGCCGGCTCCGCGAGGCCCTCGAAACCGAACGCGGCGGGATCTCCCTCAACGTCCCCGAGCAGGAGATCGTCGAGACCGACCACACCTACTCCCTCGCCTACCGGGCCCCGCTCCCCGCCGACGCCTGGAACGCCCAGATCTCCCTGCTCACGGGCATGGCCGCCGCCGACCTCATGACCGCCGCCGGCACCGGCATCCTGCGCACCCTCCCCACCGCCCCCGACGGCGCCGTCGCCCGGCTGCGCCGCTCCGCCCACGCCCTCGGCGTCGACTGGCCGCACCACGTCTCGTACGCCGACGTCGTCCGCTCCGCCGACCCCACGAACCCCCGCCACGCCGCGTTCCTCCAGGAGTGCACCACGCTGCTGCGCGGCGCCGGCTACACCGTCTTCACCGACGGCCACGTCCCCACCCCCGCCGTCCACGCCGCCGTCGCCGACGAGTACACCCACTGCACCGCGCCGCTGCGCCGCCTCGTCGACCGGTACGCGGGCGAGCTGTGCGTGGCGGCCGTCGCCGGGGACGAGCCGCCCGAGTGGGTGCGGGCCGCCCTGCCCGCCCTCCCCGACGAGATGGCCACCGGCGCCCGCCGCGCCAACACCGTCGAACGCGAGAGCGTCGACATCGTCGAGGCCGCGCTTCTGAGGGAACGGGTCGGCGAGATCTTCGACGCGTACGTCATCGACGTGAAGGACCACGAACCGTCCGTCGGCACCGTCCACCTGGAGGACCCGGCGGTCGTCGCCCGGATCGAGGGCGGGGCGGCGAAGCTGCCGCTGGGGGAGTGGCTGCGGGTCAGGCTGTCGGAAGCGGACCCTGGGTCGGCGAAGGTGCTGTTCGCGCCCGCGTGATGTCCCGTACGAGCGTGCGCGGGTCGTCGGCGTGGACCCGGATCAGCCGCACGGGACGGGGCGCGCCGAGCAGCCGGGGCGCGTCGACCGGCTCCGTCAGCTCGATCGTGACGGAGGTCTGGGAGCCGACGGCGAGGTTCAGCTCGCCGTCCCTCTTCTCGTGCGAGAAGAGGGACTCGCGCCGGACGTGCGCGATCCGGCCGAGCGGGACGCGCACGTCCACGTGGGCCGCCTGCCGCAGCCGCAGGACGTCACCGGTGAGCGTGTGCGGGCGGGTCACGGAGGCGGCGTGCAGCCCCAGGACGAAGAGCACGGTGTAGACGTCCAGGACGAGGACGGCCCCGTGGACGAGGGGCCACTCGGCGAGCAGGTACGACATGCCGACCGTCTCGACCACGCACACGAACGCGAAGCCGTACATCAGCGCCGCCTGGTCCCGGGCGTGCGGGAACACGCCGTCCGCGCCCGCCACCCCGTCCGGCCGCCGCGCGACCCACCGCCCGAGGCTCACCATGAGCCGCACCTCGTGCCCCAGGAGCCGCAGGACCGGCTCGGGCACCAGCTCGGCCAGGGCCTCCCGCGCGGACAGCCCGCGGCGCCGCATCCGGAAGAACACGAGTGCCTCGGCGGAGAGGAGCCCCAGCACGAGCAGCTCCCCGGCGAGGAGCACGGCCCCGGGGATCCGCACCCCGGCGAGCAGGCAGACGAAGAGCACGAGCTCGGCGGGGAGCGCGGCGTACGCGCCCCCGCGCAGAACCCGCAGCACGCGACCCCGCGACGCACCACCGCCGCGGGGCGCACCCGAGGCGGTGCCCGCAGCCGTTACCGCCCCCGCGCCCGCCACCCGCTTCGTGTGCCTCATCGGTCCGCCTCCCCTCGTTCCGTGCCGTCCTCGGCCGCCGTGCCGTCCTCGGCCGCCGTGCCGTCCTCGGCCCTTCGTGTCGCCACCAGGTCCACCGCCCGCCGTACCGCCGTCGACTGGGCCGGTGCGAGGTCCGCGAAGAACGTGTCGGCGAGGCCGCCCGCGCCCTCCGGGGGCAGCTCCACGGCGATGCCGTCCGGCAGGACGGCGGCCAGGGCGCGGGCCGCCTCCTCCACCCGGGGGTCGTCCGGCGCCGCGTCGGCGAGGGCGTCGAGGAGCCCGTACAGCTCCCGCGCGCTGCCCGCCACGTCGCGCATCAGCTCCATCAGCCGGGCCCGCTCGTCCTCGGGGGCCACGGCGTCGAGCAGGGCCAGGATCTCCCGGTCCTTCGCCGCCATCGGGGACTCGGGCAGCTCGCCCAGACCGGCGAGCAGTGCCGCAAGCTCCGGGGAGACGGGGCCCTCGGCGGGCAGGCGCCCGGCCCGGGCCTCGGCGAGGAGCGGGGCGAGGCGCTCCCGGCGCTCCCGGATCACCGCCTCCTGCCGGGCCAGGTCGGCCTCCAGCTCCTCCAGGACCTCCACGAGCCCCCGTCCCTCGTCGTCCGCGAGCACGTCGCGTACCTCGTCGAGGCCGAGTCCCAGCTCGGTCAGCCGCCGGATCCGGGCGAGCAGGACGGCGTCCCGGACCCCGTACTCCCGGTACCCGTTGGCCCGCCGCGCGGGCTCGGGGAGCAGCCCCGACTGGTGGTAGTGCCGCACGGCCCGGGGGGTGACCCCGACGAGCGCGGCGATCTCGCCGATACGCATGCGCCCAGTAGAAACCCTGACGCTGCGGCAAGGTCAAGCGCTCGCACCGAGGCGGGCCGCCTTCCTCCGGATCGGCAGGTAGCATGGTCGGCACGGCAGACGAGCCGGGCGGACGGCCGCGTGGAGATCCTCGGATCTTCCCGAGGAACGTCCGGGCTCCACAGAGCAGGGTGGTGGCTAACGGCCACCCGGGGTGACCCGCGGGACAGTGCCACAGAAAACAGACCGCCGGGGACCTCGGTCCTCGGTAAGGGTGAAACGGTGGTGTAAGAGACCACCAGCGCCTGAGGTGACTCAGGCGGCTAGGTAAACCCCACTCGGAGCAAGGTCAAGAGGGGACACTCCGGTGTCCCTGCGCGGATGATCGAGGGCTGCTCGCCCGAGTCCGCGGGTAGACCGCAGGAGGCCGGCGGCAACGCCGGTCCTAGATGGATGGCCGTCGCCCCGACGACCGCGAGGTCCCGGGGCACAGAACCCGGCGTACAGCCCGACTCGTCTGCCCCTTCCCCCGCCCCTCGGCGACCCGCTTCCCCCGGCCCCGGGCCGCCCGGTCCCACGTGGCGCTTTCCGGCGAGTGCCGCTCCGGACGCCCGCTACCATCGACGTCTGTTCCCACACGGACGAGGGGGTCCCGCGGTGCGCGTTCGCATCGAAAGTGATGGCGACAAGCTGGCTCTGACGGAGCTTCAGGGCTGGCTGGCCCGTGATCCGAAGGCGCGGCAGCTGTCCGTCGTCCCCGTCTCCACGCCGGGCCCCACCATGGGCGCGATGGACGCCCTGGACATCGTTCTGGGTACGGCCGGCGACATCGCGAACTTCGCGGTCGGCTACGCCGGCTGGCGGCTCGCGCGGGCGCGCGGCGGCAACAGGGGGGCGCGCACGCTGGTCTTCGGCGGCGCGACCGTCGACATCGGCCATCTCGATCCGCAGCAGCTGGCGGAACTGCTGCGCGGTCTGGAGGCCGGAAACACAGAGGCCGGAAACACAGAGGCCGGAAACACGAATGACGACGCCTCCGCGTCATGACCGACCGGTCGGCCCGGTCGTCCCGGGCGGTCTTCTTCGGTGTTCACGACTACCAGGAGCTTCCCGCGCTCGCAGGAGTCGCCAAGAACATCCCCGCACTGCTTGAGCAGCTGACCGACCCGAAGTTGGAGGCGCTCCGGAGGGAGGACTGCCACCACCTCGCCGCCGGCAGCGCACGGAACGACTTCCTCGCGGCCGTGTCCAACGCCGCGGACGAGGCCACCGACCTGCTTCTGGTCTACTACGCCGGACACGGCCAGTACTCCAGGAACGGGGAACTGCTCCTCGCCACGAAGGAGTCCAGCTACGGGCGGGACTTCTACTCGGTCGAGTACGACGGCCTCAAGACGCTGATCGCGGGATCCCGGGCACGGCACAAGGTCGTCATCATCGACTGCTGCCACAGCGGGCTCGCCGTGGGGATGGGCGCCGGAGACCCGGCGGAGGAGGACGACCCGTTCACCATCCAGGGGGCCTGCGTCCTCACCTCGGCCGCGGCGACCGAGGAGTCGCTGTGCCTTCCGGCCGGCAGCGTGTTCACGCTCGCCCTGGTGGACGTGCTCAAGCAGGGCATCACCGGCCCCCTGGACGGCGACGGACGCAGGGGGGAGGAGCAGAGCCACCTCCGGACCGGCGACATCCTGCGGGCCCTCAGGAAGGCGCTGGCGGGCAAGGTGGAGGGCGGAAAGCAGGTACCGGAGCCCCGTATCGCCTGCCAGGGCGAGGGCTCCCGGATCCCGCTCGCCCGCAACCGGGCCTACACCGGCGAGAAGCCGGCTGCCGAGGCCGGCGCCGCCGACCGGCCGCCGGCGCCCGGCCCCGTACCCCCCGGGTCGGTGATCCCGCAGGAGAACTTCGTCGACGGGCTCGGCGGATTCGAGCGGAACCTCACTCCCGAATGCCTGCCCTACGTGTCCCCCGGGCAGGACCACGACACCGAGCGGTCCCAGCTGTTCCGCCGCCTGCGCGCGTCCGAGGACCGCGGCGTGCTGCTGATCGGCGCGGCCGGCACCGGCAAGACCCGTACGGTCCTCGAAGTGGGACGGATGGCCCTCGACGAGGGCTGGCGGGTGCTGCATCTGCGCCCCGGCGGGAAGGAGTCCGTCACCAGCGAGATCATCCACAAGGTCCTGGCCGAGGACTCCCCGGCCCTGGTGGTGATGGACTACCTCAACCACTACTTCAGGAAGAACAACGACGACCCCCCGCTCGACCTGACCACCCTGCGGCACCATCTCCTGCCGGAGGCACGCCGCAAGGGGATCAAGGTCGCCTTCCTCGCCACGGCGCGCCCCGGGTGGCTGCGCAAGACGAACGAGATCCACCTCTACGAGCTCTTCGACGAGTTCGACCTCCGGCAGGACGAGGAGTTCCAGCGGCTCGTGGCGGAGCAGGCCCTGACGAGGCTGGCGCCCACCGCCATCGACCGGTTCGGCATGGACCGGATGTGGGAGATCTGCGGGCACCGGCCCATCATCGCGCTGCTGGTCGCCCGCGAGGTGGAGCGCCGGGTCGCCGCCGGCGGTCTGCGGGACCTCGCCGGACTGCGGGCGAGCGGCGAGCTGTCCACCTGGCTCAGGAACCGGCTGGAGGAGGACGACCTCGCCGTCGTCCGCAGCGAGAAGGCCCGCGGCGGGGCGACCGTCTTCCACCAGGCCTCCGCGTCCGAACTGCTCGTGGCCGCCGCGGCCGCCGCGGCCTCCTGCCCGCAGGAGTACGCCCAGGTGGTCGCGGCCGCCAAGGCGGCGCTGCCCGACGCCTCCGAGGACACGCCGGATGCGGAGGTCGTGGTCGAGACCCTGCTCGACCTGGGCTGGCTGCAGCGCGAAGGGCCGGCCGACATGGTGGCCACGGCCCACGACATCGTCTGCGACCAGCTCGTCGAGTCCGTGATCCTCCCGCCCGGTTCCCGGACCCCCGACCGGCGCAGGCTCCTGTCGCTGCTGGGCGCTTCGCTCACCAGCCCCCGGACGCTCGGGCGGTACGCCACGAACCTCGCCCGGCTGATGAACGACCTGGCGCCCCAGCCCCTGGAGTCCTTGGCGAAGCTGCTCGACCTCTGGTTCGCCGACAACGCCCCGACCATCGGCGACGTCATGCGGCGCGACGCCGACGCGGGCGGCTACGCCCTCGGGGCGCTCGTCTACGGGCCGCCCTGGTCGCAGGCCGCCGTACGGAACTGGCAGGAGATCGCCGGTCCCTGGCTGGAGGAGTACGGCGACCAGACCGACGCCCGCCACCTCCTCCACAGCGGTCTGTCGAATCTGCCCGTCGACAACGCGGCCGTGCTCGTCCCGGCGGCGCTGCGCTGGCTCGACGCGTACGGCTGGCGGCAGGACGCCAGCTACGTCCTGGGTCCGCTGCTCAACAGGACGGAACTCCCGGCCGAACTGAGACCGTCCCTGGAGAACGCGGTCGGCTGGATCAATCTCCACGGCCAGTCCCCGGGAGCCCACTTCGTCCTGAGCGCCCTCGTGGCCCGTGACGACCTCACCGTCCAGCAGGTGAGGAAGGCCGTCCCGGCCGCCCTGCGATGGTGCGAGCACTCGATGGCCGCACGGCAGACCGGAACGGTCCTCCATCCCCTCCTCGGCCGGGAGGACCTGACCGAGGACGAGGTGGGCCGCGCCATCGCGGCCGCCTACGCCTGGGTGGGCCGCCACATCACCCTCGAAGGCTCGCTGAAGGTCCTGCGCGCGCTGCTGAACTACCCCGACCTGCCGCGAGAGGAGGTCCGCTACGCCGCCACGCTGGCGCTCGAATGGCTGGAGCACCACTGGGACGCCCGGCGCGCCAACTGGGTCCTGTACCCCGTGCTCGGCATGCGGGGAGCGGGCAGGCCGCAGATCCAGCAGGCGGTCACCCACGCGGTCGGGTGGCTGGCGTCCCACGCCACGGAGAGGGACGCCGACTTCCTGATGGGCCGGCTGCTGGAGCGCCAGGACATCACCGCTGAAGAACGGCGGCTCGTGGTCGGTTCCGCGGGGCGGTGGCTCGCCGAGCACGGCATGGAGAAGGACGCCGACTTCCTGATGAAGAAGGCGCTCGTGCGCGAGGACCTCACTCCCGAGGAACGGGAGCTCGTGCTCGGATTCGGGGCCCGGTGGCTGGACGCCCACGCGGCCGAGGCGGACGCCAGCTTCATCATGGCCCCCATGCTGGCCCGGCGCGATCTCACCGAGGAGCAGGCCCGCCTCGCCATCGGCCAGGCCACGTCCTGGCTGGAGCTCCACGGACACGGGAAGAACGCGGGGTACGTCCTCCAGCACCTGCTCGAACGCGAGGACGTCCCGGTCGACGAGGTGCACCGGGCCGCCGGCTTCGCCAACGCATGGCTGGCGCGGCACAAGGAGACCGCCAACGCCAGCTATGTCCTGCCCGCCCTGCTGGTCCGGACCGACCTCACCGACGAGCAGGCGGAACAGGCCGCCGCAGCGGCGCTGTCCTGGCTGCGCGTGCACGGCCTCGTCGAGACGGCGGACCGGGTCCTGCGGCCGTTCCTCCTCCGTGCCGGTCTCCCGTCCGGCCGGGTGCGGTCCCTCGTCGGCCGCGCGAACCAGTGGTTGGAGCAGTACCGGACGAAGCGGAACGCGGGCTATCTGCTCGGTGCGCTGCTCGCCCGCGACGACCTGACGGCGGACGAGGCCGCGACCGGCGTGCGGGAGGGCCTGCTGTGGCTGGAGCGGAGCTGCCCGGGGCTCGGGACCCACGTCCTCCTGCCGGAGCTGCTCGGGCGGGCCGAACTGTCGCCCGAACAGCGTGTGCGGGCCGTCGCGTTCTCCGAGGTCTTCGAGCAGCGGAACACGGGCACCCGGGTGGAGGCCCAGCGGATCCGGAGGGCGCTCGTGGACCCCGCGGCGCGTACCGACGAGGAGAAGCTGCGGGAGCTCGCCTCGGGAGTGCGGTGGCTGGAGGAGAACGCGAGGGAGGTGGAGGCGCGCTCGGTGCTCACCACCGTGCTGGAGCATCCCCTGCTGTGGCAGGCCGACCCGGCGGAGGACCTCCCCGGGACGGCCGTCGCCTCGGCCCTGGTCTGGCTGGAGGAGCACGGGTCGGACGCCACCGCCACGCACCTGATACAGACGCTGCTGCGGTCGCCCGAGGTGACGGTCGCACACCTGGGCGGCGTGGTGGCGTACACCCTGCGGTGGCTGGTCGGGCACGGGGAGCAGCCCCGCGCCCGGCACGTGCTGGAGCTGCTCCTCGCCCACGCCGGTCTGGACGAGGAGCAGCGCGACGCCGGCGCCCTGCTGGCGCTCGGCTGGCTGCGGCGCTGGGGAACGGCGGGCGAGGCGCGCTTCGTCATGGAACGGCTCCTGGCGTGCGCCGGCCTCGTGGAGGCGCGGGTGCGGGACGCCGTCGCGTTCACGCGCGCGTGGCTGACCCGTCATCGGGCGATGAAGGAGGCGGGCTTCGTCCTCAAGTCCCTGCTGAACCGGGACGATCTGACGGACGAGGACTGGGAGTGGGTCCTTCCGCAGGCGATGGGCTGGCTGCGGGACCACGGGACCAGCCGTGCGGCCCGGCATCTCGTGACCGGGCTCGCCGAGCACGACCGGATCGGGGTCGCCGACCTCGACGAGCTCCTGGACACGGGTATCGCCTGGCTGGAGAGCCACAGCCATTCGCCGCAGCTGCACCGCACGCTGCGGTCCCTGTTCCGGGCGGCGAACCTGACCGAGGCCCAGACCGGGAGGCTGGCCGACTGCGGGCTGCGGTGGATGTCCCGGCAGGAGACGGCGAAGACCTGGCGCATGCTCGGCGTCCTCGCCGAGCGCTCCGACCTGCCGGCCGACCAGGCCGCGACGGTCGAGTCGCTGGTGGTCACCCGCGCGTCGGCGGACCCCACCGCGATCGACGGCAGCTTCGTGCTGGAGCCCCGTCTGACGCGTACGGACCTCACGCTGGCGCAGCGCACGAAGGCGATCGCCTGGTCGTTCGCGTGGCTGGAGCGGCACATGCCGGAATGGCGGTCCCGCTTCCTCCTCAAGTCGTTGGCGGCGCGGGGGGAGCTCTCGGCGGCCGAGACGCGCCGGGTCGTGGACTGGTCGCTCGACTGGCTGGAGCACCACACCGACGGCACCGTCGAGATGTTCGTCTTCCAGCGCGCCGAGGCGGTCCTCGTCCCGCTCCTCGCGCAGGACCTCGACGAGACGCAGCGCCGGCGGCTGGAGGCCCTGCTGCCGCAGTGGGAGGCGGCGGGCGGGACGCCGCCGGGTGAGGTGCCCCCGGCGGTTCCGCCGGCGCCGGCGATTCCCGCGTCGCGGACCTCGGAGGAGACGGTGCGTCCCTCGGGGGTCGGTTCCGGCGCGGGCGGTTCGGCGGGCGCCGAGGGGTGAGGGCCCCGTCGCGCCCCGGGACGCGGGGCGCGACGGGGTGTCCGGTGCCGGTGTCAGGGGCGCCGGACCTCGAAGTGGAAGCAGCCGTACTCGACGGCGCGGACGTGCACGAGGGCGACCGCCGGGTCGGCGAAGGCCTCGGCGAGGGCCTGGTCGAAGCCCTCGGCGGGCGTCTCGGGTAGCTCCAGGAGGCGGCCGCCGACGATGCGGCCGGCCGAGTCGTAGCGGCGGAGGGTGCGGAGGGCCCCGGCGCGGGAGAAGGGGTACGTCTCCGAGGGCGCGGGGCCGCCGCAGTCGTCGGCGTGGATGAAGACCGGGCCCTGCTCGTCGTAGGCGCCGGGTTCGGCGCCGGTCTCGGCGGCCCAGCGGCGGAGCGGCGCGTACGAGACGAGGGCGATCCGCTCGCCGGGGGCCGAGAGGCGCAGGCAGCAGCGGAGGGGATCGCCGCCGTCGGTGGCGGTGTGGGGCACGCAGGCGCGGCCGGCGTCGTCGGTGACGCGCAGCCGGGCGAGCGCGGTGGCGGGGACGGCGAGGGCGTCGTAGGCGGTGGTGCGGGTGGTGTGGGTGGTCATGTCGCCAGGGTGCGGGGGCGGCCCTCGTGGTGCTGGCGCTATTCGGACGCGGTCCTGGGCGGGTTCCGGGGCGGGGTCCCGGCGCCCGTGCCGTGTCGGTGTCGCCGGGCGGGTGTCGGTGGGCTTCGGTACGGTCGCCTCGCGAACCGCTACGAACGGAGCTGTGGGATGAGCCGACGTTTCCAGGTCACCTTCGACGCGCACGATCCGCGGGCGCTGTCCTCCTTCTGGCGCGACGCGCTGGGGTACGTCCATCCGGGGCCGCCCGGGGTGGAGTTGCCCGAGGGCGCCGACCCGCTGGCCGCCTGGGACGAGTTCCTCGCGCGGATCGGCGTACCGGAGGACCAGCGCAACACGCGGTCGGCCATCGAGGATCCGGAGGGGGAGGGGCCCCCGGGTGTTCTTCCAGCAGGTGCCGGAGGACAAGGTGGCCAAGAACCGCGTCCATCTCGACGTCCGCGCCGCTCCGGGGCTTCAGGGGGAGGAGCGGATGGCCGCGCTGGAGGCAGCGTGCGACCGGCTGGTCGGGCTGGGGGCGAAGCGGGTGCGCCGCTTCGAGCCCGCCCCGCCCATGAGCGGCGGCCACATCGTGATGACCGACCCGAACGCGTCTAACTAGCGGTTCTAGGGTATCGGCCGGTCAACGGCACGCGGAAGCCCCGCCCGCACGCCACGGGGGCAGCGCACGAACGGGGCCGGGCCGAACCGCTGAACTGTCTTACTCGCCGTCGCTCAGCGGGCCGGGGTCGGGTCAGCGCGGGTCACTCGCGCATGGTCGGTGTACTCGCGCCGGAAGAGGTCATGGCCGGGGTTCAGGCCGGTATGTCTCAGCGCCCAGTCTTGGGCGGTCTCGGGATCAGCCTGCGGGCCGGATGACTCGCCGCATCCGATGGACGTGCAGAACAGTTCCGCCGTTATGCCGCTCTCGGGTGCGTGCTGGATCGTGTGGGGCACGTAGCGGTAGACAGCGCGGGTGCTCATCCGAACGCCTCAGCGGGCAACGTGGGGCCCTCGTCTTCTCCGTCGTCCTGGACGTCTTCGGTGCCGCTGACTCCCAGACGGTCACCCCGGCTCTCAGCGACCCTCAAGGCGTCCCCCAGGCACTCCGTCAACTGCCGTGCCAGATAACGCATTTCGGGTTCCGTGGCGCGGGGGTTGGAGAGGAGTTCGTGAGCGTGGAGAAGCACCTTCTCCCCGATGCTGAGTTGCGCAGCTTCCATGTCATCCGCGAGACGGCTGAGTACGCCCCCGGCGTCGTCACTTTGAAGCAAGCATTCCTTGCCATCCTTCGTCTTCCACGGCAATACGCGAACCACGTTCCGCGTGCCGCCTGCCCGCTCGCCCACGTCTTCCCCTCCGCCCTCTTCGTGTTTGCACTCAAGGTAGAGGAGAGTTTCAAGTGACCCCAGAATAATTCCTGTTGTCGCCTAAAGATCATGTAAGAGTGACTGCACACATGCGGCTAGAAACTCGCGGGCGCCGTCGCCGTAGATCGCGAAACCCGCATACATTTCGAAGATTTCCCGGTACTGGGCTATGTCACGACCGTCTTGAAAAACGATTCTTCCTGTGAAGGTCTCGACGGTTGCTAGACGATCGTCATAGATGGTGAATGTATTCAACGGGCCGCGCGGAATGTTTGTGCCGTTCGGAACTACGCCAATCCGGATGTTGGGCAGCCGGGAAAGTGACGTGAGTCGATCAATCTGAACTGCCATCGCTGTCGTGGGAACGATGGCCCATCTGATGGCCTGTTCGGTGAGGAGGAAGGTGAATCGCTTTGATGTGTCATACAAGACGGCCTGACGTTCCAGTTTTCGCGCAACGGTCTTGGTCTTGTCCCCGGGGGAATGCGTGAGACTAGCTCTTACGTACTCAGGTGTAGCAAGAAGGCCAGTGAGCATGGACGGCAGGAAGTAGCGCATCTCCGTCGACTCGGATTCCAACGCTGCCAGCTCAGCTTGCCGCTTCTCCAAGCCCCGCCGCCAGGAGGAACGCTTGTCCTGCCACTCGGTGTTAGCCATCCTGGCTAGCGCCATCACTTCGCTGACAAGTTCCGGAGGGGCGTCCACGGCCCGCAATATGCGTTCGACGTCTACGAGTGAAGGCGTGGTCTTGCCCGTCTCGATCTTGCTGATTTTCGACTGACTCATGGCGCAACGCTTAGCGAGCCGATCCCCAGTGAGACCGGCTCGCTTTCGCAAGTCGCGCAGAGTTTCAGCTAGGTCAGCCTTCGACCGGCCCAACTGTTCTGGCTCAAGTGTCACCCGTGCTCTTTCATGTACTCAGCGAACGGGATTGCTGCGGCAAGAGCCGTGTGCTTCCATGCCCGAAACTGTTCCACGTCACCTTCGTGAATTTCACGACCGATCTGCGTTCCGTCCGGCCGAAAGTTCAGATGAACAACGGTGGACTCGTCGAACATCCACCAATCTTGCCCGGTAACAGGAAGGCCGTAGTCGTCGTGTGTGACATCCAGGATTCGAATGTCTTCACCCGCTGCAATGTTCCCAGGGATTCCCCATGCGAATTGGTACCGCTGGTAGTCCGTTAGAGGCTGCCGCACAACGCGTACGCGCCCGATCTTCTTACCTGCTTCGCGATACTCCCTGACGCGCGTGTGCCACTTCGCATTGTGGTCAGCGGGCTTGTCCTCGCCCCGCAGAAAGAGAGCCACATTCTGAGCCTCGCGCGGCATGGTGTAGGTCGGTTGAGCTTCAAAGCGCCATGCATCGTATTGGAAGGCATCGAACACCTTCCGCCACTCACCATCCGAGAGCACGCACAGCCTCCCTGAGAATGTGCTCAGGAATCTCCACGAGACCTTCGCCGTCTGGCACTGTGAAGCCCTCGTATGCGTCTCCCTGAACCACGAACGTGCCGTGCCCCGTGGCGTACACGTTGGGGCAGTCGTCGTCGTCACAGTTCGGTCCGTTGACCGTTCCCGTAAGGCGGGTAAGGCGCTCTCTGCCTGCCATCGTGGCCCCCTTCCGGCCGGGCGCTTCCCGACCCTCGGGAACGACGCTAGGCAGATCACGGAGAGGTGTCTATGACAGAACACGACTATTCGTGTCTTGGAATAAACGATCTTCGATCTGTGCCATACCAACGACGAAGCCCCCGACGACCACCCAGCGCGGGCAGCCATCGGGGGCAGGGATCAGAAGTGCTCCGGGCAGTCGCAGACCACGCCCAGCGCTGCCGGGTCGGGGTCGGTACCGGCTTCGGCGCGGAACAGTCCCGTGAAGAGCGGCCACAAGGGGTACGCACCGATCTTGCGGGGCTCTTCATCGGCCAACAGGCAGGCCAGTTCTTGGAGTTCGTCACTCAGGGGCGGTAGATCGCCGGCCCAGCGGCGTTGGCGGTCGGCCAGACACTCGCCCAGGTGTTCATACACGGCGTGACTCCTCAACTGCCCTTCGGGCGGCGTCTCTCATGACTGTCAGCGGGTCCGCGTCGCTCGTGTCGGTGGCGCGCTCGTGGGCGGACAGGGCGGCGTCGAGTTGGGCCAGGAAGCGAAGCGCCGGATGGGCAACCGGTGCCCCGGCGCTGCCAGGCACAAGAACCCCGTCAGCGGCTATCTGGGCCACCAGGGCACCCCAGACGGCCCGAAGCTCCTCGTACCGTTCCCCGTCGCTCTCGGGGGTCGTGGCGGGCTTCGTCGCGGCCGTGCTGTCGGTGGACTTGCGGGCGCGTGCCGCTGCCTTCCTGTGAGCGTCGCTGCAATACCGGGTGCGCCGGTCAGCGTCGGCGGGCAGTTCCGCGCCGCAAGGAGCGTGAGCACATCGTCTCTTCAATCGGTTTCCCTTCGGATTTGGCGGACACTCTGGAATTTCTGTGTCCGGGACGGACGTAAAAGGCGAGCTGGGGACGGGATCGCTGAGCGGCATTGCCGTGAACTTTCGGTCCACATACGCCTACCGGCAGCACCAGAAACCCGAGAGGGCAAGCGATCAACCGTCAATGACGCGAACGACAGTGCCGACATTCAATGCGCCAGGCATCCGACCGTTCATCGCGCCGAGCGTCAGCCGATATCCGGTGCTTCAGCACGTACGAACAGCGCGGGCAGGAAGGGCAGCACGCTGGAACCCACGGCCTGTCATCCCCGCTGAGCAATGCCCGACCGTCGGGGCGCATCCATGCCGGGCGCATCCATGAAGGCCAGTCGCTCAACTCCTCAGCCGTACCCGGGATCTCACGCACCCTGAATCCGATCAGCGTGCGCCCGTCGTTGAGTTTGTGGGCAGTTCCCCTCTTCCGGGCCCACCCCTTCCCGGAGAGGTACCCCCCTATGTCATCGGGGCACTGAATGCACATACCCGCCCCCAGGGGCACGCCGTCAATGCGCACCCCTGAGAGCAGTTCAACGAACATGAGAGTCAGGCCAGTTCGGCAAGCTCAGCGGAGAGAAGCCACTCAGCCTCACTCTTCGGAACGTCGTACGTCTCTCCATTCTGGAGAACGTGCGACGGGATGCCATCAGTGGTCGGGCCGTAGCTCATGTAGCCGGTCATGCGAAGGGTCACGGTCGGCTCATCGGTGTTGAAGAAGGACATGGTGGAGAACTCCCTTTAGGCGGTAACGGTGATCTTGCAGACGGCAGCGGCATTCGGAACAGCGATAGCGGCACGGGCTATAGCGCGCACGGCCGTACCGTCCTTCAGGAATCCAAACTGGTCCGATACCTGAAAGCCCGCATCCTTGCGCCACACGGCAAAGATCTGGTCCGCCTCATAGGCGAGAACATCCGTGCCCGGCATGAACGAAGAGATCCACACCGGCACACCCAGGATCGCGCGCTGAATGCCAGCGGTAGGCGAACCAGCCGACTCACTCAGAAGAGGCTTCAGTGAACCGGACGTTTCCCGAAGCGCCATAAGTGCCGCCCATGTGGTCGGGTGCATCACAACGGCAGTAGCCTTCGAGTTGACCGCTTCGAGCTTTCCGAATGCGGCGACGAAGGCGTCAAGGTCCTTGAATCCGCCCGTCACCGCGTGCGTCTGGATTCCCGGAGTGTTCGCGATTCCCACGAACCCCTTGTTGGCTCCCGTGCCAATCAGCGCTTCACGGTCGAAACCCAGCGAGACCGACCGCATAAGCGACTTGGCCACAGGGTCCATGAATGCCGAACCACCGTCCTCCACAAGCTCATTGGCGAGCATGTCAGCGGCGGCAATCTTCTTCGGTTTCACCTTCAGTGGCTCAGCGCCGAAACCACCGGTCGGCAGGTCGTCAAGCTCACCGACGAAACCCGCCGCGAAGTCCGAACGGATCACGGGGAACGAGTAGGTCTCAGCGTTCGTCTGCACCCGGTTCACGCCGGACGCCATGACGACGGACTGAGGGGCGAGAAGGTCAACGAACTTCTTCGCCATGTCTTCCGGGCTGAATGCCTTGCCGGTGCCCGGCGTGGTGATCCCACGGGAAATCTCGACCGAGCGCGCCAGAAGCTCACCAGGGATAACCCGCGCGCCTACCGGCTGCCCGATCGGGAGGCCGCGCGTGGTGCCCATCTGTTGTAGCGGGGAGTTCACCCGCATGGCCATTTCCTCAGCGGCGGATGCGGAAATGTGCCTCTTGGCGGTCGCATCGTGCTCCGCGATCTGGTCCAGAAAACTGGACTCCTCCTTACGCTCAGCGGCGGAAAGCGCCCGGTTCCCGATCTTCTCGGCAAACGCGCGGAGCTTGTCGGAAGCGGTCTGCCGCTTCTCCATAGCGATCCGCGCTATCTCGGCATGACTCAACTGACACCCCTTGTGTATTGGCAGCAAAAGACACGAGCCCAGAAAGTGAAGGGCCGTGCCGGCTGCGGGTTAGCGGGGGATTTGGAAACGTCCCCTCACCTGTATTAGTAAATGTCTACGCGGCATCACTCGAAGCGCGGTTCCTCGCTGCCCAATCGCGCTTACGCTGCCGGTTCCGCTCCGCCCGACATACGTCGGAGCACATGAGCGGCCAACGGCGCTTCTGCCCCTCCGGGCGCTTCTGCTCATAGGTCTTGCCGCACACTTCGCATTCGCCGGTGAACACCTTCACGCCGTCCACCACTCGAATAGTGCCGCCCTTCGTCTTCCACGAAACGGGCCGGGCCTCACGGCGACGAATGATGAGCCGGGACCGGAGCACGTCCTTACGAAGCGCGGGCGGAAACTCCCACAGAGGCCGGAACGGGTCGACTATCAGCCGGTAGCCGCCACGGGCGAAGCCAGCGCGTACGTCCACGGGGCCGTTCTCCCCGGACATGACGCGGGCGGTGTCCCATTCCATCCATGCCCGCC
Organism: Streptomyces tanashiensis; assembly: GCF_014648895.1. Taxonomy (GTDB): domain Bacteria; phylum Actinomycetota; class Actinomycetes; order Streptomycetales; family Streptomycetaceae; genus Streptomyces; species Streptomyces tanashiensis. The sequence goes on from NZ_BMRZ01000003.1 coordinate 564,068, forward strand.
GAACCTGCGGGTCTATGTGCTCCGTCAGCTCGTCGGGGGTGTCAAGGAGGGCGTCAATCTCGTTCTCAGTCACGCCAGTTGGGTTGTAGTACACGCGGGAATCTCCAGTCTGAGGGCATAGAAGAGCCCCGGTTCGGTGAAGCCGGGGCAGGTACTGAACAAGTAGGTGACCCGTGGGGCAGTGCCTCACGTGAGTCGGTGATCAAACGGCCTTGCGCTTGCGGTGCTCAGCCGTCTTGCATCGGTTGGAACAGAAACGGCGGGGACGACCACGGCCCGACCACCCGGCAGGCTTGCCGCAATGGACGCAAACGGCTTCCTTGCGTTCCTCAGCGGCGATCCACTCCGCCTCTTCCAAATCGTCCTGTGCTTCCTGGCAATGACGCTCCGCCTCGCCCTGGTAGTCACAGAACTTCTTGCGCGGGGTGGTTGCCTCGAAAGGCTCACCGCACAGCGGGCACGTCTTCCACACACGCGGTGTGCGCGGTTTCCTGCTGACTCGGAATCCGGCCTGTCGGCAAGCGGCGGAGCAGTAGCGCTCTTGCCGTCCGGTCAGCAGCTCCCCACAGTGCTGGCATTCGTCAGTGCGGTTGTTGCTGTCGTAGTAGCCCATGCGGGCAGACCTCCTTGTGACGTTATTCGGTGAGATGAAACGGATGGCGTAGTAACGGCTCTAGCTTTTTCTTGTGAGTTCTTAGGAGGTAGACGAATTACTGTTATGCGTCACAGAAATAAGTAACAAACCAACTAAGATCGCTCGCTCTCCCGCTGGCGGGCGGCCCGGTAGGCGGCACGGTCCCGGCAGCGCTTCGAGCAATACCGGGCGGGACGCCCCACCCCGCTATAGGCCACTGTGCGCCCGCATTCCGGCCCCGCGCACGGTTCACCCGCACGCAGCCTTTCAGCGGCCCTGAGAGCGTCCGCTGTGAGCTTGTGCAGTCTCAGCGTCCGCTCATCGCTGCCGTGCACGCTTTCCCACGCGACCGCTTCGGCTTCCCGGAGCATGTCCAGAAGCGCGGCGAATCTCGGCGTATCCATGAGGTCCCTTCGTTGTAATCCGGCGTAAGTCGCGAACAGAAACGGCGAATCACGGCGTAACCGGTAAGGTGGCCGGTCGAGTTCTGCCGCAATTCGCCGGACTTGAAAATGTCTAGCGGGTTGATTGCCCGCCCCTGCCTGTCTTGGAGTGCAAGGGTTTCCTGTTGCCGCGAAGCCCCGCCCCTCCGCTGCGGGAGGAACGGGGCCTACGGGGCGCTGAGGGGCTTACGCGGCCAGTTCCTGGGCTTCCTGGCGTACGGCAAGCAGAGTGTCTATCGCGTCGTCCAGGGGGCCGTTCACGGTGAAGTGGACACGGGATTCGTCCAGTCGTCGCCAGCCGCCCCGCGTCCCCCTCGTCACCGTGAGCCGGGCCCCCGCCTCGATCAGCATGGCGCGCCGGTCGGCCGTCTCTGAGGCGTGCCACTCGTCGGCGTAGACGCGGCCGGTCCTGATGACCTCATGGCGGGGCTCCACCTTCGGTGTCGCCTCCAGCTCTGCAAGGCGTGCGTCCAGAGCGTCAGCGCGCTTCTGCCACGCCTGCCGGGCAGCGTTCGACTTGTGCCGCCCCTCCTGGCGCTGGTGCTCCTCGAACTCCACCAGCGTCGCGGCGATCTCCGGGCCGGGGTCGTAGCCGGGAACCGTCCGGGTCTCCGTGATCGCCAGCGAACCCGTCAGCCGCAGGAACTCACGCTCCACGTACTCGTCCACCCAGTCCGCCCGCACATAGGCCGGAGCTGCGCAAGTCTCCCCGCGCGCATGGGCGTTGCACTTGTAGGTGGGGCGCTGATTCGCCTTGCTGGTTTGCTTGTTGAGGTACATGCGCCCGCCGCAACCGTCGCAGTGGATCACCCGCAACAAGAGCGCGTCCGTGTCCTTGCGTTCGCGGTTGTCCACCGACCGCTCATCGAACAGCGCGCCGATCGCGTCGTACTCGGCGCGGGTGAGAACCGGCGTGTTCGTCGCCATGACCGGACGGCCCTCACTGTCCCGGACGGGTTTGTTCTGGTGCAGCTTCCACCCGATCAGCGCGGCGGACGTCAGGACCCGCTTCACGATGCTGGGGCCCCACTTGAACCGCTCCCGCTTGACGTGCTCGCCCTTGCTGCCACCCGTCTTCCCGCCGGTCGTGCGGCCCTTCCTGAGCGCCCAGTGGTCACGCGGGGAAGGGATGCCCTCCTCGTTCAGCTCAGCGGCAACCACACTCGCCGTCTTGCCCGCGCTCAGGTCCTTGATCATCCGCTCAATGACCGCGACCGCCTCAGCGTCCGGAACCAGCGTCCAGCCGCCCCCGTCCAGCGGCGCGGGCTCGTAGCCGTAGTGCGGACGCGAACCGCGCCACCGCAGCGGCATCACACGCATAGCCGCTTGAGCGCCCGTGACACGCTCCGCGATCGACTGGGCTTCCATCTGAGCGGCGAACGCCAGAAGGGTTGCGATCAGCTCACCGACGACGTTGGACATGTCGAGTTCGAGCCGTGCACCGCCGGGCCCCTCCGCGAACACCAGCCGCTTGCCGTGCTTGCGCGCCCACCCGACCAACGCCGACATGTCCGCCATGGACCGGACGGCACGGTCAAGACGCCACCAGATGACCATGTCGAAGTCTTCGGGCCGCTCGAACCAGGGGCCCAGCTCCGGGCGCTCGAACGGGGTCGTCTTGGACGCCGACACGTCCAGGTCTTCCGCCTCCCCGACGATGACCGCGCCCAGACTCGCGGCGGCCCTCTCATTCGCCTCACGCTGCCGGGCGGGTGAGGTGGTCTCGTCGGTGGCGACGCTCAGACGGATAGCGGACACGGCACGGGGCTGATCAGCGTTGGGGTTCACGCCCCGTACCTGGCGAGTGGATTGCCTACCCGGCGTGACCTGCGATGCTTCGTTCATGCACTCGCTAGAGCGCAAGGGTTTCCTGTGTCCGCCGACAAGCGTGGATGCTGCCACTTCCGGGCCCTCCCAGAACCGCGTATCTCACGCGTCCGGAGACCCGGAGGGCAACGAGTTCTGCCTGGACTGACCGGCACCACCCTCGGTGCGGCCGGTGAACACGCAGGTCATACCCTGTGTGGCGCCGAGATGTCGTCAGGGAGGGGCAGGGTCGCGTGGGTGTGTCGCCGGGTAGGGGGCCGGGACGGGAGCGGTGGTGGCGAAGGCCCGAGTTCGCCGTTCTCTGTCTGGTCCTTCTGCCGCCCCTGGGCATCTTCCTCGCCTGGCGTAGCCGTTGGTCGCCGGGGCGGAAGGTGCTCGCGACCGTGCTGTCCGGTGTCTGGTTCGTGGCCGTGGGCACCAGTGATCCGCCGGCGGACAGGCCCTCGGTGGCCGACGCGGCGCCGCGGGCCAGGACGTTCCCCTCGTTCACGCCGTACACCCCGCCCACTCCCACGCCGACGCCGACGGTGCGGCGGGTGGTGGCCGACTACGTCGGTCAGAACCTGGAGACCGCGTCGCGGGCCGCGTACGAGGCCGGGTTCCGGGCGCGCTCGCACGACGCCACCGAGGACGACCGGATGCAGCTCGTCGACGGCAACTGGAAGGTCTGCTTCCAGGAGCCGGCCGCCGGGGAGGCCGCCACGGCCGGTGAAGGGCGGCGGATCGGGATCGAGTTCGCCGTCGTCGAGAAGAGCAGCCCCTGTCCGGCGCGGGACGGCGCGGCCGTCGTCTTCCCCAAGGTGCCGGACGTCGTCGGCAAGACCTTCGAGGCAGGCTCCGAGGTGCTCCGGAAGGCGGGCCTCACCCGGATCCGCGGCGCGAGCGTGTACACGGACGTCGACCTGGCGGCCCGTCACGACGACTGGCGGATCTGCTTCCAGGACCCGGAGGCGGGCGAGGACATCGAGCGGCCGGAGCACATGTCCGTACGGCTCTCCCTCGCGCGGCCCGGTCTCTCCTGCCCGGGGGAGGACCACGCCCGGCTGAACCCGGACCCGGACCCGGACCGGCACGGCAGCGGAAGCGGAAGCGGAGGCAGCGGAGGCGGCTCCGGTTCCGGCGGTTCCGGCGGTGGCGGGCTCGCCTACTACAAGAACTGCGACGCCGTCCGTGCCGCCGGAAAGGCCCCCATCTACGCCGGTCAGCCCGGCTACCGCTCGGGTCTCGACCGCGACGGCGACGGCAAGGCCTGCGACTGGTCCTGAGCGTTCCGGACCGCTGTCGGGGGGACCTCACGGCCGGGGTGTACGGGGAGCGGGGCCCCGCGGGTGTACGGGTGGTGCATGACCCTTCCCGTGAACAAGCTCAGCGACCCGGCCGTGCGCGCCTTCGTCACCGCCCTCAACGCCCATGACGAGCCCGGCCTCTTCGAGGTCCTCACGCCCGGCGCGACCATGTCCGACGACGGCTCCGAACGTGATGTGCGGCAGTGGCTCGACCGCGAGGTGTTCGCCTCGCGCGGGCACATGGACGTGGAGAGCGAGGCGGACGGCGGGCGCGCTCTCCTCGCCCGCTACCGCAACGACACCTGGGGCGAGATGCGTACCAAGTGGGCCTTCACCGTCGACGGCGGGAAGGTCTCGCGGTTCGAGACCGGGCAGGCCTGAGCCTTCGGCCGGGGGTGTCCCTCACCCCCGGCCGATGTACGGCATAGCCGTCGCCATGACGGTCGCGAACTGGACGTTCGCCTCCAGGGGCAGCGCCGCCATGTGGACCACCGTCGCCGCCACGTCCGCCGCGTCCATGACGGGCTCCGCCGCCAGTTCGCCGTTGGCCTGGAGGATGCCGGTCTGCATGCGGGCCGTCATCTCGGTCGCGGCGTTGCCGATGTCGAGCTGTCCGCAGGCGATCCGGTAGGGGCGTCCGTCGAGGGACAGGGACTTCGTGAGGCCCGTCATCGCGTGCTTGGTCGCGGTGTACGCGATCGAGTGCGGGCGCGGTACGTGCGCGGAGATCGAGCCGTTGTTGATGATCCGGCCGCCCTGCGGTTCCTGCTCCTTCATGGCCCGGAAGGCCGCCTGGGCGCAGAGGAAGGCGCCCGTCAGGTTCACGTCGACGACCGTGCGCCAGGTGGCCGGGTCCAGGTCCTCGACGGGGACGCCGCCGCCCGCGAACGTACCGGCGTTGTTGAAGAGCAGGTCGACCCGGCCCCAGCGGTCCCGTACCGAGGCGAAGAGGGCCGTCACCTCCTCCTCCGACGTGACGTCCGTCGGGACGCACAGGAAGTCGCCGGCCGGGAGGGCCGCGGCCGTCTCCTCCAGGGCCTCGGCCCTGCGGCCCGCCAGAGCCACCGACCAGCCGGCCGCCGCGAGGGCCAGCGCCACGCTCCGGCCGATGCCCGAACCGGCTCCCGTCACCACTGCGATGCTCATGGGCGCGCAGCGTACGCGAGACGCGTGCCCCATGAACTCATCCGTCCGACACGTGGATGTTCTGTACCCGACAACGTGACGTCGTCCCGTCCCCCTCGAATGGCGGAAGCGCACCATCCGTCTGGGGAGGGGAACATGAACCACGTCCAGGACCACTCCGAAGAACTCCGCGCCGCAGCACGCCACTTCGGGCGCCGGCGGTTCCTGACCGTCACCGGCGCCGCCGCCGCGCTCGCCTTCGCCACCCAGCTGCCCGCGGCCGGTGCTGCGGCCGCCGCCGAGCTCGACGTCCGGCGTGTCACCGAGGACCCGTTCACGCTGGGCGTGGCCTCCGGCGACCCGCTCCCCGGCTCCGTACTCCTCTGGACCCGGCTCGCGCCCCGCCCCTTCGAGCCCGGCGGCGGACTGCCCCCGCGTCGCGTCGGAGTCCGCTGGGAGCTAGCCCACGACGAGCGCTTCACCCGGATCGCCCGGCGCGGTCTGGCCACCGCCCACCCGGAGTTCCGCCACGCCCTGCACGTCGAGGTCGAGCACCTCGACCCGGGCCGCGTGTACTTCTACCGCTTCCGCGTCGGCGAGTGGACCAGCCCGGTCGGCCGGACCCGCACCGCCCCGGCCCTCGGCGCCGACCCCGCCGGTCTGAAGCTCGCCGCCGTGTCCTGCCAGGCCTACCACGACGGCTACTTCACGGCCTACGGCCACCTCGCGCGGGAGGACGTCGACGTCGTCTTCCACCTCGGCGACTACCTGTACGAGTACGCCGTCGACGCCGCCGGCGGCGCCCGCGCCTACACCGACCGCACCCTCCCGGCCGCCTTCAACCGCGAGACGGTCACCCTGGAGGACTACCGGCTGCGCTACGGCCTCTACAAGTCGGACCCCGACCTGCGCGCCGCGCACGCCGCCCACCCCTTCGTCGTCACCTGGGACGACCACGAGACCGAGAACAACTACGCGGGCGACATCCCCGAGAACGACGTCCCGCCGGAGGAGTTCCTGCTCCGCCGCGCCGTCGCCTACCGCGCCTACTGGGAGCACCAGCCGCTGCGCCGCCCCCAGCTGCCCGAGGGCCCCGACATGAAGATGTACCGGCGGCTGCGCTTCGGGCGGCTCGCCCAGTTCGACATCCTCGACACCCGTCAGTACCGCTCCGACCAGGCGTACGGGGACGGCTGGCACGCCCCCGGCCCCGAGACCGAGGACCCGGCGCGCACCCTGACCGGCGCCACGCAGGAGCGCTGGCTGCTGGGCGGCTGGCGCGCCTCCCGGGCCCGCTGGAACGTCCTGCCGCAGCAGGTCGTGTTCTCCGAGCGCCGTGACCGCCCCAGCGCCGACTACACGGTCTCCATGGACGCCTGGGACGGCTACGCGGCCTCGCGGCGGCGGATCCTCGCGGGCGCCGAGTCCGCCGGCATCGAGAACCTGATGGTGCTCACCGGCGACGTGCACGTCGGCATCGGCCTCGACATCAAGGCCGACTTCCGCGACCCGGCCTCCCGGACCGTCGGCACCGAGATCGTCACCACCTCGATCGCCAGCGGCAGGAACGGCGCCGACCGCCCGTCCAACTACGACCGGATCACCCAGGCCAACCCGCACGTGAAGTTCTACAGCGGGCGGCGCGGCTACGTGACGGTGGCGCTCGGCACGGAGAGCGCCCGCGCCGACTTCCGGACCGTCCCGTACATCACCACCCCGGGCGCGCCCGTCACCACCGCCGGCTCCTTCGTCACGGAGGCGGGAGACCCGGGTCTCAAGCCCGCGTGACGGCCCGCTCCGACGGATAGCGGACGCCGATGCGGTCCCTGACCGCGTCGAGCGTCCGCATCACCGCGAGCGAGCCGTCCAGCGGCACGAGCGGGGACTCCGTCCCGCCCGCCCGCAGGACGCGCATCACCTCGGCGGCCTCGTGCCGGAAGGAGTGCGGGTCGTCCGACGACGTGAACTCCTCCGGCTCGTGGCCGGCGCGGCGCAGGGTGAACCGCTCGGGGAAGAAGAAGCCGCGCGGGACGTCGATCCGGCCCTCCGTCCCCGTCACCGAGGCCGTCAGCGGCGTGTCCGCCTCCAGTGAGCAGGACAGCAGCGCCGAGGCGCCCGAGTCCCAGCCCAGCAGCATCCCCGTGTTCAGGTCGACGCCCTCCGGCGAGAGCAGCGCGTGCGCGTGGACCGCGGACGGCTCGCCGAGCAGCAGCTGCGCGAACGACACCGGGTACACCCCCAGGTCGAGCAGCGCCCCGCCGCCGACCGCCGGGTCCCGCAGCCGGTGCCCGGCGTCGAAGGGGCCCGCGAGCCCGAAGTCCGCCTGGACCGTGCGGACCTCGCCGATCGCCCCGTCGCGCACGAGCTCCGCGATCCGCCGGATCAGCGGGTTGCAGTACATCCACATGGCCTCCATGAGGAAGAGGCGGCGGTCCCGCGCGAGGGCGACCAGTTCCTCCGCCTCGCGGGCGTTCAGTGTGAGAGCCTTCTCGCAGAGCACCGCCTTGCCCGCCTCCAGGGCGAGGCCGGCCGCCGTGCGGTGCGCGTGATGCGGAGTCGCCACGTACACCACGTCGACGTCCTCGTCGGCGAAGAGCCCGGCCCACTCCCCGTACGCCCGCGGTATCCCGAACCGGTCCGCGAAGGCCTTCGCCGACGCCTCCGTGCGGGACGCCACCGCGACGACCTCGGCGCCGTCGAGCGTCAGCAGGTCCGTGGTGAACCGCTCCGCGATGCCGCCCGTCGCCAGGATGCCCCAGCGCACCGTGTCACTCATGTCCCCACCCGTCCCAGAGAGGTCTCGACCATGCCGGTCGAGCTGAGAGCATAGGCAAGGTTTCAACGAAATGGAGCAGTCGATGCCGGAGAGCGGCCAGAGAACAACACAGGGACACATAACCGAACCCGCCCCGGTCGTCACCGCCGCCCGGCGGACGGGGCTCCTCGTCACCCTCGTCCTGGGCGGCCTCACCGCCCTCCCCCCGCTCTCCATGGACATGTACCTCCCGGCGCTGCCGGAGGTCACCGGCGCGCTGCGGGCCCCCGCCGCCACCGTCCAGCTCACCCTCACCGCCTGCCTCGCCGGCATGGCCCTCGGCCAGCTCGTCGTCGGCCCCATGAGCGACAAGTGGGGACGCCGGCGCCCGCTGCTCATCGGCATGGCCGTGTACGTCCTCGCCACCGCCGTCTGCGCGCTGGCGCCCACCGCCGAACTCCTCATCGGCTTCCGGCTGCTCCAGGGCCTCGCCGGCGCCGCCGGCATCGTCATCGCCCGCGCCGTCGTCCGCGACCTGTACGACGGCGTCGAGATGGCCCGCTTCTTCTCCACCCTGATGCTGATCTCCGGCGTCGCCCCGATCATCGCGCCCCTCATCGGCGGCCAGATCCTGCGCCTCACCGACTGGCGGGGCGTCTTCCACGTCCTCACCGTGATCGGCGTCCTCCTCACCCTCGTGGTGTGGCGCTTCCTCCACGAGACGCTGCCGCCCGAGCGGCGGCACGAGGGCGGGGTCGGGCAGGCCCTGCGCACCATGCGGGGGCTCCTCGCCGACCGGGTCTTCACCGGCTACATGCTGACCGGCGGGCTCGCCTTCGCCGCCCTCTTCGCGTACATCTCGGCCTCGCCGTTCGTGATCCAGGATCTGTACGGAGCCTCCCCGCAGACCTTCAGCCTGCTCTTCGGCCTCAACTCGGTCGGGCTCGTCGCCGTCGGCCAGATCAACGGCAAGCTCCTCGTCGGCCGCGTCAGCCTCGACAAGGCGCTCGGCTTCGGCCTCGGCACCATCCTGCTCGCCTCGGTCGCGCTCACCCTCATGACCACCGGCGTCTTCGGTGAGACCGGGCTCGCCCCCATCGCCGCCGGACTCTTCGTCCTGATGTCCGCGATGGGCCTGGCCATGCCCAACACCAACGCCCAGGCCCTGATGCGCACCCCGCACGCCGCCGGATCCGCCTCCGCCCTCCTCGGCACCTCCTCCTTCCTCATCGGCGCCGTCGCCTCCCCGCTCGTCGGCATCGCGGGCGAGCACACCGCCGTCCCCATGGCGGTCGTCCAGCTCGGCTGCGCCGTCCTCGCCCTCGCCTGTTTCCTGGGCCTCTGCCGCCCCTGGCGCACTGAAGCCCAGGCCGAGGCCGCCTAGACTGTCTCGGTGAACGCCGTCTCCTCCGCCTCCGCCGACTCCCTGCGCGCGGCCCTCGCCGCGGTCCTCGACGGGCTGCCGCCCAACCGGGCCGCGCAGGCCGTCGAGCGGCTGATCGCCAACTACCGGGGCACCACCCCGACGGACGCCCCCGTGCTGCGCGACCGCTCCGACGTCGCCGCGTACGCCGCGTACCGGATGCCGGCGACCTTCGAGGCGGTGCGCGGCGCCCTCGACGCCCTCAGGGCGGCCGCGCCCGACTGGGAGCCCCGCACCCACACCGACGTCGGCGGCGGTACGGGCGCGGCGAGCTGGGCCGTCGCCGAGGCCTGGGAGGAGGCGCCGCCGCGCACCACCGTGCTCGACTGGGCCGAGCCCGCCCTCGCGCTCGGCCGCGAGCTGGCGGCCGGGGTCTTCGACGCCGAGTGGCGGCGCGAGCGGATCGGCGCCGCGCTGAGCCTGCCCGAAGCCGACCTGGTCACCGTCTCGTACGTCCTCAAGGAGCTGACCGAGGCCGACCGGACGGCGCTCGTCGCCGAGGCGGCCCGCGCCGCGCAGGCCGTCGTCATCGTCGAGCCCGGCACCCCCGACGGCTACGAGCGGATCATCGCCGCCCGCACCCGGCTGATCGACGCCGGCTTCACCGTCGCCGCGCCCTGCCCGCACAGCGGGGCCTGCCCGATCGTGCCCGGCACGGACTGGTGCCACTTCTCCGCCCGGGTGAGCCGCTCCTCGCTGCACCGGAAGGTGAAGGGCGGCTCGCTGCCGTACGAGGACGAGAAGTTCGCGTACGTGGCGGCCGTCCGGTTCCCGGTGACCCCGGCGCCCTCCCGCGTCATCCGCAGGCCGCAGATCCGCAAGGGCCAGGTCCTCCTGGAACTCTGCGGTCCCGAGGGCCTCGGCCGCGACACGGTCACCAAGCGGCACGGGCCCCTGTACAAGCAGGCCCGTGACGCGGAGTGGGGCGACTCCTGGCCGCCGGAGGAGGAGCTCGGGGACCGCTAGGGCCTGTCCGGCGGATCAGGGTCGGACAGGCCCTAGGGCCGCAGCTCCTGGGTGCAGCACTTCACGCTGCCGCCGCCCTTGAGGAGTTCGCCCAGGTCCATGCCGACCGGTTCGAAGCCGCGGGCGCGGAGCGGGTCGAACAGGCCCACGGCCGCCTGCGGCAGCAGGACGTGCCGGCCGTCGCTGACCGCGTTGAGGCCGAGCGCCGCCGCGTCCTCGCCGGTCGCGATCAGCGCGTCCGGGAAGAGCCGGGCGAGCACCGCGCGGCTGCCGGGGGAGAAGGCGTCCGGGTAGTACATGACCTCGTCCCGGGCGTCGTCCAGGACGCACAGCGCCGTGTCCAGGTGGTAGTAGCGCGGGTCCACCAGCTCCAGGCCGATCACCGGGCGGCCGAAGAACTCCTGCGCCTCGTCGTGCGAGAGCGGGCTGGAGCGGAAGCCGCGGCCGGCGAGGATCCAGGAGGCGGTGACGGCGAAGTCGCCCTCGCCCTCGTTCACGTGCTCCGGGACCCGCACGGCGTCGTCCGCCCAACCGTTCCTGCGGAACCAGGACACGTGCGCCGCGGCCTCGGCCGCGCGCTCCGGGTGGGCGAACTTCGCGCCGAGGACCCGGCCCTCGACGACCGTCGCGCCGTTCGCCGCGAAGACCATGTCCGGCAGCGCAGGGTCGGGCGTCAGGAGCTCCACGGTGTGGCCGAGCGAGCGGTAGCGGTCGCGCAGGTCCTCCCACTGGGCGAGGGCGAGCGGCAGGTCGACCGGTTTCGTGGGGTCCATCCAGGGGTTGATGGAGTACGTCACCGTGAAGTGCGTGGGTGGGCACATCAGGTAACGGCGGGGCGAGGACGTGCGCGGAGTGGAGCGCAATGAAGCCTCCTCACGGAGAGCGGTCGGTGATCGGTGGACCCCATGGTCCGCTCTCGGCGGCCTTCGCGCTGTGGACCGTTCGGGTGGTTCGGGCCCGTGCGAGTGGCGAGACGTCTCGTCTCGCCCGCTGCTAGATTGATGTCATGTCCGAGACCAGGCCCACCAAGGCCGCCCCCGACGCCTCCCGCCGCAGCGAGCGCTCCCGCCGCGCCATCTTCGACGCCGCCCTCGCCCTCGTCTCCGAGACCGGCTACGCGAAGACCACCATCGAGGGCATCGCCGCCCGCGCCGGCGTCGGCAAGCAGACCATCTACCGCTGGTGGCCCTCCAAGGCGGCCGTCCTCCTCGACGCCTTCCTCGACCTCGCCGCCCGCGCCAACGAAGCGCTGGGCGGCGACGCCGACAGTGAGATCCCCGACACCGGAGACCTCGCCGCCGACCTGAAGTACGTCCTGCGCGCCACCGTCGACGAGATGACCGACCCCGCCTTCGACGGCCCCACCCGCGCCCTCGCCGCCGAGGGGATCGTCGACCCCGAGCTCGGCGCCCGCTTCACCGAGGCCCTGCTCGAACCCCAGCTCCAGTACTACGTCCGCCGCATCGAGGCCGCACAGGCCAAGGGCGACATCGACCCGGGCGTCGACCCCCGCGTCGCCGTCGAACTCCTCGTCGGACCGCTCCACCACCGCTGGATCCACCGCACCCTGCCCCTCACCCACGCCTACGCCGACACCCTCGTCGACCTGGCGCTGCGCGGCCTCGCCCCCCGCTCCTGACCGCTCGGAGCCCCCCGGTTCCGCACTCCGGTCACCCGGGGCGCAGGATGGTGGGACCATGGGCAGAGCCGAACGGGCGAGCATGAGGTGTGAGGGGATAGATGGGCGACGGCATCGGCCGCTACCGCGGCACGGAGAGCAAACTCGCACAGTGGCTGCGCAGGCGCCCCAAACGCACCGCGGCCGACGACGGGAACGACCGCGAGAAGCTGCTCCTGGCCGTCGCCGCCGCCGGGCTGCCCCTGGCCCCCGCCGCGTACCCCGTCGGCTACAGCTGTTCCTGTGAGCGGATCGGCTGTCCCACCCCCGCCCGGCACCCCGTCTCCTTCGCCTGGCAGACGCAGTCGACCACCGACCGCGCCCAGATCGAGCGCTGGGCCCGCAACGAGCCCGAGGCGAACTTCGTCACCGCCACCGGCATGGTCCACGACGTCCTCGACGTCCCGCTGGCCGCCGGCCGCGCCGCCCTGGAGCGCCTCCTCGCCGAGGGCGTCGAGGTCGGACCCGTCGCCGAGTCCGCCGACGTCGACACGGTCGGCGGGCGGATGCTCTTCTTCACCGCCACCCGCGGCACCCCCGAGGACGAGGACGAGTGGTGGCCGTGTGAGCTGGACTGCCACCCGGAGACCATGGACGAGCACCCGGGGCTGCGCTGGCACTGCCGCGGCAGCTACGTCCTCGTCCCGCCGGCCCGGCTCCCCGGGGACGAGGCCGCCCATCCGGTCGTCGCCTGGGTCCGCGGCCCCGAGCACCCGCTGCCCGACCCGCTGAACCTCCTGGAGACCCTCCAGGACGCCTGCGCCCGCCACGCGGCCGAGCGCGAGGCGGACGGGGACGGGGAGCACACGGCCCACGAGATCGCCTGGCCGCTCACACGCTGAGCCCGGCTCGCCGCTCACGCGCTGAGCCCACCTGGTTCACGCGCTGAGCCTGCCCGGCCGGTCACGCGCTGGGCCTGCCTGGCCGGCGGTCACACGCTGAGCCCGGGCCCGCCGGTCACGCGCTGAGCCCGGCCGGACGCCGACGTGCCGCGCCCGGGGCCGCCGGGCGGAGGGCTACGAGCCCTCCGCGCCCACCACGCCCTGGAGCCGGCCCGCGACCGTGACGCCGCCGCGGTCCGTGCCCGCCGGCTTCACCAGGACCGCCTGGCTGGTCACCCACTCCCGGGTGACCGTGTTCTTGATCTCGCCGGTCAGCAGCGCCTTGGTGTCCTCGCCGACCTTCGGCCGGTAGCCCTTCGCCGCCGTCTGCCGCTCGAAGTACCGGGTCGCGAAGAAGACGAGCGCGCCGCCGTCCCGGGTCCGCAGCCCGAGCGGCGCGAAGTCCCCCTGGTCCGTGACCCGGTCGATGTACTGGGTGGCCATGCCCGGCCGCTTGGCGGCCTTCTGCCGCTGCGCCCGCCACTCCGTGGTGTGGGTGCCCGGCGTGAACGGCCCCGGCTGCCCGTCCTTGAGGAACGCGACGTAGTTCGCGCCCAGGTCCCCGGGCGCGACCGCGAGCGCGTCGCTGTCCGCGGCGACCGGCACCGCGTACCCCTCCTCCTCGGCGAACTCGGGCACATCGCCCCGGGGGAGGATCGCGAGGTAGGCGACCTCCCACAGCTGCTCGGGCCCGTTGCGCACGAAGGCCAGGAGCCAGCGCTCCTCGCCCGAGCCGCGGTTGGACGCGGTGTCCGCGACGAACCAGCGCGGCCAGCCCGCCTTCCGGGGCAGCACGAACCGCGCGTCCGTGAGGGTGAGGGGCTTGTGGTCCGGATTGCCGCCCGGCGTGTTGATCGACCGCGCGCGCAGGCCCGCCTGGTTGATCTCCCCGAGCGGGCCGGTGACCCGGCCCGCGTCCAGGGCCGGGTCATAGGCCTTGTCGGCCCGGTTGTACGCCGTCGTGAAGTCGGAGAGGGCCTGCGCCGCCTCGGCCTTCGTCGCCGGCGGCAGCAGCGCCAGCTCGCCGTGCACGGTCACACAGCCGCTCGCCGTCAGCGACAGGACGGTCGCCGCCGCCGTCGCCGCGAGGAACCTCGCCGGTCGGCGGTCCACCAGGAACGACAGCCGCTCAAGCGGTCGTCTCGGCGCTCGCCTCAGCCTCAGCCTTCTCATCGGTCGCCTTCTGCTTCTTCACCCGCACGGACGGACCCGACCCTATCGGGGCCAGGAACAGCGCGAGCGTCGGGACCAGATACAGCGCCCACACCGTGACCTGAAGGACCGTCGGATCCGGCTGGAAGTTGAAGACGCCCTTGAGGAGCGTGCCGTACCAGCTGTCCGGCGGGATCGTCGCGGAGATGTCGAAGGCCTTGTCCGCGAGGCCGCCGAGGAAGCGGGCCTCCTGCAGGTCGTGCACGCCGTACGCGAGCACGCCCGCCGCCACCACGACCAGCATGCCGCCGGTCCAGGTGAAGAACTTCGCCAGGTTGATCTTCAGCGCGCCCCGGTAGAACAGCCAGCCGAGGAACACGGCCGTGAGCAGGCCGAGGAGGACCCCGACCAGCGGCGCGTACGTGCCGTCCGAGGAGGCCCGCACCGACGCCCACACGAACAGCGCCGTCTCCAGGCCCTCGCGGCCCACCGCCAGGAAGGCGGTGGCGACCAGCGCGCCCGTGCCCATCTGCAGCGCCGCGTCCAGCTTCCCGTGCAGCTCCGCCTTCAGGTGCCGCGCCGTGCGCCGCATCCAGAAGACCATCCAGGTCACCAGGACCACGGCGACGATCGACAGCGAACCGCCGAGCAGCTCCTGCGCCTCGAAGGTCAGCTCCTGGGAGCCGAACTCCAGGCCCGCGCCGAACGCCAGGGCCACGCCGACGGCCACGCCGATGCCGATCCAGATCGGCTTCAGCGCGTCCCGGCGCCCGGTCTTCACCAGGTACGCGATGAGGATGCAGACGACCAGGCTGGCTTCGAGGCCCTCGCGCAGGCCGATCAGATAGTTACCGAACACGTCGGTTCCCCTCCTCGATCACGAGAACAGCGCCCGGCCCCACCAGTCGTCCTTGTCCCGGACGCCCGGCGGGATCGCGAACAGCGCCGAACCCACGTGCTGGATGTATTCGTTGAGGGCGTCGGACCCCAGCGAGGTCTGCACCGGGATGAAGCCGGTACGGACGTCCTTCTGGTACGCCAGGAAGAACAGGCCCGCCTCCAGACGGCCGAGGCCGTCCGTGCCGTCCGTGAACGAGTAGCCGCGGCGCAGCAGTGTCGCCCCGTGGTTGCTGTCCGGGTGGGCGAGCCGGACGTGCGAGTCCGGCTTCATCGCCTTCAGGAACGGCGCGTCGTGCTCCTTGGCCTTGCCGACCGGAGCGCCCTCGCGCTTGTCGCGGCCGAAGATGTCCTCCTGCTCGGCGAGCGGAGTGCGGTCCCAGGTCTCGACGTTCATGCGGATGCGGCGGGCGACGAGGTACGAGCCGCCGTCCATCCAGGCCGCGCCGCCCTCGGCGTCCCTGCCCGAGACCCACACGTGCTTCGCGAGCCGCTCGGTCTCGGTGCCCGCGATGTTGCGGGTGCCGTCCTTGAAGCCGAAGAGGTTGCGCGGGGTCTGGGCGTCCGGGGTCGTCGAGGACGTCTTGCCGAAGCCCAGCTGGGACCAGCGCACCGCGACCTTGCCGAAGCCGATCCGCGCGAGGTTGCGGATGGCGTGCACGGCGACCTGCGGGTCGTCGGCGCAGGCCTGCACGCAGATGTCGCCGCCGCTGCGGGCCGGGTCCAGGTTGTCGCCCGGGAACTTGGGAAGGTCCACCAGGGCCCCGGGCCGCTTGTCCTTCAGCCCGAAGCGCCCGTCGAAGAGCGAGGGGCCGAAGCCGATGGTGAGGGTGAGGCGGGAGGGCTTGAGGCCGAGGGCCTCGCCCGTGTCGTCCGGCGGGGCCTCCGGCAGGCCGCCGTAGGCGCCCTCGCCGACCTCGGCGCCGGCCGTCATCCGCTCGGCGGCCCGCGTCCAGTCCTTGAGGAGCTGGATCAGCTCCGCGCGGTCCTTCGTCTTCACGTCGAAGGAGGCGAAGTGCAGCCGGTCCTGCACGGCGGTGGCGATGCCCGCCTGGTGCGCGCCGTGGAAGGGCACGGCCCCGCCGCTGTCGGCGACCGGGACGGCGGTGTCGCCGTCACGGGTCAGCGCGACGGCGCCGCCGGCCGCGGCGGCACCGAGCGCGAGCCCGGCACCGCCCCAGCCGATGACCGTACGGCGGGAGGGGGCGGCCGTCTCGGCGGCCGCGGTCTGCTCCTGGGTGTCCTCGGACATGTCCGTGTTCCCGTCCCTGATGACTTCGGCGACTACTTGACGACGGCGGCGGCGAGCTTGGAGAGGGGCTCGGCCAGCGCGTTGACGCCGTCGGACAGCTCCTTGCGCTCGGGCTTGCCGACCTTCTCGTACGAGGTGAAGACGTAGCCGCTCTTGTCCGTGCGGTACTTGTCGAGCAGCGTGTTCAGGGCGGCGAACTGCTTGTCGAGGTCGGCGACGAGCTTGGCGTCGTTCTTCGCGGCGACCGGCTTGAGCAGCTCGAAGGACTTCTGCGCGCCCTCGACGTTCGCCTTGAAGTCGACGAGGTCGGTGTGGGAGTAGCGCTCCTCCTCGCCGGTGACCTTGCCGCTGGCGACCTCGTCCAGGAGCTCCTTGGCGCCGTTGGCCATGGAGGTCGGGGTGATCTCGGCCTTGCCGACCCGCTTCACCCAGTCGGCGAGGTCCTTGTCGAGGAGGTCGGCGAGCTGCTTCTCGCGGTCGCCGATCTTCTTGTCCTGCCAGAGGGCCTTCTCCAGGCGGTGCCAGCCGGTCCAGTCCTTCGCCGGGTCCTGACCGTCCTCCAGGCCGTCCTCGCGGACGTCGACCTTGGGGTCGATGTCGCCGAAGGACTCGGCGACCGGCTCGGTGCGCTCCCAGCCGATGCGGGACTCGGCGTAGGCCTTCTTCGCGGCCTCGATGTCACCGGCGCGGACGGCGTCGGTGAAGACCTTCACCTTGGGGAGGGTGGCGTCGGCCTGCGCCTGGACGTACTGGCGGTAGGAGGCGACGGCCGCGTCCATCTCGGGCGAACGCTTCGCGCTCGCGGCGCCCTTGCCGGTGACCTTGACCTGCTGACGGATGCCGTCGCCCTTCATGCCGGGCTTGCAGGCGATGGCGTAGTCGCCGGCCTTGATCTCGGCGGTGAGCGTGGCCTTGGTGCCGGGGCCGATGTTCTCGCGCTCGGTGACGATCCGGTCGTCCGGGTAGAGGACGTAGACCTCGGTGACCTTGGAGCCGCGGTTCTCGACGGCCAGCTTCACGTGCCCGGCCGGGAACTCCTTCTTCGACACCTCGCAGGAGTCGTCCTTGGCGACGACGGTGATCGCGCCGTCCTCCGCCTTCCCGTCGCTTTTCTCGGCGCAGCCCGTGACGGCGGTCAGAGCGGCCGCGGTCGCGGCGGCGGTGACGACGGAGAGGCGGACGGCTCGCATGAGGGCTCCAGGAACGGGGGACGGGCTGAGGCGGACCTAACTTAACCGAGGCTTACCTCAGCGATACCCACCCGTCCAGTGATTCAGCTCTCAGGCCGGGCGTACCGGACACAGCCGGGTCACAGGGTCTCCATGGAGTCCTCATGAATTGGTCAAGAGCGGGTCAAGGGAGGTGTTTTGTGCCGGTTTCGATTACTGGTCGGTACGTGTTGGTACTCGTCGATCCGCGCCGGTCCGCCGTCGGACACGCCCTGCATCGGCGCGCCCGCGCAGCCGGGCGAGGCGCCGGCGAGGACGGAGAGGAGGAGCGGCGCGGCGAGGAGACGGGCCGTCAGCGCGGTGTCCTGCCCGCAGTCAGGGCCGCACCCCGGAAGCGGCGGTGCGGCCCTGCCGCCTTCTCCCGGGTGATTCAATTCCGCCATGAACACGACGGCCACTGACATCGACGTCCTCCGGGTCTTCTGTGCGGGCGACGGCCGGCACGGCAACCGCCTCGGAGTCGTGCGGGACGCCCGCACCCACCCCGACGAGTCCTCCCGGCAGGCGCTCGCCAAGGAACTCGGCTTCAGCGAGACGGTGTTCGTGGACGACCCGGAGCGCGGGATCGTCGACATCTACACGCCCGGCCTGCGGCTGCCGTTCGCCGGACACCCGCTCGTCGGCGCGGCCTGGCTGCTCGACCTGGAGGTCGTCCACCCGCCGGCCGGTGAGGTGTGGGTGCGCGGCGACGGGGAGTTCACCTGGATCGAGGCGCGCGCCGAGTGGGCCCCGCCCCGCACCCTGCGCCGGTACGGCTCCGTCGCCGAGGTGGAGGCCCTGGAGGTGCCCGAGCCGGGGGAGTGGATCTACGCCTGGGCCTGGGAGGAGGAGGCCGCGGGCCGGATCAGGGCGCGGGCCTTCCCGGGCCGGGGCGACGGGATCGACGAGGACGAGGCGACCGGTGCGGCGGCGCTGCTGCTCACGGCGGAGCTGGGACGGGCTCTGAACATCACGCAGGGCCGGGGTTCGCAGCTGCTCACTGCCCCCGGCCCTGACGGCATCGTGGAACTCGGCGGACGCGTCCGCCTGGAAGGAACGATGACGCGCTGACCGGTCGCACGCTGACCGGTCGCACGCCGACCGGTCACGCGCTGAGGGGGTACTCCCCGCCCAGCTCCCGGAAGACCGCGCTGTTGAAGTCGAAGGCCCGCTTGCACTCGTCGACGATCCGCTGCTTCTCCAGGTCGTCGGCGTTCACGCCGTCGAGCAGCTCCCGGTACGCCCGCTTGAACGCGGCCGGGTTGGAGATCTCGTCGAAGACGTAGAAGCGGACGCCGTCACCCTTGCGGTCGAAGCCCCAGGTCCGCTCCGCCTTGTCGCGGATGATCTGGCCGCCCGAGAGGTCGCCGAGGTAGCGCGTGTAGTGGTGGGCCACATAGCCGGCCGGCCAGTCGCGGGCGCACTCGGCGACCCGCTCGGCGTAGGCGACGGTGGCGGGCAGCGGGGAGACCCCGGCACGCCAGTCCGCGCCGCGCAGATGGGCGAGGTCCTGCTCCAGGGCGGCCGTGCGGAACAGCTCGGGCTGTATGAAGGGTCCGGCGACCGGGTCCTCGCGCAGCGCCTCCGCGCCCTCCTCCAGGGCCCGGTACACGAACCAGAGCTGCTCCGTGTAGCGCGCGTACGCGTCGACCGCCAGACGTCCGCCCAGCAGGTCGCCCATGAAGGACGAGGTCTCCGCCTCCGTGTGCTGCTCGTGCGAGGCCGTACGGATGAGCGTCGAGAAGGGCGTGTCCAAGGCGTGCCTCCGAGACCGATGGGACGGGAACCAGTGACGATCCTGCCAACTTAGGCATACCTAAGTCAACTGGTTCCCGACGTCCTGTCGGTAAAAAGCTACCCACTCGGCGGGTCAGGGCAACGTAAGGATTTCGGCCCCGTTCTCGGTCACCACGAGCGTGTGCTCGAACTGCGCCGTCCGCTTCCGGTCCTTGGTCACCACGGTCCAGCCGTCGTCCCACATGTCGTAGTCGTGGGTGCCGAGCGTCAGCATCGGCTCGATCGTGAACGTCATGCCGGTCTTGATCTCGGTGGTGTGGTGGGGCGAGTCGTAGTGCGGGACGATCAGGCCGGAGTGGAACGACGAGTTGATGCCGTGCCCGGTGAAGTCGCGCACGACCCCGTAGCCGAAGCGCTTGGCGTACGACTCGATGACCCGCCCGATGATGTTGATCTGGCGGCCCGGCTTCACCGCCTTGATGGCCCGGTTGAGGGACTCCCGGGTGCGCTCGACGAGCAGTCGCGACTCCTCGTCGACGTCGCCGCAGAGGTAGGTGGCGTTGTTGTCGCCGTGGACGCCGTTGATGAACGCGGTGACGTCCAGGTTCACGATGTCGCCGTCCCGCAGGACGGTGGAGTCCGGGATGCCGTGGCAGATGACCTCGTTGATCGAGGCGCACAGCGACTTCGGGAAGCCGCGGTAGCCCAGCGTGGACGGGTAGGCGCCGTGGTCGCACATGTACTCGTGCGCGACCCGGTCGAGCTCGTCGGTGGTGACACCCGGAGCGATGTGCTTGGCGGCCTCCTCCATCGCCTGCGCGGCGATGCGGCCGGCGATCCGCATCCGTTCGATGGTGTCGGAATCCTGCACCTCGGGCCCCGTGTACGGGGTCGGGGCGGGCTTCCCGACGTACTCGGGGCGGCGGATGGAGCCCGGAACGGAGCGGTGGGGGGAGAGCTCCCCCGGTACGAGAAGCGACTGGCCAGACATGCCAGCGAGTCTAACGACCGGGTCTGGGGCAGCATGGTCTCGGAGGAAGGAGCCGACGACGATGGCCCTGTTCAAGAAGCGCACGGTGGGCAAACCGGGCGAGTGGTACTACTGCCTGGAGCACAAGAAGGTCGAGGAGGGCCCCGAGTGCCCGGCGAAGAACCGCTTCGGCCCGTACACCAGCCGTGAGGAGGCCTCCCACGCCATGGAGACCGCCCGCGACCGGAACCTGGAGTGGGAGACCGACCCCCGCTGGCACGACGCCGCCGGGAAGGACAAGACGCCGGACGAATGACCGCGCGGAGGCCGCCGGGACCGCTCAGACGGTCCCGGCCGCCTCACGCCGGGCGGCCTCCTCCAGGGCGGCCTCCTGCTGGGCCTTGCGGCGCAGCGAGTCCTCGTCCGTGGCGGAGTCGTACGTGAGGAGCTTCGGCAGCGCCAGACAGAGCAGCCCCGCCGAGGCGACGCACGCCACGCCGCCCGTCCAGACGGCCGCGCGCGTGCCGGTCCAGCCGGCCATCGCGCCCGCCCGGACCTGGCCCAGCTGCGGGCCCACGCTGTACGAGAGCACCTCGATGCCGGCGAGCCGGCCGCGCAGCTCCTCCGGGATCGTCTGGTTCCAGATCGTGGAGCGGCCGAGACCGCTCAGCATGTCGCCGGCGCCCGCGAAGGCCAGGCACAGCAGCACCAGCCAGACGTTCCCGAACCAGCCGGCCGCCGCGATCGCCAGACCCCAGCCGGCCGCGCCCCCGGCCACCAGGAGTCCGTGCCGGCGCACCTTCGACGTCCAGCCGCTGGTCAGGCCCAGGACGAGCGAGCCGACCGAGCCCGCCGCGTACATCAGACCGAGCGACCAGTCCGCGTCCAGCTCGTCCGCGAGGAACGGGAAGATCGTGTTCGGGAAGGCGAAGAACATCGCCGCCAGGTCGATCACGTACGTGCCGAGCAGCACCGGCCGCGACCAGGCGTACCGCGCCCCCTCCGCGATGCCCCGCAGCGAGGGCTTCTCCGCGTCGTGCGCGGGCGGCGCGGGGGAGAGACGGCGGCACATCAGGACCGAGACCGCGAAGCACGCGATCGTCACGCCGTACGCGGGCGCGTGACCCGCGTACGCCACCACGAGGCCCGCGACGGCCGGACCCGCGATCGAGCCGATCTGCCAGCGCAGCGAGTTCAGCGCGGCGGCGGCCGTCTGCTGGTCGTGCGGCACGATCCGGGCGAGCAGCGAGTCGAGCGCCGGACGCTGGAGCCCCGCGAGCGCCGACACCCCCGCCGCGACCACGTACAGCGGCCAGAGCATCGGGTCCGGGAGCAGCGCGTTGAGCAGCAGGAGCAGGGCGAGCAGCCCGAGCCCCGCCTCCGTCCGCAGGATCACCTTCCGCCGGTCCACCGCGTCCGCGAGCGCACCGCCGTACAGGCCGAACACCACGAGCGGCACCAGCTCGACCGCACCCATCGCGCCGACCGCCAGGGGCGAGTCCGTCAGCTCCTTGATCTGCAGGGGCAGGGCGATCATCGCCATCGCGCTGCCGAAGTACGTGACGAGACCCTGCACCCACAGCAGCCGGAAGTCGCCGGACGAACGCCAGGGCGCGAGATCGGGCAGCAGGCCCGAGAGCCTGGCGAGGAGGGAGGAAGGAGGGGAGGACACGAGGGGTCATGCTCCGTCCGACGGATGCAGGGAGCAACCGAATTACCGGTCCCGTGCACGGTGCGGGGCCGGGGCGGAGCCGTCGCTCCCGTACGGGTGGAACCTCCCCGATCGGCCGCGCGCGGGCCCCGGCTCGGGCAGGATGCGGGCCCATGGATGCCGTACGGGTCGCGTTGCTGCGGGAAGTGCTCGCCGGGACGGAGTGGCCGGGGGCGGCCCGCCGGTTCGCGGGTGCGCTCCGCTCCTCGGTCGTGCCGCACCGGGGCGGACTGCTCCTCGTGGGCACCGAGGAGTACGAGCCCTGGCACCTGGCGGCACACCTGGTCGACGAGTCCGCCTGGTCGGGGCTCCCCGAGCTGGCGCCCACGCTGGTGCGGCACCGGGTGCGGCCGGACGCCCCGGCGCACCTGGCGGTCGGCCTCGGCCGCCTGGAGACCGCCGGGCGCGGCGCGACCCTGCTCATGGTGACGCCCGAGCGGCCCGGCGCGGGGCTGCTCCAGCGGGTGCACGACGCCCGGCGCGCCGGGGCGACGGTGCTCTCGCTCGACGGCGGCGACGAGGAGGTGCGGGGCCTCGCGCACGAGACGCTCACCGTGGCGGAGGGCGCCGAGGTCGACCTGGACACGGTGCAGCACCTGGTGAGCGCGGCGGCCGGGGAGAACAGCCTGCCGGCGCCGCGCGGGAGCCGCCGCCTCCGGGACCGGCTCTCCGGTCTCGCGGACCGGCTGACGGCCCCGCCCCCGGCCCGCTGGTAGCACACGGACGCCCCCGGCACCCCGACCGGTCGGTAATGTCGGGGCCATGACTACGACTGAGAGCAAGCCCGCCCCCAAGGACCCGTGGGACCTCCCCGACGTCTCCGGTCTCGTCGTCGGCGTCCTCGGCGGCACCGGCGACCAGGGCCGCGGCCTCGCCTACCGGCTCGCCAAGGCCGGCCAGAAGGTGATCATCGGCTCCCGCGCCGCCGACCGCGCGCAGGGCGTCGCCGAGGAGATCGGCCACGGCGTCGAGGGCGCCGACAACGCCGAGACCGCCCGCCGCAGCGACGTCGTGATCGTCGCCGTGCCGTGGGACGGCCACGCCAAGACCCTGGAGTCCCTGCGCGAGGAGCTCCGAGGCAAGCTCGTCGTGGACTGCGTCAACCCGCTCGGCTTCGACAAGAAGGGCGCCTACGCCCTCAAGCCCGAGGAGGGCTCCGCCGCCGAGCAGGCCGCCGCGCTCCTCCCGGACTCCCGGGTCGCCGCCGCCTTCCACCACCTCTCCGCGGTCCTCCTCAAGGACACCTCCATCGAGGAGATCGACACGGACGTCATGGTCCTCGGCGAGGAGCGCGCCGACGTCGAGATCGTCCAGGCCCTCGCCGGCCGCATCGCCGGCATGCGCGGCGTCTTCGCCGGGCGGCTGCGCAACGCCCACCAGGTCGAGTCGCTCGTCGCCAACCTGATCTCCGTGAACCGCCGCTACAAGGCCCACGCCGGGCTCCGCGTCACCGACATCTGAGCCGGTCCCGTCGCGGACCGGGGCATGGGGGACACTGGACGGGCACGAAACGCCGTATCCGGACAGGAGCCGACCCCCATGCCCCGCCTCGCCCTCTACGCCCTCGTGGTCTGCGCCCTGGCCGTCGCCGCGGCCGTCGTCTCCTTCGTCGAGGGCAGCTTCCTCGGCGTCGTGTGGGTCCTCCTCGCGGGCCTCTCCTCCAACATGGCCTGGTACTACATCCGCCGCGCGAAGGTCCGGGCCCAGGGCTAGGCCGGGCTAGACCTGGCAGAACTCCGGGGTCTCCTGCCAGAACCGGAACAGCTGCGAGCCGCAGTACCGGCTCAGCTCCGGCACCCCGAGGGAGCGCATCAGCGCGTCGATCGTGTCGAAGAAGGCGTCGTTGACCGCCGGCACGAACAGCAGCGCGATCACGATGAAGAAGCCGTACGGCGCGTACGGCTCGATCTGCCGCTTCACCTTGTACGACAGCCAGGGCTCCACCACGCCGTAGCCGTCGAGCCCCGGCACCGGCAGGAGGTTCAGGAGCGCGGCCGTCACCTGGAGGAACGCCAGGAACGCCAGCGCGAACTGGAACACGAGCGGCACGCCGTCGAGCGCGCCCAGCCAGAACGGCGCCGTGCACACCAGCGCGAACAGCACGTTCGTCAGGGGGCCCGCCGCCGAGATCAGGCTGTGCTTCCAGCGGCCCTTGATCCGGCCCTGCTCGATGAAGACCGCGCCGCCGGGCAGACCGATCCCGCCCATGATCACGAACAGCACCGGCAGGACGATGCTCAGCACCGCGTGCGTGTACGCCAGCGGGTTGAGCGTCAGATAGCCCTTGGCGCCCACCGTGATGTCCCCGCCGTGCAGCGCCGTCCGCGCGTGCGCGTACTCGTGCAGACAGAGCGACACGACCCACGCCGAGGTCACGAAGAGGAAGACCGCGAGACCGGGCGAGGCGGCGAAGTCCGTCCACACCGCCCAGCCGGTCACGGCCATGACGGCGAGGATCGCCAGGAAGACGGGACTGATCCGCCGTTCGTGGCGCCGGGTGGTGGCCGTGGTCATCGCGGGGGCTCCCAGGGGACGGTGGGCATTGCTGTGTGCGGGAAACGTACCGGGCCCCGAGCGGAGTTCCACCCCGGCCGTTGTGGGCGTCCCCGCGCCGTGTGGGCAATCGTCCCGCTGGGGCGGGACGGGTGGGCACACGGGACGGCGCCCTTCGCGGCGGCTCCGCGTTCCGCGCTCTGACCCGCACCACCGGTTCCGTGCAGGGGGTGCGGGTCCAGGCGCTGAAGCCTCTGGCGCCGGCGAGGGCGCCGTCCGTTGTGCCCACCCGTTCCGCCCTGCGGAACGATTGCCCACAACGGCGGGGGCGCCGCCCAGCGTGGGTGCCGGGCGCGGGCTCGCGGAGAATGGGGGGCGTGCGCTACTCCGTTCTCGGTCCGACCCTCGCCCGCACCCCCGACGGCACCGACGTGCCCGTCGGCGGCCCCCGGGTCCGTGCGCTGCTCACCGTCCTCGCCCTGCGGGCCGGCCGGACCGTTCCCGTACCCCACCTCGTCGACGAGGTGTGGCACGGCGACGAGCCGCCCGCCGACGCCCCCGCCGCGCTCCAGGCCCTCGTCGCCCGGCTCCGCAGGGCCCTCGGCCGGGACCGGGTGGTCTCCGCCGAGGGCGGCTACCGTCTCGACGCCCGGCCCGAGGACGTGGACGCCCGCCGCTTCGAGCGCCTCGCCGTCGAGGGCGTGGCCGCGCTCGGCGCCGGCGACCCCGCGCACGCGGCCGCGCTCCTCGACGAGGCCCTCGGGCTCTGGCGCGGGCCCGCCCTCGCCGACCTGCCGGACCGGGACGCGGAGGCCGCCCGCTGGGAGGCCCGCCGGCTCGACGCCCGCCGCGCCCGGCTCGACGCGGCCCTCGCCCTGGGCGACGCGCCCGCCGCCCTCCCGGAGCTCACCGCCCTCTGTGCCGCCCACCCGCTGGACGAGCCGCTCCAGACCCTCCGGATCCGCGCCCTGCGGGACACCGGCCGGGCGGCCGAGGCGCTCGCCGCGTACGAGTCGGTCCGGCGCGCCCTCGCCACCCGTCTCGGCACGGACCCGTCACCCGCCCTGCGCGCCCTCCACGCGGAGCTCCTCGCCCCGGAGCCCGTACTCGCCCCCGTACAGACCCCCGTCCGCACCCCCGTCCGCGGCAACATGCGCGCGCGGCTCACCAGCTTCGTCGGGCGCGACGAGGACATCGCGCTCGTCCGGGACGACCTGCGCGGCGCCCGGCTCGTGACGCTGCTCGGGCCCGGCGGGGCCGGGAAGACCCGGCTGTCGCAGGAGGCGGCCGAGCGGGGCGGTGCGGACTGGCCGGACGGCGTGTGGGTGGCGGAACTCGCCCCCGTACAGGACCCGGAGGCCGTGCCCGAGGCGGTCCTCGCGGCCGTCGGCGCCCGCGAGACGGTGCTGCGCGGCGCCGGGGCCGAGGAGCTGCGCGGCGGGGGCGACCCGCTCGCCCGGCTCGTCGAGCACTGCGCCGGGCGGCGGATGCTGCTCCTCCTCGACAACTGCGAGCACCTCGTCGGCGCGGCCGCCGCACTCGCCGAGACCCTGCTCGCCCGCTGCCCGGAGCTCCGGGTGCTCGCGACGAGCCGGGAGCCGCTCGGCGTCCCCGGGGAGGCGATCCGGCCCGTCGGCCCGCTGCCGACCGGGACGGCGCTGCGGCTGCTCGGCGAGCGCGGCGCGGCGGTCCGCCCGGGCTTCCGCGTCGAGGACGACCCGGTCGCCGCGGGCGAGGTCGTGCGGCGCCTCGACGGTCTGCCCCTGGCGATCGAACTGGCGGCGGCCCGGCTGCGGATGCTGACCCTGCGCCAGATCGCGGACCGGCTCGACGACCGCTTCCGGCTGCTCACGTCGGGCGCGCGGACCGTACTGCCCCGGCAGCAGACCCTGCGGGCGGTCGTCGACTGGTCGTGGGACCTGCTCGACGCGAGCGAGCGGACCGTGCTGCGTGGCCTGTCGGTGTTCACGGGCGGCTGCGACCTGGACGCGGCGGAGGCGGTGTGCGCCGGGCCGGGCGGCCTCGACGTCCTGGACGTGCTCGGGGCACTGGTCGACAAGTCCCTCGTCGTCGCCGCCCCGGACGGCTCCGGCATGCGCTACCGGCTCCTGGAGACGGTGGCCGAGTACGCGGCGGAGCGTCTCGACGAGGCCGGGGAGCGGGCCGCGGCCGAGCGGCGCCACCTCACGTACTACCGCGAACTCGCCCGCCGCACCGACCCCGGCCTGCGCCGCCACGGCCAGGTCGCCGCGATGGCCCGCTTCACGGCCGAGTACGGCAACATGCGCACCGCCCTGCGCCGGGCCGTCGACGCCCGCGACGAGGACGAGGCGCTCGTCCTCGTCCACTCCCTGCTCTGGTACTGGCAGATGCGCGACCTGCGCACCGACGCCCTGAACCTGTCCCAGGCCGCCGCGGCGCTGGGCCCCGACCCGTTCACACCGCCCGCGGCGCCCGTCGTCCCCCTCCTCGAACCGTGCACCGCCGCGCCGCCGCCGCTCTCCGAGGAGCAGCGCTGGGAGGCGCGGCGCGGGGTGCGGCTCGTGGAGCTCCTCAACATGGACCACGAGACCGGGCGCTGGACCAGCCCCGAGGGCACCCACCGGCTCCGCGAGATCACCGCCGTCTACCGGCCCGGCCTGCCGCAGACCTGCCGGCTCCCCGGTTCCTTCGCCGTCTTCGCGGTCCTCCTCATCGGCGAGGCGGGCCGGCTCGGCGAGCTCCTCGACGCGACCGTCGCCGCCTGCCGCCGCCACGGCTACGACTGGGAGCTGGCCAACGTCCTCCAGCTGCGCGGCAACATGTTCGCCAACCGGGCCGACCTGGCCGAGCGGGCCATCGCCGACGCCGACGAGGGCCTGGAGATCTTCGTACGCCTCGGGGACGCCTGGGGCGCGGCCGAGGCCCTCTCCTCCCGGGCCGAAGCCCGCGAGCGGCTCCTCGAGTACGAGGCGGCGGCCGAGGACTTCGCCGCCGCCATCGGCTACGCGGAGCAGGTCGGCGCCCAGTCGCAGACGGCCCTGCTGCGCGCCCGGTACGCCGACATCCTGATCGAGATCGGGCGCGAGGAGGAGGGCGAGGCGATCCTGCGGGAGATCGTGGACGGCGGCTACGGCCGGGGCCACGAACCGATGCTCGGCGCCCGGCTGTTCCTCGCCCTGGCACTCGGCCGCACGGGCCGGTACGCCGAGGCGCGGGAGCATCTGTACGAGCTCCTCAAGGACTTCGGCTCCGAGACGCTCTCCATCTTCGAGGGCTTCACGCTCGGCGCCCTCGCCTGGCTGGACGTCGTCGAGGGCCACTACGCGCCCGCGCTGGACAACGCGGCGGAGGCGTACCGCCGTTCCCTCGGGCCGCTGTCGATGATGGTGGCCCCGCAGATGCCCTCGGTCCACGTGGTCGTCGCGGCCTGGGCGCTCGCCGGCCGGGGCGGCCCGGTGGCGCGGGTCGGGGCGGTGCTGCTCGGGGCCCGCGAGGGCTTCGTCCCCGAGGGGCACCTGCCGCCGTCGCTGGAGCGGGAGAACCTGGCGCGGGCGACGGAGCTGTGCCGTGCCGCGCTCGGCGAAGAGGAGTTCGCGGCGGCATACGCGGAGGGCGACGGCCTCTCCATGGAAGAGGCCGCCGCCCTGCTCGGTCGCGCCGCCGACGCGATCAGTGAGCGCGCCGAGTCATGATCCCCCGGTCGGGACTCAGGTCTTCTTGCGGAACTTGGCGACCGCGAGCGGTGCCGTCACGACGGTGATCAGTGCCGCCCAGCCGAGGGTCATCCACACCGAGTGGGCGACCGGGCCGCCGTTGATCAGGTTGCGGGCGGCGTCGGCGAGGTTGGACAGCGGGTTGTAGTCGGTGAAGGTCTCCAGCCAGCCGGGCATCGAGGTCGGCGGGGCGAAGATCGAGGAGCCGAACTGGAGGGGCATCAGGACCAGCATCGCCATGCCCTGGACGGCCTGGGCCGTCTTCATGGTGAGGCCGAGCAGGATGAAGATCCACATGAGGGACGCCCCGAAGACCATCGACAGGCCGATGGCCGCGAAGAGGTGGAGGACCGAGGTGTGGATCGTCAGGCCGAGCAGGAAGCCCATGCCGAGCAGGATCGCGGTGGCGATCAGCATCCGGCCCACCTCGACGAAGATCTTCGCGATGAGGACGGAGGACCGGGCGATCGGCATCGTCCGGAACCGGTCCATGACCCCCTTCTTGAAGTCGTCGTTGATGCCGACTCCGACGGCCATCGCGATGTTCATGCCCATCATGGCCATCAGGCCGGGCGTCACGTAGTTCACGTACGCGTCGTTGTTGCCCTTGCCGGCGATGGCGCCGCCGAAGACGTACACGAACAGCAGGATGAAGATGATCGGCATCAGGACGGCGTCGAACATCGACTCCGGGTCCTGCTTGATCTGGAGGGCGTTGCGCCGGGCCAGGGCGCCGATGTGGCGGAGGTTGGCCCGCAGGCCGATCCGGCCCTCGGCGGCGGGAGCGGGGCGCGCCGCGGCCGGACCCCGGGTGTCGGCGGGGGACTTGGTGACAGTGGTCGTGCTCACGCGGCGACCTCCTCGGTGATCGCGTCGGATACGGCGGTCTTCTGGCCGGTGATCGCGAGGAACACCTCGTCCAGGCTGGGCAGATGGGTGCCGATGTGGGCGATGCCGAAGCCGCGGGCGCCGAGCAGGGCCACGACGGCCGTCAGCTGCTCGTCGGCGAGGATCGGCACGTACAGCGCGCCCTCGTCGGGCACGACGGTCGAACCGGCGACCCCGTCGAGGCCCGTCTCGCGGAGCGCGGCGGCCATGGCGGGCAGCTGGCCCGGGTCCACGGGGCGGACCTTCAGGGTCCGGCCGCCGACCTTGGCCTTGAGCTCGTCGACCCCGCCCTTGGCGATGACCTTGCCCCGGTCGATGACGGTCAGCTCGCTGGCGAGCTGCTCCGCCTCCTCCATGTACTGGGTGGTGAGCAGGACGGTCACGCCCTCCGAGACCATCCGCTGCACCTCGTCCCACACCTCGTTGCGGGTGCGGGGGTCGAGGCCGGTCGTCGGCTCGTCCAGGTAGAGGACGGCGGGCTGTCCGATCATCGAGGCGGCGAGGTCGAGGCGGCGCCGCATGCCGCCGGAGTAGTTCATCGCCGGGCGCTTGGCGGCGTCGGTGAGGGAGAAGCGCTCCAGCATCTCGTCGGCGCGGCGGCGGGCGTCGGCGCGGGAGAGGTCGAGCAGCCGCCCGATCATGTAGAGGTTCTCCCAGCCGGACAGCTTCTCGTCGACCGAGGCGTACTGGCCGGTGAGGCCGATGGTGCGGCGCAGCTGGCGGGGGTGCCTCACCACGTCGTACCCGGCGACGGTGGCGGTCCCGGCGTCCGGGACGAGGAGGGTGGACAGGCAGCGGACGAGGGTGGTCTTGCCGGCGCCGTTGGGCCCGAGGACCCCGAGGACCGTGCCCTCCCGGACGTCCAGGTCGACCCCGTCGAGGGCCTTCGTCTCGCCGAAGTGCTTCACGAGGCCCCGGACCTCGACGGCGTTGGTGTGTGATCGCGTCATGTCCACCATGGAACAGGGCGCCACCGACAATCCCCCGACAGACGACCGACAGCCCGCCGATGGGGGATGTCGGCGGGCTGTCGGAGGTGCCGCAGTGGTCCTGAGGTCCCGGCGGACCCGGGTCCCGGCGGGCCCCGGGTCCTGTCGGACCTAGTGGAAGGTGTGCTCCTCGGCGGGGAACGCCCCGCCGCTGACGTCCTCGGCGAAGGCGCGGGCGGCGTCGCCGAGCGTCTCGCGGAGGTTGGCGTACTGCTTGGTGAAGCGCGGCACCTTGCCGCCGGTCAGGCCGGCCATGTCGGTCCAGACGAGGACCTGCGCGTCGGTGCCGGCGCCGGCGCCGATCCCGATGGTCGGGATGTGCAGCGAACGGGTGACCTCGGCGGCCAGTTCGGCCGGTACGAGCTCCAGGACGACGGCGAAGGCGCCCGCGTCCTGCGCCGCCTTGGCGTCGCTGAGCAGCCGGTGGGCGGCCTCGTCGGAGCGGCCCTGCACGCGGTAGCCCATGGTGTTGACGGACTGCGGGGTGAGTCCGAGGTGGGACATGACGGGGATGCCGGCCTGGACGAGCAGCTCGGTCTGCGGCAGCGAGCGCTCACCGCCCTCCAGCTTGACCGCGTTCACGCCGGCGTCCTTGACGAGCCGGGTGGCGTTGCGCAGGGCCTGGACGGGCCCTTCCTGGTACGAGCCGAACGGCAGGTCGCCGACGACGAGGGCGCGCCTGGTGCCCCGGACGACGGCGGCGGAGAGCAGGGTCATCTCGTCCATCGTGACGGGCACGGTGGTGTCGTAGCCGAGGTGACAGTTGCCCATCGAGTCGCCGACGAGGATCACCGGGATGCCGGCCTCGTCGAAGACGGAGGCGGTCATCGCGTCGTAGGCGGTGAGCATGGGCCACTTCTCGCCGCGGACCTTGGCGGCGGCGATGTCGTGGACGGTGATGCGGCGCGTGCCCTTCCCCCCGTACAGCGCCTTGCTGCTGTCGGCGGGCGGTTTCTGGGCAGCCTGAAGCGTCATGGTGAACGGCTCCTCTTGTCATCTCGAGGCGCCCTGTGGCGTCCCCGGACCACGTCCATGGTGGCACTTCGCCGGGCGGCCGGGGAAGTGGGCCGGAGTGGCGCTGTTCACACCGCCGCAACGTAAAGCCTCCGTCAGTTTTTTCGATACGAGACGGTCTCGTATCGAAATAGCCCTAGGGTGGTGCTCATGTCACAGCCGTCCACCGCACCCGCCCCGCCCGCCGGGCCCCGCGTCCCCGAGGCCGTCCACCGGCGTCGCTGGGCCGTCCTCGGCGTCCTCATGCTCAGCCTGCTGATCGTCGTCCTCGACAACTCGATCCTGAACGTCGCGGTCAGGACGATCGCCGCCCCCGCGCCCACCGGCATCGGCGCCACCCAGAGCGAGCTGGAGTGGTCGATCAACTCCTACACGCTCGTCTTCGCCGGACTCCTCTTCACCTCCGGCCTGCTCGGCGACCGCCTCGGCCGCAAGAAGGTGCTGCTCTTCGGCATCACCGTCTTCGGCATCGGCTCCGCCCTCGCCGCCCTCTCCGGCTCCCCGGGCGAGCTCATCGCCTACCGGGCCGTCATGGGCCTCGGCGCCGCGTTCGTGATGCCCGCGACGCTCGCCGTCCTCATGAACGTCTTCGAGCGCGACGAGCAGCCCAAGGCCATCGGCATCTGGGCCGGCAGCGTCGGCCTCGCCATCGCGATCGGCCCCATCACCGGCGGCATCCTCCTGGAGCACTTCTGGTGGGGATCGATCTTCCTCGTCAACGTGCCCGTGGTGCTCCTCGCCCTCGCCCTGATGCTGTGGCTCGTGCCCGACTCCCGCGACCCGAACCCCGGCCGCGTCGACATACCCGGCGTGCTGCTCTCCGTCGTCGGACTCGTCCTCCTCGTGTACGGCATCATCCGCGGCGGCGAACTGGCGGACTTCACCGACGTGACCGTCCTCGCCCCGGTCCTCGGCGGCCTCGCGGTCCTCGTCGGCTTCGTCCTCCACGAGCGGCGCAGCGACCACCCGGCCATCGACATGTCGTACTTCAGGAAGCCCGCGTTCTCGGCGGCCGTCGCCGCGATCGCGCTCGTCTTCTTCGCCCTCATGGGCGTCACCTTCTTCTCCGCCTTCTACCTGCAGAGCGTGCGCGGCTACAGCGCGCTGGAGTCCGGGCTGCTCATCCTGCCGCTCGCCGTCGCGCAGATGGTCTTCGCGCCCCGCGCCCGGCTCGTCGTCGACCGCTTCGGCGCCCGCGCCGTCTGCACCGGCGGCATGCTGCTGGTCGCCCTCGGTCTCGCGGCCTTCGCCCTCTTCGACGCCACGACCCCGGTCTGGGTCCTGGAGGTCGTCTTCTTCCTCCAGGGCGCGGGCATGGCGCACATCATGCCGCCGGTCACGGTCGCGATCATGCAGGCGCTGCCCCGCGAGAAGGCGGGCTCCGGCTCGGCGATCAACAACACCTTCCGGCAGGTCGGCGGCGCGCTGGGCGTGGCCGTCCTCGGCTCGGTGCTCTCCTCCACGTACCGGGGCGAGATCGAGGGGCACCTGGGCCAGGTCCCGGCCGCGCTGCGCGCCACGGCGGGCGAGTCCGTCGAGGCCACGCTCGCGGTCGCCGAGAAGCTCGGCCCGGCGGGCAAGGGCCTGGTGGCCCCCGCGTACAGCGCCTTCCTGGACGCCATGCACGTCACGGCGATCGCCTCGGCGGCGATCGCGCTGGCGGGGGCGGCGGTGGTGGCGGCGTTCCTTCCGGGGCGGGTGGCGGCGGGGGCCGCCGGTCCGGATGCCGGTGCGCCGGCGGACGCGGCCCCGAGCCGGCCCCACACCTCGACCCCGACCCGCTGACGGACCCGCGCCCCTCCGCGTGGGCCGCCCCGGCCCGTGTGGGCAATCGTCCCGCTGGGGCGGGACGGGTGGGCACACGGGACGGCGCCCCCAGCGGCGCCTCCGCGTTCCGTGCCTGGACCCGCACCACCAGTGCACTGCACCAGGGGTGCGGGTCCAGGCGCGGGAGCCTCGGGCGCCGGCAGGGGCGCCGTCCGTTGTGCCCACCCTCCCCCAAGCTCTCGGCTTCGCTCGAGCAGGGGGGACCCCCATCGCCCTGGGGGAACGATTGCCCACAACGGCGGGGCGCGGTGCCGTACGCGAGAATCGGGGGGACGACCAGGCAGTACCCGAACCAGAGACGGAGCGCGCACGTGTCCCTCCCCGAACCCCACGCCGACGCACCCGCGCCGGAGGCGTCCCGGCGGGGCCGGCCGCGGTCCGAGGCGGTCGAGCAGGCGATCTTCGACGCCGTCGGCGGCCTCCTGGAGGAGGGCGTCCCGCTCACCGAGCTGTCCATCGAGCGGATCGCCCGCACCGCCGGGGTCGGAAAAGCCACGATCTACCGCCGCTGGCCCGGCAAGGAGGAGCTCTTCGTCGAGCTGCTCCGCTCCGTGGAGCCCCAGGACCCGGTGCTCACCGGCACCTCGGTCCGGGACGACCTCGTCATGCTCCTGGAGATGCTGCGGCAGCGCGGCCTCGCCAAGCGGTCGTCCGCCCTGCTCCACAACGTGTTCTCGCAGATGCAGGCCTATCCCAAGCTGTGGGAGGCCTACCAGAACACCGTCATCGAACCGCGCCGCCGCCTCGGCCTCGACACGGTGCGGCGCGGCATGGAGCTGGGGGAGATCCGCGACGACCTCGACGCCGAGTTCGTCTCCGACCTCTTCACCGGCCCCCTGCTCCTCCGTACCGTCATCCGGCCCGGCGCCACCCTGGAGCC
Organism: Streptomyces tanashiensis; assembly: GCF_014648895.1. Lineage (GTDB taxonomy): Bacteria > Actinomycetota > Actinomycetes > Streptomycetales > Streptomycetaceae > Streptomyces > Streptomyces tanashiensis. Next base: position 597,799 of record NZ_BMRZ01000003.1, read on the forward strand.
CGGCCTCGCCGAACAGGTCGTCGACGCCGTCATGGAGGGCGTGCGCCCCCGCTCCTGACCGGACCGCAGGGCACCGTCCCCGGCCGAACCCGCCCGGCACCACCCCGACCCGTACGAATGTGCGCGTTCTGTCACAGCCTTCCCACCCGCGCCACCTGCAGGAACCCGCCACGCGCCGGTGTCGTCCCTGGGGGAGTACGACGGACCCGTCATCGCCTAGTGTCGACGTCGGGTCACGGAGCGGGACAGCACGGCGGCAAGGCAGTGAGGACAGTGCGATGGCACGGGTGGACATGACGGAGACCGACCACGGCGACGCGGGGAGCGGGCGCCCCCGGTCCCGGTTCCGGACCGCGCTCGACGCGCTCCGCCACGACCGCGGGATCTGGCGCCGGGGCATCCTGCTCGCCGTGACCGCCGTGGCGCTCACGCTGCTCATGGTGTTCCACTCCGACATCCCCAACCGGATCGGCAACCTGGGCAGCCTCACCGAGACCTTCCTTCCCTGGCTCGGCCTCTTCGTGCCGCTCCTCCTCGTCCTCGCCCTCGTGCGCCGCTCCGCCACCGCGCTGATCGCGCTGCTGCTGCCGGCCGTGGTGTGGCTCAACCTCTTCGGCGGTCTCGTCGCCGACAAGTCGGCCCCGGGCGGCGACCTGACCGTCGCCACCCACAACGTGAACGCCGACAACCCCGACCCCGAGGGCACGGCCCGTCTGCTCGCGGCCTCCGGCGCCGACGTGCTCGCCCTGGAGGAGCTGAAGGGCGACATGGTCCCGGTCTACGAGAAGGGCCTCGCCGAGACCTTCCCGTACCACTCCGTCCAGGGCACGGTCGGCCTCTGGAGCAAGCTGCCGCTGCGCGCCGCGCAGCCCGTCGACATCCACATGGGCTGGACCCGCGCCATGCGCGCCTCCGTCGTGACCCCGAAGGGCGAGGTGGCCGTGTACGTCGCCCACCTGCCCTCCGTCCGGGTCAAGCTGAACGCCGGCTTCACCGCCAACCAGCGCGACAGCAGCGCCAACGCGCTCGGCGAGGCCATCGCCGGCGACCGGCACGAGCGGATCGTCCTCCTCGGCGACCTCAACGGCACCATGAACGACCGCGCGCTCAACGCCGTCACCTCGCAGCTGCGCTCCACCCAGGGCGCGGCGGGCGACGGCTTCGGCTTCAGCTGGCCGGCCTCGTTCCCGATGGCCCGCATCGACCAGATCATGGTCAAGGGCGTGGAGCCGATGTCGTCCTGGGCGCTGCCGGAGACGAAGAGCGACCACCTGCCGATCGCCGCCCGCGTGAAGCTCTGAAACCTCTTCTTCACCCTCCGGAAGAAAACACCTGAGACGCTTTGTTCCGTCGAAGAACTAACTTCCGGAAAGGCTCTCCCCATGCCCCTGGCGCTGCTCGCGCTCGCCGTCTCCGCCTTCGGCATCGGCACCACCGAATTCGTGATGATGGGCCTGCTCCCGCAGGTCGCCGACGACCTCGGCACCTCCGTCCCCACCGCCGGACACCTCGTCTCGGCGTACGCGATCGGGGTCGTCGTCGGCGCCCCGCTGCTCACGGCCCTCGGCTCCCGCGTCCCGCGCAAGCGGATGCTGCTCCTGCTCATGGCGCTCTTCACGGTCGGCAACCTCGCCTCCGCGCTCGCCCCCGGCTTCGGCTGGCTCGTCGCGGGCCGGGTCCTCGCCGGGCTCCCGCACGGCGCGTTCTTCGGCCTCGGCGCGGTCGTCGCCGCCCGGCTCGTGCGCGAGGACCGGCAGGCGCGGGCGGTCGCCACGATGTTCCTCGGCCTCACCGTCGCGAACATCCTCGGCGTACCGGCCGCGACCCTGCTCGGCCAGCACCTCGGCTGGCGGGCCACCTTCCTCGTGGTCTCCGCGATCGGCCTGCTCGCCATGGCCGCGCTCGCCCGCCTCGTCCCGTACGTGCCCGTGGACGAGCGGCAGGGCCTCGGACGCGAGGTGCGCGCCCTCGGCAGGCCCCAGGTGCTGCTCGGCCTGCTCACGGCCGTCTTCGGCTTCGCGGGCGTCTTCGCGGTCTACTCGTACCTCGCCTCGATGACGACCGAGGTGATGGGCTTCGGCGACTCCACCGTCACGATCGTCCTGGCCCTCTTCGGCCTCGGCATGACCGGCGGTGCGCTCGCCGCGGGACCGCTGACCGACCGGGCGCTCCGCCCCACGCTGTACGGCTCGCTCGCGGCCCTCGTCCTCGCCCTGGTCGCCTTCCGCTTCACCGTCCACGTGCCCTGGCTGGCGCTCGTCACGGTCGTCGTGCTCGGCGCGGTCGGCTTCATGACGACCACCCCGCTCCAGATGCTGGTCATGAACAAGGCCAAGGACGCCCCGACGCTCGCCTCCGCCTCCAACCACTCCGCCTTCAACCTCGCCAACGCGGGCGGCGCCTGGGCCGGCGGGGCCGCCGTCGCCGCCGGCTGGGGCTGGACCTCCCCGACCCTCGTCGGCGCGGGCCTCACGGTCGCCGGCCTGGTGATCGCGGCGGTGGCGGGCCTGCTCGACCGGGGCACGGGCGAGGGGGCCTCCCGCGTCGTCGCGGGAAGCCCCCTCACGGCGGAGGAACCGGAGGTCAGCCGGACGTCGACTCCCGCCAGCGGTTCGTGATCGGCAGCCGCCGGTCCTTGCCGAAGCCCTTCGCCGAGATCTTGGTGCCCGGCGGGTACTGGCGCCGCTTGTACTCCGCCGTGTCCACCATCCGCAGCGTCCGCGTCACCAGCTCCTCGTCGAACCCGGCCGCCACGATGGCGTCCCGGCCCCGGTCCCGGTCCACGTACAGCGCGAGGACCGCGTCCAGCACGTCGTAGTCCGGCAGCGAGTCCGTGTCGACCTGGCCGGGGCGCAGCTCGGCGCTGGGCGGCTTGGTGATCGAGCTCTCCGGGATCGGCGGGGTCTGGCCGCGCTCCTCGGCCGCCCGGTTCCGCCAGCGGGCGAGCCGGAAGACGTCCGACTTGTAGACGTCCTTGATGGGCCCGAACGCGCCGACGGAGTCGCCGTACAGCGTCGAGTAGCCCACCGCCAGCTCCGACTTGTTGCCGGGCGCGAGGACGAGGTGCCCCTCCTGGTTGGAGAGCGCCATCAGCGTCGTGCCGCGCAGCCGCGACTGGAGGTTCTCCTCGGCGAGACCGGTGAGCCCGAGCGCGCCCATGTACGCGTCGAACATCGGCTCGATCGACACGGTGCGGAAGTGCAGCCCCGTCCGGCGGGCCAGCTCGGACGCGTCGCCGCGCGAGTGGTCGGAGGAGTACTTCGAGGGCATCGACACGCCGTACACGTGGTCCGCGCCGAGCGCGTCGCAGGCGATCGACGCGACGAGCGCCGAGTCGATGCCGCCGGACAGGCCGATCAGGACCGAGCGGAAACCGTTCTTCGCGACGTACGCCCGCAGCCCGATCACCAGCGCCGAGTACACCTCCTCGTCGTCGTCGAGCCGGTGCGCGTAACCGCCCGTCAGCTCCGGCTCGTACGCGGGCAGCGGCTCCTCCGACAGCACCACCCGGTCGATCCGCAGCCCGTCGTCGACCAGGCCCTCGGGCGCGTCCGCCTCGGCCGCCGGCAGCTCCAGATCCAGGATCACGCTGCCCTCCACGAACTGCGGGGCGCGCGCGATCACTTCGCCGGCCGCGTCCACGACGATCGAGTCGCCGTCGAAGACCAGCTCGTCCTGACCGCCCGTCATCGCCAGGTACGCGGTGACGCACCCGGCCTCCTGCGCCCGCTTGCGGACCAGTTCGAGCCGGGTGTCGTCCTTGTTCCGCTCGTACGGCGAGGCGTTGACCGACAGCAGCAGCCCCGCACGGGCACTGCGCGCCGCGGGAACCCGGCCGCCGTCCTGCCAGAGGTCCTCGCAGATCGCCAGGGCCACGTCGACGCCGTGGACGCGGACCACCGGCAGGGTGTCGCCCTGCACGAAGTAGCGGTACTCGTCGAAGACGCCGTAGTTCGGCAGGTGGTGCTTGGCGAAGCGCAGCACCACCTCGCCGCGGTACAGCACGGCAGCCGCGTTCTCCGGGGACCCGGCGGGGCGGCCGAGCCTCGGCACGGCCCGCTCGGAGCGGTCGAGGTAGCCGACGACGACCGGCAGCTCCCCGAACCCCTCGTCCGCGAGACGCCGGGCGAGCCCGCGCAGGGCCGTCCGGGACGCCTCCACGAAGGAGGAGCGCAGCGCGAGGTCCTCGACGGGATATCCGGTCAGCGCCATCTCGGGGAACGCGACGAGATGCGCGCCCTGCCCGGCGGCGTGCCGGGTCCAGTGCACGATCGCCTCGGCGTTCCCGGCGATGTCTCCGACGGTCGAGTCGATCTGATTCAGGGCGAGGCGTAGTTGAGGCACCCGCCCAGTGTAATCGTCAGACCGACGCTATGTCCTGGGATCCGCCGCGCCATGTCGCACGGCGAGGGAGACGCCCCCCGTGCCGCCGGCCTGCGAGGCGGCCCCGCCCGCCGATCACGGCCCCATGGCGACCACTGACGGACCGGCAGAGCCGGCACGGCCGTGGAGGGTTGCGGCGGACGCGGGTGCCCGCCGGGAACCTTCGGCCGCGCCCTGACGTTCGAGCCGGTATGTCCAGGAGTGTCACGCGTACGGCCGCCGTCCTGCTGGCCCTCGGCGCGCTCGCGTACACCGCCTGGGTCCTCGAAGTCCTCGTCCGGACCGGGCTCGACCCCGTCCGGACGTACGTCTCCGAACTGGCCGCCGCCGACCAGCCCCTCGGCGGCCTCTTCCGCGCCACGGACCTCACGGCCGGCCTCCTGGTCCTCGCGGGCGCCCTGACGGTCCTCGCGGGCACCCGGGACCGCCGCCCCCCGCTCCTCACCGGCTGGATCGCCCTCGCCGTCTTCGGAGCCGCCACCGCCGTCGACTCGCGGCTGCCGCTGAGCTGCGCGCCGACCGCCGACCCCGAGTGCGCGGCCCGCGAGACCGCCGGCCTCGTCCCCGCCACCCATACGGCCCACGCCGTCAGCTCCAGCCTCGCGACGGCCGGCGCGCTCGTCGCCCTCGTCGCCCTGACCGCGGCCGCCCGCCGGTACGGACAGTGGCCGCCCCTGGCCCGTACCGGCCCGGTCCTCGTCGTCCTGGAGCTCGCCGCCACCGCATGGACCCTCGCCGCCGTCGCCGCCTTCGAGGCCGGGAAGGGCATCTGGTCCCTCGGCGCGGGCCAGCGGCTCCAGGTCCTCCTGGTGGCCGTGTGGCTCGCCGTCCTGGCCCTCTCCCTCCTCCGGGAGGAACGGTGACGGCCTTCGTACGGATCGGGGGAGTGGCCCACCACGTGACCGTCGACGGCACCGGTCCCGTCTGCGTCCTGAGCGCCGGCCTCGGCCTGAGCTGGTTCGACTGGGACCCGGTCGTCCCGTACCTCGCCCCGCACCGCACGGTCGTCCGCTTCGACCGCCCCGGCCACGGCCTGTCCGCCCCGGCCGCCGGGCCGCCGACGGCGGCGGGCGAGGCCGGCCGGATCGCGGCCGTCCTCGACGCGCTCGGACACCGCGAGCCCGTCACCGTCGTCGGGCACTCGATCGCCGGGTTCCACGCGGAGGCCTTCGCCCGGCTCCACCCCGGCCGGACCGCCGCCCTCGTCCTCGTCGACTCCTCCGTGGAGGAGCACCCCCGCCCGCCCCGCACGACCGCCGGGACCACGGGGGCCCGGGCCCTCGCCGCCGTCCTGTGCGCCGCGGGGATCCCCGCCGCCCTCGGCCCCGCGTTCCGCAGGCTCGCCGTCCGCCGGGACCCGGCGCCCGCCGGCCTGGTCCGCCGCGTCTACGGCACCTCGCGCGTCCTGCGCGGCACCCTCCTGGAGAACGCCCGGTACGGAGCCGTCGCCGCCGAACTCCTCGCCCTGCGCGAGCGGCACCCCCTCCCGCCGGACCTCCCCGTCACCGTCCTCGCCGCCCCCGACGGCTCCGCCCGCTGGGAACGGCGCCAGCGGGCGCTGGCCCGGCGGCTCGGCGCCCGCTACGAGACGGCCGCGGCCTCGGGGCACCTGGTCATGCTCGACCGCCCGGACGCGGTGGCCCGGGCGGTCCTGGAAGCGGGGGCAGGTCCCGCGTGACGGTCAGCCGGCGGCGTAGACGCTCGCGCAGAACGCCTTGATCTGCTCGTCCGACAGGTGCTGGGCCAGATCTGCCTCGCTGATCATGCCCACCAGCTTCTTGCCCTCGATGACGGGGAGCCGCCGGATCTGGTGGCTCTGCATCTCCTCGAGGACGGCGCCCACGTCCGCGCCCGACTCGACCCAGCGCGGAGTGCCCTTCGCCATCTCCCCGCAGGTGACCTTCGCCGGGTCGTGGCCCATGGCCACACAGCCGACCACGATGTCGCGGTCCGTGAGGATGCCGCAGAGCCGTTCGTTCTCGTCGGCGATGGGCAGCGCGCCCACGTTCAGGTTGCGCATCAGCTGAGCGGCGCGGTCGAGCGTCTCGTGTGCCGGGATCCACTGGGCCCCGGGATGCATGATGTCCTTCGCCGTGGTCATGGGGTGCGTACCTTTCGTCGAACGTCGTCGTACGAACTCCCCGAGCCCACCCATTGTCGGCGGACGGCTCGGCCCCCGCGACCGCAGCGGGTCACGGGGGCCGTGGGCCTCGTCCGGCGGGGTCAGGCCCCGCGCTTCCGCAGCATGTCCGCCATCAGCGCCATCTCGGACGTCTGCGCGTCGACCATGCCCTGCGCGAGGTTCCGCTCGATGTCCACGCCGCACTTCTGGACACAGCCCTCGGCCATGTGGACCCCGCCCCTGTGGTGCTCGGTCATGAGCTTCAGGTAGAGGACCTCGGCCTTCCGGCCACTGGCCCTGCGCAGCTCGTCCAGCTGCGCGTCGGTCGCCATGCCCGGCATCAGGGCCCCGTCCAGCGCGTCCGCGTCGGCCGAGACGCCCATGCCCATCCAGGTCATCGGCTCGACACCGGACTCGTTCTTCGGCAGCCCCCACAGGTCGAGCCAGCCGAGCATCATGCCCCGCTGGTTGGCCTGCGTGTTGGCGATGTCGTACGCGAGCCGCCGGACCTCCTCGTCCTTCGTCCGGTCCCGGACGATGAACGACATCTCGACGGCCTGCTGGTGGTGGACCGACATGTCCCGGGCGAAGCCGGCGTCCGCGGACGAGGAGACCGGGGTGGCCGGGGCCTCGTCACGGTCGGCGGAGGCGACGGTGACCGCGCCCCCGGCGAACAGCAGCGCGAGGGCGACGGCGGTGACCGCCGCCCCCTGCGTACGGTTGAGCCTCACTGGCCCATCCCCGTACCGCCCTGACCGTCCGCGCCGATCCCGCCCGTGCAGGCCGCGCCCGGCTCCGGGGTCTGCGGGCCCTGCACGTACTTCGTGAAGAAGGCGTCGACGCGCGGGTCGTCCGCGCCGTCAACGGTCACCTGCTTGCCCCAGGCGGACAGCATGATCGCCCCGGTCTGGTCGTCCACCGGGCTCATCAGCGAGTACTTGGTCTTGCCGACCTTGTCGGCCAGCTTCTTCACATCGGCCTGCGAGGCCTTCTTGTTGTACGTCACCCAGACGGCCCCGTGCTCCAGCGAGTGCACGGCGTTCACGTCGGCGATCTTCTTGTCGTAGACCACGCCGTCGCAGTTCATCCAGACCGGGTTGTGGTCACCGCCGACCGGCGGCTTCATGTCGTACTTCACGGCCGTCTCGACGTGGTTGCGGCCGAGCTTCTTCGCGTCCCAGGACTTCTCGGCCGCGATGGGGGCCTTGGCGGCGGCGTCCTTCTTGTCCTGCTCGTCGGACTTCTTCATCAGCACGAAGGTGCCGAAGCCGACGAGGCCCAGCACGACGACGGACGAGACGCCGATGGTGATCAGGCGGTTGCGGCGCTCACGGGCCTGCTCGGCGCGGCGCATCTCCTCTATTCGGGCGCGGCGGTCGGCGGTGGCGGAGCGGTTGGCGGCCATGGTGATGTCGTCCTTCTTCAGGAGTGGGGTGGAGTTCGGGGGTGGACGTGCGGGGGCGGGGCCCGCCTCGGGGGCGGGGCGCCCGTCGCCGTCACGTCCGGAGAACTTGAAGGACGTGCAGGTCCGGCGCGCGCGGCCGGGCGTCCGAGCGGCGCGCCGGCCCGTCACCGGAGGGCGGGGCGAGGCGCGGCGCCCCGCCCGCCGCGTGGAGCGGGGGGTCGAGCGGGGGCGCGCTGAGCACCGCGGGGGAGAGCGAGGGGAAGAGGGAACAGCCGCCGCGGTCGTACGGGCAGACGTACTCGCCGGTGACGGCCGCGGCCTCGGCGGTGACGCCGGCCGTCCCGCCGGCGACGCCCGTGGCCCGCGGACCCTCCTCGTGATGGGCCCGTTCCCCGTCCGGCCCCGTCCCCAGACAGAGGAAGAGCGCGGCGAGGAGCGTCGCCACGGCACTCGCCAGTGCCATGGGACGCGCGTGTCGGGACAGGCGTACGAGCCGTGGGGCCCCCATGGGCGCAGATCGTAGTGGGCGAAAGGCCCCTGTGGGCCGAACGGGGTACCACTCGGTACCGGCGAACGGGCGTCGGACGGGCGGACAGAGCCCCTCCCGGCACCCGGATCCGGCCGTTTCCCCGTTACCTGAGTCACACCCGAGCAGGCAGTATGGGTGTGCAACGTGCGCGAAACCATGTGGTGGGATGCTCAGGTGCCCCCCGATGTACCGGAGGCGGTGGGAGCAGGCGGCCTGACCAGCGAGGATGGGTGTGGAAATGGACAAGCAGCAGGAATTTGTGCTCCGTACGCTCGAGGAGCGCGACATCCGCTTCGTACGTCTGTGGTTCACCGACGTGCTCGGCTTCCTGAAGTCGGTGGCGGTGGCGCCCGCCGAGCTCGAGCAGGCCTTCGACGAGGGCATCGGCTTCGACGGCTCCGCGATCGAGGGCTTCGCCCGCGTATACGAATCGGACATGATCGCCAAGCCGGACCCGGGCACCTTCCAGATCCTGCCGTGGCGCGCCGAGGCCCCGGGCACGGCCCGGATGTTCTGCGACATCCTCATGCCGGACGGCTCGCCGTCCTTCGCGGACCCGCGCTACGTCCTCAAGCGGGCCCTGGCCAAGACCTCCGACCTCGGCTTCACCTTCTACACCCACCCCGAGATCGAGTTCTTCCTCCTGAAGGACAAGCCGCTCGACGGCACCCGGCCCACCCCGGCCGACAACTCGGGCTACTTCGACCACACCCCGCAGAACGTCGGCATGGACTTCCGCCGCCAGGCCATCACCATGCTCGAATCGATGGGCATCTCGGTGGAGTTCTCCCACCACGAGGGCGCGCCCGGCCAGCAGGAGATCGACCTCCGCTACGCCGACGCCCTGTCCACGGCGGACAACATCATGACCTTCCGCCTGGTCATGAAGCAGGTGGCCCTGGAGCAGGGCGTCCAGGCGACGTTCATGCCCAAGCCGTTCTCGGACTACCCGGGCTCCGGCATGCACACCCACCTGTCCCTCTTCGAGGGCGACCGGAACGCCTTCTACGAGTCGGGCGCCGAGTACCAGCTGTCGAAGGTGGGCCGCTCCTTCATCGCCGGCCTCCTGCGGCACGCGGGCGAGACCTCCGCCGTCACCAACCAGTGGGTCAACTCCTACAAGCGCATCTGGGGCGGCTCCTCCCGCACGGCCGGCTCGGGCGGCGAGGCCCCCTCGTACATCTGCTGGGGCCACAACAACCGCTCCGCCCTCATCCGCGTCCCCATGTACAAGCCGGGCAAGACGGGCTCGTCCCGCGTCGAGGTCCGCTCCATCGACTCCGGCGCCAACCCGTACCTGACGTACGCGGTCCTCCTCGCCGCGGGCCTCAAGGGCATCGAGGAGGGGTACGAACTCCCGGCCGGCGCCGACGACGACGTCTGGGCCCTCTCCGACTCGGAGCGCCGCGCGATGGGCATCGAGCCGCTCCCGCAGAACCTGGGCGAGGCGATCGCCCTGATGGAGAAGAGCGAACTGGTCGCGGAGACGCTCGGCGAGCACGTCTTCGACTTCTTCCTCCGCAACAAGAAGCAGGAGTGGGAGGAGTACCGCTCCGAGGTCACCGCCTTCGAGCTCCGCAAGAACCTGCCGGTGCTGTAAGGGACGTGGACGCTCCCCGACGCGCCCGGCGCCCCGGCGGCACGGAACTCGCGCCCACGCGCGCCAACCGGGTGGCCAACACGGTGCCCGGTCTCGCGCCCGGTCTCGGCCTTCTGGTGTACGCGGCGGAGGCCGGGACCCCCGGGGAGCGGGCGGCGGCGGTGGCCGCCGTCCTGGTGTGCGGGGTCCTCGCCGTGCGGGGGTATCGCGCGGGGGTCCGGTGCGAGGCCGAGCGGCTCGTGGTGCGCGGCTACGTGTGGACGCGGGTGATACCGCGGGCGGCCGTCACCGGCGTCACGGGTCTTCCTGCCGTCCGCTGGACCTCGGCCGGGGGGCGGCGGCGGTGGACGCCGGTCACCGCCTTCGCGACGGTCTCGGGGGAGACCGGCGGGGCGCGGTCGCGCAAGCGGCACAACGCGGCGAGGCTGCGGCGCTGGGCGGCCCGGGGCTAAACCCGTTGCCCCTGGTGAGGGAGGCACCCCAGACTGCCCCGGTGAAGATCGATTCCGTCGCCACCGCGCGGCTCGTGTTGCATCCGTTGAGCAGGGAAGAGGCCGAGCGCATCGTCGCCCGGGAATCCGGGCCGGAGGACCTCTGGGGGGAGGGATACCCCGGGGACGGGGACGTCCGGGCGAACACCGGGTTCCTGCGGGGGCTCGCCGAGCGGGGGGACCCGGGGGCGTTCCGGCTCTACGAGATACGGCTCGACGGGGTCGCCGTCGGCGGCATCGGGTTCCACGGGCCGCCGGACGAGATCGGCGTCGCGACCGTCGGCTACGGCCTCGTGCCCGCGGTCCGGGGCAAGGGGTACGCCTCCGAGGCGCTGCGGGCGCTGCTGGAGACGGCCCGGGTGGCCGGCGCCGCCGGGGTGAAGGGCGACGCGGACCTGGACAACCCGGCCTCGCACCGGGTGATGGAGGCCGCCGGGATGCGGTGCGTCGCGGAGGACGACCAGCTCCGCCACTTCTACCTGGGTTTCTAGCGTCCGTACGGCTCGGGTCGCGTTCTCCCTGGGTTTCCAGCGTCCGTACGGCTCGGGCTTCTCCCCGGGTCTCTCGCGCCCGTACGGCTCCGGCCGCGCTAGCGTCGGGCCTCATGCAGGAATCCGAGCCCCGTGTCTGGTACGCCGCCTACGGCTCCAACACGCACGTCGAGCGCCTGCGGTACTACCTCGACGGCGGCCGTCCGCCCGGGGGCGCCCGGGAGTTCCCCGGGTGCCGGGACCCGCGCCCGCCCGAGCGGTCCGTGCCGGTCGTGCTGCCCGGACGGGTGTACTTCGCGGCCGAGTCGACCGTGTGGGGCGGCGGCCTCGCCTTCTACGACCCGGCCGCGGACGGCACCGCGTGGGGCGTCGCGCACCTGCTGACGGCCGGGCAGTTCTCGGACATCGCCGCCCAGGAGATGTACCGCGCGCCGGGCTCCGACCTCGATCTGACCGAGGTCCTCGCCACCGGGCGCCGCGTGCTCGGGGACGGCCGGTACGAGACCCTCGTCCGCCCCGGGTTCCTCGACGGGCTCCCGGTGGTGACGTTCACCGCCCCCTGGCCGATGCCCGGCGACGACGGACTGCGGGCGCCCTCCGCCGCCTACCTGCGGCACCTGGCGGCCGGTCTCGGCCGGACGGGGGCCTGGCCGCACGCCGACGTCGCCGCCTACCTCGCGGCCTGCCCCGGCGCCGCCGGGCACTGGACGGCCCGGGCCGTGGCCCGGCTCAGCGCTCCGACAGCTCCGACGGGGCCTCCTGCACCACCCAGCCGTTGCCGTCCGGGTCCTCGAAGGTCATGAACGAGTTCCAGGTGTCGCCCTTGCCGTCCTCCCAGCCCGTCGCCCCGACGTGCATCACCGGTGACACCCCGACGCCCCGGCCGGCGAGCTCCGCCCGCGCCGCCTCGATGTCCGTGACGCAGAGCTGGAGGCCGTGCAGGCTGCCCGGGCTCATCTCCTTGGTACCGGGCATCGGCGGCATGCCGCTCAGCATCGCGATCGAGCATCGCGAGCCGGGCGGCGTCGCCTGGATGATGCGCATGCCGGGCGCCACCTCGTCGTCCAGGTCGATGGTGAAGCCGCACTTCGTGCCGTAGAACTCCTTCGCCCGGTCCATGTCGGTGACGGGGACGGGGACGACTTCCAGCGTCAGGTTCATGGGGACCACGGTCCCGTACGAGCCCGCCTCATGCACCCGGAACCGCCGGGTCCGGGGTCAGGGCCCCGCGGGAGTCCAGTGCAGCCGGCCGTCCAGGCCGATCGCCGCCACCCCGTCCGTACCGGCGTCCGGCGCGCCGGAGAACAGGAACTTCTCCAGCGTCCACACCGGGCGCGCCCCGGCCCGGCCGTGCGGTGCCGTCGCCAGGAAGCCGGTGCGGGACCGGACCGCGAGCAGGCCGTCGCCGCCGCTCACCGGGCCGAAGCCCGCGACGCCGGTGCCGGACAGCTCCGTGACCGGGGAGACCGGGCCCGTACCGGAGAAGTCGGCGCTCCGCAGGTCGCCGGAGGCCGGCTTGCGGAACCAGAGCCGTACGCCGTCGCCGTCCGGCGCCGCGCCCGCGCTCAGCGCGAGGGTCGTCGGCGGCAGCCCGGTCGGCGCGGGACCGGTCAGCGGTCCGCCGGGGTTCGGCTCGGCCCAGGCGAGGACGGTGTCCGGGGTGCTGGCGAAGACGTACCCGCGTCCGTCCGCGTCCGTCGCCGCCACCGGGTCGCCGTAGACGTCCGTGCCGCCCAGGGACCGCCACGGGCCCCAGGTGCCGTCGGTCCGCTGCTCGCGGGCCGTCAGCCGGTGGCGGCTGTCGCGGAGGACCACCGTGACCCGGCCGTCGGCGGCCACGGTGACGGCGGGCGCGCTGATGTCCGAGGTCCCGTCGGCGTCGTTCCGCTCGGGGGTGCCGAGCGGGAGCCAGGGGCCGAAGGCGCCGCCCGGGACGGACTGGACGGTGGTGACGACCTCGCGGCGGTAGGCGGCCGCGTCGCCGCCGAGCGTCGTCCGGGTGCCGAAGACGGCGATGCGGCCGTCGGGCAGGGTCACCGAGGTGACGCCGCTGTCGAGGCCGCCGCCGGGCAGCAGCTCCGGGCCCCGCCAGGCCACGGCGTCGGCCGGCTTCCGCCAGGCCGCGAGGTGTCCGTCGAGGACGGAGAAGGCGTGCAGTCCGCCGTCCGGGCCGCGCTGGACCCAGGAGGTCGAGGTGCCGCGGGCGTACCGGACCGTCTGCGTCCAGCCCCGCCCGGCGGGCCGTGCGGCCACCTTCAGGTCGCCGCAGCCCGCGCCGGTCCCGCAGTCCTGGACACCGTCCAGCCAGGCGTACGTCTTCAGGGTCTTCAGCTTCGCGTCGGCCGTCGCGGGGTCGAGGGTGTGCGGCAGGACGCTGGTCGGGTAGCCGAGGTAGTTCTGCACGCCGACGTGCGGGTGGCCGGGCAGCTCCGCGTACCGGGCGAGCGCGGCCTGTGCGAACCGGGCCCCGAACAGGTGGTCCTGGTGGTCCCGGAACTTCCCGGTCTCCGGGTACGTGCCGGGGCTCGGGTCCTGCATGCGGACGAAGGTCGGCCGGAAGCGCTCCAGGAGCCCGGTCACCGTGGCGACGACCTGCTCCTTCGTGTAGGTGAAGTCGGCGGCGACCGGGGTGCCCGCGGAGCGCTGCGACTCCAGCGCGGTGATCCGGCCGTTCCAGAGTCCGTTGAGGCTGTGCGGCCGGTCGCCGTTGGTGGCGCCGGCCTCCCGTATCTGCAGCCAGACCAGCTTGATCTGCGGCCGGGCGCGCAGGGTGTCCAGCTCGGCCCACCCGCCGCCGGCCGTCGGTATCGCCTCCCGGTCCCAGGGACTGGTCCTGCTGCCCGTCGCCATCTCGGCGTACGCCGCGCGTATGCCGTTCTGCCGGGCCTCGGCGTAGCCCGCCTTGTCGGGCGCGGCCGCGGCGGCGTCGTGGGGGCGCGCGTTGACGCCGTCGGACTCCCCGGCGGTGAGGTAGACGGCGGTGAGGGGGCTCCGGGAGCGCAGGGACTGGGAGACGTCCGGGTTCATGAAGAACAGGTCGTCGTCGGGGTGGGCCACGATCTGCACCACGGAGACCGGGGCGCGGGTGTCCTTCCCGGGCTTCCCGTGCGCCTCGGCCGGCAGGGCCTTCGCCGGCGCGTGCGTCGCCGGGGCCTTCGCCGGGGACCCCGTGCCCTCCGCCGCGTGCGCCGACGGCGTGCGCGGCGTCCCGGTCACCGAGAGGAGGCCGACGAAGGCGCCGCCCACCAGGGCGGCCGTCACCACCGTCGCGGCGGTCCTGCGGCGGGTCGGGGGGGCGGGGCGGCGGAGGACGGGCATGTGCGGTGGCGTGCTTTCCCATGAGGTCGGACGGGCGGGACCGTCCCGCGGGAGGCAAGACGAACTTTCAAGGAATACGGTTCATCGGGCCCGAAAAGCGACCAATGTGCGGGACATCACGTGTGATCCGCTGCGATCCGCAGGCCTGAGCGCCCGCGCCTCGCGCTGCGGATAGGCTCGATCTCCCGGGTTCGTCCCTGGGCTTGGACCTGCTCGGAGGGAGCGGCGGAATGACGGTGCCGGGACGCAGGAGCAGCACGTTCTCACGTCTGCTGCGGCACGGGTTCACCGATCCCTCGGAGGCCGAGAGACTCCTCGACGTGCCCGAGCTGTCGGCGCTGCGCGGCGACTCCGTCCTCCTCGACTCCCTCGGCGCCACCGCCGACCCCGACCTCGCCCTGCGCGGCCTGGTCCGTCTCGTGGAGGCGCAGCCCGAGACCGAGCGGCAGACCCTCACCACCACGCTGCTCTCCGCCAAGCCGTTCCGGGACCGGCTGCTCGGGGTGCTCGGCGCGTCCGAGGCGCTCGCCGACCACCTGGCCCGGCACCCCCGCGACTGGGAGTCCCTCGTCACGTACGAGGCGGTCGACCTGCACCCCGGGGTCGCCGAGTTCGAGCACGGCCTCGCCGAGGCCGTCGACCCGGTGTCGCTGCGGGTCGCCTACCGCCGCTGCCTCCTCGCCATAGCGGCCCGTGACGTGTGCGGCACCGCCGACCTCGCCCAGACCGCCGCCGAGCTCGCCGACCTGGCGACGGCGACCCTGCGCGCCGCGCTCGCCATCGCCCGTACGGCCGCGCCCGCCGACGCCGCGATGTGCAGGCTCGCGGTGATCGCGATGGGCAAGTGCGGGGGCCACGAGCTGAACTACGTCTCCGACGTGGACGTGATCTTCGTGGGGGAGCCCGCGGACGGCGCCGACGAGGGCAAGGCCATCCAGGCCGCGACCCGCCTCGCCTCCCACCTGATGCGGATCTGCTCGGAGACCACCGTCGAGGGCACCATCTGGCCGGTCGACGCCAATCTGCGCCCCGAGGGCCGCAACGGCCCCCTCGTCCGCACGCTCTCCTCCCATCTCGCCTACTACCAGCGGTGGGCGAAGACCTGGGAGTTCCAGGCGCTGCTCAAGGCGCGCGCGGTGGCCGGCGACCCCGAGCTGGGCGGCCAGTACATCGACGCCGTCTCCCCGCTCGTCTGGCAGGCCGCCGAGCGCGAGAACTTCGTCCCCGACGTGCAGAAGATGCGCCGCCGCGTCGTCGACAACATCCCGGTCGCCCAGGTCGAGCGCGAGCTCAAGCTCGGCCCCGGCGGCCTCAGGGACGTCGAGTTCGCCGTCCAGCTCCTCCAGCTGGTGCACGGCCGCAGCGACGCCACGCTGCACAGCGGGACCACCCTCGACGCGCTCGCCGCCCTCGCGGCCGGCGGCTACGTCGGCCGCGCCGACGCCTCCCAGCTCGACGAGGCCTACCGCTTCCTGCGGGCGATGGAGCACCGCATCCAGCTGTACCGGCTGCGCCGCACCCACCTCGTCCCCGAGGACGAGGCCGACCTGCGCCGCCTCGGCCGCTCCCTCGGGCTGCGCACCGATCCGGTCGCCGAGCTCAACAAGGAGTGGAAGCGGCACGCGGCCGTCGTCCGGCGGCTGCACGAGAAGCTCTTCTACCGGCCGCTGCTCGACGCGGTCGCCCAGCTCGCCCCCGGCGAGATCCGGCTCAGCCCGAAGGCGGCCGGGCAGCGGCTCGAAGCCCTCGGGTACGCCGACCCCGCCGCCGCCCTGCGCCACCTGGAGGCCCTGGCCTCCGGGGTGACCCGGAAGGCCGCCATCCAGCGGACGCTGCTCCCGGTGCTGCTCGGCTGGTTCGCCGACTCGGCCGACCCGGACGCCGGACTCCTCGGCTTCCGCAAGGTCTCCGACGCCCTCGGCAAGACCCCCTGGTACCTGCGGCTGCTCCGCGACGAGGGCGCCGCCGCGGAGAACCTCGCCCGGGTCCTCTCCGCCGGGCGCCTCGCCCCCGACCTGCTGCTCCGCGCCCCCGAGGCGGTCGCGATCCTCGGCGACCCGGAGGGTCTGAAGCCGCGCGGCCGGGACCATCTGGAGCAGGAGGTCCTGGCGGCGGTGGGCCGCGCGGACGACGCCGAGCAGGCGGTCGCGGCGGCCCGCGGGGTCCGCCGCAGGGAGCTGTTCCGTACCGCCGCGGCCGATCTCATCGGCTCGTACGGCACCGAGGACAGCCCCCGTGAGCCCGACCCGGGCGCGCTCGTCGACCGGGTGGGGGAGGCCGTCACCGACCTCAACTCGGCCACGATCGCCGGCGCCCTGCGGGCCGCCGTGCGCGCCGAGTGGGGCGAGGAGCTGCCGACCCGGTTCGCGGTCATCGGCATGGGCCGCTTCGGCGGCCACGAGCTGGGGTACGGCTCCGACGCCGACGTGCTGTTCGTGCACGAGCCGCGCGAGGGCGTCGACGAGCAGGAGGCGGCCCGGGCCGCGAACCGGGTGGTCGCCGAGATGCGGCGGCTGCTCCAGCTCCCCACCGCCGACCCGCCGTTGCTGATCGACGCGGATCTGCGCCCGGAGGGCAAGAGCGGCCCGCTGGTGCGCACCCTGAAGTCGTACGAGGCCTACTACCGCCGCTGGTCGCTCGTCTGGGAGAGCCAGGCGCTGCTGCGCGCCGAACCCCTCGCGGGGGACCGGGAGCTGGGCGACCGGTTCATCGAGCTCGTCGACCCGCTGCGCTATCCGGTCGAGGGGCTCGGGGAGGACGCGGTCCGCGAGATCCGCCGGCTCAAGGCCCGGATGGAGTCCGAGCGGCTGCCGCGCGGCGCCGACCCGACCCTCCACGCCAAGCTCGGGCGCGGCGGCCTCAGCGACGTCGAGTGGACCGTCCAGCTGCTCCAGATGCGGCACGGCTGGGCCGAGCCTGGCCTGCGGACGACCCGTACCCGCGAGGCCCTGGCCGCCGCCCACGCGGCGGGGCTGATCCCGACGGAGGAGGCGCAGACCCTCGACGAGGCCTGGGTCCTCGCCACCCGGGTGCGCAACGCGGTGATGCTGGTCCGCGGCCGCCCCGGCGACACCTTCCCCTCGGACCCGCGCGAACTCGCCGCGGTCGGGCGGTACCTGGGCTACGAGTCCGGCCACGTCGGCGAGATGGTCGACGACTACCGCCGGATCACCCGCCGCGCCCGCGCGGTGGTGGAGGAGCTCTTCTACGGGGCGTAGGGGCGCTCAGCCGAGCCCTTGGTGCACCCGGAGCAACAGGCCCTGGAGCCGGGCCCGTTCCTCCGGGTCCAGCGGTGCGAGCAGCTCGTCCTGGACGGCCCGGGCCTCGGCGTCGAGCTCCGCGAGGAGGTCCCGGCCGGCGGGTGCGAGGGAGACGGAGACCCGCCGCCGGTCCTCGGGGTCGCGCGCCCGCTCGACGTACCCGCCGGTGGCCAGCTGGTCGACCACCTTGGCCATGTCGCTCGGGTCGACGCCGAGCCGGACGACCAGGTCGCGCTGGGCGTGCGGCCCGAAGTCGGAGAGGGCGGCGAGGACCGCCATGTCCCAGAGCCGCAGGCCGCGTTGGGCCAGGCGGTCCGCCAGCCTGCCCCGGGCCGCCTTGCCGATCCGGGAGAGCAGATAGGTGCTGAGGTCGAGCAGGGCGGGCGGGGTGGAGTGCGCGGAGGACATGACAGAAGTCTAAGGTCCGCTCCTATAGTGGGTGCGCACCTACTATTCTTCGAGGAGCCCGCCGTGGACGTCCCGTACCCCCGACTGCTCGTCAGCCGCTTCGCCGACAGCTTCCGGTTCTACGCGGCGGTCCTGCCGCCGCTGAGCGGCGCCGTCCTCGACAAGGGCGCGCCGGACGGGCCGTACGCCGGCTGGGAGGTGGACGGCCGGGCCGCCCTGGTGCTCTTCGACCGCGCCGCGATGGCCTCCGTCCTCGGCACCGGGACCCTCCCGGACCGGCCGGCGCCGGCCCAGGACACCGCGATGCTCGTGCTGCGGGTCGCCGACGTGGACGAGGCCCTCGCCCTCTGCCTGGAGTCCGGCGGCGCTCCCGTGCTCGGCGCGGCCGACCGCCCGGAGTGGGGACCCGGCCTGCGGACCGCCCATCTCCGCGACCCCGAGGGGCATCTGATCGAGCTGCAGTCCTACAGCTGATCCGTGTCGAGCAGTGTCCGGACATGGTCCAGATAGCCGGTGAGGGCCAGTTCGAAGGCCTGGTCGGAGCGGCCCTCCGGGGCCGCGCCCAGGGCGCGGGCCAGTCGGGGCGTGGCCGTCTCGTCGGCGAGCTCCCACATCGCCTCGGGGGCGGCCATGTCGAGCGCCGAGCCGAGGACGATGTTCTCCAGGGCGATGATCACCGGCATGACGTCCGGCAGCGCGAAGCCCGCGTCGAGCAGGCGGCCGACCGCGTGCTCGTACTGGGCGAGGACCTTGGGCGCGCGCACCGGTGAGGTGGTGAGGAGCGGGATCGTGCGCGGGTGGGCGGCGAAGGCGGCCCGGTAGGAGCGGGCCCAGGCGGCCATGGCGGCGTCCCAGGGCTCCCGTTCGAGGGTCGCGCCGTCGATGGCGGCGGCCACCCGCTCGCGCAGCAGCTCGACGATGCCGTCCCGGCCGTCCACGTGGTGGTAGACGGAGGCCGTCTGCACCCCGAGGCGCTTCGCGATCTGCGGGACGCTGAACTCGCCCTGCTCGTCGACGATCTCGAGCGCCGTGGTGGTGATCCGCTCCCGGTCGAGGAGGGGTCTGCGCGGCCGGCCCATGATCGTCACTCCCTGTTCAGATGCTCGTCAGGTCTTCCCGAACGGTCGAGGCCGAGGCTACATTGCGCAAACCGAAAGCCTTTAGGTTTCCTGTCGCGGAAAGGCTTCCCCCGCCATGTCCTCACCCACCCCCGACGAGCCCCCAGGACTGAGAACCGGCACCCTCACCACCGCCGACATCTCCTTCTTCGTCGTCTCCGCCGCCGCCCCGCTCACCGTCATGGCCGGAGTCGCCCCCGTCGCCATCCTGCTCGGCGGCATCGGCGCCCCCGTCGGCTACCTCCTCGCCGGCCTCACCCTCACCGTCTTCGCCGTCGGCTTCACCACCATGAGCCGCCACGTCCGCAGCGCCGGCGCCTTCTACGCGTACATCACCCGCGGCCTCGGCAGGCCGGTCGGCATCGCCGCCGCCCTCGTGGCCATGCTCGGCTACAACGGCATGGAGATCGGCGTCTACGGACTCCTCGGCTCCGCCACCTCCGACACCGCCGCCGCCCTCGGCCACGACGTCCCCTGGCTGCCCGTCTCCCTCGCCGGCCTCCTGCTCATCTGGTACGGCGGCTACCGCTCCATCGACTTCGGCGCCAAGGTCCTCGGCGTCCTCCTCGTCGCCGAGACCGGCATCCTCGTCCTCCTCGCCGGCGGCGTCCTCCTCGACGGCGGGGCACACGGCCTCTCGCTCGGCGGCCTCGCCCCCGCCCACGTCCTCACCGGCGGCACCGCCGCCGTCCTGGCCTTCGCCTTCGCCGCCTTCACCGGCTTCGAGTCCACCGTGATCTACCGGCGCGAGGCGAAGGACCCCGACCGCACCATCCCCCGCGCCACCTACATCGCGGTCGCCTTCCTCGGCCTCTTCTACGCCTTCGTCGTCTGGACCGTGATCCAGGCCTTCGGCGAGGACAAGGTCGTCCAGGCCGCCGCCGACGACCCCGGCGGCCTCTTCTTCGCCGCCATCACCACCTACGTCGGAGCGTGGGCCGCCGACCTGATGCACCTGCTCATCATCACCAGCGTCCTCGCCTCCCTCCTCGCCTTCCACAACGCCATCAACCGCTACACCCTCTCCCTCTCCGAGGAGGGCGTGCTGCCGAAGGCCCTCGGACGGATCCACCCCCGCCACCGCTCCCCGTACGTGGCCGGAGCCGCGCAGACCGTGCTCGGCGCCCTCGTGGTCCTCGCCTTCGCGCTCGCCGGCGCCGACCCGTACCAGCAGCTCCTGCTCTGGGTGAACACGCCCGGGATGATCGGCCTGATGATCCTCCAGCTGCTCGCCGCGCTCGCCGTCCCCTGCTTCTTCCGGCGGATCGACCACCGCGAGGGCGTGCTCCGCACCGTCGTCGCCCCCGTCGCCGCGTTCCTCCTGCTGGCCGGGGCGATCGGCCTGGTCACCGCCCACGTCGACCTCTTCACCGGGGCCTCGACCACGGTCAACACCGTGCTCGTCTCCCTCGCCCCCGCCGTCTTCCTCCTCGGGCTCCTCCTCGCGTACCGGCTCCGCCGCACCCGCCCCGAGACCTACGCCCGCTTCGCCGCCGAACCCGCCACCGAAGGAGCCGACCCCTCGTGTCCGCACCCGACCTCGTCCTCGTCAACGCCCGCGTCCGCGACCCCGAGCTCACCGGCGCCACCGCCGTCGCCGTCCATGGCGGACTGATCACCGCCGTCGGCACCGACGCCGAGGCCCGCACCTGGGCCGGTCCCGGCACCGAGACCGTCGACCTCGCCGGCGGAACCCTCACCCCCGGCCTCACCGACGCCCACAGCCACCCCGTCTGGGGCCTGGAGATGTTCACCGGCACCGACCTGTCCGGCGTCACCGACCTCGAAGGACTGCGCGCCGCGCTCCGCGCCGCCGCACGCCGCGACGGCTGGATCATCGGCTTCGGCCTCGACCACAACGTCTTCGGCGGCCGGCCCGTCCACCGCGACCTGATCGAGGATGTCCTCGACGGCACCCCCGCCCTCCTGCGGCTCTACGACGGCCACTCCGCCCTCGCCAGCCGCGCCGCCCTGAAGGCCGCCGGCATCGAAGGCCCCCGCGCCTTCGCCCAGCTCTCCGAGATCGTCTGCGAGGCCGGCGGCCGCCCCACCGGACACCTCGTCGAGCACGCCGCCATGGACCTGATGACCCCGGTCCTGCCCGCGCAGCCGTACGCCGAGCGCCGCGACCGGATCGTCGAGCTGCTGGGCGCGATGGCCGCCACCGGCCTCACCGCCGCCCACGTCATGGACCTCGGCGGGCACGACGTCCCCGGCCTGCTCGCCGGCATCGAGGAGGACGGCGACCTGCCGGTCCGCCTCCGCCTCGCCCCCTGGTGCATGCCCGGCGCCACGGCAGAGGAGCTCGACGCCTTCGTACGGCTCCAGGAGCGGGCCGGACGCCTGTGGGCGATCGGCGGCGTGAAGTTCTTCATGGACGGCACCGTCGAGGGCGGCACCGCCTGGCTGGAACACGCCGACTGCCACGGTCAGGGCACCGACGCCTTCTGGCCCGACCCGGCCGCCTACTCCGCCGCCGTGCGCCACCTCCACCGGGCCGGTGTCGGCACCGCCACCCACGCCATCGGCGACGCCGCCGTCCGGCACGTCCTCGACACCGTGGAAGGCCTCGGCCCGGGCGGTCCCCGCCACCGGATCGAGCACATCGAGACCGTCCCCGACGACCAGCTCGGACGGTTCGCCGCACTCGGAGTCGTCGCCTCGATGCAGCCCCCGCACACCGCGTACACCCGCGCCGACCACACCGACGAGTGGTCCAAGCGGCTCGGCGAGGAGCGGGCCGCCCGCGCCTGGCGCTGCCGCGACCTGCGGGACGCCGGGGCGCACCTCGCGCTCGGCTCCGACTGGCCCATCGCGCACTACGACGCCCGCCAGGTCCTCGCCACCGCCCGCGCCCCGCGCGGCGCCGCCGCGGCCCGGCACGGGCTCACCGGCCTGATGGCCCTGGAGGGGATGACCACGCACGCGGCGGTCGCCGCGGGGGAGGAGTCGGTCGCGGGCCGGATCGCCCCGGGCTTCCGGGCCGACCTCGCCGCCTTCGCCGTGGATCCGGTCGAGGCCCCGGCGGACGAGACCGCCGAGGCCCCGGTCCTGCTGACGGTCGCCGGCGGCCGGATCACGCACAGGCGCTGACCGGCGGCGGGATCACCTGCCGGAGCCGACCTGCTCCTCGGCCTCTTCCTCCGCGCCGGACTTCGCGCGGTCCGTCCTCCTCGCCGGGGACGGACCGCCCCGCCCGACGACGCCCACCGGCTCCACCAGCTTCGGCAGCCGGTGCGGGCGGGAGCCGTACCAGAAGTACGAGACGGCGAATCCGAAGGCCAGGCAGATCATGCCGCCGACCGCGTCCAGCCAGAAGTGGTTGGCGGTGGCCACGATGACGACGAGGGTCGCCGCCGGGTAGAGCAGGCCGAGGATCTTCGCCCAGGGCGCCCGGGCGAGGAGGAAGATCGTCAGGCCGCACCAGAGCGACCAGCCGATGTGCATGGACGGCATCGCCGCGTACTGGTTCGACACGTGCTTGAGGTTGCCCGAGGCCATCGAGCCCCAGGTGTGGTGGACGAGCACCGTGTCGACGAAGTCCTGGCCGTTCATGAGCCGGGGCGGCGCGAGCGGGTACAGGTAGTAACCGACCAGGGCCACACCGGTGGTCGCGAACAGAACCGTACGGAACGCCGCGTAACGGCCCGGATGCCATCGGTACAGCCACACCAGCACACCGATGGTCACGACGAAGTGGAGCGTGGCGTAGTAGTAGTTCATCGAGACGATCAGCCATGTCACCGAGTTCACGGCATGGTTGACGGCGTGCTCGAAGGCGAGACCGAGGGACTCCTCGGTCCGCCAGATCCAGTCGGCGTTCCTGAGCGCCTCGGCCTTCTGCTCCGGCACCGCGTTGCGGATCAGGGAGTACGTCCAGTAACTCACCGCGATCAGCAGGATCTCGAACCAGATCGTGGGGCGCCGTGGCGCGCGCGCACGCAGGCGCGCGAACCTGCCCTCGTCGGCCACGATGGGTGACGACGGGGTCGTCCGGCTGTCCAAGCTCTTCACGGTCGTTTCACCCATAGCGAGAGAGTCTGCCAGATCCCGTCCCCCCGACCGATCATCCCTCGGTCGGGTTCCGGGTGCACCCGGTCCACCTCAGGAAGGAGTCCGCGCGGGCGCCGGGGCGGATGCGGTCGAGCCGCGAACCACCAGCTCAGGCATGAAGACGAACTCGGAGTGCGGGGCCGGGGTGCCCCCGACCTCCTCCAGGAGCGCGCGGACCGCGGCCTGCCCCATCGCCTGCACCGGCTGCCGGATGGTGGTCAGCGGCGGATCGGTGAAGGCTATGAGCGGAGAGTCGTCGAAACCGACGACCGAGACGTCCCGGGGGACGTCCAGGCCCTGCTGCCGGGCCGCCCGGATCGCGCCGAGCGCCATCATGTCGCTCGCGCAGACGACCGCCGTGCAGCCGCGGGAGATCAGCGCTCCCGCCGCGGCCTGGCCGCCCTCCAGGGTGTACAGCGAGTGCTGGATCAGCTCCTCGGACTCCTCGGGGCCGAGGCCGAGCCGCTCCTGCATGCCCTGCTGGAAGCCCTCTATCTTGCGCAGCACCGGCACGAAGCGCTTCGGCCCGACGGCGAGACCGATCCGGGTGTGCCCGAGCGCCGCCAGGTGCGTCACGGCCAGCCGCATCGCCGCCCGGTCGTCGGGGGAGACGAAGGGGGCCTGGACCTTGGGGGAGAAGCCGTTGAGGAGGACGTACGGGACGCCCTTGCCGCGCAGCTGGTCGTAGCGCGTCATGTCGGCGGTGGTGTCGGCGTGCAGGCCGGAGACGAAGATGATGCCGGCGACGCCCCGCTCCACCAGCATGTCGGTGAGCTCGTCCTCGGTGGACCCGCCGGGGGTCTGGGTGGCGAGGACCGGCGTGTACCCCTGCCGGGTCAGGGCCTGCCCGATGACCTGGGCGAGGGCGGGGAAGATCGGGTTGTCCAGCTCGGGGGTGATGAGGCCGACGAGCCCCGCGCTGCGCTGGCGCAGACGTACGGGCCGCTCGTAGCCGAGCACGTCGAGCGCGGCGAGGACGGACTCGCGGGTGGCGGCGGCCACGCCCGCCTTGCCGTTGAGCACGCGGCTGACTGTGGCCTCACTGACCCCCGCCTGGGCTGCGATGTCGGAGAGCCGCGCGGTCATGAGGATGGACTGTACCGGTCACGGGGCGTATTGCCCACCGCTACCCCGCGGTCCCCTCCGATGCCGTCCTGATGCAAGGCCTTGCAGTCCTTGCGGCCTCCTTGCGGGGGCATTCGGGCGCGAAAGGGGGCCGACCGCCCCTGTCAAGCGATCCTTCGGCAACCTTCGGGACACGCGGATGTAACGATCGCCGGTCCTTGCAGAAAGTTCTCGCAAGGTCTTTCGGCGCGTTTTCATCCCTGTTACGTTCCTGGCAACCCGGAGCGCCGCGAGGGAGCGGTCGCATGAGGAAGGTTCCAGCCCCTCGTCTCCCCGGGATCATTGAAGGAGTTCACATGCGGCGTGGCATAGCGGCCACCGCGCTGGTCGCGGCCCTGGGCGTGACCCTGGCGGCGTGCGGCGGAAGCGACAGCGGTTCCAACGGCGGCTCGAAGGGCTCGGGTGAGCTCTCCGGCACCGTGACCTGGTGGGACACCTCCACGGTCGGCTCCGAGGACAAGGTCTTCAAGAAGGTCGCCGAGGACTTCAAGAAGCAGCACCCCAAGGTCACCGTCAAGTACGTGAACGTGCCGTTCGGCGAGGCGCAGAACAAGTTCAAGAACGCCGCGCAGTCCGGCTCCGGCGCGCCCGACGTCATCCGCTCCGAGGTCGCCTGGACCCCCGAGTTCGCCGACCTCGGCTACCTCGCCCCGCTGGACGGCACCGCCGCCCTCAAGAACCAGGACGACTTCCTGGAGCAGGCCGCGGCCTCCACGAAGTACAACGGCAAGACCTACGCCGTCCCGCAGGTCATCGACTCCATGGGCATCTTCTACAACAAGAAGATCTTCAAGGACGCCGGCGTCGAGGTCCCCAAGACCATCGACGAGCTCAAGTCCGTCTCCGCCAAGATCAAGCAGAAGACCGGCAAGACCGGCCTCTACCTGCGCGGCGACGACGCCTACTGGTTCCTCTCCTTCCTCTACGGCGAGGGCGGCGACCTGGTCGACGCCGAGAACAAGAAGATCACCGTCGACGGCCCGGCCGGCGTGAAGGCCTTCAAGGTCGTCAAGGACCTGGTCGACTCGGGCGCCGCCAAGACCGACGCGACCGACGGCTGGAACAACATGCAGACCGCCTTCAAGGAAGGCAAGGTCGCCATGATGATCAACGGCCCGTGGGCCGTCGCCGACACCTACGCCGGCAAGGAGTTCGCCGACAAGGCCAACCTGGGCATCGCCCCGGTCCCGGCCGGCTCGGGCGGCCAGGGCGCCCCGCAGGGCGGCCACAACCTCGCCGTCTACGCGGGCTCCAAGAACCTCGACGCCTCCTACGCCTTCGCCGAGTACATGACCTCGGCCGAGACCCAGGCGAAGATCTCGAAGGAGCTCAGCCTGCTCCCGACCCGCGAGTCGGTCTACATCAAGTCGGACGTCGCGACCAACGAGATGATCACCTTCTTCAAGCCGGTCGTCGACAAGGCCGTCGAGCGCCCCTGGATCCCGGAGACCGGCAGCCTCTTCGCGCCGCTCGTCACCGAGTACACCAAGGTCCTGACCGGCCAGACCACCCCGGAGACGGGAGCCAAGACGGTCGGCGACGGCTACCGCAAGCTCCTGAAGGACTGGAAGTAACAGGAAGGCAGGCCGGCTGATGGCTGTGGACACCCCCAGCCAGTCGGTGGCGAAGGCCGCGGGCGACGACGTCGCCCGCGGCCGGAGCCGCGGAACTGGCAGTCACCGGGGCGCGCCGAAGCGCTCCCTCTCCACCCACTGGTACGCCTGGGCCATGGTCGCCCCGGTGACCGTGGTGATCGCCGTGATCATCGGCTACCCGCTGGTCCGCGGCATCTACCTGTCGCTGACCGACGCCAACGAGCGGAACGTCGCGCGGTCGATCGGTGTCAACCAGATCCCGGCCACCTACGAGTTCGTCGGTCTGGACAACTACACCGACGCGATCACCGGGGGCCAGTTCCTCGGGACGCTCGGCTGGACGATCGTCTGGACCGTGTCCTGCGTGGCGCTGACCTTCGCCCTCGGCCTCGGCCTCGCCAACATCCTGAACAGGAAGATCGCCGGCCGCTCCGCCTACCGGCTGATGCTGATCCTGCCCTGGGCCGTGCCCGGCTTCGTCTCCGTCTTCGCCTGGCGCTTCCTCTACAACCAGGACAACGGCCTGCTCAACAAGGTCCTCGCGGGCGGCGGCATCGACGCCGTCCCGTGGCTCAACGACCCCACCTGGGCCAAGATCTCGGTCATCGCGACCAACGTCTGGCTCGGCGTGCCGTTCATGATGGTCGCCCTCCTCGGCGGACTCCAGTCCATCCCCGGCGAGCTGTACGAGGCCGCCGAGATGGACGGCGCGAACGCCTGGCAGCGCTTCCGGCACATCACCATGCCCGGACTGCGCTCGGTGTCGACGACGGTGGTCCTGCTCTCCACCATCTGGACGTTCAACATGTTCCCGGTGATCTTCCTGCTCACCCGGGGCGGGCCCGGCGAGGCCACCCAGATCCTCGTCACCCAGGCCTACAAGTTCTCCTTCGAGGTCAGCCCGCGCGACTTCGCCCAGTCCTCGACGTGGGGCGTGCTCATCCTGGTCCTCCTGATGGTCTTCGCCGCGTTCTACCAGCGCGTCCTCCGCAAGCAGGGAGAAGTCTGGTGACCACCACGACCCCCACCCCCCAGGTCATGAACACCCCGGTCCGCGGGCGCCGTTCGCCCCTCGCCTCGGTCGCGCTGCACGTCACCCTGATCACGGCCTCCGTGATCGCCGTCTTCCCGGTGCTGTGGGTCCTGCTGACCTCGCTGAAGCCGGCGAAGTTCGCGACCACCACGGACTTCTTCAAAGAGACGACGTTCGAGAACTACACGAACCTGCTGAACGACACCCCGTTCCTCACCTGGTTCGGCAACTCGCTGCTCGTCGCGGGCCTCACCACCGTCGTCGGCGTCTTCATCTCCGCCACCACGGGCTACGCCGTCAGCCGCTTCCGGTTCCCGGGCAAGCGCGGCCTGATGTGGACCCTGCTCATCACGCAGATGTTCCCGGTCGCCGTCCTGATCGTGCCGATCTACAACATCATGGCGTCGATGGGCCTGCTCAACCAGCCGGCCGGCCTGGTCATCACGTACCTGACCATCGCCGTCCCGTTCTGCGCGTGGATGATGAAGGGCTTCTTCGACACCATCCCGCGCGAGATCGACGAGTCCGGCTACGTCGACGGCCTCACCCCGTTCGGCACGTTCTGGCGGCTCATCCTGCCGCTCGCGAAGCCGGGCATCGCGGTCACCGCCTTCTACTCCTTCATCACCGCCTGGGGCGAGGTCGCCTACGCCTCCGCCTTCATGGTCGGCGACGAGAACCTCACGCTCGCCGGCGGACTCCAGAAGTTCGTCAACCAGTACGGCGCCCAGTGGGGCCCGATGGCCGCGGCCTCCGTGCTCATCGCCGTCCCCGCCGCCCTGGTGTTCCTCTTCGCCCAGCGGCACCTGGTCACCGGCATGTCGGCCGGCGCCGTCAAGGGCTGAACCGAACCCCTCCCCATGTCCTTACGACCCAAGGAAGACATGACCCAGCACCTCGCCACCCCCGCCGCCGCCCCGACCACCGGCACGCACACGGGCTGGTGGAGAGACGCGGTGATCTACCAGGCCTACCCTCGCTCCTTCGCCGACGGAAACGGCGACGGCATGGGTGACCTGGAGGGCGTCCGCAGCCGGCTGCCGTACCTCAAGGAGCTCGGCGTCGACGCCGTCTGGCTCTCCCCGTTCTACGCGTCGCCGCAGGCCGACGCCGGCTACGACGTCGCCGACTACCGGGCCATCGACCCCATGTTCGGCTCGCTCCTCGACGCCGACGCGGTGATCCGCGAGGCCCACGAACTGGGCCTGCGCGTCATCGTCGACCTGGTGCCCAACCACTCCTCCGACCAGCACGAGTGGTTCCAGCGCGCCCTGCGCGAGGGCCCCGGCTCCGTGCTGCGCGAGCGCTACCACTTCCGCCCCGGAAAGGGCGCGAACGGTGAACTCCCGCCCAACGACTGGGAGTCCATCTTCGGCGGCCCCGCCTGGACCCGTACGGAGAACCCGGACGGCACCCCCGGCGAGTGGTACCTGCACCTCTTCGCCCCGGAGCAGCCCGACTTCAACTGGGAGCACCCGGCCGTCCGCGACGAGTTCCGCTCCATCCTGCGCTTCTGGCTCGACATGGGCGTCGACGGCTTCCGCGTCGACGTCGCCCACGGCCTGGTCAAGGCCGCCGGCCTGCCCGACATCGGCGCCCACGACCAGCTGAAGCTGCTCGGCAACGACGTCATGCCCTTCTTCGACCAGGACGGCGTCCACGAGATCTACCGCTCCTGGCGGAAGGTCCTCGCCGAGTACGACGGCGAGCGCGTCCTCGTCGCCGAGGCCTGGACCCCGACCGTCGACCGCACCGCGAACTACGTGCGCCCCGACGAGATGCACCAGGCCTTCAACTTCCAGTACCTGGGCACCCACTGGGACGCCGCCGAGCTCCGCACGGTGATCGACGCCTCCCTCGACGCTATGCGCCCGGTCGGCGCCCCCACCACCTGGGTGCTCTCCAACCACGACGTCACCCGGCACGCCACCCGCTTCGCCAACCCGGCGGGCCTCGGCACCCAGCTCCGCGAGGCCGGCGACCGCGAGCTCGGCCTGCGCCGCGCCCGCGCCGCGACCCTGCTCATGCTGGCCCTGCCCGGCTCCGCGTACGTCTACCAGGGCGAGGAGCTCGGCCTGCCGGACGTCACCGACCTGCCCGACGAGGTCCGCCAGGACCCGTCGTTCTGGCGGGCCAGCGGCCAGGACGGCTTCCGCGACGGCTGCCGCGTGCCGATCCCGTGGACCGTCGAGGGCTCCTCGTACGGCTTCGGCGACGGCGGCTCCTGGCTGCCGCAGCCCGCGACCTGGGGCGCCCTGAGCGTCGAGGCGCAGGCCGGCGACCCCGGCTCCACCCTGGAGCTGTACCGCAGCGCGCTCGCCGTGCGCCGCGAGCGCCCCGAACTCGGTGCGGGCGAGGCCGTCGAGTGGCTGGAGGCACCCGAGGGTGTGCTCTCCTTCCGCCGCGACGGCTTCGTCTGCACCGCCAACACCACCGGCCGGGCCATCACCGTCCCGCTGCCCGGCCGGTATCTCCTGTCCAACGAGGAGATCAAGATCGTCGACGACGAGGCCGAAGTGCCCGCCGACACCACCGTCTGGTGGGCGGTGTGACGATCCCCCTGCCGCGGGGCGCCGGGAACGGCGCCCCGCGGCTCGCGGACATCGCGGCCCAGTCCGGGGTCAGCGAGGCCACCGTCAGCCGTGTCCTCAACGGCAAGGCGGGGGTGGCCGGAGCGACCCGGCACAAGGTGCTCGCGGCGCTCGACGTGCTCGGCTACGAGCGTCCCGTACGGCTCAAACGCCGCAGCGCGGGCCTCGTCGGGCTCGTCGTGCCCGAGCTGACCAACCCGATCTTCCCCGCCTTCGCGCAGGTCGTCGAGCAGGTCCTCGCCGGGCACGGCTACACCCCGGTGCTCTGCACCCAGATGCCCGGCGGCGCCACCGAGGACGAGCTCGTCGAGCAGCTCGTGGAGCGCGGGGTGGCCGGCATCGTCTTCCTCTCCGGGCTGCACGCGGACGCCACCGCCGACCCCGCCCGCTACGCCCGGCTCGCCGCCCGGGGCGTCCCGTACGTCCTGATCAACGGCTACAACGAGCACATCGACGCCAACTTCGTCTCCCCGGACGACCGGGCCGCGGCCCGGATGGCCGTCCGGCACCTGGTCGAGCTGGGCCACGAGCGGATCGGCCTCGCCATCGGCCCCACCCGGTACGTGCCCTCGCGCCGCAAGGCCGAGGGCTTCACCGCCGAGCTGTACGAGCTCCTCGGCGTCGAACGGACCGAGGCCGAACGGTTCATCAGGCCCACGCTCTTCGGCGTCGAGGGCGGGCACGCGGCCGCCGACATCCTGCTCCGCGAGGGGTGCACGGGCATCGTCTGCGGCTCCGACCTGATGGCGCTCGGCGTGATCCGCGCGGTCCGCGCCCGCGGCCTCGACGTGCCCGGCGACGTCTCCGTCGTCGGCTTCGACGACTCGCCGCTCATCGCCTTCACCAGCCCGCCGCTCTCCACCGTGCGCCAGCCCGTGCAGGCCATGGCGACGGCGGCCGTCGGCGCGCTCCTGGAGGAGATCGAGGGGAACCCGGTGCAGCGCACGGAGTTCGTCTTCCAGCCCGAGCTGGTGGTGCGCGGTTCCACGGCGCAGCCGCCCGGCCGGCTTCCGCAAGTCCTTTCGTAACAAGTTGCGTCGGGGTGTCCGGAGGGTTGACCGGGCGCCGGGGCACTCGTACGGTCACGGCTGAAAACAGTTGCTGAACCTTTCGGCAACTTCTTGCGACAGTGAAGTCAGCAGGAGGAAGCATGGCCAGAAAGACCGTGGCAGCTGCACTCGCCCTCGTGGCGGGAGCCGCTGTGGCCGTCACGGGCAACGCCCCGGCGCAGGCCGCCCCGCCCGGCGAGAAGGACGTCACCGCGGTGATGTTCGAATGGAACTTCGCCTCGGTCGCCCGGGAGTGCACCGACCGCCTCGGCCCCGCCGGATACGGATACGTCCAGGTCTCCCCGCCCCAGGAGCACCTCCAGGGCGGCCAGTGGTGGACCTCCTACCAGCCGGTCAGCTACAAGATCGCCGGACGTCTCGGCGACCGCACCGCCTTCAAGAACATGATCGACACCTGCCACGCGGCGGGCGTCAAGGTCGTCGCCGACTCCGTCATCAACCACATGGCGAACGGGTCGGGCACGGGAACGGGCGGGACCCCGTTCTCCAAGTACGACTACCCCGGCCTCTACTCGGGCGCCGACATGGACGACTGCCGGGCCGCCATCTCCAACTACCAGGACCGGGCGAACGTCCAGAACTGCGAACTGGTCCAGCTCCCCGACCTCGACACCGGCGAGGACTACGTCCGCGGGAAGATAGCCGGGTACCTCAACGACCTGGCCTCCCTCGGCGTCGACGGCTTCCGGATCGACGCCGCCAAGCACATGCCGGCCGCCGACCTCGCGAACATCAAGTCCCGGCTGACGAACCCGGGCGTCTTCTGGAAGCAGGAGGCCATCCACGGCGCCGGCGAGGCCGTCTCCCCGAGCGAGTACCTCGGCAACGGCGACGTCCAGGAGTTCCGCTACGCCCGCGACCTCAAGCGCGTCCTGCAGAACGAGAAGCTCGCCTACCTCAAGAACTTCGGCGAGGCCTGGGGCTACATGCCCTCCGGCCAGTCCGGCGTCTTCGTCGACAACCACGACACCGAGCGCGGTGGCGACACCCTCAACTACAAGGACGGCGCGAACTACACCCTCGCCTCCGTCTTCATGCTCGCCTGGCCCTACGGCTCCCCGGACGTCCACTCCGGCTACGAGTGGACCGACAAGGACGCGGGCCCGCCCAACGGCGGCCAGGTGAACGCCTGTTACACCGATGGCTGGAAGTGCCAGCACGCCTGGCGCGAGATCTCCTCCATGGTGGCCTTCCGCAACACCGCCCGCGGCCAGGCCGTCACGAACTGGTGGGACAACGGCGGCAACGCGATCGCGTTCGGCCGCGGCTCCAAGGCCTACGTGGCCATCAACCACGAGTCCTCGGCCCTGACCCGCACCTTCCAGACCTCCCTGCCCGCCGGCGGCTACTGCGACGTGCAGAGCAACACCGCCGTCACGGTGAACTCCTCCGGTCAGTTCACGGCCACCCTCGCCGCGAACACCGCGCTCGCCCTCCACACCGGGGCCATGAACTGCGGCACCCAGCCGGTCACCGCCGGCGCCTCCTTCCAGGTGAACGCCACCACGGTCACCGGCCAGAACATCTACGTCACCGGCAACCGCGCCGAGCTCGGCAACTGGGCCCCCGCCTCCGCCCTCAAGCTCGACCCGGCCTCGTACCCCGTCTGGAAGCTGACGGTGTCCCTGCCCGCCGGAACGGCCTTCGAGTACAAGTACCTCCGCAAGGACGCCGCCGGGAACGTCACCTGGGAGTCCGGCGCCAACCGCACCGCGACCGTCCCCGCCTCGGGCCAGGTCGTCCTGAACGACACCTTCCGCAACTGAGCCTCCCCCCACGCAAGGGCCGCCCCGCCGGGGCGGCCCTCTCTTCCCGTACCTCCAGGGAGCACCCCCCGTGATACGCAAGAGAACGGCGGTCGCGCTGGCCGCCGCCCTGTGCGCCGCCCTCGTGCCCGCCGTCCCCGCGACGGCCGCACCCCGGCCGCCCGCGCCGCCCTCCGACAAGGCGCTCGCCGCGCAGCCCGCCCGCCAGGACCTCACCCGCGAGCAGTTCTACTTCGTCCTCCCGGACCGCTTCGCCAACGGCGACACCTCCAACGACCGCGGCGGCCTCACCGGCAGCCGTACGGAGACCGGCTTCGACCCGTCCGACAAGGGCTTCTACCAGGGCGGCGACCTCAAGGGCCTCACCCGGCGCCTCGACTACATCAAGGGCCTCGGCACCACCGCCATCTGGATGGCGCCGATCTTCAAGAACCGGCCCGTCCAGGGCACCGGCAAGGACGCCTCCGCCGGCTACCACGGCTACTGGATCACCGACTTCACCCAGGTCGACCCGCACTTCGGGACCAACGAGGACCTGGAGAAGCTGATCGCCGCCGCCCACGCCAAGGGCATGAAGGTCTTCTTCGACGTCATCACCAACCACACCGCCGACACCGTCGACTACGCCGAGAAGAAGTACGGCTACCGCCCCAAGGGCGCCTACCCGTACCTCGACGCCTCCGGCCGCCCCTTCGACGACCGGGCCGCGATCGGGAAGGTGGACGCGGACTCCTTCCCGTACACGCCGACGACGACCGGCGGCAAGGTCCCGTCCTGGCTGAACGACCCGACGATGTACCACAACCGGGGCGACTCCACCTGGGCCGGCGAGTCCGCCGAGTACGGCGACTTCGTCGGCCTCGACGACCTGTGGACCGAGCGCCCCGAGGTCGTCGAGGGCATGAAGAAGATCTACGAGAAGTGGGTCCGCGACTTCGACATCGACGGGTTCCGCATCGACACCGTCAAGCACGTCGACCTGGACTTCTGGACGCAGTGGGCCACCGCCCTCGACGCGTACGCGAAGAAGCGGGGCCGCGAGGACTTCTTCATGTTCGGCGAGGTCTACTCCGCCGACACCGCCGTCACCTCCCCCTACGTCACCCGGGGCCGGCTCGACGCCACCCTCGACTTCCCCTTCCAGGACGCGGCCCGCGCCTTCGCCTCCCAGGGCGCCGGAGCCGACCGCCTCGCCAAGGTCTTCGCCGAGGACTACCGGTACACCACCGACAAGGCCAACGCCTACGAGCAGGTGACCTTCCTCGGCAACCACGACATGGGCCGCATCGGCACCTTCCTCCGGCAGGACAACCCGAACGCCTCCGACGAGGAACTCGTCCGCCGCGACCGCCTCGCCAACGAGCTGATGTTCCTCTCCCGGGGCAACCCGGTGATCTACTACGGCGACGAGCAGGGCTTCACCGGCCCCGGCGGCGACAAGGACGCCCGCCAGACCCTCTTCGCCTCGAAGACCGCCGACTACCTCGACGACGACCAGCTCGGCACCGACCGCACCCACGCCACCGACGCGTACGACACCACCCACCCGCTGTACCGCTCGATCGCCGCCCTGTCGAAGCTCACACGGGAGCACCCGGCACTCCGCGACGGCGTCCAGCGGGAACGGTACGCCGAGGGCTCCGTCTACGCCTTCACCCGCACCGACCCGAAGCAGCGCACCGAGTACCTGGTCGCCGTCAACGGCGCCACCACGCCGCAGACCGTCACCGTCCCCGTCGACTCCGCCGACTTCCGTGCCCTGTACGGGGGTCAGGGCGCCGTCGCGGCGCAGGACGGCAAGGTCACCGTCACCGTCCCGGCCCTCTCCTCCCTGGTCCTGAAGGCCGGCACCCCGCTCCCCGCCCCGGCGACGAAGCCCGCCGTGTCGCTGAAGGCCCCGGCCGCCGGCTCCACCGGCACCGTCGAGCTCTCCGCCGACGTCACCGGCGGCGGCCTCAACCGCGTCGTCTTCGCCGCCCAGGCCGGCGACGGCCCCTGGCAGACCCTCGGCACCGCCGACCACGCCCCCTACAAGGTCACCCAGCACGTCACCGCCCCCGCCGGCACCGCCCTGCGCTACAAGGCCGTCGTCGTCGACGCCGCGGGCCGCACCGCGAGCGCCCTCGCCGCCACCACGGCCGGCGCACCCCCGGCACCCGAGAAGCCCGTCGCCGTCGAGCGGACCTACGCCGTCGTCCACTACCAGCGCGAGGACGGGAACTACGACGGCTGGAAGCTGAAGTCCGCCGGCCAGGAAGCCGCCTTCACCGGACGCGACGCCCACGGCGCCTTCGCCTGGGTCAAGGTCCCCGAAGGCGCCTCCACCCTCCCGTACACCGTCGAGAAGGACGGCACGGCCGACGGCCCGCAGCGCAGCATCAACCTCGGCCGGACCGGCGAGGTCTGGATCACGCAGGGCTCCGACGGCCAGTCCGACGCCGACCCGGCCCCCGCCACCCCCGACAAGACCAAGGCCGTCATCCACTACCAGCGGGCCGACGGGAACTACGACGGCTGGGGCCTCCACACCTGGACCGGCGCCGCCCAGCCCACCGACTGGTCCCGGCCCCTCATGCCGGTCCGCGTCGACGCGTACGGCGCCGTCTACGAGGTCCCGCTCACCGAGGGCGCGAGCTCCCTCTCGTACATCCTCCACAAGGGCGACGAGAAGGACCTGCCCACCGACCAGTCCCTCGACCTCGGCACCTACGGCCACGAGGTCTGGCTCCTCTCCGGACAGCCGAAGTACCTCCTCCCGACCGTCGGCGGCGCCCCGAACCTCGACCTCGGCAAGGCCGAGGCCCAGTGGATCGACCGGAACACCGTCGTCTGGAAGGTGAAGACCACCGACGCCACCAGCCAGCAGCTGGTGTACGCGAAGGACGGCGGGATCACCGTCACCGACGGCTCCCTGAACACCGAGGGCCGGTGGCTCCGCCTCACCCCCTCCGCGCTCACCGACGCACAGAAGGCGAAGTACCCCCACCTCAAGGACTACCCGGCCTTCACCGTCGACCCGCGCGACACCGACCGGGCACGGGACTCCCTGCGCGGCCAGCTCATCGCCACCCAGCGCGCCGCCAACGGCGCCCTGCTCGCCGCCACCGGCGTCCAGACCGCCGGAGTCCTCGACGACCTGTACGCCCCGAAGGCCACCCGGGCCGACCTCGGACCGACCTTCCGCGACGGCCGCACCACCCTCTCCGTCTGGGCCCCCACCGCCCAGTCCGTCGCCCTCGAACTCGACGGGAAGACCGTGCCCATGCGGCGCGACGACACGAGCGGCGTCTGGTCGGTCACCGGCCCCCGGACCTGGACCGGCAAGCCCTACCGGTACGTCGTGAAGGTCTGGGCCCCCAGCGTCGGGAAGATCGTCGAGAACCGGGTCACCGACCCCTACTCCACCGCCCTCACCACCGACTCCGCCCGCAGCCTCGCCGTCGACCTCCGCGACCCGAAGCTCGCCCCCGCCGGCTGGAAGAACCTCAGGAAGCCCGCCGCGGTGCCCCTGCGGGACGCCCAGATCCAGGAACTCCACATCCGGGACTTCTCCGTCGCCGACCCCACGGCGAAGGACGGCCACCGGGGCACCTACCTCGCCTTCACCGACAAGGACAGCAAGGGCTCGCAGCACCTGAAGGCGCTCGCCGCCTCCGGCACCTCCTACGTCCACCTGCTCCCGGCCTTCGACATCGGCACCGTCCCGGAGAAGAAGTCCGCGCAGACCACCCCCGCCTGCGACCTGAAGGTCTACGCCCCCGACTCCGAGGAGCAGCAGGCCTGCGTCACCGCCGCCGCGGCGAAGGACGCCTACAACTGGGGCTACGACCCCCTCCACTACACCGTCCCCGAGGGCTCCTACGCCACCGACCCCGAAGGCACCCGCCGCACGGTCGAGTTCCGGCAGATGGTCCAGGCCCTCAACGGCGACGGACTGCGCACCGTCATGGACGTCGTCTACAACCACACCGTCGCCGCCGGCCAGTCCGAGAAGTCCGTCCTCGACCGGATCGTGCCCGGCTACTACCAGCGCCTCCAGGCCGACGGCTCCGTCGCCACCTCCACCTGCTGCGCCAACACCGCGCCCGAGAACGCCATGATGGGCAAGCTCGTCGTCGACTCGGTCGTCACCTGGGCCAAGGAGTACAAGGTCGACGGCTTCCGCTTCGACCTCATGGGCCACCACCCCAAGGCCAACATCCTCGCCGTGCGGAAGGCCCTGGACGGGCTGACCGTCGCGAAGGACGGCGTCGACGGCAAGGCGATCGTCCTCTACGGAGAGGGCTGGAACTTCGGCGAGATCGCCGACGACGCCCGCTTCGTCCAGGCCACCCAGAAGAACATGGCCGGCACCGGGATCGCGACCTTCTCCGACCGGGCCCGCGACGCCGTGCGCGGCGGCGGCCCCTTCGACGAGGACCCCGGCGTCCAGGGCTTCGCCTCCGGCCTCTACACCGACCCCAACACCTCCTCCGCCAACGGCACCCCCGAACAGCAGAAGGCCCGCCTCCTGCACTACCAGGACCTCATCAAGGTCGGCCTCAGCGGCAACCTCGCCTCGTACTCCTTCACCGACACCTCGGGGCGCACGGTCAAGGGCTCCGAGGTCGACTACAACGGCGCCCCCGCCGGGTACGCCGCCGCCCCCGGCGACGCGCTCGCCTACGCCGACGCCCACGACAACGAGTCCCTGTACGACGCGCTCGCCTTCAAGCTCCCGGCGGACACGTCCCCGGCCGACCGGGCCCGCATGCAGGTCCTCGCCATGGCGACGGCCACCCTCTCGCAGGGCCCGGCGCTCTCCCAGGCGGGCTCGGACCTGCTGCGCTCCAAGTCCCTCGACCGCAACTCCTTCGACAGCGGCGACTGGTTCAACGCGATCCACTGGGACTGCGGCGACGGCAACGGCTTCGGCCGCGGCCTCCCGCCGGCCGCCGACAACAAGGCCAAGTGGTCCCACGGCAGGCCGCTGCTCGTGAACCCGGCCCTGACCGTCGGCTGCGCGGAGATCGACGGCGCCTCCGCCGCCTACCGGGACCTGCAGAGGATCCGCACCACCGAGCCGGTGTTCTCCCTGGCCACGGCGGACCGGGTCCAGGAGAACCTGTCCTTCCCGCTCTCCGGCCGCGACGAGACCCCCGGTGTGATCACCATGCGCCTCGGCGACCTGGTGGTCGTCCTCAACGCGACCCCGGCCGGCACCTCGCAGAAGGTCGCCGACCTCGCCGGGAAGGGCTACGCCCTCCACCCGGTCCAGGCGGCGGGAGACGACACCGTCGTGAAGTCCGCGTCCTACGACGCGGCCTCGGGCACCTTCACGGTCCCGGCCCGGACGGTCGCCGTCTTCAAGGCCGGGTGAGCGGCCGCTCCATCAGGGTGACCCCGTACCGGGTCCCGTCGGCGGCGAGCTTCCCCGGCTCCTCGCCGACGACCCGGTAGCCCGCGGCTTCGTAGTACGTACGGAGCCGCGGGTTGCTCGACACGCAGTCGAGCCGTGCGACCGCCCGCCCACGGGCCGCGATCCGTCCCTCGGCGTGCGCGAGCAGCGCCCGCCCCGTACCGGCGGGCGCGGCCTCCCGGTCGGCCATCAGCCGGTGGACGTACCCGGCGACCGGCGGCTGCGGCCCCCAGGCCTGCTCGTCCTCCCACCACAGCTCGTACGCGCCGACCGCCCGCCCCTCGTGGGACGCGAGCCACACCTCGCCCCCGGCGATCCGCTCCCGGAAGTGCTCGGCGCTCTTCCCGCCCGGCTTCCACTGGTCGATCCCGCTGCGCACCATCCAGCGCGCGGCCCCGTCGAACAACTCCACCAGAAGGTCGAGATCGCGTTCGTCCGCCTGCCGGAAGGTCACTTGTGTCGTCATGGCGATCACCGTAAGGGTGTGGCCAGACATCCGTTTCCCCAGGAGTGACCCCCATGCCGCAGATCACCGTCGACTACTCCGCGCCGCTCGACCGGCGCGGCTTCGCGCGAGCCCTGCACCCGCTCGTCGTGGAGACGGTCGACACGACGCTCGACGCGTGCAAGACCCGGTTCCGCGAGGTCGAGGAGCTGGTCGTCGGCGACGGAGCCGCCGACGACGTCGTCGTGCACGTCGAGATCGCCCTGCTGTCCGGCCGTACCGACGAGGTCAAGGCCCGGCTCGCGGACGCCGTCCTCGACCTGCTGCCCGCCCACCTCAAGGCCACCGAGGGCGTCAGGCTCTCCGTCGAGATCCGCGACCTCGAGGCGTCCTACCGCAAGCGCTGATCGGGCAGGACCGGCGACGCCTGCGGGACGAGCGCGGCGAGGCGGGCCACCAGGTCCCCGAAGGGGCCGTCGGCCGGCTCGTCGGCGAGGATGCCGACCAGGATCCCGGCCATGTCCGCGTCGTACGCGGCGCTCACCGCGGCCAGCGCCGCGAAGTCGTGCACGAGCTGGAGCTCCAGCTCCGCGCGCGGGACCCGGCGGCCGTCCAGCCACAGCAGCGCCGTCGACTCGGCGAGCGACACCCAGGAACGGACGACCAGTTCGAGCCGGGCGGAGGGCGTCTCGACCCGCAGGTGGGCCAGGATCTGCTCGTACGCGGCCTGCCGGACCTCGTCGATCATCGCGTTCGTCGTGGACGAGCCCACCGCGGGACCGCCGCGCATCAGCGCCGCGAAGCCGGGCCCGTGCTCGTCCACGAAGTCGAAGAACCGGCCCATCACCCGCAGCAGGCGCGCCCCGAGCGGCCCCCGTGCCGGCTCCACGAACCGGGCCGCCAGCTCGTCCGCCGCACGCCGCAGCGCCGCCTCGTAGAGGCTCTGCTTGCCGGGGAAGTAGTGGTAGACCAGCGGCCGCGAGATGCCCGCGGCCGCGGCGATCTCGTCGATGGACACCTCATCGGGAGAGCGGTGGCTGAAGAGTTCGAGGGCCACCCCGATCAGCTGCTGCTTGCGCTCCTCGACGCCCATCCTGCGGCGTACACCGGTCGTCATACGAACAGCCTAACCGCGTCCGTTACGCTCCTGCCCCATGAGCGCTTCCGACCAGGACACCCCGACGGCCGAGGCTCCGGAGGCCGAAGAGCCCCGGGAGGCCGAAGAGGCCCAGGAAACCCCCGACTCCCCTGAACCCGAAGGCGAAGAGGAGTCCGCGGAGTCCGAGACGCCCGTCGGCGGGCTCACCCCGAAGCAGGCGCGGCGACTTCGCGTCGCCGCCGCGTCCGTGCTCCTGGTCGCCCTGGCCGTGGTGCTCGTCATCCGGCTCGCGAGCCGCACGTCCGTCCTGGTCGTCGGCGTGTACGGACTCGCCATGATCCTCTGCGGGATCGTGATCGAACTCTCCCGCAACGGCCGCACACGGCTCGGCACCTGGCTCCTGGTCGGAGGCCTCCTCACCGCCCTGGCCCTCGACTGGCTGGTCCTGCCCTAGGGGGTGTCCGGCCTGATCGGCAAGACACCCCCTAGCCCTACAGGTCGAGGACGAGCCGCTTCCCGGAACAGCGCGAGACGCAGATCAGCATCGAGTCGGCCCGCTCGTCGTCGGTGAGCAGCTCGTCGCGGTGGTCGACCTCGCCCTCCAGGACCCGCTGTCGGCAGGTCCCGCAGAAGCCCTGCCGGCAGGAGTACGTGATCCCCGGCAGCTCCTCGCGGACCGCCGACAGGAGCGACTGGTCGGCCGCCACCGTCAAGGTGCGTCCGGAGCGGCGCAGTTCGACCTCGAAGGCGGTGCCGCCGACCGTCGCGGCAGCCGTGAAGCGCTCCAGACGCGGCGCCCGGCCCTCCGGCATCGCCGCGCCCACCGCGTCCATCAGGCCGTCGGGCCCGCAGCAGTACACGGCCGTGTCGGCGGGCAGCCGGCCGAGGAACTCCAGCTCGGGGAAGCCGGATTCGTCCTCGGCGACGACGGTCACCCGGTCGTCACCCCCGAGCCGCGTGATCTCCTCCAGATACGGCATGGTGGCCCGGCTCCGCCCGCAGTACACGAGCCGCCAGTCCGCCCCGGCCGCCTCGGCGGCGCGCAGCATCGGCAGGACCGGCGTGATGCCGATGCCGCCGGCGACGAAGACGTACGCGGGGGAGTCGACCAGCGGGAAGCGGTTGCGGGGCCCGCGGATCTCGATCTCCACGCCCTCGTGGAGCTGCTCGTGCACCTCGCGCGAGCCGCCCCGGCCGTCCTCGATCAGCCGGGTGGCGACGGTGTACGCGTCCCCGTCGTCCGGATCCCCGCAGAGCGAGTACTGCCGGACGAGCCCGGAGGGCAGGACGAGGTCGACATGGGCGCCCGGCTGCCAGGCGGGCAGTCCGGCACCCTCCAGGCGGAGTTCGACGACGCCCTCGGCGGGCGTGGCGCGCCCGGCGACCAGGACCTTGCGGGGGACGGTGCTGCCCCGCCCGTACCCGGAGACGGGCGTGTCGAGGGCCGGCATGGGCCAGAGCGGTGCCGTGGACATGCGGCTGCGGACGGCGCGGCGCACGAGCAGCGCGGCTCCGGCGACGAGGGCGACGGTGGTGAACCGGGGCATCAGCGGCCTCCGTTGGCGCCGGGGGAGGAGGCGAGGTAGGCCATGGCCTGCGCGGTGTCGCCCTCCTGGGAGGGGTGGTAGGCGCGGCTGAGGTAGCGGGGTATGGAGCGCAGCATGGCCGGGGTGGAGGGCAGGACGCCCTGCCGGCCCTTGCGGACGAAGTCCGCGAAGGAGGCCTTCGGGTCGAGCAGGCTGGGGTCGTTCTCCATGAAGAAGCGGATGCCCCGCTGC
Organism: Streptomyces tanashiensis; assembly: GCF_014648895.1. GTDB lineage: Bacteria > Actinomycetota > Actinomycetes > Streptomycetales > Streptomycetaceae > Streptomyces > Streptomyces tanashiensis. The sequence continues at coordinate 638,877 of NZ_BMRZ01000003.1, forward strand.
CAGAGGAAGACGAGCGCGGAGAAGGCGAGCGCCCAGGTGCGGGCGCGGCGCCGGTAGCCGCCGTCGAGGTGCATGAAGAGCTCGAAGGCGACCGCGCGGTGCTCGACCTCCTCCGCCCCGTGCCAGCGCAGCAGGTCCAGCATGGTCGGGTCGGCGCCGACCCGGTCGAGCGCGTCGGCGTTGAGGACCCAGTCGCCGAGGAAGGCGGTGTAGTGCTCGATGGCGGCGATCAGCGCGACCCGCTCCATGAGCCACCAGCGGCGCGGCCGGCCCGGCGGCAGGGTCCGGTCCCCGAGGAGCTTCTCGAAGAACCAGTCGACCTGCGCGGTGTACGGCGTGGGGTCGAGCCCCAGCTTCCGCAGGTGGGGGAGGACGTCGTCGTGGGCCTGGGAGTGGATGGCCTCCTGCCCGATGAAGCCGATGACGTCCTCGCGCAGCCGGTCGTCGGTGATGTACGGCAGCGCCTGCTTGTACACATGGACGAACCAGCGCTCGCCGGCCGGCAGCAGCAGATGCAGCACGTTGATGGTGTGCGTGGTGAAGGGGTCGCCCGGTACCCAGTGGAGCGGCGTCTCTTCCCAGTCGAAGGAGACCTTGCGGGCCTTGAGCTCGACGTGCTCCGACGCCACCGGTGCAGGCTGCGTATTAGACATGACGTCAATGTACTGAGGGGTAAGGCGGTGGCAACAGGCCCGTGCGGCCTCTTTTTCCCGGATCAGCGGAGGGCGTTCATCCGCGTCCCGTCCCGCAAGGTGCCCGCCAGGTCGGCGCGGGCGCCCGCCTTCGCCCGCAGCGTCAGGAGCGGGCCGTCCGAGCGGCCCTTCACGCCGCCCGAGGTCTCCAGGGACGTGAAGTCCGGGCTGCCCGCCGCCAGGACGAACCAGTCGCCGCCCGGCGCCTGCCACAGGACGCCCGCCAGGACCCGGGGGTTCCGCACCCCGCAGGCCGCCGAGCCCTCGGAGCGGGCCGCGAGCGCGGCCGGGACCTCGGGCGACGGGACCAGGAACTGGGCGAGGACCCTGCTGCCCGTGCCTCGCCAGGTCTCCGCGCGCGTGCACACCCAGGTGGCCTGCCCGGCGCCGCCCGGCAGCGGCTGCCGGGCGAACCGCCAGGCGTTCACCGACCGCACCCCGTGCGCCCACACCGCCGTCAGCCGGCAGGCCGTCCGCGCCCACGCCTCCCGCGCCTCGGGCCGCGTCGCGTCCTCGGGCGCGGCGGGCGGCCCCCACAGGAGCCGCGCGGGTGCCAACTCGCCGAGATCGGTGAGGAGCCGCACCCCTTCGCGGTCCCGGACCTGGAGCGTGTTCCAGCGGGCGCAGCCGCCGGACTGCGCGGGGCTCGGCACCGGATCGGTCACCCCGTCCCCGTCCCGTACGAGCCGCCGCGGCTCCTTCGCGGGCGCGAGGAGGTCCCGTACGGCCGTCTCCCGCACCCAGGGGGCCGTCAGGTAGCGGACGTTGCCCGCCGCGCGGGACACGACGAGCGCCGCCGCACCGACCGTGTCCGCCGCGTCCGTCCGCGCGAAGTCCAGCGCGGCGCCCGCCGTCCCCTCGACGGGCTCCGCGTACCGCACGGCCCGCAGCCCGTCGTGGAAGAGCACCACCCGCATCGCGTCGACCCGGCCGGCGAACAGCAGCTGCGGCGGGCCCATCGGCGGCCCGACGGGCGTCCCCGGCGTCGCGGAGGACCGTACGGAGCCGCCGGGCCGGGCCCACACGGCGAGCGCCCGCCGCAGCAGCGCGCTGTCCCCGGTCAGGCCGCCGCGCGCGGGCCACACCGAGAAGTCCTGCCGCGTCGCCCCCGGCCAGACCGCGGGATCCACGCGCTTGAGCGCGCCGGGCTCCAGGGCCGCCTCGGCGGCGGGGTTACGGGCGTACGAGGGCGCGGCAGCACCGTTTCTGCCCCAGCCGTCCCCGGGGAGCCCGAGGAGCGTCCCGCACACCACGAGCGCCACGACGGCGACGAACGCGGCCCGGGCGTGCTGCCGCCGCCGCATCAGATCGGTCGGCCGCGCCTGCAGGGCACACGGGTCGAACTCGTCCGACTCCAGCAGAGCGGCACCACTGAGCCGCCGCGGGGGCGTGGAGCCCGCCGTGGAGCCCGCAGTGGAGCCTCCTGCGGAGCCCGCCGTGGAGCCCCCTGCGGAGTCCGCCGTGGAGCCCTCCGCGGCCCCCGGGGTGCGAGCGGGGCCTCCGGGGCCGCCCGGGCCCGTGGCGCTCCCGGGGCCGCCCGGCCCAACTCCCGGCCCAACTCCCGGCCCGCCGCCGCGGCGGCCGCCGGTCCTGGCGGGGCCGCCCTGTTCGCCGACCCGGTCGGAGCGGCCGGCCCGGGCGCCGGGGCCGGGGGTGCCGTCGGGTGCGTCCGGGGCTCCGCCCGGGGCTCCGTCCGGCTCCCCGGCCCTCCCCGGTCCGGCCTGCCCGGCGGGGTCGTCCGTCGCGTCCAGCGCGTCCGCCTCCGCCAGCGCCGCCGCCGGGTCCTCGACGCCCGCCGCCGCCAGCACCCGGAGGACCTCCGGGTCGCCCTGGCGCTCCAGGCCGCGGAGCACGTACGCCGCGCGGCCGGGACCGGAGAGCCGGGACAGCCGCTGGTCCAGGGCGAGTTCGTCGGCGCCGCCCACCCGGGGGAAGAGCCGCAGCCCCCACACGTGCGGCAGCAGCGGCGGGAACTGCGCCCGGCGCGGCAGCGCGAGGCGCCGGAGCGGCAGCCCGGCGATCAGCGCCTGCCGCAGCACCTCGCCGCGCACGTACGCGTAGCCCGGATCCACCGCGTCCTCGGCCCGACGGGGCCCGGGGACCCCCGGGCCCGGCACCCGGCGGCGCGGCAGCGACCGCTGGACGAGGGCGTGGGCGGTCAGCACCCGGCGGTTGCGGCCGAGCGCCGGCGGCAGGACGAGATAGGCGATGCGGACGAGCCGCGGATACCGCTCGACGAGCGCGGCCTCGGCCTGCTCGACGTCGACCGGGCCCACGGGCGAGGGAACGAGATCCTGGGTGCTCACGTTCAGCAGAACGAGCGATTCTTCCGATGGTCACCCCGGCCCCGTCGGGGGCGTCAGGCCGCCGAGACCGTCAGCCGCTCGCGGATCAGCTCCGTCACCTCGTCCGGGACGCCGAGCCCCTCCCGTACGTACTTCTCCATCGACCCGTGCCGGACCGCCACCTCGTCGAGCGCCGCGTCCAGGTACTCCGGCAGGACCCCGATCAGTTCGAGCGCGAGGTCGGGGTCGCCGCCCTGGGCCGTGAACCCCTCGATCATCGGTGCGAACGCCACCCGCACCGCCGGGTTGACCGCCAGGTACTCGGCCCGCACCGTCTCCTCGTCCGCGCCGAGCAGCGACAGGACGACCGTCGCCGCCCAGCCCGTACGGTCCTTGCCCGCCGAGCAGTGGAAGAGCAGCGGCCCGGCGCCCGGCGTGCCGAGCTCGCCGAGCAGGGCGCGGTAGGAGGCGCGGGCGGAGTCGCCGGAGACGAAGGTCCGGTAGGTCCGGGCGAAGGCCGCCCGCACCCGGCCCCCGCCGAGGTGCTCCTCGGCGAGCGCCGGGTCGGTGAGCAGGGCCTTCAGGCGCGCGGCGGGCGGCAGTCCGCTGCCGGCCAGGTAGTCGGCGAGGACGTCCGCGACGAGCAGCCGGGCGCCGGGCGGCAGCCGGTCCGGCCGGTCGCCGCGCTCGGTCTCCGTCCGGAAGTCGACGACCGTACGGATGCCCAGGCCGGCGACGGCGGGCTCGGCCGGGTCGAGCCGGTCGAGCTGCGCGGAGCGGAGGACGAGACCGGACCGGACCGACCGCCCGTCACCGAGCGGCAGTCCGCCGAGATCGCGGAGGTTGGCGACGGAGGCGGCGGGGATGGCGGACATGGCGTCGACTCCTCCGGTTTCGTGCGTGTTCCTGTCGACCGTAGTGGATCGTCCCGGTCCGGGCAGGTCCGCGTACTCCCGGACGCCCCCGGCGGGAACTCCCCGCCGCGCCCCCGCCGCCTCACCCCTTCGCCAGCGCCGCCAGCACCTCCGCCTCCCGCTCCGGGGTGAGTCCGGCGCCCTGCCGGTCCGGGCGCTGGGGTGCGGTGCCGCCGAGGGACTCCAGCCACGCCCAGGTGTCCGCGACCGTCTCCTCCACCGGACGGCAGCGCAGCCCGGCCGCGACCGCCCGGGAGACGTCGGCGGTGTGCATCGCGTCGTACATCTCGCCCGGCGGCAGCCACACCGGCAGCTCCGTCCAGGGCGCCGCCCCGGCCGCGAGGAGCGCCTCCGGCTCCTCCCAGCGCAGTGCGGCACCGGCCCCGGTCGTGCTCACGCAGGCGTCGAGCAGCTCGCCCATGGTGGTGTGCCCCGGCGGCGAGACGAGGTTGTACGGCCCCGAGAGCCCGGCCGCCACCGCGTCCAGCGTCCACACGGCGAGGTCGCGGACGTCGATGTACTGGACCGGCATCGTGTGCGGCCCGGGGGCCAGGACGGAGCCGCCGCGCGCGATGCGCCCCAGCCACCAGGGGAGCCGGCCCACGTTCTCGTACGGGCCGATGATCAGGCCCGCGCGGACGAGCAGCGTCCGGTCGGCGCCGAACGCGTCGGTGACGGCGAGCTCGCCGCCCCGCTTGGCCTCCGCGTAGGGCACCTCCCCGTCGTCCGGGGAGCCCTCCACCAGCGGGCCGTCCTCCGCGAGCCCGGCCGCGGGCGGCCAGGCGTACACGGAGCGGCTCGACACGTAGGCGAACCGCCCGACCCGGTCCGCGAGCAGCCGGGCCGCGTCCCGCACCGCCGAGGGAGCGGCCGACCAGGTGTCCACGACGGCGTCCCAGGAACCGGTGGCGAGGGCGGCGAGACCGTCGGGGGCGGTGCGGTCCCCGATCAGCGACGTGACCCCCGCCGGAGCGGCATGGCGGCCCCGGTGGAAGACCGTCACCTCCCAGCCCCGTTCGAGCGCGGCCTCGACGATCGCGCGGCCGACGAACTCCGTACCTCCGAGCATCAGCAGTTTCATGATCCAGAGCCTGCCCGGCGGGGGCGGCCCGGGCCAGGGGATTCCGCTCCCGGAGGATTCCGCCAGGGGAGGAACGGCCCCGGGGAGGCGCGGGAGGAAGGGATACCGGAGGGGGTCTGTCCGGCCATCTGGCCGGGATGACACCATGAGCGCGATGACGCATGCCCGGTCGCCCCTGCGCGCCCTGCGAGCCGCACTCTTCGCGGTCGTGTGCGTCACTTTGGCCGCCGTGGGGCATTCGTCCATGTCTGTGCACCAGCTTCCCGCGACGACGCTGTCCGGCGCCTTCGCCGCGACGACGGCCGTCGCCTGGGCCGCGGCCGGACGACGCCGGGGCGCGCCCACGATCGCGGGGGCCCTGCTGGTCCTCCAGGGCGCACTCCACCTGCTCTTCTCGACGGCGGGTCACGCGGCGACGCGTCCCCCGCGGGGGACGGGCCACACCATGGCGGGCACGCACACGATGCCCGGCATGCCCGGGACGGCGGACACCCTGCCGGCCATGGACGCCATGCCCGCGATGGACGGCATGGGCGCGATGGACGGCATGGACGCCATGCCCGCGATGGATGCCATGGACGGCATGGACGCCATGGTCATGGCCACCGCCGACCCCATGGGCTCCGGCGCCGGCATGCTCGCCGTCCACGTCCTCGCCGCGCTCCTCTGCGGCCTCTGGCTGGCCCACGGCGAGGCCGCGTTCTTCACCCTCGCCCGCGCCGCCCTCGCGTACGCCTTCACCCCGCTGCGCCTGCTCCGCGCCCTCGGCCCCGTCCCCGAGACCCCGCGCCGCCCGGTCCGCCGGGCGCGGCGGAACGCCCGCCGCCCGCACACCGTCGTCCTCGCGCACACCCTCTCCCGGCGCGGCCCGCCCCGGCTGTCCGTACCCCGCGCCACGGCCCTCGGAGCACACGTCTGACCCGGGGGTCGCTTCCCCCTGTCGACACACCGACTCCAAGGACAGCCCAGCATGACCATCGACGACCTCGCGCGCCCGGAAACCCCCGAAGCGCCACCGTCACCGACCCCCGCCCGGCCCGGCACGTGGAGCGCCCTGCGCCCCCTCGTCCTGCGCCTCCACTTCTACGCGGGCGTCCTCGTCGCCCCGTTCCTCCTCGTGGCCGCCGTCAGCGGCCTGCTCTACGCGCTCTCCTTCCAGGCGGAGAAGATCGTCTACGCGCACGAGCTGGAGGTCCCCGTCGGCGACACGACCCTGCCGCTCTCCCAGCAGACGGACATCGCCCGCAAGGCCAACCCGGACGGCACCGTCACCGCCGTCTGGCCCGGCGCCGAACCCGGCGCGACCACCCGGGTCCTGATGGCCGACCCCGACGTCCCCGAGGGCACCTCGCTCGCCGTCTTCGTCGACCCGTACACCGGTGACGTCCGCGGACAGCTGCCCAGTTTCGGCAGCTCCGGCGCCCTCCCGCTGCGCACCTGGATCGACGGTCTCCACGCCGATCTGCACCTCGGCGAGCTCGGGCGCAACTACAGCGAACTCGCCGCCAGCTGGCTGTGGGTGATCGCCCTCGGCGGCGTGCTGCTCTGGGTCGGCCGGCGCCGGAAGAACCGACGCGCCCTCGTCCTGCCCGAGCGGGGCCCGAAGTCCCGCCGCCGCACCCTCTCCTGGCACGGCTCGGTCGGCCTGTGGGCGGCGCTCGGCCTGGTCCTGCTCTCCGCGACCGGCCTGACCTGGTCGCGGTACGCGGGCGAGAACATCGGCACCGTCCAGGACGGTCTCGGCGGCGCGACCCCCACCCTGTCGGCGGGCGCGGCCCCCGGGTCAGAGCACGAGGGCCACGGCGGAGGCCACCACGGTTCCACCACCGCGCAGGGCCCGGACATGGGCCTCGACAAGGCGGTCGCCGCGGCCCGCGCGGCGGGCATCGACAGCCCGCGGATCTCGGTCGTGCTCCCCGCCGAGGGCAAGGGGTACGTGGTCAAGGAGACCGACACGCAGTTCCCGGTCCAGCTGGACTCGGTGGCGCTGAACCCGGCCGACGGCACGGTCCTCGACCGGCTCGCCTTCGCCGACTACCCGCTGCTCGCGAAGCTCACCCGGACAGGCATCGACGCGCACACCGGCGTCTTCCTGGGCCTGTTCAACCAGCTGGCGCTCGCGGCCCTCGCGCTCGCCCTGATCCTGCTGATCCTCTGGGGCTACCGCATGTGGTGGCTGCGCCGGCCGGGCCGCCCGGTGGCCCGCGGGACCTGGCGGAGGATCCCGGTGACGCTGCTGCTGCCGCTCGCGGCGGCGACGGCGCTCGTCGGCTGGTTCGTCCCGCTGCTGGGCCTCAGCCTGCTGCTGTTCCTCGCCGTCGACCTCACCCTCGCCCTGGCGGCGAAGGTGAGGTCGAGGTCCGGCCGAACGGTCTGATCAGGGGGTGTACTTGTAGCCGACCCGCCGCACGGTCTGGATCGTGTGGCGGTGCTCGGCGCCCAGCTTGCGGCGCAGCCGGGCCACGTGGACGTCGACCGTCCGGCCGTCGCCCACGTGCCCGTACCCCCACACCGTGGTGACCAACTGGTCGCGCGTGTGCACCCGGTGAGGGTGTGCCACCAGGTGGGCGAGCAGCTCGAACTCGAGGTACGTCAGGTCCAGCGCCTGCCCGTCGACGAGCGCGATCCGCTGGACGCCGTCGATGGTCACCGGCCCCTGCTCCTCCGCCGCGACGGGCGCCGCCGGGGCGGGGACGGGGGCCGCGGGCAGGTGCGGCTGCTGGTCGGCCGGGACGAGGACGAGGTACCCGACCATCGGCGGGCGCCCCGGCAGCGTCGGCAGCGCGTGCTGCGGCGCGGGCAGCAGGGTGGCGCCGGGCGGCAGGAAGTCCGCCACCTGGGAGAAGTCGACGACCTCGTTCGGATCGACGGCACGCAGTCGGTGCCGGCCGGGACGGACGGCCGTGAGGGAAGCGGTCTGGGTGTGGGCCATGGCAGGTCAGCTCTTTCGCGCGGGAACGGACGGAGAGGTCTCGTACGTCGTGCGCGTGCGGCCGAAGGCCGGGATCGGACCGTACCGATCGGGGCGTTAGAGGGCCGACGCGTTCCTCACGCGTCGACAGCACCGGTCGAAGTCGTGGTGCTGACGGGAAGGCCAGAACGGCTCGAGGTCGTGGCGACCCTTCGCGGTGTCGTTCTGCATGATGGCCATATCCCTATTGAACCAGAAGGGAATGCCCCCGACGACCCTCCGGGGCCCAGAACCCGTGTCGTTCATCCCACATGACGAGAGGGGCGCCCACCGTGTGAAACGGTGGGCGCCCCTCAGGCGTTGGTGCGGGAAGCGGTGCGGATCAGACCTGGCCTGCCTTCTCCAGGGCCTCGCAGCAGGTGTCCACGATGAGACGGGTCACCACGTACGGGTCCACGTTCGCGTTCGGGCGACGGTCCTCGATGTAGCCCTTCTGGTCCTGCTCGACCTGCCACGGGATGCGGACCGAGGCGCCGCGGTCCGAGACGCCGTAGGAGTACTCGTCCCACGGGGCGGTCTCGTGCAGACCCGTCAGGCGCTCGTCGATGCCGGCGCCGTAGTTCTTGACGTGGTCGAGCGGCTTCGAGCCCTCGCCCAGCGACTCGCACGCGGTGATGATCGCGTCGTAGCCCTCGCGCATCGCCTTGGTGGAGAAGTTGGTGTGCGCGCCCGCGCCGTTCCAGTCGCCCTTCACCGGCTTCGGGTCCAGCGTCGCGGAGACGTTGAAGTCCTCGGCCGTGCGGTACAGCAGCCAGCGGGCGATCCACAGCTGGTCCGAGACCTCGAGCGGCGCCAGCGGGCCGACCTGGAACTCCCACTGGCCCGGCATGACCTCGGCGTTGATGCCGGAGATGCCGAGACCGGCCTTGAGGCAGTTCTCCAGGTGCGCCTCGACGACCGGGCGGCCGAAGATCTCGTCCGCACCGACACCGCAGTAGTAGCCACCCTGAGCGGCCGGGAAGCCGTTGACCGGGAATCCGAGCGGACGGGTGCCCTCGAAGAAGGTGTACTCCTGCTCGATGCCGAAGATCGACTCCTGGGCGGCGTACTTCGTGGCGACCTCGGCCAGCGCGGCACGCGTGTTGGACTCGTGCGGCGTCATGTCCGTGTTGAGGACCTCGCACAGCACCAGGACGTCGTTGCCGCCGCGGATCGGGTCCGGGCAGACGAAGACCGGCTTGAGGACGCGGTCCGAGGCGTGGCCCTTGGCCTGGTTCGTGCTGGAGCCGTCGAAGCCCCAGATCGGCAGCGCGTCGAGGGCGAGGCCCTCACCGGCGATGATCTTCGTCTTGGAGCGAAGCTTCGCGGTCGGCTCGGTGCCGTCGATCCAGATGTACTCAGCCTTGAAGGTCACGGGTCTCATCCTTTGGCGTGCTGCTGCGGGGTTCCGCTGCGGCTCGCGGCACTGCGAGAAGCTGCGGTCTCTGCGCTGACTGCGCGGTTTGTGTTCGACCGCAGCTTCGCAACACGGGATTTCCCGTCGGTTGCCCGTTTGTGAACCCCGTGTTACTCAGCCTTCCTGATTTTCACGCGGGTCGGATCGGCCGGGGTCCCCCGTCCGCCCCTCCGCGACCCGGGCGTCGTATACGGGGTTCAGGTGTCCGGCGCTCGTCGTGGATCACCCGCGTCGGTCGCTGTCGGTGCCGCCCGGCAGACTGGGGGCATGGCGAAGCACCCGGGCGTGAAGCCCCGTATCGGACTCCTCGGCACCGGCCCCTGGGCCGGCCGCACGCACGCGCCCGCCCTCGCGGGCCATCCGGGCGTCGAGTTCAGCGGGGTGTGGGGCAGACGCCCCGAGGCGGCCGCCGCGCTCGCCGCCGCGTCCGGCACCCGCGCGTACGAGGACGTGGACGCCCTCTTCGCCGCCAGCGACGCCGTCGCCCTGGCCCTCCCGCCGGACGTCCAGGCCCCCCTCGCGGTCCGGGCGGCGGCCGCGGGCTGCCACGTCCTGCTCGACAAGCCCGTCGCCACGACCGTGGAGCTCGCCCGCGAGGTGACCGAGGCCGTCGAGGCGGCCGGGGTCGCCTCGGTGGTGTTCTGCACCCTGCGGTTCGCCGAGCCGACGGCCCGCTGGATCGACGAGCGCGCGGCTGCCGGCGGCTGGTTCCTGGGCGAGGCCCACTGGCTGGGCTCGCTCTACGGCCCCGGCTCCACCAGCGCGTACGCGGCCTCGCCCTGGCGGCGGGAGAAGGGCGGCCTGTGGGACGTCGGCCCGCACGTCCTCTCCGTCTACCTGCCGGTCCTCGGCGACGTCACCGGCATCACCGCCGTGCCGGGCCCGGACGACACCCATCACCTGGTGCTGCGCCACGCGTCGGGGGCGAGCAGCACGGCCACGCTCACCCTGAGCGCGCCCCCGGAGGCGGCGGAGGCGGCCCTCACCCTGTACGGCACCGGGGGCCGGGCCGAGATGCCCCGCTGGGACGGCGCGGTGGGCGCCTTCGCCGCCGCGGTGGACGCCCTGGTCACCGCGGCCCGCACCGGCGAACCGCACGCCTGCGACGCCCGCTTCGGCCTCCGCATCACGGAGATCCTGACGGAGGCGGAGCGCCGCGCGGCCCGCGTCTGACGGCGGCGCGGGCGAGGACCGGGTCAGGACGAGGAAGCCGAGCGGCGCGCCCCGAGGCCCTCGGTGAGGGCCTCGCACAGGGCGTCCAGGGCGGCACCGTACAGCCGTTCCGGCGGGGTGGCGTAGCCGACGACCAGGCCGTCCGGGTGGGCGGGGCCCCGGGCGTCGGGGTGGCGGTAGGAGGCCAGGCCCTCCGTGGCGACCCCGTGCCGGGCGGCCGCGGCGAGCGCCGCCGCCTCCGTGCCGGGGGGCAGCTCCAGGACGGCGTGCAGACCGGCGGCGATCCCCGTGACCCGCACCCCCGGCACCCGCGCGGCGAGCACGGCGGCCAGCCGGTCGCGCCGCTCCCGGTGACGGCGGCGCATGCTCCGGACATGCCGGTCGTAGGCGCCGGAGCCGAGGAACGCGGCGAGGGTGAGCTGGTCCGTGGCCGAGGCGTACGGCTCGCGTTCGCCCTTCGCGGCGACGACGGCGTCGACGAGCGCCGCCGGCAGGCACATCCAGCCGAGCCTCAGCGCGGGGGAGAGGCTCTTGCTGACGGAGCCGAGGAGGACGGCCCGTTCGGGGTCGAGGCCCTGGAGGGCGCCCACGGGCCGCCGGTCGTAGCGGAGCTCACCGTCGTAGTCGTCCTCCACCACGAGCCCGCCGGAGCGCCGCGCCCACTCCAGGGCGCCGGCCCGGCGTTCGGGGTGCAGCGGCCCGCCGGTGGGGAACTGGTGGGCGGGCGTGAGGAGCACGGCCCCGGCCCCGGGCGGGATCTCGCCGGTCCGGGCCCCGTCCTCGTCGACCGCCACCGGCACCGTACCGACCCCGGCGCCGGCGAGGAGGCCCCGGTGGAAGGGGAGGCCGTACGCCTCGACCGCCCAGGGGCGCTCCGTGCCCAGGACCCCGGCGAGCAGCCGGAGGGCGTGCGCGGCGCCCGAGCAGACCACGATCCGCTCGGGCGTGGTCCGGACGCCCCGCACGCGCGCGAGGTACTCGACCAGCGCCCGGCGCAGTTCGATCCGGCCGTGCGGGTCGCGGGTCCCGAAGGCCTCGTGCGGGGCGTCGGTCAGGGCCCGCCGGGCCGCCGCGAGCCAGGGGCCGCGCGGGAAGGCGCCGGGGTCGGGCCTGCCCTGGACGAGGTCGTACGGGAGCGGCGGCGGCGCGGCCGGGCGCACGGGTCCCGGGGCGGGCGCGGCGACGCGGTCGGCGACCCGGGTGCCGGAACCCTGGCGGGAGGTCAGCCATCCCTCGGCGACCAGTTCGGCGTACGCGTCGGCGACCGTGTTGCGCGCGATCCCCAGGTCCGCGGCGAGCGACCGGTAGGGCGGCAGCAGCGTCCCGGGAGCGAGCCGCCCCTCGCGCACGGCCTCGCGCAGGGCCGTGATGAGCGCGGCCCGCCGGCTGCCGCCGCCGGTGCCGAGGTCCAGATGCAGGTCGTTCCCGAGCACGATGTCCTGGCTCCGCGTCAGCGGGACAGCGCGTCCCGTACGGCCTCCTCGGTCCGGCCGACGACGGCCGTGCCGTCCTCCGCCGTGATGATGGGCCGCTGGATCAGCTTGGGGTGCGCGGAGAGGGCCTCGATCCACCGCTCCCGGTTCGCCTCGTCCCGGGGCCAGTCCTTCACGCCGAGCTCCTTGGCGACGGCCTCCTGGGTCCGGGTGATGTCCCAGGGTTCGAGCCCGAGCCGCTCGAGGACCGCCCGGATCTCCTCGGGCTTCGGCACGTCCTCCAGATAGCGCCGCACGGTGTAGTCGGCGCCTTCCGCGTCGAGCAGGGTGAGGGCGCTGCGGCACTTGGAACAGGCGGGATTGATCCAGATCTCCATGGCCCCCACGGTACCCCCCACGGTCCCCTCCACCACCCCCCAAACCCCATCTGGCCAGGGGCGATTGTCAGTGGGGGTCTCTAAAATAGGGGGTGAAGGTGAGGGTCCCGGGGAGGGCCCGCATCCCACCGTTCGCCAGGAGGTAGCCCATGGCTCTCGCCGTGATCCGGACGCCGTCCCTCGAACCCTGGAAGCCGCTCCAGAGGAAGCCGCTCCCCGCGGGCCGCCCCCGCGAGTGGTACGTGTCGCACAACCGCCGTCTGAAGGCCATGCGCCTCGCGATCGCCCTCCTCGACGCGGGCGTCTACGTCCCGTCGAAGGCCACGAACGCGACGATACGCACGACGGCCGAGACCATCGGCATCCACCCGCCCTCGGACACCACCTGCCGCATGGTCCGGGCCCTGATCCGCTACGGCCGCTGACACCGGAGGGGCGCTGCCCGGCCCGGGCCGGGCCGGGCAGCGCCGTCGTCGGATCCCGCCCGCTACCAGGCCACCGGGAGCCGCTCGGGGAGCCGCTTCATGAAGTTGGTGCGCCACACCAGCTGTTCGACCGGCACCGCGAGCCGCAGCCCCGGCAGCCGGTCGAGGAGCGTCTCCAGGGCGATCTCGGCGTGCCGCTTGCCGAGGGCCGTGGCCGGGCAGTAGTGCCGCCCGCCGCCGAAGGAGAGGTGGTCGGCGGCGTTCTCCCGGTCCGGCCGGAAGGCCAGCGGGTCCGGGAAGCGCTGCGGATCGTGGTTCGCGGCCTCCACGAGCACCAGGACGAGGTCACCGGCCCGCACGTCGACCTCGCCGAGCCGTACGTCCTCCAGGGCGAGCCGCGGCAGCCCGTCGCCGATCGAAAGGTTCACCCGCAGCAGTTCGTCCATGGCCCCGGCGACCCCGTGCTCGCCGGCGGTCAGCGCCTCCCGCACGTCCGGCCGGGTCAGCACCGACACCAGCGCCATCGTCAGGAATCCGGCGGTGGAGATCACCCCCGCTCCGAACAGCGTCACGCCCACCGTCGCCAGCATCTCGTCCGTCAGATGCGCGTAGTCGGGATCCTCGCGCAGCGCCGCGAGCTCCGCCATCAGACCGCCCGTCGCCGGGTCGTCGAGGCGCTCGGTCATGTAGGCGATGTCCCGGTCCCAGTGGAGCCGGGCCGCCTCGATCTCGCGCGGGGCGTTCATGAAGGCCACGTCCAGACTGCGCAGCAGCCGCGGCCCGTCCTCCTCGGGGATGCCCAGCATCCGGCAGTGCAGCCCCGCCGAGTACGGATCGGCGTAGGCGCCCCGCAGCTCGCCGGGCGCCCCCTCGGCGACCAGCGCGTCCACCAGGGCCCCGGCCCGCGCCCGCAGCCACTCCTCCAGGCCGGGCGCCTTCGGGTTGATCGCCTTCATGACGGCCTTGCGCAGCCCGGCCCCGGTGATGTTGCCCATGTTGTTCACCACGTGCGGCGGGATCGTCAGCGCGTACTGCCGCGGCGCTCCCGGCGCCGAGGTGTCCTTCAGGCTGAACCTCGGCTCCTCCAGGACCTGTCTGCACAGCTCGTACGAGGAGACCAGCCAGGCCTCGGCCCCGGCGATCGTGCGGACCTTCCGGACGGGTTCGGCGCGCAGCGCGTCGATCTCGGCGGGCAGCCGGGTGCCGTCCCAGTCGAAGGGGAAGGCCGGCGGTTCGTTCGTCATGACCACGGTCATCGCGCATCTCCTTCGACAGGCGTGAGGATGCCGTGCCCCTGGTTGCGGGAGGCACGCAGCCCGGTGCCCCGGGCGTAGAGCAGATCGGCGAGGGGCAGGGCCTGGTGGTAGCAGTTGAGCGAGGACGGCACCCCGAGGATCGCGGGGGTGTCCAGGAACAGCGGCACCTCGGCGCTGATGTACGCCCGGCACACGTCCTTCTGGAGCGCGCTCGCCTCCTGCCCCGGCGTCAGCTTCCCTGCCAGGAAGATCCCGGTGAGCGCGTCACAGGTCTCGCGTACCACCGGATCCCCGTCGACGGCCGCCACGACCTGACGGTGCAGTTCCCGGTACGCGGGCAGGGCCTGGAACTCCGACATCCCGCGGGCCCGTACCCGTACCCCCGTGGGATCGGCCTCCGCCGCGGCCGCCCCGACCTTCGCGCGCACCCCCCGCAGGTTCTTGACGGCCTTCCGCCGCGCCTCGTCGGCCCCGTACCCCAGCGCCTCGTACATGTCGGCGACATGCAGATCGGTGTAGACGAGATCGACCTGTTCGAAGTGGTCCATGCCCCAGCGCGTCAGCTCGCGCAGCCGCTGGGCGGTGAAATAACTGTTCCCCGGGGAGACTCCGATGACCACGTGCGCGCCCTCGTCGGCGATGACGCGGCAGTGATCGGTGTACGGCTGGAGTCGGAGTGTCTCCGCAGGGGCGAAAGCCGCCTGAGTCACGTAGGCAGTCCTCATCGCGCCAGCTAGTCCCAGCGGAGCCCAGTGCTCCGGGTGTGGCGGCAGCGACGACGACACGCTATCGACCGGTCGCGGAGCGTGAACCCCCTACTCGTAGGTACGCGGGATAGTTCGTCAGCTGTTCGCACGACTGTGATCTCGGCCGAAAGCGGCGAGGCCCGCCGCCCCCTCGAAGGGGACGACGGGCCTCGGAAGAACCTCGCTCGCGCGGTACGGCCTAGAGGTCGAAGTAGAGCTCGAACTCGTGCGGGTGCGGGCGGAGCTGGATCGGGGCGATCTCGTTGGTGCGCTTGTAGTCGATCCAGGTCTCGATCAGGTCGGACGTGAAGACGCCGCCGGCCTGCAGGTACTCGTTGTCGTCCTCGAGGGCGTGGAGGACGGCCTCCAGGTTGGTCGGGACCTGCTGGACGTTCGCGTGCTCCTCGGGAGCGAGCTCGTACAGGTCCTTGTCGATCGGCTCCGCCGGCTCGATCTTGTTCTTGATGCCGTCGAGGCCCGCGAGGAGCAGCGCCGAGAAGGCGAGGTACGGGTTCGAGGACGGGTCCGGCGCGCGGAACTCGACGCGCTTGGCCTTCGGGTTCGATCCCGTGATCGGGATGCGCATGGCGGCGGAGCGGTTGCGCTGCGAGTACACCATGTTGACCGGGGCCTCGAAGCCCGGGACCAGGCGGTGGTACGAGTTCACCGTCGGGTTGGTGAAGGCCAGCAGCGACGGGGCGTGCTTGAGGATGCCGCCGATGTAGTAGCGGGCGGTGTCCGAGAGGCCCGCGTAGCCCGTCTCGTCGTAGAACAGCGGGTCGCCGTTCGCCCACAGAGACTGGTGGACGTGCATGCCCGAGCCGTTGTCGCCGAAGATCGGCTTCGGCATGAAGGTCGCGGTCTTGCCGTTGCGCCAGGCGACGTTCTTCACGATGTACTTGAAGAGCATCAGGTCGTCGGCCGCGGCGAGCAGCGTGTTGAACTTGTAGTTGATCTCGGCCTGGCCGGCGGTGCCGACCTCGTGGTGCTGGCGCTCGACCTGCAGGCCGACGTTCTCCAGCTCCAGGGAGATCTCCGAGCGCAGGTCGGCGAAGTGGTCGACCGGCGGGGCCGGGAAGTAGCCGCCCTTGTAGCGGACCTTGTAGCCGCGGTTGTTCTCCTCCGCACCGGTGTTCCAGGCGCCGGCCTCGGAGTCGATGTGGTAGAAGCCCTGGTTCGCCGAGGTCTCGAAGCGCACCGAGTCGAAGACGTAGAACTCGGCCTCGGGGCCGAAGTAGGCGGTGTCGGCGATGCCGGTGGAGGCGAGGTACGCCTCGGCCTTCTTCGCGATGTTCCGCGGGTCACGGCTGTACTGCTCGCCCGTGATCGGGTCGTGGATGAAGAAGTTGATGTTCAGCGTCTTGTCGCGGCGGAAGGGGTCCACGCGGGCCGTCGACAGGTCGGCGCGGAGCGCCATGTCGGACTCGTGGATGGCCTGGAAACCGCGGATCGACGAGCCGTCGAAGGCGAGCTCCTCCGCCGGGTCGAAGGCCGTCGCCGGGATCGTGAAGTGCTGCATCACACCCGGAAGGTCGCAGAACCGGACGTCGACCATCTTGACGTCGTTGTCCTTGATGAACTTCTGGACCTCGTCGGCGTTCTGGAACCCGTTGTTCTGGGACATCCAACTCCTCCTACTCCCGGCCCGGGGAGGGGCGGGCTTGCAGCGGTCGTGCGGCCAGTGCGGTGGCACACGCTGGACCCGACCATAGGCAGACGGGATTTCTCAAGCATGACCCATTTGTTTCGTCGAAGTTAACCGGGCTGGGTGCCATCCGGCCGCGCCGGAGCCCTACGTGTACCCGGCCCGAAGTGATCAAAAACGGGCGCAGTACCGTGGTCGGGTGGACAACAGGCAAGCACTCGGATCTTGGCTCTCCGGCCCCCGCGCGGCGGCCGAGGACGCTGGCGTCGACTTCGGCTACCGCGGTCAGCAGCTCGGGCTGCCCGAGGAGGGCCCCGGCTCGATCGCCCGCCCCGGACGCCGCCTCGGCGCCCTCGCCGTCGACTGGGCCCTCTGCATCCTGATCGCATACGGCTTGATCACCGACGGCTACAACCAGGCGACGGGCAACTGGGCCCTGGTCATCCTGCTCGTCCTGAGCGTCCTGACGGTCGGCACGGTCGGCTCGACGCCCGGGAAGCGGCTCTTCGGCCTGCGCGTCGTCTCCGCGAACGGCGGGCGCCTCGGCCTGTTCCGCGTGGCGCTCCGCTCCCTGCTCGTCTGCCTGGCGATCCCGGCCCTCATCTGGGACCGCGACGGCCGCGGCCTCCACGACCGCCTCTCCGGAGCCGTCCAGGTGCGCATCTGAGAGCCTCGGACACGAGAAAGGCCCCGGACCGTGAGGTCCGGGGCCTTTCTCGTCAGGTGGGGTGTCAGCGCGTCTTTCCGCCGCGCGGCATCCGCATGCCCTTCGGCATCGGACCCTTCGGCAGCGGCATGTTGCTCATCAGGTCGCCCATCGCCCGCAGCCGGTCGTTGGCCGCGGTGACCTGCGGGCCGGTGAGCACGCGGGGCATCTTGAGCATGGTCGTGCGGATCTTCTTGAGCGGCACCTGGCCCTCGCCGTCGCCGACGATGAGGTCGTGCACCGGCACGTCCACCACGACGCGGTTCATCCGCTTCTTCTCGGCCGCGAGCAGGGTCTTGACCCGGTTCGGGTTGCCCTCGGCCACCAGCACGATGCCGGCCCGGCCGACCGCGCGGTGCACGACGTCCTGGCTGCGGTTCATCGCGACCGCGGGGGTCGTCGTCCAGCCGCGCCCGACGTTCTGCAGCACCGCCGCGGCCGCGCCCGGCTGGCCCTCCATCTGCCCGAAGGCAGCGCGCTCGGCACGCCGTCCGAAGACGATGGCCGCCGCCAGGAGACCCAGGACGAAGCCCAGGATGCCCAGATAGACCGGATGACCGATGAGGAAGCCGATCCCGAGGAGGACACCGAGTACGACGATGCCCACGCCCGCGACGACCAGACCGACCTTCGGGTCCGCCTTCCGGGTCATCTGGTACGTGAGGGCGATCTGCTTCAGTCGCCCGGGGTTCGCAGCGTCAGCGCTGCCCGTGTTTGCCTTCCTCGCCATGTCCTGAAGTTTACGTGGCCCGGGAAGCCCGACCCGACGCGACCTCCATCACGTGCTGGGCCTCCACCCGGTCCTTGGCGCGGCGGCGGTCCTCCAGGACGGAGTTCCAGGCGTTGCGGCGGGCGGTGCGCTGGCCGGCGCCCAGGAGCAGGGCCTCCACGGCCTTCAGGGCGTCGGTGACGGACGGGATCGCGGTGACGCGGACGTGCGTCGATGCGGCCGGCATGTCGGGGTCCTCCCTCGATTGCGGGTGAGACGAGGTGGGGGTGTGAGCGGGTGGTGGCGGTGAGTGAAACCAGGCTCACAGATCGGTGTTACCAGGGCGTGACCCGGTGGTCAAACACTGATGAAACGTTGATGCGGCCATGTGGACGACCGGGCGGACGGCGACGCGGCCCGTACGGCCCCGCTGAGCTGCGGGGGCGTACGGGCCGCGCCGGATCCGGCCACTACTGGCCAGTAACTATTTGTGCGCCGATTCACACGGCTCCGAGGAGGCTCAGACGGCCTGCGTCGCGTTGTCGACCGCGCCGCGCTTCTCGATCGCCTGCTGGTACAGCCGGCCCGCGCGGTACGAGGAACGGACCAGCGGGCCCGACATCACACCGGAGAAGCCGATCTCGTCGGCCTCCTCCTTCAGCTCCACGAACTCCTGCGGCTTCACCCAGCGCTCCACGGGGTGGTGCCGGACCGAGGGGCGCAGGTACTGCGTGATCGTGATGAGCTCGCAGCCCGCGTCGTGCAGCTGCTGGAGCGCCTCGCTGATCTCCTCGCGGGTCTCGCCCATGCCGAGGATCAGGTTCGACTTCGTGACCAGACCGTAGTCACGGGCCTGGGTGATGACGTCCAGGGAGCGCTCGTAGCGGAAGCCCGGACGGATCCGCTTGAAGATCCGCGGGACGGTCTCGACGTTGTGCGCGAAGACCTCGGGGCGGGAGTCGAAGACCTCCTTGAGGAGCTCCGGCACCGCGTTGAAGTCGGGGGCGAGCAGCTCGACCTTGGTGCGGCCGTCGGCGCGCTCCGCCGTCTGCTGGTGGATCTGGCGCACGGTCTCCGCGTACAGCCAGGCGCCGCCGTCCTCCAGGTCGTCGCGCGCGACGCCGGTGATGGTGGCGTAGTTCAGGTCCATCGTGACGACCGACTCGCCCACGCGGCGGGGCTCGTCACGGTCCAGCGCCTCGGGCTTGCCCGTGTCGATCTGGCAGAAGTCGCAGCGCCGGGTGCACTGGTCACCGCCGATGAGGAAGGTCGCCTCGCGGTCCTCCCAGCACTCGAAGATGTTGGGACAGCCCGCCTCCTGGCAGACCGTGTGCAGGCCCTCGCTCTTCACGAGGCCCTGCATCTTCGTGTACTCCGGCCCCATCTTCGCGCGGGTCTTGATCCACTCGGGCTTGCGCTCGATGGGGGTCTGGGCGTTCCGGACCTCCAGGCGCAGCATCTTGCGTCCGTCGGGTGCGACTGCGGACACATCGGCTCCTGTAGCTTCGATTCTTCGGCGCACACCAGGGTACGCCCGTTGCTTCCATGCCTTGTTTCTCCGTCTGGCCAACCCGTGGCCAGAGCCCGGCATTCCTCAGGCCGAGGCGGGCTCCTCCGCGCGCTCGCCCTTGCCCGCGCTCGCGCGCTCGACCTCTCGCGGCTTCAGATCGGCGTTCTCCAGGACGTCCCGCAGGTGCTTCTCCACGACCGGGAGCACCTCCTCGATCGTGAGGTCCCGGCCCAGCTCGTTGGCGAGCGAGGTCACACCCGCGTCGCGGATGCCGCACGGGATGATCCGGTCGAACCAGGCGTTGTCCGGGTTCACGTTGAACGAGAAGCCGTGCATCGTGACGCCCTTGGCGACCCGGATGCCGATGGCGGCGAGCTTCCGGTCCTCGCGGCGCTGGCCGGCGTTGGACGGGGCGTACTCGGGGCCGTTCAGACGCGGGTCGAACTCCTCGTCCGTCAGCCGCGGGTCGAAGTCGAGGGAGAGCCCGCCGATCGCCGGGCGCTGCTCGACCGGGTCGCCGAGCACCCAGACCCCGCTGCGGCCCTCGACCCGCGTGGTCGCCACGCCGAACTCGGCGGCGGTGAGGATCAGGGCCTCCTCCAGGCGGCGCACGTGCGCGACGACGTCCACCGGGCGGGGCAGCTTCATGATCGGGTAACCGACCAGCTGGCCGGGGCCGTGCCAGGTGATCTTGCCGCCGCGGTCGACGTCCACCACCGGCGTTCCGTCCAGCGGCCGCTCGTTCTCCTGCGTGCGCCGGCCGGCCGTGTAGACCGGCGGATGCTCCAGCAGCAGACAGGTGTCGTCGATCTCGTCGGCGAACCGCGCGGCGTGCACGTCGCGCTGCTTGTCCCACGCCACCTGGTAGTCGACGGCTTCCTCGCCGAACCCAAGGCGGACGAATCGCAGCTCACTCACGGCCATGCCTCCTCCTGGGTGCCGGGAGCCGGGGACCGGGGATCATCCCGGGCCGGCTCGGCACCATGCGTCATTCGCGCCCATGCCACTGTACGGCGGCGCGGGGGACGCCCCTCCGGCAGGTGGACGGGGGCGCCTACGTCAGCGACGCCGTCAATCCTCACACGATCGGATGAATGTGGGGCGAAGGTGGCGGTACGGGCCGTGAGGACCGCTAAATTCACGCCGTTCCATGAGGGTCCGACGGGGCTGCCGTCCGGACCCGGAAGGCAGGAGACCGCACAGCTGATGACGGAACGACCACCGCAGCGCATCCCGAACCGGCAGCTCGCCGCGCTCATCGCCGAAGCCGGGTTCTCCAACGCGGGGCTCGCCAGACGGGTCGACCAGCTCGGTCTGGAACACGGGCTCGACCTGCGGTACGACAAGACCTCCGTGACCCGCTGGCTCCGCGGTCAGCAGCCGCGCGGCACCACCCCCGCCCTCATCGCCGAGGTCTTCACCCGCCGCCTCGGCCGCCGGCTCTCCGCCCAGGACCTCGGCCTCGACGCCTGCGCGCCCGTCTACGCGGGCCTGGAGTTCGCCGCCACCCCCGAGGAGGCCGTCGACATCGTCAGCGGCCTGTGGCGCAAGGACTCCGGCAGCCACGCCGAACTCCGCAAGATCGCCTTCACCCCGGCCGGCCTCGTCGTCCCCAGCCGCGACTGGCTCATCGGCCGCGCCGACGACCGGGTCGCCCGCGGCGAGCCGGCCCCCGCCGCGCCCCGGACCGCCGCGGCACCCCCGCACGACCCCCGGGTCCCGTCCCAGGGCCGCTTCTCCGTGCCCCGCCAGCGCGGTACGGACCGAGGCCCCGGCCAGCGCGTCTCCAGCGGCGACATCGCCGCCCTCCGCTCCGTCGGCGAACTCTTCCGCACCCTCGACCACGCCTACGGCGGCGGCCACGCCCGCCAGGCCCTCGTCCGCTACCTGGAGCACGAGGCCGAGCCCATGCTGCGCGGCACGTACGGGGAGAGCACCGGCCGCCGCCTGTTCGCCGCCGCCGCAGACCTCACCCGGCTCGCCGGCTGGACCTCGTACGACATCGCCGCCCACGGCCTCGCCCAGCGCTACTTCGTCCAGGCGCTGCGCCTCGCCCAGGCGGCCGGGGACCGGGCCTACGGCTCGTACGTCCTCCTCACCATGAGCTGCCAGGCCGTCTACCTCGGCCACGGACGCGAGGCCGTGCAGCTCGCCCGGGTCGCGCAGCAGGGCGTCGGCCCCGCCGCGCCGCCCGTCGTCCAGGCGATGCTGCACGCCGTCGAGGCGCGGGGCCACGCGGTCCTCGGCGAGGCCCGGGCGTGCAGCGCCGCCCTGGTCCGCGCGGAACGGGCCCTGGAGGCGGCCCGGCCCGGCGACGAGGTGCCCTACTGGGCCCGCCACTTCGACGAGGCCCAGCTCGCCGACGAGCTCGGGCACTGCCACCGGGACCTCCAGCAGTACCGGCCGGCCGCGCAGCACGCCGAGCGCGCGCTCCAGCTCCGGGCGCCCGGCTTCGCCCGCAGCCGGCTCTTCTGCCGCGTCGTCCTCGCCACCTCCCGGCTGGCCCTGGGCGAACTGGACCAGGCGTGCGCGCTGGGCGCGGAGGCGGCGCAGCAGGCCTCGGAGATGCGGTCCGCGCGGGCGGTCGAGTACGTGCGGGACTTCGAGCGCCGCCTGGAGCCGTACCGCGACGCGGCGGCGGCCCGCACGTACCGCGACCGAGTAGCCGCCATCGGCTGACACCGCCGCCTGCGCCGAGAGGCCCCGCGCCTGGGTGGGCGGTGCCCCGGCCCACCCCCGTGTGGACACGCGCCTGCGCGGGGGGTGCCCGCCGTTGTGGGCAATCGTCCCGCTGGGCGGGACGGGTGGGCACACGGGACGGCGCCCTCAGCGGCGCCTCCGCGTTCCGCGCCTGGACCCGCACCACCCGCGACGGTGCACGGGGTGCGGGTCAGGGCGCGGGAGCCTCTGGCGCCGGCAAGGGCGCCGTTCCGTTGTGCCCACCCGTTCCGCCCCGGCGGAACGATTGCCCACAACGGCGGGCGCCGTCCGTGGCGGGTGGGCACCGCCCCGGCGGAACGCATGCCCACAACGGCGGGCGCCGTCCGTGGCGGGTGGGCACCGCCCCGGCGGAACGCATGCCCACAACGGGCGGACCTCAGGCCGCCGCGCCCGGTTCCGACAAGGGCGGGTGGACGCCCAGGTCCGTCAGGAGGGCGGAGGTCGCGCGGTGGGCCGACGCCAGCGCGCCCGACACCGTGCTCGCCCCCCGGTGGTCGCCGCACACGTACAGCCCGGCCAGGAGCCGGACCGAGCGGTGCGCGTCGTGCGGCGGCGGCATCGCCGGGACCGCCTCCCGGGTGTGGTGGAGGGCCAGCAGCTCCCAGTCGTCCGTGGACGTGCCGTACAGGGTGGCCAGGTGCTTGCGGACCCGGCGTTCCGTGTCGTCCGGGGGCGTGCCGAGGACCGTCGAGGTGATGAGGGCCCGGCCGGCCGGGGCCCGGGACGGGTCGACCGCGCTCATCACGGCCGTGTGGGCCACCGGCCCGCCGGGGTCGGACTCCAGGAGCAGCGTCGGGTCCGAGGTGGGCGCCACGGGGGCCGTGTGGTGCAGGACCGTGACCGGGTGGAAGGCGGGGAGCCGCAGGCCGGGCAGCAGCTCCGCCGCCGTGCGCGCGCCCGTGGCCAGGAGCAGCGAGCGGCAGCCGATGACGCCGTGCTCGGCCGTCGTGACCCGGGAGACCGACACGTCCGTGGCCCGGACGCCGGTGCGGACGGTGCCCGGCGGCAGCGTGGCGGCGAGCCGCTCGGGGAGCGCCGCCGCACCGCCCTCGGGGACGGTCGCCCCGCCCCGGGCGAAGGCGCGCAGCGCCAGGTCCGCCTGGCGGCTCGACATGCCGAGGTCCGGGTCGGCGAGGAGCGCGGCGAGGAGCGGCCGCAGCACGCCCTGGACGGTCCGGGCGGGAAGCCGGGCGGTCAGGGCCTCCCGGGCGGTCCGCTCGGGCCGGGCGAGCAGTCGTCCGGTCGGGGTCGCGGCGAGCCGGACGAGGGAGGCGCCGAGCCGCGCCTGGTCGAGCGAGGCGGCCGGATTCCGGGGGGCGCTCGCGAGGGCGCGCGCCACGCTGAACGCTCCCCCCACGCCCCGGTGGACCCCGCCGCCCCGGTGGCCGCCGGCCGCGCGGCGCGCGTGCGGGGCGCCCCATCGCGCGTACCGGCCGTCGCTGTGCACGAGCACCCCGGGGCCGAACGGGCGCAGCGCGAGCCCGGACAGCCCCGGCGTGGTCCGGAGTTCCTCGGGCGGGAGGGTGAGCAGCGGGCCCACCCGGTCGAGCAGGAAGCCGTCGACGCGGTCGGTGGCCAGCCGGCCGCCGACCTGCGGCTCGGCCTCCAGGACGGCGACGGCGAGCCCGGCGCCGGTCAGCCGGCGGGCGGCCGCGAGCCCCGCGATCCCGGCTCCTACGATGACGACGTCGACGGTTTCCACGACGTCCCTGTGCTGTGCGCTGGTTGCGGTACTGAGCACGTGCCCCTCCCCAGGTCGGCGCCGCCGGTGGGAGGCCTTATGCCCCCAACGGGCCCCCGGAATGCCCGAGTTCGCGTTCGTATCGAACGGCGGGCATCGAACGGTGGGCATCGAGCCTAGGCAGCGCTCCCAGGGAAGTCGGCCCGCGCGCGGCGGGGTTCACGCAGCACGGGGGAGCGCAGGAGCGCGCACGCACGGGGGAGGGGGTCAGTGCAGCGCCGCCCGGATCGAGTCGTCGATCGTCGGGAAGGCGAAATCGAAGCCGGTCTCCAACAGGCGCCCCGGCAGCACCCGCTGACTGCCCAGCACGTCCTGGGCGAAGTCGCCGAGGACGACCTTCAGGGCGGGCGCGGGGACGGTGAAGAGGGTCGGGCGGCGCAGCACCCGGCCCATCGCCGCGGTCACCTCGCGGTTGGTGACGGGCTCGGGGGCCGTCAGGTTCACCGGACCCGAGAGGGACGGGGTGTCGACGAGGTGGCGCAGGGCGGCCACCTCGTCGTGGAGGGAGATGTGCGACCAGTACTGGCGCCCGTCGCCCATCCGTCCGCCGAGTCCGGCGCGGAAGACGGGGAAGAGCCGTCCCCAGGCGCCGCCGTGGCGGGCCACCACCAGGCCCGTGCGGGCGTAGGTGACCCGGATGCCGGCCTCCTCGGCGGGGGCGGCCGCGGCCTCCCACTCCACGCAGACCGAGGGCAGGAAGCCGGTGCCGGCGGGGGCGCTCTCGTCCACCGCGCGCGTGCCGGTGTCCCCGTAGAAACCGAGGGCCGTGCCGCAGACCAGGGCCTCCGGCGGGTCGGCGAGCGAGGCGAGGGCCTGGGCGATCGCCGTCGTGCCGAGGACCCGGCTGTCCCGGATCTCCTTCTTGTACGCCTCGTTCCAGCGGCGTTCGCCGACGCCGGCGCCCGCCAGGTGCACGACGGCGTCGACGCCGACGAGCCCGGCGGCGTCCACGTACAGCCGCTTCGGGTCCCATTCGACCTCGTCGGCGGTCCGGGCCGGGCGGCGGACGAGGCGGAGGACGTCGTGACCGTCGGCGCGCAGGGAGTGGACCAGGGCCGAGCCGATGAGCCCGGAGGCGCCGGTGACGGCGACACGCTTGCGGAGGGCGGAACGCTGCATGGTCACCATCCTGCCCTCCCGGGCCTGGGCCTGTCTCCCGGGTCGGGCCGGGCTCGTGGGTCCTGTCACGCGCGAGACAGGCCCCGCGTGACACAGTGGCCGTCATGATCGTGCCGGAGACGCTGATACGTACCGCCGTGCAGGACGACGACGCCGCGCTCGCGGAGCTCGACCGGACCACCTGGTCGACGCTCCACGCGGTGCAGCCCCTCCCGGAGCCGGGCGAGCCCTTCTTCGACGCGCGCCATCTGCCCGGGGACTACCTGGTGGCGGTGCGCGGCGGGGCGGTCGTCGGCTTCGTCCGGGTGGCGCCGCCGACCCCGCTCGCCGCCACCGCCCACGTCCGTCAGATCCAGGGCCTCGCCGTCGCCGGGTCCGCCCGGGGCGAGGGGGTGGCCCGGGCGCTGCTGCGGGCCGCCATGGACCGGGCCCGGGAGCAGGGTGCCGTAAGGATCACCCTGCGGGTCCTCGGTCACAACGCGCCGGCCCGCGCCCTCTACGCCTCCGAGGGCTTCGCGGTCGAGGGCGTGCTGCCGGGGGAGCTGTTCCTCGACGGGGCGTACGTGGACGACGTCCTCATGGGCCGGTCACTGCTCGGCTGAGGCGGTGTCCCGCAACAGCCGCATGCCGCCCATCAGTTCGCGCAGGCAGCGGACCGCGAGGGCGGCCGGCGCGCCCTCTCCGCGCTCCGGTGCCTCCGTCTCCGCCCAGCTCTCCAGGGCGATCCGGATGGCGTCGGTGGCCGCCGCCGCCGCGAGCCGTACCTCCAGCGGATCGGCGTCCGGTCCGGCGAGCCCGGCGACGACCTCGCGCAGCCGCTCCTCGGAGTCCTGGTTGACCCGGTACCAGACGGCCCGGAGGGCGGGGTCCTCGGCGGCGGCCCGCAGCAGTCCGCGGGTCCAGCGCAGGCCCTCCGCCTCCGCCTCGGTGTCCGGGGTGAGGGACGAGGCGATCGAGCGCTCCAGGGCCTCGGGCAGGCCCGCGCCCGGTGCGGTCGCGGCGAGGACCGCCCGCCAGCGGTCGGCGCCGCCCGCGAGGAGCGGGGCGACGGCGTCCTGCTTGGAGCGGAAGTAGCGGTAGAAGGTGCGCAGGGCGACGCCGGCCCGCTGGGCGATGTCCTCGGCCGTGGTGCCGTCGGGGCCGCGCTCGGTGAAGAGCTCGGCGGCGGCGCGGGCGATGTCCAGCTGGGTGGCGGCCTTGCGGCGTTCCGTCAGCGAGGGGGTGGGCGGCGTGGCGCCCTCGGGCTTGGTGCTCACCCGACGAAGCGTACGCCTGCGACTGCCGTGCGTGCATGACGTGCAGGTGTGGCAAAACGTGCCACTCAGGCGTACGGTGGCAGCAATCCCCGGAAAGCTTGACATCGAGAGGTTGTCGACATGAACCAGCTGACCCGTTACGAAGGACGCCGCGCCCTCATCACCGGCGGCGGCTCCGGCATCGGCCAGGCCACCGTCCTGCGCATGCTCGCCGAGGGCGGCCGGGTCGTCGCCGCCGACATCAGCGAGGACGGCCTCAAGGACACCGTCGCCAAGGCCGGCGACGCCGCCGACCGCCTCACCACCGTCGTCCTGAACGTCGCCGACGAGGCCTCCGTACGGACCGGCGTCGCCGCCGCCGTCGAGGCGCTCGGCGGCCTGGACGTCCTGGTCAACGCGGCCGGCATCCTGCGCTCCTCGCACACCCACGAGACGAGCCTGGACTCCTTCGAGCAGGTGATCCGGATCAACCTCACCGGCACCTTCCTCGTGATCCGCGAGGCGATCCCCGCCCTCCTGGAGGGCAACGGCTCCGCCGTCGTGAACTTCTCCTCCACCTCCGCGATGTTCGCCCACCCGTACATGTCCGCCTACGCGGCCAGCAAGGGCGGCATCCAGTCCATGACCCACGCGCTCGCCGCCGAGTACGCCAAGCAGGGCATCCGCTTCACCGCCGTCCAGCCCGGCTCCATCTCCTCCGGCATGACCGACGGCACCGGCGCCAGCCGCCAGAGCGTCGGCCCCGGCCTCCCCGAGGACGCCGACCTCTCCCTCTTCATGAAGCTCGCCCCCGCCCTCGGCCAGGGCTTCGCCGGCCCCGAGACCGTCGCCGGCGTCGTCGCGATGCTCGCCTCCGAGGACGGGAAGTTCATCACCGGCACCGAGGTCCGCATCGACGGCGGAACCCACTTCTGATGACCGCCGCCGAGGTCTTCCACGGCCGCACCGCCGTCATCACCGGCGCCTCCTCCGGCATCGGCGCCGGCCTCGCCCGGCACGCCGCCGGGCTCGGCATGAAGCTGGTCCTCGCCGACATCGCCGCCGACCGCCTCGCCGCCTTCGCCGAGGAGCTGCGCGCCGCCGGCGCCGAGGTGGAGACGGTGGTGACCGACGTCGCCGACCCCGCCTCCGTCGAGGCCCTCGCCGACACCGCGTACACCCGCTTCGGCGTCGTCGACCTGCTCGTCAACAACGCCGGGATCATGGCCATGGGCTACTCCTGGGAGATCCCCGCCGAGCGCTGGGACGCCATGCTCCGGATCAACATCGGCGGGTACGTCAACGGCATCCGGGCCTTCGTCCCGCGCATGCTGGAGCGCGGCGAGAAGGCCTGGGTGGTCAACGTCTCGTCGATCGGCGGCATGCTGCCGAGCCCGCTGATGGCCCCTTACAGCGTCACCAAGTTCGGCACGCTCGCCCTCACCGAGTCGCTGCACTACGAGATGCAGATGAAGGGCGCCCCGATCCAGGTGTCCGTCGTGACGCCCGGCTCGGTCAAGAGCGAGATCTTCAAGGCCGCCAGGCCCGGAGAGACCGCCCCGCCGGAGATCGCCGCCTTCAACGACCAGCTGCAGGCGATGGCCGACGAGCACGGGCTCACCCCCGAGGAGCACGCCGTGGGGGTCTTCGAGATGGTCGCCGAGGGCAGGTACTGGGCGATCCCCCAGCCCGAACAGCTCTTCCCGGCACTCCAGCCGCGCACCGACATGATCCTCGCGCGCGAGAACCCCCGGCTCCGGCTGGGCTGAACCACCACCCGGGGGTGCGGAGCCCTCCCTCCGCACCCCCCGGGCCTCACACCGTCCCGAAGCGCTCCCACAGCCGGGGGAAACGGGCCGCGAGCACGTCGTCGTCCTCCAGGTCGAAGGGGGCGCCCAGCGGCTCCCCGCCCGGCATCGGAATGCCAAGGTCGGGGGTCTCGGCACCGGTCAGCGCCTCGTACGCCTCGTCCGCCGCGAAGCCGATCTCCTCACCGTCCCCGTCGATCTCCACGTCGAAGTCGCCGAGCAGCTCCGCCAGCGCGTCCGGATCGTGCACGCCCCCCTCGTACACCTCCCGGCCCTGGCCGATGAGCCAGCAGCGGAACGAGTCGAAGGTCTCCTCGCCCGCCCCGTCGAAGAGCAGGGCCGCGGCACCCCACAGATCCCAGAGGTACGCGCGGTTGAAGCGGGCCTCGAAATGGCGCGCGTAGTCCAGCACCGAGTCGGGGTCCAGCCGGGTCAGCCGCTCCACGAGCAGATCGGCCTGCTCCTCGGGGTCGCCCTCGGCTTCCTCGCGGGTGGCGTCGATCAGCTCCCAGAACTCGGTCTCGTCCATCACGGGACCAGCATCACGGCTCGGGGAGTCCGACGCACCCGGAAAGCCCGAAATGAATCCGGACAGAAGGTGTCGTACTTTTCTGCCAGTCTGCTGTTCATGACGACAGCAACCACCCCCCTGCGCGGACGCATCTGCCTGGTCGCCGGGGCCACCCGGGGCGCCGGACGGGCCATCGCCGTCCAGCTCGGTGCCGCCGGCGCCACCGTGTACGTCACCGGCCGCACCACCCGCGAGAGGCTCAGCGAGGTCGGCCGCGCCACCGAGAACATCGAGGAGACCGCCGAACTGGTGACGGCCGCCGGCGGCGAGGGGATCGCCGTCCCCACCGATCA
This sequence comes from Streptomyces tanashiensis, assembly GCF_014648895.1. Lineage (GTDB taxonomy): Bacteria > Actinomycetota > Actinomycetes > Streptomycetales > Streptomycetaceae > Streptomyces > Streptomyces tanashiensis. The sequence continues at coordinate 667,684 of NZ_BMRZ01000003.1, forward strand.
CCTGGAGCCCGACCAGGTCCGGGCCCTCGTCGAGCGGATCGACCGCGAGCAGGGCCGGCTCGACGTCCTCGTCAACGACGTGTGGGGCGGCGAACACCTGGTCACCTTCGGGAAGAAGACCTGGGAGAACGACCTCGACGGCGGCCTGAGGATGCTGGAACTCGGCGTGAAGACCCACGCCATCACCTCGCACCTCGCGGTCCCGCTGCTGATCCGCAACCCCGGGGGGCTCGTCGTCGAGGTCACCGACGGCACCGCCGCGTACAACAGCACCCACTTCCGCGAGAACCTCTACTACGACCTCACCAAGAACGCCCCCATCCGGATGGCCTTCGGCCTCGCGAAGGAACTGGAGGAGTTCGGCGGCACGGCCGTCGTCGTCACCCCCGGCTGGCTCAGGTCGGAGCAGATGCTCGCCGCCTTCGGCGTCACCGAGGAGAACTGGCGCGACGCCACCGAGAGGATCCCCGACTTCGGCGTCTCGGAGTCGCCGGTCTACGTCGGCCGGGCCGTCGCCGCCCTCGCCGCCGACCCCGACCGGCACCGCTGGACCGGCCGGTCGCTCTCCAGCGCCCAGCTCGCGGGCGAGTACGGATTCACCGACGCCGACGGCTCCCGGCCGGACGCCTGGGGCTTCATCGTCGCGAGTGAGACCGGGAAGCCGGACGTGGCCGACTACCGGTAGGAGCCCACCGAGGGCGGCGGATTCCTACCGGTAGAGCTCCGCCATGCCCCGGGCCGCCTCCGCGCACCTCTCCCGGAGCGCGTCCGGGGCCAGCACCTCCGCCTCCGGGCCGAGGCCGAGCAGCTGGCCGAAGGCGACCTCCTCGCTCTCCACCCGCAGCACGATCCGCACCCGGCCGCCCTCGGCCGTCCCCGCCGCCAGCGCCTCCTCGGCCGCCGCGCGGTCCGTGACGTACGGCAGCCGGCGGGCGCCCGCCTCGGAGAGCCGGACCACCACCTCCGCACGCAGCAGGGAGCGGGCGAACTCCGCCGACCGCTCCTCCCAGAAGGCGGGCAGGTCGAAGTCCGGGTCCCGGTCGAACCGCTCGCCGTCCACGGCCACCGCCGCGAACCGGTCCACCCGGTACGTACGGAAGGAGGAACCCGAGCGGGCGCACACGTACCAGACGCCCGCCTTCAGGACGAGGCCGTACGGCTCCAGCTCCCGCTCCACCTCCTCGCCGTCCCCGCGCCGGTACCGGGCCGACACCCACCGGTCCTCCCACACCGCCTCCGCCAGCGGCGCGAGGAGTTCCGGCGTCTCCGGCTCCTGGTACCAGCCGGGCGCGTCCAGATGGAAGCGCCGGGCCGCCGACTCGTGCGCGTCCCGCAGCGAGGGCAGCAGCGCCGCCGACACCTTGAGCCGGGCCGCCGAGGCCGCGTCCTCGAGACCCATGTCCCGCAGCGCGCCCGGCAGCCCCGACAGGAACAGCGCCTCCGCCTCGCCGCGCGCCAGCCCAGTCAGCCGCGTGCGGTACCCGCCGACGAGCCGGTAGCCGCCGGTCCTGCCCCGGTCCGCGTAGACCGGCACCCCCGCCTCCGACAGGGCGAGCGCGTCCCGCGTGACGGTCCGCTCCGACACCTCCAGCTCGGCGGCGAGCTGGGCGGCGGTCATGGACGGCCGGTTCTGGAGGAGCAGGACCATTTTGATGAGGCGGGCGGCACGCATGCCCACCAGACTGCCGTACGCACACGCCGAAGGGCCGCCTCCGCATGTGCGTGCGGAAGCGGCCCCTCGGACGGACAGGAGGCCTTACAGGCCGTAGCGCTCGCGCGCCTCCTTCACGGCCGTCGCCTGGACCTCGCCGCGGCGGGCCAGCTGGGCCAGGGCCGCGACGACGATCGACTGGGCGTCGACGCCGAAGTGGCGGCGGGCCGCGTCGCGGGTGTCCGAGAGGCCGAAGCCGTCGGCGCCCAGCGAGGTGTAGTCCTGCTCGACCCACTGCGCGATCTGGTCCGGGACCTGGCGCATGTAGTCGGAGACCGCGAGGACCGGGGAGTCGATGCCCTCCAGGGCCTTGCGGAGGTACGGCACCTGCTCCTCGCCGCGCAGGAGGGCCGCGTCGGCCTCCAGGGCGTCGCGGCGCAGCTCCGTCCAGGAGGTCGCGGACCACACGTCGGCGGCCACGCCCCACTCGGCGGCGAGCAGCTTCTGCGCCTCCAGGGCCCAGTGGATGGCCGTGCCGGAGGAGAGCAGCTGGATCCGCGAGGCGTTCGCGGGCAGGTTGAGGCCCGCGGACTCCGCCGTGTTGAAGCGGTAGAGGCCCTTGACGATGCCCTCGTCGATCCCGGACGGCTTGGCCGGCTGCGGCATCGGCTCGTTGTAGACCGTCAGGTAGTAGAAGACGTTCTGGTCCTCGCCCTCGGCGGCCTCGCCGTACATCCGGCGCAGACCCTCCTTGACGATGACCGCGACCTCGTAGGCGAACGCCGGGTCGTACGTCAGGGCCGCCGGGTTGGTGGCCGCGATCACCGGCGAGTGGCCGTCGGCGTGCTGGAGGCCCTCACCGGTCAGGGTCGTACGGCCGGCCGTCGCGCCGACGAGGAAGCCGCGGCCGAGCTGGTCGCCGAGCTGCCACATCTGGTCGGCGGTCCGCTGCCAGCCGAACATCGAGTAGAAGATGTAGAAGGGGATCATCGCCTCGCCGTGCGTGGAGTACGCGGTGGAAGCGGCGATGAAGTCGGCCATCGAACCGGCCTCGGTGATGCCCTCGTTCAGGATCTGGCCGTTGACGGCCTCCTTGTAGTACATCAGCTGGTCGCGGTCGACCGGCTCGTACGTCTGGCCCTTCGGCGAGTAGATGCCGAGCGACGGGAACAGCGACTCCATACCGAAGGTACGGGCCTCGTCCGGGACGATCGGGACCCAGCGCTTGCCGGTCTCCTTGTCGCGGATCAGGTCCTTGATCAGTCGCACGAACGCCATCGTCGTCGCCATCGACTGAGAGCCGGAGCCCTTGTCGAACGCGGTGAAGGCCTTGTCGGCCGGGGCCGGCAGCGGGGCGAGCGGGTGCGTGCGGCGGGCCGGGGCCGGGCCGCCGAGCGCCGCGCGGCGCTCCTGGAGGTAGCGGACCTCGGGGGAGTCGGCGCCGGGGTGGCCGTAGGGCACCTGGCCGTCGACGAACTGCGCGTCCGAGATGGGCAGCTCAAGAAGGTCACGCATGTTCTTGAACTCGTCCGTCGTCAGCTTCTTCATCTGGTGGTTCGCGTTCTTCGACGCGAAGCCCTCACCCAGGGTGAAGCCCTTGACGGTCTGCGCCAGGATGACCGTCGGCGCGCCCTTGAACTCCAGGGCGGCCTTGTACGCGGCGTACACCTTGCGCGGCTCGTGGCCACCGCGGGAGAGGTGGAAGCACTCGAGGATCTTGTCGTCGCTGAGCAGCTGCGCCATCGCGACGAGCGCCGGGTCCTTGCCGAAGAAGTCCTGGCGGATGTAGGCGGCGTCGCGGGTCTGGTACGTCTGGACCTGCGCGTCCGGCACCTCGCGGAGGCGGCGGACGAGGGCGCCGGTCGTGTCGAGCGCGAACAGCTCGTCCCAGGCGTTGCCCCACAGCGACTTCACGACGTTCCAGCCGGCGCCGCGGAACTGGGCCTCCAGCTCCTGCACGATCTTGAAGTTGGCGCGGACCGGGCCGTCGAGGCGCTGCAGGTTGCAGTTGATGACGAAGGTCAGGTTGTCCAGACCCTCACGGGCCGCCAGGGCGAGGGCCGCGGTCGACTCGGGCTCGTCCATCTCGCCGTCACCGAGGAACGCCCACACGTGCGAGGCGGAGACGTCCTTGATGGAGCGGTTGGTCAGATAGCGGTTGAAGCGCGCCTGGTAGATCGCGGAGAGCGGGCCCAGACCCATGGAGACGGTGGGGAACTCCCACAGCCAGGGGAGGCGGCGCGGGTGCGGGTAGGAGGGCAGGCCGTTGCCGCCGGACTCCTGCCGGAAGTTGTCGAGGTGGCCCTCGTCGAGGCGGCCGTCCAGGAAGGCGCGGGCGTAGATGCCGGGGGCGGCGTGACCCTGGATGTAGAGCTGGTCGCCGGAACCGTCGGCTTCCTTGCCCTGGAAGAAGTGGTTGAAGCCCGTCTCGTAGAGCCAGGCCGCGGAGGCGAAGGTGGCGATGTGGCCGCCGACGCCGTGCTTGGAGCCGCGGGTGACCATCGCGGCCGCGTTCCAGCGGTTCCACGCGGTGATCTTCCGCTCCATCTCCTCGTCGCCGCCGAACTCGGTGACCGAGGGCTCGGCGGAGGTGGGGATGGTGTTGACGTAGTCCGTCTCCAGGAGCTTGGGCAGGGCCAGGCCCGCGCCCTCGGCGTGCTGGAGCGTGCGGCGCATCAGGTAGGCGGCCCGGTGGGGGCCGGCGGCCTTGGTGACGGCGTCCAGGGAGGCCGCCCACTCGGCGGTCTCCTCGGTGTCACGGTCCGGGAGCTGGTCGAGCTCGCTCGGAATCTTGCCTACGGGATCGGTCATGATCGCCGCCTTCCGGACAGGTGGGGGTGGAGAAGGGGTGCCTTGTCTGGCAGGACAGGGCGAAGGGCCGGGTAGCGGCCCGCCGAAGACTGTAAACCGGCGATCGATGATCGATCAAAGGGTTGAAGGGGAAAACCTCTTCAGATCGAGAAAGTCGGCACAGGGTGCCAAGGGAAAGGGCACCCGGTGCCTCGTTTTCTGGCCTGTTTTCGCAGGTCGGACCCGCTGTCTGAGGGTCCGTGCGCACGAATGAGCGGGCCCGTCGACACGACGGACCCGCTCACCGTGCGTACGGCTCTGGCTCAGGCTCGCGGCGCGCAGCCCAGAACGTGCGCCTTCACGAGGGCACCGATGTTCGGGTCGCCCCGCCGGAAGGCCTCCACCAGCTCCTGGTGCTCCTCCGCGTACGACTTCTGGACCGTGCCCAGCCAGCGGATCGACAGGGCCGTGAAGACCTCGATCCCCAGCGTCTCCCAGGTGTGCAGCAGGACGCCGTTCCCGGCCGCCTTCACCAGCTCCCGGTGGAAGGCCACCGTGTGCCGCACCTGCGCCGTCCCGTCCGAGGTCGCGTCCGCCTCGTACAGGGCCGCCACGTGCGGCTCCAGGGCCGAGCAGTCCGCCGCGAGCCGCCCGGCCGCCAGCTCGGCCGCGATCTGCTCCAGACCGGCGCGTACGGGGTAGCTCTCCTCCAGGTCGGCCGCCGTGAGATTGCGGACCCGGACGCCCTTGTTGGGCGCCGACTCGATCAGCCGCAGCGACTCCAGCTCGCGCAGCGCCTCACGGACGGGGGTCTGGGAGACCTCCAGCTCGGTCGCGATCCGGCGCTCCACGATGCGCTCGCCCGGCTTCCAGCGGCCGCTGACGATCCCCTCCACGATGTGCTCGCGGATCTGCTCGCGCAGCGAGTGGACGACGGGGACGGTCATGAAGCGGCTCCTCGGGGAGTGTTGACCCTTAGACAATACGGCGGCGCCCCCGTCCGGAAACACTTCCGGACGGGGGCGCCGCTGGTGAGGCTCGTTACGTTGCCTTTCGGCGACCGTGCCTTACAGACCGAGGTCGACCTCGAACTCGCCGGCCTCCAGGATCGCCTTGACGGCGGTCAGGTAGCGGGCGGCGTCGGCGCCGTCCACCAGGCGGTGGTCGTAGGACAGCGTCAGGTAGGTCATGTCACGGACGCCGATGACGGTGCCCTCGGCGGTCTCGATGACGGCCGGACGCTTGACCGTGGCACCGATGCCCAGGATGGCGACCTGGTTCGGCGGCACGATGATCGTGTCGAACAGCGCACCGCGCGAACCGGTGTTGCTGATGGTGAAGGTCGCACCGGACAGCTCGTCCGGCGTGATCTTGCTGGCGCGGACCTTGCCGGCCAGCTCGGCCGTGGCCTTGGAGATGCCGGCGATGTTCAGGTCGCCCGCACCCTTGATGACCGGGGTCATCAGACCCTTCTCGGAGTCCACGGCGATGCCGATGTTCTCCGAGTCGAAGTACGTGATGGTGCCCTCGTCCTCGTTGATCCGGGCGTTGATGACCGGGTGGGCCTTCAGCGCCTGGGCCGCCGCCTTCACGAAGAACGGCATCGGGGAGAGCTTGACGCCCTCACGGGCGGCGAAGGCGTCCTTGGCGCGGGCGCGCAGCTTCATCAGCTTGGTGATGTCGACCTCGACGACCGAGGACAGCTGGGCCTGGCCGTGCAGGGCCTTCATCATGTTGTCGCCGATGACCTTGCGCATGCGGGTCATCTTGACCGTCTGGCCACGCAGCGGGGAGACCTCCAGGGCGGGGGCCTTCGGCGCGGCGGCCGCCGGGGCGGCGACGGGAGCGGCAGCGGCGGCCTTCTTGGCCTCGGCGGCCGCGAGGACGTCCTGCTTGCGGATGCGGCCGCCGACGCCGGAGCCCTTGACGGCCGCCAGGTCGACACCGTTCTCGGTGGCGAGCTTGCGGACCAGCGGGGTCACGTACGCGCCGTCCTCCGAGGCCGCGGCCGGGGCGGCCGCGGGGGTCGCCGGGACCGGGGTGACCACGGCCGGGGCGATGGACGGGGCGGCGGCGACCGGAGCCGGAGCGGCGACGGGAGCGGCCGGGGCGGCCGGCGCGGGGGCCGGGGCCGGGGCGGCCGGGGCCACCGGGGCCGGGGCGGCGGCGACGGGGGCCGGGGCGGCGGCGACGGGGGCCGGGGCGGCCGGAGCCGGAGCGGCGGCCGGGGCGGCACCCGCGACGCCGATGACGGCCAGCTTGGCGCCGACCTCGGCGGTCTCGTCCTCGGCGACGACGATCTCCAGGAGAACGCCGGAGGCGGGGGCGGGGATCTCGGTGTCGACCTTGTCCGTGGAGACCTCGAGCAGCGGCTCGTCGGCCTCGACGGTCTCGCCGACCGACTTCAGCCAGCGGGTGACGGTGCCCTCGGTGACGGACTCGCCGAGCGCCGGCAGGACGACGTCGGTGCCCTGAGCGGCACCGGCGGGGGCGGCGGCCGGAGCCTCGGCCACGGGGGCCGGGGCGGCGGGGGCCTCGGCGACCGGAGCCGGAGCGGCGACCGGAGCCGGAGCGGCCTCGGCGGCCGGGGCCGGGGCGGCCGCGGGGGCGCCGGTGCCGTCGTCGATGATGGCCAGCTCGGCGCCGACCTCGACCGTCTCGTCCTCGGCGACCTTGATGGAGGCCAGGATGCCCGAGGCGGGGGCGGGGATCTCGGTGTCGACCTTGTCGGTCGAGACCTCGAGCAGCGGCTCGTCGGCCTCGACACGCTCACCCTCGGCCTTGAGCCAGCGGGTGACGGTGCCCTCGGTGACGCTCTCGCCGAGCGCCGGCAGGGTTACGGAAACCGACATGGTTTCAGTTGCTCCTAACGAATTGCGGAAAGTGGTCGTCGCGCCCTGTGATGACGTGAGCGTCAGTCGTGGGAGTGCAGAGGCTTGCCGGCCAGGGCCAGGTGGGCCTCGCCGAGCGCCTCGTTCTGCGTCGGGTGGGCGTGGATGAGCTGCGCGACCTCGGCCGGCAGCGCCTCCCAGTTGTAGATCAGCTGTGCTTCGCCGACCTGCTCGCCCATGCGGTCACCGACCATGTGGACGCCGACCACGGCACCGTCCTTGACCTGGACGAGCTTGATCTCGCCCGCGGTCTTGAGGATCTTGCTCTTGCCGTTGCCCGCGAGGTTGTACTTCAGGGCGACGACCTTGTCCGCGCCGTAGATCTCCTTGGCCTTGGCCTCGGTGATGCCGACGGAGGCGACCTCGGGGTGGCAGTACGTCACCCGGGGCACACCGTCGTAGTCGATCGGGACGGTCTTCAGACCGGCCAGGCGCTCCGCGACGAGGATGCCCTCGGCGAAGCCGACGTGCGCGAGCTGGAGCGTCGGGACGAGGTCGCCCACGGCCGAGATCGTCGGCACGTTGGTGCGCATGTACTCGTCGACGAGGACGTAGCCGCGGTCCATGGCGACGCCCTGCTCCTCGTAACCGAGACCGGCGGAGACCGGGCCGCGGCCGATGGCGACCAGGAGGACCTCGGCCTCGAAGGTCTTGCCGTCGGCGAGCGTGACCTTGACGCCGCTGTCGGTGTACTCGGCGGACTGGAAGAAGGTGCCGAGGTTGAACTTGATGCCGCGCTTGCGGAACGCGCGCTCAAGAAGCTTCGAGCTGTTCTCGTCCTCGACCGGGACCAGGTGCTTCAGGCCCTCGATGACCGTGACGTCGGTGCCGAAGGACTTCCACGCCGAGGCGAACTCGACGCCGATGACGCCGCCGCCCAGGATGATCGCGGACTCGGGGACCCGGTCCAGCGTCAGAGCGTGGTCCGAGGAGATGATGCGGTTGCCGTCGATCTCCAGGCCGGGCAGGGACTTCGGCACGGAACCGGTGGCCAGGAGGATGTGACGACCCTCGACGCGACGGCCGTCCACGTCGACGGAGGTCGGGGAGGACAGGTGGCCGGTGCCCTCGATGTACGTCACCTTGCGGGAGGCGACCAGACCCTGCAGGCCCTTGTACAGGCCCGAGATCACGTCGTCCTTGTACTTGTGCACGGCCTTGATGTCGATGCCCTCGAAGGAGGCCTTGACACCGAACTGCTCCGCCTCGCGCGCCTGGTCGGCGACCTCGCCGGCGTGGAGCAGGGCCTTCGTCGGGATGCAGCCGTTGTGCAGGCAGGTGCCGCCGAGCTTGTTCTTCTCGATCAGTGCGACGTCCAGGCCCAGCTGCGCTCCGCGCAGCGCCGCGGCGTAACCGCCGCTACCGCCGCCGAGGATCACTAGGTCGAAAACGGTGCTGGCGTCGTTCGCCACGTCACGTCCTCCATGCATGTGCGCTCGTCGCCGGTCGTCGACGACCTGGCGGCGGCTGGTGTCCGGCCGCTTTATTTCGGCCCTGTGGTGGGGGCCCTGTCCTGCCGAGAACCCATCTTCGCACTTGTTGACGGGCGACGGGACGCGGGGCCGTGGTCTGAGACGGCCGATCGTCCGTACGGCGGGGTCACGAGCGCGTACGAACCTACGGATTTCGTCGCGAGCGAACAGCCGCGGGCCGACGGGGGAAGGCCCCGGGAGCCGAGGCTCCCGGGGCCTTCCGTCACAGCAGAGGTGCTCAGAGCTCGCCGGCCGCCGTGCGCTCGGCCAGCTTCACCAGGGTGCGGACCGAGGAGCCGGTGCCGCCCTTCGGGGTGTAGCCGTACGGGGCGCCCTCGTGGAAGGCCGGGCCCGCGATGTCCAGGTGGGCCCAGGTGATGCCCTCGCCCACGAACTCCTGCAGGAAGAGACCGGCGACCAGGCCGCCGCCCATCCGCTCGCCCATGTTGGCGATGTCGGCGGTGGGGGAGTCCATGCCCTTGCGCAGGTCCGCCGGGAGCGGCATCGGCCAGGACTGCTCGCCGACCTCGTCCGCGATCTCGTGGATCGCGGTCCGGTAGTCGTCGTCGTTGGCCATGATGCCGAAGGTGCGGTTGCCCAGCGCCAGGACCATGGCGCCGGTCAGGGTCGCCACGTCGACGATCGCGTCCGGGTGCTCCTCGGAGGCCTTGGTCAGCGCGTCGGCGAGGACGAGCCGGCCCTCGGCGTCGGTGTTCAGCACCTCGACGGTCTTGCCGCTGTACATGCGCAGGACGTCACCCGGGCGGGTGGCGGAGCCGGACGGCATGTTCTCCGCGAGGGCGAGCCAGCCGGTGACGTTGACCTCGAGGCCGAGGCGGGCCGCGGCGACGACGGAGGAGAACACGGCGGCGGCGCCGCTCATGTCGCACTTCATCGTCTCGTTGTGACCGGCCGGCTTCAGGGAGATGCCGCCCGAGTCGTAGGTGATGCCCTTGCCGACCAGGGCGAGGGTCTTCTCCGCCTTCGGGTGGGTGTAGGCGATCCGGACCAGGCGCGGCGGGTTCACGGAGCCGACGCCGACACCGAGGATGCCGCCGAAGCCGCCCTTGGTGAGCGCCTTCTCGTCGAGGACCTGGACCTTGAGGCCGTGCTCCTTGCCGGCGGCCTGGGCGGCGGCGGCGAACGCGGCCGGGGTCAGGTCGTTCGGCGGCTGGTTGATCAGGTCGCGGGCGCGGTTGATCTCCTCGGCGACGGCCTGGGCGCGCTCGGCGGCGGCCTTGTAGGCCTTGTCGCGCGGCTTGGCACCGAGCAGGGCCACCTCGGCGAGGGGCTTCTTCGCGTCGGCGTTCTCCTGGTACGCGGTGTAGGCGTACGCGCCGAGCAGGGCGCCCTCGGCGACGGCGGCGGCGTCCTCGGCGGCGAGGATCGGCAGCGCGAACGCGGCCTTCTTCGTGCCGGTCAGGGTGCGGGCGGCGGTGCCGGCGGCGCGGCGCAGGGTCTCGGCGTCGAAGGACTCGCCGTCCTCGGGGGCGGCGCCCAGGCCGACGGCCAGGACGACGGGGGCCTTGAGACCGGCGGGGGAGGGCAGCTTCGTCGCCTCACCTTCGGCACCCGAGGCGCCCAGGGTCTCCAGGACGGCGGCGAGCCGGCCGTCGAAGGCCTTGTCGACGGCCTCGGCGCCCGGGGCGACGACCAGCGCCTTCCCGGACTTCGCGAGCCCGACGACGAGGGCGTCGGCGCGCAGCGTCGCCGCGCCGGCAGTGCTGAGAGTGAGAGCAGTCACGGTGGTGAAATCTCGCTTCCATTGAGTTCTGTGGCGGTCGAGGGATGGGCCGACCGTGCCCGCCGCATCGTATTTCGGCCCGGAGAGCGCCGAGAACGAGCCTACGCTCGCTCGCCCGGTTCGCTCACGGCGGCGGTGATTCACTCATCCGTGGTGTCTCTTTCATGTTTACCGTTCAGGCTCGGACGGCTCCTCCACACTCGCCTCAGTCGCGCAAGGACGACGCTCTCGTCTTTGCATCATCTGCATCATCTCCACAGATCCCCCGCCCCACGCCGGGCACGGAGGGATCTGCCGAGGGGGGACACCACCTGATGGACTCCGGCCGAATCCGTACGCCCAGAACCGCGCCCCGCACCACCGCCGGCGCCCGCATCGCACCCCGCACGGGCAGGATCGCGGCGCTCGCCGCCGCCGCGCTGCTCGCCACCGTCGTCCCGTCCGCGCAGGCGGTCGCCGCGACGGCGCCCCGCGTCGACCTCACCGTCCTCGTCGTCGACGACGGCGGCAGCGCGGTCGGGGCGATCACCGCCGAACTGAAGGGCTCCGGCGTCCCGTACCGCAGGATCGACCTCGGCGACCCGAACCGGCCGGTCCTCGACGCGGCCTTCCTCAGCGACACCGTCGACGGGCGGCCGCGCGCCAAGTACCAGGGCGTCGTCCTGCCCCACGAGACCGCCTTCGGCCCCGACTCCGCCGAGGCCACCGCCCTCAAGGCGTACGAGCGGACCTTCGGGATCCCGCAGGTCGACGCCTACACCTGGTCCCACCCCGGCGTCGGCCTCGACTACACCGACCAGGGCGGCTGGTCCGGCGTCCTCGACGGCCGCCAGGCCGGCGTCACCCCCGCAGGGCAGGCGGGCCCCTTCCGCTACCTCGCCGGGGCGCTCACCTTCGAGGACAACGACCCCTCGATCGCCGAGAGTTACGGCTACGCGGGCCGCCCCCGCGCCGGCTACACCAGCTACCTCGACGTCCCCGTCGACGGCGGCGGCCGGGCCAGCCTCGTCGGCGAGTACGCCGCCGACGGCCGCCGCGAACTCGTCGTCACCTTCGCCTACAACCAGTACCAGCGGCAGTTCCGGGCCCTCGCCCGCGGCATCGTCGACTGGCTCACCCAGGGCGTCCACCTCGGCCAGAGCCGCAACTACCTCTCCGTCCACGTCGACGACGTCTTCGCCCCCGACGCCCGCTGGGACTCCGCGCTCGACTGCACCCCCGGCGACTTCGACTGCGTCGGCGACGACGGCGAGGGGGCGAACCCCATCCGCATGACGGCGGCCGACGCCCAGTACGCCGCCGCCTGGCAGAAGTCCTCCGGCTTCACGCTCGACATGGTCTACAACGGCGGCCAGGGCGAGCAGTGGAAGACCGAGCACGGCGGCACCGACCCGCTCACCGACCGGCTCGTCGCCGACCGCGCCCAGTACCGGTGGATCAACCACACCTACACCCACCCCTTCCTCGGCTGCGTCCAGGACAACAGCGTCGTCCCCTGGAAGTGCGCCTCGGACACCGCGGGCAAGATCCTGTGGGTCAGCCGCTCCGAGCTCTCCGGCCAGATCCGGAACAACCACAACTGGGCCGTCGGCAAGGGCATCTCCGTCGACCGCTCCGAACTCGTCACCGGCGAGCACTCCGGTCTGAGGACCCTGCCCCAGCAGCCCGCCGACAACCCCAACCTCGCCGGCGCCCTCGCCGACAACGGCGTGAAGTGGACCGCGAGCGACAACTCCCGCGAGCCCCAGCAGCGGGCCGTCGGGACCGGCGCCGCGAAGACCGTGCCCCGCCACCCGATGAACGTCTACTACAACGTGGGCACCGCCGCCGAGATGGCCGACGAGTACAACTGGATCTACACCTCCCGCGCCGACGGCGGCAGCGGCATCTGCGAGTCCAACCCCGCCTCCACCTGCCTGCCCGCCCCGCTCCCCACGGCCACCGGCTACGCCGACCACATCGTGCCGCAGGAAGCCCGCACCGCCCTCTCCCACGTCCTGGGCAACGACCCCCGGCCGCACTACGTGCACCAGTCCAACCTCGCCGAGGAGCGGCTCCTCTACCCCGTCCTCGACCGCGTGCTCGCCGACTACCGGGCCCTGTTCGCGGCCAACGCGCCCCTGGTGAACCCCGCCCAGAAGGACGTCGGCACCGAACTGGGCCGCCGCGCCGCCTGGGACCAGGCCGTCGCCGCCGGAAAGGTCACCGCCTACCGCATCGGCACCACGGTCACCGTCAAGGCGCCCTCCGGCGTCACCGTGCCCGTCACCGCGCCCGAGGGCACCCGCAAGAACCTCCTGCTCGGCACCACCGCCTTCGGGGCGTCCTACGCGGGCTCCCGCTCCGCCTGGACCACGCCCGAACTGCTCCAGACCGCCGTCACACTCACGCTCCCGACCGCCTGACCAGCACGTCCTGGGGGGAACCGCTCATGCCGAGCAGTGGCCGTCACGTCACCATGCTCACCGAAGGCACCTACCCGCATGTCCACGGCGGCGTCAGCACCTGGTGCGACCAGCTCGTCCGTGGCATGCCGGAGGTCGACTTCGAGATCCTCGCCCTCACCGGCAGCGGCCGCGAACCCGTCACCTGGGAGCTGCCGCCCAACGTCACCCGGCACACCGCCTACCCCCTGTGGGGGCCTCCGCAGGGTCCGGCCGTGCGCCGGCCCCTGCGGGGGCGCGAGCGCCGACGCTTCCTCGACGCGTACGAACGCGTCCTGCTCGCCCTCCTCGACCCCGAGGCGGGCTGCGACTTCGGCACCGGACTCTACGAACTCGCCGAACTCGCCCGGCAGGGACGGCTGACCGCCGCACTCCGCTCCGAACAGGCCCTGCGCTCGCTGATGTGGATCTGGACCATGCCGCACCTGCCGACACTCGCGGCCCGGCCCACCGTCCACGACGCGCTCACCGCCACCGACCTGCTCGAACACGCCCTGCGTCCGCTCGCCGCCCGGATATCCGCCGGCGGCGTGGCGCACGCCGTCTCCAGCGGCCTCGCCACACTGCCGGCGCTCACCGCGCAGCACTTCGAAGGGGTGCCCTTCCTGCTCACCGAACACGGCATCTACCTCCGCGAGCGCTACCTCGGCTACCGCACCGAAGCACAACGCTGGCCCGTCAAGGCCCTCATGCTCGGCTTCTACCGCGAGCTCAACACCCTCGGCTACCGCAAGGCCGACCTCATCACCCCCTGCAACCAGTACAACCGGCGCTGGGAGGAGCGCGGCGGAGCCCCCGCCGACCGCATCCGCACCGTCTACAACGGCGTCGACCCCGCCCTCTTCCCCGAGGCGGGCCCCGAACCCGAGACCCCCACCCTCAGCTGGTGCGGCCGCGTCGACCCCATCAAGGACCTGGAGACGCTGATCCGGGCGTACGCGATCTGCCGGGCCGAACTGCCCGAGCTCCGGCTGCGGTTGTTCGGCCCGGTCCCCGCCGGGAACGAGGACTACCTCACCCGGCTGGAGAAGCTCGCCGCCGAACTCGGCGTCGCCGACGGGGTGTCCTTCGAGGGCCGCATCTCCGACGTGCCCGCCGCCTACGCGGCCGGCAGCGTCGTCATGCTCTCCTCCATCAGCGAAGGCTTCCCCTTCTCCCTCATCGAGGCCATGTCCTGCGGACGCGCCACCGTCTCCACGGACGTCGGAGGCGTACGGGAGGCCGTCGGCGACACCGGGATCGTCGTCCCGCCCCGCGAACCGGCCGTCATGGCCGCCGCCGTCTCCGGACTCCTCCGCGACGGCGTCCGCCGCGCCGAACTCGGCCGCCGGGCCCGGCAGCGGGTCATCGACGAGTTCACCCTGCACCGCTCGGTGGACGGCTTCCGGCAGATCTACCGCGAACTGGCGGGCGCCCGCCCGGCCCTCCCGGCCCCGGTCGTCACCCCCGCGCCGCTCCGCCTGCGCATCCCCGCCCCGCGCCGCACCTCCCCGGCCCTCGTCACCGGAGGCACCCCGGCATGAGCGGCTCCCTCTGGCTGAAACCCCCGAGGACGCAGACCCCGCTCCCCGCGATCCCGCGCCCGCGCGGGGAGGGCGGGGGAATCGGGGAAAGCGATACGGGACACGCCACGGCACCCGGCGCCCCCACCACCCGGCGAACCCCGCCGGCCCCGGCCGGGCGCCCGGCCCCGCCCGGCTCCGCCGGGCCTGAGGCTCCAGCCGGGTCTCCGGGCTCCGCCGGGTCGGCGGGTCCGGTCGGGGCACCGGGCTTCGCCGGGTCGGCGGGTCCGGTCGGGTCTCCGGGCTCCGCCGGGTCGGCGGGTCCGGTCGGGGCACCGGGCTCCGCCGGGTCGCCGGCCCCCGCCGGGCAGGCCGGGCGCCCGGTCGAGCACACCCCGCCCCCCGACCAGGACGGCCTCGCCGCCGATCCGCTCGTCGCACTCGCCCAGCGGCTCGACGGGTTCGTCGCCGCCGCCGTGCACCCGGACGAGATCGCCGCGATCCTCGAGTCCGACGGCATGACCGACGAGCACATCCGGCTCACCTACGGCCGCGCCGACTCCTTCTCCCTCGCCGAGGACCTCTACGCGCGCGTGGAGCGGCGCCACCCCGAACCCGCGGCACCACCCGCCGGCGCCTGGTACGGCGAGCTCGCGGGCTGTCTGCTGCGCGGGCTCGTCTTCGCGCTCCCCGGCCTCGCGTACGTCCTCGCCGCACCCCTGCTCGCCGCGGGGCACGGCCGGCTCGGGCTCCCCGCCGGGACCGTCCCGCTGCTCGCCGGAGCCGTCACCGGCTGGGTGTGGAACCAGGCCCTCGCCCACCGCGCGTACACCTGGCTCGGCCTCGGCGACCGGCCCGCCGCCGCCCGCGCCCTGCTCACCGGCGCCCCGGCCGGCGCCCTCGCCGGGGCGGCCGTCGCCCTCGCGGCCGCCGGATCCGGCGAGATCCCGGCCGCCGTCTTCGCCGCCGGACAGTCGCTCTACCTCGCCGCCGCGACCGTGCTCCTGGTCCTCGGCCGCGAACGGGCCCTGCTCTGCGCCCTGCTGCCGCTCGCCGGAGCGGTCCCCGCCTTCCGCTGGGACCTGCCGGACGCGCTGCGCGCCGCACTGCTCCTCGTCTCCCTCGCCGCGTCCGTCGCCTTCGCCGCACTCGTCCTGCGCCCGGGCGCCCGCCGGGGCGCGGCGGGCCGCGGCGGACCCCCGCGCGCCGCCTCCCTCCCGTACGGCCTCTTCGGCCTCGGCAGCGGACTGCTCGTCCTGCACGCGGGCGTGAGCGACACGCTGGTCAGCGGGGCGGGGGCGGTCATCGCGCTCACCCTCTCCATGGGGCCCGCCGAATGGCTGCTCCACCGCTTCCGCGACGGGAGCCTGACCCGGCTGCGAACCCTCACCACCGCCCGCGAGTTCCGCCGGGCGGTCACCGGCACCCTCGTGCTCTGCCTCGGCGGCTACCTCACCGTGCTCCTCGCCCTCACCCTCGTGGCGACCCTGGCCTGGCCGGGGGCGCCGTGGCCGACCCTCCCGCGCCTGCTCACCCTGCTCCTGATCGGGACGGTGCTCTGGCTCGGACTGCTGCTGCAGGCCTTCGGCGCGGTGACCAGCGCCGCCACCGTCTGCCTGCTCGCGGCGGCGGCCCAGACCGTGGAACCGGCGGCGGGCCCGGTGGCCGCCGGGGGAGCGGCGGCGGTCCTCGCCGCCCTGACCTGCGCCCTACTGGTACGACCGACCGCCCACCGCGGTTAGAAGGTGTCATGACCGATCCTTCCCTCCTGGTGCCGTACTACGAGCACCCGGCCGAACGCCCCGAGGCCTGGGCGGCCCTCGTCGACGCGGCGCCCTCGCTGTACGGCGTCGTCCTCAACCCGGCGAGCGGCGCCGGGGCGGCGCCCGACCCGTCGTTCGCCGAGGCCGCCGGGCGGCTGCGGGCGGCCGGGGTGCGGGTCCTCGGCTACGTGGACACCGCCTACGGGCGCCGCCCGCACGCCGAGGTCGTCGCCGAACTGGTCCGCCACCGCGACTGGTACGGCGCCGACGGCGCCTTCCTGGACCAGGTGGCGACCGCGCCCGCCGCCCTCGCCCACTACCGCCGGATCGCCGTCGCCGCGCGGGCCGCCGGGGCCGCGACCCTCGTCTTCAACCACGGCGCCCACCCGGACCCCGGCTACGAGGCACAGGCCGACCTCCTCGTCACCTTCGAGGGCCCCTGGGACACCTACCGGACCCTCGACCTGCCGGTCGCCGTCCACTACTGCCACCTCGTCTACGCCGCCCCCGTCGGCGTCCGCCCGGCCACCCCGGTGCACTGCGCCGTCCCCGGCACGGGCGCGCACCCCTGGGGCACCCTTCCGCACCTCCTGGAGCCCGCCCGATGAGACGATCCCTGCCACCGCTCGTGGGACTGCTCCTGCTCGCCACGGCCTGTACGGCGGCCCCCGAGCCGGATCCGAAACGCACCGAGGACCGCTGGCGCCCGGCGCCCGGCCTCGGCTGGCAGTGGCAGCTCAGCGGCCGGCTCGACCCGACCGTCGACGTCCCCGTGTACGACATCGACGGCTTCGACCACCCGGCGTCGACCGTCGCCGACCTCCACCGCCGCGGCCGCAAGGTCATCTGCTACCTGTCGACCGGCGCCTGGGAGGACTTCCGCCCCGACGCCGACCGCTTCCCCAAGGCCCTCCTCGGCAAGGGCAACGGCTGGGAGGGCGAGCGCTGGCTCGACATCCGCCGCACCGACCTCCTCGGACCGCTCATGGCGAAGCGCCTCGACATGTGCCGGGACAAGGGCTTCGACGCCGTCGAACCCGACAACATGGACGGCTACAAGAACCGCACCGGCTTCCCCCTCACAGCCGCCGACCAGCTCCGCTACAACCGCCTCATCGCGGGCATGGCCCACGAGCGGGGCCTCGCGGTCGGCCTCAAGAACGACCTGGACCAGATCCCGAAGCTGCTCCCGGACTTCGACTTCGCGGTCAACGAGCAGTGCGCGGAGTACGACGAGTGCGGCCGCCTCGCCCCGTTCGTGGCGGCGGGCAAGGCCGTCTTCCACGTCGAGTACGAGCTGACGACGGAGCAGTTCTGCCCCCAGGCCCGGAAGCTGGGCCTCAGCTCCCTGCGGAAGCGGCACGAGCTGGACGCGTGGCGGAAGGCCTGTTAGCCCAGGGTCAGCGCGACCAGCGCCACCGTCGCCGCCGTCTCCTCCACCGCGCCGAACACGTCGCCCGTCACCCCGCCGAAGCGCCGTACGCACCGGCGGAGCAGCAGGGCCGCCGCACCGAGGGCCGCGCCGGCCGCCAGGACGTTGCGGACGGCGTCGTACGGGGTGAGGAGGAGGCCCGTCGCTGCGCAGAGGACCAGGACCAGGGCGGTCGTGAAGGTCGCGGACCGGGTCGGGACGGTCTCCGCGACGATCGCGCCGAGGCCCTCGGGGCGGGCCGCCGGGACCCCCTGGCGGGACGCGTGGGTGAGGGCGAGGCGCGCGAGGGTGGCGGCGAGGACGGCGGCGGCGGTGCCGTGCGCCCAGCCCTCCCCGTACAGCCGGTACAGCGCGGCGACCTGGGCGAGCAGGACGAGGACGAGGGCGATGACGCCGAAGGGGCCGATGTCCGACTGCTTCATGATGCGCAGCGCGTCCTCGGCCGGCTTGGCGCTGCCGAGGCCGTCGGCGGTGTCCGCGAGGCCGTCGAGGTGCAGGCCCCGGGTGAGCACGGCGGGGACGGCGGTGGTGACGACGGCCGCGAGCAGCGGGCCCGAGCCGAGCGCCAGGAACGTGCCGCCGGCCGCGGCGGAGCAGAGTCCGACGACCAGACCGGCGACGGGGGCGCAGAGCATGCCGGCGCGCGCCGCGTCCCGGTCCCAGCGGGTGATGCGGGCGGGGAACACGGTGAGGGTCCCGAAGGCGAAACGCAGGCCGTCCATCCGGGCAGGGTAATCGCCGCCCCCGGACGGTAGATTGCGCATACCGCTCATATCGGAACGGGGTGGCATGGGTCACTGGTTCTCCCGCAACATCGTCGAGCCGGGCAAGCTTCCGATGCTGCTCGCTCTGACCTCCTTCGTCCTGACATTCCTGGTCACGCGCACGGTCACCCGGCTCATCCGGGCGGGGAAGGGCCCCTTCCGGAACGTCTCCTCGGGGGGCGTCCACATCCATCACGTCGTGCCCGGCGTCGTCCTCACGGTCCTCGGCGGCTTCGGCGCGGTGGGCAGCGGACGGCACGGCATCGGCGCGGCGGCCTTCGCCGTCGTCTTCGGGATCGGCGCGGGGCTCGTCCTGGACGAGTTCGCGCTCATCCTCCATCTCGACGACGTCTACTGGTCCGAGGACGGCCGCAAGAGCGTCGAGGTGGTCGTGCTCACCACGGCCCTCGTCGGGCTCACGCTCAGCGGTTTCTCGCCGCTCGGCGTCAACGACATGACCGCCGAGGAACAGCAGGACCGGGTCACCTTCCTCCTGACCCTCGCGCTGAACTTCCTCCTCATCCTGATCACCCTGGTGAAGGGGAAGTTCCGGATGGCCGTGTTCGGGGCCTTCGTCCCGTTCGTGGCGATCGTCGGCGCCGTCCGCCTGGCCCGCCCCGGCTCCTGGTGGTCCAAGCACTTCTACCGGCGCCGCCACCGGGCCAGGGCCCGCTCACGGCTCCGTACGTACCGCCACGACCGGCGCTGGACCAAGGTGCGGCGCCGTTTTCAGGACCTGATCGGCGGCTTCCAGGAGCGGGTCCCCGGGCGCGGCTCGACACCGCCGTCCTGACGGCGTCCCCGCCGGGCCTGGACCGCCATCAGGACGAGGACGGCGGCGATCGCCGCCAGGTGCTCCTTGCCCGCCAGGTTCGCCTTGATCATCACCTCGACGATCATCGCCACGACCACGAGCCCGCCGGTCCAGTAGGCCCGGTAGCGCCAGCAGACGTACACGGCGAGCCCGACCACCGCCGCCGACGGGCCGGTGTCGACGACCTGCGCGTCGGAGGCGGGCAGCCCGAACGGGCTGTCCGGGCCGAGCGCGATGCCCACGCGCGCGTAGAGCGTGCCGGCCAGGGTGGCCAGGTACGCGATGCCGAGCGTCCGCCACCGCCCGACGCAGATCTCGGCGATCCCGAACACCAGCAGGACCTGCGCGAGGGCGCCCCACACGGGCAGGTCGAGCGCGGGGACGAACAGCGAGAGCGGGGTCCGGAGCAGCGCGAGCCACAGCGGGTCCTCGGCCCGTACGGAACCGATGTCCTGGACCGGCTGATAGCCCCAGTCCTGGTTCTGCACGACCTGGAAGAGCGCGGTGAGGCTGACGGCGGCCAGCGTCATCGGCGCCGCCCTCCACCCCCTGGTGACGAGCGCCGTCCGTACGGTGGTGAACAGCGGCCCCCACTCACGGCGGGCGAAATTCCTGACGGCGCTTCTCAACGGCTGCTCTCCAGGTGCTTGCGGTGCAGCCACTTCGGCAGTCCCGGGGCCTCCAGGAAGCCCTCGGCCCGACCTGCGGCGAGGCCGATGCGCAGCAGGTCCGCACTCTTCTCGAAGAGCATGAATCGGGGCTCCCAGATCGGTCGGTACTTGGCGTTGGCGCGGTACAGCGACTCGATCTGCCACCAGCGGGAGAAGAAGCTGAGCAGCGAACGCCACATGCGCAGCACGGGTCCCGCCCCGAGCTTCGAGCCACGTTCGAAGACGGAGCGGAACATCGCGAAGTTGAGCGAGACCTGAGTGATCCCGATCTCCTTGGCGCGCTGCAGGAGTTCGATGACCATGAACTCCATCAGGCCGTTCTCGGAGTCCCGGTCGCGGCGCATCAGATCCAGCGACAGCCCCTTCGGCCCCCAGGGCACGAAGGACAGCACGGCCCGCAGCGCGCCCTGCTCGTCGGTGCACTCCAGCATCACGCATCGGCCGTCCCGGGGGTCGCCGAGCCGGCCCAGAGCCATCGAGAATCCGCGCTCGGTGGCCCCGTCCCGCCAGTCGTCCGCCTTGCGCAGCAGCTCGGCCATCTCGTCGGCGGGGATGTCCTCGTGGCGCCGGATCCGGACCTCGTACCCGGCCCGCTTCACCCGGTTGAAGGCCTGCCGGACCGTCCGCATGGCCCGGCCGTCCAGGGTGAACTCGTCGGTCTCCACGATCGCCTCGTCGCCCAGCTCCAGGGCGTCCAGACCGTGCCGGGCGTAGATGACCCCGGCCTCCTCGCTCGCGCCCATCACCGCCGGGATCCAGCCGTGCTCGCGCGCCTCGGCCAGCCAGGGCTCGATGGCGCCCGGCCAGGCCTCGGGGTCGCCGATCGGATCGCCGGAGGCGAGCGAGACCCCGCCGACCACCCGGTAGGCGATGGCCGCCTTCTCGCTCGGCGACCACACGACGCTCTTCTCGCGGCGCAGCGCGAAGTAGCCCAGTGAATCGCGCTCGCCCTGCTTGTCGAGCAGGACCCGCAGCCGCTCCTCGTCCTCCTCGGTCAGCGGGTCGACGGCCCGCCGGGAGCGGAAGGCGGCGAAGAGGACCGCGAACAGCAGCAGCGTGGAGAGGACGTTGATGGTGACGTCGACCCAGCCGGGGGTGCTGATCCCGGCGAACCGCGAGTCGTCCGAGGCCAGGGTGATCAGCCGCATCACGCCGTACCGCCAGCGCTCCAGGAAGGTGGAGGGGGTGGTGGACGTGTTGGTGACCGTGACCAGGACGGCCGCGAGCAGCGAGGTGACGAGCAGTCCGCCGACCGCGACGATCGCGGCGAGCCACGGGTTGGAGCGGTCGCCCTTCGCGTAGAACTCCTTGCGGCCGAGCAGCAGCGCGAGGACGAACGAGGCGGTCAGGGCCAGCGAGACCCAGTTCTGGGCGTGCTGCCGGATCTCCGGGAAGAACATCACCAGCGCGAAGAGGAGCAGGAAGAGCCCGCCGAGCACCATGTTGAGGATCCACGCGGCCCGCTTGCGCCGCCGCATGGTGATCGCCAGGAAGAGGGTGAAGACCCCCGAGGCGAAGCCCGCCGTGAGCAGGTACGGGGTGAAGTAGTTGTCCTCGTTGTGGCGGCGCAGGTCCTGTCCGAAGGAGACCCAGACGGCACTCAGGAAGTTGATGAACGTGACGACACGCAGGTACCAGACGGCGAACGCGGCGCTGCGCCGTGAACGGGCGGTCGTGCCCCGGGGTGCTGCTTCGGCAGACAAGCGGACTTCTCCCATGAAAAGCGATCATATGGGGCGGTGCTTGCCGTACGGAGACGCCGGAGGCGGCCACGCGCGCGTCGCGCGTGACCGCTCCGGAGTCGGTCGTTCCCTGCCCCTCGCGCTCAGGCCTCCGCAGCGCCGTCGGCGTCCGGAGCGGTCGGATCCGGACGTTCGGGCAGCTCCGCGGCGAACGCCGCCGCGGCCTGGACGAGAGGAAGTGCGAGCAATGCCCCGGTTCCCTCACCCACATGGACGCCGTGGTCCAGCAGCGGGTTGAGCGCCATCCGGTCCAGTGCCTTCGCCTGCGCCGGCTCCCCGCTCACCTGACCCGCGAGCCACCAGTCCGGCGCCCGGAACGCCGCCCGCTGCGCCACGAGGGCACAGGCCGCGCCCACCACACCGTCCAGGATCACCGGCATCCGCCGCACCGAGGCCTGGAGCAGGAACCCGGTCATCGCCGCCAGGTCCGCCCCGCCGACCGCCGCGAGCAGCTCCAGCTGGTCGCCGAGCACCGGCCGGGCCCGCCGCAGCGCGTCCCGGATCGCCGCGCACTTGCGCATCCACGCCAGATCGTCGATCCCGGCACCACCCCGGCCGGTCACCACCGAGGCGTCCGTCCCGCACAGCGCCGCGATCAGCGTGGACGCCGGGGTCGTCCCGCCGACGCTCAGGTCCCCGAGCACCACCAGATCGGTGCCCGAGTCCGCCTCCTCGTCGGCGATCGCGATGCCCAGACGGACCGCCGCCTCGGTCTCCTCGACCGTCAGCGCGTCCGCCACGTCGATCCGGCCGCTGCCGCGCCGCACCCGGTGGCGCACCACCTCGGCCGGCAGCAGCTCGGGTTCGCAGTCCAGACCGGCGTCCACGACCCGCACCGGCACGTCCATCGAGCGGGCCAGCACGGCCACCGGGCTCACCCCGTCGAGCACCGCGCGCACCAGCTCGTGCGCCGTGCCCGCCGCGCGGCCCGACACATCGAGCGAGGCCACCCCGTGATCGCCCGCGAACAGCACGACCTTCGGCTGCTCGATCGCCCGCACCTTGACCGAGGCCTGGGCAGCGGACAGCCACTCGCCCAGCTCGTCCAGCCGGCCGAGCGCCCCCGGCGGCACGGTCAGCCGCTCCCGGCGCTCCTCGGCGTCACGCCGTATCCCGCCGTCGGGGCGCTCGATCAGATCGGAGAAGTCGTCCAGGTTCACGGGTTCCGCCTTGTGGAGATCAGCGAGGTCCATCGGTGTTCGCACCCTACCCGCGCAGCACCAGAGCCTGACCGGCGACCACGAGGAGGACCTCCTCGCACTCGTCGGCGAACGCCGCGTTCAGCCGGCCCAGCTCGTCCCGGAAGCGCCGCCCCGCCGCCGTGGCCGGCACCACCCCCGAGCCGACCTCGTTCGTCACCGCCACGACCGTGCGCCCGGTCGCCCGCACCGCCGCCACCAGCTCCGCCGTCCGCTCCCGCAGCGCCGCCTGCCCGCCGTCCGCCCACGTCGCGTCGTCCCAGGCACCCACCCGGTCCATGGCGTCCGTCAGCCACAGCGACAGACAGTCGATGAGCAGCGCCGGCCCCTCCTCCGCGAGCAGCGGTACGAGCTCGCACGTCTCGGCCGTACGCCACGAACCCGGCCTCCGCTCCCGGTGCAGCCCCACCCGCTCGGCCCACTCCGGGTCACCCTCCCTGGTCCCGCCCGTCGCCACGTACAGCACCTCCGGGAAGGTCTCCAGACGCCGCTCGGCCTCCACCGACTTCCCCGACCGGGCCCCGCCGGTCACCAGCGTCCGCCGGGGCACGTCCGGCACCTCGTGGTAGTCGCCGATGTACAGCGTCGTCCCGTCCGGCACCGCCCGCGCACCCGCCGCCGCGAGCCGCCGGTCCAGCTCGGCACCCGTCGGCACGTCGTGGTCCAGGTGCACCGCGATCACCTCGGTGGCCGGACCCACGGCCCCCGTCGCCCGCAGCCGGGCCAGCCCGTCCGGCCGCCCCGTGACATCGGCGACGACCATGTCGTACGGCGCCAGGTGATCGTCCGCGATCCCGGCCGGCGCGCCCCCCGGCGGCAGATAGAGCAGCCGCTCGCCCTCGGCCGAGGTCACCTCGTACCCGGTCCCGGGGGAGTCCATCGGCACCGCCCGCACCCGGTGCCCGCTGATCAGCGTCAACTCCCGTCCGTCCGGCACCCGCCCGGCGGTGGGAAGCCCGGCGGGCACCTCGACGGCGGGCCCGTCGTGCGGGTGCGTCAACAGCACCTGCCGCACACCCACCAGCGAATGCCCCGACCGGGCCGCCGCCAGGGCGGCCCCCGGGGTCAGATCGAGCAGCAGCGCCCCGTCCACGAGCAGCGCGGTCGCGGCCCGCGCCCGGGTCCCGCGGGAGAGCGCGCACACGGCGCAGGGGCAGTCGGGCCGGGGAAGTCCGAGGGGCGCGCCGGTGCCGAGCAGAGTCAGTTCCACCCTCAGATCCTCCCGCGCCACCGCGAGGCGTGCGCGCCCGGCTACGCTGCGGGCAGGAAACCGATCATCCGGTGAGCGCCAGGAGGCTTGCATGGCATGGACGTGGCGGTTCGAGAGGTCCGACGGCACGGAGGTCGAGCCGGTGGTGACCCCCGAGGAGTTCACCACCCAGGGGGACGCGGAGAGCTGGATCGGCGAACACTGGCGTGACCTCCTGGGCGGAGGGGCGGCCCAGGTGACCCTGTCGGAGGACGGCAACAAGATCTACGGCCCGATGCCGCTGGACGCGGAGGGCTAGAGCGCCCGGCCCGTTGTGGGCGGCGCCCCGCCGTTGTGGGCAATCGTTCCGCTGGGGCGGAACGGGTGGGCACAACGGACGGCGCCCCTGCCGGCGCCCGAGGCTCCCGCGCCCTGACCCGCACCCCTGGTGCAGTGCACTGGTGGTGCGGGTACAGGCGCGGAACGCGGAGGCGCGGCCAAGCGCGCCGTCCCGTGTGCCCACCCGTCCCGCCCTGCGGGACGATTGCCCACACGGGCGGGCCCCGGCCCACACGGGAGGGCGGGCACGTGGGCTAGATCTCGCCCAGCGTGACCGTCGTCGACTTCGTCGCACCGCCCCGGACATACCCCACCGTCACCTCGTCCCCCGGCCTCATCGACGCCAGCGCCTCCGAGAGCGAGGTGATCGTCGTGATGTCGGTGCCGCCGAGGCGTGTGATCACGTCGCCCGGCTTCAGGCCCGCCTTCCCGGCCGCCCCGTCCGCCGGGGCCTCGACCACCGCGACGCCCGCCGGCTCGTAGGCGTCGTTCAGGACCGTACGGCCGGTGATGCCGAGGGCCGCCCGGCCCGAGTCCGTCACCTTGCCGTTCCTGATGATCTGGTCCGCGACCGTCCGCACCATCGACGCGGGGATGGCGAAGCCGATGCCGGCCGCCGAGCCGCCGCCCAGCTCGGGGTCGGTCGCGGCGAGCGTCGGGATGCCGATGACCTCGCTGTCGAGGTTCACCAGGGCGCCCCCGCTGTTGCCGGGGTTGATCGCGGCCGACGTCTGGACCATGTTCGCGATGGTCGCGCCCGTGCCGCCGCCGGTCTGCCCCTCGCTGACCGTCCGGCCGGTCGCCGAGACGATGCCCTGGGTGACGCTGCCGGACAGGCCCAGGGGTGAGCCCATCGCGAGCACGATGTGCCCCATGTCGACGGTGGCGGAGTCGCCGAACCTCGCCGCCTTCAGTCCCTGCGGCACGCTGTCCAGCTTGAGCACCGCGAGGTCCTGCTCGGGGTACGAGGAGACGAGCCGGGCCGTCACGGGCTGTCCGCCGGTGGCGGCCGTGACCTTGAAGGACTTCTCCTGGCCGACCACGTGCGCGTTGGTGACGACGTGCCCCTTGCCGTCGTAGACGACTCCGGAGCCGAGGCTGTTCGCGGCCTCGATCTGCACGACCGAGGGAAGGACGTTCTTGATGACGGCCCGGTAGTCGTCCTCGAGGTCGTTGGCGGCGAGCGGCGCCGCGGCCTGGGTGGAGCGCTCAGGGCCGGACGCGTCCCCGCCGGCGGAACAGCCGCCGGTCACCGCGATCAGCGCGACCGCGCAGGCCCCGGCGGCCGACGGAAGGAGCATGCGGCGGGCACGGGATACGTCCATGTCCGGAGTATCCGATTCCGTGCCGTCCCCGGCCCGGCGAGCGCACCCGATCAGGGGTGCGCGACCGCCGGCCGCGCTCCCGTCAGCCCCGTACCCCGCAGAGGTGCAGCAGCGCCGCGATCCGGCGGTACGGCTCCGTGCGTCCGGCCCGGTCCTCGGCGGCGAGCAGCCGCTCCAGCTCCTCGGCCGCGGGCAGGCCCGCGTCGGCGGGCACGTCGTCCGTGAAGACCCGCACCCCGTACCAGGCGTGCAGCGGCGCCGCGATCCCCGCGAGCGTCGACGTGAGCGCGTCGAGCCGGTCGGCCCGCACCTTCACGCCGTTGTCGTCCGTGTAGACGTCGGAGTCGAAGGCGGCGAGCGCCCCCGACCAGTCCCCGGCGAGCCCCGGCCGCATGGACAGGGCCTCCGCGTTCCGTACCACCAGGGACAGCAGGCCGCCGGGGGCCAGCATCCGGGCCAGGCCCGCGAGCAGCGCGTCGGGCTCGTCCGCGTACATGAGCACGCCGTGACAGAGGACCACGTCGAAACTGCCGGGCAGGAAGTGCACCCCGGTCTCGCGCCCGTCGCCCTCGATCATCCGGACCCGCTCGCGGATCCCGGCGGGCTCCGTCGCCAGCGACTCACGGGCCGCCTTGAGGAGGTCCGGGTCGGCCTCCAGACCGGTCACGGTGTGCCCGGCCCGCGCGAGGCGCAGGGCCTGGGTGCCCTGTCCCATGCCCGCGTCGAGGATCCGCAGCCGCTGCCCCACCGGGTAGCGGCTGGTTATCTGCTCGTCGAGCTGACGGGCGACGATCTCCTGCCGGATGGTGTCGCGGAGCCCGCCGGGACCGGCGGGCCAGTGCGCGACGACGGGCAGCACCGGGCCGCCCGACTCCGACGTGGCCCCGCCGAAGGCGCGCCCGTCGAACTCCGAGCTGTCGGCGCTCAGGGCCGCTCTCCGCGCTTGACCTGCGGCTTCGGGAGACGCAGCCGGCGCATCTGGAGCGTGCGCATCAGGCCGTAGGCGATGGCGCCGCGCTTCGGCTCGTTCGGGAAGCGCTCGTTCAGCTGCTTCCGCAGGCGGATCCAGATGCCGATCGAGTCGATGACGATCAGGATGATCACGCCGAGCCAGAGCAGCAGCGAGATGTTCTGCAGACCCCGGTTGGCGTTGCCGAACAGCGACAGCACGAGGATCACCACGGCCATCGGCAGGAAGAACTCGGCGATCGCGAACCGCGAGTCGACGAAGTCGCGCACGAAGCGGCGGACCGGACCCTTGTCGCGGGCGGGCAGGTAGCGCTCGTCGCCGTTGGCCAGCGCCTCGCGCTGGCGGGCCAGGTCCGAGCGGCGTGCCTCGCGCTGGCGCTTGGCGGCCTCCTTGCGGTCGGTCGGCACCGACGCGGCGCGCCGGCGCTGGGTCTGCGCCTCGCTCCGCTTCGGAGTCGGGCGGCCCTTGGGGGCCTCGGGGTCGCGGGGCTGCTTGGTGGAGAGGTCCGCCGTCACCTTGTCGGTGGGGGCCTTCTCGTCCTTCGAACGGCTACGGAACACAAAACCCAAGGGTACGGGGTGGTGGGCATGAACCCCATGCCGGGCGGGAACGATCCGCTAACGGACTGCGTCTTCGGGCGTACGTACGGAGGACGGGCAGGGTCTCCCCGAGATCCATCTACTCCCTGCGCGGGAGGGAACACCGCGCGCAGTCGTCCTTGGGGAGGAGCGCATCCCGCTCCGAACAGTGCGGTAATGGAGACAGGGCCCGTACTGTGGATCCTGTTGAAGAGCTGGAGCCGAGTCCGTCAGAAGGGGGCGCGCGAAGCCCATGAGCGGTGTCATGAAGCGTATGGGGATGATCTTCCGCGCGAAGGCGAACAAGGCCCTTGACCGGGCCGAGGATCCGCGCGAGACGCTCGATTACTCCTACCAGAAGCAGCTGGAGCTGCTGCAGAAGGTGCGCCGGGGTGTCGCCGACGTCGCCACCTCCCGCAAGCGGCTCGAACTCCAGCTGAACCAGCTGCAGGGCCAGTCCGCCAAGCTGGAGGACCAGGGCCGCAAGGCGCTGGCGCTCGGCCGCGAGGACCTGGCGCGCGAGGCGCTGTCCCGGCGGGCCGCGCTCCAGCAGCAGGTCAGCGACCTGGAGGTGCAGCACCAGACGCTGCAGGGCGAGGAGGAGAAGCTCACCCTCGCCGCCCAGCGTCTCCAGGCCAAGGTGGACGCCTTCCGCACCAAGAAGGAGACCATCAAGGCCACGTACACGGCGGCCCAGGCGCAGACCCGCATCGCCGAGTCCTTCTCCGGCATCTCGGAGGAGATGAGCGACGTCGGTCTGGCGATCCAGCGGGCCGAGGACAAGACCGCCCAGCTCCAGGCGCGCGCGGGCGCGATCGACGAGCTGCTCGCCTCGGGCGCCCTGGACGACCAGTCCGGGCTCGCGAAGGACGACATCCAGGCGGAGCTGGACCGGCTCTCCGGCGGCACGGACGTCGAGCTGGAGCTCCAGCGGATGAAGGCGGAGCTGGCCGGGGGCCCCTCGGCGCAGCAGCAGGCCATCGAGGGCGGTGGCGCGGCCGCGCCGCAGGACCGCACCCAGCAGCAGTCCCACCCGCGCTTCGAGAAGTAGCCGGAAGAGTCGCAGCGGCGACAGACAGGACGCGTCATGATCGTTCGGATCATGGGGGAGGGCCAGTGGAAGCTGGCCGACAGCCACATCGTCGAGCTGAACAGGCTGGACGACGAGCTGCTCGAAGAGATGGAGTCGGGGGACGAGGAAGGGTTCCGGCGGACGCTCGGCGCCCTCCTCGACGCCGTCCGGCAGCTCGGCGAGCCGCTGCCCGACGAGGCCCTGGAGCCCTCGGAGCTGATCCTCCCGGCTCCGGACGCGGGCCTCGACGAGGTCCGGGAGATGCTCTCGGACGACGGCCTCATCCCGGGCTGACGCACCGCACCGAGGATCCCGCCGCCCCCAGGGGCGACGGGATCCTCCGCGTCGCGCCGCCGCCACGCGCCCGTGCGGGCAATCGTCCCGCCCCTTGCGGAACGCCTGCCCACAACGCCCGCCCACAACGGCGGGACGCCTGCCCACAACGCCCGCCCACAACGGCGGGACGCCTGCCCACAACGCCCGCCCACAACGGCGGGACGCGGGCCCACGACGCCCCCGCACCGCCCCGTACCGTTGTCTCCCGTGACCCCCACCGGCCCCGCCACCGGCACCCTCTACGCCCGCCTGCGCGACTGGTTCCGCGCGCACCCGCTCGCCTTCGACGCGACGATCGCCGCCGGCGCGCTCGTCAGCATGGTCGCCGGGTCCTTCACCGATCCGCACGGCAGCCCGGACGGGCCGACCTTCGGCGACCACAGCCCCGACGTGTGGAGCGTGCTGATCATGATCGCGGGGGCCGCCGCACTCGTGATGCGCCGCCGCAGACCCTTCGCGGTGCTCGCCTTCACCGTCACGATCAGCCTCTTCGAACTGGTCAACGACAACCGGCCCGCCCCGATCGCGATGGCCGCCGTCGTCGCGCTCTACACCGTCGCCTCGCGGACCGACCGGCCCACCACCTGGCGGGTCGGCCTCGTCACGATGGCGGTGCTCACCGCCGCGGCCATGATCTTCGGGCCGACCCACTGGTACGCGCAGGAGAACCTCGGCGTCTTCGCCTGGACCGGGATGGCGGCGGCCGCCGGGGACGCCGTCCGCAGCCGCCGGGCCTTCGTCGACGCCATCCGGGAGCGGGCCGAGCGGGCCGAGCGGACCCGCGAGGAGGAGGCCGGGCGGCGGGTCGCCGAGGAGCGGCTGCGGATCGCCCGCGACCTGCACGACGTCGTCGCCCACCACATCGCCCTGGTGAACGTCCAGGCGGGCGTCGCCGCCCACGTCATGGACAAGCGCCCCGACCAGGCCAAGGAGGCCCTCGCGCACGTCCGCGAGGCCAGCCGCTCCGCCCTGGACGAGCTGCGCGCCACCGTCGGCCTGCTGCGCCAGTCCGGCGACCCGGAGGCCCCCACCGAGCCCGCGCCGGGCCTCGGCGTCCTCGACGGGCTGCTCGACAGCTTCCGCAAGGCCGGCCTGCCGGTGGCCCTGGCCCGCGCCGACGAGGGCCTGACGCTCCCCGCGACCGTGGACCTCGCCGCGTACCGGATCGTGCAGGAGGCCCTGACCAATGTGCGCAAGCACGCCGGACCGGACGCGAAGGCCGAGGTGAGCGTCGTCCGGGTGGGTCGTACGGTCGAGATCACCGTCCTCGACAACGGCACACCCCGGACCGTCCCGCCGCAGGCCGTCGAGCAGCCCCCGGTCGGCGGTCACGGGCTGCTCGGGATGCGCGAGCGGGTGGGCGCGCTCGGCGGCACCCTCACCGCCGCCCCCCGCTACGGCGGCGGCTTCCGCGTCCAGGCGATACTGCCGGTGACCCCCCGCACGGGGAGGGACGGGGAGAACACATGACGATCCGGGTACTGCTCGCCGACGACCAGGCCCTGCTCCGCAGCGCCTTCAAGGTCCTCGTGGACTCCGAGCCCGACATGGAGGTCGTCGGGGAGGCGCCCGACGGCGCCGAGGCGGTCGCCCTCGCCCGCTCCACGCGGCCGGACGTCGTCCTGATGGACATCCGCATGCCGGGCACCGACGGGCTCGCCGCCACCCGGATGATCACCGCCGATCCCGAGCTCGCCGACGTGCGGATCGTCATGCTGACCACCTTCGAGGTCGACGAGTACGTCGTGCAGTCGCTGCGCGCCGGCGCCTCCGGCTTCCTCGGCAAGGGGGCCGAGCCGGAGGAGCTCCTCGGCGCGATCCGGATCGCGCACGCCGGGGAGGCGCTGCTCTCCCCGGCCGCCACCAAGGGGCTGATCGCCACCTTCCTCGCCCAGGGCTCCGGGCCGGACACGGCGGGCGCGGCCGGCGGCGCGCGCACCGAGCGGCTCGCCGCGCTCACCGCCCGGGAGCGCGAGGTGCTCGTCCTCGTCGCGGGCGGACTGTCCAACGACGAGATCGCCGAGCGGCTCGACGTCAGCCCGCTCACCGTGAAGACACACGTCAACCGGACCATGGCCAAGCTCGGCGCCCGGGACCGGGCCCAGCTGGTGGTCACGGCGTACGAGTCCGGCCTCGTACGCCCTCGGGTGGAGTGAGCGCGTACTCCAGACGCGGTATGCGCGGCATAAGGAAGTGGACCCGGGGGCCGAGGACTTCCGGCCGGGGATGGCAGATCGTATAGGCGGGGGGCACCTCCGGCGGATCCAGCGGGTCCGGGCCGGGGTCTTGGCTGCTCCCGCCTGTCGACGAGTACGCCACAGAAGAGAGACCCCATGTCCTGGCTGTCCAGATTCAGCCTCGCGCAAAGGGCCCTGATCGGGCTGATGTCCATCGTCGCGATCGTGTTCGGGGCGATCGCGATCCCGCAGCTGAAGCAGCAGTTGTTCCCCTCGATCGAGCTGCCCATGGTCTCGGTCCTCGCCCCGTACCAGGGCGCCTCTCCGGATGTGGTCGAGAAGCAGGTCGTCGAGCCCCTCGAGGACAACCTGAAGGCCGTCGACGGCCTCAAGTCGGTCACCTCCACCGCCTCCGAGGGCATGGCCGTCGTCATGGCCTCCTTCGACTACGGCGACGAGTCGACGAAGCAGCTCGTCGCCGACGTCCAGCAGGCGGTGAACCGCGCCCGCGCCCAGCTGCCCGACACCGTCGACCCGCAGGTGATCGCCGGCTCGACGGACGACATGCCGACCGTCGTCCTCGCCGCCGCCTCGGACAAGGACCCGCAGGCCCTCGCCGACCAGCTGGAGCGGACCGTCGTGCCCGCCCTCCAGGACATCGAGGGCGTCGGCCAGGTCTCCGTCAGCGGCGTCCAGGACCTCCAGGTCTCCGTCACCCCGGACGAGCGGAAGCTCGCCGCGGCCGGTCTGAACACCATGAAGCTCGCCGAGGCCCTCCGCTCCGGCGGCGCCACGATGCCGGCCGGTTCCTTCTCGGAGGCCGGCAAGTCCCGCACGATCCAGGTCGGCGGCGGCTACACCTCGCTGCAGCAGATCGAGGACCTCCGCATCCCGGCGGCCGCCCCCGGCCGGGGCAAGGCGGTCCGCCTCGGCGACGTCGCCACCGTGAAGCAGGAGGAGTCGGCGCGCACCTCCCTCACGCGGACGAACGGCAAGCCCAGCCTCGCCGTCATGGCCACCATGGACAAGGACGGCAGCGCCGTCGCCATCTCCGACGCCGTCGAGGAGAAGCTGCCCCAGCTGCGCCGCGACCTCGGCGCCGGCGCCGAGCTGACCGTGGTCTCCGACCAGGGCCCGGCCGTCGCCAAGGCCGTCTCGGGCCTGACCACGGAGGGCGCCCTCGGCCTCGTCATGGCCGTCCTGGTGATCCTGGTCTTCCTCGCGTCGATCCGCTCGACCCTGGTGACCGCGGTCTCCATCCCGCTCTCGGTCGTCCTCGCCCTCATCGTGCTGTGGACCCGCGACCTCTCGCTCAACATGCTGACGCTCGGCGCGCTCACCATCGCCATCGGCCGGGTCGTCGACGACTCGATCGTGGTCCTGGAGAACATCAAGCGTCACCTGGGCTACGGCGAGGAGCGGCAGACCGCGATCCTCACCGCGGTCCGCGAGGTGGCGGGCGCCGTCACCTCCTCGACGCTCACCACCGTCGCGGTCTTCCTGCCGATCGGTCTGACCGGCGGCATGATCGGCGAGCTGTTCGGCTCGTTCTCGCTGACGGTCACGGCGGCCCTGCTCGCCTCGCTGCTGGTCTCCCTGACCGTGGTGCCGGTGCTCTCGTACTGGTTCCTGCGGGCCCCCAAGGGCACCTCGGAGGACCTGGCGGAGGCCCGCAGGCTGGCCGAGGAGAAGGAGGAGAAGAGCCGCCTCCAGCGCCTGTACGTGCCGGTCCTGCGGTTCGCGACCCGCCGCCGGTTCATGAGCCTGGCCATCGCGCTCGTCGTCCTGGTCGTCACCTTCGGCATGGCGCCGCTCCTGAAGACGAACTTCTTCGACCAGGGCGAGCAGGAGGTGCTCAGCATCCAGCAGGAGCTGGCGCCCGGCACGAGCCTGAGCGCCTCGGACGAGGCCGCGAAGAAGATCGAGAAGGTCCTCGCGGAGACCGAGGGCGTCAAGGACTACCAGGTCACCGTCGGCTCCTCCGGCTTCATGGCCGCCTTCGGCGGCGCCACCGGCTCCAACCAGGCCTCCTACAAGGTGAGCCTGGAGGACTCCGCCGCGTACGAGAAGACCCGTGACGCCATCGAGAAGGGCCTCGGCGCCCTCGACGGGGTCGGCGACACCACCATCGCCGCCGGCGACGGCTTCGGCTCCCAGGACCTGAGCGTGGTCGTCAAGGCCGCCGACCCGGAGGTCCTCAAGAAGGCCTCCGAGCAGGTCCGGTCGGCGATCGCCGGGCTCAAGGACGTCACCGACGTCCAGAGCGACCTCGCGCAGTCCGTCCCGCGGATCTCCGTGAAGGCGAACGCCCGGGCGGCCGACGCCGGCTTCGACACCGCCTCGCTCGGCGCGATCGTCGCCCAGGCCGTCCGGGGCACCCCGGCCGCCAAGGCGACCCTCGACGACAGCGAGCGGGACGTCCTCATCACCTCGGCCCACCCGGCCACCACCCTGGCCGCGCTCAAGGCGCTGCCGCTCGGCCCGGTGAAGCTGGGCGACATCGCGACCGTCGAGCTCGTGCCCGGCCCGGTCTCGATGACGCGGATCGACGGCGCGCGCGCCGCGACGATCACGGCCAAGCCGGTCGGCGACAACACCGGCGCCGTGAGCGCCTCGCTGCAGTCGAAGATCAGCGCGCTCGACCTGCCGGCGGGCGCCACCGCGACCATCGGCGGTGTCTCCGAGGACCAGAACGAGGCCTTCCTCAACCTGTTCCTGGCGATGCTCGCGGCCGTCGCGATCGTCTTCATGCTCCTGGTGGCGACCTTCAGGTCGCTGGTCCAGCCGCTGATCCTGCTGGTCTCGATCCCGTTCGCGGCGACCGGCGCGATCGGTCTGCTGGTGGTCACCGGCACGGCGATGGGCGTCCCGGCGATGATCGGCATGCTGATGCTCATCGGCATCGTCGTCACCAACGCGATCGTCCTGATCGACCTGATCAACCAGTACCGGGCACAGGGCCTGGGCGTCGTCGAAGCGGTGATCGAGGGCGGCCGGCACCGGCTGCGCCCGATCCTGATGACCGCCCTGGCGACGATCTTCGCCCTGCTGCCGATGGCCCTCGGCATCACCGGCGAGGGCGGCTTCATCGCCCAGCCGCTGGCCGTGGTGGTGATCGGCGGTCTGATCACCTCGACGATGCTGACCCTCCTCCTCGTCCCGACGCTCTACGCGATGGTGGAGCTCCGCAAGGAGCGCCGCGCGAAGAAGAAGGCGGCGAAGAAGGGCGGCGCGGGGATCCCGGAGCAGCCGACGGACGCGAACACGGACACGGACGCGGACCTGCTGGACGCCCTGGACGCCTAGACGCCGTGTGTACCCCGAAGGGCGCCCCGCATCGCGCGGGGCGCCCTTCGGGCATGTACGGGAGAACCGTTACGGCAGGGCCAGCATCCGCTCCAGGGCGAGCTTGGCGAAGCTCTCCGTCTCCTTGTCGACCTGGATCTGGTTGACGAGGTTGCCCTCGGCCAGGGACTCCAGGGTCCATACCAGGTGCGGGAGGTCGATGCGGTTCATGGTCGAGCAGAAGCAGACCGTCTTGTCGAGGAAGACGATCTCCTTGTCCTGGTCGGCGAATCGGTTCGCCAGGCGCCGGACGAGGTTCAGCTCCGTGCCGATCGCCCACTTGGAACCGGCCGGGGCCGCCTCCAGGGTGTTGATGATGTACTCGGTCGAGCCCACGTAGTCCGCGGCGGCGACGACCTCGTGGCGGCACTCGGGGTGGACGAGCACGTTCACGCCCGGGATGCGCTCGCGGACGTCGTTCACCGAGTCCAGCGAGAAGCGGCCGTGCACCGAGCAGTGGCCCCGCCAGAGGATCATCTTGGCGGCGCGCAGCTCCTCGACGGTGAGACCGCCGTTCGGCTTGTGCGGGTTGTAGAGCACGCAGTCGTCCAGGGACATGCCCATGTCGCGGACGGCGGTGTTGCGGCCCAGGTGCTGGTCCGGCAGGAAGAGCACCTTCTCGCCCTGCTCGAAGGCCCAGTTCAGGGCCCGCTCGGCGTTGGACGAGGTGCAGATCGTGCCCCCGTGCTTGCCGGTGAAGGCCTTGATGTCGGCCGAGGAGTTCATGTACGAGACGGGCACGACCTGCTCGGCGACGCCGGCCTCGGTCAGCACGTCCCAGCACTCGGCGACCTGCTCGGCGGTGGCCATGTCGGCCATCGAGCAGCCGGCCGCGAGGTCGGGCAGGACGACCTTCTGGTCGTCACCGGTGAGGATGTCGGCCGACTCGGCCATGAAGTGCACACCGCAGAAGACGATGTACTCGGCCTCCGGCTTGGCGGCGGCGTCGCGCGCGAGCTTGAACGAGTCACCCATCACGTCGGCGAACTGGATGACCTCGTCGCGCTGGTAGTGGTGGCCGAGCACGAAGACCTTGTCCCCGAGCTTCTCCTTCGCGGCGCGGGCGCGCTCCACGAGGTCCGGGTCGGAGGGCGACGGCAGATCGCCGGGACACTCCACGCCGCGCTCGCTCTTCGGGTCGGCTTCGCGACCGAGCAGGAGCAGGGCGAGCGGCGTCGGCTGCACATCCAGGGGCTGGGCGGTGGTCACGTCACGCACCCTTTCTTCGGGGTCTTCGGGGAACGCTTTTCGTCGAAATGACGCTATCTATCATAACCGGTTCACGTCAGGATGACGATGGCCATAGTGTCGATGTGACGAATTCGCCGTCCGTGTTCCTGGACAGGGTGTGCGAGCATGAAAGAGGGAAGACCCCACTCGGCCCGGAATGAATCCGGGGCACCGTCGGTTGCAACCGTCGGCAAGCAGTCTCCGTACACACCGGGAGAGAAGCAGATGTCCGTATCGGACGAGAAGACCACTGTCAGCGACGGCATCCTCCTGTCCGACGCCGCCGCGGCCAAGGTCAAGGCCCTCCTCGACCAGGAAGGCCGCGAGGACCTGGCCCTGCGCGTCGCCGTTCAGCCCGGCGGCTGCTCCGGCCTGCGTTACCAGCTGTTCTTCGACGAGCGCTCGCTCGACGGCGACGTCGTGAAGGACTTCGACGGCGTCAAGGTCGTCACCGACCGCATGAGCGCCCCGTACCTCGGCGGCGCGTCGATCGACTTCGTCGACACCATCGAGAAGCAGGGCTTCACCATCGACAACCCGAACGCCACGGGCTCCTGCGCCTGCGGCGACTCGTTCAGCTAAGCCTGTACGTCCGTGAGGGCGGCGGTCCCGGGAATGCCCGGGGCCGCCGCCCTCACGCGTGTCCGGGGCCGCTCAGCGGCGCGGCACGGCCTGCCCGCTCGCCGCGTCCACCACGGCCCGGTCGCCCAGCGGGCTCTGCAGCGCCACCGTCAGCGTGATCTCCTTGGCGATCGCGATGCACGCCCGCCCCGGGTCGGACTTCTCGTCGATCCGCACGGTCACCTTCTCCGGCGTCTCCACGGCCTTGGCGGTGTACGTGCTGCACACCCCGCCCCAGAAGGTGACCGTCAGCTTCCGGCCGTCCTCCGCCGTCCGGTACGACTCGATCTGCCGGGCCGGCGCCGTGCCCTCGTCCGGCGGCGAGGGCTTCTCCGACGGTGCCAGGTGCTCCGGGGCGACCGCCGTCTGCGTCACCGTGTACGGCGCCGTGTCCACCGGGTCCGCCGTGAACAGCCACGCCGGCACGAGCAGCCGCTCGCCCGCCACGTCCTGCGCGGCCAGGCCGAACACCGCGGCCGTCACCGGGACCTCCGTCGGCGGCGCGAGCTCCGCGATCGACTGGCAGGGCGCCGTCGGGTCGTCCTTGCCGTTCCCGTCGACACCGGCCGGGTCGTCCTTGCCGTTCCCGTCGACACCGGCCGGGTCGTCCTTGCCGTTCCCGTCGACACCGGCCGGGTCGTCCTTGCCGTTCCCGTCGACCCCCGCCGGCGGGTCGGTCGCGCAGCCGCCGATGCCGATCGGGCCCGTGCCCTTCGACTCCTCGTTCAGCTCCGCGAGCGCCTTCTCGGCGCCGACCACCGGGTACGTGTCGCCCTTCACCGGCTCCTTGAGCGTCCCGCTCCCGGAGACCGCCCGGCCGTCCGGGCCGATGCGCAGCCCCGTCGACCAGCCGTGGGTCGGCAGCCCGCCCACCACCGGATCGGCGTTGACCACCCGCACCGAGCCGTCCATCACCTGGGTCGCGGTCACCTTCGCGTCGTCCTGGCCGATCGCCTTCAGGACGGGGACGGCCGCCGCCTTCGCCGCCGCCTCGCTCACCGGCGAACCGCCGCGCGAGGGCTTCGCCTCTCCCGGCGGCGGGCACGCCTTGCCCTTGAGGCAGCTGTCGCCGACCGGGCCGCCGTCGTACCAGGAGTACGTCCAGCTGCCCGGGGCCGCCTTCGCCACGTCCAGGCGCGGCCCCTGGCCGTCCTTCTCGGGCCGGATCGTCCAGACGTCCCCGACCAGGACGGGCCTGCCCTCGATCCCGAGCGCTTCGGCCAGCCCGGTCACCTCCGCCGAGGTGACCAGGCCCTCGGGCCGGTGGACCGCGGCCGAGGAGGGCCCTGGGGGGAGTGGGCCCTTGGGTGTGTAGACCGTCCCGTTCGGGCCGCCGCCCGGGTCCGGCTCACCGGGTGCGATCCCGGGACCGCCGCTGTCGCCCCCCAGGCGCAGCGGCGGGGGCGGCGCGGCCGCGTCGGCGGCCTTGCTGTCGGCCCCGGACGCCGTCGCCTCGCCGCCCGCCGTCGCCGCGACGGCGAGGTAGACGCCGCCGCCCCCGGCGAGCAGCACACCCGCCGCCACCGAGGCGGCGAGGATGTTCCGTCGCCTCCGCACGTTCTCCGTACCGCTCACCGCAACGCTCCCTCGTCTCGACCGGACGCCGATGGGACGGAGCGGACGGGCGGACGGTTCCCGTCCGTCAGCCGCCGTACTCGGTGGTGGCGTCGATCAGCCGGGCCGAGGCCGCCGGAACGACCACCCCGTGGATCGACGTGGGGGAGACCGGAACGGGGTCCGGACCGGCCGGGGTCACCCAGTGGGGGGCCATCCGGGCGCCGTCCCCGCGCAGCTGGGCGAGGCTCAACTCGGACTCGTGTCGCTCGCGAGGAGCGGGGTAGGTGGTCATGGGCGCACCGTATGCACCCCACCGCTCCGGGGAAAAGACCTACTCTGGGGTAGTTTCCACTGTTCGGCAGGGCGCGCCCCACCCGGTAGCGTGAACTGTCATTACCGCCTTCCCGCAGGAGCACCCCGCCGTGCGTATCGCAGTCACCGGCTCCATCGCCACCGACCACCTCATGACCTTCCCCGGCCGGTTCGCCGACCAGCTCGTGGCCGACCAGCTCCACACGGTGTCCCTCTCCTTCCTCGTCGACAACCTGGACGTCCGCCGGGGCGGTGTCGGCCCGAACATCTGCTTCGGCATGGGCCAGCTCGGCGGCAGCCCGATCCTGGTCGGCGCGGCCGGCTACGACTTCGACGAGTACCGGGCCTGGCTCGACCGGCACGGCGTCGACACCGCCTCCGTGCGCATCTCCGAGGTCCTGCACACGGCCCGCTTCGTCTGCACCACCGACAAGGACCACAACCAGATCGGCTCCTTCTACACCGGCGCGATGAGCGAGGCCCGGCTGATCGAGCTCAAGGCCGTCGCCGACCGCGTGGGCGGCCTCGACCTGGTCCTCATCGGCGCCGACGACCCCGAGGCGATGCTCCGCCACACGGAGGAGTGCCGGACCCGGTCGATCCCCTTCGCCGCCGACTTCTCGCAGCAGATCGCGCGCATGGACGGCGACGAGATCCGCACCCTCCTCGACGGCGCCACCTACCTCTTCTCGAACGAGTACGAGAAGGGCCTCATCGAGAACAAGACCGGCTGGACCGAGGGCGAGATCCTCTCCCGCGTCGGCCACCGCGTCACCACGCTCGGCTCGCGCGGCGTGCGCATCGAGCGCGTCGGCGAGACCCCCATCGAGGTCGGCTGCCCCGAGGAGACCGCCAAGGTCGACCCCACCGGCGTCGGCGACGCCTTCCGCGCGGGCTTCCTCACGGGCCTGTCCTGGGGCGTCGGGCTCGAGCGCGCGGCGCAGGTCGGCTGCATGCTGGCGACGCTGGTCATCGAGACGCTGGGCACGCAGGAGTACACGCTGCGGCGGGCGAACTTCATGGAGCGCTTCACGAAGGCGTACGGCGAGGAAGCCGCCACCGAGGTCCAGTCCCACCTCCTCTGACCCCCCCGTTGTGGGCAGGCGTTCCGCGGGGCGGAACGGGTGGGCACAACGGAACGGCGTCCTTGCCGGCGCCAGAGGCTCCCGCGCCTGAACCCGCACCCCGTGCACCGTCACGTGGGGTGCGGGTCCAGGCGCGGAACGCGGAGGCGCCGCGAAGGGCGCCGTCCCGTGTGCCCACCCTCCCCCAAGCTCTCCGCTTCGCTCGAGCAGGGGGGACCCCCATCGCCCCGGCGGGACGATTGCCCACACGGGCGCGGGGCGTGGCCCACAACGGGCGGCGGGCTACGACGCGCGGCGTACCACGTACGCCGTGCCGCCCCCCGGCGACGGCGACGCGCCCACGTACTCCTGGCCCCGCATCTCGCACCACGCCGGGATGTCCAGCCGTGCCGCCTCGTCGTCCGAGAGCACCGTCACCGTCCCGCCCACCGGCACGTCGCCGATCACCTTGGCCAGCTCGATCACCGGGATCGGGCAGCGCTTGCCCAGGGAGTCCACGACGAGCGAGCCCGTGGGCGCCGCGGCGGACGGTGCGGCTCCGGGGGCGCCGAGCCGCTCCCGTACCCCCGCCACCACACCCGGCAGGACGGCGAGGAAGCGGTCGACGTCCTCCGCCGCGGTCCCGGCCGGCAGGGACACCCGGACGTTCCCCTCGCTCAGCACGCCCATCGAGCGCAGTACATGGCTGGGCGTCAGCGTCGAACTCGTGCATGACGAACCGGACGAAACGGAGAAACCCTCCCGGTCCAGTTCCGACAGCAGCGTCTCTCCGTCCACGTACAGACAGGAGAAGGTGACGAGGTGGGGGAGCCGGCGCACCGGGTCGCCCACCACCTCCACGTCCGGCACCAGCTCCGGCACCCGCGCCCGGATCCGGTCCACCAGGGCCCGCAGCCGGGCCCCCTCGGCCGCCGCCTCCGCCCGGACCGCCCGCAGCGAGGCCGCCGCCGCCACGATCGCCGGCAGGTTCTCGAAGCCGGGCGCCCGCCCCGACTCCCGCTCGTCGGAAGGGCCTTGAGGGGCGAAGCGCACACCCTTCCGTACGGCGAGCAGCCCGACCCCCGCCGGGCCGCCCCACTTGTGCGCGCTCGCGGTGAGCAGCGACCAGCCGCCGTCCACCGGCCCCCAGCCCAGCGACTGGGCCGCGTCCACGAGCAGCGGCACGCCCGCCGCCCGGCACGCCTCGGCGACCTCGGCCACCGGCTGCTCGGTCCCCACCTCGTGGTTGGCCGACTGGAGGCAGGCCAGGGCCGCGCCCTCGCCCAGCGCCTCCGCGAAGGCCTCCGCCTCCACCGCTCCCGACCGGCCGACCGGCACCTCGGTCACCGTGCCGCCCGCCGCCGCGTGCGTCTCGCCCGCGTGGAGGACGGAGGAGTGCTCGACCGCGGAGACCACGAGCCGGTTGCCGACGCGCCGGCGCCCCGCGAGCGCTCCGGAGATCCCGGCGTGAACCGCGCGCGTCCCCGAAGGAGTGAACACGAGCTCGTCCGGGCGGCACCCCACGGCCTCCGCGGCGGCCTCCCGGGCCGCGTCGAGCAGCAGCCGGGCCCGCCGGCCCTCCCGGTACAGCCGGGCCGGGTCGGCCCAGCCCTCGTCCAGGGAGGCCAGCAGCGCCTGGCGGGCGACGGGGTGCAGCGGAGCGGCGGACGCGGCGTCGAAGTACGGCATCCACCCACCGTAGAGCGCGGAGATCCACCAGCGGCGGCCCGGGCGTCCCCGGGCCGGGTGAGCCCTCGTCAGAAGCGCGGCCCGGCACGTCGTCAGACGGCCGAACGGACGCCTCGGACCCCCCTCCGGAACCCAGGAGTCCACCCCTTCGGGGACTCGGACGGCGCGTTGGGCACCCTCCCCGCGCGACCTCAAATAGCGTCCAGTAGGGTTTGGTCCGCATAAACATCCAAACCCCTGCCCGCGGCCGGGGCGGCGACCGACCAGCGAGACGGACGGCCGTGGCCGACCACTGCGGGCCGAGACTCTCGGGAAGGCGCTACGTGAGTCCCAACGGCTCCGACCGCTCGTCGCGGCGCCCGATGCGGCGGAAGCTGCCGCAGGTGCTGACTGCGGGCCTGATCCTGGCGACAGCCACGGGCTGCTCGTACAACTGGGAAGACTTCCCCCGCCTTGGCATGCCCACCCCCGTCACGGAAGAGGGTCCCACGATCCTCTCCCTGTGGCAGGGCTCCTGGGCCGCCGCGCTCATCACCGGAATCCTGGTGTGGGGCCTGATCATCTGGTCCGTCATCTTCCACCGGCGGAGCAGGACCAAGGTCGAGGTACCTCCGCAGACCCGTTACAACATGCCCATCGAGGCGCTGTACACGGTCACTCCGCTCATCATCGTCTCGGTGCTCTTCTACTTCACCGCGCGCGACGAGACGAAGCTCCTCGAGCTCACCCCGAAGCCGCCCCACACGATCAACGTGGTCGGCTACCAGTGGAGCTGGGGCTTCAACTACGTCGAGAACGTGCCCGGTGTGAAGGGTGACGCCAAGACGGACAAGAACCTCGCCGCGCTCCCGGACAAGTACCTCAAGGACTTCCCGGAGAACGCGGGCGGTGTCTACGACGCCGGTGTCCCCGGTGACCGGAACCCGCAGACCGGTAACCCGGGTCCGACCCTGTGGCTGCCGAAGGGTGAGAAGGTCCGGTTCGTCCTGACCTCCCGTGACGTCATCCACTCCTTCTGGGTGGTCCCGTTCCTGTTCAAGCAGGACGTCATCCCGGGTCACACCAACGTCTTCGAGGTGACCCCGAACCAGGAGGGCACCTTCCTCGGCAAGTGCGCCGAGCTGTGCGGTGTCGACCACTCCCGGATGCTCTTCAACGTGAAGGTGGTCTCTCC
Organism: Streptomyces tanashiensis; assembly: GCF_014648895.1. Taxonomy (GTDB): domain Bacteria; phylum Actinomycetota; class Actinomycetes; order Streptomycetales; family Streptomycetaceae; genus Streptomyces; species Streptomyces tanashiensis. The sequence goes on from NZ_BMRZ01000003.1 coordinate 709,541, forward strand.
GGAGCGCTACCAGCAGCACCTGAAGGAGCTGGCCGAGAAGGGGCAGACCGGCTACATCCCGTCCGGCATCGAGCAGACGGACCCGGCTAGGAATGCGGAGAAGCACCAACTGTGAGCATCCCCAACGAAACCCAGGGTGCCGCCGCAGCTGAGGACTCGTACGAGAACGAGCTGCCCGTACGGCGCAAGCAGCCCGGCAACGTGGTCATCAAGTGGCTCACCACCACGGACCACAAGACCATCGGTACGATGTACCTGGTCACGTCGTTCGTCTTCTTCTGCATCGGCGGACTCATGGCGCTCTTCATGCGCGCCGAGCTGGCCCGTCCGGGTACGCAGATCATGTCGAACGAGCAGTTCAACCAGGCGTTCACGATGCACGGCACGATCATGCTGCTGATGTTCGCGACGCCGCTGTTCGCCGGATTCGCGAACTGGATCATGCCGCTGCAGATCGGCGCGCCCGACGTGGCGTTCCCGCGGCTGAACATGTTCGCCTACTGGCTGTACCTCTTCGGCTCGATCATCGCGGTGGCCGGCTTCCTCACCCCGCAGGGTGCGGCCGACTTCGGCTGGTTCGCCTACTCCCCGCTGTCGGACGCCGTCCGCTCGCCGGGTGTCGGCGCCGACATGTGGATCATGGGTCTGGCCTTCTCCGGCTTCGGCACGATCCTCGGTTCGGTCAACTTCATCACCACGATCATCTGCATGCGCGCTCCGGGCATGACGATGTTCCGCATGCCGATCTTCACCTGGAACGTGCTGCTGACCGGTGTCCTGGTCCTGCTCGCCTTCCCGGTCCTGGCGGCCGCGCTGTTCGCCCTGGAGGCGGACCGCAAGTTCGGTGCCCATGTCTTCGACGCGGCCAACGGCGGCGCCTTGCTGTGGCAACACCTCTTCTGGTTCTTCGGACACCCAGAGGTGTACATCATCGCCCTGCCGTTCTTCGGCATCGTCTCCGAGGTCATCCCGGTCTTCAGCCGCAAGCCGATGTTCGGCTACATCGGTCTGGTGGCCGCGACCATCGCGATCGCCGGTCTGTCCGTGACCGTGTGGGCCCACCACATGTACGTCACCGGCGGTGTGCTCCTCCCGTTCTTCTCCTTCATGACGTTCCTCATCGCCGTACCGACCGGCGTGAAGTTCTTCAACTGGATCGGAACGATGTGGAAGGGCTCGTTGTCCTTCGAGACTCCGATGCTCTGGACGATCGGCTTCCTGGTCACCTTCACCTTCGGTGGTCTGACGGGCGTCATCCTGGCCTCGCCGCCGATGGACTTCCACGTCTCCGACTCGTACTTCGTCGTCGCGCACTTCCACTACGTCGTCTTCGGCACCGTGGTCTTCGCGATGTTCGCCGGGTTCCACTTCTGGTGGCCGAAGTTCACGGGCAAGATGCTGGACGAGCGGCTCGGCAAGATGACGTTCTGGACGCTGTTCATCGGCTTCCACGGCACCTTCCTGGTGCAGCACTGGCTCGGTGCCGAGGGCATGCCGCGTCGTTACGCGGACTACCTGAACGCCGACGGCTTCACCGCGCTGAACACCATCTCGACGATCTCCTCGTTCCTGCTCGGTCTGTCGATCCTGCCGTTCCTCTACAACGTCTGGAAGACCGCCAAGTACGGCAAGAAGATCGAGGTCGACGACCCGTGGGGCTACGGCCGCTCGCTCGAGTGGGCGACCTCCTGCCCGCCGCCGCGGCACAACTTCCTCACCCTGCCGCGGATCCGTTCGGAATCCCCGGCGTTCGACCTGCACCACCCTGAGATCGCGGCTGTCGACCAGCTCGAGAACAAGCCGCACGAGGCCGCGGCCCTCACGGGCAGCAAGGAGGCCGGCAAGTGAAGATCCAGGGCAAGATGTTCATCTGGCTGAGCGTCTTCATCCTTGCCATGGCGATCCTCTACGGCGTCTGGTCCAAGGAGCCGGTCGGTACGACGGCGCTCTTCCTGGCCTTCGGCCTGGCCATCATGATCGGCTACTACCTGGCCTTCACGGCCAAGCGTGTCGACGCGATGGCGCAGGACGACAAGGAGGCCGACGTCGCGGACGAGGCCGGCGAGGTGGGCTTCTTCGCCCCCCACAGCTGGCAGCCGCTCTCGCTGGCCGTCGGTGGTGCGCTCGCCTTCCTCGCCGTCGCGATGGGCTGGTGGATCCTGTACTTCTCCGCCCCGCTGATCCTCGTCGGCCTGTTCGGCTGGGTCTTCGAGTTCTACCGCGGCGAGAACCAGAACCAGTAGCGGTACCCCGCTCCGCACCGGAGCACACCGAGGGGCCCGGACACTTCGTCACCGAAGTGTCCGGGCCCCTCTTTTGCAGCACTCGGCGCGCCGGTCGCGAGGATCGTCCTTAGCGTGAAGTCATGAACGACACGCCGCGCATTCGGACTGTTCTGAGCTGCACTCTTCTGGCCGTCACCGTCACCGCGGGCGCCTCCGCGTGCGCGGGCTCCGACGGCCACCCGCTGTCGGAGAAGGCCTACGACGCGGCCGACCAGCTCGCGGTCAGCGCCCCCGCCGACGGCGCCAAGGCGGACCCCGACAAGCCCCTGGAGATCACGGCCAAGGACGACGACGCCCGCATCACCGACGTCACCGCCACCGACTCCTCCGGGCACCATCTGGCCGGCGAACTCACCGCGGACGGGCAGCGCTGGCGCTCCACGGCCGCCCTGGCGGCCGGCGCCCGCTACACCGTCCGGGTGGCCACCGAGGACGACGACGGCGCCCCAGGCGCCCGTACGTTCACTTTCGAGACGGCTCCGGCCAAACGGGCCCTGACCGTGACCTTCGGGCCGGAGGCGGGCACGTACGGCGTCGGACAGCCCATCACGGCGGAACTCAGCCTCGCTGTCAAGGACCGGTCGGCGCGCGCCGTCGTCGAACGTGCCCTCAAGGTCCGCTCCACACCCGCGGTCGAGGGGGCCTGGTACTGGGTGGACGACAAGAAGCTGCACTTCCGCCCGAAGGAGTACTGGCCGGCCGGGGCGCTCGTCACGGTCACCGGCAACCTGGACGGCCTCAAGGTCGGCGACAAGCTCTACGGCGGCGCCTCCAAGCCGCTGAAGCTCACCATCGGCGACCGGATCGAGGCCGTCGCGGACGCCGGGTCGCACTACATGACGGTGAAGCGCAACGGAGAAGTGATCAACACCATTCCGGTGACCACCGGCAAGCCCGGCTTCTCCACCCGCAACGGCATCAAGGTGGTGCTCGGGAAGGAGTACTACGTCCGGATGCGGGGCACCAGCATCGGCATCGCGGAGGGCAGTTCCGACTCGTACGACCTGCCCGTGTACTACGCCACGCGGGTGACCTGGAGCGGTGAGTACGTCCACGCCGCGCCGTGGTCCGTCGGCTCGCAGGGCGTCGAGAACGTCAGCCACGGCTGTGTCGGAATGTCGACGGGGAACGCGGCCTGGTTCTTCGAGACCGTCCGCCCCGGAGACCTCGTCAGTGTCGTCAACAGCTACGGCGACACGATGGACACCTTCGGCAACGGCTTCGGCGACTGGAACCTGCCCTGGGACAAGTGGCGCGAGGGCAGCGCCCTGGTGGAGGCCGCCGGAAACCCGGTGGCCCCCACCGAGAAGGCCCGTCTGAGGCCCTCGATCTGACTACCGTACGCGCCCCGACCCGCTCACGCGTCGATCGACAGGCGCGAGCGCAGCAGGGACGCCAGGGACGCCGCGAACTCGACCGGTTCCACCGGAAGGGTGACCGCGGCGTCCGCACGGCTCCAGGTGGCCAGCCAGGCGTCCTGCGGGCGCCCGATCAGCAGCAGCACCGGCGGGCAGCGGAAGACCTCGTCCTTGATCTGCCGGCAGACCCCCATGCCTCCGGCGGGCACCGCCTCGCCGTCGAGCACGCACACGTCGATCCCGCCCTCGTCCAGGCGCTTCAGCACCGCGGGCAGCGTCGCGCACTCCACGAACTCGACCGGGGGAACGTCGGTCGCGGGCCTGCGTCCGGCCGCGAGCCGCACCTGCGCGCGGGTGTTCGCGTCGTCGCTGTAGACCAGGACCGTGGCACTCGACTGCATCGTTCCTCCGTGGGGAAGTCCGTGGGAAGGTCGTCGATCGATGCGCCGGATGCTACTCCGGTCCACACCCCGTCAACACCCGTTCAGCACCTGTTCGAACGGTGCCGCGGGGCCCCGGCACTGGGCCGTTCGGGCTGGACACGCCCCCCTGACACTCCGAACGGCACCCCCCGGAGTGAGGGCGGGATAAGCGACCGACATAATGTCGGTCGTGGCGACAGTAACGACAGTAGAAACAGGGCACGCGCACCCGTCGGTCAATCGACCGAACCTCACCAGCGTCGGAACCATCATTTGGTTGAGCTCCGAGCTGATGTTCTTCGCGGCCCTCTTCGCGATGTACTTCACCCTGCGATCGGTGACGGGTCCCGAGTTCTGGGCGGAACAGGCCTCGGCCTTGAACTTCCCGTTCTCGGCGACCAACACCACGATCCTGGTGCTCTCCTCCCTCACCTGCCAGCTCGGCGTCTTCGCCGCGGAGCGGGGCGATGTGAAGAAGCTCCGGACGTGGTTCATCATCACGTTCGTGATGGGTTCGATCTTCATCGGCGGCCAGGTCTTCGAGTACACCGAGCTGGTCAAGCACGAGGGCCTCTCGCTCTCGTCGGACCCGTACGGCTCCGTGTTCTACCTGACCACCGGCTTCCACGGCCTGCACGTGACGGGCGGTCTCATCGCCTTCCTGCTGGTCCTCGGCCGGACGTACGCCGCCAAGAGGTTCACCCACGAGCAGGCAACCGCCGCCATCGTCGTGTCCTACTACTGGCACTTCGTCGATGTCGTCTGGATCGGCCTCTTCGCCACGATCTACATGATCAAGTAATCGGCGCCGCCTCCACGGCGGACCGAGACATCCAGCAAGCATCGACGCAGAAGATCCTGACACCGGGGTAATCCGTGAAAAAGCTCTCCGCACGACGACGCCATCCGCTGGCGGCGGTCGTCGTCCTACTTCTCGCGCTGGCGGCCACTGGGGGGCTGTACGCCGCGTTCGCGCCCGCGGGCACGGCGAAGGCCGATGAAACCGCCCAGTCCCTCGCCATCGAGGAGGGCAAGAAGCTCTACTCCGTCGGCTGCGCCAGCTGCCACGGAACCGGCGGTCAGGGCACCACTGACGGCCCGTCCCTCGTCGGCGTAGGTTCGGCCGCGGTCGACTTCCAGGTCGGCACGGGCCGCATGCCGGCCCAGCAGCCGGGCGCCCAGGTCCCGAAGAAGAAGGTCATCTACTCGCAGGCTGAGATCGATCAGCTCGCGGCGTACGTCGCCTCTCTCGGTGCCGGCCCGATCACGCCGACCGAGGGCCAGTACAGCCCTGAGGGTGCGGACATCGCCAAGGGTGGCGAGCTGTTCCGTACCAACTGTGCCCAGTGCCACAACTTCACCGGTGAGGGTGGCGCGCTGACCTACGGCAAGTACGCCCCGAGCCTCGAAGGCGTGAGCCCGAAGCACCTCTACGAGGCCATGCAGACCGGCCCGCAGAACATGCCCTCCTTCCCCGACACGACCATGCCGGAGAAGGAGAAGAAGGACATCATCGCGTACGTCCAGGCCGTCAACAGCGACAAGGCCGACAACCCGGGCGGTCTCAAGCTCGGTGGCCTCGGCCCCGTCAGCGAGGGCCTGTTCGCCTGGGTCTTCGGTCTGGGTGCGCTGATCGCAGTTGCCATCTGGGTCGCGGCCCACACCGCTAAGGCCAAGAAGTCATGAGTAGCCAAGAGATTCCAGAAGAGAACCTGCCGGCAGGGCAGGACACCGCGCACGGCGCGGTGAAGGTCGCCGACGACCCGTTCGCCGACCCGGGCCTCCCGCCCCACAAGCCCCGCATCCAGGACATCGACGAGCGGGCCGCCCGTCGGTCCGAGCGCGCGGTCGCCTTCATGTTCACGCTGTCGATGCTGGCCACCGTCGGCTTCATCGCCTCGTACGTGATCTTCCCGGTCGACAAGATCGTGTACATCTGGCCGCTCGGCCGGGTGTCCGCGCTCAACTTCGCCCTGGGTCTGACCCTCGGTGCCGCCCTCTTCTTCATCGGCGCGGGCGCGGTCCACTGGGCCCGCACCCTGATGTCCGACGTCGAGGTCGCCGACGAGCGTCACCCGATGGCGGCGTCGCCCGAGGTCAAGGCGAAGGTCATGGCGGACTTCGCGGCCGGTGCCGCGGAGTCGGGCATGGGCCGCCGCAAGCTCATCCGCAACACGATGTTCGGCGCGCTGTCGCTCGTACCGCTCTCCGGCATCGTCCTGCTGCGTGACATGGGTCCGCTGCCCGAGAAGAAGCTCCGGGTCACTCTGTGGACCAAGGGGCTCCAGCTCATCAACATGAACACGAACGAGCCGCTGCGTCCCGAGGACGTCGCGGTCGGCTCGCTGACCTTCGCGATGCCCGAGGGCCTCTCGGAGCACGACGAGCACTTCCAGACCGAGATCGCCAAGGCCGCCCTGATGATCGTCCGGATCCAGCCGGAGGACATCAAGGACAAGCGCGAGCTCGAGTGGTCGCACCAGGGCATCGTCGCGTTCTCGAAGATCTGCACCCACGTGGGCTGCCCGATCTCCCTGTACGAGCAGCAGACGCATCACGTGCTCTGCCCGTGCCACCAGTCCACCTTCGACCTCTCCGACGGCGCCCGCGTCATCTTCGGCCCGGCCGGTCACGCCCTCCCGCAGCTGCGGATCGGCGTGAACGAGAAGGGCTTCCTGGAGGCGCTCGGCGACTTCGACGAGCCCGTCGGTCCTGCCTTCTGGGAGCGCGGATGAGCACCGTGACGGAATCAAAGAAAGCACCCGCCGGTGAGCGGGTCGCGGACTGGGCCGACGGCCGCCTGGGGATCTACACGCTGGCCAAGGCCAACATGCGGAAGATCTTCCCGGACCACTGGTCCTTCATGCTGGGCGAGGTCTGCCTCTACAGCTTCCTCATCATCATCCTGACGGGCGTCTATCTGACGATGTTCTTCCACCCGTCGATGAACGAGGTGGAGTACGTCGGACCGTACGTCCCGCTCCAGGGACAGCTCATGTCCGAGGCGTTCAACTCGACCATGCACATCTCGTTCGAGGTGCGCGGTGGTCTGCTGATCCGGCAGATCCACCACTGGGCGGCGCTGATCTTCCTCGCCGGCATGTTCGTGCACATGATGCGCGTGTTCTTCACCGGCGCGTTCCGCAAGCCGCGTGAGATCAACTGGCTGTTCGGCTTCCTGCTGTTCTTCCTGGGCATGTTCACCGGCTTCACCGGTTACTCGCTCCCGGACGACCTGCTCTCCGGCACCGGTGTCCGCTTCATGCAGGGCGCGATCCTGTCCGTGCCGGTCGTCGGCACGTACCTCTCGATGTTCCTGTTCGGCGGCGAGTTCCCCGGCGGCGACTTCGTCGCCCGGTTCTACTCGGCGCACGTGCTGCTGCTGCCCGGCATCATGCTGGGTCTCGTGGTCGCCCACCTCATCCTGGTGTTCGTCCACAAGCACACGCAGTTCGCCGGCCCCGGCCGGACGAACAACAACGTCGTCGGCATGCCGCTGCTGCCCGTGTACATGGCGAAGGCCGGAGGCTTCTTCTTCCTGGTCTTCGGTGTCATCGCGGTCATCGCGGCGATCGCCTCGATCAACCCGATCTGGGCCATCGGCCCGTACCGCCCGGACCAGGTGTCCACCGGCGCCCAGCCCGACTGGTACATGGGCTTCGCCGAGGGTCTGATCCGTGTCATGCCGGGCTGGGAGATCAACCTGTGGGGCCACACGCTGGTCCTCGGCGTGATGATCCCGCTGGCGATCTTCCCGGCGGTCCTCGCGGCCATCGCGGTCTACCCGTTCATCGAGTCCTGGATCACCGGCGACAAGCGCGAGCACCACATCGCGCAGCGCCCGCGCAACGCTCCGACGCGCACCGCCTTCGGTGTCGCCTGGATCACCGCGTACATGATCATGCTCGTGGGTGGTGGAAACGACCTCTGGGCGACCCACTTCCACCTGTCGCTCAACTCGATCACCTGGTTCGTCCGGATCTTCTTCTTCCTCGGACCGGTCATCGCGTTCGTCGCCACCAAGCGGATCTGCCTCGGCCTCCAGCGCCGCGACAAGGACAAGGTGCTGCACGGCCGCGAGTCCGGCATCATCAAGCGCCTGCCGCACGGTGAGTTCGTCGAGGTCCACGAGCCGCTCAGCCAGGGCGAGCTCCACCGCCTCACGGCGCACGAGCAGTACGACGCCGCGGAGCTTCCGCCGGCCGTCGACGAGAACGGCGTCGAGCGCAAGATCGGCCGCATGGAGAAGCTCCGGGTCAAGCTCAACAAGGGCTACTACGGCGGCGACAGCCAGATCGCCAAGCCCACGGTCGAGGAGTACAAGGAGATCCAGAGCGGCCACGGCCACCACTGATCACCTGACCTTGTAGGTCGCCACGGCGAGAGCCCCGTCCATTCGATGGACGGGGCTCTTTGCCGTCCCCGGAGGTCGATAGGGTGGGACCGTATCCGTCACGTGATCACCAGGAGCTGCCATGAGCGCTGCGACCCCCGCTGGAGGACCTACCACGGCGGGCCGCTCCTGGCCCGTCCTGCTGAACGGGCTGCTCGACGGCAGGGACCTCTCCGCCGACGACACGGCCTGGGCGATGGACCTGATCATGAGCGGCGAGGCGACCGACGCCCAGATCGCCGGGTTCATGGTGGCGCTGCGCGCCAAGGGCGAGACCGTGCAGGAGATCACCGGCCTCGTGCGCACCATGTACGCGCACGCCAACGTGATCGAGGTGCCGGGACCCGCCGTCGACATCGTCGGCACCGGCGGCGACGGCGCCAAGACGGTCAACATCTCCACGATGGCCTCGATCGTGGTCGCCGGCACGGGCACGAAGGTCGTCAAGCACGGCAACCGCGCCGCCTCCTCCGCCTCCGGCTCCTCCGACGTCCTGGAGAAGCTCGGCATCAACCTGAACCTCACCCCGAGCCGGGTCGCCGAGGTCGCCGAGGAAGCCGGCATCACCATCTGCTTCGCGGTGAAGTTCCACCCCTCGCTGCGGCACGTCGCCGCGGCCCGCGGCCAGCTGGGCATCCGGACGACGTTCAACGTCCTCGGCCCGCTGACCAACCCGGCCAAGGTACGGGCCCAGGCCGTCGGGGTCGCCGACCCGCGCATGGCCCCGGTCGTCGCCGGGGTCTTCGCCGAGCGCGGCAACTCCGCCCTCGTCTTCCGCGGCGACGACGGTCTCGACGAGCTGACCACCACCTCCACCTCCCGGGTCTGGGTGGTCAAGGACGGCGGAGTCACCGAGGAGCGCTTCGACCCGCGCGACGTCGGCATCGAGCTCGTCCCCCTGGAGGCCCTGCGCGGCGCCGACGCCTCGTACAACGCCGACGTGGCCCGCCGGCTGCTCGCGGGGGAGACCGGTCCGGTACGGGACGCGGTGCTGCTCAACGCGGCGGCGGCGCTCACCGCCCTGGAGCCCGGCACGGGCACCCTGGCGGAGCAGCTGAGCACCGGCATCGCGAGGGCGGCCGAGTCGATCGACTCCGGTGCGGCCCGGCGCTCCCTGGAGCGGTGGATCGCCGCCAGCAACGCCTGAGCGCGTGTGAACGGCGCATGTCGGCCCCGTCCCGGATGCCGGGACGGGGTTGCGGCGTCGTGATCGTCTGGCATAGGTTCTGAAACAGGTCATGAGTGACAGCTGCAAGGCCCCGGCCGGCTGTCCGGCAACCCTCCGTCCGTGGCGGGGTGCCCCGGGTGAAGACCAGGTCGTACGGCAGAAGCCTGCGGCAAGCGCGGACCCCTGCGCACCACCCTGGGGTCCTTGGTCCTCTAGGGAGCGTTGTCTCGTGAGCAAGCGAATGCGTTAGGGCCCTCTCGGCCCCTTCTCTCCACCCCCACCCGTACGCGGCACCCTTCTTCGCGCTGCCCTGCGGGCCCTTTCACGCCTTTTCGCGCCCCTTTTATGCCGGGAGACACCGTCATGTCCGCACGCCCGAACACCGCCACCGTCGAGTCCGCCGCCGTCGAGTCCGCCGACCCCTGCTGCGCCGCCCCGCTGCCGGTCCTCGGCCGGGACGTGACCGTCCCGCTCGTCACCGGCGGCGAGGTGACCTACGCGGCGCTCGACTACGCGGCCAGCGCGCCGGCCCTCCAGCGGGTCTGGGACGACGTCGCCGCCTACGCCCCGTACTACGGCAGCGTCCACCGCGGGGCCGGCTACCTCTCCCAGCTCTCCACCGACCTCTTCGAGAACAGCCGCGTCACCGTCGCCGAGTTCCTCGACTGCCGCCCCGACGACCAGGTCGTCTTCACCCGCTCCACCACCGACTCGCTCAACCTGCTCGCCGCCACGATCCCGGCCGGCTGCGAGGTCTTCGTCTTCGAGACCGAGCACCACGCCTCGCTGCTGCCGTGGAGGGACGCCCGCGTCACCTACCTCAACGCGCCGCGCACCCCGGAGCAGGCCGTCGAGACCCTGGAGCGGGCGCTCGCCGACCGTGACCCGTACGGTCCGGCCCTGGTCTGCGTCACCGGCGCCTCCAACGTCACCGGCGAGCTGTGGCCGGTGAAGGAGCTCGCCGCCGCCGCGCACGCGCACGGCGCCCGGATCGTGCTCGACGCCGCCCAGCTCGCCCCCCACCACCCGGTCTCCGTGCGCGAGCTGGACGTGGACTGGGTCGCCTTCTCCGGGCACAAGCTGTACGCGCCCTTCGGCTCCGGCGTCCTCGCCGGCCGCGCCGACTGGCTGCAGGATTCCGAGCCCTACCTCGCGGGCGGTGGAGCGTCCCGCAAGGTGGCCCGTCGGGCCGACGGTGGTGTGGACGTGGAGTGGCACACCACCGCGGCCCGGCATGAAGCCGGTTCGCCGAACGTCATCGGCGTCTACTCGATCGCCTCCGCCTGCAAGGCGCTCACCGAGGCCGGCTTCGACTCCCTCGTCGCCCGTGAGCGGCACCTGATCGCCACGGTCCGCGAGGGCCTGGCCGAGGTGCCCGAGGTGCGCGTGCTCTCGCTCTTCGGCGACGACGCGCCCCGCGTGGGCGTCATCTCCTTCGTCGTGGACGGCTGGAACAGCTCCCACTTCGCCGCCGCGCTCTCCGCCGAGTACGGCATCGGCGTCCGCGACGGCCTCTTCTGCGCCCACCCGCTGGTCCGCACCCTGCTCGGCAGCGACCCGCAGGACCCGGGCGAGTGCGGCGCCCCCGAGGCGGCCCCGGGGGAGCGGTCGCTCAACGCCATCCGGGTGAGCTTCGGCGCCGGCACTCCGGACGAGCACGTGGAGCGGTTCGTCCGCGCCGTGAAGGAGCTCGTCCGGGACGGCGCGCAGTGGAAGTACCGCACCGAGGACGGCCGCTGCGTCCCCGACCGCGGCTGATCAGTCACTCGTACGGGTGAAGGGGGCCTCCCCGTCGGGAGGCCCCCTCCAGTCATGCCGCGTGCGCGGTGCTCAGGACTCCAGACCGATGGCGAAGGCCGCCTCCAGGTCGTGCTGGGAGTACGTCCGGAAGGCGACGTGGGTGTCCGTGGCCTCGACGCCCGGGATCTTGCTGATACGGCCGGGGATCACGTCCGCCAGGTCGTCGTGGCGCGGGACCCGGACCATGGCGATCAGGTCGTACGTACCGGTGACCGAGAAGACCTCGCTGACGCTGTCGAGCGCGGCGATCGCCTCGGCGATCTCGGGGATGCGGTCCACGCTGGTCTTGATGAGCACGATCGCGGTGATCACGGCTGGCTTTCTCCCTCGGTCGCCGCGGCTGGGGCTTTCACTCTATCCCCACCGCGGAAGCGCCCCCAGGCGTAGAGGAAGCCGACCGAGAAGCCCACGACATGGGCCAGATAGGCGACACCGGGTCCGGCGCCCGCCGCCCGCGCGGCCAGCCACTGGAGCGTGAACCAGAAGATCAGCACGATCCAGGCGGGGAAGCGCAGCGGCAGGAAGAACAGGAAGGGGAAGAGGCTGGTGACCCGGGAGCGGGGGAAGAGGAAGAGGAAGGCCCCGAGCACCGCGGAGATCGCCCCGGAGGCCCCGACCAGGGTCTGCTCGCTGTCCGCGTGCGCCACCGCGTAGCCGAGCAGGGCGACGTAGCCGGTGCCCAGGTAGAAGAGGCAGAACTCGACCGGGCCCATGCGCTCCTCGGCCATCGCTCCGAAGACGTACAGGAAGAGCATGTTTCCCAGCAGGTGGAGCCAGCTGCCGTGGACGAACAGCGCGGTCAGTGGGGTGAGCAGGGCGCGTGCGTCGCCGTTCATCAGCTCGGCCGGCACCACGCCCCAGCGGCGGAAGTAGGCGCCCTGGGCGGCCAGGAGCTCGTCGCCCGTGCCGTACCCGGGGTTGAGCCCGGAGACCGGGCTGATCACGAAGAGCAGACAGCAGGCGGCGATCAGCCCGTACGTCACCGTGGGTCCGCCGCGGGTGCCCCGCCAGGCACCGAGGACCGCTCCTCGCCAGTCGATCATGGACAGATCATGGCGTACCGGGGCCGAAGTGGACAGAGTGCCTCGCCGTGCCCCGCCCTCCCCGTGAGGCCGTAGGGTTACGGCACCACCGACCGCAGTTCGACGGCGCACCGCGGCTCCCGCACCTGGTACCACGCAACAGGAAGAAGGACGGCACCGATGACGACGGTTCCCCTGCCGACCGACGAGACCCGCTGGCGCTGCACGCTCTGCGGCAATCTGACCCGCTTCGACGTGACCCGTTCCTCCAAGGTCGTGGAGTACGTCCATCTGGACCTCGCGGGAGACCCGACGGTCGAGGAGCGGCAGGTGGTCAGTGAGACCATCGAGTCGGTCCGCTGCCGCTGGTGCAACGCGGTGGACCAGATCGAACTGGTGGACAGGCCGGGCGCCGCTTCCTGAGGGACGGCGCGGACGACATAGGGGTGACGGATCGTGGAGCAGCCCGCGCACGGTGGTGAGCCGGCCGGCGCGGCAGGTGACGCTGCCGAGACGCTCGACCACCCACTGCCGGAAGGTGTGAGGCGGCGGGTCGTCGCGCTGGTCGCGGACGCCTTCGGCGGGCTCACCGTCGCGGAGCTGCCCGCGCCCCTGCGGCAGTACGCCCGCTTCACCGCGAGCCGGCGGGCCAAGTTCGCCGGCAACGCGATGGCCGCAGCCCTGGAGAGCGACCCGCTCTTCCGGCAGCGGATCGGCGAACGGTTCAAGCAGGGCCAGCCCGAGCTGGCCGGAGCCGTGGAGACCGGCACCCCGCCCGCGGCCGCCGACCCCGTCGACGTGGCGGCGGCCGCCTATGTGCTGCGCCCGCCCGGCTGGGTCAAGCTGGTCGCCGCCGCCGGCGAGGAGGCCCAGCGGGCCGACGCCGAGCGGGCCGACGAGGCCGGGCGGCGCGAGCTGGAGCGGCTGCGCGAGGAGCTCGCCGCCGCCCAGGACCGCTCCCGGGGCGAGACCGAGCAGCTCCGGCGCGACCTGGACACCGCCCGCAAGGAAGCGGAATCGCTTCACCGCAAGCTGCGCAGCGCCCAGAGCGACGTCAAGCGCGGCGAGGCCGCGCTGCGCAAGGTCCACGGCGAGATCGAGGCCGCGCGGGCGGAGTCGGCGGCCCAGGTGTCGGCCGCCGAGAGCGAGTCGCGGCGGCTGAGGGCCCGGCTCGGCGAGGTCGAGGCGGCTCTGGAGGCCAGTCGCAGGACCGCCCGTGAGGGCCGCTCGGTGGAGGACATGCGGCTCCGGCTGCTGCTCGACACGGTCCTCGACGCGGCTCAGGGGCTGCGGCGCGAACTCGCGCTGCCGCCCGTCTCGGTGCACCCGGCGGACACCGTGGACGCGGTGGAGCCGGGGCGGATGTCCCCGAAGGACATCGCGGCGCGGGCGCTCTCCGAGACGGACCCGGCGCTGCTCGACCAGCTGCTCGCGCTGCCGCAGGCGCATCTGGTCGTCGACGGCTACAACGTCACCAAGACCGGCTATCCCACGATGCCGCTGGAGAAGCAGCGGCTGCGGCTGCTCGGCGGGCTCTCGGCCCTGGCGGCCCGCTCGGGCGCCGAGGTCACCTGTGTCTTCGACGGGGCGGAGCTGGCGGCCCCGGTGCTGCTCGCGCCGCCGCGCGGGGTGCGGGTGCTGTTCTCCAAGCCCGGTGTCACGGCGGACGAGTTGATCCGGCAGCTGGTCCGGGCGGAGCCGCCGGGGCGGCCGGTCGTGGTGGTCTCCACCGACCGTGAGGTGGCCGACGGCGTCGCGAAGGCGGGGGCGCGTCCGGTGGCGTCCGCCTTGTTGCTGAAGCGGCTTTCGCGCCTCTCGTGAAGCATGGCAAGTCCTGGGCGTTATGCCCGAATTCTGGATGGCGCACCGTCAAGTGGCCATCACTGGCCGTGCGATGAATGTAAATAAAGTGGTGCGTGAGCAAGATTTTTGCCAGCGGGATTTGAACTGATCACAACTTGGTCACTAGGGTCGGGCTTCGAACCTTCGCGCGGTTGATCACCCATCCGGGGTGGCGGCGGAGGAACCGCCTGCCCGTGACCGGTTGGGCGGCTCTGAGGAAGAAGGAGCTCGCCTTCGTGGCGTCCCACCGTCGTCCCAAGCAGCCGAGCCGTACCCGTGTGACCGTGTTCACCGCGGCAGCGGCCGCCGCAGTCGCCCTCTCCGCCCAGTCCGGAGCCCAGGCCGCCCCCGCGAAGCCCAAGATCGACGAGGTCAAGTCGAAGGTCGACGAGCTCAACCACGAGGCCGAAGAGGCCACGGAGCAGTACAACCTCGCCGACGAGCGCCGCGGCAAGCTGCAGAAGGAGATCGGTCAGCTCCAGGACAAGGTGGCCCGCGGCCAGGAGGAGCTCAACACCCTCCGGGACCAGATCGGTTCGGTCGCCAGCGCCCAGTACCGCTCCGGCGGCATCGACCCGGCGCTCCAGCTCTTCCTCTCCGCCGACCCGGACACCTACCTCGACAAGGCGTCCGCGATCGACCAGCTCAGCGCCCAGCAGGCCGACGTGCTCACCTCGATCCAGGCCAAGCAGCGCACGCTCGCGCAGGAGCGGGCCGAGGCCACCTCGAAGCTGGCCGACCTCGAGGACGTCCGCAAGACCCTCGGTGAGAAGAAGAAGAAGTTCCAGGGCAAGCTCGCCGAGGCCCGCAAGCTCCTCAACACCCTCACCACCGAAGAGCGCGCCAGGATGCAGGAGAAGGAGCAGCGCGCCAGCCGCGCCGCCGGCGAGCGCGTGAACCTGGGCAACGAGGTCCCGGCCTCGCAGCGCGGCGCCGCCGCCCTCGCCGCCGCCGGCACCCAGGTCGGCAAGCCGTACGCCTCCGGCATGGAGGGCCCCAACTCGTACGACTGCTCGGGTCTGACCATGTGGGCCTACGGCCAGGCGGGCGTCGACCTCACCCGCACCACCTACACCCAGCAGAACGACGGCGTGAAGATCGGCCGCAGCCAGCTCAAGCCGGGCGACCTGGTCTTCTTCAACGGCCTCCAGCACGTGGGTCTGTACGCGGGCAACAACACGGTCCTCCACGCCCCGTACCCGGGCGCCTACGTCCGCTACGAGTCCATGAACACCCTGGGCTCGTTCCAGTTCGGCGTCCGCATCTGACGCACGCCGACCCGCTCCGCCATGCCGCCCGAACGGGTGGTTCGCGGTGACGCGCACTGACCTGACGCCCCGCCGGTGACCTGTGTTCTCCGGCGGGGCGTCACTTTGTGTGCCCGGCGCCTTCGTTGGACGAGGACTGATCAGCGGCTACTGTCTGCCGCGCCAGTCTGCGTCGAGCCGAACGGAGCGCGATTCGTGGCGTCCCACCGCCGACCCGCCCGGGTCACCGTCCTCACCGCCGCCGCCGCGGCCACCGCGGCGGCGTCCCTCGGGGCCGTCCCCGCGAGCGCCGACCCCGGGGCCACGCCCGCGGCCACCCGCGCCACGGTCGACCGTCTCTTCGAGGAGGCCGAGAAGGCCACCGAGGGCTACAACCGGGCGGACGAGAAGGCGGACGCGCTGCGCCGGACGGTCTCCCAGGCGCAGGACAGCCTCGCCCGCGGCCAGGAGCGCATCAACCGGATGCGGGGCGTGCTCGGTTCGGTCGCCGGGGCCCAGTACCGCTCCGGCGGCATCGACCCCGCCCTCGCCCTGCTGCTCTCCTCCGACCCGGACAGCTACCTGGACCGGGCCACCGCCCTGGACCGGGTCACCGCCCGCCAGGGCGCCGCGCTCGGCGAGCTCCTGCGCGAGCAGCGCGGCCTGAACCAGAAGCGGAGCGAGGCCCGCAAGGCCCTCGCCGAACTGGAGCGCAGCCGGGCCGAGGTCGCCCGCCACAAGCGCACCGTCGAGCGGAAGCTGGCCGAGGCCCGCCGGGTGCTCGCCTCCCTCACCGTGGAGGAGCGCGCCGACTACGACCGCGCCTCCCGCACCGGTGAGCGGGCCGGAGGGCCGGCCGGGGGGCCGGCCGAGGAGCTGCCGCCGCTCGCCGATCTCGGCCCCTCGCGGGCCGCCGCCGCGGTGATCGCCGCCCGCAGCGCGATCGGCAGGCCGTACGTGTGGGGGGCGACCGGCCCCTCGGCCTTCGACTGCTCGGGCCTGATGGTCTGGTCGTACCGGCAGGCCGGCATCAGCCTCCCGCGCACCTCCTCTGCGCAGCGCCACGCCGGCCGGCAGGTGCCGCTCTCGCAGGCGCAGCCGGGCGACCTCGTCACCTACCGCGGCGACGCCAGCCACGTGGCGATCTACGCGGGGAACGGCCAGGTCATCCATGCCCCCTACCCGGGCGCCCGGGTCCGCTACGACCCGGTGAACATGATGTCCCACGTCACCGTGACCCGCGTCTGACGCCTCCCCTCTCCGCCGCTCGCCCCCGGGGCGCCCGAGCCGGGCTCACAGGTCCGCCGCGCCCCTCCGTCGCCCCGTACGATCGGGGGCGTGGCGGCCCGGCGGAGTGGAGCGGTGCGCGGCGCGGCGGCGGGTCTGCTGGCCGCGCTCCTCGCGCTCGGCGGATGCGCGGCCCCCGACCCGGCCGGTCCGGCCTCCCAGGAGATCCAGAGCGTGCTCGACGCGCACGCGCGGGCGCTGCTCGACCGGGACGAGGCCGGCTACCTCGCGGCCCTCGACCCCGCGCTCGCACCGGCCGCGCGCACCGAGTTCGACCGGCTCGCGAAGATCCCCCTGGGCGGCTGGAGCTACCGGGTCACCGACGTCGACCGGACCGGCGAGGGCCGGGTCACCGCCAGGGCCGAGCTCGGCTACCGGATCAAGGGCTACGACTCCGGGCCCGCCACCACCGAGCGGGTCCTCGACCTCGCCGAGCGGGACGGCCGCTGGTACGTGACCGGGGACCGCGCCGCCGAGGGCGCCCCGCAGCAGCTGTGGCAGCAGGGCGAGGTCACGGCCGTGACCGGCACGCGCAGCCTCGTCCTCGGCGTCGGACAGAGCCGGGAGCGGCTGCGGGAGATCGCGGCGGCCGCGGACCGGGCGGTGCCCGCGGTCGGGGACGCCTGGCACGGGAACTGGGCGGGCCGGGTCGTGGTCCTCGTGCCCGCTTCCATCGACGCCATGGGCCGGCTCCTCGGCGGTCCTGCCGACTCCTACCGGGGCATCGCGGCCGTCACGACCGGCCGGGCCGGCGGCGGCCCGACGGCGCCCGCGGACCGGGTGATCGTGAACCCGGACGCGTACGCGGTGCTCGGCGCCTTCGGCCGGCAGATGGTCCTCACCCACGAGACCACCCATGTCGCGACCCGCGTCCGGACCACGCCGGCCACCCCGGTCTGGCTCTCCGAGGGCTTCGCCGACTGGGTCGCCTACCGGGGGACCGACCGCACCGCCGCCCAGGCCGCCCCCGAGCTGCGCCGCGCGGTCCGGGCGGGCGACCTCCCGGCGCGGCTCCCCGACGACGAGGCCTTCGCCTTCGGCGGCGACGCGGAGGCCCTGGCCCGGGCCTACGAGGGCGGCTGGCTGGCCTGCGAGCTGATCGCGGACCGCTGGGGCGAGGAGAAGCTGACGGCGTTCTACCGGGCGGTGGGCGCGCACCCGGCCCGGGGCGGCGCGCTGGAGAAGGCGCTCGCGGAGGTCCTGGAGACGACGCCGGAGCGGTTCACCGCCGACTGGCGCGCGTATCTGGGGGAGCGGCTCGGCTAGCTCTCGGGCCGGTTCTCGAGCCGGGCCAGCGCCTCCGCCAGCCAGGCCTTCTCCTCGGTGCCCGTCGCGCGGGCGATCCGCAGCATGCCCTGGCGGAAGAGGTCGGGCTCCCGCTCGACGGTGACCGGGGTCCCGCCCTCGTAGAAGAAGCTGGCCGGGGCGGAGAGGAACTCCTGGCGGCGGCGGAGGACCGCCGCCTGGTCCGCGGGGTCGGGGAGGTGCCGAAGGAAGGCGAGCAGGGTGAAGAAGCGCTGGCCGTCGGTGATCTCGGCGTCCTTGGGGGTGCGCAGCCGGGCCAGGAGCTCCTGACGGCCCTCGGGGGTGAGGGAGAGGGTGCGGCGCGGGGCCGCGCTCGCGCCCGGCTCCGTACGGCTGTCGACCAGGCCGTTCTTCACCAGGCGGGTGATGGCCGGGTAGAGGGCGCCGTCGCTGACCGGGCGGACGTGACCGCTGAGGCCCTGGATGCGTTCCTTCAGCTCGTAGCCGTGCAGCGGCTTCTCGTACAGGAAGCCCAGGATCGACAGTTCCAGCACCGGGCACCGCTCCTTCGCGCTTGTCGGGGGACCGCGCGCCATGCTACCTCTTTTCGAGGTGCCTCTATTCGAGGTACATCGGAAAGAGGGGGTTCCTTCGCATGTCCTCGCACCGCCGCACGCTCGTCCGGCTCGCCCGGCCCGTCTACTTCGAGCTCCTCGCCGGAGTCGCCGCCGGCATCATCAACATGGTCTGGGTCGCCCGGCTCGGCGGGGACGCCGTCGCCGCCGTCGCCGTCGCCTCCAACGTCGAGAACCTCCTGCTCGGCGTCGTCCTCATGGCCGGCTCCGGCACCACCGTCCTCGTCGCCCGCGCCAGAGGCGCCGACGACCCCGGCGCCGTCCGCGCCGCCGTCCGGGGCGGCACCGCCCTCTGCGCCCTGCTCGTGCCGCCCGTCGCCCTCGGCGGACTCCTGCTGCGCGAGCCGCTCGCCACCCTCCTGCTCGGCGGCTCCGGCCACCCCGCCCACGCCCTGGCCACCGCCTACTTCGCCGTCTCGCTCCCCGGCACGGCCGTCTTCTTCGCCACGAACGTCCTCGACGGGATCCTCAAGGGCGCCGGAGACACCCGCACCCCCATGCGGCTCGCCTTCCTCGCCAACGGACTGATCCTCGTCCTCGACCCGCTGCTCATCCACGCGTACGGGGTCCCGGGCGCCGCCCTCGCCACCGTCGCCGGCCGGAGCGTCGCCCTCGCCGCGGGCCTGATCGCCCTCCGCCGCGACCCGCTCCTCAAGGCCGCGCGGGCGGCCCGGGCGGCCCTGCCCACGGCCGCCGCGCTGCGCCGCACCGCCGCCACCGGACTGCCCATGGCCGTCGACTTCGCGGTCCGGATGGCCGGAGCCCTCGCACTCGTCTCCGTCGTCGCCCGGCTCGGCGTCACCGAGATCGCCGCCTACGGCATCGCCACCAAGGCCATGTACGTGGCCACCATGGCCTTCTACGCCGTCCGGCAGGCCGCCGCCATCCACAGCGCCCACCTCCTCGGCGGCGGCCGGGACGAGCGCCGGGCCGTCGGCCGGCAGGCCCTCCTCCTCGGCGGCGCCCTCGGCGCGAGCGCCGCGGGACTGCTGCTCCTCGGCGCCGGACCCGTCATGCGCGCCTTCGGCGCCGAGCCGGCGGTGGCGGAGGCGGGAGCGCTCTTCCTGCGCTGCCTCGGCCCCTACCTGCTGCTCATGGCCGGGTACATCGCGCTCGCCGGGGTCTTCGAGGGCACCGGGGCGAGCCCGTACCTCGCCCGGATCACCGTCGCGGGCGTCCTCGTCCAGCTGCCGCTCGCGTACGCCCTCTCAGGAGCCGGCCTCCCCGGGATCTGCCTGGCCATGGCCCTCGCCATGGGGGCCCAGTGCGCGGCCCTCGGCCTGCTGCACCGCCGTACGGTCCCGGCGGTCTCCGCGGAGGCTCAGAACGAGCCGGACAGGGCCTTCTCGCGCTCCGGCTGAGCCGACTGCGCCGGGATCCTCCCGGCCTCGGCGAGCCGCGGCTCCGTCACCGTGTGACGCCACAGGATCCGGCAGGCGATGAGCGTGGCGGCGATCAGCAGGCCGTTCCGCGTGAACAGCACCGCGATGCCCAGCGGATCGCTCCGCGTCACGTGCGAGAACCACACCGGGAACTCGAACTGCGTCACCGCCGTCGCCCAGAGCACCAGGTGGGCGGGCTTCCGCATCCGGCTCGACCGGAAGGCGAGGCACACCGCCGCCAGACCGACCAGCCACAGCATGTACTGCGGGGAGAGCACCCGGCTCGTCGTCGTGAACAGCAGCACCGCCACGAAGGCCGCGTCCGCCACCGTCGACGAGGCGAAGCGCCGCGCCCGGATCCGCCACACGAGCAGCCAGCCGAAGGCGGCGACCGTCAGCACCAGCGCGGCCGTCGACACCGTGGACACATACGGGCCGAGGAACTCGATCGAGCCGTAGTTCATCCGCGCCTCGCCCTCCCAGCCGAAGTGCCGGACGACGTGGAAGACCATCGAGCCCAGCGACTCGACCTCCGTGCCCCGGTCCCGCTGGAAACCGAGGAAGGCCAGCGCCCCCGGCATCCACACCACGCAGAACGCCAGCACCGCGGCCGCCGCGCCCACCGCCGTCGACCAGGAGCGGAGGGTCGCCCGCCCCTTCGGGCTGCCCGCGAGCAGCAGCACCGGCCACACCTTCAGGACCGCGCCGAAACCGGCCAGCGCGCCGAGCACCCGCGGGCTGCGGCCCGCGGCGAGCAGGGCCGCCACCGCGACGGCGGTGACCATCACGTCGTACCGGGCGTACGCCGTCGGGCCGAGGAGGGGCACGCCCGCGAGCCAGAACCACGCGCCCCGCAGCGAGCGGCCCGCGCGGCGGCCCGTGTGGACGAGCAGCCCGAAGACGAGCGCGTCGCAGAGGAACGCGAGGACGAAGAACGCGGACGCGTAACCGAGGAACGGCAGCAGACCGGGCGCGAGGATCGCGAACGCGGCGGCCGGCGGGTACTGCCAGGTGACGTCGTCCAGCGGGTACGTGCCGGTCCGCAGGACCTCGTACCAGCCCTGGTAGATGTTCGAGACGTCGAAGGTGATGTCCGGTCCGGGGATCACCACGATCTTGAACACGCAGAGCAGCAGCAGGACCCGGGTGAGACCCCAGAGAGCGAGCGGAAGTCGCAGACCCGTGCGTGACCCGTTCTCCACGGCACCCGTCGTCACTGTCGCGTCCTTGTCCTGTCGGCCCGCGGTGGCGGGGCGGTCGTGTTGCCGGGCGGTGGATGCGATCGCGTACTGTCGGCCACGATGCACAAGACCCTGATCGTAACCAACGACTTCCCGCCGCGTCCCGGCGGAATCCAGGCCTTCCTGCACAACATGGCACTCCGCCTGGACCCCGACCGGATCGTGGTCTACGCCTCCACGTGGAAGCGCAGCCGTGAAGGGATCGAGGCGACGGCCGCGTTCGACGCCGAACAGCCTTTCACGGTCGTACGGGATCGCACCACCATGCTGCTGCCGACTCCTCGGGTCACCGCCCGCGCCACCGCGCTCCTGCGCGAGCACGGCTGCGAGTCCGTGTGGTTCGGCGCGGCAGCGCCGCTCGGCCTGATGGCCCCCGCACTGCGCCGGGCCGGCGCGAAGCGGCTCGTCGCCACCACCCACGGGCACGAGGCGGGCTGGTCCCAGCTCCCCGCCGCCCGGCAGCTCCTGCGCCGCATCGGCGAGGGCACGGACACGATCACCTACCTCGGCGAGTACACCCGCTCCCGGATCGCGACGGCCCTCACCCCGGCCGCCGCCGGCCGCATGGTCCAGCTCCCGCCCGGCGTCGACGAGAAGACCTTCCACCCCGGCTCCGGCGGCGACGAGGTCCGCGCCCGCCTCGGGCTCAGCGACCGCCCCGTCGTCGTCTGCGTCTCCCGGCTCGTCCCGCGCAAGGGACAGGACACCCTGATCCGGGCCATGCCCCGGATCCTCCGCCAGGTCCCGGACGCCGTCCTCCTGATCGTCGGCGGCGGCCCGTACGAGAAGGACCTGCGCCGCCTCGCCGCCGAGACCGGCGTGGCCGGATCCGTGCGCTTCACCGGCGCCGTCCCCTGGGCCGAGCTCCCCGCCCACTACGGGGCCGGTGACGTCTTCGCCATGCCCTGCCGCACCCGGCGCGGCGGCCTCGACGTCGAGGGCCTCGGCATCGTCTACCTGGAGGCCTCCGCCACCGGCCTGCCCGTCGTCGCGGGCGACTCCGGCGGCGCCCCCGACGCCGTCCTCGACGGCGAGACCGGCTGGGTCGTCCGCGGCGAGTCCGCCGAGGACACCGCCGACCGCGTCACCACCCTCCTCCTCGACCCCGAGCTGCGCGCCCGCATGGGCGAGCGCGGCCGGGCCTGGGTCGAGGAGAAGTGGCGCTGGGACCTGCTCGCGGAGCGGCTGCGCGAGCTGCTCTGATCACGGCACACGAAGGGGCCCGAGGCGAGTGGATCGCCTCGGGCCCCTTCGTGTGCCGCTGCCGGCTCAGACCGTGTAGATCGCCTCGATCTCGTCGGCGAAGTCCTTCGCCACCACGTTCCGCTTCAGCTTCAGGGACGGGGTGATGTGGCCCGCCTCCTCGGTGAACTGCGCCGGGAGGATACGGAACTTGCGGACCGACTCCGCCTTGGAGACCGCCGCGTTGCCGTCGTCGATGGCCCGCTGGACCTCCGCGATCAGCTCCGCGTCGTCGCGGAGGGTGGCCGCCGTCGCCCCCTCGGGCTTGCCGTGCTCGCTCGCCCAGCGGCCGAGGAACTCCTCGTCGATCGTGACCAGCGCGCCCACGAACGGACGCCCGTCGCCGACCACCATGCACTCCGCGACCAGCGCGTGTGCCCGGATCCGGTCCTCGATGACCGCGGGGGCGACGTTCTTGCCGCCCGCCGTCACCAGGATCTCCTTCTTGCGGCCCGTGATCGCGAGGTAGCCGTCCTCGTCGAGCGTGCCGATGTCACCCGTGTGGAACCAGCCGTCGCGCAGCGCCTCGGCCGTCGCCGCCTCGTTGTTCCAGTACCGCGAGAAGATGTGCTCGCCGTGCAGCAGCACCTCGCCGTCGTCGGCGATCCGCACCACCGAGCCCGGCAGCGGCTGACCGACCGTGCCGATCTTCTGCCGGTCCCAGGGGTTGAAGGCGGTCGCCGCGCACGACTCCGTCAGGCCGTACCCCTCCAGGACCGTGAAGCCGATGCCCCGGAAGAAGTGGCCGAGCCGCTCGCCCAGCGGAGCACCGCCCGAGATCGCGTACTCGCCACGACCGCCGAGCACCGCCCGCAGCTTGCTGAAGACCAGCTTGTCGAAGAGCTTGTGCTTCAGCTTCAGGCCGAGGGACGGGCCCTGCGGGGTGCCGATCGCCCGGCTGTACGCGATGGCCGTGTGCGCGGCCTTGTCGAAGATCTTGCCCTTGCCGTCGGCCTGAGCCTTCGCCCGCGCCGAGTTGTAGACCTTCTCGAAGACGCGCGGCACGCCGAGGATCAGCGTCGGCCGGAACGAGGCCAGCTCGTCGGTGAGGTTCTTGATGTCCGGCACGCAGCCGAGGCGGATCGGCGCCATCACGGACGCGACCTCGACGAGCCGCCCGAAGACGTGCGCGGCCGGCAGGAACAGCAGCACCGAGCACTCGCCCGTGCGGAAGAGGGGCTTCAGCCGCTCCACGATGTTGCCGCACTCGGCGAAGAAGGCCCGGTGGGACAGGACGCAGCCCTTGGGGCGGCCGGTCGTGCCCGAGGTGTAGACGATCGTCGCCGGGTCGTCCGCGTTCGCCGCCGACATGCGCTCGTCGAGCAGCTCGTCGGAGACGTCCGCGCCCTCGGCGGTGAGCCGGGCGACGGCGTCGGTGTCGATCCGCCACACGCTCGCGAGCTCCGGCAGGTTCGCCCGGACGGAGGCCACCGACTCCTCGTGCGCCGCGCTCTCGACCACGACGGCCTTCGCGCCCGAGTCGCCGAGGATCCACTGGATCTGCTCCGGCGAGCTCGTCTCGTACACCGGCACGGTCACCGCGCCCGCGCTCCAGATCGCGAAGTCGAGGAGCACCCACTCGTAACGCGTACGGGAGAGCAGCGCGACCCGGTCGCCCGGCTCCACGCCGGAGGCGATCAGGCCCTTCGCGGCACCGCGGACCTCGGCGAGGAACTGCGTGGCGGTGACGTCGGTCCAGACACCGTCGATCTTGCGCCCCATCACGGCGACGTCTGGGTGCTGGGAGGCGTTGCGGCGGATGAGATCCGTCAGGTTGCCGTCCGTGGGGACCTCGTACAGGGCCGGAAGGCTGAACTCGCGCAAGACTGCTGCTCCTCATCGGGCGCCGGCGCCACGGCTCTGTGTGATGCACCGGTGAAGTCCATGATCGGGCAGGTGCTCAGTGGGGGTGAGCACGACTGGACTGCCCGGACGTTACCCACCAGTACATGGTTCCCGATAGGGGGTCCCGGCCAGATGTTCCGTGCGTCACACATGCGTGACGGTGCTCTGCGCACAGTAATCCACGGGTTTCACGACTCCCAAGTAACCGCAGGTGACACCCCCTAAGGTGGGCTCATGCGAGTCCATGTGGTCAGTGACGTGCACGGCAACGCCGGCGACCTCGCCAAGGCCGGAGAGGGCGCCGACGCCCTCATATGCCTGGGTGACCTGGTCCTCTTCCTCGACTACGCCGACCACAGCCGGGGAATCTTCCCCGACCTCTTCGGCGCCGAGAACGCCACCCGGCTCGTCGAGCTGCGCACCGCCCGCCGCTTCGACGAGGCCCGTGACCTGGGCCGCCGCCTCTGGGCCGGCCTCGACGTCGACCGCGACACCGCCATCGAGGCCGCCGTCCGCCGCCAGTACGCCGAACTCTTCGCCGCCTTCCCCACCCCCACCTACGCCACCTACGGGAACGTCGACATCCCCCGGCTCTGGCCCGAGTACGCCGCCTCCGGCACCACCGTCCTCGACGGGCAGCGGATCGAGCTCGGCGGCCTCACCTTCGGCTTCGTCGGCGGCGGCCTCCGCACCCCCATGCGCACCCCGTACGAGATCTCCGACGAGGAGTACGCGGCGAAGGTCGAGGCCCTCGGCGACGTCGACGTCCTCTGCTCCCACATCCCGCCGGACGTGCCGGAGCTGACCTACGACACCGTGGCCCGCCGCTTCGAGCGCGGCAGCCGGGCCCTGCTCGACGCCATCCACCGCGTCCGGCCCCGCTACGCCCTCTTCGGCCACGTCCACCAGCCGCTCGCCCGGCGGATGCGGATCGCCTCCACCGAGTGCGTGAACGTCGGCCACTTCGCCTCGGCCGGCAGGCCCTACGCCCTGGAGTGGTGACAGGCACGGAGTCACGGCGCGATAGCCTTCCGTCGGCACGTCTGTGCCCCTTGACTTCCGCCGGACCGCACAGTGGAGGAGCCACCGCGATGGCCGAACACACCAGCTCGAGCATCACCATCGAGGCGGCACCGGCCGACGTCATGGGTGTGATCGCCGACTTCGCCCGCTACCCCGAGTGGACCGGCGAGGTGAAGGAGGCCGAGGTCCTGGAGGCCGACGACGCCGGCCGCGCGGAGAAGGTCCGGCTGCTCCTCGACGCGGGCGCCATCAAGGACGACCACACCCTCGCGTACACCTGGACCGGGGACAACGAGGTCAGCTGGACCCTGGTCAAGTCCCAGATGCTCCGCTCCCTCGACGGCTCCTACCTGCTGAAGCCGCTCGGCGGCGACCGCACCGAGGTGACGTACCAGCTCACCGTCGACGTCAAGATCCCCATGCTCGGCATGATCAAGCGCAAGGCCGAGAAGGTCATCATCGACCGAGCCCTGGCGGGCCTGAAGCAGCGCGTGGAGTCGGGCGCGTAACGCTGCGCCCCGCCCGTTGTGGGCATGCGTTCCTCCCCCAGACTTCGTCCGGGAGGTGCCCCCAGGGCGGAACGGGTGGGCACAACGGAACGGCGCCCTTGCCGGCGCCAGAGGCTCATGCGCCTGGACCCGCGCCCCTGGTGCAGTGCACTGGTGGTGCGGGTTCAGGCGCGGAACGCGGAGGCGCCGCTGAAGGGCGCCGTCCCGTGCGCCCACCCGTCCCTCCCCCAAGGACTTCGTCCAGGGGGGACCCCCATGCGGGACGATTGCCCACACGGCGGTGGGCGCGGGCCCACAACGAGGGGCCCGGTAACGTTCGGGCGCATGCGGATCATCCTTGTCACCGGCCCCGGCGGCGCCGGACGCACCACCCTCGCCGCCGCCACCGCCCTCGCCGAGGCGCGGGCCGGCCGCCGGGTCCTGCTCGTCTCCGAGGACGCGGCGCCCTCGGGCGGCGACGAGAAGCTGCGCGTCCTGCGCCCGCAGCCCGGTCCCGACTTCCGGCGGGAGTTCCTCGCCCTCCAGGCCCGCTCCGCCGCCGCCCTCGACCTCCTCGGCGCCGCCCCCTTCGAGGACGCCGAGCTCACCGAGCTCCCCGGCAGCCGCCCGTTCGCCCTGCTGAGGGCGGTGCGCGACGCCGCCGAGGGCGACCACGACCTCGCCGTCGTCGATCTGCCCCCGCTCCCCGAGGCCCTCGCCCTCCTCGCGCTCCCCGCGCAGCTCCGCCGCTATCTGCGCCGCCTCCTGCCGCCGGAGCGCCAGGCCGCCCGCGCCCTGCGCCCGATGCTCGCCCAGCTCGCCGGCGTCCCCATGCCCGCGCAGTGGCTGTACGAGACCACCTCCCGCTGGGAGGCCGAGCTCGCCGCCGTCCAGGCCGTGGTCGAGGCCCCCGCCACCACCGTCCGTCTCGTCGTCGAACCCGGCCCCGACGCCGCCCGCGCCCTGCGCACCGCCCGGCTGGGCCTCGCCGTCCAGCGCCTCGCGCTCGACGCCGTGGTCGCCAACCGGATCCTCCCCGCCACCTCGGAGGACCCCTGGCTCGCCGGACTCGCCGCCGAACAGCACCGGCATCTCGCGGAGCTCCGTACCGCCACCGGCGGGCTGTACGAGCTCCCGCACCTCGGCCGTGCCCCGCGCGGAGCCGAGGACCTCGTCCTCCTCGCGCCCGCCCGGCCCGAAACGGCCCCGGCCCCCAGGGCGGAGTGGGCCGTCGAGGACCGGCGCGAGGAGGACGGGGTCCTCGTCTGGCACATCCCCCTGCCGGGGGCCGTCAAGGAGGAGCTCTCCCTCGTCCGCCGGGGCGACGAACTGCTCCTGACCGTCGGCGCGTTCCGCCGGGCCGTCCCGCTGCCGGGCGCCCTGCGCCGCTGCACCGTCACCGGCGCCGGACTCGTCGAGGGGGACCTCCGGGTGCGCTTCACCCCCGACCCCGGGCTCTGGCCCCGTACCCCCTGAAGCGGCGTGTACCGTCGAAGTACGCAGCCATTGAGGAGTACGCCATGAGCGATTCGGACGCCTGGGCCAAGGCCTGTGCCGAGGACCTGGAGGCGGAGAAGGCCCGCCGCCGGGCGCAGCGCGCGACCGAGCCCGGCTCGCCCGCGGAGGAGTTCCGCAAGCTCTTCGAGGCCGTGGCCGACAAGGTCTCCGGCGGCCTCGGGAACCCGCTCCTCGGCGGCCAGGCCGCGCAGACCGTGCAGCAGCTCGTCAACCAGGCGAAGGCCGTCGTCGAACCCGTCATCGAGCGCAACCCGCAGGTCTTCGACCACCTCGCGGCCGCCGGCAGCGAGCTGCTCGCCGCGTACCGCTCCGCCGTCGAGGGCCACGAGAGCCGCTGGACCCGCGGCGGCGCCGTCCCCGACGCGGACGACCCGCGCCGGGACGCGGACGCGTCGCACACGGACGACCACAAGGACGACCGCAAGGACGACGAAGGGCCGGGAACCGGCCAGCACATCGACCTCGACTGATCGGTGGGACACCCCCGCTCGGGTACGGTGGGCCTTAGCGGGGCTCGACCGAAAACTGAGGGACACATGGGACTCACCATCGGCGTCGACATCGGCGGCACGAAGATCGCGGCCGGCGTGGTCGACGAGGAGGGCAACATCCTCGACACCCACACCGTGCCCACCCCGCCGACCCCCGAGGGCATCGTCGACGCCATCTGCGCCGCGGTCTCCGAGGCCGGCAAGGGGTACCAGATCGAGGCCGTCGGCATCGGAGCCGCGGGCTACGTCGACGACAAGCGCGCCACCGTCCTCTTCGCGCCGAACATCGACTGGCGGCACGAGCCGCTCAAGGACAAGGTCGAGCAGCGGGTCGGCCTGCCCGTCGTCGTCGAGAACGACGCCAACGCGGCGGCCTGGGGCGAGTACCGCTTCGGCGCCGGCCAGGGGCACGAGGACGTCATCTGCATCACCCTCGGCACCGGCCTGGGCGGCGGCATCATCATCGGCAACAAGCTGCGCCGCGGACGCTTCGGCGTGGCCGCCGAGTTCGGCCACATCCGGGTCGTCCCGGACGGCCTGCTGTGCGGCTGCGGCAGCCAGGGCTGCTGGGAGCAGTACGCCTCCGGGCGCGCGCTCGTCCGGTACGCCAAGCAGCGCGCCAACGCCACCCCGGAGCGCGCGGAGATCCTCCTCGGCCTCGGCGACGGCACCCCGGAGGGCATCGAGGGCAAGCACGTCAGCCAGGCCGCCCGCGCGGGCGACCCGGTGGCCATCGACTCCTTCCGCGAGCTGGCCCGTTGGGCGGGCGCCGGTCTCGCCGACCTGGCCTCGCTCTTCGACCCCTCGGCGTTCATCGTCGGCGGCGGAGTCTCGGACGAGGGCGACCTCGTCCTCGACCCGATCCGCAAGTCCTTCCGGCGCTGGCTGATCGGCGGCCAGTGGCGCCCGCACGCGCAGGTCCTCGCGGCCCAGCTCGGGAACAAGGCCGGCCTGGTCGGCGCCGCGGACCTCGCCCGCCAGGGCTGAGACCTCACGGCATACGACGACCGCCCGCCGCGTCCTCTCGGACACGGCGGGCGGTCGTCGTATGTTGGCCGTCATGGCGATCAGTGAGCTGCCCAACTCCCGCACCGAGAGCGACGGTTCGGCCGTCCTCCGGGTCCTGAGCTACAACGTCCGCTCGATGCGCGACGACGAGGACGCCCTCGCCCGGGTGATCCGCGCCTGCGCCCCGGACCTCGTCTTCGTCCAGGAGGCCCCGCGCTTCTTCCGCTGGCGCAAACACGCCGCCCGGCTCGCGGCCAAGAGCGAACTCGTCGTCCTGAGCGGCGGCGCGACCGCGGCCGGACCGCTGCTGCTCTGCTCCCTGCGGGCCACCGTGGAGCGGACCGAGGACGTCCTGCTGCCGCTCACCCCGGGTCTGCACCGGCGCGGCCTCGCGACCGCCGTCGTCCGCTTCGCCGGGGCCCGGGTCGGTCTGGTCAGCTGCCATCTGAGCCTGAAGAAGGACGAGCGGTACGCCCAGGCCGGGATGGTCCTCGACCGGGTCGCCGCGCTCGGCACCCCGCACGCCCTCGTCGCAGGCGACCTGAACGAACGGCCCGGAGGGCCCGCCTTCACCCGTCTCACGGAGGAGCTCCAGGACGGCTGGGCGGTCAGCCCCTGGGGCGGCGAACACACCTCGACCCCCGCGGACCCGCACCAGCGCATCGACGCGATCCTGGCGACCCCGGGCGTCGAGTTCCTCGGCTGCGGAGTCCCCGCGGACCTCGACCCGAAGGACCTCCGAGCCGCCACCGACCATCTCCCGGTCCTGGCGGCGGTCCGGATCCCGGCGGGGTCCTGACGGCCCGCACGGCCCGCGACCGGACCCGGTGCGCCTGTCGGCGGACGGAGTCCGGCGCAGCCGTGCGAAACCCGGGAGGCGCTCCGGTGCCGAGCGGCGCGAGGGGGGCGCCGGGAGGCTAGACGACCGCCCCGCGCCCCGGGTCGTCGAAGCCGTCGTCATCGTCGTCGTCGTGCTTCATGCGGGCCACCAGGGTCGCGAAGCCGCCCAGGAAGCCGCCGACGCAGAGCGTCGTCAGCCACCAGGTCATGTCCCACTGGAGCAGGACGGCGACCAGCATCAGGACCGGGCCGCCGACGACCGCGAGCCAGGCGAACTTGGTGGTCGCGTCCGCCTCGGGCAGCGGGGGCGGCTCCGGCGGGACGAAGTGGCCCTCGTCGGCGCCGCCCGGCCCGTCGTCCGGCTCGGCCGGCGAGTAGTCCCGGGGGCCACCGGTCCGCACCCCGGGCGCGAACACGATCGAGCTGCCGAGCGCGGGCCGCTCGGGACCCGGCTCCGGGTCCCCGTCGGCCTCGTCCGGCTCGGCACCCTCGGCGGCCTCCGGCGCGGTCTCCGGCGCGGTCTCCGCGGGCTTCGGCCGCGGTTTCCAGGCCGT
Source organism: Streptomyces tanashiensis (assembly GCF_014648895.1). Lineage (GTDB taxonomy): Bacteria > Actinomycetota > Actinomycetes > Streptomycetales > Streptomycetaceae > Streptomyces > Streptomyces tanashiensis. The sequence continues at coordinate 739,877 of NZ_BMRZ01000003.1, forward strand.
GCCCTTGACGGGCCGGATCTCCGGGGCGTCACCGTCCTCGTCCTGTTCCTCGGGCTCCGGCAGCGACAGGTTCTCGACGGGCCGGAACGGCTTCGCCCCCGGAGGGTCCGCGGGCTCCTCGCCGTACCCGGCGACGATCGCGGCCCAGGCCGCCTCCTCGTCGATGGGCTGCGGCTCCCGCCCGTCGCCGTCCTGCTGCTCAGCCACCGCTCCTGCTCCCCTTCCCGTCGACCAGATCCGGGGCCAGACGTTCGACGAAGGCCAGGCTCTCGTCGAAGATCCGCTCCGCGTCATGGTCCAACGTCGCCACGTGGTAGCTCTGTTCCAGCAGGATCTCCTGGACGTCCGTCGAGGAGATGCGGGAGAGGATCCGGGCCGAGTCGACGGGCGGCACGACGTGGTCCTGGGGGCTGTGGAGCAGTACCACCGGCTGGGTGACCTGGGGGAGCTCCGCGTCGACCGCCCGGAAGAACTGGCGCAGCGAGTGCGCGGCGTGCAGCGGCACCCGGTCGTAGCCGACCTCGGCCACGCCCTCCTTGGCGATGTCGCTGGCGATGCCCTTCGTGGAGGGGACCAGGTGCCGGGCGACGGGCAGCGCGTACGCGGCGAGGCCGTGCACCTTGTTGCCCGGGTTGACGAGGACGATGCCCCGCACCGCGTCACCGTGCTGGGCGGCCAGCCGCAGCGTGAGGGCCCCGCCCATGGAGAGGCCGAAGACGAAGACGGTCCGGCACCGCTCCAGGAGCTCGCGCAGGGCGCGGTCCACCTCCGCGTACCAGTCGTGCCAGGTGGTGAGCTGCATGTCCTGCCACCGCGTGCCGTGGCCGGGCAGCAGCGGCACCGAGACCGACAGACCGCACTCGGCCAGGTACTCGGCCCACGGGCGCATCGACTGCGGGGAACCGGTGAATCCGTGACAGAGAAGGACGCCGACCTCTCCGCCGTCATGGCGGTACGGCTCGGCTCCGGGAAGGACCGGCACCGGGGTCTCCTGTTCGGTTGCGACTCCGGCGTCTTCGGGTGCGCCGGAGCGACGGAAAATGGGGAAGGACCTTCACGGTACGCGACCGGACCGACACCGACCAGGGCCGTAGCGGGGGCCGTGCGTCGGTACGGGATAAAGTCGTGGCGACGGCACACGGAAGGCATGGCGAGTTGATCTACGGCGCAATGAAGTTCTCCCTCGGAGGGTCCCTGAAGCTTGCCTTCCGGCCCTGGGTGGAGGGTCTGGAGAACATCCCCGCCGAGGGACCCGCGATCCTCGCGAGCAACCACCTGTCCTTCTCGGACTCCTTCTTCCTGCCCGCCGTCCTGGACCGCAAGGTCACCTTCATCGCCAAGGCCGAGTACTTCACCACCCCCGGTGTGAAGGGCAAGCTCACCGCCGCCTTCTTCAAGGGCGTCGGCCAGCTCCCGGTGGACCGTTCGGGTGCCCGCGGCGCGGGCGAGGCGGCCATCAAGGCGGGCATCGAGGTCATCGAGGGAGGCGGGCTCTTCGGGATCTACCCCGAGGGCACCCGTTCGCCCGACGGCCGCCTCTACCGGGGCAAGCCCGGCGGTCTGGCGCGCGTGGCCCTGGCCACCGGCGCGCCCGTGATCCCGGTCGCCATGATCGACACCGAGAAGATCCAGCCGCCCGGCAAGGTCGTCCCCAAGCTGATGCGCCCGGGGATCCGGATCGGCAAGCCGCTGGACTTCACCCGCTACCAGGGCATGGAGGGGGACCGCTTCATCCTCCGCTCGGTGACCGACGAGGTCATGTACGAGATCATGAAGCTGTCCGGCCAGGAGTACGTCGACATCTACGCGACCGCCGCCAAGCGGCAGATCGCGGATGCGGAGAAGGCCGCCAAGGAGGCCGTCAAGGCCGAGATCGCCGCTCGGGAAGAGTCTGGCGCGTAGGTCCCCGCGAGGGGTTTCCGGGGGGTGGGGGAGATGGCCAAGCGCGAGCGTGTCGTGCGCATGTCGGTCGAGCAGCCGCTGTGGCGGGCGCTGACCGGCTACCGCGTCCTGACCATGGTGTACGCGGTCCTGCTGTTCGCGTTCGGCCGGGAGGACTACGAGCGGCCCTGGATCGCCGTCGTCTATCTGGCGGTGCTGTGCTGCTGGACCCTCGCCACCCTCCCCAAGGTGGCGAACGCGGCCGGCTGCACCAAGCGCTTCCTCGGCGCCGACATCACCGTCGCCCTCGTCGGCATCCTCCTCACCCCGCTCGCCGACGCCCAGGCCCAGTCGGTCGACGGCCCCACCCTGCCCTCGATATGGACCGCGGGCTCCGTCCTCGCGTTCGCCATCAAGGGCGGCTGGCGCTGGGCCGGCGTCGCCTCCTCGCTGGTCGCCGTCGCCAACATCGTCGAGCGCGGGCACCCCAGCCGGGACACCCTCCACAACGTGCTCCTCGTCTGGGTCGCCTCCATCGCCATCGGCTACGTCGTCGAGGTCGCCCGCGCCTCCGAGCGGACCCTCGCCCGCGCCCTGGAGATCGAGGCCGCGACCCGGGAGCGGGAGCGGCTCGCCCGGGACATCCACGACAGCGTCCTCCAGGTCCTCGCGATGGTGCAGCGGCGCGGCGCGGCGCTCGGCGGCGAGGCCGCCGAGATCGGCCGGATGGCGGGGGAGCAGGAGGTGGCCCTGCGCACCCTCGTCGCGGGCGGGCTCACCCGGCCCAGCCTGGTCTCCGAGGACGAGTCCGAGGGCGCCTTCGTCCGGGTCGTCGAGGTGGACGACGAAGCCGACGAGGACACCCCCGTCGACCTCCGTCTCCTGCTCGCCCCGCGCGCCGGGGCCCGGGTCACCCTCTCCGAGCCGGGCGCCCCGGTCCTGCTGCCGCCGCCCGCCGCCCGTGAGCTGGCCACCGCCGTCGGCGCAGCCCTGGACAACGTCCGGGTGCACGCCGGGGAGGACGCGCACGCGTGGGTCCTGATCGAGGACTGGCCGGACGAGGTGATCGTCACCGTCCGGGACGACGGCCCCGGCATCCCGGAGGGCCGCCTCGCGGAGGCCTGGGGAGAGGGCCGGATGGGCGTCGCCCTGTCCATCCGGGGGAGACTGCGGGATCTGGGCGGCTCGGCCGAGCTGGTCTCGGTCCCGGGTCAGGGCACGGAAGTCGAGTTGAAGGTTCCACGGGGGAAGGCAGGGGAGAAGTGAGCGAGCAGCGGATCAAGGTGATGGTCGTCGACGACCATCCGATGTGGCGGGACGCGGTCGCCCGTGACCTCGACGAGGCGGGCTTCGACGTGGTCGCCACCGCCGGCGACGGCGAGCAGGCCGTGCGCCGCGCCGTCGCGGCCGGGCCGGACGTCCTCGTCCTGGACCTGAACCTGCCGGTCAAGCCGGGCGTCCAGGTCTGCAAGGAGCTCGTCGGCGGCCGCCCCGAGCTGCGGGTCCTCGTCCTCTCGGCGAGCGGCGAGCACGCCGACGTCCTGGAGGCGGTCAAGTCGGGCGCGACCGGCTACCTCCTCAAGTCGGCCAGTACGGACGAGCTGATCGACGCGGTGCGCCGGACGGCCGTAGGCGACCCCGTCTTCACGCCGGGCCTGGCCGGCCTGGTCCTCGGCGAGTACCGCCGGCTGGCCTCCGAGCCCGCCCCGGCGGCCGGCGCCGACGAGCCGAAGGCCCCGCAGCTGACCGAGCGCGAGACCGAGGTCCTGCGGCTCGTCGCCAAGGGGCTCAGCTACAAGCAGATCGCCGAGCGCCTGGTCATCTCGCACCGCACGGTCCAGAACCACGTCCAGAACACCCTGGGCAAGCTCCAGCTGCACAACCGGGTGGAGCTCGTCCGCTACGCCATCGAGCGCGGCCTCGACGACGCCTGAGGCGGCCGGGCGCCACGAGGGGCCGTATATTCCGGCATGTACGGCCCATCGTGACGTTGAGGGGAAACACGTGGAAATCCTGGCATTCGGCGTGCAGGCGGACGAGAAGCCCCTCATCGAGAAGGCCTTCGCGGGGCACCACGACGTCCGCTGCCTGCGCGTCAACCTCGACGAGGACACCGCCCCCATCGCCGCCGGGTACGAGATCGTCTCCAGCAGCGTCAACGCCGACCTCGACCACCGGGTCCTGCAGACCCTCGCCGCCGGCGGGACGCAGATGATCGCCCAGCGCTCCACGGGCTTCAACAACATCGACCTCGACGTCGCCGAGCGCCTCGGCATCACCGTCGCCCGCGTCTCGTACTACTCGCCGTACTCCGTCGCCGAGTTCGCCTGGACCCTGGCCATGGCCGTCAACCGCCGGATCGTCCGCGCCTCCATCCGGACCCGCGACTTCGACTTCCGGCTCGACGGACTGATGGGCCGTGACCTGCGGGGCCGTACGGTCGGCGTCCTCGGCACCGGCAAGATCGGCGAGGCCTTCACCCGGATCGCCCACGGCTTCGGCATGAACCTCCTCGGCTGGGACGTCGCCGAGAACCCCGCCTGCCTGGACCTGGGCATGACCTACGTCGAGAAGGAGCGGCTCTTCGCCGAGGCCGACCTCATCAGCCTCCACGTGCCGCTGCTCCCCGCCACCCAGCACCTCATCGACGCCGCCGCCCTCAAGGCCATGAAGGACGACGCCATCCTGGTGAACTCCAGCCGCGGCGGGCTCATCGACACCGAGGCCCTCGTCGCCGAACTCCGGGCCGGCCGCTTCGCCGGGGTCGGCCTGGACGTCTACGAGGCGGAGGCCGGACTCTTCTTCCTCGACAAGTCCCTGGAGGTCGTCGAGGACGACACCCTGGCCCGCCTGATCACCTTCCCGAACGTGCTGGTCACCTCCCACCAGGCGTACTACACGACCGACGCGGTCGGCCAGATCATCGACACCACCGTCCAGAACGTCCTCGACTACACCGCCGGGCGGCGCGGCGAGAACGTCCTGGTGCCGAGGACCGCCTAGGAGCCCCTAGACCAGCACCCCCGCGAGCAGGGAGGCGGTGAGCGCGGCCCCGTCCATCGTGAGCACCGACTCCGGGTGGAACTGCACCCCGGCGAAGCCCGGTCCGCGCAGGGCGTGGACCTCGCCGGTCTCCGCGTCCCGGCTCACCTCGATGCGGTGCAGCGCCAGCTCCGTCGCCGTCCGGTCGTCGCAGCGGGCGGTGAAGCTGTTGTAGAAGCCGACCGTCTGCCGCTGCCCGAAGAGGTCGATCCGCAGCTGCGCCCCCTGGAACGGGGTCCGCTTGCGGACGATGTCCAGGCCCAGTTCGGCCGCGATGAGCTCGTGCCCGAGGCAGACACCCAGGAGGCCGTGGCGGTGGTCCCGTACGAGCTCCGCCGTCAGCCCGCGCAGGAAGCGCATCTTCGGGTCGGCGGCGTCCGAGGGGTTCCCCGGGCCGGGCCCCAGGACGACCGGCCCCTCGTGCGCGAGCGCCAGCTCCCGCAGCCCCGGCTCGTCGTACCGCAGCACCGACACCTCCAGGCCCGAGGAGCGCAGGACGTGCGCCAGCATCGCCGTGAAGGTGTCCTCGGCGTCGACCACGAGCGCGTGCCCCGACAGCTCCGCCGACCGCACCTGCATCTTCAGCCAGAACGGCGCGAGGTCCGCACGGCGGGCGTCGAGCGCGGCCCGCACCCGGGGGTCGTCGGCGAGCCGCGCCGGCACCGCGCCCTCGTCGCGCGGCCGCCCCTCCCGTACGCCCAGGGCGGCCAGCACCCCCGCCGCCTTCGCGTGGGTCTCGGCGACCTCGCCCGCCGGGTCCGAGTGCCGCACCAGCGTCGCCCCGACCGGCACCCGGAGCCGTCCGTCGGACGCGATGTCGGCGGTACGGATCAGGATGGGCGAGTCCAGCGTCTGCGCCCCGCTCCCGTCCGTCCCGAGCAGCGCCAGCGCCCCCGCGTAGTAGCCGCGCCCGCCGGTCTCGTGACGCTCGATCACCCGGCAGGCGTTCTGCACCGGCGACCCTGTCACGGTCGCCGCGAACATCGTCTCCCGCAGCACCTCCCGCACGTCCAGCGAGGACCGGCCGCGCAACTCGTACTCCGTGTGCGCGAGATGGGCCATCTCCTTGAGCCGCGGTCCGACCACCACCCCGCCCATGTCGCCCACCGTGCACATCATCTTCAGCTCCTCGTCCACCACCATGGAGAGCTCCTCGGTCTCCTTGCGGTCGGCGAGGAAGGCGAGCAGGTCCTCGGCGGTCGGGGCGACCCCGGCCGGGTAGCGGTACGTGCCGCTGATCGGGTTCATCACGACCGTCCCTCCCGACATCCGGACGTGCACCTCGGGGCTCGCCCCGACGAGCGTCCGGTCCCCGGTGTGCACGACGAACGTCCAGTACGCGCCCCGCTCGCCCGCGAGAAGCCGCCGGAACAGGGCGAGCGCGTCGGCGCGCCCGAAGCCCGGGATCTCGCCGGTGTAGGTGCGCCGGATCACGAAGTTGGCGCCCTCGCCGGAGCCGATCTCCTCGTCGATGACCCGCCGCACGGTCTCCGCGTACGCCTCGTCGGAGACGTCGAACCCACCGCCCTCCACCCGTACCTCATGGGCGGGCAGCGCGGCGAGGGCCTCGTCGAGCGGCAGCTCGTACGCCTCGTCGGCGACGAGCACCGAGAGCGGGGTGCCGTCGTCCCGCACGTCGAAGCCGCGCTCACGGATCTGCCGGAACGGCACGAGGGCGAGCGTCGGCAGGGGGCCCACGGGCAGCTCCGCGAGGCGCTCGGCCTCGTGGACCCGGCCGATCAGCACCTCGACGGTGTCGTGGTCACGGCCGGGGGTGCGCCGGCGCAGCAGGGCGAACGGCGGGCAGGAGTCGTCGAGGAGACGGGAGAGGTCCATGGGCGTGTCGTTCCTTCCGGGTGGAGTACGGAGAGGAGGAACGGCCCCGGGTACGAGAAAAGGCCGCCCCTCGGGCGGCCTTCGCGAGTCAGTCGGTGTACGCGCGATCAGTGGGCCGCCGGATGAGCGGTCCACCACCAGTTCTGGATCTGCGACGCGTACAACATGTGAGCACTGTAACGCAGCCGGGCACGGGAACGGGGCCCGGTCCGCACCGTGGACGGTGCGAGCCGGGCCCCGGGGCCGGTCGATCCCTCGATCAGAAGATCAGGTTGTACGTCTGCCAGCCCGGGCCGACCTGCACGCGCGCGGCGTACGGGGCGGTGGCGCTGCCCGTGCCCTTGTACAGCCACAGCGCGCCGGCGCCGTCACGGGCGACGAAGTCGACCCTGCCGTCACCGGTGAGGTCGCTCGGGCCGGTGATGCTGTTGTAGATCTGCCAGCCGGTACCCACCTTGACGCGGGCGGCGTACGGGGCGGTGGCGCTGCCGGTGCCCTTGTACAGCCACAGCGCGCCGGTGGCGTCGCGGCCGATCAGGTCCGGCTTGCCGTCCGAGGTCAGGTCGCCGGTGCTGACGATGTCGTTGTAGATCTGCCAGCCGGTGCCGATCTTCACCCGGGGGGCGAACGGCGTGGCCGGGGTGCCGGTGCCCTTGTACAGCCACAGGGCACCCGACTTCTCGCGGGCGATCACGTCCGGCCGGGAGTCCCCGGTGAGGTCGCGGACGCCGATGATCCGGTCGTAGATCTGCCAGCCGCCGCCGGTCTTCAGACGCGGCTTGAACGGCGCGGACGGGTTGCCGCTGCCCTGGTAGTACCAGAGGGCACCGGAGGCGTCCCGGGCGACGGCGTCACCGGTGCCGTCGGCGCGGAGGGCCGTCAGCGGGGTGATGGCGTTGTAGATCCCCCAGCCGCCCCCGACCCGGTACCGCGCCAGGAACGGCTCGGTGGAGCTGCCGCTGCCCTGGTACTGCCAGAGGACACCGGAGGCGTCGCGGGTGAGGAGGTTGTAGCGGTTGGTCGAGGCGACGGCGGGCTTGGTGTCGACCTCCTTGACGTCGCTCGCCTTCACCCACGCCATGCGGTGGTTGTAGCGGATCGGGATGAAGATGTTGGTCGTGCCGACGACCCGGGTGCCGTCGGTGTTGTACGCGCTGTAGTAGTAGTCGCCCGGCACGGCGTCGCCGGCCTTCGTGTACAGCTGCCCGGCCGGGAGGCTGTACTTCGTCAGCGACGCGCTGTTGCTGGCCTGGACCGGGACGCCGGTGCCCGTGTAGGCGGCGTCCTCGGGGTAGGCGCGGCCGTAGACCGGGATCGAGTCGGCGCCGTCCTTGGCGGTGATCGCCTTCTTCACGCCCACGGGGGCCGTGTACTGGCCGCCGGGGTTGTAGAACCAGGCCTTCTTGCCGCCGTACCAGATGGCGGTCCAGTCGGTCCGGACGTCGGCGACGACATGGGTGCTGCCGGCCGTGACCTTGTTCGTCCAGTTGGCGCCCTCCTGCCAGTTCGCCGAGACGTACGGGTCGGTCAGCGCCTTGCTCTGGTCGGCCACCGGCTCCGAGTACAGGTAGCCGAAGTTGACCGGCAGCGCCACGGTGGTCTTGGTGACGTACTGGTCGCCGACCTTCTCCGTGTACTTCATCTGCTGCTGGTTGGCCGAGGTGAACGGCGGGACGATCCGGACGAGCTGCCCGGCCTGCAGGAGGCCGCCCGCGCCGCCGGCACCGGTGGGGGCGCCCACCAGCGTCATGAAGTGGTTCCAGTCCCAGAACGGGCCCGGGTCCCAGTGGTCCTGGATCTTGCTGTCCAGGATGCTCGGCACGTCGTCGTGGCCGATGATGTGCTCGCGGTCCAGCGGGAGGGAGAACTTCGCGGCCAGGTACTTCACGAGGGCGGCGGAGGACTCGTACTCCGGCTCGGTGTACCAGCCGGCGTCACCCTTGATGGCGTAGCCCTCGTGCTCGATGCCGATCGAGTGCATGTTGAGGGTCTTGTTGCCGGCGTGGTACGCCTCGTTCTTGGTCTCCACCATCTGCGTCACGCGGCCGTCGGCGCGGACGATGTAGTGGGCGCTCGCGTAGCTCAGGGGGTTCTGGAAGACCGCCACCGCGCCGTCGTGCGAACCCTCGATGTCGTGGATGACGATCTGGCGGACGTCGAAGCCGTTCGCGGGACGGCTCGCGATGTTGTAGTTGCCGTCGTTCTGCGAGTAGGCGGCCGGGATGAACGTGCAGACGGGAGCCGTCGGGCCGGTCGGGCACTCGACCGCGGGGTCCTCGTTCGTCGCCGCGAGGCTCGCCGCCAGCGGGACGTTCGAGGGCTTGACCGGTTCCACCGACGGGTCCGCCGGCAGGACGACCTGCTCGCCGTCCGCGGTGACCTCCTGCTCACCCGTCCTGATGGACTCGAAGACGCGCTTGGCGAAGAGGTCGGCGCTCTTCCGGTCCGGGGACTGGCTGTAGCGCGCGACGGCCGGGTACCAGACGCCCGGGTCGTCGGAGAGCTCCGCACCGGCCTGCTTCTGGTACTCGGCGAGCAGGGCGGCGCCGGCCCGGATCGAGGCCTCGCTGTCCTTCTGGACCGCGTCGGTCGAGCCGTCGATCAGGTCGGCGGCCTTGTCCAGGGTGTGCAGCGTGGGGCTGGAGGTGTCGACCTTCTTCTCGGGGAGAGAGGCCAGCGCCTTCTTCTTGTCGAACTTCTTCTCGATGCGGGGGTCGCCGCTCCGGTTCATCAGATCGAGCAGCTGCTCGTCCGTGTCCTGCTCGACGTCCTCCGGGTCGACCTTGGTCAGCCCCATGACGTTGTACGCGCCCGTGGTGCTCGGCTGCCCGTCGTGCGACTCCCACCGCGTCTGGCGGTACGACACCGCCATCAGCACACTCTGCGGTACATCGAACTCGCGCGCCGCGTTTGCGAACTGGGTCTGGAGGGAAGGGTCACCACCAGGCTTGCCGTCGCCGGCCGCGCCCAGGAGGCCCGGTGAGGCGACCGCGAGGGTGCCGATGGTGGCGGTGGCGGCGACAGCAGCCGCCGCTCCGTACAAGAGTCGTTTCTTCTTGCGGTCCCTGCGGTGCCTCTGGGTCACGCCCACCCCTGTGAATTCGGCTTTGCTCTTGTTAAACGGGCCAGAGGGTAACACCACTCGATGGAGTGAAGATCCCCCGGGGACATTTCGGGCACGTGTCTCAGCCACTGGGCAGAGGGACAGGACTGGACGAAGAACCCCGTAATGTTGTGCGTGTGACCGTGAACGCTGATTCCCACGCCGTCGCCAAGGCGACCTGGCGAGACCTGCCCGCGGCGCAGCAGCCCGAGTACCCCGATGCCGAGGCTCTGCGCGATGTGATCGCGGACCTCGAGTCGTATCCTCCGCTCGTCTTCGCCGGCGAGTGCGACCAGCTGCGCGCCCGGATGGGAGCCGTCGCCCGTGGCGAGGCGTTCCTGCTCCAGGGCGGCGACTGCGCCGAGGCCTTCGACGCCGTGTCCGCCGACCACATCAGGGCCAAGCTCAAGACGCTGCTCCAGATGAGTGCCGTCCTCACCTACGCGGCCTCGGTGCCCGTCGTGAAGGTCGGCCGTATCGCCGGCCAGTACTCGAAGCCCCGCTCCAAGGGGACCGAGACCCGCGACGGCGTGACCCTGCCGACCTACCGCGGCGACTCCGTCAACGGCTTCGACTTCAACGAGAAGGCCCGCATCCCGGACCCCGAGCGGCTGAAGCGGATGTACAACGCCTCCGCCTCCACGCTCAACCTGGTCCGCGCCTTCACCACCGGTGGCTACGCCGACCTGCGCCAGGTGCACGCCTGGAACCAGGACTTCGTGAAGTCGTCCCCCTCGGGCCAGCGCTACGAGGCGCTCGCCCGCGAGATCGACAACGCCCTGAACTTCATGAAGGCCTGCGGCACCGACCCGGCCGAGTTCAAGGCCGTCGAGTTCTACGCCTCCCACGAGGCGCTGCTGCTCGACTACGAGGGCGCCCTGACCCGTACGGACTCGCGCACCGGCAAGCTGTACGACACCTCCGGCCACATGGTCTGGATCGGTGAGCGGACCCGCCAGCTCGACCACGCCCACATCGAGTTCGCCTCGCAGATCGCGAACCCGATCGGCATCAAGCTGGGCCCGACCACCTCGGTGGACGAGGCGCTCACCTACATCGACCGTCTCGACCCGGACCGCGAGCCGGGCCGGCTGACCTTCATCGTCCGCATGGGCGCCGACAAGGTCCGCGACAAGCTCCCCGAGCTGGTCGAGAAGGTCACCGCCTCCGGTGCGGTCGTCGCCTGGGTCACCGACCCGATGCACGGCAACACCTTCGAGGCCGCCTCCGGGCACAAGACCCGCCGCTTCGACGACGTGCTCGACGAGGTCAAGGGCTTCTTCGAGGTCCACAAGTCCCTCGGCACCCACCCGGGCGGCATCCACGTCGAGCTCACCGGTGACGACGTCACCGAGTGCGTGGGCGGCGGCGACGAGATCTTCGTCGACGACCTGCACCAGCGCTACGAGACGGCCTGCGACCCGCGGCTCAACCGCAGCCAGTCGCTCGACCTGGCGTTCCTGGTGGCGGAGATGTACCGCGATCAGTAAGTAGGTTCCTACGGAGATGGGGCACGGATCGCTGTGATCCGTGCCCCATCGTCGTATCCGGGGCTTTTGGGGCTCCGGGGCGCCGGGTAAGGTTAGGTTAGCCTTATGGATCCCGGCGGGAGGTGAAACCGCGTGTACGTCTGCTCATGCTTCGGTGTCACGGAGAAGCAGGTCAAGGAGCACGCGGACGCGGGTGCCTGCACGCCCCGCCAGATAGCCTCCGCCTGCAAGGCCGGCACGGACTGCGGTTCCTGCGTCCGTCGCATTCAGGCCATTCTCGGGCGCGGCAACTGCCCGCGACGCGAGCTCCTGGACCAGGGCATGCCCGCCCTGACGACGGAGACGGTCGCGGAGCTCGGGGAAGCGGCCTAGAGCCCTGGGGCCTGTCTTAGCTGGGCTGCTCGATGAGCGTCGAGATGTACAGCGCCTCGCCCAGGGACTCGATCAGCTCCAGCTGCGTGTCCAGGTAGTCGATGTGGTGCTCCTCGTCGGCCAGGATCTCCTCGAAGAGGTTGGCGGACGTGATGTCCCCCTTGGCGCGCATGACCTCGATCCCGCGCTTGAGCCGGTCGATCGCCTCCACCTCGACCTGGCGGTCCGCCTGGAACATCTCGGTGAGCGTCTGGCCGACCCGCACATGGAAGAGCCGCTGGTAGTTGGGCAGGCCGTCGAGCATCAGGATGCGCTCGGTCAGCTTGTCCGCGTGCTTCATCTCGTCGATGGACTCTTCGCGGGTGTACTTGGCGAGCTTCGTCCACCCCTTGTTGTCCTGGATGCGGTAATGCAGCCAGTACTGGTTGATGGCCGTCAGCTCGCCGGTCAGCTGCTCGTTGAGGAACTCGAGGACCTCGGGGTCGCCCTGCATCGCAGAGGCTCCTTCCACGCTACGTGTCTACGCCGTCACTGGGCGGGATGGCCGCATCCTCGCACCCCGAATGGGGGGCGTCCAGTAAGTGCAGGCTTAGTCGGAGTTGCCCGAATCGGCTCTCCCGGATGGTCGCCTGGTCATGACCACCCCTCGCCGTCTGTCACCATGGATGACATGGGTCAGCCGGAGAGCGGAGTACACCGGGAAGCGGGTCAGCCGGATCGTTCGCCGGACCTTCCGCCGGATCTGCCGCCGGGGCAGCGGCTGCAGCGCGGCTGGCCGGTCACCCACTACGGGCCCGTCCCCAAGTTCAAGCCGGACCGCTGGGAGTTCCGGGTCTTCGGCGCGACGGCCGACGGTGACAAGCGGTGCTGGAACCACGAGGAGTTCTCGGCCCTTCCGTTCTCCACGGTCCTGGCCGATCTGCACTGCGTCACGAAATTCAGCATGCTCGGGGCCGAATGGGGTGGTGTCCCCGCCCGCACGGTCCTGGAGCTCGCTCCGCCCGCGCCCCATGTGACCCATGTGATGGTCTGGGCCGAGTACGGCTACAGCGCCAACATGCGGCTCGCCGACTTCGCCTCGGACCGTACGATCTTCGCCACCCACAAGGACGGGGAGCTGCTCACCGCCGAGCACGGTTTCCCGCTGCGGCTCGTCGTCCCGCATCTGTACGCCTGGAAGGGGCCCAAGTGGGTCCGGGGCGTGGAGTACATGGCGGCCGACCGCCGGGGCTTCTGGGAGGAGCGCGGCTACCACAACCTCGGTGACCCGTGGACGGAGCAGCGCTACTCGTACCAGGAGGAACCGGGAGACGGCCCGGAGCTGTAGCCGCTCCGGACCGTGGACCCCGTGTGGCGGCTCAGTGGTGGTACTGGTGGACCACCGCGTGGCCCTTGCCCCGGCCGATCATCCACTTGTTGACCGGCGTGGTGATCACGAACGCGGCGGCCAGGGCGATGGCGAGCACGATCCAGAAGAGCGGCTCGTCCAGGTGCGCGTCCATGGCGCCGGGCCAGAGGGCGATGACGCCGTTGTCGATGAGCTCCATGACGGCGATGGAGAGGGTGTCGGCGGCGAGGGCGACCTTGAAGGCCGTCCTGAAGTCGACGCCGGCGGACAGGATGCCGCGCAGGGTGAGCGCGTAGCCGAAGAAGAAGGCCAGGATGATCGCGAGGATCATCGTCGACAGGTTGCCCCAGCCGAGCGCGGTGCCGATGATCATGCCGAGGATCTCGCCGATGGCGCAGCCGGTGAGGCAGTGCAGCGTGGCCTTGGCGGCCATGGACCAGGAGACCGTCCCCGGGGCGTGGTGGTGGCCCGCGTGAGCGCTGTGGTCGGTGTGGGCGCCGTGGTCCGCGTGACTGCCGTGCTCCGCGTGGCCCTCGTGTCCTGCGTGACCCTCGTGACCTGTGTGGTCGTGGTGTGCGTGCGCTTCGTGCTGCATGGGGTGCCCCCAAACTCGGGTAGCGGTTCCTGCCGTCAACAAGAACCGTATACCCCCCTGGGGTATTCCTCAACAGGAAATGATCACCCTCGGCGCTCGCGGAGCTTCTTCAGCAGCTCGACGTCGGCGACGTGGCCCTCCTTGCCGCCCGGGGTCTCGATGATCAGCGGCACGTTCTCGGTGGCGGGGTGCCGCAGGAGGTTCCGGAACGCCTCCTCGCCGATGTGACCCGCGCCGATGTTCGCGTGCCGGTCCTTGTGGGCGCCCACGACGTCCTTCGAGTCATTGGCGTGGATCAGCTTCAGCCGGCCCTCGCCGACCGTCTCCACCAGCAGGTCCAGCGTCTGCGCCGCCCCGTGCGGGCCCGCCAGGTCGTGGCCCGCCGCGAAGATGTGGCAGGTGTCGAGGCAGACGCCCAGCTTGGGATGGCGGTCGAGCGCGTCGAAGTACGGGCCGAAGTCCCAGGTCCGGGAGCAGAGCGAGAAGCCCTGGCCGGCCGTCGACTCCAGGAGCAGGTACGGATCGTCCTCGTGCGTCAGCTCGTCCAGGAGCGGCAGCATCCGCTCCCGGACCTGCGCGAGGGCCACCTCGCGCGGGCGGCCGCCGGTCGCCGAGCCGGTGTGCACCACCACGCCCTTCGCGCCGATCTCCCGGCCCCGGCGCAGCGAGTGCCGCAGCGACTCCACCGACTTCTCCACCGTGGCCTCGGTGTGGGAGCCGAAGTTGATCAGATACGGGGCGTGCACCCACGCCGAGATCGACTCGGCCTCGCACTCGGCCCGGAACCGCTCGTCCTGGGCCGGGTTGCCGGCCGGGGTCGCCCAGCCGCGCGGGTTGGCGACGAAGACCTGCACGGTCTCGGCACCGAGCTCGCGGGCGTAACCGAGGCCGACCGTGGCGAGGCCACCGGCCACGGGGACATGACCGCCGACGGGGTTGCGCATGAGCTCTAGAGTCCCTTGATCGTGATGGTGATGGTGGAGCCCTCGGGTGCGGTCTCGCCGCCCTTCACGGACTGGCTCGCGACCGTGTCGCCGAGGTAGGGGAAGGACTTCTTGACCTCCACCTCGAAGCCCGCGTCCTCCAGGGCCGCGCGCGCGTCCGCCGTCGACTCCCCGGACACGTCGGGCACCTCGACCAGCTTCGGTCCCTTGGAGACGGTGAGCGTGATGACGTCGCCCTCGGCGGCCCGGCTGCCCCCGGCGAGGGACTGGGCCGCGACGGTGCCGGCCTCCTCCAGGGAGTTGATCCGCTCAGGGGCGACCTTGACGGTGAGCCCCTCCTCCTGGAGGAGGGCCGTGGCGTCGGCGACGGTCTCGCCGCTGACGTCGGGCACGTCGATCGGCGAGCCCTTGCTGACCACCAGGGCGACGGCCGAGTCGGGGCTGCGCTCGGTTCCGGGCTCGGGGTCGGAGCCGATCACGGAGCCCTGCGCGACGGAGTCGCTGAACTCGCGGGTGATCACCCCGGGGGAGAGGCCCTCCTCCTCCAGGGCGCGCCTGGCCTCCGCGAGCGGCTTGTTCCTGAGGTTGGGCACCTTCACGATCTCCGGGCCCCGGGAGAGGGTCAGGACGACCGTGCCGTTGCCTCGGAGGCGCTCGCCGGGGGCGGGGTCGACGGCCATGACCGTGCCGCGCTCGTACACGTCGCTGAAGGCGCGCTTCGTGGTGCCGACGTCGAGCCCGGCGTCGGTGATTCGTTTCGTCGCGTCGGCCTCGGTCTGGCCGAGGACGGCGGGGACGCGGGTGAACTGGCCGGAGTTGATGTACCAGACGCCGGCGCCCAGGCCGAGGGCGAGGAGGACGGCGACGACGATCAGGAGGGGGCCGCGCGGGGGCCGCCTGCGGGCGGCCGCGGGGGGTGCCTCCGGGGCGGGCAGCCGGTTGGTGTGCTCGGTCGCCGCCGGTACGGGGCGGGCGATCACGCTCGTCCGGTCCTCGGCGGTGTTCCGGGCCTCGGACCGCGCCAGCGGGGGCACCGCGTCCAGCTGCTCGTCGCCGAGCCCGGCGCGGGCCTCCCGGAGCAGGGCGAGGAGGGCGACGGCGTCGTGCGGGCGGACCTCGGGGTTGCGGGCCGTGGCCGCCGCGACCAGGTCGTCCAGCTCGGGGGCGAGCCCGGGGACGGCGGCGGAGGGGGCGGGCACGTCGGTGTTCAGGTGCTGGTAGAGGACCTGGGCGGGGGTGTCGCCGGAGTGCGGCTTGCCGCCCGTCAGCATCTCGTAGAGGACGACACCGCAGGCGTACACGTCGGCGCGGGTGTCGGCGGTGCCGTGCTCGATCTGCTCCGGCGCGAGGTACGAGACCGTGCCGAGGACCGAGCCGGTGGTGGCCGTCGCCGAGCCCACGGCCCGCACGAGACCGAAGTCGGCGACCTTCACCCGGCCGTCGTCCCCTATCAGGACGTTCTCCGGCTTCATGTCCCGGTGCACGAACCCGGCCCGGTGCGCGGCGCCGAGCGCGGCGAGCACCGGCTCCAGGATGTCCAGCGCGGCACGGGGCGAGAGGGCGCCGCGCTCGCGCAGGACGTCGCGGAGGGTGCAGCCGGCGACGTACTCCATCGCCAGATAGACGTACGCACCCTCGGCACCCTGGTCGAAGACGCCGACGACGTTCGGGTGCGCGAGCCGCGCGACGGACTTCGCCTCGCGGATGAACCGCTCGACGAAGGCGGCGTCGGTGGCGAGGGCGGGGTGCATCACCTTGAGCGCGAGGACGCGGTCGAGGCGGGTGTCCACGGCCCGGTAGACCGTGGCCATCCCGCCGACGGCGATGCGCGCGTCGACGCGGTAGCGGCCGTCGAGCAGCCGCCCGACGAGGGGGTCCTGAAGGGTCGTGTCCACGGCCACGAGTCTACGAGGGCGGGGCGGGGGGCTTGCGCGGGCGGCGACGACTGCAGCGCACCTGTGACGCGCCTCGCGCTTGGCGCGTGCCCGCGCCCGTTGTGGGCAGTCGTTCCGCAGGGCGGAACGGGTGGGCACAACGGACGGCGCCCCTTGCCGGGCCCAGGCTCCCGCGCCTGGACCCGCACCCTTGGTGCAGTGCGCCGGCGGTGCGGGTCCAGGCACAGGGGAGCGAGGCGCCGCTGAGGGCGCCGTCCCGTGCGCCCACCCGTCCCGCCCAGCGGGACGATTGCCCACAACGGGCGCGGGGCGCGGGCCCGCAAACGGGCGGGGTCAGAAGGCCGGGCGTTCGGGGTCCAGGTGGGCGTGGCCCGTCGTCGGGGACGAGGCCTCGGCGAAGTGGCGCCGAGGAATCCGCCCCGCCCGGTGCGCCAGCCGCCCCGCCTCGACCGCGTGCCGCATCGCCGAGGCCATCAGTACCGGCTCCTGCGCGCGGGTCACCGCCGACGCCAGCATCACCGCGGCGCACCCGAGCTCCATCGCGAGGGCCGCGTCCGAGGCCGTTCCCGCGCCGGCGTCGAGGATCACGGGGACCCCGGCCCGTTCCGTGATCAGCTGGAAGTTGTGCGGGTTGCGGATGCCGAGCCCGGAGCCGATGGGGGAGCCGAGGGGCATGATCGCCGCGCAGCCCACGTCCTCCAGCTTCCGGGCGAGGACGGGGTCGTCGTTGGTGTAGGGGAGGACGGTGAAACCGTCGTCGACCAGGGTCTCGGCCGCGGCCAGGAGCTCCTCGCCGTCCGGCAGGAGGGTCCGCTCGTCGGCGACGACCTCCAGCTTGACCCAGTCGGTGCCGAGCGCCTCCCGGGCCAGGCGGGCGGTGAGGACGGCCTCGCCCGCCGTGTAGCACCCCGCCGTGTTCGGCAGGACCTGGATGGAGAGGCGTTCCAGGACGGAGAGGACCGAGCCCTGGACGGTCGGGTCCAGGCGCCGCATGGCGACCGTCGTCAGCTCCGTACCGCTGGCGACGAGGGAGCGTTCCAGGACGTCGAGGCTGGGGGCGCCGCCGGTGCCCATGATGAGGCGGGAGGAGAACTCCGTACCGCCGAGGGTGAACACGTCGTCGGACATCCCGCTCAGCCTCCCTGCACCGCGGTGAGGACCTCCACCCGGTCGCCCTCGCCGAGCAGCGTCGTGGACCACTCGCCGCGGGGCACGACCGTCTCGTTGAGCGCCGCCGCGACCCCGGAGCGGGCCGAGGTCAGGGTCGCCACGAGGGCGTCGAGGGAGAGGGGGCCGGAGAGCTCGCGCGCCTCTCCGTTCACGGACACGTTCATGCGGGCTGCTCCTGACGTACAGGGGAGAAACGGCGGGGGGTGAAGGGGCGCGCCTCGTCGGGGAGGGTGCCCGTGGTGAGCGCCTCCGCCATGACGTCGCCGGTGACGGGGGTGAGCAGCACCCCGTTGCGGTAGTGGCCGGTGGCCAGGTGCAGGCCGGGCAGGGCGGTGGGGCCGAGCAGCGGCGCGTTGTCGGGGGAGCCGGGGCGGAGGCCCGCCAGGGTCTCGGTGAGCGGCAGCTCGGTGATCCCGGGGACGAGCTCGTGGGCGTCGCGCAGCAGCTCGTACACCCCGCCCGCCGTCACCGTCGTGTCCCAGCCCAGCTCCTCGCTGGTGGCGCCGACGACGAGCTCGCCGTTCTCGCGGGGCACCAGGTAGACGTGGCTGCCGCGGACGACGGCCCGGACGGTGCGGGAGAGGAAGGGGGCGTACGGGGCGGGGACCCGCAGCCGGAGGACCTGGCCCTTCACGGGGCGGACCCGGGGCAGCACCTCCTCCGGCACGCCCGCGAGCCGTCCGCTGAGGCTGCCCGCGGCGAGCACGACCTGGTCGGCCGTCAGCTCCTCGCCGTCGGCGAGGACGATCCCGTGCGCCCGGTCGCGCACGACCGTCAGGCGCTCCGCGAGGACGCGGTGGAAGACGACCCCGGCCCGTTCGCAGGCGCGCAGCAGCGCGGCGGCCAGCCGGCGGGGGTCGACCTGGTGGTCGCCGTCGACCCGCAGCCCGCCGCGGACGCCGGGGGCCAGCATCGGTTCGAGGCGGCGGCAGTCGCGCCCGCTGAGCCACTCCGAGACGAGCCCGCAGCGGGTCTGCAGGGCGTGCAGTTCCCGCAGATGGGCCCGGTCGTCGGCGTCGAGGGCGACGGCGAGGGTGCCGCAGGCGCGGTAGCCGACGTCGTGCCCGGCGGCCTCCTCGAGCTCGGCGACGAACGCGGGATAGCGCGCGGCGGAGGCGAGGTTGAGCCCGAGGAGGGTCTCCTCGCCGTAGTGGAGTTCGGTGACGGCGGCGAGCATGCCGGCCGCGACCCGTGCGGCCCCGCCGCCCGGGTCCGGGTCGACGACGGCGGTGCGCAGTCCGCGCTGCGCGGCCCGCCAGGCCGTGACCAGGCCGATGATGCCGCCCCCGACCACGAGGACATCGGAAGAACGCATGGGCGTCCAGCCCCTCCCTTCGCCGGCATGACCCGGATCAGGTTCGTACGGTCGGAGGCCGTCCCAGCCTCCCTCTCAGCCCGGTGCGTCCGGGCTCCCGCGAGTGCTTTACGCCCGCCAGACTAGCCCGCGTCGATACCCGGCCACAGACCCCTCCCTTCCTGACGGTCCGTCAGATGCGTAAGGTGGGCGGGTGAGCGAGCAGAAGCAGGCCCAGCAGCACGTCGTGATCGTCGGCGCCGGAATGGCGGGCGTCCAGACCGCCGTCGCCCTGCGCGAGCAGGGCTTCGCCGGCCCCGTGACCCTCATCGGGGCCGAGCCCCACCAGCCCTACGACCGGCCACCGCTCTCCAAGGCGATCCTCCTCGGCAAGGCGGAGGACTCCGCCTTCGAGGTCGACTTCGAGGAGCTCCGCATCGAGCTGCGCCTCGGCCTGGACGTCACCGGTCTGCGCGCAGCCGACCACGAGATCGACACCGAGGCCGGGCCCGTCGCGTACGACACCCTGGTCCTCGCCACCGGAGCCCACCCCGTCACCCTGCCCGGCGCCGAGGGCGTCCCCGGGGTCCATCTGCTGCGCACCCTCGACGACGCCGTGCGCCTCGGGCCCGTCCTGGAGCGCCGCCACTCCGTCGTGGTCGTCGGCGCCGGCTGGATCGGCGCCGAGTTCGCCACCGCCGCGCGCGAGGCCGGCTGCGCCGTCACCGTCGTCGAGGCCGCCGACCGCCCCCTCGCCGGAGCCCTGCCCGCCGAGGTCGCCGCCCCCATGGCCGAGTGGTACGGGGCGAACGGCGCCGAACTCCTCACCCACGCGCGCGTGCACACCGTCGAGCCCGGCCGGGTCGTCCTCGCCGACGGCCGCGAACTGGCCGCCGACGCGGTCGTCGTCGGCATCGGCGCCCGCCCCGCCACGGGCTGGCTCGGCGGCTCCGGCATCGCCCTCGACCCGAGCGGCGCCGTCACCGCCGACGACCGGCTGCGCACCTCCCTGCCCGACGTGTACGCCGTCGGCGACTGCGCCTCCTTCCCCTCCGCCCGCTACGGCGAGCGTCTCCTCGTCCACCACTGGGACAACGCGCTCCAGGGCCCCCGCGCGGTCGCCGCGGCGATCACCGGCGCCGGCGACGCGCCGTACGACCCGGTGCCGTACTTCTGGTCCGAGCAGTTCGGCCGCTTCGTCCAGTACGCGGGACACCACGCGGACGCCGACGAGCTGCTGTGGCGCGGCGACCCGGCCGACGAGACCTGGTCCGTGCTCTGGCTGCGCGCCGGGGTGCCGGTGGCGCTCCTCGCGGTCGGCCGCCCCCGCGACCTGGCCCAGGGCCGCAAGCTCATCGAGGCCGCCGTCCCCGTCGACCCGGCGCGCGCCGCGGACCCGTCCGTCCCCCTGAAGGCGGCAGTCCGGTAGGGCCCGACTACCGGCTGTCAGTCCGGGATGGCAGGCTTGTCCTGTGACCGAGATTGACGTAAAGATCGATGCGCTCGTCCCCGCCTGGCTCTACGTGCCCGACATCGCGGAGATGCTGGACGTGGACGTGGTGCGCGTGCGGCAGCTGATCAAGGAAGGCCAGCTCATCGCCGTGCGCCGCGGCGAGAACAACGCCCTGCAGATCCCCGCCGCCTTCATCCAGGGCGACAAGATCGTCAAGGGTCTCGTCGGGCTGCTGACCGTCCTGCGGGACGACGGCTTCACCAACGAGGAGATGCTGGAGTGGCTCTTCACTCCGGACGAGAGCCTGCCGGGCACGCCCGCCCAGGCGCTCAACGAGAACCGCGGCACGGAGGTGAAGCGCCGCGCCCAGGCGCTCGCGATCTGACGCCCGCACGCTGACGCACGGACGCACCGAAGACACCACCCGCGGGTGTCGCGGCGCCCCGCCCTCCACGGGCCGGGCGCCGCGGCACCGGCGCACGAACGGGGGGAACCCACCCATGCCCACGCCTCGTGAGCGGCTCACCGACGCCCGGCTCTACCTGTGCACCGACGCCCGGAAGCGCCAGGGCGACCTGCCGGCCTTCCTCGACGCCGTGCTCTCCTCCGGCGTGGACATCGTGCAGCTCCGCGACAAGGGCATGGAGGCCGGCGAGGAGCTGGAGCACCTCGCCGTCTTCGCCGAGGCCGCCCGCCGGCACGGCAGGCTCCTCGCGGTGAACGACCGGGCCGACGTCGCCCACGCGATCGGCTCCGACGTCCTCCACCTCGGCCAGGGCGACCTGCCCGTGCCCGCCGCCCGCGCGATCCTCGGCGACGAGGTGCTGATCGGCCGTTCCTGCCACGCCGAGACCGAGGTGGCCGCGGCCGCCGCCGAACCGGGCGTGGACTACTTCTGCACCGGTCCCTGCTGGCCCACTCCCACCAAGCCCGGACGGTACGCACCAGGGCTCGGCCTCGTGCGGTACGCGGCGGGCCTGGCCCAGGACCGGCCCTGGTTCGCCATCGGCGGCATCGACGAGACCAACCTCGACGAGGTCCTGGACGCGGGCGCCCGCCGGATCGTCGTCGTCCGGGCCATCACCGAGGCCGACGATCCGGTTGCCGCGACGGCCGCCCTCGCCAAGCGCGTCCGCGAGCGCGCCGAAGCCTGAGAGGCGTGGGCGAGGGGCGTCCGGCACCGCCGGGGGCCCGGCGCGGCGGGGTGCCCGGCGGGCGCCCGAGAGTGTCCGAAAAATTGTCCACTACTCGGACGGCGCCTACGCGGCTCCGCGCGCCGCGTCTAACCTGCCCGTATGGCCCTTGGTACCGCTTCCGTCCGATCGGACCGTGCGCGCACGGTCCGCGAGATCCTCGCTGCCGGTGACACGTCCTACTCCTTCGAGTTCTACGCGCCCCGGACCGAGAAGGGCGAGCAGGTCCTGTGGAACGCCATGCGGAGAGTCGAGGCGGTGGGCCCCAGCTTCGTCTCCGTGACCTACGGCGCCGGCGGCTCCACCCGCGGCGGCACCGTCAAGGCCACCCAGAAGATCGCCTCCGACACCACCCTCACCCCCGTCGCCCACCTCACGGCCGTCGACCACTCGGTCGCCGAACTGCGGAACATTCTCGGCCAATACGCCGACGCGGGCATCCGCAACATGCTGGCCGTCCGCGGTGACCCGCCGGGCGACCCGCTGGGGGAGTGGGTCGAGCACCCGGAGGGCGTGAAGTACGCCGCCGACCTCGTCCGGCTGATCAAGGAGTCGGGAGACTTCTGTGTCGGCGTCGCCGCCTTCCCGGAGATGCACCCCCGCTCGACCGACTGGGACACGGACATCCGGCACTTCGTGGACAAGTGCCGCGCGGGCGCCGACTACGCGATCACCCAGATGTTCTTCGACCCGGAGAACTACCTGCGGCTCCGCGACAGCGTGGCGAAGGCGGGCTGCGAGACCCCGATCATCCCCGAGGTCATGCCCGTCGTGAACGTGAAGACCCTCGACCGGCTGCCCCAGCTGAGCAACGCCGCCTTCCCCGCGGATGTGAAAGAGCGCATCCTCGCCGTCAAGGACGATCCCGCCGCTGTACGCTCCATCGGTATCGAGTTCGCGACGGAGTTCTGCGCGCGTCTGCTCTCCGAGGGTGTCCCCGGACTGCACTTCATCACGCTCAACAGCTCCACCGCGACGCTCGAGATCTACGAGAATCTCGGACTGCACCAGCAGTCGTGACCGGTCGTACCCGCCCCGACCCGCGGCGGTGACCGTGGAGAGGGGCGGCGGGGCATGGGGTGGACGGTCCTCTACATCGCGTTCGGCGTGGTCGCGCTGTGGCTGCTGGGGGAGGTGCTCCTCCAGTACAAGGCGCGGCTGCGCTGGCGCCTGCTCGCCTTCGGCGGCTTCCTCCTGGTGGTCCTGGGCGTCCTGCTGCCCTCGGTCCTCGTGATCGTCGCCGGAGCGGTCGCCTTCGCCGTCGGCCAGACCTATGTGACGCTCTCCTTCCGCCGCGGCTTCTCCACCGGCTGGGCGATCGGCGGCAGCCCCGGCGCCAGCCGCCGCCGCAAGGCCGCCCCGCAGGCCGAGGCCGGACCCACCCTGGAGGTCACCGAGCTCTCGTACGACACGGTGGACGGCGCGTACGGCACGGAGGACGGGCCCGGTCACGACGGGCACCCGGAGACGGCCGCCGAGACGACCGCGGTCTACGAGCCGGAGCCGATGCCCGACGACACCGGCCAGTACGGGATCTACGACACCACCGGCCAGCACACCGACGCCGGGTACGGGACGGGGTACGACCCCTACGCGTCCGCGTACCAGCAGCCCGGGTACGAGCAGAGCTCCTACGAGCAGCCCGCCTACCAGCAGCAGCCGGCCTACGACTACGGCGCCGCCGCCGGGCAGCAGCAGTACGCCGCGTACTCCGACCCGTACATCGGCCCCGGCACCGACGGCCAGCAGTACGGCTCCTACTACGGCGACCCTTACGCCCCCTCGTACGCCTACGACACCCCGCCCGGCGGCGTCTGGGTCCCGCAGCAGCGCGACACCGAGCCGGCCCCGCAGCAGCCGCAGGCCCCGTACGGCTACGAGCAGCAGCCGCACCCCGACGACCAGCAGCAGTACCGCTACTAGGGCCGGTACCTCCGCGGCTCCTACTGGGAGCCGCGGAAGTCCGCGCCCTCCACGATGAGTCCGGCGACCAGCGCGCCCGACATGCCCGCGTGGGCGAGCCCGCCGCCCGGGTGCGACCAGCCGCCCGCGAAGTACAGGCCCGGCAGCGGGGAGCGGTTGGCGGCCGGCAGGAGCAGACCGCGCGCCCCGGCGAGCGCCGGCCCCGGCACCTCGGCGGCGCCCGTCTCCCGCAGGACGTCCTCCGGGGTGCGGACCTGCCGCCACAGCAGCCGCTCCGCGAGCCCCGGGACCGCCCGGCCGGCCGCCTCGGCCATCCGGTCGGCGAAGGGCTCCCAGTCCTGCCCGGGGGAGGTGCGCACGGTCGCCGTGACCGTCACCGACTCGTGGTCCCCGTCCGGGCGCAGCGCCGGGTCGTCCGGCCGCAGCACGGTCACGGTCGGCCGCCCGCCCTCCGCGTGCACGACCGTCCGGTGGACCGCGTCCGCCTCCCGGGGGCCGCGCAGGGCCAGACAGACCGTCACCCGGCCGGTCCCGGTCACCTGGTGGTGCGGCCAGTCGTCGCCGTGCTCCCACTCGACGACGTGGTCGCGGTAGAGCGAGGGCACCGGGGCCCCGGACACCACGTGGTCGGCCTCGACGGTCTCGCCGCCGGCCAGCCGGACGCCGGCCGCCCGGCCGTCCTTCTCCAGGACGTCCTCGACCGGCGTGTCGAACACGAACTCCACCCGCCGCTTCCGGCACCGCTCGTACACCGCGTCGGCGAGCGCCCGCAGGCCCCCGCCCACGTACCAGCTGCCGAAGGTCTGCTCCATGTACGGCAGGACGGCGGCCGAGGCCGGGGCGGTCGCCGGGTCGAAGCCGTACGACCACGCGTACGCGTCGAGGAGGGCCGCGAGCCGGGGGTCGCGCAGCTCCCGCGTCCCGACCTGGGCGAGCGTCGTCGTCGGGCGGCGCAGCAGGCCCGCCTTCAGGGCCGGGTACGGCTCGCGGGCCAGCGGCGCCGGGTCGGCCGGCTGCGGCTCCTCCAGGAGCGGGCGCCGGGTCCGGTCCCAGGCCTCGCGGGCCCTCGTCAGGAAGTCGCCCCAGCGTTCGCCGGCCCCCGCGCCGAGTGCCGCGTCCAGGGCGGCGACCGTGCCGGCCCGGGAGGCGTTCGGCAGGTCGACGCGGGTGCCGTCGGCGAAGACGTGACGGGCCGCCGGGTCGACCTGCGTCAGCGAGACGCACTCCTCGAGCGGCTCCTTGCCGGTCTTCACGAACAGGTCCCGGTAGACGGCGGGCAGGTGCAGCAGCCCCGGACCGGTGTCGAAGGCGAAGCCGTCGCGCGCGAAGCGTCCGACCGCGCCGCCGTACGTCGACGTCTTCTCGTACACCGTCACCGTGTGTCCGGCGACCGCCAGCCGGGCCGCCGCCGCCATGGCGCCGAGTCCCGCGCCGATCACCACAATCCGTGCCATGCGGGCGAGCCTATCCGGCGCCCCCGGCACGGGCCGAAGCCCGGGGCGGGGGGTCAGAAGTGGTCGGATCCGTCGTCCGGAGGGGCCTGCGCCCGTGGACGCGTCCCCAGGGCCGCGAGCCGTTTCTCCTCCCGGCGCTGGGACCAGCGCCGCCAGCCGCGGCGGATCTGCTTGGCCAGGAAGACCAGTATCGCCAGACCCGCCACGAGCAGGACGGCCGCGATGGTCGCCGCCGCCACCGGATGGAAGACCGCGAAGGTGACGATCGCCGCCACTCCGAGATCCTCCGCCAGGCTCAGTCCGATGTTCGAGAACGGCTCCGGCGAGGTGTTGACCGCCATCCTCGTCCCGGCCTTGACGAAGTGACTGAGCAAGGCCGTCGAACCGCCGACCGCGGCCGCCGCCAGCTCCGGCAGCGAACCGTTCTGCCCGGCGAGCAGGGCGCCGACCACGGCCCCCGCGATCGGCCGGATCACCGTGTGGACGGAGTCCCATATCGAGTCGACGTACGGAATCTTGTCCGCCACCGCCTCGCACAGGAACAGCACGCCCGCCGCGACGAGGACATCGGTGCGCTGCAGCGACTCGGGCACCTCGTCGGTCAGCCCGGTCGCGCCGAAGACGCCGAACAGCAGGACCACCGCGTACGCGTTGATCCCGCTCGCCCAGCCGCTGGTGAACACCAGGGGGAGTACGGACACGCCCGCGATCGTAACCAGGACTGAGTATCCGTACCTAGGGGTCGAGATGAGTAGGTGCGCGGATGGGGCGGGACGCGCCCGGAGGAGAGAGTGGAGCCCACGGAAGGGGCGCGGCTCCGGTACCGCCGGCACGGGGCTGCGGAACGGGGCCGCGCACCTGCCGGCACGGGGGTGCGAGGAAAGACGCCGGTGCGGCGAGGCTCGGGGGGATCGAGCCTCGCCGCACCGGCGTCTCGCGTGTCCGTGTCCGTGTCAGCGGCCGCCGACGCGGCCGTGCAGCAGGCGGGAGAGCGCCGCGTGCACGTCGTCGAGCGAGCGCTCGCTCTGGAAGGCCTGCCAGTCGAGGGCCGCGACGAGCACCATCCCGACCAGCGCCGCCGCCGTCAGCTGGACGTCGATCTCCTCGCTCAGCTCACCGGCCGCGACCGCCTCGCGCAGCACCCCCTCGACCACCGCGACGGCCTCCTGGCGCACCACCAGGAGCGTGGAGTTCCAGGCCCGGTTGGTGCGCCAGAGCTCGGCGACGTACAGCTGGGTGAAGGCCGGGTAGCGGTCGATGAAGACGAGGCCCGCCCGGATCATCGCGTCCAGCGCGTCGACCCGGCTCCCGCCGCGCTCGGCGGTCTCCTCGGCCGCCGAGCGCAGGGAGGCGGTGAGCAGCGACACCCCGTGGCGCAGCAGCTCCTCGAAGAGCTCGGTCTTGCTCTTGAAGTTGTAGTAGACCGTGCCCTTGGCCACGCCGGCCCGCTCGGCGATCTCGTCCACCGTCGTCGCGGAGAAGCCCTGCTCCGCGATGAGGGTGACGGCCGCCTCGTAGAGCTTCGTGCGTGTGGCCTGGCGTCGGGTGCTGCTGCTGTCCATGGCGTCGATTCTCACAGGTTCAGAGCGACAGTTCGGGGTGGAGCCGGTCGAGCGTCCACACCTGCTTCTTGCGCGCCGAGACGGCGGTCAGGGCCAGGGCGCCGACGGTGAAGGCCGCGAGGACCGCGCAGGCCTGCCAGACCGGTCCGGTCCCGCCGCCCGTGATCAGCCGGCGCAGCGCCTCGACCACGTAGCTCATCGGCAGGTAGGGGTGCACGGCGTTGAAGAAGGCCGGGCTGGTCTGGACGGGATACGTGCCGCCCGCCGAGGTCAGCTGGAGCATCAGGAACGCGAGCACCAGGATCCGGCCCGCCGCGCCGAAGCGGGCGTTCAGCCACTGGATGATCGCGGCGAAGCAGCAGGTGACCAGGGCGAGGAAGCCGACCGTGCCGGCGGCCCGGGCCATCTGGAGGCCGAGGCCCCAGTGCAGGACCGACATCAGGGCCCCGACCTGGAGGATGCCGATCGCCGCCACCGGCAGCCAGCCCGCCAGCGCGATCCGCCAGGCGGAACCGCCCGCGGCGAGGGCGCGGCGGTTGAGCGGCTGGATGATCATGTACGCGACCATCGCGCCGACCCAGAGGGAGAGCGGGATGAAGTACGGGGCGAATCCGGTGCCGTAGTTCGGCGCCTTGTGCAGGGACTGGGAGGCCAGCTTCACCGGGTCGGCCATGACCTCCGTACGCCGGTCGCGGTCCCCCTCGTCGTAGTCGGGGATCTGGTCGACCCCGTCCTTGAGGCCGGTGGCGAGGGTGCCGGAGCCGTCGGCCAGCTTGAACAGGCCGCCGTCCAGGTCGCCCGCGCCCTTCTTGAGCTTGCCGACACCGGTGTCGAGGCTGACCGAACCGGCCTTCGCCTCGGTGATGCCGGTGTGCAGCCGGTCCGCGCCCGCCGCGACCTTCTTGGCGCCCGCGTTGAGCTCGTTGATCTTCCGGATGGCGCCCTCGACGTCCTCGTCGAGGTGCGGGGCGCGGGCGGCCAGCTCGTCGGCCTGCTTCACGAGCTTGGCCAGGCGGGCGTCCAGGGTCTTCAGGTCGTCGGTCTGGCCCTTGGTGAGCTCGTGCACGTCGTCGGCGATCGTGGCCACGTCGCCGGCGGTCACCGACGCCTTCTTGAGCTTCTCGCAGATCTTCGGGTCGAGCGGCGGGACGGTGGCGGGGGCCTCCACGCAGACCTCGCGGTGGATCCGGCCGAGGTCCTCGTCGGCCTTGTGGGCGGCGCTGCGGACCAGCGGCGCGCGCTTCACCAGGTCGTCCAGGTTGTGGCGGGCGGCCGTGGCCGAGTCGGAGACGAGCCGGGCGGTGTCGCGGATGGACTTGCCGTTGTTCGCCAGGTACGGCCGGACCTTGTCCGCGGTGCCGTTCACCTTGTCGGCCAGGGCCTGCGTGCCGTTCGCGACCTTGCGGGAGCCGCCCTCCAGGTCCTTGGCGCCTTTGTCGAGCTTCTTCAGGCCGGCGGCCAGGTCGCCGCTGCCCGCCTTGGCGTCCGTGAGGCCCTCCGACAGGCTCTTGGAGCCCTTCTTCGCCTTGTCCACGCCCTGCTTGAGGTCGGCCGCGCCCTTGGCGGCCTTCGCGGTGGCGTCGTGGATGTCGGAGAAGGAGATGAAGATCTTGTCGAGGAAGGTGCGCGAGGACTTCGTGGAGGCCGCGGTGCGCACCTCGGAGAAGACCGTGCGGGAGATCTGGCCGACGATGTAGTTGTTGGCGTCGTTCGTCCGCACCTGGAGCGCGCCGGTCTCGGGGGAGTCGCCGGAGCTGGAGGCGATGCGGGTGCTGAAGTCGCCGGGCATGGTCAGGGACAGGTAGTACGTCCCGTCCTCCACGCCCGCGCGTGCCTCGGCGTCGCTCACCCGGTGCCACTCGAAGGTCTCGCTCTCCAGGAGCCCCTCGGTGATGTCGGCGCCGGCGTTGATCTTCTTGCCGCCGGTGGTGGCACCCCGGTCCTCGTTGACGAGGGCGACGGGGATCTTGTCGAGCCTGCTGTACGGATCCCAGAACGAGTACAGGTACAGGGCGCCGTACAGCAGGGGCAGCAGCAGGATCGCGACGAGCGCGGCGCGCGGCAGCTTTCCCCTGCCGAAGCGCTTCAGCTCAAGCGCGGCCAGTTTCGGCGAGCGCATCGGCCGCCCCCTCCTCGGTCGTGGCGTCGGTGGTGTCCCCGGTCGCCGTCTCCCCGACGGCGGGCCGGTCGGCGGCGGTGCCGCCGGGTGCGGTGTCCTCGGCGGCCGCTTCCCGGGCGCCGGTGTCCTCGGCGGCCGTTTCCCCGGCGCCGGGGTCTGCGGCGGGGCTCCCGCCGGAGAGCGTCGTGATGCGCAGGGCGTCCTCGGGGGCCTCGCTGCAGACGGCGAGGACCGTCGTCCCGGACGCGGCCAGCGAGCGCAGCAGCGCCCAGGCCTCGGCGCGGTCGGCGTCCGAGAGCTTCATGTCCGTGTCGTCCAGGGCGAGCAGCCGCGGGCGGCCGATCAGGGCGAGGGCGATCGAGAGCCGCAGCGCCTCCAGGCGCTCCAGGTCCCGTACGGAGGTCCGCTCGCCCTTCGGCAGGGCGTCGAGGTCCAGACCCGCGGCCCGTACGGCCTCGTCGATCCGGGTCCTGGCCGTCGCGGCCCGCTCGGCGGGGCGCCGCAGCAGCGCCCGTACGGAACCGTCGTAGCGGCGCTGGAGCAGGGCCCGCTCGCGCAGGTGCTCGGCGACGGTGAAGGCGGGGTCGAGCTCACTGACGCCCGGGACCTGGCCGAGCGCGCTGATCCGGCGCACGGCGGCCATCCTGCGGGGCAGGGGGAGGCCGCCGACCTCGGCGTGCCCCTCCTTGGTCCGCATCCGGCCGGTGAGCGCCAGCAGCAGACAGGTGCGCCCGGAGCCCGAAGGGCCCTCGATCGCCACCAGCGTGCCGGGCTCGGCGCGGAAGGAGACCTCCCGGAAGGCCCAGCCGCGCGGTCCCTTCAGTCCGAAGCCGTCCGCGACGACGGCGGCGCCGTGCGGCTGCTCCTCGGTTTCCGTGCCCACGGACTCACCCCCCATTCCCCTTTTTGAACTGACCAGTCAGTGCAAAAGTTACCCCCGGGTTGGGTTTCAGGCAAAACCCCAGGTCAGCGCGATTGTCAGTGGGGCGCGGCAGGATGAACACAGACGGCCACAGAGCCGTCACGCGACGACAGGAGGCTCGTCATGGCCGGCCCTTCCGCAGCAGCCACGCCCCGCCGCCGTCCCACCCCCGGGGAGGCGGGACCCGTGTCCGACGTCCACCCCGTCCCGCGCCGCTCCGCGGCCCCGCCCGCCGCCCTCGAACTCCTCGCCAAGTCCCGCGCCGGACTCGCCGAGGCCGCGCTCCTCGACCGTCCCCACGAGCGGTACGCCACCGCGCACCGCGCCGCCCTGCGCGCCGCGGCCGCCGTCCTCGCCGCCCGCGGCAGGCCCGAGACCGGCCCCCGCCGCCGGCAGCGGATACGGAGCGCCTGGGAGCTCCTCGCCGAGCTGGCGCCCGAGCTGACCGAGTGGAGCGCCCTCTTCGCCGCCGGCGCCCCGCGCAGAGCCCGCGCCGAGGCGGGGATCAGCGGCGCGGCCACCCGCCGCGAGGCCGACGACCTGCTCAGGGACGCCGCGCACTTCCTGCGCCTGGTCGAGCGGCTGCTCGCGCTCCAGCCGGTGCGGCCCCGCCGGCCCGGGGACGACGAGCCCCCGGCCGACGAGTCCGGAGGATGATCCGAAAGGCGGGGGCGAGGCCATAGGGTGGGGAGCGTCCGTACCCGTCACCGAGGAGTCAACAGCCGTGCCGGACCCTTCCGCTGTCTTCGGCCGCGAGGCGTCGTCGCGTCCCTCGCGCGCCTCCCTGCGTACCGCCGTCGTCTGGGACGTCCTCAAAGACGCCCTGGACCGCCGGGTCGAGGCCACCGGGAAGGACAGCCTCGACGTCCTCGACACGGGCGGCGGCTCCGGGAACTTCGCGGTGCCGGTGGCCCGCCTCGGCCACCGGGTCACCGTCGTCGACCCCAGCCCCAACGCGCTCTTCGCGCTGGAGCGCCGGGCCGCCGAGGCCGGTGTCGCCGACCTCGTCACCGGCGTCCAGGGAGACATCCGCGGCCTCTTCGACGTGGTCGGCCGCGAGGAGTACGACACCGTCCTCTGCCACGGCGTCCTGGAGTACGTCGACGACCCCGCCGAAGGCGTGCGGAACGCGGCCGCCGCGCTCCGCCCCGCCGGCAGCCTCAGCCTGCTCGCCGCCGGGGTCGGCGGCGCCGTCCTGGCCCGCGCCCTCGCCGGCCACTTCACCGAGGCCCGCCACGCGCTCGACGACCCCGCGGGCCGCTGGGGCGCCGGCGACCCCGTGCCCCGCCGCTTCACCGCCGAGCAGCTCACCGAGCTCGCCGACGGCGCCGGACTCCAGGTCGGCTCCGTCCACGGCGTCCGGGTCTTCGCCGACCTGGTCCCCGGCGTCCTCGTCGACACCGAGCCCGGGGCCGCCGAGGCCCTGCTGAAGCTGGAGGCGGCCGCGGCCGAGCTGTCCTCCTTCCACGCCATCGCCACGCAGCTGCACGTTCTCGGCGAGAAGCGGGCCTGATCAGGAGGGTCACCCGTTCGGCGGTGCGGGCCACGGTGCGCCATGGAGTACGCCACAGCCCGCCCCATGACGGGCTCCGCCCCGTATGATCGGGGGACACCATCCGGCATGACGGACAAGGGGCTGGGGAATCAACGCCTCAGCAACCGATCCGCATGGCGGCCCGGATTGGCTATTCGGCATTGAGGGCGGGTTTCACGGGGGCGATTCCCTGCCTATCCTGAAAGGGCCGCAAACCGGTCGCCCCCGCGACCGACGACTAGGAGGACTCCGTGCCGCTCTCGGAGCACGAGCAGCGAATGCTCGAGCAGATGGAGCGAGCGCTGTACGCCGAAGATCCCAAGTTCGCGACAGCGCTCGAGGGAAGCGGACTGCGTACGTACACCCGGCGACGGGTTTACCAGGCAGTCGCCGGCTTCCTGGTGGGTATCGCGCTCCTCATGGCCGGAATGGTCGCACAGCAGATCTGGATCAGCGTGGTGGGTTTCCTCGTCATGCTGGGCTGCGCGGTCCTGGCGGTCACCGGATGGCGCAAGGCGCCGAAGCCGGGTGAGCAGCAGGCCAGGGGCGGGATGGCGGCAGGTGGCCGTCAGACCCGGCAGCGACGCTCCATGATGAACCGGATCGAAGAGCGGTGGCAGCGCCGCCGTGACGAGCAGCAGGGCGGCGGCCACTGACGGCCCCGGAGCGGTAGCCCCGCGCCCCCGAAACCGACCGAGCCCCGCAGAGCCCGCGCCACCGGCGCGCCCTCTGCGGGGCTCGTTCGCGTCACCCGTGAGGACCCGAGCCTGAGTGGGCGGTGCCCCCGGCCCCTGTGTGGGCAATCGTCCCGCTGGGGCGGGACGGGTGGGCACACGGGACGGCGCCTCTAGCGGCGCCTCCGCGTTCCGAGTCTGGACCCGCACCACCAGTGCCGGTGCACACGGGTGCGGGTCCAGGCTCGGGAGCCTCTGGCGCCGGCAAGCGCGCCGTCCGTTGTGCCCACCCGTTCCGCCCTGGGGGCACCTCCCGGACGAAGTCTGGGGGAGGAACGATTGCCCACAACGGGCCGGGCGCTCAGCTCGCTTCGCGAGGGGTCCGGCGGAGGCGGGTCGCCAGGGCGGCCCGACGCTCCGACCAGCGCCCCGTCGTCGACGCCCAGCGGGACGAGGCCGCCCAGCGGACGCGTACGGCCGAGCGGGGAGCCAGGAGCGCACGGAGCCGCGTGCGGCGGTCGGCACCCGCGTGGAACCCCGCGCGGACCCGCCCCGCCTCCTCGGCCAGGCCCGGAACAGGCCGCGGCCGGGGCGCGTACAGGACCTCCTCGACGGCTCCCGCCACCCTGTGCACCGCCTCGGCGGACTCGCCGCGCAGCTCACCCAGCCGGACGATCCGCTCCGCCGACTTCCTCGGCGTCAGGGAGTCGTCCGGCTCGACCCCGTGGTCCCAGGCCGTGTCGTTGATCTCCTGCCAGACCGCGAGCGTCCGCGCCGCCGTCTCCTCCGGGCCGCGGGCGCCGGCCGGGCCGAGCCGTCCGGCCCGTACCCGGGTCCGCCAGAGCAGGGGGAGGAAGGGGAGGGCGAGGAGGAGCAGGGCCGCCAGGGTCAGCAGGAGCACCGTCGTCACGTCCGGGCCCGAGCCGTCCGAGGACGCTCCGGCCACCGCCGCGTCGGGGCCGCAGTCGCCGAGCCTCCGCATCTGCGGGGTGCAGCTCTCCGAGGCGGTCGGCGCGGCGGACGGCTGCGCCGAGGCGCTCTGCTGCGGCTGCGCCGGTCCGGTGGCCGAGCCCGAGGGCGTGGTCTCCCGGGTGTACGAGGGGGTGGAGCCCCGCGAGGGGGTCGGCTCGAACCGCGTCCACCCGGCGCCCTCGAAGTACACCTCGGGCCAGGCGTGTGCGTCCCGGATGCCGACGGAGACCGATCCGTCGGTCTGGGTCGTGCCCGGCATGAAGCCCACGGCCACCCGGGCCGGGATGCCGAGCGAGCGGGCCATCGCCGCCATGGAGAAGGAGAAGTGGACGCAGAAGCCCTCCTTGTCCTTCAGGAACCGGGAGATCGCCTGCACCCCGGTGCCGGATACGACGTCGACGTCGTAGCGGAAGCCGCCGTCCCGGGCGAACCAGTCCTGGAGCTTCACCGCCCGCTCGTAGTCGTTGCGCGCGCCCTTGGTGACCCTCAGGGCCGTCGCCTTCACGTCCTCCGGCAGCGTCGTCGGCACCTTGGTGTACTCGCGGCGCAGCTTCTCCGGGGCGGGCCCGGCGCCGGCCAGCTGCCCGGCCGTGGGCTGCACGTCCAGGCTGGAGACCTGGTAGCGGGCGCCCTTGGTGGTCTGCTTGTCGTCGCCGACGAGCATCCGGCCGGCGGGCTCGTACCGCCAGCGTCCGTCGATGTCGACCCGGCCGGCCGGGTACGGCATGGGGAGCCACTTCTGCTCGTACGCCTCGGAGGCGACGAAGTTGCTGGTCACCTCGGTGATCCGGACGCTCTGGGAGAGGCCGTCCGGCCAGGGCAGCTGCTTGGGCACGTCCTCGATCGGGCGGACCGAGGACTTCCAGGAGGTGCCGTCGAACTGGTCGAGCGCGACGAGCCGCAGGTACAGGTTGCCGGTGTCGCGGGCGTTCGTCCGGTAGCGCAGGACCTCCCGGTCCTCCGGCTGGCGCAGATTGTTCTGGAGCGAGACCAGCGGGTTCACGGCGGAGATCGTCCCGCCCTTGCCGGCGCCCGCGCCCGTCTCGCCGTTGCCGCCGAAGAGGCCGCCGGAGAAGCCGGGCAGCGCGAGCGGCACCACCAGCGCGAGTCCCATGGCGGCGATGCCGATCCGGCGGCCGGTGCGGGCCGGGGCGAAGGCGGGGCCGCCGCCGGCGACGGTGGAGCCGGGCCGGCCGGAGCGCTGGGCGCCGCCGAAGACCCGTCCCCACTGGGAGAGCCGGTCACGGCCCTCGGCGAGGAGCAGCAGCAGATAGCCGGAGGCCGCGAGGAGGAACCAGAGCCAGCCCGCGCCGCCGCCGGAGAGACCGGCGGCCACCGAGTACAGGGCGAGCAGCGGCAGGCCGGCCGGGGCGGCCTTGCGGAAGGTGACCGCGAGGGCGTCCACCAGGAGCCCGATCGCGACGACGCCGCCGACCAGCATGAGCCGGATGCCCTCGGTGTCGGGCGCGGGGATCGCGTACCGGCCGACGTCCTCGGCGCCCGCCTGGAACAGCTCGACGGCGTGCGTGACCGCCTGCGGACCCGGGACGAGCCAGAGGAAGGCCTGCTCGCGGGCGAAGCACAGGGTCAGCGCGAGGAGCGCCGTGAGGGCTTGCGCGAGCAGGGTCAGCGGCCGGGCCAGCGGCACCCGCCGGGTCAGCGCGCCCACCCCGCTCACCAGGGCGAGGACGAAGGCCGCCGTGAAGATCCAGGTCGCCGGCTTCACCAGGGGGAGCAGTGCCCCGGCCGCCATCAGGGTGGCGCCCCAGGAAGCGAGCGTCAGCCGTGTGCGGCCGCTCATGACCATCCTCCGTAGGTGTCGGCCGCGGCGGTCTCCGGACGGAGGCCGGCCGCCTGCTGCCACAGGTCGGCGAGTCGGGCCCCGGGCGGTACGGCCAGCGCCGTCCAGCCCGCCTCCCGCAGTTGCCGCACCCGGTCCTCGACCGCTCCGGCGACCGCGCCGCCGGTGAGCCAGGTGCCGGAGTCCAGGACGAAGGCGACGGCCGCCCCGGACCGTCCGCGCATCCGGGCGGTGAGGGCCGCCTGCTCCTCGTCGAGGTCGCCGAGGAAGGCGATGAGCAGCCCGTCGCCGCCGCCGCGCAGCACGTCGGAGGCGCGGGAGAGCCCGGCTCCCTCGGAGTGGTCGACGACCGCGAGCGTGTCCATCATCAGACCGGCCGCCTCGGCCGAGTCCTGCGCCGAGCCGGCGAAGCCCTCGGCCCCCTCGCCGGGGATCGCGCTGCCGGTGTCGGTGAGCAGCCGGACCGCGTAGCCGCGCTCCAGCATGTGGACGAGCGCGGAGGCGGTGCCGGAGACCGCCCATTCGAAGGCGGAGTCGGGGCCCGCGCCCTGGAAGGCGATCCGGCGGGTGTCGAGGAGGACGGTGCAGCGGGCCCGCTGGGGCAGCTCCTCGCGGCGGACCATCAGCTCGCCGTAGCGGGCGGTGGAGCGCCAGTGGACCCGGCGCAGGTCGTCGCCGTGGCGGTAGGTGCGCGGGATGACGTCGTCGTCGCCGGCGAGCGCGAGGGAGCGCGACTGCCCGTCCCCGTACCCCGAGGCCTCGCCGAAGAGCTTCACCGGCGGGAGGGCCTCGGTCCGGGGCACGACGGTGAGGGTGTCGTACGCGCTGAAGGAGCGGGTCAGCTCGCACATCCCGAAGGGGTCGTTGAGCCGCAGCTGGAGCGGGCCCAGCGGGAAGCGGCCGCGCAGGTCGGAGCGGACCCGGTAGGACACCTCGCGCCGCCCGCCCGCCTCGACCCGGTCGAGGACGAAGCGGGGGCGGGGTCCCAGCATGTACGGCACGTGGTCCTGGAGCATCAGGAGGCCGGTGGGGAGCTTGGAGACGTTCTCCATCCGCAGCTGGACCCGTGCCTCGGTGCTGGTCTCCACCCGCTGGGGGGTGAGCCGGCGGGAGGCGGCGACCCGGTAGCGGGTGCGGTGCAGCACGAGCACGCAGATCAGCGGGAGGGCGGCGAGCAGCAGCCCGACGCGCAGCAGATCGGCCTGGCCGAGGACGTACGCGCAGGCGGCGGCGGCCACCCCGGCGGCGAGGAAGGAGCGGCCGCGGGTGGTGAGACCGCCGAGGGCGGCGCGCAGTCCGCCCCGGTCGTCCTCGTCGCCCCGCTGGCCGTCCGGCACGGCGGCGCCACTCATCACAGCCGCCGGGCGCCGGGCTGCTGCTGGCCGTAGAGCGGTCCGGCGGGCGGGGCCGCGGCCGGGACGGGGGTGCGCTGCAGGATGTCCTGGACGACCTGCTCGGCGGTGCGGCGGTTCAGCTGCGCCTGCGCCGTCGGCAGCAGCCGGTGGGCGAGGACGGGCGCGGCGAGGGCCTGGAGGTCGTCGGGCAGGACGTACTCGCGGCCGCTGAGCGCCGCGGAGGCCTTGGCGGCCCGCAGCAGGTGGAGCGTGGCCCGGGGGGAGGCGCCGAGCCGCAGGTCGGGGTGGGTGCGGGTGGCGGCGACGATGTCGACCGCGTACCGGCGCACGGCATCGGCGACGTGCACCCCGCGCACCGCGTCGATCAGCTTGAGGATGTCGTGGGCGTGGGCGACCGGCTGAAGGTCGTCCAGCGGGGAGACCGAGCCGTGCACGTCGAGCATCTGGAGCTCGGCCTCGGCGCTCGGGTAGCCGATGGAGACGCGGGCCATGAACCGGTCGCGCTGGGCCTCGGGCAGCGGGTAGGTGCCCTCCATCTCGACCGGGTTCTGGGTGGCGACGACCATGAACGGGCTGGGCAGCTCGTACGTCTGGCCGTCGACCGTGACCTGGCGCTCCTCCATGGACTCCAGGAGCGCGGACTGGGTCTTCGGCGAGGCGCGGTTGATCTCGTCGCCGATCACGATCTGGGCGAAGATCGCGCCCGGCTTGAACTCGAAGTCCCGGCGCTGCTGGTCGAAGATCGACACGCCGGTGACGTCCGAGGGCAGCAGGTCGGGGGTGAACTGGATCCGGCGCACCGAGCAGTCGATGGACCGGGCCAGTGTCTTGGCCAGCATGGTCTTGCCGACGCCGGGGACATCCTCGATGAGGAGGTG
Source organism: Streptomyces tanashiensis (assembly GCF_014648895.1). GTDB lineage: Bacteria > Actinomycetota > Actinomycetes > Streptomycetales > Streptomycetaceae > Streptomyces > Streptomyces tanashiensis. The sequence goes on from NZ_BMRZ01000003.1 coordinate 776,687, forward strand.
CCCCTCGGCGAGCAGCACGGTCAGCGAAAGCCGTACGACCTCGGGCTTGCCCTCGATCACACTCTCCACCGATCTGCGGACGCGCTCCACAGTGGTGGTCAGATCAGCGAGGCTCGCTCGATCGTCATAGGTCGTCACCCCGGCCCTCCTCGGCCTTTCGGAACTGTCGTCCGGGCATTCTTGTTGCCGTGGCGGGGCCGTGTCACTTGCATGCGGACAAGTGCGGGGGAAATGCCTGGGTTTGACGGGTTACGCCGGGTCGATCTCGCGCAGCAGACCCGTCGTGACGTCGAAGACGAAGCCCCGGACGTCGTCGGAGTGCAGCAGGAAGGGGGAGGTCCGCACCCGCTGCATCGACTGCCGGACGTCCTGGTCGACGTCGCGGAAGGCCTCGACCGCCCAGGCCGGGCGCTGGCCGACCTCGTCCTCCAGCTCGTGCCGGAAGTCCTCGGTCAGGGACTCGAGGCCGCAGTTCGTGTGGTGCACGAGCATCACGCTGCGGGTGCCGAGGGCACGCTGGCTGATGGTGAGCGACCGGATCACGTCGTCGGTGACCACGCCGCCCGCGTTGCGGATGGTGTGGCAGTCGCCGAGTTCGAGGCCGAGGGCCGCGTGTAGGTCCAGGCGGGCGTCCATGCAGGCGACGACGGCGACGCGCAGCACGGGCCGCGCGTCCATCCCCGGGTCGGCGAAATCGGCGGCATAGCGTGCGTTGGCCTCGACGAGACGGTCGGTGACCGTGGCGCCGGTGCGTATGGCGTCGGCAGAGGGGTGCGCGGAGGTCGACATGGTTCCGACGGTAATGGTCACGTCCCCTTCCGGCCCGCTGTGAGGAGGGACAAAGAACATCAATGAGTCTTGTTGTGAGCTAAACCACAGATGACGCTCTCCGGGTCACGCGGCACGCCAGTCGGTTGATTGACCGGCGGGTCCCGTGGACTAAAGTGACGCGGAGTTCACGGAGACAACGAGCGATTTCCCGCGGTTTCTCCCCCGTGTGTGCGGCGGTACCTCCGGCTCGGCCTCATCCCGCGGTACGTGCCTCCGCGCCGGATCTGAGAGGGCGCATTGAGCAACGACCGACACGTCCCGGTGATGCTCCAGCGGTGCCTGGACATGTTGGCCCCCGCACTGCAGCGCCCCGGCGCGGTCGTCGTCGACTGCACCCTGGGCCTCGGCGGCCACAGCGAGGCCCTGCTCGAGCGGTTCCCCGAGGCGCGGCTCGTCGCCCTCGACCGGGACAAGGAGGCCCTCCGGCTCTCCGGCGAGCGGCTCGCCCCGTTCGGGGAGCGGGCCACCCTCGTCCACGCCGTGTACGACGAGCTGCCCGAGGTCCTCGACCGGCTCGGCATCCCCGAGGTGGACGGCGTCCTCTTCGACCTGGGCGTCTCCTCCATGCAGCTGGACGAGGCCGACCGCGGCTTCGCCTACGCCCAGGACGCCCCGCTCGACATGCGCATGGACCAGACGACCGGCATCAGCGCGGCCGAGGTCCTCAACACCTACCCCCCGGGCGAGCTGGTCCGGATCCTGCGCGCGTACGGCGAGGAGAAGCAGGCCAAGCGGATCGTCTCCGCGATCGTGCGCGAGCGCGACAAGGAGCCCTTCACCAACAGCGCCCGGCTCGTCGAGCTCATCCGCGACGCCCTGCCGCAGGCCGCCAAGCGCACCGGCGGCAACCCGGCCAAGCGCACCTTCCAGGCCCTGCGCATCGAGGTCAACCGCGAGCTCGACAGCGTCGAGAAGGCCATCCCGGCGGCCGTGAAGGCCCTCGCCGTCGGCGGCCGGGTCGTCGTCCTCTCGTACCAGTCCCTGGAGGACCGGATCGTCAAGGGCGTCTTCGCGGCCGGCGCGGCGACCACCGCCCCGCCCGGTCTTCCCGTCGTCCCCGAGAAGTACCAGCCCCGGCTGAAGCTGCTCACCCGGGGCGCCGAGCTGCCCACGGAGGAGGAGGTCGCCGAGAACCGGCGCGCCGCCCCCGCCCGGCTCCGCGGTGTCGAGCGCATCCGGAAAGACGTCCGGTGAGCACGGCGAAGGGGCCCCTCAAAGGGCGGGCCGCGCGGCTCGGACGGCTCATGCCGTCGGGGCCCAGCTCGGCCGCCCGCACCCCCTTCGTCCTGCTCGTCTTCGTGCTGCTCGGCGGCGGGCTGATCACGCTGCTCCTGCTGAACTCGGCCCTCAACCAGGGGTCCTTCCAGCTGAACGAGCTCAAGGACAGGACCACCGAGCTCACCGACGAGGAGCAGGCCCTCCAGCGGGACGTCGACGACTACGCGGCCCCCGACGCCCTGGAGCGGCGGGCCCGTGAGCTGGGCATGGTCCCGGGCGGCAGCCCCGCATTCCTCGGCCCGGACGGCAAGGTGCTCGGCGAACCCTCGGTCGCGGTGGCGCCGCCCCCGCCCCCGAAGCCCAGGCCGAAGCCCACCCCGAAGCCACCGCCGCCGTCCGCCACCACACCCGCCACCCGCACCAGCGTGCTCGACAGTCCGGCCGGCCGGGGCGGAGCACCGGCGAACACCGGCACGAGTCCCACCAGCACCTTCCCCACCGGCGGGGGGCCCACCGGTCCGGGCCTCGCCGGCATCGACCAGGAACGGACAGCGCCGGGACCAGACGTCCTGGACTTCACACAGACCTCCGGCAGGTGACCGAGCAGTGCCCCCCAAGGAGCCCCCGCGCCGCAGCGTCCCCGGACCCGCCCGGCCCGCACGCCCCCGGCCCGCCTCCGCCGGAGCCCGCACGCCCGGTGCCCGCACGGCCCGCCCCGCCCCGCGCCCGGCCGCGAGGCGGACCGCGCCCCGGCCCCCTGCCCGGCAGCCCCGCACCATCCGGCTCGGCAGCCCCCGGCCCCGGCTGCGCCTGATCTCCCTCGGCCTGACCCTGGTCATGCTGGTCTTCGTGGTCCGGCTGCTCCAGGTCCAGGCCGTCGATGCCGGCGCGTACGCCGCCAAGGCCGACAAGTACCGCTTCCAGGAGTACACGCTCTCCGCCGAGCGGGGCGAGATCACCGACCGCAACGGCATCGCGCTCGCCGCCAGCGTCGACGCGTACGACATCACCGCCGACCCCAAGCTCTTCACCCGCGAGGAGTCGAAGATCGCCGACGCCCCCGAGCAGGCGGCCGCGCTCCTCGCCCCGATCCTCGGCAAGGAGCCCGCCGAGCTCGCGAAGAAGCTCCGCACCCCCAAGTCCCGCTACACCCTGCTCGCCCGCAAGCAGACCCCGCAGGTCTGGAACCAGATCAGGGACCTCAAGAAGGTCTACGGGCAGAAGGCGCAGGCCGTCGGCGGCAACGGGACCAACCTCCTCGGCGGCATCCTCAGCGAGCCCAGCACCAAGCGCGTGTACCCGAACGGCGAGCTCGCCGCCGGGATACTGGGATACGTCAACGCCGAGGGCCGCGGTGCCGGCGGCGTGGAGTCCATGCTCGACGCGGAGCTGGCCGGCAAGGACGGCAAGATCCGTTTCACCCAGTCCGGCGGCCGCCAGGTGCCCACCGCGGGCTCCCAGGGCACCCCCGCCGTCCCCGGCTCCGACATCGAGCTGACCATCGACCGGGACATCCAGTGGGCCGCCCAGCAGGCCATCACCGAGCAGGTGAAGAAGTCCAAGGCCGACCGCGGCTACGTCGTCGTGCAGAACACGAGGACCGGCGAGGTCCTCGCCATGGCCAACGCCCCCGGCTTCGACCCCAACGACCTCTCCGCCGCCAACGCCGCCGCCATGGGCAACGCCGCCCTCCAGGACGCCTACGAGCCCGGCTCCACCAGCAAGGTCATGTCCATGGCCGCCGTCCTGGAGGAGGGCAAGGCGGCCCCCGACACCCACGTCACCGTCCCGAACCGGCTCCACCGCGGCGACCGGCTCTTCCAGGACGACATCGACCACATCACCTGGTACCTGACCCTCAACGGCGTCCTCGCCAAGTCCAGCAACATCGGCACGATCCTCGCCACCGGGCAGCTCGGCGCCACCCAGGCCGAGGCCAACCGGGTCCTCCACTCCTACCTGCGCAAGTTCGGCATCGGCAGCCCGACCGGCCTGAACTTCCCGGGGGAGACGCCCGGCATCCTCGCCAAGCCCCAGGACTGGTCCACCTCGCAGCAGTACACGATCCCCTTCGGCCAGGGCCTCTCCGTCAGCGCCATGCAGGCCGCCTCCGTGTACTCGACCATCGCCAACGGAGGCGTACGGATCGAGCCGACCCTCGTGCGCGGCACCAAGGGGCCCGACGGGCGCTTCGCCGCGACCCCCGCGCCCCAGGAGTCCCGGGTGATCAGCGAGAAGACCGCCAAGACCCTCGCGCGGATGCTGGAGTCCGTCGTCAAGGACCGGGAGGGCACCGGCAACAAGGCCGCCATCCCCGGCTACCGGGTCGCCGGCAAGACCGGCACCGCCAACCGCGTCGACCCCGAGCTCGGCCGGTACAAGGGCTACACCGCCTCCTTCGCCGGCTTCGCCCCCGCCGACGACCCGCAGATCACCGTCTACTGCGCCATCCAGAACCCCACCAAGGGCAGCTACTTCGGCGGCCAGATCTGCGGACCCATCTACAAGAAGGTCATGGAGTTCGCGCTCAAGACCCTCCACGTCGCCCCCACCGGGAGCGACCCCGCCCGACTGCCGGTCACCTTCGAACCCACCCCGTGACACTCCGGGAGCACCAGTGACAACGATCACCCCCCATTCCGGGAACCGGAAATCGAACTCCGGCGAGGCCCCGGGCTCTTTTGGCCCCGCACAGGGTGCGCCCGGTACGCTCACCGCCGTGCCACACGCTGATCAGTACCGAAACGCCCCACCCCGGCCGGAACAGGCCCGCCCGACACCCCTGGGCGACCTGGCCGCGCAGCTCGGAGCCGACGCCCCCGGGACCGCCGAGATCTCGGGCATCACGCACGACTCGCGGGCCGTGCGCCCCGGTGACCTGTACGCGGCCCTGCCCGGCGCCCGCACCCACGGCGCCGACTTCGTCGCCCAGGCCGCCGGACTCGGCGCCGCCGCGATCCTCACCGACCCGGCGGGCGCCGAGCGCGCCGCCGCGACCGGCCTCCCGGTCCTCGTCGTGGAGAACCCGCGCGGCCGGATGGGCGAACTCGCCGCCGCGATCTACGGGCGCCCCGGCGAGGACCTCCTCCAGATCGGCATCACCGGCACCTCCGGCAAGACCACGACGGCGTACCTCGTGGAGGGGGGCCTGCGCGGCTCCGGGCGCCGGACCGGCCTCGTCGGCACCGTGGAGATGCGGATCGGCGACGAGCGGATCAAGTCCGAGCGGACCACCCCCGAGGCCACCGACCTCCAGGCGCTCTTCGCCGTCATGCGCGAGCGGGGCGTCGAGGCCGTCGCCATGGAGGTCTCCAGCCACGCCCTCGTGCTCGGCCGGGTCGACGGCTGCGTCTTCGACGTCGCCGTCTTCAACAACCTCAGCCCGGAGCACATGGAGTTCCACTCCGACATGGAGGACTACTTCCGGGCCAAGGCCGGGCTCTTCACGCCCGAGCGCAGCCGCCTGGGCGTGGTGAACCTCGACGACGCGTACGGCCGCAGGCTCGCCGCGGAGGCGACCGTCCCGGTCGTCACCTTCTCCGCCGAAGGCCGCGCCGAGGCCGACTGGCGCGCCGAGGACCTCGTCCTCGGCTCCCACGACTCGACGTTCACCGCCGTCGGCCCCGAGGGCGAGCGGATCCCCGCCACCGCCCCGCTGCCCGGCCCGTTCAACGTCGCGAACACCCTCGCCGCGATCGCCACCCTCGCCGCCGCCGGCCTGGACCCGAAGGCCGCCGCCGAGGGCGTCGCCGCCGTCCCCGGCGTCCCGGGCCGCCTGGAGCGGGTCGACGCCGGCCAGCCGTACCTCGCGGTCGTCGACTACGCGCACAAGACGGACGCCGTCGAATCGGTCCTGCGCTCCCTGCGCGAGGTCACGGAGGGCCGGCTGCACGTCGTCATCGGCTGCGGCGGCGACCGGGACACCACCAAGCGCGGCCCGATGGGCGCCGCCGCCGCGCGGCTCGCCGACACCGCCGTGCTGACCTCCGACAACCCCCGCTCCGAGGACCCCCTGGTGATCCTCAGCGCGATGCTCGCCGGCGCCGCCGCGGTGCCGGCGGGGGAGCGGGGCGACGTCCTGGTCGAACCCGACCGGGCCGCCGCGATCGCCGCCGCCGTCTCCCGCGCGCGGCCCGGCGACACCGTCCTGGTCGCCGGCAAGGGCCACGAGCAGGGCCAGGAGATCGCCGGGGTCGTACGCCCCTTCGACGACCGTGAGGTCCTGCGCGCGGCGATCCTCGAACAGAACGCCCCGACCGCCCCGGCGGACGCAGGCGCCGAAGCCAGCCACGAGAACAGTCAGGGATGAAGCAGTGATCGCCCTCTCCCTCGCCGAGATCGCCGAAATCGTCGGCGGGCAGGCGCACGACATACCGGATCCGGCCGCCCGGGTCACCGGGCCCGTCGTCATCGACTCCCGCGAGGTGCGGGCCGGCAGCCTCTTCGCGGCCTTCGCCGGTGAGCACGTCGACGGCCACGACTACGCGGAGCGCGCCGTCGCGGCGGGAGCGGTGGCCGTGCTCGCCGCCCGCCCCGTCGGCGTCCCCGCCCTCGTCGTGGACGACGTCCAGAGCGCGCTGGGGGCCCTCGCCCGCGCGGTCGTGGAACGGCTCGGCACCGACGTCGTCGCCCTCACCGGATCGGCCGGCAAGACCTCCACCAAGGACCTGATCGCCCAGGTCCTCGACAAGCACGCGCCCACCGTGTGGACGCCCGGCTCGCTCAACAACGAGATCGGCCTGCCGCTCACGGCGCTCCGCGCGAGCGACGAGACCCGGCACCTGGTCCTGGAGATGGGCGCCCGCGGCATCGGGCACATCCGCTACCTCACCGGCCTCACCCCGCCCCGTATCGGCCTCGTCCTCAACGTGGGCACCGCCCACATCGGCGAGTTCGGCGGCCGGGAGCAGATCGCCCAGGCGAAGGGCGAGCTCGTCGAGGCCCTGCCGTCCGCCGAGGAGGGCGGAATCGCGGTCCTCAACGCCGACGACCCGCTCGTCCGCGCGATGGCGAGCCGCACCAAGGCCCGCGTGACCCTGTTCGGCGAAGCGGACGAAGCGGCCGTACGGGCCGAGAACGTCCACCTCACAGAGAACGGACAGCCTTCTTTCCGTCTTCACACACCCACCGGGTGCAGTGACGTGACCTTGCGCCTGTACGGTGAGCACCACGTGTCGAACGCGCTCGCAGCGGCCGCCGTCGCGCACGAGCTGGGCATGCCTGTCGAAGAGATCGCCACCGCGCTCTCCGAGGCGGGCACCCTGTCGCGCTGGCGCATGGAGGTCACCGAGCGTCCGGACGGCGTGACGATCGTCAACGACGCCTACAACGCGAACCCCGAGTCCATGCGAGCCGCCCTGCGCGCGCTCGCGGCCATGGGCAGGGCCGCACAGGCCCGAGGGGCTCGTACGTGGGCGGTGCTCGGCAAGATGGCCGAGCTCGGTGACGCATCGCTCGTCGAGCACGACGCGGTCGGACGGCTCGCCGTCCGGCTCAACGTCAGCAAGCTCGTGGCGGTCGGGGACAGGGAAGCGTCCTGGCTGCAACTGGGCGCATATAACGAGGGTTCGTGGGGTGAGGAGTCGGTGCACGTGTCCGACGCGCAGGCGGCTGTCGACCTGTTGCGCAGTGAGCTGCGCCCGGGGGATGTCGTCCTTGTGAAGGCTTCCAGGTCGGTCGGTCTCGAAAAGGTCGCGCTGGCGCTCCTCGACACCGAGGGCGAGGTCACCGGCCGATGAGGCAGATCCTCTTCGCGGGGGCCATCGGGCTCTTCCTGACCCTGATCGGCACGCCGCTGCTGATCAAGCTCCTTGCCCGCAAGGGGTACGGGCAGTTCATCCGGGACGACGGCCCGCGCGGTCACGCCGGGAAGAAGGGCACGCCCACCATGGGCGGCATCTCCTTCATCCTGGCCACGCTCATCGCGTACGCGCTGGCCAAGGTCATCACCGGTGAGGACCCGACGTACTCGGGCGTCCTGGTGCTGTTCCTCATGGCCGGCATGGGCCTGGTGGGCTTCCTCGACGACTACATCAAGATCGTCAAGCAGCGCTCGCTCGGCCTGCGGGCCAAGGCGAAGATGGCCGGCCAGCTGATCGTCGGCATCGCCTTCGCCGTGCTCTCGCTGCAGTTCGCGGACCTGCGGGGGCTCACCCCCGCCTCCACGAAGCTCTCCTTCATCACGGACTTCGGCTGGGCGATCGGCCCGGTGCTCTTCGTGGTCTGGGCGCTCTTCATGATCCTGGCCATGTCCAACGGCGTGAACCTGACGGACGGTCTGGACGGTCTGGCCACCGGCGCCTCGGTGATGGTCTTCGGCGCCTACACCTTCATCGGGCTCTGGCAGTTCCAGGAGTCCTGTGCCAACGCGGTGACGCTGACCAACCCCAACGCCTGTTTCGAGGTCCGCGATCCGCTCGACCTCGCGGTCGTCGCCTCCGCGCTGATGGGCGCCTGTTTCGGCTTCCTCTGGTGGAACACCTCGCCCGCCAAGATCTTCATGGGTGACACCGGCTCGCTCGCCCTCGGCGGCGCCCTCGCCGGTCTCGCCATCTGCTCCCGTACGGAGCTCCTGCTGGCCCTGCTCGGCGGCCTGTTCGTGCTGATCACGATGTCCGTGGTCATCCAGGTCGGCTCGTTCAAGATGACCGGCAAGCGCGTCTTCCGGATGGCCCCCCTCCAGCACCACTTCGAACTCAAGGGGTGGTCCGAGGTCCTGGTCGTCGTCCGGTTCTGGATCATCCAGGGCATGTGCGTGATCGTGGGCCTGGGCCTCTTCTACGCGGGATGGGCATCGGAAAAGTGACAGAACAGCTCGACTGGAACGGCAAGAAGGTCACCGTCGCGGGACTCGGGGTCTCCGGCATCCCGGCCGCCCGCGCCCTGCACGCCCGCGGCGCGCTCGTGACCGTCGTCAACGACGGCGACGACGAGCGTTCCCGGGCGCAGGCCGCCGAGCTGGAGGCGGAGGGCATCACCGTCCGCCTCGGCGACGGGGCGACGCTGCCGACCGGCACCGAGCTGATCGTCACCACCCCCGGCTGGCGGCCCGACAAGCCCCTCTTCGCGGCCGCCGCCGAGGCGGGCGTGGAGGTCTGGGGCGACGTCGAGCTGGCCTGGCGGCTGCGCGGGCCCGGGGCGGCCCCGTGGCTCGCGGTCACCGGCACCAACGGCAAGACCACGACCGTGCGGATGCTCGCCTCGATCCTGGAGGCGGCCGGTCTGCGGACCGCCGCCGTCGGGAACATCGGCGTCTCGCTCCTCGACGCCGTCCTCGGCGAGGAGGAGTACGACGTGCTCGCCGTCGAGCTCTCCAGCTACCAGCTGCACTGGGCGCCGTCCGTCCGCGCCCACTCGGCCGCCGTGCTCAACCTGGCGCCCGACCACCTCGACTGGCACGGCTCCATGGAGGCGTACGCCGCCGACAAGGGCCGCATCTACGAGGGCAACCAGGTCGCCTGCGTCTACAACGTGGCCGACAAGGTGACCGAGGACCTGGTGCGCGAGGCCGACGTCGAGGAGGGCTGCCGCGCCATCGGCTTCACCCTCGGCACCCCCGGCCCCTCCCAGCTCGGCGTCGTCGAGGGCATCCTCGTCGACCGGGCCTTCGTCGAGAACCGGCAGAAGAACGCCCAGGAGCTGGCCGAGGTCGCCGACGTCCAGCCCCCGGCCCCGCACAACATCGCCAACGCCCTCGCCGCCGCCGCCCTCGCGCGGGCCTTCGGCGTCGAGGCGAAGGCCGTACGGGACGGCCTCAAGGCCTTCCGGCCCGACCCGCACCGCATCGAACTGGTCGAGGAGGTCCAGGGGGTCACGTACGTCGACGACTCCAAGGCCACCAACACCCACGCCGCGGAAGCCTCGTTGGCCGCCTACGACCCGATCGTCTGGATCGCCGGCGGCCTCGCCAAGGGCGCGACCTTCGACGAGCTCGTCCAGCGGTCGGCGAAGCACCTGCGCGGAGCCGTCCTGATCGGCGCCGACCGCGCCCTGATCCGCGAAGCCCTGGCGCGACACGCCCCGGAGGTCCCGGTGGTGGACCTCGACCGGACCGACACTGGGGCGATGTCCGAGGCGGTCCGCGAGGCGGCCCGGCTCGCCCGCCCGGGGGACACGGTCCTGCTCGCCCCGGCCTGCGCCTCGATGGACATGTTCACCAACTACAACAAGCGGGGCGAGGCCTTCGCGGACGCCGTCCGCGCCCTCGCCGCCACCGGGGACGCCTGACCCGACCAGCGGGAGGGTCCGGCCGGACCGGGCACGACTGGAGGGGACAGCGACCATGCCGAGCAAGATCGCCGGGACGCGCCGGCCTTCCGCCGTACGCGGCGGAGGGCGGGCCTCCGCGACCCCGCGGCGTGGGCGCGGCGGAGGCGTACGGGGGCTGTACGAGCGGGTCCGCAAGGCCTGGGACCGGCCCCTCACGGCGTACTACGTGATCATCGGCGCGGGCCTGCTCATCACCACGCTCGGCCTGGTGATGGTCTACTCCGCCTCGATGATCACGGCGCTCCGCTACGACCTGGTGCCCTCCTACTTCTTCCGGAAGCAGTTCTTCGCCGCGCTCCTGGGCACCGGACTGCTCCTGGTCGCCTCACGGATGCCGGTCAAGCTGCACCGGGCGCTCGCCTACCCGATCCTGGCCGGCGCGGTCTTCCTGATGGTCCTCGTGCAGATCCCCGGGATAGGGCACGCGGTCAACGGCAACCAGAACTGGATCTCGCTCGGCGGCCCCTTCCAGCTCCAGCCCAGCGAGTTCGGCAAGCTGGGGCTGATCCTGTGGGGGGCCGATCTGCTCGCCCGCAAGCAGGACATGCGGCTTCTGACCCAGTGGAAGCACATGCTGGTGCCGCTGGTCCCCGGAGCGTTCATGCTCCTCGGACTGATCATGCTCGGCGGCGACATGGGCACCTCGATCATCCTCGCGGCCATCCTCTTCGGCCTGCTCTGGACGGCCGGAGCGCCCACCCGGCTCTTCGTCGGCGTGCTCGCGGTGGCCGGTGCGATCGGTGTGCTGCTCATCAAGACGAGTTCGAACCGGATGAAGCGCTTCGACTGCATCGGCGCGACCGATCCCGGTGGCGAGGGAGCCCCCTGCCTGCAGGCCGCGCACGGAATCTATGCTCTGGCCTCGGGCGGATGGTTCGGTTCCGGACTCGGTGCGAGCGTCGAGAAATGGGGCCAACTGCCTGAAGCGCACACCGACTTCATCTTCGCGGTCACCGGTGAGGAACTGGGTCTCGCGGGGACGCTGTCGGTACTCGCCCTGTTCGCGGCTCTAGGCTATGCGGGTATCCGCGTGGCCGGAGGCACGGAGGACCCCTTCGTGAGGTTCGCCGCGGGAGGTGTGACCACCTGGATCACGGCTCAGGCCGTGATCAACATCGGTGCGGTGCTCGGCCTGCTGCCGATCGCCGGTGTCCCGCTCCCGCTGTTCTCCTACGGAGGGTCGGCCCTGCTGCCGACCATGTTCGCCGTCGGGCTCCTCATCGCCTTCGCGCGACAGGAACCCGCCGCGAAAGCGGCCCTGGCCATGCGCCGCCCCGGCTGGGGCAAGCGGGTCGGGAAGAGATGGAAGTCGATGCGACGGCGCGTCAAGAAGCGCCCGTCCGGAGAGCGGTGAATTTCGGTGCATGTCGTACTCGCCGGTGGGGGGACCGCCGGCCACATCGAGCCCGCGCTCGCCCTCGCGGACGCCCTGCGCAGGCAGGACCCCAGCGTGGGGATCACGGCGCTCGGCACGGAGAAGGGTCTGGAGACCCGGCTCGTGCCCGAGCGGGGCTACGAGTTGGCGCTCATCCCCGCCGTACCGCTGCCCCGCAAGCCCACCCCCGAGCTGATCACCGTCCCCGGGCGGCTGCGCGGCACGATCAAGGCGGCCGAGCAGGTCCTGGAGCGCACCAAGGCGGACTGCGTGGTCGGCTTCGGCGGCTACGTGGCCCTGCCGGGCTATCTGGCGGCCAAGCGCCTCGGGGTGCCCATCGTGGTCCACGAGGCCAACGCCCGGCCCGGCCTGGCCAACAAGATCGGTTCGCGGTACGCGGCCGGGGTCGCCGTCGCCACCCCGGACAGCAAGCTCCGCAACGCCCGTTACATCGGCATCCCGCTGCGGCACACCATCGCGACCCTCGACCGGGCGCGCGTACGGCCCGAGGCGCGCGCCGCCTTCGGCCTGGACCCGAACCTGCCCACGCTGCTCGTCTCCGGCGGCTCGCAGGGCGCCCGGCGGCTCAACGAGGTGATCCAGCAGATCGCCCCGGTGCTCCAGCGCTCCGGCATCCAGATCCTGCACGCGGTCGGCCCGAAGAACGAGATGCCGCGGGTCGACAACATGCCCGGTATGCCGCCGTACGTGCCGGTACCGTACGTGGACCGGATGGATCTCGCGTACGCCGCGGCCGACATGATGCTCTGCCGCGCGGGCGCGATGACCGTCGCCGAGCTCTCCGCCGTCGGGCTGCCCGCCGCGTACGTCCCGCTGCCCATCGGCAACGGCGAACAGCGGCTCAACGCCCAGCCGGTGGTCAAGGCCGGCGGTGGACTCCTCGTCGACGACGCGGAGCTGACGCCGCAGTGGGTGCAGGGCAACGTCCTGCCCGTACTGGCCGATCCGCACCGGTTGTACGAGATGTCCCGTGCCGCCGCCGAGTTCGGCCGCCGGGACGCCGACGACCTGCTCGTCGGCATGGTGTACGAGGCCATCGCCGCCCGCCGGCAGGCGTAGCGGGGGACTAGGGAGACGCCAGGTGGCAGCCGGACCGACGACCGCGGAGAAGAGCGGTGCCAGAAAGCCGAAGGGGTCGTCGGAGCGGTCGTCCGGCACCGGCACCCGGAACCCCCGGTTCCGGGTGCCCGCCCCCCGGCTCCTCCTCGTGGTGCTCGGCCTCGTCGCGCTCGTCGCCGGCGGGGTCTGGGCGCTCTACGGATCGACCTGGTTCCGTGTGGAACGTGTGAAGACTTCCGGCACCCGGGTCCTGACACCGGCCGAGGTCGAGGCGGTCGCGGCCGTCCCGATGGGCGCCCCGCTCGTCACCGTCGACACCGACGCGATCGAGGCCCGGCTCCGGCGGGGGCTCCCGCGGATCGAGTCGATCGACGTCGTGCGGTCATGGCCGCACGGAATCGGGCTGAAAGTGACGGAACGGAAGCCCGTTCTCCTTGTCGAAAAGGGTGGAAAATTCACTGAAGTGGACTCGACGGGACTGCGGTTCGCCACCGTCGACACCGCGCCCCGCGGCGTCCCCCTGCTCGCCCTCGACAGCGCCTCCTCACCGAGCCTCCGCCGCTTCGACGCGGACCGGCTGCTCCAGGAGGCGGTGCGCGTCCGGGGTGAACTCCCGGCGGAAATCGCCCGGGACACTCGTGTCGTGCGCGTCACCTCGTACGACTCCGTCACTCTGGAGCTGACCAGGGGCCGAACGGTCTTCTGGGGCAGTGGTGAGCACGGCCCGGTCAAGGCCCGGGTGCTGACCGCCCTCATGAAGGCCACTCCCAAAGCGGGGCACTTCGACGTAAGTGCCCCCACGGCCCCCGCCTCGTCCGGAAGTTGACGGGCATCTCCGCTGGCCAGCACCCTGGTTGGCCAGCGCTACGGGTGATCACATAGGGTGAAAAGAAAAACGGGAGGTTCGGCGTGTTCGTTGAACGTGCGCCACTTGTCGACTTAGTGTCCTGTTCGGAAGAGTCCAGCGAACAGAGACACTGGTAACCCTAAACTTCAACGTTAGGGTTTGGGTCGGCGTTTCGGACCGTCCCAATCGGCATCCGTCGGAGCGGCGCGACCAACCGCGCAGCGACGACACGTAACTCGAGGCGAGAGGCCTTCGACGTGGCAGCACCGCAGAACTACCTCGCAGTCATCAAGGTCATCGGTGTCGGCGGCGGTGGTGTCAATGCCATCAACCGAATGATCGAGGTCGGTCTCAAGGGCGTCGAGTTCATCGCGATCAACACCGACGCGCAAGCGCTGTTGATGAGCGACGCCGACGTCAAGCTCGACGTCGGCCGTGAACTCACCCGCGGCCTCGGGGCCGGGGCCAACCCGGCCGTCGGTCGCAAGGCGGCAGAGGACCACCGTGAGGAGATCGAGGAGGTCCTCAAGGGGGCCGACATGGTCTTCGTCACCGCCGGCGAAGGCGGCGGCACCGGCACCGGCGGCGCGCCCGTCGTCGCCAACATCGCGCGCTCGCTCGGCGCCCTGACGATCGGTGTGGTCACCCGGCCGTTCACCTTCGAGGGCCGCCGTCGCGCCAACCAGGCGGAGGACGGCATCGCCGAGCTCCGCGAAGAGGTCGACACCCTCATCGTCATCCCGAACGACCGGCTGCTGTCGATCTCGGACCGCCAGGTCTCCGTGCTCGACGCCTTCAAGTCGGCCGACCAGGTCCTCCTGAGCGGTGTCCAGGGCATCACCGACCTCATCACCACCCCGGGTCTGATCAACCTCGACTTCGCCGACGTCAAGTCGGTCATGTCCGAGGCCGGTTCGGCGCTCATGGGCATCGGCTCCGCCCGCGGCGACGACCGCGCGGTGGCGGCGGCCGAGATGGCGATCTCCTCGCCGCTCCTGGAGGCCTCCATCGACGGCGCCCGCGGCGTGCTGCTCTCCATCTCCGGCGGCAGCGACCTCGGTCTCTTCGAGATCAACGAGGCCGCGCAGCTGGTCAGCGAGGCGGCCCACCCCGAGGCCAACATCATCTTCGGCGCCGTCATCGACGACGCCCTCGGCGACGAGGTCCGGGTCACCGTCATCGCGGCCGGCTTCGACGGCGGTCAGCCGCCGGCCCGCCGGGACAACATCATCGGCTCGGTCTCGGCCAAGCGCGAGGAGCCGGCCCCGGCGCCCCGCGTCACCGAGACGTCCCGCCCGCTGGGCGGCCTCGGCACGGTCGCCCCGCGCGAGGAGCCGGTGTCGATCCCGGTCGAGCCCGCCCCGGTCGTCAACGAGACCCCGCTGACGCCCGCCCCGCCGGTCGTCCCCCCGGCCCGTCCGTACGCGGACAGCCAGGCCGAGGAGCTGGACGTCCCGGACTTCCTGAAGTGATAGGACAGCGCTTCGACGCGAACGGCGCCCACTTCGCCTTCACCGACCGGTGGGGCGGGGTGAGCGCCGTTCCGTACGAGGAGCTCAACCTCGGCGGAGCGGTCGGGGACGACCCCGGGGCCGTCCTCGCCAACCGGGCGGCGGCCGCCGGGGCCCTCGGGCTCGACCCGGCACGGGTGGTCTGGATGAACCAGGTCCACGGCGCCGGGGTCGCCGAGGTCGACGGCCCGTGGGGGGACGGGGAGATCCCGTCCGTCGACGCGATCGTCACCGCCCGGCCCGGACTCGGCCTCGCCGTCCTCACCGCGGACTGCGTCCCCGTCCTCCTCGCCGACCCGGTCGCCGGCGTCGCGGCCGCCGCCCACGCCGGGCGGCCCGGCATGGTCGCCGGAGTCGTCCCCGCCGCCGTCGAGGCGATGGCGAAGCTCGGCGCCGACCCCGCCCGGATCGTCGCCCGCACCGGACCCGCCGTCTGCGGCCGGTGCTACGAGGTGCCGGAGACGATGCGCGCCGAGGTCGCGGCCGTCGAACCGGCCGCGTACGCGGAGACCTCCTGGGGCACCCCCGCCGTCGACGTCGCCGCCGGAGTGCGCGCCCAGTTGGAGCGGCTCGGGGTCCGGGACATCGAGGACGCCGGGGTCTGCACCCTGGAATCGCGCGACCACTACTCGTACCGCCGGGATCGCACCACGGGGCGACTCGCGGGATATGTCTGGTTGGACTGAGAAGAGACATGACGGACCGCAAGTCGGAACTCGCCGCGAACCTGGCCCAGGTGGAGGAGCGCATCGCCGCCGCGTGCGCCGCCGCCGGGCGCGCGCGGGAGGAGGTGACCCTGATCGTGGTCACCAAGACCTACCCCGCGAGCGACGTCAGACTCCTGCACGAGCTCGGGGTGCGGCACGTCGCCGAGAACCGGGACCAGGACGCCGCCCCGAAGGCGGCGGCCTGTGCCGACCTCGATCTGACCTGGCACTTCGTGGGCCAGTTGCAGACCAACAAGGTCAGATCTGTGGTGGGTTATGCCGATGTGGTGCAGTCTGTCGACCGCTTGAAGCTCGTTTCCGCTCTCTCCGCGGCCGCGGAGAAGGAGGGCCGCGAGCTCGGCTGTCTCCTCCAGGTCGCGCTCGACGCCGAGTCCGGCGAGCGGGGCGACCGAGGCGGCGTCGCACCGGACGGGGTCGAGGAGTTGGCCGCGGCCGTGGCCGCCGCCCCCGGACTGCGGCTCGACGGACTGATGACCGTCGCCCCGCTCGCGGGGGAGTACGCCGGCCGGCAACGCGCCGCCTTCGACCGGCTGATGGATTTGTCGACTGTCCTGCGCGCGACCCGTCCTGCTGCGAACATGGTGTCAGCAGGGATGAGTGCGGACCTCGAGGAGGCCGTCGCAGCCGGGGCGACACACGTACGCGTCGGTACGGCGGTACTCGGTGTCCGCCCGAAGCTCGGGTAACGTCGCGAAGCAAGTCGGACCACAGCAGAAAATATGGTCATTCCGCAGAACGGCGGGGTGGCCCGTGGATCGCCGGCACTTGGTGACAAGGCCGATCCACCACAGAGCGGAGGACTCAGAGCATGGCCGGCGCGATGCGCAAGATGGCGGTCTACCTCGGCCTCGTGGAGGACGATGGGTACGACGGCCGGGGCTTCGACCCCGACGACGACTTCGAACCCGAGCTGGAGCCGGAGCCCGAGCGCGACCGGCGCCACACCCCCCCGCGTCAGGTGGAGCGCGAGGAGCCCGTGCGAGTGGTGCAGCCCCCGGCCCCCCGGGAGCCGATCGCCCATTCTGTCCCGGTACTCGCCGAAAGCGGACGTCCGGCCCGAATTGCCCCCGTGGCATCCATCACACCCGAACGTCCGAGCCTGGAGAAGAACGCACCGGTGATCATGCCCAAGGTCGTGTCCGAGCGGGAGCCGTACCGCATCACCACGCTGCACCCGCGGACCTACAACGAGGCCCGTACCATCGGGGAACACTTCCGTGAGGGCACCCCGGTGATCATGAACCTCACGGAGATGGACGACACGGACGCGAAGCGACTTGTCGACTTTGCCGCCGGACTCGTCTTCGGGCTCCATGGCAGCATTGAGCGCGTGACGCAGAAGGTGTTCCTGTTGTCGCCTGCTAACGTCGATGTCACGGCGGAGGACAAGGCCCGGATCGCAGAGGGCGGATTCTTCAACCAGAGCTGAGAACACGAGAACCGGACGGACCGGCCGCGAAGCGGCCGGACAAGCGAGAGCACGAAAGCCAGGGGAGAGGGAAACGCGGGATGGGCGTCGCACTACAGGTGGTCTACATCGTGCTGATGTGCTTCCTCGTCCTCCTGATCGTCCGGCTTGTCATGGACTACGTCTTCCAGTTCGCCCGTTCATGGCAACCCGGTAAGGCGATGGTGGTCGTCCTTGAGGCCACCTACACTGTCACCGATCCACCGCTCAAGCTTCTGCGGCGACTCATCCCGCCGCTGCGTCTCGGGGGCGTGGCACTCGACCTGTCCTTCTTCGTTCTGATGATCATCGTCTACATCCTGATCTCCATCGTGAGCAGCTTCGCGAGGTGATGGTGGAGGGACAAGTGGACGATACGGTCTTGCCGACTGCCGACGACTACGTAGAGGTGAAGAAGAGATGCCGCTGACCCCCGAGGACGTGCGGAACAAGCAGTTCACGACCGTCCGCCTTCGAGAAGGCTATGACGAGGACGAGGTCGATGCCTTCCTCGATGAGGTCGAAGCCGAACTGACCCGCCTGCTCCGCGAGAACGAGGACCTGCGCGCCAAGCTGGCCGCCGCGACGCGTGCCGCCGCGCAGAACCAGCAGCAGGGCATGCGCAAGCCCCCGGAGCCGCAGGATCGTCCCGTCGGTCCCGGCGCGCCCGTGCCCGCCGCCATATCCGGTCCGCCGGCACAGCAGCAGCCGCAGATGGGCCCGCCGCAGCTGCCGTCCGGTGCCCCCGCGCTTCCCCCCGGCCCCATGCAGGGCGGCCCCATGCAGGGCGGGCCCATGGGCCCCGGCCCGATGCAGGGTGGTCCCATGCAAGGCGGTCCGATGGGTCCCGGCCCGATGCAGGGCGGCCCCATGGGTCACCCGCAGCAGCAGATGCAGCCGCCGATGCAGCAGCAGCAGCCGCAGCAGGGTCCCGGTGGCGACAGCGCCGCGCGTGTCCTCTCGCTCGCCCAGCAGACCGCCGACCAGGCGATCGCCGAGGCGCGCTCCGAGGCCAACAAGATCGTCGGCGAGGCGCGTTCCCGCGCCGAGGGCCTGGAGCGGGACGCCCGCGCCAAGGCGGACGCTCTTGAGCGGGACGCGCAGGAGAAGCACCGCGTCGCGATGGGCTCCCTGGAGTCCGCCCGCGCCACGCTGGAGCGCAAGGTCGAGGACCTGCGCGGCTTCGAGCGCGAGTACCGCACGCGTCTGAAGTCCTACCTGGAGTCGCAGCTGCGTCAGCTGGAGACCCAGGCGGACGACTCGCTGGCTCCGCCGCGCACCCCGGCCACGGCCTCCCTGCCGCCGGCCCCGTCGATGGCCTCGGCGGGCGCGAGCGCGCCGTCCTACGGCGGCAACGGCGCGATGGGTGGTGCCCCGTCCATGGGCGGTGCCCCGTCCTACGGCGGCCAGCAGCAGATGTCCCCGGCGATGACCCAGCCGATGGCTCCGGTCCGGCCGCAGGCGCCCCAGCCGATGCAGCAGGCGCCGGCGCCGATGCGGGGCTTCCTGATCGACGAGGACGACAACTGACGCGGCGGGTTCACGCGTGCTGAGCGCGTAGCCGTCGGCAGTCTTGAAGGGCCGGTTCCCCTGGAGGAACCGGCCCTTCGGCGTACCCGCCGTTGTGGGCTGCGCCCCTTGCCCGTGTGGGCAATTGTCCCGCTGGGCGGGACGGGTGGGCACACGGGACGGCGCCCTTCAGCGGCGCCTCCGCGTTCCGCGCCTGGACCCGCACCACCAGTGCACTGCACGAGGGGTGCGGGTCCAGGCTCGGGAGCCTCTGGCGCCGGCAGGGGCGCCGTTCCGTTGTGCCCACCCGTTCCGCCCCGGCGGAACGCATGCCCACAACGGGCGGGGTGCAGCCCCGCGGGGTGCAGCCCGTAACGCGAAGGGCCCGGCACCAGGGTTGGTGCCGGGCCCTTCGGGGAGGGTTACGCCTTGCGGAGGCGGAAGGTGAGGGTCAGGCCCTCGTCCTCGAAGGCCGCACCGAACGTGTCGTCGGCCGCCCCCTCCGCGTAGTCCGTGGACAGGACCTCGTCCGCGATCAGGTCCGCGTGGGCCGTCAGGGCCTCCGTCGTCTCCGGGGACGTGGAGGTCCAGCGCAGCGCGATGCGGTCCGCCACGTCGAGGCCGCTGTTCTTGCGGGCCTCCTGGATCAGGCGGATCGCGTCACGGGCCAGGCCCGCGCGACGGAGCTCCGGGGTGATCTCCAGGTCCAGGGCCACGGTCGCGCCCGCGTCGGAGGCGACCGACCAGCCCTCCCGGGGGGTCTCCGTGATGATGATCTCCTCCGGGGTGACGGTGATGTCCTCACCGTTCACCGGGAGCGTCGCCTCGCCGGAGCGGAGGGCCAGGGAGAGCGCCGCCGCGTCGGCCGCGGCCACCGCCTTGGCCACGTCCTGGACGCCCTTGCCGAAACGCTTGCCGAGCGCGCGGAAGTTCGCCTTGGCCGTCGTGTCGACGAGCGAACCGCCGACCTCCGACAGGGAGGCGAGCGACGAGACGTTCAGCTCCTCCGTGATCTGGGCCTGGAGCTCCGGCGACAGGGCCGCGAAGCCCGTCGCAGCGACCAGGGCGCGGGACAGCGGCTGGCGGGTCTTGACGCCCGACTCGGCGCGCGTCGCCCGGCCCAGCTCCACCAGCCGGCGGACCAGGAGCATCTGCTCGGAGAGGGTCTTGTCGATCAGGTCGGAGTCCGCCTCCGGCCAGGTGGCGAGGTGGACCGACTCCGGGGAGTCCGGGCTCACCGGCACCACCAGGTCCTGCCAGACCCGCTCGGTGATGAACGGGGTCAGCGGGGCCATCAGGCGGGTGACCGTCTCGATGACGTCGTGGAGGGTGCGCAGCGCCGCCTTGTCGCCCTGCCAGAAGCGGCGGCGCGAGCGGCGCACGTACCAGTTGGAGAGGTCGTCGACGAAGGACGAGATCAGCTTGCCGGTGCGCTGGGTGTCGTACGACTCCATCGCCTCGGTCGTCTCGGCGACCAGCGTGTTCAGCTCGGACAGCAGCCAGCGGTCGAGGACCGAGCGGTCGGCCGGCGCCGGGTCGGCCGCGCTCGGCGCCCAGCCGGAGGTGCGGGCGTACAGCGCCTGGAAGGCGACCGTGTTCCAGTACGTCAGGAGCGTCTTGCGGACGACCTCCTGGATCGTGCCGTGGCCCACCCGGCGGGCCGCCCACGGCGAGCCGCCGGCCGCCATGAACCAGCGGACCGCGTCGGCGCCGTGCTGGTCCATCAGCGGGATCGGCTGGAGGATGTTGCCCAGGTGCTTGGACATCTTCCGGCCGTCCTCGGCGAGGATGTGGCCCAGGCAGACGACGTTCTCGTAGGACGACTTGTCGAAGACGAGGGTGCCGACCGCCATCAGCGTGTAGAACCAGCCGCGGGTCTGGTCGATGGCCTCGCTGATGAACTGCGCGGGGTAGCGGGACTCGAAGAGTTCCTTGTTCTGGTACGGGTAGCCGTACTGCGCGAACGGCATCGAGCCCGAGTCGTACCAGGCGTCGATGACCTCCGGCACGCGGGTGGCGGTCTTCGAGCAGCTCGGGCACGGGAAGGTGACCGCGTCGATGTACGGGCGGTGCGGGTCGAGCTCGGACTGGTCCGTGCCCGTCAGCTCGGTGAGCTCGGCGCGCGAGCCCACGCAGGTGAGGTGGTCGTCCTCGCAGCGCCAGATCGGCAGCGGGGTGCCCCAGTAGCGGTTGCGGGAGAGCGCCCAGTCGACGTTGTTCGTCAGCCAGTCGCCGAAGCGGCCGTGCTTGACCGACTCCGGGAACCAGTTGGTCCTCTCGTTCTCCTGGAGCATGCGGTCCTTGACCGCGGTCGTACGGATGTACCAGGACGGCTGCGCGTAGTAGAGCAGGGCCGTGTGGCAGCGCCAGCAGTGCGGGTAGCTGTGCTCGTACGCGATGTGCCGGAAGAGCAGGCCGCGCGCGTCCAGGTCGGCGGTGAGCGCCTCGTCGGCCTTCTTGAAGAAGACGCCGCCGACCAGCGGGACGTCCTCCTCGAAGGTGCCGTCGGGGCGGACCGGGTTCACGACCGGCAGGCCGTACGCCTTGCAGACCTTGAGGTCGTCCTCACCGAAGGCGGGGGACTGGTGGACCAGACCCGTGCCGTCCTCGGTCGTGACGTACTCGGCGTTGACGACGTAGTGCGCCTCGGCCGGGCTGTGCTCATCGCTTCCCTCGCGGGCGCTCGGGAAGTCGACGAGCTCGAAGGGGCGCTGGTAGGTCCAGCGCTCCATCTCCGCGCCCGTGAAGGACTCGCCCGTGGTGACCCAGCCCTCGCCGAGCGCCTTCTCGACCAGCGGCTGGGCGACGACGACCCGCTCGTCGCCGTCCGTGGCGACCACGTAGGTCACCTCGGGGTGCGCGGCGACGGCCGTGTTGGACACGAGGGTCCAGGGCGTCGTCGTCCAGACCAGGAGCGCCGCCTTGCCCGCGAGCGGGCCGGACGTGAGCGGGAAGCGCACGTACACGGAGGGGTCGACGACCGTCTCGTAGCCCTGCGCCAGCTCGTGGTCGGAGAGGCCGGTGCCGCAGCGGGGGCACCAGGGGGCGACGCGGTGGTCCTGGACCAGGAGGTCCTTGTCGAAGATCTGCTTGAGGGACCACCAGACCGACTCGATGTACGAGGGGTCCATGGTCCGGTACGCGTCGTCGAGGTCGACCCAGTAGCCCATGCGGGTCGTGAGCTCGGCGAACGCGTCGGTGTGCCGGGTCACGGACTCGCGGCACTTGTCGTTGAACTCGGCGATGCCGTAGGCCTCGATGTCCTTCTTGCCGGAGAAGCCGAGCTCCTTCTCGACGGCGAGCTCGACCGGCAGGCCGTGGCAGTCCCAGCCGGCCTTGCGGGCCACGTGGTAGCCGCGCATGGTCCGGAAGCGGGGGAACACGTCCTTGAAGACGCGGGCCTCGATGTGGTGGGCGCCGGGCATGCCGTTGGCGGTGGGCGGGCCCTCGTAGAACACCCACTCGGGGCGGCCCTCGGACTGCTCCAGGGTCTTCGCGAAGACCTTGCTCTCGCGCCAGAAATCGAGCACGTCGTGCTCCAGCGCGGGCAGGTCGACCTGGGCGGGCACCTGGCGGTACTGCGACATCGATCTTCCTCCGGCGGACGGTTCTCTTCCGTCGGAGGGACGAGAGCACTGCTCCCGCGGTACCACCCTCCTTGGCCCCGGACGTGATCGCCCTGAGCCCCCTCATTGGGGTCGCGACGCCGGTTCTAGTCACCGCCCTGCCGGGCGGCTTTCTTCCGACGGCTCCGGGGTGATGCTTCACATCGGGCTCGCCCCCGGGCTCTCACCGTCCCCGGGTCGCTCATGGCTGCTTGCGACGCTACTCGTCCCCATCCAAGCCTTTCGCTCCGCCCAGTGTACGGGGCCCGGAGGGAGGCGGCAGACCGGTTTTTCCGTGACCCGAATGGCCATACGGCCCGTGCCGGACTTCGCGTGCGGCCATGTGGGGGAGGGGAGGGACGGATAAGCGGGCGGGGAGCTGGGCACAACGGAGGCAGGCCCGCCCCGAGGGGAGCGGGGGCGGGTGGGAACGGCGGCGTGCCCCGTTGCCGCGGGCCTTGGGCCGATTTATCGTCCCAGCACGATTCGCGAGCAAGATCACAAAATGTGAAGGGGCCGCGACATGGTGGCGAAGAAGACCGCCGCGAAGAAGACCTCGGCCGCCGGTTCCGCCGGCGCGCCCGAGGTCGCCAAGGACGTGTCCGGCAAGAAGTCGGCGGTCGACGGGAAACCGGTCGCGGTCGCCGGGAAGACGGTCGCGAAGAAGACGACGGCCAGGAAGTCGGTCGCGAAGAAGGCGTCCGCCGGGAAGGCCGCGGCCCGGAAGGCGGCCGTCGAGGACGCGGTCCCCGCGGACGCCGTCGCGGAGGAGGCCGGTGCGGCCTCCGCCCCGAAGACGCCGGCCGGGAAGGCCGTGGCGAAGAAGGCGGCCGCCAGGAGGGCGCCCGCCGCGAAGAAGCAGACAGGAGCCAGGACGGTGGCAGCGAAGAAGACCGCGGGTGGCGTCACGACCGTCGAGGACGAGGCGGCGGTGCCACCGGCGCGCGCCGGTGAGCTCGCGGTGCGGCCCGGCGAGGACCCGTGGACGCCGGAGGAGGTCGCCGAGGCCCGCAACGGTCTCCAGGCGGAGGTGCTGCGGCTGCGCAGCGAGCTCGTCCACTCCCAGGAGGAGCTGACCGGGCTGATGCGGGACTCCGGCGACGGCGCCGGGGACGACCAGGCCGACACCGGGACCAAGAACATCACGCGCGAGCACGAGCTGGCCCTGGCCGCGAACGCCCGGGAGATGCTGGAGCAGTCCGAGCACGCCCTGGAACGGCTCGACGCGGGCACGTACGGCCTCTGCGAGGTGTGCGGCAAGCCGATCGGCAAGGCTCGGATGCAGGCCTTCCCGCGGGCCACGCTCTGCGTCGAGGACAAACAGCGACAGGAGCGGCGCGGCTGACGATCTCGGCTGCCGGTCTCGTACGCCTGTGCCGTACCCTCGGTGCACGGTCAGGCATCGAGGTCGAGGGACTCACTCACGTGGCAGAGGCGGAGCGCATCATCGGTACGCCGGATTCAGCAGGGGCCGACGAGACGGCCGCCCCCGACGGTACGGCCGCTCCCGAGGAGCGGCCCAGGGGCAGGCGCAGGATCGTCGCCCTCTTCGTCGTGGCCGTGCTCGCCTACCTGCTCGACCTCGGCAGCAAGATGCTGGTGGTCGCCAAGCTGGAGGGCCACGAGCCGATCGAGCTGATCGGTGACCTGCTGCGGCTCGACGCCATCCGGAACCCGGGTGCCGCCTTCGGCATGGGCGAGGCCTTCACGATCATCTTCACCTGCATCGCGGCCGCCGTGATCGTCGTGATCATCCGGCTGGCGCGGAAGCTCTACAGCCTGCCCTGGGCGATCGCGCTGGGTCTGCTCCTCGGTGGCGCGCTCGGCAACCTCACGGACCGGATCTTCCGGTCGCCGGGCGTCTTCGAGGGCGCGGTCGTGGACTTCATCGCCCCCGCCCACTTCGCCGTCTTCAACCTCGCCGACTCGGCGATCGTCTGCGGCGGCATCCTGATCGTCCTGCTGTCGTTCCGGGGCCTGGACCCGGACGGCACCGTCCACAAGGACTGAGCCCGAAACCGTGCGGAAGACGAGTTGTCTTCCGCACAAGGCATACTCGACGGGTGAGTACGAGTCCCGAGATCCGCACGCTGCCCGTTCCCGATGGCCTGGAGGGCGAGCGCGTCGACGCCGCCATCGCCCGAATGTTCGGGTTCTCCCGTACGAAGGCGGCCGAGCTGGCCGCCGCAGGGAAGGTCCAGGTCGACGGCTCCGTCGTCGGCAAGTCCGAGCGGGTCAGCGGCGGCGCGTGGCTCGAGGTCGAGATGCCCGGCGCGGCCGCGCCCGTGCAGATCGTCGCGGAGCCCGTCGAGGGCATGGAGATCGTCCACGACGACGACGACATCGTCGTGATCATGAAGCCGATCGGCGTCGCCGCGCACCCCAGCCCCGGCTGGACCGGCACCACGGTCATCGGCGGCCTCGCCGCCGCCGGGTACCGCATCTCCACCTCCGGCGCCGCCGAGCGCCAGGGCATCGTGCACCGCCTCGACGTCGGCACCTCCGGTCTGATGGTGGTCGCGAAGTCGGAGTACGCGTACACCTCGCTCAAGCGCCAGTTCAAGGAGCGCACGGTCGACAAGCGCTACCACGCGCTGGTCCAGGGCCACCCGGACCCGATGAGCGGCACCATCGACGCGCCGATCGGCCGGCACCCGAACCACGACTACAAGTGGGCGGTCACCGCCGACGGCAAGGCCTCCGTCACGCACTACGACCTCATCGAGGCGTACCGGTCGGCCTCGCTGCTCGACATCAAGCTGGAGACGGGCCGCACCCACCAGATCCGGGTGCACATGTCCGCGCACCGCCACCCCTGCGTCGGCGACCTCACCTACGGCGCCGACCCGACGCTCGCCAAGCGCCTCGGCCTGACCCGGCAGTGGCTGCACGCCGTCCGCCTCGGCTTCGAGCACCCGGGCGACGGCTCCTGGGTCGAGTTCGCCAGCACCTACCCCGAGGACCTGCAGAAGGCCCTCGACCGGATCGCGGCGGAGAGCCGGTGACCGCCTCGTACGCCGTCCGTGAGGCGGTCGTCACCGAGGACCGCGAGGCGTGCTTCGCGGTCCGCCGCGAGGTCTTCGTCGTGGAGCAGGGCGTCCCGCAGGAGCTGGAGTACGACACGTACGACGCGACCGCCGTGCATGTGCTCGCGGTCCGCGCGGACGGGGTGGCGCTGGGCACCGGGCGCCTGCTGCACGGGGCGGACGCGGCCGGCAGGACCGGAGGCGACGCTTCGGTGGGCTCGCTCGGCCGGCTCGCGGTCACCCAGGCCGCGCGCGGCCTCGGGGTCGGCGCGGCGCTCGTGCGGGGCATCGAGGACGTGGCGCGGGAGCGCGGTCTGAGCGCCGTCGACCTGCACGCGCAGACCCACGCGCTGGGCTTCTACGAGCGGCTCGGGTACGTGGCGTACGGCCCCGAGTTCCCGGACGCGGGGATGCCGCACCGGGCCATGCGGCGCACACTCTAAAGCCGCCAGCGGGGGCGATTGACTCCAAAACGGACGTACGTGACAGGGTGGGGCCGTGGATCAATTGGCCCTGCTCTTCCTGCTGCTCCTCGGCGCCCTGCTCACCGTCCCCCTGGGTGACCGGCTCGGACTGCCCGCGCCCGTCCTGATGACCCTCGTCGGGATCGCGCTGGCCTTCCTGCCCTTCGTACCGAACGTCGACATCCCGCCGGAGTTCATCCTCCCGCTGGTGCTGCCGCCGCTGCTGTACGCCTCCGTGCAGCGGACCTCCTGGAGGCAGTTCGCGGCCAACAGGCGGCCCATCTTCCTGCTCGCGGTCGCCCTGGTCTTCGTCACCACGGCCGCCGTCGGCGCGGTCGCGCACTCGCTCGTGCCGGGCCTTCCACTGGCCGCCGCCCTGGCGCTGGGCGCCCTCGTCGCCCCGCCGGACCCGGTCGCCGCCACCGCCGTCGCGGGCTCGCTCGGGCTGCCCCGCCGGCTCGTGTCGATCCTGGAGGGCGAGGGGCTCTTCAACGACGTCACCGCGATCGTGCTCTACCACGTGGCGATCGCCGCCGTCGTCAGCGGCTCCTTCTCCTGGCCCCAGGCGCTCGGCGAGTTCGTGCTGTCCGCCGTCGTCGCCGTCGTCGTGGGTCTCGCGCTCGGCTGGCTCTGCAACAAGCTCATCGGACTCCTCGGCGACGCCACCCTGCAGACCGGCCTCACCCTCCTCGTCCCCTTCGTGAGCTACGTCCTGGCCGAGGAGCTGCACGGCTCCGGCGTCCTCGCCGTCCTGATCACCGCGCTCTTCCTGGCCGAGCACGCGGCCGACGCCGACGACGTCATGGGCCGGCTCGCCGGGCAGACCTTCTGGCAGATCGTCGACACCCTCGTCACCGGCATCGCCTTCGGCCTCATCGGCCTGGAGCTCGTGCACGTCTTCGGGGTCGCCGAGGGCCGCGGGTGGGAGATGCTCGGCTGGGGCGCCGCCGTGGTCGGCGTGGTCGTCGGCGTCCGCCTCCTCTGGCTGCTCCCCGCCACCTGGCTGGCGAAGAGGCTGCACACGCTCCGGGACGTCGACGAGGAGATCCCGATGAGCTGGCGGGAGACCGTCGTCATGTGGTGGGCCGGGATGCGCGGGGTGGCCTCGGTCGCGCTGGCGCTCGCCATCCCGCTGCGCACCCACGACGGCGAGCCCTTCCCCGGCCGCGACGAGATCGTCTTCATCGCCTTCTGTGTGATCATCGCCACCCTCGTCTTCCAGGGCCTCACCCTGCCCTGGCTGGTCAAGCGGCTCGGGGTGAAGGCCGACACGGACGCCGAGCGCGCCCTGGAGCGGGAGCTCGCGATCCGTGCCGCGAAGGCGGCCAGGCGCAGGCTCAAGGAGATCGAGGAGGTCGAGGACCTGCCCGAGGAGGTCCAGGAGCGGCTGCTGCGCGGGGCGTACGACATCGGGGCGCGGATCAGCCCCGACATGGTGGACGACGAGCGGCGGGCCGCCTTCGTGGAGCGGACGAAGCGGTTCAAGGCGGTGCAGCGGATCCAGCGGGAGCTGATGTCGGCCGCCCGGCACGAGGTGCTCGCGGCCCGCAACGAGCCCGGCGCCGACCCCGAGGTGGTGGACCGGGTGCTGCGCCACCTGGACGTCCGCAGCATGCGCTGACGGCCGGGCCGCCGGCGGCGGGTGGCAGGATGGGACGCATGGACATCATGCTCTTCCACTCGGCCTACGGGCTGACCCCTTCCGTCGAGGCGGCCGCCGAGCGGCTCCGGGCCGCCGGGCACCAGGTCTGGACCCCGGACCTCTACGACGGCCGGACGGTCGGGACGGTCGAGGAGGGCGTGGCGCTCCGGGACGAGATCGGCAAGGACGAGCTGCTGAAGCAGGCGGTCCTGGCCGCCGCCCCCTACTCCGAGCGGGGCCTGGTCTACATGGGCCTCTCCCTCGGGGCCTCGATCGCGCAGACCCTGGCGCTCGGGGACGAGAAGGCGCGCGGGCTGCTCCTGTTCCACGGCACCTCGGACCTGGCGGAGTCCGCCTCGGTGGACGAGCTGCCGGTCCAGCTGCACGTGGCCGAGCCGGACCCCTTCGAGACGGACGACTGGCTGTCCTCCTGGTACCTCCAGATGCGCAAGGCCGGGGCGGACGTGGAGATCTACCGCTACCGGGGCGCGGGGCACGTGTACACGGACCCGGAGCTGCCCGACTGGGACGAGGAGGCGGCGGAGCGGACCTGGTCGGTGGCGCTCTCCTTCCTCGACAGCCTGTAGGACGGTACGGAAGAGGGGTGTGGCCCCCGGGGAGTTCCCCGGGGGCCACACCTGTGTGCTTCAGGCACTCCGTCAGGCGCGGTACGCGGTCCAGGAGTCGTTCATGCGGGTCACCTGGCCGGAGGTGAACTGGTACATGCAGGAGTCGTACGTGTAGTCCATGAAGTTGTGGATCGGGTCCACACCGGCCTTCGAGGTGCAGGAGTCACGGCCGGTCGGGCACTCGTACGCGGGGGTCTTCTCGGCCGGGGTGTCGGAGACGTAGTCGCCGTTGCCCGTGCAGCCGCCCTGGAAGGTGTGGTACAGGCCCATCCAGTGGCCGACCTCGTGGGTGGCGGTGTCGCCCTCGTTGTAGTTGGCCGCGGAGCCGCCGGGGACCGAGGCGTCGAGGATGACGACGCCGTCCATCTTCGGGCTGGCCTTGTACGAGGACGGGAAGGTCGCCCAGCCGAGCAGGCCGCCGCCGAGCTTGGCGGTGTAGACGTTCAGCGCGTTGGCGCCGCCCTTGCGCAGGGTGTTCTTCATGTCCTTCTCGGCCTGGGTGCCGTCGGACAGGTTGTACCAGGTGGCGTTGTCCGTGTAGTCGGTCCCGGCCAGGGTGAACTGGAAGTTGGTGTTCGCGTTGCCGGTGCCCTGGCCGCCGTAGGCCGCGTTCAGGACCGCCATCTGGTTGTTGATGGCGGTGCTGGACAGCTTGCCCGTGGTGCCGCTGTGGACGACGTGGAAGTAGACCGGGATGTTCACCACGGCGGCGGCGCCGGCGGAGGCGCTGAGCCGGCCGGAGGAGCGGGCCGCGGAGAGCTTCTTCTTCAGGTCGTCGTCCATGGCCTTGGCCTTGGACGCGGTGACCTCGTTGGGCTCGGCGTCGTGGTCCGCGGCGCCGCGCGCCTTGCGGGCGCCGGAGAGCGCCGTCGTGCCGTCCGCGCACTCCTCGGCGGAGGCCAGAGCGGCTCCGGCCGGGGCGGCGACGGGGGCGGAGAGCGGGGCGATGGCCAGGGTTCCGGCCAGAACGGCGGTGCCCATCAGACGACGTGTCATACGCGGCGATATGCGGACAAGAGCACGCACGGGTGACTCCTTGCGGGGGGTTGTGGAGAGGGACTTCCTCGCCACCGCCCGGAGATTACGCGTCCATGTCAGAGGTCGTTGAGGATTGATCAAGCCCAATCATTCGTGCGGCAATTCGGGGCATCGGGAAGAAAAACTTGCGTCGCTTCCAGGGTTTGAGACGTGGACGTAACGAACGAGGTGACGGAGGCGGGTGGTGTGTCCGGATTCGATCGCCGAAACCCACCACCCGCCGTAGCGATGTGATCTCCCGTTAACAGAAGAGATCATGGCTGAAAATCGCCGTCAGGACGGCGGTTACAGCACCGGCTGGTACACCCGCTCGACACGCTGCGTTCCGCTCAGCGTCCGGTACGAGCGTGCCCAGGCCGTCGTCGCGGCCGGGTCCGCCTTGTCGGAGACCGTGTAGTAGTCCATCTGCGAGCGCGCGGCGGTCACGTCGAGCACGCCGTAGCCGTGGTGGTCCATGTCCACCCACTTCACATGGCGGTTGGCGGCCTTCACGGCGCCCGCGGCCACCACCGAGAGCGTCCCGGGCGCCACGTGCAGGAGGTCGTCCAGGTTGTCCGAGGTCACCGAGGTGACCACGAACTCGGTCGCCGCCGAGGCCGAGAGCGGATACGTCGCGGCCTTCACCGGCACGTCGTTGGCCCAGGCCATGTGGATGTCACCGGTCAGGAAGACCGTGTTCCGGATCGCCCGCGCGGTCAGGTGCGCGAGCAGCTCCTTGCGGTCGTCCGTGTAGCCGTCCCACTGGTCGACGTTGACCGCGAGCCCCTCCTTCGGCAGGCCCATCAACTCGGCGAGCGGCTCCAGGAGGTGGGCGGGCAGGGCGCCGAAGGCGACCGGCGAGATCATCACCGAGGTGCCGACCAGCTGCCAGGTCGCGTCCGAACCGGCCAGCCCGGCCTTGAGCCAGTCCAGCTGCGCGCGGCCGGTGATGCTCCGCTCCGGGTCGTCGACCGTGCCGCTGCCCGCCTTCGCCGGCGCGGACCGGAACGAACGCAGGTCGAGCAGATGCAGATCGGCCAGCCTGCCGAAGCGCAGGCGCCGGAAGACCGTGCCCTCCGTGGAGGCGCGGACCGGCATCCACTCGAAGTAGGCCTGCTTCGCGGCGGCCACCCGGGCCGCCCACTCGCCCTCGGCGCCGGGGGTGTGGTTCTCGGCCCCGCCCGACCAGGCGTCGTTGGCGAACTCGTGGTCGTCCCAGATGGCGATCACCGGGTGCGCCGCGTGCAGCGCCTGGAGGTCGGCGTCCGTCTTGTACTTCCCGTGCCGGGTGCGGTAGTCGGCGAGCGAGACGATCTCGTGGCGCGGCTCGTGCTGCCGGACGACGTACTTCGCCTCGGGGTAGGCGCCGGTGGCGTACTCGTAGAGGTAGTCGCCGAGATGGAGGACGGCGTCCAGGTCGGCGCGGGCCGCGAGATGGCGGTAGGCCGAGAAGTGGCCCGACTCCCAGTTGGCGCAGGAGACGACACCGAAGCGGACGCCGGGCGCGGCGGTGTCGGCGGCCGGCGCCGTGCGGGTGCGCGCGGAGGGGGAGACGGCGGTGCCCGCGGTGAAGCGGAACCAGTAGGCGGTGGACGGGCGCAGGCCCCGGACGTCGGCCTTCACCGTGTGGTCGGAGGCGGCGCTCGCCGTGGTGGTGCCGGAGGCGACGACCCGGGCGAAGGAGCGGTCCTCGGCGAGCTCCCAGCCGACCTGGACGTCGGGGCCGAGGCCCGATCCGGGAACGGCCTCGGGGGTGGGGGTGACGCGCGTCCAGAGCAGGACGCCGTCGGGCAGCGGGTCGCCGGAGGCGACGCCGTGGACGAAGGAGGGTGCCCCGGTGTCCGCGAGGGCCGGTGAGGCCGCGCCCAGGAGGGCGGGCGCGACGGCGGCGGTGGCGGCGGCGGCCTTGACGACCGAGCGCCGGGTGGGGGCAGGAGATATGAAACGACTGGTCACGGGCAGTCAGATTACTGACGAGTACGCCCGAGGGGCAGTCCCGTGCCGGAAGTTCGCCGACTCGTCGCCCCGCGGACGCCTCGGCCGGGATTCCCGTCCCTGAACGTCTGGTGCCGGACGCCTCGGTTCCGGAAAAAGCCTGGGTCCCGGAAGCACCCCCTCGGTTCCGGAGAACGCCTCGGCCCCGGACCGGGTGGTCCGGGGCCGAGGCGTTCTGCGGTGGGGCGTCAGCCCTTGAGGGCGGCGGTGATCGCCGTGTCGAACTCGGCCACCGTCATGGGCGGGTTGTCCGTGCCCGCGACCGTGACGGGCTTGCCGTCCATCTTCAGCGTCGGGGTGCCCTGCACCCCGCTGGCGTCGAAGGCCTTCGACATCTTCATCGCCCACGCGTCGAAGGTGCCGTCCTCGACGTTCTTCTTGAACGCGGCGTTGCCCTTGAGGGCCGGGACCGAGTCCGCCACCTCCAGGAGGTAGGAGTCCTTGGCGAACTTGTCGTCCTTCTCCTCCGGGTGGAACTTCGTGGAGTAGAGGGCGGCCTTGTACTTCAGGAAGGCCTCGGGGCTCACGTTCAGCGCGGCGCCCAGCGCCGAGAGGGCGTTCTTCGAGCCCTCGCCCGGGATGCCGTTGTCGATGAAGGTGGCACCGACGTACTTGATCTTGTACTTGCCGGCCTCGACGTCCTTCTCGACGGTGGAGCCCACGCTCTGCTCGAAGGTCGCGCAGACCGGGCAGCGCGAGTCCTCGTACAGCTCCAGGGTCTTCTTCGCCGAGTCCTTGCCGATGACGACGGTCGTGCCGTTCGCACCCGTCGTGTTCTTCGGCGCCGTCACGCTCTTCGCGTCGGCCACCGACTCCCAGTGGGAGGGCTTGTTCGACTGGACGACCGCGAAGCCGATGCCGCCGGCGGCGGCCAGGACGGCCACGGCCGAGACGCCGACGACGAGCTGCCGGCGCGCCCGGTCCTTCTTCGCCTGGCGCTCGCGCTCCTCGCGCAGGCGCTCGCGGGCGGCGGCCTTGTTGGCGTGGCTGTTGCGTGCACTCATGATCGTGATCTCCGTGAAAGGTGGGGAAGGGCAGGGGGACGCGCGGGACCCGCTCAGACGAGAGCGAGCACCGGACGCGGCGGCCCCCGCCGCCCGACGGAGTGCACGAGGAGCCGGGCACGGGAGGTCCGGGGCCGCCCTGCGGACCGGCCGGCCCGCAGCGGCGACGCACCCGCGCCACGGAAGAAGGCCGCCACGAGCAGCAGCGGCCGGAAGGCGAAGGCCTCCACCGCGCGGAGCAGCCGGGCCAGGGCCCGCTCCCCGCCGCGCAGCCAGCACGCCGCCGAGAGCCCCACGCCCACATGGGCCAGGAGCAGCAGCCACGGCAGCGCCGGGTCGGGGGAGTCGAGCAGGGCGGCGGCGCTTCCGCTCTCCGGGGTCACCACCCCGGGCAGCGGCGTGCCCACCGCGCCACCGCAGAAGACGTCCACGCCCACCGCGCGCAGCGAACCGGCGACCGGGCCGCCGGCGGCGCCGTAACAGACCGCCTGACCGCTGGTGAAGAGGGTGTCGGCGGCCAGCTCCAGCGGGACGAGCAGCCCGGCGATCGGGCCGAGGCCGCGCTCGCGGCCGGCCAGCGCGTACGCCACGGCGAAGACGGCGACCGCGACCGGGACGACCGTCCCCAGCGGCAGCGGCACGCGGGAGAGCAGCACGTGGGAGGCCACGGACAGCGTCACGACCAGTGCCGTGAAGAACGCCGCCCGCAGCGCCCTCAGCTGCGTCCCTGCCATGTCCATCGTCGTGGAGTGTCCCATGTCGGCCCGTAAGACGTCCCTAAAGGAAGTCTGTGGAGGACCGCTTCAGCCCCTACAGTCCCGGGATCCGGCCGTTGCGGAAGAGGTCCACGAAGATCTGGTGGTCCGCCCGCGCCCGCGCGCCGTACGCGTGCGCGAAGTCGACCAGGAGCTCGGCGAAGCCCTCCTCGTCGGCCGCGATCGCCGCGTCGATGGCCCGCTCCGTCGAGAACGGGACCAGGGAGTGGCCGCTGGAGTCGTCCGCCGCCGCGTGCATCGTGGCCGTCGCCCGGCCCAGGTCGGCGACGGTGGCCGCGATGTCCTCCAGGTCGTCGATGTCCGACCAGTCGAGGTCCACCGCGTACGGCGAGACCTCGGCGACCAGCTGGCCCGCCCCGTCCAGCTCCGTCCAGCCCAGCCACGGGTCGGCGTGCGCCTGGAGCGCCCGCTGCGAGATCACGGTGCGGTGGCCCTCGTGCTGGAAGTAGCCCCGCACCGCCGCGTCCGTGACGTGCCGCGAGACCGCGGGGGTCTGCGCCTGCTTCAGGTAGATCACGACGTCGTTCTCCAGGGCGTCGCTGTTGCCCTCCAGGAGGATGTTGTACGAGGGGAGGCCGGCCGAGCCGATGCCGACCCCGCGCCGCCCGACGACGTCCTTCACCCGGTACGAGTCGGGGCGGGCGAGCGAGGACTCCGGCAGGGTCTCCAGGTAGCCGTCGAAGGCCGCGAGGACCTTGTACCGGGTGGCCGCGTCCAGCTCGATCGCGCCGCCGCCCGCCGAGAAGCGGCGCTCGAAGTCACGGATCTCGGTCATCGAGTCGAGCAGCCCGAAGCGGGTCAGCGCCCGAGCCTCGCGCAGGGCGCCGAGCAGCGCCCCGTCGGCGGTCTCCAGGGTGAAGGCGGGGACCTCGTCGCCCTTGGCGCCGGTCGCGAGCGCGTGGATCCGCTCCCGGTAGGCGGCCGCGTAGATCCGGACCAGGTGGGTGATCTGCTCGTCGCTGAGCGCCTTGGCGTAGCCGATCAGGGCGAGCGAGGCCGCGAGGCGCTTCAGGTCCCAGGTGAAGGGGCCGACGTAGGCCTCGTCGAAGTCGTTGACGTTGAAGACGAGCCGGCCGTTGGCGTCCATGTAGGTGCCGAAGTTCTCGGCGTGGAGATCGCCGTGGATCCAGACCCGGCCGGTCTGCTCGTCCAGGTACGGGCCGCCGTGGGTCTCCCGCTCCAGGTCCGCGTAGAACAGGCACGCGGTGCCCCGGTAGAAGGCGAAGGCGGATCCGGCCATCTTCCGGAACTTCACGCGGAAGGCCGCGGGGTCGGCGGCGAGGAGCTCGCCGAAGGCGGTGTCGAAGACGGCGAGGATGTGCTCACCGCGCTCGGCTGCGGTGGGCTGCGGGACCGACATCGAGGGTGCCTCCTGGTGCGGGGTGCTGCAAGAATGTTCACGACAATACGGACAGGTGTTCCGTGTCTCTCAACGCGCGACCTTAGCCCCGAGTGCCCGCCGACTGTCAGTCCGGAGACGTAGACTTCCACGCTGTCCCCCCAGACTGTCCGCAGCCTGTCGCTCAGCGTTTTCCGGAGGCCTCCCGCCGTGACCAAGCCGCCCTTCACGCACCTCCACGTCCACACCCAGTACTCGCTGCTGGACGGTGCCGCGCGGCTGAAGGACATGTTCAACGCGTGCAACGAGATGGGCATGACCCATATCGCCATGTCCGACCACGGCAACCTGCACGGGGCGTACGACTTCTTCCACTCGGCGAAGAAGGCGGGGGTCACGCCGATCATCGGCATCGAGGCGTACGTCGCCCCGGAGTCCCGGCGCAACAAGCGGAAGATCCAGTGGGGCCAGCCGCACCAGAAGCGGGACGACGTCTCCGGTTCCGGCGGTTACACCCACAAGACGATCTGGGCGGCGAACTCCACCGGACTCCACAACCTCTTCAAGCTCTCCTCCGACGCGTACGCCGAGGGCTGGCTCCAGAAGTGGCCCCGGATGGACAAGGAGACCATCTCCCAGTGGTCCGAGGGCCTGATCGCCTCCACCGGCTGCCCCTCCGGCGAGCTGCAGACCCGCCTCCGCCTCGGCCAGTTCGACGAGGCCCTGAAGGCCGCCTCCGAGTACCAGGACATCTTCGGCAAGGACCGGTACTTCCTGGAGCTGATGGACCACGGCATCGAGATCGAGCACCGGGTCCGCGACGGGCTCCTGGAGATCGGCAAGAAGCTCGGCATCCCGCCGCTGGTCACGAACGACTCGCACTACACGTACGCGCACGAGTCGACCGCGCACGACGCCCTGCTCTGCATCCAGACCGGCAAGAACCTCTCCGACCCGGACCGCTTCCGCTTCGACGGCACCGGCTACTACCTCAAGTCCACGGACGAGATGTACGCCATCGACTCCTCGGACGCCTGGCAGGAGGGCTGCCGCAACACCCTCCTGGTCGCCGAGCAGATCGACACCACCGGCATGTTCGAGGCCCGGGACCTCATGCCGAAGTTCGACATCCCGGAGGGCTACACCGACACGACCTGGTTCCGCGAGGAGACCATGCGGGGCATGCACCGCCGCTTCCCCGGGGGCATCCCCGAGGACCGCATGAAGCAGGTCGAGTACGAGATGGACACGATCATCTCGATGGGCTTCCCCGGCTACTTCCTCGTCGTCGCCGACTTCATCATGTGGGCGAAGAAGCAGGGCATCGCCGTGGGCCCCGGCCGAGGCTCCGCGGCCGGTTCGATCGTCGCGTACGCCATGGGCATCACCGACCTCGACCCGATCCCGCACGGACTGATCTTCGAGCGCTTCCTCAACCCCGAGCGCGTCTCGATGCCCGATGTCGACATCGACTTCGACGAGCGTCGGCGCGTCGAGGTGATCCGGTACGTGACGGAGAAGTACGGCTCCGACAAGGTCGCCATGATCGGCACGTACGGCAAGATCAAGGCGAAGAACGCCATCAAGGACTCCGCGCGCGTCCTCGGCTACCCCTACGCCATGGGCGAC
Organism: Streptomyces tanashiensis; assembly: GCF_014648895.1. Taxonomy (GTDB): domain Bacteria; phylum Actinomycetota; class Actinomycetes; order Streptomycetales; family Streptomycetaceae; genus Streptomyces; species Streptomyces tanashiensis. Next base: position 812,627 of record NZ_BMRZ01000003.1, read on the forward strand.
CGGCTCACCAAGGCCATGCCCGCCGACGTCCTCGGCAAGGGCATCGACCTCAACGGCATCACCGACCCCTCGCACCCCCGCTACAGCGAGGCCGCCGAGATCCGGGCGATGTACGAGAACGAGCCGGACGTCAAGAAGGTCATCGACACCGCCCGGGGCGTCGAGGGCCTGGTCCGCCAGATGGGCGTGCACGCGGCCGGCGTGATCATGTCCAGCGAGCCCATCGTCGAGCACGCCCCGATCTGGGTGCGGCACACCGACGGCGTCACCATCACGCAGTGGGACTACCCCCAGTGCGAGTCGCTCGGCCTGATCAAGATGGACTTCCTGGGCCTCAGGAACCTCACGATCATGGACGACGCCGTCAAGATGGTGAAGGCCAACAAGGGCGTCGACCTCGACCTGCTGGCCCTGCCGCTGGACGACCCGAAGACCTTCGAACTGCTCCAGCGCGGTGACACCCTCGGCGTCTTCCAGTTCGACGGCGGACCCATGCGTTCGCTGCTGCGGCTGATGAAGCCCGACAACTTCGAAGACATCTCCGCCGTGTCCGCCCTGTACCGGCCGGGCCCGATGGGCATGAACTCGCACACGAACTACGCCCTGCGCAAGAACAAGCAGCAGGAGATCACCCCGATCCACCCCGAGCTGGAGAAGCCGCTCGAAGAGGTGCTCGCGGTCACCTACGGCCTCATCGTGTACCAGGAGCAGGTGCAGAAGGCCGCCCAGATCATCGCCGGCTACTCGCTCGGCGAGGCCGACATCCTCCGCCGCGTGATGGGCAAGAAGAAGCCCGACGAGCTGGCGAAGAACTTCACGATCTTCCAGGAGGGCGCGCGCAAGAACAACTACAGCGACGAGGCCATCCAGGCGCTCTGGGACGTGCTGGTCCCCTTCGCCGGCTATGCCTTCAACAAGGCGCACTCCGCCGCGTACGGCCTGGTCTCCTACTGGACCGCCTACCTCAAGGCGAACTACCCCGCCGAGTACATGGCCGGGCTGCTCACCTCGGTCAAGGACGACAAGGACAAGTCCGCCGTCTACCTCAACGAGTGCCGACGGATGGGCATCAAGGTCCTCCCGCCGAACGTGAACGAGTCCGAGTCGAACTTCGCCGCCCAGGGCGACGACGTGATCCTCTTCGGCCTCTCCGCCGTCCGGAACGTCGGCACCAACGTGGTCGAGTCGATCATCAAATCGCGCAAGGCCAAGGGGAAGTACGCGTCCTTCCCCGACTTCCTCGACAAGGTCGAGGCCGTCGTCTGCAACAAGCGGACCATCGAGTCGTTGATCAAGGCCGGCGCCTTCGACGAGATGGGCCACACCCGCAAGGGCATGGTCGCCCACCACGAACCCATGATCGACAACGTGGTGGCGGTCAAGCGCAAGGAGGCCGAGGGGCAGTTCGACCTCTTCGGCGGGATGGGTGACGAGGCGAGCGACGAGCCCGGCTTCGGCCTGGACGTCGAGTTCTCCGACGTCGAGTGGGAGAAGTCGTACCTGCTCGCCCAGGAGCGCGAGATGCTCGGCCTCTACGTCTCCGACCACCCGCTCTTCGGCATCGAGCACGTCCTCTCCGACAAGACGGACGCGGCGATCTCCCAGCTGACCGGCGGCGAGCACGGGGACGGCGCGGTCGTCACCATCGGCGGCATCATCTCCGGCCTCCAGCGCAAGATGACCAAGCAGGGCAACGCCTGGGCGATCGCCACCGTCGAGGACCTGGCCGGCTCCATCGAGTGCATGTTCTTCCCGGCCACCTACCAGCTGGTCTCCACCCAGCTCGTCGAGGACACGGTCGTCTTCGTCAAGGGACGGCTCGACAAGCGCGAGGACGTGCCCCGCCTCGTCGCCATGGAGCTGATGGTCCCCGACCTGTCGAACGCCGGGACCAACGCGCCGGTCGTCCTCACCATCCCGACGGTGAAGGTGACCCCGCCGATGGTCAGCCGGCTCGGCGAGATCCTCAAGCACCACAAGGGCAACACCGAGGTGCGGATCAAGCTCCAGGGCCCCCGGACCACCACCGTGCTCCGGCTCGACCGGCACCGGGTGACCGCCGACCCGGCGCTCTTCGGCGACCTGAAGGTGCTGCTCGGCCCGTCCTGCCTGGCCGGCTGACCCGACTCCGGACCGCACCGGAGCCTTCGAACACGCGCAAGGGGCGCGCCCGTCGTCACGGGCGCGCCCCTTTGCCGTCAGGCGCGTCAGTTGTGGCCGAAGCGCTTCTGGCGACCCTTGCGGGCCATGTCACCCGGAGTGACCTGGCTCGCGCGCTGCTCGGCCTGCGATTCCATCGCGGACTGCTGCGCCTGCTGCTGGCCGCGCTCGGCCTGCGACGGCTGCTTCTGACTGCGGTTCTGGTTGCGGTTCTTGGCCATGGGGATGCCTCCTCAAAGGGACCTAGGGGCCAGGGCCGCTGTCAGACTCACACACGGGGTGAACCGCCGCATTTTGGATCATTACGCGCTGTAGTGGGCGAGTGGGCGTGATACTCGCCACGCCGATGATCCAGTTCCGGACGTCAACCACCTGGCCGTCGGGCAGACTCGAAGGAACCCGAAGCACCCTTTCGAATCCGAGGCTCCCGAAAGAGGGTGGAACACGTGGACCGCTGCGTCGTCCTGGTGGACGCCGGCTACCTGCTGGGCGCCGCCGCCAGTCTCCTCGCCGGGGAACCGGCCCGCTCCAGGATCACCGTCGACCACGCCGGGCTGATCCAGCAGCTGCGGCAGCGCGCCGAGGCCGAGACCGCGCTGCCCCTCCTGCGGATCTACTGGTTCGACGGCGCTCCCGACCGGGTGCCCCAGCCCGAGCACCGCAGACTGCGTGTCATGCCCCGGGTCACCGTCCGGCTCGGCGCCCTGACCAGGAGCGACGGGCGCTGGGCGCAGAAGGGCGTCGACGCGGCCATGCACACCGAGCTGACCGAGCTCGCCCGGAACAGGGCCTGCTCCGACATCGTGCTCGTCACCGGCGACGGCGACCTGCTGCCCGGCCTCATGTCGGCCAAGGAGCACGGCGTCGCCGTCCACCTCTGGGCCGTCCAGGCCGCCGACGGCGACTACAACCAGTCCGAGGACCTGGTCGCCGAGGCCGACGAACGGCGGGTCCTCGACCGGGCCTGGATCACCCGCGCCGTCCGCGCCAAGGACCTCACCGGCATCTGCGCGCCGCCGCCCGCCCCACGCCCGGAGATCGCCGCCATCCTCTCCGCGCCGCTGCCCGAGGCGGCCCTCGCCGCCTCCGCCGAACGGGCCGCCGAGGCGGCCGCCGCGGCCGTACGGAACGGGGGAGCGGCCCCCGGCGAGGCGAACGGCGACGGCGGCCACGACCACGTCCACACCGACGGCGTCCGCACCAACGGTCACGTCCACACCAACGGTCACGTCCGCGACGACGAGCACGTCCACGGCGCGGGCGTCCCCGCCCCGGCGGCCGGCAAGGGCGTCCCCACCCCCAAGGACCTGGCGGGCCTGCGCGGACCCGGCGCCCCGGCCACCCCGGTCCCGCAGGGCGCGAGCGCGCTCCGCTGGTCCTCCGACCGGGGCTGGGTCGAGCGCCCCGCCCCCTCCCTCGGGGAGCCGGCCGAGACCGCCACCCTGCCCACCCTCGCCACGCTCACCAGCGCGGAGCAGCGCTGGGCGGACCGCGAGGAGGACATCACCACCGTCGGCGGCGACCCGTTCGAGGTCGGACAGGTGTTCGCCCGCCGTTGGATGGAGCGGCTCCCCGAGCCGAGCCACGTCCAGAAGCTCTCCACCCTCTACCCGCGGATCCCGCACCGCATCGACGGCGAACTGCTCCGCTACGCCGCCCGTTTCGGACTTCTCGCCCACAAGGACGACCAGATCGACGAGCACGACCGCTACGCGATCCGGGCCGGCTTCTGGCGCGAGATCGACGTCCGGGCCGCCGCCGAACACGCCCCCGCGCCCGGAGCCGGCCCGGCGACCCCGTAGGCTCTTCCCCCGTGAGTACGGTGTGCGTGGTGCGGGATCTGGTCAAGACGTACCCCGCCACGCGCGGCAGGCGCGGCGCGCCCGCGACCCCCGAGGTGCGTGCCACCGACGGGATCAGCCTCGACGTGCGCGGCGGCGAGATCTTCGGCCTGCTCGGACCCAACGGCGCCGGCAAGTCCACCCTCGTGCGCCAGCTCACCGGGCTCATGCGCCCCGACTCCGGCACCGTCCGGCTCCTCGGCCACGACCTCGTGCGCCACCCCGAACGGGCGGCCCGGCTCCTCGCCTACCTCGGCCAGGAGTCCACCGCCCTCGACGAGCTGACCGTCTCCCTCGCCGCCGAGACCACCGGACGGCTGCGCGGCCTCGGCGCCCACGACGCCCGCGCCGAGCGCGACGCGGTCCTGGAGGAGCTCGGGCTCGGCGAGATCGCCGGCCGCCCCCTCAAGAAGCTCTCCGGCGGACAGCGGCGGCTCGCCTGCTTCGCCACCGCGCTCGTCGGCCCACGGCCCGTCCTCGTCCTCGACGAACCCACCACCGGCATGGACCCCGTCGCCCGCCGCGCCGTCTGGGCCGCCGTCGACCGGCGCCGCGCCGAGCACGGCACCACCGTGCTCCTCGTCACCCACAACGTCATCGAGGCCGAGACCGTCCTCGACCGGGTCGCCGTCCTCGACCACGGCCGGGTCATCGCCTGCGACACCCCCGCCGGACTCAAGGAGCGGGTCGCCGGCGAGGTCCGCGTCGAGCTGGTCTGGCGCGACGCGCCGCCGCTCCAGCTGCCCGAGGTCGCCGCCCTGCGCGGGCTCGCCCAGGAGACCGGACGCCGCTGGCACCTCCGGCTCGCCCCCGACGCCGCCCGCGCGGCCGTCGCCGCCGTCACCGGAGGGGCCGCGTTCGCCGCGCTCGACGACTTCACCCTGGCCACGCCCAGTCTGGAGGACGTGTACCTCGCCCTGGGCGGCGCGACCGAGGGACTGGTGAAGGCGTGACCCGACCCGCACCGCACCCACCTCACGTACGGCACACTTCTCACGTACCGCACGTCACCCTCAGGAGCTGCACGCAGTGAGCACCCTGCCCGCCGAGGCCCTGCCCACCGGCACGCTCCCGGCCCGGTCCCACGGCGACGAGGACGGCGCCGCGCCCCTCGCCCCGCGCGCCCGGCTGCTGCCGTCCCTGGCCGCCGTCTACCGCGCGCAGCTCTCCCGCGCCCGCGTCGCCCGCATCCCGCTGCTCTTCGTCGCCACCTTCCAGTCGATCGGGATCATGGTCCTGATGCGCGGGGTCGTCGACGGCGGCTCCGAGGCGCGCGCGGTCGTGGCCGGCTCCACCGTCCTCGTCGTCGCCTTCGTCGCGCTCAACCTGCTCGCCCAGTACTTCGGGCAGCTGCGGGCCGGCGGCGGCCTCGACCACTACGCCACCCTGCCCGTGCCGCCCGCCGCCGTCGTCCTCGGCGCCGCCGGGGCGTACGCCTCCTTCACGGTGCCCGGGACCGCCGTCACCGCCGTCGCCGGCTCCGTCCTCTTCGGGCTGCCCCTCGGCAACCTGTGGATCCTCGCCGCCGTCGTCCCGCTCTCCGGGGCGGCGCTCGCCGGGCTCGGCGCGGCCCTCGGTCTCCTCGCCCCCCGCCAGGAGCTGGCCACCCTCCTGGGCCAGCTCGGCATGTCGGCGGCCCTGCTCCTCGGGGTCCTCCCCGCCGAGCGGCTGCCGGGACCGATCGGCTGGGCGCGGGACCTGCTGCCGTCCACGTACGGCGTGGAGGCCCTGGCCCGCACCTTCGAGCCGCACCCCGACTGGGCGGCCGTCGCCGTCGACCTCGCCGTGTGCGCGGCGGTCGGCGTCGTCTCGCTCGCCCTCGCCACCTGGGCCTACCGGCGGGCCGCCGTCCGCTGAGGCGGGCCACAGGGACACCTGGCACGATGGCGGGGTGACCGCACCTCTGACTCCGCCTCACCAGCCGCCGCACGATCCCGACTGGCCCCCGCCGCCCCCGCCGCCGCTCGGCCCGGCCGGTGACCCGATCACGGCGGCCGAGGTCGTGCAGGGCGTCGTGGTGACCCTCCTCTCGGCGGTCGCGGGGGCGCTGTTCGGAGTGCTGTGGCTGAACCTGGCCCCGCGGGTCCTGCTCATCTCGGACGGCAAGGGCGTCTATCTGCGGAACTCCGAGGGGGAGCAGGCGATCGGCGCCGACGGCACGTTCGTGCTCCTCGCGCTGGCCTTCGGAGCGGTCGCCGCGCTCGTCGTCTTCCTGCTGCGCCGCAAGGGCGGCGTCCCGCTCGTGCTCGGCCTGGCGCTCGGCGGCGGCCTGGGCTCGCTGCTCGCCTGGGGGATCGGGACGCACTTCGGCCCCACCGCCGACGTGGTCGCCCACGCGAAGGCGGTCGGCCCCAACGTCACCTTCGAGGCGCCCCTCGAACTGAACCTGGGCGCGGCCGCGATGCTGGCCTGGCCGCTCGCCGCGATGATCGTCCACCTGGCGCTGACGGCCGTCCTCGGCCCCCGCGACCCGGAACCGGAGCCCTGGGACCAGCCGAAGCCGTACACGCAGGGTCCCGGCTCGCACTGACGCCCCCGGCCCCCCACAGGGCCGCGCCGTGCGTCAGGCGCGGCCGATCGGGGCCACGACCGCGGAGGTGAGGGCGGCCAGGTCCGCGGGGGAGAGCTCCACCTCCAGGCCCCGGCGGCCCGCCGAGATGCAGACGGTCGCGTGGTCCGAGGCGGAGGAGTCGAGGACGGTACGGAGGCGCTTGCGCTGGCCCAGCGGGGAGATGCCGCCGCGGACGTACCCCGTCGTGCGCTCCGCCGCCGCCGGGTCGGCCATCGCGGCCCGCTTCCCGCCGACCGCCGAGGCCAGGGCCTTCAGGTCCAGCTGGCCCGCCACCGGGACCACCGCGACCGTCAGCTCGCCGTCGACGTCCGCGACCAGCGTCTTGAAGACCCGGTCGGGGGAGACGCCGAGGGCCTCCGCCGCCTCCTCGCCGTACGAGGGGGAGGCCGGGTCGTGCTCGTACGCGTGCAGCGTGAAGGGGGTGCCGGCCGCCGTCAGGGCCACCGTCGCCGGAGTGCCTCCGCTGTTCTTCTTCTGCTTCTTCGCCACGCGCTCTTCCTCGGCTCGGTCCGTCCGGCGGGGGCCGGGTCAGTTCGGGTACGTCGGGGCCTGCGTCAGGTCGACCACCGGCAGCGACGGCAGATGCCGGAGCACCGCGGTCTCCGCGCGCAGCAGCGTCAGCTCCTCGCGCAGCCGCGTCGCCGTGTCCGGCGCCTGGAGCAGCCGCTGCTTCGACGGGGTGTCGAGCACCGCGGCCGCAGCGACCAGGTACGAGACCACGGAGGGCTCGTCCGGCAGCTCACTCGTCGTCAGTGAACGCTCCCGGGCCCCCGCGAGGCGCTTCTGGTAGTTCCGGAAGGCCCGCAGCACGCCCTCGGCGAGCGTGCCCGCCTCCTCGCCCTGCTCCTCGGGGATCTCCTCGACCTCGGCCGTCAGGAACGGCCCGCTCGCGTCGACCGACAGCAGTTTCACCCGGGTCGTGCCGGTGGCCATCACCTCGAAGCTGCCGTCGGCGCGCTCCCGGATCGACGCCGCGTCGGCGACGCAGCCGACCCGGTGGAAGGACTGGATGGGATCGGAGCCGAAGCCCGCCGCCGGGCCCTTCTCCGGCAGCGCCGTCTGGTCCGGCATGCCCGGAGCCGTCGGCGCGACCTCGCGGCCGTCCCGGATGGCGACGACGGCGAAGCGGCGCGGCTCCGCGTCGTCGATCGCGAGCAGCTCGCGCATCATGGCGCGATAACGCTCCTCGAAGACGTTCAGCGGCAGCACGAGGCCCGGGAACAGCACCGCGTTGAGCGGGAAGAGTGGCAGGCGAGCGGTGGTCACAGCCGCCAAGCCTAATGGCCGCCGGGCCCGCCCCGTCCGGTCCGTCCACGACCGGTTCCCCGGAGCGGTGTCCGGCGGGCCAGTTCGCCCCGCGCCCGGTCCCGCGCGGCCAGGAAGCGGAGGAGGGGATCCTCCGGTACGGCACCCCGCGCGGCACCCCACGGGAACGAGGTCGCGTACGGGCCGATCCGCCCGAACTCCGCCCACGCCTCCTCCCAGCGCGCCCGCTCCACCAGCACGTGCGCGAGCAGATTGCGGACCTCCGCGGGCCAGGGGTCGCCCGCCGGGAAGTCCGCCGACAGGGCGAGCGCGCGGACCACCGCCCGGTCGACCCGGCCGGCCGGCACGGACCCGTCCGGCCCCGGCGGCACCCGGAGCCCGTCGTAGGCCGCGCGGACCGGCAGCGCCCCGACGAGCGAGCCCGGGGCGGCGTCGTCGGCGGCCTGCTCGGCGAAGTCGAAGGCGGCGCGGTGCGAGCCGTACCACTGCGCGGAGAGGTACTTCAGCGCGGCGACATGGCAGCCGTAGTGGTGCGGGGAGCGGCGCACGGCCTGCTCCCACAGCGACTCGAAGACCGCGTGCCCGGCGTGCGCCCCGCGCGCGTGGTCCAGGGCGAGTCGCCACGGCACCGGGTCGTGCGGCGCCGCCCCGGCGATCTCCTGGACCAGCGGGGCGAGCTCGCGCAGCCGCTCGGCCCGGGCCGGCGACTCCCAGGCCCTGCGGACGGCGAGCTGCGCCGTGACGAGGAGGACGTCGGGATCGCCGGGCGCGGCGGCGCGCCACGCGCCGAGCCAGTCGCCCCTGCTGTACGCGAAGGTGGCGAGCCGGGTGACGTACCGGTCGCGGTCCTCCCACTCGCCGGCGTCCCGGGTGGTGGCCAGCAGCTTCGCCGCGGGCTCCGGGTCGCCGAGGGCGGCGGCGACCAGGGCGGGGGCGAGCCGCTCGTCCGGGGCGTCGAGGAGCACGTCGTCGTCCGGCACGCGCCCCGCGGCGAGCCGGGGGGCGTGCCGGGCCGAGCGGACGGTGCCGACCAGGGCGCGGAACAAGGACATGGTGCTGTGCATTCTCCCCCGGCCGTGCCCGCCGCGGCAGCCGCGTCACCGGGTCACGACAGCACCCTCACCCCGCCGCGACACCACCCTCACCGCCTCCTCCCCGCGGCGGTCGCCTCCTCCGCTCCGCGGCGGCGTCCTCACCCCCTCCGCAGCAGCCGGGTCGCGCCCGCCGCCACCGTCGTCGCGAGGATCCAGCCGAGGAGGATCAGCGCCGCGGCCGCCCACTGCCACAGGCCCTCCAGACGCCAGTAGCCGTCCTGGCCGAGGTTGATCACGGGCAGCAGGAGGTCGAGCGCGTACAGCGTGCCGTTCCACTCGGGCGACTCCTCCGCCTTCAGCGGTATCGGGCGGTAGTGGGAGAAGGCCACCGTGCCGGCCGCCCACAGCACGGCCATCCACAGCGCCGCCCGGCCCGGCCGGTAGCCGTACGCCACGGTCCAGTCCTGGAGGTATCCCCACAGCTTCCCCGCGATCGGCAGGGTCTCGCGTCTGCGCCGCTGCTTGGCGAGCAGCACCTCGCGGGCGTCCGCGTCCTCGCCGCTGTTCCGCAGGACCGTCGCGAGCCGCTCGTACGGCTCGGGGGCGTACTCCGGGGTCGCCGCCGCCACCCATTGGAGGCGCCGGGCCAGCGGGAAGTGTCCGTACGGCACGAGGTTCTCGTAGGCGAAGCCGCCCATGGCGAGCCCGCCGGGCCCCGGCCAGCTGGTGGACAGGTCGATCAGCGTGACGACCTTGGCGCCGTTGAGCACCACCCGCCCCTCCTCCGGGCGCTCGCCGTTGAACCGCAGCTCCGGGGTCACGATCCGGCGCAGCGACACCTCGTCCCGGCGGGCGCCGTTCAGCAGGAAGCGGGCGGAGTGCAGGTCCACCGCGTCACCGAACCGGCCGTCGTCGAGCCGCACCCCGCCGTGGCACTCCACCGGCTTGCGCCGGGTGCCCTGGGCGGGCGTCACCCCGTACGGCGGAGTGGCCGTGGTGTTTCCCGTCCGGCCGTTGCTCCCCGTCCCCTCGTACACCCAGGCCGCGTTCAGATAGAGCGAGCGCTCCACCGTCAGCTGAGGAGCGTTCAGCGCGCGACGGCCCTGCGCCCCGCGCAGCACGCTGCCGCGCAGGCTGAGCGAGACACCGACCTTCGCCCCGCGCAGGCTCAGCTCCCCGTGGGCCTCGATCAGCTCGGCCTGGAGGTCCTGGGCGACCACCATCCCGTCCGCCGTGATCGCCCGCCCCCGCCGGTCCGGCCACACCTGGATCTGGTTGATCAGCAGGTCCGTGCCGATCTGGGCGTCCGTCAGCCGGATGCCGTGGCGCACCCGGCAGCGCGGAAGATGCAGGTCCCCCTCCGTGTGCAGCCGGGCCGCCTCCAGGCGCGGCAGCGCGCACTCGACCATCCGCAGGGTGCCGAAGCGGGCCTCGGGCAGCACCACCTCGCCGTCGAACCGGCAGCCGTGCAGCTCCACGTACGGCCCTATCGTCCCGCCCGCCAGATTCAGCACGCCGGTGATCCTGACCCCGCGCAGCTTCAGCGCGGCCACCCGCCCGGACCGGGCCGGCGGCCCGTCGAGCAGCAGCAGCGCCACCACGTCGGCGCGGACGCTCCGCTCCTCCCCCCACTCCCGTACCCCGAAGGGGTCGTCCCGCTCCGCGATCCCCTCCGTCAGATCGCAGGTCCTGCCGATCCGGAACGCCCGCCACACGGCCCGCTCCGGGCCCGTGAGACCGTCCGGCATCCCGTCCTCGTGCGGCTCGGTCACTGCCGCCCCCTCGCTTTCCCCGATGCGCTCCCACCACTCCGCTTCCCGGGAGTCGTGGATTCGTACAGTCGTTCTTCCCGCACTGTGACGGGCTGAACGCTAACGGTCAGGAGTGGCGAGGAGACGCCACCGTGGCGTGTATCAGCCAGTGATACGGGCGTCCGGCGCTGTGAGCCGTCTGAGAGAATTGACCCGTGATCTCTCGAATCGATCTGCGCGGCGAGGCCCTCCCCGAGGGTTCCGCTCTGCGCGACCTGCTGCCCCGTGCCGAGTTCGACGTGGAAGCCGCCCTGGAGAAGGTGCGGCCGATCTGCGAGGACGTCAGGCATCATGGCGCGGCCGCGGTGATCGACTACGGGGAGAAATTCGACGGGGTCCGCCTCCAGCGCCTGCGCGTCCCCGCCGAGGCGATCAGCCGCGCCCTCGACGAGCTCGACCCGGCCGTCCGCGCCGCGCTCGAGGAGTCCATCCGGCGCGCCCGGCTCGTCCACCGCGAGCAGCGCCGCACCACCCACACCACCCAGGTCGTCCCCGGCGGCACGGTCACCGAGAAGTGGATCCCCGTCGAGCGCGTCGGCCTGTACGTGCCGGGCGGCCGCTCCGTCTACCCGTCCTCCGTCGTGATGAACGTCGTCCCGGCGCAGGAGGCCGGCGTCGAGGGCGTCGCCGTCTCCTCCCCGCCGCAGAAGGAGTTCGGCGGCCTTCCGCACCCGACGATCCTCGCCGCCTGCGCCCTCCTCGGCGTCGACGAGGTGTACGCCGCCGGCGGAGCCCAGGCCATCGCCATGTTCGCGTACGGCACCGAGGGAACCGCCGACGAGCCCGGCTGCGCCCCCGTCAACCTGGTCACCGGCCCCGGCAACATCTACGTCGCCGCGGCCAAGCGCCTCCTCAAGGGCCGCATCGGCATCGACGCCGAGGCCGGCCCGACGGAGATCGCGATCCTCGCGGACTCCACCGCCGACCCCGTGCACGTCGCCGCCGACCTCATCAGCCAGGCCGAGCACGACCCGATGGCCGCCTCCGTCCTCGTCACCGATTCGGACGAGCTGGCCGCCGCCACCGAGGCCGAGCTGAAGACCCAGGTCGCCGCCTCCAAGCACATCGACGACCGGATCGTCCCGGCCCTCGCCGGCCGCCAGTCCGCGATCGTCCTCGTCCGCGACCTCGCCGACGGCCTCAAGGTCGTCGACGCGTACGGCGCCGAGCACCTGGAGATCCAGACCGCCGACGCCGCCGCCGTCGCCGACCGCGTCCGCAACGCGGGCGCGATCTTCGTCGGCCCCTGGGCGCCCGTCTCCCTCGGCGACTACTGCGCCGGCTCCAACCACGTCCTGCCCACCGGCGGCTGCGCCTGCCACTCCTCGGGCCTCTCCGTGCAGTCCTTCCTGCGCGGCGTGCACATCGTCGACTACACGCGCGACGCCCTCGCCGAGGTCGCCCACCACGTCGTCACCCTCGCCGAGGCCGAGGACCTCCCGGCCCACGGCGCGGCGATCAAGGCCAGGTTCGGATGGAAGGTCCCGCAGCAGTGACCGGTATCGACGACCTGCCCGTCCGGGACGAGCTGCGCGGCAAGTCCCCCTACGGCGCGCCCCAGCTCGACGTCCCCGTCCAGCTGAACACCAACGAGAACCCCTACCCGCTGCCCGAGCCCCTGGTGGCCCGGATCGCGGAGCGGGTCGCCGAGGCCGCCCGCGGCCTCAACCGCTACCCCGACCGCGACGCGATCGAGCTCCGCACCGAGCTCGCCGCCTACCTCACCCGGACCGGCGGGCACCGCGTCGGCGTCGAGAACGTCTGGGCGGCCAACGGCTCCAACGAGGTGCTCCAGCAGCTCCTCCAGACCTTCGGCGGCCCCGGCCGTACCGCGATCGGCTTCGAGCCCTCGTACTCGATGCACGCCCTGATCGCCCGCGGCACCGGCACCGGCTGGATCTCCGGTCCGCGCAACGAGGACTTCACCATCGACGTGGAGGCGGCCGTCCAGGCCATCGCGGAGAACGCGCCGGACGTCGTCTTCATCACCTCGCCCAACAACCCCACCGGCACCGCCGTCGGGGCCGACACCGTCCTCGCCCTGTACGAGGCGGCCCAGGCGGCCAGGCCCTCGATGGTCGTCGTGGACGAGGCGTACGTGGAGTTCAGCCACCGCGACTCGCTGCTGCCGCTCCTGGAGGGCCGCCCGCACCTGGTGGTCTCCCGGACGATGTCCAAGGCCTTCGGCGCCGCCGGGCTCCGCCTCGGCTACCTCGCCGCCCACCCGGCCGTGGTCGACGCCGTGCAGCTGGTCCGCCTGCCGTACCACCTCTCGGCCGTCACCCAGGCCACCGCCCTCGCCGCCCTGGAGCACACCGACACCCTCCTCGGGTACGTCGAGCAGCTCAAGGCCGAGCGCGACCGGCTCGTCACCGAGCTGCGCGCCCTCGGCTGCGAGGTCACCGAGTCCGACGCCAACTTCGTGCAGTTCGGGAAGTTCCCCGACACGCACGCGGCCTGGCAGGCGATCCTCGACCGGGGCGTCCTGGTCCGGGACAACGGCGTACCGGGATGGCTGCGGGTCACCGCCGGCACCCCCGAAGAGAACGACGCGTTCCTCGACGCGGTCCGTGAACTGATGAAGGAGCAGGAACGATGAGCCGCGTAGGCCGCGTTGAGCGCACCACCAAGGAGACCTCCGTCGTCGTCGAGATCGACCTCGACGGCACCGGAAAGGTCGACGTGTCGACCGGGGTCGGCTTCTACGACCACATGCTCGACCAGCTCGGCCGGCACGGGCTCTTCGACCTGACGGTCAAGACCGACGGCGATCTGCACATCGACTCGCACCACACCATCGAGGACACCGCCCTCGCCCTCGGTGCCGCCTTCAAGCAGGCCCTCGGCGACAAGGTCGGCATCTACCGCTTCGGCAACTGCACCGTCCCGCTGGACGAGTCGCTCGCCCAGGTCACCGTCGACCTCTCCGGCCGCCCCTACCTCGTGCACACCGAGCCCGAGAACATGGCGCCGATGATCGGCTCGTACGACACGACGATGACCCGGCACATCCTGGAGTCCTTCGTCGCCCAGGCCCAGATCGCGCTGCACGTCCACGTGCCCTACGGCCGCAACGCGCACCACATCGTGGAGTGCCAGTTCAAGGCACTCGCCCGCGCCCTCCGCTACGCCTCCGAGCGCGACCCGCGCGCCGCCGGAATCCTCCCCTCCACGAAGGGCGCGCTCTAGTCGTGAACGGCCTCTCCACCATCCTGATCCTCGTCGGGCTCTTCCTGCTCGGCGGCATCTACTCCTTCGTCAAGCAGAAGATGCCCAAGGGCCTCATCGTGCTCCTCTCCATCGGCGCCGCGATGTGTCTCTCCGCCGGTGTGCTGCGTCTGGACGTGTGGTCATGAGCACCGCTTCTCCGAAGAAGGTCGTCGTCTTCGACTACGGCTTCGGCAACGTGCGCTCCGCCGAGCGCGCGCTCGCCCGGGTCGGCGCCGACGTCGAGATCACCCGCGACTACGACACCGCCATGAACGCCGACGGGCTCCTCGTCCCCGGCGTCGGCGCCTTCTCCGCCTGCATGCAGGGCCTCAAGGAGGCCCGCGGCGACTGGATCATCGGCCGCCGGCTCTCCGGCGGCCGCCCGGTCATGGGCATCTGCGTCGGAATGCAGATCCTCTTCGCCCAGGGCATCGAGCACGGCGTGGAGACCGAGGGCCTCGACGAGTGGCCCGGCACGGTCGAGCCGCTGAACGCGCCCGTCGTCCCCCACATGGGCTGGAACACGGTCGACGCGCCCGCCGACACGCAGCTCTTCGCGGGGCTCGACGCCGACACCCGGTACTACTTCGTGCACTCCTACGCGGTGCGCGAGTGGACCCTGGAGGTCGGCAACAAGAACATGCGCGCCCCCAAGGTCAGCTGGGCCACCCACGGCGAGCCCTTCGTCGCCGCCGTCGAGAACGGCGCCCTGTGGGCCACCCAGTTCCACCCCGAGAAGTCCGGCGACGCCGGAGCCCAGCTCCTCACCAACTGGATCGGAACCCTGTGAGCACTCTCGAACTCCTCCCCGCCGTCGACGTCCGCGACGGCCAGGCCGTCCGGCTCGTCCACGGCGAGTCCGGCAGCGAGACCTCCTACGGCTCCCCGCTGGAGGCCGCCCTCGCCTGGCAGCGCGCCGGCGCCGAGTGGCTCCACCTGGTCGACCTGGACGCCGCCTTCGGCACCGGCGACAACCGCGACCTGGTCCGCCAGGTCACCGAGGCCATGGACATCAAGGTGGAGCTCTCCGGCGGCATCCGCGACGACGCCTCGCTCGCCGCCGCCCTCGCCACCGGCTGCACCCGCGTCAACCTGGGCACCGCCGCCCTGGAGACCCCCGAGTGGGTCGCCAAGGTCATCGCCGAGTTCGGCGACAAGATCGCCGTCGGCCTCGACGTGCGCGGCACGACCCTGCGCGGCCGCGGCTGGACCCGCGACGGCGGCGACCTGTACGAGACGCTCGCCCGCCTCGACTCCGAGGGCTGCTCCCGCTACGTCGTCACCGACATCGCCAAGGACGGCACCCTCCAGGGCCCCAACCTGGAGCTCCTGAAGAACGTCTGCGCGGCCACCGACAAGCCCGTCGTCGCCTCCGGCGGCGTGTCCTCCCTGGACGACCTGCGGGCCCTGTCCGGCCTGGTCCCGCTGGGCGTCGAGGGCGCGATCGTCGGCAAGGCGCTGTACGCCGAGGCCTTCACCCTCGAAGAGGCGCTCGCGGCGGTGGCCTCGTGACCTCCGAAGTCCGCAAGGTCGTCACCGGCGCTCCCTGGGAGGAGCAGTTCGGCTACTCCCGCGCGGTGGAGCTGCCGAACGGTCTGGTCCTGGTCTCCGGCTGCACGTCGGTGGTCGGCGGGCAGATCGCCGGGGGAGGCCCCCACGAGCAGACGGTCAACTCCTTCAACGTGGCCTTCGACGCGCTGAAGCAGCTGGGCCTGGGCCCGGAGCACGTCGTCCGCACCCGGATGTACATCACGCACGCCCGGGACGTGGACGAGGTCGGCCGCGCCCACAAGGAGCTGTTCGACGCCGTCCGCCCCGCCGCGTCGATGATCATCGTCTCCGGTTTCGTCGACCCGAGCCTGGTCGTCGAGGTCGAGGTCGAGGCGTACCGGGGTGAGGGCGCATGAGTCTCGCCGTACGGGTGATCCCCTGTCTGGACGTGGACAACGGCCGGGTCGTGAAGGGCGTCAACTTCCAGAACCTGCGGGACGCGGGCGACCCCGTCGAGATGGCCAAGCTGTACGACGCCGAGGGCGCCGACGAGCTGACCTTCCTCGACATCACCGCCTCCTCCGGCAACCGGGAGACCACCTACGAC
The DNA here is from genome assembly GCF_014648895.1 of Streptomyces tanashiensis. Classification (GTDB taxonomy): domain Bacteria; phylum Actinomycetota; class Actinomycetes; order Streptomycetales; family Streptomycetaceae; genus Streptomyces; species Streptomyces tanashiensis. Next base: position 828,619 of record NZ_BMRZ01000003.1, read on the forward strand.
GTGGTGCGCCGCACCGCCGAGCAGGTCTTCATCCCGCTCACGGTCGGCGGCGGCGTCCGCTCGGCCGAGGACGTCGACAAGCTGCTGCGGGCCGGCGCCGACAAGGTGGGCGTCAACACCGCCGCCATCACGCGCCCCGAGCTGATCCAGGAGATCGCGGAGCGCTTCGGCCGCCAGGTGCTCGTCCTGTCCGTGGACGCGCGCCGTACGGCCTCGGGCTCCTTCGAGGTGACGACGCACGGCGGCCGCAAGGGCACCGGCATCGACGCTGTCGAGTGGGCGCACCGGGCCGCCGAGCTGGGCGCGGGGGAGATCCTGCTCAACTCGATGGACGCCGACGGCACCAAGGACGGCTACGACACCGAGATGATCGCCGCCGTGCGCAAGCACGTGACGGTCCCGGTGATCGCCTCCGGCGGCGCCGGGAAGCTCGCCGACTTCCCGCCGGCCGTGGCGGCGGGGGCGGACGCGGTGCTCGCGGCCTCCGTCTTCCACTTCGGCGACCTGCGGATCTCGCAGGTCAAGGACGCGCTGCGGGAGGCGGGCCATCCGGTCCGCTGAGGCGGCGTCAGGCCGTTGACGGGAAGGGCCCCTTCGGGGGCCCTTCTCCTTTCCCCGATGCGCAGGATTATTTGTGCAAATTTCGTTGCGCAAGATTTCTTTCGTATCTATGGTCGTGGACATGACGTCGCAGGAGAACCGCCGCATCGACGACCTCGGCACCCTGAAGGCCATCGCGCACCCCCTGCGCATGCGTCTCTACCGGGCCCTGTTCGTGGCCCGCACCGCCACCGCCTCCCAGCTCGCCGAGCAGGTCGACGAGGCCGTCTCGCTCGTCAGCTACCACCTGCGCAAGCTCGCCGAGCACGGCCTCATCGAGGCCGCCGAGGCGCAGTCCGCCGACGGCCGCGAGCGCTGGTGGCAGCCCAGCTCGTACGGGCTGAGCATCCGCGACGAGGACGTCCGCGGAAACCCGGAGATGGCCGCCGCGAGCGACGCCGTCGGCCGGACCATCAACGAACAGCGCAGCGCACTCCACCGCCGCTTCATGGACGAACGCCTCACCTGGTCCGACGAGTGGCGCTCGGCCGCGATCAGCTCGGAGTGGCTGCCGCGCCTGACCGCCCCCGAGCTCGCCGCCCTCGGCCAGGAGCTCGACGCGCTCCTCGAGAAGTACGACCGGCGGGCCCGCGCCGCCGAAGCGGCCGGAGACACCGAGGGCCGCGAGAACGTCGCCGTCCACCTCCACGGCTTCCCCTACCGAGGCTGAGCGACGATGACCACGATCACCGGCAGCGCGGCGGCCCCCGCCCACCGCGACCCCCAGGTCCTGCGCTGGCTCGGCGCCTACACCGCCTCCACGCTCGGCGACAGCGTCTACTACCTCGCCCTCTCCTGGACCGCCGTCAGCAGCGGCACCCCCGCCCAGGCCGGGCTCGTCATGGCCGTCTCCGCCGTGCCCCGCGCCCTGCTGATGCTCGGCGGCGGAGTCGTCGCCGACCGCCTCGGCCCGCGCCGGGTCGTCATCGCCTCCGACACCGTCCGCTGCCTGGTCGTCCTCGGCCTCGCCGCGACCCTGCTCCTCGCCTCACCCGGCCTGTGGGCGCTCGCCGCCGTCGCCCTCGTCTTCGGCGTCGTCGACGCCGTCTTCCTGCCCGCTGTCGGCGCCCTGCCGCCTCGCGTCGCCGCACGCGACCAGCTCGCCCGCGTCCAGGGCATGCGTGGCCTCTCCTACCGTCTCGGCGCCGTCCTCGGCGCCCCGCTGGGCGGCCTCGCCATCGCCCTCGGCGGCTCCGCCACCGCCTTCGGCATCGCAGGGATCCTCTTCGCGTTCTCCCTGCCCCTGCTCGCCGCGCTCAGGCTCCGCCCCCTGCCCCGGGAGGACGAGGCGCGCGACGGCACGGCCCTGCGCGACCTCGCCGACGGCCTGCGCTACCTCCGCGGCCACCGCGTGCTCGGCCCGCTGATGATCGTCGTGCTCCTCAGCGACCTCGGCTTCGTCGGCCCGCTCAACGTCGGCCTCGCGGTCCTCTCCGAACAGCGCGGCTGGGGCGCCTCCGGCATCGGCTGGGTCCTCGCCGGGTTCGGCGTCGGCGCCGGCGGCGCCTCCCTGCTGCTGACCGTCAAGGGCCACGTGCCCAGGACCGGCGTCGTCATGGGCTGGACCATGGTGGTCGGGGCCGTGTCGATCGGCGCCCTCGCCTTCATTCCCCAGCTGCCCTTCGCCGTCCTCGCCGCCCTCTCCATCGGGCTGCTCGCCGGACTCTCCGGAGCCCTCTGCAACGCCCTCGTGCAGACCGAGTGCGACCCCGCCTACCTCGGCCGGGTGAGCGCCGTCTCCAGCCTGGGCAGCCTCGGCATCGCCCCGCTGAGCTTCCCGGTCACCGGCGCCGCCATCGGCGCCTGGGGCCCCGGCCCGGTCTTCGTCGTCAGCGCGGCGGTCTGCGCCCTGTCCGGCGTGTACGCCCTCGCGGTCAGCGCGGTCCGCCGCGCGGAACTCCCGAAGGGCTAGGGGGTGTCCTGCCGATCAGGGCAGGACACCCCCTAGATCCCCAGCTGCTTCGTCTCCCGCAGCCGCTCGATCGCGTCGGGCTCGCCCTCCAAGGCAACCTTCGCCGAGTCCTGGCGGCCGTACAGGTACATCACCAGCTCACCCGGCTCCCCGGAGGCCGTCACCACCGGGGTGCCGCGGTGGGCGACCGCCGTCTGGCCGTTCGGACGGCGGAGCACCAGGCCCACGGGGGCCTTGCGGCCGAGCAGCCGGGCCGCCTTCTCCAGACGGGACCAGAGGGCGTCGGCGAAGACCGGGTCCAGCTCGCGCGCCGACCAGTCGGGCTGGGCCCGCCGGACGTCCTCCGCATGCACGTAGAACTCGACGACGTTCGCCCCCTCGTCCACCTGCTTGATGGTGAACGGCGAGAACTTCGGCGGACCCGAACGGATGAGCTGGATCAGCTCCTCGTACGGCTTCTCGGCGAACTCCGCCGTCACCCGGTCCATCCGCTCCTTCAGCGCCGGTACGACCGCACCCGCCGCCGCGTCGGGGCGCCGCTCCCGCACCACCACGTGGGCCGCGAGGTCCCGGGTCCGCCAGCCCTCGCAGAGCGTCGGCGCGTCCGGGCCCGCCGCCTCCAACAGATCGGCGAGCAGAAGCCGTTCACGTTTCGCATGGGTCGACATGCCCGCCAGCGTACGACCGTGGGCTCCGGTCCGCCCAGTGGACGCCCCGCCGGACACCGCCCCGGATCGCGGCACAATGGCGCCATGACCAGCACGCCCCGGACCCCCAGCGACCTCGACCCGGCCATCGCCGCCCGCCTCAAGCGCAGCGCCGACGGCCTCGTCCCCGCCATCGCCCAGCAGTACGACACCGGCGAGGTGCTGATGCTCGGCTGGATGGACGACGAGGCCCTCCACCGCACCCTCACCACCGGCCGCTGCACCTACTGGTCGCGCAGCCGCAACGAGTACTGGGTCAAGGGCGACACCTCCGGGCACGTGCAGCACGTCAGGTCGGTCGCCCTCGACTGCGACGCCGACACCCTCCTCGTCAAGGTCGACCAGGTCGGAGCCGCCTGCCACACCGGCGCCCGCACCTGCTTCGACGCCGACGTGCTCCCCGTCTCCCAGTAAGGTCCGGTGCCATGGATCTCGAGACCTTCCGCAAGCTGGCGGCCGACCGCCGCGTCATCCCCGTCAGCCGCAGGCTCCTCGCGGACGGCGACACCCCGGTCGGGCTCTACCGCAAGCTCGCCGCCGAACGCCCCGGCACCTTCCTCCTCGAATCCGCGGAGAACGGCCGCAGCTGGTCCCGCTACTCCTTCATCGGAGTCCGCAGCGACGCGACCCTGACGGTCGAGGACGGGCAGGCCCACTGGCTGGGCACCCCGCCCGTCGGCGTCCCCGTCGACGGCGACCCGCTCGCCGCCCTGCGCGCCACCGTCGAGACGCTCCACACCCCGCGCGACCTCGCGTCCGGCATGCCCCCGTTCACCGGCGGCATGGTCGGCTACCTCGGCTACGACATCGTCCGCCGCCTGGAGAAGATCGGCGAGCACGGCCGCGACGACCTGAAGCTCCCCGAGCTCACCATGCTCCTCACCAGCGACCTCGCGGTCCTCGACCACTGGGACGGCTCGGTCCTGCTGATCGCCAACGCGATCAACCACAACGACCTCGAAACCGGCATCGACGAGGCGTACGCGCACGCCGTCGCCCGCCTCGACGCCATGGAGGCCGACCTGGCCCGCCCGGTCGAGAGCGCCCCGGCCGCCCTGCCGCCGTCCGAGCTCCCCGCGTTCTCCGCCCTCTGGGGCGGCGCGGCCTACCAGGACGCCGTCGAGGACATCAAGGAACGCATCCGCGCCGGCGAGGCCTTCCAGGTCGTGCCCTCGCAGCGCTTCGAGACCCCCCTCACCGCCTCCGCGCTCGACGTGTACCGGGTCCTGCGGGCCACCAACCCGTCCCCGTACATGTACCTCTTCCGCTTCGAGAACGGCTTCGACGTCGTCGGCTCCTCGCCCGAGGCCCTCGTCAAGGTCGAGGACGGACGGGCGATGCTCCACCCCATCGCCGGCACCCGGCACCGCGGCGCCACCCCGCAGGAGGACCACGACCTCGCCGAGGAGCTGCTCGCCGACCCCAAGGAGCGCGCCGAGCACCTCATGCTCGTCGACCTCGGCCGCAACGACCTCGGCCGGGTCTGCACGCCCGGCTCCGTCGAGGTCGTCGACTTCATGTCGGTCGAGCGCTACTCGCACGTCATGCACATCGTCTCCACCGTCACCGGCGAGGTCGCCGAGGGCCGCACCGCCTTCGACGTCCTCACCGCCTGCTTCCCCGCCGGGACGCTCTCCGGCGCGCCCAAGCCCCGCGCCATGCAGATCATCGAGGAGCTCGAACCCTCCCGGCGCGGCCTCTACGGCGGATGTGTCGGTTATCTCGATTTCGCCGGCGACGCGGACACCGCCATCGCCATCCGCACCGCGCTGCTCCGCGACGGAACGGCGTACGTGCAGGCCGGAGCGGGTGTCGTCGCCGACTCCGACCCGGTCGGCGAGGACAACGAGTGCCGCAACAAGGCCGCGGCCGTGCTCCGCGCCGTCCACACCGCCAACCGGATGAACGGAGGCTGAGCACGTAGGGGATAGTGGGGTACGTGAGTGCCGTACCCGTACCCCAGCCCCGGGCCGCCCGCGCGGCCGTCCCCACCGGCGGCCGCCGCAGCCTGGCCGCGGCCCTCCTCCTCGGCGCCCTCGGCGCCACCGTCGTCCTGCTCTCCGCCGGTCAGATCTGGGCGGAGGGCACCGCGTCCGTCGGAGGCGGCAGCGTCCCCGTCGAGGCCGACGGCGGCACCGTCACCGGCGTGCCGACCGCCCTCGCGATCGTCGGCCTCGCCGCGCTCTTCGCCGTCTTCGCCGTCCGCCGCACCGGCCGCACGCTCGTCGCCGCGCTCCTCGCGCTCAGCGGCGCGGGCGCCGCGCTCGCCGCGGTCCTCGGCGCCTCCGACAGCGCCGCGCTCGACGCCGAGGCCGCCCGGATCAGCGGCGACACCGCCGCAGCCGTCGCCGGCCTCACCCACACCGCCTGGCCGTACGTGACCGCCGCGGGCGCCGTCCTCATCCTGCTCGCCGGCCTCTTCGCCCTCCGCTTCGGCAAGAACTGGCCGGCGATGGGCGGACGCTACGAGCGCTCCGGCACCCCCCGCGCCGGCCGCAAGGCACCCGCGGCCGATCCGGACCGGCCCGAGGACCTGTGGAAGGCCCTGGACCGCGGCGAGGACCCGACCCAGGGAGCCTGAGCGGGGGAGCCGACCGCGACGCGTGATCGCCCCGGCCCCCCCGATTCATCCTCGCGCGCCCGCGTACGGGACAATGAGCGCCGAGTGTCCGCGCACGCGAGACCTCACCATCGAGCAACTGCAACGAGGAGCAACTCATGGCGGGCAGCGCCCACGGACACACCCCGGCCGCCTGGACCGGTGTCATCATCTCCTTCATCGGCTTCTGCATCGCCGGCGTCTTCATGGTGGCCGCCAACGTGCCCGGTTTCTGGGCCGGCGTGGGCGTCATCGTCCTCGGCGGCATCGTCGGCGGCGCGATGAAGGCGGCCGGCCTCGGCATGCCGAAGGAGTCGGCGGCCGTCGCCGCCGCCCGCGAGGCCGCCACCGCGACCGCCCGGGCCCACGCCTGACGCGACACGACGCATCCGAGGGCGCAGTCCGGCCGTGCCGGGCTGCGCCCTCGCGCGTCAGGGGCGAGAATCACCGGGTGGACGCGCAGCCGACGGCCGGAGCCGTGACCGATTCCCCCACCCAGCCGGGTGAACCTGCACGACCGAATGCCGCGGCACCCGAAGAGGGGCTGCCGGCGCGGGGGGACACCGAGGCCCCTCCGTGCGCCCCGCCGGGCCCCGGTGACGCCTCCGCCGCGGACGGCTCGCCGGGCGCCGGTCCCGTGCCGCCCCCGGGGCCGGGCGGGCCCGTACCCCCGGGTCACGCCCCCTGGTCGGGTCCGTACGTGCCGGCGTCGGCGCCGCCGGCACGGTCGCCCGTGCGGCGGCTGGCCGCGCCCGTCGCCACCCTCGCCGGGGTCGTCGCCGCCTTCGCCTACGTCGGAGCCGTCGACCCCAACGAACCCGGGCACTACCCCGTCTGCCCGCTCCTCCGCTTCACCGGCGTCTACTGCCCCGGCTGCGGCGGACTCCGCAGCGCCTACGCCTTCGTCCACGGCGACCTCCCGGCCGCCCTCGGCGCCAACGCCCTCGCCGTCGTCGGCTACGGAGTCTTCGCCGTCGTCATGACCGTCTGGCTGATTCGCGCCGTCCGCGGAGTGCCCATGCGGCTCGCGGTCTCCCCGGTCCTGTGGTGGGGGATCGGGGCCGTCCTCGCCCTCTTCACCCTGGTCCGGAACCTTCCCTTCGGCTCCGCGCTGGCCCCCTGAGAGCCCCTCGCGGGCCCGTGGGGACCCCGTCGGGAGTCCCAGCAGATGGGACACCACTCCGGCCGATGCGAGTCCGGGGCCGTCCTGCGGATAGGATCGAAGTGGCTGAACCTGGTTCATCATCACCGTCACCGTCCCGGAAGGGGGCCCCTCGCGTGAGTGTGCTCGACGAGATCATCGAAGGCGTGCGCGCCGACCTCGCAGAGCGGCAGGCGCGGGTCACCCTCGACGAGCTCAAGGAGCGCGCCGCCAAGGCTCCGCAGGCCAAGGACGGCGTCGCCGCACTGCGCGGGGACGGCGTCAAGGTCATCTGCGAGGTCAAGCGCTCCAGCCCGTCCAAGGGCGCGCTCGCCGCGATCGCCGACCCGGCCGGTCTCGCCGCGGACTACGAGGCGGGCGGCGCCGCCGTCATCTCCGTCCTCACCGAGCAGCGCCGCTTCGGCGGCTCGCTCGCCGACCTGGAGGCCGTCCGCGCCCGGGTCGACATCCCGGTGCTGCGCAAGGACTTCATCGTCACCGCGTACCAGCTCTGGGAGGCACGGGCGTACGGAGCGGATCTCGCGCTCCTCATCGTCGCCGCCCTGGAGCAGGAGGCCCTCGTCTCCCTCATCGAGCGCGCCGAGTCCATCGGGCTCACCCCGCTCGTCGAGGTCCACGACGAGGAGGAGGTCGAGCGGGCCGTCGACGCGGGCGCCCGCATCATCGGCGTCAACGCGCGCAACCTCAAGACCCTCAAGGTCGACCGCTCCACCTTCGAGCGCGTCGCCCCCGAGATCCCCGCGCACATCGTCAAGGTCGCCGAGTCCGGCGTCCGCGGCCCGCACGACCTCATCGCCTACGCCAACGCGGGCGCCGACGCGGTCCTGGTCGGCGAGTCCCTCGTCACCGGCCGCGACCCCAAGGCCGCCGTCGCCGACCTCGTCGCCGCCGGCGCCCACCCGGCCCTGCGTCACGGCCGGAGCTGACCGCGCCATGACCCCCCGCCACGACACGCCGACACCCCCGGGCAGCGCCCGGGGGCCGGTCGGCGTGGCGTCGGCGACCACCGTGGGACGCCGCCGCCTGCTCCGTACGGCCGCGTCCGTCCCCGCCCACGCGCCCCTGGCCAGGGGCTGCCGCCCGCGCGGCTGCCGCGCGCCCGCCCGCCGTGTCCACGGCCGCCGGGTCCGCTACGTCATCGGCTCCGAGCCGGGCCAGGTCAACGGCATGCGATGGCGCCCGCGCCTCGCGCGCACCTTCACGTAGAGCAGCGCCGTTGGGCCCACGCCCCGCCGTTGTGGGCATTCGTTCCGCAGGGCGGAACGGGTGGGCACAACGGACGGCGCCCTTGCCGGGCCTAGGCTCCCGCGCCCGAACCCGCACCACCCGTGCGGGTCCGCGTGGGCGCCGGGCACACCGGGCAGAGGCGCCGCCAAGGGCGCCGTCCCGTGTGCCCACCCGTTCCGCCCCGCGGAACGATTGCCCACACGGGCCGGGGCGAGGCGTTGCCGCATACGTGACGGGTCGCGCGCATACCGTGACCACCAACCCCACGTACCCGGGGCACACCCGCCCCGCGAGGAGCATCCGCATGTCCAGCGAGTTCTTCATTCCCGACCCGGACGGTCAGGTCCCCACCCCCGAGGGCTACTTCGGTGCCTTCGGCGGCAAGTTCATCCCGGAGGCCCTCGTCGCCGCCGTCGACGAGGTCGCCGTCGAGTACGAGAAGGCCAAGGCCGACCCCGAGTTCGCCCGCGAGCTCAACGACCTGATGGTCAACTACACCGGCCGGCCGAGCGCCCTCACCGAGGTGCCGCGGTTCGCCGAGCACGCCGGCGGCGCCCGGATCTTCCTCAAGCGCGAGGACCTCAACCACACCGGCTCGCACAAGATCAACAACGTGCTCGGGCAGGCCCTCCTGACCAAGCGCATGGGCAAGACGCGGGTCATCGCCGAGACCGGCGCCGGCCAGCACGGCGTGGCCACGGCCACCGCCTGCGCCCTCTTCGGCCTCGACTGCACCATCTACATGGGCGAGGTCGACACCCAGCGCCAGGCCCTGAACGTGGCCCGGATGCGGATGCTCGGTGCCGAGGTCGTGGCCGTGAAGTCCGGCAGCCGCACGCTCAAGGACGCCATCAACGAGGCCTTCCGCGACTGGGTCGCCAACGTGGACCGGACGCACTACCTGTTCGGCACCGTCGCGGGACCGCACCCCTTCCCCGCCATGGTCCGCGACTTCCACCGGGTCATCGGCGTCGAGGCCCGCCGCCAGATCCTGGAGCGCGCCGGGCGCCTGCCCGACGCGGCCATCGCCTGCGTCGGCGGCGGCTCCAACGCCATCGGCCTCTTCCACGCCTTCGTCCCGGACGCGGACGTCCGCCTGATCGGCTGCGAGCCGGCGGGCCACGGCGTCGAGACCGGCGAGCACGCGGCCACCCTCACCGCCGGCGAGCCCGGCATCCTCCACGGGTCCCGCTCCTACGTCCTCCAGGACGAGGAGGGCCAGATCACGGAGCCGTACTCGATCTCGGCGGGCCTCGACTACCCGGGCATCGGCCCGGAGCACGCGTACCTGAAGGACAGCGGGCGCGGCGAGTACCGGGCCGTCACCGACGACGCCGCCATGCAGGCGCTGCGGCTGCTCTCCCGTACGGAGGGCATCATCCCGGCCATCGAGTCGGCGCACGCCCTCGCCGGGGCCCTGGAGGTCGGCAAGGAGCTCGGCAAGGACGCCCTGCTCCTCGTGAACCTCTCCGGGCGCGGCGACAAGGACATGGACACGGCCGCCCGCTACTTCGGGCTGTACGACGGGGAGGGCTCCAAGTGACGACCGGGAACATCCAGCTGCTCAGCGACACCCTCGCCAAGGCCAGGGCCGAGAACCGGGCGGCGCTCATCGCGTACCTGCCGGCCGGCTTCCCGACCGTCGACGGCGGCATCGCCGCGATCAAGGCCGTCTTCGACGGCGGCGCCGACGTCGTCGAGGTCGGGCTCCCGCACAGCGACCCGGTCCTCGACGGGCCGGTCATCCAGACCGCCGACGACATCGCCCTGCGCGGCGGAGTGAAGATCGCCGACGTGATGCGGACGGTCCGCGAGGCCCACGAGGCCACCGGCAAGCCGGTCCTCGTCATGACGTACTGGAACCCGATCGACCGGTACGGCATCGAGCGCTTCACCGAGGAGCTCGCCGCGGCCGGCGGCGCGGGCTGCATCCTGCCCGACCTGCCGGTCCAGGAGTCCGCCGTCTGGCGCGAGCACGCCGACAAGCACGGTCTCGCGACCGTCTTCGTCGTCGCGCCCAGCAGCAAGGACGAGCGCCTCGCCACCATCACGGCCGCCGGCTCGGGCTTCGTCTACGCCGCCTCGCTCATGGGTGTCACCGGCACCCGCGAGTCGGTCGGCGAGTCGGCCGCGGACCTGGTCCGCCGCACCCGAGCCACCTCGGAGCTGCCGGTGTGCGTCGGTCTCGGCGTCTCCAACTCCACGCAGGCGCGTGAGGTCGCGGCCTTCGCCGACGGCGTCATCGTGGGCTCCGCCTTCGTGAAGCGGATCCTCGACGCCGACGGCGACGAGGCGGCCGGGCTCACCGCCGTAAGGGAACTGGCGGCCGAACTCGCCGAGGGCGTCCGCCGCGTTTCGTAGCCCATCCGGGTGGATCTGGGACCGGGGAGGCGCGGATGTGCCTCCCCGGTTCGTTGCCTGGGGCGTGAGCGAGAAGAACAGTGGTGACGGTAGCCGGAGCGCGCGGGAGCGCCTCCAGCAGCAGCGCGAGCGCGACAAGGCCCGCGAGAAGCAGCGACGCGTCCTGATCGTGTCGGCGGCGGTGGTCGGTGTCCTCGGCCTGGCCGCGGTCGTCGGTGTGATCGCCGCGAGCGGCGACAAGGACGGTGGATCCGACAAGGCGGGACCGGTGGTCGCGCCGAGCGGAGCGACCGACGAGGACGCCAAGCCCGCCATCCCCACGGGCAAGGCGGACGCTCCGTCGACGCTCACGATCTGGGAGGACTTCCGCTGCCCGGCGTGCGCCCAGTTCGAGAACGTCATGCGGGACTCGATCCACGAGCTGGAGGCCTCCGGCGCCCTCAAGGCCGATTACCACCTCGCCACCCTCATCGACGGGAACATGGGCGGCAGCGGCTCGCTGCGCGCGGCGAACGCCGCCGCGTGCGCCCAGGACGCGGGGAAGTTCACCGCGTACCACGACGTGCTCTACATCAACCAGCCGCAGGAGACGGACGACGCCTTCGGCGACAACGCCAAGCTGATCGAGCTCGCGGCGAAGGTGCCGGGGCTCGACACGCCGGCCTTCCGCAGCTGTGTGAACGACGGCACGCACGACAGCTGGGTGAAGAAGTCGCACGAGGCCTTCCAGAACGGCGGCTTCCGCGGCACCCCCTCCGTCCTCCTCAACGGAGAATCGATCTTCCCGACCAAGGGGAACGAGCAGATCTCCCCGGAGAACCTGAAGAAGTGGGTCGCCGAGGCCAACAAGGGCAAGAAGGCGGGCACCGCCTCCCCGTCGGCGGGATAACCGGGGACGGCCGACGGGTCGGCCGGCGGATTGGTTACCCAGAAGTTGCCGGGTGGGCTGCCGTCCCGCCCGCCCGGCAGGGTAGCGTCGGTCCTGCCATGGACCTTGCCTACATTCCCAGCCCGTCGACCGGCGTGATCCACCTCGGACCGATCCCGCTGCGCGGCTATGCCTTCTGCATCATCATCGGTGTCTTCGTTGCCGTCTGGCTCGGCAACAAGCGCTGGATCGCCCGGGGCGGCACCGCCGGCACCGTGGCCGACATCGCCGTCTGGGCGGTGCCCTTCGGCCTCGTCGGCGGACGTCTCTACCACGTGATCACCGACTACCAGCTGTACTTCAGCGAGGGTGAGAACTGGGTCGACGCCTTCAAGATCTGGGAGGGCGGCCTCGGTATCTGGGGTGCCATCGCGCTCGGCGCGGTGGGCGCCTGGATCGGCTGCCGCCGCCGGGGCATCCCGCTCCCGGCGTACGCCGACGTCATCGCCCCCGGAATCGCCTTCGCCCAGGCCATCGGCCGCTGGGGCAACTGGTTCAACCAGGAGCTCTACGGCAAGCCGACCGACCTGCCCTGGGCGCTGAAGATCAGCGAGGGCGTGAACCGCGAGGCCGGGCTCTACCACCCGACCTTCCTCTACGAGTCGCTCTGGTGCGTCGCCGTCGGCTTCCTCGTCATCTGGGCCGACCGCCGCTTCAAGCTCGGCCACGGCCGTGCCTTCGCCCTCTACGTCGCCGCGTACTGCGCGGGCCGTGTCTGGACCGAGTACCTGCGCGTCGACGAGGCGCACCACGTGCTCGGCCTGCGGCTGAACGTGTGGACGGCGATCATCGTCGGCCTGCTGGCCGTGGTCTACATGGTGGTCTCGGCGCGGGTGCGCCCGGGCCGCGAGGAGACCGTGGAACCCAAGAAGGCCGAGAAGACCGAGAAGACCGAGAAGGCCGACGGCGCCGTGGACGGTGCCGGGGAGGACGAGGCGGCGGACGCGGAGCCGAAGGACACCGCTCCGGACACGGACTCCGAGGAGCCGGAGGAGTCCGGCCTCTCCGATGCGGAGAAGCCGGAGAAGCCGGAGAAGTCGACGAACGGTGCGGGATCGGCCGCCAAGAGCTGATCGTCCACAGCCGGAGGGCCGTCGGGACCGAGAGGTCCCGGCGGCCCTTTCCCGTGGGGTCACCCCGCGCGGGCCGCGAGCGCGAGGACCCGGTGGGCGCCCTCCACCACCGCCGCGTCCACGAAGCGGCCGTCCGGGAGCGCGAGGGCGCCCTGCTCGGTCGCGGCGGCCTCGACGACCTCCCGGGCAGCGTCGATCTCCTCGGGGGTGGGGAGGTAGGCGCGCTCGATGACCGGGAGCTGACGGGGGTGGATCGCGGCCCGGCCGAGGAAGCCCATGGCCCGGCCCCGCGCGCAGCCGGCGGCCAGCGCCTCCAGGTCGCCGACGTCCGGGTGGACGGACTGGGCCGGCGGTGGGAGGGCCGCCGCGCGGGCCGCGACCACCACGCGCCCACGCGCCCAGTCGAGGGCGCTGTCCTCCCGTACCCCCAGGTCGGCGCGGAGGTCCGCCTCGCCGAGGGCGATGCCCCGGACGGCGGGATGGGCGGTGGCGATGGCGTGGGCGTGCTCCACGGCGAGGGCGTTCTCCAGGAGCGGGTAGAGGGGGAGGCCCGGGGCGAGCTCGGCGATCCGGTGGATGTCAGTGGCGTGTGTCACCTTGGGTACACGGAGACCGCAGAGGCCGCGGAGGGGGGCCAGGGTGGGGATGTCGCGCGAGGTGTGGACGCGGACGTGGACCGGTACGGGATGGGCGTCCGCGAGGAGATCCGCCGTGGCGTCGAGGGCGTACGCCTTGCGGTGCGGGGCGACCGCGTCCTCCAGATCGACGATCACGACATCGGCGCCCGAGGACAGCGCCTTGCGGACGACGTCGGGGCGGTCGCCGGGTGCGTACAGCCAGGTGAGAGGGGTGCGCGGGGGCGCCGTGCCCCGCAGGGCGGGCGTGCCGGTCGCTTCGTTCGCCCCCGTGCGTCCGTTCGGTTCCGTGCGTCCGCTCGCGCCCGGCCGGTCGTTCTCCGCGGGGCCGCTGAGGGGGCTCATACCGCTCCCTGTTCCCGGAGGGCGTCGATCTCGGCGGGGGTGAGGCCGAGTTCGGAGAGGACGGCGGTGGTGTCGGCGCCGTGCGGCCGGCCGGGCCAGCGGATGGCGCCGGGGGTCTCGGAGAGGCGGAAGAGGACGTTCTGCATCTTGATCGGGCCGAGCTCGGGATCCTCCACCTCGGTCACGGTGCGGAGCGCCTGGTACTGGGGATCGGCGACGACGTCCCGGATGTCGTAGACGGGGGCGATGGCCGCCTCCGCCTTCTCGAAGGCCGCCATCGCCTCGTCGCGGGTGTGGCGGGCGATCCACGAGCCGACGGCCTCGTCCAGGACGTCCGCGTGCTCGGCCCGGCCCGTGCCGTCGGCGAACCACGGCTCGTCGATCAGCTCCGGGCGGCCGACGAGCCGCAGCACCCGCTCGGCGATCGACTGGGCGGAGGTGGAGACGGCGACCCAGGAGCCGTCGGCGGTCCGGTAGGTGTTGCGCGGGGCGTTGTTGCGGGAGCGGTTGCCGGTCCGGGGCTGGACGTAACCGAGCTGGTCGTACCAGAGGGGGTGGGGGCCGATGACGGAGAGCATCGGTTCGATGATCGCCATGTCGACGACCTGGCCGCGGCCGGTCGCCGTCCTGGCGGTGAGCGCGGTCATCACCGCGTACGCCGTGGCGAGGGCGGCGATCGAGTCGGCGAGGCCGAAGGGCGGCAGCGTCGGCGGGCCGTCCGGTTCGCCGGTGATGGCGGCGAAACCGCTCATCGCCTCGGCGAGCGTGCCGAAGCCGGGGCGGTGGGCGTACGGCCCGAACTGGCCGAAGCCGGTGACGCGGGCGAGGACCAGACGCGGGTTGACGGTGGAGAGCTCCTCCCAGCCCAGACCCCAGCGTTCCAGGGTGCCGGGGCGGAAGTTCTCCACGATCACGTCGGCGTCGGCGGCGAGTGCGAGCAGGGTGTCGCGGCCGCCGGGGGACGACAGATCGAGGGTGATCGTCCGCTTGTTCCGGCCGAGGACCTTCCACCACAGGCCGATCCCGTCCTTGGCGGGGCCGTGGCCGCGGGAGGGGTCCGGTTTGCGGGGGTGCTCGACCTTGACGACGTCGGCGCCGAAGTCGCCCAGCATCATGGCCGCGAGCGGGCCGGCGAACAGGGTCGCGAGATCCAGGACGCGCAGCCCCTGCAGGGGAGGCCGGGCCTGGCCGGGGCTCTCGGGGCTCTCGGGGCTCTCGGGACTCTCGGACGGGATGGCCGGGGCGTGGATGGTCATACGGCGTCGGCCTCCAGGATGTGGGGGGAGAGGAAGGCGGCCTCGATCTCGACGCGGTACGGCATCGAGGTCGACGCGCCCTCCCGCTGGACGGAGAGCGCGGCGGCCGTCTGTGCCCAGGCCAGGGCCTCGGGGGCGGGGCGGCCCTCGCCCAGAGCGACCGCGAGGGCGCCGACGAAGGTGTCGCCGGCGCCCGTGGTGTCCACGGCCCGGACCCGGGGGGCGGGCACGGCGACCGGTTCGGCGCCGCGCACCGCGTACAGGCTGCCGGCGGCGCCCAGCGTGACGACCACCTCGGGGACGTCCCGCAGCAGGGCCTGCGCGGCCGCGCGCGGGTCGGTGAGGCCGGTGAGGGCGGCGGCCTCGTGCTCGTTGGGCACCAACAGGTCGGTGGCGGCGAGCAGTTCCGGCGGCAGCGGCTGCGCGGGGGCGGGGGTGAGGACGGTGCGGACGCCGAGCCGGCGGGCGGTGACGGCGCCCTCGACGACGACGGAGAGGGGGAGTTCGAGCTGGAGGAGCAGGGCGTCGGCGGTCGCGATGAGGGCCTCGTCGCCATGGGTGAGGGAGGTGACGGTGCCGTTGGCGCCGGGGACGACGACGATCGCGTTGCCGCCCTCGTCGTCGACGACGACATGGGCGGTGCCGGAGGAGCCCTCGGCGGTGCGCAGGAGATCGGTGTCCACCGCGCAGTGCTCCAGGGTGGAGCGGAGCCGGGCCCCGAAGTCGTCCGCGCCGACCGCGCCGATCATCGCCACCTCGGCGCCCGCGCGGGCGGCGGCGACGGCCTGGTTCGCGCCCTTGCCGCCGGGGATCGTACGGAAGGAGCGACCGGTGACCGTCTCGCCGAGGGCGGGGGCCCGCGGCACGTAGGTGACGAGATCCATGTTCGTGCTGCCGAGCACGACGATGCTGGTCATGGGCGTACTGCCTCCGTGTGTGTCAGTTCGGCCAGGGTGTCGAAGCCGATGCCGTCGAAGGACGCCACCGAGGTCGACAGGCGGTTCTTGAGGGGGGAGGTCCAGCGTTCGGGGAGCCGGTCCGGGTGTCCGGCGAGCAGCCCTGCGACCGAACCGGCGGTGGCGCCGTTGGAGTCGGTGTCCCAGCCGCCCGACACGGCCGCGCAGACGGAGCGGGAGAAGTCGCCGTCGGCGTGGGTGAGGGCGGCGGCGAGCAGCGCGGCGTTCGGGACGGCATGCACCCAGTGGTACCCGCCGAGTTCGGCGTGCAGGCGGTCGACGACGGCGTCGAAGTCGGGGGTGGAGCCGGCCGCCGTGATGCCCAGCCGGACGGCCGCCGCCAGGCGCGAGCGCGGGGGG
The DNA here is from genome assembly GCF_014648895.1 of Streptomyces tanashiensis. Lineage (GTDB taxonomy): Bacteria > Actinomycetota > Actinomycetes > Streptomycetales > Streptomycetaceae > Streptomyces > Streptomyces tanashiensis. The sequence continues at coordinate 844,740 of NZ_BMRZ01000003.1, forward strand.
ATCACGCCGAGGCCGGCGGCGAGCGCCTGGTGGACGTCGGCGGCGCCGGTCGCGGCGGCGGCGAGGGTGCCGGCGACGAACATCGCGCCGTAGACGCCGTTGGCGGTGTGCGTGAGCACCGCGTCCCGGTACGCCTGCGCGGCGGCGGCCACCGGGTCGCCGGGGTGGGTCCAGCCGTGGACGTCGGCGCGGATCTGGGCGCCGATCCACTCGCGGAAGGGGTTGCGGCGGAGGGCGGTGAGCGGGGGTTCCACACCGTCCAGGAGGTTGCGGTAGGCGACGCGCTCGGCCGTGAAGGTGCGGCCGGCGGGGAGTTCGTCGAGCCAGAGGCGGGCGACGTCGGCGGTGGTGAAGTCGCGTCCGTACCGCTGGAGGAGGAGCAGGTTGAGGAGGGGGTAGTTGAGGTCGTCGTCCTCGGGCATGCCGTCGATGTTCTCGGCGAGGGAGGTGGCGGCGGAGCGGCGGTTCCAGGGGTGGGCGGCGAGCAGTTCCGGCGGGACGCCGCGGGCGGTGAACCAGGTGGTGAGGGGCCAGTTGCCGGCGGCGCGGGCGAGGGCGCGGAGGGCGGGGAGGGGGAGCTTCTCGACGGGCTTGCCGAGCAGGCATCCCACGGCCCGGCCCAGCCAGGCGGCGTGGAGGCGGTCCCGGAGGGCGGTGCCGTTCGGCGTTGTGGGCAGGCGTTCCTCCGGGGCGGAAAGGGTGGGCGCAACCTCCACGACGGCACCGCCCGTCCGGTGCCGGGCCAGGCGCGGAGGCCTGGGCGCGGCTGGGGGCGCCGTCCCGTGTGCCCACCCGTCCCGCCCCAGCGGGACGCTTGCCCACACGGCGATGGGCGCGGCCGTCGTCAGCTCCTGGATCGAGGAGAGGGTCGTGGGTTCCTGTGCGGCCAGGGGGGACGGGAGGGACGTCAGGGTGTCCAGGAGCTCTTCCGCGAGCCGGCGGAGGTCCGGGCGGGGGGTCCCGGAGGCGCCGGCCGCGTCGGGGGCCGGGGGCCCGCCCGCCTCCGTCCAGCGGGCCGCCAGGGTCTCGGCGTCGCGGCCGTCCTCGGCCGCCTGACGGAGTTCGTGGCCCACCAGGTCCTCCGGTTGGACCCAGGTCAGGCGGAGGGTCATCGCTCCGCGCTCGTCAGCGTCGCGAAGGCCGATTCATGGGCACGGCGGAGTGCGGTGTCCCGGGCGAAGATCTCGCGGGCCACGTCCGTCAGCGTGCGCGCGGGGGCGTGGAGGTCCAGGCGGCTCGCCTCCGCCACCTGCTTCGCCCACTCGGCGGGGACGGCGGACTCGCCGTGCAGCGCGCCCACGATCGCGCCCGCCATCGTGGCGATCGAGTCGCAGTCGCGGCCGTAGTTGACCGCGCCCAGGACCGTACGCCGGAAGTCGCCCCCGCCGACGAGCAGCATGCCGAGGGCGATCGGCAGTTCCTCGATCGCGTGGAGGCGGGAGGGGCGGCGGGCGCCGAGGGAGGGGGCGCGGTAGTCGGGGCCGACCGTGTCGAAGGGGGCGACCGCCCTGCGCAGGGGGATCAGGGCGGTCTCGAAGTCCGTGTGGTCGGCGGCGACTTCGGCGACCGCGCTGATCGCCGCGTGCGTTCCGTCCTTCGCCAGGGACAGCGCCGCGGCGACCACCGAGGCCGGGGTCGCGCCCGGCGCGCAGGCCGCCGCGACCGCCGCCGCGAAGACCCCCGCGGCCTCCCTGCCGTAGGAGGACTGGTGTGCGCCGGTCAGGTCGATCGCCTCGGCGTAGGCGGCCGCCGGGTGCGCGGCGTTGACCAGGCCGACCGGCGCCATGTACATCGCCGCCCCGCAGTTGACGATGTTGCCGCTGCCGGCCTCGCGCGGGTCCGCGTGGCCGTAGTGGAGCCGGGTCACGATCCACTTCTCGGCGAGGAAGATCCGCTGGAGGGGGAGCGCCTCCGCCTCCAGCTCCGGGATCCAGACGGGGGAGCCCATGAGTTCGGGGACGAGGTGGTCCGCGACCGCGTACGCGTCGAGGTGGCCGCGGACCTTCTCGTACACGCGGATCAGGGCGTGGGTCATCAAGGTGTCGTCGGTGACGTGCCCGTCGCCCTTGTGGTACGGCGCGATGGGCCGGGCGGTGCGCCAGTCGCCGCCGTTCCAGGGGCCGACGATCCCGGTGACCCGGCCGCCGTGGCGTTCCATGATCTGCTCGGGGGTGTAGCCCTCGACGGGGCCGCCGAGCGCGTCGCCGACGGCGGCCCCGAGGAGGCTGCCGGTGATCCGGTCATCCAGTGTGGGTGTCATGTCGGAATTGTCCACCTGGGGCGGCCGGTTCCGTGGCTCCGAGCAGCCCGGCGAGTTCCACCAGATCCGTGCCCGCGAGCCGGGGCAGCGCGCAGCCCGCGAGCGTCCTGCACGCCTCGCGCCAGCTCGCCGGCACCGAACGGCCGCCGCCCAGCGCGCCGGTGAGCGCCCCGGCGAGCGCCGGGGCCGAGTCGGCGACCCGGGAGAGACAGGCGGCGGCCGGCACCGCGGCCGTCATCTCGCCCCGGGCGGCGGTGGCGAGAGCCAGGGCGACGGGGACGGTCTCGGCGGCGGCGATGCCGTAGCTGTAGACGTGGTCCACGATCTGGTGCTCCAGGAGCGGGACGAGCTCGAAGGCCGAGCCGGCGGCCCGGGCCAGCTTCACGGCGTGCCGGGCGTTGCGGCCGATCTCGGTGACGGGCGGGAGTTCGGCGAGCGCCGCCTCGACGGCCTCGTCGACGGTCGCCCCGCCGAGGGCCGCCGCGAGGGCCGCCGCCGTCGCACGGGCGCCGTGGACGCCGTCGCCGTCCTGCGTGTACCGGGCGTCGAACTCGGCGAGTTCGGCGGCCGCGCGGGGGTCGCCGGGGTGGACGACGGCGAGGACGGCGGCGCGCACGCAGGCCGCGTCGTCGAAGAAGTGCGGGTTGTCGTGGCCCGTGGCGGGAGGCCGCAGACCGGTGGCGAGATTGCCGAGGCCCGCACGGACCGAGATCCGGGCCCGGAGGGGGAGCACGGCCGACTCGACCTCGGGGGCGCGGTCCGCGGCGGCGGCGACCTGGCCGGCGAGGGAGTTCCAGGCGAGGTCGACGGCGGCGCGGAGCCGGCGGTCCGGGGGGAGCGCGGCGAAGACCGGGCCGGAGGCGGCGAGGATCGCCTCGGCGGTGAAGACGGCCCACTCGGCGTCGTCGGAGGGGCCGAGGCGGAGGGGCTCGGGGGGCTGGTTGAGGGCGATGGGGACGGGGAGGGTGGTCGTCGCGTTCTGCTCGGCGAAGGTGTCGAGTTCACGGGTGAGGCGGCGGGTCCATTCGGGCATGCGGGCGGCGCGGTGCCGGGCGGCGGGCCAGCCTGCGGCGTCGCCTGCGGCGAGCCCGAGGAGGAGGCCCTCGACCGCGTCGCGGCCGGCTCTGCGGGGGGCGTCGGGGTGCGGGGCCTCCCGGGGGCCGCCCCATGAACCGGTTCCCCGGACCGGGGCGGGGCCGTGCGGGCCGTGCGGGTCGTGCGGGGTCAGGTCCAGCAGGTTCGCGTCCTGCACCGGGGTGTGGTCCTGCGGGGCCGGGCCCAGCGGCTCCGTGCCCGGCATCGTGGCGAGCTCCTGCGGGTCACCGAGCAGGGGGCCGGTACCCGGCACCGTGGGCCGTGCCCACCCTCCCCCGAGCTCTCGGCTCCGCTCGACCAGGGGGGACCCCCCTCGCCCTGCGGGACGATTGCCCACAGCGGTGGCGGCGGCCACGGTGTCCGGGCTCGGGGTCTCGCCCACAGTCGTCACGTCCGCGCTCATGCCGCCTCCTCCGGGGTCAGCAGGTCCGCTACGTCCAGGACGTGGTAGCCGCGCATCGAGGGGAGGCAGCTGCCCGTCACCGGGGCGATCGCCGAGGCCCAGTCGCCGGGGATCGCGCGCACGCCGCCCGCCGCGCCCGCGAGGGCGCCCGCCACCGCCGCCGTCGTGTCGGCGTCGCGGCCCATGTTGACCGCGGTCAGGACGGCCGTACGGAAGTCGCCCCGGGCCGCCGCGAAGGCGCCGAACGCCAGCCCGACCGCCTCCGGGGCCAGGTCCGTCCAGGGGTAGCCGCCGATGACGACCGCCGAGCGGACCTGGCGTTCGCGGGTGAGCGGGTCCGGCTGGACGCGCTGGGCCGCGACGACCGCGCGGCGCAGCGAGCGGGCCGTCCAGGAGTCCATGGGGACGACCGAGAGGGCTGCCGCGATGACCGAGGTGACGGTCGCTCCCGCCATCGCCGCCGCGACGCCCGCCGCCACCGCCTGGCCGCCGTAGATGCCCTCGCCGTCGTGGCTGACGCTGCCGTCGATCGCGACGAGCCGGGCGGCCTCCGCCGGGCGTCCGGCCGCGAAGACCCCGAAGGGTGCCGCGCGCATGGCGAGACCGTCGCTCCAGGCGTGGCGGTGCTGGGCGGAGATGGGCGCGGCGAGGCCTCGCCGGAGGTTCTCCAGGGTGCCCCGCTCCGAGAAGCCCGCGCCGCGGAAGGGGCCTTCGTCGAGGTCGGCGATCCAGTGGTGCCAGGCCCGTTCGACGTGGTGGACGGTGAGGGCGGAGCCGTGCCGGGCGAGGAGCAGCGCCGAGAAGATGGCGTACTCCGTGTCGTCGGTGCCCGCCGGGCTGTCCGTGACGAAGCCTTCGATGCGGCCCCAGCGGCGGCGGATCTCGGAGGGCCGCATGTTCTCGGCGGGCGCGCCGAGCGCGTCGCCGACGGCGAGGCCGAGGAGCGCCCCTCTCGCCCGTTCACGCGTGTCGCAGGCCGTGCTGTTCACCATCTCGCGCCCCTTCCTCGGTGGGGGCGCCGACTGCGGCGCCCCCGATGCTGGATCTGTGCCACCGCGGGCCGCGAACTCGCCGAAGAAACGTCTCTGTCACCCGGCTGACACCTCGCCAGATAGGGGTGACCTCAGTGAGGCGGGCCTTAGTAAGTACGGCCTGCCTTGCTGGCGCGACCCTTACATCGGGCGTATTTTCGAGGGAGTTGGGGGCGGCGGGTGCATCCCTGCCCGCCGGAACGAGGGGAGAGTCATGTCCATCATCGAAGCTCAGGCGCCACTGCACGAGGCCCACCGCGACAACCACACGCACCGTGACGTGAACGGCGGTTGGCTGCGCCCGGCGGTGTTCGGCGCGATGGACGGACTGGTCTCCAACCTCGCCCTGATGACCGGTGTCGCCGGCGGCGCGGTCTCCTCGCAGACCGTCGTCATCACCGGACTCGCGGGCCTGGCGGCCGGCGCCTTCTCCATGGCGGCCGGCGAGTACACCTCCGTCGCCTCGCAGCGCGAGCTCGTCCAGGCGGAACTGGACGTCGAGCGCCGCCAGTTGCGCAAGCACCCCATCGACGAGATGGAGGAGCTCGCCGCGCTCTACGTCTCCCGCGGTGTCGAGCCCGCGCTCGCCCGCGAGGTCGCGATGCAGCTGTCGAAGGACCCCGAGCAGGCCCTGGAGATCCACGCCCGCGAGGAGCTCGGCATCGACCCGGACGACCTGCCGTCGCCGACGGTCGCCGCCGTCTCGTCCTTCGGATCCTTCGCCCTCGGCGCGCTCCTCCCCGTCCTGCCGTACCTGCTCGGGGCGACCGCGCTCTGGCCCGCCGTGCTGCTCGCGCTCCTCGGGCTCTTCGCCTGTGGCGCCCTGGTGGCCCGGGTGACCGCCCGCGGCTGGCTCTTCAGCGGCATGCGCCAGCTCGTCCTCGGTGGTGCCGCCGCGGCCGTCACGTACGGGCTCGGCATGCTCCTCGGGGCCGCGCTGTAGCCCCGTGAGGCCGGTGCGGATTCCGTACCCCCGCAGAAGACCGAGAGGCCCCCGAAAGGGGCCTCTCGGTCTTTTCGTGGCACCTTTCCGGGACGAAACGCCCGGAACGGCTGTGACGTATATCCCTGGTCCGATCCGCCGCGGCGATGAGACACTATGCACGACGCCACATATGTAGCCGGTTACTCGGCGGTTTCGAACCCGTGACCAACGGGAAAGAGGCCTGAGCGTCACCGGGCAACGAAGCCCACTCCCAGTGGCGGGTCGCCGGAGGCCCGAAGATCCTCCGGACCTCGATCCGTCCCTCGCGGGGCAGTCCCTGTCGCCGCACTCCACAGATGAACCAGACACCACCGCTCCGTATCGGCGGTGTCCGCATGCTGGAATGAGCTATCCACTTCGCGAGAAGCCAGCCATCATGTAACCTGCACGAAATTTCGCGGAGGGCCAACGTCGTCCCTCGGCAGTCGCTCCCCCAGACGTTGTCTGGGAGGTGCCCCCAGCCACGACGACGACGGGAGAGCCGATGCGTTCCGACGCCTGGTCGCCCATGGACGGTCGCCCCGCTCCGCAGGGGATGTACGACCCCCGTAACGAACACGACGCCTGTGGTGTCGGGTTCGTGGCCACCCTCACCGGTGTAGCCAGCCACGCGCTGGTCGAGCAGGCGCTGACCGTACTGCGCAACCTCGAGCACCGCGGCGCCACCGGCTCCGAGCCCGACTCCGGCGACGGCGCCGGCATCCTGCTCCAGGTCCCGGACGCCTTCCTCCGCGAGGTCGCGGGATTCGAGCTCCCCGAAGCCGGCGCGTACGCCGTCGGCATCGCCTTCCTCCCCGAGGACGGCACCGACGAGACCGCCGCGACGATCGAGACGATCGCCGCCGAAGAGGGCCTCACCGTCCTCGGCTGGCGCGAGGTCCCCGTCGCCCCCGAGCTGCTCGGCGCCTCCGCCCGCGCCACCATGCCGGCCTTCCGCCAGCTGTTCGTGAAGGACGCCGACGGCGCGGCCACCGGCATCGCGCTCGACCGCAAGGCCTTCGTCCTGCGCAAGCGCGCCGAGCGCGAGGCCGCGACGTACTTCCCGTCGCTCTCCGCGCGCACCATCGTCTACAAGGGCATGCTGACCACCGGCCAGCTGGAGCCCTTCTTCCCGGACCTGTCGGACCGCCGCTGCGCCACCGCCGTGGCCCTGGTCCACTCCCGGTTCTCCACCAACACCTTCCCGAGCTGGCCGCTGGCCCACCCGTACCGCTTCGTCGCCCACAACGGTGAGATCAACACCGTCAAGGGCAACCGGAACTGGATGACCGCCCGCGAGGCGCAGCTCGACTCCGGTGTCTTCGGCGAGGGCTCGCTGGAGCGGATCTTCCCGATCTGCACCCCGGACGCCTCCGACTCGGCCTCCTTCGACGAGGTCCTGGAGCTCCTCCACCTCGGCGGCCGCTCCCTGCCGCACGCGGTCCTGATGATGGTCCCGGAGGCGTGGGAGAACCACGAGACCATGGACCCGGCCCGCCGCGCCTTCTACCAGTACCACTCCACGATGATGGAGCCCTGGGACGGCCCGGCCTGCGTCACCTTCACCGACGGCGTCCAGGTCGGCGCGGTCCTCGACCGCAACGGTCTGCGCCCCGGCCGCTACTGGGTCACCGACGAGGGCCTCGTCGTCCTCTCCTCCGAGGTCGGCGTCCTCGACATCGACCCCGCCAAGGTCGTCCGCAAGGGCCGCCTCCAGCCCGGCAAGATGTTCCTCGTCGACACCGCCGAGCACCGCATCGTCGAGGACGACGAGATCAAGGCCGCCCTCGCCGCCGAGCACCCCTACGAGGAGTGGCTGGAGACCGGTGAGATCGAGCTCTCCGACCTCCCCGAGCGCGAGCACATCGTGCACACCCACGCCTCGGTCACCCGCCGCCAGCAGACCTTCGGCTACACCGAGGAAGAGCTCCGCGTCATCCTCGCGCCGATGGCCCGCACCGCCGGCGAGCCGCTCGGCTCCATGGGCACGGACTCGCCGATCGCGGCCCTGTCCGCCCGCCCCCGGCTGCTCTTCGACTACTTCACGCAGCTGTTCGCGCAGGTCACGAACCCGCCGCTGGACGCCATCCGTGAAGAGCTCGTCACGAGCCTCCGCTCCTCGCTCGGTCCCCAGGGCAACCTGCTCGAACCGACCTCCGTGTCGTGTCGCAGCGTCACCCTGCCCTTCCCGGTGATCGACAACGACGAGCTGGCCAAGCTCATCCACATCAACGCCGACGGCGACATGCCCGGCATGAAGGCCGCGACGCTCTCCGGCCTCTACCGGGTCTCCGGCGGCGGCGACGCCCTCGCCGCCCGCATCGAGGCCATCTGCGCCGAGGCCGACACCGCCATCGAGGGCGGCGCCCGCCTCATCGTGCTCTCCGACCGGCACTCCGACGCCGAGCACGCGCCGATCCCCTCGCTGCTGCTCACCGCGGCCGTCCACCACCACCTCATCCGCACCAAGCAGCGCACCAAGGTGGGTCTGCTGGTCGAGGCCGGTGACGTCCGCGAGGTCCACCACGTCGCCCTGCTCATCGGCTACGGCGCCGCGGCGGTCAACCCGTACCTCGCGATGGAGTCCGTCGAGGACCTGGTCCGCGCCGGCACCTTCATCGAGGGCCTGGAGCCCGAGCAGGCCATCCGGAACCTGATCTACGCCCTCGGCAAGGGCGTCCTCAAGGTCATGTCCAAGATGGGCATCTCCACCGTCGCCTCCTACCGCGGCGCCCAGGTCTTCGAGGCCGTCGGCCTCGACGAGACCTTCGTCGCCACGTACTTCAACGGCACGGCCACCAAGATCGGCGGCGCCGGCCTCGACGTCGTCGCCAAGGAGGTCGCCGCCCGCCACGCCAAGGCGTACCCCGTCTCCGGCGTCCCCTCGGCGCACCGCGCCCTGGAGATCGGCGGCGAGTACCAGTGGCGCCGCGAGGGCGAGCCGCACCTGTTCGACCCGGAGACCGTCTTCCGCCTCCAGCACGCCACGCGCACCAAGCGGTACGACATCTTCAAGAAGTACACGGAGCGGGTGAACGAGCAGTCCGAGCGCCTCATGACGCTTCGCGGCCTCTTCGGCTTCTCCTCGGACCGCCCGTCGATCTCCGTCGACGAGGTCGAGCCGGTCTCCGAGATCGTCAAGCGCTTCTCCACCGGCGCCATGTCGTACGGCTCCATCTCCCGCGAGGCGCACGAGACGCTCGCCGTCGCCATGAACCAGCTGGGCGCCAAGTCCAACACCGGTGAGGGCGGCGAGGACCCGGAGCGCCTGTACGACCCGGCGCGCCGCTCCGCGATCAAGCAGGTCGCCTCCGGCCGCTTCGGCGTCACCAGCGAGTACCTGGTCAACGCGGACGACATCCAGATCAAGATGGCCCAGGGCGCCAAGCCCGGCGAGGGCGGCCAGCTGCCCGGCCACAAGGTCTACCCGTGGGTCGCCAAGACGCGTCACTCGACGCCCGGCGTCGGCCTCATCTCGCCGCCGCCGCACCACGACATCTACTCCATCGAGGACCTGGCTCAGCTGATCCACGACCTCAAGAACGCCAACCCGGTCGCCCGCATCCACGTGAAGCTGGTCTCCGAGGTCGGCGTCGGCACGGTCGCCGCCGGTGTCTCCAAGGCCCACGCGGACGTCGTCCTCATCTCCGGCCACGACGGCGGTACGGGCGCCTCCCCGCTGACCTCCCTGAAGCACGCGGGCGGCCCCTGGGAGCTCGGCCTCGCCGAGACCCAGCAGACCCTGCTGCTCAACGGCCTGCGCGACCGGATCGTCGTCCAGACCGACGGCCAGCTCAAGACCGGCCGTGACGTGGTCATCGCCGCGCTGCTCGGCGCCGAGGAGTTCGGTTTCGCGACCGCGCCGCTCGTCGTCTCCGGCTGCGTCATGATGCGCGTCTGCCACCTGGACACCTGCCCGGTCGGCATCGCCACCCAGAACCCGGTCCTGCGCGACCGCTTCTCCGGCAAGGCCGAGTTCGTCGTCAACTTCTTCGAGTTCATCGCCGAGGAGGTCCGCGAGCTCCTCGCCGAGCTGGGCTTCCGCACCCTCGAAGAGGCCGTCGGCCACGCCGAGCTGCTCGACACCAGCCGCGCGGTCACGCACTGGAAGGCGCAGGGTCTCGACCTGGAGCCGCTCTTCTACGTGCCGGAACTGCCGGAGGGCGCGGTCCGCCACGCCCAGATCGAGCAGGACCACGGCCTGGAGAAGGCCCTCGACAACGAGCTGATCCAGCTCGCCGCCGAGGCCCTGAACGCCGCCTCCGCCGAGGAGGCCCAGCCGGTCCGCGCCCAGGTCGCGATCCGCAACATCAACCGCACGGTCGGCACCATGCTCGGCCACCAGGTGACGAAGCGGTTCGGTGGCGCCGGCCTCCCGGCCGACACCATCGACATCACCTTCACCGGCTCCGCCGGCCAGTCCTTCGGCGCCTTCCTGCCGGCCGGTGTGACCCTCCGCCTGGAGGGCGACGCCAACGACTACGTCGGCAAGGGCCTCTCCGGCGGCCGTGTGATCGTCCGCCCGGACCGGGGCGCCGACCACCTGGCCGAGTACTCGACCATCGCGGGCAACACCATCGGCTACGGCGCCACCGGCGGCGAGCTGTTCCTCCGCGGCCGCACCGGCGAGCGCTTCTGCGTCCGCAACTCCGGCGCCCTGGTCGTCTCGGAGGGCGTGGGCGACCACGGCTGCGAGTACATGACCGGTGGCACGGCGGTCGTCCTCGGCGAGACCGGCCGCAACTTCGCGGCCGGCATGTCGGGCGGTGTCGCCTACGTCGTCGACCTCGACCGGGACAACGTCAACTCCGGGAACCTGGAGGCGATCGAGGCCCTGTCGGAGACCGACAGGACGTGGCTGCACGACGTCGTGCGCCGCCACTTCGAGGAGACCGGCTCGACGGTCGCCGAGAAGCTCCTCGCCGACTGGGACGCCGCGGCGGCCCGGTTCAGCAAGATCATCCCCACCACGTACAAGGCAGTGCTCGCCGCCAAGGACGCCGCTGAGCTCGCCGGTCTCTCCGAGACCGAGACCACCGAGAAGATGATGGAGGCTGCGTCCCATGGCTGACCCCAAGGGCTTCCTGACCACCGGGCGTGAAGTCGCCCAGACCCGGCCGGTGGGCGAGCGCGTCAGGGACTGGAACGAGGTCTACGTCCCCGGCTCCCTGCTCCCGATCATCAGCAAGCAGGCCGGCCGCTGCATGGACTGCGGCATCCCGTTCTGCCACAACGGCTGCCCCCTCGGGAACCTCATCCCCGAGTGGAACGACTACGCCTACCGCGAGGACTGGTCGGCGGCGCAGGAGCGCCTGCACGCCACCAACAACTTCCCGGAGTTCACCGGCCGCCTCTGCCCGGCGCCGTGCGAGTCCGCGTGCGTGCTCGGCATCAACCAGCCGGCCGTCACCATCAAGAACGTCGAAGTCTCCATCATCGACAAGGCGTGGGACGCGAACGACGTCAAGCCGCAGGTGCCCGAGCGCCTGTCCGGCAAGACCGCCGCCGTCATCGGCTCGGGCCCGGCGGGTCTCGCCGCCGCCCAGCAGCTGACCCGGGCCGGCCACACCGTGGTCGTGTACGAGCGCGCCGACCGCATCGGCGGCCTGCTGCGCTACGGCATCCCCGAGTTCAAGATGGAGAAGCGGCACATCAACCGCCGCATCGAGCAGATGCGCGCGGAGGGCACCAAGTTCCGCACCGGCATCGAGATCGGCCGCGACCTGACGTCGACGGACCTGCGCAAGCGGTTCGACGCCGTGGTCATCGCCGCCGGTGCCACCACCGCCCGCGACCTGCCCGTCCCGGGCCGGGAGCTGAACGGCATCCACCAGGCGATGGAGTACCTGCCGCTCGCCAACAAGGTCGTCGAGGGCGACTTCGTGGCCCCGCCGATCACCGCCGAGGGCAAGCACGTCGTCGTCATCGGCGGCGGCGACACCGGCGCGGACTGTGTCGGTACGGCGCACCGCCAGGGCGCGGCCTCGGTCACGCAGCTGGAGATCATGCCGAAGCCGGGCGAGGACCGGAACGCCGGCCAGCCCTGGCCGACCTTCCCCATGCTCTACAAGGTCACCTCGGCGCACGAGGAGGGCGGCGAGCGGGTCTACTCCGTCTCCACCACCCACTTCGAGGGCGACGAGGACGGCAACGTCCAGTTCCTCCACCTCGTCGAGGTCGAGTTCGTCGACGGCAAGCTGACCCAGAAGCCGGGCACGGAGCGGAAGATCCCCGCCCAGCTGGTCACGCTCGCGATGGGCTTCACCGGCACGGACGTGGAGAACGGCCTGGTCGCCCAGTTCGGTCTGAACCTGGACGAGCGGGGTAACATCGCCCGTGACGCGGACTTCGCCACCAACGTCGACGGCGTGTTCGTCGCCGGTGACGCCGGCCGCGGCCAGTCGCTCATCGTCTGGGCCATCGCCGAGGGCCGCTCGGCCGCCCGCGGCGTGGACCGCTTCCTGACCGGCGCCAGCTCCCTGCCGGCCCCGATCCGCCCGACGGACCGTTCGCTGATGGTCTGACCGGCCCCGAGAACGTCCCGTACAACGACGTGCGGAACTGAGCGCAGCGCCCCCCGAATGTCCCCGACCGGACGACTGGGCGGGCGCTGCGGCGCGTCGTCAGCCGTTCCCGGGCCAGATCCAGGTGACCAGCGACGCCGCCGACACCGCGAGGACCCCGACGAGCCCCATCCAGCGGGCCCAGCCGGTCATCCGCCGCACCGTGCCGGCGCGCCTCCTCTCGTACCGCAGCAGGTACTCCGCCCCCGACGGCAGCTTCCGCCCCGGCCGCTCGTGCACCGCCGACACCATCAGCCAGGACGCCAGCAGAAGCAGCAGGAACGCCCCCGCGAGCAGCCCGATCACCCACCACCGGGGCCCGGTGGTCATCCTGCTCAGGTTCTCCTGCCCCTTGAGCACGAAGACGACGGTGAGCAGACCGGTGAGCGTGGCGAGGAAGTTCCGGTACCCCTCGGCCTGCTGGAGCGCCGCCCTGAGCTGCTCGGGCGGGGTGGCCATGGCGAGGACCCGCTCGTCGGCGTCCCGCAGCTCCTCGGGCGTGAACTCGCTCACCGCGACAGACCCCGGGGCGGCGCGAGCCAGAACGAGGCGCCGCAGCCCCTCTCGACCCCGGCCGGCCGGTCCACGTGCCGGGTCGCGCACGCGCAGCGCGCGTACTTCGGCTCGCCGTTGTCGAACGCCCGCTTGTCCGGGCCCTTGCTGCCGTACTGGATGTCCTCCCACGTCCGGGAGGTCACGCACCGGCACTCCGGGCACTCGCCCGTGGCCTCCACCCGCCCGGCCCCCCGGGACTGCCAGAGGAAGGTCGTGACGGGGGAGGTCAGGGGGCGGTCGTGGACGCGGTAGGGGACGGCGGAACTCATGGTCGGGGGCCTCCGTGGGCTCGGGGAAGGTCGAGGTCGAACGCGGAGTTCACCGGACGCGCCTCGTCCGGGTCCGTGGGGGAGGACCGCCGGCCGGCCCCTCGGTCGTGTCCGGCGCGGCCGTCGTCGCGCTCACCCGTTCTCCCGACTCCCTTGTGCGGCGCACCAGGACGTCCATGATTCCAGAACGTCCGTACGGTTCGGGGGTCGTCGGGGAGGCCGGTCAGGCGGTGGCCACCGGTTCGCGGAAGCGGGGGATGACCTCCGTGCCCCACTGCCGGATCGTCTCCAGGCAGACCTCCTGCGGGACCGTGCCCATCTGGATCAGGCACATCACCTCGTCGACGCCGATCTCCCGGAGCCGTTCCACGTAGGCGATCGCCGTCGCCGCGTCCCCGTAGGCGTGGTCGGTGTTGTACGTGCCGGTGTCGACCGGGCGGGCCGGGACGTTCGCCTCGTGGAGGCGGGCGATCAGTTTCTCGCGCTCCCGGCCGAGTGCTCCCGCGTGGTCCTCGTCCTCCGCGTACCCGGTGGGGGCGGGGGCGCCGCCGTACCAGTGGGCGATCGACTCGGCGAAGAAGCGCTGGCCCCGGGTGCCGAGGCGGAGGGCGCGGGCCGGGTCGTCCAGGACGATCGTCGGGCAGAGGGCGGAGAAGTGGTCGTTGACCTCGGTGGAGACGAAGCGCGATCCGTCCCGGGAGGCGCGGGCCTCGTCGTACACCGTGCGCATGGCACGGACGTCGTCGGCGCCCGCGAAGCCCATCACCAGGGCGCCGATGCCGAGTTCGGCGGCCTGCCGGAGGGAGTCGTGCTGCGAGCAGGCCATGAAGAGCGGGGGATGGGGCGTCTGCACGGGGCGGGGCAGGACCGCGCCGGGGCCGATGTCGAGGGTGCCGTGCCACTCGAACTCCGGCTCCCGCCAGGCGGCGGCGACGATCCGCAGGGCCTCCTCGGTCTGCGGGCGGGTGTCCTCCGGGCGCACCCCGAACATCCGGGTCTCCTGGCGGGTCGCGCCCCGGCCCGCGCCCAGGTCGACCCGGCCGCCGGAGAGCACGTCGAGCATGGCGGCGCGTTCGGCGACCCGCACCGGGTGCTGGTAGCCGAAGGGCATGGTGACCACGCCGTGGCCGACGCGGATGGTCCGGGTGCGGGCGGCGACCCAGGTCAGGAAGATCTCGGACGCGCTCATGTGGGCGTACTGGGTGAGGGAGTGGTGCTCGACCGCCCAGATCCGATCGAAGCCCATCTCCTCGGCGAGGACGGCCTGTTCGACGCAGTCGTGGATGACCTGGCGCTCGCGGTCGGGGGTCGGGTCGACGAGCTGTGCTTCGAAGATCATGGAGAACTTCACGGGACGCTCCTCCCGGGGTGGGCCTCTCTCTATGCCTAATCGAAATACTTCTAGCAGGCATAAAGAGAGGAGGGAAGGGCCGTAGACTGCCGCCGTGGTGGACCGAGAGAGCGTGCCAGGGCTTCCCGCGACCGGCTGGGCGGTGCTCGGACTGCTGTCCCACGGGCGGGAGTTGTCCGGCTACGACGTCAAGAAGTGGTCCGACCGGTCCCTCGGCCTCTTCTACTGGAGTCCCTCCTTCAGCCAGATCTACAGCGAGCTGAAGCGCCTGGAGACCAGCGGCTACGCCACCTCGCGGCTCGTCGCCCCCGAGGCCGGCACGCGTGACAAGCGCGTCTACCGGATCACCGACGAGGGCCTCGCCGCCGTCCGCGCCTGGGCCCGTACGGCCCCGCTCGACCCGCCCGTCCTCAAGCACGGGCCGATGCTCCGGCTCTGGCTCGGACACCTCGTCGAACCCGAGCGGATGCGGGAGATCCTGGCCGCCCACCGGGAGTACGCCGAGACGATGCGGCGGCGCGCCGAGGCGGACGCGGCGGACGCGGGGGCGGACGAGGCCTGGGCGTACCCGCGGCTCACCCTCGTCTGGGCCGAGCGGTACTACACGGCCGAACGCGACCTGGCCGACGCCATGCTCGCGGACATCGAGGAGTTGCAGGGGGAACGTCCATGGCACTGAGCCTGCGGAAGGTCGAGGAGACCGCGCCCGCCCTGGTGGGTCTCTACACGTCCGCCGGGGACTCGCTCCAGCGGCACGGCATGAGCGGGCAGCGGGTCGCCGTCTACCTGGTCGTCGACTACTCGGGCTCCATGAAGCCCTACTACGCCGACGGGACCGTGCAGGCCCTCGCCGACCGGGTCCTCGGACTCTCCGCGCACCTCGACGACGACGGGCGGGTGCCGGTCGTCTTCTTCTCCACCGGCATCGACGCCGAGACCGACATCCGGCTCGACGACCACGTCGGCAGGATCGACCGGATCGTCGCCGGGCTCGGCCACATGGGGAAGACGAGCTACCACCTCGCCATGGACGCCGTCATCGACCACTACCTGGACAGCGGCTCCACCGCGCCCGCGCTCGTCGTCTTCCAGACCGACGGAGGGCCGATCAACAAGCTCGCCGCCGAGCGGTACGTCTGCAAGGCGGCCCGGCTGCCGATCTTCTGGCAGTTCATCGGCTTCGGCGACCCCGGCAGCCGGCAGTTCGAGTTCCTGCGCCGGCTCGACGAGCTGGACGTGCCCGCGAAGCGGCCCCTCGACAACGCCGGCTTCTTCCACGCGGGCCAGGACCCGAGCCGGGTCCCCGACGCGGAGCTGTACGACAGGCTCGTCTCCGAGTTCCCCGCGTGGCTCGCCGCGGCCCGGGCCCAGGGCGTCGTCCGGTCATGAACCCGAGGACGCTCCCACCTCCCGGTCCAGGCGGGCGAACTGCTCCTCGGTGAGCGCGACGTCGAGCGCCCCCAGGTTCTCCACGAGGTGGGCCGCCGAGGACGTGCCCGGGATCGGGAGGATGTGCGGGGCCCGGTGCAGCAGCCAGGCCAGCGCCGCCTGGGACGGGGTCGCGCCGACCTCACGGGCCACCCGGGCGACCGGCCCGTCCGGGTCCGCGTGCCCGCCCATGGCGACCGGGAAGAAGGGGACGAAGGCGATCCCGCGCCCCGCCGTGTGGTCGACGACGGCCTCGTGGTCGCGGGTCGCCAGGTTGTAGAGGTTCTGCACGGCCGCGATCGGGGCCACCGCCTCGGCCTCCTCCAGCTGGGCGACCGTCACCTCAGAGAGCCCGATGTGCCGGACCTTGCCCTCCTCCTGGAGCCGCTTCAGCGCGCCGACCTGCTCGGCGACCGGGAACCGCTCGTCGAGACGGTGCAGGTACAGGAGGTCGATCCGCTCCGTGCGCAGCCGGCGCAGGCTCAGCTCGGCCTGCTGGCGCAGATAGGCGGGGTGGCCGAGCGGCACCCACTCGGTGGGGGAGGGCCGGACCACGCCGGCCTTGGTGGCCACCGCGACCCCGTCCCCGTACGGGTGCAGCGCCTCGGCGAGCAGCTCCTCGCCGGCCCCCAGGGCGTACGCGTCGGCCGTGTCGAACAGGGTGACGCCCGCCTCGGCGGCCGTCCGGAGCAGGCCCACCGCCGCCGCCCGGTCGGCCGGGGCCGTCCAGATGCGGGCCTCCGGGCCGGTCGGGTCGCCGGGTCCGTCGGCGAGTCGCATCGTGCCGTAGCCGACACGCCGGACCGGGAGGTCGCCGCCGAGCTCGAATATCGTCGTGTCGGAGGAGTTCGCGTTGTTCGTCATGCCCGGAAACGTAGGAGCTCACATGAATGTGAGGTTCAAGCGAGGACGGGCAGATGTGAGGGGGGTCACATGAAGATCGGTGGGCTGGCGCGCGAGACCGGGGTGAGCGTCCGGCTGCTCCGCTACTACGAGGAGCAGGGCCTCCTCGACTCGGAGCGCACCTCGGGCGGTCAGCGGGTCTACGCCCCCGACGCCCCCGCCGTCGTACGCCGCATCCGGGCCCTCCTCGGCGCCGGACTGCCGACCCGGGTCATCGCCGAGGTCCTCGACTGCGTCTGCGGCAGCGAGGCGGAGATCGAGCCCTGCCTCAGCCCGATGCTCGTCGCCCGGCTCGACGCCATCGACGAGCAGATCCACGGCCTCCAGGACACCCGCTCCTCGCTCGCCGCGCTCGTGGCGGCGACCGAGGGAAGGCGACTCGCCACCGCCGACTGAGCGGTGGGAATCCGGTGGATCCCGGTCGCGGTCGGGGGCGATCATGGCGCCATGACCTCTCTCGTGCGACACGTGACCATCGACTGCGCCGACGCCTACGCCCTGGCGACCTTCTGGGCGAAGGTCCTCGACTCCAAGGTCTCCGACGACGACCGGCCCGGTGACGAGGAGGCGCTCGTCGAATCGGCCGGCGCGGGCCTCCTCTTCATCCAGGTCCCCGAGGCGAAGGCGGTGAAGAACCGCGTCCACCTCGACCTCCAGCCGCAGGACCGCACCCGCGACGAGGAGGTCGAGCGGCTGCTCGGCCTCGGCGCCACGCTGCTCGACGACCGCCGGAACCCGGACGGCACCGGCTGGGCGACCCTGGCGGACCCCGAGGGCAACGAGTTCTGCGTGGAGCGCAGCAAGGCGGAGCGCGCGGCGACCTCCTGACCGCGCCGGTGCGCAGACATCCGGAGTAATCCGGACAGTGGCTGTCGGGTATCCGGTGTTTCCTGGAGTCATGGGAGACACCGGAACCACCTGGTCGGCCTTCGAGGCCGCCGAACCCGAGTTCGCCGCGACCGTACGGGAGCGCTTCGGGCAGTACACCCACCACGCCCTCGCCACCCTGCGGAAGGACGGCTCGCCCCGCCTCAGCGGCATCGAGGCCGACTTCCGCGACGGGGAGCTCTGGCTCGGCATGATGCCGAGCTCCCGCAAGGCGCTCGACCTGCGCCGCGACCCCCGGTTCGCCCTGCTCGCCAACCCGGGCGCCGGCACCGACATGGGCGGCGGGGACGTCCGGATCTCCGGGCGGGCGGTCGAGATCACCGACCCGGAGGCCCTGGACCGGTACGCGGCCGAGGCGGGCGAGCCGCAGCCCTTCCACCTCTTCCGGGTGGAGCCGTCCGAGGTCGTGCGGACCTGGGTGGACGGCGAGGAGATCGTCTTCCGCAGCTGGGCGCCGGGACGCCCGACACGGACGATCCGGCGCGGCAACGACGACAGCCCGCCCCGCGAGGACACCTGACCCCTGACCGGCCCCGCGCGGGTGGGACCAGAATGGGCACGTGCCGAACACTGCAAGCAAGAAGAAGACCCAGATGGGCGGGGGGCCCGAGCGGCGCCGTGAACTCCTGGACACGGCGGCCGAGGTCTTCGCCGCCCAGGGGTACAACGCCACCACCGTCCGCAAGATCGCGGACGCCGCCGGGATGCTCGCCGGCAGCCTCTACTACCACTTCGACTCCAAGGAGTCGATGCTCGACGAGATCCTCTCCACCTTCCTGAACGAGCTGTGGGACGGGTACGACGCCGTCCTCGACGCCGAGCTCGGCCCCCGCGAGACCATCGAGGCGCTCGTCACGGAGTCCTTCCGGGAGATCGACCGGCACCGCGCCGCCGTCGCCATCTACCAGAAGGAGTCCCAGCACCTCGTCGACCTGCCCCGCTTCGGCTACCTCACCGAATCGCAGCGCAGGTTCGAGAAGGCCTGGCTGGGCACCCTGGAGCGCGGCGTCGCGGCCGGGGTCTTCCGCGCCGATCTCGACGTCCGGCTCACCTACCGCTTCGTGCGCGACACCGTCTGGGTCGCCGCGTCCTGGTACCGGCCGGGCGGACAGCACAGCCCGGAGGAGATCGCCCGCCAGTACCTGTCGATGGTCCTGGACGGGATCGCCGTCCGCGATCCCGGGGCGACCGGGACGTCCGGGGCGTCCGGGGAGCGGGGGGTCGGGGCGGGAAGGTCCTGAGGCGCACTATTGTTCCGGTAGAGACATCCGGGATCCGTATCGCGTTTTCCGGGAGACAGCCGGGGCCCGTATCGCGTGTTCCGGGAGAGACAGCCGGGGCCCGTATCTCGTGTTCCGGGTAGAAACAGCCGGGGCCCGCATCGCGCAGGTGCGGGCCCCGGCTGTGCCGCGCACCGGCCAGGAAGGCACGAATGACCCGCTCCGAACGTTCCCAGAGGCGAGGCCCCCGCACCGCCCAGGCGAAGTCCACGTCCCAGCCGAAGGGCCCCCGCGGCGGCCGTCGTCCCGCCGCGCCCCCGCCGCCGCAGGAGTTCACTCCGCCGGAGACGGTGACGCCCGCGCTGCCGGCCGTGGCCTCCTTCGAGGACCTGGACATGCCGGCCGCGCTGCTGCGGACGCTCACCGAGCAGGGCGTCACCGAGCCCTTCCCGATCCAGGCCGCGACCCTGCCGAACTCGATCGCCGGGCGCGACGTCCTCGGCCGGGGGCGCACCGGCTCCGGCAAGACGCTCGCCTTCGGGCTCGCGCTCCTCGCCCGCACCGCCGGCCGCCGCGCCGAGCCGACCGCGCCCCTCGCGCTGGTTCTGGTACCGACCCGCGAGCTCGCCCAGCAGGTCACCGACGCGCTCACGCCGTACGCCTCCGCGCTGCGGCTGCGGATCACCACGGTCGTCGGCGGCATGTCGATCTCCCGGCAGTCCTCGTCCCTGCGGCGCGGCGCCGAGGTCCTCATCGCCACGCCCGGCCGGCTCCACGACCTCATCGAGCGGGGCGACTGCCGTCTCGACCAGGTCGCCGTCACGGTCCTCGACGAGGCCGACCAGATGGCCGACATGGGCTTCCTGCCGCAGGTCACGAAGCTGCTCAAGCAGGTCGAGCCGGGCGGTCAGCGGCTGCTGTTCTCCGCGACCCTCGACCGGAACATCGACCGCCTGGTCAAGATGTTCCTCGACGACCCGGTGGTGCACTCCGTCGACCCCTCGGCCGGCGCGGTGACCACGATGGAGCACCACCTCCTGTACGTGGCCGACGAGACCGACAAGAAGGCCGTCACGCTGCGGATCGCGGCCCGCGACGGCCGGACGATCCTCTTCATGGACACCAAGCGGTCCGTGGACCGGATGGTCAAGCGGCTCCTCGCCAACGGCGTCCGGGCGTCCGGACTGCACGGCGGCCGCTCGCAGCCGCAGCGCAACCGGACCCTGGACCAGTTCAAGACCGGCCAGGTCACCGCGCTCGTCGCGACGAACGTGGCGGCCCGCGGCATCCACGTCGACGACCTCGACATGGTCGTGAACGTCGACCCGCCGATGGACCACAAGGACTACCTGCACCGGGGCGGCCGCACGGCCCGCGCCGGCGAGTCGGGCAGCGTCTTCACCCTGGTCCTGCCGGAGCAGAAGCGGGACATGGGCCGGCTGATGTCGAACGCGGGCATCAGCCCCCGTACGGCGCAGATCAAGTCCAGCGACGAGGAGCTCGCCGAGCTCACCGGCGCCCGGGAGCCCTCGGGCGTCCCCGTCGTCATCGAGACGCCGCAGCCGACCCCGCCGCGCAAGGCGGCGGGCGCCGCCGGCTCCGGCGCGGGCGGTGGCCGTCGCCGCCGCCGTCCGGCCGGTTCCGGAGCCGGAAACGGTGGTACGGGCACGGCCGCACCGGCCTCGGGCCGCACCTCCGGCACGTCCGGCGGCCGCGGTTCCGCCCCGTCCACCGGCCGGGGTTCCGGCGCGGCGACGGGCACGGGCCGGGGTTCCGGCGGCGCGTCCGGCTCCGGGCGTGCCGCGGCCGGTTCGGGGCGCGGCTCCGGCGCGGGCCGTGGTTCCGGCTCCGGCGCGGGCGCCGGGCGTGGTGCGGCGGCCGGCGCCGGCCGGGGCGGGCGTCAGGCCCCGGGCACCAGCCGTTCGCGGAGCGCCGCGAGCTCGCGCAGCTCCAGGCCGAGGCCGACCGACACGTAACGGAAGAGGCTCCCGTACGAGGTGCGGACCTGGTCGAGGGCGGCGTCCAGGTACTCGGCCCGCACCTCCTGGAGCGGCACGATCAGCTCCGGGTTCTGCATGAGCCCGCCCTGCTTCAGGCCCTCCCGCACCCGCGCGTCGTAGGCGGCGCGGAAGGTGTTGGAGGCCAGGTAGTCGGCGCGGGCGGAGGACTCGGGCACCCCGAGCAGGGTGAGCAGGAGCCAGCTCGTCCAGCCGGTGCGGTCCTTGCCGGAGGTGCAGTGCAGGAGCAGCGGCCCCCGGCGGGGATCGGCCAGGTCCCGCAGGGTGGCCGCGAGGGCGGCCCGGTTGGCGGCGTCGGTGACGAAGGTCCGGTAGACCCCGCGCATGAAGGCGGCGGCGCGCCCGCCGCCGAGCATCTCCTCCTGCCGCACCGGGTCGCGGGAGCCGATCGCGGCCATCAGCTGCCCGAACAGGCCGTTGTCGGTGACGGGCCGCGCGACGGGGACCGGCCCGGCGGGCAGCCGGTCGGCGCCGTCGTACTGGACCTCCAGCGGGATCCGCAGGTCGACCACGGTGCCGAGGCCGAGTCCGGCGAGGGTGGTGAGGTCGGCGTCGGTGAGCTTGGCGAGGTGGTCGCTCCGGTAGGCGAGACCGTGCCGGACCCGCGCGCCGTCGTAGGTGGTGTAGCCGCCGAGATCGCGGACGTTGACCGCGCCCTGGAGCGGGATGTGCCGGATGGCGGTCGTCGAGCGGGGGCGGGCGGCGAGGGCGGGCGGCGCGGCGCCGAGGAGCAGCGCGGCACCGGTGGTGGTGAGCAGCGCGCGTCGGGACAGGGGCATGGCTGGACTCCCTTACGGACTGACGGACGTACGGCCGGTGGCCGTACGGCTGACGGACTCGGGTGGGACAGCCGTGGGCGGACGGGCCCGCGGAGCGAGCGGGACGGCGGGTCGCCCTGGAACGCGGTTCCATCAAACGTTAGTTAGGTGACCTGCCGGCAAGGAAAGTAGCAGCCGGAAGGGTCGAGCGGGAGGGGTGTGCGGCACCCGGTGCCGCACACCGGCGGCGCGGCTACTCCGCGAGGCGCTTGGTGGCGGCGCGCTGGCGTGCGGTCGCGCCCGTCAGGAAGCGGGTGACCGTCGCCAGCTCCTCGGTCGTGAACTCCTCGTAGAGCTCGTGCACCTCGCGCGCCCAGTCGTCGAAGAGCGGGGCGAGCTCGGCCAGCTTCTCGGGGCGGGGCTCGACGAGCACCCGGCGCTTGTCCGTCGGGTGCTTCACCCTGCGCACGAAGCCCTTGCGTTCGAGGCGGTCGACGAGCCCGGTGACGGAGGCGGGGGCCAGGCCCGAGTGCTCGGCCAGCTCCTTGGCGGTGAGGGGGCCGTGCCGTTCGAGCAGGTCGAGCGTCTTGGTCTCGGTGGCGCCGAGGTCCTGCTGGGCCGCGATCGCCGAGTGGAAGGCGACGGAGGCGGCGCTGGAGTCCCGGCCGGCGGCGGTGAGGGCGGCGACGACCGCGTCTCGTTCCTGGTCCTGCTCGCTCATGGCGGCAGCCTAGCAAAATTCATTTCGTTCGACCGAACGAAACACTTGTGATCAAGGGTCGGTGCGTGGCACTTTTATTTCGTTCGCTCGAACGAAATAAATGGAGGGCCGATGTCCACGACCACCACGACCGCCGCCGGCGACACGTTCACCGTCCATCCGCGCCGCTGGGCCGCCGCCGTCGTCATGATGGTCGCCGCCCTGATGGACCTCGTGGACGTCACCATCGTCAACGTCGCCCTGCCCTCCCTCGGGCACGGGCTCGGCGCCTCCGAGAGCGCCCTCCAGTGGACCGTCTCCGCCTACCTCCTGGGCTTCGCCGCGACCCTCGTCGTCGCGGGGCGCCTCGGCGACCGGTACGGCCGCAAGGCGCTCTTCCTCGGCGGCACCGCCGGCTTCGGCCTCGCCGGCCTCGCCTGCGGGCTCGCCCAGAGCCCCGGCCAGCTGATCGCGGCCCGCGCTGTCCAGGGCGTCGCCGCCGCCGTGCTCATGCCGCAGGTGCTCGGCTCCTTCCAGAGCCTCTTCCGGGGCAGGGACCGCGGCAAGGTCTTCGGGATGTACGGGGCGGTGGCCGGCTTCGCCTCCGCGGTCGGGCTGCTGCTCGGCGGGGTCCTCACCGACGCGGACCTCTTCGGGCTCGGCTGGCGCAGCGTCTTCCTCGTCAACGTGCCCGTCTCCCTCCTCACCCTCGTCGCCGCCGTCGTCCTCGTGCCCGGCACCCGGGAGCCTGCCGCCGTCCGGCCCCCGCTGCTCGGCAGCCTCGTCCTCGCCGCCGGCCTCGTCGCCGTCGTCCTGCCGCTCGTCCAGGGCCGCGGCTGGGGCTGGCCGCTCTGGGGCTGGGGCCTCCTCGCGGCCGGCGCCCTGGCGGTGGCCGGGGTCGCCGCGCGCGGCTCGGTGCTGCCCCGGCGCGTCCTCACCGTCCCGGCCTTCTCGTACGGCCTGGCCGTGCAACTGCTCTTCGCCCTCGGCATGCAGGGCTTCTTCCTGGTCCTCGCGATCTGGCTGCAGGGCGGCCAGGGCTACACCCCGACGCAGGCGGGCGTCCTGATGGCCGCCTTCTCGGCGGGCGGCTTCCTCACGGCCCCGGCCGCCGAACCGCTCGCGGTCAAGCTCGGCCGGTACGTCCCGACCGCGGGCGCCCTCCTCATGGCGGGCGGCTACGGCTGGGTCTGGTACGCGATGGACGCCGCGGCCCCCGTCCACACCGGGGCCTGGCCCCTGGTCCCGGGCCTCGCCGTCGCGGGCGCCGGTCTCGGCCTCCTCGTCGTCCCTCTCGTCGGCATCGTCCTCTCGGCCGCCCCGGCCGAACTCGCGGGCGGAGCCTCCGGCGTCTTCTCCACCGCCCAGCAGTTCGGCGGCGCCCTCGGCGCCGCGGCCATCGGCACCGCCTACTTCGCGGACCTCTCCCTCGACGCCGCGATGCCCTGGGTCCTGGCGGCCTACGCCGGCGCCGCGCTGCTCAGCCTGCGGCTCCCGGCCGGCGGGAGGTGACGCTCCCTCACGGACGGCGCGCGCCGGGACCCGCAAGGGGCCCGGCGCGCTCGTCCACGGGATCCGCACGTTCGGGAGGATGCGGTTAACGTCCGGGGAATTGAAGGGGATCGGGGTTCCCGACGGGGATCTACGCGCGTCATCATCACTGCCATGCGAATCCCCCCTCGATTCACCCTCGCCGGCGGTGTCGCCACCGCCCTCCTCCTCGGCGCCCCGGCCACCGCCGCCCCGGCCCCCGCGCCCGTCGCCGCCGTGTCCGCCGCGACCGTGACCCCGGCCGCGGCGCTCGCCTCGGTCGGGGACATCTGCTACTCCGACCTCCCCGCCCAGGCGTACGACACCCTGCGGCTGATCGACGCGGGCGGCCCCTTCCCGTACCGCCAGGACGGGGTCGTCTTCCAGAACCGGGAGGGCGTCCTCCCCGCCCACTCGGCCGGCTACTACCACGAGTACACGGTGAAGACTCCGGGCGTCTCCACCCGCGGCGCCCGCCGGATCGTCACCGGGAGCGCGGCGGAGGAGGACTACTACACCTCCGACCACTACGCCACGTTCGACCTCGTCGACTACGCCTGCTGACCGTCCGACGACCGCCCGACGACCCCTCGCCCGTCAGCCCCGGCGCGGGGTCGTCCACTCCAGGCGCGTCCTGACCCGCGGGTCGTGGACGTGCTCCAGGGCGGCGAGCGCCGTCTCGCGCGCCGCGCCGTCCGCCTCCCCGTCCGCGAGGATCGACGCCAGCGCGTCGACGGCGCGCGGGTCCTGACGGATCGCGAGCCCGCGCGCCGCCTCCGCCGCCGTCTCCGGGTCGGTGTCGCCGAGCCGCTCCGCGAGCCCCTCCCGTACGAGCGGGGTGTCGTCGGGCAGCTCGGCGAGCGCCAGCGTCGCCCAGTCCCGCACCCGGGCGTCGCCGTCCCGGCTCAGCGCGAGGAGCACGCCGAGCGCCTCGACGTGCCCGGCCGGCACGATCCCGGCGAGGGCCGCCGCGACGGCCCGGCGCACCACCGCATCGGGATGCCCGGCCGCCGCGAGCAGTTCGGGCACGGCCGCCGCGTCTCCGCACTCCCCGAGCGCGAGCACCGCCGACAGCAGCGGTTCCCGCGCCGGGGGCACGGCCTCCGCCGCCAGCCGCCGCAGCACCGGGACCGCGCCCGGACCGAAACCGGGCAGCTCGCCGAGCACCCGCGCGCCGAGGGCCCGGCGCAGTGGATCGCGGTAGGCGCACCACCCGGCCGCCGCCACGAAGGTCTCCTCGTCGGCCCGGCCCGACAGTTCGGCCACCGCCGTCGTCCAGTCGTCGAGCTCGGGGTCCCCGCAGCGCAGCGCCCGCGCCGCGAGCTCCTCGTGCGGGGTGTGCAGGCCGAGCGCCGCCTCCAGGAGCGTGGAGATCGCCGCGTGACCGGTCCCCCGGTCGTCGCCGCGCCCCGGTGCGCCGTTCTCCCGGAGCAGCTCGACGCACACGGTGATCCCGCCGTCCTCGCGGACCCGCCGGACGACCGCCTCGTACGTCTCCCCGCCCTCGTTCCCGGCGACGAGCCCCCGCCGCAGCTCGGCGGCGATGTCGGCGCCGATCCACCGCCGCGCCTCCCGCAGCGCCGCCTCCCGGGACTGCGCCCCGTGGTCGAGGAGCGCCCGCACACAGCCGGTGGAGCCGCGCCGGGCGGCGGCGACGAGCGGGAGCAGCCCGTCGGGTCCGGGCCGGTCCGGGTCGGCGCCGTGCTCCAGGAGGACCCGGGCCGTGTCGGCGTGGCCGAGGCGGAGGGCCCAGGCGAGGGCGGTGAAGCCGAACTCCTCCTCCTGGTCGGCCGCCGCGCCCGCCGCGAGCAGAGCCCGCACCACGTCGGTGTGCCCGCCGCAGGCCGCCCCGCACAGCGGCAGGTCGCCGCCCTCCTCGCCGCTGTGCCGGGCCGGGTCGGCCCCGGCGGCGAGCAGCACCCGCACGATGCCGGGCTCGTCGCCGACGGCCGCCCGGTACAGGGCGGTCTCCCCGTCCTCCCGGCCCTCGGGGTCCGCCCCGTCCCGCAGGAGCCGTACGGCCCCGTCCTCGTCCCCGGCCCGGATCGCGTCGAACAACGTGCTCATGCACCGACCCTGACGTGCCGTCGGCGGATGGCGCAAATCGATTCGTGCGCCGATGCCTCAGGAGGCGCACTCCAGGACCGAGCCGCACACCCCGCACCGCGCCCGCAGCGTCCGTCCCGTCGGCACCCGCAGGCGCTGGAGACAGACCGGGCAGAGGAAGGAGACGCGGGTCGCCGGGGCCCCGCCCTCGAAGGCGTACGGGGCGTCCTCGCCGGCCCGGCCCCTGCGCCGCTCCCAGCCGTACCGGCGGCGCTCGGCCCAGCCCGCCGCGGCGAGCGGCGGCGCGGCCCGTTCCCGCGCGGCCTCCGCCCGACCCCGTACCCACGCCTCGTACGCCACCGCGCTGGTGAACCACGGCGAGGGGTCCTCGCCGAAGACCTGGGCCCGCTTGGCGAGCACGTAGCCGAACTCCTCCGGGGTCAGATAGCCGAGCTTCTGGCTCTCGACGCCGTCCCGCCGGTAGGCGTCGAGCAGCAGCCAGCCGGCGCCCAGATAGGCCGTGGTCACGTCGGTGAGGATCTCGTTCTCCGCGGTGCCCGGGAAGCCGAGACCGAGCCGGTGCAGCAGGACGTGGGTGATCTCGTGGGCGAGCGCCGCGCCGATGTCCCTGCGGCGGGTCCGGAAGCGGTCGTTGAGCTCCACGAAGTACTCGGGTCCCGCCGTGAGCTCGACGGCCGCCGCGTACTCCATGGGGCGGAAGCTCACCACGATGCGCGCCTCGGGCAACTGCAGATGGCGGACGAGGGCGCGGGCCACCCGCTGGGTGCCGAGGTGGAGGTCCTCGTCGTCGCCGAGGGCCACGTCGTCGGCGGTCACGCCGGCCGGGTAGCGGTGCACCCCGTCGGGGGAGAGGCGGCGGTAGAGCGCGGTGAGCGAGGCCCGGACCGCGGTGCGGTGCGGAAAGCCGTGGATGACACGGTCGGCCTCATGTCGGTTCGGCATGCCGGATCCCCCCTCCCGTCCACTGTACGGTCCCTCCACCGGATCTGGCCGAAAAGGCTTTCTTGTGGCGGCAGTTGAGCGCTGTCCATAATCCGGACATGCCTTGACGAGCGCATGTCATCAAGGTGGGTCCCCGCCCGCCCGGCATCGCCCGTCGAGACCGACCCCCCACGAGAGAAGGAAGACACGTGAAGCAGAACCGCATGGTCCGTGCCCTCCAGAAGCTGGCAGCCGCCGGCGCCGTCGTCCTGGCGGCCGTCAGCCTCCAGCCCACCACCACCGCCTCCGCCGCCCCGGCCCCCGTCGTCGGAGGCACCCGCGCCGCCCAGGGCGAGTTCCCCTGGATGGTCAGGCTCTCCATGGGCTGTGGCGGCTCCCTGATCACCCCTCAGGTCGTCCTCACCGCCGCCCACTGTGTGAGCGGCTCCGGCAACAACACCAGCATCACCGCCACCGCCGGAGTCGTGGACCTCCAGTCGAGCAGCGCCATCAAGGTCAAGTCGACCAAGGTCCTCCAGGCCCCCGGCTACAACGGCCAGGGCAAGGACTGGGCGCTGATCAAGCTCGCCAGCCCGATCACCTCGCTGCCCAACCTGAAGATCGCCGAGACCACCGCGTACAACAGCGGCACCTTCACGGTGGCCGGCTGGGGCGCCGCCCGTGAGGGCGGCGGGCAGCAGCGCTACCTGCTCAAGGCGAACGTCCCGTTCGTCTCGGACGCCTCCTGCCAGGCCTCCTACGGCAGCGACCTCGTCCCGGCCGAGGAGATCTGCGCCGGTTACAGCCAGGGCGGGGTCGACACCTGCCAGGGCGACTCCGGCGGCCCGATGTTCCGCAAGGACAACGCCGGAGCCTGGGTCCAGGTCGGCATCGTGAGCTGGGGCGAGGGCTGCGCCCGGGCCGGCTACCCCGGCGTCTACACGGAGGTCTCGACCTTCGCCGCCGCGATCAAGTCCGCCGCCGCCACGCTGTAGCGGACCGGTGGACGGGTGCCCCGGAGCGGCCTCGGCTCCGGGGCACCCCCACGCGTTCGACCCGGTTGCTCATTCCGCCGCTCAGAGGACGGCCAGCTCCACCGAGGACGGCCCCCCGCCCTCCAGCTCCAGGACCCATCAGAGGACGGCCAGCTCCACCGAGGACGGCCCCCCGCCCTCCAGCTCCAGGACCCACACCTCGTTCGCGCCCTCCCGCAGCACCGGGCCCGGCACGAACAGCGCGTCCTGCGGGCCGGCCGCCCAGTAGCGGCCCAGGCAGAAGCCGTTCACCCACACGAAGCCCCGGGTCGAGCCCGGCAGCCGCAGCCACGCGTCACCCGCGCCGGCCACCTCGACCGAGCCCCGGTACAGGCCGGGGCACGGGTCCTCCGGCACCTCGCCGAACGCCACCTCGCCCACGGCCGCCGGCTCGAAGGCGTCCAGCCGCAGCCCCCGCGCCCGCACCCCGTGCAGATACTGCCGCTCGTGCCGTACGCCGCCCGTGATCCCCTTCGGCTCCGCGAGCCGCGGCCCGTAGTTGACCCGGCCCAGCGACTCCACCCACAGGTCCACGAGCGCGGGACCCGCCACCGGCCCGGGAAGGACGGCGTCCTCCCCGTCCGAGGTGTCCAGCACCCCCGCCGGCAGCCCGTCGACGTACACCACCGCCCGGTCCCGCAGCCCCGTCACCCCCAGCGGGTACGGCTGCCGGGGACCCGGCACCGCCACCCGGTAGCGGACCAGGCCCCGGTCCACCCCCAGCTCCTCGAAGGTCGGCGGCACCGGCGTCACCGTCTCCTCGCCGCCGAGGACCTCCAGGACCCCGTCCAGCGGCGCCCAGCCGTCGAGCGCGCCCGAGACCGGCGCCCCGAGCCGGGCCGGCGGCTCCGGAACCTCCGGCAGCGGTCCCTCCGCCCACTCCGCGAGCACCTCGCGGAAGGCCCGGAACTTCTCCGTCGGCCGCCCCGCCTCGTCCACCGGCGCGTCGTAGTCGTACGAGGTCACCGTCGCCCGCAGCGGACCGTCGTGCAGCTCGCCGTCCCGGTTCGCGCCCGCCCAGCCCGCGAAGTTCGTCCCGCCGTGCGCCATGTACACATTGACCGAGGCCCCGCACTCCAGGATCTCCCGCAGCGCCGCCGCCGCGTCCGCCGCGCCCCGCACCGCGTGCTCCCGGCCCCAGTGGTCGAACCAGCCGCACCAGAACTCCATGCACATCAGCGGCCCCGACGACCGGTGCCGCCGCAGCGTCGCGAAGCCCTCCCGCGCGCCCGAGCCGAAGTTCGCCGTCGCGAGCACCCCCGGCACCGAACCGCCCGTCAGCATGTGGTCCTCGGGCCCGTCCGAGGTGAACAGCGGCACGCTCACCCCACAGCCCCGCAGCAGCTCCGCCACCCACTCCAGGTAGGCCAGGTCGCTCCCGTAACTGCCGTACTCGTTCTCCACCTGCACCAGGACCACCGGCCCGCCCCGGTCGATCTGCCGCTCCACCACCTGCGGGAGCAGCCGCCGGAACCAGGCCTCCACCGGCGCCAGGAACTCCGGGTCGAGGCTCCGCACCCGCCGCCCCAGGGGACCGGTCAGCCAGTGCGGCAGCCCGCCGTTCTCCCACTCGGCGCAGATGTACGGACCCGGGCGCACGATCGCCCACATCCCGGCCCGCTCCACCGCGTCCAGGAACCTGCCGAGCGCCCCGGCGTCCGCGTACCGGCCGGGCTCCGGCTCGTGCAGGTTCCACGGGACGTACGTCTCGACACAGTTGAGGCCCATCGCCCGCAGCATCCCGAGCCGGTGCTCCCAGTGCCCCTCGTGCACCCGGAAGTAGTGCAGCGCCCCCGAGAGCAACCGCACCGGCCGCCCGTCGAGCAGAAAGTCCTCGTCACCCACAGCGAACGTGCTCATGGCCTCACCCTCGCCCTCTGGCGGCGGCGCGGTCCATGGACAAAGATCGTCGCAGTTTGGACGTTACGGAAGGCCCCGCGGCATGTACCACACCTGGATGCGTTACTTCACGCCCAGCCCCGTCCACCACCGCCTCGGCCTCGTCTGCCTCGGTGTCGGACTCCAGCACGGCACCCTGCCCACCGTCGGCCCGCGCACCCTCGACCACCACGTCGCCGTCGTCGTCTCCGCGGGCAGCGGCTGGTACCGGGGCGCCGACGGGCGGCGCACCACCGTCACCGCCCCCGCCCTCCTCTGGCTCACCCCCGGCACCCCCCACCACTACGGCGCCGACCCCGGCACCGGCTGGGACGAGGCCTTCGTCGACTTCAGCGGCCCCGCCACCGCCACCTACACCGAGCTCGGCTACATCGAGCCCGACCGCCCCGTCGTCCCCCTCTCCGACGCCGCCCCCGCCCGCGCCGCCATCAGCCGGATCGCCCGCGCGGCCCGCCCCGGCAACCCCCTCCTGGAGGTCGAGACCGGCGCCGCCGTCCACGAACTGCTCGTCGCCCTGCGGCGGGCCCGCGCCGACACCAACGCCGACGGCGACCCCGTCCTCGCGGCCCTCGCCCGCGACGCCTTCCAGCCCCTCTCCGTCGCCGAGCACGCCGCCCGGCACGGCATGACCGCCGCCGAGCTGCGCAGCGCCGTCCGCCGCGCCGCCGGATGCAGCCCCAAGGACTACCTGCTCACCGTCCGCCTCGGCCGCGCCAAGGAACTCCTCGCCGCCACCGAGCTGCCCGTCGCCGCCGTCGCCCGCCGCGTCGGCTACGACGACCCGGCCTACTTCTCCCGGCTCTTCACCCGCCGGGTCGGCACCGCACCCATCCGTTTCCGCGAACAGCAGGGGAGGTCCGTGCACGGCGGCTGGAGCAACGTCGTTCCGGATCCCGAACACCCGCCCACGATCCTCCCGAGATCCGTCTAAGCTCGCAGATCATGAGCGACACCAGCGAGATCGACCCGACCGTCACCGCCGAACTGACCCGGCTGCGCGAAAGCATCGACAACATCGACGCCGCGGTCGTGCACATGCTCGCCGAGCGCTTCAAGTGCACCCAGCAGGTCGGCGTCCTCAAGGCCGAGCACCAGCTCCCGCCCGCCGACCCCGCCCGCGAGGCCCGCCAGATCGCCCGGCTGCGGGAACTCGCCGAGAGCGCGAAACTGGACCCGGCCTTCGCGGAGAAGCTCCTCAACTTCATCATCGCCGAGGTCATCCGGCACCACGAGACGATTGCGGACGGAGCACGCTGATGGGCCGCGTCACGGTCTTCACCCTCGGAGGCACCATCTCCGCCCGGGGCGGTGACGCAGCCCGTATGACCGGCCAGGAGGTCCTCGCCGGGCTCGGCGCCCCCGAGGACGTCGTCCTGCGGGACTTCCGCCGCGTCCCCAGCTCCACCCTCTCCTTCGAGGACCTGGCGGCCCTCGCGGAGGAGGTGCGCAAGGCCGTCGCCGACGGCTCCGGCGTGGTCGTCGTCCAGGGCACCGACACCCTGGAGGAGACCGCCTTCCTCCTCGACCTGCTCTGCACCACCGAGCAGCCGATCGCCGTCACCGGCGCCATGCGCCGCCCCGACCTGCCCGGCGCCGACGGCCCCGCCAACCTCGCCGCCGCGCTCGCCGTCGCCGCCGACCCGGCCTGCCGGAACCTGGGCGTCCTCGTCGTCCTCGCCGACGAGATCCACGCCGCCCGCCTCGCCCGCAAGACCCACACCACCTCCATCGCCACCTTCGCCTCACCCGGCGCGGGGCCCCTCGGCGCCGTCGTCGAGGGCGAACCCCGGATCCTGCTCCGGCCCGCCGCTCCCACCGCGCTCTGCCCGCTGAAGCTCGACCCGTCCGTACGCGTCGCCCTGGTGACCCTCTCCCTCGGCGACCGCGGGGAACTCCTCGACGCCGTCGACGACCGCTTCCAGGGCCTCGTCGTCGCCGCCTTCGGCGCCGGCCACGCACCCGCGCCGCTCGTCGAACCCCTCGCCGAAATCGCCCGGCGCATTCCCGTCGTCCTCGCCTCCCGCACGGGCGGCGGCGCGACCCTCACGGACACGTACCGCAGCCCCGGCTCCGAGTACGACCTGCTGCACCACGGACTCATCCCGGCCGGCCCGCTCGACCCCGCCAAGGCCCGGATCCTGCTCCACACCCTGATCTCCAGCGGCGCCGCCGGCCCCACCGGCTACGACCGCCCGCGCATCACCGCCGCCTTCGCCCACCTGAACGGCTCGGGCCTGGCGTAGCGGCCGAACGGCTCCGGTCCGACGCCGGCGGCCGAACGGCCTCGGCCCGGCGTGGCGACCGACGGCCTCCGGTCCGGCGTGGCGACCGACCAGTCTCGGCCCGGCGTCAAGGGCATGCAAGGGCGCACGGCGTCTTCGCGCACCCCCGTACCGCTGCCGGGGCCCATCAGGCAGCATGGCATCCATGTCCGTACTGACGCGCGACGAAGCGCAGACCCGTGCCCAGCTCCTCGACGTCCACCACTACCGCGTGGACCTCGACCTCACCACCGGCGACGAGACCTTCCAGTCGCGGAGCGTCATCCGCTTCACGGCCCGCGCCGCGGGGGACACCTTCGTCGAGCTCAAGCCCGAGACGCTCCACTCCGCCCTGCTCGACGACGAGCCCCTCGACATCACCGCCCTCGACGGCAACCGGCTCCCGCTCCGCCTCACCGAGGGCGAGCACACCCTGCGCATCAGCACCACCATGCGGTACTCCCGCACCGGTGAGGGCATGCACCGCTTCACGGACCCCACCGACGACGAGTCGTACGTCTACACCCAGCTGTTCATGGAGGACGTCCAGCGCGTCTTCGCCGCCTTCGACCAGCCCGACCTGAAGGCCGTCTTCGAGCTGAGCGTCACCGCCCCCGAGGGCTGGACCGTCCTCTCCAACGGCATCACCGAGCAGCAGCCCGACGGCCGCTGGCAGGCCGCCCCCACCCCGCTGCTCTCCACCTACTTCGTCTGCGTCGCCGCCGGCCCCTGGCACACCATCCGCACCGAGCACGCCGGCCTGCCCTTCGGCATCCACTGCCGACGGTCCCTCGCCGCCCACCTCGACGCCGACGCCGACGAGATCCTCGCCGTCACCAAGGCCTGCTACGACCGCTACCACGAGAAGTTCGACGAGCCCTACCCCTTCGACTCGTACGACCAGGCGTTCGTCCCCGAGTTCAACGCCGGCGCCATGGAGAACCCCGGACTCGTCACCTTCCGCGACGAGTTCGTCTTCCGCTCCGCCGTCACCGTCACCGAGCGCCAGACCCGCGCCATGGTCATCGCCCACGAGATGGCCCACATGTGGTTCGGCGACCTCGTCACCCTGCGCTGGTGGGACGACATCTGGCTGAACGAGTCCTTCGCCGAGTACATGGGCTACCAGACCGTCAACGAGGCCTGCTCCGACCTCTTCCCCGACACCTGGATCGACTTCGGCGTCACCCGCAAGGCCTGGGGGTACGAGGCCGACCAGCGCCCCTCCACCCACCCCGTCGCCCCCGACCCGGAGGCCGTCCCCGACACCGCCTCCGCCCTCCTCAACTTCGACGGCATCTCCTACGCCAAGGGCGCCTCCGCCCTGCGCCAGCTCGTCGCCTGGCTCGGCGAGAAGGACTTCCTCGCCGGCATCAACATCCACTTCAAGCGCCACAAGTTCGGCAACGCCACCCTCGCCGACTTCATCGACAACCTGGCGGCCGCCACCGACCGCGACGTCCACGCCTGGGCCGAGCAGTGGCTGCGCACCACCGGCGTCGACACCCTCACCCCCCGCCTCGACGGCGAGGGCAGCCAGTGGCGGCTCCACGTCGACCGCGACGGCAGCCGCCCGCACCGCATCCAGGCCGGAATCTACGACCGGCGGCCCGACGGCGAACTCGCCCTGCGCGAGCACCGCGAGCTCGACGTCCCCCAGGAGGCGCCCGCCGAGCTGACCGGCCCGCGCCCCGACCTGGTCGTCCTCAACGACGGCGACCTCACCTACACCAAGCTCCGCTTCGACGAGGTCTCCGAGGAGTCCGCCCTGCGCGGCCTCTCCCGCATCCCCGACGCCCTCACCCGGGCCGTCGTCTGGAACGCGATGCGCGACATGGTCCGCGACGGCGACCTCGCCCCGGCCGACTACCTGGACTTCGCCCTCGCGCACCTGCCCGAGGAGACCGAACTCGCCCTGGTCCAGGGCGTCCTCGGCTTCGCCCGCACCCAGATCGCCGACCGGTACGTGACCGAGGACGAGCGCCCCGCGGCCCTCGCCACCATCGGCGAGATCGCCCGCGCCCTGCTGCGCCGCACCGAGGACGGCGAGGCGCCCGGACTGCGCCTCACCGCCGTCCGCGCCTGCATCGACAGCGCCACCACCCCCGACAAGATCGCCTCCTGGCTCGACGAGGGCACCGTCCACGGCGGCCCGGAGCTCGACCCCGAACTGCGCTGGCGGATCCTCGCCCGCCTCGCCGTCCTCGGCGCCACCGACGAGACCGTGATCGCCGCCGAACGGGAGCGGGACCCGAGCGCCACGGGCCAGGAGGGCGCGGCCCGCTGCCGGGCCTCCCTCCCGACCCCGGAGGCCAAGGCCGCCGCCTGGTCGTCCCTCTTCGACTCCGACGACCTCTCCAACTACCTCTTCACCGCCACCGCCCAGGGCTTCTGGCAGCCCGAACAGGCCGAGCTCGTAAGGGAGTACGTGCCGCGCTTCTACGAGGCGGCCGTCGCGCTCGGCGACCGCCGGGGGCCCGCGATGGCCGAGGCGGCGGGGCGCTACGCCTTCCCCGCGTACGCGATCGACGCGGAGTCGCTGGCGCTGGGGCGGTCCCACCTGGCGGACGACGCCATGATCCCGGCGCTCCACCGCAAGCTCGTCGACCAACTGGACGACCTGAAGCGAGCCCTGAGGATCCGCACGGCCTGACGCCCTGCCGTTGTGGGCAATCGTTCCGCTGGGGCGATGGGGGTCCCCCCTGCTCGAGCGAAGCCGAGAGCTTGGGGGAGGGTGGGCACAACGGAACGGCGCCTTTGCCGGCGCCAGAGGCTCCCGAGCCTGAACCCGCACCACGGGTGCAGTGCACAGGTGGTGCGGGCAGGGGCGCGGAACGCGGAGGCGCCCGCGAAGGGCGCCGTCCCGTGTGCCCACCCGTCCCGCCCTGCGGGACGCCTGCCCACACGGGGGCGCGCCAGGGGCCCGCACAGGCCGGGGCGCGGGCCGCACGGGGGCGCGTCAGGGGCCCGCACAGGCCGGGGCGCGGGCCGCACGGGGGCGCGTCAGGGGCCCGCACGGGCAGGGGCGCGGGCCGCGCGGGGGCGCGTCAGGGGCCCGCACGGGCAGGGGCGCGGGCCGCGCGGGGGCGCGTCAGGGGCCCGCACAGGCCGGGGCGCGGGCCGCGCGGGGGCGCGCCAGGAGCCCGCACAGGCCGGGGCGCGGGCCGCGCGGGGGCGCGTCAGGGGCCCACACGGGCAGGGGCGCGGGCCCGCACGGGCCGGGGCCGGGTACCTCGTTCGGGTCATGACAGGGGACTCTCCGGACAGCGCCCCGCAGGGCCCGGCACCCTGTCGTCCATGCGTGCCGCACCCCCACCCCTCGCCGCCGACCCCACCGCCCTGAGCCGCCTCCTGGGCACGGCCCTCGACGCGCTCCGTGAAGGAGCGCAGGCCAGGGGCGGCCCCCTCCCGGCGGGGGGTCCGGAGGTCGTGGCCCGCAGGATGGCCGCCCTCGGAGCCGTACTCCCCGACACCGGCACCGGCCCCGACGAGTCCCTCCGCACCCTTGTCCGGGCCCTCGCGGAGGGCGCCGCGGACCCCGCCCACCCCCTCTGCGCCGCCCATCTCCACACCCCGCCCCTCGCGCTCGCCGTCGCCGCCGACCTGGCGGCCTCCGCGCTGAACCCGTCCATGGACTCCTGGGACCAGGCGCCCGCGGCCTCCGTCCTGGAGGCCGAGGTCACGGCGGCCCTCGCCGCCGAGGTCTTCCCCGACGCGGAGAACCCCGACGCGCTCGTCACCACCGGCGGCACCGAGTCCAACCAGCTGGCGCTGCTCCTCGCCCGGGAGCGGCACGGCGCGGGGCTGCGGACCGTCGTCGGGGCCAACGCCCACCACTCCTTCCGCCGCGCCGCCTGGCTCCTCGGTCTGCCCGAGCCGGTCACCGTGCCGACCCCGGACGGCACGCTGCACCCGGCGGCTCTCACCGAGGCCCTGGCACGCACGGAAGGGCCCGTCCTCGTCGCCGCCACCGCCGGCACCACCGACGAGGGCCTCGTCGACCCGCTCCCCGCGCTCGCGGACGTCTGCGCGGCCCGTGGCGCGGAGCTGCACGTGGACGCCGCGTACGGCGGTCCCGTCCTCTTCAGCCGTACCCACCGCGCGCTTCTCGACGGCCTCGACCGGGCCCGTACCGTCACCGTCGACCTGCACAAACTCGGCTGGCAGCCGGCCGCCGCGGGGCTCCTCGCCGTACGCGACGCCGCCGACCTCGCCGTCCTCGGCCACACCGCCGACTACCTCAACGCCGACGACGACACCGAGGCCGGGTTCCCCGGCCTCCTCGGCCGCTCCCTGCGCACCACCCGCCGCCCCGACGTCCTCAAGACCGCCGTCACCCTCCGGGCCCTCGGCCGCACCGGCCTCGGCGCGCTCGTCGACACGTGCATGGGTCTCGCCCAGGACCTCGCCGACCTGGTCGAGAAGGCCCCCGGCCTCGAACTGCGCGCCCGGCCCACCCTGACCACCGTCCTCTTCCGGCCGGCCGGCGCCGCCGACGAGACCGTCGCGGCGATCCGCCGCACCCTCCTGGCCGAGGGCCGCGCCGTCCTCGGCCGCGCCGGGGCCGACGGCCGCCTCTGGCTCAAGGCCACCCTGCTCAACCCCCACGCCACCCCCGGCGACCTGAACCGGATCCTCACCCTCGTGACCCTCGTGGAAGGCAGCACGCACCGATGACCGGCACCACCCCCCAGCAGGACCTCGATCAGCCCCACGACCTGGTGGGTGTCGGCATCGGCCCCTTCAACCTCTCGCTCGCCGCGCTCGCCCAGGGCGTCCCCGGGGGCCTCGCCGCCACCTTCTACGAGCAGCGGCCGGCCTTCCACTGG
Source organism: Streptomyces tanashiensis (assembly GCF_014648895.1). GTDB lineage: Bacteria > Actinomycetota > Actinomycetes > Streptomycetales > Streptomycetaceae > Streptomyces > Streptomyces tanashiensis. The sequence continues at coordinate 881,687 of NZ_BMRZ01000003.1, forward strand.
CACCCCGGGCTCCTCCTCGACGGCGCCACCCTCCAGGTCCCCTTCCTGGCCGACCTGGTGACCCTCGCCGATCCCGCCAGTCCCTGGACCTTCCTCAACTACCTGAAGAACCGCGAGCGCCTCTTCCCCTTCTACTTCGCGGAGAAGTTCCACATCCAGCGCGCCGAGTACGACGCCTACTGCCGCTGGGTCAGCGAGCGGCTCCCCGGACTCCACTTCGGCCACCAGGTCGACTCCGTCCGCTGGAACCCCGAGCGGCGCCTGTTCGAGGTCGACTTCACGCAGCTCGACCCGGACGGCGAGGTCGAGGCCCTGGGCCGCGCCTACACCCGGAACGTCGTCCTGGGCGTCGGCACCGAGCCGTACGTCCCCGAGCCGCTCCGGCCGCTCGCCGACGCCCCCGGTGTCCCGGTGATCCACTCCGCCGACTACCTGACCCACCGCGAGACGCTGCTGCGCGCCGGGCACGTCACCGTCATCGGCTCCGGCCAGTCCGGCGCCGAGGTCTTCCTCGACCTGCTGCGGGCCCGCCCCGCGGGAGCCGAGCGGATCCACTGGCTGGCCCGGACCGAGGCCTTCGCCCCCATGGAGTACTCCAAGCTCGGCCTGGAGCACTTCACCCCCGACTACACCCGCTACTTCCACGCCCTGCCAGAGGCGGTACGGGGCGAGCTCGTGCCCCGGCAGTGGCAGCTGCACAAGGGCATCGACGCGGACACCATCGCCGCCATCCACGACGAGCTCTACCGCCGCACCCTGGACGGCGGCTGGCCCGACGCCGTCCTCACCCCCGGCGTCCGGGTCCGCACCGCGGGGAGGGTCGCCACCACCCAGGTCGAACTGCACCTGGAGCACGTCCAGCAGTCCACCCGCTCCCGGCTCACCACGGACGCCGTCGTCCTCGCGACCGGCTACCGGGAGCGCCCGGTGGACCGGATGCTCGCCGGACTCGACCCGTACCTGCGCCACGACGCCGCCGGGCGCGCCCGGGTGGACGAGCGGTACCGCCTGGTCCTCGACCCCTCGGTCACCGGCTCCGTGTACGTCCAGAACGCCGAGCGGCACACGCACGGCGTCGGCGCCCCCGACCTGGGCCTCGCGGCCTGGCGCAGCGCGACCATCCTCAACTCGGTCACCGGCAAGGAGCCGTACCCGCTGCCGCGCCGCACCGCCTTCACCAGCTTCGGTCTGGAGACGCGAGAGGCGCCGGGCATCCCGGCCCAGGGCCGGAAGCTGACGCCTCTCGTGCAGCACTGACCGACTAGAAGACCGGCACGCCGTCCCGGGTCAGCTTCCAGTCCACCGACGCGAAGGTGCCCGGGTCGACCGTCCCCTTGGCCTTCACCCACTGGATGATGGTGTTGCGGATCTCGTCCGAGTTGGCCCACAGCTGCTGGGCGCCCGCGACGTGCGGGAACGCGCCGCCGCCGCTCGCCCGGTAGTTGTTCACCGCGAGGACGAACTTCGCCGCCGGGTCGAGCGGCTTGCCCTCGAAGGACAGGCCGGTGATCCGCTGACCGACCGGCTTCGCGATGTCGATGTCGTACGTCAGACCGGACACGGCGTCGTAGTTGTAGTCCGGCGTGGCGTCCGCGTTCGTGAGCTTCGCGGTGTCGACGGGCGCGCCCGCCGGGGTCTGGACGTAGTACTTCGCCGAGTACTCCAGGTAGTCCTTCAGCTGGGCGCCCGTCAGCAGGCGGGCCTCCAGGGTGTTCTCGAAGGGGTAGAGGCCGGCGGCGTCCTTGATGCTGATCTCGCCGGCCGGGATCCGGGCGGTGCGGGAGAAGCAGGAGGCCTGCGAGAGCACCGGCAGGCCGGCGTACGCGCCGCCCGCGAGGGCCGCCTTCACCGTCTCGGCCTGGACGACGTTGATCAGGTCGATGATCGGCTCGTCCTTCCACGGCGCGTCGGCCGTGGTCATGGCGGCCGTGGAGGTGCCGATGACCTGGTTGACGTACGCGACGACCTTCTTGTGCTCGTCCGAGAGCAGCCCGGTGATCTCCGGGTCCTCGGCGACCGTGTTGGAGTTGAGGACCTGGGCGCCGACCTTCTCGACGACCCAGCGGCCCTTCTCCCACACCAGGTCGAAGTCGAAGAGGGTGAGGCGCTGACCCCACTTCAGGGGCTCGGACAGGACGACGTCCTTGCCGGTCTCCTTGTTCTTCACCCGGTACTCGGGGATCTCGGTGTGCGCGTGGCCGACGAGGATCGCGTCGATGCCCGGCACCTGCTCGGCGACGAGCCCGGCCGCGTTCTCGATGTACGGGAGCTGGTCACCGTACGAGGAGGTGCCGCTGGAGCCGGAGTGCGCCGAGACGACCACGACGTCGGCGCCCATGGAGCGGAGCTTCGGCACCCACTTCGCGGCCTGCTCCTCGAGGCCGGGGAAGACCATCTTGCCGGTGACGTTCGCCTTGTCCCAGATGGCGATGCCCGGGTTGGTCAGGCCGAGGACCGCGACCTTGACGTCCCTGCCGTGCGGGGTGCACAGCCGGTGCATGCTGTACGGGGCGAAGGCCGGGCGCAGGGTCTTGGCGTCGAGCGCGTTGGCGCCGAGCAGCGGGAAGTCGCACTGCTCCTCGAACTTCCGCAGCACCGGGATGCCGTAGTTGAACTCGTGGTTGCCGAGCGCGGCGGCGTCGTAGCCGATGGCGTTCATGGCCTGGGCCATGGGGTGGACGGGGCCGCGGCGGGCGGTGATCGGGTCGACCTTGGCGTAGTAGTAGGACAGCTGGGTGCCCTGGATGGTGTCGCCGGCGTCGATGAGCAGGGTGTTGCGGCGGCCCTTCGCCGCGCGGACCTGGTCGACGAGCGTGGAGATCTTGGCGAGGCCGACGTCGTTGTGGGCCTTGTCGTCGAACTCCTTGTCCGTGAAGTAGTCCCAGTTGAAGACGTTGCCGTGCAGGTCGGTGGTGCCCATCACGGTGAACGAGTACCGCTTGGCCGGCCGGGGGCGGGCTTCGTGGGCCTCGGCGGGGGCGGCGACCCCCGCGGTGAGAGCGACTCCGGCTCCGACGGCGGCAGAGCTCTCCAAGAAGGCCCGGCGGTTCAGCGGCATGTGTTTCTCCCCTATGTTTCGGCGCCGGCCATGGCGCACAACGCGCGTAGATTCTGGCTCAGAAGCAACCGTCGCAACAGACCTGTCGGGTTACGGAGTGGGAAAGTGTTCGGTATGACACACCCACACCCCACCCCCGACGCGCCCCAGGTGACAGTCCGTGGAGAAGGCCGTCTGGAGGTCGAGCCGGAGCTCGCCCGGATCTGGCTGACGGTCTCCGCGCGGGGCACGGACCGCGCGGAGACGCTCGCCGACCTCACCCGCCGCAACGCCCGGGTGCTCGACCTGGTCAAGGCGCTTGGCGACGCGGTCGAGAAGCTGGAGACGGGCGGGTTCTCGATCTCCCCGGAGCTGGCCCGGAAGGGGCGCGGCGAGCGCGTGCACGCCTATACGGGCCGGGTGCGGGTGACGGCCGAGCTGACCGACTTCACCGCGCTCGGCGAACTGGTGACCCGGCTCGCCGACCTGGAGATGACGAGCGTCGACGGCCCGTGGTGGGAGCTGCGGCCGGCCTCCCCGGCGTACGCGGAGGCGGGCCGGCTCGCGGTCGAGGAGGCGGTGCAGCGGGCGCGGGCCTACGCGGAGGCGCTCGGCACCTCGCTCTCCTCACTCCTCGAACTGTCGGACGCGGGTCTGGCCCAGCCCCCGATGCCGAGGCGCGCCGGGTTCGGCGCGGCGGCGGTGGCCTACTCGGCGGAGGCGGCCGTCGAGGCGCCTCCGCTGGACCTCGAACCGCAGCGGCAGACGGTGACGGCCGAGGTCGTGGCCCGGTTCACGATGAGGCCGCCCGCACTCTGAGACGGGCGCCCGGGTGGCGCGAAAATCGCTCATCGGAGCACCCCGGCGCACAGATTCAAGACTTGTCAACAACCTTTCATGGAAAGGTTGTTGAGTAGTCATGCCGAGCCAATTTCCTACTGGTGGGTAAGGCCTAGGCTCGACTCATGCGCCGAGCGAAAATCGTTTGTACCCTTGGGCCCGCCACAGAAACATACGACCAGATCAAGGCGTTGATCGAGGCCGGAATGGACGTGGCCCGCTTCAACCTCAGCCACGGCAGCTATGCCGACCATGAGAAGCGCTACCAGCACGTGCGCGAGGCCGCCGACGAGACGGGCCGCAGCGTCGGTGTCCTCGCCGACCTTCAAGGCCCGAAGATCCGCCTCGGCCGCTTCCGTGAAGGTCCCGTACTCCTTGAACGCGGCGACGAGTTCACCATCACCGTCGAGCCGGTGGAGGGCGACCGCCACTGCTGCGGCACGACCTACTCCGGCCTCGCGGAGGACGTGACCGCCGGTGAGCGCATCCTCGTCGACGACGGCCGCGTCACCCTGGAGGTCGCCTCCGTCGACGGCCCCCGCGTGCACACCCGGGTGATCGAGGGCGGCATGGTCTCCGACCACAAGGGCCTCAACCTGCCCGGGGTCGCCGTCTCCGTCCCCGCCCTCTCCGAGAAGGACATCGAGGACCTGCGCTGGGCGCTGCGCATCGGCGCCGACGTCATCGCCCTCTCCTTCGTCCGCAGTGCCCGGGACATCGACGACGTGCACCGGATCATGGACGAGGAGGGCCGCCGGCTCCCCGTCATCGCCAAGATCGAGAAGCCGCAGGCCGTCGAGAACATCGACGAGATCGTGGCTGCCTTCGACGGCATCATGGTCGCCCGCGGCGACCTGGGCGTCGAGATGCCCCTGGAGCAGGTGCCGATCGTCCAGAAGCGCGCCGTGAAGCTGGCCAAGCGCAACGCGAAGCCGGTCATCGTCGCCACCCAGATGCTCGACTCGATGATCGACAACTCCCGCCCCACGCGCGCCGAGGCGAGCGACGTGGCGAACGCGGTCATCGACGGCACGGACGCCGTGATGCTCTCCGGTGAGACCAGCGTCGGCCGCTACCCGATCGAGACGGTCCGCACCATGAGCCGGATCGTCGAGGCCGCCGAGGAGGACGTCCTCGCCAAGGGCCTGCCGCCCCTCACCGAGCGGAACAAGCCCCGTACGCAGGGCGGAGCGGTGGCCCGCGCGGCCGCGGAGATGGGCGACTTCCTGGGCGCCAAGTTCCTCGTGGCCTTCACCCAGTCCGGCGACACCGTCAAGCGGCTCTCCCGCTACCGCTCGCCGATCCCGCTGCTCGCCTTCACCCCGGACCCGGCGACCCGCTCCCAGCTCAACCTCACCTGGGGCGTCGAGACCTTCCTCGGTCCGCACGTGGACTCCACGGACGCGATGGTGGCCCAGGTCGACGAGGAGCTGCTGCGGATCGGCCGCTGCCGGCCGGGCGACATCGTGGTCATCACGGCGGGCTCCCCGCCGGGTGTCGCGGGCTCCACGAACCTGGTCCGGGTCCACCACATCGGTGAGTCCCTGACGTAGGGGGGAGGGGCGGCGGGGACGGTCGAGGACCTTGATCGGCCCATTCGTCTCAAACCTTGGAATCAAAGGTAAAGTGCCCCGGGTGGGATTCGAACCCACGCTGTATGGTGTTTGAGACCACTGCCTCTTCCGCTGGGCTACCGGGGCATCCTTCGAAACGAAGGTCGGTGATCACCCGCCGTGTCCCTACCTTACAGGAGGTAGGTAGGCTCATGGGGAGCTGTATCCGCCTCGGAACGAGGCCATCGAACGAGGAGCCCGCGTGACCGCCCCCGAGTCGCCCCAGCCCGCCGACGACGCCGAGTCGTCGCACGTCCCGCCGCTGACGACCCGCGTCGTCATCGCCGAGGACGAGGCCCTCATCCGCCTCGACCTCAAAGAGATGCTGGAAGAAGAGGGCTACACGGTCGTCGGCGAGGCAGGGGACGGCGCCAAGGCCGTCGAGCTCGCCCGTGAGCACCGCCCCGACCTCGTCATCCTCGACGTGAAGATGCCCGTCCTCGACGGCATCTCGGCCGCCGAGAAGATCGCCGGCGAGTCCATCGCCCCGGTCCTCATGCTGACCGCCTTCTCGCAGCGCGAGCTCGTCGAGCGGGCCCGGGACGCCGGTGCCATGGCGTACCTGGTGAAGCCGTTCAGCAAGAGCGACGTGGTGCCGGCCATCGAGATGGCCGTCTCCCGCTTCGCCGAACTCCGCGCCCTGGAGAAGGAGGTCGCCGACCTCTCCCAGCGCCTGGAGACCCGCAAGCTCGTCGACCGCGCCAAGTCGATCCTGCAGACCCAGTACGGGCTGACGGAGCCGGCCGCGTTCCGCTGGATCCAGAAGACCTCGATGGACCGCCGCATGTCGATGCAGCAGGTCGCCGAGGCCGTCATCGAGGACGCCGAGGAGAAGAAGGCGGCCAAGGGGCAGTAGCCGCCCCTCGCCCGGCCCCCTCCGCCCGGCCCCCTCCGCCCGGCCCCCTCGGCACGGACACGAGAAGGCCCGCCCCACGACACTGTGGGGCGGGCCTTCGGTTCGTGGTGCTCAGTCCTCGCCGAGGTACGCCTTGCGGACGGACTCGTCGTGGAGCAGGTTCTGCCCCGTGCCCGAGAGCACGATCTTGCCGATCTCCATGACGTGACCGTGGTCCGCCAGGGCGAGCGCGGCCTGGGCGTTCTGCTCGACGAGCAGGATCGTGGTGCCCTGGGCCTTCAGCTCGGCGATCGTCGCCATGATCTTCTGCATCATGATCGGCGAGAGACCCATCGAGGGCTCGTCGAGCATGAGCAGCTTCGGCTGGGACATCAGCGCCCGGCCCATCGCGAGCATCTGCTGCTCACCGCCGGAGAGCGTGCCCGCCGCCTGCTTGCGACGCTCGCCCAGGATCGGGAAGAGGTCGTAGGAGCGCTGGACGTCCTTGGCGATGCCGGAGGTGTCCTTCCGGAGGAAGGCGCCGAGGAGGAGGTTCTCCTCGATCGTCATCCGCGGGAAGATGTGCCGGCCCTCGGGGGAGTGGGCCAGACCCAGCGAGACGATCTTGTGCGCGGGGATCTTGCGGAGGGACTTGCCCTCGAACTTGATCTGGCCGCCGACCGGCTTGAGGAGCCCGGAGAGGGTCCGCAGGGTGGTGGTCTTCCCGGCGCCGTTGGTGCCGATGAGGGTGACGACCTCACCGGCGTCGACGGAGAAGGAGATGCCCTTGACGGCCTCGATCTTTCCGTAGGCGACGCGCAGGTCCTCGACTTCGAGCAGTGCGGTCATGCGTCGTTCTCCTTGCCCGAAGCAGGGTCGTGCTTGGTGTCCTCCGACGGGGTGTCCTCCGAGGGCGCCTCGTCGGTCTCCTCGGCGGCGTCCTCCGAGGACTCGTCGGCGTCGGAAGCCTCGTCCGAGGGGGCCTCGTCGGCCGGAGCCTCGTCGGCCGGAGCTTCGGCCTCGGCGGCCGGTGCCTCGTCCTCGTCGGCCGGTGCGTCATCCGAGGGAGCCTCGTCGGCCGGGGCCTCGTCGGTCCCGTCGGCCTCGGGGGTCTCCGGGGCCTCCTCGGCGGCCGGAGCCGGCGCGGGGGCCGCCTCCGACTCGACCGGCTCCCCCAGGTACGCGGCGATGACCCGCTCGTCGCCCTGGACGGTGGCGCTGTCGCCCTCGATCAGCTTCTGCCCCTGGACGAGCACGGCGACCCGGTCGCAGAGGTTGAAGATGAACCGCATGTCGTGCTCGATGACGAGCACGGCGACGCCCATGTCCCGGATCTTGAAGATGAGTTCCTCCGCCGCCCGCGTCTCCTGCGGGTTCATGCCGGCGGTGGGCTCGTCGAGCAGGATCAGACCGGGGTCGCTCGCGAGGGCGCGGGCGATCTCCAGCTTGCGCTGCTCTCCGTACGGGAGGTTCTTGGCGAGGTGCTGCGCCTTGTCCTGGAGGCCGATGAACTCCAGGAGCTCCATGGCCCGCTGCTCGGCCTCGGCCTCGGTCTTCTTGAAGCCGGGCAGGCGGAGCAGGGCGGCCCAGAGGCCCTGCTTCATCCGGGTGTGACGTCCGACGAGGACGTTCTCCAGGACGGTCATGTTGTGGAAGAGCCGGATGTTCTGGAAGGTCCGGGCGATGCCCGCGTTGGTGACCTTGTAGGACGTCGGCGGCAGGACCTGGCCCTTGTACCGGACCTCACCCTCGGTGGGGACGTAGAGGCCGGTGAGGCAGTTGAAGAAGGTGGTCTTGCCGGCACCGTTGGGGCCGATGAGGCCCACGATCTCGCCGCTGTTGACGGTGAGGTTCACATCGCGCACGGCGGTGAGGCCGCCGAAGCGCATGGTGACCCCGCGCGCGTCGAGGACGGTCTCGCCGACTGCCGGCGCGCTGGTGGCGTCGGCGGACTGGGTGGTGGTCGTCATGGTTCAGGCACCTGCCTTGGCGAGCGTGGCGGGCGTCTCGTCCTTCTCGTGGAACTCCAGCTGGTTGCGCCGGTTGGCGATCATGCCCTCCGGGCGGAAGCGCATGAGCAGGATCAGCGCGACGCCGAAGGCGAGGAGCTGGTACTCGCCCATGAACTGGAGCTTGTTCGGGATGAGGAAGAGCAGCGAGGCACCGACCAGCGGACCGCTCATCGTGCCCATGCCGCCGAGGACGACGGCCGCGAGCAGGAAGGCGGAGTTGGGCGGGATGGGGCCGGCGAAGAGGTACTGCTCCGGGGTCACCGTGTAGGTGACGTGGGCCTGCACGGTGCCGGCGAGGCCGGCGAGCGAGGCGCCGAGCGCGAAGGCGATGAGCTTGACCCGGAAGCCGTTGATGCCCATGGCCAGAGCCGCGGTCTCGTCCTCGCGGATGGCGACCCAGGCGCGGCCGATGCGGGAGTTGCCGCTGCGCCGGAAGACCAGCACGACGACCGCCATGATCAGCAGCATCAGGAAGAAGTAGTTGGCGAAGCGGCCGATCGTGAACCCGGCGATCACGTGCTCGGCGCCGAAGTCGAAGCCGAGGATGTTCAGGTTCGGGATGGACGCGATGCCGTTGGAGCCGTTGGTGATGTCCGGACCGGAGGTGCCGTCGGTGTTCATGACGGCGATACGGAAGATCTCACCGAAACCGAGCGTCACGATGGCGAGGTAGTCGCCGCGCAGCCGCAGGGTCGGGGCGCCGATGAGGACACCGAAGACCAGGGAGGCTCCGGCGCCGACCAGGATGGCGGCCCAGAAGGGGAGGTGCACGCCGAACGGCGAGGTCGGGGCGCCCGAGACGAGGGCGGCCGCGTAGGCGCCGACGCCGAGGAAGGCGACGTAACCGAGGTCGAGGAGACCGGCGAGGCCGACGACGATGTTCAGGCCCAGGGCGACCGTGGCGAAGATCAGGATGTAGACGCCGAGCGTCGCGTACTGGTCGTCGGTCTGGGTGAAGGGGAAGAGCGCCGCAGCCGTGAACGCCCCCGCGATGGAGAGGTTCTGGTGCTTCTTGGTGAGCTGCGCGGCCTGCTGCATGAGGCCCGACTTGTTGACCGCGGCGAAGCCGAGGCCCGCAGTGATCAGGAAGCCGAGGAACAGCTCGTCGTACTCCGTGCCGATGCCGTAGGTGAAGACACCGAGCGCCACGGCGAGGATGCCCGTGATGATCAGGATCTCGACGGAGGAGTGCATCGAGGGCAGCCGGCGCACGGGAGCGGTCGCGAAGGCGGCCTTGAACGAGTCCCAGCCGTTGCCCGCGCGGTGCTTGAACTGGTCCCAGCCGGTGTCCTCCGGGTCCACGGGCAGCACCTTGGGCCGCTCGAAGGGGAGGGCGAGCGCGCCGAGGAGGGCGAGCAGGCTGGCGAGCGCGACGATCGCGCCGCCCGGCTCCAGGTTGACCGGACCGCCGAGCGTGACGCTGATGGCGCCGACGGTGAACCAGGCGATGGCGAAGTTGGCGAGGGCGGCCAGCTTGAGAGCCGCGTCGCCGCCGGCCGGGGTCAGCCAGCGGGTGCCCTTGACGCCGTAGGAGGAGAGGGCGAAGAGGGTGGTGAGCAGGCCGGTGACCAGGACCTGCATCTGAAGGCCGCCGGGGGAGCCGTAGAACGTGAGGTCGCCCGGGAAGCGGGGGGTCCAGGTCCAGGCGGTGAAGCAGCTGGCGACGCTGAGGATGCCGCCGCCCAGGGTGAGGGCGCGGGCGATGCCGACCGGCACGAAGCCGATGAGTCCGGTCGCCACGGCCGGCTCGGGCGCCGCGGGCGCCGTCGAGTTCTCGGAGATGGTGGTCATGGTGTCACGCCCTGTCCGCGACGCGCTCGCCGAGCAGGCCTTGTGGCCGGGCGAGGAGTACGACGATGAGGAGTACGAAGGCCCAGACGTCGGCCCAGGACTGGCCGCCGAGCTGATCCATACCGGGGATGTGGCTGACGTACGCCGTCGCCATGGTCTCGGCGATACCGAGGACGACTCCGCCGATCATGGCTCCGTAGATGTTGCCGATTCCGCCGAGGACGGCGGCCGTGAAGGCCTTGAGTCCGAGGAGGAAGCCCATCTTGTAGTCGACGACGCCGTACTTGAGGCCGTAGGCGACGGCGCCGACCGCGGCCATCGCGGCACCGAGGGCGAACGCGATCACGATGATCCGGTCGGTGTTGACGCCCATGAGCTTCGCGGTGTCCGGGTCCTGCGCCGTGGCCTGCATGCCGCGCCCGGTGCGGGTGCGCATGACGAAGAAGGCGAGGAAGGCCATGCAGACGGGGGCGGCGACCAGGAGGAAGACGTCGCCGGTCTGGATGGTGACCGGGCCGAGCTCGATCGGGCCGCCGGGGATCTGCGGGAAGGTCCGGGCGGACTTCGCCTCCGGGTAGAAGGCCCAGACGGCCTGCTGGAGGGCGAGTGAGAGACCGATGGCGGTGATGAGGGGGGCGAGGCGTGGGCCTCCGCGGAGCGGACGGTACGCGAGCCGTTCCGCTCCGACGGCTATCGTCGTCGCGACGAGTACGGCACCGATGATCATGAGGGGCAGAGCGACCCACATGGTGGTGCCACCGGGAAGGATGAGCCAGACCGTGAGGGCCCCGAAGCCGCCGGTCATGAAGATCTCGCCATGGGCGAAGTTGATGAGCTGGACGATGCCGTAGACCATCGTGTAGCCGACGGCGACGAGCCCGTACATGGATCCCAGTAGCAGGCCGTTGACCAGCTGCTGCGGCAGTTCGTTCACCGCATTGTCCTCCGAGACTTTCGACGGATGTGACACCGCGCGGGGGGCCTGGTGTGGCGCCCCCGCGCGGTGAAGGTGGTGCTGAGAGGTGGGGCTGCTGAGGTCAGCCGCCGAAGGTGCCGGACTTGACCGGCTTGAACGCGCCGCCCTCGACCTTGTAGACCGTGAGCTGCTTGTTGGTGGTGTCACCGAACTCGTCGAAGGCGACCGAACCGGTCACGCCCTCGAAGGAGACGCCCTGCATGGCCTCGACGACCTTGGCGCGCTCGGGGACCTTGCCGCCGTTGCCCTCGGTGGCCTTCTTGACGGCCTCGATGATCGCCCAGGTCGAGTCGTAGGCGTAGCCGCCGTAGGCCTCGTAGGCCTCCTTGTAGTTCTCGGCCTTGTAGTTGGCCAGGAACTCCTTGGCGGAGGGGAGGCTCTCGATCGGCGCGCCGACCGAGGTGGCGATGTCGCCGTCGGCCGCGGCCGGGCTGGCGAGCTTCACGTACTCGGGGCTGAAGATCGCGTCGCCACCGACGACGGTGACCTTCGCGCCGGCCGCCTTGATCTGCTTGGCCAGCGGGCCGCCGGCCGGGTACTCGCCACCGTAGTAGACGACGTCGGCGCCGGAGCTCTTCACCTGGGTGGCGACGGCGCTGAAGTCCTTGGTGTCCGGGTTGATGTGCTGCGTGCCGACGACCTTGCCGCCGAGCTTCTCGAACTCGCCCTTGAAGGTGCCCGCGAGGCCGGCGCCGTAGGTCTTCTTGTCGTCGATGATGAAGGCCTTGGTCTTCTTGGCCTCCTTGAAGACGTACTGGGCGGCGAACGGGCCCTGGATGGCGTCCGTGGTGGCCGTGCGGAAGTACGACTTGTAGCCGCGCTTCTTCTCGCCGGTGCTCCAGTTGATGCCCTGGCTCAGCGACGGGTTGGTGTTGGCCGGGGAGACCTGCACCAGCTTCGCGTCGTCGAAGACCTTCTGCATGGACTCGGCGACACCGGAGTTCAGCGGGCCGACGACGCCGAGGACGGACTTGTCGGCGACGAACTTCGTCGCGTTCTGCTGGCCCGAGGAGGGCTGCGCCTGGTCGTCCAGGGACTCCAGCTTGAAGGTCACGCCCTTGACGTAGGACTTCTTGTTGGCCGTCTTGACCGCGAGGTCGGCCGAGTTCTTGATGCCGAGGCCGAGGGCGGACAGCTCACCCGTGAGCGGGGCGTCGAGACCGATGGTCACGGTGACGTTGCCGCCGTCGCCGTTCTCGGCGCCGCCCTTGTCGTCACGCGAACCACAGGCGGTGAGCGTGAGCGCTCCCGCGGTGACCGCGGTGGTGAGTATGAGCAACGAACGGTTTCGCACGAAGGGTCCTTTCCCTGGCGCGGCCCCCTCGGGATGAGGCGGTGCCGTGAAGCAGAGGAACGAGGGGTGCCGTTTTGGAACGCCGGGCCGTACTGGGTTGGTACAGGGCCGTGCAGTAGGACGCGCCCGGCGGCGCGGTGACTGGCGGTGACTCTAAGCGCAGGTGGGGAGGGTCGGGGAGCGGCGAGGACAGGATGTGACTGTCTTGTTATGCCGACGGGGAAAGAGTGTGCGCGTCGACTGGGAAAACCGGGGCATAGCGGCCTGTAATGCAGTGTTCACATACTGAGAACGCGCAGTTCCGCTAAGGGGCTTGAGGGAATCTTGGTCCTGTCGCATGCTCCGGCCGACTCTCCGGATATCGGACAGTGGCAGAAACCTGAGCGGACGGAACGACTCTGCCGCCCCGCGTGTTTTCACATCGTGCGAAGATCACGGAGAGTGATGGCGGACGGGGTGGGGGCGGTGCGGGAGAACGCCGAAGGGGCGGCACCCGTAGGTGCCGCCCCTTCGTGGTTCGTCGGTCGCGCGTCAGGCGCCCGCGGCCGCCCCCGCCTCCGGCAGGTTCCCCGCGTCCTTCGCGGTGACCTCGCGCAGCAGGCAGGTCAGCCGCGCCGAGCACACCCGCTTGCCCTGCTCGTCGCTGATCACGATCTCGTACGTGGCGGTGGTCCGCCCGCGGTGGACCGGGGTCGCCACGCCGGTCACCAGGCCGCTGCGGACCCCGCGGTGGTGGGTGCAGTTGAGGTCGACGCCGACGGCGATCTTCGAGACCCCGCCGTGCAGCATCGAGCCGACCGAACCCAGCGTCTCGGCGAGCACCGCGGAGGCGCCCCCGTGCAGCAGCCCGTACGGCTGGGTGTTGCCCTCCACCGGCATGGTGCCGACGACCCGCTCGGCCGAGGCCTCCAGGATCTGGACGCCCATCCGGTTCCCCAGGTGTCCGGCCGAGAAGAGCGCCGGGAGGTCGACGCCCAGCGCCGCGTACTCGTCGATGACCTCCTGCGGGAACTTCACATGCTGCTGCTCACCCATGGGCCCGGCTCCGTTCGTCTTCGTACGGCTGCTTGTCGCGTCGCGACCGCCTGAGCAAACGCTTAGGCGGACTGTGATTGTTCCAGACGCACGATCACGGACTTGCTGGCGGGGGTGTTGCTGATGTCCGCCGTCGACTCCAGCGGGACCAGGACGTTCGTCTCCGGGTAGTAGGCCGCCGCGCACCCCCGTGACGTCGGGTAGTGCACCACCCGGAAGCCGGGCGCCCGCCGCTCGGTGCCGTCCGTCCACTCGCTCACCAGATCCGTGTACGCCCCGTCCGCGAGGCCGAACGCCGCCGCGTCCTCGGGGTGCACGAGCACGACCCTGCGGCCGCCCCTGATCCCCCGGTAGCGGTCGTCCAGACCGTAGATCGTGGTGTTGTACTGGTCGTGCGAGCGCAGCGTCTGCAGCAGCAGCCGGCCCTCGGGCACCCTCGGATACTCGACGGGAGCGGCCGTGAAGTTGGCCTTGCCGGTCTTCGTGGGGAAGCGGCGCTCGTCGCGCGGGGCGTGCGGCAGCGCGAAGCCGCCCGGGCTCGCCGCGAGACGGGCGTTGAAGTCCTCGAAACCGGGCACCACGCGCGCGATGCGGTCCCGGATCGTGGCGTAGTCCGCCTCGAACTCCTCCCAGGGCGTGGCCGATCCGTCGCCGAGGACGGCCCGGGCCATCCGCGCCACGATCGCCGGCTCCGACAGCAGGTGCGGGCTCGCCGGCGGCAGGTTGCCCCGGGAGGCGTGCACCAGGCTCATCGAGTCCTCGACCGTCACGAACTGCCGGCCGGCGCGCTGCGTGTCCTTGTCGGTGCGGCCGAGCGTCGGCAGGATCAGCGCGCGCGTGCCCGTCACCGCGTGCGAGCGGTTCAGCTTCGTCGAGACGTGCACGGTCAGGCGCGCGTTCCGCATGGCCGCCTCCGTCACCTCCGTGTCGGGCGTCGCCCCCACGAAGTTGCCGCCCATCGCGAAGAACACCTTCGCCTCGCCGTCGCGCAGCGCCTGGATCGAGCGCACCACGTCGAAGCCGTGGTGCCGCGGCGAGACGATCCCGAACTCCTTGTCCAGGGCGTCCAGGAAGGCGGGCGCGGGGCGCTCGAAGATGCCCATCGTGCGGTCGCCCTGCACGTTCGAATGGCCGCGCACCGGGCACACGCCCGCGCCCGGCCGGCCGATGTTCCCCCGCAGGAGAAGGAAGTTGACGACCTCGCGGATGGTCGGCACGGAGTGCTTGTGCTGGGTGAGGCCCATCGCCCAGCAGACGATCGTCCGCTCCGAGGCGAGCACCATCTCCAGGGCCCGCTCGATCTCGGAGCGGCTCAGCCCGGTCGCGGCGAGCGTCTCGTCCCAGTCGGCCGCCTTCGCCGCAGCGGCGAACTCCTCGTACCCGTGGGTGTGTTCGCGTACGAACTCCTCGTCGACCGCCCCGGCCGTCTCCAGGACCAGCTTGTTGAGCAGGCGGAAGAGGGCCTGGTCGCCGCCGATCCGGATCTGCAGGAAGAGGTCGGTGAGCGCCGCGCCCTTGAGCATGCCCTGCGGGGTCTGCGGGTTCTTGAAGCGCTCCAGACCCGCCTCCGGCAGCGGGTTCACCGAGATGATCCGGGCGCCCGAGGCCTTCGCCTTCTCCAGGGCCGAGAGCATGCGCGGATGGTTCGTCCCGGGGTTCTGCCCGGCCACGATGATCAGGTCGGCCCGGTGCAGGTCCTCCAGGGAGACGCTGCCCTTGCCGATCCCTATCGTCTCGGTGAGCGCCGAGCCCGAGGACTCGTGGCACATGTTGGAGCAGTCCGGCAGGTTGTTCGTGCCGAACTCGCGGGCGAAGAGCTGGAGCAGGAACGCCGCCTCGTTGCTCGTCCGCCCCGAGGTGTAGAAGAGCGCCTCGTCGGGGGAGGCCAGGGCCCGCAGCTCCTCCGCGATGATCGCGAACGCCCGCTCCCAGCTCACCGGCTCGTACCGCTCGCCGCCCTCCGGGAGGAGCATCGGCTGCGTGATCCGGCCCTGCTGCCCCAGCCAGTAGCCGCTGCGGGTCGCCAGGTCCGCCACCGGGTGCGCGGCGAAGAACTCCGGGGTCACCCGGCGCAGCGTCGCCTCCTCGGCGACCGCCTTCGCGCCGTTCTCGCAGAACTCCGCCACATGCCGCTTGTCGCCCTCCGGCCAGGCGCAGCCGGGACAGTCGAAGCCGTCCTTCTGATTGACCTTGAGCAGGGTCCGCGCGGTGCGCCGCAGGCCCATCTGCTCCTGCGCGATCCGCAGCGTGTGCCCGATGGCGGGCAGGCCGGCGGCGGCGTGCTGCGGCTCCGTGACCTGCGGTGCGTCCTGGACCGGGTCACCGGCGGGCGGCTTGCTGACCATCGCGCTCTCCCTTGAGCGGTAATACCTGTGGCGTACGTCTCCGATCCTGTCACGCGGCACCGACAGCCCGGCACCCCGACCGGTGTGGACGGGATTGTCAGTGGGCCGTGGCAGGATCGTCCCGTGGCCGAGACAGCATCGAAGAACCCCGCAGACACCCGCCCCCGCCTGCTCCTCATGGACGGGCACTCGCTCGCGTACCGGGCGTTCTTCGCGCTGCCCGCGGAGAACTTCACCACCGCGACCGGGCAGCCGACGAACGCGATCTACGGGTTCGCCTCGATGCTGGCGAACACGCTCCGCGACGAGGCCCCCACCCACTTCGCGGTCGCGTTCGACGTGTCCCGCAAGACCTGGCGGTCCGAGGAGTTCCCGGAGTACAAGGCGAACCGCTCGAAGACCCCCGACGAGTTCAAGGGGCAGGTCGAGCTGATCGGCGAGGTCCTCGACGCGATGCGCGTGCCGCGCTTCGCCGTCGACGGCTTCGAGGCCGACGACATCATCGCCACCCTCACCACCCAGGCCGAGGCCGAGGGCTTCGACGTCCTGATCTTCACCGGCGACCGGGACTCCTTCCAGCTGGTCTCCGACCGGACCACCGTGATCTACCCGATCAAGGGCGTCTCCGAGGTGACCCACTACACCCCGGAGAAGGTCCAGGAGAAGTACGGCCTGAGCCCCTCGCAGTACCCCGACTTCGCCGCCCTGCGCGGCGACCCGTCCGACAACCTGCCGAGCATCCCCGGCGTCGGCGAGAAGACCGCCGCCAAGTGGATCAACCAGTTCGGCTCCTTCGCCGAGCTCGTCGAGCGCGCGGACGAGGTCAAGGGCAAGGCCGGCCAGAACCTCCGCGACCACCTGGAGTCGGTGAAGCTCAACCGCCGCCTGACCGAGATGGTCCGGGACGTCGAGCTGCCGAAGACCGTCGCCGACCTCGCCCGCGAGCCGTACGACCGCACGGCCCTGGCCCTCGTCCTCGACACCCTGGAGATCCGCAACCCCTCGCTGCGCGAGCGGCTCCTCGCCGTCGACCCGGGCGCCGCCGAGGAGGCCGCGCCCGCCCCCGCCGCGGGCGTCGAGCTCGACTTCACCGTCCTCGGCGCCGGTGAGCTCGCCCCCTGGCTCGCCGAGCACGGCACCGAGCCCCTCGGCATCGCCACCGTCGACAGCTGGGCCCTCGGCACCGGGAACGTCGCCGAGGTCGCCCTCGCCGCCGCCGGAGGAGCCGCCGCCTGGTTCGACCCCAGCACCCTCGACGAGGCCGACGAGCGGGCCTGGGCCGAGTGGATCTCCGATCCCGCGCGGCCGAAGGTCATGCACAACGCCAAGGGCGCCATGCGGGTCTTCCCCGAGCACGGCTGGACCATCTCGGGCGTCACCATGGACACCGCCCTCGCCGCCTACCTGGTCAAGCCCGGCCGGCGCTCCTTCGCCCTCGACGCCCTCACCGTCGAGTACCTCCACCGCGAGCTCGCCCCGGCGGCCGCCGCCGACGGACAGCTCGCCTTCGGCGCCGACGACACGGCGGAGGCCGAGGCCCTCATGAGCCAGGCGCGGGCCGTCCTCGACCTCGGCGGGGCCTTCGAGGAGCGGCTCGGCGAGGTCGGCGCCCGCGCGCTCCTCCACGAGGTCGAGCTCCCCACCTCCGCCCTCCTCGCCCGCCTGGAGCGGCACGGCATCGCCGCCGACCGCGACCACCTGGAGGCCATGGAGCAGCAGTTCGCCGGCGCCGTGCAGCAGGCCGTGAAGGAGGCCCACGCCTCCGTCGGCCACGAGTTCAACCTCGGCTCGCCCAAGCAGCTCCAGGAGGTCTTCTTCGGCGAGCTCAACCTGCCGAAGACCAAGAAGACCAAGACCGGGTACACGACGGACGCCGACGCGCTCGCCTGGCTGGCCGGCCAGACCGAGCACGAACTGCCGGTGATCATGCTCCGCCACCGCGAGCAGGCCCGACTGCGCTCCACCGTCGAGGGCCTGATCAAGACCGTCGCCGCCGACGGCCGCATCCACACCACCTTCAGCCAGACGGTGGCCGCGACCGGCCGCCTCTCCTCGACCGACCCCAACCTGCAGAACGTGCCGGTGCGGACGGACGAGGGCCGGGCCATCCGGCACGGCTTCGTCGTCGGCGAGGGCTTCGAGGCCCTGATGACCGCCGACTACAGCCAGATCGAGCTGCGCGTCATGGCCCACCTCTCCGAGGACGAGGGCCTGATCGAGGCCTTCACCTCCGGCGAGGACCTGCACACCACCGTCGCCTCCCAGGTCTTCGGCGTCGAGCGGTCCGCCGTCGACGCGGAGATGCGCCGCAAGATCAAGGCCATGTCGTACGGCCTGGCCTACGGCCTGTCGGCGTTCGGCCTCTCGCAGCAGCTGAACATCGACCCGGGCGAGGCGCGCGGTCTGATGGACACCTACTTCGAGCGCTTCGGCGGGGTGCGGGACTACCTGCGCCGCGTCGTCGACGAGGCCCGCGCCACCGGATACACCGAGACGATGCTGGGCCGCCGTCGCTACCTCCCCGACCTCAACAGCGACAACCGGCAGCGCCGCGAGGCCGCCGAGCGCATGGCACTCAACGCCCCCATCCAGGGGACGGCCGCCGACATCGTCAAGGTCGCCATGCTGAACGTCGACCGGGCGCTCACCGAGGCGGGTCTCGCCTCCCGGATGCTCCTCCAGGTCCACGACGAAATCGTGCTCGAACTCGCCCCCGGCGAGCGCGAGCGGGTCGAGGCCCTGGTCCGTGAGCAGATGTCGGCCGCCGCCGACCTCCGCGCCCCCCTGGACGTCTCGGTGGGCGTCGGACCGAACTGGGACTCGGCGGCCCACTGACCCGGGCCCATGCGGCCGGACCCGCACCCGGAGCAGCGCTCCGCGGTGCGGGTCCCGCACGGGCCCCGGCGGTTGTGCGCCAGGTGGACCAGTCGAGGGGCGCCCCCGCGGCCACGCTCCCGAAACTGGGGGACATGGTCACGCGTCGCCGCTCCCACCTCCCCACCTGCGCCCTCCTCGGCGCCCTGCTCGGCGCGTCGGTCACCGCCTGGCCCTGGCCCGCAGAGGCGCACCGGGCGCCCGCACTCTGCACCTCGTCACGCGAGCCGACGCTCGCCGCCCGGCTGTCCCGGGACATCACGAAGGCGCTCAAGGGACGTGAGAGCACGGTCTCCCTCGCGGTCCACGACCCCGGGCGCGGACTGCGCTGCCGACTGGCCGACACCGACGCGTACGACTCCGCCAGCATCGCCAAGGTCCTGATCATGCAGGCCGTCCTCGGGCGCGCGGAGGAGCTCGGCCGTGCGCCGACCCGGCTGGAGGCGCGACGCCTCAAGGCGATGATCACCCGCTCCGACAACACCGCCGCCAGCGAGCTGTGGAAGGGGCTGTCCCGCGCCCGCCTGAAGAGGGTGCTGCGGGAGGCCGGGGCACGGGACACCGTCCTCGGCCACGACAGCTACTGGGGCCTCACCCGCACCACCGCACGCGACCAACTCGCCCTCCTCGCCGCGATCTCCCGCCGCACGGAGGCCCTGTCCCTGATGGGACAGGTCGTCCGCCAACAGGCCTGGGGCGTCTCCGCGGGCGCACCCCGCACGGTCAAGGTCCACCTCAAGAACGGCTGGCTGCCCCGCAAGACCCACGCCTGGCGCGTCCACAGCGTCGGCATCGTCCGCCCGGCGGCGACCACGACGGGCGCGGGGGCGAGCGCGAGCATGGGCGCGGGCGCGGGTCCGGGGGCGAGCACGGGGCCGGGCGTGAGCACCGGCACCGGCCCGGGTCCGAGTGCCGGCACAAGTTCGGGTGCGAGTAGCGGCCCCGGCCCTGGCACCGGAACCGGCCTTGGCCCCGGCACCGGCTCTGGCCCCGGCCCGAGCGCCGGTACAAGCACGGGTGCGAGTAGCGGCCCCGGCCCTGGCGCCGGCACTGGCCCCGGCGCCGGCATCCGCACCGACACCGGCGCGGACACCGGTACCGACACCGGCGCGGACACCGGTACGGGCGGTCCCTCCGTCGACTACCGGATCGTCCTCCTGAGCCACGACAACCCCACCCTGAGGTACGGCGTCCGCACCCTGGAGAGCATCTCCCTCGTCGTGCACCGCGGACTCTCCGGAGGCGCCGCGGCCCGCGAGTTCACCCCGCCGGAGAAGATCGGCGAGACTCCTGACGGGAGTGCTCCGGCCGAGGCGCCGGGTCGGATTCCGAGAGGCCCCGATGATCCGGGAGCCCCTGGTGGAGACCCGGGGCCGGGGTCGTCCGGGCCCGCGGTGATCCGAGGAGCCGCGCCCCCGTCCCGTACAGCACGAGCCCGACGGCGAGCCCCGCGCCGGCGCCGAAGCAGGCCGTCGGAATGACGTCGAGGGGCGTCTCGATCCGGTCCCAGCCCCAGTACGCGGCCCAGCGCAGCACCCGGTGCGCGATCCCCGCGAGGACGCAGCCGCCGAGCAGCCCGGCGGCGAGGAGCCGTCCGCGCCGGCCCGGGACCGGAACCCGGGACGGCAGCTCCACCCCCGGCGCGGAGGAACGCAGCGCCCGCGCCGTGCACCAGCCGAGCAGCCCGAGGGCCAGCGCCGAACCCCCGTACTGCGCGTAGAGATAGACCGGGAACCCGGCCACGATCTCGCCGAGGAAGGGGATCGCGCGGGTGCCCCAGCGGTCGAGGTGGGTGAACGAGTCCCACACCACGTGGGTCGTGGCGCCGAGGATCGCCGACAGGCAGAACCATCCGGCGAGCACGGCCGGGTGCCTCTCCCGCCAGGGCCGCCCCCGGACGAGTCCGTACACCCGGCCGCGCCACCGGGCGGGCAGCAGCGCGACGAGCGGCTCGCGCACGGTCAGCCACAGGACCACGAGCGCGGCGGTGACGAGGACGTCGGCCGTGACGATCCCGACGGGGGAGTGGGTGACGTCCCCGAGGACCATCGCCCCGGGGAACGCGGTCGCGGCGAAGTAGGTCATGTCGGGCGAGAAGGACCCGGCGACGAGCGCGGACGCGACGAGCGGTCCGCGCGCGGTCCCGTCCCGGCGCAGCACGGGCAGCACGGCGGCGGCATGGCTCAGCGTGAACGGCAACGGGAGTTCCCCCAGGGTTCCGGAGTGCGTGGTCGGCAGGAGTGCGTGGGCGGCCGGAGTGCAAGAGGGCCGGGACGCTCCGGTCGGTTCCCGGACCTACCTGGTCGGCAGGCGGCCAAGAGGTGACGAAACCGTGAAACACGGTCAGGGGCCGCTACTCGCCGGTCCGGAGTTGGCATAGGGTCGCCAGAGGTTTCACGCGGGGAGCGTGGGGCCGCGTCGATCGGGAGGGGACGACGGACATGGCAGCGCACATCGGCCACCGGCTGCGCAAGGGGGCCACCAGCGGTGTGGTGATGGCCGCGGCGGTCGCCGCGCTCGCCGCCTCGCAGGCGCCCGAGATGATCCCGCCGGCCGCGGACAACACCGGCGGGGACCACGCCATCGGCGCCGGTGACACGACGCCGCCGTCCGGGGACGGCTCCGCGACCGGCGACGACCCGTACTACACGGACCTGCCGCCGCTGATCTCGCCGAACAAGCCCGGGGCGAGCACCGAACTGCCGATCATCACCGGCCCGGCCGAGGCCGGTATACCCGCGTCCGTCTACTCCGCCTACAAGCGGGCCGAGCTGTCGATACGTTCGACCGACCCCGGCTGCAACCTGCCGTGGCAGCTGCTCGCCGGCATCGGCAAGGTCGAGTCCGGCCAGGCACGCGGCGGAAGGGTCGACGCCAACGGCACGGCATCGCCGCCGATCCTCGGCCCCGCCCTCAACGGCAACGGCTTCGCCAACATCACCGACACCGACGACGGCGCCTTCGACGGCGACAAGATCCACGACCGGGCCGTCGGCCCGATGCAGTTCATCCCGTCCACCTGGGCGACCTGGGGTCAGGACGCCAACAGTGACGGCAAGAAGGACCCGAACAACATCTACGACGCGGCGCAGGCCGCCGGTCTCTACCTCTGCGCCAACGACCGCAACCTCGCCCTCAAGGCAGACCTCGACCAGGCGATCCTCAGCTACAACCGCTCCAGGGAGTACCTGAACACGGTCCTGTCCTGGGTCGCCTACTACGAGCGCGGCACGCACCAGATCCCGGACGGCACGGGCGTGCTGCCGGTCGACCGGAGCGACAACGGCGACCGGGGCAACCGGCCCCGCCCCGGCACGCAGCCCCCGACCGTCCCCACGACGCCGACTCCGACGCCGGGCACGCAGAAGCCGAAGCCCTCGGAGACCCGCCCCGGACCGGTCAAGCCGCCCACGGTTCCCACCAAGCCCCCGGTCACCCCGCCGGTGACGCCGCCCACCGCACCGCCGGCCGTCAGGGTCGCCCGGCTCGCGATCGTGGCCAACGAGAAGCTGACCGCGACCACCGGCAGCGCCTTCACGGGAGCCCCCCGGGTCGCGGCGCTCGACGCCTCGGGCAAGCCCGTCGCCGGTGTGAGCATCCGCTTCGAGATCACCGGGACCACCGACACCCGCTTCGCCGGCGGCGGCACCACCGCCACCGTCACCACGAGTTCGACCGGCCTCGCCGCCTCGCCCGCCCTCCGGGCCGGTGAGAAGACGGGATCCTTCACCGTGCGGGCCACCGTCGTGGGCCGGACCCTGGGCGCGGCCGACTTCTCGGCGACCGTCACCGAGCGCCGGGCGGACACCCTCACCCGGGTCGCCGGCGACCCCCTGTCGGCCACGACCGGCACCTCCTTCGCCCAGCAGCTGCAGGTGAAGGCCACCGAGAAGGGCGCCCTCGCCCCCGGCGTGCTCGTCACCGCGGTGATCGTCACCTCGAAGACGGACCCCAAGGAGGCCACCGAGGGCCCGTCCTTCAAGGGCGCCGACGGGAAGTCGGTCCGTACCGTCACCCTCAGGACCGGTACGAACGGACTGCTCACCTTCGAGCCGGGCGACCTCCTCGCGGGCGACACGGCGGGCACCTTCTTCATCCAGCTCACCGCACCGGGCGGCGGCACCACCTTCGTCGACCTCACGGTCACCGCGCCCGCGACGCCGGATCCGGAGCCGACCCCCGAGCCGACGCCCTCCGGCAGCGGCTCGCCCGAGGCCACCCCCTCGCCCAGCTCCTCCCCCTCGGCCTGACGGCCCGCGCCTCCGCGCCGCGTTCCCCGCGCCGTCCCTCCGTCCGCACCGGACGGGGGGACGGCGTTTCGCGTCTCCCGGGTGCAACGTGTTCTCATCTCGCGGCCACATTGCTACGGTGCCCCCGCCCTGACGACCTATCAGATCGCACCCCGGGAGGCCGACCATGCGCGCCCTCGTCGCCGCCGCCATCGGACTCGCCCCAGTCCTCCTCTTCGTCCTGCTCCTCACCGTGGTCGATCTGCCGCCCGACGGGCCCACCTCGCCCAAGCCCCTGCTGACCGCCGATCCCGCCGCCCGGAAGTAAGGGGACGACCGTGCGCCGCCGAGCCAGCCTCGTCCTCCTCGCCCTCGCCGTCTTCTGCGCCGCGATGGCCCCGACCCTGCGCTGGTACGCCTTCCCCCGCCTGGCGAAGATCCCGGCGAACCAGTACCAGGACACCGTCCTGGAGGCGCGGCCCGCGACCCTCCTCAACTACTCCACGCTCCGGGCCGAGAAGGTCGACAAGATCACGATCATCCAGACCCTCAAGGGCAACGTGGAGGAGTCGCGGCGCATCGAACGCGACGCCGGGCGCGACGTCGTCGTCTGGGACGCCCTCGCCTATGTCACCGGACCCGACGGCAAGATGGTCTCCAAGGTCCCGGAGCGCTACATCTTCGACGCCCACACCCAGGACCCCGTCCACGCCACCGGCGAATCGGTCGACGGCGACCCGGTCCGGCGCGAGGGCATCGAGTTCAAGTTCCCCTTCCTCACCGAGAAGCGCGACTACCAGTACTTCGACGCCCAGACCCGCACCTCCGCCCCCATCCACTACAAGGGCACCCGCACCTTCCGCGGCATGGAGGTCTACTACTTCGAGCAGACCATCCCCTGGACCAAGGTCCCCATGCCCAAGGCCATGCCGGTCAAGGGCATCACTCCCAAGATCCTCGCCGACTCGGGCCTCACCCGCTGGTACACGACCAAGCGCATGTTCTGGGTGGAGCCGGTCACCGGAGCCCCCGTCAACGGCGAGGAGATCCACAAGGAGGAGCTCCGCAACGCCAAGGCGCTGATGGGGCAGGACACCCTCACCGTCTTCGCGGGCCACGTGAAGATGCGCGAGGACTACCTGCGGAGCGTCGGCGAGATGGTCTCCTCCAACCGCCTCATGGTCCTCATGCTCGTCTCCTACATCCCGTGGAGCCTCACCGTCCTGGCCCTGGCCCTCCTCGCCCTCGCCCTCTGGCTGGAGGCCCGCTCGCGCCGCCCCGAGCCGGAGCCGCCCGCCGCCCCCGCCCCGGCCCCGGTCAGCGCTCCCCTCTGAGCCGGGCGCTGGTGTGCCGGGTCGGCACCGCCGCCGACGGGTCCTCGGGCCACGGGTGCTTCGGATACCGCCCCCGCAGCTCCGCCCGCACCGCGCGGTAACCGTCCCGCCAGAACGACGCCAGGTCGGCCGTGACCGCCGCGGGCCGGCCGGCGGGGGAGAGGAGATGGACGAGCACCGGGACCCCCGCCACCCGGGGCGTCTCGGCCAGACCGAACATCTCCTGGAGCTTCACCGCGAGCACCGGCCGCTCACCCCCGTACTCGACCCGTATCCGCGAACCGCTCGGAACCTCGATCCGCTCCGGCGCCAGCTCGTCCAGCCGCACCGCCTCGCCCGAGGCCCACGGCAGCAGCCGCCGCAGCGCCTCCCCCGCGTCGATCCGCCCCAGGTCCGCCCGGCGCACGGCCCGGGACAGCTCCGGCTCCAGCCACTCCCCGGCCCGGTCGACCAGCGCCCCGTCCGACACGTCCGGCCAGGGCGCCCCCATCTCCCGGTGGAGGAAGGCGAGCCGCTCGCGCAGCTCCCCGGCCTCCCGGCGCCACCGCAGCAGCCCGAGCCCCTCGCGCCGCAGACCGTCGAGCAACGCCTCCCGCACGAGAGCGGGCTCGGCCCCGGCCCCCAGGGGGCGGACCGTGAGCTCCACCGCGCCCAGCCGGTCCACGGACCGCGCGACCACGTCGCCGTCCTCCCAGCGGACCTCCTCGCCGGTGCTCCGCAGATGCCCGGCCGCCCGGTACGCCGTGGCCTCGTCCACCACGGCGGCGAGCCGCACCCGTGCCGTGGCGTCCCGCGCGGTGCGGTCCGCCACCGCCACGGCGAGCCACGGGCTGGAACGCAGCCGGGAGCCCTGAGCGAGGCGCGCCCCGCTCCCCGACACCATCAGATAGCCGCCCTGCTCCCGGGCCCTGGCCACCCGCTCCGGGAACGCCAGCGCCGTCACCAGACCGGCCACGGCGTCGTCGCCCTCCTTCCCCGAGGCAGCGGTGCCCCCGCCCAGGGCCTCGCCCGCCGACCGCTCCAGGCGCCGCACCTCCGCCCGCCACCGCGCCCCGTACCCGTCGGAGCCCTGACGGGCCGACCGCCAGGCCGCCACCAGGTCGTCGCCGTACTCGCGCGGCGGCTCCTCGCCGATCAGCGCCACCACCTCCGCCGCCCGCCGGGCGCCGACCTCGGGCGCACCGTCCAGGAGCGCCCGCCCCAGCCGGGGGTGCAGCCCGAGCCGGGACATCCGCACCCCCCGGTCCGTGGCCCGGCCGTCCGCGTCGACGGCCCCGATCGACCCGAGCACCGCGCGGGCCGCCGCCATCGCCCCGGCCGGCGGCGCGTCCAGCAGCGCGAGCCCCTCCGCCGTCGGGTCGCCCCAGCAGGCGGCCCGCAGGGCGAAGTCCGCCAGATCGGCGATCCTGATCTCGGGCGAGGGGAACCGTGCCCGGGTGCCGTCCTCCGCCTCGGCCCAGCAGCGGTAGACCGTGCCGAACTCCTCACGCCCCGAGCGTCCCGCCCGCTGGGTCGCCGCCGCGGTCGACACCGGCACGGTCGCGAGGGACCCGAGTCCACGGGCGTGGTCCGTCCGGGGCTCCCGCGCCAGCCCCGAGTCCACGACGATCCGCACGCCCGGAACCGTCAGGCTCGACTCCGCCACCGACGTCGAGAGCACCACCCGCCGCCGCCCGTCCGGCCCGGCACCCCGCAGCACCGCGTCCTGCACGGCGGCGGGAGCCCGCCCGTGCAGCTGGAGCACCTCCGCGTCGACCCCGTCGAGCAGCCCCGCCGTCCGCGCGATCTCCCCCGTACCCGGCAGGAAGCACAGGACGTCGCCCTCGTGCCGCTCCAGCGCCAGCCGGACCGTCGACGCCACATGGCGCAGCAGCGCCGGATCCACCCAGGTGCCGTGCGCGGGCCTGATCCCGGCCGGCGGCGCGGCGAACCGCACCGCGTACCCGTGCCCCTCGCCCTCGCTCCACACGATCGGCGCGGGCCCCCCGCCGTCCAGGACCGTGAGCAGCCGCGCCCAGGCCTCGGCGTCGCTCGTCGCCGAGGCGGCGACCAGCCTCAGCTCGGGCCGGAGCGCCGCCCGGACGTCCACCAGGAAGGCCATGGCCGTGTCGGCGTCGAGATGCCGCTCGTGGCACTCGTCGAGCAGCACCACGTCCACACCCGCCAGCTCCGGATCGCGCTGGAGCCGCTGGAGCAGGATGCCCGTGGTCACCACCTCGACGCGGGTCGCCGGGCCGGTCCGCCGCTCGCCGCGCACCGAGAAGCCGACCACGCCGCCGACCTCCTCGCCGAGCAGCCAGGCCATCCGCCGGGCCGCCGCCCGCACCGCCATCCGCCGCGGCTCGGCCACGAGCACCCGGCGCGCCGGTCCGTCCCCTATGAGCCCCGCGAGCGCCAGCGGCACCAGCGTCGTCTTGCCGGTGCCGGGCGGGGCGGACAGCACCGCCGTGCCGCGCTCCGCGAGCGCGGCGAGCAGCTCGGGGACGGCATGGCGGACGGGGAGACGGTCGAGAGCGTCGTTTCGGATCACGCACTCAGTCTCGTACGTGCCACGAGAAGGGAGGGCCCCGTTGTCCACAGGGCCCTCCATTAGTAGGACGAATGAGTCGGACGAATGAGTCGGACGTGAGTAAGGAGAAGGACGGGCGAGGGGGCTATCCGTCCCGCTCGCAGACGAAGATCGCCGTGCCGGGGATCAGGTTCCCCCGCAGCGGGGACCAGCCACCCCACTCCTGGCTGTTCCAGGCCGGCCACTCCGGCTCGACCAGGTCCACCAGCCGGAAGCCGCCGGCCACCACGTCCCGCACCCGGTCGCCGAGGGTCCGGTGGTGCTCCACGTACACGGCCCGTCCCTGCTCGTCCTGCTCGACGTACGGCGTGCGGTCGAAGTACGAGGCGGCGACCGAGAGGCCCTCCGGCCCCGGCTCGTCGGGGAACGCCCAGCGGATCGGGTGCGTCACCGAGAACACCCAGCGCCCGCCCGGCCGCAGCACCCGGCGCACCTCGCGGAAGACCCGCACCGGGTCCGCGACGAAGGGCACCGCGCCGTAGGCCGAGCACGCCAGGTCGAAGGAGCCGTCCCGGAAGGGCAGCGCACCCGCGTCCGCCTCCACCAGCGGCACCTCCCCGCCGATCCGCAGCGCGTGCTGGAGCTGCCGGTGCGAGAGGTCGAGGGCCACCGGCCGCGCCCCCCGCGCCGCCAGCCACCGCGAGCACTGCGCCGCGCCCGCGCCGATCTCCAGGACGTCGAGGCCCTTCAGTGAGGCGGCCGGCCCGAGGAGCCCCGCCTCGGCCTCGTCGAGCCCCTCGGGGCCCCAGACGAAACGGTCGTCGCCCAGGAAGGAGCCGTGCTCGCTCTGGTACTCGTCGGCGTTCCGGTCCCACCAGCCGCGGCTCGCCCGGCTGCTCTCCGCGTCCCCGGCGTCACGCCGGGTCGCCTCGGCCTCTTCGGCCTCCCCGTCGACCGGGTCTTCGTGTCCGTACTCTTGGTTCATCTCGCCCGCCGATGTAGTTTGCGCTCAGTGCCGCCGTGCGGCGGCCCCCGCCGTGGTGGCGCAAGGGCCATGAGTCGCGCCGGAATTGAGCGGATCTGCCCCGGGTGCGCGCTTCGCGCATTGACCCTGTCCGGCCGCCCCCGTATGCTAAAGGTTGCGCTGCGGGCCTGCGCGCCTCAGACGGAGCAGGCCGCGCTCGTACCTGTTGTATGTCCCCTCGGTTTTCGGGGCTCCCTGCCGTTCGCGGAAGGGTGCTTCATTGGCTGTCCGGCTTCTTGGTGCGATACGGGCTCTCGGCGTAGCAGTACCTACGACTTTCTGTCCGTAACCGGAGCCCTTTCCCACATGACGAGCAGCACCGAGACCACCGCCACCAGCACCACCCCGCAGGTTGCGGTCAACGACATCGGTAACGAGGAAGCCTTCCTCGCCGCGATCGACGAGACGATCAAGTACTTCAACGACGGCGACATCGTCGACGGCGTCATCGTGAAGGTCGACCGGGACGAGGTCCTGCTCGACATCGGTTACAAGACCGAAGGTGTCATCCCGAGCCGCGAGCTCTCGATCAAGCACGACGTCGACCCGAACGAGGTCGTCAAGGTCGGCGACGAGATCGAGGCCCTGGTTCTCCAGAAGGAGGACAAGGAAGGCCGCCTGATCCTCTCGAAGAAGCGTGCCCAGTACGAGCGCGCCTGGGGCACCATCGAGAAGATCAAGGAAGAGGACGGCATCGTCACCGGTACCGTCATCGAGGTCGTCAAGGGTGGTCTCATCCTCGACATCGGCCTCCGTGGCTTCCTGCCGGCCTCCCTCGTCGAGATGCGTCGCGTCCGCGACCTCCAGCCCTACGTGGGCAAGGAGCTCGAGGCGAAGATCATCGAGCTGGACAAGAACCGCAACAACGTGGTCCTGTCCCGCCGCGCCTGGCTCGAGCAGACCCAGTCCGAGGTTCGCCAGACCTTCCTCACGACCCTGCAGAAGGGTCAGGTCCGCTCCGGCGTCGTCTCCTCGATCGTCAACTTCGGTGCCTTCGTGGACCTGGGTGGCGTCGACGGCCTCGTGCACGTCTCCGAGCTGTCCTGGAAGCACATCGACCACCCGTCCGAGGTTGTCGAGGTCGGCCAGGAGGTCACCGTCGAGGTTCTCGACGTCGACATGGACCGCGAGCGTGTCTCCCTGTCGCTGAAGGCGACGCAGGAGGACCCGTGGCAGCAGTTCGCCCGTACGCACCAGATCGGTCAGGTCGTCCCGGGTAAGGTCACCAAGCTGGTTCCGTTCGGTGCGTTCGTCCGCGTGGACGAGGGCATCGAGGGTCTGGTCCACATCTCCGAGCTGGCCGAGCGCCACGTGGAGATCCCGGAGCAGGTCGTCCAGGTCAACGACGAGATCTTCGTCAAGGTCATCGACATCGACCTCGAGCGTCGTCGCATCAGCCTCTCGCTGAAGCAGGCCAACGAGTCCTTCGGTGCCGACCCGGCCTCGGTCGAGTTCGACCCGACCCTGTACGGCATGGCCGCGTCCTACGACGACCAGGGCAACTACATCTACCCCGAGGGCTTCGACCCCGAGACCAACGACTGGCTCGAGGGCTTCGAGACCCAGCGCGAGGCCTGGGAGACCCAGTACGCCGAGGCGCAGGCTCGCTTCGAGCAGCACCAGGCTCAGGTCATCAAGTCCCGCGAGGCCGACGAGGCCGCCGCTGCCGAGGGCGCTGCCGCCCCGGCCGCCGGCAACGCCGGTGCGGGCATCTCGGGTGGTTCGTACTCCTCGGAGTCGGACGACAACTCCGGCGCCCTGGCGTCGGACGAGGCGCTCGCCGCCCTCCGCGAGAAGCTCGCCGGCGGCCAGAGCTGAACAGGCTCTCCGCTGAGCGCTAGCCGCTAGCGAATCGAGGCCCGTTCCCCTTCGGGGGAGCGGGCCTCGGTCATGTCCGGGACCGTCGCCCCGGCCGGGTTCAGGGCGTGACGGCGACGTTCGTCAGACCGTTCCCGCCGGTCACCGTGTTCGAGGCGTACACGGTGGTCGTGCAGCCGCCGCTCTGGTTGGTGACGTTGATCGCGAGCCGCTGAGCCCCGGTCGAGCCCCTCAGATCCGAGCGGTTGCCCCGGAAGACCGTCCCGCAGCCCCAGCCGCTCTGTTGGGTGTGGGTCTCGAAGCCGTTGTTCGTCGTGTTCACGCCGGTGTTGTCCGCCACGAGGACGCCGTTGCCCTTCACGTCGACCCAGGAGTCGTCGTAGTTGGCGCCGGTCAGCCCGCGCCCGTCGAAGGTGTTGCCGACGATCCTCGCCCCGGTCGTGCCCTCCTTGATGTCCACGCTCTCGCCGCCGACGTCCGGCCCGATGGCGTTGTTCAGGATCTGCGCGCCGTCGCTCCGGTCGGAGAGGTTGCCGGCGGTGCCGACGTACACCCCCTCGCCCATGCCCCGGCCGTCGTTCCCGGTGTCGTAGATCCGCGAGTTCCTGAGGACGCCGTTCCTGCTGGAGTTGCGGAAGTGCACGCCCTCCATGTCCAGGCCGTGCACGGTCACCCCGTCGATCACCACGCCGTTCGCGGTGTCCGCCATGATCCCCTTCTGGCCGCCGGTCACGGTGATCCCCTCGACCGTCCAGTACGAGGCGCCGTTGAGGTGCAGCCCGTAGCCGCCGCCAGCGGTGAGCACCGCGCGCGAGGAGCCGGTCAGGGTGATCCGGGCCGAGGCGGTGCCCGGGGTGGTGGCCTTGAAGTTGCCGGTGTACGTGCCGTCCGCGAGGTGGATCGTGTCGCCGGGTCTGGCGTTGGTGAGCGCCGTCTTGAGCTGGGCGGCGGTGGAGACCTCGACGGTGGCCGCGGAGGCCGGTGTGGTGACGAGGGGGACGGCGAGGAGCGCCGGGAGCAGGGGGAGGAGCAGCGTTCGGGTGCGCATGGGGATGCCTTCCGGACGGCGGACAGGGCGGGAGTGTTCCGGTATGTGCACAGTGGTCGAAATACTGAACGCGATGCCTGTCCCGAGACGGTAGGGAGGGCCTGTGGTCATGTCAAGGTCTGGACCAGTGGCCGCAGTTCACCCGCTGCTCCGCCCGAAGATCGCGCGACCCGCGGGAATGGTCGTGCCGCGCGAGGCGTTCCCAGAGAGAACACGAGGAGGAGCGGTAATCGTGCTTGATCCCCAGGATTTGTACGAATGGGACCCGAAGGGTGTGGCCGTCGTCGACCTGGCCCTGGCGCAGGAGTCGGCGGGGCTGGTCATGCTCTACCACTTCGACGGCTACATCGACGCGGGCGAGACCGGCGAGCAGATCGTCGACCGGCTGCTCGACACCCTCCCGCACCAGCTGGTGGCCCGCTTCGACCACGACCGGCTCGTGGACTACCGCGCCCGCCGCCCGCTGCTGACCTTCCGGCGCGACCGCTGGTCCGCGTACGAGACGCCGTCCATCGAGGTCCGCCTCGTGCAGGACGCCACCGGCGCGCCCTTCCTCGTCCTCTCCGGCCCCGAGCCGGACGTGGAGTGGGAGCGGTTCGCCGTCGCCGTCCGGCAGATCGTCGAGCGCCTCGGCGTGCGCCTCTCCGTCAACTTCCACGGCATCCCCATGGGCGTGCCGCACACCCGCCCGGTCGGCCTCACCCCGCACGGCAGCCGCACCGACCTCATGCCGGGCCACCGCAGCCCCTTCGACGAGGCCCAGGTGCCCGGCAGCGCCGAGTCCCTCATCGAGTACCGGCTCAGCGAAGCCGGCCACGACACCCTCGGCGTCGCCGCCCACGTCCCGCACTACGTGGCCCGGTCCCCGTACCCGGACGCGGCCCTGACCGCCCTGGAGGCCGTCACCGCCGCCACGGGCCTCGTCCTCCCGGGCGTCGCCCACTCCCTGCGGACCGAGGCCCGACGCACCCAGACCGAGATCGACCGCCAGATCGGCGAGGGCGACGAGGAGCTGGTGGCGCTGGTGCAGGGGCTTGAGCACCAGTACGACGCGGCGGCCGGCGCCGAGACGCGCGGCAGCCTGGTCGCCGAGCCGGTCGACCTGCCGTCGGCCGACGAGCTGGGCCGCGAGTTCGAGCGCTTCCTCGCGGAGCGGGAGGGCGACGCCTAGCCCCGCCGGGGCAGGCCCTAAGCTGCCGCTCATGCTGAAGGTGGGCCTGACCGGCGGGATCGGCGCCGGCAAGAGCGAAGTGTCACGGCTGCTCGTCTCGTACGGAGCCGTGCTGATCGACGCGGACCGGATCGCGCGCGAGGTCGTGGAGCCCGGGACCCCGGGGCTCGCCGCCGTCGTGGCGGCCTTCGGGGACGGCGTCCTCACCGCGGACGGGACGCTGGACCGGCCCAAGCTCGGCTCGATCGTGTTCGCCGACGCCGACCGGCTGGCCACCCTCAACGCCATCGTGCACCCGCTGGTCGGCGCCCGGTCGGCGGAGCTGGAGAGCCACGCGGGCGCCGGAGACGTCGTCGTCCACGACGTACCCCTGCTCGCCGAGAACGGGCTCGCGCCGCTGTACGACCTGGTCGTGGTCGTCGACGCGTCCCCGGAGACCCAGCTCGACCGGCTGGTACGGCTCCGGGGGATGGCCGCGTCCGAGGCCGAGGCCCGGATGGCGGCCCAGGCCACGCGCGCGAAGCGGCTGGCCGTCGCCGACCTGGTGATCGACAACGACGGACCGCTCGACGCGCTCGAGCCCCAGGTCCGCAAGGTCTGGGAGGAACTGGAGCGCCGCGCCCGGGCTGCCGGCGGGGACGCCCAGGCCTGACTTTCGGACCGTGCCGGGCTCGCGGGGCCTGGCGCCGCGCCGTGGCGGAATGCCGCCCGCAGGTCCGGTGTTCAACCACCGGATCGAGGGGAAGGATGCCATCGTGGCCGACAGCAACCCGGAAACGCACGTCATCGACTTCCGCGCCGCCGAGCATCTCCTGGCCGCGCGGGACCCTCGTGGGGCCGTGAAGCTGCTGGACTCGGTGATCGCCGCCCATCCCGAGAACACGGCCGCGCGCCTGCTGCGGGCCCGGGCCTTCTTCGCCGCCGCGCAGCTCCGTCCCGCGCAGCTGGAGTTCGAGCTGGTCCTGGAGCGCGAGCCGGACAACGCCTTCGCCCACTTCGCGCTGGGCCGCACCTTCGAGCGCTCCGGGCAGACCGCCCAGGCCATGCGGCACTTCCGGCTGGCCGCCGCCCTCGACCCGAAGCCGGAGTACCTCCGGGCGGCGGGGTTCGACACCCGGAACTGAGCGGGGCCGGCGCAGGGGCGTTCAGCGTCGCGTACCGCCGTGATCGGGTTCGTACGGCGGGATGCTCCGGCCCGGCTGCCAGTGCGGGCCCTGGTGGATGTGGTGGAGCACCACGGTCAGGTCGACGACGACCACCAGGAACAGCACGCCGCAGGCCGCCGCCCAGCCGGGGCGTCCCACCAGGGAGAACACGGTCGTGCCGAAGGCGGCCCAGAGCAGCCCCCACATGCTCAGCCAGAACCGCAGGCGCAGAGCACTGCGCGCGTTCGCCGGCTCGTTCCCGGTCCGCATGACGGTCGCATCTCCCCTCGGGGCCCCCGAGGTCACTTCCAGCATGGACCCCGGGCGGGGGAAACGGAACGGCTGCCGGGAGGCCCGGGCGGCCGCTCAGTGCACGACGCTGTAACTGCGCCAGGGCAGGGTGTCCGGGGCGATCCAGTTCGCGGAGTTGGTGGGAACGTAGATGGGGTTCGGACCGTCACAGTTGCGGGTCCGGTACATGATGATGTCGTCCAGGGAATTGTTCTGGACCTTGGTCACGCCCGAGGGGGCCAGGCGGTGGCAGCCGTTCACGGAGGGGCTGGTCACGCTCACCAGGAGCTCACGCTCCGTCTCGTACTTGATCGTGCCCACGCTGGTGCGGCCGAGGCCCGAGCAGCCGGCGACGGCGAGAGTGAGCAGCACGGCCCCGGTGGCGGTCGTGAGACGCCGGCGAACGGACATGGCGGATCCTCTTCTCTCGTGTCTCTTCAGGCCACCATCCCGCCCGCGGGGACCGCTGTCATCCGTTGTTGGGCCGCCCGGGGGAACCGCCCGGCGCCCGTTGTCAGACCCCACCCGTAAGGTCGGAGGTCCAGTCGGGAACGCCGGACAGCGGGAGGAGAGCGGAGCCGTGGCACACACCTGGATGACCAGCGCCGCCGTCTTCCTGCCGGCCGCCCTTCCTCGTGACGGCCGGGTCGCCTTCTGGGCCCCCGACGGCGGAGCGCTGCCGGAGCCCGTGGCGAGCGGGGCGGAGCGGGTCGAGCTGACCGTGGCCCGGCGCCACGGGAGCGGTGCCCGGGGCCGTGCCGTGCCCGCCGTGACCCTGCCCGTCGAGGCCGCCCTGCCGCATCTCGTCGCGGCCCGCCACCACCCGGCCGCCCACCCGGCCACCGCCTGCTGGGGCGCCGCCGCCCTGCACGCCCTGCACCTCGCGGCGCGCGGCCGGATGCTGCCGGGGCTGACCGCCGACGACCTGGACGCCTGGCGGGCCGGACCCCTGGACGCCGAGGACATCGCCCATCTGCGGGCCGTCGCCGCCGCCCTGCCGTACGAGGGGTTCGCGGTGCCCGTGCCGGGGCGCGGTCCGCTGCGGCTGCCCGAGCCCGAGGCACTGGTGCGTGCCTTCCTGGACGCGGTCGCCGACCTCCTGCCCCGCACGCCGGCCGCCGCCCACGCGGTCGGCGCCCCGTTCGCGGCGCGCGCCCCGCAGCACCTGCCCCGCGCGCGGGCCTGGGCCGCCGAGGCGGCGGCCGGGATGGACGCGGGGGTGCGGGTCTCGCTCCGCCTGGACCTGTCGCCGTACGAACTCTTCGACACCGCGGACTCCGCCGGCACCACGGGACACGCGGGCACGGGGTACGCGGGCGCGGGCGAAGGGGCCGGCGGGGAGCGGCACGCCGCCGCCGCGCTCCTCCAGATCCACAGCCTCGCCGACCCGACCCTGGTCATCGACGCCGCGGAGCTGTGGGCGGGGGACGGAGACCACTTCGGGCCCCGCGCCCGGATCGACGCCGTCCTCGCCCTGCGCCGGGCCGCCCGCGTCTGGCCCCCGCTCTCCCGGCTCCTCGAGCGGGACGTGCCCGACGTCCTCGCCGTCACCGAGGACGAGCTGTACGAACTGCTCGGCCCGGCCGCCGCCCGGCTCGCCGACGCCGGAGTCGCCCTCCACTGGCCCCGCGAGCTCGCCCGCTCGCTCAGCGCCTCGGCCGTCGTCCGCCCCGCCCACGCCGCGCCCGGCTCCGCCACCGACGGCACCTCCTTCTTCGACAGCGAGGAGCTCCTGCGGTTCAACTGGCAGCTGGCCCTCGACGGCGATCCGCTCACCGAGCGCGAGATGGACCTCCTGGCCGAGGCCCACCGGCCCATCGTGCGCCTCCGCGACCAGTGGGTGGTCGTCGACCCCGCCCTCGTCCGCAAGGCGCGCAAGCGCGAACTCGGTCTGCTCGAACCGGTCGACGCCCTCGCCGCCGCGCTCACCGGCACCGCCGAGGTGGACGGCGAGTCCGTCCCCGCCGTCCCCGTCGGGGCCCTCGCCGCGCTCCGCGACCGGCTCCTGGCCGGACCCGAGGACGTGCAGGCCCCGCCCGGCCTCACCGCCACCCTGCGCGACTACCAGCTCAGGGGCCTCGCCTGGCTGGACCTCATGACCTCGCTCGGCCTCGGCGGCTGTCTCGCCGACGACATGGGCCTCGGCAAGACCGTCACCCTCATCGCCCTCCACCTGCGCCGTGCCCGCCGCGCCCCCACCCTCGTCGTCTGCCCGGCCTCCCTCCTCGGCAACTGGCAGCGGGAGGTGCGCAGGTTCGCCCCGGACGTGCCCGTCCGCCGCTTCCACGGCACCGAGCGGGACCTCGACGGCACCGAGGGCGGCTTCGTCCTCACCACGTACGGCACCCTGCGCACCAGCGCCGCCCGACTGGCCGCGCGGGAGTGGGGGATGGTCGTCGCCGACGAGGCGCAGCACGTCAAGAACCCGTTCTCCGCGACCGCCAAGGCGCTGCGCGAGATCCCCGCACCCGCCAGGGTCGCCCTCACCGGCACTCCCGTGGAGAACAACCTCTCCGAGCTCTGGGCGCTCCTCGACTGGACCACCCCCGGCCTCCTCGGCCCGCTCAAGGCCTTCCGCTCCCGTCACGCCCGGGCCGTGGAGAACCACGAGGAGATCGAGCACGAGGAGGCCGTCGAGCGGCTCGCCCGGCTCGTGCGGCCCTTCCTGCTGCGCCGCCGCAAGTCCGACCCCGGCATCGTTCCCGAGCTGCCGCCGAAGACGGAGTCCGACCACCCCGTCGCCCTCACCCGGGAGCAGGCCTCGCTCTACGAGGCGGTCGTCCGCGAGACCATGACGCGGATCGAGGGCGCCGAGGGCATGGCCCGCCGGGGCCTCGTCATGAGCCTGCTGACCTCCCTCAAGCAGATCTGCAACCACCCCGCGCAGTACCTCAAGGAGCAGGCACCGCGCGGCAGTGGCACCGCGCGGCTCGCCGGCCGGTCCGGAAAGCTCGCCCTGCTCGACGAGCTCCTCGACACGATCCTCGCCGAGGACGGGGCCGTGCTCGTCTTCACCCAGTACGTGTCGATGGCGCGGCTCCTCGCCGACCACCTGGCCGCGCGGGGCATCCCGGCCCAACTCCTCCACGGCGGCACCCCGGTGGCCGAGCGGGAGCGGATGGTCGACCGCTTCCAGGCCGGCGAGGTCCCCGTCTTCCTGCTCTCCCTGAAGGCCGCGGGCACCGGACTCAACCTCACCCGGGCCGGCCACGTCGTCCACTACGACCGCTGGTGGAACCCGGCCGTCGAGGAGCAGGCCACCGACCGGGCCTACCGCATCGGGCAGACCCAGCCGGTGCAGGTCCACCGGCTCATGGCCGAGGGGACCGTGGAGGACCGCATCGCCGAGATGCTCCGTGCCAAGCGGGCCCTGGCCGACGCCGTCCTCGGCTCCGGCGAGGCCGCCCTCACCGAGCTCACCGACCGGGAGCTCGCCGATCTGGTGTCCCTGAGGAGGCCCTCGTGAACCACGCACGGGGCACACGGGGCGCTCGGGGTGCCGCCCCCCGCCACGACGACCGCCGCCGCAGCTTCCCGCAGGTCGCGCCGCGCTCGGCCCCCGACGGCCGGTTCGCCGCCACCTGGTGGGGGAACGCCTGGGTCGCGGCCCTGGAGGACACCGCCCTCGACCCGGCCCGTCTCGCGCGCGGCAAGGCGTACGCGGGGCGCGGTCACGTCGACGCGATCACGGTCACCCCCGGCCGGGTCGTCGCCTACGTCCACGGCAGCCGGCCCCGCCCGTACCGCACCGAGATCAGGATGCGGACCCTCGGCGACGACGGCTGGGAGCGGTTCCTCGACGAGGCCGCCGCCCGCCCCGACCACATCGCCGCCCTCCTCGACAAGGACGTGCCGCACGCCCTGGAGGCGGTCACCGGACTGCTGCCCGCGGCGGGCGACCTCGTCCCCGACTGCTCCTGCCCGGACGACGGCTACCCCTGCAAGCACGCCGCCGCCCTCTGCTACCAGGCCGCCCGCCTCCTCGACGAGGACCCGTTCGTCCTCTTCCTGATGCGCGGCCGCGGGGAGCAGGAGCTCCTGGCCGAACTCACCCGGCGCAACGCCGCCCAGGCCGCCGCCGAGACGGGCGCCGCCGCCCCGCCGATGCCCACGGTCCCCGCCCGCATCGCGCTCGGCGCGGCCACCGGCGCCGGGCTCCCGCCGCTGCCGCCCGAGCTGCCGGTGCCGGACCGGCCGGGCCGGCCGGCCGTCTTCCCGCCGGACCCGGACGCCCCCGACCCGCTCGCCCTCGACCTCCTCGCCACCGAGGCCGCCGCCCGCGCCCACGCGTTCCTCGCCACCGGCCACGACCCGGTCGCCGCGCTCACCCCCTGGCAGGACGCCGTCCGGCTGGCCGCCGCGCACCCCGGCTCCGGACTCACCGCCTCGTCGCGCGCGCTCTACCGCGACCTGGCGTACGCCCTCGACCGCACCCCCACGGACCTCGCCCGCGCCGTCGCCGCCTGGCGCCAGGGCGGGGCGGCGGGCCTCGCGGTCCTCGAAGAGCCCTGGGATCCGCCGGCCGGACCGTTCGACCGGGCGAGACCCGCGCTGCTCGCCGCCGACTTCCCGGCGCTCCGCCCCTGGCGCAACCGGCTCTCCGGGGAGTCCCTCCAGCTCCGGCTCGGCCGGGACGGCCTCTGGTACGGGTACGAGTCGGACGCCGGCCGCGAGGACTGGTGGCCGCGCGGGGCCCCCGACCCGGACCCGGTCGGCGCCCTCACCGATCTCCTGGGGCGTTGACGGGGGTTGACGGGCGGGACCGGCGACGGCGGGCCGACCTGGCGTCGGGGCGCCCTGCAGGGGGTTGCGCGGGTGGACGGGTGTTGACCCGGCACTCGAACGGAGTCCCACTCGATGGAGTGAAACCCGTCAACGGCCGGATCCGGCACGCACGTTTGTCGCGTTGATTCCGGTACGGGCACTTGCCCGTGTACACCTCCGGAAGGCAGGAAGCCATGAGGCAGATTCGCCGAAGTGGTCTGGCCACACTGTTGGTCACGGGTGGAGCACTCGCCCTCTCGGCGGGCGCCGCGCACGCCGACGCCGGTGCGCAGGGCGCCGCGGTCGGTTCGCCGGGAGTCGGTTCCGGCAACACGCTTCAGCTCCCGGTGCACGTGCCGGTCAACGTCTGCGGCAACACGGTCAATGTCGTCGGGCTGCTCAACCCGGCCGCGGGCAACAGCTGTGCCAACCACTCCGCCCGGCACGAGACCGGGGGCTACGGGGACGAGGACGGCGGCGGCCGCACCCACAAGGACGAGCCCGGCACCCCGCGCGGCGGGGAGCAGGCCGGCGGCTCGCACGGGGGCGGCTCTCACGGCGGCTCCCACGGGGGCGGCTCCTCCAACGGCGGCGGGTCCACCGCCGAGACCCACGCCGAGGGATCCCCCGGCGTGCTCTCCGGGAACGGCATCCAGCTGCCCATCGACCTCCCCGTGAACGTCAGCGGGAACTCGGTCAACGTGGTCGGCATCGCCAACCCGGCCATCGGCAACACCGCGGTGAACGGCCCGGCCAAGCCCGCGCAGCCGATCGAGAAGCCGACGCCGCGCCCCCAGACCCCCGTGCGGAACGTGCCGGTGCCGCAGGCCGAGACCGAGACCCCGGTCGTCCCCCCGGCTCCCGCGCCGCAGGGTGAGACGAGCACGGCCTCGCTGGCCGCCACGGGTTCGGACGCCATGGGCTACGCCGCTCCCGCGAGTGCGGCGCTGCTCCTCGGCGGCGCCCTGCTGTACCGCCGCGGACGCCGCACCGGCGACCAGGCCTGAGGCTCCGCCCCTCGCGGCCGGCCGACGGGGCTGACGCCCGAGCCGTCAGCCGCGTCCCCGGCCGCTCGTGGCTCCGCCGTCCCGACGCCAGGTCAGGAGCACCGCCTCGATGGCGGGCGCGACCCTCGTCCGGGCCTGGTGCCGGGGAATCCCGTGCATCAGCAGGGAGTCGTACGGCGTGTCGACGTGTCGTACGGAGGCTCGTACCGCGGCGGTGACCGCGCCGCGGTCGAGCGAGCGGCCCGCGGCCGTGCGCCCCACCCGTCCGCTGCCCTTCGCCGAGGCGTGGACGGCGATCTCCGTCGCCCGGTCCACCGGGCAGGACGGGAAGAGCCGCAGGATCTCCGCCAGGAGGACCTCGGTGATCTCGGCGTCGCGGGCCGCGCGCCGCACCGCGTCGCGGGCCCGCCGCGCGGCCCGCGCCTCCCCGTCCGCCAGGCAGGCCCGTTCCGCCTCGGCGAGCGCGGCCTCCTCGACGAGCAGGCCCTGCCGCTCGTACCGGGTGCGGCGCCGGTTGTGCCGTACGACCACGGCCCAGAGCGTGCTGGCCTCCCGGGCGCGGCGGGTCAGCGCCGTGTCCCCCCGGCGCAGGAAGACCAGATGGCCGAGATCGGCGCAGTCCAGGCAGACCGGTGCGTTGAACTCGACGATCATCCGCTCCAGCGGCCCCTGGTGGCATTCCGAGCAGCGGCGGCGCCGGAGCGGTTCGACGACGACGGGTGCGACGAGGTCCACGGCCGTTCCCCGCTCAGCGCACGCCGGGTGCGGCGGCGGCGATGAACACGGCGAGTGCCTCCTTCGCCTGCTCCGAGCGGCGGGCGCGGTCCGCCTCGTCGACCGCCTCGTGCATGCAGTGGGAATCCACGAAGGCGGCCTCGGCCAGCCGTCGGACCTCCGGGTCGTCACAGACGAGTTGGACGCGGAAGAGGGCCTGCCGGGCGGCGGTGCGCTGCCGGTAGGAGGCGTGCCGGGACTCCTCCGCCTCCTCCGAGCCGGGCTGCTGGAGCGCCCGGAACCAGCGGTCGTTCTGGCTGTGCCGGTAGTCGACGACCGCGCCCGCGAAGGCGCTGTAGGTCGCGATGCGTTCCTGCCGGAGCTGTTCGGTGCGGGCGAGCGTGGCGGTGCGCTCGGTGGCCCGACCCTGGAACCAGTGCGTGAAGATGACGCCCAACAGTGTTCCCGCCACGGCTATCAGCGCCGCATCCATGACCGGCCGCCCTCCCGTTTCCCTCGGCGTTCAGACCCGTAGATCATGACAGGAGAGGGGGCCGGACGTCACTGCCGGTAGCCGCTCAGGAAGCGGCCGATGCGGCTGATCGCGGCGTCGAGGTCGTCGGCGTACGGCAGGGTCAGGATGCGGAAGTGGTCCGGGCGCGGCCAGTTGAAGCCGGTGCCCTGCACGACCTGGATCTTCTCCCGCAGCAGCAGGTCGAGGACGAACCTCTCGTCGTCGTGGATCTTGTGCACGGCGGGGTCGAGGCGCGGGAAGGCGTACAGGGCGCCCTTCGGCTTCACGCAGGAGACGCCCGGGATCTCGTTGAGCTTCTCCCAGGCCCGGTCGCGCTGTTCGCGCAGCCGGCCGCCCGGCGCGCACAGCTCGTGGATCGACTGCCGGCCGCCGAGCGCGGCCTGGATGGCGTACTGGGCGGGGGCGTTGGGGCAGAGGCGCATGGAGGCCAGCATCATGAGGCCCTCCAGGTAGTTCCTCGCGTGCTGCTTCGGGCCGGTGACGACCAGCCAGCCGGAGCGGAAGCCCGCGACCCGGTAGGTCTTGGAGAGCCCGCCGAAGGTGAGGACGACCAGGTCGGGGGCGAGGGTGGCGGCCGGGTGGTGGACGACCTCGTCGTAGACGATCTGGTCGTAGATCTCGTCGGCGAAGACCATCAGGCCGTGGCGCCGGGCGAGTGCGAAGATGCCCTCCAGGACCTCCTTCGGATAGACCGCGCCCGTGGGGTTGTTGGGGTTGATGACGACGATGGCCTTGGTGCGGTCGGTGATCTTCGAGGCCATGTCGTCGAGGTCCGGGTACCAGTCGGCGGACTCGTCGCACAGGTAGTGCACGGGCCTGCCGCCCGCGAGCGTGATCACCGCGGTCCACAAGGGATAGTCCGGGGCGGGGACGAGGACCTCGTCCCCGTCCTCCAGGAGGGCCTGGACGGCCATCGAGATCAGCTCGGACACGCCGTTGCCGAGGAAGATGTCGTCGACGTCCACGTCCGGCAGGCCCATGGACTGGTAGCGCTGGGCGACCGCGCGCCGGGCGGAGAGGATGCCGCGCGAGTCGGTGTAGCCGTGGGCCTTGGGGAGCATCCGGATCATGTCCTGGACGATCTCCTCGGGCGCCTCGAAGCCGAAGAGCGCCGGATTGCCGGTGTTGAGGCGCAGGACGCTGTGGCCCGCCTCCTCCAGCGCGTTGGCGTGCTCGATCACCGGGCCGCGGATCTCGTAGCAGACCTCGTTCAGCTTGCTCGACTGCCGGAACTCCATGTCCGACCTCCCCAGGTCCCCGGAATCAGTGTTGCTTGGTTTTACCAAGTTCGAGCTTGGAAAGTCCAACAACATGTCTAGACTGCGTCGCATGCCACGTCAGCAACGCCGCCGCAGCTACGACCAGCACTGCGCCGCCGCGCGCGCCCTCGACCTCGTCGGCGACCGCTGGACCCTGCTCGTCGTCCGCGAACTCCTCGCCGGGCCGCGCCGCTACACCGACCTCCACGCCGATCTGCCCGGCGTCAGCACCGACATGCTCGCCGGCCGCCTCAAGGACATGGAGGGCGCCGAGCTCGTCACCCGGCGCCGGCTGCCCCCGCCCGCCTCGGCGTACGTGTACGAGCTCACCCCGCGCGGGCGTGACCTGCTGCCCGTGCTGCGCACCCTCGCCTCCTGGGGGGCACCCGACCTCGGAGAGCCGCGGCCCACCGACGCCGTCCGCGCCCACTGGTACGCGATCCCGCTCCTCGGGGCGCTCACGGAGCTCGGCGCGGGGCTCGTCCAGGTGACCCTCGACGAGGGCGAGTTCCACGTACGGCTCGGGGCCGACGGGAGCGTGTCCTACGGGGACGGCGGAGTGGACGCCCCCGACGCCCGGCTGCGGACGGACGCGGCGACCTGCCGGGCCCTCGCCGCGGGGGAACTGACGCTGAGCGAGGCGGTCGGGGCGGGCCGCGCCGCGCTCGAACGACCGGAGCGGGCTGCCGCGCCGGCCTGATCCGTGGCCGCCCCGGCCGTCGGGGCGTCGACGCTCAGGAGGACCGCGCGGCCAGGGCCTTCGCCAGCCGGTCGCGGGCCGCCGTCTGCGCCGCGATCCGCGCGTCGATCACGGCGAGCCGCTCGCGGGCGATCTCCAGGGCGCGGGCGGACGGCGGGACCGCGGAGACGTCCCCGTCCAGGCAGTCGCGGAACGGGGACACGTCGTCCAGCGTGAACCCCGCGTCCAGCAGGTACCGGATGTTCGACACCCGCGCGACCGCGACCTCCTCGTACACCCGGTACCCGTTGGCCGCGCGGACCGACGCGATCAGTCCCGCCTGCTCGTAGTGCCGCAGCGCGCGGGCCGATACCCCGGTCCGCCGGGCCAGTTCACCGATGCGCAAGGACGCCACCTCCTCGCGCAGTCGTATCACGCGACCAGCGCGCCCCCGTCGACGGGCAGGACGGTGCCGGTCAGGAAGGCGGCGTCCGGGGCGGCGAGCGAGGTGATCGCCCAGGCCACCTCCTCGGGCCGGCCGATCCGGCCGAGCGGGGTGTGCGCGAGCTGCCACGCCCGCACCGCCTCCCGCTGCTCGGGAGTGAGGCCCATGTGCTCGGCGATCGGGGTCTCGATCGCACCGGGCGCGACCGCCACGACCCGGACGCCGGCCGGCGCGAGCTCCACCGCCCAGCAGCGGGTCAGGGTCTCCAGGGCGCTCTTGGCCGCCGGGTAGACGGAGTTCGCGGGCCAGCCGCGCTGACCGATCGTCGTCGTCACGTTCACCACGACGCCCCGGGACTCCCGGAGCGCGGGGACGGCCGCCTGGGTGAGCAGGACGGGGGCGACGAGGTTCGTCTCCAGGAGCGGGGCGATCACGGAACGGTCGAGGGTGCCCAGCGGGCCGCCGGCGGAGATCCCGGCGTTGTTGACGAGGACGTCGAGGCGGCCGTGGACCGTCAGCGTGCTGCGGACGATCTCCTCGGCCGCGCCCTCCGTCGTGATGTCGGCGGGGAACGGGTGGATGCCCGGGTGCCCCTCGGCGGTCTCCCGCAGGGGTCCTTCGCGGCGGCCGACGGCGACGACCGTGGCCCCCCGCGCGGCGAAGGAGCGGGCGGTGGCCCGGCCGATGCCGGTGCCCGCGCCGGTGACGACGACGACCCTGGTGGGTGTGGTGGTGTCCATGGACCGATCGTCGGACCGTGACGCCAGTGACAAGGTCAAGCCGTGACGCGGGATCAGCTCTCCGGGCAGAGGAACTCGAGGCGGTTCCCGTGGCAGTCCGCGACGTAGAAGCGCCGGTGGTCGGGGAAGTTGCCGTCCCACGTCACCTCGACCCCCAGCCCCGTCAGCCGTTCGGCCAGGCCGTCGAGGTCGGCGACCAGGATGCCCGGGTGCCCCTTGCGGGACGGACGGAAGTCCTCCTCGACGCCCAGGTGGATCTCCAGCGCGTCCGAGCGCACCCACAGTCCGCCGCGCGCCGCGAGGACCGGCGGCTTCCGGATCTCGGTCATGCCGAGCACGTCCACGTAGAATCGGCGGCACACCTCCTCCTCGCCCGGCGGCAGGGAGAGCTGCACATGGTGCAGCCCGAGGCCGAAGGGCGTCGTCGCCTCCGTGGTCCCGTAGGACAGTGCTTCCCGGCGCCGGTCCATCGCGAGTCCTCTCCTCCGTGACTG
The DNA here is from genome assembly GCF_014648895.1 of Streptomyces tanashiensis. Lineage (GTDB taxonomy): Bacteria > Actinomycetota > Actinomycetes > Streptomycetales > Streptomycetaceae > Streptomyces > Streptomyces tanashiensis. The sequence continues at coordinate 925,545 of NZ_BMRZ01000003.1, forward strand.
CCGTGCGGTCGCGCGGCCAGGTCACCGTAGTGCGGAGGTGTCGGCCGGTACACGTCAGGGGGAGGGGCGGGCAGGATGAGCGGCATGCGATACGAGGCGATCACCTGGGCCCGGCTGGCGGAGACGCTCGCCGGCCACCTCGACGCGTCCGGTGCCGCGGCGGGCGACGCCTGGCTCAAGGTGGCCGTCGACGGGCCGCCCGCCGCGCCCGGGGGCGAGCTCGCCGGGCTCCTCGCCGAGGCGCTGCGCACGCGCGGGCGAGCGGTCCACGTCGTGAGCACCGGCGGCTTCCTGCGACCCGCTTCCCTCCGCTACGAGTACGGCAAGCAGGACCCCGACGCGTACTACAGCGGGTGGACCGACACCGGGGCCCTGTGGCGGGAGGTCTTCGGCCCGCTGGAACCCGGCGGCACCGGGCGCGTGCTGCCCGACCTGTGGGACCCGGTCGCGGACCGGGCGACCCGCAGCCCGTACGTCACGCTCCCGCCGCGCGGGGTGCTCGTGCTGCACGGACCCTTCCTGCTCGGCCACTGGTTCCCCTTCGACCTCAGCGTGCACCTGCGCCTCTCGCCCGCGGCCCTCGCCCGGCGCACCGAGGAGTCCTGGACACTGCCCGCCTTCGCCCGGTACGAGACGGAGGTCGGCCCCGCCGAGTCGGCGGACGCCGTCGTCCGCGCCGACGACCCGCGCCACCCGGCCTGGACGGGACTGCGGACGTAGCGCCCGCCTGTGCCGTCAGCCGTCAGCCGTCAGCCGTCAGCCGTCAGCCGTCAGCCGTCGGTCGTCGGTCGTCGGTCATCGGCCGTCAGCCGTCGGCCCGGCCGTCCGCGGGTCTGCCGCCCACGACGGTGACCGCCTCCGCGCCCGCGCGGCAGCCCGCCCCGGCGGCCCGCACCGCGCCCGCGCCCGCGAGCCGCGCCGCCAGGAACGCCCCGGTGAACGCGTCGCCCGCGCCCGTCGAGTCCACCGGCCGCACCGGGGGCGCCGCCACCCGCGCGGTGACCGCGCCGCCCTCGGCGACCAGCGCGCCCGAGGCCCCGAGCGTGACCACGACCAGCGGGAAACGCCGGCTCAACTCGGCGGCCGCCGACTCCGGTTCGCCGCGACCGGTGAGTGCCCGGGCCTCGTCGGCGTTGGGCAGCAGGGTCTCGGCGCCCTCGGCCGCCGCGAGGAACCGGTCCGCGCCCAGCTCCGCCAGGAACCCGGCGGAGGCCGGGTCCACACTCACCGGGACCCCCGCGTCCCGCGCGTCCCGCAACGCCCGGCAGGCCGTCTCGCGGCTCGTCGCCGCGAAGAACAGATACCCCGAGAGGTGCAGCCGGGCCACGCCGTCGAGCAGTCCCGCGGACCAGTCGGCGGGGGAGAGGCGCAACGCGGCCCCGCTGTCCGTCAGGAAGGTGCGCTCCGTCGAGCCGTCCACGAGCGCGATCACGGTGGCCGTCGCCGCGTCCGCGTCCGGGACGAGCAGGGGGCGCACGCCCGCCCTCCGCAGCGCCCGCTCGTGCCAGTCGGCCGCGTCCGTCCCCACCCGGCTGAGCAGCCGCACCTCGCTCGCGCCGGAACGCACCGCCCAGCAGGCCGCGTTGGCCCCGGCGCCGCCCGGGAGGGTCCGGATCTCCGCCGCCGTGTCCGTGGCGGGAGAGAGCGGGCTCCGGTGCCGGGCGACGACGTCCGTGACCACGTCGCCGACGACGAGCAGCGCGCCCCCGGCCCGGGTCACCGGCCGTCGGCGCCGGGCGCCGACGCCTCGCCCGCCCCGGCGCCGCGCGCGACCGGAGCTGCCGCACCGCCGGGCCCGGTCCTCGACGCGTAGGCCCCCGCGATGCTCGCCGCGAGCCGCACATTGCCCCGTACCGCCGCGAGGTTGGCCTCCAGGGACGCTCCTTCGGTGTGCACCATCAGGTATTCGAGGAGGAAGGGCGTCACCGCCTGACCGGTGATCCCCTTCTCCTTCGCCGCCGCGAGGCCCCGCGCCAGCACCCGGTCGTGCAGCGCGGGATCCAACTGCTCGGCCACCGGAACCGGGTTCGCCACGACGAGCGCGGCCCGGGGACCGTCGAGACCGTCCCGCGCGCGTATCACCCCCGCCACCTCCTCCGGGGTGCGCAGGGTCCAGTCGACCGGCTCGCCCGAGGAGGAGAGGTAGAAGCCGGGGAAGTGCTCCGTGCCGTATCCGACCACCGTCACCCCGAGGGTCTCCAGGCGCTGGAGCGTCGCGGGCACGTCGAGGATCGACTTGACCCCGGCGCACACCACGGTGATCCCGACCCGGGCGAGCAGCCGCAGGTCGGCGGACTCGTCCTGGGTCTCGCTCCACTCGCGGTGCACACCGCCGAGCCCGCCCGTCGCGAACACCCGTATGCCGGCCGCGTCCGCCAGCCAGGCCGTCGCCGAGACCGTCGTGGCCCCGGTCGTCCCGGTCGCCAGGGCGGGGGCCAGGTCGCGGTGGCCCAGCTTCCGCACCGACGGGTCCTCGGCGATCCGGGTCAGGGCCGCCCGGTCGAGGCCGATCCTGGCCGTGCCGTCGATCACCGCGATCGTGGCGGGGACGGCGCCCCCGGCCCGTACCGACTCCTCCAGCTCCGCCGCCACGGCGAGGTTGCGCGGGCGCGGCAGGCCGTGGGCGATGAGCGTCGATTCCAGCGCGACGACGGGCCGGCCCTCGTGGAGCGCCTCCCGTACCTCTTCGGACACCAGTGTGGACATGTCCCATTCCTTGGCGCGATCGCCGGGCCCGCAAACCTCGTCGGCGATCTCCCGCCACCCGCGGAAGGCGCCTGCGGAATCCGTGACGGGCCGCCGGGCGGACCCGGCGGGGACGGCGGCGGCGCCCTTGGAACGCCGCGCCGGAGGGCCGGTGCGGATTTCGTCGCCGCCGCGGCTCCTCGGCATCGCGCCTGGTGGGAGCCGAAACGGAGGCTGTTGTTCCAGCCGGTCCCGGCCTGGGAAGGCCTTCGGGACCCGGCTACAGTCACCGCCCATGACGACTCATGACCAGCCTTCCTTCGCCGTGCACATCCCCGACGCGGAGCTCGAGGCCGAGCCCCTCGACCCCGGCCAGATCGTTTCCGGCACGCCCGAGGTGACGGGCAAGGTGCTGTGGGAGTCGGCCGACGGCAAGCAGCTGCGCGGCATCTGGCAGATCACGCCCGGTGTCGTCACCGACACCGAGGCCAACGAGCTCTTCGTGGTGGTCTCCGGGCGCGCGACGGTCGCGGTCGAGGGTGGCGACACCCTGGAGATCGGTCCCGGTGACGCGTGCGTGCTGCGGGAGGGCGACCGGACGACCTGGACCGTGCACGAGACCCTGCGCAAGGCGTACCACATCAGCCTCTGAGGCCTGACGGAGACGGTCCGGACCCCCTGAACTCGGCGCGGGCGAGGGGGAGTCGGGAGTCTGGTAGGAAACCTTCCTATCCGCTATTCTCCCCGGCAGCGGCTCGGCGCGGCGCCCCACTCCAAGGGGCGTGACGCGCTCAGTGAGAGCTCTGACCCGGCCGCCGAGCACCACCCCGCCGTGCGGCGCCCGAATCGCCGCCCGGCAGGTCGCCCGTGCCCGCACCACCATGCGGCACGGGCGGCCCGGTCCGTGCCGCCCGGCACGGCCGAGGTGCCCCCGCACCGGTGTCCAGCTCTCGCCGACCCCTCAGGCCAGGGAGCCCAGGTATGCGCCTGTCCGTCTCCGCCCCACCTCGCCGCACCACCGACCGACTGCCCCTCGTCCTCGCCGCCGTGCTGCTGCTCGTCGGCGGACTCCTGCTCGCCCTGCCCGACCGGGCCGGCGCCGCCGCCGACACCCTGATATCCCAGGGCAGGCCGGCCACCTCCTCCTCCGTCGAGGACAGCACCTTCGGCCCGGAGAAGGCCTTCGACGGCAACTCCACCACCCGCTGGGCCAGCGCCGAAGGCTCCGACCCGCAGTGGATCCGCGTCGACCTCGGCCCCTCGGCCACCGTCTCCCGCGTCAAGCTCGTCTGGGAGGCCGCCTACGCCAAGGCCTACCGCGTCGAGATCTCCGCCGACGGCACCACCTGGACCCGGCTCGCCACCGAGACCGCGGGCAACGGCGCCACGGACGACTGGACCGGACTCACCGGCACCGGCCGCTACCTGCGCGTCTACGGGACCGCGCGCGGCACCTCGTACGGCTACTCGCTCTTCACGGTGGAGGTCTACGGCACCACCTCCACCACGCCCCCGCCCACCGGCGCCTTCACCGTCGTCGCGGCCGGTGACATCGCCGCCCAGTGCACCGCCTCCAGCAGCTCCTGCGCCCACCCGAAGACGGCCGCCCTCGCCCAGCGGATCGCGCCGTCCTTCTACCTGACGATGGGCGACAACCAGTACGACGACGCCCTGCTCTCCGACTTCCGGAACTACTACGACAAGAGCTGGGGCGTCTTCAAGGCGAAGACCCGGCCCGTGCCCGGCAACCACGAGACCTACGACCCGGCCGGCCCGCTCGCCGGCTACAAGTCGTACTTCGGCGCCATCGCCTACCCGCAGGGCAAGCCGTACTACAGCTACGACCAGGGCAACTGGCACTTCGTCGCCCTCGACTCCAACTCCTTCGACGACGCCGCGCAGATCCAGTGGCTCAAGGACGACCTCGCGCGCAACACCAAGGGCTGCCTCGCCGCCTACTTCCACCACCCGCTCTACTCCTCCGGCGGCCACGGCAACGACCCCGTCTCCAAGCCCGTCTGGCAGATCCTTTACGGGGCCAAGGCCGACCTCGTCCTCAACGGACACGACCACCACTACGAGCGCTTCGCCCCGCAGGACCCGAACGGGCGGGCCACCGCCGACGGCATCGTGGAGATCGTCGGCGGCATGGGCGGCGCCGAGCCCTACGACATCGAGACCGTCCAGCCGAACAGCCAGAAGCGGATCAGCGGACCGTACGGCGTCCTGAAGCTGGACCTCACCGACACCACCTACACCTGGCAGTACGTCGGCACCGACGACCAGGTCAAGGACTCCGGCCCGACCTACACCTGCCACTGATGTACCTCGCGACCACCGGTCGCCGCGACGCGCCGCCCCGCCCCACCGGGGCCCGGCGGCGCGTCCCCGGCACCGTCCTCGCCCTCGGCGCGGTCAGCCTCGTCACCGACGTCTCCTCGGAGATGGTGACGGCCGTCCTGCCGCTCTACCTGGTCCTCGGACTCGGCCTCTCCCCGCTCCAGTTCGGGCTCCTCGACGGCCTCTCCACCGGCGCCACCGCGCTCGTACGGCTCCTCGGCGGCGCCACCGCCGACCGCGGCGGCCGCCACAAACAGATCGGCGGACTCGGCTACGCCCTCTCCGCCTGCTCCCGGCTCGGCCTCCTCCTCGCCGGCGGGGCGACCGGCGGGATCGCCGGAGCGCTCGCCGCCGACAAACTGGGCAAGGGCGTCCGCACCGCCCCGCGCGACGCGCTCATCACCCTGCACAGCCCGCCCGAGGACCTGGGGCGCGCCTTCGGCACCCATCGCGCCATGGACACCACCGGCGCCCTCCTCGGCCCCCTCGCCGCCTTCGCGCTGCTGTGGGCGACGGCCGAGACGTACGAGGCGGTCTTCGCCGTCAGCTTCTGCGTCGGCGCGTTCGGCGTGCTGCTCTGGCTGCTCTTCGTCCCCGGACGCGTACGGGACACCCCGGACGTCCGGGACGCGCGGCCGAAGGCCCCGGCGGCGCCAAGCGCGCGTGGCGGGCTCCTCGCGGACCTGCGCTCCCCCGCGTACCGCCGGATCGTGGCCTGCGCCGCGCTCCTCGGCGCCGCCACCGTCGGCGACTCCTTCCTCTACCTGCTGCTCCAGCGACGTCTCGAACTCGACGTCACCTGGTTCCCGTTCCTGCCGCTCGGCGCGGCCGGCGTCTATCTGCTGCTCGCCGTCCCGGCAGGCCGCCTCGCCGACCGGTTCGGCCGCCGCCGCCCGTTCCTCCACGGACACGGGGCCCTGCTCCTCGCCTACGGACTGCTCCTGGCCCCCGTGCCCGGGGCGGTCGCCCTCGTGGGCGTCCTCGTGCTGCTCGGGGTCTTCTACGCCACCACCGACGGCGTCCTGATGGCCCTCACCGGACCGTTCCTCGCCGAGGGACGGCAGGCCGGCGGCCTCGCGGTCGTCCAGACCGCGCAGGCGCTCGCCCGGCTCGGCGCCGCCGTCGCCTTCGGTGCCGTCTGGACGGCGAGCGGACCGGGGACGGCCCTCGTGGCCGCGCTCCTGGCCCTCGCGGCGGCCCTGTGCTGCGCCGCCCGTCTGCTGCCGTACGGGCCGATCCCCGAAAGGACCACGACATGACCATCGCCGCCTCCACGCGCGCGCGTGTGGGGATCCTCGTCCTCGCCCTCCTGCTGCTCGGCGGCGGAGCCACCGCCTACACCCTGCGGGTCGCCTCCGGGCGGGCCGCCGCCACCGGGGCCGCGGACCCCGGCTTCACCCTCGGCGGCGGCGCCGGGGCGCTCTACGTCCGGGACGCCGCGAGCGGGCGCGTCGCGCGCGTGGACCCGGCCGCGCCCGGTGGCCGGGTGGCCGGCGGGCCCTCCTGCGACCGCTTCCACGCGGCCGGTTCCACCGCCCTCTGCCTCCAGCGGCGCCCCGGAGTCCCGGCCCGCTCGTACGTCCTCGTGCTCGACGAGCGGCTCCGCGAGGTCCGCCGCATGAGCCTGCCGGGCATCCCCAGCCGGGCCAGGGTCTCCGCCTCGGGACGCATGCTGTCCTGGACGATGTTCGCCACCGGCGACTCGTACGCGCGCTCGGCCTTCTCCACCCGCACCTCGATCCTCGACCTGCGCACCGGCTACCTGGTGAAGAACATCGAGCAGATCCCGCTCACCCTCGACGGCCGCCGCCACCACGCCCCCGACGTCAACTACTGGGGCGTCACCTTCGCCGCGGACGACAACCGCTTCTACGCCACCGTCTCGACGGGCGGCCGCACCCGTCTCGTCGAGGGAGACATGCGGAACTGGTCCGCCCGGGCCCTGCGCGAGAACGTCGAATGCCCCTCGCTCTCCCCGGACGGGACCCGGATCGCCTTCAAGAAGCGGGTGTCCGAGGGTCCGCGCGAGCCGTGGCGGCTGTACGTCCTCGACCTGGGCACCGGACGGGAGCACCCCGTCGCCGAGCGGCGCGGCATCGACGACCAGGCGCTGTGGACGGACCCGAAGACCCTCGCGTACGGGTACGGGGGAGCAGTCTGGTCGGTGCCCGCCGACGGCACGGGCACCCCGCGGCGACTGGCCGGCGGGGCCTCCTCCCCGGCGGTGCCGCGTTGAGCGTGCCCGGGCCGGTCCCGGTCAGGCCTTCCGGAGGGTGCCCCGCAGCGCGAGCGCGGCCATCGGCAGCAGCAGGCACGCGGCGATCGCGTTCAGCGGACCGTAGCCCGCCTGGGAGACGATCAGGCCCGCCGCGAGGCCGCCGACCCCGGCGGCGGTGTTCATGACGAAGTCGGAGAGCCCCTGGACGGCGGCCCGCGCGGCCTGCGGCACCGAGTCGGTGAGCAGCGCCGAGCCGGACACGAGCCCCGCCGACCAGCCCAGACCGAGGACGAAGAGGCCCAGGGCGGTCCGGCCGTGGGACGGCCCCGCCGTGCCCGCGACGAGCGCCGCCGCACCGATCAGTCCGACCGCGAGCCCGATCACCGCGAGCCGGCCCAGCCGGTCGGAGAGCCAGCCCATGAGCGGCGAGAAGGCGTACATCCCCGCGATGTGCCCGCTGATCACGAGCCCGATCAGCTGGATGTCCGCGCCGTGATGGGTGAGCGCCACCGGTGTCATCGACATGATCGACACCATGGCGGTGTGCGAGCCGGCGATGGTGACCAGGGCGAGCCGGGCCCGCGGGGACTTCCGCACCGCGTCCATGCCGGCCCGCAGGGAGCGGCCCTCCGCCGCCTCGCCCGGCCCGGCGTCCAGCGCGCGGGCGGTGAGCAGCGGGTCCGGGCGCAGCAGCACGGCCACCACGGCCGCGGCGAGCACGAAGACACCGGCGGCCCAGACGAACGGGCCGGCGGCGGCCGGGATCCCCAGGCCCGACACGCTCTTCCCGGCGGGCGCCGCCACGTTCGGGCCGAGCACCGCGCCGATGGTGGTCGCCCACACGACCGTGGAGATGGCCCGGGCCCTGCGGTCCGGTTCGGCCAGGTCGGCGGCGGCGAAGCGGGCCGCCAGGTTCGCCGAGGACCCGGCACCGAAGCCGACGAGCCCGACGAGCAGCACGGGGAAGTTCCCGAGGACCGCCCCGAGCACCACGACACCGGCCCCGAGCGCCCCGAGCAGATACGCGAGGACGAGTCCCGCCCGGCGGCCTCGCCGGGCCATCAGGGTGGCCAGCGGCATGGCGAGCAGCGCGGAACCGGCCACCGAGGCCGTCGACGCCAGACCGGACAGCGCCTCGGTGCCGCTCACGTCCCTCGCCAGGACGGCGGCGAGGGCGAAGCCGATGGCGATGCCGAGGCCTCCCAGGATCTGGGTGGCGATCAGCGCCGCCTGCACGCGTCGGCGGAGCGCGGGCAGCTCGGCGGGGGTGACGGGGGCGGATATGCCGTCGGGCACGGTGGCGTCAGGGGCACTGGGGGTATGTGTCACTTACGTGAGTGTGCCAGCCGTCCCATCCCGTGGGAACGCCGCCTCCTCCCCGGTGGCCTCCGGTGCTCAGAAGAGCGGCGCAGGCAGCACGCCCTCCAGGGCCAGCAGCTGTCTCTTCGTCTCCAGGCCGCCCCCGAAACCGCCGAGGCCGCCGTCGCTCTCCACCACCCGGTGGCACGGCACCACCACCGGCAGCGGATTGGAGCCCATCGCCGCTCCGACCGCCTGCGCCGCACCCGGCTGCCCCACGCGCCTCGCCAGCTCCCCGTACCCGACGACCGTGCCGTACGGAACGCCCGCCGCCAGCTCGCGCAGCACCTGCCGGTTGAAGCCGGTCGTCAGGGACCAGTCCAGCGGAAGGTCGAGCTCGTCCCGGTCGCCCGCGAAGTACCGGTCGAGCCGGCGTGTCACCTCCGCGAGCCGCCCCGAGGCGCACTCCACCGGCTCGGCGCCGAGCTGCCCCGCCAGCCGGTCGAGCATCCGCTCCCGCCGTGCCGCGTCGGCGTGGAACTCGACCCGCACGAGCCCCCGCCCGGTGGCGGCGAGGAAGAGCGGCCCGATGACGCTCTCCACGACCGTCCACTCCACCGTGACGGCCCGCTCCCCGCCGTCCGGCACCGCTTCCGCCCCCGTGTCGATGTCCATGCCGCCCACGGTACGACCCGGCACCGACAACGCGGTCGGAACCGACACCGAGATCACGGACCGGTCTCGCTCCGGTCTCGCGACCGGAAATTCCCCGGTCACATGGTCGCCGGGCGTCGGGCGCGCCATAATCTCGCCCCGGTAGTACTACCCAGCGGTACCGACTGTTTTCGGACGACGTTGCACCAGGGGTGGAGGACACACGCTCATGCAGGGCACGGTCGACGGATTCAGCTACGGGCTCGTCACGCCGGTGGCCGCCTTTCTCATGGCCTGCCTCGGCGGCGCCCTCGGTCTGAGGTGCACCACCAGATCGCTCCGCCACCGCGACACCTTCAAGGCGGGCTGGCTCGCCCTCGGCGCCACCTCGATCGGCACCGGCATCTGGACCATGCACTTCATCGCCATGATGGGCTTCTCGGTCCGGCAGGCGCCCATCAACTACGACCGCCCCATCACCTTCGCCAGCCTGGGTGTCGCCGTCCTCATGGTCGGCATCGGCATCTTCATCGTCGGCTACCGCGGCGCGACCGCCCTCACCCTGGTCACCGGCGGCACGATCACCGGCCTCGGCGTCGCCACCATGCACTACCTCGGCATGGCCGGTATGCGCCTCCAGGGCCGGATCGAGTACGACACGCTCACCGTCGCCCTCTCCGTGGTCATCGCCGTCGTGGCCGCCACCGCGGCCCTCTGGGCGGCCGTCTCCGTCCATGGATTTCTGGCCAGCCTCGGCGCGAGCCTGGTGATGGGAGTCGCCGTCAGTGGTATGCACTACACCGCCATGGCCGCCGTCAGCGTCCACCTGCACGGGGCCGAGGCCCGGACCGGGACCGGAGACACCGCCACCTCGCTCCTCCTACCCATGCTCATCGGCCCGGCGGTCTTCCTGATCCTGGCCGCCGTCGTCGTCATGTTCGACCCGCTGCTCGTGATGGGCGACCCGGACTGGCAGCGGCCCGCCGCCCGGACCCCGCACCGGCCCGGCGTGCCCGCCCCGCGCCATGTCCCGTCCTACGGCGAGCCCGCCAACTGGAGCGCCCGCCCCGCCGGCCGGGGCCCCGGCCGGACCGCCCGCAGGAGCGTCCCGCGCGGCGGACACCGTTCCCAGGACTGGTGACGGGACACCCGGCGACCGGGCGGTGAGCCGATCACCGCCCGAGTGTCAGTGCCGGGTCGTACGGTGGTTGCATGCGGCCCGTTTCCAAGATCGAACGTTCGGTGGCGCCCTTCGAGGTCGTCAGTGAGTACAAGCCCAGCGGCGACCAGCCGACCGCCATCGCCGACCTCGAGCGGCGCATCCGCGCCGGCGAGAAGGACGTCGTGCTCCTCGGCGCCACCGGCACCGGCAAGTCGGCGACCACGGCGTGGATGATCGAGAAGCTCCAGCGCCCCACCCTGGTGATGGCGCCGAACAAGACGCTGGCCGCCCAGCTGGCGAACGAGTTCCGCGAGCTCCTGCCGAACAACGCCGTCGAGTACTTCGTCTCGTACTACGACTACTACCAGCCCGAGGCGTACGTGCCGCAGTCGGACACGTACATCGAGAAGGACTCCTCCATCAACGAGGAGGTGGAGCGGCTCCGCCACTCCGCGACGAACTCCCTGCTCACCCGCCGCGACGTCATCGTGGTCGCCTCCGTCTCCTGCATCTACGGCCTCGGCACGCCCCAGGAGTACGTGGACCGGATGGTCCCGCTCAAGGTCGGCGAGGAGATCGACCGCGACCAGCTGCTGCGCCGCTTCGTCGACATCCAGTACACGCGGAACGACCTCGCGTTCACCCGCGGCACGTTCCGCGTGCGCGGCGACACCATCGAGATCTTCCCGGTGTACGAGGAGCTCGCCGTCCGCATCGAGATGTTCGGCGACGAGATCGAGGCCCTCTCCACCCTCCACCCGCTCACCGGCGAGGTCATCAGCGAGGACCGCGAGCTCTACGTCTTCCCCGCCAGCCACTACGTCGCGGGCCCCGAGCGCATGGAGCGCGCGGTCAACGACATCGAGCGCGAGCTGGAGGGCCGCCTCGCCGAGCTCGACAAGCAGGGCAAGCACCTGGAGTCCCAGCGCCTGCGCATGCGCACCACGTACGACATCGAGATGATGCGGCAGATCGGCTCCTGCTCCGGCATCGAGAACTACTCGATGCACTTCGACGGCCGCGAGCCCGGCTCCGCGCCCAACACCCTCCTCGACTACTTCCCCGAGGACTTCCTCCTCGTCATCGACGAGTCGCACGTCACCGTGCCGCAGATCGGCGCCATGTACGAGGGCGACGCCTCCCGCAAGCGGACCCTGGTCGACCACGGCTTCCGGCTCCCCTCCGCCCTCGACAACCGCCCGCTGAAGTGGGAGGAGTTCCAGGAGCGGATCGGCCAGACCGTCTACCTCTCCGCGACCCCCGGCACGTACGAACTCTCGCGCGGCGACGGCTTCGTCGAGCAGATCATCCGCCCCACCGGACTCGTCGACCCCGAGGTCGTCGTCAAGCCCACCGAGGGCCAGATCGACGACCTGGTCCACGAGATCCGGCTCCGCGCCGAGCGCGACGAGCGGGTCCTCGTCACCACCCTCACCAAGAAGATGGCCGAGGACCTCACCGACTACTTCCTGGAGCTCGGCATCCAGGTGCGCTACCTTCACAGCGACGTCGACACCCTGCGCCGCATCGAGCTGCTGCGCGAGCTGCGCGCCGGGGAGTACGACGTCCTCGTCGGCATCAACCTCCTCCGGGAGGGCCTCGACCTGCCCGAGGTGTCCCTCGTCGCCATCCTCGACGCAGACAAGCAGGGCTTCCTGCGCTCCGGGACCTCCCTCATCCAGACCATCGGCCGCGCCGCGCGCAACGTCTCGGGCCAGGTCCACATGTACGCGGACCGGATCACCCCGGCGATGGAGCAGGCCATCGACGAGACCAACCGGCGCCGCGAGAAGCAGATCGCGTACAACACGGAGCACGGCATCGACCCGCAGCCGCTCCGCAAGAAGATCAACGACATCGTCGCGACCATCGCGCGCGAGGAGATCGACACCGAGGAACTGCTCGGCACCGGCTACCGGCAGGGCAAGGAGGGCAAGGGTGCCAAGGCCCCCGTGCCCTCGCTCGCCGCGCACGGCCCCGCGGCCAGGGGCAAGGCCGGCAAGGCCGGATCGACCGTCGAGCTCGGCACCAGGCCCGCCACCGAACTGGCCGCGATCATCGAGGAGATGACCGACCGGATGCGCGCCGCGGCGGCCGACCTGCAGTTCGAGGTGGCGGCCCGGCTCCGCGACGAAGTGGGGGAGCTGAAGAAGGAGTTGCGCCAGATGAAGGAGGCGGGACTCGCCTGATCCGAAGAGGGCGCGCGGGCGGTCCGGTGTGTTGCAAGACCGACACAAAACCGGACCGCGTCTCCGCGGTGTCGGTGCCGCTGCGTAGGGTGCTCGACAACCGCACGCACCGGACAGCGGGCGCGGGGAACGCTAACGAGAGGGGCAACGCGTGTCGGTCAACATGACCAAGGGTCAGGCCATCAGCCTGGAGAAGAAGGGCGGGGGCAGCCTCACCCAGGTGCGGATGGGCCTCGGCTGGCAGGCGGCGCCGCGCCGTGGTCTCTTCGGCTCGCGCACCCGGGAGATCGACCTGGACGCCTCGGCCGTCCTCTTCGCCGAGAAGCAGCCGGTCGACGTGGTCTTCTTCCGTCACCTGGTCAGCGACGACGGCTCGGTCAAGCACACCGGCGACAACCTGGTGGGCGGCGCCGGCCAGGGCGGCGACGACGAGGCGATCCTCGTGGACCTGGAGCGGGTGCCGGTCCACATCGACCAGATCGTCTTCACGGTGAACTCCTTCACCGGCCAGACGTTCCAGGAAGTGCAGAACGCCTTCTGCCGGATCGTCGACGAGACGAACGGGCAGGAGCTTGCGCGCTACACCCTCGACGGCGGCGGCAACTACACCGCGCAGATCATGGCGAAGGTGCACCGGGTCGGCTCCGGCTGGCAGATGACGGCCCTGGGCAACCCGGCCAACGGCCGCACCTTCCAGGACCTGATGCCCGCGATCCTGCCGCACCTGTAGACGGGCCCGGCACGGCACACCCACAGCTCCCGGAGGCGGCAGGCCACCGGGAGCTGTCCGCATGATCCGCACCGGCGAGCACCGACCGGACACACCGAGGGGACAGAGACGATGACGGCCGAGCTGGTCCGGGGGCAGAACCACCCCCTGCCCGAGACCCGACTGGAGATCCGGGTGTCGGCCGGTCACCCCGTCCTCGCCGGAGCCACCCTCGGTGACGAACAGGGCCGGGTCGCGGGCGCCGAGTGGATCGCCCACCCCGGCGCACCCGCCCTGCCCGGGGTCGGTGTGCCCGGACCGGCCGCCGCCGACCACCGCCTCGCCGTCGATCTGGACGCGGTCCCCGGCGCCGTCCACCGTGTCTCGGTGCTGCTGGCGCTGACCGGCGGAGCCGACCGCTTCGGGGCCCTCGCCGCCCCGTTCGTCGCCGTCGCCGGCCCCGACGACACCGAGATCGCCAGCTACACGCTCACCGGCCTCGACCGCGAGTCCGCCGTCGTCGCCCTGGAGCTGTACCGCCGCCAGGGCGCCTGGAAGGTCCGCGCCATGGGCCAGGGGTACGAGGGCGGGCTCGCCGCCCTGCTCGGCGACCAGGGCCTGGAGCGCCCCGCGGATCTCGCCGCCGCGATCCTGGCGACCGCGACCCCGGAGGCCCCGGACGCCCCGGAGGTCGGCCCCTCGTCCACCGTGCCGTCCCGCGTCCCCGAGCCCGAGCACGTACCCCGCACGGCGCCGGCGACACCGCCTCCCACGCCCGTGACGGGCGTCGGCACCGGCGGTCCCGTCGACTACTCCCACCCCCGGCGCCGGACGGCCCCAGCCCCCGCCCCAGCCCCCGCTCCCGAGCCCCGGCAGGCGCCGCCCGTGCCGGTCGCCGGGGACGCCTCGGGCTGGTCCATGGACGAGCGGCTCTACAACCAGGTGTGGGGCATGTTCGAGGACCTGGCCCGTACCGCCGCCGCCTATCGCAGCGCCTGCGACTTCGCGGAGTCCCGGCTCGACCGGGAGCTCGACGAGACGCTCACCGACTACCGTGCCCGGGCAGACGGCGCGAACGACGCCGCTCGGGCCGCCGCCCGTGCCCGGCACGACGAGCTCGTGGAGCGCGCCCGGGAGGTCCTGGACCGGGACCTCGCCCAGCTCGCCGCCGAGTCCGAGGTCGTCGAGCCGGCCCTGCCCGTGGCCTACGCCCGCTGGGACAACCCCGTCTGGCACTCCTATCGCGTCCCGGCCGAGGAGCCGATGGCCGTCCGCCTCGGCGACCTCCACCTCCCCGAGCGCACCGACCTGCGGATCCCGATGCTCGTCCGGCTGCCGCTGGAGCGCGGTCTGTGGGTGGACTCCGGCCGCGGCCACTCCGAGGCGGCCGGGCTCCTCGACGAGGTCGAGCTGCGGCGGCTCGCCCTGGACTGCGCGGTCGCGCACGCGGCGCGGCTCCTCGCGGCGCATCCGGCCGGCGGGTTCACCGTCCACGTCGTCGACCCGGCGGGCGCCGGTGCCGCGGCCCTCGCGCCGCTCGTGGAGACGGGGGCGGCCGCACCGCCCGCCCGGGGCGCGGCCGGTGTCTCGGCGGTCCTGGAACAGCTCACGGAGCGGGTCGACCTGCTTCAGATGGCCTTGCGGGGCGGTGCGGCCGACGCGCTGCCGCCGGGCCTCGACGCGGCCCGGCAGCTGCTGATCGTGCACGACTTCCCGCACGGCTTCGACGACCGGGCGGTCACCCGGCTCCGCTACCTCGCCGACGAGGGCCCCTCGGTCGGCGTCCATCTGCTGATGGTCGCGGCCCGGGAGGACGCGGCCGCGTACGGGCCGTTGCTCGACCCGCTGTGGCGGTCGCTGCTGCGGCTCACCCCCGTGCCCGACGACCACCTGGCCGATCCGTGGGTCGGCCATGCCTGGTCGTACGAGCCTCCGCTCCTGCCGCCGGGCAGTGTGATCCTCCGTCAGGTCCTCACCCAGGTGGCGGCCGCTCGCCATGGAAAGCAGCTCTGACCTGGCCTTTTGGTGGCTCTTTACCCTTCTCTTTACCTTCTCTTGGTCTTTCGGGTAGTCTTCTTGGTGCGGAGGGGAGTACTCCCCATTGCGCGGCGTACCCGTCAATACGGACGGATCATCATCGATCCGATCCCGGGGCGTCGGCCCGGCGGCCCGTCCGCCGCCCGGGTGGAAGAGACCTCCGGCAGCGACGACGCTGATCAGTAGCCGTACGACGCCGGAGGCGCAGTGGACGTTTCAATGACCCTGTGGGTAGTGACCATTCTTGGTCTCGCTGCCCTGATCGGTGCCGACTTCTTCATCGGGCGCAAGCCCCATGACGTGTCGGTCAAGGAAGCCGGAATCTGGACGGTCGTCTGGATCGTGCTCGCCGTGCTCTTCGGGCTCGGCCTGCTGGTCTTCGGCAACAGCCAGGCGTCCGGGGAGTTCTTCGCGGGCTACGTCACCGAGAAGTCGCTCAGCGTCGACAACCTCTTCGTCTTCGTCCTGATCATGGCGAAGTTCGCGGTCCCCTCCCACCTCCAGCAGCGCGTCCTGCTCGTGGGTGTGGTGATCGCCCTGGTGCTCCGCACGATCTTCATCGCCGCGGGTGCCGCGATCATCGCGAGCTTCTCCTGGGTGTTCTACCTCTTCGGCGCGTTCCTGATCTACACCGCCTGGAAGCTGATCCAGGAGGCGCGCGCGGACGAGGACGAGGAGGACTGGGAGGAGAACCGTCTCCTCAAGACCGTCGAGAAGAAGTTCGGCGTCGCCGACCGCTACCACGGCACCAAGCTCTTCATCGTCAACAACGGCAAGCGGGTGCTGACGCCGCTGATGGTCGTCATGCTCGCCATCGGCACCACCGACATCCTCTTCGCCCTCGACTCCATCCCGGCGATCTTCGGCCTCACCCAGGACCCGTACATCGTCTTCACCGCCAACGCCTTCGCCCTCATGGGTCTGCGGCAGCTGTACTTCCTGATCGGCGGCCTGCTCAAGAAGCTGGTCCACCTCAGCTACGGCCTGTCGGTGATCCTCGGCTTCATCGGCGTGAAGCTCGTGCTGCACGCCCTGCACGAGTCCGGGGTGCACGTCCCGGAGATCACCATCCCGTTCTCGCTGGCGTTCATCGGCGGTGTCCTGGTCATCACGACCATCACCAGCCTGATCGCCTCCAAGAAGCAGGCACAGCGGGAGGCCGCGGAGGCCGCCGAGATCCCGGCCGCCCCCGAGGACACCCCGAAGGACAGCGTCGAGGCCTGACGCCCTCCTCGCACACCGACGGCCGACCGGGTCCACCCCGGTCGGCCGTCGCCGTGTGGGCGCCGGCGCTCAGACGGCCGCGGGCTCCGGCGCCGGCCGTTCGGCGCGGCCCGGGAGGGTCTCGGGGAGGAGGGCGAAGCAGCCGAGGCTCACCAGGGCGACCAGGGTGAGATAGGCCGCGACGCCCCAGGGCGGGCCGGAGCCGCCCTCGGAGAGGGTCGTGGCGACGATGGGCGTCAGCGCGCCGCCCAGGACGCCGCCCAGGTTGTAGCCGACGGCCGCGCCGGTGCAGCGGACGCGGGGCTCGTACAGCTCCGGGAGGTACGCGGCGATCACCGCGAACATCGTGATGAAGGCCAGCAGCGAGCCCAGGAACCCGAGGTACATCAGCGGCGGCCGGGCGGTGTGCAGCAGGGCCACCATCGGGAACATCCACAGCGCGGAGGCCGCACACCCCGCCAGACAGAGCGGCCGGCGGCCCCAGCGGTCGCCGAGCAGGGCCACGAACGGGGTGACGGCGCCCATGACCGCCACCGCCGCCATCACGCAGGCCAGCATCACGCTGCTGCTCACCCCCAGCCGCTCGGTGCCGTAGGCCAGCGCCCAGGTGGAGACCGAGTAGAAGACGGCGTACCCGACGGCGAGCGCCCCGGCCGTCAGCAGCACCAGCCGCCAGTGGTCGCGCAGGACCTCGGCCAGCGGGGCGCCCGCACGCCGCCCGGACGCGGACAGCTCCTCGAACTGCGGGGTCTCCGCCAGCGAGGAGCGCAGCAGCAGCCCGACCAGCGCGAGCAGCCCCGCCGCCCAGAACGGCACCCGCCAGCCCCAGGAGCGGAACTCCGCGTCGCTCAGCCCGGCGGTGAGCGCCAGCATCACGCCGTTCGCCAGCAGGAAGCCGATCGACGGGCCGATCTGCGGGAAGCTCGCCCACAGCGCGCGCCGGTTCTCGGGTGCGTGCTCGGCGGTGAGGAGGACCGCCCCGCCCCACTCGCCGCCCAGCCCGAGACCCTGGAGGAAGCGGAGGGTCAGCAGCAGCGCCGGGGCGGCGATGCCGAGCGTCGCGTACGTGGGGACGAAGCCGACCGCGACCGTGGCGCAGCCGGTCAGGAGCAGCGAGGCGAAGAGGACCGGCCGCCGGCCGTACCGGTCGCCGACGTGCCCGAAGAGGACCGACCCGAGCGGGCGGGCGAGGAACCCGGCGGCGAAGGTGCCGAAGGCGGCCAGGGTCCCGGCGAGCGGCGAGAAGGTCGGGAAGAAGAGCGGCCCCAGGACGAGGGCGGCGGCCGTCCCGTAGACGAAGAAGTCGAAGAACTCGATGGCGGTGCCGACGAGCGAGGCGGCGGCGAGCCGGCCCATCGACGGAGCCGGGGACGAGGGCGGCCGGGACGGCGACGGAGGGTGACTTTGGCGCATGTGGCGCCAACTACCCCGCCGCCGTCCGGGTTACGGGGGCGTACGGAGGTGCGCAGCTCGGAGGGAGCGCGCCGGGTGTCACCAGCCGCGCTCGCGCCACTCCGCGAGGTGCGGGCGCTCGTCACCGAGCGTGGTGTCCTTGCCGTGGCCGGGGTAGATCCAGGACTCGTCGGGCAGGACCCCGAAGAGCTTGGTCTCCACGTCGTGGATCAGGCTCGCGAAGGCCTCCGGGTCCTTCCAGGTGTTGCCCACGCCGCCGGGGAAGAGGCAGTCGCCGGTGAAGACGTGGGGGTGGCCGTGCGGGTCGTCGTAGACCAGGGCGATCGAGCCCGGGGTGTGCCCGACCAGGCGGCGCGCGGTCAGCTCGACCCGGCCCACCCGGATCGTGTCCCCGTCCTCGACGGGCACGTCGGTCGGGACCGGGATGCCCTCCGCGTCGTACGCGCCCGCGTAGGTCCTGGCGCCGGTCGCGGCGACGACCTCCTCCAGGGCCTGCCAGTGGTCGCCGTGGCGGTGGGTGGTGACGACGGCGGTGATGCCGTCGTCACCGATCAGCGTGAGCAGCGTCGCGGGCTCGTTGGCCGCGTCGATCAGCAGCTGCTCGCCGGTCGCCCGGCAGCGCAGCAGATACGCGTTGTTGTCCATCGGGCCGACCGCGACCTTCGAGATCATCAGGTCCGTCAGCTCGTGCACGTCCGCCGGACCGCCGACCTTCACCACTCCGCTGTACGTCATGGCCTCAGCCTAGCCCTGGAGGGTGACAGTGGCGGCTACAGCGGGGGGAGTTCCGGCAGGGGGCCGCCCTTGGTGGTGAGGGCCGAGCCGTCGCGGCGTCCGGCGAGCCAGCCGAGCATCTCGGTGGCCGGTCCCATGACGGCGACGCCGCCCGAGGTGCCGCCGGTCGTCCAGCCCCGCCCGTCGGCCGCCCACAGGACCGTCGCCGGGACGCTCTCCAGGCCCTTGAAGCGCTCGGTCAGGAAGTCGATCTCGCGCTGGACGAACTCCTCGGGAAGGTCCTCCAGCTCGTAGCCGACGCCCAGGTCGACGTGGTGCAGGGCCACCTCCACCCAGCGGCGGAAGGGGATGCGGGAGGCGCTGTCGACGACCCCGTTGCGGAGCTCGACGGTGCGGTTCCAGTCGGCGGGCTCCGCGCCCACGGCCTGGAAGCGGTCGGCGCTCTCGCGCAGGTCGGCGAGGTGGACGTCGAGCGGGCGGGCGGAGTCGCGCTCGATGTCGGCGTCGCGGGTCGCGGCGTCGGCGTACATGGGGCGGCCCTGGAGGACGTTCACCAGGGCGTCGGCGTTACGGGCCACGTGGGCGAGGACATGGCCGCGGGTCCAGCCCGGAAGCCGTGACGGCTCGGCCGCCGAGGCGTTGTCCCAGGAGGCGGCGTCGGCGATCAGCCGGTCGGTCGCTTCGCGTACGGAGGCAAGGTCGAGTTCGTGGTCGATCATGGCGCCGACCCTAGGGGGTGCCGTACCGGTCCGGCCAGGTCGGCGGGGGAGCGGACGCCCCGCGCCGCCACTCGTTCGGGTGAAGCGGTCTCGGGACGGCCGGAAATCGAATGTGCGTGCTATAGGCTCGACGGAAGCATCCGGCATCCTTGGTTGTTGGGTGTGTCAGGCACATCCGCTCTCTCAAGAAAGGTGCGGACCGGCGTGGCCGACCGTCTCATCGTCCGTGGCGCTCGCGAGCACAACCTCAAGAACGTCTCGCTCGACCTCCCGCGTGACTCCCTCATCGTCTTCACCGGGCTCTCGGGGTCGGGCAAGTCCTCCCTCGCGTTCGACACGATCTTCGCCGAGGGGCAGCGCCGGTACGTCGAGTCGCTCTCCTCGTACGCCCGGCAGTTCCTCGGCCAGATGGACAAGCCGGACGTCGACTTCATCGAAGGTCTCTCGCCCGCCGTCTCCATCGACCAGAAGTCGACCTCGCGCAACCCGCGCTCGACGGTCGGCACCATCACGGAGGTCTACGACTACCTCCGCCTGCTCTTCGCGCGCATCGGCAAGCCGCACTGTCCCGAGTGCCGCCGCCCGATCTCCCGCCAGTCGCCGCAGGCCATCGTCGACAAGGTCCTGGAGCTCCCCGAGGGCAGCCGCTTCCAGGTGCTCTCCCCGCTCGTGCGCGAACGGAAGGGCGAGTTCGTCGACCTCTTCGCCGACCTCCAGACCAAGGGCTACAGCCGCGCCCGGGTCGACGGGCAGACCATCCAGCTCAGCGAGCCGCCGACGCTGAAGAAGCAGGAGAAGCACACGATCGAGGTGGTCGTCGACCGCCTCACCGTGAAGGACAGCGCCAAGCGCCGGCTCACCGACTCCGTCGAGACCGCGCTCGGACTCTCCGGCGGCATGGTCGTGCTCGACTTCGTCGACCTCGCCGAGGACGACCCCGAGCGCGAGCGGATGTACTCGGAGCACCTCTACTGCCCCTACGACGACCTGTCCTTCGAGGAGCTGGAGCCGCGCTCCTTCTCCTTCAACTCGCCCTTCGGCGCCTGCCCCGACTGCACCGGCATCGGCACCCGCATGGAGGTCGACCCGGAGCTGATCGTCCCCGACGAGGAGAAGTCCCTCGACGAGGGCGCCATCCACCCCTGGTCGCACGGGCACACCAAGGAGTACTTCGGCCGGCTCATCGGCGGGCTCTCCCAGGCCCTCGGCTTCCGCACGGACATCCCGTACGCCGGTCTGCCGCAGCGCGCCAAGAAGGCCCTGATGCACGGCCACAAGACCCAGGTCGAGGTCCGCTACCGCAACCGGTACGGGCGCGAGCGGGCGTACACCACCCCGGCCTTCGAGGGCGCCGTCTCCTTCGTCAAGCGGCGCCACACCGAGGCCGAGAGCGACTCCAGCCGCGAGCGCTTCGAGGGCTACATGCGCGAGGTGCCCTGCCCCACCTGCGAGGGCAGCCGCCTCAAGCCGATCGTCCTCGCGGTCACGGTGATGGACCGGTCCATCGCCGAGGTCTCCGCGATGTCCATCAGCGACTGTGCCGAGTTCCTCTCCCGGCTCACGCTCAACGCCCGCGACAAGAAGATCGCCGAGCGGGTCCTCAAGGAGGTCAACGAGCGGCTGCGCTTCCTCGTCGACGTCGGCCTCGACTACCTCTCGCTCAACCGGGCGGCGGGCACGCTCTCCGGCGGAGAGGCCCAGCGCATCCGGCTGGCCACCCAGATCGGCTCCGGCCTGGTCGGCGTGCTCTACGTGCTCGACGAGCCGTCCATCGGCCTCCACCAGCGCGACAACCACCGGCTCATCGAGACCCTGGTCCGGCTCCGGGACATGGGCAACACGCTCATCGTCGTCGAGCACGACGAGGACACCATCAAGGTCGCCGACTGGGTCGTCGACATCGGCCCCGGCGCCGGCGAGCACGGCGGCAAGGTCGTCCACTCCGGCTCCCTGAAGGAGCTCCTCGCCAACGAGGAGTCGATGACCGGGCAGTACCTGTCCGGCCGCCGGGCGATCGCCACCCCGGACATCCGCCGCCCGATGGACCCCGGACGCCGGCTCACCGTGCACGGGGCCCGCGAGAACAACCTGCGGGACATCGACGTCTCCTTCCCGCTGGGCGTCCTCACCGCCGTCACCGGAGTCTCCGGCTCCGGCAAGTCGACCCTGGTCAACGACATCCTCTACACCCACCTGGCGCGCGAGCTGAACGGCGCCAAGTCGGTGCCCGGACGGCACACGCGCGTGGACGGCGACGAGCTCGTCGACAAGGTCGTGCACGTCGACCAGTCCCCGATCGGCCGCACCCCGCGGTCGAACCCGGCGACGTACACCGGCGTCTTCGACCACGTCCGCAAGCTCTTCGCCGAGACGATGGAGGCCAAGGTCCGGGGCTACCTGCCCGGCCGCTTCTCCTTCAACGTCAAGGGCGGTCGCTGCGAGAACTGCTCCGGCGACGGCACGATCAAGATCGAGATGAACTTCCTCCCGGACGTCTACGTCCCGTGCGAGGTCTGCCACGGCGACCGGTACAACCGGGAGACCCTGGAGGTCCACTACAAGGGCAAGTCCATCGCCGAAGTCCTGAACATGCCGATCGAGGAGGCCCTCGACTTCTTCGAGGCCGTCCCGACC
Organism: Streptomyces tanashiensis; assembly: GCF_014648895.1. GTDB lineage: Bacteria > Actinomycetota > Actinomycetes > Streptomycetales > Streptomycetaceae > Streptomyces > Streptomyces tanashiensis. The sequence goes on from NZ_BMRZ01000003.1 coordinate 947,563, forward strand.
ATCGCCCGCCACCTGCGCACGCTCAACGAGGTCGGACTCGGCTACGTCCGCCTCGGCCAGTCGGCCCCGACGCTCTCCGGCGGCGAGGCCCAGCGCGTGAAGCTCGCCTCCGAGCTCCAGAAGCGCTCGACGGGCCGCACGGTCTACGTCCTCGACGAGCCGACCACGGGTCTCCACTTCGAGGACATCTCGAAGCTGATCAAGGTCCTGTCCAACCTGGTCGACAAGGGCAACTCGGTGATCGTCATCGAGCACAACCTCGATGTCATCAAGACCGCGGACTGGGTCATCGACATGGGTCCCGAGGGCGGCAGCGGCGGCGGTCTGGTGATCGCCGAGGGCACGCCGGAAGAGGTCGCCTCGGTCCCCGAGAGCCACACCGGCAAGTTCCTCCGCGAGATTCTCGGCGCCGACCGGATCAGCGACGCCGGCGCGACGATCCCGGCGGCCCGCGGCGCGAAGAAGACGGCGGCGAAGAAGACGGCGACGGCCGCGGCGGCGAAGAAGGCCCCCGCCAAGAAGACCGCGACCAAGACCGCGAGCAAGGCCGCGGCCACGGCCGGAAAGGCCGCCGCCGGCAAGGCCGCCGCCAAGAAGACGACGGCCCGGGCCCGCAAGGCCTGACACGGAGGCGGGGCCCCACACGGGGCCCCGCCTCCCGGGTCAGGCCCGGCCGACGGCCCGGGAGAGCCCGCCGGTATCGTCGTTTCGGTCACCCCTGGGTGTCTTGTCCCCGATCTCACCGTGGAGCGCTCATGTCCGGCCAGTCCAGCCGCCGCACCGTACTGAAAGGCGCGGCCCTCGCCGGAGCCGCCGGGCTGGGAGTCGCCGCCTGCTCCACCGAGTCCAAGCTCGGCCACGCCCAGGTCCCGACCCCGACCGCTCCGGTCCCGCTCGGCGCCCCCGACGAGGTGCCGGTCGGCGGTTCCAAGCTCTACCGCGAGCAGCGGGTCGTCGTGAGCTGCCCGGCCAAGGGCCAGTACAAGGCCTTCAGCGCCCAGTGCACCCACGCCGGCTGCGTGCTCGACAAGGTCGAGGAGAACGAGGGCAACTGCCCCTGCCACGGCAGCCGCTTCGACGTGACGACCGGCAAGGCGCTCCGCGGCCCCGCCACCGTCCCGCTGCCCGAGGTCCCGATCCGCGTCGAGGGCGGCCGGCTGGTGGCCGGGCCTGAGGCCTGAGGGCCCGAGGCCCGAGGCCTGAGGCCTCGGGGGCTCGGGGGCCGAGGTTCCCGAGGCCTCACTCCCAGTCCCAGTCGACCCCCAGGATCCCCGGGCGCACTCCCTGCTCCACGACGTGCACCGTGCGGTGCCGGCCACTCAGGGTCAGCTCCGCACGGCCGCCGCGCGGCGCCCCCGTCGTGGCCTGCGCGAACCTCCGGCACCGCACCGGAAGGGCCGCCTCGTCGAAGCGGACCTGGAGCACGTACTGCCCGCCCGCGAAGCTGAAACCGCGCACGTACTCCCCGCTCGGACCCGCCGTGCCGTCCTCGAAGCCGTACGAGAACAGGTACGTGTCCCCGGCCCGCAGCCGTGCGTCGAAGAGCAGCTCCGCGATCAGCACGCCCGTCCCGGCGTGCCACCGCACCCGCCCGGTCCGGCAGTTCTCCACCGCCCGCACCACCACCCGGGACGGGTCGCAGCCGGGGTCCCCGTGATGGATGGCGAGATAGCGGTCCACGCCGTCCCGGTGCGCCCGCACCACGTGCTGCGACTCCCGTCCCACCAGCTCGCGCCCCGCACCGATCCGTACCCGCTCCTGGTGCCCCACCGTGTGCAGCCCGCCGTCCGCCGGTGACTCGAGCTCCGCGAGCAGCTCCTCGACCGAGCCCGAGGCCTCCACCAGTGAGCGGTACGAGCGGGCCGCCGGGCGCTCCACCTCGGAGCGGGCGGCCGCGTCCTCCGTCAGGAGCCGCAGCAGCGAGTTCACCGGCAGTTGCAGCACCTCCTCCAGGGCGCGGACGGCCTTCAGCGACTCCGGCCGCTGCGGGCGGCGGGCGCCCTGCTGCCAGTAGCTCAGACTCGTCACCCCGACCCTGACGCCCCGGTGCGCGAGGTGGTGCTGGACCCGCTGGAGCGGCAGCCCGCGCACGGCCAGCGCGGTGCGCAGCGCCAGATGGAAGGGACCGGTGTGCAGCAGCTGCACGAGATCGGCCTCGGTGTGGCTCACGAGGACTCCTCAGTGAACGTTCACGGTGGGGGAGCGGACCGCGGCGCCGCGTGGGGTGGGCGGGCAGGTGGACCGGGGGCGTCCGTTCACACCCGGGTCACACCGTTCACAGTCCGATGTCACCCCGCATTGAAGCGTGTTGACCCGGTCAGGACAACGGCAGATGCTCCTGACCAGCGTCCGGACGCGCTCCTCCGACTCCCCACATCCCCACACCCCCGCCCCGGGAGGAACGCGATGCGCAGAAGAAAGCTGAACCTCGCGGCACTCGCCGCAGCCGCCCTCTTTCTCGTCCCCACCACCTCGGCCTCCGCCGCACCCGCCGGCGAGGACGTCGCCGCCCTCGCCTCCAAGCGGCTGAACATCACCATGCAGGCCCAGCAGAAGACCAACTGGTGCTGGGCGGCGAGCGGCAACACCATCGCCACCTGGTACGGCCGGAACTACAGCCAGAACCAGTTCTGCAACGCCGCCTTCAACCGCCAGCAGGGCTACGACTGCCCCAACAACCAGGCCACCCTCGGCAACGTCCAGACCGGACTGAGCTGGGCCGGCATCAACCCCGGCTCCTACGTCACCGGATGGCTGCGCTACTCGACCGTCCAGACCGAGATCAACGCCGACCGGCCGATCGAGACCCGCATCCAGTGGGCAAGCGGCGGCGGTCACATGCACGTCGTCCACGGCTACGACGACGCGAACAGCTGGGTCTACTGGGGCGACCCCTGGCCCTCCAGCGACCGCTACAACTGGGCCTCGCACGCCTGGTACGTCGACAACAGCTCGTTCTCCTGGACCCACTCGCTCTACCGGATCGGGGCGTGACGACGATGAACGCACGCGCACGTGCCGCGGCCGCCGGCCTCCTCACCACCGTCGCGCTCGTCGCCCTCGGGGCGCTCCCGGCCGCCGCCGCCGGAGGCCTCCCGCCCGCGCCGACCCCCGAACAGGCCGTCTCCGCGCCGCAGACCCTGGACACCCTGTCCCGGTTCTTCGCCCGCGACGGGGCCCTCGCCCGCACGGCGGCCGCGCCGCGCGTCGAGGGCGCCTCCGTCCCGGTGCGGGTCCTCTCCCCGGACTTCGTCGCCGGGAAGCCCGGGGCGCCGGTCGCCCGCGTCGAGTTCCGCGCGAGCCTGGCCGTCGCCTCGGACGGCCAGAAGGCCTCGCTCTGGACGGTGAAGCAGGCGGGCGGCTGGCAGGTGGTGAACATCGCCACCGGCGACGACGAGATCCGTTACGCGGAGCTGGGCCGCGGCGGCCTGGTCTTCCGCGAGCCGCAGATCGACGCGTGGTACGTCCAGAAGGGGGCGAAGGTGCTGCCGCTGGACGAGGACGCGGTACGGGCCGTCGGCCGCGACGGGACGAGCCTCACGGCCTACCGGGAGCGGGTCGCCCGCGCGTACGGCGACAAGCTGCCGGGCTCGGCCTATGCGCGGAAGGGGGCGGCGGGGGGTTACGACGCCGCGTCCGTGCCCGCGCCCGCGGTCGAGGAAGGGCCTGGTGGGACGGTGGCGGCGGGCGCCGGTGTCGGTCTGGCGCTCGCCCTGGCGGCGACGGCGACGATACGGCGCCGCCGCGCGACGCGAGCGGCCTGAGCCGAGCCCGCCCGTTGTGGGCAATCGTTCCGCCGGGGCGGAACGGGTGGGCACAACGGAACGGCGCCCTTGCCGGCGCCAGAGGCTCCCGCGCCCCGACCCGCACCACGGGTGCAGCACGCTGGTGGTGCGGGTCCAGGCGCGGAACGCGGAGGCGCCGCTGGAGGGCGCCGTCCCGTGGGCCCACCCGTCCCGCCCCGCAGGACGATTGCCCACACGGCGGCGGGCGCGGGCCCACACGGAGGCGGGCGCGGGCCCACACGGCGCGGGCCCGCAAGGGTCGCGGCGTCAGCGGGCCAGGTAGCCGCCGTCCACCGGGAGGATCGCGCCGGTCACGAACGACGCCTCCTCCGACGCCAGGAACAGGATCGCCGCCGCCACCTCCTCCGGCGTGCCGAAGCGGCCCATCGGGTGGGCCCGGACGATCTCCGTGAGGTACTCCGGGCCGCCCGGCTCCACGCGCGCGGCGGCGACGCGTTCGGTCTCGATGGTGCCGGGGGCGACCGCGTTGACACGGATGCCGTGCTCCGCCCACTCCACCGCCAGGTGCTTCGTCAGCCCGGTGGCCACGAACTTCGCCGGGCCGTAGACCGCCTGCCGTGCCTGGCCGGCCACGCCCGAGATGGACGAGGTGCACACGATGGCCCCTCCGCCCGAGACGAGCATGGCCTCGATCGCGTACTTGCAGGTCAGGAACATGCCGCGGCCGTCGACGGCCATCACCCGGTCGAAATCCGCGGGCTCCGCCTCGGTGACGGAGAGCAGCGGGATCACGCCCGCGTTCGCCACCAGGACGTCCAGCCGGCCGAAGCGGTCCACCGCCGTGGTGATCATCCGCCGGGCGTCCTCCTCGCGGGAGACGTCGCCGACCACGGGGACGACCCCGTCGAGACTCGCGAGCCGTTCCTCGTCGAGGTCCGCGGCCACCACACGGGCCCCCTCGCGGAGGAAGCGCTCCGCCGTCGCCCGCCCGATTCCGCTCGCCGCGCCCGTGATCACGCACACCCGGTCCGCCAGCCGTCCCGCCACCTGATTCGCCATGTCTCGCCAACGAGCGCGCGAGGCCGGAGTGTCGGTCCCCGCCAGTAGGGTGGTGAGCATGGCAGACCCCTCCAGCTACCGCCCCAGGCCGGGGCAGATCCCCGACTCCCCGGGGGTCTACAAGTTCCGCGACGAGCACCGCCGGGTGATCTACGTGGGGAAGGCGAAGTCCCTGCGTCAGCGGCTGGCGAACTACTTCCAGCCGCTCGCGAGCCTGCACCCGCGCACGGCCACCATGGTGACGACGGCCGCGTCGGTGGAGTGGACCGTGGTGTCCACCGAGGTCGAGGCGCTGCAGCTGGAGTACTCCTGGATCAAGGAGTACGACCCCCGGTTCAACGTCAAGTACCGGGACGACAAGAGCTACCCGTACCTCGCGGTCACCATGAACGAGGAGTTCCCCCGCGTCCAGGTCATGCGCGGCCACAAGAAGAAGGGCGTGCGCTACTTCGGGCCGTACGCGCACGCGTGGGCGATCCGCGAGACCGTCGACCTGATGCTGCGGGTCTTCCCGGTGCGGACATGCTCCGCGGGCGTCTTCCGGAACGCCGCCTCGGCGGGACGGCCCTGCCTCCTCGGCTACATCGGCAAGTGCTCGGCGCCCTGCGTCGGCCGGGTCACGCCCGAGGAGCACCGCGAACTGGCGGAGGACTTCGGCGACTTCATGGCCGGCCGCACCGGCACGTACATCCGTCGGCTCGAGAAGCAGATGATGATCGCAGCCGAGGACATGGAGTACGAGAAGGCCGCCCGGCTCCGCGACGACATAGAGGCCCTGCGCCGGGCCATGGAGAAGAACGCGGTCGTCCTCGCCGACGCCACCGACGCCGACCTGATCGCCCTCGCCGAGGACGAGCTGGAGGCCGCCGTCCAGATCTTCCACGTGCGCGGCGGGCGCGTCCGGGGCCAGCGCGGCTGGGTCACGGACAAGGTCGAGGCCGTCGACACGGCGGGGCTCGTGGAGCACGCGCTCCAGCAGCTCTACGGCGAGGAGAGCGGCGACGCGGTCCCCAAGGAGGTCCTGGTCCCGGCGCTGCCCGAGGACACGGACTCCGTCTCCGCCTGGCTCTCCGGCCGCCGCGGCTCCCTCGTCTCGCTGCGCGTCCCGCAGCGCGGCGACAAGAAGGACCTGATGGAGACCGTCGCGCGCAACGCGCAGCAGGCGCTCGTGCTGCACAAGACCAAGCGGGCCAGCGATCTGACCACCCGCTCGCGGGCCCTGGAGGAGATCGCCGAGGCCCTGGACCTGGACTCGGCGCCGCTGCGGATCGAGTGCTTCGACATCTCGCACCTCCAGGGCGAGGACGTCGTCGCCTCGATGGTGGTCTTCGAGGACGGGCTGCCCCGCAAGAGCGAGTACCGCCGCTTCCAGATCAAGGGCTTCGAGGGCCAGGACGACGTCCGGTCCATGCACGAGGTGATCAGCCGCCGCTTCAAGCGCTACCTCGCCGAGAAGGACCGCACGGGGGAGTGGGGACCGGCCGGCGACGGTGAGGTCCCGGCGGAGGACGCGGAGGACGACGGGCGGCCCAAGCGCTTCGCCTACCCGCCGCAGCTCGTCGTCGTCGACGGCGGGCAGCCGCAGGTCGCGGCGGCCCGCCGCGCCCTCGACGAGCTCGGCATCGACGACGTCGCGGTCTGCGGCCTCGCCAAGCGCCTGGAGGAGGTCTGGCTGCCCGGCGACGACGACCCTGTGGTGCTGCCCCGCTCCAGCGAGGGGCTCTATCTGCTCCAGCGGGTACGTGACACGGCTCACGACTTCGCCATCCGCTATCAGCGCTCCAAGCGGACGAAACGCATCCGGAGCAGCCCGCTGGACGGCGTCCCCGGCCTCGGGGAGTCGCGCAAACAGGCCTTGATCAAGCATTTCGGCTCGGTGAAGCGGCTGAAGCAGGCGACAATCGAGCAGATCTGTGAGGTCCCCGGCTTCGGCCGGAAGACCGCGGAGGCGGTCGCCGTGGCCCTGGCCCGGGCGGCCCCCGCCGCACCCGCCGTGAACACGGCCACAGGAGAGATCATGGAAGACGACGGGGGCACCACCGCATGAGCGAGCGCCACACGCACGACGAGCACGACGAGCACGACCGAGAAGACGGAGCAGGACACGTGAGTACGGGCACGAAGGAGACCCCCGGCGACAACGGCGCCGAGGCGGCCATTCCCGAGCTGGTGATCATCTCCGGCATGTCCGGAGCCGGCCGGTCCACCGCGGCGAAGTGTCTGGAGGACCTCGGCTGGTTCGTCGTGGACAACCTGCCGCCCGCGCTGATCCCCACCATGGTGGAGCTCGGCGCCCGCTCCCAGGGCAATGTCGCCCGGATCGCGGTCGTCGTGGACGTCCGCGGTCGGCAGTTCTTCGACAACCTCAGGGAGTCCCTCGCCGACCTGGACGCCAAGCAGGTCACCCGCCGGATCGTCTTCCTGGAGTCCTCCGACGAGGCCCTCGTCCGGCGCTTCGAGTCGGTCCGCAGGCCGCACCCCCTCCAGGGCGACGGCCGCATCACCGACGGCATCGCCGCCGAGCGCGACCTGCTGCGCGAGCTGCGCGGCGACGCCGACCTGGTGATCGACACCTCCAGCCTCAACGTCCACGAGCTGCGCGCCAAGATGGACGCCCAGTTCGCCGGGGACGAGGAGCCCGAGCTCCGGGCCACCGTGATGTCCTTCGGCTTCAAGTACGGCCTGCCGGTCGACGCCGACCTCGTCGTCGACATGCGCTTCCTGCCGAACCCGCACTGGGTCCCCGAGCTGCGCCCCTTCACCGGCCTCAACGAGGAGGTGTCGAACTACGTCTACAACCAGCCCGGCGCCAAGGAGTTCCTCGACCGCTACACCGAGCTCCTCCAGCTGATCGCCGCGGGCTACCGCCGCGAGGGCAAGCGGTACGTGACCATCGCGGTGGGCTGCACGGGCGGCAAGCACCGCTCCGTGGCCACCGCCGAGCGTCTCGCCGCCCGCCTCGCCTCCGAAGGGGTCGAGACCGTCGTCGTCCACCGGGACATGGGGCGCGAGTGAAGCCGTACCGTCGGCGTACCTCCACCCTCACGGTGCGGCGTACGCTCCGCAGGCGCGGCGCCCAGCCCAAGGTGGTCGCGCTGGGCGGCGGCATGGGCCTGTCGGCGTCGCTCGCCGCGCTCCGCCGGATCACCGGCGACCTCACCGCCGTCGTCACCGTCGCCGACGACGGGGGCTCCAGCGGCCGGCTCCGGGAGGAGCTCGGCGTGCTGCCCCCGGGCGACCTGCGCAAGGCGCTCGCCGCGCTCTGCGGCGACGACGACTGGGGCCAGACCTGGGCGCGGGTGATCCAGCACCGCTTCCAGTCCAAGGGCGAGATCAACGGCCACGCCGTCGGCAACCTGCTGATCGTCGCCCTCTGGGAGCAGCTCGGCGACCCCGTCCAGGCCCTCGACCTGGTCGGCCGGCTGCTCGGCGCCCAGGGCAGGGTGCTGCCCATGTCCGCCGTGCCCCTGGAGCTCCAGGCCCTGGTCAGGGGCCACGACCCGGAGCGTCCGGACGACGTGGACACCGTGTGCGGCCAGGCGACCGTGGCGCTCACCCCGGGCGAGGTGCAGTCCGTGCACCTCGTGCCGCACGACCCGCCGGCCGTGCCCGAGGCCGTCGCGGCGGTCCTGGACGCGGACTGGGTGGTGCTCGGCCCCGGCTCCTGGTTCTCCTCGGTGATCCCGCACCTCCTGGTGCCCGAGCTCCTCGACGCCCTGGCCGAGACGAAGGCCCGGAAGGTGCTCTCGCTGAACCTCGCGCCGCAGCCCGGAGAAACCGAGGGCTTCTCCCCGCAGCGTCATTTGGAGGTTTTGGGACGACACGCCCCTAAACTCGCCCTGGACGTGGTGCTGGCCGACGAGGCCGCCGTGCCCGATCGTGAGTCCCTCGCCGATGCCGCCAAGCGGCTCGGCGCCGCGGTCGAGCTGGCGCCGGTGGCCGGGCCCGACGGCTCCGCGAAGCATGACCCGGAGCTGTTGGCCGCCGCGTACGACCGTATTTTTCGGATGCATGGAAGGATCGGCCCATGGCGATGACGGCAGCGGTGAAGGACGAGATCTCCCGGCTTCCCGTCACCCGGACCTGCTGCAGGAAGGCAGAGGTCTCGTCGATCCTGCGGTTCGCGGGCGGGCTGCACCTGGTGAGCGGCCGCATCGTGATCGAGGCGGAGCTGGACACCGCGATGGCGGCCCGCCGCCTCAAGCGGGACATCCTGGAGATCTTCGGGCACAGCTCCGAGCTGATCGTGATGGCTCCCGGCGGGCTGCGGCGCGGCTCGCGCTTCGTGGTGCGGGTGGTGGCGGGTGGCGATCAGCTCGCCCGGCAGACGGGTCTGGTGGACGGCCGCGGCCGTCCCATCCGGGGCCTTCCCCCGCAGGTGGTCTCCGGGGCCACCTGTGACGCCGAGGCGGCCTGGCGCGGGGCGTTCCTCGCGCACGGCTCGCTGACCGAGCCCGGCCGCTCCTCCTCCCTGGAGGTGACGTGCCCGGGTCCGGAGGCCGCGCTCGCCCTGGTCGGCGCGGCCCGTCGGCTCTCCATCGGGGCGAAGGCCCGTGAGGTGCGGGGCGTGGACCGGGTCGTCGTCCGCGACGGCGACGCGATCGGCGCCCTGCTCACCCGGCTCGGCGCGCACGAGTCGGTGCTCGCCTGGGAGGAGCGGCGGATGCGGCGCGAGGTCCGCGCCACCGCCAACCGCCTGGCCAACTTCGACGACGCCAACCTGCGCCGCTCGGCCCGCGCCGCGGTCGCCGCCGGGGCCCGTGTGCAGCGCGCCCTGGAGATCCTCGGCGAGGAGGTGCCCGAGCACCTCGCCGCGGCCGGCCGGCTCCGCATGGAGCACAAGCAGGCCTCTCTGGAGGAGCTGGGCGCGCTCGCCGACCCGCCGCTGACCAAGGACGCGGTGGCCGGCCGGATCCGCCGGCTCCTCGCGATGGCCGACAAGCGGGCGCAGGACCTGGGCATCCCCGGGACCGAGTCCAACCTGACGGAGGAGCTCGACGACAGCCTCGTCGGCTGACGGGAGCCCCCGCCGTACGGAGACCTCGTACGGAACGCCCGTACGCGCGTCCCCCGTGGGGAACACCCGTACGGAACCGTGAACTCCGCGCTGCCGGTGCCTTTCTGAGGCACCGGCAGCTTTTTCGTCCATCAGCGAGGCACCCTTGACAGGCCCATGAGCGCCCAAGAGCCTGGCGTCTGTTCACCTTCGTGACAGACAACAGCAAGGGGGGCTCATGAGACGCAGAGCGAGATCGATCCTCGCCGCGGCTTCACTGCTGATCGCCGGAGTGGCGGCGGCACCCGTCGCCGGAGCGCAGCCGAACGACCGGGACGGCGGCGACGCCCTCTCCGTCTGGCGCGCCGAGGTCACCAAGGAGCAGGTGCCCCTGCTCCTCGACGCCGGTGCGGACGCCCACGAACTCACGGAGCAGGTCCCGGCGAAGGGCTCCGCGACGGTCGAGCTCTTCCTCACCGACCGGCAGGCCGGGCAGCTGCGCGGCCAGGGCGTCGAGATCGCCGAGCACACCCTCACCGCCCAGGCCGAGAAGCGGGTCGCCGCGGCGGGCGACGGCGTCTTCCGGCCGTACGGAGGTCCGAACGGCCTCAAGCGGGAGCTCCTGGACACCGCGCGGGCCAACCCCGGGCTGACCAAGGTCGTCTCCATCGGCAAGACCCTCAAGGGGCAGGACATCCTCGCCCTCAAGCTGACCAGGGGCGCCCAGCGCGCCAAGGACGGCTCGAAGCCCGCCACGCTGTACATGTCCAACCAGCACGCGCGCGAGTGGATCACCCCGGAGATGACCCGGAGGCTGATGCACCACTACCTCGACAACTACGGCAAGGACCCGCGGATCACCCGGATCGTCGACACGACCGAGCTGTGGTTCGTGCTCTCCGCCAACCCGGACGGCTACGACTACACACACGCCGACCCCGCCAACCGGCAGTGGCGGAAGAACCTCCGCGACAACGACGGCGACGGGAGGACCGGCCCCGGCGACGGCGTCGACCTCAACCGCAACTTCGCCTACAAGTGGGGGTACGACAACGAGGGTTCGTCCCCCGACCCGGCGGACGAGACCTTCCGCGGCAAGGCCGCCATGTCGGAGCCCGAGACCAGGGCCCTCGACGCCTTCCAGAAGCGCATCGGCTTCGCGTACGGCATCAACTACCACTCGGCCGCACAGCTCCTGCTGTACGGCGTGGGCTGGCAGGTCGCCACCGACACCCCCGACGACGTGGCCCTCAAGGCCCTCGCCGGCACCCCGCAGAACTCCGCCGTGCCCGGCTACCGCCCGCAGGTCTCCTCGGAGCTGTACATCACCAACGGCGAGGCGGACGGCCACGCCGCCAACGTCAACGGCATGCAGATGTTCACCCCGGAGATGTCGACCTGCGCGACCGCCTCCCGCGTCGACCCGAACGACGCCTGGAACCCGGCCGACTGCGCCTCCGTCTTCACCTTCCCGGACGACGAGAAGCTGATCCAGGCCGAGTTCGCCAAGAACATCCCCTTCGCGCTCGCCGTCGCCGAGACCGCCGCCCACCCGGACCGGCCCGTCTCCCCGGTCGGCATCGACGCCCCCGACCTCACCCCGAAGACCTTCACCACCTCCTACGCCCGCGGCGGGGAGCAGGAGGTCGCCGTCACCGCCCGCAAGTCGCTGCGCGCCAAGACCCTGAAGTACCGGATCAACGGCGGCCGCACCCACAGCGAGGAGCTGGAGGCCTGGAAGGGCGGCGAGACGTTCGGCGGCGACGACAACCTCTACTTCGACGAGTACCGCGCCGAGGTCGAGGACGCCCGCCCCGGCGACTCCGTCGAGGTCTGGTTCACCGCCCGCACCCGTGAGGGCCGGGCCACCGCCTCCGCCCCCTTCACGTTCAAGGTGGCCGAGCGCCCCCGCGGCGACGTGCTCGTCCTCGCCGACGAGGGCGGCACCACCGCCGCCCGGCACACCGCCGCGTACGTGAAGGCGCTCGCCGACAACAAGCGCGGGGCGGCCGTCTGGGACGTCGCCACCCAGGGGACGCCGGACGCCCTCGGCGTGCTCTCCCACTTCCGCACCGTCGTCTGGTACACCGGCGCCGAGCGCCCGTCGGGCGCCGCCCAGCTGGCCGTCCGCGCCTACCTCAACGAGGGCGGCAAGCTGATCAACGCCGGTGAGAAGTCCGGCGGTCTCACCGAGGTCGGTCTCGCCGAGACCAACGACTTCGCCCAGTACTACCTCGGCGCCTACCACCGCGCGGGCCTCAAGAACCCGCCCGCCTTCTCCGGCACGGGCGCCTTCGCGGGCACCGGCGCGTCGCTCGCCGCCGCCGACGACAACCCGCTCGACAACGCGGGCGCCTACACCGTCACCTCGGACACCCTGAAGCCCAAGGACTTCCCGCAGTTCGCGAGCAGCGCCTCCGCGGGCGACTACCCGGGCATCCGCACCCCCTTCGAGCCCGCCGAGGGCTCGACCTTCGCGGCCGTCAAGCACGCCGACGACACCTGGGCCCGGCTCGCCAGGACCGTCGACCTCACCGGCGTCGCCGCCGCGTCGCAGCCGCGCCTGGACTTCCAGGTCAGCTACGACACCGAGCCCGGCTACGACAACCTCGTCGTCGAGGCCCACACCGTCGGCCAGGACGACTGGACCACCCTGCCCGACACCAACGGCGGCACCTCCGCCGAGCCCCCGGCCGACTGCGGCGAGGGCTACTACGTCCGCGGCCACCCCTTCCTCGCCCACTACCTCACCGTCGGCGAGGACGGCTGCGCGCCCACCGGCACCACCGGCGCCTGGAACGCCTTCACCGGCCCCTCCAACGGCTGGCGGCAGGCCTCCGTCGACCTGAGCGCCTGGGCCGGCAAGAAGGTCGAGCTCGCGATCTCGTACGTCTCCGACCCCGGTACGGGAGAGATGGGCGCCTTCGTCGACGACACCCGGCTCGTCACCGGGACCACCACCGAGGCGGAGGGCTTCGAGACCTCCCTCGGCGCCTGGTCCACGCCGGGCGCTCCGGCCGGCAGCCCCGGCAACGCCGCCGACTGGACGCGCTCCTCGGCGCTCTTCCACTCCCAGGCGGCGGTCACCACCCGCGACACCGTCCTCCTCGGCTACGGCCTGGAGCACGTGCCCGGCGCGGCGGAGCGCGCACGGCTCGTCGGCCGCGCCCTCGCGGTGCTCCGACGCTGACGGAGAGTAGTGGGGACAAAGGTCCCACGGCGGCCCGTACCCGTTGGTAGGTACGGGCCGTCGGCCGTTTTCCCTCACTTTCCGGGCTCGTCCGGCTGCGCGGGATGTCACCGGCGGGCGGGCGGGGAGGTAGGGTCGTAAGCGGTCGGGGACATCCCAAAAAACAAAAATCTCGCCGGCGTCGATACACCGGCGTTCCTAACGAGGAGATCGGTTCGTGACGATCCGCGTAGGCATCAACGGCTTTGGCCGCATCGGCCGGAACTATTTCCGCGCGCTCCTTGAGCAGGGTGCTGACATCGAGATCGTGGCTGTCAACGACCTGGGTGACACCGCGACCACGGCACACCTGCTGAAGTACGACACCATCCTGGGCCGCCTCAAGGCCGAGGTGACCCACACCGCCGACACCATCACCGTCGACGGTCACACCATCAAGGTGCTGTCCGAGCGCGACCCGGCCGACATCCCCTGGGGCGACCTGGGCGTCGACATCGTCATCGAGTCGACGGGCATCTTCACCAAGAAGGCGGACGCCGCGAAGCACCTCGCCGGTGGCGCCAAGAAGGTCCTCATCTCGGCTCCGGCCACCGACGAGGACATCACCATCGTCATGGGCGTCAACCAGGACAAGTACGACCCCGCGCAGCACGACGTCATCTCCAACGCGTCCTGCACCACCAACTGTGTCGCGCCGATGGCCAAGGTCCTCGACGAGAACTTCGGCATCGTCAAGGGCCTCATGACGACGGTCCACGCGTACACCAACGACCAGCGCATCCTGGACTTCCCGCACAAGGACCTGCGCCGCGCCCGCGCCGCCGCGGAGAACATCATCCCGACCACGACGGGTGCCGCCAAGGCCACCGCCCTGGTCCTCCCGCAGCTCAAGGGCAAGCTCGACGGCATCGCCATGCGCGTCCCGGTTCCGACCGGTTCCGCCACCGACCTGGTCGTCACCCTCGACCGCGAGGTCACCAAGGACGAGGTCAACGCCGCGTTCAAGAAGGCCGCCGACGACGGCGACCTCAAGGGCATTCTGTTCTACACCGAGGACCCGATCGTCTCCTCGGACATCGTCAGCGACCCGGCGTCCTGTACCTTCGACGCCTCCCTGACGATGGTCCAGGACGGCAGCACGGTCAAGATCCTCGGCTGGTACGACAACGAGTGGGGCTACTCCAACCGTCTCGTCGACCTCACCGTCTTCGTCGGCGGCCAGCTCTAAGCTTCAGGGCGGGTTTTCGATGGGAGCAGGGCTCGGGCAGCGCAACGATGCGCTGTGCGAGCCCTGTTTGTGTGCTCCACCGCGTACCAAGGAGTCTGTTAACAGATGAAGACGATCGACGAGCTTCTCCACGAGGGCGTCGAAGGCAAGCGCGTGTTCGTGCGTGCCGACCTCAACGTGCCGCTCGACGGCACCACCATCACCGACGACGGCCGCATCCGCGCCGTCGTCCCCACGGTCGAGGCGCTCGCCCGCGCCGGCGCCCGTGTCGTGGTCGCCTCGCACCTGGGCCGCCCCAAGGGCGCCCCGGACCCGGCCTTCTCGCTCGCCCCGGCCGCCACGCGCCTCGGTGAACTCCTCGGCGCCGAGGTGGCCTTCGCGACCGACACGGTCGGCGAGTCCGCCACCGCCACCGTCGCGGGCCTCGCCGACGGCCAGGTGGCCGTCATCGAGAACCTCCGCTTCAACGCCGGCGAGACCTCGAAGGACGACGCCGAGCGCGGCGCCTTCGCGGACGCCCTGGCCTCCCTCGCCGACCTGTACGTCGGCGACGGCTTCGGCGCCGTGCACCGCAAGCACGCCTCGGTCTTCGACCTCCCGGCGCGCCTCCCGCACGCCGCGGGCTACCTCATCGCCACCGAGGTGGGCGTCCTGAAGAAGCTCACGGAGGACGTCCAGCGGCCGTACGCGGTCGTGCTCGGCGGCTCCAAGGTCTCCGACAAGCTCGGGGTCATCGACCACCTCCTGGAGCGCGCCGACCGCATCCTGATCGGCGGCGGCATGGCGTACACCTTCCTCAAGGCCCAGGGCCACGAGGTCGGCAGCTCGCTGCTCCAGGAGGACCAGATCCCGGCGGTGCTCGAGTACCTCAAGCGCGCCGAGGACAAGGGCGTGGAGTTCGTGCTCCCCGTCGACGTCGTGGTCTCCGCGCAGTTCCCGGACCTCAAGAGCAAGGCCCCGACCGAGCACCGCACGGTGCCCGCGGACGCCATGCCCGCCGGTTTCATGGGCCTGGACAACGGCCCCGAGACCGACAAGCTGTACGCGTCGAAGCTCGCCGACGCCGCCACCGTCTTCTGGAACGGTCCGATGGGCGTCTTCGAGCACCCCGACTACGCCGAGGGCACCAAGGCCGTCGCCCAGGCGCTCGTCGACTCCCCGGCCTTCACGGTGGTCGGTGGTGGCGACTCCGCCGCGGCCGTCCGCACCCTGGGCTTCGACGAGAACGCATTCGGACACATCTCGACCGGCGGTGGCGCCTCCCTCGAATACCTCGAGGGCAAGAAGCTCCCCGGCCTCGTCGCACTGGAGGACTGACCCCCTTATGACCACCCGCACCCCGCTGATGGCGGGCAACTGGAAGATGAACCTCAACCACCTCGAGGCCATCGCCCACGTCCAGAAGCTCGCCTTCGCCCTGACCGACAAGGACTACGACGCCTGTGAGGTCGCGGTCCTGGTTCCCTTCACCGACCTGCGGTCCGTCCAGACCCTGATCGACGGCGACAAGCTGAAGATCAAGTACGGCGCCCAGGACATCTCGGCGCACGACTCCGGTGCCTACACCGGCGAGATCTCGGGCCTGATGCTGTCGAAGCTGAAGTGCGCCTACGTCGCCGTCGGCCACTCCGAGCGCCGCCAGTACCACGCCGAGAACGACGAGGTCTGCAACGCCAAGGTGAAGGCCGCCTTCAAGCACGGCGTGACCCCGATCCTCTGCGTCGGCGAGGGCCTGGACGTCCGCAAGGCGGGCAACCAGGTCGAGTACACCCTGGCCCAGATCGACGGCGGTCTGAAGGACGTCCCGGCCGAGCAGGCCGAGACGATCGTGATCGCGTACGAGCCGGTGTGGGCCATCGGCACCGGCGAGGTCGCCACCCCCGAGGACGCCCAGGAGGTCTGCGGGGCGATCCGCGGCCGCCTCGCGGAGCTGTACTCGCAGGAGCTGGCCGACAAGGTCCGCATCCAGTACGGCGGCTCGGTCAAGGCCGGCAACGTCGCCGCGATCATGGCGCAGCCGGACGTCGACGGCGCCCTGGTGGGCGGCGCGGCGCTGGACGCCGACGAGTTCGTCAAGATCGCGCGCTTCCGCGACCAGTGAGTATGCGGTAGCGGAGTTACGTCGTACCCTTGCGGGGGTCGGGCAGGTGCCCGGCCCCCGTCCGTATAAGTCCGAGGAAGTTGGTCCAGCCGTGGTTATGGGGTTCTCGATCGCCCTCATCGTCTTCAGCGGGCTGCTGATGCTGCTCGTGCTGATGCACAAGGGGAAGGGTGGCGGCCTCTCCGACATGTTCGGTGGCGGAATGCAGTCCTCCGTCGGTGGCTCCTCGGTCGCCGAGCGGAACCTGGACCGCATCACCGTCGTGGTCGGTCTGCTCTGGTTCGCCTGCATTGTGGTACTTGGTCTGCTGATGAAGTTGGACGGGTAACTCCAATCACTGGACGCGCGTTGGGCCTTACGTAGACTGGGGCATCTTCGAGCACCATCACGCAGGGAGTTACGACCGTGGCAAGTGGCAACGCGATCCGGGGAAGCCGGGTCGGAGCGGGGCCGATGGGCGAGGCCGAGCGAGGCGAATCGGCGCCGCGCGCCCGCATCTCGTTCTGGTGCTCGAACGGGCACGAGACGCAGCCGAGCTTCGCCAGCGACGCGGCGATCCCGGAGACCTGGGACTGCCCGCGCTGCGGCTTCCCGGCAGGTCAGGACCGGGACAACCCGCCGGACCCGCCGCGCACGGAGCCGTACAAGACCCACCTCGCCTATGTGCGTGAGCGGCGCAGCGACGCCGACGGCGAGGCGATCCTCGCCGAGGCGCTCGCCAAGCTGCGGGGCGAGATCTGAAGCGTGGTGTGACGGTGTGACGAACGGGCCTTGCCCGCGAACCAGGTTCGCGGGCAAGGCCCGTTCGTGTGTCACCGGTGGTTGTCCGCTATGTGCGAGGTGAGCGCGAGGGCGGCCGTGGCCCGCGGGTAGGTCAGCTGCGCCACGCGCGCGTAGAGACAGTCCAGGATCAGCAGGACCGAGTGACGGGTGCCGAAGCCGCCGCGCCGGAAGCCGGTCTCGGCGGAGGTCGAGCCGAGATGGATCCCGGCCGTCCGGGCGACGGGGGAGCGAGGGTCGCCGGTGACCGCGATCGTGGCCGCCCCGCGCTCCACGGCGAGCCGCAGCGGGCCCAGGACCTCCCGGGTGGCGCCCGAGTGCGAGAGGGCGACGACCGCGTCGGCGGGCGTCAGGAGGGCGGCCGAGGTCTCCGCCGCGTGCACCTCGGTCCGGGCGCGGGCGTCGCAGCCGATGCCGAAGAGCCTGGCCTCGGTCTCCAGGGCGATCACGCCGGAGCCGCCGACCCCGTAGACATCGATCCGGCGGGCCGCGGCGAGCGTCCGGGCGGCCCGGTCCAGGGCGTCGAGGTCGAGGCTCTCGGCGGTCCTGCGCAGGGCCTGGAGGTCGGCCCCGGCGACGACCGAGACGAGCCGGTCGAGCGGGTCGTCGGGGCCGATGTCCGGGCCGAGCGGCCGGGGTTCCGGGCCCTCCGCGCTCACCTGGCCCTGTTCCTTGGCGAGTTCGAGCAGCAGTCCCTGGTACGAGTCGAGGCCGAGCGCCCGGCAGAAGCGGGTGACGGTGGCCTGCGAGGTGCCGGTGCGGCGGCCCACCTCGGCGGCCGAGAGCCCGGGGACCCGGTCGGGACCGTCGAGCACCCAGGCCCCGACCTTGCGCAAGGAACCGGACATCCTGGGCAGTTCGGAGCGGATCAGTGCGGTGATCATGCGGTGTTCCTCCGGCACGGCTCTTGTCGGGTGGTGAATCTATCAACCACCATGCGGACCGATGGACGAATCCAGGATTCATGCGGACCCTTCGTGGGTGGTCGGGATCGACGCGGGCGGTACGCGGATCAGGGCGCGGGTCGCGGAGGTGGCGGACGGCACCGTCCGGGGCGAGGGCGCCGGCGGCGCCGGCAACGCGCTGAGCGTGGCCCCCGCCGACCTGGAGCGCCACCTCGCGGACGCCCTGCGGGAGGCCCTGCCCGAGGGCGGGGGAGCGCGGGTCCGCTCCGTCGTGGCCGGGTTCGCGGGCGGAGGAGAGGGCACCGGCCGGGAACGCGCCCGTACGGCGCTCACCCGGGCCCTGCGTGCGGTGGGCGCCGCCCCCGCCCCGGTCGCGGTGTACGGGGACGCGGACGTCGCCTTCGCCGCCGGCCCCGGAGCCCCGGCCGACGGGCTCGTCCTGATCGCCGGGACGGGAGCCGCCGCCGCGCGCGTGGAGCGGCGCAGGGCGGTGCGGGCCGCGGACGGCGACGGCTGGCTCCTCGGGGACGCGGGCAGCGGGTTCTGGCTCGGGCGCGAGGCGCTGCGGGCGGTGCTGCGCGCCCTGGACGGCCGCGGTCCGCGCACCGCGCTCGCCGGGCCGGTGGGCGAGGTCTGCGGCGGGCTGAGCAAGGAGGCCGTCGTGCGGTACGCGTACGCGGGGCACCCGGTCCGGCTCGCCGCCCTGAGCCCTCTGGTGGTCTCCGCCGCGGCCGCCGGGGACGGGCCCGCGCGCGAGCTCCTCGACCGGGCGGCCGGGGAACTGTGCGCCACGGTCAGGGCGTTGGCGCCGGTTCCGGGGGAGCCGCTGGTGGTCACGGGCGGCCTCGTCGGTCCGGGCGGCCCGCTGCTCGGCCGGCTCGCGGACGGGGTCCGGGAGTGGGGCCTCGTCCCCGCGCCCGTGCCGGACGGGGTGGCGGGGGCGGTGGCGCTCGCGCGTCTGGCGGGGCCCCTTGACGGTGCCTCGCCGCGACTGGTTCATTGATTCAGAGATATCAGAAGATCAGGGTTCACCGAACCAGTGGAGGCCTTCGCCATGTCCGCCGCCCTGCCTCGACCCGACCTCGGCGCCGCGCGGTTCGCCGACCACGCCCGGGACGCCGTCGAGCGCGCCGTCGCCGCCAACGTCGAAGCCGTCCCGCGCGCGGCCCGGCTCCTCGCCGACTGCGTCGCCGCCGACGGCGTCATCCACGCCTTCGGGACCGGCCACTCCCAGGCCGCCGCCCTGGAGATCGCCGGGCGCGCCGGCGGCCTCGTCCCCACCAGCCGCCTCTCGCTCGCCGACCTGGTGCTGCGCGGCGGCGAGGACCCCGCCGTCCTCGCCGACCCGCTCCTCGAACGCTCCCCGGGCCTCGCCGAACGGCTCTACGCCCTCGCCGACCCCCGCCCGCAGGACCTGTTCGTGATCATCTCCAACTCCGGCGTCAACAACGCGATCGTCGACCTCGCGGTGAAGGTCACCGGAGCGGGACACCGCCTCGTCGCCCTCACCTCGCTCGCACACACCCACGCGGTGCCCGCCCTCCACGCGAGCGGCCGACGGCTCGCCGACCTCGCCGACGCCGTCCTCGACAACTGCGCCCCCACCGGCGACGCCGTCCTCCCGCTCCCCGACGGCGGCGCCCTGTGCGGGATCTCCACCCTCACCTCCGCGCTCCTCGTCCAGATGACCGTCGCCGAGACCGTGGCCCTCCTCCTCGCCGAGGGCCACGAACCGCCCGTCTACGTCTCCGCCAACATCCCCGGCGGCCACGAGCGCAACGCCCTCCTCGAAGCCCGCTACACGGGCAGGCTGCACCGCGGCGGCCACTGAACCGGCCGGAGTCCCGGCACTGTCAGTGGCGTCCCCTACGGTCGGTCGGGCAGGGAACCGACGGACCGAGGGGGCGCCGTGGCGGCGACGGGGACAGTGGGCGGGACCAGGGCGGCACCGGCCTGGCGGGGCGGCTTCGGACGCCTGTGGACCGCCGCGGTCGTCTCGCGGTTCGGCGACTCGCTGCGCACCGCCGCGCTGCCGCTGCTCGCCGCCTCGCTCACCGACGACCCCCTCCTCATCGCCTCCGTCACCGCCTGCGGCTTCCTGCCCTGGCTGCTCTTCGGGCTCCTCGGCGGGGCCGTCGCCGACCGCGTCGACCAGCGGCGGGCCATGTGGGCCGTCGACCTCGTCCGCGCCGGACTCGTGGCCGCCTTCGCCGCCGCCGTCGCCCTCGGACACGCCACGATCGCGCTGCTGCTGGTCCTCGCCTTCGCCCTGACCACCCTGCAGACCCTCTTCGACAACGCGGCCACGGCCCTGCTGCCCGCCCTCGTCCCCCACGAGACCCTCGCCGGGGCCAACGCCCGCCTGATGACCGGTCAGCAGCTCGCCGGCGGCCTCCTCGCCGGACCCGCGGTGCCCGTGCTGCTCCTCGCCGGGCCCGCCGTCCCGTACGCGGCCGACGCCGTCACCTACCTCTTGGCCGCACTCCTCATCGCCTCCCTGCGCACCGGGGCCCCCGAGCGGCCGCCCCGCCCGGCCGGGTCCACCCTCCGCGCCGAGATGGCCGAAGGGCTCGCCGTCCTGCGCGCGGACCGGGCCCTGCGGTGGCTCTGCACCGCCACCACCCTCTGCAACATCGGCATGGGCGCCCTCATCGCCACCCTCGTCGTCCACGTGACGGACGGCCGGCCGACCGGAACCGCCGGGAACACCGCGTACGCCGCCACGATCACCGCCTACGCCCTGGGGGCCGTCGCCGGCGGCTTCCTCGCCCGGCGGATCGCCGAGCGGACCGGACGGATCCGCGCCGTGTTCCTCGCCGGCGCGGTCCAGACCGGCTGCCTGGTCCTGATGGGGACGGTGCCCGTCCTCGCGGTATCGATCGGGGCCATGGCGGTGTTCGGCTTCATGGGGACGGTGTGGAACGTCCAGCAGACGACCCTCATGCAGGAGCGCGCCCCCGAGGGCATGCTCGGCCGCATCGCCGCGGCCTTCCGCACCCTCGCCGTCGCGGGAGCCCCGCTCGGGGCCCTCCTCGGCGGCGCCGCGGCCGCCGGCCTCGGACCGCACACACCCGCCCTCCTCGCGGCGGCGCTGTTCGCGCTCGCCGTCGCGTCGTTGACCCCCCTGATCAATTAGGTTTGGGGGTGCAGCGGGGCAGACAAGCAGTACGAGAAGAAGTGGGCGATGTCCGAGATGACAAGCGAAGGCCGTACCAGGCTCAACCGGCTGCCCGAGTGGGCGGCCCTCGGCAAGCACCGTGAGCAGCTGGGCGATACCCACCTGCGTGAACTGTTCGCCGCCGACCCCGAGCGGGGCACGCGCCACACCCTGCGCGTCGGCGACCTCCTCCTGGACCACTCCAAGCACCTCGTCACCGACGAGACGCTGACCCTGCTGCGCGAACTCGCCGCCGCCACCGGCGTCGCCGAGCTCCGCGACGCCATGTTCCGCGGCGAGAAGATCAACACCACCGAGGACCGGGCGGTCCTCCACACCGCGCTGCGCGCCCCCCGCGGGGCCGTCGTCGAGGTCGACGGGGAGAACGTCGTCCCCGGCGTCCACGCCGTCCTCGACAGGATGGGCGCCTTCGCCGACAAGGTCCGCGCGGGCGCGTGGACCGGCCACACCGGCAAGCCGGTCAAGAACATCGTGAACATCGGCATCGGCGGCTCGGACCTCGGCCCCGCCATGGCCTACGAGGTCCTGCGCTCCTACACGCAGCGGGACCTGACGTTCCGTTTCGTCTCCAACGTCGACGGAGCCGACCTCCACGAGGCCGTCCGCGACCTCGACCCGGCCGAGACGCTCTTCATCGTCGCCTCGAAGACCTTCACCACCATCGAGACGATCACCAACGCCACCTCCGCCCGGGACTGGCTGCTCGGCGGCCTCGGCGCCGGCCAGGAGGCCGTCGCCAAGCACTTCGTCGCCCTCTCGACCAACGCCGAGAAGGTCGAGGAGTTCGGCATCGACACCGCGAACATGTTCGAGTTCTGGGACTGGGTCGGCGGCCGCTACTCCTACGACTCCGCCATCGGCCTCTCCCTGATGATCGCCATCGGCCCGGAGCGCTTCCGCGAGATGCTCGACGGCTTCCACCTCGTCGACGAGCACTTCCGCACCGCCCCGCCCGAGGAGAACGCTCCGCTGCTCCTCGGCCTCCTCGGCGTCTGGTACGGCGCCTTCTTCGACGCCCAGTCGCACGCCGTCCTGCCGTACTCCCACTACCTCTCCAAGTTCACCGCCTACCTCCAGCAGCTCGACATGGAGTCCAACGGCAAGTCGGTGGACCGCGAGGGCAACCGGGTCGACTGGCAGACCGGACCCGTCGTCTGGGGCACCCCCGGCACCAACGGGCAGCACGCGTACTACCAGTTGATCCACCAGGGCACCAAGGTCATCCCGGCCGACTTCATCGGCTTCGCCCGCCCCGTCGACGACCTGCTGCCCGGGCTCGTCGCCCAGCACGACCTGCTCATGGCCAACTTCTTCGCCCAGACCCAGGCGCTCGCCTTCGGCAAGACGCCCGACGAGGTACGGGCCGAGGGCGTCGCCGAGGAGCTCGTCCCGCACAAGACCTTCCAGGGCAACCACCCGACCACCACGATCCTCGCCGAGGCGCTCACCCCGTCCGTCCTCGGCCAGCTGATCGCGCTCTACGAGCACAAGGTCTTCGTCCAGGGCGCGATCTGGAACATCGACTCCTTCGACCAGTGGGGCGTCGAACTCGGCAAGGTCCTCGCCAAGAAGATCGAGCCGGTCCTGACGGAGGGCGAGGGAGCCGAGCAGCTCGACAGCTCCACCGCCGGGCTCGTCGCCGCCTACCGCTCGCTGCGCGGACGGTAGACGGATGACGGGGGAGAACGCGGTACGGCTGCGGCCGCCCAGGAACGCCGTCGACGAGCGGGCCGTCACCTGGTGGCGGGCCCAGCTCCTCGTGACCACCGCCGTCCCGGTGGTGGTCCTGGGGGTGCTCGGCGCACTGATCGGGCCCGCCCGGTTCTGGCTGCTCCTCGCGGCCGGGGCCGTGGCGGTCCTGGGCCTCGCCTGCACCGCGTTCTTCCCCGCCTGGTGGTTCCGGGTGCACCGCTGGGAGGTCACCGACGAGGCCGTCTACGTGCGCACCGGAGCCCTCTGGCAGGAGTGGCGGATCGCCCCGATGTCCCGGATCCAGACGGTCGACACCGTACGGGGACCGCTGGAGCAGACCTTCCGGCTGGCCACCGTCACCGTCACCACCGCCTCCTCCAAGGGGCCGATCCGCATCGAGGGACTCGACCACGCGCTCGCCGCCGAGCTCGCCGAGCGGCTCACCGCGCTCACCCGGGCCACCCCCGGGGACGCCACATGAGCGAGGAGTGGCGGCGGCTCCACCCGCGCACCCTGCTCGCCGGCGCCGCCGTCCTCTGCGGAGTGGCCGGCGGCGCGGCCCTCCCGGCCGTGGCCGGTCTCGCGGGCGGCCGGCCGCTGTGGCAGGCCGTCGCCTGGGTCCTCGCCGGCACCGCGCTGCTCGTTTTTGCCGGCACCGCGGCCGACTGGGTCCGGCTGCGCCGCACCCGCTACCGCGTCGGCCCCGAGCGGGTCGACCTCCACACCGGGTTCCTGCTGCTCAAGCAGCGCTCCCTGGCCCGGGAGCGGATCCGCAGCGTCGACCTCACCGCCAACCCCCTCCAGCGCGTCCTCGGCCTCGTCAAGGTCCGCATCGGCACCGGTGAGCACACCGGCGGCGAGTCCACCCTCGAGCTCGACCTGGTTACCCGCACCGAGGGTGAGCGGCTCCGCCAGGAGCTCCTCGCCCGCGCCGCCGCCCCCGAGGAGACCGGCCACGACAGCGCCCTGGCCACCCTCGACCCGCGCTGGATCCGCTACGCCCCCGTCTCCTTCGTCGCCCCCGCTCTCGGCGGCGCCGCGGCCGGGGCCGTCATGCAGGTCAGCGAGTGGTTCGGCGCCCAGGGGAAGGTCATCGACTGGATAGGGGACCGCTTCCAGGAGGTCTCCGTGACCTGGATGATCCTCGACCTGGTCCTGCTCGCCACCGCCGTCGGGGCCGTCGGTGCGCTCGGGCTCTGGGTCGAGATGTGGTGGAACTACCGCCTGGAGCGCGAGCCCGGCGGCACCCTCCGGGTCCGCCGCGGCCTCCTCACCGCCCGGTCGGTCACGCTGGAGGAGCGCCGGCTGCGCGGGATCGAGCTCGTCGAGCCGCTCGGGGTGCGGCTGTTCGGGGCCGCCCGCGTCGACGCCGTCGCCACCGGCCTCGCCCAGGACGACGACGACAAGCACGCCGACCTGAAGAACCTGCTGCCGGCCGTCCCCCGGGAGCGGGCCGAGCGGGTCGCCGCCCGGGTCCTGAGCGAGCCGGAACCGCCGACCGGGGCGCCTCTCGCCGCCCACCCCCGGGCCGCCCGCACCCGGCGCCTGCGCTGGGCCCTGTGGAGCGTCCTCGGGCCCGTCGCGCTCCTCGCCGTCCTCGGCCTGCTCCTCACACCGGTCCTGCTGTACGTGGCGGCCGGCTGCGCCGTCGTCCTCACCCCGATCGCCGTGCTCTTCGCCCGCGACGCGTACCGCGCCCTCGGACACGGCGTCAGCGGCGCCTATCTGGTCGCCCGTTCGGGCACCGTCCGGCGGTCGACGGTCGCCCTCCAGCGCTCCGGCGTCATCGGCTGGACCGTCAAGCAGTCGTACTTCCAGCGGCGCGCCGGCGTCCTGACCCTCACCGCCACCACGGCGGCCGGAACGGGCGGCTACGACGTGTACGACACGGGGGAGAGCCAGGGCCTCGCCTTCGCCGCCGAGGCCGTACCCGGGCTCCTCGCGCCCTTCCTGGAGCCCGTACACACGCCGGAGGCCCGGCCCACCCTCAGGTGAACCGGGCCTCCGTACCGGTGGATCAGGCCGAGGCCGGCGGATACAGGCTCCGCGGCAGCTCCGAAGCGGCCGCCGCGTCCAGCAGCCACAGCGTGCGCGAGCGGCCGTAGGCACCGGCCGCCGGGGCCTGCACCTCGCCCGCGCCCGACAGCGCGATCGCCGCGGCCTTCGCCTTGTCCTCCCCGGCCGCGAGCAGCCAGACCTCCTTGGCCGCCCGGATCGCCGGGAGCGTCAGCGAGACGCGGACCGGCGGCGGCTTCGGCGCGCCGTGCACCCCGACCACCGTCCGCTCGGTCTCGCGGACCGCCGGCAGCTCCGGGAAGAGCGAGGCCACATGCGTGTCCGGGCCGACGCCCAGCATCAGCACGTCGAAGGTCGGCACCCCGCCGTGGTCGCCGGGACCCGCGGCCGCGGCCAGCTCCTCCGCGTACGCCGCGGCGGCGGCGTCGACGTCGACGTACGGCCCGTCCGAGGCCGGCATGGCGTGCACCCGCGCCGGGTCGAGCGGCACCCGGTCGAGCAGCGCCGCACGGGCCTGGGTGACGTTCCGCTCGGGGTCGCCCTCGGGCAGGAACCGCTCGTCGCCCCACCACAGGTCGAGCCGCGACCAGTCGACCGCGTCCCGCGCGGGCGCCGAACCGAGCGCCGCGAGCAGGCCGTTGCCGTTGCGGCCGCCGGTCAGCACGACCGAGGCGGAGCCACGCGCCGCCTGGGCGTCCACGATCCGGGTGATGAGCCGGGCCGCTGCGGCCTCGGCCATCAGCTCCTTGTCGCGGTGGACGACCAGCTGAGGGGTGCTCACTTGGCCGCCTTCTTGGCCGGGGCCTTCTTCGCGGCGGGCTTGGCGGCGGGGACCGTCTCCACGACGGCCTCCACCTCGGCCTCCACGACCGTCTCCACGACGGTCTCGGGGGCGGTGGTCGCCGCCTCCTCGTCCAGCCGCTCCAGTCCGAACCTGAGCGCCGTCGCGTAGGTGTCGTCCGGGTCGAGCCGGCGCAGCTCCTCCGCGATCAGCTCGGCGGTGTCGCGGCGCTTGAGCGCCACCCCACGGTCGGGCTGGCCCTGGATGGAGAGCGTCGCGAGCGAGCCGTCCGGCCGGTCGAGCACGATCGGGCCGGAGCTGGTCTCCATCCGTACGGAGGTGAGACCGGGGCCCGCCGACTTCGAGCGGCGCACCGGCACCTTCAGCCGGTCCGCGAGCCACATCGCGAGCAGTTCGACGCTCGGGTTGAACTCCTCGCCCTCCACCTCGGCCGAGGTGACCTCGCAGACGACCTGGTCGAGCGCGGCGGCCAGCATCGAACGCCACGGGGTGATCCGGGTCCACGAGAGGTCCGTGTCGCCCGGGGTGTACGCGTCCGCGCGCGCGGTCAGCTCCTGGATGGGCTGCTCGGCGGAGTACGTGTCGGTCACCCGGCGCTGGGCGAGCGCGCCCAGCGGGTCGTTCGCCGGGTCGGACGGCGCGTTCACCGGCCACCAGACGACGACGGGGGCGTCCGGGAGGAGCAGCGGCAGCACCACCGACTGGGCGTGGTCGACGACCTCGCCGTACAGCCGGAGGACCACCGTCTCGCCGGTGCTGGCGTCGGCGCCGAGGCGGACCTCGGCGTCGAGCCGCGCCTTGGCGCGGTCCCGCGGGGAGCGCGAGACCCTCTTGATGACGACGAGGGTCCGCGAGGGGTGCTCGCGGGACGCCTCGTTGGCCGCCTTGAGCGCGTCGTAGGCGTTCTCCTCGTCGGTGACGATCACGAGGGTGAGCACCATACCGACGGCCGGCGTGCCGATCGCCCGCCGCCCGAGCACCAGCGCCTTGTTGATCTTCGAGGACGTGGTGTCCGTCAGGTCGGTCTTCATGGCCGGCGCCAGCTCCTGCCGTCTCGTGCGAGCATCTCGTCCGCCTCGACCGGACCCCAGGTCCCGGACTGGTACTGCGCGGGCTTGCCGTGCGTGTCCCAGAACTGCTCGATCGGGTCGAGGATCTTCCAGGACAGCTCGACCTCCTCGACGCGCGGGAAGAGGTTGGAGTCGCCGAGCAGGACGTCGAGGATGAGCCGCTCGTACGCCTCGGGGCTGGACTCCGTGAAGGACTCGCCGTACGCGAAGTCCATCGACACGTCCCGGATCTCCATCTGGGTGCCGGGCACCTTGGAGCCGAACCGCACCGTCACGCCCTCGTCCGGCTGGACCCGGATCACGATGGCGTTGCGGCCGAGCTCCTCGGTCGCGGTGTGGTCGAAGGGGGAGTGCGGGGCGCGCTGGAAGACGACCGCGATCTCGGTGACGCGGCGGCCCAGGCGCTTGCCGGTCCGCAGGTAGAACGGGACGCCCGCCCAGCGGCGGTTGTCGATCTCCAGCTTGACGGCCGCGTAGGTGTCGGTCTTCGACTGGGGGTCGATGCCGTCTTCCTGGAGGTAGCCGACGGCCTTGGCGCCGCCCTGCCACCCGGCCGCGTACTGGCCGCGGACCGTGGACTCGCCCAGGTCCTTGGGCAGCTTCACGGCGCCGAGGACCTTGGTCTTCTCGGCGGCCAGCGCGTCGGCGTCGAAGGAGGCGGGCTCCTCCATCGCGGTCAGCGCGAGCAGCTGGAGCAGGTGGTTCTGGATGACGTCACGGGCGGCGCCGATGCCGTCGTAGTAGCCGGCGCGGCCGCCGATGCCGATGTCCTCGGCCATGGTGATCTGCACGTGGTCGACGTACGACCGGTTCCAGATCGGCTCGAAGAGGGTGTTGGCGAAGCGGAGCGCCAGGATGTTCTGGACGGTCTCCTTGCCGAGGTAGTGGTCGATCCGGAAGACCGCGTCGGGCGGGAAGACCTCGTGGACGACCTCGTTGAGCTCCTTGGCGGAGACCAGGTCGTGGCCGAAGGGCTTCTCGATGACCGCGCGGCGCCAGGAGCCGTCCTTCTGGTCGGCGAGGCCGTGCTTCTTGAGCTGCTGGACGACCAGCGGGAAGAACTTCGGCGGCACGGAGAGGTAGAAGGCGAAGTTGCCGCCCGTGCCCTGCGCCTTGTCGAGCTCCTCGATCGTCGACTTGAGCTGTTCGAAGGCCGTGTCGTCGTCGAAGTCGCCCTGGACGAACCGCATGCCCTGGATCAGCTGCTGCCACACCTCCTCGCGGAAGGGGGTGCGCGCGTGCTGCTTGACGGCCTCGTAGACCTCCTGCGCGAAGTCCTCGTCCGCCCACTCGCGGCGGGCGAAGCCCACGAGCGAGAAGCCCGGCGGCAGCAGGCCGCGGTTGGCCAGGTCGTAGACGGCGGGCATCAGCTTCTTACGGGACAAATCGCCCGTGACGCCGAAGATCACCAGACCCGACGGCCCCGCGATGCGCGGGAGCCGTCGGTCTGCGGCGTCACGGAGCGGGTTGGCTCCGTGGACTGCGCTCAAAGTGCTTACGCCTCCGAAGATCCGCGGCGGGCGAGCTCCGCCTCGGTGGACTTGAGCAGGTCGTTCCAGGACGCCTCGAACTTCTCGACGCCCTCGTCCTCCAGCAGCTGGACGACGTCGTCGTAGCTGATGCCCAGCTTCTCGACGGCGGCCAGCTCGGCCCGCGACTGCTCGTACGTGCCGCGGATCGTGTCACCGGTGACCTCGCCGTGGTCGGCGGTGGCCTCCAGGGTGGCCTCCGGCATGGTGTTCACCGTGCCGGGCGCGACCAGGTCCACGACGTACAGCGTGTCCTTGTAGGCCGGGTCCTTGACGCCGGTCGAGGCCCACAGCGGACGCTGCTTGTTGGCCTGCGCCTTGTCGAGGGCGGCCCAGCGCTCCGAGGAGAAGACCTCCTCGTAGGCCTCGTAGGCCAGGCGGGCGTTGGCCAGGGCGGCCTTGCCCTTGAGCGCCTTGGCCTCGTCGGTGCCGATGCCGTCCAGGCGCTTGTCGATCTCCGAGTCCACGCGGGAGACGAAGAAGGAGGCCACCGAGTGGATCTTGGAGAGGTCGAGGCCGCGCTCGCGGGCCTTCTCCAGACCCGCCAGGTAGGCGTCCATGACCGCGCGGTAGCGCTCCAGCGAGAAGATCAGCGTGACGTTGACGCTGATGCCGAGGCCGATGACCTCGGTGATCGCCGGCAGGCCCGCCTTGGTGGCCGGGATCTTGATCAGGGTGTTGGGGCGGTCCACCAGCCAGGCCAGCTGCTTGGCCTCGGCGATGGTCGCCGCCGTCTCGTGGGCGAGACGCGGGTCGACCTCGATGGAGACCCGGCCGTCTTGGCCCTCGGTCGCCTCGAAGACCGGCCGCAGGATGTCGGCGGCGTCACGGACGTCCGCCGTCGTGATCATGCGGATGGCCTCGTCGACGGTCACCTTGCGGGCGGCGAGGTCGACGAGCTGCTGCTCGTAACCGTCACCCGAGGAGATGGCCTTCTGGAAGATCGACGGGTTCGTGGTCACACCGACCACGTGGCTCTGGTCGATGAGCTCGGCCAGGTTGCCGGACGTGATCCGCTTGCGCGAGAGGTCGTCCAGCCAGATCGCGACGCCTTCGTCGGAGAGGCGCTTGAGAGCGTCTGTCATGAGAATTGCATCTCCATTAAGTCGTACGTACGGACGTCAGCGCGCGGCGGCGGCCACGGATTCCCGCGCGGCGGCGACGATCGCCTCCGGCGTGAAACCGAACTCGCGGAAGAGGACCTTCGCGTCCGCCGAGGCACCGAAGTGCTCCAGGGAGACGATCCGGCCGGCGTCACCGACGTACTTGTGCCAGGTGAGACCGATACCGGCCTCGACCGCGACCCGGGCCTTGACCGACGGCGGCAGGACCGAGTCCTTGTACGCCTGGTCCTGCTCCTCGAACCACTCCACGGACGGCATCGAGACCACACGGGTCGGGACGCCGGCGGCCTGGAGCTGCTCGCGGGCCTCGACGGCCAGGTGCACCTCGGAGCCCGTGCCGATCAGCACGACCTGGGCTTCGCCGCCCTCGGCGTCGAACAGCACGTAGCCGCCCTTGACCGTGTCCTCGTTCGGCGCGTACGTCGGCACACCCTGGCGGGTGAGCGCGAGGCCGTGCGGGGCGCCCTTGCCGAAGACCTTCGTGTGACGCTGCATGATCTCGCGCCAGGCGATCGCCGTCTCGTTGGCGTCGGCCGGACGGACCACGTTCAGACCCGGGATCGCGCGCAGCGAGGCCAGGTGCTCGACCGGCTGGTGCGTCGGGCCGTCCTCGCCCAGACCGATCGAGTCGTGGGTCCAGACGTAGGTCACGGGCAGGTGCATCAGCGCGGAGAGACGCACCGCGTTGCGCATGTAGTCGGAGAACACCAGGAAGGTGCCGCCGTAGATGCGCGTGTTGCCGTGCAGGGCGATGCCGTTCATCTCCGCGGCCATGGAGTGCTCGCGGATGCCGAAGTGGATCGTCCGGCCGTACTTGTCGGCCTCCGGCAGCGGGTTGCCCTCGGGCAGGAACGACGAGTCCTTGTCGATCGTCGTGTTGTTCGAGCCGGCGAGGTCGGCCGAGCCGCCCCACAGCTCCGGGATGACGGCGCCGAGCGCCTTGAGGACCTGGCCCGAGGCGGCACGGGTGGCGACACCCTTGCCCGGCTCGAACACCGGGAGCTTGTCGGCCCAGCCGGCCGGCAGCTCGTTCGCCTGGATGCGGTCGAACTCGGCGGCGCGCTCCGGGTTGGCCGTACGCCACTCCGCGAGCTGCTTCTCCCACGCAGCGCGGGCCTCGCGGCCGCGGTCGCCGAGCGCGCGGGTGTGCGCGATGACGTCGTCGCCGACCTCGAAGGTCTGCTCCGGGTCGAAGCCCAGGACGCGCTTGGTGGCCGCGATCTCCTCGTCGCCGAGCGCCGAGCCGTGCGCGGCCTCGGTGTTCTGCGCGTTCGGGGCGGGCCAGGCGATGATCGAGCGCATCGCGATGAACGACGGACGCTCGGTCTCGGCCTCGGCGGCCTTGATCGCCGCGTACAGCGCGGCCGGGTCCAGGTCGCCGTTCGACTGCGGCTCGACGCGCTGGACGTGCCAGCCGTACGCCTCGTACCGCTTCATCGTGTCCTCGGACACGGCCGTCTCGGTGTCGCCCTCGATCGAGATGTGGTTGTCGTCCCACAGCAGGATCAGGTTGCCGAGCTTCTGGTGGCCGGCGAGGGAGGACGCCTCCGCGGAGATGCCCTCCTGCAGGCAGCCGTCACCGGCGATCGCGTAGATCCGGTGGTCGAACGGCGAGGCGCCGGTGGCAGCCTCCGGGTCGAACAGACCGCGCTCGAAGCGGGCGGCCATCGCCATGCCCACGGCGTTGGCGACACCCTGGCCCAGCGGGCCCGTGGTCGTCTCGACGGCGGCGGTGTGGCCGTACTCCGGGTGACCGGGGGTCTTCGAACCCCAGGTGCGGAAGGCCTTCAGATCGTCCAGCTCAAGCCCGAAGCCACCCAGGTACAGCTGGGTGTAGAGGGTCAGGGACGAGTGTCCCGCGGAGAGGACGAACCGGTCGCGCCCGACCCACTCGGGGTCGGCCGGGTCGTGCCGCATCACCTTCTGGAAGAGGGTGTACGCGGCGGGCGCCAGGCTCATCGCCGTACCGGGATGGCCGTTGCCGACCTTCTGTACGGCGTCCGCGGCCAGGATGCGGGCGGTGTCGACAGCCCGCTGGTCCAACTCGGTCCACTCGAGGTCTGTGGTGGTCGGCTTAGTGCTCACCCTGGGTCAGGGCTCCTCTCCACATGTCTTAAGCCGGTGACTGAGGGTGTACCGGCGTTGTCGAGCCTACCCCCGCGGAACGCCCCTCTTTTCGTGTCCATGCCCCTCAAATGAGCGGAGAAATGAAAGGACACAGCAAGAGTGCCGGTGGTCGTGGGAGTTCGCCTCCCGAGCCACGCCCGGAGCCGCCTCCGAACCGTGTCCACCCCTTGGGACGTACCGCACCAACACGACCCCACCCCCGCGAAGATCGGCGTCTGGGCAACGTCTACAGTGGCGTGGTACGCGCAAGCTTTACCCCGTCTTCACTCGGGGAGCTTGCTGGGAATTTCTCTGTCAGGGGTGTGCGTGACGGCCGTCGAGTCCCGACCCGCAGGGGTCGTCTTGACTCCCAGCCCGGGGGGCCATCGGCCGTTCGGGGCCCGCGTCAAGGCATTCGTGGCGCTGACCAAGCCGCGGATCATCGAACTGCTGCTCATCACGACCGTTCCGGTGATGTTCCTCGCCGAACAGGGCGTGCCGGATCTGTGGCTGGTGCTGGCCACCTGCTTCGGCGGCTATCTGTCGGCGGGCGGCGCGAACGCGCTGAACATGTACATCGACCGCGACATCGACGCCCTGATGGACCGCACCTCGCAGCGTCCGCTCGTCACGGGCGTGCTCACCCCGCGCGAGGGCCTGGTCTTCGGCCTCACCCTCGCCGTGGTCTCCACGCTGTGGTTCGGTCTGCTGGTCAACTGGCTGTCCGCCGCCCTCTCGCTCGGCGCGCTCCTCTTCTACGTCGTGATCTACACGATGATCCTGAAGCGGCGCACCGCGCAGAACATCGTCTGGGGCGGCATCGCCGGCTGCCTGCCGGTGCTCATCGGCTGGTCGGCCGTGACCAACTCGATGTCGTGGGCCGCGGTCATCCTCTTCCTCGTCATCTTCTTCTGGACGCCGCCGCACTACTGGCCGCTGTCGATGAAGGTGAAGGAGGACTACGCACGCGCGGGCGTGCCGATGCTGCCGGTCCTCGCCTCCAACAAGGTCGTCGCCAAGCAGATCGTGATCTACAGCTGGGTCATGGTCGCCGTCTCCCTGCTGCTCACCCCGCTCGGCTACACGGGCTGGTTCTACACGGCGGTGGCACTGGTCACCGGCGGCTGGTGGCTCTGGGAGGCGCACGCGCTCCTGAACCGCGCCAAGGCCGAGGTGACGGGCGCCAAGCTCAAGGAGATGCGCCTCTTCCACTGGTCCATCACCTACGTCTCGCTGCTCTTCGTGGCGGTCGCGGTGGACCCCTTCCTGCGCTGAGACACCCGCTCATCTGATCGTGTACGGCCGACGGCCGGGCCACGTGGGACAGCCCACACGGCCCGGCCGTCGCCACTGGATCTACCCCTCGGTAGCATCCGTGTCATGGCAGAAACGAAGCAGGAAGAGCGCAAGGCGGCCAAGCTCGCCAAGGAGATCCAGGCCTTCTCCAAGGCGCACGGCGGCTCCGAGGGGCACCTCGCGCACATCGGCCAGGCGGGCACCCGGATCGTCCTGGTCGGCACGGACGGCGGCTGGGGCGACCTCGTCGCGCCGACCTACGCGGTCGCGCAGAAGGCCGCCGAGAAGGCCGGCCTGACCCTCCACGAGGAGTTCGACGGCGAGTTCGCCGCCAAGGTCGCCACCGGCCCGTACGAGTGGACCCGGATGGCCGGTATCCAGATCGGCGGCCCCTCCAACAGCTGAGGCAACAACCTCGCGCGGGGCTCACCCGTTAGGACGTGTGGAGACACGTCCACACAGGGAGCCCCCCGAGATGATCGACACGCCGAACCTGGTGGACCAGTACTGCCACGGGGTGCTCCGTACGGAGCTCGGCCTCGGCACCTTCGAGGCCCGCCTCGGCGCCCACCTGGGCGGGTCCGCGGCCCTGCCCGCCGCGGGCACCACCTTCTTCGACACCCAGACCGGCTTCGCCGTGCGCCGCTGGTGCCCGCCGCTCCTCGGCCTGGAACCGCACTGCCCGCCCGCGCGCTACCTCGCCCGCCGCCGGGAGCTCGGCGCCGCAGAGGCGGGCCGCCGCCTGCTGCGCGCCTCCGGGATCTCCACATACCTGGTCGACACCGGGCTCCCCGGCGACCTCACGGGCCCCGCCGAGCTCGGTGCCGCGGGCGCCGCCGAGGCCCACGAGATCGTCCGTCTCGAACGCCTCGCCGAGCAGGTCGCCGACACCTCGGGCACGGTCGAGGCCTTCCTAGCCAACCTCGCCGAGGCCGTCCACGGGGCAGCCGCCGACGCCGTGGCCCTCGCCTCCGGGGCGGGAGCGCGCCAGGGGCTCGCGAGCGCCCCCGAACCGCCCGGTCCGGGAGAGGTACGCGGGGCCGCGGGGCGCTGGCTCGCCGCCCGTCCCGTGGGCGGGAGGCTCACCGACCCCGTCCTGCTGCGCCATCTGCTCTGGATCGCCGTCACCGCCGGGCGGCCCCTCCAGCTGCACACGGGGGACCGGGATCCGGCCGCCCTGGCCGGCTTCGCCGCCGCCACCGCGGGCCTCGGCGCCGACCTCGTCCTGCTGCACGCCTATCCGCACCACCGGACGGCGGCCCACCTGACCGGACTCCACCCGCACGTGTACGCCGACCTCGGCCCCGCCCTCGCCCACACCGGCGCCCGGGCGGCGGCCGTCCTCGCAGAGGTCCTGGAGCGCGCGCCGTTCGGCAAGCTGCTGTTCTCCAGCGGCGCCCGTGGACTGCCCGAGCTCCACGTGGTCGCGGCCAGCGCGTTCCGCTCGGCGCTCACCCGGGTCCTCGGCGAGTGGGTCATGGACGGCGCCTGGTCCCGTACGGACGCGCAGCGGGTGGCCGGGATGATCGCGGCGGAGAACGCGAAGCGGGTCTACCGGCTCACGGGGAGCCGATAGACCCGTCGGGATCCGGGATCCGGGATCCGGGATCCGGGATCCGGGATACAGGATCCGGATGATGGATTCTGGATCCGGGATCCAAACGCCGTCAGGCCGTGGCCGCGAGTTCCGGGTCCGCCTGGGCCGGGATCCCGGCCGTGGGGAGCGGGCGCTCGCGCAGGCTCAGGGCCAGGCGCAGGACCGCGATCCACATCAGCGAGGAGCCGAGCATGTGGGCGGCGACCAGGAGCTCGGGGACCCCGGTGAAGTACTGGACGTAGCCGATCGCCCCCTGCGCGAGGAGCACGATCAGCAGGTCGCGGGCGCGGGCCCTGGTGTCGTCCGGGGCGTCCACCACGCGCAGGACCAGCCACATGGCGAGCGCGAGGGCGCAGACGACCCAGGCGGCGATCGCGTGGATGTGGGCGGCGTCCGTCCAGTCCCACGGCATGCGCGGGACGTCGCTGCTGTCACCGGCGTGCTTGCCGGCGCCGGTCACCGTCGTGCCGAGCACGATCAGCAGGGCGGAGGCGATCGTGATCGCCCAGGACAGCTTCCGGACCGGGCGGGGCACGCGGGGCCGGGGGGCGGTGTCGCCCTCGCCGGTGCGGTGCCAGGTGATGACGGCGACCGTGAGCAGGGAGTTCGCGGCGATGAAGTGGCCGGCCACCGTCCACGGGTTGAGGCCCATCCACACCGTGATGCCGCCGATGACGGCGTTGCTCATCACGATCCAGAACTGGGCCCAGCCGAGCCGGGTGAGCCCGCGGCGCCACGGCTTGGTGGACCGGGCGGCGATGATCGCCCAGCCGACGGCCGCCGACAGGACGTACGTCAGCATCCGGTTGCCGAACTCGATCGCGCCGCGGTAGCCCTGCTCGGGGGTCACGATGAGGCTGTCGTCCGTGCACTTCGGCCAGGTGTCGCAGCCGAGACCGGAACCGGTCAGCCGGACCGCGCCGCCCGTGACGATGATGAGGACGCTCATCACGACGGCGGAGAGCGCGGCGCGCCGGAGCGTCCGGGGGGACGGGGTCCAGCGCTGGGCGATGGAGGCGAGGGGGGTCTGCACGGGCCCTATCGTAGGACGGCGCTTGTGCGCGCTTTCACGAGGGGGGCGTATATGGCGGAACGGAACCTTACGGTTACTCCCAGCGGAAGAACCGGGCCGCCGCCCCGAGGCCCAGGACCGCCCAGACGGCCAGGATCAGGGCGTCGCCCCACGGCATCGAGGCCCCGTCCCGGAGGACGTCGCGCAGGCCGTCGGAGAGCGCGGAGATCGGGAGCAGCGCGAGCACGTCACCCGCGGCGCCGAACTTCTCCAGCGGGACGATGACCCCGCCGCCCACCAGGAGGAGCAGGAAGACCAGGTTGGCGGCGGCCAGGGTGGCCTCGGCCTTCAGCGTGCCGGCCATCAGCAGGCCGAGCCCCGAGAAGGCGGCCGTGCCGAGGACCAGGAGCAGCAGGACCGACAGGGGGTTGCCCTGCGGGGACCAGCCGAGCGCCAGGGCGATCGCCGTCAGGAGCGCGACCTGGAGGACCTCGGTGACGAGGACGGCGAGCGTCTTGGCGGTCATGAGCGCCCACCGGGGGAGCGGCGAGGCCCCGAGGCGCTTGAGCACCCCGTACCGCCGCTCGAAACCGGTCGCGATGGCCTGGCCGGTGAAGGCGGTGGACATCACGGCGAGCGCGAGGACGCCGGGGGTGAGGAAGTCGACGGCCTTGTCGTCCCCGGTGTCGACGATGTCGACGGTGGAGAACAGGACCAGGAGCAGCGAGGGGATGATCACGGTCAGGAGCAGCTGCTCGCCGTTGCGCAGCAGCATCCTGGTCTCCAGGGCGGTCTGTGCGGCGATCATCCGCCCGACGGGGGCGGCCCCCGGCCTCGGCGCGTACGTACCCGTGCTCATCCGCGCAGCTCCCTGCCGGTCAGTTCCAGAAAGACGTCTTCGAGGGTGTGGCGTTCGACGGAGATGCCGTCGGGCATGACGCCGTGCTGGGCGCACCAGGTGGTGACGGTGGCCAGCAGCTGCGGGTCGACGGTGCCGGTGATCCGGTACGTGCCGGGGAGCGGTTCCGCGGCGGCCGAGCCGTCCGGCAGCGCCTTGAGCAGGGAGCCCAGGTCGAGGCCGGGGCGGCCGGTGAAGCGCAGGGTGTTCTCGGCGCCGCCGCGGCAGAGCTGCTCGGGGCTGCCCTGGGCGGCGACGCGCCCGGCGTCGATGATGGCGACGTCGTCGGCCAGCTCCTCGGCCTCCTGCATGAAGTGGGTGGTGAGGACGACGGTCACGCCGTCGGCGCGCAGCTCGCGGACCAGGTCCCAGGTGGCGCGGCGGGCCTGCGGGTCCAGTCCGGCGGTGGGCTCGTCGAGGAAGACGAGCTCGGGGCGGCCGACGACGGCCATGGCGAGCGCGAGGCGCTGCTGCTGGCCGCCGGAGAGGCGCCGGTAGGTGGTGCGGCCGCAGGAGCCGAGGCCGAGCCGCTCGATCAGGGCGTCCACGTCCAGCGGGTGGGCGTGCAGTTTCGCCATGTGGCGGAGCATCTCGTCGGCGCGGGCGCCGGAGTAGACGCCGCCCGACTGGAGCATCACGCCGATCCGGGGCCGCAGGGCGGCGGCGTCGGCGACCGGGTCGAGGCCGAGGACGCGGACGGTGCCGCCGTCGGGCCTGCGGTATCCCTCGCAGGTCTCGATGGTCGTGGTCTTGCCGGCCCCGTTGGGGCCGAGGACCGCGGTGACGGTGCCCGCGCGGACGTCGAGGTCGAGGCCGTCGACGGCGGTCTTGTTCCCGTACCGCTTGAGCAGGCCACGTACCTGGACGACGCTGCCGACGGACTCGTTTGACATGCCGGGAAGTCTAGAGAGCGGGTGCGGGGTCGCGGTGCCCGGGGCCGCGGATTCATCCCACGAATGATCGTTTCCGCAGGTCAGGTAAGCCTTACCTGAGTGATGCACGGCACCGTCGTCGGTTCGGACGCCGCTTGTCACTCCTCGATTAATTACGCAACAATGGCGTTGTGAAAAACGTTGGCGCGGCTCCGGTGGAGGAACTCGCGACCCGGGAGCGTTCCACGCGCAACCGGGTCGCGCGGTCGATCCTGGATCACGGTCCCTCGACCGTCGCCGACCTGGCCGAACGGCTCCGCCTCACCCAGGCGGCCGTCCGCCGCCACCTCGACTCGCTGGTCGCCGAGAACGTCGTCGAGGCCCGCGAGAAACGCGTCTACGGGACCCGGGCCCGTGGCCGCCCCGCGAAGGTCTTCGCGCTCACCGACTGCGGCCGGGACGCCTTCGACCAGTCCTACGACTCCCTCGCCGTCGAGGCGCTCCGCTGGATCGAGCGCAACGCCGGAGGCGAGGCGGCCGTCGCCGCCTTCGCCCGCGACCGGATCGAGGCGCAGGCCGGGGCGTACCGCGAGGCCGTCGAGGCGGCCGAGCCCGCGCAGCGGACCGAGGCGCTGGCCAAGGCCCTCACGGCGGACGGGTACGCTGCCACTGCGCGGAACGCGCCGGTCGGCGAGCAGCTCTGCCAGCACCACTGCCCGGTGGCCCACGTCGCCGAGCAGTACCCCCAGCTGTGCGAGGCGGAGACGGAATTCTTCTCCCGCCTCTTGGGAACGCACGTCCAGCGTCTGGCCACCATCGCGCATGGTGACGGCGTCTGCACCACGTTCATCCCGCACAGCGCCCCACAGACCACCGAATCAGCATCCGTAAGCACGGCCGGGAGGAACCCCGCATGACCACCGAGATCAGCCACCCCGAGCTCGAGGGCCTGGGTCGGTACGAGTACGGCTGGGCCGACTCCGACGCGGCCGGTGCCACCGCCAAGCGCGGACTGAACGAGGACGTCGTCCGCGACATCTCCTCGAAGAAGAACGAGCCCGAGTGGATGCTGAAGCTGCGTCTCAAGGGTCTGCGTCTCTTCGACAAGAAGCCCATGCCGACCTGGGGCTCCGACCTCTCCGGCATCGACTTCGACAACATCAAGTACTTCGTGCGGTCCACCGAGAAGCAGGCCGAGTCCTGGGAGGACCTGCCGGAGGACATCAAGAACACGTACGACAAGCTCGGCATCCCGGAGGCGGAGAAGCAGCGCCTCGTCGCCGGTGTCGCGGCCCAGTACGAGTCCGAGGTCGTCTACCACCAGATCCGCGAGGACCTGGAGGAGCAGGGCGTCATCTTCGTCGACACCGACACCGCGCTGAAGGAGCACGAGGAGCTCTTCAAGGAGTACTTCGGCACCGTCATCCCGGTCGGCGACAACAAGTTCGCCTCCCTGAACACGGCCGTCTGGTCCGGCGGCTCGTTCATCTACGTGCCGAAGGGCGTGCACGTCGAGATCCCGCTCCAGGCCTACTTCCGTATCAACACGGAGAACATGGGCCAGTTCGAGCGGACGCTGATCATCGTCGACGAGGACGCCTACGTCCACTACGTCGAGGGCTGCACCGCCCCGATCTACTCCTCGGACTCGCTGCACAGCGCCGTCGTCGAGATCATCGTGAAGAAGGGCGGCCGCTGCCGCTACACGACCATCCAGAACTGGTCGAACAACGTCTACAACCTGGTGACCAAGCGCGCCGTCGCCTACGAGGGCGCCACCATGGAGTGGGTCGACGGCAACATCGGCTCCAAGGTCACCATGAAGTACCCGGCCGTCTACCTCATGGGCGAGCACGCCAAGGGCGAGACCCTCTCCATCGCCTTCGCGGGTGAGGGCCAGCACCAGGACGCCGGCGCCAAGATGGTCCACATGGCCCCGAACACCTCCTCCAACATCGTCTCCAAGTCGGTGGCGCGAGGCGGCGGCCGCACCTCCTACCGCGGTCTCATCGAGATCGGCGAGGGTGCCCCGGGCGCCAAGTCCAACGTGCTCTGCGACGCGCTGCTCGTCGACACGATCTCCCGCTCCGACACGTACCCCTACGTGGACGTGCGCGAGGACGACGTCTCCATGGGCCACGAGGCCACCGTCTCCAAGGTCTCCGAGGACCAGCTCTTCTACCTGATGAGCCGCGGCCTCACCGAGTTCGAGGCCATGGCGATGATCGTCCGCGGCTTCGTCGAGCCCATCGCCAAGGAGCTCCCGATGGAGTACGCCCTGGAGCTCAACCGGCTGATCGAGCTGCAGATGGAAGGCGCGGTGGGCTAGAGCGCCCCCCAGACCAGGCAAACGACCCGGGCTCAGTCGCTGAGCCCCGCGAGCCCGCCGCACGACGGCAGGTCCCCGGCCGGCGCCGCAAGGCGCCCGGCCCGACCGGCCCTCCGCACGGGGCGGGCCCGTAAGACGAGGCAGGAAGAGAGCAAGACGACAGCCATGGCTGAGGCTCAGAACATCCCGGCGGGCTCCACCACCGCCGGCTCGATCGCGGTGGCCGCCGAGTCCACCGTCGCCACGCGCATGAGCGCGCCCCCGTCCTTCGACGTCGCGGACTTCCCCGTCCCGCACGGCCGCGAGGAGGAGTGGCGGTTCACCCCGCTGGCGCGTCTGCGCGGCCTTCACGACGGCACCGCCGTCGCCTCGGGCGAGGGCGTCAAGGTCGAGGTCGAGGCCCCCGAGGGCGTCACCGTGGAGACCGTCGGCCGTGACGACGAGCGCCTCGGCAAGGCCGGCACGCCCGTCGACCGCGTCGCCGCCCAGGCGTACTCCTCCTTCGAGAAGGCCGCGGTCGTCACCGTCGCCAAGGAGGCGGTGCTCACCGAGCCGATCCGCATCTCCGTGCACGGCCAGGGCGGCGTCGCCTTCGGCCACCAGGTGATCGAGCTCGGCGCCTTCGCCGAGGCCGTCGTGGTCATCGACCACACCGGTGACGCGGTGCTCGCCGCCAACGTGGACTACGTCCTCGGCGACGGCGCCAAGCTGACCGTCGTCTCCGTCCAGGACTGGGACGAGAAGGCCGTCCACGTCGCCCAGCACAACGCGCTGGTCGGCCGCGACGCCTCCTTCAAGTCGGTCGTCGTCACCTTCGGCGGCGACGTCGTCCGCATCCACCCGCGCGTGCAGTACGCGGCCCCCGGCGGCGAGGCCGAGCTCTTCGGCCTGTACTTCACGGACGCCGGCCAGCACCAGGAGCACCGCCTCCTGGTCGACCACAACACCCCGCACTGCAAGTCCAACGTGGCCTACAAGGGCGCGCTGCAGGGCCAGGACGCGCACGCCGTCTGGATCGGCGACGTGCTCATCCAGGCCGCGGCCGAGGGCACCGACACGTACGAGCTCAACCGGAACCTGGTCCTCACGGACGGTGCCCGGGTCGACTCCGTGCCGAACCTGGAGATCGAGACCGGCGAGATCGCCGGCGCCGGTCACGCCTCGGCCACCGGGCGCTTCGACGACGAGCAGCTCTTCTACCTGATGGCCCGCGGCATCCCGGAGTCCGAGGCCCGCCGCCTCGTCGTCCGCGGCTTCTTCGCGGAGCTCGTCCAGCAGATCGGTCTGCCGGACGTCCAGGAGCGGCTCCTCGCCAAGATCGAGGCCGAGCTGGAGGCCTCCGTCTGATGGCCTTCGTCCGAGTCTGCGCACTGAGCGAGCTGGAGGCCGACACCCCGAAGCGGGTCGAGGTCGACGGCACGCCGGTGTCGGTCGTGCACACCGAGGGCGAGGTGTTCGCGATCAACGACATCTGCTCGCACGCGAACGTCTCCCTCTCGGAGGGCGAGGTCGAGGACTGCGCGATCGAGTGCTGGCTGCACGGCTCCAGCTTCGACCTGCGCACGGGCAAGCCCTCCGGCCTTCCCGCGACGCGCCCCGTCCCCGTATACCCCGTAAAGATCGAAGGGGACGATGTGCTCGTCTCCGTCACCCAGGAGTCCTGAGTCACCCATGGCTACGCTTGAAATCCACGACCTGCACGTCTCCGTCGAGGCGGAGAACGGCCCCCGCGAGATCCTCAAGGGCGTCGACCTGACCATCAAGCAGGGCGAGACCCACGCCGTCATGGGCCCCAACGGCTCCGGCAAGTCGACCCTGGCGTACTCCCTCGCCGGTCACCCGAAGTACACGGTCACCGGCGGCACCGTCACCCTCGACGGTGAGGACGTCCTGGAGATGTCGGTCGACGAGCGCGCCCGCGCCGGCGTCTTCCTCGCCATGCAGTACCCGGTCGAGGTCCCCGGCGTCTCGGTCTCCAACTTCCTGCGCACCTCCGCCACCGCCGTCCGCGGCGAGGCGCCCAAGCTGCGCACCTGGGTGAAGGAGGTCAAGTCCGCGATGGAGCAGCTCCAGATGGACCCGGCCTTCGCCGAGCGCAACGTCAACGAGGGCTTCTCCGGCGGTGAGAAGAAGCGCCACGAGATCCTCCAGCTGGAGCTCCTCAAGCCGAAGATCGCGATCCTCGACGAGACCGACTCGGGCCTCGACGTCGACGCCCTGCGCATCGTCTCCGAGGGCGTCAACCGCGTCCGCGAGACCGGTGAGGTCGGCACCCTGCTGATCACCCACTACACGCGCATCCTGCGCTACATCAAGCCCGACTTCGTGCACGTCTTCGCGAACGGCCGCATCGCCGAGTCCGGCGGCGCCGAGCTCGCCGACCAGCTCGAGAACGAGGGCTACGACAAGTACGTGAAGGGTGGCGCGTCCGCGTGACTTCTGCCCATCAGGGGCTCTCCGGCCTCCTCGACACCGAGGCGATCCGCAAGGACTTCCCGCTCCTGGATCGCGTGGTCCACGACGGCAAGAAGATCGTGTACCTCGACTCCGCCGCGACCTCGCAGAAGCCGCGGCAGGTCCTCGACGCGCTCAACGAGTACTACGAGCGTCACAACGCCAACGTCCACCGCGGCGTCTACACGGTCGCCGAGGAGGCGACGGCGCTGTACGAAGGCGCCCGTGACAAGGTCGCGGCCTTCATCAACGCCCCGAGCCGCGACGAGGTGATCTTCACCAAGAACGCCTCCGAGTCGCTCAACCTCGTGGCCAACATGCTGGGCTGGGCCGACGAGCCCTACCGCGTGGACCACGAGACCGAGATCGCCATCACGGAGATGGAGCACCACTCCAACATCGTGCCGTGGCAGCTGCTCTCGCAGCGCACGGGCGCGAAGCTGAAGTGGTTCGGCCTCACCGACGACGGCCGTCTCGACCTCTCGAACATCGAAGAGGTCATCACCGAGAAGACCAAGATCGTCTCGTTCACGCTGGTCTCGAACCTGCTGGGCACGATCAACCCGGTGGAGACGATCATCCGCCGCGCCCAGGAGGTCGGTGCGCTCGTCTGCATCGACGCCTCCCAGGCGGCCCCGCACATGGTCCTGGACGTGCAGGCGCTCCAGGCCGACTTCGTGGCCTTCACCGGCCACAAGATGTGCGGCCCGACCGGCATCGGCGTGCTGTGGGGACGGCAGGAGCTCCTGGAGGACCTCCCGCCCTTCCTCGGCGGCGGCGAGATGATCGAGACCGTCTCGATGCACTCCTCGACGTACGCGCCGGCCCCGCACAAGTTCGAGGCGGGTACGCCCCCGATCGCCCAGGCCGTCGGCCTCGGCGCGGCCGTGGACTACCTGTCGGCGATCGGCATGGAGAACATCGCGCGCCACGAGCACGCGATCACCGAGTACGCCGTCCGGCGCCTCCAGGAGGTGCCCGACCTGCGGATCATCGGCCCCACCACGGCCGAGGACCGCGGCGCGGCGATCTCCTTCACGCTGGGCGACATCCACCCGCACGACGTGGGCCAGGTGCTCGACGAAGAGGGCATCGCGGTCCGGGTCGGCCACCACTGCGCGCGGCCGGTCTGTCTGCGGTACGGAATTCCTGCGACCACGCGGGCGTCGTTCTATCTGTACTCCACCCCGGCCGAGGTCGACGCCCTGGTCGCGGGTCTGGAGCACGTACGGAACTTCTTCGGCTAGGGGACGGCTCGTGAAGCTGGATTCGATGTACCAGGACGTCATCCTGGACCACTACAAGCACCCGCACGGGCGCGGTCTTCGGGACGGCGACGCCGAGGTGCACCACGTCAACCCGACGTGCGGCGACGAGATCACGCTCCGCGTGAAGTACGACGGCTCGCGCATCGAGGACGTGTCGTACGAGGGCCAGGGCTGCTCCATCAGCCAGGCCTCGGCCTCCGTCCTCAACGAGCTGCTCGTCGGCAAGGAGCTGGCCGAGGCGCAGAAGATCCAGGGCACCTTCCTGGAGCTGATGCAGTCCAAGGGCCAGATCGAGCCGGACGACGCGATGGAGGAGGTCCTGGAGGACGCGGTCGCGTTCGCCGGGGTCTCCAAGTACCCGGCCCGTGTGAAGTGCGCGCTGCTCAGCTGGATGGCGTGGAAGGACGCGACCGCCCAGGCGCTGGGTGACGCGGAGAGGAAGTCGGCATGACCGAGAACGCCGAGGCCACGATGAAGCCGGCCTCCGAGGAAGAAGTCCGTGAGGCGCTGTACGACGTCGTCGACCCCGAGCTGGGCATCGACGTCGTCAACCTGGGCCTGATCTACGGCATCCACATCGACGACTCGAACGTCGCGACGCTGGACATGACCCTGACGTCGGCGGCCTGTCCGCTGACCGATGTGATCGAGGACCAGGCGAAGTCCGCGACGGACGGCATCGTCAGCGAGCTCAAGATCAACTGGGTCTGGATGCCCCCGTGGGGCCCGGACAAGATCACGGACGACGGCCGCGAGCAGCTGCGCGCGCTCGGCTTCAACGTCTGATCGCAGGTGTACGTGAGAACGGCCGCGCCCTCCGGGGCGCGGCCGTTCCGCGTGTCCGGCCGCCGTACGCGTGTCCGGCGGCCGTTCCGTGCGTCTAGAGGAGTCCGGCCGCGCGGGCCAGTTCCGGGGCCAGGTTCTCCTTGCGGACGCGCTGGTCGACGTAGAGCAGGGCGGTGATCAGCGGCGGGAAGACCGAGACGATGCCCTGGCTGATCAGCTGGCTCACGGCGAGGAAGGCGAAGAGGACCAGGAAGGAGGCGAGCAGGGCGTTGGGATCGCTGCCGGAGAAGTCCATGGTCGCCAGCGGCGCCGAGAGCACGAGCGAGAAGACCTGCTGGATCAGCCAGCTCACCACGGCGGCCATCACCCCGGCGGCGAGCAGGCAGCCGAACATCCGCCACCAGGAGCCCCGGACCAGGGACGAGGAGCGGCGCATCGAGGAGAGGGCGCCCTGGCCCTCGATCACGGCCGCCGCCGGGGCCAGGCTGAACTTCACCCAGATCCACAGGGCGAGCGGCAGGGTGACCGTCGCGCCCGCGAGCGCCAGGAACGGCGCGATCAGCGGGCCGGTCTCGATCGCGAGCAGCGCCACGGTCAGGGCGACGAAGGCGACCAGGAACAGGACGGCCGGGAGCAGCAGCGCCACCGAGGTCAGCAGGACGGTGCCGAAGACGGCCGGTGTCCGGGACCAGGCCCGGCGCCAGACCGCGCGGAAGGTCGTGGGAC
Source organism: Streptomyces tanashiensis (assembly GCF_014648895.1). Taxonomy (GTDB): domain Bacteria; phylum Actinomycetota; class Actinomycetes; order Streptomycetales; family Streptomycetaceae; genus Streptomyces; species Streptomyces tanashiensis. The sequence continues at coordinate 992,323 of NZ_BMRZ01000003.1, forward strand.
GGCCGAGGACCGCCTCCTGGACCACGGCCGGGCAGGCGGCTGCCACGACGGTGTTGGCGACGAGGATCGCGATCATGGCGGCGAGCCAGACGCAGACGAAGGCGGTGATCAGCGGCCGGACGTCCTCCCAGCGGGGCTCCTGGCCCGCCGGCAGGTCGAACACGGCGGGGAAGGCGTCGCCGACGGCCGCGTAGGCGATGCCGACCGCCGCGCCGACGATCAGGATCGCGACGCCGTAGACGGCTCCCGCCACCCCGAGCAGTTGCTTCCAGTAGCGGCCGAACGTGGCGAAGGCGCCGGTCAGGATCGTGCTGAAGCCGACCGGCGCCAGGGGTATCACGCCCGGCTTCGGCGGCGGGGGCGGCGGCGGATAGCCGTAGCCGTAGGGCGGTCCTGGCGGACCTGGGGGATACGTCATGCGGGACACCGTATCGGGGGCCGTTGCGTACACCCGTACGCACCGTTGGGTACGCTCGTACACATGGGCTACGGACTGCTTGCGGGCGCCATCGCGGCGGAGATACTCGCCACCACCTCCATGAAGTACAGCGAGGGCTTCACGAAGCTCTGGCCCTCCCTCGTCACCGGCGCGGGCTATCTCATCGCCTTCGCGCTCCTCGCCCAGGCGCTCAAGACGCTCCAGGTCGGCACCGCCTACGCCATCTGGTCCGGGGTCGGCACCGCCGCCGTCGCCGTCATCGGCTTCCTCTTCCTCGGCGAGAGCCTCAACGCCGCCAAGATCGCCGGAATCGTCCTCATCATCGCCGGGGTCGCCGTACTCAACCTGGGCGGCGCGCACTGATGGCCCGGCCCCGGAGGTACGACCCCGGGCGGCGCGAGCGGATCGTCGACGCCGCCCTCGCCGTCGTCGGGCGCGCCGGGATCGGCGGCCTCAGCCACCGCACGGTGGCCGCGGAGGCCGACGTGCCGCTCGGCTCCACCACGTACCACTTCGCCTCCCTCGACGAACTCCTCGTCGCGGCGCTCCGCAAGGCCAACGAGGGCTTCGGGCGGCTGCTCCGCGAGCACCCCGCCCTCACCGACCCGGACACCCGGCTCGCCGTCGCGCTCGCCCGGCTCCTGGGGGAGTGGCTGGGCGGCGAACGCGCCCGCGTGGAGCTGGAGTACGAGCTCTACCTCGCCGCCCTGCGGCGCCCCGCCCTGCGCCCGGTCGCCGCCGAGTGGACCGAGTCCGTCGTCGCCGCCCTGGCCCACCGCACCGACCCCGTGAGCGCCCGGGCCCTGGTCGCCGTCATGGACGGCATCTGCCTCCAGGTCCTGCTCACCGACGGCCGCTACGACGAGGAGTACGCGCGCGTGATCCTCGCGCGGGTCCTGAACGAAGGACCGAAGTCACCGCCCGCGGGCTCGTCGGAACCGCCGACGGACTCGACCGACACCTGAGACCGGTTGGCCCGGGCGGGGACCCGCCGGTTAGGTTTTCCGTCATGACCACTGCTCCTCGCACCACCGGCGCCGTCGCCGCCGGCCTCGCCACCATCGCCGGCGACGGCACCGTTCTCGACACCTGGTTCCCCGCCCCCGAGCTGACCGAAGCCGCCGGCCCCGCCGGCACCGAGCGCCTCGGCGCCGACGAGGCCGTCAACGCCCTCGGCGAAGGCGCCGCCAAGGCCCTCGGCGTGGACGCCCGCCGCGGCGTCGAGGTGGTCGCCGTCCGTACCGTCATCGCCTCGCTCGACGAGAAGCCGCTCGACGCCCACGACGCCTACCTGCGCCTCCACCTGCTGAGCCACCGGCTGGTCAAGCCGCACGGCCAGAGCCTGGACGGCGTCTTCGGCCTGCTCGCCAACGTCGCCTGGACCTCGCTCGGTCCGGTCGCCGTCGACGACATCGAGAAGGTCCGGCTCAACGCCCGCGCCGAGGGCCTGCACCTCCAGGTGACCTCGATCGACAAGTTCCCGCGCATGACCGACTACGTCGTGCCCGCCGGGGTCCGCGTCGCCGACGCCGACCGCGTCCGCCTCGGCGCCCACCTCGCCGCCGGCACCACCGTCATGCACGAGGGCTTCGTCAACTTCAACGCCGGCACCCTCGGCACCTCGATGGTCGAGGGCCGCATCTCCGCCGGTGTCGTCGTCGGCAACGGCTCCGACATCGGCGGCGGCGCCTCCACCATGGGCACGCTCTCCGGCGGCGGCAACGTCGTCATCTCGATCGGCGAGCGCTGCCTGATCGGCGCCGAGGCGGGCGTCGGCATCGCCCTGGGCGACGAGTGCGTCGTCGAGGCCGGTCTGTACGTCACGGCCGGCACCCGGGTCACGATGCCCGACGGCCAGGTCGTCAAGGCCCGCGAGCTCTCCGGAGCCTCGAACATCCTCTTCCGCCGCAACTCGGTCACCGGTGCCGTCGAGGCCCGCCCGAACAACGCGGTCTGGGGCGGCCTGAACGACATCCTGCACAGCCACAACTGATGCCGGGCCGGTGACTCCGCGTCCGGGGCTCCGTTAAGCAGGACGCAGAGTCACTGCACGCGGACGAGGCGAGGAGCCGGCATGAGGACGAGGTCCACGGTCACCGGAGTGCTCACGGCGGCGGCGGTCCTGCTGCCGGCCGGCACGGCCGCGGCGGACGAGACGCACAGCCACTCGCACAACGGGCCGAACGTCTCGCTGATCTCCACCGGGCAGATCGACGACCCGCTGGAGGACGTCCTGGAGCACGCCGCGATCCTCGGTCACACCACGACCAGCGACTCCGCCTGAACCAGCGCCTCGTGCGCCGCCCGCAGCCCGTCGGCCGCCTCCCGGCCGGCGGGCTGCAGGGGTTCCCGCAGCGGGCCGCCGAGCAGCGCCTTCACGGTCACCGTGCCCGGCAGGCCCGCGGCCATCATCAGCTCGGCCAGCGGCAGCGTGCGGGCGTTGAGCCGGGCCGCGCCCGCGGTGTCGCCCGCGTCGAAGGCGTCGAGGACCGCGCGCAGCTGACGCGGCGCCACGTTCGCCACCGTACTGACGTATCCCGCGCCGCCCACCGCGTACAGCGGGAGGTTCAGCTCCTCGCAGCCCGAGTAGTACGCGAGTCCCGTCTCCGCGATCAGCCGGGCCGAGCCCAGCAGGTCGTACGAGCAGTCCTTGACCGCCACGATCCGCGGGTGCCGGGCGAGCCGGCGCATCGTCGCGGGCTCGACCCGGGTGCCGGTGCGGCCGGGGATGTCGTAGACCATCACCGGAAGACCGGTCGCGTCCGCGACCCTCAGGAAGTGCGCCTCGACGGCCGCCTGCGGGGGACGGCTGTAGTACGGGGTGACGACGAGCAGCCCGTCCGCCCCCGCCTCCTCGGCCTGCCGGGCGAGCTCGGCCGTGTGCCGGGTGTCGGCGGTGCCCACCCCCGCGAGGACCGAGGGGCCGGGGCCGACGGCCTCGCGGACGGCGCGGACGAGCGCGGCCTTCTCGGCGTCGGTGGTGGTCGGGGACTCGCCCGTCGTGCCGTTGAGGACCAGACCGTCGCAGCCCTCCGCGACGAGCCGGGCGGCGAGGTCCCCCGCCGCGTCCGGGTCCAGCGCGCCGGTGGGGGTGAACGGGGTGACCATCGCGCAGAGGGCGCGCCCGAAGGGGCGTTCAGTGTTCATTCGAGAAGTCTGTGCGGAAGCGACCGTGAAGGTCCACTTAGATCTGCTTGGTTCGAGGATTCAGTTTCTGTGAACGATGGCGTCTGGCATGATCGGCCGGGCGCGACAGGGGGACATGGAGAGCAGCACAGCATGAGCGCACACAGCACGGCCGCCGGACAGCGCGTCGCACTCGTCACCGGCTCGTCCTCGGGCATCGGAGCAGCCGTCGCCCGACGGCTCGCCGAGGCCGGTTTCCGGGTCGTCGTCAACTCCGCGCGGTCGGCCGAAGCGGGTGAGGCCCTCGCCGCCGCACTGCCGGACGCCGTCTACGTCCGGGCCGACGTCTCCGACGAGGCCCAGGCCGCGGGGCTCGTCGAGGCCGCGGTGGAGGCGTACGGCCGCCTCGACCTCCTCGTCAACTGCGCGGGCACCACCCGGTTCATCCCGCACGACGACCTCGAAGCCGCCTCGCCCGAGGTCTGGCGCCACCTCTACGACGTCAACGTCATCGGCGTCTGGCAGACGATCACCGCCGCCGTCCCGCACCTGCGGAAGACCCGCGGCGCCGTCGTGACCGTCTCCTCCCAGGCCGGCGTCCGGCCGGGCGGCAGCTCCATCCCGTACGCCGTCTCCAAGGCCGCCGTCAACCACATGACGAAGCTCCTGGCCAAGACCCTCGGCCCCGACATCCGCGTCAACGCGGTCGCGCCCGGCCTCATCGACACCCCCTGGTTCGACGGGGTGGACGGCGCCGACGCCGCCAAGGAGCACGTGGCCGGGGCCGTCCCGCTGCGCCGCGTCGGCCGCCCGGAGGACATCGCAGGCGCCGTCTTCGACCTCGCCCACGCCTCGTACATCACCGGCGAGGTGCTCCTCGTCGACGGCGGCGGGCATCTCCTCGGCTAGGGCCTGTCCGGCGATCAGGGCCGGGGCCGCGGCGCGCCGGACAGGCCCTGGAGGGCCGGCGGGGCGCGCCGGACAGGCCTAGAGGGCCAGCTTGAAGCCGTCGTGGCTGCGCGCGAAGCCCAGCGAGGCGTAGAAGCGGTGGGCGTCCGTCCGCCGCTTGTCGCTGGTCAGCTGGACGAGCGCGCAGCCCCGCTCCTTCGCCCGCGCCACGGCCCGCTCCATCAGCTCGCGGCCGAGCCCGCCGCCGCGTCGGTCGGCCCTGATCCGGACCGCCTCGATCAGGGCCCGCTCGGCGCCGCCCTTGCCGAGGCCCGGGATGTACGTGGCCTGGAGGCAGCCCAGGACGAGATCACCGTCCACCAGGACCAGCATCTCGTTGCGCGGATCGCCCTGGATGTCCGCGAAGGCCCGCTCGTACGCCTCGGTCACGCGGACCGAACCGGGGTCCACGACCCTGTCCTCGTCGGCGAGCAGGGCGAGGACGGCGGGCAGTTCGGCGCGGCAGGCGGGGCGAAGGATCATGGCGCGAAGTCTCCCAGCCGGCGCCGTCCGTGGCTCGTGGGGGCCGGGTGCGGCGGTACACGCCCGCGCTCGGTCCGAGCGCGGGCGTGTGACGGGGCGGGGCGTCAGGGGCGGAAGCGCAGGACCTGCGGGTCGTGGTCGCTGTCCTGGTCGGCGAACTCCGCGTTGATGTGGACGCTGTCGTACTCGAAGTGGTGGACGCCCGGGCTGGTCAGGATCTGGTCGAGGACCTGGCTGTTGCCCTGGTACACGTACGAGTAGCGCTCGCTGCGCGGCAGCGACTTCACGGCCGGGTACAGCACGTCGCCGTCGGTCAGCGCCTCCGTCGTCCCGGAGAACTCGAAGTCGTTGATGTCTCCGACGACCAGGACGTCGGCCTGCTTCTCCAGGGCGACGATGTCCTTCACGAAGGCGTTGACGGCCTGCGCCTGGAGCAGACGCTTCGCCTCGGAGGAACGGTTCGGCGGCTGGTGGTGCGAGACGATGGACTCGTCGCCGCCCTTCGAGCCGAAGTGGTTGGCGATCACGAAGACCGTGCGGCCGCGGAAGACGAACTCGCCCGCGAGCGGCTTGCGGCTGGCCTCCCAGGCGGCGTTCGACGGGTCGATGCGGCCGGGGGAGAGGGTCAGCGCGGCGCGGCCCTTCGAGCCCGTCACGGCGGTGGCGGTGGTCGCGTCGCCGCCCGCGCGGTCCGTGAAGGAGACCCGCTCGGGGTTGAAGAGGAAGACCTGACGGATGTTGCCGCCGGGCTCGCCGCCGTCCTTGCCGTTCTCCGGGTCGACCGAGCGCCACTCGTACGCCGGGCCGCCGGCCGCGACTATCGCGTCCGTGAACTTCTTGACGGTCTGGTCGGCGGCGACCGTGCCGTCGTTCTTCGCGCCGTTGTTGTCCTGGATCTCCTCCAGGGCCAGGATGTCGGGCGAGGCGAGGTTGTCGACGACCGCCTTGGCGAGGGCGTCGAACTTCTCCTGCGGGTCGGTCGGGTCGAGGTTCTCGACGTTGTACGTCGCCACGGCCAGCTCGTTCTTGTGCTGCTTGTCCGTGGTCTCGCGCTCCAGGCCCTTGTCCTCGACCTTGCCGAGCGTGCGGGCCGTCAGCGTGTAGCCGCCGAACTGGTTGAAGTCGAGCGGGCCCTCGGTCGTGCCCGTCAGCCAGTCGCCGACGTTCGCCTTCGGGAAGGGCTGCTGGGCGATCGGGGTCAGCGACTGGATCTGGAGGCGGCCGGTGTTCTGGGACTCGTACGAGCCGTAGACCGTGCCGCCGCGCCAGTTGCGGTTCTCCCAGGGCTTCACCGTCACCCAGAGCTCGGAGTACGGGTCGGTGGCGCCGACCACCCGCGAGGTGCCGACGCGGACGTTGGTGCCCTCCAGGGACTCGTAGTAGTCCAGGGCGTACGTCTCCGGGTCCAGCGTCAGGCCGTTGATCGAGCCGCCGGCGGCCGGGTCGCCCTCCGGGGTGTACTCGTCGGGGACGGACCAAGGGGCGATCGTCACCGGGGCCGGGACCGGGTTGTCCTTCGACACCACGGTGACCACGGGCTTGGAGATCTGGGTCAGGGACTGGTTGCCCGAGTTCAGGCCGCCGGGGACGTACTCGGTGACCGTGCCGTTCAGGCTGACAGCGTCGCCGACGGCGACGGTCGGGACGGAGCTGGTGAAGACGAAGATGCCTTCGCTGGTGGCCGGGTTCGCGTCCGCCTCCGGGTCCTGGATCCAGAATCCGCGCGAGCCGTAGGTGCGGACGCCGGTGACGATGCCCGTGACGCCGGTGACCTGCTTGCCGACGAGGGGGGAGACGCGCGTCGTGCCCTGGATGTCGTGGACGCGGACGCCGGCGGCGGCGTCCTCCGCCGCGGCGCTCGACGAGCCGGCGAGCAGACCGGCGGCGAGGGCGGAGGCGACGAGCGCGGAGACCGCGGCGAATCTCGGTATGGACGAAGACATCAGAGGCTCCGAGGGTGCTTGGAGGATCGGCAGATGAATCTACGCGCGTCAATCTCTTGTGAGAGCACTGCACTTGTCAAGAGTCGACGGGTGTACGAAGGCTGACGGGCACGTGAACCGGCGGACGGGGTCCCGGATGCGTCTACCCTGAAGGACCGCTCGTTGAGCCCGTATCGCCTTCACCCACGCACGCGTCGAGGAGACCCCCCAGATGTCAGCGGAGCACCCCACCCTTCCCCCCGTTCGGCTGCGTGCGGACGCGGAGCTGGCGCGGGACGCCCTGGCCGCCCCCCTCCTCGCCCAGGCGGTCCGGCTCGCCCGCTGGGCCGGGCCCGAGACCCGGGTCGACGCGGGCGGCGAGCTCGTCGACGAGCAACTCCCCGAGGCCGCCGAGGTCCTGGGCCTCACCGACGACGAGGACGGCGAGACCTGGGCCGGCGACGCCTGGCGGCTCGCCGTCGACACGGGCCTCGTCGCCGTCGAGGACGGCGAGGAGCGCGAGGACGCCGACCTCCCCGGCCGGGCCGGACCCGGCGAGAACCTCGCGCTGGTCACGGGCGGTTCGCCCCAGGACGTCCTCGGTCTCTGGCTGGACGGGTTCGACGCCGTCTTCGCCGACGCCGTCGCCCCCGTCCTGGACGACCTCGACGCGATCGTTGGCGAGGACGGCGAGATCGACTTCGAGGCGCTCGACTGGGACCCCGAGGTGGAGGCCGACTTCCTGGAGGGCGTCCTCGGCAACCTCTACCTGCTGACCGTCAGCGAGGGCGGAGCCGGCGAGGGCCCCGTGCCGCTGCCCGCGCTCGCCGCGTCGATGGTCGTCCCCGACGACATGGGCGAGCCCACCGACGACGTCCTGGAACAGGTCTCGGACGCGATGATGCGGCTCGACGAGCAGTTCCGGCTGCTCGAACCGATCGGACTCGTCGACTACCAGCCCGTCGACGAGGCCCTGATGGCCGAGGAGGGCGAGGAGCCCGCCCCGCCCGTCGACGACGAGGACGTCACCCGCTACGGCATGGTCCGGCTCACCCCGCTCGGGCTCTACGGCGTCCGGGCCCGGATGCTGGAGGCCGGCGTGGACGCGCCCGCCGTCGGCGACCTGACGGACAAGGGCGCCGACGCGCTCCTCGACGGGATCGCCGGCTACCCGGAGGCCGCCGCCCGCGAGGAGACCGCCGCCTGGCTGGCCGGCCGCGACGCGCTCGACGCCGCCCGCGAGCTGCTGCACGCCGCCCGGGGCGCCGACGCGGGCTCCCCGCTCCGCCGCCTCCACTGCCAGCAGACCCTCTCCCTCGTGGGCGCCGAGGCGGAGCCCGCCGTACGGGAGGTCCTCGACGACGCGGAACTCGGCGGCCTCGCCCGGGTCTGGCTCGCCGAGCGCGGCGCGTCGGACGTGCCCGCGCCCCCGGAGGCGATGATCTTCTGGCTGGCGATCGACACGATCGCGGCCCAGCTCGACTCGGACGGGGACCTGGAGGAACTCCAGGAGCTGATCGAGGGCCTGACCGGCCGCCACGGCGGCTTCTTCGAGGCGGCCTGGCGGGTCGAGCACCCGGCGACGGCGGAGGTCCTGGAGGCCATGGGCCGCCTGCACCGGGACAAGACCGCGGCGAAGGAGGCCCGCAAGGCCGCCTTCAAGGCCCGTTCCCGCGCGGGGGCGTCGGGTTCCTGACGCCGGCCGGTGGCGGAGCGGGGTCACGGTTCCTGACCCCGGCCTCCACCGGAGCGTGGCGCGGGGTTCCTGACGCGGCCCGAAGCGGCGCGGTGTCCCGCGCGGGCCGCGGGGGCGCGCCGCCCGGGATGCCGGGCGGTGTTCCCGTGGTGTTCAGGCGGTGTTCGCGGGGGCGCGGGAGGGTGGCCCGCGAGATCCGGCCACCACAGGGAGACCCCACCACCATGCCGCTCAATCGCAGAGAGTTCACCAAGCAGTCCGCCGTCGCCGGTGCGGGCCTCGCCCTCACCGGTGTCGTCGGGGCTCTCGCCACCGCGCCCGAGGCGCTCGCCTCCGACGAGCCGGAGGCGTACGGAGCCGGCCACGAGCACGGCCACGGCCACGGTCATGGCCACGCCCTCGGGTACGGCCCGCTGGTCGCCGACCCCGACGGGATGCTGGCCCTGCCCGAGGGGTTCTCGTACCGCGTCGTCACCCACAGCGGCGTGACCCGGCTGGAGTCCGGTGAGTTCACCCCCTCCAACCACGACGGCACCGCCGCCTTCGCCGGCCCGCGCGGCACCACGTACCTCGTCAACAACCACGAGCTCAAGGGCCCCCGCGCCTCCTGGGCCCACCCCGTCCCGCTCACCGAGGGGCTCGTCTACGACCCGGCCGCGGCCGGCGGCTGCACGGTCGTCGAGGTGCACCGCGACGGCACCGTCGCCGAGTGGGTCGGCATCGCCGGCACCTCCACCAACTGCGCGGGCGGCCGCACCGCCTGGGGCACCTGGCTGACCGGCGAGGAGACCGAGGACCTGGCCGGCAAGAACGGCATGACCAAGGACCACGGCTACATCTTCGAGGTCGACCCGCGCGACCGCCGCGCCAACCTCGCCCCGAAGCCGGTCAAGGCCTTCGGCCGCTACGCCCACGAGGCCGTCGTCATCGACCCCAAGCGCGGCCACGCCTACCTCACCGAGGACGCCTCCGGCCCGAACGGGCTGCTCTTCCGCTGGGTGCCGCCGCACGGCTTCGAGCACGGCCGCGGGAAGCTCCGTACCCTCGCCGACGACGCCGGTGTGCTCCAGGCCTTCAAGTGCATCGACTCCTCGGGCCGCTTCGTGGACGACCTGTCCCGCGCCACCCGGATCGGCACCGTCTACGGCGTCGACTGGGTCGACGTCCCCGACCGCGACGCCCGCACCACCCCCGTCCGCAAGCAGTTCGCGGCCGGCCAGGTCACCCGCGCCCGCAAGCTGGAGGGCATGTGGTGGGCCGACGGCGGCGCCTACGTCGTCTCCTCCTACGCGCGCGAGGAGAGCCCCGGTACCGCGCACGACGGCCAGGTCTGGTTCTACGACCCGAAGCGCCGCACCCTCACCCTCAAGGTGCTCCTCGGTGTGAACGCGGCCCCGGACGAGGACGGCGCCTTCGACGGCCCCGACAACATCACCGTCTCGCCGTACGGCGGGCTCGTCATCGCCGAGGACGGCGAGGGCGTCCAGCACCTCTTCGGCGCGACCGACTCGGGCCGCACCTACCCGATCGCCCGCAACGACCTCAACGGCAGCGAGTTCACCGGCGTCGTCTTCTCGCCCGACGGCGACACGCTGTTCGCCAACATCCAGGACCCGGGCATCATGGTGGCGATCACCGGTCCCTGGCGCCGTCAGCCCCGCCGCTGAGACAGTTGAGGCCGAAACTGATCTCTGGTCAGTTCCATGGACTGACATCTAACATGTCAGTCCATGGACGCACTGCGGCCCGTGGGCCGGACCCTGCTGCGTGACCGGGCGTACGAGGCGCTGCGCGAGGCCATCGTGCGCGGCGACCTCGCTCCCGGCGCCTCGCTGAAGGACGCGGATCTCGCCGAACGGCTCGGGCTCTCGCGCGCACCCGTGCGCGAGGCCCTGGCCCGGCTCGGCGACGAGGGGCTCGTCGAGTCCAAGCCGCAGAGCTACACCCGGGTCACCCGGCCGGTCAGCCGGGTCGTCCGGGACGCCGCCTCGGTGGTGCGGGTGATGCACGAACTCGCCGCCCGGACCGGCGTGCCGCTGCTCGGCCCCGAGGGCATCCGGGCCATGCGCGAGGCCAACGAGCGCTTCGCGGCGGCCGTCCGCGCCTCCGACGTGGAAGCCGCCCTGGACGCCGACGACGAGCTCCACCAGGTCCTCGTCGTCGCCAGCGGCAACCACGCCGCCGCCGCCACCATCGCCCGCTACACCCCTCTGATCCGCCGCGTCGAGCGGCGTCTCTTCGGCGACGCCGGGAGCTGCGGATCGGCCGAACTGCACGCCCGGCTCATCGAGGCGTGCGCGGCGGGGGACGCGGAGGAGGCGGTGCGGGTCACCACGGAGATCTGGGCCGCCCTCGAACAACTGGCGGACGACGCGATCGAGGTGGCCGAGGTCACCGGCATCCCGGCACCCGTCGATCCTCCCGAACGGCCGTAGCGCGTCCAGGACCGTCGACCAGCCGCCGTCACCCACCGGGAGCCGCTTTGCCGATCACCGACTTCGACCGCTACCCGCTCCTCTTCGGGCCCTCCCCGGTCCACCCGCTCGAACGGCTCACCCACCACCTCGGCGGCGCCACCCTCTGGGCCAAGCGCGAGGACTGCAACTCCGGTGTCGCCTACGGCGGGAACAAGACCCGCAAGCTGGAGTACCTGGTCGCCGACGCCCTCGCCCAGGGCTGCGACACCCTCGTCTCCATCGGCGGGGTCCAGTCCAACCACACCCGCCAGGTCGCCGCCGTCGCTGCCCGCGCCGGACTCGCGTGCGTCCTCGTCCAGGAGAGCTGGGTCGACTGGCCCGACCCGGTCTACGACAAGGTCGGCAACATCCTGATCAGCCGCCTCGCGGGCGCCGACGTGCGCCTGGTGAAGGCCGGGTTCGGCATCGGCTTCAAGGAGAGCTGGGAGCAGGCCCTGCGGGAGGTCGAAGAGGGCGGCGGGAAGCCGTACGCGATCCCGGCGGGCGCCTCCGACCACCGGCTCGGCGGCCTCGGCTTCGCGAACTGGGCGTACGAGGTGGCCGAGCAGGAGCGCGCGCTCGGCGTCCTCTTCGACACGGTCGTCGTCTGCTCGGTGACCGGCTCCACGCAGGCCGGCATGGTCGCGGGCTTCGCCGCGCTCGCCGAGGAGGGCGGTCCGGCCCGGCGGATCATCGGGATCGACGCCTCCGCGAAGCCCGTCCCGACGCACGAGCAGATCACCCGGATCGCCCGGGACACCGCCGCCCTCATCGGCGTCGAGCGCGAGGTGACGGCCGCCGACGTGGAGCTCGACGAGCGCTACCACGCCGGGGTGTACGGCGTCCCGGACGAGGCCACCCTCGACGCGATGCGGCTCGCCGCCCGCACCGAGGGCATGGTCACCGACCCCGTGTACGAGGGGAAGTCGATGGCGGGTCTGGTCGATCTGGTGGACCGGGGAGAGATCGGCCGGGACTCGACCGTGCTCTACGCCCACCTCGGCGGCCAGCCCGCCCTCAACGCCTACAGCGCGCTGTTCTGACCGGGGGACCCGGCCGCTCAGAGTGCCTGGGCGGCCGGCTTCACCATGCCCCGGACGGTCCGCGACTTCACGAACTCGCCCATCGCGGTCATCTCCCACTCGCCGGAGAACTGCTTGATCAGCTTGGCCATCATCACGCCGGTCTGCGGCTCGGCGGTGGTCAGGTCGAAGCGGACCAGCTCCTCGCCGGTCGCCGCGTCGATCAGCCGGCAGTAGGCCTTGGCGACCTCGGTGAACTTCTGGCCGGAGAACGAGTTCACAGTGAAGACCAGACCGGTCGCGTCGGCGGGCAGCCGGCCGAGGTCGACGACGATCACCTCGTCGTCGCCCGCGCCCTCACCGGTGAGGTTGTCGCCGGAGTGCTTCACCGAGCCGTTGAGGATGGACAGCTTGCCGAAGTAGCAGCTGTCCAGGTGGTTGCGCTGCGGGCCGTACGCGATGACGGAGGCGTCCAGGTCGATGTCCTTGCCCCGGTACGCGGGCTCCCAGCCGAGGCCCATCTTGACCTGGGAGAGCAGCGGGCGGCCGCCCTTGACCAGGGACACCGTCTGGTTCTTCTGGAGGCTGACCCGGCCCTTGTCGAGGTTGATCTTGCCGGTGGATACGGGGGCGGCAGCGGCGGCCGGGGCCGCGATCCGCGGGTCCACCGGGGCGGCGGGCGGCGCGGGCGGCGCCGGCGGTGCGACCGGAGCCGGGGCCGGGGCGACGGGCGCGGGGGCCACCGGGGCCGGGGCGACGGGCGCGGGTGCCTGCGCGGCGGCGGGCTCGTCGTCCACCGAGACGCCGAAGTCGGTCGCGATGCCGGCGAGCCCGTTCGCGTACCCCTGGCCCACCGCGCGGGCCTTCCACGCGCCGTTGCGCAGATAGATCTCGACGACCACCAGCGCCGTCTCCGTGGCCAGCTGCGGCGGCGTGAAGGTGGCGATCACGGCGCCGTCGTCCGCGTTCCGGATGGTGGCCGTGGGCTCGATGCCCTGGAAGGTCTGGCCCGCGGCGTCCGGGCTCGCGGTGACGACGATCCTCTCGATGCCGGCCGGGACGGCGCCGGTGTCCACCAGGATCGCGTCGGGCGCGGTCCCGCCGCCGGAGCGGTAGGTGACACCGGGCCCGGCCGGCTGGTTGTAGAAGATGAAGTCGTCGTCCGAGCGCACCTTGCCGTTGGCGCCGAGCAGCAGGCCCGAGACGTCGAGCCGCACGGGGGCGGCCACGTCCACCGCCACGCGCGCGGCGGTGAGAGGGATGTTCGAGCCGGGGGTCATTGCGGTCATGCCAGGGCTAACGATCCGGGCCCCTTTGCCGTTCCCTTACCCGCGCCGGGTTCGGCCGGTCTGGTTACGCGGGTGGCTCCTGGCCTGCCGTTCGTTGCCGAAGCGGTACGAGCCCGTCCAGCGGGCCATGACCAGCTGGGGGTCGCCCGCCTCCACCTCCGCGAGGAACTTCTCGGCGCGCCCGCCGCGCAGCACGCCCGCGGCGCGTCCCTGGTGGGTGAGGACGACGGAGCCGTCGTGGCGGCGCTCGTAGGTGAATCCATGGGGTCGTGGCATGCCGCGCATCCTGCCGTTCCCGGTCAGATCCGTCATATGAATATTCTTTCGGTCCATGGGAGCTGTGGGGGTCGCGGGTGGCGCGGGGGCTGTGGGCGGGAACTCGTTCCGGACGGGTGACGTGGACGAGGCGCGCGAGGAGCTCGACGCGCGCTACTACGCGAACCGCATGGCCGTCGTCGACCGGGAGCGGCGCCCCTTCGCGGCCCGCTTCGACACCGTGGCGCTCGGGCCGCTGGTCATCGGGGACCTCAGCTGCGGCACCGATGTCCGGATGAGCTTCGGCGAGCTCGGCGCGTACCACCTGAACGCTCCGCTGAGCGGGACGATGGAGATGCGTCAGGGCGGCGGCTCCCGGATCGTCGCGACGCCCGGCGAGGCGCTGCTGCTCGACCCGGCCGGGGACACCTTCCTCGACCGCTGGAGCGGGGACTGCCGGACCCTGTCCGTGAAGGTCGGGGCGGCCGAACTGCGGGACCGCCTCGAACAGCTCATGGGCCGGGCGCCACGCGGCCCGCTCACCTTCGCCCCGCACCTGGACATCACGCGGGGCCCCGGCCTGAGCTGGGTGCGCTTCGCCCGCCAGGTCGCCGCCGAGGCGCTCGCCGGGGAGGGGCTCGCCACGCACGAGCTGGTCGCCAGGCCCCTGCAGGAGGCGCTGCTCAACGGGCTGCTCCTGGCCGCCGAGCACCCCTGGCGGGAGGCGCTCGCCCATCCGGGGGAGGCGCGGCGCCCGGCCCCGGTCAAGCGGGCGATGGACGCGGTGCGGGAGCGCCCCGAGCACCCGTTCACGACCACCGAGCTCGCCGCCCTGGCCCGGGTGAGCGTGCGCCGCCTCCAGGAGTCCTTCCGGGAGTACGTGGGGATGTCGCCGATGGCGTACGTGCGGGAGGTCCGGCTCGACCGGGTCCGCGAGGAGCTGCGGGCCGCCGCGCCGGACGAGGTGAGCGTGAGCGAGGTGGCCTGGCGCTGGGGCTTCGCCCACCAGGGGCGGTTCGCGGCCCGCTACCGGGAGAGGTTCGGCGAGTCGCCGTCCTGGACGCTCCGGTCGGGCCGCTGAGGCGGCAGGGGGCGCGCCGGTGGCCGGGCGTGCGCTTCCGTGCTCCGACTCATCGCGCAATCCGGACAGGTGCCGCGTTCCGCGGCTCGCGATGATCTTCGACCGGGCCTACGGTGAGCTGGTCGGGCGCGCCGAGGCGCGCCGTGACCCGGGCCCCGGCCGGCTCCCCCGTATCAGTCCGGCCGGGTCCTGCGTACCTCCCGCCGCCGACACCGAGAGCGTCACTCCGGGGTCTCTCGGCGGCGGTCCGGCCGCGCCGCTCTCACGCCAGTCCTCCGTTGCTCATCAGCAGCTGCCCGTTGACCCACTGGCCCTCGGGGGAGCAGAGGAAGTCCACCAGGTGCGCGGTGTCCCGAGGGGTGCCGAGGCGGCCGAGCGGGGTCTGCCGGACCATCTCCTCCCGGAGCTCCGCCGTCATCCAGCCGGTGTCCACCGGGCCCGGGTTGACGGCGTTCGCGGTGACCCCGAGATGCGCGAGCTCCCGCGCCGCGGCCAGGGTGATGCGGTCGAGCGCGCCCTTGCTCGCCCCGTACGGGAGGTTCCCCACGGTGTGGTCGCTGGTCAGGGCGACGATGCGGCCGGTGCCGGGAGCGCCGGTGAAGCGGCGGCCGAACTCCCGGATCAGCAGCCAGGACGCGCGCGTGTTGACGGCGAAGTGCCGGTCGAAGCTGTCGAGCGTGGTGTCGAGCAGGCCCGAGTCGACGGACTCGCAGTGACACAGGACGAGAGCCGTGACCGGGCGGCCGTACCGCTCCTCGACCGCGTCGAAGACGCGCCCGGGAGCCTCCGGATCGGCGAGGTCCGCCTCGACGGCCAGGGCGGTCGCGCCCCGCTCGGCGAGGTCGCCCCGGATCGCGGCGGCCGCTCCCTGCTCGACACCCCACTCCATGCGCAGGTCGTAGGGGGTCCAGCAGGTGAACGCGATGTCCCAGCCCGACTCCGCGAGGCGCCGGGTGATGCCCGCGCCGATGCCGACGGTGCGGCCGACGCCGGTGACGAGGGCGAGTGGACGGGTCACGGGGTGTCTCCTTCGTCGCTGCGGTCCGCCGGCCCGGTGCCGGCGGGGGGCCCGTTCAGTGGGGCCAGCGGGGCGGGTCCACGCAGAAGTGGCCGCCCAGGTAGAGGTCGTCGGGGCTGCCCTCCGCCGGGAGGCCCTTCTCGGCGATGAGCTTCTCCGCGTAGACCTCCGAGTCGTCCTCCGGCGCGTAGCCGAGCGCCCGGGCCGTGGAGAGGTCCCACCACGCGCGCGTGTTCGCGGAGGAGCCGTACACGACCGTGTGGGCCACGTCCTCGGCGGTGAGGGAGGCGTGCAGGAGGCGGGCGCAGTCGGCGGGGCTGAGCCAGATCGAGAGCATCCGTACCGAGGTGGGCTCCGGGAAGCAGGAGCCGATGCGGAGGGAGACCGTCTCGACCCCGTGCAGGTCCCAGTAGAGCTGGGCCAGGTCCTCGCCGAAGCACTTGGAGAGGCCGTAGAAGGTGTCGGGCCGGTGCGGGGTGTCGACCGGGATCGGCGGCTCGCCCTCGCGCGGGCGCCGGGTGAAGCCGACGGCGTGGTTGCTGGAGGCGAGGACGACGCGCCGGACGCCCTCCTCGCGGGCGGCCTCGTAGAGGTACTGGGTGCCGGCGATGTTGGCGGCCATGATCTTCTCGAAGTCGGCCTCCAGGGAGATGCCCGCCAGGTGCACGACCGCGTCCACGCCCCGGACCGCCTCGCGCAGTGCGGCGCGGTCCGCGAGGTCGGCGACGATCGCGTCCGGAGCCCCGGGGACGGGGGCGACGTCCAGCAGGCGGAGCTCGTAGCCGTACGGGGGCAGCAGCTCCCGCATCAGCGTGCCGACGCCCCCGGCGGCGCCGGTGAGCAGGAGGGTGCGGGGTGCGGACATGGAGCGGGTCTCCTCCGTCGAACGGCATCCACATGAGTGGGATTCACAACCGTGGACACGCTAGGGACGCGTCCGACGGAGCGTCAAGATCCTTGACGGAGGCGGCCCATCGCCTTGACCGGCCGATCGGGGCTGCTCTAGCGTGCGTGAGGTCAGCGTTCATGCATATGGATGACAGTCATAACTGTGCACGACGGACTTCCCTGGGAGCACCCGTGACCACCGCCCCGCTCGCCGGCCGGCTCGACGGCCTGCTGTTCTTCCCCGTCACCGCCTTCGCGCCCGACGGCTCCGTCGACCTCGGCGCCTTCCGCGCCCACGTCCGCGCCGGCGTCGACGCCGGCGCCGCGGCCGTGTTCGCCTGCTGCGGCACCGGCGAGTTCCACGCCCTCACCCCCGAGGAGTTCCGGGACTGCGTCGCCGCCGCCGTCGAGGAGACCGCCGGCCGCGTCCCCGTCGTCGCCGGCACCGGCTACGGCACCGCGCTCGCGATCCGGTACGCGCGCCTCGCCGAGGAGGCCGGCGCCGACGGACTCCTCGCCATGCCCCCCTACCTCGTCGTCGCCGACCAGGCCGGACTGCTCCGCCACTACACCGAACTCGCCGCCGCCACCTCGCTCGACGTCATCGTCTACCAGCGGGACAACGCGGTCCTCACCCCCGACACCGCCGTCGCCCTCGCCCGCACCGACGGCGTCATCGGCCTCAAGGACGGCCTGGGCGACCTCGGCCTCATGCAGCGGATCGTCAGCGCCGTCCGTGCCGAGGGGCTCGACCTCCTCTACTTCAACGGCCTGCCGACCGCCGAACTCACCGGCGCCGCCTACCGGGGCATCGGCGTCACCCTCTACTCCTCCGCCGTCTTCTGCTTCGCCCCCGACCTCGCCCTCGCCTACCACCGCGCCCTCACCACCGGTGACGACGCCACCGTGAACCTGCTCGTCGACGGCTTCTACCGGCCGCTCGTCGAACTCCGCGCCCAGGGCCGCGGATACGCCGTCTCGCTCGTCAAGGCGGCGGTCCGCAGGGGCGGTACGGACGTGGGCGAGGTGCGGCCGCCGCTGAGCGAGCCCGCCCCCGAGCACGTCGACGCCCTCATGCTGCTCGTCGAGCGCGGCCGCGCCCTCCTCAAGGAGAGCGGAGCGTGAGCCGGAGCGAGAACGGCCTGAGAGCCGGAGCCTTCCTCTACCCCTGGGACGTCGACGGCGACCCCGCCGCCCCCGGGCTCCTCGCCGGCCTCGGCCTCGCACAGATCACCCTCGCCGCCGCCTACCACTCCACCCGGGCGCTCACCCCCCGCCACCCGGCCCACCGGATCGTCACCGCCGAGCACGCCGCCGTGCTCCACCCGACGGACCCCGGCCGCTGGGCCGGCCGCGCGCTCCGCCCCTACCCGGCGGGGGACTGGGCCCGCGGCGACGCCTACGGACGGGCCGCCGAGGCCCTCGCCGCCGCCGGCCTGGAGGTGCACAGCTGGGTCGTCCTCGCGCACAACTCCCGCCTCGGCGCCGAACATCCCGAGACCTCCGTCGTCAACGCCCATGGCGACCGCTATCCGTGGGCCCCCTGTGTCGCCCGCCCCGACGTCCGCGCCCTCCTCGTCGACCTCGCCGCCGAGGCCGCCGTCCGGCCCGGCGCGGCCGGCACGGAACTGGAGTCCTGCGGCTGGTACGGCCTCGCGCACCTGCACGCCCACGACAAGACCGCGGGCATCGCCCTCGGGGAGCGCGAGCAGCTCCTGATGTCGCTCTGCTTCTGTCCCTCCTGCCGTGCGGGGTACGGGACCGAGGGCGCCGACCCCGACGAGCTGGCCGCCGCCGTGCGCACCGCCCTGGAGCCCGTGTGGACCGGCACGGGACCGGCCGGCGGGCTCGGCGCCCTGGAGGCCCCCGCCCTCGCCTGGCGCACGCGGACCGCCCGCGGCTTCCAGGAGGCCGCCGTCGCCGCCGTGCGCGCCGCCGCCCCGCCCGGCTTCCGCGTCCTGCTGCACGCCGACCCCGACCCGTACCACTGCGGCGCCGACGCCGGCACGGACCCGGCGCACGTCCTGGGCCTCGCGGACGGCGTCGTCGCCCGCCCGCCGAAACTCGCCGCCTTCGCGGAGCACGCCCGCCCGGGGACCGTCCTCGCCGCCAACCTCCCGATCGTCGCCGGCATGGGCGGCGACCCCGGGCGGCTGGCCCGGGACGCCCGGCACGCGCGCGAGGCGGGCGCGACCGAACTGCGCCTCTACCACGCGGGACTGGCCTCGGACGCCGACCTGGACGCCGTCCGGACGGCGCTGTCGAAGCCGGTCTAGAGGGCGTCCCGGGGAGCCGCCGTCGCGACGCCGGCTCCCCCGTAGGCTCCCCGCCGCTCCTCGCGGCGGCGCCGCCACGCGAGCGCGAAGCCGATCCCCGCGACGAGCGCGGGGACGGCCGCCTGCGCCGTCAGGGCGGCCGCCCAGTCGGGATTGAGCCGGGACGTCAGACCGCTCGTGAACTGGCAGGTGGCCTGCGGCGGAAGGAAGGAGTACTCCAGCGTCCTGGGCGCGTGCGAGCCCCAGTCGCCTCCTCTGGAGCAGGCCGACGACGGACCGGCGAGCAGCTTCCAGCCCGCCAGGGCGTACAGCGTCAGGAAGGCGGAACCGGTCACGAAGAAGGCCGTCCCCGTCCGGCTCAGCTTCTCGGCCCGGGACATCGGCCTCACCCAGGGGCCGCCCGGGCGCGGTTCGAACCACTCCGCGACCAGCGCCGCGAACAGGCAGACGACCAGGACCGCCAGGGCGAGCCGGAGCAGCGGGCCGAGGACGCCCCAGTCGTCGAGCGACGAGACCTCGCCCCGCTCGAACACGCAGACCGTGGCCGGGGGAAAGGCCTGGTACCGCGTCCGCAGCAGCCCTCCCGGCCCCTGGACCAGGCCCTGCGCGCACCGCTCGTCGTACTCGAGCATGCTCAGCAGCGCCGCCCCCGAGCCGATCACCACCACGCCGAAGGCGATCCCCGCCGCGGCCCACAGGCCGCCCGTCCGATATCCGCCGTGCGGAGGCCTGGGTGACATCCAGGCACCCTAGGGGGTGTCCGGCAGCGCCGCCAGCAGTCGGAGGGTCGAGGCGCGGGTGTCGGCGACATGGGCGCGGGCCAGGGCCTCCGCGCCGTCCTCGTCACGGTCGCGGACCGCCTCGAAGAGCCGCTCGTGCGCCCCGCACATCGGCTCGCCGTCCGACTGGGCCGAGGTGAGCCGGAAGAGACGGCGCAGCCGGGAGTCGAGCGGGGCCATCAGGTCCACCAGGAGCGGGTTCCCGGAGAGTTCGACGATCCGGCGGTGGAAGTCGGCGTTGAGCGAGACGGCCTCCCGGAGCCGCCCGGTCTCCGCCGCCTTCCTCGCCCGCGCCAGGAGCCGCTCCAGGTCCCGCAGCCGCTCGGGGCTCGCGTGCCGGGCGGCGAGGCGCGCGGCCAGGCCCTCCAGGTTCTCCCGTACGTCGAAGAGGTACGCGGCGTCCTCCGGTCCGAACTCCGCCACCACCGATCCCCGGCGCGGCTGCACCGAGAGGAAGCCCTCCGACTCCAGGCGCTGCATCGCCTCGCGCACGGGCACCCGGGAGACCCGCAGCTCGTCGGCGATCTCCCGCTCCACGAGGCGCAGCCCCGAGGGGTAGTCGCCCTCGATGATCCGCTCGCGCAGCTCCACGTACACCCGCTCCCGCAGGGACGGATGGGTGTCCCCGATGGCGGTGCTGCGGCCGGTGGGGCGGGGGGTGGTCATCGGGAGGGCTCCAGTCGGGAGGGGAGGAGGGGGTGCTTCCCCGATCTTCGCAGACCGGCCCGGGAGTCCTCGCGGACCGGTTCCCGATCCGCCCGGACCGGTTCCCGGGGCTCCCGAAGTGAGGGTCCTCAAGCCATTGCCTGGTATTCGGTATACCAGTTACCTTTGCGCCGCACCGCGGTCACCAGGGGGATCACGGCGCGCGCCCCTGCGACTCGTCCGTACTTCGCGAAGGAGACACCATGAGCGAGGCCTCCGCCCCGCCCGGTCCCAGCGCCCTCCTCGGGGCCACCCTCCCCGACGGCCGCACCGCCGACGTGCACCTCCGGGACGGCCGCGTGAGCGCCGTCGAGGCGCACCTCCCGGACCGCCCCACCCCGCCCGGCGCGCTCCACCTCGGCGGCGCGCTCCTGCTGCCCGCCCTCGTCGACGGCCACGCCCACCTCGACAAGACCCTCCTCGGCGCCCCCTGGCGCCCGCACCGGACCACCGCCGGCCTGCGCGAGCAGATCGCCGCCGAGCGCGCCTCCCGCCGCACCGAGGAGGTGCCCGTCGCCGAGCGGGCCGCCGCCCTCGCCCGCCGGATGGTCTCCCTCGGCACCGGACACGTCCGCTCCCACGTCGACGTCGACCCCGACACCGGCCTCGACCACCTGCACGCCCTCCTCGACGTCCGCGAGACGTTCCGGGACCGGCTCGGCATCCAGCTCGTCGCCTTCCCGCAGTCCGGGGTCGTCACCGCACCCGGCGTCGCCGAGCTCCTCGACGCCGCCCTGGCCGACGGCGCCGACCTCGTCGGCGGCCTCGACCCGGTGGGCTTCGACGGCGACGCCGCCGGCCAGCTCGACACCGTCTTCGGCCTCGCCGAACGCCACGGCAAGGGCATCGACCTGCACCTCCACGACGGCGGCGAGACCGGCACCGCCCAGCTGCGGGACATCGCCGCCCGCACCGCCGCCCTCGGCCTCGGCGGCAGGGTCGCCGTCAGCCACGCCTACGCCCTCGGCGACGTCGACGACGCCGAACTCGACCGCACCTGCACCGCGCTCGCCGCCGCCGGGGTCGCGATCATGACCAACGGCCCGAGCGGACCCGTGCCGCCCGTCCTCCGGCTGCGCGAGCACGGCGTCCGGGTCTTCGCGGGCTCCGACAACATCCGCGACACCTGGTGGCCCTACGGCACCGCCGACATGCTCGAACGCGCCACGATCATCGGCCTCAGGACCGGGCTCATGACGGACCCCGAACTGTCCGCCGCCGCCTCCCTCGTCACCGGCGAGGCCG
This sequence comes from Streptomyces tanashiensis, assembly GCF_014648895.1. Taxonomy (GTDB): domain Bacteria; phylum Actinomycetota; class Actinomycetes; order Streptomycetales; family Streptomycetaceae; genus Streptomyces; species Streptomyces tanashiensis. The sequence continues at coordinate 1,013,951 of NZ_BMRZ01000003.1, forward strand.
CCGCCGCGCTCGGCCTCACCGACTACGGCATCGCCCCCGGCAGCCGCGCCGACCTCGTCGCGGTCGCCGCCGGTTCCGTCCCCGAGGCCGTCGCCGCCCACCCCCGCAGGCTGCTCGTGCTGCACGCCGGAAAGGTCGTCGGCCCCTCCGCCGACGACACCCACCCCGTGCTCGTCCCGCCGGCGTCCGTCCCGTCCGCCGGAGGAGCCGCGTGACCACCGACACCACCCCCCGTACGGCCCCGGAGGCCCCGGAAGCGGCGGGGAAGCTCGCCACCGGCCGGATCGGCACCTTCGACCTCGTCTTCTTCGTCGTGGCCGCCGCCGCGCCGCTCACCGTCCTCGCCGGCGTCGCCCCCTTCGCCATCGGCATCGGCGGCCCCGGAGCCCCGCTCGCCTATCTCGTCTCCGGCGCCCTGCTCGCCCTCTTCGCCGCCGGGTTCACCGCGATGAGCCTGCACGTCCGCAATGCCGGGGCCTTCTACGCGTACGTCGCCCGCGGCCTCGGCCGCACCCTCGGCGTCGGCACCGCCTACGTCGCCGTCGTCTCCTACAACCTCGTCACCCCCGGAGTCGCCGCCGCCTTCGGCTACTTCGCCGCCGGATCGATCCACGACGCCACCGGCGCCGACGTGCCGTGGTGGCCGCTCTCCGGGCTCTGCGTCCTCGCCGTCGGCGTGCTCGGCTGGCTGAAGGTCACGCTCAGCGCCAAGGTCCTCGGCATCGCCCTGGTCCTGGAGGTCCTCTCACTGGTCGTCATGGACGGCGGCATCCTCGGCGAACGCGGCACCGCCGCCCTCGACACCGCGTCCTTCGCCCCCTCCACGCTCGCCGCCGGCGGCGTCGCGGGCATGTTCGTCCTGGTCATCGGCGCCTTCACCGGCTTCGAGGCCACCGCGATCTTCGCCGAGGAGGTGCGCGAACCGCGCCGGACCGTGCCGCGGGCCACCTTCATCGCGATCGGCTTCCTCGCCGTCTTCTACTCCCTCGGCTGCTGGCTGATCATGGGAGCCTTCGGCACCGACGAGGCCGTGGAGCTGGCCCGCGCGGCCGACGGACCCGAACTCACCTTCCGGGCCGCCGAGCTGTACGCGGGACCCTGGCTGGCGGACGCCATGCACGGGCTCATCGTCGTCAGCGCCTTCGCCGCCACACTGGCCTTCCACAACGCCGGAGCCCGCTACCTGTACGCCCTCGGCCGCGAGGGCCTGCTGCCCCGCCGGCTCGGCGCGGTCTCCGGGAAGCACGGCTCGCCCGGCGGCGCCGTCGTCGCCCAGACCGGCTTCAACCTGGCCGTCGTCGCCGTCGGGGCGCTCCTCGCCGCCGACCCGTACGGCGAGGTCTTCCTCTGGACGAACAGCGTCGGCGTCCTCGGCATCATGGGCATGCAGGCCCTCGCCGCGCTCGCCGTCTGGTCCTACTTCCGGCGCGACCGGATGGGCCTCTCGGCCGCCCGCGTCGTCTGGGCACCGCTGATCTCCTGCGCCGGGCTCGCCCTGCTCACCGTGCTGGCCGTGGTCCACTTCGACCTGCTCACCGGCCGCACCGGCGCCGTCAACACGGCCCTCCTGGTGCCGCTGCCCGTGGTCCTGGCGGCCGGTCTGCTCGTGGCCCGCCGCATCCGGCGCACGGACCCCGAGCGGTACGCCTCGCTCACGACGGTGGACGTGGAGCGGGACTGAGACCCCGCCGGGGCGGGGGCCGGCCCCCGCCCCGCGGACGTCACACCAGGCGGCCGTCCCGCGCCACCACCCGTCCCGCGCGGACCACGAGGTCACGACGGGGCAGATCCACCACCACCTGCGGCACGCACTCCCCGTCGACCAGCATGAAGTCGGCGGGGGAGCCCGGACGCAGGTCCGCCTTCGGCAGGCCGAGCAGCTCCGCGCCCCCGTCGGCGGCGAGCCGGAAGCAGCCCTCCAGCTCCTCGTCGAGCCGTGCGTCCAGGGCCCAGGCGGCGAGCCAGGCCCGGTGCAGCATGTCCGCGTCGCCGAACGGGCTCCAGCTGTCCCGCACCCCGTCCGAGCCGAGGCCGACCCGCACCCCGCGCTCGGCGAGCCGCCGGAACGGCAGGATCGTCGTCGCGGACAGCGCGACCGTGGTGAGCGCGATCCCGGCCTCCGCGAGCAGGTCCGCCGTCTCGTCGAGCTCCGTGCCGGACAGCCCGGCGACCGCGAAGGCGTGCGCCACGCTCACCCTGCCCCGGAGGCCGAGGGCCCGGGTGCGGGCGGCGATGTCGCGCAGCGGCGCGAGGCCCTGCTCGCCCCGGTCGTGGAGGTGGATGTCGAGCCCGAGCCCGTGCTCCTCGGCCAGCGCGAAGACCGTACCGAGCTGGTCGCCGTCGCCGTCCGCGTCGAAGCCCGCCGGGTCGATGCCGCCGATGTGCGTGACGAGCCCGCTCGCGGCGGCCTCCGCCAGGAGCTCGGTCACGCCCGGCGTCCGGACCACCCCGTGCTGCGGGAAGGCGACCAGCTCCACGTCGACGATCCCCGCGAGCTTCCGGGCCGCCTCGGCGACCCCCTCGATCCCGGAGAGCCCGTAGGCCGGGGCCACGTCCGCGTGGGCGCGCATCGCCCGGGTGCCCTGGGCGGCGGCGTGCGACATCAGCCGCAGGGCCCGCTCGGCCACCGGGGTCGGCAGGGCGCGGGCCAGCTCCACGTCACCGGCGACGTACTCGGCGATGCCGTGCGCGGGCCGGCGGCTGTGCCAGGGCTCGCCCCAGGAGGTCTTGTCGGGGTGGATGTGCGCGTCGACCAGGGTCGGCAGCGCCAGCCGGCCGCCCCCGTCGACCCGCTCGACGACGGCGCCCGGGGGGACCTCCGCCACGAGGAGTCCGTCCACGGCGACCAGGTCACGGGCCGGCCCGCCGAAGGGCCGTACGTCGTGGAACAGGGTGGCGGTGCGGGGAGGCGGGGTCACGGGGGTCTCCTCGGAGGGGCGGGGAACAGGGCCTCCATTTGGTATACCATGTGGTCCCTCCGTGGGGGCGTGGTACCGGACACGGTGGTCCGCGTGCGGACCGCGCCGCTCACCACGCCAGGTCCTCCAGCGCGTCCAGGTCCGGTACGGCCATCGCCACCGGCTCGTCGCCGTTCGCGCCCACCCGCAGCTCCGCCCAGATCGTCTTGCCGCGCCGGGCGTACCGCGTGCCCCAGCGCTCCGCGTACTGGGCGACCAGATAGAGCCCGCGCCCGCCCTCGTCCGTCGTCGCCGCGTGCCGCAGGTGCGGCGAGGTGCTGCTGCCGTCCGAGACCTCGCAGATCAGCGTCCGGTCGTGGAGGAGCCGCACGCGCACCGGATCCGCCCCGTACCGCACCGCGTTCGTGATCAGCTCGCTGAGGATCAGCTCCGCCGTGAACGCGAGCCCGTCGAGCCCCCACTCCGACAGCTTCGCCGCCGCCGCGTTCCGTACCGGCGACACCGCCGACGGGTCCCGGGGCACCTCCCACTCGGCGATCCGGTCCCGGTCGAGGAGCCGGGTCTGCGCCACGAGCAGCGCGATGTCGTCGCGAGGCGTCGGCGAGAGGAGCGTCGCGAGCACGTCCGCACAGGTCTGCTCCGGACTCCGGTCCGGCCGGGCGAGCGTCGACCGCAGCAGACCCAGCCCCGTGTCCAGGTCCCGCCCGTGGTCCTCCAGGAGCCCGTCGGTGTAGAGGACCAGCTTGCTGCCCTCCGGCAGCCGCAGCTCCGTCGACTCGAACGGCACGTCGCCCAGGCCGAGCCCCAGCGGCAGCCCCGGAGCCAGCTCGGGGAACTCGACCCGCCCGTCGGGACCCACCAGCGCCGGACCGGGATGCCCCGCGCTCGCCACCGTGCACAGCCCGGACGCCGGGTCGTAGATCGCGTACAGACAGGTCGCTCCGGTGATGCCCTCGTCCCGCCGCCGCACCTCGCCGTCCGGCCCCTCCGACTCCCGGTCGTCGATCCGGCCCGTCAGCTCGTCGAGATGACCGAGCAGTTCGTCCGGCGGCACGTCCAGGGTCGAGAAGTTGTGCACCGCCGTCCGCAGCCGCCCCATGGTCGCCGCCGCGTGCAGCCCGTGCCCCACCACGTCCCCCACCACGAGCGCCACCCGCGCCCCCGGCAGCGGGATCACGTCGAACCAGTCGCCGCCCACCCCGGCCTTCGCCGGGAGGTAGCGGTACGCCACCTCCACCGCGCTCTGGTCGGGCAGCACCCGCGGCAGCAGGCTCCGCTGGAGCGTCACCGCCATCGCGTGCTCCCGGGTGAACCGGCGCGCGTTGTCGATCGCGACCGCCGCCCGCGCCGCCAGCTCCTCCGCGAACGACAGGTCCTCCTCCCCGAAGGGCTCCGGGGTGTCAGCCCGCCAGAAGTTGGCCATCCCCAGGACCACCCCACGCGCGAGCAGCGGCACCGTCAGCAGCGAGTGCATCCCGTACGCGAGGGCCTGCGCCGCCCCCTCCGGATCCTGCGCCCGCCAGCCCTCCGCCGAGGCCAGCTCCGCCTGCACCACCGCGTGCCCCGCGTGCAGGGCCGTCGCCATCGGCGTGCTGGCGACGTCGAAACGGACGGTGTCCCCGACCGGCTGGAGCGGCTGGTCCGGACGCAGCCCGCTCAGCGCCGTCCGCCGCATCTCCGTGGACGTCGCCGCGGACCCGGGCGGCTCCTCCCCGCGCAGCACCGGTTCGAGCAGCTCCACCGTCGCGAAGTCCGCGAACCGGGGCACCGCCACCTCCGCCAGCTCCTCCGACGTCCGGACGACCTCCAGCGTCGTCCCGATCCGCACCCCCGCCTCGTACAGCAGCTGCAGACGGCTGCGGGCCACCGCCGCCCGGCCGGTCACGACCGCCAGCTCGGTGGTGTCCCGCATCGTCATCACGCACCCCGACTCCGAGCCGTGCGCCAGCGTGGGCCGCACGCTCACCGCGAGCAGCCGGTCGCCCGCCCGGTGCACCTCGTCCGTCGCCGACCGCCCCGACTCCAGGAGCTCGACCGTCCGGGGATCGAGGCCGAGCTCCGAGACGTGCCGCCGCTCCGCGTCCGCCGTGAGGCCCAGCAGCCGGCGCGCCTCGTCGTTGGCGAGCAGCAGCCGGTGGTCGGCGTCCACGATCAGGACGCCCTCCCGCACCGCGTGCAGCACCGCCTCGTGGTGCTCCTTCATCCGGGTCATCTCCGCCGGCCCCAGCCCGTGCGTCTGCCGCCGCAGCCGCCGGCTCACCAGCGCCGCGCCGCCCACGGCCACCGCGAGCGCGCCGCCCGCCGCGCCGATGAGCAGCGGCAGCCGCCCCTGCACCGCGTGCGAGATGCTCTCCACCTCTATGCCGCTGCTGACCATGCCGACGAGCCGGCCACGGTCGTCGAGGACCGGGACCACGGCCCGCACCGCGTCGTTCGGGGCGCCGTGGAAGAGCTCCGTGAACGACTGCCGGTCCACCGTCGCCCGCGAGAGGTCCCCGGTCGCCTTCCGCCCGATCAGCGCCGGGTCCGAGTCGGTGTACCGCACCCCGCTCGTGCTCAGGACCGCGATGAAGTCCACGCTCGTGGCCCTCCGGGTCGCCTCCGCCCGGCCCTGCAGCTGTGCGGTCGGATCGGACGACAGAAGGGCGTCGTCGACGCCGGGAGCGTGGGCGAAGGCCTCCGCGACCGCCAGCGAACGGATCCGGGCGTCCCGCTCGGTGTCGCTGCGCGCCTGGTGGAGCGTCACGAACACGGCCGCCGCGATCACCAGGAGCGCGATCAGCGCCTCCAGGGCGAACACCTGCCCGGCGACGCTCCGCAGCCCGGTGCCACGGCTGCCCTTGCCCTGCCCCTCGTCCTTGCTCCGGCCCCGGTGCGTCATCCCGTGCTCCGGGCGATCAGGAGCGCCACGTCGTCCGGCGCGCCCGGCCTGCGCAGCGCCCGCAGGAGCCGGTCGCAGGTCTCCTCCAGCGGCCCGCGCGTCTCGTCGAGGAGACGTACGAGCAGGGCGAGCCGGTCGTCGATCGAATCGGTGCGGGTCTCGATCAGGCCGTCGGTGTACAGCACCAGAAGATCCCCGGGCCGGAACGGCACCCGGGTCGTCCGGAACGTGGCGCCGCCGACCCCCAGCGGCACACCCGTGGACAGCCGCACCAGCTCGGCCGGTCCGTCCGCCGGGACCCGGACGGGCGGCAGGTGGCCCGCGTTCGCGATCCGGCACCGCTGCCGCAGCGGGTCGTGCACGGCGAAGAGACAGGTCGCGATGTAGTGCTCGAGACCCGCCGTGATCCGGTCCAGATGCCGCAGGACCTGCGCCGGGGACAGATCCAGGTCCGCGAACGCGCAGGTCGCCGTCCGCAGCCGGCCCATCGTCGCCGCCGCGTCGATCCCGCTGCCCATCACGTCCCCGACGACGAGCGCCGTCTTGTCGTCGGGCAGCGCGATCACGTCGTACCAGTCGCCGCCGACCTCGCTCGACGCGTGCGCCGGCTGGTAGCGGGCGGCGACCTCCAGACCGGCCCGCTCCGGGGGCGCCCCCGGCAGCAGACTGCGCTGGAGCGTCACCGCCGAGTTCCGCACGCTCTGGTACCAGCGGGCGTTGTCGATGCTGACGGCCGCGCGGGCCGCCAGCTCCGTCGCCAGCAGGACGTCGTCCCCGTCGAAGGGCAGCGCGTTGCGGTCCCGCTTGAGGTCCAGCGCGCCCAGCACCTCCCCGCGCGCGATCAGCGGCACCGCCAGGTACGAGTGGACCCCGGCCCGCGCGAGGAGCTCCGCGGCTTCGGGGTTCCTGGCGATCCGCGACAGGTCGCCGGGCCCCACGTGCTCCACCAGGACCGGCAGGCCCGTGTGCACGCACCGGGTGACGAGCCGGTCCGCCCCGTACATCGCGACCTCCCCGGGCGGGTCCGCCGCCGGCAGCGCCTCCGTGCGGCCCTCGGCCTTCACCGCGAGCGCCCGGAACAGTTCGGGGCCCTCCTCGGGCGCGCCGGGCCTGCGCAGCGCGAGGACCGAGTCGAGGACGTCGACGGCGGCGATGTCCGCGAGCGCCGGCACCACCACCGAGGCCAGCTCGTCGGCGGTCCGCTCCACCTCCAGGGTCGTTCCCACCCGGGCCGAGGCGTCCGCGATGAGCGCGAGCCGCCGCCGGGACCGGTCGGCGTCCGCGTCCGCCCGGTGCCGCTCGGTCACGTCGATCACCGAGGCCGCGACGCCCTGGACCCGGCCGTCGGGCCCCTCCAGACGGTAGAAGGAGAGCGACCAGGTGTGCTCGTGGTCCGGGTCCGCGGGGGTCCGGCCCATCGTGGAGTGGTCGAGCACGGGCCTCCCCGTGGCCAGCACCGCGCGCAGCGCCTCCTCCAGGGCCTCCGCGTCGACCTGCGGCAGCATGTCCGCGATCCGCCGTCCGAGGTGCTCCGAGGCCGGGACGCCGTTGATCCGTTCCAGGGCGGGGTTCACCAGGACGTAGCGCAGCTCGGTGTCCAGGACGGCGAGGCCGATCGGGGACTGGGAGACCAGCCGGTCGGAGAGCGCGAGCTCGGTCTCGACCCGCTCGACGGCGGTGGCGTCGGCGGCGATCCCCAGGGCGTACAGGTCGCCCACGTCGTCGGTGAGACGCATGTTGCGGAACTCCACCCGCCGCACCGAGCCGTCCTTGTGCCGTACGGGGAAGGTGCCCGCCCAGGACGAGCCGCCGCTCAGCACCTCGCCGAAGAGGCGCATCGCCTCCTCCCGGTGGTCCGCGCCCACGATCAGCCGGGCCACGTACTGCCCGAGGGCCTCGTCGGCGCCGAACCCGAAGAGGCTCTCCGCCTGCGGGCTCCACAGCACGATGCGGCCGCGGGCGTCCACGACGACGGCCGCGACCCCGAGCACGTCGAGGAGCCCCTTGCCGTCCAGGGGCACACCGACCCGCCCCGCCGTCCCAGGGAAGGAACCGGCCGTCACACTGCCCTCCTCCCGCCGCCGCCCGCGCCTCCCTCCATGCTCCCCGCCCAGGGGCCCCCGCGCCCGTTGTGGGCCCGCGCCCACTGCCGTGTGGGCGATCGTCCCGCTGGGGCGGGACGGGTGGGCACACGGGACGGCGCCCTTGCCGGCGCCAGAGGCTCCCGCGCCTGGACCCGCACCCCTTCGTGCGCCGCGCTCGTGGTGCGGGTCAGGGCGCAGGGGGCGGAGGCGCCGCTGAAGGCGCCGTCTCGTGTGCTCACCCTCCCCCAAGCTCTCGGCTTCGCTCGAGCAGAGGGGACCCCCATCGCCCAGCGGGACGATCGCCCACACGGGGCGGCGTCCCGCCCCGCGCCACCAGCCATGTCGCCCATGCGACGCCCGTCAGGCCGAGCAGCGGCAGCAGGACGCGGGTGTCGGTCACGGCGACCAGGCCCGCGCCGAGTGCGAGGGCCAGCGCGTTCGGGGCCATGACCAGGGTGTTCGCGGTCGCCGCCACCCGGCCGACCGCCTCCGCCGGGGCCTCCCGCTGGACGGCCGTCATCACCGCGACCAGGACCCACGGCAGGCCCAGGCCGATGACCGCGCTCGCGGCCAGGGCCGTCGCCTCGTACGGCAGCGCTCCCCGCACCCCCACCGCCACCGCGAACAGCGCGAGACCGGCGGCGGCGAGGGTCCGCTCCGGGATCCGGCGGAGCAGCGGGCCGGTGAGCAGGCCCGCGAGGACCGAGCCGATCCCCTGGACCGCGTAGAGGACCCCGGCGTACGCGGGCGAGTGCCCCAGCCCCCGGTCCACGACGGCGTAGATCGCGGCCCCGTTCACCCCGGCGAGCAGCAGGGTGAACGCGCCCGTCGCCACGAGCGGCCGCAGCACCCGCGAGGCCCGCAGCAGCCGCACGCCCTCGGCGGTCTCCCGCCACCAGTTCCGGGACTCCGGCCGGGCGGGACGCGCCTCGCGGACCGGCATCAGCGCGAACAGGACCGCCGCGACGGCGAAGCTCGCCGCGTCCAGGAGGGCGACGGGCCCGCCGCCGTACGCCGCGAAGAGGCCGGCCGCGACGAGCGGGGCGATCAGTTTCATGGACTCGTTCGCCGTCATCCGCAGCCCGTTGAACGTGCCGCGCCGCCCCTCGTCGACCACGGTCGCCACCAGGGCCTGTTCCGCCGCCTCGTGGACGGCGCCCTGCGCCCCGTACAGCACGAGGACCGCGTAGAGCAGCCACACCCGGTCCGCCGACTCCACCCACAGCAGGACCGGCAGCAGGCCGGCCATCGCCAGGTTCAGGACGACGAGCAGCGGCCTGCGCCGCACCCGGTCCGCGAGCGTGCCGAGCAGCGGCCCGAGGAGTACGGGCGCCCAGAGGGCGAAGGCGGCCAGGGCCGCCAGACTGTCGGAGCCCGTGAGGGACTTGACCCAGATTCCGGACACCAGCCACATCGCCGTCGTGCCGAATCCGGACACGACGACACCGGTCAGATACCAACGCATGGCCGAAGGCTGTCGTCTGAGGCGGTCGTCGCGGATCGGTCAGATGCCCTATCCGGCGGCGGCCGTTCCCCCGGACATGCCGGTCAGCGCCCTGAGGGCCGCCGCGCACAGCGCGTCGTCGTCCGGGACGGACCGCCAGCCGCCGTGCTCCACCGGACGCTCGTCCGCGTCCAGGAAGGAGCGGAGCACGGGGGCGGCGGGGGCGGCGGCCGGGCCGATCTCCCCGAGCAGCCGGACCGTCTCCGTGACGGCCGGGGTGACGCCTCCGCCGGTGTACGGCTCGATCGCCGCCACCAGAGCCGGCACCACCTCGTCGGCCCGCCCGGTGATCCGCCACAGCGCCTCGCCCACCCGCAGCGGCACCAACCCCGTGGTCTCGCGGCGCAGCAGCTCGCGCAGCCGGTCGGCGTACGGGGCGCCCGCCGGACCCAGCTCGCCGAGCACGATCGCCGCGTGGTCGATCCCGTACGGCTCGCCGAGCTCGGGCAGGTACAGGGCGAGCGCGGCCTCCCGGTCGCCGGTGAGCCGGCCGTGGGCGCGGGCCGGCGCCCGTGCGGCGAAGGGCTGACCCCCGGGCGGGGTGTCGATCAGGCGCCGCAGCAGGTCCCGGTCCACGACCGCGGCCGCCTCCGGGCCGATCGCGGCGAGCGCCTCGGCCGCCCACACGGCCGCAGGGCTTTCCGGGAGGGCGCACAGCTCCGGGACCGCGGGCGCGGCGGCCGGGCCCCACTCCGTCAGGACCTGGGAGAGGGCCCGCGCCTCGTCCACCGACCGCGCGGCCCGCAGCCGGGCCCGCAGCGGAGGCAGCAGCACGCCCGCGTGGGCGGCGAGCGGGCCGAGGGTCTCGCTCAGGCTCAGCTCGTACGTCCACCAGCCCTCGGCGTGGACCGAGAAGCAGCCGAAGCCGAGCCGCTCCCCGGCGAGGCGGCGGGCCAGCGGGCGGCGCAGCGCGGGTCCCCGTCGAGCCCGGCGAGCGGGTCGTACGCGCCCGGTCCCTCGCTCACGCCGGGGCCTCCGCCCCCGGCGCCGCCCGCTTCTCGAACCGCAGGGCGAGTCCCGTCACCACCGCGCCGAGCCCCTCCCACAGGCCCACGCCGAGGAAGCCGGCCGGGGCGCGGCCGGTGACGACCGCGAGGGTGAAGACGGCGCAGGTGAGCAGCCGGAAGGGGACCGTCCAGCGGAAGAAGGACTTCCAGTCGGCGAGCGCGGCCAGGACGTAGTAGACGCCCATGTTGAGCGCGGCCATCGAGGAGGCCGTCAGGAAGACCAGGGTGTGGTCTCCGTCCGCGCGTCCGCCCTCGGGCACCGGCTCGAAGCCCATGACGGTGAGCAGGGCGTCCGGGGCGACCAGGCCCACCACTCCCAGGGCGGCGGCGAGCACGCCGAAGACCGCCATGGTCCAGCCGGACAGGGAACGGGGCAGGCGCACGGCGGTCCTCCGTGGGACGGGAGCAGGGGCACGCCCCGCGATTCGAATGCGTACTCGGATCGCGGGGTGTGCCCCTGCATATCGTGTGACGGGGGCAGACGGCCAATCGGCCCCCGTCTCCCGTCACTTCAGTGCCGCCTCCATCATCTTCTGCGCCACCGGGGCCGCCAGGCCGTTGCCGCTGACCTCGGAGCGGGCCGCGCCCGAGTCCTCGATCATCACCGCGACGGCGACCTGCTTCCCGGTCGAGGGGTCCTTGGCGTAGGACGTGAACCAGGCGTACGGCGTCTTGCTGTTGTTCTCGCCGTGCTGCGCGGTGCCGGTCTTGCCGCCGACCTCGGCGCCGTCCACGGCCGCGTTGGTGCCGGTGCCCTTCTCCACCACGGTCACCATCGCGCTCCGCAGCTGCTCGGCCGTCGAGGAGGAGACGATCCGCTCGGTGTCCCCGTCCTCGAAGGACGTCAGCGCGTCGCCGTCGGAGTCGACGACCTGCGAGACCATGTGCGGGGCGGCGAGCAGGCCGTCGTTGGCGATCGCGGCCGACACCATGGCCATCTGCAGCGGGGTGGCGGTCACGTCGAACTGACCGATGCCGGTGAGCGCCGTCTGCGCCTTGTCCATGCCGGAGGGGTACACGCTCGCGTAGGCGCGGACCGGGACGTCCAGCTCGTCGTCGTTGAAGCCGAACTTCTCCGCCATCGCCTTCACCTTGTCCTGCCCCAGGTCGGCGGCCATCTTGGCGAAGACGTTGTTGCAGGAGTACTGGAGCGCGGTGCGGATCGTGGCGTTCTCGCAGGGCGCGGAGGCGTTCTCGTTCTTCAGCACGGTCCGGGTGCCCGGCAGGGTGTACGGGTCGGGGCTCGTGGTCGCCGTGTCCACGGAGCCGTACAGGCCGTCCTCCAGGGCGGCTGCAGCGACGACCAGCTTGAAGGTGGAGCCGGGCGGGAGCGGCTGCCGGAGCGCGCGGTTCACCAGCGGCTTGTCCTCGTCGGTGGTCAGCTCCTTCCAGACGTCGCCGTCGTTCGTCCCGGAGATCTTCGACGGGTCGTAGGACGGGGTGGAGACCATGGCGAGGATCCGGCCGGTCGCCGGGTCGACGGCGACGGCCGCGCCCTTCTTGTTGCCCAGCGCCCGGTAAGCGGCCTTCTGCACGTCCGGGTCGATCGTGGTGACGACGGTGCCCGGTTCCTGCTGCTTGCGGGTGACGGCGTCCACGGGGTTCTTCAGCCGGTCGTCGGTGCCGTCGAGGACCTTGGAGTAGATGCCCTCCAGCTGGGTGGCGCCGTACGCCTGCGAGCTGTAGCCGGTGACGGCCGCGTACAGCTCGCCGTCCGTGTAGGTGCGCTTGTACGCGAGATCCGTTCCCTCCGTCTTCTTCGAGCCGGTGACCGGTGAGCCGGCCACGACGATGTTCCCGGGCGGCTGCGCGTACTGCGCGATGGTCTTCCGCCGGTTCTTCGAGTCGTCCGCGAGCGCCTTGCCTTCGTACGCCTGCACCCAGGTGGCCCGCCCGAGGAGGGCGAGCACCAGGATCAGGACGAAGACCGACGTGTGCCTGATCGTCTTGTTCATCGCACTTCTGGGGACGAACGGGCCGGTGCCGGGCGTTCCGGATGTGTGCCGTTTCTCAGCGAACCTTCATGTCGGAGGCCTGTGCGACGATCATGAGGAGGCCCTGGTGAGGGGCCGGAGACGTACGGGGGAGGAGCCGGCGTGAGCGCGGGTGGGGAGAAGGACGGTTCGTCCGTTCCGGACGAGGTGTGGGCGGAGTTCCTGAGGACCGCCGGCGAGGGCGGCGACGCGCCGAAGGAGCCGTCCGCGCGGGCCCGCGAGGTCGCGGGCCGGCTGCGGGACCGGCCCGCGGAGCCGACGCCCTGGCGCGCCCACACGCCCGGGCGGCCCCGGCGGCGGAAGGGCTGGTACGTGGCGGGGTTCGTGGCCTCGCTGGCGCTGCTCGTCGCGGCCGTGGACCCGGGCGGTCTCGTCGGCTGGTCCGGCGACGGGGACCGGGACGCGAAGCCCCTCGCGCAGGAGACGGCGCGACCGGACGAGGCGCCTCCCGCCGAGCCGGGCGGGAGGCCCACCCTCGCCGAGCCCTTCCGGGGCTCCCCGGCGGTGCGCTGGGCGGACGGCACGGCCGGCATCACCGTGCCCGCCGCCCGGGCGACCGGCTGGATGACTGAGGCCGAGGTGGAGCGGGCGCTCGCGCGGACCCGTGACTTCCTCGTCGCGTCCAACCTGGACCCGGCGGTGCTGCGCGGCGCGCGCCCGGACAAGGCCGTCGCCCTGATGAACCCGCACCAGAAGGACGTCACGACCTTCGTGACGACCTCGCTGCGCACCCCGGACGAGGACCACGACCCGCTGCTGCTCTTCAGCCGCTTCGACCCCGCGCAGGCGCGCCCGGCCGGGGACGTGGTGAAGACCCGCGGCCGCCTCTCCTACCGCGAGGGGCGGCTCGGAGCCCTGGAGGTGACCGCCGACGTCACGTACGTGTACCCGGTCGCGCCGGCCGGCGGCGGCGACGAGGTCGTGCGGGTGATCGTGCGCCGCGAGACCGTGGTGAGCTGGGACGATCCGGCGAAGGTCAGCACGGAGAAGGGGACCCTCAGCCTCCTGTCGTACAAGACCTACCTGACGAACGGCGGCTGCGGCGACGTCACCGGCTCCTTCCGGCCGGAGTTCGGCGGCGGAGGGGCGGGCGCCGACGCGGACGGCAAGGTGGTCGACCCGTACGACCGCACGGGTCCGATCACCGACGGCCGCGGTGACTGCGGGATCGCCACGCGGTCGTGAGACCCGGGCCCCCGCCGCCGGCGGGGGCCTCAGCCCGTCCGTACGAACCCCGACTCGTACGCCAGGATCACCGCCTGGGTGCGGTCGCGGGCGCCCAGTTTCGCCAGGACCGCCGCCACGTGCGTCTTCACCGTGGCCGGTCCGACGCCCATCCGGCCGGCGATCTCGGCGTTCGTGAGGCCCGTCGCCACCAGGCGCAGCACCTCCGCCTCCCGCTCGGTGAGCCGCGCCACCCAGGGCGGTGCCACCGGCGGCCGGCGGCGGGCGTGCTCGGCGGCCAGCCCCCGTACCGCCGCCGGGTAGAGCAGCGAGTCGCTCCGCGCGACCAGCCGGACCGCGCTCACCAGTTCGTCGGCCGCCGCCCGCTTCAGGAGGAAGCCGGCCGCGCCCACGCGCAGCGCGTCGTACACGTAGGAGTCGTTCTCGAAGGTCGTCACCACCACGATCCGGGGCGGCTCCGCCATCCCGGCGAGGATCTGCTCGGTGGCCCGGATCCCGTCGATCTCCGGCATCCGCACGTCCATGAGGACGACGTCCGGCCGCTCCGCCCGCACCACCGCCACCGCCTCGGCGCCCGTGGACGCCTCGCCGACGACCTCCAGGCCGGGTTCCGCGTCCAGGATGACCCGCAGGGCCGTCCGGACCATCCGCTCGTCGTCGGCGAGGACGACCCTGATGGGGGCGCTCACCGGGGGATCCTGACCGCGAGGCGCCAGGCGCCGTCCGCCGGACCCGCCTCGGCGGTGCCGCCGAGGAGCCCGGCCCGCTCGGCGATCCCGCGCAGGCCGCGCCCGCCGTCGGGCCGGGTGACCGGGGGACGGTCGGGGAGGGGGTTCTCCATCGTGATCTCCAATTCCTCGGTACGGGCGTCGAGCCGTACGGTGACGGGCGCGCCGCCCGCGTGCCGGGCCGCGTTCGTCAGCCCCTCCTGGACGATCCGGTACGCCTCCCGGGACAGCGCCTCCGGTACGGAGCCCAGGGCGCCGTCCACCGTCAGCGCCACCCGCGGACCGGCGCCCCGCACCAGGGCCTCCAGGGCGTCGAGCCCCGGGCCCACGCCCTCCTCGACCTCCCCGCCCCGGCGCAACAGGCCGAGGACCCAGTCCAGTTCGCCGACCGTGCGCCGGGTGGTCTCCTCGATCGCGGTCAGCGCCTCCCGGACGAACTCCAGGTCGGCCGCGTCGCCGTCCAGGACCCGGCGGGCCGCGCCCGCCTGGAGGGTGACCGCGCTCAGGGCGTGGCCGACCGAGTCGTGCAGTTCGCGGGCGAGCCGGTTGCGGGACTCGGCCTCGGCGGCGCGTCGCTCGGCCGCCGCGAGCCGGTCCGCCGGGCTCGGCCCGAGCAGCCGGGGCGCCTGCCGGGCGAGCAGGGCCCCGGTCGCGGCGGCGGCGGCGGCGAGCGCGAGCAGCATCAGGAGGCCGGCGGGGAGTGCCGCCCAGACCCAGGCCCGGTCGAGCCCCCAGAACCGGCCGAGTTCGGAGGTGCGGAGGGCCGGCGAGAACGGCAGCGCCATGACCGCGGCCGCGAACGGCGGCAGGGCCAGCGTCGCCCCGCTGAGCAGCGCCCCGGCGCCCAGGTGCAGGGTGAACCAGCCGGCCGTCCGGGCCCTGGCCTCCCGGCCGCGCGCGGGGCCGTCCGCGAACCGGTCCGGCTCCACCCCGCACAGGGCCCGCGCCGCCGCCACCGACATCGGGCGGGCCAGCGGGAAGAGCGCGGTGACCGCGGCGAGCGGCAGCCCCGCCGCGTACGCCCAGAGCTGTGTCCCGAGGCCGCCGGTGAACATGCCGCCGTCGTCCAGCAGCGGCGCCACGATCAGGGAGCCGACCATCCAGAACGGCATGAACAGCGCGCCGCCCAGGATCAGATGGAGCCAGCGCAGCCTGGCGCGCTGCCCGAACAGAGCCCGCACCGGTCTCACGCGTCGGCGCTCCGCCGCAGGGCTGCGCTCTTCCTCAAGTAAGCCGCCACGCACGCGGCGAGAAGGAACCCGGTGATCATCTCGCCAGCGTAGGACAGCTGTACGAGCCCGGGGATGCGCTTCGTCGGATCCGGATCCGGCAGCAGGGCGACGAGCGACATGTAGGCGCCCCAGCAGCCGACGGCACCCGAGGCCGTCCAGGCCAGGGCGAGCGTGGTGCGGACCCGGAGGCGGGCGGGCCGGCGCAGCACCAGGAACAGGGTCAGGGCGACGGCGACGACGAGGAAGCCGACCCACTCGGCCTCCAGGACGTAGAAGTCGGAGTCGCGTTCGGCGATCCGCCGGGCGGACAGGCCCGTGGTCGAGCCGGTCGCCCACAGCAGGTGGAGCGTGGCGGGCAGGAGGGAGACCACGGCACCGGCCACGGCGAGGGCCCGCGCGCCGGGACCGGAGGTGCGGGCGGGCAGCTCGCCGAGCCGGCCCTGCCACAGATGGCCCCAGCGGTCCCGGGTGTACAGGGCGAAGAGGGTGCCGAGGGAGAGGCCCTGGAGGATGAACCCGCCGTAGACGACGGCGAAGACCCAGTCGTCCAGGAAGGGTTCGGCGGGCGCGGCGGCCTTCTCGTCGCCGGTGAAGAGGGCGACCGCGAGCTGCGTGGGATAGCCGGCCATGATCGGGGCGAGCAGCCCGGTCGCCGCCCACATGGGGAGGGCGAGCGGCCAGGCGGGGAACCGCCGGCCCCAGGCCTGGGTGAGCAGCAGGGCGAGGACGGCGACGAGGACGTCGGCGACGACCGAGACCGAGTTGGCGATCACCAGCAGCTGCCGGTGCTCCAGGAGCGCGCTCCCGGCCGGGATGCCGATCTCGCTGCCCGCCACCCAGGCGATCTTGAGCGAGATGTACGGGAGGCAGGCGAGGATCGCGAGGGCGCGCAGCGCCCGGCGGGCGGTGCTCGGGCGAGGGCCGGCGGCGGGTGCCGGTGCGGTGGGACGCGCGGTCTGTGTCATGGCTCCACGCTCCCGCGCGGGCCCCGGCCGCCACCTCCTGCCGAGCGGTGAACCGCCTCCGCCGCGCGGGGGAGGGGCCCTCCTCCCGCCGTCAGGCCGGATCCAGATTGACCCATGTTTCTGGTGATCGATTGACCCTGCTGCGGGGGTCAATGGCCTTCTAGAGTAGTGATCATGAACGAGATCGAGACCTTCGCCCCGCTCCTCACCCGCGCCGCCACCGCCGAGACCACCGCCGACCCGAGCAGCGTGATGACCCTGCTCGCCGACTCCGACACCACCGGGGGTCAGCTCACCAGCTACCGCTCCTCGTTCGCGAAGGGCGCGGTCGGCGCCCCGGCGCACTTCCACACCAAGGCCTCGGAGATGTTCTTCGTGCTCGGCGGCTCGCTCCAGGTCCTGGTCGGCGAGGAGCTGACCGTCCTGGAGCAGGGCGACTTCCTCCTCGTCCCGCCGCACACCCCGCACGCCTTCGCGGCGGCGCCCGGCGCCGAGGCCGACGTCCTCTTCGTCTTCACGCCCGGCATGGCCCGCTTCGACTACCTGCGCCTCCTCGGCCGCGTCATGCGGGGCGAGGCGAGCTTCGAGGAGATCAAGGCCTCCTCGGAGCAGTACGACAACCACTACGTCGACAGCCCCGTGTGGCAGAAGGCCCTCGCCGACCGCGCGTGACCCGGCGGTTCAGAGGCGGCGGGTCGCCAGCGTCAGCCGGTCCCGCGCGTCGAACAGCGCGTCCTTGATCATCTGCTCGTGGGCCGGGGTGAGCCGCGCCACCGGCACCGAGCAGCTGATCGCGTCCCGCGCCGGGGTCCGGTAGGGGATCGCGACGCCGAAGCAGCGCAGCCCCAGGGTGTTCTCCTCGCGGTCCACCGAGTAGCCCTGCTCGCGGATGACGCGCAGCTCCTCGATGAGCTCCTCGCGGTCGGTGATCGTGTGCTCGGTCAGCGCCGGGAGGGTCTCGGGGAGCAGCTTGCGCACCTGCTCGTCGCTGTGGGTGGCGAGCAGCGCCTTGCCCAGCGAGGTCGAGTGCGCGGGCAGCCGGCGGCCGACCCGGGTGAACGGCCGCAGATAGTGCTGGGACTGACGGGTCGCCAGGTACACGACGTTGGTGCCGTCGAGCCGGGCCAGGTGGATGGTCTCGGTGGTGTCGTCGGAGAGCCGGTCGAGGGTGGGCCGGGAGGCGGCCACCACCTCGTCGCCGTCGATGTACGAGGTGCCGACGAGCAGCGCCCGCACCCCGATCCCGTACCGCGTGCCCGTCGCGTCCGTCTCCACCCAGCCCAGTTCGACCAGGGTGCGCAGCAGCATGTACAGGCTGGACTTGGGATAGCCGACGGCCTCCTGGACGGCGGCGAGCGAATGCATCCCGGGGCGCCCCGCGAAGTACTCGAGCAGCTCCACGGTCCGCACCGCGGACTTCACCTGTGCCCCACCCGCGTCGGCAGTCGCCATCACCCTCGCCCCTTTTCCGTTGTCCGGCCGCCCACCGGCCGCCCCGGCCGAACGGGGCCCTTGTGGAGACGGCCGGGCCGTCAATAGAGTCCCGCCCAGATGCGTTCATCTACGGGAACTGTGTTCAGAATAGCGAACAGGGGCGTGGCGGTGGCGGCAGAACCAGTGTGGAGTGTGGACCCCCGGACGGGGAAGCCGCGCGAGCAGGTTGCGGTGGAGGCCACAGCCGACGAGGTCGACCGCGCCGTCCGGGCCGCGCACGCCGCCCGCGAGGCCCTCGCCGACCGGGTGCTGCGGGCCGCCTTCCTCCGTACCGCCGCCGACCTCCTCGACGCCTCCGGCGAGCACGTCGTCGAGGCGGCCGACGCCGAGACCGCCCTCGGCCCCGTCCGGCTCACCGGCGAACTCGCCCGCACCACCGCCCAGTTGCGTGCCTTCGCCGAGGTCGTCGAGGAGGGCTCCTTCCTCGACGTCCGGATCGACGCGCCCGACCCCGCGGCCACCCCGCCCCGGCCCGACATGCGCCGCTGGAAGATCCCGCTCGGCGTCGTCGCCGTCTACGCCGCCAGCAACTTCCCCCTCGCCTTCTCCGTCCCCGGCGGCGACACCGCCAGCGCCCTCGCCGCCGGCTGCCCCGTGGTCGTCAAGGCCCACCCCGACCACCCGGCCACCTCCGAACTCTGCGCCTCCCTGCTGCGCCGGGCCGCCGCCAGGACCGGGCTCCCCGAGGACGTCCTCGTCCTCGTCCACGGCTTCGACGCGGGCGTGGAGCTCGTCCGTCACCCGCTCGTCGCGGCGGCGGGCTTCACCGGCTCGATCCGCGGCGGCCGGGCCCTCTTCGACGAGGCCGTCGCCCGGCCCGTCCCCATCCCCTTCCACGGCGAACTCGGCTCCCTCAACCCGGTCGTGATCACCGAGGCCGCCGCCGCGGAGCGCGCCGAGGAGATCGGCGCCGGGCTCGCCGGCTCCATGACCCTGGGCGTCGGCCAGTTCTGCACCAAGCCCGGCTTCGTGCTCGCCCCCCGAGGCGCGGACGGCGACCGCTTCCTCGACGCCCTCACCGCCGCCGTCAGCGAGACCGAGCCGGCCGTCATGCTCGACCACCGGATGCGGGACGCCTTCGTCGCCGGGGTCGCCGAGCGCGCCGCGCTCGCCGGGGTCCACACCCCGGTCACCCCCGGCGCGGGCGGCGCCCACACCGTCAGCGCCGGCGTCCTCGCCGTCGACGCCGCCGCGCTCGCCGACGGCGGCCACCGCCTCCTCCTGGAGGAGTGCTTCGGACCGGTCACCGTCGTCGCCCGCTACTCCACCCGGGAGGAGGTGACCGCCGTCCTCGGCCTGCTCCCCGGCAACCTCACGGCCACCCTGCACATCGCCGAGGACGACGAGGCGGCCGCGCCGCTGCTCGCCGAGCTCACGCCCCTCGCCGGCCGCGTCCTCGTCAACGGCTGGCCCACCGGCGTCGCCGTCGCGCCCGCCCAGCACCACGGCGGCCCCTACCCGGCCACCACCTCCACCTCCACCTCGGTCGGCGCGACCGCGATCGAGCGCTGGCTGCGCCCGGTCACGTACCAGTCGACGCCCGACCACCTCCTCCCGCCGGAACTCCGCGACGGCAACCCGCTGGGACTTCCGAGGCGCTAGGAACCGACCCGCACCACGATCTTCCCGAAGTGCGTGTTCGTCTCCATCAGCCGATGGGCGTCGGTGATCCGCTCCAGACCGTCGAAGGTCTCGGCGATCACCGGCGCCAGGGAGCCGTCCCGCAGCCCCGAGCCGATGAAGCCCGCCGCGAGCCGGCGGCCCTCCTCGGTCCTGGCCAGTGCCCCGTTCGCGTACGTGTGCGTGGCCAGCGGCCAGTTCCGGGAGAGCTCGACCGGCCGCGGGTCCAGCCAGCCGTACAGGACGGCGGTGCCACCGGTCCGCAGCGCGTCCCCGAGCCGGGCGAAGCCGGGCCCGCCGATCGCGTCGAACGCCAGGTCCGCGCCCCTGCCTCCGGTGATCCGCCGCACCTCGTCGACCAGGTCCTCGGTGTCGGTGGTGATCACGTGCGCCGCCCCCAGTCCGAGGAGCCGCTTCCGCTTGCCCTCGCCGCGGGTGGCGGCGATCGGTACGGCCCCGATTCGCAGCGCCGTCTGGATCGCGGCCGTCCCCACCCCGCTCGACGCGCCCGTGATCACCACATGGTCGCCGGGGCGCAGCCCGCCGGTCACCACCATCCCGCCGTACGCGGTGAAGTAGCTCAGCCACACCGCCGCCGCCGTCACCGCGTCCACCCCCGCGGGCCGGGCCACCACGTACTCCTCGGGGAGCACCACCCGCTCCGCGTACACGCCGTGCGTCCCGAACTCGAAGTTGGCCGCCGCCATCACCGGGTCGCCCGGGGCGTACGCGGTGACCCCCGCGCCCACCGCCTCGACCACGCCCGCCGCCTCGTAACCGAGCCGCGAACCCGGCAGCGTCGCCGGGTAGTAGTAGGTGCCGGCGCGGAACAGCGCCTCGGCGCGGTTGAGTCCGATCGCCTCGACCCGGATCAGCACCTCCCCGGGACCGGGGGCCGGCAGCGGTACCTCCTCGACCTTCAGGACCTCGGGGCCGCCGAGCTCGTGGAACAGAACTGCCTTCGTCGTCATGGCTGTTGTCGTCATGCCCTCGACGTTAGGAGCCGCGAGGAAGACGATCCATGTCTCCTCGACTCCGGGTCATGTCCGATCGTCTCGCACGCTACCGTTCAGGTCATGGACGTTCTGAGCGATGCCATCGCCGCCATGCGCACCGGGCTCCCGCACTCCTCCCGCACCGTCCGCCTCGCCCCCTGGGGCGTCCGCTACCCGTCGAGCGACAGCGCCGGATTCCACGTCGTGCTCCAGGGCACCGCCTGGCTGCTGCCCCCGGACGACGCCGCGCCCGTCCGGCTCGCCCCCGGTGACGTCGTCCTCTTCGCCCACGGCACCGGCCACGGAATCGCCGACCATCCCGGCACCCCGCTCGTCGACGTCCTGCCCGCCCCCGACGGCTCCTGGCCCACCCGGCCCGACCGGGGACCCGTCGGCACCGAGGAGATCGTGCTGCTCTGCGGCGCCTACCGGCTCAGCCGGGCCCGCGCCCACCCCCTGCTCACCGAGCTGCCGCCGTTCGTCCACGTCCCCGCACGCGTCGGCGCCCACCCCCGGCTGCGCGCCGCCGTCGACCTGCTCGGCGCCGAACTCGCCGAACCCCAGCCGGGATCCGACGCGATCGTCCCCGCCCTCCTCGACACCCTGCTCCTGTACCTGCTGCGCACCTGGTGGCTCGCCGAACGCGGCGACCGCTCCACCGGCTGGTCGGCCGCGCTCAGCGACCCGTCCGTCGCAGGCGCCCTGCGAGCCCTCCACGGCGACCCCGCCAGGGCGTGGACGGTCGAGGAGCTCGGCGCGCTCGGGGGCCTCTCCCGCGCGGCCTTCGCCCGCCGCTTCACCGCCCTCGTCGGCCGGCCGCCCCTCGCGTACCTCACCTGGTGGCGCATGACCACGGCGGGCCGCCTCCTCCGCTCCGACGACCTGCCCCTCCGCGCGGTCGCCGAACGCTCCGGCTACTCATCGGAGTTCGCCTTCGCCAAGGCCTTCAAGCGGGAGTACGGGGTGGCGCCGGGGCAGTACCGCAAGGGCGCCTAGGGCCTGCCCGCGCGGCGCGGCAGCCACAGCGAGGCCAGGGTGGTCAGGGCCAGCAGGCCGGCGCTGATCAGGAGGCTCGTGCGCAGGGCGGCCTCCAGGTCGCGGGCCGCGAGGGAACCGAAGACCGCGATGGCGAGGGCGCCCGCCGTCTGCCGGATCGCGTTGAGGAGGCCCGCCGCCGTGCCCGCCCGCTCCGCCGGGACGGCCTCCATCATGGCCGCGATCAGCGGCGGCAGGGAGAAACCGGCCCCGAGCGCGAGCGGCACGAGAAGCAGCGCCTGGGCCACCCGCGAGGAGTCCGCGTCCACGGTGAGCAGACCGAGCAGTCCGGCGACCGCGACCGCCTGGCCCAGGACGATCGGCAGCCGCGCGCCGTACCGCGCCGCCACCCTCGCCGACAGGATGTTCACCCCGGCGAGCAGCCCCGTCATCGGCAGGAACATCAGCCCCGCGCCGAGCGCCGAGAGCCCCAGCACCTGCTGGAAGAAGAGGCCGAACACGAAGATCATGCCGTAGAACGCCACGCTGTTCGCCGAGCCCGCCGCCACCGCCACCGCCACCGTCGTGTTCCGGAACAGCCCCAGCGGCACCATCGGCTGCCGCCGCCGCGCCTCGATCAGCAGGAACGCGCCGAACGCGGCCACCGCGATCCCCAGCGCCCACCGGCCCTCCGTACCGCCCTCGATGGCCGCGAAGGTCAGCGCCCCGAGCGCGGTCATCGCCGTCAGCTGGCCCGGCAGGTCCAGGGCGGCCGGCCTCCGCGCCGAGCGCGCCACCCGCGTCAGCAGGGCGAGCGCGAGGAGCCCGAGCGGCAGGTTGATGAAGAAGATGCCGCGCCAGCTCCAGGTCGTGGTCAGCGCCCCGCCCGCGACCGGACCGAGCGCCACGGCGACCGTGCCGCCCGCCGCCCACAGCGAGACCGCCCGGGCCCGCCGCCCCGGATCGCCGTACGCCTCCCGCACGAGTGCGAGGGAGGCCGGCAGCATCACGGCCGCCGCCACGCCCTGCACCGTCCGGGCCGCCAGGAGCCCCGGCAGACCCGGGGCCAGGCCGCAGGCGGCCGAGGCGAGCGTGAAGACGACGACCCCCGCCCCGTACGCCCGGCTCGCCCCGACCCGGTCGGCCAGCGCCCCGCTGGAGAGCAGGAGCGCGGCGAAGGCCAGCGTGTACGCGTCGACGACCCACTGGAGCCCGGACATCCCGGCCCGCAGGTCGGTGCCGATCGCGGGCAGGGCGACGTTGACGACGGAGGTGTCGAGGGTGATGAGGGCGAAGCCGAGCATGGCCGCGGCGAGCGCGGGGCCGGGGGCGGGGGCGTCGCGACCGGCGACGGGAGCCTTGGTGAGCAGTGTCGAGGACATGGGTCCACCTTCGTGACCTGCGCGCCCGTACAGTAGTGGCTGGAATGCCATACGACCGGAGGTTCTGGCCATGCCGCCGAGGAGTCCCTCGCCCGCCGCGCCCGCCGGGTCCGTCGGTTCCCGTGTGCGGCGCGTCGCCGTGATCGCCGCCCCGCCCGTCTCGATGTTCAACCTGGCCATCCCGGAGATGCTCTTCGGCAAGGTCGAGATCGACGGCGGACCCGGGTACGAGACGGTCATCTGCGCCCCCGACCCCGGGCCCGTCACCACCAGCGGCGGCCTCGACCTGGTCGTCCCGCACGGACTCGAAGCCGTGGAAGGGGCCGACACCGTGATCCTCGCGGGCAGCGGGGCCTACGAGGACCCCGACCCGCGCGTCCTCGACGTCCTGCGCGCGTCCGCCGCCGGGGGCAAGCGCATCGCCTCCATCTGCACCGGCGCCTTCGCGCTCGCCGAGGCCGGACTGCTCGACGGCCGCGCCGCGACGACGTACTGGGCCTACCGTCCGCTGCTCGCCGCCCGGCACCCGGCCGTCGACCTCCAGGACGACGTCCTCTTCGTCCAGGACGGTCCCGTGCTCACCTCCTCCGGATACGCGGCGGGCATCGACCTCTGCCTGCACGTCATCCGCACCGACCACGGCGCGGCCGTCGCCAACACCGTCGCCCGGCTCGCCCTCGTCGCGCCCGTCCGGCCCGGCGGCCAGACCCAGTTCACCCAGACCCCGCTGCCGCCCGAGCGAGGCGCCTCCTTCGCCGACACGCGCGCGTGGGCGATGGAACACCTCGACGAACCCCTCGGCCTCACCGACCTCGCCCGGCACGCCGGGGTCTCCGTCCGCACCCTCTCGCGCCGCTTCCACGCCGAGACCGGGGTCAGCCCGCTCCAGTGGCTGCTCCACCAGCGCGTCGAGCGGGCGAAGGAGCTCCTGGAGACCACCTCCCTCGCCATGGACCAGGTGGCCCGCGCGAGCGGCCTCGGCACCGCGGACTCGCTGCGCCGGCACCTCCTGCGCCGTACCGGCCTCACCCCCAGCGCCTACCGCTCCTCCTTCAGCCGTCTGGTGCTCCGGCTCACACCGGGCGCCGAAACGGAATGAACAGGACCGGTGGGCACGTTCCCTCCAGGTACACCCCACCGGCAACCCCTCGGAGAGAAGTCACATGCGCGTCGAGATCTGGAGCGACATCGCCTGCCCCTGGTGCTACATCGGCAAGGCCCGCTTCGAGAAGGGGCTCGCGGCCTTCGCCCACCGCGACGACGTCGAGGTCGTGCACCGCTCCTTCGAGCTCGACCCGCACCGCGCCAAGGGCGACACCGGCCCCGTCCTGGAGATGCTCGCGAAGAAGTACGGCCGCACCCTCGACGAGGCCCGCGCCATGGAGGCGCACGTCGCCTCGAACGCGCACTCCGAGGGCCTCGGCTACCGCACCGACGGCCGCGACCACGGCAACACCTTCGACATCCACCGGCTGCTGCACCTCGCCAAGGAGCGCGGCCGGCAGAGCGAGCTCCTGGACCTGGCCTACCGGGCCAACTTCGCCGAGGAGCGCTCCGTCTTCGACGCCGAGACCCTTGTGACGCTCGGTGTGGAGGCCGGTCTCGACGAGGCCGAGGTCCGCGCCGTCCTCGCCGACGAGACCGCCTACGCCGATGCCGTACGCGAGGACGAGCGCGAGGCGGCGGAACTCGGCGCCAACAGCGTGCCGTTCTTCGTCCTCGACCGCCGCTACGGCGTCTCCGGCGGCCAGCCCGCCGAGGTCTTCACCCAGGCCCTGGAGCAGGCCTGGCAGGGCCGGGTCCTCCAGCCGGTCGGCACCGACGCGGAGGCCTGCGGGCCGGACGGTGCCTGCGAGGTCCCGCAGGCCTGACCCGCTGACCTGCGGAGATAAGCGCGGCTTGGGTGTCCCCACGATCGAATCGCCATTGACGGGTGATCGTGGGGAATCCAGGGTGGGGCCATGGATTCCCTTGACCAGCCGCTCGGCGGCGCCGAGTTCGCGCCCAAGAAGACCTATCTGAACACCTCCGCCTGCGGACTGCTGCCCCGCCGGACGATCGAGGCCGTCACCCTCCTCGCCGAGGAGACCGCCGACGGCCGCCCCGACGGCGCGGGCAGCTTCGACATCGTGGACGAGGCGCGCGCCGCCTTCGGCCGGATCGCCGGTGTCTCCCACGAGCGCGTCGCCGTGGGCAGCTCGGTCGCCGTCCACTGCGGGATGATCGCCCAGTCGCTGCCCGCCGGGTCCGAGGTCCTCTTCCCCGAGGGCGACTTCTCCTCCGTCATCACCCCCTTCACGATCCGCGGCGACCTCAAGACCCGCTTCGCGCCCCTGGACCGGCTGGCCGAGTCCGTCCGGCCCGGGACCGCGCTCGTCGCGTTCTCCGCCGTGCAGTCGGCGGACGGGCGCACGGCCGACTTCGCGGCGATCCGGGAGGCGGCCGCCGCCCACGGAGCCCGCACCCTCCTGGACGCCACCCAGTCGGCGGGCTGGCTGCCGCTGAACGCGGGGGAGTGGGACTACACGGTCGCCGGCGGCTACAAGTACCTGCTCTGCCCGCGCGGGGCGTCCTTCCTCACCGTCACCGAGGAGGCGCAGGACTCGCTCCTCGCGATCCACGCCAACTGGGTCACGGGCGAGGAGCTGTGGGTCAACAGCTACGGCCCGGTGCGTGAACTGGCCCGCTCCGCCCGCCGTTTCGACGAGCCGGTGGCCTTCTTCTCGTACCACGGGGCGGCCCGTTCGCTCGCGCTCCTGGAGGAGATCGGCATCGAGCGGATCGAGGCACACGACAAGGGGCTCGCCGCCCGCTTCCGCTCCGGGCTCCTCGACCTCGGGCACGCGCCGGTCATGGACGACTCGACGGTCGTGGCCGTCCCCGGTCTCGGGGACCGTGCGGACGCCCTGCGCGAGGCCGGTGTCCTGCTCTCGGCCCGCGCGGGCCATCTGCGGGCCTCCTTCCACCTGTACAACACGGCGGCGGACGTGGACCGCGCCCTGGAGGTCCTGGCGGGCTGAACCGCCGGCGGGCCGAGCTCTGCCGCTCCGGGGGCGTCCGGCGGAGGGCGTCCGGTCGTGGCGGGCCGGTGCTCAGCAGAGGGCGCCCGGCCATGGCGGCCCCGTCAGCAGAGGGCGCCCGGCCCGGGCGCGCAGGCGTCCTCGCCCGCCTCCTTCGCCAGGTTCTCGCCCACGAGGCCGAGCAGCCGGGCGAGTTCCGCCCGTTCGGCCGGGGCGAGCCCGGCCAGCGTGCTCTGCTCCAGGTCGGCCCAGGCGTTCTCGACGCCGGCGCGCAGGGCGAGGCCCTCCTCCGTCGCCGCGACCAGGACCGCGCGCCGGTCGGCCGGGTCCGGGCTGCGGCGGACGTATCCGCACTGCTCCATGCGCTGGAGCATCTTCGTCACCGTGGAGGGGTCCAGGCCGAGCGACTGGATGAGCTCCGACTGGCGGACCGCCCCGCAGTCCCACAGGCGCATCATCATCAGCTCCTGGCCCGGGTAGAGGCCGAGGTCCCGCAGCCGCCGGCCCATGGCGATCCGATGGAGCCGCGCGACCCACGCCAGGGTGTGACTGACGGTCCCGGTGCACGAGGCGGAGGGCTGCGGCCCTGCGGACGGGGCGGTACAGACGGGGTCGGTTCCTGACATGCGGACTCCTCGGGACGGCTCTTGCCACAAGATTACCTTGGTCGGCCAATGAATGGGTTACAGTGACAGCGGCCCGATTAGTTGGCCGACCACATATTCATGTGAGGGACAGCCGTGACCACAGCATTCGACCCCATCGACCTCGCCGGTACCCGCCTCGCCAACCGCATCGCCATGGCCCCCATGACCCGCAGCCGGGCCAACGGCCAGGACGGCACGCCTCCGGCGATCGTCGCCGAGTACTACGCCCAGCGCGCCTCCGCCGGGCTGATCATCAGCGAAGGCGTCCAGCCGGTCCCCGAGGGCCAGGGCTACCCGAACACCCCCGGACTCCACAGCCGCGAGCAGATCGCCGCCTGGCGCGAGGTCACCACCGCCGTCCACGAGCGCGGCGGACGGATCTTCGCCCAGCTCATGCACTCCGGACGCATCGGCCACCCCGACATCCTCGACGGCGACCTCCACCCCGTCGGCCCCTCGCCCGTCGCCGCCGCCGGCCAGGTCTACACCCACGAGGGCCCCAAGGAGTTCGTCACCCCGCGCGAACTCACCGGCGACCAGGTGCGCGAGGCCGTCGCCGGCTTCGCCTCCGCCGCCCGCAACGCCGTCGAGGCCGGCTTCGACGGCGTCGAGATCCACGGCGCCAACGGCTATCTGATCCAGCAGTTCCTCGCCTCCGGCTCCAACCACCGCACCGACGAGTGGGGCGGCCCCGTCGAGAACCGCATCCGCTTCGCCGTCGAGGTCGTCAAGGCCGTCGCCGCCGAGATCGGCCCCGAGCGCACCGGCCTGCGCATCTCCCCGGCCAACACCCTGAACGACATCAGCGAGACCGACACCGAGGAGCTCTACACCCAGCTCCTCGCCGCGATCGAGCCCGTCGGCATCGCCTATCTCCACGTCCTGGAGACCGGCCCCGAGCGCCGCCCCCTCGTCCTCGACCTGCGCAAGCGGTTCGCCGGCACCTTCATCCTCAACCCGGCCACCGGCGAAGCCCCGACCGGCGCCGAGTCCCTGGCCCTCGTCGAGGACGGCACCACCGACCTCGTCGCGTACGGCAGGCACTTCATCGCCAACCCCGACCTGCCCGCCCGCCTGAAGACCGACGGCCCCTACGCCGCCCCGGACCCCGCCACCATGTACGCCGGCGGCCCCGAGGGCTACATCGACTACCCCGCGCTCTGACCCCGGGTACGCGAAAGGGGCGGGGTCCGGACCCCGCCCCTCTCCCGTACGGACCGCTACCAGGCCTCGGTGACCGCCCGCCGCGCGCCCTCCAGGTCCACCGGGCGGCCCGACTCGCCGAGCACCGCACCCAGGGCGGCGAGCGAGGACTGCACCGCCCCCGGCGTCGCGTCCACCCCGTAGTGGTTGACCCGGATCATCTCCTTGGCCAGCGCCCCGCCGCCCGCGATCAGCGGCAGCGACGGATCGGCCGCGAGCGCCTTCGCCACCAGCTCCGACGCGTCGAGACCGGCGGGCACGCGCAGCGTCGTCGCCACCGGCGCCGCGTCCTTCGCCTCGTACACGTACGGCTCCAGGCCGCCGCCCAGGGCCAGCGCGCCCGCTCGGGTCGCGGCCGCCGCCGAGGCGTGCCGGGCCATCAGCGCGTCCAGGCCCTCGGCCTCGATCCGCTCCACACAGGCCTCCAGGGCCAGCATCTCCAGCTGCGCCGGAGCGTGCAGGAGCGCCTTCCGGCCGCCGTCGATCCAGCGCTCCTTCCAGTCCAGGAGGGAGAGGTACGAGCGGCGCGGCGCGGCCGGGTTGGCGGCGAACCGCTCCCAGGCCCGCGCGCTCACCGACACCGCCGACACGCCCGCGGGGCCGCCCATCGCCTTCTGCGCGCCGATGATGCACATGTCCACGCCCCAGGCGTCCGGCAGCACCGGCTCGGCGCCGATCGACGCCACCGCGTCCAGGTAGAACAGCGCGCCGTGCGCCCGCACGACCTCACCGATCTCCGCCACCGGGTTGGTGTTCCCGGTGGCCGCCTCCGCGTGCACCAGCGACACGAAGTCGATCTCCGGGTGCTCGGCGAGCGCCCGCTCCACCTGCTCCGCCGTCACCGCCGCGTGGAAGGGCACCTCCAGGTCGACCACGGTCGCCCCGCAGTCCCGCAGCCAGTTCCCGAAGGTCTGGCCGTACGGACCGGTGACGACGTTCAGCGCCGTCGAACCCGCCCGGGCACCGCTGCGGATGCAGCCCTCCAGCGGCAGCAGCGCCTCGCCCTGGGTGATCACCACGTCCTGCTCGGTGGAGAGCAGGGCGGCGACCCGGCGCTCGATCGACGCGAACTGCGCGGCGGTCAGCGGGGCCAGGTCCAGCAGCGGATGTGTCACGGTCACGGGGGTTCCTTCTTCGGTGTCGCATGCGTGTCGCATACATCGGGATGAGGCTCGTGCCAGCCTAAGCGCCGCGCGGGCCCCGCCGGCGCGGCGCGGCACCCGTCCCGCAGACCGCGCGCCGTCACGGCGGTGTGCGGAACGTGTCACAGGGCGCGTACCGACGGGTTCCACCGCTTCCCCCGGAGCCTTGCCGGTGGGATGTTGCGGGCCGGAGCGGCCCGCAGGAAGCCGCCGGGAGGAACGGGGTGAACACCATGATCCGGAGAAGCGGAAGAACCGGAAGAACCGACGGGACCGGGAGGACCGAGGGGACCGGGAGGACCGAGGGGACCGGCCGAACCGAAGGGACCGGGAGAACCGAAGGGACATGGAGGACCGGCCGAACCGAAGGGACCGGCCGGGTCCGCGGGGCCGTCGGCACCCGCAGAGCGCGGCCGCGCCGGGCCGTGGTGGTCGCCGCGGCGCTCGCCCTCGCCGCACCGCTGACCCTCGGAGCCTCGGCGGACGCGGACGCGGACGCGGGGGCGGCCGGGGCGGCAGGGCCGGCCAGGGCGGTGTGGGCGGCCCCGGCCCGTCCGATCGTCTTCGCCCGCTACGACGCGACGCACCCCGTCGAGGACCTGTACGCGATCTCCCCGGGCGGCGGCACGCCCCTCGCGCTCACCCACACGCCCGCCGTCAGCGACGTGATGCCCAGCTGGTCCCCGGACGGCAAGCGGGTGGCGTTCCTCCGCTACGGCTCCGGCGGCGTGATCGACGGCATCTGGACGATGAAGAGCACGGGCGGCGACCTGAAGTCCGTGCCCGGCACCCAGGGCGCCTCCGAACCGGCGTGGTCCCCGGACGGCAAGCGGATCGCCTACTCCCGGCCGGTCGGCACCCAGCGCGAGATCTACGTGGCCGACGTCGACGGCACCCCCGCCACCCGGCTCACCCACACCCCGCAGGACGAGTTCCACCCCACGTGGTCCCCGGACGGCAAGAACCTGGCGTACAGCCGCGCGGACACGACCTCCGGGAACAGCAGGCTGATGCGGATCCAGCTGTCCACCCTGACGCAGACGCCGGTCACCCTGGCCGGTTCCCACGACTGGACGCCCGACTGGTCGCGCGGCGACCGCATCGCCTTCAGCCGGGTGGACTCCACCGGCTTCGCCCACCTCCACGTCGTCCGCCCCGACGGCTCGGGCACGTACCGCGTCACCTCGGCCCGCGCCAACGACAAGTCCCCCTCCTGGTCGCCGGACGGCAGGCGTCTGGTCTTCACCCGCGGCGGCACCGACGACGCGGACCCCGAGCACCTCTTCCTGGTGCGGGCCGACGGCACCGCGCTCACCCAGCTCACCACGGCCGACTCGCACGACCTGGAGGCCGACTGGCGCCCCTGACCGGCCCCCTCGACACGGCTCGTAGAGTGCGGGTATGAGCGATCACGTGGTGCTGCATGTGAAGGGGCGGGTGCTCGTCGGCCCGGAGGACGTCCGCGACGAACTGTGGTGCGTCGACGGGCGGATCACCTTCGAGCGGCCCGCCGCCGAGGCCGTGACCGTCGAGGGCTGGGTGCTCCCCGGACTCGTCGACGCCCACTGCCACGTCGGCCTCGACCGGCACGGTCCCGTCGACGAGGCCACCAGCGAGAAGCAGGCCCTCACCGACCGGGACGCCGGCACCCTGCTCATCCGCGACGCCGGCTCGCCCTCCGACACCCGCTGGATCGACGAGCGCGAGGACCTTCCGAAGATCATCCGGGCGGGCCGGCACATCGCCCGCACCCGCCGGTACATCCGTAACTACGCCCACGAGATCGAGCCCGCCGACCTCGTGGACCACGTCGGCCGCGAGGCGCGCCGCGGCGACGGCTGGGTCAAGCTCGTCGGGGACTGGATCGACCGCGAGGTGGGCGACCTCACCGCCTGCTGGCCGCGTGCCGAGGTCGAGGCCGCCATCGCCGAGGCGCACCGGCTGGGTGCCCGGGTCACCGCGCACTGCTTCGCCGAGGACTCGCTCCGGGACCTCGTCGAGGCGGGCATCGACTGCGTCGAGCACGCCACCGGGCTCACCGAGGACACCATCCCGCTCTTCGCGGAGCGCGGGGTCGCCATCGTCCCGACCCTCGTCAACATCGCGACCTTCCCGCATCTCGCCGACGGCGGCCAGGAGAAGTTCCCCCGCTGGTCGGCGCACATGCGCCGGCTCCACGAGCGCCGGTACGACACCGTCCGCGCCGCCTTCGACGCGGGCGTGCCCGTCTTCGTCGGCACCGACGCCGGCGGCTCCCTCGCCCATGGGCTCGTCGCCGAGGAGGTCGAGGAGCTGACCCGGGCGGGCATCCCGCCGATCGACGCGCTCTCGGCCACCGCCTGGGGGGCCAGGGCCTGGCTGGGCCGCCCCGCCCTGGAGGAGGGTGCCCCGGCCGACCTCGTCGTCTACGGCGAGGACCCGCGCGCGGACGTCCGTGTCCTCGCGGCGCCGCGCCGGGTCGTCGTCAACGGCCGGGTCGTGGGCTGATTCCCCCGGCCGATCCCGGGTCGTCGGCTGACCGCCCCGGCCGATCTCCGATCGTGGACCGGTCCCCCCGGCCGGTCCCGGACCGGGGAGCGGCCCGTCAGCGGCTCAGGAAGGCCAGCCGGGCCCGCTTCTCGGGGATGAAGACCTCCGGCAGGTCCACCTCGGGGAGCACGACCTCCGGGCCCAGCACGAATCCTGCCCGCACCATGCGGGCGAGCGCCTTCTCGTTGGCGGCGTCGGGCTCGATCACGATCCGGGTGCGGTCCGTCAGCGTGAAGTCGACGAGCGCGGTGAGCATGCGGCCGGTGAAGCCGGGCTCGGGAGCGAGGCCCGGCGCGACGAACAGGTGCACGCCGATGTCGCCCGCCTGCACCTCGTAGCACTCGCTGACCCGGTCCGCCTCGGGGTCGTACGTCTGGAGCAGGGCCACCGGCTCCCCGTCCCGGCTGACCAGGTAACCGTGGTGCGTGGTCAGCGAGTCGAGGTGCGCGTAGATCTCCCGGACCTGCTCGACGGTGGTGCCGACCATGCCCCAGAAGCGGGCCCGCTCCTCGTTGACCCAGCCGTGGAGGAGCGGGGCGTCGACGTCGGGGTCGACGGGCCGGACCGTGACGGTTCCGAAGCCCTCGACGGTCTGGACGTGTACGGCGGTGGTCATCCCTGCTCCTTGATGAGGTTCTGCCAGTCGGTGGTGACGGGGGCGAGCTCGCCCCGCAGCCACAGGGGGAGTTGGTCGCGGTGGTGCGGGTTTCCGGGGACGCCGGACGCGCCGAAGGGCACGATCCAGCGGCTCCGCTCCCGGTCGGCGAGGTCCCAGACGTACCGCGCGGCCGAGGCGCGGGCGCTGCGGTCCGTCCACCCGGGCACGCTGGACGTGGAGAGCACGCAGTCGTGGTCGCCGCCTAGCCCCGGCCACCGGTCGTCGTCCGGGTCGGGCAGTGCCTGCCAGGGCGCGAGCCGGTGCGTCACGCCCCAGGCGGCCGGCGGCTCACCGGCGCCGACCTCGTCGAGCGCCTCGCGCACGATCCGGTCGACGTCCCCGGCGGGCACGGGCCCGGCCACGAGCAGGGTCTCCAGGGCGAAGGCCACGCGCGGCCCGAGCGCGAGCCAGGGCCGGAAGAGCTCGGGGTACGGGGCGGGTTCGCGCAGCGCCGTGAAGGCCTCGTGCCCAGCCAGCCGGCGCACGACGGCCCCGCGCACGGCCGCGTAGAGCCCGGCGTCGGTGCTCTCCGCGTCCATCCGCCGGTCCCAGGCGAGCAGCCGCTCCCGGACGCCGGCGCCGGCGGGGGAGAGGGGTACGGGCGTGCCGCCCCCGTGGCGGCCCGGTGCGCCGGCGCCGGTCTCGGTGTCCTCGCCCGCGCGCCGTACCGCCTCCAGGAGGCGGGCCGCCGAGGGGTTGTCGGTGTCCGAGTGGATCGCGGCCGTCGTCTCCGGGGTCCAGGCCGCCGAGCCGTCGAGCAGCTCGCCGATCCGGGCGGCCCGGTGCGGCGGGGCGAACTCGACGCCCAGGGGCGCGGCCAGGCCCCGGGCGTTGGCCATCACGGCGTGCCCGCGGACCTCGGCGCGGGGCAGCGGTGCCGGCGCGTCGGCCCAGGCGTGCGCCGGGTCCCAGGCGGGCACGATCCGCAGGGAGTTGGCCCGGTCCCGTACGGGCACGTGGCCGGCGACCCGGTGCAGGAGGCCGCCCCGGGTGTCGGCGGCCTGGACGACGTTCACCGGCTCGACCCAGCCGTCGAGGGCCGTGTCCACGTCGGTGACGGTCCGGGCGCGCAGCAGCGCGGGCAGCACCCCGAAGCCCAGCTCGCCGGTGACCCGCGGCGGGTACCGCAGGGCGAGGGCCTCCCAGGGGGAGGAGCTGTCCCCGGGCTCGTCGTCCGCGCCGATGATCACCGGCCCCCGGGCCGTCTCGATCACCTCGACGACCACCGGCTCCGCGTCGGCGACCCCGAGCGTCTCCCGGTGCGCGGCGGCCGGGGCCCAGCCGTCCGGGCCGAGGGCCTCCACGGTGCCGTCGGGGAGCCGCCGCAGCCGCTCCCGGTACAGGTCCTGGTAGTCCGCCATCGCGTTGGTGATCGCCCAGGCCACCGGCCCGGTGTGGCCGAAGTGGGCGAGTCCGGGGACGCCGGGCACGGCGAGGCCCACGACGTCGTACGCGGGGCAGGCGAGCCGGATCTGCTGGTAGACGCCCGGTGCCTCGATGAACCGGTGCGGGTCGCCGGCCACCAGGGCGGCACCGCTCGCGGTCCGCCCGCCGGCGACGACCCAGCCGTTGGAGCCGGCGGTGCCGGGCCCGTCGGTCGCGAAGAGCTCCGTCCACTCCTCGCCGAGCCGCCGGGCGACCTCGTCCCGCCACAGCTTGGTGGGGAAGCCGGCGAAGAGGATGTGGGTCGAGAGCCAGACGGCGAGCGGGGTCCACGGCTCCCACCGGCCGGGCGTGAGGCCGGTGTCGGCGAACTCGGGTGCGCGGTCCGCCCCTTCGGCGAGACCGTCGTTGACCCCGTCCACGTACGCGCGTACCCATGCGGCCGTCGGGGCGTCGGTCTCCTCTAGGCGCGCGAAGCAGCGGCGGGCGGTGTCGGCGAGCCGGGCCCGCCGGACGAAGGTGTCCCAGCCGAGTTCGGCGGCGCCGAGGAAGGCGGCGGTGGTGCCCTGGGCCCGGTGCCGTTCGACCTCCAGCTGCCAGGCGCGGTCGCGGGCGGTGACCCGCCCCTGGGCGAAGGCGAGTTCGTCCGGGTCCGCGGCGCGCAGATGGGGGACGCCCCAGGCGTCCCGGTAGACCTCGATGCTCACGGAGACCCCGATCCCGTCCTTGTCCGACCGTAGATGTGCCGCCAACCCTTCTTAGGTTAGGCTGGCCTAAATTAATCTACAGGAGTTCGGGGGAGGGGTTCGCGGTGGGCCACGGCTGGCAGGGCGCGGTACTCAAGCTGATGCGCGGCAAGGACTTCACGTTCACCGTGACGGGGGCGGAGCGGGTCACCGAGGACTACCGCCGGGTGCACTTCACGGACGGCGGACTGCTCGCCGCCGCCGGTGTCCACCCGACGATGTGGGTCCGTGTCTGGTTCGACAACGCCGGCAAGCCCCATCAGCGCGCCTACACCCTGGTCGACCCGGACCCGGGCAGCGGCACCTTCAGTCTGGAATTCGCCCTCCACGACGGAGTCGCCAGCCGCTGGGCCCGCACCTGCGCCCCCGGCGACACCGTCGACGCCACCCTCCAGGGCACCGGCTTCGAAGCCCCCGGCCCGCTCCCCGGGCACCTGCTGGTGGTCGGTGACCCGGCCTCCCTGCCCGCCGTCAACTCCCTGCTCGACGCGTTCCCGGATGTCCCGGCCACGCTCTGGTTCGAGACCCAGCACGCCTCCGACGAGGAGCTGCCGGTGCGGCTCGACCCCGGCCGGCACGACATGCGCCGGGTCCCGCGCGAGGGCGGCGGCGCCGGGCTCGTCGCCCGGGTGAAGGCCGAACTGCCCGCGCTCGCCGACGCCGGTTCGTACGTGTGGATCGCCTGCGACACCGTGACCACCCGCACCCTCGCCGGGTACGCGCGCAAGGAGCTGGCCCTGCCCAAGGAGCGCGTCCACGCCCTCGGATACTGGCGCGCCGGCTGAGTGTGCCGGGTTGACGATCCGTGACCCGGGAGCATCACGGATCGTTCTCACCGATTCCGCGCACACCTCCCCGTACGAAACACGCGGGACAACCGGGAACGGTTGTGTCGAGGAAAATCGAAAATGAACACGGAAACCCCCCTTTGGAGTGAACTCACGCCAGGCGACTGCCGGTTCACTCTCCGTGCGTAAAGATTCCGGTGTCTCAAGTCGCCGAGGCCGCGCCGACCCACCGTCCCCGTGGTGAGCGGCCGGCGACGCCATGTCTCCTGTGGGGGTTCCACCATCTTGAACAGCAACACCTTCCGCATGCCCGTACGCCGTTCCGCCGCCGCCGCGACCGTCGCCGCCCTGGCCGTCGGCCCCGTGCTCCTCGCGGCCCCGGCGGCGCACGCCACGGGCGGCGAAGGGCGCGCCACCGCCGTCGTGCTGCGGGCGGGACTCGACGTCTCCCTCCTCGGCAAGACCGTGAACGTCCCGGTGCGGGCCTCTCTCAACGAGGTCAAGGCGCCGGAGAGCGAGAACGAGACCGCGCTCTCCGTGAAGGTGCAGGGAGCCGAGGGCGGTGAGCCGATCGACATCCTCAAGGCCGACGTCGCCACCGCGGACGCGACCGTGGACGAGAAGAAGGCCGAGGGGTACGTCAACCTCGTCAAGGCCCAGGTCCACGTCCCCGGCATCCCGCTGCTCTCCCTCGTCGAGGTCGAGAAGGTCACGTCCAAGGCGCTGTGCGAGGTGGGGAAGAAGCCGGTCGCCGAGTCCAACGTCCTCGGCCACGTCACCGTGTTCGGCAAGAAGACCACCCTGTCCGCGGCCGGCCGGACCCAGGTGAGCGTGCCGGGCGTCGGCGAGGTCACCCTGGACCTCTCCCGTACGTCCACGACCTCCCGCACCGCCGCGGCCACGGCCCTCGAACTCAAGGTGGAGGTCAACCCCCTGAAGCTCGGTGTCGCCGAGGTCAACGGCACGGTGACCCTCGCCCAGGCCACCTGCGAGACGCCCAAGGGCACGGCCCCGACGGAGAAGCCGACCGAGAAGCCCACCGACAACCCCACCGAGAAGCCGACCGAGCGCCCCAGTGAGCAGCCCTCGCAGCAGCCCTCGGTGAAGCCGAGCGACGCCGGCGGCATCAAGACCAACAACGGTGGCACCACGCCCACCGAGAACCTCGCCGAGACCGGCGGCAGCTCCACCACCCCGTACATCGCGGCCGGAGCGCTCGCCCTGCTCGTCGCCGGCGGCGGCGCCCTCGTCGTGACCCGCTCCCGCTCCCGCTCCCGCGGCTGACGGCCCGAGGGGGCAGCGCCGGGGGGCGCCGGGAGGGAACGAGGGTCCGGGGAGGGCGATGGTGACGACACCGCCCTCCCCGGACCCTTCCGTGTCCGCCCCGGCTCAGCCGCCGATCAGCAGCGCCTGGTCGAGTGCCTGCAGGAAACGGTTGGTCGTCGCCCGGTCCCGGACCGCCAGCCGCAGCCAGTTCCGGTCGAGCCCGGGAAACGTGTCGCCCCGGCGGGCCGCGAAGCCCAGCGACCGCAGCCGCTCCCGCACCGCGTCCGCCCCGTCGATCCGGATCAGCACGAAGGGACCCTCCGCCCCCGCCACCGTCCGCACCTCGTCGAACTCCGCGAGCCCGGCCAGCAGATGGGCCCGCTCCACCCCGATCCGGTGCGCCGCGTGCTCCGCCTCCGCGAGCGCCGCCCGCGACATGCACGCCTCCGCCGCCACCAGGGCCGGCGTCGACACCGGCCACAGCGGCTGCGTCCGCTCCAGAGCCGCGACCGTCTCCGGCTCGGCCAGCACGTAGCCGATGCGCAGCCCGGCGAGCCCCCAGGTCTTGGTGAGGCTCCGCAGCACCACGAGCCCCGGCACGTCGGTCCGCCCGGCCAGCGACTCCCGCTCGCCCGGCACCGCGTCCATGAACGCCTCGTCCACCACCAGGATCCGCCCCGGGCGGGCCAGCGCGGTGATCGAGGCGGCCGGGTGCAGCACGGAGGTCGGGTTCGTGGGGTTCCCGATCACCACCAGGTCCGCGTCCTCCGGAACGGCCGCCGGATCCAGCCGGAAACCGTCCTCCTCGCGCAGCAGCACCCGGCCCACCTCGTGCCCGGCGTCCCGCAGCGCCGCCTCCGGCTCGGTGAACTGGGGGTGCACCACCACCGGCCGCCGCACCGGCAGCGCCCGCGCGAGCAGCACGAACGCCTCCGCCGCGCCGGCCGTCAGGAGCACCCGGTTCGACGGCAGGTCGTGCCGCTCGGCGACCGCCGCCCGCGCGGCCCGGCCGTCGGGGTAGGCCGCGAGACCGGTCAGCGAGTCGGCGATGCGCTCCCGCAGCCAGTCCGGCGGCGTGTTCGTCCGGACGTTGACCGCCAGATCGATGAGTTTCTCGTCCCGGACCTCGGCGTCACCGTGGTGGCGCAGGTCGTGGGCGTCGGTATGCGTGTGGGTGTCCATGGCCGCCGTCGTGTGGGGGGTGGGGATGGTGGGGGGTGAGCCAGGCTCGCCAGCGATGTACCCGTGAGCCAGTGGCAACAACCGTACGCCTGGGGCATCTTCGTTCGGACGAACCGGGACGGAAGCGGCGAGAGCACACGTTGCGTACCGTGATTTCCGCTTCGGTACGAGAAGTAACGCCCCGCCCGCGCCGCCGAGCGGCACCACGTCCCCGGCCCCCCGGAGACCCTCACCCGCCGCGAGCAGCGCCGCCGCCTCCGCCACGGACGCCGTGCCCGTCGCGGCCAGCGGCCGCGCCGAGGGATGCGGTACGGGCACGGCCGCCAGCTCCGCGGCCCGGAAGCCGCGCACCGGCACCCCGAGCGCGGCCGCGGCCGCCACGATCCCCGGCTCCGCCGCCCGCGCGTCCAGCGTGCCGAGCGACCCGACGTCCGCGCGCGTCAGACCGGCCTCCCGCAGGACCGCGCCGACGAGCGCGAGGACCTCGTCCGCCGGCGCGCCCGACCGGGCCCCGACGCCGAGGTGCGCGGACGCCGCCCCATCCGATAGCAAAGGCCCATGGCTGTAGTCGTCGCGCTCGGCGCGTTCCTCATGACGCTCTTCGGCGGCTGGGTCGCGCAGCGCGTCACCGACCGCCGCCACCTCGTCCTCGGCCTGGCCGGCGGGCTCATGCTCGGCGTCGTCGGACTCGACCTCCTGCCGGAGGCCCTGGAGGCCGCGGGGGAGAAGGTGTTCGGCGTCCCGGAGGCCCTGCTGCTCTTCGTCGGCGGCTTCCTCTTCGCCCACGTCGTCGAGCGGCTCCTCGCCGTCCGCCGTGCGGCACACGGCGTCGGCGCCGACGAGCGGGCCCCGCAGGTCGGCCTCACGGCCGCCGCCGCGATGGTCCTCCACAGCCTCATGGACGGCATCGCGCTGGGCGCCGCCTTCCAGGTCGGCGGCGGCATGGGCGCCACCGTCGCCCTCGCCGTCATCACCCACGACTTCGCCGACGGCTTCAACACGTACACGATCACGAGCCTCTACGGGAACGCCCGCCGCAAGGCCCTCGCGATGCTCGTCGCGGACGCCGTCGCCCCGCTCGTCGGCGCCGCCTCCACCCTGCTGTTCACCCTTCCGGAGGAACTGCTCGGCAGCTATCTCGGCTTCTTCGGCGGCGCCCTGCTCTACCTCGCCGCCTCCGAGATCCTGCCGGAGGCCCACCACACGCACCCGGCCCGCTCCACCCTGCTGTGCACGGTGGCGGGCGTGGCCTTCATCTGGCTCGTGGTGGGCGTCTCCGGCGGCTGAGCTCACGCGCAGTGCCCCACGAACCGCGCGGCGACCTCCGGCGACCCCGCCCAGTGGGTGTGCACATAACTGGCGTGCACCCCGCCCTGCACGAAGCCCTCCACGCGCCGCTCCGGCTGCCGCAGCCCCCAGGCCGCCAGCGGCCCGGCGCCGGGCTCGATCACGGTGCGGTGGAACTCATGGCCCCGCAGCCGCGCCCCGGCCGGCGCCAGGACGCTGTCGCTGACGGCGACGGCGTCCCGGTACCCGAGCGTGAGCCGCTCCGACATCCGCGCGTCGGCGTCGAGCACCCCGCACATGGGCCTGCCGTCGAGCGACCGCGCCAGGTACAGCAGCCCGGCGCACTCGGCGGCGACCGGCGCCCCCGAGGCGGCGAGCTCGGCCACGGCCTTGCGGAGGGGTTCGTTGGCGGAGAGCTGCTCGCCGTACATCTCGGGGAAGCCGCCGCCTATGACGAGCCCGCGGGTCCCCTCCGGGAGGGCTTCGTCCCGGAGCGGGTCGAAGGTGACGACCTCGGCCCCCGCGGCGCGCAGCAGCTCGGTGTGCTCGGCGTACGAGAAGGTGAAGGCGGCCCCGCCGGCGACGGCGACGACCGGTGCGGGCACGCCGGAACCCCCGGCCCGCAGCCGCTCCCCGACCTCAGCCACCCACGGCTCGGCGGTCAGCGGCGGCGCCGACCGCGCGAGGGCCAGCAGCGCCTCCATGTCGCACCCGGCCAGAACCTGCTCGGCCTGCGCCGCCACCGCCTCCACGGCCTGCGCCTGCCGCTCGGCCACCGGCACGAGACCCAGGTGCCGTGAC
The DNA here is from genome assembly GCF_014648895.1 of Streptomyces tanashiensis. Classification (GTDB taxonomy): domain Bacteria; phylum Actinomycetota; class Actinomycetes; order Streptomycetales; family Streptomycetaceae; genus Streptomyces; species Streptomyces tanashiensis. The sequence goes on from NZ_BMRZ01000003.1 coordinate 1,053,567, forward strand.
GGCGTCGCGACCGCCGGCGCCCGCCGCAGCACGCCCAGCACCGGAACGCCCGACTCCCCGAGCGCCTCCCGCAGGAGGTGCTCGTGCCGGTCCGTCGCGACCTTGTTGAGGATCACGCCCCCGATCCGCACCTCCGGGTCCCAGGACGCGAACCCGTGCACGAGCGCCGCCACCGACCGCGACTGCGAGGACGCGTCGACGACGAGCACCACCGGCGCCTTGAGCAGCTTCGCCACCTGCGCGGTGGACGCCAGCTCGCCCTGGTCGGCGGCCCCGTCGTACAGGCCCATGACCCCCTCGACCACGGCCAGGTCGCAGCCGCGCGCCCCGTGCAGGAAGAGCGGCGCGACCAGACCCGTACCGCACATGTACGCGTCGAGGTTGCGCCCGGGACGGCCGGTCGCCAGGGCGTGGTAGCCGGGGTCGATGTAGTCGGGGCCGACCTTGTGCGGGGAGACGGCCAGACCACGGCCGGCGAACGCGGCCATCAGGCCGGTCGCGACCGTGGTCTTGCCCGCGCCGGACGACGGCGCGGCGATGACGAGACGTGCTACCACTCGATGCCCCGCTGGCCCTTCTGACCGGCGTCCATCGGGTGCTTGACCTTGGACATGTCGGTGACGAGATCGGCGAAGTCGACGAGCTCCTGCGGCGCGTTGCGGCCGGTGATGACGACGTGCTGGTGCCCGGGGCGGTCGCGCAGCACCTCGACGACCTCCTTGACGTCGATCCAGCCCCAGTGCAGCAGATAGGCGAACTCGTCGAGGACGTAGAACTTGTACTTCTCCTCGGCGAGGTCCCGCTTGACCTGCTCCCAGCCCTCGCGGGCCTTCTCCTCGTGCGACTGCTCGCCCTCGGCGACCTCGCGCTGGATCCAGGACCAGCCCTCGCCCATCTTGTTCCAGGTGACCGTGCCGCCCTTGCCGGTCTCGCCGAGCGCCTTGAGGGCGTTCTCCTCGCCGACCTTCCACTTGGCGGACTTGACGAACTGGAACACCCCGATCGGCCAGCCCTGGTTCCAGGCGCGCAGCGCCATGCCGAACGCGGCGGTCGACTTCCCCTTGCCGACGCCGGTGTGCACCATCACCAGTGCCCGGTTGCGGCGCTGACGGGTGGTGAGACCGTCGTCGGGCACGACGGTCGGCTGTCCCTGCGGCATTAAGCGGCCCTCCTCTTAGTCTGTCCTGCTGCCTGTACGTCTCTGACGAGGCCGGCGATCGAGTCCGCGCGCAGCTCGTCCAAGGTCACTGCGGTGCCGCCGAGTTCGCGCGCCAGCGTCCCGGCGAGCCCGAGCCGCACCGGCCCGGTCTCGCAGTCCACGACCACCGACGCCGTGCCGTCGGCGGCGTGCAGCCGCGCCGCGCGGGCCGCGAGCGCCACCGGGTCGGCGCCGCCGCCGGTCGCCCTTCCGTCGGTCACGACGACGAGCAGCGGGCGGCGCGAGGGGTCCCGCAACCGTTCGATCCGGAGCACGTCATGGGCCTTGAGCAGCCCGGCGGACAGCGGCGTGCGGCCGCCGGTCGGAAGCTTCTCGAGCCGGGCGGCGGCCGCGTCCACGGACGAGGTCGGCGGCAGCGCGACCTCGGCGTCCCGCCCCCGGAAGGTGACGAGACCGACCTTGTCGCGCCGCTGGTAGGCGTCGAGCAGCAGCGAGAGCACCGCGCCCTTCACGGCGCTCATCCGCTGCCGCGCGGCCATGGAACCGGAGGCGTCCACGGCGAACAGCACCAGGTTGCCCTCGCGGCCCTCCCGGGTCGCCTGCCGCAGGTCGTCCCGGCGGACCACCAGACCGGGCCCGGACCGGCCGCGCGCCCGCTGGTGCGGGGCGGCGGCCTGCACGGTCGCGGCCAGGTGGAGCTTGGTCAGCGCGCCCCGGGGCCGGGTGGAGCCGGTGGTACGGCCGTGCTCGGTGCGGGCCCGGGAGCGGCGCCCGGCCGCGCCCTCGCCCAGACCGGGCACGCTCAGCACCTTCGTACGGAAGGGCTCGGCGGCCTTCACGGCCGCGCGCTCACCGGCGCCGGAGCCCTGCGGGGCCGGTGCGGGCGCGCTCTCCGGAGCCTCGGCGGACTCGGGAGAAGGAGCGTCCGGCCCCTCACCCTGCGGAGGGACACCCCCGCCGCCTCCCGGACCGCCGTCACCCGGCCCGTCCGGCTCGGGGTCGTCGTCCGGCTCGTCCCCCTTGAACTGCTCCAGGGTCTCGTCGAGCTTGTCCTCGTCGAGGCCGGGCGCGTCGAAGGGCGAGCGCCGCCGCCGGTGGGGGAGGGCCAGGAGCGCGGCCTGCCGCACGTCCTCCGAGGTCACCTCGGTCCGTCCGGCCCAGGCGGCGAGCGCGGTCGCCGTGCGGGCCATCACGATGTCGGCGCGCATGCCGTCCACCTCGAACGCGGCGCAGGTCGCGGCGATCTGGAGGAGCACCGCGTCGCCGAGGGTCACCTCGGGCAGCAACGTCCGCGCGGCGACGATCCGTCCGCGCAGCGCGGTCTCCTCACCGGCCCAGCGCGCGGCGAAGGCGGCCGGGTCGTCCTCGAAGGCCAGCCGCCGACGGACGACCTCGACCCGCTGCTCCGGGTCGCGGGAGGCGGCGACCTCCACGGTCAGCCCGAACCGGTCGAGCAGCTGCGGCCGCAGCTCGCCCTCCTCGGGGTTCATGGTCCCTACGAGCAGGAACCGGGCGGCGTGCCGCACGGAGACGCCCTCGCGCTCGACGTGGGAGGCGCCCATGGCGGCGGCGTCGAGCAGGTGGTCGATCAGGTGGTCGCTCAGCAGGTTGACCTCGTCGACGTAGAGGATCCCCCGGTGCGCGGCGGCGAGGAGCCCCGGCTCGAAGGCCTTCACGCCCTCGGCGAGGGCCTTCTCGATGTCCAGCGCGCCGACCAGCCGGTCCTCGGAGGCGCCGACGGGCAGCTCGACCATGCGGGCGGGACGGGCGGAGCCGGGCGCGTCGCCGTGCGGCCCGTCCGGGCAGCCCGGGTCGGGCGAGGCCGGGTCACAGCTGAACCGGCACCCGGCGACCACCGGCACCTCCGGCAGCAGCTCGGCGAGCGCGCGGACGGCGGTGGACTTGGCGGTCCCCTTCTCGCCCCGCACGAGCACTCCGCCCACGGCCGGGCTGACGGCGTTCAGCAGCAGCGCGAGCCGCAGGTCGTCCATGCCGACGACGGCGGTGAACGGATACCGGGTGCTCATCGGGTCTTCCTTCCATCGAGTTCGGTTCGCTGATGTCCCGGAGGACGGCCCGGCGTCACGGCGCACCCGGCGGCACGAACGGCAGGCCCGCCGGAGCGCCCTCCTCGATCAGCCGCAGCAGCGCGTCCGTGTCCGCGTGTTCCTCGATCAGGTCGCCGAGGCGGTCGAGCTGCTCCTCCCGGAGCGCGCCGAAGGACGTGTCGGGAGCCGGGACGAACCGCCGCCCCGCCGCCGCCGCGACCTCCCGCAGGAACGCCCGGCGGAAGCCGTCGCTCTCCAGCGAGCCGTGCCAGTGCGTGCCCCACACGGAGCCGACCCGGCAGCCGTCGAGGAACGGCTCCCCGCCGTCCACGGTGGCGACTCCGTGGTGGATCTCGTACCCCTCGACCCGCTCGCCGAGGGCCTCGCCGACCGGCCGGGCGAGGGTCTTCTCGACCCCGAACCGCACCCGTACGGGCAGCAGCCCGAGCCCGTCGACGACTCCGGCCTTCGACTCGACCTCGTCCTCGATGCGCTCGCCCAGGGCCTGGAAGCCGCCGCAGATGCCGAGCACCGGGCGGCCCTCGGCGGCGCGCCGCGCGAGGGCGTCCGCGAGGCCCCGCTCCCGCAGCCACGCCAGCGCCTTGACCGTTCCCCGGGTGCCGGGCACGACGACGAGGTCGGCGTCGACGAGCTCCTCGGGCCGGTCCACGAACCGGACGACCACGCCCGGTTCGGCGGCGAGCGCGTCGACGTCAGTGAAGTTGGACATCAGCGGGACGGCGCAGACGGCGACCCGCAGCACGTCCGCGCCGAGCGGCGGCGCGACGACCGACTCGCGGACGGTGCCCCGCAGGGAGACCCGCAGGCCGTCCTCCTCGTCGATGCCGAGTCCGTGCGCGTACGGCAGGACACCGAAGGTCCGGCGTCCGGTGAGCCCGTGCAGCATGTCGAGGCCCGGCTCCAGGAGGGTGACGTCGCCCCGGAACTTGTTCACGAGATAGCCCGCCACGAGCGACTGGTCCTCCGGCGAGAGCAGCGCCGTCGTGCCGAAGAACTGGGCGAAGACCCCGCCCCGGTCGATGTCGCCGACGACGACCACGGGCAGCTTCGCGGCCCGCGCGATGCCCATGTTCACGATGTCCGTGCGCCGCAGGTTGATCTCGGCCGGACTCCCCGCCCCCTCGCAGATCACGGCGTCATACGTGCCCCGGAGTTCCTCCAGGCACGCGAGCACCGGCTCGAAGAGTTCCTTCTGCCGCCCCCCGTGGTAGCCACGAGCGCTCAGCTCGCCGACCGGCTTGCCCATGAGGACGACCTGGCTGGAGCGGTCGCTGCCGGGCTTGAGCAGCACCGGGTTCATCAGGGCGGTCGGCTCCACACGGGCCGCCTGCGCCTGCATGGCCTGCGCGCGGCCGATCTCGGCGCCCTCCCGGGTGACGAAGGAGTTCAGGGACATGTTCTGTCCCTTGAACGGCGCGACCTTGATGCCCTGCCGGACCAGCCAGCGGCAGATGCCGGCCGTGACGACGCTCTTGCCCGCGTCGGACGTGGTCCCGGCGACGAGCAGCCCCCCACCCCTCATGCGTTCCTCCGCTTCAGCGCGTTCGCGATCATGCGGCCGCCCACACAGGCGGCCAGGGTCATTCCGGTGACCCGGCGGGACAGCCGGACCGCGCGGTCGATGTCGGCGACCTCGACGGGCCGCCCCTCCCCGTTGAGGACGGGCCGGTGCTCGACCCGCCCGGCGTACGAGAGGGTTCCCCCGAGCCGGATGCCGAGGGCGCCCGCGAAGGAGGCCTCGACGGGGCCCGCGTTGGGGCTCGGGTGCTTCGCGGCGTCCGCCCGCCAGGCCCGTACGGCTCCGCGCGGGTTCCCGCCGGCGACGGTCGCGAGGGCGGCGGTCAGCCGGGCCCCGGGCCAGCCGGCCAGGTCGTCGAGGCGGGCCGAGGCCCAGCCGTACCGTCGGTAGCGGGGGGACTTGTGGCCGACCATCGCGTCGAGGGTGTTCACCGCACGGAAGCCGACCAGGCCCGGCACGCCCGCGACCGCTCCCCAGAAGAGGGCGCCCACGACCGCGTCGGAGGTGTTCTCGGCGACGGACTCGACGACCGCGCGGGCCATCGCGGGTCCGTCGAGGGACTGCGGGTCGCGTCCGCACAGGTGCGGCAGCCGTTCCCGGGCGACCTCCAGGTCTCCCGCGGCGAGGGCCCCGCCGATCGCGCGGGCCTCGCGGCCCAGGGTCGTGCCGCCGACGACGGCCCAGACGGTGGCGGCGGTGAGCGCGGCGGATCCGGCGCGGCTGCCCCGTACCGTACGGGCGGCGAGGGCGCCGGCCGCGACGGCGGCACCGGCGCAGACGGCGGTGTGCAGGGCGCCCCACCCGCGGTGGTCGCGCCACAGGGCCTGTTCGACCCGGCCCGCCGCCCGGCCGAACGCGGCGACGGGATGTCCGCGGCGGGGGTCGCCGACGAGCAGATCGACGGCGAGACCGGCGGTCGCGCCGTACGCGAAGACACCGGTGGTTCTGGAAAGGAGGGGCCTGCGGCCGGGCATGGCGCTGTGTCCTCACTCAGGGTCCGCGCCCTGGCTCGACGTGACCGGCGGCGAGAGTTCCTGACTCCCGGACCCTTCGGATCCGGTCACAGTGGCGGGACCGCGCCGGATTCGCACCGGACTTCCTCTACTGCCGCCGTAATGGCCTCGGCAGTCCACCACGGCCCGAGAACAGCCGTCAACTCACCCTTGACCTGCACCGCGTCACTGTGCGAAGCACCACAAACACGGCGCCCGAAGCGGAACGGCCGGGCGGTCCGCACCCGAAGGTGCGGACCGCCCGGCCGAGGTACCGGGGACCGTCAGGCGACGATCAGGTAGATGCCGTACGCCACGGCCGCCAGGCACAGGGCGAAGCAGGCGTAGGCGCCGGTGCGGGCCAGGGCGGCGGAGCCTCCCTGGGCGGCGGCCTGCTCCTGCTTGGAGAGGCCGATGACACCGAGGGTGAAGAGGCCCACGAGGGCGACGGTCGCCACGAGGCTGACTCCGAAGACGGAGCCGAGGGCTGCCCAGTCGATCTTCATGCTTGGTTCCAGTTCCTTAGACCGCGGCGGCGGGGGCCGGGGGAGCGGCCGGGTCCGTGGGGACCGGCGCGGGGATGGTGGTCTTCAGGTCCTCGTCCGCGACGGCGGCGACGGAGCCGGCCGGCGGCGGGGTGACGGCCGCGATCGCGGTGGTCACGACGCCCGCGGGCTCGGTGTCGCCGTCGAGGTCGTCGTCCGTGACGTTGTGCTGGTCGACCGGCTTGCGGCGGGACAGCGACCAGATGACGCCCGAGCCGGCGACGAGCAGGACCGCGACGGCCACGATGCCCCAGGTGCCCTGCTTGGTGAGGAACTCGGCACCGGCGCCGACCAGGCCCGCGGCGGGCAGGGTCAGGCCCCAGGCGACGAACATCCGGGTCGCGGTCGACCAGCGGACGACACCGCCCTTGCGGCCGAGGCCGGCACCCATCACGGCACCCGAGCAGGACTGGGTGGTGGAGAGGGAGAAACCGAGGTGCGAGGAGGCGAGGATGACCGTGGCGGCGCTGGTCTGGGCGGCGAAGCCCTGCTGCGGCCGGAGGTCGGTGAGGCCCTTGCCCATGGTGCGGATGATGCGCCAGCCGCCGAGGTAGGTGCCGAGCGCGATGGCCACACCGGCGGAGACGATGACCCACAGGGGCGGGTTCGAGCCGGGGGCGACGACACCCTGGGTGACCAGGGCGAGGGTGATGATGCCCATCGTCTTCTGGGCGTCGTTGGTGCCGTGGGCGAGGGAGACGAGACCGGCGGAGGCGATCTGGCCGACCCGGTAGCCCTTGGCGGTGTGCTTCTCGTCGGTCTTCGCGCCGATCTTGTACGTCAGACGCGTGGCCAGCATCGCGGCGAGGCCGGCGACGATGGGCGCGGCGACGGCCGGGATGAGGACCTTGGTGACGATCGTCGGGGCGTTCACGGCGGACCAGCCGGCCGACATGACCGCGGCGCCGATGAGACCGCCGAAGAGGGCATGGGACGAGCTGGACGGCAGTCCGAGCAGCCAGGTCAGCAGGTTCCACAGGATGGCGCCCACGAGCGCCGCGAAGATCACTTCTGTACGAATGCCCTCTTCGTTGATGAGCCCGCCGGAGATCGTCTTGGCGACCTCCACGGACAGGAACGCGCCGACGAGGTTCAGCACGGCGGACATGGCCACCGCCGTCTTGGGCTTGAGAGCACCGGTCGAGATGGTCGTGGCCATCGCGTTGGCGGTGTCGTGGAAACCGTTCGTGAAATCGAACACGAGAGCTGTCACGACCACAATGGCGAGCAGCAGCGTGATGTGTTCCATTTACCCAGGCAATCGTTTGACGTCAGTGGCTCGTCGAACGTAAGCAACCTGGGTGAACGGAAGGTGAACTGGGGCGGGCGGCGTGGTGTCCCTATCCGGTGTCAAGAGGTTCCGCTTGTGGCCCCGGAGTGCCCGGGTGTCCACGATGCGGTCACCCGGCAACCACGGGTAATCCCGTGCCTCCCGGGGCACATACGACCTGCCCCGGTTCCTCCCCCGCCACCCGGTTCCGCTCCCTGGACAGAACCATCCGGCCGGGGGACCCCCAGGAGGAGACCCATGTCACTCCCCCGGGCGAGCCCTCCGGTTCGTCACCGCACGCGGACGGGTCCGGGTCCCGAGGGGGCGCGACGGGGTCCGTCCGGGTCCGTCCGGTGGCAGCCCCACCCCGCCCTGCCGACACTGGGAGCGTGCGCCCGGCTACAGCGACGGCAGCGGCCGTCACCACCCTGATCGGTGTCGGCGCGGCCGTGATCGCGGCCGGCCGGTACGCCAGCGATGTCGCCCTCAGGGCGCCGTCCGGACGACCACTGCCCGGAGACCCCAGACTCACCGTGCACGCCACGGGACCCGAGCGGATCACCCTCACCCGCAGCATCGCCTCGCTGCGCCCCGGCACGTACGGGATGGAGGCCACCGGCCTGCACGCCGTCCTCGGCCCCGTCCTCGACCGGGTCCCGCACACCGCCGACACCGTCGTCCGCCGCCTGGAGCGGGTCGAGCTCGGCGTCCTCGCACCCGGCGCCCGCGTCCGGCTCACCCCGCAGCTGCACCGGGGCACCCCGATCAGCGCCCTCGGGCTCGCCCAGGAGGACGTCGAGATCCCCGGCGAACTCGGCCCCCTGCCCGCCTGGCTCGTGGCCGCCCCCCGCACCACCTGGGTGATCGCCCTGCACGGCCTCGGCACCACCCGCGAGCACCCGCTGAACCTCGTCCCCTTCTACAACCGCCGCAAGATCCCCGTCCTCGTCCCCGCCTACCGGGGCGACGAAGGAGCACCCCCCTCCCCGGACGGCCTCGCCCACCTCGGCGACTCCGAGTGGCGGGACGTCGACGCCGCCATCCGCTACGCCGTCCGCCGGGGCGCCCGGAAGGTCGTCCTGCACGGCTGGGGGACCGGCGCCTCGATGGCCCTGCGCGCCGCGGCCGAGTCGGGCGTGCGCGACCGGATCGGCGGCCTCGTCCTCGACTCCCCGGTCCTCGACTGGGAGGCCACCCTCCGCAACCTCGCGGCGGCCCACCACGTCCCCGGACCCCTGCTGCCGCTCGCCGTCCGCGCGGCCCAGGGCAGGACCGGCCCGCACGGCGACCTCCTCCAGGCCGTCTCGGAGCCGGACGCCCTGCGCGTCCCGGTCCTCCTCTTCCACGGCCCCGACGACACGATCGCCCCCTGGGAACCCTCCGTCGAACTCGCCGCCCGCCGCCCCGACGTGGTCAGCCTGCAGACCGTGCGGTACGCGCCGCACGCCTCGATGTGGAACGCCGACCCGGTCCGCTACGAGGAGTCCCTCCGCCGCTTCCTCACCCCACTGCTCTGACGCCCCCGGCGGCGCCCGATCCGACGGGGCGTCCGATTCCGATTGGGCTTTCGGGCCGTCAGCGGGAAGACTGCCCCCGTGACGTCTCGAAAGCCCGATGAACCATTGGCGCGCAACTCCAGACTCCGACTCGTCCGCCCGCGGGCGCTGGCCACCGCCCGACGGGCGGTGACGACCCGGCGCACCCGGCCGGCGCCGAGGCCGCCCGAGGGCACTCCGCCCCGCGCGGAGCTCGCCCGCCAGGCCCGGCACGTCCTCGCCGACGCCGTACGGATCGCCCGCTGGGCCGCCGTCGAGCACGGCGCCGACACGGCACTCCGCACCGGCCCCGGAGCCGGCCCCGCCCAGGAACGGGCCGCGGCCGCACTGGAGCTGACACCCGGCCAGATCCGGGCTGGCTGGGACCGCGCCCGGCTCGCCGGACTCGTCGAGCTGCACGGCGAGACCGCCCGCCCCGGCTGGCGGCTGCACGCCTGGGACCGCGACGACTCCGCCGTCCTGCGCGGCTGGGTCGCCCTCTTCGACGCCTGGTCCCTGGTGCACCCGGCGCCCGAGGGCGTCGCCCCGAGCGCCGTCGCCGAGGTCGTCGAGGCCGTCCCGCAGGTGCTCTCGCTGCTCCAGCTCTCCCAGGGCCCGGTCCTCGTCCCCGCCCTCCTCGACCTCCTCGGCCAGCGCGTCGAGGAGCTCCGCGAGGAGCGCTGCGAGGTCCCCGCGGCCGAGCCGGCGCCCGAGTCCCCGGACGCCCCCGCCGGCGACGGGCTCCCCACGCTCCTCGACTGGGCGCTCGAAGGTCTGGCGGCCGTCGGCGCGCTCACCCTGGACCCCGGTGCGGAGGGGCGTCACGCCACCCTGACCCCGCTCGGCAACTGGGCGGTCTGGGTCAAGCTGGAGCAGATCTGCGTCGCCGCGCAGAGCCCCGCCGGGAACATCGAGCAGTCCGCCGAGGACATGCTCCGCGGCTGCGCCCGGCTCACCCCCGGCCCCGCCCGTGACGAGTACCGCGCCTGGCTCGCCGCCCGCACCCTGTCCAGCGCCGTGAGCGAACTCCTCGCCGTCGCCCGCGGCGAGGACGCCCTGCTGCGCGGGCTCGCCTTCGAGGCGCTCCGCGTCGTCGGCGCGCCCGCCGAGGCCGAGGTGCGGGCCACCGTCGCGGAGCCCTCCCTGCGGCCGTACGCGCTGCTCTGGCTCGCCGAGTACGAGGGCGCCGACCCCGACGACGCCCAGGAGGTCCTCACCCGCGAGGAGTCCACCTGGCTCTGGGTGGACACGGCCGCCGCCGTCGCCGACCACGGGGAGAGCGAGCTGCTCGTCCGGCACCTCGACTCCGCCGTGCAGGGCACCGTCCCGGCGCTGCTCGACGAGATCCGCGCCGTCGGCCACCCCCGTACCGTCCAGGTCCTGGTCGCCCTCGCCGCCGCCCACCCGGACCCGGCGCTGGCCAAGGCCGTCCGCCGGGCCGCCTTCCAGGTCCACACCGGAGGAGCGTGACGGGATCCCCGCCCCGGGATCCCTGAGGGCACGACCTCCCCGGCGCCCGGCTACTCCGCGGCGCCGGGGGTGTACGTCCCGAAGCTCCAGATGTTGCCCTCGGCGTCCCGCGCCATGTAGTCCCGCGAGCCGTACTCCTGGTCCTTGGGCGGCATCACGATCTCGACGCCGTGCGCCACCGCCCGTGCGTGGTGCTCGTCGACGTCGTCCACGTGCACGAACACACCGACCGGGCCGGCGTCGGCCATCAGCTTGTCGAACTCGCTGCCGGTGCCCTTGCTGCCCAGCATCACCATGCCGTTCCCGTACGACAGCTCGGCGTGCGCCACGCGCCCGTCCTCGGCCTCGTACACGGCGTTCGCCCGGAAGCCGAAGCCCTCCGTGAGCAGGCTGATCGCCGCCTTCGCGTCCTCGTACGTCAGCGTCGGACAGATGTGGGGAGCCTCAGCCATCCCGATCACTTCCTCTCGATTCAGTCGAATGTGACCCAGGTCTCAGTCTGGCAGTCCCCATCGGCAATCAGCGGAAGGTGTTGCACCGGGCCATGTCACCCGTCCGGTAGCCCTCGTAGAACCACTGCTGCCGCTGCGCCGCCGAGCCGTGCGTCCAGTTCTCCGGCGTCACCCGGCCCTGGAACCGCTCCTGGATCCGGTCGTCGCCCACGGCCGCCGCCGCGTCCAGGCCGTCCCGGATGTCCTCGTCGGTGAGCCGGGTGAGCAGCAGCCGGCCCGTCTTCTCGTCCGGCGTGGTCGTCGCGTGCCGCGCCCAGACCCCGGCGTAGCAGTCGGCCTGGAGCTCGACCCGCACGGCGTTGGAGTTCGCGCCGGTCCGCCCGTCCTGGGCGCGGCTCAGGGTCCCCATCAGGTTCTGGACGTGATGGCCGTACTCGTGCGCCACCACGTACGCCTGGGCGAAGGGGCCGCCGCTCGACCCGAACGTGGTCCGCAGCTCGTCGAAGAAGTCCAGGTCGAGATAGACCCGCCGGTCGCCGGGGCAGTAGAAGGGCCCGACCGCCGACGTGGCCGAGCCGCACGCGGTGCCGACCCGCTGGGTGAACATCACGGTGGCGGCGTTCCCGTAGGTGCCGCCCCGGCGCGGGTACTCGCTCCGCCAGTAGTCCTGGACGCTGTTGACGACGGCGACGATCCGGCAGTCCTGGCGCGTGTTGGCGTCCGCGCCCTTCCTGCAGCTCTGGTCCACCTGGGCCGCGGACGAGGAGGACGCGACCGGCTCGTCCCCGCCCGAGGAGAGCCCGAGCTGGTCGGGGCCCACCCCGAAGAGCACGCCCAGGATCAGCGCGATGAGGCCGACGATGCCGCCGCCGACGGTCGCCCTGCCGCCCGGGATGCGGCTGTTCCGGACGTCCCGTACCTCCGAGGTGTCCAGGTCGGCGTCGTCGTCGAACTGCACGGTCCACCACCCTCCGCGTCGCTGTCGCGGCGGTGGCCGCCGCCCTGCGCCGAGTATCGGACGATCTCCTCCGGTCCGCTCCTTTTATGCCGAGTCGGCAGGAATGTGAGAAAGACCCGAGTTCGTCCCCCGTACCCCGCATGGCCGAAAACCAGTTGCAGACGCCCGTTAGACTGGCCGCATGGCCATTCTCCTTTGGGTGCATTAGCGGCGTCGAAGCCCGCCACCAGCCGTCCTTCCGCCGTTTCCCACCGCCCTGGAGTCTGTCCGTGATCACCGCTTCCGGCATCGAGCTGCGCGCCGGCGCCCGAGTCCTCATCGAATCCGCTTCCTTCCGCGTCGCCAAGGGCGACCGCATCGGCCTCGTCGGCCGCAACGGAGCGGGCAAGACCACCCTCACCAAGTGCCTCGCCGGCGAGGGCCAGCCGGCCGCCGGCTCCATCGCCCGCTCCGGCGAGGTCGGCTACCTCCCGCAGGACCCGCGCACCGGCGACCTCGACGTCCTGGCCCGCGACCGCATCCTGTCCGCCCGCGGCCTCGACGTCCTCCTGAAGAAGATGCGGATGAACGAGGAGCGCATCGCCACCGGCTCCGGCGCCACCCGCGACAAGGCGATGCGGCAGTACGAGCGCCAGGAGACCGAGTTCCTGACCAAGGGCGGCTACGCGGCCGAGGCCGAGGCCTCCACCATCGCCGCCGCCCTCGGTCTGCCCGACCGGGTCCTCGGCCAGCCGCTGCACACCCTCTCCGGCGGTCAGCGCCGCCGCGTCGAGCTCGCCCGGATCCTCTTCTCGGACGCCGACACCCTGCTCCTCGACGAGCCCACCAACCACCTCGACGCCGACTCCATCGTCTGGCTGCGCGACTACCTGAAGACCTACCGCGGCGGCTTCATCGTCATCTCCCACGACGTCGACCTCGTCGAGACCGTGGTGAACAAGGTCTTCTACCTGGACGCCAACCGCTCCACGATCGACGTCTACAACATGGGCTGGAAGCTCTACCAGCAGCAGCGCGAGGCCGACGAGAAGCGCCGCAAGCGCGAGCGCCAGAACGCCGAGAAGAAGGCCGCCGCGCTCAACTCGCAGGCCGACAAGATGCGCGCCAAGGCCACCAAGACCGTCGCCGCGCAGAACATGGCCAAGCGCGCCGAGCGGCTGCTGTCCGGCCTGGAGGCGGTCCGCGCCTCCGACAAGGTCGCCAAGCTCCGCTTCCCCGAGCCCGCGCCCTGCGGCAAGACCCCGCTGACGGCCGAGGGGCTCTCCAAGTCCTACGGTTCGCTGGAGATCTTCACCGACGTCAGCCTCGCGATCGACAAGGGCTCCCGCGTCGTCATCCTCGGCCTCAACGGCGCGGGCAAGACGACCCTGCTGCGTCTCCTCGGCGGCGTCGAGCGGCCCGACACCGGCCAGGTCACCCCGGGCCACGGCCTGAAGCTCGGCTACTACGCCCAGGAGCACGAGACGCTCGACCCCGAGCGGACCGTCCTGGAGAACATGCGCTCGGCCGCGCCCGACCTCGACCTCGTGGACGTGCGCAAGACGCTCGGCTCCTTCCTCTTCTCCGGCGACGACGTCGACAAGCCGGCGGGCGTGCTCTCCGGCGGCGAGAAGACCCGGCTCGCGCTCGCGACCCTGGTCGTCTCCTCGGCGAACGTGCTGCTCCTCGACGAGCCGACGAACAACCTGGACCCGGCCAGCCGCGAGGAGATCCTCGGCGCGCTGCGCACGTACAAGGGCGCCGTCGTCCTCGTCACCCACGACGAGGGCGCCGTGGAGGCGCTCGACCCGGAGCGGATCATCCTGCTCCCCGACGGTGTCGAGGACCTGTGGGGCGCGGACTACGCGGACCTGGTGGCCCTCGCCTGACCCGGAGAAGGGCCTTCAAGCCCCTCGGGTGATCATCCCGGGCTGGATCATTCGGCTCATGGGTGATCCTTCATCTGAGTGAGGGTCTCTCGTACATCCCGGCGCGGTGCTCTGCCGAATCCTTCCGGCAGACCCGCGCCGCACGTGTGTTCCCCCTGCCGCGCTGACCTGGCACTTCCCGTACCGAACGGTCCGGAGGTGCCGTTTTCGCCGTGCGGAATCTGAGCTTCCGTTCGTGACGACGGCGTACTCGTCCACAAACCCGGCGGCACAGACCTTGTCGAATGGGTGGCCAGGACGCACGGGAGGGGTGATCATGAGAAGTCCAGAGCGCACTTCCCATGAGGAGGCACGGGTGGCCGAGACTCTGAAGAAGGGCAGCCGGGTGACCGGCGCCGCGCGCGACAAGCTCGCGGCAGACCTGAAGAAGAAGTACGACTCCGGTGCGAGCATCCGGGCGCTGGCCGAGGAAACCGGCCGCTCCTACGGATTCGTCCACCGGATGCTGAGCGAGTCCGGAGTCACGCTGCGTGGACGCGGCGGAGCGACACGGGGCAAGAAGGCGGCCTCGGCCTGACATCGGGGCGGCTCGACCGGTCCACCGGGACCTCCCGGTGGGCACCCGGTCGACCCTGCGGTCGGCCAGGTGGTTACTGTGCAGTCACTTAGCATGTCGCATGCAGTGCTGCACCGGAACCGGAGGCGCCCCCATGACTACGCTCGACGACTCTGAGCTCGTATTCGACAAGGACGGTGTACGGCTCACCGTCGAGGACGCCGTTGCCACGGTGACCCTGACCAACCCGGCGAAGCGCAACGCCCAGTCTCCCGCTCTGTGGCGGGCGTTGACGGAAGCCGGACGGTCGTTGCCCGGCAGCGTGCGGGTCGTCGTTCTGCGTGGCGAGGGCAAGTCCTTCTCCGCCGGACTCGACCGGCAGGCGTTCACGCCCGAGGGCTTCGACGGCGAGCCGTCCTTCCTCGATCTCGCGCGCGGTTCCGACGAGGACCTCGACGCGGTCATCGCCGAGTACCAGGAGGCTTTCACCTGGTGGCGCCGGAGCGACCTGGTGTCGATCGCCGCCGTCCAGGGCCACGCCATCGGCGCGGGCTTCCAGCTCGCCCTCGCCTGCGACCTGCGGGTCGTCGCCGAGGACGTGCAGTTCGCCATGCGCGAGACCAGCCTGGGTCTCGTCCCGGACCTGACGGGGACGCACCCGCTCGTCTCGCTCGTCGGCTACGCCCGCGCGCTGGAGATCTGCGCCACCGGCCGCTTCGTGCACGCGGAGGAGGCGGAGCGCATCGGCCTCGCCAACCTGTCCGTGCCCGCCGACGAGCTCGACGCGGCGGTACGGGACCTGAGCGCCGCCCTGATCGCGGCGCCCCGCGACGCGGTCACCGAGACCAAGGCGCTGCTCCAGGGCGTCTCCGGCCGTTCCTACGAGGAGCAGCGCACCGCCGAGCGTGCCGCCCAGGCCCGCCGCCTGCGCGACCTGGCCGGCCTCGGCGACTGACCCGCACGCCGCCGAGCCGGCGCGTGCGGCGGGTACGCGCCCGACCCGCGCACACGCTCAGCGCAGCTCCGACACCAGTACCGTGACCGCGGTCGCCCCCTCGGCGGCCGCGGTCGCGGCGCTCCGGGCCGCGCGGGCCACGTCCAGCGGCCGGTGACCGGCCGTCACCGCCAGCTCCACCCGCACCTGGCCGGGGCCCCGGTGCACCGGCGGCCCCCAGGTGTCCGTCACGCCCGCCACGCCTTCGACCCGCAGGACCGCCAGGGCCACCGGATCGTCCGTCGCCGGAGCGGGCCGCCCCGGCGGGGGAGCGGCCGCCCCCGTCTCCGGCGGCTCCGCGTCCAGCAGCTCCGTCACCCGCAGGTCCACCGCCGTCACGCGCAGCCCGAGCCCGTCGCGCGCCGCCCCGAGCAGGGCCGCCCGGAGCTCCTCGGCCAGCTCCGGCAGCGGGCGGCCCGCCACCGCCCCGAAGTCCGCCGTGATCCGCAGCGCCCCCGGCCCGAGCGCCCCCGGCGGTACCGGGAGGGGCTCGGCCGGTGCCTCCCCGTCGTCCTCGGCCAGCGGGTCGGACCCGACCCGCAGCTCGCCGGGCACCACCCCCCGCACCGCCGTGGCGGCCGGGGCGAGGACCCCCCGTGCCGCGCGCTCGGTGATCCACGCACCGTCCCCGGCCGCCCCGAGCGGCAGCAGCCTGCCCGGCGCGAGGCGGTCCCGTACCGCCGCCGTCCAACCCTCAGCCGTCGTCATTCCCCCAGCCTGCCGCATCCCCGGGGCGGATCGGGGCAAGCGCCCTTAGTGTGGGCGAGGAACCCCGAAATATCGCAGAAGGGGCTAAATCATGACGGACACCACCCAGTCCGGAGGACTCGCGCCGGACGATCCCCGCGAACCCCGCCGCACGTCGGTGACCAAGCGCGGCGGCGGCGCGGCGGCCTCCCGGGGCCGCACCACGATCGCCGACGGCGTCGTGGAGAAGATCGCCGGTCTCGCCGCGCGCGACGTCGTCGGCGTCCACGCCATGGGCAGCGGCCTCTCCCGCACCTTCGGCGCCGTCCGCGACCGGGTCCCCGGCGGAGGCGGCGGCAAGGCGAACGCCACCCGAGGGGTGAAGGCCGAGGTCGGCGAGGTGCAGACCGCGCTCGACCTGGAGATCGTCGTCGACTACGGCGTCTCCATCGCCGACGTCGCCGGCGACGTCAGGGAGAACGTCATCACCGCCGTGGAGCGGATGACCGGCCTCGAGGTCGTCGAGGTCAACATCGCGGTCAGCGACGTGAAGCTGCCCGACGAAGAGGAAGAGGAGCCGGAGCCCCGGCTCCAGTAGTCGTCGGAACCCCGGCGACCAGGGTCAGGAAAGGGGCTCGGAATGAGTATGGCGGTGGTCGGCCTGGTGGCCGGCATGGCTCTCGGCTTCGCCGGATACTTCGGCGGCTTCGGAGCGTTCGTCCTGGTCGCGGCTCTCGGCGCGATCGGCTTCGTGGCAGGCCGGTTCCTCGACGGAGACCTCGAACCCGGCGATCTGTTCCGGGGACGCGACCGCGGCGACCGGCGGCGGTGACCCGGGGTGGTGACGGATCTGGCAGACGGCCCGGTACGGGACGGGGCGCGGAACCGCGGGGCGACCAGCATCGCCGACCGGGTCGTCGCGAAGATCGCCGCCCAGGCGGCCCGAGAGGCCGTCGACGCCGTCCCCGAAGGAGGATCCAAGCCCCACGCCTCGGTCGTCGTCCACCGGGAGATCGCCCGCGTCTCGGTGAGCCTCGACCTCGACTACCCCTCCGACGTCGGCCGCCAGTGCGGCGCCGTCCGGAGCCGGGTACGCACGCGCGTGGAGGAGCTCGCCGGTCTGGAGGTCCACGAGGTGACCGTCCACGTCGAGCGCCTCCACTCCGCGCACACCCGCCACGCCACGCCGAGGGGCCGCCTCGCATGACCACCACCCCGCGACCGGACACCGAGCCCCCCGAAGGCACCCCGGAGCCGGGGGGCACCGCGCCCCTCCCGGACGACGTGCCCGCACCGCCCGCCCGCCGCTTCTGGGCCGTACGCCGCATCCCCGCCGCCCTCCTCGCGGCCGTCGTCCTCGGCGGGGCCGGGCTGCTCCTCTACGACGTCGCGGCCGTACGGGCCGACCGCTCCGCGATGTCCTGGCGGCGCGAGCTCGCCGACGCCCTGGCGACCCGGCCGCTCGACGACACGGTGATCGTCGTCGGCGCGGCCGTCGCCGTGCTGCTCGGCGTCTGGCTCCTCGTCCTGGCCGCCACCCCGGGGCTGCGCGACGTCCTCCCGATGCGCCGCGAGCACACCGACGTGAGGGCGGGACTCGACCGCGAGGCCGCAGCCTTCACCCTGCGGGACCGCGTCATGGAGGTCTCCGGAGTGCAGTCCGTCCGGGTGCGCGTCGGCCGCTCCAAGGTCGGCGTCCGGGCGGTGTCCCACTTCCGGGCCCTCGACGAGGTCCGCGCCGACGTGGAGACGGTGCTCGCCACCGGCGTCGGCGAGCTCGGTCTCGCCCGCCCGCCCGCGCTGACGGTCCGGGTGACCCGGCCGGCACGGAAGGAAGGGAAGGCCGCATGACCGTCGTCCTCCGGCGCGTCAACCGCGCCCTGCTCGGGCTCGCCGGGCTGCTCCTCGTCCTCGGCGGCGGCGCCGTCATCGCCGCCGCCGTCGACCTGCCCGTGCCGTCCTGGTGGCCCTGGTCGGGCCCCTCCGACGTGCTGCTCTCCACCGCCGACCGGCAGCGCTGGCGGGACGAGAGCTGGTGGTGGCCGGTCGTCATCGCCGTCCTCGGGCTCGTCGTCCTGCTCGCCCTCTGGTGGCTGCTCGTCCAGTTCCGGCGGGCCCGGCTCGCCGAGGTCCTCGTCGACACCGGCGACGGCGAGGCGGCGGTGCTGCGGGGCAGGGCGCTGGAGGGCGTCCTGGAGGCGGACGCCGCCGCGCAGGACGGCGTCGCCCGGGCCAAGGTCGCCCTCACGGGCCGCCGCACCGCCCCCCGGACCCGGATCGCGCTCCTCCTGGAGCCGTACGCCTCCCCGGGGGACGCCCTGACCTCCCTCAGCACCGAGGCCCTCGCCCACGCCCGCACGTCGGCGGGGCTTCCCGCACTGCCCACCGAGGCGCGCCTGCGCGCGGTGAAGCACCGCGCCCGCAGGGTCGCCTGAGGGTCAGAACCCGGAGCGGGCCCCGCCGTCCACCGGCAGCATCAGACCCGTCAGGTACGAGGCGGCCGGCGAGAGCAGGAAGGCCGCCGTGCGCCCGAACTCCTCCGGAGTGCCGTAGCGGCGCAGCGGGATCGTGAGCTCGTTCGCCGCGCGGGCCGCGTCGGCGTCCCCGGAGAGCGCGTCCAGCGAGCGGACCCGGTCCGTGTCGATCCGGCTCGGCAGCAGGCCGACGACCCGGATGCCGCGCGGGCCCAGGTCGTTGGCGAGGGACTTGGCGAAGCCGGCAAGCCCCGGGCGCAGCCCGTTGGAGATGGTCAGGCCCGGGATCGGCTCGTGGACCGAACCGGACAGGACGAAGCCGATGACCCCGCCCTCGGTGAGGGTCTCGGCGGCCGCACGGGCCAGCCGTACCGCTCCCAGGAAGACCGTGTCGAAGGCGGCCGCCCACTCCTCGTCGGTGTTGTCCGCCGCGAAGCCGGGCGCCGGGCCGCCGACGCTGATCAGGATGCCGTCGAAGCCGCCGAAGCGGGCCCGCGCCTCGGCGATCAGCCGGGCCGGGGTCCCCGGGTCGGTGTTGTCGGCGGCGATCCCGGCCGCGCCCTCGCCCAGCTCGGCCACCGCGTCGGCGACCGTCTTCTCCTCGCGCCCGGTGATCAGCACCTTCGCGCCCTCCGCGAGCAGCGCCTCGGCGGAGGCCCGGCCGAGCCCCCGCGTCGCACCGGTCACCACGTACACACGGTCCTTCAGTCCCAGATCCATGGGCCTATCCTGCCGTCTCCTCGGCGGCGAGCGCGATGGCGGTCCCCACAAGCCCGATGTGGCTGAACGCCTGCGGGAAGTTCCCCAGCTGACGCCCCGACACCGGGTCGTACTCCTCGGCGAGGAGCCCCACGTCGTTGGTGAGCGCGACGAGCCGCTCGAAGAGCGCGCGCGCCTCCTCCGTGCGCCCGGTCAGACGCAGCGCGTCCGCCAGCCAGAACGAGCAGACCAGGAAGGTGCCCTCCTGGCCCGGCAGCCCGTCCACGGCCGTCGAGCCGGGGCTGTACCGGCGCAGGAACCCGCCGTGCATGAGCTCGTCCCGTACGGCGTCCACGGTCCCCACCACGCGGGGGTCGTCCGGCGGCAGGAAGCCGACCTGCGGGATGAGGAGGGTGGCGGCGTCCAGCTCGGGCGAGCCGTACGCCTGGGTGAAGGTGTTCCGCACGGGGTCGTACGCCCGCGCGCACACCTGGGCGTGGATCTCGTCCCGCATCGCCCGCCACCGCGCCGCGTCCCCCGGCAGCGAGGGATCGGCCTCCAGGGTGCGGACCGCGCGGTCGGCGGCGACCCAGGCCATCACCTTCGAGTGGGTGAAGTGGCGGCGCGGCCCGCGGACCTCCCACAGGCCCTCGTCGGGCTCCCGCCAGGTGGACTCCAGGAAGCCGAGCAGGCTCAGCTGGAGGTTCCAGGCGTGCCGCTCCGCCGGGATCCCGGCCTCGTGCGCGCGGTGGAGGGAGTCCATGACCTCGCCGTACACGTCGAGCTGGAACTGGTCCACCGCCGCGTTCCCGGTCCGTACCGGCGCCGAGCCGGCGTAGCCGCGCAGCCAGGGCAGGCTCGTCTCCGGCAGCCGGCGCTCCCCGGCCGGTCCGTACATGATCTGCAGGTCGGCGGGGTCGCCCGCGACGGAGCGCAGCAGCCAGTCGCGCCAGGCGGCCGCCTCCTCGTCGTACCCGGCGGCGAGCAGCGCGCCGAGGGTGAGGGAGGAGTCGCGCAGCCAGCAGGCCCGGTAGTCCCAGTTGCGCACGCCGCCGAGCTCCTCCGGCAGGGAGGTGGTGGGGGCGGCCATGATCCCGCCCGTGGGGGCGTACGTGAGGGCCTTGAGGGTGATCAGGGAGCGCAGCACCGCGGCCCGGTAGGGGCCCTCGTAGGTGCAGCGGGCCGACCACTCCCGCCAGTCCGCGAGGCACTGCTCCAGGGCGTCGAAGGGGTCGACGAGCTCCGGGCGCGGCTCGTGCGAGGGGTGCCAGGTCAGGACGAAGGCCACCTTCTCGCCGGCGGCGACGGTGAAGGCGGACTGGGTGGAGAACTGCTGGCCCCAGGTCTTCACGTGCGGCTCGCTGCGCAGCCAGACCGAGTCCGGCCCGGCGATCGCGACCCGGTGGCCGTCGGCCCGGCGCACCCAGGGCACGATCGAGCCGTAGTCGAAGCGGAGCCGCAGCACGGAGGTCATCTCGACACTGCCGCTGATCCCCTCCACGATCCGCATCAGGTCCGGGGACCTGTCCCGCTGCGGCATGAAGTCGACGACCTTGACCGTGCCCGTACGGGTCTCCCAGGAGGTCTCCAGGACGAGGGAGTCCTCGGCGTAGCGGCGGCTGGTGCAGCTGGTGGCGCCCTTGGGCGCGATCGTCCAGTGGCCGTTGTTCTCGTCGCCGAGGATGGCGGCGAAGCAGGCGGCGGAATCGAAGCGGGGCAGACACAGCCAGTCGACCGACCCGTCGCGGCCGATGAGCGCGGCGGTCTGGAGATCGCCGATGAGGGCGTAGTCGTCGATACGTTGCGTCACGCTTTGGGCTGTTCCCGGAAGCGACGACGGTCAATCAGCGGGACGGGGTGGCCTGGGCCTCGGCCGTGTCGCTCTCCGGGGATGCGGGGACGTCGGAGGCGGTCCCGGCCTCCCGGTCGTGCTTCTCCCGGCGCACCAGGATCACCCAGCCGACGGGTACCCCGGCGGCGAAGAGCCACCACTGCACCGCGTACGCCATATGGGCGCCGATCGAGTCGTGGTCCGGCTCGGGGATCATCTCGGGGGTGCCGCCGGCCGCTTCGGGCGCGGTCTGCTCCAGGTAGCCGCCGAGCACCTCGCGGCCGATGAGCTCGGCCTGCTGCCGGCTGCTGATGAGCATGACCTGGCGGTCCGGCAGGCCCTTCAGGTCCTTGATGCCGCTGGCGCCCGTCGTCTCGTCCGCCTTGAGCCGGCCGGTGACGGTCACCTCGCCCTTGGGGGCCGGAGGCACCGGCGGGTAGGAGTGCTGGTCGGCGGCGGCCGGGATCCAGCCGCGGTTGACCAGGACCACCCGCCCGTCGCGCAGCACCAGCGGCGTCAGGACGTGCATGCCGACCCGGTCGTCGGAGGAGGTGCGGCGGCGGACGACCACCTCGTGGGCGGTGTCGAAGGTGCCGGTGGCGGTGACCGGGCGCCAGTAGTCGGCGCGCGGGACGGTGTGGCCGGGGGAGGTGAGTTCCTCGACCGGGAGCGGCTTCGCCCCGAGGTTGTCCGCGATCAGGGCGTTCTGGGCGACCCGGCGTTCGTGCCGGTGGAACTGCCAGAAGCCCAGCTCGATCATCGTCGGGACGAGGACGAGGGCGATGAGGGTGAGGATCACCCACTGCCGGGACAACAGGAAGCGGTACACGCCGTCGACGGTACATTGCGGCGAAAGGCCCCCTTGCGGCGGGTGCCGCAGGGGGGCCTGGAGCGGTTCGGGGTCACACCCTGTCGACGATGCCCACCTTTCCCTCCGCGCGGGCGCAGTGGCCGCCGCAGTACCAGCTGCCCTCGACCTCGACGCCCTGTCCGATGATCTGGACCCGGCAGTGCTCGCAGATGGGCGCCATGCGGTGGATGGCGCAGGCGAAGCAGTCGAAGACGTGCACCGCGCCCTGCGCGTGCACCTCGAAGGACATGCCGTAATCGTTTCCGCAGACCTCACAACGTGCCATGCGCCACAGGGTGGAGCGCCCGGCGGGCGCGCGCAGCTCGGCACGCCCGCAGGGCCGGGGGCGTCACCCGTCTGCCGGGGTCACGTCCCGCAGCAGCTGGGTGTAGGCGGCCTCGTCGACGACCGGGGTGCCGAAGGATCTGGCCTTGAGGGTCTTGGAGGTGGCGGAGTCCGGGTCGTTGGTGACGAGGAGGCTCGTCAGCCGGGAGACGCTGCCGGCGACGTGGAGACCGGCCTCGACGGTGCGGTCCTCCAGGAGCTCGCGATCGACGGAGGTGTCGCCGGAGAAGGCCACCCGCATGCCCTGCTTGAGTGGTTTGTCCGACTCGTAGCGCCCGGGGTTGGGGTACGGGCACGGCGGGCGCTTCCGCGAGGGGCGCCAGCTGCCCGCCCGGTAGGAGGACTGCCGGCCGATCGTCGGCTGCGTGGGCGCCGAGGCCCACTCGGTCAGCGGCCGGCACTCCAGGAGCGGCAGCCGTACGTTCCGCTCGGCCGCCGCGTGCAGGCTCGGCCGGAACGCCTCGGCGAGCACCCGCGCGTCGTCGAGCGCGTTGTGCGCGCGCTGCTGCACGACACCGAAGTGCGCGGCGAGCGACTCCAGCTTGTGGTTGGGCAGCGGCAGCGACAGCTCCTTGGCGAGCGCGATCGTGCAGAGCCGCTGGCGCACGGGCGCGGCGGACTCCGCGCGCGCGTACTCCCGGGCGATCATCTGCCAGTCGAACATCGCGTTGTGCGCGACGAGCACCCGGCCGTCGAGCCGCGCCGCGAACTCCGCCGCGATCTCCGGGAAGAGCGGCGCGCCCTCCAGGACGTCGCTGGTCAGCCCGTGGATCCAGACCGGACCCGGGTCCCGCTCGGGGTTGACGAGCGTGTACCAGTGGTCCTCGACGTTCCCCTGGGCGTCCAGCCGGTAGACGGCAGCCGACACTATCCGGTCGTCCCGTGCGAGTCCGGTGGTCTCCACGTCGACGACCGCGTACCCCTGCGGGTAGGCGGCCGGCCACATCGCTGCTGTCGTACGGTCGTCAAGCACGGTCACTGAGAATACGGCCCGCGACCGACACTCCCGTCCCCGGTGCCCCCGGAGGCGTCGGCGAGCAGGCCGTCCACCAGGGCCCGTACGGAGTCGGCGAAGAGCCGCTCGGTGTCGATCGGCGCGGACAGGGCCCGCGCGAGGGGCCCGTCGGCCTCGGCGTCCTCCCCGCGCCACAGCTCCTCCTCGGCGGGGGACTGGGCGGGGGCCCGCTCGCGGTTGCGCTCCACCAGGACGTAGCCGACGACCTGGAACTGCACGGCCCGGACGGCCCGGGCCGCGCGCGCCCCGCGGAGCCCCGCCGCGTGCGCCTCGTGGACCAGGGCGCGCTGGGCCGGCAGGAACATGCGCTCCGTCAGCCCCCGTTCGTGGACCATCGCCACCAGGTGCGGGCGCTCGCGCAGCGCGTGGCGCAGCGCGCGGGCCACCGAGACGATCCGCTCGGCCGGGGTCGCGCCCCGGGGGCGGATCGTGCCGAGGTCGGCGACCGTGCGGGCGACGAGGGCGTCGAGGAGCGACTCGCGGTTGCCGACGTGCCAGTAGATCGAGGTGACCGCGGTCCCCAGCTCGGCGGCGAGCCGGCGCATCGTGAGCGCGTCCGGGCCGTGCTCCCTCACCAGGGCGGCCGCGGTGTCCAGGACCTCGTCGCGGGTCAGCGCGGAGCGTGCCATCGGTTCCCCCAACTCCTCTGCGTGCACACCTCTTTACCCTTCGGCGGCCGCGGTGTAACTGTGTTACAGGCCGACGATCCCGAAGGGTGGTACGTCATGGCACGAGTACGGTACGGGGCGCGCAGCGACGCGGAGGCGGCGGCGGCCCGCGAGCGGTCCGCCAAGCTCCCCGACATCTGGTCCACCGGTGTGGTCGCCGTCTGGGAGACCGACCCGGACGTCGTGGCGGCGGTCCTGCCGCCCCCGCTGAAACCCACCGCGCGCCCCCTCGTGCGCGCCAACATCAGCAAGGTCGACCTGCCCGGCTATCCGCTCGGCGCCGGCTCGGTGGCGGTGGCCGCCGCCCACGGCGACCGGGAGGGCTGGTACCCGCTGGTCATGCCGATGACCCACGAGCGGGCCCTGATCGGCGGGCGCGAGGTCTTCGGCGAGCCGAAGAAGCTGGGCGAGGTCACGGTCGAGCGCGAGGGGCTCGTCGTGCGCGCCGCCCTCGCCCGGCACGGCATCGCCTTCGTGGAGGTGCGCGGCGCGGTCTCCGGACCGCTGCCGCTGCCGGAGCCCGTCGAGAAGACCGACTTCTACTTCAAGTTCCTCCCCGGCGTCGAGGGCACCGGCTTCGACGCCGACCCCGTCCTGGTCCACTGCGTCCGCAACGAGAAGGTGCGGAGGCTGGAGCGGATCACCGGCGACGTCGTCCTGCGCGAGTCCATGTACGACCCGGTCGCCGACCTCCCCGTGCGCCGCCTCGTCGAGATCACGATCGGCGAGAAGACCACCGACCAGAAGGGCACCGTCGCCGAACGCGTCTCCGCCCGGGACCTGCTGCCCTTCGTCCACCAGCGGTACGACGACCCGCTCCAGATCCTCGACGGACCCCCGGAAGGAAGTGCCTGATGGAGCTGCGTGAGGGGCAGGTCGCCGTCGTCACGGGCGCGGCGAGCGGCATCGGGCTCGCGATGGCCCGCCGCTTCGCCGCCGAGGGGCTCGCCGTCGTCCTCGGGGACGTCGAGCGGGCCGCGCTGGAGGAGGCCGCCGACGAGCTGACGGCGAGCGGGGCGCGGGTCCTCGCCCGGACGGTCGACGTCTCCGACCCCGACGACGTGCGGGCCTTCGCGGAGGCCGCGTACGACGCCTTCGGCGCCGTCCACGTCCTCTGCAACAACGCGGGCGTCGGCTCCGGCGCCGAGGGCCGCATGTGGGAGCACGAGCCGAACGACTGGAAGTGGGCCTTCTCCGTCAACGTCTGGGGTGTCTTCCACGGCATCCAGGCCTTCGTCCCGCGCATGCTCGCGGGCGGCGAACCCGGCCACGTCGTGAACACCTCCTCCGGCGACGGCGGCATCGCCCCGCTGCCCACCGCCTCCGTGTACGCGGTCACCAAGGCGGCCGTCGTCACCATGACCGAGTCCCTGTACGCGCACCTGAGGGCGGAGCACGCGCGCGTGGGCGCCTCCGTCCTCTTCCCGGGCCCCCACATGCTCCGCACCGGTCTGTGGGAGTCGCACCGCAACCGCCCCGAGCGTTACGCCAAGCAGAAGCCGCGCAGGACCCCGTACCGCAGCCTCGACCAGTGGGAGTCGGCGATGAAGGAGGCCGGGCACGAGGTCGCCTTCACACCGGTCGAGGACGTCGCCGAGCACGTCGTCGAGGGCATCCGCGCCGACCGTTTCTGGATGCTGCCGGAGAGCGAGCACAGCGACCGCCAGATCAGGGCGCGCTCGCGGTCCATGCTCGACCGCGCCAACCCGTCGTACCTGGAGAGCTTCATCCTCGACTGACCCGCCTGAGGGGGCTGCACGATGAGCTACGAGGACCCGTATCTGATCATCTCGTCCGACTGCCACGCCGGGCTTCCCACCGAGGAGTACCGGCCCTATCTCGACCCCCGCTTCCACCGGGACTTCGACGACTTCCTGGCGGGGCGCGAGGCCCGCCGGGAGGCCATGACCCGGCTCGGGGTGCGCAACGAGGCCTTCGCGAACAAGTGGTTCAGCGACAACGAGGAAGGTCTGCGCGGCGGCTGGGACGCCGCCCGGCGCATCAAGGAGCTCGACGGCGACGGGGTGGCCGCCGAGGTCGTCTTCCCCGACGCGGACGCCGTCGACAGCCAGACCGCCGCGCCCTTCGGTGTCGGCCTCGGACTCTCCGGCGACCAGGACCCGGAGCTCGGCATGGCGGGCGCGAAGGCGCACAACCGCTGGCTCGCCGAGTTCGTCTCCGCGAACCCCGCACGGCACTGCGGGGTCGCCCTCCTCCCCGTCACCGCGGACGTCCGCGAGGTCGTCGCCGAGATCCACCGGGCCAAGGAGTCCGGGCTCGGCGCGCTCATGATCCCCTCCATGTGGGTGGACAAGGCCCCGTACCACGACCGGCGCTACGACCCGGTGTGGGCGGCGGCGGCCGAGACCGGCATGCCGGTCGTCACCCACTCCGGGGCGGCGCCGCGCGAGGAGTACGGCGACCACCTCGGCATCTACGTCTCCGAGGTCACCTGGTGGCCGGCCAGGCCGCTGTGGTTCCTGCTCTGGTCGGGCGTCTTCGAGCGCCACCCCAGCCTCCGGTTCGGGGTCGCCGAGTCCGGCTGCTGGTGGCTGCCGAACCTGCTCTGGTTCATGG
The DNA here is from genome assembly GCF_014648895.1 of Streptomyces tanashiensis. Classification (GTDB taxonomy): domain Bacteria; phylum Actinomycetota; class Actinomycetes; order Streptomycetales; family Streptomycetaceae; genus Streptomyces; species Streptomyces tanashiensis. The sequence continues at coordinate 1,080,100 of NZ_BMRZ01000003.1, forward strand.
ACCGGCTCTACCTGGGCGCGCACGGCGGCAAGAAGCTGTCCCCGTTCGCGGAGCTGAAGCGGCCGCCGAGCGAGTACCTGGACCGGCAGGTCTTCGTGTGCGCCACCAACACCAAGCGGCGCGAGCTCGCCCAGCGGTACGAGATCGGCGTCGACAACATCCTGTGGGGCTCGGACTTCCCGCACCCTGAGGGCACCTGGCCCGACACGCGCGCGTGGCTGCGGAAGACCTTCCACGACATTCCGGTCGAGGAGACCCGGCGGATGCTGGGCCTCGCCGCCGCCGAGGTCTTCGGATTCGACGTCCCCACACTGGATCCGATCGCCCGCCGGATCGGCCCCACCCCCGCCGACCTCGGCCAGCCCGCCGACCAGACCGCCGTCGAAGCCTCCTGGGCCCGCTCGCGCGAGGTCGGCCGGCACTGGCTCACCGACCACGAGTTCCCGGTCATCGGAGCGAACTGATGGACAGGCCGATGGACAGATACACCGTCATCTCCGCCGACTGCCACGCGGGCGCCGACCTCCTCGACTACAGGCCGTACCTGGAGAAGAAGCACCACGACGACTTCGACGCCTGGGCCGCGACCTACGTCAACCCGTACGAGGACCTGCTCGCCGACACCGCCGACCGCAACTGGAACTCGCGGCGCCGGCTGCGCGAGCTGGAGGCGGACGGCATCGTCGCCGAGGTCGTCTTCCCCAACACCATCCCGCCGTTCTTCCCCAAGGCCTCCCTGATGGCCCAGCCGCCCACCCGCGCCGAGTACGAGCAGCGCTGGGCCGGGCTCCAGGCGCACAACCGCTGGCTGGCCGACTTCTGCGCGGACGCCCCGGGACGCAGGGCCGGAGTGGCGCAGATCCTCCTCAACGACGTGGACGCGGCGGTCGCGGAGATCCGCCGCGCCCGCGAGGCCGGACTCACCGGGGGCATCCTGCTGCCCGGAGTCCCGCCGGGCTCGCCCGTCCCCGAGCTGTACTCCGAGGCGTACGACCCGATCTGGGCCGTCTGCGCCGAGCTCGACGTCCCGGTCAACCACCACGGCGGCTCCGCGTCACCGCCGCTCGGGGACGAACCGGCCGCCCGGGCGGTGTTCATGGTGGAGACCACCTGGTTCTCCCACCGGGCCCTGTGGCACCTGATCTTCGGCGGCGCCTTCCGGCGCCACCCGGGGCTCAAGCTGGTCCTGACCGAGCAGGGCTCGGGCTGGATCCCGGGCGTGCTCGACATGCTGGACTACTACCACCGGCGCCTGGTGTCGGCCGCGACGCGGGCCGCCACCGCCGAGTCCAAGTTCGGCGCCGGGCTCGCGGAGTCCATGGGCAAGGGCCCCGGCGAGGTCTGGCGGGACAACTGCTTCGTCGGCGCGAGCTTCATGCGCCCCCACGAGGTGCCGCTGCGCGACCGGATCGGCCTCGACAAGATCATGTGGGGCAGCGACTACCCGCACGACGAGGGCACCACCCCGTACTCCCGCGAAGGCCTCCGCATCGCCTACGCGGGACTGCCCCGGGAGGAGGTCGCGGCCATGGTCGGCGGGAACGCCGCCCGGGTCTACGGCTTCGACCTCGCCCTCCTCGACCGCCTCGCCGCCGTCCACGGACCGGCCGTCGAGGAGATCGCCCAGCCCCTGAAGGAGGTCCCCGAGGGCGCCACCAGCCCGGCCTTCGCCCCGGGCGGGTCGGTCCGCGTCTGGTGAGCCGCCGGGTGCGACCCTCCTGACGTGACGTCACCCCCCGCGCCCGACCCGGCCCACGACGAGGCCCACGGCGGCGGCCTCGGCGCCCGTCTCAACTGGCTCCGGGCCGCCGTGCTCGGAGCCAACGACGGCGTCGTCTCCACCGCCGGCCTCGTCGTCGGCGTCGCCGGCGCCACCGAGTCCCGGGCCGCCCTGCTCACCGCCGGCCTCTCGGGGCTGCTCGCCGGCTCGATGTCGATGGCGGCGGGGGAGTACGTCTCGGTCTCCAGCCAGCGCGACTCCGAGAAGGCCGCGCTCGCCCAGGAGAAGCGCGAGCTGCGCGAGCGGCCGGAGGCCGAGCTCGACGAACTCACCGGCCTGCTCGCCGCCCGAGGCCTCTCCCCGGACGTGGCCCGCGAGGCCGCCGAACAGCTCACCGCCCGCGACGCGCTGCGCGCCCACGCGCGCGTGGAGCTCGGCATCGACCCCGACGCCCTCACCAACCCCTGGCACGCGGCCGGCGCCAGCTTCCTCGCCTTCACCGTCGGCGCCCTGCTCCCGCTCCTCGCGATCGTCCTCCCGCCGGCCTCCGCACGCCTCTGGGTCACGGTCCTGTCCGTGCTCGCGGCCCTCACCTTCACCGGCTGGTGGAGCGCCCGCCTCGGCAGCGCCCCCACGGGCCCCGCGATCCTCCGCAACGCGGCGGGCGGAGCCCTCGCCATGGCGGTCACCTACGGCGCGGGGTCCCTCCTGGGAGCGGCGGGGGTGTAGGGCCTGTCTTTCGGATCAGGCCGGATCAGGGGGCTTGTCGGAAGGTGCCAAAGCTTGCTGACAAGTCGTCTCGCATACTTGTTGGTAACCACGTCTATCCGTGCCCGGCCCGCGCCTCTACCGTCGACGGCATGCCGAACCTGCCCGATGTCGTGCTCTGGTCCATACCGGCGTTCGTCCTGCTCACCGTCGTGGAGATGGTCAGCCACCGGATCCACCCCGACGAGGACGCCGCCGGGTACGAGGCCAAGGACGCCGCCACCAGCATCGGCATGGGCCTGGGAAGCCTCTTCTTCGACGCGCTGTGGAAGATCCCCGTGGTCGCGATCTACACCGCCGTCTACGAGCTGACCCCGCTCCGCGTCCCCGTCCTCTGGTGGACGATCCCGCTCATGCTGCTCGCGCAGGACTTCTTCTACTACTGGCAGCACCGCGGACACCACGTCATCCGCATCCTCTGGGCCTGCCACGTCGTCCACCACAGCAGCCGGAAGTACAACCTCAGCACCGCCCTGCGGCAGCCGTGGACCGGCGTCACGGGCTGGCCCTTCTACCTGCCGGTGATCGCCCTCGGCGTCCACCCCGCGGCCCTGGCCTTCTGCTACTCGGTCAACCTCGTCTACCAGTTCTGGATCCACACCGAGCGCATCGGCAAGCTGCCCCGCCCCTTCGAGTACGTCCTCAACACCCCCTCGCACCACCGGGTCCACCACGCCTCCCAGGGCGGCTACCTGGACCGGAACTTCGGCGGCATCCTCATCGTCTGGGACCGGGTGTTCGGCTCCTGGGTCGGCGAGACCGAGCGGCCCGTCTACGGGCTCACCAAGAACATCGAGACCTACAACCCGCTGCGCGTCGCCACCCACGAGTACGCCGCCATCGCCCGCGACCTGCGCGCCGCGCACGACTGGCGCGAACGGGCCGGACGGCTCTTCCGCGGCCCCGGCTGGCAGCCCGCGCCCGCCGGCGGCGGGACCCCCGACGCCGGCACCGGACCCGCCGCCCCCGAGGCCGCCGCGTGAAGACGTCCTCCCGCGCGCTGCTCGCCGCCTTCGCGCTCGCGGCCGCCGTCGACCTGGTCTCCCTGCTCGCCGGCGCCGAGCTCGGCCACCAGATCGCCAAACCGCTCCTGATGCCCCTGCTCGCCGCGTACGCCGTCACCCTCGGCGCCCCGCGGCTGCTGACCGCCGCGCTCCTCCTCGGCTGGGGCGGTGACGTCCTCCTGCTCTCCGACGCCGACTGGGCCTTCCTCGTCGGCATGGGCTCCTTCGCCGCCGGACACGTCTGCTACCTCGTCCTCTTCGGCCGGAGGCGTACGTCCCCGGCGCTCGGCGCCCTCTACACGGCCGCGCTCGTGGGCACCGTCGCGCTCCTCTGGCCCGACCTCCCCGCCGAGCTGCGGATCCCCGTCGCCGGGTACTCCCTGCTGCTCACCGCGATGGCCTACCGCTCCAGCGCCCTCGGGCTCCTGGCCGGCCTCGGCGGCGCGCTGTTCCTGCTGTCCGACACCCTGATCGCCACCGGCGTCGCCGAGTGGCCCCAGCTGCCCGCGCCCGACTTCTGGGTCATGCTGACCTACATCGCGGCGCAGTACCTGCTGACGGCGGGAGCGCTCCGCGCGATGTACGGTGAACGTCGTACAACCGTCTGACAGCAAGGACCGCCCCTCATGCGCGCCACCACCATCCACGCCCCGTTCGACATGCGCGTGGAGGACGTGCCCGACCCGGTGATCCAGGACTCCACGGACGTCGTCCTGCGGGTCCTGCGGGCCTGCATCTGCGGCAGCGACCTGTGGGCCTACCGCGGCGAGTCCGCCCGTCAGCCCGGCCAGCGCATCGGCCACGAGTTCCTCGGCATCGTCGAGGCGGCCGGCTCCGACGTCACCGGCTTCGCCGCCGGCGACCTCGTCGTCGCCCCCTTCGTCTGGTCCGACGGCACCTGCGAGTACTGCGCCGAGGGCCTCCACACCTCCTGCCCGCGCGGTGGCTTCTGGGGCTCGGTCGGCTCCGACGGCGGCCAGGGCGAGGCCGTCCGCGTCCCCTTCGCCGACGGCACCCTCGTCAAGCTGCCCGCCGAGGCGGCCGGCGACGACCGCCTGCTCACCGCACTGCTCGCGCTCTCCGACGTCCTCGGCACCGGCCACCACGCCGCCCTCGGCGCGGGCGTGAAGCCCGGCTCCACCGTCGCCGTCGTCGGCGACGGGGCCGTCGGCCTGTGCGGCGTCCTCGCCGCCAAGCGCCTCGGCGCCGAGCGGATCATCGCCCTCGGCCGGCACACCGCCCGTACCGACATCGCCCGCGCCTTCGGCGCCACCGACGTCGTCGCCGAGCGCGGCGAGGCCGCCGAGGCCGCCGTCCGCGAGCTCACCGGCGGGCAGGGCGCCCACGGCGTCATCGAGGCCGTCGGCACCGAGCAGTCCATGCGCACGGCCGTCGCGATCGCCCGCGACGGCGGCTCCATCGGCTACGTCGGCGTCCCGCACGGCAGCGGCACCGGCCTCGACCTCTCGGTCATGTTCGACCGCAACATCGCCCTCCGCGGCGGCGTCGCCCCCGTGCGCGCGTACATCCCGGAACTCCTCCCGGACGTCCTGGACGGCACCATCGACCCGTCCCCGGTCTTCGACCTGACGGTCGGCCTGGACGGCGTCCCGGCCGGCTACAAGGCGATGGACGACCGCACGGCCCTGAAGGTCCTGGTCAAGCCGTAACACCCCCGGCGCCGGGCTCACGTCCGGCCCACCCCGACCCACAGGGACCGGGGCGGGCCGGACGGAGCCCCGGGCCCGTCAGGCCCCGGCCCACTCCGGCGCGTCCGCCCCCGCGACGCCCGGCGGCCGGGACCAGGCCGTCGGTCCGCCCTCGTACGAGACCGGCGACAGCGCGTGCCGCAGGTGGCCCAGCGGCCCGTCCGACTCCGTGACGTACCGCTCCGGCTCGTACCGCGGCAGCGCGTGCGTCAGCCAGTGGCCCGTCTGCGCGAGGGCCAGGCGGACGAGCCGGCCACCGCCCTCCGTGCGCTGCTCCGTCAGCGACCGCAGCACCGCCGCCGCGAGCAGATACCCCGTGCCGTGGTCCAGCGCCTGCGCCGGCAGCGCGCCCGGCTCCGCGACCGAGCCCTCCGTCGCCGCGATGCCCGTCGCCACCTGCACCAGGGAGTCGAAGCCCCGCCGTCCGCCCCACGGCCCGTAGTCGCCCCAGGCGGAGAGCCGGGCCGTCACCAGACCCGGCCGCTCCAGGTCGAAGCGGTCGAGGGCGCCCGGCCGGTAGCCGGTGACCAGCACATCGGCGGAGTCGAGGAGTTCCTCGAAGGCGCGCCGGTCCGAGGGCCGGTCCAGATCGAGCGCGGACGTCCGCTTGCCGACGTTCGTGTCCGCGTGCTGGTCCGGCAGTTCGGGGTTGCCCGGCGGGTCGATCCGCAGCACGTCCGCGCCGAGCAGCGCCAGCGTGCGGGTCGCGATCGGCCCCGCGATCACCCGGGTCAGGTCCAGGACGCGCAGCGGACCCGTATGCCGCCGGGGCGCGGCCTCGTCCAGCCGCTCCCGGGTCAGCAGCGGGCGCGCCGCCACCTCCCGGCCCTGCTCGCCCGCGGCCCACTCCTCGGGCGTGCGCAGGGCGACGGCCAGGCCCCCGGCCGCGTACACGGCCGTCTCGACCTCGACGGCCTTCCGCTCGCCGATCGCCGCCGCGACGGCCTCGACGGAGTCGGAGGCGTCCAGGGCGGCGAGCAACGCCGCCTTGTGATGGGGGTAGTTGGCGTGCGTACGGACCCAGCCGTCGGCGGCCCGCCAGAACCGGGAGAGGGGCGCGAAGCTCACCGGCGCCCGCCCGTCGACCCGAAGGTGGCGCTCGCTCACGAAGGCGGTGGCGACGGCCCCGTCGTCGACCCGTACCGGCCCGGGCAGCCCCGCGTGCTCCGCCGCGGCCAGCGAGCAGGCCGCGACCGCGCCGCGCGCCAGGTCCATCACCGGGAGCCGCGCGGGCAGCAGCCCGGAGACCCCGCCGTACTCCACGCGGTCGACGAGGGCGGGATCGCCGCCCAGGGCCGACCACAGCAACTCCGTTGCGGTACGCACTGTGTTGTCCATGATCGCAGTGTGGCACCGAGTGCCATGCGAAAGGGCCCCGGTGTGGCGCACCACACCAGGACCCTTCCTCACCGGACCGCGGTCGTTACCAGCGGACGGCGTCGAGCGCGTCGATCAGACCGGCTCCGTAGAAGCCGTTCTTGTTCTTGCCACCCTCGCAGACGGCGTCGATCTTGCCGTCGCCCTCGATGTCGTACGGGTTGGTGCAGGCGCGGTCGTCGGCCTGCGCGTACAGCAGCGCCTTCAGCGCCGCCGGGCTCGCGTAGGGGTGCGTCGACTTGATGAGCGCCAGGACACCCGCCGCGTGCGGCGAGGCCATCGACGTACCGGCCTTGTAGTTGTAGCCGCCGTTGACCGTGGTCGACAGGATGCGGCCGTTGACCGCCGGGGCGTCCGGCGTCTGGTACTCGGTGCGGTCACCGCCGGGGGCGGCGATGTCGATCACGCCGAGACCGTAGTTGGAGTAGGACGCCTTGAGGTCCTTGGCGCCGGTCGCGGAGACCGTCACGACGCCCGGCAGCATGGCCGGGTAGTCGAAGCACTCCTTCGGGTCGATGACCCGGTCGCCCGGCGTGGTGTCGTTCGGGCTGCTGTTGTCGAGGATCGAGTCGGCAGCGAGGTCGAACTTCGAGTTGCCGGCCGCGGCGACGTTGACCGTGCCCTTGCGCTCCGCGTAGCGGGTCGCGCGGGTGACCGCCTCGATGAGGGCCTTCTGGTCCTCGTCGTTCTTGCAGGCGAACATCCACGGGTCGGTGTAGTAGCTGTTGTTCGTGATGTCGACGCCGTGCTCGGCCGCCCACACGAAGCCGCAGACCACGGCCTCGGTGTAGAAGAAGCCGTCCGGGGTGGACACCTTGATGCCGGAGACCTTCACGCCCGGGGCGACACCGGTGATGCCGACGCCGTTCTTGGCGGCGGCGATGGTGCCGGCGACGTGCGTGCCGTGGTCGCTCTCGCCCGGGTTCGGACGCCACGAGCCGGCGGTGGTGTCCGGCTTGCCGGACACGCAGTTGGCGGAGGCGGCGGCGTCGAAGTTCGGCGCCAGGTCCGGGTGGGTGTCGTCGACACCCGTGTCGATGACGCCGACGGTGACGCGCTTGCTGCCGAGCGTCTTCTGGTGGGCCTTGTCGGCCTTGATCGCCGGGAGGTCCCACTGCAGGGGCTCCAGCGGGTCCTGCTCGTCCGTCGCCCGGGCGGCGGCGGCCTTCGCCTCGGCCGCGGACAGCGTCTGCGCGCCCTCGTCGACGGAGTCGTCGGACTGGACGGAGAGCGGGGCGGTCCGGGTCGAACCGGCCGACACCACGCCGCGCGCCTGACGGATCGTCTTCGCGAACTCGGGGTTCTGCGAGTGGACGACTATCACGCCTATCTGGTCGTACGAGATGACCACTTCACCGCCCGCGGCGGCGATGGCCTTCTTCACCGAGGCGGCGGTCCAGCGGCCACCCTCGACGTTGACGACGTACGAGAGCTTCGGGCCGTTCGTGGCCACGGTGGCCGGAGCGTCGCTCAGTTCCGCGGCGGAGGCGGCGCCGGGGGCAAGGAAGCCGAGCGAGGCCGTGAGCGCGAGACCAACCGGCAGAGCGAGAGCTCGGCCGCGCCTCGATCCCAGATGAGCCATGGGTTCTCCACATCATCCGTATGTACTGTCCACGCGCGGGTTTACGCGGGGACAGGTGCATGACGAGTGAAGCTATCGCTGATCTTCCCGAAGCTTCAATGAGTTGAGAAGACTTCATGAAGATATGTTCAAAGAAATCCCTCGGATGAACCGCGTCGCTTCCGGCTCCGTGCCGTTGGTCAGGGGAGGGGCTCCGCTCGGAGCCCCGCTTCCCGCACCCCTGGTGAGGCCCCCTTGACCATGCCGTCCGTCCCCGCGTCACGAGGAGATTCCGTGGCTACCGAAGCACCGCCGCCGCCCAGAAACGGCACGGAGACCGACCACGGTCCCGCGTCGCCCACGACGGAGCAGTTCATCGAGGTGCAGGAAGGAGCGGAGTTCGGCGAACTGCGCCGCACGTACCGCTCCTTCGCCTTCCCCCTCACCCTGGCCTTCATCGCCTGGTACCTGCTGTACGTGCTGCTCTCCAACTACGCGGGCGGCTTCATGGGCACCAAGGTCTTCGGCAACATCAACGTGGCCCTGATCCTCGGCCTCGGCCAGTTCCTCACCACGTTCCTCATCGCCTGGCTCTACTCGCGGCACGCGGCACGCCGGCTCGACCCCCGCGCCGAGGCCATCAGAACCCGTATGGAGGGCGACGCATGAGCACCCCCGTCCTGCTCGCGGCCGGCAACGCCACCACCGAGCACCGGCCCCTGATCATCGCCCTGTTCGGCGCCTTCGTCGTCGCCACCCTCGCCATCACCGTCTGGGCCGGCCGCCAGACGAAGAGCGCCGCCGACTTCTACGCCGGCGGACGCCAGTTCACCGGCTTCCAGAACGGCCTCGCGATCTCCGGCGACTACATGTCCGCCGCGTCCTTCCTCGGCATCGCCGGCGCCATCGCCCTCTTCGGCTACGACGGCTTCCTGTACTCGATCGGCTTCCTCGTCGCCTGGCTCGTCGCCCTGCTCCTGGTCGCCGAACCGCTCCGCAACTCCGGCCGGTTCACCATGGGCGACGTCCTCGCCTACCGGATGCGCCAGCGGCCCGTCCGCACCGCCGCCGGCACCTCGACGATCGTCGTGTCCATCTTCTACCTGCTCGCCCAGATGGCGGGCGCCGGCGTCCTCGTCTCGCTGCTGCTCGGCATCACCAGCGACGGCGGCAAGGTCGCGATCGTCGCCCTGGTCGGCCTCCTGATGATCGTGTACGTGACGATCGGCGGCATGAAGGGCACCACCTGGGTGCAGATGGTCAAGGCGGTCCTGCTCATCGCGGGCACCCTCCTCATCACCTTCCTCATCCTCCTCAAGTTCCACTTCAACGTCTCCGAGCTGCTCGGCGCCGCCGCCACCAACAGCGGCAAGGGCGCGGCCTTCCTGGAGCCCGGCCTCAAGTACGGCGCCACCGCCACCTCCAAGCTGGACTTCCTCTCGCTCGGCATCGCGCTCGTCCTCGGCACCGCCGGCCTGCCGCACATCCTCATCCGCTTCTACACGGTGCCGACCGCCAAGGCCGCCCGTAAGTCCGTGAACTGGGCCATCGGCATCATCGGCGCCTTCTACCTGATGACGATCGTCCTCGGCTTCGGCGCCGCCGCCCTCCTCAAGAACAGCGACATCGTCGCCTCCAACAAGGCCGGCAACACGGCCGCCCCGCTCGCGGCCCTGGAGATCGGCGGCGGCGCCGACTCCACCGGAGGCGCGATCCTGCTCGCCGTCATCTCCGCCGTGGCCTTCGCGACCATCCTTGCCGTCGTCGCCGGCCTGACCCTGGCCTCCTCGTCGTCCTTCGCGCACGACATCTACGCCAACGTCATCCGGCGCGGGAAGGCCACCGAGAAGGAGGAGGTGCGGGCCGCCCGCTGGGCGACCGTCCTCATCGGCATCGTCTCCATCGCGCTCGGCGCCCTCGCCCGCGACCTCAACGTCGCCGGCCTGGTCGCCCTCGCCTTCGCGGTCGCCGCCTCGGCCAACCTGCCGACGATCCTCTACTCGCTCTTCTGGAAGCGGTTCACCACCCAGGGCGCGCTGTGGTCGATCTACGGCGGCCTGATCTCCGCCGTCGTCCTCGTGCTCTTCTCGCCCGTCGTCTCCGGCAAGCCCACGTCGATGTTCAAGACGGCCGACTTCTACTGGTTCCCGCTGGAGAACCCCGGCCTCGTCTCCATCCCGCTCGGCTTCCTGCTCGGCTGGCTCGGCTCGATCCTCTCCAAGGAGGAGCCGGACAAGGGCAAGTACGCGGAGCTGGAGGTCAAGTCCCTCACCGGAGTCGGAGCGCACTGAACCGTATACGGTCCGCGACCGACGGACGGCCGCGTCGTAGAGTTCTACGACGCGGCCTCGCCGGTCCTCGTGACAATCTGCCCTGCTCGTTGTCCGTGCGCTCACGTAGGCTCGAGAACACACGCAACCGGAATCCGGGGAGGGGGCCCACAGTGCTCATCGACACATACGGCCGAGTAGCCACTGACCTGCGCGTCTCGCTCACGGACCGGTGCAATCTGCGCTGCACGTACTGCATGCCGGAGGAGGGCCTCCAGTGGCTCGCCAAGCCGGACCTCCTCACCGACGACGAGATCGTCCGGCTGATCCGCATCGCCGTCACCGACCTCGGCGTCACCGAGGTCCGCTTCACCGGCGGTGAGCCGCTGCTCCGCCCCGGCCTCGTCGGGATCGTCGAGCGCTGCGCCGCCCTGGAGCCCCGCCCCCGGATGTCGCTCACGACCAACGGCATCGGGCTCAAGCGCACCGCCGCCGCGCTCAAGGCGGCGGGCCTCGACCGGGTCAACGTCTCCCTCGACACCCTGCGCCCCGAGGTCTTCAAGACCCTCACCCGGCGCGACCGCCACCAGGACGTCCTCGACGGCATGGCCGCCGCCCGCGAGGCCGGCCTCACCCCGGTCAAGGTCAACGCCGTCCTGATGCCCGGGCTCAACGCCGACGAGGCCCCCGACCTCCTCGCCTGGGCCATCCAGGAGGGGTACGAGCTCCGCTTCATCGAGCAGATGCCGCTCGACGCCCAGCACGGCTGGAAGCGCGACGGCATGATCACCGCCGGGGACATCCTGGAGTCCCTGCGCACCCGCTTCACCCTGACGCCGGAGGGCTCCGAGGAGCGCGGCTCGGCCCCCGCCGAGCGCTGGGTGGTCGACGGCGGACCGCACACGGTCGGCGTCATCGCCTCCGTCACCCGCCCGTTCTGCCGGGCCTGCGACCGCACCCGGCTCACCGCCGACGGACAGGTGCGCACCTGCCTCTTCGCCACCGAGGAGACGGACCTGCGGGCCGCGCTCCGCTCCGACGTCCCCGACGAGACGGTCGCGGAGCTCTGGAAGAAGGCCATGTGGGGCAAGAAGGCCGGCTCGGGCCTCGACGACCCGAGCTTCCTCCAGCCCGACCGCCCGATGTCAGCTATCGGCGGCTGAGTCCCACTCGTTCAGAGGGACGACGTCCTTCAGGAAACCCCGGACACCCAGGAACTGGGAGAGGTGTTCGCGGTGCTCCTCGCACGCGAGCCAGGTCTTGCGACGCTCGGGCGTGTGCAGCTTGGGGTTGTTCCACGCGAGGACCCAGACGGCGTCGGCGCGGCACCCCTTGGCGGAACAGATCGGCTTCTCTTCGCTCACGGGACCATTGATCACCCGATCATTGTCCAGCAAGGGCGATGCCGGGCAGCCACGGGGGGAGCTGCCCGGCATCGGTCCGTCGCTCCGACGGGGGATGCGGAGCGCGTGAGCAGTATGTCACGGCACATGGGGTGCGGTGCACAGGATCGTCATGATTGATCTGAGCTTTTCTTGAGGTTTGGGGCGTCGATCTCAGGGCGTGCCGGAGTCGGGACGAAAGTGGAGGGAAGGGACGGAGTCGACTCGCGTCCCGCGTTGGCGATCACCACGGCGACATAGGGGAGCAGGATGCCCAGCGCCAGCGCCACGAAGGCCACGTGCCGCTCGATGTTCCACAGGACCGCGGCGGCGATCACGGAGAGCGTCCGCACCGTCATCGAGATGACATAGCGCCGCTGCCGTCCCCGGACGTCGTCGGCGAGCCCCTGCCGGGCTCCCGTGATCCGGAAGACCTCGGTCCCGCCACGCTTCGTCATCACCGTCCACCACCCGCGCTCGTGCCGGACCCTCCCCGGTCCGGTCCTCATTCCACGGTACGCCCGCCCCGCCGGGCCGACGAGACCGGGGCACGTGCGGCGCTGTCCGACATGCGCCGTATGGCGGATGGGCCGAGACTGGGCGCACATGCGCACTAGGAGGCGACGATGAGTTGGTTGTGGGCGATCATCGTGGGATTCGTCCTCGGTCTGATCGCGAAGGCGATCCTGCCCGGGAAGCAGCAGATCCCCCTGTGGCTGACGACCGTGTTCGGCATTCTCGGCAGCGTGCTCGGCAACGCGGTCGCGACCTGGATCGGAGTCAACGACACCAAGGGGATCGACTGGACCCGGCACCTGCTCCAGCTGATCGGCGCCGTCGCCGTCGTCGGCGTGGGGGACATGCTCTGGGCCTCGATCAAGGGCAACAAGCAGCGCGCCTGAGAAAACCTGAGAAGAACAAGGAGGCCCGGTGGGCGCAGTGCGCGCCCACCGGGCCTCCCGTCATGATCCCTCTAGCCGGCGAACTCGATCGCCGCCAGGTTCTTCTTGCCGCGCCGCAGCACCAGCCAGCGGCCGTGCAGCAGGTCCTCGGCCGCCACCTCGGCGTCCTCGGCGGTCACCTTCGCGTTGTTCACGTAGGCCCCGCCCTCCTTCACCGTGCGGCGCGCCGCCGACTTGCTCGCCACGAGACCGACCTCGGCGAACAGGTCCACCACCTGGCCCAGCTCGGACACGCGCGCGTGCGGCAGCTCGGACAGCGCGGCGGCGAGCGTCGGCTCGTCCAGCTCGGCCAGGTCGCCCTGCCCGAACAGCGCCTTGGAGGCGTTGATGACGGCCGCGCACTGCTCGGCGCCGTGCACCAGAGTGGTGAGCTCCTCGGCGAGCGCCCGCTGGGCGGCGCGCGCCTGCGGCCGCTCGGCGGTCTGCGCCTCCAGCTCCTCCAGCTCCGCACGGGACTTGAAGGACAGGATCCGCATGTACGTCGAGATGTCCCGGTCGTCCACGTTCAGCCAGAACTGGTAGAACGCGTACGGCGTGGTCATCTCCGGGTCCAGCCAGACGGCCCCGCCCTCGGTCTTGCCGAACTTGGTGCCGTCCGCCTTGACCATCAGCGGGGTCGCGAGCGCGTGCGCCTCCGCACCCGGCTCCAGGCGGTGGATCAGGTCGAGGCCGGCCACCAGGTTGCCCCACTGGTCCGAGCCGCCCTGCTGGAGCGTGCAGCCGTAGCGGCGGTACAGCTCCAGGAAGTCCATGCCCTGGAGCAGCTGGTAGCTGAACTCGGTGTAGCTGATGCCCTGCTCGGACTCCAGGCGCCGGGCGACGGAGTCCTTGGTCAGCATCTTGTTGACCCGGAAGTGCTTGCCGATGTCCCGCAGGAACTCGATCGCCGACATCCCGGCGGTCCAGTCCAGGTTGTTCACCATGACCGCGGCGTTCTCCCCCTCGAAGGAGAGGAAGGGCTCGATCTGCGAGCGCAGTCGGTTCACCCAGTTCGCGACCGTCTCGGGGTCGTTCAGGGTGCGCTCGGCCGTCGGCCGCGGGTCACCGATCTGCCCGGTGGCCCCGCCGACCAGCGCCAGCGGCCGGTGACCGGCCTGCTGGAGCCGGCGGACGGTGAGGACCTGGACCAGGTGGCCGACGTGGAGACTGGCCGCGGTCGGGTCGAAACCGCAATAGAACGTGACGGGACCGTCCGCGAGAGCCTTGCGCAGTGCGTCCTCATCGGTGGACTGGGCGAAGAGCCCGCGCCACTTCAGCTCGTCGACGATGTCCGTCACGATCGTCCGTCTCCTCAGAAAGTTGTCAGTGGTACGACGACTCAGTCTAGGCGGGTCAGACCCCCTTGCTGACCGAGCTCATGTTGAAGTCCGGCACCCGCAGGGCGGGCATCGCGGCGCGGGTGAACCAGTCGCTCCACTCGCGCGGCAGCGTCTTCTCCGTACGGCCCGCCTCCGAGGCCCGCGACAGCAGGTCCACCGGGGACTCGTTGAACCGGAAGTTGTTCACCTCGCCGACCACCTCGCCGTTCTCCACGAGGTAGACGCCGTCCCGGGTCAGCCCGGTCAGCAGCAGCGTCGCCGGGTCGACCTCGCGGATGTACCAGAGGCAGGTCAGCAGCAGTCCGCGCTCGGTCGAGGCGACCATCTCCTCCAGGGAGCGCTCGCCGCCGCCGTCCAGGATCAGGTTCCCCGCTCCCGGCGCCACGGGCAACCGAGTAAGCCCCGCCGTGTGCCGGGTGGTGATCAGGTGCGCCAGGGCGCCGGCCTTCACCCAGTCCACCGGCCCGACCGGCAGACCGTTGTCGAAGACGGAGGAGTCGTCGCCGGAGGAGTGCGCGATCACGAACGGCGCGGACTCCAGACCCGGCTCGTTCGGGTCGCTGCGCAGCGTCAGCGGCAGCGGGGAGAGCGTCTCGCCGAGCCGGGTGCCGCCGCCGGGCTTGGAGAAGACCGTCCGGCCCTCCACCGCGTCCCGGGCCGTCGAGGACCACAGCTGGTAGATCAGCAGGTCGGCCACGGCGGTCGGCGGCAGCAGCGTCTCGTACCGGCCGGCCGGAAGCTCGATCCTCCGCTCCGCCCAGCCGAGCCGGGTCGCCAGCTCCGCGTCGAGCGCGGCCGGGTCGACGTCCTTGAAGTCCCGGGTCGAGCGCCCGGCCCAGGCGGAGCGCGAGCGGTCGGGCGACTTGGCGTTGAGCTCCAGCGTCCCGTTGGGCTGGTCGTGCCGGAGCCGCAGCCCCGTGGACGAGCCCAGGTAGGTGGAGGTCAGCTCGTGGTTGGCGAAGCCGTACAGCTCCCGGCCGCCCGCACGCGCGCGTGCGAAGGCCTCGCCGAGCGCCGGGGCGAAGTCGGTGAAGACGGCGGAGGACGTCTCCGCCGGGGCGTCCGTGAAGTCGGGCGAGACGGGCACGCCCTCCACCAGGGGCTGCGCGTCCTCGGCGGGCCCGGCGGCGCGGGCCGCGGCCTCGGCGGCCCGGACCAGGGGCTCCAGGTCGTCCACGGTCACGGCGGAGCGCGAGACGACACCGGAGGCGGTGCCCTGGGCACCGTCGACGGTCGCGATCACGGTGAGCGTCCGGCCGCGGGTCACACCGTTCGTGGTGAGCGCGTTCCCGGCCCAGCGCAGATTGGCCGAGGACTCCTCGTCGGCGATGACGACACACCCGTCGGCACGGGACAGCTCAAGGGCCCGCTCGACGATCTCGTACGGCTTGCTGACGCGGCTCATCGACCGGCCTCCTGCGTCGTGTTCAGACTGTGCTTGCCCGGGGGACGACCCCCGGACCCCCAGCAAAGGTCGTGGCGGGCGTTCATCGTCCGGCCTCCTGCGTCGTGTTCAGGATGTTGACGCCCCGGAAGAGGGCGGAGGGGCAGCCGTGCGAGACGGCGGCGACCTGGCCCGGCTGGGCCTTGCCGCAGTTGAAGGCGCCACCGAGGACGTACGTCTGCGGGCCGCCGACCTGCTCCATCGACCCCCAGAAGTCGGTGGTCGTCGCCTGGTACGCCACGTCCCGCAGCTGTCCGGCGAGGCGACCGTTCTCGATGCGGAAGAAGCGCTGGCCGGTGAACTGGAAGTTGTAGCGCTGCATGTCGATCGACCAGGACCGGTCGCCGACCACGTAGATGCCGCGCTCCACGCCGCCGATCAGATCCTCCGTCGACAGGCCGCCCGGGTCCGGCTGGAGCGAGACGTTCGCCATCCGCTGCACCGGCACGTGCGCGGGGGAGTCGGCGAAGGCGCAGCCGTTCGACCGGCCGAGGCCGGTGAGCTTCGCGATCCGCCGGTCCGTCTGGTAGCCGACGAGCGTGCCGTCCTTCACCAGGTCCCAGCTCTGCGCCTCGACGCCCTCGTCGTCGAAGCCGACGGTGGCGAGACCGTGCTCGGCGGTCCGGTCACCCGTCACGTTCATGATCGAGGAGCCGTACGCCAGCTTGCCCAGCTGGTCGAAGGTGGCGAAGGAGGTGCCCGCGTAGGCCGCCTCGTAGCCGAGCGCCCGGTCGAGCTCGGTGGCGTGGCCGATGGACTCGTGGATGGTGAGCCAGAGGTTCGACGGGTCCACGACCAGGTCGTACCGTCCCGCCTCCACGCTCGGCGCCCGCATCTTCTCGGCGAGCAGCCCCGGGATCTCGTCGAGCTCCTTGTCCCAGTCCCAGCCGGTCCCCGTCAGGTACTCCCAGCCCCGCCCGACCGGCGGCGCGATCGTCCGCATCGAGTCGAACTCGCCGGTCGTCTCGTCCACGGCGACCGCCGTGAGCTGAGGGTGCAGCCGGACGCGCTGCTGGGTGGTCACCGTGCCGGCCGTGTCCGCGTAGAACTTGTTCTCGTGGACGGTGAGCAGCGAGGCGTCCACATGCGCCACGCCCTCCGCCCCGAGCAGCCGCGCGCTCCAGTCCGCGAGCAGCGCGCTCTTCTCCTCGGCGGGGACGGAGAACGGGTCGATCTCGTACGAGGAGACCCAGGTCCGCTCCGCGTGCACGGGCTCCGCCGCCAGCTCCACGCGCTCGGAGGAACCCGCCGCCGCGATCACCTTCGCCGACAGCTTGGCCATGGCGACGGCCTGCGAGGCGACCCGCGCCGCCCCGTCCATGGTCAGGTCGACGCCGGACGCGAAGCCCCAGGCCCCGCCGTGCACGACCCGCACCGCGTAGCCGAGGTCCGTGGTGTCCGAGGACCCGGACGGTTTGGCGTCGCGCAGCCGCCACGAGGCGCTGCGCACCCGCTCCAGGCGGAAGTCCGCGTGCTCGGCACCGAGCGCGCGCGCTCGGGCGAGCGCCGCGTCGGCGAGCGCCCGCAACGGCAGCGCGACGAACGAAGGGTCGATCTGATGGACCACGAGCGGCCTCGCTCTCGGCGATCGGAAGACGGCGGTTGAACTGTCCCGGAAGTCAATCACGGGACGGGCGGCCGAGTCGGCGCATTGGAGTCCGCCCCCGGCGAACCCGCCGCAACGGACCCTCGCGCGGCGGGCATCGGCGGGGAGGATCCCCGGCGGGACCCGGGCGGGGGCGGCTCCCCGCCATGGCGAGAAACGTACGCGCGCGGCGCTCGGCGCCGTACGCCGATCCCGCGATCCGGGCGCCCGGGACCATGGTCCGCGGGCCGCGCCCGGTCACCCGGCTCGGCCCCCGAGCTGTAGGGATCCGACAGTGAGGCCCCTACGCCACTGTGGGAGGTCGATTCCTCATGTCGGGAGCGATACCGATAGGTTTTCGGCTACCAGACCGCTATCGAAAGGGTGATCCGTTGAGCCGCTCGGTTCTCGTCACCGGAGGAAACCGGGGCATCGGCCTCGCCATCGCCCGCGCGTTCGCCGAGGCCGGCGACAAGGTCGCGATCACGTACCGCTCCGGCGAGCCCCCGGCCGCCCTGGTCGAGCTCGGCTGCCTTCCCGTCAAGTGCGACATCACCGACGCGGAGCAGGTGGAGACGGCCTACAAGGAGATCGAGGAGAAGCACGGCCCGGTGGAGGTCCTCGTGGCCAACGCCGGCGTGACGAAGGACCAGCTCCTCATGCGCATGACCGAGGAGGACTTCACGTCCGTCCTCGACACCAACCTCACCGGCACCTTCCGGGTCGTCAAGCGTGCCAACCGCGGCATGCTGCGCGCAAAGAAGGGCCGCGTCGTCCTGATCTCCTCGGTCGTCGGCCTGCTGGGCTCCGCGGGCCAGGCCAACTACGCCGCCTCCAAGGCCGGCCTGGTCGGTTTCGCCCGTTCCCTCGCGCGTGAGCTGGGCTCGCGCAACATCACCTTCAACGTCGTCGCCCCCGGCTTCGTCGACACCGACATGACCGCGGTGCTCACCGACGAGCAGCGCGCGGGCATCGTGTCCCAGGTGCCGCTGGGCCGCTACGCGCAGCCGGAGGAGATCGCCGCGGCGGTGAAGTTCCTCGCCTCCGACGACGCCTCGTACATCACTGGAGCCGTCATCCCGGTTGACGGCGGATTGGGCATGGGTCACTGATCACCATGAGCGGAATTCTCGAGGGCAAGCGCATCCTCATCACCGGTGTGCTGATGGAGTCCTCCATCGCCTTCCACGCCGCGAAGCTGGCCCAGGAGCAGGGTGCGGAGATCATCCTCACCGCCTGGCCCCGGCCGACGCTCACCGAGCGCATCGCCAAGAAGCTGCCCCACCCCGACAAGGTGAAGGTCCTGGAGCTCGACGTCTCCAACGACGAGCACCTCGCCCGCCTCGAGGGCCAGGTCCGCGAGCACCTGGGCGACCGTCTCGACGGTGTCGTCCACTCCATCGGCTTCGCGCCGCAGGACGCGCTCGGCGGCAACTTCCTGAACACGCCGTTCGAGTCCGTGGCCACCGCCATGCACGTCTCCGCCTTCTCCCTGAAGTCGCTGACCATGGCGCTGCTGCCGCTGATGTCCGAGGGCGGTTCGGTGGTCGGCCTGACCTTCGACGCGCAGTTCGCCTGGCCGCAGTACGACTGGATGGGCCCGGCCAAGGCCGCCCTGGAGGCCACCAGCCGCTACATGGCGCGCGACCTCGGCAAGCAGAACATCCGTTGCAACCTGATCTCGGCGGGCCCGCTCGGCTCCATGGCCGCGAAGTCCATCCCGGGCTTCGGCGAGCTGGCCTCGGTCTGGGACACCCGTTCCCCGCTGGCGTGGGACCTCGCGGACCCGGAGCCGGCCGGCCGCGGCATCGTCGCGCTGCTCTCCGACTGGTTCCCGAAGACCACGGGCGAGATCATCCACGTCGACGGCGGTCTGCACGCGATCGGCGCGTAACCGCTCGGGACAGCAGGTGAGGGCCGTGTGTCCGCCCAGGTGGCGGACACACGGCCCTCGCCGTTCCGCAACTCCTGCACGGGTCGAAAAGTAGCCCGAATGACCCCAGACTGAGGCAGAGCGTGATGTTCTGCTGCTGACGGGGAGGAGGTGCGGGCATGCGCGCGATACCTCAGGGCTTCGGGGCGATCGCCGCCGTCGCCGTACTGATCACCGGGACAGCCGTGGCCGCCGAGCTGCGGACCGTTCCCGCCCCTGCCGACGAGCCCCCCGCCACCGCCCCGGCGGCCGAGGGGCCGGAGAACTTCGGAGCCTCCTGCCGCACCGACGTCGAGGGCTCCCGCGTCACCGCGCACTGCAGCAATCCGTACCCCCGCACCGACCGGATCCGCCTCCACGTCGAGTGCGACCGCTGGTGGGACGTCGACAGCGACAGCGCCCCCGTGGAGGTCGGACCCGCCGACTACGCCCAGGTCACCGGCCGCTGCTGGAAGGAGGTCCGGTCCGCCTGGATCACGCACCAGCCCGCGGATCCGGCTCCCGCTCCGGCCCCTGCTCCCGGCTCTCCTCCGGTACGGGGCTCCTGAGGCACATGAAGGGGTAGCCGGCCGCCTCCGTGCCGGCCCGCTCGGCGTCGCCCTCGCGGATCGCGTCCACCAGGCGCGCGTGGTCCATGTGGTTCTCGGGCCGCAGCACCTGCCCCACGTCGTCGCGCAGCCAGTCCCGCAGCAGATCGCCCAGGTCCGCGTAGAGCTCCGTCAGCACCTCGTTCCCCGAGGCGGCGACGACCGCGTGGTGGAAGGCCGCGTCGACCGTCACGAACCGCTCCGCGTCCCCGGACTCCCACGCCTCCTCGCGCCGCACGAGCAGCGCGTCCAGCTGCTTCAGGTCCCGCTCCGTGCGCCGCCCGGCCGCGAACCGGGCCGCGGCGGACTCCAGCGTGGAGCGCAGCTCGGCGACGTGCCGGGGGTCGGAGCCGGCGAAGCGCCGGTGCATGACGCCCGCCAGCTCGCTGGTGGCGACGACATACGTCCCCGAGCCCTGCCGGATGTCGAGCAGGCCGTTGTGCGCGAGCGCGCGGACCGCCTCGCGCACGGTGTTGCGGGCGACGCCCAGCTGCTCGACCAGTTCGGGTTCGGTCGGGATGCGCGAACCCACCGGCCACTCGCCGGAGGTGATCTGGTTCCGCAGCTCGGCGATCACCTGGTCGGAGAGACCGGTGCGCCGGGGGTGACCGAGGGCCATGGAGCGCCTTCCCATTCGTTCGAGATTGGACAACCAATCATCCCATGATTCTATGATGGCCTCATGCCTGACGAGCCGAAGACCCTCGACCCCGCCGCACGACCGGCCGGGACCGCCACGGCGGCGCCCACCACAGCCGGGGATTCTCCCGCACCGGACCGTGCCGCCCCGGCACGCCCCTGGACCCTCGGCCTCGTGTCCGTCGGACTCGTCCTGGCCGCCCTCAACCTGCGCCCCGCGATCACCAGCCTCGGCGCCCTCCTCGAAGAGGTCAGCGCGGACCTCCACATGAGCGGCACCGTCGCCGGCGTCCTCACCTCGGTGCCCCCGCTGTGCTTCGCGGTCTTCGGCATCACCGCGCCCCGGCTCGCCCGCCGCTTCGGCCCCGCCGCCGTCGTCTGCGCGGGCATGGCAGCGATCTTCACCGGCCTCGTCCTGCGGCCCTTCGCGACCGGCACCGCCGCCTTCCTCGCCGCCAGCGCCCTCGCCCTCATGGGCATCGCCGTCAGCAACGTCCTGATGCCCGTCATCGTCAAGCGGTACTTCCCCGACCGCGTCGGCAGCATGACCGGCCTCTACTCCATGGCGCTCGCCCTCGGCACCTCCGTCGCCGCGGCGGCCACCGTCCCCCTCACCGACGCCCTCGGCGACGGCTGGCGACTCGGCCTGGGCGTCTGGGCGGTCATCGCCGCGCTCGCCGTACTGCCCTGGCTCCCGCTCCTGCGCGACCGGGGCGGGAACACGGCACTCCCGGCCGCCGCCCCCGAAGCCGCACCGGGGGCGCCCGCGCCGCGCATCACCCGCAGCCGCACGGCCTGGGCGCTCGGCGTCTTCTTCGGCCTCCAGGCCACCGGCGCCTACATCACCATGGGCTGGATGCCGCAGATCTTCCGCGACTCCGGCGTCCCCGCCACCACCGCGGGCGTCCTCCTCGCCGTCACCATGGTCATGGGCGTCCCGCTCGCCTTCGTCATCCCCCGCCTCGCGACCCGGATGAAGAACCAGGGCCCGATCGTCGTCGCGCTCGGCCTGTGCGGGCTCACCGGCTACACCGGACTCTTCCTCGCCCCCTCCGCCGGAGCCTGGGTCTGGGCGGTGCTCCTCGGCATCTCCAACTGCTCCTTCCCGCTCGCCCTCACGATGATCGGCATGCGCTCGCGCACCGGCGCCGGCGTCGTCCGGCTCTCCGCCTTCGCGCAGAGCGTCGGCTACCTCATCTCGATCCCCGGCCCCCTCCTCGTCGGCGTGCTCTACCAGCACAGCGGCGGCTGGGGACTGCCCATCGCGCTCATGGGCGGGCTGATGGTGCCGCAGATGATCATCGGGTCGCTGGCGGGGAGGGACCGGACGGTCGAGGACGAATGCTGAGATGCGAGACTGTTCGCATGCCAGTCCTCGAACCGAATCCCCAGAACGGTCAGAAGAAGCTGCTCGTCGTGCTCGGCGCGATGCTCGGCATCTCGGTCGTCATCGCCGTCATCGCCTCGTTCGCCTCCCCGTGAGGTGACCCCCTGAGGTGATCCCCTGAGATCCCCTGAGGTGATGCGCCCCTCGTGCGACGAGGGGCGAGCCCCCGAGGTGGGGCTAACCCCCGCATCCCCTAGGGGGCGGGTCTCAGGGTGAAGTGGGTGGATCACCGGATGGGCCGGAGGACGCGCGGTCCGTACGTTGGTGACAACGGCGAAAGCGCGGAACTCACCCACGGAGGCGGCCATGTCGGCCCCCACACACCCCGGCATCCGGACCACGGCCACCGGCGTCGACACCCGGCTGCCCTGGTGGGCCCTCCTCCTCCCGGCAGCCGCCTTCCTCGCCCTCCTGGTGCTCATGGCCGGGTCGGGAGAGGCCCAGGCGACCACGGGTGACCCCGCGGTCGGCCGGGTCCTCCAGCACCTCTGGCAAACGCTCTCTCTCTGAGTCGAAGTGGCCTGTTTCGTGCGAAGCTGTGGACCATGAGCGTCGATACACCCCGCAGCATCGTGCTCCTCCGGCACGCGAAGGCAGACTGGAACGACGGGTCGGACCACGAGCGACCGCTCGCCGACCGAGGCCGCACGGACGCCCCCGTGGCCGGCCGCAAGCTCTCCGACAGCGGCATCGCCTTCGACCTGGCCCTCTGCTCGACCGCCGCCCGTACCCGCGAGACCTGGAAACTGGCCGTCCACGAACTGCCCGTGCGCCCCAAGACGGTGTACGAGGAGCGGATGTACGAGGCCTCCCTCGGCGAGCTCATCGCCCTGGTCAACGAGACCCCGGACACCGTGAACAACCTTCTGCTCATCGGCCACAACCCCGGCATGCACGCCCTCGCCGACGCCCTGGCGGGCGAATCCGAAGGCGACGTCCTGCCCCGGATGAACCGCAGCGGCTTCCCGACCTCCGCGTTCGCCGTCGTCACCTTCAACGGCTCCTGGAAGTCCGTGGAGCACGGCGTGGGCAGGCTCGTCGACTTCTGGACCCCGCACGCCTGATCCCGTACCCCGTACGAGGGAGGGCCCGGGTGTCGTCCGACGCCCGGGCCCTCCCTCTCGTACTCCCCGCGCTCAGTGCGGCAGGTCCTCCTCGCCGATGTCCGCGGCCTCGACCTCTTCGCGCGTGATGCCGAGCAGGTACAGCACGGTGTCCAGGAACGGCACGTTCACCGCCGTGTGCGCCGCCCGACGCACCACCGGCTTCGCGTTGAACGCCACGCCGAGCCCGGCCGCGTTCAGCATGTCCAGGTCGTTGGCCCCGTCGCCGATGGCGACGGTCTGCGCCAGCGGCACCCCCGCCTCCGTGGCGAACCGGCGCAGCAGCCGCGCCTTGCCCGCACGGTCGACGATCTCGCCGGTCACCCGGCCGGTGAGCTTCCCGTCCACGATCTCCAGCGTGTTGGCGGAGGCGAAGTCGAGTCCGAGACGCTCCTTCAGGTCGTCCGTGACCTGCGTGAACCCGCCGGAGACGACGCCCACCTGGTAGCCGAGGCGCTTCAGCGTGCGGATCAGGGTGCGGGCACCGGGTGTCAGACGCACCTCGGAGCGGACCTTGTCGACCACCGAGGCGTCGAGGCCCGCGAGCAGCTCCACGCGCGCGTGGAGCGACTGCTCGAAGTCCAGCTCGCCGCGCATCGCCGCCGCCGTCACCTCGGCGACCTTGTCCTCGCAGCCCGCGTGCGCGGCGAAGAGCTCGATCACCTCGTCCTGGATGAGGGTCGAGTCCACGTCCATGACCACGAGCCGCTGGGCCCGCCGGTGCAGACCGGCCGAGACCACGGCCACGTCGACCCCGATGCTGTGCGCCTCGGTGGCCAGGGCGGTCCGCAGCGGCTCGGTCCCGCAGCCCGAGACGGCGAACTCGACGGCCGTCACCGGGTACTTCGCGAGGCGGAAGATGCGGTCGATGTTGCCGCCGCTCTCCGCGATCCTGGCCGCTATGGCCGCCGTCTGCTCGGCGGTGAGCGGGTTGCCGAGCACGGTGACGTGCGAGCGTCCCTCACCGCGGGGACGGTTGTCGCCCGTGCCGGAGATGATCTCGGCCTGGAGCTTCAGCGACTCGGCCCAGCTGTGGATGGTGGCCCGGAGTTCGCCCTGCGAGGCGACGGTCGGCTCGGTGACGAGCGCGCACAGGACGAGGCGGCCCCGGGAGACCACCTGCTCGATGTCCACGACGTCGACGGAGTAGGCGGCGAGGGTGTCGAAGAGTCCCGCGGTGATCCCGGGACGGTCCTTCCCGAAGATCTTGACGAGAAGGGTGGGAACGTCTGAGGTCTGCGATGCGCTCATGGTGGTTCCACCGTATCGGGCACCGTGTGCCACCCGACTCCCCGTCCCGCCCTGCGGACACCCGAGTGGTCCAGGGCTTGACCCGAAGGTCTTCACGCGGCCCGACTTTCCGATACGGGACCGGGCCTGAAATAGTTCCCCAGGATGATTCGCCATCCCTGGACTCCCGAAGACGGGGGTACATCGGGGGACAAGTAGTGGGGCATGGAGTGCCAGAACTCGTACTGGAATTGAACGGCAGGACCTGGACGCTCGATCCGTCCCGGTCGTACACCCTGGGCAGGGACCCTCAGGGTGACCTGGTCATCGACGACGCCAGGGTCTCGTGGCGCCACGCCACCATCAGCTGGGGCGGCCGGAGCTGGGTCATCGAGGACCACGGCTCCACGAACGGCACCTTCGTCCAGGGCCAGAGGATCCACCAGGTGGAGATCGGCCCCGGTTCGGCCGTCCACCTCGGCAACGCGACCGACGGCCCGCGGCTGAATCTCGCCGCCGGCGCCGCGGCTCCTCACCAGCAGGCGCCTCAGCAGCAGGCCCCGGCCCAGGCCCAGCAGGCCCCCGCCCATCAGGCCGCCGGCGCGGCCGCCGCGGCCCAGGCCGACTGGGCCACGCACCAGGCGCCGCCGCAGCACCAGGCGCCGCAGCAGCAGGGCTGGCAGCAGCCGCCCGCCCAGCAGCAGGTCCCGCACCAGCAGGTCCCGCACCAGCAGGGACCCGGGCAGGGACACCCCGGTGCCGCCGCGGGCGCGTCGTCGGCCTACGCCGACCGCAGCCCCACCACGTTCCACCAGCTGTCCCTCGGCCACGTCATGCGGATCGGCCGTGCCCTCGAGAACGAACTGGTCGTCTCCGACCTCCAGGTCTCGCGGCACCACGCCGAGTTCCACGCGACGCCCGACGGCCGCTTCGAGATCCGCGATCTCGGCTCGCACAACGGCACGTACGTCAACGGTCAGCCGATCCCCAAGGGCGGCTCGGCCCTCCTCGGCCCGCAGGACATCGTCGGCGTCGGCCACTCGACCTTCCGCATCGTCGGCGGCCAGCTGGAAGAGTTCGTCGACACCGGTTCGGTCTCCTTCTCGGCCCGCCACCTCACGGTCACGGTCGACGGCGGCAAGCAGATCCTCAAGGACGTCACCTTCGGCGTCCCGGAGAAGTCGCTGATCGGCGTCATCGGCCCGTCGGGCTCCGGCAAGTCCACCCTGCTCAAGGCGCTGACCGGCTACCGCCCGGCCAACGAGGGCGACGTCCTCTACGACAACCGCAGCCTCTACAAGCAGTTCGCCGAGCTGCGCCAGCGCATCGGTCTGGTCCCGCAGGACGACATCCTGCACAAGGAACTGACGGTCGTGAAGGCGCTGCGCTACGCGGCCAAGCTCCGCTTCCCCGGCGACACCGCCACGGCCGAGCGCGAGGCCCGCATCGACGAGGTGCTGCGCGAGCTCAAGCTCGACATCCACAAGGAGAAGAAGGTCACCTCCCTCTCCGGTGGCCAGCGCAAGCGCGTCTCCGTCGCCCTGGAGCTCCTCACCAAGCCCTCGCTGATCTTCCTGGACGAGCCGACCTCCGGCCTCGACCCGGGCATGGACCGCGATGTCATGCAGCTGCTCCGCGGCCTCGCGGACGACGGCCGCACGGTCCTCGTCGTCACCCACTCGGTGGCCGAGCTGGGCCTCTGCGACAAGCTGCTCGTCATGGCGCCCGGCGGCTCCGTGGCGTACTTCGGCCCGCCGGAGGAGGCGCTGAACTTCTTCGGCTACTCCACCTGGGCCGACGTCTTCTCCGCCTTCGAGAACTACCGCGACTACGACTGGGCGGGCCGCTGGAAGGGCTCGCAGCACTACCAGATGTACGCCGCGGACATCGACGCCGTCGCCGCGCAGCCCGTCCAGATGCCGCAGCAGGCGATGGCCAGGCCGCCGAAGCCGCAGGGCTGGGGCTCGCAGCTGTGGACCCTGATCCGCCGTTACGTGTCGGTGATCGCCTCCGACAAGGGCTTCATGGCCCTGATGGTGATCCTGCCGGCCGTCCTCGGCGCGGTGTCCGTCGTCATCCCGGCCGACTTCGGCCTCGGGAAGCCCACGCCGCCGTCCCGCTTCAACGGCGACGCCGGCACGATCATGCTGATCCTCGCGGTCGGCATGTGCTTCTCCGGCGCGGCCAACTCCGTCCGAGAGCTGATCAAGGAACGGGTCATCTACGAGCGGGAACGCGCCGTCGGCCTGTCCCGCTCCGCGTACCTGATGTCCAAGGTGATCGTCCTCGGCGTGATCACGGCCTTCCAGGGCGTGATCATCTGCGGCATCGGCTTCTCCACGCGCGCGCTGCCCGAAGAGGGCCTGTTCATGCCGCCGGCCGTCGAGCTGTGCATCCAGGTGATCGCACTGGGCCTGACCTCGATGATGGTCGGCCTGGTCATCTCCGCGCTGGTGAAGACCGCCGAGAAGACCATGCCGCTGCTCGTCATGTTCGCGATCATCCAGGTCGTGTTCACCGGCATCCTCTTCCAGGTGTACGGCTCGCCCGGCCTGGAGCAGTTCGCCTGGCTCATGCCGTCCCGCTGGGGCATCGCCGGCGCCGGCACCACCCTGGACCTGGCGCACCTGATGCCGCCGTGGGACCACAAGGACCCCACGAACACCGACCCGCTGTGGGAGCACACGGTCGGCCAGTGGAGCCTCGACCTCGGCATCCAGCTGTTCATGGCCGCGGTCTGCTGCGTCCTCGTGGCGCGGCTGCTGCGCCGCCACGAGCCCGAGGTCATGCGCAAGTAACGACCGAGGCCGTACGCCCGAGGGCGGCACCCCGCACGGGGGTGCCGCCCTTCGGCGTACAGCGGCCCGGTGATCAGTAGGCGCTGTTGACGTTGTCGATCGAGCCGTAGCGGTCGGCCGCGTAGTTGGCGGCGGCGACGATGTTGGCGACCGGGTCGTACTGGTCGAACTTGGTGCCGGGCACGTGGTACGCCTTGAAGGTCGGGTAGATCACCTGGAGCAGGCCCTTGGACGGGACGCCGTTGATGGCGTTGATGTCCCAGTTGTTGATGGCGTACGGGTTGCCGCTGGACTCGCGCATGATGTTCTTGTGCAGGCCGTTGTACGTGCCCGGGATGTCGTGCTTGTCCATGATGTAGAGCGCCTCGCGGATCCAGCCGTCGAGGTTGTTCGCGAAGACCGGCGTGCGGGCGACGGAACGGCTCGCGGCTGCCTTCTCCGCGGCGCGCTTCTTCGCGGCGACCTTGGCCTTCGCGGCGGCCTTCGCCTTCGCCTCGGCCTTGGCCTTGGCGGCCGCCTTGGCCTTCGCGTCGGCCTTCGCCTTGGCGGCGGCCTTGGCCTTCGCGTCGGCCTTGGCCTTCGCCTCGGCCTCCTGCTTGGCCTTCAGGCCGATGGTGGACTGCTGGGCTTCGATGCCGGCCGCCAGCGCCTTCGCCTGCGGGCTGCTCGCGTCGTACGACCAGGCGACCTGCTGGGTGCCGGAGAGAGCCTGCGGCTCGGTCTCGGTGCTGCCGTTGCCGGACACGAGGGAGAGGGTGAGGGCTGCGGCGCCCAGAGCGGCGACGCCGGCGATCGTGGCCTTGTGGGTCTTCTTCAGACCACGACTGTGGCCAGGGGTGTTCGCAGACATGCAGGACTACCTCTTCGAATCGCTGGGGGTCGCTCGGCCGGGGCGGCGCTGCGCCTGCTCGGCGGCGACGGGGGCAATTCTTAGCGGCAGCAAAATCCCGTGGCAAAGGTGTGACGTACGATCCCGGGTAGTGGATCAGGGGCCTGTGCACGGGCCACACAAAGCCCCCTGTGGCCTATTTCCTCCGCCCAAATCGGGCATCTGGTATCCACTAGGGGGCTTCGTAAGTGACGTGCGTCCTATGCGCGGCCTCACATCGGGCCCGTAACGAACTCACCAGGCGTTGCGTGAGCAATGCGCACGGTGAGGCTCCTCCTCCGGAAGGAGGAGATGGACGTCGCCGAACTCGTGCCAGAGGTAGCGCTCCCTCACCGCGGCGGCGTACGCGCTCCGCAGCGCCGGCCGCCCCGCGACCGCCTCCAGCATCAGCAGGTGGGAGGCCTCCGGCTCGTGCAGCCCGGTGAGCAGCCCGTCCACCACCCGTACCCCCCGCGCGGGCGTCACCACCAGACCGGTCCAGCCGGCGCGGGCACGCACCGGCCCCTCGACCCCTTCCGCCGAGGCCGCCGCGCCGGCCTCCGTCCGCCGGGACGGCCCGGCCGCCGCCGATTCCAGCGCCCGGACCACCGTCGTACCCACCGCGATGATCCGGCCGCCCTCGGCGCGGGCCGCGTTCACCAGGGCGGCCGTCGCCGCCGGGACCTCGAAGCGCTCCGGGTACGGCGGCTCGTGCGCCTCCGCCGACGCCACCCCCGTATGAAGGGAGAGCGGAGCGATCCGCACGCCCCGGTCCACCAGCTCCGCCACCAGCCGGGCCGTGAAGGGCCGCCCCGCGCTCGGCATCTCCGCCGAACCCGCCCCGTCGGGGGAGGGGCGCGCGAAGACCGTCCGGTACGCCGACAGGGGCTGGTCCCGCTCCGTGTACCCGTACCGGATGGCCCGCCCGTACCGCCCGAGGAGCCCCGGCACGTCCGCGTCCACCCGCGCCCACCACAGCCGCCCGCTCCCGGGCACCAGCGGCACCACGAGCACCAGCCGCGCCCCTCCCGGCAGCCGGACCACCGCCCCCGCCGGACCGCCCCCACGCGGGCGCGTAGTGCCCGACCCGTCCGGCGCCCGCAGCTCCACGGCCCACCGCCCGTCGTCCCCGCGGGTCGAGAAGTGCACCACCACCGGCTCACCGCCGGGCTCCGCCCCCAGCCGCCCGTCCACGGCCGCCGCCAGCGTCGTCGACGTGTTGACGACGAGCACGTCCCCGGCCCGCAGCAGCGCGGGCAGCTCCCGGAAGGCGTGGTGCGACACCGCCTCGCCCCGCGACACGAGCAGCCGCACGTCGTCCCGGCCCCGCCCGGGCCCCCGCTGCTCGGCCGGCACCCGCGCCGACAGCTCGGCCGGGACCCTCAGCTCCTCCAGCCCGTCGGACAGCACGCTCACCGGACCGCCTCCGCCAGTTCCGGCGCCGTGTACCGCCCGCTCGCAGGCCGCTCGTCGAGCAGCCGCAGGAAGGCGGGGACGACCTCGGCCGGAGCGGGCGTCCCCGACAGGTCCTCGCCGGGCTCCGCGGCGGCCAGCATGTCCGTCCGCATACTGCCCGGGTCCACCCACCAGACCCGCAGCCCCGGCTCCTCCACCGCCAGGACCCCCGACATCAGGTCGAGCGCGGCCTTCGTCGCCCCGTACCCGCCCCAGGTCCGGTACGCCGTCACGGCCGCGTCCGAACTCAGACCGATCACCGCACCGGCGGGCGCCGCGCGCAGCAGCGGCAGCGCCTCCTGCAGCAGCCCCAGCGGCGCCACCACGTTGACCTCCAGAGCGGCCCGGAAACCGTCCAGCGGCTGATCGCCGAGCGGCACCAGCGGCTCCACGCCCAGGATCGCCGCGTTGTTCACCAGCAGATCGAGCCCGCCGAGCTCCCGCGCCGCCGCCACGAGCTCCCGCCGGTGCGCCGCGTCCGTCACGTCCCCGGCCCGCGCCACCACCCGTGCGCCCCGCGCACGTGCCGCCTCCGCGCTCTCCTCCAACCCGTCCGCCGTACGGGCGTCGAGCACCAGGTCCCAGCCCCGCCCGGCCAGCGCCGAGGCCAGCGCCCGCCCCAGACCCCTCGACGCCCCCGTGACGATCGCGACAGCCATGACGTCCATCCCCTCTCCCTCTCGGATGGCTCAAGCCTCCGGCCGCGGCCCCGCCCACCGCCTCGTCCCCGGGCCCGGACCGCCCAGGGCACTTCGACCTAGGTCCCGGGACCCGCCCCGCCCTCGTCCCCAGGCGGATACGGACCGTCACACCCCGCCGGTACCGTGAACACATGAGCCATCGACCGAGCTCCGGCCTCGCCGCCGTGAGCACCGCCCTGCTGGCGATGAGCCGCCACCTGGAGGTCCGCGACGTCCTCAAGACGATCGTGGCCTCCGCGCGTGAGCTGCTCGACGCCGAGTACGCGGCCCTGGGCGTCCCCGACGACCACGGCGGCTTCGCCCAGTTCGTGGTCGACGGCGTCAGCGACGAGCAGTGGAAGGCGATCGGCCCCCTGCCCCGGCAGCACGGCATCCTCGCCTCGATGCTCCACAAGGCCGAGCCCGAGCGGCTCGCCGACGTCCGCCAGGACCCCCGCTTCGAGGGCTGGCCGGACGCCCACCCCGAGATGTCCGACTTCCTCGGCCTGCCCGTCCGGGACGGCGACGAGATCCTCGGAGCCCTCTTCCTCGCCAACAAGCGCTGCCCCAGGCCCGACGGAGGCTGCGGCTTCACCGCCGAGGACGAGGCACTCCTCGCGATCCTCGCCCAGCACGCGGCGATCGCCCTCACCAACGCGCGCCTGTACGAGCGCAGCCGTGAGCTCACCATCGCCGAGGAACGCTCCCGCCTCGCCCACGAGCTCCACGACGCCGTCAGCCAGAAGCTCTTCTCGCTGCGGCTGACCGCGCAGGCCGCCGCCGCCCTCGTCGACCGCGACCCGGCCCGGGCCAAGGGCGAGCTCCAGCAGGTCGCCGCGCTCGCCGCCGAGGCCGCCGACGAGCTGCGCGCCGCCGTCGTCGAGCTCCGGCCCGCCGCCCTCGACGAGGACGGCCTCGTCCACACGCTCCGCACCCAGATCCAGGTCCTCGACCGCGCCCACTCCGCCCGGGTCACCTTCGAGAGCCCGGGGACCCGGGCCCTGCCGGCCGCCCAGGAGGAGGCCGTCCTCCGGGTCGCGCAGGAGGCCCTGCACAACGCCCTGCGGCACGCGGACGCCGAGCTGGTCGAGGTCTCCCTCACCCGCAGCGGCCAGGGCGCGCGGCTCACCGTCACCGACGACGGCAAGGGATTCGACCCGCGGACGGTCCGCAGCGCCGGACGCCACCTCGGCCTGGTCTCCATGCGGGACCGGGCGGGCGGCGTCGGCGGCCGGCTCACCGTGACCTCGGTCCCGGGCGAGGGCACCACGATCCAGATGGAGGTTCCCGGTGGCTGACAAGCCGATCCGTGTCCTGCTGGTCGACGACCACCAGGTCGTCCGCCGAGGCCTGCGCACCTTCCTGGAAGTGCAGGACGACATAGAGGTCGTGGGGGAGGCCTCCGACGGTGCCGAGGGCGTCGCCCGGGCCGAGGAGCTCCGCCCCGACGTGGTCCTCATGGACGTGAAGATGCCGGGCACGGACGGCATCGAGGCGCTCAAGCGGCTCCGCGAGCTCGCCAACCCCGCGAGGGTCCTCATCGTCACCAGCTTCACCGAGCAGCGGACGGTCGTCCCCGCGCTCCGCGCCGGCGCCTCCGGATACGTCTACAAGGACATCGACCCCGACGCCCTGGCCGGCGCGATCCGCTCCGTCCACGCGGGGCACGTCCTGCTCCAGCCCGAGGTCGCGGGCGCGCTCCTCGCCCAGGAGGACTCCCACGGGGGCACGGGGCGGGGCTCGACGCTCACGGAGCGGGAGCGCGAGGTCCTCGGCCTGATCGCGGACGGCCGGTCCAACCGGGAGATCGCCCGCGCGCTCGTCCTCTCCGAGAAGACGGTCAAGACCCACGTCTCGAACATCCTGATGAAGCTCGACCTCGCGGACCGCACCCAGGCGGCGCTCTGGGCGGTACGGCACGGCCTCACCAACTGACGCGCCCCCCTCGCGCGCCGGGCGCACGACCGTTCAGTCCTTCATACCGTCGTGTGTATGTCCCCCGTTCGGCGCAACCCGACGGGGGGTGCGGCGTTCTCCATGGCGTGCTGCGGCGGACCTGCCGCAGCGATTGACCAGGAGGATGTACCAAGTGAAGAACCTCAAGAAGGCCGCTGCCCTCACCATGGTCGCCGGTGGCATCGTCGCCGCCGGTGCGGGTGTCGCCTCCGCGAACGCGGACGCCGACGGGCAGGCCCTCCACTCGCCGGGCGTCGCGTCCGGCAACCTGGTGCAGGTCCCGGTCCACGTCCCCGTGAACGTCTCCGGCAACACGGTCAACGTGATCGGCCTGCTCAACCCGGCCTTCGGCAACGGCGCCTACAACGGCTGACCCCCCCCACGAACCCCCGGCCCCGGACGATCCCCCCGGGCCCGGGGGTTTGCCGTGGCCGGGCCTCAGAACCCCCGGTCCCGTTCCCTCTCCTCGACGTACGCGTTGTACGCGGCGACCTGCGCCCGCCTGGCCACCCGTTCCACCGGCCGCAGCGCCTCCCCCCGCGCCGCCAGCCCCTTTCCTGACGCGGCTCTCGCGCCGCTCGGCGCCGGGGCGCCTCGCGGGCTTCGGGCCGCTGCGTCGGACTCCGTCCGCCGGGCCGGAGGGCGCGGGTCTCAGAACCCCCGGTCCCGTTCCCTCTCCTCGACGTACGCGTTGTACGCGGCGACCTGCGCCCGCCTGGCCACCCGTTCCACCGGCCGCAGCGCCTCCCCCCGCGCCGCCATCTCCGAGGCGCTCACCGCACCCCCGTGACCGTGGTCGTACGCCAGGTCCACGAGCAGGCCGATCCGCTGCGCCAGTTCCAGGACCCGCACCGCACGCGGCGGATAGCCCGGGGCCAGCACCTCGCGTCCGACCTCCGCCCGCGCCCGGTAGGCCTCGCGCGCCGCGTCCGCCGCGGGGCCCGAGGCCGCCACGTCCAGCCGGGTCAGCACCGTCGTCGCGTCCCGCAGCGCCTCCGCCAGCTCACGCTCCGCCTCACCGAGGGACGGCACATCCGCGGGCGGAGCCTCCCGTACCGCCAGGCAGTGCCAGGCCACCGAGACGTGCACATCGCCCGCCGGCCCCGCCTCCGTGACCTCCGGCACGAGACCGTACGGCGCGCCGAAGCCCACCACCGCCTCCTCCGCCTCCAACGCGCGCGCGTTGAAGTCCGGCGGACCGCTCAGCCCCAGCGGATGCCCCGGCGCCGGCAGCGCGACCCGCCACCCGGTCACCCCGAGACGCCGCAGCCGGCCCAGCGCGAGCGTCAGCCCCACCGGCCCCGCCTCACCCGGCAGCCCCTCGACGCGGTGCACCGCGTCCTCCCCGACAATCGCCGTCGCCGCCTCGTCGGGCGACACCGCCCCGGCCAGCAGGGCATTGCCCCAGGCGGCCAGACGTCCTGAACGTGGTTCCGCAAGCATCCCCCCAGACTAAGGACTCAAAGGAAGCCCTACGGACCGGTCCGCTCCGTCGATAACGTAGGTTTTCCCCTGGACGCCGCGCCCATCGGCGCAAGGCGACGACAAGACTCGACCGCAAGGGGAGACAACGCGCTCATGAGCGATGTACTGGAGCTGGTGGACGTATCCGTGGTCCGCGACGGACGGGCTCTGGTGGACGAGGTCTCCTGGTCGGTCAAGGAGGGCGAGCGCTGGGTGATCCTCGGACCCAACGGCGCCGGCAAGACCACCCTTCTGAACATCGCCTCCAGTTACCTCTTCCCCACCAAGGGCACCGCCCACATCCTGGGCGAACAGCTGGGCGGCGTCGGCACGGACGTCTTCGAGCTCCGCCCCCGCATCGGCATGGCCGGCATCGCCATGGCGGAGAAGCTCCCCAAGCGCCAGACCGTCCTGCAGACCGTCCTCACCGCCGCGTACGGCATGACCGCCACCTGGCACGAGGACTACGACCCGGTCGACGAGGAGCGCGCCAAGGCCTTCCTCGACCGGCTCGGCATGAACGACTACCTGGACCGGAAGTTCGGCACCCTCTCCGAGGGCGAGCGCAAGCGCACCCTGATCGCCCGCGCGATGATGACCGACCCCGAGCTCCTCCTCCTCGACGAGCCCGCCGCCGGCCTCGACCTCGGCGGCCGCGAGGACCTGGTCCGCCGTCTCGGCCGCCTCGCCCGCGACCCGTACGCCCCCTCCATGATCATGGTCACCCACCATGTCGAGGAGATCGCCCCCGGCTTCACCCACGTCCTGATGATCCGCCAGGGCAAGGTCCTCGCCGCGGGCCCCGTGGAGACCGAGCTCACCTCCCGCAACCTCTCGCACTGCTTCGGCCTGCCGCTCGTCGTCGAGCGCGTCGGCGACCGCTGGACCGCGCACGGCCTGCCCCTGAAGTGACCGGCCGGGGCACCGGCGACCCGCACAGCCGCCCGCGCCCTGTCCCGGAAGGACCCCACCGCCCTACCATGACCACGTGGACATCGACGCGTGGGTCTGGTGGCTGATCGGCGCGGTGGGGCTCGGCATTCCGCTGGTCCTGACCGCGATGCCGGAGTTCGGCATGTTCTCCGTCGGAGCGGTCGCCGGGGCGGTGACCGCCGCCCTCGGCTTCGGCGTCGTCCCCCAGGTGCTCGTCTTCGTCGTCGTCTCCGTGGCACTCGTCGCGGTGGTGCGCCCGATCGCCGCCCGCCACCGCGACGGCAGACCCGGACTCGCCACCGGCGTCGACGCCCTGAAGGGCCGTCAGGCCGTCGTCCTGGAACGGGTCGACGGCAGCGGAGGCCGCATCAAGCTCGCCGGCGAGGTCTGGTCCGCCCGCACGCTCGACATCGGCCAGACCTTCGAACCGGGCGAACAGGTCGACGTCGTGGACATCGACGGGGCGACCGCCGTGGTCATGTGACCGAACCTCACCCATGACGCTCCGTCATCTGGGAAACTGGATCATCTGAAGAAACCCGGCAGACAACCGGCAGCGAAGGGCACGGGGAACACGATGTCAGCAGTCATCATCGTCCTGATCATTCTGGTGGTGCTCGTCTTCATCGCCCTGATCAAGACGATCCAGGTCATCCCGCAGGCGAGTGCGGCGATCGTGGAGCGCTTCGGCCGCTACACCCGCACACTCAACGCCGGACTGAACATCGTCGTCCCGTTCATCGACTCGATCCGCAACAGGATCGACCTCCGTGAGCAGGTCGTCCCGTTCCCGCCGCAGCCGGTGATCACCCAGGACAACCTGGTCGTCAACATCGACACGGTCATCTACTACCAGGTGACCGACGCCCGCGCCGCGACCTACGAGGTCGCCAGCTACATCCAGGCGATCGAGCAGCTCACCGTCACCACCCTGCGCAACATCATCGGCGGCATGGACCTGGAGCGGACCCTCACCTCCCGCGAGGAGATCAACGCGGCTCTGCGCGGCGTCCTCGACGAGGCCACCGGCAAGTGGGGCATCCGCGTCAACCGCGTCGAGCTCAAGGCCATCGAGCCGCCGACCTCCATCCAGGACTCGATGGAGAAGCAGATGCGCGCCGAGCGCGACAAGCGCGCCGCGATCCTGACCGCCGAGGGCACCCGCCAGTCGGCCATCCTCACCGCCGAGGGTGAGAAGCAGTCCGCGATCCTCCGCGCGGAGGGTGAGTCCAAGGCCGCCGCGCTGCGCGCCGAGGGCGAGGCCCAGGCCGTCCGCACGGTCTTCGAGGCCATCCACGCCGGCGACCCGGACCAGAAGCTCCTCTCGTACCAGTACCTCCAGATGCTCCCGAAGATCGCCGAGGGCGACGCGAACAAGCTCTGGATCGTGCCCAGCGAGATCGGCGACGCCCTCAAGGGCCTCTCCGGAGCCCTCGGCAACGCGGGCGGCGGCGTCCCCGGCTTCAACGTCAAGGGCGACGTGCCGTCCGCACGGCGAGACGAACCGACGGTTGACTGACACGTACACGTAATCCTCGTGCATGATCGGTGCGAGCCCCTCGACCCCGGCGACGCCAGGGCGGGGAGGCGACTCACTGACCATGTAAGGAGATGGCGTTGTCCATCTGGGAAGCCCTGGCAGTCTTCGCCGCCGGCATCGGCGCCGGCACCATCAACACCATCGTCGGTTCGGGAACGCTGATCACGTTCCCGGTCCTCCTCGCGACCGGACTCCCCCCGATCACCGCGAACGTCTCCAACGCCCTCGGTCTCGTCCCCGGTTCGATCAGCGGGGCCATCGGCTACCGCCGCGAGCTCAAGGGCCAGAAGAACCGCGTCCTGCGACTCGGCGCCGTCGCCCTCCTCGGCGGCCTCATCGGCGCCATCCTGCTCCTGGCCCTTCCGTCCCAGGCCTTCGACGCGATCGTCCCCGTCCTCATCGGCCTCGCGCTCGTCCTGGTCCTCTTCCAGCCCCGCATCGCCGCCGCCGTGAAGCGCCGCCGCGAACAGACCGGCACCGAGGCCCACCCCGACGGCGGCCCCGTCCTCCTCGGCGGCCTCTTCTTCGCCAGCATGTACGGCGGATACTTCGGCGCCGCCCAGGGAGTCCTCTACCTCTCCCTCATGGGCCTGCTGCTCCACGACGACCTGCAGCGCATCAACGCCGTCAAGAACGTCCTCGGCGCCCTGGTCAACGGAGTCGCCGCCGTCTTCTTCCTCTTCGTCGCCGACTTCGACTGGACGGCCGTCCTCCTCATCGCCGTCGGCTCCACCCTCGGCGGTCAGCTCGGCGCCAAGGTCGGCCGCCGACTGCCCCCCGCGGTCCTGCGCGGAGTGATCATCGCGGTCGGCATCGTGGCGATCCTCCAGCTCACCCTCGGCTGAGCCCGTGAACGGAAGGGCCCGTCTCCCCACCGGGGGAGACGGGCCCTTCCGCACAGCTGCGGATCACGCGTCTACGCGGCCGAGTTGGCCAGCCACTCCGGCAGCTCGGACCGCTCGCTCGCCCGCATCGCGAGCAGCATCGCGTCCGCCGGGGTCGGCTCGAACGGCTGGTGCAGCAGCGGCATCCCCGCCTGCTCCGGCGTCCGGTCGGCCTTGCGGTGGTTGTCCTCGGCACAGGAAGCGACCGTGTTCAGCCAGCTGTCCCCACCACCCTGGGCCCGTGGCACGACATGGTCGACCGTCGTCGCCCGCCGCCCGCAGTACGCGCACCGGTGCTGGTCCCGGACCAGCACCCCCCGCCTCGACCACGGGGCCTGTCTTCGGAACGGCACCCGTACGTACCGGCAGAGCCTGATCACCCGCGGCACCGGGAGATCGACGGCGGCACCTCGCACCCTCAGCTCCGGATGGGCCTGCTCGACGACGGCCTTGTCCTGCAGGACAAGCACCACCGCACGGTTGAGTGTGACCGTCGAAAGCGGCTCGAAGCTCGCGTTGAGTACCAGCGTGTCCCGCATGTTGCCCACCTCCCGTGTGCCGGCCCCAGCCCCGGAAGGGGACTTCGGGCTTGGATCAACGATGGCCGGGCCGGCCGGGTCGGACAACGCAATTTTCCTGCGCAACAAAAGATGCCCGCTTCTGATCTCTCCAAGACCAGAAGCGGGCAAACAACAAACGAACGATCAGACCGCCGCAGGAGCCGCGTACTCACCGACCAACTGGGCACGGCCGAGCGTGTGGAACCGCAGATTGAACCCGACGGCCGCCGGCGACGTGTCGGCGTCCGGACCGAGCTTCTCCTGGTCCACCGCGTACACCGTGAAGACGTACCGGTGCGACTCCCCCGCCGGGGGAGCCGCGCCGCCGAAGTCCTTCGAGCCGTAGTCGTTCCGCGCGTGCACGGCACCGGCCGGCAGCCCCTCGAACGACCCGGACCCGGCACCCTCCGCCAGCTCCGTCACCGACGCCGGGATGTCGAACAGCACCCAGTGCCAGAACCCGCTGCCCGTCGGAGCGTCCGGGTCGAAGCAGGTCACGGCGAAGCTCTTCGTCCCCGCCGGGAACCCCTCCCAGCTCAGCCGCGGCGAGGTGTTCCCCTTCGCGTACACCTGAGCGTCCTTCAGGACCCCACCCGGCGCGACGTCGTCGCTCACCACGGTGAACGCCGCCACCGGCGGATGGAAGTCGTGGGGGAGCGGCGCCCTCTTGCCCTCGGACACGTCGAGTACCTCCGAATCGTCCGTCAACGCTGACGCTGCCGAGCCTAGAGCCAGTTGCGACGGCCGCCGACCTCGGCGAGCCACTGGTTCAGGTACGCCGCCCAGTCGGTGGCGTGGAAGTCGTCCAGCCCCACCTTGAACGCGCGGAAGGAGTCGCTGCCCTCGCCGAACAGACCCGGCTTCTTGTCCATCTCCAGGACGACGTCCATCTCACGGTCGTCCGCGACGAAGCTGACCTCGACCTGGTTCAGACCCCGGTACTGCTGCGGCGCGAAGAACTCGATCTCCTGGTAGAAGGGCAGCTTCTGCCGCGTCCCCCGGATGTGCCCGCGCTCCATGTCCGCGCTCTTGAAACGGAAGCCCAGCTGGATGAAGGCGTCCAGGATCGCCTGCTGCGCCGGCAGCGGGTGCACGTTGATCGGGTCCAGGTCACCGGAGTCCACCGCCCGGGCGATCTCCAGCTCGGTGGTCACACCGATGTTCATCCCACGCAGCTGCTGACCGGCGACCGAGGTGACCGGCGTCTCCCACGGGATCTCCAGACCGAACGGCACCACGTGCACGGCGCCGGCCTTGACCTCGAAGGCCCCGCCCAGACGCACCTTCACGAACTCGATGTCCTGCTTGTGCTCCTGGTCACCGCCCTCGACCTCGACGCGCGCCTGCAGTCCGACGGAGAGCCCCTCGATCTGCTGGTCGACGCTGCCGCCCTGGATCCGCACCTCGCCCTGGACGACCCCACCCGGGACGACGTTCTCCTCGGTGAGCACCGTCTCCACGGTGGCCCCACCGGCACCCAGGCTCGCGAGCAGCTTCTTGAATCCCATGACTTCCACTCCTTCTAGCGTCCTGACCCCTACATACGCGCGACGACCGTAGCCGGTTCCCCACTACGCTCGGACGGCATGAGCGAGAGCCCCGACCGTACGCCGCTCCCGCGGGCCTTCTTCGACCGCCCCGTCCTGGACGTGGCGCCCGACCTCCTGGGCCGCACGCTCGTCCGCAACACGGCCGAAGGCCGGATGGAACTGCGCCTCACGGAGGTGGAGGCGTACGCCGGCGCGATCGACCCCGGCTCGCACGCCTTCAGAGGCCGCACCGCACGCAACGCGGTCATGTTCGGACCCCCCGGACACGCATACGTCTACTTCACCTACGGCATGTGGCACTGCCTCAACCTGGTGTGCGGCCCCGAGGGCCACGCGAGCGGTGTCCTGCTCCGTGCGGGTGAAATCGTCGAGGGCGCGGACCAGGCCCGCCCCCGCCGCCGCTCGGCCCGCTCCGACCACGAGCTGGCGAAGGGCCCGGCCCGCCTGGCCACCGCCCTCGACATCGCCCTCTCCCTGAACGGCACGGACACCTGCGCAGGCCAGGACGGACCGCTCACCCTCCTCACCGGCACGCCCCCAGCCCCGGACCGCATCAGCAGCGGCCCCCGCACGGGCGTCGGCGGCGACGGGGCCCCGCACCCCTGGCGCTTCTGGATCACCGAGGACCCGACGGTGAGCCCGTACCGCGCCCACACCCCCAGGAAGCGCCGCCTTGACTCGGGCCGCCCGACCTCGTAACGTAGCCCGAGCCGCTGGAAACGGTCTGCTTGTTCAAGCACCCCGTAGCGGCCACCCACTACTCGAGATGACACCCCAGCAGGGGCTTATTTCGGCGTGCCTGAATTCGAATTCGATTGACTCGATTATGAGTCGCCGAAGAAATCAGCTAACGTAGTGGACACGCCGGAAGGGCCCGGAGCGAAAGCGAATGGGACCGGAAAGCACCGAGGAAATCGGATCGGAAAGATCTGATAGAGTCGGAAACGAAGGAAGCGCCCGGAGGGCCTGGAAACAGGAACGAAGGAAGCGCCCGGAGGGCCTGGAAACAGGAACGAAGGAAGCGTCCGCACCTTGAGAACTCAACAGCGTGCCAAAAATCAACGCCAGATTAGTTGATACCCCGCCCATCTTCGGATGGTCGAGGTTCCTTTGAAAAAGTCCACCCCTCGGGGTGGCACACTACAGCGAGGACGCTGTGGACAGCGGGTCATATTCCGGCCTGTCTGTCCCGCTCAACGCGAGTGTCTGACCCGATTACGGGTAAACA
>NZ_BMRZ01000004.1 GCF_014648895.1 Streptomyces tanashiensis
TTCTTGGACAGGTGGTTCAGGTCCGCCATCAGCAGCATGTTCTCCTCGCCCGTGATCAGCCCGTCGACGGCCGAGAACTGGCCCGTGACCCCGATCGCGGCACGCACCGCCTGCGGTGTGGCGGCCAGGTCGTGGCCCGCCACCCGGACCTCGCCGGCGTCCGCGGTGATGAGCGTCGACAGGATCTTCACCGCGGTCGTCTTGCCCGCGCCGTTCGGACCGAGCAGGGCGAAGACCGAACCTTCGGGGACGGTCAGGTCGATGCCGTCGAGGACGGTCTTGTCGCCGTAGGACTTGCGCAGGCCGACGGCGGAGACGGCCGCCGGGGACGGCCGACCGTCCGCCTGGCTAGGCATGGACATGACAGAAGAAGGCATGGGGTCCTCCGATCGAAGGGTGGAGACTGCGGGGGTGGGGGAGGGGCGGGCCGGCCGAGGAGGTGGGGGAGACGGCGGGCCCGCCGAGGGGGTGGGGCTCAGGCCTTGGCGCGGCGGATGTCGATGTTGCCGTGCTTGGTGCGGGCGCGGACCTCGACGGTGTCCTCGGCCTTCCCGGGGGTCTCGGACGCGGTGAGCCCGTTGCGCACCTGTCCGGAGGTCGAGTGGGCGTCGAGCCAGGCGGCGACCCCCTCGCGGATGCCGACCTCGATCGCTCCGTAGGAGGTCTCCAGCTGGACGGCGCCGCTCGCCACCTCGCCGATGCGCAGGGTGCCGTGGGCGGTGGTGGCGACGACCGAGGCCTCGGCGCGGCCGACCTCGATGTCGCCGTTGGCGCCGCTCACCCGCAGGTCGCCGGTCACGGCGCGGACGGTCGTGGTGCCGTGCGAGTTCTTCAGGACGGCGGGCCCGTCCACGAGGCCGACGCGCAGGCTGCCGGAGCTGGTGGTGATCTCGGCCTTGCCCTCGACCCGGTCCACGGTGATGGAGCCGTGCGAGGCGGTCAGGTGCAGCGGGCCGGTGGTGTCGAAGCGGGCGTCTCCGGACGAGGTCTTCACGCGGACCTCCCCGAGCCGGCCCTCGCCGAGGACCTGGGTCCAGGCGCCGGTCAGCTCGACCCGGGAGTCGGCGGGCAGTTCGACCGTGACGTCGACGACGCCGGTGCGGCCGAACATGTTGGACTTGGGCGTCCTGACGGTCAGTGCGCCGGCCGCGTACGAGACCTCGGTCTGGTCGGCCGTCCGCACATCCAGGTCCTTCTTCGGGTTGCGCGCCCGCACCTCGACGACGGTGTCGGCGCGGTCGCCCGCGATGAACTGGATGGAACCGGCCTCCACGCGC
The DNA here is from genome assembly GCF_014648895.1 of Streptomyces tanashiensis. Taxonomy (GTDB): domain Bacteria; phylum Actinomycetota; class Actinomycetes; order Streptomycetales; family Streptomycetaceae; genus Streptomyces; species Streptomyces tanashiensis. The sequence continues at coordinate 1,278 of NZ_BMRZ01000004.1, forward strand.
GCCGTGGCCGAGATCGGTTCGGGAGTGTCGAAAGAAGGCATGGCTGTCCCGTCCTCGTGAGTCTTCAGGTCGTCCCCGCAGGTGGGACGTGATGTGGGTGAAGTGGTGCGGGCCGGTGGCGTGGCTAGCGCACCCAGCCGGTGATGCTCTGTCCGACGGTCTGGGGCTTCTCCGGCGTCCGCGGTCGGGTGCCGCCGCCGACCGCGGCCGACACGGCGCGCACCAGCCAGGCGTTGACCGACAGGCCCTCGCGGGCCGCGGCCTCCTCGGCACGGGTCTTCAGGTGGGCCGGCAGGCGCAGGTTGACGCGGGCGGTGCCTCCCTCGTCGCCTTCGACGAGGGCCGGGGCCGGGAGCGGTTCGGCGGCCTCCGGCTCCGCGGGGGCGCTGTCGCCGGTGGGCGGGAGCGACACCACGAAGTCGGGGTCGAGGCCCCGGAGCCGTACGTCGACCGAGCCGGGGGCGAGCTCGCGGGTGATCTCGTCCGTCGCGGCGGAGAGCACGTTGAGCATGGTCAGCCGGGCCGCCGACTCCAGGGGGGCGGTGAGCCGCTCGGCCAGCTCGCGCGCCTCTTCGCCGCCGGCTTCGGCGGCCACCGCGAGTTCGCGGCGGAGGGTGTCGACATACGGGGTGAGGTCCATGACGTCATCATGGCATCACTATGGCGCCACGCGCAAGCGTACGGGCGGGGTCGTTGGGGCGATATCTCTGTGCACCTGTTCTGACCTGTGAGAACGTCGCGCCATGTGCAGGGGTGGCCGTGGTGTCAGATGGGTGCGGCTGCATCTGGTGATGCGAAATGGCGCCATGTGGCACCGGGTGGTGCCACATGGCGCCATGGTGTGACGCAGGCGTGTCAGCTCATGCCGCGTCCCGCACCCTGCCCGTGAACTCCGGGCCGGGGACCGGCTCCCAGGAGTCGTCGTACGTGAACAGCGCGGCCCGGAGGGATTCCGTCGGCTCCGCGACCCCGTCCCGGACGGTGGGCACGGTCACCTGGGTGCTCGTCTCCCCGGCGGGGACGGAGAACCACAGGCTGGTGCCGCCCTCCACCACCCCGGACAGCGGCCTCGCGGGAGTCGGCACCTCGCCGAACTGCGCCTCCAGCCAGGCCGGGTCGATGTCCGCCGTGGACAGTTCCGGGCCGTCGGTCACCGGCTTGAGGAGGATGCCGCCGGAGATCTCGACGTCGGCCGGCGCGGAGAGCGCCACCCGCCAGTTCAGGGCCGAGCCCTCGGTCACGTCGTCCGCGACGGGCGTCAGGCGCACGGTGGGCATGGCGTCGTCGTTCCGCGCTGTCACACCGCCCCGGTGTGCTCCGACCACGGTGCCGCGCACCGCCTTGACGAACGCGTCGTGCCGCACGTCGTAGCCGAAGCGCGTGTTGCCCCGCACCTGGACCGGCACGTCGATGTCATGGCGTCCCGGACGCACCGTCACCGTGCGGGACGTGACCGTGTCGCCGTCCGGCGCCGGGACGAACAGGCGGACCTGCCCGCTGCCCTGTCCGGTGACCGTCACCGGCACCCGGTAGGTCCGGACCCCGGAGTCGCCCTCCGCGACGGTCAGACGGCCGACGTCGACGCGCGCGAGGGGTGCGGGGGCGACCGCCGGAGTGCCGGGGCGCCAGCCCCAGGCGTCCATGAGCCAGGCCCTGCCGGCGCCGCCGCGCGGGGTCAGTTCGAGGGTCGAGATCCGCTTCAGGTCCAGGCCCGCCCGAGTGGCGGCGGACAGCGGCACGCGGACCTCGCGGCTCCAGTACGCGGCGGTGCGCGGGCTGCCCGGCAGTCCGTCGACCCGGGTACGGCCCAGGGCCGCACGGCGGCCCGAGGCGTCGGTCACGGCGACGTCCAGTTCGGTGCCGGAGCTGTTGGGCGGGACGATCACGCGCAGCGCCAGGGACCCGGCGCCCGCGAGGGAGACCGGCCGGGCCGAGCGGACATCGACCCGGTTTCCCCGGCCCGTCCACTTCATCGCCACGGCGTCGCGGCCGGGCTCGGGAGACGCCTCCCAGGAGGCGAAGTGCGGCGACCAGCCCTCCTCGGGCGACAGACAGGCCCGGGCGGCGTCGGGGTCGACCTGGGCGCACAGCCGGCCGCCGCCGGAGACGGTGACCGAGGAGCCCGGCAGGAACGCGGGCGCGCGGTGCGCGCCGACGGCGTGGGTGAGGACCCGCGCGGGTCCGGCCGAGGGCGCGCGGCGGCCGGTGCCGTCGAGCAGCGGCCGGACCGCGTCGTCGCCCCCGACGAACAGCCGGGCGGACGCCGCGATGTAGGTGGCGCCGGCCGCCTGCTGCTGGGTGGCCGTCAGCCGGGTCGCCGTGCCGGGGGAGCAGACCGGGTCGGTCCCGTCGTCGGAGGAGAAGTCGTCGATGGCAGGGGCCTTCGCCTGCCCGGGGGTCCACTCGCTGTTGAAGAAGTTGTGGTTGGCGCCGATCACGTAGGCCGCGCTGTGCAGGGCCGCGCCCCGGCTGACGCCGCGGGTGCCGTCGACGTAGATCTGGCCCTGGAGGTCGGACACGTCGCCGTCGCAGCCCGGCAGGATCGTCGTGGAGGGAACGTCGGGGGCCGGGTTCTGGCCGAACACCGTGGGCCCGATCAGGACGTTGCCGCGGATCTTCCACCGCACGGGACCCCGGTAGCCGTCCTGGGCGGCGGGCGGCGGGTTCAGGCTGTCGGTCGCGGCCCGGTTGACGCCCTCTCCTCCCCGGGAGTGGCCGACGAGGAGGACCCGCGAGAGGTCGGCGGACGAGGTCTTCCGTACGGCCGCCGGGGCGGAGGCCCGGTTCGCGGCCCAGTCCGCCCAGCGGGCGAGGTGCAGCCGGACCAGGGAGGAGCGGGCCTGGGCGCCGCCGTCCTCGGCCTGCCAGTCCTGGCCGTTGATGCCGTTCGCGGCGATGGACAGCGTCACGTACCCCTGGGAGGCCAGCAGACGCTGGGCGCGGAGGTATCCCTGCTTGCTGGGTATCGGCCGGGTGCCCGCGGGGCACGGCCAGGTGAACCGGACGTCCTCCGTTCCCGGGGTGTAGCAGGTGTCGTGGCGGCCGTGCAGGAAGAGGGCCACCGGCCGCTTCCCCGGCGCTCCGGCCGGGCCGACGACCGTGGCGCGCATCTCGACGGGCTCCGGGAAGCCGGGCAGGCGTACGGAGTTCAGGGCGTACTCGCCGCTGACGGTCCGGTAGCGGCCCGGCACGCCGGGGTCGACCGGGTTCGCGGGAAGCGGGGCCTCCGGTGCGGCGGCGGGGGCGGGGGGACGCTCGCTCGCGGCGCCGGCGCGGCCCGGCGTGTCGAGCCGCCGTCCGCCGGCCGTCACCCGCAGCTGCGTGCCCTCGGTCAGCCGTGCGTCGCCGAGGGGCAGGGCGAAGGAGCGCCCGTCCGGCCGGGGGAGCGGGCGGCCGAGGAGCCGGTCGCCGGCGTGGAACTCGACGCGGGCGTCACCCGCGGGTATGCGCTCGGGCGACGTCCAGACCAGCTGCCTGCCCGCGCCGCTCCCGGTGACCTGCCAGCCCTCGGGGAGGGTGAGCTCCCCGAGGCGGCTCTCCGGGGACGCCGCCGGCGGCGGACCGGGCTGCGGTGACGCGGGCGAGGGCTGGGCGGACGCGGGCCAGGGTGCCCCCGCCGTCAGTGCGAGTAACGCCACGGCGGTGGTCACGCCGCGTGTGACACGTATCAAAGCGGTCTTCCTCACGATCGGAGTCGTCGGAGCACCGGCAGGGGCCGGATTCCCGGCTCCTCGGCGCCCCTCTCGTCTCGTGAGGACGGTGCGGGACACCCGTCGGTTGTCTCATGCGGCGTCAGAAAGGAGACGAGGGAGGGGTGTCGGCACGAAGAGGGCCGGCCCGGGTGGCGTGGAAGCCACCCGGGCCGGCCCCGGTGTCACGGTGACGGTCAGGCGATGTCGAACCGGTCCAGGTTCATCACCTTGTCCCACGCCGACACGAAGTCCTTCACGAACTTCTCCTTCGCGTCGTCGCTCGCGTAGACCTCGGCCAGCGCGCGCAGCTCGCTGTTGGAGCCGAAGACGAGGTCGGCGCGGCTGCCCGTCCACTTGACCGCGCCGGTGGCCGTGTCACGGCCCTCGAACGTGGTCTGGTCCTCGGAGGTGGACTTCCACTCCGTGCCCAGGTCGAGCAGGTTGGCGAAGAAGTCGTTCGTCAGCTTGCCCGGCGTCTCCGTGAGGACACCGAGCGAGGACTGCGGCTGCGTGACGCCGAGGACGCGCAGACCGCCGACGAGGACCGTCAGCTCGGGCGCGCTCAGGGTGAGCAGGTTCGCCCGGTCGATGAGCAGGTACTCGGCGGGGAGGCGGTTGCCCTTGCCGAGGAAGTTGCGGAAGCCGTCCGCGGCCGGCTCCAGGGCGGCGAAGGACTCGACGTCCGTCTGCTCCTGGGCGGCGTCCACACGGCCCGGCGTGAACGGGACCTCGACGGAGTGACCGGCGTCGGCGGCCGCCTTCTCGACCGCGGCGACGCCCGCGAGGACGACCAGGTCAGCGAGGGAGACCTGCTTGCCGCCGCTCTGCGCGGAGTCGAAGGACTCCTTGACGCCCTCCAGGACGCGCAGCACCTGGGCCAGCTCGTCCGGGTTGTTGACCTCCCAGTTGCGCTGCGGCTCCAGGCGGATGCGACCGCCGTTGGCGCCACCGCGCTTGTCGCTGCCGCGGAAGGAGGAGGCGGCGGCCCAGGCGGCCGAGACCAGCTGGGTGACCGTGAGGTCCGAGCCGAGGATCTTCTCCTTGAGGGAGGCGATGTCCGCGGCGTCGACGAGCTCGCCGGTGCGGGCCGGCAGCGGGTCCTGCCAGAGGAGCTCCTCGGACGGGACCTCGGAGCCGAGGTAGCGCACGACCGGGCCCATGTCGCGGTGGGTGAGCTTGTACCAGGCGCGGGCGAAGGCGTCCGCGAACTCGGCCGGGTTCTCGTAGAAGCGGCGCGAGATCTGCTCGTAGACCGGGTCGAAGCGCAGCGACAGGTCGGTGGTGAGCATGGTCGGGAGGTGCTTCTTCTCCGGGTCGTACGCGTCCGGGATGATCGCCTCGGCGTTCTTGGCGACCCACTGGTGGGCGCCGGCCGGGCTCTTGGTCAGCTCGTACTCGTACTCGAAGAGGTTCTTGAAGAAGCCGTTGCCCCACTGGGTCGGCGTGGTGGTCCAGGTGACCTCCAGACCGCTGGTGATGGCGTCCGGGCCCTTGCCGGTGCGGAAGGTGCTCTTCCAGCCGAAGCCCTGCTCCTCCAGGGAGGCGGCCTCCGGGTCCGCGCCCACGTGGTCCGCCGGGCCGGCGCCGTGGGTCTTGCCGAAGGTGTGGCCGCCCGCGATGAGGGCGACGGTCTCCTCGTCGTTCATCGCCATGCGGCGGAAGGTCTCGCGGATGTCGCGGGCCGCGGTGATCGGGTCCGGGTTGGCGTTCGGGCCCTCCGGGTTGACGTAGATGAGGCCCATCTGCACCGCGCCGAGCGGGTTCTCCAGCTCGCGGTCGCCGGTGTAGCGCTCGTCGCCGAGCCAGGTGGTCTCCGGGCCCCAGTAGACGTCCTCGTCGGGCTCCCACACGTCCGCGCGGCCGCCGGCGAAGCCGAAGGTCTCGAAGCCCATCGACTCCAGGGCGACGTTGCCCGCGAGGATCATGAGGTCGGCCCAGGAGAGGTTCTGGCCGTACTTCTTCTTCACCGGCCAGAGCAGACGGCGTGCCTTGTCCAGGTTGCCGTTGTCCGGCCAGCTGTTCAGCGGCGCGAAGCGCTGCTGGCCGGCGCCGGCGCCGCCGCGGCCGTCGCTGATGCGGTAGGTGCCGGCGCTGTGCCAGGCCATCCGGATCATGAACGGGCCGTAGTGGCCGAAGTCGGCGGGCCACCAGTCCTGCGAGGTGGTCAGGACCTCGGCGATGTCCCGCTTCACGGCGGGGAGGTCGAGGCTCTCGAAGGCCTGCGCGTAGTCGAAGCCCTCACCGAGCGGGTTGGCCACGGCGGGGTTCTTGGCGAGGATCTTCAGGTTCAGCCGGTTCGGCCACCACTGACTGTTGCCACCGCTCTGGGTGGGGTGGGCGGCGCGCCCGTGCGCGACCGGGCAGCCGCCCGCGCCCTCCGCCTTCGCGTCGGTGGCGGTTGCTTCGTGGTTCTCAGACATGGGAATCCTTCCGGACCTGGCGGATCACAGTGCTCAGGAAGTGCGTTCGGCGGACGGGCCTGGCGCGGGTCTCACGTGTGCTTCTCCCGCCGTGCTGGAGTCTTCCTGTCCCTTGGCCATTTACGAAACCGATCCTACGATGGACGTTGTCCAAGTCAAGAACCACGCCAAGTTTGCCGATGAAGACGGGGTGAGAGATGAGTGACCTGCTGGAGCGGCTGCGCGCGCGTGGCTGGCGGATGACGTCCCAGCGCCGGGTCGTCGCCGAGGTCCTGGCCGGGGACCACGTGCACCTCACGGCGGACGAGGTCCACGCGCGCGCGGTGACGCGCCTGCCGGAGATCGCGCGGGCCACGGTCTACAACACCCTGGGCGAGCTGGTCGCCCTGGGGGAGGTCGTCGAGCTGTCGACGGACGGCCGGGCCAAGCGCTACGACCCGAACGCGCACCACCCCCACCAGCACCTGGTCTGCTCGGACTGCGGGATCATCCGCGACGTCCACCCGACGGGGGATCCGCTCGCCGTCCTGCCGCCCGCGGAGCGGTTCGGCTTCACGGTGTCGGCGGCGGACGTGACGTACCGGGGGCTCTGCCCGGGCTGCGCCTGAGCGCATGCGAGAGGGGCCCTCCACCGGTGTCGGTGGAGGGCCCCTCCGTGTGTCCTGCCGCGGCGGCGACTACTTCAGGGCGGCGAGCGCCTCGTCGTAGCCCGGCTCGTCGGCGATCTCGCCCACGAGCTGCGCGTGCAGCACCGTGTCGTTCTCGTCGAGGACGACGACGGCGCGGGCGGTCAGACCGGCCAGCGGGCCGTCCGCGATCTCCACGCCGTAGTTGGTGTGGAACTCACGGCCGCGGAGCGTCGAGAGGTTCTTGACGTTCTCCAGGCCCTCGGCGCCGCAGAAGCGGGCCTGGGCGAAGGGCAGGTCGGCGGAGATGCAGAGGACGACCGTGTTGTCCAGCTGCGCGGCCTTCTCGTTGAAGGCGCGGACCGAGGAGGCGCACGTCGGCGTGTCGACGCTCGGGAAGATGTTGAGGACCTTGCGCACACCGGCGAAGTCCTTGAGCGACTTGTCCGCCAGTCCCTCGGCGACGAGCGTGAAGTCGGGGGCCTGGCTGCCGGGGGCCGGCAGAGCGCCGTTGACCTGCACGGGGCTGCCCTTCAGCGTGACCTGGGCCATGGGGATCTCCTTCAGACGTATGAGTGGCAACGTGGGGAATCGTACGGAAGCCGGACCCGCCCTCGTGACACGGGCCACCGTGACGCTCTCCAGCGGATTCACGGACATGAACAGAGGGTGTAGGTGTGCGGGCCTCGCGCCCGGCCTGCGAGGCCGGCTCCGCGTGAACGGGCCTTCTTGACGCCACTGGTGCAGACCTTTAGGTTCCACCCTCGACAACCCTCGCCCGTTCACATACATGAAGAAGGGGTAACTCCATGACTCGATGGTTCACCGCCCCCCTGCTCCTCGCCGGCCTTCTGGCCACACTGGTGGCCGCCCCCGGAGGCGGCCGTGCCGAAGCCGCCCCGGCCGCGTTCGTCCACCCCGGCGTCCTGGTCTCCCGAGGACAGCTCGACTTCACCCGGGAGAAGGTCACCGCCGGGGCGCAGCCCTGGAAGGACGCCTTCGACCGGATGACGGCGAGCAAGTACGCCTCGCTCGCCCGGGTCCCCAAGCCCCGGGCGGTCGTCGAGTGCGGCTCCTACTCGAACCCCAACCTCGGCTGCACCGACGAGCGCGAGGACGCCCTCGCCGCGTACACGCTCTCCCTGGCCTGGTACGTCACCCGGGACAGCCGGTACGCCGAGAAGGCGATCGAGATCATGGACGCCTGGTCCGGCGTGATCACGGACCACACCAACTCCAACGCGCCCCTCCAGACGGGCTGGGCGGGCTCCTCCTGGCCGCGGGCCGCCGAGATCATCCGGTACACCTACACCGGCTGGCCGCAGGCCCGCGTCGACCGCTTCAAGACCATGCTCCGCACCGTCTACCTCCCCGAGGTGACCAACGGCTCCCACTCCAACGGCAACTGGGAACTCAGCATGACCGAGGCGGCCCTCGGCATCGCCGTCTTCCTGGAGGACCGCGCCGCCTACGACAAGGCGGTCGCCAAGTTCCGCGGCCGGGTCCCCGCGTACATCTACCTCGCGAGCGACGGCGCCCTGCCGAAGGCGGCGCCCGGCAGCGGGCTCGACACCCGCGACGAGCTCGTCCGGTACTGGCAGGGGCAGACCACCTTCGTCGACGGGCTCACCCAGGAGACCTGCCGCGACCTCACCCACACCGGATACGGCCTCTCCGCGATCTCGCACATCGCCGAGACGAGCCGCATCCAGGGCCAGGACCTCTACCCCGAGGTCGCCGACCGGCTGCGCCACGCCCTCGGCCTCCAGGCCAGGTACGAGCTCGGCGAACCCGTCCCGTCCTGGCTCTGCGGCGGCACCCTCAAGGACCACCTGGGACCCGTCACCGAGGTCGGTTTCAACGCGCTGAACGGCCGTCTCGGGTACGCGATGACGAACACCCGGAAGTTCACCGAGGCGGGCCGGCCGGCGGGCACGAACAACCTCTTCGTCGCCTGGGAGACCCTCACCCACGCGAACAACCCCCGCTGACGTCAGCCCCGGCCCGCCGCGAACCGGGACGGCGGCATGCCGAAGGCCCGCGTGAACGCGGCCGTGAACGCGGCCGGGGAGGAGTACCCCAGGCGGCCCGAGACCGCGCTGACCGAGGCGGTACGCAGCAGGGGCACGGCCGCCAGGAGCCGGGCGCGGGACCGCCAGACGGCGGGGCTCTCGCCCGTCTCCGCGCGGAAGCGCCGGGTGAACGCCCGCTCGCTCAGGGCGGTCCTGGCCGCCCAGTCGGTGTTGGTGACAGCCGCGTCCGGGGCGGCCAGGTACTCCCGGCACAGCGCCGCGAGGTCCCCGGAGGAGGGGATCCCGACGTGGAAGGGGAGCGGGGAGCGCGCGGCGATCTCGTGCAGCAGCAGCGTCGCGAGGGCGCCCTCCCGCCCCGACAGGCTGTAGTCCGCCGGGAACTCGACGGCCGCGAGCAGCAGTTCGCGCAGGAGCGGCGGCACGTCCACGACCGTGCAGCGCGCCGGCCACCAGGGAACGGCGCCCGGCTCCACGTACAGGCTGCGCGTGCTCACGCCCAGCATCCGGACCCGGTGCGGGGTGGCGGCCGGGATCAGGACGGCCCGCTCGGGCGGGACCGTCCACGTGCCGTCGGCGGTGTCGACGACCATCACCCCGGTCGCCCCGTAGAGGAACTGCGCCCGCCGGTGCTCGTGCCAGTCCAGGACCCGCCCGGCCGGATAGTCGGTGCCGATCGGCAGGACCGCCCGGTCGAGGTGGTCGACGTCGTCCAGCGGGATGTTCTTCACCGGGCCACCGTACTGGCCGAGACGCGAAAGAACCCTGCCGACCATCGCATGCGGGAACCGGGTGCGACCTGGTGGTCTTGACCCCATGGACGTGGTGACACTGATGGCGATCGGGCTCCTCACCGGAGCGACGACGGTCTTGTTCGGTTTCGGCGGAGGGTTCGTGGCGGTCCCGGTCGTGGTGTGGGCCGACGCCGCCCTCGGCACGGCGGCCCTCCCGGTGGCCACCGCCACCTCCGCCCTGGTGATGGTCGTGAACGCCGCCTTCGCCACGGCCGTCACCCCGCGCTCCGTGCTCCTCGCCCTGCGCGGCACCGGCGCGCTGCTGCCCCTGCTGGCGGTGGGCGCCGCGGCCGGGGCGTACGCGTCCCGCTTCGCCCCGGCCGCCCTGGCCCGCTGGGCGTTCGTCGCGTACGTCGCCCTGACCGCCCTCGACCTGCTGCTCCGGCCCGGCTTCCTCCGCCCCGCGACCCGGACCGGCAGGGCACCGGAGCGGGATCCGCGGCCGCTGCCGGCCACGGCCGGCGCCCCGATCGGCGCGGTCGCCGCCTTCCTCGGTGTCGGCGGCAGCGTGATGACCGTCCCCGCGATGCGCCGGGCCGGTCATCCCATGCGGGTGGCGACCGCGCTGGCCAACCCGCTCGCCCTCGCCGTCGCGCTCCCGGCCGTCGCGGTCTCCCTCGCCGGCTCCCCGCCCCCGGCCGTCCCGGCGAGCGGCACCGGCCTGGTCGGCCTGGTGGATCCGTACGCGGCGGGGGCGCTTCTGCTCGGAGCCCTGCCGGTCATCGCGGTCCTCCGCCGCCGTCCGCCGCGGATACCGGACCGCGTCCACGCGTGCGCGTACCTCGCGCTGCTCGCGGTGGTGGCCCTGGCGATGGCGCTCACCTCTGCCTGAGACGGTCCTCGGCCCCCTCCGGTGCCCTGCGCAGTGCGCGGACGGCCGGCACGGAGAGCATGACGGCGATCAGCGCGAGGCCCATGACGGACGAGAAGAGCAGCACCCGGTCGGCGCCCACGCTCTCGGCGGCCGGGCCGGACAGGGCACGGCCCAGCGGGATGACCATGATGGATCCGGCGACGTCGTAGGCGGACACGCGGCTCAGGACCGCGAGCGGGATGTGCGACTGCACGCTCGTCGCCCACATGACGCCCCAGAAGGCGAACCCGCAGCCGGCCACCACACCGGTGAGCGCCGTCAGGGTGAACGACCACCCGAGGGCGGGTGCCAGGGGGTTGAGGGAGAAGAAGAACATGGCGCACGCGCCCGCGACGAGCGGGCGGCTCGGCCGGACCCGCATGCCGAGCAGTCCGCCGACGATCGTGCCGGCGCCGTCGGCTGAGGCGATCCAGCCGTAACCGCTCGCGCCGTGCTGCTCGGTGAGCAGCGCCGCGCCGAGCGGGAGGGCCGGGCCGAAGACGAACAGGCCGTAGACCGACCACACGGCGATGACGCCCCACAGCCAGGAACGGGACCGGAACTCGTGCCATCCGGTGGCGAGGCGCCGCAGGATCGGTTCGTCGCTCTCGTCCCGGGCGGTGCCGAGCTTCCGCAGCGGCGCGAGGCCGAGCGCGCTGCACGCGTAGAAGGCCGCGATGACCACGAAGGACCCGGCGACGTCCCAGTAGGCGACGAGCAGGCCGGAGAGGCCGGGGCCGAGCAGGGTGCAGATCGACTCGGAGATGCGGAGCAGGGCGTTGGCCCGCTGGATGTCCTCGGCGACCCGGGGCACCAGGCTCGCCAGACCCGGCTGGAACATGGCGGTCGCGGCGCCGCTGAGCGCGAGGAGCGCCATCATGTGCCACAGCCGCATGTCGCCGACGGCGAGGAGGGCCGCGAGCGCCAGCATGGCCACCATCCGCACCACGTCGGCGCCGACCATCATCACCTGGGGAGTGAACCGGTCCGCGAACACGCCGCCGAACAGCACCAGGAGCACGATCGGCGCCATCCACGCGGCCAGCGCGTACCCGACGCCGGCCGCTCCGTACCCCGCGCCGAGCACGGCGGTCGTGAGCGAGACCATCAGCATGCCGTCGGCGAGGAGCGAGGTGCTGCGGGCGGTGAAGAACAGCCGGAAGCGCGGGGAACGCCACGGGCTGGGAAGGGAGTTCCGCTCCCGCTGTACGGTCGTGTCATTCGTCGTCATGTCACATGCGCCGGTCTCGGCCGGCCCCTTCCCTGAGAATCGGCAGTCGCAGCCACGCACCGGTCCGGTCCGCCTCCGCCGGCGCGTCCCGCACGATCACGTACCGGCGTGGGGCCAGCACTCCCGGGCGGCCGGGGAGGGCGTCCATCAGCGCCGCGTGCGCCTCCGCCGGTGTGAGCGGGGTGCCGCCGCAGGCGACGAAGGCCGTGAGGCCGTCCCCTTCCGAGGCATCGTCGGCGACGTGCACGGGTACGCCTCCCAGCGCCCCGCTCAGGACGTCCGCGACCTCGGGCGGCGACACCCACGAGCCGTCCACCCGGCACCAGCCCGCGCCGCGCTCGACCGGCCGGACGCCCGTCACCTCGGTGAGCGCCGCCAGCGGCACGTCCTCGACCGCGGCCGCCTCCAGGAGCCGCACCAGACCGGTCAGGAAGCCCTCGGACTCGTCCGGCGTGAACAGCGCGGGATCGACCCACATCCCGAGCCGGAGCACGGGCGCCGTCTCGTGGACGAAGGTGAGGACGCGGGTCGGCAGGACCTGCGCCGGCCCCCGGACCACGTCGGGTTCGGGCTGTTCCGGGCTTTCCGCGGCCGGGGCCGCCGGGAGGGTGCTGACGTCGTTGAAGACGACGTCGCGGGCGAAGCGGCTGCCGCGCTCGTGGGTGACGGCGTCGATCATGTCCCAGAGGCGGACCGCGTCGAACTGGCTGTGCCGGTAGGCGTTGAGCGCCGCGCCCCACGCCTTGCGCAGCAGGGCGTCGAAGGACGGCACCCCCATGTCGAGGGAGAGCAGCGCGTCCTGGGACACGGTGTTCACCGAGCGGGCGAGCCGGGGCAGGAACCGGTTGGAGGTCGGGACGGCGGCGACGCACGAGGACTGGCCGGTACGGTGGGCCACGAGCGCGCACCAGGCCGTGAGCAGCACCGTGGACGGCAGGCCTCCGGTGCGCTCGGCGACGAGGGCGAGCGCCTGTGCGCCCCGCCGCGAGCGGAGCGTCAGCTGCTCCGCCTCGATCTCGGTGCCCACGGCGCCCGGCTCCGCGAACATCGCCTGCGGGCCGGTGCGGATGATCCGCTCCCAGTGCCGCAGCGACGCCTCGGACCTCCGGAGCCCGCCCGGGGTCGCCTCCTCGGCGGCGAGGTCGAGCGGGGTGAAGGCCGTCACGGCGGGGAGCGTCCGGCCGGCGAGCAGGCCGAGCCAGTCCTCCTCCAGGACGGACAGGGCGCTGATGTCCGTCACGGCGTGGCTCGCCGCCAGGGCGACGAAGACCGGAGCGCCGTCCACGGCGACGAGCGAGACGCGGAGTCCGAAGTCGCGGTCCAGGCGGAAACGGTCGACGCGGCCCCGGCGGGCCACGGAGTCGGCGTATCCGGCGGCGTCCGCCGGGAGTTCCGCGTGGTCGACGACCGTGACCGTGAACTCGCCCTCGGACGCCACGACCTGCTCGCGGGGTGCCTCGCCCGGCGCGTGGGGGAACGTCGTGCGCAGTGCCTCGTGCCGCACCACCAGGGCGCGCAGCGCGTCGATCGCCGACTCCGTGGGGGTTCCCTCGGGGACGGGCCACACGTCGTGGATGTTGATGTGCTCGGGCTCGTCCCGCAGCATGCAGCGGATCATGTTGGCCTGGCCCATGGTGACGGGGCCCCGGCGCCGCTCCCCGCCCGCGTAGTGGACGGTGACCGTGTACGTCTTCGTCATGCGACGCCCTCCGGGAACGTCTCGTGGTCCGCGCTCGCCCCGGCCAGCGCCGCCCAGGCGTCGATCAGGAGGGCGAACTCCTCCATGTCCTCACGGACTTCGTCGATGAGCCGCTCGCGCCGGCCGGCGAGGAAGTCGGCGGCCTCGGTGTAGCGACCGCCGAGCTTGCGGTAGGAGCGGTCGACGACGTCGAGCCGCTCGGCCTTCTCCAGCGGGTCGACGCGAGCGCCCTCGCGGACGAGGGCGGCGACGGCGGAGGCGCGGAGCCCGCCCCCGGTGTCGAGCAGCGCCTCGCCGGCCGCCGTCGTCCCCGCGTACACGGAGTGCAGGTGAGGGGCCGAGAGCAGGAACTTCGCGAAGCGCAGCTGGTAGGCGAGGAAGCCGCTGTCGGAACGCCGCTCACCCGTGTGGAAGTTGACGATGTGCCGGTTGTGCAGCACGCCGGGCAGCCGGGCGTCGTGGACCAGGTGGAGGAGGAAGTAGTCGCTCCCGATGGTGTCGGTGGCGGGCGGCAGCGGCACCCGGGCGTACACCTCGCGCGCGAGGGAGACGTTGCACATGTCGACGCGCGTGGGGCTGACGGTGGTGAGCGTGGTGAGGTCCCCGGTGAAGGCGGCGGTCCCGGCGCCCCGGAACGATTCCGCGATCAGGTTCCTGCGCCAGATCTCCGGATAGCCGTCCGGGACCGAGAGGCCGATGACCTCCTCGTAGACGAGCGGGTCGAGTCGGCGGATCTCCTCGACGTCCACGGACATCTCGCCGACGAAGGAGCCGCCGACCAGGGCCACCGGCCGGTGCGCGTACGCGGGGTCGAGCCTGCTCCGGGAGACGAGCCCCGCCACCTCGGCGGCCGGCCGGCCCAGGGCCGTGAGCTCGTGGTGGAGGGGGAAGACCGGCTCCCCGTCGAGGTACTGGTAGCGGCTGTCGGAGTCCCTGCGGTGCACCGAGGCGCAGCCGAGCGCCTCCGCGAACAGGAAGGCCCGGTCGGTGCAGGCGCCGTAGGACAGGCGGGACGGCAGCATCAGGGCGAGCGTCCGGTCCGGCTCGGCGACGCCGGAGCGGACGGTCACCTCGCACAGGAAGGCCCGCTGGGCGGCCTCGTCGAGGTGGTGGACGACCACGCCGGGCGCCGGCGGCAGCGCGGCCACCGTCCGCCGGTGTCCGGCGAGGACGGCGGCGTCGGAGGAGTCCAGGATCAGCACGTGCACCTCGACGCCGAAGTGACGGGCGCCGTGGGCGGCTTCCTCCGCGACCGCCCGGATCGTCGCTGGGCAGGCGCGGTGGGTGGGCAGGGTCAGGCAGACGCGGCGCACGCCGACTCCTCGCCCGGCTTCGTGCCGGTGTCCCCGTCCGCGGCCCGGCCCGCGTCCTTCCAGGAGGTGAGCCCGAGGAGACGGCTGCCGAGCTCGTTCAGGGCGGCCGTGGGGTAGCGCTTGGACTCGTGCAGGACGGGGTCGCCGACCAGGGTGCGGTTCCAGCGCGGGGTGCGCAGGTGCCGCCAGGACTCGACCCGGGACTTCCGAAGCTTCGCGTGCTCCTCCAGGGCCGGCATCATCGACAGGTACTGCACGGCCCGCACCTGGTCCGTCGAGGTGTTGCGGGCCACGCCGTGGGCGAGGAGACCGTTCCAGATCAGCAGATCGCCGGGGCGCAGGTCCGGGCGGACGACGGGGAACTCCGTCCGGTCCACGGCGGGGCGGATGGGGTCCCGGTCGGCCGGCTGGCCGAGCTTCCACTCCTCGAACCGCCGGAAGAGCTCCGGGCAGCACTGGAATCCGCCGGACTCCGGGCGGGTGTCGTTGAGCGCGATGATGCCCTGTACGCGCTGCGGGGGCACGCCGAGCGTGGTGTCGATGTCCCAGTGCAGCTCGATGTCGAAGCCCCGGTCGGTGGGCTCGATCAGGGCGCGGTCGCGGTTGCGCACGTTGGGCGGGTTGAGGTTGAGCCGGTCCTGGGTGACCCACAGCTCCTCGCAGTCCCACACGTCCACGAAGGCGTCGTACACGCGCTGGGCCTGGCGGCTGTCCCAGAGGAGCTGGTGGTGGTACGCCTCCACGAAGCCGTACACGTGCAGCTGCTGGTCCAGTTCGGAGCGGAACGGCCGGTCCTCGTACCAGCTGTCCGGACGGTCGGGGTCGAGTCCCTGGAAGTCCCAGGTGAAGTCGAGCAGGCGCCGCGCGGCCTCGGCCGGGATCGCCTCGCGGACGACGACGTAGCCGTACGTCTGCCAGTGGGCGAAGTCCTCCTCGGACAGCACCCTCAGCGGCCGTGACTTCTTCAGCTCCCGCAGGGTGGTCTGGGCGAGGTACGACTCGCCGTCCGCGCTGAAGTACGGCCGGTCCGACGCCGCCCGGTGCAGATGGGGGAGGCGAGGGGGTCGGTGCGGGGCGGGTGTCGTCATGGGGTCCCTCCAGAGGCGGTGGCCGGAGGTCAGGCGGCCACGTCGTTCAGAAGAATTGGTTTAGACCAACGCATCTGTCAAGTGCCCGCTCGATGTGTCGTGTTGAGCCCCTTATGGGGCCCGGGATCGCTCCGAAGGTCCCCGCCGGGGTGGCAGAGTTGGTCTAGACAACCGTCGCCGAGCTGGCTTAGGGTCCCCATGCGCAGTCCGGTCCCTGATGGAGCATCAGGCGGCTTCTTCGCCGTGCCGCGGTCGACGAGGACCCCACGCCCTGACTGTTCGCCCACGCCCAGAGGGAGCGGTTTCCATGAGCACACCCAGCACCACGGTCCTGCCGGACGGCGGCCTGAAGAGCCCCGGTGCCGGCCTCATCACCCTGGACCCCGTCCGTACCGCCCTGCTGCACGGCCTCGACGAGCTGCTCACCGGCCTGGCCGCGCGCCTCTCCGCCCCCGAGGTCGTCGGCCCGCCGCTGCTCTCCGTCGAGGGCCTCGCGCGCCTCGACTTCTTCCGCAACTTCCCGCATCTCGGCGTCTCCGCCGGACGGTTCGCCCCCGACGCGCTCGACGGCCTCGCGGCGGGGGAGTCGCCGGGCGAACTGCCGCTCCGTCCGACCGGCTACCTGCTGCCCTCCGCCACCTGCTACGGCCTGCTCCTCTCCCTGGAGGGCCGGGACGTCGGCGAGGGCGGACTGCGGCTCTCCGCGGCCGGCCGCTGCTTCCGCAACGAGACCCACTACGACGGGCTGCGCCGCCTCTGGGGCTTCCACATGCGCGAGGTCCTCTACCTCGGCACCAAGCAGGGCTCGCTCGAACACCTGGAGCAGGGGGCCGAGTTCGTCCGGGAACTGGCCGGACGCCTCGGCCTGGAGCTGAACCGGGCCGTGGCCGACGACCCGTTCTACGACAAGGGCGGCTCCCGCGCCCGGCTGATGGCGCTCGACCCCGTCAAGCACGAGTTCAGCGCCCCCGACGGCACGGCGATCGCCTCCGTGAACCGGCACCGCAACTTCTTCGGCGAGCGCCTCGACATCCGCGCGGGCTCCGAGGGCCCCGCGTACAGCGCCTGCGTCGCCTTCGGCGTCGAGCGCTGGGTGCACGCGATGATCCTCGCCCACGGCACCCCCGAACAGGCCCTCGACCGGCTGCGCGACACCCGCTAGTCCGGACCCGCACCACCGCACACGACACACAGCAAGGAGCGTCACCCCCATGGACCCCATCGCCGCGTGGCTCCACGAGAAGAACCCCGGTCTCGACGGGCCGATCGCCGCCGACGAGGACCTCATCGAGGCCCGGCTCATCGACTCCATGGACTTCCTGGAGTTCATCGACCTCCTCGAAGAGCTCTCCGGCAGCTCCATCGACCTCCAGGAGGTCACCATCGACGACTTCCGCACCATCGGCCGCGTCCAGGAGCGCTTCCTGAGTGCCGCCACGTGATGCCCCGCCGGTGACGGCCCTGGCCGTCGTGGCGACCACGCGGGAGGTCCTGGACCACCCCGCACTGCACGACGGGCTGCTCGCGCCCTGGGAACGCCGCCGGCTCGACCGGATACGGGTGCCGAGCCGTCGCGACGACGTCCTCGCGGCCCGCCTCCTCGTCCGGCTGTGCGTCGCCCGGTTCACCGGACTCCCTCCCGAGGCGTCGGGCCCGGACCAGTACTGCGACGACTGCCGGCGGTACGGGCACGGGCGTCCGTACCTGAGCCGCCGGCCCGCGCTCGGCGTCAGCCTGAGCCACGCCGACGGTCTCGTGGCGGCGGCCGTCGGCCCCGGTCCGGTCGGCGTCGACGTGGAGCCCGCGGCGCGCAGACCCGGTCCCCTTCCCGTCCTGCGGAGGCTCCTGCCCGGGGTCGAGCTGCGCGAGGCGGCGGCCGGACCGGACCCCGACGCGGCGCTGCTCCGCCTCTGGGTGCGCGGCGAGGCCCGGTTCAAGGCGGGCGCACAGGAGGGCCTGCGGCTCCTGGACTGGGCCGACCGCGAGCGGGCGGCCGTCGCGGCGGTCGCCGTCACCGGCCCGGTCGCCGTCACCGGCCCGGTCGCCGTCACCGGCCCGGTCGCCGTCATCGCATGCGGGGACCCAGTGTCCGGACGACCTGGGTGAGGACCTTCTCGCTCCAGTTCCGTTTCGACGCCGGGTACTCGCCGACACCGTCCGCGGTGGACATGCCGCCCACCTCGAACTGGTAGGGGCCCTGATGGCAGGTGGGCCCGTCCGAGACGTCCGGCAGGAAGCAGCCGTCGGTGCCGAGCGAGGTGCCGAGGTCCCGGAACTCCTTCTTGTACGTGCCCTCGCCCGCCCGCTTGCGCGCGTCCGCGAGGTCCTCGGCGTAGTTCCGCTCGACGAGTTCGGGATCGGCGATCGCGGTGAAGGTGACCTTGACGCTGCTGTTGTGCTCGCTCTCGTACGAGGACGGCAGCCCGAACCTGAACTCGCAGCCGCCCGCCGGGACGTCCCCGGTCGTGCCGGGAGCGGACTCGGACAGGGGGTTGAAATTGATGATCGTGACCTTCACGGGGTCGCGTGCGAAGTCGCTCGCCTGCGGGAGGACCGCCCGGATCTCCGTGTCGCTCAGCACCTCGCAGGCGTTCGGCCACTGAGCGAGCGGCAGCGAGCCGTTCGCGGCCGGTCGCGCGGCCAGCTTCGGGCCCGACGGCTGCGCCGTGCCGAACTCCAGTGGCGGCGGCGCGCTGTCGCAGCCCGCGAGCGTGAGGGGCCCGGTCACGGCAAGGAGGAGCCACCACCGGTTCAGTCTGGACACGTCACGTTCCCCCGAAAGTGAAGACGCCGGATGCGGGGCCCATTCTGCCCGCGGGCGCGGCACGGCTGCCGGGTCTTCTCCCCATGGCCGCTGTGATCCTGACGACACGCCGGCCCCGTTCCCACAGGGCTCCCCGCGGGCACCGGACGGCCGAATGACGGGACCGGGTCGGGCGAATCCCGGCCCTCGGGCGTGGCCCGGCGTGCCGGCGGTGGTACCTCGATGGCCATGCAGCCAGGCACACCCCCGACGGTCACCCCCTTCCTCCGCACGGCCGCCGCCTACGCGTGGCGGCTGCTCGTCGTCGGCCTCCTCGTCTACAGCCTGTTCGCGGTGCTCGGGCGCTTCCACGAGATCGGCGTGGCCGTCTTCCTCGGCCTGGTGATCACCGCGCTGCTCCGGCCCGTCGCCGACGTGGTCGCCCGGGGCATGCCCCGCCCGCCGGCGGTCGCCCTCACGCTGCTCGGCAGCATCGCGCTCGTCCTCGGAGTCCTCGCACTGGTCGGCGAGGCGGTCGCGGGGGAGCGGACCACGCTCGTGCGCGAGTTCCGGGAGGGTGTCGGGCGGATCGAGGACTGGCTGGAGCGGCCGCCGTTCCGCCTCGCCCCGGACGCGCTCTCCGGCGTGCAGTCCCGGATCGGGCAGTTCCTCTCCAGTCACCGTTCGACCCTGCTCAGCGAGGCGATGAGCGGGGCCGGTCATCTGGTCGCCGTCCTCACCACCCTGGCCCTCGGCCTGTTCTCCGCCGTGTTCTTCATCCACTCCGGGGACCGGCAGTGGGCGTGGTTCCAGGAGCAGCTGCCGGGTGCGGTACGCGACCGCGTGGGCATCGGCGGGCGCGCGGCCTGGCGCACCTTCACCGGCTACACGCACGGCATCGTCCTGGTGGCCGCCGTCAACGCGGTCCTCGTCGGCGTCGCCCTCTGGCTCCTCGGGGTCCCGCTCGCCGTGCCGCTCGCCCTCCTCGAGTTCCTGGCCGCCTTCGTCCCGCTGATCGGCTCGCCGATCGCCCTCGCGGTCGCCGCCGTCGTGGCGCTCGCCTCGCAGGGCCCGCTGGTGGCGGGGATCGTCGTGGCCCTGATCGTGGTCATCGGCCAGATCGAGGGGCATCTGCTGCACCCGCTCGTCATGAGCTGGGCGGTGCGGCTGCACCCGCTGGTGGTGGCCATCTCGGTGATCGCGGGCTCGATCGCCGCGGGCATCGTGGGCGCGGTGGTGGCGGTTCCGCTGGTCTCGGTCGTCTGGTCGGTCCACACGGCGCTGCGGGCCGCCCGCGGCTGAGTTCCCCGCTGCGGGGGGTCTTGCGCGGGGCGGGCGGCCTCTCTACTCTCCGGGCCAATGGTTAGGAATACTTCCTAACCATTGGCCATGGAGGGAAAGGGAGTTGACATGCGTCGACGAAGCGTCACGCTTCTCGGGCTCACAGGTCTGCTGGCGTTGCCCCTGACGGTCATGCCGCAGGCGCAGGCCGCCGACGGCCTGGTGTCCGGCGGAAAGGCGGTGACGGCCTCGTCCGTCGAGACCTCGGCCTTCGGGCCCGGCCTCGCGGTGGACGGCAGCACGGCCACCCGCTGGGCGAGCGCCGAAGGGGTCGACCCGCAGTGGATACGGATCGACCTCGGGGCGAACCACACGATCTCCCGGGTGAAGCTCAACTGGGAGGACGCGTACGGCAGGACGTACCGCATCCAGACCTCCGCCGACGGTTCCACGTGGACCGACGTCTACTCCACCACCGCCGGTGACGGGGCGACCGACGACCTCACGGTCTCCGGCAGCGGCCGGTACGTCCGGATGTACGGCACCGGCCGCGGCACGCCGTACGGCTACTCCCTCTGGGAGTTCGAGGTGTACGGCGTGCCCACCGGCGGCGGCGGGGGCGGCGGTGGACCGGCCGTCCCCTTCGGCAGCCACCTCAGGCCGTACACCGCCGGCACGCTGAAGCCCTCCGGCACGCAGGCCGTCCTCGACCAGAAGGTCGTCGAGTACTACAACAAGTGGAAGGCCGCCTTCGTCCGGCAGAACTGCGGCAACGGCTGGTACCAGATCATCTCGCCCGACGCCGACCACCCGTACGTCGCCGAGGCGCAGGGGTACGGCATGGTCGTGACCGCCACCATGGCGGGCGCCGACCCGGACGCCAAGAAGATCTTCGACGGACTCGTCAAGTGGAAGATCGACCACCCGTCCTCGGTCAACCCGAACCTCCTCGCCGCCGAACAGGACACCGCCTGCAAGAGCGTCAACGGCGGCGACGGCGCCACCGACGGCGACATGGACGTGGCCTACGGCCTGCTCCTCGCCGACAAGCAGTGGGGCAGCGCCGGCACGTACAACTACAAGGACCTCGCGCTCAAGCACATCGCCGCCATCAAGAAGGACGAGGTCAACCCGACGACCAAGCTGCTGAAGCTGGGCGACTGGAGCGGTTCGGGCGACCAGTACTACTACATCTCCCGCACCTCGGACTGGATGGCCGACCACTTCCGCGCCTTCCGTGCGGCCTCCGGCGACACCACCTGGGACGCGGTGCGCGGCGCGCACCAGACGCAGATCTCCCGCCTCCAGTCCACGTACGCCTCCGGCACCGGACTCCTGCCCGACTTCGTCGTCGACACCAACACCACGCCCAGGCCCGCCCCGGGACAGGTCCTGGAGGACCCCAACGACGGCGCCTACTGGTGGAACGCCTGCCGCACGCCGTGGCGCATCGCCGACGACGCCGTGACCAGCGGCGACGCCACCTCGCTCGCCGCCGCCCGGAAGCTCAACGGCTGGATCAAGACGAAGACCGGCGGCGACCCGAACAAGATCGCCGTCGGCTACAAGCTCAACGGCACCCCGATCTCCTCGGGCAGCGAGGCCGCCTTCTTCGCCCCCTTCGCCGTGGCGGCGATGACCGACCCGGGCAGTCAGGCCTGGCTGGACGCCCTGTGGAACAAGATGCTGGTGACCCCCGTCGACACGAGCAGCTACTTCTCGGCCAGCATCCAGCTCCAGGTCATGATCACGGCCTCAGGCAACCACTGGGTTCCGTAGGCCGGTGTCCCGCCGCACGGACAGGGCACTGAGCAGACCGCTCAGTGCGGCGGCGGTACCGACCAGCGGGAAGCGGGCGCCGAGCTGACCGTCGGGACGGACGACGAAGCCGGTGGCGCCGCCGGGGAGGTAGAGCCGCGCGAACTCCCCGGCGGCATCCCGGTAGACGGGCACGGACGGCTCGGCGGGCCCGGCGGAGTCGTCCGCGTCGGCCGCGAGGATCACGACGGCCGTGAGGCCGCCGAACGCCCGCGCCGCCGCGGCCGCCCCCGCCAGCTCGGCCCCGTCCGAGCCGTACAGGAGCACCACATGTCCCGGGCGCCCCCGCAGCACGTCGAGAAGACGCATCGGAAAGGCGGCGATCGGCGTGGTCAGGCCCGCGCAGTCCGGAGCCCGGTCGCCCGGCTGGGGCGCCTCCGGCGGACCGTACGGGGCGCCGGAGAGCGGACCGCCCCGGTAACCGACCAGCAGCTGCGCCTCCCGCAGGAGCACCGTCCGACGGTCCTCGGGGTCCGCCTCGATCCCCTGCGCGGCGTGCCGCACGGTCCGGCCGACGACCTCCTCGCCGACCGGACGGCGCTCGGTGTCGTACGTGGCGAGCAGCTCGGGCCCCGCCTCGCGCCGCACCACGAGGGCGAGCTTCCAGGCCAGGTTGCAGGCGTCCTGCACCCCGGTGTTCATGCCCTGGGCGCCGGTGGGCGGATGGATGTGCGCCGCGTCGCCCGCCACGAAGACCCGGCCCCGCCCGTAGCGGTCGACGATCCGGTGGCTGATGCGGAAGACCGAGGACCAGCGCAGTCCCGACAGCCGCGCCGGGCGCGGCGCGAGACGGTCGACGACCGCCTGGAGGTCGGCGAGCCCGGGGACACGGCCCGCCTCCGGGCCGTGCGCCACACCGTCCGGCGCGGCCGGGGCCGCCCCCGGGGTCGCGGCGAGCTCCGCCGGGAGCCTCATCGACATCCGGTAGCGGCCCGCCCCCGGCAGGGGGATGCACACCAGCACGTCGCCCGTGGAACCGTCGGCGGCCCGCCGGCTGGAACGGATGCCGTAGCCGGCGGGCAGGTCCCAGTCGGCCACGACGTCGCCGAGCATGTACTCCTCCTGGAACGCGCCGCCCTCGTAGGACAGGCCCAGCGTCTTGCGGACCACGCTGTGCGCGCCGTCGCAGCCGATCAGGTACGGGACGCGCAGCTCCTCGTCGGCGCCGGACGGCGCCCGCAGCCGCGCGGTGACCCCGTCCCGGTCCTGGGTGAACGACACCAGTTCCGTGCCGCGCTCGACCACCGTCCCCATGCGTGCGACGTACTCCTCCAGGAGCCGCTCCGTCTCGTACTGCGGCAGCGCGGCGAAGCCGTACGGCACCTCCGGCGGCATCGTGAGCTCGATGCGGTCCTGCTCGCGCCCGTCGACGTAGAGGAGCTGGCCGCGCAGCGGCACGGCGGCCTCCAGGACGGCCCGGACGAGGCCCATCCGGTCCCAGAGCTCCAGGGTGCGCGGCTGGATCCCGACCGCCTTGGCGTACGGCAGCCGGGCCGGCAACCGGTCCACGAGCCGGCAGTGCACACCGTGCCGGCGCAGCTCGGCGGCCGCGCTCAGGCCGACCGGGCCCGCGCCCACGATCAGGACGTCGGTGGTGGTGCGGTGGTGCGCCACGAGTGCCTCCAGCCACTGGCTCGCCCCCGGCGGGATCCCGTCTCCCATGGTCACCCGCGGCCACCGCGTCGGCGAGCGGTACGGCCGTCCGGGGGACCCGGCGAGCGGGGCCGGCCGGAGGGAGCGCCGGTCGGGGCCGGTACTGTCGCGGCCATGCTCGAACTGATCACTCCCGCCGCCCGGCCGCGACCCTCCTGGCCGGAGGCGCACGCCGAATGATCGCGGAACTGCTGCCGGAGGCCGTCGTCTCGGTCTGGCGGCGCGACGACACGGAGCCCGTCACGCTCTTCCCCGAGGAGGCCGCCGCCGTCGCGCGCGCCGTCGTCGGGCGGCAGCGCGAGTTCGCCACCGTGCGGCTCTGCGCACGGCTCGCGCTGCGCCGCCTCGGCCTGCCCGAGACCCCCCTCGCCCCGGGCGCGCGCGGCGAGCCGCCCTGGCCGCAGGGCGTGGCGGGCAGCATGACGCACTGCGCGGGCTACCGGGCCGCCGCCCTGGCCAGGACCGCGGACGTCCTCTCGCTCGGCATCGACGCGGAACCCGCCGCACCCCTGCCGGAGGGGGTCCTCGACCAGGTGTCGCTGCCCGGGGAGCGCCGCCACCTGGACACGCTGACCGCCCGCACCCCGGGCGTCCCCTGGGACCGGCTGCTCTTCAGCGCCAAGGAGAGCGTCTTCAAGACCTGGTACCCGCTGACCCGGAGAGAGCTCGGATTCGACGAGGCGTCCGTCGCGTTCGAGCCGGCGCCGGACCCGCGGGGCCACACGGGCGCGTTCACCGCCCGGCTCCTCGTCCCGGGCCCGGTGGCCGGAGACGCCCGGCGCGACCACTTCACCGGACGCTGGCTCGTGCGCGAAGGACTGGTGCTCACCGCGATCGCCCTGACCCGGTAGCCGTCCGGGCGTACGGAACCGGACGGCGCCCGCCGGCGTCCGTCCCGGGCATGAGCGAGAACCCGTCACCGGAATCGCACGACCGCGCGGAGAGCGCCGTGGGCTGCCTGCTCGCCGTCGTCGGCGTCGCGGTCGCGGGCGCCTTCGCGCTGCCCCGGGCCGCGTACAGCATCGACGGCGGCTTCGAGGCGCACGCCCGGGACTGGGGCGTGATCCTCGTCGACCTGCCGCTCATCCTCTTCGCCGGTCTCGTCGTCCCCCCGCTGACCTGGGCGGCGGCCGTCCGACGGTTCCGGCCGTGGACGGCGGCGCTCGTCTGCCTGGCGGTCGCGGGCCTCGCGCTCTGGGGTCTCGCGACCTGGTGGCATCCGCGACAGGGCCCGGACCCGGGGTACGGGCCCGGCATCTGACGACCCCTCGCCGAAGGGGTACCGTGCCGGAGCCCGCCCCGCCGGGGGCGCGGCCACGGCCACGAGAGGACGCGGAACCGCATGGCACAGGAGCACGCAGAGCAGACGGAACACGCCCCGGGCACGGTCGTCTCACGCCCCGTCGCCCACGTCGTCGGCGGGCGGGGAGAGGTCCGGGACGACGAGTGGGGGGACGTCGAGTCGATCGTCCGCCTCGACGCGGAGGCCTTCGGCCCCGAGGCGCTGGCCGGTCTGGACGCCTTCTCGCACCTGGAGGTCGTCTACCACTTCGACCGGGTCGGCCCCGACGCCGTCGAGACCGGCGCCCGGCACCCGCGCGGCAACGAGGAGTGGCCGCTGGTCGGGATCTTCGCCCAGCGCGGCAAGAACCGCCCCAACCGCCTCGGCGTCTCCCGCTGCCGACTGATCCGCACCGACGGTCTCGACCTCCACGTGCGGGGCCTGGACGCGGTCGACGGCACACCCGTCCTCGACATCAAGCCGTACATGACGGAGTTCGGCCCCCAGGGACCGACCGAACAGCCCGCCTGGGCCGACGAGATCATGCGCCACTACTACTGATCCCGCAGCCGCTCCCCGGTGGTGAACCGGCGTACGGAACCCGAACTAGGGTTGCCCCGTGCGTGTACTGCTGGTGGAAGACGACGAGCCGGTCGCGGAATCCCTGCGGCGCGGGCTGCTGCGCTACGGGTTCGAGGTGGAGTGGGTCACCACGGGGACGGCGGGCCTCGCCGTCACCACCCCGTACGACCTCGTCCTGCTCGATCTCGGCCTGCCCGACACCGACGGGCTCGACGTCTGCCGGGCGCTGCGCCGGCGCGGCGACGTGCCGATCATCGTGATCAGCGCCCGCAGCGACGAGACCGACCGGGTCGTCGGCCTGGAGATCGGTGCCGACGACTACGTGTCCAAGCCCTTCGGCGTGCGCGAGGTCATCGCCCGGATCCGGGCCGTGATGCGCAGGGTCCGGCCGACGGACCAGCCCACGGGCCCCCAGCGGTACGGTGCCCGGCTGAGCGTCGACCGCAAGGCGGCACGCGTGTGGCTGGACGACGCCGAGGTGGCGCTCACGCCCAAGGAGTACGACCTGCTCGCCTTCCTCACGGAGGAGCCGGGCGCGCTGATGTCCCGCGAGCAGATCATGGAAGCCGTCTGGGACGCCAACTGGTTCGGCCCGACCAAGACTCTCGACGTCCATGTGGCGGCGCTGCGGCGCAAGCTGGCCGGGGCGGTGACCGTCGAGGCGGTCCGCGGCGTCGGCTTCCGCCTGGTCGTGGAGCCCGTGGGCCGCCCGTGATCAGGCGTCTCATCCTCAGCTACGTGGCCCTGGTCGCCGTGGCGCTCGCCGCCTTCACCGTGCCGGTCGCCTTCACGCTCACCGCCCAACTGCGCGGTGACACCGAGGAGTCCGTACGCCGTGAGGCCACCACGATGGCGCTGCTCCTCGGGGACGGCGACGCCCCCGCCCGGCAGGCGCTCGCCCGGATGGCCGGAGCGTACGCCGACGAGACGCCCGGCAGGGTCGAGGTGGTGGCCGCCGACGGCCGAAGCGCGGTGGAGCCGCTGCCCCTCCCCGCGCACCCGGACGACCCGGCGTTCGGCGCGGCGCTGAAGCAGGGCAGGACCACGGTCGACTGGGGGTCCCGGCTCGTCTGGGGACCGGAGTTGGTCGTCACCGTGCCCGCGTTCGCCCGGCGCGAGGCCTCCGCGGGGGACACCCGGGGCCGGGCCGAGCGCGAGGACGGGCGCCAGGGGGAGGGCGGGGCCGAGGACGAGGCCGCGGGGGAGCCGGCCCCGGCGGAACACATCGTCGGCGCGGTGCGCGTCCGGTACGCGACCGCCGACCTGAGCGACCGGCTCTGGCGCATCTGGGGCTTCCGGGCGATCCTCGCCGTCGGCGTGCTCGCGGTCGCCGCCGGACTCGGCGCGATCGTCGCCCGGCTGCTCACCAAGCCGCTGCGCCAGCTCAACGACATGGCCAGCCGGTTCGGCGACGGCGACCTCACCGCCCGCTCGCCCGTCACCGGCCCCCAGGAGACCCAGACCCTGGCCCGCACCCTCAACCAGGGCGCCGAACGCCTCGACACCCTCGTCGCCTCGCAGCGCATCTTCGTCGCGGACGCCTCGCACCAGCTGCGGACCCCGCTGACGGCGCTGCGCCTCTCGCTCGACAACATCGCGGACGGGGTCGACGACGAGTTCGTCCGCGAGGACGTCGACCAGGCCACCGCCGAGGTCGTCCGGATGAGCCGTCTGGTCAGCGGCCTCCTCGTGCTCGCCCGCGCCGAGGCCAAGGTGTCCGCGCCGGAACCGCTGGCACTGCGCGAGCTGGTGGAGGAGCGGCTGAAGGTCTGGCGGCCGGCCGCCGACGAACGCGGCGTGACGATCGTCCTCACCGGCGAAGCCGACGACCTGCCGCGCGTGCTCGCCGGGCCCGGCAACCTCGACCAGGTCCTGGACAACGTGCTCTCCAACGCCCTGGAGGTCTCCCCGGACCGGGGGACGATCACGGTACGGGTGGAGACGGCCGGCCCGGAGGAGGCGGTCCTGGAGGTCCTCGACCAGGGCCCCGGCATGTCCGCCGCCGAACAGGCCCGCGCCTTCGACCGGTTCTGGCGCGGCCAGGGTCTGACCGGCCGCTCGGGTTCCGGCCTGGGGCTCGCCATCGTCAAGCAGCTCGTCACGGACGACGGCGGTGGCGTGGCCCTGCGGGACGCGCCCGGCGGCGGACTGTGCGTGCGGATCGCGCTGCGGACCGCGGCCGAGGGACCCCGGTGGATCAGCCCTCGGCCGGGAGCACCGAGGAGTGGTGGTTGACGATCAGCCACCTGCCGTCGCGCTTCTCGTACACGTAGGTGTAGCGCGCCTCGACCGGCTTCGTGACACCGGTCTTCGGGTCGGTGAGGTGGAAGCGGTACAGACCGGCGTCGATCGCCGAGTTCGCGTCGAGGATCTCGATCTCCGTACGGATCTTCTCGCCCCGCGGCTTCTTCTGCAGGAAGTGCGCGAAGTAGTCCGCTATCGCCGCGTGGTCGGTGCGGATCCGAGGCGAGGCCGTCGGCAGCAGGACGGCGTCCTCGGCGTACAGATCGGTGACCCGCTCCGGGTCGCCCGAGCGCAGCGCCGCGTTCCAGCGGTCGAACAGCGCGGCGATCTCCCGCTCGCCGGTCTTGACCCGCCGGTCGCCCTTCTCGCCGGCCTGCGCCACGCCGACGCCGACGGCGAGGGTGCCGAGCACCGCCACGGTGACACCGCCGGCGAGGGTGGCACGGGTACGGGACATGCGCTTCATCAGAGGCTCCTGCTTCGAGTGAACGGGCTCCGAACGCCGCTGCGTTCGGGTGCTGCCACTCTCGCCGCGCGCGATGCAGCCCCCGTACAGCGGACGTCAAGCACCCGGCCAAGACTCGGGAAAGAAGACGCCTCCGGAAAGGCTAGGAGGCGTTCTGCAGCCGTGCTCCCGCCGTGCGCGCCACGACGAGGAGGAAGAGTCCGCACGCCGCCACGATCAGCCACCCCGGGCGGGTCGCGGCGGCGAGAGAGGCCGGGCCCGCGCCCGCGACGAGTCCGCCGGCGACGGCGATGCCGACCGCCACACCGACCTGGCGCGAGGTGGACGTGATCGCCCCCGCCACCCCTGCCCGGGACGGCGGCAGACCGCCGACCGCGGTGTTCGTCAGGGGGGCGTTGGCGAAGCCGAACCCGATGCCGGTCAGCAGGAAGGCGAGCAGGATCAGGGACACGCTCGTGTCCCCGTCCAGGCCCACCAGACAGAGGCCGCCGGCGGTGGTGAACGCGCCCGCGAGGAGCAGCGGACGCCGCGGTCCGGCACGGCCCACGAGGACGCCGGACCACGGCGCGCACACCGTGGCCCCGAGCGCCATGGGCAGGGTCGCGGCGCCGGCGGCGAGAGGAGTCCAGCCGCGGGCGTTCTGGAGGTAGAGGGTGCTGAGCAGCAGGGTCACGTTGAGGGCGACGAAGACCGCCGCCGCGCCGAGCACCGCCGTGACGAACGGCGGCCGGCGGAACAGACCGAGGTCCATCAGGGGTTCGTCGCGCCGGAGTTCGACCCGCACGAAGCCCGCCGTGGCCGCCGCGGTCAGAGCGTAACCGGCGAGGGCCGCGGGCGACGTCCAGCCGATGCGGGGGCCCTCGATGAGAAGCCCGACGGTGAGGCAGAGCGCCAGGGTGAGGAGCGCCTGGCCGGGCAGGTCGAGACGGCGGGCGCGTGCGCCGCGGGACTCCGGCACGAACAGGGCGACCAGGACGAGGGCCAGGACGACCACCGGCGCGTTGATCCAGAACACCGACCGCCAGCCGAACGCGGCGATGAGCGCCCCGCCGGTGACCGGGCCCGCCGCCATGCTGAGCCCGAACACCGAGGCCCACACGCCGATCGCGCGGGCCCGTTCCCGGGGGTCGGGCATCGCGTTCACGACGATCGCCAGGGCCACCGGACTCAGCATCGAGGCCCCGACGCCCTGCACGGCCCGGGCGGCGACCAGGACGCCGAGGGAGGGGGCGAGGGCGCACGCGAGGGAGGCCAGGCCGAAGACGGTCAGCCCGTACCGGAAGACGCGGCGGCGCCCGAGGCGGTCGGCGAGGGCGCCGGAGACGATGAGCAGACTGGCCATGACCACGGTGTAGGCGTCGACGACCCATTCGAGACCGCGGGTGCCCACGTCGAGGCCCCGCCCGATCTCGGGAAGCCCCACGTTGACGATGGTGGCGTCGACACCGACCAGGAACATGCTGAGCGCGCAGACCGCGAGCACCGTCCAGCGCTGGCGCGCGGTGAGCGGGGTGGGTGGAGCGGCCAGGGATGTCGTGAGCACGTGAGTTCCCCCTTCGACGAGTCCGGACGCCGCCCAGACTCGGACCGGGGAAGGGGGAGTGGCAAAGAATCTTGCGAAAACCGCAAAGAGAGGGGGCGCGGTCAGAGGGAGGTGAACAGGTCCCCGGGGGCGTCGTCGAGGACGAAGCCGTTGTCGAAACGGACGCGGACCGTCAGACGGAGCTTCCGCTCCTGGTACGCGGTCCACGCGGGTTCCAGCGAGCCGACCTGCTCCTCCAGTTGCTGCCTGCTGCCCGGAGGCATCTGATGGCCGAAGTCGTCGAGGAGGGACTTGAGCCGCTCGTACTCGCGGACCTCCTGGCTCTGCGACCGGTCCTCGTCCACCCGCTCGACCGAACCCTCGACGCCCGCCGCCAGGGCCAGGAAGCCCGCCCCGGTCTCCGTGGCCGCCTCACCGGCCGGAACCACCTGCCCGGCCAGCCGGAGATCGGCCGTCAGCTTCACCCGTCGGCCCACTGTCAGCGTCATCGGTCGTTCGTCTCCAGGTGTAGGGGGTGTCATTATCCGGCATCCGGCATCCGCCCTCCGCCGCCCTCCCGCGCCCGAGGGCCGAGGCCGTCCCTGCCGTCCGCGTGGCCCCGTACGGGTGGACTCGCCGCGCGGGCGCCGGGAGGGAGCGCCTTCGCACCGGCCCCCGGTGGTGATGTGGCCGTCCCCCGTTCTCGCGATCCGGAAGAGGCGCCCCCGACATGCGACGTACCCCCTCCCGTCGGCTGTTCGCCGCGACGCTGCTCGTCGCGTCCGTGCTGGCCCCGATGACGGCGACGCCCGCCGGCGCCGTCCACGCCGTGAGCGGCCCCGGCGGTTCCCTCGCCGCCGCGCGGCACGGCGAGGACGACTGCCCGCCGGACGGACTCGGCCCCGAGCTCACCGCCCGGCTCGACAAGGCCGTCGCGGACGTCCGCGAGCAGGCCGGCATCCCCGGCGTCGTCGTCGGGCTCTGGATGCCGGGCAAGGGCAGCTACGTCCGCGCGACCGGCGTCGCCGACAAGGTCACCCGTGAGCCGATGGCCACCGACGGCTTCGTCCGCATCGGCAGCGAGACCAAGACCTTCACGGTCACCGCGCTCCTGAAGCTCGTCGACGACCACCGGATCCGCCTCGACGACCCCATCTCCCGCTACATCCACGGCGTGCCGAACGGCCACCGGATCACCCTCCGCCACCTCGCGGAGATGCGCAGCGGCCTCTTCCCGTACACCTCCGACCCGGACTTCATCCACGACCTGCTCAGCGACCCGGAGCGCTCCTTCACCCCGGAGGAGGCGCTCGCGTACGGCTTCAAGCACAGGAACACGTTCAAGCCGGGCGCGCAGTTCGAGTACTCGAACTCCAACCTGGTGCTCCTCGGTCTGGTCGTCGAGAAGGTCAGCGGGCAGCCCCTGGCGGACTTCCTCCGCAACCGGGTGCTCCGCCCGGCCCACCTGCGCCGCACGTTCCTGCCGAGCGGTCCCGAGTTCCCCGAGCCGCACCCCCGTGGCTACACGAACCAGACGCTCAGCGGCGCCGTCGTGGACAGCACCGACTGGAACCCCAGCTGGGCCTGGGCGGCCGGCGCGATGATCTCCGACCTGCACGACCTGCGGCGCTGGGCGAAGATCCTCGCCACCGGGGAGCTGCTGAGCCCCGAGACGCAGGCGCAGCGCCTCAAGACGCTCCCGACGGGCCACCCCGGCCTCGGCTACGGCCTCGGCATCTTCGACGCCAACGGCTGGATCGGGCACAACGGGTCGATTCCGGGGTACGAGACGGTGACGGTGTACCTGCCGGAGCGGGACGCCACGCTGGTCATCATGCTCAACACGGACATCACCAGCCAGGGGCAGGAGCCGTCCACGCTGGTGGCCCGCGCGGTCACGGCCGTCGTGACCCCGGACCACGTCTACGACGGCGCGGTCCAGCCGCGCTAGCCAGGATGCCGAAAGGTCGATTGCGGGCACCTGTCCGAGACTGGGTGGGGAGAAGTGACGTCGCCGGGCGGTACGAGGAGGTGGGCGGGTGTCGATGGACGCCGAGGGTGGTGCGGGGAAGCGGTTCGCCGTCCGGGCCGGGCCCGGGACATCCGACGCGGTGGTGGTCCTCGGTCTCGTCGGGGAGCTCGACCACGACAGCGTCGGCCCGCTGACCCGGGCGCTGGACGACTGTGCCCGGGCCCGGCGGGTCGTCGTCGACTGCTCCGGCCTGACCTTCTGTGACTCGACCGGACTCAACGAGCTGCTGCGGGCGCGCCTGAGGCTGCGGGAGACGGGCGGGCGCCTGGATCTCGCCGGGCTCGGGCCGCCGGTGGACCGGATGTTCGAGATCACCGGGGCCCGGCTGGTCTTCCGGGTGTACGCGGACACGGCCGAGGCGCTGGCCGACGACGGCGCCGGGCCGGGAGGCGGTGGAGAGGCGCATGGCTGACGGCGACGCCGGGCCCCCGAACCAGGTCCGCAGGCTGGTGCTGCACGGGACCCGCGGGGTCGTCTCGCGCTGCCGGGACTTCACGGCGCAGGCGCTGGCCGACTGGGGGTGGATCCCGGCGGACGGCGAGGAGGCGCGGGAGCGGGTCGAGGACGTCCTCCTGCTCGTGTCGGAGGTCGTCACCAACGCCTGTCTGCACGCCGGCGGCCCCGAGGAGCTCGTCCTGCGCAACGGTGAGGGGCGGCTGCGCGTGGAGGTGTCCGACGCCAGCCCCGAGCATCCGCGGGCGCGGACGCCCCGGTCCCCCGCGCTGCCCGGAGGGCACGGTCTGCTGGTCCTGGACCGGCTGGCCGGCGCCTGGGGCAGCCGGGACAAGGGCCCGGGTGCCGTGGGCAAGGTGGTGTGGCTGGAGGTCGGTCGCCCGCCCGCACGGAGGACGGGCGCACCGGAATAGGTCCACGCCCAGGTCCCGGCGACGGAACGACCGCGGCCGGTCCTCGACGGGTAGGCAGCGTCACAGCGCGGCCCCGGGTCACCGGGAGTCCCCGGGCGCTCCCTCCACCACGCCCCGGACCACGCCGAGGTCCACGAGGTCCTGGGGCCGCAGGCGGAGCTGGTCCGCGGTGGTCGCCGCCTCCTCGGGGGCGCGCTTGAGGATGGCGGTGGCCGCCTCGGGAGCGATGACGGAGAAGTAACTGTCCGGCGTGGCCCAGGTGTTGCCCGGGGCGGCGAGGGCGAGGGCGCCGCCCGAACCGCCCTCTCCGACGAGCAGCGAGGTGAGCGGGGTGCGGGCGGAGGCGACGGCGGCGAACAGGTCCGCGATCGCGGTTCCCGCGCCCGCGCGTTCCGCCGCGGGGTCGTTGGCGGCGCCCGGGGTATCGACGAGCGTGAGCACCGGGATCCCGAGACGGTCGGCCAGGCGCACGAGGCGGACCGCCGTGCGGAATCCGGCCGGGCGGGTCGCGGTGCCGCACTGCGCGGCGTAGGCGACGGTCCGGCCGTCGGGGAGTCGCCCGAAGCCGCACCGCATGCCGGGGTCGACGCCCCCGCAGCGGTCGCCGGAGATCTCCTCGCGCAGTGTGAAGTGGGCGTCGAGGTACGCGGCGGCCCGGGGCCGGTCCGGGTGCCGGGCGCGTGCCACGGCCTCCCGGCCGCTCGCGGCGGGCGCCGCACCCGGGTCGCCGAGCGCGTACGGCGGCGGGACCGGGCCCTCGGCCGGGCGGACGAGCAGCGAGAGCCAGCGTCCGAGGGTCTCGCGCAGCGCGGCGGGCGGCACGATCGCGTCGAGGTGACCGTGGGCGAGCTGTGCCTCGGCCGTGTACGCGGCCGGGTCCGCGTCCGGCGGCCGCACGCGGGAGCCGGCGAAGCCCACCTGGGCGCCGGGAAGGGCGAGGACGACATCGGAGCCGGCGCCGAGGGTGGCCCAGCCGCCACCTGTCGTCGGATCCCGCAGGACGGCGATCTGCGGCAGCCCCGCCGCCCGGGTGGTCTCCGACTCGCGCGCCAGGTACTGGAGTTGGAGGAGGGCGCGCATGCCCTCGTGCATCCGGCTGCCGCCGGTGGCCGGCAGGACGACCACGGGCAGGCGTCGCGCCCTGGCCAGGGCGTGGGCCGCGGCGGCCCGGGCGCCGGTCCGCTCCCCGAGGGACCCGCCGAGGAACCGGAACTCGAAGGAGATCAGCACCGCCGTCACCCCGCCCACCACACCGGTGCCGCAGACCACCGACTCGGTCTCTCCGGTGCGTTCGGCCGCGCGGGCGTGCGCCGCCGAGTAGCCGGGCCATCCGATCGGCCCGTCACCGGGCAAGGGGCCCTCGTCGAAGGGGAGTTCGCTGAAGTCGTCGGTGACGAGGGCGATCGCCTCGCGTGCCGTCGTCGGGTCGCTCATGCGGGCCTCGCCGCTCGTCGCCGGAGTGTGCGTACGGGATGGTGCGCGGGTGCGTACGGGGTCGTGCGGTGCTGCACCTCCACCGTACCGCCCGGGCTCCGCGCCGCCCGGGGCGGTCCGTCCCGGGCGCCGGCACGCCGTGCGGTTCAGCCGCCGGGGGTGAAGGCCGGGCGGCGGGCGGTCCGCCGCCGGCCGGCCTCCGTGCCGAAGCGGAGGTCGATCGCCCGCGTGGGGGCCGCCCGGCGCCGGGCGGCCCCCACGGTGTCGGGTCAGGCCAGGATGCCGCTCCCGTGCGGGGCGTACAGGTCGAGGAGGCGGACCCGGGTCACATGGAGACGGTGGGCGAGGATCGCGCCCACCCAGAACACGACCGCGGCGCCGAACTCGGTGTCCGAGTGGCACATCGACCGGACGGCCGGGGCGTCGAACTCGTACGCCCGCACCGGCGTCATCGCCTCGGCCCCCGACTGGCAGAGATACGGAGGGAACAGCCAGGAGAGCCCGACCAGCTCCCCGTGGCGCAGTGTCTCGATCACGGGTGCCCCCCGGCCCGGCACCTTCGCGTCGAGGGTCACCGCGCCCGTCTTGACGATCCAGAACCGGTCGGCGTGCTGCTGCTCCTCGAACAGTCGGTGGCCGGAATCGAAGTACACGTCCTCGGCGAAGGCCATCAGGCGCTCCCGGTGCTCCTGTGGCAACGTGCTGACCTTGGGCGCGGCTCTGCTCATGGCGGACCCTCCTCGCACACTCGGCTCCCACCCCCCAGTGTGGGCCCGCCCGCCCCCGTGCGCAGGGTCCGGAGCGGCCGACCGGGTGCCGGAGCGAAGGGTGGCCCCGCGGTCACCTTCCGTACACCCGTCGTCCGGAGTGCGCGCGCCGGGCCGAGGGCGGAGCATGAACGTGAGGAGGGACCGGCCAGCGGGGGGTGTGACCCTGGAGGGTGCCATGCCCGTCCCGGACGGCGGTGACGCGCTCGTCGTGTTGCGCGGGGTCGACAAGCACTTCGGCCCCCTGCACGTCCTCCAGGCCATCGACCTCACGATCCACCGCGGCGAGGTCGTCGTCGTCATCGGGCCGTCCGGCTCGGGGAAGTCGACGCTGTGCCGGGCGATCAACCGTCTGGAGACCATCGACGCCGGCGAGATCGTCGTCGACGGGCGGCCGCTGCCCGCCGAAGGACGCCAACTGGCGGCCCTGCGGGCCGACGTGGGCATGGTCTTCCAGTCCTTCAACCTCTTCGCGCACAAGACCGTGCTCGACAACGTGACCCTCGGGCAGATCAAGGTCCGCAAGAAGGAGCGGAAGAAGGCCGAGGAAAGGGCCCGCGCCCTCCTCGACCGGGTCGGTGTCGCCTCCCAGGCCGACAAGTACCCGGCGCAGCTCTCCGGGGGACAGCAGCAGCGCGTGGCGATCGCCCGCGCCCTCGCCATGGATCCGAAGGTGATGCTCTTCGACGAGCCGACCTCCGCGCTCGACCCCGAGATGATCAACGAGGTGCTCGAGGTCATGCAGCAACTGGCCCGGGACGGCATGACGATGGTGGTCGTCACCCACGAGATGGGTTTCGCCCGCTCCGCCGCCAACCGCGTCGTGTTCATGGCCGACGGCCGGATCGTCGAGGAGACGACCCCGGACGAGTTCTTCACCCATCCGCGCAGCGAGCGCGCCAAGGATTTTCTTTCCAAGATCCTCCACCACTGAGCCGCGGCCGCCGCCCGGTCGCCCGATCAGCAGCCCCCAGGGGTGATCCTCATGAACCCGCTCAGGACCAGCAGGGCGCTCGTGGCCGCCGCGGCGGCCGTCGTCCTCTCCTTCACCTCGGCAGGATTCGCGAACGGCGCGGCCGGCGGTGCGCTCCGCGACCACGACGACGGCGACGAGATCACCGTCGGCATCAAGTTCGACCAGCCCGGCATCGGCCTGAAGACCCCCGACGGGACCTACACGGGCTTCGACGTCGACGTGGCGACGTACATCGCCAAGCAGCTCGGCCACGACCCGGCCGACATCGTGTGGAAGGAGGCCAAGAGCGCCGACCGGGAGACCCTGCTCCAGCGCGGCGACGTCGACTTCATCGCGGCCTCGTACTCGATCAACGACAAGCGGGCCGAGAAGGTCGACTTCGCGGGTCCCTACCTCCTCGCCCACCAGGACGTCCTGATCCGGGCCGACGACGACTCCATCAAGAAGCCGTCCGACCTGAACAACAAGAAGCTCTGCTCGGTCACCGGCTCGACCTCCGCGCAGAACGTCAAGGACAAGATCGCCCCTGACGCCCAGCTCCAGGAGTACGGCGGCTACTCCGAGTGCCTGACCGGCCTGGAGAACGGCGTCATCGACGCCGTCACCACCGACGACTCGATCCTCGCCGGATACGCCGCGCAGCCCGAGTTCAAGGGCAAGTTCAAGCTCGGCGGCTTCAAGATGAGCAACGAGAACTACGGCATCGGCGTCCAGAAGGGCAGCGAGCTCAAGGCCAAGATCAACACGGCCCTGGAGAAGATGGTCGCCGACGGCTCCTGGGAGGCGGCGGTCAAGAAGAACTTCGGCCCCGCCGGCTACCAGAACGAGCCCGCGCCGAAGATCGGCGTCATCGTCCAGTGAGCAGGCCGCCGTGTTCGACTTCCTCCAGGGGTACGACCTGCTCGGAGCCTTCTGGGTGACGGTGCAGCTCACCGTCTACTCCGCGATCGGCTCCCTCGTCTGGGGGACGCTGCTGGCCGCGATGCGCGTCAGCCCCGTCCCCCTCATGCGGGGCTTCGGCACCGTCTACGTCAACATCGTCCGCAACATCCCCCTCACCGTCATCATCGTCTTCACCTCGCTCGGCCTCTTCCAGACCCTCGGCGTCACCCTCGGTGCCGAACGGTTCACCACCATCAACTTCCGGCTCGCCGTCCTCGGCCTCACCGCCTACACCAGCGCCTTCGTCTGCGAGGCCCTCCGCTCCGGCATCAACACCGTCCCCCTCGGACAGGTCGAGGCCGCCCGCGCCATCGGCCTCAGCTTCCCCCAGATCCTGCGTCTGATCGTGCTCCCGCAGGCCTTCCGCTCCGTCGTCGGCCCCCTGGCCAACGTCCTCATCGCCCTCACCAAGAACACCACCGTGGCCGCCGCCATCGGCGTCGCCGAAGCGGCCCTGCTGATGCGGGAGATGATCGAGAACGAGGCCCAGCTCATCCTCATCTCCGCGATCTTCGCCGCCGGCTTCCTCTGCCTCACCCTGCCCACCGGTCTCTTCCTCGGCTGGGTCGCCAAGAAGGTGGCGGTGAAACGGTGAAGGACAAGCCCACCGTCCTCTACGACGTCCCCGGACCGCGCGCCCGGCGGCGCAACCTCCTCTGGACCCTGCTCTTCCTGGTCGGCCTCGCCGCCGTCGTGTGGTGGGTCGTGGCGAGCCTCGCCGACAAGAACCAGCTCGAATGGTCCAAGTGGGCACCCTTCTTCACCGACCCCCGCGTCTGGGAGACGTACATCCTTCCCGCCCTGAAGAACACCGTGATCGCCGCCGCGCTCGCCATGGTCATCGCCCTTCCCCTGGGCGCGCTCCTCGGCATCCTCCGGCTCTCCGACCACCGCGCCGTCCGCGGGGCGGCCGGCACCGTCGTCGAGTTCTTCCGGGCCATCCCCGTCCTGATCCTGATGCTCTTCGCGAACGCCGCCTACTCCGAGTTCACCGACATCAGCCCCGACACCCGCCCCCTGTACGCCGTCGTCACCGGCCTCGTCCTCTACAACGCCTCCGTGCTCGCCGAGGTCGTCCGCGCCGGCATCCTCGCCCTCCCCGCCGGCCAGACCGACGCGGCCAAGGCCATCGGCATGCGCAAGGGCCAGATCATGCTGTACGTCCTGCTGCCGCAGGCCGTCACCGCCATGCTGCCCGCCCTCGTCAGCCAGCTCGTGGTCATCGTCAAGGACACCGCCCTCGGCGGCGCGATGCTCGGCTTCTCCGAACTCCTCGCCTCCGTACGCCCGATGAGCGCCAACTACGGCGCCAACACCATCGCGTGCTTCACCGTCGTCGCCGTCATCTTCGTCATCCTCAACTTCGCCCTCACCACCTTCGCCTCCTGGCTCGAACGCCGGCTGCGCCGGGGCAAGAAGTCCACCGGCGCGGTCGTCGGCGCCGGGGCGGTGGAGGACCTCGCGACACCGGGCGAGCACCCGGACACGCGCTGAGACCGCGCGGGCCGTACGGGCGGAGCCGCGCCCCTGCCGAGCCCCGCCCCCGCCGGGGTCCGAACGGGTGAAGGAGCCCATCCGCGCGGTCCGGCCTGCCGAAACACCCACCATGAACGTCACCAGGACCGCGCGCGAGCCGCACCCCGAACCCACCCGCACCGACCGCCTCCTCGCCGCGCTCGGCGGCCTGGTCTCGGCCTACGTCTCCCTCGCCGTCGCGGACCTCGTCGCCTCCCGGGTCCGCCCCGAGGCGGGCCCCGTCCCCGCCGTCGGCGGCGCCGTCGTCGACCGCACCCCGGCAGTCCTCAAGGAGTGGGCGATCCGCTCCTTCGGGGAGAGCGACAAGACCGTCCTCCAGCTCGGCATCCTGCTCCTCCTCGGGGCCCTCGCCCTGGGGGTCGGCCTGCTCGCGCTGCGGAACCGCCTGCTCGGCGCGGCGGCCGTCGCCGCCTTCGGCGTCCTCGGTGCCCTCGCCGCCGTCACCCGCCCCGACTCCGACTCCGCCGTCGACGCCGTGCCCTCCCTCGCCGGAGCCGCCGCCGGCGCGCTCCTGCTGTACGTCCTGACCGGCCGCCTCCTCACCCCGCGACCCGGAACCGACCGGGCCGACCGGCGCGGCTTCCTGATCGTCGCCGCCTCCACCGGCCTCGCCGCGACCGGAGCCGCCGCGCTCGGCCGCGCCGTCGGCACCCCCGTACAGGAGAACGCCGCCGCCTCCCGCGCGGCCCTCCGCCTGCCCCGGCCCGCCTCCGCCGCACCGGCCGTGCCCCCCGGCGCCCAGCTCGCCGTCCCCGGCATCAGCCCCTTCGTCACCCCCAACCGCGACTTCTACCGCGTCGACACCGCGCTCATCGTCCCCAAGGTCGACGCCGACCGCTGGCGGCTGCGGCTCCACGGCATGGGCGTCCGCGAGGAGCGCGTCCTCACCCTGCGGGAGCTCATGGCACGGCCGGCGGTGGAACGGGACATCACCCTGGCCTGCGTCTCCAACGAGGTCGGCGGCCCGTACGTCGGCAACGCCCGCTGGCTCGGCGTCCCCCTCGCCGCCCTGCTCCGCGAGGCCGGCGTCCGCCCGCCCTCCGAGGGCGGCCCCGCCGACCAGCTGGTCGCCCGCTCCGTCGACGGCATGACCATCGGCACCCCCGTCGAGGCCGTCATGGACGGCCGCGACGCCCTCCTCGCCTTCGGGATGAACGGCGAACCCCTGCCCTTCACCCACGGCTTCCCCGTCCGCATGGTCGTCCCCGGCCTCTACGGATACGTCTCCGCCTGCAAGTGGATCGAGTCGATCGAGCTCACCACCTTCGACGCGTACGACGCCTACTGGGTCCCGCGCGGCTGGGCGGCCCAGGCCCCCGTCAAGACGCAGTCCCGCATCGACACCCCGCGCCCCTTCGCCCACCCCGCCCCCGGCACCGTCATGGTCGCCGGGGTCGCCTGGGCCCAGCACCGCGGCATCCGCCGGGTCGAGGTACGGATCGACGACGGCCCCTGGCAGGACGCCCGGCTCGCGGCACAGGACAGCACCGACACCTGGCGGCAGTGGGTCCACCCCTGGGCCGCCGCCCCCGGCCGCCACACCCTCACCGTCCGCGCCACCGACGGCACCGGCACCACCCAGCCGGAGCGGCGCACCGGCACCATGCCCGACGGGGCGCAGGGGTGGCACACGGTGGAGGTGACGGTCGCGGGAGCGTGAACACTCCCGCTCCGCGCGGTCAGAACCAGTGCAGGCAGTGCGGGACGCGCTCGCCGCGGAAGAGGGCGTCGGCGAGGGCGGCGGCGCCCGGACGGTGGGCCCGGATGTGCCCGGCCCGCACCAGGGTGCTCGGGGCGGTGCCACCGAGGTAGACCGCGCCCAGGTCCCGCACGTCCAGGGAGAGGTCGGGCTCCCGGTCCGTCGGGACGCAGTCGGCCCTGCCGTCCCTGACGGTCAGCAGATGGCGGCCGTGCTCCCCGAGGAACGGGTCGCTCACGTCGAGGACGAGCTCGCCGTCCGCGCACCAGCCGCGCGCGGTCAGCGCGCCCGGGACGTCGAGCAGCCGCACCCAGAGCCAGTCGGTGTGGTGGCTCACCTCGCCCGCGCGGAAGTCCTCGAACTGCCAGCGCAGCGGGTGCTCGGGCGGGAAGTGCCTGAACACGACCCGGGCGACCAGGTCGTGTTCGAGCACGAACCGGGCCAGCGACGAGAAGACGGCGTCGTCGGCGGCGATGATCTCGTCGACGGTCAGGGTGTCGGACTCGCCCGTCGTGTAGCTCGCGTACCCGTCCGGGACGCCGTCGGCCTCACGGTGGACGGCGACGTAGCGCGGCGCCGGCGAGATCGGCGGCTGCCCCGCGCGCAGCTCCCACCAGCGGTGCGGCCGGGACAGCGCGCCGGGCTGCGCGCGGCGGTACCGGTCGTAGACCTCCTCCAGGATCTCCCCGCACTCGGCACGCCGCAGCACCTCGACCGAGCCGGCCGCCGGGGCGTCGGCCGTCCCGCCCGCCCGGGGGACGGCCGGGGCGGCCTGCCGGCGCGGCACGGTCAGCCGCTGCGTATAGGTCGCGGGACCGTAGCCGAACCTGCCGTAGATCGGGGCCTCGGAGGCCAGCAGCACGGAGAGGAACTCCCCACGGGCCCGCAGCTCCCCGAGCTGATGCCGCATCATCGCGCCGAGCGTGCCCCGGCGCCGGTGCGAGGGCAGCACGCCGACGGCGGTCACCCCGCCGACCGGGACGAGGGCCCCACCGGGCAGGGTCAGTTCGAAGGAGTACGCACCGGCGGTGCCGACCGGCCGCCCGTCCTCCGCGAGGGCGAGCAGGCTCCGGTCCATCTCGAACGCCGACCACCAGACCCCGCCGCCGCCCTCGGCCGGCGTGTCCGGGAAGCGCCCGAACGCGGTGTGGAGCGTGTCGACGAAGACGCCGAGGTCCTGGTCGGTCGTGGGACGGATCTCCATCGGTACTGCGGCCTCCCCGGTCGTGCGGACACCACGAGCCGTGGCGCCCCGCCCCAGTGCAGCGCCGGTCCGAGGCCGGGTCAATCGAATTACGGCCGGTCACGGCGCGAGCCGTGAGAGCCCGGGCGAGTCCGCCACGGCGCGCCCGCCCCATCCCGGGAGAGCACCTCGGCCGGGTAACGAACCGGTTCCGCCGGTCCGTTCGGCGCGTGCATGAGGGAGACTGCTGCCGTGCGTGGACATCTGCCGGACGAGAACCCCGGTTTCGTGGGACGCCGCACGGAACTGGAGCGCGTGGCCGCCGCGTTGGCGGAGCACCGCCTCGTCACCGTGACCGGCGTCGGGGGAGTCGGGAAGACCCGGCTCGCGCTGCGCGCCGCGCACCGCTCCGCCGGCGCGTTCCCGGACGGCGCCTGGTGGACCGACCTGACCCAGCTCGACGGCGACCGGCTCCTCGTCGCGCTCGTCGCCGACTCCGTCGACCTCGCCGACCACACCCCCGGCATGGCCACCACCGGACTCTGCCGCAGGCTCGCCGACGACCGGCTGCTCCTCGTCCTCGACTCCTGCGAGCACCTCGCCGAGCCCTGCGCCCGCCTCGTCACCGAACTCCTGGCCGCCGCCCCCGGCCTCACCGTCCTCGCCACCAGCCGCCGGCCCCTCGGCGTCGAGGGGGAGCACGTCGTCGCCCTCGACCCGCTGCCGCCCGCCGGAGGCGACGCCCTGGAGCTGCTCCGCCGGGCCGCCGGGCAGGACTTCCCCGCCGCCGGCCCCGCCGGCGAGATCTGCGTACGCCTGGAGGGCATCCCGCTCGCCCTGGAACTGGCCGCCGCGCAGATCCGCCTCCAGGGCGCCGAAGCCGTCCGCGACCAGCTCGGCACCCGCCTCGACGCCCGGCCGGGAGCCCGCTTCGACCTGCTGGCCCACACCGAGCGGGTCTGGCCCAGCCGCCACCAGACCCTGCGCGCCGCCATCGGCTGGAGCCACGAGCTGAGCACCCCCCTGGAGCGTCTCCTCTGGGCCCGGCTCTCCGTCTTCCGCGGCCCCTTCGACCTCGCCTCCGCGACCGCCGTGTGCGCGGGCGGCCCCCTGGACCCCGCGACCCTGCCCGGCGCGCTCGACGGGCTGGTCCGCTCCTCCGTGGTCCGCCCGCCGGACGCCGCCGGCAGGCTCCGCATGCTCGACACCATCCGCGAGTACGGGGCGACCTGGCTGGACCGGACCGGCGAGACCGGGGCGGTCGCCGACCGGCACGCCGCCCACTTCCGGGCCCTGGCCGGCCGGGCGGAGACCGAGTGGCACGGCGCCCGCCAGCTCCGCTGGTACCGGACCGTCGACGCGCACCACACCGACCTGCGCACCGCCCTGGACCGGCTGCTGCGCACCGACCCCGACGCCGCCCTCGACCTCGTCGGCTCCGTGGCCTTCGCCTGGTCCTGCCGCGGTCGCCTCCGCGAGGCCCGCGACGGCCTCGAACAGGCCCTGGTCCTCGGCGAGGCACGCGGCAGGGTCCGGGCCCGCGCCCTGTGGGCCCTCGGCGTGACCCTGGTCCTCCAGGGAGAGTTCGGGCCCGCCCAGGACGTCAGCGAACGCTGCGCCCGCGAGGCCAGGTACACCGAGTACACCGAGCGCGAGGAGGTCCTGCGCGGGGGCCCCGACCGGCCCGGGGACCTCATGCTCGACGCCGCCGCCCTCGCCGGACTGCTCGCCCTGACCACCGGCCGGCCGATGGCCGCGTACGTCGTCGTGGGCCACGTCCTCGACGCCGCCCGGGGCGGCCCGGCCGACTCCGCCGCCCGGCTCCGCTGCCACCTCGTCCGGGTCTTCGCGCTCACCGGCCTCGGCCGGCTCGCCGAGGCCAGGGAACAGGCGTTGCGCCTGCGCGCCCTGTGCGAGGGGCTCGACGAATGGTGGACCCGCACCGCCCTCGACTACCAGCTCGCCCTCACCGGCCTCCTGGAAGGCGACGCGGCGGCGGCCTCCGCCCACGC
Source organism: Streptomyces tanashiensis (assembly GCF_014648895.1). Taxonomy (GTDB): domain Bacteria; phylum Actinomycetota; class Actinomycetes; order Streptomycetales; family Streptomycetaceae; genus Streptomyces; species Streptomyces tanashiensis. The sequence continues at coordinate 44,062 of NZ_BMRZ01000004.1, forward strand.
CCGCGCCATGCTCGAAGGCACCCGCAGGCTCGGCGCGAGCCTCGGTGTCGCCCTGGGTCTCGACGTCCTCGCCACCGCCCTCGCGGCCGCCGGGGACGGCGAGCGCGCGGCCGACGTGAGCGGCACGGGCGAGGCGTACTGGCGCTCCACCGGCCAGCCCCGGCGCGGTCTGCCCGGCCTGCGGGCGCTGCACGAGAAGTACACCGACACCGCACGCGCGACGATCGGCGAACCCGCCTACGAGGAGATCTTCGTACGCGCCCTCACCGGCCTCCCGCAGGACGGCCTCGACCGTGCCCTGCGCGGCCCGCGGCAGGACTGAGGCGACGCGACGGGCCCCCGCGACCGCGCGGACGACGAGGGCCCGACGTGCCGGGCGCCCCGACCGAGCGGACGATGAGGGTATGGACGGATCCCTGAGCGGTCCGGGTGACATCAGCACACCGGGACGCGTGGCCGGCCCCGAGGAGGGCGTCACCGCGCAGGAGCTCGCCCTCGCCGCCCGCAACCACGGACTGCCCCTGGAGGCCCTGCGGTACGACGTCACCCCGCCCGGCCTGCACTACGTCCTGGTGCACTACGACATCCCCATGACGGGCGCGGACGGATGGCGGCTCACCGTCGGCGGCCGGGTGCTCCGGCCCCTGGACCTGGACCTGGACGCGCTCCGCGCCCGGCCCGCCGTCACCCGCCGGGTGACCCTGGAGTGCGCCGGGAACGGCCGCGCCCGGCTCACCCCCCGCCCCGTCAGCCAGCCCTGGCTGGTCGAGGCCGTCGGCACCGCCGAGTGGACCGGCGTCCCCCTCGCCGCGCTGCTCGCGGAGGCCGGGGTCGCCGAGGAAGCCGTCGAGGCGGTCTTCACGGGCGCCGACCACGGGATCGAGCGGGGTGTCGAGCAGGACTACCGCCGCAGCCTGCCCCTGGCGACGGCCGCCGACCCCGCCCGGGACGTCCTCGTCGCGTACGCGATGAACGGCGCGCCCCTTCCGCCGCAGCACGGCAGCCCGCTCCGGCTCGTCGTCCCCGGCTGGTACGGCATGGCGCACGTGAAGTGGCTCCACGACATCACGCTCACCGACACCCCGTACACCGGCTTCCAGCAGAGCGTCGCCTACCGGCTCCGGCAGGAGGCGGCAGACCCGGGAGAGCCCGTCAGCCTCATGGCACCCCGGGCGCTGATGGTGCCGCCGGGATTCCCCGACTTCATGTCCCGCACCCGGGTCGTCCGGCCCGGACAGGTCTCGCTCATCGGACGCGCCTGGTCCGGCCACGGACCGATCACCCGCGTCGAGATCAGCGAGGACGGCGGCGTGGTCTGGACCGACGCCGAACGCCGCCACGACCCCGCCCACCCCTGGGCCTGGTGCGCCTGGCGCCACATGTGGACCGCGACGCCGGGGCTGCGCCACCTGACCGTGCGGGCCACCGACGCCGCGGGGAACGTGCAGCCGCTCACCGGGCCGTGGAACCGGGGCGGCTTCGCGAACAACGCCGTCCAGCGGGTCGAGGTGCTGTGCACCCCGGACGCGTCCGCCGGCCGAGCGGGCGGCGCGTAGAGTCGACCCCGGTGCACCCCCGTACACCTGCGCGATCCCGTACGTCCGGGTGCCGCGCCCGTACCTCCCGGTGCACCGCCGACCGACCCCTGATGAGGAGACTTTCGTGACCGACCCGGCGTCCACCGCCCTCCAGCAGCAGATCGCCCGGGACCTCCAGGTCACCGAGGTCTTCGACCCGAAGGCGGAGATCGAGCGCCGGGTGGCGTTCCTCACCGAGCGCCTCACCTCCACCGGGCTGCGCTCCCTGGTCCTCGGCATCAGCGGCGGCGTCGACTCCACGACCGCCGGCCGGCTCTGCCAGCTCGCCGTGGAGCGGGCCCGCGCCGCCGGGCACGATGCCACCTTCTACGCGATGCGCCTGCCGTACGGCGTCCAGGCCGACGAGCGGGACGCGCAGACCGCCCTCGGCTTCATCCGCGCCGACCAGGTGCTCACCGTGGACGTCAAGGCCTCCAGCGACGCGGCCCTGGAGGCCTGCCTCGCCGGCGGGGTGACCTTCCGCGACGCCCACCACCAGGACTTCGTGCAGGGCAACATCAAGGCCCGGCAGCGCATGATCGCCCAGTACGCGGTGGCCGGCGCCCACGACGGTCTCGTCGTCGGCACCGACCACGCCGCCGAGGCCGTCTCCGGCTTCTTCACCAAGTTCGGCGACGGCGCCGCCGACGTCGTCCCGCTGACCGGTCTGACCAAGCGGCGCGTCCGCGCGATCGCCGACGAGCTGGGCGCCCCGGCCGAGCTCGTGTGGAAGACCCCCACGGCCGACCTGGAGACCCTCGACCCGGGCAAGGCCGACGAGGACGCGCTCGGCGTCACCTACGACGACATCGACGACTTCCTGGAGGGGAAGCCGGTCGCCGAGGCCGCCTACGCCACCATCGCCCGCCGCTACGAGCTCACCGAGCACAAGCGGCAGCTGCCGATCGCCCCCTGAGCGGACGGCGGGGCGCGGTCGGAGGATCCTGGAAGGGGAACCCGGTCACCGGGTCCCCGGAAGGGAGCACGACATGTTCGGCGAGACCACGGCGTACAGCGGCTTCTCGGTGGACGACCTCGACGCCGCACGCGACTTCTACGGGGACATCCTCGGACTGACGGTGGAGGACGCGGGCCCGGAGGGGACGGGCATGCTGTTCCTCGTCCTGCCCGGTGGGGCGCGGGTCTTCGTCTATCCCAAGGAGAACCACACCCCGGCCGGGTACACGGTCCTCAACTTCGAGGTCGACGACATCGACCGGGCCGTGGACGAGCTGGTGGGGCGCGGGGTGACCTTCGCCCGCTACCCCGGCTTCGAGGCCGACGACAAGGGCGTCGTGCGCTCCGCGCACGGGACCGCCATCGCCTGGTTCACGGACCCGGCGGGCAACGTCATCGCGGTCCTGTCGAACGGCTGACCGGGGCCGCGCCCCCGCCCCCGAACGGACCGGCCGGGGTGCGCGGGGGTCCCGTACCGCCTCGAATGGGAGCGTGACCGCTGAGAGGGTGACCGGGCCGCCCGACGACTGCCTCGTCCGCAACGAGTGGATCTGCGGCGACTACCTCTCCACGCGGCGCGAGATCCTCGGCGACGCCGTCGTCCAGCACCTCGAACTGACCGGCGCCTCCGTCGCCCTCGCCCTGCTGCTGGCCCTGCCCCTCGCGATCGCCGCCCGCCGCTGGCGCTGGGCGGCCGGACCCGTCCTCGGGATCACCACGCTCCTGTACACGATCCCGGCGCTCGCGATGTTCTCGCTGCTCCTGCCCGTGTACGGACTCTCCGCCGCCCTCGTGGTCGCCGGGCTCGTCCTGTACTCCCTCACCCTCCTCGTCCGGAACCTCCTCGCCGGACTGCGTGCCGTCCCCCAGGAGACCCGGCAGGCCGCGCGCGGCCTCGGGTACGGGCCGATCCGGCTGCTCCTCGCCGTCGAACTGCCGCTGGCCCTGCCCGCCGCCATGGCCGGGCTCCGCATCGCCACGGTGTCCGCCGTCTCCCTCGTCACCATCGGAGCGATCGTCGGTCACGGCGGCCTCGGCAACCTCATCTACTCCGGGATGAACACCTACTTCAAGGCCCAGGTCCTCACCGCCTCCGTGCTCTGCGTGGTCATCGCCGTCGCCGCCGACCTGCTCCTCCTCGGCGCCCAGCGGCTCCTCACCCCCTGGACCCGGGGGCGGGCCGCGTGAGCGTCCTCGCCGACGCGTGGTCCTGGCTCACCACCGCGGCGAACTGGTCCGGCGAGAACGGCGTCCGGCACCGGCTCGGCGAGCACCTCTTCCTCACCGTCGTCTGCCTCGCCCTCAGCTGCCTGATCGCCCTGCCCGTCGCCCTCGTGCTCGGACACCTCGGCAAGGGCGGCGCGCTCGCCGTGAACCTCGCCAACGCCGGCCGGGCCGTCCCCACCTTCGCCGTCCTCGTCCTGCTCCTGCTCAGCCCGCTCGGCCCGTACGGGCAGTGGCCGACGATCATCGCCCTGGTGCTGTTCGCCGTGCCCCCGCTCCTCACCAACGCGTACGTCGGGATGCGGGGCGTCGACGCCGATGTCGTACGGGCCGCGCGGGGCATGGGCATGACGGGCCGCCAGACGCTGACGCTGGTCGAACTGCCGCTCGCCCTGCCGATGATCCTCACCGGCGTACGGATCGCGGCCGTGCAGCTCGTCGCCACCGCGACCGTCGCCGCGCTCGCCGGCGGCGGCGGTCTCGGCCGGATCATCACCGCCGGGTTCAACCTCGCGTCCACCCCGCAGGTCGTCGCCGGAGCCTTCCTCGTCGCCGTGCTCGCGCTCCTGGTCGAGGCGGTCTTCGAGGGCGCCCTGCGCGTCGGACCGGCGCGGGCGCGGGCGCGGCGGAGCGGCGGGTGAGAGCGCGCGGCGCTCCCGGCTCCGGCGCCGGGCGAGCGACCCGAGCCGGTGCCGCCGGGCGCGTGGCGCCCGACCCGACTGTCGCGGGCGTGGCGCCCGGCCCGGCTGTCGTGCGCGTGGCGCCCGACTTGGCTGTCGCGGGCGTGGCGCCCGGCCCGGCTGTCGCGCGCGTGCGGGCGGCCGGTGTCCGCGCGGCGCCGTGCCTCGCGCTGCTCCTCTGCGGCGCACTCGCCGGCTGCACCACCGGTCCGTCCCTGGAGGACCGGGACGCGGTCACGGGGCAGCCCGGTGACGGCCACCGGCTGGTCGTCGGCTCGGCCGGGTTCACCGAGAGCGACCTCCTCGCCCAGATGTACGCGCTGCTGCTCCAGGAGGCCGGCCACCGCACCAGGATCCTCTCCGTCACCAACCGCGAGCTCTACGAGCCCGCCCTGGAGAACGGTCAGATCGACGTCGTGCCGGAGTACGCGGCGACCTTCGCCGACTGGCTGAACGCCAAGGTCCACGGGGCGGACGCGCCGACGGCCGGCTCGCCCGACCTGACGGCGACGATGACGGCCCTCCGTACGCTCGCGGAACCGCGCGGACTCGCCGTCCTCGATCCCGGCCGGGCCGTCGACCAGAACGCCTTCGCCGTCACCGCCGCGTACGCCGCCGAGCACCGGCTGAAGACCCTGAGCGACCTCGGCGCCGCCCGCCTGCCGGTCCGCCTCGCGGCCGGCGACGAGTGCGTCCGGCGGCCGTACTGCGCGCCCGGCCTGAAGGAGGTCTACGGCATCGACGTGACGGCCGTCGACCCCAAGGGCGTCGGCACCACCCAGTCCAAACAGGCCGTGCAGAGCGGGCAGAACCAGCTGGTGCTCACCACGACCACCGACGCCACGCTCGACACGTTCGGGCTCGTCCTGCTCGCCGACGACAAGCACCTGCAGAACGCCGACTTCATCGTCCCGGTCGTCAACCGGGCCCGTGCCGGCGGCGAGGGCGTCACGCGCGCGCTCGCCCGCCTCAACACGGTCCTGACCACCACCGACCTGGCGCACCTCAACGAGCAGGTGGACAGCTGGCGGCGCCTTCCCGAGGACGTCGCGCGGAACTACCTCGCGGAGAAGGGACTCGTCCCGCACTGACGTCCCCGCCCCCCGACACCGCCCCGCCACCGGTGGGCCCCCGGCGTGTGATCCACTGTCCTCGCGGGGGCGTACCGAACAGGAGCAGGAGCAGCGTTGACCACCTACCGCCAGCCGGGCCTCGTCCTCACCGACCACCGCTTCCCCGTCCCCCTCGACCACACGCGCCCCGACGGCGAGCGCATCGAGGTCTTCGGCCGTGAGGTCGTCGCGAGCGGCCACGCCGGACCCGGCCGCGAGAAGCTTCCCTGGCTGGTCTACCTGGAGGGCGGGCCCGGCTTCGGCGCCCGCCGCTTCATCGGCCCGCAGGCCTGGCTCGGCCGCGCGGTGAAGGAGTTCCGGGTCCTCCTCCTCGACCAGCGCGGCACCGGCCGTTCCACCCCCGCCAACCGCCAGACCCTGCCCCTGCGCGGCGGTCCGGCCGAGCAGGCGGACTACCTGGCCCACTTCCGCGCCGACTCCATCGTCCAGGACTGCGAGCTGATCCGGCGCCGGCTCACCGGCGGCGCCCCCTGGACCGTCCTCGGCCAGAGCTTCGGCGGCTTCTGCGCCACCCACTACCTCTCCACCGCCCCCGAGGGCCTGGACACCGTCCTCGTCACCGGAGGCCTGCCCTCCCTGGACGCCACCGCCGACGAGGTCTACCGCGCCGCCTACCCCCGCATCCGGCGGAAGAACGAGGCCCACTTCGCCCGCCACCCCCAGGACGCCGAACGGGCCCGCGCGATCGCCGCCCACCTCCTCGACCACGAGGTCACCCTCCCCGGCGGAGGCCTCCTCACCGCCGAGGCCTTCCAGTCCCTCGGCATCCTCCTCGGCTCCGGCGACGGCACCCATCAGCTCCATCTGCTGCTGGAAGGCGCCTTCGTGCCCACCCCGGGCGGGCCCGCGCTCTCCGACGCCTTCCTGGAGCAGGTCCAGGCACATCTCTCGTACGCCGGGCACCCGCTGTACGCCGTACTCCACGAGGCCATCTACGCCCAGGGCCAGGGCCCCACCGACTGGGCCGCCGAGCGCGTCCGCGCCGAGCACCCCGAGTTCGACGCCCGGACGGCGCTCGCCGAGGGCGGGCCCCTGCTCTTCACCGGCGAGACCGTCCACCCCTGGCACTTCACCACCGACCCCGCGCTCCGCCCGCTGCGCGAGACCGCAGAACTGCTCGCCGCGCGCGACGACTGGACCCCGCTGTACGACCCCGAGCGGCTCGCCGCCAACCAGGTCCCGGTGGCGGCCGCCGTCTACCACGACGACATGTACGTCGACACCGACCACTCCCTGGAGACCGCGCGCGCGATTCGCGGGCTGCGGACCTGGGTGACCGACGAGTTCGAGCACGACGGGGTGCGGGCCGGCGGGCCGCGCGTCCTCGACCGGCTCCTCGCCCTCGCCCGGGACGAGGTCTGACCACCGCCGCGGGAGGGGCATAGGATTCGGCGCGCAATCGATCAGCAATGACACCGGGGCGCCGGCGCCCCGGTCCGCACGAGGGGGCCCGGATGGCGGCACGCGAGACACCGGCCTCCGGCCGGGAGCTGAAGTTCCGGGCCCTGATGGCGGAGCTGAGGCGCGGCATCCTCGACGGCACCTGGCCCCCCGGCAGCAAGCTCCCCACCGAACGCGCCCTCGCCACCGAGACGGGTCTGTCCGTCACCACCGTCCGCCGCGCCTACGAGGACCTCGTCGCCCTCGGCCTCGTCGAACGGCGCCAGGGCGCGGGCACCTTCGCCGCCCACCGGCCCGAACGGGACCGGGCCGACCGCCGGATCGTCGGCGTCCTCGTCCCCGACACCACCTTCTACTACCCACGGGTCCTCCAGGGCATCGAGAAGGAGCTCGCGGCGGCCGGCGCCCGCCTCGTCCTCGCCTGCTCGCACTACGACCCCGCCGAGGAGGACGCCGCCGTCGAACGGCTCCTCTCCGCCGGGGTCCACGGGCTCCTCCTCGTCCCCAGCCTGCACACCGCGACCGACCCGGGGCGGCGCGCCGAGGAACTCCTCGCCCTGCCCGTCCCCGCCGTCCTCGTCGAACGCCGGCTGGCCGCCCACGGCCCAGGCGATCCCACCGAGCACGTCTGCACCGACCACGAGGGCGGCGCCTACGACGCCGTGCGCCACCTGCGCGCCCTCGGCCACGAGCGGCTCGGGCTCGTCACCCGCACCGACGCGCCCACCACCGCGCCCATCGAGTCCGGCTTCGCCCGCGCCGTCGGCGACCTCGGGCTGCCCGTCGCCCCCGCGTACGAGCGGGACGTGATGGCCCGCTGGGACCCGGACCGCGCCGACCGGGCCCTCGCCGCGCTCCGGGGCGCGCGGGTGACCGCCGCGCTCTGCTTCGGCGACCGGGAGGCCGCCCTGCTGCTCGGAGCGGCCCGCCGCGCCGGACTGCGGGTGCCGGAGGACCTCGCCCTGATCAGCTACGACAACGAGTTCGCCGATGTCGCCGAGACCCCGCTGTCGGCGGTCTCGCCCCCCAAGTACCAGCTCGGCCGCCTCGCCGCGCAGATCCTGCTCAGGCGGCTCGCCGAGGGCGACGCGGCCCCGCTCCACCAGGTGCAGCTGAGGCCTCGGCTGGTGGTCCGCGCCTCCTGCGGCGGCCGGGCGCCGAGGGACCCACAAAAGTCCAAGCAGTGAGTGCGGATTGCTCATGGTGTGCTCTGGTCGCGCACGGATACAACTCGGTCCGGACCCGCGAGGGACCCTGCGAGGAGAGGACCCGGACCATGAGCAACCACGTCAGCGCGGAGATCGCCGGCCAGCCCGACTGCTGGCGCCGCGCCGCCGAGATCGCGGACCGCGACACCGGCCTGCTGCCGGCCCGCGGCGAGCGCGTCGCGGTCGTCGGCTGCGGCACCTCGTACTTCATCGCCCGCGCCTACGCGGCCCTGCGGGAGTCCCTCGGCGCCGGTGAGACCGACGCGTTCCCCGCCTCCGACACGACCCCGCTCGGCCGCGGCTACGACCGGATCGTCGCCCTCACCCGCTCCGGCACCACCACGGAGGTCGTGGACCTGCTCGCCCGCGCCGCCGGCCGCGTCCCGACGCTCGTCGTCACCGGCGTCCCCGACAGCCCGGCCGGGCGGCTCGCCGAGCGGGTCGTCGACCTCGGCTTCGCCGACGAACGCTCCGTCGTCCAGACCCGGTTCGCCACCACCGCCCTGCAACTCCTGCGCGCCGGGCTCGGGGTGGACCTCGGCCCCGCGATCGCCGACGCGGAACTCGTCCTGTACGAGCAGCTGCCCGCCGCCTGGGAGCGGCGCGGCCAGTTCACCTTCCTCGGCACCGGCTGGACCGTCGGCCTCGCCGACGAGGCGGCGCTCAAGCTGCGCGAAGTGGCCCGCGCCTGGACGGAGTCGTACGCGGCGATGGAGTACCGCCACGGCCCGATCAGCATCAGCGACCGGGCGAGCCTGGTCTGCTGCCTCGGCCCCGCCCCCTCCGGTCTCCGCGAGGAAGTGGAGTCCACCGGCGCCCTGTTCGCCGCCGACGCGATCGACCCGGTCGCGGCCCTGGTCCGCGCCCAGCGGCTCGCGGTCGCCCTCGCGGACCGGCGCGGCCTCAACCCCGACCGTCCGCGGCACATCTCCCGCTCGGTGATCCTCGCCGGAGCGTTCCGCCCGACGGTGTCGGAGGCGACCCGTATCCTGCGGTCATGATCGACACGGATGCCCCGGACCTTCTGGAGATGCCCGGCGACTGGACGCGCGCGCTCGCCGTCGTCGCCCACCCCGACGACCTGGAGTACGGCTGCGCGGCGGCCGTCGCCGCCTGGACCGACGAGGGCAAGGAGGTCTCGTACGTCCTCGCCACCCGCGGCGAGGCCGGCATCGACTCGCTCGCCCCGGACGTCTGCGGCCCGCTCCGCGAGCGGGAGCAGCGCGACAGCGCCGCGGTCGTCGGCGTGGACACCGTCGAGTTCCTCGACCACCGCGACGGCGTGATCGAGTACGGACTCGGGCTGCGCCGCGACATCGCGGCGGCGATCCGCCGCCACCGGCCGGAGCTGGTGATCACCCTCAACCACCGTGACACCTGGGGCGGGGGTCCCGGCGCCCCCTGGAACACCCCGGACCACCTGGCCGTCGGCCGCGCCACGCTGGACGCGGCCGCCGACGCGGGCAACCGCTGGATCTTCCCCGAACTGACCGAGCAGGGCCTGGAACCCTGGAACGGCGTCCGCTGGGTCGCGGTCGCCGCCTCCAGCACCCCGACCCACGCGGTCGACGCGACCCCCGGCCTGGACCGCGCGATCCGCTCCCTCCTCTGCCACCGCGCCTACATCGAGGCCCTGACGGACGAGGCCCCGGAGGAGTACGTCCGCGCCTTCCTGACCGCGGCGACGGCCCGCGCCTCCACCCGCTTCGCCGACCGCCCGGCGGTGGCGTTCGAACTCTTCGCCCGCTGAGGCGAGGGGCGGCGGGTCACCCCGTCGGCGCGGGCTTCAGCACCGCGAAGACCGCGCCGAAGGGGTCGGCGAGCCAGGCGATGCGGCCGACGTCCGGGATGTCGGCGGCCGGCAGTACGACCGAGCCGCCGTTGCCCTGGGCCGCGAGGGAGATCGCGTCGGCGTCCTCGACCGCGAAGTACGGGATCCAGCGCGATCGCTCGCCCTCGCCCTGGAGTTCGGCGACCCCGCCGAAGGAGGTGTCCTGCTGGTCCCCCTCGGCGGTGGAGATCACGCGGTACGTCATGCCCGGGGCGTCCATCGACGCCCACCGCCAGCCGAACAGGGTCCGGTAGAAGCCGAGGGTGGACTCCGGGTCGGGGACGTGCAGTTCGGCCCAGACGAGGGTGTTGGGGGAGGAGGTCCGCTCCAGGCCCCGCACCTGCCCCGGCTGCCAGACGGCGAACTCGGCGCCGGCCGGGTCGGTGAGGCAGGCCATGCGGCCCGCGTCCATGACGTCGAAGGCCTCGACGCGCACGGTGCCGCCCGCCGTCTCGGCCGTCTTCTGGGTGGCGTCCGCGTCCGGGGTCTGGAAGTACACCGTCCAGGCGGAGCGCGCGCCCTCCTCGGTGAGCGGGCCGACCGCGCCGACCGTCGCGCCGTCCTGCTGGAAGAAGCCGTAACCGCCGGCGTCCGGGCCCGCCGACCGGAACTCCCAGCCGAGGACGGCGCCGTAGAACGCGGCGGCGGCAGCGGTGTCGGGGCTGCCGAGGTCGATCCAGTTGGGGGAGCCCTTGGTGAACTGCGTACCGAGCATGGGAGGTGTCCCGTCCTTACGTCGTACCGGCCGAATGTGGTCACCATGGCCGATCCTCACCCACGGCCCCGCGCGGCGCAGCCCCAGCCGCCACGTTTCATCCGGCCGGCCGACGGGCCGCCCCCGCCTCCAGGTCCGCGATCAGCAGCTCGCTGCTGATCGCCACGCCCGCCCGGTAGCCCCGGCTCACCGCGTTGACCACCTGTTCCTGCGGGCCGGGGCGTTGCGGGGTTCGTCGGCGTCGACGAGCAGGGTGCGCAGCCGTGAGCGGCCCATGATCAGCGCCGCGCTGAGCCCGGCCGCACCACCGCCGACCACCACCGCGTCGTACCGCTCGTGCGTGTCAGGTGTGTTCGTGTTCATGCAGGCGAGAGTGGTTCCGCTGGTGAACGTACCGCAAGGAATCTTGCCGTTTCTGCAACACTGGAGGTATGACCGAAGACGATCGCATCGACGCCGTCCTGACCGAGGTCGGCCCCCGGCTCCGCCGGGTCCGGCGCGACCGGGGTGTGACCCTGGCCGAGCTCTCCGCCGCCACCGGCATCTCCGTGAGCACCCTCTCCCGGCTGGAGTCGGGGCAGCGCAGACCCAGCCTCGAACTGCTCCTGCCGCTCGCCCGTGCCCACCAGGTCCCCCTCGACGAGCTGGTCGGCGCCCCGCCGGTCGGCGACCCCCGCGTCAAGGCGAAGCCCATCGTGCGACACGGCCGGACGATGTTTCCGCTGACCCGGCAGCCCGGCGGGCTCCAGGCGTACAAGGTGATCCAGGAGAAGGCCCATGAGAACCCGGAGCCCCGGGTGCACGAGGGGTACGAGTGGCTGTACGTGCTCTCCGGGAGGCTGCGGCTCGTCCTGGGCGAGCACGACGTCGTGCTCGCCGCCGGTGAGGCGGCCGAGTTCGACACCCGCGTCCCGCACTGGTTCGGGCCGGCCGGGGACGGGCCGGTGGAGTTCCTGAGCCTCTTCGGACCGCAGGGCGAGCGCATGCACGTGCGGGCGCGTCCCAAGAAGTCCGGCTGACCCGGTTCCGCAGCGGGCAAGCGACCGCTTAGTATGCCACCGACCGCTCGGTACGGAGGAGGCTTCCGGATGCAGGCATGGCGTGTGTACGAGAACGGCGAACCGGGCGCGGTGATGCGCCGCGAGGAGGTGGAACCGCCCGCGCCCGGCGACGGCCAGGTCCTCCTCAGGGTCCGCGCCGCGAACGTCAACTTCCCCGACGCGCTGCTCTGCCGCGGCCACTACCAGGTGCGGCCCCCGCTGCCCTTCACCCCCGGCGTGGAGGTCTGCGCCGAGACCGAGGACGGGCGGCGGGTCATCACCACCGCCGCCCTCCCGCACGGCGGCTTCGCCGAGTACACCCTCGCCGACGCCGCCGGGCTCCTGCCCGCCCCGGAGGCGCTCGACGACGCCGAGGCCGCCGCGCTGCACATCGGCTACCAGACCGGCTGGTTCGGTCTGCACCGCCGCGCCGCCCTGAAGGAGGGCGAGACCCTGCTCGTCCACGCGGCGGCGGGCGGCGTCGGCAGCGCCGCCGTCCAGCTCGGCAAGGCGGCCGGCGCCACCGTCATCGGCGTCGTCGGCGGCCCGGAGAAGGCCGCGGTCGCCCGCGCCCTCGGCTGCGACGTCGTGATCGACCGCCGCTCCGAGGACGTCGTCGCCGCCGTCAAGGCCGCGACCGGCGGCCGGGGCGCGGACGTGATCTACGACCCCGTCGGCGGCGAGGCCTACCAGCAGTCCGCCAAGTGCGTCGCCTTCGAGGGCCGGATCGTGATCGTCGGCTTCGCGTCCGGCGGCGTCCCCGCCCCCGCCCTCAATCACGCCCTGGTGAAGAACTACTCGATCCTCGGCCTCCACTGGGGCCTCTATGCGGCCAAGGACCCGGCCTCGATCGGCCGCTGCCACGAGACCCTCACGGCCTACGCGTCCAAGGGGCTCATCAAGCCCCTCATCGGTGAGCGCGTCCCCTTCGCCGGTGCCGCCGACGCCGTCCAGCGCGTCGCCGACGGCACCACCACCGGCCGGCTGGTCGTCCTCCCGGAAGGAGCCCACGCATGACCGACGCCGAGGAACTCCGCTCCCGCACCCGGCGGTTGCTCGCCGAGCACCCGCCCGCCACGACCGGGCGGACCGACTTCCTGAAGGCCCGCTTCGACGCCGGACTCGCCTGGGTGCACTACCCCGTGGGCCTCGGCGGACTCGACGCGCCCCGCGCCCTCCAGGCCGTCGTGGACGCCGAACTCGCCGCCGCGGACGCCCCCGACAACGACCCGCGACGCATCGGCATCGGCCTCGGTATGGCCGCCCCCACCCTCCTCGCCTACGGCTCCGAGGACGTCAAGTCCCGCTTCCTGCGGCCCCTCTGGGTCGGCGAGGAGGTCTGGTGCCAGCTCTTCAGCGAGCCCGGCGCCGGCTCCGACCTCGCCGCGCTCGGCACCCGCGCCGTCCGGGACGGGGACGAGTGGGTGATCGACGGGCAGAAGGTGTGGACGTCCAGCGCCCACGTCGCCCGCTGGGCCATCCTCATCGCCCGCACCGACCCCGAGGCGCCGAAGCACCGGGGCATCACCTACTTCGTCTGCGACATGACCGACCCCGGGGTGGAGGTCCGGCCGCTGCGCCAGATCACCGGCGAGGCCGAGTTCAACGAGGTCTTCCTCACCGGCGTCCGCATCCCCGACGCCCACCGCCTCGGCGAGGTCGGCGACGGCTGGCGGGTCGCCCAGACCACCCTCATGAACGAGCGGGTCTCCATCGGCGGCGCCCGCATCCCCCGCGAGGGCGGCATGATCGGGAAGCTGGCCACGACCTGGCGCGAACGTCCCGAGCTGCGCACCCATGACCTGCACCGGCGCCTCCTCGACCTCTGGGTCGACGCCGAGGTCGCCCGGCTCACCGGCGAACGCCTCCGTCAGCAGCTCGTCGCCGGACAGCCCGGCCCCGAGGGCAGCGCGATGAAGCTCGGCTTCGCCCGGCTCAACCAGGCCATCAGCGGCCTGGAGGTCGAACTCCTCGGGGACGAGGGCCTGCTGTACGGGGAGTGGGAGATGCGGCGCCCCGAGCTCGTCGACTTCACCGGCCGCGACGCCGGCTACCGCTATCTCCGCTCCAAGGGCAACTCGATCGAGGGCGGGACCACCGAGGTCCTCCTCAACATCGTGGCCGAGCGGGTCCTCGGCCTGCCCCCGGAGCCCCGCAACGACAAGGACGTCGCCTGGAAGGACCTGGCCCGATGAAAGCCCAGACCGATCTGCTGTACTCCGAGACCGAGGACGACCTGCGGGCGGCCGTCCGCTCCCTGCTCGGCGACCGGGCCGGCCACCAGACCCTGCTCGACCGGATCGAGACGGACGATCCGTACGTCCCCGGCCTCTGGAAGTCCCTCGCGGGTGACATCGGCGCCGCCGGACTCCTCGTCCCCGAGGAGCTCGGCGGCCAGGGCGCGAGCCACCGCGAGGCCGCCGTGGTCCTGGAGGAGCTGGGCCGCGCGGTGACTCCGCTGCCGTACCTCACGAGCGCGGTGGTGGCCACGGAGACGCTGCTCGGCCTCGCGGGGGAGGGGGCCGGCCCCGTCGCCGAGCTGCTCGCCTCCCTCGCGTCCGGTGAACGCGTCGCGGTCCTGGCGGTGCCGTTCTCCACCGCGCCGCACCCGGCGGGCGCCGGAGACGGAGACCTCCCGGAGGGCCCGGTGCGCGCTGTCGCCGACGCGGTCGCCGCCGACGTGTTCCTCGTACGACGCCCCGACGGGCTGTACGCGGTCCCGGCCGCCGACGCCGTCGTCACCCCGCTGACCCCGCTCGACCTGACCCGGCCGCTCGCCGTCGTCGACCCCACCGGAGCCGGGGGCAGTCGCCTGGCCGACGCGGACGCGGCCCGCGCGGCCGTCCGGCGCGGACTGCTCTCTGGGGCGGGGCTGCTCGCCTCCGAGCAGCTCGGCCTCGCCGAGCGGTGTCTGGAGGAGACGGTCCGGTACACCCGCGAGCGCCACCAGTTCAACCGGCCCGTCGGCTCCTTCCAGGCCCTGAAGCACCGCATGGCCCAGCTCTGGCTGGACGTCGTCGGGGCCAGGGCCGCGGCCCGCGCCGCCGCCGACGCCCTCGCCACCGGCAGCCCCGACGCACCGCTCACCGTGGCGGTCGCCCAGGCCTACTGCTCCAAGGTCGCGGTCCGCGCCGCCGAGGAGTGCGTGCAGCTGCACGGCGGGATCGGGATGACCTGGGAGCACCCGGCGCACCTGGCGCTGAAGCGGGCGAAGTCCGACCAGATCGCCCTCGGCTCGGCGGGCCGCCACCAGGACGCGATCGCCGCTCTGATGGAGCTCCCGGCACCCGCGTAACGGAGCCGGGGCCTCCGAGTAAGGGCCCCCCTGTGTCCGCACCCCTTTACCTGCTGTTTAATTGCAAGCTGTTCGCAATAACAGTTGATCTTCAAAAGGGGTGTGGGCACGATGACCGCCCGATCCATCCGCAGTACGGCGGCCGTGACCGCGGCGGGGGCGCTCGCCCTCGCCACAGCGGCCTGCTCGAACCCCGGCTCCACCGCCGGCGGCTCCGGCGGACCCAAGGATTCCGCGGTCGTCGGCATCGCCTACGAGCCCGAGACCCTCAGCCCCCTCCTCGGCTACGGCAAGGACGGCAACTCCAAGATCTTCGACGGGCTCCTCGCCTTCGACGCCGGCATGAGGCTGAAGCCCGCCCTCGCCGTGAAGCTGCCCCGCGTCACCGACGGCGGCCTCACCTACACGTACACCCTCCGCGAGGGCGTCACCTTCAGCGACGGAGTCCCCTTCACCGCGAAGGACGTCGTCTACACGTACCGGACGATCCTCGACCCGAGGACGAACAACCCCTCCCGCACCGAACTCGACGCCCTCGAGAGCGTCGACGCGGTCGGCGACGACACCGTCGTCTTCCACCTCAAGTACCCCTACGCGCCCTTCGCCGAGCGCACCGTCCACGCCATCGCCCCCGAGCACGTCGCCGCGAAGCAGGACGTCAACACCGGAGCCTTCACCAGCAGGCCGATCGGCACCGGACCGTACGTCCTCACCGGCTGGTCCAAGGGGGAGAAGCTCAGCTTCACGGCCAACCCCACCTACTGGAACGGCGCGCCGGCCGTGAAGAAGTTCACCATGGCGATCATCAAGGACGACGACGTCCGCGCCACCCGCCTGCGCGCCGGCGACCTCGACGGCGCGATCCTGCCCCCCAACCTCGCCGCCGGCTTCAAGGGCGACGCGGCGAAGAAGACCTGGACGGCGAAGACCTTCGACTACCGCACCGTCACCCTCCCCACCCACCACCCGGTGTCCGGCGACACCGCCGTCCGCCGCGCGCTCGACCTCGCCGTCGACCGCCGGGCCATGGTCGACAAGATCCTCGAAGGCGCCGGGAAGCCCGCCTACGGGCCCGTCCCCACCGACAGCCCCTGGTTCGCCAAGGGCACCGAACGCCGCCACGACCTCGACGGCGCCCGGAAGATCCTCGACGAGGCCGGCTGGAAGCCCGGACCGGACGGCGTCCGCGTGAAGAACGGCGTCCGCGCCGCCTTCCCCCTCTGGTACCTCTCCGGCGACAAGCTCCGTCAGGACCACGCCCTCGCCTACGCCTCCGACGCCAAGAAGGCCGGCATCGACATCACCACCCAGGCCGGCACCTGGGAGGTCATCGAGCCCCGCATGAAGACGGACGCCGTCCTCGCCGGCGGCGGCTCGCCCGGCGACCCCGACTTCGACCAGTACCTGCTCCTGAAGTCCACCCTCGGCGGCGACGGCTTCAACAACATGGCCTGGTACGACAACAAGACCGTCGACCGCGCCCTGGAGGACGGCCGCCGGACCGACGACCCCGGCAAGCGCCGCGCCGCGTACGACACCGTCCAGCGCGCACTCGTCGAGAACCCCGGCTACACCTTCCTCACCCACATCGACCACCTCTACGTCGTGAACGACCGCTGGGACGGCCTGACCACCCAGACCGAACCGCACGACCACGGCCTCGCCTCCGGCCCCTGGTGGAACGTCGAGAACTGGAAGCCGAAGCATTGAGCCGCCGCCTCCCCTGGGGGGCCATGGCCAGGATGACGGGACGGCGGGCACTCACCGCCGTCCCCGTCCTCCTCGGCGTCACCCTGGCGGTGTTCGCCGTCGCCGAAGCCTCCCCCTTCGACCCCGTCAAGGCCTACGCGGGCACCGCCGGACTCACCGCCTCGCAGGAGAACCTCGACCAGCTCCGCGCCAACCTCGGCGTCGACCGGCCCCTCCTCGCCCGCTGGTGGGAGTGGCTCACCTCCGCCCTCACCGGCGACCTCGGCGACTCCGCCGTGATGCGCCGCCCCGTCGCCGAGGTCATCGGCGAACGCCTCGGCTGGTCCGTCCTCCTCGCCGCCACCGCCTTCGCCGTCGCCATCGTCCTCGGCACCCTCCTCGGCGTCCTCGCCGGACGCCGCCGCGGCGGCCTCCTCGACCGGGCCGTCAGCTCCGCCGCGTACACCCTCGAAGCCGCCCCCGCCTTCTGGCTCGGACTCCTCGCCATCTGGTTCTTCGCCCTGAGGCTCGGCGCCCTGCCCGCCGGCGGACTCACCGACACCGCCAGCGACACCGTCACCGCCGACCAAGTCGCCCGCCACCTCGTGCTGCCCGCACTCGTCCTCGGACTCTCCCAACTGCCCTGGTTCTTCCTGTACGTCCGCCAGGGCGTCGGCGACGCCCTCGACGAGGACCCCGTGCGCGGCGCCCGCGCCCGCGGCCTGCGCGAACGCACCGTCCTCACCGGCCACGCCCTCCGCTCCGGAATGCTCCCCATGCTCACCCTCGTCGGCTCCCGCGTCCCCGAACTCATCACCGGCGCCCTGCTCGTGGAGACCGTCTTCAGCTGGCCCGGCATCGCCGCCGCCACCGTCACGGCCGCCACCTCCGTCGACTTCCCGCTGCTCGCCGCGCTCACCGTCCTCGCCACCGCCGCCGTCCTCCTCGGCAACCTCCTCTCCGACCTGCTCTACGGCCTCGCCGACCCCAGGGTGGGCTTCGATGGCTGACCCGCGCACCCACCGCCTGCGCCTGTGGAGCTCCGGCCTCACCGTCGGCGTGATCCTCCTCGCCGTCCTCCTCGTGCCCCCGCTCGTCCAGCTCGACGAACAGGCCGTCGACCTCTCCCGCAAGCTCCTCCCGCCATCCTGGGAGCACCCCTTCGGCACCGACGACCTCGGCCGCGACCTCCTCCTGCGCTGCGTCTACGGCCTGCGGATCTCGCTCCTCGTCGGACTCGTCGCCGCGCTCGTG
Organism: Streptomyces tanashiensis; assembly: GCF_014648895.1. Taxonomy (GTDB): domain Bacteria; phylum Actinomycetota; class Actinomycetes; order Streptomycetales; family Streptomycetaceae; genus Streptomyces; species Streptomyces tanashiensis. The sequence continues at coordinate 62,066 of NZ_BMRZ01000004.1, forward strand.
GCCACCGTCGTCGGCACCGCCGTCGGAGCCGCCGCCGGAGCACTCGGCGGCTGGACCGACCGCACCCTCATGCGGCTCGTCGACGCCTTCTCCTCCGTCCCGCACCTGCTGCTCGGCATCTTCGTGGTCGCCCTCTTCCGGCCCGGCGTCTGGCCCGTCATCGCCTCCGTCGCCGTCACCCACTGGCTCTCCACCGCCCGGATCGTCCGCTCCGAGGTCCTCTCCCTGCGCACCCGGCCCTTCATCGACGCCGCCGTCTCCGGTGGCGCCGGCCGGTGGCGCGTCGCCGTCCGGCACCTGCTGCCCGCCGTCCTGCCCCAGGCCGGGCTCGCGGCCGTCCTCATGGTCCCGCACGCCATGTGGCACGAGTCCGCGCTCTCCTTCCTCGGCCTCGGCCTCCCCAGCCACCAGGCCAGCCTCGGCAACCTCGTGCAGAACGCCCGCTCCTCGCTCCTCGCCGGGGACTGGTGGCCCACCCTCTTCCCCGGCCTCCTGCTCATCCTGCCGACCCTCGCCATCGCCGGACTCGCGGGCGTCTGGCGCGACCGCCTCAACCCGCGCCGCCGATCGGAGCTGATGCTGTGACCGCCGACCACGTGCTCCGCGCCCTTGCAGCCGTCTCCGCCGAGCGCGCCGAGGGGGCCGTCCTCAGCGTCCGCGGGCTCACCGTCCGCTTCCGGCTGCGCGGCGGCCGGACCGTCGACGCCGTCAGCGACGCCGACTTCGACCTCGGGGCGGGAGAGTGCCTCGCCCTCGTCGGCGAGAGCGGATGCGGCAAGTCCGTACTGGCCTCCGCCCTCCTCGGTCTCCTCCCCGGGAACGCAGAGACCTCCGGTACGGCCCTCCTCGCGGGACCCGAGGGCGGCGCCGGCACCGACCTGCTCGCCGCCGACGAGAAGACCCTCGCCCGCACCGTACGGGGGCGGCGCGTCGGCCTCGTGCCGCAGAGCCCCGCCGCCCACCTCACGCCCGTCCGCACCGTACGGTCCCACCTGGAGGAGACCGTCCGCGCGCTCACCGGGACCTCCCGCCGGGCCCGCCGCGAGGCCGCCGAGACCGCCGCCGAACGGGCCGCGTTCCCCGCCGGACACCTCGACCGCCACCCGCACGAACTCTCCGGCGGACTCGCCCAGCGCGCCGCCACCGCACTCGCCCTCATCGGCGACGCCCGCCTGCTGCTCGCCGACGAACCCACCACCGGCCTCGACCGCGACCTCGTCGACCGCACCGTCGACGAACTGCGCCGCCACGCCGACGAGGGACGCGCTCTGCTCCTCATCACCCACGACCTGGCCGCCGCGGCCCGCATCGCCGACCGCGTCGCCGTCATGTACGCGGGCCGGATCGTCGAAGTCGCCCCCGCCCACCGCTTCTTCGGCCCCACCGGACCCCGCCACCCCTACGCCCGAGGGCTCCTCGACGCGCTGCCCGACCGGGCGTTCACCCCGATCCCCGGCATGCCGCCCGAGCTCTCCGACCTGCCCGAAGGCTGCGCCTTCGCCCCGCGCTGCCCCCGCGCCACCGTCCGCTGCGGCACCCGCCCCGCACCGACGGCCGGCGTCGCCTGCCACCACCCGGAGCAGCCCCGTGCTTGAACTCGACTCCGTCACCGCCGGCTACGAGCGCCGCGCCCCCGTCTTCCACGGCGCCTCCCTCACCGTCGCCCCCGGCGAATCCGTCGGACTGCTCGGCCCCAGCGGCTGCGGCAAGTCCACCCTCGCCCGGGTCGCGGCCCTCCTCCACCGTCCCGACGCGGGCCGTCTCGTCCTCGACGGCACCGAGGTCCGGGCCTGGCGCCACCGCGCCCCGCGCGCACAGCGCACCGCCGTCGGTGTCGTCTTCCAGCAGCCCCGCACCGCCGCCGACCCCCGCCTCACCCTCACCGAGCTGATCGCCGAACCCCTGCGCGCCACCGGCCGCCGTGCCGAGGCCGCCGACCGGGTCGCCGCCCTCGCCCCGGCCGTCGGACTCACCCCCGACCTCCTCGGCCGCCGCCCCCACGAGGTCAGCGACGGCCAGCTCCAACGCGCCTGCCTGGCCCGCGCCCTGACCCTCCGCCCCCGCTGGCTGATCTGCGACGAGATGACCGCCATGCTCGACGCCTCCACCACCGCGGCCCTCGTCGCCGCCGTCGAGACCTACCGCGCCGAGACCGGAGCCGGCCTCCTCGCCGTGGGCCACGACCGCGTCCTGCTGAACCGGTGGTGCGACCGCACGGTCGACTGGAAGGACTGCCTGACCGCCGCGCCCTGACCGAATCTCACCCGTATGGCCGCCCCGCCATACGCCCGGACGGACCGCGCATTCCGCCACACTGTCCGCCGAACGCCGCAATTCCGGTGCGGCGACGGAGGGACGTGAGTGCGATGGCCGTTTCCATTTCTGTCGTGGTGCTGCTGCTGGTGCTGGCCGTGATCTTCCTGCGCAACGGCGGCCTGAAGGTCACCCACGCCCTCGTCTGCGCCCTGCTCGGCTTCTTCCTCGCCGGCACCAGCATGGCGCCCACCATCCACAACGGCGTGGCCGCCACCGCCGAGGTGGTCTCCAGCCTCAGGCCCTGACCCGCCCCGCCGGGGTTCGGAAACCCGAACCCCCGATCCGGGGGCGGGCATGATCGACCCGCCCCGCCGTGCCCGCCGAGGATGAGGGCATGGCTGAGACGACGATGGACACGAGGACGGCGACCGCCGCCCGTGCCGAGGACCTGCACCGCGCGTACGGGCGCGGCGCCGCCACCGTACACGCGCTGCGGGGGGTGTCGGTGGCCCTCGCACCCGGAACCTTCACCGCGGTGATGGGCCCGTCCGGGTCCGGGAAGACCACCCTGCTGCACTGCCTCGCCGGCATGGACCGCCCCACCCGCGGCACCGTCCGGTGGGGCGACACCGACGTGACCCGACTGCCGGAGCGGAAGCTCGCGGAACTGCGGCGCACCCGCGTCGGCTTCGTCTTCCAGGCGTTCAACCTGATGCCCGCGATGACCGTCGCCCAGAACGTCGAGCTGCCCGGCCGGCTGTCCGGCACACGGCCGGACCGCGCCCGCGTCCTCGAAGCGCTCGCCCGGGTCGGCCTCGCGGGGCGCGAGCGGCACCGCCCCGGACAGCTCTCCGGCGGCCAGCAGCAACGCGTGGCCATCGCCCGCGCGCTCGTCTCCCGGCCGCGTGTGCTCTTCGCCGACGAACCGACCGGCGCGCTCGACCGGGCCACCGGTCACGAGATCCTCGCGCTGCTGCGCGAGGGCGTCGACCGGGAGGGCCAGACCTGCGCGATGGTCACCCACGACCCGGTCGCCGCCGGATACGCGGACCGGGTGCTGCTTCTCGCCGACGGCCTCGTGGTCGACGAACTGGACCGCCCCACCGCCTCCGAGGTCGCCGCGCGCCTCGGCCGGCTCGGCGGGTGAGCGCCATGACCGTCCTCGCCCTCGGCCAGATGCGCCGAACCCCGGCGGCCTTCGCCGGACTCGCCGTCGCGTTCCTCCTCCTCGTCGCCACGACGACGCTGTTCGGCTCCCTGTTCGCCACCCAGGCCACCGCTCCCGAAGCCCTGCGCGCGACGCCGGTAGCGGGACCCGGGCTGATGGTGATCGCGGGAGCCTTCGGTGAGATCGCCGTCCTGGTCGCCTTCTTCGTCGTCGTGAACGCCATCGGCTTCGCGCTCCGCCGACAGCACCGCGAGCTGGCGCTCCTGCGCACCATCGCGGCCACACCCCGCCAGGTACGGCGACTCGTCCGCGTCCAGATCCTCGTCACCGCACTCGCCGTGGCCGTGCCCGGCGCGCTCGCCGGGGCCCAGGCGGCCCGCCTCCTCCTCGTCGCGCTGCAGGAACGGGGGATGGCCGCCCCGGGCCTGCGGGTACCGATGACACCCCTGCCCGCGCTGATCGCACTGGCGATCACGCTCCTCGTCGGGCTCGCGGCGTCGGCCGTGGCGGTACGGCGGATCTCCCGCATCGCGCCGGCCGCCGCGCTCACCGCGACCACCACCGAGCACGGCCGGACCGGCGTGCTGCGCCTGCTCGTCGGCGCCTGCGCCCTGGTGGGCGGCGGTCTGCTGCTGCGGCTGGCCGCGACACGGCCGGCGGACGAGCTGGACAAGGCGGGTCAGGCGGCGCTCCTCGGCTCGCTGGTGCTGCTCGTCGCGGTCGGCCTGACCGGGCCGCTCGCGGCACGCGCCCTGGTGTTCGTCCTGGGCGTGCCCCTGCGGGCGCTGCTGCCCGGCACGGGCTGGCTCGCGGAGGCCAATCTGCGCGGGTACGCCCGGCGGCTGACGTCCGCCATGGTGCCGGTCGCGCTCCTCGTGGGCCTGTCGGGGACCATGATGATCATGACACGTACCGCCGAGCACGCGGCCGGCGCGACCGGCGCCGCCTCCGACACCGACGTCTGGCTCCGCCAGGCCGAACTGGCGCTGCTGACCTGCTTCGCCGCCGTCTCCACGGTCAACACGGTCATCGCCGTCACCGGGGAGCGGCGCCGCGAGTTCGCGCTGCTGCGCCTGGTCGGGGCGACGCGGCGCCAACTGCTGCGCATGCTCACCGCCGAGGCCCTGCTGACCACGGCCGTCGGCGTCCTCCTCGGTGCCGGCGTCGCCGCGCTCGCCTCCGCCGCGTTCAGCACGGCGGCGACCGGCTCCGCCATGCCGTCCGTCCCGGCCGCGGCCTGCGGATGGATCGTCGTGGGCGCGGCCGCGCTGACCGTCCCGGGCATCCTCGGCGCGGGCCTGCGGGCGATCCAGGGCCCGGCGGCGGAACGGGCGGGCGGCGGCCGTGACTGACACGGCCGCCGGCGGGCCTCCGGAGATCCGGCCGTCCGGCGGCGGGCCGGGGGCCCGGGGCCCGGCGTCCCGTGGTGCGCCGGGGGCCGTCCCCGCCGGGGCCGGGGACGGCCCGGTGCGGCGCCCGTACTTCTCCCTGCGCGCAGGCGAATGGGTGTTCGCCGTCGCGGGGCTGCCGGTCGCCCTGGTCTGCGGGGTGTACGCCCTGGCCGTCCTGTACGCGGGGACACTGCTCTCGCTCACCGTGCTCGGCCTGCCGTTCGTGGTCGTCGCGCTGCTCGGCGCGCGCGGCCTCGGCAGGCCGCACCGCCACCTGGTCGGCGCGCTGCTCGGTGAGCACGTCGAGGCCCCCGCCGGACTGCCGCGCCCCGACGGCCTCGTCGCCCGCGGCCGTGTCGTGCTGACCGACCCGGTCGCCTGGCGGACGCTCCTGTACCTGGTCCTGCGACTGCCGCTGGGCGTCCTCGGGTTCGCCGCCGGAGCCGGTCTGCCCCTCGCGTGCGGATGGCTGATCGGCTTTCCGCTCTGGGGCCGCCTGATGGAGCCCGACTCCCCGCCGGGCGCCGGGATGAACGCGCTCGCCGTCCTCCTGGGTCTGGTCCTGCTGGCCGGTGCGCCCGGTGCGCTGCGCGTGGTGGCCGGGGCGAACCGGCGGCTCGCGGGGCTGCTCCTCGGGCCCGCCCGCGCCCAGCGCCGCGTCCGTGAACTGGAGGCGGCCCGCGCCGTACTCCTCGCGGACAACGGCGACCGGCTCCGCCGCCTGGAGCGTGACCTGCACGACGGCACCCAGGCCCGCCTGGTGGCCCTGGCCATCACCCTCTCGCTGACCGAGGACGCGCTCGATCCGGCCGCCGGCCCGGACCTCGGCCGGCTGCGGACCCTCCTCGACCGTGCCCGCGGCCAGACCGAGGAGACCGTCGCCGAGCTGCGGCTGCTCACCCGGGGCATCCACCCCGTGGCCCTGGACGGTGGCCTGGGCGAGGCGCTGCCGGGACTCACCGCCACCTCGCCCGTCCCCGTCGCCGTCCGCCTGGACCTCGGCGAACGCCCGGACGAGGCGATCGAGCGAGCCGTCTACTTCTGTGCCGCGGAGCTGCTGACCAACATCGCCCGGCACAGCGGCGCGCGGACGGCCGCACTGGAGGCCGCCGTGCGCGACGGCCGGGTGCGGCTGACGGTGCGGGACGACGGGTGTGGCGGCGCGGCACCCGGCGGGGGAACCGGCCTCGCCGGTCTCGCCGAGCGGCTCGCGGCGGTGGACGGCACCCTGCGCGTGGACAGCCCGCCGGGCGGCCCGACGGAGATCACCGCCGAGCTGCCCGCGCGGCTGTGACCTCCGATCACCTACCGGTCTCGGGCGCAGGGGCGAGGACGGACGTCCCCTGCCGGCCTCGGAGAGAAGGCGAGGACCGACGTCCCCTGCCGGTCTCGGCGAGAGGGGCGAGGGCCGACGTCACCCGGCGGTCTCGGACAGATAGGCGAGGACGGCCTTCACCCGCCGGTTGTCCGCCTGGGTGGCCGGGAGGCCGAACTTGGTGAAGACGGCCGCGACATGCTTCTCCACCGCCCGCTCCGACACCCCCAGCCGCTCGGAGACGGAACGGTTGGAGTGGCCCTGGGCCATCAGCTCCAGGACCTCCCGCTCGCGCGGTGTCAGGGAGTCCACCCGGCCGACGCGGTCGCCGTGCACCAGCCGGTCGACCACCTCCGGGTCCAGCGCCGTCCCGCCGCCCGCCACCCGCCGCAGCGCGTCCATGAACTCGGAGGTGCGGGCGACGCGTTCCTTCAGCAGGTACCCGACGCCCGTCGCCCCGCCGGCGAGGAGCCGGGTGGCCCAGGCGGTCTCGATGTGCTGGGAGAAGACGAGCACCCCGACCTCCGGGCTGGTCGCCCGGATCTCCACGGCGGCGCGGATGCCCTCGTCGGTGTGGGTGGGGGGCATCCGGATGTCGACCACGGCGACGTCGGGCCGGTGCCGGGCCACTTCGGCGAGCAGCTCGTCCGCCGTCCCCGCGGTGGCCACCACCTGGCATCCGCGGGCGCCGAGCAGCTCGACCATCCCGTCCCGGAGGACGACGGAGTCCTCGGCCAGCACCACACGCAGACAACTGTCGTTCACCAGGCCATTATCGGTCCCTTCCGTCCCAGGATCCGCACCCGCCACTCGTGAACGGCTCATGAAACCAGGGGCAGTTCCATGTACTTCTCGTGTTCGCCCGCCTACCGTCGGGCGCCGGCGCGACACACGTCAGGAACCCGAGGAGCCGCTGTGACCACCCCACCGCCCCGCAGACGAGCACGCGCGCTCGCGCTGATCACCGCGCTCGCGGGGCTTCTCCTGGCGGGCGGCGCACCCGTCGCCCAGGCGGCCGAGGAGATGCCTCTCGCCCCCGGCCACCGGCTCGTCGACCACTACGAGGGCGCACCCGCCACCGCGCGGCCCGTGCCCGGCAAGGGCCCCGCCCAGCACCCGTACCTCGCCCCCAACGGCCGCAGCGGCATGCACGCCCACGGCGCCGGCAGCGGCACCCACCCCTTCTCCGGGCCGCTCGGACGCGACCCCGAGGTCCTCAGCGCGAAGATCGCCGCCGTCGGCGGCGAGTGCGCCACCGTCACCTTCGACGCCGCCGGCCGTCTCGTCACCGTCTGCGGCACCTTCAGCGGCTTCCTGCTGAAGCTGCTCGACCCACGCACCCTCGACACCCTCGCCGAGTACAAGCTGCCGCAGCGCTCCTCCACCGTCGAGGCCGTCACCCGCCTCGACTTCGAGAAGATCTTCAAGAAGTCCTCGCCCTCGGGGCGCTGACCTGCACGGATGGCCGTGCGAGGTGTGCTGGCCTGCGACTTTGCAGCTTTCCAAGGCTTTCATGATGACGCCGTCTTAGCCGGTCGATTCTCCCCAGCCGCTCCCCAGGGCGCCTTCGTTCTCCCCAGATTCTCCCCGGCTGGCACTGCTTCGGCAGGAGCACAGCCCCCGGCCAAGCTAGTTCTCGGCTCGGAGAACCGGCTACGCACAGTGTCAGGGGAGGAGCATGATCGTGTCGTGCGTGTTCTGAACGGTCTGTCTCCGCGGGAGCCTTCGGTAAGTGTCCAACGGTTCGTGGCCTTGCCGTCCAGGGTGTGTTCGTCCTCGGTTGTTGTCCGAACGCGCGTCGTGGGTTCACCCCCTCGGACCTCTGCCCAACCGACGGGCTGGCCGACCAGTCGTGCGCCGGCGAGGCTCGCGTAGACGTGGGCAGCCCAGAAGCCAGGCGTCCCACACGCGAATGGCGTACTCGCCCGGCGGCTGATGCCTCATCGGGGGCCGTCCGCTCCCTGACCGGTGGGGCGCTCCGCACCGCTAGAACAGCGTGATCCAGTCGTCCTTCACGAACACCTGGCGCCACTCGTCGGCGATCCAGCCCCTCTCGCGCGACCGACGCAATACCCAACCACCGCCCCAGCCCACGGCCAGACCCAGCGCGGAGCTGAGCACCAGCGCCCGCCAGAAGACCCCGGCGACCCCCTCCTCCGAAGCCGTCGCTGCGGGCAGTGCCGCGAGGAACAGCACGAAGAAGGGCAGCGCCATGCCGTCGTTGAGGCCGCTCTCGACATTGAGGCCGCTGCGCACGAGCACGGGGACACGCGGGCTGGAGACGGCGGTCTTGCCGAGGGCCGCGTCGGTCGGTGCCAAGATCGTCCCGACGAGCGCCAGCTCCCACGCGGTCAGCCCCGGCAGCAGCGGCCACGCCAGGAGCCAGCCGGCCCCGATGGTCAACGGCAGCCCGATGCCCAGCAGGCGAACGGGGAGGAAGCCGCCGACGCGCAGGTCACGACGGCGTACGGACATGGCGTCGGTCAGCAGGACGAGAGTCAGGGCCGCTTCGACCAGGGTGAGGACCGGTCCCGCGTCGTGTTCCAGGTCGAGGAGGCCGAGCCCGAGCGGACCGATGGCCACCCCGAAGCCGGTGAACACCATCGGCGCCGACACGGCGGTCGTCGACAACCGCCGGGAGACGAGCGCGTACCCCGCGGTGACCGCGGCCACGGCCGCACCCGCCCACGCGCCGCCGCTCACGGGGGCCCCGCGGGCGTGTCTTCGGCGGCGCACCGGAAACCCTGGTTGCCGGTGCTGCTGTCCGGCCCGCTGGAGCTCCGGGCCGAGACACGGTAGCGGCGGCAGTAGGAGGCGTGGCACAGGTAGGACCCGCCACGGATCGCCTTGCCCAGGCCGACCGGTGGGCCTTGCGGGTCGGCCCGGGGACTGGACCGGTAGTAGGCGGGCGAGTGCCAGTCCGCGCACCATTCCCAGACGTTGCCGCACATGTTGTGCAGGCCGTAGCCGTTCGGCGGATACGCGGTGACGGGTGCCGTGCCGTACCAGCCGTCCGCGGCCGTGTTGTGGTCGGGAAAACTGCCCTGCCACACGTTCATCCGGTGCTCGTCGCCGGGTTCCAGCTCGTCACCCCAGGGGAAGGCGCGCTGTTCGAGCCCGCCACGGGCGGCGAACTCCCACTCCGCCTCCGTCGGCAGCCGCTTTCCCGCCCAGGCGGCGTAGGCCGTGGCGTCGTTCCACGAGACATGGACGACCGGGTGATCGGCGCGGTCGTCCACATCGGATCCGGGCCCTTCGGGGTGACGCCAGCACGCCCCGTACCCTGTCGCCACCAGGGAGCCTCGGCGACCGCACGGGTGTCGGGAAAGTCGCCGGGCAACAGCCCGGCGAAAACGAACGACCAGCCGTAGCGTTCGGCATCCGTGATGATTCCGGTCGCCTCGGTGAAGTCCCGGAATGCCGCGTTGGAGACGGCACAGCGGTCGATCCAGAAGGACGCGAGCCGCACCGGATGAACAGGCCCCTCTCCATCGCCGGGCACGACCCAGTCGTCCTCCGCCCCCATCAGGAACTCACCGCCGGGAACGCGGACCATGCCGGCGGCCGGCCGGCCGCTGGACGCGGCCACAGTCGCCCGGGCGGTATCCGCACGCCGCCCCGCCTCGCTCCGGGACGGACTGCAGCAGTTCTTACCTGATCCACGTTCCGGCATGGGTGGCGCACCAATCGGGAGGGAACGGGCCGATCCGCTCATGATCGGGTCCCGACCCGTCCGCACCCGGTATCGAGGCGCCCCCGACACACCTGGCAGGAGCGGGTCATGATCGAAGTAAGCTGGTCCGTTGATCACTCAAGAGGAAAGACGGGCAAGGAACTTGAATCGCATACGAACGACGGTGGCGCTCGGTCTGGTGCTGTCCGCGGGTCTCGTGACCGGATGCTCCGGAAGCGCGGAGCCCGATGCCAAGCCAAGCGGCGGAGAGACGGGGACGGTCACTGAGTCCGCGTCCGCGTCCGCGACGCCGAAGAGCGCGGTCTACCAGGGCAAGCCGGTGCCCGGCCTTGCCGCGAAGCCGGCCTGGAGCCTGACGCGCGACGAGGCGGGGAACTGCGCGGGCAACGCGTCCGTGAAGGACTCGTCGCAGAACGACATCTGCACGGTCGGGGACGCCCTCGTCCTCACCACCTACAGCAACGGGCAGGCGGGCACGAACACCTTCACCGTCCGGCTCCTCGATGCCGAGACCGGCAAGCTGCGCAAGAAGTTCGACCTCGCCATCGCCGCCGATGACAGCGGGTCCACGTCCTCCTCGGCGGTGGCCCTCGCGCAGGTGGGCGAGTGGCGGGACGGTTCGCCGGCCCTCCTGATCCGCAACCGCGTCGACACCCCGGCGAGCGGCCTGAAGAAGGCCTCGACCCAGACCGTGCTGACCATGTACGCGCCGTCCGGCGAGAAGCTCGGGAGCTCCTCCTTCGACGAGGACACCCACATGTCCACGCCCGTCCGGAACGGCTACCTCGTGGATGCCAGCTCCATCGGCGGCGGCGCCACGTTCATCCCGATCGGTGGCGGGGAGACCGTGACCAGCGATGTCTCGGCCTTCGACCTCAAGGGGACGGTCGGCTCCGGTCTCGGCTACTACTCGCAGCCGGACATCTCCTACCAGCCCTCCGCCGACTGGCTGACCGTCAAGGACGTCCGCACGGGCAACAAGGCGTGGAACAGCAAGGACCTCACGCCGCCGGCCGCCATCGCCAAGCTGGTCACCTCGGACAAGGCGACCAGTGCGCGGCTGATGCCTTTCCGGGGCGACAAGGCCCTCCTCGAATGGTCCTCGTACGGCAGCTCCGAAGCGGTCATGACGCTGATCGACGTCAAGAGCGGCCGCCGGCTCGCCGAGGGGCCGGCCATCGACACCAACGGCACCACCGACGACGACGGCCTCGCCATCTCCCCGGACGGCAAGACCGCCGTGGTGCAGTACGGCAAGGGTGCGGTCGCCTGGAACACGGAGACCGGCAAGGAGCTGTGGCGCCAGGCGGAGGACGAGGTGACCATCGGGCCGGGCGACCTCCCGGGCAACGGCGTCCTCTACGCGTACCTGGACGGCGTCGGAGCCGCGCTCGACGCCGACGACAAGAAGCTGCTGGCCTCCGAGATCGCGGAGATGCCGCAGTTCACGACGAACGGGTACGCCGCCATCCACACCTCCGAGGGCCTCTTCGTCTTCGCCACCCAGCCCGTCTGACGGACGCCCCGCCCCCGGTTCAGGGGGCCTCAGGCCCGGACGCCGCCTCGCGGCGCATCACGTACGTGTTCCCGATGTCGGGATCGCCGACGAAGAAGAACAGCACCAACTCGTCGCGCTGATCCCGGTCCACGTGGAAGCGCCAAAAGTCGGACTTCGAGACCGCCGCCGTGACGGACAAGCTCAAGGTACTGGGTGGGACGACGCGCTCCGCCAGGAACAGCAGCGTCTGAAGGACCACAGGTGGAATGTGACCTTCACCGACGCGGCGACCAGCGCGGCGGTCATGTCATCGGGGATCGACAAGGTCACCATGGCGAAGTCAGTCCCACATCCCCTTCGCCCGCTGAAATCCGAAAGTTCATCCTCCCTCTGGGGGACGAAATTCACCGGGGAAACGGTCCTTCGTGTCACCTGCCGAGGTCTGCGGCGCGGTGCCGGCCCGGCGTCTGCGATCGGCGGGCGGGATCAGGGACGCTCCGTCCTGTCGGATGCAGCTTCCTGACAGCGCCCGCGTGTAGGTCGTGTCCGGACGCGGAGCTCCGAGACTGTCCCCGTACCTGGGGAATCACCTCGGGGCTCGGCGTAGTTCTCCCGGCATGAACTCCGTACGGGAAACCTTCGACGTCCTGCGATACACCGCTTTCTCCGACGATCCCGAGGGAGGCAATCCCGCCGGAATCGTTCTCGACGCCACGGGCCTCAGCGACGAGGAGATGCTGGCGATCGCCGCCGAAGTCGGCTACAGCGAGAGCGCGTTCCTGACAGCGCCGTCCGAGGGAGCGGGCCCCAGCGCGTCGGACGTCGGGCGCGCGTACACCATCCGCTACTTCAGCCCCAAGGCGGAAGTGCCCTTCTGCGGTCACGCCACCGTCGCGACGGCCGTGGCCCTCGGCGAGCGCATCGGCCCCGGCGACCTGGTATTCACCACGCGGGCCGGGACCGTGCCGGTCACCGTGACGCGCGAGGGCGGGGCGCTGCGGGCCACACTCACGAGCGTCGAGCCGCACATCGAGGACGTCGCGGCCGATGACCTGGCAGAGGCACTCGCCGCGCTCGACTGGCCGGCCGGCGACCTCGATCCCGCCCTGCCTCCCCGCATCGCCTTCGCGGGCGCCCGCCATCTGGTCCTTGCCGCCGCGAGCCGAGAGCGCCTGGCCCACCTGGCGTACGACTTCGCCCGCCTGGAGGCCCTCATGCACCGGCTCGACCTGACGACGCTGGAGTTGGTCTGGCGCGCCTCTGCGGAGGTCTTCCATGTCCGCGCCCCGTTCCCGGTGGGCGGTGTGGTCGAGGACCCGGCGACCGGGGCGGCGGCGGCCGCCTTCGGCGCGTACGCCCGTGAGCTCGGACTCGTGCCCGAGGCGACGGTTCTCACCCTCCACCAGGGGGAGGACATGGGACGCCCCGGCGTCCTGACGGTGGAACTGCGGGCGGGCGACCGGCGGATCAGGGTGGGCGGCGCAGGGACCCGCATCCCGGCCTGATCCACTTGTGGCTGAGCCGTGGGGTCGAACCGACTGGGTCAAGCTGGTGCGCCTCCCTCGTGCCCCACGCTGCGGTGTGGGGCACGACGCGTCTCATGCCGGTTCGACTAGGAGCTCTCTTACGGATCACTGGCAGAGAGATCGCAGGACCTGCTGGTGGCGGCGGAACCGTTGCCTGCGACGATGCGCCTGGGAGCTACGACCTTGCTGTGTGGGACGGCGACCGTCCATTCGACAACCGTGCTGCGAGCTCGACGTATGACGAGCTCTACGAGCGCCATCTGGAGTCGGACGATGTCGTCGTGCCTCCGGCGCCGCGCATCGTGGCGTATGTGGAAGCTCTCGTTGGGCGATATCCCGACGACGTCGATCGCAGTGTCGTGTGGGCGTCGCCCCCGGTCATCGAGGAGGCCTCGGGCCCGATCGTGTACCTGCTCATGTCCTACGGCAAAGCTGAAGAAGTGTCCGAGTATGCCGCTGCACTGGCTCGCGAGCATGACCTCGTCTGCTTCGATCCGCAGGGAGAGTGCCTCCGGCCGTGAGCTGCCTGCTCTTCATCGGGCGGACCCGGACCAGAGGAAAATGCCCGCGATGAGGAGACCGGCGCGGTAGACCGTGGCGGTCTTCTCGTAGCGGGTGGCGAGACCGCGCCATTGCTTGAGGCGGTTGATGCAGCGTTCGACGGTGTTGCGTTGCTTGTAGGCATCGCGGTCGAATCTGGGCGGGCGCCCGTCGCCGCGGCCCTTGCGGTTGGCGATCTGGTCGGCGGGTTGCGGGATCACGGCCCGTACTCCGCGTCGTCGCAGATGGTCCCGGATGGCTCGCGATGAGTACGCCTTGTCCGCCAGCACCGCGAAGGGCCTGGTCCTGGGCCTGCCAACTCGACGCGGGATCCGGATGGCAGCCATCACGTGGTCGAACGCCGGCGCGTCTCCTGCCTGGCCGGGCGTGAGCACGAAGCACAGCGGGCGGCAGCGGCTGTCAGCGGCGAGATGGACCTTCGTGGTCAACCCGCCACGCGAGCGTCCGATCGCGTGGTCGGCCGGCTCACCGGCCGGGGCCCCTTGTTGCGGGCCCCGGCGCCGTTCTGGTGGACCCGCACGATCGTGGAGTCGACCGCGACGACCCAGTCCAGGTGACCGTCGGCATCCGCTTGCGCGAGCAGCGCGGTGAGGACACGTTCCCACGTGCCATCGATGGACCAGTTCCTCAGCCTCGTATGGACGCCCTTCCACGAGCCGTACTCGGCGGGGAGGTGCACCCACTGAGACCCGGTCTGAAACTTCCAGGCGATCGCATCGATCACCTGGCGGTGATCACGCCACCTACCGCCCCGCCGCGGTGTCCGATCAGGCAACAACGGTTCTATCCGCGCCCACTGCGCGTCGGTCAACGGCACGACCTGCCCCGCCCCGACGGTGAACAGGTGCTCCCCGTGGAAGGCGACCGGCTCCCCCTGGTCCACGGGGGAGTGGACGGCGACGAGACCACCTACGAGGTGCGCGATCCGCACGGCGGGCAGGTGCGGACCTTCACCGGCAGCCCCTACCGCGCCTCCACCGCCTACTGGCTGTCCGCCGTCGAGGACCGCAACGGCAACCGCGTCGTCTTCTCCCGCCGCCCCGACGGCGCGCCGACCGCCGTGTCCCACACGGGCGGCTACGTCGTCCAGATCACGGCCACCACCTCACGGGTGACGGACCTGGCCGTCCGCGGTCCCGGAGGCCCTGCGACGGTCGTCGGCTACGGCTACGACCCCACAGGGCACCTCATAGCCCTGACCGGCCCGGACGGACCCTCGGGGCCCGCCATGGCCTTCACCTACGACGGCGACGGCCGTGTCACGTCCTGGACCGACCGCAACGGGTTCACCTTCCAGTACGTGTACGACGGACAGGGCCGGGTCGCCCGCACCATCCGCCCCGGAGGAACCCTTTCGTCGAGCTTCGCGTACGGCGTCCACCCGGAGACCGGGCATCCCGTCACCCGCTACACCGACTCCACCGGCGCCATTACCGTCCTGCACCTGAACGACCGCCTCCAGGTCGTCGCCGAGACCGATCCCCTCGGCCACACCACCCACCTGACCTGGGACGCCTACGACCGTCCCCTCACCCGCACCGACGCGCTCGGCCACACCACCGAACTCACCTGGAGCGAGGACGGCGACCTCATCGCGGTACGGCTGCCCGACGGCAGCACGTCCACGGCCCGCTACGACGAGCGGCACCTGCCGGTCGAGATCACCGGAGACGACGACACGGTGTGGCGGCAGACCTTCGACGACCTGGGCAACTGCACCAGTGTCCAGGCACCGGACGGGACGGCGAGGAGCTTCACGTACGACCGCACCGGCGCCATCGCGACCATGACCGACGCGGTGGGCAGCACGATCCGCATCCGATCCGACCGCGCCGGGCTCGCCCTGGAGGTCGGCGACGACGAACGAGGCGTCACGCGCGTCGAGCGGGACCACCGCGGGCGTCCCCTCCGGATCGTCGACCCGGCAGGAGGCGTCCAGGAGTTCGTCCGGGACGGTGACGACCACCTGCTCGCCCGTACCGTCGCCGACGGCAGCCGCGAGACGTGGACCTGGGAGGCGGAAGGCAACTGCGCGGCCTACACCGACGCCGCCGGCGGCGTGTGGGGCACCGAGTACGGGCCCTTCGACAAGCCCCTGGTCCGGTCCGACCCGGACGGCGCCCGCCACCAGCTGCGCTACGACA
Organism: Streptomyces tanashiensis; assembly: GCF_014648895.1. Classification (GTDB taxonomy): domain Bacteria; phylum Actinomycetota; class Actinomycetes; order Streptomycetales; family Streptomycetaceae; genus Streptomyces; species Streptomyces tanashiensis. Next base: position 77,619 of record NZ_BMRZ01000004.1, read on the forward strand.
CCGAGCTGCGCCTCGTGGAAGTCACCAACCCGCTGGGACAGCACTGGACCTACACCTACGACGCCGCCGGAAACCTCACGGCCGAGACCGACTTCGAAGGACGCACCAGCCACTACGCCTACGACCCGGCCAACCGGATCATCCGACGCACCAACCCCGCCGGACAGATGGTCGACTACACGTGGGACGCCATGGGCCGACTGACCTCCGACGAGGCCGACGACGACCTCACCCACTACTCGTACGACCTCACCGGTGCACTCGTCGAGGCACGCACCGCCACCTCGACACTGAGCGTCGAACGCGACGCGATGGGCCGACCGCTCAGCGAAACCGTCGACGGCCGCACCCTCCGATACGCCTACGACCCGTCCGGCCGCCGCATCGCCCGCACCACACCCACCGGCGCCGTCACGAGCCTCGCCTACGACCCCGCGGGACACCGTTCCCACCTGGCCGTCGACGGACACACCCTCACCTTCGGACACGACCTGCTCGGCCGCGAGATCACCCGCGTCTGGGGCGACCCGGGCACCCCGGTGACCCTGAGCACCACCTGGGACAGCGTCAGCAGGCCGACGGCCCAGAGCCTCGTCGCCGGGACCGGCCCCACGCCCGTGGTGACGCGCGACCACACCTACCGGGCCGACGGCTTCCCGCTCGTCATCGGCGAACAGAACCCCGGCGGGGAACGCGACGCCAAGCAGATCATCCTCGACCCGATGGGCAGGCCCCTGGCCGTCACCGGCACGGGCTGGCAGGAGAACTACGGCTACGACCGCGCCGGCAACCAGGCCACGGCGCACTGGCCGGCCCGGGCCGGGCACGGGGAGGCCCGCGGCCCGAGGACCTACGCCGGCACCCGTCTTCTGATGGCCGGGTCCCTCCACTACGAGTACGACGCGGCCGGCCGGGTCGTCGTACGGCGCTTGAGCAGATTGCTGCTGGTGCACGAGCTCGACTTTGTCCCGGAACGGAGGCTTCTCACATCGCCTCCTCCAGGGCGCGTCTGAACTCCTGTGCAGAGGGGGTGACGCCCTCGCGTGGATCCTCCACCGCGAGGATGTCGTCGATCAGTGCGGCCAGTCCGGTCGGGAGTGCAGCGTTCCTCTTGCGGATCGGCACTGCGGGCTCACGCAGGACCACACGAAGGGGATCGGTACCTTCTGGGAAGTCCCGGGGGGTGCTGCGGGTGAGAGCCCAGTACAGACATGCCGCCGAGGCCCATACGTCCACGGCGGGCGTGGCGTACTTATAGTTCACCATCTGGGCCCGTGGCATGAAGGCGACGCTGCCGCCCACCGCCCCGCTGCGGGTGTAGTCCGACAGCCCCGCGTGTTCGAAGGCCTTGGCGAGCCCGAAATCCGCGATCTTCACCACGGGGGTGGGTCCTGCGCCGGACAGCAGGACGTTCTGTGGCTTGATGTCCCGGTGCACGAGGCCCCGCGCGGGAGCCGTGGTGCCGTCACTGAGGCGCACCGCGGGCAGGGGGGCGCTGTGGGCGTACGCGAGGCCGTCGAGGACCTGGCGTATCAGGGCGATGGCGACGGCGGGGGTCAGGGTCCCGTCCTGTTCGATCACCCGTTGGGCGAGGTTTCCGCCTTCGCAGTACTCACAGGCGAAGTAGAGCAGCGTTCCGGTGGAGCCGGCGTCGCGGAATCGCACCAGGTTCGGATGCTGGAGCACTCTGGTGTTCTTGATCTCGCGCAGGAAGCCGTTCACCGCCTCCGGGTGGATAGCCACCTCGGGCCGGAGCACCTTCAAGGCAAGTGACTCGCCGGAGTCCTGCTGCCGCGCGAGGTAGACGATTCCCTGTGCGCCCCTGCCGATTTCCCGCACGATGGTGTAACCGTCGATCTGTTCGTCAGCGTCACCGTCGGCTGGGGCGGGTGAGCCGTCATCAACTGAGGACACGCGCAGCAGCAAGGTGCCGACTCGTATCTCGTCCCCGTCGGCCAAGTCGTGTGCCCGGGAGCCGGGACCGTCGATCCTGACACCGTTGACGTAGGTGCCGTTCCGGCTCCCGAGGTCGCGTACCCGCACCGTCGGCGGGTCGATGTCGAACGCGCAGTGATGGCGCGATACTTGCCTCTGGTCCGCGGACGCCACGATGGCGCAGTCGGCGGCGCGGCCGACGATGGCGGTGCCTCGCTCGCCATACGAGAACGTCATGGATTGCGCGCCGACGACGGCCACGCTCAGCCGTACCTCCGCTGCCATGCCTGGTCTCAGTCGACAGTGGCGACGTACAGGGGCGAACCCAGCAGCACTATGGATCTGTCTTCCGGATCCGGACTCGGCCCGTGCAGAAGACGCTTGGCAACGAACTCCATCGTCTGCGCCGGCCCTTGCAACGCTTCCACGGTCCGGCGTACCGCGTTCAGAGCCGCCGCTTCTGGAGTAGCACGATGCCCGGGATCGCCGTTGACGAGCGAGTCGATCTCCGGGTCCACGCGGAGCCCATCCAGTAGCGAGGGCAACAGGGACCGGGCGAGTGTCGGGGTGCCCCCGGCATCAGGAGACGCCCCCAGGACATGATGCGTCGAACCGCCCAGACCGACGACGACACCACTGTCGGTGCGACCACCGAAGTACGCCAGCGATGTGCCGTCACTGTCCGTCAACACGTTCCACCGCATTGCCAGTTGCTCTCGGAAGAATGTCCCCGGCTCGTCGACCGACCCCAGCTCACCGTGCTTCTCGAGGTGACTGACGACACGGTCCAGGCGACTGATCCGGTCGTCGTTCGGCGTGCTCTCCGTGACATCGCGATAGCTGGCGACCTTCGCGTCGATCCCGAATTCTCTGGTCTTCTTCTGGCCGAACGACGGATCGATCTGCGGCAGCAGCATGTCGACCTTGCTGTCGCTGACGTAGAGGTAGTACCGAAAGCCCAAGGTGCTTCCCCCGCTTCTTACATACCTCGCCCCACGGGCCGGTTGCAGCAATCAGTATGCGTCATGCTGCCTGCCGGTGCTTCAATTCTGGTCATGACATCTTCCTCAAGCGGCGCTCAGTTAGAGCCTGGATGCACCGCAGGATCCCCAGTCATGACGTTCGACACTGAGGGCACCGACATGTTCGGCGAGGGGCAGCGTGACGTCGCCGCGGAACCGGACTATGCGTGAACGCGGATCCGGTGCTGTGGCGCGAGGGTGACCTCATAGACGACCGCTATCGGGTGACGCGGATCCTCGGACAGGGCGGAATGGGCGTGGTGCACCAGGTCCGGCATCTCGCATGGGGCGCCGACCTGGCGGTTAAGAGCCCGAAAGGGCAGCGGTGGAACGCTACTCGCCGGGAGCAGTTCGTCACCGAGGCCGAGACCTGGGTGTCGCTGGGGCTGCATCCGCACGTGTGCAGCTGCCATTACGTACGCGTCTTCGACGGAGTCCCGCGCGTCTTCGCCGAGTACGTCCCTGGCGGCAGCCTCCATGACTGGATCCGCGGCCGGAGGCTCTACAACGGGGACCACCGCGGCGTGCTGGCCCGCATGCTCGATCTCGCGATCCAGTTCGCGTGGGGCCTCGAGCACGCGCACAGCCGAGGTCTCGTGCACCAGGACGTCAAACCGGCGAACGTCCTGATCGAGGAGGCGGGGGAAGGCGCCGTCACGGCGAAGGTCACCGACTTCGGCATCGCCCGGGCGCGCGCCGTCGCTCTCGCGGCGGCCGCGGACGACACCGCGCCAGGCGTGAGTGTCCCGGTCTCGGCAGGCGGATACACCCGGAGATACGCCTCGCCCGAGCAAGTAGACGGACTGCCGCTGGGTCGGCGCACCGACGTCTACAGCTACGCGGTCGCAGTACTGGAGATGTTCACCGGAGGAGCGACCTGGCGGGCCGGCGAAGTCGCGGGTGAAGTCCTCGCGCAGCACCGCGCCCAGGCGGAAGGCGTTCCCCCGGACGGCGGCCCGCCTCACCTGCCCTCGGACCTTGCCGACCTGCTGGAACGATGCCTGCGTCATGACCCCGCGCACCGACCGGGATCGATGTCCGAGATCGCCGCCGAGCTGACCGGGATTTATCAGCGGGCGTTGGGACACCCCCATCCTCGTCAGATGCCCAAGGCCTCCGAACTGCTGGCGGACGAGTTGAACAACCGTGCCCTCTCCCTGCTCGACCTCGGCAGACCGGGCGATTCCGACCGGTCGTTCACGGCAGCGACGAAAGCCGATCCGCAGCACCTGGCGGCGGCCTACAACCACGGCCTGCGGCGGTGGCGACGCGCGGACATCACCGACGAGAACCTCATCGCCACACTCGACGGCATCCGCGCCGGCGACGACTCCTGGCAGGCCCGGCACCTGCTCGCCCAAGTACACCTGGAACGCGGCGACCTGACCTCCGCCCGCGCGTTGCTGGAGTCGGCACTGCACGAGACTTCTGATGAACCGGACGTCAGAGCGGCGTTACGCGCCGCCCGGTCCCCCCTGGGTGTCGACGCCCGCTGCACCGAGACCTCGGCAATCGCCTGGCGCGGCGAGCAGTCCATCGTGAACCCAGTCCGTATCGCCGCCGACGCGCCGCTCGCGCTGACCGGCGGCCGTGACGGCACGGTGCGATTGTGGGACCTGGACAGCGGGCACTGCCACCTGACGCTCTCTGGGAGCAGCCGTCCGGTGATCGCCGTCGACATCAGTCCAGACGGCACTGTCGGTGCCTCCGCGAGCGGGGACGACACGATTCGAATCTGGGACCTGACCACCGGCCGCGGCCTGTACGAGGTGCGCACGGAGCGGCCGCGCCGACCAGGCAGGGGGTTCGTGGCTCGGGGCGAGTACTACACCGTCCGGATCAGCGCCGACGCACGGTTCGTGCTGTGGGCGGAGGAAGGGAAGGTAACGCTCTGGGACTTCTGGGGAGCTGGACGGACCGTGCTGCACGACGAGGACGACGGAGGCTGGCGGGCAGGGATCGACCTGACCGCTGACGGGCGTCTGGCTCTCTTCGCCGACGGCGATCGGATTCGGATGTGGGAGCCGGCGAGCGGACGCGGGTGGCAGACCGCGCCCATACCCGACGGGATCGCCCCGGGCTTTCTCCGCGTATCCCCCGACGGCCGCTCCGCGGTCACCAGCGGATACGCAGCCGGGACCATCCGTCTGTGGGACTTGGTGAGCGGTCAGTGCGCCCACAGGCTCCAAGGGCACCGCAGTGGGGTAAGGGCACTCTCGTTCAGCGGTGACTCGCGGTTCCTACTCTCCAGCGGACAGGTGGACAGGACTGTCCGATTCTGGGATCTGCGCACCGGCCGTTGCCTGCGAACCTTCGCCCTACCCGAAACGGGTGGCTACGTGGACGAGGTGAGGTTGGCGGGCGACGCCCGCCGTGCGATCTCGGTCAGCGACAACGGCACCGTCGCGCGCTGGACGATGCCGGCCGGACCCAAGACCGCCGAAACCGGGAGCGCGATCCTCCAACTGAGCCGGCCACGTCCCGTCACCGACTTGGCCAACCTGAGTAAGAAGGTGGAGGCGCAGGTGGTCTCGGCGGAGCAGGCGATGGCCGACGGACGTCTGCCGGCGGCACTTGACCTGCTCACGCAGGCGCGCGCCACGGCAGGGTACGAACGTCAGTCGCACGTGCTGTCCGCCTGGCGAAAGCTGGCCCGCAAATCGATCCGCACGGTCCTACGCGGCTCCTGGCCCGGCAAGACGCTTGCCACCGGGCACTTCCAGTCGGCCGACCTCTCCCAGGACGGCACGGTAGCCGCGGTCTGCCACACCGACGGCACGGTCCGGCTGTGGGACATCGAGCACGACACCGAACTGCGCGAGATCCGTGTGAACCCCGGCAGGTCGAGGGGGATGGGGGTCTGCCTCAGCCTGAGCGCCGATGGGCGCCGACTCTTGTCCGGTGAGAACGACCGGGTGCGGCTGTGGTCGGTCGACACCGGCGCATGCCTACACACCTTCGACGTGGGCGAACACGAGATATGGTCGGTACGCTTCGCAGCCGACGACAGTCACGCGCTTTTCAGCGGCCATCCCTGGACTCAGCTCTGGGACCTGCGCACGGGTTCCGTGTTGTCCACCATGCACGAAAGAGTCACCAGTGTCGCTTGGGCCGGTCCGCTCTCCCTTGCGGCCGCGATCGGCGGGGTGCACCGCGACACGGTGCTGGTGCACGAGGTGGCCGACGGCCACCTCGTCCGCAGGATCGACGCACCACGCCCCCCGGGAAATACGCGGAACCCGACAGGCTATGAAGCCTTCTTCAAGCCGCGTGGCTTGGTCGAATGGAGTTCGGCGGGCCTAAGTGCCGACGGACGCCAACTGCTGACGGGCGACGAGGCCGGGGCCATTCAGCTGTGGGACCTCGCCACCGGGGAACGACTCCGGCAGTTCGAAAAGGAACCGGACCACACACCGTCCAAGCTCCGATTCACCGCCGACGGACGCTTCGCAATCTCCACCGGCCGCGACTTCAAGATCCGGGCGTGGGATGTCGGCACCGGACGGTGCCTGCGTGTCCTCGGTGAACACCGGCAGCCGGTCGACGACATCGTCGTCGCCTCAGACAGCCGTCGCGTGCTCTCATGGAGCCGAGTCGACGGCGCCCGACTGTGGGAGCTCGACTGGGAGCTGGAGGCCCGGGAAGCGGTCGACTGGGACGAGGCCGCAGCGCCCTACCTGGAGGGTTTTCTTGCCCGGCACGGGCAGCACCCGACCGATGCCGACATCGACGGCTTGCTGCGCCTCCTCCAAGACGCCGGTTACGGCTGGCTGCGAGCAGAGGGAGTTCGGGCCGAACTGGATCGCATGGCAGTCGCGCAAAGGAAGCGATGACCCAGTCTGGTGCGGTCGGGCTCGGCGCAGCGTCGCGGCCCAAGACTTCCGAAAGCTCGCTACCCCTGCTGGTTCTGAAGCGATCCGGGTCTCATAGAGGCTCCGGAGTGTCCCGGATCGCTTCAAACCGACCGCGGGGCACGGTGATCACCTTCTCCGCGAGGGAGACACGGCACAAGGTCCGCCTGGGCGGCGGGGTCGAGGTGTGGTCGATGTGTGCGATCGACGCCTTGGGCGTCGCGGCGATGCTCGACCAGGACGTCCAGGTCACCTCGTGCGACCCGGTCGGCGGCCGGCGGATCACCGTCGCCTTCACCGGCGGTTCCGCGCGGTGGGAACCCGAGGAGGCGGTGGTCTTCGTCGGCCGACGGGCGGGGGAGGGCCCCGCGGCCGACGTGTGCTGCGAGGCCCTGAACTTCTTCGCCGACCGCTCCACCGCTGAGCTGTGGACGCGTCGCCACCCCGAATTTCCCGGCCGGATCATCAGCCAGGACGAGGCCCTCGTCATCGGAGCTCGCACCTTCGGGCCGCTGCTTGCCGACGACTGAACGAGCGCAGCGGGTACCGGAGCGGATGCGGGCGGGGGAGGATCAGATGCGGAGATCCCGGCCTGTCGCGGCGAGCAGGTGCTCGAACGCGGAGGCGTCCGTCGGCGGAACGACGGCCTCGCCGAAGACGTTCATCCGGCGCCCCATCGGCGCCATCTCCTCGCACACCGCCGCCAGTTCCGCCACGACCGCAGGGGCCGGCTCGAAGGGTGATCCGGTCGCCCGGGCCAGGTCCCGGGCGGGCACCGTCAGGTCGAGCAGCACCAGGGATCCGACGGTACGGGCGGGCATATCCATGAGTCACGTCGACTGTCGGGGAGAGCGTGCCCGGCCGGGCCGCGACGAGGTACTTGAGCGGGGTGTCCCCGTCGATGCGCCAGCCGAGCGTGACGGAGTGATCGGTGACCTCGTACGGCGTGTCAAGGAACGCGGGGCTCACTCGTGCCATCTCGGACCTCGCTGGTGTCGCGACCTCGTACAGGGGTCGGGGTCGGTGCGTACGGCGCGGGCAGCGCGCTGACAGCAGCGTCGCTTCGGCGTACGGCGCCGTGCTGTGCCGGCAAGCCCGCCGCCGATCGTCCCACGGGAGGAATCCGTTCGCGCCATGTCCGCACAAAGACGGTGCCGCAGCGGCCACTTGGCTGGCTCTCCGGTCACCGCCGTCCCTAGCGTCTGCCCCGGCCACGCTCAACGGCGTTACGCGGCGTGGTGTCCGTCCGGTGTCCGTCCGGTCCGCAGCGAACGTGTCATCTCGGCGCCGGTCGGCCGTGCCAGGAGTCCGGAGCGGTCGGAGTCCGTAGACCCTGCCCTCCCAGCGGCGGCGATGTCAGCACCATGGCGCTGGTGCCGCAGGTCGTCGACGCCGTCCGGCCGCTGCCGGTACTCGCCTCCGGCGCCATCGCCGACGGCCGGGGCATCGCCGCGGCCCTGGCCCTGGGGGCGCAGGGCGCGAACATCGGCTCCCGGTTCCTGGCCTCGGCCGAATGCGAGGTCAGCGACGACCGGAAGGCGGCCATCGTCTCCGCCGCCAGCCGGGACGCGGTCAAAGTGACGTTCGCCGACCAGATCCTGCCCCCGCCGGCCGAGGGCGGGTTCACGACCGTTCCCCGGTCCCTGCGCACCGGGTTCGTCGAGGACGGCAACACCCACCCCGAAGCAACCGCCGCCCAGGCCGAGGCGATGCGCACCCGGGTGATGACGTCGATGCGCGACGGCACGGCGCACGAGCTGGTCCCCCTGACAGGCCAGACCGCCGGCCTCGTCCACGACATCGCTCCGGCCGCCGAACTCGTCCACCGGCTGATCACCGAGGCGGAGGCGACGCTACGCGTTCTCGCCGACCTGACATCGGCGAGGAACAGCGCCGATGAACCCACGTAGGAACGGCTGGCGCCGGCGCATTACCGGGCAGGTCGGTTGGCCCTGCGGCCCCGTACCGCCCAGCCCGGGGCCGTGAGCCCGAGGGAGCCGTCCTGCTGGTTTGTCGAGCGCTCGTTCGGCCACGTGCACTGGTTCCGCCAGCTTTGGATGGCTGGGTTCGCCCCGGTTGGGCAGGGCCATGCGGGTGCGGTCCATGGGGAAGCGGCTTGCGACGGTCCGAATCTTCTGGGGCATGCGCCGTGTACACGGAGGGCCGGCAGCACTACCTCGAGCGGCTGGCGGCACGGGCCGAGCGTGACGACCCCGGCCCGGATGCCTGGATGCAGGCCCTCACGACATGACGGTCGTCGTCGGGACATTCGTGGTCGGCGGCAACCCGGCGAGGAAGGTGCGGATCTCGTCGGCCTCGGGGACGGCGAGGGCGGTGTAGAGGTCCAGGGCATGTCGGGCATGGTCGTGGGCGAGGTCGATGCGGCCGAGGTCGCGGTGGACGTGCGCCAGGCCGTCATGGGCGCGGGCCTGCTCGGGGCGGTAGCCGAACTCGCGGGCGAGCGTCAGCGCGCTGTCGTGTTCGGTCACGGCCCGGGCCAGGTCGCCCAGCGAACGGGCGGCCTCCGCGAGGGCGTTGAGCGACTCGGCCTCGTCTCCGGGGAAGTCGAACCTGCGGCACAGCTCAAGGGCTTGGCGGTGCTGCCGCCGGGCTTCGTCGTAGCGGCCCTGTCGCTGGTACAGCAGCCCGATGTTGTTCAGCACGATGGTCTCGCCGATGCGGGATCCCGTCTCGCGGTACGCGTGCAGCGCCTGCCGATGGTGCTCGTGGGCGTCCTCGTGCCGCCCCCGGTGCTCGTGGACGATGCCGAGATCGGTCAGGCATCGGGCCTCGCCGCCGCGGTCGCCGAGCTCGCGGAAGAACGCGAGGGCCTGCGCGCTGTGGTCGTGGGCCCGGTCGTAGTCCCGTCGGCGCCTGGAGACGATGCCGAGGCCCTGCAGTGCGCGGGCCTCGGCACCTCGGTCGCCGATCCCGTGCGCGAGGTCCAGGGCGTGCCGGTATTGCTCAGCCGCCTGCTCGTGGTCGCCGTGCCACCAGAAATGCACTTCGCCGAGATCGATGAGCGTGCGCGCTTCGGCGGCGGTGTCGCCGCTCCGGCGGCCGGCTTGGAGTGCCAGGCCGTGGAGGGCCAGCGCGTCGGCCTGGTGGGCGTGGCCGAGGAGGTAGCGGTGCAGGGTGGCGGCCAGTCGGGTGGTGTGCGGGAGCATGTCGTGCTCGGCCGCGTACTGGCCGGTCGCCATGAGGTTCGCGCGTTCGGCGTCGAGCCAGGCGATCGCCTCGGCCTCGTCCCGCGGGGGCCATGCCGGGGTGCCCGGCGCGGGGATGCGCGGCCTGCGGTTCCTGCCCTCGGGGTAGAGATGGTCGATGGCCGTACTCGCGATGTGGAGATAGTGGTGGAACAGTCGACCGAGGGCCTCGCGCTGAGCGTCGGGGGGTTCCTGGGCGGCCGCGGTGGCGAGGGCGTGTTCGCGCAGCAGGTCGTGGAAGGTGTAGCGGCCGAGCTGATGTTGCGCCAGTACGTGGGCATCCAGGAGGTCTTCGAGGAGCGTTTCGGCCTCGTCGAGCGGGAGGCCGGTGAGCGCGGATGCCGCCTCGGCGCTGATGTCGCGGCCCGGCTGGAGTCCCATGAGCCGGAACATGCGCTGCTGGTCCTCGGTCAGCTGCTCGTAGGACAGCGTGAACGCCGCTGCCACTCCGCGCTCCGACGTGGCCAGCTCGGAGAGTCTGCGGCGCTGGTCGCGGAGCCGGTCGGCCAGGTATGCGACGGTCCAGCGGGGACGGTGGTGCAGGCGTGCAGCGGCGATGCGGACGGCCAGCGGCAGGAATCCGCACAGCTGCAGGACGTCGAGGACGGCCAGGGGTTCGGCGGCCGCCCGTGCGCCGACGACGGCCGTGAACATCTCCTCGGCGTCCGCGGCGGGTAGTACGTCCAGGGACAGGGCGTGCGCCCCGTCCAGGTCGGTCAGCCGTCGGCGGCTGGTGATCAGGACGAGGGCGCGCGAGGCCGCTCCGGGCAGCAACTGACGTACCTGGTCGGCGCCGAGGGCGTTGTCGAGCACGGCCAGCACGCGACGGCCTGAGAGTTCGGACCGCCACAGGGCGGCGCGATCGGCGGCCGACGCGGGTATCTGTGAGGCGGGTACGCCGAGTTGGCCCAGGAGGACCTCGAGTGCGGCACCGGCGTCGAGGGGGACCTGGCCGGCGGTGTGCGCCTGCAGGTCGACGAAGAGTTGTCCGTCCGGGAAGCGGTCCGCGAGGCGGTGCCCCGCGTGGACGGCGAGCGTCGTCTTGCCGACCCCGGCCATTCCGTCGATCGCCGAGATCGTCACGACACCGCCGTTGTCGCCCGACCACAGACGGATCAGCCCGTCGAGCTCGTCTTCGCGTCCGGTGAAGTCCGGGACGTCGTACGGCAGGAAGTTGGCCCTCTGCGGCTTCGCCGGCGCGGCGGCGGGCCCGACGTCCGGCGTGACGGCCTGCGCGGCGGCGGGCGCGGTGACCGGCGGCCGCAGTTCGGGGGCGTCCCGCAGGATGTCCTGTTCGAGCTTCCCGAACGCGTGGCCGGGGTCGAGCCCTTGATGTTCGGCCAGGGTCGTCCGGAAGTCCCGTGCCACCTGCAGCGCGTCGGTCTGGCGTCCGGCGCGGTGCAGGGCGAGCATCAGCTGGCAGCAGAGCCGTTCCCGCAGGGGGTGGGCCGAGGTGTGGACGGACAGTTCGTCGATGAGATTGTCGTGCCGCCCCCGGGCCAGCTCCAGCTCGGCCAGGCGCTCGACGGCGGTCAGGAGCTGCCCGTTCAGACGTGCACGGGTGCCCTGGACGTACGGGGCGGTGATGTCGGCCAGCGGCTCGCCCCGCCACAGCGCCAGCGCGGCACGGATCCGGCCCGCGATGTCCCCCGGGTCGTCGGAGTCGGCCTGCGCCTTGGCGATCCGGCTGGTGAACTCCTCCAGATCGAGCTGCCCCGGCTCGGGGTTGATCACGTACCCGGCCGGCCGCGTCGCCAGCATCCCGTCGGCCCCTGAAGCCCGCAGCATCCGCCGGATCGCGGCGATCGTGGTCTGGATCTGCGCGCGGGCGGAATCCGGCGGCAGCGGCCCCCACATCGCGTCGATCAGGCGATCCACACTGATCGCGACCCCGGAGTGCAGCAACAGGTAGGCGAGCACGGCCCGATGACGGGGCGCCAGGTTGGGCGTGCCCGTACCGGGAGCCACGGCCTCCACCGGGCCGAGGATCGTGAACCGCATGCCGCCACTCCAGAGGTCACCGTCGCGCGCATCGAAGACGCATCGGGAATGTATCAAGATCGCCCGGCAGAGTTCTCCGCATGACAGCACTCCACACCGTCGAACCGGAGAACACGACCGGCGAGACCGCAGCTCTGTTCAACGCCACGCACCAGGCCCTGGGAGTCGTACCGAACCTGGCCAGGGTGATGGCCAACAGCCCGCCCGTGCTCAAGGGGTACGTGGCCGTCGTCACCGCCCTGAGCGCGGCGGGAACCCTGCCGGCGGCCGTACGCGAGAGCATCGCGCTGCTGGTGGCCCAGGAGAACGGATCCGACTACTGCCTCTCCGTGCACGCGTTCCGCGCGACGAGGACGGCCGGGCTGAGTACCGCCGAGGCCGGCCGCGCACGCCACGGTGAGGCCGAGGAACCCTGGGCCGCCGCCGTCCTGGAGCTGGCCGCCGTGATGGTCCGCGACCGCGGAGCCGCCACCGACGAGCAGCTGGCCGCGGCCCGGCGCGCCGGTCTGTCCGACGGGCAGATCGTCGAGGTCGTCGCCCATGTCGCTCTCAACGTGTTCACCAACTACCTGGCCACGACGGCCCGTATCGACATCGACTGGCCGCTCGTGCGCCACACCGACTGAAGGAACGTGAACGCGATGACGCAGGCTGCGTCGGGTGGCCCGAACCGATCCACTCCGACCTCCCTCCTGAACGAGACCGCCTTCCCCACCGAGGATCCCCACATGATCAGCGTCGTCCCCCTCACTCGTGTCTCTCCTGAAGATGCCGCCGCCTGGCACGCGGTCGTGGCTGCCTCGCTCGCCGGCGACCTGCCGGAAGAGCCCCGGCCCACGGTCGATCAGGTCCACGCCCAACTCGCCGTCCCCGGGCGGGACAACCGTCGACTTCTCTGGCAGGCCACCGCGCCCGACGGCGCAGCGGTCGGCGTGGCAGGGCTGCGGTTGTTCACCTCGCCCGGTCAAAGGCACTTGTCGGAGCTGGAGCTGCACGTCGCTCCCGACCGGCGAGGCTCGGGCGTCGGCTCGCTCCTGCTGGCCACGGTCGCGGCGGCGGCACAGGCCGAGGAACGGCGCAGCATCATCGCCGCCGTGGCCGGCGACGGACCGGGGGACGCCTTCTGCACCGCGCGAGGCTTCCGGCGGGTGCTGGCACTGGACCACCTGCTGCTCGACGTCGCCCGGGCCGACGACGCCGCGGCCGACGCCGAGCACCCCGGCTACGAACTGGCCGACTGGACCGGCACGGTTCCCGACGACCTGGCCGAGGCGTTCGCCGCCGCCAAGAACGCGATGAATGACATGCCCATGGGCGATATGGACTACGGCAGTCAGACCTGGACCGCCGACCGGGTCCGGGCCATGGCCGAAGTGCTGGCCGAGCGCGGCGACGTACTGCTGACGACCGCCGCGCTCGTCAAGGGGGAGATGGCCGGATACACCGAGATCGTCATCCGGGCCGGGGAGACCCGCCGGGCACTGCAGTACGACACCGCGGTGGTGCCCGCTCACCGCGGCCACGGGCTCGGGCTGTGGGTCAAGGCACAGATGGTGCGCAGGCTCCGTGCCGAGCACCCCGGAATCGTGGAGATCGAGACCGACAACGCCCAGGACAACACACACATGCTCGCCGTGAACCGGCAGCTGGGCTTCCGCTTCCACCGCAGCACCCACGAATACCAACTCGACCTGCCCACCACCTGACCAGTCCACCACCTGGCCTTGCCACAGCCGGACCACCCCACCAAGGAGAACGTCCCATGCAGAAGTTCAAGGCCCCCGAGGCGATCGTCGCCGTTGTGGAGATCCCCGCCGGGCGCATCAGCCTCCTCGCCGCCGACCACGCCGAGACCACCGTCGAGGTGCGTCCCGCGGACGCCGGCAAGGGTCGCGATGTGAAGGCCGCGGAGCAGACGACGGTCGAGTGCGGCGACGGCGTGCTGCGCGTCATCTCGCCGGAGGCGCGGAACCAGGTGCTGAGCAACCCCGGATCCGTCGAGGTGACGGTTCAGCTCCCCACCGGCTCCCGCGCCGAGGTCACCTCCTCCGCCGCAGAGGTGCGCACCGAGGGCCGGCTCGGCGACGTCACCGTCCATGGCGCCCACCGCCGCATCGAGATCGCCGAGGTAGAGGGCCTGCGGCTCACCACTATCGACGGCGATGTCCACGTCGGCCGGCTGGGCGGCCCCGCGGAGATCTCCGCCGCGCGGGGCGGCATCACCATCGGCGAGGCGGTGCGCGGCACGGTGGTGCTCCACACCCAGCACGGCGACATCTCGATCGCCGCCGCCCCCGGTGTCTCCGCCACGCTCGACGCCGACGCCCGCCACGGCCGCGTCAGCAACGTCCTGAAGAACGACGGCTCCCCCGTGCTGGAGATCAGCGCCACCAGCGGCAGCGGCAACGTCTCCGCCCGCAGCCTCTGACCCCCTCATCCACCACCTCCTCCTTCTCACCTCACCCCTCCACCCGACATTTCCACCCGACAAGGGAGCGCCACCCCGCCATGTCCCAGTTCACCGCTTCCGGGCAGCGCAGGATCCGCGACGTGCTGGCCCGACACGTCGATTCCGGCAAGATCCCCGGCGTCGTCGCGCTGTACAGCAAGGACGACGAGACGCACGTCGAGACGCTCGGCAGAATGGAGCACGAGGGCGGCGCACCGATGCGCCGGGACACCATCTTCCGGATGGCGTCCACTTCCAAGCCGGTGTCGATGGCGGCGGCGATGGTGCTGCTCGACGAGTGCCGGCTGCGGCTGGACGACCCGGTGGACCGGTGGCTGCCGGAGCTGGCCGATCGTCAGGTGCTGAAGGCGTTCGACGGCCCGCTCGACGACACGGTCCCGGCGCGCCGTCCCATCACGGTCCGGGACGTGCTGACCTCCACCTTCGGCCTCGGTATGGACATGACCTCCATCGGTACGCCGATCATGAACGAGGTCTTCGCACAGGGGCTGACGCCCAACCTGCCCACGCCGATGCCCGAGCAGGACGAGTGGCTGCGCCGCCTGGGCACGCTGCCCCTGATGCACCAGCCCGGAGACCACTGGCAGTACCAGCTCGCCAGCGACCTGGTCGGCGTACTGGTCTCCCGCGTGACCGGCAAGACCTTCGAGGAAGCCCTGCTCGAACACGTCTTCGGCCCACTGGGGATGGAGGACACCGGATTCCACGTCCCGGACCACAAGAGCGACCGGCTGCCGGTCCTCTACGCGCCCGACCCGCAGTCCGGCGAGTTCCACGTCTGGGACGAGCCCAAGGGCGGCCGGTGGAGCACCCCTCCGGCGTTCCAGGGCGGCGGCGGTGGTCTGGTCTCCACCGCGGACGACTACCACGCCTACTTCAAGATGCTGCTGAACGGCGGCAAGCACGGCGGCGAGCGCGTACTGTCCAGGCAGGCGGTGGAACTGATGACCACCAACCGCCTCACCCCCGCGCAGACCGCCGCCCGCACCGAACTGGCCACCGACAACGTCCACATCTCCTTCGGCCAGGGCCAGCACGGCGGCTGGGGCTTCGGGATGGCGGTGCGGACCTACCTCGGCGACTACGCTCCCGTCGGCCAGTTCGGCTGGGACGGCGGATCCGGCACCTCCACCTACGCCGACCCCGTCAACAACGTCGTCGGCATCCTCCTCACCCAGGTCGGCACATCCGTGCCCGACTCGATCCACCTGATGCACGACTTCTGGACCACTCTGTACCAGGCGATCGAGGACTGATCGCCAGCAAGTCCGTTCCGTCCGCACATGCGGATGGGGGATTGGTCGGGCTGCACCCATGTGCGCCCGGAGCAGGCCGGGGCTCACGTCGCGATGCGTTCCGACGCAGTCGCCTCCGTACCCGGTACCCAGGGCAGCCGTGAGCTGCCTGGGCTCGGTGACCGCCGCAGCTCCGCACCCGAGGTCCCCCAGGGGCTTCCGGCAAGGCCCCGGCCTTGCCCCACATTCACCGGCCCAGGCCGGCATCCATGGAAATGAGAACCGCTCAATGCGTGTGTTGTTGATGGCGTACGGGTCGCGTGGAGACGTCGAGCCGATGGTGGGACTCGCAGTGAGTCTGCGGGCGCTCGGCGCGGAAGTGCGCGTGTGCGCGCCGCCGGACTTCGCAGAGCTTTCGGAGAGCCTGGGCTTCCCGCTGGCACCGATCGGCCAGCCGTTGCGGCCGGTCGTGAAGGCAGTGGTGACCGGCACGGCGCCGACGGCGGCGGAGGGCTTGGCCGAGCGCACGGCCGCGTTGCTCACCTCCACGTACGATGCGGTCGCCGCGGCCGCAGAGGGCTGTGAGGTGGTGGTGGCGACCGGTCTGCTCCCGGCCTTGGCCGCCGCGCGGTCGGTGGCGGAGCAGCTGGGCATCCCCTACATGCCCGTGGCCTACTTTCCGGCGTTCCTGCCGTCGCCGCACCACCCGCCGCTGGCGTGGCCGGGCCGGCCCGTCCCGGCGGAGGCGACCGACAACCGGGCGCTGTGGGAGCTGAACGCGGAGAACCTGAACGCTCTGTTCGGCAAGGCGATCAACACGCACCGGGCATCGATCGGCCTGCCCCCGGTGGACAGCGTCCGCGACCACGTCCTCACCGATCGGCCGTTGCTGGCAGCCGACCCGGTCCTGAGTCCGTGGCGGGAACCTGCGGACCTCGACGTGGTGCAGACCGGCGCGTGGATCCGCCCGGACGAACGCCCGCTCCCGGCTGATCTGGAGGCGTTCCTGAACGCCGGAACACCACCGGTGTACGTGGGCTTCGGCAGCATTCCCGTGCGCGACGCGCAGAACGTCACTCGGGCTGCCATCGAGGCCATCCGCGCGCAGGGCCGCCGTGTCCTGCTCTCCCGCGGTTGGGCCGACCTGGAACCGGCCGACGACAAGGACGACTGCCTCGCCATCGATGAGGTCAACCATCAGGCCCTCTTCCGCCGGGTGGCCGCCATCGTGCACCACGGCGGCGCGGGCACCACGACGACGGCCGCCCGGGCCGGCGTGCCCCAGGTCGTGGTACCCCAGATGGCGGACCAGCCCTACTGGGCCGGCCGTGTGGCCGAGCTCGGCATCGGAGCCGCCCACGACGGCCCGACCCCGACCTTCGAGTCCCTGTCGGCCGCACTCGCGACAGCCCTGACCCCCGAAACGGAAGCACGGGCGAAGGCCGTCGCCGACAACATCCGCACCGACGGGACGGCGGTGGCCGCAAGACTGCTCCTCGAAACGGTGGAGGCTGCGCCGATGAGCCGTGAACAGATCTCCGGCATTGCGCATGCCGACCACCCGATCAAGTCCCCGCTCGGTGACGATTCGGTCAGCCGGCTGCTCGAGCGCGGCCTGCCGCGAGGCGACGAGCGTGTCCTCGACCTCGGATGCGGCACGGCGGAATGGCTGCTGCGCGCTCTGGCCACGCGCCCGGCCCTGCACGCCGAAGGCGTCGACGTGTCCGAAGTCGCCCTGACCCGGGCCCGCCAGGAAGCGAGCGGACTCGGGGTCGACGAGCGCCTGGTCCTCCACCAGCAGGCGGCCGCGGACTTCGTCTCCCCACAGCCGTTCGACCTGGTGATCAGCATCGGTGCCACGCACGCTTACGGCGGTCTCCTGCCCACGCTCGCGGCAGCCCGCGAGCACCTGGCTCCCGGTGGCCGCGTCCTGATCGGCGAGTCGTTCTGGGACCGCGACCCGTCACCGGCGGCCCTCGAGATCTTCGGCGACCTTGACGACCTGGCGACCACGGTGGACCGCGTCGTCGCCGACGGCTGGACCCCGGTCCACTGCCATGTCAGCACCCGGGCTGAGCTGGACACCTACGAGTGGGCCTGCTGGGGCTCCCTGGCCGCGTGGGCACTCGACCACCCCGCCCATCCGGCCGCCGCGCAGGCGCTGGAAACGGCCAACGCCGCCCGCTCGGAGTGGCTGCACGGATACCGCGACAGCTTCGGTTTCGTGTGCATGGTGCTGCGTCGGACCTCGGAGTGATCGCGTAGGCCCCGGTACGCCCACACCAAAGATGTCCCCCGCACCCCGAGGTGGAGACCGTCCCATCAACTGCGGACGGTGCCAGGTCGGCACCGTGAAGACCGAACCCGGGTGGTCGAATTCCAGGTGCCTCCGCATGGGAGGCACCTGGGGCAGGACGGCGTCTTGCCGCACTTGCCCTGGCGCGGACGCGTGCCAGGGCAAGTGCGGTCCAGTTGTCGTTGCCGGCGCAGAGCCGGGCCACGTAGTCAGCGGTGGCGCCTTCGGCCTCGTACTCAGGCTGGTAGTCGGTGTCATCGTTGATGCGGGTGATGTCGAGGACGACGTGTGGTGCTGTACCTCCGGTGGGAAAGCCGACCGGAGCCATGGGGGCAGCTGCCCTCTCACCCGGCATCCGGCAGGTCCCACTCCGCCCGGAGCGGACATGTCACTTTCAATTCGCCTCCGGCCCGAACCGGGCCTTGTATGCCGACGGAGTGACGCCGGTCTCTCGGCGCATCAGCGCGCGCAAGTTGGCAGCGGTGCCAAGCCCGCTACGCCGTGCGACCACCTCGAAGCGGTACTCACCGCGCTCGATCAACCGGCATGCCAGGGCGATACGTTCCCCTGTGAGCCATGCCAACGGCGTCGTTCCCAGTTGTGCCCGGAAGCGACGATGCAGCGTCGCCGAACTGACGGCCGCACGTGCCGCAAGGTCGGAGACCGCGAGCGGTGCGTCCAACCGTTCCTGCGCCCAGGCCAGGACCGGCGCCAAGGACTCGTCCGGCAGGTCGGGCATGGGGCGCTCCACGAACTGCCGCTGCCCGCCGTCCCGGTGCGCGGCGAAGACCAGTCGCCGGCTCACGGAGTTGGCTACCTCCGCGCCGTGGTCGCGGCGGACCACATGCAGCCCGAGGTCGAGCGCGGCCGCGCTCCCCGCGGCGGTGAGGATGTCACCGTCATCCACGAACAGCACGTCTGATGCGAGCTGGACAGAGGGAAACCGGGCCCGGAAGGATTTCGCCCACTGCCAGTGCGCTGTGGCCCGGCGCCCGTCGAGGACTCCGGCTTCGGCCAGTGTGAACGCGCCGCTGCAGAAGCCGACCAAGCGCGCGCCACGCGCATGCGCCCGTCGGACGGCATCGAGCACGGCGGGGCGGCGGGGCACCTCGATGTCCGGGCGGTTGGGGACGATCAAGGTGTCCGCCGCGTCGGCCGCTTCCAGACCGGCGACTCCCGTGAGCGTGAAGAACCCGTCTCGCATCAGAGTGCGCGGTTCGGGAGAGCAGAGACCGAAGTCGTAGAGATCACGCCCGATCTCCGGTCTGCGCAGACCGAAGACCTCGGTCGCGCAGCCGAGCTCGAAGGGGTTCGAGTTCTCGTCCACGATCACGACGACCCGGTGTATGCCCGCCGCGTGAACCGCATGCGAGGATTCTTTCGTCATATGCAATTCCTAGCACTCACGCCGACGCTGCGGTACGGCTCAGGATGAGCCCATGAGTAACGAACCCCTTGCCCTCGGCGAGGCTCTGGCCTCCTTCGATGCCCTGTGGAGCCCCCGGATCGTCACGCGCGTCAACGACTACGACGTCCGCGTCGCCAAGGTCGAGGGCGAACACGTCTGGCACGTCCACGACGGCACCGACGAGTTCTTCCTGGTGCTCGACGGCGAGCTGCACATCTCCTTGCGCGAGCACGATGGCGAGCGCACGGTCCTGCTCTCCCAGGGTGCGGTCTTCACCGTCCCCCGAGGCACCGAGCACAAGCCGTACGCCCCGTCCGGCGCCGCAATCCTCATGTTCGAGCCCACCGGGACACTGACCGTGGGCGATCGCCACGACGAGGTCCCGGACCATGTGGACTCAACGACCGGACATCCACTCAACGCCTGAGCCGACAGGCGCCGAGCATGCTCGTTCTCATGGCGTCAGCCCGTCGCCGGGCCGGGTTGCACATACCGACTACCTGGCGAAACGGCGCAGGACTCAGCCCTCGGCGGAGTCGGGATCGTGCGGGACCGCGCTCCGTCGGGCAGGTCTGGCAGCTGGAAGCAGTACCGACCGCGACGATGACCATGATGACGTCGTGGTGGACGAACGGGGCGAGGCGAGCAACGCCCCCCTTCGCGGACGTGGAAGCCTCAGCGCGAAGCCCGTGACCGCGGCGTCCATGCACCGGGTAGGAGGAGTAGGGCGTCGAGAACCGGGCCGATTGCCCCGATCACACACGGCCATCTGGCGCCGCGCCAGGATGCAGAGTGGGGCGAGACCGTCGTGCGCACCCGAATGGACTGTGGGCCGGCCGAGGTGCGTGCACCGGCCCAGCCCCAGTGCCGTACGAGCCACCCGATGCCGCCGGCCGTGGAGAGGGCACCAGCTCCGCTGTGCCACGTCCCCAGAGCCGTTTGCCAGCTCTTGCCGGGTGAGCGGCAGGGCCACCTGGGCCCTGCGGGCGCAGCTGGCCATAAATAGTTCCCACCAGTCTGGGAGCAAAGAGAATCGCCGCTCACGAGAAGATCTTCAGGAAGTCCTCGCCCTCGGGGCGCTGACCTGCGCAGATGGCTGTATCGGCCGTGCTGACCTGCGAGTTTGCTCGTTTCCGGGGCTTTCATGGTGACGCCGGTCTACGCGGTCGATTCTCCCCAGCCGCTCCCCAACGGCCTTCATTCTCCCCGGATTCTCCCCAGCGGGCACCCTTTCCTGAGGGGCGTCACCGCTGGTGAGAGGCATCATCCGAACCAGACAAGGGACTGCATGCCGTAGCGGAAGGTGGGCGGGGTGGATGCCGTCCGCTCGCAGGGTGCTGGTCTGCTTGATCGGAGCCCAGCAGCTTCTTCGTGTGCTGGTGGTACACGCCTCGTATGGCCCCTGACCAGTGGAAACGTTCACGATTCGGCCAAGCTGCAGGAGGCTGGTCCGTGTATGGCCCGGATCTTGGTCACGGGGTGGGCTCCTTGACCGATGGCCCGTGGCGGCGGCGAGCCGACACACAAACGAGTGGCGGGCCAACAGGCCTCCAGGCGCACGCCTCGATCCAACTCTTCGACCAGAGCTTCGACTTCGCAGATGCGCCGACGTCCGCCACGGCTCGCAGCGCTCCATCTCGCGCCCGGGGGGCCACGAGGACGGTGGCCGACCGGATCGGTCAGGTCCCGTTCGGTCCCGTGCTCGCCGAGGGCGGCTCGGGCGGTTCCTCGAGGACGCTCCACGCGATCGGACCCAGCAGGTCCGCCAGGCGCTGGAAGACGTCGATGAGCATGTCGTCCACGGTCAGGACACCGACGATCCGGTGACCGTCGAGGACGGGCAGGCGACGGAACCCGGACCTGCGGAAGGTCCGGTAGGCGACGTGGATGTCGTCGGTGACGTCGACCGTGATCACGGGTGAGGTCATCACTGCGTCCACCCTCTCGTCGGCGTCCCATCCACGGGCGACAGCGCGCACCGCGAGGTCCCGGTCGGTGACGATGCCGCGGAGCGTTCCGCCTTCCGTGACCAGGACCGAGCCGACCTCGTACC
This sequence comes from Streptomyces tanashiensis, assembly GCF_014648895.1. Taxonomy (GTDB): domain Bacteria; phylum Actinomycetota; class Actinomycetes; order Streptomycetales; family Streptomycetaceae; genus Streptomyces; species Streptomyces tanashiensis. The sequence goes on from NZ_BMRZ01000004.1 coordinate 99,096, forward strand.
CGGCCATCTCCTGGGCGACCTGGCCCAGGAGTGTCCCCGCAGGAACGGCGACCGCCGGCAGACTCATGACCTCGGAGACCTTCATCCCGCCTCCAGGTAGGGGCGGCGGAAGACCAGGGGGCCCGTGCCGTACGGGCGTACCGCGGCCAGCGCACGGTCGACCGCGGCCTCCAGGGCGCCGCTGGTGTCGACCGCGACGGCTTCGGTCCACGGCGACTCGCGCTCCGCCATGGCGATCGCGACGTCGATGTCCGCGTCGGACGGTCCGGTCGTGCGGGCTTGCAGGCGCGCAGCCGCCGTCGCGTCCGGGGCGTGACAGTGCAGAGCCACGAGGTCGGCGCTGGTGCGTTCGGCCATGCGCAGGGCGGCCTCGCGCTGTGCGGCGTTCGACCAGGTGGCGTCCAGTACGACGGACTCGCCGCAGGACAACAGGGCGGATGCGCGATCGAGCAGGGCCGCATACGTCCTGATGGTCCACTCGGGCGTGTACAGGCCCTCGCCGTACGGGGCGGCGGCGGGCTGGTCCGCCGGGATGCCGGCGAGTTCCTTGCGTACGCGGTCGCTGCTGAGCAGCGTGACACCCAGGCGATCGGCCAGCGCTCCGGAGAGCGTGGACTTGCCGCTGCCGGGGAGGCCACCGACAAGGGTCAGGCCGACGGCGGAGGTGCGCAGATGGCGCAGCGTCGCCGCGATCAGTCGCCGTGCCGCGAACTCCGCGCCGGGAGCACCCTGGCGTGCCTGGATCAGGGAGACCTTGGCGCGGACGAAGGCACGGTAGGCGACGTAGTGGTGGCGCAGGGAGGGGGGCGCGGGGTCGCCGGAGTACTCGCTGTACCAGGTGAGGAAAGAGGCCGCCGACTCCGGTGCGTCGAGCTGTTCGAGGTCCATGGCCAGGAAGGCGGCGTCGTCGAGACCGTCGACGTAGCGGAGGCGGTCGTCGAATTCCAGACAGTCCAGGACGCGGGGGCCGTCGTCGAGACAGAAGATGTCCTCGGCGAGCAGGTCGCCGTGCCCGTCGACGATACGGCCCTGCCCGACGCGCATGTCGAACAGCTGGTCCCGGCCGGTGAGGTACCTTCGGACCAGCTTCTCGATCTCCTCCACGCCGTCGGGCAGGGCCATGCCTTCGGCCGCCAGGTCGCGCACCTGCGCGAAGCTCGCTTCCCAGCGTGATGACAGGGCGTCCCGCGTGCCCTGGGCATCGACGTCCGCTGTGCGGGGTGCGTCCGCGTGCCGGGTGGCGAGGAGACGGGCCACTGCCCGCAGGCCGTCGCCGACGTCCGCCCCTTCTCGCACGAGCTGGGACAGTCGGCGCTCCGCCGGCATGCGGCGCATCACCACGAGAGGTTCGGGTGCCTCCGTGTGCGGGGCACGGATCTCGCCCATGCCCAGATACACGTCGGGCGCGAAGCGACGGTTGAGCGCGACCTCACGTTCACACGCGGTCCGCCGTGCCGCCACGGCGGTGTAGTTCAGGAACGTGAGGTCGACCGGCTTCTTGAGCTTGTAGGCGCGATCGCCGACGAAGAGTACGACTGCGGTGTGGGTCTCGATCACCTCGGCCCGCGGGAGCGAGCCGGTGTCGAGCCCGGTGCCCGCCCCAAGCGCGTCCTCGTGATCCGGACGGCCCGCTTTGGCCTGCTCCCTCGGGTCGCCCGGCTCAGTCACCCGGACGCTCCTCGGCCGTGCTCTCCCGTGGTTTCCGGACGAGCTCCGAAGGGACGCATGCCGGTTCGAGGGCTGGCTCCATGGCGACCGCCTCCTTCCGTGCGATGCCGGGACGGACGGGCATGCGGGCGTATCCGCAGGGGAGCGCACCGCTTCCCCTCAGAGAAGTACCTCAGGTCGTTCCGTCGCGCACGCGGGCCGCGACGAGCGCGCCTGCCGTGGCGGATCTCCCGCCGACGACGACGTCACTCCGTTGTGCCGGAGGAAAGGCCCTGACTGCTCGTCGGGGGCAGGCCCGTCAGGACGAGGTCGACGGCGTCTTCGGCCCAGCCGGTGCGGCCGCCGCGTCCGGCCATGTAGTCGGCGTAGAAGGGGCCGAGAAGTGCGGAGACGGCTGCTTCGAGGTCGGTCCCGGGGCGGATCTCGCCTCGGTCGCGGGCCTGTTCGAGGACCTCGCGCAGCAGGGCGCGCCTGGGTAGGACGGTCCGTTCGCGCAGAAGGGTGAGGAGTTCGGGGGTGTGGGCCTCCTCGGCGAGGCAGGTGCCGATGAGAGCCATGCCGCGCACGCGTTCGACGGTAGCGGCGAAGTCCTGGAGGATGGCGATCAGGTCGGAGCGGGTGTCCCCGCTCGTGGGTGGGGCGTCGGCCATGCGCAGAGCGGCGAGGGCGGCGGTGAGCAGGTCGGCCTTGGTCTTCCAGCGCAGGTGGATGGTGGACTTGCTGACCTGCGCGGCGGCGGCGACCTGGCTGAGGCTCATGCGCGTGTAGCCGTGCGAGGCCAGCAGCTCCAGCGCCGCCTGGAGGATGGCGGCGTCCTTCTCGGCCGATCGCGGCCGCCCGGCACTTCTGCTCTCCGTATCACCCATCCGGTCAGGATAAGGCGAAATCCGCACCGAGCGGTTCGGTACGGATTTCCGGTGGCCGATCAGCTCCTCGTCAGGCTCCGGCGACATGGAAGTTGAAGTCGGCGTGGCCGAGCGAACCCCACAGGCGCAGCCAGATCGGCAGCAGCATCTCCGCGCCGCGGGCGGTGCTGATGTCACCGAGGTCGAGGACGCTGCTCTCGGGCCAGCCGAAGGAGACGAGCAGGTCGGTGACGGCCTGCTTGGCGCCCGGGTCGTCACCGGAGACGAACACGCTGTGGTCGCCCGGGACACGCGTCGGATCGACCATGATCTGCGAGTTCATCGTGTTGAGGGTCTTCACGACCCTGGAGTCGGGGAAGGCGCGCTGGATCTGCTCGCCGAGGCTGTCGGTGTTGACCGGCTTCAGCGACGGAGGCATGCCCTGGGAGAAGTCCAGCGGGTTGGCGATGTCGATGAGCACCTTGCCCGCCAGGTTCGTCGCACCGGCCGCTTCCAGGGCCTGCAGGCTGCCGGCGCCCGCGGTGGTGTTGACGACCGTCTCGCCCCAGGAGGCAGCGTCGGCGAAGGCCTCCAAGCGGATCCGGTCATGCAGGGCGAGCCACTGGGCGAACGGCGGGTTTCCGTAACCGTCGGGCTCGGTGCGCGCGAGCGTCGCCTTCGGGTCGCGGGTGCCGATGACGACCTCGTGTCCGAGGGAAGCCACCTTTGCTGCGATGGTCCGGCCGACGATGCCGGTGCCGAGAACTGCGTAGCGCACGGGAGAGGTCCTTCCGGGAGTGAGGAGACACGACAGCAGGGCCGTCTTGCTCCTTTAAATCTAAACCGAGCGGTTCGGTATTGCAAGAGCTGCCTCGGTTGCAGGGGGTGGGCGGGAGGGCGCCTTCTGGGGAGTGGGCGGGGGTTGTCGCTGCCGCGCCGGAACAAGCTGTGCGGCGGGTCTTTACGCGCGCAGGTGGCTGCACTAATTTTCGGCAAGATTCAGCAAGAGATTTCAGCCAGCGGCGTCCGGGACGACGCCGGAGGCTTCCCGTTGCCCGCCCTCAGGAGCCGCCATGTCCGCGTTCCACCCTGCCCGCCCCCGGAGAAAGCGCCGCACGGTTCTGCGCGCTGCGACGGTCGGCCTCGCGGCGACGGCCGCGTTCACCGGCGTTGCCGTCCCCGTGCCACTCGTCACGCCCGCCGCGGCCGCCGCGGGCGGTCCGCTGGGTGCGCGGTACGACGCGTCCGGCGCCAACGTGGAGTTCCGGATCCACTCCTCGCGCGCCACCCGCATCCAGCTGTACCTCTACACTGCGGCCACCGGAGTCCACGAGGCCGCCGCGCTCACGCTCACCAAGGACTCCGGCACGGGCGTCTGGTCCGTGACCGTGCCGGTCGCCACGATCCGGCAGCAGTACGGCATCACCGGCCCGGTCTACTACGGCTACCGGGCCTGGGGCCCGAACTGGCCGTACGACGCGACGTGGACCAAGGGCTCCACGGCGGGCTTCGTGTCGGATGTGGACGGCGCGGGCAACCGGTTCAACCCGAACAAGCTGCTCACCGATCCGTACGCGCTGGAACTCAGCCACGACCCGCTCACCCCGGGCGGCCCGTCGAAGACCGTCTACGGCACCGGCCCGTCGTACCGCGCAGTCGACAACGGGACGCAGGCGCCCAAGGGCATCGTGCTGGCGGCCGACACGACGAGCACCGGAACCAAGCCGACCCGAGCCCTCAAGGACGACGTCGTCTACGAAGTGCACGTCAGGGGGCTCACGAAGAGCGACCCGTCCGTTCCGGCCGCGTATCAAGGCACCTACAAAGGCGCCGGACTCAAGGCCGCCGACCTCGCGGCCCTCGGCGTCACCGCGGTGGAGTTCCTTCCCCTTCAGGAGACCCAGAACGACACCGACGACGTCGACGCCACCGGCACGGCGGGAGACAACTACTGGGGGTACGAGACCCTCAACTTCTTCGCCCCGGACCGCCGTTACGCCGCCGACAACAGCCCCGGCGGGCCGACCCGTGAGTTCAAGGAGATGGTGAAGGCCTACCACGACGCCGGGATCAAGGTCTTCACCGACGTCGTGTACAACCACGCCGCCGAGGGCGGGCCGTGGAACGCCGGCGACAAGAACACCTACAGCCTGTACAACATGCGGGGCCTGGACAATCCCACCTACTACTCGCTCACCGGCGACAGGCAGGCGTCCTGGGACAACACCGGTGTCAACGGCAATCTCAACACCTACAACCCCGTCACCAGGGACCTCATCGCCGACTCGCTCGCCCACTGGAAGGACGCCCTGGGCGTCGACGGCTTCCGGTTCGACCTGGCTCCCGTCCTCGGCAACACCTGCGAGCACGGCTGCTTCCAGTACAGTCGCACCGACCCGAACACCGCCCTGAACCGGATCACCGCCCTGATGCCCCCGCGGCCCGCGGGCGGCGGCTCCGGCACCGACTGGATCGCCGAGCCCTGGGCCCTGGGCAGCGGCACCTACCAGGTCGGCAACTTTCCTACCGGCTGGTCCGAATGGAATGACAAGTTCCGCGACACCGTACGCCGCGACCAGAACGCCATGGGCAACGAGAACGTCACCCCCGGCGACCTCGCCACCCGCTTCGCCGGATCCTCCGACCTGTACGCATCGAGCGGTCGGGCGCCCTGGAACTCGGTCAACTTCGTGGTCGCTCACGACGGGTTCACCCTCGCCGACCTGTACCGCTGCAACACCAAGAACAACAATCAGGCCTGGCCGTACGGACCGTCCGACGGCGGATCGGACTACAACCTGTCCTGGGACCAGGCGGGCGTCGCCGCCGATCAGCGCAAGGCGGCCCGCAACGGCCTCGCCCTGCTCATGCTGTCCGCCGGAACCCCGATGATGACCGGCGGCGACGAGTTCCTTCGCTCGGTCAACTGCAACAACAACCCCTACAACTTGGACTCCTCCGCGAACTGGCTCAGCACGTCCTGGTCGTCGGACCAGTCCACGTTCCGCACCTACGCGCAGCGCCTGATCGCCTTCCGCAAGGCCCATCCCGCCCTGCGCCCGGCGACCTTCTACAGCGCGTCGGACGGCAATGGCAACGGCATGGGTCAGCTCGAGTGGTTCACCCCGGCAGGGGCGGCTCCCGACGGCGCGTACTGGAGCAATGTCAACAACCACGCTCTGGCATGGCGTTACGACGGAACCGAACTCGGCGACCCGAACAGCGCGGTCTACGTCGGGTACAACGGCTGGTCCGGAGCCGTCGACTTCACGCTCCCGTCCCCGGGCGCGGGCAAGAACTGGTACCGCGTCACCGACACGTCCACCTGGGCCGAGGGTGCGGGTCAGTTCGCCCAGCCGGGCGGCGAGGCCCTGATCGGCGGCGCCGGCACCGTCTACCGCCTGAACGGCCGCTCCACCCTCCTGCTGATCGCCAAGTAGCTGTCGGGGAGGCGGGCACCCGCACGCCTCCCCTCCCTCTCAGGGGCCGCCCTCATGAGCAATCCGCCACGCGGGGAAGCCCGCCCCCGACCGGCCTCTGCCTTCTCTTCGCGCTGATCGGCATGCTGGCGGCGCTGCTGCCGGCCGTGACCGCGCACGCGGCGACGACCGCGACCGTCTACTGCAAGCCGGCCGCGAGCTGGATCGCCGTCAACATCCACCACGCCCCGGCCGGCGGCAGCCGGACCACAACCCCCGGCCTACCCATGACGGCGGCCTGCGCCGGCTTGTACAAGAGGACGGTAGATCTGGGCATGGCCTCCGGCCTGGCCGCCACGTTCAACAACGGTTCCGGAACGTGGGACGACCACGGCGGCGCCAACCACCAGCTCGGCACCGGCACGATCACCGTCAGGGACGGGGCGATCGCCCACAGCGACCCGTGCGGCTCGACACAGCCACCGCAGGGCAACGCCGCGACCGTCCGGTACTCCGCCGCCACGGTCGGGTGGACCACTGTCAACCTGCACTGGGCACCCACCGGCGGCTCCTGGACCACCGCCCCGGGCACGGGCATGGAACCGGCCTGCACTGGCTGGGTGAAGAAGACCGTCGATCTGGGCGCCGCCACTACCTGGCAAGCCACCTTCAACAACGGCAACGGCGTCTGGGACAACAACAACAGCGCCAACTACCAGCTCGGCAACGGGAACTCCACAGTGCGTCCTCGACCTCGCCGGGGCCAACGCGGCGCCCGGCAAGATCGGCGCGGACGGGCCGTACCCGCAGTAGCGCCGAGCCCCGACACCGGCTTTGTGCGTTCCTGCACGAGAGCGGGGCCCTTGGCGGTGCTGTCGCCGAGGGCCCCGATCGCGGGTTCCACCCGGAAAGCGAGCAGTGCCTGGCGGAGGCAAGGGTGTTGCCGCTGCTGAGGCCGGTCATTCCGCGACGCGGACCGCGAGCGCGGGGCGGATGGCGGCCGCACGTCGGGCTGGGCCGATCGTGGCCAGGAGCGAGGGGGCGAAGGTGGCTGCTGCCAGGCCGAGGATGCTGGTCCATTCGGCGGGGAACCCTCCTTCGAGGGGTGCGGTAGGCCTCCTGTCGTACGGAGAAGTTCAGTGTGTCGCCGACGACCAGGGCCCCGGTGACGATGGCCGTTCCGAGCATCGAACCGCCGATCACGAGTGCTGCCTCGGTGCGCCGGCGGGCGACCTGCCGGAAGGCCAGCCGCCGTGACACCGGCTGCCGGACGGCCACCAGCCCCAGGGCCGCGAGGGCGAGCGCGAGGGCGGTGAGCAGCGGGACGAGGAGGTTCGGGTACATGGTCAGCCCATGGGGATGTCGCGGATCGAGGCCGGGGCGGTGACTGCCTGGCGGACGTCGTCGACCAGTTGCCCGTCGCGCATCCGGATCAGTCGGGGGACGCGGGCGCCGATGGCGCTGTCATGCGTGACCAGGACGATCGTCTGGCCCTCGTCCCGGTTGAGCGCGCACAGCAGGTCCATGACCTGCTCGGCCATCGCGCTGTCGAGGTTGCCGGTGGGTTCGTCCGCCCACACGATGGCCGGGCGTCCGGCCAGGGCGCGGGCGATGGTCACGCGCTGCTGTTCACCGCCGGACATCTCGCTCGGCCGGTGCTCGACCCGGTGGCCGAGCTCCACCCGGTCGAGCATGTTCCAGAGCCCTGCGACGCGCTTCACGGGGCCGGGTGCCCACGAGCAACAGGGGCAGCTCGACGTTCTCCACCGCGGAGAAGACCGGTATGAGATTGAACGCCTGGAAGACGAAGCCCATGGTGTGCGCCCGGTGCTCCGTGCGCGCCGCGTCCGACATCGCGAACAGATCGTGGCCGTCGACCTCCACCCGGCCGCCGTCGATGTCATCGAGCCCCGACAGGCAGTTGAGCAGAGTGGTCTTCCCGGAACCGGACGGTCCCATGACCCCCACCATCTCCCCGTGACGCACCACGAGATCCAGATCGAGCAGGGCGGTGACCTCCACGGAGCCCGTCCGGTAGATCTTGCGTACCCCGGTGGCGACGAGGAGTGCCCGGTCGGTGTTCATGCTCTCCATACCAACCGCCAGAAGGAGGTGAAGGCTACGGCCACCCAGCTCCGGAGGAGGGGCCGAAGGGCCTAGTCGCCGGTTCACCTTGAGACCCGCTCAAGCGCGTTCGCCATCGTGGTCAGGCGTCCGCTGCCGCTCGCGCGCGTCGCCGGACGGCGGTGGCGGACAGGGTTCCCGCGCCCGCCGCGGTGACGGCGAGGAGGACGAATCCCCAGGTGTAGTCGTGCGCGATGCCGTCGACCGCCCCCATCACGAGGGGTGGGAAGAAGCCGCCGAGGCCGCCCGCCGCACCGACCACTCCCGTCACCGAGCCGACCCGCTCGGCCGGGACCAGTCGTGCGACGAGCGCGAAGACCGCCCCGGACCCGGCGCCCAGGCCCGCGGCCATGCCGAGGAAGGCCACCGTTCCCACGGGGACCAGTTCCGTCTCGAACGCCGCGACCAGGGCGCACGTCGAAACGAGCCCGTACGAAGCCGTCAGCACGGGCACGGGGTGGACGCGGTCCGACAGCCAGCCGCCCACGGGCCGCATGGCCACGGCGAGTACGACGAATCCTGCGGTTCTCAGTGCCGCGTCGGAGCGGCCGAGCTCGTAGGCCCGGGTGAGGTAGGTCGGCAGGTAGACGCTGAAGGCGACGAACCCGCCGAAGGACACGGCGTACAGGAAGGCCAGCTGCCAGGTGGCGGGCGTACGCACGGCGAGGGCAGTGCGCGAGAGCATCGACCCTGTCGCCGTCGCGCGCCCCGGACGGTCGCGGAGCAGGAACCAGGCCACCCCGGCGTACACGGCGAGGCAGGCGGCCACGAGATCGAAGGGGAAGGACCGCCCGACGGCGTCGGTGAGCTGGACGGTGGTGAAGGCCGACAGGGCCGTTCCACCGGTGCCGATGCCGAAGATTCCGAGGGCGACGCCCCGCCGTGCGGGTGGGTACCAGGCGTTGACGAACGGCACACCGACGGCGAAGGCCGTCCCCCCGAGCCCGAGCAGGAAACCGCCCGCGAGCACCTCGGCCAACGAGTCGGCCAGGTGACCCAGGTACAGCACGGGCAGGATCGTCAGGCCCGCGACGAGCGGGAAGACGCGGCGTGCGCCCCAGCGGTCCGTCAGCGCCCCCGCCGGGATCCGGCCGAGCGCGCCCACCACCACGGGCACGGCGACCACCAGCGACTGCTCGAAGGAGCTGAGGCCGAGGTCGTCCCGGAGCCGCGGGCCGAGCGGGGCAAGCAGCGCCCACGCCCAGAAGCAGAGGGCGAACCCGGTGGTGGCGAGGAACAGCATCTGCCAGGGCCGCGGTGCATCCGTGACCAGTGGGCTCCCCGAGTTCCGGACCATGGCGGCCTCCCGGCAGCGATCCGCAGGGGCGACGTGAGCCCTGCTCCTTCCCACCCTCCGGCCGTCGGGATCCCGGCTCCATGGGCCGCTCGTTCCCATCCGTGGCCGACCGGACCCCTGCCGTGGGCCGGTCGGCCCTGTACGCGCGTCCTGGGGCAATGCACGGTGGGAGTGGCGGATGGACCGTAGGCAGGACGTCCGCTCCTGCCGGTCCGCCGCCGGGAGTGTGAGTGGCGATGATGTTCTGGTACGGCGACGGCATGAACGGATGGGGCTGGTTCGCCATGTCGGCCGGCATGGTGCTGTTCTGGGGCCTGCTCATTACCGTCGCGGTGATGCTCTTCCGCACGCTGGATCGCGCCTCGCAACGGCCGCCGGGGTCTCGGCCCGCCACGTCGGCCGAGCAGATCCTGGGCGAGCGACTGGCGCGCGGTGAGATCGACGAGGAGGAGTACCGTCGGCGCCTGACCGCCCTGCGTGGCGCGGAACCGTGAGCCCACGACCGGCTGGGATGCGGGCGGGGTGCCGGCCGGTCACCCTGGGAGCATGAGGATGTCCGGGGAGCCGGGCCCACGCTCAGACGCGCTCCGTGAGCTGTCCGCCCGGCACGGAGGGCGCGGGGGACTGCTGTCGGCCGCGCTGGAGCGTGCCAGGGCGGGTACCTCCGAAGGGCCCGAGGCATGGGCGCCCCAGGTCGCGGAGGCAGCCGGACTGCCGGCCGCCGCGGGGCTCGGCCCCGCCACCTTCTTCGCCGATCTCGCCGCCCCGCGCGGCGAGCGGCACGTGCGCGTCTGCACCGCGACGGCGTGTTTCGCCGCGCGGGGCGGACGGCATCTCACGGAGGTCGAAGAGGCGCTCGGAGTGACGGCAGGCAGGGTCGACGAGGAGAGTTCGACCTCCTTGCAGACCGTGCACTGCCTCGGTTACTGCTACGCGGGCCCCGCCGCCCTCGACGGCACCCTTCCCCGTGCGGGCCCGGACCTGGCCGACCAACTCCGCGGGCGGGCCGAACCGTGCACGCCGGGCATCCCCGCGGCCGACACCACCGGGGCGCCCGTCCTGCTCGCCGGCATCGTGGGAGGACACGACGCCTGGGACGTGTGGCGCCGGGCGGTGGCCGGGCTGCGGCCCGATGACATACAGCAGGAGACCGCAGCCTCGGGACTCCGCGGGCGGGGCGGCGCCGGATTCCCGGTGGCCGACAAGTGGGCCGCGGCGGCGGGAAAGCCGGGCGCGGTCGTCGTCGCGAACGGGGACGAGGGCGACCCGGGCTCGTACGCCGACCGGCTGCTCATGGAGGAGGACCCCGACCGCATCCTCACGGGACTCGCCCTGGCCTGCTTCGCCTGCGGCGCCCGGCGCGGGATCGTCCTGGTGCGCTCCGAGTATCCGAAGGCCAGCGCTCGGCTGCGCCGGGCGCTGGACCGCGCGACGGCGGCGGGCGACCTGGCTCCCTCGGTCGGGGCAGCCGGTCCGCGGCCGTTCGTCGAGATCGTCGAAGGAGCCGGTTCCTACGTCTCCGGCGAGGAGACCGCCCTCATCGCCCGCCTCGAGGGCGCTCGAGGCTGTGCCCGCCCCCGGCCCCCGTATCCCACGGACCACGGCTTGTGGGACACACCGACGGTGGTCAACAACGTGGAGACCCTGGCGGCCGTGCCCTGGATCGTCGCCCACGGCGGTGTGTCCTACGCCCGGCGCGGCGTACCGGACGAGACCGGCACCAAACTGGTCTGCCTGTCCGAACGCTTCGCCCGCCCCGGAGCCTTCGAGGTCGAACTCGGCACTCCGGTGGACGAGATCGTCACCCGGCTCGGCGGCGGCCTGAAGGGCAGCCGCGAGCTCGTCGCCCTCCAGATCGGCGGGCCCCTCGGCGGCTTCCTCGCCGGGCACGCGCTCGACGTCCCGCTCACCACGGCAGCGCTCACCGAGCACGGTGCCGCCCTCGGCCACGCCGGCATGGTCGCCTTCGACGCCGACACCGATCCGTACGAACTCCTGCGGCATGTCTGGGAGTTCGCCGCCGACGAGAGCTGTGGAGCCTGTTCGCCGTGCCGGGTCGGCACCCGGCGAGGGTTCGAACTCGCGCAGGTCCGGCGCGAGCCGGGGGAGACCTACGAACGACTGGCGCGGCTGATGGGCGAGGCGAGTCTGTGCGCCTTCGGCCGCCGCGTACCCGCCGCCGTCCGTAGCCTGGCGCGCGCCTACGGGCCCGCCCTGGAAGGATGGGACCGATGACCCGGGTCCGGGTCGACGGCGTCCCGGTCGAACTGCCCGCCGGGGCCTCGCTGCTCGACGCGGTACGTGCCACCGGGGCCGACCTGCCCACCCTCTGCCACGACGACCGTCTCCGGCCGGCCGGCTCCTGCCGGAGCTGCCTGGTCCGCGCCGGTGGACGGACCGTCGCCGCCTGTGTCACCCCCGCGACGTCGGACCTCACCGTCGACACCGCCGACGAGGGCGTGCGGAACCTGCGCCGGGACGCGGTCGCCCTGATCGCCTCGGCGCTCCCGCCGCACGCGCTCGCCGACGGCGCGCACAGTGAACTGGCCCAGGCGTGCCGGGCCTTGGGGATCCCCGCGGACACGGCTGCCGGTGACTCCACGCGCGGGCGGGACGAGAGCCACCCGTACGTCCACCTCGACCGCGACCTGTGCATCGCGTGCGGGCGCTGCGTACGGATGTGCTCCGACGTCCAGGGCACGTTCGCGCTCACCCTCACCGGGCGCGGTTCCGACACGGTCGTAGCCCCGGGAACCGCCGGCCCGTGGGCCGCATCCGACTGCGTGTCCTGCGGCGGGTGCGTCGACACCTGTCCCACGGGTGCGATCACCCAGCCCGGACCCGGTCAGGGCATCACCTCGCGGCAGGCGCCCGCTGACCGCGTGCGCACCACCTGCGGCTACTGCGGGGTCGGCTGCACCCTCGACGTCGTCGTCCGCGAGGACCGTGTCGCCGCCGTCCTCCCCGCCCGGGACGGGCCGGTGAACCGGGGTCACGCCTGCGTCAAGGGCCGCTTCGCGTACGGATACCTAGGCTCCGCCGAACGTCTCACCGAGCCCCTGCTCAGGGAGAACGGTGTGCTGCGGCCCGCGACTTGGGCGGAGGCAGTGGCGCGGATCGCCGACGGCCTGCGCGCGGCCGTCCGGGACGGGGGCCCCGACGCGGTCGCCGCGATCTCCTCCGCCCGTGCCACCAACGAGGAGAACTACCTCGTCCAGAAGTTCCTGCGGACCGTCATCGGCACCAACAACGTCGACAACTGCTCCCGCCTCTGCCACGCTCCTTCCGCCGCGGGCCTCACCGCCTCCTTCGGGCGCGCCGGCGGTACCGACCCCTTCGACGACGTCGAGACCGCCGACTGCCTCGTGGTCGTCGGCGCCAATCCCGTCGAAGCCCACCCCGTCGTCGGTGCCCGCCTCCTCCAGCGGGCGCTCGTCGGCGCGTCCCTGGTCGTGGCCGACCCCCGAACCGTCGGACTCGCCCGCCATGCCGACGTGCATCTGCGCCCCCGTCCCGGCACCAACGTGGCCCTCTTCCACGGCCTCGCCCACGTCCTCGTCGACGAAGGCATGACCGACCCGGACTTCCTCCGCGATCGCGCCACCGGACTGGACGAACTCGCCGACCTGCTGGCCGACTACCCGCCCGAGCGGGTCGCCGGGATCACCGGCGTCCCCGCCGACGACATCAGGAAGGCCGCCCGGCTCTACGGCCGCGCGGAGCGGCCGGCCGTCGTGTACGGGCTCGGCGTCACCGAGCACCTGCACGGCACCGACGGCGTCCGGACCCTGGCGAACCTCCCCATCCTGCGCGGTGCCGTCGGCGGTACCGGTCGCGGGTTCGGCATCAGCCCCCTGCGCGGCCAGAACAACGTGCAGGGCGCCTCCGACATGGGCGCGCTGCCCGATCTGCTTCCGGGCTACGGCCGTGTCGCCGACCCGGAGGCCCGCGCTCGCGCCGAGGCGGTGTGGGGCCGGCCCGTCCCCGGCAGGCCGGGTATGCGCATCCCCGAGATGTTCGCGGCCGCTCGCGAAGGCCGCCTGCGGGCGCTGTGGGTCATCGGCGAGGACGTGTGCGCGACCGACCCCGACAGCCGGCGGGTCGTGGAGGCCCTCGACGCCTGCCCGCTCGTCGTCGTCGACGAGCTCTTCCTCGGGGAGACCGCCCGACACGCCGATGTGGTCCTTCCCGTGGCCTCCTGGCTGGAGAAGGACGGCACCTTCGTCAACTTCGACCGCCGCTTCCAGCGCGTGCGGCAGGCGGTGACCCCGCCCGGAACCGCACGCTCCGACTTCGAGGCCGTACACGCCGTGGCCGACGCCCTCGGCGCCGACCTCGGCTGCCCCACCCCTGCGGCGGCGCTCGCGGAGTGCGGTCGGGTGACCCCGCTCTTCGCGGGCCTCTCGCACGAGAGGCTCGACCGGCAGGGAGCTGTGCCATGGCCTTGCACCGCGCCGGACCGGCCGGGCGAACGCACCTTGTACGCTGAGCGGTTCGCCACCGCGGACGGGCGCGCTCACCTGTCTGCGGCCCCGTATCTTCCGCCCGGCGAGGAACCGGACCAGGACTATCCGCTGGTCCTCGTCACGGGGCGCCGATGGGCACACTACAACTCCGGGAGCATGACCAGGCGCGGTGGCAATCTCCTGCTCGACGCGAACGACCGTCTTGACCTCAGCCAGGAGGACGCCGCCCGGTTCGGCATCCGGGACGGCGCCCCGGTCACCGTCGAGAGCCGCCACGGCCAGGCCCGACTCGTCGCCAGGGTCGGCACGGAACTCGCTCCCGGTCAGGTCTTCTGCGCGTTCCACTTCCCGGCCAGCGGTGTCAACTCCCTCACTTCGGATCACTCCGACACCGTGACCTCGTGTCCGGAGTACAAGGTCACGGCTGTGCGGTTGCGTCCGGCGGTGTCCGGCGGCTGACGTGGTCCGGGCTCAGTCATGGGGCACGAGGGCCACGGGTACCGGGCTGTGATGCAGCACCGCGTGGGCCACACTGCCGATGTGTGGACCCAGTACCGCATGGCGAGCACGCCTGCCCACCACCATGAGCGCGGCCTCCCCGGCTTCGTCGACCAGTTCGAGGCCGGCCGATCCGGCCGCCACGCGTGCGTCGGCCTCGACGTCGGGGTACTTCGCCCGCCAGGGATCCAGCAGTTCGTCGAGCGAGCGCCTGATCTCCGGAGCCATGGCGAGCAGGACGTCGGGAACCATGGCGGGCCCCACCCCCGCGTACAGCGGGAGCTGCTGCGCGTACACGACACGGAGCGGGGAGCGCCGCCGGGCTGCTTCCTCGAAGGCGAACCCCAGGACGGCGTCCACGGGCTGCCGCACGTCAGTCCCGACCACGACCGGGCCTTGCAGGCCGATCGCCGTCCTACCGGCCCGTACCAGCACGACGGGCCGCGCGACGGCGCCTGCGACCGTCAGACCGACCGAGCCGAGCAGGTAGCCGGCCACGCTGCCGAGAGCACGCGAGCCGAGAACCAGCAGCTCGCCCTCTTCCGCCGCGGCGACGAGACCCGGTACGGGACCCGCGGGCAGCAGGCGCGTGGTCACCGAAAGGCCGGGATGACGCTCGCGCAGAGCACCGGCGGTGCGCGCCGTCATCTCCTCGGCCCACGCCTCCCCGGACTCTCGTGCCGTGAACGGCAGCACCGCCTCCGGCACCGGTTCCTTCGCGTGCACCAGAAGCACGCCGGTCCCTCGGAGCAGCGCCTCCTCAGCCGCCCACTGCGCGGCGGCGTTCGCCTGTTCCGTGCCGTCCAGGCCGACCACGATGCTCCGCGTCATGACCGTCCACCTCCTCGTGCGGTGTCATCGACGTCGTACGCGAGACGGGTGCAGGAGACCGAGACCACACCGTCGACGGTCGCGCACATGCGCTCGATCGCCGGGATCATGCCCCGGAAGGGCAGCCTGCCGCTGAGGTCCACCCGTCCGTCGTGCACCTCGACGCCGAGGGCGGCCGATTCGAGTCGCAACGTGTCGCCGAGCACGTCCTCGACGATCTCCCGGCGGATGTCGTCGTCCTCGCGGAGGAAGATGCCCAACAGGTCGCGGCGGCTCACGATGCCCACCAGGCGGTCCTCGTCGTCGACGACGACGAGCCGCTTGACGCCCTGGACCTCCATCAGCCGTGCCGCCTCCGCCACGGTCCAGTCGGGGCGCGCGCACACGGCGGGGGCGGTCATCAGTTCCTCGGCCCGTGTCCCCTCGGCCTTCGCCCGCTCCCACGCCTCCAGGTCCGGAACGGCCGGCAGGCCCCCTGGTGCGGCGGCTTGGTCGGCCGTCTTGCGCAGGAGATCTCCCTCCGACACCACCCCGACCACCCGGCCCCCGCCGTTCAGCACGGGAACCGCGGTCACTTGGTGTTGCGAGAGCGTGCGGGCGATCTCCTTGAACGAGGCGTCGCCGCGGACGCTCACCACCTTACGGGTCATCAGCCGACTGATCCTGCGGTGATGCATCAGCCTCTCCTTCCCTGTACGGACGTACGCGCCTCGCCCACCAGCCGAGCGGCGCAGCCGTCCCAGGTGTCGAGGGCCGGATAGTCATCCTCGGTGAGTTCCGTCCCGCTGAGTTCGGCGAGCGCCTCGACGAACTCGAGGAAGTCCAGCGAATCCATCTCGAACGTGTCCCGCAGGGACATGCCGGGATCGAGCCCGGTGAACTCGGCGCCGGGGACGACGCGCTGCACGGCTTGCCGAACGAACGCCTTGGCCTGGTCGTGGTTCACAGTTCCTCCGGTTGTTGCAGGAGCCGGTCCATGGCGGTGAGGAGACGCGCGCCGGTGGCGCCGTCGGCGGCTCGGTGATCGGCGGACAGCGTCGCCGTCAGCACGGGACGCACTCCCAGCAGCCCGTTCACGGCCACCGGCCGCTCGACGATCCTGCCGAGGCCGACGAGTGCGACCTGCGGCGGGTAGATGACGCCGAACACCGCCTCGACGCCCTGGTCGCCGAGGTTCGTGACGGTAAGACTGGGATCGGCGGTCTGCGATGCTCGGAGCCGACCGCCCCGTGCCCGGGCCACCAGGTCCTTGAGCGCGGCCATCACTTCGGGCAGGGAGAGCGTGTCGGCATGGGCGAGGGCCGGGGCGACAAGGCCACCGCCCCGCAAGGAAACGGCAACGCCCAGCCGTACCTCCTCCGCCGGAACGAAGCCGTCGTCGCCCCAGTGCCCGTTGAGCTCGGGCACCTTGCGCGCTGCCATCGCGACGGCCTTGAAGGTGAGTGCGGCGGGCACCAGGCGGGCGGACAGCGGCAGCTCGCGGTTGCGAGCGTGCATCCACTCCAGGGCCGCTGCCATGTCCACAGTCGTGGAGAGGTAGAAGTGCGGGATCTCCCGCTTGGACCGGCTCATGAGCCGGGCGGTTGCCGCCCGTGCCGCATCAGGGATGACCGGCCGCCGTGCGCCCTCGGCGGCTGCGGCCGAACGGACATCCTCGGCACGGACGGTGCCTCCCCGGCCAGTGCCGACTACGTCGGAGAGCTCGACTCCGAGTTCCGTGGCCAGCCTCCGCGCGAGCGGTGAGGACTTCACGCGTCCCGGAGCGGGACGCTCCCCGGTCGAGTTGTCGCTGCGCGCCGGCTTCGCCGGCCGTGGCGTCGGCGCGGTCTTTTCGCGCTCTGGTGCTGGCGCTGATTCCGGCTCCGGTTCCGCGTGCTCCACGTCCGCGCGTGTGATTCTGCCTCCCGGACCCGAGCCATGGACGGCGGCGAGGTCGACGTGCCGGTCCTCGGCGAGTCGGCGGACCAGGGGCGTCGACGCCGGCGGGCTTTCGACAGGCGGTCGACCGGCGGGACGGCTTTCGGCCGGCCGGGCTTCTGCGGTCGTGCCGATACGTGCCAGCGGGGTGCCCACCGGCACGGTGGTGCCCTCGTCGACGAGGAGAGCCTTGACCGTACCGCTGTCGAAACACTCCACCTCGATCGCGGACTTGGCGGTCTCGACCACGGCGATGACGTCGCCCCGGGTCACCCGGTCACCCGGGTGCACCAGCCACTCGGAGAGCATGCCCTCGTCCATGTCGGCGCCGAGCGACGGCATCGTGAACTCGGCCATCTCAGCTCACCACCCGGCGCGCCGCCGCCACGATTCCGGCAGGCTGGGGGAGTGCCGCCTCCTCGAGCCGACGGGCGTAGGGGATCGGGACCTCCGCGCTGCACACTCGCTCGACAGGCGCGTCCAGGTCGAAGAACGCCTGCTCGCAGATGCGCGACTCGATCTCGGCGGAGAGGCTGCCGCTGCGCCACCCCTCGTCGACCAGGACGGCCCGGTGGGTCCGCCGGACCGAGCCGACGACCGTGGCGTCGTCCAGAGGCCGCAGCGTCCGCAGGTCGATGACCTCGGCACTGATCCCCTCCTCAGCCAATGCCTCCGCGGCTTCGAGAGCCTTGGACACGCAACCGCCGTACGCGACGACCGTGACGTCGGCGCCCTCGCGGCGGACGGCCGCGCTGTCCAGGTCGACATCATGGACCGCCGGATCGAGCATGCCGGCCGCGTTGTAGAGGCTGCCGTGTTCGAAGAGCAGGACCGGGTCGGGGTCGGCCAGGGCGGCCGCCAGCACGTGGCGGGCGTCGTCGACCGTGGCCGGCGCCAGGACCCGGAGGCCGGGGATGTGCGCGTACCAGCCTTCGAGGCTGTGCGAGTGCTGGGCGGCCAGCTGCCGTCCCGCGCCCGTCGTCATGCGGATCACCAGCGGCACGCCGAGCTGTCCACCGGACATGTGCCGCAGGGTGGCGGCGTTGTTGAGGATCTGGTCGAGGGCCAGCAGGCTGAAGTTGACCGTCATGATCTCCACGACCGGCCTCATCCCGGCCAGGGCGGCACCGATGCCGGCTCCGACGAACGCGGATTCCGACAGAGGCGTGTCCCGGACACGCTCCGGGCCGAACTCTTCCAGGAGGCCGAGGCTCACCCCGAAGCAGCCTCCGTAGCGGCCCACGTCCTCGCCCATGAGGAAGACCCGGTCGTCCGAGGTCAGGGCCTCGCGCAGGCCCTCCCGCAGGGCCTCCCTGTATGTGGTGGTGGCGTCGTCGGGATGCGCCCGCGGTCGCGTACGCGTGCTCATGACGGAGCCTCCTCGTGTCGGCCGGTGACATGGAGCAGCAGGTCTTCTGCCGCCTCCTCGGGAGCCCCTTCGGCCGTCTGTACAGCGCGGTCGATCTCCTCCATGACGGCGTGGTCCAGGGCCTCCATTGCAGCGTCGTCGAGGAGTCCGGACGCACGCATGCCATCGGCGAGGCCCGTGACGGGATCGTGCCGCTTCCACTCCTCGATCTCGCCCTTCGACCGATACCGGTCCGGGTCGTACATCGAGTGCGCTCGGAACCGATACGTCCGCATCTCCAGGAAGTGCGGTCCGTTGCCGGCGCGGACGGACTCGACCGCCCCGCGCGCCGCCTTCTCCACGGCGTGTACGTCCATGCCGTCGACGGCCCAGGCAGCCATGCCGTACGACGCGGCCCGCATGGCGAGGTCCGTCTGGGCGTGTTCGCGGACGAGGGCCGTCCCCATCGCGTACAGGTTGTTCTCACAGACGAAGAGCACGGGCAGTCCCCAGAGCGCCGCCAGGTTGGCGGTCTCGTGGAACTCCCCCTCGGCGAAGGCCCCGTCACCGAAGAAGCAGCATGTCACCCGGGACTCGCCGCGCATCCGGTCGGCGAGCGCCAGGCCGGCCGCGAGTGGCAGCCCGCCGCCCACGATCGCATTGCCGCCGTAGAAGCGGCGTGCGGCGTCGAAGAGGTGCATGGAGCCGCCGCGCCCATGGCTGCACCCGGTGGTCTTCCCGTACATCTCCGCCATCACGGCCTCGGGTGGCACCCCACGGGCCAGGGCATGGCCGTGCTCGCGGTACGTCGAGACGACCGCGTCCCGCTCGTCGAGCGCCTGGTGGACGCCGACCGCCACGGCCTCCTCACCGATGTAGAGATGGACGAAGCCGCGGATCGCCGCCGCGCTGTACAACTCGACGCACCGTTCCTCGAACCGCCGGATGAGCAGCATCTGTCTGAGGAGATCCAGGTCGTGGGCGCTCGCGGGAGTGCGAGAGGGCGTCGCGGTTGCGGTGCCACGGGCACGACGGGGGCCCTTCGCCTGCGGTGTCCCGGCGGACGTGTCGCCGTGTGCGGTGGCCATCACGGCTCCTTCCCGGACATGCCGGCAGTCCCGGCCGGTTCGGGTGTCTCGAGCGTGGACACGTCGCCCTCGGGCAGGCCCAGTTCGCGGGCCCGCAGCAGGCGGCGCATCACCTTGCCGCTGCGGGTGTGCGGCAGATCCTCGACGAACTCGATCTCCCGGGGGGCGACGGCCGGGCCGAGACGCCGACGGGCGAACGCCATGACGTCGCGCCGCAGTTCGCTGTCGGGCGGATACTCGGGCCGGGGCAGCACGAACGCCTTGACGATCGCGCCGGCCAGCGGGTCTGGGCGCCCGATGACGCCGGCCTCGGCGACGGCCGGATGCTCCATGAGGGCGCTCTCCACCTCGAACGGCCCGATGAGGTGCCCCGCGGACTTGATGACGTCGTCGGCCCGGCCCACGAACCAGTACCAGCCGTCGGCGTCGCGGCTGACCAGGTCGCCGGTCAGGTACCAGCCGTCCGCGAAGCACGCCTCGTAACGGCGCTGCTCGTGGAGGTAGCCGCGGAACATCGACGGCCAGCCTGTGCGCAGGGCGAGCTCGCCCTGGGCGCCCGGCTCCCGGAGGATCTGGACGTGCCCGCCGGTGACCGCGGCCCGGCCGTCCTCGCCGCAGGCCAGCACAGCGGCTTCGACACCGGGAAGGGGGCGGCCCATCGAGCCGGGCCGCACGGGATCGGCAGCGAAGTTGGCGATCATGATCGCCCCCGTCTCGGTCTGCCACCAGGTGTCATGGACCGGCAGCCCGAGTGCCTCCCGTCCCCAGTGCACGGCCTCGGGGTTGAGCGGCTCGCCGACGCTCGCGACGAACCGGAGCGCGGAGAGGTCGTGGCGCGCGGCCGGCGTCGCGTCGCCGCCACGCGGTGCGGCCCGCATGAGCATGCGCAGCGCGGTCGGGGCCGTGTACCAGACGGTGACGTGCTGGTCGGCGAGGATTCCGTACCAGCGGGCGGGGGAGAAGTCTCCCTCGTCGACGACGGTCGTCACCCCGTGGGTGAGCGGCGCGATGATGCCGTACGACATGCCGGTGACCCAGCCGGGGTCGGCCGTGCACCAGAAGACGTCGCCCTCGTGCAGGTCCAGGGCGTAGGCGGCGGTGACGTGATGGGCGAGGACCGCCTCGTGTACGTGCACCGCACCCTTGGGGGTGCCTGTGGTGCCGCTGGTGAAGTGCAGCAGCGCCGGTTCGGCCGGATCGGTCGGTCCGACGGTGTACTCGTCCGGCGCGGCGGCCGTGAGGGCGGGGAAGGAGAGGGTGTCCGGGGGCGGGTCCGTTCCGGGGTCGAGAAGCAGGACGTGGCGCAGGTGCGGAAGGCGGGACCGTACCGGGGCCACCTTGCGCTCGTACAGCTCCCGGGTGGTGACCAGAGTCCTGGCGTCGCCCAGCTCCATGCGCAGCGCGACGGGTTCGGGGCCGAAGGCGGTGAACAGGGGGCAGAGGACTCGTCCGGCACGCAGCGTGCCGAGGACGGTGCCGTACAGCTCGAACCGGCGGCCGAGCAGGGTGAAGACCCGCTCGCCGCGTTCCACACCCAGCGTTTCCAGTACGTGCGCGAAGCGGGAGCTCTCGGTGGCGAGCCGGGTGAAAGTCACCGTCCGTAGCGATCCGTCGCGGGCGATGCAGCGTAGCGCGACGCCTTCGCCGTGGCCCTCGCGCAGGTGCCGGTCGACCGCCTCGTACCCGATGTTGATGCCGCCGTCCGGCAGCCCGGCGAGCCGTGCCCGCGCGCGTCGCCAGGAGAAGGTCTCCCGGGCACTCTCGTAGTCGGGCATGACCGGGGCCACCCACAGGGCCTTCATCGCGGTGGCTCCACGTCGAGCGCCAGGTTGTCGTAGGCGTACTCGATCGATTCGTGCAGGGCGACGACCCCGTCGACCGAGCGGCAGAGCCGCACGATCACACGGATGTCGGCCCGCTCGTC
Source organism: Streptomyces tanashiensis (assembly GCF_014648895.1). Taxonomy (GTDB): domain Bacteria; phylum Actinomycetota; class Actinomycetes; order Streptomycetales; family Streptomycetaceae; genus Streptomyces; species Streptomyces tanashiensis. The sequence goes on from NZ_BMRZ01000004.1 coordinate 120,521, forward strand.
GACCCGGCCCGTCAGCCCGACGACTCCGTCGTCGACGGACACACGGATCGTGTCGGGGGCAAGGCGGAGCGTGTCGGCCAGGACGTCGTGCTCGATCTCGTCACGGATCGCGGTGTCACTGCGCAGGAAGGGCCGCAGAAGGTCGGCCCGGCTGATGATTCCGACGAGCCGACCGGTCTCGTCGGTGACGGGAAGTCTTTTCACACCCCTGCGCTGCATCGTCCGGGCGGTCTCCACGAGGTTCCAGTTCGCCTGTGCCGTGACGGCGGGCGAGGTCATCAGCTGGGCGGCCGTCTCCGCGTCGGGCACCCCTCGTTCCTGGGACAGCAGCCGGACGCCCGCCCAGCGGCCCTCAAGATCGGGGAGCTCGGCTGTGGTCCGCAGCAGGTCGGCCTCCGAGACCACGCCGAGCAGGCGTCGGCCGGGGTCGACGACCGGGACCGCCGAGACGTCGTTGTCGGCGAAGAGACGGGCGATCTCCTTGAAAGAGGTCTCTGGGGCGGCGGTGACCACGTCGTGGGTCATCACCTCGAAAACCGTGCGGTGCTGCATGACAGTCCTCCTCGCGGGACACGGAGGCCCGGTAGATCTCACCCTGCTGTGCGCAGCCCGCTCCCGGGCAGTGCCGAATGGTCCCCTTCCGGGACTGTTCGCCCCTATGACGGCAGGCCGGCCGGGACGCAGGGTGGAGCGAGAGCGCCGGTCCCGGGAGGCCGCGGCCGGACGCGCGGGCCGGGAGGCGAGAACGATGACTGCGTCCGGAACACGGCAAGGCCAGGACACATCACGCGCCGGGTTGTGGGCCCGCGTCGGAGACCGGCTGATCGTGGGCGGTGCCACGGTCGGGGACGAGGGGCGTGACGGTGAGATCGTCGGGCTGCATCACGTCGACGGCACTCCCCCCTTCGACGTCCGATGGTCGGACACGGGCCGGGTCACTCTGGTGTTCCCGGGCCCGGACGCGCGGGTCCAGCACTTTCCGCCGCATGACTCGAGGGCCGCTACGCGGTCGTGAACTCCGCCGCCGCGTCGACCACGCCGGGTACTGCCCTGGTGAGCCGCAGGGCCAGGTCCGTGGGTACGGACCCGGGCAGGCGTCCGGTGAGCGTCACCACGCCTTCCACGACTCGTACGGCGAGTGCGGCCTCGCCTTCCGGGATCAGGTGCGTGAGCAGTTCGTGCCGCACGTCCTCGGCGAGTTCGGCGTCGGAGCGCAGGTAGACCTTGAGCAGGTCGCCCCGGCTGACGACGCCGACCGGGCGGCCGTCCTCGTCCACCACGGGAAGCCGCTTGAGACGGCCCCGACCCATGAGCCGAGCAGCCCCCGCGATCGCGGCACCACGCGAAACGGTGACGGCCGGCGCCGACATCAAGCTGCCCGCCGTCACCGATCCCGCGCCGTCCCGGTCCTCTCCCGGAACCTTGCCGAGAATGTCCGCCTCGGACACCACGCCGACCACCCGTCCCTCGGCCGACAGCACGGGAACCGCGCTCACGCCCCAGCGCCGCATGGACTGGACGACTTCCTTGACCGGTGCGTCGAGCCTGGCGGAGACCACCGCATGGGTCATCACGTCGTCGACGGTACGTGGGTGTTTCATGACCGGCCTCCGGTACTCCTGAGTCCTGTTGCTGAGAGCGTGTCGCCGCCGGGCGGCGACGGCGAGGGCCGAAAGGGGCACGTCTGGACCCGGGCAGCCCTGGCACGGCCCCTCGACCGGTGCTTACCTGAAGGTGAGGAGGGGCTCGCCCCAGGGACGCGGGGAAGCGGCTTCGAGCCATGCACCGCGCGATCAGGATCCGCGAGAAGCGGATGGGCCCTTCCTTTCGTCGTGTCTCGGCGCCAGCTGCACGCGTGGTCCGGGCGGACCGCGCGTGGGACCGACCGGCCCTGTTCACCGTCTGCAGCCCGGTGCGACCCTGGCAGCGGGTTCCCACGCGACACGGAAGGCGGTGGGCACGATGGATTCGCCCCTGGTGGTAGGAGTCGACGGGTCCGACGCCAGCCTCACGGCTCTGGACTGGGGCGTCGACGAAGCGGTACGGCACGGGCTTCCCCTACGGATCGTCCACGCCTCGATGTGGGAACGGTACGAAGGAGTCGTCCCGACCTGGGCCAAGGACCGGCCCTCGGGGCAGGTCCTCGCCGAGAACATCGCCGGGACCGCGGCGGAACGCGCCCGACGCCGTGCACCCGATCTCCCTGTCACCACGGATGTCCTCGCTGAGGACGCCTCCACCGGACTGCTCCGGGAGGGGCGGGAGGGCTCGATCCTCGTCGTCGGATCCCGAGGGCGCGGCGAGTTCGCCGACCTTCTGCTCGGATCCGTCGGCCTCATCGTGGCCGCCCGGGCCCACTGCCCGGTCGTCGTCGTCCGGGGAGACCGACAGGCCCTGGAGGCACGTCACGGGCGCGTCCTGCTCGGAGTAGGAGAACACGACGTGGACTCGCCGGCCGTGCGGTTCGCGTTCCGCGAGGCGGCGGTCCGGGGTGCGGAACTCGACGTCGTCCGCGCCTGGCGACGACCCGCGCATGGGCCGGCCGACCACCTGCTGATGAAGCGCGCCGGGGGAGCCTACTTCGCGGAAGAGTCCACCGAACTGCTCGACAAGGCCCTTGAGACCGCGGCGTCCGCACATCCCCAGGTCCGCCTGCGCACGAGCTCCGTCGAGGGCCCCGCCCACACGATACTGACCGCGCGCTCCGCTGCCGCCGACCTGCTGGTCCTCGGGGCACGACGCAGAGACGCGTTGGTCGGCCTGGAACTCGGCAGAGTGTCCCACCGCGCCCTCCACCACGCCTCGTGCCCGGTCGCCGTCGTACCCCAGGAGCGTCCGGAGACCACGGAAGGAGAGCAGTGATGAACAAGGACGCTGACCGGAACCCTCCGCATGCCACGAGCGACCTCGGCCGCCGCGTCGCGGCCAGACGCGCACAACTCGGCCTTTCCTGTGAGGACGTGGCGGAAAGAGCCGGCTCGACGCCTGGTTACGTCGCCTACGTGGAGGAGCAGGTGCCCACCCCGAGCATCGAATTCCTGGTCCGGCTCGCGAACGCACTGGAGACCACCGTGCAGGATCTCACCGGGTACAGGGCGGACCTCGCGCCCGGAGGAGTCCATGCCGGGCACCGGGCACGGATGGAGGAAGTCGGCGAGGCCGAGTGCTGGGAGCTGCTCGACGGCCACGGCGTCGGCCGGGTCGCCGTCGAGGGACGGGACGGGCTGGCGGTGTTCCCCGTGAACTACCAGGTCGTCGAGAGGGAGATCGTCTTCACGACCGCTGCGGACTCGATCCTCGCGCGCGCATCAGCGTCCGGCGCGGAAGTCGCCTTCGAGGAGGACCGCCTGGACGAGGCGTTCAGCCAGGGCTGGAGCGTGCTCCTCGTCGGTTCGGTACGCACGGTGTCGGACGAGACCGCGGTACGCAGGATCATGGACGCCGGCCGCCCGGAGCCGTGGGCCGGGGAAGGCCGCGACACCTTGGTGACGCTCTCGCCGCGCCGGGTGACCGGCCGCCGCATCCGGGTGCCGGGTGCGCCCGGCACGCCGTCCGGGTCTGTTGCCCAAGGGCCGTCGCGTGCGTGATCTCCGTGTGCCGGGACGGGCTCGAATCCGCGGCTTCCGAACTGCTCCACCGGGCGGCGGTTCCTCGTGGCCGATGTCGTCGACCACCCCCTCGGCGACCAGGAAGTCGGCAACCTTCGCCACGTCCATGCCCTGCGCGGACAGCAGCACCATCTGGGCCCGCCGACAGGTCACCACCCGACAGGTCACCACACGGACTGTCCAGATCACATCTGGACGACGCGTCACGACTGGGCGAACGTTGCCTGATGCGGGCACTGGCCGGCCGCTCACATCAAGGGGACGACGGCTCACATCAAAGGGACGACGGCGACCGGCGCGGGGCTGTGGTGGATGACCGCGTGGGCCACATGACCCAGATGCGGGCCGAGAGGGACCGTCCGGCTCCGGCGCCCGACGATCACGAGGTGTGCGGTCCGTGACGCGTCGACCAGCTGAGAGGCGGGCGATCCCATCACGTTCTTGGCCGTGACGTCCACGCCCGGGTACCGCTTCCGCCACGGTTCCAGTAGGTCGTCCAGCCCACCAAGGAGTTGACCGCCGAGCTCCTCGTCGATTCCCGGGTCAACGAGGGTCGCGTAGCCATACGAGGCGGGAAGCGTCCAGCAGTGCAGGAACCGCAGCGGAAAGCGCCTGCGGGCGGCTTCGTTGAACGAGAACGCGAGCAGGGCTTCGCACGGATGGTAGATGTCGACTCCTACCACGATCGTGCTTCCACCAGCCAGTTTGTCGGCCTCCCCACGCACGAGAACCACCGGCTGTCGCGCCGCGCCGACGACGGCAAGGGAGACCGAGCCGACCACGAAGCCGAGGAGGCCACCGAGACCGCGAGAACCGAGGACGGTCAGATCCGCCTCGTCCGCAGCGGCCCGCAGCTCCTCGGCGGCCCGCCCACGCGCAGATTGAGTGAGCACCTCAAGGCCCGGATGTTTCTTCTGCTCGCTGTCCGCCACGCCCTTCAGCAGGTCCTCGGCTCGCTCGGTCATGTTGTGGGCGTATGGCAAGGGCACCCTCGTGGTGTTCGGCCCCTCCTCCACGTACACCAGCCGCAGAGGGACTTCACGCAGCACGGCTTCCTCCGCCGCCCAACGCGCGGCGGAGAGGCTCTCTCCGGAGCCGTCGAGACCGACAGTGACCTGAGCCGTCATGGCGTGCCTCCTCGGTGGAATCCGTTCCGCTCCGTCGTGATCCTGCTTGGGCGGGGCATCCGGAACTCCAGGTTCGGACCAGGTTCTCCGGTGACAGCAGGGCCGGGCAGGTCTCGATTGGGGCCGAACGGCCCATCCCATGAGGTCGCACCGCCGTGTCAGCGTGGGAGGTGTCTCCCCTCGGGACGTGCCCCGAGCCCGGGGCCGGCCCCGGAGGAGGAACCATGACCAGCGAGATTCCCGCTCGACCAGAGCTCGGAAACGTCGTCGTGGGAGTCGACGGGTCTCCCTCCGGGCGCACGGCCGCGCTCTGGGCCGCCGCCGAGGCGGACCGACGGGAGCGGCCCCTGCATCTCGTCCACGCCGCCGACACCGACCGCCGGGCCCTCTTCGCCAATGCCGAGACGATCCAGGCGGTCCGTGACGCGGGTCGCGAGCTGCTGGTCGAGACCGCGAGCACGGTCCAAGAGCGCTTTCCGGACCTTGCCGTCACAAGGGAACTGAGCCGTCAGGAGCCGGTCGCCGGTCTCCGGGCGGCCGCCGGCCACCGGGGAACGATCGTGGTGGGCAACCGGGGCCTCGGCGGATTCTCCGCGCTCATGCTCGGCTCCGTGGGGCTGGGCGTGGCAGCCCACGCGGAGGTGCCGGTGATCGTCGTCCGTGGTGACAGGGACCGCCCCGAGTCGGGCTCGGTGACGGCAGCCGTGCACGGTGCCTCGGATCTCGGCTGGCTGCTCGTCGCGGCTGCCGAGGCGGACGCCCGCAAGGCGGTGCTGCGACTGGTGAGCGTCTGGAACGTGCTCACCCACGTCGGCAGCGTCGCGACCATGCTGGACGACCTCGACGAGATCGCTCGGCAGCGCGTGCACGAGATCAAGGCGCTCGCCGACCGTGTGCGTGACTTCTACCCCGCGCTCAACGTCAGCCATCACGTCGAGACGGGCACGAGCACGCCCGGGATCCTGGTGGAAGCGGCAGCCCACACCGATCTGCTCGTGATGGGCAGAGAACACCGAGTTCTGGGCGCAAGCGCGTCTCTGGGGCGCGTCGCTCACATCCTGCTCCACCACGCCCACTGCCCCGTGATGATCGTCCCACCCGCCTTCGCCACCCGGGTCGAGGAGACGTGAAAGAGATACTGCTCGGAATCGACCCCCGGGAGCAGTCGATCCCCGCTCTCGTCTGGGCCGCCGACGAAGCCTCACGAAGGGGACTGGCGTTTCGCCTCGTCGTCGCCGTACCGCCCGCCCACGACTGGCTTCGTTATGACGCGCTGGCCCACCAGAGCGCCCTGCGACTCCGTGCGGAGTCGGCGATCGCCAATGCGGAGGACCTCGTACGGGAACTCCACGGCGGTCTGCGGATCGCGACGGACCTCGCGAACGGTGTGCCGGCGACCGTGCTCCGCGACCTGGCGGCGCACGCCGCGCTCGTCGTCGTCGGCTCGCGCCGTCTCGGCCGCGCGGCCGAGGTGTTCAGCGAGAGCTCCGTGGTCGTCCCGCTCGCCGCGCGGGCCGAATGCCCCGTCGTCGTGGTCCGCGAACCCGAACACAGCGCCGTGCACCCACCGACCCTCGTCGTCGGCGTGGACGGAAGCGAGTTCTCGCGGGCCGCGGTCGCCTTCGCCGTGGAAGAGGCACGACTGCGCGAGGCACGACTGCGCGCCGTCTGGGTCTGGCCCCCTTCCGTCCTCGCCCGCGGCGATCTCGACGAGGGCCTGGCCGAGTGCCGAAGGCTGCTCGCCGAATCGGTGGCGAGGTGGACTGAACGGTATCCGGACGTCGTCATCTCCCAAGAGGTCCTTCGAGGACACCCGGTCGAGAAACTCGCCCTGGCGTCCCAGGAGTCCCTCGCTCTGATCGTCGGCCGCAGAGGCCGCGGCGGCTACTCCGGCATGCGACTGGGTTCGACGGTCCACGGCCTGCTGCATCGCGCCATGTGTCCCGTGATCACCGTCCCCCTCCCGCAGCACGAGGAGCGCGTAGGCGACGCGGCGTGGGCCGACCGGTCCCGTTCCGGGACGACCGACCGGCCCCGCCCCGCTGACCCGCTCGGCACTGGAGCGCGACGACCTCCACGCGGGACGGTGGAGCGACAGGACGCATCTGGTTCGTCCGCCGGTTCCCCGGAGAGGTGAGCACCATGCGGCGCATCCGGATCAGCCCCCGGCCCCGACAGCCCCGCAGGCCCAGCCCCCTTGATCTGCGTACCCCGTCCGGCCGACCGCTCCCGTACTGAGGACTCCCGAGAGCCACGGAGGATGTCATGGAGCCGACGCGACGCGTCGTACCGTTCAATGAGCTGAGCCGCTCGGACATCGGCCGGGTAGGAGGCAAAAACGCCTCGCTGGGAGAGATGACCACCCGGCTCGGCGCCGCAGGGATACGTGTACCGCCGGGCTTCGCCACCACCGCCGAGGCGTACGAGGAACTTCTCGCGGGCCACGGACTGCGCCACTCCGTCGAGGAGCAGATCGGCCGCCTGCACCAAGGGGTCCCGCTCGACGAGGTAGGGGCGGCCATCCGTTCGTTCTTCCTGGCGCAGCCACTGCCCCCGCCTCTGCGGGACGCCATCCTGACCGCGTACGAGAGGCTGGCCGAGGAGAGCGGCCGGGAGGTGCCCGAGGTTGCTGTGCGCAGCAGCGCGACGGCCGAGGACCTGCCAGAGGCCAGCTTCGCCGGGCAGCAGGAGACCTATCTGAACGTACGAGGACCCGAGGCGCTCCTGGAGGCGTGCCGGCGCTGCTACGCCTCCCTGTACACCGACAGGGCGATCGACTATCGCGAGCGGATGGGCTTCGACCACCTCGCCGTCGCCCTCTCCGTCGGCGTCCAGCTCATGGTCCGCTCCGACCTGGCCGGCGCCGGCGTCGCCTTCACCCTCGACCCTGAGAGCGGCTTCCCCGAGGTGATCGTGGTGAGTGCTGCCTGGGGCCTGGGCGAGACCGTCGTCAGTGGTCAGGTCGACCCCGACGAGTACACGGTGTTCAAGCCCAGCCTGAAGGACCCCTCCCTGAACCCCGTGATCGATGCGCGGATCGGCACGAAGCGGCTGAAGACCGTGTACGCGGACACCGGGCTGACACGGACGGTCGACACCCCTGACGCCGAGCGGAACCAGCGGGTACTCGACGACGCGGAGATCCGCGAGCTCGCCGCGTGGGCGGCCGCCGTCGAGGAGCACTACGGCTGCCCGATGGATCTGGAATGGGCCAAGGACGGGCTCACGGGCGAACTCTGGATCGTCCAGGCGCGTCCTGAGACGGTGCAGTCGCGCCGGCGTTCCACGACCCTCCGTCGCTGCAGGCTGACCGTCGTCCCCGGTGAAGCCCTCGTGGAGGGCATCGCGGTCGGCGAGACGATCGGCCAGGGGACGGTCGTCGCCCTCGACGCCCCCGTCGACCTCGACCGGTTCCCGAAGGGCGGGGTTCTGGTCACCCGGGTCACCGACCCCGACTGGGAACCGGTCATGAAGAGGGCGTCGGCGATCGTCACCGACCACGGCGGCCGCACCTCGCACGCCGCCATCGTCAGCCGCGAACTCGGCGTCCCCGCCGTCGTCGGCACGGGCAGCGGCACCCGGGTTCTGCAGGAGGGCAGGCAGGTGACCGTCTCGTGTGCCGAGGGCGAACGCGGACGCGTCCACGACGGGCTGCTCGCGTACGAGGAGATCCTGACCGACCTCGCGGAGCTGCCCGCCACGCGCACCCGGGTCATGCTCAACCTGGCCGACCCGTCGGCCGCGTTCCGCTGGTGGAGGCTCCCCGCCGACGGCGTGGGCCTCGCGCGTCTTGAGTTCATCGTCGCCCACCAGGTGAAGGTCCACCCGATGGCCCTGCTGCACCCGGAGCGGCTCGAACCGCATGACCGTCATGTGATCGACCTGCTCACGGAGAGCTACCTGGACCGCGGACAGTACTTCGTCGAGCGCCTGGCCCACGGGATCGCCCGGATCGCCGCTTCCCGCTGGCCGGCCCCCGTCGTCGTACGGACCAGCGACTTCAAGACCAACGAGTACGCCAAGCTCCTCGGCGGTCGGCCCTTCGAACCGGACGAGGCGAACCCGATGATCGGCTGGCGCGGTGCGAGCCGCTACTACAGCGACGGCTACCGCGAGGGATTCGCCCTCGAATGCCGTGCGCTGCGCCGGGTCCGTGAGGGGATGGGGCTGACGAACGTGGTCGTCATGATCCCCTTCTGCCGGACCCTCGGCGAGGCGGACCGGGTGCTCGCGGTGATGGCACAGGAGGGACTCGTACGAGGCGAGAACGGCTTGCGCGTCCACGTCATGGCGGAGATACCGGCCAACATCATCCTCGCCCAGGACTTCGCGGAACGCTTCGACGGGTTCTCGATCGGCAGCAACGACCTCACCCAGCTCACCCTCGGCGTCGACCGCGACTCCGAGGCCCTCGCCCACGTCTTCGACGAGCGAGACCCCGCCGTCGTCCGCAGCATCCAGACCCTCGCCGCCCGCGCCCACGAGGCCGGCCGCCCTGTCGGACTGTGCGGGCAGCGGCCCAGCGACGATCCGGCGTTCACCGCGATCCTGGTCGACGCGGGCCTCGACTCCATCTCCGTGGCACCGGACAGCTTCGCCGCCGTCAAACGGCACGTGGCCGCAGCGGAGGCGACGCTCGAGAGCGGCGCCGGACGAACGGAGGAGTGACCATGCCCAGAAGGACACGGCACCGAGACGCCCGGGACACAGGGCCGGCGGCCGACCACCGTCGACAGGCGGCCACAGACACGCGGCGTGATCGCGCCAGGAGGTACCAGCCACCTGCAGAGGGAGTGAATCCGCGTCCCCTGCGCCCGGTGCACACCATCAGGGTGTCGACGCTCTTCCTCTGAATCGACGGCGTATCGGCCGGATCGCTAGTAGGTGCCTGAAAGGAGGCCGCGGCCATGACGACCGCAAGGGAAATGATGCACGCCGGTGCGAGCTGCGTGCAGGAGAACGAGACGCTGATGGACGCCGCGCGGCGCATGAGCGAACTGGATGTCGGCGCGCTGCCCATCTGCGGGCCGGACGACCGGCTGCACGGCATCATCACCGACCGGGACATCGTGGTGAAGTGCCTCGCCAAGGGCAAGGACCCCCACCACATGACGGCCGGGCACCTCGCCCAGGGCAAGCCGATCACCGTGGACGTGGACGCCGACAGCGAGCAGGTGCTTCGCACGATGCAGGACCACCGCATCCGCCGCGTGCCCGTGATCGACGATCACCGCCTGGTCGGCATGATCAGCGAGGCGGACCTGGCCCGGCACCTCCCGGAGGAACGAGTGGGCCACTTCGTCGAGGAGATCTGCAACTGACAGAACCGGAGCCGTGGCGCCATGGGCCGGTCGGTCCAGGTGCGGCCCGCTCGGCCCCGTCGGGCAACCCCCTTGGACGGTGCGCCACGTGACCTCGGGGGCGGACGATGGGATTACGGAGTCGGACCGGCCCCGTAAGCCGGTCCACCGCCCGTCCGTACCGACTCAGGCCCACGGCGACTGCCCTGGGCCCCGGGAACGAGGAGCAGAACAATGGCCGGAGGCAAGGTGGAACGCAGGCACAGCCTCTTCCCCGACTTCAACGACTGGTTCAACCGGGAGTTCCCGGGGCTTCCCGGGTGGCGACCCGCGACGGCTGCTCATTCCATTCCGGTGGAGGTGACCAGCGGAGACGGCGTGTACGTACTCCGGGCCGAACTGCCCGGGATGGACCCCGATGATCTCACCATCACCGTCGACGACAACTTGATCACGGTGAGTGCGGAGCACAGTGAGAGCGAGGAGGGCACAGAGCACTCGGAGTTCCGCTACGGGTCGTTCCGCAGGACCGTGCGACTCCCTGGCACGATCCCGACCGACGGCGTCGAGGCGTCGTACGCGGACGGCATCCTCACCATCCGTGTCCCGATGCCCGAGGAGGAGGCCGGCGCCGCACGCACCATCCCGGTGAAGCGAGGCGGCACTCCGCCCGACGGAGTCACGTCGTGAAACCCAAGCGAGTCCTGGTCGCCTACGGAAGCAGGGCCGGCGCGACCGCCGGGATCGCCGAGGAGATCGGCCAGACGCTCCGGGACGACGGCTTCGACGCCGTCGTCCTGCCGGCCGACACCGTCACCGACGTGAGCGCCTACGACGGAGTCGTCCTCGGCGGAGCCCTCTGCGCCGGGCACTGGACCGGCAAGACGCGACGATGTGCCCGGCGTAACGCCGAGCAGCTCAGACATCGGCCGCTGCGGCTCTTCAGCAGCGGTCCGGTCGACACCTCCGTGTACGAGCACGACATCCCGCCCGTACGAGGGGTCGCCCGGCGGATGAGGAAGCTCGGTGCCCGCGAGCACACGACCTTCGGCGGCGCCGCGACCGCCGACACCTCGGAGCCGGTGGCCCGGCACATGATGAACCGCGGCAAGTGCGGCGACTTCCGCAATCCGGAACGGATCCGGGCATGGGCCCACCACATCGGAACGGAGCTCGGCGCCACCCCCTGAGCGGTGCCGCGGATCCTTCCGTCAGCCACCCCCGACGGGAGGTGCGGCATGTCTCACCAGGAGTCTTCGAGCAGCGGGTCCAATCCGCCGGTGAAAGGATTCCGCGGGCGTGCCGCCTTCGTCCTCGTCCTGATCATCGCCCTGGTCTGCGGCGCCGTGGCCGCCGGAACACTGTGGAACGCCGGAGCCAGGACCGATCGCGAACTCGCCGCTCACCGGCATCAGGTGAAGGCGACCACCACAGGGCCGGCCAAGGAACCATCCGTCGCCGCCCGGTACGGTGCGAAGCCGCAGGCCCTCGCACCGGCGGTGTGGGAGCAGCCTGAGCACGTCCGCCGCTCCGGGACCGTCCACGTCCCGCCCAGGACGCCCCAGGGCCGCACCGTGATCATCTGGGTGGACGACGCAGGTGCTCCTGCCCGCCCCCCGGGCAGCGCTGCGGACCGAGCATTCACCTCTCTCTCGGGCGGTATCGCGGCGGCGGGTGCCGTCGGGGTGGCGGGGGCCGGCCTGGTCCTCCTCGTACGGCGGCGGAGCGAAGGTCACCGGCTCGCGGCCTGGGAACGGGAGTGGGAGCAGGTGGAACCCGTCTGGTCCGGCCGCCCGCGTCGCGGCAGCGATGCCGGGGGCGACGATGACTGACCGTGCCACCGACCGCATCGCAGCGGAGTCGAGCACCACCCCTGACCCGGCTCTGCCCTTCGACCCCAGTGAGCCCCTGCCCAGACTGCGCAGGGAACTGGCCACCGGACCAGACGGGCTGTCCGCTCGCGAGGCTGCCCGCCGGCTCGCCGTCCACGGTCCCAACGAGGTACGGCGCAAGGCTCGCTCCTCTTTCGCGCGGGAGCTGGTGGGGCAGTTGATCCACCCCCTGGCCCTGCTGCTGTGGGCCGCAGCCGGGCTGGCCTTCCTCGCGGACCTCGGGGTGCTCGGCTGGGCGATCCTCGCGGTCATTGCCGTCAACGCGGCCTTCGCGCTGCTTCAGGAGCGACAGGCCGAGCGGGCGGTGGAGACCCTCGCGCGCTATCTGCCCGAGCACGCCCTCGCCGTACGCGACGGCCGGCCGCTCACTGTGGAGGCCCGCGACCTGGTGCCGGGCGATGTGATCGTCTTGGAGGAGGGCGACAAGGTACCGGCCGACGCGCGGGTCACCGAAGGCGGAATGGAAGTCGATCTGTCGATGCTCACGGGGGAGTCCGTCCCCGCCGAACGCATGGCCGCGGCCGGGCTCCTCGGGGCCCCGTTGCTGGAGGAGCCGAACCTCGTCTTCAGCGGGACGACCTGCGTCGAGGGACAGGCTCGGGCCGTCGTGTTCGCCACCGGCAACCACACCGAGCTCGGCCGGATCGCCGCCCTCAGCCAGCGAACCCGGCGCGAGGCCAGTCCCCTGGAGCGGCAGGTCAAGAAGGTGGCCTGGCTCATCGCCGGCGTCGCAACGGGCATGGGGTGCGTTTTCCTGGTCCTGGGCGTGGTCGTCGGGCTGCCGGTGACCGACTCCCTCATGTTCGCCATCGGGCTCCTCGTCGCCAACGTCCCGGAGGGGCTGCTTCCGACCATCACCCTGGCCCTCGCCGTCGGCGTGCGCGCGCTGGCCCGGGAGGGCGCTCTGGTGAAGCGACTCAGCGCGGTGGAGACGCTCGGCTCGACGACTGTCATCTGTACGGACAAGACCGGCACGCTGACCCGCAACCGCATGAGTCTGAGGGTGCTGTGGACCGCAGGTCATGGAACGGAACCCGGCCCCTGGGCTCAGGAGCTGGCACGGGCGAGCGCGCTGTGCACCACGGTCACCGGTGACGAGGACGGTGAGCTGCACGGCGATCCGACCGAGGCCGCCCTCGTCACGGGGTCCGCCGACCGCGAGGCCCCGGTGGATCTCACGCGGCGCGACGAGGGACGGCGCAGGCTGTTCCGCTTCGACCCGCGGCTGCGGCTGATGTCGGTCGTGCAGGTCGACGAGGCGACGAGTCGCCTGCGGATCATCACCAAGGGGGCGCCTGAAGCCGTCCTGACCCGCGTGCATCCCGACTCCGCCACGGAGGCAGCCCGCTCGGCGGCGGAGGAGCTGGCCCAGGGTGGCATGCGGGTCCTCGCCGTTGCCGCGCGCGACCTGCCGTCGGGCGCGGAGTCGCCGTCGAACCGTCAGGAAGCCGAATCGGGACTGACACTGCTCGGTCTTGTCGGACTGTACGACCCGCCGCGCCCCGAGGTGGCGGAGGCCGTCCGCCGCTGCCACGAGGCCGGGATACGCGTGCACATCGTGACGGGGGACAGCGGAGCCACCGCTGCGGCGGTGGCCCGGGAGGTAGGCATCGGAGTGCCCGGCCTCCAGGTCGTCGCGGCTTCCACGTTGCTGGGCGACGATGAGCTCGACCGGCTTTTGGTGGAGGGCGACGCCGAGATCGTCTTCGCCCGCTCCTCGCCCGAGACGAAACTCAAGGTGGCCGACACCCTGCGGGCCCACGGCCGGATCGTCGCCATGACGGGCGACGGCGTCAACGATGCCCCCGCGCTGCACCGCGCCCACATCGGGGTGGCCATGGGACGCTCCGGCACGGACGTGGCCCGCGAAGCCGCCACCATGGTGCTCACCGACGACGACTTCGCCACCATCGTGACCGCGGTCGAATCCGGGCGCCGCGTCTACGACAACGTACGCAAGTTCATCGTCTACATCTTCGCCCATGCGACTCCGGAGATCGTTCCCTTCCTCGTCTTCGCCCTCTCCGCCGGCGCCGTACCGCTTCCCCTCACCGTCCTGCAGATCCTCGCCATCGACCTCGGCACCGAGACGCTGCCCGCCCTCGCGCTCGGCAGGGAACGCTCCGAGCCCGGCATCATGCAGCGGCCGCCCAGGCCACGGCATCAGGGCGTCATCTCCCGCGACATGCTCGTCCGCAGCTGGGGCTACCTGGGACTGGTCTCGGCGGCCCTTGTCATGGCGGGTTACTTCTACGTGCTGTGGCGCGCGGGCTGGCAGCCGGGCGATCCCACGGACGCGGGCAGCCCCCTCCACCACGCCTACGTGACGGCCACCACGGCCACCTTCGCCGGCATCGTCACCTGCCAGGTAGGCACAGCCCTCGCGGCCCGCACCGACCACGCGGCGCTGCGCGACATCGGGTTGTTCTCGAACCCCTTGCTACTAGCCGGTATCGCCTTCGAGCTCGCGTTCACAGCCGCCCTCGTCTATGCGCCCCCGCTCCAACACCTTTTCGGCACGGCCGCCCTTCCCCTGGATGTTGTCCTGCTCATCGCGACGTTCCCGGTCCTTGTGTGGGGCACTGACGAGCTGCGGCGTGCAAGGCGGCGACGTCAGCTGCCGGCGGTGGCCCACTCGGTCGCGGCGGTCTCGGTACCGCCCTGGTCGAGGCGGAAGGGCGGGTAGGCGTCCGTCATGAGGCTCGCGTACGCGGCGACGCGCAGGACCCAGCGGTTCAGCCCAACGATCAGAGCGAACAGGTCGCGCGGATAACGGTCGGTGAAGGCCACGGCGAAGCCCGCGATGAGGGCGAGCAGGGTGATCAGGCCGCCGCTCCACCAGCCGGCGCGGATGCCGCCGGTGAAGAAGGCGATGATCAGGTAGTGGGGGATGGCGAGCAGCCACCACTTGACCAGTACCTGCGAGCGGGAGAGCTGCTCCGGGTAGGCGATGTCGAGCCGGGCGGGGTAGTCGGGTTCGGGGCCGAGGCTGAAGGGCGGGTAGCGGTCGGTGCCGAGGGCGCCGTACGAGTAGTACGACACGCGCCAGGACCAGCGGAGGACGCCGAGGTTGAAGTCGAACAGGCCCCGTGGGAAGCGTTCGGTGAACAGGATGGCGAAGAACGCGATCACCGTCACGACGAGGAAGGCGATCCAGAGGAAGAACAGCACGATCCAGTGGGGGATCACCAGGATCCATTTCACCAGCCACAGCCAGCGGGACAGCTCCTTGTCCAGCTCGGCCGCCACATGCACGGGAACATACGGGGCACTCGGGGTGACCATGATCGTCACTTCCTCGTCAGGTCGTCGTCTTCGTACGTGAGCCGGTCGACGACCCCCACGACGCCGTCGACGCTGTCGCAGAGCTTGAGAAGCACCGGAACGAGGCTGCGGCGGCGGACCGTGCCGCTGAGGGTGACCCTGCCATCCGCGACCTCCACCGAGAGGGCTGACGGGCTCAGCCTCAGGGTGTGGGTGACCACGTCCTCGACGATCTCCTCCTGGATCGCCCGGTCCCGGCGCAGGAACAGCTGGACGAGGTCGCTGCGGCTGAGCACGCCCACGAGTAGCCCGTCGTCACCGACCACGGGCAGGCGCTTGACGCCGGCCCGGTCCATCACGCGTGCGGCGCGCACCACGCTCCACTCGGGTCGGGCCACGACAGCGGGACTCGACATGAGGGCGCCCGCGGTGTCGAGCCCGGCCCCGGAAGCACGGCGGCGAACCAGGTCCGCCTCCGAGACCACGCCGAGTGGTCGGTTCGACTCGTCCACCACGCACACCGCGGTGATGTCGAACTCGTCCAGGAGCCGTGCGATCTCCTCGAACGGCGTGCCCCGAACCACGCTGACTGCCGTGGGTGTCATGAGATCCGCGACACTGCGGTGCCTCATCGCTCGTCACCTTCTCACGCGTTCGACCGGCGCCCCCACGTTCAGGATCGCCCGCTGCCGCCGTACTGGGGAGGGCCGTCCGGCCCCTGGGGATGCCCGTGGTCGTCGGCGTAGGCCGCGAAGACCCGCTCGGGTCCCCCGTCCGTGTGCAGGAAGCTTTCGTCGAGCACCACGGCCAGGTCTTCCAGTGCCCTCCGCAGTACCGACGCGGAGAGCCTGACGTCCGGGTGGTGCGCCCCGTCGGCTTGGTCCGCGAGGCCGAGGGCGTGGCGGATCTGCCGGGGCAGGGACGTGTTGTCGTCCCCGTCGTGGAAGTAGTACGACTCGGCGTACTGAAGGAAGTCGACGGTGATGGTGGAGAGCGCCGAGGCGAGTCCGTCCAGGAGCGCGGCGCCGCCGTCGGAGTCGAGGGCCTGGGCGGTGGCGCTGCTGCGGCGCACGTGCGAAAGCCGCAGGGCCAGCGATCTGCGGCGGGCCAGCGCCGGGTAGATACCGAGGATCCACGCGACGGTCGCCGACAGCAGGACGAACCCCACGAGAGCCTCCATGGGGGCGAGTACGCGCAGCCATCCGGAGGCCGGCGCGATATCGCCCAGTCCGAGCGTGGCAAGGGTGACCAGCGAGATGTAGAGGGCGTCGAGCGGGCCCGCGTGTTCGGATGGAACGAGCCCTGTCGCGTACGAGAAGTCCTCCGGCATGTGGGGCCAGTAGATGAGCCCCCACCCCACGGCCACCGTCAGCGCCCACGCGGCGACGACCACCACCATGCCGAGCGGGCCCGCTAGACCGGCCGGCCGCCTCCGCCCCCCGAGGCGTGCGGACAGCCACCAAAGGGACACCATCACCAACCTGCTCAGACCTCCGTGACGGGTCGGGTGCCAGAGCGTGTGGAACACGTCCCGGAGGATGAACAGCACCAGGACAGCACCCACCGGTGTCGCAAGCCACGTCATCCCCGCATTCTTCCCACGACCGGCGACGGCCTCCCGGCGACCGGCTTCGATCTCAGGCCACTGGCCGTGCCCGCTCGCTCCTTCGGGCGTGCCGTCTCCGCCGCGTGTCCCTGTTGCTACAGCCCGGCTTGCGTCCGGGCCTCGATGCGGCCTCGTACGACGAACGTCAGAGCCGACAGGCGGTTCGACACCACTGGCACCGGCGGCACAGGGTCCTCGATGCGGCGCGCCGCCTCCGTCAGTGCGGCGAGATCCGCATCGAACCGGGCGCGGGCGGTGGCCAGGGTGTCGGGCCGTTCCGTGCGGAGCCCGCCGCGCATCACGGTCCGCAGCAGCGGCTCCGAGTCCTCGGGGGGCTCCTCGTTCGCCAGGCCGATGACATCGCGGAAGCCGGGGCCGCGGAACACCTGCTTCGGGGCGGGAGTCGTCACCTTCGCCGACGAGAGCTTCATGACGGGCCGGCCGTCGTACTCGACCAGCTTGTACGCAGCGTCCAGATACGGTGCGTCGGCGGCCGTGCCGACCTTCGTCCCCACGGCGAAGACGTCGATGGGCGCCCCGTCCCTCACGAGCGCGGCGACGGCGTACTCGTCGAGGCCGCCACTCGCGATGATCCGCACGTCTCTCAGCCCCGCCGCGTCGAGTGCGGTACGGGCGCGTCGGGCGAGGACTCCGAGGTCGCCGCTGTCGAGGCGGATTCCGCACCCCGGTCCGAGCCGCAAGTCGCTCAGGACGCGCGCGGCCGTCGCGACCCCGCGGTCGGTGTCGTACGTGTCGACCAGGAAGGTCACCGGGCCCGGATGGGTGCGCGAGAAGGCCCGGAACGCCTCCTCCTCGGAGGCGAACGTCTCGACGTAGGAGTGCGCCATGGTGCCGGATGCGGGAATGCCGTACCGGGTCGCGGCGGCGACGTTGCTGGTGCCGCTGAACCCGACCAGGGCGCAGAGGCGCGCCGCCTCCAGGCCGGCCTCGGGCCCGTGGGTCCGGCGGAGGGAGAAGTCCACCAGCGGCCGCCCGGCGGCGGCCAGCACACACCGCGCCGCTTTGGAGGCGACCGCCGTCTGGTGGCAGACGAGGGACAGCAGGTAGGTCTCCACGAGCTGGGCCTGCGGCAGGGGCGCGGTGACTTCCAGGAGCGGCTCACCGGCGAGGACGAGCCGTCCTTCGGGTACGGCGCGGACCTGGCCGTCGAACGACAGGCCGTGCAGCGGTTCCAGGTCCTCGACCGGCCGGCGCAGCGCCTCGGCGAACTCCAGCACGTCGGGGCGGCTCACCCGGAACCGGGAAAGGTAGTCGAGGGCCGGTTCGAGCCCCGCCGAGACGAGGAATCCGCGGCCCGGGGGGAGGTCGCGGACGAAGAGGCTGAAGGTGGCCGGGGCCCGCATGTCCTCCCGCAGGTACGAGAGCGCCATCGTGACCTCGTACAGGTCGGTGCTGGTCACCTGGGACATACTTCGAGCATGAGCGACGGAGCCGTGACCTGCACCGCCCAGGGCCGGAGACGGCCTATGTCCGGCCCTGGGCGGTGAGCTCGCACCGTACGTCCACCACGCCTTCGACAGCGCGGGCCAGGCGGGCCGCCAGCGGGATGAGCGCGCTGTCGCGGACTTCGCCGGCCAGGGTGACGACTCCGGCGTCGACACGGACGTCGACCTGGTGGTGGGAGAGCGGGAAGAGGTGCTCGATGACGTCGCGGCGCACCTCGGCAGCGAGGTCGTCGTCCGGACGGAGGAAGACCTTGAGGAGGTCGGAGCGGCTCACGATCCCCTGGATCGTGCCGTCGGCGTCGACGACCGGCAGCCGCTTCACGCGGTGGGCGGCCATGAGACGCGCGGCCTGAGGCAGTGACGCCTTGGGATCGACGGTGACGGCGGGCGAGGTCATCAGGTCCTCGGCCCTGTGAAAGCCGGCCTTGGCGGTGGCGTCGAGACGGCGCATCTGTTCGACGATGCCGAGGCGGTGGTCGTGGAACTCCTCCTTGTGGAGCAGATCAGCCTCGGAGACCACTCCGACGACACGGCCCTCGCCCTCGACCACGGGCACGGCCGTCACCTTCCACCGCTCCATGGTGGCGACGATCTCCTTGAACTCCGCGCCGGGCAGGACGGCGACGACCTTCGTGGTCATGATGTCGGCGACGGTGAACGGCTGAGGTGTCATGACTTGTTCCTCACGTGAGGAGTCGGCGCTCCTGCGCCGCCGCGACGGCCGCGGACACTGCTTCACCGATCGAGACGTCCTGTGCGCAGAGATCCCGGACCGTCCGCCCGTCGAACTCGAGGGCGTGCACCTCGGTGATGGCCGTGGCGCCGAAGCGCCACTGGTACGGAGGGATCATCCAGGAACAGCCGAGGAGATCGCCGGACACCAGCGTGTCGACGAGAGCGCGGCCGGAACCGGGGAGGTGCTTGTCCAGCTCGACCCGCCCGGACTCGATGATCCAGAAACGGTCGGCATGCTGCTGCTCGCGGAACATGCGCGTATCCGCGGCGAACCGGACCTGACGCGCCCGTCGCAGGAGCTGGTCCCGCGCCGCCGGAGCGAGTTCGTTCAGCAGCATCCACTTGGTGCTCATGATGTGCCTCCCGCCCTTTCCCCACAGGCTTCCGCGCGGCGGGTGGGCATCGGGAGGGCCGTACGGGTCACACCGGGGACCGAAGGGCCCCGCCTCAGCGGACCAGGACGGCCTCCCCGGAGCGGGGAACGACGGCCGTCCAGCCCAGTTCGTGGTCGATGCGGTCGCGCAGGGCCTCGGACGCGGCCGGTTCGCCGTGGACGAGGTAGGTGGTGTGCGGGGGAGGGGCGCCGCGCAGCCAGTCGATGATCTGTCCGGCGTCGGCGTGGGCCGAGAAGTGGGGTACGTCGGCGACCTCGGCCCGTACGGGAACGTACTCGCCGAACATCTTGAGCGCCCGGGCCCCGTCCACGAGGTCTCGGGCCCGGGTGCCGGCCGCGGCGAAGCCGACGATGACGACCGCGTTGCGCGGATCGGGGAGCAGCCGGTGCAGGTGGTGCAGGACGCGGCCGCCGGTGGCCATGCCGGCCGAGGAGACGATGACGGCGGGACCGTGCGTGCTGTTGATGTCGATGGATTCCTGGACCGTCCGGGCAGCGAGGAACGGTTCGGGGCTCAGTGCGGCCTCTCCCTCGGCGAGGATCTCCGGCCGCAGCTCGTCCGAACGCTCGCGTACGGCGTCCCGATAGACGTCGAGGGCGGCCAGCGCCATGGGGCTGTCCACGTACACGGGCACAGACCGAGGCAGGACGCCCTTGTCGCGCAACAGACCCAGTTCGTGCAGGACGACCTCGGTCCGGTCGATCGCGAAGGACGGGATGACGACGGTGCCACTGCGCGCGAGGGCCCGCGCGATCACGGAGGCGAACTCCGACCGGGCGGACTCCTGGTCGTGGCGGCGGTCTCCGTACGTCGACTCCATGAGCAGCGCGTCCGCGCCCGAGAAGGGCTCGGGCGGCAGCAGCAGCGGGTGTCCGGGCCGGCCCAGGTCTCCGGAGACGGCCAGCGTGTGGCCGTCCTCCAGGGTGAGGTGCGCCCACGCCGACCCGAGGATGTGCCCGCCGTGGTGGAGCCTCAGCCGGTTGCCGGCCATGATCTCGACGTCTGCGCCGACCGGGACGGGGTCGAAGAACGACAGCGTCTTCTCGACGTCGGAGTCGTCGTAGAGCGGCTTGGCCGGGCGGTGCTTGGACCAGCCGTGCTCGTCGGCATGCCGGGCGGCCTCCATCTGGAGGCGGGCGCTGTCGCGCAGCACGATCCCGGCGAGCCGGGCGGTGTGGGCGGTGGTGAGGATCGGGCCCCGGAATCCTTGCCGGACCAGGCGGGGCAGGTAGCCGCAGTGGTCGAGGTGGGCGTGGGTGACGACCACGGCGTCGACGTCCGCGGCATCGCGGGCGAACCGCTCCCAGTTGCGTCGCCGCAAGTTCGCGAAACCCTGGAAGAGACCGCAGTCGAGGAGGATCCGGGCATGGTCGCTCTCGACGAGGAACTTGCTGCCGGTGACCGTCCCCACTGCGCCCAGGAAGCTCAGGAGTGCCGGGCGAGGGGTGGTGGGAGCCGGGTTCGGGGCTGCTTCGGACATGGCCAGCCCTCCTTCGGTGGGGGCCGGTCTCCACCTTCGCATCCGGCCGATCCCATCTTGAGGGTCCAATCGGATCCGTCTTGGGACCGACCGGCTCATGCACCGCAGGGGGACTCCGCGGAGCGTACTCAAGGGGGGACGTTCCGGAGGTGACGCCGGGCCGCGTGCTCGGTCACGAGGCGGTGGGGACGACGCGCTCGGCAACTGATCCGTACGGCAGCGCACGGCACGTCCGCCGCGCTTGTTCGGCCGGCTCGGCTAAGCGCTGGACGACGAGGTGTGGCGGGCGACCGTCTCGTACTACCTCCGGCGCACCAGCCACGGGTCGACGCTCAGCAGCCTCGTCCATGGCTGGGTGCTGGCCCGGCAGAAGGGCGCGGACGCCTGGCGGTACTGCGAGGAGGCCCTGCTCGCCGACGTGGCCGACATCCAGGGCGGTACGACCGGGGAAAGCGTCCATCTCGGCGCGATGGCCGGCACGATCGACCTCGTCGAGCGCGGGATCACCGGCCTGGAGACGGGACCGGAAGGTCTGCGAGTGACTCCGGTGTCACTGGCGGAGATCCCACGGTTCACTTTCACCCTGTGCTGCGGCCGCCATCGCGGAGTACGGCTGAGGATGCTCCCCGGGCGGCTCGCCATCACGGTTCCTGACTCGCCCGAGGGCCCGCTCGCCGTCGTACTTCCCGGTGACCGGAAGCTCAGCGTCGCACCTGGGCAGGAGCGGTGGTTCCGGCTCTGAGCGCGGCTTCAGTCGAAGGTGAGCACCTCGGCGACGGGCCGGCGCGGCGTGGCCCGCCCCTGGGGGCCGTAGCCCAGGCGGAACACCATATGGACGAAGCCCATCGCCGAGCCGGGATCGCGTGCGTCGGACCGGAGTTCGGGCCATTCCAGCGGCTGGGACATCAGGGAGGTGACGAGACCGTCCAGCGTGGCCTGGAGCAGCACCCGCTGCATGGCCTGGTCGGCCTTCAGCCATTCCTCCGGCGTGTCCGCGACCGTCCCGAGCAGCGCGATCTGTGGCCGCTTCTCGAAGCGCGCCGACTCGCGGCCGGGTACCTGGCGGGGGGCACCGAAGTCCCTGACAGGAGAGGTCACGTCGTACTGCCGTGGGCCGAAGGCGTATGAGGGGATGCCCTCGGTGTCAGGGCCTTCTCCGGGCGCGCCAGTGCGTGTCCAGGCGGCTATCTCCGCCCGGACGGCCTCGTCCGCCGCCTCGAACAGTTCGGAGGCGTGGACGAGGTCCATGACGGTGTCGGTGTGCCAGGCCCCGGGTACGGCCAGCCGGCAGCCCTCCAGCAGAGCCGCGGCACGGAGCCCGTCGATCACCTCGGAGGGGATCTCCTCCTCGCTGAAGGGGAAGCGGCTGGTGTGCCGACGCGGCAGGGCGGCATGGAACTCGACCAGATCGCCGTCGGTGTCGGCCGGACCGTCGAACCGTACGTCCGCGAGGTGCCAGGGATCGTCGGGGGTGGGCAGCAGCCGTACCACCGGCTTCAGGGCCCGGTGCGCGGCGCCGACTCGCAGACCGAACAGAGCGGCGCCGCAGCCGAGGTGGAGGGCGCGGTGGTCGGGGTCCTGGCGCGGCATGCCGCGCAGCGGGTCGCCGTGCAGCTCGATGACGCCGGCGCCCGTCCTGAAGACGAACGTCCATGGCTGTGCGTTGTGCATCGAGGGAGCGGTGACGGCGTCCTCGACCAGCGACGTCACGAGCTGTCGGGTCAGAGGGGTGGTGGACACGGTGAGTCCTGTCTGCTGTGGGTCACCAGAGGCTGTCGTGCGGAGTCCGGGTGGCGGACGAGAGGCGCGTGTCGTCCTCCTGGGAGGACAGCCGGTCCACGACGGCGACGACACCGTCCACCCTCTCGGTGAGTTCGACGAGCATCCGGGCCTGGGTGCGTCGAGGGACACGGCCGGCGAGCGTCGCCACGCCGTCGAGGACGTGGACGTCCACCGCGTCGGTCGGCAGGTCCATGGCGTCCGAGAGGACGTCCTCATGGATGCGGCGTCGTATCTCGGCGTCGGGGCGGAGATAGACGTAGAGCAGATCGCGGCGGGTGACGATGCCCACCAGCCGTTCCTCCTCGTCGACGACGGGAAGGCGCTCGACGCCTCGCCGCACCATCAGCCGGGCCGCGTCAGCCACCGTCTCCTCGGCGTGGACGGTGATGGCCGGCCGCGTCATCATGTCCCTCACGGTCAGTTCGCGGTGGGCCAGGAGATCGCTCTCCGACACGACTCCGACGACGTGGTCGTCGTCGTCCACGACAGGAAGTCCGCTGATGTCGTGTTCGGCGAGGATCTTCGCCGCATCCCGAAACGACATCGCGGGGATGGCGGAAACCACGTCGTCGGTCATCAGGCCGCCGACCTTCATGTGCTTCATCGCCATGCCTCCTGTTCAGGGGGTTCGGCGGGTGCTGTCCTGATTCATCACCCTTCCCCGCCGGATGCGTGTGGGGGAGGGCCGAATGGTCCACCGTCGGGACCGAACGGTCTCGGCATGGCCTGTGCTCTTTCCCGACCAGGTGGAGGGGCCCTTTGGTCCCGTCGTTGGCCCCAGCGGCCCTCCGGCCGCCTGAGATCCGATGGGAAGGTGGAAGGAGTCCTTCGGATCGTGTGAGGAGGAGCCATGGCGGCATCCACGTCCCGTCCGGGCCTCGGCGGTGTCGTCGTCGGCGTCGACGGTTCACCATCCGCGCGTACCGCGGTGATGTGGGCAGCAGAGGAGGCGGCTCTGCGGGGTGGCTCTCTCCGCGTCGTCCACGCGGCCAACACGGACTCAGCGCTCCCGTTTCTGTCCCGGGCGGAGATCGCGGCGAGTCGGCGAGCAGGGCGGGAACTGCTCGACAGGACTGCCGAGGAGATCGCGACGCGTCACCCCGAGCTCACGGTTCTCACAGAACTCGACGATGACGCCGCCCCTGACAGTCTGCGACGGGCCGCTGCCCTGACCGGAACGATCGTCGTCGGGCACAGGGGCCTGGGCGGGTTCTCCTCGTTGTTGCTCGGCTCGGTCGGTCTTGGCGTGGTGGCTGCCGCCACCACGCCCGTAGTCGTGGTCCGCGAGGCCACGGAGCCTGCCGAGACGGGCGTTGTCCTGGCCGCGGTCCGGGATGCGGCCGACGTGGGCTGCGCCCTCGCGGCGGCCCGTGAGGCGCTGCTGCGCAAGGTGCCGCTGCGGCTCCTGCACATCTGGAACACGGGGCTGTCCGCAGGCCCACGCGCTCTGTTGCACAACGGCGGCGAGGAGATCGCCCGCGAGCACGTACACGCGTTGGCCGAAGTCACCGACCGGGTCCAGAAGGAGTTCCCCGAACTGACGCTGCAGGCCGATGGCCAGAAGAGCCACAGCGTGCCCGGAGCTCTCGTCGACGCGTCACACCACGCCGACCTCGTGGTCGTCGGAGGGAGACGGTCGCCCGGCTACCTCGGACCCAGCGTCGGGCGAACCACGCTCACTCTGCTGCAGCACGCCCACTGTCCCGTGGAGCTCATCCCCCGGCAAGGCCCTGGACACGGGAGTACGTCATGACACGCACCACGGATCGCCATGACATCGTCGTCGGCATCGACCCCGTCAAGAACTGGCACCTGGCCCTTGCCTGGGCCGTGGACGAGGCCCGGTTGCGAGGCGTGGGACTGCGGCTCGTGGTTGCGGTTCCACCGCAGCACGACACCCAGCACGTCGACGACACACCTCGTCATCTGGCACAGCGGCAGGCCGGCACGGAAGCACTCCGCACAGCAATTGCCTGGGCGCACTCCCGGCAGCCGGCCGTCAAGGCCACCTCCGCCCTCTTCGACGGATCCCCAGCAGGTGTCCTGAACGGTCTGTCATCCGAGGCTGCCATGATCGTGCTGGGCTCCCGCCACCTCAGCCGCACCGAGGAGTTCCTGAGTGCCGGCTCTCTGGTGGTCCCGGTCGCCGCGCGGGCGCACTGCCCGGTGGTCGTCGTGGGCGACGCGGAGCACGTCACCCAGGAGACGCCGTACGTCGTGGTCGGCGTCGACGGCAGCGAGTCTTCGCGAGCAGCCCTGGCCTGGGCCTTCGAGGAGGCGGACCTCCGGCGTTGCGCGCTCCGGGCCATCGCTGTCTGGCAGCCCCCGGTCTTCTCCCTGCACAGCGGTGACACGCTGTTCCACGCCGAGCGCCGTCTGCTCTCGGAGACGACCGCGGGCTGGGCGGAGAAGTATCCCGACGTCCGTCTCACCCACGAGGTGTCCATCGGTTCCCCCGTCGAGGCGCTCGCGAACGCCGCCGAGCACGCGCTCGCCGTCGTCGTCGGCCGTCGAGGCCGGGGCGGGTACACCGGGATGCGCGTCGGCTCCGTCGTGCACGGACTGCTGCATCGTGCCCACTGCCCGGTGATCACGGTGCCCGCGGTGTGAGCGGGCCATGGCGAGGTCAGCACCGGACCGGGCTCCTGCACAGGTGCGGGACACAAGGGGACTCACCCAGGAGGAGGCGGCCCGCCGGCTCGCCGGCACAGGCCCCAACGAAGTGACGGCAAGCAGGCCGGTGCGGCTCCACAAGCGGATTCTGGCCCAGCTGACCGACCCGCTGATCATGGTGCTCCTGGGGGCCGTCGTACTGACTCTCGCGATCGGCGACCATCCCGACGCGATCGTGATCGGCCTGGTCGTCCTCGTGAACACGACCGTCGGCGTGGCGCAGGAGATCCGCGCAGACAACGCCGTCGCCGCACTCTCGGCCCTCACCGCCCCGCACGCGCGTGTGCGGCGCGACGGCGCCGTTGTCGACCTTCCCGCGGCGGTGGTCGTCCCTGGTGATGTCCTCCTCGTCGGGGAAGGTGACATCGTCGCCGCCGACGCAGATCTCGCCGAGGCGTCCGCAGTACTGGTGGACGAGTCCATGCTCACCGGGGAGTCCGTGCCCGTCGACAAGGATCCCGGTGCGACGCTGAGCGCAGGCACGGTCGTCGTCCGGGGCCGGGGTGTCGCCGTTGTCACGGAGACCGGAGCATCCAGCGCGCTCGGCCGCATCGCGGCCCTTCTCGACGAGCGCCGCGAGCCGACCCCGCTGCAGCGCCGCCTCGCCGCCTTGGGGCGCGTCCTCGCGGGCGTGACGCTCGCCCTGTGCGTGCTGGTCTTCGCGCTCGGCCTGGTGCGGGGGCTCCCACTCGGCACGATGGCCGTCACCGCCATCAGCCTGGCCGTGGCGGCTGTACCCGAATCCCTTCCCGCCGTCGTCACCCTGGCACTGGCGCTCGGAGCCCGGCGCATGGTCACCCGGCACGCCCTGGTGCGCCGACTTCCCGCGGTGGAGACGCTCGGCTCGGTGTCCGTCCTGGCCACGGACAAGACCGGCACCCTGACCGAGGGCCGCATGGTCGTCGACCACGTCTGGACACCGCAGGTGAGCGCCGAGCTCTCGGGTGTGGGGTACGAGCCCGTAGGCGAGGCCCTGGTCGACGGAAGGCCGGCGGCGTCGGACGAGCTCGAGTCGCTGCGTGAGCTGCTGACGGTGACTGCGCTCTGTAACGACGCCACTCTGCGCCCCGCGGACAGCAAGGTGTCCGACGCCCGCTGGACGGCCCTGGGCGACCCCATGGAAGCCGCCCTGCTCACGGCCGCGGCCAAGACCGGCTGCC
Organism: Streptomyces tanashiensis; assembly: GCF_014648895.1. GTDB lineage: Bacteria > Actinomycetota > Actinomycetes > Streptomycetales > Streptomycetaceae > Streptomyces > Streptomyces tanashiensis. The sequence continues at coordinate 147,009 of NZ_BMRZ01000004.1, forward strand.
CGGATGCCGCAGAACTGGCGGTGACCCGGCCGCGGATCGGAGAAGCACCCTTCGACAGCCTCCGCAGACGCATGACCACGCTCCACGAGACGGGCGGAGGCAGGGTGCTCGTCTGCTTGAAGGGGGCTCCCGAAGCCGTTCTCGACCCGGCCGTCCTGCTCGATCCCCCCGACGCGCTCGCGGCGGCCCGCCAAGAGGCCGCGAGCCTGGCGGCCCGGGGTTACCGCGTGCTCGCCGTGGCATCGGGCGTGCGGAACGACACCCCGATCCCGATCACCGCGGCGGAGTCGGGGCTTGCTCTCCTCGGGCTCGTCGCGCTCAGCGACCCGCCCAAGCCGCACGCGGCAGCGACCCTCGCCGCCTGCCGGGCGGCCGGCATCACCCCCGTCCTCATCACCGGGGACCATCCGGCGACGGCTCGGGCGGTCGCGTCCCACGTCGCCCTCCTGGGTGACGGCGGCGAGACGGAAGGCCACGTGGTCACGGGGGCGGACGTGGCCGCGGGTCGCGTCGCCGACCTCACCTCGGTGCGGGTCTTTGCCCGGACGGACCCCCAGCAGAAGCTGGACATCGTGGAGGCGTGGCGCTCCCGGGGAGCCGTGACCGCGATGACCGGTGACGGCGTCAACGACGGCCCTGCTCTGCACCGGGCCGACATCGGCGTCGCCATGGGCGCACGCGGCACCGAGGTCGCCCGTCAGGCCGCCGACCTCGTCCTCACCGACGACGAGCTCTCGACGGTCGTGGCGGCCGTCGACGAGGGACGGCGCGTCTACGACAACATCCGCCGCTTCCTGGTCTACGGGATGGCCGGCGGAGCCGCCGAGATCCTCGTCATGATCATCGGCCCGCTGCTCGGGTTGCCACTGCCCCTGCGGGCGGGCCAGATCCTGTGGATCAACCTCCTGACGCACGGCCTCACCGGCGTCGCGATGGGCGCTGAACCAGCTTCCCCGGGAGCGATGCGACGGCCGCCACGCCCGCCGGACCAGCACATCCTCGGTGGCGGTGCCTGGCAGCGTCTGCTCGTCCTCGCGGCCGTCGTCACCGCGGCTTCCCTCAGCGCAGGACTCGCCGCCCGGACAGTTGACCTCGCCTGGCAGAGCGTCCTCTTCCTCGCCTTGCTCGCCGCGCAGCTCGGGGTGGTGCTGGGGCTCCGTTCCCGGCTGTTCACCCGGAAGAACCCGTTCCTACCCCTGTCCGTCCTCGCCTCCGGCCTCCTGGCCGCAGCGGCGCTGTACGTACCCTTCCTGAGCACGGTTCTGGAGACCGAACCGCTCGGCTGGGCCGGCGCCGGGATCGCCGTCGCCTGCGCACCCGTCGGCTTCCTGGCCGCACGGCTCGTCCGCACCGCCTTCCGTGGGGCGCGTCCGGCTGGAGGGTCCTGGGCACCGGAACTACCGTGAAGATGTGCTTCAGGCGTGGACCGGTTCTCGGCGTGGCCGGAGGTGATGATGGTGCCGGAGGGTCCGGGGCCTGCGAACCGCAAGGTTCCGCGGCTGAGACTCGACGAGCTGCTCGACGAGGTCCAAGTGCGCATCGACGAGGTGCGAGGGACCAGGGACCGGCTCAACGGGCTTCTGGAAGCCGTCATGTCCGTGGGCAGGGAGCTCGACCTGCCCCAGGTGCTGAGGGACATCGTGGAGGCCGCCGTCACCCTCGTGGACGCCGAGTACGGCGCTCTGGGCGTCATCGGGGACGACAGGAAGCTCTCGGAGTTCCTCCCCGTCGGCATCGCAGACGACCTGCGGGCGCAGATCGGTGACCTGCCCTCGGGGCACGGACTGCTCGGCGAGCTGATCCGCAACCCCAAGCCGCTGCGGCTCACCGAGTTGTCCGCGCATCCCGCCTCGTACGGGTTCCCACCCCACCACCCGCCGATGCACAGCTTCCTGGGCGTGCCCATCCGGGTCCGCGACGAGGTCTTCGGGAACCTGTACCTCACCGAGAAGCGGGGAGGGGCCGAGTTCGACGCCGAGGACGAGTCCGTCGTGACCATGCTGGCCGTCGCGGCCGGCATCGCCATCGAGAATGCCCGCCTGTACGAGGAGGGCCGCCTCAGGCAGCGGTGGCTCGCCGCGAGTTCCGACCTGACCAGCGCACTCCTGTCCGGCGCGGAAGAGACCGAGGTGCTCGACGGGATGCTGGAGCAGGCCGCGGACATCGCGGCCGCCGACATGGGGGTCTTCTACCTCGTGGGTGCCGGCGGCGAGCTGCGGGGCTCGCTGGCGCGCGGCGAGGGGGCCGAAGCGCACCGGGGCGTCGTCCTGCCGACCAGCGAGGGAACCCTGGCCGAGGCCGCCCTCGCGCAGGAGGGCCTGCTCACGGTCGCCGACGTCGAGAACGAGTCGCGTATCCGGGTGCAGCCCGAACGATGGAGGGGGTTCGGGCCGGCGGTCGCCGTCACGGTCGGTACCAAGGAACGCCTGAGCGGGGTGCTGATCCTCGCACGGCGGCACGGGCGGCCCCCGTTCACCGGCTTGGAGATCATCGCTCTCCCGGGATTCGCTGGGCAGGCGGCCCTGGCGCTCGAACTGGCCGACCGCCGCCGGGACGCCGAGCAGGTGAGCCTCCTGGAAGACCGCGACCGGATCGCTCGTGACCTGCACGATCTGGCGATTCAGCGCCTGTTCGCCACGGGGATGACGCTGCAGAGCGCCCGCCGGTTCGTCGAGCACCCGGAGGCCGTGGACCGCCTGACCCGGGCGATCGACGACCTGGACGCCACCATCAAGATCATCCGGTCGACCATCTTCGGACTACGGGAACACGAGACCGCCGAGGCGCCGAGGCTCAGAAGTCGCCTGGTCAAGGCAGTCGACGAGGTCGCGACCACGCTCGGATTCGCTCCGGCGCTGCGTATGGAGGGTCTCCTCGAAACAGACGTGCCCCATGAGGCGGCGGAGGAGGTGATCGCGGTCATCGGCGAGGCGCTCACCAACGTGGCCCGGCACGCGCGGGCCCACAGCGCGGAGGTGTCGGTCGTAGCCGAGGACGGCGTGCTGGCAGTGACGGTGAGAGACGACGGTACCGGCATCCCGCAGGGCGGCAGCCGCAGCGGACTGCGCAACCTCTCCGAACGGGCCGAGCGGCTGGGCGGGACACTGTCGGTACAGGCGAGAGCCGAGCCGCGCAGCGGCACGATACTTGAATGGAGGATCCCGCTGCCGGAAGGGCGGAAGTGAGGACCGTACGCCTACTTCTCCTCGGAGTCGTGCTCGTGTACCTGAGCGGCGATGACGGCGGCCTGTACGCGGCGTTCCACACCGAGCTTGCCGAGCAGTCGTGAGATGTGGTTCTTGACGGTCTTCTCCGACAGGTAGAGCCGCTTGGCGATCTGCCGGTTGGTGAGCCCTTCGCCGATGAGGTCGAGTACGGACCGCTCCCGCTCGGACAGCACTGCGAGCCGTTCGTCCTCCGGTGGCTTCGCTGCCTCCGGGTCTCGAAGCGAGTGCATCAGCCGCGCTGTCGTGGCCGGGTCCAGCATCGACTGCCCGGTGGCCACGGTCCGCACGGCCGAGACGAGGTCTGACCCCTTGATCTGCTTGAGGACGTATCCGGCCGCACCGGCCATGATCGCGTCCAGGAGGGCGTCCTCGTCGTCGAACGACGTCAGCATCAGGCAGGCCAGCTCGGGCATCCGGGACCGCAGCTCCCGGCACACGGAGATCCCGTCGCCGTCCGGCAGCCGAACGTCGAGAACCGCCACGTCCGGCCGCAGGGCGGGACCCCTGGCCAGCGCGTGCTCCGCCGTTGCCGCCTCGCCGACCACTTCCATGCCGGGTTCGCCGTCGAGCAGGTCACGGAGACCCCGGCGGACGACCTCGTGATCGTCGACGAGGAACACCCGAGTGGGTGCGGTGGCTGCCGGTAGATCCGTCATGGCGATCCCTGTGGTCGATCGGCTGGGCACCCTCCCCCATAAGGATTGTCCGTCAACGGATCGTCTCAAGTCGCACCGAGCTCCATCCGGACGTCGACGACGCCTTCCACGGCCCGCACGGCGCGGGCGACCAGCGGCACCAGCGACCGGTCGGACAGCGGGCCACGGATCGTAGCCACGCCGTCCGTGACCGTCACGTCCAGCCCCACGGGGGCGGCCGGCTCGCCGAGGACGGAATGGCGGATGTCCTCCTCGATCTCGGCGTCCGTACGGAGGAACACCTTCAGCAGATCGCTCCGGCTGACCACACCCTCCAGCATGCTGACGCCGTTCACCACGGGCAGGCGCTTCACCCTCCGCGTCGCCATGATCCGTGCGGCTTCCGCGAGCGTCGCGTCAGGATGGACGGTCACGGCCGGGCTGGACATGAGTTCCCCCGCGCGTACGGCTCCGGCCTTGGACGCGGCGGCGAACTCGTCCGCGCGGGGTTCGTCCGTGCGGAACTCCTCCTTCGGCAGCAGATCCGCCTCCGACACGACCCCGATCACCCGTCCCTCACCCTCCAGAACGGGCAAGGCACTCACCTTCCACTGGGCCATGAGCGCGACGATCTCCTTGTACGGCGCGTCCCGCCCGATGGCGACGGCGGTGCGGGTCATGACGTCGCTGACGGTGTAGCGAGAGGCGGGCATCGCGTTCTCCCTGAGGGGTGAGGGGCTACAGACCGCTCCCGTGCGGGGCGTAGAGATCCAGCAGCCGCACACGGGCCGAGAAGAGACGGTGGGCGAGCATCTGTCCCACGAAGTGGTCCAGGGCGAAGCCGAAGCTCGGATCGGCGTCCATCAGCATGCGCACGGTCGCCGCGTCGAACTCGTCGGCTCGTACCCGTGTCATGGATTCGGCTCCGAAATGCCAGCGGTACGGTTCGAAGAGCCATGACCAGCCGAGCAGTTCGCCGGCGCTGACGCTGTCGACCACGGGGGGCCGCCCACCGGGCACGCGGACGTCCAGGGTGACCGTCCCGGTCCGGACGATCCAGAACCGGTCGGCGTACCCGCCTTCCTCGAACGGCCGGGTCCCTTCAGGGAAGTCCACCGGGCTGGCGCATTTCAACAGCCGGTCACGCTGGTCCGCGGAGAGTGCTGCTGTGAGCCGTGGGTTGGGAGGTGTGCTCATCGGGGCCTCCTGGGCGGTGTCCACCCCCAGTCTGGCCCCTCTGCGTGACGGGAGAGGAGGGCCGGACGGGCCCCCTTGGGGGCCTGGTCGGCCCGTGCGAGGCGCGTCCACCCGCCCCTGGCGTCCCGCCCGGTGCGGTACGCATGACCCTCTGGTCCTGGGCGCTTGACCAGCACCTTCACGGGCAGGAGGTCACATGCCCGTGCATGGCGGATCCGCGACGGAAGCGGGTCCTGCTCGACGTGCCCCCCACGCTTGCCAGTGGCGGTTTCCAGCTGGATCAGTCAAGCGACCTGGAGAGCCGCCCCCCATGCCTTCGCGCGGTCTCGTTCACCGGCGCGTAGCGGTCCTTCGGTGCCCTCGATGACAAATCCCGCGGGTTCCGCGACGAGTTCGTAGCCCTGACCGCGCAGCCGACGGGCGATGCCGTTCGCGGCGGCGCCGGCCAGGCGCATGTCCGCTCTGGTGTCGAAGGCTGCGGCGGAATGGGTACCGGTGTGGGCCTTCGGGAGTGTGTCGTGGAACCAGTTTCGGACGCCGGGGCCCTCGGCGCCCTCCTCGGGAGTGAAGGGACGCTCTCTGTTCTCGGCCTCTTGCTTCTCGGCCTTCAGCCCCATCTTCCGGCTCATCCCGGTGCTCATGCCCCGCATATGGGTCGGACCGCCGACGACCAGCAGGTCGGTGGGGCCGATGCGCTCCGGCAGCGCGTCGACCACTGCCACGCACTCGACCTCGGCGTCCGGGTGCGTCTCCTTCACACCCTCTCCGATCGCGTCGGCGATCTCGCGCGTGTTGCCGAACAGGCTCTCGTACACGATCACAGCGCGCATCACGGCTCATCTCCTCAGGTATTTCCTTCTCCAGCCTCCGCTGCCGCTTCGATCGCCCGCAGCGCTCCGCGCAGGACGATGCCGACGCCCGGGGAGACCAGCGTCCAGTAGCGGCCGAACCGCGTGGTGGAAACCGGATCGGTGCACGCGGTACGCGCTTCGTAGGTCAGGAGCGACCGCCGTGCCCCGTAGGGATGGACGACGAAGGCGGCGGCCATCTTCGCCCAGCCGGGCTCGTCGAAGCCCGCGTAGTCACTGGATTCGACACGGCGCCACTCGATCGTGGGCTTCCACACCTTGCCGACCGCCCCGAAGGCGATCTCGCGCCCCGCTCGCTCACCCAGCGCAACCCAGGGCTGGGCCTCCAGGTCCCCCTGATCGCCACCTACGGCGGGTTCGAACAGGTCGGACACCCGCATCGAAGGCGGTGTGACCACGGGCCGGCGTCGTACGCGGTCCGGAACTCCACGTGCCCACATGACCGCGTCGAACAGTGGCGAGTGGATGGACAGCATGTCCAGATCTCGGGCTGCGCCGTACACGACGTCCGGCGCAGCGGCGATCACGGCACACTCGAGGCGGGAGAACCGGAACTCGGGCAGGGCCGTGTCGAGCAAGAGGGGCTCGGCTGTCGTGGCGACACGCGGCTGGGCATTCATGTGCACCTCCCAGATCCGACACCATCAGTCTCGTCCAAGGCTGGGCATCTCGCTGGGGCCGAACGGTCCCCGGTCCCCTGCGGAACCAGGACACGTCAAGATCATCCAATTGTGAGCGCTGTGGAACCGTTGGTGGCGGGGGAGCTGGGAGCGCCGCTCGACCCAGCGGAACGCACGCTGCCGGCTATCCCCGAGGCGACTCGAGGGCCCGCAGGTCAACGCATACGGCGCAGGACCCACAGGTACGCGTGTGGGCGGCACAATGCAACTACTGCCGCGACCGGTGCCGGGTCACTCATGGAAGCTGCCGAGAACGGAGGAACCGGTCGGCCCTGGCGAGGTCCTCAGGTGTGTCGACCGCTAGCCCGTCGTCCACGACGGAGAGCATCTGGCCGACGTCTGTCAACTCCGTGTATGCGTTCACCGCGAGTGTGTCCGGTGCCAGGTGCTCCAGGGCTTCGGAGACCGCATCGATCGCGGCGGGGGAGATGAACGGTTCGTCGCCCTGCACGTTGATGTATGCGTCGGCGTGCGTAGACGGTGAAGTACCGCAGGGCGACGACGCTGGTGGCGCAGTGGGCCTGGGTCGAGTGCGCGAGGCAGAGCTGCTCCTCGGCGAGCTTTGTGACCGCATACGGGGATGCCGGCTGCGGCCGATCGGTCTCGACGCTCGCACCGCCGTCGGTGGAGCCGTAGACGCTGGAGGAGGAGGCCACTACGAGCCGGGGAGCGCCCCTCCGGGAGACGGCGTCCATGACGCGGTGCGTGGCGATGACGTTGGAGGCCACGTGATCGGTGAACTTCGGACCCCAAGACGGGCGCACCCCGGGGATGCCCGCCAGGTGGAAGACGGCGTTCGCGTATACGAGAAGTCCACGCTGGCGTCATCCCCGCCGAATACCGAGTGCCGTGGCTCACCGGTCGCGTCGCCCATCGTGGCGATGATCAGCGCCGGCTCACCGCGCGAAGCTGCTCCGTGGGAAAACGTGTGAACTCGTCCGCGCCCCGCATGTGGAAGTGGCTTGGGTTGATGGCGGCGACGCAGGTGCTGGTGTCCATCCCCAGCCACCGCGGTTCGGCACCCGCCTCGGCCCAGTTGATGCCCTCGTACCTCTGAGCAGCGGCTAGTACTCCAGCAGGACTTTGGTGTCTGACCTGGGACGATGCCGGGCGGCTGGAGTGTAGCGGGACGGTGGCCGGTCAGGGGCGGTCTCGAAGAGACCGCCCCTCGCTCGTGCGACAGCGCCGCTGGTAGTGACAGCGGCGGGGCAGCCTCCTCGCGTGATCACCGGGCACGCTGCCGAGCAGTGGGACCATGAACTGGACGATCTCTTCGTGACCATCGGTCACCGTTTCCGCCGGGTCGAGCTCCGTCGCCGCATGCGTGACTACATACGCGGTCTGCTCGCCCCGGTGGCCCGGAAGAACAGCTGGCAGTTGGCCGAACAGGCCGGCCACCCCACTCCCGACGGCCTGCAGCACCTGCTCGCCGGCGCGAAGTGGGAGCCCGACGACATCCGCGACGACCTGCAGCAATACGTCGCCGACAAGCTGGGCGAGGACGGCGGGGTCCTCATCATCGACGACATCGGGTTCATCAAGAAGGGCATCACCTCCGCCGGGGTCCAGCGCCAGTACTCCGGGACCGCCGGCCGCACCGAGAACTGCCAGATCGGCGTCTTCGCCGCCTATGCCACCACCCGCGGCCGGACCCTGGCCGACCGCGAGCTCTACCTGCCCAGGTCCTGGACCGAGGACCGGACACGATGCCGCGACGCCAGGGTCCCCGACGACCGGGAGTTCGCCACCAAGGGCGAACTGGCCCGGCGCATGGTGCTGTGATGCCTGGCCTCGCCGCTGCCCATCGCCTGGGTCACCGCGGATTCCGCCTACGGACAGGAGAGCCGCTTCCGTCGGCTGCTGGAACAGTCCGGCGTCGGCTACGTGCTGGCCGTTCCCAAGTCCCAGTTCACCGTGGGCTGTCCCCGCATCGACGGCCTGTTCGCCCAGGCCCCCGCCGAAGCATGGGAGGAGATCTCGTGCGGTGACGGCGCGAAAGGAACGCGCGTCTATCACTGGGCGGCGGTGCGGCTGCCGGCCGTCGACGAGTTCGACTACCAAGGCGAGGTCCCCCACCGGATGCGGTGGGCACTGGCCCGCCGCAGCATCAGCAAGCCCGGCGAGATCGCCTACTACCTCGCTTATGCCCCCTTGGAGACCACTGTTCGGGATCTGGTGCGGATCGCCGGGACGCGCTGGGCGATCGAGGAGTGCTTCCAGGCCGCGAAGAACGAGTGCGGGCTGGACCAGTACGAAGTCCGTCGCTACGTCGGCTGGTATCGGCACATCACTCTTGCCATGCTCGCCCACGCCTTCCTGGCCACCACCGCACACCAGCCCCGGGAAAAGGGGGCGGAACCGGTGAGACAGCCGAGCTCATCGAGCTCACAGTGGCGGAGATTCGGCGACTCCTGGCAGCTTGTCGTCCCCAGCCCCCGCACCTTCGTGGCCTCCGAGGACGACGCCACGCGCTGAGCTGGTCGAACTGGCGCCGACAACGCCAAGCAGTCGCCCGCCGCTGTCACTACCAGCGGCGCTGTCGCACGATCGAGGGGCGGTCTCTTCGAGACCGCCCCTGACCGGCCACCGTCCCGCTACACTCCAGCCGCCCGGCATCGTCTCAGGTCAGACACCAAAGTCCTGCTGGAGTACTAGGCCGAGGAAGACGTCGATGTCGCCGGTGTCGATCACGTGCAGGCCCCTCCATCACGCTTTCGTCCGGCCTTGCCTCGGCACCGACCTGCCACATCCACGTTACGGAGAGCTCTTCCGGCCCGGGTGAAGCCGGTGCTCAAGCCCCTCATCAGCGGTCCGTCGATGCCTCCGGACCCGGTGACACCCCCCCCGGATCATTAACAACAAGGGGGGTTCTCCCCAGATTCCCCCCCCAGCGTTTCACGGATCCTTAAAAGGCCAGGTCGGAGGCCATGTAGGGCGAGGGCGAGGAGATCACCCGCATCACTTCTCCCCAGCGCCCCGTATGGGCGGTTTGCGCGGCGATGCATGCGCCAACAGTGCGCGGCGCGTGTTTGAGACGGGTGCTCGCTACAGCCGGGTCTCACCGCTTGAAAAGCACGTACAAACTGCCTCATACCAGCCCTATCAAGCCGATGGCGAAGGGTACCCGAGGCCCCAGCGCAGCTCCGGCATGGAGTCGAAGCTCATGCCATAAATAGTTCCCACCCGTGTGGGAGCAAAGGGAATCGCCGCCCACGAGAAGACCTTCAAGAAGTCCTCGCCCTCGGGGTGCTGACCTGCGCAGATAGACGTCTAAAGGGTGCTGACCTGCGGCTTTACTCCTTTCTGGAGCTTTCACGATGACACCGCCTTACGCGGTCGATTCTCCCCAGACACTCCCCAAGGCGGCTTGATTCTCCCCGGATTCTCCCCGGCTGGCGCTGCCTCGACAGGAGCATCGCCCCTGGTCAAGGCCGGTTCTCGGCTCGGAGAAGCGGCTACGCGAAGTGCCGGGGGAGGAGCGTGATCGTGTGGTCCGTGTTCTGGGCGGCCCGTCCCGGCGGGAGTCTTTCGTGAGTGGCCAGCGGTTCATGCCCTTGCAGTCCAGAGCGGGGTCGTCCTCGGTCGTCGTCCGAACACGCAGCCTGGGTTCCTGAGCAGGGACCCGAAGGAGCCCGCCAACGGGGGTCCTTCCTCGGCCTTCATCGGTGGAGTGCTCTCGTCCTGCGGCGCCGCCAGTTGGGCGGCCGGGGCGGCCCAGGTCAGGCGCCTCTCTTTGTGTCCCTAGAAGAAGCCGAGCTTCTTCGGCGAGTACGACACGAGAAGATTCTTGGTCTGCTGGTAGTGGTCGAGCATCATCCGGTACTCCTGCGGCACCGTCTACCCGCACGGCGTGGGCGAGCTCTCCCACCCGGAGAAGGACGTCTACCTCGTCGGCATGAAGTCCTACGGCCGCGCCCCCACCTGCCTCGCCATGACCGGCCACGAGCAGGTGCGTTCTATCGCCGCCGCAGTCGCCGGGGACCGCGAGGCCGCCGAACGGGTCGAACTAGCCCTCCCCGAAACGGGCGTGTGCGGCGGGGCGGGTCTCTTCGACGAGCCGGAGGCCGCCGAGGAGAGCGGTGGCAGCTGCTGAACCGAGCCCGACACCGAGGCCGGCGGGGCCGCGACCCGAACAGGGGACCGGTCCGGTGCTGGCTGGTCGGGGTTGCCTGCTGTCGCTGCCGCCGGTGCTGAGGGTGGAGGCCGGGGTCGATGCGCACGATGGAACGGCCCCGACGACACCGGCGCCGGACGCGCCGCCGCCCAGTTCCGTGAAGCGCACGGCGTCCGGGGCATTCTTGCGTGCGCGGTCCGCGGGTCAGGCCTTCTTGACCACGCTCGACTTGAGCTGCATGGCTCCGAAGCCCTCGATCCGGCAGTCGATGTCGTGGCCGTCGACGCCGTCGATCAAGCGGATGTTGCGGACCTTGGTGCCCGCCTTGATGCCCGAGGGACTGCCCTTGACCTTCAACGCCTTCATGACAGTCACGCTGTCGCCATCGCACAGCACGTTGCCGACGGCGTCCTTGACCACCCGCTCCCCCGTGGCGCCGGCGTCGCCTTCAGCGCTCTCGGCAGGTACCCATTCGTGGCCGCACTCCGGGCAGACCGCCAGAGCGTTCATCTCGTAGGTGTACTCACTGGAGCACTTCGGACACGGAGGCAGGTTGTCGCTCATTCACGCAGGTTTCTAAACGTCGGGAAGCGGGAGCGCCCTGGAGTAGACCGGCTGGCCGGCCGACGGGCAACCGCGCGATGGAGTAGCCATAGTAGCAAATTGCAAAATTCTGCAATTAGCTACATCCCAGGCAGGGGTGTCGCGCGTGGAGCCGGGCGGTGATCCCCGTGTGGCCCCGTAGTGCCCGCATCCCGGCAACGGGTCGCAGGATCGTTGAATTGCAAAAGTCTGCAATTTCATAGATGCTGCATGTGCTGTGCTCGTAGGTAGCCGCGGGCACAGCGCCAGGCGTTTGCCCCGTTCGGGGTGGTGAGAAGGGTGCGTGACCGTGCCGGTTCCGCTGTATCAGGCGAAGGCCGAGTTCTTCCGGATGCTCGGGCACCCGGTGCGGATAAGGGTTCTGGAGCTGCTGCAGGACGGGCGGATGCCGGTGCGGGACTTGTTGGCCGCGATCGAGGTCGAGCCCTCGGCACTCTCCCAGCAGCTCGCGGTCTTGCGCCGATCGGGGATCGTCACATCGACCCGTGACGGCGCGACGGTCGTCTACGAGCTGGCGGGCGGGGACGTGGCGCAGCTGATGCCGGCGGCGCGGCGGATCCTGACCGAGGTCCTGACGGGGCAGAGCGTGCTGCTGGAGGAACTGCGCGAGTCCGAGGTCGCGGCCTCGTGGGCGTGAACACCGCGGTGACGGCCGTGCTGGGCCGGGTTCGCTCCGTCCTGCCCGCCCGGGCGGACTACGCGGCGATGGCCCGCAGCCCTCGCCGGGACCTGTTGGCCGGCCTCACCGTGGCGATCGTCGCCCTTCCCCTCGCGCTCGGGTTCGGGGTCTCCTCCGGTTTGGGTGCGGAGGCGGGGCTGGCGACCGCCGTGGTCGCGGGCGCGCTCGCCGCTTTGTTCGGCGGGTCGAATCTCCAGGTGTCCGGGCCTACCGGCGCGATGACGGTGGTTCTGGTGCCGATCGTCGCCCGGTACGGACCCGGCGGCGTCCTCACCGTGGGTCTGATGGCCGGTGTCCTTCTGATCGGTCTCGCCGTCCTGCGGGCTGGGCAGTACATGCGGTACGTGCCGGCGCCGGTGGTGGAGGGCTTCACCCTGGGGATCGCGTGCGTGATCGGCCTCCAGCAGATACCCAACGCACTCGGGGTCGAGAAGCCGGAGGGGGAGAAGGTCGTGCTGGTGGCGTGGCGGGCCTTCGTGGAGTTCGTGGCCTTCCCGAACTGGACGGCGATCGGCCTGTCCGTGGGTGTCGCGGTGGTGATGCTCGCCGGGGCGCGGTGGAAGCCGACGGTCCCGTTCTCGATCGTCGCGGTGATCGCCGCGACCGTGATCGCGCAGCTGTTCCATCTCGACGCGACGGCCCCGATCGGGGCCCTTCCCGCCGGGCTCCCCGCCCCGTCGCTGGCCTTCCTCGATGTGTCCGCGTTCGGCTCGCTGCTGGCCCCGGCGGTCGCGGTCGCGGCGCTCGCCGCGCTGGAGTCCTTGCTGTCGGCGACGGTGGCGGACGGCATGACGGTGGGGCAGCAGCACGACCCGGACAAGGAGCTGTTCGGCCAGGGCGTCGCCAACCTGGCGGCCCCGCTGTTCGGCGGCGTCCCGGCCACCGCCGCCATCGCGCGTACCGCGGTCAACGTCCGTACCGGCGCCTCGTCCCGGCTCGCCGCACTCACCCACGCCGCGGTACTCGCCGTGATCGTGTTCGCCGCCGCCCCACTGGTCTCGAAGGTCCCCCTCGCCGCGCTCGCGGGGGTGCTGTTGGCGACGGCGATCCGGATGGTGGAGGTCGGCTCGCTGCGCGCGATGGCGAAGGCGACCCGCTCTGATGCTGTCGTTCTGGTCCTGACCGCCGCCGCCACCCTGATTCTCGACCTCGTGTATGCGGTGATCATCGGCCTGGTCGTTGCTGGGGCCCTGGCCTTGAAGGCGGTGGCGAGCCAGGCGCGGATGGAACAGGTCGACTTCCGGCCCGACCTACCCGGCGAGCACAGCGACGAAGAGCACGCCCTGCTCGCCGAGCACATCGTGGCCTACCGCATCGACGGACCGCTCTTCTTCGCGGGCGCCCACCGTTTCCTCCTCGAGCTCTCAGAGGTCGCCGACGTCAAGGTGGTGATCCTCCGGATGGCGCGGGTGACCACCCTGGACGCCACCGGCGCCCTCGTCCTCAAGGACGCCGTGGAGAAGCTGCACCGGCGCGGCATCGCCGTCATGACCTCCGGCATCCGGCCCGGCCAGCGCCAGGCCCTGGACGCCGTCGGCGTACTGGAGCTGCTGCGCCTCGAAGGCCGCGAGTACGCCACCACCCCGGAGGCGATCGCCGGGGCCCGCAAGCATCTGGAGCAGGCGGGACTGCTGCCCCGTACGCCTCACCGACCGCACCGCATCCGGAAGGCCGCACGATGAGCGTCCCCGCCGACCTCCGCATGATCGAGGTCTCCGGCACCGAGGCCCTGTGGCTCCTGGAAGGCTCCGCTCAGGGCCGCCTCATCTACATCCAGCGGGAGGTGGCCGTTGTGCGGCCCGCCGCGCACGTGATGGAGTACGGACGCCTCGTCGTCCGAGCCCCCGTGCAGGCCGCCACGATCCCCGGCCGGGCACTGCTGACCTACCAGGTCGATGAGATCCGCACCCCGGTGGGGACCGGCTGGACGGTCAGCGCCCACGGGCCGGCTGACGTCATCGCCGACCCGGACGAGGCCGCCCACTACCGGCGTACCCTGCCCGGCTGGAGTCACGGCCCGCACGACACCCTGCTGCGCCTGCACCCGCAGTCCGTGTCCGGGTTCCGTCTCGCCCGTACGGTCTCGGGGGCGGGCCGGTGAGCGTTCAGGTCGAGGCGATGCCCTACCGGCATGTGCTGGTCGTGCCAGCCATGGGCTCGGCCGTGCGTATCGCCCGGGAGACCACCGAGCTGGTCCTCGTGGAATGCGGGGTGGGTCTTCGCCATCCGAGCGTGGGACCGGCGCTGCTGATCGTGGCCGAGTTGGTCACCAACGCCGTCCGTCACGCCGCTGTGTCCTCGCCGGTGATCACCGTGACCTACGCCCGCGGACCCGGCGCCTTTGCGTTCGCCGTCCACGACCGTCACCCCTATCAGCCCGCTCTGTTCGGTGCGCTCGGCACCGCGCCGGGCAGCGGCCTGGTCATGGTGGTGGAGATGACGATGGAGCTCGGCGGCACCGCTGTCGTGCGGGCGGATGCGGACGGGCGTGGCAAGGCCATCTGGATCACCCTTCCCGTGTGAAGTCGAGGAGCTGACGATGACGATTGAATGGCGCTACACCACCCGTCAGGACGTGGGCGTGTTGTCCTTGGCCGGGTATCTCGGCGCGGAGGCCACCGACCGGTTTGCCGGAGCGATCGGCTGGGCGCTCGCCCGTGGCACCGGCCCGGTCATCCTCGATCTGACCGGACTGCTGGGCTGGTCGCCCGGCGGGCAGGTCGCCGTCGCCCAGGCCGCCCGCCGCCTCGCCGAGAGCGGACGCCCGCTCGAGCTCGCCGCGATCCCCGCCGACGGCTCGCTCGTCCCCGATGCGACCTGCCCGCCCGTGCCCGTCCACTGCGACCTCGCCGCCGCTCTGGCCGCCCACGGAGCTCGCGGGACGGTCAAGCAGTGGACCACCGACGACTGGCCCACCGGGCAGTCGCCCGAGGCGCCCGCCCTCATCTGAGACCAGCACCACCGTCCGGAGGCCTGGTCCTGAAGACCGGGTTCCTCAAGAAGGCCTGACCGGCGAAGGCCCCGCTCCGGGGAGTCGAAGGTCACGAAGGCACCCCGCCAGGACCCGCGAGTTGCAGGGATCTGCAATTGTGGAGGTCGCAAGGTGTGAAGAGGGCCGAACGGATGCCCTACGAAAGAACGGTTCCGGGTGGATGAGATGGGCAGTCAGGGGAGAGGTGCACAGGTGACCACGCCGCTGTACCAGCTGAAGGCAGAGTTCTTCAAAACGCTGGGGCACCCGGTGCGCATCCGCGTCTTGGAGCTCCTGTCCGAACGCGAGCACGCGGTCGCCGAGATGCTGCCCGAGGTCGGCGTGGAAGCCGCGAGCCTCTCCCAGCAGCTCGCCGTCCTGCGCAAGGCCAACCTGGTGGTCACCCGCCGCGAAGGCTCGAACGTCCACTACAGCCTTACCCATCCCCAGATCGCCGAGCTCCTGCGGGTCGCCCGCGGCATCCTCTCCGGAGTCCTGGAAGGCCAGGTCGAACTCCTGGCCGACCTCAAGGCCGGCCGCCACACCTGAACAGCGCCCGACGGTGCCGGCCCTACGGGGCCCGCACCCCACATGCGGCGGCCGTCTTCCGTTCGTGCGGGTTCAACGCGCTTCTGAGACCGGAAGACGGCCGCTCTCCTCCCATGCCGAACCCGCACCCCAGACGTGCCTGGATCCCACTCCGGTCCCGGTCTCACTTCTGGGCGTGCTGCCCCACGTAGAAGAGCAACCAGATGAACCCGGCGAACACGTGCGTGCCGAAGATGTAGAAGAAGGCCCGCATCGCGACGCCCTTCTCCTTCCACTTCTCGTGCTCCGCAGCCGTGTCCTTCTCGGGCAGGTTGTCCGTCATGATTCGTCTTCCTTCCTGGTGCCCGGCTCCTCGACCGGGCGGCGGCACGGACGGACGAGAACCTGCATGCCGTGCTCGCCTGCGTGCTCGATGACGGCCGCGACCTCGCCGGCCTCGACCGTGCGGACCTCCGGCTCAGGGCGGGTGCTTAGGTAAGTGATCTCGTACGACTGGGCGGCCTCTCCACTGCTGTTGGTCACGGAGTGCCTTCCGGAAGGATGAAGCGGACGACAACCGTCTTGCCGCACCCGCCGGAGAAGGGCTCGATGCGGACGTCACCGCCGAACGTCCGCGCCAGGTCAGCCACCGTGCGCAGCCCCTGCCCGGCGGCTCGGCCGGCGTCGGCCAGCGTTATCGGGCGCGAGTCCAGGTCCCCGACGGAGGCCACGAGCAGGTCCTCGGTCATGTGGAGGGTGACCTCTGCGTCCGGGGAGTGCTGAGCGTGCCGGACGGCGTTGGTCACGAGCTCGCTGACCACCAAGAGCACGGCTCCGAAGAGCGCCGAGGAGCTCTCCAGCCCGAAGAGGACCAGAGAGCGTTCGCAGCGCTCGCGCGCGGCCCGCACGGAACCCGGCACCAGCGGCACCGTCCACACGTGCTTGCGCACCTCGACAGCCGTCTGCCCGCTGGGGCGCCTGACCATCACCGACGCCCCGGACCCGCAGAGGGCAACCCGAGGTTCATCGGGTGTCCCACGCACCGGTGGCCACACCGTGATCGTGGGCCACGCGCAGCGCGTCCTCCAGCTCCTCCGCGGCCTGCGCCTCATCGAAGGCATCGTCAGCCTCCTGCGCAGCCTGAAGGCGAGCCCGCGCCACACGGACCCGTTCCAGCGCCGCTTCCTCGAACCCGGCCACACCGCACCCCCCGTCCGCCATATCCAGAACTAGTAAATTGCATAACTCTGCAAGTCTAGCTGGTGCGGGTCCGCCCGGAAGTTCACCGGCCACGGCTGATCAGGGCACCTTGCGCACCAGCTGGCTGGTCAGCTCGTAGCGTGCGCCGACAATGCCCAGGCAACCGTCGGCGATCCGGGCGGCGAGGTCCGGCTCGGCGGTAAGCCGCGCCCGGACCCGGCGCACGTTCTCGGTGACCGCCGCGTCGATCCGGGCCTCGCCCTCAAGCCCGTGATCGATCGCCGGCCGGATCCGCTCTGCCAAGTAGCGGATGTGCGCCAGGAGCGCGCCGCCGGCCTCGGCGGGCACGGCAGCGGCGACGGCTCCGCACCTCTGATGACCCAGGACGACGATCAGGGGGACGGCCAGTTCGCGATGCTGCCCAGGACCGCTTCGTCCAGGACCTCGCCCGCCGACCGCACGGTGAGCAGATCACCCAGCCCTTGGTCGAAGATCAACTTCGGTGGCACCCCCGAGTCCATGCGGCCCAGGACCACCGCGAAGGGGTGCTGCCCGCCCACCAGCGCCCGGCGGACATTCCCAGTACGGTCCGGATGGCTCTCGTGAAACGCTCGCCACCGCCGGTCCCGGCCACCAGCTCACGCCACGCAGGCCCCGGCGCGCACGGCTGCGACCCGCCAACGGCTGCCGCCCCGGCTCGCGCCCCCGAGGCTGCCGACGCCCCGCACACCACCCCCCCCGCCTCTAACGCCGCGGCCCCGCTCAACGCTGCACGCACCAGTCGGCGACGCGCGGCAGGCACCTCTGCCCCACAGTCACGATCGACACTCATGTCCGGACAAGCCAGACGCCTCCCTTGCCCGGGTGGCGGGCGCAGGCCGGGCCTTGAGCAAGATTTGGGCGACCCCAGGATCGGCCAGGCCTCGTCGGCCAGCCCTCTCCGTGGACTGCTGGCGTACGCCTGCCGCCTGGGCGGTGCGAAGCCCCCGTTCACCAGCTCCGGTTCCGAGGCCGGCCTGCTCCCACTGCGGAGCGCCGTCCTGGCCTCTGGCCCGTACGTAATCCGCCAGGCAGCCGAGCATCCGGCCGTCCTGAAAACCTGCCTCACCCCTGGAACGGCTCCACGGCGCGTGGCTGACCGTGCTGCTGCCGGTCTAGGGCAGCGGCCTCTCAGGCCCTTGCCCACCTCGAACGAATCGTCCCGTGCCATGCTTCGCACGCGGATCGTGCGTACGGCGGCAGGCGGGCCGGCCCTTCGCGCATCTGTTGGGGGCGCCTCAAGAAGCAGTGCCGATCCGAGGCTTCAGCCCGAAGCGGCGACCAGTGCCTCGCCGAGCGGGGTGCGCCGGTAGAGCACCGACCGTCCGGACCGGGCGCGGACGAGCAGCCCCGCGCCTCGCAGGATGGCGAGGTGGTCTCCTACCGCGCCGGGTGCCATGGCGAGGCTTCGGGCGAGGTGGCTGGTACTGGCCGGGGCCTCCAGCGCCAACAGCAGCCGGGCTCGGGCCCGGCCGACCAGAGCGGTCAGCGCGTCCGGTTGGGGGACGGTCTCCTGTTCGCCCCACAGGGCGGCGGTGCCGCGGGCAGGATAGACCAAGGTCCTGGGCCAGGGGTCTTCTATGTGGGCGGCGATATGCCCGACGACGACCGAAGGGATCAGCAGGAGCCCGTCGCCGGCGAGGCGGACCGTTCCGCCTCGGAAGAAGCCGATCTCGATACCGCCGGCGCGCCAGGCGATGCCCGGGTGCAGGCTCTCGATGGTCGCGGCCCACCCGTGTTCGCCGATCACACCCACCCGGTGCACGACATCGCGCTCACAGATCGCGCGCAGTTGCGGCCAGTCCGCGGCGAGCAGCTCGTGCCACGCCTGGTCCATCGCCTCGGCGATCCTGGAGACGGTGTCCGGCGAGTCCAGCACTGCGCGTACGCGGGGATCGCGGGCGGACGGGCCGGTCGCGGTGGCGGCGAATTCGTGGCGGGCCGCTTCCAGCGGTGTGGCCCGGATCATGGCCAGGTCGTCTGCCCAGGTCTGGTTGAGGCCGCGCGGGGGCGGGGCGACGAAGTTCGGTCCGCCTTGCGGGGTCTGCAGGGCGAGGGCGGCGTTCAGTTCGGTCTCGCGGCGAAGCCGTTCAAAGGCCGGCATGAGCCGGGTGGCCCAGGCTCGCGGCAGCGGCTGCCCTCGGCCGGCGAGCGAGCGCAGCAGCAAACAGAGGTCCAGCGCGGGCGACAGCGCGAAGCGGCTGCGCAGCAGGTCCTCGACGGAGACTTCGAAGCGGAGCACGCTGCCAGGCTACCGCGGGACGTCTGCTTCGATTCGTCCAGCGACGAATCATTGGTGAGTGGCGTGGACGCATGGCGAGGCTGGGCGCCATGACCCCAACCGCCGAACCCGCGCAGGTCAACCACCGCGCCACCTACCGGGAGGTGCTGGCCGAGCCGCGATTCCGGCTGCTCTTCTCGACCCGCACCGTCGCGATCACCGCGGACGCGATGCGGATCACCACGTTCTCGGTGCTGGTCTTCTCGACCACCGGCTCCGCGCTGCTGAGCGCACTGGCCTTCGGCATCGGCTTCATCCCGCAGCTGTTCGGCTCGCTGCTGCTGGGCTCACTGGCCGACCGACTGCCGCCCCGCACGCTCATCGCCGGCGGCTACGCCTTGACGTGCGCCGCCGCCCTGCTGATCGCCCTGGTGCGGATGCCGATCGCGGCAAGCCTCGGTGTCGTGGCGCTGGTCGCCCTCGCCACACCGGTGTTCAGCGGCGCGTCGAGTCGGCTGGTCGCGCAGTGGCTGGAGGGCGACGCCTATGTACTGGGCCGTTCACTGAACAA
The DNA here is from genome assembly GCF_014648895.1 of Streptomyces tanashiensis. Classification (GTDB taxonomy): domain Bacteria; phylum Actinomycetota; class Actinomycetes; order Streptomycetales; family Streptomycetaceae; genus Streptomyces; species Streptomyces tanashiensis. Next base: position 166,543 of record NZ_BMRZ01000004.1, read on the forward strand.
CATCGCCGCCTCCGGCGCGCAATTGTTCGGTCTGGCGCTGGGAGGCGCGGTCGTCGCGGTACTCGGCCCACACCGGGCGCTCGCGGTAAGCGCCGCCCTCTACCTCGGCTGCGCGCTCGCCATCCGCATCCGGCTACCCCGGATGCAGCCGGGGGAGCCCGGCGGCACACCCGCCGGCGCTCGGGGCGAGGGCGGGGCCGTCCGGGCAAGCCTGCACGGGTCCGGCCTACTGCTGCGCGGACACACGGTGCGACGACTGATGCTGGCCCAGTGGCTCCCGCCCGCGTTCGTAGCGGGCGCGGAAGGCCTGATCGTCGCCTACGCGGGAGGACGCCACTTCGCGCCCGGCTGGTACGCGGTGCTGATGGGGTGTCTGCCGGTCGGCATGCTGGTCGGTGACCTGCTGGTGGGCCGACTGCTCCGGCCACCCACCCGGGAGCGACTGGTAGTCCCGTTGATCGCGCTGATGGGACTGCCGCTGGTCGGCTTCGCCGCCGAACCCGGAGTGGGCGTCTCGTCCTGTCTGCTGCTGCTCTGCGGCTTCGGATTCGCCTACGGTCTCGGCCTGCAACGGCCGTTCCTGGACGCCCTGCCGCAGGACGGCCAGGGCCAGGCCTTCGGCCTGCTCGGCTCCGGCGGCATGACGCTTCAGGGCGTCGGGCCGGCCTGCTTCGGCTCGGTGGCCGCAGGCATCGGAACAGGCGGCGCAATCGCCCTGGCAGGCGGCGCGGCGGCGCTTACCGCCGGCTGGATTCTCACCTGGCACCCGCCCACATCCCCGGTCCCCGTCCCGAACTGTTCGACGGGATCAGCGAACGGCACCGAACAGCATGCGTGTCGTGCTCCTGCGCGGTGACCGTCACAGGTCGGGTCGGCCGCGAGCCGTTACACACCCCACCCCCACCCCCATCCCCACGTCTCTCTGACAGACAGCTTCCCGATAAAGCCCATGGAAGGTTCATGCCGCATGATCGACGAATTCGCGAAGGACAACCTGCACGGGAGACTGCGGCGGGACCGCGAGGCGCTGCTCTGGAAACTCGACGGCCTGTCCGAGTACGACGCCCGCCGGCCTTTGACCGTCACCGGGACCAATCTCCTCGGCCTGGTCAAACACGTGGCCACCGTCGAGGCCAGGTACTTCGGCGAGGTCTTCGACCGCCCTTCCCCGGAACCGCTGCCCCGGTGGCAGGACCACGACGGCAGCGATCAGTACGCCACCGAGGACGAGACCCGCGATCAGATCATCGCGTTCTACCGGCGCACGTGGGAGCACTCGGACGCCACGATCAACGAGCTTCCCCTCGACGCCCCCGGCCACGTGCCCTGGTGGCCGGAGCCATATCCCAACACGAACCTGTTCGCCATCATGACCCACGTCCTCGGCGAGACCAACCGGCATACCGGGCACGCGGACATCCTGCGCGAGGGCCTCGACGGCCGGACCGGCCTGCGCCCCGAACACGAGCAGCAGATCGACGAGGAAGCCCGCGCGGCCCACCGCGCGAAGATCGAGCAGGCCGCCCGGTCGGCCGCACCGATCAAGGCGTAGAGGTTGTCTCACGTGACGTGATCGTGCGGCATGATGCCGGTCGTGGGTGCCGTACACGACAATCTCACCCTCGAGCCGCTCATCCATGGCATGCCCGTCCGGTCCCGCCGGGGACTACGGCGGGCGCCGACCCGTCAAACTCCGCGCGGACAAGGCGTACTTCTCCGTCGAGCACCTGACCCAGCTGCGCGAGATCGGGCGCGTCGCGCGCAGCACACGGCCCGGCATCGAGTCCGGAGAACGCCTCGGTCGGCACCGCTGGAAGATCGAACGGTCGATCGCATGACTCTTCGGCGACCGCCGCCTCACCGTCCGATACCAACGAAACGGCTCGCACTGGCTGGCCTTCCTCGGCCTGGCTGCTGCCCTGACCGGCTACGAGAAGCCGGCGGAACCTGCCACGCTACGCACCCTCTAAGAGGTCGTTTCCTATGGTCCATACGGCCTTGCTGCGCCTTTGATGCCTTCGGTGAGCGTAGGGAAGAGCTTCGGAGCGAGCTGAGCCGTGCAGGGGGCCGGGCTGAAGGTTGCCGGGTACGGGAAGTGTGCGGTGTTCGACAAACGAGGATGCTGTTGTCGTTCAGCCTGAGGCGGGGGAAGGAAGAGGTACGGACGATGCTGTTCTCGGTTCCGGATCAGGCCTGGTGGTGGATCGCGGCTGGGGCGACCGTGGCGGCCGTGATCACGTTCGTGGTGCTGCCGCCCGAGCCCGACGAGGTGCCAGAAGCGGTCCGAGCCGCAGTCGAGCGGAACAGGAGGATCGGCAAGTGGGGTGCCTGCCTCGGGGTCCCCGTCCTCTGCGCCATGGCCGGCCTGACGGCGCTGATCCGGCCGGAGCCGGCGCCAGTCATTCTGTTCCTGTACAGCGCTGCGGCCGGATCCATGCCGATCGCCCTGCTCCCGATCCGGCGTCGGATGCATCGGCACTACTTCGCCCAGCTGCAGACCCCCGGGAGCAAAATCACCTTGGACCGCCTCTCGGCCACCTGGCTCTACAGCATCCTTGGCATTGTGATCCTCGCATCGACTGCGGCAGTGATGTCGGCGACGTATGAGCCCAGAGGTCTTTGAGGCAGCGCCCTACCCGGTGAGTCGTCGGTAGTGGATGAGGCTGGTGGCGATGGCCGTGAAAGCGAGGAAGTGTTCTGGCTTGCGTTCGTAGCGTCGGTGGAGCCGACGGCAACCGGCGAGCCAGGACATGGTCCGCTCGATGACCCATCGGTGACGGCCGAGCCGCCCGGAGGTCTCGATGCCCCGGCGGGCGATCCGTGGTGCGATGCCCGGGAACGGAGCCAGCGCCGCAGGTGAGGGCAGTCGTAGCCCTTGTCGCCGCCGTAGGCCCCGGTCCAGCTCGGCGAGCTGCGGGGTGAGGCCGGGGCGGGCCGTGGCCGCGTAGGCGCTCACCCTGTCGTACAGCTCCGCGCCGGCGAACCCACCGTCGTCGCCGACGAAGCGGACCGGGTCGTGGGGGTGCTTGACGTTGTACGAGCGTCTCCACCGGAGCAGATCGCGGTACTCGGCGTTGTTCCACCACCGATAGGTGCCCTGGAACTCCTCGTCCATGATCTGGTTCAAGTCGCCCTCACCGCCCACGAGGTAGGCATCGAGCCCAAGTCCGGTGCTCCACGGGGCTTCGAGGGCGAAGGCCCGGAAGTCCTTCTCCTCGACCGGGTACCGCAAGATGCGGCGCTTGACGGTGAAGAACTCGTGCGAGCCCCTGGTTCGGTACCCGGCCGGCCCCAGGATGTGGGGCCGGCCGCGGGGTGCTGGGGATACCCGCGCACCTGTCACCTGGTCGGAGTCCGCGCCGTAGGGGTGGGGTTGGCCGGTGCGAGCCGCCTGCCGGGGATCACCCGGACACCATGACGATGGCAGGACGACGTTCCCCAGGCGAGGGGCCGGGCATCATCACGCACATGTCGAGCGTGATGCACTCGATCTGTACGGAGCAGTGGAGCCTTCGGCGCGTGACTCATGCGTGGCGCGCACGGTTCGGGGAGTTGGCCGTGGACATGATCGACCGTCACATACTGAACGTCCTCCGCAAGGACGGGCGAGCGCCCGTGTCGGATCGCACGTGCTGTGGGACTCTCAGCGGCTCCGTGCGCGCGCCGCATAGAGCGCAACGAGAGGGCGGGTGTGATCCGCGGCTACACCGCGGTCATCGAGGACAGCCGGGCGGGCATGCTTCAGGCGTTCATCGAGATCCGCCTGCTCGGCGCGACCGACAGCGACGAGAGCCAGGGCATCTCCGAGAGCATCCCGGAGATCGAGGAGAGCCACAGCATCGCCGGCACCTCCGACGCCCTGCTCAAGCTCCGGGTCCGGGACGTGAAGCACCTTCAGCAGGTGATCAACGCCGTACGCCGGACCGGCAAGGTGGAGGGCACCAAGACCTTCATCATCATGAACACCTGGACGCGGGCGACCGGGCAAGCCGTCACCCCGTAACGGCATCACGCCCGAGGCTCGGAGGCCATCCGCCTGTCGGCGGCGGGCTTGTTCGGTCGAACAGGGTTCCGGACCCGCTTCGGGCCCGGTGATGGAAGGTCGTCCGGGCGGGTCTTTCGGAGAGACGGCAACAGGGATCCGCTGACCGACGGGTCCATGGCAAACCTCGGAACTGTCGCTGCGGGCCGTCAGCAGTTCCGAGCCCCCGAAACGTGCAGTCATGGATTGGTGGGCAAGGGTTCTGACGATCCGTGGTGCAGGCCAGACGTCTTCGCCCGGTACGCGACCGAACCCGGCGGCTCCTGGAGCCGTCCGGGCGGGTCACTCGTGTGCTGGTGTGACGGTGTGCGCGAGTTGGACGCGTGAGTGCAGGCCGAGTTTCCGGTAGACGCGGGTGAGGGTCGCTTCGACCGTTTTGACGCTGACGGTGAGGGTGGTGGCGATGTCGCGGTTGCTCGTTCCGGCGGCGGCGAGCTCGGCGCAGCGTTGTTCGGCGGAGGTGAGGCGGGGGTGGGCGTTGTCGTCCGTGGGGGCGGCTTCCAGCCGTCTGAGGGTGTGCGCGGCGGTTTCGGCCCAGGGATATGCCTGGTGGGCGGCGAAGAGGTCGGCGGCGCTCTGCGCGGCGGTGCGGGCGCTGGCGCGTCGGCGTCCGCGTCGTTCGGTGTGGCTGAGTGCGAGCAGGGTCCTGCCGCGTTCGAGGGGGAGGGGGCGGAGATGCTCGGCCGCGTCGGTGAGGCGCCGGGCCGCGGTGTCGTAGTCGCCGCGGGCGGCGTCCAGGAGCGCCTGGGCGCGTTCGAGCGGGGGGAGGACCGTGTGCCTGCCGAGGTCGACCGCGGTGCGGCGGGTGTCGTCCAGCAGGCTCTGTGCCCGGTCGAGGTGGCCGAGGGCGACGAGGGTCTCGGCGAGTTCGGGATGCCAGCGCAGGACAGAGGGGTCGTGGACCTGCTGGAGTTCCTCCAGAGTGCGGACCTCCACCAGGGCTTCCAGGGCTTCCTTGGGGCGGCCGGTGGTCAGGAGGAGGTGGCCGAGGGCGTAGAGGTTGCGGGAGAGGAAGACCTTGTTGTCCTCCTGTCGGGCGGTGTCGACTCCGCGGCGTGCGTGGAGGAGGGCGAGGTCGGTGCGCCCGGCGGTGCCCTCGACGAGGGCGGAGGTGTAGCAGGCCGGTGAGGGTGACAGGGCGGTTACGTCGGTCAGTGCCTGGGCGCGGTGGGCGTGATCGAGTGCCCTGGCGCACCGTCCGGCGCGGAGGTCGGCCTCGGCGAGACTGCGCAAGATGTCCACGGTCGCCTCGGCGTCTCCCGTCCGCTCGGCTTCGACGAGCAGGGGGAGCAGCGCGGTGCGGGCCTCCTCGGGGCGGTCGTCGAAGAGGGCGTGCCGGGCGGCGAGGTGCTGGGGTGTGCCGTTGACCGGGATGGAGGCGGCGCGTGGCAGGGACAGGGCGCGGGCGAGCGTGGTCGCGGCGTCGGGGTGGCCGAGGACGCGTTGGAGGCGGGCCTGCATCGTGAGGGCCATGACGGTGGTGGTGGTGTCGCCGGCGGTCTCGGCGAGGGCGGTGGCCCGGCCGGCCAGGGCGCACGCCTGGTGGGGGTTGCCCTCGTTGACGTTGGCCCAGATGGATTGGCGGATGAGGATCTGCGCGGTGAGGTCGGGTCGTCCGGCCGCCGCGTGGAGTGCGTCGGCGAACAGTTCGTCCGCGCTGTGCAGGTGCCGGCCGCTCGCGTCGATCAGGGCGACGAGGGCGTCGACGCGCTGGGCCGGGGTGGTGTCGTGGCCCAGGATGAGGCCGGCGGCGGCCCGGCCGCGGGGGAGGTCGCCGTAGTGGGAGGCGTCGCGTACGGCGGTCAGGGCCCGTTCGATGAGCAGGTCGCCGTTGTCGTGCGGGGTGCGCTGGGCGGCGAGGAGGGAGAGCTCTGCCGCGAGCGCGTGGTCGCCGCGCTGCCGGGCGCGTGCGGCGGCGCGGGCGGCGTGGCGGGCCGACCGCGGGTCGTCGGCATCGGCCGCCAGCGCGGTGTGCCGGTCGCGGCGGACGCTGTCGCGGCTGGCCTCGGCCAGGCGGGCGTGCAGGAGCCTGCGCGCGTGCCCCGGCTGCCGGGCCACGAGTTCGGTGCCGATCGCGGAGGCGGTGAACCGCACCGTTCCGCCGGGCTGTTGGAGGTCGATGAGTGCGGCCGCTTCGGCCTCGGCCAGGAGGCTTTCGGCTGCCGGGCCGGCGAGAGCGCTCAGCAGGTCGAGGTCGCGCCGGTCGTCGAGCGCGGCGAACGTCAGCAGTTCCTTGACCTCCTCCGACACGGTGCCCAGCCATTCGCCCACCAGTCGGCGGGCCGTCGGCGGCAGGGCTGACTCGCTTCCACCATCCCGGTCTGGGAGTGGGCGCGAGGCGTCGGCCAGTGCCAGGGCCAGGGCCGGGTTGCCTCCGCTGTGGGTGTGGATGCGCGTGACCTCTCGGGGGGCGAGCCGGTACGGGGACAGCAGCGTCGCGACCTGAGAGGCAGTCAGGGGCGGGATGCGCACCGCGTACGCGTCCTCCCCGCTCCAGTGGCCTCCGGTCTCCGGGCGCCAGGTGCGCTCGGCCGCGATGACGGGAAGGTCCGGGGTCAGGCGGAGTGCCCAGCCCAGGACGGCCGCGCTGGCCGGGTCCAGCCACTGGGCGTTGTCCACGACCAGTGTCATGGGTGGTGCGTCCCGCAGCAGAGCGGCGGTCTGCCGGCGCAGCCGCAGGGCCGAACCGGCACCGTCCGGGGGGCCCGGCTGGTCGGTGGCCTCGTCGAGTCCCGCCGTCAGCTCCCGTGCGGCGGGCAGTGCTTGGAGGGCCAGCGCGAGTTCGAGCAGCCCGGCACAGGAAACCTGGGCGTCCTGCGGACGCGGGGCCAGCCGTAGGACGGGCAGGCCCAGCCGTCGCCCCAAGGCCCCGGCCGCGGTGGTCTTGCCGCTTCCGGGCGGCCCGAACAGGACCACCCGGCGGGTGCCGTGCACGTCTTCCGGCACCACCGGCAGCACGGGACCGGCCTCGTGGGACGCGTTCATCCACGCAGAGTCTGGCATCGGGCCATGGTGCGCCCGCCGGGCCTCCCCGTCCAGATCAAGGGGTTGCCCCGATGTCGGCTGCCTCCCGCGTCCCTAGCCTCATGGCCACAGCCGGGCCAACCGCTGCCGAACGCCCCCCGCACCGTAGATGACGTTCTGCGGCACATCCCCGACAAGGCCCGGCGGAAGGATTGCGATGAACCGCAAGAACGCCCTGGCAGCCGGTGTCGCGGCAGCCCTCGCCCTGGGCTCCGTGACCATGGTGGCCACCCAGTCCAGCGCGGCCCCCCAGCCCACCGCTGCCGCCGGTAACTCCGCCGCCCGCCCCGGCGCCGGGTTCCAGGCGATGACGGCCGACGCGCGCGGCGTGGCGATACGCACGGCCGACCGGAACGCGGCCGCAACCGCCCGCGAGCTCGGCCTGGGCCCCGACGAGCGCCTGGTGGCCAAGGACGTGCTGATCGACGCCGACGGCACCCGGCACGTGCGCTACGACCGCACCTACAGAGGCCTGTCCGTCATCGGCGGCGACCTGGTGGTGCACCTCACCGAAGACGGCACGATCACCGGCTCGGACCTGGCGCACCAGGGCGCGATCCGGATCGCCGGCACCACCCCGAAGCTGACGGCGGCCGACGCCTCGGCCAAGGCCGTGAAGCACGCCAAGCACGTGAAGCACGCGAAGGCCGGAAGCAAGGACAGCACCCTGGTGGTGTACGCGGTCGGCAAGATCCCCGTCCTCGCCTACCGCTCGACCGTCACCGGCGAGGGCGAGACCGGCCCGGCCTCGCGGCAGGCGGTGATCGTCGACGCGTCCAGCGGCGCGGCGCTGGACCAGTACGAGCTGCACCAGAGCATCACGGGCACCGGCAACGGCGTCACCGCCGGCCAGGTCTCCATCGAGACCACCCAGTCCGGCAGCGGCTACACCCTGACCGACGCCGCGCACGGCGGCACGATCGTCTATGACTCGTACAACAGCCCGCAATCGAACCCCAGGCAGAACGCCCGGGCCTTCTCCAAGACAACCAACTCCTGGGGCAACGGCACCACGTCCAGCCGCGAGAGCGCCGCGGTGGACGCCTCCTACGGCCTGGCGAAGACCTGGGACTACTACAAGAACTCCTTCAACCGCTCCGGCATCCGCAACGACGGCCGAGGCGCCCCCGCCTACGTGCACGTCGACACCGGGCTGCTCAACGCCTTCTACGACGACGACTGCTTCTGCATGTACTTCGGCGACGGCTCCTCGCAGAACAGCAACACCCCGGTCACCGCGCTGGACGTGGCCGGCCACGAGATGAGCCACGGCGTCACCGCCGCCACCGCCGACCTCAACTACTCCGGCGAGTCCGGCGGCCTCAACGAGGCCACCAGCGACATCTTCGGCACCATGGTCGAGTTCTCCGCCGACAACACCGGCGACCCGGGCGACTACTACATCGGCGAGAAGCTCAACATGTCGGGCGGCTACATGCGCCGGATGGACAACCCGGCCGCCGACGGCAGATCGCTGTCCTGCTGGAACTCCAGCGCCGGCTCGGTGGACGTGCACCTCTCCTCCGGCATCGGCAACCACTTCTTCTACCTGGCCGCCGAGGGCACCGGGGCGAAGACCATCGGCGGACGCTCGCACAACGGCACCACCTGCAACAACGACACCTTCACGGGCATCGGCAAGGACAAGGCCGCCGCGGTCTGGTACCGGGCGCTGTCCACCTACATGACCTCCACCACCAACCACGCCGGCGCCCGCACCGCCACCCTGCAGGCCGCCGCCGACCTGTACGGCACCAACTCCCAGGAGCGCTACCTCGTCTCCAAGGCGTGGGCCGCCGTCAGCGTCGGCACCGCACTGCCCGACCCCGGCACGGGCACCCCCACCCCCTCGCCGTCCACCCCCACGCCCTCGCCGACCACGCCCCCCAGCGGGAACGCACTGGCCAACGGCGGCTTCGAGCAGGGCACCAGCGGCTGGACCCAGAGCGACGACATCATCACCAACTCGTCCCTGCAGGCCGCGCGTGACGGGTCCTGGTACGCCTGGATGATGGGCTACGGCGCTGACGCCGTCGAGTCCCTGTCCCAGTCGAACATCGCGGTGCCCTCCACCGGCACCCCGAAGCTCACCTTCTGGCTGAAGGTCACGACCCAGGAGTCCGGCTCCACCGCCTACGACACCCTCAAGGCCAAGGTCAACGGCACCACGCTGGCCACCTACTCCAACGCCAACGCGAGCTCCGGATACGTCCAGCAGACCGTCGACCTGTCCGCCTACAAGGGGCAGACGGTGAAGCTGGAGTTCGCCGGTACCGAAGACACCTACCTGTCGACCATCTTCCTGCTCGACGGCATCGCCATCGGCTGACCGGTCCCGCTCACCACCCGTGCTCCCGCGGCCGAAGCCCCCCTCGGGTGCTCCGGCCGCGGGAGCCACCGCATGCACGGGGCGGCCCGGTTCCCACTCCGCGGGTTTTCCGGTGTGTTCAACCACCGATCACCCTTCTATCGCGTACATGACAGATATGATCGCGAATGTCTTCGCGGCAGGTCAAACCACCTCATACAGGGAAGAAATCACGTCCACTCGTCCCGGATCACCCGTCAGTCACCCCTGGCGCCAGGCGGTTCGGAGACTCCCGCCCCCAGCGCACGCCGCGGGCGAGCATCCACGCTCGTCTCTCCGGCGTGCGTGGAAATCCATGAGGAGCGTCCGTGCCACTCCTGCCGCGAAGAAGTCGCGCAACCGGCGAGCCGCCCTCGCAGCCTTGCTCACCACCGCCCTTGCCGCGCTCAGCCTTCCCCTCGCACTCAGTCCGGTGGCTCGCAATGGGGCCGCGGCGCTCAATCCCGGTACAGGCCCTGCTTGCCCTTGCTGGAGGAGGTCAGGCCTCCTACCGGCCCTGGGCTCACTGCCACTGCGGCGTCCGGCCGTTCCCTCTGCCCCCGTCAAGGGCAGGCGCCGGCAGGGTCGTCGTGGACGAGAGCGCAGATCATCTGTGCGCCGCGCCCGTGATCGGGGTACGTCTTGAGCAGGTCGGCCTTGAAATCGTTCCACTGGCGCGTGATCTCGGCGGTGGCTCCGGCCGTGGCGTGCCGGAAGTTGTCGTCCGGCTTAGAACGGGCTGATGCGGCGGTGTCCTTGTTCAGCGCGCGGTTGTGGGAGACGCGGCCGTCGCAGTCGGCGGGTTTGACACCGGTGGAATCGACGTCGGTGTAGCAGCCCGTGGTGAGGCCGACGGGGATGAGGGTGCGCGCGTCCCGGGTCCAGTCGGCGTCCTTCATGCCGCTGTAGCGGCCCATGTCGAGGAACGGCGCGACCTCGGTGCGCCCCAGCCCGGGTGGGTTTTCGAGCCCGATCGGGCCGGGGGCGGCCCGGTCCGTCCAGTTGGAGTGCGAGTAGAAGTCCTCGATCTGGTGCCAGCCGCGACCGAGCTGTTCGAGGACCTCGCACTTGGCCCGTTGGGGTTTCTCGTCCCAGGTGCAGTGCGAGGACAGATCGCTCTGGTCGGCACGCACCTTGCCGTCGGCGTCGACGAGGCCGTCGGCGGCCTCGACCGCGTTGCGGAAACGGGTGACGGAGGTACGGATGCACAGCCGTGCGAGGGCCCACTCCCTGCGGTACTCGCCGTCGTACTCCGGCACGCGCTGCCAGCCGGCGTGTTCCAGGAACCGGGCGATCTCGTAACCCTTGCGGTAGTAGAGGTGTTCGTCGCCGCAGATGACGCGGGCCAGTTCCTCCAGGGTGTTGGCGTCCAGGATGCCGAGAGGGCAGTGCGGGGTCATGCCGAGCCTTCCGTGATGTCTTCAGATTCCTCGTCCTCAGCCGGTTGCAGACTCGCGAGGGGAGTTCCGGCTGGGCGCCGGCCGTCGCGGAGTTCGGAGCGCCGGAGTACGACCTCCCGATCACCGAGATCCCCGGCACCTCGTCCGCAAGCGTCCGCCGGCTTCGGGCCCGGGGGTGCTGGGTTTGGCCGCGGGGGCGGATCAGGTCGGGGATCCGGCGGCGGATCGTGGAGGGGTGCCCGCCCGCCTGGTCGACTCGGCTGAACCACAGTTCCCGACGGCGGGTGGGTCCCAGGACTCCAGCTGCAGGATCCGCGCCACCTGCCGGCGCAAATTCCTCTCCAGGGTCGCCTGCTGAGATCGGCCCCCTCACCGGCCCGGCCCGCTGTCACTCATGGTGATTTGCCGCGACGGCGACGAGCCGTCCAGAGGGCGGCGAACCGTCCGGCGAACGGGCTTGATGGCGTAGGTGCGAGGTGCTGCTGACGGCTCCGTTCTCCCCAGATCCTCCCCAGCGCTTCCGGATCCCCGAAAGGCCAGCTCAGAGGGCCTGCGGAACGGAGGGCGAGGAGATCACCCGCATCACTTCTCCCTAGCGCCCCCTATGGGCGGTTTGCGCGGCGATGTATGCACAAACAGTGCGCGGCGCGTGTTTGAGACAGGTGCTCGCTACAGCCGGCCTCTCTGCTTGAAAATCACTTACAAACTGCCGCATACCACCCCCATTAAGTCGATGGTGAAGGGGTACCCGAAGCCCCAGCGCAGCTCCGGCAGGGAGTCGAAGCTCATGCCATAAATAGTTCCCACCAGTGTGGGAGCAAAGGGATTCGCCGCCCACGATGAGATCTTCAAGGACACCTCCGGCGGCGCCTACTTCTACCTCGACGACCGGGACCGGGTCGTCCTCGCCGACTCCCGCCAGCACGTCCTGCGCATCGCCCACCGCCAGAAGGTCGACGGCGCCTGGGAGTTCGTCGTCGAGAACGACTGGGACCTCACCTCCCTCGTCCCGCACGACTGCGTCAGCTGGACCAACCTCTTCCCCAGCGGCGTCTGCGACCCCGTCACCTCCGTCATGCCGGACTGGGACGGCCGCGTCTGGTGGGTGACCCGCCTCGGACGGGTCGGCACCGTCGACCCCGCGACGGGCGCCCTGCGGGTGATCCGGCTCGACGGCGAGGAGATCCAGAACTCCTTCTCCGTCGCCGAGGACGGCGTCTCCGTCGTCACCGACCACGCCCTGTACAGCTTCCGTGCCGACGCCGACGGCGTCCCCCGTGTCCAGTGGCGCGAGACGTACGACCGGGGGACCGGCACCAAGCCCGGCTCGGTGAACCAGGGTTCGGGCACCACCCCTGACCTGTTCGGCACCGAGGACCAGTACGTCGCCATCACCGACAACGCCGACGACCGCATGAACGTCCTGGTCTACCGCCGCGGTGCCGGAGTGCCCGCCGCCGAGCGGCTCGTCTGCAAGGTGCCGGTCTTCGGCGCGGGCGCCTCCACCACCGACAACTCCCTGATCAGCTGGGGCAACAGCCTCGTCGTCGAGAACAACTACGGTTACGAGAACCCGGGCACGCTCCTTCTCGGCCGCAGCGTCGTCGGCGGTGCGACCCGGATCGACGTCCGCGCCGACGGCAGCGGCTGCGACACGGTCTGGGAGAGCGACGTCCGCTCGCCCTCCACGGTCCCGAAGCTCTCCACCGCCAACGGCCTTCTCTACTTCTACGAGAAGCGCCCCAGCTCCTGGGGCATCGACGCCTGGTACCTGACGGCCGTCGACTTCCGCACCGGCAAGCGCGCCTTCTCCCGCTTCACCGGCACCGGTCTGTCCTACGACAACAACTGGGCGCCCATCACGATCGGCCCCGACGGCACCGCGTACGTGGGGGTCTTCAACGGCATCGTCGCCGTCCGCGACCAGGCCTGACGCACGACGGCGCGGCGCCCCGTGGCGCCGCGCCGCTCCACTCCGGCTACTCGAACTCGGGCATGTCCCCGACGGTGGTCTTCATGTCGATCACCGCGAAGGCGGCACCCTGCGGGTCCACGATCGCAGCGAACCGGCCGAACGGGCTGTCCATCGGCCCGAACACCTTCTGCCCGCCGAGGGCTTCGGCCCGCTCGACGGCCTTGTCGCAGTTGTCGACGGCGAAGTAGATCTGGATGTACGAGGGGATCTCCGCCGGGAAGTCCTCGTCCGACATCACCATCCGTCCGAGCACCGGCTGCGGGCCACCGAGGTCGAAGACCCGGTAGTCCATGTGCTCGTCCTTCATCTTCTGCGAGCCGTAGCCGAAGACCTCGGTGAAGAAGGCGTCGGCCTCGGCCGGCTTCCGGGTGAAGACCTCGGCCCAGGCGTACGAGCCGGGCTCGCCCTCCAGCTCGAAGCCCTCGTGCTCGCCGCCCTGCCAGACGCCGAACACGACGCCCGAGGGATCCTGCGCGATGCACATCGAGCCGAAGGCGCCGACCTGCATCGGCTCCATGAGGACGGTGCCGCCCGCACGCCGGATCTTCTCCGCCGTCGCCGCGACGTCCGGTGACGCGAGGTACAGACACCAGGCCGACTTCGGCTCCCCGTCCTGTCCCGGCATCGGCGGGACGACGGCCGCGACCGCCTTCTTCTGCCGGTACGCCTGCGTGTAGTTGCCGTACTCCGACGAGGACTCGCCGAAGTCCCAGCCGAGGACATCGCCGTAGAACGTCTTGGCGCCCTCGACGTCGGTGAACATCGCGTCGGTCCAGACCGGCGTGCCTTCAGGTCGTGCGGCCATGACGGTGACTCCCACTTCCGATTTCGATGACGTGTTCCTGTGGGCCACGCTAGTCACGCTCGACGGGGTGCGCTCGGTGACGCACCGGTGCTCCCGGGCTCAGCCGGACAGCCGGCCCAGGGCATAGCGGTGGAACGGCCCGTCGGGGATCGGGAGCCCGGGCCGCCACATCCGCAGCACCTGCGCCGACGGCAGGAACAGGGCCTCCGGCAGGTCGTCCGGGTCCGTCCACTCCCAGCGCTCGATCTTGTCCGGCTCGGCCACGGCGGGCACGCCCCGGAAGCCGCGCACGGCCGTGGCCGCGGTCATCCGCGTCAGCCGCGCCGAGGTGACCGTGTCCAGGAGCAGCCCGAGGACCTCCACGTCGGCGGCGTCCGCGACGAGCGTCGTCTCCTCGGCCAGCTCGCGCACCGCCGCCTCCTCGATCGACTCGCCCGGCTCGACCTTGCCGCCCGGCAGCTCCCACACTCCGGAGCGGTCCAGTCCCAGGAGCACCCGGCCGGCCTCGTCGGTGACCACGACCCCGGCGCCGAGCGAGGCCCCGGCGGACGGCGGCTCGATGTTGCGGCGGGCGGTGGCGGCGTGATCTGCGGTCGTCATGCGCCCTGTCTACCAGCCACCACCGACACGCACTCCGGAACGTAACAAAAAATAAGAAACCTCTTGAAACGTGTGAAAAAGGGAGGAAACTCGTTCTTACACCGGACAACCGGAAGAGAGCCGCACCCGCCGACGGAGACGTCCGAAGGCCCGCGTGACCCTGATCTCGGCTCTGGCCAGGCCCCCGGCGGGGCCGGTCGGGCACGGAGCCGTCGGCGACGGCCGACGACCGCGCGAACCGACCCGGACCGCCGGGGACTGTCATGTCCGGGGCTCCGCGGGGGCGGGCGGCACCACCGCCACCGGACAGTGCGCGTGATGCAGCACCGCGTGGGCGACGGAACCGATGAGCAGCGAGCCGAAGCGGTGCCGGTGATGCCGCCCCACGACCACCAGACCCGCGTCCCGCGACCCCTCCACGAGCCGGCCCGCCGCGTCCCCCGGCGCCACCACCGGCACCAGCTCCACCCCCGGCCAGCGCGCCGCGAAGGGCCGCAGCCGCTCCTCCTGCTCCAGCCCCGCCTCCTTCACGAGATCCTCCGCCTCGTCCCCGAGGGGCAGAGGCGGCGGCACCTGGAGCGCGGGCGAAGGCGCCACCAGGAGCGGGGTCTGCGGCGGCGGCAGCCGGAGCGCGGTCACCGCCTCCAGCGGTACGCCCCGGTGGTGAGCCACCTCGAAGGCGAAGCCCACCGCCTCGTCCGAGGTCTCCTCCGGGTGCAGCCCGAGCAGCACCCGGCCCGCCTCCGCACCGGCCTCCAGCGCCGCCGCGCGCGCCTCGTGCGGCACGACGACCAGCGGGCAGGGCGCCGTCATGGCCAGAGTCCGGCTCGTCGAGCCCAGGAGCAGGCTCGCGAAGCCGCCGCGCCCCCGGGAACCGGTCACCAGGAGCCGCGCCCCCCGCGCCGCCGCCGGCAGGGCGTCCGTGACGGAGCCGTCCAGCGAGTCGTACCGCACCGGCACCCGGTGCCCGCGCTCCTCGACCACCGTCCGCACGGCCCGCGCGACCGTGTCGGGCAGCTCCGGCTCCGTACCCAGGGAAGCGATACGGGCGGCGCCGAGCTGCAGGGCCTCGGAGCGCACATGGGCCACCACCAGCGGCGCGCCCAGGCCCTCCGCGGCGCTCAGCGCCCACTCCAGGGCCCGGAGACTGTGCTCGGACCCGTCCACGCCGACGACGACCGCCGGCTCGTACGCGGTGCTGGTGTCACTCATGGGGGAATGACTCCCGCGCTGGGGCGGACGCCACGCCGGTCACCCGGGAAACGCCACGCCGGTCCGGTCCGAAGCGTCTCGGACCGGACCGGCGTGACGGGAGAGGATCAGGCGCCCGGCTGGCGGCGCGCCCGCTCGGCGTCGCGCTCCTTGATGCGGACGGTCTCCTTGCGGACCTCGGACTGGGTGGCGCGCTCCTTCTTCAGCCACTCGGGGAGCTCCTGCTTGATCGCGTCGATCTGCTCGGTGGTGAGCGGCTCGGTGATCCCGCCGCGCGCGAGACCGGCGATGGAGACGCCGAGCTTGTTGGCGACGACCGGGCGGGGGTGCGGACCCTTCTCGCGCAGCTCCTGGAGCCAGGCGGGCGGGTTGGCCTGGAGCTCGGTCAGCTCGGCGCGCGAGACGACACCCTCCTGGAACTCTGCGGGGGTGGCCTCGAGGTACACACCCAGCTTCTTCGCCGCGGTCGCGGGCTTCATGGTCTGGGTGTTCTGGTGCGACGTCATGGTGTCAAGGGTATCGAGCATGCGGGCGAGCTCCGACCATGTCGGCTACCGGTAACCTGGCGGGGTGACAGGCTCGGACGCTTCCCCCGCGGATACCCCCACTTCCCCCTCCTCCTTCCGGCTCGCCTACGTGCCGGGGGCGACCCCCGCGAAGTGGGTGCGGATCTGGAACGAGCGCCTGCCCGACGTGCCCCTGACGCTGCACGCCGTGACACCGGCCGAGGCCTTCGGCGCGCTCCGGGAGGGCGTCGTGGACGCGGGTCTCGTGCGGCTGCCCGTCGACCGGGACGACCTCAGCGCGATCCCGCTCTACACGGAGACGACCGTCGTCGTCATCCCCAAGGACCATCTGTTCGCGGCGGTGGAGGAGGTGTCGGCCGAGGACCTCGCCGAGGAGCTCGTCCTGCACCCGCTCGACGACACCCTCGGCTGGGAGCGGCCGCCGGGCCGCCCGGCGATGGAGCGCCCCGAGACGACGGCCGACGCGATCGAGCTGGTCGCCGCGGGCGTCGGCGTCCTCGCCGTCCCCCAGTCGCTGGCCCGTCTGCACCACCGCAAGGACCTCACCTACCGGACCCTCGTCGGCGTCCCGCAGTCGCGGGTGGCCCTGTCGTGGCCGGCCGCGGACGAGGCGCCCGACCTGGTGGAGGAGTTCATCGGCATCGTGCGCGGCCGCACCGTGAACAGCACCCGGGGCCGCCGGGCCGAGGAGAAGAAGGGCCAGAAGCAGCCCAGGGAGCAGCGGCCCGCGAAGCCGGCGCGCTCCGGGAAGCCGGCCGCCGGCTCCCGCACCTCCGGCCGTCCCCCGGCGTCCCGCAAGGGCGGCGGAGGCTCCGGCCGGAGCGGGAAGCCGCGCCGCGGCCGGGGCTGAGCCGTCCGCACGGCGGACGCCCGGCGCCCGGCCCCCGGCGGCTCGGCATACTGACCCCTCCTGATCACCGAGATCACGCAGGAGGAGCTTTGGCCGCCAGTTTCAGGACCGTCGTCGAGGTGGGACCGGACCACCTCGCGCAGGCCCGGTCCATCGACCGGGTGTTCCAGGAGGCGATCGCCCCGGCGACCGTCAACTTCGACTTCGAGGCGATCCACCGGGCGGCCTCGGCCGTCCCGGACAGCGATGTCGTGAGGATGGTCCGGGGCTGGGGGCTCCAGGAACACGCCCCCGTCCTCGTCATGGTCCTCTCCCTCAAGGAGGCCGTCCGCCAGGCCCTGCCGCCGGAGTGCGCGGAGGCCGGATTCTGGGCCACGGTCGAGCGGGAGCTCGTCCAGGCCTTCACCGGGCTCGCCGCGCAGGAGGGGCAGCCAGGACTCTCCTTCTACGAGGAGTCCGGGGACCGCACCCGCTTCTACCGGGACCTCTTCTTCGCCCTCCAGGACGAGGAGACGGGGGACCACATGTACGCCCTGGCGTTCTGCGTCGACGTGACCGTCGAGCTGCCGAAGGCCGAGGTGCTGGCGCTCGACCTGACCGACATCGTGCCCTTCACGGTGCGGCTCAACGCGATCGTGGTCCGACAGGCCCTGAGCGTCTCCGTCTGACCCGCTTCCCGCCGTACGGCCGACCCTGACGGTCGACCCGTACCGGCTCCCTACCGGCCCGCCGTCCCGGGCCGGATCCGAGGAGCGCGCGACCGCTCAGTCCCGCAGGCGCAGCCTGCCGCCCCGAGCCGCCGCGACGAGCTCCGGCACCGTGGCGAGCTTGACCCGGGGACGCCCCGCGTCCCGGCCCCGCGCCCGCTCGGCCCGGTCGATGGAGGCGAGACCGCGCGCGTCGACGAGCCCCCGTCCGCTGCGGCTCCGTGCGAGCCGGCGGAACGCGTGGGAGGTGCCCGTCGGTTGCGGCAGCGCCCCCGCGACCGCGTCCGCGAGCAGCGTCCCGACCGTCTCCTCCGCGCAGGCCCGGTTGGCGCCGATGCCCCCGGAGGGCCCGCGCTTGATCCAGCCGACGACATAGCTGCCCGGCAGCCCCGCCACCCGGCCGGCCTCGTGCGGCACCGTCCCGGTCGCCTCGTCGAACGGCAGCCCCGCGAGCGGCACACCGCGGTAGCCGATGGCGCGGACGAGGAGTCCCGCCCCGATCTCCGTACCGGACGCTGTCCCGTCCTCCGTCACCCGGACCGCCCGCACGGCGCCGTCGCCGAGGGCCTCGACCGGGGCGGAGTGGAAGCGCAGCACGATCCGGCGCCGGTCCGGCGCGGGGGTCCGCGTCCAGTCCACCGTCTCCCGCGCCACGCCGTGCAGGAGTCCGGCCTTCGTCCCGGGCCCGGCGGCGTCGATCGCCGCGCCGGTGCGCGGGTCGCGGTCGTCGACGACGAGGTCGACGCCGGGCAGGTGCTTCAGGGCGAGCAGTTCGGAGGTGGTGTACGCGGCGTGCTCGGGACCCCGGCGGCCGAGGAGCACCACCTCGCGGACCCGCGCGTCGCGCAGGGCGGCGAGGGCGTGGTCGGCGATGTCCGTGCGGGCGAGGGTGTCGGTGTCCGTGACGAGGACGCGGGCGACGTCGAGCGCCACGTTGCCGTTGCCGACCACGACGACCCGCTCGGCGGAGGGCCGGACCGCGTCCGGGCCGGTCTCGGGATGCGCGTTGTACCAGGAGACGACGGAGGTCGCCGAGACGCTGCCCGGCAGGTCCTCGCCGGGGATGCCGAGGCGCCGGTCGGAGGGCGCGCCCACCGCGTAGATCACCGCGTCGTGGTGCGCGGCGAGTTCCTCGGGGGTGACGTCCGTGCCGATCTCGACACCGAGCCGCATGCGGACCCGGGGGTGGGCGTGGAAGCGGGCGAAGGTCTCCCCGGCTCCCTTGGTCGCCGGGTGGTCCGGGGCCACGCCGTACCGGACGAGACCGCCGGCGACGGGGAGCCGGTCGATCAGGGTCACCTCGGCATTGGTGTGCAGGAGGAGGTCCTCGGCGGCGTACATGCCGGCCGGTCCCGTGCCGACGACCGCGACGCGGATCGCGGCGAAGTCGGAGGGGAGGGAGCGGGTGAAGGCGGGTTCGCCCCAGGGGTGGAAGGTGGGCGAGGCGAGGACCGGAGCCGGCTCGCGGTCGGCGTAGTAGGCGGCGTTGATCCCCTCGTACTCCCGCAGCCGTGCGGTGAGCCGGTCGACGGGGAAGATCGCGTCGACCGGGCAGGCGTCGGCGCAGGCGCCGCAGTCGATGCAGGACCTGGGGTCGATGTACAGCATCTCCGTGGTGCCGAAGTCCGGCTCGTCGGGCGTGGGGTGGATGCAGTTGACCGGGCAGACGGCGACGCACGTGGCGTCGTTGCAGCAGGTCTGGGTGATGGCGTAGGTCATGGCGTCGGCTCAGCTCGGATCCGGGGACGGGGACGGGTCAGACGAGGTGCGCGCGCTGGTAGAAGAAGAGCGCGGGGCGGGTCAGCATCCCGACGTCGGCGAGGAACTCCATCAGTCCGGCGCAGCTGGCCCGGAGCCGTGCCTTGTAGTGCTCGTTGGCCGCGGCCTCGCGGCGGGCGCGCTCGGGGTCGAGCCCGGCCCGGACGTACACCTCCGGGTTCACCAGGCTGGTGATGATGTAGTACGCGGCGATGGCGACGACGAGCGCCTGGAAGTGGCGGCGCGCCCGGCTCGCGCGGGCGAGGTGGCGGCGCGTCTCGTCCCGGGCGAACTTCATGTGCCGGGACTCCTCGACGACATGGATGTTGTTGATGGTGCGGACGAAGGGGACGACCCGCTCGTCGCGCATCCAGTCGCGCTGCATGACGTCGAGGACTTCCTCGGCGACGAGGATCCCGGCGTACGCGGCCTCGCCGAAGCCGACGGTCTTCATGAAGCGTCCGAGCTCCAGCACCGCCCGCTTGGGCTTGTAGGCGGGCGCGCCGAGCTTCTGGGAGCCCCGGGCGAACATGATCGAGTGCCGGCACTCGTCGGCGATCTCGGTGAGGGCCCACTGGAACCGGGGGTCGGTGTGGTCCATGAGGTAGATGTCGCGGAGCACCATCTGCTGGAGGATCATCTCGAACCAGATGCCGGTGCTGGCGACCGAGGCCGACTCCTGACGGGTCAGCTCCTTGCGCTGTTCCTCGGTCATCTCGTTCCAGTAGGCGGTCCCGTAGAGGCTGTTCCACTCCGGGCTCTGGCCGTGGAAGTCCTTGTCGAGCGGGGTGTCCCAGTCGACCTCGGTGGCGGGGTCGTAGGAGAGCTTCGCGGCCGACAGGAGCAGGCGCGCGGCGACGTCGTCGTCTTCGTGGTCCGGGCGGACGGTGCTGCTGGCCATGGTGCGGCTCCTCGGGGTCGCGCGAGCGGCTCGGACGCTTGTTAGACATCGCGTCTAGCAAGCTTGTTAGACGGAACGTATAGCAAGGGCCCCGGGGAGGCCTACCCCTCGGTACGGACTTTCTTCGGCCGGCGTCGCCCCGGGTACGCGAACGGGGCCGGAGCCATGGCGGCTCCGGCCCCGCGAAGGGGTCGCTCTCGGGCGGTAACTGTTAGAAGGTCAGGTTCCAGGCGTCGATCTTGCCCGTGTCCTGGCTCGCGTTGTCGTTCACGCGGAGCTTCCAGACGCCGTTCGCGACCTCCGACGAGGCGTTGACCGTGTACGTCTGGGCGATGTTGTCCGTGCCGCTGCCGGTCCGGTTGTGCAGCGTGTACACGGTGCCGTCCGGAGCCACCAGGTCGACCTTCAGGTCACCGATGTAGGTGTGCTTGATGTCGACGCCCACCCTGAGGGTGGCCGGCGCGTTGCCCGTCACGCCGCTGACCGTGATCGAGCTCTCGACCGTGGCGTTGTCCGCGATCGCGACGTCCGCGAGGTTCTCGAAGTACGCCCCGGGCGGCGGGGTGGAGCCGCCGACGGCCTTCAGGGCGTCGACGCGGCCCTCGCCGAAGAAGCTGTTCTTCGCCGTGGTGCCGGTGCAGCGGGCGTCCGAGGGGCAGGCCAGGTCGGTCGCCTGCTCGCCGAGCTTCGCCCGGATGTCCGCCGGGGTGTACGACGGGTTGGCGCTGGCGAGCAGCGCGGCCACGCCCGCGACGTGCGGGGAGGCCATCGAGGTGCCGCTCAGCGAGGAGTACTTGCCGCCGGGGACGGTGCTGTACACGGACTCGCCGGGGGCCGAGACCTCGATGACGTCACGGCCGAAGTTGGAGAACGAGGCCTTGGAGGTGCCGCTGGTGCCGTTGGCGGCGACCGTGACCACGCCCGGCAGCTCGGCCGGGATGTCGAGGCAGTCGTTGGTGATGGTGCGGGTCACCGGCGTCGAGTCGTTGGGGCTCGACGTGTCGGTGGTCTTGTTGGCCAGGTCGACGTTGGAGTTGCCGGCCGCCGCGACCTGGAGCGAGCCCTTGCCCTCGGCGTACGCCTGGGCGCGTCCCACGCCCTCCAGGATGGCCGCCTGGTCGAGGTTGTTCGGGCAGTTGAACTGCCACGGGTCCGTGTAGTAGCTGTTGTTGGTGACCTTGAAGCCGTGGTCACCGGCCCACACGAGGCCGCAGATGGTGTTCTCCGCGAAGAACAGGGTGCTGCCGGGCTCGGCGATGCGCACCGAGGAGATCTTCACGCCGGGCGCGACGCCGATGGCGCCCTTGCCGTTCTTGGCGGCCGCGACCGTGCCGGCGACGTGCGTGCCGTGCTGGTCGACGTCGCGCCAGGCCCCGGCGCGGGTGTCGGTCTTGCCGTACGCGCAGGAGACCGAGTCGGCGGCGTTGAAGTTCGGCGCCAGGTCCTGGTGCTGGTCGTCCACGCCCGTGTCCAGGATGCCGACCTTGACCGAGGCGGAGCCCGGGTTGACGGCCCAGGCCTGGTCGGCCTTGATCTGCGTCATGTCCGAGCGGACGGGCTCCGTCGCGGGCGCCGCGGACTGTGCCGGGTTGGCCGGGAGCGCCGGGTTGTAGGCGTCGGCGGGGACGTCGGAGGTACGGGTCGCGCCGACCTTCTGGACGCCGGAGACGCCGCGCATCGTGGCGGCGAAGGAGGCGGAGGTCGAGTGCGCGACGATCACGCCGATCGCGTCGTACGAGGCGAAGACCGAACCGCCGTTGTTCGCGACGGCGGTGCGGACGGCCGTGGTGTCGCCCGGGGTCGTGATGACCAGGTAGGCGCGGGTGCCCGCGGCCCAGGCGGCGGGCGCCGCGGCGACCGAGGGAGCGGTCGCGGTGAACGCCGAGAGCGGCTCGTTGTCGAGCGGGGCGGCCTGGGCGAGGGAGACCGGGCCGGCGAGCGCCAGGCTCGCACCGAGGGCGGTCGCCGCGAGTCTCATGCGGCCGGATATGTGGGAAAACAATGCGTCCTCCGATGACCCGGTGGCGCGGGTGGCGCCGGCCGGGCCCTGTGATGTGTGGGGTGGACGCAAGATCCCAGATGGGCGGGGCGGAAGGAAGCATTCTGTCCGACAAGCCCGTTCGCGTAACAAAATCTTGACTTGAACATGGCGACGAGGGGGTGGATTTCGCTCTTCCACCCCCTCGTCGGCCCCGCCGGGTCCTGCCGGGTCCGCTACTTCAGGTACGGACCGGCCGTGCCGATCCGGCCGGGACCGTTCAGGACGTACACCCGCAGATTGCCCTTGCCGGGTGCGGCGACCGAGAGGGTGCCGTCGGTGACGGTGCGGACGTCGCCGGAGACGGCGTCCGTGTACGTGCCGTTCGGGATGCCCGTGAAGGAGGCGCCGCCCGAGACCGTGACGAGCGCGAAGCTGTCCGTCGAGCCGCTGGTGTAGCGGCGCTTGAACGCCATCCCGCCCGAGACGCCCTCGGTCGAGTACTGGCCGGTCTGCAGCGCGGGGATCGCCCGGCGGATCTGGTTCAGCCGCTGCACGTGCCGGACCAGGGGCTGCTGGAGCGTCGTGGCGACCGCCCCCGAGGCCGAGGAGACCTGGGAGAAGTCGGAGGCCGTGACGGAGCCCGCGACGTGGTCGCCGAAGTAGGCGCGGCCCGTGGTCGCCAGCGGGCAGCTCGGCCCGCAGTCGATCTTCTTCCCCTTCTGGAACTCGATCTCCGAGCCGTAGTACAGCGTCGGGATGCCGCGGAAGGTCCACATCAGGGACATGTTCTCGGCCCAGGCGTCCGTGCCGCCCGCGTACCGCTCGCTCGACTTGTTGGGTCCGTAGTCGTGGCTGTCGACGTAGACGACGTTGTAGGTGGCGTCGTTGTAACTGTCGTCGGAGTCCTTGCCGTTGGAGAAGGCGTTCTGGGCGTCACCGAAGTTCATGTGCATGCGCATGTCGATGACGTTCATGCCGGAGAAGCGGCTGTGGTCGGGGGTGTGGTAGCTGTTCCCGTTCAGGAACGCGTTGGTGGAGGTGGGCTGGTTGCCGGTGCCCTGCTGCTGCTCGTAGTCGTACATCTCCAGAGCGGCCTTCGTGTCGTCGGCGTCGTACTCCTTGCGCTCCTTCCAGGTGTAGAACTGCGCCGAGTGGTTCACCGAGCCGCGGTTCCACTTGTCGTTGACGAAGGCGGCGACCTCGCCGAAGACGAAGAAGTTCTTCGCGGCCTCGGCGCCGTGGCGCTGGGTGACCCGCTCCTGGACGGCGGGCAGGAAGCGGCGGTTCCAGGTGGTGCGCGGGATGTGCACGGCCGTGTCGACGCGGAATCCGTCGACGCCCATGTCGATGTACTTGTCGTAGGCGCCGATCAGGTAGTTCTGGACGGCGGGGTTCTCGGTGTTGAAATCGGCCAGGTCCTCGTGCAGCCAGCAGGAACGGGAGTCCTCGCCCTCCCAGTTGCCGATCCAGCACTGGTGGTAGAGCGCCTTCGGGAACATCCCCGACGTGGGGCTCGGCCACTGGCAGTTGTAGACCGTGTAGCCCTCGGCGCTCTTGCCGCCCGTGGGCTTGCCCCAGTTGACGCAGGTGTTGCCGGTGGGCTCGGCCGTCGACCACAGGTCGCCGTTGTAGTACGACTTGCCGGTCTTCGCGTCGACGGTCAGGCCGTCGTACTCGAAGCCGGGCTGCTTCTCGTCGTAGTACCAGCTCCACTGGCTGTCCCGCACGCCGTACACGGTCGGGACGAAGAGACCCTTCGCGCCCCAGCGGGAGGAGTGGTTGTAGACGACGTCCTGGTAGATCTTCATGCCCTTGGCGTGGGCGGCGTCGATCAGGTCCTGGTAGGAGGCGCCGGCGGACTCCAGGCGCGGGTCGACCTTGTAGAAGTCGTAGCCGTGGTACCCGTGGTAGTCGTAGTCGGACCGGTTGAGGACCACCGGGGTCACCCAGATCGCCGAGAACCCGAGGCCCTTGACGTAGTCCAGCTTCTGGATGAGGCCCTTGAAGTCGCCGCGGAACATGGGGTCGTCGTCGGCCGCGTTGCCGGACTTGACGTGCTGGCTGCCGCCCCGGTCGTTCGACGGGTCGCCGTCGTTGAAGCGGGCGGTGAGGACGAAGTAGATCGGGTCCTTGCGCGGATCGGTGCCGAGCGGCCTGCCGGTCGCGGGCGTGGCCGGCCTGTCGCCGGTGGTGGCGGTCGCGGGGGCCGAGGCGGCGGAGACGTTCCCCGCGGCGTCCACGGCCTTCACCGTGTAGGTGTACGCGGTCCGTTCGGCCAGGTTCGTGTCGGAGAACACCGTGGAGCCGACGTCGGTCACCACGCTGCCGCCGCTGCCGCCGGTCCGTGTGACCTGGTACTTCGTCACGCCCCGGTCGTCGGTGGCCGGGTCCCAGCTCAACAGGACCGAGACGCCGTCGGCGGTGGCGGTCACCCCGCCCGGGGCGGTGGGTGCCTGCGTGTCGGGCGGGGTCGCGGCGCACGGATCGGCGGCGTTCGCCGTCACCACCCGGTTCCGGACGGTGGAGACGCCCGTACCGATCGTGTAGTCGGAGCCGCCGTTGTTGTCCCAGGTCCCGTTGCCGTTGTTGAACGCGGCCTTGAGGGAGGCGGCCGTACCGAGGTCGATCTCCCGCTTCCACCAGCCGGCGCAGGCGGCCTGCATGCCGACGCCCGGGACGGCGGTCCAGGCTCCGCCCGCGGGCTGGTAGTGGATGTTGGCGGTGGACCAGCCGAGCGCCTCGGTGGAGTAGTAGACGGTCGCCTCGGCGGCGGGGGCGGGCGTGGTGCCCGCGCAGGGGTCGGAGTGGGCGACGACCCCGTCCTTGACCGTGATGTTCCCGGTGCCCAGGGCGTAGTTCCTGCCGCCGTTGTTGTCCCAGGTGCCGCTGCCGTCGTTGAAGGTGGCCTGGAGGCCCGCGGCCGTGCCGAGGCTCACGGTCCTCTTGACCCAGTCGGTGCAGGCGGGCTCCATCGCGACGCCGGGCACCGTGGTCCAGGAGCCGCCGTCGGGGGCGTAATGCAGGTTGTGGGCGGCCCAGTTCTTCGTCTTCGTCCAGTAGAAGACCGTCGCGGTGTTCTCCGCGACGGCCGCGGCCGGGGTGGTCCGGGGTGAGGGGTCGTCGGGTGGCGCGGCGAGCAGGCCGAACAGGCCGGCGGCCACGGCCAGGACGGCCACCGGGCGTCCGGGCCGGAGGAGGGGAGTGCGGCTCATCTGAAGCTCCAGGCGGAGGCGCGTCTCCGAACGGGCCGGTGAGGGACGGGGATCGGCATCGTTGGAAACGCAGTCGGAAAGTTTCTGAAACGTCTTGCGTCGGGCGGAAGTTACCGCCGCCGCACCCGGAGGTAAAGACTTCTGACGGAAGCGGCGCACGGCGTCTACGCTCGGGCCGTCCGCGCGCGTGATCGACGTCGAGAGGTTCCCCGGTGAAGCTGCCCGCTCCGCTGCACGTGTTCAACGAGGGGCTGGCGTTCCTGCTGGAGCTCGCCGCCCTGGCCGTACTGGCCTGGTGGGGGTGGGAGAGCGCGGAGAACACGGCGCTCCGCCTGCTGCTCGCGATCGCGGCACCCGGCCTCGCGGCTGTCGTGTGGGGTCTGTTCGCCGCGCCCAGGGCGCGGTTCCCTGTGCCGCTCGCGGGCGTTCTGCTCGTGAAGGCCCTGGTGTTCGGCGCGGCGGCGGTCGCGCTCCACGCCCTCGACCGGCCGGTGTGGGCCGTCTCCTTCGCCGCCGTGGCGCTCGCCAACACCGCCCTGGCGACGGCGGACCGGCGCGCCGCGATGCGTCGCGGCGCGTGAGGTGGGCCAGGGCGAGCCCTAAGGCCGCGGCCAGGGGCGGCCTTCGAGCCGCTCGATGTCGCGGTTGAAGCGTTCGAGGTAGGCGGCGAAGCGGGACACGTCCTCGGGTGACCACTCCTCCATCACCCGCTCCAGGCCCTCGATGTTCGAGGCGCGGTCGGTCTCCAGGCGGCTCTCGCCCTCCTCCGTGATGCGGAACTTGCGGGCGATGCCGCCGTCCGGATCCGGGATGCGCTCCACGACCCCGGCGCGCAGCATCGCGGCGGTCTGCCGGTTGAGGGTGGAGGCGTCGAGGCCGAAGGCCTCGCTGAGCTGCCCGATGGACATCGGCCCGTGCATCCGGATGCGGGTGAGGAGGACGTAGGCGCTGCGGTCGAGCTGGCCGCCGGCCGCCCGGGCGCGGGGCCCGTACAGGTGGGCGTGCCGCCCGAGCAGCATGCTCTCGAACTCGACCAGGTGGGTGGGCTTGTCCATGAGGGCATTCTCTCCTGTCCTGTGACTATGTGCATCCTGCATAACTTGTGCATGCTGCAATTGATGTGCATGATGCATAAGACTGCTCCGGAAAACCGAAGAAAGTACCGAGGGAGAACCCGTGGACGGCTCCAAGCCCGACGCCCGCCCCGGCGGCGTCGTCGGCGTCCTCGCCATGGCCGGCATCGTGGCCGCACTCATGCAGACCCTGGTGGTGCCGCTCATCGGCGACCTCCCGAAACTGCTCGGCACCACCGCCTCCGACGCCTCCTGGGTGATCACCGCCACCCTGCTGGCCGGAGCCGTCGCCACCCCCGTGGCGGGCCGGCTCGGCGACACCCTCGGCAAGCGGCGCGTGCTGCTCGTCTCCGTGATCCCGCTCGTCGCCGGCTCGATCGTCTGCGCGCTCGCCTCCTCCGTCGTCCCGATGATCGTCGGACGCGGACTCCAGGGCCTCGGCATGGGCGTCGTACCCCTCGGCATCAGCCTGCTCCGCGACATCCTGCCGCCCGAGAAGCTCGGCGGCTCCATCGCCCTCATGAGCGCCTCCATGGGCGTCGGCGGCGCCCTCGGCCTGCCCTTCTCCGCCGCCGTCGCCGAGAACGCCAGCTGGCGCGTGCTCTTCTGGGTCGCCGCCGGACTCAGCCTGCTGGTCGGCGTCCTGATCTGGCGCGTCGTCCCCGACGGACGGCGTGCCGCCGCCCCCGGCCGCTTCGACATGCCGGGCGCCCTCGGCCTCGGCGTCGGACTCGTCGCCCTGCTCCTCGCCGTGTCCAAGGGCGCCACCTGGGGCTGGGGCAGCGGCACCACCCTCGGCCTCTTCGCCGTCGCGGCCGTCGTCCTGCTCGGCTGGGGCGCCTGGGAGCTGCGCACCCCCGACCCGCTCGTCGACCTGCGCGTCACCGCCCGCCCGGTCGTCCTGATGACCAACGCGGCCTCGGTCCTGGTCGGCTTCGCCATGTACGCGCAGTCCCTGGTCGTCCCGCAGCTCTTCCAGCTGCCCGAGGCGACCGGGTACGGCCTCGGCCAGTCGATGATGGCCATGGGCCTCTGGATGGCCCCTGCGGGCCTGATGATGATGATCCTGGCGCCCCTCGGCGCCAAGCTCTCGGCCGCCCGCGGCCCCAAGGTCACGCTCTCCGTCGGCGCCCTCGTCATCTCCGTCGGGTACGGCTCCTCCCTCGCCCTCATGGGCTCCACCTGGGGCCTGCTCACCGTGACCCTCATCTGCAACACAGGCGTCGGACTCGCCTACGGGGCCATGCCGGCCCTCATCATGGGCGCGGTGCCGCAGGAGGAGACCGCCTCGGCCAACAGCTTCAACACCCTGATGCGCTCCATCGGCACCTCGGTCTCGGCCGCCGTCATCGGCGTCGTCCTCGCCCAGATGACCACCACCCTCGGCGGCCACGCGCTGCCCTCCGAGGACGGCTTCCGCGTCGCGATGCTCATCGGCTGCGGTGTCGGCCTCGTGGCCGCCGTCGTCGCCGCGCTGATCCCCGCCAAGGCCGCGACCGCGGCCTCCGGCGACGCCCCGGGCGCCGAGCCGGGGACCGGCCCGCGCGCGACCCCGCGGGCCACCACCGCCTGACGGCGGGCGACGACCGGGTCGCGCCGCCGCGGGGTACGTGGGGACGGTCCCGTGGTGGCGCCACCCCGTCCGGCGCGCGGACCGCAGAGGCGCGCGGCCGGACCCCGGAGGGCCCCGCCGGCCACGGAGACGCGGTCGGCGGGGCCCTCTCGGGTGTCCGGGGCCTCGGGTGTCCGGGGCCTCGGCTGTCCGGGGGGCACCGGCGGCCGGGGGCGGCTCCGGCGTCCGTGGGGCGGCACGGGTGGCCGGGGGCACCGGCGTCCGGGGCCCTCCGGCATCCGGCCCTCAGCCGTGGACCGCCGCGAACCCCGCCCTCTTGTAGGTGCGCATCAGCAGCGCCGTCTCCGTCGACGTCACGCCCTCCAGACGGGCGAAGACCCGCGCCGTGAACTCCTGGAAGTCCCGGGTGTCGCGGTGGCTGGAGTACCCGAGCAGGCTCGTCCCGCCGCTCGTGACCACCAGATGGCGCAGGGCCGGTTCCCGCGCGAGCAGCCGGATCGCGGGATCGAGCTCCCGGTGCGGCACCCCGAGCCGGAACCGCGCCTCCACCGGATACCCCAGAACCGCCGGGTCGGCGTGCAGCCGCAGGTGCAGCACGTGCGAGGCCGTCAGCCGGGCCAGGCGCCGCCGCGCCGTCGTCTCGCCGACGCTCAGCTCCCGGGCGAGCCGGGTTGTCGACATACGGGCGTCGCGCCGGAGCAGCTCGACGAGCCGCCGGTCGAGCTCGTCCACGACCGGCGGCTCCGGGAGCGCCGTGCCCTCGATGGCGCGCCGCCGCACGTCCGTGGGCTCGTCGTCGTACGGTGCCCAGTCGCTGGCCGTGAGCAGCAGCCGGAGCACCACCGCCGAGTGGATGTCCACGACCCCGTCGAGCCGGCCGATGACCGTGTCCACGAGGGTGAGCAGCGCGTCGTGACCGGCCGCCTGGAGCTCGACGAACACGTCGAGGGCCCCGGTGGCGATCTCCACGGACCGCGTCTCGTCCAGGGCGGCGAGGGTCAGCGCCACCTCGTGGACGCGGCCCGGCGCACACCGTACGGCGATCTCCGCCGTCACCCCCTCGTACTGGTACTCGGGGATGAGCGCCGCCACGAACGCGACCCGCCCGTCCGCGGTCATCCGCTCCAGGCGCCGCGCGACGGTCCGCTCGTGCGCCCCGACGGCCGCGGCGACCTCGGCGAACGGTGCGCGGGGGTCGCGGTGCAGGACCTTCAGGATCCCGTGGTCCAGCGCGTCCAGGCCGCCGCCGGGCGCGGCACCACCGGCACCCTCGCTCCGTGCACCGGCGACACCGCCACCCGCCGCGACACCGGAACCGCCGCCGGCCGCGATGCCGGCACCCGTCGAGACACCGGAACCGCCGGCCGCGATGCCGGCACCGGCACCGGCACCGCCTCCGTGCCGCGTCGCCCCTTCCGTCGTCATTCCGCCTCCTCTCCCGCCGGCCGCGTGCCCGCCCGATGGCGCCTCGCGCGATCCCCTCGTGCCCGAATCCGCCGTGGACACCCCACCCGTTGCCGCAATCGGCCGTCTTCACGGTCAACTCTTGCCCGAAGTGCGGTTCGCTCGCCACATTGTGGTGCATCTTCCGCCCCCGTGCCCCACCCGCCGGGCGGCCCCCTTTCCCCATCGAGCCCACGCGGCCCTCCCGAAGAGGTAGTACGTATGACGGACGCCGGTACCCGCACCGCCCCCGTACGAAGAAGAGCCGTACGCCCCGTGCCCGCCGGCGCGGTCATCGCCTCGGTCGTGCTCGTCGAGCTCTCCAGCGGCATCACCCAGGGCTTCCTCTCCCCGCTGCTCAAGGGCCTCACGGACACCTTGCAGGTCACCGCCGCCGACCTGAACTGGATCAGCATCGCGAACCTGCTCGCGAGCGTCGCGTTCACGCCGGTCCTCTCCCGCATGGGCGACCTCTACGGCCACCGCCGCCTGCTCCGCTGGAACCTCGCGATCGTCATCGCAGGCTCCGTCCTCGTCGGGCTGAGCCGCTCCTTCCCGGTGCTGCTCGCCGGCCAGATCCTCCAGGGCGCCATCGCGGGCTTCTTCCCGCTCCTCGTCGGCATCCTCCGCAACCGCCCCGACGGCGGCGACGCCGAGAGCCGCCGCGGCATCAGCCGCATGGTCGCCGCGCTCATCGGGGGCCTCACCCTCGGCCTGCTGTCCAGCGGCGTCGTCGCCGCGACCGTCGACAGCCCCACCGCCGCCCTCTGGGTGCCCGCCATCGGCGTGAGCGTCGCGCTGGCCCTGACCTGGCCCCTGCTCCCCGAGTCCGAGGACCGCCCCGGCGGCTCCGTGGACTGGGCCGGTGCGGTCCTGCTCTCCGTCGGTCTCGTCGCCCTGATGCTCGCCCTCGGTCTCGGCGGCACCCCCGGCTGGGAGTGGACCTCCGCCCGCACCCTCGTCACCCTGGTCGGCGGCGTGCTCGTCACCGCCCTGTGGGTGCTCGTGGAGCTCCGCACCGCCGAGCCCATGATCGACGTCCGGATGTTCGCCCGGCGCAACGTGGTCGTCGTCTCCGTCGTGACGCTCGCCTTCAGCTTCTGCATGCTGGGCCTTCAGGTCGCCCACTCCGTCTTCCTCGGCACGAGCCCCGCAGAGACCGGGTACGGCTTCGGCTACGGGCCCGTCGCGATCGGCCTGGGGCTGCTCCCCAACCTCCTCGCGATGGCCCTCGGCGCGCTCGCCGCCCCCGCCGTCGCCGCCCGCGTCACCGACCGGCTCACCCTCGTCACCGGCTCCGCCCTCATGGCCGTCGGGTACGGCTTCGTCCTCGCCACGCACTCCTCGGCGCCGCTCTTCCTCCTCGGCACGGCGCTCGCCGGACTCGGCAACGGCTTCCTCCAGCACTCCACGCGCACGCTCGCCGTCGAGTCTGTCCCGCACGACCGGACCTCCGTCGGCTCCGGCATCAACGAGCTGATCATCAACGTCGGCGGCTCGCTCGGCGCCGCCGCGGTCCTCACCGTCTTCGCCGGGCACACCCCCGCCGGCCACACCCTGCCGGACCTCGGCGCCTACACCACCTCCTGGGTGCTGTGCGCGGTGATCTCGATCGCCGGCGGCGCCGCCTCCCTCCTCTACCGCACCCCGTCCAAGGACCTCCGATGACGACGATCACCGCCGCCCGCGACCACAGCCGGGCCGCCCTGACCCGCCATCGGGACGCGGTCATCGGGCTCAGCCACGCCCTGCACGCCGACCCCGAACTCGCCTACGAGGAGCACCGCGCGGCCCGCCGCATCACCGACCTCGTCGAGCGCGCCGGCTTCGACGTGACCCGCGAGGCGTACGGGCTGCCCACCGCCTTCCGGGCCACCGCCGGCACCGGCGACCTGGTCGTCGCGATCTGCGCGGAGTACGACGCGCTCCCGGGGATCGGTCACGCCTGCGGTCACAACGTCAACGGCTCGGCCTCCGTGGCCGCCGCCCTGGCCCTGGCGCCCCTCGCCGACGACCTCGGCCTCACCGTCGCGCTGCTCGGCACCCCCGCCGAGGAGTCGGGCGGCGGCAAGGTCGACATGCTCCGCGCCGGGGCCTTCGACGACGTGGCGGCCGCCATGATGGTGCACGCCGCACCCCAGGACGCCGTGGGCCTCACCACCCTCGCCATCAGCAGCCTCTCCGTCGCGTACTCCGGGGTCCCCGCGCACGCCGCCGCGATGCCGCACCGGGGCGTGAACGCCGCCGACGCGATGATGATCGCCCAGGTCGCGATCGCCGCCCACCGCCAGCAGATGATCCCCGGCGCCGTCGTCTCCGGAGTGGTCACCTCGGCCGGCGACGCGGCGAACGTCATCCCGGACCGCGCCACCGCGACGTACGACGTCCGTGCCGGCACCAGCGAGGAACTCGCCGAGCTCCAGGCGCGGGTGCGGGCCTGCTTCGAGGCCGGAGCCCTCGCCACCGGCGCCGACCTCCTCCTGGAGACCGTCGGCAACGACTACGCCGACCTCCGCCAGGATCTCGCGATGGGCCGGAGCTACCAGGCCGCCGCCGAGGCCCTCGGCCGCACCGTCCTTCCCGACGACCCCGGTCTGCGCGGCGGTTCGACCGACATGGGCAACGTCTCGCACGTCGTCCCGACGATCCATCCGTCCATCGGGTACGACTGCGGCGACACGATCATGCACCACCCGGACTTCACCCGGTACGGCACCACGGCCGCCGCCGACCGTGCCGTCCTCGACGGGGGCCTGGCGATGGCGTGGACGGCGATCGACCTGGCGGCCGACCCGGCCCAGCGCGAGCGGCTGCTCGCCCGCGTCGCCGCCCGCGCCGCCGCGAACTGACCGCCGGAGGGCCGTGCCTCAGGCCGCCGCGTCCAGCCAGGGCCGGCGGCCGGGGCCGGCCGGGTGGGTACCCGTGACGGCCATGACCACCGAGTAGAGGCTGGTCTCGGCGGCGATGAAGAGGCGGTTGCGCTTGGCCCCGCCCCAGGAGATGTTGGCGACCGCCTCCGGGACGTTGAGTCGCCCGATCAGGGTGCCGTCGGGGTCGTAGCAGTGCACCCCGTCGTTCATCGCGGCGGCCCAGAGGCGGCCGTCGGCGTCGAAGCGGAGATTGTCGAAGCGGGCGTTCTCGCGGGCCGAGGCGTCGGCGAAGACCTTGCCGTCGGAGAGCGTGCCGTCCTCGCGCACGTCGAAGACCCGGATCAGGCCCGCGCGGGTGTCGGAGACGAACAGCCTGCTCTCGTCAGGGGAGAAGACGAGACCGTTCGGCGCGGCGAACCCGTCGGCCACCAGCCGCACTTCGCCGCTGTCCGGATCGATCCGGTAGACGTTGTTCGCGCCGATCTCGCTCTCCGCGCGGTACCCCTCGTAGTCGCTCGTGATGCCGAAGTCCGGGTCGGAGAACCAGATCGAGCCGTCGGACCTCACCGCCGCGTCGTTCGGACTGTTCAGGCGCCTGCCCTGCCACCGGTCCGCGAGCACGGTGAGCGTTCCGTCGTGTTCGGTGCGGGTCACGCGCCGGTTGCCCTGCTCGCAGGAGATCAGCCGGCCCTCGCGGTCGAGGGTGTTGCCGTTGGTGTGCCCGGCGGAGCGGCGGAAGACGCCGACGGCGCCCGTCTCCTCGTCCCAGCGCAGCATCCGGTCGTTCGGGATGTCGCTCCAGACCAGCTGCCGCCAGGCGGGCAGATAGATCGGCCCCTCGGCCCAGCGGCAGCCCGTGTACAGGACCTCCAGCGCGTCGTCGCCGTTCATGCACCGTCCCGTGCGGAACCGCTCGTCGAACATCTCGTACAGCTCGGGGCGCTCGCCGCTCATGGGGCCCTTCCCTTCCGACAGTCAGCACGTATGCCGAACCTGATCCTGCGTGAGATGAAGAATGCAGGATCATCTATGGTCCACACAAGAAGTCGCCGAACAGGGAGCCGTGGATCACATGCGCCGGGTCACCCCTCGTCCTCCTCCTCCACGGTGAACAGCGCCCCTTCCGGGTCCCGGACCACCACCCGCCGCTCGTCCTCGCCGCCCGAGGGCCGCACCCCGGCCCACTCGCCGCCCGGCACCACGGAACCGCCGTTCGCCACGACCGCCGCCCGCGCCGCCGCGAGATCGCGCACCCGGAACCGGACCAGCCAGCGGGGCCGCGACTGGGGACTGGGCGAGGCGGATTCCACCGGACCGCTGTCGAGCCGGGCGACGGCCTCGCCGTCCCGCCGCAGCACCACCCGGTCGTGCTCGTACGACACCTCGCTGGCGCCCGGGCTCCCGTCCGCCCAGCGGAGCACCCCGCCGTAGAACACGGCCGCGTCGAAGGCGTTGCGGGTGTGCAGCTCCAGCCAGGCCGGGGCCTGCCGCTCGCCGACGTGCCAGCGCGAGACCAGACGCCCCTCCCACACACCGAACAACGCGCCCTCCAGATCCGTCGCGAGCGCCGCCCGGCCCCGCGGCGGGTAGGCCAGCGGCCCCACGCCGACCGTGCCGCCACGCTCCCGGATCCGCGCCACCGCCGCGTCGGCGTCGTCCACGGCGAAGAACACCGTCCAGGCCACGGGCACAGCCATCTCCGCGGCCACCCCCGCGATCCCGGCCACCGGCACCCCGTCCCGCTCACCCACCACGTACGCGTCGCCGAGGGCGCCCCGCCGGAAGGTCCACCCGAGCACCGCCCCGTAGAAGCGCCTCGCCGCCTCCAGATCGCGTGCGGACAGATTCAGCCAGCACGGCGCTCCCATCGCGTCCCCGGTCGTCGGCCCCGACACCGGCACCACCTCCTCGTCGTCGTCCTGAGTCCCCTGAGTCCGTGCGCCCCTTCCCCGCCCCGCCGCACCGCAAGCGCGCACTCACCCACGTGCCGCCGACAACCACCCGCCCGGCCCCGCCGAAGGGCGCGATACCGTCCGGAGATGCACCGCCCGCACATCACCCTCCGCGAGACCCCGGCCGACGGGACCGCCCCGCTGCTGCTCCGCCCGTGGACCCACGAGGACGCGGCAGCGCTCGTGCGCCACCACCGGGACCCGCAGCTGCGGGCCTGGCTCGCCACCCACCTGGACACCACCGAGCAGGCCCGCGCCTGGGTCGACGCCCAGCACCGGGGATGGGCGGCCGGCACGAGGGCGGCGTTCGCCGTCGTCGAGGACCTCCCCGCTCTCCAGGCCCCCGTCGGCCACGTCGCCCTCACGGCCACGGAGCCGAGCGCGGGCACCGAGCCGGGGGCGCAGCCGTCCCCCGCCACCCCCGCCGCACCCGTACGGGCCGGCTACTGGACCGCCCCCGAGGCGCGCGGGCGCCGGATCGCGTCCCGGGCCCTGGTCCTCGCCGCCGGATGGGCGGCGGGCCCCGACAGCCCGTTCGTCGGGCGCACCCTGGAGCTCGTGCACGCCGTCGGGAACGAGGGGTCGTGCCGGACCGCCCTCGCCGGCGGCTTCGCCCTCAGCGGGACCCTCCCCGCCTCGCCCGCCCGGCCGCGTGCCCAGCACCTGCACACGGCAGCGGGTCAGCGACCCGCGCGGGAGGCGTAGGCCCGGACGTCGGCGTCCGGGTCGTCGGCCGCCCCGGCGAGCGCGGCGCGTGCGGCCGGTTCGGCCCGGTGGGCCAGGAGCGACAGGACGGCGGCCTTGCGCACGTCCGCGTTCGGATCGGCGAGCGCCCCCGCCAGCGCGGGGACCGCGAGGCCCGGCGGGGCCGCCCGGAGCGCGGTGGCCGCCCCGGACCGCACCTGCCAGGCGCCGTCGCCGAGCGCCGCGCCCGCCCCCGCCGCGTACGACGGAGGGCAGCCGGTGCCCGCGAGCGCGGCCAGGGCCGCGCCCCTCACCAGGGGGTCGGGGTCGTCGAGCAGCGGCGCCAGCGGCTCCGGCGCGGGAGCCCGTACGGCCGCGAGTCCACGGGCCACCGCGACCCGGACCTCGCGTGCCGGGTCGGCGGCGGCCCGCCCGAGCTCGGTGACCGCGTCCACCGAGACCAGGGCCCGTACGGCCTGGACGCGCACCTCCACGGCGGCGTCGCCGAGCGCTCCCGCGTAGAGCGGGGCGTCCCCGAGGCGCAGGGCCCGCAGGACGTCGAGCGCGGCGGCGCGCACGGCCGGATCGGGCACGCCGAGGGCCTCCCGGAGCCCTTCCCCGAGCGCGGGTTCGGCGGGGAGGACCTCGACGAGCTCCCGCAGGGCGGCCGCGGCGGCGGCCCGGACCGGCGCCGCTCCGTCTCGCAGCCGTGCGGCGAGCACGGGACCGACGCCGGCGGGCGCGGTCTCCCCGAGCGCGGTGACGGCGGCGGCCCGCACGGACGGATCGGCGTCGTCCAGGTAGGGGCCGAGGGCCTCCAGGTCGGGGGAGTCCTCGACGAGCGCGAGCAGCCGGAGCAGCCGGGGGTGGGGTCCGGTGGGCGCGGGGACCCCGGCGGGCGAGCCGGAGGCGGCCGGACGGGGAACCACGGCCGCCGGGGCCGCGTCCCGCGCTCCGGCCGTGGCCACCGGCACGAGCGCCACCTCGCCCAGGTGCCGCTCGGGGCCGCCGGGCGGGGCGAACTCCGGCACCGGCACGAGGTACGGTTCGACCGGCCGCGCCGTGAACTCCATCGCCCCGGACGGAGACTTGCGCAGGTCCAGATGGTGCAGCCAGCCCGTGTCGTCCCGCTCGGGGTGGTCGAGCCGCTCGTGGTAGAGGCCCCAGCGCGACTCCGTCCGGGCGAGCGAGGCCCGCGCCGCCATCTCGGCGCAGTCCCGGATGAACGACACCTCCGCGCACCGCATCAGTTCGTGGGCCGTGCGCGCCCCCATCCCGGCGATCTCCGCCGACATCCGGTCGAACGCCTCCACGGCCAGGGAGAGTTTCGCGCCCGTCTTCGGCGGGGCCACGTAGTCGTTGACGAACCGGCGCAGCTTGTACTCGACCTGGGGCTGCGGCGGACCGTCCGGGTTCCGCAGCGGCCGGTAGACGAGCTCGTGCGCGGCGGCGATCTGCTCCTGGTCCAGCACGCCGTCGTACGCCCGGTACTGTGACGCGTCCTCGCCGGCCAGGTCGCCGAAGACGAAGGCCCCGATCATGTAGTTGTGCGGTACGGAGGCCAGGTCGCCGGCCGCGTACAGCCGGGGCACGGTCGTGCGGGCGTGGTCGTCGACCCGTACCCCGGAGGCCGAATGGCCCCCGCACAGGCCGATCTCCGAGATGTGCATCTCGATGTCGTGGGTCCGGTAGTCGTGCCCCCGGTTCTCGTGGAACGTGCCGCGGGTGGGCCGCTCGGTGGTGTGCAGGATCGACTCGACGGCGCCGATCGTCTCCTCGGGGAGATGGCTCAGCTTCAGGTACACCGGGCCCCGGTCCGAGGCGAGTTCGGCCGCGAACTCGGCCATCATCTGCCCCGACCAGTAGTCGGACTCGACGAACCGCTCGCCGTGCCGGTTCACCTGGTACCCGCCGAAGGGGTTGGCGACGTAGGCGCAGGCCGGTCCGTTGTAGTCCTTGATGAGGGGGTTGATCTGGAAGCACTCGATGCCGGTGAGCGCCGCGCCCGCGTGGTACGCCATCGCGTAGCCGTCGCCGGCGTTCGTCGGGTTCTCGTACGTCCCGTAGAGGTAGCCGGAGGCGGGCAGGCCGAGCCGACCGCAGGGGCCGGTGGCGAGGACGACGGCCCCCGCGCGGACGACGACGAACTCCCCGGTGCGGGTGTGGAACCCGGCCGCGCCGACGGCCCGGCCGTCGTCCGGGTGGGTGAGCACCCGGACCGGCATGACCCGGTTCTCGATCCGGATCCGCTCCCTCATCTCGCGCCGCCGCAGCTGCCGGTAGAGGACCTTCTTCACGTCCTTGCCCTCGGGCATCGGCAGCACGTAGGAGCCGGAGCGGTGCACCTGCCGGACCGCGTACTCCCCGTGCTCGTCCTTCTCGAACTTCACCCCGTACGACTCCAGGCGCCGGACCATCGCGAAGCCGCGGGTCGCCGTCTGCCGGACGGTGGACTGGTCGACGAGGCCGTCGTTCGCGCGGGTGATCTCGGCGACGTAGTCGTCGGGCTCGGCCCGGCCGGGCACCACCGCGTTGTTGACGCCGTCCATGCCCATGGCCAGGGCGCCGGAGTGGCGGACGTGCGCCTTCTCCAGGAGCAGGACGTCCGCCCCGCGCTCGGCGGCGGTCAGCGCCGCCATCGTGCCGGCGGTGCCGCCGCCGATGACGAGCACATCGCAGGAGAGCTCGGTCGCCGCGGAGAGGTCGGGGACGGTCAGGGGGGTGTCCACAGGGTGCCTTTCGGAGGGCTTTCAGAGGGAGTCGAGGACGTGGCGGCGCAGCGCCTCCGTCGCCGGGAGGTGCCGGGCGTCCCGCGCGCGCGGGTGCGGCACGTCCAGGACCTCGCCGGACGCGAACAGGGCGACCCGGTCGCCGAGATGGAGGGCCTCGTCCACGTCGTGCGTGACGAAGACGACGGTCGCGCCGGTGCCGCGCAGGATCTCGACGA
Organism: Streptomyces tanashiensis; assembly: GCF_014648895.1. Classification (GTDB taxonomy): domain Bacteria; phylum Actinomycetota; class Actinomycetes; order Streptomycetales; family Streptomycetaceae; genus Streptomyces; species Streptomyces tanashiensis. The sequence continues at coordinate 204,426 of NZ_BMRZ01000004.1, forward strand.
GCAGGTCCTGCATCCCGGCGCGGGTGGTCGCGTCGAGCGCGCCGAACGGCTCGTCCATCAGGACCGCCCGGGGCCGTCCGGCGAGCGCGCGGGCCAGCTGGACGCGCTGCCGCTGCCCGCCGGACAGCCGGCCCGGCAGCTTGTGGGCGTGCCCGGCGAGCCCGACCCGCTCCAGCCACTCCTCCGCCGTGGCGCGCCGCACGGCGCGGGGGACGCGGCGGATCGCGAGCGGCAGTTCCACATTGGCGCGGACCGACCGCCAGGGCAGCAGGGCGTCGTGCTGGAAGACGAGCGCCCGGTCGGCGCCGGGCCGCCGGACCGGCTCCCCGTCCTGGGTGACCCGCCCCTCCAGCGGGGGCAGCAGCCCGGCGAGCGTCCGGAGCAGGGTCGTCTTCCCGCAGCCGGAGGGGCCGACCACGGTCAGGAGTTCACCGGGCGCGATTCGCAGCGCGACGGGCCCGGAGACGGCGGCGCCGTCCGGGTGGCCGAGCCGGGCGCCGTGCAGGGCGAGTTCCGCGCCGGTCGGCGGGGCGGCGGTCGGCGGGCTCACGGCAGCGCTCATGGCACCGGCTCCTTCTCGGGTACGGGGACGACGACGGCGGTACGGGTGGGGGCGGCGTCCGCGGGGGAGCCCGGTGCGCGGGAGGGGACGTCCGTGCCGCGCTCGGCGGGGCGCGGCAGCCAGGCGGTGACCCGGCGCCCGAGCGCCTCGACCGCGGTGGAGGTGAGCCGGCCCAGGACGCCGATGGTGGCCATGCCGACGAAGACCCCCGGGTAGTCGACGACCGTGTAGTCCTGCCAGGTGCGGTAGCCCACCCCGTACTCGCCGGAGATCATCTCGGCCGAGATCACACAGATCCAGGCGACGCCGATGCCCACCGACAGGCCGCCGAAGATGCCCGGCAGGGAGCCCGGGAGGACCACCGAGAACAGCACCCGGGCCCGGCCACCGCCCAGGGTGAGCACGGCCTCCTCCCACGCCGGGTCCAGCGCCCGCACCGCGTGCCGGGTGGACACGAGGACGGGGAAGAGGGCGGCGGCGCAGGTGATGAAGACGATCCCCTGCTCGTTGGTGGGGAGCAGCAGGATCGCGACCGGCACCAGGGCGATGGCGGGGATCGGCCGCACGACCTCCACCAGCGGGCCCAGGACGTCGGCGGCCCACCGGGACCGGGCCACGGCCGTCCCGGCGGCCACCCCGAGGACGGCCGCGAGGAGGAAGCCCAGCGCGATCCGGCGCAGACTGTGGCCGAGGTCCTGCCAGTACGCCTCGGTGCCGATCCGGTCGGCGAGGGCGGAGGCCACCTCGACGACCGTGGGGAACTGCTCGAACCGCAGCCACAGGTTGACGTCCAGGGACGTCAGCAGCTGCCAGACGCCGAGCGCCGCGAGCGGAGAGGCCACCCGGACCAGGCGGCGGCCGAGGCTCACGAGACCAGCCTCACGGCGTCCGCGTACGCAAGGATCCGGGAGCCGGCGTGCCCGGAGACGTACCGCTCCGCGCCCTCCCGGGTCACGAAGGCGCGCCACTCGCCGGCGTCCTCGACCCAGACGGCGCGGTCCGCGAACCAGAGCGTCCCGGTCACCGCGTCCGGCACGTACGCGGCCCGGACCGCGGCCCCCTTGACCGCCTTGAGGAGGGCCTTCGGGCTGTCGAAGGCACGGGTCGCGTCCTGCCCCTTCAGCCAGAGCTCGGACCTGGCGGCGCCCGCCCTCGGGTACGCGGCGCCCGGCACCGCCCGCCGCAGCGGAGCCGCGTCGACGAAGGCGTCCACGTCGACGTCCTTCACCAGGCCCGCCTCCTTCAGGACCGGCACGTCCTCCTTGAGCGCGGCGACCAGCTCGGCGCGGAGCTCCGGGTCGAAGGTGGCGATGCCCTGGGCGCCGTTGTAGAGGTAGACCACCTCGGCGGGCAGTCCGGTCTCCTTCGCCACCGACTCGGCCGAGGCCACCGGCCGCGTGCGCAGCTCGTCCGTGGCCCGCCGCTGCGCGCGCAGGAACGCGTCGAGGACCTCCGGGCGTTCCTTCGCGAACCGCTCGCGGACGGTGACCCCGTGGAAGGTCGGCAGGTTCAGCTCGGCGCCGTCGTACAGCGCGGTCGCCCGGCCCTGGAAGGCGAGCAGACCGGGCCAGGCGACGAATTGGGAGAGCGCGTCGGCTGTGCCCGCCGCCAGCGCCGAAGCACCCACGCTCGGCTGCTGGTTGACCTTCCGGACGTCCTTCGCGGGGTCCAGTCCGGCTCGCCGCAGGGCCCGGACGAGCGTGCCGTCGGCGGCCGAGCCGACGCTCGTGGACACCTTTCGGCCCTTGAGGTCCTTCAGCGTCCGCAGCGGTGAACCGGGCGCGGTGACGACGGTGTTGAGGCCGCCGCGCAGGTTGTACCCGGTCACCGCGACCAGCCGCGTCGGCTCCTTGAGCTGCTTGCCGCGCGCCGCGTTGATGAGCAGCGGGAAGTCGCCCATCGAACCGATGTCGATCTTCCCCGCGGTCATCTGCGCGGTGATCGGTGCGCCGGTCGCGTAGTCCTGCCACACGACCTTGTAGGTGACACCGTCCTTCCCGCCGCGCTGCGCGAGCTCCTCCTCGAAGTAGCCGAGGGAGCGCAGCAGGGTGCCGGCGGTGACGGTGTTGATGGTCTTCGACTGGTAGCCGACGGTCACCGTGACCGTCTTCCCGTCGGTGGAGCCGCCCGCCCCGTCACTCCCGCAGGCGGTGGCGAGCGGAAGCAGCAGGGCGAGGGGGAGGGTCAGGGCGAGTCTGTGCGACTGCATGGGAGTTCGGCCTTTCACCGGAGCAGGTAGGGCATGTTGACGGTCACCGCGCCGGTGGGACAGCGGGCGGCGCACGGGCCGCAGTACCAGCACTCGTCCACGTGCATGTAGGCCTTGCCGTCCTCCTCGCGGATCGCGAGCGAGTCGAGCGGACACATGTCGACGCAGAGCGTGCAGCCGTCGATGCACTTCGACTCGTCGACGGTCACGGGCACGTCGCCGCGCTGGGGGACCACAGGCATGGCTGTCTCCAGGAAAGGGGGTGTACGGGGGAGCCGACGGGGTCAGAGGGAGCGGCGGAGCACGCCGCTCATGGTGATGCGGTCGCCGCGGAACCGGATGAACTCCAGGTCCACCGGCCGCCCGTCGGGCAGACAGGTCAGCCGCTCCAGCATCAGGACGGCGGCGCCGCGCGGCGCCTGGAGGACGGCGGCGGAGTGCGCGTCGGCGTTGACGGCCTCCAGGGTGATCTCGGCGTGCCCGAGCGGACCGCCGGTCAGCTGCTCCAGGAGCCGGAACACATCCGTGTTCTCCAGGTCGCAGCCGAGGAGCTCACCCCCGATGTCCATCGGGAGGTACGACAGGTCCAGTGAGAGCGGCAGCCCGTTCAGGCGCCGCAACCGCTCGATGCAGAGCACGTCCGTGTGCTCGGGCAGGCCGAGACGGTGGGCCACCGGACCGGGGGCGCCGACCGGGCCCATCGTCCGGACCTCGTTGGTGACCCTGCCGTGCTCGTGCAGGGTCTCGGCGAGCCCCTGGAGCCGGTCCAGGCCGTGCGGGTACTTCTCGCAGACCACCACCGTCCCGACCCCCGGCTGCCGGTCGACCAACTGCTCGCCGCGCAGCAGGTCCAGGGCCTGGCGGACGGTGTTGCGGCTGGCCCGGTAGTCGGCCGCGATGACGTCCTCCAAGGGGAGGACCCCGCCGGGGAAGCCACCCGCCAGGATCTGGTGGCGCAGCAGATCGGCGAGCTGCCGCGCCCGGTCCGAGCGCAGCCGCCGGCGGCGGGCGGCGGCGACGGGACGGGCGGCGGGAGCGGATTCGGCGGGCATGGCACGGAACGTAGCGGCGGACGGGCCCCGGTGGTGTTGCCGCAGTATTGCGCCACCTGACACACCCTCCGTACGCCTCTGACCTGCGGCGACGTCCGGGCGGCGGCGAGATCCGCCACCCCGGCGCCCAGCAGGTGGACGGCGGGCCGCCCACCATGTGGGAGACGTCAGGCGGCCGGGCCGTGCACCTCGGTCCGGAGGGCCACCGAGAGGTGATGGTGCAGGAGGCCGAGGACCGGCTCGTCCGGGGCGAACAGGCCCGCGGCGAGCTTCCAGTACCGGGGGAGCACGGGGCTGTCGTCCAGGGCGAGCAGAGCGACGAGCCGGCGGCGGAAGGCCGGCGTGTCCGGCTCTCCGCGCGCGTGGGCGTAGGCGGAGACGAAACAGTCCAGGGCCCCGCCGTCCTGCGGCGCCCGCCCCGCCCGCACCGCGGCCGAGGCCAGCCCGTAGGCCTCGGCGAGTCCCTCGTACAGCAGGGCCGGACGGTACTCGCCGTCCGGGAGCGGGGGCGAGGGACGGAACCCCGGCCGTTCGAGGCGCGGGTCGGTGACCAGCGCGTGCAGCCGGGCGAAGGCCAGCACCTGGTCGGGGTCCGGCTCGTCCGGAGGCCGCGGCACCACCGCGTCGAGGACCATGGACACCACCGGCCGCGGCAGCCGCGCCGGCAGAGCGCGCCGCCAGAACCGGGCCAGGGCGTCCGTGTCGGGAGGGGCGGGCAGCGCACCGAGCAGACGCAGCCGCTCCGCGCGCTCCCCGGCGGCGCAGTCCCGGAGCAGCTTCAGCGAGGCCTCCTTCCAGCGCAGCGCGACCAGTTGGGAGCCCACGTCCCGCAACTGCCCGGCGACGGCCTCCTCCAGCGTGTCGTCGGCCCCGTCGCTCTCCAGCACCCGCTCCACCTCGGGCACCGGCAGATCGAGGGAGCGCAGGGACCGGATGAACCGCAGCCGGTCGAGAGCCTCGGCCCCGTACCGGCGATGCCCACCGGAGCTGCGGCCCGCCTCGGGCAGCAGACCGCGATCGGAGTAGAACCGCACGGTCTTGACGGTCACCCCCGCCCGCGCGGCCAGCTCCCCGATGCTCCACAGCCCGTCGGACACCACGAGGTGAACCTCTTTCCGCTCTTCGCGTTCTCACCGGGTCCGATCGCCGTCGGACCCACCCATTCTGACGTCCGGCCGGGCCGCTTCGACACGGTCCTTGAATCTCCCGCAGGGGGAGTTCCTAGCGTGACCGCGGGACATCCCCCAGAAGTGACGAGGAGACGGTCATGACAGCGTTCGTGCTGGTGTCGGACACCTTCACCGGTGGCTGGGTGTGGGAGGAGACCGCCGCCCGGCTGCGCGCCGCGGGCGCGGAGGCGTACCCGGTGACCCTGACCGGGATGGGGGACCGCCGCGCCGAGGCCGGGCCCGGGACCGGCCTGGAGACCCACATCGAGGACCTGGTCGACGTCCTCGACGGGATCACGGCGACCGAGGTGGTCCTCGTCGGGCACGGATACGGCCTGTACCCGCTGTTCGGCGCCGCCGACCGGAGGGCCGGACGCGTCGCGCGGATCGTCTCCGTCGACACGGGACCTCCGGAGGACGGCGGGACGGCCGTCCGCGCCGTACCCGATCCGGAGGTCCGCGAGGCGCTCGCCGCGCGACCCGACGCATGGGTCCCGCCGCCCGCGCCGGGCACCTGGTCGCGGTGGGGCAGCGTCGAGGGGATCCCCGCCGAGGCCCTCGCCCGGCTGGAGCACGAGGCCGCGCCCCAGCCGGCCGGCACGCTCACCGAACCGCTCCGCCTGACCGGCGCCGTGTCCGCCCTGTCCCTCACCGGGATCCTGTGCGCCGCCAACGGGCAGAGCATCGCCATGGTCGAGATGGCCGTGGCGTCGGGCCCGCCCCAGTTCCGGGTGCTCACCGAGGACCGGTTCCGCTTCTTCGAACTCGCCACCGGACACTGGCCGATGCTCTCCGCACCCGGGGAACTGGCCGAGGTGCTGCTCCGCGCGGCCGCCGGCGAGGGCCACCGGGTGACCGCGCCCGAGCACGCGCACGAGCAGCCGTCCCACCTCCTGCCCTTCCTCATCGACGTGCCCGAGCGGCCGCGCGACCGCGTCGGACGGGTCGACCTCCACCTCCCGGACGCCGACGGACCCCGGCCCGCGGTGGTCTTCGTCCACGGCGGCCCGATCGAGCCCGACCGGACGCCCACCCCACGGGACATGCCGTTCTTCCTGGGATACGGCCGCTACGCGGCGGGCATGGGCGTCGTCGGAGTCACCGTGGACCACCGGCTCCACGGCCTCGCCGACTACGCCCGCGCCGCCGCTGACATCGCCGAGGCCGTCGAGCTGGTCCGCGCCGATCCGCGCGTCGACGGGGACCGGATCGCCCTCTGGTTCTTCTCCACCGGCGGGCTCCTGGCGGCGGACTGGCTCGCCGCGCCCCCGCCGTGGCTGCGCTGCGTCGCGGCGAACTATCCCGCCCTGGCGCCGCTGCCCGGCTGGGAGTCGGTGGAGGCCCGCTTCCGCCCCGTCGCCACCGTGGGCACGGCGGACGGGCCGCCGGTCGTCCTGACCCGCGCCGGCCAGGAGCACCCGGTCTTCACGGCGACCGTCGAGGCGTTCCTGACGGCCGCGAAGGAACGCGGGGCCGACGTCGAGGTCGTGGACGCGCCGCTCGCCCACCACAGCTTCGAACTCGTCGATCCCACCGACGAGTCCCGGGCGGTCGTGGAACGGACGATGCGCGCGGTCCTCGCCCGGCTTGAGGCCTGAACCGCCGGGAGGGTCCGCCGCGTGGCCCGGGGAGGGCGGCGCGCCCCGCCCCGGGCCGTACGGCCCCGACTACGAGAAGCGCGCCGCTCGGCGACGCCGCGCGGGCTCGTTCACGTCGGCGACCGTTCCGGCGCCGAGGCCGGGGGTGCGGTCCCAGTCGCGCAGCCGGTCCTGCCGTTCTCCTCCAGCGTCGGAATGCCGAGCAGTGGGATGGATCACCGGCCATCCCGAGACGGTACGGCGGTGGTGGCGGGCCCGACTCGTGACGAGCCCGTCACCACCCCCCCGGCTCACCGGTCGGCCGGGCGCCGACCGCGTCGGGGCACGGAATCCAGGAGGAGCCGGGTGTAGGGGTGTTCCGGTGCTTCCAGGACCCGCGCGGTCGGGCCCGTCTCCACGACCTGGCCGGATTTCAGCACCAGGACCTCGTCCGCGATGTGCCGGACCACCGCGAGGTCGTGGGTGACGAAGAGGTAGCCGATGCCCGACTCGCGGCGGATCGTGGCGAGCAGTTCGAGGATCTGGGCCTGGATCGACACGTCGAGCGCGGCGACCGCCTCGTCGAGGACGAGGACCCGGGGCTCCACGGCGAGGGCCCGGGCGATCGCCACGCGCTGGCGCTGCCCGCCGGAGAGGCCCCGGGGGAGGGCCGAGGCCTCGCGCGCGCCGAGACCGACCTGGTCGAGGAGCTCGGCGACCCGGGTCCGGCGAGCGCCCTGGTCGAGGCCGGTGTGGAGCCGCAGGACCTCGTCGAGGCAGCCCGAGACGGTCACCCGGGGGTCGAGCGACAGATACGGGTCCTGGAAGACCATCTGGATCTCCCGGGCCCTGGCGAGCCGTTCGGCCCGGCCCCGGGGCCGCGTGGAGCGGTCCCGGCCGTCGAGGCGGACCGTGCCGCCGTCCGGGCGCTCCAGACCGACGAGCATCCGGACCGTGGTCGTCTTGCCGCTGCCGGACTCCCCGACGAGGGCGAGGGAGGATCCGGGCGCCAGCGCGAAGGACACGCCGTCCACCGCGGTGTGGTCCCCGTACCGCTTGCGCAGGCCCTCGACGACCAGGCCTTCCTCGGGTGCGACGGTCACAGGGTGATCCCTTCTTCGGCACGGTGGCAGGCGGCGAGCCCCTCTCCGTGGCGGGCGAGCGCGGGCTTCTCCTCGGCGCAGCGCGGCAGCGCGTGGGCGCAGCGCGCGGCGAAGGAGCAGCCGGGCGGCGCCTCCGCGAGGGAGACGGGTCGGCCCGGGATGGGCCGGGGGGCCGGCGCGCCGGGTTCGATGCGCGGCGTGCACGCGAGCAGGCCCGCCGTGTAGGGGTGCCGGGGCCGGTCGAACAGGTCGTCCGTGGACCGGGTCTCCACGATCCGGCCCGCGTACATGACGTACACCCGGTCGCAGATGGCCGCGGCCAGTTCGAGGTCGTGGGTGACGAACAGCATGCCCGTGCCCCGTTCGGCCCGCAGCCGGGCCAGCAGGGAGATGACCTCCGCCTGGGTGGTGACGTCGAGCGCGGTCGTCGGCTCGTCGGCGACCAGGAGGTCCGGCTCGCTCGCCAGGGCCGCCGCGATGACGACCCGCTGGAGCATGCCGCCGGAGAACTGGTGCGGATGGCGGCGCAGGGCGCCGCGCGGGTCGCGGATGCCGACCGCGTCGAGGAGTTCCTCGGCGCGGGCGGTCGCCTGGGCGGCGGGCGTCCCGGCCGCGCGCAGCCCCTCGGTGAGGAAGTCGCCCACCCGCCGCAGCGGGTTGACGGAGGCGCGCGGGTCCTGGAAGACCATCGACACCTGCCGGGCGCGCAGCCCGGTCAGCTCGGCGCGGTTCATCGCGAGGACGTCGCGCCCGGCGACCCGGACCTCTCCCTCGGTGCGTGCACCCGCGGGCAGCAGCCCGAGGACGCTGCGGCAGGCCACGGACTTGCCGGAGCCGGACTCGCCGACCAGGCCCACCGTCTCCCCGGGCCGCACGGTCAGGCTCACCCCGTCCAGGATCGGGCGGGCGGCCCGGTCACCGGCCAGGCGGACGCCGAGGCCCTCGATCTCCAGGACCGGCGCGGTCTTCGGAAGGCGTGCTCCCGGCACCGTACTCATCGTGTTCACCGTTCCCGCTTCGCGATCCGGTCGGCGAGTCCCTCGCCGACGATGCCGAACGCCACCACGGCGAGCACGATGCACGCGGAGGGCGCGAGGGCCGGCAGCATCGCCCCCTGCAGGACGGCCGCCTGCCCCTCGTTGATCATGGCGCCCCAGTCGGCGGCCGGCGGCTGCACCCCGAAGCCGAGGAAGGACAGCGCCGCCAGGTCCATCAGGGCGTACCCGAAGTTCATCGCGGACTGCGCGAAGACCGTCGGCGCGATGTTGGGCAGCAGATGGCGCACGCAGACCGTCCAGCCGGACCAGCCCTGCACCCGGTAGGCCTCGATGTACGGCCGGGCCTTCTCCTGGCGGGCGATGCCCCGGACGAGCCGGCCCACGTACGGGGTGTAGGCGACCGACATGGCGATCACGGGCGCCGTCAGACCCGAGCCGACGACCGACACGAGCAGGATCGCGAGCAGCAGGCCCGGGATCGCGAAGACGAGGTCCATGGAACGGGAGAGCATCGTGTCCACCCAGCCGCCGCGCCAGGCCGCCACCACACCGAGCAGGGTGCCGAGCAGGGTGGAGACGCCGACGACGAGCAGCGGCCCGAGGAGCCCGGTGCGGGCGCCGTGGAGCAGCCGGGACAGGATGTCCCGGCCCGACTGGTCCGTGCCGAGCAGATGGTCGCCGGTGGTGCCGACGAGACTCGCCGACAGGTCGAGCGCCTCGGGGTCGTACGGGGCGAGGACGGGCGCCAGCAGGGCGACCAGGACGAGCAGGGCGAGCACCGCGACCGAGACCGCGAAGAGCGGTCCCTGGCCGAAGAGGCGCAGGACGCGCAGCCCCGGCCTGCGGTACGGCGGCGCGGAGGTGGTGGAGGTCATGAGGAGCCTTCCCCGAGGGAGAGACGGGGGTCGATGAGCGGGGCGAGGAGGTCGACGACGAGGTTGACGAGGACGAAGGCCGCCACGCTGAGCAGGGTGATCGCCTGCACGACGGCGAAGTCCTTCGCGGTGACCGACTGCACGAGCAGCGAGCCGAGCCCCGGGACGTCGAAGGCGGTCTCGACGATCGAGGTGGAGATGAGGAGGCCCGCGAGCATGGTGCCGCCGACGGTGACGACGGGACCGAGCGCGTTGCGCAGCACGTGGCGGCGGACCACGGACCGGCCGGCGACGCCCCGGGCCCGCGCCACCTCGACGTGCTCGCGCCCCAGTTCGTCGAGCATGGCCGAGCGGGTCACCCGGGCGAGGAGTCCCGCGAAGGACAGCGCCAGGGCGAAGGCCGGCAGGGTCAGCTGGTGGAGCCGGTCGGAGAGGCCCGCCGGGGTGCCGCCGCCCGGTCCCGGGAACCAGCCGAGCTGGACGGAGAAGAGCGAGACGAGCGCGATGGCCGTCACGAACGAGGGCGTGGCGGTGGCGACTCCGGTGCCGATGAGCACCACCCGGTCCGGAAGGCCGGGGCGCAGCGCGCCGAGGATGCCGGCCGCGACCCCGAGGACCGCGACGAGCACCGCGGCGTAGCCGACGAGCAGGGCGGTGCCGGGCAGCCGGGAGCCGATGAGGGCGGCCACGTCCTGGTGGTACTGGGCCGAGCGGCCGAAGTCGCCGCTCAGGACGCCGCCGAGCCACTTCGCGTACTGCGTGACCAGCGGGTCGTCGAGGTGGTGCTCCGCCCGCAGGGCCGCCACGGCCGCGGGGGTCGCGGGGCGGCCGTGCAGGAGGAACGACACCGGGTCGCCGGGGGCCAGATGGACGGAGCCGAAGACCACGAGGGAGGTCACGAACAGCACCGCCGCCAGGCCGAGGAGCCGTCCGACGAGATAGCGCGTCATCGCTGGGAGGCCCCGATCGTCGCGGCCCACGGGAAGTAGAGCTGGGAGATGCCGGTGGGGGCGCCGGTGATCCGCTTGCCGAGGAAGACCGAGTAGGGCGCCTCGTACACGGGGATGATCGGCAGCTCGTCCATCGCGATCTTCTGGAGCTTCGCGGTGAGTTCGGCGCGCTTGGCGGGATCGGGCTCGGAGTTGGCCCGGTCGAAGGCGACGTCGTACTCGGCGTTGGACCAGCGGCCGTAGTTCCCGAAGTCGCCGGTGCGCAGGTACTGGTAGAACTCCAGCGGGTCGGGCGTGTTGTCGTAGCCGTTGGTGATGACCAGGTCGAGGCCCTCGCGGGCGTCCGGGTCGACGAAGATGCTGCTGTACGCGTCGGGGGAGACGGGCTTCAGCTTGACGTCGAGCCCGATCCGGCGGCCGGCGTCCTGGACGGCGTTGGCGACCACGCTGATCTCCGGTGCGAGCGAGCTGGTGACGATGGTGATCGTCCGGCCGGTCGCGTGGGCCTCCTGGACGAGCTTCTTCGCGGCCGCGACGTCGTACACCGGCTCGGGCTGCGTGTCGAAGAGCTCCGCGGTCTTCTCCGGGGCCAGCGCCCAGGCTCCGCGCGCGGCGGGGGCCTTGGCGGGGACGCCGACGCCGCCGGCCGCGGCCTTGATGATGTTCTTCCGGTCGAGGGCCATCGACAGGGCCTGGCGGACCTTGAGGTTGCCGAGCGGTCCGTGGAAGTCGAGGACCGCGAGGTCGGCGGCGGCCGTGTTGGGGCCGAAGAGGAGCGTGCCCTTGCCGCTGGAGCGCAGCTGGGCGAAGGAGGACGACGGGACCAGGTAGCCGCCGTCGGCGGCGCCGGAGAGGAGCGCGTTGGAGCGGGCCGCGGCGTCCTCGACGAAGGTGAACTTCACCTTCTCGGACTTGGGGGCGAGCGTCTTGTCCCAGTAGCCGGTGTGCTTCTTGAGGGTGATGCTGTCGCCCTGGGCCCAGGAGTCGAGGGCGTACGGGCCGGTGCAGTTCAGCCGGCCCTTCGGGGTGCCGTAGTCCTTGCCCTCCTTCGTCAGCGAGGCCGCGCTGACGACGGTGCCGGGGGAGGCGGCCATCAGCTCGTGGAAGAGGACGTCGGCCTTGCCGAGGCGGATCGTCACCTCCAGGGGGCCGGACTTCTCGATGGAGTCGACGGTCTTGAAGGAGGAGCCCCAGGGGGAGCCGGTCTTCGGGTCCATCTGGCGCTTGAGCGAGGCGACCACGTCGTCGGCGGTCATGGTGGTGCCGTCGTGGAACTTCACCCCGGGGCGCAGGGTGTAGACGAGGGTGCGCGGGTCGGGCTGCGACCACTTCACGGCGAGACCGGGCACGATCTTCATGTCGGGGGTGACCCGCAGCAGCTGCTCGCACACGTTGGCGAGGACGGTGTTCGGCGGGTAGTCGTACGCGAGGGCGTAGTCGAGCGTGTACGGCTCGGCGTACAGCGACCAGGTGAAGGAGTCCAGCGGGCCCTGCGCGGGCGGTGAGGTCGGGCTGACCTTGAAGTTCGTGCCGCCGCCGGCCGCGGGCGGCTTGGTGGCGCCGGAACAGGCGCCGGTGGTGGCCGCGAGTGCGGCGGTACAGGCGAGAAGCGCGATGGCTCTGGGCATGCGCATGGGACCCACCCCTTTACGGGTGTAGTGACGGGCTCGGGGGGATGGAGCGAGTATTGGTGCGGGAACGTTCCCGCACAAGACTTTGCGGGAACGGTTTTGCAGAGCTCACGAGGGTGGCAGCATCACCCCATGACCGAAGCTTCACGGCACGGCGGACAGCCCTCGCCGCCCCTTCCGCGCGTCCGCCTCGTCGACGTGGCCCGCGAGGCGGGCCTGTCCAAGACGACCGTCTCGGCGGCGCTCAACGGCACCGGCAGGCTCTCCCCCGAGGTGCGGGAGAAGGCCCGTGAGACCGCGCGCAGAATGGGCTACCGGCCCAACGCCACCGCGCGCCATCTGCGCGCGGGACGGGCCCGGCTGATCGGATACGTGGTCGGCGAGTTCGCCGCCACTCCCTGGACCACCTTTCTCGAGTCGCCGTACTTCGCCCGGCTGACCGGCGCCACCGCGGCCACCGCCCTGCGCCGCGGCTACGCCGTGGTGCTGCTGCCCGCCGGCTCCCTGCAGAGCGAGTGGGCCGACCTGTCCCTCGACGCCGTGGTCGTCGCCGACCCCGTCGCCGACGACCCGGTCGTCGAAGGCCTCCTCGCCGCCGGCGTCCCCGTCTTCACGGACCGTTCCGTCGAGGGACTGCCCGGGGCCTACTGGGTGGACGTCGACGCGGGCGGCGCCGTCCGCGAGGCCCTCGACCACCTGCGGGAGCACGGGGCCCGCAGGCCCGTCCTCGTGGTCCCGGACAGCACCACCCGCTTCCACACCGAGGTGTTCGCCGCCCACCGGGAGTGGTGCGCCGCCCACGACCTGCCGGAACGGGTGGTACGCGTCGGGGAACCCGGCAACGGACCGGTGGTGCGCGGCGTCGAGACCGCCCTGACCCCGGAAGGCCGGGACCGCCCGGACGCCCTCCTCGTCGTGGCCGAGGCGAGCCCGCCCCTCGTCCTGGAGGCGGCGCGCCGCCTCGGGTACGAGGTCCCGGACGACCTGCTGGTCGTCCTGGTCAGCGAGGACGCCACGGCCCTGCACACCGAGCCGCCGGTGACCACGCTGAGCCTGCGGCCCGAGGCGGTCGCGGAGGCCGGCGTCGAGCACCTCGTCGAGGTCCTGGAGCACGGCCGCCGGGAGCCCGCCGGGACACTCGTACCGACGCGTCTCGACGTGCGGGCCTCTTCGGTGAGGCGGCCTCCTGCGTAGCGCCGGTCAGGCCCCGTGCACCAGCTGCCCGCCGACGTACGTCCGCTCCACCCGGGCCTCGGCGATCTCCTCCGGCGGGCCGGTGAGGATGTCGCGGTCCAGGACGACCAGGTCGGCGAGGTGGCCGGGGCGCAGGCTGCCGGTGTCGTCGAGACCGTTCACGTGCGCGGTGCCCGCCGTGTAGGCGGCGAGCGCCGTGGTGAGGTCGAGGCGCTGCTCGGCGTAGAAGACCCGGTCGTCGGTGGCCTCGGGGTCGCGGCGGTTGACGGCGACGTGGATGCCCGCGATCGGGTCCGGGCTGCTGACCGGCCAGTCGCTGCCGGCGGCGAGGGTGGCCCCGGCACGGACCAGATCGCCGAACGGGTACTGCCACGCGGCGCGCTCCGGTCCGAGGAACGGAATGGTCAGCTCGTCCATCTGCGGCTCGTGCGCGGCCCAGAGCGGCTGGATGTTCGCGATGGCGCCGAGCGCGGCGAAGCGGGCCAGGTCGTCGGGGTGGACGACCTGGAGGTGGGCCAGGTGGTGACGGTTGCCCCGGCGCCCGTTGGCGGCGATCGCGGCCTCCAGCGCGTCCAGGGCCTCCCGGACGGCCCGGTCGCCCAGGGCGTGGAAGTGGACCTGGAAGTCGAGGGCGTCGAGCTCCGTCACGTATCCGCGCAGCGCCTCCGGGTCGACGAAGCTCAGCCCGCTGTTGCCGGTGGCGCAGCCGCAGCCGTCCAGGTACGGGGTGGTCATGGCGGCGGTGAAGTTCTCCGCGATGCCGTCCTGCATGATCTTCACCGAGCCGGCGCGGAACCGGCCGGAGGTGCACTTCTCCCGCCGGGCCACCAGTTCGGGGATCTGCTCGGCTCCCCGCTCCCGGTCCCACCACAGCGCCCCGGTCACCCGGGCGGTCAGCGAACCGTCGCCCGCCGCCGTCAGATACGACTCCGAGGGGTCGGCCATCCCGCCGAAGGAACCGAGCAGCGCGTCCTGCCAGGCGGTGATGCCCAGCGAGTGCAGCAGCTTCTGGGCCCTCAGCAGACCGGCGAGCCGGTCCGCGGCGGTGGTCGGCGGAACCAGCCGGGCGACGAGACCGATCGCGCCCTCCTGGAGCATTCCGCTGGGGGACCCGTCCGCCTCCCGCTCGATCCGGCCGTCGGCCGGATCGGGGCTGTCGGCGGTGAGCCCGGCGAGCTCCAGCGCACGGGAGTTGGCCCAGGCGCCGTGGTGGTCCCGGTTCGACAGCAGCACCGGCCGGTCGGGGACGACGGAGTCGAGCAGCTGCCGGGTGGGCATGCCGCCCTCGAAGCTCTCCATCGACCAGCCGCCGCCGGTGATCCAGGTGTGCTCCGGGTGGGCGTCCGCGTACTCCCGGATCCGCTGCAGGTAGTCCGGGACGCCGACCGTGCCCGTCAGATCGCACTCGGCCAGCTCCTTGCCGCCCGAGACCGCGTGGATGTGGGCGTCCTGGAACCCGGGAAGGAGCAGCTTCCCCGTCAGGTCCACGACCTCCGTGCCGGGCCCGATGAGGTCCCGCACCTCGTCGTGGCCGACGGCCGCGATCCGCTCGCCGACGACGGCGAGCGAGGTCGCCCGGGTGCGGGCCGGGTCCGCCGTGAAGACGGGACCGCGGGTGAAGACCAGATCGGCCGTGGCCATGGGCGCTCCAGAACAAGTGGTGTCGGTTGGTGGGCGCCATGCAAGCGGGCGGGCCGTTTACACGTCAATGGCGTTGACGTAAGGTTCCGGCCATGTCCGAACGTGTGGTCCCTGAAGGCAGCCGGCAGCGGCGCCGCCCCACCAAGCAGGGCGCCGTCCTCTCGGAGCGGCTCATCGTCGAGACCGCGCTGCGCCTGATCGCGCAGCACGGCGCGGAAGCCCTCTCGGTACGGCGGCTGGGCGCCGCGCTCGGCGCCGACCCCACGGCCCTCTACCGCTACTTCCGGAACACGGACGCCCTGCTCCTCGCCGTCGCCGACGAGATGATCGGCCGCGCGCAGGAGGGCTGGAAGGCCACCGGCGACTGGCGCGCGGACCTCCGCGACCTGGGGCTGCGCATCCACGGCTGCTACCAGGCCTACCCGCAGGCGGCGGCCCTCGCGGCCCACCGCACCACCGGGCGGCCGTACGAGACCCGGGCCGTCGAGCGGATCCTCGGCGTCCTGCGGTCCGCCGGCTTCCCGGACGCCCTCGCCGTCCGCATCTACCACGCCTTCGTCGACCAGGCCCTCGCCTTCGCGGCCCAGGACGCCGCGGCGCTCGCCCTGCCGCCGGCCGCCCAGGAGAAGGAGGCGGAGGTCTGGCACGCGGTCTACGGCCGGCTGTCGTCCGACACCCACCCGCACATCGCCGCGACCTTTCCCCTGCTGGCCGCCGACATGCGCGACAGCGGGTACCCGTTCGCCCTCGAACTGATGCTGGCGGCGGTGGCGGCGCTCCGCCCCCCGCCACCCGCGACCTGACACCGCGCCGTTGCCGGCGGGCGCCCCGCGCTGCGGTGTCCCCGCCTGCCGGGGTCCGCAACGCGCAGGCACTCAGGGTGAGTTGAGTAGCGCTACTCAGGTGTCGGGGGTCGCCCCGCCGCACGATGGAACCCTCGTCGACACGGCGGAACCGATCCGCCCCAGGAGGAATCGATCATGCGAGACAGCCGCCTGCGCACACTCGTCCGGCTCACGTTCGCCAACCCCGTCTCGCTGGTCTACCTCGGCCTGGTGGTCGTGGCGGCGCTCCCGATGGTGTTCACCCCGGCGATCGAGCGATCCGGCTTCGAGCCCGTCTGGCTGTTCCTGATCACCGAGCCCACGAGCATGCTCCTGTTCATGCTCCTCCCCGACTTCGGGGACGGCGACTCGGGCCCGGCGATGGCGTACGTCTACGCGGTGCCGGCCCTCTCCGCGCTGCTCCACGCCTTCCTCCTCGGCCTGGCCTACCGGGCCGTCCGAGGAAACCGGACGCGGCGGGCCCGCACCACCGCGTGAAAAGGGTGCCCCTGACTCCGGGGAGGCGCCGTCCGTCGTGCCCCCCGAGCTCTCGGCTTCGCTCGAGCAGGGGGACCCCCATCGCCCCGGCGGAACGCATGCCCACGACGGAGGGCCCGTCAGACGGAGGGCACTCGGGAGAAGCGGCCCACCGCGGACAGGTCCGCGCTGATCTGCGCCGCCGTCTCGCGCAGCGGCGGCAGCAGGGCCGCCAGGCTCTCCTCCGGCGTGGCCCGGCCCGCGTGCAGCGCCACGTTGACCGCGGCGACCACCCGGCCCGTGCCGTCCGTGACCGCCACCGCGAGCGAGCGGAGCCCCTCCTCCAGTTCCTGTTCCACCCACCCGTAGCCGCGCGCGGCGGTCCTCGCCACGGCCTCGTCGAGCCCCTCGTGGGTCGTCACGGTGTGCGGGGTGAGCGCCTCCGGCGTGATCCGGCCGAGCCGCGCGGCGCGTTCCGCCCCGGGCAGGGCTCCGAGCAGGACGCGGCCCATGGAGGTCGCGTACGCGGGGAGCCGGGTGCCCACCGTGATGTCGATGTGCATGATGCGGGTGCCGGCGACCCGCGCGACGTACCGGATGTCGTCCCCGTCGAGCACCGCGACGGAGGCGGACTCGTGGACGCGCAGCACGAGGGCGACGAGGTGCGGGGTGGCGATCTCCGGCAGGCTCAGGCCGGAGAGGCGGGCGTAGCCGAGCTCCAGGACCCGGGGGAGTACGAGGAACCCGTCGGGCTCCTCCCGTACGTACCCCAGATGGCGCAGGGTGATCAGTGACCGGCGGGCGGTCGCACGGGGCAGACCGGTCAGCCGGGCGAGCTCGGAGAGCCGGGCCGGCCCCCGTGCGGAACCGAAGGCGCGCAGCACGTCGAGTCCGCGCGCGAGCGACTGGAGGAACCCCGAGCCGAGCTCCTCCTTGAGCTCGCTCCCGGGGGCGGGGGCCGGTCCGGCCGGTGCGGCTTCCACCGGTTCCGGCTCCGCCAGGGCCCGCTCCATCGCGGTGACCGCGCGGCGGAGCGGCGGCAGGGCCTGTTCCGTGAGGGACGCGGCGCTGTGCCGGCTGGTGTGGCTGACGACGCTGACCGCGCAGACCACCGCGCCGTCCGGTCCCCGTACGGGGAGGGCGACGGCGAGCAGCCCCGGCTCGATCAGCTGGTCGTCCACCGCGAACCCGGTCTCGCGGGCCTCGCGCACCCGGTCGAGGAACGCGGTCTCGGCCTCCTCGGAAGAGGGCGCCGCCGGCCGGGGCGGTACGGAGGGGAAGCCGGTGTCCAGCGGGTCCTTCGCGCGCCGGGCCCGCCATCGTTCGACGTCGGCCGTGTCCCACCCCGCGGCGAACAGCGCGCCGGGAGCGCACCGTTCGGCCGGCAGGAGGTCCCCGGTCCGGAAGGAGATCGCCATCGCCCGGCGGCGGGTGGCCTGGGCGAGGAAGCGGACGCCGTCGCCGTCGGGGACGGCCACGGACACCGACTCGTCCAGCGCGTCGGCGAGGACGACGGCGTGCGGCCCGAGGAGCTCGGGCAGCCCGCAGGAGGCCAGGTAGGCGTTGCCGAGCCCGGCGGCTCCCGGCGCGAGCAGCAGGTCGCGGCCCTCGGTCCTGAGGATGCCGAGCCGTACGAGCGTCGTCGCGACCCGGTCGACCGTGGAGCGGGCGAGTCCGGTCGTCCGGGCGAGGTCGCCGGGCCGGTGGCGGACCTCGGGTCCCGCGGCCATGACGCGGAGCACGTCGAGCCCGCGCGCGAGCGGTCCGACCAGCTCCTCGGGTGCGTCCGGGGCCTCGGGGGGCTGCGGCATCGTCCGGACTCCTCGGTGCGGTGGTGGGCTGGCCGGCCGTGTCGGTGGCGCGGGGAAACCGTACCCGCGCCGTTGACACGGCCCGTGGCGCGGATGGACACTCACCCCCGCCAAAATTCTGAACTGAAGTTCAGCAGGCGAACACCCGCAGCGTCAATCCCGAGTGAAACGGGTCGTTACATGGACAAAGTGGTCGCCAGTGCCGCCGAAGCGGTGGCGGACATCGAGGACGGCGCCTCACTCGCCGTCGGAGGCTTCGGGCTGAGCGGCGTACCGGACGTGCTCATCCGCGCCCTGCACGCCCACGGCCCCGGAGACCTCTCCGTCGTCTCCAACAACTGCGGCGTCGACGGCGGCGGCCTGGGCATCCTGCTCGCGGCCGGCCGGATCAGCCGCGTCACCGGCTCCTACATCGGCGACAACAAGGAGTTCGCCCGCCGCTACCTCGGCGGCGAACTCGAACTGGAGCTCACCCCCCAGGGCACCCTGGCCGAACGGCTCCGCGCCGGCGGCTGCGGCATCCCCGCCTTCTTCACCCCGGCCGGCGTCGGCACCCAGGCAGCCGACGGCGGACTGCCCTGGCGGTACGCGGAGGACGGCAGCGTCGCCGTCGCCTCCCCGCCCAAGGAGACCCGCGCGTACGGCGGACGCCCGTACGTCCTCGAACACGGCATCACCACCGACTTCGCCCTGGTCCGCGCGGCCCGCGGCGACCGCCACGGCAACCTCGTCTTCGCCCGCGCCGCCCGGAACTTCAACCCGCTCGCCGCCATGGCCGGCCGGATCACGGTCGCCGAGGTCGAGGAGCTCGTCGACCCCGGCGAGCTCGACCCCGACCAAATCCACCTGCCGGGCGTCTTCGTCCAGCGGGTCCTGGCGCTCACCCCCGCGCAGGCCGCCGACAAGGGCATCGAACGAAGGACGGTACGCACCCGATGAGCTGGACCAGGGACGAGATGGCGGCCCGCGCGGCCCACGAGCTGACGGACGGTTCGTACGTCAACCTCGGCATCGGGCTGCCCACCCGCGTACCGAACTTCCTCCCCGAAGGCGTCGACGTCGTCCTCCACTCCGAGAACGGACTCCTCGGCGTCGGCCCCTACCCGTACGAGGACGAGGTCGACCCCGACCTGATCAACGCGGGCAAGGAGACGGTCACCGTCCTGCCCGGCGCCGCGTTCTTCGACTCCGCGCTCTCCTTCGGCATGATCCGCGGCGGCCACATCGACACCGCGATCCTCGGCGCCATGCAGGTCTCCGCCCGCGGCGACCTCGCCAACTGGATGATCCCCGGCCGCATGGTCAAGGGCATGGGCGGCGCCATGGACCTCGTCCACGGAGCCCGCCGGGTCGTCGTCCTCATGGAGCACACCGCCAAGGACGGCACCCCCAAGATCGTCGAGGAGTGCTCCCTGCCCCTCACCGGCCGGGGCTGCGTCGACCGGATCATCACCGACCTCGGCGTCCTCGACGTCACCGAGGACGGACTCCGGCTCGTCGAGACGGCCCCCGGCGTCACCCCCGAGGACCTCGCCCGCCTGACGGCGGCTCCCGTGAAGGCGGACACAGCGTCATGACCCCCACCCAGCAGGACATCTCGCGGGAGATCCACGCCCTGAGCGAGGAGTACCGCCGCGTCGGCGAGACCCGGCACCACCCCGCCCGCGACTACCCGCCCTACCGCAGCAGCGCCCTCCGCCACCCGCACCGGCCCCCGGTCGCCGTCCACGACCCCGAGGCCGTCGAACTCACCGGACCGGTCTTCGGCGCCACCGACGTCACCGCGCTCGACGCCGACCTCACCCGGGGAGGCACGGGTGAACCCCTCGGCGAGCGGATGACCGTCACCGGCCGGATCCTCGACCGCGACGGCCGCCCCGTGCGCGGCCAGCTCGTCGAGGTCTGGCAGGCCAACGCCGCCGGCCGCTACGCCCACCAGCTGGACCAGCACCCGGCCCCGCTCGACCCCCACTTCACCGGCGCCGGCCGCTGCCTGACGGACGACCGGGGAACGTACCGCTTCACCACGATCCGCCCCGGCGCCTACCCCTGGCGCAACCACACCAACGCCTGGCGCCCCGCGCACATCCACTTCTCCCTCTTCGGCAGCGCCTTCACCCAGCGGCTCGTCACCCAGATGTACTTCCCCGGCGACCCGCTCTTCGCCTACGACCCCATCCTCCAGTCGGTCACCGACGACACCGCCCGCGCCCGGCTCGTCGCCGCCTACGACCACGACCTCACCACCCCCGAACACGCCCTCGGCTACCGCTGGGACATCGTCCTCGACGGACCCGCCGCGACCTGGATCGAGGAAGGCCGATGAGCAGCAAGCCCGCCCCCGTGCCCCCGACACCCGCCCAGACCGTCGGCCCCTTCTACGGATACGCGCTGCCCTTCCCCGGCGGCCCCGACATCGCCCCCGCCGGGCACCCGGACACCCTCACCGTCCACGGGCACGTGTACGACGGGGCCGGCGCCCCCGTCCCCGACGCGCTCCTGGAGATATGGCAGCCCGGCCCCGACGGCGACCGGACGGGCGCCCCCGGCTCCCTCCGCAAGGACCCCGTCACCGGCGGCCACGCCGGACGCGACGGCGTCACCTTCACCGGCTTCGGCCGGGTCGCCACCGACGCCGACGGCCGGTGGGCGGTCCGCACCCTGCCGCCCGCCGGAGCGCCGTACCTCTCCGTCTGCGTCTTCGCCCGCGGCCTGCTGCACCACCTCTTCACCCGCGTCTACCTGCCCGGACCGGCCGCCGACACGGACCCGCTGCTCGCCTCGCTCCCGCCGGAGCGGCGCGCGACCCTGCTCGCGACCGGGACCGGACCCCGCACGCTGCGCTTCGACGTCCGCCTCCAGGGCCCGGAGGAGACGGTGTTCCTTGACTTCCGCTGACATCCCGCCGCAGCCGTACGAGGAGCGTGAACGGTACGCGTCCGGACGCCCGGCGCGGTCGTACGAGGAGGAGGAACCGTACGACGTCGGGCTCCTGGCCCCCGTCCGCGCCGGCACCGACATCGAGGCCGCCACCGGCGACCGCGCCCTCCTCCGGGCGATGCTCGACGCCGAAGCCGCCCTCACCCGGGCCCAGGCCGCCCTCGGCCACGCGCCCGCCGAGGCCGCCGCCGCCGTCACCGAGGCCGCCTCCCGCCCCGAGCTGTACGACCCGCGCGCCCTCGCGCTCCGGGCCCGGAGCGGCGGCAACCCCGTCATCCCCCTCGTCGCCGACCTCACCGCCGCCGTGCCGCCGGAGGCCGCGCCCTACGTCCACCGGGGCGCGACCAGCCAGGACATCCTGGACACGGCCGCGATGCTCGTCGCGGCCCGCGCCCTGCCCCTCGTCACGGCCCCGCTGCACCGCGCGGCAGCCACTCTCGGGCGGCTCGCCGCCGCCCACCGCGACACCCCCATGGCCGGGCGCACCCTCAGCCAGCACGCCGTCCCCACCACCTTCGGACTCAAGGCGGCCGGCTGGCGCGCCCTGGTCCTCGACGCGACCGACCGGCTCACCGCCCTCACGCTCCCGGCCCAACTCGGCGGCGCGGCGGGCACCCTGGCCGCGTTCGAGCAGATGTCCGGCGCGCCCGGCAGCGGGCCCGCCCTCGCCGAGGCGTACGCGCGGGAACTCGGCCTCGCCGCCCCCGCCCTGCCCTGGCACTCCCTGCGCACCCCCGTCGCCGACCTCGGCACCGCGCTCGCCTTCACCACGGCCGCGCTCGGCAAGCCGGCAGCCGACGTGCTGCTGCTCGGCCGCACCGAGACCGGGGAACTCGCCGAGGGCGAGGGCGGCCGGTCCTCCGCGATGCCCCACAAGAACAACCCCGTCCACGCCACCCTCGTCGCCGCGGCCGCCCGGCAGGCGCCCGCGCTCGCCGCCGTCCTCCTCGGCTCGCTCACCGCCGAGGACGAGCGACCGGCCGGTGCCTGGCACGCCGAATGGCAGACCCTGCGCGAACTCCTCCGCCTCGCCGGGGGCGCCGCCCACCACCTGGCCGCGCTCGCCGAGGGCCTCCAGATCTTCCCCGGCCGCATGCGGGAGAACCTGGACCTGACGGGGGGCCTGGTCGCGAGCGAACGCCTGGCGGCCGAGCTCGCCGGCCTCCTCGGCCGCACCGACGCCCGGCGACTCCTCGACACGGCCGCCCGGCGCGCCCTGACGGAAGGCCGCCGGCTGGCGGACGTCCTGGCCGGGGCACCGGAACTCGACGGCCTGGTCACCGCGGACCGCCTCAGGACCCTCACGGACCCGGCGACCGCGACGGGCGCCGCCCCCCGACTCGTCGACCGCGCACTCCGGAGAACCTCCTCCGCCGACCCGGAAGGCCCCGCATGACCCCCGCCCCGCGCCCGACCACGACGCAGCCCCGGACCACCCCGAGGACGCCGGGATCCCCCGGACCGACCGCTGCCGCCGCTGCGGGCGGCCCCGCTCAGGCACCGGCAGCGGCCCGGGCGCTCGGCCCCACCGAGGGGACTGACGCCGCCCAGGCACACGGCCCCGCTCAGGCGCCGGTAGCGACCCGAGCGCTCGATCCCACCGCGTGGACCGGCGCTGCGGGCGGCCCCGCTCAGGCGCCGGAAGCGGCCCGGGGGCTCGGCCCCACCGAGGGGACTGACGCCGCCCAGGTGCCCGGCACCTCCGTGGGGACCGACCTCCCCGAGGCGCCCCGCACCCCCGTGGGGACCGACGCCGACGCGGCGCCCGCCATCCCGGTCCCCTCCACCCCCGGAGGGCACCGCGCGCCCGTTCTCCACCATCGCGTCGACGGCCCCGACGACGCCCCCGTCCTGATCCTCGGGCCCTCCCTCGGGACCTCGCTCGCCGTCTGGGACGCCCAGACCGCCGCCCTCGCCCGGCACCACCGGGTCGTCCGCTGGGATCTCCCCGGGCACGGCGGCACTCCGGCCGCCGTCCTGCCCGGCACCGCCCCCGGGGCCACCACCGTCGCCGACCTCGCCGCCCTCGTCCTCGCGCTCGCCGACCACCTCGGCGCCGAGCGCTTCGGCTATGCCGGAATCTCCCTCGGCGGCGCCGTCGGCGCCCATCTCGCCGTCCACCACCGCGAGCGGGTCACCGGTCTCGCCGTCGTCTGCTCCTCGGCCCGCTTCGGCGAGCCCGCGGCCTGGCGCGAGCGCGCCGCACTCGTCCGCGCCGAGGGCACCGCGCCCCTGGCGGAGACGGCGGCCGCGCGCTGGTTCACCCCCGGCTTCGCCTCCACCCGGACCGCCGGCCGGCTCCTCGCCGACCTGCGGGCCGCCGACCCGGACGGCTACGCGGCCTGCTGCGACGCCCTCGCCGCGTACGACCTGCGCGAGGCCCTCGGCCGGATCACCGCACCGACGCTGGTCGTCGCCGGCCGGGCCGACCCGGCCACCCCGCCCGCCCACGCCCGCGAACTGGCCGACGCCATCCCCGACGCGGGCCTCCTGGAGCTCGCCGGAGCCTCCCACCTGGCCCCCGCCGAACGCCCGCAGGCCGTCCTCACCGCACTCCTCGGCCACTTCGGCGCACCCGCCGACGACGGCAGCCGGCACGCCCAGGGGATGGCCGTCCGCCGCGCGGTCCTCGGCGACGCGCACGTCGACCGCGCGGTCGCCCGGACGACGGCGCTGACCGCCGACTTCCAGGACTACATCACCCGCTGCGCCTGGGGTGAGATCTGGACCCGCCCGGGACTCGACCGCCGCACCCGCAGCTGCATCACCCTCACCGCGCTGGTCGCCCACGGCCATCTGGAGGAGCTCGCCCTGCACGTCCGGGCCGCGCTGCGCAACGGACTCACCCCCGAGGACATCGGGGAGGTCCTGCTCCACTCCGCCGTCTACTGCGGCGTCCCCGCCGCCAACGCCGCCTTCGCCACGGCCCAGCGCGTCCTCGCCGAAGACGCGGCGAGCTGAACCCTCCGACCTCTCCTGGAGTCACCCATGCCCCGCACCACCACCGTCGGCATCATCGGAGCCGGTCCCGCCGGTCTCCTCCTCTCCCACCTGCTCCACCGGCAGGGCATCGACAGCGTCGTCCTCGAACGGCGCGACCGGGAGTACGTCGAGCGCCGCCAGCGCGCCGGCATCCTCGAACAGGACACCGTCGACGTGCTTCGCGCCTCCGGCGCCGGTGCCCGGATGGACCGCCAGGGCCTGGAGCACCACGGCATCGAGCTCCGCTTCGACCGCCGCTCCCACCGCATCGACTTCCCGTCCCTCACCGGCGGCCGCTCGGTCATGGTCTACGCCCAGACGGAGGTCGTGAAGGACCTCATCGAACTGCGCCTGAAGGACGGCGGAACCGTCCTCTTCGAGGCCGAGGCCCTCTCGGTGGACGGTGCCGACACCGACCGGCCCACCGTCCGCTACCGCCACGAGGGAGCGGAGGAGACCCTGGAATGCGCGTACGTCGTCGCCTGCGACGGCTTCCACGGCATCGGCCGCCGCTCCCTCCCCGAGGACCTGCTCACGGTCGTCGAGCGCACCTACCCGTTCTCGTGGCTCGGCATCCTCGCCGACGTCCCGCCCTCCTGCGACGAGCTGATCTACGCCCACCACGAGCGCGGCTTCGCCCTGCACAGCATGCGCTCGCCGCAGGTCAGCCGCCTCTACCTCCAGGTGGACCCGGACGACACCACCGACAACTGGCCCGACGAGCGGATCTGGGACGAGCTGGACACCCGCTTCGCCGTCGACGGCGACTGGACGCTGCGGCGCGGCCCGATCACCGAGAAGAGCATCACCCCGATGCGCAGCTTCGTCGCCGAACCCCTGCGCCACGGCCGTCTGTTCCTCGCCGGCGACGCCGCCCACATCGTGCCGCCCACCGGCGCCAAGGGCCTCAACCTCGCCGTCGCCGACGTCACCCTCCTCGCGCAGGCCCTCACCCGGCACCACACGCAGGGGGACGAGACGGCGATCGACGCCTACTCCGAGACCGCGCTGCGCCGGATCTGGCGGGCCGAGCACTTCTCGTACACGATGACCACCCTGCTCCACGCGGACCCCGCCGAATCCGGCTTCGACCGTGCACTGCGGCTCTCGCACCTGCGGTACCTGGCGGGTTCGGAGGCGGCATCGGCCTCGCTCGCCGAGAACTACGTGGGGTTCAGGACGGACTGACGGACCGTCGACAGACGGAAGGGGGGCGGCTGCGCGAAGCAGCCGCCCCCCTTCCGCGTACCGACGGGTCAGGCGAAGAAGCGGTACACCGCCTGGGCGACGCACGCCGGCTTGGCGACACCGTCGATCTCCACGGTCAGGTCCACGACGACCTCGACCCCGCCCTTGACGTCCTCCACGGACACCACACGGCCGTGCGCGCGGATCTTCGAGCCGACGCGCACGGGGGAGGGGAAACGCACTTTGTTCAGGCCGTAGTTGACGGCCATGGACACGCCCTCGACCTGGAGCAGCTCGCTCCACATCGGGATGAGCAGCGAGAGCGTCAGATAGCCGTGGGCGATGGTGCCGCCGAAGGGGCCTTCGGCGGCGCGCTCGGCGTCGACGTGGATCCACTGGTGGTCGTCGGTGGCGTCGGCGAAGGTGTCGACGCGGGGCTGGGCGATCTCGACCCAGGAGCTGTGGCCGAGATCGGCCCCGGCCTGCGCCTTGATCTCGTCGATGCCGTGGACGGTGAGAGACATGGTGGTACTCCTCAACAGGTACTCGACAGAAGATGGGGGGATGTCAGACTTCGGTGCCGTAGCGTGCGCGGAGCGGGGCCTTGAGCAGCTTTCCGGCGGCGTTGCGGGGGAGTGCGGGAGCGAGGACGACGCTCCGCGGGATCTTGTAGCGGGCGAGCCGCCCCTCCAGGTGGGCGATCAGCTCCCCTTCGGTGACGGTCGCCCCCGCGCGGGTGACGACGACGGCGCGCCCCACCTCGCCCCAGCGGGCGTCGGGCACGCCGATGACGGCGGCCTCGGCGACGTCCGGGTGCCCGAGCAGGGCGTCCTCGACCTCGGCGGGGTAGATGTTCTCGCCGCCCGAGATGATCATGTCCTTGAGGCGGTCGACGAGTCGCACGTAGCCGTCCTCGTCGACGGTGGCCACGTCGCCCGACCGGAAGCTCCCGTCGCGGAAGGCCGCGGCGGTCGCTTCCGGCAGGTTCCAGTAGCCCGGGGTGACGTTCGGGCCGGCGACGACGACCTCGCCCTTCTCGCCGGGCGCCGCCTCCTCGCCGGAGGGCAGCAGCACCCGTACGTCGGTGAAGAAGTGCGGGACGCCGGCCGAACCGGCCCGGCTCACCGCGTCGGCCCGGTCCAGGATCAGGGCGCCCGGCGCGGTCTCCGTCATGCCGTACCCCTGGACGAAGGCGAGGTCCCGGTCGAGATAGGCGCGGACGGTGCGGCTCGGCACCGGGGCGCCGCCGCACAGCAGGGTGCGCAGACCGGTGAGGTCCGTGTCCGCCCAGCCGGGGGCCGCCGCCATCGCGTCGTACATCGTCGGCACACCGAACATGCGGGTCACCCGGTGCCGTTCGATCAGCCGCAGGGCGCGGTCCGGGTCGAAGGAGGACTCCAGGAGGACCGTGCCGCCCTTCAGCAGGGTCGGCAGACAGCTCATGTTGAGCGCGGCCGTGTGGAAGAGCGGTGCCGCGACCAGGGTCACCTCGTCGCCGGCGAGGTCGGTGTCCACGAGGACGTTAAGACTGTTCCAGACGATGTTGCCGTGGGTGAGGACGGCGCCCTTGGAGCGGCCGGTGGTGCCCGAGGTGTACATGATGAGGCAGACGTCCTCGGGCCCCACCTCCTCGTCGACGGGCTCCGTCGCAGCGGCCGCGAGCAGCTCCTCGTACGAAGCCCCCGGCCCGCCGTCCACGGCGAGGAGGGTGGCGAGAGCGGCGCCTTCCGCGAGCTCCGTGACCCGCTCCGCCGGCTGTCCGGCGTGCACCAGGACTCCGCTGCCCGAGTCGGCCAGCTGGTGCAGCAACTCCGGTACGGCGAGACGGGTGTTGAGCGGGACGAACACGGCCCCGAGCAGACCGGTCGCGAAGAGCGTCTCCAGGAACGCCGGGTGATTGGGGCCGAGATACGCCACCCGGTCCCCGCGCTCCACCCCGGCGCCTCGCAGGGCGTGGGCCAGCCGGGTGCAGCGGCCGTGGAGTTCGGCGTAGTCGATCGGGCGGCCCTCGTGCAGGAGGGCGGTGCGCCGGGGCGACCTGCGGTCGCGGCGGGCGGGCCAGGAGCCGATGCCCTGGTTGCGCATGGGGTACCCCTCAGCTTCGGGTGAGACCGAGCAGCGCGGCCGCGTTCTCCTTGAGGATCTTCGGACGGACCTCGTCCTTGATCGGGAGCTCCGCGAAGTCGGCCAGCCAGCGGTCCGGGGAGATCAGCGGGAAGTCGGAGCCGAACAGCACCTTGTCCTTGAGGAGGCTGTTGGCGTACCGGACGAGCTGCGGCGGAAAGTACTTCGGGGACCAGCCCGACAGGTCGATGTACACCTGCGGCTTGTGGGTGGCCACCGCGAGGGCCTCGTCCTGCCAGGGGAAGGACGGGTGGGCGAGGACGATCCGCATGCCGGGGAAGTCCGCGGCGACGTCGTCCACGTC
The DNA here is from genome assembly GCF_014648895.1 of Streptomyces tanashiensis. Lineage (GTDB taxonomy): Bacteria > Actinomycetota > Actinomycetes > Streptomycetales > Streptomycetaceae > Streptomyces > Streptomyces tanashiensis. The sequence goes on from NZ_BMRZ01000004.1 coordinate 232,037, forward strand.
CATCGGGTCGGAGTACTTCAGGCGGATGCCACCGCCGCCGGGCGCGCCCGCGCCGATCCCGGTCTGCCCGGTGTGGAAGACCGCGATCGCACCGGCCTCCTCGATCGCCTCGTACAGCGGGTACGCCATCCGGTCGTTGGGGTGGAAGGCCTGGATGTTCGGATGGAACTTGAAGCCCCGGACCCCGAACTCGTCGACGAGCCGCCGGATCTGACGGACCGCCGCCTTTCCCTTGAACGGATCGACACCGGCGAACGGGATGATCACGTCCGGGTTCCGCAGCGCGGCCTCGGCGATCTCCTCGTTCGGCACCGGCGGGACGCCGGTCGCCGACTCCGCGTCCACCGTGAACACCACACAGGCCATCTGCCGCTCGCGGTAGTACGTGGCGATCTCGGGCAGGGTGGGGTGGCGGTGCTCCGCCTTGAAGTACGCGCCCGCGGCGGCGTCGAGCTCGGCGGAGAGCGATGCGCCGCCCTTCTGCGACACCTCGGCGTGGGTGTGCATGTCGATGGCGACGAGCGCCTCCACGTCCGGGTGGGACACCGGACCGTCGCCGCTCACAGCCGCGGCGCCGGGATGCCGAAGGTCTCCGGGGTGCGCCCGACGGTCACCGGCCAGGCGGCCGCGATCGCCTCGGCGCTCCAGCCCCCGTCGGCGTACGCGACCGACACCTCCCGCGGATGCGACCACAGGGAGAGCCTGTCGCCGCCGATGCCGACGCACTGGCCGGTCACGCCCGCGGCGGCGTCCGAGGCGAGGAAGGTCACGAGGCCGGCGACGTCCTCGGGCGTGCCGAAGCCCTCGCCCTTGCGCAGGCTGTCCGGGAAGGCGACGCCGTCCCGCTCCAGGGCCTCGACGTGCGGGGCGAAGGCGGGGATCGTCCTCGTCATGGCGGTCGCGGCGACCGGGACGACGGCGTTCGCGGTGATGCCGGCCTTCGCCAGCTCCATGCCCCAGGTGCGCACCATGGCGGCGATCCCGGCCTTGGCCGCGGCGTAGTTGGTCTGCCCGAAGTTGCCGCGCTGGCCGGCGGGGGAGCCGGCGACGACGATCCGGCCGCCCTCGCCCTGGGCGCGCATCCGCTCGACGGCGGCGCGGACACAGGTGAAGGTGCCGCGCAGGTGCACCTCGACGACCGTGTCGAAGTCCTCGTCCGTCATCTTCCACAGCACCCGGTCCCGCAGGACGCCGGCGTTGGTGACCATGACGTCGAGCCGGCCGTACGTGTCGACGGCGCGGGCGACGAGGGCTTCGGCGGCCTCGGCGGAGCCGACCGGCACCACCTCGGCGACGGCCCGGCCGCCGTCGGCGGTGAGGAGGCGAACGGCCTCGACGGCGGCTTCGGTGTCCACGTCGTTGACCACCACGGCGGCGCCGGCGGCGGCGAGCGAGCGGGCGTAGGCGAGGCCGAGTCCGCGGCCGCTGCCGGTGACGACGGCGACCTTGCCGGAGAGATCCACTGGAGTCATGAACGGGGGTCCTTTCCCGTGAACGCGGTGCGGGGCGCGGGGAATCGCGACCGGTCACGCACCGTCGAGCCATCAAGTTAGGCATTCTTGTGTCGGCCGTCAATGAATTGCCGAATGTTGGGGGCCGGTTCCGCGAACCCGCCCTACGCTGTCCCCGTGACGCAGCCCGCCCCGACCGCAGAGACCGGTCCCCCCGCCGAGCCCGGCTCTCCGCCCCGCCCCCAGTCCCTGATGCTGACCTTCTTCGGCATCCACGTCCTCGGCACCGGAACCGCCCTGTCCTCGGCGAGCGTGATCGACGCCTTCGCCCGGGTCGACGTCGGCGAGGACGCCGTCCGCTCGACGCTGACCCGCATGGTCGGCCGCGGACTCCTCGAACGGCACCGCCGAGGCCGCCGGATGTACTTCTCGCTCACCCCCCGCGCCGCGGAGGTCCTCGCCGACGGCCAGGAGCGGATCCACCGCACCGGCGCCGTCAACCGCGCCTGGGACGGCACCTGGACCCTGGTCGGCTTCTCGCTGCCCGAGTCCTGGCGCCGCGAACGCCACGACCTGCGCTCCCGCCTCGTGTGGGCGGGCTTCGGCCCGCTGCAGAGCGGCCTCTGGGTGGCCCCCGGGCGGGTGGACGTCGCCCCCATGGCGGCCGAGCTCGGGCTCGGGGACCGTATCAGGGCCTTCCACGGCGAGGCCGCCGCACCCACCGAGGCCGGCCCCCTGCTCCGTACCGCCTTCGACGTCGACGCGATCGCCGACGGCTACCGCGCCTTCCTGGCCCGCTGGGGAGACGGCGCCGCCCCCGGCGAGGCGCGCGACGACCTGGGCCGGCTGCTCCTGCTCCACACCGACTGGCTCGACCTGGTCCGCCGGGATCCGCACCTGCCCGCCGAGCACCTGCCCGCCGACTGGCCCGCCGAGGCCGCCGAGGCGCTCTTCCGCGAGCTCTCCGCCCGCTTCGAGCCGGGGGCCCGCCGGATCGGGGAGGAGATCCTCGACCGCTGGGACCCGGAGGCCTGACCCGCGGAACCGGTCGGGGGCGCGGAACGGGGACGCCCCGCGCGCCCTTACGTCAACACCATTGACCTTGTCGTGCGCGGCGGAGTCTCATGGGCGGCACTTCGGAGACGCCCCGCGCCCGGGTGTCTCCGCGACCCCGAAGGACACCCATGGACCACCTCAGCTCGCTCCGGGACGTCGACCACACCCCGTTCTGGCTCGACGACCCCCGCCGGCCGCGGCCCGCCCCCGCCCTCGTCGGCGGCACCACCTGTGACCTCCTCGTGGTCGGCGGCGGCTACACCGGCCTGTGGACCGCCCTCCTCGCCAAGGAGCGCGACCCCTCCGCCGACGTCGTGCTCGTCGAGGCCGAGGAGGCCGGCGGCGCCGCCTCCGGCCGCAACGGCGGATTCTGCGAGGCCAGCCTCACCCACGGGCTCGCGAACGGCCTCCAGCGCTGGCCCGAGGAGATCGGCCGCCTGGAACGCCTCGGCCGTGAGAACCTCCAGGGCATCGAGGACGCCGTCGAGCGCTACGGCATGGACTGCGACTGGGAGCGCACCGGCTCCCTCGTCGTCGCCACCGAGCCCTACCAGCTCGCCGGCCTCGCGGAGGAGGCCGAAGCCGCCGCCCGCCACGGAGGAAACCCCCTCCTCCTCGACGCCGACGCGGTCCGCGCCGAGATCGACTCCCCGACCTTCCTCGGCGGCGTGTGGAACAGGGACGACGTCGCCATGGTCAACCCGGCCCGGCTCGCCTGGGGCCTCAAGCGGGCCTGCCTCGACCTCGGTGTCCGCATCCACGAACACACCCCCGCGACCTCGCTCGACGAACGCGGCGCCGTCGTGAGCGTCGGCACGCCGTACGGCCGGATCACCGCCCGCCGCGTCGCGCTCGCCACCAACGCCTACCCGTCCCTGATCCGGCGCCACCGCCCGTACACCGTCCCCGTGTACGACTACGCGCTGATGACCGAACCGCTGACCGACGAGCAGCTCGCCTCCGTCGGCTGGACCCGCCGGCAGGGCTTCGCGGACTGCGCCAACCAGTTCCACTACGTCCGGCTCTCCGCCGACAACCGCATCCTGTGGGGCGGTTACGACGCCATTCACCACGGTGGCCCGGTCCGCGCCGAGCACGACCGCCGCCCCGAGACCTACGCGACGCTCGCCAGGCATTTCTTCACGACGTTCCCGCAGCTGGAAGGCGTCCACTTCAGTCACGCCTGGGGCGGAGCCATCGACACCAGCACCCGCTTCTGCGTCTTCTTCGACACGAGCCACCGCGGCAAGGTCGCCTACGCCGCCGGATTCACCGGCCTCGGCGTCGGCGCCACCCGGTTCGGCGCCGACGTGATGCTCGACCTGCTCGCGGGCGAGCACACCGAGCGCACCGAGCTGGAACTCGTACGCCGCAAGCCGCTGCCCTTCCCGCCCGAGCCCGTCCGCTCGATCGGCATCGGCATCACCAAGTGGTCGATGGCGCGCGCCGACCGCAACGAGGGACACCGCAACCTCTGGCTGCGCACCCTCGACCGCTTCGGCCTCGGCTTCGACAGCTGACCCGCACCGCGCACGCCGCACCCCGACCGGTTCGACGGGGTCGGTGCCCGTGCTGTCAGGCCGGCTGCCACAGTTCGACGCGGTTGCCCTCCGGGTCGGTCACCCAGCCGAAGCGGCCGACACCCGCCATGTCCTGTGTCTCGCCGGCCACGTCCGCGCCCTTGGCGCGCAACTGCGCGAGCATGGCGTCCAGGTCGCGGACCCGGAAGTTCAGCATGGTCCGCTGCGTCGGGGACCCGAAGTAGTCGGTCCCGGACTCGAAGGCCGCGAACACCGTCGGTCCGGCCTCCTGCTGCCACAGGCCGTTCTCGTCGGCGTCCAGACCCAGGCAGTCGCGGTACCACGCGCCCAGGGCCGCCGGGTCGGCGGCCCGCAGGAAGTACCCGCCGATTCCAAGCACTCGTTCCATGGCGCCATCCTGCCAGGACGACCCCGGGGCCGGGCCGACACCACACCCACGCCCGCTCCACCCACCCGCCTCGCTCGCGGGAGGAGGCGACCTGATCAACTACTCCCATGCGCCGCACCCGTCACACGCTGCCCGCCGCCCTCGCCGGCCTCCTGCTCCTCACGGCCTGCGGAACCGAGCACCAGGGAGCCGCGGGGGGTGGCAGTGCCACCCCGACCGCGGGGTGCGGCGCGCGACCGGAGGCCCCGGCGTCACCGGCCGAGGACGGCGTCACGCTCATCGGGACGGGCATGACCGGCGGCCCCGCCGCGAGCACCGGTCCCGGGACCGGCACCGAGAGCGTCACCGGCGACGGCCCCCGCCCCTGCGCCGCGTACTCCCTCACCAGCCGTGAGGCCGAGCCCTTCACCTACACCGTCACCCTCCAGTTCCTCTCGGAGGCCGGGGAGGCGATGACGAGTGCCGAGGACACGGTCCCGGCCGTCGCCCCCGGGGCGAGCGTGCGACGCACCGTCACCGCGGGCGGCCTCCCCCCGGGTTCCGCCGGGATCGCGCGCGCGAAGGTCGTGAAGGTGCGGAGCGTCCCCACCACGGAGGCGCCCTCCGAAGGCGGCGCCTGCCCGCCTTCGGGCGTGCGCGTGTACGCGGACAAGGGCGATGCCGCCATGGGCCTGCGCGTCGTCGGCCTCCACCTGGAGAACTGCGGCACCGCCACGTACCGGCTCGACGGCCACCCCCGCGTCGAGCTCCGGGACGAGGACCACGACCGCGTCGAGGGCGTGACGGTCCTCCGGGGCGGTGAGGCCGTCGCCACGGGCACCGGGGCCGACGGCCCGGCACGCCCGCTCGCGCTCAAGCCCGGTGAGCGGGCGTACGCGGGACTCGTCTGGCGCAACACCACCGAGGCCGGCGCCCCGGTGAACGCCCCCTACGCGCGCGTGTGGGCGAAGCCCGGCGCCGCGCCGGTGACGGTGATCCCCGAGTTCGACCTCGGTACGACGGGCAGGCTGGGCGTCGGCCCCTGGAAGAAGGAGGAGAGGGGCTGACCTTCAGAGGGGCTGACTCTCTGAGCGGCCGACTCTCAGGGGGCCGACCCTCAAGGGGCGACCCTCAGGGGCCGACCCTCAGGGGTGCGTGAACACCCCGACCATGCGGGTGTCCGGGTTGCTGCTCATCCCGACGATCGCGCCGCCGTCGGCACGGTTGACCCGCGCGTGCGCACCGGCGTACCCGTCGTCGGTCAGGAAGAAGCCCAGCGCCGCGATCCAGTCGTCCACCGTCCCGGTCTCCGGGTCGTACACCGGCTCGGGGTGCGGCACGACCCGCTCCTGCGCCACGTAGCCGCCGCGCTCCACGGCGAGGTCCAGGGCCTTGTGCCAGTCGGCGTCGGTGGACTCCCAGCCGACGAACGTGTCCAGACCGCCGTACCCGGCCCCGGGCTTGAGGATGAGCCGCTCCCGCCGTTCCCGGCAGAGGTCGATCAGCTCGGCCGGGCCGGAGGCGCGCAGCGCCCGGCTCCACGGCAGGACCCGCTCGACCAGCGCCCGCTCCTCGGCGTCGAACGCGTCGCGCCCGCGCGGGTCGGAGAGGAGCGCGAGGGCGCTCTTGTGCGAGTAGAGACCGCTCTCCAGGGACGTGAACAGCACGGTCCTGCCCGCCGCGTGGGCACGGAAGAACGGTTCCGCCACTTCCGGCCCGTCCGGGTCGTCGAGCAGCTGGCTCGCCGCGAAGTTCCGCAGCACCAGGTCGAGCGGGGTGCCGTCCAGGGTGAGTTTTCCGTCGGCACGCGCGCGTACGTCGCCGATCTCGCCGATCCTCAGGTCGAGGCCCTGCGCGGCCATCGCCTCCTGGGTGGCGCGCATCAGCCGTCCGTACGGGCCGATGCCGCCGCGCCCCTCGATCAGCCCGATCACCGGTTCCGTCGCGCCGGACAGCGCGGGTCGGGCCCGGTCGCGCAGGACGGAGGCCATCCGCGCGGCGATGTCCACGTGGCCGAGGCCGTGCTCCCGCGCGAAGCCGGCGAACTCGGGGACGCGCAGCAGAGCCTGGTCGAACACGTCCATGTCGAGGCCGCCGACCTCGCTGCCGAGGTTGAACTCCAGGAGCTTGAAGGCCGTGCCGTCGTGGTACGCGTCGGCGCGGCCCAGCTTGGCGGGGACGCCCGACCCGGCCCGGCGCAGCAGCGCCACCAGCGCCGGTTCGAGCCCGATCTCGGCCGCGTACCGCTCGACGTCCCCGTCGAAGAGCCGCTCCGGCAGCGACAGGAGGAGGTCGAACAGCCCCTCCAGGTCCCGAGCGAACGCGTCCGTCTCCGATGCCCGGACGAACCAGGGCCGGGGGAGCAGGTGCGAGCGCCAGGCCGCCTCGAAGGCCGGCGGCAGCTCGGCCCGCGTGACGGCCGTCGCGAGCCCGCCGTCCCCGCGCAGGCACTCGTCCACGTAGGTCCGGCTCAATGCGGTCATCTGCATCGCTCGCCTCATTCGAAGAGATCGGGTAGGTGCTCCGAAAGGCGTGCAGAGTACCTCAGTACCCGACCCGTACTCCCGTGACCACATGACGATCTGTCAAACCGCCGGTGGTGCCCGAGAATCCGACCAGGACGTTCCTCGGGAGCGTCACCGCCACGTCGATGACCTGGGCGCCGTCGACCAGGACGACGAGCCGGCCGGCGGCGGTCACGGCGACGTCGACGGCATGGCTGCCCGTCCGCAGCGCGGGCACGGCCGTCGAGGTGGCCGCGTACCGGAGGGCGGCACCCGTGCTGCCGGTGGCGACGGCCACGAAGTTCGACGACGGCTCCCCGGGGTTGCGGTACGTGTCCAGGGTGACCGCCACCCCGGTCATACCGCTGAAGCCGAGGCCGCCGCCCCCGCCGCCGAGGGCGGTCGGCGTCGCGCGGGTCGCGTCGAGGAGCAGCAGCGCGAGCCCGTCGGCGCCGGTGCCGCCGGAGAGCGTGGCGGTGAAGCGGGCCTTCAGCCGGGCGGAGGGCACGGCGGTCGCCTGGATCGCGGAACCCTTCAGGTACGTCTGGGCCGGGGTCAGGACGAGGTCGGTGCCCGACAGCGCCGCGCTGCCGTTGTACGTCCAGCCGTTGGGGCCGGGCGGGGGCAGGGCGTACGAGGCCGCGGTGATGGACGCGCCGCGCACGGCGTGGATGTCGGTCACGCTGCCCGTGCCGCCGGTGAAGGCGAGCAGGGCGGCCGGGGGGAGCGAGGCGACCGTGGTCCGCAGCCGCTGGACGCCGTCCAGGGAGACCGTGACGGTCTTGCCGGTGACCGCGACGGACACCGTGTGGGTGCCCGACCGCAGGGCGGGCACGCTCGACGTCGTCGACGCGTAGGCGAGGGCCGAGCCGCTGCCCCCGGTGGCGATGCCGACGAAGTTGGCCGACGGATCGCCCGGGTTCCGGAAGGTGTCGAAGGCGACGGCCACGCCCGGGAGCCCGGCGTAGCCGAGGCCGCCGCCGACCCCTCCGAGCGCGGACGGTGTGGTCCTCGCCGGGTCGAGCAGGGAGAACGTGAGGCCGTCGGCACCGGTGCCGCCGCCGATCACCGTGGTGAACGAGGCCTTCAGCCCGTCGGTCAGCACCGGCACGGGCCAGACCGCCGAACCCCGCTGGGAGGCGCTCGCCTGGGTCAGTTGGAGGTCGTCGCCGGAGATCCGCGCGGAGCCGTTCAGCTTCCAGCCGCCCGCTCCGGGGGTGGGAACGGTGACCGTGGTCCCGGCGATGCCGGACCCGGTCAGCGTCTCGTTGTGCGGCCCGCTCCCGTCGTCGGAGGTCAGCTCGTACGCGGCGGTCGCCTTGCCGAGGGAGGTGGGGGAGAAGGTGACGGCCTGGTGGACGACGTCCTCCGGGCCGAGGACCTGGCCCTCGCTGACCGGATCGGTGACGTGGAAGGGAGCGGCCGGGGCCTTCGCCTTGGTGAGCGTGAGGGGGATGTTGCCGGTGTTGCTGATGTCGAAGGTCTTCGTCACGGACTCGCCGACCCTCACCTGCCCGAAGTCGGTCGAGGTGGGCGTGATGGTGAGCTGCGCCCGGCCGGTCACGGCGGTGCCGCCCAGGCCGACGGAGACCGTGCCGTTCGTCGCGGTGACGGCGAGCGTCCCGGTGTCCTGGCCGGCGACCGTCGGCACGTACGCCACCTGCACGTTGACGGACTGCCTCGGCGGGACGACCGTGCCGGCCGCCGGGAGGTCGGACGCGGTGTAGGGGCTGCCGGGCGGGGAGACCGAGGTGATCGTCTCGTCCGCCGTCCCCGTGTTCGTGAACGTGACGCCGAGCGTCCTGCGCGTCGTCGTGGCCACCGTGCCGAAGTCGAGTGCGGCCGGGGACGCGACGAGGCCCGGCCGGGTCCCGTACCCGGTGAGGCCGAGCGCGCTGTCGCCCAGATCGGTGGCGAAGGTCAGGGCCGAGGTGTCCGGCCCGGGCACGGTCGGCGCGAACGACACCTGGGCGGTGTGCGTCTCACCGGCCCGCAGGGTACGGGGCAGACCCGCGGAGGCGGCCGAGAAGGCGCTTCCCGCCGGTGTGCTCACCCCGGTGATCGTGACGTCCCGGGTCGCCGTGACCGTGGCCGTCACCGTTCCCGTCGCCCCGACCGCGACCTCGCCGGCGTCCACCGGCTCGCCCGTCAGGGCCGTGTTGGCGGGGCGGCCGAAGGCCATCACATGCCCGTCCCGGGTCCCCACGTAGATCCGGCCGCCGTCGGTGGCCGGCACCGCGAACTTCGAGGCCACCCCGATCGGCGCCGACCAGCGCAGCCGCAGTGCCCCGTTCACCGGGACCGCGTCGTACGCGCGCAGCTGCCCCCCGGCGCCGTTCGCCCCGTCCGAGGCGACGGCCCACACCAGCGCCGAACCCGGATCGGTCCCCGTGGACGTCACCACCGGCGACCCCGACGTGTAGCCGAACCGTTCGGCGCTGCTGCCCGTGTTGGTGAGCCCCGGCAGGCCCGAGCCGGTGAGCCCGTACGCGAACGCCCGCAGCGGCCCCCGGCTGCCGATGGTGTACACGTAACCGCCCTGCCCGCCGTACACCGCGGGATGCCCCCAGACGCCCTCGTACGGACCGAAGGTCCCGAGCACCCTGTCAGTGCCGCCCGGGCCCTGGCTGCGCCCGCCGAGATCGTCCCGGTCCAGCAGGAACAGCCGCCCGTCCTTGCCGATCTGGACGAGGAGCCGCGGATACCGGCTGGTGCCGAAGACCGGCTCGGGGAGGGCCACCGGGCCGCCCGAGCCGAGGTCGGTGTCGTTCTGGTCGAGCAGCGGCGCGTCGGAGGGGCTGAAGAAGTCCTGCGCCGACATCGTGCCGTCACTGTTCACCCCGAGCCGGACCACCGACTCCGCGAGCCGGCCCGGCGGCAGGTTGCCGGGCCCCGGCGCGGGGGAGACACCGTTGCCCGTCGACAGCAGGATCCGGCCGGGCCCGTCGGAGACCAGACCGCCCCCGCTCATCCACACGCCCGCCATGCCGTCGGCGGAGGAGTCCTCGGTGGCCCACAGCGTCGTCCGCCGCGTCGCGGTGTTCACCCCCAGGACGTAGCCGACGTACGGCCCCCGGTCGCAGTGCGAGGCGAACGCCGCGTACACCGAACCGCCCATGAGCAGAAGCCCGGGCCGCTGACCCGCCGTGTACGGGTTGAACGCCCGGCCCGGGTCGTTCACCGGCGCACCCGTCACCTTCACGGGCCAGCCCGCGCGCTCGGCGCCGGTCACCGGGTCCAGCGCGTGCACGTACCAGCCGGGGTGCTGGACGTCCGGCCCGTCGTTCACCTTGGCCGTGAGGTACACGGCGTCGCTCGCCGGGTCGTACACCGGTGTCGAGGTGACCCCGATGTTCGGCACCAGGTCGCCGCAGTCGATGGCGGAGGCGGGCCAGGGGGCGCCGAAGTCCCTCGTCCAGCCGACGGCTCCGGTGGCCGCGTCGATCCCGTACGCCTTGTTGTTCTCGGTGGCCGCGACCAGGGTGCGCCCCACGACCAGCGGCTGGGCGTAGACCTGTCCGTCGACGGCGGTGGAGAACTGCAGCCCGAAGTCCGAGCTGGACACCTGGTCGGGGGCGAGCCCCGGTTCGTCGCGGTCCCAGCCGGTGCGCAGGGTGTCGTGCGAGATCGTCGTCTGGTCGGCGGCCGGGACGCCGGGAAGGGCGGGGGCCACGGCGGCGGCCCCGGGAGCCACGGGCCCGTGCGTCGCGGGGACGGCGGCCCCGGCGGCCGGCCCGCCCAGCAGGCCCGCCGCCAGGGACGTCGTCAGGAGTCGGGCGATCGCCCTGCGTCGGCCGGCCATCTCTCCCCTTCACGTGGGCGCACGAGGACGAAGACCGGGCGCTCCGCCGGCCTCATCGTGAACCGGCCGTCTCACGCGAACGCCCCGGTGGCCGGTTCCGTACCTCGGGTCCACCCGATCGGAGGGCGGGCCGGGAGCCGTCCGCGCCGGACGCACGCTTCCCCGCGCGTTAGCGGAACGTGAGTGAGACGTGAGCGTCGCCGGGCAGAGTGGTGCCTGTCGGCAGGCAGGGGAGGGGCGACCATCCGTCCCGTGCGCCCGCCGACGCGTTCCGAGGAACAGACCGGAATGAGCGGGACCGAGACGGACGCCGTGGCGGCCGTCGTCCTGGCGGGTGCCGTCGAGGGGGCGGCACCGGCCAGGACATGCCGATGCCGCCGGGGAGGCGGTGTCCGGAAACCGGCCCTGACCGGTCGGGACCCGGTGCGGGCCGTGGGGGCCCGCACCGGGCCCCGACCGGTCAGGGCCGCCTCGGCGTCCCGCGCGCACGGCTTCCCGGTCACCGCGGACAGAACGACGACTTCCCCCACTCCAGGAGGCATCATGCGACGACGTACCTTCCTCAAGGGCTCGCTGCTCGGTACGGCGGCCGCCGCCGTCCCGCTCGACACCCTGCTCGCCACCGGCGCCGCGGCGGCCGAGCCGGCACCGGTCACCTCGCTCAGCGCGCTGCAGAGCGCGATCGACCGCGCGGTCCCCGGCGACCGGATCGTCGTCGCCGACGGCACGTACACCGTTCCCTCCGGGGGCGCCATCGACGTCTCGGGGCGCAGCGGCATCACGATCGTCTCGCAGACCCGCGGCGGCGCCGTCCTGCGCGGTCCGCGCAGCTTCGTCCTCGACGGTGCGAGCGCCGTCACCATCAGCGGCTTCGCGCTCCGGCAGAGCGGCACCCTGGAGATCCCGGCCGGCACCACGGGCATCCGGCTGACCCGTAACGACATCCGGTTCGCGGACGTGGACGGCCTCGACTGGGTCCTCGTGGAGGGCGACGACGCCAAGATCGACCGGAACCACTTCCACGACCGGACCACGCAGGGCATCTTCCTCGTCGTCGACGGCCCCGGCACGACCGCCGTGGCCCAGCGCCTCCACGTCCTCAGGAACCACTTCTCCGGCCACGCCTACACGGGCGCCAACGGCGGCGAGTCGATCCGGCTCGGCGTCAGCAGCCGGGCACTGTCCAGCGCCGACGCGATCGTCGAGTACAACCTGTTCGAGCGGTGCGACGGCGACCCCGAGGCCATCTCGGTGAAGTCCTCCGGCAACACCATCAGGTTCAACACGATCCGCGACAGCCAGGGCGGCATCGTGCTGCGCCACGGCAACGGTTCCACCGTCGAGGGCAACTGGCTGCTCGGCGGCAAGGAGGGCATCCGCCTCTACGGAAACGACCACCTCGTCGTCAACAACCACCTCGCCGGCCTCACCGGCCGCGCCCTCGTGATCGGCAGCGGCACCACGCGCGACCACCACGCGGGCGAGACCACCGAGGAGCGGCGCGGCAACGACGCCTGCGACCGCGCGGTGATCGTGCACAACACCCTGCGCGCCAACAAGAGTTCCCTCTCGGGCGAGACCCGCGCCCACGAGCCGCGCGACGTGGTCGTCGCCGACAACCTCCTCGTCGGGGACAGCGGCAGCCTCGTCGCGATGGGCGCGACCACCGGCTTCATCTGGCAGGGCAACATCCTCTGGGGCGCCGCCTCCGACGGCACCCTCCCCAACGCCGGCTACACCCGGGTCGACCCCCGCCTGACGCAGTCCACGGACGGCGTCTTCCGCCTCGCGGCGGACAGCCCCGCCATCGGCGCCGCCACGCTCACCGGCATGCCGGTCCCGGAGGACATCGACGGCCACGCCCGCGGCGCCGCTCGCGACGTCGGCGCCGACGAGTACTCGTCCCTGGCCCCGATCCGCCGCCCCCTGACCCCCACGGACGTGGGCCCGAACGCGTCCTGACCGCCGCGTCCCCCACCCGGCGCCCGGGTGGGGGTCAGCTCGTGGCCGTCAGCACCGTGACGGTCGTGACCGCGACCATGGCGGCCTGCATGTCGCGGATGGCCCGGCGGACGCCTTCTCCCGCCCACTGGCCGGCGGCGATCTCGTCCAGGCGCGCGGCGATCTCCTTGTGCGGGACGCCGGGGAAGGCGAGGCGGTGGAGCTTCGCGCCGTGGACGAGGCCGACGAGGCCCGCCGTGCGGACGTCGGGCTCGGCGCCGTCGAGGACCACCGCCCGCAGCCTGTCCCGGAGTTCCCGCTCGGCGGCGCCGTCCGCCTCCGGGTAGCGGGTGACGGGGAAGACGCCCAGGACCTTGCGCTGCTCCTCGCGCACGAGGCCCCGTGCGCACAGGCTCTCGGCCGTGGCCTTCACGGCCTTCGTGTGGTCCTTGGTCAGCCACTCGGTGACCTTGGGGTCCCGGCTCCTGCGGCCCGCCCACTCGGCGAGCTGCCGCAGCCGGCCGTCGAGCAGCGGAGTCTCGGTCGGCGTCGGGTCCGTCACCCGCAGCCGCCCCTCCTCCACGGCCACGCGCCCGGCCAGGACGAGGTCCAGCAGGATGCCGCCGGCGACGGCCCACGCGGCGGACTGCCGTTCCTTCGCCGCCCCGGACTCGTCGTCCAGCGACAGCAGCATGATCTCCTCCGCGAGCGTGACCGCCACCGCGACTCCTCTTCTCCACCGCTTCCGGCGCCCGGCCGTTCTCCCTGCTCACCGGGCCACCCCTACGGGAGGGAAGACGATCAGGGACCCACGGCGGGTTCCCCGGGCGGGAGAGGGGCGGGTGCCCTCAGGCCTCCGCGAGGCCGCCCCGGGCGATGACCTCCGCGTACCAGCGGGCACTGTCCTTCAGGGTCCTGCGCTGCGTCGCGAAGTCCACGTGGACGATGCCGAACCGCTTGCTGTAGCCGTACGCCCACTCGAAGTTGTCGAGCAGCGACCAGAGGAAGTAGCCGCGCACATCGGCGCCGTCCGCGAGCGCCCGGTGCACCGCCGCCAGGTGCGCGTGCAGATACGCCACCCGCTCCGGGTCCTTCACGTTCCCCGACGGATCCGCGTAGTCGTCGTACGCCGCACCGTTCTCGGTGATCACCAGCGGTACGCCCGGCAGTTCGTCCCGCAGCCGGACCAGGAGCTCGTGCAGCCCGTCCGCGTCCACCGGCCAGTCCATGGCCGTGCGCGGCCCGGGCGCCGGCTCGAACCGCACGTGCCGCTCGGCGCCCGCCCACGGCGACGGCGACTCGGAGGCGCCCGCCGCGACGACCGCCGGCGAGTAGTAGTTGATCCCCAGGGAGTCGATCGGCGCGGCCGCCGTCGCCAGGTCGCCGTCCTGGACGAAGGACCAGTCCGTGACGGACGCCGTGTCGCGGACCAGGTCCTCGGGGAGCCGGCCGTGGAAGACCGGGTCGAGGAAGATCCGGTTGCCGACCGCGTCGATCCGGCGTGCCGCGTCCAGATCCTCCGGCGCCTGCGAAAGCGCCCGTACGGCATGGAGGTTGAGGGTCAGGGACACCTCCGCCGAACCGGGCAGCGCGCCGCGCAGCGCACGCGCCGCGAGGCCGTGCGCCAGATTCAGGTGGTGTGCGGCGCGCAGCGCCGCGAGGTCGCTGGTCCGGCCCGGCGCGTGCACGCCGTTGCCGTAGCCGAGGAAGGCGGCGCACCAGGGCTCGTTGAGTGTCGTCCAGGTGGCGACCCGGTCGCCGAGGGCGTCCGCCATGATGCCCGCGTACTCGGCGAAGCGGTACGCGGTCTCCCGGTGCGGCCAGCCGCCCGCGTCCTCCAGCTCCTGCGGCAGGTCCCAGTGGTAGAGCGTCGCCACCGGCCGGATTCCGGCGTCGAGCAGGGTGTCGGACAGCCGCCGGTAGAAGTCCAGGCCCTTGCGGACGGCCGGACCGCGACCGGTGGGCTGGACCCGCGGCCAGGCGACCGAGAAGCGGTAGTCGGTCACCCCGAGCCGCCGCATCAGGGCGACGTCCTCGTCGACCCGGTGGTAGTGGTCGGCGGCGATGTCACCGGTGTCGCCGTTGCGCACCTTGCCGGGCGTACGGCTGAAGGTGTCCCAGATGGAGGGGGTGCGGCCGTCCTCGGCGGCGGCCCCCTCGATCTGGTACGCGGCCGTGGCCGTGCCCCAGCGGAACCCCGCGGGGAACCGGAGGGCGGTCGTGAGGTCGGAGCGGGCGTCGAGCGCGGTCATGGGACGGTAACTCCCTGGAGTGAGAGGGCGGTAGGAGACGGGAGGGGCGCGGGCGTCAGCCCTTGACCGCGCCCTGCATGATCCCGCCGACGATCTGCCGGCCGAGGAGGCCGAAGACGAGGAGCACCGGCAGGGTGCCCAGCAGGGTGCCCGCCATGATGACGGACTGGTCGTGGACGTAGCCGCCGCCGAGCTGGCGCAGCGCGACCTGCACGGTGGGCTCGGAGGACGAGAGCGCGACGACGGGCCAGAAGAAGTCGTTCCAGGCGGTCATGAAGGTCAGCAGACCGAGCACGGCCATGCCGGGCCTGGCGATCGGCACCACGATCGACCAGAAGATCCGGGCCGTGGACGCGCCGTCGACCCGGGCCGCCTCGATCAGCTCGTCCGGCAGCGACTGCACCAGGTACTGCCGCATGAAGAACACGCCGAACGCCGACACCAGGCCCGGCAGGATCACCGACTGGAGCTGGTTCACCCAGCCGAGCTCGGCGATCAGCATGAACAGCGGGATCACCCCCAGCTGCGGCGGGATCATCATGGTGCCCACCGTGACCGCGAGCAGTGCGCCCCGGCCCCGGAAGCGCAGCTTCGCGAAGGCGAAACCGGCGAGCGTGCAGCACAGGACGGTGCCGAGGGTGATCGACCCGGAGACGAGGAGCGAGTTCAGCAACGCCTTGCCGATGTCGGCCTCTTCGAGGACGGCCTCGAAGTTGCGCATCAGGTGCGGGCCCGGCAGCAGGGCCGGCGGGACCTTCGCGAGGTCGGCGTTGGAGCGGCTGGCGGCGACGACCGTCCAGTAGAACGGGAACGCGGAGAACAGCACGGCGACGACGAGGATCGCGTAGGCGAGCGGCCCGGCGTGCAGGGTGCGCCCCGCCCGGGAGGGCCCGCGGCGTGCCGGACGGACGAGCGCGGTCATCGGCCGGCCTCCTTGCGGGAACGACGGCGCGCGATCAGGGCGTTGAGCCCGACGAGCACCACGATGAGCAGGAACATCACCCAGGCGATGGCCGCGGCCCGCCCCAGGTGGAAGAAGCCCCAGCCCTGCTCGTACATGTAGAGGCCGAGCGTCTGGTACTGGTGCGAGATGCCGCCCGAGATCGACCCTTCGAGCAGCAGCGGCTCGCCGAACAGCTGGGTGGCGCCGATCGTGGAGACGATGACGGTGAAGAGGATGGTGGGCCGCAGCCCCGGCAGTGTGACGTGGAAGAACTGGCGCCACCGCGAGGCGCCGTCCATCGCGGCGGCCTCGTACAGCTCGTCGGGGATGGACTGCATGCCGGCCAGGTAGATCAGCGCGTTGTAGCCGGTCCAGCGCCAGATCACGACCGTGGAGACCGCGATCTGCGAGGCGACGGTGTCGTTCTGCCAGTCGACGGGGTCGATGCCGACGAGGCCGAGCCCGTAGTTGATCAGCCCGAAGTCCCGGCCGAAGAGCTGGGCGAAGACGAGGGTGGCGGCGGCGACCGAGGTCGCGTACGGCAGCAGGACCGCCGTCCGGAGGAAGGTGCGGCCGCGCATCCGGTAGTTCAGCAGGTGCGCGAGCCCGAGGGCCATCACCAGCTGCGGCACGGTGGAGAGGACACCGATGGTGAAGGTGTTGCGCAGCGCGACCCAGAAGTACTCGTCACCGAGGAGCGCGGTGTAGTTGCCGAGGCCGCGCCACTCCATGTCGCCGGGGCTCTGGAGCTCCACCCGGTACAGCGAGACGAAGGCCGTGTAGAGCAGGGGGAAGAGGCCGAAGGCGGCGAACAGGGTGAAGAACGGGGCGAGGTAGGCGTACGGCGATACCGTCCGCCAGGCTCGCCGGGCGGTGCCCGGCCGGGGCGGCGGGGCGGCGGGCGGCGGGGCCGGTGCCTGGGGTGCGGTGAGGGTCACGGTGCGGCCCTTCGGTGAGGGATCGGGGCGGGAGACGGGGCGGGACGGGACGGGACGACGGTCGGGGCGGCGCCGGGCGATCGCGCGGGGGAGGGCGCGCGACGCCCGGCGGCCCGCGTCAGCCGATGGTGTTCTCGACGCCCTTCCTGGCGTTCGACCAGGCCTTCTCGGGAGAGGTGCCCTTGCGTTCGACCTCGCTCAGCGCGTTGGTGATCTGCTGGGCGATGTTCTGGTCGTGCACACCGAGGACCTGCACCGGGGCCGCCTTCGCCGCGTCGCCGAAGATCTTCCCGGTCGGGGCGCCGGAGAAGAACGCGTCCTTCGCGCCGGCGACCTTCTCGATCGCGCCCGTGGCGGAGGGGAAGTTGCCCTGCTTCTCGAAGAGCCGGGTCTGCTGCTCGGGCGCGGTGAGCCACTTGATCAGCTCGTACGCCTCCTTCTTGTGCTTCGCGGCGCGGGGCACGGCGAGGTAGGAGCCGCCCCAGTTGCCGGCGCCGCCGGGGAGCGTGGCGACGTCCCACTTGCCCTTGCCGGCCTCACCGGCCTGGCCCTTGATGTAGCCGAGCATCCACGCGGGGCAGGGGATCGTGGCGAAGGAACCGGCGGCGAAGGCCTGGTTCCACTGCGGGGACCACTGGTCGAGCTTGGCGCTCAGGCCGCCCTGCGCGGCCTCGACGGCGTGGTCCCAGGCGGTGCGCAGGGCGGGGTTGTCCTCCCAGATCAGCTTCCCGGAGGCGTCGTAGTACCGCTCCTTCTCCTGCCCGATCATGATCGAGTAGAGGCTGCCGACGCTGTCGATCCACGCGCTCTTCCCGGGGGCCTTGGCCTTGTACTGCTTCCCGAGCTCCAGGTAGCCGTCCCAGGTGGCCCACTTCTTCGCGAGTTCCTCGCGGTCGGTCGGCAGTCCTGCCTGCTTGAAGAGGTCCGTGCGGTAGCACAGGGCCTCCGGGCCGACGTCCGTGCCGAGGCCGAGGACCTCGCCGCCCTTGCCGGTGGCGGCGGCCCACTTGGCCGGGGCGAACTGGTCCTCCAGGCTGTCCGCCCCGTACTTCTTGAGGTCCTCGAACCGTTCGGCCTGCTGCTGGGTGACGGAGGCGATCCGGCCGACCTCGATGCCCTGCACGTCGGCGAGGCCCCCGCCGCCGGCGAGCCGCGTCTGGAGGGACTTCCAGTAGTCGGCCTCGTCCTCGGTGTCCGTCTGCTTGATGGTGACGCCGGGGTGGAGCTTCTCGTACTCCGCGTAGAGCCCGGCCTCCTTGTATCCGAAGGAGCCGAACAGGTCCACGGTGATCGTGACCTCGCCCCCGGCGCCGTCCTCGGACGCGCCGTCCGTCGAACTTCCGCAGGCGGCGAGCAGTGCCCCGGTGAGGACGACCGCCCCCAGGCGGGCGGCGGTTCTCCTGGCGGCTCGGGCGATGGACATGGGAAGCCTCCTTGGCTCCGGAACGAGCGAGAGCGATTGAGAGCGCTCTCAAGCCTGCGGGGGGAGCGTGCCCGTGGAGAGGGGTATCCGTCAAGGCTCGAAGGCGTATCGGGCGGGAGTGGAGGTCAACTCCCTCTTGTGTTCAATGCATTGACACAGTCGTTGCATGGGTTTTACGTTTCCGGCGGTCTGAGAGCGCTCTCACCGCCTCTCCCCGTGCACCCCTCATCCCCGTGCAACCCCGTCCCGTGCACCCCCATCCGCCGCGAAGACATGAGGTGCTCGTTCATGCCAACCCCCCGCAGCAGGCCGGCCGCAGTGCTGGTCCTGGTATCCGCCCTGACCGCCCTGGGAGTCGGCCCCGCCGCCGGCCCCGCGGCGGCGGCCACCGTGCCGGTGGGCGCCGGAAGCTACTCCGACACCCGCCCCGCCGGTACGTCCGGCCCCACCACCAACACCGGCACCCCCGTCACCCCCAAGGTCACCCCCGCCGCCCAGGGCAAGCCGGTCCCCACCAACGACTGGTGGTCCTCCCTCGCCTTCCAGCGGTACGGGGACAACCCGTACTCCACCCCCATGTACGGCCACCCGCTCACCTACCAGGCCGTCGCCGGCGGACTGGAGATCGGCTACCCGACCAGCCCCGCCGTCGTCGGCGACGGGCGCCAGTACGAGTTCGCCCACAAGCGCGACCTCACCCTCGGACTCACCGGCCTGAACTCGCCCGACACCAGGGCCGACGCCTGGTCCGACTGGACCGTCACCCCCTACTGGTCCGACGGCGCCCGCACCCTGCGCACCACCATCGGCCACGGACTGCCCTTCGTGTACGCCAAGGGCACCGGCGGTGACGCCCGGATCACCACCGCCGAGACCCCCACCGTCTTCGCCGACCAGGGCAACGTCCTCGGCATCACCGTCGCGGGCCACCACTACGCCCTCTTCGCGCCCACCGGCACCGACTGGAACGTCTCCGGCTCGACCGTCACGGCCGGGCTCGCCGGCAAGGACTACTTCTCCGTCGCCGTCCTGCCCGACACCGGCGCCCTCGCGGCCTACCGGAAGTACGCGTACAGCTTCGTCACCGGATCCACCGTGAACTGGAGCTACGACGCGGGGACCGTCCGCGCCACGTACACCCTCACCACCGAGGCGAAGGAGGGCACCGAACGCGGCACCCTCCAGGCCCTCTACCGCCACCAGTGGCTGCACACCACCGACCCGCTCACCCCGTACACGTACGTCTCGCCCCGCGGCACCATGAAGGTCCGCGAGTCGGCCTCCTTCACGACCTCCCAGCGGGCCGCCGCCACCCTGCCGGCCCTCCCGGGCGCCGGTGTGGACCCCGCACGGCTGCGCGGCCACCTCAACGAGGTCGCGAACTCCGCCGACCCCTTCTCCGGCGCCGTCGACACGTACTGGACCGGCAAGGCCCTCGGCAAGCTCGCCCAGCTCGTCCCGCTTGCGGACCAGATCGGCGAGGGCGCGACCCGCGACAAGCTGCTCGGCCTGATCAAGGGCCGTCTCCAGGACTGGTTCACGGCGGGCGGCGCCAACGAGTTCTCGTACGACCAGGCCTGGAAGACCCTCACCGGCTATCCCGCCTCCTACGGCAGCGACACCGAACTCAACGACCACCACTTCCACTACGGCTACTACGTCTACGCCGCCGCGATCGTCGCCCAGTACGACCCGGCCTGGGCGGCCGACTCCGCGTGGGGCTCCATGGTCAAGACCCTGGTCAGGGACACCGCCAACCCCAGCCGCACCGACGGCGCCTTCCCCTTCCTGCGCGGTTTCGACGTCTACGCCGGACACAGCTGGGCCAGTGGTCACCAGGGCTTCGCCGCCGGCAACAACCAGGAATCCTCCTCCGAGTCCACCAACCTCAGCGCCGCCCTCGTCCTCTGGGGCTCGGCCACCGGCGACACCCAGCTCCGCGACCTCGGCACCTACCTGCTGACGACCGAGGGCGAGGCCATCGCCCAGTACTGGTTCGACGCCGACCAGCAGGTCTTCCCCGCCTCCTTCCAGCACGACACCGCCGGCATGGTGTGGGGCAGCGGCGCCGCCTACTCCACCTGGTGGACCGCGAACCCGGAGGAGATCCACGGCATCAACGTCCTCCCCGTGACCGGCGGTTCGCTCCAGCTCGGCGGACACAAGGACGCCGTCCGGCGCAACATCGCCGAGATGGAACGCGAGAACGGCGGTCCAGCCGTCGAATGGCGCGACATCCTGTGGGAGTTCCAGTCCCTGGCCGACCCGGGCACCGCCAAGGCCAAGTGGGACGCGGGCAACGCCGGTTACACCCCGGAGGCCGGAGAGTCGAAGGCCCACACCTACCACTGGCTCACGGCGCTCGACACCCTCGGCGCGCCCGACGCGACGGTCTCCGGCTCCCTCCCCACCTCCGCCGTCTTCACCAAGGGGACGACCCGGACGTACGTGGCCCACAACCACGGCGCGACCGCCCGCACGGTCACCTTCTCCGACGGCAAGTCCCTGACGGTCCCGGCCCGTTCCACCGCGACCGGCACCGGAACGGGCGGCGGCACCGACCCGGACCCCGAACCGTCCACGGGCGACACCTTCCAGCTCCGCACCGGCGGCACCCTCACCACCGCCACCGGAGCCACGGCGGGCAGCGACACCGTCGCCTCGGCGCAGGGCGCCAACCACGACGGCACCCCGAACCGGCCGCTCGTCTACGAGGCCAGGAACGTCAACGGCACGCTCAGGCCCGGCGGTTCGACCGCCTTCCGTCTCCAGGTGGACGCCGGCACGGCGGTCGGCCTCGGCCAGCAGGCCCGGGTCAGCTACGACCTCACCGGTGACGGCACCTTCGACCGGACGGAGACCTACCAGTACTTCGCGACGGACCCGGTCACCGGCTGGGAGGAGTACAGCCAGGCGCGCGGGCTGAAGTCCGCCACCGGCACGCTCGGCGACCTGCGCGGCGGTACGGTCCGGCTGGAGGTCTGGAGCGCGATCGGGAACGGCGAATCACGGCTCCAGACGGGCACGGACCGCTCCGTCCTCGTCATCCCGTACGGCTGACCCGACCCCCTCGCGAGACGGCGGCGGGCCCGGGAGCGTCACCCCGGGCCCGCCGCTTCCCGTCGGCGACGCGCTCCGTCAGGCCGAGGCGCGGCGGATCAGCGAGGTCGGGGTGATCACGGAGGCCGGGATCTCGGCGCCGGTCCCGTCGAGGAGCCGCATGAGCAGCTTCACCATCAGCCGGCCCATGCCCTCGATGTCCTGGTGCACGGTGGTCAGGGCCGGGACGGTCCGCTCGACCACCGAGGCCATGTCGTCGAAACCGACGACCGCCACGTCCTCCGGCACCCGCACCCCGCGCTCCCTCAGGGTCCGCAACGCCCCTGACGCCATCAGGTCGTTGGCGACGAACACGCCGTCGACGTCCGGCCGCCGGTCGAGGAGCTCCGCCATCGCACGGGCCCCGCTCTCCTCCGTGAAGTCGCCCCGGCCGAGCAGCGCGGGATCGGCGTCCAACAGGACGTCCCGGTAGCCGTGGATCCGGTCGATCGCGGACGTCTGGTCGGCGGGCCCGGAGATGTGCGCGATGTTCCGCCGCCCGAGACCGACCAGATGCCGCACCGCCTCCCGGGCGCCACCGCGGTTGTCGCAGTCGACGAAGGGCACGGTCGGGTCGGTGCCGGGGGCGGGCCGCCCGCCGAAGACCATCGGTATCCGGGCCCGCTCGATCACGGTCGGCAGGGCGTCGTCACTGTGCAGCGAGAACGCCAGCGCGCCGTCGACGTGTCCACCGCCGAGATAGCGCGCGATCCGCTCGTGGTCCCCCGGCCCCTCCACCCACAGGAGGACCAACTGGGCGTCGTGGGCGGTCAGTTCCCGGCTGATCCCGCGCACCTGCTGCTCGAAGAACGGGTCCGAGAAGATCCGGAACTCGGGCTCCGCGATGATCACGGCCACCGCGCCGTTGCGGCGGGTGACCAGGGTGCGGGCGGCGTGGTTCGGCACGTAGCCGAGCTCCTCGACGGCCCTGAGCACCTTCTCCACCAGCGGAGCGCGCACGCCCGCACCCCCGTTGACGACCCGGGAGGCCGTGGCGCGGGAGACACCGGCGCGGGCGGCGACGGCTTCCAGCGTGGGGCGGGGCCCCGTGGTCTGCTCGGGCAAGGCGGGCGCTCCTCGGCTGCGTCGGCTGGACGGGGTGTGCGGTGTGCGTGTCCGATGGGTGGTGTGCGGTCCTGCGCGGACCAGGATATCTGTACCCCCCACTCTCTGAGAGCGCTCCCAGGGAGTGGGTCTGTCAGTGGGGCGTGCGACGATCCCAGTCATGATCGTCTCGCTGGATGCCCTGTTGCCCACCGCCGGTACGCACGTGTCGACCACCTACGCCGACTGGGTCGCCGCCCACGACCCGGGTGCGGTCGAGGACGCGCGGGCGCTGGTCGAAAGCATGGGCCCCGAGCTCAGCCGGTCCTGGACGAAGCCCGGCGCGTTCGTCGAGGCCATGGCATGGCGGGCGCGGAAGCTGCCGCCGGAGCATCTGCCCTGGTTCTGGGACACCGTGGGGCACCGGCTGATCGGGTACGGGAGCAGGCCGGGCGGGCGGGCCTACGCGGCGGCGCGGGCGGCCGAGGACCGGCACGGGCTGCCGGTGGACCCCGCCTACCGCCGGGCCAACGGGCTGCTGTTCGCCCAGGGCGGGGCGATGCCCGCCAAGGAGTTCGGCGCACACCAGCGGTTCCTCGCCGAGACCCTGGAGCCCGGGGCGGCGCACACCGCCCTGGAGGCCTTCCTCACCGCCTGGGCCGCCTCGCCCGCGGACCTGCCGGCGGATCTGGTGCGCCGGGTACGGGCATCCGCCAGGAAGGCCGGTCTCGGGGACGAGGAGGTCGCCCGGCTCGTCGGCGCGATCCTGTCGGTCACCCGGAAGAAGTCCGTGCCGGACGCCCTGCTGAGCGCGGCGGAGCCGATCCTGACGGCCCATCCGCCGACGGACACGGTCGCGGCCGGTCTCCTGGAGGTCTTCCCCGAGGGGGTCACCGACGGCGGCGCGTGGCTGCGGATGCTGATCGGCTGCGGAGCGGCCGGCGCGATGGAGGACGGACGGGTCGTGCCGGAGGGCGGGCTGCACCAGTGGCTCGGCACCTTCGTCCGCATGTACCAGTACGCCCTGCAGTCCGGCGGCGGCGTGGGACGCCAGCCGCTGCCGGAGGAATTCCTCGCTCTCATCGGCCGGCTGGGTCCGCGCCTGCGGGCCGGGTCCGCGTCGGTGACGCTCCACACGACCCGCCACCACTACCAGGGCTTCGACGCGGACGTCCTCGACGCCTGCCTGGCGGCCGGGGCCGCGGTCACCGATCCGGGCCCCGAGATCCGGATGCGGTTCTGGGGCGAGAAGTCCCGGCGTGATCTCGCCGCGCTGGCTGCCGACCCCGTGTTCGGACCCCGTCTGGAGGGGACCGTGCACGCGAACCTGATGCCGAGTTGGCCCATGGCGCGCGGGCGGCAGCCCGGCTCCGCGGTGACGCTGCTCCCGGGCAACGAAGGCATCGCCCAGGAGGTGGCCGGACGGGTCGGCAGGCTCGTCGACACCGTCGGGGGCGGCGGCATGGCGGGCGCCGAGGAGTCCGTCACCGAGCTGGAGACCCTTCTCGACCGGCCGACCGTGACCGCGCTCGGCGGGGTCGCGGACGCCCTCGGCGCGACGAGCGCGGCGGGCGCACTGCGCCGCTCGCTCGCCGCCGGCCTTCCGGAGGAACTGGCCTGGCCCGCCCTGGAGTCGGTGTACGCGGAGTTCGCGGCGGCCGCAGCGGCAGCCGCTGCCGACCTCCGAGCCCCGGACGAGGACGACGGCGACGAGGACGGCGACCCGGACGACGGCGACGGTGCCGTGGACCGGCTGCCCGGTGTCGTCGGCGTGACCTCCACCTGGCCCGTCCTGACCGTGTTCGGTACCGACCGGGCGGTCGCCGTCGACCCCGACGGGGTCCGCGCCTCCTGCCGGTTCACCGTGCCCGAGGACACGACGATGCACGCCGTCCACTACGTCGGCGGCTCCTTCCTCGTCAGCTGGACGGTCAAGCAGAACCCCCACCTGTGCGACACCGCCTTCTGGGCGGACCGGCCCGACGCGTCGTTCACGCCGGACGAGCAGGGCGGCCTCGTGCCGTTCGGCGGGGTGCTGGAGGGGGCCTACGGTTTCCAGTTCGAGACCGCCGACGGGGGAGGGCGGCACGGCGGCAGGCGCGCCCTGCGGCCGGGCGGCACGGAGGGCATCGACGGGTACGAACTCCAGCTCGGCGACGGCTCCCGGATCTGGACCAACGGCGTGTACGACGGGCGTCCTTGGGAGGTGGCGGACCCGGTCACCGGGGAGCCGATCGGCGGCGCCGGGCTGCCCGACTTCCCGGGCCGCACCGCGGGCACCGACCCGGCGGCGGAGCCGTCCGAGGCGGGCATGGCCCTGGCCCCCGGGGCCCTCCACCTCGCGCCGCTGCCCGCCGGCCTGACCGACTCCCCGCTCGGCAGCAGGGACGGTCTCGTCGGGACCCGGGTGCTGTTCCGCACCCCGCACCGCGACCCCGCGCCCGGCCACTACCTCGTCCGGAGCATCGACGGCCGCACGGCCCGCTTCGACGTCGACCGGCCGGGGCAGAAGCCGTGGGCGCTGTGGGCGCCGCCGGAGGGCGCCGCGGAGGACGTGGTCCTCGCCGACGCCGAGACCTGGACGGGCGTGCGCGCGTACACCCCCGACGGGACCCTGCTGTGGGAGCTGGACGGATACCGCACCCCCCGGAACGCCCGGGTGCGGCGCGCCCGGAGCGTCACCCCGTCCACGGGCGTGGCCCTGCCCCCGGCCTTCTGGTACCTGCTCCGGACACGGGACGCGGCGGGCTCCCGGGCGCTGCGGGCCGTCAGCCGGGAGACGGCGGACGCACTCCTCACGGCCGCGTCCGACGGTACGGCGGCACTCCGGGCGGCCGTGGCACGGGAGCTGCCGGACGTCACCGATCCCGTCCTGTCCGAGGCCGTCGTCGCGGTGGCCGGGCGGGCCGCCCGGGTCGAGGAGCGACGCCGCGCCCTGCACCGGCGCGTCACCCTCCTCGCCGAGGCGCCGCCCGTGCGGCTCCGCCGGTCCGCGCCGGACACCGCACTCGTTCCCGCACTGCACGGCCTCGTCGAGACCGGTGAGGCCGACCCGTGGCGGCGGACCCCCGACGTGGCCCTGCCGGCGACGCTCACCGCGCTGGCCGCCGACGGCGCCTGCCTGGCCGGGACGATCGTCGAGGAGGTGCGCCGGCTCTCGCCGCCCGCCCCGCCGCACGACTGGTCCCAGCTCCTCGGCGCGATCGACGCCGTCGCCTGGCGGGCGGCGGTGGCACCGACCCCGGACCCGGAGCGGGCCGCTCTCCTCGCGCTCCTGGACACCTGGGCCGACCAGCCGTTCGCCCGCGCGGGCAGCCGCTGGTGGGCGGGGCGGATGTCCGGCCCCGGGTTCGTGGACTTCCTGCGTACGTACGTTCCGTCCGTCGCGTCCGCCGGCGTACGGGACGGCGGCGCGGAGTGCTGGTTCGTGGCACCCGTCGCCGAGAACCCGCACGCCGACCCGGTCCCGGGCGTGGCCCGCGACGTACGGCACGTGCGTGTGGCGCGCGACGACGCCGGGCGGCTGCGCGCCCTCGTGGCGGCCGTCGACGCCCACGGGCCGGTCCAGGTGCCGGAGTCGGCGGCCGTCCGCTTCGCCGAACTGACGGGCGTACGACGGTCCGTGGCCCGGCTGGTCGTCGCCGGTCTCGTCGGCCGGGCCGACCGGGAGGAGCACCGGGCCCTGGTGCGCAAGGCCCCCTTCAAGGCGACCCCGCTGACGGCCGAGGCGTACGAGGAGCTCTGCACCCGGCTCGGCGGCGCGGGCCGCAGGGCCGTCCTGGCCGCCGCCCTGCCCGACGACCCCGCCGAGCTGTGGCGGCCGGGCGGGGTCGACGCCGCCGTGGAGCGGATGGCCGGAGTGTGGCGGGAGCTCCTCGGGGAACTCCCCGCCGTGGACGACGAGACGGCCGACGCCCTGGAGGCCGACCTGGGCCTCGGCGAGGTGTGGGCCCGGCGCCTCGCCGGAGGCTACGACGCCGCCGAGGACACGACGGTGCCCGCCGCCGGCTGGGAGCTGGCGGCGGCCCGGCAGGGGAGTGGCGGTCAGGGCCGTCCCGCCGGCCGGGCCCGAACCGCACCACCGCACCCCGGTGGGTCTCGCGCTGACGGACATCGCGAGCGCCCTCGTGTGGGCGTGGACGGACCGGCCGGTCGGCGATCCGGACCTGGCCGGGGCGCCCACCCTGTACGAGCGGCTGCGCGCCGAGCTGGACCGCCCCGAGCTGCTGCTCGAACTCTCCGAGAGCCGCGTCGACGACACGCCGGAGCGGATCGCCGAGCGGTTCGGCCCCCGGCGGCTGCCGGTGGCCCCGCACCCGGAGAACCCGGCCGATCCGGTGACCGCGTACGACTCCGGACCGCTCGTGGTCTGCGCCCCCTACGGCACCGCCTTCCTGCGCCCCGCGGCCGTCACCGACCCCGGGACGTGGCGGGAGGTCCGCGAGGTGACCGGCCTCGCCGAGGACCTCGACCGGCTGGCACCGCTCCTCGCCGGCGGGGGGCTTGCGCGGATGATGAACCGCGCCCTGTCCGGAGCCGTCCCGGCCGGCGGGTACGAGGCCGATCCGCGCCTGTCCTGCCCGGAGCTCGTCGCCCGGGTGGCGGAGGCGCTCGGCGTGGGCGGGGACGCGGCGGCCCTGTACCTCCAGCTGGCGGCCCTCGCCGCGCCCACCGACCGGAACGTACGGCGGTGGAACGGCTGGTCGACCAGGCGGCACGCGGAGGTCCGGGCGGAACTCCTCGCCACCGGCGCGGTCCTGGAGGCCAAGCGGGCACGGGCCGGCCGGACCCTGTTCCTGCCCGGCGGCTGGACCGAACTCAAGGCTCCGCACCTGCCGCTGGAGACCGTGAAGCTGACGACCCACCTGGTTCGCCCCATGTGGGACAAGTGGATCCGCTCCCCGTTCGTACGGGTGCTGCCGACCGCACCGCTCCACGAGATGTTCGAGGAGGCCTGGGAACGGAGCCGCGGCTAGGGCCTGTCCGGTCTGATCCGAAGGACAGGACTTTGGGGCCTCTCCGGCGGCACCGAAGACGGCGCCCCGCCCACCGGGTGGTGGGCGGGGCGCCGTCGTCGCACGTGTGGCGGTCAGCCGGCGGCGGGGGCGCCGAGCTGGACCTTCGTGTCGGTGGCGGCCGTCCGGGCCGCCAGCGCCTTCTGCGCGAGGGCGCCGAAGACGATCCCGAACACCGCCCACATCACCGCCTGGACCGCCAGCGAGGCGACCCTGAACTCCCAGAGGAGCGCGGCGGGGAAGCCCGCCGCGACGGCGTCGGTGTTGTCCGGCAGGACGGCGAAGGCGATCGCCGTCACGACGATGAAGCCGCCGCCGGCCGCCAGGGTCGCGTTCCAGTTCCCCAGGCGCGGCGCGAGCCGGCGCCCGGCGATCACGGCGGCGACCCCGAGGAGCACGCTGAGCAGGATCATCAGGAAGAACAGGGTGGTGCGCTTCCCGATGGTGTCCGGGTTGCCGACGGCCGGCGGGGTCGCCGGGTACTTGAGGAACGGCACCAGGTAGACCGTGGTGAACGCCGCGGCGGCGGTGAGCGCCGCCGTCGCCCGGGGGCTGAACCGGCCGACGCGCCCCAGCGCGAAGGAGAACGCCAGCGCCGCGATGCCGCCGAGCGCCACCCCGTAGACGAGGACGCCGGTGGCGAGGCCGAAGGTCGACTGGGCGGACCGGCTGATCCCCTCCTCCTCGGCGGGTTCGGCGGCGGCGTCGCCACCGTGGCCGGAGTGCGCCGCGTGGGCGGCCGGGGCCTCCTGGGCGGCCTGGGCCTCCTCCACGGCGATCGAGCCGTTCACGGGCGGCTCACCGACCACATAGGCCACGGCGAAGGCGAAGAGCCCCGCGATCAGGCCCGCGAGCATGCCGCGGACCAGCAGGGATCTGACAGTTGAGGCGTGCATGTGCGGGTCGCCTCTCAGTGGCAGGGGAAGCCGAGCAGGTGGCGGCCGTCGTGCACCCACTCGTGCACGTCGGTGCCCGCGAACACGGAGGTGGCGCCCTGCTCGGCGCCCACGAAGTACAGCGCGATCAGCGCGAGGAGCCCGACGAAGAAGGCCCAGGGCAGCACGGCCCGCACAGGCAGCGGGGCAGGTACGGCGAGGGAAGGGGTGGAAGCGGCAGCGGAGACGACAGCCTCGGCCATGATGGAACCTCCTGCGGGAACTCGCGTCCCAGACGGTGGTGCAGGACGACGGTCCACGGGTCTGACTCGCCGTGACGTCACCCTGGGGGACGCCTCGGCATACAGTGGCGCGACCGTGCCGGATTCTCACCGGACTTCCGTCTCGCCGTCGTCACGCTCTTCAAATGTCGCCTGACCGTACCGCGCGCGGGGACGGCCGCCAAGGGCGTGAGGCCTGGATCACCTTCGTACGCCCCCGGGTAGAGTCCCGCCCGTCGCTCCGGCCACGACGCCGCCCCCGGCCCCACCCGCCGGGCCCGTGTCCCACCGCGCACATCACCTTCCCGTCCGGCCGCCGCAAAGGACCCCGATGACAGTCCGGTTGACGCTGATCTCCCCCGCCCCGAACGAGGCGCTGCGCGAGGTGAGGTTCGACGACGACGGTCCTCTCGACCCGGCGGGCGTCGCCCGCGCCGAGGCCGTCGCGTCCGCGGTCGGCCCGTCCCCGCACGCGTACACCTCGCCCTCCCGGCGCTGTCGCCGCACGGCGGAGGCCCTGGGCCTGGCGGCGCGGCCCCTGGACGAACTCTCCGGCTGCGCCATGGGCCGCTGGCGCGGACAGACCCTGGCGGCCGTCGCCGCCGCCGAACAGGACGGGGTCTCCGCCTGGCTGTCCGACCCGACGGCGGCCCCGCACGGCGGGGAGTCCCTGCGCGACCTGCGCGTCCGCGTCGGCGTCTGGCTCGACGGCCTCCGGGACGACTCCGGGCGCGTCACCGCCGTCGCCGAACCGGACGTGATCCGCGCCGCGATGGTCCACGCCCTCGGGGCGCCCGACGCGACGGCCTGGCGCCTGGACGTCCGTCCGCTGACCGCCGTCCACCTCAGCGGTCGCGCCGGCCGCTGGAACCTCCGAGGCGGAGAGCCGCTGGCACAGGGGTGAGGCGGCCGCGCGGCAGCCGCTCGGACAGCGGTAGGGGGGACCGCACAGCGGTCCCCGCTACCCAGCGACACCTACGGATCAGGCCGGTCGCTTCCACTCCCGCAGCAGGAGGTAGCCGAGGTACGCCCCTCCGACGGCCATCGTGTACAGGCCGACCGGCAGGTTGTCGAAGAGCGGCAGCTGCTGGGCGGCCAGGTCGGCGAGGACCAGGAGCAGCGCGCCGAGGAACGTCGACATGACCAGGTGCGGGCCGCCACTGCGGGTGACGCGCTTGGCGATCTGCGGCGCCGTCAGGGAGACGAAGGCGATCGGCCCGGCGACGCTGACCGCGCCGGCGGACAGCACGATCGACAGCGTGACCGCCGCGGTCGCCGTGCGGGCCGGGCGGGCGCCCAGGCCGGTCGACAGGTCGTCGCCCATCTCGCCGATGCTCAGGGGCCGCGCGAGGAGCGCGGCGAGCGGCAGACAGACGAGCAGCACCACCCAGATCGTGGTCGCGTCGTCCCAGGAGCGGGCGGAGAGGCTGCCGTTGATGTACGCGGTCAGCGCGCTCGCCTTGTCCCGCTCGACGGCGTAGACCACGTACTGGGTCAGGGCCGTCGACATCGCGGTCACGCCGATGCCGGACACGACCAGACGTCCCGGATTGCGGAACCCGGTCCCCGTCGAGAGGTAGACGACCGCCATGGCGATCACACCGCCGAGCAGCGCGCCGACGGGTACGGGGACGACGTCCGGGAAGAACAGCGCGGCGGCCGCCGCGCCCGCCCCGGAACCCGCGCTGAGCCCGATCACGTCCGGACTGCCCAGCGGGTTGCGGGTCACCGCCTGGAACAGGGCCCCGGACAGGCCGAAGGCCGCGCCGGTGCCGATGGCGACGACGAGCCGCGGGCCGCGCAGCCGGTTCAGCACGAAGGCGTTCTTGCCGGTGGCCTCGCCCATCAGCGCCGACGGAAGGTCCGTCAGATGGATGCCGAGCCGGCCCAGGGAGAGGGTCGCCACGGCCGCCCCGAGGAGCAGCAGCAGCGTCACCGCGGCGGCGACCACGGTCGGGCGCCGCACGGGGATCGCGGCCCAGGGGCCGATCCGCAGGAGGCTCCGGCCCGTGGGCCGGAGGGGCCGCGACGCGGTCACGGCCGGGGTGTCGATCCGCTCGGCGGTCGTCATGACGCTCCCCTCATGCGGCGGACGGCGAAGAGCAGCGCGGGCGCGCCCACGAAGGCGGTGACGACGCCGACCATGAGCTCCTGGGGGCGGAGCAGCACGCGGCCGATGACGTCGGCGAACAGCAGCAGCGTGGGCCCCGCGAGCGAGGTGAAGAGGATCTGCAGGCGGAAGTCGGCGCCCACCAGCGCCCGGACGAGGTGCGGGACGGCGAGGCCGACGAAGGCGATCGGGCCGACGGCGGCCGTCGCGGCGGCGCTGAGCAGCGTCGCCGCGAGGAGGCCGGCGCCCTTCACACGCGCGGGACTGATGCCGAGGGAGGCCGCCTTGTCGTCGCCCATGGCCATGGCGTTGAGCCCCGGCGCGAGGAGCACGGCGAGGACGAAGCCGACGGCGGCGAAGGGCAGGACCGCCCAGAAGGCGTCGAAGCCGCGCCCGCCGAGCGCGCCCACCACCCAGTAGCGGTAGGTGTCGAAGACCTGAGGATGGGACAGCGCGACGGCCTGGATGAACGCGGCGAGGACGGCGGAGAGCACCGCACCGGCCAGCACCAGCCGGACCGGTCCGCTGCCGCCGCCGGCCGTGCCGATGAGGTGGACGACCACACCGGTCGCCAGGGCGCCGGCCAGTGCCCACCAGGTGTTCTCGCGCTGTCCGGAGGCGCCGAGGAACGCGGTCGCGGCCACGATGGCCGCGGACGCGCCCGCGTTGATGCCGAGAAGTCCCGGCTCGGCGAGCGGATTGCGGGTGATGCCCTGCATCAGCGTGCCGGCGACCCCGAGGCACAGGCCCGCGAGCAGACCGAGGGCGGTGCGTGGATAGCGGCTCTCGACGACGGTGCGGAGGTAGCCGTCGGCTTCACCGGTGACGACCCGGAGGACGTCGGACGCGGACGTCGGCTTGCTGCCGAACATCACGCTGGCGAGGACCGCGAGGGCGAGCAGGATCAGGCACAGGGCGGCGGCTGCGAAGTGCCGGGCAGGGCCCCGCCGTACGACGGCGGGGCCCTGCCCGATCCGGGAGAGAGTGGTCACGCTCGGGACCCGCTGCTACTTCCCGGCCTTGGCGACAGCCTTGTCGATCATGGGGAGGTACCGCTCGATGCTGTACGGCACCGTCAGCGGGTTGATCATCGACGAGGCCGTGACGAAGGGCTGGTCGTTGCTGTAGACGAGCGCGCCCTTCTTGACCGCGGGGATGGCCGCGTACAGCGGCTGCGCCTCGATCTCCTTGCGGGACTTGTCGTCCATGTAGAAGGTGAAGGCGATGTCGCTCTTGGAGAGCTTGTTGGCGTTCTCCAGGCCGATGAGGGCGGAGTCGGTGCCCTCGGTCTCCTTGAAGGTGTTCACGACCGGGTCGACCTTGAGGCCCAGCTTGGAGACCATCGCGACGCGCTGCTCCTCGGGCTTGAAGACGCCGAGGGTGCCGGGGCCGGTGTTGTAGATGTACGAGAACGTGACGTTCTTGTAGTTCGGGCGCGTGGCGGCGGCGTCGGCGAGCTGCTTGTCGATCTTGGCGGTGAGCTCCTTGGCCTTCTCCGGCCGGCCGAGCGCCTTGGAGACGATCTCGATCTGCTGGTCCCAGTCGGTGCTCCACGCCTGGTCCGGGTAGGCGACGGTCGGCGCGATCTCCTTGAGGAGGTCGTACTGCTTCTGCGTGATGCCGGACCAGGGGGCGAGGATGACGTCGGGCTCGAGCTCGGTGATGGCCTCGATGTCGAGCTCCTCGCCGCCGTTGAACTGCTTGGGCAGCGTGGCGCCGGACTTCTTCACGGCGTCGTGGATCCAGGGCAGGTAGCCGGTCTTGTCGCTGCCCCAGGGGTAGCTCTCGATGCCGACGGGGACGTTGCCGAGGGCGATGGCCGTCTCGGCGGAACCCTGGCCGAGGGTGACGACGCGCTTCGGCTTCTCCTTGATGACGGCCTCGCCGAGCGCGCTCTTGATGGTGACGGGGAACGCCCCCGCCGGAGCCTTGGCCGCCGAGTCCTTCGCGTCGTCCTTTTTGTCGTCCGATCCGCACCCGGTCACCATGAGGCCGAGCGAGACCGCGGCGGCACCCGCCACGAGGACGCGGCGGCGAAGAGGGGTGAACACAGAAGGCATGGCGGATCCTTGTCTCCGGGCAGAGGTGTGCTGACGCCCCGCCCGACGCCCCTCCAGACATGGGAATGTCGAGGCAGCGGCCATTGCGAGGCGCTTGTTAGGTGAGCCTAACCTATTCGTTTCCGGCCTGGAGCACCAGGGCCGTCCGGCGGCCCCCATGTGGCGAGCGGGGCTCAGCCCGAGGCCTCCCACGCCGTCGTCAGGCCGTCCAGCCACGCCGGCGGCAGTTCGGCGGCGTCCCACTCCTCGTGCAGGTCCGCCGGGGCCGTGGCGAGCCGCTCCATGACGGCGACACTGGTGGGGGAGTGGATGAGCGAATACCGGCCATGGATGGCGATCGGGCTGCCCGGCCCGTACTCGGCGTACAGCCGCTCCAGCCGCGCCCGGTGGTCCGAGGTGAACGCCGTGAGCCGCCCCGCGTACCCGGCCCGCTGACGCGAGCTCATGGTGCGGAGGACGGCCCTGAGTACCTGTTCGGTGACCTCGGGGTCGAGATCGGAGACCTCGGTGAAGGAGAGGTAGAGCGGGGTGACCGCCACGTTCGTCCGCTCCAGCTCCGTCCGCCCGACAGGAGGACGCTCGTCCGGCGAGGCGAGCGAGGGGTCCGAGGCGACCGCGTGCCTCAGCGCCCGCTCGGAGATGGCGCCCAGCTCGTCGGTGACGGCCCGCGCCCCGTCGAGCCAGCCGGAGGCGTACGGCTCGCCCTTCCCGCCGGGCGCGCTCCGCCCGGCCGCGCCGATCTCCTCGTACGCGAGGGCCAGCGCGCCCGCCTCGACGAAACCGATCAGCTCCTCGGCGTCACCGGACCAGACGCCCGCCCGGGCGAGCAGCTGCAGCAGTGTCCTCTTCGCGTTGAGGACGCTGGTCTCGTCCAGCTGCTGCCGTCCTTCTCCGGCGGTGCTCACAGGGTCCTCCTCGGCGTAGGGACGGCGCGGTGCGGGGAGGGAGCCCGTCCTCCGGACCGGGCCCCACGCGGAACGCTCCGTTCGAGCCTACGCAACACCCGCCGCGCCTACCGGGCGGCCGGGCCCGTCGAGGCGCGGATGACCAGTTCCGGATCGAACAGGAGCTCGCCCGTGGGCACCTCGCGGTTGCCGACCAGGGCCAGGACGCTGCGGCCCACCTCCAGCGCGAGCCGGTCGGCGGGCTGACGGACCGTGGTGAGGGCCGGGTCGGTGAACTCGGTGACGGACGAGCCGTCGTAGCCGACCACCGAGACGTCGTCCGGCACCGACAGGCCCTGCCGGCGGATGCCCCGGACGGCGCCGAGCGCCATGAAGTCGCTGGCCGCGACGATCGCGGTGGCGCCGAGCCCGACCAGGGCCCCGGCCGCCGCCTGGCCGCCCTCCACGCTGTACGACTGGCGGACCACCCAGCCCTCCGCGTCGTCGATGCCGCGCCGGGCCATCGCCTCGACGAAGCCGCGGACCCGCCGGTCGGCGGGCCGGTTCCCCGAGGGGCCCGAGGCCATCCCGATGCGCCGGTGCCCGAGCCGGTGGAGGTGGTCCACGGCCAGCTCGGCCGCGAGGGCGTCGTCGGTGGAGAAGACCGGGGCGGGCACCCCGTCGGCGAACTCGCCGTTGATCCCGACGTACGGGACACGCCGCTGGCGCAGCAGCTCGTAGCCGTCGGTGTCCGCGCCCTCCACGGTGTTGGAGGAGGAGAGGAAGACGACGGCCGCGATGCCCTTGTCGACGAGGGAGGTGAGGTAGTCCAGCTCCTGCACCCCGCCGGCGAAGACGGGGCACAGCACCGTCTTCAGGCCGTGCGGGGCGAGCGCCGACTCGATGCGCTCGGCGACGTCCGCGAAGAAGGGGTTCGACACGAACTCGGTGACGACCGCGACCAGTTGGCCCTGCGTCTGACGCTCGTAGCCGAGCTCGGCCATCGCCCGCTCGACCGCCTCGCGGGTCTTCCGCGACACCCCCTGCCGCCGGTTGATCACCCGGCTGACGGTGGCCTCGCTGACCTGTGCGTGGGCTGCGACGTCGGTGATGCCGACCTTCATCGCGGTCCTTCCGTGAGTACGAGCGAAACCAGGCCGCCGCGCGGCACCGCCAGCGGGCGGGGCCCTTCCGGCAGGTGCGCGGGCGGATCATCCATCATACGGCCGTCCGGCCCGTGGACCCGGGCGGTCACCCGCCCGCCGCCCCCGGTCACGTCGACCATCAGCCGGTCCCGGCCGGAGCCGTTGACGAGGTGGAACCGGCGGAACGCGGCGAAGTCGAGCACCGCGACCCGGTCGCCGTGCACACTCATCAGGCACTCGTCGCCACGGGCCGCGACCACCACCGGGTACAGCTCGTCCGGCCGTCCCGGCTCCACGGCCCCGTCGAGGAGCAGCTCCCGGTGGAGCAGCCACCGGCCGAGCCAGAACCGTACGGCCGCGAGGTGCTCGGGCGGAGCCTCGTCGAGGCGTACGGAGAGCTGCGGCACCGCGTGGAGCGCCCCGATCAGCTGCCGGGCCACCGCCTCGACCGGTGCGGAGCGGGACCACATCAGCATGTCGGAGTGGACGGCGCCGCCCACGGCGAGCAGGGCGGTGTCGAGGGTCTGGATCCGGTTGGCGGTCGCGTCCGCCGGGCAGTCGAAGGAGCGCAGCATGTTCCCGAAGGGCGCCATGCCGGGACCGGTGTACGGCTGGCGCAGTTCGAGCAGCACCTCGGGTCGCACGGCCTCCAGGGCCCGGCGCAGCTCGGCGAGGAGCACGGTCATCGCCCGGCCCACGTCCCCCGCGCCGTCGCCCGCGTACACCGCGGCCTCGTCGAGGAAGTCCAGCTTGAGCCCGTCGAGCCCGTGGTCGCGGACCAGGGAGACGCACAGGTCGATCACGTGCCGGCGGACCTCGGGGAGGCGCGGGTCGAGCACCCGGGCGCCCGGCACGGTGGCCGGCGCCGGCGCCGAAGCGGCCCAGCGGTCGTGGCAGTCGGCCTCCGGGCCGAGGAGGAGGGGCGCGACCCAGAGCAGGTAGCGCAGCCCCCGCTCACGCACCCGTGCCACGTGCCCGGCCAGGTCGGGGAACTTGGCCGGGTCCGGCTCCCAGTCGCCGCAGCCGGCGTAACCCCGGCCGTTGCCGTGGCGCTGCCAGCCGTCGTCCAGGATCAGCGCGCCGCAGCCCAGTTCGGCGGCGGGGCCCGCCTGCGCCTCGACGGCGGCGGCGGTGACGTCCTGGTTGAAGGCGTACCAGGTGGAGTACACCGGCAGCCTGGCCGCGTCCGGAACGGGCATCGGGGGGCGGGCGGCGGCGAACCACGCGCGCAGCGGCCGGAGCGCGGCCGCGACCGACGGCGCGCGCGGCACGAACAGGAGCCGGTGCGGCTCCGGGGAGGCGGGGAGGCTCAGATGGACGACGTGGGTGTCGTTCTCCTCCGAGACCCCGAAGCGGACGTCGGTCTCGGGGACCGGGTCGGTGGCGGCGAAGGTGAGGAGGGTGGCGCCGGAGTGCTCGTACAGACAGCCGACGGCCGCCCCGTCGACCAGGCTGACACGGCTGCGGCCCTCCCAGTCGGCGACCAGGGTGCGCCGCCAGGCGCCCAGCGGGTGCCAGTAACCCGCCGCGTCGCCGAGCGGCACCGAGAGCCGGATCTCGACGGGGGCGCCCTCGGCGTGGACGGCGAGCTGCCGCAGCCCGTCGGGGAGGGAGGTCAGTTCCCACCGGGGGGTCACGCCGGGGTGGCCCGGGGCCAGGACGGCGATCGACACGTCGTCGAGGAGCGGCTCGGCGGGGGCCGGGGCGGCGTGCGCGGTGGTCACGGGGATGTCGTTCGGGTACGGGTGGCCCGTCGACTGTGTCGGGTGCATCTGCTGTGCCGTCTGTGCCGTCTCTGCGGTCTGTGTCTGCTGTGTCTGCTGTGTACTCATCGGGTCGTTCATTCCTTCACCGCGCCCGCGAGGAGGCCGGAGACGAAGTGGCGCTGGAGGGCGAGGAACACCACCGCCATGGGGACGGCGGCGACGGCGGTGCCGGCGAGGATGGCGCCGTAGTCGGTCTCGTCCAGGCCCTGGAGGGAGGCCAGCGCCACCGGGATGGTGAACGTGCTGTCGTCGCGCAGCACGATCAGCGGCCAGATGAAGTCGTTCCACTGGTACAGGAAGAGGAACAGGGCGAGCGCCGCGAGGGCCGGGCGCATCGGGGGCAGGGCGACCCGCCAGAGGAGCCGGAACTCGCCGCAGCCGTCCATCCGTCCCGAGTCGAGGAGTTCCGCGGGGAGCGCGGCCATCGACTGGCGCATCAGGAAGATGCCGAAGGGCAGGGCCAGGTTGGGGGCGATCACCGCCTGGTAGGTGTCGAGCCACTGCAGCTCGGCCATCATCTTGAAGAGCGGCACGAGGGTGATCTGCGCGGGCACGACCAGGCCGAGCATGAGGAGCCCGAACAGGGCCTCGCGGCCGCGGAAGCGGTAGGTGGCGAAGCCGTATCCGGCGAGGGTGCACACCGTGCCGGCGAGGAGCGTGTAGACGAGGGCGATGCCCAGGGAGTTGAGGACGACCCGGCCGAAGTCCGCCGTCTCCTGGAGGGTGGCGAGGTTCTCCGCGAGGTGCCCGCCGGGCAGCAGGGGCGGGGGACTGTCGAAGAGCTCCCGCGAGCTGTGGGTGGCGCCGACGGCCAGCCAGTAGAAGGGGACCGCGACGGCGGCCAGGGCGAGGGCGAGCCCGGAGGTGAGCATGATGCTCCGGCCCGGGTGGCGGGTGGTCACGTCTTCTCCCCGAGGAGGCGGAACTGGATCAGGCCGAGCAGTCCGACGAGGACGGTGAGGGCGTACGCCACGGCCGAGGCGTAGCCGAAGTCGAAGTACTTGAAGGCGTTCTGGTAGAGGTACACGCCGATGGTCAGGGTCGCGTTGTCGGGGCCGCCGCCGGTGAGGACGAACGGCTCGTCGAAGAGCTGGAGCGTGCCGATGGTGGACAGGACGGTGGTGAGCAGCAGCGCGGGCCGCAGCCCCGGCAGGGTGACGTGGCGGAACGCGCCCAGGGCCCCGGCGCCGTCGACGGCGGCCGCGTCGTAGAGCTCGCGCGGCACGGTCTGCAGCCGGGCCAGCAGGATGACGGCGTTGTAGCCGGTGTAGTGCCAGGTCAGCGCCAGGCCCAGGGAGATCCGCGCCCACAGCGGGTCGGTCAGCCAGGGCACCGGGTCCGCGCCGAGCAGGCCGAGGAGCCAGTTGACGAGCCCGTAGTCCTTGTTGAGCAGGACGGAGAAGACGATGCCGTACGCGACGAGGCCGGTGACCATCGGCAGGAAGAAGCCGAGCCGGAAGACCGGCCGGCCGCGCAGCAGCGTGGAGTCGAGCGCGACCGCGAGCGCCGTGGCGAGCGCCAGCATCAGCGGCACCTGGACGACGAGGATCACCCCGGTGTTGCGCAGCGCGGTCCAGAACAGCGGATCGTCGGCCAGGCGGACGTAGTTGTCGGCGCCCACGAAGGTCTCGGTGCCGCCGACGGTGCGGTGCAGGCTGAGCAGGAACGACCAGCCGATGGGGTAGAGCTTGAACACGGCGAAGAGCAGCACCGCGGGCAGCACGAAGAGGTACGGGGCGGCCCGGCCGCGCCGCCGCCGGGGGCGCCCGGCGGCGGGTGCGGGGCCGGCCGGGAGGGAACGGCCGGCCGCCGGGGCGGCGGCCTGCGTCATCGGGCGGCCTTCCGGCCGGTCTGGCGGGCCAGCTCCCGGGCCGCCTCGGTCAGCACCTTCGCCGGATCGGCGCCGCCCAGCAGCACCTTGGACTGGGCGTCGGTGACGAGCTTCAGCGCGCGGGCGTAGTCGGAGGTGTAGTTCACGGCGGGGCTGGGGGCCTTGAGGGCGTCGAGGAAGACCTCGCCCTTGCGCTGCCCGCTGAAGAAGGCCGACGGCTGGTGGAAGACGGGGTCCTCGTACGCCTTGAGGAGGGCGGGCGCGATGCCCTTGCCCCGGTAGATCCGCACCTGGGAGGCGGGGCGGGTGAGCGCGAACTCGACGAAGGACCAGGCGGCGGCCTGGTTCCTGCTGCTGCCCGCGACGGCGAGGTGGGTGGAGTTCACCGTGGCGGCGGTGGGGCCGCCGCGGCGGACGGCCGGGGGCAGCCGGACCTTCCACTTGCCGGCCTCGGCCGGCACCTGCTCCTCGATGATCCCGCCGAACCAGGTCGGCCAGGGCAGTACGGCCGCGGTGCCCCGCTTCAGGGAGCTCATCAGGGCGTTCCACCCGCCGGCGAGATCGCTGACGAGGCCGGCGTCGTTCATCGTCTTGATGAGCGTCATGGCCCGGACGGCCTCGGGGGAGTCCAGGGTGATGCGGCCCTCCAGGTCGAAGTAGAAGGCGCCCTGGAGCTGGAGCAGCATCTGGAAGAAGTTGGCGGCGTCGGGCTGGGAGGCCGGCTTGTCGATGCCGAGGAGATGGACGCCGGTCTTCGCCTTGAGGCGCTTGCCCGCCTCGATGGTCTCGTCCCAGGTCTGCAGGGCGTCGACGTCGACACCGGCACGCTCGAAGAGGTCGGCCCGGTAGTAGAAGCCGGCCGAGTTCGCTTCCCAGGGAAGCGCGTTCACCTTCTTGCCGTCGGGAGAGACGGTGCCCCAGAGGCCGGGCGCGAAGGCGTCCTTGTGCGCGGTCGCGCCGAGCGGGGCGAGGTCGGCGAAGGCGCCGGGGAAGTGCTCGACGTACCCCGGCAGGTAGTCGACGCCGATGTGCAGGACGTCGGCGAGGCCCTGGCCGCCCGCGGCGAGACCGGCCGTGATCTTGTCCCAGATCGCCGGGTTGCCGATGTCCTCGACGGTCACCCGGATGTCCGGATAGGTCTTGTTGAACTCCGGTATGAGGGCCTTGAGTTCGGCGGCCGGGCCCTGCCAGGACCAGACCGTGATGCTGCCCTTGCGCGGGTCTCCGGCGGCGCCGCCGCCCGTTCCGCCACCGCTGCCGGAGCAGCCGGTGAGGGCGAGTGCCAGGGCGCCGCCGAGGGCGCCGCCTCCCATGCGGAGGATGTGCCGCCGTGCCGGTTGTCTGTCTGTCATGGGGCGGGACGTTACAAGCGGACCGATGCGAGTTGCAATGCATCGCAGAAAACTTTCAGTTCGACAGACTGTTGATGATTGCCGGATCTCTTGCAAGCCGTCAGGCGGGTTGTTAGCGTGCCGCGCGCCGACCGATCACCCCGAACCGATGACCCCGCACCGATCCCCCTGACCCGGAGAGACCCATGACGCGCACTCGTACGACGCTGCTGCTCGCCGCCGCCCTCGCGTTCCTCGCTCCGCTCGCCACGGCCCACGCCGACCCCGTGAGGCCGTCCGCCCCGGCCCCCGCGCCGCTCGCCGTGACCGACCCCGGATTCGAACAGGGCGGCACGGGATGGGAGTTCACGGCCGGCACGGGAGTCGCGGTCAACAACCCGCACGCCGGGAGCCGGCTCGCCTACCTCGACGCCGGCAGCGGCATGAAGGTCTCCCAGACCGTGACGGCCACCGGCCACGGCAGCTATCTCGTCTCCGCCTGGATCGCCACCGGCGGCCCCGGCGGCCGCTACAGCCTCCGCGTCAACGGCGCCGCCGTCGCCGAACGCGCCCTGCCCGCCGCCGCGAACTACCGCCGCCACACCCTCGGCAGGATCACGCTCGCCCCGGGCGACCGTCTGGAGCTCGCGTTCACGTCGGGCCAGGGCTGGATCAACGTCGACGACGTCATGGTCTCCCCGGCGGCCCCCGCCGACCCCCGGATCTCCTCCAGCGATCCCGAGATCGTCGCCATGTTCGACTGGGCCAAGGGCAAGGCCAACAGCTGGGTCCACCTGCCCGGCACCCAGGGTCCCCTGAACGCGGACGAGCGCCAGACCGGCGGCACGGGCACCGGCGTCTACGCCCCCTCCTACTGGGCCGGCTACGCCAACCGCAGCGGCTCCTACTCCCGCGACATGGCCCACCAGCTCGCCGGCGCCGGAGTCCTCGGCCTGCACACCGAGAACAGGGAGATGCTGCGCGCCTTCGCGGCCTCCGCCACCGCCGAGCACGCCTACTACCCGGTCTGGGCCCTCAACTTCGACAACCGCACCCCCCTCTCCATCGACTACCGGAGTCCGAGCCTCTTCGTCCGCGAGGTGCCCGCCCCCTTCGAGCTGGTCCAGAAGGCGGAGGAGGCGTACCGCTGGAGCGGCGACCCCGCCTACCTCGACGACCCCGCCCTGTGGGAGTTCTACCGGCACACCACCGACGAGTTCGTCACCCTCCACGACGGGCAGAAGGACAACGGCCCCGTGAAGGTCGCCGAAGGCACCGGCCACGGCATCTTCCAGGGCACCGCCAGCTACAACGAGCAGAGCGACGAACCGCTCGCCGAGGCGGGCGACGCCATCGGCTCCCAGTACCAGGCCTACCGCGCCATGGCCGCCCTCGCCCGCGCCAAGGGCGAGCACGCCACGGCCGCCCGCTTCGAGCGCCGCGCCCGCGACCTCAGGACGTACTACAACTCGACCTGGAGCGGCACCGGTTCGGGCGCCGACATGGTCCGCGGCTACACCACCGACGGGCGCCCCCTGACCGGCTGGGGCAAGGAGAACAGCTGGTTCATGCCGATGAAGGGGATCATCGACCCCGGCACCCGCCGCGAGGCGTACCTCGACTACATCGACGCCCAGGCCGAAGGCGCCGGACGCCCCGACAACATCGAGGCCCTGACCTACCTCCCGGACACCTTCCTCACCGGCAACCGGGCCGACACCGCCTGGAAGTGGATGCGCCACGTCTACGCCCAGAAGGACGTCCAGCACGTCAACTCCCGCCAGGGCACCAACGGCGACTACCCCGAGGTCTCCTTCACCCTCGTCGCCCAGACCGTCCAGGGGCTCATGGGCGTCACCCCGAACGCTCCCGCCCGCGCCCTCACCACCCAGCCGCGCCTGCCCTCCGGCATGGACTGGCTGAGCGTCGAGGACCTGCGCATCGGGGACTCCGCCTTCACCCTGCGGCACGACGCGGACCGCCGCTCGACCCTCACCCACACCACCGGCACCCGCGCCTACACCTGGGAGGCGCGCTTCCCGGGCGCCCACGCCGCCGTCGCCGTCGACGGAGTGCGCCGCCCGGCCCGTACCGAGGTCGTCGACGGAGTGACCTACACGGTCGTCCGCACCCGGGTCGCCCCGGGCCGGACCGTCACCGTCGAGGTCCGATGAGGGCGCGGGGAGGCGGGCCGGGCACGCCGGGCGGCTTTCCCGGCGGGCCGGAGCTGTTCCGGCTCACCCCCGAGATCGCCCACCTCAACCACGGCTCCTTCGGTGCCGTGCCGACCCCGGTCGCCCGCGTCCACCGGGATCTCGCGGCCGAGGCGGCGGCCGACCCGGACGCCTTCTTCCTCGGCGTCCCCGACCGCGTCGCCGCGGCCCGCGGGCGCGTCGCCGCCCACCTGGGCGCCGACCCCGAGGGGATCGCCTTCGTCACCAACGCCACCGAGGCCGCCGGACTCGCCCTCGACGCCCTGCGCCTGGACGACGGCGACGAGATCCTGGTCACCGACCACGGCTACGGCACGGTCGTCGCGGCGGCCGCCCGCCGTGCCCGGACGGTCACCGTCGCCCTCGACCCCGACCTGCCGGACGAGGACGCGGTGCGGGAGGCGGTGATCGCCGGGCTCACCCCCCGCACCAAGGTGGCGCTCCTCGACCACATCAGCTCGCCCACCGCCCGGACCGTCGCCGGACCCCGGCTGCTCGCCGAGCTCCGTGAGCGCGGGGTCACCACCGTGGTCGACGGCGCCCACGCTCCCGGCATGCTCGCCGAACCGCTCGCGGGCCGCCCCGACTTCTGGTTCGGCAACCTGCACAAATGGGCGTACGCCCCGCCGGGCACCGCCGTCCTGGCGGTGGCCCCCGCCCACCGGGCCCGGGTGTCCCCGCCCGTGCCCTCGTGGGAGGACGAGCGGGGCTTCCCGCGCGCGGTCGAGTACCGGGCCACCGCCGACTACACCGGCTGGCTCGCCGCCCCCGAAGGCCTCGACCTGATCGCCGGGCTCGGTGCCGCACACGTCCGCGCCCACAACAGTGAACTCGTACGCAGAGGAGCCGAGTTGCTGGCGGACGTCACCGGGCTGACCCCGCTGCCGCACACCGAGGGCCTCGCCATGCGGTCGCTGCGCCTGCCCGAGGGCCTCGCCCGCACGCAGCGGGAGGCCGCGGCGCTGCGCGAGGAGATCGCCGCCCGGCTGGGCTGCCGGGTCCTGATCTGGCCCTGGCCCGGTGGCGGCGGCATCCGGATCTCGGGGCAGATCTACAACCGGGCCGAGGAGTACGAGCGCCTGGCCGTCGACCTGCGCGCGCTGCTCGCGGCCACCTGACGGGAGGAGGCCCCTCAGTTCCGGTACACGCGCAACCGCGCCACCTCGTACGACATCTCCTTCGCGCCCGGGTCCGGTGCCGGGTGGTACCGGCCCGCGCAG
This sequence comes from Streptomyces tanashiensis, assembly GCF_014648895.1. Taxonomy (GTDB): domain Bacteria; phylum Actinomycetota; class Actinomycetes; order Streptomycetales; family Streptomycetaceae; genus Streptomyces; species Streptomyces tanashiensis. The sequence goes on from NZ_BMRZ01000004.1 coordinate 275,129, forward strand.
ACCGAGAGGTTCACGATGAGGTGGGCCCGCCAGGAACGCCCCACACCCCGGCGGTCGTCGAAGACGCGCGCTCCGTTGACCCACCACACCACGGAGCGCGCGCCGAACTCGACCCGGAGGTCGACCCAGGCCCCGGGCCGGACGGCCGGGTCCCGGAAGTAGAGGTACCGGCCCCGCACCCGGTTCGACAGCTCCAGGAGGTCCGGGTTGTCGGGGTGGTACTCGAAGACGTCGATCTCCTGACCGCCGTCGAGCCAGGTCCAGATCGCCGGCCAGGCGCCCGTCTCCACGGGCAGGTGCACCCGGGCCTCCAGGACGTCGCCCGTCCGCACCAGGAACCCCTCCGCGCTGCCCTCCGTCGTGAGCAGCCCGGCGTCCCAGAGCCCGTCGGCCCTGCGGGTGGCCCTGAACCTCCCGGTCCGGCTGTACGAGGGGTCCTCCACCAGGTGGTCGAGCTTGTTGTCGCCCTGATTCGTCGGTCCGCCGTCGGGATAGGCCCAGGAACGGCCCGCCACCCACTGCTCGGCGGAGGAGAAGTCGGCGTCGAGGACGAGGTTCGCCGGGGTCGGCGCCGGACCGCGCCCCCCGGCCCCGCCGCCCCGCCGGAACCGGTCGAAGAAGTCGAACAGCACGGCACCACTCCTTTCGCGCGGACCTCCGTCGGCCCACGGGCGATCCGCCCCACTTTGCACCGTCCGGCGCGGGGAAGTCGCCTTTTGGCGAGAACTCGTCACCGCACGCCCGTCCAGGCCGATAGGTGTACGGTACATGTATAGGCGTGGGGCGACCCCGGGTCGTCCACCGTCCCTGTCACCCGGTCGCCGACCCCCCTGTTCGCCGGAACCGGTCAGGAGGAAAGGACAACGTCATGAAGGCACTTCAATACCGCACCGTCGGCGCCCCGCCCGAGGTCGTCACCGTTCCCGACCCCGAACCCGGGCCCGGCCAGGTGCTCCTCCGGGTGACCGCCGCCGGCGTCTGCCACTCCGACATCGCCGTGATGAGTTGGCCCGCCGGGCAACTGCCCTTCCCGCTGCCCCTGACCCTCGGCCACGAGGGCGTCGGCACCGTCGCCGCCCTCGGGCCGGGCGCCGAGGGCTTCGCCGTCGGCGACTCCGTCGCCGTGTACGGCCCCTGGGGCTGCGGCGCCTGCTTCATGTGCGCCCAGGGCAAGGAGAACTACTGTCTGCGGGCCGCGGAGCTCGGCATCAGGCCGCCGGGACTCGGCGCACCCGGCGCCATCGCCGAGTACATGATCGTCGACAGTCCGCGCCACCTGGTGCCGCTCGGTGACCTCGACCCGGTGCGGGCCGTACCGCTCACGGACGCCGGCCTCACCCCGTACCACGCCATCAAGCGCTCCCTGTCGAAGCTCGTCCCCGGCAGCACCGCCGTCGTCATCGGCACGGGCGGGCTCGGCCACGTCGCCGTCCAGCTGCTGCGCGCCATGACGGCGGCCCGGGTCGTCGCCCTGGACGTCACCGAGGAGAAGCTCGCCCTCGCCCGCGCCGTCGGCGCGCACGACGCGGTCCTGTCCGACGCGGCGGCCGCTCCGGCGGTCCGCGCGCTGACCGGCGGCCGCGGCGCGGAGGTGGTGCTCGACTTCGTCGGCGCCCAGCCCGCGGTGACGGCCGCCGGGGCGATGGCCGCGGTGGAGGGCGACGTCACCATCGTCGGTCTCGGCGGCGGCGCCCTGCCCGTCGGCTTCGGTGTCCTGCCGTACGAGGTCTCCGTCGCCTCCCCGTACTGGGGCACCCGCGCCGAGCTGATCGAGGTGCTCGACCTGGCCCGCACCGGCGCGGTCGACGTGCACGTCGAGACCTACGGCCTGGAAGAGGCGCCCGAGGCGTACGAACGGCTGTACGAGGGGCGTGTCGAAGGCCGCGCGGTCATCCTCCCGAACGGCTGACCCCCGAGACCCTGCCCGGCGGCCTCCGGCGGCCGCCGGGCGGCCCGCGAGCTCCGAGGGTGGACAGGTGGCGGCTCTTTATGGATACGCTGTATCCGTTAAATGGGTCCGACCGGAGTCCCCGGGATCGACGAGGAGCGGCAGACACGGACGGCACGGATACGGCGGTACTCGACGTCATCGTCATCGGCGCGGGCCCCGTGGGGCTCGCCCTCACGCTCGACCTGGCCCGACGGGGTCTCACGGTCCGGCTGGTGGAGCGGGAGGAACGGCGGTTCGAGGGCTCGCGCGCCAAAGGCATCCAGCCGCGCACGCTGGAAGTCCTCGACGACTTCGGCCTGGCCGACGCGGCCCTCGCGGCCGGCGGCGCCTACCCGCCGATGGGCCTGCACCTCGGCCCCTTCACCATGTCCTGGCGGATGCACGCCACCGCCCCGGACAGCGCCGGCACCCGCTACCCCGACGTCCTGCTCCTCCCGCAGTACGCCACCGCCACCCTCCTCCACGACGCCGTCGAACGCCTCGGCGCGCACGTCGAGTTCGGCGTCAGGGCCGAGGAGATCACCCAGGACGAGGAGACCTGCGCCGTACGCCTCGACGACGGCCGCCTCCTGACGGCCCGGTACGTCGTCGGCGCCGACGGCGGCACCGGCACCGTCCGCAAGGCGGCGGGCATCGCCTTCGAAGGCACCACCGACGAGACCGACCGGATGATCCTCGTCGACGCCGCCGTCGACGGCCTCTCCCGCGACCACTGGCACATCTGGCCCCGCACCGGCGGACGCGGCGTCGCGGCATGCCCGCTGCCCGGCGACGACGGCCGCTTCCAGATCATGATCAGAACGCGGCCCGGCGACCCCGTCGAAGCCGAAACCCTCACCGAGACCCGCCTCGCCGGACTCCTCCGCCGCCGGGCCGGCCGCTCCCTCACCCTCCGCGACATCAGCTGGACCTCGGTCTTCCGCCCCAACATCCGCCTCGCCGAGCGCTACCGCAACGGCCGTCTCCTGCTGTGCGGCGACGCCGCCCACGTCCACACCCCCGCCGGAGCACAGGGCCTCAACACCGGTGTCCAGGACGCGTACAACCTCGGCTGGAAACTCCAGCAGGTCCTCGCAGGCGCCGACACCGCACTCCTGGACAGCTACGAGCAGGAGCGGCGGCCGGTCGCCGCCCAGGTCCTCGGCCGCTCCACCGAACTCTACGAAGGACTGCGCCGCACCCGCCCCCGCCGCCTCACCAGGGGCCCCGGCGAACACCAGCTGGACATCTCCTACTCCGGCGGCCCGCTCGCCCCCACCGACGCGCCCCGCACCACGACCCTGCGCTGCGGAGACAGGGCCCCCGACGCCCCGCTGCCCCGGCCCACCACCACGGCGGCCAGGCTCTTCGACCTCTACCGGGGCCCGCACTTCACCGCCCTCGCCTTCGGGGCCCGCGCCGCCGCCGCCGCGCGCCGCCTTCCCCGGCCCGCCACCGGCGCCCCGCTGCGCCGCCACATCGCGCTGCCGCACACCACACCCCGTACACCCGGCGAAGAGGCCCTGCTCAGCGCGTACGGAATCACCGAGGACACGCTCCTGCTCATCCGCCCGGACGGCCACATCGGCCACATCGGCCACGGCACCCACGTCGACCCCGGCGCTCACCCGGCTCTGTTCCCGGCCTGACGCCGTCCGGGGACAGGCAGCTGCGGCGGGTACGGTGTCCACCGACCCGCCGCAAGGCGCCACAGCGAGAGAGAGCCCGACCCCATGGCCGCCACCCCGCCACCCCCCGGCAGCCCGGCCTGGTGGGCCGCACGCCCCGCGCCCCAGGCCGGACCCCGGCGCGGCCGGCCCTCGCTCGACACCGCGCTGATCGTCGCCACCGCACTGCGCCTGGTCGACGAGCACGGAGTCCAGGCGTTCTCCCTGCGGATGCTGGCCGAGGCGCTGCACTCCGGTACGGCCACGCTCTACCGTCACTTCGACGGCAAGGACGAGATCCTGGCGTACGTCGTCGACCGCGTCCTGGGCGAGGCCGACCTCGACGGCCTCGGCGACGCCGCCGCCGACTGGAGGGACGTCCTCACCGTCACCGCCCACCGGCTCCACGACACCCTGCGGCGCCACCCGCACACCCTGCCGCTGCTCATCGCCCAGGTGCCGGTCGGCCCCCACGGACTCGCCCAGCGCGAGCGCGTCCTGGCCGCCCTCCTGGCCCACGACCTGCCCGCGGACCTGGCCGCCCGGGCCTTCACCGCCGTCACGCACTACGTCATCGGCTTCACCGCCCAGCAGCACGGCCCGGGCGCCGCCCCCGAGAACGGCGCGGAGCTCGCCGCCTTCTACCGGGGGCTCGACCCCGCCTCGTACCCCGCCCTGTCCCGCACCGCGGCGACCCTCACCTCCGTGTCCCCGGACGAGGAGTTCGCCTTCGGTCTCACCCTTCTCGTCCTGGGCCTCGACCGGCTCCCCGGGGTGGCCGGCAGGGGGCCGGCCCCCGCCCGGGGCACGGGCGTCACGCCCGCGTGATCATCGGACGCGCGGTCCCGAGGGGGCCCCTCGGAGCGCCGAGGCCCCGGCGCCGTGCCGATCCCCACCACGGCTCGTTGATCACGCCATGAAGAACGTCACCACCCGGCGCCGCGCCCGCCTTCTCGCCTCGGTCGTGGCCGCCCTGCTGCTCGGCGCCGTCGGGGCACCGAGCACCTACGCGAGCCCCGACGCGCAGGACTGTCCGGCCGCGCAGATCTTCGCGACCGACAACACCGCGGTCATCACCGACCCCGAGGACCCCCGACTCGACACCCGCCTCACCCGATTCCGCCACGAGGTACGGCGGATCATCCGCGCTCACGGAGCGCGGCCGGGTCCCTCGGAGCTGCTCGACGGCGTCTTCTGGTCCGAGGAGCTGAAGCAGGCGACGTACGAGAGGTCCCGCGAGTTCGACGTCGAGCGGGTCGGCCGCGACGGGCTCCACCACATCGCCGGTGTCATCGCCAAGCAGTACCGCCAGGAAGCGGTGCTCACCTTCCGCTGCCTGCCGCGCATCTCGCCGGAGACGGACGCGGTCGAGATCGAGGTTCCCGGTGTCCGTGTGAGCGACGTGCGCGACGCACTCGTCGCGGACCCGGAGGCCCGCGACAAGCTGGGCGGCGGCTCCGTCGCTCTGGACGGCCGGCTCGTCCTCGTCGCCCCGGTCGACGACCTGCCGCTGGCCCGGAGGTTCACCACCTCCCTGGGCGCGGACTGGGACCAGGCACGGGTGCGGTACGGCGACCGGGAGTTCGTGAGCTGAACCGCTTCGGACCCGTGGCATACGATTCCGGTCATTTCCGGTCCGAAAGCGGGCGCCCCGCCTTGTCCTGGCGCGGGCTGATCAAGTAGCGTCCCCCGTCATGAACACCGGACCGGCGATTCGCCACGCACAGACGGGCCATCCGGTGGACGACTGATCGCTCGGCGGGTGCGCGACACGCACCCCGACGGTTCGGCACGCGGACCTCCCCAGTGCGGAAGCACTGTGAGTCCCTTCCCACGTGTCGAATCAACAGCGAGGTCATCCACATGGCAGTCACGTTCAACCACACCATCATCGCGTCCAAGAACCGCGACGCGTCAGCGCGCTTCTTCCGCGAGCTGCTGGAGATCCCCGAGGCGCCGTCCTGGGGTCCCTTCCTCAACATCCAGCTCGCCGACGGCGTCCTGCTCCAGTTCGCCGAACCCCCGGTGGACAGCATCCAGATGCAGCACTACGCGTTCCTGGTCGACGACGAGCTGTTCGACCGGGCGTACCAGCGCCTGTGCGAGGACGGCGTCGAGCACTGGGCCGACCCGCAGATGCGGCGCCCCGGTGAGACCAACACCGAACACGGCGGTCGCGGGGTCTACTTCAAGGACCCCTCCGGTCACGCGATCGAGCTGATCACCCGCCCGTACCTGTAGGCAGGGCGCGTGATCCGCGGCGACTGACCCGGGCCGTGCCTCCGAGGGCGTCGGAGGCACGGCCGCGGGGCCGTTCACATCGACACGGCCTCACGGCCGCTTCAGTCGTGTCGGCCGTGTCAGGCGTATCAGGCGTGTCAGGCGAGGAACTCCCCGTCACGGGCCACGACCACACCGCCGTGGACCACCATGTCCCGGCGCGGCATGTCGACGACGACCTGCGGCAGGCACTCGCCGCGCACCAGGACGAAGTCCGCGGGGGCGCCCGGCCTGAAGTCGGCGTGGGCGAGGCCCATGACGTCCGCGCCGCCGTGGGTCGCGACCCGGTAGCACTCGTTGAGCTCGTCGTCGAGACGCACGTCCGTCACCCAGCCGAGGATGTGCGCGCGGTGCATCATGTCGGCGTCGCCGAACGGGCTCCAGGAGTCCCGCACACCGTCGGAGCCCAGCCCGACCCGGACGCCGTGCTCACGCAGCCGGGCGATCGGCAGCACCAGGGAGTCGGACGGCGCGACGGTCGTGAGGGCGATGTCCTGCTCTCCCAAGTCGGTCGCGATGGAACCGAGTTCACGGTCCGTCAGGCCCGGCAGGCAGAAGACGTGGCTGACGGTCACCTTGCCCGCGAGAGAGAGGGCGCGGGTGCGCTCGACGATGCCGCGCATCGCCAGCATGCCCTTCTCGCCGCGGTCGTGGAGGTGGATGTCCACGCCGACGCCGTGCCGGTCCGCGATGCCGAAGACGACGTCGAGCTGCTCGTCGAGCGCCTGGTCGAAGCCGATCGGGTCGATGCCGCCGATCATGTCGATGACGCCCTCGCGCGCCGCCTTCTCCAGGAGCGCCGCCGTGCCGGGAGTACGGATGACACCGTGCTGCGGGAAGGCCACGATCTGGACGTCGAGGGCGTGGCGCAGCCGCTCGCGGGCCTCCGCCACGCCCTCCACACCGGCCAGGCCGTACGCCGGGGCCACGTCGGCGTGGGCGCGCATGCCGCGCGTGCCGCGGGCGACGGCGTGGCTCATCAGGCCGTAGGCCCGCTCGACGACCGGGCGGCGCTGACTGCGGAACAGCTCCACGTCCTGCGCCACGTAGTCGGCGATGGCGGAGGCCGGGCGCCGGGACACCCAGGAGCCGCCCCAGGTGGTCTTGTCGGGGTGGATGTGCGCGTCGACGAGGGACGGCAGGGCGATCCGGCCGCCGCCGTCGACGACCTTCGCGCCGTGCGGCGCGGGGCCGTCCGAGATCCGGCCGTCGACGACCACGAGGTCGGTGGGCGTCGCCGCGCCGAACGGACGCACGTTGCGGAACACGACGGTCTTCGCGCGACGCCCGGCCCGGGCGGAGGTGTCGGCGGCCGCCGCCGGGGCGACCGCCGCCTGGGCGGGGGCGGCCGTCGCGGCCGCCGTGGCGGTGGCACCGGCGAGGGCGGCGGCGCCGGCGAGCATGGTGCGGCGGGAGAGGGCGGAGGGGGTGGACGGGGAGGGGCGCATGGGAGCTCCTTGGGGGAGTGGACCGGCGGCGGGTCCCCGTTTTGTATACCAAATGACGGGAGGTCGACAAGGGTGCACACTTCGAGGTCGAGTGGCATGCAGCTCAATACTCCACCTGGAGGTTTCCTCGGTTCCAGTTTTGGTATACGAATATCTCCGGTGCTGTCCTCCTTCCTCCACGACCCCGCGGATATTCGCGTGCACCCGGCACGGCCCGATGGTGGAATCGGCCGATGGGACAAGCGATATCCATGACCGTCGACCGCGGGCAGTTCGAGGACGCGGTCACCCCCTGGGAGCAGGAGGCCTGGCGGACGGCCGCCCTCGGCTGGTCGGAGCGGGAGCTCGCCCGCCACGGCCTGGAGGAGACCGGGCCCCGTGAGGTCCGGGTCCGGCCCTGGTCGATCCTCGTGCGCTTCCGGACCGGTGCGGGGGAGCGGGACGCGGTCTGGTTCAAGGCGAGCGCCCCCGACGCCGCCTTCGAGGCCGCCCTCGGTGGCGCGCTCGCCGAGTGGGTGCCCGGTCACGTCGTGACGCCGCTCGCGGTCGACGCCGGGCGCGGATGGTCGCTTCTCCCCGACGGCGGGCCCCTGTTCCGGCACGTCCTCGACGCCGGGCGTGCCGGTCCGGAGGCCTGGGCGGAGGCGCTCGGCCAGTACGCGCGGATGCAGCGGGACCTGACCCCGTACACGGACCGGATGGCGGACCTCGGCGTGCCCGGCGGTCGCACCCGTCAGCTGCCGGAGATCTTCGACGGACTCGTCGAGGGCAACGGCACCCTGGACCCGGACGCCCGCCGGGCCCTCCGGGCGCAGCGCCCCAGGCTGCTCGACTGGTGCGGTGAGCTCGACGCGTACGGCATCCCGGACTCGCTCGACCACTGCGACCTGCACGACGCCCAGCTCCTCGCCCCCGCCGCCGGCCGTTTCACCTTCTTCGACTGGGGCGACGCCAATGTCGCCCACCCCTTCACCAGCCTGCTGGTCCCCGCCCGCGCCGTGCGGGAGCGGCACGGACCCGAGCATGTGCAACGGCTGCGCGACGCCTATCTGGACCCCTGGACCGACCTCGGTCCGTCCCTCCCGGACCTGCGCCGTGCCGCGGCCCTCGCCACCCGGCTCGCCGCCCTGGGGCGGGCGGTCTCCTGGTTCCGGCTCTTCCCCGGAACGCCGACCACGGGCTGCGCCGAGGCCAGTGCCCTCTGGGTGAACGAACTCTTCGCCGGTTCACCGGTGTTCTGACCCCGGCCGGGGTCCGGCGGACCGGCGCGCGCGGGCGGACGCGGCGGAGAAGGCGCGGGACTCGGCCGTCGCTCCGCCGAGTTCGGTCCTGCCTGTGGTACTGCCTTACGGAGACATCGTGTTGTTTGTCCCGTAATGCCGTGAAAGGTGCCGCCTGTGTCGCAGGAAGATCAGAGGCCGGAAGGCCGTCGAGCGGGCGCCGAGCGGGCGGGCCGGGAAGGCCTGCCGGTGACGGCGGACCTTCCCGGCCGCCCCGAGGAGCACCGCCACGCCCCCACCGACCGGATCGTGTTCGGTGTCACCGCCGTCCTCACCGTGGCCTTCGTCGTCTGGGGAGCCACGGCCACCGAGAGCCTGGAGGACGCCTCCACCTCCCTCCTCGACGGCCTCATCCGCAACGGCGGCTGGGCGTTCATGCTGGCCGCCTCCGGCTTCGTCGTCTTCGCGCTGTGGCTCGCCATCAGCCGCTACGGCCGGATCACCCTCGGCCAGGAGAGCGAGGGCCCCGAGTTCCGCACCGTGTCGTGGATCGCCATGATGTTCAGTGCCGGCATGGGCATCGGGCTGATGTTCTACGGCGTGAGCGAGCCGCTCGCCCACTACGGCACCCCGCCGCCCGGGACCCACCCCGTCGACTCGGCCGAGCGGATGCAGACCGCCATGGCCACCACGCTCTTCCACTGGACGCTCCACCCGTGGGCGATCTACGCCGTCGTCGGACTCGCCATCGCGTACTCGACGTTCCGGCGGCGGCGCCGCCAGACCATCAGCGCCGTCTTCGTCCCCCTGATGGGCGAGCGGCGGGCGTACGGAGGGCCCGGCCGTGTCATCGACATCCTCGCCATCTTCGCCACCCTCTTCGGCTCCGCCGCCTCCCTCGGCCTCGGCGCCCTCCAGATCGGCAGTGGCTTCGAGGAGCTGGGCTGGATGGAGAAGACCGGCACCGGTCTGCTCGTCGCCATCATCGCCGTCCTGACCGTGGCGTTCGTCCTGTCCGCCGTCTCCGGGGTGGAGAAGGGCATCCAGTGGCTCTCCAACATCAACATGGTGCTGGCCGCGGTGCTCGCCGTCTTCGTCTTCGTGGCGGGCCCGACCATCATCGTGCTCGACCTGCTGCCCACCTCCCTCGCCGCCTACTTCGGGGACCTGCCCCAGCTGGCCGGCCGCACCGAGGCCACCAGCGGCGACGACATCCACGACTGGCTGGGCAGCTGGACCGTCTTCTACTGGGCGTGGTGGATCTCCTGGACGCCCTTCGTGGGCATGTTCATCGCCCGTATCAGCCGAGGCCGGACCATCCGGCAGTTCGTCGGCGGGGTCATCCTGGTCCCCAGCACCGTCAGCCTCGTCTGGTTCGCCGTCTTCGGCGGGACGGCGATGAAGCTCAGCGAGCAGGGCGGGCTCGCGGGGGAGAGCACGCCCGAGGGGCAACTCTTCGGAGTCCTCCAGGAGTTCCCGCTGACCGGTGTCATGAGCCTGCTCGTGATGATCCTGGTCGGCATCTTCTTCGTCTCGGGCGCGGACGCCGCCTCCATCGTCATGGGCACGCTCTCGCAGCGCGGTGCCTTCGAACCCACCCGTCCCGTGGTGGTCTTCTGGGGCGTGGTGACCGGCGCGGTCGCCGCGATCATGCTGCTCATCGGCGACGGCCAGGGCGACGCGCTCGCCGGTCTGCAGAACCTCACCATCCTGGTGGCGGCGCCGTTCGTGCTCGTGATGATCGGGATGTGCGTGGCGCTCATGCGGGACCTGCGCAAGGACCCGCTCATCGTCCGGGGCGAGAGGGGGGAGGAGGCCGTCGAATTCGCCGTCATCGCGGGGCACGAGAAGTACGACGGGGACTTCGAGCTGAGGATCGGCCCCGGCTCGTCGGACCCGGACGCCCGCCCCTGACGCAACCGGGCGTCAGTCCTCGCTGGTGAAGCGGAGGCGGATCCACAGGGGCAGGGCGAACCAGCACACCAGGTACCAGGCGAGGACGCCGGCGACCAGCCAGGGCACGTACGAGTTGTCCGTGACCACCCGCAGCACCAGGAATAGGGCAGAGGTCAGGGTCGCCAGGAGCAGCACGAGACCGACCAGGGTCAGGCGCGAGGCCCAGACGACCGCCCGGGGTTTCATGTGGCGGCCCGACACGATCCGGTGGAAGGCGACGGGACCGATGAGCGCGCCCGTCGCCAGCGATCCGAGGACGACCGTGACGAGGTAGATCGTCCTGTCGGTCTGGTGGAGGGTCTGGAAGTGCGGGGTGAACGCCACGGTGAGGAGGAAGCCGAGGAGGACCTGCACGCCGGTCTGCGCCACGCGGATCTCCTGGATGAGCTCCGTCCAGCGCCGGTCGGCACGTTCCTCCTCGGTCTCGTTCCGGCCGTGCCGCAGCTCCTTCCGCGGCTTCCGGTCCGCCTCCATGGACGTCTCCCTTCCGCGGCCCGGTGGATCAGGCGCGGCCCGCGGCCTTCTGGCTCCGGCGGGACAGCGAGTCGACGACCACGGCGGCCAGCAGGACCGATCCGGTGATCATGAACTGGACGGCGTTGCTGACACCCATGATGTTCATGCCCGACTGGATCGACCCGATCACCAGCGCGCCGAGCAGCGCGGACCAGACCGAGCCGCGTCCGCCGAACAGGCTCGTACCGCCGATGACGGCGGCGGCGATGACGTTCATCAGCAGGTTGCCGCCGCCGGAGGTCTGGCTCGCGGACTGGATCTGCCCGGCCAGGAAGATGCCGCCGACCGCCGCCATGAACCCGCAGATCGAGAAGACGGACATCCGGACGAACGGCACGCTGATGCCCGCCCTGCGCGCGCCCTCGATGTTGCCGCCGACGGCGAAGATCCGCCGCCCGTACGTCGTACGGCGCAGCACGAAGTCCAGGATCACCAGCACGATCAGGAAGATGAGGAGCGCGAGCGGGAGCCCCTGGTACTGGTTGAGGATGTACGCCGTGACGAACGCGATCGCGGCGATGACGACCGTACGGAGCACGATCTCGGCGACCGGACGGTACGGCACCCGGGCCGTCCGGCGGCGCCGGGCGTCCAGGAGCGAGGCCGCGAGGAAGAGCCCGACCCCCACGGCCGCGGTCACATAGGCCGCGGCCGGACTGTGGAAGATCGTCGAGTAGAGCTTGGAGACGATGCTCTCGCTCGGGATGTTGACCGTGCCGCTGGTGCCCAGGACCTGGAGCATCAGGCCGTTCCAGGCGAGGTTGCCCGCCAGGGTGACCACGAACGCCGGCACGCCGACCTTCGCGAAGAAGAAGCCCTGGATGAGCCCGACGGCCGCTCCGCCCACGAGGGCGACGAGCAGCGCCAGCCATTGGTTCATGCCGTTCAGGACGTTGAGCACGGCGAAGATGGCGGCGCACAGGCCGCTGACGGAACCCACGGAGAGGTCGATCTCGCCGAGCAGCAGGACGAAGACGATCCCGACGGCGATCATGCCGGTGCCGACGATCTGCTGACTGAGGTCGGAGAGGTTCTGGGCCGACAGGAAGGTGCTGTCGAGGCTGCCGAACACCGTCCAGATGATGATCACGGCGACGACGACGGGCAGGGAACCCAGCTCTCCGCTGCGCAGCTTGCGGCGGAACTCCCCGAGGTATCCCCGGATGCCCTCCTCGCGGACGAGCAGCCGGGAGTCGACCGCCGGTACGGCGTCGGGCGCCGGTTCCTGGGCGGCGGAGTCGCCGGGGGCGCGGTCGCGTCTCATCGCTCCTCCTCCCGCTTGCGGGCCTGGCGGCGCGTGACGGCGCTGTCGGTGGCCCCGGTGATGGCCGAGATGATCTCCTCGGTGGTCGTGGAGCGCTTGTCGAAGAAGCCGTTGTTCCGGCCGAGGCGCATGACGGCGATCCGGTCGGCGACCGCCATCACGTCCACCATGTTGTGGCTGATCAGAATGGTGCCGAGACCGTGTTCGCGGAGCCGCTCGACGAGGTCGAGGACCTCGGCGGTCTGCTCCACGCCCAGGGCCGCGGTCGGCTCGTCCAGGATGACGACCTTCGGGTCGCCGATCAGGGAGCGGGCGATCGCGACGGTCTGGCGCTGGCCGCCGGAGAGGGAGGCGACCGGGATCCGCACGCTGGGGATCCTGATGGAGAGGGTGTTGAGCAGCTCGCGCGAGCGCTGTTCCATCCGGACCTCGTCGAGGACGCCGAGGCGGCGCAGTTCGCGGCCGAGGAAGAGATTGCCGACCACGTCGAGGTTGTCGCAGAGGGCGAGGTCCTGGTAGACGGTGGCGATGCCGAGGTTCTGGGCGTCGTGCGGCCGGTTGATGCTGACCGCCCGGCCCTCCCATTCGATGACGCCCTCGTCGGGCGGGTTCACCCCGGCGATCGACTTGACGGCGGTGGACTTGCCGGCGCCGTTGTCGCCGACGAGGGCGACGACCTCACCGGCGTGGACCTCCAGATCGAAGTCCTTCAACGCCTGGACCGCGCCGAACCGTTTGGAGATCCCCCGCAGTGTGAGCACGGCTGGCTCCGGCAAAGGAACCGCCTCCTCCGCTCGCGCGAACCGCTCCGCGGCTGTCCGGGACGGGCTGCTCGGGGCCGGTTATTCGAGACCGGCGTCCTTGCAGGCCGCCGCATAGGTCGGGGTGCAGATCTCCTGGACCGTGTAGAGCCCGTCCTTGACGACGGTGTCCTTGATGTTGTCCTTGTTCACCACGACCGGGTCGAGCAGCTGGGCCGCGACCTTGTGGTCGCTGCCGCTGGTGACGGTGGTGGGAATCAGGTCGGACGACAGCTTCTTGCCCTCCGCCAGGTCGACGGCCATCGTCGCGGCGATGTCGGCCTCCGGCTTGTACGGCTTCTCCACCGTGATGGTCTGCGTGCCGAGCAGGATCCGCTGGATCGCGTCGAGTTGGGCGTCCTGACCCGTCAGCGGCACGTTCATGCCGGCTGCCTTGAGGGCGGTGGCGATGCCGGCGGCCAGTCCGTCGTTGGCCGAGTAGACACCGACGATCTTGTCCTTGCCCAGGGCGCTGATGGCTCCGGACATCTGCTGGTTGGCGTTGTTCGGGTCCCAGTTGGGAGTGTCGTACTCCTTGCCGATCTTCACCTTGCCGTCGAGGACGGAGTGGGCGCCGGCCTTGAACTCGGCCGCGTTCGGGTCCGTCGGCGACCCGTTGTGCATCACGATCTCGCCGCTCTCGGCCTTGTCGCCGAGCGCGTCGAGGAGCGCCTTGCCCTGCAGTTCGCCCACCTTGTGGTTGTCGTACGAGACGTAGGCGTCGACGGGGCCCTGTGCGAGCCGGTCGTAGGCGACGACCTTGACGCCCGCGTCATGGGCCTTCTGCACGGAGGACTGGATGGACTTGGCGTCCACGGCATCGAGGATGAGGACCTTGTCGCCCTTGGCGAGAGCGGTGTTGACCTGCTGTTGCTGGGTGGTGGCGCTCTCGGCGGCGTTGTAGTAGTCGATCTGGGCGTCGGGCGCCAGTTCCTTGATCTTCTGCTCGATGTAGGGCCGGTCGAACTTCTCGTACCGCGTGGTCTTGCTCTCCGGCAGCAGCAGACCGATCTTGATGTCCCCCTGCTTCTCGCTCCCCGCGCCCAGGGCCGTCGCGCTCGTCGCCGCCACTCCCAGGGAGAGGGCCGCGGCTCCGGCCAGGGCGATCGCGCTCCGCAATGTACGGGTCATCGGAGGCTCCTTTCGTACGCCCCCTGTCCCTCACCTCGTGAGCGCGGGAACGAGGATGTACATATGGCCTATATATCGACATTAGCTGCAACCTGGGGACCGGCAAGCGGGTGAGCCCCCGGCGCCGCCCTCCTCGGCGGCGGTGCCGGGTGCGGCGGCGACTCCGCGAGGAAGTCACTCTCCGTGAGGGGGGTGTGGCGCGGGGAGAGGCTGGCGGGGCGCCGCGCGAGGTGGGACGATTTGTACGAAGCGACAACGGGCCCCCGCCGGCGTGTCCGCGCCCGGCGAGGTCCCCGGCGGACGAAGAAGGCGACATGCCTGCCATCACGGAAACCATCGACATCTCCCGCCGGCCCGAGGACGTCTTCTCCTACGTGACCGACCCGGCGCACCTGCCCGAGTGGCAGGAGAGCGCGGTCTCGGTCCGCAGGATCGGCGACGCCCCCTTCGCGGTCGGCTCGAAGGTCGCGGTCACACGGAGGCTCGGCAAGCGGGAGTTCACCGCGACCATGCAGGTCATCGAGCTGGAGCCGCCGAGGCACTGGCACGTGCACGGCATCGACGGCCCCGTGCGCGGTGATGTCCGGGGCACCATCGAGCCGCTCGACGACGGCGAGCGCTCCCGGCTGACGCTCTCCCTCGACTTCGAGGGCCACGGCATCGGCAAGGCGCTCGTCCCCCTCGTCGTCCGGCCGCACGTGCGGAAGGAGATGCCCAGGGACGAGATGACCCTCAAGGGCATCCTGGAGAGCGGCGTGGCCGGCTGACGCGGGACGGCGGAGGTCAGTCCGTGGAGACCGGGCGTTCGAAGAAGGTCTCCAGGGACACCGTCGCCTGCGTGCCGCTCACGCCCTCGATCGCGTACAACCGGCGCAGCACGTCCTGGAGTCGGACCGTGGTCGCGGTGCGCACCTTCAGCAGCACCGAGGCGCTGCCGGCGATGACGTGCGCCTCCTGGATCTCGGGGATCGCGGCGAACGCCGCCGCCGAGTCCCCGATCCAGGCGGACGAGTCGACCATGACGAAGGCGAGGACGTCCTGTCCGAGGGCGGCCGGGTCGACGTCCACGGTCGTGCGGCGGATGATGCCGCGCTCCCGCAGCTTCCGCACCCGCTCGTGCGCCGCACCCGCCGAGAGGCCGACCGCCTTGCCCAGTACCGTGTACGCCTGCGTGGCGTCCCGCTGGAGCTCTGCGAGCAGCGCCCGGTCGATGGCGTCCACGGTCCCCTCCGTCATTCCCATGCCGGAAACATACGTCAGTAGTGACTGTTCATCGCCGCCCGCACCTCGGCGAGGGTCGCGTCGGCCACCGCCCGGGCCCGCTCGTTGCCCTCGCGCAGGATCCGGCGGAGGTACGAGCGGTCCCGCGCGTACTCCGCCCGGCGGGACCGGATCGGCGCCAGGTACTCGTTGACCGACTCCGTCACGGTCCGCTTCAGCGCGGCGGATCCCGCCGAGCCGATGTCGGCGGCGACCTCCTCGGGGGTGCGGCCCTGACAGAGGCCGGCGAGCAGGAGAAGCGACGACACCTCGGGCCGGCCGGCCGGGTCGTAGGCGATGTGACGCTCGGAGTCGGTCTTCGCGCCCTTGATCAGCCGGGCGGTCTCGTCGGCGTCGGCGGCCAGCGTGAGGGCGTTGCCGCGGCTCTTGCTCATCTTGGTGCCGTCCGTGCCGAGCAGCAGCGGGGCCTCGGACAGCAGGGCCTCGGGCTCGGGGAAGACGGTGCCGCCGCTGCCGTAGCGGTCGTTGAACCGGCGGGCGACGGTGCGGGTGATCTCCAGGTGCGGGAGCTGGTCCTGGCCGACGGGGACGAGATCGGCCTTGCAGAACAGGATGTCGGCGGCCTGGTGGACGGGATAGGTGAACATCAGGCCGCTGACGGCGGACTGCCGGGAGTGGGCGATCTCGTCCTTGACGGTGGGGTTGCGGTTCAGCTCGGCCACGGACACCAGGCTGAGGAAGGGCAGCAGCAGCTGGTTCAGGGCGGGGACGGCGCTGTGCGTGAAGACCGTGCTGCGCTCCGGGTCCACGCCGACGGCGAGGTGGTCGAGGACCAGCTCCTCGACGTGCTCGGTGAGCCTGTCCGCCACGTCGCGGTCGGTCAGGACCTGGTAGTCCGCGATGATCACGAACAGCTCCACCCCGAGGTCCTGGAGCCGGACCCGGTTGTGGAGGGTGCCGAAGTAGTGCCCCAGGTGGAGCCGCCCGGTGGGCCGGTCACCGGTCAGGACGCGGAAGCGCCCCGGGTCTTCGAGGATCCGTTCCTCCAGGGCCGCGCCGCGCGTCCGGGCGGCGGCCGTCCCGAGCGCGTCGGTGGACGGGGAGGCGGGAGCGAGGGTGGTCATGACGTCTCCTGGGTGTGGGTCGGTGGCGCCGTCGGGACGACAGGACCCATGAACCAGGGAATGCGAAAGGGCCGTTCGTCCGAACGGCCCGGTCGTGCGTGAGAGGTGGCCGCTCCTAGGAGGAGCGCCACCAGCTGAGGCACGACGACAGATGCATGGGACAAGGATAGCGCCCCGTGGCCGGGACCACGGGGCGCCGCGCCCTCGACTTCGCGGTCGGCCGCGACCTCACCGAGCCGAACCGCCGGGCGGCTGGGCGAACGGGAGCCGTCAGGCCAGCACGACCGGGAGGTCGAACAGGTCGTTCTGGGTGACGACCGGCTTGTTGCGGAGCTCCTCGCGGGAGACCGCCAGGCGGAGCCGCGGGAAGCGCTCGTACAGGGCGGGGAGCGCCACCGACGCCTCCAGGCGGGAGAGCGCCGCCCCCGGGCAGACGTGCGGACCGTGACCGAAGGAGATGTGCCGGTTCGGCGTCCGGGTCACGTCGAACTCGCCCGCCGTCGGACCGTGCTGCTCCTCGTCCCGCCCGATCGCGCCGAACGAGACGATCAGGGCCTCGCCCTTCGGCAGGACCCGGTCACCGACCTCGATGTCCTCGGTCGCGAACCGGATCAGGACGTGCGAGGTGGGCGTCGACCAGCGCAGGGTCTCCTCGATCACGTTCTCCCACGGCACCTCGCCCCCGAGCACCAGGGCCCGCTGCTCGGGGTGGGTCTCCAGGGCGACCACGGCGTTCACGATCAGGCTGATCGTCGTCTCGTGCCCGGCCGCCACCATCAGCTGGAGGGTGTTGGTGATCTCCTCCGTGGTCAGCCGGTCGCCGCCCTCCGACGCCTCGATCAGCGCGCTCGTGAGGTCGTCGCCGGGCTTCTCCGTCTTGCCCGCCACGATCCCCGCGAACAGCGTGCCCAGGTCCGCCATCATCTGCGGCACCTCCTCGGGCGGCGTCTGCGTCGAGAAGAACTTGTCGAACAGCGCCTTCATCCGCGGGTGGTCGGCCGGGTCGACGCCCATCAGCTCGCCCACCACGTTCATCGGCAGCGGGTACGCGAACTCCGCCTTGAGGTCCACGACCTCCCCGGACGGGCGCTCGGCCAGCCGGTCCAGCATCCCCTCGGTGAGGGACTCGATGCCCGCGCGCAGCCGCTCCACCCGGCGCGCCGTCAGCGCCTGGGCGACCAGCGTGCGCAGCCGCCGGTGCTCCTCGCCGTCGACGGTCAGCATCGACCGGCCGGGGTTGGCGAGTCCGATCAGCGGCCAGTCCAGGGGTATCTCGCCGCGCTGCCAGGCACCCCAGACGTCGATGTCCTTCACGAGACGGGCGTCGGTGAGCAGCTTGCGCGCCTCCGCGTGCCGGGTGACGGCCCAGCAGGCCACCCCGCCGGGCAGGACGACACGGGCCAGTGGCCCGGCGGCGCGCAGCCGCGCGCTCTCCCCGTCGAGGTCGGCGACGAAGGGGTCCAGCTCGATCACATCGGTGCCGGACGCGGCGGTGTGGTCGTACGGGCAGCTCATCCGAGGGCTCCAAGGGCGGGGGTCGGGGTGTACGTCACGGGGAGCGCGGTCAGGCCGCGCAGCCAGGGGGAGGGCCGGCGGGCGAGGGCGCCCTCGGCGACCGCGAGATCCACGTCGGGCAGCCGGTCGAGCAGCACCTCGATCCCCGTCCGGGCGATGGTCTCGGCGACCTCCTGGGCGGGGAACGGGCAGCGGTGCTCGCCGTGACCGAAGGAGAGGTGGGCGTTGTTGCCGCCGGTGAACGCGCCGGAGTCGGTGCGCACGTGCGGGTCGGAGTTGGCGGCGGCCAGGCCGAGCAGCAGCAGGTCGCCGCTGCCGATCCGGCGCCCGCCGAGGTGGGTGTCGCGCGAGGCCCACCGCCCGGCGACGTTCTGGGTGGGGGTGTCCTCCCACAGGACCTCGTTCATCGCCTCGCCGACGCTGTGCCGGCCGCCGGCGAGCGAGGCCGCGAACCGGTCGTCGGTGAGCATCAGACGGAGCGAGTTGCCGATCCAGTCGGCGGTCGGCTGGTGGCCGGCGGCCATCATCACCATGAGGTCCTGGGCGACCTCCTCGACGGTGAACCCGGCGGTGTTGGCGAGCATCCGGGAGGCGACGTCGTCGCCCGGATCCGCGGACTTGGCGGCGAGCAGCGCGAACATCGACTCCGCCAGGTGGCGCTGGCCCTCGAGCGCGCCCTCCTGACCGTTGATCATGTCGTTCATGGCGGTGACGAGGCCGGGACCCTGCTCGTCGGCGAAGCCGTAGCAGCTGGCGAGGACCCGTACCGGCAGCAGCATCGCGTACTCGGCGATGATGTCGCAGGAGCCCTTGCCGCACAGTACGTCGATGAGCTCGTCGGCGAAGCGCTCGGCCCGCTCCCGCAGGACGAAGGGGTCGATCGCCTCCAGGGCGTCGGAGACGACCCCGGCCCGCTCGCGGTGCCGCTCGCCGACGGTGTAGAGGATGGACGGCTGCTTGCGGCCGATCATGGGCAGCAGGGGCCAGTCCGCCGGGACGGCGTCCCACTGGTTCCACAGGTCGGAGTCGCGGGAGAAGAGGACCGGGTCGCTGGTGACCTGGTGCAGTTCGCGGTAGCCGAGGACCAGCCAGGCGGGTATGTCCCCGTCGAGCACGACCGGGGCGACGGTTCCGTGCTCGCGTCGTATCTGCCGGTACAGCTCGGTGGGGTCGGTCTGGAACCGGGGCCCGCTCAGCGGGACCGGCTGGGGCTCGGGGAGGGTCACGGGGTGGGCTCCGGGATCGGGTGGGGGGTCGGCCGCGGGGCCGCGGCGACGACGGTCCGCAGGTGTTCCACGAGTGAGATCAGCACCTGCTTGCTGGACTCGCGGGACCGCGCGTCGCAGAGGACCAGCGGCACCTCGTCGGCGAGGTCGAGGGCCTCGCGGATCTGGGCGGGGGTGTGGGCGGGGCCGCCGAAGTCGTTGCAGGCGACGACGAACGGCGTGCCGTGGTGCTCCAGGCGGTCGATCGCGTACCAGGAGTCGGCGAGCCGCCGGGTGTCGACGAGGACGACCGCGCCCAGCGTCCCGGAGAACAGCCGGTCCCACAGGAACCAGAACCGCTCCTGGCCGGGCGCCCCGAACAGATAGAGGACGTTGTGCGCGTCCAGCGAGATCCGGCCGAAGTCGAAGGCGACGGTGGTGGCCGTCTTGGCGGCGACGCCGACGGTGTCGTCGACGTCCTCGCCGGCCTGCGTCATGGTCTCCTCGGTGTTCAGCGGACGGATCTCGCTGACCGAGCGGACCAGGGTGGTCTTGCCGACTCCGAAACCGCCGACGACGACGATCTTCAGTCCGTTGTCGGCGGTGCTGTGCAGGGTCTGGCGCTGTTCAGAGGTTACGGAGTCCAACGAGCACCTGCTCCAGGATGTCGTGATCGGGAAGGCGGTACGAGGCGCGGGGGTGCCGTGCGCTGATCCGGCCCGTGTCGTGCAGGTCGGTGAGGAGGATCCGCGTGATCGACACGGGCAGACCGAGCCCCGCCGCCACCTCCACCACGGCCGTGGGGAAACGGCACATGCGCAGGATCGCGGCGTGCTCGGACTGCATGCCGGCGACCGGATCGCTCTCGGAGACCACGAGCGTGACCAGGTCGAAGGCGTCGGACCCGGCACGGCTGCGGCCGCCGGTCAGGGTGTAGAGCCGGTCGGGTGAGTCGTCCCGGCCCGGCCTGCCGCGGCTCATCCCCGGGGCCTCGCGACCAGGTGCTCGCCCAACTGCTCGACCAGCTCGGACATGTTGTGGCCGACCAGGCCGGCGTCCGCGTCCTCGTCGGCGACGAGGGCGAGGTGAGCGCCCTCGCCCGCCTCCACGATGAACAGGATGCCGCCGTAGAACTCGGCCATCGCGGAGCGGACGCCGCCCGTGCCGTCGCCGAACTCCACGGAGGCACCGTGCGACAGGCTCTGGATGCCGGCGGCGATCGCGGCGAGCTGGTCGGCCTGGTCGACGGAGAGCTCGGGGGTACGGCAGAGCTTGAGGCCGTCCCGGGAGAGCACCAGGGCGTGGCGGGTGCCCGGGGTGCGTTCCAGCAGGCCCTCCAGGAGCCAGCTGAGCTTCTCGTCGGTGGTGGTGCCGGTCATGACGGGGTGCCTTCCGGGTGCGGTGCGTTCGTGGTGGGTGTGCCGTCGCTCGGGGCGGCGGCGGCGGGGGGTTCGGCGGCAGGCTCGTCGTCGGTCGTCGTCCGCGCCTCGGCCGCCGGGGCGCCGGTGCCGCGGACCGCCTGGCGGAAGGTGCCGAAGCGGGTGGCCGCCCCGGCCGCCGCGCCGCCGCGCGGGCTCGCCGCGCGCGGCTTCGGGGCCGCCTCGGGGCCTTCGGGGTGGGCGGCGGCCATCGCCCGGCCGCGACGGCGCCGCGGCAGTCCGCTCTCGCCGAACGCCGGGTGCTCGCCGGTGCTCTCGGCAGCGCTGTCGTGGGTGGTCTCGGGCTCGTCGGCCGCGGTGGGGACCGGCGCCGCGGCGGGGGCCGGCGCCGCCGGAGCGCGGTCCGGGGCGGACGGCGGGACGGGGGCGGGGGCGGCCGGGGACTCGGCGGGCGCGTGGCTGATGAGCTCCTGAGGCAGCATCAGCAGGGCGCCGGTGCCGCCGCGCGCCGAGGGGCGGAACGACACGGTGAGACCGTGCTTGCGGGCCAGCCGGCCGACGACGGCCAGGCCGAGCCGGGTGCCGGAGAGGCCGGCCAGGTCCTGGGCGGTCGAGCCGACGGCGGCCTCGGCACGGCGCAGCTGCACGTCGCTCATGACCAGACCGCTGTCCTCGACCGCGATGATGACCCCGGCCGGGACCTCCTCCACGTAGACGTGGACCTCGGCGGTGGGCGGCGAGAAGTTCGCCGCGTTGTCCATGAGCTCGGCCAGGGCGTGCATGACACCCTCGGCCGCGTGCCCGGCGACGGCCGCGTCGCTGCTGGAGTGCAGCCGCACCCGCTGGTAGCCGCCGATCCGGCCCATGGCGCCGCGGAGGATCGACTCCATGACGATGGGGCGGGCCCAGCGCCGGCCGGAGCGGGCGCCGGTGAGCACGGCGACGGAGTCGGCGAGCCGGCCGGCCTGGGCGGTGCGGTGGTCGAGGTGGAGCAGATCGGTCAGCACGTCCTCGTCGGCGTGCCGGTGCTCCATCTCGCGCAGGTCGGCGAGCATGCTCGTGGCGAGGGCCTGCATGCGGCCGGCCGCGTTGGCGGCGGCGGCCATGGCGGCGGACCGGGCGGACTCGGCGCGGCGCAGCAGGCCTTCGAGCCGCCGCTCCTCGGCGGCCTGAGCCCGGGTCAGCTCGGCGGTCCGGGCCGTGTGGGCGCGGACCAGCTCCTCGGTCCGGGCCGTGTGGGCCGCCTCGGAGGCGGCGGCCTCCGCCTCGTACCGCTCCTTCAGCGCGGCCGTCTCGCGCGCCGCTCCGGCCGTGTGCAGGGCGGCCCGGGCCTCCAGGGAGGCGAGTTCGGCGGAGAGGGCCTCGACCCGCCGGCTCAGCGAGCGCGAGGTCCGCCCGTACCAGGTGACCGCGAAGGCGGCGGCCGCGAGGAGCAGCACGCCGCCGCCGGCGAACCAGCCGAGTGCGGAACGGATCTCGGCCGGCGCCGCGGCGGTCGCCGCGACGGCGAGCGCACCACCCGCGGCGGCTGTCAGCAACGAGGCGAGCAGGGCAGGGCGGAAGGGGGTGGACGGCGCCGACATCAACCAGACTCTCGAGAACAGGCACGCGGGGGTGGGGAGTCGTAACGACGGCACTATAGAGCCGATCTTGATCGGTGTGGAACCACTCTTGATCGGATCGGTATTCAGATCACGGAATATGTTGCCGAATTGATCAGCTCGACGACGAGGAAGGAGCCGCGTTCCGCCAGACCGTCAGATCGAGGGTCAGGTAGGTGCTCGGCGAGTCCTCCGGGGAGAAGGCCTTGACCGTGACCAGACCGAGATGGCCCGTACCCGTCGTGACACAGACCTGACGGCCCGGCGACAGCTTGTTCACATAGATGTTCTGGGTGAACCGGGTCTCCGCGCGGCACGCTTCGAGGGAGCCCTCCTGGCCCGGGTCGAGCAGGACCAGATTGCCGCCGCTGCTCTCGGCGTCGAGGTAGCCGCCTGTGTCGTAGGAGAGTTCGTAGTTGTTGTCCTCGCCGTCCTGCGGGCGTACGTCGTTGTCGCCGAGGGTCAGGTGATAGCCGGCCGTGAGGTTGATGTCCTTGTACGTCGCGGCCTGCGGGGCCGGCGCCGTCGTGGGCTTCTGCGTGGAGGTCCCGGTCCCCGTGCCCCCGCTGCCCTGCGTGCCCGCCGAACCCTTCCCGCCGGCGTTCGACGAGGTCGGTCCGTCCTTGTCCTTCAGGACGACGTAGGCGGTCGCGCCGCCCGCGACGGCGAACGCGAGGACGGCGGCCACGGCGACGACCAGACCGCGCCCGCCGCCCTTCTTCGGCTGCTGGGGCGGCTGCGGCCGGTACCCGGCCTGGTCCGGCCGGCCGGGCCAGGGCCGCTGCGGGTACGCGGGACCACCCGGGCCCTGCGGCGGGGCGTAACCGGGAGCGCCGGGGCCCTGCGTCGGCGCGTACGCGAAGGCGGGTGCCGGAGCGGCGGCGGCCGGGGGAGCCACCGGGCCGGACGGGACGCCGGCGGCCGGCGGAGCCGCGGGAGCCGTGTGCGGCGGGGGTCCGTAGCCAGGCGGCGGGGTCGACGGCGCGGTCGGCACCGTCGGCGAGTACGCCGGAGGCGCGGCCGGCGGGGCGGCCGGCGGGGCGGTCGTCGGCGGCGGAGGCGTCTGCGGGGGCGCGGGCGCCGCGGCCCGGGCCGTGATCTCGGCGGAGACCGCACCCGGCAGCCAGTCCTCGGGCCGACGCAGCACCGTCGCCGCGTTCGCGGCCTGGCAGAGCCCGATGATCTCGGAGAGCGTCGGCCGGACCTCGGGGTCCTTCGCGAGGCAGCGGGTGACCAGCTCGGTGAGCCGCTCCGGGACGGCGCTCAGGTCCGGCTCCTCGTGCACGATCCGGTACAGCACGCCGTGCCCGGTCCCCTCGCCGAAGGCCGGGACGCCCGTCGCCGCGTACGCCGCGACCTGCCCCAGCGCGAACACGTCGGTGGCCGCGGTGACCCGCTGCCCCGCCGCCTGCTCGGGCGCCATGAACGACGGCGTCCCGATGGTGACCCCACTGCCCGTCAGGGAGGTCGCGTCGGCGGCGTGGGCGATGCCGAAGTCGATGACGCGGGGACCGTCGGCGGCCAGCAGCACGTTGGACGGCTTCAGGTCGCGGTGCACGATGCCCGCGCCGTGGATGACGTGCAGGGCCTCGGCCATGCCCGCGACGAGCAGCAGCACCGTCTCCACCGGCAGAGCGCCGTGCGCCACGACCGCGTCGGCGAGGGAGGGCCCCGGCACGTACGCGGTGGCCAGCCACGGCTGCGTGCCGTCGGGGTCCGCGTCGATGACGGGCGCGGTGAACAGGCCCTGGACGCGCTGCGCGGAGCGCACCTCCTGGGCGAAGCGGCGCCGGAACTCCGCGTCCTCGCCGAACTCGGGACGGATCAGCTTGATGGCCACCGGCCGGCCGCCGGGCGTGTACGACAGATACACCTTGCCCATGCCGCCGGCGCCGAGCCGGGCGGCGAGCCGGTATCCGGCGACCGTCGTCGGGTCGTCCGCCGCCAGCGGCTTGAACACCTCGGAGCCGCCCCGGTCCGCTTGCTGACCGCCCATGAGCCCATGTCTCCCCACGCAGAACACTGTTTGCCGGACGGCACCCTACCGGCGGGCGGCGGCCCCGGCCGCGTCCGTCGTGACCTCCGTGCCCGTGAGCCCGGCGCGCTCCGCGAGCGCACCGCCCTGGAAGCGGCTCTCCGCCCCCAACTCCTCCAGCAGATCGGCGATGTGACGGCGGCAGGTGCGCAGCGACATCCCCATGCGCCGGGCGATCACCTCGTCCTTGGCGCCCTCCGCGAGCAGCCCCACGAGCGCCCGCCGCAGACTGGGGCCGACCTCCTTGTACGCGGCCTCGCTGGTGCCCCGGAAGGGGACCGCCCCGGACCAGTGCTGCTCGAAGACCCGGCACAGGTACGCCACCACGTCGGGGTCCCGGACGAGGACCGCCCCCTCGCCCGCACCCCCGTCGGCACGACGGGGCAGGAAGGCCACCGACCGGTCGAAGACCACGGCCCGGTCGGGCAGTTCGGCGGCGGTGCGGTACTCGGCCCCGGCCTCGGTGAGCCGCTCCACGTATCCCTGGGTGGAGAGGCTGGACCGCGCCGAGTGCTGGTACAGCGTGCGCATCCGCACGCCCCGGTCGAGCATCGCCACGTCCCGCTCGACGGCGTCCCCCAGGCGGTGCGGCGCCCGCCCGCCGCCCGGCTGGATGCTGAACACCTCCTCCCGGCAGCGCGCCGACTCCTCGGTGAGCATCGCCGAGGCGGACGCCATGTCGGGCAGCACGTCGAAGCCCTCCCGGCGGCCCTGCTCGCGCCGGGCGGCCCGGAAGCGCGGCATCAGGGAGTGCAGATCGTCCCGGAGGGACTGGGCGTGCGCGGCGGCCCGCGCGAGCTCCGCCTCCAGCGGGCCGACCACCTCCGCCGCGGCGGCGTCCGGGCTCACCGGGATCAGCTCCCCGGGCCGGCCGGGCGCCGGGCGGAGCAGACGGAGCCGCCGCAGGGTGCGGCAGGCCGTCTCCACCTCCTCGTGGCCGAGCCCGAGGGCCGGCAGCCCGTCCGGTGTCCGGTCCGGGAGGCCGCCGTGCTCCAGTGCGTACGCGAAGACGGCGACGGCCCCGGCGTCGAGCCGAGGTATTCCGTCCACATCCACCCCAGTAGTCACCTGTATCCCCCGTGATGCGGCCCTGCTACTTCCGTGCCATGCAGGGTATTGCCAGGTCATGGCGCTGGACCAAGCGGGCTCGCCGGGATGGACTGGTGGTGTCCGGCCGAGGGAAACCCCATCAGGCCGACATACGGCGTGAACCCGCCAGACACGGAGCTTCCCGCCCGCCCTTCCCCCTCCCGAACCAGGAGCCGCACCATGTCCGCTGCCGTCCGCTGTCTGCTTCTCCTCACCGTCCTGCTCGCCGGCGGAGCGGCCGTCGCCACCGCGGACGGCGCACCGGAGACGACGCGGACGGTCGCGGCCGACCTCCTGGACACGAGCTGGGGCGACGACTACGAGCGGCCCTTGCAGTAGGCACGGCCCGCTGCCGCCCGCCCACTCGTCACCCCTGCGAAACGCGAGGACGAAGAGCGTGTCGTCACCCACCGGGAACCCTTCCCCGTCCGCCCCCGGCCCCCGGCGCTCGCGCGCCGAAAGCCGCGCGGACCGGGCCCTGTTGCCCGACATCGTGCGTGCCGTGATCGCCCGGAGCACACCGGAGGCGGTGGCACCGGAAGCCGGGGCACCGGAGCGAGCGGACTGGAGCGTCGAACCGGGCCCGTTCTGGTGCCACGTCGTGCCCGGCGGGACCGTCGCACGGGCCCAGGGCTGGAAGCTCCACGTCCCGGCCACCCCGCTCTCGGCACCCCTCGTCCTCGCCCGGTGCGCCGAGGTCCTCGTAGCCCACCGCGCGGCCTTCAAGTTCGCCGGGAGCCCGGCGAACGTCGCCGCGCTGGTGTCCGGGCGCTTCGCCCGCGGCGGAGGCGGCAAGTTCCTCACCGTGTACCCGGCCGACGACGAGCGGTTCCGCCGCCTCGCCGAGGAACTCCACCGGGCCACCGGGGGACTGCCGGGCCCCGCCGTCCTCTCCGACCGGCGCTACCGCCCCGACAGCCAGGTCTTCTACCGGTACGGCGTGTTCAAGGGCGTCCGGGAACTGACCGCCGACGGCGCCTTCGCCGCCCGCCTCACCGACCCCGAGGGCCGGCCGGTCGCCGACGAACGCAACGCCTGGTTCAGCCCGCCGGCCTGGGCCGGTGACCCCTTCCCCGACCGCCCCGCCGCGCCCGCCCGCAGCACGGCCACGGCCAGGCCCGTCCTCCTCGGCGACCGCTTCCTCGTACGGGGAGCGATCCAGCACTCCAACAAGGGCGGGGTGTTCCGGGCGGAGGACACCCGCACCGGCGCGCAGGTCGTCGTCAAGCAGGCGCGGCCCCACGTGGGTGCCGGCCTCGAAGGCCTGGACGTCCGGGACCTGCTGCGCCGCGAGGCCGCGCTGCTGGAGCGCTTCGGGCGCGCGCGCCCCGACCGGGTCCCGGGCCTCGTCGAGGTGTTCGAACAGCAGGGCAGCGTGTTCCTGGCCACCGAATCGGTCCCGGGAGCGACGCTCCGGCGCACCGCGGCCGAGCGCCTGGCCCGGGACGGCGGCGGCTGCCCCGACGACCGCACGGCCGGCTCCCTGGTCCGGCAGCTCGTCGAACTCGTCGCCACCGCCCATGAACTGGGCGTCACCCTGCACGACTTCAACCCCAACAACGTCATGGTCACCCCGGACGGCCGGCTCGTCCTCATCGACCTGGAGATGGCGGCCCCGGAGGGGGAGCGGTGGGTGCTCGGTGCCACCCCCGGCTACACCGCCCCCGAACTGCGCGCCGTCGACCAGGTGGCCCCCGCCCTGCCGCCCGGCGTCGACCTGTACGCCCTCGGGGCCACCGTCCTGCACGCCCTGAGCGGCGCCGATCCGGTCTTCGCCGAGGACCTCCCACGGGAGACGGCACGGCCCGACGAACAGCGCCTCGCGGGCCTCGTGGACCTCCTGGCCCGCGACCACGCACACGTACGGCGCTTCTCGCCGCTGATCCTGGGGCTCGCCCGCGACGCACCCGAGGACCGCTGGACCCTGGACAGGGCACGGGAGTTCCTCGCGGGAGAACCCGGGGAAGGCCCGGCAGGAACGGCCGCGGGCCTGCCTCCGGGGCAGGGCCGGGAATCCGCGGTGCCGACGGCCGTGGCCTCGCCTCCGGGGCAGGGCCGGGAAACCGTGGTGCAGGCGGCCGTGGGCTCGCCCTCGGGGCAGGACGCGGACGCGGCGGCCACGCGCGCGCGTCTCCTGCACGACGGCGTCGCCCACCTGCTCGCCACGATGCGACCGCACGATCCCGAACGCCTCTGGGTCTCCGACTCGTTCGGCGAGACCTGCGACCCGGTGGCGCTCCAGCACGGATCGGCCGGCGGTGTCGCCCTCCTCGCCCGGGTCCTCGGCCACGGGGACGCCGGGTCCGGCCTCCCGGCGACCGGCTCCGTGCCGCCCGTGACCCGCGAGGCGCTCACCGCGGGCCTCCGCTCCGCGGCCCGCTGGACGGCGGAGCGGCAGGACGCGCTGCCCAGCGACCTCCCGGGGCTGCACTTCGGCCGCTCGGGCACCGCCTGGGCCCTGCTGGACGCCGCGCGAGCCCTGGACGACACGGCCCTGGCGGACCGGGCCGTCGCCCTGGCCCTCCGCCTGCCCGTCCGAGGGCCCAACCCCGATGTCTGCCACGGGGTCGCCGGCTCCGGCCTGACGCAGCTGCACTTCTGGCGCACCACCGGCGACGCGCGGTTCCTGGACCGCGCCGCCGAGGCCGCCGACGGACTGCTCGACGCGGCGCGGCGCACCCCTGAAGGGGTTTTCTGGCCCGTGCCGGAGGACTTCGGGTCGGCGCTCGCCGGAGCCTGGCACTACGGCTTCGCGCACGGCGTGGCCGGGGTCGGCACGTTCCTCCTGCTGGCGGCGGAGGCCACCGGGGACGCACGGTTCCTCGGCGCGGCCACCGAGGCGGGGGCCACGCTCACGGCCGCGGCGCGCAGCGGACCGGCGGGTGCGCTCTGGCCCGTCGACCGGGCCCGGCACCTCTCCGACTCCCCGGAGCTCGCCCGGCACTGGTGCAGCGGCTCCTCCGGCGTCGGCACCTTCCTGGTGCGGCTCTGGGCGGCGACCGGCGCCTCCGACACGCGCGTACGCGACCTGGTGGACGGCGCGGCCCGCGCGGTGCGGGCGGGCAGGGTGACCGACTCGCCGGCCACCTGTCACGGGCTCGCGGGCAACGCCGAGTTCCTCCTCGACGCCGCCGTGCGGACGGGCGACGACAGCCATCGCGCCGCCGCCGAGCTCCTCGTCGAGCACCTGGCCGCGCAGGCCGTGCTGCGCGACGGGCGGCTCCTGGTGCCCGACGAGAACCGCAGGACCGTCCTCGCCGAGTACGCCACGGGCCTCGCCGGGAGCCTCTCCCTGCTGCTGCGCCTGCGGTCCGGAGGCCCGCGCGCCTGGCTGCCGGAGGACGGCCCGTCCCACCCCTGAGTGTCCGGCGGCCGCAGGCCGTCGGCGTTCCACCGAAGTATCCGAAGAACGAGAGATGGAGACCGTCATGACGGAGTACGACATCGACGCCCTGCAGGTCCTGCCCGAGGAGGTCCGCACGGAGGACGCCCGTGGCGAGGAGCACGCCGCCGCGCTGATCACCGCCTGCCGCTGGCTCACGAGCGGCTGCTGACCCAGGGCCGCTCACGGATGGGGCCGGCGTCCCGGCCGGCCCCCTCCGCGTGGCGCACGACCGTAGACTCGAAGTGCGGGCCCGCCTCGCGGCCGCGAGGGGCGCCCCGTACGGCAGGGAGGCGGCGATGACCAGGCTGACGGGCAGGGCCCTGCGGGTGACGGTCTTCGTGGGCGAATCCGATCTGTGGCACCACAAGCCGCTGTACACCGAGATCGTCGGCCGGGCGCGCGAGGCCGGGCTCGCGGGCGCGAGCGTCTTCCGCGGCATCGAGGGGTTCGGCGCCTCCTCGCTGATCCACACGCAGCGGCTGCTCTCGCTGAGCGAGGACCTCCCCGTGGCCGTGGTCGTCGTCGACACCGAGGAGAAGATCCGGGCCTTCCTGCCGCAGCTCGACGAACTGGTCGACGAGGGCCTGGTGGTCCTGGACGCCTGCGAGGTCGTCCGTCATGTCGGGCGTCGGAAGCCCGCGTGAGGCTCAGGAGGGCATGATCGCCGCGAGGCCCTTGCGCAGGTCGTCCGGGTTCATGACCGGCGAGTAGTGGATCCTGGCCCCGATGTTCATGAAGAACGGCTCCGAGATCTTCGGCAGCTGGGACGGGTCGGTCAGGTCGAAGAACAGGTACGCGGTCCGACAGCCGTCCTCGACGGTGAAGTACGCGGCCTCGGTGTGGAGTTCCTTGAGAGAGCTCTCCATGAGCTCCAGCAGTTTGCCCTGCTTGATGGCCTCGTTGGAGGCCGGGGTGTCCATCTGAACCTTCAGCAGCATGCGCATGACGCGGCCTTTCCCGGCCGGGCGGGCGCTCCGTTCGGGGCGCCCGGGACCCGGACGCGCTCAGTTCCAGCGTCCCCCTTCCCTCCCGGCGGGACCACTCGGCGGACCCGCCGGTCAGGGTGCGGCCGTGATCTGCAGCCGCACCGGGCCGGGGGTGCCACCGTCGGCGCGCTGCGGCGGGAAGCCGGTCTCACCGCTCCCGGGCGAGGAACGCGGGCCGCAGGGACACGTCCACGGGGTCGTAGTACCGGTGGAAGACGGGAGTCGTCGAGCCGGACACCGGCGGGACGATCCAGCTCCAGTCGGCGGGCGTCGGCCTGCCGTGCCGGCTCTCCCGCTCGATGTGCCGCAGGAAACGCTCCGACTCGGTGTGGTGGTCCGCCATCGTCACCCCCGCCCGCTGGAAGGAGTGCAGCACCGCCACGTTGAGCTCGACGAGCGCCCGGTCCCGCCACAGGGTGCGCTCCGAGGAGCGGTCCAGGCCCAACCGGTCGGCGACCACCGGAAGAAGGTCGTAGCGCTCGGCGTCGGCGAGGTTGCGGGCGCCTATCTCCGTCCCCATGTACCAGCCGTTGAACGGCGCCGCCGGATAGCGCACCCCGCCGATCTCCAGCGTCATGTCGCTGATCGCCGGCACCGCGTACCAGCGCAGCCCCAGCTCCGCGAACCACCCGTGGTCCGGATGCCGGAGCGGCACCTGCATGACGGAGTCGTCCGGCAGCTCGTACCACTCGGGCCGCGCGCCCGGACGCTCCTCGACCATCAACGGGAGCACCTGGAAAGGCTCTTCGTCCCGCTTCCAGCCCAGGCCGAGAGCCCGGGACGTCGAGGCGGCGGCGCGCGGATCGCCGGCCCAGCGGCCCTCGGGAGTGCGGTGCCCCGCGTAGCGGACCAGCTGGTCGTTGACGATCCGCGGCGCGGCCCGGCCGGGCCGGTCGGGGGCGAACACCGAGATCACCGGGCGGATCCGGCCGCCGTTCCCGGCGAGCCGCAGATGCTCGAAGCAGTGGGCGGCGATGTCGTCGGCCGAGGTGACGTGCCGCAGATCGCGGACCACGAGGCTGCGCCAGTAGAGCCGGCCGATGCAGCGGGCCGCGTTGCGCCACGCGACCCGCGCCCCGAACGCGAGCTCGGCCGGGGTGTGTTCGTACGTGCCGGTCCGGTCGATCTCGGCGAGCACCTCGCGGACCCGGCGCACGACGTCCCCCGCGTCGGGCTGCTCGTGATGGAACTGCCGGACGAAGCTCTCCGCCTCCCGGCGGTCCGTCGCCCGCGGCGCGGGTGAGTGCGCCGGGCCCGGCCACGCGCCGGCCGAGGGCGAGGGCGCGGGCGCGGGCGTGAACGGACAGGTGCTGACAACGGCGGCCTTGCGGCGGCGACCCAGACTGAAGACCAAGGTGTTCCTCCCGCCCTCATGACTACCGCACGCGTCCGCGCGGTTGTGGAGAGTAGCGGGAGTTCGGCATGGGGGAGGCGCTGCGCTGGTAAGGTGCCCGGCGCCGTTCCCCCCGGGGTTCAGAGCCCCGCGACCTTGGCCGTCGCCGAGAGCTCGTACACCAGGGTGACCGACCGGCGGCCGCCGGGCGGCAGGGAGACGTCCCAGCGGACGATGCCCTCGTCGTCGACCGTGTCGGGCGCGGGGGAACAGGCCTCCTTCCGCAGGCGCACCTCCACCGCCGACACCTCGGAGACCGGGATCCGCTCGCGCAGGACGACCACACGGTCGCCCTGCTCGCCGGGCGGCGAGAACCGGGACAGGTGCAGCCGGACCGTACGGGTGACCACGGTGCGCTGCGTGAGGCCGGTGGTGTCGCGGGACTCCTCGGCGTCCCGGATCACCCGGTGGTCGTCGCGACTGCCGAAGGCGAGCTCGAAGGCGGCGCCGGGGGCCGTGAAGTCCAGCGTGCCGCGGCCGGTGAAGCCGCTGCCGCGGACCAGGTCCACGGGTCCGGCGAGCAGCGCGTGGCCCGAGAGGTTGTCGCACCGCACCACCTGGGTGACCAGCGGCGACAGTTCGGGCGAGCAGGCGTACTCGCTGCTCGCGGCCGTCGTGAACGAGGAGACCGGCACCCGGTGGGCCCGGCCGTCGCCGGGCACGGAGACCGGTGCGGGGGAGTGCAGGACCCGTGCCTCGCCGCCGTCGTCCACGCCGGGCAGCCCGAGCACCGCGGCCGGCCCGAGCGCCGAGATCTCCTCCTCGCGCAGTTCGACGTCGATGGTGCGGCGCTCCGCCGCGGTCCGGTCCTTGAGCGTCAGCCGGTCCTCGGTGAGCCGCGGCGGCTCGGTGGCGAGCGCCGACCGTGCGGTCGACAGCGTGAGCCGCACGTCCGACCAGTCCTCGCCGGTGCGCTGCCAGACCACCGCGTCGGTCTCCAGGGTCAGGGAGTCCCCGTCGAGCACGGCACGGTAGGCCGGCCGCCACAGGGCGCACGGGGTGAGATGACTCAACCGCAGCCGTACGGGCCCGGCGGCCGCGGCCTCCACGGTCAGCTCGACATGGGCGACGAGCTCGGCGGGCTCCTCCTCGGCGAGCTCCATGGCCCGCCGGACCTCGGTGAGTTCGGCGGTGAGAACCGCCAGCCGGGCCTCCACGGCGCGGAGTTCCTCGCCGTACGTGTCGCGCTCGGCGTCCACGCGGTCCAGTTCGCGGTTCCAGCGGGGGCCCTCGGACTCTCCGGACCCGGCGCCCTCGCCGATCTCCCGGAGCAGGTCGCCGGCGAGCCGGCCGAGCAGGTCGAGGCGGGCGCGCAGCCGCTCGCGCCGCTGCTCCGCCGCGAGGCGCTCCTCCTCGAGGGAGTGCTCGCGGTGGCGGAGGGCGGAGTCCTCCTCGGCGGGCGGCACGGGTCCGCGCGGAGTCCAGTCGCGGACGATCCGCACGTCGAGCACGGTGGCCGGGTGATCGGAGGTCAGCTCGGCGTGGAGGGTGCGGTCGACGGCGAGCGCGCTGACCGGCCCGAGGCGCAGGCGCTGGACGCCGGCCTCCAGGTCGAGCAGGGCGGTGCGCTCGACGTGGGCGCGGTCCTCCAGGCAGGTGACGGCGGTGACGGGCAGGGCGATCGGCCGAAGGTCGGTGGGCATGGTGGGTGTCAGCTCCTGCGGTTGCCGTCGACCAGGGCCTTGCCGGCCGGGATGCGGATCTCGAAGCCGCCGTCGAGCACGGCGGTGCCGCCGGCGGGCAGGTCCACACGCCAGACGCGGGTGCCGGGGGCGTGCCGCTCCGGCGCGGCGCCGTCGTCGGGCGCCTTCCAGTCGGCGCGTTCCTCGATGCGGACGTCCGGTTCGGAGGAGACCGGCACCCGCTCGTGGACCTCGACGGTGACGGGCCCCGCGAGGCGGTTGGCCAGTTCCACGTGGACGCGGTGGTCGAGCACGGTGACGTTGTTGCGCAGGCCCGCGGTCGACTCCTTCAGGTGCGTGCGACGGGTCACGCGGACGCCCTCGGCGGGCCCGAGCCCCAGCCGGCGGACGCCGCCGGGCGCGAGCGTGGGCAGGGCGGCGGTGAGCAGGAAGTCGTCGTCGGCGGTGACCTCGACCGGGCCGGCGAGCAGCGCCTGACCGGTGGCGTTGGAGACGGCGAGCGTCGCGTAGACGGTCTGCTCGACGGACGGCACGCAGAGGTGCTCGGTGCGCAGACCGACCGCGATCTCGCCGACGGTGACGGTGTGCCAGGTGCCGTCCGAGGGGACGTCCGCGCGGGCGGCGGCGTCGAAGCGGTGGTCGAACGAGCCGGCCGACTCGCGGGGACGCACCGCGTGTTCGGGCAGCGGCAGTGCGGCCACCGCCTCGGCGCGGCGGCGGTACTCGGCCGCGACCGCGTCGAAGGAGGAGCCGGGGAACAGGCGGCCGCGGCGGCCGCCCGGCTCGTCCGGGCCGGACAGCACGAGGGCGGCGTAGTCGAGTTCGGCGCCGCTCGGCTGCGGCGGACCGGCCGGCGGCGGGGGCGGGGGCGGTGCCGCCGAGCCGGGGGCCGCCGGGGCCATGAAGGCGGGGGCCGGGGCGGCGGGGGCACCGGGGAAGGCCGCGCCACCGGCACGCCGCCGGCCGCCCGTGCGGGGGGCGGCCGGGCCCGCGAAGTCCGGCGTCGCGCTCTCGAAGTACTCCGGAGCGGAGCCGTACCCGCCGGCGGGCTGAGGGGGGCCGGCGAGCGCCGGCGGGGGCGGCGGCACGGGTGCGGGCGCCGCCACCGGGACGGGCACCCCGCCGCCCACCGCCGCACCGGCGGCGAAGGGCTCCGGTGCCGGGCCGGCCGCCTCGTACCCCGTGAACAGCCCGGCGAGCCCCGCGGGGGGTTCGCGCCAGCCGGAGGGCGCCGGCGCGGACTGGCGGCGGCCGATGCGGATCGAGCGGAGCGCCGGGAGATCGGTGCGGCGCCGCAGGTCGGCGGTGGCCAGCGCGATGCGCACCCCGGTCCAGTCCTCGCCGGTGCGCTGGGCGACCGAGGCGCGCAGCACGAGCCGGCCGCTGCCGTCGCCCTGACGGTGGGTGAGGCGGTACGTCGGCACCCAGACGGCACCGGGCACGCCGTACTCCAGCTCCAGTTCCACGTCTTCCGCGCCGTCGGCGCCGTCGAGGGTCAGCACGGCGCAGACCGTGGTCTCGACATGAGCGGGCGGCGCGTCGGAGGAGGCGCGGGAGAGCCGGTCGTGGGCGACGTCGAACTCGTGCTCGGCCCGCAGGAGTGCCTCGTCGAGCTCGACGAGCCGGGCGTGGAGCCCCGTCAGCCGTTCGTCGACGAAGTCGGCGAGCTCCAGCCACGCGTCGACCGGCGTACGGCGGTGCGGATCGTCCTTCTTGCGGGGCGGCGGGACCGGGCGCAGGCCGCCGACCTCCCCGATCAGGGCCCGCTGCCGGTCACGGCGCGCCCGCGCCGCCGCGTGGGCCTCGCTCAGCCGGTCGACCTCGCGCCGCAGGTCGTCGGGAGCGCCGGTGCCGCGGGGCTCCGCCTCGACCTCCACGCGCGCCTCGGTGACCCGGACCCCGGTGGTGCCCAGGACCCGGGCCCGCAGCGAGCCGGGGTCGAGCGAGCGGGGCAGCCCCGTCACCCGCACCCGGCCGTCCGGCGGCACGGCGCCCCGGGCCAGGCGCCGGCAGAGCGCGCCCTGCGCGTACACCACGACCGAGTCGAGGTCCGACCCCCACCTCCGCGCCGTCCCAGCAGTCATGTGCGCCCCCCTGCCCTGTCTCCGTTCGACCGAAGCCTACGCTCCGGCTACGACAGCGCCAGAGCCGTGGCGACCTCGCCCGCCAGGGCGACCGGGTCACCGGTCGGCACCGTCGGGTAGGCCTGGTGGCCGTGCGCCCAGGCGTCGTCCCTGGCGAACCAGTCGATGGCGACCGGTGCCGTGCCCCGTACGAGCGCGGTGTCGAGACTCGCGAAGTACGCGGCCCAGCGCGGCGCGTACACGTCCTGGACGAGACCGGCCCACTCGCGGTTGGCGTAGTCGTGCAGACCGGCGGTGTCGCTCGGTCCCCGGTCGGCCCAGGTGGTGAGGATCGAGCGGGCGTCGTACTCGAGCCGGTCGCGCTCCTCGGGGTCGGCGCCCCAGGAACGGGCGTCGGCGAGCCACGGGCCGAGAAGGAGACGGCGGTCGGAGGCGACGAGCCGTCCGAGCAGCTCCTCGTCGGCGTTCCACTCACGCACCAGCGCCCGGAAGCCCTGCAGATCCTTCGCCTCGTACGCGGACTTGATGCGCGGCAGCAGGACCCGGCCCCGGTTGGTGAGCGCCTGACGCGCCACGTCCACCACGTCGAAGCGGTACGCGTCCGAGGTGCGCAGCGCCGGAGCCACCTCGAGCAGCTCCGCCAGGGCACGCTCCACGGTGCCCGCGTCGTACCGCATGGCGGTCGGGCTCCAGCGTGCCGCCTTGTTCGCCGTCAGGCTCGGCCGCGCGGTGAAGAGGCTGTCCTGCGGCTCGCTCCACGTGCCGGAGGCCCCGCTGTACGGGCCGAGGCGGAGCTGCTCCCACGCGGCGGCCGCGTGCGGGTCTTCCCCGCCGTAGCGCCGGGCCGCGTACGCGGCGAACCAGGCGCGGTGGTCGACCGGGTCCGGCTGCCAGGCGAGTTCGGTGAACAGGTCGAACGCGGCGGGGTTGCCGCCGGTGGCCTCCGGGAGATACGCGATGCCCCGCAGCGCGCTGTCGGACCGGGTCAGCCACGCCCGGAAACGGTCTCCCCACACGCCCGTGTTGGCGCCCAGGCTGGTGTGCCCGCCGAAGTTGGCGATCGAACCGAACGCGTAGGGCGCTCCGCCCCACTGCTTCTCGCGGTCGAGTCCCTCGTACCGGTCGGAGAGGCCGTCGACGATCAGCACCCGGTCACGGGCCACGCCGTTCAGGAGCGCCGCGGAAGGGTTGTTCTGCCAGCCGAGCATCACCCAGGTGGCCCCGGGGTGCGCGCTGTCCAGGGCCCGCTGGACGGCCTCCGCCGCGCGCGTGACGTCGACGGGGCCGGGCGTGCCGCCCTCGTGCAGCAGGTCCATCTTGAACATGTCGCTGTCACCGAACCGCTGCCGCTGCACCCGGTAGTAGGCGGCGGCCAGTTCGCCGAAGACGGGTCCCGTCGGATCCAGCCAGTCGGGCCGGGCGAACCCCACCCACTTGCCCTGCGGGACGGTGACCGCGCCCGGGTTCCGGGCGGCGAAGCCCGGTGGCACCGTGCCGAAGAAGCCCGGCAGCACGGGCGTCATCCCCAGGGCGCGCAGGTGTCCCGCGATCCGGCTCCCCAGCGCCGCCCGCTCCTGGATCAGCCGCTCGGACACCGGCCCGCCGAAGGCCGACATGTTCTGCAGCAGCCACCAGGCCTGGTGAGCCGGTCCCGGGATCCACGCGCGCAGCTCGGCCGCGTCGTACCCGAACCCCTGGAGCGCCTCGTAGTACGGGTACTCGGCCCCGGTCGGCACGAAGACCTCGTTCACACCGTGCAGCGCCATCAGATCGATGTCGCGCTGGTAGGAGGCGAAGTCGCGGTACGCGCCCGAATAGCCCTCGTCGGTGTCGTTGAGGGCATAGCGGTGGGGCACGTTCGCCGCACGGGTGATCGTGCCGGACACCGCGGGGAGCGTGGCCGGCAAGCGGCCGAGACTGTCGCCCGGCCAGCCGACGTCGACCCCGGCGACCCGCTCCAGATACCAGCCCACACCGGTGAGCAGCGTGGCGGGCGAGGTGCCCCGCACCTGGATCGCGCCCGCTGGGCCGGAGACCGAGAAGTAGTCTCCGGACTCCGGCTCCTCGACGGGGATCAGGGTGAACTGCGCGGCCCGGTCGTCCAGCAGACGCTCCAGGCCCGCCCGCGCGGGCGTCGGGTCGAAGGCGGGCGCGGCGGCGGACGCGGCGGTGCCCGGCGGGCCCGGCACACCGAGCGCGGCGGCGGTCACGGCGGCGAGCACCGCGAGGACGAAGGTGGTGCGGCGACGGCGGATCGGGTGGCTGCCCATCTGGCTCCCTGCTCGAACGGGACTGCGGGACAGGGCCTGCCGCTCGGATCACGGAGGGCTCGCGAGGCCCTGATCCGGCCCGATCCGAGTGGCGGGCCCTGGGGCGACCACTGTCCGACGCCCGGGGCCCCGGGCCGCGCAAGCGGAGCCGGGAGACCGGCGCCGCTCATCCGTGCGGGTGCGCGCGTGCGGGCAGAAGGGGACGCGGTATACCTGGCGGCCACCGAGGCCTGGCAGACTTCGCCCCTCACGGTCGTCCCGTTCCCACGACTTCTGGAGGCCCCATGGCGCAGCGGCCCGGTCACCCGGCCCGCGCGAGCGGTCACGTCCCCCGGCGGGCGCGCCGGCGCGCGAGCGGGAAGGCCGCGCGATGACCCTGTGCCGCACCCGCCGTGCCGACCCGACCGCGCTCCTCGTCCGCAGTGCGCCCGCCGTGCCCACCGCCGCCGTGCTGCTGCTCCACGGCGGCCGCGCCGAGGGGCCCGAGCCGCCGCCCGCCCTCAACCTGCCGGCGCTGCGCATGCGCCCCTTCGCCGGGGCCGTGACCCGGGCCGTCCGGGGCCGGGGCGTGCTCGTGGCGGAGGTGCGCTACCGCCACCGCGGCTGGAACGGCGCGCGCGCCGACGCGGCCCGGGACGCCGAGGCCGCCCTCGGGCGGCTCCGGGAGCAGGCCGGGCCGGTGCCCGTCGTGCTCCTGGGCCACTCCATGGGCGGCCGGGCCGCGCTCCGCGTGGCGGGTGACCCCGCCGTGCGCGGGGTCGTCGCGCTCGCGCCGTGGTGCCCCGCCGACGAGCCCGTGGACCACCTCGGAGGCCGCCGCCTCTACCTGCTCCACGACGAGACCGACCGGGTCACCTCGGCCCGCCAGTCCTGGGAGTTCGTCCGCCGCGCCCGGGAGGCGGGCGCCGACGCGGCGGGCATCCCCATGCCGACCGGCGGGCACGCGATGCTCCGGGGCGCGGACCTCTGGCACCGGCGCGCGGCCGAGCTGACGGCGGCGCTCCTCTCGCACGGCTGAGCACCGCCGAGACAGCCGGGAACGGCCGGGAACCGCCGAGACCGGCCTGGATCAGCGCGGGGCGACCGGGGCCGGGACCAGCTCCGCGCACGCGGCCCGGGTCGCCGCGTGCACGGCGCGGGCGAGCCGCGCGCCCCACAGGGATCGCGGCCCGGCGAAGGACTCGGCGGCGCCCCCCCACGGCGAGGGCGCGGCCACGCAGACCGCGTCCGTCGGCGTGCCGGAGGCGTCGGCGCCCAGCTCGACCAGGGCCTGCACCTTGGCCTCGGTGGCGGTGGCGACGGCGTTCACGAGGGCGGCGTCCGTCAGCGGCACCGGCAAGGACACGATGATGTTGATCGTTCCGGGCCGCGGGGCCGCGACGGCGCCCGCCCCCGGGGCGGCGGCCCAGCCCCGTACCCCGATCCCGGCGGTGACCAGGGCCCGCACGCCGCCGTCGACGGCGTGGCGGCGGTCCGCGACCGACGCGGCCGTCATCAGCCCCACGCCCTCGCCCTCAAGACCCGCCCCGGAGGCCAGGTCACGGAGGTGGGCGACGGGGTCGAGGCGGGCGTAGCCGGGCGGGACCTGGGCGTTCACGACCCACTGCCGCTCACCGATGCCTCCGCCGAGGACGGCGCTCGACACCATGCGGACGCCCGGGCCCGGGGCCCACACGAGGAGCGGCCACTCGCGCCCCTGCTCCACATGGCCGAGGAGAGCGGCGTCGGCGAGCGACGGGCCGGTGAGGAGGGTTCGCGGAAGCACCCCACACCCTAACGCGGGGCCCCGGCCCGGGGTCCGCGCACCTCTGCCGGGGGCGATGCACCTCGGCCGGGCGGTCCGCTCGCCAAGGTTCGCGGACCGCCCCGCCGTCCGTCTCAGTGGGCGTCGGGCCGGGAGTCCAGGGCCAGCACGGCGGTGAGGGCCGCCCGCAAGGCCGACTCCGGGTCCTCCGACGTCCCCTCGGACCGCCAGGCCACGAACCCGTCCGGGCGGACGAGGACCGCACCGCCCGAGGTGACGCCGTGGGCCTCCGCCCAGTCCGCGCCGTCCGCGGGGGACAGGTCGGCGTCCGGCCCGTCGCCGACCCGGTACGCGACGAGGGGCACGGCGAGACGCTCGGCCACGCGTGCCGCCGCGCCGTGCCAGCCGCCGACGGCCCCCGCCGAGCTCAGCAGCACGGGAGTCCGCTCGTACAGGTCGAGGGTGGAGATCCGTTCACCCGCCCGGTCCAGCCACAGGTGCGGCGCGCGACTGCCGGGTTCGCCCGTCAGACGGAGTCCGTCCGGCACGACCGGCACCGCCGGGTCCGCGCCCAGGACCGCGCCGCGCGGATAGCGGTAGCCCAGAGCGACGTTGAGGATCCCGCCCCGCTTCCCGCCCGGGCCGCCGGCCCCCGGCCCGGGGGCGTACCCGGGGTGGCTGTGCTCCACCGAACGGGTCGAGGCGCGGGCGCTCGTCGCCTCGGCGACCGGACGGCGCTCCGCGTCGTACGACGCGAGCAGGCCGGAGCCGGCCCAGCCGTCCAGGACCGCCGAGAGCTTCCAGGCGAGGTTGTGCGCGTCCTGGATACCGGTGTTGGAGCCGAAGGCGCCCGTGGGCGGCATCTCGTGGGCCGAGTCGCCGGCGAGGAACACCCGCCCGTCCGCGTACCGTTCGGCGATCCGCTCGGCCGCGTGCCACGGGGCCCTGCCCGTGATCTCCACGTCCAGATCCGGGACGCCCACGGCGCGCCGGATGTGCTCCCTGCACCGCTCGTCGGTGAACTCCTCCAGGGTTTCCCCGTGTTCGGGATGCCAGGGCGCGTGGAACACCCACCGCGTCTCGTTGTCCACCGGAAGGAGGGCGCCGTCCCCCTCCGGGTCCGTGAGGTAGCAGACGATGAAGCGCCGGTCGCCGACGACGGCCGCGAGGTCGCGCGACTCGAACGTGACGCTGACGTTGTGGAACAGGTCGCCCGGGCCGGTCTGCCCGATGCCGAGCTCCTCGCGCACGGGGCTGCGGGGGCCGTCCGCCGCGACGAGGTAGTCCGCCCGGATGGTGGTGTGCTCGCCGGTCTCCCGGCTCTTGACCCGCGCCGTCACCCCTTCGGCGTCCTGCTCGAACGACATCAGCTCGGTCGAGTAGCGCAGATCGCCGCCCAGCTCCCGGGCGCGTTCCAGCAGCACCGGTTCGAGATCGTTCTGGCTGCACAGGCACCATTCGGCGGGGCTGAACCGCGCGAGACCGCCGCCGGGGTCGATCTGCCGGAACAGCCACTCGCCGGCGTCGCCCACCAGGGTCGGCGCCTGCAGGATCCCGTTGTTCGCCGACAGGACCTTCGCGGCCTCGTGGATGCGCTGCCGGACACCCGCGCTGCGGAACACCTCCATGGTGCGCACGTTGTTCCCGCGTCCACGCGGGTGGATCGAGGTGCCCGAATGACGCTCGACGAGCGTGTGCGGCACCCCGAGGCGTCCCAGGAAGAGCGAGGTGGACAGGCCCACCAGTGAGCCGCCCACGATGAGGACGGGCGTGCGGTGTCCGATCTCACCGGTCGCTTCGCTTCGGTTCATCGATGGCCTCCAGCGTCACCGGTGACGCGGGTCGGGGATGGGATGCACATGCCTGCCCGGTGGAGCCCCGGACCGTGCGCGGAGGGCACCCGAATGACGCGCGGTTCACTCATCCGCTCCGTGGGGCTCGCGGAGAACGTGCGCCCGAGCCAACGTTCGGTACATGACGACCCCGGCCCTCCCAGCCAGGCGGTCCCTCCCCGCTCTCCCCTACGAGAAGAGGTGCGCCGAATGACCAGCACGGCACGCATATCGCAGTCGGTGTTCGACGGGTCCAGGCTGCGGGTGATCCTGCTGCTCGACCTGTACGACGGAGCCCAGCAGCAGTTCCTCGAGGCGTACGAGGTCATGCGCAAGCAGGTGGCCGGCGTCCCCGGTCACGTCAGCGACCAGCTCTGCCAGTCCATCGAGAACCCTTCGCAGTGGCTCATCACCAGCGAGTGGGAGAGCGCCCCGCCCTTCCTCGCCTGGGTGAACAGCGAAGAACACGTCGAGATGGTCAAGCCGATGCACAGCTGCGTCCGGGACACCCGGTCCATGCGTTACAGCATCCTCCGGGAGACCGGCGCCCAGCGGCCGCTGACGCCCGAGACGGCCTCGAACGAGCAGGTGGCGGCCCGCGTGGGCGACGGCGTGACGCGCCACGCGCTCACCTTCACCGTCAAGCCCGGCTCCGAGTCGAAGGTCGCGGAGCTCCTGGCGAACTACGAGTCGCCCGACGCACAGGTCGACGAGAACACGCGACTGCGCCGCACGTCGCTGTTCATGCACGGCAACCGCGTCGTGCGGGCCGTCGAGGTGGAGGGCGACCTCCTGTCCGCGCTGCGGCACGTCGCCCGGCAGCCCGGGGTCCGGGCGGTCGAGGAGGCCATCAACCCCTACCTGGAGCAGGACCGGGACCTCTCGGACCCCGAGTCGGCCCGCGTCTTCTTCACCCGGGCGGCCCTCCCGGCCGTGCACCACGTGGTCTCCGCCCGCCCCGAGCCGGCCGAGCTGAGGCGCCACGCCCTGTACTACCCGGCCAAGCAGGGCCGCGGCACGGACCTGGCCAGGCTCCTCGCCCAGCAGGACGCGGAGGCGGCGGTCGACCCCGACAGCCCCGTGTACGGCAGCACGGTCTTCCAGCGCGACGACGTCGTGGTGCGCCTCGTCGACGTCGAGGGCGACCTCGACCTCGACCCCGTGGCCGCCCTGGGCGTCAAGGGCGCCAGGAAGGCCAAGGTGCTCGAGCGTCTCCTCGACGGTGCCGCGATCGGTGTCGAGGGGTCCCTGGACTCCGAGCGCAACCTCAACCGGCTCCTGTCGCACGCCGACATGCTGCCGGTCACCGACCGCAGCTCGGGCGACTCCTGAGAGGACGGCCCCGGGCCACCGGCCCGACCGCCCCGGGAGGCCGACGGCCCCCGCCGTCCAGCACATCTCACCGCAACACCCGGAGGTATCAACCATGCTCGAGCAGACTCGGCTCATCGT
The DNA here is from genome assembly GCF_014648895.1 of Streptomyces tanashiensis. Lineage (GTDB taxonomy): Bacteria > Actinomycetota > Actinomycetes > Streptomycetales > Streptomycetaceae > Streptomyces > Streptomyces tanashiensis. Next base: position 317,299 of record NZ_BMRZ01000004.1, read on the forward strand.
GAACCTGAGCGACACGGAGCCAAACCGCAGACGCGGTGGTGACGTGCGGGCCATGCTCACGCCCGCCACGGTGAAGTCGACCAGCGGCTTCATGGGGATGGCCATCGCCCAGCCGGGCGAGCGCATCGCCGAGCACTACCACCCGTACTCCGAGGAGTTCGTGTACGTCGTCTCGGGCCGGTTCGAGGTGGACCTGGACGGTGAGACGCACGAGCTCGTGGCCGATCAGGGCCTCCTGATCCCCATCGGGGTACGGCACCGCTTCCGCAACGTCGGCGACGAGGAGGCCCGCATGGTCTTCCACCTGGGCCCCCTCGCCCCGCACCCGAGCCTCGGCCACGTCGACACCGAGGAGGCTGTCGAGGGGGCCCTCGAGTGACCCGGCGCGTGGCCGTCACCGGCATCGGCGTGGTCGCCCCGGGCGGCGCCGGAACGGCGGCCTTCTGGGACCTCCTCGCCCAGGGACGTACGGCGACCCGCGGCATCACCCTGTTCGACCCCGCCGGCCTGCGCTCCCGCATAGCGGCCGAGTGCGACTTCGACCCGTACGACCACGGGCTGCCGGTGGACCTGATCGAACACACCGACCGGTACGTCCAGTTCGCCGCGGTCGCCGCCGGCGAAGCCGTACGCGACTCCGGGCTCGACACCGCCACCGAGGACCCCTGGCGCGTCGGCGTCAGCCTCGGCAGCGCCGTCGGCGGCACGACCCGACTGGAGCACGACTACGTCCTGGTCAGCGAGCGCGGACAGCGGTGGGACGTGGACCACCGCGCGGCCGACCCCAAGCTGCACCTGGCGTTCTCGCCCAGCACGCTCGCCGCGGTGGTCGCCGAGCGGTTCGGCGCCCGCGGCCCGGTGCAGACCGTCTCCACGGGCTGCACCTCCGGCCTCGACGCCGTCGGCTACGCCTTCCACACCATCGAGGAGGGCCGGGCGGACGTGGTCATAGCCGGGGCGTCGGACTCGCCGATCTCCCCGATCACCATGGCCTGCTTCGACGCCATCAAGGCCACGTCCCCCGACAACGACGACCCCGAGCACGCCTCCAAGCCCTTCGACAACCGCCGCAACGGCTTCGTCATGGGTGAGGGCGCGGCGGTCCTCGTCCTGGAGGAGTACGAGCACGCCAGGGCCCGCGACGCGCACATCTACTGCGAGATCGGCGGCTACGCCACCTACGGCAACGCCTACCACATGACCGGTCTCACCGGCGAAGGCCTGGAGATGGCCCGGGCGATCGACACCGCGCTCGACCAGGCCCGGCTCGACCCCACGTCGATCGACTACGTGAACGCGCACGGCTCGGGCACCCGCCAGAACGACCGGCACGAGACCGCCGCCGTCAAGCGGTCCCTGGGCTCCCACGCGTACGACACGCCCATGAGCTCCATCAAATCCATGGTGGGCCACTCGCTCGGCGCGATCGGCGCGATAGAGGTCGCCGCCTGTGTGCTCGCCCTGAAGCACCAGGTGGTGCCCCCGACCGCCAACTACGAGATTCCCGACCCCGAGTGCGACCTGGACTACGTGCCGCGCACCGCCCGCCCCCGGAAGCTGAGGAACGTGCTCTCCGTCGGCAGCGGCTTCGGCGGTTTCCAGTCCGCCGTGCTCCTGACCGGGCCGGGCGGGAGGACACGATGAGCACACAGCGGCCAGGGCGGGCGGTCGTCACCGGGATCGGTGTGATCGCGCCCAACGGATTGCGCGCCGACGCGTACTGGAAGTCCGTCCGGGAGGGCCTCGGCGTTCTCGGCCGGATCAGCCGGGAGGGCTGTGAGGACCTGCCCCTCAAGGTCGCGGGGCAGGTCGAGGGCTTCGACGCCTCGGACCTCATCGACGAGCGCTTCCTCGTCCAGACCGACCGCTTCACCCACTACGCCATGGCGGCGGCCGCGCTCGCCCTCGACGACGCCGGCCTCGGCCACGACGACGACCCCGAGGAGCCCTTCTCCATCGGCGTCGTCACCGCCGCCGGGTCGGGAGGCGGCGAGTTCGGCCAGCGCGAGCTGCAGAAGCTGTGGGGACAGGGCTCCAAGTTCGTCGGCCCGTACCAGTCCATCGCCTGGTTCTACGCCGCGAGCACCGGCCAGATCTCCATCCGGCACGGGTTCAAGGGCCCGTGCGGGGTGGTCGCCAGCGACGAGGCCGGCGGTCTGGACTCCCTCGCCCACGCCGCCCGCGCCGTCCGGCGCGGGACCGGTGCCGTGGTCGTGGGAGCCGCCGAGGCGCCCCTCGCCCCGTACTCGATGGTGTGCCAGCTCGGCTATCCGGAGCTCAGCACCGTCGAGGACCCGGACCGGGCCTACCGTCCCTTCACGGCCAAGGCCTGCGGCTTCGTCCCCGCCGAGGGCGGTGCCATGCTCGTCGTCGAGGACGAGGCCCGCGCCCTCGACCGGGGCGCGACCGTCCGGGCCACGATCGCGGGCCACGGCGCCACCTTCACCGGCGCCTCCCGCTGGAAGGAGTCCCGGGAGGGGCTCGCCCGCGCCATCCGGGTCGCCCTCGACGAGGCGGGCTGCGCCCCGGAGGAGATCGACGTGGTCTTCCCCGACGCCCTGGGCGTACCGGAGGCGGACCGCGCCGAGGCCCTGGCGATCGCGGACGTCCTGGGCGCGCACGCCACGCGCGTCCCGGTGACGGCACCCAAGACCGGCTACGGCCGGGCCTACTGCGGGGCGCCCGTCCTGGACGTCACGGCCGCGGTGTTCGCCATGGAGCACGGCCTGGTGCCCCCCACACCCAACGTGTTCGACATCGACTGCGACCTCGACGTGGTCATGTCCCGCGCTCGGCCCGCCGAGCTGCGCACGGCCCTCGTCCTCAGCCGGGGACTCATGGGATCCAACGCGGCGCTCGTCGTGCGCCGCGGTGGCGGACTCGCCCGGTAGGACCGGGCGAGGAAGGAGAATCGAAGATGATCACCACGGAACTCACCTTCGGTGAACTGGCCACGCTGATGAAGCAGTCGGCCGGCGTCACCGTCGACCCCTCCCAGCTCGAAGACGCTCCCGAGACGCCCTTCAGCGGCCTCGGCGTCGACTCGCTCGGCCTGCTCGGCATCGTCGGTGAGCTGGAGAACCGCCACGGGGTGGCGCTGCCCACCGACGCCGAGCGCTGCAAGACGCCGGCGGAGTTCATCGCTCTCGTCAACAACGCCCTCGCAGGAGTCTGACGTGTCCGGACACACCGACAACAGCATCACCATCGCCGCCCCCCTCGACCTCGTCTGGGACATGACCAACGACATCGAGAACTGGCCGCAGCTCTTCAGCGAGTACGCCTCCGTCGAGGTCCTCGAACGCAAGGGCGACACCACCAAGTTCCGCCTGACCATGCACCCGGACGAGAACGGGAAGGTCTGGAGCTGGGTGTCGGAGCGCACCACCGACCGCGTGAACCGGAAGGTGCGGGCCCACCGGGTCGAGACGGGGCCGTTCGCGCACATGAACATCGCCTGGGAGTACGAGGAGCTGCCCGGCGGCGTCCAGATGCGCTGGGTCCAGGACTTCGCGATGAAGCCCGACGCCCCCGTCGACGACGCGTGGATGACCGACAACATCAACCGCAACTCCCGCACCCAGATGGCCCTCATCCGGGACCGCCTCGTCCAGGCCGCGAATGAGGGCCGGAGCGCGCCGGTCCGGCCCGCCTGACGGGCACCCCCAGAAAGGAAAACGATGCACCACGCACTGATCGTCGCCCGCATGGCGCCCGGCTCGGCGCCCGCGATCGCGGACGTGTTCGCCGACTCCGACCGCGGTGAACTGCCGCACCTGGTGGGGGTCGCCCGGCGCAGCCTGTTCCAGTTCGGCGACGTCTACCTGCACCTCATCGAGTCCGAGCAGGACCCGGCGCCGAACGTCGCCAGGCTGGCCGGACACCCCGAGTTCCGCGGGGTCAGCGAGCGCCTGTCGGCGTACGTCAGCGCGTACGACCCGACGACCTGGCGCGGTCCCAAGGACGCCATGGCGCACTGCTTCTACCGCTGGGAGCGGGACGCAGGCTCCTGAGCCGGGAACCCGGTGAAACCCGAGGCCGCCCGCCCCGCGTACGACGCGGAGCGGGCGGCCTGAGTTCTGCGCCGGCCGGGATCAGCCGGGCACGGTGCACTCGAAGGCGTGGAGGTAGGCGTTGACCGGACGGATCTCGCCGATGACGAGACCGGCGTCCGAGAGCCGCTCCACCATGCTCTGCCGGGTGTGCTTGGCACCGCCGACGTTGAGCAGCAGGAGGAGGTCCATGGCCGTCGTGAACCTCATCGACGGGGTGTCGTCCACGAGGTTCTCGATGACGACGACGCGGGCACCGGGCTTCGCGGCCCTGCGGACGTTCGCCAGGCACCGGCGGGTGCTGTCGTCGTCCCACTCCAGGATGTTCTTGATGATGTAGACGTCGGCCTCGACGGGGATGTCCTCCCGGCAGTCGCCGGGGTGGATCCGGACCCGGGAGGCCAGCGAGCCGCCGTCGCGGAGCCGGGGATCGGCGTTGCCGACCACCGCCGGCAGGTCGAGCAGCGTGCCGTGGAGCGTGGGGTGCTTCTCCAGGAGACTCGCCAGGACGTGGCCCTGACCGCCGCCGATGTCCACGACCGAGGACGCCCCGCGCAGGTCGAGGAGTTCGGCGACGTCCTCGGCCGACTGGCGGCTCGACGTCGTCATGGCCCGGTTGAACACGTACGCGGACTCGGGCGCCTCCTCGTTGAGGTACGAGAAGAACTCCCGCTCGTACACGTCCTCGAAGACGTTGCGGCCGGAGCGCACGGCCTCGTCGAGCTTGGGCCAGACGTCCCACGTCCAGGGCTCGGTGCACCACAGCGCGATGTAGCGCAGGCTGTGCGGGTCGTCCTCGCGCAGTAGACGGGACATCTCCGTGTGGGCGAAGGTGCCGTCGGGCTGCTCCGCGAAGACGCCCTGGCAGGACAGGGCGCGCAACAGCCGCCGCAGGGTGCGCGGTTCGGTCTTCACCGCGGCCGCGAGGTCCTCCGCGGTCATGGGGGTGTCTCCCAGCGCGTCGGCCACGCCGAGGCGGGCGGCCGCGCGCACGGCGGCGGCGCAGGCCGCGCCGAAGACGAGTTCTCTCAGCCGCATGGGCGGCGGGGGAGCGGAATCGACGGTCGTCATCTGTTTCGCCTTGCCTTTGCTGTCGTGCCCTACGAGTGGGGGAGGGGAGGGGGCGGTCAGCACATGCCCGCGGGCTCGGAGACGCCGCAGGTGTTGCCCCGGAAGGTGTTGGTCTTCCCGGTGTCCCGGTCGGCCAGGTCGGCGGTGCCGTTGCGCAGCGCCACGTTGTCGTGGATCTCGATCCGTTCGTTGGGGACACCCACGAAGCTCTTGAAGAGCACGATGCCGCCCGACAGCGGCGAGCTGCCGACGTTGTCCTCGACCCGGTTGTGCGCGACGACCGTGTCCTCGGCGCCGGTGAGCACGATGCCCGAGCCCTGGAGGGCGGGCAGGCGGGGGGTCTTCGGGCAGAGCTTGTTGTTCTCGTGGATGTGGTTGCGGCGCAGGGTCATCGCCCCGGCGCGCGGCGTGGACTCGTCGCCGACCACGAACACGGCGGCGCAGTTGCCCGTCGCCTCGTTGTGGTCGACGGTCAGGTTCCGCAGGCGCCGCACCGTGATGCCGATCCGGTTGTCGGACACGCGGTTGCCGCTGACGACCGTGCCCCGGGTGTCGGTGGCTCCTCCTTCCTCGGTGACGGTGTTGGCCAGGAACAGCCCGGCGTCCCCGTTGCCCCGGGCGACGTTGTGGCGCAGCACGCCCCGTACGGACCGCTCCTGGGCGATGCCCCAGGTGCCGTTGGACTCGGCGGTGACGCGCTGGACCACCAGGCGGTCGGTCCATTTGGCCCACAGGCCGTTCTTGGCGAAGCCCCTGAGGGTCAGCGAGCGCACGGTCACGTTCTCGACGGGACGGCTCTCGGTGCCGGTGACGCAGATGCCGTTGCCGGCCTGCGCGCAGGTGTCGGTGCCGGGGGTGGCGGCGGGAACGATGACGGTGGGGAAGACGGTCGAACCGCGGAGCGTGAGGTTCGACGTGGTGATGCGGACGCTCTCGCGGTACGTGCCCGGGGCGAGGATGATCGTGTCGCCGGGGCGCGCGGCGTCCACGGCCTTCTGGATCGATTCGCCCGGCTTCACGCGGTGCACCGACCGGCTGTGGGCCGCCGGCGCGGCGGCGCCGAGCCCCGATGCCGTGAGGGCCGCGGTGCACGCCAGGAGGGCGATCTGTCGTTTCGTCATATCGCGAAGTTATGAGCGCGTGTTCCGGCCCGCCACCGCTGATCCCCCGGGTGGGCCGGGGCCGACCGAGGGCCCCTGGCGCGCGGCCGTACGGGCACTGGTCCGTTCGCGTGCCGGCCGGGATCACCCGGGGGGCGGTATCCCCACCACGGTGACCTGCTGTGACGGTTCCGGGCGGTCGCGGTCGTGCGGCCGACCGGAGGACGGCCGAACGCGGTCCCCGCGTTGCGGGGACCGCGCACCGGCATTTGCCTCGTGCTCGGAGCACAGCACAGGTGCCGCGCGCAGAAGCCGGCCGGGACGCTCCACCTAAGGAGAGAAGCATGCGTCGCGCACGTGCCGGTCTGCAGGTCACCCTGATCGTCGGCGCCGTCGTCCTGTCCGCCCCCACGGCACTCGCCGCCGCCGGGGAACCCGATGTCCGGATCAGCCCGCTGAACGCGGCTCCGGGCACCACGGTCACCGTCACCACCACCGCCTGCGGCAAGGAGACGTACGGCAAGGGCGAGTCGGACGCGGGCGGCAAGTTCCACCTCCTGCCGGGGAACCGGAAGGGTGTCCTGGTGGGCGAGTTCGTGGTGCCGGAGGGCGCGACGTCCGGGACCGACACGGTCACCCTGAAGTGCCCGCCGCGGATCAAGCAGACCGTCACCTACCGCATTTCCGGCCGCCCCCACGGCGGCGTCGAGGCCGGCTTCGGCTGGGCGGCCGGCGCCGCGGGCCCGGCCGCGACGAAGGCGACGGCCGCGGAGCCCTCGACGGGTTCCACGAGCACCCCGCTCGCCGTGGGCGGCGTCCTGCTCGCCGGTGCCGTGGCGGGCGGCGCGGTCCACCTCCGCCGGCGCGCGAGGGGAGCCCGCACGTCCGTCTGAAGCACGCGCGGGTGTCCCGCCCGTACCGGAGAGGTCCACGCCCCCGATTCCGTCGCACCACGCGGCGGGTCGGGGGCGGATTCGTCTGCGTGAACGCCAGAACGTGATCGGTTCATTGCATTTTCGTTCGGCGTTAGGTCGTTTTATGAGCCCGGAATGACCGCTGGAGGCTGTCCTTCCAGCAAGGTCACATGGCGAACACGAACTGACTATGCTCCCCGATGTGTTGCGCCGCGCTCACAGCGAGTCATGAACGCTGCGAGCGCGTGGACGGAGCGCGGCCCGCGAAAAGAAGCGGTCATCCGTGCGATTCCGGAGCGACCCGTCGCGCACCGCATCACCTCAGTCCGTTCATTTCAGACGGTTTAGGGACCCCCTGATGGTTCGTGCAGGCTCACTTTCCAGACCCCGGCCGACCGCGGTCGCCCGGGTATGGCTCCTCCCGCCCGGAGTTCTCGCCGTATCCACCGCCATAGCGCTGCTCGTCTCTCCTGCGCAGATACGGACACCGGTCGCCTGGTGCGGACTCGCCGCGGTCCTCCTGACGGTCGCCACCTCGGCCTCCGCCGCGCGCCGAACACGCGCGGCGGAGGCGGAGCGGCACACGCGGGCCAGGGTCGAGGCGGCGGAGCAGCACGCCCAGCGCGAGGCCGCCCTGCTCGGGCGCCTGGCCGACCAGCGGGCCACCGTGGTCTGGCTCGCCGAGGAACTCCTCCCCGCCGCCGTCGCCCGGCTGCAGAAGGGCGACCCCCCGTCGGAGATCCTGAACGCCGTCACCTTCGGGAAGCACCTCGACCCCGACTACACCGTGGCGCTCAAGGACGCGCTCCGGACGCTCCTGGAGGCCGTGGAGGCCGAGGAGCACACCCGGGACGCCTCGCAGCGCGCCCTCGTGGCGGTGGCGCGCAGGGTCCAGGCGATCGTGCACCAGCTCGCCAAGGACCTGCACGCGATGCAGATCCTCCACGGCACCGACCTCGTGGTCTCCCGCGGCCTGCAGGACGTCGACCACCGGAACGCCCTGATCGGCCGCCTCGCGGCCAGCATCGCGGTCCTCGGCGACGCCCGGCCCGGACGCCAGTGGTCGAAGGCGATCCCGCTCTACGACGTGCTGCGCGGGGCCATGTCCCGCATCGTGGACTACCCCCGGGTCAAGCTGCAGTCGGTGACCGAGGTGGCGGTGATCGGTCCCGGCGCCGAGCCGCTGATGCACCTGCTCGCCGAACTCCTCGACAACGCCACGACGTTCTCGCCGCCGCACACCCCGGTGGAGGTGACCGCGAGCGAGGTGCCCTCCGGCATCGCGATCGAGATCGAGGACCGCGGGGTCGGCCTCACCGAAGAGGTCCGGCAGCGCGTCGAACGCGTCATGGCGCAGTCGCAGACCGGAATCAACCTGTCGGGTCTGGGCGAGCTCACGCAGATCGGCCTCCCCGTCGTCAGCCGGCTGGCGCGCGAGCACGGCTGCGAGGTCGACCTGCGCACCTCCGCCTACGGAGGCGTTCGGGCCGTGGTGCTCGTCCCGCGGCGTCTGATCACCACGGTGCCCAAGTCCGCCCTGCGGACCCCGGAGCTCCTCCGGAGGCGTGTGGGCGGCCCCCTCCTGCCCCGGCCGACCCCGGCGCCCGACGCCGCCACGGGCTCCGTCGAGGTCAGGAAGACCGCCAACGGACTTCCGCAGCGACGACGGGAGTCGCCCGTGCTCCCGCAGGGACGAGGCGAGTCGCCCGCGCTCCCGCAGCGACGGCGCGAGTCGCCCGTTCCGACCCCCGTCGTCCAGACCGGGCCCGCGCCCTCCGCCGATCCGGCGGCCTCCCGGGGCACCTCCGGCAGCACCCGTCAGCCGGGTCTGATGTGGGAGGCGTTCAACGGCGACAAGAGAGGCGACAGGAGAGCCGTCGCCGAACCCTCCCCTTCCCCCAGCGAGCCGTCAGATGAGGACGAGTAACATGCAGCCACTGCCGAACATGGACTGGATGCTCACGGAGCTCGTGGGCAGCGTCCCGTACGTGCGCCACGTGGTCGTCCTCTCGTCGGACGGCCTGTGCATCGGTCAGGCGAACACGGCCCCCGACACGGCCGACGCGATCGCCGCCGCCTGCTCCGGCATCCAGAGCCTGGCGCGGGCCATCGCGCAGATGTTCCCGCTGGGGGACGGATCGACGCGGATGGTCGGGATCGAGGCCGACGGCGGCTACTTCTCCCTGATGGCGGCCGGCCCCGGTGCCTATCTCGCGGTCCTCGCCGACCAGGAGGTGGACGCCGGTCTCCTCGGAGACCGCATGCGGACGCTGGTGATCCGGATCGGTCAGCACATGACCAGCCCGCCTCGTGAGGACGTCGGGCAGGCGATGTGACATCGGAGAACCAGGGCCCCTGGAATGAAGGCACACCCGTCCCGCTCTACGTCATTACCGGTGGCCCGGACCTCTCGGCAGGGACCTTCAACCTGGTCACCCTCATCGCGACGAGGTCCGAGCCCGACCCCGCCATGCAGCCCGAGCAGGCGGCCATCCTCACGCTGTGCTCGTACCCGCTCTCGGTGGCCGAGGTCTCGGCCCACCTCAGTCTTCCGTTCAGCGTCGTCACCGCGCTCCTCTCCCAACTCGTCGAGGAGGAGCGGGTCGAGGCCATCGCGCCCGTGCCCGTGGCGGCCTATCCCGAACGCGGCCTACTGGAGGCGGTGATCCATGGATTACGCAAGCTCTGACGTACTCGATGCCGGCCGGCGCGACATCGACCTGCCGCTGCCGCACGGCGCCAGGGGAGTCAAGGTCGTGATCGTCGGCGGCTTCGGGGTCGGCAAGACGACCATGGTCGGCGCGGTGAGCGAGATCCCGCCGCTGACCACCGAGGAGACGATGACGCAGGCCGGCGTCGGGATCGACCACAACCCCGGCGTCCGCGGCAAGAAGAGCACGACCGTCGCGATGGACTTCGGACGGATCAGCATCAACGAGGAGCTGATCCTCTATCTGTTCGGGACCCCCGGCCAGGAGCGCTTCTGGTTCCTGTGGAACGGCATCTTCGAAGGCGCGCTCGGCGCCGTCGTCCTCGTCGACACCCGCAGGATCGAGGTCTCCTTCGAGGTCATCACCCGGCTGGAGGACCGCCGCGTCCCCTTCGTCGTGGCCGTCAACACCTTCCCGGAGGCCCCGCAGTACCCCGTAGCAGATCTGCGCACCGCTCTGGCCCTCAGCGAAACCGTGCCCATCGTCACCTGTGACGCACGGGACCGGGCGTCCTGCCGCGACGCCCTGCTCTCGCTGATGGGTTACCTGTGCACCCTCGCCGCCGCCCAGGAGACCGCATGACCGTCCCACCCACCGAACACGACACCGCACAGCCCGGATCGATCCCGCCCCCGGGCTGCCCCGCCCACATCGCCGACGGACCCGGCGGCGCCACCCGTCTCTACGGCCCCGCCGCGGCGACGGATCCGATGGGGCTGTACGAGAAGCTGCGCGCCGCCCACGGCCCGGTGGCGCCCGTGCTGCTCGACGGCGACGTCCGCGCCTGGCTCGTCCTCGGGTACCTGGAGAACCGCGACGTCGCCAGCCGTCCGACCCAGTTCTCCCGTGACCCCCGCGTCTGGCACGGCTGGCGGAGCGGGGAGATCGACCCCGCCACCTCCCCGCTCGTCCCGATGATCGGCTGGCGCCCCGACTGCGTCTGCGCGGACGGCGAGGAGCACCAGCGGCTGCGCGGCGCGGTCACGGCCGGCCTCAGCCAGTTCGACCACCGTGGCGTCCGCCGCCTCATCACCCGCTTCGCGCACCAGCTGATCGACACCTTCTGCGAGAGCGGTGAGGCGGAGCTGGTGGAGCGGTTCACCGAGCACCTGCCCATGCTCACCCTCACCCATCTGCTCGGGATGTCGGACGAGTCCGCCCCCAAGCTCGTGCACGCCGCCCGTGACCTCTTCAAGGCGACCGAGACCTCCCTCGCCAGCAACGCCTATGTGCTGGAGTGCCTCGAACAGCTCGTCGTCGAGAAGCGCGCCCGCCCCGGCCACGACATCGCCTCCGCGCTGATGGCCCACCCGGCCGGTCTCACCGACGAGGAGGTCCAGCACCACCTGCGGCTCATCCTGCTCGCCGGCTACGAGACGACCGCCAACCTGATGTCCAACGTCATGCGGATGGTCGTCACCGACCCCCGGTTCCGCGGTTCGCTGGCCGGCGGCCAGATGACCCTGCCCGAGGCGGTGGAGCAGGTCCTCTGGGACGAGCCGCCCCTCATGGTGTGCCCGGGCCGCTGGGCCAACGGTGACACCACCCTCGGGGGACAGGAGATCAAGGCGGGCGACATGCTCCTCCTCGGTCTGGCCGCGGGCAACGTCGACCAGGCGATCCGCCCGGATGCCGCGACCCCTGTGCACCACAACCGCGCGCACCTGTCCTTCAGCGCCGGTACGCACGAGTGTCCCGGCCAGGACATCGGCCGCATCATCGCCGACGCGGGCATCGACGTCCTGCTCACCCGGCTGCCGGACATCGCCCTGGCCGTCCCCGAGGAGAGCCTCAGCTGGCGTTCCTCGACCTGGGCCCGGCACCTCACGGCCCTGCCCGTGACCTTCGCCGCCCGCCCGCCCCGGGCCGACGACGTCCCGGCCCCGCTCCCGGCCCCGCCGGCGCAGAGCGACGGGAGGCCCGCGGCGGTTCCGCGGCCGGCGGCCGAGCCCGCGCCGGCCCTGAGGCTCGAGCCCCGTGCCTCGTGGCTGACGCGCGTCAGGCGTTTCCTGCGCAGGCGGTAGGCCCGCGCCGGGGCGGCCCCGCCGCGCTCACTCCGTGAACGATCCGTCGGAGGAGGCGTAGCGGGGCGCCCCGGTGTACCAGGCGTGGAGGCCGGAGAGGAAGCCGCAGGCCCCCCGGAGCCAGGTCTCCAGCTCGTCCCGCTCGTCGCGGTCGAGGCCGGCCCGCCGGACGAGGGGCGGCAGTTCGTCCCGCCGGAGGTGCTCGAAGTCCCGCAGCCGGGCGTTCACCAGGTGCAGGGCGGCGGGTACGGCGTCGTGGAGGGAGATGCCCAGGGACGTCGCGACGACGAGAACCAGATTGTTGACGTCCTTCTCCTCGTGCACCTCCCTCTCGTAGGAGGCGATGTCGTTCGCCAGTCCCATGAAATCCATGAAGGCGTCGAGCAGGGCGCGGACGGTCCGGCTGTGCCGTATCCGCTCGGGTATCCGTGCGCCGGTGGCCAGTTCGACGGAGTAGGGGGCCGTATAGGCGGCGAAGCTCTCCCGCCGGAACGGGGCGTAGTCGATCAGATGGGGAATGCGGCCGCTGCGGCTGTTGGCCAGTTCCTCGACTCCCGCGTCGATGTAGCGCGCCAGGGCCCGGTTGAACTCCACCCGCCAGTGCGCGAGCCGCGGCGGGAAGAGCTGCCGCTGGAGATCGGCGATCCCGCGCTCGACGGCGTTCGTCGGCTCGGGCATGCGGGCGCCGCGCTCGGGCCGCAGGAAGGCGTGCAGCCGGGTGGTGAAGGTCCGTGCCCCGGGGAGATCGCCGGTCTGCTTGAAGGCGGTGGCGAAGTAGTCGTCCCAGGCCAGGGCCCAGACATTGAACCGGTGGTTGAGCCGGAGGCCGGCGAGCGAGGCGTCGGGGAGGGTCCATGCGGTCAGCTGGTCGACGGTCATGGCGTGGAACTTCGAGCGGCTCCAGATGGCGGGCTGGGCCGACGGCCCCGGGTGGCCGTCCAGCATGCCCATCGCGCGCGCCCAGGACTCGCTCTCCTCGTGCAGGTCCGGCAGATGCGGATTCACCCGCAGCGCGTAGGGCATCCACAGCAGGGGGGCTTCGACGGTACGTACTGTCATGGGGACCGGCCTCCTTCTGTCCTCGACCCGCACCGGTGCGCCGCGAGGCAGGCGTTGCCCGTCCTGCGGCTCTCCAAACCTGCCCGCCACGGACGGCCGGAAACCGACAACTCTCCATGCTTGACGATCAGTTCGGGATCACGTGCGTAAAGGAACGATCCTTCTGGGGCCGCTGAGGCGGTCTACAGGGGCTGGTCCGGCCAGTCCAGGAGGCGGGCGCCGATGACGGCCGTCTGGAGGGTGTAGCGCTGGACGGGATCGCCGGGGTCCGCGCCGGTCAGCCGGTGGATGCGGTCGAGGCGGTACGTCATCGCCCGCACGCTGAGGCTGAGGGCGCGGGCCGCCTGGGCGGTGACGCAGCCGGTGTCGAAGTACGCCGTGAGCGTGTCCAGCAGGGGCTTCGCGCCGCCCCGGGCCTCCCGGAGCGGGCCGAGCACCGTGCGCACGAGGTCGGCCATGGCCTGCCGGTCGCGGGCGAGGACGGGGTAGACGAGGAGGTCGGCGGCGCGCAGGACCGGTTCGTCCAGGTTCATGCGGTCCGCGAGGTCCAGGGCGTTGAGGGCCTCCTCGTACGAGTGGACGACGCCGCCCGCGCCGGGGTGCGCGCGGCCGAGGGCGACCCGGCCGCCGTCGGTCGCCGCGTACGCCTGCTTGGAGAAGTGGGTGATCACCTCGGGCTCGTCGGCCGGGGCGACGCAGATCAGCCGTCCGTCCTTGGTGGTGAGCAGGATCCGGCGGTTGCCGAAGCGGGCGACGAGCGAGGATTCGACGGTACGGAAGACCGGGTGGCCGTCGCCGTACGGTTCCGGGCCCTGGGCCACGGCCACGGCGTGGGCGTGGGACAGGAGCAGCCCGAAGCGTTCGGCCCGCTCCGCGAGGCGGCCGAGGTCGCTCCGGCCGTAGAGCAGATCCTCGATGAACTCCCGCCGCGCCGCCTCCTCCTGGCGTATCGCCAGATGCTGGGCCCGCTCGTGGCCCTCGGCGAAGGCGTCCACGGCCTGCTCGACAGCGCTCAGGAGGTGGTCGGCGACCGCCGGCGGCAGGCCGGGGCGCACCCGCTGGGCGGCCGCGAGGTGGGCCCGGACCCCGGCCCGCAGTCCGATTCCGGCCTCCGCCGCCCGCTCCCCGAGCGAGCCCAGGGCTTCGCGTTCCTCCCGGGTGAGCCTGCGCCGGGTGGCGCACACGGCCGCCAGGATCTCGGCGTACCCCTCCAGGTACTCCTCCGCCGGCTCCCTCACCGTCACGGTCCCTCCCCGTTCCCGACACGTCCCCCACACGTTCCCCACGCGCGGTGATCAAGAGTGGCATGCGGGTCGCGGAGGTCTGCCACCGGCATCGAGAAGTCGTCGAAGACTGCCGGACCACGGCAGTGCCCCGAAGGTGATCACGCTTCAGGATGGCCCCACGGGAGGGCACGGGCGCGGACCCGATGCCGGGAGCCGGAAACCACGAGCGGCACCCGCCCCTTCCCGCGACGCCACGACACATGGACACGGGGGGATTCTCATGGACGCCATCACCGGAGGCATCGGCGTGCTGGTCGCCGTCGTCCTCCTCGTCGCCGTCGCCGTGCTCCTCGTCGTCGGCCGGCTGTTCCGCAAGGTGGAGCAGGGCAAGGCACTGATCGTCTCCAAGGCGCGCACGGTGGACGTCACCTTCACAGGGCAGATCGTCCTGCCCGTCCTGCACAAGGCCGAGGTCATGGACATCTCGGTGAAGACCTTCGAGATCTCCCGGATGGGACGGGACGGGCTGATCTGCCGGGACAACATCCGCGCGGACATCCGGATCTCGTTCTTCGTACGGGTCAACAAGACCGTCGAGGACGTCATCAAGGTCGCGCAGGCCATCGGCACCGCCCGGGCCAGCCACACGGACACCCTGGAGGAGCTGTTCCACGCGAAGTTCTCCGAGGCCGTCAAGACCGTCGGCAAGCAGCTCGACTTCACCGACCTCTACACCAAGCGCGAGGAACTGCGGTTCCGGATCATCGAGCTCATCGGCATCGACCTCAACGGCTACCACCTGGAGGACGCCGCCATCGACCACGTCGAGCAGACGCCGCTGAGCCAGCTCGACCCCGGCAACATCCTCGACGCCCAGGGCATCCGCAAGATCACCGAGCTGACGGCCGTGGAGAACATCCGGACCAACGAGTACCGGCAGAACGAGCAGAAGGAGATCACCCGGCAGAACGTCGACGCCCGCGAGGCCATCCTGGAACTGGAGCGGCGTCAGGCCGACGCGGAGATCAGGCAGCGGCGGGAGATCGACACCGCGCGGGCCCGCGAGGAGGCGGAGACCGCGCGCGTCGTGGAGGAGGAGCGGCTGCGGGCGCAGAGCGCCTTCCTCAGGACCGAGGAGCAGCTCGGCGTCCAGCGCGAGAACCAGGCCCGCGAGGTGGCCGTCGCGCAGAAGAACCGCGAGCGGGTCATCGCCGTGGAGAACGAGCGCATCGAGAAGGACCGCCTCCTGGAGGTCATCGCCCGGGACCGGGAGACCGAACTCACCCGCATCGCGGCCGACAAGGAGGTCGAGGCGGAGCGCCGGGAGATCGCCGAGGTGATCCGGGAGCGGGTCGCCGTGGACCGTACGGTCGCCGAGCAGGAGGAGTCCATCAAGCGGCTCCGTGCGGTCGAGGAGGCCGAGCGGACCCGGCAGGCCGTCGTCATCGCCGCCGAGGCCGAGGCGCAGGAGCGGCTGGTCAAGGACATCAAGGCGGCGGAGGCGGCCGAGCAGGCCGCCGTCCACCGGGCGGCGGAGCAGCTCACCCTGGCCGAGGCCCGGAACAGGGCGGCCGACATGGACGCCCGTGCCAAGATCCGCCTCGCCGAGGGCGTCCAGGCCGAGGCCGCCGCCGAGGGCCTCGCCGCGGTGCGCGTGCGGGACATGGAGGCCGACGTCATCGAGAAGGCCGGCCGCGCCGAGGCGGAGGCCACCGAGGCACGGCTGCGCGCGGAGGCGGCCGGAGCCCGCGAGAAGGCGCTGGCCGAAGCGGCGGGCACCCGGGAGAAGGCGCTCGCCGAGGCCACGGCCATCGGCGAGAAGCTCAAGGCCGAGGCCGCGGGCCTGACCGAGAAGGCGGCCGCGATGGCCGCGCTGGACGAGGCCTCGCGCACCCACGAGGAGTACCGGCTGCGCCTGGCGGCCGAGAAGGAGATCCGGCTCGCGGGGCTCGATGTCCAGCGGCAGGTCGCCGAGGCGCAGGCCACCGTCCTCGCGACCGGTCTGGAGCACGCCGACATCAGCATCGTCGGCGGGGAGTCGGTCTTCCTCGACCGCCTGGTGGAGTCGATCGCGCTCGGCAGGTCGGTCGACGGGTTCATGGACCACTCCGCGACCGCGCGGGGGCTGGCCGGCCCGTGGCTGAACGGCTCGGCGTCCTTCACCGAGGACCTGACCCAGGTGCTGGGCTCGCTGTCCACGTCCGACGTGCAGAACCTCAGCGTCTCCGCGCTCCTCGCGAAGGTCATGAAGTCCGGTGTGCTCGACGCGCACGTCCCCGGCCCGGCCGCGGCGGCCCCGGCCGAGACGGCGGCGCTGAACGGTGCGACCAAGGGCTGACCGCCCCGGGGGAGCGGTCGCAGAGGGTCCGGTGCCGGCAAACGGGGGAGTTGGCGGCACCGGACCCGTAGTCACCACGGTACAAGGAACGGGACGAGATGGGTGCCGGAATCGACCAGGACACGTACACGGTGCTGCGCGACCGGCTGACCGCGCAGTCCGCCGAACTCGCCCGGCGCGCCGGCGCCCTCAACGAGGCCCGGATCGCCGCCTTCGGATCCGGCGAGCTCGCCCTCGCCGGCACGCGCCGCATCACCACCGGGCGCGCCTGCGTCCCCCAGGACCTCGTCGCCGTCGGTGACCTGCTGCTCCTCGGCTCCCGGCCGTCCGGCACGGGGACCGAGGAGGTGCCGGTCGCCGACGTCCTCGCCCTCTACGACCGCGACCTGAACGCGCTGCCCGCGCGGACGGTGCCAGGACTGCTCGACGACCCCGACTTCCTCAGGGAGTTCTCCGCGCTGCACCGCTACTACCGGGACGCGCGGCTGCTCCGGCTGCGGAGGGTGGAGAACCGGATCCTCGCCGTCTTCCGCACGGGGGAGCAGGGCGACGACCTCCGGGTCCTCCGCTGGTCCGTCGGACCTTCCGGCGAGACGCGGTTCCTCGACGCCCGGGGCGAGCGCGACCACGTCCTGCCGCCCTCCGACGACGTCGACTGGGTGGAGACGACCCGCGACGACCACGTGCCGGGCCGCCACCCGCACATCTCGCTCGGCGGGCACCTGTTCGTCTCCACCGTCGGCGGGTCGCTGACGCTGAGGACGGACGACGACACCGACACCGCCGGGGGCATCCACAGGGAGCCCGTCGACGAGCCGCTGCAGTCCCTCGCCGACGCCGAGGTGGCGTACGCGGTCGTCGGCGCCCTCGTCCTGGTGCGCGTCCGCCCGTACAAGGAGGAGGTCCGCCGCCACCTCGTCCTCAACACGCTGACCGGTGCCGTCGTCAGGCTCGACGGCATCGGACAGGCGTGTCTGCGGCTGCCCGAGGACGAGGGGATCGTGTTCCCCGGCGGCTACTGCCTCGCCTCCGGCACCGTGAAGACCTTCGGCACCGACACGGCGGGACTGGCCTTCGACCGGGTGGTCCGCTCGCCCGACGGGGAGCACCTCCTCCACGTCTTCCGCGCACCGGCGGAGGGCCGGACCCTGCTCCTCCCGTACGACGTGATCGGCAAGGAGATCACGAACCCGGTCGTCTGCCGCGGGTACGCCCTGCTCGACGACGGGACGATGGCCGTGCTCCGCGACGGGTCCGGCGAGCCCGGCCGGGTCCATCCGGTGCAGATCTGGAGCACACCGTACGTCTCCGACACCCACGTCCGCCCCGCGGGGGACAGCCCCCTGACCCGCGTCGGCAACGCGGATCTCGTCCGGGGGATCGCCGACTGCCTCTCCATCGCACGGCAGGCCACCGAGCCGGCACCGGCCGGAGAGGTGTACGAGGCCCTCGCCGCCGCCTGCGTGCGCGCCGCCGACGCCCACCACTGGCTGGGAGACCCGGAGGCCGGCGACCTGGCGGCACCGCTGACCGCGCTGCGGGCCACCGCCGAGCAGGTCCTCGACGAGCTCCGGACCGTGACGGCGCTCACCCGGCGGGCCGCCGAGGCCCTCGCCGAGTCCGCGCAGGAGATCAGCCGCCTCGTCCGGCGCATCCGGGGCGAGGCACCCGCCACGGCCGGGGAGTGGATCTCCCGCATCGGCGAACTCCGCCGGGCACAGGGACACCTGGTGACCCTGAGGGACCTGCGGTACGCGGACACGGACGGCATCGACACCCTCGCCGCCGACGTCGAGGCCGACATCGTCTCGGCCGCCCGGCGGGCCGTCGCGTTCCTCCGGGGCGAGGACGCCTTCACCGCCCACCACGCCGAGGCGGAACGGCTCGCCGTGGAGGCCGGGGCGCTCGCCACCGTCGCCGCGACGGGCCCGGCCGGCGAACGGCTCGACGCGGCCGTCCACGAACTGCGCACGCTCAGCGAGGTCATCGCCGGCCTCGACATCGGCGACGCGACCGTCCGCGCCTCGATCCTGGCGCGGATCGCCGACGTCCTCGGCGCCCTCAACCGCGCCCGGGCCCTCCTCGCCGCCCGTCGCGCCGAACTCCTCGACGAGGAGGGCCGGGCGGAGTTCGCCGCCGAGCTCGCCCTGCTCGGCCAGGCCGTCACGGGCGCGCTGGCCGCGGCCGACACCCCCGAAGGCTGCGACGAGCAGCTCGGCCGGCTCCTGCTCCAACTGGAGAACCTGGAGTCCCGCTTCGCCGAACACGACGGCTTCCTCGCCGCCGTCGCCGAGCGGCGCACCGAGATCCACGACGCCCTCACCGCACGCAGGCAGACCCTCCAGGACGACCGCGCCCGCCGCGCCGAGCGGCTCGCCGCGTCGGCCGGCCGGGTCCTGGAAGCCGTCGCCCGGCGTACCGCGAGCCTGACCGACCTGGACGAGGTGCACACCTGGTTCGCCTCCGACCCCATGGTGGCCAGGATCCGGCGCACCGCCGCCGAGCTGCGGGAACTCGGCGACCAGGTCAGGGCGGAGGAGCTGGAGAGCCGCCTCGGCGCCGCCCGGCAGGAGGCCGGGCGGGCGCTGCGGGACCGCACCGAGCTGTTCTCCGACGGCGGCGACACGATCCGGCTCGGCCGCCACCGCTTCGCCGTCACCCGGCAGGCCCCCGAGCTCACCCTCGTACCGCACGAGGACACCCTCGCGCTCGCCCTCACCGGAACCGACTACCGCGCACCCGTCACCGACCCGGACTTCACCGCGACCCGCCCCCACTGGGGGCGGACGCTGCCCTCCGAGTCCCCGGAGGTCTACCGGTCCGAACACCTGGCCGCACGCCTCCTGGCCGAGCACGGTACGGACGGACTGGCCGGAGCGGACCTCGGCGCGCTCGCCCGGCGGGCGGCGGAGACCGCCCACGACGAGGGCTACGAGCGCGGCGTCCACGACCACGACGCCGCACTGATCCTGGCATCCGTACTCGCGCTGAGCGAGGGCGCGGGACCGCTCGGTCACCCCGGGGCGGCGCGCGCCGCCGCCCAGATCTTCTGGGCCCACTCCACCACCGCCGAAGCCCGCGAGCAGTGGACCCACCGCGCGGTCGGGCTGACCCGGGCCCGCGAGCTCTTCGGCACCGACGCGGCCCTCGACGGGCTGAGGAAGGAGCTGACCGAGGAGCTCGGCGACCCGGCGGCGGCCGCGTACCTGATCGCCGAACTGGCCTCCGGTCCGCCGGGCTTCGCCGTCTCCGACGAGGCACGCACGCTCCTCGACAAGTTCCGCCGCACCGTCGGCTCCTCCGCCTACGACGACGCCCTCGCCGCCGTCACCGAACCGGCCGCACGCCGTCAGCTCGTCGAGGCCTGGCTCACCTCGTACGCGGCGGTGTCCGGGGAGCGACACGACGCGGGCGTGCTCGCCGAGGCCGTCGCCTTCGAACTGTGCCCCGGGCTCGACCGCTACGAGATCGCCGCCCCGACCACCACGACCGTCACCGGACTCCTGGGCGGCCACCCCAGGGTGCGAGCCCGGTCACTGGAGCTGCGCCTCGACGAGTTCCTGGCCAGGACCACGGAGTTCGCCGCCGCCGACGTGCCCGCCTTCCGCGCCTACCAGCGGCGGCGGACGGAACTCCTCGCGGCCGAGCGCGCCCGGCTCCGCGTGGACGAGTACCGCCCCCGCGTCATGTCCTCGTTCGTCCGCAACCGGCTCGTCGACGAGGTCTACCTCCCGCTCGTCGGCGACAACCTCGCCAAGCAGCTCGGCGCGGCCGGAGCCGCCAAGCGCACCGACTCCCACGGGCTGCTGCTGCTCCTCTCCCCGCCCGGCTACGGCAAGACCACCCTGATCGAGTACGTCGCCGAACGCCTCGGCCTGCTCCTCGTCAAGGTCGACGGCCCCGCCCTCGGCCGGCGGACGACCTCTCTCGAACCCGCCGCGGCGCCCGACGCCACCGCACGCCGGGAGCTGGAGAAGATCGCCTTCGCCCTCGCCGCCGCCAACAACGTGCTGCTGTACGTGGACGACATCCAGCACACCTCGCCGGAGTTCCTGCAGAGGTTCATCCCCCTCTGCGACGCCACGCGGTCCCTGAACGGGCACGACCTGCGCGGCAAGCGCTTCGCCGTCTGCATGGCCGGCAACCCGTACACCGAGTCGGGGCGGGCCTTCCGCGTCCCGGACATGCTCGCCGACCGGGCCGACGTGTGGAACCTCGGAGACGTCCTGACCGGCAAGGAGGAGGCCTTCGCGTTCAGCTTCGTCGAGAACGCCCTCACCTCCCACCCCGTCCTCGCCCCGCTCGCCGGCCGCGACCGCGCCGACCTGGAGCTGCTGACCCGCCTCGCGGCCGGGGACCCGGCGGCGCGCCGCGACCGGCTCACCCACCCCTACGACCCGGCCGGACTCGACCAGGTCCTCGCCGTCCTCCGGCACCTCCTCACCGCCCGCGAGACGGTCCTCGCCGTCAACGAGGCCTACATCGCCTCCGCCGCCACCGCCGACGAGGCCCGGACCGAACCGCCGTTCCGGCTCCAGGGGTCGTACCGGACGATGAACAAGATCACGGCCCGCATCTCGCCCGTCATGGACGACGCCGAACTCGCGGCCCTGCTCGACGACCACTACACCGCCGAGGCCCAGACGCTCACGACCGAGGCCGAGGCCAACCTTCTGGGGCTCGCCGCCCTGCGCGGTACGCTCACGCCGGAACAGGCCGCGCGCCGGACGGAGCTGACCGCCGCCCGATCGCGCGCCCTCTCACCAGGGGGTTCCGAGGGCGACCCCCTGGTCCGGGCGGTCGACGCCCTCGTCCTGCTGGCCGAACGCGTCACGGCCGTCGAGACGGCGATCACCCGCGCGACCGAAGCGCGCCACCCCTCCCCCAACCCCGCCGGAACCGGCGGAGAGAGCGAGAACCAGCATGGCCAAGCCGGTCCACGCGGCGATCGGTGAGAAGCCGATCCGCTGCCAGGTGTGCGACAACGACACCTTCCGCGAGCGGGAGGTGAAGCTGAACAGCACGGGGATGGAGTTCTTCAACATGGCGTGGGCGAACGAGTCGGCGACCGGGCTCATCTGCTGGACGTGCGGCTACGTCCACCTGTTCGTCAACCGGGACATCAGGCTCTACCGGATACGCGAGTGACGCCCGCCTCCGGGGCGCGCGGTGCCCGGAAGGCACCGATCCAGATGCCGGTGACGGCGCTGACGTACCGGGCGCCGCAGCGGTCGGAGGGGACGACGAGCTGCGTGCCCGGAGTGTCCAGCCACTCCTCGTCCATCCGGGTCGCGAGGAGCACGGGGGCGGCACCGAAGTCGGAGTCGATCTCCGCCCAGGACAGCAGCGCGTGATGCCCGTCGCCGCCGCTGACCGCGAGCAGGAACCGGGACCGCTCCTTGCGCCGCGCCGGGTCGAAGCCCGGCCGCGCCGCCGCCACGACATCCCGCAGGAGCGGGCCCTCGAAGGTGTGCTCCTGCGGACCGTCCGTCGCACAGTCGAAGACGACCTCGGTCCGGCGCTGGATCCAGTCCCTGCGCAGGTCCGCGACGGTGAGCGTGGCCGGGAGGGCCACGTCTCCCCAGATGGCGAAGGCTCCGGTGCGGCGACTCATCGTCAATCTCCCTCGGGCGAGCGGTCCGGCGACTGCGCCCAGTGATACCCGACCACGCGGGGCGGGAACCGTGATTGCCCATCACATCGGCCTTTTCTCCGTGCAATTGTGAGCTTGCTACGAGACACCCGGACGCATCCGCCAGGTTCATTCACCAAGGCCCCGCGCCCGGCGGTCGAGCGCCCTCCACACCCGGTCCCGGGTGACGGGCAGTTCGGTGAAGCGGATGCCCGTCGCGTCGCGCAGGGCGTTGGTGAACGCGGGGGCGACCGGGTTGAACGGGCTCTCGCTCATGGACTTGGCGCCGAGCGGCCCGATGGCGTCGGACGTCTCGGTGAAGTGGACCTCCGTGCGGGGCACGTCGGCGTACTGCGGGAGCCGGTAGCGGCGGAACGCGGCCGTGGTGACCTCGCCCCGCTCGTCGATCCGCACGTTCTCGAAGAGGGTGGCGCCGAGCGCCTGGGCGACCCCGCCCTCCACCTGGCCGCGGCACTGCATCGGGTTCATGACCTTGCCGGCGTCCGCGGCGTGCACGCTCCGCAGGATCCGGATCTCCCCGGTGTCCGGGTCGACGGCGAGCCGGAACCACTGGGCGTTGAAGGCCACCGATCGCGGCGAGCCGCCCCAGTGCCCGTCCGCCGCAAGCTCCTCCGCCGCGCCGAGCGCGTGCCCCGCCTCGTACAGCTCCTTGAGCGTCACCGTACGGCCGGCGCAGTCGACGGCCTCGGCGCCGAGCACGCACAGGTGCCGGGCGACGCCGGAGTGCCGGGCGGCGAGCGTGCGCAGGCGCTCCGCGAGCGACTGCGCGGCGAGGAGGACGGCCTTGCCGGCGACGACGGTTCCGGCCGAGCCGAAGGCCCCGGTGTCATGGCGCACCACGTCGGTGTCGGACTGCCGGACCGTGAGGCGGTCCGCGGTGGTGTTCAGGACGCCCGCGGTGATCTGCTGGTGGACGGTGGTGGTGCCGTTGCCGAACTCTGCGGTGCCGACGGCGATGTCGTACGTGCCGTCGGAGAGGAGGGAGACCCGCGCGTCGGCGTAGTGGCCGCCGGGCGGCCCGGTGGCGATCATCGCCATCGCGGTGCCCTGGCCGACGAGCCAGCCCTCCGGGACCTCCTCTGCGCTGCGGTCCTCGGCGAGCGCCCGGCGCACCACGGAGAGGCACTGGTCGAGCCCGTAGGAGGCGATGTGGAGGTCCTCCTCCTCGCCGATCGGGCTGTGCATGGCCTCGCCCGGCCCGATGATGTTCTTCTCGCGGAAGGCCAGCGGGTCCATCCCGAGGCGGCGGGCCAGTTCGTCCATGACGGACTCGACGGCGAAGGTCACCTGCCCCAGGCCATAGCCGCGGAAGGCGCCGGCCGGGACCGCGTTCGTGTAGACGGACCAGGCGTCGACCTTCTTGTGCGGGGCGCGGTAGACGGCGAAGGACTCGCCGACGCTGTGGAACATCACGGCCGGCCCGTGGTTGCCGTACGCGCCGGTGTTGGAGACGACCCGCATCCGCACGGCTGTCAGGGTCCCGTCGGCACGGGCCCCGACCTTGACGCCGATCGTGAAGGGGTGCCGGGTGGTGGCCCCGTAGAACTGCTCGGCGCGGGTGTACTCCAGCTTCACCGGCCGCCGCAGCTTCAGCGCCGCGAGCGTCACGACGTCCTCGGTGAGCATCTCCTGCTTGCCGCCGAAGCCGCCGCCCACCCGGCCCGCGACCACCCGCACCTCGTCCTCCGGCAGACCGTACAGCGCGCACAGGGCGCGCCGGGTCAGGAACGGGGTCTGCGTGGAGGAGCGGACGGTCAGCCGCTCGCCCGGCCCGTCCTCCTTGGGCTCGAAGTACGCGACGCAGCCGTGCGTCTCCAGGCTGGCGTGCTGCACGCGCTGGGTGCGGAAGGTCTCCTCGTACACGACGTCCGCCTCGGCGAAGCCCCGCTCGACGTCGCCGATCTCGCCGTGCACCTCGCCGGCCACGTTGTTCTCCGCGCGGGCGATCCGTGCCTCGGGACCCTTGTCGCCGTGCAGCCGCGGCGCTCCCGGACGCATCGCGGCCTCCGGGTCGGTGACGTGCGGGAGTCGCTCGTACGTCACCTCGATCCGGCGGCACCCCTCCTCGGCGGCCTGCTCGCTGTCGGCGACGACGGCGGCGACCCGCTGCCCGACGTACCGGACGACGTCGTCCAGGACACGGGTGTCGTCCGGGTCCTCCGTGGGGTGCTCGTGGCGGGCGCTGGAGTACAGGGTCGCGGGCGCGTCCTCGTGGGTGAGGACGGCGTGGACCCCGGGTACACGGAGGGCGGCGGCGGTGTCGATCGCGACGATCCGGGCGTGCGGGTGCGGGGAGCGCAGCAGCTTCATGTGCAGCAGGCCCGGGACCTCGATGTCGAAGGTGTAGCGGGCCCGCCCCGTGACGACCTCGGGCCCGGCCGGCGCGCCCAGGTTCCGCCCGACCGCCTCTCCCGCGCAGGGGCGTTCGGTGTGCTTCACACCGCGCACGGCGTCCTCCACGGCCCGATAGCCGGTGCAGCGGCAGATGTTGCCCTTGAACGCGCGGGGCAGGTCGTCGAGCTTCCCGTCGTCGTGGGCGCAGCCCCGCTCGGCTTCGAGGGCGGCGGTCGTCATGAGGAATCCGGCCGTGCAGAAGCCGCACTGGTAGCCCTGGGCGTCCAGGAACCTCTGCTGCACCGGGTGGAGTTCGCCGTCCGGAGAGCCGAGCCCCTCGACGGTCGTGACGGCCCGCCCCTCGGCCCGCACCGCCGGGTACAGGCAGCTGTGGACCGGC
Organism: Streptomyces tanashiensis; assembly: GCF_014648895.1. Lineage (GTDB taxonomy): Bacteria > Actinomycetota > Actinomycetes > Streptomycetales > Streptomycetaceae > Streptomyces > Streptomyces tanashiensis. Next base: position 342,181 of record NZ_BMRZ01000004.1, read on the forward strand.
TCCCCGTCGACATGGACGGTGCAGGCGCCGCAGTCCCCGGCGTCACAGCCCTTCTTCACGCCGAACCAGCCGCGCTCGCGCAGATAGGTGCGCAGACACTGGCCGGCGCGCGGCTCCTCGGCGAAGGGGCGGTCGTTGACACGGATGTGGAAGCTCATCGGGCGTCCTCCTCGACGGTACGGATCAGTTCGCGGCGGACTTCCTCGGCGAGTCGGAACCCCATGTGCCGCCGCCACTCGGGCAGTCCGTGGATGTCGTCGAACCAGTCGTCGTCCCGGACCGTGCCGGCGATCGCCGCCCGGAGCCCCTCGCGCGTGGGCGGCAGCGGGAACCAGAACCGGAAGGGCCGTACCGTCGCCGCGCTGATCGTCACCGCCATCGAGCCGTCGACCGGATCGAGCGTCCCGATCACCAGGGCGCCGGAGCGGCCGAGCCCGTACAGCGAGGCCTGCCGGAAGGCGGTGCGGCAGCCCAGGGCGCGCGCCGGCAGGGTGACCGAGCGCAGCAGTTCGCCCTCGGCGAGGTCCTTGCGTCCGGCACCCGTGACGAAGTCGACCACCTTCACGCGGCGCGACGAGCCGTCCTGCGCCCGGAGCAGACACGTGCCGTCGAGGGCGGCGGTGAGCGAGATGAGCGGCCCGGCGGGTAGCCCGTTGCACAGGTTCCCGCCGACGGTCGCCATGTTCCAGATCTTGAAGGAGGCGAGGAAGGCCCGGCAGCACTGCTCGAACAACGGCGCCGCCGGAGCGTCAAGGGTCCGGCCGTGCCGTGACAGCCGGGCGACCGTGCAGGTCGCGGCGATCTCCAGGGAGCCGTCGGCGTGGCGCGTGAGCGGCTCCCAGCCCATCCGGCTCAGATCGATCAGCCGGCGCAGGTGCGGCTGCGGTTCGGAGAACAGGTACGTGCCCCCGCCGAGCCACGCGTCGCCGGGACGCCACGGCTCGTGCAGCCGCCCGTCCCGAACGTCCGTCACCGTGTTCAGGTCCATGTCTCCCCACGCCTTCCGGTCACCGCGTTTCCGCCAGTGAAGCCCGGGGGAGGGAGGGGAGACGACTGGTGCGGACGCCGGAAATCACTCGCCCCGCAGGTCGGGGGACTGGAGGATCGACCAGGAGGCTCTTCCGGGGGTGCCCATGGCATCTACGAGGTGTCGACTCGTACGCACCTGTCGGATGTGAGAGGGGGCGGCCTCTACGGCGTCTGGCCCTCTCGGGGCCGCTCCGGTCGAGCGCACCGGCCGTGCCCGGATGCCGCTCCGGCCGAGCGCGCCGGCCGTGCCCGGATGCCGCTCCCGTCGTCAACCTGGCCCCTCCGAAGGCCTTCACCCGGTACGTCGACACCGGACCGGCAGATTTCGGACATCCGGTCGGGGTGTGAGGCCCTGTACGGCTCGGACGGGAGGCGATCACCGGGTCGCCCGGGGACGGACGGCCCCACCGGCTCTCGGCTACGGTCTGCGATGGAATCGCTCGACTGTCACTCTGTGTGAGGATCACCATGTCCGTACCGAGCGCCGCCGCCTCCCCCTTCACCATCCTGCTTCTCGACGGGTTCGCCGTGCGCCGCGCCGGCTGCGCCGTCGCCGTGCCGCCGAGCGGGCAGCGGCTCGTCGCCTACCTCGCGCTGCGGGTCGGCGCCGGCCGGTCGGTGGCCGCGGCCGCGCTGTGGCCCGAGACGCCCGAGGAGAAGTCGCAGGCCCGCCTGCGGACCGCCGTGTGGCGGGTGAACCGCGTGGCGCCCGGCCTGGTGGTCACCCGCGGGACGCACGTCTCCCTCGCGCCGGACACGGTCGTGGACAACCGGGAGTTCACCACCCGCGTCCGACGGATACTGCGGCCCGCCGGCGACACCCACCCCTCGCAGGTGGACGGCGACGGCTACGCCTGGCTGCTCCGGGGCGGAGAGCTGCTGCCGGGGTGGTACGACGAGTGGGTGCTGCTCGAGCAGGAGCACACCCGCCAGCTCCGGCTGCACGCGCTGGAGGCGGCGGCCCGGCTCATGGCCGCGCACGGCAGCCACGCGGGAGCCCTGGAGCTCGCCTTCGAGGCCGTCCGCCTGGAACCGCTGCGCGAGAGCGCCAGCAGGGCGGTGATCACCGTGCACCTCTCCGAGGGGAACGCCGTCGACGCGGTGCGCCACTACGAGTGGTTCCGCAGACTCCTCGACGCCGAGCTGGGGTTGAGGCCCTCCGCCCAACTGACGGCGCTGGCCCGGGGACAGGTCGTCCCGCCGCGCGGCCGGCCGGTGATGGAGCGGTGACGCCGTGGTGACACGCACGGGATAAGCCATACCCGACAGACGACCTGGCGGAGGGAAGCAGATGGCGCCGCAATTGTCCTACCCCGGCGTGTACGTGGAAGAGCTGCCCAGCGGTGTGCGCACGATCACCGGAGTCCCCACCTCGATCACGGCCTTCATCGGCCGGGCCCTGCGTGGTCCGGTCGACAGGCCCGTGACGCTGACCTCCTTCGCCGACTTCGAGCGCGCCTTCGGCAGCCTCTGGTCGGAGAGCCATCTGGGGTACTCCGTGCGGGACTTCTTCCAGCAGGGCGGCGGTGTGGCCATCGTCGTACGGGTCCACGCGAGCGCCGGCGCCGGCGACACCGCCACCCTGGTCCTCGGCTCGGGCAACAAGCGCCTGACGCTCAAGGCGGCCTCGCCCGGCGCCTGGGGCGCGAAGCTCAAGGCGATCGTGGACGACAAGATCCGGCTGAACGACGACGGCACGAGCGACCCGACGCTGTTCAACCTGACCGTCATCGACACGGCCACCGAGGCGAAGGAAGTCTTCCGCAACGTGTCCTTCGCGCCCGGTTCCGCCCGCCGGGCGGACATCGTGCTGGCCGCCGAATCGCAGTTCGTCAGGGTGGAGTCGCTCCCGAGCACGGCGCAGGGTGCTCCCTCGGTGGAGGCCAACGCCACCGGAGGAGGCGACGGCGGGGCGATCGCCGCCGCGAACATCTCCACGGGCGCGGACTTCCGGCGTGACAAGAAGGGCCTCTACGCCCTGGAGCACGCCGACCTGTTCAATCTGCTCGTCATCCCGCCCTACTCGGGCACCGGCGATCTGGGCGACCGTGACGTCGAAGCCCAGGTCATCACCGACGCCTGCGCCTACGCCAGGGACCGGCGAGCCGTCGTGGTGCTCGATCCGCCCCAGTCCTGGTCGACCGTGAGCGCCGCCGGCACCGGCGCGTCCACGTTCACCAGCAGCAAGAACGCCGCCGTCTACTTCCCCCGGGTCAGGCAGCCGGATCCGCTCCGTGAAGGCCAGGTGATGCCCTTCGCGCCGTCGGGCGCCATCGCCGGCGTGATCGCCAGGACCGACGCCGAGCGCGGCGTCTGGAAGGCACCGGCCGGGCTCGACGCGACCCTGCCCGCCGTCACCGAACTGGCCGTGCCGCTGACCGACGGCGAGATCGGTCTGCTCAATCCGCTCGCCGTGAACTGCCTCCGCCTGGCGCCCGGTTCGGGGCACGTGACCTGGGGTGCCCGCACCCGCAACGGCTCGGACCGGAACGCCTCGGAGTGGAAGTACCTGCCGGTGCGCCGCACCGCCCTCTTCATCGAGGAGAGCCTGTTCCGCGGCATCCAGTGGGCGGTCTTCGAACCGAACGACGAGCCCCTGTGGGCCCAGCTCCGCCTGAACATCGGAGCCTTCCTCAACAACCTCTTCCGGCAGGGCGCCTTCCAGGGCAAGAGCCCGCGCGAGGCGTACTTCGTCAAGTGCGACGCGACGACCACCACCCAGAACGACATCAACCTCGGCGTCGTCAACATCCTCGTCGGCTTCGCCCCCCTCAAGCCCGCCGAGTTCGTCGTCCTCCGGCTGCAGCAGATCGCCGGCCAGATTTCCGCCTAGGAGCCGACCCCATGGCACAGTTCAGCGTCAACGCCCAGCGCTTCGATCCCTACAAGAACTTCAAGTTCCGGGTGAAATGGGACGGCCGCTTCGTCGCCGGCGTGAGCAAGGTGAGCGCCCTCAAGCGCACCACCGAGGTCGTCGAGCACCGCGACGGCGCCGACCCCTCCACCGCGCGCAAGTCACCGGGCCGCACCAAGTACGAGGCGATCACCCTCACCCGGGGCGTCACCCACGACGTCGAGTTCGAGCGCTGGGCCAACAAGGTCTGGAACTTCGGCTCCGGGCTCGGCGCGGAGGTCTCCCTCAAGGACTTCCGCAAGGACCTGATCATCGAGCTGTACAACGAGGCGGGCCAACTGGTCCTCGCCTACAAGGTCTTCCGCGCCTGGGTCTCCGAGTTCCAGTCCCTCCCCGAACTCGACTCCAACGCCAACGCCGTGGCCATCCAGACCCTCAAGCTCGAACACGAGGGCTGGGAGCGCGACGTGGACGTGGCCGAGCCGCAAGAGCCTTCGTTCGTCGAGCCGTAGGAGGGGACATGCGCGCACTGCCGGCGGAAGAGCTGCTGCGGCTGTGGGACGAGTACCGGGACGCGTCACCGCACACGCGCGCCCTCGCCCTGGCCGCCGCCGCCGACGAGGACACCGGTTCCGTCCCGCCGGCCGAGCGTCCCATCGGCCGCGTCACCGCGCTGCTGCTGCGCCTGCGCGAGGCGCTGGCCGGTCCACGGATGGCGGCCACGGTCGGCTGCCCGGCCTGCCGCGGGACGGTGGAGTTCCAAGCGACGACCGAGGCGCTGCTCGCCCTCGAGGACAAGATCGTCGACGCTCCGCCGCCGCTGGCGCACGGAGGCCACGAAGTGGCCTGGCGATGCCTCACGTACCGGGACCTCCGGGCGGTGGCCGAGCACCCCGAGGCGGCCGACCCGCACCGAGGGGCGCTGCTGCTCCTCGAACGCTGCCTGCTGGGTCTGCGGCATCAGGAGCGGACCCTGGATCCGGCGGCCGTCGCACTGCCCGACGCGGTGCGCGAGGCGCTGACCGAGGCGATGTCGGCCGCGGACCCGCTCGCCGACGTCCTGATCGACCTCACGTGTCCCGACTGCGCGCACGCGTTCACCGCCGACTTCGACGTGGCCGCATTCGTCTGGGCCGAACTCGACTCCCGGGGACGGCAGCTGCTGCTCGACGTCGACACGCTGGCCCGCTCGTACGGCTGGTCCGAGACCGAGGTGCTCGCGCTGAGCGAGCGGCGGCGGGCGAGCTATCTCCGCATCGTCACAGGGGAACTGCCATGACCGATCTGCTGCACCGGCTCGCCTCCCGGGCCACCGGACGGCGGCACCGGCCCGCCACCGTACCGCTCCTGCCCCCGCGCGCCGCCGCCGAACGGCCGCCCCGGGAGCCCGTCGGGCCCGGTGACGACGGGGCCTCCGAGGAGGTACGGGACACGGCCGCGCCCGTCCGTGACGGCGCGGCGACCGGGCGGACCACCGGGACGGACGGCCCCACGGTCGACGCACGGCACGTCGCCGCCCCCGCGCCGCAGCCCGGACCACCTCCCGTCGTGCCCACCGTCCCCGGGGCGCCGCTCCGGCCGGCACCCGCGCCCGACGCCGTGATCCGGGAGGCCCCCACCGACGGGGAACACCGCGGCGCGGCGGGGGACACCGGGACGCACGGACGACCGCGCGTCACGCCGCTCCCCGGACCGCCCGCGGCCACCGTGTCGCCCCCGGCCGCCGTACCGGCCGCACGACCCTCCGCCGATCACGGCGGCCCCTCCCCGGTCCCGCACGACGAGCGGGAGCCCGGCCGGCGCCGACCGCGTCTCCGCCCTCCGGCACCCGATCAGGAGACCGCGCGGCCGACGCGGCCCGCGGAGGCGCTCGGCATGCCGGTCGCCCGCCCCGTACCGGGACCCGCTCCGGCGCCGCCGGGCCCGGCTCCCCGTACGCTCACGCCCCCGGCCTCCGGCGCGCCCGCCGATCCGGGCCCCGCCGTCACCATCACCATCGGCAGGGTCGAGATCCGCGCGGTCCCCCCGGCCCCGCACGCGTCGGCCCGGCCGGAGCCGGACGGCGGCCACCGGGGCGGGCCGGGAACGAGCGCCGGCACGCTGTCCCTCGGCGACTTCCTCCGCGGCACCGGGAACGCGCGATGAGCGCCGGGCCGCCGCGGGTGCGGATCGTCGTCGACGAGGTCGTGCTGCGCGGCCTGACACCGGCCCAGGCCGGCTCCGTGGTGTCGGGCCTGGAGCGGGCGCTCGGCGCCCTCGCGGCCGGCGCCGACCCGGCGGCCCTCACCGGGCGGACCGTGCCCGTGGTGCGCCCCCGGCTCTCCCGTACGCCCGCGCCCACCGCCGCCGCGCTCGGGGCGCAGGCCGCGACCGCGATCTGGACGGCCCTGGGAGGCGGACGGTGACCTCGCCCCGCGTCGTCAAGGGAGGCCTCGTCGAGGTGGACGTGACCACCGGTCGCGCCCTGCGCACCATCGCGCTCCAGTACAACCCGGACGCCCTCACCCGCACGGTCGCCGTCCAGGCGGCGGGCGCGGACGCCGGCCAGGCGCTCCGGCTGAAGGGCGTCGCCGTCGAGACGCTGCGCCTGGAGGCGGAGATCGACGCCACGGACCGGCTCGAGTTCCCGGCCGAGAACCCCACCACGGTCGAGTTCGGCATCCATCCCCAGCTCGCCGCCCTGGAACTCCTGGTCAACCCGCGCGCCACCACGCTCGTGGACAACGACGCCCTGGCCGCCAGAGGCATGCTGGAGGTCCTGCCCATGGAGACGCCGCTGACGCTGTTCGTCTGGAGCAGGCAGCGCGTCCTGCCGGTCCGCGTGACCGAACTGTCGATCGCCGAGGAGGCCTTCGACACCTCCCTCAACCCGATCCGCGCCAAGGTCACCCTCGCCATGCGCGTGCTCTCCGTCGACGACCTCGGCTTCGCCCACCGCGGCGGGGCCCTCTTCATGAGCCACCTGCGCAACAAGGAGGCCCTGGCCGCCCGCGCGGGCTCGGCCGCCCTGTCCGCCCTCGGCCTCGAGGTGATCTGAGATGCCCGACCCGCTCCAAGCACTCCTCGCGGCCGGCGCCGTCCCCACCGTCTCGCTGCCGCCGACCAGCCGCTACGCCGACGTCGGCGTCACGGCCCATGTCCGCCCTCCCGACCCCGGCGAGGAACCCGCGCCGCCCGTCCCGTACTTCCGCCGCCGGCTGTGCCCCGCCCCGGAGCGCTTCGCGCTGCTCCACGAGTACGCGACGACGGCCGGCGACCGCCGGGACCTGCTGGCGGCCGGCCTCCTCGGCGACCCGGAGCTGTGGTGGCGGCTCGCCGACGCCAACGGGGTCATCGACCCCGCCCGGATGACGCTGCCGCCGGGGCGCCGGCTGCGCATCACCCTGGCCGAAGGCGTCCCGGGAGCCGACGATGCGTGACCTGCCCCCGGGGCCCGTCCGGCTGCAGCTGTTCCTCGGCCCGGCCGTCCCGGTGCCCGCGCCGCGCTTCGTCCTCGACGCGCTGACCGGCCTCAAGGTCGAGAGCGGCGCCGGGGACGCGCAGAGCGGATTCGAGCTGACCTTCTCGATCTCCAAGGACTCCCCGGTCCAGGCGTTCTTCCCGGTCACCGCGCCGGTGTTCCGCTGCGTCGTCGCGGTCACCCTCCGCGGCGTCACCGAAGTCCTCGTCGACGGCGTCGTGACCCACCAGGACATGACGGCGGCCGGACCCACCTCGGTGCTCCACGTGAAGGGCAAGGACCTCAGCTGCGTCATGGACCTGGTGCCGTTCGACGGCCTGCCCTACCCCGCGATGTCACCGGCCGTGCGCGCCCTGACCGTCCTCGCGAAGTACGCGGCCCTGGGCTGCGCGCCGCTCGTGATCCCGAGCCTCCTCGAGGACGTGCCCATCCCCGTCGACCGCATCCCCGTCCACCAGGGCACCGACTACGCCTACGTCACGGCCCTCGCCAAGGAGGTCGGCCACGTCTTCTACATCGAGCCCGGACCGGTCCCGGGGGTGAGCAAGGCGTACTGGGGACCGGAGATCCGGCTCGGAGCGCCGCAGCCCGCGCTCAACGTCGGCCTCGACGCCGCCCACGACAACGTCGCCACCCTCAACTTCACCTTCGACAAGGAGAAGAGGGAGATCCCCATCGTCGCGATCCAGGAACGCACGAGCAAGGCCCCGCTGAACCTGCCCATCCCCGACATCGCCCCGATCCGGCCGCCGCTCGGTCTCGTCCCCCCGATCCCGCCGAAGCTCCACCGCATGACGGACACCGCGAACCTCAGCCCGCTCGCCGCCGTGATGAAGGGCGTCGCCCACGCCGCCCAGCACTCCGACGCCGTGTTCGGCACCGGCACCCTCGACGTCGCGAAGTACGGCCACGTCCTGCGCTCCCGCAGGCTGGTGGGAGTCCGCGGGGCCGGCACCGCCTTCGACGGCCTCTACTACGTCACCCGCGTCACGCACGACATCCGACGCGGTGCCTACACCCAGACCTTCTCGCTCGCCCGCAACGGCGTCGTGTCGACCGTCCCGGCGGTGCCCGTATGACCCAGACCCGGACCGACGCGGTCACCGGCTTCCTCGGCAAGTACCGCGGCACCGTCGCCAACAACGTCGACCCCCTCCAGATGGGACGGATCCAGGCCCTCGTCCCCGACGTGTCACCGAGCGTCTCCTCCTGGGCGATGCCCTGCCTGCCCCTCGCCGGGATCAACACCGGCGTCTTCGCCGTGCCGCCCCTCGGCTCCGGGGTCTGGATCGAGTACGAGCACGGCGACCCCGACCATCCCGTCTGGGTCGGCGGCTACTGGGGCAGCCCGGCCGAAGTCCCGCTGCTCGCCCGTGCGGTGCCGCCCGGCGTCGCCGGCATCACCCTGCAGACCACCCTCAAGAACGGACTGGTGATCAGTGACGCGCCGGGACCGACGGGCGGGATCCTGATCACCACCGCGACCGGAGCCATGATCTCGGTCAGCGACGTCGGCATCGTCATCAGCAACGGCAAGGGCGCGACGATCTCCATGACCGGGCCGACCACCGACATCAACCTCGGCGCACTGACGGTGGTGTGAACGATGCCCGGACCGATCCTCCACCTCGGCGCCACCCTCCTGTGCACCCACGCCGGACAGGCCACGCCCACCACGCCCTTCCCCCGGGTGACGGTCTCCGGGCAGCCCGTCGTCACCCTCGCCACCCCGTACGTGGTGGCGGGCTGCGGGCTCACCGGCACACCCACCCCGCCGTGCGTCACCGCCCAGTGGCTCGCCGGCGCCGTACGGGTCCTCGCGGGCGGCGCACCCGTCGCGCTCCAGTCCGGCACCTCGATGTGCACCCCCACCGGGACCCCACTCACCCCCCTGGCCGCCCAGACCCGGGCGATCGCCTCATGAGGGAGCCGGCATGACCATCGACCACCCCTACGACATCGACGGCAGCGGACGCACGGCGACGACCGGTCCCGACGATCACGTGCGCGACATGATCGAGCAGCTGCTGCTCACCTCGCCCGGAGAGCGGGTGATGCGGCCCGACCTCGGGGCGGGCCTTCTGCAGCTCGTCTTCGAACCGGGCGGCCCCGAAGCGGCGGCCACCACCCAGTACCTCGTGCAGAGCGCCCTGGAGCGGCACCTGGGCCAGGTCCTCACCGCCGACCGGGTCGAGGTGGAGGCACTCGACTCCACCCTGCTGATCACCGTCTCGTACGTGGTGCTGCGCACCCGCACCCGAGAGGTCGCCACCTTCCGCACCCCGGACGGCCGCCCGTGACCCGCTTTCCCTGCGCCAAGCCCCACCGCCTGCTCGCCCTCCGGCAGGCCGGCCCCCTGAGCGACCGCAACGCCATCGAGTACGTCGAGGTCCTCGACACCGCCTCGCCCCACCAGGACCTGCGCCAGCGCATCCTGTACGTCCGCCTCGTGCGGCCCGTGCCCGCGCTCCTGGACCGCACCAACGTCCTCATCGACGGCGGCGAACGCGTCCCGACCGTGACCGTCGACTGGGCGGCGGCGGGCAACCACCCCGACATGCCGCCCGAGCTGGTCGCCGGCCTCGACGAGCCCGACCACGTGCTCGTCGTCCGCACCGCGGAACGCGGGGACTTCTCGACCTACCGGCTTCGGCTCGTCACCAACCCGGCCTCGGACATCCCGCCCGCCGGCTTCGACCCGATGCTCGCCGAGGCCGAGTTCGCGTTCAAGGTCGAATGCCCCAGCGACTTCGACTGCGCCCCGGCCGACCCGTGCGTGCCCGAGCCGCCCGTCACGCCCGCGATCGACTACCTCGCCAAGGACTTCCAGGGCTTCCGGCGGCTGATGCTGGACCGGATCTCGCTGCTCGCACCCGAGTGGACCGAGCGCAACCCGGCGGACGTCGGAACCGCCCTCGTGGAGCTGCTCGCCTACGCGGCCGACGAACTCTCCTACCGCCAGGACGCCGTGGCCACCGAGGCCTACCTCGGGACCGCCCGGAGCCGGATCTCGCTGCGCCGGCACGCCCGGCTCGTCGACTACCGCGTCCACGAGGGATGCAACGCCCGTGTCTGGGTGCGGATCGGCGTCCAGGGCGGAGCGGCGGTCGAGCTGCCCGCGGGAACCCCGCTCCTCACGACGGTGCCGGACGTGCCGGTGCGGGTGAAGCCAGGCTCCCGGGAACTCCAGGCCGCCCTCGCCACCCGGCCCGTCGTCTTCGAGACGGTCGAAGCGGCCCTCCTGCACGCCGATCTGGCCGAGATGCGCTTCCACACCTGGGGCGACCAGGGCTGCTGCCTGCCGAAGGGAGCGACGGCGGCGACACTGCGGGGCGACCATCCGCACCTGAGGGCCGGGGACGTCCTGGTGCTCGCGGAGACCGTGTCGCCCACCACCGGACGGGAGGTCGACGCCGACCCGACCCGGCGCCGGGCCGTCCGCCTCGTCGACGTCCGGAAGTCCGAGGACCCGGTGGGCGGTCTCTTCGAGCAGCCCCAGACCGCCGATCCGCTGCCGGTGACCGAGATCGCCTGGCACGAGGACGACGCCCTGCCGTTCCCGCTCTGCCTCGGCGTCGTCGAGGGGGCCCTGGAGACCGCGCGCGCCTGGGGGAACATCGTCCTCGCCGACCACGGGCAGAGCGTCCCCGGCCCGGGCGGGTCCGGCGAACCGCTCGGCGAGGTTCCGCCGCCCCGTCTGGTCAGGGTGGCCCGGCCGGGCCGGCCCGACGTCTCCCCGCCGGGCCCGGTACCGGCCCGCTACCGCCCCACGCTCGCCCGCGGCCCGCTCACGCACGCCGACGCCCACCCCGCCCCGACCCTGTTCCGGCAGGCCGCCACCCCGGCCCTCCTCGACGAACTCACCGATCTCGCCTACGGCGACGAGCTGCGGACCCTGCTGGCCGCCCACGGGCGGCAGCCGGCGGGCAAGAAGGTCACCGTCCGCGGCGCCGACCCCCTCTGGTCGATCAGCGACGGCACGACCGTCCTGCGCGTCGCCCTCGCCGGGGGCGACCTGCTCGTCTCGGAACCGACGCGGCCCGCGTCGGCCGTTCCCGCCGCCGAGCCGCGCACGGCGCGTCCGGCCATCGACCTCGTCGGCGACCTGGGCGGCGACCGCCGGGACTGGCAGGTCCGGCCCGACCTGCTGGACAGCGCGGCGGCGGCCGTCGACTTCACCGTCGAGGCCGAACACGACGGGACGGTACGGCTGCGCTTCGGGGACGACGAACACGGGATGCGTCCCAGGACCGGCACCCGGTTCTTCGCCCGGTACCGGGTGGGCAACGGGCGGGCGGGCAACGTGGGTGCCGAGTCGATCGCCCACGCCGTGACGGACGACGACGCCGTCGTCTCCGTGTCCAATCCGCTGCCCGCCGCGGGCGGAACGGACCCCGAGTCCGCCGGGGAGATCCGCCGCGACGCGCCCGAGGCCTTCGCCGTGCAGGAGCGGGCGGTCACCGAGGCCGACTGGGCCGAGGTGACCGAACGCGTCGGCGCCGTGCAGCGCGCGGCGGCGACCTTCCGGTGGACGGGCTCCTGGCACAGCGTGTTCGTCACCGCGGACCGGCGCGGCGGCAAGCCCGTCGACGCCGCGTACGAGCGGGACCTGCGCGCCCGGCTGGAGCGGTACCGGCTGGCCGGCTACGACCTGGAGGTGGACGGACCCGTGTTCGTCCCCCTGGAGATCGGGCTGCGGGTGTGCGTGGAGCGCACCCATCTGCGGTCCGACGTCGGGGCGGCGGTCCTGGCCCGGCTGAGCGACTCCACCCTGCCGGGCGGCGGCCGAGGCCTGTTCCACCCGGACCGCCTCACCTTCGGCCGGCCCGTGCACCTGTCCACCGTCCTCGCCGAGGTCCACGCCGTGCCCGGCGTGGAGTCGGTGGACGTCCACACCTTCCAGCGGCAGCGCCTCCCGGAGACCAGCGGCCTGGAGAGCGGCGTCCTGGAGATGGGACGCCTGGAGATCGCCCGCCTGGACAACGACCCGAACTTCCCCGAGCGCGGCATGCTCGACCTCACCCTGGGAGGCGGCCGATGACCGCGACCATCCCCGCCGGAACCGAAGGGACCTGCGGCTGCTGCTCGGGCACCTCCGCGCGCACCCCCGGCACCCTCGGCAACCGGCCCGGGCTCCCGGAGATCGCCTATCGCAGCGGTGTGCACGGCGACTTCCGGTCGAGCATGGTCACCGCCCTCTCGGACGCGAACCGCCCCCGGCTGGCCCGGCTGCTCACCCGCGACCCGGGCGACCCGACGATCGCCCTGATCGACGCCTGGGCGGTCGTCTGCGACGTCCTCACCTTCTACAACGAGCGTCTCGTCAACGAGTCGTACCTCCGCACCGCCACCGAACGCGTCTCGCTCCAGGAACTGGGCCGGCTCGTCGCGTACCGGCTCTCGCCCGGCGTCGCTGCCGAGACGCACCTGGCCTTCTCCCTGGAGAAGCCTCCGCAGACCGGGCAGCCCACCGGACTTCCGCCCGACCCCGGCCTGGTCCCCCCGGCGCCGCCCACGGCCGTCGACCTGCCCGTCGGCCTGAGGGTCCAGAGCGTGCCGGGCCCCGGCGAGCGTCCCCAGCTCTTCGAGACGGTGGAGGAACTCCCCGCGCGCGCCGAGTGGAACGCCCTGCCGGTCGTCCCCACCAAGCCCTACCCGCCCGTCAAGCGCAGGGTCGACGCCTGGTTCGACGGCGACGTCCTCCCCGTCCGCGTCGGCGACGCGATCCTCTTCGCGAGCGACGACCTCGCCCACGACAAGTGGGACGTGCGGCTCGTGACCGCCGTCGAGCCGGACCCGCCGCACCACCGCACGCACGTCCGCTGGGACCGGGGGCTCGGATCGGACGCCCCGTACAACGCACCGGCCGCCCGGCCGGAGGCGTTCGTGCTGCGCAGACGGCTGCGGGTGTTCGGCCACAACGCGCCGGTGTGGCGGGCGATGAACGAGGAGTTCCGCAAGGGATATGTGATCGCGGTCGGCGCCCAGGGCCACGAGGACGACGCGGAGTGGCCGAAGTTCGCCGCCGTCAGCGAGCACGACGAGTTCGGGGAGACCGTCACCGTCGTCGACCTCGACGGGTCGCAGCCCGACGTCGTGGTCGGGTCCTGGGTGGTGCTGTCCCAGGAGCACGTGGACGAGGACACCGCCTTCTACCGGGAGCTCTACAAGGTGGAGGACCGGACGGAGTTCTCCCGGGCCGAGTTCGCCGTCTCGGGCACCGTCACCCGGCTGACGCTGCGGGGTGAACAGCCCCCCGCGGGCAGGAAGAGGGCCGACGGGTACACGTTCGGAACGCCGCGCGAGGTGACCGTCCTCGCCGTCTCCGTACCCCTCACGCTCGTCGAGGCACCGGACACCACCCCCGTGACCGCACGTGACCTCCTCGTCGAGGGCGACGCCACCGCCATGCTGCCCGGGCGTCGGCTCGTCCTGTCCGGCCGGGTCGACGGAGGCGCCGAGGAGCCGGCGGCCGAGCTCGTCGTCCTCGAATCCGTGCGCGCCGAGGGCGCCCGGACCCTGGTCAGGCTCACCGCGCCGCCCCGGCACCGCTATGAACGCGCGACCGCCGTCCTCTTCGGGAACGTCGTCAAGGCGACCCACGGCGAGACCGTGCAGCAGGTCCTCGGCGACGGCGACGCCCGCCGCCCCTTCCAGACCATGCCGCTGCTGCACGGCCCCCTCACCCACGTCCGCGCCGACACGCCGCAGGGCTACGCCTCCACCCTCGCCGTCCGCGCCGACGAGGTCGCCTGGCGAGAACGCCCCACCCTGTACGGGGCGGAGCCCGGCGACCGCGTCTTCACCACCCGCGACGAACCCGACGGCTCCGTGGTGGTCGCGTTCGGCGACGGCGCACACGGCGCCCGGCTCCCCTCGGGCTCGCACAACGTCCGCGCCGGCTACCGCAAGGGCACCGGCCTCGCCGGCAACCTGCCGGCCGACCGGCTCTCCCAGCTCATGGACCGGCCCCTCGGCGTCAAGGCCGCCACCAACCCGGTCGCCGCCGACGGCGGCGTCGACCCCGAGGACGAAGGGCACGCCCGCGTCTCCGTGCCGCTCGCCACCCGCACCCTCGGCCGCGCCGTCTCGCTGCGCGACTACGCCGACTTCGCGCTCGCCTTCGCCGGGATCTCGCTCGCCCGGGCCGACGTGCTGCGGCTGCGGCCCGGCCGGACGATCGTCGTCAGCGTCTGCGGACCCGGGGGCGGGGCGGCCCCCGACGCCACGGTCTCCCACCTCACGGCGGCCCTGCGCCGGTACGGCGACCCACTGGCCCGTGTCGAGGTCCTGGCGGCCCGTCAGGCACGGTTCCGGCTGGCCCTCGAGGTACGGGTGGACCCCGAGCGCGAGGCGAAGACCGTGCTCGCCGCCGTCGAGACCGCGCTGCGTACCGCCTACGCCCCGCTCGTCCGCGGCCTCGCCGCACCCGTGCACCGCTCCCAGGTGGTGGCCGTCGCGGCCGCCGTGCCGGGCGTCGTCGCCGTGGACCTGGACGCGCTGTACCGCGACCGACCCGGCCTGGAGAGCCGCCTCGTCGCCGCGGAGGCATCGGTCGACTCCCACGGCAGGGCGGTCGCGGCCGAGCTGCTCGCCCTCTCCGAAGCTCCCTTCGACCGGCTGCAGGAGATGCCGTGACCACACCCCGGCCCGAACCCACCACCGCCGACCGCCTGTACGCCCTGCTGCCCGAGGTGTACCGGCTGCGCGACGCCGAACGCGGCCATGTGCTGCGCGAGTTCGTCGACGTCCTCGCCACCCAGCTGGTGGCCCTGGAGGAGGACCTGGAGCAGCTCTACGACGACCAGTTCATCGAGACCTGCGCGCCCTGGGCCGCGCCCTACATCGGCGACCTCATCGGCTACCGGCCGCTGCACGGCGTGGCGGACAGGGTGCGCTCGCCGCGCGCCGAGGTGGCCCACACCATCGCCTACCGCCGCCGCAAGGGCACGGCCGCCGCCCTGGAGCAGCTGGCCCGGGACGTCACCGGCTGGCCGGCCCGGGCCGTCGAGTTCTTCGAACGCCTCGTGACCACCCAGTACATGAACCACACCAGGCTCCACGCGCGCGCCACCCCCGACATGCGGGACCAGGAGGCGCTGTCCTGGGGCACACGGATGAACGGGGCCTTCGACGACCTGGCCCACAGCGCGGACGTCCGCGCGATCGGGGCCCGCCCGCCGCGCCGCGCCGGACGGTACGGCATCCCGAACGTCGGGATCTTCCTGTGGCGCACCGAGGCCGTGCGCCTCGACCGCACACCGCTCACCCAGCACGCCGCAGGCGACCGACGGCGCTTCCGCGTCGACACGCTGGGCAGCGACTCGGCGCTCTTCGGCGCGCCGCGCACCGAGGAGGAGATCACCCACCTCGCCGAGCCCGAGGACGTGCCGCTGCCGCTGACCCGCCGCCGGCTCGCCGCCCGTCTCGACGCCTCGTACGGGAACGAGCGCGACCTCCTGCTGGCGAAGGCCGTCCGGAACGCGGCCGGTGCCTGGAAGCTCACGCCCGTGCCGACCTCCGAGGTCACCGTCTGCGACCTGTCCGACCTGCCCGGCGGCACCGGCGCCTGGGCGCACGCGCCCGCGGCGGGCAAGGTCGCGGTCGACCCCGAGCTCGGGCGGGTGTACTTCGGCACGGCCCTGCCCGCCACCACCAAGCCCGTCGCCACCCACCACTACGGGCTGGCCGTGCCGCTGGGTGCCCGGGGTTCGGCGCGCGGCGAGGCGACGACACCCCTGCCGCACCGCGAGGTCGCCGACGGCGAGGCTCCGCAGGCCCTCCTCGACGGCCTCGCCGGCGGCGGGACGCTGCGGATCACCGACTCCGACCGGTACCAGGACCTGCACACCGTGCAGACGACCACAGCCGCCGCGGGCAGCCCCGACACCGTCGTGTGGGTACGCGCCGACGACGGCGCCCGCCCCACGGTCGTCGTCCCCGACGGCCTGCGCCTCGCGATGGGACCGCGCACCACGGTCGTCCTCGACGGTCTCCTGGTCACCGGCGGCCCCGTCGTCCTGGAGGAGCAGGGCGACGGGGGCAACCGCACCGTCGAACTGCACGACTGCACCCTGGTCCCCGGCCAGAGCCGCACGGCGGACGGACAGCCCGCCCACCCCGAGCGGGCCTCCCTCCTGATCCTCGACCCCTTCGCCACCGTGCGGCTCAACCGGTGCGTCCTCGGACCGATCGTCGCCGTCGAAGGCGCCGACATCACGCTGACCGACTGCGTCGTCGACGCCTCCGCCCCGACAGCCGTCGCCCACTGCGGGCGTCCGGCACCGGCCGGCGGCGGCCCGCGCACCGTCCCCGACGAGGCCGCACAGGCCACGGGGGACGGCGCCGAGCCCGGCGGCCGCCTCCATCTGCGCGAGTGCACCGTCATCGGCGGCATCCACGCGGACGTGCTCGACGCGTCCAACTCGCTGCTGGTCGCCGAACTCGCCCCGGGAGACGTCCGCGAGGCCGCGGTGTGGGCCCGGCGCCGCCAGGAGGGCTGTCTGCGCTTCAGCCACGTGCCGGAGGGCTCGCGGACGGGGCGCCGCTACCGCTGCCGCCCGGACCCCGCCGACCCGCCCGGCACCCGGCGCGCCGACCGCCCGCACTTCACCTCGCTCCGTTTCGGCGACCCCGCGTACGCCCAGCTCGGCACGGCCACGCCGGACACCGTCCGGCGCGGTGCCGACGACGAGAGCGAGATGGGCGCCACCCATCTGCTGTTCACTCCGCGCCGGGAGAGCGATCTCCTGCTGCGGCTCGACGAGTACCTCCGCTTCGGACTCGAAGCGGGCTTCTTCTACGCGACCTGAGCAAGGAGGCCTCCCGATGGGAGCCGATCTGAGCCGCGTGCGGTTCGACGCGCTGCGCGACCACTCCGGCGTCGTCATGCAGCAGGGCCGCCTGCTGCTCGACTCCGACTGGAACGAATTCGTGGCGATCGTGGACCGCAGACTGCGCGCCGCCGCCGCCGACCTCGGCACCCCCGGGGTCACGGACGGGTTCTCCGGCGCCGCCGTGGTCCCCCGTACGACGCCCGACGCCTTCCGGATCACCAGCTCGGAGGGCGGCCTCACCATCGGCCGCGGACGCATGTACGTCGACGGTCTGATGGCGGAGAACCACGGCACGGGCGCGACCGCGTTCGACCCGCTGCTCGTCGGTCCGGTCGGCGCGGAGGACACCCCGTACGCGAACCAGCCCTACTGGACGTCCCCGACGCAGCTGCCCGCCACCGGCACCCACCTGGTGTACCTGGACGTGTGGCAGCGCGAGGTCACCCCGCTCCAGGCGCGGGACCTGGTCGAGGAGGCCGTGGGGGTCGACACCACGGTCCGCACCCAGACCGTATGGCGGGTCCGTGTGCACGAGCCCGACACCCCCGACGTCGACTGCGGCACCCCGGACGCGGACATCCCGGGCTGGCCCGAGCTCATCGCCCCCTCCGCCGGCCGGCTCACCACCGACACGATCCCGGTGGCCCCGGACGACAACCCGTGCTCGCTGCCGCCCAGCGGCGCCTACCGCGGGCTGGAGAACCAGACCTACCGGGTGGAGATCCACGACGGGGGAGCGGCCGGCACCGCCACGTTCAAGTGGTCCCGTGACAACGCCTCGGTCGCCATGCGGGTCGTCGAGGTCCTGGCACAGGACCTGCTGCGGCCCGAACACCTGGGCCGGGACACGGTGCTCGGACTGCGCGAGAACGACTGGGTGGAGATCCTCGACGACCAGCAGGAACTCGACGAGCGGCCCGGCCACCTGCGCCGGATCACGACGGTGCACGGCGACGGAACGATCACCGTCGCCCCTCCGCTCCCGGCCGAGCTGGTCGTGACGCCCGAGGAGGCACTCCGGCGGAACCTGCTGATCCGCCGCTGGGACCAGGCGGGCACGGTCAGGAGCGCGGACGGTGCCGTGGTCGAGGACCTCGACGCGCCCGGCTCCACCGGGGCCGTCAAGGTGCCCCCGGGGAACGTGCCGATCGTCCTCGAACACGGCATCACCGTGGCGCTCGACGCGCCCGGCGGTGTCTTCCGCACCGGCGACCACTGGGTCTTCACCGCGCGCACCACCACCGCCACCGTCGAGAAGCTCGACGCGGCACCGCCGCTGGGCGTCCACCACCACTACGCGCGCCTGGCCACGGTCTCCTTCCCCTCCGACGTGCACGACTGCCGGACCCTGTGGCCGGAAGCCGGGGGCGGGGGCTGCGGCGACTGCACCGTCTGCGTCACCCCCGAGTCCCACGCCAGTGGCGTCCTCACCGTGCAGGCGGCGGTGGACTCGGTCGCGGAGGAGGGCGGCACGGTCTGTCTCGCTCCGGGCGTCTACCACCTCGTCGAAGGGCCCGTCCGAATGCGGGGGGCACGGTCGGTGCGCGTCCACGGGCAGGGCACCGGCACCCTGCTCATCGGCGAGAGCGGCTGCTTCGACGTCAACCTCTCGGTCTTCGTCACCCTGGAGGACTTCGCGGCCATCTCCATCGGCGGCGATCCGGCGATCCGGTTCGCCGTCACGACCGCGGTCACCGCGCGGCGGCTGACCGCGCTGGCGATCGGCGGCGGAGAGGGCAGCGGCGGCACGGCCTTCCAACTGTCCGGGGCGTCCCTGCGGACCAGGATCCTGGACTGCGACATCATCGGCCGGGAAGGCGTCGAGGCCCAGGAGTACCTGGACGGCGAGGGCGAGGGCGAGGGCGTCGGATCCCACCTGTTGACGGCCGACCTGGAGATCGTCGGCAACCGCATGATGTGCTTCTCGGCCGGCGTGCAGTTCCGCAAGAGCGCGGCCCACGTGCTGCGCAACACCATCCGCGGCAACACGGTGCTGTTCACCCACAGCGCGGGTCTCCGCCTGTGCGGCGCGGTCTCGCCCCGGGCGTCCTTCGACATCGCCGACAACCATGTGCAGGCCGACGGGGGCGGCATCGAGGTGGGCGCGAGCGGATACACCGTCCGGGACAACACGATCGTCGGTACCCCGGAGCCGGACCCCGGTCCCTCCCGCGGGATTCTCGTGCGGGAGAGCGTGTCCGGCGTACTGCGGGGAACCACCCGCATCACGGGCAACCGCATCCGTCGGGTCATGGGCCCGGGCATCGCCGTGCGCGTGCCGACCGGCGACCTCGACATCTCGCACAACACCGTCGAACGAGCCGTCGAGGGCATCGTGGTCACCGAGCGCGGCAGGTCGGCCGACGCCGTCATCGTCGGCAACACGCTGCGGGACATCGTCCCGCGCCCGTACGGGCACCCG
Source organism: Streptomyces tanashiensis (assembly GCF_014648895.1). GTDB lineage: Bacteria > Actinomycetota > Actinomycetes > Streptomycetales > Streptomycetaceae > Streptomyces > Streptomyces tanashiensis. The sequence continues at coordinate 361,782 of NZ_BMRZ01000004.1, forward strand.
CCCGTGGACATCTACGCGATCCGAGTGGTCGGCGCGAACCACGCGCTGATCGGCTCCAACACCATCTCCAACGTGACCACGCCGTCCCCCGCCGAGGAGAACGGCGGGCCGCAGCGGAAGACGGCCGTGGCGCTGCTGGCCTGCCGGGAGTCCCGGGTCCACGGCAACACCGTCGAATCGGTCGGCCGGGAGAACTACATGGAGGGCGACCGCTACCTCGGCATCCACGTATGCGTCTTCACCCGCAGCACCATCGAGAGCAACGTCTGCCGACGGATCCCCGAGGACGTCGACCACGACGGCCACCCGCCGTGGAGCGGCCTGGTGGTGGGCGACGACCACGAAGAGGACGACGGGAACGGCGACGCCCCCGCCTTCCGCACCGCGCACATCGGCCCGTACGTCTCCGTCATCGGCGCCAGGGTCTCCTACCTGATCGGTCCGCGCACCGCGTTCACCCACACCTCGGACGACGTCAGCCTGATCGTCTCCACCAACACCCTCACCGGCGGCGCGCAGTTCCCCGCGGCGCGGATCGACATGACCGGAGACGCCGTCGTCTCCGCCAACCAGTTCCGCCAGCACGGAGACTCTGACCCGCCCGCGCTCAGCGTGCGGGCCACGACCGCCACCGTGACCGGCAACCGTGCCAGGGGCGGCATGCCGTCGATCCTCCTCGACGTCAACCCGAAATGGCTCGCCGTGCTCGGCAACATCACCAGCGGTGGCATCGAGCCGGCGACCATCGACCCCAAGTGGCTGTCCCTCAACGTCCAGGGCGTGCTCTGACGGCGGATCCGCCCCGCCCCCGAGGGACCGTCCGCTCCCTCCGCCCGCGAACCACCCGCCCCGACCTCCGGAAGGATCCCGCACCGATGCCGATCGTCGTCGTCGCGCAGGAGAAGACACTCGCCGCCCTGACCACACGGCTCCTGAAGACCAGAACGCCCAAGGCCGTGAAGGAGAAGGCCGCGCAGGCGATCCGCGAGGCCAATCCGGGCCTCGACCTCGTCCACCTGCGACCCGGGATGGTCGTCGTCGTGCCGCGGCTGGCGGACCTGCGGGGCGGCGATCACGACGACCTGGTCGACGAGAGCCTGGACCTCTTCCTCGCGCAGGTCAGAGGAGAGGTCGACGCCCTCCTCGAAGTCGCCGACGCGGCCCTGAAGGACGAGAAGGCCGAACTCGAGCAGATGGCCAAGGTTCTCGACGTCATGGAAGTCCAGCAAGCGGCCCAGAACGACCCCCTGCTCCAGGAGAACCTGCAGCTTCTGCGCAGTTCCATCGACGACGACGTGACGGCCGCCGGCGACAACACCGACATCCTGCTCAACGGCATCGAGCAGTGGTACACCGACATCGACGACCTGAGCACGCTGTGGTGAGGATCCGATGAGCAACCCCCTGGCCGTACCGGCCGTCACCGCCGCCCTCACCACCCTCGTGCAGAACGCCGTGAACGGGCTCGGGATCAACCCCGGCCCGATCGTCGCCCCCGGTCCCCTCGACAACACGGGGGACCACGCCCGCGTCGGCGTCCACCTGTACCGCGTCTCGCGCAACCCCACCCTGTCCCTCGCCGACCTCCCCACCCGCTCGTCCTCCGGACAGCTGCGGGAGAAACCGAGAGCGGCGCTCGACCTGCACTACCTCTTCACCTTCCGCGGCACCAACGAATGGGAGACGCAGCAGCTCCTGGCCAGGACCGCGGCCGCGCTGCACACCGTCCCCCACGTCACCGCCGCCCTCCTCGCCGACGCGGAGACCGCCCACCCCGAGATCGCGGACAACGACCTGGCACAGGCCGACGAGCCCGTCCGCGTCACGCCCGAGGTGCTCTCGACCGACGAACTGACCCGACTGTGGGCCCTGTTCCCGCCCGCCACCTTCACGGTGACGCTCGCCGTCACCGCCGGCCCCGTCCTCGTGGACGGCGACGGAGACCCCGGCGCGGTGCTCCCCGTCCGCACCCTCCTCGCCGGTGCGACACCCTTCACACCCCCGAGGCTGGACGGCGCCGCCGGACCCGACGGCAGAGGGGCTCCCGTCCGGGCGGCCGACCCGATGCCCGCTCTCCATCTGTACGGCCACGCCCTCTCCGCCCGGGAGGGCGAGCTCAGCGAAGTGCTGGTCGACGGCGCCCCCGTCACCGGGGTGACCGCCGCGGACGACACGCACCTCGTCCTGGCCTCCCCGGCGCTCGCGCCCGGCCGGCGGCGGATCTCCGTCCGCCGGAGCGGGCCGCCGCCGCACCCCACCCTCTCGGCGACCCGCCCCGCGCAGGTCAGCGCGCCCGTCGTCGTCCTCGTGGTCCCCACCCTCGGCACGGTCGTCGCCACCACCAGCACCGGGCACCAGCCCGGACTGCGCACGGGCACCGTCACCGCCGCCGTCACCCCGCCGGTCGGACACGGCAACCGGGTGCGGCTGCTGCTCGACGCCACGGCACCCGGGTCCGCGGTGTCGCTCGCCCTCACGGTCGACCTGCCCGCGGCGAATCCGCCCACGGCGCAGGTGGACTTCACGGTGACCGACGCCCCCGCGGGCCCGTACCGCGTCACCCTCGAGGTCGACGGCGCACGCAGCCTCCCGGCCCTCGACGCCAACGGCCTGTACGTCCCCACGGTGGTGACCCTGTGACCCTCTCCGACACCCAGCCCCGCCTCGACGACGCCGACCGCGAGCGCGTCTGGGCCCGCGACAACCAGCGGCATCTCGCCCTGGCCGCGGCCGCCGCCGCGGCCCGTCTCGACGCCCGCCCGGACGAGGCGGACGAACCGGCCCGCGCCGCCGAACTGCTGGCCGCCGAGGTCCACAGGACCACGGGCCTGCCCCCGGCCCTCGACCGGCTCTGCAGCCTGTTCACCCTCACCGCGTTCGAACGGGACCTGCTCGTCGCGGTCGCCGCCCCCGAACTGGGCCTGCCCACGGCGACAGGCCCCGTCACCTTCGCCCGCGCCCTGGCCGCACTGCCGGACGCGCACTGGAGCGCCCTGCTGCCCGACGCCCCGCTGCGGGGCTGGCGCCTGCTCGACGTCCCGGCACAGCTGCCGCCCACCGAGTTCGGCGGCCTCTCGCAGCTCCCCCTCGCCGTCGACGAGCGCATCCTGCACGCCCTCCTCGGCGCCGACACGACGGACGACCGCCTGGCCGGGCGCGCCCGCCTCGTCGCCCCGGTGTGCCGCCTGGCACCCGGCCAGGGCCCCGTCGTCGCCTCCCTGGCCGCGCTGGTCCGCCCCGCCCCCGGCACCGAAGGCTGTCTGCTCACCGGGGAGGACCGGCTGACCCGTCGCCAGGCGGTCGTCGACGCCGCCCGGCGGATCGGCCTCACCGTGCTCGCCGTCGACGGCCTCGACCTGCCCGACACCGCCCCGGCCATGGACACCCTGGCGCGCCTGCTCGCCCGGGAGGCGGGGCTCGGGCTGCGGCTGCTGCTCGTGGAGGGAACGGCCGCATCCCTGCCGCGCTGTGTGCGGCTGCTGGCCGCCGGAGCGCCGCTCGGCGTGTCCGCCGTCCTGTCGGCGGACGAAGCACCCCCCGGCAGCGAGCTTCCGGTGCTGCGGCTGCCGCCCGCGTCGGCGGGCGAACGACGGGACCTGTTCGCCGCGGCCCTGCGCGAGGCGCGCCTGACCGAGGACCCGGCCGAACTCGCCGAACGCCATCCGCTCACCCCGGCGGGCATCACGCTGGCCGTGGAGCGCACCGGCCGGCTCGCCGCCGCCCCCGGGCACGGGGACGCGGGGGAGGCGGGGGACACCCGCGCACGGGCCACGGGTCCGGAGGCCGCCGGCGTTCCGGCCGCGGATGTCGCGGCGGCCTGCCGGGCCGTCGCCGAGCGCCCGCTGCACGGCCTCGCGACGGTACGCCGCCCGGCGGCCGGGCTCGACGACCTGGTCCTGCCCGACCAGGCGAACCGTTCCCTGCGGGCCCTGCTCGCGCACGTGCGGCGGCGCCGCCGGGTGCACGGCGAATGGGGGTACGCCGAGCGCGGCCGCGGCCTCGCCGTCACCGCCCTGTTCGCGGGCCCGAGCGGCACCGGGAAGACCACGGCCGCCGAGGCGGTCGCCCACGAACTGGGCTTCGACGTGATCGCCGCGGACCTCAGCCAGGTGGTGAGCAAGTACATCGGCGAGACCGAGAAGCATCTCGCCCGGCTGTTCGACGCGGCCGAGACCGGGTCGGTGCTCCTCTTCGACGAGGGCGACGCCCTCTTCGCCAAGCGCACCCAGGTACGGGACAGCCGGGACCGCTACGCCAACCTGGAGGTGTCGTACCTGCTGCAACGCCTGGAGACCTTCCGCGGCATCGCGATCCTCACCACGAACGCCCGCGAGGCGATCGACCCCGCCTTCGTCCGCCGCATGCGGTTCGTCGTGACCTTCCCGTTCCCGGACGCCGAACAGCGTGCCCTGCTGTGGGCCGGGGCGTTCCCTCCGGGCGTCCCCACCGAGGGGCTCGACCCCCGCCGCCTCGCCCAACTGGCCGTCAGCGGCGGCACCATCGCCCAGCTGGCCCTGCACGCCGCCTTCCTCGCCGCCGACGAGGGCGTGCCCGTGGGCATGCGGCACGTGCTGGACGCCGCCAGGATCGAGAGCGACAAGCTCGAACGCCCGCTGGCCGCCAACGAGATCCGCGGCTGGGTCCCGTCATGACCGGCACGGCCGACAGCACGGCCGCCTCGGGGCTCCAGGGCGGGGGCGCGCCCCTGGAGCCTGGCGTGCGCGACCAGCTGTCCACCAGCTACGGCCACGACTTCGCCCCGGTACGGGTCCACGCCGGCCCCGCCGCGGACCGGGCCACCGCCGAACTCGGCGCCCTCGCCTACACCGTGGGCAACGACGTCGTCTTCTCGCACGGCGCCTACGATCCGCTGTCGCGCCGCGGCCGTGCCCTCATCGCGCACGAGCTGGCCCATGTCGCCCAGCACCGCGGGCATCCCTCGGCGCCCGGCTTCCTGCGGACACACCCCTCCGTGGCCCCGCCGGCCGCCGACGCACGCCTGGAAGGGCAGGCGCACACGGCGTCGGCGTTCCACGCGCGCGGCGAGCCGCTGCCCGCCGGGTGGCGGTGGGAGCGGCCCGCCGGTCCCTTCCTCGGCCGTGCCGACATGAGCTGGACCAAGCTGGAGGCCAAGGACCAGTACACCGTCGACTACGCGGACGGGCAGCGCACCGTCACGGAGGAGCAGCGCTCTCCCGGAGACCCGGCCGGCATGGTCCGCGTCAACCTGGGCACCTTCGTCGTCCCGCAGAACAAGGGCCCGTGGAAGGAGACGTACGACGCCATCGCCAAGGCGAAGGGCCTGCAGGCGGTCGTCAAGATGTCCGGCAGCCACCCGAGCTCCGGCCTCTGGGAGAAGCGGGCACCCACGAAGGAGCTGCGCAATCTGTGGCTGCTGCGCGTGCAGTGGCCCAAGGACCAGGCCGCCGCGTGGTGGAAGGACGCCGGCGGTGACGACCCCAGGAAGGGCGCGGAGTTCGATCCGTACGTCCACTCCACGCAGTCGCAGATCGATCACATCGTCGAGCTCCAGCTCGGCGGCTCCAACGTGCCCGAGAACCTGGCCCCGCACGACGGTCCCGACAACGAGGACAGCGGACGCACCATCGCCCGTCACGTGCAGCAGGCGGCCTCCTCCGTCTCGGACGCCCTGCACGCCAAGGGACGCGAGCGGCCCGACCACGTCGTCCTGTGGTTCGGCAGCGCCGACCAGCCCAAGAAGTACACCGAGCTGAAGGCGGTGAACCCGCTCGATCCGCCCTTCGCGTCCCGCAAGGCGGCGTCCGCGCTCCAGGTGCACTTCACCGCCGAGGCCGATCTCAAGGCCGGCCGACGGCCCTCGGCGGACGATCTGAAGAAGTCCGCCGACGCCTGGGCCGCGTACAAGCGCTATCCGCTGGTCAGCGGCCCGGGCCGGCAGGAGCTGCGGGTGCCGGACAAGCCCGCGGGCGACGGCCAGGACGAGATCGAGGCCAGTGCCGTCCCGGAGAACCGTGCCGCGCGGGAACTGATCGCCGGCATCACGCTGGAGAAGCTGAGGCGGCCCTCGTCGGGCAGGGGCGCGCACACGGTCACCGCGTGGATCGACTCCGACGCGCACCCGGTCCGGACGGGCACCCGGCTGCCCATCAGCATCCCGAAGGCGGAGGACAAGGAGCTCACCCTCGTCGTGAAGGACCCCTTCACGACCGGGTCCCTGTCGCTCCGCGGCGGGAAGCAGGAGGTCCGCTTCCTGTACCCGTACCTGTCCACCGGCCGGCTCACCCTGTCCTCGACGGAGCAGGGACTCGAAGGCCACGGAACCCTCACCCCCAGCGTGCCCCTGCTGTCCCGCGTGCCGATCACCGTGGACTGGGACCGCAACGGCTTCCGGGGCTCCGCGCAGGCGCCCGCGGACAAGCTGTCGCTGCCGCCGTTCAAGGTCACCGAGGCCGCCCTCGCGCTGAGCATCGCACCGCAGCTCCAGGTCGGCGGCCATGTGGCCTTCGCCCTCGGCTCGTGGGTCACCGGCCGGGTCGACGCGGGGGTGGACGCGCAGGGGATGTTCGCCAAGGGCCGCCTCGTCGGACGTGTCCCCGGTCTCGACGAGGCGACCGGCGACGTGGAGTACCGGCCCGCCACCGGACTCACCGGCTTCTTCGTCGCCCGCGCCTCGAAGCCCTCCGGGCTCGTGCGCGGCGGCGAGGTGCGGCTCGACGTCGCCGGCACGGCGTGGCGGGTCGGCGGCCGGATCGACCTGATGCTGCCCGGGGACAGCTCGGCCCAGCTGACCGTCCACAGGTCCGGGGACCGGATCGTCTACGGCGGCAAGGCCCCCCTGAAGGTCCCCGGCCTGCGGCCGGTGGACGTCGCGGTGACCTACGACGGCGAGCGCGTGACGGGAACGGCCCGCACGACGTTCTCCCTGCTCGGTGCCGAGGGCGAGATCGCCCTGCGCTACCGCGACGGGGTCTTCGGCGGGGACGGGTCCGTCGAGCTCAGGCGGGGACGGTTCGCCGGGCGGCTCGACGCGCACCTCGACGAGGACGGCCGGATCACCGGCCGCGGCACCGGCAGTCTGACGATCCGGCCGGGGCTCGTCGGAACCGTCGGCGTCGAGTACGGCCGGGACCGCAAGCTCCGCGTCTCCGGCGAGCTGCGCTTCCCCCCGTACCGCTTCCTCGAACCCCGGGGCGCCCGTCACGAGTTGTTCCGCCACAGCCTGCCCGACATCCCGATCTTCGCGATCCCCCTCGGCATCGGGTCGGTCGGCCTGGTCGCCCGCATCGGCGGCGGCCTGGCCGTGTTCTACCGGTTCGGGCCGGGCGAGATCCGGGACATGGTCATCCGTGGCGCGTTCAACCCCCTCGAAGAGGACATGAACGCCGAACTGGCGGCGGAGGCCCGCCTCGTGCTGCCGGCCGAAGCCGGTCTGGAGATGTTCGTGCGGGCCGGGATCGGCGCGTCCGTGGCCATCGCCAGCGCCACCGGCGGCATCACCCTCACCGGCGGCGTCCTGCTGCGCGGCGGCCTGGACGCCGCCGCCAAGCTCGCCTACACCAAGGGGGTCCTCAGCTTCGACACCCTGGCCAGGATCAGCGTGCAGCCCGTCCTGACCCTGCGCATCGAGGCGGACATCCTGATCGAGGCCGCCGTCGGCGGGTCCTGGCGCTTCCCCTACGAGCTGGCGTCCTACTCGTACGCCACAGGCCTGGAGTTCGGTCTGGTCGCCCCGTTCCACTACCAGTCCGACCAGCCGCTCCGGCTGCCCGAGGCGCGGGACATCCAGTGGATCGTCCCGCAGATCGACGTCGCCGCGCTCGCGAACCGGGTGGCGGGCCAGGTCCGCTCCGGGCTCGGGTTCTGAACCGGGGCGGGGCCTCCCGGCGACGGGGGACGCCTGCGGCTCACTCGGTGAAGGAGCCGTGCCGTCCCGCCCCGGCGGCGAAGCGCGCGGCGCCCGAGAGGGTCTCGCCCGCCGACAGCGGCACCATGCCGTGCCGCAGCTCGGCGGCCAGGGCCTCGGCCTCGGGCAGGCCGTGCTGCTCCCGTACGGAGAGACGGTCGTGGCGCAGGCACAGCTGGGGGAAGCCGGCGATCTCCCGGGCGAGTTCCTCCGCCGCGGCCCGGGCCCGGCCGGGCGGGACGAGACGGTTGGCGAGCCCGATCGCGTACGCCTCGGGCGCCGGGACCGGGCGGCCGGTCAGGATCAGGTCCATCGCGCGGCTCTCGCCGATCAGCCGGGGAAGGCGGACCGTGCCGCCGTCGATCAGGGGCACGCCCCACCGGCGGCAGAACACCCCGAGGACCGCGTCCTCCTCGACCACGCGCAGGTCGCACCAGAGGGCCAGTTCGAGTCCGCCGGCCACGGCATGGCCGCTGACGGCCGCGACGACCGGCTTGGTCAGCTCCAGCCGGGTCGGCCCCATCGGGCCGTCTCCGTCGGGCGCCACCCGGTTGCCGCGCCCGGTACCGACGGCCTTGAGGTCGGCGCCCGCGCAGAACGTCCCGCCCTCGCCCCACAGCACCGCGACCGAGGCCTCCTCGTCGGCCTCGAACGCGCGGAAGGCGTCGGCCAGTCGGCGGGCCGTCGGCCCGTCCACGGCATTGCGGGCGGCGGGCCGCGACAGGATCACCGTGGTCACGGGCCCGTCGCGCTCGACGCGTACCGCGTCCCGCTCCGCCGGTGTCGCTGCTGCATCGGTCATGGGGGCATTCTCACGGGGCGGTGGCCCGGTTTCCAGACCGGGAACCGGCCGACCGGCCCCGTGCGCGCCGCTCCGTACCGGCCGCTCAGCCCGCGGGCGGGGTCAGGACCACGAAGTCGGCGTTCGACGGGTCGAGGCAGACCGCGAGCCGGCCGACCCCCTCCATGTCCACCGGTCCCATCTGCACGCTTCCGCCGCTCCGGGTGACCTCGGCGACCGTGGCGTCGCAGTCGGCGACGGCGAAGACGGGGTGCCAGTACGGCCGTCCGCCGGCGACGTCGAGGTCCGCCGCGGACAGCTGCATGAGTCCGCCGTGCATGCGCTCGTCGGGCAGCCCCGCGGGCGTGATCAGGCTGTACGTGCCCGCGTCGTCGGGGAGTTCCATGTCGCCGAACCGCCAGCCGAGGACCTCGCCGTAGAACGCCTTCGCGGCGGCCGCGTCGGTCGTGTACAGCTCGGTCCAGCTCAGTGAACCCGGCTCGTCCATCAGCTCGGCGCCCTTGAGGTCGCCCGACTGCCAGACGGCGAACTGTCCCCCCAGCGGGTCGCTGTACTGGGCCATCCGGCCCTGCTCGCCGAAGCTCCTCGGTGCCACCCGGACCGTGCCGCCCGCGCTCTCCACCGCCCGGGTCGTGGCGTCGGCGTCGGCGACGGTGTAGTAGATCATCCAGGCCGAGCGCGCGCCCGGCTCGGTCAGCCTGCCGAGCCCGGCGACGACCTTCCCGTCCTTCCGGAACATTCCGCCTTCCGTGTCCTCCCCCTCGCCCATCGGCTCGTACTCCCAGCCGAGCACGGCACCGTAGAAGGCGGCGGCCGCCGGCACGTCGGGGGCGCCGAGGTCGAGCCAGCAGGGCGAGCCCGGCACGAAGGCGGTGGTGAGCATGGTGATTCCCTTCCGTGGATGCGGTCTGCCCTCAGCCTGGCACCGGACACCGCCTCCTGCCCGTCGGCCGCTCCTCCGTCGCGCCGTTCCGCATTTCATCCGCCGTACATGGAACCGCGCTTTCGCACCTTCTATGGTCGTGGCCATGGCAGCAGAGATGCTCACTGCGCGCCGCCACGTCGACCAGGGGCACGTGGCGAGCGCCCTGTGTACGGTCGCCCCGGCGCGCTGAACGCGCCCTCCTCCCCCCACGGGATCCCCACCCGGCGCCCCCGCCCGACTCCCGTCCCTCCCCTTCCGCACCGCGGTCGACGGCATGTCCCCACGCCGTTCGTCCGCGGCGCCCTCCTGTGCCCACGCACCCAGAGGAATGGACATCATGAGCGAGAACCGACGCCCGCAGGTGAGCCGGCGAGGCTTCCTCGGCAGCGCCGCAGCCGTCGCGGCCGCGACCGCCGTACCCACCTTCGCCCAGGCCGCCGCGGCGGGCCCCGCCGCTGCCGCCGCCCGGCCGAACATCCTGCTGATCGTCACCGACGACCAGCCCAAGCACACCGAATGGGCCCTGCCCAAGACCGTCGCCTGGCTCGCCGACCAGGGCGTGAGGTTCACCGACGGCCACGTCACCACCCCGCTGTGCGCGCCCTCGCGCTCCAGCGTCTTCTCCGGCCGCCACGCCCACCACCACGGCGTGCGCAACAACAAGGCCTCGTACGCGCTCGACCAGAGCACCACCGTGCAGAAGTACCTCAAGCAGGCGGGCTACCGCACCGGCCTGTTCGGCAAGTACCTCAACTCCTGGACCCTGGAGGACAACCCGCCGCACTTCGAGGAGTTCGCCCTTCTCCAGCCCGGGTACACCGACGCCCGCTGGAACGTCGACGGCACCGTGCAGACGATCAACGGCTACACCACCACCATCGTCAAGAACCGCACCCTGGCGTTCCTCGACAAGGCCGCCACCGACACCAGGCCCTGGTTCGCCTACGTCACGCCCTACGCGTCCCACGGCCCGCGCACCCCCGAGGCGAAGTACGCCGACACGGTCGTCCCCGAGTGGAACGGCCGCCCCTCCGTCCCCGAGGCCGACCGCAGCGACAAGCCGGGCTACATCAAGAACGCCACCGGCACCCTCGCCGACGGTCGGCGGATCCGCGCCGAGCAGCTCCGCACCCTGCTCTCCGTCGACGACGCGGTGCAGGCCTTCAAGGACAGGCTGCAGGCCCTCGGCCAGCTCGACAACACCCTGGTCATCTACATCGGGGACAACGGCTTCAGCTGGGGCGACCACGGCTGGACGGCGAAGTCGGTGCCCTACCGCCCGGCGCACGAGGTGCCGTTCTACCTCTCGTGGCCGGCCGGCGGACTGGGCACGGGAACCCAGGACCACCGCATCGTCGCCAACATCGACATCGCGCCGACCATCCTCGACGCCGCCGGCATCACCCCCGCCGCACCGCAGGACGGCCGGTCGTTGCTCACCGGGTACAGCCGTGACCACCTCCTGGTGGAATGGTGGAAGCAGGGCACCGGCACCGGCGGCACCCCCACCTGGTCCTCGTACGTCGCCAAGGACGAGCAGTACACGGAGTACTACGACCTGACGACCGACGGGAACGGCACGGTGTCCGGCACCGGCCAGGTGAAGTTCCGCGAGTACTACGACCTGGTGAACGACCCCCACCAGCTGGTCAACAAGCTGTACCAGGCCACACCGGCCCAGGAGCAGGCCCTCGGCATCCCCGCCCTGGCCGCCGGGCTCGCCGCCGACCGCGCCTCCTGACCCGCGCCTGCCGGACCGGTCCGGGATCAGCCGGACCGGTCCAGCAGCAGGTCCCGTACACAGCCCCGCAGCCACGCGTGCGCCGGATCGGCGTCGTGCCGGGGATGCCAGGCGAGGCCGACCGGCAGGGGTGGCAGGTCGAGAGGGACCTCGAAGGCGACCAGTCCGAGGGACTCGGCCAGCGCGCGGCTCCGCGCGCTGATCAGGCCGACGAGATCGGTGTCGCGGAGGACGAACAGCGACGCCGGGTACGTGCCGACGCCCGCGGCCACCCGCCGCCGCAGGCCGTGCTCGGCCAGAGCGGTGTCCACGGGGCCGTGCAGCCGTCCCCGGCGCGAGACGACGAGGTGGTCCGCGTCCGTCGCGAACCTCCGCCGGGTCAGCCGCCCCTGCAGGAGCGGGTGTCCCGCCCGGACGACCGCGAGCATGCGGTCGTCCAGGACGTGCTCGGTGCGCACCTCGGGATGGACGGTGTCGATGACACCGACCTCCAGGTCGGCGACGCCCTCCCGCAGCGCCGGCGCGTCGACGTGACTCTCGTTCAGGAACCGCAGCCGCACCAGCGGCGCCTCGCGGCCGGCGCGGGCGAGGAGCGCGGGCCCCAGCAGGGCGGCGTGGGAGTCCTGGCCGAGCACCGTGAACGTCCGGGCGACGCCGCGCAGATCGAGGGGGCCCGAGGCCGCGAAGAGCGCCCTGGCCCGCTCCACGACCGCGCCCACCTCGGCCCGTACGGACAGCGCGTACGGTGTCGGCACCATCGCCCGCCCCGCGCGCACCAGGATCGGATCGCCGAGCGCCTTGCGGATCCTGCCCAGGGTGCGGCTGGTGGCCGGCTCGGAGAGATGCAGCCGCCGGGCCGCTCCCCGCACACTCTGTTCCTCCAGGAGGACGTCGAGGGCGAGGAGAAGATTGAGGTCGAGGCCGGTGGGCTCCACGGATTGCGTCACACGCACTCACCCCTTGCGAAAGATGCACTGGAAGTAATCCATGGGCCGAGCCTACGGTGGGCGCACATCCCCTCACCACGAAGCTCCCCGGAGGAGCCATGTCCTCGCCTGCCCTCTCACCGCCTCCCTCCGCCCCGGCCGGGCCCGCGCCGACCGCGATCGCCCGGTCGACCCTGCTCGCCCTGTGCGCCTGCGTCCTCGTCGCGCAGAGCATGGTCGCCGCCATCAACCTCCTCATCCCCCAACTCGCCTCCTCCTCCCTGCATCCGTCCCCCACCGAGCTGCTGTGGACGGTCGACGCCTACGTCATCGTCTTCGCCGGACTGCTCATCCCCGCCGGGGCGCTGGGGGACCGCCGGGGCCGCAAGGGCGTCCTGCTCGCCGGTCTCGCGCTGTTCGCCGCCGGGGCGGCGCTCAGCGCCCTCGCCACCTCGCCCGCGCTGCTGATCGCCGGCCGCGGGGTGTCCGGGGCCGGGGCCGCCTGCGTCATGCCCGCGACCATGTCGATCCTCGTCCAGCTCGCCGGACCGGAACACCGGGCCCGGGCCCTGGCCTCGTGGACCCTCGCCGTCGGTCTGGGCGGTCTCGCGGGGAACGTCGGCGGGGGAGCGGTCGGCCAGTTCCTCTCCTGGCGCGCCCTGTTCTGGCTCATGGTCCCCCTGGCCGCACTGCTGGCCTGGACCGTCACCGTCACCGTCCCGCGCACCGGGCGTTCCCCGCAGGGACACCCCGACCCGCGCGGCACCCTGCTGCTCGTCGCGGCCCTGGTCGCCCTCCTCGCGGGCATCATCGAAGGCCCGGCCTACGGCTGGACCTCGCCGCGCATCCTCGTCCTCTTCGCGGCGGGCGCGGCACTGACCGGTCTGTTCACCTGGTACGCCCTGCGCTCCGAGGCGGCCCTGTTCGATCCGCGGGTCTTCCGCTCCCGGCGGCTGCGCGCCGCCGTCCTGGGCACGGCCACCGGATTCTTCGGCCTCTTCTCGCTGTTCTACGCCAACTCGCAGTACCTGCAGTACGTCAAGGGGTACGGCCCCGCCGTCACCGGCCTCGCCATCGTCCCGCTCACGATCGGCATGGCCCTCTTCCCCAAGGTCGCCACCCGCTGGCAGGCCGCCTCCGGCCCGCGTCCCGCCGTCGCCACCGGGCTCTTCCTGATCGGCGCCGGACTCGTGGGAGCCTCCACCGCCGGCGCGGCCACGCCGTACGCGCTGTACGCCTGCTGGCTCCTGGTGATCTCGGCGGGCACCGGCCTGTGCATGCCGGCCCTGACCGTGGGCGTCGTCTCCTCCCTCCCCGCGCACCAGGCCGGTCTGGGTTCCGGCCTCGGCACCTCGGCCCGGGAGATCGGTGCCGCCCTCGGTGTGGCCGTGACCGGCACCGTGCTCGCCGTGCACCACGCCGACGCCCACGCGGCGTCCTTCGCCGACGCGATGAGCCCGGCGCTGCGCACGGTGGGCACGGTCGTCCTCGTCGCCACGGTCCTGGTCACCGTCGGATACCGGACCGGGTCCGGGCGGCGGACCGGCGCCGGGACCGCCCCCACCCCCTGAGGAGGGGGCGCGAGCTCCCGCCCCGCCGTCCCCCGGAGGCGCGTGTGGGCCGGATGGCGCAGGCGGCGCGCGGCGGCGCCGGGTCCGCGAGAGGGTGGCCGAATCCTGGGACAGGAAGGCCCGGTGGCCGACGCGGGCCGGGACGGCCGGTCGTACGACCGGATCCGGACCGCGGGCACCGTCCGCCGTCCCCGGTCCCGCAGTCGAGGAGGTAACGCATGCACCGACGTGTCCCCGCCGCGTACGGCGGGCGGAATTCCACGGGCTCCGCCCCTGCTCGTACCCGACCTCGCCCGAGGCGCCGACTCCGCGCGGCGGCCGTCGGGGCGGTCGTGGCGGCCGGTCTCCTCGGCGGGGCGGCGACGGCCCCGGTCAGGGCCGCCGCACCGTCCCCGTACGGCCCCGGCCACGGCGACCCGGAGCTCCAGCGGGCCCTCGCCGACCTGGTGGGGGCGCCGGGCGGCCCGCCCGGCGCGATCGCGATCCTGACCCGGGACGGCGTACGGCAGGTCTACCGGGCCGGCACGGCCGAGGTGGGCACGGACCGCCGGCCCCGGCCCGACGACCACATGCGGATCGCGAGCGTGGCCAAGGCCTTCAGCGGCGCGGTCGCGCTGAGCCTGGTGGACCGGCGGGCCCTGGAACTGGACGACACGATCGGGCGACGCCTGCCCCACCTGCCCGCCGCCTGGCACGCGGTGACCCTGCGACAGCTCCTCCAGCACACCAGCGGACTCCCGGACTACAGCAGGAGCCAGGCCTTCCAGGACATCGTCCGCGCCGACCCCCGCCACCACTTCGACTCCCGCCGGCTCCTCGACTTCGTGGCCGACCAGCCCCTGGGTTTCCCTCCGGGCAGCCGGTACGCCTACTCCAACTCGGACAACATCGCGGTCGCCCTGATGGCCGAACAGGCCACCGGCCGCCCGTACGAGTCGCTGCTGAGGCAGCTCGTGTACCGCCCGCTGGACCTCACCGCGACGAGCCTGCCCCAGGGCTATCTGCTTCCCCGCCCCTTCCTGCACGGCTACTTCACCGCCCCCGGCGAGCAGCCCGAGGACGTGAGCGAGGCGGTCAGCGCCTCCGGGGCCTGGGCGTCGGGCGGCATCGTCTCCACCCCGGCCGACCTGAGCAGGTTCATCGGCGGCTACGCCGGACCGGAGCTGCTGACCCCCACCACCCGCCGTGCCCAGCAGGACTTCCTCCCCGGCGGCGCCTCCGAGCCGGCCGGCCCCGGCGCCAACGCGGCGGGTCTGGGCCTCTTCCGCTACACCACACGCTGCGGCGCGGTCCTCGGACACACGGGCAACACCCCCGGCTACACGCAGTTCGCCGCGGCCACACGGGACGGCCGGCGCACGGTGACGGTCTCCCTCACCAGCCAGGCGACGCTGGACCCCGCGCTGCTGGCCCGGCTGCGCGCGACCGAGGAGCGGTTCGTCTGCGCGCTGCTCGGCGACCGCGGCCCGGGCCACTGGGGGGCGCACCCGTAGGGGCGCCGGCTCAGGCCCGGCGGACCGCGTACCCCAGATACGTCACCACCGGGCTGCCGTCGGGCTGGAGCACCATGTCGACCAGGGCCGGCAGCTGTTCGTCGGTCAGTGTGCCGCGCCTGCGCCTGCGCCCGCGCCCGCGCGTCGCCCCCGCGTCGCCCGCGCGTCGCCCGCCCGGCCCCGGCGGCCGGGTGGGGCCCGGCACCCGGCTTCTCGGGCCGCTGATCGCGGCCCACGGCGAGACGGACGGGGACCGACCCCTTACGCGGTGACGGGTTTCCCCCTAGCCTCACCCCAGCGCGCAAGTTACCCGCCGGTCAATGACGTTGACCGGCGCACTGGGCCCGGAGGTCGCCATGAGTTCCGCGCAGTACCTGCTCGAAAACCGGCCGCACTCGGTGGCGCACCTCTTCCTCTCGCGGGTCGAGGCCACACCGGACCGGGAGGCCTACCGCTACCCCGTGGCAGCCGGCCCGGGTGCTCACGGCGCCGAGGAATGGCGCTCGCTGACCTGGGCCCAGACGGCCGAGCGCGTCACGGCGATCGCGGCAGGCCTGCTCGCCCTCGGGCTGGGGACCGAGGAGCGGGTGGCCATCTCCTCCTCGACCCGGGTGGAGTGGATCTTCGCCGACCTGGGGGTGATGTGCGCGGGCGCCGCCGCGACCGCCGTCTACCCCAGCACCAACGCCGACGAGACGGCGTACATCCTCGCCGACTCCGACAGCCGGGCGATCTTCGTCGAGAACGCCGCCCAACTGGCCAAGGTCGTCGAGCACGCGGACCGCCTGCCCGGGCTCGGCCACGCGATCCTCTTCGACCCGGAGGCGGAACTCCCCCGGGTCGAGGGCCTGGAGGTGCTGAGCCTCGCCGAACTGGAGGAGCGCGGCACCGCGTACCTCCAGAAACATCCCGAGGCGATCGAGACGACGGTCGGGGCCATCGAGCCCGAACAACTCGCCACCCTGATCTACACCTCCGGCACCACCGGCCGCCCCAAGGGCGTGCGCCTCGTGCACGACTGCTGGTCCTACCAGGGCGTGGCGCAGGAGGTCAGCGGGCTGCTGCAACCCGACGACGTGCAGTTCCTGTGGCTGCCGCTGTCCCATGTCTTCGGCAAGGCCCTGATCTCCGGTCAGGTGCGGACCGGCCACGTGATCGCGGTGGACGGGCGCATCGACCGCATCGTCACCAACCTCCCCGTCGTCCGGCCCACCGTGATGGCCTCGGCGCCGAGGGTCTTCGAGAAGGTCTACAACGGCATCGCGGCGAAGGCCAGGGCCGAGGGCGGCGCCAGGTACAAGATCTTCCGATGGGCCGCGAAGGTGGCCCGCGACCACGCCAGGACGGCACAGGAGAGCCTGGTGGCGACGGGCAGCCGCCGGATCCCCCTGTGGCTCACCGTGCAGCACGCGCTCGCCGACAAGCTGGTCTACGGCAAGATCAGGGCGGCGTTCGGCGGAGAGCTCCGGGGCAGCGCCTCGGGCAGCGCCGCGCTCGCCCCCGACATCGGCTACTTCTTCGCCGGCGCCGGCGTGCCCGTCCTCGAGGGCTACGGCCTGACGGAGACCAGCGCCGGGTGCACCGTCAACCCGGCCGACGACTTCCGGGTGGGCACGGTCGGCAGACCCCTGCCCGGCACCGAGGTCCGCATCGCCGAGGACGGCGAGATCCTCCTGCGGGGGCCCGGTGTGATGCGCGGCTACCACAACCTCCCGGAGAAGACCGCCGAAGTGCTGGAGAGCGACGGCTGGTTCCGTACCGGGGACATCGGTGAGATCGACAAGGAGGGCTTCGTCCGGATCACCGACCGCAAGAAGGACCTGTTCAAGACCTCGGGCGGCAAGTACGTGGCGCCCACGGAGATCGAGGGCCGGTTCAAGGCCGTCTGCCCCTTCGTCAGCAACATCCTGGTGATCGGCAACGGCCGCAACTACTGCACCGCCCTGATCGCGCTCGACGAGAGCGTGATCATGCCCTGGGCGGCGTCCCACGGCCTCGGGGGCCGCCCCTACGCCGAGGTCGTCTCCTCGCCGGAGGTGCGCACGCTCATCGACGGCTTCGTCCAGAGCGTCAACGCCGACCTCCAGCGCTGGCAGACGATCAAGAAGTTCTCGGTGCTGCCGCGCGACCTCGACGTCGAGCACGGCGAACTCACCCCGAGCCTCAAGGTGAAGCGCCCCGTCGTGGAGCGCGAGTACGCCGAGGTGGTCGAAGCCATGTACGAGGGCGTCCGCGAAGCCTGAGCCCCGCCCGCTCTCCGGCCCGTCCGGTACGGCCCTCCCGGAGCCGTACCGGACGTCACGCGTCCCCGGTCACCCCGTCCGTCCGCTCCCGCAGGAAGTCGGCGTGGCCGTTGTGGCGGGCGTACTCCTGGATCATCACCATGTAGACCCAGCGCAGACTGAGGGCGACCCCGCGCGAGGACGTGAACGTCTCGTCGAGGTCGTGCCCGGCCGCCGCGGCGTCGCACGCCTCGACCTCGGCCCGGTACACCCCGAAATCCCGCTCCGCGTCGACCGCCAGGACCCCGGCGAGCCCCTCGTCGCCGTCCGAAGGCCCCGTGAAGACGTCACCGAGGTCCTCACCCGCGAAGCCGCGCCGGAACCACGACCGCTCCACCTCCGCCATGTGCCGGACCAGGCCGAGGAGGGTGAGGCTCGAAGGCTCCACCGTGGCCCGCGCCAACCGCTCCGGGTCGAGACCGGCGCACTTGGCGAGCAGAGTCTCCCGGTGCCAGGTCAGCCAGCCCTCCAGCATCCGACGCTCGGTCACGGATCCCAGGTCGCCCAGCCGGCGCGTGCGCACGACCGACGGCGCCGTCCATGTCATGTCTCCAGTACCTCCACGTGGTCGCCGATCGCGACGGCCAGCACCCGCGAGCCCGGTTCGGTGGTGCGCCAGCGGTGCCGGACGCCGCCCGACAGCAGCAGTGTGTCCCCGCGGCCCAGCCGGTGCACGCGCCCGTCGGCCTCCACCTCCACGGAACCGTCCGCCACGTACAGCAGCTCGTCGTTCCGGTGCCGGAACTCGCGGTCCGCCTCGTGCGCGCCGACGAACTCCAGCGCGTGCAGCTGGTGACGGCCCCTCACCACCGGCCGGACGCGGGCCTCGCGGTCGAGCCCGCTGTCGTCGCCGGCGCGCACCACGTCGACCGTGCGGGTCTCGTCCGAGGCCGCGAGCAGCTGGACCGCCGTGGTGCCGAGGGCGTCCGCGATCCGCTGCAGCGACCGCATGCTGGGGCGCGCCCGGTCGTTCTCGATCTGGCTGAGGAACGGAGAGGAGAGTCCGCTGCTCCGTGCCACCTCGGCGAGCGTCAGGTCGAGTGCCCGTCGCCGGCGGCGTACGGCGGCGCCCACCCGCGGTGTGTTCGCGGCCTCCATGGATGGTCCCGTCCTTTCGCCCCGGCGCCCGGTGGCGCCTGACGGCACCCTACGCGGCGCGCGGCCGGAGCCCGGAGACGGTTTCGTACTCCTGACACACGCCCGTCACACAACGCCCCTAACGTCAAAGTCGGTTGTTCTCATCAAAGAAAGTTTGAAGGAGGAGCTCCGACGTGCCCACGATCGACCAGAACTCACGCCGCCGCCGTCCCACCGGCCTCATCGCCCTCGACGAGACGGCCGCGTCCGAGGGCTACACCCTCTACGCGCCGCTCACCGGCACCGGAGAGGTCCACCTCATCGATCTCCACGGCCGCACCGTCCACCGGTGGGACCTTCCGTACCGCCCCGGCCGCCACGCCCGGCTGCTCGACGACGGAACCCTCGCCTACAACGGCGTCCTCCCCGGGGAGAAGGCCCTCTTCCCGATGTGGCACAAGTACCGGGGCGGCGTCATGCTCCGCGCGGCACCCGACGGGACCGTGCTGCGGGAGCACCGGGACCCCCTCCAGCACCACGACGCCCATCACCTCGACGACGGCCGCATCCTCTACACCGCCCTGGAACCCCTCACCGGCGCCGAGGCCGCGACGGTACGCGGCGGAGTGCCCGGCTCCGAGGCCGAGGACGGTCTCGTCTGGGCCGACACCATCAGGGAGGTCGGCCCGGACGGCGAACTCCTCTGGTCCTGGCGCGCCGCGGAGCACCTCGACCGCGACTCCTTCCCGCTCCACGAGGCCTACGCCCGCGAGCACTGGCCGCTGATCAACAGCGTCACCCCGCTCCGCGACGGCAACATCCTGGCGAGCCTGCGGAGCGTCTCGGCCGTCGTCGTCATCAGCCGCGACACCGGCGAGATCCTCTGGCGCAGCCGCCCCGGCACGGTCAGCCAGCAGCACGCGCCCACCGAACTGGACGACGGCCGGCTGCTCGTCTTCGACAACGGCGTCTTCCGGCCCGGCCACGACGTCCCGTACTCCCGCGTCATCGAGATCGACCGGGCCGACGGCGCGATCGTGTGGGAGTACCACGACCCGGCCCGCGAGTTCTTCTTCGCCCCCTTCATGGGCTCCGCGCAGCGCCTGCCGAACGGCAACACGCTCGTCACCGACTCCCCGTCCGGCCGGCTCTTCGAGGTGACGAAGGACGGCTACCTCTGCTGGGAGTACGTCGTCCCGTACTTCGCCGGCTACGCCGAGAACGAGGTCCGCGGCCTCTTCCCCTCCGAACCCAACGCCGTATTCCGCGCCTACCGCTACACCGCGGCCCAGATCCCGTGGCTGGAGACGACGGCATGACGACCACACCCCCCGGGACTCCCGCCACCGCCCGCACGGTCGAGGACGTCGACGAACGGGTCCCGCCGAGGCGCCTGCTTCCGCTCGCGGCCCAGCACGTCCTGGCGATGATCGCCGCGCCGGTCTCCACCGTCTTCCTCGTCGCCGGCAGCCTGAGGATGTCGCCCGGAGCGACGGCCTCGCTGCTCAGCACCGTCCTGCTGCTCTGCGGCGCGGGCGCCCTGCTCCAGTCCCTCGGCGTGTGGCGGATCGGCGGCAGGCTGCCGTTCGTCATGCTGCCCGGCGGCGCCGCGACCGCGCTGTTCCTCCAGATCGCCCAGGAACACGGCCCGGCGACCGCCACCGGCGCCGTCCTCCTGGCAGCCGCCCTGCTGCTCGCCGTCCTGCCCCTCTACGCCCGTGTCGTACGGCTCTTCCCGCCCCTGGTCATGGGCGTGACCGTGCTGCTCATCGGGGTCGCGATGATCCGCGTCGCCGCCCGGCTCGTCACCGGGCCGGACGGCACGGGGGAGCCGCGAGCGGTGCTCCTCGCCGCGCTCACCGTCGCGGCGACCGTCGCCGCCTACGTCTTCCTGTGCGGCGTCTGGCGACAGACGTCCGTCCTCCTCGGGATGGCGGCGGGAACCCTCGTCGCGGTCGGCACCGGCCTGGGCTCCTTCACCCCCGCGTCCGGCGACGGCTTCGCGCTGCCCGTGTTCCTGCCCTTCGGCACACCGCGGTTCGACCTGGTGGCCGCGCTTCCGCTGCTCGTCTTCAGCCTCACCACACTGGCCGAGATCACCGGGCAGACCGTCCTCAACAGCGAGACCGTCGGCCGGACTCCCGCCCCCGAGCGCGACGTCCCCCGCGTCGCCCGCGCCGACGCCCTGGTGTCCCTGGCCGGCGGCCTGTTCGGCACCTCGCTCATGGTCACCAGCGCCGAGAACATCGGCATCGGCCGGCTCACGGGCGTCCGCAGCCGCTTCGTGACCGCCGGGGCCGGGGCGCTCCTGGTCGCCCTCGGCCTGGCCACCCCCGTCTCCCGGGCACTGGCCGGCATACCCGAGGCGGTCGTGGGCGGTTCCGCCCTCGTCGTCTACGCGGTGATCGCCGTCATGGGCGTCGAGATGCTCCGCCGCGCCGATCTGTCCGGTACGGGACCGGGCTCGCTGACGGCGGCGCTCGCGCTCACCGCGGGGCTGCTGCCGCTGCTCAGCCCGGACCTGTACGCGGGGTTCCCCGGCTGGGCCCGGACGATCCTGGGCAGCGGCGTCGTCGCCGGCACGCTGACGGCGGTCCTCCTCACCGCGCTGCTCGGCCGGCTCCGGCCCGGAGGGACGGAGGTGCCTGGCCGCGCCGATTGAAGGGAAGCCGGCCCAGGACCACCGCCATGCCGCAGGTGTCGGTGAGGGCGGAGAACACCAGACCGCCGGCGATCGCAGCCGACAGCAGCTGGAACGCCGGATGCGCGAGCAGCCCGAGGACCAGGCCGAGCAGCACCAGGGCCCCGGCGGTGAACCGGACCTGACGCTCCATCCCCCAGACGGCCCGCACGGGGCCGGGCGGGTACGCGAGGCCGTGACCGGCCCCGGTCCAGGCCCGGGTGCCACCGGTGAGGCTCGCGGCGGCGATCCCGTGGGAGGCGAGGACCGCGGAGCCCTTCTCGGAGCGGGCGCCGGAGGCGCACACCAGGAGCAGCGGTCCGGTCTCGGCGGCCTGCCGCAGGTCCGCCAGGCTGCCGTCGATGCGGTCCAGGGGAACGTTGACGGCGCCCGGCAGATGGCCGGACGCGAACTCGCCGGGGGTGCGGACGTCGACCACGTTCAGACCGGGCAACTGTGGCAGTGCTTCGTCGACGCCGAGAGTGCGGGAAATACCCATGAGGAACCTGTCCTTGGGAGGTGCGGGGAACGGCTCCGCGACAGTGGCGGCGGGGCCGTTCCCCGGGATGTCAGGTGACGCCGGACGGCGCCGCGGGGTGCCGGACGGGATCGCCACCGGGTGGCCACGCGGCCGTCACGCCGCCGCAACACAGCGTCCCGCGGGCCACCCGTGCGTCCCGCTAGACGACGGCGCCGCGCTCGTGGGGGATCCTCTCTCCGGCCTCGACCGCGACGGGCAGCCGGTTCTCGGCCGGCGGCAGCGGGCAGGTGGCGAAGTCGGTGTAGGCGCAGGGAAGGTTGGTGGCCCGGTTGAAGTCGAGCCGGACCGCGCCGTCGGGCCCGGGGGCCGGCACGGTGAGGTTCCGGTTGGCCGCGTACGTGGTGACGCCCGAGGTCTCGTCGGTGAACAGCACCGTGAGGCTGCCGGGCGCGTGCCCGTTGAACGCGGTCAGGCTCAACTCCTCTCCGTCCAGCCGGAAGACGACGCGACCCGGGGCGTCGTAGACGTGCCGGAGGCCTTCGACGGAGGCGCCGACCGTCGTGGGCCGGGGCTCGTCGAAGGCCTCGTACCGGCCGGTGACCACCCAGCGCGGATCCGGCTCGTACGCGGGCGTGCCGGTGAAGTCGCCCCGCAGCGGGTGGCCGGGATGGCGCGGCCGGACCACGTCGTTGCCGCCGCGCCGGGCGACCTCGATCACGGTGTCGCCCCAGACGGCGTCGATGCCGCCGCGCTCCGGGATGACGCCGAAGAGGTGACGCCCCCGCACGACCTCGCCGTCGACGACGAGCTCGGTGCCCTCGTCGAGCTCGACGACGACGCCTCCGGGCCCCGTCGACCAGGTCCCGGGTGCCCCGGGGATCTCCTGCGGCTCGGCGGAGAGCCAGTGCAGACCGGTGATCGCGAGGAAGCCGTGCTCCGAGGCGAGCCGGGCGTCCTTGTCCCGGTGCCAGGTCTCCCACTCGGCGGCGAAGAGCTCCGGATCGACGTCGACGGTCCGGGGGTCGGGTTCGGGGGCGTGGGGTATGCCACGGACGCTCATGCGTCTCCTCCTGCTGTGGTGGATGGTGTGGTGTGCGCGGTCGCGGGTCCGCCGCCGGAAAGCCGAAGCGTGGCGTGGTGAGGCGGGGAGCGAGCCGCGGGGCAGGACGAGGCCGTCAGGAGGCGCCCGGGGTGAGCCGGGGCGAGTGCGTCGGTGTCCGGACGCCGGGTCGAGGCCTCGGTGTCAGCGGGAACACGCCATGGTCGTGACGCGCACGTAGTCCACGTGTCGGCGCATCACGAGCAGGCTCATGCGTCCAGGAGAACACAACTCCGACGCGTGGCGCCAGTGTTCCCGGTACGACGGCTCCGGCTCAGGCGACGCGGTTCCCCCGGTCGTCGCAGGGCAGTTCGGCGGCGGGGTGGTCGGCGAGGAAGTCCCGGGTGGCCTGCCGTTCGGCTTCGGCGATCGCGGTCGGCTCGACGTCGACTTCGGCCTCCCGTGCACCCGTTCGGGCCGACGGCACCGCTTCGGCGGAGCGCATTGCGGTGACGTTTGCGGCATCCGTTGGAATCCGCCGGGAATGTCGTAGGCCGTGATCGTTTCTTCATGATGCCCTCACCGGCATGAACACGCGTACCAGACTCGCTCTCGCAGGCGCCGCCCTGACCGCCCTCGCCGTCACCGCCCCGACGGCGTCGGCGTCCGGGTCCGCCGCCGGTCCCGAACCGACCCCGGCGCCGCTCGTCACCGCCGCCAACGCGGTGCCCGGCAAGTACATCGTGACCCTCGACAAGTCCGTCGACGCCGCCGAGACCGCCGAGAAGCTGAACCTCAGGCCCACCTTCGTCTACGACAAGGCCATCAACGGCTTCGCGGCCCCGCTGAGCGACCTCCAGCTGGCGATCGTCAGGAAGACCCCCGGGGTGACCTCGGTCGAGGAGGACGCGGTGGCGCTCGCGCCGCCCCAGCCGGCCACGACCTCCGTGCCCCGGGCCCCGGCCGCCACCTGGGGCCTGGACCGGATCAACCAGTGGAACCTGCCCCTCGACAACGACTTCACCACCCGCGGCAACGGCGCCGGGGTGACCGCGTACATCCTCGACACCGGCATCGACTACCACCACGACGAGTTCGGCGGCCGGGCCACGTTCGGCTTCGACGCGATGGGCGACGGACGCTTCGGCCAGGACTGCAACGGCCACGGCACGCACGTCGCGGGCACGGTCGCCGGCAAGACGTACGGCGTCGCCCGCAAGGCCGCCCTGGTGAGCGTCCGGGTGCTGGGGTGCGACGGACGCGGCGCGTACTCGGGGATGATTGCCGGGCTCGACTGGGTCGCCAAGAACGCCAGGCAGCCGGCGGTCCTGAACGGCTCCCTGGGCGGGGACAGGTCCGTGGCGCTGAACGACGCCGCCACGGCGCTCCACTCCGCCGGCGTGCTGCCCGTCATCGCGGCGGGGAACTCGTCGAAGGACGCCTGCGACGTCTCGCCCGCCTCGGCGACGGGCGTGGTCACCGTCGCGGCCTCCAACATCTGGGACGAGGAGACCTCCTTCTCCAACTACGGCCCGTGCGTGGAGCTCTTCGCACCCGGCCAGGACATCGTCTCGGCGCGGATCGGCGGTGGATCCGTCGCCCAGAACGGCACGTCCATGGCCGCCCCGCACGTCGCCGGCGTCGCCGCGCTCTACAAGGCCGAGCACCCCGCGGCGGGCCCGGCCGAGGTCGCCGAGTGGCTCGACGACAACGCGACGAAGGGCCTCCTGAACAACGTCAGCGGCGGCACCCCCAACAAGCTGCTGTTCACCGGCGGCCTGTAGACCCCGTGGGGTCAGGCGCCCCCACCCCGGTATCCGCCCGGGTGGGGGCGCCTCGCACGTCAGCGGCCCGCCCCGACGGCGAGCAGGTCCCGGGCGAGCAGACCCGCGCCCAGGCACCCGGCGGTGTCCCCGAGCGCCGCGGGAACGATCCCGGGCAGGCGCCGGAACGCGATGCGCTCCCGCACGGCGGCCCGGAGCGGAGCGAACAGCGTCTCCCCGGCCGCGGCGAGGCCGCCGCCGATGATCAGGGTGCGGGAGTCCAGCAGGGTGTGCGCGGTGATCAGGCCGTCGGCCAGGGCCTCCACCGCCGCCGTCCACACCTCGGCCGCCGCCGCGTCGCCGTTCCCCGCGGCCCGGGCGCAGCCGATGGCGTCGGCCACGGGCGCACCGCTCGCGGCGGCCCAGGACCGGGCGATCGCGGCGGCCGAGGCGACCGCGTCCAGACAGCCGCGCCGCCCGCAGCCGCACAGGGGGCCGCCGGGACGTACGACGACGTGCCCGATCGCGCCCGCCCGGTCGTGCGCACCGGTCTCGATGCCGCGGTCGGTCCCGATCGCGCCGGCGACACGGCCGTCGAGTGACACGAACAGGAACCGGTCGGCGCCGCGCCCCGCCCCGAGGCGGCCCTCGGCGAGGGCGGCGGCGCGGACCTCCGGTGCGAGCCCGACGGGCATCCGCCCGAGCCCACGGCTCAGCCGCTCCCGGATCCCCTCCCGGCAGAGGCCGCCGGAACCGACCCCCGTCCCCCGTACGGGCACGGCACAGGGCACGGCGATGCCGACGGCCTCCGCGGCCGTGCCGAAACGCTCCCGCCCCCGCGCCCGGAGCTCCTCCGCGAAGGGGAGGAGCTCCTCCAAGACGGCCTCGGGACCGGCACCCCGCCCGACGGCCCGCCACTCCTCGTACAAGGGCGTCCCGTCCGGGCCGACCAGTGCCGCCCGTGTTCCGGTGTCGCTCACGCCGAGGGCGATGACGTGTCTCATCGGGGACGCCTCCTCCCCTCCCGCGCGATCAGAGCACCGGCCTGTCGTCGACGCGGACGAGATGGTGGCCGCGCAGCGTGTAGAGCCGTCCCAGGCCGTCGGTGTTGACGTGCGGGCCGCTGTACCAGGCGCCGTCGATGCCGGCGACGACCGTCGTGACGGCGAAGGTCTTCGGGTGGACGCGGAAGAGCGTGGTGTCGGAGACGCCGTAGACCCAGCCCCGGCAGGTCACCATCGCCGCGAAGCCGGGGCAGAGGGCCCGCAGGTCGGCGGTGTGGACCACCCGGCGGATCCGCAGGTCGACGACGAAGAAACCGCCCCTGCGGGTGAGGCCGTACAGGTGCGGGCCGCGGACGGCCAGCGCGGCCACGCCCGTGGCCAGGGGAAGATCGATCCGCCACAGCTCCCGGCCGGCGACCGGGTCGAAGGCGACGACCGTGCCGCGCGGTCCCCGCGTGGTGGGGTTGTCACCCCCGAGGTAGGCGACACCGTCCCGGGCGGCGACGGCGCGCACCAGCTGCACCTCGTCGATCGGATTGATGTACGCCGCCTTCCCGCCGTCCTCCAGGGAGTACGTCCACAGGGAGCCGCCGCCCTCGGTGTCGGACTGCGCGCCGGCCAGCAGAAGGCCGTTGACGGCGTCGAAGCACAGGTCGAGGGGACGGTTCTGCTCGCTCGGGAACTCCGCGAGCCGGTGGGGCTGCGCGTCGACGGCGGGGTCGTACGTCCACATGCCCTGCGAGCTGTACTGACCGGTGTAGAGGACCCCGTCCAGCACCTCGGCGTCCTTCGCCTCGCCCGGCGCCCGGAGGTTGACCACCTCTCCGCCGCACAGGTCGTGGCGTGCCATGACGTTGTTGCCGCCGACGTAGACGGACCGGCGGTCGGCGGCGATCCCCATGCAGGTCTGCGGGCTGACGGGGGCCCCGGCCCGGCCGAGGTCGGTGACGACGGACGCACCGGTGGCGAGGTCGATCTCCGCGACGAAGCCGTAGCCCGAGACGACGGTCAGACCGCCGTCGACGTGGTCGAGCCCCCAGACCTCGCCGAGGTCGCCCGCGTCGGACCGGACGGGGGCGATGCTCCCGGTCGCGAGCGTGTACGCGTGCAGACCGGCCTCCCCGGAGAAGTAGATCCGCTCGCCGTCCGTCGTGAGGGTCTTGGCCACCTTTCCGCCGGTGCGCGTCAGGGTGTACGAGGAGAGGTCGGCCAGGTCCATCACGGCGAGCTTGGCGGGCTCGGTCGATCCCGCGGTGGTGACGACGAGGCGGTCGCCGACGACGGCGAGTTCGCGCAGGCTGGGGTCCTTCTCCATCTCCGGCGGGGTGACGTCGGTGAACGTGCCCGTCGCCCGGTCGTACGCGTACAGCGAGGCCCTGCTCGCGCCGTCCCCGCCGGCGAGGGTGCTGCCGGCGCCGAAGAAGACGGTCGTGTCCGTGGCGGCGACGGCCCGGGCCAGGGTGGCGTTCGGGTCGGGCACGCCGAGCCTGGTGACGAGGCCGGTGCCCGGGTCGTACCTCCACAGCGCGGGCGCCTTCCCCGGTATGCCGCCGACGGCGTACACGGTGCCGTCGGGTGCGACCGCGAGCTCGCGGATGTCGCGGTCCTCGGTCCGGCCGACGGCCACGGCGGGTGCGTCCGGGGTGGCGAGGTCCCAGCGGTAGAGGTTCGGCCCGCCCTCGTCGGCCTTGGCCAGGATCCCGGCGTACAGGTACCTGCCGCTCGCGTCGACCGCGAGCGCCTGCACCGAGTGGCCGGTGCCGAGGTCGGTCCGGGACACGACCGTGCGGGTCGGCAGATGGAAGGCGATCAGCCGGGGCGGGGTGAGGTTGCGCGAGCCGATGACGACGGTGTCGCCGACCAGGATCCCGCTCATGAGGGCGAACTGCTCGATGGCGGGGCCCAGATCGGTGACGGTCGTGCGGGGCCCGCCATGCGCGGCCTGCGCGGTCGCGGGGAGGAACGGGGCAGCGGCGGCGGCGAGCCCGAGGGCACCGCCGGCCCGGAGGAGCCGGCGCCTGCCGACTGACGGAGAGTGCTGCATGGGGACTCCTTGGGTGGGGGTGGGCGGGGAGGCGGAGAAGGGCGGTGCCGGGCCGTCAGGCCGAGGTCGCGAGGGCCGTGTGGTGGACGGCGTACCGGAAGGGCTCTGCGGAGCAGTAGCGCTCGACCTCGGCGAGGGCGCTCTCGGTGATGCGCCGGAGTTCACCGCCGAGCGAGCCGGCGATGTGCGGCGTCAGGAGGACGTTCGGCAGGTGGTAGAGGGGGGAGGCCGGGGGCAGCACCTCGGGTTCGGTGACGTCGATGACCGCGTGGAGGCGGCCGGTCGCCGCCTCGGCGGCCAGGGCGTCGGTGTCGACGAGGGATCCCCGGGCCGTGTTGACGAGGGTGGCGCCGTCGGGCATGAGGGACAGCCTGCGCGCGTCCATCAGGTGGTGGGTCTCGGGCAGCGCCGGTGCGTGCAGGGAGACGACGTCCGAGGCGCCGACCAGCTCGTCGAGCTCCACGTGCCGGGCGCCGAGGGCAGCGGCCTGCGCCGCGTCGACGTGGGGGTCGGCGAGCAGCAGGTCGAGGTCGTGGGGCCGGAGCAGTTCGAGCACCCGGCGTCCGACGAGCGAGGCTCCGACCACGCCCACGGTCCGCCGGTAGTTGCCGAAGCCGGGGAAGCGCCGGGACCAGTCGAGCGGCGTGCGGTGCTGGCGGTAGAGGGCGCCGATGTCGAGGACGCGCTTGTTGGCGAAGAGGACCGCCGCGACCGTGTACTCGGCGACGGGGACGGCGTTGGCGGAGGCGGCCGATGACACCGTGATCCCGCGGTCCCAGCACGCCTCGGTCACATGGTGTTTGACGCTGCCGGCCGCGTGGACGACCGCCTTCAAGGCAGGGGCGCGCGCGAGCACGTCCTCGTCGATGACGGGACAGCCCCAGGAGGTGATGAGGAGTTCCACCTCCGGCAGGGAGGGCTCGTGGGCGAGGTCCTCGGCCACGTGGTCCGGGTCGACGTCGACGTACTCCGCCAGGCGCCGGATCTCCTCGGGCGGGAACAGCGCGTCCCGGTGGTGCCGGCCCATGGCGAGCAGGGCGCGCGGGCGGGTGGTCGTGTGCGGGCGCATGGGGGAATTCCTCACGGAGAAGGCCTACTTGACGGCGCCGGCGGTCATGCCGGACTTCCAGAACCGCTGGAGCATCAGGAAGACGGCGATCAGCGGCGCCACGGCGACCAGCGAGCCGACGACGGCCAGCAGGTAGTCCTCGGGGTGACCCTGGGAGAGCGCGGACGAATACCACACGTACAGACCGAGGTTGACGGGGTACAGGTCCTGGTCGGAGAGCATCACCAGGGGCAGGAAGAAGCTGTTCCAGATCTGGGTGAACTGGAAGAGGAAGATCGTCACGAACCCGGGGGCGAGCATCGGGAAGGCGATCGTGCGGAAGGCGCGGAACTCGCTCGCTCCGTCCATGCGGGCCGCTTCCAGGACCTCGTCGGGTACGTAGGACGCGCTGAAGACCCGGGCCAGGTACACGCCGAACGGGAAGACGAGGCCGGGGAGGAACACGCTCCAGAAGGTGTTGACGAGGCCGGCCTCGGCCGCGAGCAGGAAGAGGGGGATCGCGAGGGCCGTACCGGGCACCATCACGCCCAGGAGTACGAGGGAGAAGAGCCGTTCCTTGCCGGGGAAGGCGAGTTTGTCGAAGGCGTACCCGGCGGCGACGCTGAACACCGCCGCGAGGAGGGCCCCGACGCCCGCGTAGGCCACGGTGT
This sequence comes from Streptomyces tanashiensis, assembly GCF_014648895.1. GTDB lineage: Bacteria > Actinomycetota > Actinomycetes > Streptomycetales > Streptomycetaceae > Streptomyces > Streptomyces tanashiensis. Next base: position 391,214 of record NZ_BMRZ01000004.1, read on the forward strand.
TGAGGATCCAGCGCAGATAGACCCCGCCGTCCGCCGTGAAGAGCTGCTCCAGGTTCTCGGCGAGGTGCATGTCGCGGCCCGGGGCGAAGCCGTTGGTGCCGAAGAGGTCCGCGCGGCTCTTGGTGGAGGACAGCAGCAGCCAGGTGAGGGGGAGCAGGGTGTAGAGGGTGGCGAGGGCCAGGAGCGCGGTGACCCCGGCCCTGGACAGCAGCGCCGAGGGGGCCTTCGGGGCGCGCCGCCGTCGGTGGGGGAGCGGCGCGGGGACGGCGGCGGGTGCCGGCGCGGGCGCGGGGGCGGTGGGGAGGGTGGAGGGCGTGGTCACGGCTTGCTCCCGCGGCGAGAGATACGGGTGACGGCGAAGGACAGCACGGCGGCGAACAGGGCGATCAGCAGCGAGGCCGCCGCGGCCAGGCCGAAGTCGTTGTTCTGGAAGGCGGCCGTCTGGACGTACATGTTGGGGGTCCAGCTGCTGCCGATCGCGCTGGACGCGTTGTAGATGACCTTCGGTTCGGTGAAGAGCTGGATCGAGCCGATGACCGTGAACATGACGGCGAGCGCCACCGCGGGCCGGATCATCGGGACCTTGACGGACAGCGCGGTCCGTACGGCGCCGGCTCCGTCGACCCGGGCGGCGTCCAGGGTCTCGCGGGGCACGGCCTGCAGCGCGGCGTAGAAGATGACCATGTTGTAGCCGGTCCACTCCCACACCGCGATGTTGGCCGTGGAGAGGACGGCGTGGTCGGCGGACAGGAAGTCGACGCGGATGCCGCCGGAGGCGAGGAGGTCGATCACCGGGCTCAGGCCGGGGGTGTAGAGGTACACCCAGATCAGGGCGGCGATCAGGCCGGGCACCGCGTGCGGCAGGAAGAGTGCCAGCTGGAAGAAGGACCGGGCCTTGGCGAGGCCGGAGTCGAGGAGCAGCGCGAGGGCGAGCGCGGCGCCGATCATCACGGGGATGTAGACGGCGCAGTACGCGGCGACGACGAGGAAACCGTCGAGGAACTCCGGGTCGGACAGGGCCCGTACGTAGTTGTCCCACCCGGCGAAGACGCTCTCCGTGCCGCCGAACCCGAGGCCGGAGGTGCGGGTGGTGAACAGGCTCAGCCAGGCCGCGTAGAGGAGCGGGGCGAGGGTGACGGCCGCGAAGAGGCCGAGGAACGGTGACAGGAGCAGCGCGGCGGTTCTGCGCTGTCCCAGGGTGGACGGGGTCGCCATGACGGCCCTTTCGGGGTGGGGCGGGGACGAGCTGGGTGCGGTCGGGCGCCGGTGCCGGCCCGTGGGCGTGGCCGGCACCGGCCCGAGGGGGCTTCGGGTGCTACGGAGCGGTCACCCGCATGCCACGCTGCTTCATCTGCGCGACGGTGGTCCGCTCGGCGAGGGTGAGCACGTCGGGCAGGGACACCGTGCCGCCGGCGACCTTGGGGAGTCGGTCGACGAGGGCGGTGTTGGTGGCCCCCATGACCGGGCCCCAGGCCCAGCCCGGCCGGACCGCGTCGTAGGACGCCTTCCCGAGGGCGTAGAGGTCCTGCCCGCCGTAGTACTCCGTTCCGAACGCGGCCTTCGTGACCGGGACCAGTGCCGGGTCGGCGGGGAACATGCTGCTGGTGCCGGAGGACACCCACGCCTTCATGCCCTCGGGGTCGGTGGTGATCCACTTGATGAACTCGGCGGCTGCGCGGCTGTTGCCGGAGCCCTTCGGGATCACGAAGGACGAGCCTCCGTACATGCCCGAGGCGGGCTTGCCGTCCCAGGTGGGGACGGGCGCCACGGCCCACTTGCCCTTCTGGTCGGGGACGGTGGCCTGGTGGGCTCCGGCGCACCAGCTCGCGCAGACGTAGGCGACGGTCCGGTTCTTCTGGATGCTCGTCCAGAACGGGTCGGCGGCGCTGAGGGAGCGGACGAGGTCCTCGCGGGCGAGGTCGCCCCAGTAGGCGGCGGTCCTCTTCGAGGGGCCGTCGTCGAGGGTGACCTGCCAGGAGTCCTGGCCGGCGTCGAACCACTTCGCTCCGGCCTGCCAGGAGAGCGCGGTCAGCAGTCCGGGGTTGTCGGTGAAGAGGACTCCGCCGCGGGCGTCCGGGTCGGCCTTCCTCACCTGCTCGGTCATGGTCCGGTAGGCGTCCCACGTGGTGGGCACGGCGATCTTGTGCCGGGTGAAGAAGTCCTTGCGGTACATGAGCAGCAGGGGGGCCACGTCGCGCGGGACCCCCCAGGTCCTGCCGCCGAGGTCGACAAGCTGCCGCACCGCCTCGGGGAACCGTTCCTTCACCACGGGCCCGAGCGTTCCGCTCAGATCCTCGATCTTGCCCTGGGTCGCGAACTCGGGCAGGTGCGGGTACTCGACGACCGCGACGTCCGGGGCGGTGCCGGCCTTCACCGCGTTGGTGAGCTTGGAGTAGTACTCCTGGTTCGACGGGACGTTCTCGAAGGTCACCTGTATGTCCGGGTGACTGCGGTTGAAGGCCTCGGCCACGTGGTCCGAACCCTTGAGGAAGGACCAGAAGGTCACCTTCCCCGTCGTCGCCTTGCTCGGGGTGGTGTCCGGGCCGGCCCCTCCGCAGGCGGTGACGAGGAGGGAGAGGGCGGCGACGGAACCGGCCAGGGCGGCCGTTGTTCTGCGAAGCATGATGTGCACCGATCGTTCGCTGGGGCGTCGAACGGCATCATTTGATAGTTCGCATGCTTCGTCAATGGTTTTCGCTTCATTCGATACCGAATGAAGCGAGTAAAGTGATATCGATTCCCGTCATTCGAAGGTGGACTCGAAGGTGCGCAGCAGATCCGCGGCGACGCTGACCGCGATCGTCGCGGGCTCCTTGCCCGTGATGTCGGCCAGACCGATCGGGGTCTTGATCCGGTCGATGACGGCCTCGTCGTGACCGCCCTCGGTGGCGAGGCGCTTGCGGAACCTCGCCCACTTGGCCGCCGACCCGATCAGCCCGACGGAGCCCAGATGGTTCGCGCGCAGGGCGGCGTCGCACAGCGCGGCGTCCTCGGCGTGATCATGGGTCATGATCAGGACGTGGGTGCCGAGCGGCAGCTCCTCCAGGACCTCCTCGGGCAGCAGCGGCGTGTGGTGCACCCGCACCTGCGCCACCGCGTCCGCGAGCACACCCAGCCGCTCCTCGGCGAGGGTGTCGGAGCGGCTGTCGATCAGATGGAGATCGAGGTCCTGACGGGCCAGGATGCGCGCCAGTTCGAGGCCGACGTGCCCGACGCCGAAGATCGCCACCGCCCGCACCACCGGCAGCGGTTCCAGCAGCACGGACACCGTGCCGCCGCAGCACTGCACACCGTGCCGGTTGGTGACCTTCTCGTTGAGGGCGAAATCGATCAGCTCCGGCCGCGGCTCGGCCGCGGCGATCATCTCGCGGGCCCGGTCGATCGCGACGGCCTCCACGTTGCCGCCGCCGATCGAGCCCCAGGTCTCGGTCCGTCCCACCACGAGTTTCGCGCCGGCGTCGCGCGGGGCGTGGCCGCGCACGGTCGCGACGGTCACGAGCACGCCGGGCTCCCGGCGTGCCCGCAGCCGCGCGACCGCGGCGAACCACGTCATGTCAGGCACCGCTCAGCGCTTCCGCACCGGCCCCGACGGTGGAGGCGTCGCCGCCCCGGCGCGCCGCCTCGATCGCCCAGTACACCGCCTCCGGCGTCGCGGGCGAGGCCAGTTCGACGCTGATCCCGCCCGGCCCGAACGCGGCGGCGGCCTGCCGCAGCGCCTCCCGTACGGAGAAGGCCAGCATCAGCGGCGGCTCGCCCACCGCCTTGGACCCGTAGACCGCGCCCTCCTCGCCCGCGTTCTCGAGCAGCGTGACGTGGAACTCCTCCGGCATCTCCGAGAAGCTCGGCAGCTTGTAGGTGCTCGCCGCCTGGGTGAGGAGACGGCCGCGGTGCGGACCGTCCGTGGCGTCCCAGCGCAGGTCCTCCAGGGTCAGCCAGCCCGCGCCCTGCACGAAACCGCCCTCGACCTGACCGATGTCGATCAGCGGGGAGAGGCTGTCGCCGACGTCGTGCACGATGTCCACCCGCCGGATGCGGTACGCGCCGGTGAAGCCGTCCACCTCCACCTCGGCCGCGGCGGCGCCGTGGGCGAAGTACTTGAAAGGCGAGCCGTGGAAGGTCTTCGCGTCCCAGTGCAGCCCCTCGGTCCGGTAGAAGCCGGCCGCCGACAGCTGGACGCGCTGGAGGTACGCGGTGCGCACGAGGTCGTCCCAGGACAGCTCCTCGGCGCTGCCCAGGCCGCGCGCGACGCCCTCGACGATGCGTACGTCCGAGGCGTTCACCCCGAGCCGGGTCGCGGCCACCTGGAGCAGTCGCTCGCGCAACTGCTCGCAGGCGTTCTTCACCGCCGCGCCGTTGAGGTCCGTTCCCGCGCTGGCGGCGGTGGCGGAGGTGTTGGGCACCTTGTCGGTACGCGTCGGGGCCAGCCGCACCTTGTGCGGCGGGATGCCCAGCGTGGTCGCGGCCACCTGGAGCATCTTGGTGTGCAGGCCCTGGCCCATCTCGGTGCCGCCGTGGTTGATCAGGACGGATCCGTCCTTGTAGATCAGCACCAGCGCGCCGCCCTGGTTGAAGGCGGTGAGGTTGAAGGAGATGCCGAACTTGAGTCCGGTCATCGCCAGGGCCCGCTTCGTGTGCGGGTGCGCGGCGTTGAAGGCGGCGATCTCGCGCCGGCGACCGGCGATGCCGCCGCTCTCCTTGACCTGCTCCCAGACGGCGGAGATCCGCTCCGGCTGGACGACCGGCTGTCCGTACGGCGTCGACTGGCCCCGGCGGTAGAAGTTGCGCTCCCGCAGCTCCGCCGGATCCAGTCCGAGCAGCGGCGCGCACCGGCCCATGATGTCCTCGATCACGAGCATGCCCTGGGGTCCGCCGAAGCCGCGGAAGGCGGTGTTGGACACCTTGTTGGTCCTGGCGACGCGACCGGTGATGCGGGCGTGGGGAAGCCAGTACGTGTTGTCGATGTGGCACAGCGCGCGGGCCACCACCGGCTCGGACAGGTCCAGGCTCCAGCCGCCGTCCGCCGTCAGGGTGGCGTCGAGGGCCTGGATGCGCCCCTCGGGGTCGAAGCCGATCTTCCACCGGGCGTGGAAGCCGTGCCGCTTGCCGGACATGGTCAGGTCCTGGGTCCGGTTGAGCCGGACGCGGACCGGCCGTCCGGTCAGCCGGGCGCCGAGCGCGGCGACGGCCGCGAACCCGTGCGGCTGCATCTCCTTGCCGCCGAAGCCGCCGCCCATCCGCAGGCACTGCACGGTCACCTCGTGACTGTGCAGGCCGAGCACGTGGGCGACGATCTCCTGCGTCTCGGACGGATGCTGGGTGCTGCTCTGGACGAACACCTGCCCGGCCTCGTCGATGCAGGCCAGCGCCGCGTGCGTCTCCAGGTAGAAGTGCTCTTGGTCGGAGAACTGCAACTCGCCGGTGAACACATGCGCGGAGTCGGCGAATCCCGCGTCGACGTCGCCGGTCTCCATCACCGGACGGGCGCCGTGGAAGCTGCCCGCGGCGATGGCCTCCTGCAGGGTGATCAGGGAGGGGCGTTCGTCGAGTTCCACCTCGACGGCCGCCGCGCCGAGGCGGGCCGCCTCCAGCGTCTCGCCGAGCACCCACGCGACCGCGTGCCCGTGGAACATGACCTCGTCGGGGAAGAGCGGCTCGTCGTGCTTCATCCCGGCGTCGTTGACGCCGGGCACGTCGGCGCCGGTCAGCACCCGCACGACACCGGGCACGTCGAGCGCGGGTCCGGTGCGCAGTGCGGTGATCCTGCCGTGGGCCTTCATGACCTGGACCGGGTAGGCGTGCAGCACGTCCTTGGTGCGGTGCACGAGGTCGTCGGTGTAGAGCGCGGTGCCGGTGACGTGCTGGGCAGCGCTCTCGTGCGGCACCGAGAGGCCGACGACGGACTTCTCGGGGCGTTCGGACAACTGGCTCATGACGAGACCGCCTCGGTGGTTCGTGTGTACAGCTTCAGCAGGCTCCGGCCGAGCATCGCGGACCGGTAGGCGGCACTCGCCCGGTGGTCGTCCATCGGGGTGCCCTCGTCCCGCAGCAGCGGCGCCACGGCCTCGACGGTCTCCGCCGTCCACGGCCTGCCCTCCAGGGCCGCCTCGGTGGCGAGCGCACGGATGGGGGTGGCGGCGACTCCGCCCAGGCCGATGCGCGCCCTGCGGACGATGCCGTCCTCGACGTCGAGCGCGAACGCGACCGCCACGCTGGAGATGTCGTCGAAGCGCCGCTTGGCGATCTTGTGGAAGGCCACGACGGGCGCGAGCGGCAGCGGGACCCGCACCGCGCGGATCAGCTCGCCGGGACGGCGCACGCTCTGCCGGTAGCCGGTGAAGTAGTCCGCGAGGGGGACCTCGCGCTCACCGTCGGCGTCGGCGAGCAGCACCGACGCGTCGAGCGCGAGCAGGGCCGGCGGGCTGTCGCCGATGGGGGAGCCGGTCCCCAGATTGCCGCCGAGGGTCGCGCCGTTGCGGATGAGCCGGGAGGCGAACTGGGGGAACAGCTCGGCCAGGAGCGGGACGTCGCCGTCGAGACGGCGCTCGATCTCGGTGAGCGTCAGGGCCGCCCCGATCTCGATGGAGTCGGACGCGACGCGCAGCTGCCGGAGTTCGGGGAGGCGGTCGACGGCGACCACGCAACCGGCCCGTCGCGAGCGGATGTTCACCTCGACGCCCCAGTCGGTGGAACCGGCGACGACCACGGCGTCGGGCCGTTCGCGCAGCAGCAGCAGCGTCTCGGCCAGGGTGGCCTTCCGGAGGAACACGCTGTCGTCCTGGGCGTACTCGGTGGCGACCGGTGCGGGCGGGGCCTGGTCGCGGCGCCGCGCGAGCGGGTCCTCCTCGGCGGGTGCGCCGACGGCGAAGGCGGCGTCGCGGATGGGGCGGTAGCCCGTACAGCGGCACAGGTTGCCGCTCAGGGCGTGCAGATCGAAACCGTTCGGACCGTGCTCGGCGTCGCTGCCGGCGTCGGCGTCCGCGTGGGCGCAGCGGTCGGGCCGGTAGTACTCGGCCGCCATGCTGCAGACGAACCCCGGTGTGCAGTAACCGCATTGGGATCCGCCGCGGACCGCCATCTCCTCCTGCACGGGGTGCAGGGCGGGCGGCGTGCCGGGGGCGCCGGCGGTGGCGAGGCCCTCGGAGGTGACGATCTCCTGACCGTCGAGCGCCGCGACCGGCACCAGGCAGGCGTTGACCGCCACCCAGTCGGTGGGCTTGTTCACCCCGGGGCGGGCCACCAGGACCGAGCAGGCGCCGCACTCGCCCTCGGCGCAGCCCTCCTTGGTGCCGGTGAGCCCCCGCTCGCGCAGGAAGTCCAGGACCGTGGTGTGGGGAGCGGCCGGTGAGAGGGGTGCTTCTTCTCCGTTGACGGTGATACGCGCCGCTACCATGACGGGCCCTCGATTCGGTGCGCGATGGGTCGATTCCTCATGTTCGCCAATGTCGGGCAGCTTTCTGTGTTCAGACGCGCCAGGTGAGAGAACGGGGGCGCGGAACGGCACGCGACAGCGGCGTGCCGGGACGTGGTGAAGGGAGACCCGCGATGTGCCGCGGACGGGCACAGGAGAACGGCGTCGTCAGCAGCCGTGGGCGATACGACCCGGAACCCAGACCGTGGTGTGGGCGAGGCGACTCAGGTCGGAGCTGGTGTTCATCCGCCGGTCGCCTCCTCTCGGTCGTCATGGGTCGAGGCTGCAAATTAGTCGCCTGCCCTCACCGAGGTCAAGAGCCCCTGCGGTGGAGCATCAGACGGTCGGATGGCTCCCGACGGGAGCGTCCACAGAGATCCATTGCAACGGGATGTTGCGTTAAGGCGCAGGGTCATTGCATCAATTTATCGGCTACTAGCTGGGGATATGGCTTTTTGATCATTGACGGAACCCTGAACGCAACGTAGCTTTCGGGATGCGTCGAACACCTGCTGCCGCGAGAACGAGGGAATGGCCATGAGCGAGTCCGTCCACACCGTCACCACCCTGCCGACCGAGCGTCCGTCCGGATGCCCCTTCGACCCGCCGGCGGAGCTGATCGAGGCCCGTGAGCACGGCCCGATCAGCCGTTACACCCACCCCGGCGGGAAGCCGGGCTGGCTCATCACCGGGTACGACCTGGTCAGGTCGGTCCTGGCCGACCCGCGGTTCAGCTCGCGCAAGGACCTCATGAACGTGGTCGACTTCGAGCTGCCGCCGGCCCCGCCCGGCGAGTTCCTCCTCATGGACGAACCGGACCACGGGCGCTACCGGAAGCCGCTCGTCGGCAAGTTCACCGCACGGCGGATGCGGCTGCTCGCCGAGCGCGTCGAGCAGATCACCGCCGACTGTCTGGACGCCATGGAGGAGGCCGGGCCGTCGGCGGACCTGGTGACCGCGTTCGCCAAGCCCATCCCCACCATCATCATCTGCGAGATCCTCGGGGTGCCGTACGAGGACCGGGACTCCTTCCAGGAGCAGATCGACACGTTCATGGGCGGGGAGACGAGCGACGAGGACCTGATCGCGGCCTACACCGCCACCCAGGAGTACCTCGCCCGGCTCGTGGCCGCCAAGCGCGCGAACCCCACCGACGACGTGCTCAGCGAACTCACGGACAGTGATCTGACCGACGAGGAGCTGAGGGGGATCAGCCTGATCCTGCTGGCCGCCGGGTTCGACACCACCGCCAACATGCTGTCGCTCGGCGTCTTCGCCCTCCTGCGGAACCCGGAGCAGCTCGACGCGCTGCGCGCCGATCCCGCGCTCACCGACCGCGCCGTGGAGGAGCTGCTGCGGTACCTGAGCGTCGCCAAGTCCTTCATGCGGACGGCGCTGGAGGACGTCGAGGTCGGTGGCCAGACCATCGAGGCCGGCACGACGGTCGTCCTGTCGTACAACACCGCCAACCGCGACCCCGAGCGCTTCGCCGACCCGCACGAGCTGGACCTCCGGCGGGACGCGGGCGGTCACCTGGCCTTCGGCCACGGCATCCACCTGTGCCTGGGGGCGCAACTGGCCCGCGTCGAGATGCGGGTCGCGTTCGCGGCGCTGTTCAGGCGCTTCCCCACGCTGCGCCTGGCCGTCCCGGCCGAGGAGGTCGCCCTGCGACCGGAGACCGCGGACATCTACGGGGTGAAGAGCCTCCCGGTCACCTGGGACGCCTGACAGGGAACCGGCGCCGGGCGAGGCCGCTCGTGCGGTCGCCCGGCGCCGGCCGCTCCCCCCGAAGGCCCGGCGTCCGTCGCGTCGTCGGAAGGCCCGGCGTCCGTCGCGTCGTCGGAGGATCCGGCGTCGAGCGCGTCGTCAGAAGATCCTGTGCTCCGTCCAGAACGGGCCGAGGTCCTTCGCCGTCGCCGCCTGGGCCGCGCGCTTGAAGTCCGCGGTGCTGGCGACCCCGAGCCAGTGGTCCCGCACATGGCCGCGCAGCACGGCCGCCATGGCCGGGCCGCCCAGGACGCGCTCCAGGTCGTGCAGGGCGCAGGCGCCGCGCATGTAGACGACGCGGACGTACTCCGAACGGCGACCGTCCGCGTAGTAGCCCATGTCCCGGGTGAGGGCGGCCGTGTCGCTGGGCCACTCGCCCTGGTCCTCCCAGCAGCCGGCGGCGTCGTCCCGGTAGTACGACTGGTTGGCGTACTGGGCGAAGGACTCGTCCAGCCAGGGCGCCGAGAACTGGTCGTTGCCGACGATGCCGTAGAACCACTGGTGGGCGATCTCGTGCACGACCGCCGACCCCTCGGGCTCGGTCCACAGCAGGACGAGGCCGGGGAACTCCATGCTGCCGAAGTCGTCGAGGGCGTCACTCATGACGAGGTCGAGTTCGCCGTACGGGTAGCGCCCGAACCGCCTCCCGAACGCGTCGACCGAGCCGACGGCGTCCTTCAGGTCGACGGCGACGCCCTCGGGAGAGGTCGTGGCCGTCCAGTACGCGTTCAGCCGTACTCCGCCGGGCGTGGTCACCGTCCTCGACCGGAAGGGCCCCGCCGCCCAGGCGAAGTCCCGCACCCCGTGCGCGACACTGCTGCTGACCGTGCGCCCGGGCGCGCCCGCGTGCCGGGTCGTGGTGCCCGTCGCCGGGACGACCAGCGTGTCCGGGTGGTCGAGCACGACCCGGAAGTCACCCGCCAGGGTGTAGAAGCTCTCGCCGAAGCCCACGTCCGGGTCGAGGTGCCGGCCCCGCGCGTCGCGTACGGACAGCAGCGGCAGCGCGTTGCCGAGATAGCGGTACGCGCCGTCCCGGCCGAAGCGGTGGACCCGGTCCGGCACGGTGATCGCCAGGTCGAAGGAGACGCTCGCACGCGCCTGGTACGGCAGCGGCGCGGGCAGGTCGATCGTCAGCGCGGAGCAGCCGACGGCGAGCGGTCGAGGCGCGCCTCCGGCGACCCCGCTCACCCGGACCGGGGACGGCTCGCCCGGGGCTCCGCAGCCGTCCGTGCCGTTGCCCCAGAGCCGTACGTCCACCGACCGCAGGGGAGTGCGGGAGGCGTTGCGGAACGAGACCGTCTGACGGCCGGTCCAGTGCGAGCCGTCGGCGTCGGCGCGCAGCGACACGTCGTAGGAGGGGCGGTCCGGTGTCGCGGCCGACGCGGAGGCGGCGGACTCCACGGGGGCCTGTGCCTCGGCGGATCGGGGGAGGAGCAGCAGCAGGGCCGCGAGGGCGAGCGACGGTGCTCGCCAGTACCTGAGCGAGGTCATGCCGAGCACGCTAGAACGCCCGTGCGCCCGGACGGGCGGGTTCCGTCCAAGAGGGCTGTGGCCCAAGGGAGTTGAGAGGCGTACCCACGTGCCTCGGGCAGCCGTCCCCGCCCGTTCCGCCGCGGCCCGTCGCGTGCGTCCGCGGGCTCTTCGCTCGCGGGTCCTTCGTTCCCCGGGCCGGATGTGGGACGGTGAGAGCATGCCGGTTCCCGTGATTCTCGACTGCGATCCCGGTCACGACGACGCCTTCAACATCCTGTTGGCCGCCGCGCACCCGGCGATCGAACTGCTCGCGATCACCACCGTCGCCGGCAACCAGACGCTGGAGAAGACCACGCTCAACGCCCGCCGGGTCTGCTCGGTGGCCGGCATCAAGGGCGTCCCGGTCGCGGCGGGCCGTGACCGCCCGCTGCACGGGCCGCGCCGGATCGCCGAGAACATCCACGGCGACTCCGGCCTCGACGGGCCCGGCTTCGGTGAGGGCGAGCCGGACGTGCCGCAGGACCCGCGCGACGCCCTCACCCTCATCAGGGACACCCTGCTCGCCCACCCGGCACCGGTCACGCTCGTCCCGACCGGTCCGCTCACCAACATCGCGGTCCTCCTGCTCGCCCACCCCGAGCTCGCCGGGCGGATCGAGCGGATCGTGCTCATGGGCGGCTCGACGGAGCGCGGCAACACCACGCCCGCGGCCGAGTTCAACATCCTCTGCGATCCGGAGGCGGCGGACATCGTCTTCCGCAGCGGTCTGCCGGTGACGATGTTCGGCCTCAACGCCACCCACCAGGTGCGGGCCACCGCCGAGGTCGTCGCCCGGATCGCCGCGCTCGGCACCCCGCTCAGCGGGCTCTGCGTCGACCTCCTCACCTACTTCGCGTCCACGTACCGCGAGGTGTACGGCTTCGAGGCGCCCCCGCTGCACGACCCGCTCACCGTCGCCCACCTGATCAACCCGGCACTGGTCAGCCTGGTACGGGCGGCCGTGACGGTGGAGCTCGACGGCACGCACACCCGCGGCGCGACGCTGGTGGACCTGCACGGGGTGACCGGCCGCCCCGCCGACACCGAGGTCGGCATGGAGGTCGATGCGGACGGATTCTGGGACCTGATCGTGGAAGCCGTCCGGGTCCTCGGCGACCCGGCCGGCCGGCCCTCCCACGACTGAGCGGCGCCACCACCGGAGGTGGTGACGCCGCGTCAGGCATGATCGGTCAACGGGGTGGCGTCACTTGCCGAGCCACGCGTTGTGGATGGTCAGCGTCGACGTGTTGCCCTGCTTGTCCGTGACCTTGGCCGAGAAGGAGATGCCGCTGTCCTTCGCCGGGCTCTTCACGGAGATGAGGCCGCCCACGACCTTCACGGACTGCCAGGTCGCGCCGCCGTCGTAGCTCACCGACACGGCGAGCGACTTCAGGTTCGTACCGGCCGCCGCGCCCTGCACGGTCACCGGGACGAGGACCTGCGCGCGCTCCGGGACGCGCGACGAGAGGTCGACGGGGGCCGCGAAGCGGACCGTGGACACCGGCAGCGCCGTGGTGGCCGCGACCTGCTTCGAACGGAACGTGAAGCCGGCCTCGATCCGCGTGGAGACCGAGGAGGCCTGCGACGGACGCTCCACGGAGGCCGTCAGCCGGTACTCGGCGTCGGCGGCGTCGACCGCGAACGGCTCGTATCCGCTCAGCGGGTCGGTGCTCTCGGCGACCTTCACCCCGTCGCGGTACAGCGTCGAGGTGGACGAGGAGTACGGGACGGTCCCGGCGTGACCCTCGCCGTCGGAGGCGAGCGGTACGGCGCCGACGATCTGCTGCAGGCCCGTCACCGGGTCGACCGTACGCAAGACGCCCATGCCCTCACCGAGGAGCGGGCCCATGACGCCCGTGCCGAAGGTCTCGCGGTACGTCCGGCCGGCCTCGTAGCGCTTCGGCTTGACCATCTCCCAGGCGCCCTCGAAGGCCGGGTAGCCCCACTGGTCCTTGTCGCCCAGCTGGTTGTACCGGGTGAGCCACGTGGCGCCGTCTCCGGTGGAGACGTAGAAGGTGCGCGTGCCCGGCGCCGGCTGCGGCGCGGAGAAGCCGTTGCCCTCCGGCGCGCCCGGCAGGTGGGCGTACGGGGAGGCGAGCGCCGTCTTGCCGGGCGCGGAGGCGCCCAGACCGACCTTGAGGGTCGCCAGTTCGGTCGCCTTCACGTGCTTGGTGTAGCCGGTCGCGACCGTGTTCGTCTTTCCGCCGAAGGCCACCGAGTACTGGCTGGTGGCGTCCTTCACGAAGTGCGCGTCCCAGGTCTGCAGGAGGGAGCCGTCGGTGACGGCCGGCCCCATGTGCGCGGTGCGGAAGCCGGTGAAGCCCCGCAGGACCCAGCCGTTGCCGACGCGGCCGATGCCGGTCGTCGCGACCTCGTAGTACGTGCCCGCGTAGTCGGCCTTGTCGATGCCGGGCACGGTCAGGTCCACCGGCTTGGTGGTGCGCGCGTCGGAGACGACCGTGGTGTCGCCGGTGATCTCCAGCTTCGGCTGGGCGATCCAGTCGGTGCCCGCCGTGTAGTCCGACGGGTCCTGGTAGACGGCCGTGTTCAGGGTGTACGAGCCCTTGGGCACCCGGATCGTCCGGGCGCCCGGCTCGTTGTCGACACGGGCCTGGAAGTTCGCCGCGGGTCCGCCGACGCCGGTCAGGGTGGTGGCGTAGTTCTGGGCGTCGGCGCCGTCACGGCCGAGGGTGCGGACGGTGAGGTCGTACGACTCCGCCTCCCGGACGGCCACCGCGGCCGTACGGACGGACTGGCCCGCGCCGGTGGCGGTGACGTAGCCCGAGTAGGTGCCGTCGGCGTCACCGACGCTCGTGTCGGCGATCAGGTCGACCTCGGCCGTCCCGCCCGCGGGCACGGTCACCTTCGAGGCGCCGAGCGCGAAGAACCCGGCCGGGGCCGGCTTGCCCTCCGCATCCACGGTGGACACCGAGAGGTCGAGGGTGACGTCAGTGGTCCCGAGGTTGCGGTAGGAGAGCTTCTTGGTGACGGGCTTGTCGTCGGTGTGCGGCCAGAGCGCCGTGCCGTAGTTCAGCGACACCGGCTCGGCGACGACGCTCTGGGTGAGCGCCTTGTCGACCTGGATGCGGCCCGACCCCTGCTGGAAGGCGGTGTAGGCGCCGCCCTTGGCGGAGCCGGTCAGCGCGCCCTTGAGCTCGGCGGACTTCCACTCGGGGTGGCGCTGCTTCAGGATCGCGGCGGCGCCCGCGACGTGCGGGGTCGCCATCGAGGTGCCGTCGATCGCGAGGTAGCCCGGCGCGGGGTGCGGCGTGCCGGGGCGCGTGTCGATCGCGCTGCCGGCCGCGGCGGCCGCGGTGATGGCGACGCCCGGTGCGGTCACGTCCGGCTTGACGGCGCCGTCGCCGGCGCGCGGACCGGTGCTGGAGAAGGGGGCCAGCCGGTCGTTCCGGTCGACGGCACCGACGGTCAGCGCGGAGTCCGCGCTGCCCGGGGAACCCACGGACGACGGGCCGGTCTCGCCCTCGTTGCCCGCCGCGATGGCGAACAGGATGCCCTTCTCGGCGGTCAGCCTGTCGACCGTCGCCTCCAGCGGGTCGACGCCGGGGCTGTCGGGGCCGCCGAGGCTGAGGTTGACGACGTCCGCGCCTTCGGCGGCGGCCCACTCCATGCCCGCGATGACGGCGGAGTCGTCGCCGAATCCCTCGTCGTCGAGGACCTTTCCGCTGATCACCTTGGCGCCGGGGGCGACGCCCTTGTACCGGCCGCCGGACTTGGCGCCGGTGCCGACGGCGATCGACGCGACGTGCGTGCCGTGCCCGACGCGGTCCACGGCGTCGGCGGAGGCGGAGAAGTTCTTCTCACCCACGACCTGGGTCTTCAGGTCGTCGTGGGTCCTGTCGACGCCGGTGTCGAGGACGGCGATCTTCACGCCCGAGCCGTCGTAGCCGGACTCCCACGCCTTGTCGGCGCCGATCTGCGGGACACTGCGGTCGAGGCTCGCGCCGCGCACCCCGTCCAGCCACACCTTGTCGATGCCGGAGGCGGTGGCGCGCAGGCCGCTGCTCTGCGGGTTGGTCAGCGCCTCCCAGACCCGGGCCACGTCCTCCTGGGACGTACGGATGGCGTCGGCGCCGAGCGTCGGGAACGTCCTCCGGAGCTGGGTGTCGCCGGCGGCGCGTACCTCGGCGCGGGCGGCGCCGGCACCCCCCGCGTACCGCACGATCAGCTTGAGACCGTCACGGTGGCTCCTGCGGAGCCGCGGATCGGTGAGCACGTCGAGGTCGAAGAGCCGCTGGTCGAGGCGGCCCGAGGAGATCAGGGCACGCGCGTCGGCGGGGACCACGAGCGTGTGGTCTCCGGTGCGCTGCACCTGTACGGGTATGTGCTCGCGGCCCTTGGCGGACTCGAAGCCCACCATCCGGCCCTTGGCGTCCACCACGACGCGGTCGCCCGTGACGAGCGGGATCCGCTGGGTGCCGCCGGAGCGTGCGGTGGTGCCGGGTGTGGCCGCCGCGTTCGCGGCGATCGCCGTCGCGGGGCCGGTCATGCCTGCGACGAGGGCCACCGATGTGGCCGCTGCGACGGTGAAGGCGCGTGCTCTCTGCACGTGTGCGCGCAAGTCTCCCCCAGGAGCTTGGGATGAGGTCGAATGGTCGATTCCGGCCAGGGCCCCGAAGGCGCCCGTCGACCGGTCAGCGCAGTATGTGAGGAGCGAAAGAAGTGATCAACGCAGGTGGGGGAGACGGGCGTTGATTCCTATGGTTTCCGGCCATCGTGCAACGCCCGAGTTTGATGGGGCGACGATGACAGTGTGACCGCACGATGACGGCGGGACGATCCTTGCGCGACAGCGGACTCGCGGACCCCGCCGGATCCCGCTCCGGGACAGGCCCCGCACGCCTTTCGGGGACCTGCGTCCGCGCTAAGGGAGCGTGTCCTTCCCCTTGGCCGTATCCGCACCCGGGGAGAAGGGCTCCCCGGGGGTCGGCCGGGCGCTCCTAGGATGGGCCGATGAGCGCTCACCGTATTGACCGACCGGCGGATCTCGACGTGGTCCGCGCCTCGTACGACCACGTGGCCGACACGTACGCAGACATGGTGATCACGACGGGGATGGGCGACATCCGTCGCCATCCCTGGCTCAAGGCGTCGATCGACGCCTTCGCCGACACCGTGGGCTCGTCGGGGCCGGTCCTCGACGTCGGCTGCGGGCCCGGGACGGTGACCGCGTACCTCGCCGAGCGCGGACTCGACGTCTCCGGGGTCGACCTCTCCCCCCGCATGATCGAGAACGCACGCCGGCTCCACCCGGAATGCCGCTTCGGCGTCGCCTCCGCCACGGAGCTCGACCTCGCCGACGCGTCCCTCGGCGGGGTGCTCGGCTGGTGGTCGCTGTTCAACCTCCCGCGCGAGGTCCTCCCGCAGGTCCTCGCCATGTTCGCGCGCGCCCTGAAGCCGGGCGGACACCTGATCACCGCGACCCACGTCGGCGACGAGGAGGTACGGCGCACCGAGGCCTACGGAGGGGTACCCGTCCGCTGGACGACCCACCAGTGGCGCCCGGAGCGACTCGTCGCCCTGATCGAGGAGGCGGGTCTGCAGCCGGTCGCCGAACTCCGCCTCCCCGCGGACGAGTTCTCGGGCCCGGGCGTGGTCGTCATGGCGAAGCGACCCGGCTGAGCACGGGACACCGAGAAGCCGAACCGGACCGCCCACGAGGGGCGGCCCGGTTCCGGTGCTTCGAGGGGCGTGCCCAGGGGGCCACGCAGGAGGATCAGGCGGTGAAGGGGGTGCCGTCCAGGGTCCAGTGGGGGTCGGGGGCGATGCCGAGGGCCGTGAACACGTGCGCGGCGACATCGGCGTGGTGGAGGGAGGACGGGGCCCTGCCGGCGGCCAGGCCGGGGCCGCACGCGGCGATCCAGGCGGTGCGCTCCTCCGGGCTCCGTCCCCCGTGGCCCCCTTCGTCGCGGTGGCCGTGGTCCGTGACCACGATGACCGTCCACCGCTCCGCCCCGTGCCCGGGGCGGTCGCGTACGGCGGTGAGGAGCCGGCCGAGGCGCCGGTCCGCGGCCTCGATCGCCTGGCGGTACTCCTTGCCGCAGCCGAGGAAATGGGCCGTCTCGTCGACGGCGCCGAGGTAGACGAAGCCGGCGTGGAGGTCCTCGTCCAGGCCGAGGAGGTGCTCCGCGTCGTCGGTCACCCGGTCGTCCACCTCCTCCCACGCGTCGGGCGTGTCCTCGCGCGGAGCGATGTAACGGAGCCGGGTCGGGGCGACGAACAGGGGGCCGCCCTGCTGGGCGAGGAAGAGCGGTGCCCAGCCTCCGACGGCGAAGGTCCGGCGTCCGCAGTCGTTCGCGAGGCGGGTCGTGAAGTCGGGGAAGACGTCGAGGCGGTTGCCGTCGAGGCGGTTGCCCCAGACCCCGTGCTTGGAGACACCGACGCCGGTGACGATGGTGGTCCAGCAGGGGCCCGACATCGTGGGCGTCACGGAGTCCACCTCGACGGGGGCCAGGAAGCCCGCGCGGGCGATCCCGTCGAGGTGGGGGGTGTCCAGTTCGGGGAGCAGGTCGAGGCGTACGCCGTCGATGCCGATCACGAGTACGCGGGCGTTGTCGTCCATGGGCTGTTCCAGGGGAGTCGTGTGTGGGCGCGGAAGGGAAGGTTCAGGGGCCGCCGCGGGGGAGACCGCGTCCGGGAGGAACCCCTGGGGTGTGGTGAGGAACTGGGAGGGATCCAGGGCCACCTGACGACGGGACGACGCAACACGACGGCGGCGGAGTCGCGTTCGAGAGGTCCCGGAAGGCGTGGAGGCGGGCCCGAGCGTAGGGCGGCCCCAACTCCCAAATCAATACTGGAAGAAGTTATTTATTTGCTCTATGTTGCTCCCGTGTTTCGGCGTCCCACCCCCACCCCCACCCCCACCCCCACCCCCACCCCCACCCGTAAGGAGCCCTCGTGACACCCCGCTTCACCCTGCTCCGACGCGCGACCGCCGTACTCGCCACCTCGACCGCCCTCCTCCTCGGCACCCTCACCCCGAACACCGCCGCGGCGGACACCGGGACGGCACCGCCCCCGGCGCTCACCGGTGCGCAGCTCGCCGCCTCCTGGACCGCCCCGCTGTCGACCCGCGACCGGTACGTCGTCGACGCCGCCGGCGACCGGTTCAAGCTCAAGTCCGGGAACTGGGCCGGCGCGCAGGGCACCTGGCAGGGCAGCGGTGACGTCGGCGACGTCGCCAACCACCAGGCCAGGCAGATGTCGCACAACATCCCGCTCGGCCTGGACAGGAAGCCGATCGCCCAGATCCTGGCCGACTTCCACGCCCTGGGCCTGAACAGCATCCGGCTGCCGTTCGCCAACGCCCTCGTCCACGACACGAGCGTCGTCCCGGACTCGGCCGTCACCGCCAACCCGCAGCTCAAGGGCAAGACCCCGCTGCAGGTGCTCGACGCCGTCGTCGCGGCCCTCACCGCGGACGGCTTCGCCGTCATCCTCAACAACCACACCACCAGCTACCGCTTCTGCTGCGGCCTCGACGGCAACGAGCGCTGGAACAGCGGGCAGTCGACCCAGCAGTGGATCGACGACTGGGTCTTCCTGGCGAAGCGCTACCAGGCCGACAAGCGGGTCGTCGGAGCCGACCTGCGCAACGAGGTCCGCCGCGACACCTGGAACGACCCCAACTGGGGCTGGGGCAACGACCACGACCTCAACAAGGCCCTGGAAGAGGCCGGGAACAAGATCCTCCAGGCCAACCCGGACATGCTCGTCATCATGGAGGGCATCAACTGGCAGGGCATACCCACCGACATCACCCCGCACGGCCGGCCGACACTCACCCCCGTCGCCACCCTCTCCAACACCCTCATCCGCTCCGACAAGCTCGTCTACGCCGCCCACTTCTACGGCTACACGGGCCCGAACCACACCGGAGCCACCGGCACGGGCGAGACCCACGACCCGCGGTACGAGGAGTTCACCCCCGCACAGCTCGCCCAGGTCGTCGACGACCAGGCGCTGTTCGTCACCCGCTCCGGCCAGCACTTCACCGCGCCCGTGTGGATCAGCGAGTTCGGTGCCGCCGGCCGTGGTGACATCGACGCCAGGGAACGCGCCTGGTTCACGAACTTCACCGACATCCTGGTGAGGAACGACACCGACTTCGCCATCTGGCCCCTGGTCGGCTGGACGGACGCGAACGGCACGCCCCAGGACAACTGGGCCATGGTCAACTACAGCGCGAACGGCGCACGGCTCGGTGTCATGGACGCGGGCGACTGGCGTGCCACCGACTGGAACAAGCTCGTCAACGCCCCCGGCCGCACCGGCCGCATCGCCCCGGCCACCCGCTGGAACATGCTCAACCTCGACCACTCCGACTACAACGTCTCCACCACCATGCTCGCCAAGCCGGACTGGTCCCCGGGCAACCGCAAGGGCAACTGCCCGGACGGCCAGCGCGTGACCGGCCTCGCCCGGAGCGGCGGCCGGGGCCTGTGTACCGACGCCGGACAGCCGGCGCGGGGAAGCGGCGCCTGGACCGTCGTCACCGACGAGCGGTACGTGACCGGCGGCGACTGGGCGAGCGGCTACAACAAGCTCCAGTGCCCCGACCGCACCTTCGCCGTCGGCTACAGCGTCAGCGGCAACGCCATGGCGGCCCTCCTCTGCGCTCCCGCCACCGCCTCCCTGCCGACCACCGGCCGCGTCCTCTGGTTCGACCGCGGCGACAACCGGCCGGCGACCGGCGGCTCGACCGCCAGCGACTGGGCCCCCGGCAACTACAAGGGCCAGTGCACCGACGGTGAGTACCTCGCCGGCGTCGCCTACACCTGGAAGTGGAACCACGGCGGCGTCCCCGACGCCCTGCTGTGCCGACCGCTCGCCTGACCCGCGCGCTCGGCGGACGCACCACTCCGCCCGACCGCGGCCGGCCGCCCCACCCCGTGGAACCTGCACGCCCCGCGCCGCGGCGAGTTCCACCTCGACGGCTGGACGAAGGGCCTGGCCTGGATCAACGGCTTCCCGCTGGGCCGCTACTGGTCCCGGGGGCCCCAGGCCGGCCTGTACGTCCCCGCCCCCGTCCTCAGGGCCGGAACCGACGAGATCACCGTCCTCGAACTCCACGCCGCCACGACCCGCCGAGTCCACCTCCGCGACAGGCCCGACCTCGGAGCCACCGAGGAGTGAGCCGACGCCCCTTCGTCCCGACCACCGGGGAGGCTCCCGTGCCCACCGAACTCCAAGCGGTCCTTTTCGACATGGACGGCACCCTCGTCGACACCGAGCGGCTCTGGCTCCGGACGGTCGAGGAGGAGGCCCTCGGCCTCGGCCTCGTCCTGACCGACGCGGACCTCGCGTCCGTCCTGGGCCGGGCCGTCGAGGACTGCGCGGAACACCTCGCCGCCCGCGCGGCCGGCCGCGCCGAGCCGTCGCGCCTCGGCCCGTCCCTCGAACGGCGCTTCACGGAACTGGTCCGGGAGCGGGTCGACCCCCTGCCGGGCGCCGTGGAACTCCTCGCGGCGCTCCATGCCGCGGGGGTGCCGACGGCGCTGGTCTCGGCCTCGCCGCGACCGGTCGTGGACACCGTCCTGGACGTCCTCGGGCGGCACCGCTTCGCCACGTCCGTCGCCGAGGGGGAGACCCCGCGCACCAAGCCGTTCCCGGACCCGTACCGGGCGGCCCTGACCATCCTCGGTGCCGATCCGGCCCGTTGCGTCGCGGTCGAGGACACCCCGACCGGCGTCGCGTCCGCGGAGGCGGCCGGCTGCGCGGTCGTGGCCGTCCCCTCGTACGCCGTCATCCCACCGGCACCGCGCAGGACCGTCGTCCAGGGCCTCCCTGACGTGGACCTCGGGCTCCTCCGACGGGCGGCCGCCGCCTCGTGAGGCCCCGGCCGAGCCGCACGTCCTCTCAGGCGTGCGGCTCGGCCCGCGCGGTGAGAACCGACGGCAGCTCGGCGGCCGTGGCACGGAGCCGGCGCACGAGGTCCTGGGGAGTGTGCCCGGACGGCTGGGCCACCCAGGAGTCAAGGGCCCGGTGGAACAGCACGACCAGCAGGTCGAGCGCCAGGCGGGCCCGCAGTTGCCCGTCGGGGCCCGGGAGGGCCAGGCGCCGGTCGACCAGGGCCAGCGCGGTACGCGTGGTGCGGTCGCAGAACGCGAGGCAGTGCGCGTCCATCGAGGGCGTGAGGGCCGCGAGCCGCCGGCCGGCCAGGACCAGCCCGGCCCATCCGTCGGCCGGCATCCGGCCGATCGCCTCCGCGAGGGCGTCCTCGAACAGGGTGAGGAGCGGCCGCCCGTCGGCCGGGCAGGTCTCCAGGACGTCCAGAAAGGCCACCCACACGTCCTGTGCGGGAGCCATGGCGACGTCCTCCTTGCTGTCGAAGTAGCGGAAGAAGGTCCGCTTCGACACCTCGGCCGCGTCGCAGAGCGCGTCCAGCGTCACTCCGTCGAAGCCTTGAGTGCCGAACAGCTCCAGCGCGGTGTCGATCAGCGCCTGCCGGGTGCGCAGCTTCTTGCGCTCGCGCAGCGGGAGCGTGGGGGAGGTTTCGGCCTTCATCGTCCACACTGTATCGGAGCGGCGAACGCCACCTATAGGCTTGTGCCACTGAGTGGCAGATTCTTGGAGGTTCCTCATGCGCGCCCTTCTCGTCGACCCCTCCGCCCCCGGCGGCCTCCGGCTCGGCACCGCCCCCGACCCCCGGCCCGCGCCCCACCAGGCCCTGGTCCGGGTGACGGCGACCTCGCTCAACCACGGTGAGATCACCTTCGGTCTCGGTGCCGCACCGACGGGCTCGGTCCTCGGCTGGGACGCCGCCGGAGTCGTCGAACGGGCCGCCGCGGACGGATCCGGCCCCGCCGTCGGCACTCCCGTGGTGACCCTGATGCCCGACGGCGCCTGGGCCGAACTCCGCGCGGTCGACACCGCCCTGATGGGCGCCGCCCCCGCCGGGGCCGACCCGGCCGCCCTCGCGACCGTCCCCGTCGCCGGCGCGAGCGCCCTGCGCGCCCTGCACCGCCTCGGCCCGCTCCTCGGCCGCGACGTCCTGATCACCGGCGCCACCGGCGGTGTCGGACGGTACGCCGTCCAGCTCGCCCGCGCCGCGGGCGCCCGTGTCGTGGCCTCGACGAGCTCCCCGGCCGTCAACGGTGAACTCCTCCGCAGCCTCGGGGCGCACGAGGTGGTCGGGACGCCGAAGGAGGTCTCCCGGCCGGTGGACGGAGTCGTCGACCTGGTCGGCGGACCGCTGCTGGTGGATGCGTACGGCACCCTCGGCGAAGGCGGCACCCTGGTCGCCCTCGGGCACTCCGCGGGTACCGGTGAGGACTTCCCGTTCGGGGCGCTCTTCGGTGACCAGGGCCGCCACGACCGGTCCGTCGTGACCTTCTTCCTGCTCGGCTGCGCCGGCCTCGACCGCGACCTCGGCTGGCTCGCCCGCCGTGTCGCCGAGGGGGCCCTGGACCCGGGCATCACCTGGCGCGGCGGCTGGGAGGACGCGGCGGACGCGGTCGCCGCCCTGACCGCCGGAGACCTGCACGGCAAGGCGGTCCTGACGTTCGGTCAGGTGGGGTGATCACCGGCGTGCCGGTGCCGTCCGGGTGCAGAATCGCGTCATGCGCATTGTGATCATCACCGCCGGATCCCGGGGCGACGTCGCGCCCTTCACCGGACTGGGGCGGCGCCTCCGCGACGCGGGCCATCAGGTGGCCGTGGCCGCCCACCCCTCCTTCGCCGCGCTCGTCGGCGGGTGCGGTCTCGAGCACCTGCCCGTGCCCGGAGACCCGCAGGAGCTGATCCGCGACTGGGCCCGCGCGGGTTCGCGGGAGGAGGCCCAGGCGCTGACGAGGGTGTACGTGGACGGGCTCGCCGATGGGGTGGCCGAGGCGGTGGCGGGCGGAGCCGACCTGCTGCTCACCGCCCACGGTCCCGCCCCGCTGAGCCGGACGGCCGGCGAGGCGGCCGGCATTCCCGTCGTCGGCACCTATCTCGTGCCGTCCTTCGCGACCCGGCGGTTCCCGCTGCCCAACGCTCGGAGCACCGACGACACCGGCCCGGAGGGGAACCTCGCCGCGGGCCAGGACGTACTGAGGCGCGCCGAAGGGGTCCTCGCGGGCGGCGTGACCCGGCTGCGCGAGCGCCTCGGGCTGCCCGCCGGCACGCCCTCGGCCGCGGAGGACATCCGGCCGGCCTTCCACGGCTACAGCCCCCTGGTGCTGCCCCGCCCCGAGGACTGGCCGTCCGGGGTCGGGGTCGCGGGGTACTGGTGGCCCGCGCGGCCGGACGGCTGGCAACCCCCACCCGCTCTGGCCGACTTCCTCCAGGCCGGTCCGCCACCGGTGTTCCTCGGCTTCGGCAGCATGGCGCCGGGGGAGGGGGAGCGGCTCGGCGAGCTGGTGACCGGGGCGGTGAAGCGGGCGGGCGTACGGGCGGTGGTGCAGGCGGGCTGGGCCGGGTTGAGCGGGCGGGGCTCCGACGTCCTGGCCATCGGTGACGTGCCGCACGACTGGCTGTTCCCGCGCACCGCCGCCGTCGTCCACCACGCCGGGGCGGGCACCACCGGCGCCGGCCTGCGGGCGGGCGTGCCCGCCGTGCCCGTCCCCGTCATGGCCGACCAGCCGTTCTGGGCGGCCCGGCTGCACGGGCTGGGGGTGGCGCCCCGTCCTCTGCCGTTCCGGGACCTGACCGCCGAAGCCCTGGGCGACGCGATCACGGCCTGCGTGTCGGAGCCCGCCCTCCGCCGCCGCGCCGCCGAGCTCGCCCGCGGGATCGCCGCGGAGGACGGCGCCGCCCGGGTGCTCGCCCACATCGACGCGCTGGACAGGCCCTAGTCGACGGGGTGGCCGGTGTTCCGGAGCATCTGCCGGAGCACCTTCAGGGCCGTGACGTAGTCGGCGTCGTCGATGCCCTCGTGGATGCGCGCGCGGATCGCCGGGGCGTGCCGCTTGAAGTCGACACGAGCCGCCTCTCCGGCCTCGGTGATCCACAGCCGCCCCTCGTCGTCGAGGCGGAGCCATGCGCGCTCGACGAGGGCCCGCGACTCGGTCGTCAGGTCGTCCTCCGGCCGCAGGTAGGAGCGCATCGCCTCGCGCAGCTCGGGGACGGTCATGCCGTGCCCGTCGGCCGAGATGTCGTTCGCGGACAGGTTGCGCAGCAGCCAGAACTGAGGCTGGGTGAAGCCGTGTTCGGCCTGCCGTGCCCTCGTGAAGGCGATGAGGGACTCGTAGGCGAGCCCGGTCCAGTACGCGGCCGGCTGGGTGGCGAGCTGGGCGTCGGAGAGGTGCGGGGTGGTCATGTCCGGTGCTCCCTGGGGGTGGTGGCCAGTGAGATCACCGTAAAACCTGAAGTTTGGTCGAGGTCAAGCGCTCGTGGGTGGGAAGCCGGGGCGCCGTGAGCATCCCGGCGCCCCCGCCCCCCCTCACCCCCTGGTCACGCCGCCGTCAGGCCCAGTGCGGCCGCCAGGCGCACCCGGTGCCAGGCCGGGGGCCCGAACAGCTGGGCGGAACCGTGCGCCCGCTTGAAGTAGCGGTGGGCGTCGTGCTCCCAGGTGATGCCGATGCCGCCGTGCAGCTGGATCATCTCGCCCGCCACCGCCGAGAACGCCTCCGAACAGGCGGACTTGGCGGCGGCCGCCAGGCGGGGCAGCTCCGGGGTGCCGTCGTCCGCGGCGAAGGAGGCGCCGAGCGCGGCCGAGCGCGCCGACTCCACCAGGACGTACGCGTCGGCGAGGCGGTGCTTGACCGCCTGGAAGGAACCGATGGCCCGGCCGAACTGGACCCGCTCCCGGGCGTAGGCCAGCGTGAGTTCGAGGCAGCGCGAGGCGGCGCCGACCTGTTCGGCGGCGAGCGCCGCGCAGGCCAGGTCGAGCACGTGAGCCAGCACCCGGGCGCCCGAGCCCTCCGCCCCGACGAGCCGGCCCTCCGCCTCCGTGAGCACCACCCGCGCCTGCGCCCGGGTGGAGTCCATCGTCACGGTCGCCTCGCGCGAGACGCCCGCGCCGTCCGCGGGCACCTCGAAGAGCGAGACCCCCGCTTCCGAACGGGCCGCCACGAGCAGGACCCCGGCTCCCGCACCGTCGAGGACGTGCTCCTTGGTCCCGGTGATCCGCCACGTCCCGCCGGGCCCGCGCGTCGCCTCGGCCCGTACCGCCGACGGGTCCCAGGAACCGCGCTCGGCCCAGGCCAGAGCCCCCACGACGGCACCCGACGCCAGGTCCGGCAGCAGCCGCGCGCAGGCCTCCCCGTCGCCCGAGGCGAGCAGCGCCCGTACCACCAGTACGGCGGAGCCGAGGTACGGGACGGGGCTCAGCTCCCGTCCCAGCTCCTCCATCACCACATGGACCTCCCGGGCCCCGTACCCGGCGCCGCCGTACTCCTCGGGGACGGCGAGCCCCGCGACGCCGATCTGCTCGGTCAGCGGCCGCCAGGCCGCCTCCCCCGCGTGACGTCCGAGCGCGGCCCGTACAGCGGATCGCAGTTCTTCCTGCTCCTCCGTCAGCCTCATGCCTCCGCTCCTCTCGATGCCGCACGGGTACGGGGCTGCTGTGCGGCCGGGGCGGGCGCGAGGACGCGGGCGCGGCAGGCCGCGGGGGTGCCCCAGGCGTCGCGGAGGGGCCGGGCCTTGCGGATCCACAGCGCGAGGTCCAGCTCCTCCGTGTAGCCGACGGCCCCGTGGAGCTGGAGGGCGGTGCGGGCGGCGGCGTACGCGGCCTCGCCGGCCGTGACCTTCGCGGCGGCCACCTCGGCGGAGCGGTGGTCCGCTCCCTCCGCGAGGGCCAGGGCGGCCGAGTGGAGCAGGGGCCGGGCGAACTCCAGGGCGATGAGCGTGTCGGCGAGGCGGTGCTTCACCGACTGGAAGGAGCCGATGGCGACCCCGAACTGGGTGCGCTGCCGTACGTACTCCACGGTCCGGTCGAGAAGGGCCCGCCCGAGGCCCAGGGACTGGGCGGCGGTGGCCAGGGCGGCGACCTCGGCGGCGTGCGCGGCGGCGGTGGCCACCGCCGGGCCCCGCGCCAGGACGGTTCCGCCGAGGGGGCGGGCCAGCCGGCGCGCGGGGTCGGCCGAGGGCTGGACGGGACCGGCCGTCTCCGCCAGGCGCACGGTGTCGCCCTCGACGACGAGCACGGCGTCGGCGGCGTCCGCGTCCAGGGCGTAGGGGCTGCCGGCGGCCGGCACGCACAGGGTGACGACCGTCTTCCCCGAGGCGATCTGCGGCAGCAGGGCGGCGGAGGCGTCGTCGCCGAGCCGGTCCAGGAGCGCCGCCGCGGCGACCGTCTCCACCACCGGTCCGGGCACGGCGTGGCGGCCCAGCTCGCTGAAGGCGACGGCCAGTTCGAGGGGCAGCGGGCCGAGCCCTTCGTGCCGCTCGGGGACGGCGAGGGCGAAGACGCCCGCCTCCGCGAGCCGTGACCAGAGCGCGCGGCCGGGCGCGGTGTCCCCGGCGGCCCAGGCCCGTGCGACCGCGGGGGCGTCGGCCGCGGTGAGCATGGCGTCGAGGGAGCGGGCGAACTCCCGCTGCTCGTCGTCGAGGAGGAACCGCATCACCGGCGTCCCTTCGGGAGGCCGAGCAGGCGCTCGGCGATGATGTCGCGCTGGATCTCGTTGGTGCCGGCGTAGATGGGGCCGGCGAGGGAGAAGGTGTGGCCCTCGGCCCAGCCGCCGTGCGCGGGCGCGTCCGCGGCTCCGTCGGACAGTTCGCCGTACGGGCCGAGCAGATCGAGGGCGGTCTCGTGGAGCGCGATGTCGAGTTCGGACCAGAAGACCTTGTTGAGGCTGGACTCGGCGCCGATCGAGCCCCCGGCGGCGATGCGGGAGGCGCCCGCGTACGCGAACAACCGGTAGGCGCGGGCTCCGATGACGGCGTCGGCGACCCGGTCGCGCAGGGCGGTGTCGGAGGGATCGGCGGTCTCCCGCCACAGGTCCGTGAGCCGCTCGGCGGCGGCCGTGAACCGGCCGGGGCTGCGCAGGGTGAGGCCGCGCTCGTTGCCCGCGGTGCTCATCGCGACCCGCCAGCCCTGCCCGGGCGCGCCGATGACGTCCTCGTCGGGGACGAACACGTCGTCGAGGAAGAGTTCGGCGAAGGCGGGCTTGCCGTCGAGGCGCCCGATGGGGCGTACGGTCACCCCGTCGGCGTCCAGCGGGAACATCAGGTACGTCAGGCCCTGGTGCGGCTTCGGGGTGTCGGGGTCGCTGCGGAACAGGCCGAAGGCGCGGTCGGCGAAGGCCGCCCGGGACGACCAGGTCTTCTGGCCGCGCAGCAGCCAGCCGCCCTCGGTCCGTTCGGCCGTGGAGCGCAGCGAGGCGAGGTCGGAGCCGGACTCCGGCTCCGACCAGGCCTGGGCCCAGATGACCTCGCCGCTCGCCATGGAGGGCAGGATGCGGGCGCGCTGCTCGTCGGTGCCGTGCTCGAAGAGGGTGGGGGCGAGGAGGCTGATGCCGTTCTGGCTGACCCGGCCGGGGGCGCCGGCCGCGTAGTACTCCTCCTCGAAGATCAGCCACCGGAGGATCGAGGCGCCCCGGCCGCCGTACTCCTCGGGCCAGGAGACCACCGACCAGCGGTCGTCGGAGAGGGTCCGCTCCCAGAGCCGGTGGGCCGCGAAGCCCTCCTCCGTCTCCAGGGAGGGCAGGGGGGTGTCGGGCACGTGGGCGGTGAGCCAGGCGCGGGCCTCGGCCCGGAAGGCGTCCTCCGCCGTGGAGAAGTCGAGGTCCATCAGGCTCCCGCCTCCCGGGGGTAGGGGGGTCGTCCCCCGGAATGTCGCCGCATCGAGGCTATGTCCATGCCGCCCAGCGCGTCGGGGGCGGTCTCGGCGTTGTGCGCGTGCGCGAGGTGGTGCAGGCCGAAGACCGAGTCCATGCCGGTGTGCAGGCCCTGGAGGTCCTCGGCCTGGTTGACGGCGCGCTTGGTCAGGGCCAGGCCCATACGGGGCATCTCGGCGATCCTGGAGGCCAGTTCCATGGTGCGTCCGGCGAGTTCCCCGGTCGGGACGACCCGGTTGACCATGCCGACCTCGTAGGCGCGCCGCGCGTCCATCCGGTCGCCGGTGAAGAGGAACTCCTTGGCGATCCGCGGCGGCATCACCCACGGGTGGGCGAAGTACTCGACGCCGGGGATGCCCATGCGCACCACCGGGTCGGCGAAGAACGCGTCCTCGGCGGCGACGATGAGGTCGCACACCCAGGCGAGCATCAGGCCGCCCGCGACGCAGGCGCCCTGCACCGACGCGACCATGGGCTTGGGCAGTTCGCGCCAGCGTCGGCACATGCCCAGGTAGACCTCGGACTCGCGGGCGAAGCGGCTCTCCGCTCCCCGCTTGTCCGAGTGGTCCCACCAGAGTCCCGCCTTCCGTTCGAAGGGCAGGTGGGCGTCCCGCTCGGGGGTGCCGATGTCGTGGCCGGCGGAGAAGTGCTTCCCCGCTCCGGCGAGCACGACGACCTTGACCTCGTCGTCGTCGGCCGCGCGGTAGAAGGCGCGGTCGAGGGCGTAGGTCATCGCGGAGTTCTGGGCGTTGCGGTAGTCGGGCCGGTCCATCGTGACCACGGCCACCGGGCCGAGGCGTTCGTAGCGGACCGGTGCCGTGGATGTGGTGCGGGCAGCGGACATCCGCCCTCCTTCCCTAACAAGTGTTTGGTAGGTTAACGTACGGCCATGAGCGACGTCGAGGAGTTCCGCAGAGAGGTCCGCGGCTGGCTGCGCGCCAACCTCACGGGCGAGTTCGCCGCCCTGCGCGGGCGCGGCGGCCCCGGACGGGAACACGAGGCACACGCCGAACGCCTTGCCTGGGAAAGGCACATGGCCGCCGCCGGGTGGACCTGCGTCGGCTGGCCCAAGGAGTACGGCGGACGGGGCGCGACCCTGCGGCAGCAGGTCGCCTTCCACGAGGAGTACGCCCTCGCCGACGCCCCCGCCCGCGTCAGCCACATCGGCGAACAGCTCCTGGGACCCACCCTCATCGCCTTCGGCACCCCCGAACAGCGCGAGCGCTTCCTGCCGAGGATCGTCACCGTCGAGGAGCAGTGGTGCCAGGGCTACTCGGAGCCGGACGCCGGCTCCGACCTGGCCAACGTACGGACCCGCGCCGAACGCGACGGCGACGACTGGGTCGTCACCGGACAGAAGGTGTGGACCTCACTCGCGCACGAGGCCGACTGGTGCTTCGTCGTCGCCCGCACCGAACCCGGATCGACCCGCCACCACGGCCTGTCCTACCTGCTCGTCCCCCTGGACCAGCCCGGAGTGGAGATCAGGCCGATCGTCCAGCTCACCGGGACCTCGGAGTTCAACGAGGTCTTCTTCGACGGGGCCCGCACCCACGCCTCCCACGTCGTCGGCGCCCCCGGCGACGGCTGGAAGGTGGCCATGGCCACCCTCGGCTTCGAGCGGGGCGTGTCCACCCTCGGCCAGCAGGTCGGCTTCCGCCGCGAGCTGGAAGCCCTCGTCGACCTGGCCAGGCACAACGGCGCGGCCGGCGACCCCCTGATCCGCGACCGCCTCGCCCGCGCCTGGATCGGCCTGGAGACCATCCGGTTCAACGCCCTGCGCATGCTCGACGGCGTCGCCGCCGGAGCCCCCGGCCCCGAGGCCTCCATCGGGAAGATCTTCTGGGCCACCTGGCACCGGGAGCTGGGCGAACTCGCCATGGACGTCTGCGGGGCCGAGGGGATGCTGGCCGACGGCGCACCGTACGACCTCACCGACTGGCAGCGGCTCTACCTCTTCTCCCGCTCCGACACCATCTACGCCGGCTCCAACGAGATCCAGCGGAACATCATCGCCGAGCGCGTCCTCGGCCTGCCCAAGGAGGTCCGCCCATGACCGGCACCCCACCCCCCTACGTGCCGGGCCACGGCCTGCTCGCCGGCCGCGCCGCCGTCGTCACCGCCGCCGCGGGCGCCGGAATCGGGGGAGCGACCGCCCGGCGGCTCCTGGAGGAGGGCGCGCGGGTCGTCGTCTCCGACGCCCACGCCCGCAGACTCAAGGAGTCCGAGGCCGAGCTGGCCGCCGAGTTCGGCGCGGACCGCGTCGCCGCCCTGCCCTGCGACGTCACCGACGAGACCCAGGTCGCCGCGCTGTTCGACCTCGCCGTGGAGCGCCACGGACGCCTCGACATCGTCGTCAACAACGCCGGCCTCGGCGGCACCGCCGACCTGGTCGACATGGCGGACGAACAGTGGGACAAGGTCCTCGACGTCACCCTGAACGGCACCTTCCGCTGCACCCGCGCCGCACTGCGCCGGATGAAGGCCGCGGGCGCCGGGGGCGTCGTCGTCAACAACGCCTCGGTGGTCGGCTGGCGGGCCCAGAAGGGTCAGGCCCACTACGCCGCCGCCAAGGCCGGCGTGATGGCCCTCACCCGCTGCGCCGCCCTGGAGGCCGCCGCGTACGGAGTGCGGGTCAACGCCGTCTCCCCGAGCCTCGCCATGCACCCCCACCTGGTGAAGGTCACCACCCCCGAACTCCTGGAGGAGCTGACCTCCCGCGAGGCCTTCGGGCGCTACGCGGAGCCCTGGGAGGTGGCCAACGTGATCGTCTTCCTGGCCAGCGGCTACTCCTCGTACCTGACGGGCGAGGTCCTCTCCGTCAGCAGCCAGCACCCGTGAGACCGGCGCCGGAGCGGCGCCGCGAGATCCTGGACACGGCCGCCGAGGTGTTCGCCGCCCAGGGGTACGACGCCACCACCGTCCGCCGCATCGCCGACGCCGCCGGCCTGCTCGCGGGCAGCCTCTACTACCACTTCGACTCCAAGGAGTCGATGCTCGACGAGATCCTCCGCGCCTTCCTGGACGAGCTGTGGGCCCGGTACGACGCCGTGCTCGCCGCGGTGCTCGGCCCCCGGGAGACCCTGGAGGCCCTCGTCACCGAATCGTTCCGGGAGATCGACCGGCACCGCGCCGCCGTCGCCATCTACCAGAAGGAGTCCAGGCACCTGCGCGAGCAGCCGCGCTTCGGCTATCTCGCCGGCTCGCAGCGGAGGTTCGAGCAGGCCTGGCTCAGGACCCTGGAGCGCGGCGTGGCCGCCGGGGTCTTCCGCACCGACCTCGACGTCCGGCTCACCTACCGCTTCGTGCGCGACACCGTCTGGGTCGCCGCGTCCTGGTACCGGCCGGGCGGACAGCACAGCCCGGAGGAGATCGCCCGCCAGTACCTGTCGATGGTGCTGGAGGGCGTCGCCCTCCGTGACGGACACCGGACGTACGACTAAGGAGTGACCATGGCCGAGGCCTACATCGTCGAAGCGGTACGCACCCCGGTCGGCAGGAGGAACGGCGGCCTTTCCGCCGTCCACCCGGCCGACCTCGGAGCCCATGTGCTCAAGGCCCTCATGGAGCGCTCGGGCGCCGACCCGGCCGCCGTCGAGGACGTCGTCTTCGGCTGCCTGGACACCGTCGGCCCGCAGGCCGGCGACATAGCCCGCACCAGCTGGCTGGCCGCCGGACTGCCCGAGGAGGTGCCCGGCACGACCGTCGACCGGCAGTGCGGCTCCTCCCAGCAGGCCCTGCACTTCGCCGCACAGGGCGTCCTGTCCGGGACCCAGGACCTGGTCGTCGCCGGCGGCGTGCAGAACATGTCGATGATCCCCATCGCCTTCGCCAGCCGCCAGGCCGCCGACCCGCTCGGCCTGACCGAGGGCCCGTACGCCGGCTCCGAGGGCTGGCGCGCCCGCTACGGCGACCAGCCGGTCAACCAGTTCCACGGTGCCGAGCTCATCGCCGCCAAGTGGGGCATCTCCCGCCAGGACATGGAGGAGTTCGCCCTGCGCTCGCACCGGCGGGCCGCCCGCGCCATCGACGAGGGCCGCTTCGACCGCGAGATCGTCGCCTTCGGGGACGTCACCGCCGACGAGGGCCCGCGCCGCGACACCACCCTGGAGAAGATGGCCGGACTCAAGCCGCTGGTCGAGGGCGGCCGGCTGACCGCCGCGGTCTCCTCGCAGGTCTCCGACGGGGCCTCGGCGATGCTGATCGCCTCGGAGCGCGCCGTGCGCGAGCACGGCCTGACGCCGCGCGCCCGCGTCCACCACCTGTCGGTGCGGGGCGAGGACCCGATCCGCATGCTGTCCGCCCCGATCCCGGCGACGGCGTACGCGCTGAAGAAGGCCGGGATGACGCTCGACGACATCGACCTGGTGGAGATCAACGAGGCCTTCGCCTCGGTCGTCCTCGCCTGGCTGAAGGAGACCGGCGCCGACCCCGAGAAGGTCAACGTCAACGGCGGCGCCATCGCCCTCGGCCACCCGCTCGGCGCGACCGGCACGAAGCTGACCACCACCCTGCTGCACGAACTGGAGCGCACCGGAGGCCGCTACGGCCTCCAGACGATGTGCGAGGGCGGTGGTCAGGCGAACGTGACGATCATCGAGCGCCTCTGACGGTCATCGAGCGTCTGTGACGCTTCCCGGGTCGCCGAAGAGCCTCTGCCACACGGCGTGATCGGTGCGGGGACCGCCGGGGGTCTCCGCGCCGTACACCTCGATCTCCGCCTCGATGTCCAGCGGGAGGGTGGGGGAGGTCATCGCCGTCAGCTCCCCGACCACCGCGTGGTCGGGGACCAGCCAGCACACCTCGAACTCGATGCCGTCCGGGTCCCGGGCGTAGAGGGCCTTGGTGGAGGCGTGGTTGCTCGCCCCGGTGAGGGCCCCGGCCCCGGCCAGCCGGGTGCGCATGCGCCGCAGCTCGGCGAGGGTGTCCACCTCCCAGGCCAGGTGGTACAGGCCGACCCGCCCGGTGGCCCGCGCGGAGCCCCGTTCGGGGGACTGGAACAGGCCGAGGTCGTGGTCGTTGGCGGAGCCCGCCGCCTGGAGGAACGCCGCCCCGGGGAACGCCTGCGGCAGCGGCCGGAATTCGAGGACGTCGCGGTAGAAGGCGAGGCTGCGCTCCAGGTCGGAGACGAAGAGGACGGCGTGGTTCAGCCGCTGGATCGGCATGGCGGTTCCGTTCGGGGTCGGTGCGGGGAGACAAGGGGTCGAGACGCGTGTCCGCCGGGGTGACGGTACCCCGGCGGACATCTGCGCAGGGCGGGGGTCAGTCCGTGCCGGGCAGGGTGTGGAGCGCGGCCCGTGCCTCGGCCATGAGGCGGTCGACGAGCTCGGCGCAGGACGGCAGGTCGTCGATCAGACCCGCGACCTGCCCGGAGGCCATCACGCCCAGATCGGTGCGGCCGTCGACCATGGACGCCTTGAGCAGCATGGGCGTGTTGGCGGCCAGCAGGATCTGGCTCCACGTCAGGTCCTTGCCGTGCTTCATCGCCAGGCCGTCCCGGACCATCTGCGCCCAGCTCATGCGGGACTCGCGCCGGAAGGCCGCGGCGTGCCGGACCGCCCGCAGCAGCGAGGCGGCCCGGCCGGAGCGCTCCAGCGCGTCGACCAGTTCGGTCCGGAGCATCCGGTGCGGCAGTCCGTCCACCTTGGTGGTGACGGTGACGTCCGTGACCGCCGCGGCGAGGTAGCGGGCCTTCACCGCGTCGGGGACCGTGCTGTCGGAGGTGAGCAGGAAGCGCGTGCCCATGGCGATCCCGGCCGCGCCGTAGGCGAGGGCCGCGACCAGGCCGCGCCCGTCGTGGAAGCCGCCGGCGGCGACCACCGGTATGTCGACGGCGTCCACGACCTGCGGGAGCAGGACGGTGGTGGCGACGCTGCCGGTGTGGCCCCCGCCCTCCCCGCCCTGCACGATCACCGCGTCGGCTCCCCACGCCGCGACCTTCTCGGCGTGCCGCCTGGCCCCGATGGAGGGGATGACGACGACGCCCGCGTCCTTGAGCCGCGCGATCAGCTCGCGGGACGGCGCGAGTGCGAACGAGGCGACCCGCACGCCCTCGTCGATGATGATCCGGACGCGCTCGGCCGCGTCCCCGGCGTCCGCGCGCAGGTTCACGCCGAAGGGCGCGTCCGTGCGGGACTTCACCTCGCGCACCGCGGAGCGGAGCTGGTCGACGGTCATGGTCGCCGAGGCCAGGATCCCGAGCGCGCCGGCCTCGGCGGTGGCCGAGACCAGGCGGGGACCGGCCACCCACCCCATGCCGGTCTGCACGACGGGGTGGCGCACCCCGACGAGCTCGGTGAACCGGGTGGCGATCACGGCGTCTCTCATGAGGGGACCTCCCGGTCGCGCAGCCCCTTCGGGTCGATCTCCTCGCGGATCAGCCGCAGTTCCTCGGCGGTGGGCTCACGGGTGTACGGCACGTCGTCGGGGACGGTCAGCGCGAAGCCGGTGGCCGCCACGACCTCCTCGACGGTGACGCCCGGGTGCAGCGAGCGCAGCCGCATGGTGCGCTCCGGCGTCTCGAAGTCGAAGACGCCCAGATCGCTGATGACGTCCGACAGGCGGTGGTAGCGGCTCGCGGAGGGTCCCGCCGCGGCGGCACGGTCGTGGCCGACGCCGCAGACCATGTCGACCCGCTCGACGAAGACGCGCGTCGAGTGCTTGGGGATCCAGTAACTGGTCGGGTTGTTGAGGGTGTTGACCGGGGCGCCGCGGACTCCGAGGAGCTGGCGCTTCGGCTGCGCCCAGTCGCCGATGCAGCTGATGTTCTGGTTGCCGTACCGGTCGATCTGGCTCGCGCCCATCATCACGTGCCGGCGCCCGGTGGTGACCAGGGCCAGGTGCTGACGGTACGGCAGCCAGCCCTCCACCACCCGGGGCGCGGCGCCGATCGCCGGAACGTCGGCGATGAGCCGCGCCTCCCCGTCGGTCAGCAGCAGGTCGGGGGAGAAGGTGAGCTTCGCGAGGCGGGCGCCGATCATCGGGACGGTGCCCATGGGGGAGGCCAGGATCTCGCCGGCGTCCCGCCATGCCTCGGCGCAGGCGAGGACGCAGTACTCGGCCCGCGTGGCCGTCCCGGCCGTGGTGGTGGTGTCGGTGCCGCTCATGCTTCCTCCTCGTGGAACGCCGCGACCGCGGCCTGGTAGGCGTCCTCGTCGCCGGACAGGAAGCGGGCGGTGAACTCCCGCCAGGCCTCCGGGTCCCGGGCCGCCTTGACGTAGGCGCGCTGGAAGGCCTCGTCCCGGTCGTAGTCGGGGGCGCAGGAGGTGAAGTGCGCGCCGTTCGGGGTCTCGACGACACCGTCGACGAAGGCGCGCTTGAGCAGCAGCGACTGCGGTCCCGTGTCCTTGAGCAGCTCCGGGGTCTCCACGATCCGCTCGCAGGAGACGTACGCCGCGTCGGCGGCCTCGCAGAACAGGTCGTCGAAGTACGGGTCGGGGCCGAGGTACTGGCCGTTGCCGTGCGTGTCGGCGCGGTTGAGGTGGACGAGCGCGGCGTCCAGGCGGAGCGCCGGCACGGCGACGAGCTCCTCGCGGTCGGCGTACGGGGACGTGATCGTCCGCAGCGAGGGGTTGACGGTCATCACGTCCGAGGCGAGCCCGGCCCGGATGGGCATGAAGGGCAGCCGGTGCACGGCGGCGGTCAGGCCCCACATGACCATGGCCTCGTCCAGCTCCACCAGCTCGAAGGCGCCGCGCTGCCGGGCCGCGACGAAGTGCGGCTCCAGGGGGATGGAGTCGAGCGTGGTGAAGGCCGTGACCAGCTTGCGGATCTTCCCGGCCGCGGCGAGGAGGCCGACGTCCGGGCCGCCGTACGAGACGACGGTCAGATCGGTGAGGTCGGAGCGCAGCAGCGCGCGTACCAGGGCCATCGGCTTGCGCCGCGAGCCCCAGCCGCCGATGCCGATCGTCATCCCGCTCCCGAGGCGGCCCACGACCTCCTCGGGGGTCATCGTCTTGTCCCTGCTCACGACTGCTGCTCCTTGTCCGTGTCGATGGCCGAGTCCTGGCCGGCCCTGCCGAACGTGTCGCGCACCCGGTCGGCGACGCCGCTGAGGTTGGCCTCGAAGGTGAAGCCCTGTTCGAAGCGGTAGCTGCGGTGGACGTCCACCGGGTCGATGCCGTTGATCGCGGCCTTGGCGAGCCGGATCAGTTGCCCGTCCTTGGCGGCGATCTCCCGGGCGAGTTCGAGCGCCGCGTCGAGCAGCCGCTCGCGGGGCACGACCCGCCAGACCGAGCCGTGCCGGTGCAGCTCCTCGGCGGTGACCGTGCGCGAGGTGTAGTAGAGGGCCCGCATCAGCTGCTGCGGGACGAGCCGGGCCAGGTGCGTGGCGGCGCCGAGCGCGCCCCGGTCCAGCTCGGGCAGGCCGAAGGTCGCGTCCTCGGAGGCGACGATCGCGTCGGCGTTGCCGACCAGGCCGATGCCGCCGCCGAGGCAGAAGCCGTGCACGGCGGCGACCACCGGCACCTCGCAGTCGTAGACGGCGGCGAAGGCCTCGTAGCAGCCGCGGTTGGCGCCCAGGAGGGCGTCGTGCCCGGGCGTGCGCTGGATCTCCTTGATGTCGACGCCCGCGTTGAAGCCGCGGCCCTCCGCGGTGAGCACGACGCAGCGCACCTCGGGATCGGCACCGGCGGCCCGTACCGCGGCGGCGAGGTCGTACCAGCCCTTTACGGGGAGGGCGTTGACCGGGGGGAAGTCGACGGTGACGACGGCGATGCCCTTGTCGGGGGCGGAGGTGGAGACACCCATGAGCAGATCAGCTACCTTTCCACCAAACGTTTGTTAGGTGGAAGATAGCAGCGGTTCGCGCGCTGCGGGAGGTGTCCATTGCCAGTCACCATCGATCTGTCGGGATCCGTCGCCGTCGTCACCGGCGGCACGAGGGGCGTCGGCGCGGGGATCACCAGAACCCTGCTCGAAGCCGGCGCGGAGGTCGTGACCTGCGCGCGAAGGGCCCCCGACAAGCCCGTCGAGGCAGCCGGGCGCACGGCCCGCTTCCTCCCCGTCGACCTGCGCGACCCGGCCGCCGTCGCGGACTTCTTCGACCGGGTGCGCGACGACCACGGACGGCTGGACGTCCTGGTCAACAACGCCGGGGGGACGCCCTTCCGGATGCTCGGCGACGGTGCGGCCGAACAGCAGGCCCGGGTCGTCGAACTGAACCTCGTCGCCCCCCTGACCGCCTCCCTCGCCGCGTACGAGGTGATGCGCCGTCAGGCTGTCGGCGGCTCCATCATCATGATCGGCAGCGTCAGCGCCACCCGCCCCTCGCCGGGCAGCGCCGCCTACGGAGCCGCCAAGGCGGGCCTGGACAACCTCGCCAGGTCCATGGCGGTCGAATGGGCGCCCCTGGTACGGGTCAACACGCTCGTCCCCGGCATGGTGCGCACCGAACTCTCCCACCTGCACTACGGGGACGAGGACGGCATCGCCTCCGTCGGCCGCACCGTACCGCTCGGCCGGCTCGCCGAGCCCTCCGACATCGGCGACGCCTGCGTCTTCCTCGCCTCCGAACGGGCCGCGTACATCAGCGGCGCCAGCCTGCTCGTGCACGGAGGCGGGGAACGTCCGGCCTTCCTGGACGCGGCCACGGCCAACCACTGAAACCACTCACCGAAAGGCACCCACCATGACTGGACTGTGCAACGGACGCGTCGTCGTCGTCACCGGCGCCGGCCGCGGGCTCGGCCGCGCGCACGCGCTCGCCTTCGCCGCCGAGGGCGCCAAGGTCGTCGTCAACGACCTCGGCGTCGGCCTCGACGGCACCGGAGCGGGAGCCGGGCCCGCCCAGCAGGTCGTCGACGAGATCACCGCCTCGGGCGGCGAGGCGGTCGCCCACGGCGGCGACATCGCCACCGCCGACGGCGCGGCCTCGCTCGTCGCCACCGCCCTCGACGCCTTCGGCCGCCTCGACACCCTCGTCAACAACGCCGGCTTCCTGCGCGACCGCATGCTGGTCAACCTCGGCGAGGACGACTGGGACGCCGTCATGCGCGTCCACCTCAAGGGCCACTTCCTGCCGCTCCGGCACGCCGCCGCGTACTGGCGGGCGGAGGCCAAGGCCGGACGCGAGCCCGTCGCCCGCGTGATCAACACCAGCTCCGGCGCGGGCCTGCTCGGCAGCGTCGGCCAGGGCAACTACGCCGCCGCCAAGGCCGGGATCGTCGGCCTGACCCTGGTCGCGTCCGCCGAGATGGGCCGGTACGGGGTCCAGGTCAACGCGATCGCCCCCGCCGCGCGCACCCGGATGACCGAGCAGACCTTCGCGGAGACGATGGCCGCGCCCTCGGGGGGCGGTTTCGACGCGATGGCCCCGGAGAACGTCTCCCCGCTCGTCGTCTGGCTGGGCTCCGCGGCCTCGGCCTGCGTCACCGGGCGGGTCTTCGAGGCCGAGGCGGGCCGGATCACGGTCATGGAGGGCTGGCGTCCCGGCCCGACGGCCGACAAGGGCGCGCGCTGGACGCCGACGGAGGCGGGCGAGACGACCCTGAAACTCCTGGCGGCCGCGGAGCCCCCGCACCCGGTGTACGGCACGCACTGACCCGACGCGTCCTGCCGGCGCACGGCGCCCGCACCCGGCCCCCGCGCGGGCCCACGGCCGCGTCCCTGAGTGGGCCCACGCCCCGCGCCGTGTGGGCAATCGTCCCGCATGGGGGTCCCCCCTGGACGAAGTCCTTGGGGGAGGGACGGGTGGGCACACGGGACGGCGCCCTTCAGCGGCGCCCCCGCGTTCCGCGCCTGGACCCGCACCACCAGCGTGCTGCACCCGTGGTGTGGGTCAGGGCGCGGGAGCCTCTGGCGCCGGCAGGGCGCCGTCCGTTGTGCCCACCCGTTCCGCCCCAGCGGAACGAATGCCCACAACGGGCGGGCGCGGCGCGCAACAGGCGGGCCCGGCGCGTGACCCGGGCTCCGACAACTGGCCCCGTGAGGGTTTCCCGCTCACCGGGAACGGGCGCTCCCGGCGGGCCGCGGCACCGGCCTAGCCTCGCCGGACAGCCCCAACCGCCCGCAGGAGGGACCCGCCATGCTCACGGACCGCCAGAGACACGAGGCGGCCGAGCTGCTGCGCTCCGCCGAACACGGTGTCACGCCGATCGCCCCGCTGACCGAGGCGTACCCCGGCATCGACACCGAGGACGCGTACGAGATCCAGCTCGTCAACATCCGGCACCGCCTCGCGGCCGGGGCGGAGGTGCGCGGCCACAAGGTCGGCCTGTCCTCCCCGGTCATGCAGCGGATGATGGGCGTCGACGAACCGGACTACGGCCATCTGCTCCACGACATGGAGCTGCGGTCCGACGTCCCCGTCACCGCCGCCCGCTACTGCTCTCCGCGCGTCGAGGTCGAGGTCGGCTTCGTCCTCGGCGACGACCTGCCGGGCGAGGGCTGCACCCCGGCGGACGTCCTCGCGGCCACCGAGCGCGTCGTGCCCGCGCTGGAGCTGATCGACAGCAGGATCCGCGACTGGCGGATCACCATCGCCGACACCATCGCGGACAACGCCTCCTCCGCCGGATACGTGATCGGGGAGGGCCGGGACCCCCGCGAGCTCGACCTCAAGGCGATCGACGCCCGGCTGAGCAGCGGCGGTGAGCTCCTCGCCGAGGGCCGCAGCGACGCCGTGCTCGGTGACCCGGCCCTCTCCGTCGCCTGGCTCGCCCGTACCGTCGCCCGCTTCGGCGTGCCCTTGAGGAAGGGGCACGTGGTGCTGCCCGGTTCGTGCACCCGGGCCGTCGACGTGGCGCCCGGGGCCGTCTTCACGGCCGAGTTCACCGGCCTCGGCTCCGTCTCCCTCTCGTTCATCTGAGGTGATCATGACCATCAAGACAAAGGCGACCGCCGCCATCGTCGGATCCGGCAACATCGGCACCGACCTGCTGTACAAGCTCCTGCGCTCCGAGCACGTCGAACCCCGCTGGATGATCGGCGTCGACCCGGCGAGCGAGGGCCTCGCCCGCGCCGCCCGGGCAGGCCTGGAGGCCAGCCACGAGGGCGTCGAACGGCTCCTCGCCCAGGACGAGAAGCCCGACATCGTCTTCGAGGCCACCAGCGCCTCCGTCCACCGGGCCAACGCCCCCCACTACGCCGAACTCGGCATCAAGGCCGTCGATCTCACCCCGGCGGCCGTCGGCCCCGCCGTCGTGCCGCCCGCCAATCTCCGCGAGCACCTCGACCGGCCCAACGTCAACATGATCACCTGCGGCGGACAGGCCACCATCCCCATGGTGTACGCGGTCTCCCGCGTCGTCCCGGTGGCGTACGCGGAGATCGTCGCCTCGGTCGCCTCCGTCTCCGCCGGCCCCGGAACCCGCGCGAACATCGACGAGTTCACCCGTACCACCTCGCGCGGCATCGAGAGCATCGGCGGTGCCGAACGCGGCAAGGCCATCATCATCCTCAACCCGGCCGAGCCGCCCGTCATGATGCGCGACACCGTCTTCTGCGCCGTCCCCGAGGACGCGGACCGGGCCGCCATCGCCCTCTCCGTCAAGGAGATCGCCGACCAGGTCGCCGCCTACGTGCCCGGCTACCGGCTGCGCGCGGAACCGCAGTTCGACGATCCCAGCCCGGAGAACGGCGGGATGGCCCGCGTCGCGATCTTCCTGGAGGTGGAGGGCGCGGGCGACTACCTGCCGCCCTACGCCGGAAACCTCGACATCATGACCGCCGCCGCCACCAAGGTCGGCGAGGAGTTCGCCCAGGCGATCCTCGCTCCCGGCGCATAAGGAGCACCTCGCATGCCCTACTCGGACACCCTCGACATCAGGATCACCGACTCCTCGCTGCGCGACGGCTCGCACGCCAAGCGGCACCGGTTCACCGCCGAGGACGTACGGTCCGTCGTCGCCGCCCTCGACGACGCCGGCGTCCCCGTGATCGAGGTGACGCACGGCGACGGGCTCGGCGGATCCTCCTTCAACTACGGCTTCTCCAGGACCCCCGAACAGGAACTGATCAAGGTCGCGGCCGACACCGCGCGGCGGGCCAGGATCGCCTTCCTGATGCTCCCCGGACTCGGCGTCAAGGACGACATCCGCGCCGCCCACGGCAACGGCGCCGGCATCTGCCGCATCGCCACCCACTGCACCGAGGCCGACATCGCGGAACAGCACTTCGGACTCGCCCGGGAGAGGGGCCTGGAGACCGTGGGCTTCCTGATGATGGCCCACTCCACGACCCCCGGTGAACTCGCCCGACAGGGCCGCATCATGGCCGACGCGGGCTGCCAGTGCGTGTACGTGGTCGACTCGGCCGGCGCCATGGTCATGGACGACGTGACCGCCCGGGTGGAGGCCCTGGTCTCCGAGCTCGGCGACGACGCCCAGGTCGGCTTCCACGGACACGAGAACCTGGCCCTCGGCACCGGCAACTCCATCGCCGCGATCAAGGCCGGAGCCCTGCAGATCGACGGCTCCACCCGCCGGCTCGGCGCCGGCGCGGGCAACACGGCCGTCGAGGCCCTGGTCGCCGTCTGCGCCAAGATGGGCATCCGCACCGGCATCGACGTACTGAAGATCATCGACGCGGCCGAGGACGTGGTCCGCCCGGTCATGGACGACGAGTGCCGGCTCGACCGGCTCGCCCTGCTGATGGGCCACGCCGGCGTCTACTCCAGCTTCCTCAAGCACGCCTACCGGCAGGCCGAGCGCTACGGCGTCTCCGGCGCCGAGATCCTCCTGCGCGCGGGCGAACGCCGGCTGGTCGGCGGCCAGGAGGACCAGCTCATCGACATCGCCGTGGAACTCGCCGCACAGCACTGAACCGACGGAAACCAGGAGGGACGAGATGACCGCTCTCGACGACGAGGTCAGGATCATCGAGACGGGCAGGCCGCCGACGCGCTTCGCCCGGGGCTGGCACTGCCTCGGCCTCGCCGAGGACTTCAAGGACGGCCGGCCGCACGAGATCGAGGCCTTCGGCACCAAGCTGGTGGTCTTCCGGGGCGAGGACGACGGGCAGCTGCACGTCCTCAACGCCTACTGTCCGCACATGGGCGGCAACCTCGCCCAGGGCACCGTCAAGGGCGACGCCGTCGCCTGCCCCTTCCACGACTGGCGCTGGTCGGGCGACGGCCGCTGCGCCGGGATCCCGTACGCCCGCCGCGTCCCGCCGCGCGCCAGGACCCGTGCCTGGATCTCCCTGGAGCGGAACAGGCAGCTCTTCGTCTGGAACGACCCGGAGGGCAACCCGCCGCCCCCCGAGGTGACCGTCCCCGAGATCGCGGGCATCCACGGCCCGGACGCCGACCAGTGGAGCGACTGGACCTGGAAGACCCTCCGGGTCGAGGGCGCCAACTGCCGCGAGATCGTGGACAACGTCGTCGACATGGCGCACTTCTACTACGTCCACTACGCGTTCCCCGAGTACTTCAAGAACGTCTTCGACGGCCACGTCGCCACCCAGTACATGGAGAGCAGCCCCCGCGGAGACATGGAACTGGGCACCCTCAGCTCCGGCCGCCTGCGCTCCGACGCCTCCTACTTCGGCCCCTCGTACATGATCGACCACCTCTACAGCGACGTCGGCGGCGGCGCGGAGATGGAGATCGTCCTGATCAACTGCCACTACCCGATCGACGCCGACAGCTTCCTGCTCCAGTACGGGGCGATCGTGCGGCGGCTGCCCGGGATGACGGACGAGCAGGCCGCCGAGGCCGCACGGCTCACCGCCGAGGGAGCCACCGTCGGCTTCGAGCAGGACGTGGAGATCTGGCAGAACAAGACCCGGATCGACAACCCCCTGCTCACCGAGGAGGACGGCCCGGTCTACCAGCTGCGCCGCTGGTACGAGCAGTTCTACGTCGACGTCGCCGACGTCAAGGACGAGATGACCCGCCGCTTCGAGTTCGAGATCGACACCCAGCGCGCCAACACGGCATGGCGCGCAGAGGTCGAGGAGAACCTGGCGCGCCGCGCGGCGGAGACCGGAACCGGAGCCTGACATGCGAGCGGTGGAGTGCGCGGCCTGCGGCAACCAGGTCCTGTGCGAGAAGTTCAGCGTCGCCCACACCTCCGTGCAGTGGACGGCCGACGCGGCTGTCGTCTGCGCGGAGTTCCGCGACCGGGTGGGGCCGGGCGGGACCACCGCCCGGGTGCGGACCTGCGGGGCACTGCGGGCGAGCATCGACCGCGCGGTCGAGGACGGGAGCCTGACCGTGAGCGCCCTGGAGCCCGGAGTCCCGGGCAGCGGTACGCGGGAGGCCGTCGATGCCTGAGCCCACGACCGGGTCCCGCACCCACCGGCTGCGCGTCGTCGAGGTCATCGCCGAGACGGCCGACGCGCACTCCCTGGTGCTCCAGGCGCCCCCGGAGAGCGCCGACCGCTTCACGTACCGCCCCGGGCAGTTCCTCACCCTGAAACTGCCCGGCGCGGACGGGAGACCCGCCGCCCGGTGCTACTCCCTCGCCAGCTCGCCCCACACCGGCGAGCCCCTGAAGATCACCGTCAAACGGGTCGCCGGCGGGTACGGCTCCAACTGGGTCTGCGACCGCCTCGCGGCCGGGGACGAGCTGGAGGTGCTGCCGCCGGCCGGCACCTTCACCCCGGACTCCCTCGACGGCGACCTGCTGCTCGTCGCCGGAGGCAGCGGCATCACCCCCGTCCTGTCGATCGCCAAGTCGGCCCTGGCCGGGGGCCGGGGCCGGGTGGCCCTGCTGTACGCCAACCGCGACGAGTCCTCGGTCGTCTTCCGCGACGAGCTGAGGGCGCTGGCCCAGGACCATCCGCACCGGCTGCTGGTGGTCCACTGGCTGGAGTCGCTCCAGGGCCTGCCCTCGGTGGACCGGCTGGCCGCCGCGCTCGCGCCGTACGCCGGCCGGGAGGCCTTCGTCTGCGGCCCGCAGCCGCTCATGGACGCCGTCGAGCAGGCCCTTCGCACGCTCGGCGCGCCCGGCGACCGCATCCACCGGGAGCGGTTCTTCTCGCTCGGCGCGGACGTCTTCGACGCTCCGGCGGTGCCCCGGGGCGCGGCGGCCGGGGGCGGCGGCACGGCCGAGGTCGAGCTCGACGGCGAGACCCACACGGTCGCCTGGCCGTCGGCCGCCCCGCTGCTCGACGTGCTCCTGGCCGCCGGGGTGGACGCCCCGTACTCCTGCCGGGAGGGCGCCTGCAGCGCCTGCACCTGCCGGGTCGTGGCGGGCGAGGTCACGATGCTCCGCAACGACGTCCTGGACGACCAGGACATCGCCGAGGGGTACGTCCTGGCCTGCCAGGCCCTCCCGCTCACCGACCGGGTCGAGATCACCTACTCCTGAGGAGGAGACCGTCATGTCCCGAACCTGTCTCGTCACCGGAGCGGCCTCCGGCATCGGCGCGGCCACCGCGGCCCTCCTGCGGAAGCGGGGCCACACCGTCATCGGCGCCGACCGCGACGAGGGCGACATCCGGGCCGACCTGTCCACGGCCGGGGGCCGGGCCGAACTCGTCGCCCGGGCCCGCGAGCTGACCGGCGGCCGTCTCGACGCCGTCGTCTCCTGCGCGGGCGTCGCCCACTTCGACCCCGTCACCGTCCGGGTCAACCACTTCGGTGCCGTGGCCACGCTCGACGGTCTGCGCCCGCTGCTCGCGGCCGGCACCGACCCGCGGGCCGTGGTCGTCGGATCCGTCGACTCCGTCCACCCGACCGACCCCGCGATCGTGGACGCCGCCCTCGCCGGGGACGAGGACGCGGCGGTGGCCGCCGCACGCGCGGCCGTCGACCGCGG
Source organism: Streptomyces tanashiensis (assembly GCF_014648895.1). Classification (GTDB taxonomy): domain Bacteria; phylum Actinomycetota; class Actinomycetes; order Streptomycetales; family Streptomycetaceae; genus Streptomyces; species Streptomyces tanashiensis. The sequence goes on from NZ_BMRZ01000004.1 coordinate 435,322, forward strand.
CGAGGGGCACCTCGTCTACTCCTCGTCCAAGGCGTCGGTCTCCCGCTGGGTCCGCCGCGCCGCCCCCACCGACGCGTGGGCGGGCGCGGGCGTCCCGCTGAACGCCGTGGCGCCGGGTGTGGTCGTCACACCCCTGACGCAGCCGCTGCTCGACGACCCGGAGATGCGGGGACTCGTCGAGCGGAGTGTGCCGATGCCCCTGCACGGCCATGCCCGCCCCGAACAGATCGCCCCGCTGATCGCCTGGCTGGCCTCGCCCGAGAACGCCCTCGTGACCGGGCAGGTCGTCTTCGCCGACGGGGGCGCCGACGCGGTCCTGCGCGGCGACCGCACCTGGTGAGCGCACCGGATCCGGCCTCCAGGGGCACCCGCACGGGTGCCCCTGGAGGCATACCCGTACCCGTACCCGTACCCGTACCCGCACTCGTCACGAGGAGACGCCCGTGAACCCCCGTACGCTCGAACGCTCCGCCGTCGTCCCGGCCGCCCCCGACGCCGTGTGGGCGGTCGTCGGAGACTTCGGCGCTCTCGCCGACTGGCACCCCCACGTGCCGCCGTCCACGCCGGAGGACGGCGGTGACCCCGCCGCCCCCGGCACCGTCCGGGTCTTCGCGGTCGACGGCGTGGCCGTCGCCCGGGAGCGTCTGCTCGACCGCGACGAGCAGGCCCGCTCGTACCGCTACACCCTCCTCGACCCCGTCGTGCTCCCGGTCCACGACTACGTCGCGACCCTCGCCGTACGGCCGCACCCCGACGGTGCCGAGGTCACGTGGTCCGCCGCCTACCGGAGCGCCGACGACGTCGTCGCCCAGGTGGAGGCGGTCTTCGGGGACGGCACCTACGCCACCGGGCTCGCCGCCCTGCGGGCGCGGTTCACATCCAGTCGCTGAAACGCAGCCAGGCCATCATGTTGTCCATCGAGGGCTGCGGAATTCCCCCGGCGGCCCCCGCGCCGACGGGCTGAGCCCGCTTCTCCGGCTGCCGCCCCGGCCCGAACATCGACTGCCACACCGACCGCGCGCAGCCGCGCACGGCCGGCGCGAGCCGCTCCATCTCCCGGTGGACGCCGTGGCCGCTCACCGAGATCGCGGCGATGGCCCGGCCCGCGCCGCGCAGCGGAGCGGCCACGCAGAAGACCCCGCGGTACCCCTCCTCGTGGTCGAAGGCCACGCCGCGCTCGCGCGTCATCGCCAGCTCGCGGCGGAAGGACTCGGGGCGGGTGAGGGTGCGCGGGGTGCGCGGCCGCAGCCCGTCCCGTATGACCTGGTCCACCGCCGTGCCGTCGCCGAAGGCGAGGATCGCCTTGCCCGAGGCGGTGCAGTACGCCGGCTGCCGCCCGCCCATGCGCGAGGGCACGACGGAGTCGTCCGAGCCGCCGATCCGCTCCAGATAGACCACCTCGGAGCCGTCGAGCACGGTGAGGTGCACCAGATGGCCGGTGGACTCGTGCAGCGCGTGCAGATGGGGCAGTGCCGCCCGGCGGAGCCGGTTGTGGTGCGAGGCCATGGCGCCGAGCTCCAGCATGCCCATGCCCAGCCGGTAGTCGCGGCCCTCGCGCTCCAGCCAGCGCAGCTGGACCAGCTGATCGAGAATGCGGTGCGCGGAGGACCGGCGGATGCCCGAGCGCTGCACGACCTCGGTGAGGGTGAGCCGTGGCCCGGCGCTCTCGAAGGCGCTCAGCACCTTCGCCGCCTTCTCCAGCAGGGACAGAGGCGGCATCCCGGCCTCGACAGCCTCGACAGCACTGGTCGTCATCGGCACCTCCCACACGGACAGCACAGCCGATCGACCCCTGGCCGGGTCCGTAATCTCCGGTATTGCGTGGAGATTGCCAGAGGATGACAGGCGCTGGGAAGAGGGAGTTCCGTCTCGGAACAGTAACGCGTAGGTTCCCTGTCGTCACGGCGGACGAGACCGGAATCCGAGAGGGGCGCCCCATGCGCGACGACGACGTTCTCACGGCGGTCCGCGCCCTCGCCCCCGCCCTGCGCGAGCGCGCGGCCGAGGCGGAGAGGCAGCGCCGGGTGCCCGACGCCTCCGTCGGGGAACTGGAGGCCGCCGGCTTCTTCCGGCTGCTCCGGCCCCGCGCGTACGGCGGACTCGCCGCCGACCCGGCCGTCTTCTACGCCGCCGTGCACGAGATCGCCAAGGCATGCGGCTCGACCGGCTGGGCGGCGTCGGTCCTCGGTGTCCACCCCTGGTACGTGGCCCAGTTCGAGCCGCGGGCCCAGGAGGAGGTCTGGGGCGCGGACGGACCCACCCGGATCTGCTCCTCCCACGCCCCCACCGGGAAGGTCGTGCCCGTCGAAGGCGGCTACCGGCTCTCCGGCCGGTGGCACTTCTCCGCCGGCTGCGACCACGCCCACTGGGCACTGCTCGGCGGCGTCGTCGACGACCGTGACGGCCGCCCCGTCGACATGCTGACCTTCCTGGTGCCGCGCGCCGACTACCGCGTCGACGACGTGTGGGACACCGTCGGCCTGCGCGGCAGCGGCAGCAACGACATCCTCGTCGAGGACGCCTTCGTCCCCGCCCACCGGACCCTCGGCTACGGCCCCGTGACCGCGCTGCGCTGCCCCGGGCAGGACATCCACCCGGACCCGCTGTACCGGCTGCCGTACGCCGCCGTCTTCACCACCGCCGTCTCCACCGCGATGGTCGGCATCGCCGAAGGCGCCCACGAGGACCAGATCACCGCCGCCCGCGAGCGCCTGAAGGGCCCGCACGGCCGGCGGACCGCCGAGGACCCCTTCGCCCAGGTACGCATCGCCCGCGCCGCCGGCGAGATCGACGCCGCCCGGCTCCAGCTCCACCGCAACATGACCGACCTGTACGCGCTCGCCCGCGGCGGCGCCCCGATCCCCATGGAACTGCGCGCCCGCACCCGCCGGGACCAGGCGCTCGCCACCGAACGCGCCATCACCGCCGTGGACCTCCTCATGGAGAACGCCGGCCGGGGACCGCTGCGCGTCGGCGACGACGTCCTCCAGCGCGCCTGGCGCGACCTGCACACCGGCCACGGCCAGGCCGCCAACGACGTGGACCGGGCGCTGGTGCTCTACGCCCAGGACGCCCTCGGCATGGACGTCCACGACCCCATGCTCTGACCGCGCGGACCCTCCCGCGGGCGGGTTCCCGCTCAGTGGGAGCAGCGCATTTCGCTGCCGTACGGCACGCCGTACGGTCCTGGCATTCCCCCACCACGACCCGAAAGGGGATGCCCCATGGCCGATGACGTCCTGGCAGCGATCCGTGACCTCGCCCCCGCCCTGCGCGACCGCGCGGCCGAGGCCGAGACGCTGCGCCGCGTGCCCGACACCTCCGTCAAGGAACTGGAGGACACCGGCTTCTTCCAGCTGCTCCAGCCGAAGGCCTTCGGCGGCCGCGCGGCCGAACCGGTGGCCTTCTACACGGCCGTCAAGGAGATCGCCAAGGCCTGCGGATCGACCGGCTGGGTCGCCTCCGTGGTCGGCGTCCACCCCTGGCACGTCGCCCTCTTCGACCCCCGAGCCCAGCAGGAGGTGTGGGGCCAGGACCCCAAGACCCGCATCGCCTCCTCGTACGCGCCCACCGGCAAGGCCACCGCCGTCGACGGCGGCTTCCGGCTCTCCGGCCGGTGGCACTTCTCCTCCGGCTGCGACCACGCCCGCTGGGCGCTCCTCGGCTGCCTCGTCACCGACGGCGAGGGCAACCCGGTCGACATGCGCACCTTCCTCGTCCCCAGGTCCGAGTACCGGATCGACGACGTGTGGGACACCGTCGGCCTGCGCGGCACCGGCAGCAACGACGTCGTCGTCGAGGACGTCCTCGTCCCCGAGCACCGCGCGCTGAGCTTCGGCCCGGTCACCGCCCTGAAGGTGCCCGGCCACGAGATCAACCCCGAGCCGCTCTACCGGCTGCCCTACGCGGGCGTGTTCACCACCACCATCTCCACCCCGATCGTCGGCATCGCCGAGGGCGCCTTCGCGTCGTACGCCGAGGCCACGCGGCAGCGGTTCCGCGTCTCGTACGGGCAGAAGGTCGCGGAGGACCCCTTCGCACAGGTCCGGATCGCCCGCGCCGCGAGCGACATCGACGCGAGCTGGCTCCAGCTGACCCGCAACATGGCCGAGATGTACGCCCTCGCCGAGCGCGGCGAGGAGATCCCGATGGAGCTGCGCACCCGCACCCGTCGCGACCAGGTGCTCGCGACGGAACGCTCGGTCGCGGCCGTCGACCTCCTGATGGAGAACTCCGGCGGCAGCGCCATGCGGACCGGCCCCGGCCTCGTCCAGCGCGCCTGGCGCGACGCCCACACCGGCCGCGGCCACGCCGCCAACGACCCCGAGCGGGCCCTGGTCATGTACGGGCAGAGCGCGCTCGGCATCGACATCCAAGACACCATGGCCTGAGAGGCGGAGACGATGGCAGAGCTCACCCACGCGTCGACCTCCCGCACCGCCGAGGCGGCCGGGCTCACCCTCCACTACCACGAGGCCGCACCCGCGGACCGGGCGGACGCCCCCGTCGTGATCATGCTCCACGGCGGCGGCCCCGGAGCCTCCGCCTGGAGCAACTTCGGCCGCAACCTCCCCGTGTTCGCCGCGCACTTCCGCACGCTCCTCGTCGACCAGCCCTGCTTCGGCCGCTCCGACAAGCCGGTGCTCGACAAGGACTACTTCAGCTTCAGCGCCGGCGCCGTCGCCGCCCTCATGGACGAACTCGGCATCGAGCGGGCGCACTTCATCGGCAACTCCCTCGGCGGCGGCACGGCCGTCCGCATCGCCCTGAACCACCCGGACAAGGTCGGCAAGCTCCTCCTGATGGGACCCGGCGGGGTCTCCGTCAACCTCTTCGCCCCCGACCCGACCGAGGGCATCAAGCGGCTCTTCGAGTTCAACGCCTCGCCCGAGCCCACCAGGGAGCAGATGCGCGCCTTCCTCGGCGTCATGGCCTTCGACCAGTCGATCGTCACCGACGCACTCGTGGAGGAACGCTTCGCCTCGGCCACCGACCCCGACACCCGGCTCGGCAGCGCCCGGATGGGCGCCTCCTTCGCGAACCCCGCCTGGGCCGAGGACACGATGCTCTGGCGCGAGGCGCACCGGATCACCCAGCCGGTGCTGCTGACCTGGGGCCGCGAGGACCGCGTCAACCCCCTCGACGGCGCGCTGGTCGCCCTCAAGACCATCCCCGACGCGCGTCTGCACGTCTTCCCGCACTGCGGCCACTGGGCCCAGACCGAGCAGGCCGACGAGTTCAACCGCCTCGCCGTCGACTTCTTCTCCCACTGAACCTTCCGAACCATCCGTACCTTCCACCGAAGAGGTGCACACCATGGACATCCGTGCTCTCGGCTACCTCCGCCTGGAGACCACCACCCTGGACGAGTGGCGCCGCTACGCCCTCGACGTCCTCGGCATGGTGGAGGCGACCGGCACCACCGAGGACACCCTCTGCCTCCGCCTCGACGACCGCGCCCACCGCCTCGTCATCCAGGCCGGAGAGAGCGACCGGCTCCTCGCGGCCGGCTGGGAGGTGGCGAACGCCGCCGCGCTCGCCCGCGCCGCCGAGGAGCTGGAGGAGGCCGGCGTCGCCGTCAAGACCGCCGACCCCGCCGAGCTCGCCGAGCGCCGCGTCCAGGGCCTGATCCACGTCACGGACCCGGGCGGCAACCCCCTGGAGATCTACTGGGGCCAGGCGCAGGACCACACCGCGCTCGGCACCCCGTACGGCAACCGCTTCGTCACCGGCGACCTGGGCCTCGGCCACGTCGTCCTCCCCGTGCCGGACATCGAGGCCGCCCTCGACTTCTACGAGAACCTGCTCGGCTTCCAGCTGCGCGACTCCATGAAGCTGCCCCCGCAGGCCGTCCCGACCGCCACCGAGCAGCGGGACTTCCACTGGATGCACTTCCTCAGCCCCAACCGCCGCCACCACAGCCTCGGCCTCTACCCCGGCGCCCTGCCCCCCGGCATCGTGCACTTCATGGTGGAGCTGGAGACCCTCGACGACGTGGGCCGGGGCCTCGACCGCATGCACGCCGCGGGCATCCCCATCGCGTCCAGCCTCGGCCGCCACACCAACGACCGCATGGTGTCCTTCTACGCCCAGGCCCCCGGCGGTTTCCAGGTCGAGTACGGCTGGGACGGCCTCGTCGTCGACCCCGCCACCTGGGTCGCGAAGGAGATCACCGCCGACAGCTTCTGGGGCCACCAGTGGAACGGCTGATCCCGCCCTCCGAGTTCCGGGACGTGCTCGGGCGCTTCGCCAGCGGCATCACGGTGGTGGCGACGCTCGACGCCGACAGCGCGGAGCCGGTCGGCTTCGCCTGCCAGTCCTTCGCCTCGCTCTCCCTCGACCCTCCGCTGGTCATGCTGGCCGTCGGCAAGAACTCCACCAGCTGGCCGAGGATCGAGCGGTCGGGCCGCTTCTGCGTCAACATCCTCGCCGAGGACCAGCGGGCCACCTGCGCCGCGCTGGGCCGCAGCGGCCCCGACAAGTTCGCCGGGGTGCCCTGGAGCGTCGGCGAGCGCGGCACCGTGCGCGTCGACGGAGCCCTCGCCCACGTGGAGTGCGAGCTCGACGCCGTGTACGAGGCCGGCGACCACCATCTGGTCACCGCGCAGGTGGTGGCGCTCGACGCGGGCGAGGACGGCCGGCCGCTGCTGTTCTTCCGCAGCCGCTACGCCGTGGGCGCGTTCTGATGCCCCTCGACGTGGAGAAGGCGCTCTCCGCGCCGCCGGTGCGCACCGAGGTCGCCTGGGACGAGCGCGACGTACGGCTCTATCACCTGGCGCTCGGCGCGGGCGTCCCCGAGACCGATCCGCGCGAACTGCGCTACGTGTACGAAGGACACGAGCGGGGCCTCCAGGTCCTGCCCACCTTCGGAGTCGTCGCGGGCGGCACCGGCGGCGTCGGCTTCCAGGTCTTCGACCTGCCGGGCGTCGACATCGACCTGGCGGACGTGCTGCACGGCGGCCAGGAGATCACCGTGCACCGCCCGCTGCCCGTCGCCGCCCGCGCGACCGCGGTCACCCGGGCCGCGGCCGTGCACGACAAGGGCAGGGCCGCCGTCATCGTCCAGGAGTCCACCCTCCTCGGCGAGGACGGAGAGCCGCTGATCACCCAGCGCAACCAGATCTTCGTCCACGGGGAGGGCGGCTTCGGCGGCGACCGCGGTCCCTCCGAGCGCCTCCCCGCGCCCGACCGGGAACCCGATCTGGTGATGGAGATCCCGACGCTCCGTCAGCAGGCCCTGCTCTACCGGCTCACCGGGGACTGGAACCCGCTGCACGCCGACCCGGCCACCGCCCGCACGGCGGGCCACGACCGGCCCATCCTGCACGGGCTCTGCTCCTTCGGGATGGCGGTCAAGGCCGTCACCGACCGACTGCTCGGCGGCGACGCGAGCGCGGTCGCCTCCTGCCGCACCCGCTTCGCCGGGGTCTTCCTCCCCGGCGAGACCCTGCGGTTGCGCGTCTGGGACACCCCCGACGGCCACCGGCTGACGGCCACGGCCGCGGACCGCGCGGACGCGCCGGTCCTCACCGACGCGCGGATCACCGCGCGATGACCCGGCGGCCGGGGCGGGGGACGGCCCGCCCCGGCCGCCGACCCACCCGGGGCCCGTCCGCCGGACGGGTCCCGTCACGACCAGGGAGAACGCGATGAACGACACGTGGGACCACACGTACGACGTGGTGGTCGTCGGCTCCGGCGCCGCCGGCATGGCCGCGGCCATCACCGCCCGGCTGCGCGGCCTGACCGCCCTGGTGGTGGAGAAGACCGAGTACTACGGCGGCTCGACCGCCCTGTCCGGCGGCGCGATCTGGGTCCCGGACAACTTCCACCTGGACGAGGCCGGTCTCGGCGACACCCCCGAGAAGGCCCGCGCCTACCTGGACGCCACCGTCGGCGACCGGGTCCCCGCCGCACGCAAGGACGCCTACGTCGCCCACGGGCCGCGGATGGTGCGCGAGCTCCACGACCGCACCGACGTGCGGTTCGTCTACACCCCCGGCTACTCCGACTACTACCCCGAGCGGCTCGGCGGGTACCCGCAGGGCCGCTCCGTCGAACCGCAGGTCTTCGACTTCAGGAAGCTCGGCCCCGAGCAGCGCGCCACCATGCGCCGCGCCGGGCTCCCCACGTACGGCCTCACCATCACCTCCAAGGACTTCCGGCAGCTGAACATGGTCGGACGCACCTGGGCCGGCCGCCGCACCGCCGTCAAGGTCGGCGCCCAGGCGGTCAAGGCCCGGCTCTCCGGCCAGGAGCCGCTCTCCCTCGGCGAGGCGCTGATCGCCCGCATGCGGCACTCCCTCGACACCCTCGGCGGCGAACTGTGGCTCTCCGCCCCGCTGACCGGACTCGTCGAGGAGGGCGGCAGGGTCACCGGCGTCCGCGTCACCAGGGACGGCCGGATGCTCACGATCCGGGCGAACGGCGGTGTCGTGCTCGCCTCCGGAGGCTTCTCCCACGACCAGCGGCTCCGCGAGAAGCACCTGCCGGCGCCCACCTCCACCGAGTGGAGCTCCGCGGCCGAAGGACAGACCGGCGACGCCCTGGAACCGGCCGTGGCCCTCGGCGCCGCGACCGACCTGATGGACCGGGTCTGGGGCGCGCCCTCGGTCGTGCCCCCGGACGGGAAGCCGTTCTTCCTCGTCGCCGACCGCGGCATCCCCGGCATGGTGATCGTGAACCAGGCGGGGGAGCGCTACGCCAACGAAGCCGCCCCGTACCACGAGTTCGTCGACGCCATGTACGCGAACGACCGGCCCGGGGCGAGCACCGTGCCGTCCTGGCTGATCCTCGACGCCACCGCCAAGGCCCGCTACATCTTCATGGGCCTCTTCCCTGGCCAGGCGTTCCCCAAGCCGTGGCTGGAGAGCGGCTTCGTGAAGAGGGCCGCGACCGTCGAGGAGCTGGCCGCGCGCATCGACGCCGCCCCCGAGCGGCTGCGCGCCACCGTCGACCGCTTCAACGGCTTCGCCCGCGCCGGCCGCGACGAGGACTTCCACCGCGGCGAGAGCGTCTACGACCGCTACTACGGCGACCCGACGCTGCCCCGGCCCAACCTGGCGCCGCTGGAGAAGGGCCCGTACTACGCGGTCCCCGTCCACCCGGGCGACATCGGCACCAAGGGCGGTCTCGTCACCGACGCCACGGCCCGCGTGCTGCGCGAGGACGGCAGCGCCATCGACGGCCTGTACGCCTCCGGCAACGTCTCCTCCGCCGTCATGGGGGAGACCTACCCGGGCCCCGGCGCGACCATCGGCCCCGCCATGACCTTCAGCTGGCTCGCGGTCGACGACATCGCCCGTACGCGCTCCAGCGAGGCGCGGTGAGCGGCCCGATGACGGATCTGCGGGGCAGGACGGTCATCATCACCGGCGGGGCGCGGGGGATCGGCGCGGAGGCCGGCCGCGAGGCCGTCGAGTCCGGCGCGCGGGTCGTGCTCACCGACGTACGGGAGGAGGAGGGGCGAGCGGCGGCCGAACGGCTCGGCGGTCACGCCCGGTTCGTCCGCCACGACGTCACCTCCGAGGACGCATGGCGCGCGGTCGTCGACTTCACGGTCGACGCCTTCGGCCGGGTGGACGGCCTCGTCAACAACGCGGGCATCTCCGGCGGTTCCCACCGCCTGGAGGAGCAGACCGCCGAGGCGTTCCGCCGGGTCCTCGACATCGACCTCACCGGGGTCTTCCTCGGCATGCGGGCCGTGATCCCGGCGATGAGGCGGAACGGCGGCGGCTCCATCGTCAACATCTCCTCCGCGGCCGGCCTCATGGGCCTGGCGAGGACCGCCGGCTACGGCGCGGCCAAGTGGGGTGTGCGCGGGCTCACCAAGCTCGGCGCGGTGGAGCTCGGAGCCGACCGGATCCGCGTCAACTCCGTACACCCCGGCATGATCCACACCCCGATGACCGCCCATGTGGGCATCGAGCGGGGCGAGGGCAAGTACCCGCACACACCGATGGGCCGGGTCGGCGAGCCCCGGGAGATCGCGCGGGCGGTCGCCTTCCTGCTCTCGGACGCCGCCTCGTACGTCACCGGCGCCGAGCTCGCCGTCGACGGCGGCTGGACGACCGGCCCGACCCTCCGAGCGATCGAGGAGAACCGCTGATGCCCGTCGATCTGACAGGAAAGGTCGCGCTGGTCACCGGCGCGGCCCGCGGCATGGGCGAGGCCGAGGCCCGCCTGTTCGCCGCGCTCGGCGCGAAGGTCGTCCTCACCGACGTCCTGGAGGCGGAGGGGGAGGAGACGGCCGCCTCCCTCGGCGCCGCCGCCCGGTTCGTACGCCACGACGTGACCGACGAGGAGTCCTGGGCGGCAGCCGTGGCCGCCGCCTTGGACGCCTTCGGCAGGCTCGACGTCCTCGTCAACAACGCCGCGATCTACTCCACCTCGCCCATCACGGAGGAGGACCCGGCCCGCCTGGACGCCATCCTCCGCGTCAACCTCGTCGGCCCGTTCCTCGGCGTCCGCGCCGTCGCCGGCGCGATGAGGGAGACCGGCGGCGGTTCCATCGTCAACATCTCCTCGCAGGCCGGCCTCCAGGGCATCTGGGGGCACGGCGCGTACGGGGCCGCGAAATGGGGGCTGCGCGGTCTGACCCGGACGGCCGCGCTCGAACTCGGAGCGGACGGCATCCGGGTCAACTCCGTCCATCCCGGGGCCATCGCCACGGCGATGACCGCCCATCTGGGCACCAAGGAGCATCCCGGCACACCGCTGGGACGCGTGGGGGAACCCGAGGAGGTCGCCCGGCTCGTCGCCTTCCTCGCCTCCGACGAATCCTCCTACCTCTCCGGCGCCGAACTCGCCGTGGACGGCGGCGCGTCGGCGGGCCGCATGCCCCTCCTCACCCCGAAGGGAACGGACACGTGAACCGACCCGCCCCCGAGGTCCAGGCGGTCATCGACCTCGCCACCGCCGGCTTTCCCCCGCTGGCCACGGAGATGACGGACATCACCGAGGTACGCGCCTTCTTCGCCGCCCGCCCCCGGCCGGCCGTCCCCCCGCCCCCCGTAGCCCGCGTCGCGGACGAGGACGCCGACGGCGTGCCCGTCCGCGTCTACGACCCGGGTCTCCACGAGACCGCCCCCGTGATCGTGTTCTGTCACGGGGGCGGCTTCGTCCTCTGCGACCTCGACAGCCACGACCCCTTCTGCCGCTCCCTCGCCCTCGCCACGGAGGCGATCGTCGTCTCCGTCGACTACCGCCGTGCCCCCGAGCACCCCTTCCCCGCCGCTCCCGAGGACGCCTACACGGCCCTGCTGTGGGCGGCGGCGGCCTTCCCGGGCCGCCGGATCGCCGTCGCGGGGGACAGCGCGGGCGCCAACCTCGCCACGGTCCTCACCCTGCTCTCCCGCGACCGGGGCGGACCCGGGATCACCTGCCAGGCGCTCTACTACCCGATGCTCGACCCCACCCGCTCCCGCCCGTCGCACCGGGAGAACGCCCAGGGCTACTTCCTCACCGCCGACCACCTGCGCTGGTACTGGGACGGCTACCTGGCCTCCCCGGCGGACCGCACCAGCCCCTACGCGGCCCCGCTGGCGGGGGCCGACCTGTCCGGACTCCCGCCGGCCCAGCTGGTCACCGCCGGCTTCGACCCCCTGCGGGACGACGGCCTGGCGTACGCGGAGGCCCTGGCCGCCGCGGGCGTCCCCGTGGAGGCCCGCCACCACCCCGGGATGTTCCACGGATTCCTCTCCATGGCGGGCGCCCTGCCCGCGGCGGCCGAGGCCCGTGAGACCGCCTTCGCCGCTCTCCGCGAGGCCCTCAGGCGCTGACCGCGTGCCCGCGCGCGTGCGCCCCGCCCCCACCCGACGAGGTGGGGGCGGGGCGCTTTTCACGCGTCGGCCCGGATCGGCCCCGCATCAGGCCGTATCGGCCCCGCATCAGCCCTTATCTGCCCGTATCAGGGCAAACCCCTTGTATCCCGAGGCCGCCACGTCCGCGATGATCTCCCCGTACACGCCGAAGCCGCCGATGAACGGCATGAACACCCGTGGCTTCCCGGGGATGTTGGCCCCCAGGTACCAGGAGTCGGCCTCCGGGAACAGCGTGGCGGCGGCCCGGTCGCGGCACTGCGCCACCCACTGGTCGACGGCCTCCTCGCTCGCCTCGATCGCGCGGTAGCCGTGCTCGTCCAGGTGGCGCAGGCAGTCGCCGAGCCAGTCGCCGTGCTGCTCGGCGCAGAGCACGACGTTGGCCATGACGGACGGGCTGCCGGCGCCCGTGAGGCTGAACAGGTTCGGGAAGCCGTCGACGCCCAGGCCCAGATAGGTGCGCGGACCCCCGCTCCAGGCGTCCTTCAGACGCCGGCCGCCCCGCCCGCGGACGTCGACCCGGTCGATCGCGCCGGTCATGGCGTCGAAACCGGTGGCGAACACGATCGCGTCCAGCTCCACCCGGGTGCCGTCGGCCAGCACGATCCCGGTGGCGTCGATCCGTTCGATCGCGTTCTCCCGCAGGCTCAGGAGGCGCACGTCCGCGCGGTTGAACGTCTCGTAGTAGTGCGAGTCGGTGACGATCCGCTTGGTGCCGATCGGATGGTCCGTGGGCACCAGCAGGTCCGCGACGGCCGGGTCCTCGACGAGCGCGCGGACCTTCTCCTCCCAGAACGCGCGCGCCTCGTCGTTCGCCGCGCGGTCGGTGAGCTGGTCGGGGAAGGTCTTCGAGTACAGGACGCCGCCGAGCTCCCAGCGCTCCTCGAACGCGGCCCGCCGCTCGTCGGGGGACACGGCGAACGTCGCCGACGGGTGCGCCGCGTGCGGCGAGCCGCCGCCGCTGAGGCGCGAGAGCCGCCGCCGCTCGGCGTAGCCGGCCTTCTGCCGGCGGCGCGTCTCGTCGTCCAGGGGCTTGTTGCCCGCGGGGATGCTGAAGTTGGCGCTGCGCTGGAAGACGGTGAGGTGCGCCGCCTGCTCGGCGATCAGCGGGACCGCCTGGATGCCGGAGGAGCCGGTGCCGATCACGCCGACGCGCAGGCCGCCGAAGTCGACGCCCTCGTGCGGCCAGGAGCCGGTGTGGTACGTGGCGCCGGCGAACTCCCCGGCCCCCGGGATGTCCGGCACGTGGGCGCTGGAGAGGCAGCCGGTGGCGAACACGCAGAACCGGGCCGACACCACCTCGCCGGCGTCCGTGCGGACCGTCCAGCGCAGCGTCTCCTCGTCGAGCTCGGCCGAGGTCACCGAGGTCGCGAAGGTGTAGCTGCGGCGCAGGTCGAAGCGGTCGGCGACGTGGTGCAGATAGCGGACGATCTCGGGCTGCGTGGCGTACTTCTCGCTCCAGTCCCACTCCTGCTGGAGCTCCTCGTCGAAGGAGTAGGAGTAGTCCACGGACTCCACGTCGCAGCGGGCGCCGGGGTAGCGGTTCCAGTACCAGACGCCGCCCACGTCGTCCCCGCGCTCGAAGCCGCGCACACTGTGGCCGAGACCGCGCAGCTTGTGCACGGCGTACAGCCCCGTGACACCCGCTCCGACGACGACGACGTCGACGTACTCGGTGGTGCTGTCGTTCACGTTCGTACTCTCCTCATCGGGTGGTGGTGGTCCCCGCCGACCGGCGCAGCGCCTTCTTGTCGACCTTGCCCGCCGCGTTGTGGGGGAGGGCCGGGAGGGCGTGGAAGGCGCGCGGGACCTTGAAGTTGGCCAGCCGCTCACGCGTGTACGAGGTCAGCTCGGCCGCGTCGAGCGGAGCCCCGGCCACCGGAACGCAGTACGCGACGCCGACCTCCCCCAGCCGGGCGTCCGGCGCGCCGACGACCGCCGCGTCCAGGACGGCCGGGTGGCCGCGCAGCACCTGCTCCACCTCCGCCGGATACACGTTGAACCCGCCCACCACGAACATGTCCTTGAGCCGGTCGGTGATCCGCAGGAAGCCGCGCTCGTCGAGCACCCCGACGTCCCCGGTGTGCAGCCAGCCGTCCGCGTCGACGGCCCGGGCGGTGGCCTCGGGGTCGTCGAGGTAGCCGTGCATCACGTGGTAGCCGCGGGTGAGGATCTCGCCCGGCTCCCCGGGCGGGGCGTCGATGCGCAGCTCGGTGCCCTCCAGGGCGGTTCCCGAGGTGCGGGCCAGGGTCTCCGGGGACTCGTGCGGCGGACAGATCGCGACCACGCCCGTGGACTCGGTGAGACCGTACGCGGTGTTGACGCTCCGCGCGCCGAGGGACGTCCTGATCTCCTCGATGAGCGTGGTGGGGATGTTCGCCGCGCCCGTGACCGCCATCCGCATCGCCGTCAGGTCGTACGCCGCGCGGTCGGGATGGCGGATGAGCGAGGTGAAGACCGTCGGCGCGCCGGTCAGCACGGAGATGCGCTCGTCCGCCATCCGGCCGAGGACGGCCTCCGCGTCGAAGACCCGCTCCGGGACGATCGTGGCGCCGTGCAGCAGGCAGGCGAGGATGCCGGCCTTGTACCCGAAGGTGTGGAAGAAAGGGTTGACGAGGAGGTGGCGGTCGCCGCGCCGGAGGGTGACCGTACGGGCCCAGGCGTCGTACACGCGCAGGTTCTGTCCGTGGGTGGTGGGCACGCCCTTGGGGCGGCCCGTGGTGCCGGAGGTGAAGAGGATGTCGGCGGTGTCGGCGGGGCGCACGGCGGCGGAGCGGGCCAGCCGGTCCTCCCTTGTCACCCGGTCGGCACTCGACAGGAAGCGCGGCCAGTCCGCGGAGTGCAGGGTCACCGTCCGCTCCAGGAGCGGGAGTTCCTCCCCGGAGGCCGCGAGCAGCGCACGGTAGTCCGTCCCCAGGAAGTCGTGCTCGGTGAAGAGCAGCCGGGTACGGGAGCGGCGCAGGATGTCGGCGGCCTCGGCCGCCTTGTAACGGGTGTTCACCGGGACCAGCACTCCGCCGGCCGCGACGGCGCCGAGGGCGGCCACCACCCAGCGCGCGCTGTTGGGCGCCCACACGGCGACCGGGTCGCCCGGGCGCACCCCCTGCGCGATCACCGCGCGCGCCACCCGGTCGACCCGGTCACGCAGCTCCGCGAACGTCCAGCGCTCCTCGCCGAAGACGAGGGCCTCCTCATCCCCGTACCGCTCCGCGGCCCAGTCCGCGAGCCTGGCGATGGTCTGCGCGCCCCTCATGATCTGTCACGTCCTCCCTGCTGCCCCGTCCCCCCGGGCGGGGCGCGGGCGGTGGAACCACAGCGGACCGGAGCCTGTCAGGGAGGACCGCCGCGGCGCAGGCCCCGATTCCCGCTCACCGGGAAGGTGCGCGCCACGAGGACCGGCCGCCGTACGAAATTCGGGTGCAGACGATACGTATCGTCTTGTACCGTGGAGGCATGCGCTTCCACCACTTCCTCTGAGTCCGGGCACGGCCGTCGTCGCCGTTTCCGATGCCCCTCGACACCCCACACCCAGGAAAGTGCCGCCATGCGTGAACGCGCACAGCTCGCCGTCAAGGTCGTCACCAAGTCCTACGGCCTCCGGACCGTCCTCGACCAGGTCTCCTTCACCGTCCGCCCCGGCGAGAAGGCCGCCGTCATCGGCGAGAACGGCTCCGGCAAATCCACCCTCGTACGGCTGCTCGCCGCGGCCGAGACCCCCGACGCCGGGGAGGTCACCGTCGACTTCCCCGGCGGCGTCGGCCACCTCGGCCAGACCCTCGACCTCGCCGCGGACCGCACGGTGCGGGACGCCGTCGACCTCGCCCTCGCCGAGATCCGGGACATGGAACGCCGGCTCCGCGCGGCCGAGCAGAACCTCGGCCAGGCGTCGCCGGACGAACTCACCGCGTACGGCGAGCTGCTCCTCGCCTACGAGGAACGCGGCGGATACGAGGCCGACGCCCGCGTCGACGCCGCCTTCCACGGCCTCGGGCTCGCCGGGATCACCCGCGACCGCGCGCTCGGCTCGCTCTCCGGCGGCGAGCGGTCGCGGCTCGCGCTCGCCGGAGTACTGGCCGCCGACCCCGAGCTGCTGCTCCTCGACGAGCCGACCAACCACCTCGACGCGGCGGCCGTGCACTGGCTCGGGGAGCGGCTCCGCGCCCATCGCGGGACCGTCGTCGCCGTCACCCACGACCGCGGCTTCCTGGAGCACGTCGCCACCACGATCCTCGAGGTGGACCGGGACGAGCGGACGGTGCGCCGGTACGGCGACGGCTGGGCCGGCCACCGCACCGCGAAGGCCGCCGCCCACCGCCGCGCCGAGCAGGATCACGCGGCCTGGCTCCAGGAGACGGCCCGCGCCGAGGAACTGCTCGACGCCGCCGGGCGACGGCTGGCGAGCACCGGCAAGGACCCGGGGCAGGGCTTCGGCAAGCACCGCCGCTCCCACGAGGCGAAGCTCGGAGGGCAGGTGCGGGCGGTCCGGGAGCGGCTGTCCCATCTGCGGCGCAACCCGGTGAAGGCCCCGCCGGAACCGCTGCGGTTCCGCGTGGCGCTGCCGACGGCCGAGGAGGGGCCCCGCGACGACGGCCCCCTCGCCGAGCTCCACGGCGTCCAGGTCGGCGAGCGGCTGCGACTCGACGGGCCGCTGGCCGTCGCGCCCGGGCAGCGTCTGCTGGTCACGGGAGAGAACGGGGCGGGCAAGACGACCCTGCTGCGCGTCCTGGCGGGCGACCTCGAACCGGACGCCGGCACGGTGCGGCGGCCCGCGCGGATCGGCTACCTCGCACAGGAGCTGCCCGAGCGCTCCACCCGGCTCCCCCTGCTCGCCGCCTTCGCCGCCGGCCGGCCCGGGCCGCCGGAGGAGTACGCCGAGGAGCTCCGGGCGCTGGGCCTGTTCCGCGAGGAGGACCTGCGGGTGCCGGTCGCGGAGCTGTCCGCGGGGCAGCGTCGGCGGCTGCAGATCGCCCGCCTGGTGATCCGGCCCGCGGACCTCCTCGTCCTCGACGAGCCGACCAACCACATCGCGCTCGACCTGGTCGAGGACCTGGAGACGGCGCTCGCTGCCTACCCGGGAGCCGTGGTCGTGGTCTCCCACGACCGCGGCTTCCGCGAGCGGTTCCCCGGCGATCGCCTGGAGCTGCGCGGCGGCCGGAGGCGGGTCCGTCCCTGACGGGCGGACGGAAGGACCGGCGGGCCGGAGGCGCGGCGCTCCCCGAAAGGCGGGTGCGTGGCGGTCAGCGCACGGTCAGACCGGGTGCGACCGCCGCCAGCTCCGCCGCGGACAGGACACCCTCCCGTACGAGGACCGGGGCGTCGCCGGTGAGGTCGACGATCGACGACGACACCGGTCCGGCGGTCCGGCCGCCGTCGAGGTACACCGCCACGGAGTCACCCAGCATCCCGAAGGCCGCGTCACAGTCCTCCGGCGAGGGCCGGTCGGTGAGGTTCGCACTGGAGACGGCCATCGGGCCGGCCGCCGCCAGCAGGTCGAGCGCGAGGGGGTGGTCGGGCATCCGCACGGCCACCGTCCCGCCGGTCTCGCCCAGGTCCCAGTCGAGCGAGGGCCGGTGGCGCAGCACCAGCGTCAGACCGCCCGGCCAGAACGCCCCGATCAGGTCCTCGGCGATCCCCGGCAGGTCCGCGACCAGGTCGTCGAGGGCCTCCTTCGAGCCGACGAGCACGGGGGAGGGCTTGTGCCGGCCCCGTCCCTTCGCGGCCAGGAGACCGGCGACGGCCCGCGGATCGAAGGCGTCGGCGCCGACCCCGTACACGGTGTCCGTCGGGAGCACGACGAGACGGCCCTGCCCGAGAGCGGTGACCGCCGCGTCGATGCCGGCCGCGCGGGCCGACGGGTCCGAGCAGTCGAAGCGCGGGCTCATCGGGTCGCTCCCTCCATGCTCTCGACGCCGTGCGACGTCACCATCCGGGCGCTTCCCTCGGCGAGCTGGTAGGCCAGCCCCACGACCGCCACCTCGCCCGTCTCCACCTGCTCCGACAGGACGCGGGAACGGTCCATGAGCAACTGCGCCGTGTGCCTTATGTGCTCGTCGATGATGTCGCTGTCCTCCGTGAGGCCGGCGGCGCGGGCCGCCAGGACGCTCGGCGTCACACGCTCCACCACGTCCCGGACGAATCCGGCCGCGGGCAGACCGTTCTCCACCGCGGCCCGGGCCGCCGCGACGGCGCCGCACGAGTCGTGGCCGAGGACGACGACCAGCCGGCAGCCGAGCACGCTCGTGGCGTACTCGACGCTGCCCAGCACCTCGGCCCCCAGCACGTGGCCCGCGGTCCGTACGACGAACAGGTCGCCGAGCCCCTGGTCGAAGATGATCTCCGCCGCGAGGCGCGAGTCGGAGCAGCCGAGGATGACCGCGAACGGCTCCTGCCCGGGTGTGAGCTGCGCGCGGCGCGCGGCGTCCTGATTGGGGTGCTCGGGCGTCCCGGCGACGAAACGGCGGTTGCCGGCGAGCATGGCGTCGAGCGCGACCGAAGGAGAGGTACGAGGCATGCCACCCACTGTAACGAGCCATGCCCGGCCCGCCTCCGGCCGGTCCCGGTCCCGGAGACGGTGCCCGTGCCGGTCGCGGCGCCGGGGCCCGGCCCGTGCCGACACCGTCCCGGACCGTGCGGGACGGTCTCGCAGCGGTCCGATCAGTCCGGTCTCGTACGCGAAGACCACCCCGCACGCGGCCGCGCAGCCCCGGCTCGGCCAGGACCCGGCCGAGATGCTTCCTCACCGTGGGCTCCGCCAGGTGCGTGACGGCGGCGATCTCGGCGTGGGTCAGGCCGCGCGCGATGCCCGGGAAGCTCACCCCGGAAACCCCTCCGACCGGTGAGAAGACGGTCCGTCCGACCTGACCCGGGGTAACCTCGCCGACGCAGATCTCCGCCGGGGGCGTCGAGTGACACGACCCTCCTCACAGGAAGGCACGTCATGGCGACGCAGTTCGGCGACTACCAGAACGAGATCTACCTCAACGGGCTGGGCGGGGTGACGCCCGCGCTGCCGATGACCTACGCCGAACTGGAGGCGAAGGCCCAGGGCGCCCTCCCTCCGTCCGTTCTGTCCTATGTGGCCGGCGGCGCCGGTGACGAGTTCACGCAGCGCGCCAACGTCCGCGCCTTCGAACGGTGGGGGCTGTACCCGCGGATGATGGTCGGCGCGGCCCGACGCGACATGACGGTGGACCTGTTCGGTCACACCCTGCCCTCGCCGCTCTTCATGGCGCCCGTCGGCGTGATCGGGCTCTGCGCCCAGGACGGCCACGGCGACCTGGCCACCGCCCGCGCGGCCGCCCGCACCGGCGTGCCGATGGTGGCGTCCACGCTGACCGTCGACCCGCTGGAGCAGGTCGCCGCCGCATACGGCGACACGCCCGGCTTCTTCCAGCTCTACACCCCCACCGACCGGGACCTGGCCGCGAGCCTGGTCCACCGGGCGGAGACGGCCGGGTTCAAGGGCATCGTCGTCACCCTCGACACCTGGGTCACCGGCTGGCGTCCGCGTGACCTGGCCGCGGGCAACTTCCCGCAGCTGCGCGGGCACTGTCTCGCCAACTACTTCACCGATCCGGTCTTCCGCGCCCGGCTGGCCAGGTCGCCCGAGGAGGACCCGGGGGCGGCGGTGCTGGAGTGGGTGGGGATCTTCGGCAACCCGCTGACCTGGGACGACCTCCCCTGGCTCCGCTCCCTGACGGACCTTCCGATCATCCTCAAGGGCCTCTGCCACCCGGAGGACGTCCGCCGTGCCAGGGACGGCGGGGTCGACGGGATCTACTGCTCCAACCACGGCGGGCGCCAGGCCAACGGCGGCCTGCCCGCCCTGGACGCGCTGCCCGCCGTGGTCGAGGCGGCCGACGGTCTGCCGGTCCTCTTCGACTCCGGAGTCCGCAGCGGCGCGGACGTGATCAAGGCCCTCGCCCTCGGCGCGACCGCAGTCGGCGTCGGCCGCCCGTACGCCTACGGGCTCGCGCTCGGCGGCACGGACGGCGTCGTCCACGTGCTGCGCTCACTGCTCGCCGAGGCCGACCTGATCATGGCCGTGGACGGTTACCCGGCGCTGTCCGACCTCACCCCCGAGGCCCTCGTACGTCTCTGAGCCGGAGATTTTGCCGTCCCGTGGTTGCCGCCCCGACAGCTCCGTCGGATCTTGGTCACCATGCCCTCGGGCAGCTGGTACTGCTGGTCACGGGGGGTGCAAGGGGCCCTCCGCCCTGAGCGGGGAATGTACATGCACCTCGAGTTCCGGCACCTCCGTGTCCTGCTCACCGTCGCCGAGGCCGGCAGCATCCGCGGAGCCGCCGCACGTCTGCAGCTGTCCCAGCCCGCCACGAGCGCCCAGTTGAAACGGATCGAACACGAGCTGGGCGGGCCGCTCTTCATCCGCAGCGCCGAGGGCGTGAAGCCGAACGAGAACGGTCAGTACGTCCTGCGCTGCGCGCGGGACCTCGTGCTCGGCTTCGACCGGCTGCGCGAGCACGCGCGCGCGGCCGCCGAGACGGACCGGGGGACCGCCGCGCCGCTGCGGGCGGGAGGCACGGCCGGACCTCTGGTGTCCCTGCTGATATCCGCCCTCTTCGAGCTCGTCCCGGAGAGCCGGCTCACCATCGACGCCCGCCGTTCGGTGCACACCCTGGTGAAAGCCCTGAGTCAGTCGAAATGCGACATCGCGGTGTTCGGTGAGTTCCCGGGCTTCCCCCTGCCGGTCGGCGAGTCGGTGGTGACGCGCACGCTGCTGCGTGAACCGGTGTTCGTCCTGCTCGCCGAGGACCACCCGCTGGCGCGGCAGGAGCGGGTGAGCCTGAGCGACCTCAGCGACGAGGAATGGGTCATGCCGGAGGCCGACGAGAGCGGTGTGCACGCGTACCTCCATCTGACCTGTCAGTCGGCGGGGTTCAGTCCGCGCATCGCGCACGTCACACCGGACCTGTCCGTGGCGCAGATCCTCGTCGCCGGCCGGCGTGCCGTCTGCGGGGTGTGGCCGAGCGCCGATGTCCCCGCCCAGGGCACCGTGCAGCGGCCGCTCGTGGACGTCCCGTTCCACCGGCGGCTGCAGTTGGCCTGGAATCCGGAGTCGGTTCCGCCCGAGCTCGCCGACGCGGTGGGCGAGCGCCTGTCGGCGGCGTATCTGTCGCTGGTGCGAGAGCGGCCCCAGTACCTGGCCTGGTGGGCGGACGGCGGCGAGGAGTTCGCGCTCGGCGCGGACGGATGACCGCCCGGGGTGCGGTTCCCCGCCCCCTATAGCTCCCCAGTTGTATCCCACATGGGATCACGTCAGGAACATGTCACCTGGTGAACACTTCGCGTCAACGTCCCAGGACGTCGTCACCCCCCACGACGAGCGAAGGAACACCCCGTCATGCCCCGTCCCCTCCTTGCCCTCTCCACGATGGTGGCCGCCGCCGTCGTCACCACCGGCGCCCTGGCCGTGCCGGCGTACTCGCAGCCCGACGAGGCCCGGCAGGCGGCCTCCGTCCGTGACACGGCGATATCCCGGGCCCAGGCGAACGTGACCCGGCACGCCGACACCTTCGGTTTCGGCGCGGGCCAGAAGCTCCACGTCAAGGACGTCGTGATCGACGCCGACGGCACCCAGCACGTCCGCTTCGAGCGGACCTACCGCGGCCTCCCCGTCGTCGGAGGCGACTTCGTCGTCCACCAGAAGGCCGGCGGTGCGCTCAAGGGTTCCACCCACGCCAAGGCCCGCAAGGTGGCGCTCGCGTCCGTGACCCCCGGGGTCGACGCGCGAGGCACCGCGGCCGGCGCCCTGAAGCGCTCGACCGGACTGGTCAAGGACGCCAGGTCCACCCCCGAGCTGATCGTGTGGGCCGCCGACGGCACGCCCCGCCTGGCCTGGCGCACCACCGTGCAGGGCCTGGGCGACAAGGGCCAGCCGCACGGCGAGGTCTTCGTCACCGACGCCACCACCGGCGCCGCGATCGAGAACTACGACACCGAGCACGAGGCGGCCGGCACCGGCCACTCCGAGTACACCGGTGACATCACCCTCGACACCACCCAGCAGGCCAACGGCACCTTCGCCCTGATCGACCCGGTCCGCGGCCACATCACCAAGGACGCCCGCAACGTCTCGTCCTCGTCCCTGAACAGCTCCTCCGGCACCCTGTTCACCGACGCCGACAACATCTGGGGCGACGGCCGGAAGTTCTCCACGGACCGCGCCACCGCGGCCGTCGACGCGCACGCCAACACCGCGAAGACGTACGACTACTACAAGAGCACCTTCGGCCGCAACGGCATCAAGAACGACGGCCGCGGCGCCACCGTGTTCGTCCACGTCGGCACCAACTGGGACAACGCCCAGTGGTCGGACTCCTGCTTCTGCATGATGACCGGCGACGGCAACGGCACCGTCGACCCCGAGCAGGTCGACCTCGACACCATGGGCCACGAGATGACCCACGGCGTCACCTCGGCCACCGCCAACCTGCGCTACAGCGGCGAGTCCGGCGGCCTCAACGAGGCCACCAGCGACATCTTCGGCACGATGGTGGAGTGGTACGCGAACAACACCGTCGACAAGCCCGACTACCTCTTCAGCGACCAGTCCACCCCGCCGTGGCTGCGCCGCATGGACAAGCCGTCGCTGGACGGCCGCTCCGCCGACTCCTGGTCGAAGTCCGTCGGCCGGCTCGACGTGCACAACTCCTCCGGAGTCGGCAACCACTGGTTCTACCTCGCCAGCGAGGGCAGCGGCACCAAGACCATCAACGGCGTCACCTACAACAGCCCGACGTCCAACGGCTCCACCGTCACCGGCATCGGCAACCAGAAGGCCGCCGCCGTCTGGTACCGGGCGCTGACCGTCTACATGACCTCCACCACGGACTACAAGGGCGCCCGCACCGCGACCCTGAACGCGGCGAAGGACCTGTACGGCGCCACCAGCCCCGAGTACGCCACGGTGGCGGCGGCCTGGGCCGCGGTCAACGTCGCCTGACGCACCACCCGGTCCCGAGGACCGAAAGGGGCCCCGCCGGACCGGCGGGGCCCCTCAGGCCGTCGGAGGGTGCGTGGCCAGCCAGTGCCGGGCGATCTGTTCGCGCGTGGCGACCCACGCCCCGCCGCGCCGGGCGACGTACCGCAGGAACGCGTCGAGCGCCCGGATGCGGCCGGGCCGGCCGATGATCCGGCCGTGCAGACCGACGCTCATCATGCGGGGGCGCTCGGCCCCCTCCGCGTGCAGGGCGTCGAAGGTGTCGACGAGGTACGTGAGCATGTCGTCCGCGGTCGTGAACCCGTGGACGAGCAGGAACTTGAAGTCGTTGGCGTCCAGGCTGTACGGCACCACGAGGTGCGGCCGGCCGGCCGCCTCGACGTAGAAGGGCAGATCGTCCGAGTAGTCGTCGGAGTCGTAGAGGAAACCGCCTTCCTCGACGACGAGGCGCCGCGTGGCGGAGCTGGTGCGCCCGGTGTACCAGCCGACGGGCCGGCGTCCGACGAGCCGTTCGATCGTCGCGGTCGTGCGGGCGACATCGGCGCGCTCGACCTCCTCGGGCACCTCGCGGTGGTCGATCCACCTCCAGCCGTGCCCGGCCACCTCCCAGCCGGCGGCGCCCATGGCGCGCGCCGCGTCCGGATTTCGTTCCAAGGCCTGCCCGACGGCGTGGACGGTGACGGGCACACCGTGCGCCCCGAGCGTGCGGTGGACGCGCCAGAACCCGGCCCGCGAGCCGTAGGCGAACATCGACTCGACGTTCAGATCACGTCCGCCCGTCACCGGTGGCGCACCGACGACCTCGTGGAGGAAGGACTCCGAGGCCGGGTCGCCGTCGAGGACGTTGGCCTCGCCGCCCTCCTCGTAGTTGAGGACGAGACTGACGGCCACGCGGGCGCCACCGGGCCAGGCGGCGCGCGGCGGCTCGGCGCCGTAGCCGACGAGGTCGCGCTGGTGCTCGGACACGGTCGGCACCGTACCGCCGGACCACCGCCGTACGAAGGGGACACAGGGCGGGGCGCCGGTCGGTTCACCTGTTCAGGGACTGTGCCACGGCGCCCGTTGCTGGCTCCATGGGGAGACGGCGTCCCCCGTCGGGACGCCGATCCGATGGAACGGCTCTCATGACGAGGTGATCGACGTTGGCGACCGACCGGTACGGCCACGACGTGTACAACGGCACATCAGAGGCGGCCGCGCACCTGGACCGTGCCGTGGAGGCCCTGCTCTTCTTCCGCCCCGAGGTGACCGAGGCGGTCGACGACCTGCTGGAGGCCGCCCCCGCCTCACCGGTCGCGCACGCCTTCGCGGCCTACCTGGGCGTGCTGGGCACCGAGCCGGCCGGCGCCGCGGCGGCGAGGCGGCGCTTCGACGGATTCGCCGCCGGTCTCGACGTGGCCCGGCTGCCCGTGCGCGAGCGGCTCCACACGGCCGCCGCCGAGAGCCTGCTCGCGGGCGACCTGCGGCGGGGGAGCGCGCTCCTGGAGGAGCTGACGGTGGCCCACCCGCGCGACGCGCTCGCACTCTTCGTGGGGCACCAGCTCGACTTCCTCACGGGTGACGCCCCGCTGCTGCGCGACAGGATCGGCGGTGCCCTGTCCGCCTGGGACGAGGACGACCCCCACCGGGGCCCGATCCTGGGCATGTACGCGTTCGGTCTGGAGGAGTCCGGGCACTACGCGCACGCCCGGGAGACGGGATCCGCCGCGGTCGAGCGGAACCGCCATGACGTGTGGGCCATCCACGCCGTCGTGCACACGTACGAGATGCAGGGACGGTTCGCGGAGGGCATCGCCTATCTCGACGCGCGCACCGACGACTGGTCCGAGGGCACCTTCCTGACGGTCCACACCTGGTGGCACTACGCGCTCTACGCCCTGGAGGCGGGCCGCACGGAGACGGCGCTCGGCATCTACGACGCGGCCCTGCACAACGAGGAATCCAGAGGGCTGGCGATGGAGCTCCTGGACGCGGCGGCCATGCTGTGGCGATTCCATCTGGCGGGATCGGATCAGACCCGCCGGTGGGAGGCGCTCGCGGACGCCTGGTCCGCGCGGGCGGATCCTCCGTTCTACGCCTTCAACGACGTGCACGCGGTCATGTCGTACGTCGGCGCCGGCCGGGTCACGGAGGCGCGACGGCTGATCGACGACCGCCGCCGCTGGCTGACGGAGCCGGCCGCGGGCGCGGTCAGCAACCACGCGATGACCGCGAACGTGGGCCTGCCCGTGTGCGAGGCGCTGGTCGCGCACGCCGGAGGAGACCACGACACCGTCGTGGAACTGCTGTGGCCGCTGCGCCGGCGCCTCCACGAGTTCGGCGGCAGCCACGCCCAGCGCGACGCACTCCAGAAGACCCTGGTCGAGGCGGCCCTGCGGTCCGGGCGGCACGACATGGCGCGCGTCCTGATCAGCGAGCGGACCGCGCTGCGTCCGGACAGCCCGTACAACTGGCTGAGCAGGGCCCGGCTGGCGGACTCGGTGGGCGACGCCGCCCGGGCCGCCGTCGCGCGCGACCGGGCGAACCGGCTCGGCCGGTGCGGAGACCTCGTGTCGGACCGGTTCTGACGAGAGCACCTCTGCGGTCTGCATGGATTGCAGAGGTGGCATGTTGTGCCATCCGCCCTCGGTGGGGCGGTATCCAGCCATGCCAGGTTCACGCGCCGTTCGCCCCGGCCGCCCAGTCTCACGGCCATGAACAAGGCAACCCTGTCCGCGACCGCCGTCGTCTCCGCCCTCGCCCTCGGCCTGCCCCTCGCGCCGACCGCCTCCGCCACCGCCGTCGAGCGGGTCCCGTCACGCCACTCCGAGCAGCACCGTTCCGGCCATTCCATTCCGTTCACCGAGGCCACGGTCACCGCCGGCGCCGACGGCTCGTACTCCCTCAGCTGGAAGGCCGAGGGAGTACGGCGGGTCGAGATCCGCGCGAACGGCAGGGTCGTCGCGAGGGGCGGCTCCACCGGCCGTGCCGTGGTCACCGGCCTGCCCGCCGCCGACCGCCAGAGGTTCTGGTTCCAGGCCGACCGCGGCCAGGGCCTGCGGCTCGCCGACCGGCTCGTGAGGCTGTCCGGCACCGTCAACCTCCGTGACGCGGGCGGCTACCGCACCGCGAACGGCCAGTGGGTCAGGATGGGCGAGGTCTACCGCTCGGACGCGCTCGACAAGCTGACCGCCGAGGACCGGGCCGAGCTCCGGCGCCTCGACGTCAGGACCGTCTTCGACCTGCGCATGGAGGACGAGCGCGCCAAGGACCCCGACAAGGTCCCCGAGGGCGTCGACTACGTCGTCGCGGACGTCTTCGCGGGCTCCGGCGCCTTCCTGTCCCTGCCGAGGAGCCCCGCCGAGGCCGAGCGGATGATGGCCGAGGCGGAGAGGAGCATGGTCAGCGGTGACGGCGGCAGGAAGGCGTACAGCCAGGTGTTCGACGGCATACGCGAGGACGACGCGCGAGCCGTGCTCTTCCACTGCACCGCCGGCAAGGACCGCACCGGGTGGGCCGGCGCCGCGCTGCTGACCGCCCTCGGGGTGCCCCGGGACACGGTCATGGCCGACTACCTCGCCAGCAACACGTACCGCAAGGCCGCCGACGACGCGGTTCTCGGCCATCTCCCGCCCCAGCAGGCCGCCGTCTACAAGCCGTTGCTCGAGGTCCGGGCCGAGTACCTCGACTCCGGCTACGACGAAGTCGAGGCGACGTACGGCTCCTTCGACCGCTATCTGAAGGACGCCCTCGGCATCGACCACCGCGAGCTGAAGCGCCTGAAGAGGGACCTCCTCATCGG
Source organism: Streptomyces tanashiensis (assembly GCF_014648895.1). Classification (GTDB taxonomy): domain Bacteria; phylum Actinomycetota; class Actinomycetes; order Streptomycetales; family Streptomycetaceae; genus Streptomyces; species Streptomyces tanashiensis. The sequence continues at coordinate 461,882 of NZ_BMRZ01000004.1, forward strand.
CTGAACCCGGCCACGCCGGGAGCGCTTGACGCAACCTTTAAGGTAACCCAGAGTGCGACCCCGTGCCCACAGAGTGATCATGCCGGGGGCGGGCTTCCCGCTGCGGGGCACCCCTCGGTAATGGAATGGTCAAGTCCCCCTGAGTGTCGGGTAAATGGCATGGGTGACCGGCCGTTCTTCGCGACCGCAACGGCTTGACACGGCCTGCGCCGTATGGCTGGCTGGGGACCAGTCATGTGGTGGGAAGGTTCGAGAGAGCGCGTCTCCGAACGTGACGCACAGCCCGGCGTCTTGGGCGCCGGGTCAACGGGGAGTGCCGTTCGGACGGCACATACGGGGGATATCGATGTTCACGCGTGGCTGGCCCGGTTCGGCGTCCTCGGCTCGACGTCGTATGTAGCGGCTGTTCCGGGCCCTCGCGGCCCGCTGCGGGCGGCCGTGCCGCCACTGTCTCCACAGGCTGCAAGCACTCAGTGCGCACCAATTCTCGCCTGCCCTGCCCCATGCCGTCACGTGCCGGGGCGGGCAGAAGCCGTGCGCCTTCTTGGAACCGAATGATGGAGTGACTCGTGAAGAGTTCTGCCGGGCGCTTACCTGTGTCCACCGCGCAACACGAAGTGTGGATAGCCCACCAGATGGACGCCGGCGGCGCCCTCCACAACTGCGGGGGATACGTCGAGATCCGGGGCCCGCTCGACGAGGGACACCTGGCCGAATCGGTCCGGCGGGCCGTCGCCGAGACCGAGGCCTTACGCGTTCGGTTCGTTGCTGATGAGAAGGGCAATCCGTGGCAGTTACCCACGGATGACATCGAGGCCCCGCTCCATGTCAGGGACTTCGGCGGGCAGAGCGACCCCTTAGGGGCCGCCGAGGAATGGGTGCGGGCGGACCTGGCCACTCCGGTCGACCTCGCGAAGGACACGCTCTTCACGCACACCCTGCTCCGCCTGGCCCCGGACCACTTTCTCTTCCACCTCCGTTACCACCACATCGTGCTCGACGGATACGGCCAGGTCCTCTACTGGCGCCGACTGGCACAGATCTACACGGCACTGGCCCGAGGGACCGCGGTCCGCGACAGGAACGCGGGCACGCTGCGCGCACTGCTCGACGAGGAAGCCGAGTACCAGTCGTCGCCGGCCCACGAGAGTGACCGTTCCTACTGGCTCGGCGGCGTGGCCGACTGGCCCGAACGCATCAGCCTGAGCGACAGAGGCCCCGGGACCTCCCGGCCGGCCGAGCGGTTCCAGCCCCCCGTACGGGTCGGGCGCATCGACGAACTGGCCGCCAGGTACGGGACGCCCTGGGCGGTCGTCGCCCTCGCCGCGACCACGGCGTACCTCCACCGGATCACCCAGCAGGACGAGATCGTCATCGGACTGCCGGTACGCGCCCGGACCACACGCACCGCACTCACCACGCCGGGCATGCTCGCCAACGTGCTTCCGCTGCGGCTGACCGTCCGCCCCGGCCTTCCCTTCCGCGACCTCGTCCAGCACGTCTCCGAGCGGGCGAGCGAGGCGCTGGCGCACCAGCGGTTCCGCGGCGAGGCCCTGCAGCGGGAGCTCCGGCGGACCGGGGCGGCCGAGGAAGCCTCCGGCGTCGTCGTCAACGTGGTCTCCTTCGACGGACAACTGCGCTTCGCCGAACTCACCGGCACCGTCCGACAGTTGTCATCGGGCCCCGTGCGCGACCTCTCGATCGAGTTCTTCGGCGGCGCCGACGGCGCGGACCTCCTCCTCTCGTTCGACCCCAACCCCGAGCTGCACGACGCCGCGACCGTCTCCGCCCACCGCGACCGGTTCGCCGCCTTCCTGGGCGCCCTCGTCGATGCGGACGAGCAGCGGTCCGTGGGCGGGATCGAGGTGCTGACCGCCTCCGAGCGCTCCCGGGTGGACGCCGAAGCGCACGCCCACGCAAGGGACTTCGACCTGACCCGGCCGCTCCACGAACTGATCGAGGAGCAGGCCGCACGGACACCGGACGCGGTCGCCGCCGAGACGGAGGACGGCTCGCTGACCTACCGCGAGCTCGTCGGCAGGGCCCGCGCCCTCGCCGCCCGGCTCCGTGCCGACGGGGTCGCGGCGGGCCAGGTCGTGGGCGTGTACGACGAGCGCTCGCTCCACCTGGTGGTGGAGCTGCTCGCCGTCATGACGGCCGGCGCCGCGTATCTGCCACTCGACCCCGAACTCCCCGCCGCACGCCTCGCGTTCCAGATCGAGGACTCGGGCGCCCGCACCGTCCTGACCCGGTCGGACCTCGCCGGGAAGCTCGCCGGCACCGGCGCCCGGACCATCGCCGTGGACACACTGCTGCCCACGCTGCCCGAGTCCGGCCCGCTGCGGGGCACGGCCACGCCCGACGACACCGCGTACGTCATCTACACCTCCGGGTCGACCGGCAGGCCCAAGGGCGTCGCCGTCCCGCACCGCGGCGTGGTCAACCGCCTCCTGTGGATGCAGGAGGAGTACGGCCTCGGAGCGGACGACCGCGTCCTGCAGAAGACGCCCTTCACCTTCGACGTCTCGGTGTGGGAGTTCTTCTGGCCCCTGCTCACCGGCGCCGTGCTCCATCTGGCGGCCCCCGGGGCCCAGCGCGACCCGCGCGCGCTCGCGGACGTCATCCGCAGGCACCGGGTCACCACGGCGCACTTCGTCCCCTCGATGCTCGACCTGTTCCTGGCGGAACCCGCGAGCCGGGACCTGCCGTCCCTGCGCCGGGTCGTCTGCAGCGGCGAGGCGCTCCGCCCCGAGACCGTCGGCCGGTTCTTCGAGGACCACGGCACGGGCCCCGAACTGCACAACCTCTACGGGCCGACCGAGGCCTCCATCGACGTCACCCACTGGCGGTGCACCCCCGCGGACGCCCAGGGCCCGGTGCCCATCGGCCGGGCGGTCGCCAACACCAGCCTGTACGTGCTGGACAAGGAAGGCCGTCCGCTGCCGCCCGGCATCGCCGGCGAGCTCCACATCGGCGGCGTCCAGGTGGCCGCGGGGTACCTCAACCGCCCGGAACTCACCGCGGCGAGCTTCGTCGACAACCCCTTCGGCCCCGGCAGGCTGTACCGCACCGGAGACCTGGCCGTGCTCCGCGAGGACGGGGTCGTCCTCTACCGCGGCCGGCTCGACCACCAGGTGAAGGTGCACGGATTCCGCATCGAGCCCGGCGAGATCGAGTCCGTACTGCTCGGCCACCCGGCCGTCGAGCAGGCGGTGGTGACGGCACCGCTCGGCGGTGACGGACAGCGCCGCCTGATCGCCCACATCGTGCCCGACGGCGAGGCGCCGGAACCGGGAGAGCTCCTGGACTGGCTGCGCGAGCGCCTGCCCGCGTACATGGCGCCGGCGCACTTCGTCACCCTCGACGCCCTGCCCCTGCTGTCCAACGGCAAGCTGGACCGCAAGGCGCTGCCGGTGCCGGAGACGCGGCAGGAGCAGACCCTGACGCCGCCGGAGACCGACGAGGAGCGACTGCTCCACCGGGCCTGGCGCACCGTCCTGGACACCGACGAGATCGGCGTCGACGACTCGTTCTTCGTCCTCGGCGGCGACTCCATGCACGCCATCCGGGTCCGGGCGGAGGTCGAGCGCAGCGGCCTCACCTTCGAGGTCTCCGACCTGTTCGAGGGCCCGTCGATCCGCGAACTCGCCCGCGTCGCACGACCGTCGGAACAGCGGGAGGACTCCGCCGAGCGCGCGCCCTTCGGGCTGCTGTCCGCCGAGGACCGCCTGCTGCTGCCGGAGGGACTCGACGACGCCTACCCGCTCAGCGCCATGCAGGCCGGCATGCTCTACCACGCGGCCTACGCCGAGGACTCCTCGGTCTACCGCGTGGTGACCAGCGCACGCGTGGCGGCCCGCCTCGACCACGACGCCCTGCGGGCCGCGATCGACGACACCGCCGCCCGGCACCCCTCCCTGCGCTGCTCCTTCGAGCTGGCCCGCTTCTCCGAGCCCCTGCAGCTCGTGCACCGCCACGTCGAGATCCCCCTGGAGACCGGCCGGGACCTGAGCGGCCTGGACGAGCAGGCCCGCCTGCGGGAGGTGACCGACTGGGTGGAAGAGGCGAAGTTCACCCGCTTCGACCCGGAAGTCGCACCCCTGCTGAAGTTCGTGGCGCACCCCTGCGGCCCCGACGCCTTCGAACTGTCGGTGATCGAGCACCACGTCGTCCTCGACGGGTGGAGCGACATGCGCATGCTCGAAGAGGTGGCCGACCACTACCGGGCGCGCCTCGCCGGCGAGGCACTGGACCTCCCGCCGGTCCGCTCGGCCTACCGGGACTACGTGGCCGCGGAGCGCCGCGCCCTGGCCGACGAGCGGTCGCGCGACCACTGGACCGGACTGCTGCGCGGTGCCGAGCCCACCCGTCTCGTGCCCCGAGGAGCCACCGGACAGGAACGGCCCGACGGTGCACGGCCGGCCGCGAACCACCGGTACGACGTGCCGGTGGACGGCGAGGTGGCCGCCGCGCTGCGCGCCCTCGCCGGACGCGAGGGGCTGCCGCTCAAGTCGCTCCTCGCCACCGCGCACCTGGCCGTGCTGCGCCTGGTCGGCGGCGACGACGAGGTGCTCACCGGCGTCGTGGCCAACGCCCGGCTGGAGGAGGAGGGCGGCGACGAGACGATCGGCGTCTTCCTGAACACCCTCCCGCTGCGCCTCGACGTGTCCTCCGCGACCCTCCTCGACACCGCACGACGGGTCTTCGACCACGAGCGCCGGTCCGCGGCCCACCGCCGCTACCCCTTCGCGCAGATGCAGCACGACGTCGGCGAGGGCCTCCAGCTCGACAGCTACGTCAACTTCATGGACTTCCACCGCGACCGCCACCGGTCGGCGGACGGCCTCATGACCGTCACGGTGGGCGTCGCCGAGACCAACTACCCGCTGGCCGTGAACTTCCTGATCGACCCCGAGCTGGGCCGGCTGCAGCTCTGGCTCGACTGCGACCTGGCCGTCCTGCCCGAGGAGTTCTGCGCACGCCTCGCCGGCTACTACGAGCGTGCCCTGGCGGCCGTCGCCCGGACGCCGGAGGAGCGGCTCACCTCCGTCGACCTCATGGCTCCGGCCGAGCACGCCCAGCTGCTCGCGTGGAACGACACGGCCGTCCCGTACGACCCCACGGACACCGTGCACGGACAGGTCGAGCGCAGGGCGCTGACCCACCCGGACGCGATCGCCGTCGCCCACCGCTTCGACGAGGTGAGCTACGCGGAGCTGGACTCCCGGGCGAACCGCCTCGCCCACCACCTGCGGGGCCAGGGCGTCGGACGCGGAGACCTGGTCGGCGTGAGCCTGCGCCGGGGCGTCGACCTCGTCGTCGCCCTCCTCGCGGTGCTCAAGAGCGGCGCCGCGTACGTGCCGATGGACCCGTCGTTCCCCGGCGGACGGTTGGCGGACATCGCCGCGGACTCCGGCATCAGCTGCCTCGTCAGGGGACCCGGCACACCCGACGGCATCACCGCGCCCCGCGTGGTCGACGTCACCGCCGACGCCAGGACCATCGAGCGGTCCCCCGCGACACGGCCCGACGCCGGGGTCTCCGGCGACGACACCGCGTACGTGATCTACACCTCCGGCTCGACCGGAAAGCCCAAGGGCACCGCCCTCCGGCACCGCAACGCCGTCAACTTCTTCGCCGGCATGGACGACCGCGTCGGCTGCGACGCCGAGGACGTCGTGCTCGCCGTGACCAGCGTCTCCTTCGACATCTCGGTCCTCGAACTGCTGTGGCCGCTCACCCACGGCGCCAAGGTGGTCGTCGCGGGAGAACGCGTCATCACCAACCTGGTACCGCAGTCGGAGACGCGGGAGCGACCCCTCGGATTCAGCCTCTTCTTCTTCGCCGCGTCCGCGGGAGCGTCCCACCGCGAGGGCTACCAGCTGGTCCTCGACGCGGCCCGGTACGCCGACACCCACGGCTTCGAGGCCGTGTGGACGCCCGAGCGGCACTTCCACGAGTTCGGCGGTCTCTACCCCAACCCCTCGGTGATGTCGGCCGCGCTGGCCACCGTCACCGAGCGGATCGCTCTGCGCTGCGGCAGCGTCGTCTCCCCGCTGCACGACGCGGTGCGCATCGCCGAGGAGTGGTCGCTCGTCGACAACCTCTCGAACGGCCGCGTCGGCCTGGCGTTCGCCGCCGGCTGGAACTCCAACGACTTCGTGCTGCGCCCGGAGAACTTCCCGGGCCGCAAGGAGCTGATGTCCGAGCAGCTGGCGGAGTTCCGCAAGCTGTGGCGCGGCGAGCCGGTGCAGCGCGTCGGCGGCAGCGGCGAACTCGTCGACGTACGGATCTTCCCCGCGCCCGTCCAGGAGGAGCCCCCGGTCTGGCTCACCTCCGTCGGCACCGTGCAGACCTTCGAGAAGGCCGGCGCCTCCGGCGCGAACCTGCTCACCCATCTGTTCGGCCAGAGCCCCGACGACCTGGCGGAGAAGATCAAGGCGTACCGGCAGGCACGGGAAGCCGCCGGGCACACCGGCCCCGGACAGGTCACCGTGATGGTGCACACCTTCATGTCGGACGACACCGAGCGGGCCAGGGAGCAGGCGCGGGAACCCTTCCGCGACTATCTGCGCAGCTCCACCGAGCTGTGGCGCACCCTCTTCGCCTCCACCGGCAAGGACCTCCCGGAGATGGGCGCCGAGGAGCAGATCGACGCGGTCATCGACATGGCGATCAACCGGTACTTCGAGACCTCCGGCCTCTTCGGCTCCCCGGACACCTGCGCCGAACTCGTCCGCGCGCTGGCCGCCGCCGGTGTCGACGAGATCGCCTGTCTGGTCGACTTCGGCGTCGAGGCGCAGGCCGTCCTCGAGAGCCTCACCTGGGTCGACCGGCTCCGCGACGCCCATGACACCGAGGTCGCCGAGGGCGCCCACTCCTTCGCCGAGCTGTGCGAGCGGCACCGGGTCACCCTCGTCCAGGGCACCCCCTCGCTCCTCACCGCGGTGGCCGCCGAACCCGCCGCCCTGGAGTCGCTGCGGGGCCTGCGCGCCCTGCTGATCGGCGGCGAGGCCTTCCCCTCGGGCCTCGCGCGGCGGCTGCTCGAAGCCCTCCCCGAGGTGCGGATCCACAACATGTACGGCCCCACCGAGACCACCATCTGGTCGACGGTGCACGAGCTGGACGCACGCCGGGACGCGACGGCCGACACCATCTCCATCGGCCGGCCGATCGCCAACACCGAGGTGCGGGTCGTCGACGAGCGCGGCCGGCCGCTCCCCGTGGGCGTCTCCGGCGAGCTGTGGATCGGCGGCGACGGCGTCGCCGCCGGGTACATCGGCCGGCCCGATCTGACCGCCGAGCGCTTCGTCACCGGCGTGGAGGGCACCGGCCTGTTCTACCGGACCGGCGACCGGGTGCGCCGGCGCCCCGACGGCAGCCTGGAGTTCCTCGGCCGGGTCGACCGGCAGGTGAAGATCCTCGGTCACCGTGTCGAGCCCGACGAGGTGGAGAGCGTCCTCTCGCGCCATCCGCGGCTCGACGCGGTCGCCGTCACCGCGATCGACGGAGCCAACGGCACCGAGCTCGTGGCCTACGTGTCTCCCGCGGACTCCCTGTCCGACGCCTCGGTGCAGGACGCGCACGTCCGCAACTGGGGCGAGGTCTGGGAGAGCGCGTACACGGCGTCCGAAGCCGCCGCGGAGGACGGGAGCGAGTTCGCCGGCTGGCTGAGCAGCTACACCGGCGAGCCCATCCCCGTCCCCGAGATGAGGGAGTGGCTGGGGCACACGGTCGACCGGATCCGGGGGCTGCGCCCCACCGCGGTCGCCGACATCGGCGTCGGCGTCGGACTCGTCCTCCGGAACCTGGCCGACGAGGTCGCGGAGTACCACGGCGTGGACGTCTCGCCGGCCGCGCTCACGGCCGCGGCCGCCTCCCTCGGACGACCGCTCCCCGCACACGTACACCTGGAGCAGTCCGGTCCCGAGTACCTGGCGCGGCTCGCACCGGGAAGCCTGGACACCGTGGTGATCAACTCGGTGGCGCAGTACTTCCCCGGGACCGACTACCTGCGCACGGTGCTCACCGACGCGGTGCGCGCCGTACGGCCGGGAGGCGCGGTCTTCGTCGGAGACGTCCGCTCCGTCGAGATGCTGCCCGAGTTCCACACCGCCGTCTCGCTGCACCGGGCCGGGCCGCTCCAGACGGTCGAGGAGATCCGCTCCGCGATCGGCCGCCGGCGCCAGGAGGAACGGGAACTGTGTCTGTCCCCGGCCTTCTTCCACCAGCTGGCGGCCGAACTCGACGGCATCGGTGAGGTCCGCGTCGAGCTGAAGCGGGGCACGGCGGACAACGAGCTCTCCCTCTTCCGCTACGACGTGACCCTGCTGATCGGCGACCCGGCGACGCCCGCCACGCCCGAGCGCCGCCTCTCCTGGGACACGCTCGGCGACGGCCTCGACGGCCTACGCCGACGACTGGCCGACGACACCGAGGACCTCGTGGTCACCGGCATCCCCAACCGGAGGCTGCTGAGGACCGCGGCCGCGGTGCGCGCCCTGGAGGAGACGGACGGCGCGGCCACCGGCTGGGACCTGGAACGGCTCCTCTGGGAGCTCGACGAGGAAGCCGGGGCCCGTCCCGAGGAGCTGTTCGACCTGGCCGCCGAGCACGGACGACAGCTCAGGGCCCTGGTGCCGCAGGACGGCAGGCTCGACACGTTCGACGCGGTGTTCTCCACGCCGGTCCCCGCCCACGACGACGCTGAGGACGAGGCATGAGCACGACCCGACCACTCGCCAACGACCCGCTCACCTCGGCCTGGGCGGCAGGACTGCGCTCCTCCCTGCGCGCCTACGCCAGGACGCATCTCCCGGACGCCATGGTCCCGGCGCACTTCGTGGTGCTGCCGGAGCTGCCGAAGCTGCCCAACGGCAAGGTGGACCGGGGCAGCCTGCCTCCCCTCACGGCCGAGGAGACGCCCGAGACCGCCTTCGTCGCGCCCCGCACACCGGTGGAGACGCAGCTCGCCCGGATCTGGCAGGACCTGCTCGGTCTGCCGAAGGTCGGGGTGGAGACCAGCTTCTTCGACCTGGGCGGCGACTCCCTGACGGTCCTGCAGATGACCGCGCAGGTGCGGGAGATCTACGACGTCCGGCTCGACCTCCGCAGGATGTTCGAGGACCCCACCGTCGCCCAGCTGGCCCGCATGGTCAGCTCCCAGGCGGACCCCACGGTCACCGGCGCCGGCAACCCCCGCGGCGTCACGAGCGAGGCGATGACGGCCGACGCCGTGCTGCCGGCCGACATCGTGCCCGAGGACGGGGCCGTGCCCGCCTCGGCCGGCCCGTACCGCACGGTCCTGCTCACCGGCGGCACGGGATACACCGGGGCCTTCCTGCTCCGCGAACTCCTCGACCGCTCGACCGCGACCGTGCACGTCCTCGTGCGCGCCGACGGGCCCGAGCAGGCCGGCGAGCGGGTGCTCGGGAACCTGGCCGAGTACGGACTGCTGCGCGACGGGGACCAGGAGCGCATCGCCGGTGTCCCGGGTGACACCGGACGCCCCTACCTCGGGCTGACGAAGGCGGCCTACCACGAGCTGGCCGCCGAGGTGGAACTGATCATCCACAACGCTGCGATCTCCAGCTGGATCGTCCCCTACGCCAAGATCAAGCCGGTCAACGTCTTCGGCGCCCTGGAAGTGCTGCGACTCGCCTGCCGCAAGCGGGTCAAGGCCGTGCACTTCGTCTCCACCATCGGCGTGTACCCGGGACACGAAGGGGAGCGCAGCTGGGCGGAGACCCGGCTCACCGAGGCCGACCACGTCGTCGGCGGCTACCGCCAGTCGAAGTGGGTCGCCGACAGCCTGATGCTCCAGGCCCGGGACCGCGGCGTGCCCGCCCACGTGTACCGCCTCGGCGCCATCACGGGCTCGCAGACCACCGGGGCCTGCTCGCCCGACACCTTCATCAACCACCTGATCAAGGGCTGCGTCCAGCTCGGCGCCTACCTGGACCACGACCTGCTGCTCGACCTCGTGCCGGTGGACTTCTGCGCGGCCACGGTGGTGCACACCGCGCTCTCCGGCGGCCGGGCCGAAGCCGTCTTCAACGTCCCCAGCGCCGGGTCCGTCGGCATGAACGCCATCTTCGAGCTGATCGTGGCGTACGGCTATCCGCTGCGCCGCCTGGACTACCGGTCCTGGTACCGCGAGCTCGCCGCCGCCGTGGAACGCGGCGAGGAGAACGAACTCGCCGTGTACCTGCCGCTGTTCGGCGCCGACCAGCCGGCCGAGGAGGTCGGCTACCTGGGCAGCCGGCCGGACTTCCGCACCGACAACCTGCGCGCCGCGCTCGCGGGCTCGGACATCACGTGCAAACCGGTCGACCGCGAACTGTTCGACCTCTACCTCGACTACTTCGTCTCGTCGGGCTTCCTGCCCGCCCCTCCCGGTGGCACCGCCCGCCCCCAGACCCAGTGGAGTTCGATATGACCGCTCCTGCCGTACCCGCCTTCCCGATGCCGCGCCGCCACCCGCTGGACCCGCCGCCCCAGTACCGCGAACTCAGCGCCGAGCAGCCCGTCTTCCAGGTGCAGACCCCGCGCGGTGAGGCCGTCTGGGTGGTGACCCGCCACGCGGACGTACGGGCCGTGCTCACCGACACCCGGTTCAGCTCGGACCCGAAGACACCCGGCTACCCCTCCTACATCTCCGGCGACACCCCGCTCCCGCCGGGCTTCTTCCTCAACCAGGACGCACCCGACCACACGCGGCTGCGGCGCCTGGTGACCCGCGAGTTCCTGATCAGCCAGATGGAGGCCAAGCGGCCGAGGATGAAGGCCATCCTCGACACGCTGCTCGACGACCTCGTGCGCCGGGGGAACTCCGCCGACCTCGTGACGCAGCTGGCCCTCCCGATGGCCGCCACCGTGATGTGCGAGCTGCTCGACGTCCCGTACGAGGACCACAGGATCTTCGTGACCCTCACGGACACCATCCTCGACCGCAGCAGCACGCCCGAGCAGGCCGAGGGCGCCGCCCGCGAGCTCATGGCGTACTTCGACGGCGTGGTCAGGGCCCGCAAGGAGCGGCCGACCGACGACATGCTCGGCCGCCTGGTGGGACAGGAGGAGGCGGGCAAGCTCAGCCACGACGAGTTCGTCGGCCTGGCCGCGCTGCTGATGCTCTCCGGCTACGACACCATGGCCCAGATGATCGGCCTGGGCACGGCCACCCTGCTGGAGCACCCCGAGCAGCTGGACGACCTCAAGGCGGATCCGTCGCTGTACCCGCAGGCCATCGAGGAACTGCTCCGGTACCTCTCCATCAATCACGCCGGACTGCCCCGCGCCGCCACGGAGGACCTCACCGTCGGAGGCCAGGAGATCCGGGCGGGCGACGGCCTCCTGGTGATGATCAACGCGGCGAACCGTGACGCGGCGGTCTTCGAGGAGCCCGACAGCTTCGACATCCACCGCAAGGACCCGCAGGCGCACGTCGCGTTCGGCCACGGCTTCCACAAGTGCATCGGACTGACGCTGGCCCGCGTCGAGCTGAGCACCGTGTTCGCCGGACTCTTCGACCGCCTGCCCACGCTGAAGCTCGGCCGGCCGCTGGAGGACCTGCCGTTCCGCCACGACATGGTGCTGTACGGAGTCCGCGGACTGCCCGTCACCTGGTGACCTCCCGGTGTCTCCCGGCCATGCCACTCACCTCACGAAGGACGCAAAGGACGCATGATGGCGGTTGAAACGGTCTTCCTCCTGCCCGGTCAAGGGGGTTACACCCCGGGGCTCTTCGCCGGTGACGGCTCGCCCGAGGTCCGCGAGGTCCTCGACACGGTCGACCGGATCGCGGCCGAGTTCGGTCGCGGCGGCGTGTCGCGGCTGCTGACCCGTACCGACTCGCCCTCCGCGGCGGACCTGGTGCGCGCGGACTCCTTCTCCCTGCAGCTCGCCGTGTTCGCCGCGGCCGTCGGAAGCTTCCGCATCGCGGAGCGACAGGACGCGCCGGACGTCGTCGTCGGGCACAGCATGGGTGAGATCGCCGCGCTGACGGTGGCCGGAGCGTTCAGCCCGGCCGACGGGGCACGGCTGGTGTGCCATCGCTCGGAGGCACTCCTGGAGCACTGCCCGGCGGAGGGCGGCATGGTGGCCCTGGAGCTGCCGGCCGCCCGCGCGGCGCACCTGGTGGGCGCCGTCGCCGACCGCGGACTGGCCGTCGCCGTGTCCAACGCGCCCCGGCAGACCGTGGTGTCGGGGCCCGACGAGGCGGTCGCGCTCGTGGCCCGTCTTGCCGGTGCGCTGGGCGTTCAGGCCACCCGCCTGAACGCGCCGTTCCCCTTCCACAGCCCGATGCTGGCGATCGCCGGAGAGGCCTTCGGCGAGGCGATCACCGGCATCCGGCAGCATCCTCTGCGCAGGGCGGTGTACTCGCCGGTGGCCGGCGGCTACGTCCGGGACGACACCGACCTCAAGGCGCTGCTCGTCCGCCAGCTCACCACCCCGGTGCGGTTCATGGACGCCGTGCGCGAGCTCCACGCCGACGGCGCGCGGAGTTTCGTCGAGTGCGGAAAGGCGGGACTTTCGGGACTCGTCCGGCGCAGCGTGCCGGAGGTCGGCACCAGCAGCACGGTGGGGTCGCGGGCCGCCGACGCCGCCCCGGCCCCCGCGCTCACGGAGTCCGCTCCGTCGGTCGCGACGGCGCCCGTGCCTTCCGGCGCCGAGGTGCTGGAGGAGCTGCGGGAGCTGTACGCGTCGGCGCTGGGGTATCCGGTGGAGGTGATCACCGGGGACGCGGATCTGGAGGCGGACCTGGGGATCGACTCGCTGAAGCGCGCGGAGATGCTGGGGAAGGTGTCGGCCCGTTTCGGGCTGGGGGAGTCGGCCGTGGACGGCCGTTTCGTTGCCCAGCCCACCCTCGCCGACCTGGCCGGACTGATCGGCGAGGTGCGCGGCACGGCTCCGGTCGCCGGGGCGGCGCCCGTCGCGTCCGGCGCCGAGGTGCTTCCCTCCGGTGACGGGGTGCTGCCTTCCGGCGCCGAGGTGCTGGAGGAGCTGCGCGAGCTGTACGCGTCGGCGCTGGGGTATCCGGTCGAGGTGATCACCGGGGACGCGGATCTGGAGGCGGACCTGGGGATCGACTCGCTGAAGCGCGCGGAGATGCTGGGGAAGGTGTCGGCCCGTTTCGGGCTGGGGGAGTCGGCCGTGGACGGCCGTTTCGTCGCCCAGCCCACCCTCGCCGACCTGGCCGAGCTCATCACCGCCGTCCGCCCGTCCCTTCGCTGATCCACGAGAACGGGAGCCAGCATGTCCCTCGACCTCTCAGGCCGCACCGTCCTGGTCACCGGCGCCGGCCGGCCGCTCGGCACGACCGTGACACGGCGGCTCACCGGCCTCGGCGCACGCGTCGTGACCTGTGACGCGTACGACGCGCCCCGCGTGCGTGCCGCGCTCGGCCCGGCCGGTGCCCACCCCGTCCGCATCGACGCGCTCGTGAACATCGTGGCCGGCGCTTCGGGACCGCGCGACGCCCGTACGGCGACGGCCGAGGCCCTCGCCCTCGTCGCGCCGCACGGCCCCGGCGCGATCGTGCACGTGGTCACGGACCCGGCGGCCGAGGACGAGGTGGCCGGCCTCGTGCGCGGCATCCGTGCCGGATCGCCGGACGGCATCCGCGTCAACGCCGTGGTGGTGGACGGCGAGACGGAGCGGTCGGCGGCGGATGCCGTCGCCCAGCTCGCCGGATTCCTGGTGTCGGAGGACGCGTCCGACGTCGACGGCAGGACACTGGCCGTCGGCGGGGCGCCGACCGCGACGGCGCCCGCCGACGACGCGGTCGTCGTCGTGGGCATGGGACTCGCCCTGCCCGGGGCCAGTACGCCCGAGCAGTTCTGGGAGCTGCTGAAGAGCGGCGATCCGGTCTTCGGCGAACCCGGGGACCGGCTCGACCTGGACACCGTCTGGTCGGCCGACACCACCGCCGAGGACAAGACCTACTCGCGCGTCTCCGGCTTCATGACCGGATTCGAACCCCACCCGCGCCTGCGGGAGGAACTGGAGTCCGGAGCCTTCGACGCCGAGGAGTACACGGCTCTGTGGCTGCGTCACTCCCTGCTCGGCGCCACCGAGAAGGTCACCGTCCGGCCCGGCGACCGGCAGCTGTTCGCGGTCGGCCTCACCCCCGACGGCAGCCACCACCTGGAGCACAGCCTCGTCTCGGCCGGGGTGCGGGGGATCCTCGCCGAAGCGGGGGAGAAGCTCCCGGACACCTTCGACGCGCTCTACCCGCTGGCCTCCGCGTCCCCGGAGGACGTCCTGCCGTACCGCATCGCCCGCATGGCCGCCCCCGATCTGCCCGACTCCGCCGAGATCGTCGTGGTGGACACCGCCTGCTCGTCCTCCCTGTACACCGTGGACCTGGGCGTCCGGGCGCTGCGCGCGGGCGAGACGGACGTGGCCCTGTGCGGCGGGGCCTTCGCACTGAGCGCCCAGAACCTCGTGCTGTTCTCCAAGCTCCGCGGACTCTCCAGGTCCGGCCGCGTGCGCTCCCTCGACCGGGAGGCCGACGGCGTCCTGTTCAGCGACGGCGCGGCGGTCCTGGCCCTGAAGACGTACGCGAGGGCGATCGCCGACGGCGACCCCGTCCTCGGGTTCGTCGCCGGGTTCGGCGGATCGTCCGACGGGCGCGGCAAGGCGATCTACGCCCCCAACGCCGCCGGCCAGACGATCGCACTCGACCGGGCCTGGCGCTCCGCCGGCGTCACGTCCGAGGACGTCGACTGGATCGTCGCCCACGCCACCGGCACGCCGACCGGTGACCGCACGGAGATGAGCGCCCTCACCCAGAGCGCGGGCCCGGACAAGACGTGGACCATGACGTCCAACAAGTCGCTCGTCGGACATGCCGGCTGGGCGGCGGGCGCGGTGTCGGCGATCCACGCGCTGCTCGCCATGCGGCACGAAGTCATCCCGGCGCAGCGGCAGTTCGGCGCGCTGCCCGAGGGAGTGACGACGGCCGTGCGGGTGCCGGTCGACGACATGCCGTGGGCCGCCACGTCCGGGCGCCGCCGGACCGTCGGCGTGTCGGCCATGGGCTTCGGCGGTACCAACGGCCATCTCGTCCTCACGGACCGTCCCCCGGCCCGCGGGGAGACCCCGGGAGCGGGCGCGGCGGGCACGGAGGACGACCCGGTCGTCGTGGTGGCCGAAGGCACGCACTTCCCCGGCGACCCCGACGAGGAGCGGATCGCCCGCTGGCTCTCCGGAGAGGCCGCCGACTGGCCCTCCTCCTTCGGCGACGCCTATCCGCTGCCCTCGCCCGTGGAGGTCCGGCTGGCACCCTCGGCGATCGCGGCCATGGACCGCAGCCAGCTGATGGCCGTGCGCTGCGCGGACCGCCTCGCCGGGGACTGGGCGAAGGACAAGGAACTCGCCGCGCGCACCGGCGTACTCGTCGGCCACAGCGGGCCCACCAGGGCCGCGCTCGGCTCCGACCTGCGCTGCTACCGCGAGGACCTGCTCCGCAAGCTGACCGGACCCGCCGGGATACCGCCCCGGACGCTGGACGACGCGATACGCGCCATGTCCCGCCCCGTCAACGAGGACGCCTACCCCGGCCTGATGCCCAATGTCATCGCGGCCCGCGTGGTGCAGCAGCTGGACCTCCACGGCCCCAACATGACGCTCGACGCGGGCCGCGACTCCACCAACTCGGCCCTGGTCACCGCCCTCCGCTACCTCAGGGACGGCGAGATGGACCTGGCCGTGGTGATCGGCGTCAACGCCACGACGGACCACGTCCCCACCCACGGGAGCAAGGAGAACGCCGAGGCCGCCGTCGGATTCGTACTGACCCGGCTGAGCGTCGCCCGGAAGCACGGCATGACCGTGCTGGGCCGGGTGGAGCTCGCGACGGGGGACACCCCCGTCGAGGCCGAGACCGGCGAGCCCGTACGGGAACGCAACCACCGCGGGGCCGAGGGCGCCGTGGCACTCCTGCGCGCCCTGCACTCCTCGCGGCGGAGCACGGTCATCCGGCCCCGGGAGGACGACCACACGCCCGCCCTCCTGGTCACGCCGCAGCGGCCGGTCGGGGCCCCCGCCCTCGAAGCCGCCTCCAGCGCGCCGGTCTCCGCCCCGACGGCGCAGGTCTCCGTCTCCAGCGCACCGGTCTCCGCCCCGATGGCGAAGGTCTCCGTCTCCAGCGCACCGGAAGCGGGCGTCACCACCCCGGTCTCCGCCGTCACCACGCCGGAAGCCAGGTCCACCGCGCCGGAAGCGGGTGTCACCCTGCCGGAGGCCGGCGCCTCCGCGCCGCGCCGGGCCGGGGCGGCCGACTCCCTGAGCGGTCACCTCGCGCGGCACGCGCTCGCGCTGCGGCCCGTCCCCGCCCGGAACGTCCGCCCCGCCGTGGCGGCGCTGCCCGCCGGAAGCCTGGTGCTGACGGACGAGCCGGGCGCGCTCAGGAACGCCGGGATCCCGGCCGACTGCCTGGTCGTCGCTCCCCGCACCGCACCCCACGACGCCACCCTGCCGTTCCCGGTGACCCACCTCGACGCGCCCGAGGACCTGGAGCGGCTGCTGACCGCGGGCGGCCGGTCGTTCCGCCAGATCCGTGTCGTCGTCGCCGGCGCGCGTGTCCCCGGCTCCGCCTGGAACGTGCCGCCGAGCGTCCTCGCCCTGCACGACCTGGCCTTCCTGGCGGCCAAGCACAGTGCCGCGGCCCTCGACGAGGGCGGCTGCCTCGCCCTACTCGCGCTGGACGCCGTGGACGGCGACACGCCCGCCCCGGCCGTGGGCCTCTTCGGCGGCCTGGTGCGCAGCCTGTCCCAGGAGCTGCCGGGCTGCCTCGTGTACGCGCTCGTCACCGACGGCCAGGACGCGCGGGCCGGCCTGGCACGGCTGGGCGAGGAATCGGCCGCACACCACCACATCCCCGTCGTCCACGAGACCGGCGGAGTACGGCACGAACTGATGCTGCTGCCCGTCGACGCGCCGGACGACGGCGCCGGCTCGGGGCTCGGACTGCCGGACGACCCGGTGATCGTGGCCACCGGCGGCGCCCGCGGACTCACCGCCCACCTGGTGCACGAACTGGTGGCGGACCGGGCTCCGCGCTCGGTCTGGCTGCTCGGCACGGGCCCCGCGCCCGACCCGTCCGCGACGGCCCTGGCCCGTCTTCCGCGCCCCGACGCGCTGCGGGAGCTGATGACGCGGTACCCGACCGAGACCCCCGCGGCCCTGAGCCGCCGTTACGACCACGCCGTGCAGCAGCTCGAACGCGCGGGCACCCTTCAGGAGTTGGAGAGCTCCTGCGGAGCCGGCCGGGTCCACTACCGGCAGTGCGACGTCCTGGACGAGGACGCCGTGCGCACGGTGATCGACGAGATCCTGGCCGCGGAGGGCCGGGTGGACGTGCTGGTGCACGGAGCCGGCCTGGCCCGATCCGCGGGCATCGCCCGCAAGAAGCTCGTCGACTTCCGGACCGTACGGGACGTGAAGGTCCGCGGATACGCGCATCTGCGCGCCGCCCTCGGGGACCGGCGCCCCGCGCTGTGGTGCAGCGTCAGCTCCGTCTCGGCGTTCACCGGACTGCGCGGCGAGCCCGACTACGGCGCGGCCAACGAGTTCCTGCTGCTCGCCGCCGCGCACGCGCGGGCCACCGAAGGCGCCGACGAGGTCGCGCTCGCCTCCGGACTGTGGGTCGAGTCCGGCATGGCGTCGGCGGACACCCCGGGCGGCGCCTTCCTGGCCCGGCAGGGCGAGATCGGCCAGATGACCGACGCCCAGGGCCGGGAGTTCTTCCGCGCCGAGCTCCGCGGCCGCGGCAGCCACGGCCTCGCGACCACCTGGATCGGCGAGGCGGACTGGACGACCCTGCAGCGCAGGGCGCCCGGGTTCCGCGCGGCCTGCGAGGAGGAGGCCGCGCGCGCACCGGAGCGGCGGCGTGTCCCGGCGCCGGCCGGCCGGCGGGCCTTCCTGACCGGCCCCGCCCACCACGACGGCACGACGACGGCGTGGACGTTCGAGGTCGGCCTCGACGAGCACCCGTACCTCCTGGAGCATCTGGTCGACGGCCGGCCGACCGTACCCGGCACCTTCATCCTCGAGATGGCCGCCGAGGCCGCGGCCGAGCTGGCCCCGGGCATGGTCCCGGCGCGTCTCACCGATGTCGTCCTCTCCCAGTTCATCCGCGCCGCCCGGCACCGCTGGCCGCGCACCCTGCGCGTCTCGGCCGTACGCGACGGGGACCGGGTACGCGTACGGATCACCTCGCCCGCGGCCGGCCCCGTGCCCGAGCGCGAGCACTCCCGCATGGTGGTGCACCTGGCGCGCACCCTCCCCGACGGCCCGCAGGGCCCGCCCGCCCCGGCCGGTGGCCGCGAAGCCCCCAACACGTACGAACTCCCCGGCACGCCGGTCGAGTTGAGTGGCGTGTTCGGGGCGCTGCGCCGCCCGCGGCAGGCCGCCGACGGCGGATCCGCGGAGCTGCGCCTCGCCCTTCCGCCGGGCGGCGGTGTGTTCTCCCGCTTCATCCTGCCCAGCGTCGCCCTGGACTGCCTGCTGCGTACGTCCGTGCTCGACGGCGGCCGGCCCGGAGGCGTGCCGGTGATCGTGCCCACGGGGCTGGCCTCCGTGGACCTGTACACCCCCGCCAACGACGTGGACCTGGCCGCCGCGTGGCCGGACGGCCTGGTGCTCCGCCACTGGCGCGACGCCGCTTCCGGGGAGGCGCGCTGCTCCGTGGTCGCACCCGACGGCCGTGCCCTCGTCCAGGTGACCGGAGTGCGGGGAGCGGAGAAGGGCACCTACGACCCCGGAACACGGACCTGGAGCTCCGGGTCCGCGGTACGTCCCACGGGTGAACCCGTGTGACCGCGATGAGTTCGAAAGAGACCGACCACAGCGGTGCCCCGGTGCCGCGGAGCAATGAGGAGAACGTGATGTCAGCCGAAGCAGCCGTCGGCAGTCAGGCGGAGAACGGGCCGCCGGCCGACCGCGCCCGGACATGGACGTTGGCGCTGGCCTCCGTCGCGATGTTCATGCTGATGCTCGACGTGACCGTCGTCAACGTCGCACTGCAGGACCTGAGGACCTCGCTCGGGGCGGACTTCTCCGACCTGCAGTGGGTGATCGACTCGTACACCCTGACCCTGGCGGCCTTCCTCCTCACCGGTGGCTCGCTCGCCGACCGGCTGGGCCGCAAGCGGGTCTTCGGGGCGGGTCTGGTCCTCTTCACGCTCTCCTCGCTGGCCGCGGGTCTTGCGCAGGACGTCCTCTCGCTCAACATCGCCCGTGGCGTCCAGGGCGTCGGCGCCGCGGTCCTGTTCTCCGTCGGGCCCGCCCTGATCGGCAACGAGTACCGGGGCGCCGACCGGGGGAAGGCGTTCGGCGTCTTCGGCGGTGTCGCGGGCCTCGCCCTGGCCTTCGGGCCGCTGGTCGGAGGTTTCCTCACCGACGCCCTCAGCTGGCGCTGGATCTTCCTGATCAACGTCCCGATCGGGGTCGTGGCCCTGATCGTCGGCGCCCTGCGGCTCAGGGAGTCGCGGGAACCGGCCGCGCACGGCATCGACTGGCTGGGCATGCTGACCTTCGGCATCGGCCTCAGCCTGCTCGTCCTCGGATTCCTCCGCGGCGAGTCCTCCGGCTGGACCAGCGCCCCCATCCTCGGGGCGTTCGCCGGCGGCCTCGTCCTGCTGGTGACCTTCGTCGTCATCGAGAAGGTACGCGGCGAACGGGCCATGTTCGACCTCTCCCTGATGCGCACGCCCACCTTCACCGGGGTCTGCCTGGCCACCCTGCTGTCCAACGCGACCAGCCTCGCCGCCGTCTTCCTGCAGATCTCCTACGTGCAGAACGTCCTGGGCTACTCGCCCTGGGAGACCGGACTGCGCTTCATGCCGATGATGATCACCCTCTTCGTCGTCGCGGGAGTCACGGGAGGCATGCTGGCCAAGGTGGCACCCGGCCTGCTGATCGGTCTGTCCATCGGTCTCATCGCCCTCGGCATGGGCCTGATGGTGCTCGTCGGCCCGGACGACTCGTGGACGGCGATGCTGCCCAGCATGATCGTCACGGGTGTCGGCATGGGCCTGTTCAACCCGCCGCGCGCCGCGGTCACCATCGGTGTGGTGCGGCCCGAGAAGGCCGGCATGGCCTCCGGCATGGGGGAGACCTTCCAGCAGGTCGGCGTCGCCGTCGGCGTCGCCGCCTTCGGCGCCCTCTTCCACCACAAGGTCGTCGACGCCTTCGCCGGCTCGGCCACGGGCACGCGGCTGGGCGGACAGGCCGAGGCCGTGGGGCAGCAGGTCGCCACCGGCGGCACCTCCACCCTGGCGGACTCCGTGTCCGCGTCGGTCCTCGACCAGGTGACCGCGACGGCCCGCGCGGTCTTCGTCGACTCGCTCGCCGACGTCATGATCGCCTGCGCCGTGGTCGCCGCCCTGGGCGCGGCCATCGCGTTCGTCTTCATCCGGAGCCGCGACCTGCACGAGAGCGCGCAGAGCGAGCCGATGGCGCCCGCGCCGGAGACGGCCACCGCCTGACCCCGGTGGCCCGCCGCACACACCCGTAAGCCTGGCGAAAGAAGATGGGGCGAATCCCAATGCAGCAGACCGTGAAAGTGGTCGGAATCGGGGGTTCGCCCCGGCCGGACTCGACAGCCGAACGGGCGCTCCGCGTCGTCCTGGCCGAGGCGGAGCGACACGGTGCGGAGGTGTCGCTCATCGGCGGCGCCGAGCTGGTGATGCCGCTCTACGACCCGAGGGACGAGCTCCGCTCGGCGCGGGCACTGCGACTGGTGTCCGAGATAGCCGCCGCGGACGGCCTCGTCCTCGCCAGCCCCGCCTACCACGGGAGCATCTCGGGACTCGTCAAGAACGCCCTCGACCACGTCGAGGAGCTGCGCGACGACGCCCGCCCGTACTTCAGCGGGCGCGCCGTCGGCAGTCTCGCCGTCGCCCAGGGCTGGCAGGGGGGTGTGTCCACGCTGGCGGCCCTCCGCGACGTCACCCATGCCCTGCGCGGCTGGCCCACTCCCCTCGGTGTCGTGGTGAACACCGCGACGACCGGCTTCGGCCCCGACGGCGCGTGCACCGATCCGCACGTACGGCGGCAGCTGGAGACCATGGCGACGCAGGTGGTGGACTTCGCCCGGATGACCCTCCTCGCCTCGGAGGCGCGGGACGCCGCCGGGGTCGAGGCCCTGTCACCGGCGGGGAAGTGAGGACGCGCGTGGTGACCCGCACCGCCGCACGGCCGGCCAGGCGTCCGCTGACCCACGGGGCCGTGACCTGCCCGCGCCCCGTGCCGGGGGCCGCGCTGCGCCTGTTCCTCTTCCACCACGCCGGTGGCTCGCACCTCCTCTACCGGGACTGGGAGCACGAGTTCCCGGCCGACTGGGAGGTGTGCGTCCTCGACGCCCCCGGCCGGGGACGGCTGAGCGACACCCCTCTGATCGACAACAGCGACGAACTGGTGGCCTTCTTCGCCCGGGAGCTCCAGCCGTGGACGGATCGGCCCTTCGCCTTCTTCGGACACAGCATGGGCTCCCTCGTCGCGTACGAACTGACCCGGCGTCTGGCGGCCGAGGGGCGCTCCCTTCCCGTCTGGCTGGGCGTGTCCGCCTGCGGCACCTCGCCCCGGCCCGCTCGTGGCACGACGACGCCGGCCGCCCGCCACCTGCTCACCGACGGGGAGCTCAGGGAGTGGCTCCGGTCGGTGGGCGGCACCCCTGACGCCGTGCTGAACGACGATGCGACATGGCGCCACTTCGGCCCCATGTTCCGCAACGACTTCGCCCTCGTCGACACCTGGAGGCCGGCCGCGGACGCCCCGCCGCTGCGCACCCCCGTCTCCGCGTTCGGCGGCGACGCCGATCCCGTGGTCGGGCGGGAACGCCTGGTCGCCTGGGCGGGCCGGACGGAACGCTTCCTGGGCCTGAACATGTTCGACGGCGGACACTTCTACCTGGCGCACCACCGCCGCCCGGTCGCCCGGCGCATCACCGCGGCGGTGGCCGCGGCCCGTCGGACGGCGCGGGAGCACCTCGTATGACAGGCACCGACGCCCACGTCTGGACGGTGTCCCTCCCCGCCTCGGAGACCCCGGCCGATCTCGCCCTGCTCGACGACGCCGAACGCGCCCGGGCCGACCGGTACCGGCGGGCGCAGGACCGGGCGTCCTTCGTGGGCGGACGGGCCGCCCTGCGGCGCGCGCTGGCGGAGCACCTGGGCGTCGGTGCCGCCACGATCGTCTGGGGACGCGCCACCTGCCCCGGATGCGGCAGCGACCGCCACGGGCCCCCGCGTGTCGTCTCTCCCCCGATGGCCCCGGCCTTCAGCTTCTCCCGCTCGGGGCGACGCGCGCTGGTGGCCGTGTCCCCCTCGGGACCGGTGGGGGCGGACATCGAGACGACGCGCCCCCTCGACGTACGGGAGACGGCCCGCCAGTGCCTCTCGCCGACCGAGGCGGCCCATGTCCTCGGACTCCCGCCGGAGGAGGGGCTGCAGGCCTTCCACCGCGCCTGGGTCCGCAAGGAGGCGGTCGCCAAGGCGGTGGGCGTCGGCATCGCGATGGACCTCAGAACCCTCGACGTACGCCCGGACCGCGTCGGGCCCGTCGGCGTCCGATGCGCGGCGGGAGCGGGCCCGAGCACCTGGACGGTGACCGACGTCGACGTCGGTGCCGGCGCTGCCGCGGCGCTCGCCCTGCCGGGGACACGGCGCACGGCCTCGATCCACACGCGAAGCGTGGGAATTCTTGAACGCAGGAAAGGAACCAGATGAAATTCGTCGCCTTCTCCGGAAGCCTCCGGACCAAGTCGCTGAACACCGCGGTGGTGCGCACCGCCGCCGAACTCTGCCTGCCGCCGGTGTCGATGACGGTCTACGGGGGACTCGGCGACCTTCCGTTCTTCAACCAGGACGTGGAGAGCGAATGCCCGCCGCCCGGGGTCCTCGCCTTCCGCGCGCTGCTGGAGTCCGCCGACGCGGTGCTCATCTCCAGCCCCGAGTACGCGCACGGCACGTCGGGAGTCCTGAAGAACGCCCTGGAATGGGTGGTCGGCGGCGGGGAGCTGGTCGGAAAGCCCGTCGCCGTGGTCACCGCGTCGCCGTCGATGACCGGGGGCGACAGGGCCCAGGCCTGGGTCAAGGAGACCCTGGAGGTGATGGGTGCGAACGTCCTGCCGGAATCGCTCCCCATCCCGCTCGCGAGCGCCAAGGTCGCGGACGGCCGGGTCACCGACGAGGACACACGGGACGCCCTGAAGGAGGTGCTCGCGGCGATGGCCCGGGCGGCGAAGGAACAGGGCGCCGAGGACTGAACCGGCCCCGCCGGCGCATCGCCCCGCGCGGCCGGTCCACCGGCCGCGCCTCGGCGGGCCTTCAGCGCTTGCCGATGTTCTGGAGCGGCAGCCCACCGCCCTCCAGCACCACCCTGGAGAAGGCCCCCGCCACCTCGGTGAGCCGGCGGGTGCCCTCCGCCCCCAGGTGCTCGTACGGAGCCACGTCGAGCCGGTCGGTGTCGGCCTCGACCGCCCGGCGCAGCTCCGCGCCCCGCTCGGTCAGCTCACCACCGGCGTCGAGGATCCCGCGTTCCACCAGCCTCTCGCGGGCCGCCGTCCACTCCTGCGGCGACCAGCCGCGGGCGGACTGGAGATATCCGGGACGCCAGTTCGTCCCGGTGGCCGTGTGGGACACCAGGGCTTCCAGGCCGTCGAGACCGGCCTCGGAGAGCGCGACGAGGTGACCGTCCCCGCGGTGCTCACGGAGCAGGGTCGCGGCGTGCCACAGGGCCAGATGCGGTGCCTCGGGCACCGGCAGGTCGGCATTGGCCGAGTACAGGGGCCGGCCGGGCCGGCGGCATCCCTCGGCCGCCTGGAGGGCCAGCTCGGCGGCCTCCGCCATCGCGCGCGAGGCCAGCGCCTCGGGCCCCAGGAGGCGGGTGAGATACGCGTCCGTGATCCGCAGCCGGGCGTCGAGGACGGCGGCGGGGGAGGCGACGTCCCAGGCGCGGGGCAGGTGTCGCGCGACGAGATCCGGGTGGAAGTTGTAGAAGGCCGCCGTGACCACGCCGGGCCCGACCGCCCCGAAGGGAGCGGCCCGCCCGGCCAGATACGCCATGGGGCCGCTCTCCAGGCCGAGTTCCGCGTACGTCTCGTCGTGCTCGGGGGAGAAGTAGTACGCGGCGTGGAAGGGGTGATGGGCGTTGAAGCAACGCCGGGCCTCGCGCGGGGATATCGCCGTCATGGCGCCCACGCTACGCGGCGGACGCCCCGGAACGTCCCGCACCGTCTCAGATCACACCGTCAGATGCGGTCCCTCTGGCCGTGGTTGAACGAACCGGGTGGGAATCGCCCAGTAGGTGCCGAGGCGCCCCTGGCGCGTACCGGGCCGCGGAGCCGGACGCCACGAGCCGAGGCGTGCCTGGCCGCCGTGCCGCTCCCCGGCGTCCGTCTCGTTGATGAGCCCGTGGCGCTCGCGTAGCACTTGAGGAGGACCCCGCGCCCGTACGGAGACGGACATTGGCGCCGATGCGGAACCCGGGCCCGGTGATGACGTCTTGATCCTCGCGCCGACTTGATCGTCGAGTCGGCATGAGGAGGTTCTGATGGCAGGTCAGGTGAGCGAGAGGCCCGTGAAGGCGTCCGCGCCCGAGTACCAGGGGGCTCTGGGGGCGCTGTCGGTCAACGCCGCCCTGCCCGAGGTGCTCGCCCGGGGCGAGCGGGAGCTGCGGGCGGCGGAGCGGTCCGGGGACCTCCGGGAAGCGGCGCGCTGCGGGCTGGCCGTGGCCGAGGCGTGCCGCAGGCTCGGGCGGACGGCCGAGGCCGACCTGGCGTGGAAGGCGAGCTTCCGGGCGGCGCGTGCGGCGGGCCACGAAGGGGCGAAGGCGTGGGCCCTGTGGAGCGGCGGCACGCTGGCCAGGCAGCGCGGTGCGTTCCGGCTGGCCTACCGCCTGCTGAGCCTGGCGGCCGAGGCGGGCGAGCGGGGCGGCGACGTCGTCGTACGGGGTTACTCGCTGGCGGGGCTCGCCGAGACCGGGCGCATCCAGGGCGACTACGAGGCCGTCGGGAAGCTGCACGAGCAGTTGCTGGCCGAGGCCCGCCGCCGCGGCGAGGCCCGGCACACGGTGTGGGCGCTGGAGGGCATCGCGCAGATGCACCGCAACACCGGGCGCTACGACGAGGCCCTGACCCTGTTCGAGGAGGCGGCCGAGACGGCGTCGCGCGCCGAGGACCGACGCGGGTGGGCGTGGGCGCTGCGGGGCATCGCCGACGTCGTGTCCGTACGGGACGGGGACGTGGAGCGCGCCCTGTCGCTGCTGTCGGAGGCGGAGGAGGCGTGCCGGGAGATACGGCTGTCCAGCGCGCTCGCCTACAACCACAAGATGCGCGGCAACGTGCTGTACCGTGCGGGCCGGTTCGAGGAGGCCCGCGAGCTGTACACCCTGGCGCTGGAGGAGTTCCGCGAGATGGACGAGCCGCGCGGGACGGCCCTGTCGAGGCTGGGCCTCGTGAAGGCCGGCGCCCGCCTGGGCCGCGACGCCGCCCACACCGCCGCGGAACTGGCCGAGCTGCGCTCGACCCTGGACCGCATCGGGCTGCGGCACGCCCGGGACATGGTGGACAAGGCAGCGGTCGAGCTGGGCGTCGGGCGGCTGCCGGACCGAGCCGGGGACGGACCGGCCGGCCCGGTGCTTCCGGTGGTCGGCGCGGACGCCCTGCGGACGGCGGACGTGGAGGGGCTGCGGTGAGCGCCCTCCCGACGTCCACGGCGGCGGTCCGCCCGCCCGCCGGCTCCCCGGCCACCGCGGCCGTGGCCGGAGCGGTCACCTCCGCAGGTCGCGGCGGCTCGCCGGCCGGTGTCCTGGAGCGCTGCCGCGAACTGGTCCGGCCCGCGCTGGTGGACGCGGTGGGCCGGCTGCACCCCTGGACGGGCGAGATGGCGGCGTACGCGCTGGGCTGGGCCGACACGGCCGGGCAGCCGGACCCCGGCGGATCCGAGGGCAAGGGAGTACGGCAGGCGCTCGCCGTGCTCGGTGCCGAGGCCGTCGGAGCGGACGGTGCCGACGCCGTCCCGGGCGCCGTCGCCGTCGAGCTCGTGCACACCTTCTCCCTGCTCCACGACGACATCATGGACGCCGACACCCTGCGACGGCAGCGCCCGGCGGTGTGGAAGGCGTACGGGACGGGCCCGGCCGTGCTGACCGGCGACGCGCTCCTCGCCCAGGCCGTGGCGGGCCTGGCCGAGACCCAGGGCCGCCACACGGCCGCCGCGGTCCGGCTGCTGTGCCGGACCCTGAACGCGCTGGTGTCCGGCCAGGCGCAGGACCTGCGCTTCGAGCACCGTCCCTGGTCCGGCCCCGGGGCGGTCGCGCCGGAGCAGTACCGGTCGATGGCCGAGCACAAGACGGGTTCCCTGCTGGGGTGTGCGATCGCGCTCGGCGCGGTCCTCGGAGGCGCCCCCGACAGGACGGTGACCGCGCTCGACCGGGCCGGGCGTCACCTCGGCCTCGCCTTCCAGGCGGTGGACGACATCCTCGGCATCTGGGGGGACCCGGCGGTGACCGGCAAGCCCGTCCACGCCGACCTGCGCCAGGGGAAGAAGACCTACCCGGTCCTCGCCGCCCTGGCCGGCGACGGCAGGGCCGCCCGGGAGCTCGGGGCGCTGCTCGACTCGGGCCGGCGGACCGACGGCGGCACCGCCGAACACATCGCGGCACTGGTGGACGAGGCCGGCGGGCGGAGCGCGACCCGCGAGGAGGCGCGCCGGCACCTGGACACCGCGCGCCGTGCTCTGCGGGAGGCGCCGCTGAGGCACACCGCCGCACGGGAACTGGACGCACTCTTCACGCACTTGCTCGACCGCACCTGGTGATTCCCGGCACGCCCGGGTGCCCGGCGGGGGAAGCGGTTCACTCGACCGGGAGGCCGGGGGCCGGCCAGTCCTCCAGGACCTCGCTCCCCACGCCGACACCGTCCTGGACGCACGCGGTCGACGTCCACGGCCTCGGTCCTCACCCACGGGAGTGACCTATCCTGCACGGACCACCATGCGAGAGAGGCGAGGTCGTGCCAGTC
>NZ_BMRZ01000005.1 GCF_014648895.1 Streptomyces tanashiensis
GACAAGGCCAAGGCGCAGATCGAGGACACCTGGGCCCACGAGGGCGGCGACAACAAGCCAGAGGCCTTCGAGCCCGGCAAGGGCTTCGCCATCATGTACATCCCCAAGCTCGACGTCGTCGTCCCCATCGCCGAAGGCATCAGCAAACCCAAGGTCCTCGACAAGGGCATGGTCGGCCACTACGGCGAGGGCAAGCTCAAGACCGCCATGCCCGCCGACAAACAGGGCAACTTCGCCGTGGCCGGCCACCGCAACACCCACGGCGAACCCTTCCGGTACATCAACCAGCTCCGCCCCGGCGACCCCATCGTCGTCGAGACCAAGAGCGCCTACTACACGTACGAGATGGCCAGCATCCTGCCCCAGACCTCGCCCTCCAACGTGTCCGTGATCGACCCCGTACCGAAGCAGTCCGGCTTCAAGGCCCCCGGCCGCTACATCACGCTGACCACCTGCACACCCGAGTTCACCAGCACGTACCGCATGATCGTCTGGGGCAAGCTGGTCGACGAACGCCCGCGCAGCAAGGGAAAGCCGCAGGCGCTCGTAGGCTGAGACCCCACACCTCCGGACGGGACGACGGGACGACCTAGTGGCACGCGCGCGCAACCGGATCGCCGGGATCATCAGCCTCTTCGGCGAACTCCTCATCACTGCGGGCCTGGTACTCGGCCTCTTCGTCGTCTACTCCCTGTGGTGGACCAACGTCCTCGCCGACCGCGCCGCCGACAAGGACGGCGCCCAGGTCCGCGACCAGTGGGCCGACCAGGGACCCGGCGCCCTCGACACCAAGGACGGCATCGGCTTCCTCCACGTACCCGCCATGAAGAACGGCGAGGTCCTGGTGAAACAGGGCACCGGCAGCGACGTCCTCAACCACGGTGTCGCCGGCTACTACACCGACCCGATCAAGTCCGCGCTGCCGCGGGACAAGCAGGGCAACTTCACGCTCGCCGCGCACCGGGACGGGCACGGAGCCAAGTTCCACAACATCCACAAGCTGAAGACCGGGGACGCGATCGTCTTCGAGACCAAGGACACCTGGTTCGTCTACAAGGTCTACAAGACCCTGCCCGAGACCACGAAGTACAACGTGGACGTCCTCCAGCCCGTCCCGAAGGAATCGGGGAAGACCAAGCCCGGCCGCTACATCACGCTGACCACCTGCACCCCCATGTACACCTCGGACTACCGCTACATCGTCTGGGGCGAACTGGAACGCACGGAGAAGGTCGACCGCGACCGCACACCCCCGGCGGAGCTGCGCTGACCCCCCTTCCTTGACCCCCGTGTCCTGACCCGCGGACGCGGGAGAGCCCCGGCATCCTCACGGATGCCGGGGCTCTCCCCTTCGTGCGTGCCGCGTGCGGCCGGGCGTCAGTCGAAGAAGCCGCCACCGCCGCCGGGGTTGCCGTTGTTGTTGTCCCCGCCGCCTCCGCCGCCCATCGTCATGACGGTGATCGGCTGGTTGCTGGGAACCGTCGAACCCTCCGGCGGGTTCGTACCGAGGACCATCGCGTCCTCCTTGTCCGAACCCTGCTGGACGACCGTGAGGCCCATGCTCTGCAGCAGGTCCCGGACCTCCTTGAACTTCTTGCCGGTCAGGCCGGTCGGAAGCTGGACCTGGGTCTGCTGCGGGCCCTTGGAGACCTTCAGCGTGATCTGGACGTCCTTCGGCTGGTTCGAGGGACCCTGCGGAGTCTGGTCGACGACCGTGCCCGCGGGCTGATCGTTGTCGACCTCCTCCTTGGTCACGTTCGTGAAGCCGAGCGAGTTCAGCTGCTGGACGGCCTGGTCGTAGGTCCGGCCCTTGACGCTGGGAAGCTCGGACAGCTGCTTCTTCGCGACCGTGATCGTGACCTCGGAGTTCTGCTCCGCCTTGGTGTTGCCGTCCGGGTTCTGGCGCAGGACCGTGCCGGGGTCCTCGTCGGACTCCTCCTGCTCGACCTTGACCTTGAAGCCCTTGTCCTTGAGGCTCTGCTCGGCCCGCTCCTGGGACTGCTCGACGACGTCGGGGACCTCGATGAGCGGTGCGCCCTCGGAGATGAACACCTGGACCGTGCCGTCGGCGTCCATCTTCGCGGTGCCGTCCGCGACCGGGTCCTGGCGGCAGATCGCGTCCTTGGGCTGGTCGCAGCGCTCGGTGCCGGCCTGCTGGACCTTCACCTGGGCGTTCTTCGCGAGGCCCTGCGCCTGCTCCATCGTCTGCCCGACCAGCTGCGGGACCTTGACCTGCTGCTGCCCGTCCTTCTTGTCGAAGATCGAGACACCGATGAAGATCGCGCCGACGAGCACCAGGATGCCCGCGAGGACCAGGAGGATCGTCGAGGTGTTCGACTTCTTCTGGCCACCGCCGCGACGGCGGTCCGGACGGTCGTCGTAGCCGTAGCCGCCGTCGTCCGGGTTGACCGGCGGCAGCATCGACGTCTGGCCGCCCGGGTCGGCCTGGCGCAGCGCGGTGGTCGGCTGGTCCTCCGGCGGATAGCCGCCGTAGCCCCCGCCGTACGCGGGCGCGCCCGCCATGCCCATCCCCATGCCCATCGCGGCGGCGGCCGCGACCGGCTGACCGTCGAGGCAGGCCTCGATGTCCGCGCGCATCTCGTCGGCGGACTGGTAGCGGTAGTCGGGGTCCTTGACCAGCGCCTTCAGGACGATGGCGTCCATCTCGGGCGTGATCTCGGGATCGAAGTTGCTCGGCGGCTGCGGCTCCTCGCGGACGTGCTGGTACGCGACCGCGACCGGGGAGTCGCCGATGAACGGGGGACGGACGGTGAGCAGCTCGTAGAGCAGGCAGCCCGTGGAGTACAGGTCGGAGCGGGCGTCGACCTGCTCGCCCTTGGCCTGCTCCGGGGAGAGGTACTGGGCCGTGCCGATCACCGCGGCGGTCTGCGTCATGGTCATGCCGGCGTCGCCCATGGCGCGCGCGATGCCGAAGTCCATGACCTTGACCTGGCCGGTGCGCGTCAGCATGACGTTCGCCGGCTTGATGTCACGGTGCACGATGCCGGCGCGGTGCGAGTACTCCAGCGCCTGGAGGATGCCGACCGTCATCTCGAGGGTGCGCTCGGGCAGCAGTTTGCGCCCGGAGTGCAGCAGCTCGCGCAGGGTCGACCCGTCGACGTACTCCATCACGATGTACGGGATGGAGACCTGGTCGACGTAGTCCTCGCCGGTGTCGTAGACCGCTACGATCGCCGGATGGTTCAGCGAGGCGGCGGACTGTGCCTCACGGCGGAACCGGGCCTGGAAGGACGGGTCGCGGGCCAGGTCGGCCCGCAGCGTCTTCACGGCGACGGTGCGGCCGAGCCGGGTGTCCTGGGCGAGGTACACCTCGGCCATGCCACCACGGCCGAGCACCGGGCCCAGCTCGTACCGGCCGCCGAGGCGACGCGGCTCTTCCATAGCTAATCCAGCCCTCTCCGTCTGTCCCGACCGCACCCATGGGTGGTCCGGCGGTGTGTGCTGTTCGCGCATACGCTACCGGCCCCGGGAAGGCGTTCCGCCCGGGGCCGATAGCTGATACCTGACCGGTACCTGGCTCGTACGGGATCCGGGGGGTCAGCCCCGGGTCTTGATGACCGCCTTCATCACGGCCTTGGCGATCGGGGCGGCCAGGCCGCCACCGCTGATGTCCTCACGGTCGGTGCCCGCCGAGTCCTCGACGACGACGGCGACCGCGACCGGGGAGCCCTCGGACGTCTTCGCGTACGAGATGAACCAGGCGTACGGCCGCTTGGCGTTCTTCTCGCCGTGCTGGGCCGTACCCGTCTTGCCGCCGACCTTCACGCCGTCCATGTTCAGGTCGGCGTTGCCGCCGGTGCCGTTGGTGACGACGCTCTCCATCATCTGCTGGAGCAGCTGGGCGTTCTCCGGGGAGACCGGCCGGCTCATCTCCTCCGGCTCGTTCTGCTTGATGATGTCGACGTTCGGCGCCCGCAGCTGGTCGATCATGTACGGCTTCATCAGCTTGCCGTCGTTGGCGATCGCCGCTGTGACCATCGCCATCTGCAGCGGGGTCGTCGCGGTGTTGAACTGGCCGATCGACGAGAGCGCGTTTCCACCGCGGTCGGCGTTCTTGTCGTAGACGGAAGCCGAGGAGCGGACCGGGGTGAACTGCTCGGCGTTGAAGCCGAACTTCTCCGCCATCTCGACCATCTTGTCGCGGCCGACGTCGTCACCGAGCTTCGCGAACACCGAGTTGCAGGAGATGTCGAGGGCGCGCTTCAGGCTGGCGTTGGCGCAGCCGCTGGCGTGGTTCTTCATCTCCCGGTTGGAGAGGGGGATCTTCCAGCCCTCGGGGGTCTGGGTCGCCGCGTTGATGTCGGTGACCTTGCCGTTCTCCAGCGCCGCGGCGGCGGTGACGACCTTGAAGACGGAACCGGGCGGGTAGATCTCGCGGATCGCGCGGTTCAGCTTCGGCTTGTTCTTGTCCTTCTCCAGCGCGACCCAGGCCTTCTCGTCCTTGCCGGAGTAGCCGGCGAAGGTGGAGGGGTCGTACGAGGGCGTGGACGCCATCGCCAGGATCTTGCCGGTCTTCGGCTCGATGGCGACGACGGCGCCGGTCTTGCTGCCGAGGCCCTCGTAGGCGGCCTTCTGCGCGGCACCGCTGAGGGTGGTGATGACATCGCCGCCCTTCTTCTTCTCGCCGGTGAACATGGCGAGGGTGCGGTCGAAGAAGAGCCGGTCGTCGTTGCCGGTGAGGATGCCGTCCTCGATCTTCTCGATCTGGTTGGCGTCGTACGCCTGCGAGGCGTAGCCGGTGACCGGGGCCCACATGGGGCCGTCCAGGTAGGTGCGCTTGAACTTGTAGAACTTGTCGCCCGAGTCGACGGATCCCGTTATGGGCTTGCCGTCGACGATGATGTTGCCGCGCTCGTTCGAGTACCGCTCGATCTGGACGCGTCGGTTCTTGGGATGCGCGTTCAGCTCGTCGGCTCGGACGAGCTGGAGCCAGTTGTCCCGCAGGAGCAGGGCGAGGACCAGCAGGCCGCAGAAGATCGCGACCCGCCGCAGCGGCTTGTTCACGGACGGACCACCTGGGTCATCTCGGCGTCGGGGGACGGTGCGGGCGCGGGCGCGGGACGGCGCGCGGTGTCGCTGATCCGGATGAGGATGCCGATCAGGGCCCAGTTGGCGATCACGGAGGATCCGCCGTACGCGAGGAACGGCATCGTCATGCCGGTGAGCGGGATGAGGCCCATCACACCGCCGGCGACGACGAAGATCTGGAGCGCGAAGGCGCCCGAGAGGCCCATCGCGAGCAGCTTGCCGAAGGGGTCGCGGGCGGCGAGGGAGGTACGGATACCGCGCTCGATGATCAGCCCGTACAGCAGCAGGAAGACCATGACGCCGGTCAGGCCGAGCTCCTCGCCGACGGTGGCGAAGATGAAGTCGGAGTTGGCGGCGAACTGGATGAGGTCGGAGTTGCCCTGGCCGAGACCGGTGCCGAGGATGCCGCCCGAACCGAACGACATGAGCACCTGCGTCATCTGGTCGCAGGCGTAGGCCATGTTCGAGTTCGGGGGCGCCGTCTTGAGGCACTCGAAGGGGTCGAGCCACGCGGCCACACGGGACTGCACGTGGCTGGCGGTGGAGCCGACGACCACCGCTCCGGCCACGGCCATCAGCAGACCCATGACGATCCAGCTGGTCCGCTCGGTCGCCACGTACAGCATGATCACGAACATGCCGAAGAACAGCAGCGACGTACCGAGGTCGTTCTCGAAGACCAGGATGAGGAGGCTGACCGCCCAGATCGTGATGATCGGGCCGAGGTCACGGCCGCGGGGCAGGTAGAGCCCCATGAAGCGGCGGCTGGCCAGGGCCAGCGCGTCGCGCTTCACCATCAGGTAGCCGGAGAAGAAGACGGCCAGTACGAGCTTGGCGAACTCACCGGGCTGGATCGAGAAGCCGCCGATGCGGATCCAGATCTTGGCGCCGAAGCTGTCGGTGCCGAGGCCCGGGACGAGCGGCAGCAGCAGCAGGACGAGGGCCGCGACCATGGAGATGTACGTGTAGCGCTGGAGGACGCGGTGGTCCTTGAGCACCAGCAGCACGCCCACGAACATGGCGACGCCGATCGCCGAGTACATCATCTGGTTCGGCGCGGACTCGCTGAACGCCCCGTACTGGCGCTTCGCCAGCGCGATCAGCCGCGGCGACTGGTCCAGACGCCAGATCAGCACCAGGCCCAGGCCGTTCAGCAGGGTCGCCAGCGGCAGCAGCAGCGGGTCCGCGTACGGGGCCCACTTGCGCACCACGAGGTGGGCGACGGTCGCGAGCAGCGCCAGGCCCAGGCCGTATCCGGCCATTCCGGCCGGGACCTTGCCGTCCATGGCCAGGCCCACGTTGAGATACGCGAACACCGGGATGACGACGGCGAACGCCAGCAGCGCCAGCTCGGTGTTGCGGCGGCTCGGCGCCTCGATCGCGCCGATGGTGGTCGTGTTGGTGACAACGCTCATGGTGGTGAAAGGCCCCCTACGGGTGCTTACTGCTTGCCGCAGTTCGAGGCCAGCTTCTGCTCCTCCGCGGTGAGGGTGGGACCCGGGGACGGAGCGGCTGTGGTGGGCTTGGAGTCAGGGGTGGCGGTGCCGTCGGGCTTCTGCGTGGCCGGCGGCTTGCTCGCCTGGTCGGCGGCCTTCTCGGCGGCGGCGTGACGCTGCTCGGCCTTCTTGCAGGCCGAGGCCTGCACGGCCAGCTCGGAGATCTTCGTCTCGGCCTTGCCGAGGCTGCCGCCCGCGATCGTGTCCTCGACCTGCTTCCGCTGGTAGGCGGGCAGGTACTTGAGTTCGATCTCGGGGTGGTCCTTCTCGACCTTCGAGAGCGACACCCACGCCAGGTCCTGGCTGATGCCCTGGTACAGCGCCACGTGCTGGTCCTTGGAACCCACGAAGTACTGCGTCTGCGTCCAGCGCCAGCCGCCGTACAGCCCGCCGCCGACGAGGCCGAGGACGAGGAGCAGGAAGAAGGAGCGCTTGAGCCACTTGCGGCCCGTGCGCGGCTTGACGAAGTCGTCGTCCGTGTAGGAGTCGAAGGAGCTCTGCGGGGGCATGCCGCCGTAGCCGTGGTCGTCGCCGCTGCCGGGCGGGCCGAAGCCGCCGGCGGGCGGCTGCTGGTGCGGCGCGGGCCGGCCGAGACCCGAGGCACGACCGGCCGGGGTCTGCATCGCCCCGCCGTCGTTCAGCTGGGCCTGGTTCTCCGCGACGGCACCCACGATGACCGGGGTGTCGCTGAGGTGACCCGCGAGGGTGTCACCGCCGTCGACGTCGAGGACGTCGGCGACGATCACCGTGATGTTGTCGGGGCCGCCGCCGCGCAGCGCGAGCTGGATCAGCTCCTGCACGGTCTCCTGCGGGCCCTGGTAGCTGGCGAGGGTGTCCTCGAGGGTCTGGTGGGAGACCACGCCGGACAGGCCGTCGGAGCAGATCAGGTAGCGGTCGCCCGCCCGGACCTCACGGATCGACAGGTCGGGTTCGACGTGGTCGCCGCTGCCGAGCGCGCGCATCAGGAGCGAGCGCTGCGGGTGGGTGGTGGCCTCTTCCTCGGTGATCCGGCCCTCGTCGACGAGCCGCTGGACCCAGGTGTGGTCCTGGGTGATCTGGGTGAGGACGCCGTCGCGGAGCAGATAGGCGCGCGAGTCTCCGACGTGCACGAGCCCGAGTCGCTGGCCGGTCCACAGGAGGGCGGTGAGCGTGGTGCCCATGCCCTCCAGCTGCGGGTCCTCCTCGACCATCATCCGCAACTGGTCGTTGGCGCGCTGCACCGCCGTACCCAGCGAGGTGAGGATGTCGGAGCCGGGGACGTCGTCGTCGAGCGTGACGAGCGTGGAGATCACCTCGGAGGAGGCGACCTCACCGGCGGCCTGGCCGCCCATGCCGTCGGCGATGGCGAGGAGCCGGGGCCCGGCGTAGCCCGAGTCCTCGTTGCCCTCGCGGATCATGCCCTTGTGCGAGCCCGCGGCGAATCGCAGGGACAGAGTCATGCGCACCTGCCCTGTCGACGCTGCATCGGGGTACAGCCGGTCTCGACCCACACTGCCCACCCTCCGGTCGCTCCGGTCGCTTCAGTCGCTCCGGTCGGGAGCGCGGCACGTCCCGCGGCGGGGACCGTCCCGGCTCGCTCGCTCCGCTCGCGCCTATTCATGATGTAGCACTACTTCCGCAGCTCGATGACGGTCTTGCCGATGCGGATCGGCGCGCCCAGCGGAATCGGTGTGGCGGTGGTGAGGCGCGTCCGGTCGAGATACGTGCCGTTGGTGGACCCGAGGTCCTCGACGATCCACTGGCCGTCACGGTCCGGGTAGATCCGGGCGTGGCGGCTCGACGCGTAGTCGTCGTCCAGCACGATCGTCGAGTCGTGCGCCCGGCCCAGCGTGATCGTCTGGCCCTGCAGGGCGACGGTCGTGCCGGTGAGGGTGCCCTCGGAGACGACCAGCTTGGTCGGGGCGCCACGCCGCTGGCGGCCGCCCGTGCTCTGCTGGCCGCGCTGCTGCGGAGGCGCGGCGGCCTGGCGCGCGTTCTGCTGGGGTCGCGCCTCCTGGCGCCGCGAACCGCGCTGGGTGACCCGCGTACCGAACAGGTCGCTGCGGATGACCTGGACGGCCACGATGACGAACAGCCACAGAACGGCCAGGAAACCCAACCGCATGACCGTCAGGGTCAGCTCTGACATTGCCCCCGCTTCACCCTTCGGCTTGCCGGTAAACGATGGTGGTGCTGCCCACGACGATCCGCGAGCCGTCGCGGAGCGTAGCGCGGGTGGTGTGCTGCCCGTCCACCACGATGCCGTTGGTGGATCCCAGATCCTGGATCGTCGAGGGCGTTCCGGTCCGGATCTCGCAGTGCCGGCGGGAGACGCCGGGATCGTCGATCCTCACGTCCGCGTCGGTGCTGCGGCCGAGGACCAGGGTCGGGCGGGAGATCTGGTGGCGGGTGCCGTTGATCTCGATCCAGCGGCGCACCGGGGAGCCCGATCCGGCGTGGGTGCCGGGGCCGGGCATGGATCCGGGGCCGCCCGCCGGGCGCCCGGCGGGCGCCGTCGGCCGGTGGCCGGGCGCGCCGGGAGGCGGAGAGGCAGGCATGGGCGGGGCGCCGGCCGGGGGGTACCCGTAGCCGCCGCGGCCCTGCTGCTGTGCGTGCTGCTGCGGCCCCGCGGAGGGAGGCTGCGGCTGTGACGTACTCGACGCGAGCGTGCGGCTGCGGACCCGGTACAGGCCGGTGTCGAGATCCTCGGCCTTCTCCAGGTGGACCTTGATCGGGCCCATGAAGGTGTACCGCTGCTGCTTCGCGTAGTCCCTGACCAGGCCGGCGAGCTCGTCGCCCAGCTGGCCCGAGTAGGGGCTGAGACGCTCGTAGTCCGGCGTGCTCAGCTCCACGATGAAGTCGTTGGGGACGACGGTCCGCTCGCGGTTCCAGATCGTCGCGTTGTTGTCGCACTCGCGCTGGAGCGCGCCGGCGATCTCGACGGGCTGGACCTCGGACTTGAAGACCTTGGCGAAGGTGCCGTTGACCAGGCCTTCGAGACGCTGCTCGAAACGCTTCAGGACTCCCATGGGGCACCTCCTCCGTCGTTGTCGCCCTGGTACTGCTTACTGATCGTATCCACGCGTCGGGAAATCGGCTGGTTCCCCTTCTCTGCCCTGTGGACGAGTGTCACCTCTCACAGGCTTTCCCCACGGATCGTAGAGGCGGCCTGTGGACAGTGTCCCGCACCCGGCTGTGGGAGCGGAGGCTCGGGCCGGAGTTCGGGGGCGGTCCGTCCCCTTCCTCCCTTCTTCGTCCCTCCTCCGTTCCTCCTCCATCCCTCCTTCGTCCCTCCTTCGCCCTTCCGTCTCCCCGGTCGCAGGTCCTTGTCCCGCCCCGGTCTTTTTCCTCCTCTCCTCGCCCCTCGCTCCTCATTCCTCCCGGCACCGCGCGCTTCAGGGTCCCGGCGCGCCTCCCTCCCCTCTCCTTGTTCTCCGGGAGCGAGGGCGAAACAACGGATGTGAATCCACGGTCTGCGACGTGCTAATCTTCAGATGTCGCCAGGCGCTCCCACTGAAAAGTGAGAGGGCAGGGAGACCACCCAATGCGCGGGTGGCGGAATAGGCAGACGCGCTGGATTCAGGTTCCAGTGCCCGCAAGGGCGTGGGGGTTCAACTCCCCCCTCGCGCACCAGACGGAAGCCCCGTAGGTCATCGACCTACGGGGCTTCCGCGTTTCCCGGCGTCGGTGTGAGCCTTCCCACGTCCCCGTCGAGGATCTTCGAAGTGTGTCGGCAGGCCTCGGCGGACGCACGACTTTTGTCGTCGGACGGCGAGACGAAAGAGGGACGTCCGGGGCACCCGCCGCTGCCTAGGGTTCGAGCGTGGACGCTATGTCGAAGTCGGGGAGCTGGACCGCACGGGAGATCCGGGCCACCGCCGCCGCCTGGTGGCGCTGGTTCGCCGTGCCCGGACAGTGGTCACGGCGCAGGATCACCGGCGAGGTGGCCCTCGCCGTGGTCGTCGCACTGCTGGCCGCCGGGACCGAGGAACTCCTCGGCGGCGAGGGATGGCGGCTCGCCGCGGTCGCCGCCGGCGCGGCCGTACTGTCACTGCTGCGGCGCAGACTTCCCGCGAGCGTGCTCGTCCTGACCGCCGGCCTCACCCCCTTCGTCCCCGGACTCGGGCCCCTGCTCATCGTCGTCGGCTGGTCGTCCGGCCGGTACATCGCGACCGCCGGGCAGGCGCTGGCCGCGTTCATCGCCGCCTTCGTCCTCAACGTCGGCGGGACACTCCTGGAGACCTGGGACCGGCAGCGACTGCTCACCGTCGCCTTCATGGCGACCCTCTACTACCTGGGCACCACCCTGGCCCCCGGGCTCGCCCACCGCTACTGGACCCAGCGGCGGACCCTGCTGCACGCGCTCCAGGAGCGCAACGCCCAGCTGCTGCGCGAGCGGAACATGGTGGTCTGGCACGCCCGGCTGCGAGAACGCCAGCGGATCGCCCAGGACATGCACGACAGCCTCGGCCACCAGCTGGCGCTGATCGCCGTGCACACGGGCGCCCTGGAGGTAGACCGGGAGCTGAGCGACCGGCAGCGCGAGGTGGTCGGCGTCCTGCGGAACGCGTCGGTGACCGCCATGCACGAGCTGCGGGAGGTCGTCGGGATACTCCGCGACGGGGTCGCGGCCGACGACGGGACCGCGGCGGCGCCCGCGCCGGCCGGCGACGAGACGGGACGGGCCGCGCGCGGGACCGCCGGCATCGAGGGCCTCGTCGGAGCCGCCCGGGCCACCGGCACCTCCGTCGGGCTGAAGCGGCTGGGGGAGCCGAGACCGCTGGCGCCGGCCGCCGACCACGCCGCGTACCGGATCGTGCAGGAGGCCCTGACCAACGCCTACAAGTACGCGCCGGGCGCGCCGATCGCCGTCGAGCTGCGGTACGAGCCGGACACCTTCGTCGTGGAGGTCGTCAACGGCGACCCCGTGGACGGACCGGTGAAGGACGTCGTGAGCGGAGGGCAGGGACTCACCGGGCTCATCGAGCGGGCCCGGCTGGTGGGCGGCATGTGTCACGCGGGTCCCGCCGACGACGGCGGGTTCCGGGTCGCCGGGATGCTCCCGTACGGGGCGGCGCCCGTCGCCGAGGCCGCGCCTTTGGTCGATGCGGCGGACGACTTCCGGCAGCAGACCACGAAGCCGCTCCTCGGCGATGGTCGTCCGGTCACGGTCGGACCGGCCGACTGGACGTTCACGGAGCGGGAGCTGGCCATGGCGATGCGCGGGGGCAGAAGCAGGAGCACGGGCGGAGCGGTCGCGCTGGGCTGCGGGATCGCGTTCGCGGCGCTCGTCCTGCTGGTGGTGGCGGCGGGCTTCGGTCTCTACTTCCTGATGGGCTCGCTGAAGGACGGGATGATCGACCCCGGTCAGTACGAGGCCGTGAAGGTCGGGATGACCGAGAGGGAGGTCCGCGACCAGCTGCCCTCGGGCGACACCATCGCCACGGCCGGCCTCAAGGGCTCCGGGCCCACGAGGCCGGAAGGCTCCGAATGCCTGGTGCTGATGTCCTCGGAGCTGGGCGAGACCTACGAGGAAGAGCCCGTTTTCCGGTTCTGCTTCAAGGACGGCAAGCTGATCGAGAAGAAGTCGTACGTGGTCGAGCAGCGGTAGCGCTGAACCGCCCGTACCGGAGGCGTGGGGGAGAAGCTGTGGCAGGGCAGCCCATCAGGGTCGTGATCGCCGACGACGAGCCTCTGATCAGGGCCGGAATCCGGATGATCCTCATCTCGGACCCGGAGATCGAGGTCGTCGGGGAGGCCGCCGACGGGCGGGCGGCGGTCGAGGCCGCACGGGTGCACGCCGCCGACGTGGTGCTGCTCGACATCCAGATGCCCGTACTCGACGGCCTCTCGGCCCTGCCCGAACTGCGCCGTGCCGCGCCCGCGGCCCGGGTGATCATCCTGACGACCTTCGGGGAGCGGGAGAACGTCCTGCGGGCCCTGGAGCACGGGGGTGCCGGGTTCCTGCTCAAGGACACGGCGCCCGCCGAGCTGATCGGGGCGGTGCGGGCGGCCGCCGCGGGAGACGCCTACCTGTCGCCGGCGGCCACCCGGCACGTGGTGGAGCGCCTGGCCACCGGCCGGGAGGCGGCGCGCGCCGAGGAGGCGCGGACGCGGGTGGCCGCGCTCAGCGAGAAGGAGCGTGACGTCCTGTCACTGCTCGGGGAGGGCCTCTCCAACGCGGACGCCGGGAAGCGGCTGCACATGAGCGAGGCCACGGTGAAGACGTACGTGAGCCGGATCCTGGCCAAGCTGCACTGCGAGAACCGGGTGCAGGCGGCGCTCCTCGCGCGGGACGCGGGGCTGTAGGGGAGCTGGGGGGCGTGGCGCGCCGGCGAGGGGTGCTTCTCGGGCGAGGGGCGATTCTCGGGCGGGGTGCGGGGTGCGGGGTGCGGGGTGCGGGGTGCGGGGCCGCGGGCGGGCCCGGGGGTGGTTCAGCTCGGAGGGGGGACGGGGGCGGGGTTCGTGGCCGCGGCGTTGTAGCGCAGCAGGTACGCGGCGAAGCGCGCCAGGTCCTCGGCAGGCCAGTCCTCCAGGCGCTCCTCGAAGGCGGCGAGGCGGTTCGTCTGGGCCGCGGCGAGGACCTTGGTGCCGGCCTCGGTGGGGTGCAGGACGTGCACCCGGTGGTCGTCGGGCGCGGGGCGGCGCTCGACGAAGCCCAGCTTCTCCAGGCCGGCGACCTGACGGCTCACCGTCGACTTGTCCAGGAAGTAGTGGGCCGCGAGGTCCGTGGCGCGGCAGCCGCGCTGCTCCTCGATGTGGGCGAGGAGGGTGTACGAGACGAGCGGGAGCTCGGGGTGGACCCGGGCCGCCGCGGCACGGGCCCGGCGGGCGAAGGCCGTCAGCTCGCGCTGGATGACGTCCACGGACGCCTCGCGGGGTGGCTGTGCGCCGCCGGTCATCGTGCGCTCCCTCGGGGGTCGTTCTCAGGGCCGTATTCGGGGCCGTATTCGGGGCCGTACTCGGGGTCGTTCTCAGGGGTCGTTCTCGGGCGCTGATCGCTCACCGCGGGCTTTCGGTTGTATAGTACAACGAGTACTTAGTTGTAAAAGCCAACCATGGAGGTCTCGGTGTCCGCAGGACCGAACACCAGCGGTGCGTTGCGGCATGTCCTCGGACATCTGCTCACCCCCCTGTTGATGTGCGTCGGCATGGGGCTCGCCTACCTCGGTGCCTTCCACGCGCCCGAACCCCACGATCTGCGCGTCGACATCGTCGGCTCCGGTCCCACCACCCAGGTCCTCGCCCAGACGCTCCAGAACAAGGGCGCCGGCGCCCTCGACGTCCGTACCGTCGCCGACCGGGACACAGCCGCCTCCGCACTGCGCGAACAGCGCAGCTTCGGCGCCTACATCCCCGGCGAGAAGCCCGAACTGCTCGTCGCCTCGGGCTCCTCCGACACCAGCGCCATGGCCGTCGAGAAGGTGTTCACGAAGGTCGCCGCCGCCCAGGACGCCCCGCTCGAGGTCACCGACATCGCCCCCACGGCCTCCGGCGACCCCACCGGCCAGGGCGTCTTCTTCCTGCTCGTCGCCCTCAGCATCGGCGCGTACGCCTCGGTCGCCGTCATCGGCGGAGCCGGAGCCGTCCTGCCCATGCGCATCAGGGCCCTCCTCGCCGCCGGCATGTCACTCGTCGTCAGCCTGATCGGCACCCTCTTCGCCGGGCCGGTGTTCCACCTCGTCGACCAGGGGCTCGGCGGCGTCTGGGCGATGTCCTGGCTGTACGCGGCGGGCATCCTGGCCGTCGGCGTCGGCCTGCACACCTTCCTGCGCCGCTGGACCACGCTCGGCGTGATGGTGCTCTTCGTCATGCTCAACTTCACGAGCTCCGGTGGCATCTACCGGCCCGAACTCCAGCCCGGCTTCTTCGGCGCGCTGCACGCCTTCTGGAACGGCGCGGGCTTCGTCGAGGGTGTGCGCGGCCACGTCTACTTCGACGGCCACGGGCTCGGCAGGAACATCCTGGTCCTCACCCTCTGGCTCCTCGCCGGTGCCGTTCTCGTCGTCCTCGCCGGACTCACGGAGGCGCGGCGCCGGAAGGCCGGCGGCCAGGGCCAGGGCCAGGGGCAGGCGCCGGGCGGGGCCGGCGCGGTGGCGGCTGGTGCTGGTGCTGGTGCTGGTGTCGGACGCGGGGCCGAGGCCGAGGGCGAGATGGAGGAGGAGATGGAGGAGGAGATGGAGGAGGCCGTCGCGGTCTGAGGCCCGGGGCGAGGGCCGGGTCGGGAGGTTGTCCACAGGCTCGGGGAGGCGTTGTCCACAGGGGGAGACGGTCGATCGGGAACGGCGGTACGGTCAGGGCCGGATGATGTTGGACAACGCATCGGGGGAGGGCGTCCCATGGACGAGATCCGGGCCGTCGTGCCAGGACAGCGCGGTACGGACGGAGCACAGGGCGGGGCACGCGTCCCGCACGTGCCGGGGTTCGCGCGCCGCGCCGCCCCAGGCGTCGGCGTCTCCCCCAAGGACCGGGGCAAGCAGCTGCGCGAGCGGGTGCCCCGCTCCTCGCACGACCTGCCCGCCCTCGCCTCCGACCGCCCGGACGCCGTGCGCGCCGTCGAGGAATCGAGCCGCGGCCGCGTCCCCGAGCTCGCGCCGATACGGGTCGGCAGGATGGCGGCGAGCCCCTTCGCCTTCCTCCGCGGCTCCGCCGGGCTGATGGCCCAGGACCTCGTCGGCACACCCGTCACCGGGATCGCCGCCCAGATATGCGGCGACGCCCACGCCGCCAACTTCGGCCTCTACGGTGACGCCCGCGGCCGGCTCGTCATGGACCTCAACGACTTCGACGAGACCGTCGTCGGCCCCTGGGAATGGGACCTCAAGCGGCTCGCCACCTCCCTCGTCCTCGCCGGACGCGAGGTCGGGGCGGACGAGGACGTGTGCCGGGCCGCCGCGTTCGACACCGTCGGCGCGTACCGGCGGACCATGCGCCTCCTCGCCCGGCTGCCCGCACTCGACGCCTGGAACGCGATCGCCGACGAGGAACTCGTCTCGCACACCGACGCCCGCGACCTCCTCGGCACCCTGGAGCGGGTCTCCGCCAAGGCCCGCAACAACACCAGCGCCCGGTTCGCCGCCCGGTCGACCGAGGCCGTCACGGACGCCGAGGGCGGCGGCCGCAGGTTCGTCGACGCTCCCCCGGTGCTGCGCAGGGTCCCGGACGCCGAGGCGGCCGAGGTGGCCGACTCCCTCGGCGCGTACCTGGAGACCGTGTCCGAGGACAGACTGCCGCTCCTCGCCCGGTATGCCGTCCACGACGTGGCCTTCCGGGTGGTCGGCACCGGCAGCGTCGGCACCCGCTCCTACGTGGTCCTGCTCCTCGACCACCGGGGCGAGCCGCTGGTGCTGCAGGTGAAGGAGGCCCGGCCGTCGGCCCTGCTGCCCCATCTGCCGGCCGCCGGGTTCACCGTGCCGGACGCCGGCCACGAGGGGCGGCGCGTGGTGCTCGGGCAGAAGCGGATGCAGGTGGTCAGCGACATCCTGCTGGGCTGGACCACGGTCGAGGGGCGCCCGTTCCAGGTGCGGCAGTTCCGCAACCGCAAGGGCAGCGTCGACCCCGCCGCCCTCACCCCGGACCAGCTCGACGACTACGGGCGGATGACCGGCGCCCTGCTCGCCCGCGCGCACGCGCACAGCGCCGACCCGCGCCTGATATCCGGCTACTGCGGCAAGAACGAGGAGCTCGACGAGGCCGTCGCGGCCTTCGCCGTCACGTACGCGGACCGCACCACGGCCGACCACGCCGACCTGCTCTCGGCCGTTCGCACGGGTCGGATAGCGGCGGAACTGGGCGTCTGAGGTCTGCCGCGGGCGGGGCGGGGCGGGGGGAGACGAGAAAAGGGGGGAGGGGAGGGAGGGGGAGGGAGGGGGGAGGCCCCCTGGAGGACCGTAGGCTGGGTGGGACGAGGCGGAACGAGGACTTGGGCGGCGTGGACGTGAGCGTGGACCAGGGTGTGAACGAGGGACCCGGGGACGAGCGGCCCGAGGCCGGTTCGGCCGGGGACCAGCAGGCTTCGGCGGGCGAGGCCGTGGGGTCGCGGGCCGGGGACCAGCAGGTTTCGACTGCCGAGGCCGCGGGGTCGCAGGTCGGGGACCAGCAGGCTTCCGGTGCGGAGGCCGCGGGGGCGCAGGCCGGGGACCAGCAGGCTTCCGGTGCGGAGGCCGCGGGGGCGCAGGCCGGGGACGCGCAGGCTTCGAGTGCGGAGGCAGCGGGGTCGCAGGTCGGGGATGAGCGGCCTGAGGCTCGGTTGGAGCGGGCTGTGCGGGTGGCCGAGCAGGCACTGATCGAGTTCGAGATCGCCGTCGAGACCTTCCGGGTCGAGGTGGAGAACTTCTCGCGGCTGCACCACCAGAAGCTCGGGCCGATGTACGCGCGGCTCGACGAGCTGGACGCGCGGATCGCCGAGGCGCGGGCGGCGCGTACCGGGGACCCCGAGGATCTGCGGCGGGCGCAGGAGGCGCGGGCCGCGGTGCTGCCGATGCCCGGCGTGGACGAGCTGTTCCACGACTGGATCGACACCGACGGGCTCTCCCCCGAGGCCGCCGCGATGCTCACCGACCGGCCGGTGCAGTCCCCGAAGCGGGTCCGGCCCGGTGAGGAGGCCCGCAGGCTCTACCGGGAGCTGGCCCGCAAGGCCCACCCCGATCTGGCGCGTGAGGAGGACGAGCGGAAGCGGC
This sequence comes from Streptomyces tanashiensis, assembly GCF_014648895.1. GTDB lineage: Bacteria > Actinomycetota > Actinomycetes > Streptomycetales > Streptomycetaceae > Streptomyces > Streptomyces tanashiensis. Next base: position 17,204 of record NZ_BMRZ01000005.1, read on the forward strand.
GCGAGGAGTTCATCACGCGGGTGAACGCCGCCTACGCCCGGGGCGACGAGGCGCTGCTGCGTGAGCTGTCCGCGGAGTGGGAGGCCGGTCCCGCGCCGGCGGAGGAGCGGCTCAGCGAGAGCGAGGAGCTGTACGCGCGCCTGGAGTGGCTGGCCGAGCGCAAGGACATGCTGTCGGCGGTGGCGCGTGAGCTGGAGGAGAGCGCGATCGGCGCGATGCTGCGGATGGCGCCCGATGATCCGGACCGGCTTCTGGAGGAGATCGCCGAGCAGCTGCTGGCGCAGGTCTCCGAGCGGGAGAGCGAGCTCGCGGGGCTGGTGCAGTAGGTTTTCCGTGCGCCCGAGCCCTTCGGGCGGTTCTGACGAGAGAAGGCTTGTCCCATGAATTTCTCCCCGCTGCCCTCGGTGGACGCGGCTTCCGTGCCGGCCGATGCCCTGGTGCTGGACGTCAGGGAGGACGACGAGTGGACGGCCGGTCATGTCGAGGGTGCGCTGCACGTGCCGATGAGTGACTTCGTGGCCCGCTTCGGTGAGGTGACGGAGGCCGTGGCCGAGCGCGGTCGCGCCTTTGTGATGTGCCGGGTGGGTGGCCGGTCGGCGCAGGTCACGCAGTATCTGGTGCAGCAGGGCTTCGACGCGGTGAACGTGGACGGCGGGATGCTGGCCTGGGACGGTGCCGGGCGGCCGATGGTGGCGGAGAGCGGCAGCCCGGCGTTCGTCCTCTGACGGTGTTCTGAGGCGTCAGCCGAGGGGGTGGGTGGCCAGCAGGTCGCCGAGGGCCTCCTCGTGGGCCGCGGCGGGGCCGAGCGACAGTTCGAGGTGCTTGGCCCAGGCGTGGTAGCGGTGCAGCGGGTAGTCGGTGTCGGCGCCGAAGCCGCCGTGCAGGTGCTGGGCGGTCTGGACGACGCGGCGGACGCCTTCGGAGGCCCAGATCTTCGCGACGGCGATGTCTCCCGCTGCGGGGAGCGCGCCGGCGGTGTCGCCGGTGAGGCGCCAGGCGGCCTGCCAGAGGGTGGCCTCCATGGCGCGCAGGTCGATGTAGCGGTCGGCGGTCTGGACGGCGACGGCCTGGAAGGTGGCCACGGGGTGGCCGAACTGTTCGCGTTTTCCGGTGTATTGGCTCGTCATGGTGAGGACGGTCTCGCCGAGGCCGAGGGCGAGTGCGCAGGTTCCGGTGGTGAGCAGGTCGCGCAGCCGTTCCCAGGCGCCGTCGGTGGTGATGACGTCTGTCTCGTCGAGGCGTAGGGCTTCGAGGTGCAGTTCGGCGAGGAGTTCGCCGCTGGTGGAGTACTGGGCGGTGAGGTCGAGGCCCTGGTGGTCGCGGGGCACCAGGGCGAGGACGGTGCCGCCTTCGGGGGTGTGGGCGGGTACGGCGATGATGTCGGCGCTGTGGGCCCAGGGGACGGCGGTCTGGAGGCCGTCGAGGATCCAGGTCGTTCCGTCGTGGTGTGCGGTGACGGCGCGGTCGGCGGGTTCGTGGCCGGTGCGTCCGTGGGAGGCGGCGGTGAGGACGAGTTCGCCGCGGGTGACGCGGGGGAGGAGTCCGGCGGCCGTGTCGGGGTGGGCGTACCGCTCGACGGTCATGGCGACGGCGCTGGTCTCCAGGAGCGGGACGCGGGCGAGGACGCGGGCGGATTCGCGCAGGAGGAGGCAGAGGGCGACGGGGTCGAGTCCGGCGCCGCCGTGTTCGGGGGCCAGGGTGAGGCCGAGGAGGTCGGCGGTGGCGAGGCGGGTCCAGAGGGGCCGGTCGAGGTCGTCGGCCACGGCGCCCGGGGTGAGGGCGGGGCTGGGGACCGCGTCGGGGGTGACGTCCGAGAAGACCGCCTTGGCGGCTTCCACGGCCGCCTGCTGTTCTTCGGTGAAGGTGAAGTCCACTGTGCTGCCTTCCCGTTGCCGACCGTGTCTTCCTGACGGGTCGTCAAGATAGAACAGGTTCTAGGGGAAGGGAATGGTGGCGCCGCCCGCACTTGGGTGGCGCCACCTCTTCGTCGGTGTCCCGGACGGGTCAGCGGTCGAAGTCCAACTCCACGTCCGCGGTGGCCGGATGGGACTGGCAGGCCAGGACGTATCCGGCTTCCGTCTCCTCCGGTTCCAGGGCGAAGTTGCGGTCCATCCGCACCTCTCCGCCGACGAGGAAGGCGCGGCAGGTGCCGCACACTCCGCCCTTGCAGGCGTACGGGGCGTCCGCGCGGGCGCGGAGCACGGTGTCGAGGAGCGTCTCGCCCCGCTCCACCGGCCAGGTGCCGGACCGGCCGTGGAGGGTGGCCGTGAGGGTGGCGTGCGCCGGGGCGTCGGCCGCGGGGGCCGGGGCGGGCGCGGAGCCGTCGTCGACGTGGAAGATCTCCTGGTGGATCCGCCCGCGGTCGACGCCGAGGCCGCGCAGTGCCCGCTCGGCGCCCTGGACGAGTCCGAAGGGGCCGCAGAGGAACCAGCCGTCGATCGTGTCGACCGGCAGGAGCGCGGGCAGGAGTTCGGCGAGGCGCTCCTGGTCGAGGCGTCCGGACGGCAGGCCCGCCTGCTGCTCTTCCCGGGAGAGCACGGTGACCAGCTGGAACCGGTCCGGGTGGCGGTCCTTCAGGTCGGCGACCTCGTCGAGGAACATCGTGGAGGAGGCGGTGCGGTCGCTGCGGATGAGGCAGAACCGGGCCTCGGGTTCGCGGGCGAGCAGGGTGGCCGCCATCGACAGGACCGGGGTGATGCCGCTGCCGCCGACGACGGCGGCGAAGTGGCCGGGGCGCGGGCTGAGCGCGAAGCGGCCCATCGGTTCCATGACCTCGACGAGGTCGCCGACGGCCAGTTCCTTGAGCGCGTACGTCGAGAAGGAGCCGCCGTCGACGAGCCGGATGCCGACGCGCAGGACGGGGGGTTCGCCGGGCGGGGACGCGGGGGCGCAGATCGAGTAGGTGCGCCGGATCTCCTCTCCCTGTTCGCCGGTGCGGCGCAGGGCGAGGTGCTGGCCGGGGAGGTGGCGGTAGGCCTCGTGGAGTTCGGGCGGGACCGCGAAGGTGACGGCTACGGAGTCGTCCGTGAGGCGGTCGACCTCGCTCACCCGGAGCGGGTGGAATCCGGCCCGTCCGGCGGCTGAGGACTCCATCTACAACTCCTTGAAGTGGTCGAACGGTTCGCGGCAGGCGGTGCAGCGGCGCAGTGCCTTGCACGCGGTGGAGGAGAAGCGGCTCAGGAGCTCGGTGTCGGTGGATCCGCAGTGGGGGCAGCGGATCGCCAGGGTGAGCGGCACGGGGCCGCCGGCGGGTCCCTGGGGGCGTGGTGGGGCGATGCCGAACTCGGTGAGTTTGCGTCGTCCTTCGTCGCTGATGTCGTCGGTGGACCAGGCGGGGGCGAGGACGGTGACGACGGAGACGTCCGGTATGCCGTGCCGGTGGAGGGCCTGCTCGATGTCGGAGGCCATGGCCTCGATCGCGGGGCAGCCCGTGTAGGTGGGGGTGAGGGAGACCTCGACGCGGCCGGGGCCGAGGACCTGCACGCCCCGCATGACGCCGAGTTCCTCCAGGGTGAGGACGGGCAGCTCCGGATCGGGGACGGAGCCGGCGATGCGGCTCAGTTCCTCTTCCAGGGCCGTCATGGTCACCATGTCGCCCCCGGGTGGCTGCGGTGCAGGTGCTGCATCTCGGCGAGCATCCGGCCGAAGGACTCGGTGTGCAGGCCCTGCCGGCCGGCGCCCGCGCTCCAGGCGCCGGTGCGCGGTCCGGAGGGGACGGTGAGCGTGGCCCGGCCGAGGGTGTCGGTGACGGAGTCGAGCCAGGCGGTGTCGAGGGCGGAGAGGTCCAGGTCGAGGCCGTCGACGGGCTGGAACAGTTCGCCGGTGTACCGCCAGAGGGCGTCGACGGCTCGCTGCATCCGTCGGTGGCTCTCGGGGGTGCCGTCGCCGAGGCGCAGGGTCCAGTGCTCGGCGTGGTCCTGGTGGTAGGCGACCTCCTTGACGGCCTTGGCCGCGAGGCCGGCGAAGGGGCCGTCGCCGGAGGCCAGCTGTCCGTACAGGAGGCGCTGGTAGGTGGAGAAGTAGAGCTGGCGGGCGATGGTGTGGGCGAAGTCGCCGTTCGGCTGCTCGACCAGCTGGCTGTTCCGGAAGGAGCGTTCTTCGCGGAGGTAGGCCAGTTCGTCCTCGTCGCCGGCGAGGGAGAGCAGGACGCGGGCCTGGCCGAGGAGGTCGAGGGCGATGTTGGCCAGGGCGACCTCCTCCTCCAGGACGGGGGCGGAGCCGGCCCACTCCCCCAGGCGGTGGGAGAGCACGAGGGCGTCGTCGCCGAGGGCGAGCGCCGCGGCGGTGGTGCGGGTGTCGGTGGTGCCGGTCACAGGTGCTTCACCCCCTCGGGGATCTCGTAGAAGGTCGGGTGGCGGTAGGGCTTGTCCGCGGCCGGCTCGAAGAAGGGGTCCTTCTCGTCGGGCGAGGAGGCGGTGATCTCCGTGGAGGGGACGACCCAGAGGGACACGCCTTCGGACCTGCGGGTGTACAGGTCGCGGGCGTTGCGCAGGGCCATCTCCGCGTCGGGGGCGTGGAGACTGCCCGCGTGGGTGTGGGACAGTCCGCGGCGGGAGCGCACGAACACCTCCCACAGCGGCCAACCGTCGGTCGTCATGCCTGTGCCTCTCCGTGCTTGCCGGTGTGCTTCTCCGCGTAGGCCGCGGCTGCTTCTCTGACCCAGGCGCCGTCCTCGTGGGCCTGGCGCCGCTTGCTGAGCCGCTGGTCGTTGCAGGGGCCGTTCCCCTTGAGGACGTCCCAGAACTCGGTCCAGTCGATGGCGCCGAAGTCGTAGTGCCCGCGCTCCTCGTTCCACCGGATGTCGGGGTCGGGGAGGGTGAGGCCGAGGGCTTCGGCCTGGGGCACGGCGATGTCGACGAAGCGCTGCCGCAGTTCGTCGTTGGTGTGGCGCTTGATCTTCCAGGCCATGGCCTGGGCGGTGTGGGTCGACTCGTCGTCCGGCGGGCCGAACATCATCAGCGAGGGCCACCACCAGCGGTCCACCGCGTCCTGTGCCATGGCGTGCTGGGCCTCGGTGCCGTGGGAGAGGGCGAGCAGTGCCTCGTACCCCTGGCGCTGGTGGAAGGACTCCTCCTTGCAGACCCGGACCATCGCGCGGGCGTACGGGCCGTAGGAGCAGCGGCAGAGGGGGACCTGGTTGGTGATGGCGGCGCCGTCCACGAGCCAGCCGATCGCGCCGACGTCTGCCCAGGTCAGCGTGGGGTAGTTGAAGATCGAGGAGTACTTCTGGCGGCCGGTGTGGAGCTTGTCGAGCAGCTCGTCGCGGCTGGTGCCGAGGGTCTCGGCCGCGCTGTACAGGTACAGGCCGTGGCCGGCCTCGTCCTGCACCTTGGCCATGAGGATCGCCTTGCGGCGCAGCGAGGGCGCGCGGGTGATCCAGTTCGCCTCGGGCTGCATGCCGATGATCTCGGAGTGGGCGTGCTGCGCGATCTGTCGGACGAGTGAGGCCCGGTAGGCCTCGGGCATCCAGTCGCGTGGCTCGATGCGCTCGTCGGCGGCGACGGCGGCGTCGAACACGGCCTCGTAGGCGGCCTGCTCCGCCGCCGCGGCCGTGTCCGACACGCCGGGCACGCCCGTGGTCCCTGCCGTCCCTGCCGTCACTGCGGTCATTCAGATCCCCTACCGACCGATCGTTCGGTTGAATGACTTCAATGGTGGGTCGGCGGCCCGTATGGTGTCAACCCTGTGGATAACCGAGGTGGGCCGATCGGGATCGGGGCGGGATGGACGCGTACGTCGAAAAGGACGCGGTCGAGGTGAGCGACGACGGGCGGAGACCCCCCGAGGACCCGCCGGTCACCCCTCGCGAGGCCCCGGATCACGAGGCCCCGGAAGACCCCGTCGATGCCGGGACCGAGGGCTCGGGCGGCTCTGCCGGGACCACCGGGCCGGGCACCGGGATCATGGCCCTCTCGATGCCGTACCAGGTCGTCGTCGCCGTGGCGCTCGCCGTCGCCGGCGTTTTCGCCTGCGTCCACCTGGCGATGGTGTTCCTGCACGTGGCCCCGTCCAACACGCTGACCAAGCGGCACGGCGAGGCCGTCGGCGACTGGATCTACCCCGAGTTCGAGCAGAACTGGAAGCTCTTCGCGCCCAATCCGCTCCAGATGAACATCTCCCTCGAGGTCCGCGCCGAGCTCGCCACGGCCGACGGCGGACACCGCACCACCGGCTGGATCGACCTCACCGCCCAGGACATCGAGGCCATCCGCCACAACCCGATGCCCAGCCACGCGCAGCAGAACCAGCTCCGCCGGGCCGTGGACTTCTACCTCAACACCCACACCGACGACGGCCGCCCCAACGGCTCGCGCAGCACCTTCTCGGAGCAGTACATGCGGCGGCTCGCGATGCAGAGGCTCTACGCCCTCGAAGGCTCCGACGGACGGGCCCTCGGCCCCGACACGCGGCGCATCCAGATCCGCACCGTCACCCGGCCCGTTCCCGCCGCACGGTGGAGCGACGAGAAGGCGCGGACCAACCCCGGCTACCGCCAGTTCCCGTGGTGGACGATCACCGAGACCGACCGGTCCGTCGGTGACCGCGCGAGCCGTACGGAGGCGGGCCGATGAGCACCCCTCCCGCCACGCCCGCGCGTGCCCGCGAACCCTTCGACCGCAAGCTCGCCCGCGGCGTGCAGGCCGTCACGGGCCGCACCCTCGCCCCGTACCAGAGCGCGATCGTGCGGATCGGCTTCTCGCTGACCTGGCTGCTCTACCTGCTGCGCGAGCTGCCGCACCGGCACCAGCTCTACGGGCCCGACGGCCCCTGGTCCTGGGAGCTGGCGCAGCGGCTGATCGCCGACAACCGGGCCTTCACCGTCCTCATGTGGTCGGACGGCCGGATCTGGTTCGAGTTCGTCTACGGGGCCGCGGTGCTCTCCGCCGTGCTGCTCCTGGTGGGCTGGCGCACCCGGGCCGTGTCCGTGGTGTTCATGGTCGGCGTGCTGTCGCTGCTGAACCGCTCCATCTTCGTGGGCGACGGCGGCGACAACGTCCTCCACCTCGCCGCGATCTACCTCGTCTTCACCCGCTGCGGCCGGGTGTGGTCCCTCGACGCCCGGCGCGCGGCCCGGGAGGCTCGCGCGGAGAGCGCCGGGGAGCCCCCGCGACGCGATGTCGTCGGACCGCTGCTGTGGACCGTGCTCGGCGGCTTCCTGCTCGCCGCCACCTGGTTCAGCGACGTCAGCGGCGAGTGGTGGGTGATGGTGCTGCTGTGGGTGCTGTGGCTCGGGAACGGCCTGTGGTGGCTGGTCTGCCGGCTCGCGCCCGGGGAGCCGCGCACCCTGCTCGACGCCCTCGCCAACCTCGCGCACAACGGTGTCCTCGTCGTGCTCATGGTGGAGGTCTGCCTGATCTACGCCACGGCCGGCTGGTACAAGATCCAGGGTTCGCGCTGGCAGGACGGGACCGCGCTGTACTACCCGCTCCACCTGGACTACTTCTCGCCCTGGCCCGGCCTCTCCGACCTGCTCGGAGCCAGCGGGATCATGGTGATGCTGCTGAGCTACGGCACGGTGATCGTCCAGGTCGCCTTCCCGTTCACCCTCTTCAACCGCAGGGTCAAGAACGTCCTCCTCGTCGCGATGATGCTGGAGCACGCCGGGATCGCGGTGCTCCTCGGGCTTCCGGTGTTCTCGCTCGCGATGATCTCCGCCGACGCCGTGTTCCTGCCGACCGCGTTCCTGGTGGCGCTGGGGACCGGGGCGACCCGGGGCAGGGACCGGCTGCTGAGGCGGACCCCCGCCGGCACGGCCCCCGCCGAGACGCTGCCCGAGCAGCGCCGTACGGGTGAGGAGCACGGCCCCCGTACCCTCGTCGGGTGAGCACCACGGAAGAACAGCCCGAGCCGGTCCAGTACGACGAGGGCTTCGGCCCCGAGATCGGCGTCGGGCCGCACCCGGAGCCGTGGCCGCGGGACGAGCGCTACGACCCGGAGCTGCTCGCCGGCGGCGACCGGCGCAATGTCGTGGACCGCTACCGGTACTGGACGCGTGAGGCGGTCGTCGCCGACCTGGACACCCGCCGCCACGACTTCCACGTCGCGGTGGAGAACTGGGGCCACGACTTCAACATCGGCTCGGTGGTGCGGACCGCCAACGCCTTCCTGGCGAAGGAGGTCCACATCGTGGGCCGGCGTCGCTGGAACCGGCGGGGTGCCATGGTCACCGACCGCTACCAGCACGTCCGGCACCACCCGGACACGGCGTCGCTGACCTCGTGGGCGGCGGCCGAGGGCATCCCGGTCATCGGGATCGACAACCTGCCGGGAGCCGTGCCGCTGGAGCGGACCGTGCTGCCCCGCCGCTGTGTGCTGCTCTTCGGGCAGGAGGGTCCGGGGCTGACCGAGGATGCCCGCGCCCACGTGGAGATGGTCTGCTCGATCGCCCAGTTCGGCTCGACCCGGTCGATCAACGCGGGCGCGGCGGCCGCGATCGCCATGCACGCATGGGTGCAGCGGTACGCGGAGATCGAGGCGCCGTAGGCGTCGTGGAGGCCCCGGAGGGCCTCCACGAGCCCGTGCATCAGGCCTGGCGGCGGACCTCCACCACCCGGAAGCGGTTGGAGACGAAGGCGCCGTCGCACAGCGCGGCGTTCGCCGCCGGGTTGCCGCCGGAGCCGTGGAAGTCGGAGAACGCGGCCGTCTGGTTCACGTACACCCCGCCCGTGAGGTTCAGCGAGAGCTGGGCCGACTCCTCCAGGCAGACCTCCTCCACCGCGCGCTCGGTGTCCGCCGAGGTCGTGTAGGCGCCGACCGTCATGGCGCCCTTCTCGCGGACCGTGCGGCGCAGCAGCTCCAGGGCGTCGGCGGTGGAGTCCACCGAGACGGCGAAGGAGACCGGGCCGAAGCACTCCGAGAAGTACGCGGCCTCGGCGTCCGGCTTGGTGCCGTCCAGCTTCACGATGACCGGCGTCCGGACCACGGCGTCCGGGTACTCCGGGTTGACCACCTCGCGGGAGGCCAGCGCGACCTCGCCGAGGCCGGCGGCGGCCTCCAGGCGCGCCTTCACGTCCGGGTTGACCAGGGCGCCCAGCAGGCCGTTCGCCCGGGCGTCGTCGCCGAGCAGGCCGCCGACCGCCGCCGCGAGGTCGGCGACGACCTCGTCGTACGACTTGGGGCCCTGGTCGGTGGTGATGCCGTCGCGGGGGATCAGCAGGTTCTGCGGGGTGGTGCACATCTGGCCGCTGTACAGGGACAGCGAGAAGGCCAGGTTGGCGAGCATCCCCTTGTAGTCGTCGGTGGAGTCGACCACGACCGTGTTGACGCCGGCCTTCTCGGTGTAGACCAGGGCCTGGCGGGCGTTGGCCTCCAGCCAGTCGCCGAAGGCGGTGGAGCCGGTGTAGTCGATGATCCGGATCTCGGGGCGGACGGCCAGGGTCTTGGCGATGCCCTCGCCGGGCCGCTCGACGGCGAGCGTGACCAGGTTCGGGTCGAAGCCGGACTCGGCGAGCACCTCGCGGGCGACCTCGACGGTGAGCGCGAGCGGCAGGACGGCGCGCGGGTGCGGCTTGACCAGGACCGGGTTGCCGGTGGCGAGGGAGGCGAACAGGCCCGGGTAGCCGTTCCACGTGGGGAAGGTGTTGCAGCCGATGACCAGGGCGATGCCGCGGCCGACCGGGGTGAACTCCTTGCTCAGCTCCAGGGGGTCGCGCTTGCCCTGGGGCTTGGACCAGCCGGCCCGCCCGGCGGGTGTGCGGGTCTGCTCCGCGTACGCGTACGCCACGGCCTCCAGGCCGCGGTCCTGGGCGTGCGGGCCGCCGGCCTGGAACGCCATCATGAACGCCTGGCCGCTGGTGTGCATGACGGCGTGCGCGAACTCGTGGGTGCGGGCGGAGATCCGGGCGAGGATCTCCAGGCAGACCAGGGCGCGGGTCTCGGCGCCGGCGTCGCGCCAGGCGCCCATGCCCGCGCGCATCGCGGGGAGCAGCACGTCGAGGTCGGCGTGCGGGTACTCGATGCCGAGCGACGGGCCGTACGGCGAGGTCTCGGCGCCGGTCCAGCCGTCCGTGCCGGGCTGGTCGAGGTCGAAGCGGGTGTTCAGCAGGGACTGGTGGGCGGCGAGACCCGCCGCCGCGTCGAGCGAGCCGTCCGCGCCGTACGCCTTCGGGTGCTCGGGGTACGGCGACCAGTAGGCGCGGGTGCGAATGGTGTCGAGCGCCTGGTCGAGCGTGGACCGGTGCTTCTCGGCCAGACGGTCGGTGGTCAGCTGAGCGGTGGCCATGGATGGACCAACTCCTCGTCGAGCTGGGCAGGGAGACGCGTACGGAGTTAGAGTAACCGAACGATCGGTCGGGACAAGGGGGTCCGTCGATCCTGTGGAAAACCCATCGGGGAGGATCACTCCTATGAGCGCCAACGTGACCGTCAGGGGGAGCGACGACGTGACCGCCAGTGAGACCGCCGCCGTGGGACAGGACCGCATTCCGGGCATCGGAGGCGACCGCACCGTCGCCGTCGTCGGCACCGGGACCATGGGCCAGGGCATCGCCCAGGTCGCGCTGGTCGCCGGCCATCCCGTGCGCCTCTACGACAGCGCCCCCGGCCGGGCCGCCGAGGCCGTCGCCGCCCTCACCGCCCGCCTGGACCGGCTCGTGGAGAAGGGACGCCTCGACGCCGCCGCCCGGGAGGCCGCCGTCGGCCGGCTGCACGCGGCCGAGGACCCCGCCGAGCTCGCGGACGCCGCCCTCGTGATCGAGGCCATCGTCGAGGACCTCTCGGTCAAGCGGCGGCTCTTCGCCGACCTGGAGAAGATCGTCGGAGACGACACCGTCCTCGCCACCAACACCTCCTCCCTCTCCGTCACCGCCATCGCGGGAGGGCTGCGGCTGCCCGGCCGTTTCGTCGGCCTGCACTTCTTCAACCCGGCGCCGCTGCTCCCCCTCGTCGAGGTCGTCAGCGGCTTCGCCACCGACCCGGACGTCGCCACGCGCGCGTACGAGACGGTCAAGGGCTGGGGCAAGACGCCGGTGCGCTGCGCGGACACCCCCGGCTTCATCGTGAACCGGGTCGCCCGCCCCTTCTACGCCGAGGCGCTCCGTGTGTTCGAGGAGGGCGGGGCCGACCCCGCCACCATCGACGCGGCCCTGCGCGAGTGCGGCGGCTTCCGCATGGGGCCCTTCGAGCTGACCGACCTCATCGGCCAGGACGTCAACGAGGCCGTCACCCGGTCGGTCTGGGACTCCTTCCACCAGGACCCGAAGTTCACCCCCTCGCTCGCCCAGCGCCGGCTCGTCGAGTCGGGACGCCTCGGCCGCAAGTCGGGGCACGGCTGGTTCTCGTACGCGGAGGGCGCCGAGCGTCCCGAACCGCACACCGCGCCTCCGGCCGAGGCGCCCGAGCGGATCGCCGTGCGCGGCGACCTCGGGCCCGCCGAGCCGCTGGTCGGGCTCTTCGAGGAGGCCGGGATCAAGGTCCGGCGCAGGAGCGGCGAAGGGTACGTCCAGCTGCCCGGCGGCGCCCGGCTCGGTCTCGCCGACGGCGAGACGGCCTTCGAGTACTACGGCGAGGAGATCATCTACTTCGATCTCGCGCTGGACTACGCGCGCGCGACCCGGATCGTCCTGGCGACCGGCGAGCACACCTCGGCCGAGTCCCTCGCCGAGGCCGTGGGCCTCTTCCAGGCGCTCGGCAAGCAGGTGTCCGTGATCGGCGACGTCCCCGGCATGATCGTCGCCCGGACGGTCGCCATGCTCGCCGACCTCGCGGCCGACGCGGTCGCCCGGGGCGTCGCCACCGCCGAGGACGTCGACACGGCCATGCGGCTCGGGGTCAACTACCCGGCCGGCCCGCTGGAGTGGGCCGGGAAGGTGGGGCACGCGCGCGTGCGGGACCTTCTCCTGGAGCTGCACACGCGCTATCCGACGGGGCGGTACGCGCCGAGCCTGGCCACCGCCCGCCGGGGATACGCCGAGGAAGGGCAGGACTCCTGATGACCACGGCGAAGCGCGACACGTACACCCCCGAGACGCTGCTCTCGGTCGCGGTGCGGGTCTTCAACGAGCGCGGTTACGACGGCACGTCGATGGAGCACCTGTCCAAGGCGGCCGGGATCTCGAAGTCCTCGATCTACCACCACGTGTCCGGCAAGGAAGAACTGCTGCGGCGCGCGGTCAGCCGGGCGCTCGACGGGCTCTTCACGGTGCTCGACGAGCCGGGGGCCGGGCGCGGCCGGGCCGTCGACCGGGTCGAGTACGTCACGCGCCGCACCGTCGAGGTGCTGATAGCGGAGCTGCCGTACGTGACGCTGCTGCTGCGGGTGCGGGGCAACACCGCCACCGAGCGGTGGGCGATGGAGCGGCGCCGCGAGTTCGACCACAAGGTTGCCGATCTGCTGAAGGCCGCCGCCGCCGAGGGCGACCTGCGGGCCGACGTGGACATCCGGCTCGCGACCCGGCTCCTCTTCGGCATGATCAATTCGCTGGTGGAGTGGTACCGGCCGCATCCGGACGCGACGGCGGAGCGGGAGCAGCTCGCCGAGACCGTCGTCCACCTGGCCTTCGACGGGCTGCGGACGGCCCGCTGATCCCTCGTACGGGCCCGGGGCGGCGGCCCGCGCGGCCCGCTGATCCTCCGTACGGGCCCGGGGGTGGCCCGTACGGTCGCCGTTCCCTCGTACGGGCTACCGCGGGCTACCGCGGGCTCAGCGGCCCGGGTCGCGGTGGTCCGGGTCCAGGTCCGTCTCCTCGAAGACCAGCAGGGTCCGGGTGGAGAGCACCTCGGGGATCGACTGGAGCTTGGTGAGCACCAGCTCGCGCAGGGTCCTGTTGTCGGGGGTGTGGACGAGCAGCAGGACGTCGAAATCGCCGCTGACCAGCGCGATGTGCGCGGCTCCCGGCAGGGCCTGGAGCTGTTCGCGCACGGTGCGCCAGGAGTTCTGGACGATCTTGAGCGTGATGTAGGCGGAGGCGCCGTGCCCCGCCCGTTCGTGGTTGACGCGCGCGCTGAAGCCGCGGATCACCCCGTCGTCGATGAGCCGGTTGATGCGCGCGTACGCGTTCGCCCGCGAGACGTGCACCCGCTCGGCGACGGAGCGGATCGAGGCGCGGCCGTCCGTTTGCAGGATGCGCAGGATGTCGCGGTCGATGGCGTCCAGCGGGCGTGCCGGAGGCCCGGTGAGCCCCGCCGTCGGCGCCGGTGCGACGACCTGCTCCCAGTCCTCGGCCATTTGTTCATCCGCCATGTGCCCCCGCCTCTCTCCCGTGGACGACCTGCCCTTATCCCAGGCTGTGGAGAACCGTTTGTCCACAGGCTGGAGGTGCCTGTAGCCAAAATGCCTCCACGACCGAACAATCGGTAGGTGAGGCGCGCCACACTCGCGCCACCCGCCTTCGGGTCTTATGCCCGCTCCCACGAGGAGGTGGACTCGTTGCAACAGCGCAGTTCGACAGTCCAAGAGCCGCCCGGTGCCGTTCCCGCCCACCGGCACACCCCGCCGCCGGCCTGGCAGCCGCGCACCGACCCCGCGCCGCTGCTGCCCGAGGCCGAGCCGCTGCGCGTGCTCGGCACGGAGGCCGTGGCCGACGCCGACCCCGCGCTGCTGCTCCGGCTCTACGCGGAGCTGATCCGCGGCCGCCGGTACAACACGCAGGCCACCGCCCTCACCAAGCAGGGACGGCTCGCCGTCTACCCGTCCACCACCGGCCAGGAGGCGTGCGAGATCGCCGCCGCCCTCGCCCTGGAGGAGCGGGACTGGCTCTTCCCCTCGTACCGCGACACGCTGGCGGCCGTCGCCCGGGGCCTCGACCCCGTCCAGGCCCTGACCCTGCTGCGCGGCGACTGGCACACCGGGTACGACCCGCACGAGCACCGCATCGCGCCGCTCTGCACCCCGCTGGCCACCCAGCTCCCGCACGCCGTGGGCCTCGCCCACGCCGCCCGCCTCAAGGGCGACGACGTCGTCGCCCTCGCCATGGTCGGCGACGGCGGCACCAGCGAGGGCGACTTCCACGAGGCGCTGAACTTCGCCGCCGTCTGGCAGGCCCCCGTGGTCTTCTTCGTCCAGAACAACGGCTTCGCGATCTCCGTGCCGCTCGCCAAGCAGACCGCGGCCCCCTCCCTCGCCCACAAGGCCGTCGGGTACGGGATGCCGGGCCGGCTCGTCGACGGAAACGACGCGGTCGCCGTCCACCAGGTGCTCACCGAGGCCGTGGCCCGCGCGCGGCGCGGCGGCGGACCCACCCTCGTCGAGGCCGTCACCTACCGGATCGACGCCCACACCAACGCCGACGACGCCACCCGCTACCGCGCGGCCGGCGAGGTCGAGACCTGGCGGGCGCACGACCCGATCCTGCTGCTCGAACGGGAACTGACGGAGCGTGGCCTGCTCGACGAGGACGGCAGGCGCGCGGTGGCCGAGGCCGCCGAGACGATGGCGGCGGAGCTGCGTGAACGGATGAACGCCGACCCGGTGCTCGACCCGATGGAGCTCTTCTCCCACGTCTACGCGGAGCAGACCACGCAGCTGCGTGAACAGGCGGCGCAGCTGCGCGCCGAGCTCGAAGCCGAGGGTGAGGCGTGATGACGACCGCGACGACCGGCCCCGCGGCGGCCAGGACCGGCGGGAACGCCGGGAAGTCGAAGCCGGCCACGATGGCGCAGGCGCTCCAGCGCGCCATGCGCGACGCCATGGCCGAGGACCCGACCGTCCATGTGATGGGCGAGGACGTCGGCACCCTCGGCGGCGTCTTCCGGGTCACCGACGGACTCGCCAAGGAGTTCGGCGAGGACCGCTGCACGGACACCCCGCTGGCCGAGGCGGGCATCCTCGGCGCGGCCGTCGGCATGGCCATGTACGGCCTGCGGCCGGTCGTGGAGATGCAGTTCGACGCGTTCGCGTACCCGGCGTTCGAGCAACTGCTCTCGCACGTGGCGAAGATGCGGAACCGCACCCGCGGCGCGATGCCGATGCCGATCGTCATCCGCGTGCCGTACGGCGGCGGGATCGGCGGCGTCGAGCACCACAGCGACTCCTCCGAGGCCTACTACACGGCCACGCCCGGACTGCACGTCGTCACCCCGGCGACCGTCGAGGACGCCTACGGGCTGCTCCGCGCGGCCATCGCCTCCGACGACCCGGTGGTCTTCCTGGAGCCCAAGCGGCTCTACTGGTCCAAGTCCGACTGGTCCCCCGAGGCGCCCGCGGCCGTCGAACCGATCGGCAAGGCCGTCGTGCGGCGCCGGGGCACCGGCGCCACCCTGATCACCTACGGTCCCTCGGTGCCGGTCTGCCTGGAGGCGGCGGAGGCCGCCCAGGCCGAGGGCTGGGACCTGGAGGTCGTCGACCTGCGCTCGCTCGTGCCGTTCGACGACGAGACCGTCTGCGCCTCGGTGCGGCGCACCGGCCGCGCGGTCGTCGTCCACGAGTCGACCGGCTTCGGCGGCCCCGGCGCGGAGATCGCCGCGCGCGTGACCGAGCGCTGCTTCCACCACCTGGAGGCGCCGGTGCTGCGGGTCGCGGGCTTCGACATCCCGTACCCGCCGCCGATGCTGGAGCGGCACCATCTGCCGGGCGTGGACCGGGTCCTGGACGCGGTGGCGCGGCTGCAGTGGGAGGCGGGGAGCTGATGGCACAGGTGCTGGAGTTCAAGCTGCCCGACCTCGGTGAGGGACTCACCGAGGCCGAGATCGTGCGCTGGCTCGTCGCCGTCGGCGACGTCGTCGCCATCGACCAGCCGGTCGTCGAGGTCGAGACGGCCAAGGCGATGGTCGAGGTGCCCTGCCCGTACGGCGGTGTCGTCACCGCCCGGTACGGCGAGGAGGGCACCGAACTGCCCGTCGGAGCACCGCTCCTGACGGTCGCCGTGGGTGGCACGGGCGCGCCGGAGGAGCTCGCGGAGGCCGCTCCGGGAGCGGCACCGACGGTGGCCGGCGCCGACGCGGACGCGGCGGTCTCCTCGGAGTACTCGGGCAACGTGCTCGTCGGCTACGGCACGGCCGGGCCGGCCGCCCGGCGCCGCCGGGTGCGCCACGCGAACCCGGCGGCCGCCCAGGCTCCCGCCGGGACCGGGGCTCCGGCGGCCGTCCAGGCTCCGGCCCCCGCCCGAGCCTCCGTGGCCGCTCCGGCTCCGGCGGCCGCTCCGGCTCCGGTGCCGGCGTCGGCCGGGCACACGGGCCCCTTGCCCGTCATCTCTCCGCTGGTGCGGAAGCTGGCCCGTGACCGGGGTCTCGACCTGCGGGAGGTGCGCGGATCCGGGCCCGAGGGGCTGATCCTGCGGGCGGACGTGGAGCTGGCCCTCGCCGCCCTGGAGCGGCCGGTCGCCGCCCCGGCGCCCGTACCCGCCGCGGCGGTCGCGGCGCCGGCCGGTGAGCGGGTGCCGTTGCGCGGGGTCCGTGGCGCGGTGGCGGACAAGCTGTCCCGCAGCCGTACGGAGATCCCGGACGCGACCTGCTGGGTCGACGCCGACGCGACCGAGCTGATGGCGGCACGGACGGCGATGAACGCGGCAGGCGGGCCGAAGATCTCGCTGCTCGCGCTCCTCGCGCGCATCTGCGTCCACGCCCTGGCCCGGTTCCCCGAGCTCAACTCCACGGTGGACACGACCGCCCGGGAGATCGTCCGGCTGCCGTCCGTGCACCTCGGCTTCGCGGCCCAGACCCCGCGCGGACTCGTCGTCCCCGTGGTCAAGGACGCGGGGAGCCGGACGGCCGAGTCGCTGACGGCGGAGTTCGCCCGGCTGACGGAGGCGGCCCGGCAGGGCGCGATCACCCCGGCCGATCTGACCGGCGGCACGTTCACCCTCAACAACTACGGGGTGTTCGGGGTCGACGGCTCCACGCCGATCATCAACCACCCCGAGGCCGCCATGCTCGGTGTCGGCCGGATCATCCCCAAGCCCTGGGTGCACCAGGGCGAACTGGCCGTCCGTCAGGTGGTGCAGCTCTCGCTCACCTTCGACCACCGCGTCTGCGACGGCGGCACGGCGGGCGGCTTCCTGCGGTACGTGGCGGACTGCGTCGAACAGCCCGCCGTCCTGCTCCGCACGGTCTGACGCGGACGGCCGCACCGGACGACCCGTCCGGTGCGGCCGACCGAGCCCGCCTCTCGGCGGAGCCGCCCGTCTCAGCCGACCCGCCCGTCTCAGCAGAGGAGACGGGCCCGACAGCGGTGAGCCCCGGCGGCCCATACTGCTGGGGTGACCACCGCATACGACGCCGTCGTGCTCGCCGGGGGCGCCGCCCGGCGCCTCGGCGGCTCCGACAAGCCCGGCGTACGGGTCGGGGGACGGACGCTCCTCGACCGGGTGCTCGCGGCCTGTCCCGACGCCGGCCGGACCGTGGTCGTCGCGGACCCCCGCCCGACCGCCCGCCCCGTCCGCTGGACCAGGGAGGACCCGCCCGGCGGCGGCCCGCTGGCCGCCCTCGACGCGGGTGCCCGGGAGACCGGCGCCGACGTCCTCCTCGTCCTCTCCGCCGACCTGCCCTTCCTGGACGGGGCCACCGTCCGCCGGCTCCTCGACGCCCTCGACGAGGCTCCCGGGGCCGAGGCCGCGCTCCTCACCGACGACGAGGGCCGGGACCAGCCGCTCGTCGCCGCGTACCGCCGCACCCCGCTCCTGCGGGAACTGGCCCTCCTCGCCGAACGGCGGGGCACCCTCGCCGGCGGGCCGCTGCGTCTCCTCACCGGGGGACTGCACCTCACCCGGGTCGCCGCGGCCCCCCTCGCCTCCTTCGACTGCGACACCTGGGAGGACATCGCCACGGCCCGCGCCCGCATCAGGGAGCATGGGACCGTGCTGGATGAATGGATCACCGCAGTCAAGGACGAACTGGGCATCGAACTGGACGTCGACACCGGCGTGCTGCTCGACCTCGCCCGGGACGCCGCCCACGGCGTGGCCCGCCCCGCCGCGCCCCTGACCACCTTCCTGGTCGGTTACGCGGCGGCCCGCGCGGGCTCCGAGGGCGGACCCGAGGCCGTCGCCGAGGCCGCCCGCAAGGCCGCGGCGCTCGCGCAACGCTGGGCCGCCGAGCAGGACGAGGCCGGATGACCCTGAAGGAGCCCGTCCCCGTGGCCCCGGGAACCGCCACCGGAGCGAAGGCCGAGCCGCCGCACCGCGCCACCGCCTGGCCCGAGGCCCGGGCCGCCGCCGCCCGCGCCGGGACCGCCGCCCGGGCCGGGCGCGAGCCACGGCGGCTCCCGCTCGGGCAGGCGCTCGGCCACACCCTGGCCGAGCCGCTCCTCGCCCTCACCGACCTGCCCTCCTTCGACACCTCCGCCATGGACGGCTGGGCCGTCGCGGGCCCGGGGCCCTGGACGGTGCGTACGGAGACCCCCGTCCTCGCCGGTCACGCGCCCGCCGCCGCACTGACCGACGGCGAGGCCGTACGGATCGCCACCGGCGCCCCCGTCCCGCCCGGGACCACCGCCGTCATCCGTACCGAGCACTCCCGTACGGAGCGGACGGAGCGGACGGATACGGAGCCGGCGGATACGGAGCTGGCGGACACGGAGCCGGCGGACACGGAGCCGGCGGACACGGAGCGGCCCGGAGCCGTCGCCGCGCCGGGGCCCGTGCTGCACGCCCTGCGTGATGTGGTCCCCGGACAGGACATCCGGCCCCGGGGGCAGGAGTGCCGCGCCGGGGACGAACTGCTTCCCGCGGGCACCGAGGTCACCCCCGTCGTCCTCGGCCTGGCCGCGGCCGCCGGATACGACGAGCTCCCCGTACCGCCGCGCCCCCGGGTGGAGGTCCTCGTCCTCGGAGACGAGCTGCTCACGGCCGGACTCCCCCACGAGGGACTCATCCGTGACGCCCTCGGCCCGATGCTCGGCCCCTGGCTGGCGGCGCTCGGCGCCGAGGTGCTCGCCACCCGGCGGATCGGTGACGACGCCGAGGAGCTGTACGCGGCCGTCACGGGCTCCGCCGCCGACCTGGTCGTCACCACCGGAGGCACCGCCGCCGGGCCTGTCGACCACCTCCACCGCGTGCTCGACAAGGCGGGCGCCACGCTCCTGGTCGACGGGGTGAAGGTCCGTCCCGGCCACCCGATGCTCCTCGCGGCCCTGGGCGGCCACCGCCACCTCGTCGGCCTGCCCGGCAACCCGCTCGCCGCCGTCTCCGGGCTCCTCACGCTCGCCGAACCGCTGCTCGCCGCCCTGGCCGGCACCTCCGCCTCCGGTGGCCGCGCGCCCGTTCTGGACGAGGTGCACGGGCATCCGTACGACACCCGGCTCGTCCCGGTCGTCCGCCGGGGCGAGCAGCTGGTTCCCCTGCGCTACAACGGGCCGGCCATGCTCCGGGGCATCGCCGTCGCGGACGGCATGGCCGTCGTCCCGCCCGGTGGCGCCCGGTCCGGCCAGGAGCTGGACGTCCTCGACCTTCCCTGGCCGCCGACGTCGGGCGCCGTACCGGCCCAAGGAGCGTGTTTCACGTGAAACTTCCCAGTCGTGACGTGATGGCCCGCCACGCGGACGAGCGGATCACGGGCCCGCAGATCCGGCTGCCGCGCAGAGTGGTCGAGAGGCCGCTGCGTCAGGTCGGCAAGCGGCTGCTCATGGCGCTCGGCGTGCTGCTGGTGACGATCCTCATCGTCTACGTGGACCGCGACGGCTACCACGACAACGCCGACGAGACGCTCGACTTCCTCGACTGCGCCTACTACGCGACCGTGACGCTCTCCACCACCGGATACGGCGACATCGTCCCGTACAGCGACACGGCGCGGCTCGCCAACATCCTGCTGGTCACGCCCCTGCGCGTGCTGTTCCTGATCATCCTGGTCGGCACCACTCTCGAGGTCCTCACCGAGCGGACCCGGGAGGAGTTCCGGCTGAACCGCTGGAGGTCCACCTTGCGCGACCACACCGTCATCGTCGGTTTCGGGACGAAGGGGCGGTCCGCGATCCAGACGCTCTGCGCGACCGGGCTCCGCAAGGACCAGATCGTCATCGTCGACCCCTCCACCAAGGTGATCGAGACGGCGAACGCGGACGGGTTCGTCGGCGTCATCGGCGACGCGACGCGCAGCGACGTGCTGCTCCGTGCCGAGGTGCAGCGGGCCCGGCAGATCGTGATCGCCACCCAGCGCGACGACACGGCGGTCCTGGTCACCCTGACGGCACGCCAGCTGAACAGGGGCGCGAAGATCGTCGCCGCGGTCCGCGAGGAGGAGAACGCGCCGCTGCTCCGCCAGTCCGGCGCGGACGCGGTCATCACCAGCGCCAGCGCCGCCGGGCGTCTGCTCGGCCTCTCCGTGCTCAGCCCCAGCGCCGGCACGGTGATGGAGGACCTCATCCAGCAGGGCTCGGGCCTGGACCTCGTGGAACGGCCGGTGACCAAGAGCGAGGTCGGCAAGAGCGTGCGCGAGACCGGCGACCTGGTGGTGAGCGTGCTCCGGGGCCACCGGCTGCTCGGTTACGACGACCCCGCGGCCAGCCCGCTCCAGCTCACCGACCGGGTGATCACCATCGTGCGGGCCGCACCGGTGACGCCGCTCTCCACGCCGCCCGAGGACTGACGCGCGCCCCGCGGGGCCGGAGTAGCCTCGCCGCCATGTATGCGATCACGATTCCGGAACCCGGTGGTCCCGAGGCCCTCGTCTGGGCCGAGGTGCCCGATCCCGTACCCGGCGAGGGCGAGGTGCTCGTCGAGGTGGTGGCGAGCGCGGTCAACCGTGCCGATCTGCTCCAGCGCCAGGGCTTCTACGACCCGCCGCCGGGCAGCTCGCCGTATCCCGGCCTGGAGTGCGCGGGGCGGATCACCGCGCTCGGCCCCGGGGTGGCCGGCTGGGCCGTCGGCGACGAGGTGTGCGCGCTGCTCGCCGGCGGCGGCTACGCGGAGAAGGTCGTGGTCCCGGCCGGCCAGCTGCTGCCGGTCCCGGAGGGCGTCGACCTCGCCACGGCCGCCGCGCTCCCCGAGGTCGCGTGCACCGTCTGGTCCAACATCTTCATGATCGCCCACCTGCGCCCCGGCGAGACGCTGCTCGTGCACGGCGGCGCTAGCGGCATCGGCACGATGGCGATCCAGCTGGCGAAGGCCGTCGGCGCGCGGGTCGCGGTGACCGCCGGCGGCCCCGAGAAGCTGGCGCGCTGCGCGGAGCTGGGCGCGGACATCCTCATCGACTACCGCGAGCAGGACTTCGTCGAGGAGCTGGCGAAGGCGACGGACGGGGCGGGCGCGGACGTCATCCTCGACATCGTGGGCGCCAAGTACCTGGAGCGGAACGTGAAGGCCCTGGCCGTGAACGGGCGGCTGGTCGTCATCGGCCTCCAGGGCGGGGTGAAGGGCGAGCTGAACCTCGGGGCGCTGCTCGCGAAGCGCGCCGCCGTCATGGCGACCACGCTGCGGTCCCGTCCGGCGGCGGAGAAGGCGGCGATCGTCGCCGCCGTCCGCGAGCACGTCTGGCCGCTGATCGGCGCGGGCACGGTCCGCCCGGTCGTCGACCGGTCGGTGCCGATGCCGGACGCCGCCGAGGGGCACCGGGCGCTGGAGGACGGCGGCCACGTCGGCAAGGTCCTGCTGCTCGTGCCGGGCGCCTGACCCGGAGGAAGCGAAGGGCCCGGCACACCCCGTGTGCCGGGCCCTTCTCCGTGTACGGCCTGCGTGACCTGTACGACCTTCGTGGCCTGCGCGATCTACAGGTACGGTCCCGAGCGCACCGCGTGCCCGTGGCCGTGGTCGTCGTCATCGTCGTGCGACGCACCCGGAGGCAGTGCGCGGCGCATCTGCTCCAGCTGGGCGCGGGCCGCCATCTGCTGCGCGAAGAGCGCCGTCTGGATGCCGTGGAACAGGCCTTCCAGCCAGCCCACGAGCTGCGCCTGCGCGATGCGCAGCTCCGCCTCGGAGGGGATCGCCTCGTCCGTGAACGGCAGGGAGAGCCGCTCCAGCTCCTCGACCAGCTCGGGTGCGAGCCCGTCCTCCAGCTCCTTCACGGAGCTCGCGTGGATGTCCTTGAGCCTGACCCGGCTCGCCTCGTCCAGAGGTGCCGCCCGTACTTCCTCCAGGAGCTGCTTGATCATGCTGCCGATCCGCATGACCTTCGCAGGCTGCTCGACCATTTCCGTCACCGGGACCTCGCGGGGTTCGTCGTCGCCCTGAGCGCCGCCGAGGGCCATCCCGTCCTGTCCCACGATGAGGACCTGGGGGCTCTCCTGCGACCTGTCATTCCTCGGCATCTCCATGCCGCCATTCTCTCGTACACATGCGTCACCACAGGGTGTGCCCCTGTACGGGGGTGATCCACCCTCGTACAGGGGCACAGGACGGGAACGAGGACCGTCAGGTCGCCGCGCGCCGGGCCAGTGCCCCGCGCGAGCGGGTCACCAGGGCGGCGAGGAGCGCGGCGCCGAGCGGGACGGCGACGAGCAGGCCGGCCAGCGTCTCCCAGGGGACGACGATCGGCACGTGGGGCGGGGTGAGCTCGCCGCTCCAGCCCTCGGCGACGTTCTGCTCGTACATCCGGATCTGGTTGCGCTCCTCGGTGAGCCGGAGTCCGACGGCCGGCAGCAGTCCGGCGGCCGAGCCGAGGATCACACCCATCGCGGCGACCACTCCGCACTGGAATCCGCTGAGCGTGCGGCGGACCCGGGGCGGGGCTCCCACGGCGGCGAGCGTCTTCAGATCGGCCTCGGCGTCGGCCTGGGCGAGGCCGGTGGCGATGCCGGCGGCGCCGATGGTGACCAGGCCGGCGAAGATGGCCAGCGAGAGCAGGACGATGCCGTTGTCGTTGACGAAGCCCTCTTCGAGGTGCAGCTCGACGTTGCTGCCGAGCTTGGCGAGGTCGCCGTCGAGCTTCTGGCGCTGCTCGCTGTCCGGGAGCCGGTCGGTGCTGACGTACACGCCCATCGGCACCGTGGAGAGGCCGGCGGCCTTGGCGGTGGCGGGGGTCATGAGGGCCTGGAGGCCGTAGGACTTCTGGTCGCCGGGCACCAGGTAGGCGGGCAGGGAGCTGACCTTGCCCGGGGCGGGGCGGTTCTCCTCGGAAGCCTTGTCGGCGGCGGCGATGTCGGTGATCTGCTTGATCGCGATGGTGCCGTTCTTCTGGACCAGGGCGCGGTTGAAGCTGACGATCTTCCCGTCGGCGAGGGCCTTCACGGTCGCGGGGTCGTCGACGCCGAGGACCTGGAGCAGCTTGGCGTCACCGACGACCAGGCCTCCGTCGGAGAGGTACATCCCGCTGCTCGCGGAGTCCATGCACCGCCAGTCCTCGGTGACCAGCTTCCGCCGCTGCTCGGGCGTGTACTTCTCCGAGGGGTCGCCGCCGCCGGGGAGCGACGCGTACAGCGGGCACTCGTTCGCCCGCGGGACGATGACCTCGTAGCGGCCGCAGGCCGGGTCGCCGCCCCAGGGCGGGCAGCCGGGCTTGCCGACCGAGACGCGCTCGACGTCGGCACGGACGTCGACGGGGAACTGGCGCTGGATGGCCTCGCGGACCGCGGGGACGTCCCGGCCTCCCTCCTCCTGGACGAAGGCGGCGGCGACGCCGTAGGGCAGCGTGGCCTCGTACTCGGCCCTGTTCTGAGCCTCGCGGCTGGCCATGTACGTGGAGACGGCGACCGTGCCCGCGACGGCGGCGAGGACGGCGGCGACGGCCGGTGCCGTGCGGCCCCGGTTGCGGACGGCGTCCCGCAGCGCGAGGCGCGGGGAGAGCGGCAGCCAGCGGCCCGTCCGCCCGAAGAGGCCGACCAGGGCCGGGGTCATGGCGACGACGCCCAGTTCGGCGAGGGCGGAACCGGCCGCCACGAGGGTGACCTGCTCGGAGACCGTCGAGCCGAAGAGGGCGACCGCGCCGCCGAGGAGAAGGGCCGCAAGACCGATCAGGGGCAGCACCCGGCTGCTGCGGCGGATCCCGCGCCGGCCCGTGAGCGAGGCGAGGACGGTCTGCCGGGAGGCGGTGACGGCCGGGACGATCGCGGCGAGCAGGCCGGTCAGGACGGCGAGCAGCGCGATGCCGAGGAGTTCGAGGGGCCGGATGTCGAAGGCCCCGAACCGCTGGCCCATGGTGCTTTCGAGGACCGGCTGCAGCAGCAGGGTCAGGATCAGGGCGAGGACGGTGCCGGTGACGGCGGCGGCGATGCCGATGACGAGGCCGCCGCTCAGCACGATGGCCCGGATGTGGCTGCGGGCACCGCCGTTGGCCCCGACCAGACCGAGCTGGCGGCGCGAGCGGCGGGCGCCGACCGCGAAGGCGGGTCCGGCGAGAAGGCAGATCTCCAGCATCGCCAGGCCGACCACGGTGGCGAGGGAGGCGAGCTCGGCGGCGCCGGCCGCCGGGCTGGACTGGTAGTTCCCCCAGCCGTCCTTCTGGTAGAGCGGGACCTCGGAATCGGCGGGCGGGTCGATCATCACGGCGCGCGAGACGACGGCGACACCCTTGGTGTTGATCTCCTTGACGGTGTTCCACGTGAAACCACCGGCCTTGCGCACCAGGTACGAGAGGGAGGTGTCGGGCGCCGGCAGACCGGCCTTCTCGACCGCCTTCGCGTACGGGGCGAGGAAGGCTCCCGGCAGTGCGTTGACCTGGTCGGTGCCCAGCGCGTCGGGAAGTTCGTAGGAGCCGACGATCCGGTAGGGGCGGTCGAAGTTGCGGGCGGAAAGGGTCGAGCCGACCGACAGACCGCTGCTCTCCAGGAAGTGCGAGGTCGCCATGACCTCGTCGTTCTTCTCCGGGAAACGCCCGTCCAGGAGCGTCATGATGCCGCGGGCGACCGGATCGGAGGCCTTGAGCTCACGCACCTCGGTCATGAGCAGACCGTGGGTCGTCGTCAGCTTGGCCGAAGCGTTGCTGTCGGTGAGGACGGTGGAGCCCGCGGGTATCGCCTTGGTGACGTCCGTGGCGCCGCTCGGCCAGGGCTCGTTCTCGTACTCCTTGACCGGCGTGTGTATGTCGCCGGTCGGGTCCTGGAAGATCGGGACGCCGCCGACCTGGGCGTCCCTGAAGCGTGCGTCGGCCGCGCCGATCGTCCGCTCCACCCGTTCGGCGGGCGAGAGTTCGGAGCTGCGGTAGGTCAGATCGAGGGCGCTGACGCCCAGGATGGGCAGCGCGATCATCGCGAGGACGAGGGAGCTGCGGCCCTTGGAACGCCAGGCGTCGCGGCGGGCGATGCGGATCGCGGCCCGCCAGGAGTGGAACCAGGTCTTCACGCCTCAGCCACCTGGCCCGAGAGGAGCGAATCGGCCTCGCTGCGCACGGTCTGGTCGACGATGGCGCCGTCCCGGAGGAACACGACCCGGTCGGCCCAGGCGGCGAACCGCGGCTCGTGGGTGACGAGGACACCGGCGGCGCCCGCGTCGCAGCGGGTGCGGAGCAGGGCGAGCACGGACTCGCCGGTCTCGGAGTCGAGGGCGCCGGTCGGCTCGTCGGCGAGGACGAGCCGGCGGTCGCCGACGAGGGCGCGGGCGATGGCCACGCGCTGCTGCTGGCCGCCGGACATCTCGTCGGGGAAGCGGTCGGCGAGGTGGCCGAGCCCCATCTCCTCCAGGGCGGCGACGGCCTCGACACGCGCCTTGCGGGCGGAGGTCCCGTCCAGCTCGCGGGGCAGGGCGACGTTCTCGGCGGCGGTGAGGGCCGGGATGAGGTTGTAGTCCTGGAAGACGTACCCGATGCTGCGGCGGCGCAGGGCGGCGAGCTCCTTGACGCTCGCGGTGGTGATGTCGGTGTCCTCGACGATCACGCGGCCCGAGCTGGGGGTGTCCAGGCCGCCCGCGATGGTGAGGAGCGTGGACTTGCCGGAGCCCGACGGGCCCATGACGGCGACGAGTTCGCCGGGGTACACGGCGAGGTCGATGCCGCGCAGGGCATGCACCTCGGTGGCACCCGCGCCGTGGACGCGGGTGAGGTTCTGGAGTTGCAGCACGGGCTGCTGTGTCGACATGGAGGGGTCCCCCCGTTGGCCGTACGCGGCGGGTCGGCCGGGTACGGGAGCGTGCGGTGGAAGGTGGTGCGTCGGCGGTACGGGCGGGGCGCGAGCGTGCGGTCAACACGCCCCGGGCGTACCGGTGGTCGAGTGGGCCGAGCGGCGGCGCGCTAGGGGATCGACGTCCCGGGGGCGATCGAGGTGCTCGGGGCGGTCGGGCCGTTCGGTGCTGCTGCCGGGGGCGCCGGGGCTGCAGGGGCTGCAGGGGCGGCCGGGGCCGCGGGTGCGGACGCCGGGGCGCCCGTGGCGGCCGTCGCCGACAGGCGGATCAGACGGGACTCGCAGTGGTCCAGCCAGCGGGCCTCCGCCTCGGTCTGGAAGATCAGCTGCTCCAGGACGAGCAGCCAGGCCACGTCGTCGCGCTCCCGGGCCCCGCCGCCCTCGACGGCGAGCAGGGCCTGCGCCTTGAGCCGGGTGTAGTCCTGCATCGCCTTCACGGTGTGCCGGCGCTGGGACTGGATGACGGCGCGGATGTCGACGCCGGGTGCGCCCACGGCCATGGCGAGCTTGATGGCCAGCTCGTCGCGGGCGGGGCTGGTGCGGTCCACCGGCTTCTCGAACCAGGTCCTGAGCTCGGTGCGGCCGCTGTCGGTGATCGCGTAGAGCGTGTGACCGGCGTCGTCCTCGCCGCCCTGGGCGACCATGCCGTCGCGCTCCAGCCGGTTGAGGGTCGTGTAGACCTGGCCGACGTTGAGCGGCCAGGTGGAGCCGGTGCGGGACTCGAACTCCGTACGGAGCTGGGAGCCGTAGCGAGGGCCGCGTTCGAGGAGGGCGAGGAGCCCGTGGCGGATCGACATACTCAGTATGTATACCGGGTATGCCGCGGCGGACAACCGTCCTGAGGGGGAAGCGGGAGGTCCGACTCAAGGGGGACCCGGGCCCGTTCCGGACGGGTCAGCGGCGGCGCATCCGCAGCCCGAGGAAGCCGATGCCGAGCCCCATGAGGGCCATCCCCACGCCCAGGGTGAGGACGGGAATCCGCTGGTCGACGAGGGTGGGGGCGGCCTCGGCCGACAGTCCGGGCGCCGCGGCGGGCAGGCTGGCGGGCGCCGCCTCGGGCAGCACCGGGTCCTCCTCACGTACCGGTTCGTCCTCCTCCTCGGCGACCTCGTGCTCGCGCGGGCTTGTAGCAGTTTCGGTACGCGAGGGGCCCGGCGACGGCGGCGGGGCGCTCTCGGAGCGTCCGGGGCGCGGCCGGCCCTCACCGGCCGGCCGGCCCGCGAGGGAGGCGGAGTCGCCGGGGGTGGGTGCGTCGGAGGGCCCGGCGCTCGGCGAGGCCGCCGCGGACGCCCCGGTGCCGGTGGGCGCGGGCACGGGGGAGGCGGGCGGGCGGGTGCCGCCGGTGCCTTCCGGAGAGGGAGAGGAGGACGGGGCCTCCGGCGTCGGCGCGGACGGCGCCGCGGAGGACGGGCTCGCCGCCGGAGCGGTGGCGGTCGCGGCTGGCGTCGGGGCCGTGCTGCCCAGCGGGGTGCCGGGGACCTCCGCCGCGTACGCGAGGGGAGCGGCGTACAGGGCGCAGGTGAACGCGCAGGTGAGCGCGGGGCGGAGAGCCCGCGCGCGTGCCGTGCGGAGTGCTGGAGTCACGGGGTGACCCCCTCCCGTACCGAGCCGCCGAGGTGTTCAACTCAGCGTCACATGCCGGAACATTTCCGGCATCCGGGACGGGGGCAGGGGGCGTACGGCGGTCCCGTGACTACTGCGGCGGGTTGCCCGTCGAGATCTTCAGGGTGAACTCGGCGTCCTCGTCCGTGATGTCCTCACCGGCCGGCGGGAACTGCTCCAGGACCGTGCCCTCGCCGTACGTCGACTCGTCCACCGGGGTCTGGGTCATGATCTTCCAGCCCGCCGCCTGGACGCAGGCCTTCACCGACTGGATGTTCTTGTAGGTGAAGTTGGGGACCTCGAACTTCGTGGGGTCGTCGCTCGACTCCGAAGGCTGCGTGCACTTCTTCATGTCGATCGTCTTGGTCAGGTCGGGGCCCTTGTGCCCGGGCGCCGCCGACTCGCTCTGCTGCGTCTGCGTGCCACCGGTGCCGCCCGCCTGCGGGTCGGATTCGTCGTCCATGTTGAGCACGACGAGCAGACCGCCGATCGCGAGCAGCGCGACGGCGATCGCGCCGCCGATCACCCGGGTGTTCCGCCCGCGGCCGGAGCCGGAGCCGCCGGTCGCGACGGGGGCGGGCATGGGCATGGGCGCAGGCGTCGGGGCGTACGGGGCGGGGGCCGGCGTCTGGGCGTACGGCGCGGGCGTCGGGGCCTGGGCGTACGGCGCGGGCGTCGGAGCCTGCTGCGGGTAGCCGTACGAGGGGGCGGGCGCGGGCGTCGCCGGGCCGTACGGGCCGGGCTGCGGCGTCGGCGGGAGGTACGGCTGCTGCACACCGTGCGGGGCGGGCGGCGGGGTCTGTCCGACGGGCGGGAAGACCGCCGAGCCGACGCCCGCGCCGCTGCTGACCGGACCGCCCTGGACGATCACCGGCGCGCCGGTCTGGCCGGCCGCCAGCACCCGCAGGCACTCGTCGCGCATCGCCGCGGCGCTCGGGAACCGCTCGTTCGGGTTCTTCCGCAGCGCGCGGGCGACGAGCGCGTCCATCGCCGGGGTCACCGAGCGGTTGACGGAGGACGGGGCGACCGGCTCCTCCTGCACGTGCGCGTAGGCGATGGCGAGCGGCGAGTCGGCGTCGAAGGGGAGACGGCCCGTCAGCAGCTGGAAGAGCATGATGCCGACCGAATAAAGGTCGGAGCGCGCGTCCACCGCACGGCCGAGCGCCTGCTCGGGGGAGAGGTACTGAGGGGTGCCGACGACCATGCCGGTCTGCGTCATCGAGGTGACACCGGACTGCATGGCGCGCGCGATGCCGAAGTCCATGACCTTGACCACGCCGCGCTTGGTCGTCATCACGTTGCCCGGCTTGATGTCGCGGTGGACCAGGCCCATCTCGTGGCTGACCTCGAGCGCGGCCAGTACGTCGGCCGTGACCTTCAGCGCCTTGTCGGCGGGCATCGCGCCGTACTGCTGGACGTCGGCGGCGAGGACCGAGCCGAGCGGCTGCCCCTCCACGTACTCCATGACGATGTACGGCATGACGGCGCCGTCGAGGGTGTCCTCGCCGGTGTCGAAGACCGAGACGATGTTCGTGTGCGACAGCTTCGCCACGGCCTGCGCCTCGCGCCGGAACCGCTCGCGGAAGGACTGCTCCCGGCCGAGCTCCGTGTGCAGCGTCTTGATGGCGACCTGCCGGTCGAGGGCGCTGTCGTACGCCAGGTACACCGACGCCATGCCGCCCTCGCCGAGAAGATCGCGCAGCTGGTACCGGCCGCCCGCGACCGAACCGCCCGCATAGCGGCCCTGTGCGCCGTCCTGGCTCATCTGTGCTTCCCCCTACGCGCGCGTGGCGGCGTTGATCCGGAATTTCCTGGCGCAAGTCTGCCGTAGGGCAGTGACACGTCAAGCCGGGCACCGGTTCGGTACCCGTTCCGTGACCCTCCGCACAGGAAGCGTTTCCGCGCTCTCGGAGGAAACCCGTCGAATTTGCACAGGTGTACGTCGTGGGGGTTGGATGGCCGGTCCATCTCGGACCGTGGTGTCGTACGGAGCCTGTAGCGTGACGACTGGACACGGCACGACAGACGACGGCGAGGACTGATGGCACCCGAATCCGGAGCAGGTGGCGGTGTGCCGGACGCGTCGGCGGAATCCTGGGGCGAGGGCGGAGTCGTCGGCGACGGCCGGTACCGCCTGACGCACCGTCTGGGCCGGGGCGGCATGGCGGAGGTCTTCGCCGCCGAGGACGTACGGCTCGGCCGCACCGTGGCCGTCAAGCTGCTGCGCGCCGACCTCGCCGAGGACCCGGTCTCCAAGGCCCGCTTCACCCGCGAGGCGCAGTCCGTCGCCGGACTCAACCACCACGCCATCGTCGCCGTGTACGACTCCGGCGAGGACCTCGTGGGCGGCCGGCCCGTGCCGTACATCGTCATGGAGCTGGTCGAGGGCCGCACCATCCGCGACCTGCTGCTCAGCGCCGAGGCGCCCGGTCCCGAGCAGGCGCTCATCATCGTCTCCGGGGTCCTGGAGGCGCTGGCCTACTCGCACCAGCACGGCATCGTGCACCGTGACATCAAGCCGGCGAACGTGATCATCACGCACACCGGCGCGGTGAAGGTCATGGACTTCGGCATCGCGCGCGCCCTGCACGGCGCGCAGTCGACGATGACCCAGACCGGCATGGTCATGGGCACCCCGCAGTACCTCTCCCCCGAGCAGGCCCTCGGCAAGGCGGTCGACCACCGCTCCGACCTGTACGCGACGGGCTGCCTGCTCTACGAGCTCCTCGCGCTGCGTCCCCCGTTCACCGGCGAGACCCCGCTGTCCGTCGTGTACCAGCACGTGCAGGACGCGCCGATCCCGCCGTCCGACGTGACGGGGTCCGTGCCGCCGGAGCTCGACGGCCTGGTGATGCGCTCGCTCGCGAAGGACCCGGACGACCGGTTCCAGAGCGCCGAGGAGATGCGCGGCCTCATCCAGTACAGCCTGCAGATGCTCCAGCACCAGGGCGGCCACGTCGGCACGTGGAACACCGGGCCGGTCGAGATGGTGCACGACGGCGGGCACACCCCGGGCGGCGGCATGGCCGTGACGACCGCGATGGGTCACCCGATGCACGGGGAGACCGCGCAGGGTCCGATCCTGCCGCCGATGAACCCGGACGACGGCGGGTACGGCGGATACGACGCCGGCACGGTCGGCACCGGCGGCTACGGCCCTGACGGATACGGCGGCAACGGCGGCAGGGGCGGCCGGGGCAAGGTGTGGCTCTTCGCCGCGCTCGCGCTGATCGCGGTCGTGGCCGGGGTCGTCTTCGCCCTCGACAAGGCGGGCGAGAAGGACGGCGGTACGGGCGGCACCCCGCCGACCGTCAGCAACTCGCCGTCGACGGTCTCCGAGGAGCCCAGCCCCTCGGAGGAGCCCTCGGAGGAGCCCTCCGAGGAGCCGGGCACGTCGACCGGCGGCTCGACCGAGCAGCCGTGGACCCAGCCGCCGACGCAGGAGCCGACCGAGGCCACGGGCACGCCGACGACCGAGCCGCCGACGCAGCCGACGACCGCGCCGCCGACGGAGCCCACGAACACGCCGTCGCAGCCGACGACCGCGCCGCCGACCGACACCCCGACGGAGCCGACGGACGAGCCGACCGACGACTCCTCCGGCGGCAACACCAACCCGGACACCCCGCCGACGGGCACGGGCGCGCAGACCGGCTGACGGAGCCCGGCGGGGCCCGAATGACGCAGCCGCCGGGGACCGGCTGACGGAGGCCGGCAGCCGGAGTCCGGCTCAAGGCGGGACGGCTCACGGCCGCCCCGCCTTCGCCGTCCGTGCCGGTCAGCCGGCGAAGGCGTCGCGGACCGCCGCGTACTCGCGCGTCCACCAGACCGCCAGGGCCGACACCGCGGGGAACTGCGGGTCGGCCCGCCGGTCGTGCAGCTGGTAGCGCCAGCGCAGCGTCCAGAAGTCGTTGAGCCGCTCCCACCACACCCGTCGCGCCGCCGCGGCGAGCTCGGCGCCGTCCGCGCCCGTCGCCCGCCGGTACGCGCGCGCGTACGCCCGGACCTTCTCCAGGGCCAGCTCCCCCTCCGGCCGTACGAAGAAGATGGCGGCCGCCCTGACCGCCTCCTCGGCCCTGGGGCGGACCCCGAGCCGGTCCCAGTCGACGATCGCGGCGGGTTCGGCACCCCGGTAGAGCAGGTTCAGCGGGTGGAAGTCGCCGTGCACCCAGCCGGCGGCGGAGGCGGGCGGCGGCCGGTGGTGGGCGTGCTGGGCGAGCAGCCTGCGCCGCTCCCTGAGCCGGTGCTCGGCGAGCGCGTCGAAGCTGTCGCGGGGGCGGTGCGCGCGGGCGAGGCGGAGCAGTTCCTCGATGGCCCGGAAGGTGTCCTCGGGGCGGGCGCTCTCGTGGTCGCCGGCCGGGGGCGGGGACTCCATGACCTGCTCCAGGCAGGTGTGGACGCGGCCGAGGAGGGTGCCGAGGCGGCGTGAGCAGCCGGTGGAGAGCTGGGTGCCGTCGCGGTGCCGGCCGTCGACCCAGGGGTGCAGGGCGTAGCAGTGGCCGCCGAGGAGCGCGACCGTGCGGCCCCGGCTGTCGGGGAGCGGCGGGGCCACGGGCAGGCCGAGGGCGTGCAGGCGCTGGGTGGCCCGGTGCTGGCGGGTGATGGTGGCCCGGTCGGAGGTCGGGGCGTCCAGGTGCTGCTTGAGGAAGTAGGCGCCGCGGGTGGTGGAGAGCCGGTAGCCGCGGTTGAGCAGGCCCTCGGTGACGGGGACGCAGGAGAGGGGCTCGCCGATGCCCGTGTAGCGGCGCAGGAGGGGGCGGACGGGCGGAGCGAGGGGTACAGATGAGCGCGGCACTCCGCAGATGTTAGATCACGCTGCGTGGTGGAGATGTCGCTCCGTGGGAGGGGCCTCGGGGAGCGCCTCGGCGGACGTCCCGGAGGGGCGCTCGGCGGGACTCCCGGCGAGCTGTCCGGCGGGCGTCGCGGTCTCCTGGCGGCCGCTGTAGTCGAGCTCGTGGACCGTCACGAACTGCGGCTCTATCCGCATGAACACCGGGGTGAAGGGCTCGCCGTCCACCCGTACGGGCTCGGGGCCGAAGGCCGCCGTCTCCTCCGCGGTCGGCTCGACGATCTCGGCGGTGCCGGTGAACTGCACGGACCAGATGCGCTCGGCGCCGGAGTCGAAGTTGTCCGCGCCGTACGCGACGACGCTGCCGTTGCACGCGCGGTGGTAGCCGAGGCCCCGGTGCATCCGGAGCAGGACGCGGCCGTCGGCCACGATGTGCCGGGCGGGGGCGACGAACGGCATCGCCCGCATGCTCGTCGCCACCCGGCCGTACGACACGCGGCTGAGCAACTCGATGGCGCGGATCTCGTCGGAGGACATGGTTTCCACTCTCCGCCACCGGCACCGTGTCGGAAAAGGGGCCCCTGCCCCGGTTCGACGGGGACGTAGGTCCCGAGATCGGGCCGTCGGCCCCGCCCTCGCCCGTACGGGTGAGCGGGGATCAGTGGCGCTCGGCCTGGAGCCGCGCCACGTACGCCGCGGCCTGCGAGCGCCGCTCCATGCCCAGCTTCGACAGCAGGCTGGAGACGTAGTTCTTGATGGTCTTCTCCGCGAGGTGGAGGCGCTCGCCGATGACCCGGTTCGTCAGGCCCTCGCCGATCAGGTCCAGGATCCTGCGCTCCTGGTCGGTGAGGTTGGCGAGCTTGTCGTCCCTCTTCGGGTTGTTGCCGTCGCGCAGCCGCTCCAGGACCCGTGCGGTGGCCACCGGGTCGAGCAGGGACTTGCCGGCCGCCACGTCCCGCACGGCGTTGAGGAGTTCGTTGCCCCGGATGGCCTTGAGGACGTATCCCGAGGCCCCGGCCATGATCGCGTCGAAGAGCGCCTCGTCGTCCGCGTACGAGGTCAGCATCAGGCACTTGATCGACTCGTCCTGCGAGCGGATCTCCCGGCACACCTCCACCCCGCTGCCGTCGGGCAGCCGGACGTCGAGCACCGCGACGTCGGGGCGCGTCGCGGGGATCCTGACCAGCGCGTCCGCCGCCGTCCCGGCCTCGCCGACCACCTCGATGTCGTCCTCCACGGAGAGCAGCTCGTGGACGCCGCGCCGGACGACTTCATGGTCGTCCAGCAGAAATACCCGGATTTTTCCTTCTTCGCGCACGCAGTCAGTCTCACATATTGGGTCTTCCGGCGCCCGGGGTGCGCGGGATAACGTGCCGGATGTTCCGACGACGGCGTCGGGTCGTTGTCCATGCGCTGACCAGCGGCGCTTCCCCCATTTCTCGATTTACTTGGAAATCCAAGCAAAATCGCAGGTCAAGTGGGGTTTCGCGGTAATGCCGCGTAATGGGTAACGTGCCTATGACGGCGTTCGCCGGAGCACCTGTCACGCCCGACTCCGGCCGCGTCGCACCCACCCCGTGCGAAGGTACGGACAAGGCGGAGCCGCACTGGCCTCACCGGCGAACCCGGGGGCCGGACCGACGGAGGAGCACGCACGTGACCGTGGAGAGCACTGCCGCGCGCAAGACGACGCGACGCAGCAGCGGCACCAAGCGCACCGCAAGCGCGAGCACGAGCACCACCAAGAAGGCGACGGCGAAGCCCGCCACGGCCTCGGAGCCCGAGCTCGTTCAGCTGTTGACGCCCGAAGGGGAGCGCGTCCAGCACCCCGACTACGACATCGACCTGAGCGCCGAGGAGCTGCGCGGTCTCTACCGCGACATGGTCCTCACCCGCCGCTTCGACGCCGAGGCGACCGCCCTGCAGCGTCAGGGCGAGCTGGGCCTGTGGGCCTCGCTGCTCGGCCAGGAGGCCGCTCAGATCGGTTCCGGCCGGGCGCTGCGCGACGACGACTACGTCTTCCCGACCTACCGTGAGCACGGCGTCGCCTGGTGCCGCGGGGTCGACCCGACGAACCTGCTGGGAATGTTCCGCGGGGTGAACAACGGCGGCTGGGATCCCAGCACCAACAATTTCCACCTGTACACGATCGTCCTCGGCTCGCAGACCCTGCACGCCACCGGCTATGCCATGGGCATCGCCAAGGACGGCGCGGACTCCGCCGTGCTCGCGTACTTCGGTGACGGCGCCTCCAGCCAGGGCGACGTCAACGAGGCGTTCGTCTTCTCCGCGGTCTACAACGCCCCGGTCGTGTTCTTCTGCCAGAACAACCAGTGGGCCATCTCCGAGCCCATCGAGAAGCAGACGCGCGTCCCGCTCTACCAGCGCGCCCGCGGTTTCGGCTTCCCCGGCGTCCGCGTCGACGGCAACGACGTCCTGGCCTGTCTGGCGGTGACCCGGTCCGCCCTGGAGCGCGCCCGCCGCGGTGAGGGCCCGACGCTCATCGAGGCGTTCACCTACCGCATGGCCGCCCACACCACCTCCGACGACCCGACCCGCTACCGCCGCGACGCGGAGCGCGAGGCGTGGGAGGCCAAGGACCCGATCCTGCGCCTCAAGGCCTACATGGAGAACGAGGGCCACGCGGACGCGGCCTTCTTCGAGGAGCTCGAGGCGGAGAGCGAGACGCTCGGCAAGCAGGTCCGTGAGGTCGTCCGCGCCATGCCCGTCCCGGAGCACATGGCGATGTTCGACCACACGTACGCGGACGGGCACGCGCTCGTCGACGAGGAGCGCGCGCAGTACGCCGCCTACCAGGCGTCCTTCGAGGGCGGAGAGGCCGAGTAATCATGGCTGTTCAGAAGCTTCCCCTGGCGAAGGCGCTCAACGAGTCGCTGCGCAAGGCCCTGGAGACCGACCCCAAGGTCGTCATCATGGGCCTGGACGTCGGCAAGCTCGGTGGTGTCTTCCGGATCACCGACGGTCTGCAGAAGGACTTCGGCGAGGACCGGGTCGTCGACACCCCGCTCGCCGAGTCCGGCATCGTCGGCACCGCGATCGGTCTCGCCCTGCGCGGCTACCGGCCGGTCGTGGAGATCCAGTTCGACGGCTTCGTCTTCCCGGCGTACGACCAGATCGTCACCCAGCTGGCGAAGATGCGGGCCCGTTCGCTCGGCACGGTGAAGATGCCGGTCGTCATCCGCATCCCGTACGGCGGCGGCATCGGCGCCGTCGAGCACCACTCCGAGTCCCCCGAGTCGCTCTTCGCGCACGTCGCGGGCCTCAAGGTCGTCACCCCGGCGAACTCCTCGGACGCCTACTGGATGCTCCAGCAGGCGATCCAGAGCGACGACCCGGTCATCTTCTTCGAGCCCAAGCGCCGCTACTGGGACAAGGGCGAGGTCGACACCGAGGCCATCCCCGGCGAGCTGCACAAGGCCCGCGTCGCCCGCGAGGGCACGGACCTCACCCTCGTCGCGTACGGCCCGATGGTGAAGACCTGCCTGGAGGTGGCCGCGGCCGCCGCCGAGGAGGGCAAGTCGATCGAGGTCGTGGACCTGCGCTCGATCTCCCCGCTCGACTTCGACACCATCCAGGCCTCGGTCGAGAAGACCCGCCGCCTGGTGGTCGTCCACGAGGCGCCGGTGTTCTTCGGCTCCGGCGCCGAGATCGCCGCCCGGATCACCGAGCGCTGCTTCTACCACCTGGAGGCCCCCGTCCTGCGGGTCGGCGGCTACCACGCGCCGTACCCGCCGGCGCGCCTGGAGGAGGAGTACCTGCCGGGCCTGGACCGCGTGCTCGACGCCGTCGACCGCTCGCTGGCGTACTGAGGAGAGCACCGTGACGATCCGCGAATTCAAGATGCCCGACGTGGGCGAAGGCCTGACCGAGGCCGAGATCCTCAAGTGGTACGTCCAGCCCGGTGACACGGTCGAGGACGGACAGATCGTGTGCGAGGTCGAGACGGCCAAGGCCGCGGTCGAGCTGCCGATCCCGTTCGACGGCACGGTCCACGAGCTGCTGTTCCCCGAGGGCACGACGGTCGACGTCGGCCAGGTCATCATCTCGGTGAACGTGGGCGGCGGCGCCGCTCCCGAGGCGCCGGCGGCCCCCGCCGCCGTCGCGGCCCCGGAGCCGGTCGCCGCGCCGGCGCCGGCCGCCGAGCCCGAGCCGGAGGGCCGCCAGCCGGTCCTGGTCGGCTACGGCGTGGCCGCGAGCTCCACCAAGCGCCGCGCGCGCAAGGCGGCGCCGACGGCCGTCGCCCCGGCCGCCCCGGCGGTCGTGCCCGAGCAGCTGAACGGCCACGCGCCGGCCGGCCCCCGGCCGCTGGCCAAGCCGCCGGTCCGGAAGCTCGCCAAGGACCTCGGCGTCGACCTGGCGTCGGTCACCCCGACCGGCCCGGACGGCATCATCACCCGCGAGGACGTCCACCGCGCGGCGGCCCCGGCGCCCGCTCCGGTCGTCGAGGCCCCGGCGCCCGTGGCGGCTCCGGCCCCGGTCGCGGCGCCCGCCGTGGCGACGGCCGTGGCGTCCGACGCCCGGGAGACCCGTGTGCCCATCAAGGGCGTACGGAAGGCCACGGCGGCGGCGATGGTCGGTTCGGCCTTCACCGCGCCGCACGTCACCGAGTTCGTGACCTTCGACATCACGCGCACGATGAAGCTGGTCGAGGAGCTCAAGGCCGACAAGGACATGGCGGGCCTGCGGGTCAACCCGCTGCTCCTCATCGCCAAGGCGGTCCTGGTCGCGGTCAAGCGCAACCCGGAGATCAACGCGGCCTGGGACGAGGCGGCGCAGGAGATCGTCCTCAAGCACTACGTGAACCTGGGCATCGCCGCGGCCACCCCGCGCGGTCTGATCGTGCCGAACATCAAGGACGCGCACGCCCAGACCCTGCCCGAGCTCTCGAAGTCCCTGAGCGAGCTCGTCGCCACCGCCCGCGAGGGGAAGACGACCCCGGCGGCGATGCAGGGCGGCACCTTCACCATCACCAACGTCGGCGTCTTCGGCGTCGACACCGGTACGCCCATCCTGAACCCCGGCGAGTCCGCGATCCTCGCGGTCGGTGCGATCAAGCTCCAGCCGTGGGTCCACAAGGGCAAGGTGAAGCCGCGCCAGGTCACCACGCTGGCCCTCTCCTTCGACCACCGCCTGGTCGACGGCGAGCTCGGCTCCAA
Source organism: Streptomyces tanashiensis (assembly GCF_014648895.1). Taxonomy (GTDB): domain Bacteria; phylum Actinomycetota; class Actinomycetes; order Streptomycetales; family Streptomycetaceae; genus Streptomyces; species Streptomyces tanashiensis. The sequence goes on from NZ_BMRZ01000005.1 coordinate 54,627, forward strand.
GTTCCTGGCGGACATCGCCGCGATCCTGGAGCAGCCGAAGAGGCTCATCACCTGGGCGTAGCGGGCGGGTTCGTCCGTTTCACGTGAAACATCCGGCGGTGGCTCATGCCACCGCCGGATGTCTACGTTGGGGGACATGGAGCTGCTTCTCGAACCCCCGCACGGCGCCGGGCCCGTACGTCTCGGCATGACCCTCGACCAGGCGGTGGCGGCCGTCTCCCCCTGGGGCGAGCCCCGGGTGCGCACCCGGCCGAACCGCGTCCTGGTGACGGTCTCGGCCGCCTGCGACGGGGTCGGCGTCCAGGTGCTCCTGGAGGAGCGGGACACGGTCACGGCCGTGGAGCTGTGGTGGCCGGGCGAAGGGCGGCAGAGCTCGACGCGGGTCCTCCTGGGTCAGGTGGATGTGTTCCGTACCCCCGCCGACGAGTTGCTGAAGGGGCTCCCGGCGCACGACGCCGACGGTGAGGACCCGTTCGTCCCGGGTCTCTCGCTCGGCTTCACCCGCCGCACCTCCCAGGAGGTCCCGCGCCGCCCCGACGGCCTTCCGCTCGGCTTCACCTCCGTGCTCGTCGGCGGCGCGGACTACTACGACCACCGCCTCCGGTAGGCGGTCCAGGATGCGGACGTGACTGCCTGTTGCACCTCTGTTGTATCTATTCTGTGCGCATGCCATCAGCGCCAGCCGGTCCCGCCCCCCAGCCCACCAAGCAGCCACCCGCCGCCGATCGCGTCTACATGCACGTCAAGCAGGCCGTGCTCGACCGGCGCTACGAGGGAGGGACCCTCCTCACCGAGGGCGAACTCGCCCAGGCCGTGGGAGTGTCCAGGACCCCCGTCCGCGAGGCGCTGCTCAAGCTGGAGATGGAAGGGCTGCTGAAGCTCTACCCGAAGAAGGGCGCCCTCGTCCTCGCCGTCTCCGCGCAGGAGATCGCCGACGTCGTCGAGACCCGGCTGCTCGTCGAGGAGTTCGCCGTCCGCCGGGCCGTGCCCGCGCCCGCCCCGCTGATCGCCCGCCTGGAAGAGCTCCTGGAGGAGCAGAAGCGGCGCGCCGAGGCCGGGGACCTCGCCGAGGTCGCCGTCACCGACCGCTGCTTCCACGCCGAGATCGTCAAGCACGCCGGCAACCAGATCCTCTCCCGCCTCTACGACCAGCTCCGCGACCGCCAGCTGCGCATGGGCGTCGCCGTGATGCAGTCCCAGCCCGACCGCGTCGCCAAGAACATCACCGAGCACGCCGAGATCCTCGACCGCATCAAGGCCGGCGACGTCGAGGGCGCCGCCCACTGCGTCCGCCAGCACCTCAGCTGGGTCAAGGTCCTGGTCCGGGGTGAGGACCGGTGAACAGCTCCTACGGATCGGCCGTCACCCTCCCCGGAGATCCGCCCGGCGGCCGCCGCGCCGCCCTCGTCTGGGGCGTCGGCGTCGCCGTCTACTTCGTCGCCGTCATCTTCCGCACGTCCCTGGGCGTCGCCGGGCTCGACGCCGCCGACCGCTTCGACGTCAACGCCTCCGCCCTCTCCACCTTCTCCATCCTCCAGCTGCTCGTCTACGCCGGCATGCAGATACCCGTCGGCCTCATGGTCGACCGGCTCGGCACCAAGAAGGTCCTGGCCCTCGGCGTCGTGCTCTTCACCGTCGGCCAGCTGGGCTTCGCGCTCTCCCCCTCGTACGGCACGGCCCTCGCCTCCCGCGCCCTCCTCGGCTGCGGCGACGCCATGACCTTCATCAGCGTCCTGCGGCTCGGCAGCCGCTGGTTCCCCGCCCGGCGCGGTCCGCTCATCGGCCAGGTCGCCGCCCTCTTCGGCATGGCCGGGAACCTGGTCTCCACCGTCTTCATCGCCCGCGCCCTGCACGGCCTCGGCTGGACGACCACCTTCGTCGGCAGCTCCCTCGCGGGCGTCGTCGTCCTCGTCCTGCTGCTGCTCCTCCTCAAGGACCACCCCGAGGGGTACGAGCCGGAGCCGGCCACGCACGCGGGTGCCGCCTTCGTCCGCCGCCAGATCGCCCAGTCCTGGCGCGAGCCCGGCACCCGGCTCGGCATGTGGGTGCACTTCACCACCCAGTTCCCGGCCATGGTGTTCCTGCTGCTCTGGGGCATGCCGTACCTCGTCGAGGCACAGGGCCTGTCCCGGTCCACCGCCGGGACGCTGCTCACCCTCGTCGTGCTGTCCAACATGGTCGTCGGCCTCGCGTACGGGCAGATCATCGCCCGCCACCACGCGGCCCGCGCCCCGCTCGCCCTCGGTACGGTCGCGGCCACCGCCCTGCTGTGGGCGACCACCCTCGCCTACCCCGGCGACCACGCGCCGATGTGGCTGCTCGTCACCCTCTGCCTGGTCCTCGGCGCCTGCGGACCGGCCTCGATGATCGGCTTCGACTTCGCCCGCCCGGCCAACCCGCCGGAGCGTCAGGGCACCGCCTCGGGCATCGTCAACATGGGCGGTTTCGTCGCCTCGATGACGACACTGCTCGCCGTCGGCGTGCTCCTCGACGCGACCGGCGACAACTACCGGATCGCGTTCTCCTCGGTCTTCGTCCTGGAGGCCCTCGGCATCGTGCAGATCCTGCGCCTCAAGGCCCGCACCCACCGCAGGGAACGGGAACGGCTCGTCGCCAGCCGCGTCGAGGCCGTGCACGTACCCGTCTGAGGGATCAGCGGGGCGTCACCGCGATGTTGTCCAGGATCGCCGCGGCCAGCCCGGCGTCGCCCTCGGTCTTGACCCGGTCGGCCACCTCGGCCGGCCGGACCCGGCCGCAGGCCAGGCGCACGAACGTCTCCCAGTCCGTCGCCAGCGTCACCGCGGGGCCGAGCGACGGCGCGCCGTCGATCGAACCGCGGCCCTCCGCGTCGACCCGTACCGTCCGCAGGAACTCCACCGGACCGGTCACGTCGAGCACCACCGCCGACGACGCGGGCGCCCCGGCGTCCTTCGCGACCACGTCCGGCAGCGCCTCCAGGAGCACGTCCCGGGCCACCAGCGCACCGGCCGAATCCAGGTTGCCCGGCACACCGAGCGCCGCCCGCAGGTCCTGCTCGTGCACCCACACGTCGAAGGCACGGTCCCGGTAGGCCAGTTCCAGGGTCTGCTCGGCGCCGAGGGGAGCGCGGATCAGATGCTCGGGGGAGCGGTTCTCGTTGCGCAGCTGACGGGCCCGCCGGATCAGGATGTACTCCAGCTCCGAGGTCATCTCCGGGGCGGTGTGGTGCCGCCGCACATCGACCTGGACCTCCATGTAGCGGGCGAAGTCACTGCGTACGTGGTACAGGTCGCGCGGCAGGGAGTGGATCGGCCGGGGGTCGCCGAGCATCTCCGTCTCCATGCCGATCACATGGGACACGATGTCCCGCACCGACCAGCCGATGCACGGTGTCGGCCGGTTCCACTCGCCCTCCACGAGCGGCTGCACCAGCTCGGCTATCGCCTCGATGGAGTGGGTCCAGGCGTCGGCGTAGTTCTGGAGGCTGGGATGGACGGTCACGGGACCCCTCGGCGGTTCTTCGGTGCGCGGGCTGAAAACACGACTGGGTGGGAGGCTCGGACGCTAAGTTACGCTGCCCGAAGGCACCCCGGCAGTGCTTTCGTGTGACGATCGTAGGCCGGTGTTGACGGCTCGAATGCCAGGACGGTGGTAGTGTGCGCGCCTCGCTGATCCAGATCGCGGTAGACCCGGACGAACCGGTCGACGCCCGTCGCGCCCGCGCGGCGCGTCTCGTACGGGAGGAATCCGGCCACGCCGACCTCGTCGTCCTGCCGGAACTGTGGACCGTCGGCGCCTTCGCGTCCGACCTCTTCGCCGCCGAGTCCGAGCCGCTGAACGGCCCCACCCACCGGGCGATGGCCGCCGCCGCCCGCGACGCCGGGGTCTGGCTGCACGCCGGCTCCTTCGTCGAGGCGGAGGCCGGCGCCCTCTACAACACCTCGCTCGTCCTCTCCCCCGACGGCGAACTCGCCGCCTCCTACCGGAAGATCCACCGCTTCGGCTTCGACAAGGGCGAAGCCGTGATGATGGCCGCCGGCGAGGACCTCGTCACCGTCGACCTGCCGCACCTCACGGTCGGCGTCGGCACCTGCTACGACCTGCGCTTCCCCGAACTCTTCCGCGGCCTCGTCGACGCGGGCGCCCAGGCCTTCGTCGTCCCGGCCGGCTGGCCCGCCCTCCGCCGCGCCCACTGGACCCTCCTGGCCCGCGCCCGCGCCGTCGAGAACCAGGCGTACGTCCTCGCCTGCGGCACCGCCGGCACCCACGCGGGCGTGGAGCAGGCCGGACACTCGATCGTCGTCGACCCCTGGGGCGAGACCCTCGCGGAGGCCGGCCCGGACGAGGAGATCCTGCGGGTCGTCCTCGACCCGGCGAAGGTCCGGACGACCCGGGAGCAGTTCCCGGCGCTGAAGGACCGGGTCCTCGGCATCGCACCACCGCGCACCCGGCGCGCCTGAGCTTTCACCGGGCGCGCCTGACCCCCGTCGAGTGCGCCCGCGCTTTCGCCGGGCGCGCCTGACCCCCGTCGAGTGCGCCCGCGCTTTCGCCGGGCGCGCCTGACCCCCGTCGGGTGGGCCCGCGCTTTCGCCGGGTGCGCCTGACCTCCGCTGGGTGCGCCCGCGCTTTCACCGGGCGCGCCTGACCCCCACCGGGCCCGTCCGAGCTCTGGCAAGGTGCGCCCGGCTCCCACCTGGCGCGCCCGAGCCCCCCACCCGGCGCGCCCGAGCCCCCTCCCGAGAGGCCCGCATCCTCGTGAACGACCGTGACAAGGCGGCGGTCGCCGCCTTCGCCGCGCTCTTCGGCCCGCCGCCCGAGGCACCCGCCGCACCCGCACCGCCCGTCGACTGGGACGCGGTCGAGGAGTGGCTCGGCCTGCGCCTGCCCGCCGACTACAAGGCGATCGCCGACGTGTACGGCCCGCTCGACATCGGCGAACGGCTCTGGCTGCACACCCCGTTCGCCGGCACCGCGCGCCTGTTCTCCTACGGCGGCTTCGTCGAGGAGGGCCGCCGCGACGCCCCCGGCGTCCTCCCCTTCGGCGCCACCCGCATGTCCGACACCCTCTACTGGGACACCACCGCCTCCGACGACCCGGACCAGTGGCCCGTCGTCGTCCACGTGCGGAACCTCGCGAACGCGGGCAAGGACCCCTGGCTCCGCCCCGGCACCACCCTCCTGCCCACCCTCACCGGCTTCGTCGCCGACGGCCTGCGCCCGGACCTCGCCCGCAGCGGCCTCGCCGGCGGCGACCTGTCAGCCTGGACCCCGCCGCCCCGGCGCCCCGAACCCACCCCCGCACAGCGGGCGGCCCTCGCCGGCGACGGCACCGGCCTCGACACCCTCACCGCCCTGCTGCCCCCGCCCCCCACCCCCCGCCTCGGCGAACAGAGCTGGGAGTGGCTGTACGCACGCCTCGGCACCCGCCTCCCCACCGAGTACGTCCGCCTGATGGAGACGTACGGCGCCGGGGAGTGGTGCCAGTGGCTGCGCTTCAGCTTCCCGCTGGGCACGGGGAAGTACGACCTCGCGCCCTGGGCGGAGTGGTACGGCGAGACCTACCGCGGCCACCGGGACAACTTCCCCGAGTTCCATCCGCTGGCCGCGTGGCCCGAGCAGGACGGGCTGTTCGCCTTCGCCGACTCCATCGACGGCGACCAGCTGTGCTGGCTCACCGAGGGCGACACCCCCGACGACTGGCCGCTGATCGTCGTCCCGCGCCACGCCCGCCAGGGCCCGCCGCTCTCCGGCACCCTCACCGGGACCCTCCTCGCCTGGCTGCGCGGCGAACTCCGCACCGAGGGCCTCCCCAGCCTCGTACACCCCCACGAGGACCCGCTGGACGTCATCGATTTCGAGCCGTACGGAGAGGACGGAGACGAGGGAGAGGAGACCGACTAGCCGGGCCGAGGTCAGTACTGGGACTCGGTCCAGAAGTGGGTCACGCGGGAGAGCCCGGCCCTCACCGCGCCGGCCCGCGTCAGCGCCGAGCGGTCCACACCCGCGAAGATCAGGGCGAGGGACAGGTCCCCGCCCTCGGCGCGCCCGTCGACGTGCACGGAGAGCCGGCGGCCCTTGCCCCGCCCGCTCTCGCGGACGGTGATCCTGACGCCGGGGTCCTCGTCGTCCGCCGCGCGGCTCAGGACGTGGCCGCGCTTGTCCAGGGCCGCGAGCCGGTAGTGGTCGCCCGCGTACCGCATCTCCAGGGCACGCTGCTCCAGGGTGGCGCCGAAACGGTTCCGCGTCACGTACACGATCCGGTCGCCGACCCGCAGCGTGGACCGGTTCAGGCCGGGCAGCCTCATCCCCTCGACGTGCATCCCGCGCGCCTCGAACGAGGCGGTCGGCAGCCGCCCGCCGCGCACCTCCGAGACGAGCGACTCGGGAGAGGTACGGGGGAGGGGACAGGTCAGCGTGATCTCGCCGAACTCCGGCGAGACCCCCTTCCAACCCGCCCGGTGGTCGTGCCGGTTCCCCTCCTTCCACGCCCGGAGGTCGAACGGCGTGACGTGCGTGTGCATGGGGATGTGACTCCTGCTCGGTCGAAGGGATCGGCTCCGTGCGCTGATGCCCGGAGGCCGGACGCTGATGCCCGGATGTCAGACGGTGATGCCCCGGAGGGACGACCGCCCCGGCGCCGCGGCCCGCGCCGGCCCCGGGGCGTACTCCTCCCAGGCGCACGCCAGTCTCCGTACCGCCTCCGTCAGCACCTCCGGCGACGCCAGGAAGTGCAGCCGCAGACGGCGGAGGCTGCCGCCGAGCGCGTCCGTCGTGGCGCCTGGGAGGACGGCCACCCCATGGCGGAGGGCGAGCTGCGCGAAGGAGACGCCGTCGCCGTGGGGGAGCCGCACCCAGAGGGTCTGGCCGCCGGCCGTCGGCGCGCAGGACCAGGAGGGCAGCAGCCGGGCCAGCTCGGCCCGCAGATGGTCGTGGCCCGCACGGGCCGCCCGCCGCCGGGCCTCCAGCACCGGCCCGTACCCGTCGAGCAGACGGACCGCCGCCAGCTGGGACGGCACGTCGCTGCCCAGGTCCTGCAAGGCCTTCAGCCGGGCGAGGCGCGCGATCAGCGGCGCAGGCCCGCGCACCCAGCCGACCCGCAGCCCGCCCCACACCACCTTGCTCAGCGAACCGACCCCGATGACCTCGCCGTACGAGGAGAGCGACGGCCCGCCGGCGTCCGTGTCCGCGTCCGCGTCTGCGTCCGCGTCGAAGGACAGGTCGGCGAGGACCTCGTCGTCCACGAGCGGCACGCCCAGCGCGTTCGCCGCCTCGACGAGCCGCCGGCCCGCGAGCGGCGGGAGGACCGTCCCCGTCGGGTTCTGGAACCGGCTGATCACATAGGCCAGGGCCGGGCGGTGACGTTCCATCACCCGCACCGCCTCCGGCACGTCCACCCCGTCCGGCCCCACGGCCACCGGCAGCGGCACGGCCGCCGCCTCCCGGAACAGATCCAGCGCCCCCGGATACGTCGGTGCCTCCACGAGCACCCCGTCGCCCGGCGCGAGCAGCAGCCGGACCAGCAGCGAAAGGGCCTGCTGGGCACCGGTGGTGACCAGGATCTGCTCCGGCCCGGTCGGCACGCCCCGCGCCGCGTACCGGGCCGCGACCGCCGCCCGCAGCGCCCCGATCCCCGCCGGGTGGTATCCGAGGTCCCCGTCCGGCAGCACGAGCGAGCGGTACGCCTCCGCCAGCTCGGCCGGCGGCCGTTCCGGGGCGGCGCAGCTCAGCAGGATCACGTCGTCCGGCGCCTCCAGGAGATGCAGGAAGAGCGGATTCGACGTCTCCTTCACCCGCGGGGTGTCCAGCGTCAGCGCGGCCGCGGCCACCCGGGTCCCGCTGCCCTGGCGCCGCACCAGCGCGCCTTCCCGCCTGAGCGTCTCGTACGCGGCGACCACCGTCGTACGGCCCACGGAGAGGGCCACCGCGAGCCGCCGGTCCGGAGGCAGGAGCGCGCCCGGCGGCAGCGCACCCTCGTCGATCAGCCGGCGCAGCCGGGCGGCGAGCAGCAGGTACAGCGGCCCGCGCCCGGCGGACCAGCGGCCGAGCCGGGCGACGAGGTCGTCCGGGCCGGGCAGGGATCCGGCGGGGGCAGGCAGGGGCCCGGTGGGGGCGGGCAGGGATCCGTCCGGGGCAGGCAGGGACCCGGCGGGGAGGGGCAGGGACCCGGCGGGGAGGGGCAGGGGCCCGTCTGGGTCAGGCAGGGACCCGGTGGGGCCGGGCAGGGATCCGTCCGGGAGGGGCAGGGGCACGTCCGGGAGGGGCGGGGACCCGGCCGGGACGGGGAGAGGCGTGTCGATTGGCTCCATCGCCGAACCAATCTGCCGGGATTGGACCTGTGAAGGCAACCGGCGCCGCACGAAACTGAGTTCATGACCGACTCCCCGCGCCCCGAGACCCTCGCCGTTCACCCGCCCCGCGTCGAGGTCACCGGCAGCAGGCCCCTCGGCGTCCCCCTCCACCAGGGACACGTCTTCGCCTTCGACTCGGCCGACGCCCTCGCCGAGGGCTTCACCTCGCCGGACGCCTTCCTCTACGCCCGCCTCGGCAACCCCACCGTCCGCACCCTGGAGGACGCCGTCGCCCGCCTGGAGGGCGGGACCGCCGGGCTCTCCTTCGCCTCCGGCATGGGCGCCATCAACGCCGTCCTCCTCGGCCTGCTCGGCAGCGGCGGCCACGTCATCGCCCAGACCTGCCTGTACGGCGGCACGTACGCCGTCCTCAGCGACCTCGCCGCCCGCTGGGGCGTCGACGTCACCTACGTCTCCGGCACCGACCCGGAGGAGGTGCGGGCGGCCCTGCGCCCCGAGACCCGTCTCCTCTACCTGGAGACCATCGCCAACCCCACCACCCGCGTCGCCGACCTCCCGGGCCTCGCCGCCGTCGCCGCCGAGGCCGGGGTCCCCGTCGCCGTCGACAACACCTTCGCGTCCCCGCTGCTCTGCCGCCCCCTCGACCACGGCGCCGACATCGTCGTCCACTCCGCCACCAAGTACCTCGCGGGGCACGCGGACGTCCTCGGCGGCATCGCCGTCTTCAAGGACACCGAGCTGTACGGGAAGGTCCGCCGCCACGCGGTCGAACAGGGCGCGTCCACCGACCCGTTCGCCGCCTGGCTCACCCTGCGCGGCATGCAGACCCTGTCCCTGCGCATCGAGCGCCAGTCCGCGAGCGCCGCCGAGCTCGCCGCCCGCCTCGAAGCGCACCCGGCGGTCGAGGCCGTCCGCCACCCGGCCCTCGCGAGCCACCCGGACCGGGCGATCGCCGCGCGCCTGCTGCCCGGGGGCGGCGGCGGGGTCGTCTCGGTCGACCTCGCGGGCGGCCGGGAGGCGGGCCGCACCTTCGTCGAGGCGGTACGGCTCGCCTCCCTCAGCGTCTCCCTCGGCGACGTGAAGACCCTGGTGATGCACCCGGCGTCCACCTCCCACCACCAGCTCGACGCGGCCGCGCTCGCGGCGGCCGGCATCGGCGCCGGCACGGTCCGGCTCTCGGTCGGCATCGAGCACGTGGAGGACCTGTGGACGGACCTGGAGCAGGCGCTGACGAAGACCGGCTGAGGTCAGTCCTCCCGCTCCCGCTCCGCCATCCGGATGACGCACACGGCGACGGCGATCTGCAGCGCCGCGTCCGCGTCCTCACGGACCACGTTCACCGCGTACGTCTCCCGGACGTGGAACCACTGCCGGGAGATGTGGGCCAGGAGCTCGCCCTCGTACTCGACGGTGAACTCCCGGTCCAGGATCCGGCCGCTGACATCCAGCCCGGTGCCGTCGACGAGCGTCACCCGGTAGTGGTTGCGGAGCAGGGAGAGCCGCTTGCGCCGGACGGTCGCGAGCGGCCGCTCGTCCCGCTCGATCGTCATGGCGTCCCGGAGGCTGAACATCTTCTGCCGCAGCGTGACGAGGACCTGCCCGTCGGGGTCCTTCAGCTCCAGGGTGTCGCGCAGCCGCAGGGCCTTCCCGTCGACGAGAAAGGCATGCCGCCCCCGCTCGTCCTCGATCCAGTAGTCGTCGCCGATCGCGAAGATCTTGTCCCGTACGAGATATTTCACGCGCCTATGTCTGCCCGGCGCCGGGGGTTTCTCACCCGAAGCGGCGGGTGAACGCGGGGAGCGGTTCGTTCCCGGGCGGCGCGTTCGGATCCACTGGGCGCGACCGGCCGTGGCCGGCGGATGGCAAGCTTGAACCATGAACGATGCCGCCCCGGCGCCCACCCCCGCGCCCGCGCCCCGACGTGCCCGTGTCCGTGCCCCCGAGCTGATCGGCAAGGGCGGCTGGCTGAACACGGGCGGAGAAGAACTGACCCTCGCCGACCTGCGAGGAAAGATCGTTCTGCTCGATTTCTGGACATTCTGCTGTGTGAACTGCCTGCACGTCCTCGACGAGCTTCGGGATCTGGAGGAGAAGCACCGCGACACGCTCGTGATCGTCGGGGTGCACTCGCCGAAGTTCGTGCACGAGGCCGAGCATCAGGCCGTCGTCGATGCCGTCGAGCGGTACGAGGTGCATCACCCCGTGCTCGACGACCCGGAGCTCGCGACCTGGAAGCAGTACGCCGTGCGGGCGTGGCCGACGCTCGTCGTGATCGACCCCGAGGGGTACGTCGTCGCCCAGCACGCCGGTGAGGGGCACGCCAACGCCATCCGGACGCTCGTCGAGGAGCTGGAGGCCGAGCACGAGTCCAAGGGGACGCTGCGGCGCGGGGACGGGCCGTACGTGGCGCCCGAGCCCGTCGCGACCGACCTGCGCTTCCCCGGGAAGGCCGTCATGCTCGCCGGCGGGAACTTCCTCGTCTCCGACACCACCCGGCACCAGCTCGTCGAGCTGGCCGAGGACGGCGAGACCGTCGTGCGGCGGATCGGGGAGGGAGTGTTCCGGGAGCCTCAGGGGCTCGCGCTCCTGCCGGACGGCAAGGTCGTCGTCGCCGACACCGTGAACCACGCCCTGCGCACCTACGACCCGGAGACCGGTGCGATCGAGCTCGTCGCCGGCACCGGCAAGCAGTGGTGGCAGGGGTCCCCGACCTCCGGGCCGGCCCTCGACGTCGACCTTTCCTCGCCGTGGGACGTCGCCTGGTGGCAGGGCAAGGTGTGGATCGCCATGGCCGGTGTCCACCAGCTGTGGACGTACGACCCCGAGAGCGGGACCGTCGAGGTCGCCGCCGGTACGACGAACGAGGGCCTCGTCGACGGGCCCGCCGCCGAGGCCTGGTTCGCGCAGCCCTCCGGGCTCGCCGCCACCGAGGACCGGCTGTGGATCGCCGACTCCGAGACCAGCGCGGTCCGCTGGATCGACACCGACGGCGTCGTCCACACCGCCGTCGGCACCGGGCTCTTCGACTTCGGTCACCGCGACGGCGCCGCCGAGCAGGCCCTCCTCCAGCACCCGCTGGGTGTGACAGCCCTGCCCGACGGCTCGGTCGCCGTCTCCGACACGTACAACCACGCCCTGCGCCGCTACGACCCCGCGACCGGTGAGGTCACCACCCTGGCCACGGATCTGCGCGAGCCCAGCGACGCGGTCCTCGTCGGCGGCGACATCGTGGTCGTCGAGTCCGCCCGGCACCGGCTGACCCGGCTGCGGCTGCCCGAGGAGGCCGTCCAGGTGGAGTCCGCCGCCTACCGGACGCAGCGCGAGGCCACCGACATCGCCCCCGGCCGGCTCCGGCTCGACGTCGTCTTCCAGGCGCCGACCGGGCAGAAGCTGGACGAGCGGTACGGTCCCTCGACCCGCCTCCTGGTCTCCTCGACCCCGCCGGAGCTGCTGGCGGGCGGCGAGGGGACGGGCACCGATCTCTTCCGGGAGCTCGAACTGAACCCGGACGTGACCGAGGGCGTGCTGCACGTGTCCGCGATGGCCGCGTCCTGCGACGACGACCCCGCGAACGAGTACCCGGCCTGCCACGTCCACCAGCAGGACTGGGGCGTCCCGGTGAAGGTCACGGAGACGGGAGCGACCCGCCTGCCGCTGATCCTCGCGGGCATGGACGGCTAGGTCCTAGCGGACGATCCCCTGGTTCCTGGACGGGCGCCCCGCGGCCCCGTCCAGGCAGCCCTCCACCCAGGCCGCCGGGTCGTGCACGGCCCGGTCGCCGCCCATCCCCCGCCGTTCCATCAGCGCGCACTCCCCGGCGAGCAGCGCCTTCGTGCGCGAGCCGTCGACGTCGTAGCCGCGGATGCGGGAGGCCTGGGTGAAGCCGCCCTCGTAGGCGATGTCCGTGCCCCACGGGGGCCGTTCGTCGTACCGGCCTATCAGGACGCCCGCCGCCGCCGTGGCGAGCACGGCGGCGGTGGTGACTGCGGCGGTGAACTTCCCCCGCGAGGGGCCCTCATGACGGTGCATGAGGGCGACGCTGTCAGGCGGGGGCTTTCGCGGATGTTTCGCCGGGGAGGTCAGCCCTCCAGGAAGGCGACCAGCGCGTTGGCGAGGAGGTACGGGTCGTCCGCGCCGCAGAGTTCGCGGGCGCTGTGCATCGAGAGGATCGCGACGCCGATGTCGACGGTCGAGATGCCGTGCCGGGCGGCGGTGATCGGGCCGATCGTGGTGCCGCAGGGCATGTCGTTGCTGGAGACGAAGGACTGCCAGGGCACCCCCGCCTTCTCGCAGGCGGCGGCGAAGACCGCGCGGCCGCTGCCGTCGGTGGCGTACCGCTGGTTGACGTTCACCTTGAGGATCGGGCCGCCGTTGACGCGCGGGTGGTGCGTCGGGTCGTGGCGCTCCGCGTAGTTGGGGTGGACGGCGTGGCCGGTGTCGGAGGAGAGGCAGACGGTGCCGGCGAAGGCGCGGGCCCGGTCCTCGTAGGAGCCGCCGCGGGCGTAGACCGAGCGCTCCAGGACGTTGCCGAGGAGGGGGCCCTGGGCGCCGGTGTCGGCCTCGGAGCCGTTCTCCTCGTGGTCGAAGGCGGCGAGGACGGGGATGTACGGGAGGTCGTCGCGGCCCGCGAGGGAGGCGAGCGCGGCGGTGGCGGCGTGGACGGAGAGCAGGTTGTCCATGCGGGGTCCGGCGAGGAGTTCGCGGTCGCGGCCGAGGTAGGCGGGGGCGTCGACGGCGTGGACCATGAGGTCCCAGCCGGTGACGTCCTCGGCGTCGACGCCGGCCTCGGCGGCGACGAACTCGATGAGGTCGCCCTCGTGGACCTGGCCGATGCCCCAGATGGGCTGCATGTGGCGCTGGCGGTCGAGCTTGAGGCCGTCGTTGACCTGGCGGTCGAGGTGGATGGCGAGCTGCGGGACGCGCAGCAGCGGCCGGTCGACGTTGACGAGGTGGTGGCTGCCGTCGCGGAGGGTGAGGCGGCCGGCGAGGCCGAGGTCGCGGTCGAGCCAGGTGTTGAGGAGGGTTCCGCCGTAGATCTCGACGGCGACCTGGCGCCAGCCCTGGGCGCCCATGTCGGGCTGCGGCTTGACGCGCAGGTTGGGGGAGTCGGTGTGGGCGCCGACGATGCGGTACGGGGTGTGGGCGGCGGCGCCCTCCGGCACGTACCAGGCGATGATCGCGCCGCCGCGGATCACGTATTTCCCGCCGCTCGTCCCGTCCCAGGCCGCGGTCTCCTCGACGCGGCGGAAGCCGACCTTCTCCAGCCGGTCGGCGGCGCTCGCCACCGCGTGGTACGGCGAGGGCGAGGCCGTCAGGAAGGCCATCAGGTCGTCGGTGTGGCCGCGGTCGAAGGGGCCGGCGGTGGGACGGGAAGCTGCGCTGCTCATGGGTTCACCTTACGCAGGGACCGGAATACGAATACGGGACCCCGGAGAATGGGAACCGGGAGCTTCGGGGTGCCCCGGGGGAACGGAACGCGGGCGGTCCCGGGCAGCAGAACGGCCCGCCCCCCTCCCCGGGGACGGGCCGTGCTCTCAGGACGAAGCGCGTCTTAGAACGCGGCCTCGTCCAGGTCCATGAGCGAGCCGTCGACGGTGTCGGCGAGCGCGCGCTCGGCGGAGACGCCGGGCAGGATGTTGGCGGCGAAGAACTTCGCGGCCGCGATCTTGCCCTGGTAGAAGGCGACGTCCTTGCCCGTGGCGCCGGCGGCCAGCTTCTCGGCGGCGACGGCCGCGCCCTTGAGGAGCAGGTAGCCGACGACGACGTCGCCGGAGGCGAGCAGCAGGCGGGTGGTGTTGAGGCCGACCTTGTAGATGTTCTTGACGTCCTCGCCGGTGGCGGTGAGGTCGGTGATCATCTTGCCGACGATGCCCTCCAGGTCGACGGCGGCCTTGGCGAGCGCGTCGCGGGCGCCGGCCAGCTCCTCGCCGCCGGTGCCGACCGCGAGGAACTTCTTGATCTCCTCGGACAGCGCGTTCAGGGAGGCGCCCTGGTCGCGGACGATCTTGCGGAAGAAGAAGTCCTGGCCCTGGATGGCCGTGGTGCCCTCGTAGAGGGTGTCGATCTTGGCGTCCCGGATGTACTGCTCGATCGGGTACTCCTGGAGGAAGCCGGAGCCTCCGAAGGTCTGGAGCGACTGCGCGAGCTGCTCGTAGCCCTTCTCGGAGCCGTAGCCCTTGACGATCGGGAGGAGCAGGTCGTTCAGGCCGTGGAGCGCCTTGGCGTCCTCGCCGGCCGCTTCCTTGACCGCGATCGCGTCCTGCACGGAGGCCGTGTAGAGGACGAGGGAGCGCATGCCCTCGGCGTACGCCTTCTGCGTCATCAGCGAGCGGCGGACGTCGGGGTGGTGCGTGATGGTGACCTTGGGCGCGGCCTTGTCCATGAAGTTGGCCAGGTCGGTGCCCTGGACGCGCTCCTTGGCGTACTCCAGGGCGTTGAGGTAGCCCGTGGAGAGGGTGGAGATCGCCTTCGTGCCGACCATCATGCGGGCGAACTCGATGATGAGGAACATCTGGCGGATGCCGTCGTGCTTGTCGCCGATCAGCCAGCCCTTGGCGGGGTGCTGGTCGCCGAAGGTCATCTCGCACGTGTTGGAGGCCTTGAGGCCCATCTTGTGCTCGACGTTGGTGGCGTAGACGCCGTTGCGCGCGCCCAGCTCGCCGGTCTCCCAGTCGAACTCGAACTTCGGGACGAGGAAGAGGGAGAGGCCCTTGGTGCCGGGGCCGGCGCCCTCGGGGCGGGCGAGGACGTAGTGGAGGATGTTCTCCTCCATGTCGTGCTCACCGGAGGTGATGAAGCGCTTGACGCCCTCGATGTGCCAGGAGCCGTCCTCCTGCTGGATGGCCTTGGTGCGGCCGGCGCCGACGTCCGAGCCCGCGTCGGGCTCGGTGAGGACCATGGTGGAGCCCCAGCGCTTCTCGACGGCGATCTGCGCGACCTTCTTCTGCGCCTCGTTGCCCTCGTTGTAGAGGATGCCGGCGAAGGCCGGGCCGGAGGAGTACATCCAGATGGCCGGGTTCGAGCCGAGGAGGAGCTCCGCGTAGGCCCAGATGAGGGAGCGCGGGGAGACGGTGCCGCCGATCTCCTCGGGGATGCCCAGGCGCCAGTACTCGGACTCCATGAAGGCGTTGTACGACTTCTTGAAGGTGGCGGGGACCGGGGCGGTGTTGGTCTCCGGGTCGAAGACCGGCGGGTTGCGGTCGGCGTCGGCGAAGGACTCCGCGAGCTCGTTCTCGGCGAGACGGCGGATCTCGTCGAGGATGCTCTTGGCGGTCTCGACGTCCATCTCCTCGAACGGACCGGTGCCGTAGACCTTGTCGCGGCCGAGGACCTCGAAGAGGTTGAACTCGATGTCGCGGAGATTCGACTTGTAGTGGCCCATGGCGACGGCTCCGTAAGGCTCGGGGAGGCAGGTTCCTCGTACACGTACCAGCGAGTAGCAACACGCTCTCTACGATGATGCTACCCACCGGTAATAAGAGCAACCCCTTTCGGGTCATCTGTGACGCAGTAGGCTCATGGCCCATGTACGGCTACGAGCAGAACCCGGGTGCCCAGCAGCAGTACGCGCCGCCTCCGCAGGGGCAGTACGCGCCGCCGCAGGCCGGCATGCAGGCCGGTATGCAGGGCGGCGGATACGCCCAGCAGCAGCCGCCGCTGTACCCGGAGCCCTCGCCGCCCTCCCTCGCGGACGCCGTGCGCGCCTTCACGACCGGCACCCTGGCCGCCGAGGACTTCCAGCAGATCTTCGCGACCTCCAAGGTCTACTGCCCGCGGGGCGACAACCCCGGTTTCCTGGCCCTGCACAACACCCAGCAGCCGGTGATCCCGATGTTCACCTCGCTCAAGGAGCTGCGGCGGTACGCGGGCAAGGAGTCGAAGTACTTCGTGATCACCGGTGCCGAGGTGATCGACCTGCTGCCCACCGGCTACGGCTTCGTCCTCGACATGGAGGGTGACCACCGCATGGTCTTCGACGCGAAGGCCGTGGAGCAGATGGTCGACTTCGCGATGCGGCGGATGTACGGCTGACGGAGGCTGGACACAAGGGAGAGCGCCCGGGAGGAATTCCTCCCGGGCGTTCCGCGTTCTGGGTGGCAGAAAGTTCAGTGTTCAACTAAAGTGGACGTACAAGGTCGCACCTAGGAGGTCCGGTCATGCCCGCTGTGACTGTCGAGAACCCGCTCACCCTGCCGCGCGTCGCCGCCCCGGCCGACGCCGTCTCCCGCCCCGTCCTCGCCGTCACCACGGCTCCCTCGGGCTTCGAGGGCGAGGGATTCCCGGTCCGCCGCGCGTTCGCCGGGATCAACTACCAGTACCTCGACCCGTTCATCATGATGGACCAGATGGGTGAGGTGGAGTACGCGCCCGGAGAGCCCAAGGGCACGCCCTGGCACCCCCACCGCGGCTTCGAGACCGTCACCTACATCATCGACGGGACCTTCGACCACCAGGACTCCAACGGCGGCGGCGGAACCATCACCAACGGCGACACCCAGTGGATGACCGCCGGCTCCGGCCTCCTCCACATCGAGGCCCCGCCGGAGTCCCTCGTCGTCAGCGGCGGCCTCTTCCACGGCCTCCAGCTCTGGGTGAACCTCCCCGCCTCCGACAAGATGATGGCCCCCCGCTACCAGGACATCCGCGGCGGCCAGGTCCAGCTCCTCACCACCCCGGACGGCGGCGCGCTGCTCCGCGTCATCGCCGGCGAGCTCGACGGCCACGAGGGCCCCGGCGTCACCCACACCCCGATCACGATGATCCACGCCACCCTGCGCCCCGGCGCCGAGATCAGCCTGCCCTGGCGCGAGGACTTCAACGGTCTCGCGTACGTGCTCGCCGGCCGCGGCACCGTCGGCACGGACCGGCGGCCGGTCCACACCGGCCAGACCGCCGTCTTCGGCAAGGGCGGCGCGCTCACCGTCCGCGCCGACGAGAAGCAGGACGGCAACACCCCGGACCTGGAGGTCGTCCTCCTCGGCGGGCAGCCGATCCGCGAGCCCATGGCCCACTACGGCCCGTTCGTCATGAACACCCAGGCCGAACTGCGCCAGGCCTTCGAGGACTTCCAGGCGGGCCGCCTCGGCACGATCCCGGCGGTCCACGGCATGGGCGAGTAACACCCGCCCGTACGCCGCTTGACGGGCCGTCACCCGTACGGCCCGTCAGCGCGCGACGACGCGCCGACGGGCGTGGTCCGGTGGTCGGGTGCAGACGAGCCGAGCGCCCCTCCTCCCCGAACCCGCCCGCCGGTTCGCCGCCTGGTGCGTCGTCCTGCTCCTCGCCGCCGGGGTCGCCGCCGTCTTCATCTGGCTCTGCGTCGTCTTCAAGACGGCCGTCACCCCCGCCCTGCTCGCGATCCTCGGCACCGCCCTCCTCGGGCCGCTCTACCGGCGCCTGCTGCGGATGAAGGTCGGCAAGGGGCTCGCCGCGGCGCTCACCGTCGTCGCCGTCCTCGTGGTCGTCGGCGGTGCCACGTACATCGTCGTCCTCGCCCTCATCGACACCGGCGACCAGATCGTCGCCTCGCTCCGGCAGGCCGCCCTCGACATCGCGAAGCACTTCGGCGCGGCCGGGACCTCCCTCGACGACCTCGCGAAGAACGCCAAGGTCCTCCTGGAGAAGTTCGGCGGGACCGCGGCCTCCGGGGTCATCAGCGGCGTCAGCATCGTCGGCCAGATGCTCGCCACCGCCGTCCTCGCGCTGCTCCTCATCTTCTTCTTCCTGAAGGACTCCGACCGGGTCGCCGGCGCCCTGCGCTCCCTCGCCCCCCGCACCACCGGCGACCTCGTCGAGGCCATGGCGCGCCGCGCCTTCGAGGCCGTCGAGGGCTTCATGCGCGGCACCACCTTCGTGGCCCTCGTCGACGCCGTCCTCATCGGCATCGGCCTGGTCGTCCTCGACGTGCCCGGCGCGGTCGGGCTCGCCGCGCTCGTCTTCGTCACCGCCTACATCCCGTACCTCGGCGCCTTCCTCTCCGGCGCCGTCGCCGTCCTCGTCGCCCTCGCCGACCGGGGCTTCGTCATCGCGCTCTGGGTCCTCGGCATCGTCCTCGCGGTCCAGGTCCTCGAGGGGAACGTCCTCCAGCCCATGGTCCAGAGCCGGACCGTGCAGATGCACCCGGCCGTCGTGATGCTCGCGATCACCGCCGGGGCGTCCGTCGCGGGCGTCCTGGGCATGCTGCTCGCCGTACCGCTGACGGCGGCGGCGACGGGGATCCTGGGGGAACTGCGGACGCGGTACGGGACACCACCACCGCCCTCGGAGGAGAAACCCCAGGCCGGGGCCGGCCCGCCCGGCTCGAACGAGGAACCCTAGGCCGCGGTCAGCCCGCCCGGCTCGAACGAGGCCAGCATCTGTTCCAGCGCCGCCTGGTCCGGCCCCACGAACGGGTCGGCGTCCGGAGCGCCCGCGATCGTCCGCAGCATCCGGTCGGTCATCCGCACGGCCGGCGGCAGGTGCGTGCACAGCACGATCTCCGGGTTCATCTCGGCCAGCGGCGCGAGCGTCGCCCGGTACTTCTCCGGGTCCACGAGGTGCACCCACGGGCTGTCGAGCGTCGCCCAGAGCAGCTGGGCCCGCTGCAGCTCCTCCGGCTTCAGGTCGCTCGCGTGCCCGCTCTCCGCGATCTCGGCGCTCGGCATCGGGCCGCCGAAGCAGTCGGAACTGAAGCAGATCCGCGTGCGGTCGTCGTAGAAGCCGACGGTCGCCGGGTTGTCGAAGAGCGGCGGACGGAAGGCGTGCAGCGTGCGGTCGCCGACGTCGAGGGACTCGCCGGGGTTGAGGAAGTACACCCGGTCCAGGGGCAGCGGCCGCTCGGTCATCATGATGCCCATGCCGAGGAAGGTCGTGATCACGCGCGCGCGTGGGGCGGCGTCGAGCAGGTCGAAGATCCCGCCGGTGTGGTCCCGGTCGGGATGGGTGAGCCAGATCCAGCGCACGTCGGCCGGGTCCATGACGCCGCCGAGCGCGGCGACGAAGTCGCGGTCCTCGACCGAGAGCCCGGTGTCCACGACCACGGGCTCGGCGGCGGTGAGGACGTAGGCGTTGGCGGGGATGTGCCCGACGCCCGGGGCTTCGAGACTGTCGGCGATCACCGTGGTGTCGCTGCCGACCTTGTGCGTGTCCATGGCGTACTCCGTGGTCCCCCCGGCGGCCGTACGAGACCAGTGTCCTCCGGAGGTCCGGGGCCCGCCCGTCCGGCGGCGCCCGCCTACGCGCGGCAGGCGTCCCCCGTGGGGGTCTCGTTCAGCTCGAACCAGATCGCCTTGCCCTCGCCCCGCGGGTCGACGCCCCACGCGTCCGCCAGCATCTCCATCAGGACCAGGCCGCGTCCGCTCGACGCCATCTCGCCCGGATGCCGCTTGTGGGGCAGCTCGTCGCTCCCGTCGGAGACCTCCACGCGCAGCCGCCGCGCCTTCTCGCCGCAGGCCACCTCCGCCACCAGGAGCGCGTCGCCGTCGGTGTGGACGAGGACGTTCGTGACCATCTCGGAGACCATCAGGACCGCCGAGTCGAGCTGGTCCTCGTCCGACCAGTCGTGCAGCAGCTGCCGGACCTGCTGGCGCGCCTCGGCGATCCGTTCCGGCTCGGCCTGGGCGATCGTCATCAGGGTGCGGCGCGGGGCCTCCCGGACGGTGCCGGCGGGCCGCCGGGAGAGCAGCAGGACGGCGATGTCGTCCTCGCGGCGGTCGGCGAGCGGACCCGTCGTGTGGTGCGAGCCGGGGCCGTGGACGGCCTCCACCAGGGCGTCGGCGAGCCGCTCCAGATCCTCGCCGTCGTGGGACTCCAGGAGCTCCCTGACCCGCTCCCAGCCGCTGTCCAGGTCGTGCCCGCCGGTCTCCAGGAGCCCGTCGGTGCAGATCATCAGGGTCTCGCCGGGGTCCAGGGTGAGCCGGGTGGTGGGGTAGTCCGTGTCGGGGTCGATGCCGAGGGGCAGCCCGCCGGCCGTGGGCCGCAGCAGAACCGTTCCGTCGTTCATCCGTACCGCCGGGTCCGGATGCCCCGCCCGCGCGATGTCGACCGTGCCCGTCTCCAGGTCGACCTCCAGATAGAGGCAGGTCGCGAAGCGGGGCCCGCCGCTCTCCTCCCCGTCGTCCCCGTCGGTGATCCCGTAGAGGAAGCGGGAGGCGCGCGAGAGGACCGCGTCCGGGCGGTGGCCCTCGGAGGCGTACGCGCGCAGGGCGATCCGCAGCTGCCCCATCAGACCGGCCGCCCGCACGTCGTGCCCCTGCACGTCGCCGATGACGAGGGCGATCCGGCCCGCGCCGCGCCCGCCGGTGCGGGAGGTGCCGCCGGGCAGCCGGATCATGTCGTACCAGTCGCCGCCGACCTGGAGCCCGCCGCCGGTCGGCACGTACCGCGCGGCGACCTGGATGCCGGGGATGCCCGGCCCGAGGACCGGCATCATCGTCCGCTGGAGGCCGAGCGACAGCTCGCGCTCGGACTCGGCCACGCCCGCGCGTGCGAGGGCCTGCGCGAGCATCCGCGCGACCGTCGTCAGCACCGAACGCTCGTCGGGAGTGAACGCCACCGGGTGCTTGAAGGCCGCCATCCAGGCGCCCATCGTCCGCCCGGCGACGACCAGCGGCACGAAGGCCCAGGAGCGGCGCCCGAAGCGCTGGGCGAGCGGCCAGGTCATGGGGAAGCGGCGCAGGTACTCCTCGGGCGTCGGGAGGTAGATGGCGCGCCCGGTCCGTGCGACCTCGGCCGCCGGATAGTCCGTGTCCAGCGACATCGACGTGAACGGCCCCTCGTCGCCCTCGCTGTGCCCGTGGTGGCCGATCACCGTCAGCCGTTCGCCCGCCACGCCGAAGACGGCGAGCCCGTCCGGAGAGAATCCGGGCATCGACAGGGAGGCCGCCACGCGCAGCACCTCGGCCGTCGACCGCGCCTCGGCGAGTGCCCGCCCCGCGTCGAGGAGGAAGGCCTCCCGGGAGCGGCGCCAGTCGCCGGTGATGGGGGTGCGGGCGGCGGTGCCGGGCAGCTGCTCGGCGACCTCCTGGAGGGTGCCGACCAGCTGGTAGTCGTTCCCCTCGATGAGCGGCTTCGACCTGCTCCGTACGGTACGGAGGACCCGTCCGTGCTCGTCCATGATCCGCAGCCGGGCCTCGGCGAGGGTGCCCTCGGCCACGGCGAGGTTGACGACCCCGTCGATCTCGTTCCAGTCGACCGGATGAAAGCGGGACCGTACGGCCGCCTCGGTGAGCCGCACGGGTTCGGCGGGCAGCCCCAGCAGCCGGGCGGCCTCGGCGTCGAGCGTGACGATCCCGGACGCGTTGTCCCAGCGCCACAGGCCGGTCGCGATCGCGGCCAGGACGTCCTCGGTGCGCATTGCCCCACTTTATGAATATCGGACAGCAGGTCGCCACCGAGAGTATTCGAAATCCGATCTTGGCCCGGCCGGTACTCTGGGTGGGTCTGCCCTCGTGTCCTGTGACATCCGTGACAGGGGCCACAGGGCGGCGTCCCTCACCCGAGATCCCGAAGACTGGATGAACGACGATGCATCGGTACAGGTCCCACACCTGCGGCGAGCTCCGCGCCTCTGACGTCGGCACCGACGTCCGGCTGAGCGGCTGGCTGCACAATCGGCGCGACCTGGGCGGCATCCTCTTCATCGATCTGCGCGACCACTACGGCATCACGCAGCTCGTCGCCCGGCCCGGCACCCCCGCCGCCGAGGTGCTCGACAAGCTGACGAAGGAGACCGTCGTCCGCGTGGACGGCAAGGTCGTCTCCCGCGGCGCGGAGAACGTCAACCCCGAGCTGCCGACCGGCGAGATCGAGATCGAGGCCCTCGAGGTCGAGGTCCTGGGCGCCGCCAAGCAGATCCCCTTCACCATCAACGCCGACGACGGCGTCAACGAGGAGCGGCGCCTGGAGTACCGCTTCCTCGACCTGCGCCGCGAGCGCATGCACCGCAACATCATGCTGCGCTCCGCCGTCATCGCCTCCATCCGCTCCAAGATGGTGGCCCTCGGCTTCAACGAGATGGCGACCCCGATCCTCGCCGCGACCTCCCCCGAGGGCGCCCGCGACTTCGTCGTCCCGTCCCGCCTGAACCCGGGCAAGTTCTACGCGCTGCCGCAGGCGCCGCAGCAGTTCAAGCAGCTGCTGATGATCTCCGGCTTCGACCGGTACTTCCAGATCGCGCCCTGCTTCCGCGACGAGGACGCCCGCGCCGACCGTTCGCCGGGCGAGTTCTACCAGCTCGACGTCGAGATGTCCTTCGTCGAGCAGGAGGACGTCTTCCAGCCGATCGAGAAGCTCATGACGGAGCTCTTCGAGGAGTTCGGCGGCGGCCGCCACGTCACCTCCCCGTTCCCGCGGATCCCGTTCCGCGAGTCGATGCTCAAGTACGGCAACGACAAGCCGGACCTGCGCACCGACCTCGAACTCGTCGACCTCACCGACGTCTTCGAGAACTCCGAGTTCAAGGCCTTCGCCGGCAAGCACGTCCGCGCGCTCGCCGTCCCGAACACCGGTGACCAGCCGCGCAAGTTCTTCGACCAGCTCGGCGACTTCGCGGTCTCCCTCGGCGCGAAGGGCCTGGCCTGGGTCCGCGTCGGCGAGGGCAACGCCCTCACCGGCCCGATCGCCAAGTTCCTCACCGAGGAGAACGTCAAGGTCCTCGCCGAGCGTCTGGGCCTGGAGCCCGGTCACGCCGTCTTCTTCGGCGCCGGCGAGTTCGACGAGGTCTCCAAGATCATGGGCCCGGTCCGGGTCGAGGCCGCCAAGCGCGCCGGCCGGTTCGAGGAGAACGTCTTCCGCTTCGCGTGGATCGTCGACTTCCCGATGTACGAGCGGGACGAGGAGACCGGCAAGATCGACTTCTCGCACAACCCGTTCTCCATGCCGCAGGGCGGCCTCCAGGCCCTGGAGACCCAGGACCCGCTGGACGTCCTCGGCTGGCAGTACGACATCGTCTGCAACGGCATCGAGCTCTCCTCGGGCGCGATCCGCAACCACGAGCCCGAGATCATGTTCAAGGCCTTCGAGATCGCGGGCTACTCCCGCGAGACCGTCGAGTCCGAGTTCGCGGGCATGCTCCGCGCCTTCGAGTACGGCGCCCCGCCGCACGGTGGCATCGCCCCGGGCGTCGACCGCATCGTGATGCTCCTCGCCGACGAGCCCAACATCCGCGAGACGATCGCCTTCCCGCTCAACGGCAACGCCCAGGA
This sequence comes from Streptomyces tanashiensis, assembly GCF_014648895.1. Lineage (GTDB taxonomy): Bacteria > Actinomycetota > Actinomycetes > Streptomycetales > Streptomycetaceae > Streptomyces > Streptomyces tanashiensis. The sequence continues at coordinate 78,097 of NZ_BMRZ01000005.1, forward strand.
CCTCCTGATGGGCGCCCCGACGGAGCTGGACGAGTCCCGCCTGCGCGAGCTGAACATCCAGCTCCGCAAGCCGGTCGAGAAGAAGACCACGGACATCACGGACGCGGTCCACCCGGACGCGGCGCGGTAGGAGTTCTTTGATGGCCGGAAGGGCCCGGAATCCCCAGGGGTTCCGGGCCCTTCTGATGTGTGTGAGCCGCGATGGCTACGCGTCGTCCTCCGCGAAGATCGCCTCGGCGGTGGCGACGGTGACGGCGCGTACGAGCCACCGGCGCAGCGTCTCGGGGTCGTTGCAGCCCTCGACCCGCTCCCGCACGGAGTCGGACACCGCGAGTCCACGCTGCTCCAGCACGATCAGTATGGCGTCCGCATTGCCCTGGGCTCGGCCTTCGTCCCGGAGCTCTTCGGACAGGTAGGAGGTGTAGAAGGAGAGGTCCACGGCCACCAGATTCCTCCAGACTTCTCTGGCAGGGCGGTTGCCCAGCCCCTGAGCGGTGAATTCGATGATCGGGTCCGCGACGTCCTCGGGGACGTCCCGCAGCGCGCTGGACAGGGCTTTCAGTATGGCACCGATGTCCGGATCGCCCGCGTGCGTGAGGGCCGACAGAGTGGCCAGTGCCAGGTCGGCCCGGGCCTCTGCCGGATCGGTGATCACCGGCATGTTGTGGGGGCCGACGACGATGGGCTGAACGGTGAGGGTGGGCATGTGCGGCGGCCCGCTGGCCACGGGCCGACCGGCCCATTCGGCGGTGCCCCGGTCCTGGCACACGACCAGCAGCGCCGTCGGAAGCCGGTACTTCGTCCACAGGTAGGCGGTGTAGTACGCCAAGCTCGCCGGTTTGGCCGGGTCCTTCTTTCCCTGCGCCTCGATGGCGAGGAGGAGAGAGCCGTCCCTCTCTGTGTCGAGCCGCAGGAGGGTGTCCACTCTTCGTTCGACCGGACTCGCCTCGGTCAGGTCGGTGGGCAGGAGAGAGATCTCGATCGGGGGCGGGAGAGAAAGTCCGAGCAGGTCGGAAAGACGGCTGAACAGTCGGGGGTCGTGCCGGAAGATCCGGTGCATCGCCTCATGGGGTGCGCTGACGATGGGATTCCTCCGCTTGGCAGTCGTTGCACGCGCCCGGTTCCGGGCCCCGGTAGGCGCGGTCGCAGGTGTCGCAGTTGTGGAGGGGGTGCCGGACGGAAGGCTGCTCAGGCGGACGGAACGGCGGCAGGGGCGGTAGTTGGGCCGTCAGCCGGTGGGCCAGGAGGGCGGCGGGGCGGTGGAGGGGTTCCGGGGGGAGGGTGGTGGTGAGGGCGCGGTGGACGGACTCCGGGGTGAACTCGCGTTCCAGCCAGGTGACGACGCCTGGTGCGAGGTGCTCGGCGTCGCTCTCGGAGATCAGCAGGCGGGGATCCGCGTGTCGGAGGCCGGAGAGGATGCCGATGGCCGTCCGGAGCAGGTCAGGGGTGGGGTAGGCGGGTTGCGGAACGGCCGGCAGGGCGGCCCGTCGGCGGGGTTCGCGCTGCTCGCGCCGTCGTGGTGGAGGCTCCGCCTCGGGCCTCGGAGGGGGGCCGTCACCCTTGGCGGGACGGGGCGAGGGGGCGCTCGTGCGTCGCGGGCCGCCGCCCGTGCGGCCCGGGCGGTTGCAGGAGACCGTGCGGGTCACGACCCGACCGGCCGCCGTGCGTTCTTTGGTGCGGCGCAGGTAGCCGTGGGCCTCCAGTTCGCGGAGGGTGGCGGCGATCCGTGTCGTGCCCTCCGGGAAGCGCCGGGCCAGCGACCTGATGTCCACGGGCGATCCGGCCGGCAGCGACTGGATGTGGGTCGCGAGTCCGATCGCCGTCAGCGAGAGCTCCGCGTGCTGTGCGAGGTGGTTGCCGACCACCGTGAAGTGAGTGGCGTGGCGGGTGTTCTCGTGCACCACTCCGCAGGAAGTACCCCGGGAAGGGTGGTTCTTGGCCCCGTTACGGGACAGGGCGGGCGCCTGGGCGCTACGGTTTTCTTCATCCATCGGGAAGGGGCTTACTTCCTTGGTGGTCAGGCCCTCGCATTGGGATTGCCGTCCCGGCGAGGGCCGACGCATGTCTGCGTCCGGATCGGTTGGGCAGAGCGTAGATCAAGCAACCCACCCCAAAGCCAGCTGAGTTGGGCATATTCACCCTCGCGAGTGAGACGGGCGTGAGTGGGAGGAGGGGTGGGGTTTGGTTCGGTTTCTTTCTCCCGGTGGTCGTTTCTTGGGAGACCGTCCAGCCGACCGGAGACCGGATTCGCGGGATTCGGTGAACCAACCCTTCGTGCAGGTCAGGGGCGTGGCAGGTCGAGTTCGGCCCAGACGGCCTTCCGGGGCACGGGACCGAGCTCGACGCCCCATCGGTCGGCCAGCGCCTCGACGAGGAGCAGCCCGCGCCCGGAGTCGCCCCCGGGGCAGGCCGGTTGGATGCGCGGGAGGTCCTCGCCCCGGGTGTCCGCCACCTCGATCCGGAGGGTGTCCGGTCGCGACTGCAGGACGAGCCGGAAACTCCGGCCGGCGACCCGGCCGTGCGTCGCCGCGTTCGCGGCCAGTTCGGCGACGACCTGGGTCGCCCCCTCAGTCACGCCGTACGGCAACTCCCTGTCCCGGAGCCACTCCACCGCGAGCAGCCGCGCGAGACGGGCCCCACGAGGGGTGGGCGAGAGGAGGACACCGAAGTGCGCTGGTGAGAGGGGTACTTGGGTGGTGTTCTTCTGATTCACGTCACCGAGCGTGGCGGCCCTCGCCTAGCGTGAACAGTGACGGCGTCGATGCGTACGGTGACTGTCCGGCGCTTGTCCACTGCTGTCCGGGCTGTCCGGACCCTCTTCACGGGTAGGGGCGTCGCGCCACGAAGGGGCGAGGGAAGGGTGCGGTATGTCGGTGGATGGTGCGGCACAGCGGCTCAAGACCGAGGCGGACGAACCGGGGTGGGAGGTCGACCCGGACGACGACTGGGGCGTGGCCGTGGTCGCCACCGTGGGTCGGCAGCTGAGGCTGCGGAGGGAGTCGGTGGGGATGCGGGCCGCCGAGCTGGGAACGGCCACCGGCTACGGCGAAGACCTCATCTACAAGATCGAGAGCGGCAAGCGGATCCCGCGCCCCGAGTTCCTGGACAAGGCGGACGAGGTACTGGGGGCGGGTGGCCTGCTCTCGGCGATGAAGGAGGACGTGGCGAAGGTCCGGTACCCGAAGAAGGTGCGGGCGTTGGCGAAGATGGAGGGTACGGCGGTGGAGATCGGGGTGTACGAGTGCAACATCATCGCCGGTCTGCTGCAGACGCCGGAGCACGCAAGGGCCGTGATCGAGGCGGCGCAGCCTCCGTACTCGCCGGACGATGTGGAGCGCATGGTGGCCGCTCGTGTGGCCCGGCAGTCGGTCTTCGAGAGGGACCCGGCTCCGTCGATTCATTTCGTGTTGGAAGAGGCACCGTTGCGTCGACAGGTGGGGGGCACAATGGTCTGGCGACGGCAGCTCGAACATCTGCTGGAGGTGGGGCGGTTGCGCAACGTCACGCTTCAGGCCATGCCCACGAACACTGAGGCCCACCCGGGACTGGACGGCCGGATCGAGCTGCTGAAGTTCCCGGACGGTACGGCCGTGGGGCGCTCCGACGGCGCGTTCAGCGGGCGGCCGATCACCGATCCCAAGCAGCTGCGCATCCTTGAGCTGCGATATGGCACCATCCGGGCGCAGGCTTTCTCGCCGAGGGAGTCGCTGGCGTTCATCGAGCAACTGCTGGGAGAGACATGATCCACAAGGCCTCCGCCGGGAATGCCTCCGAACTGGCGTGGTTCAAGAGCAGCTACAGCGGCGGCACCGACGGCGAGTCGTGCGTCGAGGTCGCCTGGCGCAAGAGCAGCTACAGCGACGGCAACGAGGGCGACTCCTGCGTCGAGGTCGCCACCACCCCCGCCACCGTCCATGTCCGCGACTCCAAGTGCCTCGGCGGCCCGCAGCTCGCGTTCCTGCCCGGTGCCTGGGCGGGCTTCGTCTCGTACGCGACGGCCGGCTGATCCCGTAACCCACACGTGTGAAGAGCCCGGATCCCTCGGTCCCGGGCTCTTGGCACATGCCGAACCGGGTCCACTGAAGTTTCGTCGCGCGGGCTGTCACACATCCCGTTCCGGCTCCGTCAGTGCAGTGTCCGGCTCGGTCGAGGCGGATACGGGAAAGGCCGAAGGAGCCGAGATGTTCGCCGAGATGTCCACCACCGCCATCGTCGTCACCGCCGTCGCCGCGTTCATGGCCGGCTTCTCCGGAGCCTCGATCTTCTTCCGGGCGAAGTTCGTCGTCGAGCCCCTCGCCCAGTACGGCGTGCCGCAGGCCTGGTGGAACTGGCTCGGGGCCGCCAAGGCCGCCGGGGGCGCCGGGCTCATCGTCGGGTTCTACGTCCCCGTCATCGGGACCCTCGCCGCCATCGGGCTCATCCTGTACTTCACCGGCGCGGTGATCACCGTGCTGCGGGCCCGCGCCTACGGCCACGCGCCCTTCCCGCTCGTCTACATGGCGCCCGCCGTCGCCGCCCTCGTCCTCACCTGGTGACCGTGGAGAAACGAGAAGGCCGCCGTCCCCGCAGAGCGGAGACGGCGGCCTTCGGCGTTGCGTCAGTCCTTCTTCGGCTCCTCCAGGCGCGGGAACAGCACCGCGCCCTTCGTCACCGTCGCGCCGGCCGGCAGCTGTCCCCACATGGCGGAGGACTGGACCGGCTGCGTGGCCAGGGCACCCAGGGACGCCTCGGCGCCCAGCGAGTCCCAGAGGGCCTGCGAGGTCTCCGGCATGATCGGGTTCAGCAGGACCGCGACGGCGCGGAGCGACTCGGCGGCCGTGTACAGGATCGTGGCGAGACGGGCGCGGCCCTCCTCGCTCTCGTCCTTCGCGACCTTCCACGGCTCCTGCTCCGTGATGTAGCCGTTGACCTGCTTCACGAAGTCGAAGATCGCCAGGATGCCGCCCTGGAAGTCCAGCTCCTCGCCGATCTTCAGGTCGGCCGTCGCGACCGCCTTGGCCAGGCCGTCCTGGATCGCCTTCTCCGCGTCACCGTCGGCCGTCGAGGCCGGCAGCTCGCCGCCGAAGTACTTGCCGACCATGGCCGCGACGCGCGAGGCGAGGTTGCCGTAGTCGTTGGCCAGCTCGGAGGTGTAGCGGGCGGAGAAGTCCTCCCACGAGAACGAGCCGTCGCTGCCGAAGGCGATCGCCCGCAGGAAGTACCAGCGGTAGGCGTCCACGCCGAAGTGCGAGGTCAGGTCCTGCGGCTTGATGCCCGTCAGGTTCGACTTCGACATCTTCTCGCCGCCGACCATCAGCCAGCCGTTGGCCGCGACCCTGCCCGGGACCGGCAGGCCCTGCGCCATCAGCATGGCCGGCCAGATCACCGCGTGGAAGCGCAGGATGTCCTTGCCGACCAGGTGCACGTTGGCCGGGAACGTCTCCGCGAACTTCGCCGGGTTCTCGTTGTAGCCGACGGCCGTCGCGTAGTTCAGGAGCGCGTCGACCCACACGTAGATGACGTGCTTCTCGTCCCACGGGATCGGGATGCCCCAGTCGAACGTGGAACGGGAGATGGAGAGGTCCTGCAGCCCCTGCTTGACGAAGTTCACGACCTCGTTGCGCGCCGACTCCGGCTGGATGAAGCCCGGGTTCGCCTCGTAGAACTCCAGGAGCTTCGGGCCGTACTCGCTCAGCTTGAAGAAGTAGTTCTCCTCCTTGAGGATCTCCACCGGCTTCTTGTGGATCGGGCACAGCTTCGTGCCGTCCTCGGCCTCGATGAGGTCGCCGGGGAGCTTGTACTCCTCACAGCCCACGCAGTACGGGCCTTCGTACCCGCCCTTGTAGATCTCGCCCTTGTCGTACAGGTCCTGCACGAACTCCTGGACGCGGTCGGTGTGACGCTTCTGCGTGGTGCGGATGAAGTCGTCGTTCGCGATGTTCAGGTGCTCCCAGAGGGGCTTCCACGCCTCCTCGACGAGCTTGTCGCACCAGGCCTGGGGCGTGACGTCGTTCGCCTCGGCCGTGCGCATGATCTTCTGACCGTGCTCGTCCGTGCCGGTGAGGTACCACACCTTCTCGCCGCGCTGACGGTGCCAGCGCGTGAGCACGTCGCCTGCGACGGTCGTATAGGCGTGGCCCAGGTGAGGAGCGTCGTTGACGTAGTAAATGGGGGTCGTGACGTAGAACGCCTTCGCCCCCTGCTTCTCGGATCCAGTGGCCGCCATGGTCGAAATCCTAACGGTCGGACGTAGATCCACTCACATCCATAAACCGGGGGGTGTGGATGATGAGCGGCATGCGTGTACTCGTAGCCGAGGACGAGCGCGACCTCGCCGCGCTCCTCGCCACCGGCCTGCGGCGGGCCGGCTTCGCCGTCGACACCGTCCATGCGGGCGACGACGCCCTGGAACTGCTCGGCCTGCCCGCGTACGACGGTGCCGCGCCCAGCCCCTACGACGTCCTCGTCCTCGACCGCGATCTGCCCCGCGTCCACGGCGACGACGTGGCCCGGCAGCTCGTCGCCGCCGCCTCCCCCACCCGGATCCTCATGCTCACCGCCTCCTCCGCCGTGGAGGACCGCGTCCAGGGCCTCGACCTCGGCGCCGACGACTACCTCGGGAAACCCTTCGACTTCCCCGAGCTCGTCTCCCGCGTCCGCGCCCTCCGGCGGCGCTCCGCCCGGCCCGCCCTGCCCCCGCTCCTGGAGCGCGACGGCCTCGTCATGGACACCGCCCGGCGGACCGCCACCCGCGACGGGCGGGACCTCGACCTCTCCCCCAAGGAGTTCTCCGTCCTCCAGATCCTCCTGGAGGCCGACGGCGCCGCCGTCTCCGCCGAGGAGCTCCTCGAACGCGCCTGGGACGCCCACGCCGACCCCTTCACCGGCGCCGTACGCGTCTGCATGAGCAAGCTGCGGGGGAAACTCGGCGACCCGGCGCTCGTCCGGACCGTCCAGGGCGTGGGGTACGTGCTGTGAGCGAGCCCGTGGTGAGCGAGTCCTTCCTCGGTGCCGGGTCCACCATCCGCACCCGCATCGCCCTCGTCTACGGCGGTGTCTTCCTGGTCCTCGGCGCCGTCCTGCTGCTCGTGGTGAACCTGCTGGTCAGAGCCGGCACGGACGCCGACACGGACGCGATCGTCGCCCGCGCCGACGACGTCGCCGTCGTCGAGGCGTACGAGATCGGCGACGACATCAGCCGGGCCGCCGGCCAGCAGATGCTCATGTGGTCCTGCATGTCCCTGCTCGTCATCGCCTGTGGCGCGGTCGTGGTGGGGTGGTGGACCGCCGGGCGCGTCCTGCGGCCCGTCCACGAGATGACCGCCCGGGCCCGGCGGCTCTCCGGCCTCGACGAGAGGCTCGACGTGCGCGGGCCCGACGACGAGCTCAAGGAACTCGGCGACACGATCGACGCGCTGCTCGGGCGCCTGGAGACCGCGTTCGACAGCCAGCGCCGGTTCATCGCCAACGCCTCCCACGAGCTGCGCACCCCGCTCGCCACCCAGCGCGCCGCGATCCAGGTGGGTCTCGACGACAGTTGCGACGTGCGACAGATCCTGCTCGACAGCAACCTTCGCAGCGAGCGCCTCATCGACGGCCTCCTGCTCCTCGCACGGAGCGAGCGGGGGCTCGCCGAACGCGAGGACGTGCCGCTCGGGGACGTCGTCGACGAGGAGTACGCGGGCGCGTGCGTGGTGGGCGACGGCGGTGTCGTACGGGGGAGCCGGGTGCTGCTCGCACAGCTCGTACGGAACCTCGTCGCGAACGCGGTCGCCTACAACGTGCCGGGGGGCGAGGTGCGTGTGCGGGTCGAGGCGCCCGGTGTCCTCACCGTCGTCAACACCGGGCCGGTCGTCCCCGAGGGCGACGTCGACGGGCTCTTCGAACCCTTCCGGCGCGGGGAGGGGCGGGACCGGATGGGGCCCGGCGCGGGGCTCGGGCTCTCCATCGTCCGCTCGATCGCCCTCGCGCACGGGGGCGCGGTACGCGCCGTGGCGCGGGGTGCGGCGGAGGGCGGCGGGCTGGTGGTGACGGTGACCCTGCCGGTCACCGTCACCACCGTGGCCGTCTAGAACTCCAGGCCGGCGAGCAGGCCCCGGTAGAACGCCGCGTGCGCCGTCTCGACGGGGGTCAGGCCCGCGAAGTACGTCGCCGTACGGGGGGTGCCGTCGAGCTTCCGGAGGTAGTCGAAGGCCTTGTTGTCCTCCTCGCCCCAGGCCACGAACCGCCAGTGCAGCGGGCGGTCGGCGGCCTCGGCGAGCGCCTGCGTGGCGGCCGTCTTCGACTCCGGCGCGCCGTCCGTCTGGAACACCACGAGTGCCGGGCGGGCCGGGTCGTTCTTCTCGTGGTGCGCGAGGACCTCTTCGACGGCCCGGTGGTAGTTCGTACGGCCCAGGCGGCCGAGCGTGCCGTTGATCTCCTCGACGCGGGTGGGCGTGAGGTCGGCGGGAGCCAGGTCGACGGTGCCGTCGATGTCCGTCGAGAAGAACACGGTCGTCACGGTGGCGGCCTCGTCGAGGTGCGCCGCGAGCGCGGTGACCTGCTCGGCGAGCCGCTGCACGGAGCCGTCCTTGAAGTACCCGCGCATCGACCCGGACCGGTCCACGACGAGGTACACGGCGGCCCGCGCGCCCGTGAGCCCCTGCTTCTTGAGCTGCGCCCCGGCGGCCTTGTACGCGTCCGCGAGGTGCGGGGCGGCGGCCTTGACGGCGGCGAGGGAGAGCGCGGGTACGGCCTCCACGCCGGTGGCGGGCGCCTCGTCGGCCTGAACGTCGTCGGCCGGCGCCTCGTCGGCCGGAACCTCGACGGGCTGAGCCTCCGGCTCGGCCACCGGGTCGGTGACCTCGCCCTCCGGCTGGGCCGCGGTCGTGTCGTCGGCGGCGACGGCCACTTCCGGCTCGGCCGGGGCCTCGGGCGCCTGCTCCTCCGGAGCGAGTTCGAGCGCGTCCGCGTCGGCGGTGACGGTTGTCTCCGGCTCCGCCGGGGTTGCGTCGTCCTCGACGACGGCCGCTTCCGGCTCGGCCGCCGGGACGGTGGCCTCGGCCTGCGGCTCCTCCGGGGCGGCGGCCTCCGGCTCAGCGGCGGCTTCGGACGTGTCCGCGTGGTCGGCGACGACCGTCTCCGGCTCCGCCAGGGTGGTGGCCTCGGCCTGCGGCTCGTCGGCGGCGTCGGCCTCCGGCTGGGTCGGGGTCGTGTCGTCGGCGGCGACGGCCGCTTCCGGCTCCGCCGGGGCCTCGGGCGCCTGCTCCTCCGGAGCGAGTTCGGGCGCGTCCGCGTCGGCGGTGACGGCCGTCTCCGGCTCCGCCGGGGTCGCGTCGTCCTCGACGACGGCCGCTTCCGGCTCGGCCGCCGGGACGGTGGCCTCGGCCTGCGGCTCCTCCGAGGTGTCCGCCTCCGGCTCGGTCGCCGGGGCGTCAGCCTCGGCCTGCGGCGCCTCCGCGGCGTCGGCTTCCGGCTCGGCCGGGGCCACGGGCTCCGTCTCCGCCTGCTCCTCCGGAGCGGGTTCGGACGCGTCCGCGTCCGCGGCAACAGCCGTCTCCGGCTCCGCCGGGGTCGCGTCGGCCTCGGCCTGCGCCCCCTCCGGGGCGTCCGCCTCCGGCTCGGCTGCCGGGGCCTCGGGCTCCGGCTCCTCCTGGGCCGCCGGGGCGGCAACCGCACCCTCCGGCTCGGCCGCCGGGGCGGTAACCGCGTCCTCCGGGTCCGCCGTCCGGGCCTTCGGGATGTGCGGGTTGTCGAAGGACGCCGCCACCAGGTCGTCCGCCGCGCGGCGCGCCGCGGCCTCCGGGGTGACCCGGGCTTCCGGGGTCTCCGGGGTGGACGTCTCCGGGGTCTCACGCGTCTGGGGCGGGACGGAGGTTGCCGGGGATTCCTCGCGGTCCCGGCCGAACACCTTGCGCAGCATGCTCCGAATACCCATGGGCGAACCCTTTCGCATGAGTGGGGGTGCAGTGTGAATGTCCGTACTGGGCGTTTCGGGACGTTCATCCCTGGCCAGGGCGGACACGTAAGGTTAGCGGCCACCCCCTCCCCCTCCGGTGACCCGGTCGCCCCCGGTTGCCGTGCATTCATTCGGCGTTCACTCCGGCGCCGTCCCTGTGCAGATGTGCGCACATAGCGTCGCCGCCGAAGGAATCCGACACCATGTCGGCGCAGTGGTGCGCCGGAGGAGGACGAAGTGCGCAAACTGCTGCCGCTGCTGAGCGCGAACCCCCACGGAGGCGGCCGTTCCGCTCTCACCTGCCGGTTCCGCTGCGGTGACGCCTGCTTCCACGAGGTGCCCAACACCAGCGACAACGAGTACGTCGGCGACGTCATAGCCGGCGTGCTCTCCCGCCGCTCCGCGCTCCGCGCCGCCGCCGTCGTGACGGTCGCCTCCGCGGCCGGTGGCGCCGTCGTCCTCGGGAACGCCCCCGCGGCCGAGGCCCGCCCGCAGTGGCCGCACAGGCCGGAGCGCACCGACGGAGCCCGCGGTCTCCGCTTCGCGCCGGTCGCGCCCAACAACGACGACCGGGTCACCGTCCCCGCCGGGTACGCGCAGAACGTGGTCATCCGCTGGGGCGAGCCCATCCTCCGCGGCGCGCCCGCCTTCGACTCGGAGAACCAGACCGCGAAGGCGCAGGCCGGCCAGTTCGGCTACAACAACGACTTCCTCTCCCTGCTGCCGCTGCGCGGGGAGCACGACCGCCAGGTCCTCGTCGCCAACCATGAGTACACCGACGAGGTGCTCATGTTCCGCGGGTACGACGCCGCCGACCCGACCCGCGAGCAGGTCGAGGTGGCCTGGGCCGCGCACGGCCTGTCCGTCGTCGTGGTCCAGGAGGAGCACCGTACGGGCAAGCTCACGCCCGTCATCCGCCACCGCCTCAACCGGCGTCTGCACACCACCAGCGAGTTCGAGGTCACCGGGCCGGCCGCCGGCAGCGCCCTGCTGAGGACCTCCGTCGACCCGACCGGCCGCACGGTCCTCGGCACGCTGAACAACTGCGCCGGCGGCACCACCCCGTGGGGCACCACCCTCCACGGCGAGGAGAACTTCAACCAGTACTTCGCCAACGGGTCGAGCGCCACCGACAAGCGGTACGGCGTCGGCACCGGGGCATCCGAGCGGAAGTGGGAGCGCTTCGACAAGCGCTTCGACCTCAAGCAGGAGCCCAACGAGGTGCACCGCTTCGGCTGGGTCGTCGAGCTCGACCCGTACGACCCGGAGTCCACGCCCCGCAAGCGCACCGCGCTCGGCCGCTTCAAGCACGAGGCCGCGCAGCCCCGCCTCACCGAGGACGGCCGTCCGGCGGTCTACATGGGTGACGACGAGCGGTTCGACTACTTCTACAAGTTCGTGTCGAGCAAGCGGATGAAGAAGGGGAACTCGCGGGCCGCCCACGAGCACAACCTCACCCTGCTCGACGAGGGGACGCTCTACGTCGCCAAGCTCACCGGCGACTCGCCCGCCGCCGAGATCGACGGCACCGGCAAGCTCCCGAACGACGGCGAGTTCGACGGCTCCGGCGTGTGGATCCCGCTCGCCACGGCCGGCCCCGACGGCGCCGTCTCGCACGTCCCCGGCATGACCGCCGAGGAGGTGTACGTCTTCACCCGTCTCGCCGGTGACAAGGTCGGCGCCACCAAGATGGACCGGCCCGAGGACGTCGAGCCGTCCCCGCGCAGCGGCCGCGTCTACGTCGCGCTCACCAACAACTCCGACCGCGGCAAGGCCGGCAAGGCGCCCGCCGACGAGGCCAACCCGCGCAACCTCAACAAGCACGGGCAGATCCTGGAGCTCGCCGAGCACTGGGACGACCCGTCGGCCGACGGCTTCGCCTGGCGTCTGTTCCTGGTCGCGGGTGACCCGAACGACCCGGCCACCTACTTCGCCGGCTTCCCCAAGGAGAAGGTCTCCCCGATCTCCTGCCCGGACAACGTGGCCTTCGACCCGCACGGCAACCTGTGGATCTCCACCGACGGCAACCAGCTCGGCTCGCACGACGGCCTGTTCGGCGTCGCCACGCGCGGCGAGCGGCGCGGTGAGCTCAAGCAGTTCCTGACGGTGCCGACCGGTGCCGAGACCTGCGGCCCGCTCGTCCAGGACCGCCGCGTCCTGGTCTCGGTGCAGCACCCGGGCGAGGTCGACGGCGCCTCCGTCGAGAAGCCCGCCTCCGTCTGGCCGGACGGCCCGGGCAAGATCGTCCGCCCGTCGGTCGTCGCCGTGTGGCGCACGGACGGCCGCGACATCGGCGTCTGACGCGCGGAGGGGCCCGGGGGTGGGGTCACTACTCCACTCCCAGGCCCTCCCTGAACCGCGTGAACTGCTCCTCCGGGTCGCCCGTGTACGCCCACGGCACCCACGCCGCCCGTCTGCCGAGCATCCCCATCAGCTCCCGGGCGATCTCCACCTGGCCCGCGTAGCAGGCGGCGTGCGCGAGGAAGTTGAGGTCGGCGACCTCCTCGGGTGCCACCGGGCGCTCCGGGTCCCGGCCGCCGATCCAGCGCGCGTGGGTGCGGCGCAGCTCCGTGACGGCCAGCTCGTGCTTCCAGTGCTGGTCGAAGCCGCGCACCGGGCCCCGGCCGAGCGCGCCGTCCGCGATGTACCGGTACTCCTCGACGCGGGCCACCTGCACGAGGACCGGCAGCGGCGAGCCGGGCGGTGCCACGCCCGCCGCGTCGCGGGCGAAGTCGTACATGCTGCCGTGGGTGCCGTGCCACCGCGCCGACCAGTAGCGCAGCACCTGGATGTGGCCCTCGGTGTTGTACGGGTCGCGGCGCCGCAACTCGTCGAACCAGTGGCGCAGTTCCCGGCGCGGCACCCCGCCGTCGTACAGCCGGGCCACCGACAGCAGGGACACCCACGGCATCGGGTCGGCCGGTGCGGCCTCGGCCGCGCCCCGGCAGGCGTCGACGGCGGCGTCGATCCGGCCCCGTTCGAGGGTGGCGCCCCGGCCGGCCGCGATGGCCGCGTCGAAGACCCGTACGACCTCGGTCGCGGCCCGCAGGACCGCGGCGTCGGGGTTTCCGGGTTCGGCGGCCCGCCAGGTCTCGACGGTGGAGCTGCCCGCGGCGGCGTGCGAGAGGAGCCGCAGCCGGTGGGTGCGGCGCGCCCAGTCCGTACCGGTGGCGCCGAGCAGGTCCCGTACGCCCTGCCAGCGGCCGATGACGATGTCGTGGCGCGCCTCGGTCAGCGCGCGGTCCCCGAAGTCCGGGTCGAAGTCGGGCGCGAAGCGCTCCGGACGTGCCGGGCGCGCGAGGCGGCGGCGTACGGCCATCGGGGGCCTCCTTCGGGTTCGGCTGCCGTCAGAAGTCGCTCGGTGTGGAAGAGAGGGGTCGTCAGAAATCCGTTGCGTAGTTCTTGTCGCGGGTTCCCGTACGCGGGCGCGTGGCCGGGGTCGAGCCCTCCGCCGCCGCGAGCGCGCGGACCGCGTCCAGGCGGGCGGGGCGGTAGTAGTCGCTGCCCTTCCGCCAGTACACGAGCAGCGGGACCACGCCGAGGAGGAGTCCGCCGAGGCCGATGGTGACGGCGGTCCTGGAGAGTTCGCCGAGCGATTCGGCGAAGGCCCAGAGCATGAAGGCGGAGCCGAGCAGCGGCCAGAGGCCGCCGAGGACCAGGTTCCGTACGGAGCGGAACAGGACCGACTTGTACGCGACGACGGCGGCGATGCCCGCGAGGCCGTAGTAGAACGCGATCTGGAGGCCGATCGCGGCGACGGCGTCGCTGAGGATCCGCTGCACGGAGCCGGCGGCCGCGGCCGCGCAGAACATCAGGAGGGCGGCGCCGCCGACGGCGGCGATGGCGACCCACGGGGTGTTCCAGCGGCGGTGCACGAGGCCGAGCGCGGCGGGCAGGGTCCGGTCGCGGCCCATCGCGAAGAGCGAGCGGGTGACCTGGAGGAGGGTGGTCTCCAGGGTGGCGACGGTGGACAGGAGGACCGCCACGACGAGCAGCTTGCCGCCGACGCCGGGCCAGATCTCCTGGCCGAGGACGGCGAGGACGTTGGGTCCCGCGGCGCGGATCTCCTCGGCGCTCAGCAGGACGTTGACGGCGACGGTGAAGGCCTCGAAGAGGAGGAAGACGAAGCCGACGCCGACGAGCGCGGCGAGTCCGGCGGTGCGCCGGCTGTCGCGGGTCTCCTCGCTGAGGTTGCTGGTGACGTCCCAGCCCCAGTAGTAGAACGCGGCGATCAGCGCCCCGGCGGCGAAGCCCTCGGGCCCGTGGAAGTTGTCGAGGGCGAACCAGGACCAGTCGAAGGCGGTGGCCCGGCCCCGGTGCGCGACGGCGGCGAGCACGAAGCCGAGCAGGATCAGCATCTCGACGCCGGACATCACGAGTTGTGCCCGTACGGTGAGCCGGGCGCCGCCCAGGACGACGAGCAGCATCATCAGGAACCAGCCGGCGCCGACGGCCGCGGCGAGCGGGGTGTTCGCGGCGAGGTCCGCGTCGATCAGGGAGAGCGTGAGGGAGCCGGCGGGCAGCGAACCGGCCACCATGAACACGGTGGCGGCGAAGACGAGCGCCCAGCCGGAGAGGAAGCCGAGGAAGGGGTGGAGCGTGCGGCCCACCCAGGAGTATCCGGCACCGGCGTTGACGTCGATGCGGCCGAGGCGGGCGTACGCCAGGACGATGCCGAGCATCGGTATCGCGCAGTAGAGCAGGGCGGCGGGCCCGGCGAGGCCGACCGCGCCGAAGAGGACGGCGGTGGTGGCGGCCAGCGAATAGGCGGGGGCGCTGCCGGCGACGGCCATCACGATCGTGTCGAAGGTACCGAGGACGTTGGGCTGGAGCCCTCTGTTCGTGGTGGTGCGCATGGCGGGTCCTCGGGGGCGCGGGGCTGAGGCAGGACGGGGGGCACGGCGGGGCAGGGCGAAGTGGCCCGTCCGCCGGGCCGGTTGCCGACGGCGGCGGGCGCGGATCACGGTGAATCGAGCGCATCGTAGTCGCCCGGGTGGCTTCCGGTAACGGCGGTGGGGAAGGTTCCGTTCCGTGACCGCCGGTAAGTCCTCCCGTACGCCCCCGGAGGGAGGTTTACCGCAGGTCGGGACCGGCGATGGCGCGGGCCGCGCCGACCTCCTGGCGGAGCGGCGCCAGGACTCCGCTCTCGTCGCCGGGGAGCTCCGCGCGGACCTCCACGAGGGTGTCGGTGCCGCGCAGTCCGTCCGCGAGCTCCCGCAACTCCCGCTCCACGGCGGCGACCTCCGCCGGGTCGGGCGCGGGGGCGCCGTGGTCGACCCTGATCCGGGCGGCGGTCGTCGCGTCCACGATCCGCTCCACCGCGACGACGAGCGGCCACCAGGCGGCGGCGCGGGTGCCCGTCGGCGGTGGTTCGGTCAGGGCCCGCTGGAACTCGGAGCGGACGGTCGACAGGTCCCGGTAGAGCTTCCGGCGGGCCCGCAGCCTGCCGCCGTGGTCCTCCTCGGCGCCGAAGGCCTGCCGCACGTACGCGGCGGTGTCGGCGACCGCGTCCGCGAGCCGGTCGCCGATGCGGGCGTGCCAGGACTCGGGCCACAGCAGATAGCCGGCGACCAGCGCGATCCCGCAGCCGATGAGGGAGTCGTACAGACGGGGCATGACGAGGTCGAAGCCCTGGTGGTTGAGGGTGTCGGAGAGCAGCAGGATGACCGGGGTGATGGCCGCGGTCTGGAAGGCGTACCCCTTCGCGGAGAAGGCGGGGATCAGCGCCGCGAGCACGGCCATCACCGGCACGTCCCACCAGCCGCGCGGCACCTCGGAGAGGACGAGGGCGGCCAGGACGAGTCCGGCGGCGGTGCCGGCGGCGCGGAGCACGGCCCGGGAGAAGACCGAGCCGAAGTCGGGCTTCATGACGAAGGTGACGGTGAGCGCGACCCAGTACGAGCGGGGTACGGCGATCAGGGACACCAGGGCCTGCGCGAGGCCGATGCAGAGCGCGAGCCGCAGGCCGTACCGCCAGGACGCCTCCGAGAGCAGGACGGCGCGGGCGGCCCGGCGGGCCCGGACGCGCAGTGCTGCGGGCCGCCCGAGCCGGTCGTCGACGTTGTACGGGTCGGCGTCGGCCTGGTGGACGACGGCCGCCGCGTGCCGCAGGGCGTGGTCCACGGCCTTCTCCGCGGGCCGCTCGGGCGCGGGCAGGTCCAGGACGGCGCCGCCGGTGCGGCCCTCCTCGACGGCGTCCGCGAGGTCCCGTACGGCCGCGGGGATCGCGGGGGACAGCGGGCCGACGAGCCGGGCCCGCAGGTGGGCGGCGGGCGCGGCCTCGACGAGCGGGATGACGACGTTGAGCTGGGCGAGGATCCGCACCAGGGAGGAGGCGCGGCCGTGCTGGCGGGCCCGGCGGGCGAGCACCAGGTCGTACGACTGGTTGAGCGAGGCGGTGACGGCCTGCCGCTTCTCGTCGTACGCGCCGGTGCCGGTGGCCTCGTACAGCTCGGCGACGGTGCGGTACGTCGCGGCGACGGCCTCCCGCTCGGGCGCGGCCCGGCGCATCGGCCAGCCGAGGAGGGTGAGGACCAGGACGAACAGCCCGCCCAGGGTGAGGAGCACGGGCGCCTTCCACCAGGGGTCGGGCATCGGCAGGCCCGCGCCGACCACGGCGTTGAGGAGGAGCAGCAGTCCCGAGACGGAGGCGACCGCGCCGATCGAGGAGATCATCCCGGAGACCATCGCGACGAGGGTCAGGACGGCGACGGCGAGCCAGCCCTGCCCGAAGACGAGCGTCCCGAGGGTGACGCCGAGCGCGCCGAACAGCTGCGGCACCGCGATGTTGTAGACCCGCATCCGGTAGGCGTCGGCGGTGTCGCCGATGACGCCGGAGAGCGCGCCCATGGAGACCAGTGCGCCGTACGCCGGCCGGTCCACCGCGAGCCCCACGGCGAGCGGCACGGACAGCGCGACGGAGGCGCGGACGACGGCGGCCCAGGGGATGGGGGTGGGGGCGGGCTTGAGACCGGCGGTGAGCCAGGCGGGCGGGGTGATCCGTGCGGGGGCTGCGGGACGTGCCATGCGTCCAACGTACGACGCGCCACCGCGCCGTTGCGGGCGGTGCCCCACCGCCGTGTGGGCAGGTGTCCCGCTTGGGGGTCCCCCCTGGACGAAGTCCTTGGGGGAGGGACGGGTGGGCACACGGGACGGCGCCCTCAGCGGCGCCTCCGCGTTCCGCGCCTGGACCCGCACCACGGACGCGGCGCACGTCGGGGTGCGGGTTCGGGCTCGGGAGCCTCTGGCGCCGGCAGGGGGCGCCGTCCGTTGTGCCCATCCGTTCCGCCCTGGGGGCACCTCCCGGACGAAGTCTGGGGGAGGAACGCATGCCCACAACGGGCGGGTGGTGGGTCAGTTGCGGTAGGACTCGACCTCGGTGGCCGGGCGGAGGGTCGCCTCGTCCGGGTCCTCCCCGAACTCCGCCTTCGCGCGCCGCTGCCGCAGCAGGTCCCAGCACTGGTCGAGGCGCACTTCGAGGTCGGCGAGGCGGGCGCGTTCCTCGGGCAGGAGGCCGCCGGTGCCGGCGCGCTCGCGCAGGGCGCGCTCCTCCTCGACGAGGGCGCCGATGTCGTCCAGGATCTCCTCGTTGTCCATGCCTTCCAGCGTGGCGGATCAGCGCCCGGTGTGCAGGTCGAGATCGGCGAGGACGGCCCGGTGGTCGGTGCCGGCGAGGCGGGGGAAGCGGACGCCGCGGACGGTGAAGTCGTCGCTGACCAGCACGTGGTCGATCTGGACGTAGGGCGGGAGGGGGCCTTCCGCGGGCCAGGTGGGGGTGCGGGCGGCGCCCGCCAGGCGGGCGGCGTCGTGGAGCCGGCCCGCGTCGAGGACGGCGCGGAGGGCGGCGTGGTCCTGGGAGGCGTTGAAGTCTCCGGCGAGGAGGAGGGGTCCCCCGGTGTGGCGGGCGGCGGCGTCCCGCACCCGGGCGAGTTCCCGTTTCCACCGGTGCACCTGGCGGGGCAGCGGCGGCAGCGGGTGGGCGAGCTGGACGCGGACGGACCGGCCGC
The DNA here is from genome assembly GCF_014648895.1 of Streptomyces tanashiensis. Lineage (GTDB taxonomy): Bacteria > Actinomycetota > Actinomycetes > Streptomycetales > Streptomycetaceae > Streptomyces > Streptomyces tanashiensis. Next base: position 96,019 of record NZ_BMRZ01000005.1, read on the forward strand.
CGATCTCGGCGGTGGCGCCCGGCATGCCCATGGCCGCGGGGAGGGCGGCCCGGTCGCGCAGCGGGTAGGCGCTGAGGAGGACGGAGCCGGTGGAGCCGGCGCCCTCGACGGAGGCGTGGTGCGGGAGTTCGGCGGCGAACGCGGTGGTGAGGGCGCGCCCGCAGGCGGGGTCGCACTCGGAGACGAGGACGAGCTGGGGGTGTTCGCGCCGGATGGTGCTGATCAACGCGGCGGTGGCGCGGCTGAATTCGACGTTGGCGGCGAGGACGCGGGGCCGGGCGACGACCGGCCCGTGCGCGGTGGTGGTGTCCGGCCCGTACGGCAGGAGTGTCCAGGCGGTGGCGGCGAGGACGACGACGGCGACGAGGGAGAGGGCGCGGCGGCGGGCGGCGGCGGCGAGCAGGACGGCGAGTCCGGCGGGGACGGTGAGCCAGGGGAGGAGGGAGAGCAGCTGCGGGACGGGTGTGACGGCGTCGGTGTCGAGCAGCCGGCAGCCGGTGACCAGGGCGGGCACGGCCAGGAGCAGCCCCGCGGCCCAGGCGGCGAGGCGTCGCCTGGGCCGGAGGGGGCTCACCGGGTCGGTGGGGGGCACGGGCTCGGCGGTGCGGACTCGGTCCACGCGCCTCAGTGCCGCAGGGCCTGCGCGATCTCCGCCTTCGGATCGCCGGAGAGGGTCCGATTGCTGCGTGCCGTACCGGTCTTGGACTTTCCGGGTTCGACGCCGTCGATGGTGAGGACGACGGCGTCGAGCAGATTGCCGTCGCTGTCACGGAAGTTGACCATGATCGTGTAGTCGGCGGTCTTGTCCTTGGGGTTGGTCGCGGTGATCGTGGAGACCGTGCGGTCCCCGTCGGTGCTGGTCGGTCCGGCGCTGACGTCGCCGCCCGCGTTCACCCCGTCCTTGACCTCGTTCATCTTCTCCTGGGCTGCCGAGGCGACGGCCGCGGTCGCGGAGGAGACGATCTCTCCGGCCTTGTCCGTGGCGGCGTCGCAGCCGGTGAGCGTGGAGAGGAGGGCGGTGGCGGCGAGCGCGATCCCGGTCGTGCGTCCCATCGGCCGGCGCCTCAGTACTTCTCGTCCGTGCCGTAGGCCTCGTCCGTGGCCAGGGCCCAGATCACGAAGATCGAGACGGCCATGGAGAAGAGCGCCCACCACGGCTGGTAGGGCAGGAAGAGGAACTGGAAGAGGATGTTGAGGGAGGCCAGGGCGATACCGGCGACCCGGCCCCACTCGGCGGCCTTGAGGATCCCGAAGCCGGCGATGGCGACGACGACGCCGAGGATCAGGTGGATCCAGCCCCAGGTGGTGAGGTTGAACTTGAAGACGTAGTCGCCGACGCGGGTGTAGATGTCGTCCTCGGCGATGCCGGCGATGCCCTGGAAGACGTCCATGATGCCGGTGACCAGCATGAGGACGCCGGCGAAGAGGGTGCCGCCGGCGGCCCAGGCGCCGGAGGTGCTGCCCGTCTTGCGGGGTGCGGTGTTCTGGCTCATGGCCCCATCGTCGGAGCGTTCGTACGTTTCCGAACTTTCAACTGGGCCGAACGAGTGAGCGAAGGAAGGCGTCGAGGGCCGCGTCGAACTCCTCGGGCCGTTCCAGGTTGGGCAGGTGCGCGGCCCGTTCGATCACGGTGAGCGTGGAGTGGGGCAGCAGTGCGTGCATCTCCTCCGCGTCCGCCACCGGGGTGTACGTGTCGTCCCGGCCGACGACGACGAGCGCGGGGACGGCGACGGTGGTGAGCGTCGCGCGGTAGTCGGGGCGCTCGGCCCGGCCGCGCAGGGCGGCCGCCGCGGCGACCGGGTCGGTGGCGCGCATCATGCGGTGGACGTGCGGTGCGGCGTGCGTGTTGTACGGGGCGACCATCAGGTCCAGGACCTCGTCGGCGTACCCCTGCATCCCCTCCTTGAGCAGCCGGTCGGCCATGGCGTTCCGCGCGGCCCTGCCCTCCTCGGTCTCGGCGGCGGGGAAGGTGTCGGCGAGGACGAGTCCCCGGACGCGCTCGGGGTGGCGGCGGACGAGCTCCATGGCGGTCTGGCCGCCCATGGAGAGCCCGGCGAGGACGCACTCCTCGACCTCCAGCGCGTCGAGGAGGGCGACGAGGTCCTCGGCGAAGTCACCGAGGCGGGTCGCGCCGGTCGACGCCCCCAGGGGCGTGGCGCCGTAGCCCCTCAGGTCGGGGGCGATGACGCGGTGGGTGCGGGAGAACCGGTCGATCTGCGGCTGCCACATGGTGTGGTCGAAGGGGTGGCCGTGGACGAGGAGGAGGGCGGGACCGGACCCCTGGTCCTCGAAGTGGAGCCGGGTGGCGAGGGTGTCGGTGAAGCGCATGACGGCAGGCTAGGCAGCCGCAATTGCTCGGTGCAATAAGATCTTTGCTCTCGGTGCAATGAGTGCCCGGCGATCGGGGAGGGGTTCGGGTGGACGAGTACCGGAGGATCGCGGACCGGGTCGAGGCGGCCGTACGGGACGGGCGGCTGCGCCCCGGCGACCGGCTGCCGCCCCAGCGGGTCTTCGCCCGCCGCCACGGCATCGCGAACTCGACGGCGATCCGGGTGTACGGGGAGCTGGCGCGCCGCGGTCTGGTCGTCGGCGAGGTCGGGCGCGGCACCTTCGTCCGGGCGGCGCCCCCGCTGCCCGGACCCGCGCTCGCCGAGGCGACCGGCGCCGCGCCCGTCGACCTCCAGCTCAACTACCCGGCGGCGGAAGGCCAGTCGGAGCTGATGGCCCGCGCGCTCGCGGCGCTCGCCCGGCCCGACGTGCTCGCCGAGGCCGTCTCCCGGCCGGCCGCGGCAGGCGGCACCCCGGAGGCCCGGGAGGCGGCCGCGGCCGTGCTCGCCCGGCCCGGCTGGGCACCGGATCCCGACGGCGTCCTCTTCGCCGGGAACGGCCGCCAGGCCATCGCCGCGGCACTCTCCGCGCTCGTGCCGCCCGGCGGCCGGCTCGGCGTCGAAGCCCTGACCTATCCCCTGGTCAAGGCGGTCGCGGAACGCCTCGGCATCCGGCTCGTCCCCCTCGCCCTCGACGCGGAAGGGGTACGGCCGGACGCCCTGGAGGCCGCCCACCGGGCCGCTCCCCTCGCCGCCGTCTACCTCCAGCCCACCCTGCACAACCCGCTCTCCACGACCACCGGGGAGGCGCGCCGGGCCGAACTCGCCGAGCTCCTGCGCCGCCTGGACCTGACGGCCGTCGAGGACACCACCTGGGCCTTCCTCGTCCCCGACGCGCCCGCGCCGCTCGCCGCCCACGCCCCCGAGCGGGTCCTTCTCGTCGACAGCCTCTCCAAGCGGCTCGCCCCCGGTCTGACCGTCGGCTATCTCGTGGTGCCCGCCCGGTTCCGTACGGTCGCGGCCGACGCCCTGCGCTCCGGCGCCTGGACGGCCGGCGGGCTCGCGCTCGCCGCCGCCACCCGATGGACCGGGGACGGCACGGTCGCCGAGGCCGTCGCCGCCAAGCGGACGGACACCGGGGCCCGGCACGCCCTGCTCCTGCGCCGGCTCGCGGGACACGCCCTCCGGACCTCTCCGCACGCGTACTACTGCTGGTGGGAGCTGCCCTCGCCCTGGCGCGCGGAGACCTTCACGGCGGCGGCGGCCGCACGCGCGGGCGTGGCGGTCACCCCGGGCAGCGCCTTCGCGGTGGGCCGCGGCACGGCACCCGACGCCATCAGGCTGGGGCTCGCGTCACCGCCGCACGCGGTGCTCGACGAGGCCCTGACCCGCCTGGCGGCGGTGGCGGCCGAGGAGCCGTGAGCCCGAGCCGGCCCTTCCACGGCAGGCGCTCGCCCGCGCCGGGATCGTCACCTCCGTCTCCGGCCCCAAGGGCGGCTTCCGCCTGGCGCGGGCCCTGGACCGGATCACGCTCATGGACGTCGTCACCGCGATCGAAGGTCCCGACGAGGCGTTCCGCTGCACCGAGATCCGGCAGCAGGGACCGGGGGCGGGAGTCCCGCGGACGTACGCCGCCGAGTGCGCCGTCGCCGGGGCCATGGGCCGGGCCGAGCCGGCCTGGCGCCGCGAACTCGCCGCCCAGACCCTCGACGACGTCCGGCAGCGCGCGGAGCTCCAGGCGCCGACGGCCCGCGCAGACCCTCAGCGGAGTCGCCGCGCTCGCCCTCCCGGGCATGCTCTTCGAGATCGACGCCGTCGCGGTGCGGCCCGACGCCTGATCCACTTGCGGGGCGCCGGCCACGGGTGTGCCCTGGAGGGTGCGGGAACGGGAAGCAGGGGGGCGAGAGACGAGGAGCTCCTGCCATGGCCGCACACGCAGCCGTACCGACCGGGCGGCGCATCACCCTGAACGGCTGGGGAGCCCCGGTCACGATCGGCGTCCTCTACGGCCTCTACGCGGCGACCAACGTCCGCCAGGGAGGCCCCACCACCATGGGCCAGCTCTGGCTCGGCATCATCTCCGCCATCGTCCTCGCCGTGGGGATCTGGACGCTCCGGCGCTATGGCCACGCCCTCCCGCGCGAGCTGCGCGGCGCCGCGTGGGGCTCGCTGGTGGGGATCGCGGTCGGCTTCCTCTACAGCCTCAGCGGCGCGAGCGTGTTCTCGTCGAGCATGCTGGGGCTGATGAGCGGAGGGGTGGCCGGGGCCGCGGCGTACTACCTCTTCTACACCCACGAGGACGCCACGGGTCACCCGGCGCCGTACTGACGGGTCGTCCCGCCGCGGGATCCGCCGCTCTGGCGATCCCGCGGTGACCGTCGGAGACTGGGAGGAGCGCTCTCCTTCGCGCGCGTCTGCTCCGCGCCCTCTTCTCCCGGAGGATCCACGGTATGACCGACCTCGCCATCGAGACCGAGGGCCTGGTCAAGGTCTTCGGGAGCAACCGCGCCGTCGACGGCATCGACCTCCGCGTGCCCTCCGGCACCGTGTACGGGGTCCTCGGGCCGAACGGCGCCGGCAAGACCACCGCCGTCAAGATGCTCGCCACCCTGCTCCGTCCCGACGGCGGCCGGGCCAGCGTCTTCGGCAGGGACGTCGTCAAGGACGCCGACGCCGTGCGGGGCCGGGTGAGCCTCACCGGGCAGTACGCCTCCGTCGACGAGGACCTGACCGGCACCGAGAACCTCGTCCTGCTCGGCCGGCTGCTCGGCCACACGCGGCCCGCCGCCCGCGAGCGCTCCGGGCAGCTGCTCACCGCGTTCGGGCTCGCGGAGGCCGCCGACAGGCAGGTCAAGAACTACTCGGGCGGCATGCGGCGCCGTATCGACATCGCCGCGTCCATCCTCAACACCCCTGACCTGCTGTTCCTCGACGAGCCGACCACCGGCCTCGACCCGCGCAGCCGCAACCAGGTCTGGGACATCGTCCGCGCGGTGGTCGCCCAGGGCACCACCGTCCTGCTGACCACCCAGTACCTGGACGAGGCCGACCAGCTGGCCTCCCGGATCGCCGTCATCGACCACGGCAAGGTGATCGCGGAGGGCACGAAGGGCGAGCTGAAGGCCTCCGTCGGCTCCGGTTCCGTGCACGTACGCCTCCGGGACCCCGAGCAGCGGCCCGGCGCCGAGCGGGTCCTCGGAGGCGCCCTGAACGCCACCGTCCAGCTGGACGCCGACCCGGTCGCGCTCACCGCCACCGTCAACGGCCACGGGACGGACCTGGGCGCCGCCGAGCAGGCCGCGCGGGCGCTGGCGGAGCTGGCACGGGCCGGGATCGTCGTCGACGACTTCGCGCTGGGGCAGCCCAGCCTCGACGAGGTCTTCCTGGCACTGACGGACAGGAAAGGAACGACGGCATGACCGTCACCACCGGCAAGGACACCCGGTCGGCCGACACGCTCGACTTCGTCGCCCCGAAGGCGGACGAACTCGCGGCGCTGCTCGTGGGCCACTCCCGGCCGCCGCGCCCCAGCGCGCTCTCCGCCTCGATGACCTTCGGCTGGCGGGCCATGCTGAAGATCAAGCACGTGCCGGAGCAGCTGTTCGACGTGACGGCGTTCCCGATCATGATGGTGCTGATGTACACGTACCTCTTCGGAGGTGCGCTGGCCGGCTCCGTCTCGTCCTACATCCAGTTCCTGCTGCCCGGCATCCTCGTGATGAGCGTCGTGATGATCACGATGTACACGGGTGTCTCGGTCAACACCGACATCGAGAAGGGTGTCTTCGACCGCTTCCGCACCCTGCCGATCTGGCGGCCGGCGCCGATGGTCGGCTACCTCCTCGGCGACGTCGTCCGCTATCTGATCGCCTCGGCCGTGATGCTGACCGTCGGCATGCTCATCGGCTACCGGCCGGACGGCGGCATCGTGGGCGTGCTGCTCGGGGTCGCCCTGCTCCTGGTCTTCTCGTTCGCGTTCTCGTGGATCTGGACCATGTTCGGCCTGCTGCTGCGCAGCGAGAAGTCCGTCATGGGCGTCTCGATGATGGTGATCTTCCCGCTGACGTTCCTGTCGAACGTCTTCGTCGACCCGAAGACGATGCCGGGCTGGCTCCAGGCCTTCGTCAACAACAGCCCGGTGACCCATCTGGCGACGGCGGTACGCGAACTGATGGCGGGCCACTGGCCGGCCGCGGACATCGCCTGGTCGCTCGGGTGGTCGGCGGTGCTCGTGCTCGTCTTCGGGGCGGTCACCATGCGGCTCTACAACCGCAGGTGACGGACCGCTACTTCCCGCGCGGGGTGGTCTGCTGGACCGCCCAGCGGTTGCCGTCCGGGTCGGCGAAGAAGACGAACGACCCCCACGGCAGGTCGGAGATGTCGCTGACCGTGATGCCTCGCGCGGTGAGCTCGCGGTGGGCCTCCTCGATGTCGGTGACGACGACCTGCATGTTGTCCAGGGAGCCCGGGGCCATCTCGGTGAGGCCCTTGCCGAAGGCGATCGAGCAGGCCGAGCCCGGCGGGGTCATCTGCACGAACCGGATGTCGTCGTCGACCGGCACGTCGTGGTCGGCGTGGAAGCCGACCTGCTCGTAGAAGGCCTTGGCGCGGTCGACGTCGGTGACGGGGACGGCGACCAGTTCCAGCTTGATGTCCATGACGGCATCATGCGCCGGGACGCCGCCCGGCGCACGGCGTGGGCGGCCCCCCGGTCGTCGGTCGTCAGTCGTCCGCCGTCTCGCCTCGTACGACCACCACGGGGCACGGCGCGTGCTGGGTGACGTGGGAGGAGACCGAGCCGAGGACGGCCGCCTTGAAGCCGCTGTAGCCGCGGTCGCCGACGACCAGGAGGTTCGCGCCCTCGGACGCGTCGACCAGGGCCTGGGTGGCGTTGCCGCTGACGACCGTGCGGGTGGTGGCGGCGGCTTCGGGCTCCGTGAGGGTGGCGTCCACGGACTGGTCGAGGATCTGCCGGGCGAGGGCCTCGGGGTCGAACTGCAGGGGGACGCCCGGCATCACGTTCGCCCAGGTCGCCGGGTACTCCCAGCTGATCACCGCCTGGAGCGAGTCCCCGGTGAGCGCGGCCTGCGCGGCCGCCCACCGCAGCGCCTTCAGGGAAGGTGCCGATCCGTCCACGCCCACCACGATCCTGCCGCCGGCCATCGCCGACCTCCGTTTCGCTGTCGGGACCCCGGGAGCCCTACGGGCCTCCCGGGCCTCCCCCACAACGTAACAAACCGATCAATCCAACCGCAGATCGGCCAACTGCTTCTCGAACGGGACGATCTCGTCGTCGTCCTCCCGGCGGGCGGGCCGGGCCGCGACGGTGTCCGCGAACTCGTGGCCCGCGCGGGTGATCCGGGCCGGCAGCCCGTCCGTGTACGCGTCGCCGCCCGAGCCCCAGTCCTCCGAGGCCGCGTAGACCGCGGTCGGGACGACGAGGGCCCGCAGGTAGGCGAAGAGCGGCCGCAGGGCGTGGTCGAGGACGAGCGAGTGGCGGGCGGTGCCGCCGGTCGCCCCGATGAGGACCGGGACGCCGGTCAGGGCGGCCGGGTCGATCAGGTCGAAGAAGGACTTGAAGAGGCCGCTGTAGGAGGCCGTGAAGACCGGGGTCACCGCGATGACGCCGTCCGCGGACGTCACCGTGTCGATCGCCTCCTGGAGCGCGGCCGACGGGAAGCCCGTGACGAAGTTCTTCGCGATGTCCACGGCCAGGTCGCGCAGTTCGACGACCTGGACGTCGACGGCGTACTCCTGCTCGGCCAGCCGGTACCGGGCCGCCTGCAGCAGCCGGTCGGCGAGCAGCCGGGTGGAGGAGGGGGCGCTGAGTCCGGCGGACACGGCGACCAGCTTCAACGTCTGCATGACCTCAGACCTCCTGGGACGCGAGGACGGCGGGGTGGAGCGGGGCGGTCTCGGGGACGCCGGCGGGGCGCAGGTTCGCGAACTCCTTGCGCAGCACCGGGACGACCTCCTCGCCGAGGATGTCGAGCTGCTCCAGGACCGTCTTGAGGGGCAGTCCGGCGTGGTCGACCAGGAAGAGCTGGCGCTGGTAGTCGCCCACGTAGTCGCGGAAGGACAGGGTGCGCTCGATGACCTCCTGCGGGGAGCCGACGGTCAGCGGGGTCTCGCGGCTGAACTCCTCCAGGGAGGGGCCGTGGCCGTAGACCGGCGCGTTGTCGAAGTACGGGCGGAACTCCCGTACCGCGTCCTGCGAGTTCTTGCGCAGGAAGACCTGGCCGCCGAGGCCGACGATCGCCTGCTCGGGGGTGCCGTGGCCGTAGTGCGCGTACCGCTGCCGGTAGAGGCGGACCATCTTCTCGGTGTGCTGCTTGGGCCAGAAGATGTGGTTGGCGAAGAAGCCGTCGCCGTAGTAGGCGGCCTGTTCGGCGATCTCGGGGGAGCGGATGGAGCCGTGCCAGACGAACGGCGGGACGCCGTCGAGCGGGCGCGGGGTGGAGGTGAAGCCCTGGAGGGCGGTGCGGAACTTGCCCTCCCAGTCGACGACGTCCTCCCTCCACAGCTTGTGGAGGAGCGCGTAGTTCTCGATGGCGAGCGGGATGCCCTGGCGGATGTCCTGGCCGAACCACGGGTAGACCGGGCCGGTGTTGCCGCGGCCCATCATCAGGTCGACGCGGCCGTCGGCGAGGTGCTGGAGGGTCGCGTAGTCCTCGGCGATCTTCACCGGGTCGTTGGTGGTGATCAGGGTGGTCGAGGTGGAGAGGATCAGGTTCTCCGTGCGGGCGGCTATGTGCCCGAGGAGGGTCGTCGGGGAGGACGGCACGAACGGCGGGTTGTGGTGCTCGCCGGTCGCGAAGACGTCGAGCCCGACCTCCTCGGCCTTGAGCGCGATGGCGACGGTGTTCTTGATGCGCTCGTGCTCGGTGGGGGTGCGGCCGGTGGTGGGGTCGGCCGTCACGTCGCCGACGGTGAAGATCCCGAACTGCATCGTGCTCACCTCTCGCGTTCCTGGTTAGTGGTTGAAGCTTAAACTATCCGCTCCAACGGCGCGACCCCCTCCTCTATTCCGGCCCGTACCCTGGACCGCATGACCGAGAAGGCGGCGCACGACAACGAGCAGTGGAAGGAGCGGGGCGTGATGCTCCGCGTCTTCGTGTACGTCTTCGCCACCCACGCCTTCGCCGGCTTCGTCTGGCTGCTCTTCTACGTCGGCCAGAACGCCCAGAAGTGACCGTCCGGTAAGACCCGGCCAGGGCTCACGTAAAGTCCCCGACGTGAACGCTGCGATATCGGTGGTGTCGGTCGTCGGAATCGGCGCGGACGGCTGGGACGGGCTCCCCGAGAGCTCCCGCCGCGTCCTGCGCGCCGCCGAGGTGCTGATCGGCGGCCCCCGCCAGCTCGACCTGCTGCCCGCCGGCGACTGCCCCGGCAGCCGGATCCCCTGGCCGAGCCCGCTGCGCCCCGCCGTCCCCGGTCTGCTCGCCGCCCACGAGGGGCGTCGCGTCGCCGTCCTCGCCAGCGGCGACCCCCACTTCTACGGGATCGGCCGCACGCTCGCCGAGCTCGTCGGCCCGGACCGCCTCGACGTCCGGCCGCACCCGTCCTCCGTCTCGTACGCCTGCGCCCGGCTCGGCTGGCCCCTGGAGGCCACCGAGACGGTCTCCCTCGTCGCCCGGCCGCTCGACGCGCTCACCGCCGCCCTCCACGACGGGCGCCGGCTCCTCCTGCTCGGCGAGGGCCCCGACAGCCCCGCGCGCGTCGCCGCGCTGCTGCACGAGCGCGGCTGGGGCGGCACCCGGATCCGGGTCCTGGAGCAGCTCGGCGGCCCCGCCGAGCGGATCCTCGACGCCACCGCCGCCGACTGGCCGTACGAGCGCGCCGACGCCCTCCACGTCCTCGCCCTCGACTGCGTACGCGACCCGGACACGCTCCGGCTCGGCACCACGCCCGGGCTGCCCGACGAGGCGTACGAGCACGACGGCCAGCTCACCAAGCGGTACGTGCGCGCCGCCACCCTCGCCGCCCTCGCCCCCGCCCCCGGCGAACTCCTCTGGGACGTCGGCGGCGGCTCCGGCTCCATCGGCGTCGAATGGATGCGGGCCCACCGCTCCTGCCGGGCCGTCGCGGTCGAGAAGTCCCCCGAGCGGGCCGCCCGCATCGCGCGCAACGCCGGCGCCCTGGGCGTACCGGGCCTGAAGGTCGTCACCGGCCCCGCACCCGCCGCGCTCGCCGGCCTGCCCACCCCCGACGCGATCTTCATCGGCGGCGGCCTCACCGCCCCCGGCCTGCTCGACACCTGCTGGGAGGCCCTGCCGCCCGGCGGCCGGCTCGTCGCCAACACCGTGACGCTGGAGTCCGAGGCGCTGCTCGCCGACCGGTACCGCCGCCACGGCGGCGAACTGATCCGGCTCGCCGTCTCCACCGCCGTGCCCGTGGGCGGCTTCACCGGCTGGCGCCAGGCCATGCCCGTCACGCAATGGTCCGTAACGAAGGGTTGTACAGAGGAATGACCGTCTACTTCATCGGCGCGGGCCCCGGCGCGGCCGACCTGATCACCGTGCGCGGCGCGCGGACCCTCGCGCGGTGCGGGGTCTGCCTCTACGCCGGCTCCCTCGTCCCCACCGAACTCCTCGCCGAGTGCCCGCCGGACGCGAAGCTCGTCGACACGGCGAAGCTGGACCTCGACCAGATCCTCGCCGAGATCACCGCCGCCCACGAGGCCGGCCAGGACGTGGCCCGGCTGCACTCCGGCGACCCCTCGGTCTTCAGCGCGGTCGCCGAGCAGATGCGCCGCCTGGACGCGGCCGGCATCCCGTACGAGGTCGTGCCGGGCGTCCCGGCCTTCGCGGCGGCCGCGGCGGCGCTGAAGCGGGAACTGACGGTCCCGACCGTCGGCCAGACCGTCATCCTCACCCGCATCGCCCAGCAGGCCACCCCGATGCCGGAGGGCGAGGACCTCGCCACCCTCGGCCGCAGCGGCGCCCTGCTCGTCCTCCACCTGGGCGCGCGGTACGTCGACCGGATCGTCTCCGAGCTGGTCCCGCACTACGGCGCGGACTGCCCGGCGGCGGTCGTCGCGATGGCCAGCCGCCCGGACGAGGTGGTGCTGCGCGGCACCCTGGAGGACATCGCGGAGCAGGTGAAGGCGGCGGGCATCACCAAGACCGCGGTCATCATCGTGGGCCGCACGCTGGCGGCCTCGGAGTTCCGCGACAGCCACCTGTACGACCCGGCGAGGGACCGCCACACCTGCTGACGGTCCCGACCGCGGCGGCCCGGTGCCTCAGGCGTTGGGCCGCTTGCCGTGGTTCGCCTTCTTCTTCTTGCGGGCCCGCTTCTTGTTGCCGCGCTTCGCCATGGGACTCCCTCTCGCTCGGGGGTTCTGCCGTGGCCAGCCTAGGTTCAGGAGCGGGCGGTCGCATCCGATGGACGTGTGCCGACCGGATCGTCGTCGTCACGGTCCGACGGAGGCCCGCTCGTCCACTCCGGCGCCAGCACCGACATCACCGTCGCGTCCACCCGCTCCCCCTCCCACAGCAGGGCGCCCCGCAGGACGCCCTCCGGGCTGAAGCCGGCCTTCTCGTAGACGCGGCGGGCGCGGGGGTTGAAGGCGTAGACCTCCAGCCAGATCCGGTACAGGCCGAGGGTCTCGAAGCCGTGGCCGACGATCAGCCGGGTCGCCTCCGTGCCGAGGCCACGGCCGACGGCGTCCGGGACGAACGCGATCCGGAAGGCGCAGGACTCGTTGCCGGGGTCCCACTCGGTGAGGACGGCCTCGCCGACGACCTGCCCGGTCGCCCGCTCGACCACGGCGAGGTCGAGCCGGTTGTCCGTCGCGCCCCGGGAGCCGTACCACTTCACCAGCGTCGCCTCGTCGAAGTGCGTGTGGTTCCCGGTCAGCCGGTTGCCCTCCGGGTCCTCGAACATGGGCAGCAGCGCGGGCACGTCCGCCTCGGTGACGGGCCGGAGGACCACCAGGTCGCCGGTGAGGGTGGGCTTGTGCGAGAAGTCGGTCATCCCCGGATTCTCGGTGGCGGCCCCGCCGGCTGTCGTCCGGATTACGGCCCCGCCACCGACGAGCGGCCCACGACCGTCCCCGCGCGGTCGATGCAGATCACGTCCACCGCGACCGGGGCGCCCCGCAGCACGGCCAGGGCCTCGTCGCGGGCGCGGGCGGCGACCAGGTCGCCCAGGGGCACGGCGGCGGCCTCGCAGAGGCGGAGGGCGGCGAGGCCCGTGTTGGCGGCCGTGATCTCGGCGGCGAGGGCCTCCGGGGCGCCGCCCGTGCGGGCCAGGTCGGCGAGGAAGGCCTTGTCGACCTGCGAGCGGGCCGAGTGGAGGTCCAGGTGGCCGGCGGCCAGCTTGGAGAGCTTGGCGAAGCCGCCGCAGACCGTGAGCCGGTCGACGGGGTGGCGGCGGATGTACTTGAGGACGGCGCCCGCGAAGTCGCCCATGTCGAGGAGCGCGATCTCCGGCAGGTCGTAGATCCCCGTGACCGTGCGCTCCGAGGTCGAACCCGTGCAGCCCGCGACGTGGGTGAGGCCGCCCGCGCGGGCCACGTCGACGCCCCGGCGGATCGAGTCGATCCAGGCGGAGCAGGAGTACGGGACGACGACGCCGGTCGTGCCGAGGATCGACAGGCCGCCGAGGATGCCGATGCGGGGGTTCCAGGTGGAGCGGGCGATCTCGGCGCCGTTGTCGACGGAGACGGTGATCTCGACGTCGCCGGGGGCGCCGTGCGCGGCGGCGACCGCGGCGACGTGCTCCCGCATGAGCTGCCGGGGCACGGGGTTGATCGCGGGCTCCCCGACGTCCAGGGGGAGGCCGGGCAGGGTGACGGTGCCGACGCCGGGGCCCGCGCGGAAGACGACGCCGGAGCCCGGCGGCAGGAGCCGCACCGTCGAGCGGATGACGGCCCCGTGCGTGACGTCGGGGTCGTCGCCCGCGTCCTTGACGACGGCGGCCGTCGCGGAGCCGCCCGACAGGGACTCGGCGGTCAGCGCGAAGGCCGGCGTCTGGCCCTTCGGGAGCGTGATCGTCACCGGGTCGGGGAAGTCGCCGGTCAGCAGGGCGGTGTACGCGGCGGTGGTGGCCGCCGTCGCACAGGCACCGGTCGTCCAGCCCGGGCGGAGGCCGGTGTGCTTGAGTTGGGCCTCACGCCCGCCGCCTGAAGTCACGAAGAGGCTCCTGTGCACATACTCATTCTCGGCGGGACCACCGAGGCCCGCGCCCTCGCCGGACTGCTGCACGGCGAGGTCCGGGTCACCAGCTCGCTCGCGGGCCGGGTGGCGAGCCCGCGGCTGCCGGCGGGCGAGGTCCGGATCGGCGGGTTCGGGGGCGTCGAGGGTCTCGTGGAGTGGATGGCGGGGCACGCCGTGGACGCGGTCATCGACGCCACCCATCCCTTCGCCGAGCGGATCAGCTTCAACGCGGCCCGGGCGGCCGCCACCGCCCATGTTCCCCTGCTGGCGCTGCGCCGTCCCGGCTGGGTCCCGGGGGACGGCGACGACTGGCGTCCGGTGGCGTCCCTGGAGGAGGCGGCCCGTGCTCTGGAGGGCCTGGGCGACCGGGTGTTCCTGACGACGGGCCGCATGGGCCTGGCGGCCTTCGCGGCCTGCCCGCAGTGGTTCCTGGTCCGCTCGGTGGACGCCCCGGACGCCCCGATGCCGGCCCGCACCGAGATCGTCCTGGACCGGGGCCCCTTCAGCCTGGACGGCGAGCGGGAGATCCTCGCCCGGCACCGGATCGACGTCGTGGTGACGAAGGACAGCGGTGGCGCGGCGACCGCCCCGAAACTGACGGCGGCCCGCGAGGCGGGCGTCCCGGTGGTGGTGGTCCGCCGCCCGCCGGTCCCCTCCGGCGTCCCGGTGGCGGCGACCCCGGAGGAGGCCGCCGCCTGGGTGGCTACGGGGTGACGGGCGTGCCGAGTTCGGTGACCTCGGCCCAGTTCAGGCTCGGGTCGTCGGCCCGGAGCATGTTCTCCCACTGGTCCACGGCGATGACGGTGTACATCACGTTCTCGCCGTCCGCGTCGCTCGGGTGCAGGAACGAGGTGGCCGTCCTGGAGAGGTACTCGACGCGGTGGGCGAGCCAGACGGTGCCGCCGTCGCCGTCGTCGTACTTCTCGGCCCGGTAGACCTCGTACCGCTTGAGGTCGGGCTCCGTGCTCGCGTCCCACTCGACGAGCACGCCGTCCTCGCGCGGCGTCGCCTTGAGGCCGGTGACGGGCGCCGGGGCGATCAGGTCGCCCTCGGTCGTGACCACGGCCTCGGCGGAGGCCGGGGACTCGTGGCCGGCCCGGTCGACCGCCGTGACCGTGTACCGGTACGTCGTGCCGTGCCAGAGGCCGTTCTCGTCGGTGTACGAGGGGGAGGAGGCGGTTCCGAGGAGGGAGCCGTTGCGGTAGACACGGTAGGAGGCCACGTCGGTGTCCGCCGGGGCGGTCCAGCGCAGGGCGAAGCCCCGGATGTGGCTGCCGGTGTCCACCGCGGTCAGGCCCGTGGGGGCCCCGGGCGCGTGGTCGCCGCGCGTGGCGGTGACGGCGGTGCGGGCCGAGGTGTTGCCGGCGGCGTCGACGGCCGAGACCCAGTAGGTGTAGCCGGTCCGCTCGGCGGCGGCGGTGTCCTTCCAGGTGGTGGCGGTGACACCGGTCGCGACCTGGGCGACGGGGTCGGTGGTGCCGGTGCGCTGCCGGTGGACGGTGTACGTCGCCGCGCCCGTGACCGGCTGCCACGCCAGGACGACGCCGGTGGAGCCGTCGGACGCGGCCACGCCCGCCGGGGCGGCGGTCGGGGTCCTGTCCACGGACACGACGGTCAGGTCGGCGCCGCCCGGGGACTCGTTGCCGGCCTTGTCGACGGCGCGGAGCTCGTACAGGTAGGTCTGGCCGGTCGGCGGCGGGGAGTTCACGTACGAGGTGCCCGTGATCAGTGCGGTGGCGCTGCTGACCTTCGTCCAGGTGGTGGAGGTGCTCAGCCGGCGGTAGAGGCGGTAGCCGGCGAGGTCCATCTCCTTGTTGGCGGCCCACTTCAGGGTGGCCTTGCCGAGGGTCTTGTCGTACGCGACGGTCGCGCCGGCCGGTGCGAGCGGACGGACCTTGTCGGTGGTCGCCGACGTGACGGGGGCGTAGGCGAACCTGACGTTCGCCGCGCCGGTCCAGGCCGCGTAGTACACGGTGATCGTGTGCTTGCCCGCGGGGACGGTGACGTTGACCGTCTTCTTCTGGGTGGTGGTGACGTTCTTCCACAGGTCGATCCTGCGGACGCCGTCGAGGTGGACGCGGATGCCGTCCTGGGCCTCGGCGGTGAAGGTGAAGGGACCGCCGGAGCCGAAGTCGCGGGTGACCGACCAGCGGACGGAGAAGTTGTCCTTGGGCAGCCTGCCGCCCGCCGGGTCGCCGGAACCGTAGTTCTCGGCGATGGCGCTGTCGCAGGACGTCAGCTTGGGGGTGCCGCTGAAGGTGGAGTTGGCGAAGTACTCCGCCTTCCACACCGGGGACGTGCAGGTGACCGCCGCGGCGGCCGGGGTGGCGGTCAGCAGTCCGCCGGATGCGGCGAGGGCGGCCGTGGTGGCCAGCGCGCTCAGCCGGGTGCGAGTCGTCACAGGGGGAGGGCCCTTTCCGGACCTATGGGAAACCGGTGAAACGGGGGAACTCCTGTGTGACTCCCGAGGTGGGGGAAGGGTTGTGCCCGCCCCCCACCTCGGATCTCGCGCCCCGAATCTCAGCCGTACCGCCGCGGCGTCCACGTGATCGTGCGGCCGTCGCCCCGCTCGACCGCCCGCGTCTGCGAGGAGCCGATCAGGAGGAGGGTGCGCATGTCGACCTCGGAGGGGTCCAGGGTCTTGAGGGTGAGGACCCGGACCGACTGCTCGGGGCCGCCGACGTCGCGGGCGACGACCACCGGGGTCTCCGGGGAGCGGAGTTCGAGGAGGAGGTCGCGGGCGGCGGCCACCTGGTGGGTGCGGGACTTCGAGCCCGGGTTGTAGAGGGCGATCACCAGGTCGGCGGAGGCGGCGGCGCGGAGCCGGGCCTCGATGACGTCCCAGGGCTTGAGCCGGTCGGAGAGCGAGATCGTCGCGTAGTCGTGGCCCAGGGGGGCGCCCGCGGCGGCGGCGGCCGCGTTGGCGGCGGTCACCCCGGGGAGGACCCGTACGGGCACGTCCGCGTACTCGGGCTCGCAGGCGACCTCCAGGACGGCCGTGGCCATCGCGAAGACGCCGGGGTCGCCGCCGGAGACGACCGCGACCTTCCGGCCGCGCCGGGCCAGGTCGAGGGCGAACTCGGCGCGCTCGGACTCGACCTTGTTGTCGGAGCCGTGCCGGATCTGCCCGGGGCGCAGCACCGGCACCCGGTCCAGGTAGGTGGTGTAGCCGACGAGGACGTCGGCGTTGACGAGGGCGCCGCGCGACTCGGGGGTGAGCCAGGGCGCCCCGGCGGGGCCGGTGCCGACGACGGTGACCTCGCCCGTCTCCCGGACGGGGGGCTCCTGGTCGACGCGGGAGGGGAGGACCGCGACGGAGAAGTACGGGACGGAGGCCGGGTCGACCTCGGAGAGGACGCCCGTGCGCTCGCCCGGCATGAACGCGCGCTCCACGTAGCGGGCGTCGTCCAGGCGGCCGGCCCGTTCCAGGGCCCGCTTCACGGTGGGGAAGGTGCGGCCGAGCTTCATGACGACCGCCGAGTCGGTGCCCGCGAGGCGGGCCGTCAGCTCGTCCTCCGGCAGGGTGCCGGGGATGATCGTGAGGACCTCCTCCGCCTCGCACAGCGGCTCGCCGAGCCGGGCGGCGGCGGCGCTGACCGAGGTGACGCCGGGGATGACGGTCGTGTCGTAGCGGTCGGCGAGCCGCTTGTGCATGTGCTGGTACGAGCCGTAGAAGAGCGGGTCGCCCTCGGCGAGGACGGCGACCGTGCGGCCGGCGTCGAGGTGGGCGGCGAGGCGGGCCGAGGCCTCCTCGTAGAAGTCGTTCAGGGCGCCCCGGTAGCCGCCCGGGTGGTCCGTGGTCTCCACCGTGAGCGGGTACATGAGCCGCTCCTCGATGTGGTCCTCGCGGATGTGCTCGGCGGCGATGGAGCGCGCTATGGAGCGGCCGTGGCGGGCCGAGTGGTAGGCGATGACGTCGGCCGAGGCGATGGCCTTCACGGCGGCGACGGTCATCAGGTTCGGGTCGCCGGGGCCGAGCCCGACCCCGTACAGCTTGCCGGTCACGGTGGTCATGCCTGGATCTCCGCTTCGTGGGCGAGGGCGTTGATCGCGGCGGCCGTCATCGCGCTGCCGCCGCGCCGGCCGCGTACGACGAGGTAGTCGAGACCGAGGGTGTTCTCGGCGAGCGCGTCCTTGGACTCGGCGGCGCCGATGAAGCCGACCGGGATGCCGAGGACGGCGGCGGGCCGGCCCGCGCCCTTCGCGACCATCTCCAGGAGGTGGAAGAGGGCGGTGGGGGCGTTGCCGATGGCGACGACGGAGCCTTCGAGGCGGTCCCGCCACAGTTCGAGGGCGGCGGCGGAGCGGGTGGTGCCGAGCTCGGCGGCGAGACCGGGGACGGCCGGGTCGGAGAGGGCGCAGAGCACCTCGTTGTCGGCGGGCAGCCGCTTGCGGGTGACGCCGCTGGCGACCATCTGGGCGTCGCAGAGGATGGGCGCGCCGGCGCGCAGGGCTTCGCGGGCGTTCGCGACGACCCGGGGCGAGTACGCGATGTCCTGCACGAGGTCGGTCATGCCGCAGGCGTGGATCATCCGGACCGCCACCTGGGCGATGTCGGCGGGCAGGCCCGCGAGGTCCGCCTCGGCGCGGATCGTGGCAAAGGACCGGCGGTAGATCTCCGTCCCGTCCTTCTCGTAGTCGAACATCCTGGTGCTCTCGCTCATCTCGTCGTGCGGGCCTTGGTCACTGCTTCGGGCAGGGCGGTACGGGGGGTGGGGACGCCGTCCACCAGGTAGCTGTCGTCGCCGGTGGCGAGGACGTCGACCCAGGTGCCGCGCGGATGGCCGCAGCGGCGCTCGCACCCGGAGTAGTGGACGGGCAGGCCTCCGTGGCGGACCAGGCCGGCGTCCGTCCGTACGTCGGCGAGGGACTTGGCGCAGCCGGGACGTCCGGTGCAGGCGCTGACCCCGACGGAGGGCAGGCCGGGCCGGGTGACCAGGCCGTACGGCTCCAGGGCGGGGAGCCTGGCGGGGTCGGTCACCACGACCGCCCCGCGCCAGGGCGTGAGCCGGAGCTCGTCGGCTCCGTCGGCCAGGGCCCGCAGCCCGTCGGCGGTCAGCCGGCCGAGGGGGGCGAGGACGTGCAGGGCGCCGTCGCCGAGCGGCCCGGGCGCGGGCGGCGGCGACACGGGCAGCGGCGGTGCGGATACGGGCTCCGCCGTGATCCCGGCCCGGGTGAGGGCCCCGGCCCAGTCGGGTGTGTGCGCCTCGGGCAGTTCGTGGGGCCGCCAGGCCCCGTTCCCGGCGGCCTCGGCGGCGTCGAGGAAGGCGAGGGCGGCGGTGAGGGCGGCCCGGACGGCGTCGGCGGCGGCGAGGCGGAAGTGCCGGGAGCCGAGGCGGAGCAGGGCGGACCCGTCCTGTCCTGCGATCAAGCTCACATCGCCGCCGAGTCCGGCGACGTCCCCGCGTCCGTCGTCCAGGACGAACAGGAACCGTCCCGAGAGGGATGCCGCCCGGGGTTCGGCGCACAGCGCGGTGTCCAGGGCGCGCGCCCACAACTGCACGTCCGCGTACCCGAGTCCGTCGAGGCCCGCGCAGGGCGAGGCGACGATGTTGCGGACGCGTTCGTGGGTGGGCGAGGGCAGCAGGCCCGCCCCGGCCAGGAGGGATGCCAGCTCCGCCCCGCAGTCCTCGGCGAGGCCGCGCAGCTCCGCGTTGCCGCGCGAGGTGATGCTGATCCTGCCGTCGCCGAGGGTCTCGGCGGCGCGGGCCAGGACCTCGGCCTGATGGGACGTCAGGCGTCCTGCGGGCAGGCGCAGTCGGGCCAGGCGTCCGTCGTCGGCGGGGTGCAGGCGCAGCGCCCCGGGGCAGGCGTCGCCACGGTCCCGTATGCGAGCTTCGCCCGGATCGGGCGTCGGGGGTGGGGTGGGCGGCATGGCGGCGAGCATACCCACGGGGAACCGGGCGGCCACCGAGTGTGATCCGGCCGACCCTCCGGCTCCCTCCGGCCCGGAGACCGCACGATCTAGGATGCAGATCGGCATGGGGTCCCAGGACCCCGGGGAGGAAGCCCGGTGAGAATCCGGCGCGGTCCCGCCACTGTGAGCCCGTGACCCACGGGTGAGTCAGGAACTCCCGCCGTCCATCTGACCACCCGGGGCGCGGACAACCCCGAGGAAGGCCTGAGCTCGCCATGCTCCTGCTGCTGTCGCACTCCGACACCGACCTGCTCAGCGCCCGCGCGGCGAACGCCGCCCAGGCCGAGGGAGCGGTCGAGTACCGCTTCGCCAACCCCTCCCGTCTCCCCCTGGCCGACCTCCCCGCCCTGCTCGACGGCGCCGACCTGGTCGTCGTCCGGCTCCTCGGCGGACTCCGCTCCTGGCAGGAGGGCCTGGACACGGTCCTCGCCGCCGGAAAGCCGGTCGTCGTGCTCAGCGGCGAACAGGCTCCCGACGCCCAGCTGATGGGGTCCTCCACCGTGCCCGTCGGCGTCGCCACCGAGGCGCACGCCTATCTGGCGCACGGCGGCCCGGCCAACCTGGAGCAGCTGGCCCGCTTCCTCTCGGACACGGTCCTGCTCACCGGCCACGGCTTCGAGGCCCCGGCCGCCGCCCCCACCTGGGGCCCGCTCGACCGGGTCGCGAAGGACACCGACGGCCCGACCGTCGCCGTGCTCTACTACCGCGCCCACCACATGAGCGGGAACACCGCCTTCGTCGACGCCCTGTGCGGGGCGATCGAGGACGCCGGGGCGCGGGCCCTCCCGCTGTACGTGGCCTCCCTGCGCGCCCCGGAGGAGGAGCTCGTCGAGACCCTCCGCACGGCCGACGCGATCGTCACGACCGTCCTCGCGGCCGGCGGCACCAAGCCCGCCGAGGCGCAGGCCGGCGGCGACGAGGAGGCATGGGACGCGGGCGCGCTCGCCGCGCTCGACGTGCCGATCCTGCAGGCGCTGTGCCTGACCGGTTCGCGCGCCGCCTGGGAGGAGAACGACGAGGGTCTCTCCCCGCTGGACGCCGCCAGCCAGGTCGCCGTGCCGGAGTTCGACGGCCGCCTCATCACGGTCCCGTTCTCCTTCAAGGAGATCGACGCCGACGGTCTGCCCGCGTACGTCGCCGACGCCGAGCGCGCGGCCCGTGTCGCCGGGATCGCCGTCCGGCACGCCCGGCTCCGCCACATCCCGAACGCCGAGAAGCGGCTGGCGCTCGTCCTCTCCGCGTACCCGACGAAGCACTCCCGCATCGGCAACGCCGTCGGCCTCGACACCCCCGCCTCCGCCGTGTCGCTGCTCCGCCGCCTCATCGCCGAGGGGTACGACTTCGGGCCGGAGGAGGACCTCCCCGGCCTGGTCTCCGGCGACGGCGACGAGCTGATCTACGCCCTCATCGAGGCCGGCGGTCACGACCAGGACTGGCTGACCGAGGAGCAGCTCGCGAAGAACCCGGTCCGCATCCCGGCCGCCGACTACAGGCGCTGGTACGCGACGCTCCCCGAGGAGCTGCGGACCCATGTCGAGGAGCACTGGGGCCCGGCGCCCGGCGAGATGTTCCTGGACCGCTCCCGCAACCCCGAGGGCGACATCGTCCTCGCCGCCCTGCGCCGCGGGAACCTGCTGATCCTCATCCAGCCGCCGCGCGGCTTCGGCGAGAACCCGATCGCGATCTACCACGACCCCGATCTCCCGCCGTCCCACCACTACCTGGCGGCCTACCGCTGGATCGCCGCCCGCGCCGAGGACGGCGGCTTCGGCGCCGACGCCATGGTCCACCTGGGCAAGCACGGCAACCTGGAGTGGCTGCCCGGCAAGAACGCCGGTCTGTCCGCCGCCTGCGGCCCCGACGCGGCCCTCGGCGACATCCCGCTGATCTACCCGTTCCTCGTCAACGACCCGGGCGAGGGCACCCAGGCCAAGCGCCGCGTCCACGCCACCCTGGTCGACCACCTGGTCCCGCCGATGGCCCGCGCCGACTCGTACGGCGACATCGCGCGCCTGGAGCAGCTGCTCGACGAGTACGCGCAGATCTCCTCCATGGACCCGGCGAAGCTGCCCGCGATCCGCGCCCAGATCTGGACCCTGATCCAGGCCGCCAAGCTCGACCACGACCTCGGTCTGGAGGAGCGCCCGGAGGACGACGGCTTCGACGACTTCCTGCTGCACGTCGACGGCTGGCTGTGCGAGGTCAAGGACGCCCAGATCCGCGACGGCCTGCACGTCCTCGGCGGCGCCCCGGAGGGCGAGGCCCGGGTCAACCTGCTCCTCTCCATCCTGCGCGCCCGCCAGATCTGGGGCGGCACGCAGGCGCTGCCGGGTCTGCGCGAGGCGCTCGGCCTGGACGAGTCGGCCGCGACCCGCACCACCGCCGACGAGGCGGAGGCCAAGGCCCGTGAGCTGGTCGAGGCGATGGAGGCCGCGGACTGGTCCGTGGACGCGATCCCGGCGGTCGCCGCCGCGTACGGCTCCGAGGTGCACGCCGTGCTGCGCTTCGCCTGCGAGCAGGTCGTGCCGCGCCTGGCCGCCACCACCGACGAGCTGGCGCACGCCGTGCACGCCCTGAACGGCGGCTTCGTCCCGGCCGGCCCGTCCGGCTCCCCGCTCCGCGGCCTGGTCAACGTCCTGCCGACCGGCCGCAACTTCTACTCGGTCGACCCGAAGGCCGTGCCGTCCCGCCTCGCGTGGGAGACCGGCCAGGCGCTCGCCGACTCGCTGCTCACCCGCTACCGCGACGACAACGGCGAGTGGCCCACCTCGGTCGGTCTCTCCCTGTGGGGCACGAGCGCGATGCGCACCGCGGGCGACGACGTCGCCGAGGCGCTCGCCCTGCTCGGCGTCCGCCCGCTGTGGGACGAGGCCTCGCGCCGGGTGAACGGCCTGGAGCCGATCCCGCTCGCCGAGCTCGGCCGTCCGCGCGTCGATGTGACGCTGCGCATCTCGGGCTTCTTCCGGGACGCGTTCCCGCACGTCATCGGGCTCCTCGACGACGCCGTCCGGCTCGTGGCGGGCCTGGAGGGCGAGTCCGCCGAGGACAACTACGTGCGGGCGCACGCGCAGGCCGACCTCGCCGAGCACGGCGACGAGCGGCGCGCCACCACCCGTATCTTCGGCTCCCGGCCGGGCACGTACGGCGCGGGCATCCTCCAGCTGATCGACTCGCGGGACTGGCGCACGGACGCCGACCTGGCCGAGGTGTACACGGTGTGGGGCGGGTACGCGTACGGGCGCGGGCTCGAAGGCCGTCCGGCGCGCGCCGAGATGGAGACCGCGTACAAGCGGATCGCGGTGGCCGCGAAGAACACGGACACCCGCGAGCACGACATCGCCGACTCCGACGACTACTTCCAGTACCACGGCGGCATGGTCGCGACCGTCCGCGCGCTGACGGGCACGGCCCCCGAGGCGTACATCGGCGACTCGACCCGTCCGGAGACCGTCCGCACCCGCACGCTCGTCGAGGAGACCTCCCGGGTCTTCCGCGCCCGTGTGGTCAACCCGCGCTGGATCGAGGCGATGCGCCGCCACGGTTACAAGGGCGCGTTCGAGCTGGCGGCGACCGTCGACTACCTCTTCGGGTACGACGCGACGACGGGTGTCGTCGCCGACTGGATGTACGACAAGCTCACCCAGGAGTACGTCCTCGACGCGGAGAACCAGGCCTTCCTGAAGGAGGCCAACCCGTGGGCCCTGCACGGCATCGCCGAGCGGCTCCTCGAAGCCGAGTCGCGCGGCATGTGGGAGAAGCCGGACCCGGAGACCCTGGCCGCCCTGCGCCAGGTGTTCCTGGAGACGGAGGGCGACCTGGAGGGTGAGGGCTAAGCCCCC
The DNA here is from genome assembly GCF_014648895.1 of Streptomyces tanashiensis. Taxonomy (GTDB): domain Bacteria; phylum Actinomycetota; class Actinomycetes; order Streptomycetales; family Streptomycetaceae; genus Streptomyces; species Streptomyces tanashiensis. The sequence goes on from NZ_BMRZ01000005.1 coordinate 119,264, forward strand.
ACGAGCGACGGGGCCGGTGCCAGTTCCAGGCGGCGGCCCCGGAAGCCCTCCCGCAGCCGCCGGTCGTGGCTGACCACGACCAGCGTGCCCCGGTACTCCGCGAGCGCGGCCTCCATCTCCTCCACCAGGCCGGGGGCCAGGTGGTTGGTCGGCTCGTCGAGCAGGAGCAGATCGGCGGGGGAGGTCACGAGCCGGGCCAGTTCCAGTCTGCGGCGCTGGCCCGTCGACAGCAGCCGGACCGGGGTCGTCAGATCGCGGGCCGCGAAGAGCCCGAGGGCGAGCAGTTCGTCCTCGCGGCCCTCTCCGAAGGCCTCGCCCACCGTACGGGGGTCGAGGGGCGGGGCCGTGTCCTGGCGGAGCAGCCCGACCCGGGCGGGCACGGTCACCGTGCCCGCGTCCGGGGCGAGTTCGCCCGCCAGGACCCGGAGGAGGGTGGTCTTTCCCGCGCCGTTGGGCCCGGTGAGCAGGAGCCGCTCGCCCGGGTCGAGGCGGAGCGCGTCGAGGCGGAGCCGGCCGTCGACCCGCAGGCCGGCCAGGTCGACGGCCGTGCCCGCTCCGGTCCCGGCGCCGAGGTCCGCGCGGAAGCGGAGCGGTTCCGGTGGTGCGGGCACGGGGTGGGCGGTGAGCCGGGCGGCCTTCTCCCGGGCGGAGCGGATACGGCTCATCGCGCCGTGCGCCCGTGACCGGGCGCGGAAGGCGCCCGCCCCGCTGAAGGCGGCCGGGGCCTTGCGCGGGATGGCCGAGAACCGGTCGATGTTCGTGTCGGCGAGCGTCCGGTGCCGGGCGAGCTCGGCCTTCCACTCCTCGTACTCCCGCTGTCTGCGGGCCTGTTCGGCGGCGCGTCCGGTGAGGTAGCCGGCGTAGCCGTCGCCGTACCGCCGCACGGTGTGGCGGTCCTCGTCGACCTCCAGGACGGCGGTGGCGACGCGGTCGAGGAAGGCCCGGTCGTGGGAGACGGCCACGACCGTGCCCCGGTGGGCGCGCAACCGGTCCTCCAGCCAGGCCACGGCCTCGTCGTCGAGGTCGTTGGTCGGCTCGTCGAGCAGCAGCAGTTCGGGCTCGGCGGCGAGGACGGCGGCCAGGGCGAGCCGGGAGCGGTGTCCGCCGGAGAGCGTGCCGAGCGGCCGTTCGCGGTCGAGCGGGCCGGGCTCGCCGAGCCGGCGAAGGGTGGTCTCGACGCGCCGGTCGGCCCCGGCGCCGCCCCGGGCCTCGTAGGCGGTGAGCAGCCCGGCGTATCCGGCGAGGTCGCCGGTGGCGGCGAGCTCCGCCTCGGCCGTACGGATCGCCCGCTCCAGGTCCCGTATCTCCGCGAGCGCGTGGTCGACGGCGTCGCCGACGGTGGCGTCCGGGGGGAGGTCGAGGGTCTGGGCGAGGTGGCCGAGGCCGCCGGGGGCGTCGACGGTCACGGTGCCGTTGTCGGGGGACTCCAGGCCGGCGAGAAGCCGGAGGAGGGTGGACTTCCCGGAGCCGTTGTCGCCGACGACTCCGAGGCGTTCACCGGGGCGGACGGTGAGGGAGACCCGGTCGAGCACGGTCCGGTTCCGGTCGTGCCGGTCGTCGTAGCGCTTGGTGACGTCGGTGAGTTGGGCACGGAACAAGGGCGACCTCCTGACCTCGGGGACAAGGATCTAGCAATACGAGACGTCTCGTCTCGTTGCTCCGAAGGTACGTCAAGGCCGACCCTTTCGCAAGACGTTCCGTCTCGTCGGGGACGGGTCGGCGGCCGGCGGGGCCGGAGGAGCGCCGGCGCGACCCCGCCGACCGGCGCCGCAGCAGTGTGGGAAAAAGCGCGGAGGGATCCGCTGAACTCCGATGAGTTCCGGTGCGGCCGGGGGTCTACCCCCACGACAGGCTCACCACCGAGGAGATCACCATGGCCGAGACCGGCACCCGCACCCTGGACACCACCGGTGCGACCCTGCGCTACGACGTGCGCCCCGGCACCGGGACCGACGAGCGCCCCCTGCTGCTGATCGGCTCCCCCATGGACGCGAGCGGCTTCACCACGCTCGCCTCCCACTTCGCCGACCGGACCGTCGTGACCTACGACCCGCGCGGGGTGGCCCGCAGCGAGCGCACCGACGGCGCCGCGGAGACGCTCCCCGAGGAGCACGCCGACGACCTGGCCCGGCTGATCGAGGCGCTCGGCGCCGGGTCCGTGGACGTCTTCGCGAGCAGCGGCGGCGCGGTCAACGCCCTCGCCCTGGTGGCCCGCCGGGGCGACCTGGTGCACACCCTCGTCGCGCACGAGCCGCCGACCGCCCAGGTCGTCCCGGACCGGGAGGCGGCGCTCGGGGTCTGCGCGGACGTCCACGCGACCTATCTGCGGGACGGCTGGGGTCCCGCGATGGCCAAGTTCCTCGCGCTGACCGGCCGGCAGGGCGAGTTCCCCGCGGACTGGGCCGACGAGCCCGCCCCCGACCCGGCCGCGTTCGGCCTGCCCGCCGAGGACGACGGCTCGCGCGGCGACCCGCTGCTCGGGCAGAACATGCGCGGCTGCACCTCCTACCTCCCCGACTTCCCCGCGCTGCGCGCCGCGCCGACCCGGATCGTCGTCGCCGCGGGCAAGGAGTCCGAGGGCACGTTCGCCGCGCGCGCGGCGGTCGCCGTCGCCGAGGGGCTCGGCACCCCGCTCGCCGTCTTCCCGAGCCACCACGGAGGCTTCCTGGGCGGCGAGTTCGGACAGCACGGCGCCCCGGCGGAGTTCGCCGAGGCGCTGCGGGCCGCGCTGGACGGCGACCGGGGCTGATCGGGCTCCTTCTCGGAGGCGCTCTCCCTCGGGCGCGCTCCTTCTTCGCGGCGGCTGCCTGCTCGGCGGCCGCCGCTTCGGCGTTCCCGGGACCGACGCCGTCGAGAATCCCCTCCCTGCAACCGCATTGTTCTAGTAGAGTGCGAACAAGGGAGGTTTGCCATGAACCGTGCCACGTATCGTCTCCGCGTGCTCGCCGCGCTGCCCTTCGTTCTCGCCCTCGCCGTCCACCTGCTGGTGCTGGCCCTCCGGTACGACCGGCTGTCCGATCCCCTCGCCACCCACTTCGGGGCCTCGGGCCGCGCCGACGGCTTCACGAGCCGCGCCGCCTTCGCCGTGATCAGTACGGCCCTGCTCCTCGGTCTCGGCGCCGGCTGGACGCTCCTCGTCCGCCGCACCGCCCTGTGGGGGGCCTGGGCGACCGCCGGCTTCACCGGCGCGCTCCTCGTCCTCCTCGTACGGGACAACCTGGACGCCGTCGACGCGGCCCTGGTCTCCTCGCCCCTCGCGAACCTCACCGTCGCGGCCGCCGTCGCGGGCCTCCTCGCGCTCGGCGGCTGGGCCCTGACCCGGCTCGTCCCGCCGGTGGACGCCGAGGCGCCCGTCATCGACGGCCCGCGCCTCCCGCTCGGCGCGAGCGAGGTCGCCGGCTGGACCCGTGCCATCGGCTCCCGGCCGCTCACCGTCCTCGCGGTGCTCGCCCTCGCCGTCACCCCGGCCGTCCTGCTCCTCGCGCCCTGGCCGGGCGCCCTGCTCGGCCTCCTCGGCCTCGTCATCGGCGTGCCCGGGTTCGCCCTGGCCCGCATCCGGGTCAGCGTCGACCGGCGCGGCCTCACCGTCCGCCCGGCCATCGCCTCCCGGCCCCGTCTTCGGATCCCGCTCGACGAGGTCGCGGGCGCCGATGTCCGGGACGTCGACGCACTCGCCGACTTCGGCGGATGGGGCTACCGGGTCCGGGCCCACCGGACGGGCGTGATCCTGCGGTCCGGCGAGGCCCTCGTCGTACGGCGGACCGGCGGCCGCGAGTTCGCCGTCACCGTGCCCGACGCGCGGACCGCCGCGGCCCTTCTCAACACCCTCGCCGAGCGGCATGGGAAGGTCTGACCGTGCTCTTCCGTGTCGACCCGGCCTCCGCCGTCCCCCTCGGCGACCAGATCGCCGCCTGCGTCCGCGGGGCCCTCGCCGACGGCTCCGCCGCCCCCGGCGAGCGGCTCCCGGCCGCGCGGGAACTCGCCGACTCCCTCGGCGTCAACGTCCACACCGTCCTCCGCGGCTACCAGCGGCTCCGCGAGGAGGGCCTGATCGAGCTCCGGCGCGGCCGGGGCGCCCTGATCGTCCCGGGCGCCACCGCCCCCGACCGCGCCAGGCTGGTCTCCCGACTCCGGGAGGCCGCCGCCGAGGCCCGCGAACTGGGCCTGACGGAAGCCGAGTTCCTGGACCTGGCGCGTACGAGCCTGGGGTAGCGGGGTAGCGGGGTAGCGGGGTAGCGGGGGGCGTCAGCCCAGCTCCCGCACCGGCGACCCCGCCAGGAACGCCTCGACGTCCTCGACCGCCTGGCCGAAGTAGCGCCCGTAGTTGGCCTCCGTCACGTAGCCCAGATGGGGGAGGGCGAGGACGTTCGGCAGCGTCCTGAGCGGGTCGTCGGCGGGCAGCGGTTCCGTCTCGTACACATCGAGCCCCGCCCCCGCGATCCATCCCTCACGTAGCGCCCGCAGCAGCGCGGCGCCGTCGACGAGACCCGCCCGGGACGTGTTGACGAGGTACGCGGACGGGCGCATCGCCCGCAGTTCGGGCTCCCCGACCAGTCCCCGGGTGCGGTCGGACAGCACCAGGTGCAGGGAGACGAAGTCGCTGCCCGCGAGCAGGTCCCGCTTGTCCTTCGCGAGCCGCACGCCGTGCTCGGCGGCCCTCTCCTCCGTCAGGTTCGGGCTCCAGGCGGCCACGTCCATGCCGAAGGCGAGACCGATCCGGGCCACCCGGGCGCCGATCTTGCCGAGGCCGACGAGGCCGAGGGTCCGGCCGGCCAGGTCGGCGCCGACCGTGGACTGCCACGGCCCGCCCTCGCGCACGGCCCGCGCCTCCGCCGGTACGTGGCGGGCGAGGCCCAGGAGGAGCGCCCAGGTCAGTTCGGTGGGCGGTGCGGGGCTGCTCGCGGTGCCGCAGACCGTCACGCCCCGCGCGCGGGCGGCGGCGACGTCGATCGAGGCGTTCCGCATGCCGGAGGTGATGAGCAGCCGGAGCCGGGGCAGGCGGGCCAGGAGCTCCGCGTCGACCGGGGTCCGCTCCCGCATCACCACGAGGACCTCGCAGTCCTCGACGGCGGCGACGAGCGCGTCCCGGTCCGTCAGGTGCTCGCGCAGCACGCGGACGTCCACGCGGTCCGCGAGCGGGCTCCAGTCGGCGGAGGTGAGGGCGACGCCCTGGTAGTCGTCGAGTACGGCGCAGCGCAGCTTCATGACCGCATGATCGCGTACACCCGCACGCGCCATCCAGGGCGACAGAACGGTCACCCTTGCGCAGAATCGCCATATCTGTCCCGTGATGAGGAGTGGGTGCCATGAGCGAATCTGCCGGTGAAAGCGGCGACGAACTCTCGGTGCTCCGGGCCCGGGTGGCCGCCCTGGAAGCGGACAAGGCGGCCGCCCCGCCGCCCCACCACCGCCTCCGCTCCTTCTTCGCCGCCCTGCTCATCGTCATCGGCTGCGTCCTCGTCCCCCTGGGCATCGTCGCCTCCTGGACGTCGAGCATCGTCGGCGACACCGACCGGTACGTGCAGACCGTCGCCCCTCTCGCCGACGACCCCGACATCCAGGCCGCCGTCGCCACCCGGGTGACGAACGCCGTCATGGAGCACATCGACCTGCAGTCCCTCCTGGAGGGCGTCGCCCCCGAGCAGCGGCCCCTGGCGGCGAAGGCCCTCGGCAAGCTCGGCGGCTCCCTGGAGAGCGCGGTCAAGAGCTTCGTCCACGAGCGGGCGCAGGACGTCGTCGCCTCGTCGGCCTTCCAGACGATCTGGACCGACGCCAACCGCGCGATCCACACCTCCCTCGACCGCGCCCTGACCGGCAGCGACGAAGGGGCCGTGAAGATCGAGACGGACACGGTCACGATCGACCTCGCGCCCGTGATCGACCGCGTGAAGCAGCGGCTCGTCGACTCCGGGCTCGATGTCGCGGCCAAGATCCCCGAGATCCACACCAACTTCACGGTCGTGAAGTCCGACGACATCGGCAAGGTGAAGACCGGCTTCTCGCTGCTGCAGCTGATGGGCGTGTGGCTGCCGGTGATCGCGGTCCTGCTCGTCGCGGGCGGCGTGCTGCTCGCCGTGCGGCGCCGCCGCACCCTGATCGCCGCGGCCCTCGGCGTCGCCTTCGCGGCGATCGTCCTCGGTGTCGCCCTCACCGTCTTCCGCACGGTCTACCTGAACGCCCTGCCCGCCGACGTCTCCCCGGCCGCCGCGGGCTCCGTCTACGACACCCTGATCCGCTTCCTGCGCACCTCGGTCCGGGTGTACGCGACCCTCGGCATCCTGCTCGCCCTGGCCGCCTGGCTCTCCGGCCCGAGCCGCCCGGCCGTCCTCGTCCGCGGCCTCTGGCGCTCCGGCATCACGGCCACCCGTTCCACCGCCGACCACGCGGGCATGAACCTCGGCCCGGTGGGCCCCTTCGTCGCCCGCTACCGCACCTGGATCACCTGGATCCTCGTCGCCGGGGCGGCCGCCGTCCTCGTCTTCTGGTCCTACCCCACCGCCTGGGTCGTCGTGGGCGTCGTCCTCGTCCTGCTCCTCGTCCTCGCGGTGGTGGCCTTCCTGGCGGAGGAACCCGCAGGGGACACCTCCGCCTCCCCGCCGGAGAAGACGGCCGGTTCCGGCCCGGCCTAAGGGGCGTCCGGGGCCCAGGCGCCCCGGCGCCGGGTCTCGTTCTCCTGGGCCAGGCGGCGCAGGACGGCCAGGACCGGTTCCAGGAGGAGCACGACGACGGCGGCGTGCTCGGCCAGCTTGAAGCGGTCCTCGGAGCCGTCGAGCGCCTTGATCCGGTCCAGGTCGAGCTTCGCGGCGGCGGCGGCCAGTTCGGCGTAGGGCAGCAGGTCCTCGGTGCTGTAGTCGGCGCCGATGCGGCCCAGGTCCATGAGGCTCGCGGCGAGGGCGCGGCGGTGCGGCGAGTCCTCGGAGATCTCCCAGCCCATGGCCCGCACCAGCTCGTCGACGCGGGGCGCCTGCTCGTCCACCGAGTCCGTCTCGGCGGCGTCGACCGGCGTCGGGAGCGCGTAGTGCACGACGCCGAGCGTGGCGAGCGGATCGAGGGGCTCGTCCATGGCCGTGAGGACGTCGCGGGTGGCGGCGATCGACAGGCCGCCGCGGGCGGTCAGGGCACGGATGAGGCGCAGGCGCTGGAGGTGCTCGTCCCCGTACAGGCTCAGCGTGGCTCCCAGCTGCCGGCCGGGCGGCAGCAGGCCTTCACGCAGGTAGTACTTGATCGTCCCGACCGGGGTCCCGGACAGACGGCTCAGGTCAGAGATTCTCATGCGCGCTCTCGCTCGGTCTGTTCTGTGTGTGACCAGTCTCCCAGGCGTTCCCTGTGGCACCCCCTTCTGGATAGTGCCACTCTTCAACTGGAAAGTGGTACTTTCCAGAAAGCCGTTCACCTGCACAGACGGCACTCCCCTCTGCCCGTCGATCCCAGCGCCCCGCCGGCGCGCCACCGAAGCTGGAGCCCCTCGCCATGTCCGAACCGACCCCCCTCCTCCGGGTCAGCGCCAGCGGACTGCTGCGCCGCCGCGGGGTGTGGCTGCCGTCGGCGGTGGTCCTCGGCCTGCTGTCGCTCGTCCTGTCCATGCTCTATCTGGGGGCCAACAACGACCCCGTCGGCGCGACGAAGGACCTGCCGATCGCCCTGGTCGACAGCGACCGGGGGACGGAGGTGGCCGGGAAGCGGATCGACCTCGGAGCGCAGATCGCCACGCGGATCACCGGGTCCGCCGAACTCCGCGACAAGGTCTCCTGGAAGAAGGTCGACCGCCGCACCGCCGACGACCTGCTCGCCCGGGGCGAGGTCTTCGGCGCGCTCGTCATCCCGGAGGACTTCTCCGCCGACGTCGCCGCACTCGCCGGGCCTCCCCAGCGCGCACCGCACCCGCCGACCATGACGGTGCTGACCAACCCGGCGGCCGGAAGCTTCGGCTCCGGCATGGCCGCCGAGATCAACCACAAGGTCGTCGCCACCACCTCCGCGCAGGTGGGCCGCGGCCTCACCGAGCAGCTCGGCCGGCAGGCCGCGCGGCACCCCGCGTCCGCCGCCACCGGCCGGACCGCCGCGCCCGGCGGCGCCGCCGCCCAGCTGATGATCGCCGACCCCGTGAAGGCGACCGTCGAGGAGGGGCACCCCCTCGGCACCCACAGCGGCCTCGGACTGAGCGCCTTCTTCTACGCCCTCGTCCTGGTCCTCGGCGGCATGCTGGGCGCCAACGTGATCCACGCCCAGGTGGACACCGCCCTCGGCTACCTGGCCAACGACAAGGGGCCGTTCCGCTTCGTCAAGCCCGCCCAGCACATGACGCGCGTGCACCACTTCGTGGTCTGCTCGGTGCTGATGGCCGTCCTGTCGATGCTGACCTCCGCCCTCGCGATGGCCGGCGCGGTCGGCGTCGTCGGCATCGACGCCTCGCACCTGCCCCTGCTGTGGATCTTCGGAACGTGCGCCACGGCGGCGATGGGCATCACGGCCCTGGCCCTGCTCGCCGTCTTCGGGACCCCCGGCCCCATCGTCTCCATGCTCGTCCTGATCGGCCTGGCCATCCCGTCGGCCGGCGCCACCATCCCGCTCCAGGCGCTCCCGGACTTCTACCGCTTCCTGGCGGAGTTCGAGCCGTTCCGCCAGGTGGTCGACGGTGTCCGGTCCATCCTCTACTTCGGGGCGCGGGCCGACGCGGGACTCGGCCGCGCCTGGACCATGACCGCCGTCGGCTTCGCCGGGTCGCTCCTCCTCGGTCTCGCCCTCACCCGCCTCTACGACCGCAAGGGGCTGCACCGTTCGGATCTCCGGCTGACCCCGGCCGGCTGACCGGACCGGGGGCCGCCCGGACCGGGCGGCCCCCGCTCGGCGTCGTGGTCACGCGCCGCACGTCACCGGCGGACGGTGTCGTCGGTCTTGAGGTCCTCCACCTCGTCGTCGAAGTCGTCGAGCTTGTCCGGGCAGTAGACCTGGAGGACGATCCGCTCGGCCTGGACGGCCTTGGTGTCGGAGATGACGGGCCGCATGCCGGGGCCCGCGGCGCCGTTGGCCTGCTGGATCTTCCACAGCGCCGTCTTCAGGGCGTTGCCCGGCTGCTCGCAGACCTGGCCGCCGTCGGTGCCGAGCAGCCGCTCGATGGTGTCGGTGTCGGGGGCGGGGTATCCGGCCTTCACCAGCTCCTCCTGGAGCTGTTTGGCCTTGGACTCGGTCTCGTTGTTCGTCTTCACGCTCTCGTAGCGGACGAGGCCGGTGATCACGAGGCCGACGAGGATCACGATCGTGCCCCAGTAGATCACCTTGTGCTCGGAGGCGAAGCGGGTGGGACTCATGCCCGGTCTCCCTCGCTCGGGATGTCGGCGTCGGCGGTGCGCCAGCTCGGCTTGCGGAACTTCAGGAAGGCCCAGGGGATCAGGAAGCCCAGGATGACCAGGCCGCCGCCGACGATGCCGATGTACGCCCAGACGCTGCCGCTGCCGAACTGGGAGCTCGGGACGAAGCCGATGAACAGCGCGGCGAGCGAGGCGAGCAGGCCGGTGACGCACAGGACGCCCAGCGCGGGTGCCCGGTAGCCGCGGGGGTGGTCGGGCTGGGTCTTCCGCAGCCGCATCGCCGCGGTGAACATCAGCAGGTACACGATCAGGTACACCTGCGTGGTGATGACCGAGAAGATCCAGTAGGCGCTGGAGACGTTGGGGATCAGCGCGTACCCCAGGGCGATGATCGTGGTGACGACGCCCTGGGTGACCAGGATGTTCTGCTGGATGCCGTTCTTGTTCAGCTTCTGCAGGTACGGCGGCAGGTAGCCCTCCTGTCGGGAGATCTCCAGCAGGCCCTTCGAGGGGCCGGCGAGCCAGGTGAGCATGCCGCCGAGCGAGGCGGACACCAGGGCGACGGCGGCGATCGGGGTGAGCCAGCCGATGCCGAAGTACTGGAAGAAGGCGTCGAACGCCTGCATCACGCCCGCCGTGAGGCTGAGCTGGTCGGCGGGCACGACCCAGCTGATGGCGAGCGCCGGCAGGATGAAGATCAGCAGCACCAGGCCCATCGCCAGGAACATCGACTTCGGGTACTCCCTCGGCGGGTCCTTCAGCGAGGAGACGTGCACGGCGTTCATCTCCATGCCGGAGTACGACAGGAAGTTGTTGACGATCAGCACGAGGCTGGCCAGGCCCGTCCACTGCGGGAGCAGGTGGGAGGCGTTCATCGGGGCGGCGGAGGGGTTGCCCTGGCCGAGGAAGACCATGCCGAGGACCACGAGCAGGGTGCCGGGGATCAGGGTGCCGATGATCAGGCCCCAACTGGCCAGTCCGGCCAGCGCCTTGGTGCCGCGCGAGGAGATCCAGACGCCCGTCCAGTAGAGGACCACGATGACGATCGCGGTGTACGGACCGCTGGAGGCGAGTGCCGGATCGATGATGTACGCGATGGTGGACGCGACGAACCCGAGCAGGCTCGGGTAGTAGAAGATCGTCATCGCGAACTGGCACCACACGGCCAGGAATCCGAGCGGCTTCGAGAGCCCCTCCGAGACCCAGCGGTACACGCCGCCGTTCCAGCCGGAGGCGAGCTCCGCGGAGACGAGGGCGGTCGGCAGCAGGAACACGATCGCCGGGACGAGGTAGAGGAAGACGCAGGCCAGGCCGTAGACGGCCATCGTGGGCGCGGCCCGCAGGCTCGCCACCGACGCGGTGGTCATCAGGGCGAGGGTCACCCAGGTGAGCGTGGTGGGCGCGGGCCGTGTCGCCGCCCGCGGTTTGGGGACGTCGGCCGGTGTGTCGATGCTGCTCAAGGGGGCCTCCCGCGGGGTTGGGCGATCGGCTCAGCCTTGAACGGCCCCGGAGGCCCGGCAACCGGGGTCGGCCGTACGGGTTACGGCTGTGACGCCTGAGCCCCCTGACCCCCTGTCACCCCCGTGCCGCGTCGGGCCGCAGGCTCCTCTCGAGGCCGTCGAGCAGCGCGGTGAGTCCGAAGGCGAAGGTGTCCTCGGGGGACCCCGGCGTACTCGCCGGCCTCGTACCCGGCTCGGCCCTGGCCGTCCTCCTCCTCGCCCTGTGACCGCGCCGGAGCGCCGCCGGTCAGGACGTACGGCTGAAGGAACGGCGGTACGCCCGCGGGGGCACGCCCCGGCGGCGGACGAACTGGGCGCGGAGCACCGCCGCGCTGCCGAAGCCCACCGCGCGGGCGATCTCCTCGACCGGGAGCTCGGTCGTCTCCAGGAGCTCCTCGGCCCGGCTGAGGCGCAGCCCCAGCAGCCAGGCGTGCGGGGTGGTGCCGGTCGAGGCCGCGAAACGGCGGGCGAAGGAACGCCGGCTCATCAGGGCCCTGCGGGCCAGCTCGGCGACGGGCAGCGGCTCGTGGAGGTTCTCCCGGGCCCAGGCCAGGACGTCGGTGAGGCGCTCGTCCCGGCTGTCCTCGGGCACGGGGGTCGCCAGGTACTGGGCCTGGCCGCCGTCGCGGTGGGACGGCAGCACCAGGTCCCGGGCGATGGCGTTGGCCGTGGTCGCCCCGTACTCCCGCCGCAGCAGATGGAGACACAGGTCGAAGCCGGCGGCGGCGCCCGCGCCGGTCACCACCGTCCCCTGGTCGACGTAGAGGGCGTCGGGCTCGACGGTGACCTCCGGGTGCCGTTCGGCCAGGAGCCCGGCGAACCGCCAGTGGGTGGTGGCCCGCCGCCCGTCGAGCAGCCCGGCCGCGGCGAGCGCGAAGGCCCCGACGCAGTGGGCCGCGACCAGCGCCCCGCGCGCGTGGGCGACACCGAGCGCGTCGAGCACGGCGGGCCCCGGCGGCGTACGGAACCCGGCCCACGGCAGGGCGATCACCAGATCGGCGCCGGCCAGCCGCTCCAGGCCGTGGTCGACCACCAGCGGCAGCCCGACATCGGTACGGACCCGGCCGGGCCGGTCGGTGCAGAGCGCGAAGTCGAAGGCGGGCAGGCCCTGGCCGCGCGCGTCGAACACCTCCGAGACGATCCCGGCACCGAGCATGCCGACCCCGTGCGGGGCGTAGGCGGCGACGGTGAGGAAGGGCGGCACGCGGGAAGTGTGGCACGGGTGGCACGATTCCCGCGATCAGTGGCAGCACGGCCACTCGTGAAAGACCCCGCCCCGCAGAAGACTTGGGGCATGACGACGACGAAGAACACCGCCGCTGAGACCCTCCGGGCCCACACCGCCACCTACACGATCCTGACCACCGGCTACACGCTCTCCACCGGCCCCGGGGTCGCCGCCACCGTCTCGTACGTCCACGACGGCGACCGGCACGTGATCGTCGACCCCGGCATGGTCGCCGGCCGCGACCGGATCCTCGGCCCGCTCGCGGAACTCGGCCTCGGCCCCGACGACATCACCGACGTGGTGCTCAGCCACCACCACCCCGACAACACCATGAACGTCGGCCTCTTCGGCCGGGCCCGCGTCCACGACCACAAGGCGATCTACGAGAACGACCAGTGGACCGACCGCGACGCCGAGGGCCATGAACTCGCCCCTTCCCTGCGGCTGATCCGCACCCCCGGCCACAGTGCCGAGGACATCACCCTCCTCGCGGGCACCGCCGAGGGCGTCGTCGCCTTCGTGGGCGACCTGTGGTGGCGGCCGAACGGCCCCGTCGAGGACCCGGTGGCCCCCGACCACGCGCAGCTGCGCGACTCGCGCCTCCGCGTCCTCGCCGCCGCCGACGTCATCGTCCCCGGCCACGGCCCCGCCTTCCCGGCGGACGACACCGCGCCGCTCTAGGACGGCACGGCGCCGCGTCGGAAAGCCCTCTCTAGCGGGCGCCCGGCTCCTTGCCCGCGTCCTTCTCCGTGCGCCCGGTCTCCGCGTCCCCGGCCGCGTCCCGGTCCGCCTGCGCCTGCTCCGCCGCGCGGCGGTACTCGGCGTTGATGCGCTGGGCCTCCTCCAGCTGGTCCTCCAGGATGACGATCCGGCAGGCCGCCTCGACCGGGGTGCCCTGGTCGACGAGTTCCCGGGCGCGGGCGGCGATCCGCAGCTGGTAGCGGGAGTAGCGCCGGTGGCCGCCCTCGGAACGCAGCGGAGTGATGAGGCGGGCCTCGCCGATGGCGCGGAGGAATCCGGGGGTGGTGCCGAGCATCTCGGCGGCCCGCCCCATCGTGTACGCCGGGTAGTCGTCGTCGTCGAGTCGGTCGCCGAGCGGACTGTCCGCTGTCATCTGCACCTCTTCTTGGGGCCCTGGAGGAAATTCAACCACCGGAGGGTGCGGCGCCTAGAATCGGCTCTCATGTCGAAGCCTGACGAGCTGCTCGTAGACATTGCCGCCACGGTGGAGTCCGGGCGGAGCAATCAGATGTCCCTGACCGTGGTCGCGGGGGGTGTGGTGCTCACGGGGCGACTGGCCCCTGAGGCCCTGTGGAGACAGCGGGTGTCGGAGGTCCTGACGGATTCGTCCCGTCTGGCGGAGTTCTCCCGCGTCTTCAGTCCCGTCGCACGGAAGGACGAACCCCCCACCCACCTCCACTTCCACCTCGCCCGGATCCTCCAGGGCACGGTGGGCATGCCGGAGACCGGCGGGATGTACCGCGTCGCGATCGCGGACGTCAGCGCCTGGACGGTCGGCGACTTCAGCTATTCCGACCACTGAGCGACGACGAGGGCCCGACCGGGGTGCACACCCGGTCGGGCCCTCGTCGTCGGTGCCCGGTCACGCGATCACGTCACCGGGCGACCCGGTTTCAGACGCCCTCGGCGGGCTCGTCCCCGGGAAGGGTGGCGGCGGTGCCGCAGGTGAAGCCGAGGCGGGTCATCGCGCGGACGACCTCGCCGGAGCTGAAGTCCCGCCGGTCCTGGCGGGTGACGACCTCACCCACCTGCTTCGCGGGGTACCGGCGGCGGCCGATGGTCACGAAGTCGCCGGTGCCCGGCTCGGGCTTGACGCCCTTCATCGAATCCAGCACGCCGCTCTTCGTCAGGTCGAAGGGGAAACGGGCGATGACACAGCGCATGATGCCTCTCAGGGGGTAGGGGGAGGTCGGGGAGCCGGCGGACGCCTCAGGCGGTGCCGAGGGCGGGCCGGCGCGGTGCGGTGCGGCGCGTGGAGCGTGCGGGGCGGCTCCGCCGGGTGCGGCCGGGGCCGCCGTCCCGGCGGCTCTCGGCGACGGGCGCGGTGATGACGACGGGCACGCCCGACGGGGTCCGCGCGCCGGTGATGCGGTGCAGCTCGGGCTCGCCGGAGTGCACCTTCGTGACGTGCGGGCGGATGCCCGCGTCCGCCATGAGCCGGACCATGCCCCGCCGCTGGTTCGGGGTGACCAGGGTGACGACGCTGCCGGACTCGCCCGCGCGGGCGGTGCGGCCGCCGCGGTGCAGGTAGTCCTTGTGGTCCGCGGGCGGGTCGACGTTGACCACGAGATCGAGGCGGTCGACGTGGATGCCGCGGGCGGCGACGTTGGTGGCGACGAGCACGTTGACGTGCCCGGTCTTGAACTGCGTCAGGGTCCTGGTCCGCTGCGGCTGCGACTTCCCGCCGTGCAGCGCGGCCGCCCGTACACCGCTGTGGAGGAGCTCCCGGGTCAGCCGGTCGACGTCGTGCTTGGTGTCGAGGAACATGATCACGCGTCCGTCCCGCGCCCCGATCCGCACCGTCGTGGCCTGCTTGTCGTCGCCGTGGACGTGCAGCACGTGGTGCTCCATCGTCGTGACGGCACCGGCGGACGGGTCGACCGAGTGCACGACGGGGTCGTTCAGATAGCGGCGTACGAGCAGGTCGACGTTGCGGTCCAGGGTCGCGGAGAACAGCATGCGCTGCCCCTCCGGGCGCACCTGGTCGAGCAGCGCGGTGACCTGCGGCATGAAGCCCATGTCGGCCATCTGGTCGGCCTCGTCGAGAACGGTGACCGCCACCTTGTCCAGCCGGCAGGCGCCGCGCTCGATGAGGTCCCCCAGCCTGCCGGGGGTCGCGACGACGACCTCGGCGCCGGCGCGGAGCGCGCCCGTCTGGCGGCCGATCGACATGCCGCCGACGACCGTGGCCAGCCGGAGCCCGAGGGCGCGGGCGTACGGAGCGAGGGCGTCGGTCACCTGCTGGGCCAGCTCGCGGGTGGGGACGAGGACCAGGGCGAGCGGCTGCCGGGGCTCGGCGCGCTTCCCGGCGGTCCGGGCGAGCAGCGCGAGGCCGAAGGCCAGCGTCTTGCCGGAGCCGGTCCGGCCGCGCCCGAGGGCGTCCCGTCCCGCGAGGGTGTTCGGCAGGGTCGCGCCCTGGATCGGGAAGGGGACGGTCACGCCCTCGGCGGTGAGGGCGGCCAGCAGGGGACCGGGCAGATCGAGATCGGCGAAGGCCTCGACGGGCGGCAGCGCCGGGGTGATCGTCCGGGGCGGCGCGAACTCGGCCGGCGCGGCGACGGGACCCCGGCCGCGGGAGCCGCTGCCGGCGCCGGAGCGGCGGTGGGTGCGGCTGTGCGTGCGTGTGCGGTTCATGGAGAACCTTCCTCGATGCGGCACGTATCAAGGAATTCCCGCAGCAGACGTGCAGCACGGATAATTGCGAGACAAGCCGGACCGGAAGTATGGGTGCGCCCCGGGCAGATTTTCGGGCGGGGCCGCCGGGATATGCAACGAGCTGGGGCCCGCACCCCAAGGTGCGGGCCCCAGCTCGTACTGCGCGTCAGCGTCAGGCGGAGACGATGTTCTCGGCCGTCGGGCCCTTCTGGCCCTGCGCGATGTCGAAGGTCACCTTCTGGCCTTCCTGGAGCTCACGGAAGCCCTGCGAGGCGATGTTCGAGTAGTGGGCGAACACGTCCGGGCCGCCGCCGTCCTGCGCGATGAAGCCGAAGCCCTTTTCCGCGTTGAACCACTTCACGGTGCCAGATGCCATGTCATTTCTCCTTCGGGGCAGTGCTCGGAATCCACACCGTGCGGATTCCGTGTCGCCGCGATGATCGCCCCGACCGGAAAAAGACCGGCCAGCCGGAAGGACCGGCAATGCTCATGCTTTGGGAACCACAACTGCAACTGCTATCGACAGTAGCACGGGGGATACGGCCCGATGGGGTGACTTATTTCGCCCGGCGGCTGCGGGGGAGAAATTCTCACGGGGCTTCGTGCTGAATTCTCAGTTCGCCGTATCAGATTTCCTCGGCCGGGCCGCGCCGTTCACCGCTTGACCCCGGACACCACCAGGAACGGCGGATGGCCCGCCTCCGCCGGATCGCTCCCGAGCAGCGCCGACTGGTGGGTGAGGACGGGCTCGTGGACGTCCAGGTCGGTGAAGCCGGCCTTGCCGAGCACATCGAGGTACGTCTGGCAGGGCCAGTGGTGGTCGACCAGCTCCAGCGGAGCGCCGCCGGGCAGGTCGAGGCGCGACCGCCGCCGCTCGCCCTTGGTGTAGACGCGTCCGGGCTCACCGCTGCGGAAGGTGGAGAACCGGATGCCCGTGGTGCGGGGGTTGGCGTCCAGGACGGCGAACCGGCCGCCGGGGCGCAGCACCCGGTGCGTCTCGGCCGCGATCTCGTGCAGGTCGGCGATCTCCGCGGTGGTGACGAAGACGAAGCAGGCCATGGCGGCGTCGACGGAACCGTCGGCGAGGAAGCCGAGACCGCCGTCCTCGGTCAGCCGGTGCTCGATCCGCGGGTGCGGACGCCGCTCACGGGCGATCTCCAGCATGCGGGGCGAGATGTCGACGGCGACCACGCGCGCACCGGAGGCCTCGACGACGCGGGTGGCGACCCTGCCCGGCCCGCAGCCGTAGTCCAGGACCGTACGGACGGCGGAGGAGCCGATGCCGAGGGCGTGGAAGACGGCCGGGTAGCCGAGGAGCCGCTCGGGGACGTCGTCGTAGGACTCGTAGGCGTCGGCGACGTCCGGCCGGCCGCCGCCGTTGATCGCCCCGGCGGTCGGATCGTTGATCGCCCCGGTGGTCGAGTCGGTGGCCGCACCGGTGGTCGTGCCGTCGAGCGAGCCGGTGGTCGTGCGAGGGGTCATGAGGTGGGGGCCTTCCGGTAATGATCCACTTCGTCCGGAACGTACTGGTCGGGGGAGCCGCGGGACAGGGCCTCGGCGGCCCCCTCACCCGGGTGGGTCAACGGTCGCGGCCGCTGCCGAGCGCCCCGCCCGGCCCCATGGGTTGATGAGAGGACTGTCGACAAGTCCGTTGATCGAAGGGGAAACTGTGGCGCTCCACGAGATGAAGGCCCCGAAGAGTGCTGACGCGGCCACCGATGTGTTCGCCTCCGCCCTGAGCGAGCGCGTCCTGCCGAAGCACCGGATGCCGGAGGAGTCGTCCCTCCCCGCCGTCGTCTACGCGATGCTCCACAACGAGCTGCTGCTCGACGGCAACGCCTCGCAGAACCTGGCGACGTTCTGCACGACGTGGACGGACGACGAGGTCCGCAAGCTGATGAACGAGTGCCTCGACAAGAACATGATCGACAAGGACGAGTACCCGCAGACCGCCGAGATCGAGTCGCGGTGCGTGAACATCCTGGCCGATCTGTGGAACGCCCCCGGGAGCGCGACCGGCGAGGGCGCGGCGCTCGGCTGCTCCACCACCGGCTCCAGCGAGGCCGCCATGCTCGGCGGCCTCGCCCTGAAGTGGCGCTGGCGGGAGAAGCGCCGTGCCGAGGGCAAGCCGACCGACCGGCCCAACCTCGTCTGCGGCCCCGTGCAGATCTGCTGGGACAAGTTCGCCCGCTACTTCGACGTGGAGCTGCGTCAGGTCCCGGTCGAGCCGGGTGCCACCGGCCTGCGCCCGCACCAGCTGAAGGACTACGTCGACGAGAACACCATCGGCGTCGTCGCGATCCTCGGCGTCACCTACACCTGCGACTACGAGCCGGTCGCCGAGCTCTCGGCCGAACTCGACCGGATCCAGCAGGAGTCGGGCCTCGACATCCCGATCCACGTCGACGCGGCGAGCGGCGGCTTCATCGCGCCCTTCCTCCACCGGGACCTCGTCTGGGACTTCCGGCTGCCGAGGGTCTCCTCCATCAACGCCTCCGGCCACAAGTTCGGCCTCGCGCCCCTCGGCGTGGGCTGGGCCGTGTGGCGCACCGCCGACCTCCTGCCGGAGGAACTCGTCTTCCGGGTGAGCTACCTGGGCGGCGACATGCCGACGTTCGCCCTGAACTTCTCCCGTCCCGGCGGCGAGATCATCGCCCAGTACTACAACTTCCTGCGCCTGGGGCGGGCCGGCTACCGGCGCGTCCAGGAGGCCTGCGCGCTGACCGCCCAGTACCTCGCCGAGAAGATCGCGGCGATGGGCCCGTTCACGCTGCTCTACGACGGGCAGGGCGCGCTGCCCGCCGTCTCGTACACCCTCACCGACCCCGAGGGCGCGGGCTTCAGCCTGTACGACCTCTCCGACCAGCTCCGGATGCGCGGCTGGCAGGTCCCCTCCTACCCGCTGCCCCCCGACCGGCAGGAG
Source organism: Streptomyces tanashiensis (assembly GCF_014648895.1). Lineage (GTDB taxonomy): Bacteria > Actinomycetota > Actinomycetes > Streptomycetales > Streptomycetaceae > Streptomyces > Streptomyces tanashiensis. The sequence goes on from NZ_BMRZ01000005.1 coordinate 137,618, forward strand.
ACCGTCATCCAGCGCGTCATGATCCGTCACGGCATCGGCCGCGACGAGGTCGACCTGCTGGCGCAGGACATGGGCCGCGCCCTGGAGCGCCTGACGCAGGGCGTACCGGCGGACGCCGACCGCTCCGGATTCCACCACTGAGACGGTCCCGGCGCACACCGATCAGGATTCGAGAAGCGCCGGACCGGGAGGCACAACTAGCGTGAGGGCCATGGACATCACCATTCACACCAGCGCCCTCCCGCACGACGACCCGGACGCCTCCCTGGCGTTCTACCGGGACGCCCTCGGCTTCGAGGTCCGCAGTGACGTCGGCCAGGGCAGGATGCGGTGGATCACCGTCGGCCCCGCGGGGCAGCCGGAGACGTCCATCCTCCTGGCGCCGCCGGCCGTCGACCCCGGCATCACCGAGGACGAGCGCCGCACCATCGCCGAGATGATGGCCAAGGGCACCTACGGCTGGATCCTTCTGGCCACCCGGAACCTCGACGCCACCTTCGAGAAGGTGCGGTCCGCCGACGCGGAGGTCGTGCAGGAGCCGACGGAGCAGCCGTACGGCATCCGCGACTGCGCGTTCCGCGACCCCGCGGGCAACCTGATCCGCATCCAGGAACTCCGCTGAGGGTCAGGGGGGCTCCCATGTGCCACCCCGCGTGGGCGCGCGCCCGGACGACCGCGCTGCGCCTGGAGGAGTTCGCCCGCCTGCGGCGCGTCCGCGACCGGATCGACCGGGAGTACGACCGGCCGCTGGACGTCCTGGAACTGGCCCGCGGCGCGGGCATGGCGGCCGGGCAGCTGAGCCGCCGCTTCCGGACCGCGTACGGAGACTCGCCGTACGACTACCTGCTGACCCGCCGCGCGGAACGCGCGAGAACGCTGCTGCTGCGCGGCACCGCGTCCTGACACCGACCGACCACGAGGGGAACCCGCCATGAGCGCGAGCGACAAGTCCTACGACGGCTTCACGGCCGAGGAGCGGGACGCGATGAAGGAGCACGCCAAGGAGCTGAAGGCGACGAAGCGGCGCGGGGCGAAGGCGGACACCGAGCCCGACGTGCTCGCGAAGATCGCCGAGATGGGTGACGCGGACCGGGCCCTCGCCGAGCGCTTCCACGCCCTCGTCAAGGAGAACGCCCCGGGACTCACCGCGAAGCTCTGGTACGGCATGCCGGCCTACGCCAGGGACGGCAAGGTCGTCTGCTTCTTCCAGAGCGCCGAGAAGTTCAAGGCCCGGTACGCCACCGTCGGCTTCAGCGACCAGGCCGCCCTCGACGAGGGCCCCCTGTGGCCCACCTCGTACGCCCTGACGGACCTGGACCCGGCGACGGAGAAGAGCCTGGCGGCCCTCGTCGCCCGGGCGGCCGGCTGAGGCCCTTCCGGCGGTAGGCGGGTGAGGGGCCTACGAGGTTTCGGTGAGGGCGGGATAGTCGGTGTACCCCTCCTCGCCGCCCACGTACATCAGCCCCTTGTCCCGCAGCGGGTTGAGCGGCGCGCCCCGGCGCAGCCGTTCGACCAGGTCGGGGTTGGCGAGGAACGCCCGGCCGAGCGAGACGAGGTCCGCTCCGGCGGCCAGGAGCCGCTCGCCCTCCCGCAGGCCGCCGTCGGCGGGGAGCGGACCGGGCCACGGCAGCATGGGATTGGCGATCAGAGTGCCCTCCCAGTGCTTGCGGATGTGCTGGAAGAGGGGCTGGTCGGGGTCGGCGAAGACGACGTGCAGATAGGCGAGGCCGCTGCCGGAGAGGGCGTCGACGAGCGCCGGGTAGACGGTCTCGGCGTCGTCCTCGTGCATGCCGTTGGCGGTGACTCCGGGGGCGATCCGCAGGCCCACCCGCCCGGGTCCGACGGCCTCGGCGACGGCGCGCACGACCTCCACCACGAACCGGATGCGGCCGGCCGGGGAGCCGCCGTAGCCGTCGGTGCGGTGGTTGGTCCCGGAGGCCAGGAACTGGTGCAGCAGGTAGCCGTTCCCGCCGTGCACCTCCACTCCGGCGAATCCGGCGTCGAGGGCCCGGCGCGCGGCGGCGGCGAAGTCGGCGACGGTGGTGCGGATGTCGTCGGCGCTCATCTCGACCGGAACCACGGCGGGTCGATGCCCGCGGGGCGTGAAGATCGTGTCCGGGAGCGGCACCGGCGAGGGCGCGAGGGGATGCAGGCCGCCGCTGTTGTCGGGGTGCCCGATCCGGCCGCCGTGCTGCAACTGGAGGAACATCCGGCCGCCCGCGGCGCCCACCGCCTCCGTGACGCGCCGCCATCCGGCGACGTGGGCGTCGTTGTGGAGGGCGGTGATGTTCGGGTACGTCTGCCCGACCGCGTTCGGCGTCGAGGCTTCGGCGACGATCAGGCCGGCCGAGGCGCGCTGCGCGTAGTACGTGGCCATGATCGGGGTCGGAACGCCGTCGTCGTCGGCGCGGTTGCGGGTCATCGGAGCCATCACGAGCCGGTTGGGCAGCTCGACTCCGCCGAGCCGGACGGGATCGAAGACGGTGGTCATGAGGAACGTCCCTTGCAGGTAGGAGAGTCGGTGTGAGCGGAAGAGGGGGTGGTTCCACCCTCGGGCGGACGCTCCGGACGAACAAGATCGATCTCAGCTACGATCGGTGACCCACACTCACCGATGAAGGCATGGGGGGCCGCCGCGGTGGAGCGACACGAGATCGAGGTCTTCCTGGCGCTGGCCGAGGAGCTGCACTTCCGGCGCACCTCGGAGCGGCTCGGCCTGGCCCAGGGGCGGGTCAGCCAGACCATCAAGAAGCTGGAACGCCGCATCGGCGTCCCGCTGTTCGAGCGCACCAGCCGGCGCGTGGCCCTCACCCCGACCGGGCGGCAGCTGCGCGAGGACCTGCTGCCCGTCCACCAGCAGCTGCTGCGTGCCGTCGACCGCGCGGTGGCCATGGGGCGGGGCATCACGGGCGTGCTGCGCGTCGGCTACTCCAGCCCGATGGTCGCGGAGGTGCTGCTGAAGGCGGCCGACGTCTTCCGCGACCGCTACCCGGACTGCGCGGTCGAGGTCCAGGAGGTGCAGCTCTCCGACCCCTTCGGGCCGCTCAGGGGCGGCCGGCTCGACCTCCAGGTCACCGAGCACCCGGTGGACGAGCCCGACCTCACGCTGGGCCCGGTCGTGATCTCCGAGCCCCGGGTCCTGATGGTCCCGGCCGGGCACCGCTTCGCCCGCCGCGCGTCGGTGTCGCTGGAGGACCTGGCGGAGGCGACGCTCATCCCCGTGGCCGGAGACGTACCGCAGTACTGGCTCGACCACCACTACCCGCGCCGCACCCCCCGGGGCGTGCCCATCGCGCACGGCCAGGCCGCGACGTACTGGACGGAGATCATGAACCTCGTGGGCCTGGAGGGGGGCGTCTCCCCGGCCTGCAAGGACGCGGAGCGCTACTACGCCCGCCCGGACGTCGCCTGGGTCCCCTTCCGGGACGCCCCGACCGTCGACTACGGCTTCGTCTGGCCGACCACCACCGAGAACGCCCGCGTCCGCGCCTTCGTGGACACGGTCCGCGCGCTCTAGACGGCGACGGCCCGGGATCCCCCCGCGGGCGCTCCTCCGGTCCTGACCGGGACGTCGCCCACCGCAGGTGGCCCAGTCGGACCGCAGGGAATTGGCCTGTGTGGAGGGTCAACTGCGCACTACGGTAGGCGTAATGACGACAAGATCTCCTGCGACCGACCGGTCCGCGTCCGTGACCCTGGCCGAGGCGCCGACGCGTCAGGCCCGTAACTCCGCCGCCCTCTGGACCGCGACCGGGCGATCCCGGGGGCACGAGGTCGTCCGGCGCCGCGGATTCGTCGCGGTCGACGGCGACGAGCGTGCCGGCACGCGGATCCTGATCCAGGAACCCGACCTCGACCCGGGCGAACTGGCCGAGTTGAGCGAGCTGGTCCGCCGGGCCGCGGGCCCGGTGAACGCCGAGGACCCGTTCGGCTCGACCGACCTCAGCCACCTGTCCATGCGCCACTGGCAGATGCCGGTCATGCTGCGCCCGCCGGGGCCCGTCGACGCACCGGCGCTGGACGTGATCAAGGTGCGGCGGCCGGAGGACCTCCGGGCGGCCGAGCGGATCGTGATCGAGGGCTTCGAGCTGACCGGGTTCCAGCCCTACCGCCCCGGCGAGCTGTTCCCGACGACGCTGATCGAGCAGCCGGGCGTGGACGTGTTCGTCGCCCTGGCCGACGGCGTGGCCGCGGGGGCCTGCGTCAGCGTCGTGGACGACGGCGTCGGCAGCCACTACTGGGTCGGTACGTCCCCGGCCTTCCGGTCGCGTGGCGTGGGGCGGGCCGTCATGCTCGGCTCCCTCGCCCCCCTGGCGGACCTGCCGGTCACCCTCACCGCATCGAAGCTGGGCAGGCCGCTGTACGAGTCCCTGGGCTACACCGTCGCGGCGCCCTCCACCTGGTGGGCCTCCACTCCCGCGACACCGTAGCGACCGGCCCCAAGCCCCGGACACCGACGAAGCCCCAGGTCACCGACCTGGGGCTTCGTTCACGTGGGAGAAGCGGAGCCAGGGCCGCTCGTTCGCCTCACGCTGGGCCGTTCGGCGGGGCTCGCGACGCGTGTTCGCCGGGCAGGGGTGCGCCGCGCTCCGTCCGCCCGGGTGGACCTGAGGCGCGCCCGGGAGGTGCTGTCGGGGACCGGGTAGCCAGCAGTGTCGTCGTCCCCGATCAAGAGGAGCATCAGATGCGGCACAACCGGATCACCACCCTGGCAGCAGCGGGCATCTTCCTTTCCCTGGCCGTTCCCGCCGCCTCGGCAGGAGACGCCGGCGGGCGCGCGGCACCCGCGGTCTCCCGGGCGGAGGGCCCGTCCGTGACCCTGGCGGCGGGTGAGGCGCGTGAACTGCCGAGGGTGATCTGCCCGAGCGGTCAGACGTCCACCGGTGGCGGAGTCCGGCTCACCCCCGACAACGGGGTGTTCATCCGCGAGTCGAGCCCGGGCGGGACCGGGTGGGACGTCCGCGTCCACAACCTGAGCGATGGGCCGCGCACGGTGACCCCCCTGGTGGTGTGCACCTCGGATCCGACCATCACCCATCAGGTCGGGAACCTCGTCAGCGGCGACACGGCGATCAGCGGCGCGGGCTGTCCGCAGGGTCAGGTCACGGCCGGCGGCGGCGCCGCCGCGGAGCACCGCAACTTCCTCAGCCTGGGTGAGCCGTCCGTCGCCTTCTGGAACGCGCGGGCCAAGAACACGGGCTTCGTCCGGTCCGGGGTGATCGCCTTCGTCCGGTGCTCCGACCGGCCGCACTCCCTCGCCGGAACCAGCACCCTCACGCCCGTGCCGGCCAGCCAGACCCGATCGGCCCATGCCGAGTGCCCGGCCGGCCAGGTACCGACCGCAGGAGGGGGGTTCGGGCATCCGAATGTCCTCCACAACGCGTCCTTCCCCACCGCGACCGGCTGGACGATCCGCGCCACGAACACCGACAGCGTCCAGCGTTCGCTGGGCGCCACGGTGGTGTGCACCAGCCCGTGACACCCGCCGCGGCCGGCGAGCCCGGGCCGGGCCGGTTGGTTCGGATCGCTTCCGCCGCCCGAGGTGACCGCTGTTCACCGCCGCACGGGCACGTTGCTGTCTCCGGTCGCTCGGGCACCGTCAGGTGTCCGAGCGACGGCCGAGGATCTCGCGGGCGGGCAGGCCGGCCTGGAAGCGGGACCGGGCGTCCAGGGCGGTCATGAGGGCGGCGACCCGGCGGCGGTAGGTGCGCAGGGACACGCCCAGCCGGCGGGACGCCGCCTCGTCCGTATGACCGGTCGCCAGGGCCCGCAACTCGCCTGGACGATGGCCAGGTCACCGGTGGTCCTCCCGATCCCCGGCACCTCCTCGGTCGCCCACGTGGAGGAGAACACCGCGGCAGCCGACCTGCTCCTCACCCCGGAGGACCTTGCGGCCCTGGACGCGCTGCCGACCTGAGCCGCGGTCATGGAAACGACGAAGCCCCAGGTCGCTGACCTGGGGGCTTCGTTCAAGAGCGGATGGCGGGACAGGGGCCCCGATGCGGGGTGTCGCAAGCTCCTCAGGACTCGTGCCGCCGCCGCAGCGCGTCGGCGAGGGTCAGGAAGACGGGCAGGTTGGGGAAGCCGGGAGCCGCGAGCGTCATCCACGGCTTGCGGTCGCCGTGACGGCGGATCTCTACACGGCCCTGCTGCGCATCGACCCGTTCCACCTCCCGCCAGCCGATGCGGCGGCTGCCCTGCCCGATGCCGGAGATGTCGATGTCGACCACGCCGAAGTCGATGCGTTCACCGGCTTCCAGCCGGGCGGCGTCCCGCGGCACCCGTGCGCGGCTGAACGCGTCGCCGAGGCCCTCGGCGAACGGGACCATCCCGCTGAACTCGTCCCCCACCACGATCGCGGCGCCCTGCTCGGACGTGATGGTCAGCCGGTGCGTCGTGGCGCTGGTGACCCCGTTGGTCACCTTGACGTCCTGCCGGGTGACAGAGGCGATCTCGTCCCAGGTGTAGGCCTGTGTCTCCCCGCGGTCGATGTGCCAGAGGGCGCCGTGCTCGTACCAGCCCACCCAGACCTGGGGCGGTCGGGGGCGGAACAGCCAGGCGAAGAGGAAGTACCCGACGAACCCCAGCGGGATCGCCGCGAGAACGAGCAGCGGAAGCGAGTAGTACCAGGCGCCCTGCTCCCGCTGGTCCTCGATCGCGTACGAGAGGGCCAGCCACCCCAGGAACACTCCGAGCGCGCCCACGGGCAGCACACCACCCCACGGGAAGCGCTTCGGCTCGTTCTGCACCAGCCCCTTGCGGGCCCCCAGTCCGTGCTCCTGCGCTGCGGCACGTAACGCGTACGGGACCCGTGCGGCACTACGCTCCGACGACACCCAAGCCTCCCCCACCCGGAAACCAGGGCCACATTATGGAGGTCCGGCGTTCGCGTCCGGTAGAGCCGGTCGGGACAACGACGAAGCCCCAGGTCGCCGACCTGGGGCTTCGTGGAAGAGCGGCTGGACGGGAATCGAACCCGCGCTATAAGCGGGAATCACCGCTGCTTTGGCCGTCCGTACGGCCTCTGACCTGCGAACTAGCCCCTTCGGCGGGCCTGCCGGGAGGCTCGGCTCGCACCCGTGGTGACCGCTGTTCACCGCCTTGGAGGGCACGGATGGGGCACGTACCGGCTCCCGCCCGGCGGCCCGGTGCGGCTGGACGGGTGTAGTTCGGCACCGGCCTCCGGCTCTGTGCGCGACGAGCGCCGCGTCGCCGGATTACATGGGCCTGCGCCCCGGCGCGGGGCGTGCCGGTGCCCTTCGCGGTCCCGGACCCGACGACTGGAAGAGCACCATGGCAGAGCGCCACCCTCGCAACCGCACCGGCCGCGGCCCGCTACGTCGCGGGCTCGCCGCCGCCGTGCTCGCGGTCGGCATGCTGACGGCTTCGACGACACCCGGATACGGCACAGGCGAGGCCGCGCCGGTGCCCGGCCCCCAGTTCACGCCGCTGACGGCGGCGGTGATGACGGAACCGGCTCCGTTCATTGCCACGGACGGCAAGACGCACCTCTCGTACGAACTGCTCACCACGAACGCGCTGGCAAGCAGCGCACGGGTGCGGCTGGACCGTGTCGAGGTCCGGGACGCCCGCACACACCGGGTGGTGGGATCGCTGAGCGGGCAGGCGCTGGCCGATGCCGCCAACCCGGTGGGCGACCCCCTGCCGGGTGCGGACGGGTACACGCCGGCGCCGCCGGGGCCGACGCCGACCGTGATCCCGGGCTCCCAGCAGTGGGTCGTCTGGATCGACCTGGCCCTCGACCGCGGCCAGCGGGTGCCCAAGGTCCTTGAGCACCACCTCTCGGGCGCCGTCCTCACCGCCTCCGGCTCCGCCCCGTTCGAGGAGACGGTTCAGGTCACCCCGACCGACCGCACCGCGCCGATGAACCTGAACGCGCCGGTCCGCCCCGGCACCTGGTACTCCAGCGAGTCGTGCTGCGGCAACACCCACCACCGCCGCGGCCTCGGCCCGATCAACGGTCGCTTCTACGTACCGCAGCGCTTCGCGATCGACTGGTACCGGGTCGGCGAGCAGGGGCAGACCTGGGAAGGCGACCCCGCGCGGCTCACCAGCTACCTGAGCTACCGGCAGCCCGTCGTGGCGGCGGCCGGCGGCCGGGTGGTGGAGGTCCAGGACGGGATCCCCGACAACACGCCGCCCGTCACGCCGCCGGTCCCGCCCATCGAGGAGACCGTCGGCAACCACGTCACCGTGGAGGTCGCGCCCGGCCGCTACCTCCTCTACGCGCACCTGAAGCCCGGCTCGCTCAGGGTCCGGGAAGGCGACCACGTCGAACCCGGCCGGGTCCTCGGGCTGATCGGCAACAGCGGCAACTCGACCACGCCGCACCTGCACTTCCAGGTGATGACGACGCCCGAGTTCTTCCCGACCGACAGCCCCCCGTTCACCTTCCGGAAGTTCCGCGTCGTCGGACACGTCGAACCCCGGCTCTGGGACGACAACCTGGGCCTGCAGCCCACCGGTGTCCTCCCGATCACGCCCTCGCCCTACGACGGACCGCACCGCGCGCGCTACCCGCTCGACCGCGAGGTGCTGGAGTTCTGACCTCACCGGTACGCGATACCTGAAGAGGCATGGACGACGACGAAGCCCCAGGTCGCTGACCTGGGGCTTCGTAGAAGAGCGGATGACGGGAATCGAACCCGCGCTATGAGCTTGGGAATCCCCCGGCGCTTGAGTGCGTGCGTTCCGCCTGACCTGCGAGAACGGTCAGCGGCGACCTCGCTTCGGCCGACTTGGCGAAGCCTCTGGTGACCGCTGTTTACCGCCCCTACTGGCGCGTTGTGGCACGGGCCTCCGTTCAGATCCACGGGAGCCGTGGCCTCTTCGGAGGGTGACTCCGGGCCTTCCGGCCTTCCGACGTCGGCGCGCCCAGTCGCCGGTCTCGCCGATGACAACCATCAGGGCGGCGGACGCGGCGCTCGCCGCGAGGTCGGCCGGGTGGCCCGTCGCGTGTCCAGTGAGCCAGGCTGAGCGCGGCCCACCAGGCAGTGAGCGATGCGGCCTCAGGCGCCTGCGGCTGGTACGAGGTGTTGTGGCGGGCACGGGTCAGGAGTCACACCGTCCTGGCTGTGCGTGGGCTTGCCGCCCTGTTGCGGCGCGTTGCGGCCATCCTGCGTCTGTGGCGGCCCTGCTTCGGGGCTGCGTCTATGAGGTGCCGGAACGGCGCTGATCGCTTTCGTCGCGGAGGTGTGCGGTGCGCCGGGTGAGTGTGCCGACGCGCTCGGCCAGGTCGGGGCGCAGGGGGGCGAGGTGGGCGTGGGTGTGCGCGAGCGGCTCCAGGAGCAGGGCCGGGTCGCTGTCCGCGAGCGCCGCGGAGAGGTCTTCTCGCGCGTCTGCGGGCAGGGCGTCGAGGGCGGTGATCTGCCCGGCGAGCTGGCGCAGCTCGGCGGCGTTTCCTCGGGCCCAGGCCGTCACCGTGCGATCGGCGGCGCGGCGGTCGCGAGTCGTCTGGACGCGTTGCTCGCCGGTGGTCCCGGGGCTGCCCGGCCGTACCCGCAGGTAGCGGCGTTCGGCGGCCTGTCGGCTCGTGACGCCGAGCGGGTGGGCGAGTTCACCCCAGCTGGCACCCGCGTCCCGGGCGGCCTCGATGAATCCGGGCTCCCATGCGGCGAGCTGTTCGCGCAGTTCGCGCAGGAGGAGGAGTGCGGCGAGCGCTTCCTCCGGCGAGCTGTGCCGGGTTCTGTCGGGGGCGGTCGTGGACCGGGCCGCACGTACGGCTTCGTCGATCGCGGTCAGGGCCGCGAGGGCCGCATGGAAGGTGACCGGGTGGTCGGCTCCTGTCACGGAATCACGCCCTCTTCAGTATGTCGTCCATGCGTTGACGTATGACTTGTCGTCGTTCCGTTGACATGTTACAACGGTGTCAGATGAAGCGCATTGGCAGTCACTGCCTGATTCCGACTGGAGGTGTTTCGCGATGTTGATGCGCACCGACCCGTTCCGTGAGCTCGACCGCCTCACCCAGCAGATGCTGGGTACCACCGGGACCTGGTCACGACCTTCCGCCGTACCGATGGACGCCTACCGCGAGGGCGACGTCTACGTCATCGCCCTCGACCTGCCCGGCGTCTCGCCGGACGCGATCGACATCGACGTCGAGCGGAACATGCTGACGGTCAAGGCCGAGCGCCGCCCCGTCACGAAGGCCGATGACGTCCAGATGGAGCTGTCCGAGCGGCCCCTCGGCGTCTTCTCCCGGCAGCTGATGCTGGCCGACACCCTCGACACCGAGAAGATCACGGCCGACTACGAGGCGGGCGTGCTCACGCTGCGCATCCCGATCGCAGAGCGTGCCAAGCCCCGCAAGATCACCATCGGCCGGGGCGACGGCCCGCGGCAGATCAGCGGCTGAGCCGTAAGGAAAGCCGGGAGCGGAGGACGGAAGCCTTTCCCCCTCCTCCGCCCTCCGCTCCCCGTCATCCCGCATCCACGGATGCGAGAAGGGGGTCGTGATGAGACTGCGATGGCAGGCGTTCCTCGACGAGGTCCAGGAGCGCGGCGACTACAGCTCGCCCCAGGAGGCCGAACGCGCCGCACGCACCGTGCTGGCACTGCTCGGCGCCCATCTGGTCGGCGATGTGCGGGCCGCGCTCGCCGCCCGGCTGCCGGAGACCTTCGCCGTCGTGCTCCTCAACCCGCTCCAGGCCACCGAACCTCTCTCACCGGAACGTTTCGTACGCGCGACGGCCGCCTGGATCGAAGGAGCCACCGAGCGGACCGCCGCTTGGGACGTCAGCGCCGTCCTCAGCGTCGCCGCCGACGCTGCCGGCGAGGAACTGACCGCCCGGATACTCCTGCAGCTTCCACCCGGCTACGACCTCCTCTTCGGCCGGCCGCACCGCCCCCGGCCAGCCGACACCTGTTGAAACGTGTTCGCTCCGCCCGGCCGAAGCACCGGGCCCGAGGAGAACGGTGGTCTTCACCAGCATGACTCTTCAGACCGAGACCACGGCAGCCCCCGCGTCCGGACTCACCGGCACGGCTCCCTACTCCGCCATGCTCGGGCGTGTGCGCTACGAGGGCGCCTACCCGACCCTCGAGCGTGCCGATGAGGCCATCCGCTCCGTACTCGCCGCTCTGGGGCGACAGCTCGTCGGCGACGAACGCGTCGACCTCGCTGCCTGCCTCCCCATCGAAGCCGCTCTGGTCCTCACCGCCCAGATCCCTGCCGTCACACCCCTCACAGGATGGGAGTTCGTCAAGGACCTCGCCCAGCACTCCGGCAGCACCCCCGCCACCGCCCGATGGAACGTCGGCGCCGTCCTCGCCGCCGTAGCCCAGCTCGCCGGACCCGAACTCATCGACCGCATCATCAGCCGACTCCCCTCCGGCTATGCCCTGCTCTTCGGCAAGGCCGAACTCCACCAGCCCCACTACAGGTCCGGCACCGCCTGACTCCCGGGCGCTCCTCGGACCTGTCGTCCAACGGTGTCGGCGGAAGGCCGCCGACACCCCACGGGCCGGGGGCAGGCCGAGGAACCTTGGCCGGGCGGGATGGAGGACGGGCGGAATGAGGAACGGCCTTGCGTCACCCGGTCCTGATGCGGTCGCCGTCCGCGATCAACGCGGTGCCCGCGGCCGGCCCGGCCGCCGCCCGGTGGTGTTCTCATGGCCTCTCGCAAGACGCCATGCCTACCGATCGCCTGGAGCCGTTTCAGTCGGCATCGGTGTGATCGGACTGCTGAGTCGCTGTGCGGCGGTACTCGGCGTTGATGCGCTGTGCCTCTTCGAGCTGGTCTTCCAAGACGATGATGCGGCAGGCGGCCTCGATGGGGGTGCCCTGGTCGACGAGTTCCCGGGCGCGGGCGGCGATGCGCAGCTGGTAGCGGGAGTAGCGCCGGTGGCCGCCCTCGGAGCGCAGCGGGGTGATCAGACGGGCGTCGCCGATGGCGCGGAGGAAGCTCTGAGTGGTGCCGATCAATTCGGCGGCCCGGCCCATCGTGTAGGCGGGGTAGTCGTCGTCGTCGAGACGGCCGTACGAGTCATCTGCTGTCATTTGCACCTCTCTGCGGAACGCGTCGAGGGGCCCTGGTGCCGTACGGCACCAGGGCCCCGAAGGAACTACTACACCACCTGCCGGCCCTGATACTGCGCCGGCCTTCTGTGTCCGCCGACCCGACCTGGTTGCTGTCGGGAGTGCGGGGATCGCGGTTGCGTGACCGGAGACCACCTCACTATCGATGTCCTGCGGTACCCGGACTCACCACTCTGCCCGGGCGATCCTGATGGCGTGGTTCCTCCGTTCTCTTCTCTGGTAACAACTGCTTTTCATGGGGGTACTGCGCACTGCTGGGTACTGCTCCACCGCGTACTGCCGGTGATGCGAACTGCACCCCGTCAGGGACCGCCTCTGCCATGACCGCGGTCCCGCTGTGGCGGCCCCTGATCACCGCGGGCCACCCGGTCCGGCCGTCAGTCCCGTCGCCGTCCTGCAACAACCCTGGCTTCGAGACTCCACTGCCGCACCGCCTTGCGACTGCATGTACTGCGGCCGGCAGTTCGTCTCTGCCAGGCCCACTTTCTCTCTGGGGTACGAGAGAAAACATAGCTATGCCAGTAACTAATGTCTACTCTGGCCAACATAGATTTTTGAGTGTCCAGCGTCGAGGTAATCGGCCTCGGCCACGGAGGCCGTAGGGCACCACTGATCGCGGCCCCGGGCGTCCCGGAGCGCCGATCGCTGACCTCGCCGCCCCGGGGAGACCCACCCACCGATACGCGAGAGGGCCCGACCGGCGGGTGCCGGTCGGGCCCTCTCGGCTGCCCGAGTGTCAGCTCATGCTCGCCCGAGGGCCACGGTCAGGCCGCTGCCGGGGTACCGAGCATCGCGGAGGCGTGCCCGAGGGGGTCGCGGGCTCGGGCCGACGCGGTGTGCTGGGGGAGGCCACGACAGGTGAAGCCGAGCTTGGTCATGGCGCGGACGACCTCACCTGCGCTGAAGTCGCGGCGGTCCTGCCGGGTGATGACCTGGCCGACCTGCTTGACGGGGTAGACGCGGCGACCGATGATCACGGACTCGCCGGCGACCTCCTCGGGCTTGACGCCCTTCATGGCGTCCAGGACGCCGCTCTTGGTGAGGTCGAAGGGGAAGCGGGCGATGACACAGCGCACGATGCCTCACAGGGAGAGGAAGGGAAGGGGTCCGCCGTGCTGGGGCGGTTCACGCGAGGGCGAGGAGGGGGGCGGGGGCGCCCGGGGCCTCGTCCTGTCCACGTACGCCGGACGGGATGACGACCGCGCGGGGACGCACGGCCCGCCCGGTCGTCGAAGTGGTGGCCGAGGTGGGCGGCGCTCCGTCGCCGGAGATGTCGCGCAGCCGGAGCCGGTCCGTGTAGGCGGGGCTGTCACGGACGGTGGTGAGCTGGGCCCGGGTCACCAGACCGGTGCGCTGATCGTCGTTGTCGCAGACGATCAGGTGCCCGGCGCGGGCCCCGGCCATGACGGCCAGGGCGACCTCCACGGTCATGTCGTCGCAGACTTGCGGTCCGGACGTGTCCGCGGCGGGGGCCGTCCTCATGCGCGCCGGGGCGGGGCGCGGCGGGCGGGGCTGCATCTGGACCAGCGTCACAACGTGCCTCCTGAGGAGATGGGTCAGCTTCCGGATCACGTGGTGTTCAGGCCGCCGGGCTGACGACGGACCGCCGTCCGCCGGCGCGCCGGCCGGCCGCGGCGGGACCACGGCGGCTGCGGGGGGCCGCGCCGCGCCTGCGCTGCTCTGCGGGGGGCGCAGTGATCGTCACGGGGATCCCGGAGGGGGTCCGCGCGCCCGTGATCCGGCTGAGCTCCTCCTCGCCGGAGCGGACCTGGGTCGTCCTGGGCACGATCCCGGCGGCGGCCATGAGGCGGGTCATGGAGCGCCGCTGGTTGGCGGTGACCAGAGTGACGACGCTGCCGGACTCGCCGGCTCGCGCGGTGCGGCCGCCACGGTGGAGGTAGTCCTTGTGGTCGACCGGCGGGTCCACGTTGACGACGAGGTCGAGGTGGTCGACGTGGATGCCGCGCGCGGCGACGTTGGTGGCGACGAGGACGGTGACGTGTCCGGTCTTGAACTGCGCCAGGGTGCGGGTGCGCTGCGGCTGTGACTTCCCGCCGTGCAGGGCGGCGGCCCGGACGCCGCAGCCGAGGAGGTCCTCGGTGAGGCGGTCCACGGCGTGCTTGGTGTCCAGGAACATGATCACCCGGCCCTCGCGCGCCGCGATCTCCGTCGTCAACCGCTGCTTGTCGGTGCCGTGCACGTGCAGGACGTGATGCTCCATCGTCGTGACCGCTCCCTGGGAGGGGTCCACGGAGTGGACCACGGGGTCGGTGAGGTAGTGGCGGACCAGGAGGTCGACGTTGCGGTCCAGCGTCGCGGAGAACAGCATCCGCTGGCCCTCGGGGCGGACCTGGTCCAGGAGCGCCGTCACCTGCGGCATGAAGCCCATGTCAGCCATCTGGTCGGCCTCGTCCAGGACGGTGATCGAGACCCGGTCCAGTCGGCAGTCACCGCGGTCGATGAGGTCCTTGAGGCGGCCGGGGGTGGCCACGACGACCTCCACGCCCCCGCGCAGCGCGATCGCCTGCCGGCGGATCGGCATGCCGCCGACGACGCTGGTCAGGCGCAGCTTCACAGCGCGGGCGTACGGGGTGAGGGCGTCGGTGACCTGCTGGGCGAGCTCCCGCGTCGGGACCAGGATCAGGGCCAGCGGTCGACGGGGCTCGGCGAGCTGCCCGGCGGTGCGGGCCAGCAGAGCCAGGCCGAAGGCGAGGGTCTTGCCGGAGCCGGTCCGGCCGCGGCCCAGGACGTCACGGCCCGCCAGGGAGTTCGGCAGCGTCGCGCCCTGGATCGGGAACGGGACGGACACGCCCTGCGCGGTGAGCGCGGCCAGGAGACGCCGGTCCAGAGCCAGGTCGGCGAAGGTCTCGACGGCGGGCAGCGCCGGAGTGATCGTCTTCGGCGGTGCGAACTCTCCCTGCACCGCTCCAGGCCGACGGCCGTGGCCGCCGGAGCGGCTCGGAGCGCCCGAACGGCTCGGCGCGGACGAGGCGAAGCGGCTGCTCCGGGGTGAACCTCCGGTGGAGGCATACGCGTGACCGCCGTTGCGGCGGGTGCGGGAGGAACGGTTGTTCGTGCGTGTGGGGTTCATGCAGAACCTTCCTTGATACGGCGCGTATCGAGGAATTCCGGCAGCGTATGAGCGGCGTCGGGAATCACAGGCACGGGCCGAATGAAATGCGAAAGCAAGCGCCCTGAACCGGGTCGAACGACTGTCGACGCGCAAGCGGGCGAGCGAAAGAAATGCGGGTGTCTCGGTTTCGAGTAGAGGACCCGAGAAATGCGTGCAGCTGGGGCCCGCACCCCGAAGGATGCGGGCCCCAGCTACGTTTGGCGCGTCAGTGTCAGGCGGCGACGATGTTCTCGGCCGTCGGGCCCTTCTGGCCCTGCGCGATGTCGAAGGTGACCTTCTGGCCCTCCTGCAGCTCACGGAAGCCCTGGGAGGCGATGTTCGAGTAGTGGGCGAACACGTCGGGGCCGCCACCGTCCTGCTCGATGAAGCCGAAACCCTTTTCCGCGTTGAACCACTTCACGGTGCCAGCAGCCATGTCATATCTCCTTGGGGCAGTACGACGGAATCCGTACCGTACGGACGCCGTGTCGCCGCGATGATGCCCTGCCCGGAGAATGACCGGAAATACAAAGCGCTTCCGTGCGGCGTGCGGCCGACAGGAGGCGCTTGAAATTTTTGGGTACCAAAACTGCAACTGAGTTCGACAGTAGCACGTCGCCGCAGCCCGTGTGGGCCGAATATTTCTCCCTGTGTGTCGCCGACAAAAACTCTCCCTGCGGTGGTCGTTAAATTCTCAGGCCGCGAGCGCAGGTATTCATGTCTTCCGAGCGCAGCGCCTCGGAAGCCGGGCGGTCGATCCTGCGGCGTCGGCAGGGCATCGGAATCCGTCCGCACCCTGCCCGCTGCCGTGGCCCGCGTGAGCGCTTGCTGGCCGGTATGAATCGTCCGCGTTCGTCACAGTGCCGTCGGCGATTCATCAGATGGTGCGTACCCGTGTTCATCGGACGCGCACGCCGGACGGGTGTGGCTACGGTCGTTCGCGTCGTCCCACGGGGGCGGCATCGGTCGAGTGCCGCATGCGCCAGGACCGTCCCGGCCCTCCGCGCCGGTTCGGAGCGCGCCCGAGCGGCTCCCAGGGAGTGGACATGGGTTCTGTCGGTCGTAGGACCGTCGCGGTGATGGCAGCCGCTCTGGCGTCGCTGGGGGCGGGAAGCGGTGTCGCCGCGACCGCGACCCCCTCGTCGCCCACTCCGTGCAGCGGCGCGGAATGCCCCAGCCTGAAGCCGGTCAGGCTCACGACCAGCCAGGCGACTCTGAACGTCACCCAGATGCAACTGGAGAACATCCACGCGATGGCCTCCGACGCCATCACGGGGGAGCCCATCCGGGGGGCGAAGATCGTGTTCGCCACCGTCGGTGGCCGGACGCTGGGGGCCGCCTTCACCGACTACGACGGTGTCGCCTCGATCACCGCCCCGGAGAACCTGGGTCCCGGAACCCTCCAGGAGCTGCTCGGCGGCTACGAAGCCGCGCTCGTGGGCGACGGCGTGCACGCTCCCGTCGGGGCCCACGGCGCGATCACCGTCGGTACCGACCAGGGGCCCGGGGTGCCGGGCGCGCCCTGCTCGCTCTGCAGTGACCGTGGGCTCAAGCAGGACGTGGTCCCGGTCGACTGGAGCCGGTGACGATGCGGATCCGGATCCTCGGCAGGCGGGCCCGGGCGGCCGACGACGCTTCTCCGGACCCTTCCGCGGCAGGTCCACGGGACACCGTCGGCGTGGCCCCGGTCGGCGCGGTCAACGGCTTCGCCGTCCTGGATGCCGTGGCCGCGCTGCCGGTCAGCACCTGGCGCTATCTGTGGGAGCCCGAAGGCGTCCGTCACCTCGGGCCCATGGCCCAGGACTGGCACGCCGCCTTCGGATTCAACCGGGACGACACCAGGATCCCCGTCGTCGACGGCCTCGGCGTGGCCCTGGTCTGCATCCAGGCGCTCCAACGCCACGTGGAGGAGCTCAGGGCCGAAGTCGCCATGCTGCGCGAGGCCGTGGCCACGACTCCGTCCGAGGAGGGGCGATGACGGCGCACGGTCTGTCGCCGGTGTCCACGGATGCGATCTGGCGTCTTCCGGTAACGGTCTGCCGCATCACCGGGTTCCTGGGCGAGCGGACGGCTGGCCTCCTGCTGGAGCGTGCCATCGCCTCCACGGGTGACCGGCTCAGGCCTTCCCTGGTCCGGGACCGGGAGCTGGCCCCCGCCCTGCGCAAGTCCCGGTCGTGCCACGACTTCCAGGCGTCTGAGCTACTGGCGGCCATCGACGACGTCCGGGAGGCAGTCGAGCACACGCTGGGAATCGACTGCCGCCACACCGAGCCCAGTTACGGTCTCAACGTGCACAATGACGGGGACTTCTACGGGCCGCACCAGGACACCAGCGCCGCGTACTCCCCCCGCCGTCTGCTCACGTTCGTCTACTACCTGCACCGCACGCCCCGGCCGTTCGGCGGCGGCGAGCTGCGCGTCTTCGACGCCGCCCTGCCGCTGCACACCGAGACGACCGGAGAGTGGGAGGAACGTACCTGGCGGGACTGGGAGCCCGAGCACGACAGCATCGTGTTCTTCCTTCCCACCGCCTGGCACGAGGTGCGACCGGTCGTGTGCCCCGGAAGGCAGCACGAAGACAGCCGCTTCGCCGTCAACGGCTGGCTGTGCGCCCCCGACCCGACGCACCGCAGGGACGACGAGTGCCTGTGAGCAGCGGGCCCGAGAACCACGACAAAGCCCCAGGTCGCCGACCTGGGGCTTCGTAGAAGAGCGGATGACGGGAATCGAACCCGCGCTATAAGCTTGGGAATCACCGAAGCCGGCACCGATCATAAGGTTTCTGACCTGCGAAAACGCCCCTCCTCGCGGCTCCTTTCGGTGATCCGGCGATACCCGTGTCGACCGCTGTTCACCGTTCCGAAGGGCACGGATGGGGCACGATGCCACGGGGCCTCGGATGCAGAGCCGAGGTGCCCTCATGGACGCGCCCGGCCGCGGCGTCGAGTCCCGGGCGGCGGCGGTGGAGCCCGTGAACGTCAAGGCCGGGCGGCTCAGACGGGCCATGGCGCGGTAGGGGGTGCCGGCCACAGGAATCGAGGGCGCAGCCGAGTCGTCTACGCGGACACCGACACCGATGAGCTGCACAACGCCAGGCAGACCCACGACCGGGAACAGCCGCTGTGCCACGTTGGAAGGGCTCGGCGGGGTCGCGCCCTCGAAGCCAAGGCTCGCCCCGCCGGGGCACCGGCAGCGGCACCGAGTCAGCGCAGAAGGCCCCCGATGCAGAACACGGACACAGACGCCGAGGTTGTGGTCGCGCTGATCATCGCCGGCTCGACGCTCGGCGGTGCGCCGTAACTCCTCTCCACCGGCGTACTGGTGCTCATTGCCGCCGTTCCCCACCTCGGCGTGACTCCGTGGCACCCCGCCGCTTCGCCCACTGATCCACCCACAGGATCCTGGCCGCCGTTCCTTCTCCGCGGCCCGGCTTGCGCGCCGTAGGGCGCCGTGGGCCACGCGGAGCGCTGGTTCGTACGGGCGACGCCGGGCAGATTGATTAGTCACAATTCTTTACCGACGCACGACACCGGCGGCACGGCGTGTGATCAACAACCGGTGCTCCATGCCAATCTGCCCGAGCACGTGGTGGCTTGGAGCCGGAGGTACACCGCCCATGGCGGCGAACAACAACCCCACCGTCACAGGACGACGACTGGGGGCGGAGCTGCGCCGGCTCCGTGAGGACCGCGGTATGACCGGCACGCAGGTCGCGGCGGAACTGCTGATCTCCCAGGCCAAGGTCAGTCACATGGAGACGGGTCGCCGTGCGGTGAGTCCCCGCGACGTGCGCGATCTCTGCGTTCTCTACGGCGTCACCGACCAGCATCTTGTCGACCACCTGACTGCACTGGCCAGGGAGTCGAGCCGACAGGGCTGGTGGCACTCCTACGGCGACATCCCCCACAGCGTCTATCTCGACCTGGAGGCGGTCGCCACCTCCGTCCGGGCGTACGAGTCCATCGTGATCCCCGGCCTGCTGCAGACCCCCGCCTACGCCGCCGCGGTCATTGAGGAAACGATCCCCCTCGTCACGGTCGTCCAGGCCGCCGCGCGACTGAAGGTGCGACTTCGTCGTCAGCACCGGATCTACGACCCCGCCCGCCGGTTGCATCTGTGGGTCGTCCTGGACGAATCGGCCCTGCGGCGCGTCGTCGGCAGCCGGGAGATCATGCGCGAACAACTGGAGCACCTGCACGCGCTCAGCACAGAACCGCACATCACCGTCGAGGTGCTCCCCCACAGCGCAGGCGCTCACCCGGGGCTGACGGGACAGTTCTCCCTCCTGGAGTTCTCCGACACCCGTGAGGCGGTGGTGTATCTGGAGAGGTTCACCAGCGGCCTCTGCCTGGCGAAGGCGTCCGACGTACGGCAGTACAGCGTGACGCACGCCCGGCTGCGGGCGCTGGCCCTCGCCCCGGAGCAGAGCCGGCACTTCATCACCGACGCCATCAAGCTCTACGCGTGCATGAGGCGGTACGGCTGGGGGACCTTTCGTCCGTACTCGCGTGGCTGGATGAGCCGACGCCGTGCGTCTCCTGCCTTATGCCCTGGGGAGGGACCTCGCTTTGGCTCCTACGAGCAATGCCCGGCTGAGTGGAAACGGCCGCACCCGTGCCGCTCTCGCGTTGGCGCTGGCGCTGGCGCTGGCGACGCTGACGGCGTCGGCATCGGGATTCACTGCGCCGTCGGCGTTCGCCGACTCGGCCTCGGACGAGACCGTCCTGCCTGCGGCCCCGCGCTTCTCGCCTCGCGCCACCTCGATCCTCAACGCGGGGGAGACCGTCTCTGAGACGCGATTGAGCCAAACGGTCCGTTCGTTTATCGATCACGCTCGGCGCTACGGTTCCGATCCCGCACTCGTTCCGGCCGGCCACGGGGGCAACTGGTCCTTGCCTCTGAGTTCTTCGGCCTTGTCGAAGCACGCCTGAGCAGCAGCGGTTTCGCCGAAGTGCGCGTGGGTCCGTCCGACGGCCATCAGGGTGTCCATCGAGCCGCCGGCGTCGCCGACCTGACGTCGCAGAGCCAGAGCCTCGGTCAAGGCGTCGAGCGCTTCGTCACGCCGGCCGAGTGCGCGCAGGGTGTCGCCGAGATCTTCCAGGGCGATGGCGATGTTGGTGAGGTACCCCAGCTCGCGGCACATGGCCAACACCTGGCGGTACACGGCCTCGGCCTGCCGGAGTTCGCCAGCGGCGCGATGGGCCGTGGCCAGTCCGCTCAGGAGCGGAGCCTCGCTGCGCTCGCTGCCGGACCGCCTGAAGAGATCGATGGCCTTCCGCGCGTGGTCGAGGGCTTGCCGTGGGCGGTGCGTCCCGCTGTAGGCCCGGGAAAGGTTGGAGTAGACACCCGCCCGGCACTCGAGATCGCCGCTCGCCTCGAAATGGGGGAGGCAGTCCAGCAGGCAGGTGAGGCTGGCATCGTGCCGGTGCGCCATGCGGTGCGCCACTCCGAGGCGGAACAGGACCCATGCCTGCCCCTCGTGGTCGTCGTGCGCCTTCGCCGTGGCCAGCGCCGACCGCAGGCAGGTGTCCCACACGCCGGTCCACCAGTACGTGGTGGCGTAGCCGAAGAGGTTGAGGGCCAGCCGCCAGGCCAGATCCGGACGCGGGGACAGCGCGGCCGCCTGGACGGCTTCGCGCAGGTTGGGCAGCTCCTGCACGAACCACGCCAGCGCCCCGGCGGCGTCGGAGAAGCGCGGCGCCCGGCCCGCCGGGCCCTCCTCGAACCTCGGGCCGGCGGGCATGCCAGGCGCGATCGTCGCACTGGCCGCCTCGGTTGCGACGGTGTACCAGGTCAGGAGCCTCAGCAGCGCCGTCCTTCGGGCGGGCTCGGACTCCTCCGCGGCGCTGCGCTCGGCCGCGTACTCTCCGACCAGGTCGTGGAACCGGTATCGCCCGGGCTCCGGATTCTGCAGCAGATGTACGTCCCCCAGGAGTCCGAGCACCTCGGCGGTCCTGCGCGCGGGAAGGTCCAGCAGCGCGGCGGAGGCATCGATGCTCAGCCCCTCGCCGCGCCACAGGCTGAGCAGCCGGAAGGCACGCGCCGCATCGCGTTCGTGGCGGTCACGGCTGTCCCGCAGCATCAGATAGCTGGAGGCGAAGGAGCTGTGGACGGACAGGCTGCCGGCCGACAGGGCCCGCAGCCGGCCGTCGCCGGCTTCCAGTTGCTCCGCGATCGTGCGCAGCGGCCAGGAGGGGCGAACCCTCGCCTTCGCTCCGACGATCCGCAGGGCCAGGGGCAGTCCGGCACAGGCCGCTAGGATCCGCGTAGCGTCCCCTGCCTCCGCCAGGACCCGGTCGGCACCGCAGAACGCCGAGAGCATCGCCCGTTGGTCGCCTTCGCCGAGCGGCTCCAGGGGAACCCGGGCTCCGATGGGCAGGTCGGGCAGCGCGTTCCTGCTGGTGATCAGGACCGAGCAGCCGGCCGAACCCGGCAGGAGCGGGAGCACCTGCTCGACGTCGTGGGCGTTGTCGAGGACCATCAGCACGCCCCTGTCCGTCAGGCAGGTACGGAGCAGCGCCGAGCGTCCGTCGGTGTCGCCGGGTATCGGCAGGCCGGGACCGGCCGGAGTGTCGGACAGATCGCTCAGGAATCGCCCGAGCAGGTCGTGCGGGTCCTGGCGGGTACCGAGCCCGAATCCGTGCAGGTCCGTGAAGATCTGGCCGCCCGGAAAGCGGTCGCCCAGGATGCGCGCGGCGTGGACGGCCAGGGCGGTCTTCCCGACGCCGCTCATTCCGGTGACGACCGCCATGCGGGGGCCCCGGTCGTCCGGCCGGGGGGTGAGCAGCTCGATCAGGGTCCGCACCTCGTCGGCGCGCCCCGTGAAATCGGGGACGTCGGCGGGCAGCTGGGACGGAGCGGGCCAGGTCCTGACGGTACGCGGGTCAGCGGCTTCGTCGGGCACGTCGGCGTCGACGGACGCGCCGTCGCCGGGGTGCCCGCTGGCGGCGTGCACCGCATCGGCCTGTCGGCCGTTCTCGGCGGCGACGGCCGGGCCCGTCCACTGCAGCGCCGGGTCGTCGACCAGCAGTGACTGATGCAGATCGCGCAGTGCGCGGCCCGGATCGGTGCCGAGCTCCTCGGCCAGGTCATGGCGCACGCGCTCGAACGCGAGCAGCGCCTCGGCCTGGCGACCGCTGCGAAACAGGGCGAGGATCAGCTGGGCGCAGAACACCTCGTGCAGTGGGTACCGGGCGGTCCACCGGCTGATCTCGGGAACGATCTCGTGGTGACGCCCCAGCCGGAGCTCGGCCGCGAAGTGCCACTCCCGGGCCTGCACCCGCGCCTGCTCGTAGTGTGTGATCTGGGGACGCAGGGTCTCGGACACGGGGGCGTCAGCGAGCGGAGCACCGCGCCACAGCTGTTCGGCCGCCCGGGTCAGGCGGCTGACGGACACCCAGTCCTGCCGGGACTGTGCCGTCTTCGCCTCAGCGAGCAGCAGGGTGAACTCCTCGGTGTCCACCTCGCCGTCGTGGACGAGGAGTCGGTAGCCGGTCGGTACGGACGCGAGGCGCTCGGCGTCGACGGCCGACAGGGTTCGTCGCAACTGGCTCACGTAGTTGCTCAGGGCGGCAGCGGCCGTCGCGGGCGGACTCTCACCCCACAGCGCGGCCGCGAGCCGCTCACGTGAGACGAGGCGGTTCGGCTCGAGAAGCAGCGCGGCCAGCAGGGCCCTGCTCTTCGGAGTGGGAACGGCGAGAGGCCTGCCACCGGCGTCATGGACGGTCAGCGGACCCAGCAGACCGAACCTCATCCCCACCGCTCCGTGATCCCCGGGCACGCCACCGCGCTGATCATAGCCAGCGCCGAAACCGGGCCGTTGACGTTCCATTGCCGCCGCCCCGCAGACTCGGGCGCCAGAGACCGACGTGCACCGGAGCCGAGAAGAATCCGGAAGCCGAGAGGAACAAGGAGGCCCTGTGGCCAAGGTCGTGGAACTCACCTATTACCCGGTCAAGGGCTGCGCGGGCCTCTCCGTGCAGGATGCCTTCATGGCCCCGGCGGGACTCCCGCACGATCGCTCATTCATGATCGTCGACGAGAACGGAGTCTTCCGCAGCCAGCGGCGCGATCCCCGGCTGGCCCTGATACGCCCGAGCATCGCGGCCGACGGAACGCGCCTGACCTTGGAGGCCCCGGGTTCCGGCACCGTCACCGTCCCGGTGGACTCGTCGTCCGAGCGACGGCCGGTGGAACTGTTCGGAGCTCCGTTCACCGGCATCGATCAGGGCGACGAGGCAGCAGCCTGGCTCTCCGCGGTGACAGGCGGGCCGAGCCGACTCGTGCGGGTGCCGCCCGAGCACGACCGGATCACCGACGGACTCGTCGCGGGCACATCGGGCTACGCCGACAGCTGCGCGGTGCACGTCGTCTCCCGCTCGTCCATGGCCGCCCTCAACGAGCGCCTCGTCTCCGACGGCGCGGAACCGCTGCCGATCAGTCGGTTCCGCCCCAATGTCGTCGTCGACGGATGGGACGATCCCCACACCGAGGACCTCGCGCGCCGCATCACCGTCGGCTCGGTGGAGTTGGCGTACGCGAAGCTCGCCATCCGCTGCGCCGTCACCTTGGTCGACCAGCAGTCCGGGCGCCGGAGCGGGCGGGAACCGATCCGCACCCTCGCCACCTACCGGCGGGCCGCTGAGGGCGGCGTCGCCTTCGGCGTGAAGCTGGCCGTGGTCCGGCCCGGCCGACTGTCCGTTGGCGATGGCGTGACAGTCAGCTCGTGGGGAGTGTCCGAACTTCGCGCCGATGGTGCGGCGACGATCATGTGACCGGGTCGGACAGGTCTGGACAACGACGAAGCCCCAGGTCGCTGACCTGGGGCTTCGTAGAAGAGCGGATGACGGGAATCGAACCCGCGCTATAAGCTTGGGAAGCTCATGTTCTACCATTAAACTACATCCGCACAGCGGCCGGATGATCCGTGCCGCATCGTTGCACACTGTACCCCATGCGCCACTCGAGGCGAAGTTCACGCGTTCGGCGTGTGCGGAGTGCCGCGTGGAGGGTGCGCCCCCTTCATCCCCTAATGTGGCTGATCGTCCACCACAGGTGTAGGGGAAGGGACTTGATGGCTTCGATGGAGCGCACCGTCGTCCGTTGTGCCGAAGGGCATGTGTTCAGTACCGCCTCGTTCCCGCTTCAGCAGCTCGGTGCCGCGCGGATCGGGCCCGGGCGGCTCATCCGGTGTCCGAGGTGCGCGCGGTTGCGGCACGCGGTGCCGGTGGAGGTCGGGCGGCGCTGAGCCGTGAGGTGCCGGGGCGCGGGTGCCTGCCGATCGGGGCAGGTCCGCGCCCTCTTCGTATCGTGCGTATCGTGGGGGCGTGCTTCTCTCAGACAAGGACATCCGGGCCGAGATCGATGCCGGACGGGTGCGCATCGACCCGTACGACGAATCCATGGTGCAGCCCTCGAGCATCGACGTGAGGCTTGACCGCTTCTTCCGGGTGTTCGAGAACCACCGCTACCCGCACATCGACCCCGCCGTCGAGCAGCTGGACCTGACGCGTGAGGTCGAGCCGGAGGGCGACGAGGCGTTCATCCTGCACCCGGGCGAGTTCGTGCTCGCCTCGACCTACGAGGTCATCACCCTGCCGGACGACATCGCCTCGCGTCTGGAGGGGAAGAGCTCTCTGGGGCGGCTCGGGCTCGTGACGCACTCGACCGCCGGCTTCATCGACCCCGGTTTCTCCGGGCACGTGACCCTGGAGCTGTCGAACCTCGCCACCCTGCCGATCAAGCTCTGGCCGGGGATGAAGATCGGCCAGCTGTGCATGTTCCGGCTGAGCTCGCCCGCCGAGTTCCCGTACGGGAGCGAGCGGTACGGCTCGCGGTACCAGGGCCAGCGGGGGCCGACGGCCTCCCGCTCCTACATGAACTTCCATCGGACCCAGGTGTGAGGCGGTCGCAGGCATGAGTGAGGTACGCGAGAACCTGACGTACGAGGGCTTCGGGACCGCCGTCCGCGAGCTGGCGCAGACCATCGCCGACGACGGCTACGAGCCCGACCTGGTGCTCTCCATCGCCCGTGGCGGCGTCTTCGTCGCCGGCGGTCTGGCCTACGCCCTGGACTGCAAGAACATCCACCTCGTGAACGTGGAGTTCTACACCGGTGTGGGGACCACGCTGGAGATGCCGGTCATGCTGGCGCCCGTGCCCAACGCGATCGACTTCAGCGACAAGAAGGTGCTCATCACCGACGACGTCGCGGACACCGGAAAGACCCTGAAGCTCGTCCACGACTTCTGCGTCGACCACGTCGCCGAGGTCCGCTCCGCCGTCATCTACGAGAAGTCCCACTCCCTCGTGAAGTGCGAGTACGTGTGGAAGAAGACCGACGAGTGGATCAATTTCCCCTGGTCGGTCGAGCCGCCCGTCGTGAAGCGCGAGGGCCAGGTCCTCGACGCCTGACGGTACGGGCAGGGAACACGGAAGGGGCGACCCGCGAGACATCGCGGGTCGCCCCTTCGCGTGGGCCGGAGGCGTCAGTCCCAGACGTAGAGGCCCCAGCCGGCGGACTCGCGGAGACAGTAGTAGGACGAGTAGCCGTGGCGGACGTAGTACGCGCCGCCGCCCTGGCACTGTGCCTCGGAGCTGTAGTGCGTGATGAAGTGCATCGACGTGGTGGAGGCGGGAGCGGCGGAGGCGGTGCTCGACAGGGCCCCCGACATTCCGAAGGCGGCGAGCGCGGCCGAGAACACCGCTATGCGCGAAAGAGTGCCGGACATAAAACTCCTCGAAACGAATTGAGAATGAGTCCATGCGGTGGATCGGTGTTGATCTTTGTTGCGTGGTGGTGGCACGTCAACGGAACGGTGAAAGACGTGCCGGGAATGGCCGCCAACCGTCGTTCATGGCCGGTATTCGACAGTGTCGAACAGAGGAGAAGCCCCCCATCGCCGTGCGATGAGGGGCTTCTCCGTGTTCGTACGTGGTTACAGCGTGCCCAGCTTGATCAGGCTCAGCAGGGCCACCAGCTGGATCGCCGAGGCGCCCAGGGCCTTCGGCCACGGCAGGTCGTGCGAGCGGCTCACCATCAGGGTGAAGAGCGCCCCCGCCGCCAGCCAGGTCGCCCAGCCGATGACCTGCACCAGGCCGTTCTCGCCGCCCAGGAAGAGCGCGAAGACAAGGCGCGGGGTGTCCGTGATCGACATGATCAGCATGGAGAGGCCGACCGTGGGCTGCCAGGCCCCGTCACCGCCCAGCTGGCGCGCGAGGGTGTGGGTGACCGCGCCCAGGATCAGGCCGCCGAGCACGAAGCCGAGGGCGGTCATCAGGACGTACGGGATCGCACTCGACAGCGTCGCGTTGATCGCCTCGTCGCGGGCCTTGTCGAAGCCGAAGATCGCGAGGAGCCCGTAGAGGAACGTGACGATCAGCGCCGGGCCCCAGACGGCGTGGTCCCGCATCCGCAGGAACGTGTCCGCCGGGCGGAGCACGATGCCGCTCAGGAGCGGCTTCCAGGGGAGCCGGGGGCCCGTCGGTACGGGGGCGGGGGGCGGTCCGCCCTGGGCGTACGGGTCGTCGACGCTGAACATCTGGGTGTGGCCCGGGTTGTTCGCCGCCGCCGCGTGCTGCTGGTGCTGCTGCCCGCCGTAGGGCTCGCCGAAGTACTCCGGCTCCCCGTACGGCTGCTGCTGGTGCCCCTGCTGCCCGTACGGCTGCCGCTGCTGCCCCTGCTGTCCGTACGCCTGCCCCTGCTGTCCGTACCCCTGCTGCGGGCGGCCCTGCGGCGGCTGCTGCCACTGCTGCTGCGGGTGCGGCGGCGGGGCCGCGTTGTACCCGTACGGCGCCTGCTGCGGTTGTTGTTGCGGGGGGCGGTTGTCCCGGCCGCGTCCGTTCCTGAATCCAGCCACGTCGTCGAACGTACCCGCTTCCGCTGTGCGGGCGCTCCTCAGGCCGGGCCTTGCCACTGAGCTGTGACATCCCCTAGGGGACCCGACGGGTGTGACCCGGTCGCGCGGGAGGCACGGGGGTGCTGCGACAAATCCGGCTTATCGCCTCAATGGCGTAGTGACAAAGGGCCGCCCCGCGCTTTCGCGTGGGGCGGCCCTTTCACGTGTCCGGGATCAGACCGCGGGCTCCGGCTCCTCGGCCGGCTCCGGCTCCGGGTCGACCGGGGTCTTCACCGATTCCAGGAGCAGCTGGGCCACGTCGACGACGGTGACGGACTCCTTGGCCTTGCCCTCGTTCTTCTTGCCGTTCACGGAGTCCGTGAGCATGACGAGGCAGAACGGGCAGGCGGTGGAGACGATGTCCGGGTTGAGGGACAGGGCCTCGTCGACGCGCTCGTTGTTGATGCGCTTGCCGATCCGCTCCTCCATCCACATCCGGGCACCACCGGCGCCGCAGCAGAAGCCGCGCTCCTTGTGGCGGTGCATCTCCTGCTGGCGCAGGCCGGGGACGGCGGACATGATCTCGCGCGGCGGCGTGTAGACCTTGTTGTGCCGGCCCAGGTAGCAGGGGTCGTGGTAGGTGATGAGGCCCTCGACCGGGGTCACCGGGACCAGCTTGCCCTCGTCGATGAGGTGCTGGAGCAGCTGGGTGTGGTGGATGACCTCGTACTCGCCGCCGAGCTGCGGGTACTCGTTGGCGATGGTGTTGAAGCAGTGCGGGCAGGTCGAGACGATCCGCTTCGCCGACTTCGGCTTCTTGGTCGACTCGTCCTCGTCGTCCTCGCCGAACGCCATGTTCAGCATGGCGACGTTCTCCTGGGCGAGCTGCTGGAACAGCGGCTCGTTGCCGAGGCGGCGGGGGGAGTCACCGGTGCACTTCTCGTCGCCGCCCATGATCGCGAACTTGACGCCCGCCATGTGCAGCAGCTCGGCGAAGGCCTTGGTGGTCTTCTTGGCCCGGTCCTCCAGGGCGCCGGCGCAGCCGACCCAGTAGAGGTAGTCGAACTCCGAGAGGTCTTCGACGTCCTTGCCGACGATCGGGACCTCGAAGTCGACCTCCTTGGTCCACTCGACGCGCTGCTTCTTGGCGAGACCCCAGGGGTTGCCCTTCTTCTCCAGGTTCTTGAGCATCGTGCCGGCCTCCGACGGGAAGGCGGACTCGATCATCACCTGGTAGCGGCGCATGTCGACGATGTGGTCGATGTGCTCGATGTCGACCGGGCACTGCTCGACGCAGGCGCCGCAGGTGGTGCAGGACCACAGGACGTCGGGGTCGATGACGCCGTTCTCCTCGGCGGTGCCGATGAGGGGGCGCTCGGCCTCGGCGATCGCCGACGCGGGGACGTCCTTGAGCTGCTCCTCGGTCGCCTTCTCGTTGCCCTCCATGTCCTTGCCGCCGCCCGCGAGCAGGTACGGCGCCTTGGCGTGCGCGTGGTCGCGCAGCGACATGATGAGGAGCTTCGGGGAGAGCGGCTTGCCGGTGTTCCAGGCGGGGCACTGCGACTGGCAGCGGCCGCACTCGGTGCAGGTGGAGAAGTCGAGGATGCCCTTCCAGGAGAACTGCTCGACCTGGGAGACACCGAAGACGGCGTCCTCGGCCGGGTCCTCCCAGTCGATCTCCTTGCCGGCCGTCGTCATCGGCTGGAGCGCGCCGAGGGCGGTGGAGCCGTCGGCGTTGCGCTTGAACCAGATGTTCGGGAAGCCGAGGAAGCGGTGCCAGGCGACGCCCATGTTGGTGTTGAGCGAGACCGTGATCATCCAGGTGAAGGACGTGACGATCTTGAGGCAGGCGAAGAAGTAGGTGAGGTACTGGATCGTGCTCAGGTCCAGGCCGTCGAGGAGCGCGATCAGCGGGTACGAGGCGAAGAAGCCCGGCTCCCAGCTCGTCACGTGGTGCTGGACGCCTTCGAGGGCGCGGAGCGTCATGATGCAGACGCCGACGATCAGGATGACGGCCTCGACGAAGTAGGCCTGGCCGGTCTTGGAACCGGCGAAGCGGGACTTGCGGCCCGCCTTGGTCGGCTTGCTGAGCTGCCGGATCACGATGAGGGTCACGATGCCGAGGACCGTCATCAGGCCGAGGAACTCGGTGAAGATCTCGTACGGCAGCCAGTCGCCGATGATCGGGATCAGCCAGTCGGCCTGGAAGAGCTGGCCGAAGGCGTTGACGATCGTGAGGAGCAGCGAGAAGAAGCCCACCGCCACGAACCAGTGCGCGAAGCCGACGATGCCCCAGCGGTTCATGCGCGTGTGGCCGAGGAATTCCTTGACCAGCGTGATGGTGCGCTGCTTGGGGTCACCGGTGCGCGTGCCGGCGGGTACCGGCTGACCGAGCCGCACGAAGCGGTAGATCTGCACGGTGGCGCGGCCGAACAGCGCGACGGCCACCACCGTGATGGCGATCGACACGATGATCGCGGCGAGTTGCATGACGGGCTCCTCGGGCGGGCCTACTAAGCGGTAACTTATTGAGTTCCTGCTGAGATTACCCGGTCACGGCGCCGCGCTGTAGCGGCGCTCGCGGTGATATGTGTCGCTCAGGCAAACCTTGCCGCGCGACGCCTGCGGACTGCTGGAAGCGTACGCGCAAGGATCAGCAGATCCATCCCCAGCCAGTGGTGGTCCACATAGTGGAGATCGAGCAGTTCGCGCTCCTCCCACGGTAGGTCCGAGCGGCCGCTGATCTGCCACGGTCCGGTCAGTCCCGGACGTACGGAGAGCCGGCGGCGGCCCTCGCCCGTGCACTCGCGGTGGGCCGGGGTCAGCGGACACGGCCCGACCAGCGACATCCGGCCCGCGACGACGTGCAGCAGCAGGGGCAGCGCGGCCAGCGGGCTCCTCGTGCGGAAGGTCAGCATCGTGAACGGCAGGCCCTCCAGGCCGGCCACCGTCCGGCGGCGCAGCACCGCGCCGCTGCCGCTGAGGGTGACGGACAGGGCCGTGCCGGCGATCAGGGGCGCGAGCACCAGGAGCAGAAGGAGACCGCCCGCCACGTCGACCGCGCGCTTCGCCGTCATGCGCTCACACCCTTCGGCGGGAATCCTGGCATATGTCCGGACCCTCTCATGCGAACCGGGTCAAACGGGGGAGCGGCACGCCCTTTGAGTGGCCGGGAGAGTGAAGAGTTGAGTCGCCTCCGCTCAGGTCTGTTGACGGGATACGTTCCCTCGTGCATCCTTGAGTCTGTTCCACTCAAGTCAGTCAGCTGGAGGAATCGAAATGGCACGTGCGGTCGGCATCGACCTGGGCACGACTAACTCCGTCGTCAGCGTTCTGGAAGGCGGCGAGCCCACCGTCATCACCAACGCCGAGGGCGCCAGGACCACGCCGTCCGTCGTCGCCTTCGCGAAGAACGGCGAGGTGCTCGTCGGCGAGGTGGCCAAGCGTCAGGCCGTCACCAACGTCGACAGGACCATCCGGTCGGTCAAGCGCCACATGGGCACCGACTGGAAGATCGAGATCGACGGCAAGAACTTCAACCCGCAGCAGATGAGCGCCTTCATCCTGCAGAAGCTGAAGCGCGACGCCGAGGCGTACCTGGGCGAGAAGGTCGTCGACGCGGTCATCACCGTCCCGGCGTACTTCAACGACTCCGAGCGTCAGGCCACCAAGGAGGCCGGTGAGATCGCGGGCCTCAACGTCCTGCGCATCGTCAACGAGCCGACCGCGGCCGCCCTGGCCTACGGCCTCGACAAGGACGACCAGACGATCCTCGTCTTCGACCTCGGTGGCGGCACCTTCGACGTGTCCCTCCTGGAGATCGGCGACGGCGTCGTCGAGGTGAAGGCCACCAACGGTGACAACCACCTCGGTGGTGACGACTGGGACCAGCGCGTCGTCGACTACCTGGTGACGCAGTTCCAGAACGGTCACGGCGTGGACCTGGCCAAGGACAAGATGGCCCTCCAGCGTCTGCGCGAGGCGGCCGAGAAGGCGAAGATCGAGCTGTCCTCCTCCACGGAGACCTCGATCAACCTGCCCTACATCACGGCCTCCGCCGAGGGCCCGCTGCACCTGGACGAGAAGCTCACGCGCGCCCAGTTCCAGCAGCTCACCTCCGACCTGCTCGACCGCTGCAAGGTGCCGTTCCACAACGTCATCAAGGACGCGGGCATCAACCTCTCCGAGATCGACCACGTCGTCCTCGTCGGTGGTTCGACCCGTATGCCGGCCGTCGCCGAGCTCGTCAAGGAGCTGACCGGCGGTCAGGACGCCAACAAGGGCGTCAACCCGGACGAGGTCGTCGCCATCGGCGCCGCGCTCCAGGCCGGTGTCCTCAAGGGTGAGGTCAAGGACGTCCTGCTCCTCGACGTGACCCCGCTGTCCCTCGGTATCGAGACCAAGGGCGGCATCATGACCAAGCTGATCGAGCGCAACACCACGATCCCGACCAAGCGGTCCGAGATCTTCACGACGGCCGAGGACAACCAGCCGTCGGTGCAGATCCAGGTCTACCAGGGCGAGCGCGAGATCGCGGCGTACAACAAGAAGCTCGGCATGTTCGAGCTGACCGGTCTGCCGCCGGCCCCGCGTGGCGTCCCGCAGATCGAGGTCGCCTTCGACATCGACGCCAACGGCATCATGCACGTGACCGCGAAGGACCTGGGCACGGGCAAGGAGCAGAAGATGACCGTCACCGGCGGCTCCTCGCTGCCGAAGGACGAGGTCGACCGGATGCGCCAGGAGGCCGAGCAGTACGCGGACGAGGACCACCGTCGCCGCGAGGCCGCCGAGTCCCGCAACCAGGGTGAGCAGCTCGTCTACCAGACGGAGAAGTTCATCAAGGACAACGAGGACAAGCTCCCCGGTGACGTCAAGGCCGAGGTCGAGGCCGCGCTCGTCGAGCTGAAGGAGAAGCTCAAGGGCGAGGACACCGCCGAGATCCGCACCGCCACCGAGAAGGTCGCGGCCGTCTCGCAGAAGCTCGGCCAGGCGCTGTACGCCGACGCCCAGGGCGCCCAGGCCGCCGGTGACGCCGGCCAGGCCCAGGCGCAGGACGACGACGTCGTCGACGCCGAGATCGTCGACGAGGACAAGCCGAAGGGCGGCCAGGCGTGACCGAGGAGACCCCGGGCTTCGAGGAGAAGCCCGACGTCCCCTCCGGCGCCACACCTGACGACGCCGCCGAGGCCGTCGAGACCTCCGACGAGGACTCGACGGCCCCGGCCGGGGACGCTACGGACGTAGCCCTGCTGGCGCAGCTGGACCAGGCCCGTACCGCGCTCGCCGAGCGCACCGCGGACCTCCAGCGGCTCCAGGCCGAGTACCAGAACTACCGCCGCCGCGTGGAGCGGGACCGGGTCACGGTCAAGGAGATCGCCGTCGCGAGCCTCCTGTCCGAGCTCCTGCCCGTCCTCGACGACGTCGGCCGGGCCCGGGACCACGGTGAGCTCGTGGGCGGCTTCAAGTCGGTGGCCGAATCGCTGGAGACCGTCGTCGCCAAGATGGGTCTGCAGCAGTTCGGCAAGGAGGGCGAGCCCTTCGACCCGACGATCCACGAGGCCCTGATGCACTCGTACGCGCCGGACGTCACCGAGACGACCTGCGTGGCGATCCTGCAGCCGGGGTACCGGATCGGCGAGCGGACCATCCGGCCCGCCCGCGTGGCCGTCGCCGAGCCCCAGCCGGGCGCGGCTCCGGCCAAGGACGAGAAGAAGTTGGCCGACGAGGAGAGCGGTGCCCCCGAAGAGGGGTGACGCAACGATCGTCCGGAAGGAGGGACGTCGATGAGCACGAAGGACTTCGTCGAGAAGGACTACTACAAGGTTCTCGGCGTCCCCAAGGACGCCACCGAGGCCGAGATCAAGAAGGCGTACCGGAAGCTCGCCCGCGAGAACCATCCGGACGCCAACAAGGGTGACGCGAGCGCCGAGGCGCGCTTCAAGGAGATCTCCGAGGCGAACGACATCCTCGGCGACCCCAAGAAGCGCAAGGAGTACGACGACGCCCGCGCCCTCTTCGGGAACGGCGGCTTCAGGGCCGGCGGCCCCGGCGGCGGCTCGTTCAACTTCGACCTGGGCGACCTCTTCGGGGGCGCCCAGGGCGGGGCGGGCGGCTTCGGGGGTGGCGGCGGCGGCATCGGCGACGTCTTCGGCGGCCTGTTCAACCGCGGCGGTGGTGCGGGCACCCGCACCCAGCCGCGGCGCGGCCAGGACATCGAGTCCGAGGTGACGCTCAGCTTCACCGAGGCCATCGAGGGCGCGACCGTCCCGCTGCGGATGTCCAGCCAGCAGCCGTGCACGGCGTGCTCGGGCACCGGCGACAAGAACGGCACGCCCCGGGTGTGCCCGACCTGCGTCGGCACCGGGCAGGTCTCGCGCGGCAGCGGCGGTGGCTTCTCGCTCACCGACCCCTGTGTGGACTGCAAGGGCCGCGGTCTGATCGCCGAGAACCCCTGCGAGGTCTGCAAGGGCAGTGGCCGGGCCAAGTCCTCCCGCACCATGCAGGTCCGCATCCCGGCGGGCGTCAGCGACAACCAGAAGATCCGGCTCCGCGGCAAGGGAGCGCCGGGCGAGCGCGGCGGGCAGAACGGCGACCTCTACGTCGTCGTGCACGTCGACGAGCACCCGGTCTTCGGCCGCAAGGACGACAACCTCACCGTCACGGTGCCGGTCTCCTTCTCGGAGGCGGCGCTCGGCGGCGAGATCAAGGTGCCGACCCTCGGCGGCCCCGCGGTCACGCTCAAACTGCCCGCGGGCACCCCGAACGGCCGGACCATGCGCGCCCGGGGCAAGGGCGCGGTCCGCAAGGACGGCACGCGCGGCGACCTCCTCGTGACGGTCGAGGTCGCGGTGCCGAAGGAGCTGGACGACAAGGCACGTGAGGCCCTGGAGACCTTCCGCGAGGCGACCGCCTCCGAGGACCCGCGGGCCGAGCTGTTCCAGGCCGCGAAGGGAGCTTGAGGAGATGGAAGGTCGTCGCCGTAACCCGTACGAACTGACCGACGAGTCGCCGGTGTACGTCATCTCGGTGGCGGCCCAGCTCTCCGGTCTGCACCCGCAGACCCTCCGCCAGTACGACCGTCTCGGCCTGGTCTCCCCGGACCGCACGGCGGGCCGCGGGCGGCGCTACTCGGCCCGTGACATCGAGCTGCTCCGTCAGGTGCAGCAGCTGTCGCAGGACGAGGGCATCAATCTGGCCGGGATCAAGCGCATCATCGAACTGGAGAACCAGGTCGCGGCGCTCCAGGCCCGGGTGTCCGAGCTGTCGGCGGCGGTCGAGGGCGCGGCGGCGACGCTGCGCCAGCGCGAGGCCCAGGTGCACGCCTCGTACCGCCGGGACCTGGTGCCGTACACCGACGTGCAGCAGGCGAGCGCCCTCGTGGTGTGGCGCCCGAAGCGCGGCGAGTAGCCCTTCACCTCTGTCCGGAAGAGGCCCCCTCCCTGGTGGAGGGGGCCTCTTTCAGCTGTCCCGTTCGAGGATGCCGGACTGGGCGATCAGATAGCCGAGCTGCGCGCGGCTCCCGCTGCCGAGGGCGGCGGCGAGCTTGGCGATGTGGGCCCGGCAGGTCCGCACGTTCATCCCGAGCCGGCGGGCGATGGCCTCGTCGACGTGCCCCTCGACGAGGAGCTTGGCGATGGAGCGCTGGACGCCTCCGATGCCGTCGGTCTTGATGTCGTACGGGATCTCCTCCCGTATCGGCACCGCCAGCTGCCAGAACTGGTCGAAGACGCCGCCGAGGTAGGCGACCAGGCCGGGGTGGCGCAGCTCCAGGGCGACCTGGCGGTCGCTGCGGGCCGGGATGAAGGCGACCTCGCGGTCGACGATGATCAGCCGGTCGATGATCTCTTCGAGGGTGCGGACCTGGACCTCGGGGCCTACGTGCTCCAGATAGGTCAGCGTGAGCTCGGTGTGGCGCGCGGTGTGCTGGTAGAGGGTGCGCATGCTGATGCCGCGCCCGAGGAGCGGGGAGACGCGGTCGAGGGCCTCGGTGAGGGCCTGGGCGGGGCGGCCGCCGCCCGGCTGGACGGTGAGGAGTTCGTGGCGGCAGTCGGCCACGACACGGTCGAGGGTCGAGTTGATGCGGTCGATGCCCTCGAGGACGGTGATGGCGTGTGTGGTGGGTGAGTCGTGGGCGGTGATCGCCATGAACGGCTCGAAAGCGTCCGACAGGGCGACGGTGCGCCGCCGGCGGTCGAGTATCTCCCGTTCGATCGGCTGGAGGAGCTGTGCGAGCGCCGCCGAGGGGGGAACCGGACGCAGCCACTGCGCGTCGTCGGGGTCGGGGTGGAGCAGGGAGAGGTCGAGGAGGCAAGGGGCCTCGACCGCCTCTGACCGGGGTATTCGCCCGGTCCTCAATGCGGCCGCATACAGCTCGGAGCCCGCTTCGCACAGCTCGGCGTGCGAATGCGGGTGACCTGTTTCGTCCGCTTGTTTCCGCATATGTACACCCCCAGGCTCCTGCATCTCAGGAACATGATGCCTGGGTTTGGTGGTGCAGGCGCAGAGAGTAAGCCATCGTCTTACTCGCGGGGGTTGGAAAGAGACGTTGCCTTCAAGTGAGGTTGCTCGGTGATGATGAAGAAGCTCATACGCGCGGCGGCCGGAGTCGCCTTCATCGCGGCCGCCACAGTGGGCGCGGTGGGAGTGGTTCCGGATCCGGGCTGGCACTCGGAGACGGAGCAGGTGCAGGCCGCTCCGCTCGACCCGGGCTGGCACCTCGCCGGCCCCGCGCTCCTCGGTGACCCGGGCTGGAGCGTGGCCCCCGCGCAGGACCCCGGCTGGAACTAGACGGAACATGAATGTTCCCGATGACCCCAGGTTTCGCCGGGAGATGGCTTCGGCCTATCGCTCCGGCTGGCACTTCGTCGATCTCGCCACGGCCATCCCCCACCGTGGTGACTCGCTGAAGGTCACGCTCTTCGGAGAGCCGATCGTCGTCGCCCGCGAGCAGGACGAGGACGTCCGCGCGTACCGCTGTCTGCGCCGCCCCCGAGGCGCTCCACAGCCCATCCGCTGTGCCATCCGGTACGGCATGATCTTCGTCAACCTCGACCAGCGGGACCACCAGCTGATCGAACCCGAGACCATCACCGCCACCCCCCGCAGTGCCTGAGCGATTCCCCCGTCGTTGTAGATCGCTCCGGCACTTCCCCCACACAGCGGCGCCATCGCGGACCTGAAACGCGATGGCGCCGCTGTGCTTTTCCGTCTCCGCGCTCAGGCGCGGCCCATCGCCCGGGTGAGGGCGATCTCGATGACGACCCGGTCCGGGTTCGGGGCCGGCGTGCGGCCGTAGCGCTCGGCGTAGCGGGCGACGGCGTCGGCGACCGTCTCGGCCTCCGTGCGGATGCGGGCGACGCCCTCCAGGGTGGCCCAGCGGCCCTTGTCGACCTGGCAGACCGCGACCCGCGCGCCGTCCGAGCCCGCCGCCAGGACGTTGGCGACCTTGCGACTGTTCTTGTTGGTGATCACGCGCGCGTACCCGCCCTCGGGGTCGTACGTGACGCCGACCGCGACGACGTGCGGTGTGCCGTCCGGTCGCGGGGTGGTCAGGGTGCACATGTGGTACTCGCGCCAGAAGCTCAGGTACGTGTCTGAGGGGTTCCTCGGGTCTGTGGCCATGCCCGGAAACTACCTGTGACGGGACTCCCTCCGATACCTTGAGCGGAATGGACTCAACTTTGTGTACGTTGGAAGGGTCATAGAGAGAGACGACCCGCGACGTTCGAGGAGGAGCACCGCACGTGGACGCCGAACTGACCAACAGGAGCCGGGACGCGATCAACGCGGCGAGCAGCCGCGCCGTGTCCGAGGGGCACGCCGACCTGACCCCCGCCCACCTACTCCTTGCCCTCCTGGCCGGTCAGGACAACGAGAACATCACCGACCTGCTGGCGGCCGTCGGCGCAGACCAGGCCGCCGTCCGCGCCGGTGCGGAGCGGCTGATCGCCGCCCTGCCGAGCGTCACCGGGTCCACGGTCGCGCCCCCGCAGCCCAACCGTGAGTTCCTCGCCGTCATCGCCGACGCCGACAAGCGCGCCAAGGAGCTCGGCGACGACTTCCTCTCGACCGAGCACCTGCTCGCCGCGATCGCCGCCAAGGGCGGCCGGGCCGGTGAGATCCTCGACGCGCAGGGCGCGAGCGCGAAGAAGCTGCTCGACGCGTTCGAGAAGAGCAGGGGAGGACGCCGGGTGACCACACCCGACCCGGAGGGGCAGTACAAGGCGCTGGAGAAGTTCGGCACGGACTTCACCGCCGCCGCGCGCGAGGGCAAGCTGGACCCGGTCATCGGCCGCGACCACGAGATCCGGCGCGTGGTCCAGGTGCTGTCCCGCCGCACCAAGAACAACCCGGTCCTCATCGGTGAGCCCGGCGTCGGCAAGACCGCCGTCGTCGAGGGCCTCGCCCAGCGGATCGTGAAGGGCGACGTCCCCGAGTCCCTGAAGAACAAGCGGCTGGTCTCGCTCGACCTCGGCGCGATGGTCGCCGGCGCGAAGTACCGCGGCGAGTTCGAGGAGCGCCTCAAGACCGTCCTCTCCGAGATCAAGGAGAGCGACGGCCAGATCATCACCTTCATCGACGAGCTGCACACGGTCGTCGGCGCGGGCGCCGGCGGCGACTCCGCCATGGACGCGGGCAACATGCTCAAGCCGATGCTGGCCCGCGGCGAGCTGCGGATGGTCGGCGCGACCACCCTCGACGAGTACCGCGAGCGGATCGAGAAGGACCCCGCCCTGGAGCGCCGCTTCCAGCAGGTCCTGGTCGCCGAGCCGACCGTCGAGGACACCATCGCGATCCTCCGCGGCCTCAAGGGCCGCTACGAGGCCCACCACAAGGTGCAGATCAACGACTCCGCCCTGGTGGCCGCCGCGACGCTCTCCGACCGGTACATCACCTCCCGCTTCCTCCCCGACAAGGCCATCGACCTCGTCGACGAGGCCGCCTCCCGGCTCCGCATGGAGATCGACTCCTCGCCCGTCGAGATCGACGAGCTCCAGCGCTCCGTGGACCGGCTCCGCATGGAGGAGCTGGCCCTGAAGAACGAGACGGACCCGGCGAGCAGGCAGCGCCTGGAGAAGCTGCGGCGCGACCTCGCCGACCGCGAGGAGGAGCTGCGCGGCCTGACCGCCCGCTGGGAGAAGGAGAAGCAGTCCCTCAACCGGGTCGGCGAGCTGAAGGAGCGCCTCGACGAGACCCGCGGCCGTGCCGAGCGCGCCCAGCGCGACGGCGACTTCGACACCGCCTCCAAGCTGCTGTACGGGGAGATCCCGGGCCTGGAGCGGGAGCTGGAGGAGGCCTCCGAGGCCGAGGCCCAGCAGGAGTCGTCGAAGGACACCATGGTCAAGGAGGAGGTCGGCCCCGACGACATCGCGGACGTGGTCGGCTCCTGGACCGGCATCCCCGCCGGCCGCCTCCTGGAGGGCGAGACGCAGAAGCTGCTCCGCATGGAGGACGAGCTCGGCAAGCGGCTGATCGGCCAGTCCGAGGCCGTGCAGGCCGTCTCCGACGCGGTGCGCCGCACCCGCGCCGGGATCGCCGACCCCGACCGGCCCACCGGCTCCTTCCTCTTCCTCGGCCCGACCGGCGTCGGCAAGACGGAGCTGGCGAAGGCGCTCGCGGACTTCCTCTTCGACGACGAGCGGGCCATGATCCGCATCGACATGTCGGAGTACGGCGAGAAGCACTCGGTCGCCCGGCTCGTCGGCGCGCCCCCCGGCTACGTCGGCTACGAGGAGGGCGGCCAGCTCACGGAGGCGGTCCGCCGCCGCCCGTACAGCGTGGTCCTGCTCGACGAGGTGGAGAAGGCGCACCCGGAGGTCTTCGACGTCCTGCTCCAGGTCCTGGACGACGGACGCCTGACCGACGGGCAGGGCCGGACGGTGGACTTCCGCAACACCATCCTGATCCTCACCTCGAACCTGGGCAGCCAGTTCCTGGTGGACCCGCTGACCGCGGAGGACGTCAAGAAGCAGCAGGTCCTGGACGTGGTCCGGGCGAGCTTCAAGCCCGAGTTCCTCAACCGTCTGGACGACCTGGTCGTCTTCTCGGCGCTCGACCGGGCCGAGCTGGGCCGGATCGCCCGGCTCCAGATCGACCGGCTCGCGAAGCGGCTCGCCGAGCGGCGCCTCACCCTGGACGTCACCCCGGCGGCCCTGGAGTGGCTCGCCGAGGAGGGCAACGACCCCGCGTACGGCGCCCGGCCGCTGCGCCGCCTGATCCAGACGGCGATCGGCGACCGGCTCGCCAAGGAGATCCTCGCGGGCGAGGTCGTGGACGGCGACACGGTCCGGGTGGACCGCTTCGAGGACGGCCTGATCGTCGGGGCGGCGCAGTAGCTCAGGTGTCGAAGGCCTCCACACGTACGAGGGCGGTGACCCCGTCCTCGTACGTGACCCGGACGTGCACGTACAGCAGCTCGTCGTACGACACGTCCACGCACCGGTCCTGCGCGCAGGAGAAGGCCGGCTCTCCGGTCGGATAGGTCGCTTCCAGCCACCCGGCGACTTCGGAGCGTGGCATCCGGAACTCGGCCGTGGCCTGGGTGTCCTGCCAGTGGGCCGCCGTGCAGTGGGCGTCCTCGGCGCTCATCGGGAGGCTGCCCCGGGCGAAGGTCATCACCTCGGCGCAGTCGACCTGCTTCGTCTCGCCGATCTCGCTCCAGGCCATCGCGCCCCAGACCACGAAGGCGATCGGGCCGCCGCAGAGCAGGGTCACCACCACCGAGACCCAGACCCAGGTCCACGGCTTCGGCCTCACCGGTTTCGTCCTCTTCCCCGTTTTCTCCCCCATGAGGACCAGATCTTGTCAGCCCGCAGCGGATCGCGGGAGGTGGGACTTGCCACGTACCGCCCGGCATGGGGGAGGATGGCGAGCATCCGTACGAAGGGAAATAACGGTGAGCATCGACCCGTCCTCGATTCCGAATTTCGGGGGCCAGCCCCAGCCTCAGGCCGCAGGACCGGCGGGCCCCGTCGTCCCCGACCAGGACCTCGTCAAGCAGCTCCTCGAGCAGATGGAACTCAAGTACGTCGTCGACGACGAGGGTGACCTCGCGGCGCCGTGGGAGGAGTTCCGCACGTACTTCATGTTCCGCGGCGAGGGCGAGCAGCAGGTCTTCTCGGTGCGGACGTTCTACGACCGTCCGCACGCCGCCGACGACCGCGCCAGGATCCTCGACGCGATCGACGACTGGAACCGCCGCACCCTGTGGCCCAAGGTGTACACGCACCTGCACGAGGAGGAGGACGGCTCCGCCACCCTCCGCCTCATCGGCGAGGCCCAGATGCTGATCGGCACCGGCGTCGCCCTGGAGCACTTCGTGTCCTCCACGGTCAGCTGGGTCCGCGCCTCGATCGAGTTCGACAAGTGGATCGTCGAGCAGTTCGGTCTGGAGTCCCCCGAGGAGAAGGCCGCGGGCGACGAGGAGGCGTAAGCCCCCCCGCGCCCCGTAGCGCCACGAGAGCCCGGCCGGGCCGCGACCGTCAGGATCGCGGCCCGGCCGGGCTCTCTCGCGTCGGTGCCGCCGTGTCCGTCCGGCTCAGGCGCTGAGCGCCTTGAGGCGGGAGACGGCCTCCTCCAGGACCTCGGTCCGCTTGCAGAAGGCGAAGCGGACGAAGGGGGCGCCGGCCTCGCGGTGGTCGTAGAAGACGGCGTTGGGGATGGCGACGACGCCGGCGCGCTCCGGCAGGGAGCGGCAGAAGGCGAAGCCGTCGGTGGCGCCGAGGGGGCGGATGTCGGTGGTGACGAAGTAGGTGCCGGCCGGGCGGTAGACGTCGAAGCCCGCCTGCGCGAGGCCCTCGCTCAGCAGGTCCCGCTTGGCGCCCAGGTCGGCGCGGAGGGTGTCGAAGTAGGCGGCCGGGAGGCGGAGGGCCTCGGCGATCGCGTACTGGAAGGGGCCCGAGGAGACGTACGTGAGGAACTGCTTGGCCGAGCGGACGGCGGAGGTCAGCTCGGGGCTCGCGGTGATCCAGCCGACCTTCCACCCCGTGAAGGAGAACGTCTTGCCGGCCGAGCCGATGGTGACCGTGCGCTCCCGCATGCCGGGCAGGCTCGCGATCGGCAGGTGCTCGGCGCCGTCGAAGACCAGGTGCTCGTAGACCTCGTCCGTGACGACCAGCAGGTCCCGCTCGACCGCCAGCTCGGCGACGGCGGTCAGCTCGGCCCGGGTGAGGACGGTGCCGGTGGGGTTGTGCGGGGTGTTGAGCAGGATCAGCCGGGTCCGGTCGGTGACGGCGGCCCGCAGCTCGTCGAGGTCGAGGACGTAGGCGCCCTCGTGGGGGCGGAGGGTTACGGGAACCCTGGTGCCACCGGCCATCGCGATGCAGGCCGCGTACGAGTCGTAGTACGGCTCCAGGGCGATCACCTCGTCGCCCGGCTCGACCAGGGCGAGCAGGGCCGCCGCGATCGCCTCGGTGGCGCCCGCCGTGACGAGGACCTCGGCGTCGGGGTCGTACGAAAGGCCGTAGCGGTCCCGCTGGTGGTCGGCGATCGCGGACCGCAGCTCGGGGACGCCGGGGCCGGGCGGGTACTGGTTGCCGAGGCCGTCCCGCAGGGCGCGGACCGCCGCCTCCCGGATCTCCTCCGGGCCGTCGGTGTCGGGGAAGCCCTGACCGAGGTTGATCGACCCGGTCCTGGCGGCGAGCGCGGACATCTCGGCGAAGATCGTCGTCCCGAACTCGGCGAGGCGGCTGTTGAGCAGCGGTCGTGTCATGACCGCCATCCTGGGGCCAAGCTCTGGACTTGCTCAAGTGCGCTTTGGCCGGTGTCCGGAGGGGGGATCGCCCTGGCATGGACATCGCATTCTTCATCCTCGGGATCGCGGCCGTGCTCGCGTTCGGGGTGTGGCTCATCGCGAGCGGGATGAGAGGGACGAGCGGGACGAAGCGTGGCGGCGACAGCTGGTGGGCCGGTTCCTCGTCCACCTCCTCGTCCT
Organism: Streptomyces tanashiensis; assembly: GCF_014648895.1. GTDB lineage: Bacteria > Actinomycetota > Actinomycetes > Streptomycetales > Streptomycetaceae > Streptomyces > Streptomyces tanashiensis. The sequence continues at coordinate 179,563 of NZ_BMRZ01000005.1, forward strand.
CATCGACCTCCTCGTCCTCTTCCTCGTCCTCCTCCTGCTCCTCGTCGTCGTTCTCCTGCTCCAGCTCCTCGTGTTCGAGCTCCTCCTGCTCCTCGTCCTCGTGCTCCAGCTCCTCGTGCAGCTGAAGCTCTGGACTCGCTCAAGTCGGCTTTGACGGGGTGTCGGACCGGGCATCCCCCTCGCACAGAAGAACGGGGGTAGTACAGATGGAAATCGTCATCTTCATCGTCTTCGCAGTGGTGGTGATCGGCTTCTTCTCCGGCAGCCGGAAGGGGGGCGGCGGCAAGCGGCGCGGCGGACGCAAGGGCGGGAGCGGCAGCAGCTGGGTCGACGGCGGTGGCAGCGGCGGTGGTTGCGGCGGCGGCAGTTCCTGCGGGTCCGGCTGTGGCGGCGGTGGCTGCGGCGGCGGAAGCTGAGTGAACAAGTGAACTGTTGGGTCCCCGAAGGGGTTGGAAAACACAGCAAGTTGGGTAAAAACGCTGCGAGTCGCCCGGGTCCGTGGTTCTCTCGCTCCTGACAGAGACAGCCCTCGGACCGTGTGTGGACCCGAGCCGGCGATTCCCCATCCCGCAGAACTCTTCTCCGGGGCGCCCCCGGCCCACCCGTCAAACCGTGTTTGCGGAGCCGACCCATGCTCACCACCCTGAAAACCTCGTACACCGATACGCGTGCGGCCGATCTGGCCTGGGCCCTCGGGCGCGAGCCGCTGCCCGCGCTCGCCGTGCTCGATCTCGAACTCTCCGGAGCCAAGCTCCAGTTGAGGCTGCTCGGCGCCTCCCATCAGGTCCTCCTGGAGGAGGAGGGGCGCCACTGCTCGGAGACCGTGGCCTGCATGCCCGGAAGCAGCACCCCGCTCCCGCTCGGCGTCTCCAAGCGCGTCGGCGAATGGGAGTACGAATTCGCGGCGCGCGTCGAGACGCTCTCGCACGGCTCCTTCGCGGGCCGTGCGCAGGAGCTGCTCGCGCTCGTCGCCGACCACCCCAACGGGCTCGCGGGGACCTTCCCCGGTTCCCCGCATGCCTTCACGGCGATGCTGGCGCAGCGTCACGAGGGCCAGGTGCGGTGGCGCACCTGGCACGCCTACCCGCAGGAGGGGCAGTTGGTGGTGACCAGGACCCGTATCGGCGCACGTATGCCCGCAACGCTCTGATGCGCCCTCCCGGAGCTCCATGTGCACTCGTGTGGGTGACAAGGGGTGCGACAGTCGTGACGTAGCGTTACGGACATGATCGAGCCGACCGTGACCATGCCACCCAAGAGGGTGCGCCGGCCGCCTCCGCGGCGGTCCGTGCGGCCGCCGCGCGAGGCGGTGCGGTTCCGGGTCCTCGCGGTCGTCTTCGTCTGCGCCGCCTGCGGCCTGGTCTACGAGCTGGAACTGGTCGCCCTCGCCTCCTACTTGATCGGCGACTCGGTCACCCAGGCCTCCGTCGTGCTCTCCGTGATGGTCTTCGCGATGGGCGTGGGATCACTCCTCGCCAAGCGGCTGCGCTGCCGCGCCGCCGTCGGCTTCGGTCTCGTCGAGGCCGGACTCGCGCTGATCGGCGGCTGCTCGGCGATGGTGCTGTACGCGTCCTTCGCCTGGCTCGGCGAATCGCGGTACGTGGTCGTGGCGTTCTCGCTCGCGATCGGGGTGCTCATCGGCGCCGAGATCCCGCTCCTGATGTCGCTCATACAGCGGGCGGGGCGATCGGGCGGGCCCGGTTCCCCGGCGGACGCCCCGTCGGCGGCCGGCCGGACCGGCCGGCAGACCTCGCTCGGGGAGCAGGACGACGCCGCGGGGACGGTCGCCGACCTCTTCGCCGCCGACTACGTCGGCGCGCTGGTCGGCGGCCTCGCCTTCCCCTTCCTGCTGCTGCCCTGGCTCGGCCAGCTCACCGGCGCCCTCGTCACCGGCGCCGTCAACGCCGTGGCCGGCGGCGGGCTCGTGCTCTGGGTCTTCCGGCGCGACCTCACCCGCCGGTCCCGGGCCCTGCTCCTGGCCGTGAACCTGTGCGTCCTGGGCGTCCTCGCCACCGCGACCGTCCTCGTCGACGACTTCGAGCAGGCCGCGCGCCAGGCCGTGTACGGGGAGCGGGTGCGGGTCGCCGTCCACACCGACCTCCAGGAGATCGTGGTGACCGGGGGCGCCGAGGAACCGCCCGACCTGTTCCTCGACGGACGCCTGAGGGTGGCCGGCCGGGACGAGTACCGCTACCACGAGGCGCTCGTCCACCCCGCGATGAACGGCGCGCACGCCCGCGTGCTGATCGTCGGCGGAGGCGACGGGATGGCCGCCCGCGAGGCCCTGCGCTACGCCGGGGTCCGCTCCGTCACCGTCGTCGAGCTCGACCCGGGGGTCGTCCGCCTCGCCCGTACGGACCCGGCGCTCGCCGCGCTCAACGCGCAGGCCTTCCGCGACCCGCGCGTCCGGGTGGTCCACGCGGACGCCTTCCGCTGGCTCAGGGGCGCCGCCGATCGTCTGCAGGAACGGTACGACGTGGTGATCTCCGACCTGCCCGACCCGGGGATCACCCCCAGCACCAAGCTCTACTCGGAGGAGTTCTACGGCCTGGTGGCCCGGGTGCTCACGGACTCCGGACGGTTCGCCGTGCACGCCGGATCGGTCACCGACCGGCCCCGCACCTACTGGACCGTCGACGCCACCCTGCGCGCCGCCGGCTTCGCGACCCGCCCGTACAGCGCGAGCGGCCGCACCCCCGGCTTCGCCGCCGGACCCGACCGGGCCGACCGCACCAGCGGTACGGAGCGGGGGCCGGGGGACTGGGGCTTCCTCCTGGCCGTGCAGGGCGGCCGGCCGCCCGCCCTCGGCCTCGCCCCCGACGCGCCCCGGCTGCGCTCGCTCCCCGCGGGGACCCTGGAGAGCGCGGCGCGCCGCGCCGAGCGGACCCGTGGTGCCGCACCGCAGCCCTCGACCCTGGTGCACCCCCGGTACGGGGCCTGACCGACAGGACACCCCCGGGGGCAAACAGGCGACGCCGCGCCCCCGCCTGAGTAGGCTCGGCTTCCATGGAGCATGAGGTGTTCGTTCCCGTCCCGGCCGAGGCCCTGCGCGCGACGCTCACGGACCCGGCCCGCGTGGTGCGCTGCGTGCCCGGTCTCCAGCGGGATGCCGACGCGGAGGCGGGCCCCCTCACGGGCCGGCTCAAGGTGCGGGTCGGCGGCAACACCATCACCTACCGGGGCGCCCTGCGGGTCGTCGAGCGGGACGGTGCCATCACCTACGAGGGGGAGGGCACCGAGGCCCGCGGCAAGGGCTCGGCCGAGCTGTCCCTCACCGTCGTCCTCACCCCGGTGGCCGAGGGGACCAGCCTCAGCTTCACCGGCGCCCTCACGGCGGTCGGCCGGCTCGCCGACGCGACCGACGAGGCGCGCTCCACGGCGGGCGCCAAGCTCCTCGACCGGTTCGTGGAGGCCGTGGCCGCGCTGACGGAGAAGCCGGAGGAGGACGAGGCGTCCCTGGAGGAGGCCACCGACGACGACGGGGTCGACGACGGCGTGGAGGAGCCGGCCGGCCGGGGCTCCGTCTTCGACGCACCGGTCCCGCCGTCCTCCCTCGACCCCCTCGTCGACGAGGACTTCGGTGGGGACTTCGGCGAGGGGACGGGCGAGGGCCTGGGCGACGCCCCGATCGACTTCCCCGCCCCGCAGCCCGCCGCCGAGGCCGCCCACGCCCGCCGGACCATGATCGGACGGAGCGCCGAGGAGGTCGACCACGCCCCGCCGCGCGGCCGGTACGCCCCCGTCCCCGCCCCCGAGGCGACGAGCGCCGGTGCGACCCTGCGCTGGATCGCACCGGCCGCGGCCCTCGCGCTCGCCTCGGCCGTCGTCGTCGGCCGGGCACTGCGCCGCCGCCGCTGAAACGGCCCCATCGGGGCTAGGGTCGGGTCGTGAGCATGCAGACGCGACTGACGGCGGGCGACGCCGAGTTGACCATCGACCCCGAACACGGCTGCCGGATCGAGAGCCTGCGCATCGGCGGCACCGAGGTGCTGCGCCAGGGCGAGCGGTACGGAAGCTTCCCGATGGCGCCCTGGTGCGGGCGGACCGGGAACGGTCTCTTCCGCAACGGCGCCACCACGCACCGGCTGCCGGTCAACGCGGCCCCGCACGCCATCCACGGCACCGTCCGCGACCTCGCCTGGAAGACCGCCCGGACCTCGGAGACCGAGGCCGTGTTCACCTGCGAGCTCGGCGACCCCTGGCCGTACAAGGGCAGGGTCACCCAGGTCTTCGAGCTGGCCGGGGACTCCCTCACCCTCCGCTTCGGCGTCGAGACCTACGACGACTCCTTCCCGGCGCAGGCCGGCTGGCACCCCTGGTTCCTGCGCAACCTGGGCCGGGGCGGTCAGGACGTACGGGTCGACTTCACGCCCGCCTGGCAGGAGGAGCGCGGGGACGACCACCTCCCCACCGGCCGCCGCATCGACGTGCTCCCCGGCCCCTGGGACGACTGCTTCGGCATGCCCGGAGGCGTCGACGTCACCCTCACCTGGCCGGAGGAGCTGGAGCTGAAGGTCGCGAGCCGTGCCGAGTGGGTCGTGATCTACGACGAGCCCGAGGAGGCGGTCTGCGTCGAGCCGCAGTCCGGACCGCCGAACGGCCTCAACACCCTCCCGCGCCTGGTCACGCCGATCGACCCCCTGGAGGTCGAGAGCACCTGGAGCTGGCGGCGGCTCTAAGCTCAGGGGCATGACTGACGTACGCGCTGAACTGCTCCAGCAGATCAAGGACAAGGCCGTGGTGCACGGCAAGGTGACCCTCTCCTCGGGTCTGGAAGCCGACTACTACATCGACCTGCGTCGCATCACGCTGGACGGCGAGGCCGCACCCCTGGTCGGTCAGGTCATGCTCGACCTCACGGCCGACCTGGACTTCGACTGCGTCGGCGGCCTCACCCTCGGCGCCGACCCGGTCGCGACCTCGATGCTGCACGCCTCCGCCGCGCGCGGCCAGCGCCTCGACGCCTTCGTCGTCCGCAAGGCGCAGAAGGCGCACGGCATGCAGCGTCGGATCGAGGGCACGGACGTCAAGGGCCGTCGCTGCCTGGTCGTCGAGGACACCTCGACCACCGGCGGCTCGCCGCTGACCGCCGTCGAGGCCGTCCGCGAGGCCGGCGGCGAGGTCGTCGCCGTCGCCACGATCGTGGACCGGGGCGCCGCCGGGGCCATCGCCGACGCGGGTCTCCCGTACCTCACGGGCTACCAGCTCGGCGATCTTGGCCTGGCGTAACCGCCGCGAAGTCGTGACTTAGGTCCTGGACCCCGGTCAGAGCGGTCCTGACCTGCGTTTTTACCCAAGGGCGGGGTGTTTCACGTGAAACACCCCGCCCTTCGGCATGCCGTGCCCGTGGGAGCCCGCACAAGAGTCTGGAAAGATGGGCCGCGACGATGACGTCGCCCCTAGGTCAGGGACAGCAACGCACACACCCCGCACATCACAAGGAGCGGACGAATGCCCATCGCAACCCCCGAGGTCTACAACGAGATGCTCGACCGGGCGAAGGCAGGCAAGTTCGCCTACCCGGCCATCAACGTGACCTCGTCCCAGACCCTGCACGCTGCTCTGCGCGGCTTCGCGGAGGCCGAGAGCGACGGCATCATCCAGATCTCGACCGGCGGTGCCGAGTTCCTGGGCGGTCAGTACAGCAAGGACATGGTCACGGGCGCCGTTGCCCTGGCCGAGTTCGCGCACATCGTCGCCGCGAAGTACGACATCACGGTCGCGCTGCACACCGACCACTGCCCGAAGGACAAGCTGGACGGCTACGTCCGTCCGCTGCTCGACATCTCCGCCGAGCGTGTCGCCCGTGGCGAGAACCCGCTGTTCCAGTCGCACATGTGGGACGGCTCCGCCGAGACCCTCGCCGACAACCTGGCCATCGGCCAGGAGCTGCTCGCGAAGGCCGCCGCCGCCAAGATCATTCTTGAGGTCGAGATCACCCCGACCGGCGGCGAGGAGGACGGCGTCAGCCACGAGATCAACGACGAGCTGTACACCACCGTCGACGACGCCATCCGCACCGCCGAGGCCCTCGGCCTGGGCGAGAAGGGCCGCTACCTGCTCGCCGCGTCCTTCGGCAACGTGCACGGCGTCTACAAGCCGGGCAACGTCGTGCTCCGCCCCGAGCTCCTCAAGGACCTCCAGGCGGGCGTCGCCGCCAAGTTCGGCAAGGCCGACCCGTTCGACTTCGTCTTCCACGGCGGATCGGGCTCGACGGCCGAGGAGATCGCCACCGCGCTCGAGAACGGCGTCGTGAAGATGAACCTCGACACCGACACCCAGTACGCCTTCACCCGCCCGGTCGTGGACCACATGTTCCGCAACTACGACGGTGTCCTGAAGGTCGACGGCGAGGTCGGCAAGAAGTCCACCTACGACCCGCGCACCTGGGGCAAGCTGGCCGAGGCCGGCATGGCCGTCCGCGTGACCGAGGCGTGCGCCGCGCTGCGCTCGACCGGCACGAAGCTGAAGTAAGCGTGTGAACGACGGGCCCGGTACCTCCTGAGGTGCCGGGCCCTCGTGCGTCCGACGGGAAGGGCCTGATGTACGACTTCGACCGGGAGATAGACCGGCACGGGACCTGGTCGGTCCAGTGGGACGGCGTGGCGGACCGCTTCGGCGTCTCCGACCTGCTGCCCTTCACCATCTCCGACATGGACTTCGCCTCCCCGCCGGAGGTCCTCGCGGCCCTGCGCGAGCGCGTCGACCACGGGGTCTTCGGCTACACGGACTGGCGGCTCGGCGAGTTCCGGGAGGCGATCCGCCACTGGTACGCCAGCCGGTACGGCGCCGAGATCGACCCCGGCACCCTCGTGTACGCGCCGTCCGTGCTCTCCCAGCTCTCGCAGCTGCTCCAGATGTGGACCGCCCCCGGCGACGGCGTGGTCGTCCACACCCCCACGTACGACGGCTTCCGCAAGGCCGTCACCGGGCTCGGGCGCGAGCTGCGGGGCGTCCCGGTCGGTGACCTGGAGGCCCTGGAGCGGGAGCTGGCCCGGCCGGACAGCCGGATGCTGCTGCTCTGCTCCCCGCACAACCCGACCGGCCGGGTGTGGACGGAGGAGGAGCTCAGGGTCTTCGCCGAGCTGGCCGAGCGGCACGGCGCGGCCGTCGTCAGCGACGAGATCCACGCCGACCTGACGACCGACGGCCACCGGCACATCCCCTGGACGCGGATCGCCGAGCCGGGACGGGGCCGCCGCTGGGCCCTGGTCACCTCCGGCACGAAGGCCTTCAACTTCCCGGCGCTCTCCGGCTCGTACGGCATGATCGGCGACCCCGACGAGCGCCAGGCCTTCATCCGGCGCATGGAGACCGGCGAGGGGCTCGCCTCGCCCGCGGTCCTCTCCCTGACCGCCCACATCGCCGCGTACCGGCACGGCGCGGCCTGGCTGGACGAGCTGCGCGCCTATGTGGCGGGGACGATGGGCCTGCTCCGCGAGCGGCTGGCGGGTCTGCCGGGCGTGGACTGGACGCCCCCGCAGGCCGGCTATCTGGCCTGGATCGACCTGCGGCCGCTCGGGATCGAGGAGAGCCGGCTCCAGGAGGAGCTGGTGACGGTGGAGAAGGTCGCGATCATGCCGGGCGGGGTGTACGGCACGCCCGGCTTCGTCCGGCTGAACGTCGGGTGCCCCCGGAGCAAGGCCGAGCGGGGCGCGGACGCGCTGGTCAGGGCGGCGGAGCGGCTGCGCCGCGGCTGACGGGATACCGGGAGGCGGGGTGTCGGCGGCGTGATCTAGTCTGCGCTGACCGAGCCCCGATGTCCGTGGGCCGGAGACCATGTTTTTCTGGGGGGTCTCTTCATCGTGCGCAAGCGCACTCTCTCGGCCGCGACCTCGTTCGCGGTCCTCGTCAGCTCCGCGGCCCTGGTCGCGGGCGCGGCCGGCCAGGCGGCCGCCGACAGCAGCAAGGCCCTTCCGCTGTCGTCCGTGGGCGACATGGTGGTGGACGGCGTCCACCGGAAGATCTTCGTCAGCGACCCGTACCTCGGGAAGGTCGTCGCGACCGACTACGCGGGCACGGTGCTGAGCACCGTCACCGGCCTGCCCGGGGTCACCGGGCTCGCCCTCTCCGCCGACTCGGGGAGCCTGTACGCCGCGGTGCCGGGCGCCGACGCCGTGGTCGCCCTGGACGCGCAGGCGGTGACCGAGCGGGCCCGGTACGCCACCGGCGAGGGCACCGACCCGCAGTACGTGGCCTCCGCGGGCGGCAGGATCTGGTTCGGCTACGGCACGAACGAGGACGGTGACATCGGTTCGATCGACACGTCCGGCGAGCAGCCCGTGGTGACCCTGGGCCAGGACGCGGAGATCAACTACTCCGGCGCCCCGCGGCTCGTCGCCTCGCCGACGGACCCGAACGCCATCGCCGCCGTGTCCTCGTACTACCACTGGTTCCGGATCGGTGCGTACGACGTGAGCACGGGCACCGCGGTCCGCACCGCGCGGTCGTCCGAGTCCGAATCGTCCAGCGGGGGCATGGTCGGCGACCTCGCCTACACCCAGGACGGCAGCCGTCTGATCACGGCATCCGCGGGCAACCGCCACCGGGTCTGGCGGACGTCGGACCTCGCCGAGGTCGGGGCCTACGCCAGCTCGTACCACGGCGCCGCCGTGGCCGTCGCCGCCGACGGCACGGTGGCGGCGGGATCCGTCGCCGCGTACGACCCGGACGTGTTCGTCTACCGGCCGGGCGAGACGAAGGCCGTGCGCCAGTACGACTTCCCCAACACCGGGATCTACAGCGGTGGCGACAGCCTCGCCTACGGTGCCCTCGCCTGGGAGCCGGGCGGCAGCCGGCTGTTCGCGGTGACCACGGCCAGCAGCGGCGACAGCACGCGCCTGCACGTCCTGGACCAGCCCACCAAGTCCGTGCCGACGGTCACCGTGAAGGCCACGGCCGGCGTGACGGTCCTCAAGGCGGTCACCGTCTCCGGCACGGTCGCGGCGACGCTGGGGCTGCCGGTCGGCACGCCGCTCACCGCGACGCGGTACGACGCCGAGTTCCCGAAGGGCAAGGCGCTCGGCACGAAGAAGCTCGGGGCGTACGGGTCGTTCTCGTTCACCGACACCCCGACCGCGGCGGGGAACGTCACCTACCGGGTGACGTACGCGGGCGACGCCACGCACGTGGGCGCGAGCGGCACGGCGCTGGTCAAGGTGGCACCGTTCAAGACCGCGCTCACGCTGGACCAGAACCGTCGCACCGTCAACTACGGCACCAACGTGACGTACACCGCCACCCTCGGCTGGTCGTACCGGAACCGGGTGGTGGAGATCTGGTCCGACCCGTACGGGGCGGAGCCCAAGCGGCTGCTCAAGCGCGGCACGGTCAACTCGGCGGGCAAGCTGTCGGTGACGACGAGGATGACCCGCGACACCTGGGTGACCGCGGACTTCGCCGGTGACACCCGCTCCGGCCGCGCCCACGTCGGATCCACCGTGTACACGCGGGCCGGTCTGACGACCGCGCTGTCCCGGCACTACAAGTGGTCGAAGATCGGCACCATCTGGTACCAGACGTACCACCAGACCAGCGACCCGCTGGTCACCGCGTGGAACAACCCGTACCCGGGCCGCAAGACCAAGTACGAGCTCCAGGTCTGGTCCTCGGGCGCCTGGCGCACCGGCGCCGAGGACTACGTCCCGCTGACCAGCGGCGGCATGGCGTACTTCGCGTTCGACGGCGACGGAGCGGCCGGCATCCGCGCCCGGATCCGCACGGCGTACGTGGACGGCACGTCCGGTGACGACGTGAACACCACGGTCTACGGCGCCTGGAAGTACTTCAACTTCACCCGCTGACCCGTCGGCCCCGCCGCCCCGCCCACCGGACTCCGGTGGGCGGGGCTTCGGCGTTCGCGGGATCATGCAGGCATGGACATCCGGATGAGATCCGGGACGGGACACTGGATCCTCTTCACCACCGTCCTCGGGTCCGGGATGGCGCTGCTCGACTCGACCGTCGTCAATGTCGCCCTGCCGCACATCGGCGAGGACCTGGACGCCGACCTCGCCGTCCTCCAGTGGACGGTCAACGCCTACATGCTGACCCTCGCCGGGCTGATCCTGCTCGGCGGCTCGCTCGGCGACCGGTTCGGCCGGCGGAAGGTCTTCGTCATCGGGGTGGTGTGGTTCGCCCTCGCCTCCCTGCTGTGCGGGCTCGCCCCGAACGCCGGGGTGTTGATCGGGGCCCGCGCGCTCCAGGGCGTGGGCGGGGCGCTGCTCACGCCCGGCTCCCTCGCGCTGATCCAGGCGAGCTTCCACGAGGACGACCGGGCGCGGGCCGTCGGGCTCTGGTCGGGCTTCGGCGGGGTGGGCGCGGCCATCGGGCCGTTCGTGGGCGGCTGGCTGGTGGACGGTCCCGGCTGGCGGTGGGTGTTCCTGCTGAACGTGCCGCTGGCCGCCGTCTGCGTGCCGGTCGCCCTCCGGCACGTGCCGGAGTCGCGGGACGAGACCGCGCACGGCCGGTTCGACGTGCTCGGCGCGGTCCTGGGCGCGGCGGCGCTCGCCCTCGTCACGTACGCGCTGATCGGCGCGGCCTGGTGGGCCGGGGCGGCCGGGGTGCTGGTCGGGGCCGGGTTCGTGGTGGTGGAGCGGCGGCGCGGGGAGCGGGCCATGGTGCCGCCGTCGATCTTCCGCTCGCGCCTGTTCACCGCGGTCAACCTGGTCACGCTGTGTGTGTACGCGGCGTTCGGCGGTTTCTTCTTCCTGGCGGCCCTCCAGCTCCAGGTGGTCTCGGGGTACTCGGCGCTGGGCGCCGGTATGGCCATGCTGCCCACGACCGTGCTGATGCTGCTGCTCTCGGCGAAGTCCGGGGAGCTGGGGGAGCGGATCGGCCCCCGGATCCCGCTCACCGTGGGGCCGCTGCTGTGCGCGGCGGGGATGCTGCTGATGCTGCGGGTCGGGGAGGACGCCTCGTACGTCCAGGACGTGCTGCCGGCCATGGTGGTGCTCGGGCTCGGCATGACGGCCCTGGTCGCCCCGCTCACCGCCACCGTCCTCGCCTCGGTGGACGTGTCACGGGCGGGCCTCGCGAGCGGCATCAACAACGCGGCCGCCCGCGCGGCCGGGCTGATCGCGGTGGCCGCGCTGCCGCTGCTCGCCGGGATGGGCCCGGAGGCGTACCTCTCGGCGGAGGAGTTCGACGCGACGTTCCGGCGGGCGATGCCGATGTGCGCGGGGATCCTGGTGGTGGGCGCGGGCCTGGCCTGGACGACGATGCGGACGCCGGCCGCACCGGCGGACTGCCATCCGGAGTGCAAGGTCCACTGCGGGGTGCAGGCCCCGCCCCTGGACCCGGGACAGCGGGACGCCCCCGTCCGGGAGGCCCCCGCCGGGGAAGGGGACGGAGGGGCCGGCTCCTGAGGCAGACTGGGGCCCATGGCCATCCACGAGAACCTCCTGGGGGGACCGGCCCCCACCCACCTGCCCGACGACCCGGGTCCGCGCGAGCTGCTCGCGAACGGTACGGCGCCGGCGGACGTCGCCGCGAAGTACCCGACCTCCTCGCTCGCCTGGGCCCAGCTCGCCGACGACGCCTACGAGCGCGGCTCGGTCGTCGAGTCGTACGCCTACGCCCGTACCGGCTACCACCGCGGCCTGGACGCGCTGCGCCGCAACGGCTGGAAGGGCCACGGCCCGGTGCCGTGGGAGCACGAGCCGAACCGCGGCTTCCTGCGCGCCCTGCACGCCCTGGCCCGTGCGGCCGGTGAGATCGGCGAGAAGGACGAGTACGAGCGCTGCACGACCTTCCTGCGGGACTCCTCGGAGACCGCGGCGGAGACGCTCGGCTGACGCCTCCCGGCACCTGACGGAGCTCGTCACGGCACGCCCTTTCCCCCTCCGCGGGGGAAAGGGCGTCCCTGTTGATCGAACTCCGATTCGTGTCATGATGCGCTTGGGACGCGCGCGAAGAAGCACGCCTCCCGAGGGGACCGGAGCTCCCGTGGCGCCGCAGAGCGTGCACGGTGGAGCGGACCGCTACCCGGTAGCACGTATCGAGGAGACAGAAATGTCCACCTTCCCCGATGCCTCCGGAGCCGGATCGGTCGTCGACGACCCGAACCTCGACTTCGCGGGCACGACGCCGTACGAGGACTACGTCCAGGCGGACGTCCTCACCCACCTCCAGCACCTCCGCTCGGAAGACCCCGGCGAGATGGTCTTCCTGGTCACCACCCAGGTCATGGAGCTGTGGTTCACGGTGATCGTCCACGAGTGGGAGACCGCGAGCCGCGCCCTGCGCGAGGACCGCGTCCCCGTCGCGATGGACGCGCTCAAGCGCTCCGTGCGCGAGCTGGAGGCCCTCAACCACTCCTGGCGTCCGCTCGCCCAGCTCACCCCCGCCCAGTTCAACGCCTACCGGGCGGCGCTCGGCGAGGGCTCCGGCTTCCAGTCGGCGATGTACCGGCGGATGGAGTTCCTGCTCGGCGAGAAGTCCGCGTCGATGCTCGTCCCGCACCGGGGCGCGCCGCGCGTCCACGCCGAGCTGGAGAAGGCGCTCCACGAGCCGAGCCTGTACGACGAGGTCCTCGGGCTCCTCGCCCGGCGCGGCCTGCCCGTGCCGGCGGCGGTCCTCGGCCGTGACCTGGCGCAGCGGTACGAGCCCTCGCCCGAGGTCGAGGCGGTCTGGGCCGGCATCTACGCGGACGCCGACCAGAACGGCGAGCTCGTCCGGCTCGGCGAGGCCCTCAGCGACGTCGCCGAGCTGGTCTGGCGCTGGCGCAACGACCACCTGGTGGCGACCCGGCGCGCGATGGGCGCGAAGACCGGCACCGGCGGCTCCGCGGGCGTGGCCTGGCTGGAGAAGCGGGCCCAGAAGAACGTGTTCCCCGAGCTCTGGACGGCCCGCAGCCATGTCTGAGACGTACGAGGAGAGGGCCGCCCGCCTGGACGCGGCCGACGGACTGGCCGGGCACCGCGAGAAGTTCGCCCTCGACGAGGCGACCGTCTACCTCGACGGCAACTCGCTGGGCGCCCTGCCCGCGCACGTCCCGGCCCGCATGGCCGACGTCATCGGCCGCGAGTGGGGCGAGCTGCGCATCCGTTCCTGGGACGAGTCCGGCTGGTGGACCGCGCCCGAGCGGATCGGCGACCGGATAGCGCCGATCGTCGGGGCCGCCCCGGGGCAGATCGTCGTGGGCGACTCGACGAGCGTGAACGTCTTCAAGGCGGTCGTCGCCGCCGCCCGGCTGAGCGGTGAGGGCCGGGACGAGATCCTCGTCGACGCGACGACCTTTCCCACGGACGGGTACATCGCGGCCTCCGCGGCGCGGATGACGGGTCACGAGATCGTGGCATGCGACCCGGCCGACATGGCGGCCGCGGTGAGCGACCGCACGGCCCTCGCGCTCGTCAACCACGTCGACTACCGCACGGGCCGGCTCCAGGACCTGCCCGGGCTCACCGCCGCGCTCCACGCGGCGGGCGCGCTCGCCGTCTGGGACCTGTGCCACAGCGCGGGCGCGCTGCCCGTCGGCCTGGACGCCCACGGCGTCGACCTGGCCGTCGGCTGCACCTACAAGTACCTGAACGGCGGCCCCGGCTCGCCCGCGTACCTGTACGTCGCCGAGCGCCACCAGGCCGCCTTCGACTCGCCGCTGCCCGGCTGGAACTCGCACGCCGACCCGTTCGGCATGACCCCCGGCTACGAGGCGGCGTCCGGCGCGCTCCGGGGCCGGGTCGGCACGCCCGACATCCTGTCCATGCTGGCCCTCGAAGCGGCGCTGGACGTCTGGGACGGGGTCGATGTCGAGGACGTGCGGGCCAAGTCCCTCGCCCTGACGGACTTCTTCCTGGAGTGCGTCGAGGCGTACGTCCCCGAGGGCCGCGTCACCTCCGTGACCCCCGCGGCGCACGGCGAGCGCGGCAGCCAGGTGGCGCTGCGCTGCGCGGACGCGCCCGCCGTCATGGCGGAACTGATCAAGCGCGGCGTCGTCGGGGATCTGCGCCGCCCGGACATCCTGCGGTTCGGCTTCACGCCGCTGTACGTGGGGTTCGTGGACGCGGAGCGGGCGGCGAGGACCCTCGCGGAGGTTCTTCGGTAGGTCGGATCATCGCCTGATCTGCGGGGGTTCCGGGGCTGGTACCGTCCCCGCAGGTCAGGCCGATTCGGCCCCGTACCCGAGAGGTTGGAACAGCATGCCGGATCCCGCCGCGCGCGATGCCGCCGAAGAGGCGTCGGCCTTCTCGCACCCGGCCGTAGCCCCGGACGCCACCGCCGCGTACGGCGACCACCCGGACCAGGTGGTCGACTTCTACGCCCCGCGCGACGGGCGCACCCGGGCCCCGCTCGTCGTCGCCCTGCACGGCGGCGCCTGGCGGGCACCGTACGACCGGCAGCACCTGACCCCTTTCGTGGACTTCCTGGCCCGGCGGGGCTTCGCCGTGGCGAACGTCGAGTACCGGCGCGGCCCCGGCCTCCCCCATCAGGGCGGTACGGCCCCGGTCGCCGGTCGCTGGCCGGAGACCTTCGACGACGTGGCGGCGGCGCTCGACGCCGTGCCCGACCTGGCCGCCGCCCACCTGCCGCAGGCCGACCCGCGGCGGACCGTCCTCACCGGCCACTCGGCGGGCGGCCACCTCGCGCTGTGGGCCGCCGCCCGGCACGTCCTGCCCGCGGGCTCGCCCTGGCGCCTGCCGGCCCCGCCGGAGCTGCGCGGGGTCGTCGCCCTCGCCCCGATCGCCCACTTCGGGCGGGCGGTGGAGCTCGGGGTGTGCGGCGGCGCGGTCACCCAGCTCCTCGGCGGGGAGGCGGAGTACGCGGCGCGCGCGGCGGCCACGGACCCGTCCGCCCTCCTCCCGACCGGCATCGCGACCACCGTCGTCCAGGGCCGCGAGGACGCCGACGTGCCGTACGCGGTGGCCGAGGCGTACGCGGAGGCGGCGGCGAAGGCGGGCGAGGAGGTCGGTCTGACGCTCCTGGAGGGCATCGGCCACTTCCCGCTGATCGACCCGGCGGCGGACGCGTGCGCGGTGGTGGCGGAGGAGATCGCCCAGCTGGCCTGGTGAAGCGGAATTCCCCTGTCCACTCGTACAACCCTTCGAGAGGATCGCGAGTCTCATCGGGCGTCGCACTCCCGTGCCCGTTCTTCTCGTGGGGGTTTCACCTTGCAGCTCCGTTCCACCGGCACCCGTCTCGCCCTGGCCGTCACGGCCGTCCTCGCCGTCACGGCCGTGGGCGCGGGCACCCTGGCCACGGCCCCGACCGCCTTCGCGGCGACCACGGCCCCGGCCGAACAGGCTGACGCCCTTCCCGTTCTTCCGGAGGGCTCCGAGCTCGGGGGCGTGGGCTCCACCGGGTTCCTCAGCTGGTCCTTCGACAGGTCGGGGACGAGGATCCTGGTCTGGACGCCGTACGACGGCGGGGATCCGATCCGGTTCCAGGCTCCGGACGGCGGTGGCTTCGCCGTGGGCGGCGGCGACGTGGTCGTCCTCGGCGACGCGAGCTGGACTCTCCAGATGCGCAAGCTCACCCTGCGGAACATGGCCGCCCCGGCGGCCCCGGCCGTGGCCATCGACCTGGCCGCCCTGAAGGGCACCTTCGTGGCCGTGCTCAGCCCGACGAGCGTGCTCGCGCAGATCGAGACGGAGGACGGCTGGGAACTGCACGTCGTGACCAGGAACGGCGCCACGACGACCAGCCGCAAGATCGATGGTCTGCCGGAGGACGCCAACGAGTTCACCGCCTCGACGGTTCAGGACGGCCACGTCCTCGTCGGGTACGCGACGGGGCCGTACGAGGCGCGGACGGGTGGCAGGGCCCTGGTCGACGTGGCGGCCGGGACGGTGACCGAGCCCTACGCCTCCGTCGAGTCCGGCTACGACTTCACCAGCCTCATGTTCTCCGGTTCGCATGTGGCCTGGCTCGACTACACGTACGAGGACGGGCTGTACGTCACGTCCGTCGACCGCAAGACGGGCGAGCGGAAGAAGACCGTCCTGGGCCCCCGCGACAGCCAGGCGTACTTCGGGCTCGTGGGTGGCTGGCTGGTGTACGGGTCCCCCTCGGAGCCCGCTCGGGCCGTCTCCCTGACCGGCGGCGAGACCCGCGACCTCGGCGTCACGGCGTCGGCCGCGGCGTCCTCGGCCGACGGCAGCATGGTGCTGCAGGGCAGCCGGGCCACCGACGGCGACGGGCTGTTCCGCGTCGCGGCAGCGGAGGACGGTGCCCCGACGGTCACCAAGGCCGCGGCGACGGGCACGCTGGTGATGCCGCTGGCCATCGAGGAGGTCCACGTCCCCGAGGTGGTGAACCTCGACAAGACCGGCGGCAGGGTCACCCTGGGCTGGACGCTGTCGCGCGCCGACGCCTACCTGGACGTCACGCTCACGCACATCGCCACCGGCAAGGAGATCAAGAAGCGCCTGACCGCCCCCGAGTCCGGCACCGAGTTCTCCTTCGACTGGCACGGCGAGATCGAGCGGATGGACGGGGACGTGGACGCCCCGAACGGCAAGTACGCCGTCGAGGCCGAGGCGACGCTGCTCGACGGTACCGGTGAGCCCGCGTACCAGGGCTGGTTCATGAACCTCACCCGGACGTACAACTCGCACGACTTCAACGACAACGGCTCCACCGACGTCCTCTTCCGGGACACCGATGGAGTGCTGTGGCGTGAGGACCTGAGGGACCACACGCCGCTCTACGGCGAGGTCAGGACGACCAAGGCCACCCGTATTGGCGCGGGCTGGGGGATCTACAAGCAGATCGAGGCCGTCGGCAACGTGGGCGGCGCCGCCACCGGCGATGTGGTCGCGGTCGACGGATCCGGCGTGCAGTGGCTCTACCTGGGCAAGGGCGACGGCACGTTCGCCCCCCGCCGCCAGGTCGGCACGGGCTGGGGGATCTACAACAAGATCGCCGGTGGCTCGGACCTCGACGGCGACGGCCGCTCCGACCTCGTGGCCACGGACAGCGCCGGTGCCCTGTGGTTCTACAAGGGCACGGGCGACTACGCGAAGCCGTACGCGGCCCGCGTCCGGGTCGGTGGCGGCTGGCAGGTCTACAACCAGCTCGTCGCCGTCGGGAACATCGCCGGCACCGCCGCCGGGGACCTGGTCGCCCGCGACACCACCGGTGTCCTCTGGCTCTACCAGGGCAACGGCCGCGGCGGCTTCGCCACCCGCGTGAAGGTCGGCGGCGGCTGGGGCGCCTATTCCCACCTCGTCGGCTCCGACGACCTCACCAACGAGGGGCGCCCCGACCTGATCGCGGCCGATACACGCTACGCGTACGTCTACCGCTCGACGGGCGACGTCACCACGCCCTTCCGCAGTCGTCAGACAACGGACCTGTTCACTCACAACGGCCTCTGGTTCAACATCGTCGCCTGAGACCTGCCCTAGTCCTCAAGGGGGACCCGGAAGGATCCGCATCCAGCGGGACGACCGGGTCCCCCACCCCCCGTACCTTTTTCGGTGTGACTCAGACACAGACCACCGAGACGAGCCGCAGCCCCGAGTTCCGCCTGGCGCAGGACGCCCTCGGCGGTCTGCGCGCGGACCTCTTCCACGACGCCTTCGCCTACCGGCCGATGTCGCGCATGGACGTGAACACCGGGCCGACGCGCTTCCTGCCCGCGCGGATACGGATCTACGCGGGCCTCTTCCCGCACGCGGTCGTGGCGTTCTGCGCCGTGATCGTCTTCGCTCTGGGGTACGAGCGCATCTACTACGCCTTCGGTCTGCTGGCGTTCGTGACCACCTCCGCACCGGCCGTGATCGTGCTGCTCACCCTGGTCCGGCCGGTGCTCGCCTTCTGGGCCTCGCTCGCGGCGGCGCCCTTCGTGGGGTACATCACCGGGTACGACGGCGGCTGGCCCTGGGCGGCGAACTCGCTCGCCGCCCACCTGGTCGTCCTCGCCGTCGTCGCCGCCCGCACCCGGCCCCGTACGGCCGCCTGGATGTGGGTGGTGACGGCCGGCTACTGCCTCTTCTTCGAGATGTTCCTCGGGGTCGGGCGCGGCTCCGACTCGGTGCCGCTGCTGTTCGTCGCGGCTCTGGTCCTGCTCACCGTCACCGTCTTCCAGGTCCGCCGCCAGGCGACCCGTGACGTCTCCGCCCAGCAGACCGTCACCGCCCAGGAACGCTCCCGGCGGACCCTCCTGGAGGAGCGGACGACCATCGCCCGCGAGCTGCACGACGTCGTCGCCCACCACATGTCGGTGGTCGCCATCCAGGCGGAGGCCGCGCCCTACCGGGTGGAGAACCCGCCGCCGGAGCTGGAGCAGGCCTTCCTCACCATCCGGGAGAACGCCGTCGCCGCGCTGACCGAGCTGCGCCGCATCCTCGGGGTCGTCCGGGCCGAGGACTACGAGGCGCCCGACGCCCCGCAGCCGACCCTCGGCGACCTGGACGGGCTCGTCGCCAATGTCCGCGAGGCCGGGCTGGACGTCGAGAAGACGGTGACCGGCGCGGTGCGCGAGCTGCCGCAGGGCGTGGAGCTCTCCGCGTACCGGATCGTCCAGGAGGCCCTGTCGAACGTGCTGCGGCACGCTCCGGGCGCGGCGGCGAAGGTCGAGGTCAGCTATGTCCTGGGCGGTCTCGGCCTGCGCATCGCCAACGGTCCCGCGCGCGGTCTCGTGAAGCCTTCGCCGGGGGCCGGGCACGGCATCACCGGAATGCGGGAGCGTGTGACGATGCTGGGCGGGGAGATGACGGCCGAGGCGACCGACGACGGTGGCTACGAGGTGACGGCCTTCGTCCCCGTGAGCCGCGAGGAGGTCCAGCCGTGATCCGCGTACTGATCGTCGACGACCAGATGATGGTCCGTGAGGGGTTCTCGGTGCTGCTCGGCGCGATGCCGGACATCGAGGTCGTCGGGGAGGCGGTCAACGGCCGGGAGGCGATCGCGCAGGTCGCCGCCCTCCGTCCCGACGTGGTCCTCATGGACATCCGGATGCCCGAGCTGAACGGCATCGACGCCACCCGGGAGATCGTCGCCGCCGACGCGGAAGCGAAGGTGCTCGTCCTGACGACCTTCGACCTCGACGAGTACGTGTACCAGGCGCTGCGCGCCGGGGCCTCCGGCTTCCTCCTCAAGGACGCCTCGGCCCGGCAGCTCGCGGACGGCGTGCGGGTGGTCGCCGCGGGCGAGGCGCTGCTCGCGCCGACCGTCACCAAGCGGCTGATCACCGAGTTCGCGAAGGCGCCCGGCAGCTCCCCGCGCCCGCCGGCGATGGCGCAGATCGGCGAGCTGACGGAGCGGGAGACGGAGGTCCTCGTCCTCATCGCCCAGGGCCTGTCGAACGCCGAGATCGCCGACCATCTCGTCGTCGCCGAGTCGACGATCAAGACGCACGTCAGCCGGATCCTGGTGAAGCTGGGCCTGCGCGACCGCACCCAGGCGGCGGTCTTCGCGTACGAGGCGGGCCTGGTACGCGTCGGCGGCTGAGCCGGCCACCCGCCGGATCCGGTACGCGTCGGTGGCCGAGCGGTTGCCGTGTCGGGGCCGGTGCGCGTCGGTGGCCGAGGGGCGGTCGTGTCGGGGCCGGTGCGCCGGCGGTCGAGCACCCGCCGAGCGGCGGTCGTGTCGTCCGGGCCGGGGCGCGGGGGTAGCGTCCGGTCATGGATGCTGTGGAGGCTGTGTACGACCCCTGGTCGGCGGAGTTCGTCGCCGATCCCTATCCCGCCTACGCCCAGCTGCGCGCCGCCGGCCGCGCCCACTGGCACGGTCCCACCCGGCAGTGGCTCGTCCCGCACTACGAGGACGTGTCGGCGCTGCTGCGGGACCGGCGCCTCGGCCGGACCTACACCCATCGCTTCACGCACGAGGAGTTCGGGCGGGCGGCGCCGGACGCCGCGTACGAGCCGTTCCACACGCTCAACGACCACGGGCTGCTCGATCTGGAGGCGGCCGACCACACCCGGATCCGCCGGCTCGTCTCGAAGGCGTTCACGCCGAGGACGGTGGAGAACCTGACGCCGACGGTACGGCGCCTCGCGGCCGGGCTCGTCGGTGACCTGGTGGCGGCGGGCGGCGGCGACCTGCTGTCCGCCGTCGCCGAGCCCCTTCCGGTCGCGGTGATCGCCGAGATGCTCGGCATCCCGGCGGAGGACGAGGAACGGGGGCGGCTGCGCCCCTGGTCGGCGGCGATCTGCGGGATGTTCGAGCTGAATCCCTCGGAGGAGACGGCCCGGCGGGCGGTCGAGGCCTCCATCGCGTTCTCCGCGTACCTGCGGGAGCTGATCGCGCGGCGGCGGAAGAGCCCGGGGGAGGACCTGATCTCGTCCCTGATCGCGGTGGAGGAGCTGACGGAACAGGAGATGATCTCCACCTGTGTCCTGCTCCTCAACGCGGGTCACGAGGCCACCGTCAACACCACGGTCAACGGCTGGTGGACCCTCTTCCGGCAGGGCGTCCGTCCTGATCCCGAAAAGTTGTCCACAGCTGTGGAAGAACTTCTGCGCTACGACACCCCGCTCCAGATGTTCGAGCGCTGGGTCCTCGACGACATCGAGCTCGGCGGCGTCACCATCCCGCGCGGCTCCGAGGTCGCCCTCCTCTTCGGCTCCGCCAACCGCGACCCGGCCCGCTTCGGCCCCACCGCCGACGTCCTCGACCTCGAACGGGCCGACAACCCGCACATCACCTTCGGCGCCGGCATCCACTACTGCCTGGGCGCCCCGCTCGCCCGCCTGGAACTGACGGCGGTCTTCGGTGAGTTGCTGCGCCAGGCCCCCGGCCTCCGTCTCGCGGCCGAACCGGTGTGGAAGCCGGGCTACGTCATCCGGGGCTTCGAGGAGCTGCTCGTGGAGGTGTGACCCGGCCCCCCGGCTCAGCATGTGCCCGCCAGGACCTGGCGGAGGCGGGTCGCGTACGCCTCCGGGTGGCTGGTGTTGCCGTTGTGGCCGCCGGGGAACTCGACCAGTTCATGGCCGACGAGCTCGGCCAGTGAGGCCGCGCACAGGTAGTCGAAGACGGTGCGCGGGGTGGTGCGGCCGGCCGCGGGGATGATGCGCGTGCCGGTGCCCGCCAGCGCGGAGGGGTCGAGCGTGTCATGGACGATCGCGCCGAAGTCGTGGCGGATGAAGTGGTCGAAGTTGGAGATCCGCCGGGCGTCCATCGGCTGGGGCGTCAGGCCGGGCTCGGCGTCGGTGCGGGCGGGGTCTATGCCCAGGGTCCGCGCGATCTCCGGCAGTGCGGCGCCGAGACCTCCCTGGTCGTACAGCTCCTGGAGGCCGATGAGCTCCCGCTCGTGGTGGGTGCGCTCCCGGTCCGACAGCAGGCGCGGGGCGACGGGCTCGTGGGCGACGAGCGTGTGGATCAGGCCGGGGTGGCGCACGGCCGTGTGCAGTCCGATGACGGCTCCCAGGCTGCAGCCGAGCATGAGGACGGGCGCGTCGGTGAGGGCGGTGAGCAGGCGGTGGACGTCGTCGGCGTGCTCGGTCAGCGTCGCCCCCCGCTCCGGGGCGTCGAGCCGGCTGCGGGAGAGGCCGCGGCGGTCGTAGGTGATCACGCGGTAGGAGTCGGCGAGCCGGTCGACGAGGTCGGTGCTGCGGTCGGCGTCGCCCTCCCCGCTCTGCGAGATCAGCAGCGTCGGGCCGGTGCCCCGGACCTGGTGGTGCAGGACCGCGCCGGGCACGTCGAGCGTGCCGACGGTCGTGGTCGTGGCGGTGTCGGTCGCGGTCATGGTGGTGCTCCCCCTTCGTGTGCGGCGGGCCTCGCGCCCCCGTCCTCCTCACCAACGTTATTCCATCCAACTCGATACATCAATCCCGATGCATCAAGATGGATGAATCTATGTGGATGTACCTTGACGGGGTGAATGGAGCCGAACTGTTCCTGCTGGGCCGCGTCCTGATGAAGATCGGCGAGGAGGCGCTGCCCGAGCCTCCCGGTGGCGAGGGCCGGTACGCCGGCAGCGCCCGGCTGGTGCTGATCGTCGCCGGCGACATCGCCGCCCACCCCGGCAGCGCCGTCGGCGAGATCGCCGCCCGGACCGGTCTGCCGCAGAGCCAGGTGTCCACCGCCGTGGCCCGGTTGAAGGAGGCCGGCTCGGTGCAGGCCGTGCCGGACCCCGCCGACCGGCGCCGTGTGCTCGTGCGCCCCGCCCCGGAGGCGTCGGGGCGCGTGGCGGAGGTGCGGGCCACCCGGATCGAGAGCGCGCTCGCCGCGGCCCTGGGGTCCGACGACCCCGAGCGCCTGGGTGAGGTCACCCAGGCGCTCGAAGTGCTGGCCCGCACGCTCATGCCGGCGTCGCCGGCCCGCTCCTGAGAGCACGCCTCCTGAGAGCACGCCTCCCGGGGCTTACCGCCCCGCAAGCCGCACGGAGCCTCGGCACACCTCCTGAGCCGTCCCGGCCTCAGCCCGTCACGTCCCGCCGTCGCAGCCCCGCCAGCCCCGCCGCCGTCAGGGCCGCCGCCAGAGCCGTCAGGGCCAGGACCGGGGTCCAGGTCATGTCCGGGCCCGGCAGCTTCGGCAGGTGGCCGAAGGGGGAGAGGTCCAGGACCGCCCCGGGCAGGCCGAGCGCCGGTCCGATCCACCCGAGGGCCAGGCACAGCCCGGCCATGCCCCACGCGGCGTTCGCGGCCTTCGGGGCGGCGCCCCAGAGCAGCACCGCGAGCCCGGCGAGCGTCCAGACGGCCGGGAGCTGGACGAGCGCGGCCCCCAGGATCGGGCCGAGGTCGTGCCCGTACGACAGGGCCAGGCCGATTCCGGCGAGGACCAGGATCAGGGCCGAGCCGCCGAAGGCGATCACCAGGTGCCCGGCGGCCCACCGGAGCCGGCCGAGGGCGCCCGCGAGGAGCGGTTCGGCCCGCCCCGAGCTCTCCTCTCCGTACGGCCGCAGCACGGACCCGACCGCGTACAGCGCCGCGAGCATCCCGAGCAGGGAGACCATGGTGGCGAGGAAGGCGTCGGTGAGCGCGCTCTGGCCGCCCATCCGCTCGAAGATCTCGCGGGCCCGTTCGTTGTCGCCGACGAGGTCGGCCGCGCCCTCGGCCATCCCGCCGAAGGCGAGCCCGCCGAGCAGGAAGCCGAGCGACCAGCCGAGGAGGGTGCCGCGCTGGAGCCGCCACGCGAGCGCCCCGGCGGTGGCGAGGCGGCCCTCGGCCGGGCCGGGCCGGGTCGCGAGGAAGCTCGCGCCGACGTCCCGGCGGGCGGTCAGCGCGTACGCCGCCGCCGTCTGCGCGAGGACGGCCGCGAGGATCAGGAGCAGCACCCACCAGCGCTCGCCGGCGAAGGCGCGGACCTGCTCGGCCCACCCGATCGGCGAGAGCCACGTCAGGAAGGACGAACCGCCCGCGTCGCCCGCCGCCCGCAGGGCGAACGCCAGGCCGAGGACGGCCGCCGTCAGGCCCTTGGCGAGCCGGGCGCTCTCCGTGACCTGGGCGGCGAGCGCGGCCGTGGTCGCGAAGACCATGCCGGTGCCGGCGACCGCCAGACCGAGCGCGAGCGCCCCGGCGGTGCCCTGTCCGGCGAGGCCGGCGGTGATGAGGAGGGCGATCGCCGTGTTGAGGGCGAGGGCGGTGAGGAGCGCGGCCGTCAGCGGGGCCCGGCGGCCCACCGCACCGGCGGACAGCATCTCCTGACGGCCCGTCTCCTCCTCCTCGCGGGTGTGCCGGACCACCACGATCAGGCTCGCGACGGCGGCGAGGACCGCGCCGAAGGTGCCGAAGCGCCAGGCGACGAGCCCGCCGAGGGAGTCGCCGAAGACCGGCCCGTACAGCGCGCGCATCGAGCTGTTGGCGGTCATCGTGGCGGCGGCCTCGGCCCGCTCGGCTGCCGTGCCGTACAGCCCCTCCAGGGAGCCGGCGCCGCTCGCGACCATCCCGCCGGTGACGAGCGCCCAGACGGGGAGCGTCAGCCGGTCGCGGCGCAGGGCGAGCCGTGTGAGGACGCCGGTGCCGGTCATCGGGCGGCCTCCTCCGTGTAGTGCCGGAGGAAGAGCTCCTCCAGGGTGGGCGGGGTGGAGGTGAGGCTCCGTACGCCCGTGGCGGTCAGGGAGCGGAGGGCGGCGTCGAGCCTGTCGGTGTCGACCTGGAACGTCACCCGGCCGCCCCGCACGTCGAGGCCGTGGACGCCGGGGAGGTGGGCGAGGCCGTTGGGCGGTCCGGCGAGTTCGGCGGTGACGCTGGTACGGGTCAGGTGCCGCAGCTCCGCGAGCGAACCCGACTCGACGGTCCGGCCCTTGCGGACGATGCTGACCCGGTCGCAGAGGGCCTCGACCTCGCTGAGGATGTGCGAGGACAGGAGCACCGTCCGACCCTGCCGGCGGGCCTCCTCCACGCAGTCCTGGAAGACCTCCTCCATCAGCGGGTCGAGGCCGCTGGTCGGCTCGTCGAGGACGAGCAGGTCGACGTCGGAGGCGAAGGCGGCGACCAGGGCGACCTTCTGGCGGTTGCCCTTGGAGTAGGTGCGGCCCTTCTTGGTGGGGTCGAGCTCGAAGCGTTCGATGAGCTCGGCGCGCCGGGCCCGGTCGAGGCCGCCGCCCCCGCGCAGCCGTCCGTACAGGTCGATGACCTCGCCGCCGGACAGGTTGCGCCAGAGGGTCACGTCGCCGGGGACGTACGCGATGCGGCGGTGCAGCTCGACGGCGTCCTTCCAGGGGTCGCGGCCGAGGAGCTGGGCGGCGCCGGAGTCGGCGCGGAGGAGGCCCAGGAGGACCCGGATGGTGGTGGACTTCCCGGCGCCGTTGGGGCCGAGGAAGCCGTGGACCTCGCCGGTCTCGACGGTGAGGTCGAGGCCGTCGAGCGCGTGGGTGCGCCCGAAGGACTTGTGGAGTCCGACGACGCTGATTGCCTTCGTCATGCTTCTGAACGTACGGTAGTTTCACAAATTTGTGAAGTTAAGGAACCGTATAAAGTCAGAGGATGGGTGAGAGCGAGATGACGAAGACCGACGGGACCGGCGACGAGGCGGTCTCCCGCTTCGTGGAACGCTTCGCCGCCGAACTGACCGCCGCCGGCATGCAGCGCATGGCGAGCCGCGTCTTCGCGGCCCTGCTCGCCTCCGAGACGGCCTCCATGACCTCGGCCGAGCTCGCCGAACAGCTGCGGATCAGCCCGGCCGCGGTCTCCGGCGCGATCGGCTACCTCACCCAGGTGGACATGGTCGGCCGCGAGCGGGACCCCGGCACGCGGCGCGACCGGTACGTCCTCCACAACGAGCTCTGGTACGAGACCTTCACCCGCCGCGACCAGGTCCTGCTCCGCTGGGAGAAGGTCCTGAAGGAGGGCACGGAGACGCTGGGGCGCGACACGGCCGCGGGGCGCCGCACGGCCGAGACGGCCGAGTTCTTCGCCTTCCTGCACGACGAGATCGGCGGAATCATGGACCGCTGGCGCGCCCGCAAGGCCGCGGGGGCTCAGGAGGCCTGAGCCTCCAGGGGCGGGGCGAGCCGGTCGACCAGCGCGGCGAACTCCGGCCCGTCCGCCTCCTGGTACGGCCCCGCAGGCCAGTGCGGACGCCCGTCGATCCACGCCACGACGAACGGCCGGCCGTCCACGGTGAAGTCACGCCAGCCGTGCAGCTCGACGGTGCCGGCGGGCTTGGCCGGCAGACCGCGGCGCGGCTGCTTCGGCGGACCGGGCGGAATCAGCCGGAGCACCGCCTCGGGCCCGGCGTCCCAGCCGTCGTACATCGGGAAGAGCACCAGGACGGGCGCGCCGCCCCGCGGGTCGTACAGCAGGGTGTACCGGCGACGCACATGGACGGTGCCGGTCAGGGCCCGGACCATCGCCCGCGCCGCGGGCCTGCCGACGGTGAGCAGCCGGTGGCAGGAGTACACGAGAGCGCCCAGGACCAGCACGCCCACCGCGCCCAGCTTCAGCGCGTCCTCTTTGGGCGGTCCGGTCAGCGCGACCGCGCCCACGGCCGCGCAGAAGCCGAGCGCGATCACCACCCGGTGCACCCCGGCGACCCGGCGGAGGCTCCGCACCCGCCACCACGCCACCTCGCGCGCGTCCCGCTCGGGCCGGGGCGCCCGGCCGCCCCGCGGCCCGGCCTGCCGCCGGGCATGCTCGAAGAGCTCGGCGTACGTCGGCCCGGACGGCTCGGTCCGCGCCACGTCCTGCACGGCCTCAGGTCCCTGTACGTCCTCAGGTCCCTGTACGTCCTCCGGTCCTTGTACGTCCTCCGGCCCCCGCACGGCCTCCGGCCCCTGTACGTCCTCCGGCCCCTGTACGTCCTCCGGCCCCTGTACGTCCTCCGGCCCCTGTACGTCCTCCGGTCCCCGCACGGCCTCCGGCCCCTGTACGTCCTCCGGCCCCCGTACGTCCTCCGGCCCCTTTACGTCCTCCGGCCCCCGCACGGAATCCACGTCCGTCGCCTGATCCGGGCCCGGCACCGGGCCCGGCACCCGGTTCCCCGGCTGCCGTGGCGTCGCCCGGTGCATCAGGCCCTCCGCCTCCGCTCGCGCGACGACCCGCCGCCGCACGTGCCCGCCGCGCACCGGCTTCGCCCAGATCAGCTCCCCGCCGCCGGGAGGCGCCAGGACACCGCCCACGCGCGGGTCGCCGCACCACCACAGCACGCCGTCCGGGCCCGGCCGCACCAGTTCGTAGCGCTGCCGGGTCGCGATCACGGTCAGCGGCCACGCCTCGGAGCGGTCCGGGGAGCGCAGGACGACGGTCGTCGCGGTCCGGCCGTGGCCGATCGCCACGGCGGGGTGAACCGACCAGGTGCCCGCGCCGAGAGCCCGCCGCATCCGCCACGCGAGGCCCCACATGCCGGTCCCGCCGCCCAGCAGGAGGATCCCGGGCACGAAGGGCATGGCGGCCGTCCTGGAGGACACCGTGTCCACGAGAAGCGCCCAGAAGCCGACGGCCAGGGCGAGCGTCACCACCCCCGCGAGGATCAGTCCGCCGGCTCTTCGCCGGTACTTGTCCAGCGCCCCCGCCGTCTCCTCGACGTCCAGCGCAGACGTCATCGCAGACGTCGTCGCACGCGTTGTCGCACGCGTCATCGCACGTTCCCCCACCCGTCGGTACATGTCCCCACCCGTGAGGTTAGGCGGCCCCCCGCGGCGGCGTCAGCCCCCGGCCCTCGCCCGTGAGGTCACGCGGCGTCCCGCGGCAGCGTCAGCCCCCACGCCCCCGCCCGTATCGTCCAGGTGCGGCGCCGCACCGGCCCCGTCACCCGTCCGTCGGCGCGGTAGCGGAAGTCGGGGCCCGAGACCGTGACCGTGCGGGCCGTCGCGCGGCGGGGCGAGGCCGTGACCGGGTGGACGGTCACCTCGGCCCGGCCGGCGACCGGCCGGACCGTGAGGCCCTCCACCGGCGCGTCGACGTCGGCGAGCAGCACCCCGTCCGCCTCGACCCTCAGCCGGTGCGTGCGGACGGCGAGGGCGGCGGGGGCCGGGCGGACCAGGGTGCGGACGAGGGAGCGGCAGGTGCCCCAGACGGACGGCGCCGTGGCGGCGAGGGCGGGCGTGCCGGGCACCAGGAGGTCGCCGAGGACGACGCCGTCGCTGTCGTCGACGAGGAGGTCGAGGCGGCGCACGGCCCCGTGCAGGACCACGCGGGCCGCCGCCGGGGTGGAGCGCGGCACGCCGAGCGCGTGGGCCACTTCCAGGTCGTCCGGGGCGCCGATCGGGACGAGCGAGAGAGCCCCCTCGGCGAGCTCCCGCTCGCGGTGCAGAAGGGCCACGGTGCGCAGCAGCGCGCGGTCGTCGCCGAGCACCACGGGGCGCCGGGAGCCGCGCCGGGCCAGGGCCCTGGAGAATTCCTCGGGGCCGTCCGGCAGGCAGATCTTCGCCTCCGCGCCCGCGGACAGGACATCTTTCGCGATCCGTACGGACTCGCCGTCACTTCGGCGGGCGACCGGGTCGACGATGACCAGCAGCTGGTCGTGATCCGACACCTCGGTCCTTCCTCGGGTAGCATCTTTGTGCAAGAGCCCCTTGCGCTATTGCGCCAGGGGCTTCGTCTATTCCGGGGCACACCGGTGAGGCGGCGTATGCCCCCTGACCTTGGACATGCCCCACCCGGAAGGGGTGTACGCCTGTGCCCGCACTTGTGCTGCTCGGTGCTCAGTGGGGTGACGAGGGCAAGGGAAAGGCCACCGACCTCCTCGGTGGATCCGTGGACTACGTGGTGCGTTACCAGGGCGGCAACAATGCCGGCCACACGGTCGTCGTGGGCGACCAGAAGTACGCGCTCCACCTCCTCCCTTCCGGAATCCTCTCCCCGGGGTGCACCCCGGTGATCGGAAACGGTGTCGTCGTCGACCCGGCGGTCCTGCTCTCCGAGCTGAGCGGGCTGAACGAGCGCGGCGTCGACACGTCGAAGCTCCTGATCAGCGGCAACGCCCATCTGATCACCCCGTACAACGTCACCCTCGACAAGGTGACGGAACGGTTCCTCGGCAAGCGCAAGATCGGCACCACGGGTCGTGGCATCGGTCCGACCTACGCCGACAAGATCAACCGCGTCGGTATCCGGGTCCAGGACCTGTACGACGAGTCGATCCTCGTGCAGAAGGTCGAGGCGGCGCTGGAGGGCAAGAACCAGCTCCTCGCCAAGCTGTACAACCGCCGCGCGATCGAGGCGGAGCAGATCGTCGAGGAGATGCTCCAGTACGCGGAGCAGATCAAGCCGTTCGTCGCGGACACCACGCTGATCCTCAACAAGGCGCTCGACGAGGACAAGGTCGTGCTCTTCGAGGGCGGCCAGGGCACCCTGCTCGACGTCGACCACGGCACGTACCCCTTCGTCACCTCCTCGAACCCGACCGCGGGCGGCGCCTGCACGGGTGCGGGCGTGGGCCCGACGAAGATCAGCCGTGTCATCGGCATCCTCAAGGCGTACACGACCCGTGTCGGCGCCGGCCCGTTCCCGACGGAGCTCTTCGACGCGGACGGCGAGGCGCTGCGGCGCATCGGCGGCGAGCGCGGCGTCACCACCGGCCGTGACCGCCGCTGCGGCTGGTTCGACGCGGTCATCGCGCGCTACGCGACCCGGGTCAACGGCCTGACGGATTTCTTCCTCACCAAGCTCGACGTGCTGACGGGCTGGGAGCAGATCCCGGTCTGTGTCGCGTACGAGATCGACGGAAAGCGCGTCGAGGAGCTGCCCTACTCGCAGACCGACTTCCACCACGCGAAGCCGATCTACGAGATGCTGCCGGGCTGGTCCGAGGACATCACGAAGGCGAAGACCTTCGCGGACCTGCCGAAGAACGCGCAGGCGTACGTGAAGGCGCTGGAGGAGATGTCGGGCGCCCCGATCTCCGCGATCGGTGTCGGCCCCGGCCGCACGGAGACGATCGAGATCAACTCCTTCCTCTAGGAGCACGAGGCTCCTCCAGGAGCACGAGACTCCTCCAGGAGCACGCGGAAGGGCCCGCACCCCGGTTCACCGGGGTGCGGGCCCTTCTCCATGAGGTCGGGCGTCGAGGTCAGGCGTCGAGCTTCGTGTCCCGGCCGACCTTCTCCCAGGCGACCAGGTCGCCCCGCACCTGCTCCAGGTGGCCGAGGATCGTGTCGATCGAGTCGTCGCCCAGGGCGAGCCGGAGCGGGGTCTCGTCGGCGTTCAGCGCCGTGAGGACCGCCGCCGCGGCCTTCGCCGGGTCGCCGGCCTGGGTGCCGCCGCCGGTCTCGACGAATCCGCGGGTGGCGCCGACGGTGTCGGCGTAGTCGGCGATGCCGTCGCCGCTGAGGCTGTGGTTGCCGAAGAGGCCCGTGCGGAAGGCGCCCGGCTCGACGACGAGGACCTTGATGCCGAGCGGTCCGACCTCGGCGGCGAGGGCCTCCGACAGCCCCTCCAGGGCGAACTTGGTCGCGCTGTAGGCCCCGAAGCCCGCCATCGACATCTGGCCGCCGACGCTGCTGAGCTGCACGATCGCGCCGGAGCGGCGGGCCCGCATGTGGGGCAGGACGGCGCGGGTGAGGGCGGCGGGGCCGAAGACGTGGACGTCGAAGAGCGAGCGAAGCTCCTCGTCGGAGGTCTCCTCGACGGAGCCGACGTGGGTGCGGCCCGCGTTGTTGACGAGGACGTCGACGCGGCCGTGGCGCTCGACCAGCGCGGCGACGACCCGGTCGACCGCCGCCGTGTCGGTGACGTCCAGGGCGACCGGGTCGACCTGGTCGGGGTGGGCGGCGACCAGGTCGTCCAGGGTCTCGGTGCGGCGGGCCGCGGCGACGACGACGTCGCCGGCGGCGATCGCGGCCTCGGCGAAGGCGCGCCCGAAACCGCTGTTGGCTCCCGTGATCAGCCAGACCTTGCTCATGTGCGTGTTCCCCCTGTTGTCGCTTGCGGTGGTGCAACAAGCTTGTGGCGGGCGGGTGTTGTCTGTCCAAGATCCGCCGTGATAGCCAGAAGGCATGGATGTGCACGGGCGGGATCTGCGGTACTTCCTCGCGGTCGCCGAGGAGCTCCACTTCACCAGGGCCGCCGAGCGGCTGTACGTCTCGCAGCCCGCGCTCAGCAAGCAGATCCGCGCCCTGGAGCGGCAGCTCGGCGCGCCCCTCTTCGACCGCGACCGGCAGGGCGTGGCCCTCACCTCCGTCGGTACGGCGCTGCTGCCGCACGCGCGGGCCGTGCTCGCGGCCTGGGAGGAGGGCCGGGAGGCGGTGGGGCGGGCCAGGGCGGCGGCGGACGGCACCCTGGTCGTCGGCATGAGCACCAGCCCCGGCCGTGGCGGGCTGCTGCCGGCGATCCGGTCCCGGTTCACCGAGGCGCACCCGGAGGCCCGGCTCAGGCTGCGGCAGGTGGGCTGGGAGGACCCGACCGCCGGGCTCGCGGACGGCACCAGCGACGTGGCCTTCGTCTGGCTGCCGCTGGCCGGGGCGGACCGTTTCCGCTGGGTCGTCGTCGCCACCGAGCCCCGGCTCGTCGCCCTTCCCGAGACCCATCCGCTGGCCGCGCGCGAGAGCCTGGACTTCTCCGAACTCCTCGACGAGCCGTTCCTCGCCCTCCCCGGCACCGGGCCCGAACTCCGCGACTACTGGCTGGCCGTGGACGCCCGGGGCGGCCGCCCGCCGGTCGTCGGCGCCGAGATCGCCAGCGCGGACGAGACGTACGAGGCGCTGGTCGGCGGCCTCGGCATCTGCCTGGTCGCCGCCGGGAACGCGCCCCTCCTCACCCGCGACGGCGTCGTCACCCGCCCCGTCCGCGGTGTCACCCCCAGCCGCTTCGCCCTCGCCTGGCGCGCGGCCGATGCCCGCCCCCTGGTCCGCGACTACGCCCGCGCGGTGTCCGGAGTCGTACCCCGGGAGGCCTGAACTCGCCTTGTTCCGCTGGGGTGTCGGGGGCTTAATGGGGCTCCGTTTCAGCCCGTTCCGGCACAGGGGGAAGCATGGGAACACCGCCACCACAGCAACCGCCGAGACCCGCACACGCGCCCGCGCCTCCGCGGACCCCGCCCCGTCAGAGCCTGCTCATCAGCAAGCGGCTGCTCTGGGTGCACGGGGCCGCGTACCCGCTGGAGAACATCGTCCGCGTCCACACCTTCGATCTCACGCCGCGCCGGGGAGCGGCCTTCGCGCGGTTCCTGAAGCGCGGCGGGGTCACGCTGCTCATCCTCCTCCTCCTGATGTGGATCTCGGACGCGACGAGCGGGGGATGGGGCAGCAGCAGCGATCTCGCCGACGTGGCCGGGTTCCTCATGATCGTCGTGGTGTTCGCGCTGATCTACTTCATCGGCGACATGCTGGCCGTGGTCTTCGCCGGGACCCACCACGTCCTCGCCGTCGAGACCAACGGGCGCTCCACCGCCCTGGTGACCGCACCGCGCGAGCAGCTGAACGAGCTCGTCGTCTCGATCGCCGAGGCGATCGACAAGCCCGACGCGGAGCTCCACGCCCACGTGGCGTCGCTGGCGATCACCAACTACGGCAACTACCACTTCGGCAACTCGGTCAACATGTACGGCGGCAGCGGCAACACGGGGGTGTCGAGGTGAGCGGGGACAACTACTACGGGGACGTCGTGAACATGCACGGCGGCCAGGGCAATCAGGGCATCGTCCACCACCATGGCTCGCCCGACGTCGAACGGGCCCTGGCGGCCGTGCTCCAGCGCGTCGAGGAGCTGCGGGGCAGCCTGCCGGCCGGGGCGGTGGAGTCCGTCGACGGTGCCACGGCCGACCTGGCCGTGCCGGACCGGCGGCGCGGCGCGCTCCAGGTCCTCCAGGCCGTCGCCGCCACCGTCGGCGGCATCGGCCAGCCCCTCCTGGACTCGGTCCGGGCCGCCCTCGAACTCCTCGCCCGCTAGGGCCTGTCCTTCGGAGCGGGCCGGGCTCGCGGGGGCCGGCTCAGTCCCGGACGAACTCGCCCGGCTCCCCGTCCGCCGTCATTCCGTAGATCTGCAGCCGTTCCTTGCCCCGGTACTTCACGATCCGGAGGTTGCTGGAGCCGTTCTCGGCGCAGTCCGGGTCCCAGGTGTCCGGGTCGCGGGTCTCCGGGCCGATGACGAGGAGCGAGCCCGCGCTGCCGACGAGGGCGGTGGACGCGCAGTCGATGTCGTCGGCGAGCAGGTTGCCCTGGTCGTCCATGCGCGGGTACGACTGCTCGAAGCGCACGAGCGGTGCGCCGACCGGCCCCTGGATGACGGTGACCCGGTAGGACCAGCGGTCGGGCTGGGGCTGGAGCACGGTGTCCGGTGCCTGCTTCCAGGTGCCGACGTACGCGGCGGGGACGACGTCCGTGCCGGCCTTGACCCGGCGGAAGGTGCTCTTGGCGACGCCGGAGCCCCATTCGACGACGTCGGTGGAGCGCAGTGTGAGGGTCTGGCGGGCGGCCGGGGTGCAGCGCTGGGCGGGCACGCTCGCGGTGATCTCGGCCTCGCCGAGGACGAGTTCGCCGTCGGTGGCGGAGATCAGGGTGGCCCGGCCGATGCACAGCCGTTCCCCGGTGACGTGGGTGTAGACGGCGGACCTGGAGCCGGCGGGGCCCTGGGTGATCTCGATCCGGCTGGTCTCGTACGGGACGTCCGCCGAGCCCTTCAGGACGCCTTCCCAGGCGCCGAGGAAGGCGGCCGGGACGATCCCGGGGGCGGGGCGGGTGGCGGTGGTGCCGCCGTTCTTCCGCCCGCCCGCGGTGCCACCGCCGCCGTCGTCGCCCCGGCCGGGCCAGTAGGTGTACGCGACTCCCGCCGCCGCGGCGACGGCGAGGGCCGTGAGGGCGGCGAGCAGTGCGGTACGGCCCCGGCGCCGGGGCGCGGCGGCGGGCGCGGGCGCGGCTGTCCCTGCCGTCCCGGGCGCCCCGGCCGTCCCGGGCGCCCCGGCCGTCCCGGCCGTCCCGGCCGTCCCTGCCGTCCCCGTCGTTCCCGTCGCCCCGGTGGGCGGCGGGGGAGTGTCGGCGGTCCGAGCGCTTCCCTCGGCCTCCAGCAGCCGTGCCGCGTGCCGCCCGAGCCGGGCCAGGACGTCCGCCGGGAGCCAGGGGTCGGCCACGGGGAGCGTCTCGACGATCTCGGTGGCCGTGGGCCGGGCGGCGGGGTCCTTGGCGAGGCAGGCCCGGATGAGTCCGGAGAGTTCGGGCGGGAGGTCCGTCAGGTCGGGCTCGTCGTGGGCGATGCGGAACATGGTGGCGTGGACGCCGCTGTCCGCCGTGCCGAAGGGAGCGCGGCCGGTCGCCGCGTACGCGAGGACGGACCCGAGGCAGAAGATGTCCGAGGCGGGGGAGACCTGGTCGCCGCGGACCTGTTCGGGCGACATGAACCCGGGGGAGCCGACGACGGCGCCGGTGGTGGTCAGGTCGCCGCCCTCGGCGACGCTGTCGACGGCGCGGGCGATGCCGAAGTCGATGATCCGCGGCCCGTCGACGGTCAGCAGCACGTTGCCCGGCTTGAGGTCGCGGTGGACGAACCCGGCGGCGTGGATGTGGTCGAGGGCGCGGGCGAGCCCGGAGGCCAGGGCCCGTACGGTCGCGGGCGGCAGCGGTCCGAACTCGTCGCCGACCACGGTCCGCAGCGAGGGCCCCGCCACGTATCCGATGGCGACCCACGGGGAGTCGGCGGCGGTGTCCGAGCCGAGGACGGGCGCGGTACCGGTGCCGCCGACCCGTTCCAGGGCGGCGACCTCGCGGGCGAACCGGCGCCGGAACTCGTCCTGGGCGGCCAGCTCCGCGTGCACCACCTTGACCGCGACGGTCCGCCCGCCGGCCGAGCGCGCCAGGAACACCCGGCCCATCCCGCCGACCCCGAGGCGGCCGATCAGACGGAACGGGCCGACGCTGACCGGATCTTCCGCGTTCAATGACTCCACGTCGCCAGAGCATGCCAGACGGTCAGGTCAGCCGTCTCCGCAGACCTTCAGCCCCTTCGGGGTGGCGCAGGGCAGGTGGCCGTGGGCGCTGATGACGTCCTGGCCGCGCCCCGACCGGAGGTAGGTGAGAAAGCTGGAGGTCAGGGAGTCGGCCCGGGGCAGGCCCCAGGTGTAGGCGTACTCGATCTCCCGGTAGGGGTAGGGGGATGCGCCGAGCTCGTCCACGGCGGGCCCGCGGCCGTCGACGGAGACCCTGTGCAGGCCCTTCCGGCCGTCGCTCGCGCGGAGTTCGGTGTAGCCGATGGCCCCGGGGAGCCGGGCGACGGCGGCCAGGACCTGTTCGGTGGAGTCGAGTTCGCAGCGGATCACCTTCGAGGCGGCGTCGTCGAGGTGCTCGCAGTCCCGGGAGGAGTTGGCGGGTTCGTTGTGGCCGAGGACCCGGCGCTGGAAGACCTCGCGGGTGCCCGAGTTGGCGTCCCGGCTGACGAGGAGGATGGGCAGGTCGGGACCGCCCACCTCGCTCCAGTACCGGATCTCGCCCCGGTAGATCCGCCCGACCTGGTCCAGGGTGAGGTTGTCGACGGGTGTGCCGTCGTTGAGGACGAGGGTGAAGAGGGAGACGGCGACCATGCTCTCCCGCAGCTCGGGGAAGCCGCCCGGCGCGTGTCCGTCGGAGAGGGCGATGACGGTCGGCGACCCCTTCCCGGCCTTCGCGCCCGCCTCGGCCAGCTCGCGGATGCCGGCGGTCGAGCCGTGCACGTCGACGGCGACCGTGGAGCCCTCGCAGTCCTCCTCGTACCGCTTCGCCGCCTCCCGCAGGGCGGGCGCGAAGGCCGTCGAGCCGGTGACGGTGAGGGCGCCCCGGGCGCAGCCGATGGGCGGCGGGGTCTGCTCGCGGACGATGATCGCGGCCAGGGCCACGACGCAGGCGGTGAGGACGAGGGTGACGTTCCGGGCGGTGGGGCTGAAGCGGGGCGGCTTCTCGTCGGGGGTGGTGCTCCTGTTGCGCCGGATCGTGCCGCCCTGGAGGCTCCCGTCGATCTTGATGTCCCGGTCGGCGACCCCGCCGGAGAGCTGGACGAGCAGCTTGAAGTACTGGCCGCGTTCGAGGGCCACCTTGGGTACGAGGACCGCGCTGCCGTTCCGGCCGAGCGTGGGCGTGCGCTCCAGGTCCTCCCGTACGGAGTCCCAGCCCGCCGGGATGGTGGCGACGACGCCCTGCACGGTCCGCTCGCCGAAGGTGATCCTCAGCCCGTGGGGGTCGGCGGCGGCCCCGTAGTCCTCGGAGCTGATGTCGAGCTCGCGGTCGTTCTCGATGCGGAGGAGGACGAGCGTGGATCCGTCGGTGGGCGTCGCCATGCCCACCACCTGGCCCTCGCGCACCGTCTGGACCCCGCTGTCCTGGTTCTCCTCCCGGTGGAGCGGAGTGTTGAGCTGCACGCGGTAGCCGAGCCGCTTGCGTTGCGGCGAGAAGCGGTCGATCCAGACGACGGCGAGCGTGACCAGGACACCGATGAGGGCCGTCCCCACGGCGATGACGTTCTCTGCGGTTATCCACTCCATGGCCGGGACGGTACGGACGCCTGTGCGAACGCGGGGGCGGTGTAGCGGCCCGCCACCTGGACTTCGCCGTTCGTTCAGGAGCGCCCCGCGGGGGACTCCCCGGGTGGACCGACAGGGGTTGCCCGGGGCTGTGGAGCGTGGGTGTAATGGCCACGAGGGGGCCTTCGTCTGAGGAGTACCCCATGCGTGTCGTCGAAGTGACCGCCTACGGCGGACCCGAGGTCCTCAGGATGGCCCGCCGGCCGGAGCCGGAGGCCGGGGCCGAGCCGGGGAAGGTGCGGGTGCGCCTGAAGGCGGCCGGAGTGAACCAGGCGGATCTGCGGATCCGCGCGGGCCGGTACGCCGACTCGGTCGGCCCGCTCAAGCCCCCGTTCGTGCTGGGGACGGACTTCGCGGGCAAGCTGCTCGATGAGGCGCCCGGCATGCCCGTGGGCACCCGCGTGGGCGGTTTCGTGCCCTGGTTCGAGATGCTGACGGGCGACGGGACGTACGCCGAGACCATCTGGGCCGACCCGGAGTGGCTGGCCGTGATCCCCGACGACGTGGACTTCACCGTGGCCGCGTCCCTCCCGCTGGCCTCGGCCACCGCCCAGCAGGGCCTCGGCCGGCTCGCCCTCCCGGCGGGGGCGACGGTGCTCGTGACCGGCGCGAGCGCGGTGGTGGGCCGTCTGGCCGTCCAGTACGCCTCGGCCGCCGGACTGCGGGTCGTGGCCGTCGCGCACGAGGGTGACGAGCCCGAACTGAGGGTGCTCGGCGCGGACCACGTGGTCCCGCGCGGTGTCCCGGAGGACATCGTCGCGAAGGTGCGCGCGGGCGACCCGGACGGGGTGGACGGGGTCTTCGACGGCGGGATCATCGGCGAAGCCCTCCTCCCGGTGGTCAAGGACGGCGGGGCGTTCGCGGCGATCGCGCCCGACCGGGTGCCGGCCGCCGAGCGGGGCATCCGCGTCGAGACCGTACGGGCCGTGCCGGACGCCGCCCGGCTCGCGGAGAGCCTCCGGAAGGTGGCGGCCCGGCAGCTGGTCACCCGGGTGGCCGACGTCATGCCGCTGGAGGAGGTCGCGGAGGCGCACCGCAGGGCGGAGGCGGGGCACCGGCCCGGCCGGATCGTCCTGATGATCTGAGCGGCCGCCCAGGGTGAAAGTGATCTGAGTCACAGGTTCTGGACCTCAACTTTGGTTGAGGAAGCAGGCTTCTTCTCGTCGGCGAGAGAGCAGAAGCCGGCGAGAACCGCGACCCAGGAGACGATCCCCATGGCCACGCTGCTTCACCTCGACACGTCCATCAGCGGCGAGAACTCCCACTCCCGCGCCGTCACCGCCGCCTTCCGCAAGGCCTGGGAGGCGGAGCACCCGGAGGGGACGGTGATCTACCGCGACCTCGCCGCGGAACCGGTCCCGCACCTGGACGCCGCCGCCTACTCCACGGGCGGCACCGCGCCCGACGAGCGGTCGCCGGAGGAGCGGGCGGCGTTCGAGCTGCGCGGGAGGCTGATCGAGGAGGCCGAGCGGGCGGACGTGATCCTGATCGGCGCGCCGATGTACAACTACTCGATCCCGTCCACCCTGAAGGCCTGGCTGGACCAGGTCTTCCTCGTGGGCCGCACCGCGATCGCGGAGAACCCCTCGCTCGCCGGCAAGCGGGCCGTCGTCGTCGCCAGCCGCGGCGGCTCCTACCGTGAGGGCACGCCCCAGTTCGGCAACGACTACGTCGAGAACTACCTGCGGCTGATCCTCGCCGACGTCTTCGGCACGGACGTCAGCTTCATCACCCCCGAGCTGACCTTCGCCCCGCACGTCCCGGCGATGGCCGAGCTCGTCCCGCTCTTCGAGGCCTCCCGTGCCGATTCCCTCGTGACGGCCGAGTCCCTGGCGAAGGAGCTGGCGGTGCAGTTGGCCGCCTAGCCGTCGGGCCGTCAGGTCGTGAGGCGCTCCACCTCGGTGGGGCGCTTTCTCCGTTGCGGGGGCAAGTGGAATCCCGCCTGTCACAACTTCTGGTCTAGACCTTGACAGGTCCAGACCAATCGCGCTTCGCTGTGCTTCCCATCCGGCTCCACCCGGCCCCACCCGGAAGGAAGTACGCATGCTGCGTAAGTTGGTCACCTCGCTGGCCGCGCTCTGTACGGCCGTCGGACTCGCCGTCCTCCTCCTCCCCGCCGCCTCCGCCGGAGCGGCCGCCGCCTGCGCCGCCGCGTGGAACTCCTCCGCCGTCTACACGGGCGGGATGACGGCCTCGCACAACGGCCACAACTGGCAGGCCAAGTGGTGGACCCAGAACGAGACTCCCGGCACGACCGGCGAGTGGGGCGTCTGGGCCGACCAGGGCGCCTGCGGCGGCGGTGGCACCACCCCGCCCACCACCCCGCCCACGACCCCGCCGTCGAGCGGTGGATTCGTCGTCTCCGAGGCCCAGTTCAACCAGATGTTCCCGAGCAGGAACCCCTTCTACACGTACGCGGGCCTCGTGGCCGCCCTCAAGTCCTACCCGGCCTTCGCCAACACCGGCAGCGACACGGTGAAGAAGCAGGAGGCCGCGGCCTTCCTCGCGAACGTCTCCCACGAGACGGGCGGGCTGTACTACATCGTCGAGCAGAACACGGCCAACTACCCCCACTACTGCGACACGACCCAGCCCTACGGCTGCCCGGCCGGCCAGGCCGCCTACTACGGCCGCGGCCCCATCCAGCTCTCCTGGAACTTCAACTACAAGGCCGCCGGTGACGCCCTCGGCATCGACCTGCTGAACAACCCCTGGCGCGTCGAGCAGGATCCGGCCGTCGCCATGCAGACCGGCCTCTGGTACTGGAACACCCAGAACGGCCCCGGCACGATGACCGCCCACAACGCCA
This sequence comes from Streptomyces tanashiensis, assembly GCF_014648895.1. Classification (GTDB taxonomy): domain Bacteria; phylum Actinomycetota; class Actinomycetes; order Streptomycetales; family Streptomycetaceae; genus Streptomyces; species Streptomyces tanashiensis. The sequence continues at coordinate 218,120 of NZ_BMRZ01000005.1, forward strand.
TGGTCAACGGCGCCGGCTTCGGCCAGACCATCTGGGCCATCAACGGCAGCCTGGAGTGCAACGGCGGAAACCCGGCCCAGGTCCAGAGCCGGGTCACCAAGTACCAGCAGTTCACCCAGATCCTGGGCGTGCCCGCGGGGGCGAACCTGTCCTGCTAGTCAGTTCTGCCAAGCGATGAACGCGGTCCAGGCGACGGGCTCCACGGTGAACGTGGGCCCGTCGCTCTGCTTGGAGTCGCGGAGGTGGACGGCGTGGGCCGCGGTGGCGACTTCTACGCAGTTGCCGCCACCGCTGTCGCTGTAGCTGGACTTGAACCACTGCAGGGTGTCGTTCATCTCCGTACTCCCGCCAACTCCTCGATGACGCCCAGCGACCTGCGTGGATCCAGGGCCTGTGCCCGGATCTTTGCATACCGCTGGCGGTGCGTACTGACCTTCGTCCGGTCGACGACCAGCAGGCTCTCCCCCTGGATCTCCAGGAAGGTCACATGGTCGTGGGCAGGGTTCTCCACGATGTTCAGATCACCACGGTCGCCCGCATATTTGCCCCCCACCCCCGCATCCAACGGCAGGACCTGAAGGTTCACGTTGCTCCTTCGGGCGCACTCCGCCAGATACAGCAGCTGCTCCCGTGCGACCTCCTCATCCCCGATCACTCGCCTCAGCACCGACTCGTCGAGGACCAGCTCGATCTCGCACACCGGCTTCCGCTCGAAGAGCGCCTTCCGTCCCATCCGGGCGACGACCAGCTCCTCGACCCGTTCCGGCGTGGGCTCCGGGTGGCCGCCCGCGATCAACGCCCGCGCATACGCCTCCGTCTGGAACAGCCCGTGCACCACGTGGTTCGCGTACAGCCACAGCGCCACCGCCTTCTGCTCGATCGGCGCGTACCCGCGGAACTGCTCCGGCAGTTTCTCCAGGCGTACGAGTTCCCGCATCTCCTCGAAGATGCCCGTGCCGCCGCCCAGGACGCGTTCGAGCTGGACGAGCATGTCGTCGCTCACCGGGTGGATGAGCCGCTCCATCGCGCTGATCGCCGCGCCCGTGAAGCCCATCTGGGCGCCCAGATACTCCTGCGTCCAGCCCTGCTTCTGCCGCAATCTCTTCGCCACGGAGGCCGCCATACGGGCCGCAGGGCCCACTGATTCCTTGTTCTCCGCTCGCGCCATTCACGCTCCCCATTCGGACTCAACCGATCTCAACCGGTCTCAACTGCTCCCCGCCGAATTCGACCGCGTAGGGGGCGCGTTGACGCAGGTCAAGGGGTTGTCGACGCGCCCGCCGCAGTCGTGGAAAACGCTAGCGCCGGCGCGGGAGCATGTCCTCGTGAATGCAGAGAATCGGGAAGTTGATGTGAGTTGGATTCCTGTTTCCGGATTCCAACTCCGTAAGGCGGGCGTACAATTCGACGCCGTTCGGGTGGACGGTGACGAAGGCCGGAGGCTCGCCGACTGGATGGAGGCGCTGACCGGGGGAGACCCCGGGCCCGTCGTCATCGAGGCGAACGGGCGGCGGGGCGTCTACTTCCTCGTCCCGCCCGGCTCGACGGCCCGACGTGCGTGGCCGCGCGGGGTGACCCGCTTCAACGCGGGGCCGGCGCACGTCAGCTACGTGCCGGTGCCGGCCCTGACGGGCAGGACCTGGCCCCTGGCGTGGCGGTTCCCCCCGACGGGCCCGGACCGCTTCGTCCACCCGCTGCTCCTGCGGAGCACGGTCACCGAACTGCTCGCGACCTCCTGACGGTTCACCCGTCCGACGGAGGCTCCTGGTAGCTCGCGTGGACCGTGTCCATGGCCGCCGACAGCCGCTCCAGGACGCGTACCGTCTCGTCGAAGGCCTCCTGGCCGCCCAGTTCCCGCATCAGCAGGGCGGCGAGTTCCGCGTGGCCGGGGTCGATGCGGCGGACCGCCGCCCGCCCGGCCTCCGTCGGGGCGAGGAGCTTGGCGCGCCGGTGGGCCGGGTTCGGCTCGTAGGCGGCCAGTCCCTCCCGGACGAGGAGGTCGGCGACGCGCTGGACGCTCTGCCGGGTGATCCCCATGACGCGGGCGATCCCGGCGACGGGAAGGGGCTCGGGGAGTACGGCTCCGAGGACCTGCCACCAGGCGGCGGTGAGGCCCGCCGGTTCGGCCAGCTTCTCGGACACGGCGAGGAACTGGCCGTTGAGGCGGAAGACGCCCAGGGCCGTGCGGGAGAGGGCGTCCTGCTGCTCGCGGCTCACGCGTTCAGCTCGTGGAAGGCGGCCGGGTCCGAGTGCTGGAAGAGGCGGTACCAGGCGTCGCGCTTGCCTTCGTACGCGCCGAGCCGGGCGAAGATCTCGCGCGCGAACGCGACCGGCTCCGTCGGGCCCGCCGTGATCAGGTCCCCGGCCGTGAGCGCGTCCGTGTCGACGAAGTGCTCACCGCCCTTGTAGCCGGTGGCGGCGAGGTAGAAGGAGACCGCGCTCGTGTGGGGGCGGTCGTCGAGCAGGCCCTCCTTGGCCAGGCCGGCCGTGGCGCCGCAGATCGCGGCGACCGGGACCCCGGCGTCGAGGAAGGTGCGGGCCTTCGCGGTGAACGGGGCCAGTTCGTCGCCCTCGTCGTACTTCTCGGCGCCCGGGAGGATCAGCAGGGCGCTGTCCTCGGGGTCGAGGTCGGAGAGGGCGAGGTCGGGGACGATCCGGAGGCCGGCGAGGGTCGTGACGGGCTCCCCGGCGACCGGTCCGACGGTCCGGATCGTGTATCCGGCGCGGGCGAGCCAGGCCGTGGCGTGGCCCGTCTCCCAGTCGGCGAGGGTGTCGTAGACGGCGAGGTGAACGGTCTTGGTGTCAGTCGCTGTTCCCATGACAGAAGACTGTCATTTCGACAGCATGCTGTCAATGGTTCGCGAGGGGAGAGCGCGGCGCCGCATCCGGGGAACAACGTGTCGCGTCCGCCACGGTCTCGATGGACAAGATGGCCATGGCCCGTCCCACCTGCGGTTCCTTACCCTCGAACCATGACCCCTCACGTCGAACCCGATCCCCAGGCCGGCGCGGCCGTCAAGGCCGCCGACCGCGCGCACGTCTTCCACTCCTGGTCCGCACAGGGACTGATCGACCCGCTCGCCGTCGCCGGCGCGGAGGGTTCGTACTTCTGGGACTACGACGGCAACCGCTACCTCGACTTCACCAGCGGTCTCGTCTACACGAACATCGGCTACCAGCACCCCAAGGTGGTCGCCGCGATCCAGGAGCAGGCCGGGAAGCTCGCGACCTTCGCGCCCGCCTTCGCCGTGGACGTCCGCTCCGAGGCCGCACGCCTCATCGCCGAGCGCACCCCGGGCGACCTGGACAAGATCTTCTTCACCAACGGCGGCGCCGAGGCCGTCGAGAACGCCGTCCGGATGGCCCGTCTGCACACGGGCCGCCACAAGGTGCTCTCGGCCTTCCGCTCGTACCACGGCGCCACCTCCACCGCGATCAACCTGACCGGCGACCCGCGCCGCTGGGCCTCCGACACCGGCTCCGCGGGCGTCGTGCGCTTCTGGGCGCCGTTCCTCTACCGCTCGCCCTTCTACGCCACCACCGAGGCGGAGGAGAGCGCGCGGGCCCTCCAGCACCTGGAGGACACGATCGCCTTCGAGGGTCCGGCGACGATCGCCGCGATCATCCTGGAGACCGTGCCCGGCACCGCCGGCATCATGACCCCGCCGCCCGGCTACCTCGCCGGGGTCCGCGCGATCTGCGACAAGTACGGCATCGTCATGGTCCTCGACGAGGTCATGGCCGGCTTCGGCCGCACCGGCAAGTGGTTCGCCGCCGAGCACTTCGACGTCGTGCCCGACCTGATGACCTTCGCCAAGGGCGTGAACTCCGGCTACGTGCCGCTCGGCGGCGTCGCCATCAGCGCCGAGATCGCCGCCACCTTCGACAAGCGGCCCTACCCCGGCGGCCTGACCTACTCCGGTCACCCGCTGGCCTGCGCCGCCGCCGTCGCCACCATCCAGGTGATGGAGGACGAGAAGGTCGTCGAGCACGCCGCCCACCTCGGCGAGAACGTCATCGGCCCCGCCCTGCGCGAGCTCGCCGAGCGCCACCCGTCGGTCGGCGAGGTGCGCGGTCTCGGTGTCTTCTGGGCGCTCGACCTGGTCAGGAACAAGGAGACCCGCGAGCCGCTCGTCCCGTACAACGCGGCCGGCGAGGCCAACGCGCCGATGGCCGCCTTCGGCGCCGCGGCGAAGAAGAACGGCCTGTGGCCCTTCATCAACATGAACCGCACGCACGTCGTCCCCGCCTGCAACGCCTCCGAGGCGGAGGTCAAGGAGGGCCTCGCGGCCCTGGACGCGGCCCTCTCGGTGGCCGACGAACACACCGCGTAACCGCGGAACGGGGAGCCCCGCTCCGTCTGGACTAGGGTGTCCGGAGCCGGACGGAGGGGGGCGACCCATGCCCGCGAGCGGAGCTGTCACCCGCAACACCCTGCGACAGCAGATCGCGGACGCGCTCCGTGACGAAGTGCTCGCAGGCCGTCTCCAGCCGGGCGAGGAATTCACGGTCAAGCAGATCGCCGAGCAGTACGGCGTCTCCGCGACGCCCGTCCGCGAAGCCCTCGTCGACCTCTGCGCCCAGGGCCTCCTCGACTCCGACCAGCACCGCGGCTTCCGCGTCCACCAGTACTCGATCGCCGACTACCGGGGCATGGTCGAGGCCCGGATGCTCGTCGTCGACGGCATCTTCCGCCGCGACGCCGCCCTGGTGCCGCCCCGCTCCGCGCTCACGGAACCCGACCTCGGCATCGGCGTCGCGCTCGTCTCCATACGGCGCCGGGGCGAGGCCGCCGCCCGCGCCGCCCGCGCCGGCGACGTCGACATCCTCATCGGCTACGACATCCGCTACTGGCGCGAGCTGGGACGCCTCGTCTCCGCCAACGACTACATCGCCGACTTCCTGCACCGGCTCCGCGTCCAGGCCTGGGTCTTCTCCGTGCCCTACCTGCGCTCCGAGCGGGACGTCCTCGGCTGGCTGTGGAGCGGGCACGTGGACCTGGTGGACGCGATCACCCGCGGCGACGCGGAGGCGGCCGTCCAGGTCGTACGGGACTACAACGCGCACTCGCTGGAATGGGCCGACCGCCTGGAGGCCAGGACCCTCCGCTGACCGGCCGTCGGGTTGAGGCCGGGCCTCCGGGGGCAGGTCCTCAGCGGGTGGGCGTGGTCGGCCGAGCCGACTACCCTGGCCGTCCCTGCAACTGACGGAGAGCGAGCCTCCCTTGGCCTGTGACCTGTGGCTGGTCCCCCTCGTCGACGTGCTGTGCCACAGCCCCGACAACCCCTTCGCCGAAGAGATAGCCGCCTACGACGCCGTCCTGAGCGCCTCGGGGCTGCCGACCGTGCCCGTCTACGCGTACATGCCGGGGCTCTCCGGCGACGTGGCGCCGGTCGCCGGCTTCGACTACGAGGCCCTGCACTTCCTGCGCCGCGCCTACCTGCTCCAGATGTGCGGGCTGCCGGTCGAGCCGGTCGGCGAGCTCGGCGGGGACTACGAGCAGCTCCTGGAGATGTTCGAGGCGACCGCCCAGCAGTCGCACCTGGTCTGGCACTACGACCACGCGGGCGCGTACGTGCCGGTCGAGTTCCCGGTGCCGCTCGCCAGCGACGAGCTCCTCGAAGGCGGCGGGCCGCTCGGCTCCTCCTACGGGCTGCTGCGGGAGCTGGAGTTCGTGGCGCCCTCGATCGGCATCGACCCGGCGAACCCGCCGGCGGCCCCGCGGCCGCCGGACCGGCCCACCACCCTGGAGGAGCCGGCCGTGGCCGTGCCGTACGACGGCCACCCCTTCGCGCGCGAGCGGCACGTGTGGCTGGGGCTGCACGCGGCGGCGACCCGGAGCCTCGCCCAGGGCTCGATGATCATCCTGAGCTGAGGCGGTCCGCTCCCGGGCCCCCGGACCGGCCCTAGCGGGTCTCCGGGGGCCGCTGGCGCGGCATGTTCGGCCGGGTGCCCGGCGGCAGCGGGAAACGGCCCGAGGGATGCGAGCTCTCCGCCCTGGCGGGGACCACGCCGACCGACTGGAGCGCCAGCGGCGCCGGGCCCGAGCGGAACTCGACCATCCAGTCGGCGGTCTCCGCCCGCACCAGCTCCGTCACGTCCTCCGAGAAGCGGCGCAGCACGCCCAGACAGCGCTCGGCCGCCTCGCTCGCGGTGCCCTCCGTGGGGCCCAGGACCTCCCGGACGCTCTCCGAGGCCCAGTCGAACTGGAGCGCCTGGAGACGGCGCTGCACGGCCTGTGCCGTCGCCACGTCCCTTATCCAGCCGGACGTCAGCCCGAAGTACCGGTCGCAGGCCATGCAGGCGGCACCCAGCAGCAGCGACAGATAGCCCCAGCCCGCGGTGCCCTCGGCGACTCCGGTCAGGTCGAGCAGCGGGAGCGCGGCGCCCGCGATGACCCCGACCGCCGTGCCGATCCGCAGGATCCGGGCGCTGCGGCGCTTCCAGACGCGGTCGGAGAGGTACCACTCGGCGGTGCGCAGGGCGTTCGTCTCGACCCAGCGGTACAGCTCGTCGAGCCGTTCGGCCGGCTCGCCCCAGTCGCCCAGGGGGAACGGCGTACCGGTCAGATCGCGGGTGACGTCTCCCCCGGGGGGTCCCGGTGGCTGCATCTCCGGCTGCTGGCTCACCGGGGGACTCCTCTGTTCAGCTCAGCGCTCGTGTCCTTCTGTGACGTGCGGTGCACGTGGTGCCTGCCCTTCCTACCGCCGAATGGTGGGCGATGGGCCCGGAATCCCGGGATTTCCGCCCGCAAGAGGGTGTTGATCAGGTAGAGGAGCCCGCAGTTTCTCACTCGAAAGAGTTGCGTCGGCACCCCGGTCGAGGAGCACGTAGGCTCGGCATACCGACGTTCCGAAGACCAGGACGTTCCGAGAAGTAGGAGTGAGTGACCGTGATCCCCGGTGGTGGCCAGCCCAACATGCAGCAGCTCCTCCAGCAGGCCCAGAAGATGCAGCAGGACCTCGCCCGGGCGCAGGCCGAGCTCGCCGCGACCCTGGTCGACGGCCAGGCGGGCGGCGGCCTCGTCAAGGCGACCGTCACCGGCTCGGGCGAGCTGCGCGGCCTGGTCATCGACCCCAAGGCGGTCGACCCGGAGGACACCGAGACGCTGGCCGACCTGATCGTCGCCGCCGTCCAGGCCGCCAACGACAACGCGCAGCAGCTCCAGCAGGCCAAGCTCGGCCCGCTGGCGCAGGGCATGGGCGGAATGCCGGGCCTGGGCTTCTGAGCCCTTCTAAGGCTCGCTTCCAGCCACTACCGTAAGAATCAAGCACCTCCGAGAAGGGCGTCGGCGTGTACGAAGGCGTGGTTCAGGACCTCATCGACGAACTGGGCAGGCTGCCCGGCGTCGGTCCCAAGAGCGCGCAGCGGATCGCCTTCCACATCCTGCAGGCCGAGCCCACGGACGTCCGCCGTCTCGCGCACGCGCTCCTGGAGGTCAAGGAGAAGGTCAGGTTCTGCGCGGTCTGCGGGAACGTGGCGCAGCAGGAGCAGTGCAACATCTGCCGCGACCCGCGCCGCGACCTGACCGTCATCTGCGTGGTCGAGGAGCCCAAGGACGTCGTGGCCATCGAGCGGACGCGCGAGTTCCGCGGGCGGTACCACGTCCTCGGCGGCGCGATCAGCCCGATCGAGGGCGTCGGCCCGGACGACCTGCGCATCCGCGAGCTGCTCGCGCGGCTCGCGGACGGCACCGTGACCGAGCTGATCCTCGCGACCGACCCGAACCTGGAGGGCGAGGCCACCGCGACGTACCTGGCGCGGATGATCAAGCCCATGGGGCTCAAGGTGACCCGCCTCGCGAGCGGGCTGCCGGTCGGCGGCGACCTGGAGTACGCCGACGAGGTGACCCTCGGCCGTGCCTTCGAAGGGCGGAGGCTGCTAGATGTATGACGACAGGGCCGGCGCGCTCTCAGGGAGGCTGCTCGATGTCTGACGCCACACTGCACTCCGTCACGCAGGATCCGGACGACTTCGCCGTCCAGATCGCCGACTCGATCGAGAGCTTCATCGTCGCGACGACCGAGGTCGCCAAGGGCGACGAGCCGGACAGTGCGGTGCCCTTCCTGCTCCTGGAGATCTCCCAGCTGCTCCTGGCGGGCGGCCGGCTCGGCGCGCACGAGGACATCGTCCCGGACGAGCGGTACGAGCCGGACACGGGCCCCGAGCCGGACGTCGACGAGCTGCGCGAGCGGTTCGCGGTGATGCTGGAACCGGTCGACGTCTTCTCCGAGGTCTTCGACCCGTACGAGCCGCGCAAGGCCCCGGTCCCGGCCCGGATCTCCGACAACCTCGCCGACATCGTCACCGACCTGCGCCACGGCCTCGCCCACTACCGCGCGGGCCGCACCAGCGAGGCGCTGTGGTGGTGGCAGTTCTCGTACTTCTCCAACTGGGGCCCGACCGCCTCCGCCACCCTCCGCGCCCTCCAGTCCCTCGTCGCCCACGTCCGCCTCGACCAGCCCCTCGCGGCCCTCGACGGCCTCGACACGGACGAGGACCTCACCGAGGACGACCTCGCCGAGGAGGCGGGGCGCGTGATGCTGGAGGAGATCGGAGCGCCGCTGGGGCTGCGCGGCCGGTCGGTCGGGAAGTAGCGGCTGACGCTTGACGGGGAGGGCGGACGCCTCCGGCGACCGGGCGGTCGCGGCGGGCGGGAACATCGGGCAGGTCGTCACGGGGGACTTCTCGACCCAGGTCGAGCACGGCGTCCTCCTGCCCGCCGAGTCCCTCTCCGTACCGGCCTCCGGCCTCGTCCACCTCCCCGAGCGCACGGCGCTCTTCGTGGGACGGGCCGGGGAACTGGCCAGGCTGGACGCGGGCGCGCCCTCGGGCGTCCAGGTCCTGTGCGGGCTCGGCGGCATCGGCAAGTCGACCCTCGCCGCGCACTGGGCGGCAGGCCGGATCGACGACCACCACCCGGTGTGGTGGATCACCGCGGAGACGGCGGGAGAACTGGACGCGGGCCTCGCGGCCCTGGCCCGCGCGATGCAGCCCGCGTACGTCGGAGTCCTCCCCGAGGACGCCCTGCGGGAACGGGCCCTCCAGTGGCTGGCCGCCCATGACCACTGGCTGCTGGTCCTGGACAACGTCTCGGACCCGGCCGACGTGAAACCGCTGCTGGCGCGGGCGACCCGCGGCCGCGTCCTGATCACCTCGCGCCGGGCCACCGGCTGGCAGGACCTCGCCGAGACGATCGCGGTGCCGGAGCTGGACCCCGAGGAGGCGGCGGCGCTGTTCGCCCGCGTCTGCCCGGGGGACGGCGTGGCCGAGGTGTGCGCGGAACTGGGCCACCTCCCGCTGGCCCTCCGGCAGGCCGCCGCGTACTGCTCCGAGGCCGGGATCAGCCCCCGCGCCTACCTGGACCTCCTGGCCCGCTACCCGGCGGAGACGTACGCCCTGACGGCGGAGGGCGGCGAGACGGGCCGGACGGTGGCCCGGGTCTGGCAGGTGACCCTGGACCGCCTGGCGGACACGCCCCTGGCGGGCCGGATCCTGGGAGTCCTGGCCTGGTGGGCCTCGGAGGGCATCCCGCGACGGCTCCTGGAACCGCTGGGAAGCCCGCTGGAGGTGACGGAGGCGATACGCCGGCTGCGGGCCCACAGCATGATCGCCCTGGACGGCGACTCCCTCTCGGTACACCGGGTCGTACAGGCGGTGGTACGGGCGGGGGGCGCGGGGCGGGAGGAGGCGGGGGCGCTTCTGGTGGACGTGATGCGCGCACACCCGCCCCTGGACGAGGTCCGGGCGAACCCCCGTGCATGGCAGTTGATCGCGGCTCAGGCAGAGGCACTTGCGCGGTACACGGAACCGGGTGAGGACACCGCGGATTGGGCCGTCCTCTTCGAATGGGCCGGGCTGCTCTTCGGAGTGGACGCCGAGGAACGCACGTTCTTCCTCTTCGGCCGAGCCCTGCTCGGCTACGCCCGTCTGCACGGGGCGAAGGACAATAGGACCCTGGCTGTGATGCGCAGCCTGACCATGGTTGCTCAACGCGTCGAGGACGTGCCGACGCCGCACGAGGAGCTCCTGGCGCTCCACATCAGTGCGTTCGGCCCGGACGACCCCCGAACGATCGAAGCCCGGGGGTGCCTGGCGGAGGTCCTCCTGGAGTCGTCCCGGGGCCGCGCCGTGGAGCTGCTGCGGGAGAACCTGGACCGAGCGGTCCGGTCGCTTGGGGAGGACGCCCCCGTGGCCTTGAAGGCCCGGTGCGACCTGATTGCCGCCGGGTCCGACCCGTCGGTCGCCGCCGACGATCTCGAACTACTCCATGCCCACGCCCGGGGCGTCCTGCCGGAGGGGGACCGCCTGATCCGGATGATCGAGGTGTCACTCCTCTCCGCCCTCTGGGACGCGGGCCGGACGGAACGGGCTCTCGAATTCACCGAGGCGGCGGCCGAGGAAACGCGGGCCAGGTTGGGTGCCACGCACCCGGACACCCTCACCAAACGTGGCTACCATGCCGTTGCCCTGGCCAAATCGGGCGATGTCGAATGTGCTCGACGGCTGGCACGGACACTGCTTCACGACTGCCAATCCACCCTGGGTGAGGCGGCCTTCACGCGCATCATCCGGGAACTTGCCGAAGTACAGCTGCGGTCGGACGACTGACTCCCGCATCATGGGCACATGGCAGCCAACACCCCCTCAAAAGCCCTCCTCCGGAGCGGAATCGGCGTCGCCGCACTCGGGGTCGTCGCCCTCGGCGCCGTCGCCGTCGCGGACCTCGGCAAGGCCGACCAGATCGCGAGCGTCGTCGGTGCCGTCCTGGCCGCCGCCGGGCTCGGGCTCTCCCTGTGGGCCCAGTTCGGGCAGCGCTCCGGGGGTGCGGTCGAGCCCACCCAGGCCCCGCCCGTCGTCGCGGTGGAGGCCACCGGGGCCCGGTCCGTCGCCGTGGGCGGGAGCGTCGGGACCGTCGTCACCGGCGACGGGGCGCAGCTTCCCGCCGCCCCGCCCGCCATGCCGTCCGGCGGGGCCGCCGCCACCGGCCCCGTGACCGCCTCCGGGGAGCGTTCCGTGGCCGCGGGCGGTGACATCGGGAGCGTGTCGACGGGCGACGCGTGAGCGGGTCCTCGCGCCGGAGGGCGTGGGTCCGGTCCGCAGATCCGCCCTCGTGATCACTCCGCGAGCAGCCCGTCTCACCATGCGATATCACGCTGGCGTTTCCGGGTCCCTCGATAGACTGAGCCGATCGCAGCGCCGGCTGCGGCACAGACTGAGCGAGGAGCGCACGTGGGCCTTGTCGTGCAGAAGTACGGAGGCTCCTCCGTTGCCGATGCCGAAGGCATCAAGCGCGTCGCCAAGCGGATCGTGGACGCCAAGAAGAACGGCCACCAGGTGGTCGTCGTGGTTTCCGCGATGGGCGACACGACGGACGAGTTGATCGATCTCGCCGAGCAGGTATCCCCGATCCCTGCCGGGCGTGAGTTCGACATGCTGCTGACCGCCGGAGAGCGGATCTCCATGGCCCTGCTGGCCATGGCGATCAAAAACCTGGGCCACGAGGCCCAGTCGTTCACGGGCAGCCAGGCCGGTGTCATCACCGACTCGGTCCACAACAAAGCGCGCATCATCGATGTCACGCCGGGCCGGATCCGTACCGCCCTCGACGAGGGCAACATCGCCATCGTCGCCGGCTTCCAGGGTGTGTCCCAGGACAAGAAGGACATCACCACGCTGGGCCGTGGCGGTTCCGACACCACCGCCGTGGCGCTGGCCGCCGCGCTCGACGCCGAGGTCTGCGAGATCTACACCGACGTCGACGGTGTGTTCACGGCCGACCCGCGCGTCGTGAAGAAGGCGAAGAAGATCGACTGGATCTCCTTCGAGGACATGCTGGAGCTCGCCGCCTCCGGCTCCAAGGTGCTGCTGCACCGCTGCGTCGAGTACGCACGCCGTTACAACATCCCGATCCACGTCCGCTCGTCCTTCTCGGGGCTGCAGGGCACCTGGGTCAGCAACGAGCCGCAAGGGGACCGCAAGGTGGAGCAGGCCATCATCTCGGGCGTCGCCCACGACACCTCCGAGGCGAAGATCACCGTCGTCGGCGTGCCGGACAAGCCGGGCGAGGCCGCGGCCATCTTCCGCGCCGTCGCGGACGCCGAGATCAACATCGACATGATCGTGCAGAACGTGTCCGCCGCCTCCACCGGCCTCACGGACATCTCCTTCACCCTCCCCAAGGCCGAGGGCCGCAAGGCCATCGACGCCCTGGAGAAGGCGAAGGCCGCGATCGGCTTCGACTCGCTGCGCTACGACGACCAGATCGGCAAGATCTCCCTGGTCGGCGCCGGTATGAAGACCAACCCCGGCGTCACCGCGGACTTCTTCCGGGCGCTGTCCGACGCGGGCGTGAACATCGAGCTGATCTCGACCTCCGAGATCCGCATCTCCGTCGTCACCCGCGCCGACGACGTCAACGAGGCCGTGCGCGCCGTCCACACCGCCTTCGGTCTGGACAGCGACTCGGACGAGGCCGTCGTCTACGGAGGCACCGGCCGATGAGCCCGAAGCCGACGCTCGCGGTCGTGGGAGCGACCGGGGCGGTCGGCTCGGTGATGCTCCAGATGCTCACGCACCACGCGGACGTCTGGGGCGAGATACGCCTCGTCTCCTCCCCCCGCTCGGCCGGCTCCAAGGCCTCCGTGCGCGGGGAGGAGTGCGAGATCCTCGCGCTGGGCGAGGAGGTCTTCGACGGCGTCGACCTGGCGCTCTTCCTCGTGCCCGAGGACATCGCGGCCCGCTGGGCGCCCGTCGCCGTCTCCAAGGGCGCCGTCGTCGTGGACACCTCCGCGGCCTTCCGCGCCGACCCCGACGTGCCGCTCGTCGTCCCCGAGCTCAACGCGCACGCCGCGCGGGTACGCCCCCGGGGCATCGTCGCGGGCCCCGGCTCCACCACCCTCGCGCTGATCGTCGCCGTGGGATCCCTGCACGCCGAGTTCGGGATCGCCGAACTGGTCGTCACCGCCCAGCAGGCCGCCAGCGGCGCCGGTGCCGGACAGGCCGGCGTCGACGCGCTCCGCGCCCAGCTCGGCCAGGTCGCCGGCATCGACGACCTGGGCACGCAGCCCGGCGACGTACGGCGGGCCGTCGGCGAGAACACCGGGCCCTTCCCCGGCCCCCTCGCGCTCAACGTCCTGCCCTGGTCGGGCACGCCCGGCGCCGACGGGGCCTCCTCCGAGGAGGAGCACGTCCGCGACGAGACCCGCCGGATCCTCGGCCTGCCCGGCCTCCGGATCGCCGCCACCTGCGTGCGCGTCCCCGTCGTGACCGGGCACTCCGTCTCCGTGCACGCGCGCTTCGAGCACCCCGTCCCGGTCGCTCGCGCCCACGAGGTCCTGGCGACCGCGCCGGGGGTCGTGCTCTGCGACGACCCGGCCGCGGGCGACTTCCCCACCCCCGCCGACGTCGTCGGCACCGACCCCGCCTGGGTCGGCCGGGTCCGGCGCTCCCTCGACGACGAGCGCGCGCTCGACTTCTTCGTCTGCGCCGACAACCTGCGCAAGGGCGCCGCCCTGAACGCGCTTCAGATCGCGGAAGCGCTTGTCACGGATTTGTGGGATCTGTGAACGAGCTGTGAGCAAATAGGCGTCAGATACCTCTTGAACTGCGACGATGCCGTGGTCGACGATGCACTTCCCCCGTACTGCAACCAGAGTTGGGCGGGGCGCGTCTCTGCGTTCACCCACGACCGTGTGGCGTGGGACACGCCGAAAGCGGGGCATCGGGGGAGAACGGTTACGCATGAGGACGAACAACTCACCGTCGAAAAGGGTGGCGTGCGCGTACAACCCTTCCGGGGGTAAGCGTGTCCAACAGGCGTGGCAGAGGTACTCGACATTGCGACCATCGCCCCGCTGCGCGGCGCGGGTACGGCGGTGCTCCCCGTGCGGAGCGGCGCCGTCGTTCCCGTACGCGGCTCCGCGGTCCGTCCGCTCAGGCGTCCGCGCCCACTCGGCGGCATGCCGGTGATCGCCCCCGTGCCCACCGGATCCCGCACCGGCGGAGTGGACGGCATCCCGTCGCCCCGCAAGAGTGCCGAGGCCGCCCCGGCGGCCGGCACCACGGTCGACCACCTGACCGAGACCTACCGCGCCCACTACCGGTCGCTGCTGGGTCTCGCCGCGCTGCTCCTCGACGACACGGCCTCCTGCGAGGACGTCGTCCAGGAGGCGTTCATCCGCGTCCACTCGGCCCGCAAGCGGGTCCGTGAGCCGGAGAAGACGCTCGCCTACCTGCGCCAGACCGTGGTGAACCTCTCCCGGTCCGCGCTGCGCCGCCGCATCCTCGGCCTGAAGCTGCTGTCCAAGCCGATGCCGGACATGGCCAGCGCGGAGGAGGGGGCGTACGAGCAGCTGGAGCGCGAGGACCTGATCAAGGCGATGCGCGGACTCCAGCGGCGCCAGCGCGAGGTGCTCGCCCTGCGCTACTTCTCCGACATGACCGAGGTCCAGGTCGCCGAGACGCTCGGCATATCCCTGGGCTCGGTGAAGGCGTACGGTTCGCGGGGCATCGCGGCGCTGCGCGTCGCGATGGGAGCGACGACATGAGCGAGGCACCCGGCGGGGACGGCGTGGCCCACGAGAACCGTGACGGCGACGACGTCCCCGAGAGGCATGCCGCCGAGGCGGCGCGCGAGTCGGCGCGCGAGGACGGCACCGCCGCCGAGAAGCCAGACGCCCTGGATGAACGTGACGAGCTGAGTGGACAGCGCATGGTGAACATCGAGCCCGGGCCCGGAGAGGGCGACGACGAGCTCGCGCTGCGGCGGCTCTTCCAGGACGCCGTGGGCGGCATGGAGCCCTCCCTCGGCTCGCTGGAGCACCTGCGCCGTGCCGTGCCCGCGCGGCGCGCCCGCAAGCGGCAGGCCATCGTCGGCGCCGCGGCCGCCGCCGTCCTCATCGGCACCGCCGTCCCCGCCTTCGTACACGTCGCCGCGTCCGGCGGCCTCTCCGCCGCCAACCCCGTGAACGCCGGCCACGGCGAGCAGGCGCAGGGCGGCACCGGCACCGAGACCGGCGTCGAGGGCGGCCAGAGCTCGACGGCCCCCGCGAGCAGCGTCTCGCCGAGCCCGGGCGCGTCCGACGGCACCTCGGGCAAGCCGCAGCGCCCCGGCACCGGCGCCTCCGGCGACGGCCCGCGGGCGACGGTGGGCGCCGACCCCGGCTCCACCCCCCGGTGCTCCGCCGACCAGCTCGGCGTGGCTTCCGCGCAGGCCGGCGGAACCGAGGGCGACGGCAAGGTCTACGGCAGCTTCCGCATCGCCAACATCTCCGGCCAGGCCTGCCTGGTGGACGGCGCGGGCCTCGTCAACTTCGAGGCCCGGGGCGCGGCGAACCCGGGGCAGATCTCGGTGGCGCGGCACACCTCGGGGGACGGGGGCAGCGGACTGCCCGACCCCTCGCAGGAGGTGTCCTCGCTCGTCCTGAAGCCGAGCGGCAGCTACGAGGTGAAGTTCGTCTGGGTGCCGAGCGAGACCTGCCCGACGACCGGCACCACGCCGACGCCCACGCCGACCACCCCGACCGAGCCGCCCGTCACGCAGCCCCCGACGTCGGAGCCCCCGCCGACCCCGACGGACGACCCGACGAGCGGTGCCGGCGGCACCGACGGCTCGGGCACGGAGGCGGGCAACGGTGCGGGCGCCGGCATGGCACCCCAGCTGCTCCACGAGGACGGCGCTCCGGCGGACGGCAGCGTCGTGGTCAGCCACACCGCGGAGCCGGGCGGCCCCACGGCCTCGGCCGTCGTCCCGAACGCCTGCGCCGGCATCATCTACCGAACCGGAGTCCTGGCCACCTCCTGACCCACCCCCGCGCGGCGCCCACGAACCCGCGCCGCGCGGAAGCCTTTGCGCCCCACAGGCGGGCCCGTCGCCCGAGCGGCCTCATCCCGCGGGCCCGTCGCCCGAGCGGCCTCATCCCGCGGGCCCGTCGCCCCAGCGGCCTCGTCCCGCGGGCCCGGCGCCCCAGCGGCCTCGTCCCGCGGGCCCGGCGCCCCGCGGGGTCTACAGGCCCAGCGCCGCGTCTCGGGAGGCTTCCGCCTCGCGGCGTACGAGGCGGAACCACATGAAGACGACGAAGCCCGCGAAGACGAACCACTCCGCCGTGTAGCCGAGGTTCTGGAAGGCCTTCGCGTCCAGGCTCGTGCCCGCCGCCGCCACCGCCGGGACCGGCGTGAGACCGGCGGGGGAGTCCGCGAGGGTGATCCAGGCGTCGTAGACGTCCTCCGTGACCACGTTCACCAGGGACGCCGCGCTGATCATGCCGAGCTGGCCCTCGGGCAGCCCGCCCGCCGAGTGGACGCCCTTCGTGCCCGGGTTCTCCGAGGCCTGGAGCGCGCCCACCACCGTGACCTCGCCGGACGGCGGGGCGGGGGCCTTCGCGCCCGTGGGGAGCCAGCCCCGGACCACCGGCAGCGACCGGCCGCCGTCGGTCCTCAGCAGCGTCAGGACGTACGAACCGGTCCGGCCGTCCAGCTCGCGGTCCGGCACGAGGAACTGCTCCCCGAACCGTCCGCGCGCCTCCGCCGAGCGGCCCGAGGTCTCCTTGTCCACCGGCAGCAGGGAGTCCAGCGGCTCGGCCTTCAGCGAGCTCGCGGCGGGCCGCTCCTCGGCCTCCCGGTGGGAGTCGACGCGGTCCTCGAACTTGCCGAGCTGCCATGTCCCCATGAACACGCAGAACGGGATCGCGAGGAGGACGAAGACGTTGATCCCCCACCAGCGGGGCGTTCTCAGGAACCGGTACACGCCCCCCACGGTACGCAAGCCGGCTCAGGCCCCCGCAGCCCGGGTCCCCAGGTGTCTCGCCGCGAAGTCCAGGTCCAGGCCGACCTGCTTGATCCGCTCCTCCACCACCAGGGAGCCGTGGCCCGCGTCGTACCGGTACACCTCGTGGACCGCGCCCCGGGCCGCGAGCCGGTCGACGTAGTTGTCGATCTGACGGATCGGGCAGCGCGGGTCGTTGACGCCGGCCGACACGTGCACCGGGGCCTTCACCGCGTCCACGTACGTCAGCGGCGACGAGGCCGCGTACCGCTCGGGCACCTCCTCGGGAGAGCCGCCCAGGAGCGTCCGGTCCAGCGCCTTGAGGGCCTCCATCTCGTCCTCGTACGCCGTGACGTAGTCCGCGACGGGCACGGCCGCGAGACCGACCGCCCAGTCGTCCGGCTGGGTGCCCAGACCGAGCAGCGTGAGGTACCCGCCCCAGGAACCGCCGGAGAGGACGAGCCGCTCCGGATCGGCGAGGCCGCTCGCCACGGCCCAGGCGCGGACCGCCGCGATGTCCTCCAGCTCGATCAGGCCGACCCGGTGCTTGAGCGCGTCGGTCCACTCCCGGCCGTATCCCGTGGAGCCCCGGTAGTTGACCCGTACCACCGCGTACCCGTGGTCCACCCAGGCCGCCGGGCCCGACGCGAAGGCGTCGCTGTCGTGCCAGGCGGGTCCGCCGTGCACCTCGAAGATCGTCGGGAAGGGGCCCTCGCCCTCCGCCGGGCGCTGCACGAGCGCGTGCACCCTGCCGCCGGGGCCGTCCACCCACACGTCCTCCACGGGCACGGAAGGCGGAGCCTTGGGGCCGGGCGGGTCCAGCACGACACCGCCCGCCGTGGAGCGCACCACCGGCGGCTCGGCGGCCGAGGACCACAGGTACTCCACGGAGCCGTCGGGCCGGGCCGTCGCGCTCGACACCGAACCGGCCGGGGTCTCCACCCGGACCAGGGCGCCGGTCGCGATCTCGTAACGCCACAGCTCGCTGCGGGCCTCGAAGCCGTGCACGATCAGCAGCCCCGAGCCGTCCGGGTACCACTCCGCCGACACGTCGCCCGGCAGGTCGAGCCTGAGGTCGGTCTCGGTGCCCGTCGCCACGTCCCACAGCATCGGCTCCCAGCGGCCGCGCCGCTGGTGGCCGACGAGCAGCCGGGTGTCCCCGGCCAGCGGGGCGAAGCCGAGGACGGTGAGCCCCAGCTCCTCCGTGCCGCCCTTGGTGTCGTCGAGCTCGGCCACCACGCCCGCGTCCGAGGCACGCAGCACGCGCAACGACGAGTGCATCGCGTCCCCGTGCTCGGTGTGCTCGATCGCGATCAGCGAGCTGTCGTGCGAGAGGTCGCCGACGCCGGCCGACTCCCGGTGCCGGTAGATCTCGACCGGGGCGGCGGCCCCGGGCCGTACGAGATGGACCGTCGAGCCGTCCTCGTCCGTGGAGCGGCCCACCACGAGCGTGCCCTCCCGGCCGATGGCGAGACCGGCCGGGTACGAGGGGGCGAGACCGGGCACGGCGGGCTCGTCCGCGCCGCCCGTGAACGGCTGGCGCATCCACACCCCGAACTCGTCCCCGTCGGTGTCCGCGAACCACCAGATCGAGGCGCCGTCCGGCGACAGCGTGCCGTCCGTCGTCCCGTTCGGCCGGTCCGTGACCTGCCGCTGCCCGCCACTCGCCCGGTCCCAGGCGTACAGCTCGTACGTCCCGGTCGCGTTGGACACGAACAGTGAGCGGTCCGGGGCCTCCTCGGCCCACTCGGGCAGGGAGACGCGGGGCGCCCGGAAGCGCTGCTCCCAGACGGGGGTGTCGCGGTGCTTGCTCTCGGTAGTCATGGCGTCCATGATGCTCCGCCCGGCCGACAATCGGGTCGCGTCGCCCGCAGCCTGTGGATAACCTCGCCGACATGTACTCCCCGACCCCCGAGGACTGGCGCGAGGCCAACCGCGCCCGCTGGGACGAGCGCGTCCCGATCCACGCCGCCAGCGAGTTCTACGACCTCGACGCCTTCCGCGCGGGCAAGGACGCCCTGCGGGACTTCGAGCTCGCGGAGATCGGCGACGTCACCGGGCGCTCCCTGCTCCACCTCCAGTGCCACATCGGCCTGGACACCCTGTCCTGGGCCCGGCACGGCGCCTCCCACGTCGTCGGCCTGGACTTCTCCGAGCCGGCCGTCGAGACCGCCCGCTCGCTCGCCGCCGACCTGGGCCTCTCGCAGGAGCGGGCCGCCTTCGTCGCCGCCGACGTGTACGACGCCGCCGAGGCCGTGCCGGACGCCTCGTACGACATCGTCTACACCGGCCTCGGGGCGCTGTGCTGGCTGCCCGACCTCGACCGCTGGGCGGAGACCGCCGCCTCGCTCGTGGCCCCGGGCGGCTTCCTCTACCTGGCCGAGTTCCACCCGCTGACCGACTCGCTCGACGACGAGACCGGCAGCCGGGTCGTGAACGACTACTTCGTCCGAGACCCGTGGGTGGACACCAGCCCGGGGACGTACGCCGACCTCGACGCCGTCACCGTGAACAACCGCAGCGTGGAGTGGGTGCACCCGGTCGGCGAGGTCGTCACGGCGCTCGCGAGGGCGGGCCTGCGCATCGAGTTCCTGCACGAGCACGAAGCCTCGCTGTTCCCCCGCTACGGAGCCCTGCAGCGCCACGAGGACGGCTACTACCGCTTCCCCGCGGAACGCCCCCGGATCCCCCTGATGTACTCGATCAAGGCGTCCCGCCCCGCGTGATGCCGAGCGTCAGGGCGTCGCGCCCGGCCCGATCCTGATGACGGCCCGCCCGCCGCCGAGATCCACCGTCGAGTGGCGCGGCGGGGCGCCGTCCTCCTCGTCGTCGCGCATCACCAGGGCGCTCTGCCGCTCCTTGAGCTCGTTCTGCTTGCCCTGCGAGAACGTGGCGTGCAGCTGTTCGAACCCCGTCGAGGAGACCTGCCCGGTGCGCTTGCCGCGGCCGGTCATGCGGAGGATCTGATCGGCGAAGGCGACCACGGTCAGCAGGATGACGAGGCCGGGCAGCGTCACGAACACGGCGAACTCCATACGGCCATCAGAACACGCCCCCGGCGCCGTGTCAGGAGCCGGTCGCGGGCCGGATGCGGTGGGTGCGCCGGCCGTCCGCGCCGATGACCTGCGCGCCGATCTTGTGGGTGCGCAGGGAGACCGCGGTGCCCGTGATCCGCAGCGCGGGCGCGGCCCGCACCAGCCCCGCCGTCACGTCGTGGAGCTCCTCGACGGTACGGAGCCACATGGCGAGGGCCAGGTTGTGCGGACCGGTGACCGAGGTGACCACGCGGGTCTGGCGCAGCCGGGCCAGCGAGGCCACGGACTCGGCCACCTCCAGGGGCGGAACGACCGCCGTGACCATCGCCCACACGGGCCGCCCGGAGAAGCGCGGCGCGGGCAGGCAGTGGTGGTGGCAGGCGCCGGCCGCGCCGAGGGCGTCCAGCCTGCGGCGTACGGTCGACTCGCTCGTGCCGCACTGCCGGGCCAGCTCGGCGGCGCTGCGCCGGGCGTCCCCCGCGAGCTCCGCGACGATCCTCTGGTCGAGCTCGGTGACGAGCGGGTGCGCGCGCGTGGCGGACCGGCCCCGCCGCTCGCCGCCGGTGATCTCCGTGAGGTGCTGCACCTGCCCCGGGGTGAGCTGTTCGATCCGTGAGCGGTACGGGCGGTTGTGCAGTTGGGTGACGACCTGGGTGCGGGCCCTCAGCACCCCGGGGAGGCGCCGCACGCGGTCGGTGAGATAGCCGTCGAGGGCGTGCAGGTCGGGGCAGTTGACGAGCAGGATCAGATCGGCGTCGCCGGTCACCTGGTGGACGCCGAGGGTGTACGGATCCTCCGCGATCTCGGTCGCGGTGGCCTCGGTGTCGCCGGCCGCGCATTCCAGCTCCACCCACGCGTAGAGGGTGCCTTCCGTGCCGCGGTGGGTGGTGAGCATCGAACTCCACGCGTATCCCCCGGTGGTGAGGGTCTCCCAGCGGCGGGCGAGGGTGTCGGGGCTCACGGCGAGCACGGCGGAGAGCTGGGTCCAGCTGGCGCGCGGTGCTATCTGCAGTGCGTGGATCAGCGCCAGATCCGCCTCCCCCAGGACGGATTCCCTGGTATGCATGTGCCTCCTTGGTCGATCCCGGGGAAACCCTGGGTGTGGGCACGGGAAGGCCCCAGGATGTGGACCAGGGCAAATGTATTCAAGCCGCGATGGTGGCTGAATTCCATGAAATCCGTCCTAAGTCACAGGAGAAGGGCGGAGAAGTGACACGGGGGCTGGACCGCATGTGGGCAGGAGAACCACCGGAGACCGAACTTCTGTGGGGCGAGCCGGTGGGCCTGGACCAGGTCGCCGCGGCCGAGCGGGGGTACGCGAGCTGCGGCCCGGACGAACAGCTCCTGTGGGAGCGGCTGTCCGTCTTCGAGGGGGCCTTCGGCCGGGAGGCCGTCCGCGAGGTCTGCGCCTCCGGCACGCTGCCCGCCGGGGAGATCCAGGCCGTCCTCGACCGGCTGGCGCCGCTCGCCCTCCTCCCCGTCGACGACCTCTTCGACGGCGAGGACGGCCTGCCCCGCTACTGGATGCCGCACCCGATGCGGGCCGTCGGTGCCCGCCGCCTCACCGCGCGCGGTGACCGCTGGGCCGTCCTCCTGCACCATCGCAGGTGGTGCGTGAAGGTGGCCCGGCGGGCCGCCGACTGGTGGCAGCGGGGGCGGCAGATCGACGCGCGGGACCTCGCGCTGCGTGAACTCCCGGACCTGGCCGCCGCCATGGACCCGACGACGGCGCCCCTCTCGCCGAGCGCCGAGGCCGAGACGTCCGTGGAGATCGCCGTCTCCCTGTGGTTCCTGTGGGTGGCCTGCGGGCGGACCGCCGAGGGGCGCACCCGGCTGCGGCACGCCCTCAGCCTGCAGGCGGGGCCGCCGTCCGCCCGCGCCCTGTGGCTCGCCGCCTTCCTGGAGCTGGAGTCGGGGCGCCCCGAGGACGCCGACCCGCTCCTCGCCCAGGCCTGGGCCGCGGCCGTACGGGACGGTGACGAGCGCTGTCTGGCGCTCCTGGCCCATCTGCGCGGCGCGACCGCCCTCTACCAGGGGCGTTCGCGCGCGGCGGCGGACGAGTTCCGGGAAGCCCTCGCGCTGATGGAGGAGCACCCGGAGTTCGGGCCGACCCGGAAGGCGTGCTGGGTCGGGCTCGCGCTCTCCCTGTGCCGCTCGGACCCGGAGGGGGCGCAGGAGGCGCTGGACCAGGGGGACCTGGACCGCGAGAGCCGGCGGGCCTGGGTGGGCCGTGACGTGTTCGCCGAGGCCTGGGCGTACCACGTGCGGGCCGAACTCGGCGCCTGGGACGGGGACCGGGAGCGCGCCGCGGAGTACGCGCGGCGGGCCCTGCGCGAGCATCTGCGGCTCGGTTCCGCGGTGGGCGCGGCCTGCGCGGCGGAGCTCCTGGCCCAGATGCGGGCGTTGGAGGGGCGGCACGACGCGGCGGCCCATCTCCTGGGCGCCGTCGACCTGTTGCGGACCTCGGTCTTCGACTCCTCGTACCGGCCGGCGGAGTACTGCGTGGTCACGCGCGCGCGGGGCGAGGAGGTCCTCGGGGGGCTGCTCGTCGACCCGGAGCTGCGGAGCGCGTACGAAGAGGGCGCGAGGCGCGGCCTGTTCACGCTGGCGGCCGAGATCTAGGGCCGGTTTTCCACAGGGTGCGGCCGACGCCCGGGCCGTTGTCGGCCCCGGTGCCTACGATGTCGGAATGTTCGCCTTCGTCGTGGCCGCCGTCTTCCTGCTGCTCTTCGGGGCCGGTGTGCTGCGCGACCGGCGCCGCTTCGGCAACGCCGTGTATCTCGGTCTCGCCGTCACCTTCCTCGGGATCGGTCTCCTCTTCGGGATCGACGAGGCCCGGCCCGGGCTCGCCGAGACCGTGATGGTCCTCGTGCTGCTCGTGCTCGGCCTCGGCCCGGTGGTCCTCGCCGGGCTGCTCTGCGCGAACGGCGTGAAGATGATCCGCAAGGAGGGCAGACGTCCGGCCAATCTGCTCGCGCTCCTCGCCGGGCTCGGCATGTTCGGGGTGATGGCCCTGACGGTCGCGGCGGTCGTCACCCGCTCGCGGATCCTGGGCGTGCTCACCGGCACCACCCTGCTGGTGCTGGGATACGTCTCGTTCCTCTTCCTCTGCTTCGTGGGCTACGCCTACCTGTACGGCCGGATGCGGATCCGCCGCGACGCCGACTACGTCGTGGTCCTCGGCTCCGGCCTGATCGGCGGCCGCCGGGTGCCGCCGCTCCTCGCGAGCCGCCTGGACCGCGGCCGGGAGGTGTACGAGAAGCTGGCCGCCCGCGGCGGGGACGCTCCCGTGCTCATCACCTCCGGCGGGCAGGGCCCCGACGAGGCGCTGCCCGAGTCCCACGCCATGGCCGACTACCTGACCGACCGGGGCTTCCCGGCGGAGGCGGTCGTGCGCGAGGACCGCTCGCGCACGACCGAGGAGAACATGCTCTTCAGCAAGGAGCTGATGGAGCGGGACCGGCCCGGCTCCTCCTGCGTGATCGTCACCAACAACTTCCACGCCTTCCGGGCCGCCCTGATGGCCCGCCGGGCGGGGGTGGACGGCCAGGTGGTGGGCTCGCCGACCGCCGCCTACTTCTGGCCCTCGGCGACGATCCGCGAGTTCGCCGCGGTCTTCCTCCAGTACAAGGCGGTCAACCTCGGGATCTGCCTGACGCTGGTCGTGCTGGGCGCCCTGACGTGGTTCCTGCGCTGACTCCTCCGCCGTTCACGGGGTGACGACCGGGAACCGGGGGTCGGGCTTCGTCACGTACGAGAAGAGCCGGGTGAGCAGGGCCGGGTCGCCCTCGACGCCGATCCCGAGCTCCTGGAGGCTCTTCCCGGCGAGGAGGCCGAGCAGCTGGGCCTTCCCGAGGGAGAGGGTGAGCCCGGCGGGCTCCCGGGGCTCGGCGATCACCCGGTGGGTGAGGGCGCCGTTGTGCAGGGTGAGGCGGTGCCGCTCGCCGGCGTCCGTGGGGACGTCCAGGAGGACCAGGTCGATCGTCAGGTCGTCGTCCCAGGCACGCGGCCCGTCGATCGCGATGGCGATCGAGTCGATCAGCATGGGGACGGTGAGGGCCATCGCCATCTCGGGGTTGGTCACGTCGACCATGTCGCCCGTGACGCCCTGGCGGAGCTCCTGGGCGCCGCGCAGGTAGAAGTTCCGCCAGGTGGCGTTCTCGGCGCCGTGGCCGAGCTTCTCGTACACCCCGGCGAGGGCCTCCTTCGCCTCCTCGTTCCCGGGGTCGGCGAAGACCACGTGGGCGAGGAGGGTCGCCGCGAACCGCGGGTCGCCGTCCTCGGCGTAGCGGCGGGCCTTGGCGAGGGCCTCGGCGGGTCCGCCGGCCACGTCCACGTACCGCCGCGCGAGCTCCACCGGCGGGTGCTCCCACAGGTGGGCCGGGTTGCCGTCGTACCAGCCGAGGTACCGCTGGTAGATCGCCTTGCTGTTGTGGCTGAGCGAGCCGTAGTAGCCGCGGGCGTGCCAGGCCTTCTCCAGGGCGGGCGGCAGCTCGATCCGCTCGGCGATCTCGACGCCCGTGCATCCCTCGTTGAGCAGGCGGAGGGTCTGGTCGTGCATGTACGCGTAGAGGTCGCGCTGCTCGGACAGGAACCGCACCACGTTGTCGTGGCCCCAGGTGGGCCAGTGGTGGGAGGCGAAGCCGACGTCGTACTGCCCGTGGAAGAACTCGATCGCCTCGTCCAGGTAGTGGGCCCAGATCCGGGAGTCGCGGACGACGGCGCCGCGCAGGGTGAGCACGTTGTGCATGTTGTGCGTGGCGTTCTCCGCCAGGCACAGGGCGCGCCGGTCGGGGAAGAGGAAGTTCATCTCGGACGGGGCCTCGGTGCCCGGCGTCAGCTGGAAGACGATCCGCACGCCGTCGACGGTCTCCTGCTGCCCGGTCTCCGTGATGTCCACGGTCGGCGGGATCAGGCTGATGGTGCCGGTGGAGGTGCCCTGGCCGAGGCCCACGCCGATCTGGCCGTCCGGCGCCTTCGGCAGGCCGACGCCGTACATGTAGCTCGCCCGGCGGGTCATCGCGTTGCCCGCGTACACGTTCTCGCTGACCGCGTGCTCCAGGAAACCGGCGGGGGCGAGGATCGGGACGCCCTCCTCGGTGCCGTGCGGGAGGACCCCGCGGACCCCGCCGAAGTGGTCGCCGTGCGAGTGGGTGTAGATCACGCCGGTGACCGGCCGGTCGCCCCGGTGCTCCCTGTACAGCGCGAGGGCGGCGGCCGCCGTCTCCACGGAGATCAGCGGGTCGATGACGATCACCCCGCGCTCGCCCTCGACGAGCGTCATGTTGGAGATGTCGAGACCGCGGACCTGGAAGATGCCGTCGGTGACCTCGTACAGGCCCTGGCGCGCGGAGAGCTGTCCCTGCCGCCACAGACTGGGGTGCGCGGTGTCCGGGCAGTCGCCCTTGAGGAAGGCGTAGGCGTCGTTGTCCCAGATCACACCGCCGTCCTCGGCTCTGACGACACCGGGGACGAGCGCGCCCAGGAAGCCCCGGTCGGCGTTGCCGAAGTCGGTCGTGTCCTCGAAGGAGGGCAGGCTGTCGCTCATGTGCCAGGTGCTCCGTTCCGCACGGGCGGTGATCGGCGTACCGGTCCATCTGAACACCGGGGTACTACGACCGCACTTCGGAGCGGCGGGAGCGCCGGACCGTGCCTACGCTGGAGGTACGCGTCCCGCTCCGGCGGGGCACGTGTCCCATTCCGGCGGTTCCGGCGGTACGGAGGTGGCCCATGAGGGCACGCCACCACTTCCACATCGACTACCTCGGGCACTCGGTCTCCGCGACCGTCCAGACCGGGCACAGCCCGGTCGTCGAGGTCCTCGTCGACGGCAAGGAGACCGGCTATGCCAGGACTCACGCCGACGGGCCGACGGACGTCGGGATCGAGCTGCCGACCGACCCGCCGACACCGGTGACGGTACGGGCGACCCCGGGGCCCGGCGAGCCGCGCTGCCTGCTGCTCACGGAGGCGGACGGGGAGCCGCGGGTGATGGCGCCCAGACCGTACTGATCGCGGGGCGGGGGAGGGCCGGGGCGGGCTCAGGACAGCCAGGCCATCCCGATGATCAGGAAGACCACGAAGGCGATGGCCCCGGCCACGGCGGCCGTCTTGCGCGGATGACGCCGGGAGAGCTCGGCGAGCTTGTCGCCGGTGCTCGCCGGGCTCTGGCGACGCCGGGCGGCGGGAGCGGACCGGGGCGCCGGCGGCCGGTTCATCGGCGGCGGGGTCGGCGCGGGCGTGTGCACCGGCGCGGGCATGGGCATGGGGGCGTGCCCGGCCGTCTGATGAGGCGGGGGCCCGACCGGGGCGTGCCCGGCGGCCCGGTGCGGCGTGTGGGGCCGGACCGGGGCGGCCCCGGGGTAGGAACGCCAGGCTCCCGAGGAGAACCAGTCCGCGATCGCCTGTGCCGGGGGTCGCTGCTCCGGCTGCTTGGCGAGCAGGCTCAGCAGGTACGTCTCGAACTCGGGCGGCAGCGCCGCCCCGAGCCGGCTCGGGGGCACCGGCGCGGTGTCGATGTGCTGGTAGAGCAGGGCCGTCGCGGTGTCCGCGCGGAACGGCGGCCTTCCGGTGAGGAGTTGATACAGCACGCAGCCCAGCGAGTACACGTCGGAGGCGGGTGACGCGGGCTGCCCGAGGGCCCGTTCGGGCGCGAGATAGAGCCCCGTGCCCACGATCTGACCCGTCGTCGTGAGGGCGGCCGAGGGGTCGTCGACGAACCGGGCGATGCCGAAGTCGGCCAGCTTCACGGTGCCTTCGGCGTCGACGAGGAGGTTCCCCGGCTTGATGTCCCGGTGCACCACGCCCTGCCGGTGCGCGGCCGCCAGCCCGGCGGCGGCGTGCGCGGCGACCACGGCGACCCGCTCGGCGGGCAGGATCAGCGGGTCGGAGGGGCTCCCGGCGAGACTGTCGCCCTCCACCAACTCCATCACCAGGAACAGCTTTCCGTCCCAGGTGCCGAAGTCGAAGACGCCCACCACGTGCGGATGACTGAGCCGCGCGGCGGTCTGCGCCTCCAGGCGGAAGCGGTCACCGGCGGAGGGGTCGGTCGCCTGGGCCAGCATCAGTTTCACGGCCACGGCCCGGCCCAGGACCTCGTCGGTGGCCTGCCACACCTCGCCCATGCCGCCCCGGCCGATACACACATGAAGCCGATATCGGTCCGCGACCAGCACCTGGAGACCACCCTTTCGACGATCGATCAACCTGACGGAAGAGAACCAGCGTAGAGCCGCCCGCCGTCGACTCTCGCCGCGCTCCCCCCTCCGGGCTCCCGTCCGGTGCACGACACCCGAGGTCCGGGTGAACGGAAGGTGTCCCCGGGCGGTTAGCATCGCGGCCCGGAGCGAGTACGGAGCGCGTTCCGGAGCGAGTCCGGAGCAGTTCCGGAGCGAGTCCGGAGCGGGTTCCGGCGGACATGGGACGGAGTGGGTCGTGGCGCGACCGCGTGTAGGTGTGGCGGTACTGACGATGGGCACGCGCCCCGCCGAGCTGCGGGCCCTGCTCGACGCCGTGGCGGGCCAGGACGAGCCCGCCGCCCGGATCGTCGTCGTCGGCAACGGCACCGGGTCGCTCCCGGCGCTCCCCGAGGGGGTGACCGGGGTCGAACTCCCCGAGAACCGTGGCGTCTCGGGCGGCCGGAACGTCGCGATCGAGACGCTGCGCGCGTTCGGCGACGTCGACATCGTGGTGGACCTCGACGACGACGGTCTCCTCGTCGACACGGACGTCTTCCGCCGCCTCGCCGACCTGTACGAGGCGGACCCGGCCCTCGGCATCGTCTCGTTCCGCATCGCCGACGAGACGGGCGAGACGCAGCGCCGGCACATCCCCCGCCTCGGGGCGAAGGACCCGCTGCGCGGCGGCGAGGTGACCACCTTCCTCGGCGGCGGCCACGGCCTGTCGATGCCGATGCTCGACCGGATCGGCGGCTGGCCGGAGGACTTCTTCTTCACCCACGAGGAGACCGACCTCGCCTGGCGGGCGCTCGACGGGGGCTGGAAGGTCCTGTACGCGCCGGAACTCCTGCTCCAGCACCCGAAGACCAGCCCGGCCCGGCACGCCGTCTACTACCGGATGACCGCCCGCAACCGGGTCTGGCTGGCCAAGCGCAACCTGCCGGTCCTGCTCGTCCCCGTCTACCTCGGCGTGTGGACCCTGCTGACCCTGGCCCGCACCCGCTCCCTGCCGGGCCTCAAGGCCTGGTTCGGCGGCTTCGCGGAGGGCGTGCGCCGCTCCTGCGGCCCCCGGGCCCCGATGCGCTGGTCCACGGTCGTCCGCATGACCCGCCTGGGCCGCCCGCCGGTGATCTAGGAGAGGACGCCGGGGGCTGCCGGCCGGCAGCCCCCGGGAGCGGTGCTCCGAAGCCTCCCCGGAAACCACTCAGGGGCCCGACCCGCTTTCGCGGATCAGGCCCCTGAACTGGTCTTACGGCTGTCGGGGTGGCGGGATTTGAACCCACGACCTCTTCGTCCCGAACGAAGCGCGCTGCCAAGCTGCGCTACACCCCGATGTCGCTGCTTTGTTCTTCACGTCGCGGCGACATCGATTACTTTAGCCCACGCGCGCGCTCAGACGAAATCCGGTATTCGGGGGACCTCGGCGCAGGTCGGATGCGGTCCAGGCCGACGATCGCGAGACCGAGGGCGAAGAAGGCCGCGCCGAGGACGACGGCGTTGGTGAGGACGCCCGCGTAGCCGTGGACGGTCACGTCGAGGAACGGGTACGTGTAGCGGGTGGGCGCGTCGGGGGAGATCAGCGCGCCGCGGACCAGCGCGAAGGCGAAGTAGAGGCCCGGGGCCGCCAGCCACTGGGCGGCGTGGCGCCACCGGAGGGCCCCGGGCGCCGTGAGCAGGAGGAAGTCGAGGGCCGCCCCGATCGGGGTCACGGTGTGGAGCAGCTGGTTGGCGACGGCCTTCGCGCCGGTGAGCCGGGCGATCTCGGCGGCCTGGTTGAACTCGCTCGCCTCGTTGTCGAGGACCAGATGGAAGACGAGGCCGACGACCGAGATGCAGAGCAGCGCCCCGCCGGTCCACAGCGCGGGCAGCGGGGGGCGGCGGGTCCAGGCGCGGACGGCGCCGAGGCCGAGGACGACGGCGATCAGGATGTTGGACCAGATGGTGAAGAAGCTCAGGACGACGAGCACGCTCCCGTGGACGCACTCGATGACCAGGCCCGTCGCCGCGGCCAGGGCGATCAGGCCCCGGAAGGCCGCCGCCCGGGGGCGGCGGCGGGCGGCGGGTACGACGGCGGAGGCCGGCACGGCCACGGTTCGGGGCGTGAACATGCCCCCACCGTAGGTGGTCAGTCGCGCGCCGTCAGGGTGAGCAGGGTGACCTCGGGCGGGCAGGCGAAGCGGACGGGGGTGAAGCGGCTGGTGCCGCAGCCCGCCGAGACGTGGAGGAAGGAGGTCCGGTCGGCGACGGTGTGCGTGGAGAGCCCCTTGACGCGGTCCGTGTCCAGGTCGCAGTTGGTGACGAGCGCCCCGTAGAAGGGGATGCAGAGCTGGCCGCCGTGGGTGTGCCCGGCGAGGACCAGCTCGTAGCCGTCGGCCGTGAAGGCGTCGAGCGCGCGCAGGTACGGGGCGTGCACGACGCCCACCGTGAAGTCGGCCGAGGCGTCGGGGCCGCCGGTCACCCGCTCGTACCGGTCGCGCTTGATGTGCGGGTCGTCCAGGCCGGTGAAGGCGAGGTCGGCCTGCGGCAGCTTCAGCCGGCCGCGGGTGTTGGTGAGGTCCACCCAGCCGGCCGCGTCGAAGCCGTGCTTGAGGTCCTCCCACGGGTTGTGTACGGCGCCGACGACGGGCTTGTTGCCGTTGAGGCCGTGGCGGCCCTGCACCTTCTCCACCAGGTAGCGGCCGGGGTTGCGCAGCTGGGGGCCGTAGTAGTCGTTGGAGCCGAAGACGTACACGCCGGGGAACTCCATGAGCGGCCCGAGCGCGTCGAGGACCTCCGGCACGGCCTTCGGGTCGGAGAGGTTGTCGCCGGTGTTGACGACGAAGTCCGGGCGGAGCCCCGCGAGGGACTGCAGCCAGGCCCGCTTCTTGCGCTGGCCGCTCACCATGTGGATGTCCGAGACCTGGAGGACCCGCAGGTCGCGCATGCCGCGCGGGAGGACGGGGACCGTCACCCGGCGG
The DNA here is from genome assembly GCF_014648895.1 of Streptomyces tanashiensis. Taxonomy (GTDB): domain Bacteria; phylum Actinomycetota; class Actinomycetes; order Streptomycetales; family Streptomycetaceae; genus Streptomyces; species Streptomyces tanashiensis. Next base: position 248,055 of record NZ_BMRZ01000005.1, read on the forward strand.
AGCCGGAAGGAGCGGGCTTCGAAGCCGGCCGCGTAGACGATTCCGGCCGCTGCCGTCGCCGTGAGGCCTGCCGTGATCTTCAGGGGGATGCCGTACCGTGCGCGCATCCCCCCATCGTCGCAGACCCGCTGAGCCGAAATGCGCGGGCGGTTCGGGTGGCGCACCTGCCACACTTGACCCCATGACCACGCTCAAGGCGAAGCTCCAGGACGACCTCAACGCCGCGATCCGGGAGCGCGACGAACTGCGCTCCTCGACCCTGCGGCTCACCATCACCGCGATCACGAAGGAGGAGGTCGCCGGTACCACCAAGCGCGAACTCTCCGACGACGAGGTGCAGAAGGTGATCGCGAAGGAGGCGAAGAAGCGCCGCGAGGCCGCGGACGCCTTCGCCAAGGGCGGTCGCCACGAGTCCGCCGAGCGGGAGAAGGCCGAGGGCCTGCTCCTCGACGCGTACCTGCCGAAGCAGCTCAGCGACGAGGAGCTCGACGGCATCGTCGCGGCGGCCGTCGCGGAGGCGAAGGCGGCGGGCGCCGAGGGGCCGCGTGCCATGGGCGCCGTCATGAAGATCGTGAACCCGAAGGTGGCCGGCCAGGCCGAGGGCGGCCGTGTCGCCGCCGCGGTGAAGAAGCTGCTCGCGGGCTGACCCGCGGAGAGACGTACGAGAGAGGGCGCCCCACCTGACCGGTGGGGCGCCCTCTCTCGTGTCGCGTATCAGCGCGTCAGCGGTTTCCGCCGCGGTTGTTGCCGCGTCCGTCCGCGCCGCCGATCAGGTCCGGCGGGAGCGTGATCCCGCCGATCGGGTCGGTCGGCTTGGTGTCGCCGGGCTTGCCGTCGCGGGGCTTCCGGGGCTTGTTCGGGCCTTCGTCGCCCTCCTTCTCCGGGTCCTTGGGCTTCTCGGCCCGAGGCACGGAGACGGGGACGAAGCCCGGGGTCTGGCCGGCGTCCAGCGCGCCCGTCATCGCGATCTTCCAGATGGGGCCGGGGAGGCAGCCACCGCAGACCTTCTCGTAGTACTCGCCGCCGATGGTGATGTCGTACATCGACTTCTTCTCGCCGACGTCGTCACCGACCCAGACGGCGGTGGACAGGTTCGGGGTGTAGCCGACGAACCAGGCGTCCTTGCGGTCGTTGGTCGTACCGGTCTTGCCCGCGTTGTCGCGGTCGCTGAGACCGGCCCGCGTACCGGTGCCGTCCTCGACGACGCCCTTCAGCATCTGGTTGACGGTGTCGGCGGTCCGGTCGCTCATGGCGCGCGTGCACTTGGTCTGCGGCACGTTCAGCTTGTCGCCGTTGGCGGCCTTGATCGACTCGATGGCGACCGGCGTGCAGTAGATGCCGCGGTTGGCGAAGGTCGCGTAGACGGACGCCATGTCGAGCGGGGTGCTCTCGATACTGCCGAGGGTGGCGGACGGGCTCTGCTTGATGGGCTTGCCCAGCTCGCGCTCGTAGCCGACGTTCTTCGCCATGGTCAGCGTCTCGCAGAGGCCGGCCATCTGCTCCAGCCTGGCGAAGTAGGTGTTGATGGACTTGCCGAGGGCGCTGGTCATGTCGTAGACGCCCTTCTCCGACTTGGTCTCGTTGTTCACCTCCCAGTTCGCGTAGCCGGAGGGCTTGCCGTCGCAGCGGGTGTACTCGTTCTCGCCGATGTTGATCTGCGCCGGGTCGTTGAAGCTGGTCGCCGGGCTGATGCCCTTCTCCAGGGCGGCCGCCGCCGTGATCGGCTTGAAGGTCGAACCGACCTGGAAGCCGTACGTCGTGCCGCCCATCTTGCTGCCGACGGCGAGGTTCAGCGTCGTCTGGTGCTGCTTCTGGTCCAGGCCGTACGGGCGGGACTGGCCCATCGACAGGATGCGGCCGGTCTTGGGCTGGACCTGGACCACCGAGGCGGCGACCGGGTCGTCCTTGTTGATCTTCGCGATGGCGGCCTCGTTGGCGGCGGCCTGCGCGCGCGGGTCGAGCGTGGTCCTGATGGTGAGACCACCCAGGTTCCACAGCTTCTGCCGCTCCTCGGACGTCTTGCCGAAGACCGGGTCGTTGAGGATCGTCTTGCGGACGTAGTCGCAGAAGAAGCCGGCGCCGTCGACGGCGGTGATGCAGCCGTTCCTCGGGGTCTTGACCTTCAGCTTGATCGGCTTGGCCTTGGCGGCGTCCGCCTCGGCCTGGCTGATGTCCTTCACGTCGGCCATCCGCTGGAGGACCGTGTTGCGGCGCTTGGTGGCTTCCTGGATGTCGTTGATCGGGTCGTAGCGGCTCGGCGACTGGACCAGACCGGCCATCATCGCCGCCTCGCCCAGGTCCAGGTCGGCGGCGGGCTTGGAGAAGTACCGCTGGGACGCGGCCTCGATGCCGTAGGCCTGCTGCCCGAAGAACGTGATGTTGAGGTAGTTCTCCAGGATCTTCTTCTTGCCCAGCTCCTCCTCGACCTGGATCGCGAACTTCAGCTCGCGGACCTTGCGGCCGATGGTCTGCTGGGTGGCCTGCGCGACCTTCTCGGGGTCGTCACCGGCCTCCTCGACGAAGACGTTCTTCACGTACTGCTGGGTCAGCGTGGACGCGCCCTGCGCGACCCCGCCCGACTGCGCGTTGCGGTTGATGGCGCGCAGCACGCCCTTGAGGTCGATCGCCCCGTGCTCGTAGAAGCGCCCGTCCTCGATCGCGACGATCGCCTTCTGCATGTACGGGGAGATCTTGTCGATCGGCACGACCTTCCGGTCCCGGGAGTACACCGTGGCGATGAGGCCGCCCTCGGAGTCCAGGATCGTGGTGCGCTGACTCAGCGGTGGGGTCTTCAGATTGGACGGGATCTCGTCGAACCCTTCGACCGTGCCCTTCGCGGCCAGCCCGAGCGCACCGGCCGCGGGCAGGGCGATGCCCGCCAGCACGGCTCCGGCGAGCACACTGACACCGAGGAACTTGGCGGCCTGCTGGGTCCCGGTCAGACCACCGCCCGAGCGCTTCTTTGCCATGGGGGCAGCCTACGTTCTCATTCGCCGGACACACGTATATGCCTTGGCCTAAGCTGCTCCCAACTGTCACAGCAGTGTGGTCTCGCATCAAGACCCGTGCGTGACATCGGTATGAATTCCCGTGACCCCGAAACACGGGAAGCTCGTGTCCGATTCCGGCTCATGCGTCACACGGTGCCCGAAGTGGCCCCGTCGAGGAAGGGCGTATCCGCGCGATATGTCCGCTATCACACGCATGTCCATCGATCACTCCCCTGGGTGATCTGACGCGCACGCATAGTCCGTTCGGGCCATTCAAGATTGGGCCCGAAGGGGGTGTTGCGCTGTGCCCACCTTCCGTAACGTCCCAACTGGCAGCGGTGAATATGCCGCTGCCGCCGTGGGGGAGCCTCGATTCGGGAGAGGACGGCGCCGGTATGGGCTGGGTAGCTGACTGGAGTGCGCAGGCGGCCTGCCGCACTACCGATCCGGATGAACTTTTCGTGCAGGGAGCGGCACAGAACAGGGCAAAGGCGGTGTGCACCGGATGCCCGGTGCGGACCGAGTGCCTGGCCGACGCCCTCGACAACCGCGTGGAGTTCGGCGTGTGGGGCGGCATGACGGAGCGCGAGCGCCGTGCCCTGTTGCGCCGGAGGCCGACGGTCACCTCGTGGCGCCGGCTGCTGGAGACCGCGCGGACGGAGTACGAGCGGGGAGCGGGCCTGCTGCCCGTGGCGATCGAGGACGACGCCACGTACGAGGCGTACGCCGCGGTCGGCTAGCCCGACCCGTACGAGACGCGGGTACGCGTACGGATACGGGTACGCGTACGCGAGACGGCTCAGGCCGAGGGGGTCCGCCCCGCCATGAGCCGGTCACCGATGGCCCGCAGCCCGGCGAGGTCGTGCACATCGCCGGGCAGGGCGGCCACTTCGGTCACCGCCACCTCGGGGTGGAGCGCGGTGAAGCGGTCGCGGGTGCGCTGCTCACGCGAGAGCACCCGCATGCGCTCGGCATGCAGGCGCAGAAGTCCCGCGGTGAGATGACGTACGTCCACGTCTGGTGCGTCTGTTTCCTGTGCCGGTTCGGCTGTGGGGGCAGCCTCGGGTACGGGATGTGCGGCGGCGGTGGCGAGTTCGTTCGGCTCGGGCTCGGTGGCCGGGGAGCCACGCAGTCCAGCCTTCCCGCCCCCCTGATCCACAATGCGCCCCTCGTCAAGATTTTCCGCGGCGGCCCGCGCCCGCTCGGCCGACAGCCGGGCGGCGCCGCTGCCGTGGACGCGGTTGAGGACGAGACCGGCCAGCGGCATCTCCTCGGCGGCCAGCCGCTCCACGAAGTACGCGGCCTCGCGCAGCGCGTCCCGCTCCGGCGTCGCGACCACGAGGAAGGCCGTGCCCGGAGCCTGGAGCAGCTTGTACGTGGCGTCCGCGCGGGTCCGGAATCCGCCGAACATCGTGTCCATCGCCGCCACGAACGTCTGCACGTCCTTGAGGAACTGACCCCCCAGCAGCTTCCCGAGGGTCCCCGTCATCATCGACATGCCGACGTTGAGGAACTTCATCCCCGCCCGGCCGCCCACCTTCGCCGGGGCCATCAGCAGCTTGATGAACTTCCCGTCGAGGAAGGACCCGAGCCGCTTCGGCGCGTCCAGGAAGTCCAGCGCGGACCGGGACGGCGGGGTGTCGACGACGATCAGGTCCCACTCGTCGCGGGCCCGGAGCTGGCCCAGCTTCTCCATCGCCATGTACTCCTGCGTACCGGCGAAACCGGCCGACAGGGACTGGTAGAAGGGGTTCTCCAGGATCGCCCGCGCGCGCTCGGGATCCGCGTGCGCCTCGACGATCTCGTCGAACGTCCGCTTCATGTCGAGCATCATCGCGTGCAGCTCGCCGCCGTCGGAGCCCTTGATGCCGTCGACCTTGCGCGGGGTGTTGTCGAGGGAGTCGATGCCCATGGACTGGGCGAGCCGGCGCGCCGGGTCGATGGTGAGGACGACGACCCGCCGGCCGCGCTCCGCGGCCCGCACGCCGAGCGCCGCCGCCGTGGTCGTCTTGCCGACCCCGCCCGCGCCGCAGCAGACGATGATGCGGGTGCCCCGGTCGTCGAGGAGCGGATCGAGCTCGAGAACGGGCGCACGGTCGATCCCGGACGCGCCGTCGGGCCCGTCCGCGGTGGGGTCGGCGTCGTCCGCGGGCCCGACGGCGGCCGCCGTCATGCCGGTCGCGTCGGTGTCGTCCGCGGGCCCGGCGGAGGCCGCCGCCACGCCGGTCGCGTCGGTGTCCGCCCCGGCACCCGTGGCCCCGGCGCCCGCTTTCTCCGTCACGCGCCCACCCCTTGCTTCCGCAGTTCCTTCGCCAGCCGGTAGAGCCCGGCGATGTCCGCCCCGTCGCCCAGGAAGGGCAGTTCGTACGAGGGGACGCCGACGCCGTCCAGGACCGCGCGCTGCGCCCGCTCCAGCTCCACCCGCCGCGCGTGCTCGGCCGCCTGGTCGAGGAGCGGCTCGACCAGGCGCGTGCCGCCCGTGACGCCGACGGAGGCCAGGGTCCGCGCGATCGCGTCCCGGTGGTCGCCGGAGGCGGCCCGTACCGCCGCCTCGTCGAGGACGTGCGGACGGACCATGTTCACCACGACCCTGCCCACCGGCAGTTCGGCGGCCCTCAGCTCCGCGATGCCGTCCGCGGTCTCCTGGACCGGCATCTCCTCCAGGAGGGTCACCAGGTGCACCGCCGTTTCGGGGGACTTGAGGACCCGCATCACGGCCTGCGCCTGGTTGTGTATCGGGCCGATCCTGGCCAGGCCCGCGACCTCGTCGTTCACGTTGAGGAAGCGGGTGATGCGGCCGGTGGGCGGCGCGTCCATGACCACGTGGTCGTAGACGGGCCGGCCGTCCTTCTCACGTCTCCGGACCGCCTCGCACGCCTTGCCGGTCAGCAGCACGTCCCGGACGCCCGGCGCTATCGTCGTCGCGAAGTCGATCGCGCCGAGCTTCTTCAGGGCCCGTCCCGCACCGCCCAGTTTGTAGAACATCTGGAGGTAGTCGAGGAGCGCGCGCTCGGCGTCGATCGCCAGCGCGTACACCTCGCCGCCGCCCGGGGCGACGGCGATCTTGCGCTCCTCGTACGGAAGGGCTTCCGTCTCGAAGAGCTGTGCGATGCCCTGTCTGCCTTCGACCTCGACGAGGAGGGTCCGCTTGCCCTCCGTCGCGAGGGCGAGCGCGAGGGCGGCGGCGACCGTCGTCTTACCGGTACCGCCCTTGCCGCTGACGACCTGGAGCCTGCTCACGCTGTCGAGCCTAACCACTGGCGGCCGCGCGCAATCAGCAGGCCGCCCCGGAGATGCCACCTAGGGGCCGGGTCGGGGGCAGCGCCGGAGGAGCGGAGGGGGCCGCCTCGGCGGGCAGCCCCGCGGCAGCGGATACAGTCGGCCCCATGACCAAGTGGGAGTACGTCACGGTGCCGCTTCTGGTGCACGCGACCAAGCAGATTCTGGACACCTGGGGCGAGGACGGCTGGGAGCTCGTCCAGGTCGTGCCCGGGCCGAACAACCCCGAGCAGCTCGTGGCCTACCTGAAGCGGGCCAAGTCGTGAGCGGGGCCGTCGAGGCGCGCATCGCCGAGCTCGGCCTGACCCTGCCCGAGGTCGTGCCGCCGATCGCGTCCTACCAGCCGGCCGTGCAGTCCGGCGTGTACGTCTACACCTCGGGCCAGCTCCCGATGGTGGCGGGCAAGCTTCCGCTGACCGGCAAGGTCGGCGCCGAGGTCACGCCGGATGAGGCCAAGCAGCTCGCCGCCACCTGCGCGCTCAACGCCCTCGCGGCCGTGAAGTCGGTCGCCGGTGACCTCGACCGCATCAAGCGCGTCGTGAAGGTCGTCGGCTTCGTCGCCTCCGCCGCCGACTTCACCGGGCAGCCCGCCGTCATCAACGGCGCCAGCGAGCTGCTCGGCGAGATCCTCGGCGAGAAGGGCGTGCACGCGCGCAGCGCCGTCGGCGTCACCGTGCTGCCGCTCGACGCGCCGGTCGAGGTCGAGGTCCAGGTCGAGCTCGTCGACGCCTGACATCCCGTCGCGGAGCGCTGATCGCCCGCACGCACGCGTGGAGCCGGTTTCCCGATCGGGGGAAACCGGCTCTCGTGCATTCCGATGCTTGCGCATAGCATCCGGCCATGCCGAATGGTCAGTCGAAGCAGTCGAACGGTCAGTGGTACCCGGCGGAGTGGCCCGACCGCATCCGCGCCCTCGCCGCCGGTGAGCTCACCCCGGTGGCACCGCGCCGCGCCGCCACGGTCCTGCTCCTGCGGGACGGGGCCGCCGGTCCCGACGTCCACATGCTGCGCCGCCGCACGTCGATGGCCTTCGCGGGGGGTGCGTACGCCTATCCCGGCGGCGGCGTCGACCCGCGCGACGAGCAGCCGGTGCGCTGGGCGGGCCCGTCCCTGGAGACGTGGGCGGCCCGGCTCGGCCTGGACGACGCCGCGCAGGCCCAGGCCGTGGTCTGCGCCGCCGTGCGCGAGACCTTCGAGGAGGCGGGCGTGCTGCTCGCCGGGGAGACCGAGGACGGCGTCGTCGGCGACACGACCGGCGAGGAGTGGGAGCGGGACCGGGAGGCGCTCGTCGCCCGTGAGCTGTCCTTCGCCGACTTCCTGGACCGGCGCGGCCTGGTCCTGCGCTCGGACCTGCTGGGCGCGTGGGCCCGCTGGATCACCCCGGAGTTCGAGCAGCGCCGGTACGACACCTGGTTCTTCGTGGCGGCGCTCCCGGAGGGGCAGCGGACCCGGGACGTCTCCGGCGAGGCGGACCGCACGGTCTGGATCCGCCCGGCGGAGGCCGCGGCCGGCTACGACCGGGGCGAGCTGACGATGATGCCGCCGACGATCTCGACCCTGCGCACCCTGGAGCCGTTCGGGACGGCCGCCGAGGCGCTGGCGGCGGCGGGGGAGCAGGACATGGCTCCGGTCCTCGCGCAGGCGCGCCTGGAGGGCGACGAGCTGGTCCTCAGCTGGCCGGGGCACGAGGAGTTCACCAAGGTGATCCCCCGCGGGGGTGCGCGATGAGCGATGCCGCCGCCCTGCCGGGCCAGCCGCGCGGGCTCGTGGTCTCCGGGCCCGCGACCGAACGCGCCGTGAACGTCCTGGCGCCGAACCCGTCCGCGATGACCCTCGACGGCACCAACACCTGGCTGCTGTCCGAGCCGGGCTCCGGCCTCGCCGTCGTCGTCGACCCGGGCCCGCTCGACGACGGCCATCTCCGGCATGTGATCGACACCGCCGAGAAGCTCGGCAAGCGGATCGCGCTGACCCTGCTGACCCACGGCCACCCGGACCACGCGGAGGGCGCGGGCCGTTTCGCGGAGCTGACGGGGACGGCCGTGCGGGCCCTCGATCCGGCGCTGCGGCTCGGTGACGAGGGGCTCGGCGCGGGGGACGTGGTGACCGTCGGCGGCCTGGAGCTGCGGGTCGTCCCGACGCCCGGGCACACCTCGGACTCGCTCTCCTTCCACCTGCCGGCCGACCGGGCGGTGCTGACGGGCGACACCATCCTGGGGCGCGGGACGACGATGGTCGCGCACCCGGACGGGCGGCTCGGGGACTACCTGGACTCGCTGCGGCGGCTGCGTTCGCTGACGGTCGACGACGGGGTGCACACGGTCCTGCCGGGGCACGGGCCGGTCCTGGAGGACGCGCAGGGGGCCGTGGAGTTCTATCTCGCGCACCGGGCGAGCAGGCTCGCCCAGGTCGAGACGGCGGTCGAGGCCGGGTACCGGACGGCGGCGGAGGTCGTCGCCCACGTGTACGCGGACGTGGACCGCTCCCTGTGGCCGGCGGCGGAGCTGTCCGTACGGGCGCAGCTGGAGTACCTGAGGGAGCACGGCCTGGTCTAGGAGGTGTCCTGTCGATCAGACCGGGCTCGCGGCGGTCCGGGCCCCCGGCTCCCGGGATCCCGGGCTCGCGGCGGTCCGGGCTCCCCGGCTCCCGGGATGTCCGGAGTGGGGGCCTCCGGGGCGGTCGTCACGATCCTGTCCCGAGGAGGCCCCCGGCCTTTTGGCGTTCCTGACCCGTGTTTTACGCTCCGCTTACTTCTGGCCGTAGCTTTCGGGGGGAACGCCCGTGTTCGTCATCGCCATCCTGCTGGTCATAGCCGCAGTGGTGCTCTTTTTCGTCGGCCGCGCCAATGACTCCACGGGGCTGAAGTTCGGCGCCCTGGGCGCGGTCCTGGCCGGTCTCTTCTCGCTCATCGTGAGCATGACGTACGTGATCAGCGCCTACGAGGTCGGCGTGCCGGTCGCCTTCGGCAAGGTCGGTTCGCCGATGACCTCGGGCATGCACGTGAAGTCGCCGTTCACGGACGTCACGACCTTCTCCACCCGCCCGGTGGACCTCAACCTCTCCGACAAGGACGTGGTCGAGGTCCGCTCCTCGCAGGGCGGCGTCATGTACGCCGAGGTCACCGTGAAGTGGTCCGTCGACCAGGCGAAGGCCGTCGAGCTGTACAAGCTCGCGGGCAGCGAGGACGCCATCCAGCAGCGCCTCGTCTACCCCGACAGCCGCGAGATCGTCCGTAACGTCTTCGCCCACTACACGAGCGAGCAGGGCTACGCCTCCGACCGCGAGAAGATCAACGCCGAGATCGGCCGCCTGATCACGGAGCGCCTGGCCCCCCGCGGCATCGACGTGACCACGGTCAACCTGCGCAACGTGAAGCCCTCGGACTCCCTCCAGGCCCAGATCGACCGCAAGATCCAGCAGCAGCAGTCCACCGAGCGAGCCCTGGAGGCCTCCCGTACGGCGAAGGCCGAGTCCGACCGCCGCCGGATCGAGGCGGAGGGCATCGCCCGCGCCAACAAGATCCTCAACGACTCGCTGACGGACAAGGTCCTGATGAACCAGTGCATCGACGCCTACAAGGAGGCCGCGGCGAAGAACCCGGTCTACGCGGTGCCCTGCGGGAACGCCGGCTCCGCCCCGGTGATCGTGGACGGCTCCAAGCGCTGACCGTCCCCCAGGACGCGAGAAGGCCGCCCCGGTCCTCGGACCGGGGCGGCCTTTCCGTGTGTACGGGGGTGCTTACCGCGAGCGCTTCGCGAGGCGCTCCACGTCCAGCAGGATCACGGCGCGGGCCTCCAGGCGCAGCCAGCCGCGCTGGGCGAAGTCGGCGAGCGCCTTGTTGACCGTCTCGCGGGAGGCGCCGACCAGCTGGGCCAGCTCCTCCTGGGTGAGGTCGTGGACGACGTGGATGCCCTCCTCGGACTGCACGCCGAAGCGGCGCGACAGGTCGAGGAGCGCGCGGGCGACACGGCCCGGGACGTCGGAGAAGACCAGGTCGGACATCTGGTCGTTGGTCTTGCGCAGCCGGCGGGCGACGGCGCGCAGCAGCGCGGTGGCCACCTCGGGGCGGGCGTTCAGCCAGGGCTGGAGGTCGCCGTGGCCGAGGCCGAGCAGCTTGACCTCGGTCAGCGCGGTCGCGGTGGCGGTGCGCGGGCCCGGGTCGAAGAGGGACAGCTCGCCGATGAGCTCGCCGGGGCCGAGGACGGCCAGCATGTTCTCGCGGCCGTCGGGGGACGTGCGGTGCAGCTTCACCTTGCCCTCGGTCACCACGTACAGGCGGTCGCCGGGGTCGCCCTCGTGGAAGAGCGCGTCACCACGGGCGAGCGTCGCCTCACTCATCGAGGCGCGCAGCTCGGCTGCCTGCTCGTCATCGAGCGCCGCGAAGAGCGGGGCGCGCCGCAGAACGTCGTCCACGAGTTCTCTCCTACTGTCGACCTGCTCAAAGGACCTGGGTCCCATGATGCCGGACGCACAAAACAGTGCGATCAATCACAACAAGTTTGACGCACCGAGCCGCCGGTCCGTACGCCAGGGGCCCGATTGGGCTCCGATCGGCCACGCCCGGGGCGGATGTCGGTGGCGGCGCCTAGGCTGGCCGGGTGTCCAACTCGCCGGTGAGAGCGCAGGCCAAGGGGGCTGAAAGAGTGTCGGCCGAAGGTAATTCCGCTGTGGGCGAACACGGCGTGTCGAAACAGGCAAAGGGTGCAAAAGGGAAGCCTGTGAAGCCCGCCGCGCCCGCCGGTCCCTCGAAGTCCGCGGCCACCGCCAAGCCCGCGAAAGCCGCGGCCACCGCCAAGCCGGCGAAAGCCGCCGCGCCCGCCAAGCCGGCGAAGAAGTCCGCCGCGCCCGCCAAGCCCGCCAAGCCCGAGTCGCGGCTCGCGATGGTCCGCCGGGCGCGCCGGATCAACCGCGAACTGGCCGAGGTCTACCCGTACGCCCATCCGGAGCTCGACTTCCGCAACCCCTTCGAGCTGCTCGTCGCCACGGTCCTCTCGGCCCAGACCACCGACCTGCGGGTCAACCAGACCACCCCCGCCCTCTTCGCGAAGTACCCCACGCCCGAGGACCTCGCCGCAGCCGTGCCCGAGGAGGTCGAGGAGCTGATCCGGCCGACCGGCTTCTTCCGCGCCAAGACCAAGTCGATCATGGGCCTCGCCACCGCCCTCAGGGACGACTTCGGCGGAGAGGTCCCCGGCCGCCTGGAGGACCTCGTCAAGCTCCCCGGCGTCGGCCGCAAGACCGCCTTCGTCGTCCTCGGCAACGCCTTCGGGGTCCCCGGCATCACCGTCGACACCCACTTCATGCGCCTCGCCCGGCGCTGGCGGTGGACCGAGTCCGACGACCCGGTGAAGATCGAGGCCGAGGTCGCCGCGATCTTCCCGAAGAGCGAGTGGACGATGCTCTCGCACCGGGTGATCTTCCACGGCCGCCGCATCTGCCACGCCCGCAAGCCTGCCTGCGGCGCCTGCCCGATCACCCACCTCTGCCCCTCGTACGGCGAGGGCGAGACCGATCCCGAGAAGGCGAGGAAGCTGCTCAAGTACGAGATGGGCGGCCTCCCCGGCCAGCGGCTGAACCCGCCGCCCGGCTACCCCGGCCGCCCCGCGCCGCCCCTCGGCGGCTCCGCCTGAACCCCGTCCGGGGAGCCCGGCGGGGGGCGCCCACCGGGAACGAACACGTCCATCGATCGCGTTGTGAACCACGGGGGTGCCTATGACGCGCACTGACGAAGAGATCCACGGCCCCGGCACGGGCCGCCTGCTCAGCCGGGACGGGCTGCCGGACTGGCTCGGCCCCGTCGACCGGGCCGCGCGCACGATCCGGCCCGAGCAGCTGAGCCGCTTCCTGCCGCCCGAGAGCGGCGCCGGACGCCAGTCCGCCGTCCTCGTCCTCTTCGGCGAGGGCGAGCGCGGACCCGAGCTGCTCCTGATGGAGCGGTCCGGCAGCCTCCGCTCGCACGCGGGACAGCCCTCCTTCCCCGGCGGCGCCCTCGACCCCGAGGACGGCGACCCGGCGGACGGCGGGCTGCTGCGCGCCGCCCTGCGCGAGGCCCAGGAGGAGACCGGCCTCGACCCGCGGGGCGTCCAGGTCTTCGGCGTCCTGCCCCGGCTCTACATCCCCGTCAGCGGCTTCGTCGTCACCCCCGTCCTCGGCTGGTGGCGCACCCCCAGCCCGGTCGGCGTCGTCGATCCCGGCGAGACCGCCCGCGTCTTCACCGTCCCCGTGGCGGATCTCACGGATCCCGAGAACCGCGCGACCACCGTCCACCCGAGCGGCCACCAGGGCCCCGCGTTCCTCGTCGCATCCGCTCTGGTCTGGGGTTTTACGGCCGGAGTCATCGACCGGCTGCTCCACTTCTCGGGCTGGGAGCGACCCTGGGACCGGTCCAAGCAGGTCCCGCTCGACTGGCGCTCATGACAGGCTGGCCCCCGGGCGCGCCGGCCTTCGGGCCGGCTGACCCCGGGCGACCGGAAACGAATCTGCGAGGCTACTGACGGTGAACGTGCTGGACATCCTGTTGCTGCTCGCCGCCGTGTGGTTCGCGATCATCGGTTACCGCCAGGGTTTCGTGGTCGGCATCCTCTCGGTGATCGGCTTCCTCGGCGGCGGTCTCGTCGCCGTCCTGCTGCTCCCCATCCTCTGGGACCAGCTGACCGACAACAGCGAGGTCTCGACCACGGCCACCGTCGTCTTCGTGATGGTGGTCATCGTCTGCGCCTCCGTCGGCCAGGCCTTCACCACCCACCTCGGCAACAGGCTGCGCCGCCACATCACCTGGTCGCCGGCCCGCGCCCTGGACGCCACCGGCGGCGCCCTCGTCAACGTCGTCGCGATGCTGCTCGTCGCCTGGCTGATCGGCTCGGCCCTCGCCCGTACCTCGCTGCCCACCCTGGGCAAGGAGGTGCGGAACTCCAAGGTGCTGCTCGGCGTCGAGCAGGTGATGCCGGATCAGGCCTCCGGCTGGTTCGACGACTTCAGCTCCACCCTGGCCCGCAGCGGCTTCCCCCAGGTCTTCAGCCCCTTCGCGAACGAGCCGATCACCCCGGTCACCCCGCCCGACCCGGCGCTCGCCGACAGCCCGGTCGCCGCCCGCGCGCAGCGCTCCATCGTGAAGGTCGTCGGCACCGCGCAGAGCTGCGGCAAGGTCCTCGAAGGCACCGGCTTCGTCTTCGCCGACCGCCGCATCATGACCAACGCCCACGTCGTCGGCGGCGTCGACGAACCGACCGTCCAGATAGGCGGCGAGGGCAAGCTCTACGACGCCAAGGTCGTCCTCTACGACTGGCGGCGCGACATCGCCGTCCTGGACGTGCCGGACCTCAGGGCGACGCCGCTGGCCTTCACCGACGAGGACGCCCGCAGCGGCGACGACGCGATCGTCGCCGGATTCCCCGAGAACGGCTCGTACGACGTGCGCTCCGCCCGCGTGCGGGGCCGCATCAGCGCCAAGGGCCCCGACATCTACCACCGCGACGAGGTGCGCAGGGACGTCTACTCGCTGTACGCGACGGTCCGCCAGGGCAACTCCGGCGGTCCGCTCCTCACCGAGGACGGCGAGGTGTACGGCGTGATCTTCGCCCGCTCCCTCGACGACGCGAACACCGGATACGCCCTGACGGTCGACGAGATCCGCGAGGACATCGAGCGCGGCCGGACCGCCGACCAGCAGGTCGACACCCAGGCCTGCGCCCTCTGAGCCCCGCCCTACGGGGTGTCTCTGGGGTGCCGGAGCCGGGCCGAGACCCAGCGGGCCCGGCGGCGCAGGATGCGCGAGATCCCCACCCCTTGCACCGCGTGGCCCTGGTCCGGCGGGCCACCCCTCTCGCGGGAGCCCGGCCCCGTGGCCGAGCGGCGGTCGCGTGCTGTCGTGTCACCGTAGTCGTGCGTCCAGCCCATACCTCGACGTCTGCCCGGGGGCCAAGGTCGGTAACCGCCCCGGGGCCCGCCAATTGGAGTATGCGCGAGGCACATGGCCGTTCGACGGACGCCTGTGCGCCGCCGCCTCCGTGACGGAGGCTCAGGAGTCCCCGCTCAGCGGTCGGGCTCGGGGTCCTTCAGCCAGTTGACGAGCTCCGTGGTGAAGGCCACCGGGTCCTCCTCGTGCGGGAAGTGCCCGAGGCCGTCGAAGAGCCGCCAGCGGTACGGAGCCTCCACGTACTCGCCGGATCCCGCGGCGCTGCGGGTCCGCATCACCGGGTCCAGGGAGCCGTGCAGATGGAGCGTCGGCACCCGGACCGGCCGCTTCATGCGCCGGTTGAACTGGATGCCGTCCGGGCGGGCCAGCGACCGCACCATCCAGCGGTACGGCTCGATCGAGCAGTGCGCCGTCGACGGGACGCACATCGCCCGCCGGTACACGTCGAGGGACTCCTCGTCGACCGGCTTCGGACCCGACCAGTCCCGGATCAGCTCGCCCACCAGCGCCCCGTCGTCCGCGACGAGCTGACGCTCCGGGATCCACGGCCGCTGGAAGCCCCACACGTGCGAGCCGGCCCGCGACTGCGCGAAGTCGGAGAGCATCGCCGAGCGCCAGCGGCGCGGGTGCGGCATCGAGGAGACCACGAGCCGGCGCACCAGCTTCGGCCGCATGACGGCGGCCGTCCAGGCGAGGTAGCCGCCCAGGTCGTGCCCGACGAGCGCCGCGTCCGGCTCGCCCAGGGAACGGACGACCCCGGTGATGTCGAGGGCCAGGTTGGCGGGGTCGTAACCACGCGGTGTGCGGTCGCTGCCGCCCACCCCGCGCAGGTCCATCGCGACCGCCCGGAACCCGGCCTCGGCCAGGGCGGGCAGCTGGTGGCGCCAGGTCCACCAGAACTGCGGAAAGCCGTGCAGGAGCAGCACCAGCGGGCCGTCGCCCATCTCGGCGATGTGGAAGCGGGCGCCGTTGGCGGCGACGTCGCGGTGGGTCCACGGCCCGTCGAGGCGTACGGGCCCGCCGTTGCCGCTGCTGCTCTCGGGGAGGGTCATACGGACGAGCGTGCCACAGCGGAGGCCTTGTCCAGCGCCGGACGCTGCTCCGGACGGGGGTGCGGCTTCGCGTTCTGCATGATCGCCGCCGTCTGCTTGGCGGAGGCGATGGACCTCTCCGGCGGCTTCACCTTCTTGAACTTGGAGTACGCGATCAGCCCGAGGAGGGTCGCGAGCAGCACGTTGAAGGCGAAGGACAGCAGGAAGCACCAGACGAGGTTCCAGCCCCCGTTGCCGTTGTGCCCGCCGGTCCAGGTGTTGATGGCGTACGCGAGCGCGAAGCTCAGCATCGGCAGCGAGAACAGCAGCACCACAAGGGCGCCGATTCCCATGATGCTGCCGAACGCACCGCGCTTGACGTCCTGTCGCAGTTCGGCCTTGGCCAGGGCGATCTCGTCGTGCACCAGCGCGGACATCTCGGCGGTCGCCGAGGCGACCAGCTGGCCGAGGCTGCGCTCGGTTCCGTCGAACGGGTCGCTCATCGCTGCTCCCTCTTCTCTTCTGCGGTCCGAGGCCTCTTCTACGGTGCGAGCCTCTTCCACGGTCCGAATCAGATCATGCCGGACGGTCGGCCCCGTCGCGCGATGCCCCCGCCACTTGGGCGCGCTCCCGGTGTTCCGCGGCCTTCCTCTCGTAGATCTCGGCCATCCGCAGGTGGTACTCCGGATTGTCCTGCTCGTAGATGTCGGGGATGCCGTCCTCGTCCTCGTCACGCTCCTCGTCGGAGACGAGCGCCTGGTACTTCCGGACCCGCAGCTTCAGCAGGACGGAGGCGAGGACGGCCGCGATGAGCGAGCCGATCAGGACGGCTGCCTTCACCTCGTCGGTGAGGACGTCGTCCCCGGCGAAGGCGAGCTCGCCGATGAGCAGCGAGACCGTGAAGCCGATCCCGGCGAGGGTGGCGACGGCGAACACGTCCGGCCAGGCCAGGTCGGGGTTGAGCTCCGCCCGGGTGAAGCGGGCGGCGAGCCAGGTGCCGCCGAAGATGCCGATCGTCTTGCCCACGACGAGACCGAGGACCACGCCGAGGGTGACCGGCTGGGTGAAGACGTCGTGGATCGCGCCGCCGGAGACGCTCACACCGGCGGAGAAGAGCGCGAAGAGGGGCACGGCGAGGCCGGCCGAGAGCGGCCGGACCAGGTGCTCGATGTGCTCGCCGGGGGAGTGCTCCTCGCCCTCCCGGGTGGTGCAGCGGAGCATCAGGCCCATGGCGACGCCGGCGATGGTGGCGTGGACGCCGCTGTTGTACATCAGGCCCCAGATGACCAGGGCCAGCGGCACGTACACGTACCAGCCGCGGACGCCCTTGCGGAGCAGTACCCAGAAGACGACGAGTCCGGCGACGGCGCCACCGAGCGCGGCGAAGTTCAGGTCGCTGGTGAAGAAGATCGCGATGATCAGGATCGCGAAGAGGTCGTCGACGACGGCGAGGGTGAGCAGGAAGGCGCGCAGCGCCGACGGCAGCGAGGTGCCGATGACGGCGAGGACGGCGAGCGCGAAGGCGATGTCGGTCGCGGTCGGCACGGCCCAGCCGTCCATCGAGCCGCCGCCGAGGGCGTTGACCAGGGCGTAGACGAGGGCGGGGGCCGCCATGCCGCAGAGCGCCGCGACGACGGGGAGCGCGGCGGCCCTGGGGTCGCGCAGCTCGCCCGCGACGAGCTCGCGCTTGAGCTCGATGCCGGCGACGAAGAAGAAGATCGCCAGGAGGCCGTCGGCCGCCCAGTGCTGGATCGACAGGTCGAGGCCGAGGGCGGCGGGGCCTATGTGGAAGTCGCTGACGGTCTCGTAGCTCGCGCTGAGCGGGCTGTTCGCCCAGACGAGGGCGGCGACGGCGGCGAGGAGTAGCAGCACGCCGCCGACGGTCTCGGTGCGCAGCGCGTCGGCGAGGTACCGCCGCTCGGGCAGCGAGAGGCGGCCGAGGAACTTGCGGTCGGTGGACTCGGACACGTGGGGGACCTCCGTCGGGCAGGCAGGGCGAAGCACATGCCGACCAGACTTCCCGGCTCACCTAGGTCTTTCTGTCGCGTTCCTGACGCGGTCCTTACTTTACCTAACGAGATCGGGGTGTGTCCGGCGGGATTCACTCTAGGGAGATTCGCCCCTTTCGTCCCGTCGGGATGGAGCACTCGGGCGGGGTCGTGGGCGGGGTGTGGGCGGGGTACGCGGAGGGGGTACGCGAACGCCCGCCCCGAGCGGCTCGGGGCGGGCGTTCATGCCGTACGGGGGAGGTCAGTCCTCGCTGGACGTGGCCGGCAGCTGGGTCTGGATGAGCGACATGACCGAGGAGTCGGTCAGGGTGGTGACGTCACCCAGCTCGCGGTTCTCCGCGACGTCGCGCAGCAGACGGCGCATGATCTTGCCCGAGCGGGTCTTCGGCAGCTCCGCCACCGGCAGGATCCGCTTCGGCTTGGCGATCGGGCCGAGCGTCGCGCCGACGTGGTTGCGCAGGTCGGCGACCAGGTTGTCGTCCTCGCTCGCCGTGCCGCGCAGGATGACGAAGGCGACGATGGCCTGACCGGTCGTCTCGTCGGCGGCGCCGACGACGGCCGCCTCGGCCACCGACGGGTGCGAGACGAGGGCCGACTCGACCTCGGTCGTCGAGATGTTGTGACCCGAGACGAGCATGACGTCGTCGACCCGGCCGAGCAGCCAGATGTCGCCGTCGTCGTCCTTCTTGGCGCCGTCACCGGCGAAGTACTTGCCCTCGAAGCGGGACCAGTACGTGTCGATGTAGCGCTGGTCGTCGCCCCAGATGGTGCGGAGCATCGACGGCCACGGCTCGGTGAGCACCAAGTAGCCGCCGCCGCCGTTCGGGACCTCGTTCGCCTCGTCGTCCACGACGGTGGCGGAGATGCCCGGCAGCGGGCGCTGGGCGGAGCCCGGCTTGGTCTCGGTGACGCCCGGCAGCGGCGAGATCATCATCGCGCCGGTCTCGGTCTGCCACCAGGTGTCCACGATCGGGGTCTTGCCCGCGCCGATGTGCTCGCGGTACCAGACCCAGGCCTCGGGGTTGATCGGCTCGCCGACCGAGCCGAGCACGCGGAGGCTGGACAGGTCGAACTTCGCGGGGATGTCGTCGCCCCACTTCATGAACGTGCGGATCGCGGTGGGCGCCGTGTAGAGGATCGTGACGCCGTACTTCTGCACGATCTCCCAGAACCGGCCCTGGTGCGGGGTGTCCGGGGTGCCCTCGTACATGACCTGCGTCGCGCCGTTGGCCAGCGGGCCGTAGACGATGTACGAGTGTCCGGTGACCCAGCCGATGTCGGCGGTGCACCAGTAGACGTCGCTCTCCGGCTTGAGGTCGAAGACGGCGTGGTGGGTGTAGGCGGCCTGGGTGAGGTAGCCGCCGGAGGTGTGCAGGATGCCCTTCGGCTTCCCCGTGGTGCCCGAGGTGTAGAGGATGAAGAGCGGGTGCTCCGCCGGGAACGCCTCGGGGGTGTGCTCGGTGGACTGACGGGCGACGATGTCGTCCCACCAGACGTCGCGGCCCTCGGTGAAGGCGGTGTCCTGACCCGTCCGGCGGACCACGAGGACGTGCTCGACCTGCGGGCACTTGGCGACGGCCTCGTCGATGGCCGGCTTGAGGGCGCTCGGCTTGCCGCGGCGGTAGCCGCCGTCGGCGGTGACGACCAGCTTGGCGTCGGCGTCCTGGATGCGGGAGGCGACGGCGTCGGCCGAGAAGCCGCCGAAGACCACGGAGTGGGCGGCACCGACGCGGGCGCAGGCCAGCATCGTGATGGCGGCCTCGGGGATCATCGGCAGGTAGACGGCGACCCGGTCGCCCTTGCGGACGCCCAGCTCGGTCAGGGCGTTGGCGGCCTTGGAGACCTCGTCCTTGAGCTCGGCGTAGGTGATCGCGCGGCTGTCGCCGGGCTCGCCCTCGAAGTGGATGGCGACCCGGTCGCCGAGGCCGGCCTCGACGTGCCGGTCGACGCAGTTGTACGCCACGTTCAGCTCGCCGTCGGCGAACCACTTGGCGAACGGCGGGTTCGACCAGTCGAGGGTCTCGGTCGGCTCGGTGGCCCAGCTCAGGCGCCTGGCCTGCTCGGCCCAGAAGCCCAGCCTGTCCGCCTTGGCCTGCTCGTACGCCTCCGCCGTCACATTGGCGTCCGCGGCCAGCTCGGTGGGCGGCGCGAACCGCCGCTCTTCCTTGAGCAGGTTGGCCAAGGATTCGTTGCTCACGACATCTCCCTTTCCCAGGGCGTCCTCTGTGCGTATGTGTCCCGCGTCATAGCTCATCAGTCAGATGCCCGGGTGACAAGAGCCTCCAGGGAATTGGTTTAGACCTGTGAGTGGCTTGACGTGCGGTGGCCCCTTCTTCCCGAGCGGTGGGAGAAGGGGCCACACAGTCTCACGGCCGGGGGGACCGGAAGGTTCAGGACGCGCGCGCCGACTCCAGGTGGCCCGTCGGCATGACCTGGGTGAAGACGTCGTCGTAGCTGTGCACCTCGTCCGTACCGGAGAGGAGGTACGCCTGCGCCTCGCCCACATGGAAGTACACGCCGTGCAGCGTGAGCGTGCCCTCGGCCAGCCGGCGCGCCACCGGCTCGTACGCCCGCAGGTGCTCCAGCTGCTGGACCACGTTGGTCAGGCAGAGCTGCTCGACCGCGTCGGCCGGAAGACGCCCGGAGATCCGCGCCCAGGCGTGCCGCCGGCTCGCCATCCGCTCCAGGCTGGGCCGACCGTGACGCAGCCAGCGGCGGAGCGGGGTCGGCGGGTCGTCCGGGCCGCCGCTCAGCAGGGCCTGCATCGCGCCGCAGCCGGAGTGGCCGCAGACGGTGATCGACTCGACCCGCAGCACGTCCACCGCGTACTCGATCGCCGCCGCCACCGAGTCGTCCCCGCTCTCCTCGCCGGGGAGCGGGACGAGATTGCCGACGTTGCGCACGGTGAAGAGGTCACCGGGGCCGCTGGAGGTGATCATGCTGGTGACGAGACGGGAGTCGGCGCACGTCAGGAAGAGCTGCGAGGGACGCTGTCCCTCCCGTGCGAGCCGCGCGAGCTCGTCCCGCACGAGCGGTGCCGTGTTCCGCTGGAACTTGCCGATGCCGCTCGCCAGGTGCAGCCCCGTCGTCCGTCTGGGCTCGGCGGTCCGGCTCGTCTCGGTGGTCTCCGTGGTCTCGCCGGCTTCGGTGGTCCCGGTGGGCTTCTCGCCGCACTGGTGGTTGTGCCAGGGCGTCCAGGGGCGGCAGCACGGGTGCGAGGCGGAGGCGGTGACCGGGGCCGGCTCGGCGATCCGGACCCCGGAGGGGCCGGTCGTCTCGACCGTCCCGCCGTGGGCGAGGTGCCCCGCGGTCCAGTCGCTCAGCGCCTCGTAGGCGGCGTGGTCCATGAAGGACCCGTCCAGCTCGACCACCACGTCGGACCCCCGCGGCAGCTGGTGCAGGGCCCGGCTGAGCCGCGGCACGGCGAGGAAGGTCAGCTGGCCCCGGACGTGCAGCAGCTGGCGCCCGTCCCGCTCCTCCCGGGTGATCCGGGTGCGGGCCAGCCGGTGCAGCGCGACCGCGATGGCCACGGCGATGCCCAGGGCGACGCCCTCCAGGATCCCGACGAGGACGACGCCGGTCAGCGTCACCGCGTAGACGACGACCTCACGGTGCCGTGTGACCGTACGGATGTGGGTGATGCTCACCATCTGGATGCCGACCACCATGACGAGCGCGGCCAGCGCGGGCAGCGGGATCAGGTCGAGCACCGGCACGAGCAGCAGCGCCGCGAGCACGACCCAGAGGCCGTGCAGCATGGTCGAGGCGCGACTCACCGCGCCCGCCGAGACGTTGGCGACGCTGCGGACCGCGACACCGGCGACCGGGAGGCCGCCGAGCGCCCCCGAGAGCACGTTGGCCGCGCCCTGTCCGGCGAGCTCGCGGTCGAGGTCGGAGCGCGGGACGCCCCGGCCGAGGTCCCCGCGGGCGGCGACCAGCTTGTCGACCGCGACGGCCGACAGCAGCGACTGCACGCTGGTGACGAGGGTGATCGTGAGCACCCCGGCGGCGATGCCGAGGACCGGACCCTCGGGCAGGCCCGGCAGCGCGTGGCTGCTCCAGGACGGCAGGTCCACGCGGGGCACGGCGAGTCCGGCGAGGGCGGCCACGGCCGTCGCCCCGGCGACCGCGACGAGCGCTGCCGGGGCCTTCCGGGCGAGCCGGCCCGCCCGGCCGGGCAGCCGGGGCCAGCACAGCAGCGCGGCCACGGTGAGGGCGCTGATGACGAGCGCGGCCGGCTGGGCGTGCGCCAACTGGGCCGGCAGCCCGAGGACGTTGTCCACGGCGGAGCTCTGGGGGGTGCCGCCCAGCACGATGTGGAGCTGGGCGAGGGCGATGGTCACGCCGATGCCGGCCAGCATGCCGTGCACGATCGCGGGCGAGACGGCGAGTGCCGAGCGGGCCACGCGCAGGGCGGACAGGGCGAGTTGGGTGAGGCCGGCGAGGGCGGTGATGGCGCAGGTGGTGCGCCAGCCGTACCGCTGGATCAGCTCGGCGGTCACGACGGTGAGTCCGGCGGCGGGGCCGCTCACCTGGAGCGGGGAGCCGCCGAACCGGCCGGCGACGAGGCCGCCGACGGCGGCGGCCACCAGGCCGGCCTGGAGCGGGGCTCCGGTGGCGAGTGCGATGCCGAGTGAGAGCGGCAGCGCGATCAGGAAGACGGCGACGGACGCGGAGAGGTCGGCGCCGGCGACGCGGAAACGGCGGGGCCCCTCCGGCGGGCTGTGGGGCCGCTGGATCCGAGGCCTGTTGGTCGTGCGGGCAGGGGTGCAGAGGGTCATGTTCCCGTCTCCTCCGGGGCAGCGCGGTCGCGGCTCGTGCGGGGTGCAGCGGCGGGATTCCCGGCGCCCCCTCCGGAGAGGGGAGATCAACGCTCGGTAAATGGATAGTAATGGAGAGTAAAGACTGCGGCACTATTTTCGGGGCAAACAGGGCAATGATTCACCGGATCCGGTGACAGAACGTGCGCACGCCGCTTGTCGTTGACGCTCCTCGGTCCTCGTGGTGCGAGGTTGACGCCGCTTGTACGGAAATCGCTTGTAGTGAAATCCGAGGATCTGAGGAGAGGTGCGCGGATGTCAGCCGCCCGCAGAACGACCACCGTCCGGAGGAAGGCGCTCGCCGTCGGCGCCGTCACCCTCGCTCTCGCCACCGGCCTCGCCGGCTGTTCGGGCTCCGGCGGCACCGCCACGAAGGGCTCGCCGGGCGGCACGGGCGCCAAGAAGGGCCCGGCCGCCGCCCCGCAGACCGCGCCCCGGCTGATCGGCGACGGATCGACCGCCTTCACCGGCGCCCAGCCCCACCAGCCCGTCTGGAAGAAGCTCGAGCCGGGCGAGACCCCGCCGCAGTTCGTCGTCTTCTCGTGGGACGGCGCGGGCGAGGACAGCCAGAAGCTGTTCTCCCACTTCCGCTCGGTGGGCAAGAAGTACGACGCCACCATGACGTACTTCCTCAGCGGCGTGTACCTGCTGCCCGAGGAGAAGCGGGAGCTGTACGACCCGCCGCAGCACAGCCCCGGCCGCTCCGACATCGGCTTCAACGACGTCGAGGGCATCCGCGCCACCGTTCGCGAACTGCGCGGCGCGTGGCAGGAGGGCAACGAGGTCGGCACCCACTTCAACGGCCACTTCTGCGGTGCGGACGGCGGCGTCGGCAACTGGTCGGTCGAGGAGTGGAAGAGCGAGATCAACCAGGCCAAGTCCTTCGTCAAGAACTGGAAGACGAACGCCGGCCTGCGCTCCGAGCAGCCGCTGCCCTTCGACTACGACAAGGAGCTCGTCGGCGCCCGCACCCCCTGCCTGGAGGGCCGGAAGAACTTCGTCCAGGCGGCGGCGCAGATGGGCTTCCGCTACGACACCAGCGGCGTCAACGACCAGATCTGGCCCAAGAAGGACCTGGGCCTCTGGGACCTGTCGATGCAGCTCGTGCCCGTCCCCGGACGCGCCTTCCAGACGCTCTCCATGGACTACAACTTCCTGGTGAACCAGTCCCCCGGCACGACCCAGGGCGACCCCTCCCAGCAGAAGTACTGGGGCGACCAGATGCGCGACGGCCTGGTGCAGGCCTTCGAGCGCTCCTACCGGGGCAACCGCGCGCCGCTGATCATCGGCAACCACTTCGAGTCCTGGAACGGCGGCACGTACATGCGCGCCATCGAGGAGACCATCGCCACCGTCTGCGTGCAGAAGGACGTCAAGTGCGTCTCCTTCCGCCAGCTCGCCGACTGGCTCGACGCCCAGGACCCCGACGTCATCGCCAAGATGCGCACCCTGAAGGTCGGCGAGGCACCGGCGGACGGCTGGAAGGGCTTCCTCGCCCCGCAGCCGGCGGCCCCGGCGGGCGCCCCGGCCACCAAGCCGGCAGCACGGCACTGACCCCTCCGCCCACCACGCCCCCGGGGCCGGCCCGCACCACCGGCCCGGCCCCGGGGCCTCCCTGCCGGCCGGGCGCCGGAGTGCCGTTCAGGGCTTCGTCCGCCGGACTGCGGGGGCGCCGCGTCGGGCTTGGTCGCCGTCGGCTGTCGGCGGTGCCGCGTCGGGCTTGGTCGCCGTCGGCCACGGGCGGGTCGCCTCAGCCGAACTGCGGCACCGCGAGCCCCTCGTCCAGCACGAACCCGGGGTCGACCTGCGCCGCCAGGTCGGCCCCCGTCTTGGCGTTGCCCCAGCTCTCCGCGTTGCGCAGGTGGAAGTGGACCATCTGGCGCGTGTAGCGCTCCCAGTCGCGGTGGGTGTACGAGTCGTCCGCCGCGTCCTGGAGGGCCTGGAGCGACATGCGGTTCTCCGCCTCCAGGAGCTCGAAGCGCGGCGGGCGGCCCTTCTCCATCGCGCGGACCCAGTCCGAGTGCCCCACCGTCACGAGCAGGTCCTCGCCGACCTCCTCGCGCAGGAAGTCGAGATCGTCCCGGCCCTGCACCTTGTTGCCGACGACCTTGAGCGCCACGCCGAAGTCCCGCGCGTACTCCTTGTACTGGCGGTAGACCGAGACGCCCTTGCGGGTCGGCTCGGCGACCAGGAAGGTCATGTCGAAGCGGGTGAAGAGACCGGAGGCGAAGGAGTCCGAACCCGCCGTCATGTCGACGACCACGTACTCGTCCACCCCGTCGACCAGGTGGTTGAGGCAGAGCTCCACCGCGCCGACCTTCGAGTGGTAGCAGGAGACCCCGAGGTCCGACTCCGTGAAGGGCCCCGTCGCCATCAGCCGGATCTCGCCGTCGTCGAGCCGCACCGGACGCGCGCACGCCTCGTACACCGGGTTGTCCTCACGGACCCGCAGCAGCCGCGAACCCTCTCCGGGCGGCGTCGTCTTGATCATCGTGTCGGCGGAGGAGATCCGCGGGTTGCTGCCCCGCAGGTACTCCTTGATGAGCGGCAGATGCGCCCCCATCGCGGGCAGCGCGGCGGCCTCCGCCTCGGGCAGGCCGAGCGCGGCGCCCAGGTGCTGGTTGATGTCGGCGTCCACGGCGACGACCGGTGCTTCGTTGGCGGCGAGGTGGCGGATGAAGAGCGAGGACAGCGTCGTCTTGCCGCTGCCGCCCTTCCCCACGAAAGCGATCTTCATGTTCACCTAGGGTAGCGGCACGATCGCGGCGCGTGGTCAAGCTGCGTGAAGAAGACCACTCCATCGTGGGGTGGGCCCCCGGGGCGCGTAGCCTCCCTACTTATGAGTACGCACGCCTCTGACCCCTTGGCCGCCCTCGGCTCCCTGCCGGGCGTCGCCGAAGCGGTGGACTCCGTACGCAAGGCCGTCGACCGGGTCTACGGCCACCGCGTGATGCGCCGCCGCAGCAACGAGATCTCCTCCGAGGCGGCCCTGCGCGGCGCGCGCGGCTCGGCTGCCCTGTCCGGGGCCGACTGGGCCCTGGAAGAGGTCCGCCGGCGCACCGACTTCAGCGCCGACGCCGAGGCGCGCACGGTCGGCGCTGCCCTGCGCCTCGGCGCCGAGGCCGGGCAGCTGCTCTCCATCTGGCGCCAGTCGCCCCTGCGCGTGCTCGCCCGTCTCCACCTGGTCGCCGCCGGCGACGCGGGCGTCCCGGGCGGTACCGGTCCCGGCGACTTCGTCGGCCGGCCCCGGCTGGACGGCGAGACGGTCGACGAGCCCTTCATCGACGCTCCGCTGCCGACGCCCGCCGAGGTCGCGGGGCGGCTCGACGGGCTCGCCGAGCTGATCGTCGCGGGCAGCGAGGCCCCGGCGCTCGTGACGGCCGCCGTCGTGCACGGCGAGCTGCTCGCGCTGCGCCCCTTCACCTCGTACAACGGCCTGGTCGCGCGGGCGGCGGAGCGGATCGCGCTGGTCGGCAGCGGCCTCGACCCCAAGGCGATCTGCCCGGCCGAGGTCGGCCACGCCGAACAGGGCCGGGCCGCGTACCTGGCCGCCTTCGACGGGTACCTCTCGGGCACCCCGGAGGGCGTCGGCGCTTGGATCGCGCACTGCGGGCGCTCGGTCGAGCTGGGTGTCCGGGAGTCGACGGCCGTCTGCGAGGCACTCCAGCGCGGCGCCGCCTGACAGCCCCCCACTTCCATCGGTCGGTCGCGGGCCGGTCCGGGTGGCTGGTCTGTGCGCGGGACCCGGCTCTCGCGTGACGGGGTTTCCTGCGCGGGGCCTAGTTCGCGAGGGGTCCGGCACTTGCGCGCGGGCTCCTCGCCGGGGCCGGACATGGGTTGCGGCGGCACCAGTCCTGGTACCGCCGCTGGCACTTCCACCCAGTTACCAAGCGTCCTCGATATGTGCCCATCAGGCCGGGAACTTTGCCCGTGGCCTGGTGCGGCTGGCCCGTAATCGACGGGTCGACGTCGCGTGGGTGCCCGGTTTCGGTGCTAGGTCCGTGGGGCCTTCATGCTCAACAGGTGATCCTCTCGGATGTCCTCGGTCTCGCGGGCCTGATTCCTTTCTACTCCTGTCCGGGTGGAAGCGAAAGTGCTGGCTCCACTTCTCTGCGGGCAGCTCAAATTCGGGCAAAGTCCCCGGCGAGCCGTTGGGCGAGGGCGGCCTGCCGGCGCCGGGCGGCGTACCAGACGAGTCCGGCTCCGACCGCCGCCGCTCCCACGGCCGCTGCGGCGACGAGCGTGGGACGGGGCGGCATCCGGAACTCGGGCAGCCGCTGCTTGAGGCGGACCGGCTTCTCGAAGGCGAGAACCGGCCATTCCCGTGCCACGGCCTCACGGCGCAGCGTCCGGTCGGGATTGACGGCGTATGGGTGGCCGACGGCCTCCAGCATCGGGATGTCGGTCGCCGAATCGCTGTACGCGTAGCAGCGCGAGAGGTCGTATCCCTCCGACTCCGCCAGCTCCCGGACCGCCTCCGCCTTCGTCGGCCCGTAGGCGTAGTACTCCACCTCCCCGGTGAAGCACCCGTCCTCGCCGACCACCATCCGGGTGGCGACGACCCGGTCGGCACCGAGCATCTCGCCGATCGGCTCGACGACCTCGGCGCCGGAGGTCGAGACGATCACGACGTCGCGGCCGGCGGCGTGGTGCTCCTCGATGAGGGAGGCCGCTTCGTCGTAGATGATCGGGTCGATCAGATCGTGAAGGGTCTCGGCGACGAGCTCCTTTACCTGGGCGACGTTCCAGCCTTTGCAGAGCGCGGAAAGATATTCACGCATCCGCTCCATCTGGTCGTGATCGGCTCCGCCCGCCAGGAAGACGAACTGGATGTAGGCCGTCCGCAGGGCGGCGCGGCGGCTGATCAGTCCGCCCCGGTAGAAGGACTTGCTGAAGGTCAGCGTCGATGACTTCGCAATGACCGTCTTGTCCAGGTCAAAGAAGGCGGCTGTGCGCGGCAAGGAGTGGTTTTCCACAAGCCCGAGCATAGGTGCCCGCCATTCGGCGTACGCTGGGGCGCGTGGGTTTGCCTGAGAAGGCTCTCGGGTACACCATGGAAGTCACGGATCGTTCGCGACCGTGCTAACCCGGTCCGGCTCCTCCCCCCCCGAGTCGGCCGGAGAGACGACCCCAGCTCTCCCCCCCGGCTGGGGTCGTCGCATGTCCGGAGCCATTTCGGCCCTGTGTGTCATCGCCTGCTCCCTTCCTTCCGCTCTTCGGTCATGAGCCGACCGGGGCCCCGCCCGGCCCTCGATTCATCACTCACAGTAATCGGCGGACTGCGTTCCGGACAGTCCCCGGAGGAGTGGCGAAGTTATTCACAGCCCCTCGCTTATCCACAGTTTTTCGGCAAGATCGGCACGATTTCCGAGACGGCCCCACGGTGATTCCTGTCGCGAAGTTCGCGGACGGCAGGAATCACGAGAGGGGTGTGTGTCGTGGAGACATCCAGGACTTCCGGGGCCAGGGGTACGACAGGCGGTTCGGCGCCGTGGGTGCGGAGCCTGCGGGGGCCGGAGCCGCGCGGAGCGGGCTCGCCGGGGGCCGGCGTGCCGGGTGCGGACGGGCCGCGCCGGGCCGGGCCGCTGATCGTCACCGAGGATCTCGGCCTGCTCGACGACCTCCTGCGACTGTGTGCCGCCGCCGGGGTCGAGCCCGAGGTGCACCACCGGGTGCCCGAGCGGCGGGCGAGCTGGACCGACCCGCCGCTCGTCCTGGTCGGCGACGACGCCGCGGCCCGCTGCCGGGGAGCCGTGCGCCGGCCCGGGACCCTCCTCGTCGGCCGTGACCGGGACGATCCCGGGCTGTGGCGGCTGGCGGTGGAGATCGGCGCGGAGAGCGTGCTGAGCCTCCCGGGCGCCGAGAGCCTCCTCGTCGACCGCCTCGCCGACGCGGCCGAAGGGGTGGGCAGGCCGGCGCTGACCGTCGGCGTCGTCGGCGGCCGCGGCGGTGCGGGGGCCTCCACCCTGGCCTGCGGTCTCGCGCTGGCCGCCGCGAGGGCCGGGCACCGCACCCTGCTCGTCGACGGCGACCCGCTGGGCGGAGGGCTCGACGTGTTGCTCGGCGGCGAGCGCGAGGAGGGCAGACGATGGCCCGACTTCGCCGCCTCTAAGGGCCGTCTGGCGGGCGGCGCCCTGGAGGAGTCGCTGCCGTCGGTGCGCGGGGTCCGGGTGCTCAGCTGGGGCAGGGAGCCGGCGGCGCCGGTGCCGCCCGAGGCCGTGCGGTCCGTCCTCGCCGCCGCGCGGCGCAGGGGCGGGGCCGTCGTGGTCGACCTGCCGCGCGGGAGCGACCCGTCGGTCACGGAGGCCCTGGCCCAGCTGGACCTCGGACTGCTCGTCGTGCCTGGGGAGTTGAGGGCCGTCGCGGCCGCCCACCGGATGGTCTCGACGATCGGCCCGGCCGTGCGCGACCTGCGCGCCGTGGTTCGCGGGCCGTACGCGGTGGGGCTCGACGAGCGATGGGTCGCCGACGCGCTGCGGCTGCCGCTCGCCGGTGAACTCCCTTACGACCCGGGGATCGTGTCCGATCAGGACGCGGGAGTGCCGCCGGGTGCCGAGCCCCGGGGGCCCCTCGGCCGGTTCTGCGCCGCCTTCTGGGAGCGGGCTCTCGTGCCCGGTGGTGCGGCATGACCGGGGCAGGGGTCGCGGCCCGGGGTCCGGGCGACGGCGCGGGGCTTCTCGACGCCGTGCGGCAGCGCCTCGCGGCGAGCGGGGCCGAGCCCACCCCGGCGCGCGTGGCGGCGGCGTTGCGCGCCCAGGGGAGGCTGCTCGGCGACGCGGAAGTGCTCGGCGCGGCGGAGGAGTTGCGGTGCGAGCTGATCGGCACCGGCCCGCTGGAGCCGCTGCTCGCCGACCCGGCGGTCACCGACGTCCTGGTCTCGGCGCCCGACCGGGTGTGGGTGGATCGGGGCACCGGCCTGGAGCGGGCCCCGGTGTCCTTCCCCGACGCCGCCGCCGTCCGCCGGCTCGCGCAACGCCTCGCGG
Source organism: Streptomyces tanashiensis (assembly GCF_014648895.1). Classification (GTDB taxonomy): domain Bacteria; phylum Actinomycetota; class Actinomycetes; order Streptomycetales; family Streptomycetaceae; genus Streptomyces; species Streptomyces tanashiensis. Next base: position 277,082 of record NZ_BMRZ01000005.1, read on the forward strand.
CGGTGGCCGGGCGCAGGCTCGACGACGCCCGGCCCTGGGTCGACGCGAGACTCCCCGACGGCACCCGGATGCACGCGGTGCTGCCGCCGGTCGCGGTCGGCTCGACCTGCCTGTCCCTGCGGGTGGTCCGCCCACGCGCCTTCTCCCTGGAGGAGCTGGTCGCGGCGGGCACCGTGCCACCGGGCGGCGCCCCGATCCTGCGGGCCCTGATCGACGCGCGGGTGTCCTACCTCGTCAGCGGCGGTACCGGGACGGGCAAGACCACCCTCCTCGCCTCGCTCCTGGGGCTCGTGGGGGAGCGGGAGCGGATCGTGCTCGCCGAGGATTCGGCGGAGCTGCGGCCGGACCACCCGCACGTGGTGCGCCTGGAGGCGCGGCCCGCGAACCAGGAGGGCGCCGGACTCGTCACCCTGCGGGACCTGGTCCGCCAGGCGCTGCGGATGCGCCCCGACCGTCTGGTGGTCGGCGAGGTCAGAGGCGGCGAGGCCGTGGACCTGCTCGCCGCTCTCAACACGGGCCATGAAGGCGGCTGCGGAACGGTCCACGCCAATACGGCGGCGGACGTTCCGGCACGGCTCGAAGCCCTGGGGACGGCGGCCGGGCTCGACCGGGCCGCCCTGCACAGCCAGCTGGGCGCGGGTCTGTCGGCCGTGCTGCATGTCGTACGGGACCGGGACGGGCGGCGACGGATCGCCGAGGCGCACGTCCTGGAGCGGGACCGGGACGGGCTGGTCCGGACGGTGCCGGCGCTGCGGTGGGGTGCGGCCGGCTTCGAGCGGGAGCGGGGCTGGGAGCGGCTGAGTTCGCTGATCGGAGGGGGAGCGCGGTGACGGTGGAACTGGTGCAGGTGCGGGGCGCCGCACATGCGGCGGCGGCGCTCTGCGCGGTGCTCGCCCTGGCGTGGGCGGCCGAGTGGAGGCGCGGCGCGGACCGGGCACGGGCGGTGCTCGCGGACGGAGTTCACGGCGGGCCGAGCGGTGGGGAATGGCGGGCGGTGGCCGCGCGGTGGCGGGCCGTGCTGTGGAGGCGGCGTGCGTGGCTGTGCCTGCCGGTGGCGGGAGTCCTCGCACTGCTCGGAGCGTCACCGCTGCCGCTGCTGGCGGGGGCGCTCGCGGTGCCCCTGGTAGGACGGCGTCTTCGGGCCTCCGGGCGCAGGAAGGAACGGGAGACGCGGGCCGAGCGGGTGGTGGCCCTGTGTGGGGCGGTCGTCGGGGAGTTGAGGGCCGGATGGCAGCCCGCGCAGGCGCTGTCCTTCGCGGCCCGGGAGACGGGCGCGCTCGGCGCCGCGGAGGCCCCGGTGCTGGCGGCGGCCCGGTTCGGCGGGGACGTGCCGGAGGCGCTGAGACGAGCGGCCCGGCAGGACGGGGCCGACGGGCTGGCGGGCATGGCGGCCTGCTGGCAGGTGGCTGTGGACGGAGGCGCGGGTCTGGCCGCCGGGCTCGACCGGTTGGAGGCCGCCCTGCGGGACCACCACGAGCAGCGCGACCGCCTGCGGGCCGAACTGGCCGGCGCCTGGGCCACGGTGACGGTCCTGGCGCTGCTGCCGGCGGCCGGACTCGCCCTCGGTGCCGCGCTGGGAGCCGACCCGCTCCGCGTGCTGCTGCACACCCCGGCCGGCCTGGGCTGCCTGGTCGTGGGCGGGGCGTTGGAGGCGGCCGGACTGTGGTGGGCCGCGCGGATCGTACGGGGAGGAGAGCGGTCGTGATCCAGGAAGGGGCGCGACACGCGCTGGACGTCCTTCGGGCGGCGGGCCTTCCGCTCCTGGCCGTCGCCCTGGGTGCACAGGGCGTCGTGGAGGTGCTGCGTGGCCTGCGGGCACGCCGGACGCGGCGGCGGGCGGGGACGCTCCTCGCGCACCCGGAACCGCGACGGCGCAAGGCCCGCGGCGGGCTGCCGCCGTGGGTGCGGCTCTGGGCGGCGCCCCTCGCGGGGGTGGGCATCGGCTGGGTGCTGTTCGGAGTGCTCGGCGGCCTGTGCGCCGGGATTCTGGTGGCCGCCACGGTGCGGTGGAGGGCCGCGCGGCGGGTCTCGCCGCCGGCAGGTGACGAGGAGGCGGTGCGTCATCTTCCGCTCGCCGCCGATCTGTTGGCGGCCTGCGCCGCATCCGGGGCCGGGCCCGGTGAGGCGGCGGAGGCGGTGGGCCGGTCCCTGGGCGGTTCGCTCGGCGAGCGCCTGACCCGCACGGCCGCCGAGCTGAGGCTCGGCGGCGAACCGGCCGAGGTGTGGGGGAGGTTCGGCGCGATACCGGGCGCGGAGGGGCTGGCCCGCTGCATGGAGCGGGCCGGTTCCTCGGGAGCGCCGGCGGCGGAGGCCGTCGCCCGGCACGCGGCCGCCCTGCGCGCCACCCGCGCCCGCGCGGCGGCGGCTGGGGCACGCCGGGCACAGGTGCTGATCAGCGCGCCCGTGGGGCTCTGCTTCCTGCCCGCCTTCCTGGCGGTGGGAGTGGCTCCGGTGGTGATCGGCCTCGCGGCGGGACTGCTGGACGGATGACTCCGGCGACACGGCTCGACACGACACGACACGACACGACACGACACGACACGCACGACGCGACGAGACAGGACGAGGAACGGCGACATGACGAAGCAGGGCGACATGACGAAGAACGGCGAGGTACGGCAGGACATGGCAGGACGGGACGAGGCGATCGGCATGGGGGTCAGGGCACGGCTCGGCGGCTGGTTGCGGGCGCGGCGGGCGGCGGCGCGCCGTGACGAGGGGATGACCACGTCCGAGTACGCGGTGGGGACGATCGCCGCGGCGGCGTTCGCCGCCGTGCTCTACAAGATCGTGACCAGCGGGGCGGTCTCGGGGGCGCTGGAATCGGTGATCGGGAAGGCTCTCGATGCGCCGTTCTGACCGGGGTTTCGTGACCGTTGAGGCGGCGATGGTCCTGCCTGTCCTCGCGCTGTTCACGGTGACGCTGCTCTGGGCGCTGGCCGCGGCCGCCGCGCAGATCCGGTGCGTGGACGCGGCGCGGGCGGGGGCGCGGGCGGCGGCCCGATCGGAGCCGGTGGCCTCGGCCGAGGCGGCCGCCCGGGCCGCCGCGCCCGAGGGCGCACGGGTGTCGGTGGCGAGGGAGGGCGAGCTGTGGCGGGTGACGGTGGAGGCCGATGCCCCGGGCCCCCGGGGCATGGGAGTCACCCTGAGAGCCGGCGCGGCGGCCCTCGCGGAGGACGCGCCGGCCGGAGGAGCGCCGTGACGGCCGCCGAGGACGGGGCCACCCGCCCCCGGACCCGCCGGTGGCCCCGTGACGCGGGCCGGAGCACGACCCGACGGGCGGCCCGGCGAGCGGCTCCCCCGGTGGACCCCGGTGTGGGGCGGGTCGGTCTCCGGGGCGCGGCTGGGAAGGAGGGGCTGTCGGCCGACTGGGAGCCCGGTCGGGCCGCGGGCCCGAGCCCAGGCCCAGGCCCAGGCTCGGTCCGGGGCCGGGCCGGGCCGGGGAGCATGGGGGGTGATCGTGGGGTGGCGACCGTGTGGGCGGCGGTTGCGGCGTGTGCGTTGTGCGTGGTGTTCGGGGTGGTGCTCGCGCTCGGGCAGGCGGTGGCGGCCCGGCACCGGGCCGGCGGGGCCGCCGACCTGGCCGCTCTCGCCGCCGCCGACCGGGCCCTGTGGGGTGAGGCCGAGGCGTGCGCCGGCGCCTCGCGGGTGGCCGTCGCGCAGGGAGCCGAGCTGGTGGGGTGCGCGGTTCGGGACGGGGTCTCGGAGGTGACCGCCCGGGTCGTGCGCGGTCCGTACCGGCCGGAGGTCAGGTCGCGGGCGGGGCCTCCGGGGCCTCCCTCAGGAGTTCCGTGAGGAGGCGGACGGCGCCGCGCTTGTGGAGCGGATCGTTGCCGTTGCCGCACTTCGGGGACTGGATGCAGGAGGGGCAGCCCGCCTCGCACTCGCAGGAGGCGATGGCCTCGCGGGTGGCCGTCAGCCAGGCGCGGGCGGTGTGGAAGGCGCGCTCGGCGAAGCCCGCGCCGCCCGGATGCCCGTCGTACACGAAGACGGTGGGCAGCAGGGTGTCGGGATGGAGCGGTACGGAGACGCCGCCGATGTCCCAGCGGTCGCAGGTGGCGAAGAGCGGCAGCATGCCGATGGAGGCGTGCTCGGCGGCGTGCAGGGCGCCTCCGAGGATCTCCGGGGTGATCCGGGCGGCGTCGAGCTGGTCCTCGGTGACCGTCCACCACACGGCCCGGGTGCGGAGCGTGCGGGGCGGCAGGTCGAGCTTGGTCTCGCCGAGCACCTCGCCGGTGATGAGGCGGCGGCGCAGGAAGGAGACGACCTGGTTGGTGACCTCGACGGAGCCGTAGCAGAGGCGTCCGGCTCCCCAGGGGATCTCGGTGTCGGTCTCGAGGACGGTGATGGAGGTGGTGTCGCGGGCGGTGGTGGAGTACGGCGGGACGGCCTCCTCGACGAGGGCCACGGAGTCCTTGAGGTCGAGCTCCCGCACCAGATAGGTGCGGCCCTGGTGGAGGTGGACGGCGCCCTCGTGGACGGCGGTGTGGGAGGCGGCCTCGTCGACCGTGCCGAGGAGGCGGCCGGTGCCTGCCTCCACGATCCGGACGGGGCTGCCGCCGCCGCCCCGGATGTCGGTCAGGTCGGCGGCCCGCTCGCGGCGGGTCCAGTACCAGCCGGTGGAGCGGCGGCGCAGCAGGCCGGCCCCTTCCAGCTGGGGCAGCAGGCCGGGCGCGGCCGGGCCGAAGAGGGCCAGGTCCGGCTCGGTCAGCGGGAGCTCGGCGGCGGCGGCGCACAGATGGGGGGCGAGGACGTAGGGGTTGTCGGGGTCCAGGACGGTCGTCTCGACCGGCTGCTCGAAGATCGCCTCCGGGTGGTGGACGAGGAAGGTGTCCAGCGGGTCGTCCCGGGCGACCAGGATCGCGAGGGCGCCCTCGCCCGAGCGGCCGGCGCGGCCCGCCTGCTGCCACAGGGAGGCCCGGGTGCCCGGGTAGCCGGCGATCACGACGGCGTCCAGGCCGGAGACGTCCACGCCCAGCTCCAGGGCGGTCGTGGCGGCCAGGCCGAGGAGCTCGCCGGAGTGCAGCGCCCGCTCCAGGGCGCGGCGCTCCTCGGGCAGGTAGCCGCCCCGGTAGGCGGCGACGCGGCGGGCGAGCGCGCGGTCGGTCTCGGCCAGCCGTTCCTGGGCGATCACCGAGATCAGCTCGGCGCCGCGCCGGGAGCGGACGAAGGCGACCGAGCGGACGCCCTGCCGGGTCAGGTCGGTCAGCAGGTCCGCGGTCTCGGCCGTGGCGGTGCGGCGTACGGGCGCGCCGCGCTCGCCGTGCAGCTCGGTCAGCGGCGGCTCCCAGAGGGCGAAGACCAGCTCGCCGCGCGGGGAGGCGTCGTCGGAGACCTCGGTGACCGGCAGGCCGGTGAGGCGGCCGGCGGCCAGGGCCGGTTCGGCGGAGGTGGCCGAGGCGAGGAGGAAGACCGGTTCGGAGCCGTACCGGGCGCAGATCCGGCGCAGGCGGCGCAGCACCTGGGCGACGTGGGAGCCGAAGACGCCCCGGTAGGTGTGGCACTCGTCGATCACGACATAGCGCAGGGAGCGCAGGAAGGAGGACCACCTGGGGTGGGAGGGGAGTATGCCCCGGTGCAGCATGTCGGGGTTGGTCAGCACGTAGTTCGCGTACTGGCGGACCCACTCGCGTTCCTCGATCGGCGTGTCGCCGTCGTAGACGGCGGGGCGGATCCGGTTGCCGAGCGGGGCGGCCAGTTCCCGCACGGCGCGCCGCTGGTCGGCTGCGAGGGCCTTGGTGGGCGCCAGGTAGAGGGCGGTGGTGCCGCGGCCGTTCGGGGCCTCGGAGCCGTCCAGGAGGGTGCTGAGGACCGGGGCGAGGTACGCGAGCGACTTGCCCGAGGCGGTGCCGGTGGAGATCACCACGGATTCGCCGTCCAGGGCGTGCTCGGCGGCCTCCGCCTGGTGCGCCCAGGGGTGCTCGATCCCGGCCGCCTCGATCGCCGCGATGACCTCCGGACGGATGCGGTGCGGCCAGACGGCATGGCGACCCTCCCGGGCGGGCATGTGCTCCGTATGAGTGATGCGCGCGGCCCGGCTCTCGCCCGAGGAGAGCCGGTCGAGGACCATGCCGGGAGAGGGGCGGCTGCCCGTTTCCCCGGCCGGACGACGGGGGCGGTGATTCTTGGCCATCGGCACCGAGTGTGTCACTGCCATGACGGACAATGCTTCCAAGGCGTCGTGCATGGCTGCTGGTAAGTGATTGAATGCCATCGCGGCTGGCGTTCCGTTCCTCGGCTCCGCCCCGGAGACCCGAGGGGACGATCGCCCGATAGCAAGGTGCTGGAGGATCCGTGGACCTGTCCCTGTCGACTCGCAATGTGTCCGGCGCTGGTGGTGACCGTACGGTCGTCGAGGTCGGTGGCGAGATTGATGTGTATACCGCGCCCAAGCTGCGCGAGCAGTTGGTCGAGTTGGTGAACGACGGCAGCTACCACCTGGTCGTCGACATGGAGGGCGTGGACTTCCTCGACTCCACCGGCCTGGGTGTGCTCGTCGGTGGCCTGAAGCGTGTTCGCGCCCATGAGGGCTCGCTGCGCCTGGTCTGCAACCAGGAGCGCATTCTCAAGATTTTCCGGATCACGGGTCTCACCAAGGTGTTCCCGATCCACACCTCGGTCGACGAGGCCGTCAACGCCGTCGACTGAGCCCAGGGGGTTCGCATGGCCACCGTTGAACTCCGCTTCAGCGCTCAGCCCGAGCATGTCCGCACGGCCCGTCTGGTGGCGGCAGCGGTCGCGCGCCGGGCGGGCGTGGACGAGGCGGTCCTCGACGAGGTGCGTCTCGCTGTGGGTGAGGCCTGTTCCCGTGCGGTCGGGCTGCACCGCAGCAATGACGTCACGACCCCCATCCGGGTCGTCCTGACCGAGGAGGAGAAGACGTTCTCCATCGAGGTCGGCGACGAGGTGCCGGGTGCGGGGGTGGCGGCGGCCGATGCCGCCGGTGTCCCCGGCGCGCGGGCCTCGGCCCCGGCCGAGGACTTCGACGACGCCGACGGCGAGGACGAGATGGGTCTCGCGGTGATCCGCGGACTCGTCGACGACGTCGAGGTGAGCGCCGGAGAGGACGGCGGCACGATCCGGATGAGCTGGCCGGTGAGCGCGGCGGACGTCCTGTCCTGAGCCCTGTTCCAGGGTGACTGGTGGACGTCCGGTCCTGACCCGTGCTCGTACACGTGCACGTACGAACAGAAGAGGCCCCGCATCGCGGGGCCTCTTCTGCTGTGCCGGGTGTCCTCGCCCACGAATTGGTGCATCCCCGTCTGTACCGGTTCGTCTCCCTATGATCCGTCCCCATGTACCCCACATCTCTCGCCGCGGCGGTGCTCACGAGCGGGAACCGGACGATCGTGATCGTCGTCGCGGCCGTCGCTCTCGCCGCGCTGGTCGTCGCCCGGATCCTCATCCGTCAGGTGCTCGCGGCGGGTGAGGGCACCGAGAAGATGAAGGAGATCGCCGCCGCCGTGCAGGAGGGGGCCAACGCCTACCTCGCGCGGCAGCTGCGGACCCTCGCCGTCTTCGCGGCCGCCGTGTTCTTCCTGCTGATGCTGCTGCCCGCCGACACCTGGTCGCAGCGCGCCGGTCGTTCGCTGTTCTTCCTGGTCGGGGCGTTGTTCTCGGCGCTCACCGGCTACATCGGCATGCGGCTGGCCGTACGGGCCAACGTGCGGGTCGCCGCCGCGGCCAGGGAGGCCACCCCGGCGCCGGGCGAACCCGAGAGGGACCTGAACGAGGTCGCGCACCGGGCCATGCGGATCGCGTTCCGTACGGGCGGGGTCGTCGGCATGTGCACGGTCGGCCTCGGGCTGCTCGGGGCCGCCTGCGTCGTCCTCGTCTACGCCGCCGACGCGCCCAAGGTCCTGGAGGGATTCGGGCTCGGTGCCGCGCTCATCGCCATGTTCATGCGGGTGGGCGGCGGGATCTTCACCAAGGCCGCCGATGTCGGCGCGGACCTCGTCGGCAAGGTCGAGCAGGGCATCCCCGAGGACGACCCGCGCAACGCCGCCACCATCGCCGACAACGTGGGCGACAACGTCGGCGACTGCGCCGGCATGGCGGCCGACCTCTTCGAGTCGTACGCCGTGACGCTGGTCGCGGCGCTCATCCTCGGCAAGGCGGCCTTCGGCGACCACGGTCTCGCGTTCCCCCTGATGGTGCCGGCGATCGGCGTGGTCACCGCCGTGATCGGCATCCTCACGGTCGCCCCGCGGCGCGCCGACCGCGGCGGGATGAGCGCGATCAACCGTGGATTCCTGGTCTCGGCGGTGATCTCGCTGGCGCTCGTCGCCGTCGTCTCCTTCGCGTACCTGCCGTCCTCGTACGCCGAGCTCGAAGGCGTCACGGAGCCGGGCATCCGTGAGCACGGCGGCGATCCGCGGGTCCTCGCCGTGGTCGCGGTCGCCCTCGGCATCGTCCTCGCCGCGCTCATCCAGCAGCTCACCGGCTACTTCACCGAGACCAGCCGGCGGCCGGTCAGGGACGTCGGGAAGTCCTCGCTCACCGGTCCCGCGACGGTCGTCCTCGCGGGCGTGGCGCTCGGCATGGAGTCGGCCGTCTACACGGCCCTGCTGATCGGGCTCACCGTCTACGGTGCGTTCCTGCTGGGCGGCGCCTCGATCATGCTGGCGCTGTTCGCGGTGGCGCTCGCCGGGACGGGGCTCCTCACCACGGTCGGCGTGATCGTCGCCATGGACACCTTCGGCCCGGTCGCCGACAACGCCCAGGGCATCGCGGAGATGTCCGGGGACGTCACGGGGGCGGGCGCGCAGGTCCTCACCGACCTCGACGCCGTCGGCAACACCACGAAGGCCATCACCAAGGGCATCGCCATCGCCACCGCCGTCCTGGCGGCCTCGGCGCTCTTCGGCTCGTACCGGGACGCCATCGCGACCTCGGTCGCCGACGTCGGGGAGTTCGGCGTGAGGGCGGGCGAGCTGACACTCTCGATGGACATCTCGCAGCCCAACAACCTCTTCGGGCTGATCCTGGGCGCGGCAGTCGTCTTCCTCTTCTCGGGGCTCGCGATCAACGCCGTGTCCCGCTCGGCCGGATCGGTCGTCTACGAGGTGCGGCGGCAGTTCCGCGAGCACCCCGGGATCATGACCTTCACCGAGAAGCCGGAGTACGGGCGGGTCGTCGACATCTGCACCAAGGACGCGCTGCGCGAGCTCGCCACGCCCGGACTGCTCGCCGTGATGGCCCCGATCGCGGTCGGCTTCGCGCTCGGTGTCGGCCCGCTCGGCGCGTACCTCGCCGGGGCGATCGGTACGGGCGCGCTGATGGCGGTCTTCCTGGCCAACTCCGGTGGCGCCTGGGACAACGCGAAGAAGCTGGTCGAGGACGGGAACCACGGCGGCAAGGGCAGCGAGGCGCACGAGGCGACCGTCATCGGGGACACGGTCGGCGACCCGTTCAAGGACACGGCGGGCCCGGCGATCAATCCGCTCCTGAAGGTGATGAACCTGGTGGCGCTGCTGATCGCCCCGGCGGTCGTGCGGTTCAGCTACGGCGGCGACGCGAGCGCCGGGTTGCGGACGGCGGTCGCGGCGGTCGCGCTCCTTGTCGTGGTCGGCGCGGTCCGGGTCTCCAAGAGGCGCTCGGTGGCGGTCTCCTGACGTGATGTCCGTCGCAGCTCCTGACGCGATGTCCGGCGTGAATCCTGACGTGTCGTCCGTCTCATTCCCGGGCGTTTCCCGGGTGTTCGGGGGGCTCCTCCCTTGGTTCAAAAGGTTGCAACATGGGACGAATCCGTCGCACGAAAGGTGGAAGTAGCCCGTTCGGCGTGTATGTTCCGGGGCCGAGAGCCTTGGAAGGGACCGATCCGTTGAACAAGAAGCTTGCGGCCGCACTGTCCGGCGGCGCGGTACTGGTGCTCGCGCTGTCCGGTTGCAGCGACGACGAGGGCGACAAGGTGGGTGACTGGGCGAAGACGTTCTGCGACCAGGCGAAGCCTCAGATCCAGAAGCGGGCCGACGCCCACCAGATCATCATCTCGACCGCCGCGGACAGCAAGCCTGCAGAGATCCAGGCCGCCGACTCGAAGGCGTTCCAGGACATCGCGAACGCCGACCGCGCCCTCGCCAAGGCCGTCGAGGCCGCCGGGGCCCCGCCCGTCGAGAACGGCGAGAAGGTCCAGCAGGACGCGATCAAGGAGCTCAACGCCACCGCGCTGGCCTACGAGGGGCTCAAGAAGCAGGTCGACGCGCTGGACCCGACGAACCAGCAGAAGTTCGCGGACGGTCTCCAGGGCGTCGCGGACGGCCTGACCAAGATCGAGAAGATGGACCAGAACGCCCTGTCCAAGCTGGAGGAGGGCGAGCTGGGCCAGGCGATGGCCAAGCAGCCCGGCTGCCAGAAGCCCACGGCCGCGGTCCCGCCGAAGACCTCCGCCTCCCCGAACTCCGGCTCCACCGCGGACTCCGGATCGACCTCCGACTCGGACTCGGACTCCGACTCCGGGTCCTCGGGTTCGACCAAGAAGCCGTCCGCCAAGCCGACCAAGAAGTCCACGGCCGGCAAGAGCGAGGAGTAGGGCCCGGGGCCCGATCGGCCCGGCGGTGGCGGCGATCCGCCGCATGCCGCCGGGTCGGCCGCCCGGATGTCGGTGGCGGCCGTCACAATGGAGCGGTGAGTACGACCAGCCTGCCTCCCCGCCTCCCGGTGCCCGCGCACGCCGCCCGTCTGCGCGAGGCCCTGCTCGCCGCCTACTTCACCGCCGACGGACTGCTCGACCGGCTCGGCGCCCCGGCCTACGCGGCGCTCGCCCGCAGCGAGACCGTGCCCGCCCTGCGCGCCACCCGCGGCGACTCCCCGCTGGAGACCCTCGTCCGGCTCTTCCTGCTCCAGGAGCCCGTCGCGGCCGACCGGGCCGCCGCCGCGCTCCCGCTCGACGAGGCCCTCGCCGACGGCTGGGTGGTCCGCGAGGACGACACCGTGCTCGCCACGGTCGACGTCCGGCCGTACGGCGGACCGGACGGCGAGGACTGGTTCATCGTCTCCGACCTGGGCTGCGCCGTGGGAGGCGCCGGAGGGATCGGGAAGAAGGACGAGGGGGTCGTCCTCGGCGTCGGCGGCGCCTCCACGACCCTCGCCGGCATCACGGTCCGTACGCCGGTCTCCTCCGCGCTCGACCTCGGCACCGGCTCCGGGATCCAGGCGCTGCACGCCGCCCAGCACGCCACCCTGGTCACCGCCACCGACCTCAACCCGCGTGCCCTGGACTTCACCCGGCTCACCCTCGCGCTCTCCGGGGCCCGGGAGGCCGAGCTGCTGACCGGCTCGCTCTTCGAGCCCGTCGACGGCGACACGTACGACCTGATCGTCTCCAACCCGCCCTTCGTGATCTCCCCCGGCGCCGGGCTCACCTACCGGGACGGCGGGATGAGCGGCGACGACCTGTGCCGCACGCTCGTGCAGCAGGCCGGGGAGCGGCTCAACGACGGCGGGTACGCCCAGTTCCTCGCCAACTGGCAGCACGTCGAGGGCGAGGAGTGGCAGGAGCGGCTCCGGTCCTGGGTGCCGCGCGGCTGCGACGCCTGGATCGTGCAGCGCGAGGTCCAGGACATCACCCAGTACACGGAGCTGTGGCTGCGGGACAGCGGCGACCACCGCGGCGACCCGGAGGCCTACCGGGCGGCGTACGACCGCTGGCTGGACGAGTTCGAGGCGAGCAAGACCCGCGCGGTGGGCTTCGGCTGGATCACGATCCGGCGGACCGAGGCCGTGGCCTCGGGCGCGGTCGAGCCCTCGATCGTCGTCGAGGAGTGGCCGCACCCCGTCGAGCAGCCCCTCGGCCCCACCGTCCTCGCCCACTTCGAGCGCCAGGACTACCTGCGCGGCCACGACGACGCCGCACTGCTCGCCGACCGGTTCACCCTCGCGCCCGAGGTGGTGCAGGAGCAGGTCGGTCTGCCGGGCGCCGAGGACCCGGAGCATGTGGTGCTCCGGCAGAACCGGGGCATGCGCCGTGCCACCCGGGTCGACCACGTCGGCGCCGGGTTCGCCGGCGTGTGCGACGGCACGCTCAGCGCGGGCCGCATCCTCGACGCGATCGGGCAGCTGATGGGCGAGGACCCGGTCGTGCTGCGGGACCGCACCCCGCAGGCGATCCGGCTGCTCGTCGAGGAGGGCTTCCTGCTGCCCGTGACCGAGCCGCTCACGGCCGAGGGGAGCGGTGCTTGATACGGGTCGAGCTGGACGAGGCCTCGCTGGGGGCCACGAGGATCGCGATCAGCCCGCTGCGCGACGCGTTCTGCGCGATGCACCTCGCGCTGCCCCGGCGCCGCCCTTCCTGGCCGTACCAGGAGTGGGTGGGGCAGGCGCGCGAGGTGTGGCGCGAGGACGACAGGCTCCGCCCGCTGTGGGACCTGTTCGAGGAGGGGCGTCGTGAGGTCTCCGACTTCCTGCTGCCCCGCCCGTTCGGCACGGTCCACGTCCACGAGGAGATCGCCGCGCTGCGGGCGACCGACCCGGCGTTCGTCCGCGCCCAGGTGGCCGAGTGCTACCCCGGCACGGCCGACGCGCCCTTCGTGCAGCCCTATCTGAAGGACCCGGAGGCCGCCTGCGCGGCGCTCGCCGACGCGTACGCCGCGTACTGGGAGGGCGCGATCGAGCCGTACTGGCCGACGATGCGCCGGCTCGTCGAGGACGAAGTGCTCGTCCGGGCCAGGACGTTCGCGACCGAGGGCGTCGACGCGCTCTTCGCGGGCCTGGAGACGCGGGGGCGGTGGCAGCCTCCCGTACTCGAACTGACCAAGCACATCGACACGGAGTACGCCCCCGGTGAGCGGCGGCTCGTCCTCGTGCCGCTGGTCTTCGCGGAGGGCTGCCGGCTGTACTCGACCGACGACCCCGAGGTGTTCGCGCTCAGCTTCCAGGCCAGGGGCGCCGCCGCGCTGCGCGAACCGGCCGAACCCGTCGCCGAGGACCGGCTCGGGCTGATGCTCGGCCGGGGCCGGGCGGCGGTCCTGCGCGAGCTGGGCGGGCCCCTGAGCACGGCCGGTCTCGCCGACCGGCTCGGCCTCGCGCCCAGCACGGTCTCCGAGCACCTGTCGGTCCTCGCCGAGGCCGGTGTCGTGACCCGCCACCGCGTCGGGCGCTCGGTGTACTACCAGCTCACGGACACGGGCCGTTCGCTGCTCGCGCTGCTCGCCGGGGAAGGCGTCCTCGCGGCCGTGGCCTGACGAGGAGGGCGTCGCCCGCGCCGTCGGACACCAGGTCCGACCCGTGCGGGCCCGTGGCCGTGGCCCGTCGATTCGGGGCCTCCCGAATCGATGGCCCGGCCCCTCCGCCGGCTCCTAACGTCCGGCGCATGCTCGCAATCGAGGCGGACACGCTGCGCCGCACCTACACCAGCAGGACCGGATGGCCGAGGTCCCGGCGGACCGAGACGGAGGCCGTGCGCGGGGTCACCTTCGAGGTGAAGCCGGGGGAGCTGTTCGGCCTCCTCGGGCCCAACGGCGCCGGCAAGACCACCACCATCAAGATGCTCAACACCCTGCTCCTGCCGACCTCCGGCACGGCCCGGGTGTTCGGCCACGACGTGGCGCGCGACCCCGTCGCCGTCCGCCGCAGGATCGGGTACGTCTTCGGCGGCGACCGGGGCCTGTACGACCGGCTCTCGGCCCTCGACAACCTCCGCTACTTCGCCGAGCTGTACGGCGTCGCCGCCCGCGACCAGAAGCGGCGCATCGCCGAACTCCTCGACCTGGTCGGACTGGTGGGCCGGGAGAAGGAGCGCGTCGAGGGGTACTCGCGCGGCATGCGGCAGCGCCTCCACATCGCCCGCGGACTGCTCCACCACCCCGACGTCCTCTTCCTCGACGAGCCGTCCATCGGCGTCGACCCCGTCGCCGCCCGCGACCTGCGCCGCACGGTCGCCGACCTGGCCGCCGCCGGCACCACCGTCCTCCTCACCACCCACTACATGGCCGAGGCCGACGAGCTCTGCGACCGGATCGCCGTCATCGCGGGCGGCCGGATCCGGGCCCTCGGCACTCCCGGGAGCCTCAAGTCCCGCGTCGGGGACCGGGACGTCCTCGACATCGAGGCGTACGGGGCGGGCGACGAGGTCATCGACCGGGTGCGGCGGGTGCCCGGCGTACGGGGAGCGTCCGTCGAGGACCGGGGCGCGGTCCAGACCGTGAGCGTGCAGACGGACCGCGGTGCCGAGCTGCACGCGCCCGTCCTCGCCGCCTTCGACGGCGTCCGGCTCGGGCGGGTCGTCAGCCGCGAACCCTCCCTGGAGGACGCCTACATCGCGATCGTCGAGGAGGCGGCGGGCTCCGCCGCGCCGGAAGGGGTGCCCGCGTGATCCGCGTCCTGCGCCTGATCGGCGTCGGGGTGCGCACCCACGTCTCGTACATGTCGCGCTCCCCGATCGAGATCACCTTCGCCGTCCTCGTCCCGCTCGTCTACGCGACCCTCGCCGTCTATCTGTTCCGCGCCGCGGGCGACCCGGACCGGCTGCTCACCGCCTCCGTCGGCGCCGGACTCATGGGCATCTGGGGCTCGGTCCTCTTCGGTTCGGGCGGCGCGGTGCAGAACCAGCGGTGGCTCGGCACCCTGGAGACCCTCGTCGTCGCACCGACCCCGCTCGCGCTCGTCCTCCTGCCGATCACCCTCGCGACCGCCGTCATCGGCACGTACGCGATGGGCGCGACCGTCCTGTGGGGCGTGCTGCTCTTCGGCGTGCCGCTCGACTTCGCCCACCCGCTGCTCTTCCTCGTCGCCGTCCCGGTGTGCGTCCTCGCGCTCGGCATGATGGGGCTCCTCCTCGCCGCCACCTTCGTCCTCCTGCGGAACGCCAACGCCCTCGCCAACCCGCTCGACACGCCGGTCTGGCTGCTGTCCGGGCTGCTCGTCCCCGTCACCGTGCTGCCCGCCTGGACCCACCCGGTCTCCTGGGCACTCCCCACGACCTGGGGCGCGCGGGCCGTGCACGCGGCGACCTCCGGCGGGGACGTGATCACACCGCTGCTCACCGCCGCCGCGCTCGGCGCCGGATACGCCCTCGCCGCCGTCCTCGTCCTCGGCCGGGTGGAGCGCCGGGCCCGCGCCGCGGCCACCCTCGCCCTCGCCTGAAAGGCCACCCCCGGATGTTCCGCTTCCGCTGCCGATCCCTCGGCTTCCGCTTCCACGCGTTCTCCCGGCTGCTGGTGGTCGGCGGGGCGATCTCCTACCGCGCCCTGTTCAACTGGACGACCCCGCCCATGTTCATCGGAACACTGCTGGTCGGACCGCTGCTCCAGGTCTTCTTCTTCGTCTTCCTCGGCAGGGAACTGGGCGTCGCCGACGATCGTTTCCACCTCGTGGGCAACGCCGTCCTCGCAGCTTCCGCCTCCTGCGTGTACGGCGGCACGATGGCCGTCGCCAACGAGCGCCGGTACGGCACGCTCGGGGCCGTCCTGCTCTCCCCCCGGCACCGGGTCCCGCTGTGGCTCGGGCGAGCCCTCCCGTACGTCCTCAACGGGCTGTTCGTCAGTGCCTTCGTGCTCACCGCCGCCGCGCTCGTCCTCGGGCTGCCCGTGTCCGCAGGGGCGCTGCCCGGGCTCGGTCTCGTGCTGCTGGTCGCGGCGGGTGCCTGTTCGGCCTTCGGGCTCGCGCTCGGGGCGCTCGGGCTGCGCTTCCGCGACGTGTTCCTGGTGTCGAACGTGGCCAGTTCCGTGCTGTTGCTCCTGACCGGCGCCGCCGTGCCCCGGGGGACGCTGCCCGGGTGGATGCGGACCGCCGGTGACCTGCTGCCGCTGACGCACGCGGCGGACGCGGCGCGCGGGCTCACCGCCGGCGGCGGCCTGGACGGGCGCCTTCTCGGGGCCGAGCTCGCGGTCGGTGCCGGATGGGGGCTGCTCGCCGTCGTCCTCCTCGCCGCCTTCGAGCGGGGGAGCCGGCGCCGGGCCACGCTCGACACGATGTGACCGGCGTGACCGGCGTGACCGGCGTGACCGGCGTGACCGGCGTGACCGGCGTGACCGGCGTGACCGGCGTGACCGGCGTGACCGGCGTGACCGGCCGGCGGGACTCCTCGGACGGCTGTGACCTCCTCGGACGGCTGTGACCGGCGAGGCGGACGAGCGGTGAGGAGTGGGTCACTACCGGCCATCTTCGTGAACCGGGCACGGGACGGCCCACGCCGTTCACCCGGAGTTCGCGCCCACGACTCCCAGGGGTGTCAGCCTCGGCCCCGAGAGGCGAACACCGCACGTGAACGGAACGGGGTACGGGCATGGAGAGCGGGCCGGCGATCTTCGCGGGGGCGGCGTTCACGCTGTTCGGAGGCGCGCTGCTGCTGTGGACCACCGTGCGGACGCTGCACCGTGAGCCCGTGGCGCACGGGGTCGCCCCGCGCACCGCGGTCGCGCTGACGAGCCTCTCCGGCGCCGCCTTCCTGGCCCTCGGCCTCTGGTGCTTCGGCCGCCTCTGATCCCCTCCGCCGGCTCCGCCCGCGACCCCTCCAATGACGGCACCCGCCGGGACGCCCGCCCCGCCCGACCGGGAGTCCGGGCGGCAGGAATGCCAGGACTCGGGTTACCGTTCGAGTGGCCGTTGCGGGCTTTCGCCGTTTGACACGGGGGCGGGTTGTACCGTCACACTCCGCAGCGACGGGAGCGTCACCGTCCGTGCCGCTGCCGTGCGTGCCAGTGCCGTACGTGCCAGAGAGTGTCGATCCGGAGAGAAGAGCGAAGTTGTCCCCGACCAGCGAGACCGCACACGGCGGCCGCCGACTCGTCATCGTCGAGTCGCCTGCCAAGGCGAAGACGATCAAGGGCTACCTCGGCCCCGGCTACGTCGTCGAGGCGAGCGTCGGGCACATCCGCGACCTCCCCTCCGGCGCCGCCGAGGTGCCGGAGAAGTACACCGGTGAGGTGCGCCGCCTCGGCGTCGACGTCGAGCACGACTTCCAGCCCATCTATGTCGTCAACGCCGACAAGAAGGCGCAGGTCAGGAAGCTCAAGGAGCTGCTCGCCGAGTCCGACGAGCTCTTCCTCGCCACCGATGAGGACCGCGAGGGCGAGGCCATCGCGTGGCACCTCCAGGAAGTCCTGAAGCCCAAGGTCCCGGTCCACCGGATGGTTTTCCACGAGATCACCAAGGACGCGATCCGCGAGGCCGTCGCCAACCCGCGCGAGCTGAACCAGCGCATGGTCGACGCCCAGGAGACCCGCCGCATCCTCGACCGTCTCTACGGCTACGAGGTCTCGCCGGTCCTGTGGAAGAAGGTCATGCCGAAGCTCTCGGCGGGCCGCGTCCAGTCGGTGGCCACCCGCCTCGTCGTCGAGCGGGAGCGCGAGCGCATCGCCTTCCGCTCCGCCGAGTACTGGGACCTCACCGGCACCTTCGGCACCGGCCGCTCCGGTGACGCCTCCGACCCGTCCTCGCTGGTCGCGCGCCTCGCGACGGTCGACGGCAAGCGCGTTGCGCAGGGCCGTGACTTCGGCGCCGACGGCCGGCTGAAGACCGAGAACGTGCTCCACCTGGACGAGCAGAACGCGCGGGCGCTCGCCGCGGCGCTCGCCGAGACCGCGTTCTCGGTGCGCTCCGTCGAGTCGAAGCCGTACCGCCGCTCCCCGTACGCCCCCTTCCGGACCACCACCCTCCAGCAGGAGGCGAGCCGCAAGCTGGGCTTCGGTGCGAAGGCGACCATGCAGGTGGCGCAGAAGCTGTACGAGAACGGCTTCATCACCTACATGCGTACGGACTCCACGACCCTCTCCGACACCGCCGTCGCGGCGGCCCGGGCGCAGGTCACGCAGCTGTACGGCGCCGACTACCTGCCGGAGAAGCCGCGCGTCTACGCGGGCAAGGTCAAGAACGCGCAGGAGGCGCACGAGGCGATCCGGCCTTCGGGTGATCGTTTCCGCACTCCGGCGGAGACCGGCCTCACCGGCGACCAGTTCAAGCTGTACGAGCTGATCTGGAAGCGGACCGTCGCCTCCCAGATGAAGGACGCGACCGGCAACTCGGTCACGGTGAAGATCGGCGGCACCGCCACCGACGGCCGCGACGCCGAGTTCAGCGCGTCCGGCAAGACGATCACCTTCCACGGCTTCATGAAGGCGTACGTGGAGGGGGCCGACGACCCGAACGCGGAGCTCGACGACCGCGAGCGGCGCCTGCCGCAGGTCGCCCAGGGCGACGCGCTGACCGCCGAGGAGATCACCGCCGACGGCCACGCGACCAAGCCGCCGGCCCGCTACACCGAGGCCTCGCTGGTCAAGGAGCTGGAAGAGCGCGAGATCGGCCGCCCGTCGACGTACGCCTCGATCATCGGCACCATCCTCGACCGCGGCTACGTCTTCAAGAAGGGCACGGCGCTCGTCCCGTCCTTCCTGAGCTTCGCCGTGGTCAACCTCCTGGAGAAGCACTTCGGGCGGCTCGTCGACTACGACTTCACCGCCCGCATGGAGGACGACCTCGACCGCATCGCGCGGGGCGAGGCCCAGTCCGTGCCGTGGCTGAAGCGTTTCTACTTCGGTGAGGGCGAGTCCGGCGGCGGTGCCGCGGACGCGGGGAACGGCGACGGGGACCACCTCGGCGGTCTCAAGGAGCTCGTCACCGACCTCGGCGCGATCGACGCGCGCGAGATCTCCTCCTTCCCCGTCGGCAACGGCATCATGCTCCGCGTCGGCAAGTACGGCCCGTACATCGAACGCGGTGAGAAGGATCAGGAGGGCTACCAGAAGGCCGACGTCTCCACCGAACTGGCGCCCGACGAGCTGACCGTCGAGTACTCCGAGGAACTGCTCGCCAAGCCGAGTGGCGACTTCGAGCTGGGCACCGACCCGGTCAGCGGCCACCAGATCGTCGCCAAGGACGGCCGCTACGGCCCGTACGTGACGGAGATCCTGCCCGAGGGCACCCCGAAGACCGGCAAGAACGCGGTGAAGCCGCGCACGGCCTCCCTCTTCAAGTCGATGGCCCTCGACACCGTCACCCTGGAGGACGCCCTCCGGCTGATGTCCCTGCCGCGGACCGTCGGCGCCGACGCCGAGGGCGTCGAGATCACCGCGCAGAACGGCCGCTACGGCCCGTACCTGAAGAAGGGCACGGACTCGCGGTCGCTGACGGACGAGGAGCAGCTCTTCACGATCACGCTGGAAGAGGCGCTGGCGATCTACGCCCAGCCGAAGCAGCGGGGCCGGGCCGCGGCCAAGCCGCCGCTGAAGGAGCTGGGCACCGACCCGGTCAGCGAGAAGCCCGTGGTCGTCAAGGACGGCCGCTTCGGCCCGTACGTGACGGACGGCGAGACCAACGCCACCCTGCGCACCGGCGACAGCGTGGAGACGATCACGCCGGAGCGCGGCTACGAGCTGCTCGCCGAGAAGCGGGCCAAGGGACCGGCGAAGAAGACCGCCAAGAAGGCCCCGGCGAAGAAGACCGCGGCGAAGAAGACGGCCACGAAGACGGCGGCGAAGAAGACCACGACCGCCAAGAAGACGGCCGCGAAGAAGACGACCACCGCGAAGACGGCCACGGCGAAGAAGACCGCCGCCAAGAAGACGGCGGCGGCCAAGCCGGAGTAGTCCACGGCGCGGGCGGTAGGGGGCGGGAGCTGAGGCTCCCGCCCCCTACGTTTGTTCGGGCGCGGGCCGCGGGGAGCAAGGCCGTCCGGATAGGGTGGACGGATGACGCGAGCAGAGCAGCCAGACCGCCTGGGCGATTCCGACGCGGCACTCGTCGCGGATTCCCGGGAACGCGCCGTACGCGCCCTCTTGCGCCATCAGCCGCTGCGCAGGCTGTGGAGCGCCCACCTGGTCGGCAGCACCGGTGACGCCCTCGCCCTCCTCGTCCTCGTCCTCCTGGGCCTGCAGGCCGCGGTCGCCGAGGGCGCGCTCGGGGGCGGCTACCGGGGGGCCGCGCTCGCCGTGGCCGCCGTCGTCGGCGCCCGCCTGCTCGCCTCGGTCCTCTTCGGCGCCGTCCTCCTCGGGCCGCTGACCGCCCTCACCGGACCGTCCGGCCCGCTCGACCGGCGCTGGACCATGATCGGCGCCGACGGGCTGCGGATCGCGCTGCTCGTGATCGCCCCGCTGTGGATCGACTGGACCCCGGGCCACGCCCTCTGGTACCTGCTCGGCACCGTCTTCGTCGCCGGTGCGGCCGAGCGCCTGTGGACCATCGGCCGCGAGGGCGCCGCGCCCGCGCTGCTGCCCGCGCCGCCCCTGGAGGGCGCGGCCGTGCGGCCGCTGCCCGACCACCTCGGCGCGCTGCGCCGGCTGTCCCTGAGGACCGGCTTCCTCGCCGTCCCCGCCGCGGCCGCCGCCCTGCTCGTCGCCACCCTCGTCGGGAATCTGCTGGGCGCCGGGATCGAATGGTTCTCGCTGCACCAGGCGGCCCTCGGCTCGTACCTGGCCGCCGGACTCTTCGCCGCCTCCGTCACCGTCCTGTACGCCATGGCGCTGCCCGGCGGGGAGACGCCCCGGCCCCGCTCGCCCCTGGAGGGCCTGCGCCGGCCGTCGGCCCCGAAGGGCGCGGAGAACGGCTCCCCGAAGGGTTCCGACGAGGGCAGGGGCCGCACCGGCGCCCTGCCGCTGCTCGTCCTCGCCTCCGCCACCGTCGCCGGGGCGATCGCCGCGGCCGCGTCCGTCGCCGTGCTCCACGCCTACGACCTGGGCGGCGGGCCCGTCACGTACGCCCTCCTGATCCTGGCGCTCAGCGGTGCCACCGCCGTCGGCATCCGCACCGCGGGCTCCGTCCTGCCCGTCCTGTCGCGGCGCCGGCTGCTCGCCCTCGCGACCGCCGTCACCGGCGTCGCCCTGATCGCGATGGGCCTGGTGCCGGACACGGCGACCGTGCTGTTCCTCTCCGCCCTCGCCGGGTACGCGGCCGGGGTCGCCGCGAACACCGGCCACACCCTGATCGACCAGGAGACCGAGGAGCCCCGCCGGGCCCGGACCACCGAGCACCTCCAGGCCACCGCGCGTGTCGCCATGGGTCTCGGCGCGCTCGCCGCGCCGCTGCTCGCCGCCGCGATCGGGCCGCACCGGCTCGCCTCCGGCGAGTTCGTCTTCGCGCACGGCGGCGCCGCCTTCACGCTCGTCCTCGTCGGCGCCCTGCTGCTTCCGGTCGCCGCGCTGGTCCTCGCGAAGACCGACGACCGGGCGGGCGTCCCGCTCCGCCGCGACCTGCGCGACGCGCTGCGCGGCTCCGACCCGGTCCAGGCACCGTCCCCGACCGGCTTCTTCATCGCCCTGGAGGGCGGCGACGGCGCCGGGAAGTCCACGCAGGTCCAGGCGCTCGCCGAGTGGATCCGCGCCAAGGGCCACGAGGTCGTCGTCACCCGCGAACCGGGTGCCACCCCGATCGGCAAGCGGCTCCGCTCGATCCTCCTCGACGTGTCGTCGGCGGGGCTCTCGAACCGTGCCGAGGCCCTGCTGTACGCGGCCGACCGCGCCGAGCACGTCGACTCCCTGGTCCGTCCGGCCCTGGAGCGGGGCGCGATCGTCCTCTCCGACCGGTACATCGACTCGTCCGTGGCCTACCAGGGCGCGGGCCGCGACCTGTCCCCGACCGAGATCGCCCGCATCTCCCGCTGGGCGACCGACGGTCTCGTGCCGCACCTGACCGTGGTCCTCGACGTCTCCCCGGAGACCGCGAGGGAACGGTTCACCGAGGCGCCCGACCGGCTGGAGTCCGAGCCGCCGGAGTTCCACGCGCGCGTACGGGCCGGATTCCTCGCCCTCGCCGCCGCCGACCCCAGCCGCTACCTCGTGGTCGACGCCGGCCAGGAGCCCGAGGCCGTCACCACCGTCGTACGCCACCGGCTCGACCGGATGCTGCCGCTCTCCGAGGCCGAGGTGAAGGCCGCGGAGGAGGCCCGCCGGAAGGCGGAGGAGGAGGCCCGGCGCCTGGCGGAGGAAGAGGCCGCCCGCAAGGCCGAGGAGGAGCGGCTGGAGCGCGAGCGCCAGGAGCAGCTCGCCAAGCTCCGCGCCGAGGAGGAGGAGCGCAAGCGCCGCGAGGAGGAGGAAGCCCGCCGCCTGGAGGCCGAACGGCAGGCGGAGGAGGCCCGTCGCAGGGCCGAGGAGGCCCGGCTCGCCGCCGAGGAGGAGCGCAGGCGCCTCGCCGCCGAGGAGAAGGCCCGCCAGGAGGAGCAGGAGCGGCTCCGCAAGGAGGCCGAGGAGGAGGCCCGGCTGCGGGCCGAGGCCGAGGAGCGCCGCCTGGAGAAGCAGCGCAAGGCCGAGGAGGCCCTGCTCCGTGCCGAGGAGGCCCGCCGGATGGCCGAGGCCGCCGCTGCGGCGAAGGCCGCCGAGGAGGCCGCGGCGAAGGCCGCCGCCGAGAAGATCGCCGCCGAGGCCGCTGCCAAGGCGGCGGCGGAGCGTGCGGCCGCCGAGCGCGCCGCGGCGGAGCTCGCCGCCGCCCAGCGGGCCGAGGCGGCCAAGGCCGCCCGGGAGAAGGCCGCCCGGGAGCGGGAGGCCGCGGAGAAGGCGGCCGCCGAGCGGACGGCCGCGGCCGAGCGCGCGGCGGCCGAACGGACGGCCGCCGCCGAGCGGGCCGCTCGTGCCACTCGCGCCGCCGAGGTGTCGGCGAACGAGGTCACCGTGGCGACGCCGGTGGTCAAGCCGGAGACGCCGTCCGGGAAGCCGGACGCGCCGACCGTCTCGCCGAACGAGGTGACCCTGGCAACGCCGGTCGTCAAGCCGGAGGCGGAGACCGTCTCGCCGAACGAGGTGACCCTGGCGACGCCGGTCGTCGAGCCGGAGGCGGAGACCGTCTCGCCGAACGAGGTCACCGTGGCGACGCCGGTCGTCACACCGGAGACGCCGTCCCGGAAGCCGGAGGCGGAGACCGCCGTCCTGCCGCAGATCCGCGACCCGCGGGCCGCCGACGAGACCGCCGTGCTGCCCCCCGTACGGGACGCCCGGGCGTCCGACCCCGCCGACCGGGTGCCGCCGGGCATCTTCCGCGACGAGCGGGACGAGCCGCACGGCGCGAACGACCGGACCCGGGAGCTGCCCCAGCTCGACGAGAACGGCCGGCCGCGCCGCCGCTCCGACTGGGCGGAGGAGACCCCGCTCGACGACCTGCCGACCCTCGCGGACGAGCTGTTCGGCCCGCACGAGGACGAGGGCGAGGGCCCCCGCCGCCGCCGCTGAGGCCCCGTGGGGGTGGAGCTAGCTCCACCCCCGCTCCGGAAGCCAGCCCCATACCGCTGTGACCTGCGCTTTTCTAGCGTTGCCGGTATGACGACGACAGCAGTGACGGAGAACGGCGCCGCCCTCGCCCTGGACGGGGTGAGCCGCGCGTACGGACGCGGGGCGCCCGCGCTCGACGGGGTCGACCTGGTCGTGCCGCGCGGGCGGTTCGTGGCCGTGATGGGACGCTCGGGCTCCGGCAAGTCCACCCTGCTGCGCTGCGCGGCCGGACTCGAACGGCCGACGGCCGGGAGGGTACGGATCGGGGGCACCGACCTCGCCACCCTGAAGGCGGCCGGCCTGACCCGGCTCCGGAGGGACCGGATCGGCTTCGTCTTCCAGTCGCTCAACCTCGTCTCCGCCCTGAACGTGCGCGAGAACGTCACCCTGCCGCTGCTCCTCGCCGGAGCCCGCGAGGGCCGCGCGCTCGACGCCCGCGCCCTGGCCGGTCTCGACGCCGTCGGGCTCGCCGACCGGGCCGAGGACCGGCCCGAGAACCTCTCCGGCGGCCAGCGGCAGCGGGTGGCGATCGCCCGGGCCCTGGTCAACGAGCCCGAGGTCGTCTTCGCCGACGAGCCGACCGCCGCCCTCGACCCGGTCACGGCGGCCGGAGTCCTCGCCCTGCTGCGCCGCGCCGTCGACGAGCGGGGGCGCACGGTCGTCCTCGTCACCCACGACCCGGTCGCCGCCACCTGGACGGACGAGGCCGTGTTCCTGGACCGGGGCCGGATCGTCGGCCGCCTCGACCGCCCGGACGAGGCGGCCGTACGGGAGGCGCTCGGCGCTCACGCCGAGACCGGCCGGCACCTGGCGGTGGCGCGATGAGCCGGGGCGGGAAGCGGGCCTCGGGCGGCAGCGGGGACCCGGCCGTGAGCCTCGGGAATCCGGCCGGGCGCCGGGTCGGGAATCCGGCCGTGCGGCTGCTCGCCGCCCGGTCGCTGCGAACCCATCGCAAGGCGTGGGCCGCCGTGTTCGCGGCCGTCGCCGTCACCTCCGCGCTGCTCGGCGGGCTGGCCCTCGCGCTCGGCTCCGCCGGGCTCGGCCACGCGCGCGTGGAGCGGTACGCCGCCGCGCCCGTCGTCGTCGCCGGTGACCAGGAGGTCAGCTGGACGGCCACGCCCTGGGGCAGCGAGCCGACGACCGAGACGGCGGGCCTGACCGAGCGGGTACGGATCCCCGCCGCGGCCGTCGACGTCCTGCGGGCCGTCCCCGGAGTGCGGGAAGCGGTCCCGGACGACACGTTCGTCGTACGGGAAGTGGGCGCGGACTCCGCTCCGGGCACCGGCACGCGCGCGTACCCCGGGCGCTCCTGGGACGCGGCCCGGCTCGCCCCCTACCGGCTGACCGACGGGCGCGAGCCCCGGGGGGCCGGGGAGACCGTCGCGGGTGCCGGACTCGGCGCCGCCGTCGGGGACACCGTGGCCGGGCGCGAGGTCGTCGGCGTGGCCGACGGGCCGGCCGCGCTCTACGTCACGGCCGGAGAGGCGCGGCGGCTCGCCGGGCATCCCGGGTCCGTCGACGCGGTCGGGGTCCTCGCCGAGGCCGGCGTCCCCGTGGACACCCTCCACGCGCGCGTACGGGCCGCCCTGGACGGTGCCGGGCTCCGGGACACCGCCGCCGGGCAGCCGCTGCGGGCCCTCACCGGGGACGGCCGGGGCGGCGCCGAGCACCTCGGCGCGCCGCCCGCGCGCGCGGAGCTCCTCCAGCTCCTCGCCGCCGTCTCCGGGACCCTCGTCCTGGTCGCCGTCCTCGTCCTCGCCTCGCTCGTCGCGCAGGCCCTCCAGCAGCGCGCCGCCGAGCGGGAACTGCTGCTCTCGGTCGGCGCGACGCCCCGTCAGGTGCGGGCCGCGGCGGGCCGGGAGGTGACCCGGGTGGCGGGTGCGGCGGCGCTGCTCGGCGCGCTCCTGTCCGTACCGGCGTTCCTGATGCTGTGGTCGGCGCTGCGGGCCCGTACCGGAGTCGTCCCGGAGGGCCTCGAACTCCCCACCCCGCCCTGGCTGTTCGCTGCCGTCCTCGTCGTCGCCGCGCTCGTGGTGGGCATCACCCGGCTCGTCGTCCTCCTCGCGGCCCGCCGGCCGGGACGCCCGGGGAAGGGCGGCGTCCGCCGCGTCGCCGGGCTCGTGCTGCTCGTGCTCGGCGTGGGCTCGGCCGCCACCGCCACGGTCCAGGGCGGCGCCGCGGCCGCCGCCGCTGCCGGGGCGGCCACGGTGACCCTGGTCGCCGGGTGCGCGCTGCTCGGGCCGTGGATCGCACGGGCCGCGATGACGGTCCTCGACCGGCCGTTCCGGTGGTTCGGCGGCGCGCCCGGACGGCTCACGGCAGCCGGTGCCGGCGCGCACTCGCGCCGGCTCGGGGCCGCGCTCGTCCCCGTCGTCCTCGTCACCTCCTTCGCGCTGGTGCAGCTCTCGGCGGGCGCCACGATGGAGCGGGCCGCGGCCGCGCAGGCACGGGCCGCGACCACCGCCGACCTCGCGTTCACCGGAACGACGGCGGAGCGGGTGCGGCGGCTGCCGGGGGTGGAGACGGCCACGGACGTGCTGCGCTCGTCGGTGGTCCTGGCCCGCACGGAGGCCGGCACGCCGCGCCTCGACCGGCTCCCCGTCCTCGGTGTGGACGCCGAGGGGCTCGCGGGCACGCTCGACCCCGGAGTCGTCGCCGGCGACCTGTCCGGACTCGCCCGGGCGGGTACGGTCGCGGTGGGCGCGGACACGGCCCAGTCCCTGGAGCTGAAGCCCGGTTCGACGGTGGAGCTGCGGCTCGGTGACGGGACACCGAAGCGGCTGAAGGTGGTCGCCGTGTACGAACGCTCGCTCGCCCTGGGCGAGTTCCTGCTGCCGAAGGCCGAACTGGCCCCGCACATGAGCGATCCGTACCCCGCGCGCGTGCTGGCGTCCGGCACCCACGGGACTTCTCCCGTCGCCCCCGAGGCGGTGACGACCCCGGGGGCCGAGCTGAACGGGATCGTCTCCGGCGGGATCGTCGCCGCGATCGGCGGGCTCACCGTCCTCTCCGTGCTCAGCACCCTCGCCCTGATCGGCGCCGGGCGCCGCGGCGAGCTGGCGCTCCTGCGTCAGGTCGGAGCCTCCGCGGGCCAGCTGCGCCGGATGCTCGGCCTGGAGGCGGGGTTCCTGACCGCGACGGGCCTCCTCGTCGGGCTCGTGGTGGGCGCGCTGCCGCTGACCGCGTTCGCCTGGGCGCTCACCGGCGGCCTGCCCTACCTGCCGCCCGCGCAGGCCGGCGCGATCGCGGGCGTCGTCCTCGTCACGGTCGTGGCGGGCGTGTTCCTGCCGGCCGCCCGGAGGGGGCTCACGCGTTGAGGTAGGCGAGGACGGCGAGGACCCGGCGGTGGCCGCCGCTGTCGCTCGGCGGCAGGCCGAGCTTGAGGAAGACGTTCCCGATGTGCTTGTGCACGGCCCGCTCGGTGACCACCATCGCGCGGGCGATCGTGCCGTTGTCGTGGCCCTGGGCCATCAGCCCCAGGACCTCGCGCTCGCGGGGCGTGAGGGAGTCCAGCGGGTCGTCGCGGCGGCGGGCCATCAGCTCGGTGACGACCTCCGGGTCCAGGGCCGTACCGCCGGAGGCGACCCGTTCCAGGGCGTCCAGGAACTCGTCCACCCGCCCCACCCGGTCCTTCAGGAGGTAGCCGACGCCCCGCGCGCCGCCGCCCAGGAGCTCGGTCGCGTACGTCTCCTCCACGTACTGCGAGAGGACGAGCACCGGCAGCTCCGGGAGCTGCTCGCGGGCCGCCAGCGCCGCCCGCAGGCCCTCGTCGCGGAAGCCCGGCGGCATCCGGACGTCGAGGACGGCCACGTCCGGCCGGTGCTCCAGGAGCAGCGGCAGGATCTCGGGGCCGGTGGCCGCCACCCCGGCGACCTCGTGGCCGGACGAGGTCAGCAGCAGCACCAGGCCCTCCCTGAGGAGGGCGTTGTCCTCGGCGATCACCACACGCACGGAAGCTCCACTTCGATCACGGTCGGGCCCCCTTCGGGGCTGGTCAGTCGTACGGTGCCGTCGAGCGCGGCGACCCGCCGCCGCATGCCCGTCAGGCCGGAGCCGCCGCCCTCGCCCGTTTCGGCCCCGCCGCGGCCCTCGTCCCGCACGCGCACGCGGAGAGCGGCCGGTTCACGGGCCAGGGAGACGGAGGCGCGGTCGGCGCCGCTGTGCCTGGCGGCGTTCGTGAGCGCCTCGGCGACCACGAAGTACGCGGCGGCCTCGACGGCGGCCGGGGCGCGGGGGCCCTCCTGCGGGTGGTCGCCGAGACCGGTCACCGAGACCGCCGCCTCCAGGCCGCTGCTCGCGGCCAGGGCGCGGACCGCCCCGGTCAGGCCGCGGTCGGTGAGGATCGGCGGGTGGATGCCGCGCACCACGTGCCGCAGCTCGGCCAGCGCCTCCTCGGCCTGCGTCTGGGCGTCGTCGAGGAGCCGGCGCGCGGTCACGGGATCGGAGTCGTACGCGCGCCGCGCCAGCCCGATCCGCATGGACAGCGCCACCAGGTGGGCCTGCGCGCCGTCGTGGAGGTCCCGCTCGATCCGCCGCAGCTCGGCGCCGTGCGCGGCGATCGCGCCCGCCCGGGTCTCCGTGAGCTGCTCGATACGGGCCGCGAGGGCGGCGTCCCGGGCCGCCGACGGGGCCGGCGTCAGCAGCGCGCGCGACCCGTCGGCCGCCAGGCCGGCGAGCCGGCCGATCAGCGGCAGGGCCACCGGCCGCCGCCCCGCGAGCCCGGTCCGGACGCCGTCGACCAGGAGCGCGGGCGCCCAGAGGATCAGCGAGAGGTACCAGAGCAGCAGGCCGTAGAGGAGCTGCGCGGCGGCCCAGAGCAGGTCCTGCCGGGTGCCCGGATCGGTGACCGCGGTCCGCACGCGCGCGGGGAGGGGTCCTTCGAGCGGCAGGTACGACTCGGGGACGGGCGTCCCGGTCCAGGCGGCCGCACGGCGCCGCTCCCAGCCGGCGAGCCGGCGCAGCAGCAGCACGCTCTCGGGGAGCACGCCGGCGCCGATGACCGTGAGGGTGAGGAAGGCGGTGAAGAGGACGACGCCCACCATCAGATAGCAGAGGAGGGAGATCGCGGCCCCGATCGTGAGGTGGAGCCACGCCCGGGCCGCTTCCTTGATCGCCTCTCGCATGGAGCAAGGGTAGGCGGCGGCGGAAGGGGAGACGGTGGAGCGGGCTACACCCTCGCCTCGGGAGCGGGCACCGCTGCGCGCGGAAGCGGCGCGGACCAGGATCGAAGAGCACCGGGAACCGCCCCGGCGGCCCCACCCCACGACCCGCCCCACGGAGGCATCCCATGCGCGCCCTTCTCTGGCTGCTGCTCGCCGCGAGCGTCCTCGCCAACGTCTTCATCAGCACCTTCGCCGGCTGGACCGGAGCCCTGCAGATCGCCGGCAGCGTGTGCACCGGCGCGGTCCTGCTCGGGTCGGCGGCCGGCCTCTGGCTGACCAGGCCCCGCAGCGAGGGCTGACGAGGGTTGTCAGAGCGCTGCCCCACAATGGAGGACGTACCTGAGGAGGGGCAGACATGGCCGTATGGGACGACCTGGTCGGACAGACCAAGGTCGAGGAGCAGCTCGCCGCCGCCGCGCGCGACGCCGACGCGCTCGTGACCGCCCACGCCGCCCGCGAGCCGGCTCCCGAGGCCTCCAAGATGACCCACGCCTGGCTCTTCACCGGCCCTCCCGGGTCCGGCCGGGCGACCGCGGCGCGCGCGTTCGCCGCCGCGCTGCAGTGCGTGAGCCCCGACCGGGCGCTCGGCGGGGCCCCGGGCTGCGGTTTCTGCGACGGCTGCCACACGACCCTCGTCGGCACCCACGCGGACGTCGAGATCGTCCGCACGGACCTGCTGTCCATCGGTGTGAAGGAGACCCGCGACCTCGTCCGGCGCGCCCAGCTCTCCCCGGCCGGCGGCCGCTGGCAGGTCATCGTCCTGGAGGACGCCGACCGGCTCACCGAGGGCGCGGGGAACGTGCTCCTGAAGGCCGTCGAGGAGCCCGCGCCGCGCACGGTCTGGCTGCTCTGCGCGCCCTCCCTGGAGGACGTGCTGCCCACGATCCGGTCCCGCTGCCGCCACCTGACCCTGCGCACCCCGCCGGTGGAGGCCGTCGCCGACGTGCTCGTGCGGCGCGACGGCATCGATCCGGAGACGGCGCAGGCCGCCGCCCGGGCCACCCAGGGGCACATCGACCGGGCCCGGCGGCTCGCCACCGACGAGCGGGCCCGCGCGCGCCGGTCCGTCGTCCTGAAGCTGCCGCTGCGGGTCGACGACGTCGGCGGCTGCCTCAAGGCCGCGCAGGAACTGGTCGACGCGGCCGCGGAGGACGCGAAGCAGGTCGCGGAGGAGATCGACGTCAAGGAGACCGAGGAGCTGAAGGCGGCCCTCGGCGCGGCGCAGGGCGGGCGGATGCCGCGCGGCACGGCCGGGGCGATGAAGGAGCTGGAGGAGCGGCAGAAGCGGCGCAGGACGCGCACGCAGCGCGACAGCCTGGACCTCGCGCTCACCGACCTGACCGGCTTCTACCGCGACGTCCTGGCCCTCCAGCTCCGCTCGCGCTCGGCCCTGGCCAACACGGACGTGCGGGACGCCCTGGAGCGGATCGCCCGCGACACCACGCCCGAGCGGACCCTGCGCCGCATCGAGGCGGTCCTCGCCTGCCGCGAGGCCCTCGACCGGAACGTGGCGCCGCTGCTCGCGGTGGAGGCGATGACGATGGCGCTGCGGGGTTAGGGAAGGAGCGGCGGATCATGGCCGGCGGGCGACTCCGGGCGATTGGACACGGTCCGTACCGGTGCGGATACGCTCCGGGGATGGATTCCAGGCGTTTGCTCCGCACGTCCGCCACGGCCCTCGCGGCCGCCGGGCTGATCCTCACCGGCTGTTCGGGCGGAAGCGACGCCGCCGCACCTCGCACGACCGCTCCGGCGTCCGCCTCCGCCTCCGCCTCCTCGTCCGAGGCGCCGAAGCTGAAGAAGTACTACGACCAGAAGCTGAAGTGGCGGGACTGCGGCGTCGAGGGTTTCCAGTGCGCCACCCTGCGCGCCCCGCTCGACTACGCGAAACCGGACGGGGAGGAGGTCGAGCTCGCGGTCTCCCGGATCAAGGCCACCGGCCCCGGCAAGCGGCTCGGCTCGCTCCTGGTCAACCCGGGCGGCCCCGGCGGCTCCGCCGTCGGCTACCTCCAGGGGTACGCGGGCATCGGCTACCCGGCGCCCGTCCGCGCCCGCTACGACATGGTGGCCGTCGACCCGCGCGGAGTGGCCCGCAGCGAGCCCGTCGAGTGCCTGACGGGCCCGCAGATGGACACGTACACACAGGTCGACCAGACCCCGGACGACACGGCGGAGATCAACGGGCTCAGCGCGGCCTTCAAGGACTTCGCGGCCGGCTGCGCGAAGAAGTCGGGGCAGGTGCTGCCCCACGTCTCCACCGTCGAGACGGCCCGCGACATGGACATCCTGCGGGCGGTGCTCGGCGACGAGAAGCTCACCTACGTGGGCGCGTCGTACGGCACGTTCCTCGGCGCCACCTACGCCGAGCTGTTCCCCGACCGGGTCGGCCGGCTCGTCCTCGACGGGGCGATGGACCCCTCGCTCTCGGCGCTCGACCTCAACCGGGACCAGACCGGCGGCTTCGAGACCTCCTTCCGCGCCTTCGCCGCCGACTGCATCCGCAAGCCGGACTGCCCCCTGGGCACCGAGTCCGTCGCCGCGGCCGGGGCGGCGATGAAGAAGTTCTTCCGCGACGTGGACGCCGCGCCCCTGCCCACGGGCGAGAGCCGTGCGCTCGGCGAGTCCCTCGCCACCACCGGGGTGATCGCCGCGATGTACGACGAGGGCGCCTGGCCGCAGCTGCGCGAGGCCCTCTCCCGGGCGAAGGACGGCGACGGCTCCGGCCTCCTGGCCCTGGCCGACAGCTACTACGAGCGCGAGCCGGACGGCACGTACGCCAACCTCATGTTCGCCAACGCCGCCGTGAACTGCCTGGACCTGCCGCCCGCCTTCACCGGCCCCGCCGACGTGGAGAAGGCCGTCCCGTCCTTCGAGAAGGCCTCCCCGATCTTCGGCGAGGGCCTCGCCTGGGCAGCCCTCAACTGCACCTACTGGCCCACCCCGCCCACCGGCCACCCGCACCGCATCGCGGCCGAGGGCGCCGCCCCGATCCTCGTCGTCGGCACCACCCGCGACCCGGCGACCCCGTACCACTGGGCCCAGTCCCTCGCCGAGCAGCTCTCCTCCGGGACGCTGCTGACCTACGAGGGCGACGGCCACACGGCGTACGGCCGGGGCAGCGACTGCATCGACACGGCGGTCAACACGTACCTCCTCGAAGGCACTCCTCCGGCGGACGGAAAGCGCTGCTCGTAGGCCTGATCCGGGGGTGGTCGGAGCACCTCCGGAAACTGTGTAGACTTGGCGACGCTGCTGCACCCACCATGGGTCACACAGCGCGCCGCCTTAGCTCAGTTGGCCAGAGCAACGCACTCGTAATGCGTAGGTCTCGGGTTCGAATCCCGAAGGCGGCTCAGAGAAGGGCCAGGTCAGACATCGTCTGACCTGGCCCTTTCTGGTGTCTGCGGGGTGTTCGCGGGGGAGTGCGCCCGCGGGGGCCGCTCGGGGCGGCCTCCCGCGGACCGGCAGCCGTCAGGGCGCGGGGGTGAGGCCCGGCTGGTCGAAGGTGTCCGGGACCGGCAGGGTCGACCAGTGGGTGACCGGCCACGCGATGACGACCGCCCGGCCCACCACGTCCGTCACCGGCACCATGCCGCCCCGGGCGTCGCTCCGGTGGTAGCGGGAGTCCTGCGAGGCCTGGCGGTGGTCGCCCATCACCCAGAGGCTGCCGCTCGGCACCGTGACCTTGAACTGGCCCTCCGGGTCCGTGCTGCAGGCCGTGTTCCCCGGGAAGACGTACGGCTCCGTCAGCGGCTTGCCGTTCACCTTGAGGGGGCCCTCGCCCTTGCACTCGACGGTGTCGCCCGCCACGCCGATCACCCGCTTGATGAGGTGCTGTTCCCCCGCCGCGGGCATCAGGCCCACGAAGCCCAGGGCCTTCTGGACCGTGGTGGGCTCCTTCACCGGCCGTCCCGCCAGCCAGCCGCCGGGGTCGCGGAAGACCACGACCTCGCCCCGGTCGGGCTCCGAGCCGAACCAGGGGGTGAGCTTGTCGACCAGGACCCGGTCGTCCACCTGCAGGGTGTTCTGCATCGAGCCCGAGGGGATCAGGAACGCCTGGAGCAGGAACGTCTTGATCAGGAACGCCAGTACCAGCGCGATCCCCGCGAGCATCGGCAGCTCGACCCAGAACGGACGGCGCCGTTTCGCGCGCTCTGCCTCCGCGCCCTCCCGGTCGGATCGCGCCTCGGTCGCCAAGTCGCTCATGTCCACCCTGACTTCGTCGTGTGCCTGTTGTCTGCACGGACCCTATGCCCAGGGGTGCCCGGGCGGTGACCGCGGAGCGCTCTTCACCACGTACGGGTGACCCCGCGCGCTCAGGGGGCGGGCTGCTCGCGGTCCTGCTGGGCCAGGAGGTATCCGGCCTGGAAGCGGCTCTCGGCGCCGAGCGCGGCCATCACGTCGGCGACGTGCCGGCGGCAGCTGCGGACCGAGAGGCCCAGGCGCCGGGCGATCGCCGCGTCGGTGAGGCCTTCGGTGAGCAGGCGGACGATGGTCTGCTTCAGCTCGTCGGAGATGTCCATGATGGTCTGCCGGTCCCACTCCGTCTCGAACGGCAGGGCCTCCAGCCACAGCCGTTCGTACGCGCCCACCATGAACGCGACCACGTGCGGCTCGCGGATCAGGACCGCCGCGTGCGGGTCGTCCGGGACCGGGATGACCGCCGTGGCGCGGTCGAAGACGAGCATCCGCATGAACTCGTCGTCCAGGGTGCGGACCTGGGCGCCGAGCCGCCCGACCCGCTCCACGTAGGCGCAGGTGCCCGAGGAGAAGCGGGCGGTGTGCTGGTAGAGGACGCGCATCCGGACGCCGCGGCGCAGGAGTTCCTCGTCGCGGGCCACCGCCTCCTCCAGGACCTCGGCGCGCCGCCCGCCGCCCGGCTGCGCCGTCATGACCTCGCGCTCGCAGGTCCGGCCCAGCTCGGTGATGGCCTCCCGCACCGCGCGCAGATCGGTGAGCAGCTCCACGTACTCCGCCTGGCGCAGGTGCGTCAGCCGGAGCAGATGCGACTCGTAGAGCGGCATGAAGGCCATCAGTTGTTCGCGCGTGCGTTCCATGTGCTGGCGGCGGGCGCGCATCTCGCGCTCCAGCGGCCCCAGGGTGCGCTGGACGGCCTCGTCCGGCGCCACGGGGAGCACGGCCCGCTCCTGGTCCCGGCGCAGCAGGCCCATGTCGAGGAGGGCGGAGACGGCCGACTCCACGCGGGCGAGCGGCAGTTCCAGCTCCGCCGCGAGGTCGGCGGGGCGGGCCGGCGGGTGGGCCGGGTCCCGGGCCAGGAGGCAGGTGTAGACCCGGGTCAGGGGGTCGTCCGGGCTCCCGGGGTCCTCGGAGGGCGGCGCGGGGACGGGGGGACCGGCCGCGCCGATCGCGGCCAGGGCGGTGACTTCCGGCGCCGTCTCCGCCGGAGCCGGCTCGGCATCTGCGGTCCCGCGGTCGTTCTGGGCCCGCTCCATGTCTGGTATCGCCACCTTTTCCCCCGTTTGTGACAGCGTCCTCTTGCTGCCATGCAGCCTAATGAGCCATGCGGTCCGCCCCATAGGCATGCCGTCGCGGATACGTTCGTACCACCGCCCACAAGGTCAAAGCGCATCAAGCTCGCACAGCCCGCGAAGCTCGCAACCCACCACGGAAACCCACGACTTACTCCTCGCGGAAGCGGAAAGAGAGCACACGACATGAAGCGGCGGATCCGCACCACCCTCCTCACCACCCTGGTCGTCGGCCTCGCGGGCCTCGCCACCGTCACCACCGACCGGCTCGCCGGCGGCACCGGCACCGACGACACCGGCTGGGGCGCTGCCGTCCTCACCGGCGCCTACGACACCGGCTGGGGCGCCCCGGCCGCCGGCGCGGGCACGAACGACACCGGCTGGGGGTGACCCGGATGACCCTGCTCGACTGCACCCTGCGCACCGGCGGACGGCTCACCGGCGGATCCGTACCCCCCGCGCTGGCCGCCGACTACCTCGCGGTCTGCGCGCGGCTCGGCATCGACGTCATCGAGCTGGGCAGCGTCCACGACCCCGCCGACCGCTCCGCCCCGCGCGGCGCGCTCCTGCCGGTCCCGCTCCCCGAGCGCTACGGCCCCCGCTTCTCCGTCCTCCTCGACACCGCGGGACTGCCCGCCACGGACGCCGCCGCCACGGCCTCCGCCGGGCGGATCGCCGAGGAACTCGCCGCCGCCGCCGTCCCCGTCGGCCTGGTCCGCCTCGCCGTCCGGTACGACCGGGTGGCCCGCGCCGCCGCCCCCCTGCACCACCTGCGCGAAGCCGGCTTCGGCGTCTGCCTCTTCCTCACCCACATCGACCTCGCCTCCTACCCGGAACTCGACCGCTGCCTCGGCGAGAGCGCGGCACTCGGCCCGCTCGACGCCGTCTTCCTCGTCGACTCGCTCGGCTCGCTCCGCCCCGAGCGCGTCATCGAACTCGTCCAGTCCACCCGCGCCGCCGTCTCCGCGCCCGTCGGCATCCACGCCCACGACAACCAGGGCTTCGCCCTGCACAACACCGTCGTCGCCGGGAGCGCCGGCGCCACCTGGCAGGACGCCGCCGTGCACGGGATCGGCCCGGGCGCCGGCCTGACCCGTACCGAGCAACTCCTCGCCCTCCTCGGCGCCACACCCACCGACCTCGCGCCCCTCCTCGCCCTCATCGCCACCCATGTCGCGCCGCTCAAGCGGCGGTACGGGTGGGGGGCGGGCCCCCGCCAGGTCATGGCCGGCCTCGCCCGCATCCCGGTCACGTCGGTGACGGGGCTGGATCCGAACACCGCCCCCTGAGGCCCGAGTTCCGTCGCTCGGGACCCGTCCGCCGTCCGCACCCGCGTACCGAGGCCCGTCGCCCCGGGCCCCGCTTCCCTCCGCTCCCGCGTCACGAAGCCCGGAGTCCGTCGCCCGGGCCCCGTCCGCCGTCCGCACCCGCCTCCCGAGTTCCGTCGCCCCGCACGCCGGCCGCCGTCCGCACCCGCCTCCCGAGGCCCGGAGTCCGTCGCCCCGGACCCGGCCGCCGTCCGCACCCCGGCCGCCGTCCGCCACCGCCTCCCAGGAGACCCGGCCAGCCTCCTCGTCCGCCCTTCCAGGAGACCCCATGCCCTTCACCTCGCCCATCCTGCCGCCCGGAGAACCGGCCCTCGCCCCCACTCCGTACCGCGGCCTCACCCCGAGCCCCGGAGCCGTCCCCATGGCCGACCGCCGTTTCCGTATCGACCGCAGCGCCGCCACCGAGGAGTTCGGGCTCGCCTGCCAGCGGCTCATCCCGTGGCCGGGCGGGGACGCAGAGCCGCCCGTCGGAGCGATGGCCTGCTTCCTGAAGCCCGGCGGGGAGTCCGACCCCGACTGCCACAACCAGGACGAGGTCATGATCATCCTGTCCGGCACCGGCAGCGTGACCCTCGACGGCGCACCGGAGCCGCCGTTCCGCGCGGGCGACATCGTCGTGCTGCCCCGGAACCAGGAGCACGTCGTCCACAACACCGGCGACGCCGAGCTGAGCTGGGTCTCCCTCTACTGGCCGCTGCGCGAGCCCGCCGTCCGTACCGAGAACGAGGAGGTCGCCGCGTGAGCGACAAGACGATCGGCCACTGGATCACCGCCACCCCGCCCACCCCCAACGGCGACCTCCACATCGGCCACCTCGCCGGGCCCTACCTCGCCGGCGACGTCCTGCGCCGCTTCCTCGCCGCCGAGGGCACCGGTCCCGTCCGCTACACCACCGGCCTCGACGACCACCAGAGCTACGTCCCCGTCCGCGGCCTCAACGACGGCGGACGCAAGGGCGAGGAGGTCGCCGACGGCTACGGCGCCTCCATCGAGTCCGTCTGGCGGCAGGCCGGCGCCGACTTCGACGCGATCGTCCGCCCGCGCCGCGACGTCGGCTACCGGGCTGCCGTCCAGGACTTCTTCGCCGACCTGTACGACGCCGGGCACATCGTCGCCCGTACGCGACCGCTGCCGTACTGCACCGACTGCGAGCGCTGGCTGTACGAGGCCTACCTCAAGGGCGACTGCCCGCACTGCGGCGCCGGCTCCAACGGCAACGCCTGCGAGCCCTGCGGCCGCCCCAACGACTGCGCCGACCTGACCGACCCCGTCTGCACCGGCTGCGGCGCCACCCCCGAACTCCGGGACTGCGAGCGGCTCTACTTCCCCCTCGCCCCCTGGGAGGAGCAGCTCACCGCCTTCTGGGACCAGGTCGACATGCCGCCGCACCTGCGCTCCCTCTGCGAGCGGATGCGCGCCGACGGGCTCCCCGAGATCGCCGTCAGCCACCCCTCCGAGTGGGGCGTGCCGGTGCCCGTCACGGGCTTCACCGAGCAGCGGATCTACGTCTGGTTCGAGATGGCACCCGGCTACCTCCTGGAGTGGACCGGCGCCGGAGGCACCGGGCCCGCCCCCGCGCCCGTCCAGTTCTTCGGCTTCGACAACGGCTACTTCCACGCCCTGCTGTTCCCCGCCGCCTTCCGGGCGTACGACCCCGAGATCGCGCTGCCCCGGGCCTTCGTCGTCAACGAGTTCTACCGGCTCGAAGGGCTCAAGTTCTCCACCAGCAGGCGCCACGCCATCTGGGCGCACGAGGAGCTCGCCCGCACCAGCGCGGACGTCCTGCGCTACCACGTCCTCTCCGACCGCCCCAACGGGCGTCAGACCAGCTTCAGTTCGGCCGCCCTCGCCATCAGCCGGGAACGGCTCGCCGAGCGCTGGGACGGCTGGCTCGGCCGGCTGCTCACCGCCGTCGCCGAGTCCGGTGGCGCCGCCCCCGCCGAGGCGCCGCAGGGCCCCGCGTGGGACCGCCTGCGCGCCCGGCTCGCCGAGACCGTCGGGCAGCTGCGGGACGCCTACGGCATCGAGGGGTACGACGCGCGGCGCGCGATCGCCCTGCTCGACGAAGTGGTGGGCCTCGCCGAGGACTTCGGATACGTGAACGGCTTCGAGGCCGAGCGTCCGGACGGCGCCTCCGCGTACCGCTCCGCGCTCTCCGCCCAGCTCGCCGTCGCCGCCGCCCTGTCCGCCTGGGCGGCGCCGGCCCTGCCGTACGGCTCCGCCCGCCTCGCCGCCCTCCTCGCCCTCGCGCCGGAACCGCGCCGGGTCGACGCGGAGGCGCTCGCGCCGCTCGCCCCGGGCACACCGGTGGCGGCCTGGCCCGGGGCGGTCTTCAGTGCCTGAGGCTTCCGCGGCCGGGGCCGGGGCCGGGGCCGGGGCCGGGGAGCTCCCGCGCGGCGCCGTCGTCGGGCCCTTCTCCGGGCCCCGGGCCGTCTGGGGCGAGCACCTGGAACGGGCCGCCGAACGGTACGGGAAGGCCGTGACCTGGGAGCTGTACGACGACCGGGGCGAGGCCGAGACGGCCCGGCAGATCGCCGAGGCGGTCGTCGCCGAGGGCCGGCACGCGCTCGTCGTCGGGCACTTCAACAGCGCCGGCGCGGCGGCGGCCCTCCCCGTCTACCGGGCCGCCGGACTCCCCGTCCTCCTCCCGCTCGCCACCACGCCCGGCCTCCTCGCCGACAGCGCGGGCACCCTCCTGCGCTGGTGCCCGGACGACCGGGCCCAGGCGGTCGACCTGCTCGCCGCCGTACGGGACGCGGGACACACCCGGTTCGCCGTCACGCACGACGGCAGCGCGTACGGGGAGCGGCTCGCCCTCCTCGTACGGGACGCCTCGGCCGTCGCGCGGCCCGCGCTCCCGTCGGGGGCCGTGGTCTCCGACGGGAGCGGGCCCGCGACGGGCGCCGTGCCCGTGCCGGCGGTCCTGGCCGAGCCCTCCCCCGAGGTCCTCGACGTGCCCGAGGCGCGGACGGCCGCGGCCGTCACCGCGCTCGTCGTCTGCGGGACGCACGTCGGGGCGGCGCGGGTGGGCCGGGAGTGGCGGGCGGCCGGGTTCGCGGGCGCGTTCTGGTTCACCGACGACTGCGCGGTGGACGAGTTCGCCGAACTGCTCGGCTCGCCGGCGGGGGTCGGCGGGGCGTCCGTGGCGGTCGGCGGGGCCTCCGTGGCCCGGATGCGGGGTGGGCCCGAGGCCCACGTGGACGCGGCCTTCGCGGCCGCCGCCGCCGCGCTCTCCGAGGACCCCGGGCGCACCGGGCGCACCCTCCTCGCGGCCGTACGGGCCCACGCCGACCGGGGGTTCACCGCCCTCGGCGAACCCGAGGCCGGGAGCGTGGGCTGGGACTTCGTGCCGGTGCCCGCCGTGACCGCTGCGGAGACCCCGCGTACGGCCGGGCGTCACGGGCGGGCCTACGACGTCATCGTCGTCGGCGCCGGGGTCGTCGGCGCCGCCACCGCCTCCGCACTCGCCCGGCACGGCGCGAGGGTCGCGCTCGTCGCGCCCATGGACGGGCGCCAGGACCACGCCACCGCCTGGTCGGGCGGGCTCGTCCGGTCCTTCGAGGCCGACCCGTACCTGCGCGGACTCGCCCTGCGCAGCCACCAGCTCGCGTGGGG
Source organism: Streptomyces tanashiensis (assembly GCF_014648895.1). Classification (GTDB taxonomy): domain Bacteria; phylum Actinomycetota; class Actinomycetes; order Streptomycetales; family Streptomycetaceae; genus Streptomyces; species Streptomyces tanashiensis. The sequence goes on from NZ_BMRZ01000005.1 coordinate 315,802, forward strand.
GCCCGCCGCGCTCGCGCCGGGGCCGTACGGCTTCATGACCACCGGGTCGCTCGTCCTCTGCGGCGACGCCGACCTGGAACAGGCCGAGAAGGGCGTCGCCGAGCTCAACGGGGCCGGGGTGCCCGCCGAGTTGCTGGATCCGGGCGTGCTCGGGGCCCGCTTCCCCGGGCTCTCCGTCGACGGCGTCACCGCCGCCGTCTGGGAACCCGAGGCCGGTTACGCCGACCCGCCCCGCACCGCGCGCGTCTACCGCGACCGGGCCCTCGCCCACGGGGCCCGGCTGCTGCCCGCCCGGGTCCGGGAGCTCGACGCCCCGCCCGGGGCCGACCGGGTCCGCGTCCTCCTCGAACCCGGCGGACCCGTCGAGGCCTTCGCCGTCGTCCTCGCGGCCGGCGGCGGCACCGGGGAGATCGCCGGGCACCGGCTGAGCGGCGCGGACGCCGGGCGCACCAAGAGCATCCGGTACGGCTTCTTCCACCACCCCGCCACCGCCGGCCTGCCGACCGTCGTCGACATGGTCAGCGGCGTCTGGGGCCGGCCCCAGCTCACCGGGGAGGCGGCCGGCGGCTACATGGCCGGGCGGCCCGTCGACGAGTGGGACGTGCCCCCCGGCGGCGAGGCCACGCTGACCGACGCGCACGTGGCGTACATCCGCCAGGGGGCGGCCGCGCGGTGGCCCTGGCTCGCCGACCCCGCGACCCGCTTCCTCGGCGGCCGCCAGGGCGTCGACCTCTACACCCCGCACGCGCGTCCGCACCTCGGCCGCGAACGCGCGGGCAGCCGGATCGTCCTCGCGACCGGCTGGTCGGGCGCGGGCTTCAAGACGGCCCCGGCGGCCGCGGAACTCGCGGCGGCGGAGGCGCTGGACGTCCTGGACGGCGCCCACACCCGTGTGGGCAGGCGGGACGGGTGGGCACACGGGACGGCGCCCTTCGCAGCGCCTCCGCCTTCCGAGCGCTCCTCACCGGAGGTGACACCATGACCGATCTCCTGCGGCGGCGGCCCGACGCCGCCCCACCCCGCACGGCCCTGGGCGTACGCGCGCTCGTCGTGTTCTACGTCAGCAGCCTCGTGGGGACCGGCATCCTGCTCGTGCCGGGCCTCACCGAACGGCAGGCCGGTCCCGCCTCGATCCTCGCGTGGCTCGCGCTCGCCCTCAGCTCGTACCCCTTCGCCCGCTTCTTCGCGGAGATGTCGGCCTGGCGTCCCGACGCCTCCGGTCTCGCCGCGATGGTGGAGGCCGGTTTCGGCCGCCGCCCGGGGCGGGCGGCGGCCCTCCTGCTCGTCGCCACGTACGTCATCGGGAATCCGGTGATGGGCATCGTCTCGGCCCGCTGCCTGCTGGGTCTGCTGGGCCAGCCCGACGGACCGGTCTACCCGATCGCGATCGGCTTCATGGCGCTGTCCGCCGCGTTCACGCTGCTGGGGCTCACGGCCGGAGCCCGGGTCCAGACCGCGGCCCTGGTCGTACTGCTCCTCGGCCTCGGCGGCGCCGTGGTGCTCGCGGTGCCGCGGTTCGACACGGGGGAGTACACCCCGTTCCTCACGCACGGCTGGGGCGGCGTCGGCATCGCCGTCGTCACCGCCTTCTTCTCGTTCCTCGGCTGGGAGAACGTCTCCACCCTCGCCGAGCAGGTCGACGACCCGGCCCGCAGCTACCGGCGGGCGATCCGCTGGGCGGTGCCCATCGTCGGGCTGCTCTACGCGGCGGTGACGGCCGCCTACCTGGCCGTTCCCGGCGACGAGCCCGTCGTCATCACCGCCCTCCTCGGCGCGTCGCTCGGTGACGGCGGGGCGATCGCCGGCGACCTCCTCGCCCTCGGACTCGCCGTGGTCGCCACCAACGCCTGGGTGCTCGGCGCGACCCGGGTCGTCCGGGCCGCCGCCCGCGAGCGGATCCTGCCGCGGGCCCTGGCCGACCGGCCGGTGCCGGCGACCGTCGCGCTCGCCCTCGCCTACGCCGCCGTCCTCGGCACCCTGACCCTCACCGGCACGGGGGAGGAGCTGGTGCTCGTCGTCACCAGCAGCGCGTTCCTGCTCCTGTACGTGGCCGCCGCCGCGGCCGCCCTGAGGGCGCGCGGCACCGGCCGTGCCCTGCGCGCGACCGCCGTCGTGACCCTGCTGATCGCGGCCGTCTTCCTCTCCTTCGCCGGCACGGGGCTGCTGTTCGCCCTGCTCCTCGCCGCCGGCTGCGCCGCCCTCACCGGCCGCCGCGCCCGCACGTCCTGAACCCCCATCCACGGAAAGGCACTTCGCATGACCGCCCTGAACGCCATGAACGAGACCACTCCCGTCTACGACGTCGTCGGTGTCGGCTTCGGGCCCGCCAACCTCGCCCTCGCGATCGCCGTCGAGGAGTACAACGAGCAGGCCGCGCCCGGCGAGGAGCTGACGGCCGTCTTCCTGGAGAAGCAGCCGAACTTCGGATGGCACCGGGGCATGCTCCTGCCGGACGCCACCATGCAGGTCTCGTTCCTGAAGGACCTGGCCACGATGCGCAACCCGCTCAGCCGCTTCGGCTTCGTGCCGTACCTCCACGACCGGGGCAGGCTGGTCGACTTCATCAACCACAAGATGCTGTTCCCGACCCGCGAGGAGTTCCACGACTACCTCCAGTGGGCCGCCAACGGCGTGGACCACATGGTCCGTTACGGTCTTGAGGTCACCGCCATCCGTCCCGCGGGGACGTCGGGCCCCGTCGTCGAGGTCGACGTCGCCGCCGCCGGGGAGGGCGAGGCCGTCACCTACCGGGCGCGGAACCTCGTCATCGGCACCGGCCTCGTCCCCCGGCTCCCCGACGGCGTCGCCTCCTCCGAACGCCTCTGGCACAGCAGCGAGTTCCTGCACCGGCTGGCCGCGCTGCCCACCGAGGAGCCGCGCCGCTTCGTCGTCGCCGGGGCCGGGCAGAGCGCCGCCGAGATCGCCGACCACCTCCACCGGGAGTACGAGGGGGCCGAGGTCGTCGCCGTCCACACCCGGTACGGCTACAGCCCCGCCGACGACAGCCCGTACGCGAACCGGATCTTCGACCCGGAGGCCGTCGACCTCTACCACGCGGCCGAGCCGTCCGTCCGCAGCACGCTCATGGACTACCACCGCAACACCAACTACGGCGTCGTCGACATGGACCTCATCGAGGAGCTCTACCGCCGCTCGTACCAGGAGAAGGTCCGCGGCGAGCAGCGGCTGCGCATCCTCGGCGTCACCCGGCTCACCGAGGTCGAGGAGGGCCCCGACGGCGTCCGCGTCCAGGTGAGGAACCTCGCCACCGGCGAGACGGAGACGATGGAGGCGGACGCCGTCGTCTACGCCACGGGTTACTCCGAGCCCGACCCGGCAAGGCTGCTCGGCGCGCTCGACGCCGCCTGCGCGCGCGACGAGGACGGCCGGCTGCGGGTCCGCCGCGACTACCGGGTGGAGACCGCGCCCGAGGTGGAGGCCGGGATCTATCTGATGGGCGGCACCGAGCACTCCCACGGCATCACGGCCAACCTGCTGTCGATGGCCGCCGTCCGGGCCGGCGAGATCTGCGACTCCCTGGTGGCGCACCGCCGTTCCGACAGGCGGGCGCCGGTGGCGGTGACGGGCTGATCCCCCGTACAACACCTACACCCGCACCCGAACGAGAGCCTGGACGAGAGGGCACCATGAGCACCACCACGGAGACCGGCGACGAGCCGGCCGTCACGGAGTCCGCCGTCACCGAGCCGGTCGTCCCGGAGTCCGCCGACACGGAGCCGGGCGCGCCGGCCGTGCCGGCCGACGCCGGTCTCGCCGTCACCGAGCGGACCCGGCTGCGCCGGATGCGTCACAAGGGCAGCCATCGGCGGGCCGACCTGGACGCCGTGCTCGCGGCGGGCTTCCTCTGCCACCTCGGCGTCACCGTCGACGGCACGACGATGGTGGTGCCCACCGCGTACGGAGTGGACGGCGACCGGCTCTACCTCCACGGTTCGGTCGCCAGCCGCAGCCTGGTCCAGGCCCCGGACACCACCGTCTGTGTCACGGTGACGCACGTCGACGGCCTCGTCCTCGCGCGTTCCGTCTTCGAGCACGGGGTCAACTACCGCTGCGCGATGATCTACGGCGTTCCCGAGCCGGTCACGGACCCGGAGGAGAAGTTGCGCGGTCTGCGGGCCCTGACCGAGCAGAGCTCCCCGGGACAGTGGGAGTACGCGCGGCAGCCGAGCCGCAAGGAGCTGGCCGCGACCGCGCTGCTCGCGCTCGACCTGACCGAGGCGTCCGTGAAGACCGCCGACGGCCCGCCGGACGACGGCGACTCCGAGGACGCGGCGCTCGGCCTGTGGGCGGGGGTCCTGCCGGTGGTGACCACCTTCGGGGCACCGGTCACGGACCCGGTCCTCCCCGCGGACTTCGCCCCGCCGGCCCACGTCGCCGCGCGTGCGGGCCGGGGGGTGCACGAAGCCCTTCCCGGTCGGTGAGTCGGTGACCCCGAGGGCCGGGGCGGGTGATCCCCAGGCCCCCAGGGGTACCCGTCCGCCCGCCGGACCGAGCCCAGCCGTCAGCGGCTGGGCTCCGCTGTGTCCGCCCCGACGGAGGGATCAGTCGCCGTGCCCGGTGCCTCCGCTGCCGAAGCCTCCGCTGGAGATGCCGCCCCATTTGCGCTTCTCCTCGGTCGGCGGGTCGGGTGAGGTCTCCCCGGCGTTCTTGAGCTGGTAGGGCATGAGCCGGTGCTCGCCGTCGTTCTGCGGCATCTCGGCCGGCCTGCGGTATTCGGACGTCTCGCCGGGCAGTGCTCCGGTGTCGGGCCGGTGCGGCTGATCCTCCGGCTTGGGTGTGTCGGACTCGCGGTCGCTGAGCCGGAAGCCCAGCCAGACGGCGCCGATGAGGACGCCGACGATGACGAGCCCGCCGATGACCTGGGCCAGACCTGACTGCCAAACCCCAGCGGCCAGGTTCTCTGCTGCGCTGAGAGTGTTCATACCTTCAGGATTACCCGATTCCGCTTATTCGGATACGTCGAGCGGGAATCCTCTCCGATTCCCGCGAATCCGTCTGAAACATTTCCGCGGCCCCATCGCGTCAATGAGGTGTACGGCGACCACGCCACGTGACCGCGAGGGAAAGGAGGGGCATGAAAAGGTCCCGCGCGGACGAGTTCCTGGAGTTCGCCTCCGCACGCACCGGGCATCTGTTCCGCTCCGCGTGCCTGCTGACCAGTGGCGACACGCATCTCGCCGAGGACCTCACCCAGGAGACGCTCGGCCGGATGTACGCCCTCTGGGGCCGCATGGCGCGCATCGGGAACCCCGCCGCGTACGCCCAGACCGTGCTCGTCCGCACCTTCCTCAGCCACCAGCGGCGCCGGTCGGCCACCGAGCGCCCCCTCGGCGAGCTGCCCGACCGCGCACCGGAGCACGGCGAGGACCCCGCCCTGCGGATCGCGCTCCTCGACGCGCTGGCCGGCCTCGCGCCGAAGGACCGGGCGGTCGTCGTGCTGCGGTACTGGGAGGACCGCAGCATCGAGGAGACCGCCGACGCCCTGCACGTCAGCTCCGCCGCGGTGCGCACCCGCTCGGTGCGGGCGCTCGCGAAGCTGCGGGAACGACTCGGCGGCAGCGTCGCCGCATTCGCCACCCGCTGACCACGCACTTTTCCTACGGACCCGGAGACGGTGATCTCGGCATGCCCCAGAACGAAGGACCCCAGCACGACGCAGCCCCGCACGAGGGCTTCGAGGAGGAGCTCGGCGCGGTCCTCCGCAGCACCGGTGACGGCTTCTCCGTCGACGTCCGGAGCGAACTGGTCGCGGGCGGCCTCCGGCGCGGCCGGCGCCGCCTGGTGCGCCGCCGCCTCGCGGTGACCGGGGGCGTCCTCGCCCTCGCCGCCGTCGGCATCGGCGGCGTGTACGGCGGCTCGCTGCTCGGCCCCGCCGGGCAGGCGACGACCACGTCCGTGGCGGCGCCCCCGCAGACGGGTGCAGCCAACGGCACCGGATCGAAGCCGGAGTCCCTCCCGACGCTCCCGGTCAAGGACCTCGCCGCCGTCCTCAAGGCAAATGTCCCGGCCGGGCAGTGGCAGATCGACAACCTGGCCGGCCAGGGCCAAGCGGTCACCGGCGTCTACGACGACGGCAAGGGCAAGGCGGGCGTCACCGTCGGCCTCTACCGGGCGGGTACGACCGGCGAGGCCGGTGAGGACCAGGTCACCTGCCCCGACAAGGTGGTCGTCCCCTACGACAGGTGCGTCAGCGAGCGGCTGCCGGGCGGTGACCGGTTCATGGTCCTCCAGGGGTACGAGTACCCCGACAAGCGCGTGGAGACCAAGGCTTGGCGGGCGGTTCTGCTCACCAAGGACGGCTTCCTCGTCGACGCGAGCGAGTACAACGCCGCCGCCGAGAAGGGCGCGTCGATCACCCGCGAGAACCCGCCCTTCAGCGCCTCCCAGCTGAAGAACCTCGTCACCGCCGAGGGGTGGCGCCCGCTGCTCAAGAAGCTGGGCGAGACTCCGAAGCCCGCCCCCGGCGACGTCCAGCTGCCCCCCGTGCCGAGCGCCGCCGCCGTCCAGGCCACCCTGCGCTCCCTGCTGCCCGAGGGGGTCACCGTGAAGTCCCACGGCGGGGGCGACGGCCACGGCTACGTCGTCGTCGACGACGGCAAGGGCGAGAGCCTCGTCGGGGTCGACGTCCAGCCCTCCGCCGGGGAGGCCGTCGCCGAGCTCTTCACCCGCGACGGCGTCGTCACCCTGCCCGACGGCACCAAGGTCAGGTCCACCCAGCAGCCCGGCGAGAAGGGCGGTGCCGGTGTCGTCTGGTGGAGCGTCGACACCCTGACCCCGGAGGGCTTCCGGGTCGGCGTCTCCGCCTTCAACTCGGGCGCGCAGCACGAGGCCGCCACCCGCGCCGAGCCCGCGCTGACGATGGAGCAGCTGAAGGCGCTCGCGCTGAGCCCGAAGTGGCGGAAGCTGCCGCTGAAGTAGGCGGCGCACGAGACCGCCGGCGGTACGGGGAGCTCCGTACCGCCGGCTACTTCGCGTCCGCGTACCGCTCGACCGTCGCCGTCGTGAACGGGAACCGGACCGGCGTCTCCCCGAACGCGATCCGCCCGGCCTCGTCCCCCGCCGCCCGGATCGCCTCCGTCACCGCCTCCGCCTCCTCGGCCGGACAGTGCACGATCACCTCGTCGTGCTGGAAGAACACCAGCTCGGCCCGCATCCCCGAGAGGGAGCGCCGCAGCGCCGCCAGCATCAGCAGCGCCCAGTCGGCGGCGCTGCCCTGCACGACGAAGTTACGGGTGAACCGGCCGCGCGCCCGCGCGTTCCCCGAGGCGTACCCGGGGACGAACTCGCCGCTCTCCGGCTCCGGTTCGCCGGTCTCCTGCGGCAGTCCCGCCTCCTCGTCCTCGCCCGAGCCGACCGCCCGCGGGCTGGTCCGCCCCAGCCAGGTCCGTACGAGTCGGCCCTCCTCGCCCGCCTTCGCGGCATCGTCGACATAGGCCACCGCGCGCGGGAAGCGGCGCCGCAGCGCCGCCAGGTTCTTCAGGCCGTCGCCGCTGGTCTGCCCGTAGATCGCGCCGAGCAGCGCGAGCTTGGCGTGGTCGCGGTCGCCGGAGAAGGCCCGGTCCGACAGCCGGGTGTACAGGTCGTCGGGGTGGCCCGCGACCTCCATCAGGCCCGGGTCGCGGGAGATCGCGGCGAGGACGCGCGGCTCCATCTGGTCGGCGTCGGCCACCACGAGCCGCCAGCCCTCGTCGGCGACCACCGCCCGCCGGATCACCTTCGGGATCTGCAGGGCACCGCCGCCGTTGGTGGTCCAGCGCCCGCTGACCGTGCCGCCGGGCAGGTACTCCGGCCGGAAGCGGCCGTCCCGCACCCAGTCGGCCAGCCACGACCAGCCGTGCGCCGTCCAGATCCGGTACAGCTTCTTGTACGCGATGAGCGGCTCCACGGCCGGGTGGTCGATCTCCGCGAGCTCCCAGCGGCGCGTGGACCTGACCCGGATCCCGGCCTGCGCGAAGGCCTTCACCACATCGGCCGGCAGATCCGGCCGGACCCGGCGGCCGAACGCCGCCGACACCTCGTCCGCGAGCTCCGCGAGGCGTCGCGGCTCGCCACCGCCCGCGTACCGCCCGCCGAGCAGCTCGTCGAGCAGTTCCCGGTGCACGTCCGCCCGCCACGGCAGCCCGGCCCGGTGCATCTCGGCGGCCACCAGCATCCCCGCCGACTCGGCGGCCGTGAGCAGCCGCATCCGGCCGGGGTGCTCCGCCCGGTCGTGCCGGCGCAGCTGCTCCGCGTAGACCGCGAGGAGCCCGTCGAACGGTACGGAGACGGTGGGCCGCGGCTCGAAGAGCGAGTCCTGCGAACCGGGCTCGGCGGCGCGCTGCGGCGGATCGGGCGGCACGGGCGCGTTCCGCAGGCGCGCCCAGGCGGCTGCCGCGGACCGCGGCTCGCCGAGCCGCCCCTCATGGCCGAGGAGGAGCTGCTCGGCGTCCTCGATGTCGTAGCACCGCCCGACGCGGACGCCGGCGGCGAGGAGCCGGGGATAGACCTCGGCGGTCGACCGCCACACCCAGCGGGCCACCTCGGGACGCGCCCGCACGGCGGCCACCAGGTCCGGCTCGCGGCGCACGGGCCCGGCGGGCAGCCCGTCCGGACCGAGGGGCACGAGCAGCGCTCCGTCCCCTTCGCCCTCGGCGCCCAGCGCCCACCTCTCGCTCACGGGTGCGAGTCTGGCACCCGGCACTGACAGTGCCGGGTCACGACATCACGCGCCCTTCACGCCGCCGCGTGGAAGAGGGCCGCCGCCTCGCCCCGGGAGCCGACCCCCAGCTTGTTCAGGATGTTCGCGACGTGGAACTTCACCGTCGACTCGCTGATGTGCAGCTCCTCCGCGATCCGCCGGTTCCGGTGCCCGAGAGCCAGGTGCCGCAGCACCTCCACCTCCCGCTCGCCGAGTCCGGTGAGCGGGTGCGCGGCCTCGACCGGGGCCTCCGGGGTGGCGAGCGGGATGACGGCCGTGATCGTCGTGCCCCAGCCCGGGACCGCGTCCATGTCGAGCCGCCCGCCGAGCACGTCGAGCCGGTCCCGGATCGTGCCGGCGCCCAGGTCGCAGGGGGCGAGCGCGCCCGCGCCGTCGTCGCGCACGGAGGCGCGCAGCTCGTGCTCGGTCAGCTGCCAGCCGACGTGGACCCGGTGCACGGACTCCTGCTCCAGGACGATGAGGAGCAGCGACCGGACGATGGCCCGCGCGCTGTGGGCGACGTCGGCCGCGAGCGAGCGCGCCGAGTCGGGCGCCCCCAGGTCGAGCCGGACCTTGCTGTGCCGCAGCATCGGCCGCAGTTCGCCGGCGAGCCGCTCGAAGGCGTCCTCCGCGGGCTCCTCCGCGAGCGCCCGGTCGCGCCGCTGTTCGGCGCGCATCTCGATCAGCGCAGACGCGGCCAGGTCGGTGGCGGTCGTCCGGGCCGTCGTGTCGTCGAGGGCCCGGCTGCGCAGCACCCCGAGGACGCCGGAGAGCGCCGCCGCGTGCGAGGCGGTGAGTTCGGCGATCACGCGTGCGCGTGTGTCGGCCGCCGCCCGCGAACGGGCCAGCGCGCCCGGCACGGCCTCCGTCGCGAAGCGTTCGAAGTGTCCGGTGACCAGGTCCCACAGGGCCTGCGCCGTGGTGAGCGCGGCGGCGTCGGCCGGGGCGGCGCCGTCCTCCCGCACGAGTACGAGGACCGCTCCGCGCCGGGTGGCGTGACTGGTGACGGCGACGACCTCGCGCTCCCGGCCGCCGATCGTCGCGCGCCCCTGCCAGGGCGCCCCGGGGACGCCGTCCGCGAGCAGCGGGGTCAGTTCGGCGGCGGTCATCAGCTCCGTGCCGCCGAGGGCCTTGAAGGGGGAGTGGGCGCAGTGCGTGGAGAGTTCGGCCGCGTCCACGTGCGGGACCAGGGGGGCGAGGGCGGCCGAGACCTGGGGGAGGATCTCCCCGAGCGGCTGCCGGATGATCTCGTACGCGGTGGTCAGCGTGAGCGCGTCCATGCGGCTCAGCCTAGTCAGCGGCGGCCAGGTGACGGCCCGTCTTTCGGCCAGGTGGGACTGGCCGTTGGAGGGGCGGGGGGAAGGGGGCCGGGGGCGCAGGCTTGGGGCATCGAAGATCGAACGGGCGGCAGCGGAGGCTGAGATGGAAGCGATCGTGTACGAGGAGTTCGGCGGCCCCGAGGTGCTGCGCCACGAGACGGGCGTCGCGAAGCCGGAGCCCGGCCCCGGCGAGGTCCGGGTCAAGGTGGCGGCGGTCGGCCTCAACCCGGTGGACTGGAAGCGGCGTTACGGCTGGGTCGAGGAGTTCTACCCGACCACCTTCCCCGCCGTCCCCGGCCTGGAGTTCGCCGGCACCGTCGACGCGCTCGGCGAGGGCGTCACCGACCTGGCCGTCGGCGACGAGGTCCTCGGCTGGACGAAGACCGGCGCCTATGCCGAGTACGCCATCGCCGGCACCGTCGCCCCCAAGCCCGCCGGGCTCTCCTGGGAGGCCGCCGCAAGCCTCCCGGTGGCCGGCGAGACCGCCCAGCGCGTCCTGGACCTGCTCCGGGTGCGGGCGGGCGAGACGCTCTTCCTGCACGGCGCGGCGGGCGTCGTCGGCTCGGTGGCCGTCCAGCTCGCGGTCGCGGCCGGGATCACCGTGATCGGCAGCGCCTCGGAGGCCAACCACGCGTACCTGCGTGAGCTCGGCGCCGTCCCCGTCACGTACGGCGACGGCCTGGCGGACCGGGTCCGCGCCGCCGCCCCGGAGGGCGTCGACGCCGTCTTCGACGCGGCCGGGCACGGCGTGCTGCCCGTCGCCGTCGAGCTGCTCGGCGGCGGCGACGCGGCGAAGGAGCGGATCGTGACGATCGCGGCGACGGACGCGGCGGAGCACGGCATCGTCTTCTCGGGCGTCACGGCGGAGCCGGACGCCGTACGGCGCGGGCTCACCGCCCAGGCCCGCCTGGCGGTGGAGGGCGCCCTCACGGTCCGCATCGCCGAGGCGCTGCCGCTCAAGGAGGCGGCCCGCGCGCAGGAGTCGAGCGAGTCGGGGCACGTACGGGGCAAGATCGTCCTGATCCCGTAGTGCTGTGACGTGAGGAAGGCGATGCCGATGTACGCGATGTCCCTGGGTGACGACGGCGCGGAGCTGCGCCCGCTCGAACCGTGGCAGGCCGGGGAGTTCCTCGCCCACATGGACCGGGGACGGGAGTTCATCGGCGCCCGCAACGGACTCCCCGACGTCGTGACGGACCTGGAGTCGAGCCGGGCCTTCCTCCGCGCCTACGCGGAGAGGGCGGCGGCCGACACCGGACGCATCCACGGCATCTGGTCCGACGGCACGCTCGTCGGCGCCGTGATCCTCCGCAAGCTCGACACCGTGGACGGCACGGCCGAGGCGGGCTGCTGGCTGGAGCCGGCGGGCGTGGGCAAGGGCCTCGTGACCCGGGCGGCCCGGGCGCTCATCGACTGGGCGATCGAGGTGCGGGGGGTCCACCGGGTGGAGTGGGTGGTCTCCTCCGACAACGAGCCCAGCATCGCGGTGGCCCGGCGGCTCGGGATGACACGGGACGGCGTCCTGCGGGGCAGCTACCCGTACCGGGGCAAGCGGCACGACGAGGAGATCTGGTCCGTCCTGGCCCCGGACTGGCGCGCGACGCGGTGACCCGCGCGGCGCCGGCCCCGCGCGGTGCGGTGCTCCGGCCGCACGGGGGTGGGCCGGGGCGCCGTGCCGCGCGGGGCCGGCCCTGAAGGACCGGGCGGGGCGGTGACCCGGCTCCGACCCCGGTCGCCGCCCCGTCGTCCCACCATCGCCGCTCACCGCGTGAGGCGCCACGCGGGGACGCCCGACGAGGCGACCGCGACCGCCGCGCACACTCCGGCCGCCACCCCGACCGTGCCCCACGGAAGGGCCAGAGCGACGGGCGCCGAGAGGGCCGCCAGGCCCGCTCCCAGAGCGCCCAGGACGACCGCCGTCACCGCCAGGCCGAGCAGCGTGCCGATGGCGACGGCGAGCGCCGCCTCGCCCGTCACGACCCGCAGGACCTGGCCGCGGGTGGCCCCGGCGAGCCGCAGCGAGGCCAGTTCCCCGCCCCGTACCGAGGTCGCCATCAGCAGGGTGTTGGCGAGGCCGATGGTCGTGTAGACGAGGGCGATGCCCAGGACCAGGATCATGCCCAGGCGGTTCTGCGGGTTGCCGGCCGCCTGGCGTTCGGGGGCCGTCCGGACGGTCCCGCCGCTCGTCTCCAGGGCGGCCCGCACCTCCGCCGCCCCGCCCCCGCGCGCGTCGATCCGGTCGAGGCCGGCGCCCGGCGCGTTCGCCCGGGTGACGTACGGCCCGTTGTCGCCGGTCCCCAGCGCGAGGACGGCCACGACCCGGAGCCGTACCGGACCGCTTCCGTCCGCCCGCCACACCTCGACGGTCTCGCCGACCCGGTGCCGCTCGAACTCCTCGTTCACGACGATCGACCGGTCGTCCAGGTCCCGCAGGTCACCGGCGGTCACCGGCAGCCGGGCGAGCTCCGCGAAGGCGGCCGGGTCGGCGACCGCCCGCGCCCCGTACTTCACGACGGCCTCGTCCCCGTCCCGTACGAAGACGGAGGTCGCCCCGGTCGGCGAGAGGACGGCCCCGGCCGGTGCGGCCGGCGACCTCAAGTCGTCGCCGCTCACCACGTACTGAGCCGTCGTCTGCTCCCGTGCCTCGGCCTCCTTCGCGCGCGTGACGCTCGTCGCCGAGCCGAAGAGCGTCCCGGCGAGCGCCACGGTCACGAGGACGGGCGCGGCGACGGCGGCGGTACGGCGGACGGCGGCCGCGCTGTTCTCCCGTACGAGCGTCCCCACCGCCCCGCGCGCCCGCAGCAGCCGGGCCACGGGCCGGACGAGGAGCGGGGAGAGCAGCGCGACGCCGGTGATCAGGAGCATCGGGAGGGTCGTGTACGTCTTCCGCTTGAGCAGTCCGGACGGCTCGGTGGCGCAGGTCCAGACGAGCAGCCCGAGCCCGGCCAGGAGCAGCCCCGTGCCGAGGACGGCCCGGCCGAGGGGCAGGGTGTCGGCGTCGACGTCCGCCTCGCGCAGCGCGGCCGTCGGGCCGACCCTGCCGGCCCGCCGGGACGCGGCGACGGCGCCGGCGAGGGCGACGGTCACGCCCGTCCAGAAGGCCGCGTGGAAGGGCCAGGACGCACCGCCGATCGTGAACCACGCGGGCGCGAGGCCGCCGTCGACGAGGGTCCGGGCGAGGACGGGCCCGCCGAGGGCGCCGAGCGCGCACCCGGTGGCGGAGGCGAGCACGCCGAGCGCCGCCGCCTCCGCGAGGAGGAGCCGCCGGATCTGGCCGGGGGTGGCCCCGGCGGTGCGGAGGAGCCCGAACTCGCGGCGGCGCAGCGCGACGGCGAAGGCGAAGGTGGAGGCGACCACGAAGACGGAGACGAAGGCGGTGACGCCGCCGGAGGTGCCGAGGAGGGCGTTGAGCGCGACGAGGGCGCGGGCGTCCCGCTCGGGGTCGGGGTCGGCCTGCCTGCGCTCGTTCCCGGTGAGGACCCGGGCGCGGTCGCCGACGAGCGCCCGGACCTCGGCGGCGGGGGCGTCGACGCCGACGGCGTCGGGGCCGCCGGTGGTGGTGACGGCCCAGCGGGCGCGGAGCTCGCGGAGCACTCCTTCGTCCACAGGCTGTGGACGGTCGAGCCGCTGCTCGACGGGCACGGTGCCGGGCCCGCGCCGCACGTCCAGCGTCAGCCGGTCCTGTCCCTGGACGACGACGGGCGAGGAGGCGAACCGCTGGGGAGAACGCTCGGGCGCGTCGAAGGTGGCGGAGAGGCCGAGTCCCATCGTGGTGAGCAGCCCGACGCCGAGCGCGAGCGCGACGAAGCCCCCGAGGAAGGAGGCCCAGCGGTCACGGAGTCCGGAGAGCACGACGGTCAGCACGACGGACCTCCCACGGGGACGCCCGCCGTCTCCAGCGCCGTCATCCGCGCCGCGACCGTCTCCACCGTCGGCCCCGCCAGTTCGCCCGAGACCCTTCCGTCGACCAGGAAGACCACGCGGTCCGCGCGGGACGCCGCCACCGGGTCGTGGGTGACCATGACGATCGTCTGGCCGTCACGGTCGACGAGGTCCCGCAGCATGTCGAGCACCTCGCGGCTCGTCGTCGAGTCGAGCGCGCCGGTCGGTTCGTCGCCGAAGAGGACGGCGGGCCGGGTGATCAACGCCCGGGCGATCGCGACCCGTTGCTGCTGGCCGCCGGAGAGCTCGCCGGGCCGGTGCCGCTCCCGGCCGGCGAGCCCCACGCGCGCGAGTGCCTCCCGTGTCTCCGTACGGGACGGGCGGCGGCCGGCGAGCCGGAGCGGCAGGGCCACGTTCTGCGCGGCGGTCAGGGAGGGCAGCAGGTTGAAGGACTGGAAGACGAAGCCGATCCGGTCCCGCCGCAGCAGCGTGAGGCGCCGCTCGCTCAGCCCCTCCAGGGCGGTGCCGCCGACCTCCACGGTCCCGGCGGTGGGCCGGTCGAGACCGGCGGCGCACTGGAGGAGCGTGGACTTGCCGGAGCCGGACGGCCCCATGACGGCGGTGAAGGTGCCCGCGCGGAAGTCGAGGTCGACGCCGTCGAGGGCGCGGACGTCGCGATGGTGCCGGGCGAGCCGGCGGAGCCGTACGGCGGTGTTCGAGGTCATGGCTCAAGCGAACCGTTTCGGCCGGCTCCGATCACGACCACCACCGGGCGTCCCGGCGGTAGGCCTGGCCCTACCCCTCCCGTACCGCCTTCACGAACACGTCCAGCGCGTCGAGGGGTTCACGCCCGCCGAGCAGCGCGCGCAGGTCGTTGCGCGCCACGCCCGTACCGTCCAGGAAGCCGTGGGCGATCGCCGAGTACGTGCTCGCCAGCATCGGCACCTGGAAGGGCATGGCACCGGAGGCGGCGATCGCGGCACGGGCCTCCGCGAGCGTGCCCGGGACGTACGCGGCGCCGAGGGCCGCCGCCAGGTCGGCGCCGCCGAGCGGACGCTCGCCGACGAGCTCGTACACCCGGTTCCGGTGGGCCGCCGGGTCCGTCGCGACGGAGACGGCGATGTCGGCGAGGTCCGCGCGGGCGACGGCGGCGAGCCGACCCTCGCCGAGGGGGCCGGTGATGCGGTGCTCGGCGTCGGGGGCGGCGATCCAGGTGAGGAACTCGGCGTAGAGGCCGTTGCGGAGGATCGTCCAGTCGAGCGTCGTGGACCGCCGGAGCCGCCGCTCGGTCCAGCGGTGCGCGAGCGCGTACGTCAGGTGGTCGCCGTCACCGGAGAGGCTGGTGTAGACGACGTGCCGGACGCCGGCGGCCTCGGCGGCCGAGATCGCGGCCCCGTGGCGGGCGACGACGACGTCGTCCTCCCCGTACCCCGCGGATATGAGGAGCAGGGTCTCCACGCCGGCGAAGGCCCCCGGGAGGGTCTCCGGCGCGTCGAAGTCGAGCCGGCGGGTGCCGGGACGTCCGGCGCGGGTGCCGAGGACGACGTCCTCGCGGCCGGCGAGCCGTTCGGCGACGAGCGAGCCGAGGGCGCCGGAGACGCCGGTGACGAGCAGCATGGATTCCCCCTGGGGTCGTGACGGCTGAGACCATCGGGTTCCATCGTGAGCGGACGGACAAGATCGCGGAAGGAGGCACATCGATGTCGGAAGGGCACACGGAGGTAACCACCGAGCCCCTGGTGAGCTGCGCCGAGGACTGCGGGGTGCGGGACGTCCAGGACCGGCTCGGCGACAAGTGGACGGTGCACGTCGTCGTCGAACTCGCCTCGGGTGCACGGCGGTTCAGGGAGCTCCAGCGGCTCGTCACCGGGATCTCGCAGCGGATGCTCACCCTGACGCTGCGCCGCCTCGAACGGGACGGCCTCGTGTCGAGGACGGTGTACCCGACGACCCCGCCGCAGGTGGAGTACGCGCTGACGGAGACCGGCCGCAGCATGACCCACCTGATCAAGCAGCTGGTCGACTGGTCGCTCGACCACCGCGCGGTGATCGCCCGGTCGCGCGAGGAATGGGACGCGAGGGGCACGGCGTGAGCACGACCATCGACAAGGCCTTCGAGGCGCTGTACGCGAGCGACGACGGCTCCCTCGACACGGCGGCCTCCCTGCTGGCCGCCGACCCGGGCACGGACGCGGAGCTGGCACGGCGCGGCGAGGAGTTCGTACGGACGTTGTGGACGCGGGGCTGGCAGCCGGCCGACCTGGTCCGGATGGCACGGCGCGACCTGGCGGACGAACACGTCCGCCTCGTCTCGGACCTGATCAGGACGGAGACGGCCGGCTACGGGCGGCTGCCGCACCGCTGGCAGGCGCAGATCGACGCACTGGACGACTCGGCCGCCCGGCCGACGGACCGCTTCTCCCGGGCCACGACCGTCCTGGAGCTGTACCGGCTGCTCGTCCGGCTGCCGCGCCTGGACGCGGTCGGCCCGGTACCGGGGGAGACCCTGCCGCCCGCGGCGGCGGGCGAGCCCCGGATGCTCACCCGGATCAGGGCGCTGCTCGCGAAGGCGGAGGCCACCGGATACCCGGAGGAGGCGGAGGCGCTCACCGCGAAGGCGCAGGAGCTGATGGCCCGGCACAGCCTGGACGAGGCCACGCTCGCGGCGGGCGCGCCGACCCCGGAGACGCCGGGCGCGATCCGGATCGGGGTGGAGCCGCCGTACGAGCAGGCCAAGGCGATCCTGCTCGACGCGGTGGCGACGGCGAACCACTGCCGGGCGGTGTGGAACGAGACGTACGGCTTCTCGACGGTGGTCGGCTTCGAGGCGGACCTGGACCCGGTCGAGCTGCTGTACACCTCGCTCCTCGTGCAGGGGACGGCGGCGATGACGCGGGCGGAGGCGGAGCAGCGGGCGGGCGGCCGGAAACGCACGAAGTCCTTCCGGCAGTCCTTCCTCCTCGCGTACGCGAACCGGCTGGGCGCCCGGCTCGCGGCGACGTCCCGCCGGGTCGCCGCCGAGGCCCCGACGCTGCTGCCGGCCCTCGCGTCGCGGGAGGTCGCGGTCACCACCCGCACGGACGAACTCTTCCCGGAGACCCGGACGACCCGGGTCCGGGCGGCGTGGGACGAGGCGGGCTGGACGCACGGCGCCTCGGCCGCCGACCGAGCGGGCCTCCACCCGAACCGCCCCCACTTGCCGTAGCACCGGCGCCGTGTGCCCGCGCCGGGGTGGGCGGCGCCCCCGCCCCCGTGTGTGGCCGCGCCCTGGAGGGCGCCCGCCCCCGTGTGGGCAATCGTCCCAGCGGAACGATTGCCCACAACGGGCAGGGCACGACCGTCCGTCGTGGGGGGAAATGCCCGGTTCAGGGCGCGCGGATACGCTCAGGGGCATGAGCTGGCTCCGGGCCCTGAAGGAGACCGCCCGCTCCGGCCTCACCGTAGAGCGGCGGCGGCTCGAACCCGTCGTAGCGGCCCGCGCCGCCCTGGGTCTCGCCCTCGTCGTGGGCGTCTCCCTCGCCCTCTTCGGCCCCTCCGTCGCCGCCTCCTCCGCCTTCGGCGCCTTCCAGGCGGCCATCGCCACCTTCCAGCGCTCCTGGCGCCCCCGCCCCACCCTCGCCCTCGCCTCCGGCGCCAGCCTCGCCGCGTCGACGTTCTTCGGCTATCTCACCGGCGCCCACGAGGTCCTCTTCCTCGCCCTGCTGCTGCTCTGGACGTTTCTGTCGGGGCTGGCCTGGGCCGCCGGCCCGACCGCCGGCATGATCGCCTCCTCCAACGTGGCGATCATGCTGGTGACGATCACCCTCCCGACCTCCGTCGCCACCGCCGCCGGCCACGCCGCCATGATCTTCGCGGGCGGTGTCGTCCAGGCCGCCCTGGTCGTCCTCCTCCCGGTCCGCCGCTGGGGCGCCCAGCGCGACGCCCTCGCGGACGCGCTGGCGGCCGAGGCGGACTACGCCCGTCGCCTCCGCCACGACCCGGTCGCCCCGTTCGACCCCGTACCGCTCATGACGGCCCGCAGCGCCGCCGCCGTGACGCCCCGCCAGGCCCGTACCCGCCCGGCGGAGCTGCACGGGGCGCGGGGGCTCGCGGAGCGGATCCGGCCGGTCCTGGCCTCGCTCGCGGACCCGGCGGTCGGCGTGCCGGAGGAGGGGCCGGAGCGGGGCCGGGTGCGGGAGCTGCTCGGCGCGGCGGCCGACGTCCTGGACGCCGCCGCGCACGCGATCCGGCACGGCGAGCCGGTCGTCCTGCCCCCACCCGCCCTCGCCGCCCTCCGTACCCCGGACACCGGCACGATCCTCAAGGGCCCGTCGCGCCGGGCGGCGCTCCGCCTGACGGCGCTGCTCGGCGACGTCGTCGAGACGGCGGAGCCGCGTCCGGAGAGGCCGGATGCGGACGACGGAGCGGCCCGCACGCGCCCGACCCTGCCCCGGCTCGCGCCCCTGGTGCTCGCGGAGGTGCGCGGAGAGCTGCGCCCCGACTCCCCGGTCCTGCGGCACGCGGTCCGCGTCTCGACGGTCACGGCGGCCGGCTATCTGCTGGGGGCGTGGCTCCCGTTCGGGCACGGTTACTGGGCGCCGATGGCCTCGGTGATGGTGATGCGCCCGGACTTCTCGCAGACGTACGCGCGCTCGGTGGCGCGGTTCGGAGGCACCCTCGTCGGCGTGGCGCTGGCGACGGCGGTCGTGCAGTCGGCGCACCCGGGCACGTACCTGTCCGCCGCGCTCGCGGTGGTGTGCGCCTTCGGGATGTACCTGCTGATGCGGACGGGGTACGCGGCCGCCCAGGTCTTCGTCTCCGCGTACGTCGTCTTCCTGCTCGGCATGGACGGCGCGGGCCTGACCCAGACCGTACGGGACCGGGTCCTGCTGACCCTGCTCGGCGGACTCCTCGCGATGGTGTCGTACGCCGTCTACCCGGCCTGGGAGACACCCCGGCTGCGCGGCCGGCTCGCGGACTGGCTGGCGGCGGTCGGCGCGTACGCGGCCGTCGTCACCGCGCGGTACGCCGACCCGGCCGGGCCGGCCAGTCCCGACGTGCGGGAGGCGCTCCTGCGGACCCGCGAGGCCCGGGTCGCCTGGCAGGAGGCGGTGGCCCGGGCGACGCACGAACCGGTGCGGCACCGGGGGCTCTCGCACGCGGCGGTGGAGCAGGCCGAGCACGCGCTCGCGGAGTTCGGCCGGGTGGCGATGCTCCTGGAGGCGCACCTGCCGGAGCGCGGCGCCCCGCCGGTGCCCGCCGCGGCGTCCCTCGCCGAGTCCCTGCACCGGTCGACGGAGCGGGGCGCGAAGGAGGTGCGGGAGCGCAGGGAGCCGCACTGGGACGACCTGCGCGAGACGGTCACCGCCTGGTCCGCCGTGCCGCCGGACCACTTCCTGCTCGACAAGGGCGCCGTCCTGCTCCTGGACTCCCTGGAGGAGCTCACCACCGCCCTGACGGAGTCGAGGCGGCACCACTAGCGAGGTGGCACGCCAGAGATTTCGACGGCACGTCATCCAGCGGCGCACCGGGCGGAGTTGAAAGGGGGGAGGGTCGCGAACGGTCGTGGTCCCAGGAGATCCCAGGAGCAACCGGATGAAGAAGTACCTGCTGGCCGCGGCCGGTGTCGTGGCCGCAGCGGTGATGGCGGCACCGTCGGCCGTGGGCGCGTCCGCCGAGACCTCCCTCAAGCCGGTCACCGCGCCGGCCGCCGCCGCGCCGGCCGCCGAGCAGGTCACCGCGCCCGTCTCCCTCCCCGCCGCCGCCCCGACCCGGATCCGTACCGTCCGTTCCGGCGAGCGTGTGGACGCCGGTCAGGGGTACACGGTGTGGCTGACGGAGGACGGCAAGCACTGGGCGGGCCCGGACGGCTTCGAGAACTTCCGCAGCGTCGTCGACGGCAACATCGACCGCTCGCACCCCGGCGTCAGCCACCAGAGCGAAGGCAGCGAGGCCGGCGTCTTCCACTCGGGCCTGTACTACGGGACGCGGAAGGCCGGCCGCGTCGAACTCACCGACGCCGAGGGCCACAAGACCGTCGCCACGCTCGTCGCGCTGCCGGGCCGCTCCGACTGGGGCGTCTGGTACGCCCACACCGGGCCGTCCAAGGACAGCCCGGCCGTGGCGCTGTACGACCGTGCGGGCAAGCTCCTGGCCGACCTGCCCGCCCGGACGTTCTGACCCGGCGCAAGCCACCGGGTGGGGCCCGTCACGGGGCGGGCCCCACCCGGTCCACCTCTCCCCCCAGAAAGCGAGGTCCGACACCGTGCCGGACGAGTCCGCCACCGAGGACGACGGCTTCGCCGAGTTCGCCGTCGCCGCCTGGCCCCGGCTGGTGCGCACGGCCCAGCTCCTGACCGGGGACTTCCACGAGGCCGAGGACCTGGTGCAGACGACGCTGGCCAAGGTCTACGGGCGCTGGCGGCGGGTTCCCCGCGCCGAGATCGACCTCTACGTGCGCCGCGCGCTGATCAACAACAACCTGAGCAGGATCCGCAGGAAGCGGGTCGCCCACCTTCTGACGCCGGTGCTGCCGGAGTCGCTCCGCCAGCCCTCGGCCGGTCACGCGGAGGCGGTCGAGGAACGCACCGCGCTCCTCGCCGCGCTGGCGGATCTCACCGCCCGCCAGCGTGCCGTGATGGTGCTCCGCTACTGGGAGGACCTGACCGAGCCACAGATCGCGAGCGTGCTCGGCTGCTCGCTCGGCACGGTCAAGTCCCACGCCCGGCGCGGTCTGTCGGCCCTGCGCGCCGACCCCCGGCTCGCCCCCGCCCCGACGGCCGACCCCGCCCCGGTCCCGGCGGCCACCCTGAGCGCTGCCCCTGCCCCGGCGGCAGCCCCAGGCCCTGCCCCGGCAGCCGTCCCGAACCCTGCGCCTGCCCCGGTGGCCGCCTCCGTCCCGCCGCTCCCTGTCCCGCCGCTCCCGGTCCCTCCCCTCCCCGTCCCTCCCCTCCCCGTCACCTCCGGAGCCCGACGATGAACCCCACGCCTCTGCCGGACCCCGGCCCGTCCCCGTCCGACCCCGGTGAGAGCGAGGTCAGGGCCGTGTTCGCGCGCGTGGCTCTCGACGTGACCCCCGGTCCGGTGCCGCTGGCCGCCGTGCGGCGCGCGGGCCGGGCGAGGCGGCGGCGCCGGGCGGCGGGTCTCTCGGTGCTCGGAGCGGCGGCGGCCGTGGCGGCGGTCGTCACCCTGGTTCCCGTACGAGCCTCCTCGCCGGCCCCCGAGCCGGTCGCCGCCCCGCCGACCGCCGTCCGGACCTCGGTGCCGGCCGTCAGCCCGACCGTGGCCCCGACCCGGATCCGTACCGTCCGCCCGGGCGAGCGCGTGGACGCCGGTCAGGGGCACCTGGTGTGGCTGACGGAGGACGGCAAGCACTGGGCGGACACGGACGGCCTGGAGAACTTCCGCAGCGTGTCCGACGGCAACATCGACCTCGCGCACCCCGGCATCAGCCACCAGAGCGAGGGCGGTCCGGCGGGAGCGTTCCATTCGGGCCTGTACTACGGGACCCGCACGGCCGGCCGCGTCGAGCTCACCTACGCCGGGGGGCGCCCCGTCCTCGCCACGCTGCTCGAACTGCCGGGCCGCCCCGGCTGGGGCGTCTGGTACGCCTTCACCGGCCCGGGGGGCGGCCGGGCCACCGTCACGCTCTACGACAGCGCGGGCCGCCGTCTGGCCGACCTCCCGGGCTGACGGACGCGGCCCCGCCCCCGTACCCCTGTCACCAGGAAGCCTTCCGCACCCCCGGCAGGAATCCCGCGTGTGCCTGCTGCCGCACCCGCACCCGGGACAGTCCGAACCTCCGCAGGTGGCCCCGGGGCCGGCCGTCCACGGCGTCCCTGTTGCGGACGCGGGTCGCGCTCGCGTCCCGGGGCAGGCCGGCCAGCCTCCGTACGGCCGCCTCACGCGCGGCCGCCGGGGTGGAGGGGCGCCGGACGACCTCCTTCAGCTCGGCCCGCCGCTCGGCGTACCGCGCCACGACCGCCTTCCGCCGTTCGTTGCGGGCGATCTTGCTGCGCTTGGCCATCAGACCTTTCCTCCGCGCGCCCGGATGCGCGCCACGGCGGCCTCGACGCCGATGGCGTCGACGGTCCTGATCGCCCGGGCGCTCAGCGTCAGGCGCACGTACCGGCGCTCGCCGGGCAGCCAGTACCGCTTGCTCTGGACGTTCGGGTCGAAGCGGCGCGAGGTGCGCCGGTGGGAGTGCGAGATCCGGTTGCCGAATCCGGGCCGCGCTCCGGTCAGCTGGCAGTGGGCGGACAAGGGGTGACCTACCTCTCCACGGAGTCCCACCGGGCTTCCAACAGGATTGTTGGCAATGGGATTCATTTTCATTTACTCTACACACCATGGCACGCAACGAGCTCCGCCCCGTCATCAAGCTCCGGTCCACCGCCGGAACCGGATTCACCTACGTCACCCGCAAGAACCGCCGCAACGACCCCGACCGCCTCACCCTGCGCAAGTTCGACCCGGCCGCCGGCCGGCACGTCGACTTCCGAGAGGAGCGCTGAACCACCCCATGAAGCCCGGCATCCACCCCACGTACGAGCCCGTCGTCTTCCGCGACAAGGCCGGCGGCTTCGCGTTCCTCACCCGCTCCACGCTCACCGGCGAGAAGACCGTGGAGTGGGAGGACGGCCGCACCTACCCCGTCGTCGACGTCGAGATCTCCTCGGCGAGCCACCCCTTCTACACCGGCACCGCGCGCGTGCTCGACACCGCCGGCCGCGTCGAGCGCTTCGAGAAGCGGTACGGACGGCGCGAGGCGCGCTGATGTTCACCGTCGCCCTCGTCGGAGGCCTGCACTCCGACGCCCGCCGCGCCGCCGTGGACCGGCTTCTGGCCGTCGTCCCCGGCGGCGTGGCGCTCCACCACGACCTCGCGACGGCCCCGGAGACCGGGACCGTCGTCCGGACCGTCCGCGACGCCACCGGCCTCCTCTCCGCCGGTGAGACCCCGCTCGTCGACGACTGCGCCTGCTGCGCCCTGCGCGAGGACCTCGTCCCCGAACTCGAACGGCTCCGCGCCGCCGGGCTGACCCGCCTCGCCGTCGTCGAACTCTGGGACTCGGTCGAGCCCCGGGCGATGGCCGAGGTCGTCGCGGCCGCGGGCTTCCGGATCGGCGCCGTCGTCACGGCCGTCGACCCGGCGCTCCTCCTGCCGTACCTCGGCAACGGCGACGACCTCGCCGACGCAGGCCTCGCCGCGGCCGCCACCGACCGGCGCACCATCGCCGACACCTGGGCACGTCAACTGGAGTACGCGCCCGTGCTCGCCGTCGCCGAGGGGCCCGAGGCGGACGCCGAGGACCGGGCGCTGCTCGATCAGCTCCACCCCACCGCCCTGCGCGTCCCGGTCGGGGACGGGGCGGCCCTCGCCCGCGCGGTCTTCGCCGGTTTCGACGTGGAGGCCGCGGCCGCCGCCCAGCACCCGGCCTGCGCGCTGCTGCCGCAGGAGGCGGACGAGCACGGGGTCGCCACGTATGTCTGGCGCCACCACCGGCCCTTCCATCCCGGCCGGCTGTACGCGGCCCTGGAGGGGCTGACCTGTGCCGCCGCCCGCAGTCGCGGCCGCTTCTACCTGGCCGACCGGCCCGACACCCTGCTCGCCTGGGACGCGGCGGGCGGTGCGCTCTGCGTCGAGAGCGCGGGGCCCTGGCTGGCCTCGCTGCCCGACGCGGCCTGGGAGACGCTCCCGCCGGTACGGAGGGCGGCGGCGGCCCTCGACTGGCACCCGGAGCACGGTGACCGCTGCCAGCACCTGGTCTTCACCTCGCCCGGCCTGGACCGCGACGGCCTGGCCGAGCTCCTCGGCTCCTGCCTCCTGACGGACGCCGAGTACGCGGCGGGGCGTGACGCGTGGAAGGGGCTCGCGTCGGCCTTCGACGCGTTCCTGGACGCCTGACCTCCACTGATGGACCGTCAGGCATCGCACTACCCGCCGGTAGCACGCTCTGTCGCGTAGTCGCTACGCCACCCCTTGTGCACGTGCATCTGCTCATGCATCCGCATATGAACACAGCTATGATCCGAGGAAGTTGACACCTGCACCAAGCAACTCGGGGAGCTACCAGTGCATCATGCGCATCACGCGTACAACGGCATGGCGGCCACGGAGCTGCGAGGAGTCGTGTGGCAGAAGAGCCGGCACAGCAACTCCCAGGGATCCTGCGTCGAGTTCGCGAAGCTGCCGGGGGGCGACGTCGCCGTACGGAACTCGCGCCACCCCGACGGGCCCGCGCTCGTCTACACGCCCGCGGAGATCGAGGCGCTCCTGCTGGGTGTCAAGGACGGGGAATTCGACCACCTGGTGTGAGACGCGAGATCCGATCATCTCCGGGTGAGACGCGCGAAGGGCCCCGACGGTTTCCGTCGGGGCCCTTCACGTACGTCTCGCGCTACTCCGGTCCGATCCGGAACAGCGCCCACACCACCTTGCCCTGGAGGGTGCCGGCGAGCGGGTGCCAGCCCCAGCTGTCGCTGAACGAGTCCACCAGGAACAGACCCCGCCCCGACTCGGCGGCGAAGTCCTCCTCGCCGCCGCGCGCCTCCGGGCTCTCCCTGCTGGGGTCGCGCACGGCGCACACCAGGCGCGAGGCCCAGCGCATCAGGTGCAGCCTGACCGGCGGGTTCTGGCCTTCTTCCTGAGGCGCGTCGGCGGGCACGGCGTGACGCAGTGCGTTGGTGACGAGCTCGGAGACGACCAGGGCCACGTCGTCGAAACGCTCCGTCAGTTCCCAGCGGTCGAGCGTGGCGCTGGTGAACTTGCGGGCCCCGCGCACGGCTTCGTACCGGGCGGGCAGGGCGCAGGAGGCGGAGGTGGAGACGGCGCCGGGATCGATCGGCGGAAGGCCCTGCCGTAACGGCTCGAGCACGGTCGATCCATTCGTCCCCATGCGAGGCACTCCCGGGAATCGCGACTGTGGTGCGACAACACGACAACACGAACGAGTACGCGGCTGCGCGGGCTCCATGGTTCCGAATGCGCGCAGTGGATGCAAGGGCAGATGCACGTGCACGCGCCGGACCTGTCCGCCCACGTGCCGAATCTGTGCATAAGTCGTCCACACGATGAGGGGAACTTCCCGCGATTCGCACGCACTGTGCCCTCAGTGTGCGCGCGGATGCCCGGAAGTCGCCGCCTTTCCGTAATCGAATGTGTACGCGCTGAAGCGTTTGATGGCAGAATCCGGGGCTCGACGGGGGCTCGACACCGTAAAGGGGAGGCGAAGAGCCGTGACCGCAGGCGAATCGAGCGGAGCGAGCGGGAGCGTGGTGCGGCGCATCCTGCTGGGCTCCCAGCTGAGGCGGCTGCGCGAGTCGCGCGGGATCACCCGCGAGGCGGCCGGGTATTCCATCCGCGCGTCCGAATCCAAGATCAGCCGTATGGAGTTGGGACGGGTGAGCTTCAAGGCCAGGGACGTCGAGGATCTGCTCACCCTCTACGGGGTCGGGGACGAGGCCGAGCGCGGCGCGCTCCTCGGGCTCGCCCGCGAGGCCAACGTCGCCGGCTGGTGGCACAGCTTCGGCGACGTCCTGCCCGGCTGGTTCCAGACGTACATCGGCCTGGAAGGCGCCGCCTCCCTCATCCGCGTCTACGAAGTGCAGTTCGTCCACGGCCTGTTGCAGACCGAGGCCTACGCCCAGGCCGTCGTCACCCGGGGCATGCCCGACGCCCCGCGCGCCGAGATCGACCGCCGGGTCGCCCTGCGCCTGGAGCGCCAGAAGGTCCTCGTCTCCGAGCGCGCCCCGCAGTTCCACGCCGTCCTCGACGAGGCCGCGCTGCGCCGCCCCTACGGCGACCGGTCGGTCATGCAGGGGCAGTTGAGGCATCTCATCGAGATCTCCGAGCACCCGGGCGTCACGCTCCAGGTCATGCCCTTCAGCTTCGGCGGTCATGCCGGCGAGAGCGGCGCCTTCACGATGCTGAGCTTCCCCGAGTCCGACCTCTCCGACATCGTCTACCTCGAACAGCTCACCAGCGCCCTCTACCTCGACAAACGCGAGGAGGTCGCCCAGTACCAGCGGGTGATGGAGAAGCTCCAGAAGGACGGTCCGGATCCGGCCGAAAGCCGGGACCTTCTCCGAGGCCTCCTTCAACTCTCCTGATACATCAGTACGATGACGCCACATCAGTCGCACTGCAGGTAGCGGGTAGAGGGGTCTCAACCATGTCGCACTTCACCGACCTGGCCCACCAGTACATCGACGGCGAGTGGAAGCCCGGCAGCGGTTCGTGGGACATCATCGACTTCAACCCGTACACGGGGGAGAAGCTCGCCTCGATCACCGTCGCCACCGCCGGTGAGGTCGACCGCGCCTACCGGGCCGCCGAGCGCGCCCAGACCGCGTGGGCCGAGACCAACCCGTACACGCGGCGGCTCGTCTTCGAGCGCGCCCTGCGGATCGTCGAGGACCGCGAGGAGGAGATCGCCGAGACGATCGTCGCCGAGCTCGGCGGCACCCGTCTCAAGGCGGCCTTCGAGCTGCACCTCGCCAAGGAGTTCCTGCGCGAGGCGATCCAGCTGGCGCTGCGCCCCGAAGGCCGCATCCTGCCCTCGCCGGTCGACGGCAAGGAGAACCGCGTCTACCGCGTCCCCGTCGGCGTCGTGGGCGTCATCTCCCCCTTCAACTTCCCCTTCCTCCTCTCGATCAAGTCCGTCGCGCCCGCGCTCGCGCTCGGCAACGCCGTCGTCCTCAAGCCGCACCAGAACACCCCGATCTGCGGCGGCACGCTGGTCGCGAAGGTCCTGGAGGAGGCCGGTCTGCCGGCCGGCCTGCTGAACGTCGTCGTCACCGACATCGCCGAGATCGGCGACGCGCTCCTGACCCACCCGGTCCCGAAGGTCATCTCCTTCACCGGCTCCGACAAGGTCGGCCGCCACGTCGCCACGGTCTGCGCGCAGAACTTCAAGCACGCCGTCCTCGAACTCGGCGGCAACAGCGCCCTGATCGTCCTCGACGACGCCGACGTCGACTACGCGGTGGACGCGGCCGTCTTCAGCCGCTTCGTGCACCAGGGCCAGGTCTGCATGGCCGCCAACCGCATCCTGGTGGACCGCACCCTGGAGGAGGAGTTCACCGAGAAGTTCGTGGCGAAGGTGAAGACCCTCCGCGTCGGCGACCCGGCCGACCCCGCCACCCACATCGGTCCGCTCATCAACTCCCAGCAGGCGGAGTCCGTCTCCTCGCTCGTCGACCAGACGGTGGCGGCCGGGGCGACGGCGCTGCTGCACGGCACGGTCGACGGCAACCTCGTCTCGCCGTCCGTCCTCACCGGCTTCGCCCCGGACGCCCCGGTCCTGAGCCAGGAGATCTTCGGCCCGGTCGCCCTGATCCTGCCCTTCGACGGCGAGGAGGAGGCCGTACGGATCGCCAACGACACTCCGTACGGGCTCAGCGGCGCCGTCCACACCGGGGACGTCGAGCGGGGTGTACGGGTCGCCAAGCGCATCCACACCGGCATGATCCACATCAACGACGGCACCGTGCACGACGAGCCGATCGTGCCCTTCGGCGGCGAGAAGCACTCGGGCGTGGGGCGGCTCAACGGCGAGGCGATGGTGGAGTCCTTCACCACCCAGAAGTGGATCTCGATCCAGCACGGCCGCAGCCGGTTCCCGTTCTGATTCTTTTGCGGGTTTCCGCTTGAGGACCGAAGCTGTCCGCAAGGGTCCGTAGCGTGGGGGTTGTCGAAGAGACCACAGCTACGTAAGGCGGAGATCATGGTTGCCCTTGTTCCCACGGAGGCCCACGGCGACGAGCGCGGCGCGTTCCTGAACTTCGTCGAGGCCCAGCGCGCCGCGCTCCGCCGCTCGCTCCTCGGTCTCACCGAGGAGCAGGCGGCGAGCCGCCCCAGCGCCAGTGAGCTCAGCCTGTCCGGGCTGGTCAAGCACGTCGCCGAGGTCGAGCTCAACTGGCTGCGGCTGGCCCAGGAGCGGCCGAACGAGCGGCAGCGGACCGAGGAGACCTGGGGCGAGGCCTTCCGGCTCGTGGACGGCGAGACGATCCCCGAGGTCCTCGCGTTCTGGGCGGACGTCGCGAAGCAGACCGAGGCCTTCGTCCGCTCGGTGCCGAGCCTGGACGACACCTTCCCGCTGCCGCCCGCGCCCTGGTTCCCGAAGGACGGGCGCGTGTCGGTGCGCTGGATGCTGCTGCACCTGGTCCAGGAGATGGGGCGGCACGCGGGCCACGCGGACATCGTCCGCGAGTCCCTGGACGGCAAGGGTTCCTTCGACCTGATCGCGGACGAGAAGGCGCTCGCTTAGTCAAGGTTGACTAACATCGAGGCATGTCAGCGATCCGACTTCTCGTCCTGGGCGCGGTCAAGCAGCACGGCCGCGCCCACGGCTACCAGGTGCGCAACGACCTGGAGTACTGGGGCGCGCACGAGTGGTCCCACGCCAAGCCCGGCTCGATCTACCACGCGCTGAAGCAGATGGCGAAGCAGGGACTGCTGCACGCGCACGAGGTCGCGCCGAGCGCCGTGGGCGGGCCGCCGCGCGTCGAGTACGAGCTGACGGGGAGCGGTACGGAGGAGTACTTCGCGCTGCTGCGCGAGGCGCTGACCACGTACGACCAGAAGATGGACGTCCTGTCGGCGGCCATCGGCTTCATGGTGGACCTGCCCCGCGAGGAGGCCGCCGAGCTGCTGCGCCGGCGGGTGCGGGCGCTCGACGAGTGGCGGGCGGCGGTCACCGAGTACTACACGCCGGAGGGCGGCCCGGAGCAGCTCGGGCACATCGGCGAGATCATGCACATGTGGGTCCACTCGGCGGACGCCGGCAAGGAGTGGACGCTCGGTCTGATCGAGCGGATCGAGGGCGGGGCGTACGTCTTCGCGGGCGAGGGCGACCCCTTCGTGGGGGTGCTCGCCGAGGGCGAGGAGAACCCGTACGCGAGCTGATCCGCGTATTAATCAAGTTTGATTAATGGCCCGAGAGGGCATACCGTCTCCCGTCGGCAGCTGCTAGTCAAACTTGACTAAGGCGCATGCGGGAGGAGACGGGATGACATCGGAAGCGGTCCTCGTGGAGGGCGCGCGGAAGCGGTACGGGGAGAAGAACGCCCTGGACGGGCTCGACCTCGCCGTCGGACGGGGGACCGTCCACGGCCTGCTCGGCCCCAACGGCGCGGGCAAGACCACGACCGTACGGATCCTGGCCACCCTCCTCCGGCACGACGAGGGCCTGGTGCGGGTCGCGGGCCACGACGTGCGGACCGGGGCCCGGGAGGTACGGCGGCGGATCGGTCTGCTCGGACAGCACGCCGCCCTCGACGAGGAGCTGGGCGGCCGGCAGAACCTGGAGATGTTCGGCAGGCTCCACCACCTGGGCGCCCGGAACGCCGGCGCGCGGGCCGACGAGCTCCTGGAGCGCTTCGGCCTCGCGGACACCGGAGCCAAACCCGTCCGGCAGTACAGCGGCGGCATGCGGCGGCGGCTCGACCTGGCCGCCTCGCTGATCACCGAGCCCGAGGTGCTCTTCCTCGACGAGCCGACCACCGGACTCGACCCACGCGGGCGCGTGGAGGTCTGGGACTCGGTGCGCTCCCTGGTCGGCGGGGGCACGACCGTCCTGCTCACCACGCAGTACCTGGAGGAGGCCGACCAGCTCGCCGACCGGATCTCGGTCGTGGACCGGGGAAGGGTCGTCGCCGACGGCACGCCCGACCAGCTCAAGGCGCGCGTGGGGGCCGACCGCATCGACGTGGTCGTCCGGGACGCGGCACGGCTCGACGAGGCGGCCGGGCTGCTGCCCGTGCCTCGGACGGAGGTGGGCGTGGACGCCGACCGGCGGCGGCTCAGCGCACCGGTCACCGACCGGATGGCCACGCTCGCCGAGACCGTCCGCGCGCTCGGCGCGGCCGGGATCGAGGCGGAGGACATCGCCCTGCGGCGGCCGACGCTGGACGAGGTGTTCCTGCACCTGACGGAACGCGAGCCGGCGCGGGACGAGGAGGTGGCGGCATGAGCGCGGCGTACGTGGTGAGCGACTGCTGGACGATGACCCGGCGCGAACTGGCCCACTGGGCGCGGCAGCCCGTGCAGGTCCTCGTCGGGCTCGTCTTCCCGGTGATGATGCTGCTGATGTTCGGCTACCTGGTCGGCGGCGGCCGGACCGTCGACGGCGCGTACGTCGACTACCTGGTGCCCGGGATGCTCACCCTGACCATGGTCTTCGGTCTCGAAGGCACGATGACGGCGGTGACGCGGGACCTCGACAAGGGCGTGATCGACCGGTTCCGGTCCCTGCCGATGGCCGACGGGGCGGTGCTCGTGGGGCGGGCCGCCGCCGACATGCTCCAGTCGGCGGTGGGCCTCCTGGTGATGGTCGGCGTGGGACACGCGATCGGCTGGCGGGCGGAGGGAGGCCTCGGGGCCGCCCTCGGGGCGCTGGGGCTGCTGCTCCTGCTGCGGTTCGCGATGCTGTGGATCGGGATCTTCCTGGCCCTGGTCGCGGGGCGGGCCGAGCTGGTGCAGGCGGTGCAGATCCTGGTCTGGCCGGTCGGCTTCCTCTCCAACGCCTTCGCCTCGCCGGACTCGATGCCGGGCTGGCTCGGCACGGTCGTGGAGTGGAATCCGATGTCGGCGACCGCGACGGCCGTGCGCGAGCTCTTCGGCAACCCGGGCGGCGAGCCGGGGCATGTGACGGCGGCGGTGGTGTGGCCGGTGGTGCTGCTGGTGCTCTTCTTCCCGCTGGCGGTACGGAAGTTCGGGCGGCTCGGGAAGTAGGGGCGAGGAAGTGGGAACCCGGGGGCGGCGAGCGGTGTATTGAGAGCAGCGGTTCACCGCGGACCGCCCGAGGGGCAAGGGGGATCATGCGATGCGCAGGCTCGCGGGAGCGACCGGCGCCGTCGTGGCGCTGGTGTTGGCGGTACTGAGCGGGTGTACGGGACGGGGGCCGGATCCGAGCGGTTCGGGCCCGGAAGGGTCGGGCTCGGGGTCGGGCTCGGTGGGTTCTTCGGCGGGCTCGGGTTCGGGTTCGGGTTCGGCGGGTTCGGGGGTCTTCGGGGCGCCGCCCCGGATGCCGTCCGCGCCGGGGCTGCCCGGCTGGGCGCACGGGCTGGGGTTCGCGCGGGACGGCAGCGGGTTCGCACTGCTCGCCGCGTGCGTGAGCGATCCGGCGGCCCCGGAGAGCGGCTTCTGCCGGCAGCACGTGGCGGTGCGGGACGCCGGGGCGGAGGAGTGGGTGCTGCGGCGCTCCCCGCTGCCGGAGATACCGGCGACGGACGGCGTCTCGGCGACTCTGCTGGTGCTCGGTCCCGGCCGGGCGCTGGTCGAGGAGAGCTCGGCCGGGCCCGGAGGCCGCACCTGGTTCACCCGGGACGGCGGCCGGAGCTGGCGCGCGGGCGACCGGCGCACGGTCGGCACGGTCCCGGAGATACCCGCCGGGGCGGTGCTCACCACCGACTGCGCCGCCCCGGCGGGGGCCCTGCCCGACGCGTGCGAGCGGGAGCGGCTCGTGGTGGTCTCGCCGCAGGACGGGCGGCGCCGGGCCCTCGCCCGGATGCCGCTGCTCGGGGCGCATCCCCGGCCGGCGGAGCAGCCGGAGCCCGACGGTTCCTGGTGGGTCTCGGGCACGGACCCGCTCTCCGGACGGCCGGCGGTCGCCGTCTCCCGTGACGGGGGCCGCGGCTGGACGGTGGGGCGGCTGCCGAGCACCGCGACGGGACCGGGGCGGTACACGGCGGTGGCGGTGGGCCAGGACGCGGTGTACGCGGCGGAGATGGGCGAGCTGACGGGCGGTGCCCCCGTGAAGAACGGGATGCGGGCGCTGCACCGTTCGTCGGACGGGGGCAGGAGCTGGCACCGGATGTGGACCACGGGGCCGGTCGAGGAGCCGCGCACCCTGATGGGGCTGCCGGTGCCGGGCCCCGGTGGTCGGGTGGAGATCGCCGGGGAGCTGTCGGGATACGGGAGCGTGGACGGCGGGCGCACCTTCACGGAGCTGAAGGACGGCACCCACTATGTCCGGCGCACCCCGCTGGGCCTGCTGCGCGAGGGGTCCCGCTGCCGGTACGCGCTGACGGCGGACGGGGTGCGGTGGTCGGAGTTCCGGCTCGCCTGCGGGGAGGAGGAGTCCTGAGCCCCGCTCCGGCCGTGGGCTCGACGCGGCCGTGGGCTCGGCCCGGCCGCAGGGCTCGGCCGGGCCGGTAGGGGTCAGCGCAGGAGCGGCCGGGCCGTGGAGGTCAGCGCAGTGCTCGGCCCGTCCCTGGAGGTCAGCGCAGGGAGTGGCCCTCGTGGTCGAGTTCGAGCTGGGGGCGGCCGGTGACGATCAGCCAGGCCGGGAGGGAGGCGAGGCAGAGCACGGCGAGCATCGTGGGGGAGGAGGCGAGGACGGCGCCGGTGAAGAGGCTGATCCAGCCCTGACGGGTGGTGGCGAGCAGGACGCCCATGACGGCGGAGGAGACGGCGACGGCCGGGGGGATCTCGGGGACGAGGGCCTGGGCGCACAGGCCGAAGGAGGCGCCGATGAAGACGGCGGGGAAGATCCGGCCTCCCGGGAAGCCGCAGGAGGCGGCGACGAGGAGGGCGAGGAGTTTGACGACGGCCAGCTTCATCAGCTCGCCCGAGGACCAGCTGCCGACCGAGGCGGTGAGCTCCTTGGTCTCCGCCAGGCCCTTGAAGAGGGTCAGATGTCCGCCGAGGGCGCCGAGCAGGCCGAGGGTGAGGCCGCCGAGGGGCAGCATCACCATGGGGTGCCGCAGCCGCCGGAAGGCGGCGTGGACGTGGGGGAAGAGGTAGCAGGCGGCGAGGCCGAAGAGGGCGGCGGCGGAGGCGATCACCAGCGCGGCGAGGATGTCGCCGAAGCCGGGGTCGTCCAGCGGCGGGAGTCCGACGTCGAAGCTGGGCTGGGAGAGGAGCTGGGTGGTCAGCGCGCCGGTGCCGGCGGCGACGAGCGGGGCGAAGAGCCGGTCCCAGAGGGAGCCGCGGCCCGGCTGGCCGGCCAGGGCCTCGGAGAGGACGAGGGCGGCCGCCACCGGCGTGCCGAAGAGGGCGCCGATGGTGGCGGCCGAGGCCAGCGCGACCCAGGCGGCGCCGGGCATGGACGGTGCCGCCTTGCGGCCGAGCCAGTAGGTGAGCGCGATGTTGGAGGCGATGATCGGGTTCTCGGGGCCGAGGCTGACGCCGCCCGCGAGCGCGAGGGTGCTCGCGAGGAGCAGCCCGGGCACCACGCCGGGGGCGTGCGGCGTTCCGCCGAGCCCTTCCGAGGACGGGTCGGGTCCGGCGTGCCCGGGGAACTTCCACACGACGAGACCCACGGCGATGCCCGTCGCCGTGAGCATGACGATCATCCAGAGCGAGGAGTAGTTCCCGATGCCGAGCGCGTCCGGCAGGTCGTTCCAGAGCACGTGCTGGAACTCCTCCGCGAGGGCGCTGATCCCGAGGAAGAGCAGGCTCGCCCCCACCCCGACGAGGAGCGCGGGGAGGATCTGGGGGAGCAGGAGCCGGGCGGACGCCTCCACGGGAGGCGGAGCATGATCGGTGGCCACCGCCCCACCATAAGTGAGCAAAAGGCGCACAACACCCGGAAGCGGGGCCGGTCGCCCCTTGCACCTCACGTCGCGTCAGGACCCAGGCTGAACGGCGTACCGACAGAGAAAGGGCGGACGGCCGATGGGCTACTCCGTGGGACAGGTGGCCGGCTTCGCCGGGGTCACGGTGCGCACCCTGCACCACTACGACGCGATCGGGCTGCTCTCGCCGGGCGGCCGCAGCACGGCGGGCCACCGCCGCTACGACGACGCGGACCTCGACCGGCTCCAGCAGATCCTGTTCTACCGGGAGCTCGGCTTCCCCCTCGAAGAGGTCGCCGTCCTCCTCGACGACCCGCACGCCGACCCGCAGGAGCACCTGCGGCGCCGGCACACGCTGCTGACCGCGCGGATCGGCGAGCTCCGGAGGATGGCGGCGGCCGTCGAGCACGCCATGGAGGCGAAGAAGATGGGTATCAACCTCACGCCCGAGGAGAAGTTCGAGGTCTTCGGGGAGAAGGACCCCGAGCGCTACGCGGAGGAGACCGCCCGCCGCTGGGGCGGCTCCCACTCGCACCAGCAGGCCCAGGCACGCGCCGCCGGGTACGGCAAGGAGGAGTGGCAGCGGATGAAGGACGAGGTGGACGCATGGGGCGCCGCCTACGCCGCGCTGATGGGCGAGGGCGGGGACCCGGTGTCCGAGGCGGCGATGGACCTCGCCGAGGCCCACCGCCGCCACCTCACCACCTGGTTCTTCGACTGCCACCCGAGGACCCACGTGGAGCTCGCCGAGATGTACGTCGCCGACGAGAACTTCCACGCGTTCTACGAGTCGATCCACCCGGGCCTCCCCGAGCACCTGCGGGAGGCGATCCGGGCGAACGCCGCACGACAGGCGGCCTGAGCCTCAGGCGCGCGGTCCGATCACCACCGCCGTGCCGTAGGCGCACACCTCCGTGCCCACGTCCGCCGCTTCCGTCACGTCGAAGCGGAACATGAGCACGGCGTTCGCGCCGCGCGCCTTCGCCTGCTCGACCAGGCGTTCCATCGCCTGGTTGCGGGTCTCCACGAGGGTCTTCGTGAGGCCCTTCAGCTCACCGCCGATCATCGATTTCAGGCCCGCGCCGATCTGGCTGCCCAGATGGCGGGAGCGGACGGTGAGCCCGAAGACCTCACCGATCACCTGCCGGACCTCGAAGCCCGGCACGTCGTTCGTCGTCACGACCAGCACCTCGGGGTGCGGCCCCTGGCCGCCTCCGTACTCGTCGATGCCCATCGGCATGCACCTCCTGACCCCCAAGACTCGGGCCGCCGGGCCGGGTCCGCATCCTGTGGGACCCGGGTGGAACCGGGGGGCGGCGGCCCGCGTTGATAGCTTGGGGCCAGCCGTCCCCAAGCCCCCACCGACCGCAGGAGCCCGGAACCCCGTGAACACGCTTGCCCTCGGACCGAGCTGGCTGGACCCGGACAACCTGATCGGGACCTTTGGTCTGGTCGGTGTCCTCGTCATCGTCTTCGCCGAGTCCGGCCTCCTCATCGGGTTCTTCCTGCCCGGCGACTCCCTGCTCTTCACCACCGGCCTCCTCGTCACCACCGGCAAGCTGGACACCCCGCTGTGGGCGGTGTGCGCGCTGGTGGTGGCCGCCGCCGTCATCGGCGACCAGGTCGGCTACCTCTTCGGCCGCAAGGTCGGCCCGGCGCTGTTCAAGCGCCCCGACTCCAAGCTCTTCAAGCAGGAGAACGTCGAGAAGGCGCACGAGTTCTTCGAGAAGCACGGCCCGAAGTCGCTGATCCTGGCCCGCTTCGTCCCCATCGTGCGGACGTTCACGCCGATCATCGCCGGCGTGAGCAAGATGAACTACCGCTCCTTCGTCATCTTCAACGTCATCGGCGGAGTGCTGTGGGGCGCGGGCGTGACCCTGCTCGGCGCCTCGCTCGGCAAGGTCGAGTTCGTCCACCGGCACATCGAGTTGATCCTCGTCGGCATCGTCCTGATCTCGGTGATCCCGGTCGCGATCGAGCTGCTCCGGGCCCGCTCCCAGGCGAAGAAGGCCCAGGACCGGGGCGACCACGACGCTCCCGGCACCCCGAACCCGCAGAACTCCCGCGGCCGCCACGCCAAGCGGTAGGACCGGACGCTAGAAGCCTCGGGTGCGCTTCGCCGCCCGCCGCGCCGCCGCCGCGCCCGGGGCCTGCATGAAGAGACGGGCCAGTTCGCTCCCCAGATTCACACCGATCGCGATCGCCAGGGCGATCGCCGCCGCCTTCGCCAGCGAGGCGAAGCCCTGGTCCAGGTTGTTCTGGGCGATCGCGAGCACCCCGAAGTACGTCGCCGAACCGGGCAGCAGCGGCCCGATCGCCGCCGTCACGTAAGGCAGCGACGAGGTGTGCTCGTAGCGGGCGATCAGCTGCCCGAAAAGCCCCACCAGGCCCGCCGCCACCGCCGTCGCCATCACCGTCGAGCCCTCGGCGGTCACCGCGATCGACGCGTAGATCACCCAGGCCACTCCGCCGTTCAGCGTCGCGAAGAGCACCGTCGCCCGCGACTGCTGCAGCAGGACCGCGAAGGTCGCGCACAGCACCATCGACGCCAGGATCTGCGTCACCGGCCGCTCCACCGCCCGCAGCGCCCCCTCGGGGTTCAGCTGCGCGTCGAACTGCACCGCGACGTACAGCACCGACAGCACGCCCACCACGATCGCGACGAAGAAGTACGCGACCTCCAGGAGCCGGGCCGAGGCCGTGATGTAGAAACCGGTCAGACCGTCCTGCACGGCCGCGACCAGCGCCCGCCCCGGGATCAGCGCGAACAGGCCACCGGTGATCACCGCCGAGGGCCTCAGATCCGCGTGCAGCATCGTCAGGAGCACACCCATCGCCGCCGGCGGCATCGCCGCCACCAGGAACTGGTAGAACTCCGGCAGCCCACGCCCCGCGAACAGCCACGCCAGCCGGTCGCCGAGGACCGCGCCCAGCGCCGCCACGAAGAAGACCGTCGGACCGCCGCCGAGCAGCACCGAGGCCGCACCGGCCAGGACGCCCGCCGCCGCCGTCAGGACCCAGCCGGGGTACGGGTGCCGGTTGCGCCGGATCTCCGCCAGCCGCCGGTACGCCTCCTCCGGCGTCACCTCGTGCGCCCGCGCGTTGATGTCAGCGAGCAGCTGGTAGACGGCCGCGAGCCGCGTGTAGTCCGTGCCCCGGCGGCGTACCGTCCGGTTCGCCGTGACCGGGTCGTCCACCAGAGAAGGCTGATAGGTGACGGACAGAAGGGTGAACGTCACCGTCGGCTCCACCCGGTCCAGACCGTACGAGCGGCAGATCGCGAACATCGCCGCCTCGACGTCCTCCGCGCCCTCCCCGCCCGCGAGCAGCAGCTCGCCGATACGCAGGGTCAGGTCGAGCACACGCGGCACCGAGGGCCCGGACTCGTCCTCCTTGCGCGGCGCCTCGGGCACCGGCCGCTCACCCACCGGCAGCCGCAGCATCGTCCGCATCCGGTCCTGCCACGGCGCGTCCTGCGGGAGCCGCACCAGCGGCACCCCGTACGCCGGCGTGAACGCCGGCGGCGAGCTCTTCGCGGAGTACGTGGCCGGCGGAGCGAACGCCGAGCCCTCCGGCTCCTGCGCCGGCTCCGGCGCCAGACCCGGCGGCAGGGCGAACTCGGAGGTCGCATGCTCCTCCTCGGGCGGCGCGGGCTGCTCCACCCCGGCCGGCGGGACGAACGCGCTCCGCGCCTCGTCCGACTGCGGCTTCCGGTCCTCAGGAGCGCCGTCCTCCGGCTCCGCCACCACTCTCTCCGCCTCATCCCCAGGGAATCGTGGATTCCAGTATGAAGGTGTGACGGATACGCGAAAGGCGGTGCACCCCAAGAGGTGCACCGCCTTCACGCCTTCACCCGATCACGCTCCCGCGCGACCGGACGGGGACCGGGGCTCAGTGGCCGCCCTGCTCCTTGGCGCGCGCGTACGACTTCTCGATCTCTTCCTCGGCCTCGGCGCGACCGACCCAGTCGGCACCCTCGACCGACTTGCCCGGCTCCAGGTCCTTGTAGACCTCGAAGAAGTGCTGGATCTCCAGGCGGTCGAACTCGGCCACGTGGTGGATGTCGCGCAGGTGCTCCATGCGCGGGTCCGTCGCCGGGACGCACAGCAGCTTGTCGTCGCCGCCGGCCTCGTCCGTCATGCGGAACATGCCGATGGCGCGGCACTTGATCAGGCAGCCCGGGAACGTGGGCTCGTCGAGGATGACGAGCGCGTCCAGCGGGTCGCCGTCCTCGCCGAGGGTGTTCTCGACGTAGCCGTAGTCGGTCGGGTAGGCCGTCGACGTGAAGAGGCGACGGTCCAGGCGGATGCGACCGGTCTCGTGGTCGACCTCGTACTTGTTCCGCGATCCCTTGGGGATCTCGATGAGAACGTCGAACTCCACGGGTGGCTCCTCCTGAATCAACACAAGTGAATGCTCGCGACGACGCGCGGTGATTAAGTGTCCCTCACGCACGTGTGTGATCGCGAAAGGGGCTGGTCAGCAATGCCGGAGCCGAGGACGTGGCAGCTCACGGCGGGCTCCGCCGCCCTCGGTCTCGTCCTGGCCGCCGCAGCGGTGACCGCGGCCGGACCATGGGACGGAGGCCAGCGTACGGCCGAGCGGGCCCGCGCCGCCGCCCCCACGACAGGTGGCACGCATCACGCCCCGCCCCCGGCCCCCGCCGCGCCCCGCCGCCCCGCGCCCGCCCCCAGCGCCCCCGGCGTCCTCACCGCCCTGCACGCCCCCGCCGGCCGCGCCGCCGACCTCGCCGCCGTCCTCGTCCCGCTCCTCGCCGACCCCGGCCTCGGCCCGCTCCGGACCGCCTCCGTGGTCGACACCGCCACCGGCAAGCAGCTCTACGGCGAGGGCGCCGGCACCCCCATGACACCGGCCTCCACCGTCAAGATCGCCACCGCCGCGGCCGCGCTCTCCGCCCTCGGCCCCGACCACCGCATCCCCACCACCGTCACCGCCACCCCCGACGGCAGGAGCATCACCCTCACCGGAGGCGGCGACCCCACGCTCGACCCGGCCCGTCTCAAGGCCCTGGCCGCCGACACGGCCCGCGCCCTCAAGACCCGCGGCCACACCTCCGTCCGCCTCGCCTACGACACGAGCCTCTACCGCGGCCCCGCCCTCCACCCGATCGGCCCCAACGAGAACATCGCCCCCGTCGTCGCCCTCATGACCCGCGAAGGACGCCTCGACGACAGCCACAGCGGCCCCGCACCCCGCACCGCCGATCCGGCCGGCGACACCGCCACCGCCTTCGCGGACCTCCTCACCCAGGCCGGCATCGACGTCACCGGCGACCCCGCCCCCGGCCGCACCCCCCAGGCCGCCCCCCTCGCCCGTACCGACTCCGCCCCCCTCGCCGACCTCGTCGAGCGCACCCTCACGAACAGCGACAACGACCTCGCCGAAGCCCTCGCCCGGCAGACCGCCCTCGCCCGCCGACAGCCCGCCGACTTCCAGGGCGCCGAGAAGGCCGTACGCGACGAACTCGCCCGGCTCGGCCTCCCGGTCGCCGGCGCCCGCTTCGCCGACGGCAGCGGACTCGACCGCCGCGACCGCGTCTCCGCCGCCCTCCTCACCGGACTCCTCACCCGAGCGGCCGACCCCGCCCGCCCCGCCCTGCGGCCCCTCCTCACCGGACTGCCCGTCGGCGGCTTCACCGGCACCCTCGCCGACCGCTTCGACACCACCCCCGCCACCGCCGGCGCCGGACTCGTCCGCGCCAAGACCGGCACCCTCACCGGCGTCAACACCCTCGCGGGGACCGTCGTCACCGCCGACGGACGCCTCCTCGCCTTCGCGTTCCTCGCCGGACGGACCGTCTCGCCCTACGAGGCACAGCCCGCGCTCGACCGGCTCTCCGCCGCCCTCGCGGGCCGCAAGTGACCGCACACGCCCCCCATCGAACCCTCACCGAACAGGCGCCGAGCCCGTACGGTTGACGCATGACGAGCATCGGTGGCGCAGGCACATCCGGGATGGTCGACTGGAACCTCGCGGTCGCGACCGCGACCCGCCTCGTGCGGCCCGGACCCGAAGTCAGCCGCGACGAGGCCCGCGAGGTCGTCGCCGAACTCCGCAGGCACGCCAAGGCATCCGAGGAACACGTCCGCGCCTACACGCGGATGATCCCCGAAGGCGTCGAACCCCACGACACGCCCGTCCTCGTCGTCGACCGCGCCGGCTGGATCAAGGCCAACGTCGCGGGCTTCCGCGAACTCCTCACCCCGCTCCTCGGCAAGATGCAGGACCGCCGCTCCACCACCCCCGGCAACACCGTCCTCGGCGCCGTCGGCGGCAAGGTCACCGGCGTCGAACTCGGCATGCTGCTGTCCTTCCTCGCCTCCCGCATCCTCGGCCAGTACGAGACCTTCGCCCCCGCCACCCGCGACCTCCCCGCCGGAACCAACGGCGGCGGACGCCTCCTCCTCGTCGCCCCCAACATCGTCCACGTCGAACGCGAACTCGACGTCACCCCGCACGACTTCCGGCTCTGGGTCTGCCTCCACGAGGAGACCCACCGCACCCAGTTCACCGCCGTCCCCTGGCTACGTGACCATCTTCAGGGCGAAATCCAGTCGTTCCTCGCCGCCACCGAGGTCGACCCCGGAACCTTCGTCGAGCGCCTCCGCGAAGCCGCCCAGACCCTCGCCGGCGGCCGCCCCGAGGGCGAGGAGGGCGAACCCGCCCCCTCCCTCGTCGAACTCGTCCAGACCCCCGAACAGCGCGAGATCCTCGGCCGCCTCACCGCCGTCATGTCCCTCCTCGAAGGCCACGCCGACTACGTCATGGACGGCGTCGGACCCCAGGTCGTCCCCTCCGTCGCCGAGATCCGCGAGAAGTTCCAGGCCCGCCGCGCCCGCGGCGCCTCCCGGCTCGACCTCGCCCTGCGCAAGCTCCTCGGCCTCGACGCCAAACTCCGCCAGTACCGCGACGGCGAGCGCTTCGTCCGCGCCGTCGTCGACCAGGTCGGCATGGACGGCTTCAACCGCGTGTGGACCTCGCCCAACACGCTCCCCACCAAGAGCGAGATCGCCGCACCCGCCGACTGGATCGCGAGGGTGCACCGTAAGGCAGACTCCTGAGACAGGTGCGGCACACGGCACAGGAACACGTGAGAACACTCCGCCAATCACCCATCCGAGGGACCCTGGGCATGGGGTGAGGCGTGCAATGCTCGGGTAACGGCCGGGTTTCTGTCACCATCGACGCACTCTGAGTGACCGAACCCCCCTTTCCGACCGTTAAGACTCCGACCGAGGCACCCCACCCCCATCACGAAGGGCACCGGACATGGGTCCCCATCCTGCGGTCGCGGCGATACGCCTGGCGGTCCGCCGCGTACTCCACGACGTCCTCACCGACCACACCACCACGGACGCCGAGCACACCCCCCTCGTGCTCGTCGCCTGCTCCGGAGGCGCCGACTCCATGGCACTCGCCTCCGCCCTCGCCTTCGAGGCCCGCAAACTCCCCCTCCGCGCCGGCGGCGTCACCGTCGACCACGGCCTCCAGGACGGCTCCGACACCCGGGCCGCCGAGGTCGCCGGACGCATGACCGCCCTCGGCCTCACCCCCGTCGAGGCCGTCACGGTCACCGTCGGCCGCGAGGGAGGCCCCGAAGCCGCCGCCCGCGACGCCCGGTACGCCGCCCTCGACGCCGCCGCCGAACGCCACGGCGCCACCGCGGTCCTCCTCGGCCACACCCGCGACGACCAGGCCGAAACCGTCCTCCTCGGCCTCGCCCGCGGCTCCGGCATCCGCTCCCTCTCTGGCATGGCCGCCGTCTCCGGCACCTCCGGCCGCTACCGGCGCCCGTTCCTCCAGCTCGACCGCCAGACCGTCCGCAAAGCCTGCATCGCCCAGGAACTCGCCGTCTGGGACGACCCGCACAACACCGACCCCGCCTACACCCGCTCCCGGCTCCGCCACGAGGGCCTCCCCGCCCTCGAGAAGGCCCTCGGCAAGGGCGTCGTCGAAGCCCTCGCCCGAACGGCCCAGCTCTCCCGCGACGACGCCGACGCCCTCGACACCTGGGCCGCCGACGCCGAGACCGCCGTACGCGACGAGGCGGGCGCCCTCGAATGCGCCAAGCTCTTCGGGCTGCCCCCCGCCGTACGCCGCCGAGTCCTGCGCCGCGCCGTCATCGCCGAGGGCGCCCCCGCCGGCTCCCTCTTCGCCCGACACATCGAAGAAGTCGACCGGCTCATCACCGGCTGGCGCGGCCAGGGAGCCATCAACCTGCCCGGACGCGTCGAAGCCCGCCGCCAGGGTGGCAGACTGGTCATCCGGCAAGGCTGACGCACGCTGCAACGAAAGTGACCCGGGTGAACGAGAAGGACATGGGCACCGACCTCCAGTCGGTGCTCATCACCAAGGAAGAGATCGACGCCAAGCTGGCAGAGCTGGCCGCGAAGATCGACGCGGAATACGCGGGCAAGGACCTGCTCATCGTCGGCGTCCTCAAGGGCGCGGTGATGGTGATGGCGGATCTGGCTCGCGCCCTTTCCACCCCCGTCACCATGGACTGGATGGCCGTCTCGTCCTACGGCGCCGGCACCCAGTCCTCGGGCGTCGTCAGGATCCTCAAGGACCTCGACACCGACATCAAGGGCAAGCACGTCCTGATCGTCGAGGACATCATCGACTCCGGTCTGACCCTGTCCTGGCTCCTCTCGAACCTCGGCTCGCGCGAGCCCGCCTCCCTCGAGGTGTGCACCCTGCTGCGCAAGCCCGAGGCCGCGAAGGTCGCCATCGACGTCAAGTGGATCGGCTTCGACATCCCCAACGAGTTCGTCGTCGGCTACGGCCTCGACTACGCCGAGAAGT
Organism: Streptomyces tanashiensis; assembly: GCF_014648895.1. Lineage (GTDB taxonomy): Bacteria > Actinomycetota > Actinomycetes > Streptomycetales > Streptomycetaceae > Streptomyces > Streptomyces tanashiensis. Next base: position 358,026 of record NZ_BMRZ01000005.1, read on the forward strand.
ACCGGAACCTTCCGTTCGTCGGCACACTCGCCCCGCACGTCTACGGCGGCTGAGACCTCCCCCTCACGGGGAACCCGCACCGCCTTCCCTCCGTTGAACCACGGGAAGGCGGTCGCGGGCGACGATGCTGAGGTACCGTCCGAAGAACAGCTTTTTCACACAGCAGCTCTCACAGCAGCATTTTCCTACGGGCAGGAGGGACGGGGCGTTCTCGCTCCGTATGGATGGACGTGAAGCGATACTTCCGTGGGCCGGTCATGTGGATCGTGCTGGCCGTCCTCGCCGTGGTCGTGCTGATGCAGGTCGTCGGCTCGTCCGAGGGCTACAAGACGGTGGACACCGGCCAGGTCGTCCAGGCGATCGACAAGAACCAGGTCAAGCAGGCAAAGCTCACCACCGGTGACGAGCAGATCATCAAGATCGAGCTCATCGACGGCCAGAAGATCGACAAGAGCAGCAAGGTCCAGGCCAGCTACATCGGCACCCAGGGCGCGGACCTCGCCGACAAGCTCCAGGAGAAGTTCGAGGCCGGGCAGATCGAGAAGGGCTACACCGTCTCCCCGACGAAGCAGTCGCCCTTCGTCTCGATCCTGCTCTCGCTGCTCCCCTTCGTCCTCATCGTGGTCGTCTTCCTCTTCCTGATGAACCAGATGCAGGGCGGCGGCTCCCGCGTCATGCAGTTCGGCAAGTCCAAGGCCAAGCTCATCACCAAGGACACGCCGAAGACCACCTTCGCCGACGTCGCCGGCTCGGACGAGGCCGTCGAGGAACTCCACGAGATCAAGGAATTCCTCCAGGAGCCCGCCAAGTTCCAGGCCGTCGGCGCCAAGATCCCCAAGGGCGTCCTGCTCTACGGCCCCCCCGGAACCGGCAAGACGCTCCTCGCGCGCGCCGTCGCCGGCGAGGCCGGGGTGCCCTTCTACTCGATCTCCGGCTCCGACTTCGTCGAGATGTTCGTCGGCGTCGGCGCCTCCCGCGTCCGCGACCTCTTCGAGCAGGCCAAGGCCAACGCTCCGGCGATCGTCTTCGTCGACGAGATCGACGCCGTCGGACGCCACCGCGGCGCCGGCCTCGGCGGCGGCCACGACGAGCGCGAGCAGACGCTCAACCAGCTGCTCGTCGAGATGGACGGCTTCGACGTCAAGGGCGGCGTCATCCTCATCGCCGCGACGAACCGCCCCGACATCCTCGACCCGGCACTCCTGCGCCCCGGCCGCTTCGACCGGCAGATCGCCGTCGACCGCCCGGACATGCAGGGCCGCCTGGAGATCCTCAAGGTCCACCAGAAGGGCAAGCCGGTCGCCCCGGACGTCGACCTCAGCGCCGTCGCCCGCCGCACCCCCGGCTTCACCGGAGCGGACCTCTCCAACGTCCTCAACGAGGCGGCGCTCCTCACCGCTCGCAGCGACCAGAAGCTGATCGACAACAAGGCTCTGGACGAGGCGATCGACCGTGTGGTCGCGGGCCCGCAGAAGCGGACCCGGATCATGTCGGACAAGGAGAAGAAGATCACCGCGTACCACGAGGGCGGCCACGCCCTCGTCGCGGCGGCCTCGCCCAACGCCGACCCGGTCCACAAGATCACCATCCTGTCCCGCGGCCGCGCCCTGGGCTACACGATGGTGCTCCCGGAAGAGGACAAGTACTCGACCACCCGCAACGAGATGCTCGACCAGCTGGCCTACATGCTGGGCGGGCGCGCGGCCGAGGAGCTCGTCTTCCACGACCCCACCACGGGCGCGGCGAACGACATCGAGAAGGCCACCGGCACGGCCCGCGCCATGGTCACGCAGTACGGCATGACCGAGCGGCTCGGCGCCATCAAGTTCGGCGGCGACAACACCGAGCCCTTCCTCGGCCGTGAGATGGCGCACCAGCGCGACTACTCGGAAGAGGTCGCGGCGCTGGTCGACGAAGAGGTCAAGAAGCTCATCGAGACCGCGCACAACGAGGCCTGGGAGATCCTCGTCGAGAACCGCGACGTCCTCGACAACCTGGTCCTCGCCCTCCTGGAGAAGGAGACGCTGGGCAAGGAGGAGATCGCCGAGATCTTCCGCCCCATCGTCAAGCGCCCGGCCCGCCCGGCCTGGACCGGCTCCAGCCGCCGCACCCCGTCCACGCGTCCGCCGGTGCTCTCCCCCAAGGAGCTCGCCCTGACGAACAGCGCGAACGGCACGGCGACCCCGGCGGTCGACACCACCAAGGGCATCGACATCGCCCCGGTGGACACCCCGGAGGACTGACCTCTCGGTCGACCCGGAATGGATGCCGCGCCCCCACAGGTTCTAGCCTGTGGGGGCGCGGCTTTTCGCGCACGGAGCACAGACGGAACGAGGCAGAGATGACCGACCCGGTGACGCTGGACGGTGAGGGCAGGATCGGCGAGTTCGACGAGAAGCGCGCCGAGAACGCCGTGCGGGAGCTTCTCATCGCGGTCGGCGAGGACCCGGACCGCGAGGGCCTCCGCGAGACGCCGGCGCGGGTGGCGCGGGCGTACAGGGAACTCTTCGCGGGGCTGTGGCAGAAGCCCGAGGATGTCCTGACGACGACCTTCGATCTCGGGCACGACGAGATGGTCCTGGTGAAAGATATCGAACTGACGTCTCAGTGTGAACATCATTTGCTACCATTCCATGGCGTAGCTCACATTGGGTACATTCCGGCTGAAACGGGCAAAATTACCGGCCTGTCGAAGCTGGCCCGACTGGTCGATGTCTTCGCTCGCCGCCCACAGGTGCAGGAGCGCCTCACGACGCAGATCGCCGATTCGTTGATGCGCATCCTCGATGCCCGCGGCGCGATCGTCGTCATCGAGGCCGAGCACATGTGCATGGCGCTGCGTGGAGTCCGCAAGCCGGGCGCCAAGACGACGACCTCGGCGGTACGTGGCCAACTTCGCGACGCTACCACCCGCGCTGAGGCCATGTCCCTGATATTGGCCCGTTAGTAGCGGACTGTCCGCCTTGCTCCATAGCGTCCTTGATCAGCGGAGTTCATCGCTGATCAAGGGGGCGGTATGGGGTACGGACCGACCAGCAAGATGCTGGTCAACCTGGTGGACGGCTGCGCTCAGGCCAAGAACGTGGCTCCGGGCAGCGCGATGTGGACGCTGGACGGCGACCGGACGGTGCAGACCACGGTCGTGGACGTGACGGCGGTGAAGGGGCGGCAGGCCGTCGACGTGGTCACGGACCACATGACCTTCACCGTCGGCCCGGACCACGAGGAGGACTTCGCCTCCCGCTACGCGACCGCTCTGACCGCCTGTACGGGTCTGCCTGCCCGCCTCGAAGCGGTGAGTCGGCCCTCCGGCTTTCTGAAGCGCGACCTGCCGGGTTTCAGGGTGCGGGTGGTCTCCTCGTACCTGTCCGACGCGATGCGGCACTACGCAGGTGGGGACGCCCACCATATGCGGCAGCACTTTCCGCGGGTGGTCCTGAGGGACATCGATACCTTCCAAGGCTTCCTGGACGGCTACATCGACGGCGACGGCTGCAACGTCAAGCACGGCTGGGGCCGAATGATCGTGAGTGCCAACGTGCCGTTTCTGGTGGAGCTGGCGACGATCATCGGGGCGCGGTTCACGCCGTCGAAGCGGGGACTGGCTTCGCGGCTCTACGTATCGAATCGCTGGGCCGACCGGAACACCTTCGTCCCCGAGCACCACCGGATCAGCCCCCCGGAAGCCACCTGGATCAGGGTCCATGAGGTCCGCCCCCGGCCCGCCCTCGGTGCCAAGCCCTTCACCTTCTACAGCTACCGGCTGGCCCCGTACCCCACCTTCCTGGTGAACGGGCACCTCGTGCGGGAGCCCTGGTGAGGGTCAGGCGGTCGGGGCGCGGCCCTTGTCGTTGTCGTCGTCCTCCGGGAGTTTGCAGACGCGCTCCAGGAACAGGGCGGCGGCGATGACGGCGATGCCCGCCGCGACCGAGAGGGCCGCGTAGAGGGCCTGGTCGCGGCGGGCGGGGACGTCGAGGGAGCCGAGGAGGAAGACGCCCGTGCCGCCGTACAGGCCGGCGACGAGGGCGGCGACCAGGGCGCTCGCCTGGCCGAAGACCACCGCGCGGGCCGCCATCAGGGGTTCGACGCCCTTGGCGCCGGGGCGGCGCTCGCGCTGGGCCTTGAGGCGGACGCGGATCGACAGGGCGGTCGCGGTGAGGATGGCGGCGATCACGGCGAGGACGATGGGCGCGGCGATCGGCACGCTGGGGAGGGTGCCGACCGAGTCCCAGAGGCGGGCGGCACCCCAGGAGAGGATGCCGGCCACGAGGAACAGTCCGGTGAGCACCTTCAGCCGCAGTTGTTTCACCGGATGTCCTTCGTGTCGTCGCTGGGGCGGTCTGGCACGAGCGTAACGACTACTCCGGGAGACGGAGTTCCAGGTCGGCACGGGGAGTGACGCCTTCGTGGCCGAGGGCGGCGAGGAGGTCGGCCACGGGGCCGTGGCCGGGGAGCTGTGCCTGGGGGTCCACGTCGTGCCAGGGGGCGAGGACGAAGGCGCGCTGGTGGGCGCGGGGGTGGGGGAGGGTGAGGACGGGGTCCTGGGAGACGACGTCCGCGTAGGCGACGATGTCGACGTCGATGGTGCGGGCGCCCCAGCGCTCCTCGCGGACGCGGTGGAAGGCCTCCTCGACGGCGTGGGCCCGCTCCAGGAGGGAGGAGGGCGGCAGTGTCGTCTTCACGAGGGCGACGGCGTTGAGGTAGGAGGGCTGGGTGCCGGGCTCGACGCCCCAGGGGGCCGTCTCGTAGACGGGCGAGACGGCTTTGACGCGGAGGCCGGGCGTGTCGCCGAGCGCGTCGACGGCGCCCTGGAGGGTCTCCAGGCGGTTGCCGAGGTTGGCGCCGAGGGCGAGGACGGCCCAGCGCGGGTTGGAGAGGGTGGTGTCGGCGGCGTCGACGGTCTCGACGACGGAGGCCGGTACGGGCTGGACGGTGGGGTCGCTCTGCATCGGCTTCATCGTCGGCTCCGGGTGATCGTGATGGTCACGTCGTCGAAGGGCACGGTGATGGGTGCGTCCGGCTTGTGGACGACGACTTGCACCTCTTGTACCCCGTCGTGGCTGAGGCATTGCTGGGCGATGCGCTCGGCGAGGGTTTCGATGAGGTCGACGGGCTCGCCCTGGACGACGTCGACGACTTCTTCGGCGACGATTCCGTAGTGCACGGTCTTCGCCAGGTCGTCATCGGCGGCCGCCGGGCGCGTGTCCAGGCCGAGGACCAGGTCCACGATGAAGGTCTGGCCCTCCTCGCGCTCCTTGGGGAAGACGCCGTGGTGGCCTCGGGCCTTGAGGCCGCGCAGCGCGACACGATCCACGCGAATCACTCCTGCTGTCGTAGTTCGGGTGGCCACGCAGCCGGGTGCGGACGGCCGGGTGTCCACTTCGAATCTACCTGCGAGGACCGACAGCGCTTGCCCTTGGGGGGGCCGAGGGCGCGTCAGGCCGGGGATTCCGTGGTGTCGGGGCCGGTGTCGGGGCCGTCCGTTCCTTCGGTGTCGCCGAGGACGGGGGAGGCGTGGTGGGACCAGATCCGCCAGCCTCCGGGGGTGCGGCGGAACACGTTGGTGGCGACGACGAGCTGGCCGACGAGGGGTCCGAGCTCGGCGCCGTCCTCGGCGGGTCCGCCGCTGAGGATGTTCTCGGTGCAGGTGACGAGGGCGGTGTCGCCGGCGAGGGAGATCCGCAGGTCGGTGAGGAAGAACTGGATGTAGTCGGTGTTCGCCATGATCAGGGCGTACGAGCGGAGGACCTCGCCGCGGCCGGTGAGGACGGGCCAGCCGGGGTGGACGCAGGTGATGGGGGTGGCTCCGTCGTCGAGCCAGAGCGCCGAGAGGTTCTCGAAGTCGCCGGTCTCCATGGCCTCGTAGAAGGCGGTGTTGGCGGCTTCGACGGCTGCCTCGTCGGCGCTGCGGTCCGTGCGGCTCACGCGGCTCCCTCGACGGCCCTGGCGACGCGTACGGCGTCGGCGGTGGCTCGTACCTCGTGGACGCGGACGGCCCAGGCGCCGGTGTGGGCGGCGATGGCGGAGACGGCGGCGGTGGCGGCGTCGCGCTCGCGGGCGGGGGGCGGGGTGGCGCCTTCGCGGGTGAGGACGTGGCCGAGGAACCGCTTGCGGGAGGCGGCGACGAGGAGGGGCCGGCCGAGGGCGCGGAGCTCGGGGAGGTGGGCGACGAGGGCCAGGTCGTGGGGGGCGAGTTTGGCGAAGCCGAGGCCGGGGTCGATGACGAGCCGCTCGGGGGCGATGCCGCCGTCGATGACGGCTTCCATGCGGGTGCGGAGTTCGGTGACGACCTCGCCGACGACGTCGTCGTAGACGGCGAGGCTGTTCATGTTGTCGCTGAAGCCGCGCCAGTGCATGACGACGAAGGGGACTTCGGCTGCGGCGACGGCGGGGACCATGCCGGGGTCGGCGAGGCCGCCGCTGACGTCGTTGACGAGGACGGCGCCGGCTTCGACGGCGCGGGCGGCGACGCTGGCGCGCATGGTGTCGACGGAGACGGTGACGCCTTCGGCGGCGAGGCCGCGGACGACGGGGACGACGCGGCGGAGCTCTTCCTCCTCGTCGACGCGGGTGGCGCCGGGGCGGGTGGATTCGCCGCCGACGTCGACGAGGTCGGCGCCCTCGGCGACCAGGTCGAGGCCGTGCTTGACGGCGGCGGTGGTGTCGAACCAGCGGCCGCCGTCGGAGAAGGAGTCGGGGGTCACGTTGACCACGCCCATGACCGCGCAGCGGTCCCACTCCGGCAGGCCCAGCGCCGTGCCCCGGTCGATCGTCGTACTCATGTCTCCAGCGTAGGGCCCGGGGGTGATATCGGGCCGCGCGGATCCGGTGCCGGGGCCGTGCGTGCCCCCGTCAGGCCGCGCGGACCTCTCGTTCGGCGGTCGGGGCGGGGACGATGTGGGCGCAGGGGCGGGGGGCCGGGGCGGGGCGCCTGCGGGTGAAGGGGCGGGGCAGGGAGAGGTTCACGAAGCCTTCGGCCTGCATGGCGGCGAAGCCGATGCGGGGGAGGTCGCGGCTGTTGCGGTAGACGACGAAGCGGGGTTCCCAGCGTGGCCGGAACTTGGCGTTGAACTTGTAGAGGGATTCGATCTGGAACCAGCGGGAGAGGAAGACGAGGAGTCCGCGCCAGACGCGCAGGACGGGTCCGGCGCCGATCTTCTCGCCGCGGGCGAGGGCGGCGCGGAACATGGCGAAGTTGAGGGACACGCGCGCGATGCCGAGGGCGGGGGAGGCCTGGAGGGCGGCGACGATGAGGAGCTCGTTCATGCCGGGGTCGGCGGAGCGGTCGCGGCGCATGAGTTCGAGGGACATGCCGTCGGTGCCCCAGGGCACGAAGTGGATGATCGCCTTGAGGTCGCCGTAGGGCGAGGTGTCGTCGTCCTTGTGGGCGGTCGCTATGACGGCGTCGCCGTCGCCGGGGGCGCCGATCCGGCCGAGGGCCATGGAGAAGCCGCGTTCGGTGTCGGTGCCGCGCCAGTCGGCGGCGGCGCGGCGGACGCGTTCGAGTTCGTCGTCGTCGAGGTCACGGACGCGGCGGACCTGGGTGGTGTAGCCGTTGCGTTCGATTCGCTTGACCATTTGGCGGACGTTGCGCATGGCCCGGCCGGAGAGGGAGAAATCCGCGACGTCGACCACCGCCTCGTCGCCGAGTTCGAGGGCGTCGAGGCCGGTCTCGCGGGTCCAGACCTGGCCGCCGGTCTCTGAGCAGCCCATGACGGCGGGGGTCCAGGAGTGGGCCTTGGCCTCGTCCATGAAGCGTTCGATGGCGCCGGGCCAGGCTTCGACGTCGCCGATGGGGTCGCCGCTGGCGAGCATGACGCCGGAGACGACGCGGTAGCAGACGGCTGCCTTGCCGCTGGGGGAGAAGACGACGCCCTTGTCGCGGCGGAGGGCGAAGTGTCCGAGGGAGTCGCGGCCGCCGTGCTGGTCGAGGAGGGCGCGGAGCCGGGTCTCGTCGTCGTCGGTGAGGCGGGCGGCGGGGTGCTCGGGGCGGAAGGCGAGGTAGATGGTGGTGAGGGCGGTGAGCATGCCGAGGGCGCCGAGGGAGTAGCCGACGGTCCAGTCGACGCCCTTGGTGTAGGCGACGGGGCCTTCGATGCCGAGGAGTCCGTAGAGGACGTGTTCGAGGCGGTCGGCGAGGCTGGGGCTGCCGACGACGCGGCGCGGGTGGGCGCTGACGATGACGAGGCCGAGGGCGATGGATCCGGCGCCCATGACGACGAAGTTGGCGAGGGCCCGCCAGCGGCTGCGGGGGTCGGGGAGGGCGGCGAACTCGCCTCGGTGGCGTACGAGGAGGGTGAGGAGCAGGAGGGAGAGGAGGGCGCCGAGGACGGAGTGGCGCCAGACGAACTGGGCGACGGCGCCGAGGGGGAGGAGGACGACGGCGGCGCGCCAGGCGCGGCGCTTGTGGCGCTTGAGGCCGTGGGCGAGGAGCAGGAGGAGGACGCCGGCGCTCAGGGAGAGGGCGGCGGAGAGGGGGCCGAGGGTGCCGGGGAGGACTTCGGCGACGGCGTGCATGCGGCTGGCGCGGAAGCGGGGGAAGACCCCGGCGGCGATGTCGATGAGGCCGATGAGGGTGCAGGCCGTGCCGACGAGGGCGGGGACCTTCTCGGGGCGGGGGCCGCGGAGAATCCGCCGCACCCGAACCGGAACCAATCCGGATTTGTCCCCATCTACCGTGACAGACATGGCTTCCCGTACTTCCCGTGGTCCTGCGCAGGGTCTTTGACTCCGGTCGGGCCCTGCGGCGCGTTCGGCGGGCCGTTCCGGCTGGTGCGCCTTCTATGACGGCGGCGTACGGGGTCGGGTTCATCCGTCCACAGGAAAATCTCGGAAAGAAGGCTCGGTCGTCTCATGGGTCTCACCAGCGACAAAGTCCTCGTGTCGGCCGTGGTGCTGGCCGTGGTCCTGTTCCTGGCCACGGTCTGGCTCTGGCCGAGGCTCGCGCGGCGTGGCTGGCGGTCGGTCGTGGGCCGGGTCGGGCTGCTGCTCGTGACCCAGGTGACGCTGTTCGCGGCGGTGGGCCTGGCGGCGAACCGGTCGTTCCTCTTCTACGGCTCCTGGGCCGACCTGCTGGGTCAGGAGCAGGACATGGGGGTGGTCGTGGACCACGCGGCCGGTTCTAAGGACGTGCGGGTGGTGGGAACGCAGGCGCTGGACGTGCCGGGCGGCGGCCGTCCGTCGGTCGGGGGGCAGATCCAGAAGGTCGTGGTGGCGGGGGACCGGTCGGGGATCGTCTCCCCGGCGTACGTGTACCTGCCGCCGGAGTACTTCCAGCCGCGGTACGCGAAGCGGACGTTCCCGGCGTCGGTGGTGCTCACGGGGTATCCGGGGACGGCGGAGAACCTGATCAAGGGGCTCAGGTATCCGAAGTCGGCCTTCCTCGAGGCGAAGGCGGGGCGGATGCAGCCGATGATCCTGGTGATGCTGCGTCCGACGGTCGCGCCGCCGCGGGACACCGAGTGCGTGGACATCCCGGGGGGCCCGCAGACGGAGACCTTCTTCGCGGAGGACCTCCCGAGGGCGGTCTCGGAGACGTACCGGGTGGGGACGAAGCCGCGGAACTGGGGGTTCATGGGGAACTCGACGGGTGGTTACTGCGCGCTGAAGATAGCCCTCCACCACCCGGACCGGTTCGCGGCGGGGGCGGGCTTCTCCGCGTACTACCGGGCGGCGGAGGACGTCACGACCGGGGACCTGTTCCACGGGGACGACGCGCTGCGCAAGCGGGGCGATCTGCTGTGGAGCCTGGATCACGGGCGGCGGGGGAACACGTCGTTCCTGGTGACGTCGTCGAAGAAGGGGGAGAGCAACCTGAAGGGGACGCGGGAGTTCATCAGGAAGGTGAAGGCGCCGGCGCGGGTCTCGTCGATCGTGCTGGAGAGCGGCGGGCACAACTTCAACACGTGGAACCGGGAGATCCCGCCCGGTCTGGTCTGGATGGGCGGGAAGCTCTCCGCGAACTAGCTCTCCGCGAACTAGCCCTTCACGGGCCGGCTCTCCCCCGGCCGGCTCTCCCCCGGCAGGTTCTCCGTCGCCAGGTTCTCCGCGGGGGCCGAGGCCCGGCGCAGGGCGCGGTGGACGCCGGCCGGGGTGAGGACGCCGAGCGGCCGGCCGTCGTCGTCGGTGACGGTGAGGCGGCCGGCGTCGTGCTGGAGGAGCGCGGCGAGGGCGTCCTTGAGGGAGGTCCCGAGGGGTACACGGGCGCCGTCCTCGTATTCCTCGGGGCCTCCGACGTAACCTTCGTGGCTTCCCTTCCAGAGGTCGAGGTCGTCCTCGGTGACGGGGGTGACCGCGAGCCGCTTGAGGCCGCGGTCGTTGCCGACGAAGTCCGCGACGTACGGGGTGGCGGGGGAGCCGAGGACGGTGGCGGGCGTGTCGAACTGCTCGATGCGGCCCTGCCCGTAGACGGCCATGCGGTCGCCCATGCGGACGGCCTCCTCGATGTCGTGGGTGACGAGGAGGACGGTCTTGCGGACGGTGGCCTGGAGCGCGAGGAACTCGTTCTGGAGGCGCTCGCGGACGACCGGGTCGACGGCGCCGAAGGGCTCGTCCATGAGGAGGACGGGCGGGTCGGCGGCGAGGGCGCGCGCGACGCCGACCCGCTGGCGCTGGCCGCCGGAGAGCTGCGCCGGGTAGCGGGAGCCGTACACGGACGGGTCGAGGCCGACCAGGTCGAGGAGTTCGGCGGCACGCGCGCGTGCGGCGGCCTTCTTCCAGCCGAGGAGGGCGGGGACGGTCGCGGTGTTGTCGAGGACGGTGCGGTGGGGGAAGAGCCCGACCTGCTGGATGACGTAGCCGATCTTGCGGCGCAGGGCGACCGGGTCGACGCCCGCGATGTCCCGGCCGTCGACGAGGACGCGGCCCGAGGTCGGCTCGACGAGCCGGTTCACCATCATCATCGTGGTCGTCTTGCCGCAGCCGGACGGGCCGACCAGGGTGACGAGTTCGCCCTCGGCGACCTCGAAGGAGAGGTCGTCGACGGCCGTGGTGCCGTCGTCGTACCGCTTGGTCACGTGCTCGAACCGGATCATGGTTCCCCATTCTGGCCCCTGGTTGCCGGGGGTGTGTGAAGGGCGTGTTGCCGCATTGTGGCGGGTCTCGGGGATTGTCGGTGGCGGGGGTTAGGGTCGTCACACAAGCGTTCGGGAGGGTGGACGAACCGGGGGGAGGGACGATGAGCGCGCCGAACTGTCTGGTCACGAACGACTGGATCTGCGGTGAGTATCTGCGCACGCGCGGCGAGGAGTTGACGGACGCGCTGCTCCAGCATGTGGGAATCACGGTCGTGTCGGTGCTGATCGCGCTCGCCGTGGCGGTGCCGCTGGCGCTGCTCGTCCGCGCCCGGCCGCGGTTCGCGGGCCCGGTCCTCGGTCTGACCACCCTGCTCTACACGGTGCCGTCGCTCGCGATGTTCTCGCTGCTGCTGCCGTTCTTCGGTCTCTCGGCGGCCCTCGTCGTGACCGGCCTCGTGCTCTACGCGCTGACGATCCTCGTGCGGAACACCCTGGCGGGGCTCGCCGCCGTGCCGGCCGAGACGCGGGAGGCCGCCCGGGGCATGGGGTACGGCTCGCTGCGGATGCTCTGGCAGGTCGAACTCCCGCTGGCACTGCCGGTGCTGATGGCCGGTGTGCGGATGGCGACGGTCTCCACGATCGCGCTGACGACGGTCGGTTCGGTCGTCGGCCGCGGGGGCCTGGGCAACCTCATCGAGGACGCGCTGCCGACCTTCTTCAAGGCGCAGATGCTCGCGGCCTCGGTGCTGTGCGTGCTCCTCGCCGTCACCGCCGACCTGCTGCTCCTGGGTCTCCAGCGGCTGCTCACGCCGTGGACCCGGATACGGACCGCGCCGGGAGGTGGGTGAGATGGGCATCGTGACGGAGGCCTGGGGCTGGCTCACCACCGGCGCGCACTGGACGGGCGAGGACGGCATCGGGCAGCGGCTCGCCGAGCACGTGTACGTGAGCGGGGCCGCGCTCCTGATCGCCTCGGCGCTCGCGCTGCCGCTGGGCCTGTGGCTCGGCCACCTCGGCCGGGGCGGGGCGCTCGCGGTGAACGTCTCCAACGTGGGGCGGGCGATCCCCGTCTTCGCGGTGCTCGCGCTGTTCATGGTGTCCCCCCTGCGGAACGCCGGCTATGTGCCGACGGTGGTGGCCCTGGTGCTCTTCGCGATACCCCCGCTCCTCACCAACGCGTACGTGGGGGTGCGGGAGGTGGACCGGGCCGCGGTGCGGGCCGCGCGGGGCATGGGGATGACGGGCGGCCAGCTCTTCCTGCGGGTCGAACTCCCACTGGCCCGGCCGGTGGTGATGACCGGGGTCCGCTCGGCCGCGGTGCAGGTGGTCGCCACGGCGACGGTCGCCGCGATGGTGGGCCAGGGCGGCCTGGGCCGGATCATCACGGCCGGCTTCGCCACGTACGACACCGCGCAGGTCGTCGCGGGCGCCGTGCTCGTGGCGCTGCTCGCCCTTCTGGTGGAGGGCGTCCTGGTGGGCGCGGACCGCCTTTTCGCACGGCACGGACGACTTGATGAACGCTGATGGAACGCTGACTGGGATGGGTGATCTCGTGAACAGGGTCTCGCGTATCGCGGGCGCGCTGCTGGGCACGGCGGCGCTGACCGCCGCCCTCGCCGCGTGCGGCGGTGACAGCCTGGAGCAGGGCAAGGAGAAGGGCTCCGGGGGCTCCGGCGGCGGGCAGAAGGGCTCGCTGGTGGTGGGCGCGGCCGCCTTCACGGAGGCCAAGGTCCTCGCCGAGCTGTACGCGCAGTCGCTCCGGGCCGCCGGTTACTCGGTGTCGATCACCACGGTGAAGAATCGCGAGCTGTACGAACCCTCGCTGGAGAAGGGCGAGATCGACGTCGTCCCGGAATACGCGGCGACGATCGCGGAATTCCTCAACGCGAAGGTGAACGGCCCGAAGGCGCCCGAGGACAAGCCGGTCGCCTCGGGCGACGCGACGGCCACGGTCGACGCGCTGCGGAAGCTCGCCGAACCGCGCGGTCTGAAGGTCCTCGCGGCCGGGGAGGCGGTCGACCAGAACGCCTTCGCGGTGACGAAGGAATTCGCCGCGAAGAACAAGCTGACGACGCTTTCCGATCTCGGTCGCGCGAAGCTGAAGGTGAAGATCGCCGCCGGTGACGAATGCGCGGTGCGCCCCTTCTGCGCGCCCGGTCTGAAGAAGACGTACGGGATCGACGTGGCCGGGATCGACCCCAAGGGCGTCGGTACGCCGCAGGCCAAGCAGGCGGTCAAGGACGGGGTGGACCAGCTGGTCCTGACGACCACCACGGACGCCACCGTCGACAGCTACGGCCTCGTCTTCCTCACCGACGACAAGAAGCTGCAGAACGCCGACAACGTGCTGCCGGTGGTCAACGCCAAGGACGCCGGTTCCCCGGAGATAGCCGCCGCCCTGGACAAGATCACCAAGGTGCTGACCACAGCGGATCTCGCCGAACTCAACCGCAAGGTGGACGCCGAGCGGGCGAAGCCGGAGGACGTCGCCAAGGAGTATCTGGAGACGAAGGGGCTGCTCAAGAAGTAGACGGCGGGGGAGGGGAGTCGGCCCGAAACGGAACCGGAACCGTCGATATCCACTTCTGATGGCGAGAAGTGGCCAAGAGATTGCCGGGCCGACGCCCCACATGGCGCCTACGCACGGTAAATTTCAGGCCATGCCACGTGGACGCCACCGCCATTCCCCGCCTCTGCACAAGCTGCTGCCGCCCTCCGCGGTCGCCGGCGCCGCGGTCGTGTGCGCCGCGGCCGCCTGGCTGCCCGGCGACCCGGTGATCGCGCGGCTGCTCGCGGCCGCGGCGGCGGCCGCCGCCGTCACCGGTGCCGTCCTCATGCGCAGTTGGGACCGGAGCGCCGGCCTGAAGGTCGCCGAGCTCGACCGGGCGCGCACCGCCGACCAGTGGAAGGCCGAGGAGCGGACCGCCGAGCTGGAGTCCGACCTGGACGAGTCGCGCGCGCTGCGCGCCCGGCTCGACGCCAAACTCCGCGCCAAGCGCGTGGAGCTCGCCGGACTTCGCGGCGAGCACGCCGACCTGCTCCGCCGGTACGCCACCGCGGAGACCGAGCGGGCCAGCGCCCTGGAGGGCCGCCGCGTCCTCGCCCTGGAGACGAGCGGCACGGCCGACGCCAAGGCGCTGCCGGCCGCCGGCTCCACGCCCACCCCGGAGGCGTACCGCCGCGCCGCCCAGGCCCTGCGCGACCTCCCGCGCAACGCCGCCGCCCAGCAGGCCCGCCGTACGGCCGAGGCCGCCCGCGCCCGTGACCTCGCCGAGCGCGCCCGGGAGACGGAGGAGCCGCAGGGGAAGCACGCGGCGGCCGCCGGAACCGAGCACACCCGTACGGCCGCCACCGCCCCCGCGCTCCCGCCGGCCGCGCCGGTCCCGGCCGCCTCCACCGCCCTCCCGGCGGTGCCGGTCGCGGCGGCGATCGTGCCGTACGCGGCCCGCAGGCCCGTCCCGCGCCCCGAGGGCGGCTTCGACTTCTTCGGTACGCAGAAGGCCGCGGACGTCATCGAGGCCGTGCAGAACAGCGACCTCGCCGACGTCGTGGGCGAGGAGGTCCTCGAAGAGGCCCTGGCCTCCGGGACCCCGCTGCTCACCCCGGTCGCCGCCCCCGCCGTCTCCCCGCTCGCCCCGCACGTCCCGGCGGCGCCCCGGGCGGTCGGCCAGGTCATCGACCTGACCGCGCACGACGAGACCGAGCAGCTGGACGTGGCCGAACTGCGCGGCGCCGTCAACTCGTGACGTACCGCCTGGCCCACCTCCCGGGCGACGAGCTCGCGGGCCGCCGCGACGAGCTCCTCGCCCTGTGCGCCCAGGCCTTCTGCGGCGGCCCCTGGCACGAGCCGCCGCTCGGCGCCGTACGGACCGTGGACAGGCTGCTCGGTTCGGCCGCCGGGAAGGACGGCTTCGCGGCGGTGGCCGCGCTCGACGCCGAGGAGGCCCTCCTCGGGTTCGCCGCCGGCTGGACCGACACGGTCCTCTCCGGGGACGCCCCCGCCTTCGAGTTCGCCGAACTCGTCGTCGCCCCCGGTCACCAGGGGCACGGCATCGGCCGCCGGCTCCACGACGCGCTGCTCGCGGGCGCGGCCCCCGGACCGGCCCTGCTCATGACCCTCGACGTACCGGAACTGACCGACCGGTACGCGCGCTGGGGCTGGACCGTCGTCGACCGGCGGCGGCCCGGCAGGGAGCGGCGGGAGTACGTCGTGATGCGCCGGGCTCAGTGACGCCCGGCCGGGCCCGGTGACGCCCGTGCCGGCGCCTGCTACTTGTCGATGTCGCCGACGACGAAGAAGAGCGAGCCCAGGATCGCCACCATGTCGGCGACGAGCGTCCCCGGCAGCAGCTCCACGAGCGCCTGGATGTTGTTGAACGAGGCCGAGCGCAGCTTCAGCCGGTACGGGGTCTTCTCGCCCTTGGACACCAGGTAGTAGCCGTTGACGCCGAGCGGGTTCTCGGTCCAGGCGTACGTGTGGCCCTCCGGCGCCTTCAGCACCTTCGGCAGCCGCTGGTTGATCGGGCCCGGCGGCAGCTCGGCCATCCGGTCGAGGCAGGCGTCCGCCAGGTCCAGGGAGTTGTGCGTCTGGTCGAGCAGGCACTCGAACCGCGCGAGACAGTCGCCCTCCTGCCGCACGGCGACCCGCAGCGTGTCCTGGAGCTCCCCGTACGCGAGGTACGGCTCGTCGCGGCGCAGGTCGAAGTCGACGCCCGAGGCACGGGCGATGGGCCCGGACACCCCGTACGCGTGGACGGCCTCCGGGCTCAGGACGCCGACCCCGCGCGTACGGCCCCGGAAGATCTCGTTGCCGAGGACGAGCCTGTCGTACACGTCCATCCGCGAGCGGACGTCGGCGACGGCCTGGCGTGCCCGTCCCAGCCAGCCGGCGGGCAGGTCCTCCTTGAGGCCGCCGACCCGGTTGAACATGTAGTGCATCCGGCCGCCGGAGACCTCCTCCATCACCGCCTGGAGCTCCTCGCGCTCCCGGAAGGCGTGGAAGACGGGGGTGATGCCGCCCAGCTCCAGCGGGTACGAGCCGAGGAACATCAGGTGGTTGAGGACCCGGTTCAGCTCGGCGAGGAGCGTCCGCGTCCACACGGCCCGCTCCGGGACCTCCATGCCGAGCATCCGCTCGACGGCCATGACCACGCCGAGCTCGTTCGAGAAGGCGGACAGCCAGTCGTGGCGGTTGGCCAGCATGATGATCTGCCGGTAGTCCCGGGCCTCGAAGAGCTTCTCGGCGCCCCGGTGCATATAGCCGATCACCGGCTCGGCGTGCCGGACGACCTCGCCGTCGAGCACGAGCCGGAGCCGGAGCACGCCGTGGGTCGAGGGATGCTGCGGGCCGATGTTCAGCACCATGTCGGTGCTCTCCGCCGCGCCGCCGATTCCGACCGTCGTCTCCGTCATGCGGCCAGTATCCCCTGCCGCCCCGGGCCACCGGGCCCCTGCCCGGGGGACGGACAGGGGACGGACGGGGGAGTTACCGGAGGCGGCGGCGCCGGGGCCCGGGACGGGGCTCCGGGGCGTCGTCAGCGGGCGGCGGTGTCCGGGACCCGCTGGGTCAGCCAGAGGAAGTCGCCGAGACCGCCCCGGGCGGTGAGCTCGGCCGCCTCGCCGGCGGAGGCGAGCGCGCGGACGTAACCGGCGGGGTCGGTCGAGGCGAGCGCGAGCGGCGGCCGCTCCCCGGACACCCCGAGCCGCCGCAGGGCCTCCCGCTGCGTGACCAGCTCGGCCGCGAGGCCCCCGCACGCGTCCAGCGCCACGTGGGACGTCACATCGCAGCTTCCGTCCGGGACCGGGGGGACCTCGCGGCCCGCGCGGAAGCCGGTCAGGGAGCCGAAGGGCGGTCGGGAGGCGCGTACGTGCGCGTAGTCCACGGCCACCGCCCGGCCCGCCGCCAGGGAGGCGACCGCCGCCGCCCAGGCCTCGTCGCGGGGGCGCCCGATCTCGGCGCGCGCGCCCGGCTCCCGCAGCGGCCACCAGCGGGCCAGCCACTCCGCGTCCGGTCCGGAGACGGGGGCGCCGAGCCGTTCGGTGCCGTCCGGCGCGACCTCCACGTACCGGACCGTGCCCTCGGGGTCCGCCTCGGCGACGTCCACCGGCACGTTGTCGAGCCACTCGTTCGCGAAGAGCAGCCCGCGCACGCCCCGCGGCACCCGGTCCGTCCACTCCACCCGCGGGTCGAGCCCGGCCGGGCGGGCGGCGCGCTCGACGGCGTGGGCCCGCACCGAGAGCGAGGAGCCGACCGCCGCCAGCACGGCCGTCAGCAGCTCACCGCGCCCCGCGCCCACGTCCACCAGGTCCACCTCGTCCGTCCCCAGCTCCTCCGCGACCTCGCCGAGCAGCCGGGCCACGGCGGCGGCGAAGAGCGGGGAGGCGTGCACCGAGGTGCGGAAGTGCCCGGCCGGGCCCTCGGGGCGCAGATAGAAGCCCCCGGGGCCGTACAGCGCCCGCTCCGTGGCCTCGCGCCACCCCTGCCACTGACACGTCTCATCCATCACGGGCCCCAGTCTCCACCTCGGGGAGTACGGGCCCCGCGCCAAGGATCGACCCCACGGTTGATCCCTGCACCTATCCGTCTTCCCTACTCTGGGTGACGTGCAGAGCCTCTACGACTTCATCCGCAGACACCCGACGGGCGTCGACACCTTCTGGGCCGTCGTCCTCCTCGGGTTCTCCCTGCTGTGGGTGGTGTCAGCGGGCACGGTGGGGGGCAGCGCCCTCGGGTACGGCCTCGTGGCCCTGCTCTTCTCCCTCGTGGTCGCCCTGCGGCGACGGGCGCCGGAGAAGATGCTGCTGCTCGCGGTCGGTCTCGGTCTCGCGCAGCTCGCCCTCGGCCTCAAACCCTTCATGGCCGACTTCGCCATGCTCGTGATCATCTTCACCGTCGCGGCGCACGACGGACCCCGCTGGGCGTCCCGGCTCGCACTCGTCGGCGGACTCGCCGCCTCCACGCTCTCCCAGGTCAGATGGCCCCTGGAAGAGACGAACTCCGGCGCGGCCATGGTCTTCTTCACGATCATCATGACCGTGCCGTTCGCCCTCGCCTGGGTCCTCGGCGACTCGCTCCGCACCCGCCGCGCCTACTTCGCGCAGCTGGAGGAGCGGGCGTCCCGTCTGGAGCAGGAGCGCGAGGCCCAGGCCAAGGTCGCGGTCGCCGCAGAGCGGGCCAGGATCGCCCGCGAGCTGCACGACGTCGTCGCGCACAACGTGTCGGTGATGGTGGTGCAGGCCGACGGCGCCGCCTATGTCATGGACTCCTCCCCGGACACCGCCAAGCAGGCCCTGGAGACGATCTCCACCACGGGCCGGCAGGCGCTCGCCGAGATGCGCAGACTCCTCGGGATCCTGCGCACCGGCGAGCACCAGGAGGCCGGGGAGTACGTGCCGCAGCCCGACGTGGGGCAGATCGAGGACCTCGTGGAGCAGGTCCGGGGCGCCGGTCTCACCGTGGACTTCGCGATCGAGGGGAGCCCCCGCCCGCTGCCGAGCGGCGTCGAGCTCACCGCGTACCGGATCGTGCAGGAGGCCCTCACCAACACGCGCAAGCACGGCGGTCCGGACGTCGGTGCCAGCGTGCGCCTCGTCTACTTCGACGACGGTCTCGGCCTGCTCGTCGAGGACGACGGACGGGGCGCTCCGCAGGAGATGTACGAGGACGGGGGTGCCGACGGGCGGGGTCATGGTCTGATCGGCATGCGCGAGCGGGTCGGCATGGTCGGCGGCACCCTGGACGCGGGGCCGCGGCCCGGCGGCGGTTTCCGGATCAGCGCCCTGCTCCCCCTCAAGCCCGCTCACTGACGACCCCGCCCGCTCACTGACGACCCCTAAGGAACTGACCTGATGTCCATCCGCGTGATGCTCGTCGACGACCAGGTGCTGCTGCGGACCGGATTCCGCATGGTGCTCGCCGCCCAGCCGGACATGGAGGTCGTGGCGGAGGCGGGCGACGGGGTCGAGGCCCTCGAAGTGCTGCGTTCCACGGCGGTCGACGTCGTCCTGATGGACGTGCGCATGCCGAAGCTGGACGGGGTGGAGACGACCCGGCGGATCTGTTCCGAGCCGGACGCCCCGAAGGTGCTGATCCTGACGACGTTCGACCTCGACGAGTACGCGTTCTCGGGCCTGAAGGCGGGTGCGAGCGGCTTCATGCTGAAGGACGTGCCGCCGGCGGAGCTGCTCGGGGCGATCCGCTCGGTGCACAGCGGTGACGCGGTGGTGGCGCCCTCCACCACGCGCCGGCTCCTGGACCGCTTCTCGCCGATGCTGCCCTCCTCCGGGAAGGAGCCTCAGCACAAGGAGCTGGAGCGGCTGACGGAGCGGGAGCGCGAGGTGATGATGCTGGTCGCGCAGGGCCTGTCGAACGGCGAGATCGCGGCCCGGCTCGTCCTCTCCGAGGCGACGGTGAAGACGCACGTGGGCCGCATCCTGACCAAGCTGGGTTTGCGCGACCGGGTCCAGGTCGTGGTCCTGGCGTACGAGACGGGCCTGGTCCGGGCGGGCGGCGGCGCCGCCTAGGGCCTGTCCGACCCTGGTCCGCCGGACAGGCCCTGGCGCGGGCCCCCTACGGGAGGCCGGCGGCGGCCCCTCCGGTAGGCCGCCGCCCACGCGGCCCCCTACCGGAGGACCGACTCCAGGAAGTCGCTGCCGAGCCGGGCGACGACGGAGAAGTCGAGCTGGTGCAGCACGTAGCGCCCCCGGCGCTGGGTGGTGAGCAGACCGGCCTTCTTCAGGACGGAGAGGTGGCGGGAGACCTCGGGGGCGGTGATGCCGTACGCGTCGGCCAGCTCGCTCGTCGAGTACGAGCCGCGCGCCAGGTTGCGGCACAGCCGCATCCGCATGGGGTGGGCGATCGCCTCCAGGCGCAGCTTGACCGTCTCGACGGGCTCGGAGCCGCCGACGTCACGGCTGGCGGCCGGGTACTGGATCACGGGCTGCCAGCCGGGCGCGCTCGTGGCGAAGAGGTGCGGCCAGCCGAACGCCGTGGGCACCAGCGTCACGGCGGCGCCCTGGGCCTCGGCCCGGCCGTGGACCAGCTTGTCGACGACGATGCGGCTGCCCTGCTCCCCCTCCTCCAGGCTGAGCGCGGGCGAGGCGGCCGCGAGGGCCTCGGCCAGGCCCTTGCGGCGCAGCAGCTCGGTCTTGTGGCGGGCGTCGGCGGCGAGCTGGACGCGGACGCGGCGCCAGGTGTCGGCGAAGAACGCCTCGTCGCAGTCCTCCAGGAGCCGGCGGATCCACGCGCGGGTGGCGGTCGGTTCGGCCAGCATCTGCTCCACGAAGGCGGCCTGGCGCGGGCCGCGCGCTGCGGCCAGGTCGAGGGCGCGGCGGCGGGACCGCTCGTCGACCAGCGGGGAGGGGATGCCCTCGGAGTAGCGGCTGCTGCAGGAGATCTCCAGGGCGGCGCCGACGAACGTCTCGTCGCTCATGCGGTCGACGTCGTCGAGTTCCTCGGCGAGCGTCTCGCGCGGCTGGGCGGGCAGCAGGAAGTCGGAGCGGGTGGACCGCCACATGAAGTCGGCCTCGTGCAGCCGGTCCGCGAGCTCCGGCTTCAGCGCGGAGGAGGTGGCGGTCGTCCAGGCGTGCAGCCGCGCGTGGTGGGCGGGCTCGGCGAGGGCGTGCAGGGCGTTGCCCAGCTCGGCCAGCGGCGAGGGGCAGAAGGTGATCCGCTCGTGCGGCAGTCCGGTGATGTCGATGGTCACGCTCACCCGTCCATGGTGCGGGGTGGGGCGGGGGAGCTGTCGTCCCGTTTGACGGGGGCCGTCAATCGACGGGCCCCGGATTGACGGGGGTGGTCAATCCGGGGGCCGGACCGTGGCGGCGCGGCGCACGGTGACGCCATGAACGCACTGCACCAGTACCTTCTCGACACCCACCGCGCCGCCCGGCTCGGCGAACCGGTGCCGCCGGCGCCCGGTACCCATGACGTCGCCGTGTTCCGGGCCGTCCGGGACCACCGCCGCTTCGAGCGGGTGGTGGCGGGCCACCCGGCGCGCGGCGCCGTCCGCGCGGCCCTGCACCGATGGCTGCACCCCGCCGGCCAGGGCCTGTCCGGCGGATCAGGGCCGGACACCGCCTAGGACCGCCACGCCTCGACCTCTAGGACCGTCACGCGTCGACCCCTAGGACCGTCACGCCTCGACGCCTAGGACCGTCACGCCTCGACGCGCGCCAGGAAGTCCCGTACCGCCTCCTTCACGTCCTCCGCCGTCCACTCCAGGCCGGGTCCCGTCACGGTCACCTCCGTCACCGCCACCCCCGGCGGGCCGCCCGCGCCCGGGGAGAACCAGCGGCGGAACAGCGCGGTGCCGGTGTCCTCGGTCTGGGCGAGGGCCGCCGCCGTCAGGGCGTCCGGGTCGTACGGCAGCCAGACCTGGAACTGGTGGGTGTGCGGGGTCCCGGGGTGGATCCGGGACCAGCCGGTGCCCGCCTCCGCGAACGCCTCCCGGATCGCGTCGGCCACCACGCGCGCGTGCGTCACGTACGAGGGCAGCCGGGGCAGCTCGACGTCCAGGCCGCGGAGCGCGGAGAGGGCCGTCGGGTAGTTCTGGGCGACCAGGCCCCCGTACCGGTGCCGCCAGACCCTGGCCTCCTCCATGAGGTCCTCGGGCCCGGCGAGCGCGGCCCCGGACAGGCCGCCGAGGGACTTGTAGAACGAGACGTACACGCTGTCGGCGAGCTCCGCGATCTCCGCGAGTCCCCGGCCGAAATGCGTCGTGGTCTCCCACAGCCGGGCGCCGTCGAAGTGGACGACCGCGTCCCGCTCCCGGGCCGCCGCCACCACCTCGGTCAGCTCCTCCCAGGACGGCAGCACGAAGCCCGCGTCCCGCAGCGGCAGCTCCAGCATCAGCGTCCCGAAGGGCTCCGGGTGGTCCCGCACCTCCTCGGCGGTCGGCAGCCGGGGCGCGTCGGTCGGGTGGACCGTACGGAGCCCGGAGACGGCCCCGAGGGCCCCGCCCTCGTGGACCTCGGGGTGGGCGAGCGGGTGGAGGGCGACGACGGGGCTGCCGGTGCGGCCGGCCCAGCAGCGCAGCGCCACCTGCTGGGCCATGGTGCCGGTCGGGAAGAAGACGGCGGCGGGGAGGCCGAGCTCCTCGGCGACGCGCCGCTCCACCTCCTCCACGAGCCCGTTCCCGTACATGTCGACCGGGGCCTCCGCGTGGCCCGCGGCCTCCGCCCAGGCGACCAGTTCCCGCAGCCGGGATCCGACCGTGCCGTCCACCGAGGTGTCCCAGAGCCTGCGCTCGGCGCCGCCCCACACCTTCGCCCGGTGGAGCCGGGCCGCTTCCTCGTCCACAGGAGTCTCAGGATTCATGGGTCGATCATCACACCACCGCCCACACCCTGTGGACAGGCCACGGAGCAGCGCGAAACGCTGGCGTAGCATGACCAGAAATCGTCCGGTACCCGCCGAGGACTGGAACGGAAGGCCGTCCCCACCGTGAACGCACCAGCAGCGCCAGAGCCCAGAGCAGCGGAGCCCCGGGCCGAGGACCGACCCGCCCGGCTCACCGTCGGAGTCGTCGGCGCCGGCCGCGTGGGCCCCGCCCTCGCCGCCTCGCTCCGGCTCGCCGGGCACCGCCCCGTCGCCGTCTCGGCGGTCTCCGACGCCTCCCGGCGCCGCGCCGCGGAGCTCCTGCCCGACGTCCCGGTCGTCGAGCCCGCCCGGGTCCTCGCCCTCGCCGACCTGGTCCTGCTGACCGTCCCGGACGACGCGCTGCCGGGCCTGGTCGAGGGCCTTGCCGACACCGGAGCCGTACGGCCCGGGCAGCTGATCGTGCACACCTCCGGGCGGTACGGGGCGCGGGTCCTCGACCCCGCACGCCGGGCAGGCGCCCTGCCGCTCGCCCTGCACCCCGCCATGACCTTCACCGGCACCGCCGTCGACGTCCAGCGGCTCGCCGGCTGCTCCTTCGGGGTGACCGCACCCGAGGAGCTGCGGCTCGCCGCCGAGGCGCTGGTGATCGAGATGGGCGGCGAGCCCGAATGGATCGCGGAGGAGGCCCGGCCGCTCTACCACGCGGCCCTGGCCCTCGGCGCGAACCACCTGGTCACCCTGGTGGCCCAGTCGATGGAGCTGCTCCACAAGGCCGGCGTCGCCGCGCCCGACCGCATGCTGGGCCCGCTCCTGGGCGCCGCCCTGGACAACGCCCTGCGGTCCGGGGACGCGGCCCTCACCGGCCCCGTCGCGCGCGGTGACGCCGGTACGGTCGCCGCCCACGTCGCCGAGCTGCGCAAGCACGCGCCCGGCACCGTCGCCGGCTATCTGGCGATGGCCCGCACGACCGCCGACAGGGCGCTCGCGCACGGCCTGCTCAAGCCCGAGCTGGCCGAGGACCTGCTGGGCGTGCTCGCCGAGCAGGCGAGCGGAGCCGCCCACCCCGCCGACCCCGCCGACGGGCCGCAAGGAGACGACCGATGAGCCTGTTCGCCAGCAAGCGCGCCGAGGGCGGCCGCCCCGTGCGCCACCAGCCGGCGGAGCTGGTCCCCACGGCCGAGGACCTCCACGACGCCGCGGCCCACTTCGGCGCCCCCGGCGGGAACGCCGTGGTCATGACCATGGGCGCCCTCCACGAAGGGCACGCCACCCTGATCCGGGCCGCACGCGAGCGCGTGGGCGCGAAGGGTTTCGTCGTCGTCACCGTCTTCGTCAACCCGCTGCAGTTCGGCGCGGGGGAGGACCTCGACCGCTACCCCCGCACCCTCGACGCCGACCTGGAGCTGGCTCTCGACGCGGGCGCGAGCGTCGTCTTCGCGCCCTCCGTCGACGAGGTCTACCCGGGCGGGGAGCCCCAGGTCCGGATCACGGCGGGGCCCATGGGGGAGCGCCTCGAAGGCGCCTCCCGGCCCGGCCACTTCGACGGCATGCTGACCGTCGTCGCCAAGCTGCTCCACCTCACCGCGCCCGACCTGGCCTTCTTCGGCCAGAAGGACGCCCAGCAGCTGGCGCTGATCCGCCGGATGGCCCGCGACCTGAACTTCCCCGTCGAGATCGTCGGCGTGGAGACCGTCCGCGAGACCGACGGCCTGGCCCTGTCCAGCCGCAACCGCTACCTGTCGGCCGGGGAGCGCCGGACGGCCCTCTCGCTGTCCCGCGCGCTGTTCGCCGCCCGTGAGCGGCTCGCCGCCCAGGAGGCGCTGCGCGCGCGTGCCGCCTCGCTGCCCGGTGCCCAGGGCCGGGCGGAGAACCGTGCCGAGGGCCTGTCGCGGCTCGGCGAGGCCCGGGCCGCCGCCGACGCCCACGCGGTCGCGCAGGCCGCCGAGGGCGGCTGCGCCGAGGCCGTGCGGGCCGCGGCCCGCACCGTCCTGGACGAGGCGGCCAAGGCCGATCCGCCGCTCACCCTGGACTACCTGGCCCTCGTGGACCCGGCGGACTTCACCGAGGTCGCCGACGGCCACGACGGGGAGGCGATCCTCGCCGTCGCCGCGCGCGTGGGAAGCACGCGGCTCATCGACAACATCCCCCTGACCTTCGGAGCCACCAAGTGACCGGAATACGGCTGCACGCGCCCGCGCCGGGCTGGGCCATCGACGCCGACGTCGTCGTGGTCGGCTCCGGGGTCGCCGGGCTCACCGCCGCCCTGCGCTGCACCGCGGCCGGGCTGCGTACCGTGGTCGTCACCAAGGCCCGGCTCGACGACGGCTCCACCCGCTGGGCCCAGGGCGGCATCGCGGCCGCGCTCGGCGAGGGAGACACCCCCGAGCAGCACCTCGACGACACCCTCGTCGCCGGCGCCGGGCTCTGCGACGAGCGGGCCGTGCGGGCCCTGGTCACGGAGGGACCGGACGCCGTCCGCCGGCTGATCTCGACCGGCGCCGACTTCGACAAGACCTCCGACGGCGAGATCGCGCTGACCCGGGAGGGCGGCCACCACCGCCGCCGGATCGCCCACGCCGGCGGGGACGCGACCGGCGCCGAGATCTCGCGCGCCCTGGTCGAGGCGATACGGGACCGGGGCGTGCGCTTCATCGAGCACGCCCTCGTCCTGGACCTCCTGACGGACGCCGAGGGCCGTACGGCGGGTGTGACCCTGCACGTCATGGGCGAGGGGCAGCACGACGGCGTCGGCGCCGTCCACGCGCCCGCGGTGGTCCTCGCCACCGGCGGCATGGGCCAGGTCTTCTCCGCCACCACCAACCCGGGCGTGTCCACCGGTGACGGCGTCGCGCTGGCGCTGCGCGCCGGGGCCGAGGTCTCCGACCTGGAGTTCGTCCAGTTCCACCCCACGGTGCTCTTCCTCGGGGCCGGTGCCGAGGGCCAGCAGCCGCTGGTCTCCGAGGCGGTACGGGGCGAGGGCGCCCACCTGGTCGACGCCGACGGCGTCCGCTTCATGCTCGGGCAGCACGAGCTGGCCGAGCTCGCCCCCCGGGACATCGTCGCCAAGGCGATCACGCGCCGGATGCAGGAGCAGGGCGCCGACCACATGTACCTCGACGGCCGTCACTTCGGCGCCGAGATGTGGGCGGAGCGCTTCCCGACGATCCTGGCGGCCTGCCGCGCCCACGGCATCGACCCTGTGACGGAGCCGATCCCGGTCGCCCCCGCCGCCCACTACGCCTCCGGCGGTGTCCGCACGGACCTGCGGGGCCGGACCACCGTGCCGGGCCTGTACGCGTGCGGGGAGGTGGCCTGCACGGGCGTCCACGGCGCCAACCGGCTGGCCTCGAACTCGCTCCTGGAGGGCCTGGTCTTCGCCGAGCGGATCGCCGAGGACATCACGGCCGCCGCCCCGCGCGTGCCGGGCGCCCCGGTGCCGCACCCGGCCCCGGTGACCCTGCCGCTGCCCGTGGCCGGCGCGCGGACCCGTATCCAGCGGATCATGACGGCCGGCGCGGGGGTGCTCCGCTCGGAGGCCAGCCTCCGGGAGGCCGCCGAGGCTCTCGACGCCCTGCACAGCGACGCCGTGGCCGGCGGCGACGACGACACCAAGGCGGCCGAGCCGGGCGTGGAATCCTGGGAGACCACGAACCTGCTGTGCGTCGCCCGGGTGCTGGTCGCCGCGGCCCGCCGCCGCGAGGAGACCCGCGGCTGCCACTGGCGCGAGGACCACCCCGACCGGGACGACGCGCAGTGGCGCAAGCACCTCGTCGTCCACCTCACGCAGGGGCGGACCCTGGAGGTCCGCACCACCGACACCTTCGACTTTCCCCCCACCCTCGACGCCCCCAGGGAGCCGTAAGTGACCACGCCCGAGGAAGCCCGTCCCGAGCCCGTGGACGTCCCTCTCATCCAGATCAACACGGTCTCCTCCGACGAGGCCGGCGGCTGCGGCGACGGCTGTGGCTGCGGCGGCGGCGAGGAGTTCGAGTGCGGGCTCGACCCCGCGCTCGCGCAGCTGCTCGCCGACGCCGGTCTCGACCCCGTCCAGGTCGAGGACATCGCCCACCTGGCGATCGCGGAGGACCTCGACGGCGGGGTCGACGTCACGACCGTGGCGACCGTCCCCGAGGACGCCGTCGCCACCGCCGACTTCACCGCCCGCGAGGCCGGTGTCGTGGCCGGTCTGCGGGTCGCCGAGGCGGTCCTGTCGATCGTCTGCACCGACGAGTTCGAGGTCGAGCGGCACGTCGAGGACGGCGAGCGCGTCGAGGCCGGCCAGGTGCTCCTCAGCGTCACGGCCCGCACCCGCGACCTGCTCACGGGCGAGCGCAGCGCGCTCAACATCCTGTGCCGTCTCTCCGGCATCGCCACCGCCACGCGCGCGTGGGCGGACGCCCTGGAGGGCACGAACGCGAAGGTCCGCGACACCCGCAAGACGACCCCGGGCCTGCGCGCCCTGGAGAAGTACGCGGTCCGCTGCGGCGGCGGCGTCAACCACCGCATGTCGCTCTCCGACGCGGCCCTCGTCAAGGACAACCACGTGGTGGCGGCCGGCGGCGTCGCCGAGGCCTTCAAGGCCGTCCGCGAGCTGTTCCCGGAGGTGCCGATCGAGGTCGAGGTCGACACGATGCACCAGGTCCGCGAGGTCCTGGACGCGGGCGCCGACCTGATCCTGCTCGACAACTTCAGCCCGGGCGACACCGAGGAGGCCGTCGCCCTGGTCGCGGGCCGCGCCGTCCTGGAGTCCTCGGGCCGGCTGACCCTGGAGAACGCGGCGGCGTACGCGTCGACCGGCGTCGACTACCTGGCGGTCGGTGGCCTGACCCACTCCTCCCCGATCCTCGACATCGGCCTCGACCTGCGCGAGGTGCGCTCCTGATGCTGCTCACCATCGACGTCGGCAACACGCACACGGTGCTCGGTCTCTTCGACGGCGAGGAGATCGTCGAGCACTGGCGGATCTCCACGGACCCGAGCCGTACCGCCGACGAGATGGCGGTCCTGCTCCAGGGCCTCATGGGCATGCACCCGCTGCTCGGCGTCGAGCTGAGCGACGGCATCGAGGGGATCGCCATCTGCGCGACGGTCCCCTCGGTGCTGCACGAACTGCGCGAGGTCACCCGCCGGTACTACGGGGACGTGCCGGCGGTCCTCGTGGAGCCGGGCGTCAAGACGGGCGTCCCGATCCTCACGGACAACCCCAAGGAGGTCGGCGCCGACCGCATCATCAACGCGGTCGCGGCCGTCGAGCTGTACGGGGGCCCCGCGATCGTCGTGGACTTCGGCACGGCGACGACGTACGACGCGATCACCGCGCGCGGCGAGTACGCGGGCGGCGCGATCGCGCCGGGCATCGAGATCTCCGTGGAGGCCCTGGGCGTCAAGGGCGCCATGCTCCGCAAGATCGAGCTGGCCCGCCCGCGCAGCGTGATCGGCAAGAACACGGTCGAGGCCATGCAGTCGGGCATCGTCTTCGGGTACGCGGGCCAGGTCGACGGCGTGGTGGCCCGGATGAAGCGGGAACTGGTCGGGCCGAAGGGCGATCCCTCCGACGTGACGGTGATCGCGACCGGCGGCCTCGCGCCCATGGTCCTCGCCGACTCGAAGGAGATAGACGAGCACGAGCCCTGGCTGACCCTGATCGGCCTGCGCCTCGTGTACGAGCGGAACGTCTCCCGCATGTAGGGGGCTCGGCGGGATGATCGACACGGCGCGCCGGAATGATCGCTAAGAGAAAATTGTCCGATTAGCGCGTATCGTCGGCCCATGCCCACGCCATACGGATCCCGCGGCGGCATGGCGTTCAGCGCGGACGAGCTGCGTGTGCTCCGCCGCGCCCTTGCCATCGCCCTCCACCCTGCCCCCCTCCAGGACGAGGACGTCCAGGACTGCCTGCGCCTGGCCGAATCCGTGGACGAGGCGGTACGCGAGGCCGGCCGGCTGCGCGCCTTCCTCCTCGACGACCTGGCCCGCTACCGCGAGGCGCTGCCCGGGTCCCTCAGCGGCTACCTGGAGCTCCTCCAGGACGCGCTGGCCGCCGGCCACGACCCCGCCGCCGACGACCTCGCCGCCCTGCGCGCCCTGCGCCGTAACCCGGCCGCCGCCGAACTGCTCGCCCGCTGCCAGGTCCTCGCCGAGCGCTCCGTACGCGCGCGCCTGGCCCGGGTCTCCCAGGCCACCGCCTCGACCGCGGCCGGCACGCCCTCCGTCTCCCGGGCCCGGCTGCTCGCCCTGCCCGGCGGGCGCGCGGCGGGCGACGAGCCCAAGCCGACCCCGCCCGCCCCGGCCGAGCGCCCGGTGCCCAAGCCCTCCGAGGTGTTCCCGCCACGCCGACGGCCCGTTCCGCCGCCCCCGCCCGAGGAACGGGTCGCCGGATAGCTACTCTGGACGGCATGGACTACGTATCCGCGCTCCTGCCGCCCGTCGTGATGGCCGCGTTCTTCATCGCCCTCGTCACCGTGATCGTCAAGAGCCAGGGCGGCCCGAACAAGGCCAAGGAGGACGCGGTCGTGGACGCCGCCATCGCCCGCGCCGAGGCCGCCCGCCAGGCGGACGGGTCCTAGTCCGCCCCGTACAGCAGCACCGAGGGTGTACGACCGCTTCCGGTCGTACACCCTTTTCGTCCTTCTCGGGGCGAAATAGCCGTCAATTACCGTTTCTCCCACTATGGTGGCAAGGTGCCCCGCCCCCTGGGAGAACTCGAAGACGCGGTCATGACGCGCGTCTGGCAATGGAACCGCCCGGTCACCGTCCGGGAAGTCCTGGAAGACCTTCAGCAGGAACGGTCCATCGCCTACACCACCGTCATGACCGTCATGGACAATCTCCATCAGAAGGGCTGGGTCCGCAGGGAGGTCGAGGGCCGCGCCTATCGATATACGGCGGTCTCCACCCGCGCCGCCTACTCGGCCGCGCTGATGAACGAGGCCTGGGCCCAGAGCGACAACCCCGCCGCCGCACTCGTCGCCTTCTTCGGCATGATGTCGCCGGAACAGCGGGAGTCGCTGAACGACGCCATCCGGATCGTCCAGCGCGACAGCCCCCTCCCCGCCGCCCCGCGGGAGGCCGAGGGTGACGAAGGCGCACCCCGCCCGTAGCGATAGCGTCCCCCCATGTCGACCTCCGTCAAAGCCGTCACCGTACGCAGGGCCCGCACCAGCGATGTGGCCGCGGTCCGCCGTCTCGTCGATCCTTTCGTGCAGCGCGGCATCCTGCTCGACAAGGCCACCGTGACCCTTTACGAGTCGATCCAGGAGTTCTGGGTCGCGGAACGCGACGAGGACGCCACCGTCGTCGGCTGCGGCGCACTCCACGTGATGTGGGAAGACCTCGCCGAAGTCCGCACTCTCGCCGTCGATCCCGAGTTCAAGGGAGCCGGCGTAGGACATCAGGTGCTGGACAAGTTGTTGCACACGGCCCGATGGCTCGGGGTGCGGCGGGTATTCTGCCTGACCTTCGAAGTCGACTTCTTCGCGAAGCACGGCTTCGTCGAGATCGGCGAGACCCCGGTCGACGGAGATGTCTACAGCGAGCTCCTGCGTTCCTATGACGAGGGAGTCGCCGAGTTCCTCGGTCTCGAACGAGTGAAGCCGAACACCTTGGGTAACAGCCGGATGCTTCTGCACCTGTGACGGGGAAGCCCGGGGATCCTCTC
The DNA here is from genome assembly GCF_014648895.1 of Streptomyces tanashiensis. GTDB lineage: Bacteria > Actinomycetota > Actinomycetes > Streptomycetales > Streptomycetaceae > Streptomyces > Streptomyces tanashiensis. The sequence continues at coordinate 388,018 of NZ_BMRZ01000005.1, forward strand.
GCGGAACCCTATGTCCGAATCGCGCACGTTTCCCGCGTTGCCGGGGATCTGAACCTCTCCCAGGGGTTTGTGTTTTTCCGGGAAAAGCGGTTTCCTTTCCGCGTACTGCATTTTCGATGAAAGGAAATCCGGTGGCACAGAAGGTTCAGGTCCTTCTTGTCGACGACCTCGACGGCGTCGAGGCGGACGAGACCGTGACGTTCGCGCTGGACGGCAAGACCTACGAGATCGACCTCACCACCGCCAACGCGGAAAAGCTCCGTGGCCTGCTCGAGCCGTACACCACGGGAGGCCGTCGTACCGGTGGCCGCACCACCGGCGGACGCGGCAAGGGCCGCGCCGTGGCGACGGGCAGCCAGGACACCGCGAAGATCCGCGCGTGGGCCAAGGAGAACGGCATGAACGTCAACGACCGCGGTCGCGTTCCCGCCGACATCAAGGCGGCCTACGAGGACGCGAACCGCTGAGGCGACCGCTGCTGAGCCGCCCCGCGGGTACGGGCACTCAGCAGCCGCACCCGATGGCACTCCGCCGCGGCGGCGGCCACGAGACGCACCAGGCAGGGGGCGCCCGCAACGCCCCACGGCGCGGACCGCAGTGCCGGAAGCGAGGACTCGACCTCGCGACCCGGCACGGGCGCCCGCAGCCACACCGCGGCGCCCGGCGCGCCGGATCCGCTCCACCCCGGGGGAAGGGGTGCGGTCATCCGGCCGTCGGCACCGAGGGCCGCGAGATCCAGCGAGATCCCGCCCCACTCCAGCCAGTCGAGCAGTCCCGGTAGCTCCTCCGCGCTCCCCGCGGCCACGAGCAGCCCCATCCGGCGCCCCATCAGGGCCACCGGCCCCGTCGTCGCGCCCATCCGGCGCAGGACACCCCGGCCGGCCGCGGCGGGCACCTCCAGGACGTCGAAGCGCAGCCCCGTGACCAGCCCCGCCGGCGGGCCCGCCACCGCGGCCCAGCCGAGCTCGTCCTCGTACCACCGCGCGATCCCGCCGTCGGGCGACGTACGGGGGAGCGGGACGGTGAAGGCCATGTCCGGGGAACTCCCATGAGGGCACCTTGGTTACGCCCGCGGTGACACACAGTCCTCCCGCGAACGCGCAAGGTGTCCGTGATGGGGCGTACGCGTGCATTCGGCAGCGCAAGGGTGTTCGCTGGTAGCGGAGGGAACCGGGGTGTGCCGCATGGAGTGTCAGTGCTTACGGGTAAGACATTCCTAGTGGAGAGGGGCGACTCGCGGGCTTCGGCGTCTCACGTTCGCCATCGGCGTACTGATGGCGCGGGTAACTACTTGGCCTGCGGGAACATCGTCTCGCACCATCGGGTTGGAGCATTTGTCGGCTGTTCGGCAGCAGGTCTCCCCGCTGAAGAGGGGGTGATCCGGACGGATGTCGGCAGTTGGAATGAGCGGTCCCCGCTTGCGGGACTAAGCTGCGGAAGGACAGGGAGGGGATCGACCCCTAACTGACTGACCGCTCTGAGGAGCGATTAACGATGTTCGAGAGGTTCACCGACCGCGCGCGGCGGGTTGTCGTCCTGGCTCAGGAAGAAGCCCGGATGCTCAACCACAACTACATCGGCACCGAGCACATCCTTCTGGGCCTTATCCACGAGGGTGAGGGTGTCGCCGCTAAGGCCCTGGAGAGCCTCGGGATTTCGCTCGAGGCGGTCCGCCAGCAGGTGGAGGAGATCATCGGCCAGGGCCAGCAGGCCCCGTCCGGGCACATCCCCTTCACCCCTCGTGCCAAGAAGGTCCTGGAGCTCTCGCTCCGCGAGGCCCTCCAGCTCGGCCACAACTACATCGGCACCGAGCACATCCTGCTCGGCCTGATCCGCGAGGGCGAAGGCGTCGCCGCCCAGGTCCTCGTGAAGCTGGGCGCCGACCTCAACCGGGTGCGGCAGCAGGTCATCCAGCTGCTCTCCGGCTACCAGGGCAAGGAAGCCGCCACGGCCGGCGGTCCTGCCGAGGGCACCCCCTCGACGTCCCTGGTCCTCGACCAGTTCGGCCGGAACCTCACCCAGGCGGCCCGCGAATCCAAGCTCGACCCGGTCATCGGGCGCGAGAAGGAGATCGAGCGGGTCATGCAGGTGCTGTCCCGCCGCACCAAGAACAACCCGGTCCTCATCGGCGAGCCCGGCGTCGGCAAGACCGCCGTCGTCGAAGGCCTGGCGCAGGCCATCGTCAAGGGCGAGGTGCCCGAGACCCTCAAGGACAAGCACCTCTACACCCTGGACCTCGGCGCGCTGGTCGCCGGCTCCCGCTACCGCGGTGACTTCGAGGAGCGCCTGAAGAAGGTCCTCAAGGAGATCCGCACCCGCGGCGACATCATCCTGTTCATCGACGAGCTCCACACCCTCGTGGGTGCGGGCGCCGCCGAGGGCGCGATCGACGCCGCCAGCATCCTCAAGCCGATGCTGGCCCGCGGTGAGCTCCAGACCATCGGTGCCACCACGCTCGACGAGTACCGGAAGTACCTGGAGAAGGACGCGGCCCTCGAGCGCCGCTTCCAGCCCATCCAGGTCGCCGAGCCGTCGCTGCCGCACACCATCGAGATCCTCAAGGGTCTGCGCGACCGGTACGAGGCCCACCACCGGGTCTCCATCACGGACGAGGCCCTCGTCCAGGCCGCGACCCTGGCCGACCGGTACATCTCGGACCGCTTCCTCCCGGACAAGGCGATCGACCTGATCGACGAGGCCGGTTCCCGGATGCGCATCCGCCGGATGACCGCGCCGCCGGACCTCCGCGAGTTCGACGAGAAGATCGCCGGCGTCCGCCGCGACAAGGAGTCCGCGATCGACTCGCAGGACTTCGAGAAGGCCGCCTCGCTCCGCGACAAGGAGAAGCAGCTCCTCGCCGCGAAGGCCAAGCGGGAGAAGGAGTGGAAGGCCGGCGACATGGACGTCGTCGCCGAGGTCGACGGCGAGCTGATCGCCGAGGTCCTCGCGACCGCCACCGGCATCCCGGTCTTCAAGCTGACCGAGGAGGAGTCCTCGCGTCTGCTCCGCATGGAGGACGAGCTCCACAAGCGCGTCATCGGCCAGAAGGACGCCGTCATCGGCCTCTCGCGGGCCATCCGCCGTACCCGTGCGGGTCTGAAGGACCCGAAGCGCCCCGGTGGCTCGTTCATCTTCGCCGGTCCGTCCGGTGTCGGTAAGACCGAGCTTTCGAAGGCGCTCGCCGAATTCCTCTTCGGCGACGAGGACGCGATGATCTCCCTCGACATGTCGGAGTTCAGCGAGAAGCACACGGTTTCCCGCCTCTTCGGTTCGCCGCCCGGATACGTCGGCTACGAAGAGGGCGGCCAGCTCACCGAGAAGGTGCGCCGCAAGCCGTTCTCCGTCGTCCTCTTCGACGAGGTCGAGAAGGCCCACCCCGATATCTTCAATTCCCTTCTCCAGATCCTGGAGGACGGTCGCCTGACCGACTCCCAGGGCCGGGTCGTGGACTTCAAGAACACGGTCATCATCATGACCACCAACCTCGGGACCAGGGACATCTCGAAGGGCTTCAACCTGGGCTTCGCCGCCCAGGGCGACACGAAGTCCAACTACGAGCGGATGAAGGCGAAGGTCAGCGACGAGCTGAAGCAGCACTTCCGCCCGGAGTTCCTCAACCGTGTGGACGACATCATCGTCTTCCCGCAGCTGACGCAGGAGGACATCCTCCAGATCGTCGACCTGATGATCGGCCGCGTCGACGAGCGCCTCAAGGACCGGGACATGGGCATCGAGCTCTCCCAGTCCGCGAAGGAGCTGCTCGCCAAGAAGGGTTACGACCCGGTGATGGGCGCCCGGCCGCTGCGCCGGACGATCCAGCGCGAGATCGAGGACACGCTGTCGGAGAAGATCCTCTTCGGCGAGCTGCGCCCCGGTCACATCGTGGTCGTGGACACGGAGGGCGAGGGCGAGGAGCGCAAGTTCACCTTCCGCGGCGAGGAGAAGACGGCCCTGCCGGACGCCCCGCCGATCGAGGCGACGGGCGGCACGGGCCCGAACCTCTCGAAGGACGCGTGACACCGCGCTGAGCGCGTAGTGCCGAAGGGGCGGCCCCGGAACCGGACGGTTCCGGGGCCGCCCCTTTTGCTCAGGTGACGATCTGGACGGTCGGAGGCAGCTGCTGGGTCCCCGTGAGGGTGACGCCGTCGGCGTGGAGTTCGGTCAGGCCGCTCAGCGTGGCAAGCGGGGCCACGTCCACGGTCCCGTCGAGGTCGGAGAGGAGGGCGAACTGCTTCAGCCCGGGGAATGCACTCGCCGCCCGCTCGAACGACGGCTGTACGGCGCTGAACACGCAGACCACGGCCTGGGTGATCCGGGGGAGCACGAGATTCCGAGGGATGGTGTTCAGACCCACGGCCTCCGTCACGATCGACCGGAGCTGGGTCAGTTCCGCCACTCCGTGCCAGTCGGCGGCGGTCACATCCAGGTGCACCAGGGTGAGTCGCTGAAGGCGTGGCATGGCGGCCAGCCCAGCCGCTCGCTCGACCGGCCAGGACCAGAACGACAGTTCCACCAGTGACGCCGCCTCGGTGGGGAGGTCCGCGAGGCTCCAAGCGCTGTCGGCCAGGACCTGGAGGGACAGCGACTCGAGCCGGACCAGGGACTTGAGCGCCGTCAGATCCGGCCTCTCGCTGTCCCGCGCGAGCACGAGTACGCGCGGATCACACGGGGCGAGGAGTGCGGTCAGCGAGGAGTCCGACACGCCGTCGCCGATCTCCAGCCGTTCCGGAGTGATGCCGAGGCGGAGCAGCTCCGCTGCCTGGCTGTCGCTGACCACGGAGAACAAGAGGTCGGTCGGGTCGATCGCGGCCATGATCGCCTCTCCGTAGGCGCGTGGCTCGAAGCGCTGCCATCCCCAGGCGAGCTGTGCCCTGACCGGCAGTGCCTCGTGGCGGGCGAAGCGGGCCAGGTAGGGGATCGACGCGTCGACGGAGACGTGCGTTGCGGTTGTCACCACCAGACGGGCCTCCTCGTCGGACAGTCCCTCCGGCCCGGGCAGGAGGTCGAGGACCAGGCGCCCCACCGTTGCCAGCTCGCGGGCCTCCTCCGCCGTACGGGGCGGGATCACCTCCGCTGTGCGGGCCAGCACCTTTTCCCGTACCTCCGGAGGGACCTCCGTCGCGTGGTCCAGGGCGGTTGCCGCGAGCAGCACCAGGCGGAGCTGGGCCGCGCGTTCGGTGGTCGTGTCCGCCGCCTTCAGGAGTTCCCGCAGGATCTCCGCGCACTCGTGCGGGCGGGCGTGGCCGACCGCCATGCGGATGACGTCCTCCCACTGGTCGTCGGCGGCGTGCCCGATCAGGACGCCGATGTCCCAGCGCTCCACCAGGGCCTTGGCGGCCAGGTAGTCCTGGAAGGTGCGGTGGATGAAGTCCACCGTGTCCTCCGTCGGCTCGCGCAGGAGGCCGCTGCGGTGGAGGAGGTGGGTGAAGACCGTGTCCGGGGGATGATGCGCGGCCTCCTGGACCGCAGGGACCGCCTCCCGGACGAGGGACTCCGCGTGGGCCCGGTCCAGCTGGGTGCGGCCGTTGAGCGTCAGCCAGTACGCGAGCCGCTGGATCAGCTGGATCTGCGGGGCCTCGTCGAGGGCGAGGCCGGACGGTGCTCCCATGTCCCGCTCGCGGTCGCGGCGGGCGAGGAGCATGGAGAGGGCGGCCTCGTAGAGCGCCTTGCGGCCGCGGGGCAGGAAGCCGCGCCGGTCTCGGTGGAGGGCGCAGATGAGCCCGCACATCAGGGGGTTGGTGGCGAGCTGGGCGACGTGCTCCGTGGTGCGCAGGGCGTCGAGGAGCGGCAGTTCGTACGGCTCGGCCTCGGGCCCGGCGGCCCGGTGCCAGCGGCGTACGAAGGCGGTGACCTCGGAGCGTGTCATGGGGGAGAGGGTCAGCTCGGTGAAGCCGTCGCCGGCCAGCCAGTCGTCGCGTACGGCGGTGGGGCGCGAGGTCACGAGCCAACGGTTGCCCTCGTACGTGTCCAGGAGGCTCCGGAGCCACTCGCGGGCCCGGCCGCGTTCGGCCTCGGGGATCTCGTCGATGCCGTCGACGAGGACGACGCCCCGGCCGGCGGCGAGGACCCGGTCGGCCCAGCCGTCGGGCGGGGTGAGCGGGCACCCGGCGGCGGGGAGGAAACGGTCGGGGGCGGGGAGCGGCTCGCCGTGGCGGGTGAGGGCGCGCAGGGGGAGCACGAAGGGGACGCGGCCCCGCAGGTACGCCATGCCCTCCGCGCGCGCCTCGGTCGCCGCCGAGACCGTCAGCCACTGGACGAGGGTCGTCTTGCCCGAGCCCGCGAGGCCGCGGAGCAGGACCTTGTCGTGGCGGGAGAGGGCGAGGTCGGCGCGGACGGCCTGTTCCCGCTGGTGCGGGGCGAGGGGTTCGTCGATCACCCCCGGTACGGGTGCTTCGCCGGTGGCCTCCAGGGAGAGGTAGGCGAGGTCCAGCGGCCACCGGTCCGGTGAGTGGTGCAGGTCGATGCCGTAGATGGTGAGGCGGCCGTGCCTCTTCGCGAGGTGTTCCAGGTAGCGGCGCTCGAAGTCCGTGTCCCGTGAGTCCGCCCGGGGCGTCCTGCGGATGACCTCGTCGACCTTCGCGATGAGCTCGGCCTGGGCCCGGGTCTGCTCGACCAGGCTGCGGGCCACGAAGGTGGAGCGCTGGGTGAAGAACTCCAGGATGTGCAGGCAGGCCCATTCGGTCAGGGACTCCAGGTACAGGGCCGAGTCCGTGGAGAGGCCGTCCGGGGGCGGGGCCGCCGCCCGCAGGAGGCGGGCGAGGGCGCGGTGGCCGAGGCGGACGGCCTGGACGTCGTCCATGTCGAGGTCGCCGAGGGCGAGGAGGGTCTTCGCGAGGGTGTCGGTGACGGCCTCGGTCTCGTCGGCGGGGAAGGGCCGCTCGCCGTCGCCGCTCAGGGACCGTTCGACCAGGGTTCCGGCGAGTCTGCGGACGTCCTTCTCGCCGAGGGTGCGCCTCTCGCCGCGGAAGGACACCAGGGAGGAGAGCCGGACCTTGTCCGCCGGGGCGGTGAGGCCGGCGCCCGGACCGTCGCTGACCAGCAGTTTCTTCAGCAGTGGGCCGATCGCGGCCGAGGCGAGGCGGGTGCCGATGAGTGCCGGTTCCATGTGTGTCCCCCCGTGGATTCCCGAAGCGGTCAGCGTAGTGCGGGACGGCGTTCCGGGCGGCTCGGTTGCGTGACCCAGGTCCCATTCGGGGCGGGCCGCTGGTGACAAGGCGCACAGGGGATTTGAGGGGTACTAAGCGGGTTAGTCGCCACTATCAGTGGTGATTCGGGACGTTTAGGGATCAAGTGGGGGATCTTTGGTCCCCAGGGGTCCCGAACCGGGCGGTGTGCCGCGATTCGGGCGGTTCAGGACAGGCTCGACATGCGGATAAACCGGTTTCGTGAGGTTGTTTTGTCCGATTTCGTGACGTGGCCGCAGGGCCGTCAAGGGCCTCATTCCCGTGGAGATCGCTACGACGTCATGTCGTAGATGGGGTGTTTTGGCCGGGCCGGGGGTCCGGGTTACCAAGGATGAGCAAGCCCGACGCAGAGCACCGTTCGCGTCGGGTCCCGTACTTCCCGGAGGTTTCCCCCGTATGTCGAAGCGCATGAACCCCGCCGCCCGTGTCACCGCCGTCGCTCTTGCCGCCGCCGGCCTGGGAGCGACGATGGTGGCCGGAGCTGGGTCCGCCTTCGCCGCCGAGGGCAAGGCCGTCACCGCCCCGGTCGCGCTGACCGCGTCCGCCGCCGTCGCCGCCCAGGCCGACGCCCAGGCCCACGTCGCCGCCCAGGTGAAGGCCGCCGTCGCCAAGGCCGCCGCTGTGAAGGCCACCCCCGTGAAGGCCGTCAAGAAGGCGACCCCGGCCTGGGTCAAGCCGGTCACCGCCTACGCCCTCAGCGCCTCCTTCAACCAGGGCGGCGCCATGTGGGCCCACAAGCACTCCGGCCAGGACTTCGCCGTCCCGGTCGGCACCCCGGTCAAGGCCGCGGGCGCCGGCACCGTCGTGAAGGCCGGCCCGAACGGCGGCGGCGACGGCCCCGCCTACGGCAACGCGATCGTCGTCAAGCACGCCAACGGCACGTACTCGCAGTACGCCCACCTGTCGAAGATCCAGGTCCACATCGGCCAGAAGGTCGGCGCCGGCCAGCAGATCGCCCTCTCGGGCAACACCGGCAACTCCTCCGGCCCGCACCTGCACTTCGAGATCCGTACGACCCCGAACTACGGCTCCGCCGTGAACCCGATGGCCTTCCTGCGGTCCCACGGCGTCGGCGTCTGACCCGACTACCGGCCCTCGTGGGCCCGGTCGATGAGATCGAGGGCGACCTCGAGGACAGCTTCGTGCTTCTCCTCGGGGTCGCCCTCGACGCGTTCCACGAAGAACGTGCCCGCGTGCAGCGTGAAGACCGCGCTGACGCAGCGGACCTTCTGCTCGATGGTGAAGTCCGGCTCCTGGAGGAACTCGGTGAGGGTGAGCACGCGCTCCTTGAAGGTGAGGCCGACGCTCAGCTCGCGCACGGTGGCCTGGTTCTCCTGCATGAAGCGGAAGAGCGGGGCCGCGGCGAGCAGCGCCACCTGGTAGCGGCGGAGGGTCTCCCGCTTGATCTCCAGGGTCCGGGGCTGCTCCCGGGCCCAGTCGATCAGCTCGTCCATCGGCCGGGTCAGGTCCTCGAAGATCCCGACGAGGATGTCTTCCTTGGTCTTGAAGTGGTAGTAGAGCGCGGCCTTGGTGACGTCGAGGCGCTCCGCGATCTCACGCAGCGAGGTCTTCTCGTAGCCCTGCTCGGCGAAGAGTTCGAGAGCCACGTCCTGGATGCGCTGGCGGGTGTTGCCTCGGGCCATGGTTGCTCTCCACTTTCCACAAAACTTACTTGACGCCCGGCTAGTTACCGGCCTACCGTCCTCAGTGTAGTAACTAGCCGGGCGGCAAGTAAGGGATCGACATGGCGAAGAAACAGAACGTTCAAGCAGCTCAGGGGGAGGCTGCACCGCAGCCGCGCAGCGTCCGCGTCGTCCTCCTCGCCCTCATGATCGCGCTGCTGCTCGCGATGCTGGACAACATGATCATCGGCACCGCGATGCCGACGATCGTCGGTGAGCTCGGCGGCCTGGAGCACCTCTCCTGGGTCGTCACCGCCTACACCCTGGCCACCGCCGCCTCCACCCCCCTCTGGGGCAAGCTCGGCGACATGTTCGGCCGCAAGGGCGTCTTCCTCACCTCGATCGTGATCTTCCTGATCGGTTCGGCGCTCAGCGGCATGGCCCAGGACATGGGCCAGCTCATCGGCTTCCGCACCATCCAGGGCCTCGGCGCCGGCGGCCTCATGGTCGGCGTCATGGCGATCATCGGCGACCTGATCCCGCCCCGCGAGCGCGGCAAGTACCAGGGCCTGATGGCCGGCGTGATGGCCCTCGCCATGATCGGCGGCCCCCTCGTCGGCGGCACCATCACCGACCACTGGGGCTGGCGCTGGTCCTTCTACATCAACCTGCCGCTCGGCATCGTCGCCCTCGCCATGGTCACCACCGTCCTGCACCTGCCGAAGAAGCAGCGCGCCACGGGCACCCGGATCGACTTCCTCGGCGCCGCCCTGCTGACCGCCGGCATCACCGCGATCGTCCTCGTCACCACCTGGGGCGGCACGGAGTACGCCTGGGGCTCGGCCACCATCGTCGGCCTCGCGATCGGCGGTGCCGTCGCGCTCGCCGCCTTCCTCTTCGTCGAGACCCGGGCGAGCGACCCGATCATGCCGCTGCACATCTTCCGCAGCCGCAACTTCACCCTGATGTCCCTGATCGGCTTCATCACCGGCTTCGTGATGTTCGGCGCGGTCCTCTACCTGCCGATCTTCCAGCAGTCCGTCCAGGGCGCCTCGGCCACCAACTCCGGCCTGCTGCTCCTGCCGATGCTGCTGTCGATGATGGTCGTCTCGCTGCTCGTCGGCCGCTTCACCACCAGCACCGGCAAGTACAAGATCTTCCCCATCGCGGGCGGCGCGCTCATGATGACCGGCCTCTTCCTGCTCTCCACGATGGACACCGGCACCTCGCGCCTCGTCTCCGGCGTCTGGATGGCCGTCCTCGGCGCCGGCATGGGCTTCCTCATGCAGATCACGATGCTGGTCGCCCAGAACAGCGTGGAGATGAAGGACATGGGCGTCGCGTCCTCCTCCACCACCCTCTTCCGGACGCTCGGCTCCTCCTTCGGCGTCGCGATCATGGGCGCGCTCTTCACCAGCCGCGTCCAGGACGACATGGCGTCCCGCGGTGGCGGCGGACTCACGGAGCGGACCGCGCAGCTCGACGCGGCGAGCCTCGCCAAGCTGCCGGCCGCGCTCCGCGAGGCCTACCAGCACGCGGTGGCCTCCGGCACCCACGGCGCCTTCCTGGTCGCCTCGGCCGTCGCCGTCCTCGGCTTCGTCCTCGCCTTCTTCGTCAAGGAGGTGGCGCTCCGCGGCGCCGGACCGGCCGCGGCCCCGAAGGCGGAGTCCGGCGACACCACGAAGGTCGCCGAGACCGTCTGAGACCGGCGGCACGTACGGCGGAGGGGCCGGGTCCACGACATGGACCCGGCCCCTCCGCCGTACCTCCTCGCCCCGGGCCTTCCGTCGTACGTCTTCGCCCCGGGCCTTCCGTCGTACGTCTTCGCTCCGGCCCTTCGCCGTACCTCTCCGCCCGGCCCGCTCCGCCGTACCGCTCAGTCCGGCATCCGCAGGATCGGGAAGCTGCCCGTGTTCGTCGGCGCGTGGTCCGGCAGCCACAGCACCGCGATGGCGCCGCCCACCCCGTCCGGAGCCCCCTCCGCGGCCACGTTCCGGAAGGTCAGCCGGGCGCCGAGCACCCGGGCCTGGCCCGCCGCGATCGTCAGGCCCAGGCCGTGCCCCTGGCCCGCGCGGTCGCTCGTCCCCGTACGGAACCGGCTCGGGCCCTCCTTGAGGAGCGCCTCGGGGAAGCCCGGACCGTGGTCGCGGACCCGGACCACCCGGCCCTCGACGGTGACCTCGACCGGCGGCTTGCCGTGCTTGGCCGCGTTGGCGAGCAGATTGCCCAGGACGCGCTCCAGCCGGCGCGGGTCGGTGTTCACCCAGGACTCGTGCACGACCCGGACCACGACCTCCGGGTCCAGGGCCCGCACCCGCCGCTCCACGAACTCGCCCAGCGCGATCTCCTGGAGCTCGGCCCGCTCCGACGCGCTGTCCAGCCGGGCCACCTCCAGGACGTCCTCGACCAGCGTCCGCATCGCCTGCGCCCGGTCCCGTACCAGCTCGGTCGGACGCCCCGGCGGCAGCAGCTCCGCCGCCGTGAGCAGCCCGGTGACGGGGGTGCGCAGCTCGTGCGCGATGTCGGCGGTGACCCGGCGCTCGGCCTCGATCCGCTCGTTCAGCGCGTCGGTCAGGGCGTCCACCGCCCAGGCCAGGTCGTCGGTCTCGTCCCGTACGACCCCGCCGACCGCGTCCCGCACCCGGACGTCCGTATTGCCCTGCGCCACCCGGCCGGCCGCGACGGCGGCCTTCCGCAGCCGCCGCGAGAGCTGGCCGCCGATGAGCACGCCGAGCGCGCAGCCGCCGAAGACCACCGACACCGAGCCGATGACGAGGGCCCGGTCCAGATCGTTCATGATCGTCGCGCTGCGGTCCGCGAAGGGGATGTGCAGCGACAGCACGTCGCCGTTGGCGAGCGGCACCGCCGCCCACACGTCCGGCGGCCCGCCGTGCCGGTGCTCCTGCACGTACGTCCCGCGCCGCTTGTCCCGCATCAGCTGGTCGAGCTGGGGCGGCAGCGCCGGATCGTTGATCTTCGTGCCGAAGCGGGGTTCCTTCGGCTTCGACGTCTCGTACATCCGCTGGGCGAAGAGCAGCCGTTCCATCTGCACCTCGCGCGCGTTGTCCAGCATGGAGATGCGGGCGGCGTTGTGCACGACGATGCTCAGGGTGACCGCGATGAGGGCGCCGACCGCCGCGATGGCGACGGCGATCTTCCAGCGGACTCCGGTCCGCAGGGGGAGCAGCTTCACGGGCGCGGGCCCGTCTCGGGTGTCTGGTGGATCATGCCGGGCTAGCTCTTGAGCTTGTAGCCGAAGCCGCGCACGGTCTCGATACGGTCCTGGCCGATCTTGGCGCGCAGCCGCTGCACATGGACGTCCACGACCCGGGTGTCACCGCCCCAGCCGTAGTCCCAGACCCGCTCCAGGAGCTTGTCCCGGGACAGCACGGTGCCCGGCGCCGAGGAGAACTCCAGGAGCAGCCGCATCTCGGTCGGGGTCAGCGCCACCGGCGCACCGCCCTTGCGGACCTCCATGCCCTCGGTGTCGACCTCCAGGTCGCCGAAGGCGAGCAGACCGCCGCCGTCCGCCGTCTCGTCCCCGCGCTCGCCCGCGCCCAGGCCGCCCGCGTGCCCGAAGCGGCGCAGCACGGCCCGGATGCGCGCCATCAGGACGGAGCCGTCGAAGGGCTTGGTGACGTAGTCGTCGGCGCCGGCCTCCAGGCCGAGCACGACGTCGATCGAGTCGGCGCGCGCCGAGAGCATGATGACGGGAACCGTCGACTCGTCGCGGATGCGGCGGCAGAGGCTGACCCCGTCCATCCCCGGCAGCATCACGTCGAGGAGGGCGATGTCGGGCCGCTGCGCCCGGAAGGCGTCCAGGCCGGAGAGTCCGTCGGGCATGGCGGTCACCCGGAAGCCGTCCCGCTCCAGGGCGAGCTGGGTGGCCTCACGGATGACGTCGTCGTCCTCGACGAACAGGACATGGGTTTCGGCCATCGTGCGTGCCCTTCGGGGTCGGTGCGTTCTCTCGGTCCACGGCTCAGTCGGCGGGGGGCTCGCTCGGCGCGGGCTCCGCGCCTTCCCCGTCGCCGACGGCCCGGCTGTAGTCGTTGTGCACCCAGTCGTGCTGGGTGAACCTGTTCCCCGACCAGCGGTAGGTGATCACGTCCTCGCCGGAGGGGTACGCGACCGGGTCCCCCTTCGCGTACACCTGCTTGGTGACGACGAGATCGCCCCGGTCGATCGTGGCGTAGACCGCCGCGTCCTCGGCCATGAACACGTTCTCGTACCGGTTGCTCTGCTTGCGGTACACGTACGTGCCGATGCCGACGGCGTCGCCGCAGGTCATCACGTTGACGACGACGTCGGGTGCGGCGGAGTTCGTGAGGTTTCCGTAGGAGGCGTCCACCGGATAGGCGTCCGCGACGCACGGCTTCAGATCGGTCTTGAGCCGCTCACCGATCTTCGGGTCGCCCTTCAGGAGCGCGATCGGATCCACCCGCTCGGCCGTCCGCGGGCCGTCGTCGGCCGCGACGGAGGGGGTGGGCGCCGCGGCGGCGACCTCGTCGGTGCGGGCCGCGCCCTCGTCGCGGGAGCCGGTGCCGCCGGTGGAGCAGGCGGCCAGGGACAGCCCGACGGCGACGAGCCCGGCTGTCGCCGTGACGCTCGCCGCCGTGACGGTACGGCGCGAGCGGCGCCGCCCGGTCGCGTACCGGTCGTCGCCGCCCACACCGTGGTGGCCTTCGTGTCGTCTGCCGTCGGGTTCGCCGTCTAGGCCGCGCACCGCTCCCGCCCCCCTTCGTCGCCTCGTACGGTCGTCCGCTCCCCGGTCCGCCCCAGGGCACGGGCGTCGAGGTCACGGCTCTCCAGCTCCTGGCGGAGCCGGGCGAGCGCGCGGTGGAGCGTGGACTTCACCGTACCCGTCGACATGCCCAGCGCCGCCGCCGTCTCCTCCGTGCTCATCTGCTCCCAGTGACGCAGGACGACGACGCTGCGCTGCTTGGGCGCGAGGACCTTGAGGATGTCCATGAGGAGGGCGCGGTCGGCGTGCTGCTCGGTCGGGTCCTCGACGCTCGCGTCGGGCAGCTGCTCGGTGGGCACCTCTTCGAGCTTGCGGGAGCGCCACCACTCGGTGCGGGTGTTGATCATGACCCGGCGGAGGTAGGCGTCGGCGAGGGACTTGTCGGCGATGCCGTCCCAGCGGCCGTACGTACGGGCCAGCGCGGTCTGGAGGAGGTCCTGGGCGTCGACGGGGTCGGCCACGAGACGGCGGGCACTGCGCAGCAGCGCGTCCTGCCGCGTGCGTACGTACTCCTCGAAGTCGAGCACCTCGCCGTGCCTCATCCGAACCGCCTCCGATCCCCGTGACCTGCTTCGTTCCTCGTGTCGTCGATGACGCTACGGAGCGGTTGTCACGGGGCTGTGCGGGGCAGCCGTCGGTGGACGCACGGCTACCCATCGGTTGTGTAACAGCGGGGACGGAGAAGGTTTCGGCGGCGCGGTCCCGGGAGAGCGGGGCCCGGACCCGGGACCCCGGGCAGTGGCCCCGGCCCCTGACCCGTCCCCGGGACTGCGGGGAGGCGGTCCCGGACCCGTCCCCGGGACGGCGGGACGCCGGGAGGGCGTCCTCGGCCCCTGACCCGTCCCCGGGACAGCGGGAGGCGGGCCCGGTCCCGGTCTCAGGACAGCGGGAGGCGGTACCGGCCGCCGTCCAGCGGTTCGACGAGGCCGTCCGCGACCAGCCCGTCCAGGGCCCTGGCCCGCTGCACCGGCTCGTCCCAGACCATGTCCAGGTCCGCCTGCGCCACCGGGTCCGCGGACTCCCGCAGCACGGCGAGGAGCCGGCCGCGGACCTGACGGTCGGTCCCGGCGTACGTCTGGCCCCGTCGCGGCGGACCGTCGTGCGCCGGCTTCCCCGCGAGCCGCCAGGCGCACCGCTCGGCGATCGGGCAGCGCCCGCAGTCCTCGCTCTTCGCCGTGCAGACGAGCGCGCCCAGCTCCATGGAGGCGGCCGCCCAGCGGGACGCCTTCGTCTCGTCCTCCGGCAGCAGCGCGCGGGCGAGCCGCCGCTCGGCGGCCGTGGTCGCGTTCGGCGGGTACTGGACGCCGGTCGCCGCCCGCGCGAAGACCCGGCGCACATTGGTGTCCAGGACGGCGTGCCGCTGCCCGTACGCGAAGGAGGCCACCGCCGCCGCCGTGTACTCGCCGATGCCGGGCAGTGCGAGCAGCTGTCCGTGATCGCGGGGCACGTCGCCGTGGTGGCGTTCCGTTATGGCGACGGCCGCCGCGTGCAGCCGCAGCGCCCGGCGGGGGTAGCCGAGCCGGCCCCAGGCGCGGACCGCCTCGCCGGGGGCCTCGGCGGCCAGGTCGGCCGGGCGCGGCCAGCGCGCCAGCCACTGCTCGTACACCGGCAGGACGCGGACGACGGGGGTCTGCTGGAGCATGAACTCGCTGACCATGACGCCCCAGGCACCGGCCTCGGGGCGGCGCCAGGGCAGGTCACGGGCGTGCCGGTCGAACCAGGCGAGGACGGGCCCGTGGAGTGCGGCGGGGAGCGCCGGGTCGACGGGGGCCTCGGAAGTCGGGGGAGTGTCGATGGAAGTCATGGCACCCCCGATCCTGGCACGTCCGGGGCGGGATCAGTACGCGCCGTGACGTGCGCGCGAGCGTCGCTCGGAGTGCGCGGGAGCGTGCGCGGAGGCGTGCGCACTCGGCCCGCGCCCCGCGCACCACACCACGGCCGAGCTCCGGCTCGACCGCGCCGTCTCCACCAGCGACCGTACGGGCCGCTCCGCGAGCCGCATCACGAGGAACGCGACCAGGGCGCCGACCAGCAGGCCCACGGTCACGTCGTGCGGGTAGTGGACGCCGACGAAGACCCGGGAGAAGGCCATGAGCAGCGCCATCGGGACGGTCAGCCAGACGATCCCGCGCCAGGACAGGGCGAGCGCGATCGCGGCGGCGCCGGCGATGGCCGAGTGGTTGCTGGGGAAGGACCAGTCGCCGTGCGGCGGGCAGGCGACGAGCGACACGGGCGCGCCGGCGACCGCGCGGCACGGACGTTCCTCGTCGATCAGCGACTTCAGCGCCTCGCTCACCACGTAGCCGAAGCCGGTGGCGACCGGGGCGAGCAGCGCGAGCGCCATCGCCCGACTCGAACCCTCCCGGGAGCGCCACCAGCCGACGAGGAACAGCACGCCGAAGAGCAGCAGCCCGAGCTCCGTCCACACCTCGGCGAGCCACTGGAACCAGTGCGGCGTGGAGTGGGCGAAGTCGGCGACGTCGAGATACAGACGGTCGGAGAGGTCGAGAAGGGTGTTCATGGTGCACGACGCTAACCGGAATCCGGAGTCCGCCGCCCCGGGCCAACGGCCAGAACGACCCCCGACGAAAGTGGGGGGTTGCGATTCGCGCCGGTTCCCTACGGTTTCAGGCGGGGTTCCGGGAAAAGTTCCCGGAACCGACGGATGTGATCATCGGCAAAACTTGAGGTCTCGGGCGGCGGGTGGGGCGGGAGTTGGGCCGGATCTCTCGTAAGGTTCGGGTCGTGGGATCTTTGCGCAATCCGGTCGGGCCGCTTCCCTCCACCATCTACTGGCGACGGAGGGCGGTGGCGCTGTGCCTGGTGGCGCTTCTCTCCCTGCTCGCCGTATGGGCCTTCACCTCCGGTGAAGGCGGTGGGAAGAAGGCGAACGACGCCGCCAACGGCTCGTCGCCGACCCCGCCGTCGATCACCCCGGGGCCCTCCGGCTCCGGCCCGGCGATCAGCCAACAGCCCGGCGGGCGCGACGAGTCGGGCGACTCCGGCGACACCTCGGGCACCGGTGGCGGCTCGGGCGACTCCGGTACGGACGCGGGCGCGGGCGCCGACGCGGGGGCGGACGCCGGCACGGACGCGGGCACCGGCTCCGGTACCGGCAAGAACGGCGACACCGACGGAGCCGGCGGCGACGGCGGCGCGGGCACCGGCGCGGGCCAGCAGGTCCCGGCCGGCTCCAAGCTCCCGAACTGCCCTGCCGGAGCACTGCAGTTGACGCTCCGCTCCACCAAGGTCACCTACGAGACGGGGGAGAAGCCCCGCTTCCACCTCGTCGCCAAGAACACCTCGAACACCACCTGCAAGGCCGACTTCGGGCCCCGCAGCGCGGTTCTGACGATCAGCGACGACCGGGACGACGAGGTCTGGTCCACCGCCGACTGCCCGCGCCCCGGCAACCCGGTCCTGCTGCGCGTCCCCGCGCACGCCACCGTCACCCACACCGTGGAATGGGACCGCGGCCGCAGCGCCCCGCAGTGCGCCACCGCCCCGGCGGGCCAGGCCGGCCCCGGCACCTACCTGGTGGAGGCGACCATGCCGGGCGTGAAGGTGCTCCCGGCCTCGTTCCGGCTCGCGAAGGACTGAGCCCCAGGGCCCTTGAGAGCCCCAGGGCCCCTGAGAGTCCCAGAGCCTCTGAGAGCTCCAGGGCCCCTGAGAGTCCCAGAGCCCCTGAGAGCTCCAGGGCCACCTGGACCCCGGTCCTCCCGGGAGCCCCGGGGGGATCAGACGTACCGCTCCAGGATCGAGGACTCCGCCAGCCGCGACAGGCCCTCGCGGACGCTGCGGGCACGGGCCTCGCCGACGCCGTCGACGGTCTGGAGGTCGTCCACGCTCGCCGCGAGCAGCTTCTGCAGCCCGCCGAAGTGCTCCACGAGGCGCTCGATGATCGCGCCGGGCAGCCGCGGGACCTTCGCCAGGAGCCGGTAGCCGCGCGGCGAGACCGCCGAGTCGAGGGTCTCGGGCGAGCCGCTGTAGCCGAGGGCCCGCGCCACCACCGGAAGTTCGAGCAGCTCGGTGTGGGTGAGCGCGTCCAGCTCGGTGAGCGCCTCGGCGACCGTCCGCGAACGCTTCGCCGTCGGCTCCGGCACGTAGTCCCGGATCACCAGCTCGCGCTCCGGCTCCACGCCCGCGATCAGCTCGTCGAGCTGGAGCGAGAGAAGCCGCCCGTCGGTGCCGAGCTCGACCACGTACTCGGCGATCTCGGTGGCGATCCGGCGGACCATCTCCAGGCGCTGCGCGACCGCGGTGACGTCCCGGACCGTGACCAGGTCCTCGATCTCCAGGGCCGAGAGCGTGCCGGCCACCTCGTCGAGTCGGAGCTTGTACCGCTCCAGGGTCGCGAGCGCCTGGTTCGCCCGGGACAGGATCGCGGCCGACTCCTCCAGGACCCGGCGCTCACCGTCCACGTACAGCGCGATCAGACGCATCGACTGGGAGACGGAGACGACCGGGTACTTGCACTGCTTGGAGACCCGGTCCGCCGTGCGGTGGCGGGTGCCGGTCTCCTCGGTGGGGATGGAGGCGTCCGGGACCAGCTGCACGCCCGCGCGGTGGATCTTGGTGATGTCCTTGTCGAGGACGAGCGCGCCGTCGAGCTTGCACAGCTCACGCAGGCGTGTCGCGGTGAACTCGACGTCCAGCTCGAAACCGCCGGTGCACATCGAGTCGACCGTCCTGTCGAGGCCGAGCACGATGAGACCGCCCGTGTTTCCCCGGAGGATCCGCTCCAGGCCGTCGCGCAGCGCGGTGCCCGGCGCGACCGCGCTCAGGGCGGCGCGCATCAGCGCTTCGTTGCCGGAGCCCGCGCCGGACTTTCCAGGAGCTGCTGCCCCGTCCTTGGCTGCCACTGCACTCCTCCGGCTCGTACGGATGGGCGAGACCAGGGCAAAGTCTAGCGACACCACCCCGCGGGGGTTGTGGGCATGCGGTCCGCCGGGGCGGAACGGGTGGGCGGGACCCCCGCCGGAACGGGTCCCCCGCCCGGGCCGCGGGCATGCCTCGCCCGGAACGGCTCCCCGATCCGGGCGGGCCGAGCCGCCCTCAGCCGCCCGGCGCGTCCTCGGCCGCCTTCGCCCGGCGACTCCGCGGCAGCACCCGCAGCGCGTCGCCCACGTCCGCCACCTCCGTCACCTTCATCCCGGCCGGCACCTTCCCCGGGTCCACCGGGACCAGCGCGTGCGTGAAGCCCAGCCGATGCGCCTCGGCGAGTCGCCGCTGCACACCCGTCACCCGCCGCACCTCGCCCGCGAGCCCGACCTCGCCGATCGCGACGAGGTTCTTCGGCAGCGGGGTGTCGCTCGCGGCGGAGGCCAGGGCGAGCGCGATCGCCAGGTCGGCGGCGGGCTCGGTGAGCTTCACCCCGCCCACGGTCGCGCTGTAGATGTCCCGCTTGCCCAGCGCGCTGATCCGGCCGCGCTGCTCCAGGACCGCCAGCATCATCGAGACCCGGGAGGTCTCCAGGCCCGAGGTCGTCCGCCGCGGCGACGGGATCTGCGAGTCGACCGTCAGCGCCTGCACCTCGGCCACCAGCGGACGCTTGCCCTCCAGGGTGACCGTCAGACAGGTGCCCGGCACGGCCACGTCACGCCGGGTCAGGAAGAGCCCGGAGGGGTCGGCGAGCCCCGTGATGCCCTCGTCGTGCAGCTCGAAGCAGCCGACCTCGTCGGTCGCCCCGTACCGGTTCTTCACGCCCCGGACCAGACGCAGCCGCGCGTGCCGGTCGCCCTCGAAGCTCAGGACGACGTCGACCAGGTGCTCCAGGAGCCGGGGTCCCGCGATGGCCCCGTCCTTGGTGACGTGGCCGACGAGGAGCGTCGACATGCCGCGCTCCTTGGAGGCCCGGATGAGGGCTCCGGCGACCTCGCGGACCTGCGCCATGCCGCCGGGCGCGCCGTCGATCTCGGGCGAGGCGACGGTCTGCACCGAGTCCATGATCAGCAGCGAGGGCTTCACGGCGTCGAGGTGCCCGAGGACGGCCGACAGATCGGTCTCGGCCGCCAGGTACAGATGGTCGCTGAGCGCGTCGATCCGGTCGGCGCGCATCCGGACCTGGCTCGCGGACTCCTCGCCCGTCACGTACAGCGTGCGGTGCTCGTCGCTCGCCGCCTTGGCCGCCACGTCGAGCAGCAGCGTGGACTTGCCGACGCCGGGCTCGCCCGCGAGCAGCACGACGGCGCCGGGCACGAGCCCTCCGCCGAGGACCCGGTCCAGCTCGCTCACGCCGGTCGAGCGTGCGGTCGCCTGCCGGCCGTCGACCTGACCGATGGGGAGCGCTGCGGTGGAGACGCGACCGGCGGCGGTCGTCCGGACGGCGGGCGCGCCGTACTCCTCGACCGTCCCCCAGGCCTGGCACTCGGGGCAGCGGCCGAGCCACTTGGCCGTCTGCCAGCCGCACTCGGTGCAGCGGTAGGACGGCCGGTCCTTGGCGGTTTTCGTACGGGCAGCCATGGGCCACACCGTATCCGCCGCCACCGACAACGGGCCGCCGTCGTCCACAGGGGGAGCCCCGCGGCGCCGGAACACCCGCTTCCTGTCCCCCTTCGAGCGATACCTTCACCCGTAAGAATGAGAATGGAGCAACCGGTACGAAGAGTGCCCACCGTCCGCCTACGGTCGCCCAGTGACGAGCAGCAGGCTGGATTCCCCCGTACGCACCACCGGCGCACACCGGGCGCACCGCGCCGTGGACCAGGGACCGCGCACGCTCGGCCGGCGGCCCCCCGCCCGCTACGAGGCCGCCCTCGACGGCCTCTTCACGTACTGCCTCTCCGTCCTCTGCGACCACGACACGGCCACCGCCGTCCTCGGCGACGTCCTCGCCGTCGCCGAGCGCCACCACGGCCGCTGCCCCTCCGACGAGGACGGACGCACCGCCTGGCTGTACGCCCTCGCCCGCTGGGCCTGCCTCCGCAGCCTCGGCGAGCAGCGCCGCAAGCGCCAGGGCGCCCACACCGGCCGCCCGGCCGTCACCGCACCCGAGCCGCCCCGGGTCTCCGAGGAGACCGCCGAACGCCGCCGCGCCGAGCTCGCCCGGCTCGCCTGGCCCGAGGCCGCCGGCACCACGCCCGAGCAGCGCGAGGCCCTGGAACTCGCCGTGCGGCACGGCCTCAGCCACCGCCAGGTCGCCGCCGTGCTCTCCCTCGACCCGCTCGCCGCCCGCGAGCTCCTCGCCACCGCCGGCTGCGAGGTCGAGCGCACCCGCGCCGCGCTCGCCGTCGTCGAGACCGGCAGCTGTCCCACCGTCGCCCGGCTCACCGGCGACCACCGGGTGCTCCTCTCGGCCGCCCTGCGCGCCGAACTCGTCCGGCACGTCGACGACTGCCCCCGCTGCCGCCGCGCGGCCGAGCGCGTGGGCGCCTCCGGCCCCTGGCCCGGCGCCACGGCCCTCCCGGCGGACCGGCTGCCGCTCGTCGAGGCGCCCCGGGCCGCCGCGTACATGGCGATGCTGCACGTCCCGCGCGCGCGTGCCGGCGCCCCGCGCTTCACGCCGACGGGCTTCCCCATGGACCCGAAGGACCACGTCGCCCGCCGCGACCGGATGCGGGCCCGGGCGGTGACCACCACCGTCGTCGCCGCCGTGGTGGCCGCCCCCGTCCTCGCGCTCTGGACCTCCTACCGGGGCGCCCCGGCCGCGGACACCGCCGGGCACGACGGATCCAGGATCAGCGCGCGCGAGGCCGACGAACCGGTGTCCCCGGACGGCGACCGCTACGAGAACGCGGGCAACGCCCGCACCACCCCCGAGCCCCGCTTCACCCAGGGCAGCCGCGCCCCCGACGTCTCCGTCGAGGTCGTCAGCCCCGGCGGCCCCACCGAACCGGGCCGCCCCGGCGAACCCGCCGCCGGCTGGATCACGGTCGCCGCCACCGGCCGCGGCGACCTCACCCTGCTCACGCTCAGCGCCTCCGGCGGCTCACCCGTCGACTGGTCGCTGTGGACGGACGCCCCCTGGCTGTACGTCAGCCGGGCCTCCGGCACGCTCCGCCCCGGCGAGAAGATCACGGTCACCGTCCGCGTCGACCACGGCCGCGAACCCGTCGGCCCCTGGAGCGCGCGCCTCGGGGTCAACCCCTCGGGCGCGGTGGTGAGGATCGACGGCTACCGCCAGCCGCCGCCGACGGACGACCGCGCGATCACACCCCCACCGGTCACGACGCGGCCGACGACGCCGCCGACGACCCCGCCCACGTCCCCGCCGACCACCGAACCGACCACCCCGCCGACGACCCCGCCCACGACGGAACCGACGACGCCGCCCACGACCGAGCCCACGACCCCGCCGCCGACCACCGAGCCGACGACGGAACCGACCACCCCGCCCCCGACGACCGAGGAGCCCCCGCCCACGACCTCGGACCCGGGCAACCAGCCGTCGGCGGAGGAACCGCCCCCGTCCTCCTAGGGTCGCTCCGACCCTGATCCGCCGGACAGGCCCTAGGCGACCGGATCCGCCGGGTGCGGAGCCACCAGCGGCAGCTGCGAGGCGAGCCGCGCCTCGCAGAGCCCGGCCAGGACCCCGTACGCCTCCTCGCCCATCATCTCGACGAGCTCCGGCCGGTACGAGACGTACACCGGCTCACCGCCGACGTGCGCCGACGTCGCCGTCGTGCAGTACCAGTGCAGGTCGTGGCCGCCCGGACCCCAGCCGCGCCGGTCGTACTCGCCGATCGACACCTGGAGGACCTTGGAGTCGTCGGGGCGGTCGATCCAGTCGTACGTCCGCCGCACCGGCAGCTGCCAGCACACGTCCGGCTTCGTCTCCAGCGGCTCCCGGCCCTCCTTCATCGCCAGGATGTGCAGAGAGCAGCCCGCGCCGCCCGCGAACCCGGGACGGTTCTGGAAGATGCAGGACCCCTCCCAGCGGCGGGTCTGCCGGTCGCCGTCCTCGTCGAGCTGCACCCAGCCCGAATCCGTCCCGACGTCGTGGAACTGCCACAGCTCCGGAGTGAGCCGGGCCACGTGCCCGGCGACCCGCTTCTCGTCGTCCTCGTCGGAGAAGTGCGCGCCCAGCGTGCAGCAGCCGTCGTCGGCGCGCCCCTCCTGGATGCCCTGGCAGCCGTTGCCGAAGATGCAGGTCCAGCGCGAGGTCAGCCAGGTCAGGTCACAGCGGAAGACCTGCTCCTCGTCGGCCGGATCGGGAAACTCGACCCACGCGCGCGCGAAGTCGAGGCCCTTCTCGTCGGGCTCCTCGGCCTTGCCCCGCTTCTGCTTCCCGACCTTGACCGCCTTCACGGCCTTCGCCGCGTGCGCGGTCCTGGCCGCCTGCACACCGCCGTCGCCGCCACGGTCTTTGTCCGGCTTCGCCTTCTTCGTCTTTGGCACAGGACCAAGCGTATGACGGCGGGCGCAGTAGCGTTCCGCCCATGAGACTCGGAGTCCTCGACGTCGGTTCGAACACAGTGCACCTGCTCGTGGTGGACGCCCACCCCGGCGCCCGGCCGCTGCCCGCCCACTCGCACAAGGCGGAGCTGCGGCTCGCCGAGCTGCTCGACGAGCGGGGCGCGATCGCGCCCGGCGGCGTCGAGCGGCTCATCGCGACCGTGCGGGACGCGCTCCTGGCCGCCGAGGACAAGGGCTGCGAGGAGGTGCTGCCCTTCGCGACCTCCGCGGTGCGCGAGGCCAGCAACGCCGACGCGGTCCTCGCGCGCGTGAAGGACGAGACCGGGGTCGACCTCCAGGTCCTCACCGGCGAGGAGGAGGCCCGGCTCACCTTCCTCGCCGCCCGCCGCTGGTTCGGCTGGTCCGCGGGCAAGCTGCTCCTCCTCGACATCGGCGGCGGCTCCCTCGAAGTCGCGTACGGCATCGACGAGGACCCGGACGCGGCGGTCTCCCTGCCCCTCGGCGCCGGCCGGCTCACGGCGGGCTGGCTGCCCGGCGACCCGGCCGACACCGCCGACGTGAAGGCGCTGCGCCGCCATGTGCGCGCGCAGATCGCCCGAACGGTCGGCGAGTTCAGCCGCTTCGGCCGCCCCGACCACGTCGTGGCCACCTCCAAGACCTTCAAGCAGCTCGCCAGGATCGCCGGCGCGCCCGGCTCGGGGGAGGGCCTCTACGTCCAGCGGATCCTGACCCGCAAGTCCCTGGAGGAGTGGGTCCCGCGCCTCGCCGCGATGACCGTGCCCGAGCGCGCCGCCCTCCCCGGTGTCTCGGAGGGCCGCGCCGGTCAGGTCCTCGCGGGCGCGCTCGTCGCCGAGGGCGCGATGGACCTGCTCGGCGTCGAGGAGCTGGAGATCTGCCCCTGGGCCCTGCGCGAGGGCGTCATCCTGCGCCGCCTGGACCACCTGCCGGAGCACTGACGGGGGCGGCGGCGAGCCGCGCCGCGCACGGCGGCCGGGCGTGACCGGAACCACCCCCCGGCCCCCCGGCCCGCCCCGTACCCTGTCTCCGTGGCAGAACCAGTGGTGCGCATCCCGGATGCGAAGGTCGCCCTGTCGACGGCCTCGGTCTATCCGGAGTCGACGGCGACGGCCTTCGAGATCGCCGCGCGCCTCGGGTACGACGGCGTCGAGGTCATGGTGTGGACCGACCCGGTCAGCCAGGACATCGAGGCGCTGCGCCGGCTCTCCGACTACCACCAGGTCCCGATCCTGGCCGTGCACGCCCCCTGCCTCCTCATCACCCAGCGCGTCTGGTCCACCGACCCGTGGATCAAGCTCCGGCGCGCGCAGGCGGCGGCCGAGCGGCTCGGCGCGTCGACGGTCGTCGTGCACCCGCCGTTCCGCTGGCAGCGCCAGTACGCCAAGGACTTCGTGACCGGCATCTGGCGGATGGCCGACGAGACGGACGTGCGCTTCGCCGTCGAGAACATGTACCCGTGGCGGTACAAGGACCGCGAGATGCTCGCGTACGCGCCCGAATGGGACGTCACCAAGGACGACTACCGGCACTTCACCGTCGACCTCTCGCACACCGCGACCGCCCGCACCGACGCCCTCGCGATGATCGACCGCATGGGCGACCGGCTCGGCCACGTCCACCTCGCCGACGGCAAGGGGTCCGCCAAGGACGAGCACCTCGTCCCGGGCCGCGGCACCCAGCCCTGCGCCGAGCTCCTGGAGCGGCTCGCGCTCACCGGCTTCGACGGGCACGTCGTCATCGAGGTCAACACCCGCCGCGCGATGTCAGCCGCCGAACGCGAGGCCGATCTCGCGGAGGCCCTCGCCTTCACCCGGCTGCACCTCGCCTCGGCGGCGGGCCGCCCCGCCCCGGCACCCCGCCCGACCGAGCGGGCCCCCCGCCCGTGACCGCCCCGGCCGCGCCCCCGACGGAACGGGCTCCCGCCCCATGACCGACCCGGCCCCGCGCCGGCGCGGCCGCCCGTCCCGTACCGACGAGGAGAGCGGACCGGGCGCGCGCGAACGCATCCTGGCGGCGGCCCGCACCCAGTTCGCCGAGCGCGGCTACGACAAGGCCTCGGTGCGCGGCATCGCCAAGGCCGCCGGCGTGGACCCGGCGCTGGTGCACCACTACTTCGGCACGAAGGACGAGGTCTTCGCCGCCGCCATCGAGGTCTCCTTCGAGCCCGCGGCCGTCCTCCCGGCGATCCTCGGCGGCCCGCGCGAGGCCATCGGCGAACGCCTCGCGCGCTTCTTCATCGGCGTCTGGGAGAACCCGGCCTCCCGCGCCCCGCTCCTCGCGATCGTCCGCTCCGCGCTCACCCACGAGGCGGCGGCCAAGGTGCTGCGGACCTTCGTGCTGCGCCGGCTCCTGGAGCGGATCGCGGCCGAGCTCGACGTGCCGGACCCGAGCTTCCGCGCGGAGCTCGCCGCCTCCCACATGATCGGGATCGTGATCATGCGGTACGTGATCCAGGTGGAGCCGCTGGCCTCGGCGGACCCGGAGCGGATCATCGAGCAGGTGGCCCCGACGCTCCAGCGCTACCTGACCGAAAGCTGAACACTCGTCCCGAATCGCGGACACCCTGTCCGGATCTTGGAGCCTCGGCGTACGCTCGAATGCAAGCACACCCGTCACGAGGAGCGAGCGACGATGCCCGAGCTGAGGTCCCGCACTGTCACCCACGGCCGCAACATGGCGGGCGCACGCGCCCTTATGCGCGCCTCCGGTGTACCCGGCGCGGACATCGGCCGGAAGCCGATCATCGCCGTCGCCAACTCCTTCACCGAGTTCGTCCCCGGCCACACCCACCTCCAGCCGGTCGGCCGGATCGTCTCCGAGGCCATCACCGCCGCCGGCGGCATCGCCCGCGAGTTCAACACGATCGCCGTCGACGACGGCATCGCGATGGGCCACGGCGGCATGCTCTACAGCCTGCCCTCCCGGGACCTGATCGCGGACAGCGTGGAGTACATGGTCGAGGCGCACTGCGCCGACGCCCTGATCTGCATCTCCAACTGCGACAAGATCACCCCCGGCATGCTGATGGCGGCCCTGCGCCTCAACATCCCGACGGTCTTCGTCTCCGGCGGCCCGATGGAGTCCGGCCGCGCCACGCTCGTCGACGGCTCGGTCCGCACGCTCGACCTGGTCGACGCGATCTCCGACGCGGTGAACCCGAAGATCTCGGACGAGGACATCGCCCGCATCGAGGAGAACGCCTGCCCGACCTGCGGGTCCTGTTCCGGCATGTTCACCGCCAACTCGATGAACTGCCTGACCGAGGCGATCGGCCTCTCCCTCCCCGGCAACGGCACGGTGCTCGCCACCCACACCGCCCGCCGCGCGCTCTACGAGAACGCGGCCCGCACGGTCGTCGACATCACCCGTCGCTACTACGACGAGGACGACGACTCCGTTCTGCCCCGCTCGATCGCGAGCCGCGCCGCCTTCGAGAACGCCATGGCCCTCGACATCGCCATGGGCGGCTCGACCAACACGATCCTCCACCTGCTCGCCGCCGCCCAGGAGGCGGAGCTCGACTACGGCCTGCCGGACATGGACGAGGTCTCCCGCCGGGTTCCCTGCCTGGCCAAGGTCGCCCCGAACGTCGCCAAGGACCGCACGTACTACATGGAGGACGTGCACCGGGCGGGCGGCATCCCCGCCATCCTCGGCGAGCTGTACCGCGCCGGACTGCTGAACGAGGACGTCCACGCCGTCCACGCGCCCTCCGTCAAGGAGTGGCTGGAGACCTGGGACGTGCGCGGCGGCTCCCCCTCGGAGGAGGCCGTCGAGCTGTGGCACGCGGCCCCCGGCTGCGTCCGCTCGGCGACCGCCTTCTCCCAGTCGGAGCGCTGGGACACCCTCGACACGGACGCGGCGAACGGCTGCATCCGCGACGCGGCCCACGCGTACTCGAAGGACGGCGGCCTCGCCGTCCTGCACGGCAACCTCGCCGTCGACGGCTGTGTCGTGAAGACCGCCGGCGTGGACGAGTCCATCTGGACCTTCGAGGGCCCGGCCGTCGTCTGCGAGTCGCAGGAGGAGGCCGTCGAGAAGATCCTGAACAAGCAGGTCAAGGACGGCGACGTGGTCGTCATCCGCTACGAGGGCCCCAAGGGCGGCCCCGGCATGCAGGAGATGCTCTACCCGACCTCCTTCCTCAAGGGCCGCGGCCTGGGCAAGACCTGCGCCCTCGTCACGGACGGCCGCTTCTCGGGCGGCACCTCGGGCCTCTCCATCGGCCACGCCTCGCCGGAGGCGGCCTCGGGCGGCACGATCGCGTTCGTCGAGGACGGCGACCGCATCCGCATCGACATCCCGAACCGCTCGATCGAGCTCCTCGTCGACGACGCCACCCTGGCGGCCCGCCGTGAGGCCCTCGGCGGCGTGTACGCGCCGAAGAACCGGGAGCGCAAGGTGTCGGCGGCGCTGCGGGCGTACGCGGCGATGGCGACGAGCGCCGACAAGGGCGCGGTCCGGGACGTGACGAAGCTGGGCTGAGCCCGGTAGGGGACGTACGACGGAGGGGAGCGGGCCGAGAAGCCCGCTCCCCTCCGTCGTTCTGTCCGTCGTTCCGTACGTCAGACGCTCACCAGGACGCAGGATCGCGCGCGTCCACCGCGAACACCGAGCCGTCCGGCGCCGTCCCGAACACCCGGTCCCCGGCGACGAGCGGCGCGGGCACCAGGGACGCGTAGCCGAGGCGGCCGTTCTGCAGCCGCGGCCTGGTCTGGCCGATCACCGCTCCGCGCGCGGTGTCGACGGCGATCAGCCGGCCGTCCCCGGCGGAGAAGTAGAGCCGGTCGCCGTCGCCGAGGACCGGCGCGGACACGTTCCCGGCGGCCGTCTCCAGGTCCCACAGCACGCGGCCCTTCGGCGCGGCGGTGTCGAAGGCGGTGAGGTGCCCCTCCGCGTCGAGCAGATGGACGACGGCGCCGCGCACGGCGATGCCCCGGAGGTCGATCCGGTAGGGCAGGGACACCGTGCGCACGGGGGCGTCGTCGCCTCCGCCGGGGCCCACCAGGACCAGGGACTCGACCAGCGAGGACTGGTAGAGGGAGGCGAGGACGAGCGTGCCGTCGCCGGTGCGGCCCAGCGGGTCGAGGTCGCCGTCCAGGTTCCGCTGCCAGACCACCTCGCCGGTGCCGGGGCGGATCGCGCCCACCCGCGTGTGCGTCCCGTCGAACGAGTTCTCGGAGACCGTGAGGAGCCCGGACGGCGCGTCGTACGGTCCGGGGAGCGGGACCCCGAAGCCGGTGAGGCCGTGCCGCCACAGCTCCTTGCCGCTGCGGGCGTCGACCGCCCGGATGCCGCCGACGCCGTCGGACAGGACGACCGCCGAGCCGGCCGGCCGGTGCACCTCGGGGAGCTTCCCGCGGGCCGTCCAGCCGGGGGCACCGTCCCCGCCCGCGTACGCCCGCAGGGGACCCGTCGGAGCGGCGGCGCCGACCAGGCCGTCCGCGAGGAACACGGGGGCGTCCGGGGTCTCCTGCTCGACGGGCGCGGTCCGCGACCAGAGGATCCGCCCGGTGACCGGGTCGAGCCGGGCGAGACCGATGCCCCGGGCCACGCAGTACAGGGCGCCCGCGTCGTGGGAGCAGGCGGGGGCGGCCGACGGGCCGTGCTTCTGGAGTCCGGTGTGCCAGCCGGTGAAGGACGTGGCCACCTCGGCCGGGCTCGTCGGGGTCTCGGGCCCGCGGTCCGCCGGCCGGCTGAGCGCCGCGTACACGCCGGCCGCGGTGAGCGCGAGCGCGGCGGCGACGGCGATCGTCGGGCGCGGCCGGATCCGCGGCCGCGGGGGGACCCGCAGGCCCCGGCGGCGCGGGGCCGGCGCGGTGACCCGTACCGGCGTGTCCGCGTCCCACGCGGGCGCGGGGCCGCTCTCGCCCTCGGGCAGGGCGGGCCGCCGCCGCTGTGCCGGTATGAAGGCCTCGGCCGCGTACGAGGGAGGCAGCAGCGCCTGCATGATCTGGTCCGGGGTCGGCCGCTCGACGGGCTCCTTGGCGAGGCAGCGGGCGACGAGCGGCGCGAGGTCCGCCGGGACGCCCGTCAGGTCCGGCTCGTCGTGGACGACCTGGTACGCCACGATGTACGGGCTGTCCGAGTCGAAGGGGCCGTGCCCGGTCGCCGCGTGCACCAGCACGGAGCCCAGCGCGAACACGTCCGCGGCCGGCCCGACCTCCCTGGGCCGCTGGAACTGCTCGGGCGCCATGAACGGCGGCGAGCCGATGAGTTTGCCCGTCTCCGTGTGCAGGTCGCTGTCGACCGGCCGGGAGATCCCGAAGTCGATGACCTTGGGCCCGGTGTCGGTCAGCAGGACGTTGCTGGGCTTGAGGTCCCGGTGCACGACCCCGGCCCGGTGGATGTCGCGGAGCGCCTCCGCGAGCCCGGCGGTGAGGCGGCGCAGTTCGGCCGGGGACAGCGGGCCGTTCCGCTTCACCTGGTCGGCGAGGGTGGGGCCGGGCACGTAGAGCGTCGCCATCCAGGGGCGTACGGCATCGGGGTCGGCGTCGACGACCGGTGCGGTGAAGGCCCCGCTGACCCGGCGGGCGGCCGCGACCTCCTGGCGGAAACGCGCCCTGAACTCAGGGTCCTCCGCGTACCGTGCGTGCACGACCTTGACCGCGAGCCGCAGCCCCGAGGCGGAGGCCGCGAGGTGCACGACGCCCATGCCGCCGGCGCCCAGACATGCCTGGAGGCGGTAGTCGCCCGCGTATTCGGGCTCTTCCGCTTCCCGGTCGGCACCGGTACCGCGCAACGGTGGCATCGCCCACCCCCGTGAGTCCCCGTCCGCGTCGCGCGCACGTGCGCGACCCGACGGAGCCTAGTCCATGGTGCCCGCGAAGTCGGTGGGGCTTGCTAGCCTGCGCGTCGCGGAGAGTGAAACTCGGCGGAGCGCTTTTGCGCCACAGGGGGAGGACGTCATGACCACGCGCTACGAGGTCGCACCGGGGTACCGGGTCAACGTGCGTTCGGGACCGAGCACCAAGTACCCGGTCGTCCGCTCGCTCGCACCGGGAGCGACGGTCGCGATCAAATGCCAGAAGTACGGCGAGTGGGTCGACGGCCCGTACGGCACGACGAACATCTGGGACAACATAGCGCCGGGCGAGTACCTCTCCGACGCGTACGTGCACACGGGCAGCGACGGCATGGTCGCGCCGCGCTGCGTCTGAGCCTCTTCGCCGGCGCCCCGGGGATAATCGACCCCGTGAGCGACGAAGAGCAGACCCCCAGCAAGATCGGCAGCGGCCCGCGGCCGGAGGAGATCCGCTTCTTCGGCACGACCTGGGTCGACCACAGCGGCAACTACGCCCTGCGCCGCGCGGGCCTGGCCGCCGGTTCGCTCGCCGCCGCCGTCGCGGCCTGCTTCGTGCTGCGCTTCGCCTACGAGGGCCTGCAGATCGCCGACGTCGGCGGCATCGTCAACCTGCTGGTCGTCATCATGTTCGCGATCTGCAGCGCCATCGCCTTCCGCAAGACCTGGGAGGGCTTCGTCCGCCGCCCGGCCGACCCGGCCCGCGAGGAGTCCCTCCGCAGCCTGAAGATGATCGGCTTCATCGGTTCCCTCCTCGCCTACGGCGCCCGCTGCTTCGTGGAGGCCCCGGGCGAGAAGCTGCACCGCGCGGAGTACGAGACGGCCGTCGCCCAGTACGAGAAGCGCCGCTCCACCCGTACGGGCAACCCGGCCACCCGCAAGAAGCCGAAGCGCAAGTAGGAGCCCGGTCCCGTCCCGGTCCTTGACGCTCGGCACCCCCAGGCGCACTATTCATCACATGATGAATTACTCGGCGGGCGAGGCCGTCGACAAGGCATCCACCCGCGGCGCAGCCGCCACCGCGGCCGTCACCGCACAGAACCTCACCGCCACACGAGGCGACCGCCAGGTCCTCCGCGGCCTCGACTTCACCGTCCCCGCCGGCCGCATCACCGGCCTCCTCGGCCCCTCCGGCTGCGGCAAGACCACCCTCATGCGCACGATCGTCGGCACCCAGGCCAAGGTCACCGGCACCCTCCAGGTCCTCGGCCGCCCCGCCGGCGACCCCGCCCTCCGCTCCCGCATCGGCTACGTCACCCAGGCCCCGTCC
Source organism: Streptomyces tanashiensis (assembly GCF_014648895.1). Taxonomy (GTDB): domain Bacteria; phylum Actinomycetota; class Actinomycetes; order Streptomycetales; family Streptomycetaceae; genus Streptomyces; species Streptomyces tanashiensis. Next base: position 419,012 of record NZ_BMRZ01000005.1, read on the forward strand.
GTCTACGACGACCTGACCGTCCGCCAGAACCTCGACTACTTCGCCGCCGTCCTGCTCCCCGGCCGCGCCCACCGCCACGACCGCCGCACCGCCGTCGACCGGGCCATCGAGGACGTCGACCTCGCCGACCACGCCGGCTCCCTCGCCGGACGGCTCTCCGGCGGCCAGCGCAGCCGGGTCTCCCTCGCCGTCGCCCTGCTCGGCACCCCGGAGCTCCTCGTCCTCGACGAACCCACGGTCGGCCTCGACCCCGTCCTCCGCCGCGACCTGTGGAACCTCTTCCACCGGCTCGCCGCCGAACGGGGCACCACCCTCCTCGTCTCCTCCCACGTGATGGACGAGGCCGAGCGCTGCCACCGGCTCCTCCTCATGCGCGAGGGCGAGATCCTCGCCGAGGACACCCCCGAGGCGCTCCGCCGCCGCAACGACACGGCCACCGTCGAAGAGGCCTTCCTCCACCTCGTCGACGCGGCGAACACCCGCGCCGCCCAGGCCGCCCGGGCCGCCCGAGGAACAGAGGCAACCACCGAGGAGCCCCGCCCGTGAACGCGAACCGCACCCTCGCCACCTCCGCCCGCGTCCTGCGCCAGCTGCGCCACGACCCGCGCTCGATCGCCCTGATGCTCCTCGTCCCCTGCCTGATGCTCTTCCTGCTCCGCTACGTCTTCGACGGCAGCCCGGGGACCTTCGACAGCATCGGCGCCTCGCTCCTCGGCATCTTCCCCCTCATCACGATGTTCCTGGTGACCTCCATCGCCACCCTCAGGGAACGCACCTCCGGCACCCTCGAACGCCTCCTCGCCATGCCCCTCGGCAAGACCGACCTCATCGCCGGCTACGCCCTCGCCTTCGGACTCGTCGCCGTCCTCCAGTCCGTCCTGGCCACCGGCCTCGCCGTCTGGTTCCTCGGCCTCGACGTCATCGGCTCCCCCTGGCTCCTCCTCCTGGTGGCCCTCCTCGACGCCCTCCTCGGAACCGCCCTCGGCCTCTTCGTCTCCGCCTTCGCCGCGTCCGAGTTCCAGGCCGTCCAGTTCATGCCGGCCGTGATCTTCCCCCAGCTCCTGCTCTGCGGCCTGTTCACCCCGCGCGACCGGATGGCCCCCGCACTCGAAGCGATCTCCGACGTCCTGCCGATGTCGTACGCCGTCGACGGCATGAACCAGGTCCTCCGCCACCCCGACGTCACCGGCGACTTCGTCCGCGACGCCCTCGTCGTCGCCGGCTGCGCCGTCCTGGTCCTCGGCCTCGGCGCGGCCACCCTCCGCCGCCGCACCGCCTGACCGCCCCTGACCGCCCCTCGGACACCCCACGCACCCCGGCCCCCACCGGTGAAAGGATGTCCAAAAGACCCCCTCCGGCGAGGTGAACAGACCCATGACCCAGACCGTCGCAGTCCTCGGTACCGGCAAGATCGGTGAAGCGCTCCTCAGCGGCATGATCCGCGCCGGCTGGCGCCCCGCGAACCTCCTGGTCACCGCCCGCCGCGCCGAACGCGCCGAGGAGCTCCGCACCCGCTACGGCGTCGAGACCGTCACCAACGCCGAGGCCGCCAAGCGCGCCGACACCCTCATCCTGGCCGTCAAGCCCCAGGACATGGGCCGCCTCCTCGACGAGCTCGCCCCGCACGTCGCCGCCGACCGCCTGGTCATCAGCGCCGCCGCCGGCATCCCCACCTCGTTCATCGAGGACCGCCTCACCACCGGCACCCCCGTCGTCCGCGTCATGCCGAACACCCCCGTCCTCGTCGACGAGGGCATGTCCGTCATCTCGGCCGGCAGCCACGCCACCCCCGAGCACCTCGCCCACACCGAGGAGATCTTCGGCGGCGTCGGCAAGACCCTCCGCGTCCCCGAGTCCCAGCAGGACGCCGCCACCGCCCTCTCCGGCTCGGGACCCGCGTACTTCTACTTCCTCGTCGAAGCCATGACCGACGCCGGCATCCTCCTCGGCCTGCCCCGCGCCCAGGCCCACGACCTCATCGTCCAGGCCGCCATCGGCGCCGCCGTGATGCTCCGCGACAGCGGCGAACACCCGGTCAAGCTCCGCGAGGCCGTCACCTCCCCGGCCGGCACCACCATCAGCGCCATCCGCGAGCTGGAGAACCACGGCGTACGCGCCGCCCTGATCGCCGCGCTGGAAGCGGCCCGCGACCGCAGCCGCGAGCTCGCCTCCGGCAACAGCTGACCTACGCGGCCGAGACCGCGCCCTTCACCACGTCCTCCGTGGTCACGACCCGGGCGAACCGCCCGCCGTGCAGCGACACCGCCGTCGCCCGGGTCAGCTCCTCCGCCGTCTGCGTCCAGCCGAACGGCCCGGCCAGATCGAACGTGTGCATCGCGTCCAGCGCGAACAGCACGTCGTACCCGAGGTTCCCGCCCATCCGGGCCGTGGTCTCGTTGCACATGTTGGTCTGGATCCCCACGACCACGATCTGCCGGACCCCGGCACCCTTCAGCCAGGCGTCCAGGTCCGGCTCCCCGTAGAAGGCGGAGTTCACCGACTTCGTCACCAGGAGCTCGGGACCGGACCCCTTCCCCCGCCGCTCCTCGACGAACTCCTTGAACCCGTTCCCCTCGGTCCCCGGAGCCAGCGGCGAACCCGCCTGCGAAGAGTCGTGCCGTACGAAGACGACCGGCCGCCCCGTCCCCTGCCAGGCATCGATCAGAGCCGCGATGTTCGCCTCCGCCTCAGGATTGTTCCGCCGGCCCCAGAACTCCTGCTCGAAGCCCTTCTGCACATCGACGACCACCAGCGCTGCGTTCTCGTTGATCTCCATGACAACGATCCTCCCGCCGGACCACCCCGCCTCCCAGAGGGGGGAATGCCAGCGATCGATGTTTTACTGCCAGGCGTGTCACGGAAGCCCACGCCCCACCCCCAACGCATCGCGCTCGTCGCCTTCCCCGGCGTCCGCGCCTTCGACATCTCCGTCATCACCGAGGTCTGGGACAGCGACCGCACCCTCCGCGGAGTCCCGCCCTTCGAACTCCGCCGGACCGCCACCGACCCGCACACCCCCATCCCCCTCCGAGGCGGCCTCACCCTCACCCCCGACCGCCCGCTCACCTGGCTCGACGACCTCACCCCCACCGACCTGGTCGTCGTCCCCGGCATAGAGGACCCCGACGCCGACCTGCCGGCCCCCGTCCTCGACGCCCTCCGCCGCGCCCACACCGCGGGCATCCCCGTCGCCTCGCTCTGCGCCGGCGCCTTCGTACTCGCCCGCGCCGGACTCCTGGACGGCCGCCGCGCCGTCACCCACTGGCACCTGGCGAGCACCCTGGCCGCCCGCCACCCGGCCGTCAGGGTCGAACCCGACGCCCTGTTCGTCGAGGACACGGGCATCTGGACCTCGGCCGGCACCGCAGCGGGCATCGACCTCTGCCTCCACCTCGTCCGCACCGCCCACGGAGCCGAGGCCGCCGCGGCCGTCGCCCGCTCGATGGTCACCGCCCCCTTCCGTACGGGGACCCAGGCCCAGTTCATCGAGCACCCCACGCCCCGCGCCGACCGCGACGCCGACGCCCTCGCCGCCGTACGCGCCCACGCCCTGGCCCACCTCGCCGAACCCCACACCGTCGCGAGCCTGGCCGCCCTCGCCGGCATGTCCCCCCGCTCCTTCGCCCGCCACTTCCAGGCCACGACGGGCACCACCCCTCTGCACTGGCTCATCACCCAGCGCGTCGCGGCAGCCCAGAAGCTCCTCGAACGGACCGACCACCCGCTCCCCGAGGTGGCCCGCCGCGCGGGCTTCGGCAGCGAGGTCACGATGCGCCAGCACTTCGCCTCCCACCTGGGCACCAGCCCCCGCGACTACCGCCACGCCTTCCGTCACCCGGGCAGAGGTACGCCCATGGACCAGGGTTGACACGGAACCCCCCGATCCGTAAGGTTCTCCGAGTTGTCCGACGTGAGCACCGACCCCGGTCGGCCCCGGACAGCCATTCCGCAAGAACCAGTGAGCCTGACGGCGCTTTGTCGTGCCGCCATGCTTTCCGTGCGTTTTTGCGAAATGAGGAATCCGCGTTCGAAGGTTTGAGCGCAGCCGCCCGATTAGCGTCGGAGGCAGGGAATCCACTAAAGTCTCACTCGTCGGAACGGCCCAACGGCCGAAAAGACAAACCCCGCTGACTGGGGGTCAGACACCGAAAGGATCTGATAGAGTCGGAACCGCCGGAAGGGCCCGGAGCGAAAGCGAAAGGGACCGGA